>NZ_KB891852.1 GCF_000373565.1 Streptomyces sp. HmicA12 | reverse complement strand
CCGACGGCCGCCGAGACGAAGTTCTGCACCGCGAGGCCGCCGGTCTGCACGACGTGGCCCATCGCCTGCTCGCCGTAGTACGACTGCCAGTTGGTGTTGGAGACGAAGGACGCGGCCGTGTTGAAGGCCTGGTCCGGGTCGATGGAGGCGAAGCCGAGCGATCCCGGCAGCGAGCCCTGCAGGCGCTGCAACAGGTAGAGGAAGAGGACGCTCACGGCGGAGAAGGCGAGAACGCCCCGCAGGTACGCGGTCCAGCGCATCTCCGCGTCGGGGTTGGCGCCGATGCCCTTGTAGATCCACTTCTCCACCCGCAGGTGCTTCTCGGAGGAGTAGACCCGGGCCATGTGGTCGCCGAGGGGCCGGTACGCGAGGGCCAGCGCCGCGACGAGCGCGAGGAGCTGGAGCACTCCGGCAAGTACGGGGCTCATATCTGTGCTCAGAACCTCTCCGGATAGATGAGGGCGAGGACGAGATAGCCCAGCAGGGCGACGGCCACGATCAGGCCGACGATGTTCTCGGCGGTCACAGCTTCGTCACCCCCTTGGCGACGAGTGCCACCAGCGCGAAGACCGCGATCGTGGTGACGACGAAGGCCACGTCGGCCATCGTGAGCTCCCTGAATCGAAGTTCGGGTCAGACGTTCGGACGAGGTCTGACAGGGAGAGGAAACCCCCGGTCATGGCCGGTTTCGATCCCCGTTGACGGCTCCCTTACGCGGGCGTGTGCGCCCTTGACGCGTCTCTTACGCGGGAGTGCGTGACCGGAGCGTCCGGGCTCTGTCCGCGGACTGTCCTGGAGCTGTCACACTCCGCGCCGGGCTCTGGCCGCCGGGGCGTGCCGCGCGCATGGTCGAAGCAGAGGACAGCCCACCCGGAGGTGCGCAATGTGTGACCACCGACCCACGTGCCCGAACGGCGCGCACATCGTCGCCGCCCACCCCGAGCAGGGCTGGAGCCTGCTGTGCGACGGCAGGATCGTCTTCGACGACACGGGCGAGCTGCTGCCCGACGGGCAGGTCGTGGCTCCGCTGCGGCCGTACCGGGCGCCGGTCGAGCGGCTCGTCGTCGCGGCCTGACGCGGCGGCCGTGAGCGGTCGGCGGCGTTCGGGAGCGCGGCGTGGCGGACGGTGATCGTCCGCCACGTCGTCCGGCGCGTTCGCGGTGGTCAGTGCCTCGCGGATGAGGCGGGAGATCCCGCAGCGGATACCGCGCCCAGCAGGTCGTCGACGGCGGCGAGGACCGCGTCCGGCCGTTCCTCGTGCAGCCAGCCGTGCCCGGCGTCGTCCAGGACCCGGTGCTCGCCGCGCGGCGACTCGGCGGCGAGTTCGGCGTGCAGGGCGCGCTTGACCGCGTCGATCTCGCCGAGCAGGCCCGCGGGCCACAGATGGGCCTGCGTGGCGTCGTGGCCCATCTCCGAGAGCACGATCGTCGGGACGTCCGGGGTGGGCGGGGCGCCGCGCAGTTCGTCGGCGACCTTGTCGTAGAGGTTGTCGTTCTCGCGGCCGGCGGCCCGGTAGGTGGCGAGGTGCCGGTCCGCCAGCGGGCCGCGCACCGGCTCCGGCCAGGCGGCGAAGTGCGCCGTCAACTGGTCTCGTGCCGCGGCCAGTCGGGCCTCCGTCGGCTCGACGCTCTGCTGTTCGTCCAGCCGCGCCGTCATGGCGTCGAGGTGGTCGCGGGCCGCCTGCGGCACCCGACGCCCCAGGTCCTCGTGGAACGGGTCGAGCAGCAGCAGGCCCGCCACGTCGGCGGGGTGCAGCCGGGCGTAGTGGCGGGCGTAGGCGCCGCCGAGGGAGTGCCCGACGAGAAGGTACGGGCCGGGAACCCCGGCCGTCCGCAACAGCTCACGCAACTCCGCGACGACCTCCCCGGCCGTGCGCGGCAGCACCTCCGCCCCTTCGCTCCAGCCTGTACCCGCACGGTCGTGGAGCACGCCGGTGGTGCGCTGGGCGATGCGCTCGTGCAGGCGCAGATAGTCGAGGCCCATCATCCCGGCGCCGGCGAGGACGACGACGGCCGGACCGCCGGTCCCGGAGCGGTGCAGCAGCAACTGCCGTCCGCCGACGGTGTGGTGGCGCCCCAGCGGCGGCTGCTGCACGGTCATGGATCCCCCTGGCGTTCGCGTTCTCGCGGTGTCGCACCGCTTGCGTACTCTTGCGCTCTCTTGCGTTCTCAACTTTGAGAACGGTATCAGCCGTGAGACCGTACGCCCATGGACACGGTCGATCTCCTCCTCCATCCGGTCCGGCTGCGCCTCGTGCACGCCCTGTCCGGCGACCGGACGCTCACCACGTCCCAGATGTGCGCGCTGCTGCCCGACGTGTCGAAGGCGACCGTGTACCGGCACGTCGGCGCGCTCGCGGACGCCGGGCTCCTGGACGTCGCGGACGAGCAGCGGGTGCGCGGTGCCGTGGAGCGCACCTACCGGCTGCGCCGGGAGCGGGCGGTGGTCGACGCCGAGGCCGCCGCGCAGGTCACTCCCGACGAGCACCGACGGATCTTCGCCGTGGCGACGGCCACGCTGCTGGCCGAGTTCGGCGCGTACCTGGAGCGGGACGGCGCCGACCCGGTGGCCGACCAGGTCGGCTACCGGCAGCACGCGATCTGGCTGAGCCCGGCCGAACGGGCCGAGCTGATCGAGGAGCTGCGGGCCGTCCTGGTCCGCCACATCGGCAACGCGCCCGCCCCGGGCCGCGTCCGCCACCTCATCAGCCCGATCCTGTTCCCGGCGGAGGAGCCCACCGGGGTCTCCTGAGCCGCGGCAGCCGGCCCGTTCGGCCGGAATCGGCCTTGTGCGGGAGTGCGTGGGGCAGGCCGTCGGCGCGGTCATGGTCGGGTCCCGGACGAAATCCGTGATCTTGCTGCGGAAGGCGGATCCTGCCGCCTATGGTGCGGAGCGTTCGATCCCCGATCACCCGTTCGCACTGCCGCAAGGCCGCACAGCCGCAAAGGAACTTCCCCATGAAGGAACGCCGGTACCGCGTTCTGGTGACCGGTTACGCGATCTCCTCCTACGGCACGTACCTGAACCTGGTCGCGCTCAATCTGTACGTGTACGCGGTCACGGACCGGGCCCTCGCGGTGGGCGTCTTCATGGCCGTGCGGCTCGCCGCCGGGTTCCTCGCGGGGCTCGGCGCCGCCGCCGTGCTCGCCCGGTGGGCGGCGAAGCCGGTGATGTTCTGGGCGAACGTGCTGCAGGCGGCGGCGCTCCTGCTGCTGGTCTGCGCGCCGGACGGGCTGCGGACGGCTGCGCTGTTCCTGGTCTCCGCGGTGGTCGGCGCGGCCGGCACCTTCTTCATGGTCGCGTTCCGCAGCTCGATCCCGGAGATGGTGGACGAGGGGCGGCACACCTGGGCGAACTCGCTGATGGTGAGCGGCCGTTCGATGGCGATGGTGGTCGGGTTCGCGTCGTCGGGTGTCGTGGTGTCGCTGCTCGGATACACCGCCGCGTTCCTGGTCGACATGGGTACGTTCCTGGTGTGCGCCGCCACGGTGGCCCTGCTGCCGCTGGCCGCGCGCCCGCGGAGGGATGCCGAGGACGCCCCGGCGCAGGGCAAGCGGCGCACGCCCGGCGCCCTGACCGCGCTCGCCGCGGCGCCCGTGATCGCCCTGATGGTCGCGCTGCGCGGCATCGACGCGCTCGGCTCGTCCTCGCACAACGCGGCCCTGCCGGTGTACTCCACGCAGTTGGACGCCGACCGGCCCGCTGTCTTCGTCAGTGTCTTCTGGTGCACGTGGGCGCTGGGCAATGTGCTGGTGCAACAGGTGCTGCAACGGTGGGTGAAGCGGGACGGGCGCTCGGTCGGGGCGCTCGGTTTCGGCCTCGGCACGATCGCGATGTCGGCGACGTTCATTCTCGCGTTCGCCGGGTTCCCGTGGGCGGCGACGATCGTGATCGCGCTGCTGGCGGGCGCGGCCGACGGGGTCACCGAGGTGTCGTACAGCTCGCATCTGCAGACCCTGCCGACGAACCTGCGCACCCATGCCTTCGGCCTGTCGGCGACCGTGGAGAACCTGGGCTTCGGTGTCGGGATGATCGTGGTGTCGGCCGCGCTCGACGCGTTCCCGCCGCTGTCGGTGGTCGGCGTCGCGCACGGTGTGGCGATCGTGGTGGCCGTGGTCTTCGTGGCCCAGGTGCTGCGGCAGCGGCGCTCCGTCTCCAGCAGCGGGGAGGGAGGGGGCGATGCGGGACCGGCGGGTGGCGGTCGTCGGGATGGCGCTGAGGTTTCCGGGAGCTGACAGCCCGGAGCGGTACTGGCGGGACATCGCGGCGGGCACGACGCACGTGCGGCGTTTCACCGACGCCGAGTTCGCGGCCTCCGGGGTGCCCGAGGCGACGTACAAGGAGCCGGGGTTCGTCGGGGCGAGTGCGCCGCTGTACGGCATCGAGGGGTTCGACGCGGCGTTCTTCGGGATGAGCGGGCGCGAGGCGACGGTGACGGATCCGCAGCAGCGGCTGTTCCTGGAGTGCGCCCAGCACGCGCTGGAGGACGCCGGGTACGCGGGCGCCTCGCCGGACACGCGGATCGGGGTGTACGCGAGCGTCGGCTACCGCCTGTACTCGCTGCACAGCTATCTCGCACGGAACATCGGGTCCCCCGAGGAGGCCGACTGGACGGCCGTGAAGCAGATCCAGGTAGGCAACTACCCTGACTTCACGGCGAATCGGGCAGCGTTCCGGCTCGGCCTCGACGGGCCCGCGGTCAATGTGGCCACGGCCTGCTCCAGCGCGCTGGTCTCCGTGCATCTTGCCTGTCAGGCGCTGTCGGCGGGGGACGCCGATCTGATGGTGGTCGGTTCGGCGGCGCTGCACCTGCCGCAGGTCACCGGGCACCGGCACGTGAAGGGTTCGACGATCTCGCCGACGGGTGCGGTACGGGCCTTCGACGCGGCGGCCGACGGCACCGTCGGCGGCAACGGGGTGGCGGCCGTGGTCCTCAAGCCGCTGCGGCGGGCGCTGGCCGACGGGGACACCGTGCACGCGGTCATCCTGGGTTCGGCGGTCACCAACGACGGTGCGGACAAAGGGGGGTTCGCGGCTCCCGGCGTGGCGGGGCAACGGGACGCGGTGCTCGGCGCGCTCGCGGCGGCGGACGTGCCCGTCGAGTCGATCCGCTATCTGGAGGCGCACGGCACGGGCACCTTCAAGGGCGACCCGATCGAGTTCGCCGCGCTGACCGAAGCGCTGCGGCGGCACACCGACCGCACCGGGTTCTGCGCGCTCGGCTCGACGAAGCCGGCGATCGGGCACCTCGACAGCGCCGCGGGCCTGGCCGGACTGATCAAGGCGATCCTGGTGCTGCGCCACGGCCTCGTCCCGCCGCTGGTGAACTTCACCCGGGCCAATCCTCAACTGGGCCTTTCGGAAAGCCCGTTCACGCTCCCTCGCCGCGCCACGCCTTGGCCCGCCGACGCCGAAGGGCCGCGTCGCGCGGGCGTGCACTCCATCGGCATGGGCGGCACGAACGCCCACGTGATCCTGGAACAGGCCCCGCCCGCCCCGGCCCGCGCCACCCCGGCAGCGCCGCCGCCCGCGCTCCTCCCCCTCTCGGCCCGCTCCCCCAAGGCCCTGACGGAGTCGGCCCGTTCGTTCCGGGAGACGCTCGTACGCGATCCAGGGCTCGACCCCGCCGACCTGCTCGCCACGACGGCGCTCGGCCGCCGCCACCACGAGCACCGCCTCGTCGTCACCGGCGCCCCGGCCGAAGGGCTCGACGCGTTCCTGGCGGGGTACGCCGACCCGACGGCGTACCGGACGGGTGTGGTGACCGGCCCCGCGGACCCGGTGTTCCTCTTCAGCGGGCAGGGCGGGGCCGAGCCGGGCATGGCGGCGGCCCTGGCGGAACGTTTCCCGGTGGTCGCCGAGACCCTGGAGGTCTGCGCACGGATCCACCAAGAGGCCACCGGCGCAGGGAACTTCGTGGACCGGCTGGTCGCCGGGGCGGGGCCCGGGCGGTGGGACACGGCGTTCGCGCAGCCCGCGCTGTTCGCCTTCCAGGTCGCGCAGGCGCGGCTGTGGGAGTCCCTCGGCGTGCGCCCGGCGGCCGTCGCCGGGCACAGCGTCGGAGAGTACGCGGCGCTGTACGCGGCCGGAGCCCTGTCGCTGGAGGACGGGATGCGGCTGCTGTGCCGCAGGGGCCGCCTCATGCAGGACACCGCACCCGGTGCGATGCTCGCCGTGTTCGCCCCGCACGAGCGGGTGCGGGCACTGCTCGACGCGGTCGGGGACGGGCTCGAACTCGCCGTCGTGAACGGGGCCACGCACCATGTCGTCGCGGGCCGCCCGGACGCGGTGGCGACGGCGCGCGGGCTCCTGGGCGACGTGCCGTGCGAGCCGCTCCCGGTCGACCGGGCGTTCCACACGGCGCTGCTCGACCCGATGCTCGACGAGCTGCGGGAAGCCGCCGAGAGGGCCCAACTACGCGCTGTTGACGTAGAGTTCATGTCCGGTCTCGACGGTACCGCGCACCCCGCCGGGTGGCGTCCCGACCCGGATCACCTGGTGCGGCAGGCCCGCCGTCCCGCCGACTTCCACGCGGTGTTGCGCGCCCTCGCGGACCGTGCCGTGCTCCTGGAGCTGGGGCCCGGCGCCCCGCTGACCGGCATGGCCCGGCGCACTCTGCCCGGCGTGCCGTGTCTGCCGACGCAGGGCAGGGCGCCCGGCGTCGACGGGCTGTGGCGGGCGGTGGCCGGGCTGCACTGCACGGGCGTGCCCGTCGACTGGGCGGCGCTCACGGCCGGCGGCGGAGGTCGCCGGATCCCGCTGCCCACCTATCCCTTCCAGCACCGCCCCTATTGGACGGGCCCCGCACCACTCACGGAGGACGCAGTGACCGCTCAGCCCGACGGCCGGACCGTGCTCGACCGCGTACGCGAACTCACCGCCCACCACCTGGGCTTCACCACGGACGAGGTGGCGCCCGGGCAGACCTATGTCGGGCTCGGTGCGGACTCCCTCCAACTCATCGGGATGCTGCGTCAGTTGGAGGCCGAGTTCGACGTGCGGATCGCGATCCGGGAGATCCTGGAGGACGCGGGGACACCGGAGCTCACGGCCCGGCTCATAGCCGAGCGGCGCGCACGGCCGGTACCGCCGCCCGCCGCCGAGGTGATCACGCCCAGGCGTGAGGTGGTCGCGCCCGTCCGACCCCAGGCGAGCCCACCCGCCCGGCAGCCGGAGGCAGAGGGAAGCGAGTACGCCACGCGTGCGGAGATCGCCGAACTCACCCGTCAGGTCAACCTGTTGGCCGAGACGCAGGCGGCGATGCTGACCCAGCTGTCCGAGGCGGTGGCCCTGCTCGGCGCCGACCGCACGGCCCGATGACGACCACGGCGGCGGACCGCGCCGCACAGCTGTCGCGGGAGCTCACCCAGCAGCTCGCCCGAGCCCGGACGGGGACGGCCGCGGGAGCAACGACGGGGACACGGGCACCGCAGGCCCCGGAGGTGCACGGCCCGCGCGTCACCGTCCCCCACTCCTCCGGCATGGCGGGCGAGGGCGCCGACGCGGCACAGCGCGCGCACGCCGCCGAGCTGGCCCGGCGCCTGTCCGAACGTACCGCCACGTCCAAGGATCTGGCGCAGCGCCAGCGCCCCGTGCTGGCCGACAGCCGGGCCGTGGTGGGGTTCCGGCGCGCCACGAAGGAGACGCTGTATCCGATCGCGGCGCGTTCGGCGCGGGGCGCGCATCTGACCGACGTCGACGGCACCACGTACACCGACATCACGATGGGCTTCGGCTCCCTGCTCCTCGGGCACGAGCCGGAGTGCGTCACCGAGGCCGTGCGGGCCCATCTCGCCGACGGGCTGCGGTTCGGGCCGCGCCCGGTCGAGGCCGGTGAAGTCGCCGAGCTGCTGGCCCGGTTGACGGGGATGGAACGGGTGGCGTTCGCGAACTCCGGCACCGAGGCGAACTCGGCCGCGATCCGGCTGGCCCGCGCGGCGACGGGCCGCGACCGCGTCGTCATGTTCCGCGGCTCCTACCACGGCCACATCGACTCCGTGCTCGGCCGCCCGGGACCGGACGGCGGCCGCGCCGTGCCCGTCTCGCGCGGCATCCCGGCCAGCGCCGTCGCCGATCTGCTGGTCCTGGAGTACGGCGGTCAGGAGGCCCTGGACACGATCGACGCGCTCGGCGACACGATCGCCGCCGTCGTCGTCGAGCCCGTCCAGTGCCGCAACCCCGCGCTGCGGCCGGTGGAATTCCTGCGCGCGCTCCGCGAACTGACCGGGCGGCGCGGCATCGTGCTGCTCTTCGACGAGATGCTGACGGGCCTGCGCCCGCACCCACGCGGCGCCCAGCACCACTTCGGCGTGGTCCCGGACCTGGCCACGTACGGCAAGGCCCTCGGCAGCGGCTACCCCGTCGGGGCGATCGCGGGCCGCGCCGACATCCTGGACGGGGTCGACGGCGGGTTCTGGCGCTACGGCGACGACAGCCGCCCGGAGGCGGAGACCACCTTCTTCGGCGGCACGTACCTGCAGCATCCGCTGTCGATGACGGCGGCCAAGGCGGTCCTCACCCACCTCACCGCCGAGGGCCCCGGGCTGCAGGAGGGCCTCAACGCCCGCACCGACGCCCTCGCCCACGACCTCAACACATTCTTCCGCGCCGAGGAATTCCCCCTGGAACTGGCCCACTTCGGGTCCATGTTCCGTTTCACGCACCGCGCCGACATGGAGCTGCTGTACCAGCACCTCCTGCTGCGCGGCGTCTACGTGTGGGAGTGGCGCAGCTTCTACCTCTCCACCGCTCACACGGACGCGGACGTCGAGCGGGTCGCGGACGCCGTGAAGGACTCGCTGCGGGCCCTGCGTGAGGGAGGCTTCTTCCCGACGAAGACGAAGGCGGGGACGGGGACGGGGGCGGGGACGAAGTCGGCGCCGCAGGCCGCCGCGCCCCACATCCCGCGCCCCGCACCGGACTTCGGCGTCTACTTCTTCGGCGACTACCCCGACGCCGAGGACACCTCGCAGGCGTACGACCGCATCGTCGACACGGCCCGGTTCGCCGACGAGCGCGGCTTCAGCTCGCTGTGGATTCCCGAGCGGCACTTCCACTCCTTCGGCGGGCTCTTCCCCAACCCGGCCGTGCTCGCCTCGGCGCTCGCCCGGGAGACGGAGCGGATCCGGCTCAACGCGGGTTCCGTGGTGCTGCCGTTGCACGATCCGGTGCGGGTCGCCGAGGAGTGGGCGGTGGTGGACCGGCTCTCCGGCGGCCGGGTCGGCCTCGGCTGCGCCACCGGCTGGCACGCGCAGGACTTCGCGCTGCACCCGGAGCGGTTCGCGCGCCGCAAGGACATCGCCTTCGAACACCTCGACGCGGTACGGGAGTTGTGGCGCGGCGGCACCGTGCGCCGGGAGACCGGTGACGGCCGCCCCCTCGACGTACGGACGTTTCCGCGGCCCGTGCAGGAGGCGCCGCCGATGTTCCTGGCGACGTCCGGACGCAGGGAGTCGTACGAGGAGGCAGCCCGCCGCGACCTGGGCGTCGTCACGAACCTCATGAACCAGACCGTCGCCGAGCTCGCCGCGAACATCGCGCACTACCGCGCCGCCCGCGCCCAGCACGGCCTGGAACCCGACGCGGGCCGCGTCACCGTCCTCCTGCACACCTATCTCGCCGACGACCACGCGACGGCCCGCGCCGAGGCCCGCGAGCCGATGACCCGCTACCTGCGCTCGTCCCTGCAGATGCGGTCGGCGGCCGGGGCCGTCGCCGCGGGCGAGCGGGACGTGGCGGAGGCGAGCGAGGCGGACCTGGAGTACCTGTTCCTGCGGGCCTACGACCGGTACTGTGACGAGCGGGCGCTGATCGGTACGCCCGCGTCGTGCGCGCCGGTCGTGGCGGCGCTGCGAGAGGCGGGCGTCGACGAGATCGCCGCGCTGGTCGACTTCGGGATGCCGGCCGAGAAGATGCGGGCGGGTCTGGAGCACCTGGACGCGCTGCGGGAGGCCACCGGCGCTCAGGACGCCACCGCGCCCGCGACCGCCGCCCAGCGCCGGCTCTGGCTCGCCGCACAGCTGGTCGGTGACCCGGCCGCGTACAACGAGGTCCAGGCGGTGCGGCTGCGCGGCCCCCTCGACGTACCGGCCCTGACCGCCGCCGTCGACGCACTCACGGCCCGGCACCCGGCGCTGCGCACGGTGTTCCGCGCGGGCGGCGAGGACGGGCTGCTCCAGCAGGTGGTCCTCGGCTCGCCGCGGATCACCCTGGAGGTGAGGGACGCCCGGGAGCAGGGTGTGGACGCGGCGATCGAGGCCGCGCTGCGCGAGGCGAGCACCCGCCCCTACGACCTCGCCGAAGGCCCGCTGTTCGCGCCGCGCCTGCTGACGCTCACGGACGACGACCACGTCCTGGTGTTCGGCCTGCACCACCTGATCACGGACGGCCACTCGGCGCGGCTGCTCGCGGACGACCTCCAGGAGCTGTACCGGGCGCGGGTGGAGGGCCGTGCGGCCCGCTTCCCGGAACCTGCCGGAACCACGGCGGGCGCACCCGAACTCCCCACGACCGACACCGATCTGGAGTGGTGGCTGAAGTACCTGGATCCGCTGCCGCCGGTGCTCGCGCCGCCCACCGACCGGCCGCGCGGCCGCCGGGTCTGCGGCCACGGCGCGGCGGCCGAGGTGTCCCTCGACGCGGCGCGGACGGCCGCGGTGCAGGAGTGGAGCGGGCGGCAGGGCGTCACGCTGTTCGCGACGCTGCTCACCGCCTGGCAGCTGGTGCTGCGCGAGCGGACGGGCCTGGACGAGTTCGTCATCGGTTCGACGTTCGGCCGGCGCCCGCCCGGGTCCGCGCACACGGTCGGCTTCCACGCGGCCGTACTGCCGCTGCGGGCGTCGCTGAGCGACTCGACGACGGTGACCGATGCCGTACGGGCCACGCGCGACGCACTGTTCGAGGCCGAGCGGCACCAACAGGTCGACGTGGACGCGCTGTTGACGCGGCTGCACCCGGATCCGGGGCATCCGCGCCCGCTGGTCACGGTGTCGGCGGACCTGGACACAGCGCCGCTCACCCGTGTCCAACTGCCGGGGCTGACCGCGTCCGAGGTCGCTGGCGGCGCCTCGTCCGCGCCGCTCGAACTCGCCCTGATGGCGGTGCGCACCCCGACCGGGCTGCGGCTGCGCGTCCGCTACGACGCCGATCTCTACGACGCCGGGACGGTGCGCGGACACCTGGCCGACCTGGAGCGGGTGCTCGGCGCGATGGTGGACGAGGGCGCGGTGACGGTGCGCGAGACGCGCCTGGGCCCCGAACTCGCCCCTGCGTCCGATGATTTGCGCGCGATCTGGCGCTCGGTGCTCGGTGTCGAGGAGCTTCCCGAGGACGCCAACTTCTTCGACCTGGGCGGTAATTCGATCGCGGCGATCCGTCTCGTGAACCGGGTGCGTGAGGTGCTGCACGCCGACGTGGCGCTCGCCGACTTCTTCGCGGACGCCACGCTGGGCGCGATGGCCGCCCAACTCGGGCTGCCGCGGACGGAGCCCGAGGACGGCGTCGTCGACCGCGCCCCGGTCAGCCCTCAGCAGGACCGGATGATCGCGGGTCACCTGGCGGTCCCGCAGCCCCAGGTGTGGAACGTGCCCACCCGGATCCGCCTCAAAGGCGACCTCGATCCCGACGCGCTGCGTACGGCCCTGGCCGGGCTGATCGACCGTCACCACGCTTTGCGGACGCGCTTCGTGCGGGACGCCGACGGGGCCTGGCGGCAGGAGGTGCTCCCCGCGCCGCCGCCCCGGCTGCGCGTCGACGACCTGTCGCGGCTCGCCCCGGACAAGGCCCAGGAGCGGGCCGACGCGATCTGCCGGCGGATGGCGGCGCGGCCGTTCGACCTCGCCGAGCCGACGCTGCCGCGCTCCCGGCTGCTGAGGGTCGCCGAGGACACCTGGGTGCTGATGTTCGTGCTGCACCACGTCAGCGCGGACGGCTGGTCCCACTCGGTCCTGATGGCGGAGCTCGCCGAGCTGTACACGGCCGCCGCCGCGGGCCGTGCGCCCGCGCTGGCCGCGCCGTCCGCGCAGGCCCCGGAGTACGCCCGCGAGCAGCTCGCCACGCACAGTCCGGGCGAGGAGGAGCGGCGGGCCGCGTTCTGCGCGCGGTACCTGGACGGTGCGCCGTGCCGGTTTGACACACCCACGGACCGGCCCCGGCCGCAGGTCCTCAGCGGCGACGGCGGCACCGTGCGCGGCGCGGTGTCCGCCGAAGTCCGCACCAGGATGGAGGAGTTGGCGTCCTCCGTGCACCAGACGCCGTTCGCGGTCGCGGCGGCCGCGCTCGGCGTGCATCTGGCCCGGCTGGCCGGGGAGCGGGACGTCCTGCTCGCCGTGCCGTACGCCAACCGCGAGGGCACGGCCGCCGATTCGCTGGTGGCGATGGTGTCGACATCGGTGATGGTGCGGGTCCGCGTCGAGCCCGGCGAGTCCTTCGCCGAGCTGGTCGCCCGTACCGGCGCCGAGGCGCTCGCCGTGATGGCGCACGTCCTGCCGACCTCCCGGATCATGCAGGCGATGCGGGACGCGGGCGCCACCGAGGTGCCCGACCGGGTGCCGAACGTGCTCGCGTTCCAGAACTATCCGGACACCGACATCGAGATCCCGGGACTCGACGTCGAGGTCGAGGACCTGGCGCCACCGGTCGCCCGCGCCGAGCTGGTCTTCGGACTCTCGCCGCGCCGCGACCCGGCGCTCGGTCTGCGCACCTTCCTGGAATACTCGGCCGATCTGTGGGACGAGGCCACGGCCGGCCAACTCCTCACCTCCTACGTCGCGTTGCTCGGGGAACTGTGCGCACATCCCGAGCGTCCCGTCGCGGCGCTGCTCGACGACCCTCACCCCTTGACTCCCGTACCTCAGGAGGCGGAGACCGTATGACCCTGCCCACACAAGCCGACCACGTCGAGGACCTGCTCGCCTTCCTGCGGGAGAGCCCGTCGCCCTACCACGCGGTGGCGTCGGCGGCGCATCGTCTGGAGAAGGCCGGGTTCACCGAGCTGACCGGCACCGAGGAGTGGACGGGCCACAGAGGCGGCCGCTACCTCGCCAAGGGCGGGGCGCTGCTCGCCTGGTACGTGCCCGAGGACGCCCCGGCCCACGCCCCGTTCCGCATCATGGGCTCGCACACCGACTCGCCGAACCTGCGCGTCAAGCCGACCCCGGACACCGGCCGGGCCGGCTGGCGGCAGGTCGCCGTGGAGATCTACGGCGGTGTCCCGCTCAACACCTGGCTCGACCGGGACCTCGGCATCTCGGGCCGCCTCACGCTGCGCGACGGCTCGACGGTCCTGGTCAACGTCGACGAACCGCTTCTGCGCGTACCGCAGTTGGCGATCCACCTGGACCGGGCCGTGAACGAAGGGCTCGCCCTGGACCGGCAGCGGCAGACCCAGCCGATCTGGTCGCTCGGCGCCGTGGAGCACGGCGCGCTGCTCGGCCGGGTCGCCGACGAGGCCGGGGTCGGCGCCACCGACGTGCTCGGCTGGGACCTGATGCTGCACGACGTGCAGCCGCCCGGACTCCTCGGCGCGCAAATGGAGTTCATCGTCTCGTCACGGCTGGACAACCAGGTGTCGGTGCACGCGGGCGTCACCGCGCTGCTCGCCGCCGCCGAGAACGCGGGCCCCGACCGGGTGCCGGTGCTCGCCGCGTTCGACCACGAGGAGATCGGCAGCGGCTCCGAGACCGGCGCCCAGGGCCCGCTCCTGGAACGGGTGCTGCACCGCTCGGTGACCGCGCGCGGCGGCAGCGGCGAGGACTGGGAGCGGGCGCTCGCGGGCGGCCTGTGCGTCTCCGCCGACATGTCGCACGCGGTGCACCCCAACTACGTAGACCGGCACGACCCCGACAACCACCCGCTGCCGAACGGCGGCCCGGTCGTCAAGACCAACGTCAACCAGCGGTACGCCACCGAGGGCACGGGCCAGGCCGCGTGGGCCGCCGCGTGCGAGCGGGCCGACGTGCCGTGGCAGCGGTTCGTGTCGAGCAACGCGATGCCGTGCGGCACGTCGATCGGCCCGATCACCGCGGCGCGGCTCGGCGTGACGACGGTCGATGTGGGGGTGCCCGGCCTGTCGATGCACTCCGCGCGGGAACTGGTCGGGGTCGACGACCCGGGCCATCTGGCGCGGGCGCTCGCCGAGTTCGCGACCACGGGATGAGGCACGGATGCCGGTGAAGACCTTCACGCTCAGGGGCGCGGACCCCGAGGACGCGGCCTGGCGGGTGCTGCTCGTGCCGCACGCGGGCGCGGGCGCGTCCGCCGGCGCGGCGTTCGCCGAGCACGTCCCGGACGACTGGGCGGTGGCCACGGCGCGACTGCCGGGCCGCGAGTCCCGGGTACGTGAACCCGTCGGCGGCCTTGCGGAGTTGACGGCGGACGTGGCCGCCACGGCCCGCGCACTGCCGGGCTCCGGGCCGCTGCTCGTGGTGGGCGTGTGCTCGGGTGCGGTGATCGCCCTGGAGGCGGTCCGCGTCCTGCAGCGCGACGGCGATGTCCCGGTGTCGGGGTTCGTGGCGGTGTCGCAGTGGGCGGTGACCGAGAAGCCGGACCCGGAGCGCCGTCTGCTGCGCGACACGGACGAGCCGGGCGAACTCCTGGACATCCTGCGGGAGTTCGGTGGTGTACCGGAGTCGCTGGCGGCGAACGAGGAGATGCTGGGGCTGCTGCTGCCGACGATCGTGGCGGACATGCGGGCGGTGGAGGAGTACAGCTCGTCGCCCGACCCGCTGCTCGCGTGCCCGCTGCTCACGGTCTTCGGGGACGAGGACCCACTGTGCCCGGAGGAACGCGTCGAGGACTGGGACCTGTTCAGCGACCGTACCCGGACGGTGTGGCTGCCCGGCGGCCACCTGCTGCTCACGGAGAGCCCGGAGCTGCTCGCGCGGGCCGTCGCGGACAGCGTCGGCCACTTCGTCGCCCCTCACGAGGAAGGCCCGGCCGCGTGACCCGGATCGATGCCCTGCTCCTGGAGCGCTGGGACCGCGACCCGGCTCTCCCCGCGCTGATCTCCGGCGAAACCGTCGTCACCATGGGCGAGTTGAAGGACCGGGTGCTGCGCACGGCCGCCGCGCTGCGCGCGCACGGCGTCGGCCCCGGCGACCGTGTGGTGGTGCACCACGACCGGTCCGTGGAGTTCTTCGTGGCGCTGCTCGGCGCGGCGTTCGCGGGCGCCGCGCACGCCGCGCTCGACCCGGCGGACCCGCAGGACCGCGTCCGCGCGACGACCCGGGACTGCGCCCCGCACGCCGTCCTGACCAACTCCCGCCTACGGGACCGCTTTTCGGGGCTCTGCGACGTCGTACTGACCGACGACGAGTGCGCCGCGTACCCACCGGCCCCGGCACCTGCTCTCGACGCGTCGCCCGACGACCCGGTGGTGATCATCTACACCTCGGGTTCCACCGGCCGCCCCAAGGCCGCTCTGATCAGCCACGGCGCGCTCGTCTCCCGCCTGAACGCCCTGCAGTCCACGCACCGCATGGACGAGCACGACCGGATGATCCACCACACGGCGTGCAGCTTCGACATGTACCTGAGCGAGACGTACTGGCCGCTGCTCGCGGGCGCCTGCGTCGTCATCGCCGAACCGGGCCGGCAGCGCGACGCGGACCACCTCGCGGCACTGATCCACGACCATGCCGTCACCACGTTCTACTGCGTGGTCTCGCTGCTCGACCTGTTCCTACTGGCCCGCGACCCGGCCGAGCGCTACGACGGGATCCGGCAGGTCCTCACCGGCGGCGAGCCGCTCAGCCCCGATCTGGTGGCCCGTTTCCACGCCCGCTCCACGGCGTCCCTGACGAACCTGTACGGGCCCAGCGAGTGCACCGTCTACTGCACGTACTGGATCTGCCCGCGCGACCCGGACCCGGAGACGGTGCTGATCGGCGGGCCCGTCCGGGACACGGAACTGTGGATCCTGGACGAGTCGGGGGCTCCGGCCACAGAGGGTGAGCTGTACATCGGCGGCGCGGGCCTCGGCCTCGGCTACCTGCACCGGCCCGAGCTCACCGCCGAACGGTTCGTGACCACGCCGTACGGCAGGCTGTACCGCTCCGGCGACCTGGTGCGGGTGGCCGGCCCCGACGGCGCCCTGGAGTTCCTGGGCCGTGTCGACCGGCAGGTGAAGATCCGCGGCATCCGCGTCGAACCGGCCGAGATCGAGGCAACGGCCCTGACGTGTAAGGGCGTTGGGCAAGTCGCGGTCATCGCGCACGGCTCGGGTGCGGACAAGGCCCTCGCCGCGTTCGTGGTGCCCGAGGACGGTGCGGCGGCGCCCGAAACCCTGGCCCCGGCGGTCCGCGAGCACCTGCGCGCGCTGCTCCCCCACTACCTGGTTCCGCGCACCGTGGACGTGCTGGACGCGCTGCCACTGACCGCGAACGGCAAGCTCGACCGGGCGCTCCTGGAGAAGCGGGCGGCAGCCGCCCCCGCGCCTCGCCCGGTCGCGCCTGGGCCCACGGAGGATCTCGCGGAGCTCGTCGTCGCGGTCTGGCGCGAGGTGCTCGGCGTGGCCGCGATCGACCCCGACGACGACTTCTTCGATCTGGGCGGCGACTCGTTCACGGTCGTCCGGGTCGTCGAGACGCTGCGCGCCCGGCTCGGCCTCGACATTCCGCTCGCGGCCCTGCTCCACGAGCCGACGCCGCGGGCGTTCACCGCCGAGCTGCGTACAGTGCGGGAGGAGCGCGGGTGACAAGGGCGCACGGGCCACGGATCCGCTCCTTCGCGGACCTCACGGACGGCTCACCGGACCGGCATCGCCCGGTGGTCACCCTGTTCAGCGGCGGGCTCGACAGCACGTATCTGCTGCACCGGCTGACCCGGGCGGGCTTCACCGACGTCCACGCGTTCAGTGCCGACCTGGGCGCGGGCGAGGACGCCGAGGAGCTGCGGCACACCACGGACCACCTGGGTGTGCGGCTGCATCTGGTGGACGCGCGGCAGGTCTTCGCCGATGCCTTCGTCCGCCCGGCGATCGCCGCGCAGGCCGTGTACCTGGACACGCACCCGGTCAGCTCGTCGCTCAGCCGCCCGCTGATCGCGCGGCTGGCCCTGGAGCTGGCCACGGAGCTGGACGCGGCGGCCGTGATCCACACGGCGAACCCGTCCCAGAACACGCTGCGCCGCCTCAACGGCGCCCTCGACCTCCTCGGCTGCACGGCGCGCTACGGCAGTCCGTACGACCTCGACCCGGTCGACCGCGACCAGAAGGCGCGGGAGCTGGAGGAGATCGGCCTGCCGCATCTGAGCAAGCGGGTGGCGAGCGTCGACGCGAACCTGTGGTGCCGCGAGTTCGAGTCGGGCGTCCTCGACGACCCGCAGGACCACACCGTCCCCGAGCACCTGTACACGTGGACGGCCCGCCCCGCCGAGCCGCCCGCCGACGAGACCCTGGAGATCGCCTTCACCCACGGCGTCCCCACGGCCCTCGACGGTACGCCGCTGCCGCTGCCCGCCCTGATCGAGACGCTCAACCACCGGGCGGGCGCCCACGGCCTCGGCCGCTACAGCGGCCTGGAGCACCTGCCCGGCGGCCACAAGGTCCTGGAACTGCGGGAGATGCCGGCCGCCACCCTCCTCCTGAAGACCTACCGCCACCTGGAGACGGCGACGCTCGCCGCCGAGACCGTCCGGGAGAAGATGCACCTCGAACAGCTCTGGGTGCGCGAGGCGCTGGAGGGACGCTGGTTCGGCGAACTCCGCACCGCCTGCGACCGGTTCATCTCCTCCTGCGCCGCCCGGGTCTGCGGCACGGTCCGCTGGCGGCTGTCCCGGGGCACGGCGCAGACCCGCGCGATCACCGCGGCGGACCCCCTCTACGTACGGGACCGGGAGGCCTGGGAGCGGGATCGGCAGCCTCGCTAACGGGCCCACACCCGCAGCGCCGGTGACCGGTCCTCGACGGCCTGCGCGGCGTCGAGCAGCCGGTCCTCCGTGAACCGCCCGCCGATCAGCTGCACCCCGAGCGGCACCCCGTCGTGCAGCGCCACCGGCACACTCACCGCCGGGAAACCGAGGATCGGCACGGCCTGCATCGGCCACATCGCGGGGAACAGTTCGAGGGCCCGGTCACGTCCGGCGAGATCGGCGTCCTGCTCGAAGGGCGGCTCGGCGCAGACGGGGGTGAGCAACAGCCGGTCCGCGCCGAGGAGTTCCTGCAGCCGGGTGACGAGCGTGGCCCGCCGCCCCCACCCGTTGATGTACGTCTCCAGGTCGGGCCGCTCGCCCCACACCCGCGCGGCGGCCTCGAAGTGCCGGCCCAGAGCGGTGCGGATGGCGTCGTCACCGATCTGCTCGACGACCCGCAGCAGCCCACGAGTGTCCTCGGTGATCAGCAGCAGCCACAGTCGCGCGGCCTCGGCGAGCAGCGGCGCGCCTTCCGTCCCGTCCGCCTCGTCGACCTCGTCGACCTCGTCGACCTCGTAGCCGGCGTCTGCGAGCCGCGCCGCGGCCACCCCGACGGCGGCGTCCACGGCGGGATGGTTCGTGACGCCCTCGATCCCGCGCACGACGGTGACCCGCCGCACCGGGCCACCCGCTCCGGGCAGCGCCGGAACCCCGTAGGGGCTGCGCAGATCGGGCGTGCTCATGGCGTGCAGGGCGAGCCGCGCGTCGGCGACGGTCCGCCCGAGCGGCCCCTGCACCGCGCACTGGTGCACGGTCGGCGGGAAGTCGAGCGGCACCGGCCCGTCCGGCGTCTCGGCGTACGCGGGCGGCGCCCAGTCGGAGACGAGGCCCACCGTCGGCCGCACCCCGACCACGCCGCAGCAGGCGGCGGGGAACCGGATCGACCCACCGATGTCGTTGCCCTGCGCCAGCGGCGTGCACCCGGCCGCGATCCCGCTCGCCGCGCCGCCGCTCGACCCACCGGGCGTGCGCCCGTGGTCCCAGGGATTCAGGGTCCGCCCGTGCAGCGCGTTCCCGGAGAACCAGCGCAGCGAGAACGCCGGGACGTTGCTGCGCCCGAGCGGGATCGCCCCGGCGCCGCGCAACGCGCCGACGCACGCGGCGTCCTCCTCGGCGACGTTCCCGGCGAGCGCGGCGATCCCGTTGGTGGTGGCGTACCCGCGCTGCTCGGTGTTGACCTTGATGGACACGGGCACACCGTGCAGCGGCCCGAGTTCCTCGCCGGCGGCGACGGCGGTGTCCGCGGCCTTCGCCGCGGCGAGGGCCTCCTCGCCGCGCACCTCCACGAGGGCGTTCGCCTCGGGGTTCACTTCCTCGATCCGCCCGAGGCAGGAGGCGACGACCTCGACGGCGGACACCTCACGGGCACGTACGGCAGCGGCGAGATCAACGGCGGACCACTGCCACAATTCACCATGCGGGCTTGCATACGTCACAGGGCACCTCTTCGGGATGCGGTGATTCATCAGGGGCGCGGGGCTGTGTCGACGTGCGGCTCCGCCGCGTGCGCGCGACGAATCCGGTGGAGCCCCCACACAGGGCAGAGCACAACGCCCCGCACTTAAATACAACGGCGTTGCATAACGCGCTCAGACTGCGCCGCACCCCGAGAACCTGTCAACCCCCGCCCCCGCAGGCCCGCTTCGGCCGAGCTCAGCCGGATTTCAGCAACTCCAGCACCGCCAGGATCGCCCGCTCCCCCCGCTCCGCGGGCCACTGCTCCCCGTCCTCGAGCGTGGCGAGCCAGTACCCCCGCAGCAGCAGATGCAGCACGTCACCCCCCAACTCCGCGTCCGCGAGCCCCGCCTCGGCCGCGAACACCCCGAGCTCCTCCCGGTACCGACGGGACGTTCCCCGGCGCACCGCCTCGATCTCCCCGCCCGCCTCGGACCCGGCACTGGCGATCTCCATCAGCAGCCGGCGCAGCACCTCGTCGTCGCGCTCGGTGGTGCACATCCAGCGCACGGCCGCGCGCAGCCTCTCCTCCCCCTCGACCCCGTCGAGGGCCTCCGCCATCTCGCGGCCCCACTCGGCCTCGGCGAGCCGCAGGGCGTTGATCATCAGGGCGGCGCGGCTGGACACGTAGTTGGTCACCATCGCGGTGGAGCCGCCGAGTTCCTGCGCGACGGCACGGATGGTCACGGAACGGACGCCGCGCTCGCGGGCGACCTGAATGGTGGCCTCGGCGATCTCGTCGAGCCGCCTGGCCTCGTCTACCTCGATCGGCATGTCGCCGACCTTAACGCAATGGCTTGACCGTGTTCACACGGAGCTGCAATGTTGTCATACAACGTCGTTACATCACGGCGTTGCACCTCCCCGCGCCCCGCTTCTCGCGCTCTGCCTCCGGGAGTTCACCCTCATGACCTTCACTTTCGCGCGCACCGGCCCGGCCCCGGTCCCGTCCAGGGCCCAGGAGTTCCGGGTGCGGATGCGCGACGGCGTCCGGCTCGCCACGGACGTCTACCTGCCCGATCACGGGGACCGGCACAGGGGCGAGCACGGGGACGCCCACGTGCCGGCCGTCCTCGTCCGTCTCCCCTACGACAAGAACAGCCGCTACGTGTACTTCGACGAGGTCGCGGCCCGCTTCACCGCATGCGGCTACGCGGTCGTCGTGCAGGACGTACGCGGCAAATTCCGCTCCGAGGGCCCGACCGTGCCGTTCCTGAGGGAACCGGACGACGGCTACGACACGATCGACTGGATCGTCCGACAGCCCTGGTCCGACGGGCTGGTGGGCATGTTCGGCGACTCGTACTACGGGTTCACCCAGTGGGCCGCGGTGGCCTCCCAGCATCCGGCGCTGCGCGCGATCGTGCCGCGCGTGACCACGGTCGACTTCAACGCGACCGCGCAGAACACGGCTCCGGTCGGCCGGCCCGTCTGGCTGGAGGGCATCGAGTACTTCGCGCACTACTGGGTCGACCAAGGCGTGTACGACTACGAGCCGGACCGCGCCGTCCGCCCGGTCATCGACCAGTTCGAGGAGGCGTTCCGCGCGATCGGCGCCCGCTCCACCTGGTTCGACCTGCTGGCCCCGCGCTTCACGGACCTGTTCCCGGCGCGCGGCCTGCACCCCTTCGACGCGCGCCCGGTGCCGGTGCTGCACTGCGTGGGCTGGTTCGACAACATCGTGACGCCGCACATGGGCGACTACATGGAACTGGCCGCGCGGCCGGGCTGGGACGCCGTGCAGTACCTGTGGGCGGGCGCGATCGACCACGAGAACTACCGGCTCGCCGACGCCCCGGCGACCGAGGAGACGGACCACGCCACGAATCCGGCGGCCCTCGCCCGGATGCTCCCCGACTATGTGGACCCGGCCGTCGAGTTCTTCGACGTGTTCCTCAAGGGCACCCGCCGGGTGAGTGAACTGCCCAAGGCCCGATGGGAGTTGGGGCACGCGGGCTGGCGTACGTCGACGTCCTGGCCGCCGCCCGAAGCGGTCGAGCGCACCTTCTGGCTCGACGCGCTCGACGGACTCGACGGCATCGATGGGCTCAAGCTCGACGGATCGGCAGCCCCGCCCGGCGGCGCTGCAGCGCAATGGACGTACGACCCCGAGGACCTGGTCCCCTCCCTGGTGCCCAACTCCTTCGCCCAGTTGCAGAGTTACCCCGACCTGGCGCCCCTGACCACCCGCGACGACGTGCTCACCTTCACCGGTCCCGCCCTCGCCGCGCCCCTCGACCTCGCGGGCCCGCTCGCCCTCGACCTCCATGTCACCAGCAGCGCCCCGGTGTTCGACGTCTTCGTGAAGCTGCTCGACCTCGGCCCCGACGGGCAGGCCCATCCGATCGCGCGCGGCGAGGTCTGCGTACGGGCCGACGCCGCGCCCGACGACGTACGGGTCGACCTCGGGCACACCGGCTACCGGCTGCGCCCGGGACACCGGCTCGCGCTGCTCCTGGCGAGCAGCGACTACCCGATGTACCTGCCCGCGTCGGGAAGCGACGAGAACCCGTGGACCACCGTCGCCGCCAAGCCGAGCACCCAGACCCTGCACACCGGCGGCGCGCTCCCCTCCCGCCTCGTGCTCACCGTCCTGCCCGCACCCGACGCACAGCACTCCCCCACACCCCACGCACAGCACTGAACCCCCCGCACCGAAGGACCCCCGCATCCACGCAGCACTCCCCGATCAGGAGCACCCTCATGCACGCTCCCCGACGCACCGCCCTCGCTCTCACCGCCCTGGCCCTGACGGCGTGTTCCGCGGGCGGCGGCACCGCGAAGGACCCCTCGTCCGGCGGCGCGGTGAAGCTGACCGGCACGACGCCCGCCGCGCACGGCACACTCGACGACGTCACCTGGAACCTGCCGACCGGTGAACCCACCACGCTCGACCCGGCCCGGGTCGGCGACTACTCGCCCAGCACGGTCGCCTCCAACCTCTGCGACCCACTGATCCGGCTGCGCCCCGACTACTCGACGGCGCCCGGCCTCGCCACCTCCTGGCACCGCCCCGACCCGAAGACACTGGTCCTGAACCTCCGCCACGGCGTGACCTTCTGGGACGGCTCCCCGATGACCGCCACGGACGTCGTGGCGAGCCTGGAGCGGCAGCGCGTCCCGGCCACCCGCAGCGTCAACGCGCCCGTCCTCGCCGGCGTGACGACCATCAAGGCGACCGGCAGCCACCAGGTCACGGTCCGTTTCCGCGCGCCCGACGAGCTGTTCCTGAAGTACCTCGTCAACGGCTTCGGGGCGGTCAGCAAGGCCGCGTACCTGAAGAAGGCCGGCCAGGACTACGGCACGGCGAAGGGCGGCCTGATGTGCACGGGCCCGTTCGAGCTGAAGCGCTGGCAGCCCGGCGAGTCCCTCACCGTCACCCGCAACACCCACTACTGGGACACGAAGCTCCGCCCCAAGGTGAAGCGGCTGACCTTCCGCTTCATCACCGACAACGGAACGCTTACGAGTGCCCTCATCTCCGGTCAGATGGACGGGAGTTACGAGATCCCGTCCACGGTCGCCAAGGCACTGCGCTCCTCCGACGCGGGGAAGCTCTACTACGGCCCCTCGGCGCAGACCGTCTTCCTCACCGGCACCGGCCCCACCTCACCGCTCGCCGACCGCCGCATCACCGACGCGCTCTCCCTCGTCCTGGACCGCACAGCCCTGATCCGCAATGTGTACGACGGTGCCGCACGGCGCGAGAAGACCTTCGTCCCGTCCCTGGTCTGGAAGAACAGCGAGGCCAAGGACGTGTACGCGCAGGGGTACGCGGCGCTGCCCGAGATCCCCGACCCCGACACGGCGAAGGCGAGGAAGCTCGTCGACGAGGCCGCGCCGAAGCAGCGCACGATCACGTTCGCGACCGCCGCCGGCGACCAGCAGTCCCTGCAGACCCTCACCTTCCTCCAGGCCGCCGCGAAGAAGATCGGCCTGAAGATCGTGATCCGGCAGCTCCAGCCGACCCAGATGTCGGGCATGTTCTACAACCCGGCGCTGCGCAAGGGCCTCGACGCGACGATCGCCCTCGGCTACGTGGAGATCCCCGACCCGCTCTCGTACGCGGAGATGTTCACCGATCCCGCGTCCCCGCTGAACTGGATCAAGTACCGGAACAACAAGGTCACTTCACATCTGCGCAAGGCCAGGAGCACCCTCGATCCGGCGGGCTCCGCGAAGGAGTTCGTCGCCGGGCAGGCGCTCTACTCCGAGGACCTGCCGGTCGTCCCGATCGTCTGTCCGTACGAGCGCGTGTTCCTGAACAAGCGGCTCAGCGGCGCCCCCGCCTCCTTCGCGTACATCAACATGCCGTGGGCGGCGATGCTGGGCGGCACGTCATGAGCGTCTGGCGGTTCGTGGTCCGGCGCGCCGGGCTGCTGGTGGCGACCGCGCTCGTCGCGAGCCTCGCCGTCTACGGCGCGCTGTTCGTCTCGCCGGGCGATCCGGCGACCCTGCTGCTGGGCGGGGGCAAGCCGCCCAGCGAGAAGCTGATCGCCGAGATCCACCGCGCGTACCACCTCGACGACCCCTTTCTGCAGGGGTATTGGCGGTGGCTTACCGGGCTGCTGCACGGTGACGCGGGTCAGTCCCTCAGCTATCAGGACTCGGTCACCCACCTCGTCGGCGACCGCATCGGCAACACGCTCTTCCTCGTCGCGTACGCGGCCGTGCTGATCATCGGCGCGGGCGTCGCGCTGGGCACGCTCGCCGCGCTGCGCGGCGGCATCGGCGACACGATCATCACGACGGTGACGACGGCGCTGATGGCGGTGCCCACGTTCGTGATGTCGGTGCTGCTGATCTGGTGGCTGTCGGTGCGCTGGAGCTGGTTCCCCGCGTACGGGACGGGCAGCGGATTCGGCGGCCGCGTCGAACACCTCACCCTCCCGGCACTGGCGCTGGCCGCGACCTGGCTCGCGTACGTGGCCCAGGTGACTCGGTCCGCGGTCCGTGCCGAACTCGCCTCCGAGCACGTGCAGACGGCGCGCGGCCGGGGCCTGCCGGAACACCTCGTCGTCCGCAAGCACGTGCTGCGCAACGCCTCCGCGCCCATCTTCTCGGTCTCCGGCGTCGCCGTGGCCGGCCTGATCGCGGGCTGCGCCGTCGTGGAGCAGGCCTTCGGCGTCAACGGCATCGGGGCGCTGCTCGTGCAGAGCGCCGCGAAGCAGGACCTGGCGGTGGTGCAGGCGCTCGCGCTGATCAGCGTGGTGCTGTTCGTCGGCGTGAACACGGTCGTGGATGTCGTCACCGCCCTCCTCGACCGCCGCACGCCCTTGGAGGCCACGGCATGACGACCTATCACATCGCAGGATCTGTCGGGGTGTTGGCGCGTCTGCGGGTCCGGGCGCGCGGCCGGTGGACGCTGATCGCCTCGGCCGGCGTCGTCGCCCTGGTGATCCTGGCCGCCGTGTGCGCACCGCTGATCGCCCCGTACGATCCCGAGGCCGTCGACCCCATGGCGGTCTACCAGGGCAGTTCGGCGGCGCACTGGCTCGGCACCGACGACACCGGGCGGGACGTCCTGTCCCGGATCCTGTTCGGGGCACGGCCCAGCCTGCTCGCGCCCGCCGTGGTCACGGTCGTGGCGAGCACCGTCGGCACGGCGCTCGCCATCTCGGCGGCGTGGCGGGGCGGCTGGTACGACCGGGCCGTCTCCGCCGCCCTGAACGTGGTCTTCGGCTTCCCGGGACTGATCCTCGCGGTGGTCGGCGCGGCCGTGTTCGGCGCGGGACTGCGGGTGGCGGTGGTGACGCTCTCCGTCGCGTATCTCCCGTACGTGGCCCGCACGGTGCGCGGGGCGGCGCTGCGCGAGACGCATCTGCCGTACGTGTCGGCGCTGCGCATGCTGGGCCTGTCCGGGTGGCGGATCTGCCTGCGCCACATCACCCCGAACCTGCTGCCGCTGGTGCTCGTCCAGGTCACGGTCTCGTTCGGCTACACGCTGCTCGACGTGGCGGCGTTCTCCTTCATCGGCCTCGGCGCGCAGCCGCCGACCGCCGAGTGGGGACTGATGGTCGCGCAGGGCACGTCCGGAGTCCTCGCCGGGCGGGCCGAGCAGTCCCTGTACGCGGGCCTGGTGATCGTCGTCTTCGTGATCGCGTGCAGCCTGCTCGGCAACGGCCTGTCACGACGACTCCTCGGAGAGGATGCCCGATGACGACGCTTCTCGACATCCAGGACCTGCGGATCACCCTGCCGGTGCGGGGAGTCGACCGCGGCGTCGACGACCGTACGGTCATCCATCGGGTGGACCTTTCCGTCCCGGCGGGGGCGGCCGTGGGCCTGGTCGGCGAGTCCGGCTCCGGCAAGTCGCTGACCGCGCGGGCGGTGCTGCGGCTGCTGCCGGCCGGCGCCCGCGTCGAGGGCTCCGTGCGCGTCGACGGCGCCGAGGTCCACGACCTCGCCCCGGCCGCGCTGCGCACGCTGCGCGCCCGTGACGTCGCCATGGTCTTCCAGGACCCGCGGGCCCACATCAACCCGGTACGCACGATCGGCGACTTCCTCACCGAGGGCCTGATCGCGTCCGGCACCCGCCCGCGCGAGGCGACGGCCACCGTGACCGGCCTACTGCGCTCCGTCGGCATCCCGGACGCGGCACGCCGCCTGCGCCAGCGCCCGCCGGAACTCTCCGGCGGCCTCCTCCAGCGCGTCATGATCGCCGCCGCCCTGGCAACGGGTCCCCGGCTGCTCCTCGCCGACGAGCCCACGACCGCGCTCGACGTGACGACCCAGTCCGAGGTGATGGCCATCATCGAAGAGGCGCGCGCCGAGAGGGAGTTGGCGATGCTGTTCATCACCCACGACCTGGACCTCGCCGCCGCCGTCTGCGACCGCATCGCCGTGATGTACGCGGGCTCCGTCGTCGAGGAACTCCCCGCCGACCGCCTCCACAAGGCGACCCGCCACCCCTACACGCGGGCCCTGCTCGCCTCCCGCCCGGCCCCCGACGCGCCCGCCGGCTCCCTCCGGGCGATCCCCGGCCGCCCGCTGTCCGCGTACGAGGCGCCCGAGGGCTGCGCCTTCGCACCCCGGTGTCCGTCGGTGCGGGACCGCTGCCGCACCGACACCCCGACCCCGGTCCGGGCCGAGGACTCGGTCACGGCTTGCCACTATCCCAGCCAGGGGCGCGGGGAACCGTGCGAGCACACACCGCCACGCGCACCCGCCGACGCACCTCCGCCACCCCACCCACTAGGCGCCCACACCCCGGAGCCCGGATGCATCCCGCCCTCCAAGTAACCAACCTACGCAAGGAGTTCGGCCCCACCCTGGCGGTCGACGACGTCAACCTCACCCTCCGCGAAGGCGGCGCCCTGGCCATCGTCGGCGAGTCCGGCTCGGGCAAGACCACCACGGCCCGCATGATCGCCGGCCTGGAAACCCCCACCTCCGGCACCATCCACACCGCCGGAGGCCCCCGCGCCGTCCAACTCGTCTTCCAGGACCCGTACGCCTCCCTCGACCGCCGCCAACGGGTGCGCGACGCCCTCGCCGAAGTGATCGCGCTCCACACCGGCCTGCGCGGCGCGGCCCGCGATCACCGCGTCGCCGAACACCTGGACCAGGTCGGCCTCGACGAACGCCAGGCCGCGTCGCTCCCCCGCGCCCTCTCCGGCGGCCAGCGCCAACGCGTCGCCATCGCGCGGGCCCTGGCGGTGCGGCCGCGCATCCTGATCCTCGACGAGGCGGTGGCCGCCCTGGACGTGTCCGTGCAGGCCCAGATCCTCACCCTGCTCCGCGTCATCCGCGAACGCACCGGCGTGGCCTACCTGTTCATCACCCACGACCTCGGCGTCGTACGACACGTCTGCGACGACGTGGCGGTGATGCACCACGGCCGCATCGTCGAACAGGGCCCGGCACACGAGGTCCTGACAGACCCCCAGAACCCGTACACCCGCACACTGCTCGACTCGGTGCCCCGCCCCGGCTGGAAACCGAAACGCCGCCCCGCCCCGACCCCCTGAGGAGCCCCGATGCCCACTCCTACCTCCCCTACCTCCCCGACCCTCTCCTACGCCTTCGAGATCCGCGCCGAGATCGCCACCCCGCTCCACATCGGCCACGGCACCGGCGAACACACCGAGTTCACCCCGATCACCGGCGGGACCGTGCGCGGCCCCCGCCTCACCGGCACGGTCCTGTCCGGTGGCGGTGACTGGTCGAGCACCCGCGGCGAGGTCTGCCAACTGGAGGCCCGCTACCTTCTGCGGGCCGACGACGGAGCCGTCATCGACATCGTCAACCGCGGCTACTACCACGAGAGCCACCCGGACCCCGCCGGGTCCGGCGCCCCCGACGTCTACTTCCGCACGGCCCCCGTCTTCCGCACCGACGCCCCCGCCCATCTCTGGCTGACCCGCACCGTGTTCGTGGGCCTCGCCCACGACGACGGCGACGCCATCGTGATCCGGTGCTACAGCCTGGGCTGAGGGGCGACCCTCGCCTCCCTTACGCCCATACGCCCATACGCCCCTCAGGCACTCAGGCACTCAGGCACTCAGGAAGGCGAGGACCGCGAGGACTCGCCGGTGGCCCTCGGTGTCCACCGGCAGATCCAGCTTGCTGAAGATGTTCCCGATGTGTTTGTTGACCGCCGCTTCGCTGATGAACAAGTGCTTCGCGAGGCTGGCATTGGTACGTCCCTCCGCTATCAGCGCGAGCACCTCGCGTTCCCG
Organism: Streptomyces sp. HmicA12; assembly: GCF_000373565.1. GTDB lineage: Bacteria > Actinomycetota > Actinomycetes > Streptomycetales > Streptomycetaceae > Streptomyces. Next base: position 300,349 of record NZ_KB891852.1, on the reverse strand, counting down.
GGGGCTCAGTCTTTCCAGCGGGTCCTGGCGCAACCGGACCAGTTGAGTGATGACTTCCGGGTCCACCACGGTCCCGCCTGCGGCGACCCGGTCGATCGCGGCCATGAAGTCGGTGACCGCGCTCACCCGTTCCTTGAGCAGATAGCCGACGCCCGCGCCACCGCCCGAATCCAACAGACGCAGGGCATAGGAGCGTTCGACGTACTGGCTGAGGACGAGCACGGGGAGCCCGGGGAACTCCTCGCGCAGTTGCACCGCCCTGCGCAGTCCGTCGTCGCCGAGGGTCGGCGGCATCCGTACGTCGGTGACGATCAGGTCGGGCAGGTCGGCGCGGACCGCCTCGACCAGGGCGTCGGCGTCCCCGACGGCCGCCACCACCTTGTGGCCGACCCGTTCGACGAGCCCGACCAGGCCTTCTCTCAGCAGAACGGCGTCCTCGGCCACGATCAGGCGAAGCGACACGGAACCTCCACGTGCAACAGAGTCGGACCACCGACCGGACTGGACACCTGTATCCGGCCGTCGATCGCCTTCACCCGGTCCGCGAGCCCGGTCAGACCGGTGCCTCCTTCCAGGTCGACCCCGCCGCGACCGTTGTCCAGGATGTAGAGGGTCAGCAGGTCGGCATGGCATCGGCCGTTCACCTGGGCACGCTGGGCCCCGCTGTGCTTGGCGATGTTCGTCAGCGCCTCACTGATCAGGTAGTACATGGTCGTCTCCAGCTTCCTGGGCAGCCGCTCGGGCAGCCGCAGATCCACCATCACCGGGATCGGGAAGCGGCCCGCGTAGTCCTCGATCGCCGCGACCAGGCCGTGATCGGCGAGCACAGGCGGGTTCAGGCCCCGGATCAACGACCGCAACTCCCTGTGTGCGGCGGAGAGTTGGATCTCCGCCTGGGACAGCAGCTCGGCCTGTGTCGAGTCGCTGGGAACTTCGAGGCGCAGCATCCCCAAGGTCATCCCGAGCGAGACGAGCCGCTGCTGCGCCCCGTCGTGCAGATCCCGTTCTATACGAACCCGCTCGGCGTCGAAGGCATCGAGCAACCGCGACTGTGAGGCGCGCACCTCGCGCAGCTCCTCCCCGAGCTCCTTGTCGCGGGGCGCGAGGTAGGTGCGGGCCATCGCCGCCCGCGCGCCCGCCCAGGAGGTCACCGTGTAGGGCGAGGCGAGCAGCACGATCGCCCCGAACACCGTCCAGGGCCAGGTGGTCCCGTCGGTCGCGGTGAAGGTGGCGGCGGGCAGGCCGAAAGAGAAGCCGAGAACCAGCAGGTCGAGCCACCACAGGGCCGCCGCCGACAGCAGCGTGAACATCAACTCCCGCCAGGTCACCTGCTCCTTGAGGCGAGTGACCGCCCAGGCCCGCAGGCCGGGGTCGTCGGGGGCCCGGTGCGGATCGGGCAGCCGGTCCAGGTCCACCAGACGCAGCCGGCGCCGCTCCACCCGGCCCACGACGGTCGACGCGAGCACCAGGCCGACCAGCGGCGCGATGCCGATGAGGACGACGAGGAGGGCGATCCCCGCGGCCAGGCCCAGGGCGAAGAAGAGCACGGCTGCGGCGCCGACCACGACGCCCCCGCTCAGATAGGCGAGGGACCGCCAGGGCCAGCTGGAGGTCAGGAAGCTCAGCGGGCGCTGGGTCATGGCCTGCCAGGCAGTTGTCGGACGCATGTGATCACGGTAGCCGGGCGGCTCGAGCGCCGCGGTAGAGCTGGCTCTACTTCTGAAGTAGAGGCTGGATCAGTGCGCCGCACCTGCCCCGACCAGTGAAATCGACGCATGACGACAGCGAAGTCAACGACGCCGGCGACGATTGCGACAGCGACAGCCGCGGGGCGAGCTCCCGCGCAGGACGCGGTCGAGCTGCAGGGCGTGCGCAAGATCCATGGCACTGGCGGGCGTAGGGTGACGGCGCTCGACGGCGTTTCCGTCGGATTCCCGCGTGGCACCTTCACCGCCATCATGGGCCCCTCCGGTTCCGGGAAGTCGACGCTGCTGCAGTGTGCGGCCGGCCTCGAGGAGCCGACCGACGGCCGGATCGTGCTCGCCGGGGTGGACATAGGGGGTCGCGGCGAGAAGGAGCGCACCGAACTCCGCCGTGACCACGTGGGATTCGTCTTCCAGGCGTTCAATCTGGTGGAGTCCCTGACGGCGGCGCAGAACGTCGAGCTGCCGTCCCGGTTCGCGCGCCGCAAGGTCAGCCGGGAGCAGGTCGCGAGTGCACTGGCCGCCGTCGGCCTGACCGCCCGCGCCGGGCACCGCCCCAGCCAACTGTCCGGCGGCCAGCAGCAGCGCGTCGCCCTGGCCCGGGCCCTGGTCACCCGCCCCGCCGTGCTCTTCGCGGACGAGCCGACCGGTGCCCTGGACACGGTCACCTCCCGCGAGGTGCTGCGGATGATGCGGATGCTCGTCGACCAGGAGGGCCAGACGACGCTGATGGTCACGCACGACCCGTTGGCGGCGGCGACGGCGGACGTCGTGCTCTTCCTCAAGGACGGCCGGATCAGCGACCGCCTCCCTCTCGACCGGTGCTCCGGGGACCGCGACGCCGACCACGCCGCGGCGATCGCCGCCCGGATGACCCGTCTGGAGGCGTGATGCTGATCCTTGCGAACGTGCGCGACCGCTGGTCCGCCTTCCTGGGCGCCTTAGCCGCTGTTCTGGTGGGCGTCGCCCTGATCACGACCACGCTGGTCGTCTACGACTCCTCCCGCCCCAGGGTGCAGCCCCGGTACGCGGGCGCCGCCGCCCTGGTCCTGCCGGAGCAAGCCGTCGACGCGGACGGCAGCCCCGAGGACCGGATGCCGTGGAGCCCGCCCGAGGCAGGGCCGTTGCGGGCCGCGCTCGCCGAAGTCCCGGGCGTGACCCGGGTCGTGCTCGACCGCTCCTTCTACGCCCAGGCGGTCAGGGGCGGCAGACCGGTGGCCGACGAGGGCGCCCTGGAGTCCGGCCACGGCTGGGACAGTGCGCGCACGGCGCCGTACGAGCTGGTGGCCGGCCGGGCTCCCCGCGGTCCGGACGAGGTCGTGGTGGACCGTGCCCTGGGCGCGGCCGTGGGCAGCGACCTGACCGTCAACATCACGCAGGGCCGCAGGCAGTTCACCGTCGTCGGCACCGTGGACGGCCCCGGCTACTACTTCAGCGAGACGTTCGCCGCTCGGCAGCAGCCAGGGGTCCGGGCCATCGCCCTGATCCCCGGCAAGGGGGCGGACACCGGCGCGATCGTCAGCGCCGCCGAGAAGGCGGTCGGCGACCGGGGCGGCGTGGTCTCCGGCGCCGGACGGGCCGAGCTGCAGCCCGCGTACATCGAGCACAAGCGTTTCCTGGGACTCCAGTTGATCAGCGCGATGGCTGTGCTCGGCCTGTTCACCACGGTGTTCGTGGTCGCGTCCCTGCTGGTCCTGGCGACCGGGATGCGGCGCCGTGAGATCGGCCTGCTGCGCACCCTGGGCGCGGCTCCCGCCCAGATCCGCCGCATGATCCTCGGCGAGGCCGCGGTGGTAGGTCTGCTCGGCTCGGTCGCCGGCTGCGCGGCCGGGGTGGCCGCCACCCCCCTGCTGCGCTCGCTCCTCGACGGCCTCGACGTCACCCCGCCGGACATGAGGATCGACGTCGCCGCCTGGCCGCTTCTCACGGCCGCGGCGACCGGTGTCGGGGTCAGCGTCGTCGGTGCCTGGGCCGCGGGCCGCAAAGCCGCCCGGGTCGCCCCCATGGAGGCGCTGCTCGACAGCCGTTCGGCCAACAGCGCGATGGGACGCGGCCGTTGGCTGGCAGGTCTCGCGACTCTCGCCCTCGGCGTGCTCCTCGCCGTCGGCACCGCCACCTCCGGCGCCGACGACCGTATCAACATGGCGATCTTCGCCACGATGACGCTGATCGTCGCAGCGGCGCTGCTGACCCCGGTACTGGTCGGACCGGCCGGCCGGCTGCTGACGGCCCCGTTCCGGCGCGGCGACTCGGCGGGTCCGGTGCTGATCCGGGCCGAGCTCGTCGCGCACCCGCGCCGCGCCGCGTCCCTGGTGACCCCGGTGATCGCAGCTGTCGGCTTCGCGGTGCTGCTCAGCGGGGTGGTGGAGACGATGCGGGTGGCCTATCCGGCGGGCGAAGCCCTGAAGGTGAAGGGGCAGACGATCGTCACCTCGCACGGCACGCCGGGCATCACGGACGAGGTGGTCACCGCCAACCCGGTGGGCAAGGCCGCGCTGCCGACCCGCGCGTTCGTGCTCAAGAACACGGACGCGGACACCGGCAACAGTCCGACGGTCCTGGACGTCCTCGGCAGCCGCGACCTCCGCTGGAGCAAGCCGGGCGAGGCCGTCCTCGGCGAACGCACCGCCGCTCAATTGGACTTGGCGCAGGGCCAGAGAGTCCGGATCCGCTTCGCCGACGGCGCGACCGTCGCGCTGCGCGTCGGAGCAGTCCTGCCCGACGACCCGGCCCGCGGCGACTTCGTGGTCGCACGTGACCTGGTCCGCGCCCACGACCCGGCCGCGCTCACCGACGACATCTTCGTCCCCCGAACCACCCGGGCCTCAGCCGCGGTCCCCGGCACAGCCGTGCACGACGCCGCCGCGTACGCGCTGGCCGACTACGAGACCGACGCCGAACTGACCGACAGCCTCGCGGCCATGCTCATCGTGATCGCCGTCGGCTACAGCGTCATCGCCGTGGCGAACAGCATGGCCATGGCCGCCCACGGCCGACGGCACGATGCCCGCGTACTGAAGTCCACCGGGGGAACGGCCCGCCAACTGCTTCTCGCCTCGGCGGGCGAGAGCGCCCTGGTCGTGACCATCGGCACGGTGCTCGGCGTCGCCGTGACGCTGCCCCCGCTGATGGGCATGGCCTCCGGGCTCTCTCAGGTCACCTCCTCCGACGTGGGCCTGCACCTGAACACCGGCACCCTCACTACGGCCGCCACCGTCACCCTTCTGACGGCCGTCGCCTCCGGGCTCGCCGTCACCGCGAGGACCCTGCGGAAGCAGTCGGGGCACTGATGGGGCACGCACTGATCCCGCGGGGCGGGGCATCCGGGAGTCATCGCCACCATCCCTCAAGCGGCGACGAGTTGCGGCTCCCTCCGTGCGCCGAGGCGGCCGCTACGGGCGAGCGCGGCGACGGAGAGTGCGCACGCGAGCCCGGTCGCGGTCAGAGCGAGCCACGGCAGCCACAGCGCACCGCGCCGCACCGCGATGTCCCACAGGGCACCGATGGCGAGGTTGCCGAGGGTGATACCGAGCCCCGACACGGTGTTGTAGAGCCCGTAGTGCGTGGCCACGAGCCGGTTGCCGGACAGGGAGACGACGGTGTCCATCTCGAAGGGGTAGACGATCGCGCCGGCGGCCAGCAGGATCACCGCGACGACGAGCGCGCCGACGACACCCGCCGTGGCACCGGACGGGGTGAGGGCCGGAGGCAGGAACGCGAGGCCCATCGCGGCCAGCCCGCACACCAGCGCCCTCGAAGGCTCCCAGCAGCGCTTCGCCCAGCCGGTCAGCCGCAGTTGACCGGCCACGGCGACCGCCGCCGAGACGACGAACAGGCCGCTCGTCGCCCACGTCCCGGGCGACCTGCGAGCCCGGCCGAGTGACACCCCGCCAGACCGCGCGTCCCGCCCGCCACCCCCGAACCCGAAGGTCAGTCGTCCTTCTTCACCGGCTCCAGAATCGCCACGCACTCCACATGATGCGTCATCGGGAACAGATCGAACGCCCGCAGCGTCCGCACCCGGTACCCGCCCTCCTTGAAGTACCCCAGGTCCCGCGCGAGCGCCGCCGGGTCGCACGCCACGTACGCGATGCGTCGCGCGCCCAGCGTCGAGAGGTGGGCGACGGTCTTCTTCCCGGCGCCGGCCCGCGGCGGGTCCAGGACGATCAGGTCGACGTCCGTGATGCCGGTGCGCGGCAGGACCGTCTCGACCTTGCCCTGCTCGATGCGGACCCGGTCGAAGGAGGCGAGGTTGTGCCGGGCGTCCTCGACCGCGCGCTTGCCGGACTCGATGCCGAGCACCGCGCCCTTCTCGCCGATCCGGTCCGCGAGCGCGCCCGCGAAGAGGCCGACGCCGCAGTACAGGTCGAGGGCGGTGTCGCCCTTGCGGGGCAGCAGGCCCTGCATGACGGTGCGCATCAGTGTCTCGGCGGCCTGCGGGTGGACCTGCCAGAAGCCGCCGCTGCCGACCCGGTAGGTACGGCCGTCGGCGCGCTCGCGCACGAAGGCGCGGCCGTGGACGCGGTGGATGCCGCCGTCCTTCTCCTCCACGCGCATGACGGAGACGGGCTTGTCGAGTTCGACGAGGGGCAGGCGGGCGCCGGGCTTGGGCTCCAGGATCACCATGCGGTCCTGCGAACCGCTCGCCGCGATCGCCTCGACCGACTCCATGCCGGCCCAGTCGCGCTGCTCGATGCCCAGCTCCGAGACGCCCTCGGCGGCGATCATGCAATGCTCGACCGGCTCGACCTCGTGCGAGCGGTGGCGGCGCAGACCGGCGTTGCCGTCCGCGTCGACCGCGTACTGCACGCGCGTGCGCCACTGCGGCACCTCGCCCGACGGGAGCTTGTCGCCCTCGGCCGGCATGACCGTGCCGTCCCAGCCGGCGTCCTCGGGGGTGAGGCCCGCGAGCCGCTGCAGCTGCTCGGCGATGACCTCGCCCTTGAGGCGGCGCTGGGCCCCCGGCTTGGCGTGCTGCCAGTCGCAGCCGCCGCAGCGGCCGGGACCGGCGTACGGGCAGGGCGCCTCGACGCGGTCCTTGGACGCGTCGAGGATCTGCACGGCGTCGGCGCGCAGGAAGCGCGCGCCCTCCTCGCCGTCGGTCACCCGGGCCACGACCCGCTCGCCGGGCAGCGTGTGCCGGACGAAAAGGACCTGGCCCTCGGACGTGCGCGCGATGCAGTGACCGCCGTGCGCGACGGGCCCGACCTCGACCTCGTACTCCTCCCCCACCAGTGACTTCTTCGGTTCTGCCTGCATGGCGGGGGCTCCAGTACGTAAGGGGGAACAACGAAAAACAACAACCAGCGCAACGAACGCGTACGGCCACAGGAAAGCGGCCGGACAACAGCCCACCAGTCTACGTGGCTGTCGCCCGGCCGCTCGCCAGGGCCTTGTCCCGCAAGGAGCTACTTCGCGCTGGGCTCCTTGGGCCGCTTCTCCACGGGTCCGCGGCGCACCGCACCCGGCGCGTTCCACTCGGAGCGCCTGCGGGCCCGCTTCTTGGCGGCCTCGGAGGACTCCAGCTGGTAGGGCACGGAGGTGACCATGATGCCGGGGGTGAAGAGCAGGCGTCCCTTGAGCCGCAGGGCGCTCTGATTGTGCAGCAGGTGCTCGTACCAGTGGCCGACCACGTACTCGGGGATGATCACGCTGACCGCGTCGCGCGGCGATTCGCGGCGCAGGCTCTTCACGTACTCGATGATCGGCCGGGTGATCTCCCGGTACGGCGAGTCGAGGACCTTGAGGGGTACGTCGATGCCGCGGCGCTCCCACTCCTCGCGCAGCGCCTTCGTCTCGGCCGGGTCCACGTTGACGCTCAGCGCTTCGAGGGTGTCCGTGCGCATCAGCTTGGCGTAGGCCAGGGCCCGCAGGGTCGGGCGGTGGATCTTGGAGACGAGGACGATCGAGTGGACCCGGGACGGGCGCACGCTGTCGTCGGACGGGGTCTCCGGCGCGGCGATCTCCTCGGCGACCCGGTCGTAGTGCTTACGGATCGCGCTCATCGTCGCGTAGAAGATGCACATGCCGAGCAGCGCGACCCAGGCGCCGTGGGTGAACTTGGTGCACAGGACGACCACCAGGACCAGGCCCGTGAAGAAGGCGCCGAAGGTGTTGATCGCGCGGGAGCGGACCATGTGGCGGCGCTTGTTGGGGTCCTTCTCCGTACGCAGATGGCGGTTCCAGTGCCGCACCATGCCGGTCTGGCTCAGCGTGAACGAGACGAACACGCCCACGATGTAGAGCTGGATCAGGCGGGTCGAGTCGGCCCCGTAGATGACGACCAGCAGCATCGCCGCGCCGGCGAGCAGCACGATGCCGTTCGAGAACGCGAGGCGGTCGCCGCGGGTGTGCAGCTGACGCGGCAGGTAGCGGTCCTGCGCGAGGATCGAGCCGAGCAGCGGGAAGCCGTTGTACGCGGTGTTGGCCGCCAGGAAGAGGACGAGCGCGGTGGCTGCCGCGAGCACGATGAACAGGAAGCTGCCGTTGCCGAAGACGGCCTCCGCGACCTGGGAGATCACCGGGTTCTGGACGTAACCGGAACCGACCGCGGCGCCGTTGTGGATCAGGTCGGTCGCCGGGTGTTCGGCCATGCGCACGTCGGTCACGAGCGCGAGGACGATGATGCCGCAGAACATGGTGACGGCGAGGCCGCCCATGAGGGCGAGGGTGGTCGCCGCGTTCTTCGACTTGGGCTTGCGGAACGCCGGGACGCCGTTGGAGATCGCCTCGACACCGGTGAGCGCGGCGCACCCGGAGGAGAACGCGCGCAGCAGCAGGAAGACGAGCGCGAAGCCCGCGAGGCCCTGGTGCTCGGCCTTGATGTGGAAGTCGGCGGTGGGCGCCTTCATGGTGTCGCCGAGGACGACCCCGCGGAACGCACCCCAGGCGATCATGATGAAGACGCCGGCCACGAACACGTACGTCGGGATGGCGAAGAGCTTCCCGGACTCCTTCACACCGCGCAGGTTCATCACCGTGAGCAGCACGATCACGGCGCACGCGCAGAGCACCTTGTGCTCGACGACGAACGGGACGGCGGAGCCGAGGTTCTCGATGCCGGAGGAGATGGAGACGGCGACGGTCAGGACGTAGTCGACGAGCAGGGCGCTGGCGACGGTGAGCCCGGCCTTCGGGCCGAGGTTGACGTTGGCCACCTCGTAGTCGCCGCCACCACTGGGGTAGGCGTGCACGTTCTGCCGGTACGAGGCGACGACCGTGAACATCAGCACGACGACCGCGACCGCGATCCAGGGGCTGAAGTGGTACGCCGACACGCCCGCGATGGAGAGGACCAGCAGCACCTCGCCGGGCGCGTACGCGACGGAGGACAGCGGGTCGGAGGCGAAAACGGGGAGTGCGATGCGCTTCGACAGGAGCGTTTCTCCCAGTCGATCACTGCGCAGTGCGCGCCCGATCAAGATCCGTTTGGGCACGTCGGTCAGTTTGGACACGCAGAGGATCGTAAGCGTTCGAACGGGGGGCCGCCCACCCGCCACCCCCATTCGTCCGACGCGGGCGGCCGGGGCCTGTCTTCAGGCGACGGCCCGGCCCGCCTTCGCCCAGTTGGCACGGAGCTTGTCGAGGTACGAGCGGGCCTGGCTGCCGGGCGGGACACCGCGGGCGAAGGCGAGCATGTTGCCCGCCCCGGTGTTGTAGCCGAGCGCGAGCAGTTCGTCGCGGCTGTACGGGCCGCTCCAGTGGGCGGGCAGCCGGGCGTTCAGGTCGTGCAGGTGCCAGGCCTCCGCCTCGATCGCCAGGTCCCGGTCGTCCGGCAGTTCTTCCCAGCGCCGGTCGGCGAAGGCGCGGCCGCGCCGGGTGTCGTCGAAGGCGGCCCGGTGCATGTTCGCGATGCCGAAGGCCGCGTCGGGCTTGTAGCGCTGCCAGGCGCGTTCGAGCGCAGGGTCGTGCGGCTTGTAGGCCTCGTTGTAGAGGATCGCCATCACGAGCCGGGCGTCGACCCCGGCCTGCCGGGCACGGGCGCGGACTTCGGGGGCGTAGTCGGCGGGGTCGTAGCCGCTGCCCGCCGACGGAGAGGGAGAGGGAAAGGGAGAGGGCGCCCCCGAGGACGGCGACGACGACGACGCCGATCGCTCCTTCGGCTTCGGCTGCTGTGACGAACTCGGCGGGTGTGACTTCGGCGACTTTGCCGGCCGGGACTCCTTGGGCGAGGCCGACCCGGCGCCCGCCCCGGACGGCGCGGTGTCTCCGTGCCGCGCCGCCATGCCCCACACCACGACCGCGGCCACGACGAGCGCGAGCCACCCCCACCGCGTACGACGCCCGGCCATGCCGCCTCCTGCCTCTGGTGCCGCCAGTCTAGGAAGCGCCCCGGGAGCCGGGACGATCTAGCCCCTGACGCGAAGGTCGAGTTCGAGCACATTGCCGATACGGTGGTCTAGAGCGCGAGCCGCGAGGCACGCCCGCACCCGTGCCCGAGATCGAGCCGCACCGGCTGGACCGAGCCGCGAGAGAGAGACATGAGCAGGACGTTTACGCAGGTCAGAATGCCTATGAGGAGTGCGGGGTAGGGCCGTGCATATCGTGATCATGGGCTGTGGCCGGGTAGGGTCCCAACTCGCCCAGACCCTGGAACAGCAGGGCCACACGGTCGCCGTGGTGGACCAGGACCCCACGGCCTTCCGCCGTCTGGGTTCCGGGTTCGGCGGCCGCCGCGTCACCGGTGTCGGTTTCGACCAGGACACCCTGCGCGAGGCGGGCATCGAGGAGGCCGGCGCCTTCGCCGCCGTCTCCAGCGGTGACAACTCGAACATCATCGCCGCCCGCGTGGCCCGCGAGATGTTCGGGATCGAGAACGTGGCGGCGCGGATCTACGACCCCCGCCGCGCCGAGGTCTACCAGCGCCTGGGCATCCCGACGGTCGCCACGGTCCGCTGGACCGCCGACCAGATGCTGCGCCGCCTCCTGCCGTCCGGCGCGGAGCCGCTGTGGCGCGACCCCACCGGCGGCGTACAGCTCGCCGAGGTGCACGCCTCGCCGTCCTGGGTCGGCCAGCGGATCAGCCGCCTCCAGGAGGAGACGGGCGTGCGCGTCGCGTTCCTGACCCGGCTCGGCGAGGCGATCCTGCCGACGTCGCAGACGGTGCTGCAGGAGGGCGACCTCGTCCACGTGATGATGCGTACGGACGATGTCGAGAAGGTCGAGGCGGCGTTCGCCGAGGGTCCTGAAGAGGAGGGCGGTCACTGATGAGGGTCGCCATTGCCGGAGCCGGAGCCGTCGGCCGCTCGATCGCGGGCGAACTGCTGGAGAACGGCCACGAGGTCCTCCTCGTCGACAAGGCGCCGACCGCCATCTCGGTCGAGCGCGTCCCGCAGGCGGAGTGGCTGCTCGCCGACGCCTGCGAGATCACGTCCCTGGACGAGGCGGCGCTGCAGCGCTGCAACGTGGTCATCGCGGCCACCGGCGACGACAAGGTCAACCTGGTCGTCTCCCTGCTCGCGAAGACGGAGTACGGGGTTCCGCGGGTCGTCGCCCGTGTCAACAACCCCAAGAACGAATGGCTGTTCAACGAGTCGTGGGGTGTCGACGTCGCCGTCTCGACGCCGCGCCTCATGTCGGCCCTGGTCGAAGAGGCCGTGAGCGTGGGCGACCTGGTGCGCCTGCTCCGCTTCAGCCACGGCGACGCGAACCTGGTCGAGCTGACGCTCCCGCCGGAGTCGGCCCTGGCCGGCACCCGCGTACTGGCCCCCAGCCAGGAGGACTCCCTGGAGGCGGGCGACGAGCTCCTGTTCGTCGCGGCGCAGGCCCGGGAGGAGCAGTTGGAGGACCTGCTGTCGGTCCGCCGCGAAGAGGCGTAGACAAGCGAAAGGGCTGGTCGGCGAGCTTATGCTCGCCGACCAGCCCTTTCGCTTGTCAGGGGCGCGGGGAACTGCACGAGAAGCCCCACCGACCGCAGGCCGCCGAAACGACCTCAGCCCTCACGGCGATGCCGCGCGGGCCCACCGGCGCCGGCCGAGGCCTCCCGCTCCTCGGCGGCAGCCTTGGCGGCCGCCTCCTCGGCTTCCATCTCCGCGAACACGTCGATCGGCGCGGGCGCCTTCGCCAGGAACACCCACGTCAGCCACACCGCCAGCAGGAACGGCGGAATCTTCAACGCGATGAGCACCCAGCCGAACTTCGCCGTGTCCGCCCACCAGTACATCGGGAAGAGAATGGCGCACTTGGCGAGCAGGATGAGCCCCCAGGCCCAACTCGCCTTCGCGTAGGCCTTCTTGCGCCCGGGATTACGCGTCCGCCACGACAGGTTCTCCTTGAACACGGGCCCGAGAATGAGCCCGATCAGAGGAACCCCGCACAATGTCGTCACGATGTAGGCGAGCGCGAGCCCCAACGTGTAGAGCATGCCCGGCAGATAGAAGTCCTTGGCATTGCCGGTCATCATCGCGAAGACGACACCGAAGGCGACGCCGAAGACACCGCTGAAGGCGTGCTTGACGGTGTCCTTCATGACCAGACGCACCACGACGAGGACCAAGGACACCGCGAGGGCCGCGATGGCCGACATGTGCAGGTCCTTGTTGATGGTGAAGATGGTCACGAAGAGGAGACCGGGCAGAACGGTCTCCACCATGCCCCGCACGCCGCCGAAGGCCTCGAAGAGCGCTGCCTCGGTCACCGCCCTGTCTGCGGTCTCCTGGCTTGCGGGTTCGCGGTCGGTCGGCTTGTCGAGGGACGTCACCGGCTACTCCCGTCCGAGCGGTCTGAGTTCGTATTTGGGGTTGAAGAGCACCCTACGGCCCCGGCTCATCGAGACACGCCCCGATGCGATCAGCTTGCGGCCCGGCTCGATTCCCACGATCGAGCGCCGGCCGAGCCACACCACGTCGAGTGCGGCCGAGCCGTCGAACAACTCCGCCTCCAGGGCCGGAACTCCGGCGCGTGGCCGCAGGGTTACGGTGCGCAACGTACCAGTAACCGTGACGATCTGTCGGTCGTGGCAGTCACCGATGCGTGTACAGCCCGTCGTCTCCGAGTCCTCGCGCAGCTCCTCCGACTCCAGGTCCTCCTGCGAGGTGGACAGTCGGTCGAGCATGCGCCGGAATCGGCCGGCCGGCTTGCCGGACGCCCTGTCGGAACGAGGAACAGCACTCATACAGGAAGCGTACCCGGGGCCGGTGACACGGTCGTACCCGCTGGTGTACCCCGGAATGCGGGCCCTTACTTCTCGAACCGGTATCCCATTCCGGGCTCCGTGACGAAGTGCCGCGGATGCGACGGATCGGTCTCCAGTTTCCGCCGCAACTGCGCCATGTACACCCGGAGATAGTTGGTCTCCGTGCCGTAGGAGGGCCCCCACACCTCCTGCAACAGCTGCTTCTGGCTCACCAGGCGTCCCGTGTTGCGCACCAGCACCTCCAGCAGGTGCCATTCCGTGGGCGTGAGGCGGACGTCCCGGCCATCCCGGTTGACCTTCTTAGCGGCCATGTCGACCGTGAAGTCGGCGGTCTCCACGATGCCTTCGTCCTCGCCGCCGCCGGTCGGCTCGGCCCGCCGCACGGCCGCCCGCAGGCGCGCGAGCAGCTCGTCCATGCCGAACGGCTTGGTGACGTAGTCGTCGGCGCCCGCGTCGAGCGCCTCGACCTTCTCGTCCGAGGAGTGCCGGGCGGACAGCACCAGGATCGGGACCCGCGTCCAGCCGCGCAGTCCCTTGATCACCTCGACGCCGTCCATGTCGGGCAGGCCCAGGTCGAGGACGATCACGTCGGGATGGCGGGCGGCGGCGAGCTGCAGCGCCTGCGCGCCGTCGGCGGCCGCGTCCACCTCGTACTTGCGCGCCTTCAGGTTGATGACGAGGGCGCGGACGATCTGCGGTTCGTCGTCGACCACGAGCACCCGGGTCATGCGGACCTGCCTCTCTGAGCTGTCGTACGGATCAACGTTTGATGAGGGCCGGACTGCGGCGCCGCTGTCGCGCCGCGCAGGGTCAGGACCATGGTGAGGCCGCCGCCCGGGGTGTCCTCGGCGGTGAGCGTGCCGCCCATCGCCTCGACGAAGCCGCGCGCCACGGCGAGGCCGAGCCCCACTCCGGCGCCCCGAGGTGCGTCACCGTAGCGCTGGAAGGGCTCGAAGATGCGGTCCTTGGCCTCGTCCGGGACCCCGGGGCCGCGGTCGACCACACGGAGCTCGACCCGGTCGCCGAGCGCGCTGGCGGCGACGAGGACGGGCTCCTCGGACGGGCTGTACTTGACGGCGTTCTCGACGATGTTGGCGACGGCCCGCTCCAGGAGCCCCTTGTCGACGGTCACCATCGGCAGTGACTCGGGGATGTCCAGGTCGACGTTGAGTTCCGGGTCCGGTACGCCGACGAGCGCCATCGGGACCACCTCGTCGAGGTCGATCTCGCGGATCAGGGGGGTGACCGTGCCGGTCTGGAGGCGCGACATGTCGAGCAGGTTCCCGACGAGGTGGTCGAGGCGGTCGGCGCCCTCCTCGATCCCCGCGAGCAGCTCGGCCTGGTCCTCCGGCGACCACTCGATGTCCTCGGAGCGCAGTGACGACACGGACGCCTTGATCCCGGCGAGCGGGGTGCGCAGGTCGTGCGAGACGGCAGCGAGCAGGGCGGTACGGATGCGGTTGCCCTCGGCGAGCGTGCGGGCCTGGTCGGCCTCGGACTGCAGGCGCTGCCGGTCGACGACGACGGCGGCCTGCGCGGCGAAGGCGGCCAGCACCCGCCTGTCCTCCGCGGGCAGGACCCGCCCCGACAGAGCGAGCGCCATGTGGTCGCCGACCGGCATGTCCACGTCGGCGTCCTCGGGCCGCGTCATGGCCGCCCGCGCCCCGACACTGCCCGCGCAGGTCCACGGCTCGGTGTCGCCCGCCCGCTCCAGGAGCGCGACGGACTCCATCGCGAACGTCTCCCGTACGCGTTCCAGAAGGGCCTCCAGGCTGGTGTCGCCGCGCAGCACGCTGCCCGCGAGGAAGGAAAGGATCTCCGACTCGGCGCGCAGCCGGGCCGCCTGGTGGGTGCGCCGGGCGGCCAGGTCCACGACGGACGCCACCGACACCGCGACCCCGATGAAGATCACGATGGCCACGATGTTCTTGGGGTCCGCGACGGTCCACAGGTGCAGCGGCGGGGTGAAGAAGTAGTTCAGGAGCAGGGAGCCGAACGCGGCCGAGGCGAGCGCCGGAAGCAGTCCGCCGACCAGCGCCGACGCCACGATCAGGGACAGGAACATCAGCATGTCGTTGGCGAGCCCGAGGTCGCTGTCGACGTGCGTGAGGATCAGGGAGAGCAGCGCGGGGCCGCCGACACCGATGAGCCAGCCCCACACGATCCGGGAGCGGCCGAGCCGGGCCCCGCGGGCGACGGGCAGGCCGCGCCCCTTGGCGACCTCGCCGTGCGTGACGATGTGGACGTCGAGGTCGGGCCCGGACTCGCGGGCCACGGTCGCGCCGACGCCGGGCCCGAACATGTACTGCCAGGTCTTGCGGCGCGAGGACCCGAGCACGATCTGGGTGGCGTTCACGCCCCGCGCGAACTCCAGGAGGGCCGCGGGGATGTCGTCGCCTATGACGTGGTGGAAGGTTCCGCCGAGGTCCTCGACCAGGGTGCGCTGGACGGCCAGCTCCTTGGGCGAGGCGGCGGTCAGCCCGTCGCTGCGGGCGATGTACACCGCGAGGACCTCACCCCCGGCGCCCTTCTCCGCGAGCCGCGCCGCGCGCCTGATCAGCGTACGGCCCTCGGGACCACCGGTCAGCCCGACGACGATGCGCTCACGGGCCTGCCAGGTGGAGCGGATGTTGTGCTCGCCCCGGTACTCCTGGAGGTACTCGTCGGCCCGGTCGGCGACCCAGAGGAGGGCCAGCTCGCGCAGGGCGGTGAGGTTCCCGGGACGGAAGTAGTTGGACAGGGCCGCGTCGACCTTGTCGGACTTGTAGATGTTGCCGTGGGCCATGCGGCGGCGCAGCGCCTGGGGCGACATGTCGACCAGCTCGATCTGGTCCGCACGGCGGACGACCTCGTCAGGGACGGTCTCGCGCTGGCGTACGCCGGTGATCGACTCGACGACATCACCCAGCGACTCAAGATGTTGAATGTTGACCGTCGATATGACGTCGATACCCGCGGCCAGCAGTTCCTCGACGTCCTGCCACCGCTTGGCATTGCCCGCGCCCGGCACGTTGGTGTGGGCGAGCTCGTCCACGAGGGCGACGGCGGGTGCGCGCCGCAGGACGGCGTCGACGTCCATCTCCTGGAAGACGGTCCCCCGGTACTCGATCTCCTTGCGCGGGATCTGCTCCAGGCCGTGCAGCATCACCTCGGTGCGCGGCCGGCGGTGGTGCTCGACGAGCGCGACCACGCAGTCGGTGCCGCGCTCGACGCGGCGGTGCGCCTCGGAGAGCATCGCGTACGTCTTTCCGACGCCCGGTGCCGATCCGAGGTAGATCCGTAGCTTGCCGCGTCCCATGGCCTCATTGTCTTCCGGTCACTGCTTCACGCAGCTTCGACCTTACGGCCAGCAATTCTCACAAATGGGACGGACGCCTGGTGGGCGGGTGGCTTTGACGCAACCCTGATGCGTCAAAGCCACCCGCCCACATCTGCCCTAGCTCGGGTTCTCCGCGTGGGTGAGGGTCTCCCATGCCACGAACAGGTTGTCGGACCCGGCGGGCCGCTGCTGCTCGGTGAGCTTCTGGGTGTTGGTCATGGCGGTGCCGAGGCGGGTGTGCAGGGCGTTGTAGCCCACTTCGGTGACGGGCCCGAGCCCGCGCTTGACGCTGCCGCCGCACAGCCAGCTCGGCGGTGCCTCTCCGAGTTCGTACTTGGACTGGAAGCCGAGTGCCTGCCGCAGCCGCTCGCCGACGTCCGTGCCGTACAGGTCCTGGCCCTGGATGCGGCTGGTCTCGGCGATGTGCGAGATGGCGGAGATGCCGTACCCGGTGTGCGTGAAGTCGCGGCAGGTCTCCTGCGTCAGCCCCGTCACGAAGGTCGACTGCCCCTGCCAGTAGCTGACGATCTTGGCCTTGGTGTCGAGGTTCTGGCTCGGCACGGGCTTGGGCAGGTCCCCGTCCGACGACAGGTACACGTACGCGGCCGTGCGCGTCCGGAACTTCGCCATGGCCTTGTCGTACGAGGTCTTGTCCTCCAGGAAGACGGAGATCCCGACGGCGGCCTCCATCATCGACAGCTCCCAGTTGCCGTTGGAGTTCGAGCCGTTGATGACCTTCGGCAGGTACACGTCGCGCAGCATGGTCCGGAAGCGGCTCTCGTTCGCCCAGCCGCCGCTGTACGTGTACTTGATGATCTCGGCGGCCTTGGGCCAGGAGGATCCGGCCCAGCCGGTCTGCAGCGGCGCGTTGCTGTTGGTGTGCTCCTTGATCGTTCCGGACCAGGCGTCCATGAGCGCGATCGACTTCTTCGCGTAGCGCTCGTCGCGCGTGAAGTACCAGGCGAGCGCGTCGGTGTACGCGGCTATCGCGTCCTCGCGCTCGTCGGTGCAGCCGTAGTTGGGGTTGGAGTACGAGCCGCACTCGACGGTGGCGCGCGGCTTGGGGGTGCGGTTCAGGTCGGCGTACTTACTGGCCATCATCTGGTCGAAGGCACCCTTCCAGGGCTGCACCCCGGCGTCGACCTTGGCCTTGGCGAAGTCCAACTGCCCCTTGGAGACGGTGACTCCGGGGTGGGCGAAGGTGGCGGGCGCGGCCTCGGCGCGGTCCACGCCGGGCCAGGCGACGGCCGTGGCGACCAGGGCCGTGACGGTGGTGGCGAGGGTGGCAAGCAGGGTGGTGCGCGATCTTCTGTGACGAGCCTGCATGGTGGGGGCCATCCGTTCTCGTATGTGAACGCGGGGCGCCGATATGAACCACGGCGCTGGCCGGTGACCCTAGGTACGGACCAGGCTTCCGTCAAGGCCTGAAGAAAGAACGGCAGTTGAGGACCCCGGACAGCGAAAAGCCGGGGGCCGCGCACCCTTGAAGGATGCGCGGCCCCCGGCCACGTACGAGAAGCGCGTCAGCGGACCTCGGTGATCTCCGGACCACGGGCCAGCTGACCCATGCCACCGGAGAAGCGCGAGCCCTCCTGGGAGTCCTGGGCGGCACTCTCGGCGACCATCTGCGCATCCTCCGGGAGCTTGAGGACGATCGGGTCGCGCGGGGCCATCGGGCCCTCGCCGCGCACGACGACCGTGTCCCGGAAGATCTGCTCGAGGAGACCGGCGGCCTGCGGCTGCACCGCGCCCTGGCCCGAGATCACACCGCGCAGGAACCAGCGCGGCCCGTCCACACCGATGAACCGCACGACCTGGAAACCGCCCGTGCCGTCCGGCAGCTGCACCGGCACCTGGGCCCGCAGCTCCCAGCCGAGCGGGCCCTCGACCTCGTCGATCACACCACCCTGCTGAGTGATGCCCGTGGCGATCTCCTCGCGGACCTCGCCCCAGATGCCCTCCTTCTTGGGGGCGGCGAAGGCCTGCAGCTGCACCGCGCTGTCCCGGAGGACGACGGTCGCCGCGACGATCGCGTCACCCGCGACCTCCACCCGCAGCTCCATGCCCTCCACGCCGGGGACGAAGATTCCGCCCAGGTCGACCCGGCCCTCGCCGGGCTCGCGGACCTCGGAGTCGTCCCAGGGTCCGTCGGGACGCGGCTCGGGCTCGAGCCGGACACGCTCCCGGCCACCCTCGGCGTCCACGTCGGCACTGTCGACAGCGTCGACGACCTGCTCGGCCTCGCCCGCCGCATCCTCGGCGGCGCCGTTCTTCTTGCGACGTCCGAACACGTCACTGTCCTTCCCGGTCGGATACGACCGAAGCGTATCGATTCCCACCCTTTTGACCGTCCGCGCCATCGGCCGGGACGCCTACGGAGGCATGCCCACCGGTGGACCCGAAGCCCCCCTCGGCCCGCACGGATGCGGGAAGCTCCGCGACCTCCTGGAAGCGGACCTTCTCGACCTGCTGGACGACCAGTTGGGCAATCCGGTCGAAGCGCTCGAACCGCACGCTCTCGCGCGGGTCGAGATTCACCACGATCACCTTGATCTCCCCACGGTACCCGGCATCCACCGTCCCTGGGGCATTCACCAGGGCGACACCGCAGCGCGCTGCGAGACCGGACCGCGGGTGCACGAAGGCCGCGTACCCCTCGGGCAGCGCGACAGACACCCCGGTGGGCAGCACGGCCCGCTCCCCGGGGGCGATCTCGCACGCCTCGGTGGTCCGCAGATCGGCGCCCGCGTCGCCCGGCTGCGCGTACGCGGGCAGGGGCACGTCGGGGTCGACGCGGCGGATCAGCACGTCAAGCGTCACGGGTTCACCTCGAAGGCACGGGCACGCCGGATCTGGTCCGGGTCGCTCATGGCCGCCTGGATCTCTTCCTTGCGGCCGTTGTCGATGAAGTGGTCGACCTTGACCTCGATGAAGAGGGCGTCGGCGCGGACGGCGACGGGCCCGTCAGGGCCGCCGATCCGGCCGGTCGCGGTCGAGTAGATCTTGCGCCCGGCCACCGCGGTGATCTCGGCGGACAGATGCAGCACGGTGTCCACGGGCACGGGCCGCACATAGTCCGTCTCCAGGCGCCCGGTCACGGCGATGGTCTGGGTCAGCCAGTTCAGGGAGCCGAGCGTCTCGTCGAGCGCGGTGGCGAGCAGACCGCCGTGCGCGAGGCCGGGCGCGCCCTGATGGGCGGCGCGCACGGTGAACTCGGCGGTGACGGTGACACCCTCGCCGGCCCGCGCCTCCAGGTGCAGCCCGTGCGGCTGTTCGCCGCCGCAGCCGAAACAGTGTCCGTAGTGCGCGCCGAGAAGCTCACCGGGAGCGGGCGCGTCGGGGTGCCGTACGGGCGCTATGGCGTCGGCCGGGGGCGTCAGAGCTGCTGAAGTACCACTCACAGGCGCAGACCTTACCCGCCCGCCCGTCTCCCACCACCGCCCTACCCGACAGCGCTGCGCGCGGACCGCCCCCATTCAGCTGTGGCTTCACGCATCGTGCCAAGCTTGTCCGCATGGAGCTCTCGACGACGCCTTACGAAGAACGACTCACCGCGCCCCGTTCGTGGTGGCTCGTCTCATTCCTCGTGGGCCTCGCGTGCGGCATCATCGCGCTGCCCTTCGGCACGCTGCCGCTGCTCGGCGGCTTCGTCGCCGGACTGCTCGTGTCCGCCGTGATCACCAGCTCGTACGGCTCGATCCGGATCCGCGTGGTGGCCGACTCGCTGATCGCGGGCGACGCGAAGATCCCGCTGTCGGCGCTGGGCGAGGTGCACGTCCTGGACCCCGAGGAGGCCCGCGCCTGGCGCATGCACAAGGCCGACCCGCGCGCCTTCATGGTGCTGCGCAGCTACGTCCCGACGGCCGTACGGGCCGAGATCACGGACCCCCAGGACCCGACCCCGTACGTGTACCTCTCGACCCGCGAACCTGAAGCTTTGGCAAAGGCTCTGAGCGCCGGCGTCTGACGCCCGCGCCGCGGGCTCGGGCCTCGGCCTCCGGCAGACCCCCGGCAGGTTCAGCCCTCGATCTCCAGGGCGTCCCTCGGGGCCTCCAGGGGCGGCAGATCGCCGAGCGCGTCCCAGGGCACCTGGGTGGCCCGCAGGTCCTTACGGATCCGCTCGGCCAGCCTCTTGGTGTCGCGGCGGTTCATCAGCGCCCCCACCGCCGCGCCGATCATGAACGGCGTCAGGCTGGGCAGGTTGCGCACCATGCGCTTCATGATCTGCTGGCGCAGTTCGCGCTTCATCTGACCGCCGAGCGCCACGTTGATCGTCGTCGGCCTGGACACGTCGATGCCCCGCTCGTCCGACCACGAGTGCAGGTAGGCCGTGCTGCGGTCCTTCAGATTGCCGGGCGGGCGCGCGCCGTACACCTCGTGCAGTTCGGCGATGAGTTTCAGCTCGATGGCCGCCACGCCCGTGATCTCCGCGGCCAGCTCGGTGGGCATGGCGGGCGGCACGGGCAGCATCGCCGCGGCGCCGACCCCGGCGCCCACCGTGGACGTCGCGTTCGCCGCGCCGGCGACGAGTTTGTCCGCGAGTTGCTCGGGCCCGAGGCCCGGGAACTGCTTGCGGAGGGCCGCGAGGTCCCGTACGGGCACTCGCGGAGCGTTCCTGATGATCTGGTCGGCGAGATAGCCGATGCCGGCCTTGGCGGCGGCGCCGCCCTTGGCCATCCCCGTTCTCGCGGCGCTACCGCTCTTTCGGACGCCGTCTCTGACGGCGGTGACCCGGCGTCTGGTCAGCTGCGCCTTGGTCTCCGTGCCCACGGCCGCGTCGGCGTCACGCAGTTCCACGGCGTCCACGACGCCCGCTGTCGCCGCTGCCGCCAGGTCGCCCGTCACCTCGTGTCCGTTCGCCGATTCGAGCGAGGCGTCTTCTCCGGAGTCGCCGGGGGTACCGGAGACGCCAGGGAAAGAGCCTCGCTCGTCGTCACGCACGGCCTTGGACGGGCCTTGAGCCGCATCCCGGCGCTTGGTCCAGGTGCGGCGCTTCCAGGGCGGGGTCGAGCCAGTCATGCCCGACCCTGCCTCAGTCGCAGTCGCGGCAGATCGGCTGCCCGTTCTTCTCCCGCGCGAGCTGGCTGCGGTGGTGCACCAGGAAGCAGCTCATGCAGGTGAACTCGTCCTGCTGCTTGGGCAGGACGCGGACGGCCAGCTCTTCGTTCGAGAGGTCGGCGCCCGGAAGTTCCAGGCCTTCCGCCGCCTCGAACTCGTCCACGTCGACGTTCGACGCGGACTTGTCGTTCCGCCGGGACTTCAGTTCTTCGATGCTGTCCTCATTGAGGTCGTCATCGGTCTTGCGTGGAGTGTCGTAGTCCGTAGCCATGTCGCCTCTCCCCCTCTGGGTGTCTGCAGGTGTCTCAGCGCACGTAACGCATGAGAGGCCGGACTTGTGCCCGACCTGAGGCGGAGATTTTGCCTCACATCAAGGTCTGTTACTCAATCGACACCCAACCGGATCCCTCAAGAGTGATCAGCTTGGGTGGCGAACGGGACCGTACACGGTCCTCGTGCCGCACCGCACAGGCGCCATCCCGTGTACTTCCCGTGATCATGGCGCCCGAAAACCCGGATTTTCCCGGCTATCCGGCGCCTTGTGCGATCACGGAGCGTAGATGACCGGAAATTCGCCCTTGTGATCGATCACACACGCCCTCTCCGGGCGCAGGTCCCGAAAATTCCGCTAAAAGCGAACTCCGTCAGCGCGTCGGCGGAAGCATGTCAGATCCACACGCGCTGTGCACCTTGAACCGCCTCAGATCGGCAGGGTGACCCGCATCACGAGCCCACCCCCCTCACGGGGCTCGGCGGCGATACGGCCGCCGTGGGCGCGCGCCACGGACCGCGCGATGGACAGGCCGAGGCCCACGCCCTTGTCACTTCCTGTGCGCTCGGTACGCAGCCGCCGGAACGGCTCGAAGAGGTTGTCGATCTCGTACGCGGGGACCACCGGGCCCGTGTTCGCGACGACCAGCACCGCCTGTCCGTGCTGCGCCTCGGTGTCGATCTCGACCCAGCCACCCTCGGGGATGTTGTACCGAACGGCGTTCTGCACGAGGTTCAGCGCGATGCGCTCCAGGAGTACGCCGTTGCCCTGGATGACCGCTTCCTTGCGCTCACCGCGGATCTCCACGTCCTTCTCGTCGGCCTCGGACCTGGTCTGGTCGATCGCCTGTGAGGCGACCTCCGCCAGGTTCACGGGCTTGCGCTCGACGATCTGGTTGTCGCTCCGGGCGAGCAGGAGGAGGCCTTCCACGAGCTGCTCGCTTCGCTCGTTCGTGGCCAGAAGGGTCTTGCCGAGCTGCTGGAGCTCCACGGGGGCGCCCGGATCGGAGAGGTGGACCTCCAGGAGGGTCCGGTTGATCGCGAGCGGTGTGCGCAGCTCGTGCGACGCGTTGCCGACGAAGCGCTGCTGGGCCGTGAACGCCCGCTCCAGGCGGTCCAGCATCTCGTCGAAGGTGTCCGAAAGTTCCTTCAGTTCGTCGTCCGGGCCGTCCAGCTCGATGCGGCGCGTCAGGTCCGTGCCGGCCACGCGGCGCGCGGTGCGCGTGATGCGGCCGAGCGGGGACAGGACGCGGCCGGCCATCGCGTAACCGAAGGCGAAGGCGATGATCGCGAGACCGAGCAGCGCCATCAGGGAGCGGCTCAGCAGCACGTCGAGAGCGTGATTGCGCTGCTGGGCGACGCACTGGTTCAGCGCGTCGTTCAGCTGGGAGTCCGACGGGTTGGACGGGAAGCTGCACAGGTTGCTGACGATTTTCACCGAATTGCCGTCGGTGACGATCTTGAACGGCAGCTCGCTGCCCACGTTCAGTGCCTGTGCCGCGAGCAGATAGATGATCGACAGCAGCAGGATGCCCGCGATCAGGAACATGCCGCCGTACAGGAGCGTGAGCCTTATGCGGATGGTCGGACGCAGCCAGGGGAAGGGCGGATCGTCCTTCGCCCCGGGCATCCATGTCGGCTTCGGTGGCGCCGTGGGCTTGGGTGGCGCGGGTGAGGAGGCCATCGGCGGATCAGATCCGGTACCCGGAGCCCGGCACGGTGACGATGACCGCGGGCTCACCGAGCTTGCGGCGCAGGGTCATGACGGTGACGCGCACGACGTTCGTGAACGGGTCCGTGTTCTCGTCCCAGGCCTTCTCCAGGAGCTGCTCGGCCGAGACGACGGCGCCCTCGCTGCGCAGCAGCACCTCGAGAACGGCGAACTCCTTCGGCGCGAGCTGGATCTCCTTGCCGTCGCGGAACACCTCGCGGCGGTTCGGGTCGAGCTTGATGCCGGCACGCTCCAGGACGGGCGGCAGCGGAACGCTCGTACGCCGCCCGAGGGCGCGGACACGGGCCGTCAGCTCGCTGAACGCGAAGGGCTTGGGCAGGTAGTCGTCGGCGCCCAGCTCCAGGCCCTCCACGCGGTCGCTCACGTCACCGGAGGCGGTCAGCATGAGGATGCGGGTGGGCATGCCCAGCTCGACGATCTTGCGGGCGACGTCGTCGCCGTGCACGAGCGGGAGGTCGCGGTCGAGGACGACCACGTCGTAGTCGTTGACGCCGATGCGCTCCAGGGCGGCCGCACCGTCGTACACGACGTCGACGGCCATGGCCTCCCGGCGCAGTCCGGTGGCCACCGCATCGGCGAGCAGCTGCTCGTCCTCGACGACGAGTACGCGCACGTCGCTTGTCCTTCCTCTAATGCCTCTGGTCGGCCACCGGCAGCGCTCGGGCGCGCGGGGGCAGGTCCGGTCACGGGTTGTGGTTCCCCATCCTGCCCCTTTCGGCCATAAACCGGCTGTAAGGCGGCCTGGAGTCCGAGGAATGCGGGATTCGTTCAGGATTTCTGGAGGGGTCGAGGTTTCTCCGGAAGAGTGCGTGGGGAGGACGGCACTACACCCGCGATCACGCTTTGTATGTGGCATGCCACGAGCCGCTGTCGAGCTTGCTTTCCGCAGAGCGGCTCGAGACGTGATCGCCCCTTCCACAGGGCACACCCCCGTGCCACCGACCCACGACCCAGGACGAGGGGGCGCAACCATGGATGCATTCACCGCAGGACTGCTGCAGCGCATAAAGGCGGCCGAGACCGACCTGACGCGGGCGCGCGAGACCGGCGACGACTTCCTTGCCGAGGTCGAGCAGGGCGAGTTGGACGATCTCCACCGCCTCGCGGCCGAGCACGGCGTGGAGATCCACGCCACGAGCGTCTGACACACGGCACCACGCAAGAGGGCCCCGGCGCCTGGTTCGATCCAGGCGGGCGCCGGGGCCCTTTCGTGCGTCTTGGGAGCTTCGGGCTCAGTCGTGCCAGGCGCCCAGCTCTTCCAGCCACTTCTGCAGCGGCTCGAAGAGGCCGGGCGGCGCGGCGACGGTCAGCTCGGTCGACGCGACGTCGCCGGGACGGCCGCCGGTCAGGGCGCCCGCCTCGCGCGCGATGAGCTCACCGGCCGCGAAGTCCCAGGGGTTGAGGCCGCGTTCGTAGTACGCGTCCAGCCGGCCGACGGCTACGTCGCACAGGTCGATGGCGGCCGAGCCGCCGCGCCGGATGTCGCGTACACGCGGGATCAACTCCCGTACGACGTCGGCCTGATGGGCCCTGCGCTCCTCCAGGTAGCCGAAGCCGGTACCCACGAGGGCCTGTGCGAACGGTGGTGCCACGCGCGCGCGGGCGCGCCGGTCGTTCACGTGGGCGCCCTCGCCGAGCACGGCACGGTAGGTCTCGCCCCGCATCGGGGCCGCGACCACGCCGACGATCGTCTCGCCGTCCTTGCGGGCCGCGATCGAGACGGACCAGTCGGGGCGCCCGTAAAGGTAGTTGACCGTGCCGTCGATGGGGTCGATCACCCAGGTGACGCCGCTGGTGCCGTCCGAGGCGGCGCCCTCCTCGCCGAGCACACCGTCGTCGGGGCGGCGCTCGGCCAGGAAGTCCGTGATCAGCTTCTCGGACGCGATGTCCATCTCGGTGACCACGTCGACGGCGCTCGTCTTGGTGGCGGCGACGCCGAGGTCGGCGGGGCGGCCGTCGCGCAGGAAGGCGCCCGCGCGGTCCGCGGCCTCCAGGGCGACGTCGAGCAGCTCTGCCTTCAGGGCCGTCAGGTCGGTCAGATCTGTCATCGGGCGTCCTTACGCGTACGGGCTGTCGGCGCCCGCGGCCGCGGGCTTGAGGGCGCGGGCCGGGCAGCAGCCCACCGGGCAGAGGTCGTGACTCGCGCCGAGCGCGCCAAGTGCGCAGGGTGTGACGTTCCTGCCGCTCTCCGCGGCGGCCCGCTCCAGGACCAGCTCGCGCACGGCTTCCGCGAAGCGCGGGTCGGCGCCGACGGTGGCGGAGCGGCGGACCGGGAGGCCGATCTCCGCGGCCTTCGCCTCGGCCTCCGTGTCGAGGTCGTACAGGACCTCCATGTGGTCCGAGACG
The DNA here is from genome assembly GCF_000373565.1 of Streptomyces sp. HmicA12. Taxonomy (GTDB): domain Bacteria; phylum Actinomycetota; class Actinomycetes; order Streptomycetales; family Streptomycetaceae; genus Streptomyces. Next base: position 274,787 of record NZ_KB891852.1, on the reverse strand, counting down.
AAGCCGATGGGGACCATGACGACGGCGGGAACCCCGGCGGACTTCCGCTCCTCCAGGTGGTCGCAGATGTCGGGCTCCAGCCACGGGATGTGCGGGGCGCCGGAGCGCGACTGGTAGACGAGCTGCCAGGGGTGGTCGACGCCGGTCTCCTCGCGCACCGCGTCCGCGATCAGCCGCGCGACGTCCAGGTGCTGCTTCACGTACGCGCCGCCGTCGCCGTGGTCCTCCACGGGGCCCGAGGTGTCCGCCGCGGCGTTGGGGATGGAGTGCGTGGTGAAGGCGAGGTGGGCGCCGGAGCGCACGTCGTCGGGGAGGTCCGCGAGGGACTTCAGGACGCCGTCGATCATGGGTCGCACGAAGCCGGGGTGGTTGAAGTAGTGGCGCAGCTTGTCGATCGTCGGCAGCTCCAGGCCTTCGGCCTCCAGTGCGGCGAGCGACTCCGCGAGGTTCTCGCGGTACTGGCGGCAGCCCGAGTACGAGGCGTACGCGCTGGTGGCGAGGGTCAGGATGCGGCGGTGCCCGTCGGTGACCATCTCGCGCAGGGTGTCGGTCAGATACGGCGCCCAGTTCCTGTTGCCCCAGTAGACCGGCAGGTCCAGGCCGTGCTCGGCGAAGTCCTTGCGCAGGGCGTCGAGCAGCGCCCTGTTCTGGTCGTTGATCGGGCTGACCCCGCCGAACTGGAAGTAGTGCTGGCCGACTTCCTTGAGCCGCTCCTTGGGGATGCCGCGGCCCCTCGTCACGTTCTCCAGGAACGGGACGACGTCGTCGGGGCCCTCCGGCCCTCCGAAGGAGAGAAGCAACAGGGCGTCGTAAGGCCGGGCATCAAGGCCGGCAGCGTGCGCGTCTGGCATGTGTTCGATCCTGCCACCCGGCACCGACAGGCGGAAAACTGCCATGCCGCCCGAACCATGACACGCGTAAGCTGTATCAGTCGCAGTTACGCCTTACCCCTTACGCCCAGTGTCGTGCCGAGCCGCCTTCAGGCACACCCCGGGGCGCCCGCCTGACCGGAGTCGCTTTGCCCAGCCCCTACCGCGCCATATTCGCCCTGCCCGGGACCAAGAGCTTCTCGGTGGCCGGGTTCCTGGGCCGGATGCCCCTGTCGATGATGGGCATCGGGATCGTCACGATGGTCTCGCAGCTGACGGGGCGCTACGGCCTCGCGGGCGCGCTGTCGGCGACGGTGGCGCTGTCCGCCGCCGCGATCGGACCCCAGATCTCGCGCCTCGTCGACCAGTACGGGCAGCGGCGGGTGCTCCGCCCCGCCACGCTGGTCTCGCTCGTCGCGGTCACGGGGATGCTCCTGTGCGCCAAGTACGAGGCGCCGGAGTGGACGCTGTTCCTGTGCGCCGCGTTCATCGGTTGCGTACCGAGTGTCGGCTCGATGATCCGTGCCCGGTGGGCGGTGCTCTACCGGGAGACCCCCCGGCAGCTGCACACCGCGTACTCCTTCGAGTCCGTCATCGACGAGGTGTGCTTCATCTTCGGGCCGATCATCTCGATCGGCCTGTCCACCGCCTGGTTCCCGGAGGCAGGGCCCCTTCTCGCGGGCTGTTTCCTCGCGGTCGGCGTCTTCTGGCTGACCGGCCAGCGGGCCACCGAGCCGCTCCCTCACCCTCGTACGCACGGCAGCGGTGGATCGGCGCTCCGCGCGCGCGGGTTGCAGGTTCTGGTGGCCACCTTCGTCGCCACGGGCGCGATCTTCGGGTCCATCGACGTGGTGACGGTGGCCTTCGCGGAGGACCAGGGGCACAAGTCGATGGCCAGCCTGGTGCTCGCCGTGTACGCGGCCGGGTCCTGCCTCGCCGGTGCGGTGTTCGGCCTGCTGCACTTCAAGGGGGCTCCCGCGCGCAGGTGGCTGGTGGGTGTGTGCGTGATGGCCGTGAGTATGATCCCCCTCCAACTGGTCGGGAACCTGTCGCTCCTGGCCGTGGCGCTCTTCGTAGCGGGCCTGACCGTCGCTCCGACGATGATCACGACGATGGCCCTCGTCGAGCAGCACGTACCACGCGCGAAACTGACCGAGGGCATGACCTGGGTGAGCACCGGACTCACGGCCGGTGTCGCGCTCGGCTCCTCCGTGGCCGGCTGGGTGATCGACGCCGCCGGCGCGAAGGCCGGGTACGGGGTGCCGGGCATCTCCGGCGCCGTCGCGGTCCTGGTCGCGTTCCTGGGCTACCGCCGGCTGAAGCAGCCGGTTCCGCAGCGGGGAGGAACAACCCATGAGCACGGCGCAGACGGGCAGCAGCAAGAGCAGCGAAGCGTGGCGTAACTGGGCGGGGAACGTCGTCTCCCGCCCCGTGCGCGAGGTGACGCCCGCCTCGGTGGAGGAACTGACCGCCGCCGTGCGCCGGGCCGCGGAGGACGGACTGAAGGTGAAGGCCGTCGGCACGGGCCACTCCTTCACGGCCGCCGCCGCGACCGACGGCGTGTTGATACGCCCTCAACTGTTGACCGGCATCCGCACCCTCGACCGCGCCAACGGGACCGTCACGGTCGAGGCAGGCACCCCGCTCAAGCGCCTCAACCTGGCCCTCGCCCGCGAGGGGCTGTCGCTCACGAACATGGGCGACATCATGGAGCAGACCGTCTCCGGCGCCACCAGCACCGGCACGCACGGCACGGGCCGCGAATCGGCCTCCATCGCCGCGCAGATCAAGGGACTTGAGCTCGTCACGGCGAGCGGCGAACTGATCACCTGCTCCGAGAAGGAGAACCCGGAGATCTTCGCCGCCGCCCGGATCGGCCTGGGCGCGCTCGGCATCGTCACGGCGATCACCTTCGCCGTGGAGCCGATCTTCCTGCTCACCGCGCGCGAGGAGCCGATGACCTTCGACAAGGTCACCAGCACCTTCGACGAACTGCACGCCGAGAACGAGCACTTCGAGTTCTACTGGTTCCCGCACACCGGGAACTGCAACACCAAGCGGAACAACCGCAGCGCGGGTCCCGAGGCCCCGGTGTCGGCGCTCAGCAGCCTGTGGGAGGACGAGATCCTCTCCAACGGCCTCTTCCAGGCGGTCAATTCGCTCGGCCGGGCCGTGCCCGCCACGATCCCGGCGATCGCCAAGGTCTCCAGCAAGGCGCTGTCAGCCCGGACGTACACCGACATTCCCTACAAGGTCTTCACATCTCCGCGCCGGGTGCGCTTCGTGGAGATGGAGTACGCGGTTCCGCGTGAGGCCCTCGTGGAGACGCTGCGCGAGCTGAAGTCCATGGTGGACCGGTCGAACCTGCGGATCAGCTTCCCGGTGGAGGTGCGCACCGCCCCGGCCGACGACATCGCGCTGTCCACGGCGTCGGGCCGGGACAGCGCGTACATCGCCGTCCACATGTACAAGGGCACCCCGTACCAGCGGTACTTCACCGCCGCGGAGAGCATCTTCACCGCCCACGAGGGCCGCCCGCACTGGGGCAAGGTGCACACCCGCGACGCCGCGTACTTCGCCGCGGCCTACCCGCGCTTCGGCGAGTTCACCGAGCTGCGCGACCGCCTGGACCCGGACCGTCTGTTCGCCAACGGCTACCTGCGGCGGGTCCTCGGCGACTGACGCCGGCGTCCTACTCGGCCGGCGACTGACCGCCGGAGCCGCTCGTCGGCCCGGTACCCGTGTCCCCGCTCTGCGACGGAGTCGGCGTGGGCGTCGGGTTCGAGGTGTCGTCACCGGTGTCCGAACCGTTGTCCGAGCCCGAGTCGGATCCCGTGTCCGAACCGGTGCCCGTGCCGTGGTCCGACCCGGTGTCCGAGTCGCCGCTGCCGCTCGGGGTCGGCGTGGGCGTCGTGTTGCCGCTCGTCGACGAGCCGTCGCCGTTCTGCGTGCCGTCGTCCGAACCGGTGCTGCTGGTGTCGGAGGGCTGCTGCGAGGTGCTCGGCGTCGGCTCGCTGCCGCCGCCGGCCGAGCCGTGGCGCCCCTTGAAGGCGTCGCCGATGGTGGTGCTCTTGCCGTCCCCGCTGAAGCTCTGGCCGCTCACCAGCTCGTACGTGGTGATGCCGCCCATCGTGACGCCGAAGACGACGGCCGCGGCGATCAGTGGCCGCTTCCAGCTCTTGACGCGCGTGCGGTGCACCGTGCCCTCGGTGAACTCCTCGGGCTCCTCGTCGGGCCCGCCCGGCGGGAGCGGCTGCCCGGGCGACCCGGCAGCGGGCCGCAGAACACGTGTGGCGTCGTCGGGCGCGGGCCGCAGCACGCGCGTGGCGTCGTCCGTCGCCCGGGAGTCGACGAGCTGTGTCCGGTCCGGGTCCGCGGCACCGGCCGTGCCCAGCAGTCGGGTCCTGTCGGGATCGTCGGCCGACAGGTTCCCCGTCGCCCCCGCACCGGTGTCGTCCAGCAGGTCGGCCACCGCGCCCGTGTCGAGCATCTGCGTCTTGTCGAAGTCCGCCCCCGGTCCGCCGACCGCGACGGATCCGGCGGAACCGGCGGAACCGGCGGAGCTGTCCATGGACAGCTGCGGCACCATCGCCGTCTCCTCGGCGTCCGCGGCGGCCGCCCTGCCCCACGTCGTGGTGGTCGGCACGGCGGCCATGGCGGGCCGCTGCGCGGGCGGCCGCTCGCCGGTGACCATGGCGGTCGTGGCGTCCATCGACGTGTCCGACCGGAACGTGCGCGGCACCGGGCGGCCCTCCGCCGTGACCGGGACCTGCCGTCCCTTCGGCTTCGACGTCACGGCGGCGTCGCGTATCTGCTCGCCCGTGCGCCGGAAGAAGTGCTGGAAGAGCGTGCCACCGCAGGTGGCGAGGGCGCTGACCACGCCGGCGCCCAGGATCGTCCCGTAGACACCGAGACCGGAGGCGAGCTTCGCGGCCACGACAGCGGCGACCGCACTGCCCGCCACCTGGGGCACGCTCAGATCCAGCCGCTTCTTCTCCTTGGGCTCGCCTTGATCGTCCCTGGAGTTGTCCGGCTTCTCGCCCATCTCCTGACCTAGCCTGCCTTTCTCGACATACCGACTTGTTTCATATGGAAGTTCTCGAGGCTACGTGAACTTCTTGTGTCACGTGAGAGAGGGACGTATGGAAGGAGCCCTCAGTTCCGCTTCCGGAGGTTTCGTGAAGCACGCCACGCGGATCCCCCACGAATCGGGCACCCCCGACCGGCGCCCCATGCCCAACTCCCTCTCCCCGTGAGAAGTTGAGCGGCGTGCCGATCCACGCGAGTGGTCCGAATGGAGTACTGTTGCGAGCCCTGGGTCCGGTCTCCCGCCAGGGTGTCCGGGGCCTTCCAGGACCGCCGGGAGGGGGCTCGTTGCACAGGGTGACGACTTCGGTCACTTAGCGTTGCGAACAGGTAACCGTGCCATAACGGCGCTCTCGGGTCGATGCCCGACACGCCGGGCAACTCGGCAAGGTTGTGGCAGGCTGCACCCGGGCAGGCCACACTCGACTAGCGGAAGCAGCGACGCACGTGACGTCGGCAGGCACCACCCGGGAGGTCCCCATGCCCGAACTGCGTGTCGTGGCCGTCTCTAACGACGGCACACGGCTGGTGCTGAAGGCTGCGGACAGCACGGAGTACACGCTTCCGATCGACGAGCGCCTCCGGGCCGCCGTGCGCGGCGACCGTCCGCGTCTCGGCCAGATCGAGATCGAGGTGGAGAGCCACCTCCGCCCGCGTGACATCCAGGCGCGCATACGAGCCGGAGCCTCCGCCGAGGAGGTCGCCCAGCTCGCGGGCATTCCGGTCGACCGTGTACGCCGCTTCGAGGGCCCCGTGCTCGCGGAGCGGGCCTTCATGGCCGAGCGCGCCAGGAAGACTCCCGTGCGCCGTCCCGGCGAGACCACCGGCCCCCAGCTCGGCGAGGCGGTGCAGGAGCGTCTTCTGCTGCGCGGCGCCGACAAGGAAACCGTCCAGTGGGACTCCTGGCGCCGCGACGACGGCACCTGGGAAGTCCTGCTCGTCTACCGGGTCGCGGGCGAACCGCACTCGGCGAGCTGGACCTACGACCCGCCGCGCAGGCTCGTCCAGGCCGTGGACGACGAGGCACGCTCGCTCATCGGCGAGTCCGACGACATCGGTGTGCCCGAGCCCACGTTCCCGTTCGTGCCGCGCATCGCACGGCTGCCCAGGGACCGTCCGCTGGACCGCGCCCTGGACCGGCAGTTGGAGCGTCCGGTACCACCGCCGGAGCCCCCCACCGAGGACAACCTGCCGGCGATCGCCTCCTCCTCGGAGCGCGACTCGCTGACCAGCCTCCTGGAGGCGGTGCCCAGCTACCGCGGCGACATCGTGGTGCCCGACCGTCCCACGGCGGCTCCCGAGCCGCCGCAGGAGGAGCCGGAGCCGCCCGCTGCCGCCGAGGTGGAGGAGCCGCCGGCACCCGCCGCGTCGGCCGGCGCCGGAGCGGCGTACGCGGACGTGCTCATGCCGCGCTCCGTCGCGGGCCACCGCGACCGCCTGACCGGCACCACCGACCGCCAGGCCGAGGCCGACGGGGTACGCCCCGGGCGGCGGGCCGCGGTGCCGAGCTGGGACGAGATCGTGTTCGGCACACGCCGCAAGAAGCAGGATTAGTACCTCTCCGTACGTGGTCGGGGCCCGGGCCGTTCACCGCCCGGGCCCCGACTGCGTGCGGGAGAGGGGTTACTGCGGGTCGGGGCCCGTCGCCACCGGACGGGACTCGTCCGCCGACCACTGCGACCACGAGCCGACGTACAGCTGTGCGTCGAACCCGGCGACCGCGAGCGCCAGTACCTCGTGGGCACCGGAGACGCCGGAGCCGCAGTAGACGCCGACCTGGCCCGGATCCCCGGTCGCGCCAAGGGACTTGAAGCGCTCGGCGAGTTCGGCGGCGGGGCGGAAGCGGCCGTCGTCCGCGACGTTCTCGGTGGTCGGGGCCGACACGGCGCCCGGGATGTGGCCGCCGACGCGGTCGATGGGTTCCACGTCACCGCGGTAGCGCTCGGCCGCGCGGGCGTCCAGGAGCAGCCCGGAGCGGGCGAGGGCAGCCGCGTCGTCCGCGTCGAGGAGGCCGGTGGCACCGGGTGCAGGGGCGAAGGTGCCGGGCCGCACGGTCGGCACCGAGGTCTCCAGGGAGCCGTCCCAGGCGGCCAGGCCGCCGTCGAGGACCCGTACCGACGAGTGACCCGTCCAGCGCAGCAGCCACCAGGCACGGGCCGCGGCCCAGCCCTGGCCGCCGTCGTACACAACGACGTCCCGGTCCGCCGACACGCCCGCCGCGCGCATCGCGGCACCGAACGCCGCCAGGTCGGGCAGAGGGTGGCGGCCCTCCCCCGGGCCCGCGGTGCCGGCCAGCTCCCGGTCGAGGTCGATGAAGACCGCACTGGGGATGTGACCTGCCGCGTAGGCGGCGCGGCCGTCGAATTCCGGGGCTCCCGCGGCCTTCGCGACGCTGAGCTGCCAACGGATGTCGAGCACGACGGGAGGACGCTCTCCCGCCAACTCGCTCGCAAGTTCGGATGCGGTGATGATGGCATTCATGAGGGCCATCCTTGCTCATGCTCTGGCCCGAGCGCCCACGTTCGGATAGCGTGCTCGATCGACTACACAGCGTCGACCGGTCGGACACCGCCGAGTCATGGCGCGGCAACGCGCGCGAAACACCGTTTCGGGCATCCTCCGCGAGGAGTCCGGCGGTTTCGGCGCGGCCAGGGAGCGCCGCGCGGCACGGAGTGCCACGATCAGCACGGGCGCGACGCGACACATGGGATCCCGAGCGAGGGCCCCCGAGAGATCTGTTCTGAGGAGTCCGAGGAGAGAGTGACGATGACCGAGGCAGCAGCCCGGCGCGCACCCGGCACACCCTGCTGGGTGAGCCTGATGGTGCACGACATGGCGGCGACCCAGGACTTCTACGGGGCATTGTTCGGCTGGGAGTTCAGGCCCGGACCGCAACAGCTCGGCCCCTACGCGCGAGCACTCCTCGACGGCTCGGAGGTGGCCGGCATCGGCCAGCTGCCGCCCGAGCGTCACCTGCCGATCGCCTGGACCCCGTACCTGGCCTCGGACGACGTGGACGCGACGGCCGAGTCGGTGCGGCACTGCGGCGGCACGGTCGGAGTGGGCCCGCTGGACGCCGGTGAGGCGGGCCGGATGGCGATCGCCTCCGACCCGGTGGGCGCGGTCTTCGGCATCTGGCAGGCGGCCGGGCACCTGGGCATGGCGGTGACCGGAGTGCCGGGCTCGGTGGCGTGGAACGAGCTGGTGACGCGGGAGACCGCGAGCGTCGCCAAGTTCTACCGGACCGTCTTCGGGTACACCGAAGAGGCCGTGGTCTCCGCCGACTTCGACCATCTGACGCTGCACCTGGAGGGCCGCCCCGTGGCGTCCGTGCACGGAGCGGGACACGCCCTGCCCCGAGATCGCGGATCGCACTGGATGACGTACTTCGAGGTAGCCGACGTCGACGAGGCCGTGGAACGGGTCGCCGACCTGGGCGGACACGTGGTCAGGCCCGCACGGGAGGGCTCGCGCGGGCGGGTGGCGACGGTGGCGGATCCGGAGGGGGCGCGGTTCACGCTGGTGGTGTCGCAGAGCGACTGACGCCGTCCGCCGGGATCCAACTGCCGCACCCCGGTGGCGCGTTTGCCCGGCAAAGAACCGGGAGACGGCCTGCTCAGGCCGAGGCGACCGGCAGCACGTCGGGCGAGAGCGCCGCGGCGCGTGCGCCGGCGCTGGTCATCCGCCGCCGGTGGTGGCGTCGGCACAGCACCTCGTAGCCGATCTGGTCCTCGGCCTGGTTGACGTCGCCGACGACGACCTGGGCGCCCTCGACGACCATCTCACCGCCCACGGTGCGCGCGTTGTGCGTGGCGCGCGCACCGCACCAGCACAGCGCCTCGACCTGCAACACCTCGACGCGGTCGGCGAGTTCGACCAGGCGCTGCGAGCCGGGGAACAGCTTGGAGCGGAAGTCGGTCGTGATGCCGAAGGCGTAGACGTCGAGTTCGAGGTCGTCGACGACGCGGGCGAGCTGGTCGATCTGGCCGGGCGCGAGGAACTGCGCCTCGTCCGCGATCACGTAGTCCACCTTGCCGCCCTGGGAGAGGTGGTCGATGACGTACGCGTACACGTCGAGGTCGTCGGCGACCTCCACGGCGTCGGTGACCAGGCCGAGGCGGGAGGAGAGTTTGCCCTCGCCGGCCCGGTCGTCCCGGGTGAAGATCATGCCCTGGAGGCCGCGCGCGGACCGGTTGTGCTCGATCTGCAGAGCCAGAGTGCTCTTTCCACAGTCCATCGTTCCGGAGAAGAACACCAGCTCGGGCATGGGGAGTCGAGCACCTTTCGGGTCACACGGTGGGGGAAGGGGCGGGAGGAGGTCAGGAACGTACTTCGAGCAGCGGGACAAGCTGCTCGGCGGGGGTCATGGAGCCGTGGTTGCCGACCATCGCCGACTCCTTCGGTTCGTTCTGCGAGGCGATGATGAGCACGTCGTCGCGGGCGGCCGCGATGACGTCGCCGAGCCGGTCGTACACCCGCTGATCGACCTGGGGGCCGAACCAGCCTGCCGCGATCGCCTCGTCGCGGCTCGCGATCCAGAACTGCTCGCCGAGGACCTCGCGCCACACGGCGAGGACGTCGCCCTGCGCGCCCGGGACGGCGTACACGTGGCGCGCTCTGCCCTCGCCACCCAGCAGGGCGACGCCGGCCCCCAGTTCCCAGTCCTCGTCGAAGTCGATACGGGACTGCTCGTCGAAGGCGATGTCGACCATGCCGTGGTCGGCGGTGACGTACAGGGCGCTGCGCGGCGGCAGTTGCTCGGCGAGGCGCTGGGCGAGCCGGTCGACGTACATCAGTTGACCGCGCCACGGGTCGGAGTCGATGCCGAAGCGGTGCCCCTTGCCGTCCACCTCGCTGTAGTACGTGTAGACCAGCGACCGGTCCCCCGCGGCCAGTTGCTCGGCGGCCAGGTCCATGCGGTCCTCGCCGGAGAGCCGTCCGTAGAAGGTGCCGCCGCTGAGGGCGATCTTCGTCAGGGGCGTCGACTCGAAGGTGGGGGCGGAGACCTGGGCGGTGTGCACGCCCGCGGCGTGGGCGCGCTGGAAGATCGTGGGGTAGGGCTGCCAGGTCTGCGGCTTCGTCCACGGGTTCCAGCGGAGCTGGTTCATGAGCTCCCCCGTGGCCGGGTTGCGCACGGTGTAGCCGGGCAGGCCGTGGGCGCCGGGCGGCAGGCCGGTGCCGACCGAGGCGAGGGAGGTGGCGGTGGTCGCCGGGTAGCCCGCGGTGATGGGGCGGCCGGTGCCGCCGCGCGAGGAGGCTATGAGCGAGTGCAGGAACGGCGCCTCGTCCGGGTGGGCCTTCACCTGCTCCCAGCCGAGGCCGTCGATCAGGAAGACGCAGGCCCGGTCGACGGGGGCGAGCTCCTCGATCGTGGCGGTGCAGTCGGGTACGCCGAGGTGGGCGCCGAGGGTGGGCAGCAGGTCCGCGAGGGATCCGGTGCCGTACGCCGGGACGGGGGCGGTGTGGACGGGCAGCGGCTCTACGTCGTCCCAGGCGGCCTGCGTCATCAGCGTCCCGCGTCCGCGGTGGCTTCCGAGAGGGCCTGCGCGAAGGCGAGGGTCTGGCGCACGGTCTCCGGGCCGTCGCCGGCCTCGCTGACGCGCAGGCTCAGGTCGTCCGCCGTCGAGCTGCCCGTGTAGCCGTGGTCCGCCTCGCAGTTGGGGTCGCCGCAGGCCGCGGGCTCCAGGTCGATGCGGGAGACGGCGCCCCAGCCGATGGTGAGGACGACCTCGCGGGGCAGGGTGCCCGGGACGTACTTCTCCGGGTTGGCGACGACGCGGCTGAGCACGACCGAGGAGATCCGGTCGAGCTTCACGGACTCCGTGGACGTCGTCGCGTACGGCGTCGGGGACGTGGTGTCGGCGGCCTGCTCGTCGGTGTGGCTGACGATGAAGCGGGTGTCGGTCAGAACCAGGACGGTGACATGACGACGGACCTCGTTCGCGTCGAACGTGGTCTCCTGGTGGACGAGGTACGACGAGATCGGCTCGCCGCCGACCGCGGCCTCCACCGCCTCGGCCACGAGGGCCGGGTAGTAGCCGCTGCGCTCGATCGCCGCTCGCAGCCCTTGGGTCGTCGTACTGGTCTTGGCCATGAGGTCCATCCTAAGGCCCGGGAAGAGGCTGCCGTTGCGCCTGTGGATAACTCTGCGTGAGGGCATTTCCTGGCGGTTCGCCCACCGGCCCCGGGGTGAGCGGTGGTCAGTACGCGGCGGGCAGGGTGCGCGGGCCGAGGTCGTCACGGGCGGGTGGGGGTGCGAGCCGGACGGAGGCGCCGAGCACGGTCAGTCCGGCTTGTGCGACCACGACCGGTTCGAGGGCGACGCCGACCACCTCGGGGTGGTCGTCGACGAGGCGGGACACCCGCTGGAGCAACTCCTCCAGGGCCGGGGTGTCCACGGGGGCGGCGCCGCGCCACCCGAAGAGGATCGGGGCCGTCTTGATCGAGCGGACGACCGCCTGGGCGTCGCGGTCGGTGACCGGGATCAGGCGGTGTGCGGTGTCGCCGAGCAGTTCGGACGCGGCGCCGGCCAGGCCGAAGGAGAGCACGGCTCCGGCGGCCGGGTCTATGACGGCCCGGACGACGGTGTCGACGCCGCGCGGCGCCATCGCCTGGACGACGGGCCGCAGTTCGGCGGGCTTGCCGAGCCGCTCGGTGAGGTCTTCGTAGGCGCGGCGCAGATCCTCTTCGTCGGCGAGGTCGAGCCGTACGCCGCCCAGGTCGGGGCGGTGGCGCAGGTGCGGGGCCGTCGTCTTCAGTGCCACCGGGTAGCCGAGCGCGCGGGCCGCTTCGACGGCCTGGTCGGGGTCAGGCGCGGGCAGCGTCTGCCGTACGCCGATGCCGTAGCGGGACAGCAGCTCGCGGGCGTCGTCGGGGGCGAGGTCCGCGCCGCGGGGGTCGTCCTCCTTGGCGAGCAGCTCGGTGATCAGGGCGGCGGCGCCCGGCTCGTCGACGTCGTCGTACTCGGGCACCTTGCCGGGCTCGGCGGCGTCGCGGCGCCACTGCGCGTACTTGGTGGCTTCGGAGAGGGCGCGCACGGCACGCTCGGCGGCGGGGTAGGCGGGGATGAGGCGCGGGGTCGTCTCCCGCGGGGCCTCCGCCGTGGCGGGGGCCGGCCGGGACGGGGCGTTCGGGCCGGTGCTGGCCGCGGCGGAGAGCGCCTCGGCGAGACCGCCCAGCTCCACGTGGACGACGAGCACCGGCTTGGCGGGGGCGGCGGCCGCCGCCGCGCTCAGGGCTGCCGCCAACTCGGCGTCCTCGGTCGACTCCTCCCCCACCACCGGCATCGCGGTGACGACGACGGCGTCGGTCTTGTCGTCGGCCAGCGCTTCCTCCAAGGCGGCCCGGAAGTCCGCCGCGGAGGCTTCCGTGGTGAGGTCCCGCGGCGGCTTGGGCCGCAGCCCCTCGGAGAGGCAGACGTCGTAGGTGAGCAGGCCGAGCGACTCGGAGTTGCCCAGGATGGCGACGCGGGGGCCGGCGGGGAGCGGTTGACGTGCCAGCAGGAGGCCCGCGTCGACGAGTTCGGTGATCGTGTCGACGCGGATGACGCCCGCTTGGCGCAGGAGGGCGGAGACCGTGGCGTACGGGAGGCGCGTCGCTCGTACGGCGTGGCCCGTGGGCGCGATGCCGCTGTGCCGGGCGCCCTGGACGACCACCAGTGGCTTGGCCGCTGCCGTGCGGCGGGCGAGGCGTGTGAACTTGCGCGGGTTGCCGATCGATTCGAGGTACATGAGGGCGACGTCGGTGTCCGCGTCGTCGTACCAGTACTGGAGGACGTCGTTGCCGGAGACGTCGGCCCGGTTGCCCGCGGAGACGAATGTGGAGACCCCGGTGACCCCGGTGACGCCGCCGCCCCTGCGGTGCAGCCGTGACAGCAGGGCGATGCCGATGGCCCCGGACTGGGCGAACAGGCCGATGCGTCCGGCACGCGGCATCTCGGGGGCGAGCGAGGCGTTGAGGCGCACCTCGGGGGACGTGTTGACGACCCCGAAGGCGTTCGGCCCGATGATGCGCATCCCGTAGCTGCGTGCCTGGCGTACGAGTTCGCGCTGGCGCTCGCGGCCCTCGGCGCCGCTCTCGGCGTATCCGGCGGAGACCACGACCAGGCCCTGTACGCCGCGCTCGCCGCACTCGGCGACGACTTCGGGGACGTAGGGGGCGGGCACGGCGACGACGGCCAGGTCGACGTGTTCGGCCGGGTCGATGTCGCGCACGGAGCGGTGGGCGGGCACGCCGCCGACCTCGGTCAGGTCCTCGGGGAACGCCTTGTTCACCGCATAGAGGTGGCCCGTGTACCCGGCGTCCTTGAGGTTGTCGAGAACGCTGCGGCCCACTCCTCCGGGCGCACGTCCCACGCCGATCACGGCGACGGATCCGGGAGCGAGCAGGCGCTGCACGGAGCGGGCCTCGGCGCGCTGCTCTCGCGCGTGCTGCACCGCGAGGGAGGCCTCGGTGGGTTCGATGTCGAACTCCAGGCGGACGACGCCGTCCTCGAAGCTGCGCTTCTGCGTGTACCCGGCGTCCCGGAACACCTTGATCATCTTGGTGTTGGCGGGCAGCACCTCGGCGGCGAACCGGCGGATGTCGCGCTCCCGGGCGACGGCGGCGATGTGCTCCAGAAGGGCGGACGCCACGCCACGCCCCTGGTGGGCGTCCTGTACTAGGAAGGCGACCTCGGCCTCGTCGGCCGGTGCGGAAGCGGGCATCCCATGGGCGTTGATCCGGTCGTAGCGCACGGTCGCGATGAACTCGCCGCCGATCGTGACGGCGAGGCCGACCCGGTCGACGTAGTCGTGATGGGTGAAGCGGTGGACGTCCTTGGCGGACAGGCGCGGGTAGGGCGCGAAGAAGCGGTAGTACTTCGACTCGTCCGAGACCTGCTCGTAGAAGCTGGTCAGGCGCTCGGCGTCCTCGGTGGTGATGGGCCTGATCCGGGCGGTGCCGCCGTCGCGCAGCACCACGTCGGCCTCCCAGTGGGCGGGATAGGCGTGCCGGTCCGACGGGGTCTCCATGCCGCAAGCGTAGGGCCGGGCGCCGACAGTCGTACGGGTCGCGGCCCGCGCGCGTGGGAGGCAGGCTGAAGAAGGCCGAAGGAGCGGTGCTCGGACGGGACGTGGGTCCGCGTCGAGCACATTCCCCGGTGTGTGAGAATGGTCTAGACAACTGTGAGACACCTGAAGGGCAGCATCACATGGCTGAGCGCCGCGTCAACGTCGGCTGGGCCGAGGGCCTCCACGCTCGTCCCGCCTCCATCTTCGTCCGCGCGGCCACGGCGGCCGGCGTCCCCGTGACGATCGCCAAGGCCGACGGCAACCCCGTCAACGCCGCCTCCATGCTCGCGGTGCTCGGTCTCGGCGCCCAGGGCGGCGAGGAGATCGTGCTGGCCTCCGAGGCCGAGGGCGCGGACGCCGCACTCGACCGTCTGGCCAAGCTGGTCGCCGAGGGTCTCGAGGAGCTCCCCGAGACCGTCTGACCCACGGCATTTCCACGGAGCCGCGCGTTTCCCCCCGGGAACGCGCGGCTCCGTCGTTTTGCGTCGCACACTTCGGCCTGAATTGACGCACGACCGAAAGTACGTCAGTAATTCATCACGCCCGATTCAATACCGAAAAGGGCAGCGGAAAACATGCCGCGACCCATTCAGCGAATAGCGCACTTCTTTGTATACGGCCCCCCTGTTAATGCTGGAGCCCTGCCGTGTTTACGGGATGTTGCGAAGTCCTCACACGCTCGCCCGCGCGGGGGACGCGCAGCCGGTGCGCCGCCGTCGCGCGCTCGGTGTGCAGGGCGGTCAGGGCGCGGGCCCGCTCGGCGTCGCCGCGGGCCACCGCGTCGACGATGGCGCCGTGCTCCGCCCAGGACTCGGCCGGCTGGGCCGGGGTCTCGACCGCGTACATCCAGGCGATCTTGTGCCGGAGCTGGGTGAGAAGGGCGATCAGACCGGGGCTTCCGGAGGCCTGCGCGAGCGTCTCGTGGAACCAGCCGCCCAGGGAGCGCAGGTCCTCGTTCTGCCCCCTCCTGGAGCGCTCCTGGCCCAGTCTGACCAGGCCGCGGAGCACTTTGAGGTGAGCCTCGGTGCGGCGCTGCGCGGCGCGGGCCGCGCCCAGCGGCTCGAGCAGCATGCGGATCTCCAGGAGGTCGGCGGCCTCCTGCTCGGTGGGCTCGGCGACACAGGCGCCCGCGTGCCGGCGCGTGACGACGAAGCCTTCCGCCTCCAGGGTGCGCAGCGCCTCACGGACCGGGACGCGCGAGACGCCGTAGCGGCGCGCGAGCAGTTCCTCGGTGAGCCTGCCGCCGCGCTCGTAGACACCCGCGACGATGTCGTCGCGGATCGCCGTGCATACCGAGTGCGCGGGAATGCGCATGACCCGACCTCCGCCTTAATCCCCGCGAAACGCGGTCGATTGACGCCCGTACAAGCACGAGGGACACCCGCCCGGCGCGCTTGCCCGACGACTCTATTCCACCACTCTTGAATTTCCGACGGCAGCCCGGAATCCATGGATATTTTTTGGACAGCGGAGGGTCGCTCAGGACAGTCAACGCGAAAGCCCCGGCTCGGTGAGCCGGGGCTTTCGGATGATATTGGTGCGGTCGCGTCAGACGTTCACGCCGTGCGAGCGCAGGTACGCGACGGGGTCCATGTCGGAGCCGTAGTCGGGGGTCGTGCGGGCCTCGAAGTGGAGGTGCGGGCCCGTGACGTTGCCGGTGGCGCCGGAGAGGCCTATCTGCTGGCCGGGGGTGACCGACTGGCCGACGGAGACACCGATGGACGACAGGTGACCGTACTGGGTGTACGTGCCGTCGTTCATCTTGATGACGATGTTGTTGCCGTAGGCGCCGCCCCAGCCGGCCTCGACGACGGTGCCGGAGCCGACCGCGTGGACCGAGGTGCCGCTGGCGGCGTGGAAGTCGATGCCGGTGTGGCTGCCGGAGGACCACAGACCGCTGCTCGCCTTGTAGGCGGTGGAGACGTACGAGCCGGAGATGGGCGCCACGAAGGTGTTGAGGCGCTTGCGCTCGGCCTCACGGGCGGCGCGCGCCTTGGCCTCGCGCTCCTTCTTGTCCTTCTCCTCGGCCTGGCGCTTGGCTTCGGCCGCCTTCTTCTTGGCCTCGGCCTCGGCCTTCTTCTTGGCGGCGGCCTCGTCGGCGGCCTTCTTCTGCGCGGTGGCCTGGGCGTCGATCCGGTCGGCGAGCGAGTCGCCGATGGAGATCGCCTGCGTCAGGTTGTTGCTCTGATCGGCGGCCGCGGTGTCGGCGGCGAGGGCGGGGGCGGCGAGGCCTCCGACGACACCGGTCGTGGTGAGCGCCGCGACACTCGCGACCTGCGCGGTGGTACGCGTGATGCGACTCGGACGACGGTGCTTCCCGGTGGCACGGGTGAACGCCATGAAGGGGCTGATCCTTTCCTTCCCTCTCGCCTACCGGGTTAGCTGACGGGTTCGGAGCAGGAAGGTCTCCTACGGGTGTCTCCCTCACGCCTACGGCCAGGAAGAACGCCCGATTCACCCCAGGGACTGCGGTGGGTCCCCGGCTCCCCTGGCTCGCGCCATGGGGGACTCGGCGATGGCTGCCCGGTGACGCGGCGCGGCACTGGTGCGGCGGACAGCCGGACCGACGCTAAGCGGGGCATCTTTCATTCAACAAACAGATCCCGGCTTTTGTAGTGCATGCCACAGGGCAGACAGGCAACCTATGCACTATTTCGGACATATGCGATCCATCGTGATCACGTCCGCGCACGTGAGCGACACCACTGAGCCCCAGTGGCCGGGGGGGGGACCACTGGGGCTCGTGAGTCGGACGGGAGAAGGGCGATCAGCCGGTGACCACGGTCACTTCGCCGATGCCGAGCGCCTTGACGGGCTCCTCGATCTGGCCGGCGTCGCCCACGAGGATCGTCACCAGCCGGTCCGCCGGGAAGGCGCTCACGACCGCCGCCGTGGCCTCCACGGTGCCTGTCTCGGCCAGTTGGCGGTACATCTGGGCCTGGTAGTCGTCGGGCAGGTGCTGCTCGACCTGGTCGGCGAGGGTGCCCGCGACGTTGGCGGCGGTCTCGAACTTCAGCGGGGCCACGCCCACCAGGTTCTGCACGGCCGTGTCCCGCTCGGCATCCGTGAGGCCCTCGGCGGCCAGCGTGCGCAGCACCTTCCAGAGGTCGTCGAGCGCCGGACCGGTGTTCGGGGTGTCCACGGAGCCGCTGATGGCGAGCATCGCCGCGCCCGTCCCGTCGGGCGCGGAACGCAGCACCTGGGCGAAGGACCGCACGCCGTAGGTGTAGCCCTTCTCCTCGCGCAGGACGCGGTCCAGGCGCGAGGTGAGGGTGCCGCCCAGGCAGTACGTGCCGAGGATCTGCGCGGCCCACACGCGGTCGTGCTTGTCGGGCCCGACGCGGCCGATCAGCAGCTGCGTCTGCACGGCTCCCGGACGGTCCACGATCACGACGCGGCCGGTGTCGTCGGCCGTCACGGGCGGCACGGGGCGTGCCTCGGCGGTGTCACCGGTCCAGGCGCCGAGCGTGTCGGCGAGGAGGCCGTCGAGGTCGACGCCGGTCAGGTCACCCACCACCACGGCCGTGGCGGTGGCGGGGCGTACGTGCTTCTCGTAGAAGGCACGCACGGCCACCGCGTCGATCGCGGTGACGGTCTCCTCGGTGCCCTGGCGCGGGCGCGACATGCGCGCGTCGGCCGGGAAGAGCTGCTTGGAGAGCTCCTTGGCGGCGCGGCGGGCCGGACTGGCGCTCTCGTGCGGGATCTCGTCCAGGCGGTTGCGTACGAGGCGCTCGATCTCGGCGTCGGCGAAGGCGGGCGCCCGGAGGGCGTCGGCCAGCAGCCCGAGCCCCTTGGGGAGGCGGGAGACGGGCACTTCGAGGGAGACGCGGACGCCGGGGTGGTCGGCGTGGGCGTCCAGGGTGGCGCCGCAGCGCTCCAGTTCGGCCGCGAACTCCTCGGCGGAATGCTTGTCGGTGCCCTCGTTGAAGGCACGTGCCATGATCGTGGCGACGCCGTCGAGGCCCTTCGGCTCGGCCTCCAGGGGCGCGTCCAGATTGATCTCCACGGCCACGACCTGCTGGCCGGGGCGGTGACAGTGCAGCACCGTGAGGCCGTTGCCGAGCGCGCCGCGCCGCGGGGCGGGGAACGCCCACGGCTTGGCCGCGCCCGGCTGTGGCTGGGGGTGGAAGTCCATGGTCGCGAGCTGCTCGGTCACTGGCCCGCCTCCTCGTCGTCGTTCTCGCTGTCGGCAGGGGCCGTGGGCTCGTACACCAGGACCGCGCGGTTGTCGGGCCGCAGGCGCGCCTTGGCGATCTCCTGGACCTCCTCGGCGGTCACGGCGAGAACGCGCTGCACGGCGGTGAGGGCGAGCTGCGGGTCGCCGAACAGGACGGCGTAACGGCACAGTTCGTCGGCGCGACCCGCGACGGTGCCGAGCCGGTCCAGCCACTCGCGCTCCAACTGGGCCTGGGCGCGCTCCATTTCCTCGGGGCTCGGGCCTTCCTCGGCGAACCGGGCGAGCTCCTCGTCGACGGCGGCCTCGATGACGGGCACCTCGACGTCGCCGGAGGTCTTCACGTCGAGCCAGCCGAGGGAGGGCGCACCGGCGAGCCGCAGCAGGCCGAACCCGGCGGCCACAGCGGTCTGGTCGCGGCGTACGAGGCGGTTGTACAGCCGCGAGGACTCGCCGCCGCCGAGCACGGTCAGGGCGAGGTCGGCGGCGTCGCACGCGCGCGGGCCGTCCTCGGGAAGCCGGTAGGCGGCCATCAGGGCGCGGGCCGGGACCTCCTCCTCGACGACCTCGCGCAGCTGCTCGCCGATGATGTCGGGCAGGGCTCCGTCGCGCGGGGCCGGCTTGCCGTCGTGCCCGGCGATGGAACCGAAGTACTTCTCGATCCAGGCGAGCGTCTGCTCGGGATCGATGTCACCCACCACGGAGAGCACCGCGTTGTTGGGCGCGTAGTAGGTGCGGAAGAAGTTCCGCGCGTCCTCCAGGGTGGCCGCGTCCAGGTCGGCCATGGAGCCGATGGGCGTGTGGTGGTACGGGTGGCCCTCCGGGTACATGAGGGCGGTCAGCTTCTCGAACGCCGTGCCGTAAGGGACGTTGTCGTAGCGCTGACGGCGCTCGTTCTTCACGACGTCGCGCTGGTTCTCCATCGACTCGTCGTCCAGAGCCGTCAGGAGCGAGCCCATGCGGTCGGCCTCCAGCCACAGCGCGAGCTCCAGCTGGTGGGCGGGCATGGTCTCGAAGTAGTTCGTACGCTCGAAGCTCGTCGTACCGTTGAGCGAACCGCCCGCGCCCTGGACCAGTTCGAAGTGGCCGTTGCCCGGCACCTGCTTCGAGCCCTGGAACATCAGGTGCTCGAAAAGGTGAGCCAGGCCCGTACGGCCCTTGACCTCGTGGCGCGAGCCGACGTCGTACCAGAGGCAGACCGCCGCGACCGGGGTCAGGTGATCCTCGGAGAGCACCACGCGCAGGCCGTTGGCCAGCCGGTGCTCGGTCGCTGTCAGGCCGCCGGAGCCGGCCTCGGCGGTGGCCGTGTGACCCATGGGCATGTACGTCCCTTCGATCGCGGAAAATGCAGAAGTGCTGCCAGTCCTGCCACTGTATGCAAGCGTGCTGACCCCTGGCGAAGTTCCCGCTGCGGCTACGCCCTAAGCGATGAAAGCACCCTCACGCGGGCCGCGAACCACGCGGTACGGACGGGTCGCGAGCAGCGTTGTCAGTGGGGCGGTCCACAATGGTTCGCGACAGTCCCCGTCAGTTCTCTGTTCATGTACCTGTTCATGTTGGTGAAGGAGCCGCAGCAGCGATGGCCCGCCGCAGCACGAAGACCCCGCGACCCGATGACGACGCTGCCTTCGAGGAGAAGATCCTCGACATCGACGTGGTCGACGAAATGCAGGGCTCCTACCTGGAGTACGCGTACTCGGTCATCTACTCCCGCGCCCTGCCCGACGCCCGCGACGGGATGAAGCCCGTCCACCGTCGGATCGTCTACCAGATGAACGAGATGGGCCTGCGCCCCGAGCGCGGCTATGTGAAGTGCGCCCGTGTCGTCGGCGAGGTCATGGGTAAGTTGCACCCCCATGGCGACGCGTCGATCTACGACGCGCTGGTGCGTCTGGCGCAGCCGTTCTCCATGCGCGTCCCGCTGGTGGACGGCCACGGCAACTTCGGCTCGCTGGGCAACGACGACCGCCCGGCCGCCATGCGCTACACGGAGTGCCGCCCGGACGCCGCCGCGGCCCTGATGACGGATTCGATCGACGAGAACACCGTCGACTTCATCCCGAACTACGACGGCCAGGAGCAGGAGCCGATCGTCCTCCCGGCGGCGTACCCGAACCTGCTGGTGAACGGCACGTCGGGCATCGCGGTCGGCATGGCGACGAACATGCCGCCGCACAACCTGGGAGAAGTGATCGCCGCCGCGCGGCACTTGATCAGGCACCCGGGCGCCGACCTCGAGACGCTGATGAAGTTCGTGCCCGGTCCTGACCTGCCGACGGGCGGCCGGATCGTCGGCCTGGCCGGCATCAAGGACGCGTACGAGACGGGCCGCGGCACCTTCAAGATCCGCGCCACGGTCGCGGTGGACAATGTGACGGCGCGCCGCAAGGGCCTCGTCGTCACGGAGCTGCCCTTCGCGGTCGGACCCGAGAAGGTCATCACGAAGATCAAGGAACTGGTCGGCTCGAAGAAGCTCCAGGGCATCGCCGACGTCAAGGACCTCACGGACCGCGAGCACGGCCTGCGCCTGGTCATCGAGATCAAGAACGGCTTCGTGCCGGAGGCCGTCCTGGAGCAGCTCTACAAGCTGACGCCGATGGAGGAGTCCTTCGGTATCAACAACGTGGCGCTGGTGGACGGTCAGCCGCTCACGCTCGGCCTCAAGGAGCTCCTCGAGGTCTATCTGGACCACCGCTTCGAAGTGGTGCGCCGCCGCAGCGAGTTCCGCCGCAGCAAGAAGCAGGACCGGCTGCACCTGGTGGAGGGCCTGCTCGTCGCTCTGCTGGACATCGACGAGGTCATCCGCCTCATCCGCTCCAGTGACAACAGCGCGCAGGCCAAGCAGCGCCTCATCGAGCGCTTCTCGCTGAGCGACATCCAGACGCAGTACATCCTGGACACGCCGCTGCGCCGCCTCACCAAGTTCGACCGCATCGAGCTGGAGTCGGAGCGCGACAAGCTCAACGGCGAGATCGACGAGCTGACCGGCATCCTCGACTCGGACACCGAGCTGCGCAAGCTGGTCTCCACCGAACTGGCCTCGGTGGCCAAGAAGTTCGGCTCCGACCGGCGCACGGTGCTCCTGGAGTCCGCGGGTTCCCCGGTGGCCGCGGTGTCGCTGCAGGTGGCCGACGACCCGTGCCGCGTGCTGCTCTCCTCGACCGGCCTGGTGGCCCGCACGGCCAACGGCGAGCCGTTCCTCGAGGACGACAGCGGCAAGCGCGTCAAGCACGACCTGATCGCCTCGGCGGTGCCCGCGACGGCCCGCGGCGAGATCGGTGCGGTCACCTCCGAGGGCCGCCTGCTGCGCCTGAACGTGATCGACCTGCCGCAGCTCCCGGACACGGCGTCCGCGCCGAACCTCTCCGGTGGCGCCCCGGTCTCCGAGTTCCTCTCCTCCTTGGAGGCGGACGAGACGGTCGTCTGCCTCACCACACTGGACGAGTCGTCACCGGGCCTCGCGATCGGCACCGAGCAGGGCGTCGTGAAGCGCGTGGTGCCCGACTATCCGTCCAACAAGGAGGAGTTGGAGGTCATCACCCTCAAGGACGGTGACCGGATCGTGGGCGCGGTCGAACTGCGGACGGGTGAGGAGGACCTGGTGTTCGTCACGGACGACGCCCAACTGCTGCGCTTCCAGGCCTCCATCGTGCGCCCGCAGGGCCGCCCGGCGGGCGGCATGGCGGGCATCAAGCTGGCGACCGGGGCGAAGGTCATCTCGTTCACGGCGGTCGATCCGGCGGTCGACGCGGTGGTCTTCACGGTGGCCGGCTCGCGCGGCACGCTCGACGACTCGGTGCAGACGACGGCCAAGCTGACGCCGTTCGACCAGTACCCGCGCAAGGGCCGTGCCACGGGCGGCGTGCGCTGCCAGCGGTTCCTGAAGGGCGAGGACTGCCTGAGCCTGGCCTGGGCGGGCCCGGCGCCCGCCCGAGCGGCGCAGAAGAACGGCACGCCGGCCGAACTGCCGGAGATGGACCCGCGCCGCGACGGCTCGGGCCTCTCGCTCCCGAAGACGGTGGCGGCGGTGGCCGGACCCGTCTAGAAGTCCAGGGCCTCGTCCTGCGAGCCCTTCTCCTGCACGTAGCGGAGAACGCCCCACATGCTGTGCTCGTCCGCAGCGTGCGGGGCGTCCGCGTTGTCGCTCCTGCATGCGGCGAGTTCCTTGCCGAGCGCCTCCGTGTCGATGCCCGCCCCGATGAGCACGAGCTGGGTGAGGCGCGGCTCACCGCGCGGCCACGGCTCCGGGTAGAAGCGCAGGAAACGTCCGACGGCGTGCACGGCATACCGGTTGCGCGGATCGCCGGCGCCGAAGTCGACGTACCCCTTGATGCGGTAGAGCCCCTCGGACCGACCGTCCAGGAACGCCATCAACCGGCGCGGGTCCATGGCCACTTCGGAGGTGAAGGCAACGCTCTCGTAGGCGTCGTGCAGGTGCCCGTCGTGCGCCCCGTCCGCGGCTGCTCCGTCGCCGTCACCGTGCCGGTGCAGATCGTCGAACGACAGCTGCCCGATGCGTTCCTCGCTCGGACGGCAGTCGAAGAGCATCTCCGGGTCGACACGCCCGTACGACGCCGGGATGACGGCGGCAGGCTCCGCCGCCGCCCGCACGACGCCGAGCACCCGCTCACGCTCCCCCGCGTCCACCCGGTCGGCCTTGTTCACGACGACGAGGTCCGCGAGAGCCAGGTGCCGCGTCACCTCCGGGTGCTTGTCCCGGGTGGCGTCGAACTCGGCGGCGTCGACGACCTCGACGAGACCCCCGTACACGATCCGGGGGTTCTCGCTGGCGAGCACCATGCGGACCAGCTCCTGCGGTTCAGCGATCCCGCTCGCCTCGATCACGATGACGTCAATGGCATGCATGTCATTGATCGGGCGCGTCAACTTGTCCAGATAGACGTCAAGTTCACTCGCGTCCACGGCACAGCACAGACATCCGTTGCCGAGCGACACGGTCGAGTCGCCCAACTGCCCGGCGACCGCCATGGCATCGATCTCGATCGACCCGAAGTCGTTGACGATCGCCCCGATGCGGGTACCCGCACTGTGGTGCAGCAGATGATTCAGCAGCGTGGTCTTCCCCGATCCGAGGAAGCCCGCCAGGACGACGACGGGGATCTGCGGCGGGTTCGACTTGCTCAACACGCGACCTCTCTCACACCAGGGGTGCGCCGGTCCGGCGACCGGCTCTCGCACCAAGGATGGCTGCCGCCCCAGGATACGAGCGCGTAGAAAGGCCGCGCAGTGAACGATTGCTAACGCCGATCGCTGGGCAGATGTCTGGACATGGCGCCGGTTTGCGCGACCCGGCATTTCCGCGCGCCTCCTCTCCGCCTCCCCGCCGATCAGAGCCGCTCGGCACCCTGGGAGACGGCAAGCGCGCCGCCCACCGCTCGCCGGCCTCACCGGTCTTCGTATCCGTCGACCCGCACCCGACGACCGGCTCGCGGTCGCCTGGACCGGGGGTTGACATGGCCACTAAAAGTTACGGAGTAAGGGCGCTCGCCGCCGCGGTGACGACCGGCGCCGGCACGGCCGCGGAATCACTGGCCTCGCTGGCGACGCGACGCCGACGACGCGCTGCCCTCATCGAGCAGCACCGGGCGCACCTCACCCTGCTCTGCAAGGCCATGGACGATCCGGCACTGGCCGCGGTCCTCGACACGTACGAGGAAACGATCCCCCCGGACCAGCAGCGCCAGTTCCTGTACGCGAACGCGCTCTACACCAACGCCCTGCACTTCCACCGCATCGGCGCGATGAACCGGCGCGAGCTCTACGGGCACCTTCGGGTGATCTGCCGGAACCCGATCGTCCGCGCTTATCTGGCCGCGACGCGGCACCATCGCGCCAGTCTGGACGGCAGCTCGGACGAGGCGGAACTCGGCCGCATGGTCGAGCAACTGCTCCAGGACCAGGAGGAAGCGGAGACCGACGAGTGGTGGGTCGTCGGCGAACCTCCTTGCGATTGAACCCAGTTGGCCTATCCCGCGCCTCGACTGCGGTGGTGAACGGGCTAATCTGTGCCCGCTCCTTTATCCCTCCCCAGCGTCAAGGACCGGGATCCCTTTGAAAATCGTGCGCCGTATCGGTGCGTCTCCACGCGAACGCGGAAGCGCCTCCGGCCAGACCTGCCCCGACATCTTCGAGCTCGCCGACGGCAACTTCGCCGTCATCGGGACGGATGTCACCGAGACGCTCGACGCCGAGCTGCCCGCCGACGCGGCGCGGGCCGACTACGAGCGGATCGTCGTCATCACCCGCGACACCCTGGTGCGAGCCAAGGCGGACATCCCGAGCGCATGACATGGGGGCACGAGCCATGTCGAAGGCAGCGGAGCGGTCGCCGGGCAGAAGCATCGGCCGCGCCCAGAGCGTCCTGGTCTGTGGGCTCCTCGTGCTCGCACTGGCCACCGCGGCTGCCGCACTGACCGTCCCCGCGGCCGTCGCGGTGTCGTATCCGGCCATCCGGATCGCACTCCATGTAACCCACCCTCACCCACCCGACAGCCCTGGTATCTCTGTACTACCGGCATATCGCGGTCCCACCGGACCGTCGCCCGTAGATCCGACCGAGCCACCGCCAGAGCCGGAACCAGAACCGGAACCGGAACCAGCCGGGGGGTCATGACAGAGATCGCGAAAGGCGTCCTCGGGGGCGCCTGGGGGCTGGTGGTCGGCTGGATCGTGCCGACCACCGTCAACCTTGCCCTGCTGGTCGTGTTCCTCCTGCCCAGCCTGCAGGGGCTGCCGCTGATCGCGCGGCTCGCAGAACTGGCGCAGGGCCGCGCGGCCGTCGCCTTTCTCGTCGGTGCGCTGCTCCTCGGGCTCGTGAGCAGCGCACTGCAGACCCCGTTGTACCGGATACTGACCGGCTATCTGTTGTGGCCGGGCAGCCTGTACGAGAGCCGGGTCAGGTGGCACAGCGAGCGGCGCGGGATCCTCGATGACCGGCTCCAGCGTCTGCGCCTGGAGGCACGTGCGGCGCGGAGGCCGCTTCCACCCGCGGCCGCCGCCGACATGAGTCGGCTGCGCGACGAAAGGCGTGTGGCCCGGCACTTCGCGCGCGACAGCCGACGTTCCTCGCCGCGGCGGGCGCTGCTCCAGGAGCACCTGGACCGGTACCCCCGCGATCCGCGACAGATCTCCCCGACGTCGCTCGGCAATGCCATCCGACGTCTTGAGGTGGAGCCCTACGAACGGTTCCGTATCGATCTCACGGCCTTGTGGGACGAGTTGACGGCGGTCGCCCCCGAGCAGGCGGTGCGCCAGGTCGACACGGCACGCACCAGCGTGAACTTCTTCGTGTGCATGCTCTACGGCCATGTCGGCGTGATCCTCTGCGCCGCGGTCGCAGCCGCCTCGCCCGGCAAGGACCTCCTCGTGGTGGTGACCACCGCCGTCTCGCTCTGCGTTCTGCTCCCCGTGTGGTACCGCTGCGCGGTCACCTCGACCGACGCATGGCATTGCGCGGTGCGCTCGTTGGTCAATGTCGGCAGGAAGCCCCTCGCCGCCGCGCTGCACCTGACCCTGCCCAGCCGACTGGCCGACGAGCGGGAGATGTGGGATCTGGTGTGCCACTTGTCCCGTTCCGCCTACGAGGGTGGCCCGTCGCCCCTCGATCGCTTCCGCAGCACCGTCGATCCCCCCTCGGGCTCCGGGGGTTGATCCACCCGATCAACCCCGCGGCGGCACCGCCACCGGCGGCTCCACCCCCACATAGCGCGCCGCAGGGCGGATGATCTTCGAGTCCTGGGCCTGCTCGAGGATGTTGGCGCTCCAGCCGACCACCCGCGCAGCGGCGAACGTCGGCGTGAACATCGTGCGCGGCAGCCCGCACAGCTCCATGACCACGCCCGCGTAGAACTCCACGTTCGTGTGCAGTTCGCGGCCCGGCTTGAGCTCGGCCAGGATCGCCTCGACGTGGCGCTCGACCTCGACCGCGAACTCCACCAGCGGCCCGCCGAACTCCTGCGAGATCCCGCGCAGCATCCTCGAACGCGGGTCCTCCGTGCGGTAGACGGGGTGTCCGAAGCCCATGATCCGGTCACCGGCCAGGACCCGCTCGCGGATCCAGGGGTCGATGCGGTCCGGGGTGCCGATCGCGTCCAGGGTGTCGAGGGCGCGGCTCGGGGCCCCGCCGTGCAGCGGCCCCGACAGTGCTCCGACCGCACCGACCAGGCAGGCCGCGACATCCGCGCCCGTCGACGTGATCACGCGCGCCGTGAAGGTTGACGCATTGAAGCCGTGGTCAATGGTGGAGATGAGGTACTGCTCGATGGCCCGCGCGTGTGCGGCCTCCGGCTCCGAACCCGTCAGCATGTAGAGGTAGTTCGCCGCGTACGAGAGATCCTCGCGCGGCTCCACCGGTTCGAGCCCTTCGCCCAGCCGGTGCAGCGCGGTGAGCATCGTCGGCACCACCGCGGCCGCGGCGAGCGTGTCCTCGCGGCGCCGGTCGGCGTCGATGTCGTAGACGGGCCGGAAGCCGCGGGAGGCGCCGAACAGCGACAGCGCCGTGCGCAGTCCGGCGAGCGGCCCGGACAGGGAGCCCGCGCGGGCGATGGCCGGCAGCGCCGCGCGCACCTCCTCGGGGAGCGCGCGCAGCGCCGCGGTCTCGCGCGCGAAGGCTGCCGAGCGCGCGGCGTCGGGCAGTTCCCCATGAATCATCAGGTGCCAGACGTCCTCGAAGCTGCGGGTCTGCGCGAGCTCGACGGCGGAGTACTGGCGGTAGTGGTAGAAGCCCTCGCGCCCCCGTACGTCACCGAGTTCGGTGTCGGTGACGACGACACCGGCGAGTCCGCGCGGTACGTCGACGACGGTGGTGGCCGTGGTCCCGTTGATCGGCATGTTTCCTCCCTGTACTTGATTAGACTGTCCATGCTTGACTCAATCTCTGTCAATATTGATTCAATCAATACATTGTCGTCCGGATACGGTGACGCACATGAGGGATCAAGAACGGGCACCGGCCCCGGAGGCCGGCCGACTGAGCACCAAGGAGACCGCCGAACTGCTCGGCGTGAAGCCCGAGACCGTGTACGCGTACGTGAGCCGGGGCCAGCTCACGAGCCGTCGCGGCCAGGGGCGGCGCGGCAGCACCTTCGACGCCGCCGAGGTCCAGGCCCTCGCCCACCGCAACAGGCGGGAGAGCACGGCGAGTTCGGCGGCGAACGAGCTCACCGTGCACACCCGCATCACCCTCATCGACGAGGACAGGTACTTCTTCCGAGGGGTCGACGCGGTACAGCTCGCGACACGCCACACCTACGAAGAGGTGGCGGAGTGGCTGTGGACGGGGACGCTGCGCCCCGGCGTGCGGTTCATCGCCTCCAAGGAGTCGCGCGCCGCGGCCCGGCACGCCGTCGCCGCCCTGCCCGAATTCAGCAGCCCCGTGGACCGGTTGCGCGTGGCTGCCGTCGCCGCGGCCACGTCGGATCCTCTGCGCTACGACCTGTCGGAGGAGTCCGTCCTCGGCGCCGCCCGCTCCCTCATCCCGACCCTCGCGACCGCGCTTCCTCTCGTGAGGTCCACGTACGCGGACGGCGAACCGATCGCGCGGCGCCTGTGGGGACGGCTGTCGCACAAGCAGCCCGACGAGGCGTCGCTGCGCGTCCTGGACACGGCACTCGGGCTTCTGGTGGACCACGACCTGGCCGCCTCCACGCTCGCGGTCCGCGTGGCGGCGTCGGCGCGGGCGCACCCGTACGCGGCCGTCTCCGCGGGTCTGGGCGTCCTGGAGGGCCCGCTGCACGGCGCGGCGAGCGGACTGGCCCACCGGATGCTCCTCGACGTCCTCGACCGCGGCGGAGCCGGTCCTGTGGTGGCCGACGAACTACGGGCGGGGCGGCGCGTCCCGGGGCTCGGCCACCGCCTCTACAAGGGCGAGGACCCGCGCGCGGAAGCGTTGTTCGCCCTCTTGGAGGAGCTGCCCGAGGCGCAGCCCGCCCTGGCCGCGGCCCGCGACGTCGTGGCGACGACGGCCCGCCACACCGATCTGCACGCCAACATCGACCTCGCGCTCTCCGTGTTCACCGCCTCCTTCGGGATGCCGGCCGAGGCCGGCGAGACGATCTTCGCCGTCGCGCGCACGGCGGGCTGGATCGCCCACGCCCTGGAGGAGTACGGGGAACGCCCTCTCCGTATGCGGCCCACAGGCCACTACGTAGGCGCGCGTCCACCGCAGCCCCTGCCCGCCCCCGCTGGTGAGGAGTGATCCGAGGAGCGGGTTAGGCTCCCCTACGTGAGTACGTGCGCGACCGCCTCGCAAGATCTGGACGAACCCCTCGCGGGGACCGCGGCCACCGCCCGGACCTGGCTGTTGATCGAGCAGTCGGGTCCCTGGGGAGCAAAGGCTCTGACCTCCAGCCACCTGGACCCCGACGTGGGCCGCGCACTGGAGGCCGCGGCCGACGGCACCGGCGTGCGGGTCGCACTCGTGCGACGCCCGGGCCGGCACGCCGACTGCCATGCGCCGGCCCGACGCCGGGTGTTCCTCGCCCACACGAATCCGGGCGACGCCTGGCTGCGGAGCACCACCACGGAGGCTCCCGAGGAGTTGCTCCGGCTCGATTTCGCCGCCCTCGGAGCGGGCGACCACGGCGGTTTCGGCGAGCCCTACGCAGGTGCTCCGCTCGCCCTGGTCTGCACGAACGGGAAGCGTGATCGCTGCTGCGCCCTCCTGGGGCGCCCGTTGGCCTCCGAACTCGCACTCTCCGGAGAAGAAGGCGTCTGGGAGGTCACCCATCTCGGCGGCCACCGCTTCTCGCCCACCCTTCTCGTGCTGCCGTACGGGTACGCCTATGGAAGGGCCACGGCAGCGGACGTGAAAGAGATCCTGGAGGCCGTGCGCGACGACCGGATCGTCACGCACGGGTGCCGCGGCAACTCCGCATGGGACCGCCCGGGCCAGGCCGCGGAGCTGGCAGTGCGCAGGACCGCCCAGGAGTACGGTGCCGATGCCCTCACCGTCGTACGCACAAAGACCGCCACGGACGGCGTCCCGCGCTGGGAAGTGACGGTCGCCCACACCGACGGACGCCACTGGCGCGTCACCGTCGCCCGAGGAACCTCCACGCCCCCTCGCCCCGAGAGCTGCGGCGCCGTCCTCGGCTCACCGGCGCGCATGGATGTCGTGGACGTGCGTGAGGTTCCCGTTCCGCGCGACTGACGCGCCGTCGTCTTCGTACGCCACGGACACCGACACCGGCACACCCAGACGCCGGCACACGCGCGCGAACACCGGCTCCGGCCTCGTACGAGATCCGCGCCACAAGGGCTACGACCGGGCCGGAAGGGCCCGTACCGTTCGTAACCATGAGCTCGACCACCCCCGCCCGCCGCCTGCGCCTCGGCCTGCCCAAGCGGGTGTTCGCGCAGGTCCTGCTGATGCAGGTGGCGATCGCCGCCGGGGTGGCCGTGCTGGCCACCGGGCTGTTCCTGGCCCCGTTGAGCGACCAGCTGGACGACCAGGCGATGCGCCGCGCCCTCGCCATCGCGCAGACCACCGCGGCGCAGCCACAGATCGCCGAGGACCTGCGGTCGTCGCGGCCGGCCGCCGACGGCCCCGTCCAGGCCGCGGCGGAGCGCATCAGGCGGTCCAGTGGCGCCGAGTACGTCGTGATCATGAACAAGGCAGGGGTGCGCTGGTCGCACACCGACCGCGACCAGATCGGCAAGGTCGTCTCGACGGACCCCAGCGACGCGCTGGCGGGCCACGCGGTGATGGAGATCGACGACGGCACCCTCGGCCGCTCCGCGCGCGGCAAAGTGCCGCTCAGGGGCGCGGACGGGGCCATTGTGGGCGCGGTGTCGGTCGGCATCGAGTACGACAGCGTCCGCGCCCGCCTCGTCCACGCGATCCCCGGCCTGTTCGCGTACGCGGGCGGGGCGCTGGCCGTCGGTGCGCTCGCCGCGTACCTGATCTCGCGCAGGGTGCAGCGGCAGACGCGTGATCTGGCGTTCTCGGACATCTCCGCCCTGCTGGCCGAGCGCGAGGCGATGCTGCACGGCATTCGCGAGGGCGTCGTCGCGCTCGACCGCGGCGGCCGGATACGGCTGCTGAACGACGAGGCGCAGCGCCTGCTCGGCCTCGACACGGCGGCGATCGGGCAGCCGCTGGACTCGGCGCTCGGCCCGGGCCGCACGACCGACGTACTGGCCGGACACGTGACCGGCACCGATCTGCTGACCGTGCGCGGCCGGCGCGTCCTGATCGCCAACCGGATGCCCACCGACGACGGGGGCGCGGTGGCCACCCTGCGCGACCGCACGGAACTGGAGCAACTGGGCCGCGAACTGGACTCCACGCGCGGCCTGATCGACGCCCTGCGCGCGCAGGACCACGAGCACGCCAACCACATGCACACACTGCTGGGCCTCCTCGAGCTGGAGATGTACGAGGAGGCCACCGAATTCGTGGGCGAGGTGGCGGGCGCGCACCGGGTCACCGCGGAACAGATCACCGAGAAGCTCCGGGATCCGCTGCTCGCCGCCTTGTTGGTGGGCAAGGCGACCGTCGCCGCGGAACGGGGTGTCGCCCTCGGCATCTCCCCGGACACGGAACTTCCGGACCGGCTCGTGGATCCGCGCGGACTCGTCACGATCGTCGGGAACCTGGTGGACAACGCCCTGGACGCCGCTGCCGGTTCGGGGCGGCACGCGCGCGTGGACGTGGTGGTGCGGGCCGAGGGCCGGGCCGCGGTCCTTCGGGTACGTGACACAGGGCCCGGTGTCCCGGCCGATCAGCGCGAGTCCGTCTTCCTGGAGGGCTGGTCCACCAAGGAACCGCCCGCGCACGGCAAGCGGGGCATCGGGCTCGCCCTGGTGCGGCGGCTCGCGGAACGGCAGGGAGGGACCGCCGAGGTGACCGAATCCGCATCAGGGGGCGCGGAGTTCGTCGTCGTCCTGCCA
The DNA here is from genome assembly GCF_000373565.1 of Streptomyces sp. HmicA12. Classification (GTDB taxonomy): domain Bacteria; phylum Actinomycetota; class Actinomycetes; order Streptomycetales; family Streptomycetaceae; genus Streptomyces. The sequence goes on along the minus strand of NZ_KB891852.1, from coordinate 243,696 downwards.
GAGGCCCTCACGGAACCCGCGGCGAGTACCCGGACGAGCGCGAGCACCAGTACGAGTACCCGTACGGGCATGAGCCCCGGTACGAACCCGAGTTCCGATACGGGTACGAGCGCCGGTACAGGTACGGGCACGACCGAGGAGGTCCGATGATCGAGGTACTGGTCGTGGACGACGACGCGCGCGTGGCCGACGTGAACGCCGCCTACGTGGCGAAGGTTCCGGGATTCCGGGTGGCGGGCAAGGCGCACAGCGCGGCCGAGGCGCTGGAGAGGATCGAGGAGCTGGCGGTCGACCTGGTGCTCCTCGATCACTATCTGCCGGACGAGACCGGGCTCGCCGTCGCCCGAAGAGTGCGCGAGCGCGGCCACCAGGTCGACGTGATCATGGTGACCGCGGCGCGCGACGTGGCGACCGTGCAGGCGGCCATGCGCCAAGGAGCTCTGCAGTATCTGGTCAAGCCGTTCTCGTTCGCGGGCCTGCGCGGCAAGCTGGAGGCGTACGCGACGCTGCGCCGCACCCTCGACGGCGGGGGCGAGGCCGAGCAGTCGGAGGTCGACCGGATCTTCGGCGCCCTGTCCGCCACCTCGGCCCCCGAGCTGCCCAAGGGGCACTCCCCCGGCACCGCCGAACTCGTCCGCAGGACCATGATGGGCGCCGAAGGCCCGCTCTCCGCGCAGGAGTTGGCCGACCGGACCCGGCTCAGCCGCCAGACCGCCCAGCGCTATCTCAAGCTCCTGGAGCGAACCGGGCGGGTGCGGCTGAGCCTCAGGTACGGCGACACCGGGCGTCCCGAGCACCGCTACGAGTGGGCAGCAGGCCTCTAGGTCGTGCCCCGGTCAGACGGCCCCGGCGCCGGTGAGCGCCCGCACCTCGGTCTCCGCGTGCTTGGCCTCGTCCGGCGGCTCGGGCGAGGTCACGGTGCCCAGCCAGCCCGCCAGGAACCCGAGCGGGATGGAGACGAGCCCCGGGTTCTCCAGCGGAAAGTACTGGAAGTCCACACCGGGGAACAGCGAGGTGGGGCTGCCCGAGACGACCGGTGACAGCACGACGAGCACCAGGGCGGGCACAAGCCCGCCGTAGACCGACCACACCGCCCCGCGCGTCGTGAAGTTCCGCCAGAACAGCGAGTAGAGCAGCACCGGGAGGTTGGCGGAGGCGGCGACGGCGAAGGCCAGGCCGACCAGGAACGCGACGTTGAGATCGCGCGCGAGCAGGCCGAGAGCGATCGCGAGCACGCCGATACCGGCCGCGGCGACCCGCGCCACCGCGACCTCGCTGTACTGCTTCCCGACGGGCTTCCCGGCCCGGTCGCGGCGCCGCAGCGACGCATACAGATCGTGCGCCACGGACGCCGAGGAGGCCAGGGTGATCCCGGCGACCACGGCGAGGATGGTCGCGAAGGCGACCGCGGCGACGACCGCGAACAGCACGGTGCCTCCCGTGGAGCCCGATCCGCCGCCCAGGTCGAGGGCGAGCAGCGGAACCGCCGTGTTCCCCGCCGCATTTGAGCCGCGCACGGCATCGGAGCCCACGATGGCGGCCGCGCCGAAGCCGAGCACGATCGTCATCAGGTAGAAGCTGCCGATGAGCCCGATGGACCAGACGACCGAGCGGCGTGCGGCCCGCGCGGTGGGCACGGTGTAGAAGCGCGACAGGATGTGCGGAAGGCCCGCCGTACCGAGCACGAGCGCGAGGCCCAGGCTGATGAAGTCGAAGCGCGCGGTCCAGCTCCCGCCGTACTTCAGGCCCGGCACGAGGAAGTCGGAGCCGTGCCCGCTGCGCGCGGCGGCCGTGCGCAGCAGTTGGTCGAAGTCCCCGTGGAAGCGCGCCAGGACGAGCACGGTCAGGGCGATCGTCCCGCCCATGAGCAGGACGGCCTTCACGATCTGGATCCACGTGGTGGCCCGCATCCCTCCCATCGACACATAGATGACCATGAGCGCGCCCACGGCGACGACGGTCCATGCCTGCGCGGCCCCGCTCGTGCCACCCAGCAGCAGTGCGACCAGGCTCCCCGCACCCACCATCTGCGCCACCAGATAGAGAACGGACACGGTGACCGAGGAAGTTCCCACGGCGATGCGCACGGGCCGCTCACGCATCCGGGCCGCCACGACGTCGGCGAGCGTGAACCGGCCGCAGTTGCGCACCAGTTCGGCGACCAGGAAGAGCACCACCAGCCAGGCCACGAGGAAGCCCACGGAGTAGAGCAGCCCGTCGTAGCCGAAGAGCGCGATCAGTCCGGAGATGCCGAGGAAGGAGGCCGCGGACATGTAGTCCCCTGCGATGGCAAAACCGTTCTCCATGGGCGAGAAGAGCCGCCCGCCCGCGTAGAACTCCTCCGCCGAACCGTGCCGGTTGCGGCTCACCCACGTCGTGATCCCGAGCGTGACCGCCACGAACGCGCTGAACAGCAACAACGCCAGGGTCTGATGCGTCCCGGTCACCACTGGCCACCTTCGCCCCGCGCCGAACCGTTCATGCTTGTGGAGCCGGCGATTCCGCGCGTCATCTCCTGGGTGTCCCACCGCAATTCGAGCGCGGGCCGGTCACGGCGCAGCCGTGCGTGTCGCGCGTACAGCCACGTCAGCAGGAACGTGCTGGCGAACTGGCCGAGACCAGCCACCATCGCCACGTTCACCGCGCCCGCGACCGGCCGGGCCATCAGGTCCGGTGCGGTCGTGGCCGCCACCACGTACGCGACGTACCAGGTGAAGAACACCGCGACCGCGGGAACGACGAACCTTCGATAGCGCCCGCGCACTTCCTGGAATGCGGCACTGCGCTGCACCTCCAGATAGATCCCTGCCGCGCTCCGCTGCCCCGGCACGGACTGGGCAGGCGCGGCGGGCGCCGGTGCGCCAGAACCGTCCAACTCACCCCACCCCGAGGCCAGCGCGTCGTACCAGGGATCGCCGATGGCACCGCGATCACCGGTCCGGGACTGCGCCGTCTCGCGCCCGTCGTGCTTCTCCACCGAACTCTCCTTGTCCGCGGCCCACTTCGGCCGCGTGCCCAAGGATGGACAGATCGGGAAGATCCCGGACTCGGCTCACAAGTCCTTCACCCCATTAGGTGATGGCTGGGCAAGGGAAGTTCCCGGTGGCTCGGCCAGCCCGTGCCGGTACGCGTACCGCACCGCCTGCGCGCGGTCCTTGAGGCCGGTCTTCGCGAACAGGTTGTTGATGTGGGTCTTCACCGTCGCCGTGGAGACATGGAGGGCGTGGGCGATCTCCTGGTTCGTCAGTCCGTCGGCGATGAGCACCAGCACCTCGGCCTCCCGCGCGGTGAGACCGTCCGGCGGCTCCGTCGGCCCCGGCGCGACGGGCTCGGGCCGCGACAGTCTCTCCAGCAGTCTCCGCTGGATCTTCGGGGAGAGCCCCGCGTCGCCGGACAGCACGTCCTCGACGGCCCGGACGATCTCGTCCCCGTCCGCGTCCTTGGTGAGATATCCGCGCGCTCCCGCGGTGAGGGCCGGGAACAGCGAGTCGTCGTCGGCGTAGGTGGTCAGGATGACGACCTGGGTGCCCGGGTACTCGGCCCTGATCCGTCTGGTCGCCTCGACTCCGTCGCAGCGCGGCATGCGCAGGTCCATCAGGACGACGTCCGGCGCCAGCTCCGCCACGCGCGCGACCGCCTCCTCCCCGTCGCCCGCGGAGCCGACCACCTCGATCCCGGGCAGCAGCCCGAGCAGCATCACGATGCCTTCCCGCACCACCGTCTGGTCGTCGACCACCACCACGCGGGCCGACGGCCTGCCCCCGCGCTCCCCCGCCTCGGCCCCGCTCATACGGGCACCTTCAACGTGACCACGAAACCCTCCTCGTACGGCCCTGCCTCCAGCGTCCCGCCCAGCAGCTCGGCACGCTCCCTCATCCCCAACAGACCGTAACCGGAGCCACTGACAGTGAGCTCCGCGTGCTGACGGGACGCCCCCGAGTCCCGTATCTCCAGGGCGACTTCGCGCGGGCCGTACGCGAGGCACATCGCCGTCTTCGCCCCCGGCGCGTGCTTGCGTACGTTCGTCAGGGCCTCCTGCGCCACCCTGCGCACCGCCTGGGAGGCCTCCACAGGCATCGGCCGGCGCTCGCCCTCCACCGTGAGCGTGGCCCCGTCCTGGGCCTTGACCAGCCCCTCGAGGAACTCCTCCAGCGGCGTCATCTCACCGCGCAGCGCCGTCAGCGCCAGCCGGGTCTCGGTGAGGCCGTCGCGCGCCATGCCGCGCGCCGCCACGACCCGCTCCAGGATCTGCTCCCGGTCGGCGCCCCGCTCGATCAGGAGCCGCGCCGCCTCCAGGTGCACGAGCTGGGCGGAGAGGCTGTGCGCGAGGACGTCGTGGATCTCCCGGGCGATGCGCGCCCGCTCGGCGAGGGCCGCCGACTCGGCCTCGGCGGCACGCGCGGCACGCTCCTGCACCAGCAGGCGCTGGGCGGTGCCCCTGGCCTCGGCGTCCAGACGCAGGACATAGCCGGAGAGACACAGGCCCAGCGCGACGACCGCGGTGGTCAGCCAGGCGTCGCTGTTGGCCACAGCGAAGCCGGTCAGTGACACCACGGTGGCGGGCGCCGCGGCCACGAGCGGCATGCGCTCCAGCGCGCTGACCGCGCAACCGCACCACAGCACGACAGCCGGCCCGACCAACCCGATCTGCTGAGCGCCCACGGCGAACAGCAGGAGGACGGCGAGCAGCCCGAGCGACGGCCACAGCCGGTGCTCGAGGGTGGTCCGGAAGAACCCCCATGCGGCGGCCGCGCAACCCAGCACCCCGATGGGCGTCACCACGAGCGCCCAGTCCGCGACGTCCCGTTCGGTGACGGCGGTCCACAGCAGGACCACCAGCACCACGACCCGTACCGTCCGGGCCAGCATCCGCCGGGCGCGCGTCAGCCCGTCGCGGGAGAGCGCCTCCCGCGACGGCCATGTCGTCCAGAGACTCGGACTCACCTGCGGTCCTCCCAGGCCGGCTGCGGGACGGCTCCAACGTACGCCGCCTGCTCATGGCCGGCCCGCCACATCAGGACTCCGGAGCGCGCCAGGAGCGAGAGGGCGATGCCCAGCATGAGCGAGGAACTACCCAGATGGACGCCCATCGCGAGGCCTACACCTACCACGGCCGCACGGGCGGCGATGCCGCCGGCCCAGGCACCCGCGGTCGCGACCGTGCCCTTGGTCCAGACGTCGCCGTACTCATCGGCCCAGATCCGGGTGGTGAACGCCCACCCGATGCCTGTGCCGAGGCTGACCAACAGCTCGATGCCGAGCAGGACCCCCGACTCCGCCATGTGCTGCGGGTCGGCGAGCGAGCCGTCCTTGACCGCCACGAACCCGAGGATCAGGGGCAGCAGCCACCATTTGCGGTCCATCGACAGACGCTCGGTCCTGAACTGGCGCACGAGGACGAGTACGACGACTGCGACGATCACCAGGACTTCGGTCGGCCCGGACATGGCTGCCTCCGTGGAACGGTCGGAGCGGAGTGGTTCAACGCCTTCGACGCTACGGAAAACGGCAGTTCAGGAGATCGGAGCCGGGGTGGATCCCGGGTGGATCGTGCGGCTCCACCCAGGGGTGGAGCCGCAGCGGACGCAGGAAGGGGCGCGCCGTGCGGCGCGCCCCTTCGGTGCCAGGTGTCCTACGCGTCGATGCGTGAGCGGTCGAGGGTCGCCGCGGAGCTGCTGATGAACTCCTTGCGCGGCGCCACGTCGTTGCCCATCAGCAGATCGAAGACCTGCTCGGCCGCCTCCAGCTCGCCGATGTTGATCCGGCGCAGCGTGCGGTGGCGCGGGTCCATCGTGGTCTCGGCCAGCTGATCGGCGTCCATCTCGCCCAGACCCTTGTAGCGCTGGATGGAGTCCTTGTACCGGACGTTCTTGCGCTGGAACTCGAGCAGCGTCTCGCGCAGCTCACGGTCCGAGTACGTGTAGACGTACTTGTCCTGGCCCTTCTTGGGCTGGACCAGCTCGATGCGGTGCAGCGGCGGCACGGCGGCGAAGACCCGGCCCGCCTCGATCATCGGCCGCATGTAGCGCTGGAACAGCGTCAGCAGCAACGTACGGATGTGCGCGCCGTCGACATCGGCGTCGACGAGCAGGATGATCTTGCCGTAGCGCGCCGCGTCGAGATCGAAGGTCCGTCCGGACCCTGCTCCTATGACCTGGATGATCGCGCCGCACTCGACGTTCTTCAGCATGTCGGAGACGGACGACTTCTGAACGTTGAGGATCTTGCCGCGGATCGGCAGGAGCGCCTGGAACTCGGAGTTCCGTGCGAGCTTGGCGGTGCCGAGCGCCGAGTCTCCCTCGACGATGAACAGCTCGCTGCGCTCCACGTCGTCACTGCGGCAGTCCGCGAGCTTCGCCGGCAGCGACGACGACTCCAGCGCCGTCTTGCGGCGCTGCGCGTCCTTGTGCTGACGGGCCGCGATGCGGGTGCGGGCCGCGGCGACGGCCTTCTCCATGACGGAACGGGCCTGCGCCTTGGCGTCGCGCTTGGTGGACGTCAGGAACGCCTTGAGCTCCTTGGCGATCACATTGGCGACGATCCGGTTCGCCGCCGAGGTGCCGAGGACCTCCTTGGTCTGGCCCTCGAACTGCGGCTCCGCGAGGCGCACCGTGACGACGGCCGTGAGGCCCTCGAGGGCGTCGTCCTTGACGATGTCGTCCTCGGCGACACGCAGCAGCTTCTGGGAGCGCAGCACCTCGTTCATCGTCTTCGTGAGCGAGCGCTCGAAACCGGAGACGTGGGTACCGCCCTTGGGCGTGGCGATGATGTTCACGAACGACTTGATGGTCGTGTCGTAGCCGGTGCCCCAGCGCAGCGCGACGTCGACGCCGAGCTCTCGCTGGACCTCGGTCGGCGTCATCTGCCCGTGCTCGTCGAGCACCGGGACGGTCTCCTTGAAGGTGCCCTGCCCGGTGAGGCGGAGGACGTCGCAGACCGCCTTGTCCTGCGCCAGGTACTCGCAGAACTCGCTGATGCCGCCGTCGAAGCGGAAGGACTCCTCACCCTTGCTGCCGCCCTCGCCGAGACCGAACTCGTCCCGTACGACGATGGTCAGACCCGGCACCAGGAAGGCGGTCTGGCGGGCGCGCTGGTGCAGCGTGTCCAGGGAGAGCTTGGCGTCCTTCAGGAAGATCTGCCGGTCCGCCCAGTAGCGCACCCGCGTGCCCTGGCGGGCCTTCGGAACCTTCTTGATCTTGCTCAGTCGGGCCGCGGAGTCGAACGGCGCGTCGGGGCCGGGCTTGGAGAAGGCGCCGGGAACGCCGCGCCGGAAGCTGATGGCGTGCGTGTGCCCGCCCCGGTCCACCTCGACGTCGAGGCGCGCCGACAGCGCGTTCACCACGGAGGCGCCCACGCCGTGCAGGCCGCCGGAGGCCGCGTACGACCCGCCGCCGAACTTGCCGCCCGCGTGGAGCTTGGTCATGACGACCTCGACTCCGGAGAGGCCGGTCTTGGGCTCCACGTCCACGGGGATGCCGCGGCCGTTGTCCCGCACCTCGACGGAGGCGTCGTCGTGCAGGATCACCTCGATGTTGTCGCAGTGGCCACCGAGAGCCTCGTCGACGGAGTTGTCGATGATCTCCCAGAGGCAGTGCATGAGACCGCGGCTGTCGGTGGAGCCGATGTACATACCCGGGCGCTTGCGTACGGCCTCGAGCCCCTCGAGGACGAGCAGGTGCCGCGCGGTGTAGTTGGAACTGTCCTTGTCCACGATGCCGCCTGCTCCGGTCAGCAGCGCTGTGGACGGCACGGACGTTTCGGCGGTCACGCGGTTCGCTCCTCGCTGAATTTCAGATGGGGCCCTTGTGGGTACAGGGCCGGCGTCGGTCGCCGCTCAGAGGGTACCGAGGCCTGGTAGAGCCGTTGTAACGCCACCCTCACCCGAAACCAAGACTAGTCCAAGGTCGTATGCATGTTCGATCCCTCGATGGAGTGAAGCACACATCACGTTCCCTTCCAGGCATGAACCATTTAGGCTCCGGGCACGTCCTCATGAACAACCGGCAAGCCCGCCGGGGAGGACCGACCTGACAGAACGCGCGAACCCGTAAGACTCGTAAGAGACGCAATACGGCACATTCGCCGCCACCCGGCAGCACCTGGCCGGCCTCGGAGAAATATTTCGAGGAAAAGCCGCGAGCGGGAACGTTTTCGGCCTGGTTGGATGTTGACCCTGGTACGACAGCTCGTCGAGCTAGAGAAGAGGCGACGTGACTACTGTTCTGACCCCCGCGAGCCCGCTGACGGCCGCTGACCGCTGTGACCGTTGCGGCGCCCAGGCATATCTGCGCGTCGTCCTGATCAGCGGTGGTGAACTGCTCTTCTGCGCCCACCACGGTCGCAAGTTCGAGCCGGAACTCAAGAAGATCGCCGCTGAGATACAGGACGAGACGGAGCGACTCACCGCCGCTCCGGCAAGCGCCGAGACCGAGGAACGCTGACGCCTCGCACCTACGACGAGCCAGCTCCGGCACCAGGCCGGTGATCGGGCGGCCATCCCTGCACCCAGGGGTGGCCGCCCGTCCTCGTTCCGACGCGCCGTCGGCGCGCGTCAGGCGTGCCGGTCCAACACCCGCAGCACGTCCGAGACCCGCGTGTAGACACCGGGACTCCCCGCACGCCCGCAGCCGCTCCCCCAGGACACGAGGCCGATCAGCCTGCCCTGGGCGACCAACGGGCCACCGCTGTCGCCCTGACAGGCGTCCCTGCCACCTTCCTGCTCACCCGCGCACAGCATCGAGGACGTCACGTACGTCCCGTCCGAACTGCCCGGATACGCCTCCTGGCACACGGCGTCGGGAAGCACCTGAACCCGTGCGGCACGCAGCGTGCGCGGGTAGTCCCCCGCACCTGTCGTGTCACCCCACCCGTACACGGCGGCTCCCGTACCGGGCCGATAGGCGGGGTCGTCCGCGTCCGCCATCGGGAGCGCGTATCCCTCGGGCAGCGGTGTCGCCAGCGTGAGGACCGCCACATCGCCGGAGTTGGTGTGTCTGTCGTAGTCGGGATTGACCCAGGTGCCGCGGACCGGGATCTCGGCACCTTCGTCCGACCCGAGGTCACTTCGCCCCGCGATCACCTTGAGGTCGCGCACCTCGCCGCGCGCCACCCCGAGCACGTCCTCGCTCATGCAGTGCGCCGCGGTGAGGACCGTCGACCGCGCGACGACCACGCCCCCACAGAACTGTCCAGCGCGTGTACCCCCGAACCGGTCACGGCTGGAGAGGGCCACCACCCACGGACTGTCGGACACCTGAACCTGACGGCCACCGATGACCACACTGTCGGCGGCCGCGGGCGCCGCTGCCGACAGGGGCAGGACGGCCGTCGCGCTCAGCACGGCCAGTGACGCGATCAGCGCTCTCGCGAAGGGACGACGCATGCGCTCTCCTCACTCTGGGTTGCGTTGGCACACCCAGAGTGATTCAGCGGAGCGCCTCACGCACCGCGAGGATCCGCCCACAGCCACGCACGCAGAAGGCCCGACACTCCCCTTCGGGCGGGGAATGCCGGGCCTTCTGAGGGCCGTACAGAAGCCGTGACTAGTCGAGGTAGTCGCGCAGGACCTGGGAGCGCGACGGGTGACGCAGCTTCGACATCGTCTTGGACTCGATCTGGCGGATGCGCTCACGCGTGACGCCGTAGACCTTGCCGATCTCGTCGAGGGTCTTCGGCTGACCGTCGGTGAGACCGAAGCGCATCGAGACGACGCCCGCCTCGCGCTCGGACAGGGTGTCGAGCACGGAGTGCAGCTGCTCCTGGAGGAGCGTGAAGCTCACCGCGTCGGCCGGGACGACGGCCTCGGAGTCCTCGATGAGGTCACCGAACTCGCTGTCACCGTCCTCGCCCAGCGGGGTGTGCAGGGAGATGGGCTCGCGGCCGTACTTCTGGACCTCGATGACCTTCTCGGGGGTCATGTCGAGTTCCTTGGCCAACTCCTCCGGGGTGGGCTCGCGGCCCAGGTCCTGGAGCATCTGACGCTGCACGCGCGCGAGCTTGTTGATGACCTCGACCATGTGCACCGGGATACGGATGGTGCGGGCCTGGTCGGCCATGGCGCGGGTGATCGCCTGACGGATCCACCAGGTGGCGTACGTGGAGAACTTGTAGCCCTTGGTGTAGTCGAACTTCTCGACCGCGCGGATCAGACCGAGGTTGCCCTCCTGGATGAGATCCAGGAAGAGCATGCCGCGGCCGGTGTAGCGCTTGGCCAGGGAGACCACCAGACGGAGGTTGGCCTCCAGCAGGTGGTTCTTGGCGCGGCGGCCGTCCTCGGCGATGATCTCCAGCTCGCGCTTGAGCTTGGGGGCGAGCTTGTCGGCGTTGGCCAGCTTGTCCTCGGCGAACAGACCGGCCTCGATGCGCTTGGCGAGCTCGACCTCCTGCTCGGCGTTGAGCAGCGGGACCTTACCGATCTGCTTCAGGTAGTCCTTGACCGGGTCGGCGGTGGCACCGGCGGCGGCGACCTGCTGGGCCGGCGCGTCGTCCTCGTCGTCGTCGGACAGGACGAAGCCCTGGCCCTCGGGGGTCTCCTCGTCGCCGCTCTTCGCGGCTGCGGGGGTCTCCTCGGTCGCCTCGTCCTCGAGGAGCTCGTCGTCCTTCTTGCCGGCCGTCTTCTTGGCGGCGGTCTTCTTGGCGACCGTCTTCTTGGCCGTGGCCTTCTTGGCGGTGGCCTTCTTCGCCGCGGCCTTCTTGGCGGGCGTGGCCTCATCGGCGGCGACCTCGGTGGTCGTCGACTCGGGGGCGGTGGTGGCAGCGACCCTCTTGGCGGTGACCGTCTTCGCCGCGACAGTCTTGGTGGCGGTGCGCTTGGCCGGACTCTTGGCTGCGACGCTCTTTCGGGGACGCTTGGGCTCAGCGGCACTGACCATCAGCGTCACACCCTCTTCCTCGAGGATCTGGTTGAGGCTGCGCAGAACGTTCTTCCACTGAGTGGCCGGAATCTGGTCGGCTTCGAACGCACGGCGTACGTCATCGCCGGCGATCTGGCCATCAGCCTTTCCCCGCTCAATGAGCGCCATGACAGAGACGGACTCGGCGATCTCCGGCGGGAGCGTACGGGATGTGCTGGCCGACACGAACAACCTCTCGGAACGTTGGAAAACGGCTTCCGGCCCCGTCCTGTGTGGACCGGAGCCGACGTCCGCCGACTTGGGGATGGGCCGACGGCGTGGGCGGGGGCCGGGGAGATGGACAGCGCCGCAAGCGGCCGCTGTATTCCCTCCTCGGCTGTCACCTCTTAGGTCATCGCGTTGCCCCGACGAGCGTTACGCCCAATCTACGTGGCCCGAGTCACACCCCGTAAGCGGTCAAAGACTGACAGATACGGGCAGAAACGGTCACCCCGCGAGCTCCTGCGAACGCTCGGCGAACCCTGAGCAACAACACTCAGCGAACCCTCTAACGGCCGAGTCGCCGGATCGCGCCCACTTACACACGCTCAGGGCATGTGAAAGGGAGCCGTCCGGCGACACCTGGTTCGCGTTCCCTCGCTCTACGGGACGCCCGGCGCGTCAGTGCTCACGCGGAGCCGGCACCACGCGCTCCACCTCGGGGTGGACCGTGAGCAGGTGCCGCATGGCCGTCTCGGCACCGGTGCTGTCACCCGCGGCCAGGGCGTCGGCGATGCGGCCGTGGTGGGCCACCACCGTCTCGTTCGGACGATCGCAACCGGTGACGGGACCGCCGGAGACATGGAGCGCAGCGGAGACGATCCCGGAGAGGTGCTCCAGCATCCGGTTGCCGGCGAGCTGGATGAGCAGCGAGTGGAACTCGGCATCGGCACGGGAGAACGTGATCGAGTCCCCCTGCCCCAGCGCGTGTCCCATGATCTCGACCATGTCGGCAATGCGCTGCTGCACGTCCTCACGGCCGTGACCGGCGGCGAGGCGAGCGGCGAGCGGTTCGATGGTCCAGCGCAGCTCGTTCAGCTCCCGACGCTGATCGTCGCGCTGCGGCCCGAAGGCACGCCACTCGATGATGTCCGGGTCCAAAAGGTTCCAGTCGCTGACCGGTCGCACGCGCGTGCCGACGTTCGGCCGGGCGCTGACCAGGCCCTTGGCCTCCAGGACACGGAGGGATTCGCGGACGACGGTACGGGACACCTCGAAACGCTGGCCGATCTCCTCGGGCACCAGCGGGCGGTCGGCGCCCAGGTCGCCGGAGACGATCATCTGCCCCAGTTGCTGAACGAGTTGACCGTGCAGACCGCGGCCCCGGTTGCCCGTGGCGCGCCGGCCCACGCGGCCGAGATCTTGGTCCGCGCCGTCCCAGGGAGAGGTGCCGACACGATCGGCGGCCGACTCCGCGTAGGAATAGCGGTCGAGTTCGCCCGGTCCTGCGAGGCCTGAGTCGGCGGAGCGGGCGGCGGTCATCATGGTGTGCGCAAGGGTACTCACGGAATCTGTTGTCGGCGCCGTTCCCAACTCCCTTGAGGTCTTTGGTGAAAAGCACACGAAAGGGTGATAGCCGCCCTCGCTGCAATTGACGCCTTATCGGAAAGAAATGAGCGTTCCAGGGGGAGTTGCGAACAGCGGCGCATCCGAAGGCTACGGACGGTCGTCATCGCACCTTGGGACGCAGCACCGTGAGCAGATATGCGCAGAGCAACGCGGTGAGCGACAACATCAGGGCACCGCCAACAGGTTGAGCGATCATGCGCACACCGGCGGCCACGAAGCGCTCCATACCGAAGGGCCAGTGGAGCAGGGCCAGCTCACGCAGCCTCGTCGGAAGCCCGGCGGCCGTTCGCACAGATGGTCCCTCCAAGGCCTTCTGTACGAGTGGCACGATGACGATCGGTACGGCCACCACAGCGGCGAGTCCGGCCGCGGTGGAGCGGAAGACGCCCGAGGCGAGCACACCCGCCCAGGCGCACGCGACGACAAGCACGATCCAACTCACGCTCAGGGACAGCCAGTCAGCGGGAACCTGTGTGAGTTCCCGTCCGTATACGAGGTGGAGCAGCGCGGCGTCGCAGCCGACGACGAGGACGGCCATGAGGACGGCGGTCGCCGCCGCGCCGATGAGTTTGGCGGCGAGAAGTCCCAAACGGCGAGGGACGGTTCCCCGGTCGGCGGCGAGTGCGGGATGGCGGAACTCGTCACCGAAGGCGAAGGCGCCGAGCAGCCCTGCCCCCAGAGCGGCGGGCGGCAGGGGCAGTTCCTGCGGCCATGCGGCGAGCAGGCGCGGCTGCGGGGTGTGGCCCACACGCGCGAGCAGTACGGACAGGAGCGCGGACACGGCGAGGACGAGCGCCACGGTGACGTAGCCGGTGGCGATACCGGTCGCCCGGCGCAGCTCGTAGCGCAGGGGGCGCAGCGGGCTGCGGGCGGGACGGACGGTGATGGGAGGCGGCAGCGAGGGCAGGGCCGACGACACCCGGGGAGTATCGGCGCCGGCTTCGTCGCGTTCGCCGGTCACGGTGCCGGTCTCGACACTCCTGGCCGACGGAGCCGTGTCGACGAGCGGTACGAACGTGCTGGTGGCGCTGGGCGGGTCGAGTGGGTCCGCCGCGACGGGCGCGAGGGCGCGCGTCGCGTCATCGGCACCGGGAAGCGGCGCCGCCCGGCCGGTCCGATCCCCCTCGTCCGCGGCGGGCCCGACGCCGGCGATCGGGGTCAGCGCGACGACAGGACCGGCATCCCCCGTCTCGTCGGCGAGTTGATGGACGAGGATGCCGTGCCGGTAGGCGGTCTCCCCCACGTCCGCACAGCTGCTGCCGTAGACCGACAGGCGGCTGCCGTCCTCCGTGACGACCTCGACGGTGCGCTTCGCCGTGCGGGCCTCCTTGGCCAGCAGGACTCCGAGCCGCGCGGCGTGCGGACTTCGGACGGCGACGCGGGGCCGCAGCCTGGTGCGCGCGAAATCGGCGACCTCCTGGTCCGCGACCACCTTCCCCTCGTCGAGGGTGACGACCCGGTCGGCGGTCCGTGCGGCTTCCTTGGGGTCGTCGGTGGTGAACAGCACCGTGCCACCGACGGTCGCATGGGCTCGCAGGATCCCGTGCAACCACTTGCCCTCACGGTTCGACAGACCGTCCGCCGGGCCGTCGAGCACCAGCGTGTGCGGGTCCGCGAGCAGCGCACAGGCCAGGCCGAGTCGTCGGTCCATGCCGCGCGACAGGGTCCCGAGACGCAGATCGCGCAGGCTCACGAGCCCCACGACCTCCAGGACCTCGTCCGCGCGCTGGACGGGCACACCGGCCGCGGAGCAGAGCATGCGCAGTTGGCCGCGGACGGTACGGGCAGGATGCCCCGGCACGTCGCCGAGCAGCACACCCACCTCACGGGCGGGATGCGGGATGCGGTGCAGCGGGCGGCCTCTGAAGTAGGTGATTCCACGGCCCTGTTGGAGTTCGAGCATCAGACGCACCACGGTTGTCTTGCCCGCTCCCCGGGCGCCGAGCAGGGCTGTCACACGGCCCGTGGTCGCCTCGAAGGACACGTCGTCGGCCGTGGGCGGCCTCTCCTTGCGGGCGGTGCTGGTCAGTCCGATGGCCTGGATCATCGCTTCTCTCGCAGGATGGGCGACCGCTCGGCGGCCGGGGTCCGTCCGCCGGTTCCGTGGCAGGCGAACTCCGTGGGTACCGCAGCAAGATAACGCGACATATCTGTCTTTTCGGGCAGGGTCTCGGCGCGGGTGTCCGAAAACACCGCGCCACACAAGCCCCGAGCCTCGGCACGGACTCACGCCGAGGGGGCGCCTGTCCGTGAGTCGGTCAGACCTCCGGACGCAGCATCGGCGGGTTGAGCAGCGTGGCACCGCCCGCACGGAACAGCTGAGCGGGGCGACCCCCCTGACGCGTGGTGGTTCCGCCGGCCGGCACCAGGAAGCCGGGCGTCCCGGTCACCTTGCGATGGAAGTTGCGCGGGTCGAGGGCCACGCCCCACACCGCCTCGTAGACACGGCGCAGCTCGCCGACGGTGAACTCCGGAGGGCAGAAGGCAGTGGCGAGCGAGGAGTACTCGATCTTCGAGCGGGCCCGCTCCACCCCGTCCGCAAGGATCTGCGCATGATCGAAGGCGAGCGGAGCGGTCTGCTCGCCCTCTCGCCCGTACCCGCTCTGGTGCAGCAGCGCGTCGACCGGCGCCCAACGTGCGCTGTGCGCGTCGCCTCCGGCACGAGGAGCCGGTAGATCGGGGGCGAGCGCCAGGTGGGCAACGCTGACGACCCGCATCCGCGGGTCCCGCTTGGGATCGCCGTACGTGGCGAGCTGCTCGAGGTGCGCGCCGTTGTCCTGCGCGGGCGCGCCCGGGTCATGGGCGCACAGCCCCGTCTCCTCGGCCAGTTCGCGGGCGGCCGCCGCGGTCAGGTCCTCGTCGTCCCGTACGAACCCACCGGGCAGTGCCCAACGCCCCTGGAACGGCGGTTCCCCGCGCCGCACCGCCAGCGCGCACAGGGCGTGACGGCGTACGGTCAGCACGACCAGGTCGACGGTGACAGCGAAAGGCGGGAAGGCCGACGGGTCGTAGGGCGACATGGAACGATCATAGTCGTCTGCCTGACGATAAACACTCCCTTCGCTCATGGTTCCGCACTTGGTCACAGGGCCGCGTCGCGGGCGCGGACGCCCGGCCAGAGGCGGTCACACGCCCAGCTGCAGGGTGTCCGCGGCCTCCTCGACCATCGCGAGTCCCAACCGGCTGACGCGCACGGAGAACGTGTCCCCCGCGACGCGCAGCCCTGTCAGCCCGAGCTCACCGAGCGGGGCGCCCCGTACGGGCGACAACGCCACCGTCCGGGCGGGCGCGTCCGGTCGGATGCCGACGAGTGCGGCCAGGAGATGCACCCCGGCGGCCGCGGCGACGGCGGCCGGTCTGCAGGCGGCCGGGTGCGGCAGCGGGGCACCGCCCTCGACGCGCTGCTCCCCCGCGTACATCTCGGGCAGCCGGAGGTCGAAGGCCTCCGCCGCGGCCAGTGTGCCTCTGAGCAAGGACGTCGCTTCCTTCTCGTAACCGGCGGCCGACAGGCCCGAGACGGCGATCGCCGTCTCGTGGACGCGCACCGCACCGGCACGGTGCCCGAACGGGTTGTACAACGCCTCCTTGGCCTCCAGGGTCCGCAGTCCCCACCCCGAGTCGAGCCCGGGACCGCCGAGCAGTCTCGCGAGTTGTTCGGTCTGCACCTTGTCCAGGAGCCCCGGCGCGCAGACACCCGCTCCCAGCAGCCCGGTGTCCAGGAGGTGCGCGGCGCCGCTGCCCAGATGAGGGACGGGGCGACCGGACGGCGTACGGGCTGCCGCCGGCCGGCCGCCGCCACGGTCGTCGACCCAGAAGTCCTCCCTGAAGCGCCGCCTCAGTTCCTCCGCCCACTGGCGGAGCTCGGCGCTTCCGGGCCTGCCGTACGCGTCGAGCAGGTCCGCGCCGAGCAGGGCGGCCCGGTGGGCCTGTGCCTGGGTCTCGCAGCGCAGCAGGCCTCCCGGGCCCGGGTCCGGCAGATACAGCCCTTCCCGGGTGGCGGTCCGCAGCCATTGCAGACAGCGCTCGGCTGCGGGCAGCAGTTCCGCTGTTTCCTGCTCGGCGAGGCCCCAGCGTCTGGCCTCCGCAAGGAGTACGGGGAACAGCAGGGTGGCCTCGATCCCGGTGCAGCTCGGAGGCAGCAGCGCGCCTGCATGCCTCAACGGTCCCGGCAGCCTGCCGAACTCCGGCCCTGGCTGACCCAGTTGGGTACGCGCGAGCGTCCGCAACGTACCGGCGGCCAAGCGGGTGCCCAGGGGAAGCGCCATCCTGGCGGCGGCCAGGGCCTCCACCGGCGCCAGGCCGCAGCGCCAGGGCGCCCCCGCCGCCAGGTGGACATCAGACGGGTGCGCGGGGTCGCGCACCAGCAGCGCCTGAAGGTCGTCGACGCACGTCCGCAGCAGTGGGCCCACGCGCGGGTCGTCCCCGTGCGCCTGAGCCGGGGCGAATGGCCGGACCGCGCTGTGGCCCGTGCCTCTGCCGCTTCCCACGCCGTCCGCCCGGATCCGCAGCTCCACGGTGCGCGCACCGCCCGGCGGCAGCTCGAACTCCCAGCGGAGCAGGCCGGCGGAGGCGAGTGCGTCGGTGGGCGGAGGCGTGGCCGTGACCACGGCGTGGCCGGTGGGCGAGGACCAGCGCAGCCCCGCGTCATGCACCGTCGCGGGCAGTTCCCGGCCGGGGTGTCCGGCGGCCACCGCGCCGAGCTCGGCCAGGTCGGTGCCGAGTGCCACTTCGAGAGGCACCCGCAGGGGACGCGGAGCGGAGCTGTGCAGCGTGATCCGCTCCGTACCGTCGGCGTGCCGGATCCGCTGCACGACGACGTCCGGGTCGGGCCCGGCATCGGGGGACGCCCTGATGGTGGCCATGAAGCGGGCACGGTCCGCGGAGATCATGCGGGCCTGGACGGCGACCGGCTCACGCCCGAACACGCGGAGCTGGCAGCGCGACACGAGTCGGCGTCCCGCGCGGTAGAACCCTTCCAGTCCCTGCGCCGTCAGCTGGCCCCGCTCCGAGGAGATCGCGAGCCCGGGCAGGCTGACGCAGATCAACGACCGGTGGGCGGGAGGCAGTTCACTGCTACGCCGCGGAACGGGGGCGGATGGCGGCGCCGGTTGGGTGGCCGACCTGCCCGATGGCGAGGTCGGTTGGGAGCGTGCCGGAAGCAGAAGCGCTCCCTCGGCGGGGTTGCGGGCACTGTCGCCGTCCTGCGCCTGCGGCGCGAACGGCCGGGTGAGGTCGGACGTCATGGCCTCTCTCCTCCTGCTTTCCGCTCCCGTCGCGTTCGCCGCTCGCTCCCAGCGGGGCGCACCGCATCGCTCACCGGAGAGACACCGTGCCGGAATATGCATGCGCCGCCTGTGGCGGTGCGCCGCAGCTTCGGCTTCCGCATGGGGTGCCTCCTTTCGCGCGCGGTCGCGCGAGGCGCCGGCATGCTGCCGAGCTGTCGAAGAGTGTGGCGGCTCTGCCCGGCCGTCGCTGCCACCACACAGGTGAACGGAGCGCCCCCGCCCCAAGTAACGCCGAAGCACCCTGAACCATCGCGGCCCGGCTGTGGGGGCTACCCCGCTCATCCGTCGCCCCTGCCCCGCTGCCGCCCGATACGGCGATGCCCCGAGGGGCGTCGCGTGGCACGCGCTCCCGCCCTGGACGGCCGGCTGCCCGCTCCGGACCGCCGCTCACCCCTTCGCCGCAGAGCCGCCTCAAGGCCGCGGGCGGCCCGGGAGATTCCCGGATCCGCGGCGCCTCCCGGCATCGCGACGGCGGGGACCCGGGTGACCGCATCGGCACGTTCCACATCTCCTGGTGGGGTCGCGACTTCGAGGACGGCGCCCTGCGTGCCGGACTCTGCCTCTCGATCCGCCCGCACAGTGCGCAGTGAGCTCCTCACCGGCTCCGGGTCGATCCCCTCGGCACGGGCCTCGTTGAGCAGCCGGGCGAACTTGTAGTGCGGATCGACGGTGAGTGCCATCTCCAGCGCCTGGTCCGTCTCGACGGTGTCGCCGAGCGACCAGGCCACCCAGCCGGCGAGGGTGAGCGGCGCCGCGGCGTGCTCTCCGTAGGGTCCGACGCAACGCCGCGCCAAGGCCCGCCACAGCCGCAGCGCCGCGGGGGCTTCCTCGCCCTCCATCCACTCGGCTGCGCGGTCCCTGGTCAGCCTGTCCTGAAGGCCGAGAATCAGCGCGGCCGCCTCGTCGTGCGCCAGCAGTTCGTCGTCCTTGAGGTCCGCGTCCAGAGCATCCTCGGCAGGTGGAACGTCCGCGAGACGGCGCATGACGCGGCCGGCCAGGTCGAGGGTCTGTTCCTCCACCTCCTCACGCGGAGCTCCGGCAAGGATGCGCGGGACGAGGTCCATGGCCGCCGCGTCCAGGGCGCGCGTCTGGTCCGCGACGAGGGCCGTCTCCAAGGGAGCCAGCCGTGCCTTCAACTCGCCCATGGATTCCCGTACATGAATGCCCGCGTACGCGGCCGTCGCCGCCATCACGGACGTACCGTCCACGGCGATGGCGTTGCCCTCGGGCGGGCAGCACTGAGGGCGCGGGCAGCAGTAGGACCAGTACCGCCCGTCCGAGAGGCAGAGCGCCTCGGTCACCGGTACGTCCAGAGCGCCGCACTCCGTCCGCAGGAGCTGGGCGAGTGGTCGCAGCCGCTCCATGACCGCCGGTCCGGGCGCCTCGCCCGGTGGTACCGCGTCCTGGCAGAGGAAAGCGACCACGCTGTCCGGCCGTCCGTCCCTGCGCTCGCATCCGACGACCAGGCAGCGGGCGAGTTGCTGCGCGACGGACGGCCAGTCCTCCGGACGCTCGGGGATGCCGAGACGTACGCGACCACCGAACCGCCCCTTGTACAGGGCGACGAGGACGACGCTGTCGTCGGGCCTGAACCCGAGCAAGTACGGAAGCGCCTCGGCGAGTTCACCGGCCGTGCGCAGAGTGATCTTGGCCGCGCCGGTCGTACCGACGGGCTCGATGTGATTCGTCATGCGACGACCATGCACCGGATCCCAGAATTCCGTTTTGCCCTGTGGATAACCTCGATCAGGGACACGACACAAGTTGTCCACAGCTCCGCGGGCTCATTCGCGCGATGTCAGTGCCATCGGGTTGCATGGGGGCATGAGCAACGAAGATCTGCGGACGGCGGCCGATGTCGTACTCGCCCGCCTCGTCGGAGACCCGAGCGGTACGGCCCGGCTGCGCGAGGACCAGTGGCGTGCGATCGAGGCGCTGGTCGCCGAGCACAGACGCGCCCTCGTCGTACAGCGCACGGGCTGGGGCAAGTCCGCGGTGTACTTCGTCGCGACGGCCCTGCTGCGCGAGCGCGGCAGCGGTCCGACGGTGATCGTGTCCCCCCTGCTCGCGCTGATGCGCAACCAGGTGGAGGCCGCGGAGCGGGCGGGCATCCGCGCCCGGACGATCAACTCGTCGAACACCGAGGAGTGGGACGCCGTCCGCGCCGAGGTCGCGGCGGGCGAGGTGGACGTGCTCCTGGTCAGCCCGGAGCGGCTGAACAACCCCGACTTCCGGGACAACGTCCTGCCTCAACTGGCCGCGGCCACCGGCCTGCTCGTGGTCGACGAGGCGCACTGCATCTCGGACTGGGGGCACGATTTCCGGCCCGACTACCGCCGGCTGCGCACGATGCTCGCCGATCTGCCGCGGGACGTCCCGGTGCTGGCCACGACGGCGACGGCCAACGCCCGGGTGACGGCCGATGTCGCCGATCAGCTCGGCACCGGTGGCGGCTCGGACGCGCTCGTGCTGCGCGGCACCCTCGACCGCGAGAGCCTCAGTCTCGGCGTGCTGCAGCTGCCGGACGCCGCACACCGGCTGGCCTGGCTGGCCGATCACCTGAACGAGCTGCCGGGATCCGGGATCATCTACACCCTCACGGTCGCCGCCGCCGAGGAGGTCACCGCATACCTGCGTCAGTGCGGGCACACCGTGACGTCGTACACGGGGAAGACCGAGAACGCGGACCGGCAGCAGGCGGAGGAGGATCTGCTGGCGAACCGGGTGAAGGCCTTGGTCGCCACGTCCGCGCTGGGCATGGGGTTCGACAAGCCGGACCTCGGCTTCGTCGTCCACCTCGGCTCCCCCTCCTCGCCGATCGCGTACTACCAGCAGGTGGGACGCGCGGGGCGTGGCGTCGAGCACGCGGAGGTACTGCTGCTGCCCGGCAAGGAGGACGAGGCGATCTGGCGCTACTTCGCCTCGCTCGCCTTCCCGCCGGAGGAGCAGGTGCGCCGCACCCTGGACGTTCTCGCGCAGTCCGACCGGCCGCTCTCGCTCCCGGCCCTCGAACCGCTGGTGGAGCTGCGCCGCTCGCGCCTGGAGACCATGCTCAAGGTTCTGGACGTGGACGGGGCCGTGCATCGCGTGAAGGGTGGCTGGATCGCCACGGGACAGCCCTGGGTGTACGACACCGAGCGCTACGCGTGGGTCGCCAAGCAGCGTGAGGCCGAGCAACAGGCGATGCGCGAGTACGCGACGGCGACCGACTGCCGGATGGAGTTCCTGCGCCGCCAGCTCGACGACGAGGCGGCGGCGCCCTGCGGGCGGTGCGACAACTGTGCGGAGCCGCGGTTCGACCCTTCCGTCTCGCCCGCTGCGCTGAGCTCGGCGCGAGGTGAACTCGGACGCCCCGGCGTGGAGGTGGAGCCCCGCAAGATGTGGCCCACCGGGCTCGCCGCGGTCGGCATCGACCTCAAGGGACGTATCCCCGCAGGCGAACTGGCGGGTGCCGGGCGGGCGCTCGGCCGCCTCTCGGACATCGGTTGGGGAAACCGGCTGCGCCCGATGCTCACGCCCCAGGCGCCGGACGGACCGGTGCCCGACGATGTGGCGCGGGCCGTCGTGGAGGTCCTGGCGGACTGGGCCAAGGGCCCCGGAGGCTGGGCGTCCGGCGCCGCCGACGCGCAGCCACGCCCGGTGGGCGTCGTGACCATGGCCTCGCACATGCGCCCGCAGCTCATCGAGTCGCTCGGCGCGGGCATCGCGCAGGTCGGTCGCATGCCGGTGCTGGGGCGTGTCGAGTACGCCCCCGGAAGCGACACCGCGCACATCCCCCGCAGCAACAGCGCGCAGCGGCTGCGCGCCCTCGACGGCACCCTCACGCTGCCGGCCGAGGTGACCGAGGCGCTCGCGCGGGCGAGTGGCCCGGTGCTCCTCGTCGACGATTTCACGGAGACCGGCTGGACGCTGGCGATGGCAGCCCGGCTGCTGCGTCGGGCCGGAGCCGAGGGGGTGTTGCCGCTGGTCCTCGCGGTTCAGGGCTGAGGCACGCGTCAGGCACCCGACCTTTGGGCAGGGATATTGGCGACGCATCGCCAAATTCCGGTCCCCGGCCTCAATTGCTCGTTGCCGTGCGCCAGCGCGACGGGAAGAATTGGAGCTGCTCCCCGCGTGGCTCCCCCGTGGTCCGGATAGAGCTGTGCCGCGGTGCGCTCCCCCAGTCCGACCCCGCCCGTGTGGGCGTGTAGCCGAAGGGAGGACCGTGACCTTCGGATTCGCTCCGTCCTCGGCGGCATCGATGTCCGTGTCCTCGATGCGCGCCGAGAGGTCCGCCGATTCCGTCAACCGACCGACCAGGCTGCTGGAACCCACGGAGTGGGCGGCAGCCGGAATACCGCTGCTGCGCAACCCGCGCGAGGTTGTCAGCGGCCTGCACACCCGCCACCGACCGATTCCGCGCACCGCCGTCGTGGCGGTCCTCGATCCGGAGGAACGACTGCGGGCGAGCGCCTCGTTCACCCGTCGTGAGAACGCCACCGACGGCTGGACGTTCCGCAACGCCCTGCTGTCGCAGCTGCGCCGGGTCATCCCGCACGATCTGCGTCGCCGCACCCCGGTCCGCACAGCGGTCCTGCTCTACTGCCGGGAGGGGGACACTCGTTGGACGGAGGAGGACGGGGCGTGGATGTGGGGGCTGCGCGACGCGTGCACTCTGCACGGCCTGCGCTGCGGGGCGTACATCACGATGACGCGTGACGGCTGGCAGGTGCTGGGCGAGGGCCGTGGCGGCCGACGGCCCAGCGTCGGGTCCGTCGCCGAGGTGTTCGGCGGCGGCGAGCAGTCCGCGCCGCGCACCGGTGGAGCCGCGACGGAGATGCTCCGCCGCGCGGCGGCTCGCTGAGCCGCACGGCCGCCGCCCGTACGACCACGGGCCCGCACCGGCCTGCCGGGCTCCCCGATCACCGTCGAGCGGTGCGGGCAGCCGGCAAGCCGTGCGTCAGACCCCGGCGCCCAGCAGCGAGTTGATGCGCTGCGGGTCGCCACAGACGATCAGCAGGGCACCGGCCCGGCCGAGAGCCAGCGGCAGTGCCGTCGCGGCACTCTCGTCGGGGCCACCGTTCAGGGCGACGACGACCACCGGACGCGCGGCGGCACGATCCAGGGCGGAGGCGTCGGCGTAGAAGACATCGTCTCCCGCGTCGTGCTGGGCCCAGTAGGAATCCGCTCCGAAGGACAGCTCGTGTGTGGCCCACGGGTGCGGGTCACCGGTCGTGAGGACCAGCACCTCGCCCGGCGCGCGACCGGAGTCGAGCAGCAGGTCGACGGCTTCCTCGGCCGCGTCCAGCGCACCCTCGACCGAGGCCGGGATGAGCTGGATCTGCGGCTGAGCGACCGAAGTCGAAGGCGTGGCAGGGGCGTTCGCCCCCGGCTGGGGGGACCCGGCCGACTCGCGCGACGTGCGCTGCGCGGGCGGCGTGGGCCTTGCGGGACCCGGACGACCGGGTCGCGACGGCGCCGCGGGACGCGGGCCGGGTACAGGACGAGGGGTCGGCGCGGTGCGGCTGGCGGCCGGCGTGACGCGGGGACCCTGGGCGCTCTCGTGAATCTGAGGCTCCTCGGGAATGAGAGGCATGAGTTGATATCTATCAAACGCAGGTGTGGTTCGCGCCAGCGGGTGGCACATCAGTGCGAACGTGGTGGTCAGAAGTCGAAGCCGAGTTGGCCTTCGATTTGCGGAACACTCACGTCCGCCCAGCTGCGGGCCTTCTTGAGGTGCTGCCACTGGGGCAGCGCATCAAGATACGCCCACGAGAGCCGGTGGTACGGGGTGGGCCCCCGCTCCTCCAGCGCGGCGCGATGCACCGGCGACGGGTATCCGGCGTTGGCCGCAAACCCGAAGTCTGCATGGTCGATGCCCAGTTCGGCCATCATTTTGTCGCGGCGAACCTTGGCGATCACCGACGCCGCGGCGACGGCGATGCAGGAACGGTCACCCTTGATCACCGTACGAACCTGCCAGGGAGCACCCAGGTAGTCGTGCTTCCCGTCGAGGATCACGGCATCCGGCCGCACCGGCAGGCCCTCGAGGGCACGGACGGCGGCGAGGCGGAGCGCCGCCGTCATCCCCATCTCGTCGATCTCCTCGTGCGACGCGTGCCCGAGAGCGTGCGCCGTCACCCAGCTCTCCAGCTCGTCCGCGAGGGCCTCACGGCGCTTGGGGCTGATCAGCTTGGAGTCGGTGAGGCCCTCGGGAGGGCGGCGCAGTCCGGTGACAGCGGCGCAGACGGTGACCGGTCCGGCCCAGGCACCGCGGCCGACCTCGTCGACACCGGCGACGATCTTGGCACCGGTGGTGGCGCGCAGTGAGCGCTCGACGGTGTGGGTGGGTGCTTCGTACGGCATGGCGGCAAACAGCGTACGCCGCCGAGCGCCCGCCGCGACACCCGCCTCGCCTCAATCCGCGTGGCGTCGCAGCAGGGGGATCATCACCTGGTCGATCAGCTCCACCAGATCTTCGTCCGCCCATTCGCTTCCGCACACCTTCGAGCGGTACATCATCATCGCCGGAATGACATCACAGACGGAAGCGTCGGTGGCGTCAGCCCGCACCTCTCCGCGCCCAATTCCCCGACGTACGACTTCCTTGATCAGCTCCACGCTGGGTTCGACGACCCCTTCGATGATCACGCTGTGGAAACGCTCCGCGGTCAGGGTGTCGCATTCGTGAAGCACGGAACGCAGCGCAAATCCGGGGCGTGAGTACATGGCCTCGCGCATCCGCCGGCACAGCTCCAGCAGATCCTCGCGGACGTCCCCGCGATCCGGCACGGCGTCCATCTTCGGGAGTCCGGCCTGCAGGGCATCGACGACGAGGTCCTCCTTGGAGGGCCAGCGCCGGTACACCGCGGCCTTGCCGGTCTGCGCCCCCGCGGCGACACCCTCCATGGTGAGGCCGTTCCAGCCGACCGTACTGAGCTGTTCCAGCGCGGCTTCGAGGATGGCCCGTTCGAGCACGGGACCACGCCTGCGCATGGAGGCGGCCGTCCGTGCGGGGGCGGCCGTCCAGCGCGAAGTAACCATCGTCTTCTCTCCGTCGGACAGTTCGGGAGCGGTACGAACGCAGGGCGGTGAATTCGGCGCACGCGAGCGCTCGCCGTAGGGGACTCACCACCGGGTCCGGTCGGACCCTGCCCCGACCAGCATGTCAGGCGAGAGAGCTTCTTTCGACGGCCCGGTCACGGGAATCGCTCCGGCGCGCGGCAGCGGCATCCACCCCGAGCACGGGACGGCAGGCCACCCGAGACCGTGCATGACGCATCCATCGCGCCCCTCAACCCCTGACCACCCGAAGGAGTCAACTCCCTTAGAGAACGCTTGTGTTCACGAAGGACGACTCGCTATGGTCTCGATTAGTGAACGCTTACGTTCACTACATCGCTTCTGGGGGACATCCCGTGACGCACGATCAAATACAGACGCAGTCACCCGCGCCCACACCGCCAGGGCCGACCGCCCGCTCACCACGCCCGGGCATCGCCCTCGCGGTGATCGCCGCGTGCCAGCTCATGGTGGTGCTCGACGCCACCATCGTGAACATCGCCCTGCCGCACATCCAGACGGCACTGAGCTTCTCCACCACCGACCTCACCTGGGTGGTCAGCGCCTACACCCTCACCTTCGGCGGCCTGCTGCTGCTCGGCGGCCGAGCCGGGGACATCCTCGGGCGCCGCAGGGTCTTCATCAGCGGCATCCTGCTCTTCACCTTCGCCTCACTGCTCGGCGGACTGGCCCAGGAACCCTGGCAGTTGCTCGCCGCGCGTGTGCTCCAGGGCGTCGGTGGCGCGATCGCTTCGCCCACCTCGCTCGCGCTCATCACCACGACGTTTCCCGAGGGCCCGGAGCGGAACCGGGCGTTCGGTATCTTCGCCGCCGTCTCCGCGGGCGGCGGCGCCGTGGGTCTGCTGGCCGGCGGCCTGCTGACCGACTGGCTCGACTGGCGCTGGGTGCTGTTCGTGAACGTACCGATCGGCCTCCTCATCGCGGCACTCGCCCCGCGCTACATCAAGGAGTCCGAGCGCCACCCCGGACGCTTCGACATCACCGGCGCGCTCACTTCGACGCTCGGCATGGTCGCGCTCGTCTACGGGTTCATCAGGGCCGCGTCGGACGGCTGGAGCGACGCGCTCACGCTGGGCGCGTTCGGCGCGGCCGTGGTGCTTCTCGCCCTCTTCATCCTGGTCGAGGGCCGCGCGAAGGAGCCGATCACCCCTCTGCGGATGTTCGCCGACCGCAACCGCTCGGGCACGTACGTGATCATGATCAGCCTCGCCGCGGCGATGTTCGGCATGTTCTTCTACATCGTGCTCTTCGTGCAGAACGTGCTGGGCTACTCCCCCATCCAGGCCGGTCTGGCGTTCCTGCCCGTCACCGTGGTCATCGCGCTGGGCGCCGGAGTGTCCCAGCGGCTGCTTCCGACGTTCGGCCCCAAGCCCTTCCTGATGATCGGTTCCGTCTTCGTCGCCATCGGCCTGACCTGGCAGTCCCTGATCGACACGGACAGCTCGTACGTCGGCGGAGTGCTCGGTCCGATGCTGATCTTCGGCTTCGGCATGGGTCTGAACTTCGTGACGGTCACCGTCACCGCCGTCTCCGGAGTCGCCCCGCACGAAGCGGGCGCGGCCTCCGCCCTGCTGAACGCGACGCAGCAGGTGGGCGGCTCCATCGGTCTGGCGATCCTGACCACGGTCTTCGGCTCCGCCAGCCGCGACGAAGCGGCCAAGCAGGTGCCGTTGTTCCTGGCACAGGCCTCTCCCGAGCAGAAGGCCGCGTTCGCCAAGACCCACGAACTGCCCGCCCCGTGGAGCCATGAAGTCCTCGCCCACGGCATATCGACGGCCTTCATACCCGCCGCGGCCATGGCGGTGGTCGCCTTCGCCGTCGCCACGGTCGTCATCCGCGTCCGCAAGAACGACTTGGAGGCACTCGGCGGCACGGCCGGCGCCCCGGCCCTGTAACCGAGCGACGTCCCCCGACGACGGCGTCCGTGCCCGGTCCCTGCCCTGGCCACCGCCACGGGTGGATCGGGCTCACGGGCGCCGGCGTGGTCGTCAGGCCGACGGTGCGGCCGGGGCCCACTCCGGAAGCGGCTCGGTGCGCTCCAGCCACTCGGCCGACGGCGCCCCGCCCTTGCCGGAGGCGACGACACCGCCCACGATCGCGCAGGTCGTGTCGAGATCGCCGCCCACCTGGGCGGTGCTCCAGAAGGCTTCCTCGAAGTCGCCGAGCCCCCGCGCCGCCGACCACAGGGCGAACGGGACGGTGTCGTGCGCGGTCGTTCGCCGGCCGCAGCCGAGGACCGCGGCCACCGTGACCGGGTCTCCGTAGTCGAGCATGTCCTTGGCCCGGCGCAGCCCGGCCTGCACCGCGCTGCGCGGCACCAGCGCGATCACGCCGTCGAGCAGCGCGTGCGGCGTCGGCGGTCCCTGCGGGTCGGCCACGAGCGCCGCGGTGGCGGCCACGGCCATCGCGCCGACGACCGCCTCGCGGTGCTGATGCGTGGGATACGCCGAGATCTCGGCCTGGTGGGTGGCCTGCTCCGGATCATCGGCGTAGTAGGCACCGAGTGGGGCGATGCGCATCGACGCCCCGTTCCCCCACGACCCCTGCCCCTTGAACAGCGCGGACGCGAGCGCCCGCCAGTCGCCGCCCTCCCGGATCTGCCGCAGCAGCCGGTTCACAGCAGGGCCGTACCCGCGGTCGAAGTCATGGTGCTCGGCGAACGAACGGGCCAGGGCGTCCTGGTCGATGCGGCCGTGAGCGGCGAGGACAGCGGCCACGGAGCACGCCATCTCGGTGTCGTCGGTCCACTGCCAGGTGCCTTCGGGCAGATCACGGCTCTTGAGCAGCGGATAATTCGCCGGAACGAAGAACTGCGAGCCCAGTGCGTCTCCTACGGAGAGTCCACGCAGGCTGGCAAGGGCGCGGTCCATGCGCCCGTCGGGAGAGGAGTCAGGGGTCATCGCTCTGCCAATCTATCCGGTGACCCCATAAGGCCGCGGTTCGCACCAACGTTCAAATTCTCGGTCCAGAACGTATTTCCCGTTCTCCCCGAGAACGAGCGACCGCGTCTCGGCGTTCCCAGGGTTCGACAGCGATTCGAAGTCCTGGACGGTCCAGTGGAACCAGCGCATGCAGAACAGCCGCATGGTCAGGCCGTGCGTCACGAGCAGCACGTTCGGCGGGTGATCGGGGTCCTCGAAGCTGCGGTAGAGGCTTTCCAGGAAGGCGCCGACACGGTCGTACACGTCGGCACCGGACTCGCCTTGCGCGAAGCGGTAGAAGAAATGCCCGTAGGCGTCTCGATAGGCCTTCTGGAGACGCACGTCGTCGCGATCCTGCCAGTTCCCCCAGTCCTGCTCCCGCAGGCGCGGTTCCTCCCGTACGCGGATCAGATCGGGGTCGAGACGGAAGGCACGGAGCGTCTCGTGCGTGCGCCGGTAGGGCGAG
The DNA here is from genome assembly GCF_000373565.1 of Streptomyces sp. HmicA12. Lineage (GTDB taxonomy): Bacteria > Actinomycetota > Actinomycetes > Streptomycetales > Streptomycetaceae > Streptomyces. The sequence goes on along the minus strand of NZ_KB891852.1, from coordinate 215,501 downwards.
ACGTAGACGCTCACGCGCTCACGCCCGAACAGCTCCCGCAGTTCCTTGCCGGTCTCCTCGGCCTGCCGCCACCCCGTCTCGGTGAGCGCCAGAGCGTGATCGGGTTCGCGCTCATAGACGGTGTCGTCGGCGTTGCCTTCGGATTCGCCGTGCCGGACAAGAACGATGCGCCGCGGTCGTGCCATACGTCGACCCTAGATCGGTTCGGCCCCGTTCGAGCACTCGTACGGACCATCCGGCGTAGATGACTCTGATCACTCCGAGCGCGGCACGCGCGCGTGGCGACGCGTTCACACCGTCCAGGTCGGTTCGAGGCGCACGATGTCACCGGAGATGGAAGCGATGTCGGCCTCCGTCTGCGCACGCAGGGACAGTCGCTCCAGCCGGTCCACCTGGTACTTGCCGTGCTCGGCCGCGGAGTGCCACATCGACAGGACCAGGAACTCCTCGCCGGGAGCCTCGCCGAACAGCCCTCGGACCATGCCGGGCGACCCGGCCATCGCCGGGTTCCACACCTTCTGCTGCATCAAGGTGAAGTGCTCGGCCCGTTCGGCGTTCACCTTGCAGTGTGCGACCCGCACCACGTCCGCGTCCGTGAACCGCGGCTCGAACCCGGTCTTCACGTCGAAGCGGTGGTCGAAGAGCTTGACCTGCATGTCTTTGTACGTCCCCGCCTGCGCTGCCGCGAGCCGGTCGTGGGAGCGCGCCATGAAGGAGTCGTAGAAGGCGCGGCTCTCCCAGAAGCCGAAGACATGGGCCACGTCGGGTCGCTGCCTGCTCCAGCCCCCACCCTGTCCCCGGAACCCCGGCTCCCCGAGGAGCCCCGCCCATTTCCGCTGTCCCCGCTCGAACCCCCGACGGTCCACCACAGTGCAGCGAATCCACTTGACCAGCACCGCGCCATCGTACGGCGCGGTACGTGACGTGGGGTCACTCTCCGGCGCAGTCCCCTCGCACCGGCTCGGCGAGGCCCTCGCCGCTCATCTTGATCTCGAACTCGCTGGCGAGCCACGCTCTCAACTCGCTTGTATGAACGCCTCGTTCGGCGCGCCTGCGGCATGCGCGGTCGAGGGCCAACCCCAGGCGCCGATATCCAGTTCTTCCCCGTGCCGGGCCACTCCACAATGATCGGCATGACGGCGCTCTTCACCAACCCTGTTTCGGCCCGCCTCGCCGGCGCGCAACGCATCCTCGTGGCAGGTGCCGGCGGCGGCTTCGACATCTACTCCGGTCTGCCCGTGGCCCTTTCGCTGGTGCACGAAGGCAAGGAGGTCCATCTGGCCAACCTCTCCTTCAGCGCGGTCGAAGGTCTGCCGCTGGAGTCGTGGACGGCCCCCGACGTAGCCCGCATCACCCCTGACACGGCACTGCACCAGACCTACTTCCCCGAGCGCACCCTCGCTCAATGGCTGCGGCAGCACGGCTATCCGGACACGGTGCACGCCTTCGCGCGCGTGGGCGTGCAGCCACTGCGCGCCGCCTACGAGGCGCTGATCGAGCGCTACGACATCGACGCGGTCGTCCTGGTGGACGGCGGTACGGACATCCTGATGCGCGGCGACGAAACCGGTCTCGGCACACCGGAGGAGGACCTCACGAGCGTCGCGGCGCTCGCGGGGATCGACGGGCCCGAACGGCTCGTGCTTTCCCTCGGGTTCGGTGTGGACGCCTACCACGGGGTCAGTCATGGCCTCGTCCTGGAGAACATCGCCGCACTGGAACGCGCGGGCCACTACCTCGGCGCCTTCTCGCTCTCCAGGGCCTCCAAGGAAGGCGCGCTGTTCCTGGACGCCGTCGCGCACGCCCAGGCGCACACACCGGAGCATCCGAGCATCGTCAACGGATCCATCGCCGCGGCGGTCCAAGGTTCTTTCGGGAACGTGCAGTTCACGGAACGCACGCGCGGGAGCGAGCTGTTCATCAATCCTCTGATGGCCCTGTACTTCGCCTTCGAACTCGACGGCGTGGCCCGGCACTGCCGCTATCTCGACCGGATAGAGGACACCCACCTCATGCGTCAGGTCAGCACTGCCATCGAGACGTTCCGCGAGGAGATCCCGTCGCGACCGCCGCGTCGCATCCCTCACTGACAAGGACGGGCCGACCGTTGTCGGTGGGACGACGTAGCGTGTCGGTAGCACTCAACAACACACCGAGAAGGGGGAGTTCGGTGAGCAGTCTCCGCAAGGGGATCGAGAAGGTCGAGGTCGGGCTGAAGTGGGACCCGAGCCCGGTCGGTTCGCCCCACCACGATCTGGACCTGGTCGCGGCGGCGTACACGCGCGACAACCCGCGCGCCGCCCCGGCCTACGTCGTGCACTTCGACAGCCGCTCCCCCGACGGGACGATCATCCTCAACCGGGACAGCAGAACCGGTCAGGGCTTCGGCTTCGACGAGGTCATGACGCTCGAGCTGGAGCGCTTGGCGCCGCAGTACGCGCGCGTGGTGGTGGGCGTGGCCATCCAGCAGAACGAGCAGCCGTCGGGCAGGGCCAAGACGTTCTGGCACGTGAAGAGCACGGCGGTGCGCATACGCACGGGATACACGGATCTGTCGCAGCACGACTTCTCCGCGGTGGCGGCCCACTCGGCCACCACCATCGCCGAGTTCACGCGGGACGCCGACGGCGAGTGGTCGTTCCACGAGGTCGTACGCGGCTTCGACGGCGACCTCACCGCCTTCACCGCGGCGATGGGGACCCTGTAGCACCGGGGAGTGCTCTGCGGCGCTCTCACGGTACGAACGCCGAAGGGCGGCGGGACCGTAGTGGTCCCGCCGCCCTCAGCTCAGCCGATCAGCCGCGGATCAGCTGCAACCGCTGGTCGAGCCGCAGCCCTCGCAGATGTAGCAGGATCCGGCGCGCTGCATCTTCGTACCGCAGGAGAAGCAGAGCGGGGCATCGGCCTGGATGCCCAGCTGCATCTCGACGAGCTCGGCGCTGGTGTGCGCCTGCTTCGGGGCGGGCACCGTGGCGGCGGACTCCGCCTTCGGCGTCTCCACGGCCTTCAGCTCCTGGGCGAGCGGCGCCGACTGGGCCAGGCCCTCGACGTCGAGCTCCTCCTCGGACGGCTCGTAGGAGCCGGTCTCCAGGTGACGCTGACGCTCCTCGGCGGAGTGGATGCCGAGCGCGGAGCGCGTCTCGAAGGGCAGGAAGTCCAGCGCCAGACGGCGGAAGATGTAGTCGACGATCGACTGCGCCATCCGCACGTCCGGGTCGTCCGTCATGCCGGCCGGCTCGAAGCGCATGTTGGTGAACTTCGAGACGTAGGTCTCCAGTGGCACGCCGTACTGGAGGCCGACCGAGACGGCGATGGAGAAGGCGTCCATCATGCCCGCGAGGGTGGAGCCCTGCTTGGACATCTTCAGGAAGACCTCACCGAGACCGTCGTCCGGGTAGGAGTTGGCGGTCATGTAGCCCTCGGCGCCGCCCACCGTGAAGGAGGTGGTGATGCCGGGACGGCCCTTGGGCAGACGCTTGCGGACCGGGCGGTACTCGACGACCTTCTCGACGGCCTTGCGGATCTCGGCCTCGGCCTTCTCCGTGACCTCGGTCTTCTCCTTCTCCTTGGTCTTGGCGGAGAGGGGCTGGCCGACCTTGCAGTTGTCGCGGTAGATGGCGAGCGCCTTGACGCCCATCTTCCAGGCCTCGAAGTAGACCTCCTCGACGTCCTCGACGGTCGCCGTCTCCGGCAGGTTGACCGTCTTGGACAGGGCGCCCGAGATCCACGGCTGGATGGCCGCCATCATGCGGACGTGGCCCATCGCGGAGATGGAGCGCTCGCCCATGGCGCAGTCGAAGACCTCGTAGTGCTCGGTCTTGAGGCCGGGGGCGTCGATGACGTTCCCGTTCTCGGCGATGTGCGCGACGATCGCCTCGATCTGCTCCTCCTGGTAACCCAGGCGACGCAGGGCCTGCGGCACGGTGCCGTTGACGATCTGCATCGAACCGCCGCCGACCAGCTTCTTGAACTTGACCAGGGCGAGGTCCGGCTCGAGGCCGGTGGTGTCGCAGGACATCGCGAGACCGATGGTGCCGGTCGGGGCGATGACGGACGCCTGCGCGTTACGGAAACCGTTCTTCTCGCCGAGGCGGAGCACGTCCTGCCAGGCCTCCGTGGCGGCGGCCCAGATCGGGGTGTCCAGGTCGTCCATGCGGACAGCCACGGTGTTGGCGTCGGCGTGCTGCTTCATGACGCGCTGGTGCGGCGTGGCGTTCTTGGCGTAACCGTCGTACGGGCCGACGACCGCGGCGAGCTCCGCGGAGCGCTTGTACGAGGTACCCGTCATCAGCGACGAGATGGCGCCGGCGAGAGCGCGGCCGCCGTCCGAGTCGTAGGCGTGGCCGGTCGCCATGAGCAGGGCGCCCAGGTTCGCGTAACCGATGCCGAGCTGACGGAAGGCGCGGGTGTTCTCACCGATCTTCTCGGTGGGGAAGTCCGCGAAGCAGATGGAGATGTCCATCGCGGTGATGACGAGCTCGACGACCTTCGAGAAGCGCTCGACGTCGAAGGACTGGTTGCCCTTGCCGTCGTCCTTCAGGAACTTCATCAGGTTCAGCGAGGCGAGGTTGCAGGACGTGTTGTCCAGGTGCATGTACTCGCTGCACGGGTTCGAGCCGTTGATGCGGCCGGACTCCGGGCACGTGTGCCACTGGTTGATGGTGTCGTCGTACTGGATGCCGGGGTCGGCACAGGCCCAGGCGGCCTCGGCCATCTTGCGGAAGAGCGACTTGGCGTCGACCTCCTCGATGACCTCGCCGTCCATGCGGCCGCGCAGGCCGAACTTGGAGCCGGCCTCGACGGCCTTCATGAACTCGTCGTTCACGCGCACCGAGTTGTTGGCGTTCTGGTACTGGACGGACGTGATGTCGTCGCCGCCCAGGTCCATGTCGAAGCCCGCGTCACGCAGCGCGCGGATCTTCTCCTCTTCCTTCACCTTGGTCTCGATGAAGCCCTCGATGTCGGGGTGGTCGACATCCAGGATGACCATCTTGGCCGCGCGACGCGTGGCGCCACCCGACTTGATCGTTCCTGCAGAGGCGTCGGCACCGCGCATGAAGGAGACCGGACCCGAGGCGTTGCCGCCCGAGGACAGGAGCTCCTTGGAGGAGCGGATGCGAGAGAGGTTCAGGCCGGCGCCGGAGCCGCCCTTGAAGATCATGCCCTCTTCCTTGTACCAGTCGAGGATCGACTCCATGGAGTCGTCGACGGACAGGATGAAGCAGGCGGAGACCTGCTGGGGCTGCGGCGTGCCCACGTTGAACCACACCGGCGAGTTGAAGCTGAAGATCTGGTGCAGGAGGGCGTACGCCAGCTCGTGCTCGAAGATCTCGGCGTCGGCGGGCGAAGCGAAGTACTTGTAGTCCTCGCCGGCCTTCCGATACGTCTTCACGATGCGGTCGATGAGCTGCTTGAGGCTCACCTCACGCTGCGGGGTACCCACAGCACCGCGGAAGTACTTGCTGGTGACGATGTTGACCGCGTTCACCGACCAGAACTCGGGGAACTCGACGCCACGCTGCTCGAAATTGACCGAGCCGTCGCGCCAATTGGTCATGACGACGTCACGACGCGCCCACTCCACCTCGTCGTACGGATGCACGCCGGGGCTGGTGTGGATGCGCTCGATGCGCAGACCCTTGGTGGACTTGGAACCCTTGACTCGGGAACCTCGTGCCGGGCCGCTCGCCGTCTCTGTCATGCCGCCTCCCATATACCGGGCTAAAACGCCCAAAAGTGCCGCGTTCTTCCCGTGGCACGGTGTGTGTCTTGTGTCGCGGCCGCCGCTCTCGCCGCCCGCAACAGGTCTGTGGATCGCCGCCGCCCGGCCCCTGCCGGTCAGTCGGCGGCGTGGGCGGGCACGGGGACTTCAACCGTCCCGCCGGGCCCGCTGTCGCTCTCTGCGCGTTCTTCGCCCGGGCCGTCCGCACCGGGCGCCTGTTCCCTCAGTTCCGCGATCGCCGACTCGAAGTCCTCGAGCGAATTGAACGCCCGGTACACGGACGCGAAGCGCAAGTAGGCGACGAGGTCCAGCTCCTGAAGCGGGCCCAGTATGGCCAGGCCCACATCGTGAGTGGTCAGTTCGGCACTGCCGGTGGCGCGCACCGCCTCCTCGACCCGCTGGCCGAGCTGGGCGAGGGCGTCCTCGGTCACCGGCCGCCCCTGACACGCCTTGCGTACGCCGTTGATGACCTTGGTGCGACTGAAGGGTTCGGTCACCCCGCTCCGCTTGACCACCATCAGCGAACACGTCTCCACCGTCGTGAAACGACGGGAGCAGTCCGGGCACTGACGGCGCCGGCGGATCGACGTGCCGTCATCAGTGGTGCGACTGTCGACGACACGGCTGTCGGGATGCCTGCAGAAGGGGCAGTGCATGAGCTCCCAACCCTCCTTCACAGCACGACTCGATAGCCCCGAGAAGCTGGTCACGCCTCTCGCGGCAGCCCCAAGCATAGGCGATGACCTCGGACCCGAAGACCCGGGGACCACAACTTCTGGGCTGCTGATGCAATCCAACCACTACATCTGGGGTTTGGTTGCTTTTCTGGCCCTAGCGCGTGTCGCGCAGTCGGGACCACCGATGCACAGCCCGTAAACCTCACAGGCCACAGGCCCGGCGCGGCGCGACGCACGCGAAAAGGGGGCGGTGTCCCGTCGGCGGGAGGGTGGGTGGCAGACTGAAGAGGCCCGCCAGGCGGGTCTCGGTCCCGGCGCTGAAGCGTACCGGATTGAACCGAATTGCCTCCCCGCCCAAGGCGGCGGCATACACCCAGGCACATGATCACGACAAGCAATCTACGATTTTTCACTCGAACGTGTGTTTGGCGCAACCTTTCGAAAGGAACTACCGTTGGCTAGCTAGGGAGACATTCTCGAGAGGGGCCGACCGACGTGACCACGACCGCAGACAGTGCCACCATCACTGCCCAGGGCCGCCCCCAGGGCCGACTCGAGCCGGTGCATGCCATGAATGACGCAGCCATGAACCAGGAGGGGCCCAAGCCCGGACGCTCCCTTCCCGGCCGACCTCCAGGCATCCGCGCGGACAGCTCGGGGCTCACCGACCGCCAGCGCCGGGTGATCGAGGTCATCCGGGACTCGGTGCAGCGTCGGGGCTACCCGCCGTCGATGCGGGAGATCGGCCAGGCGGTCGGCCTGTCCAGCACGTCGTCGGTCGCCCACCAGCTGATGGCCCTCGAGCGCAAGGGGTTCCTGCGCCGCGACCCGCACCGCCCGCGTGCGTACGAGGTCCGCGGCTCGGACCAGCCGAGCTCGCAGCCCACGGACACCACGGGCAAGCCCGCCGCGTCCTACGTACCGCTCGTCGGTCGTATCGCCGCCGGTGGACCGATCCTCGCCGAGGAGTCGGTCGAGGATGTCTTCCCGCTCCCCCGGCAGCTGGTCGGCGACGGTGAGCTGTTCGTCCTGAAGGTCGTCGGTGACTCGATGATCGAGGCCGCCATCTGTGACGGCGACTGGGTCACGGTCCGCCGCCAGCCGGTCGCGGAGAACGGCGACATCGTCGCGGCGATGCTCGACGGTGAGGCCACGGTCAAGCGCTTCAAGCGTGAGGACGGCCATGTCTGGCTGCTCCCGCACAACTCCGCGTACCAGCCGATCCCTGGTGACGAGGCGACCATCCTGGGCAAGGTGGTGGCCGTTCTGCGGCGCGTCTGACGCTCCTCCCTGACCGGGCCCCGGGACCAACTGCGCCGGTTCCGGGGCCCAGCGCTGTCCGCGCCCGGCCCCGGACTCGCAGAAGCTACTGACCGTCCGCCTTCGCCACGGTGTCGATCGCCGCGAGGGAGCGCCGTACCTGGTTCCGGTCCGTCGTGTACCAGAAGTTCGGCATCGAAGCCCGCAGATAGCTGCCGTAGCGGGCCGTCGCAAGGCGGGGGTCGAGGACGGCGACGACGCCGCGGTCCCCCGTCGCACGGACGAGGCGCCCCGCGCCCTGTGCCATCAACAGGGCCGAGTGGGTCGCCGCGACGGCCATGAAGCCGTTGCCCCCGGCGTCTTCCACGGCCTTCTGCCGGGCGCTCATCAACGGGTCGTCGGGGCGCGGGAAGGGGATCTTGTCCATGACCACCAGCTGGCAACTGGGTCCCGGGACGTCCACGCCCTGCCACAACGAGAGCGTGCCGAACAGGCACGTCTTCGGGTCCGCGGCGAATCCCTTGATCAGTTCTCCCAGGGTGTCCTCGCCCTGCAGCAGGATCGGGAACTCGGGGATTCTGGTGCGCAGCTCCTCCGCGGCGGCCTGCGCGCCGCGCATCGAGGAGAAGAGGCCGAGCGTGCGGCCGCCGGCCGCCTGCATGAGCTCCGCCAACTCGTCCATCATGTCGCTGCGCGTGCCCTCGCGCGCCGGCCGGGCCAGGTGCTTGGCGACGTAGAGGATGCCCTGCTTCGGGTAGTCGAACGGCGAGCCGACGTCGACGCCCTTCCATTCGGGCAGGTCTTCGCCGGTGGTGCCTTCGGGGGCGAGGCCGAGCGAGGCGCCCACCCCGTTGAAATCGCCGCCGAGCTTCAGCGTCGCGGACGTCAGGATCACGGAGCGGTCGGTGAAGAGCTTCTCCCGCAGCAGACCCGAGACGGACATGGGGGCGACGCGCAGTGATGCGCCGAACCGGTCGTGGCGCTCGTACCAGACGACGTCCCACTCCGATCCGTTCGTGATCCGCTCCGCGACGTCGTGGATCGTCTCCACGGAGGCGAGGGCCTGCTTCCGTACGGCGTCCTCGTCCTGGACGGACTTGTCGCGCGTCGTACCGAGGGCCGTGATCACGGTGCGGGCCGCGTCGCGCAGCGCCATCAGCGCGTAGCCGAGGTCCTCGGGGATCTCTTCGAGGCGGCCGGGCAGGGCCAGCTCCATGAGCCGCTCGAAGCCCTCGGCGGCGGTCTGCAGCTGGTCGGCGGCCTTCTCGTTCACGAGCTTCGCGGCGCGGCGCACCGCGCGGTTGACCTGCCCGGGCGTCAGCTCACCCGTGGCGACACCGGTCACCCGGGAGACCAGCTCGTGGGCCTCGTCGACGATCAGCACCTCGTGCTGGGGCAGCACCGGGGCGCCCTCGATGGCGTCGATCGCGAGGAGTGCGTGGTTGGTGACGATGACGTCGGCGAGCTTGGCGCGCTCGCGCGACATCTCGGCGAAGCACTCCTGTCCGTACGCGCATTTCGAGGCGCCCAGGCATTCGCGCGAGGAGACGGACACCTGGGACCAGGCCTTGTCGGAGACGCCTGGGGTGAGGTCGTCCCGGTCGCCTGTCTCCGTCTCGTCCGCCCAGTCCCGCATGCGGAGCAGGTCCTGGCCCAGCTTGCTGGTCGGTGCGGCCGCCTCGAACTGGTCGAAGAGGCCTTCGTCCTCCTCCTGCGGCACGCCTTCGTGCAGGCGGTGCAGGCACAAGTAGTTCGACCTGCCCTTGAGCATGGCGAAGCTGGGGCGGCGGCGCAGCAGCGGGTGCAGCGACTCGACCGTGCGCGGCAGGTCCCGCTCCACGAGCTGGCGCTGCAGCGCCAGGGTGGCGGTCGCCACCACGACGCGCTCCCCGTGAGCCAGGGCCGGCACCAGATAGCCGAGCGACTTTCCGGTGCCGGTGCCCGCCTGGACGAGCAGATGGGAACCGTCGTCGATCGCCTCGGCGACGGTCTCGGCCATGGTGACCTGGCCAGGGCGCTCCGTGCCGCCGACAGCGGTCACAGCGGCGTGCAGGAGCTCGGGGAGTGAGGGCTTCGTCATAGCTCGACCACCCTAAGGGGCCCCACTGACAATCCCGCGATCACGGCTGGTGCAGGGGGTTGTCCACGGTGCCGTGCACGGCGGCGTGCGGGCGGTGGGCGCGGTCACGGTACCCGTCGAGGTGCAGCCGGTTGCGGTTGAGGCACAGGCGCTCGATGTGCGGGGTGAGCAGGTCGAACATCTCGTAGCGATCCTTGAGCTCCGGGAAGCGGGCGTGGTGGCGGAGGATCTCGGCGCGCACCAGGGACCAGAACTCGTCCTCGGGTACGCCGAGTTGTTCCTCGCACAGCGGGGCCAGGTAGCGGAAGACGCCGACGAACAGACCGGAATGGATGAACTGGGTCAGGAAGTCGGGACGTTCCGTGAGCAGGACGTCACGGACCTCCTGCGGCATGGAGTCGTGTTCGGGGAGTGCGACGTCGCTGACGTTGACGTCGTCCACGAAGTCCTTGACCGCGAGCCGCACCGGCACGTCCTGGTCGTCGAAGACGACGATGGCGTTCTCGCCGTGGGGCGAGAACACCGTTCCGTAGCGGTACAGGAAGCGCAGCAGGGGCGGGAGCAGGGCCGCGAAGAGCCGGCGCAGCCACGTCTTCGGGTCGAGTCCGGAACGCGCGACCAGTTCGGCGGTGAACGCCCTGCCTCGGGGGTCGACGTGCAACAAGGAAGCGAGCGTGCGGGCGCGCTCCCCCGGGACGAGCCGGCGGGAGACCGGCTCGCGCCAGATGACACCCAGCAATTCCTTGTACTGGTAGGGGACTTCGTCGAGGCCGTCGTACAGCGGGTGGTTGACCGTGACCGACGCGACTTCTCCCAGCAGGATGACGCCGCATTCTTCCCTCAGGAAGGGATCCGCGTCGCGGAGTGCGTGCATCCATGTGGTGACGGCGGGCGCGACCAGCGTGCGCTCCGTCGGAAGGCCGCGCCATACAAGGGTGTTGAGCACGGACAGCGGCAGTTTGACGGTGAGCCGCTCGGGGTGCGTGGTGTTCAGGAACGTACGGATGGACTGTTGCGGCAGCCGCAGGTCGCTGTCGGCGGGCAGGGGGACGATGGTGCCCGCCGCGACGGCCGGTGCGAACAGCGGCAGGACGATGTCGTCCCACTGCCAGGGGTGCACGGGGAGATAGAGGTAGGCCGCCGGGTCCAGGCCGCGGGCGCGCAGCGTCGCGGCGAACAGCTCGCGCGTCGGTGCGTCCAGTTCACGGGAGTAGAGGACATCGGCGGAGTCCAGGCCCGCCACACCTCGGTACCGGGCCAGGTCGGTGTGCACGGCGATCCAGGGAAGGCTGGTGCGGCGGCGGGCCTCGGGGGCCCAGAGCGCGGCGTCGGTCGCCGAGAAGCCGAGGCGTCCCTTGTTCAGTACGAGCCAGGGATGGCCGGTCTGATGGCCTTCCAGCTCGGCGTACCCGAGGTCGGCGAGCTGGGGGGCGCTGAGCCCGGTGTGGTCGAGCCGGGCGTCGGCGGCGAGCGTGACGGTGAGTTCGCGGATGATGTGGCCGAGGGTGGTGCCGTCGAGGCCGAGGATCCGCTTGGCGCGGACGAGGAAGGCGAGCGGGTCGGTCAGCGGTACCGCTGCCGGGTCCGTGATACCGGTGGTGACGTCGGGGCCGGTGCGGGTGCTCGGGCCGGACGTCCAGGTGAGGCTCGTCGGATCGACGTGCCAGCTGCCGTACGCGCCACGGCGGGCTCGGAAGCGCAGTACGCCGCCGGCCGCGGTCCCGCCGACCGGATCCCCGGCCAGGTCGGCCGGGTCGGCGGTCGGCGGCGCCGTGTCGTCCGGCACGGTCAAGGTGTAGAGGTGCAGGCCCGGTCCCGCCGCCGCTTGGCGGTCCGCGGGGACCGGCCGGAGGATGTCCTCGTAGGCGAACTCACCGATCAGCTTGGCCAGCAGCCGTGCGCCTGCCCGATCCCAGTTCTCACGCGTGAGCTCGGGCGGGTCGTAGAGCACGGGCTGCTCTCCGGAACTCGGGACGACGGGCGGATTCGGCACGGGGACTCCTCGGGAGGGAACCGGATCGGGTCGAGCGGTGTACCAAGAGTGACCGGCTCACAGCACTGTGCGCAGGGCTCGGTCACGGACCATGAGCGCGGCCCGCTTGTCGGGGAGGTCCACCTCGGCGGAGAAGCGGAATCCGGCGCTCAAGAAGGCGGAGACGGAAGGGGTGTTGCGAAGGTCGGGTTCGGCTACGACACGGCCGCACTGCGGGCGATGGTCGAGCACGAGGTCGGCGACGGCTCTGAGCAGCGTGGTGCCGAGTCCTCGGCCGCGATGGGCGACACCGCCGATGAGGAGGTGGATTCCGGTGTCGTGCGGGCGGGCGGGGTAGTGGCGGGCCAGCGGGTCGAGGTCGGCGCGGTAGACCTCCCAGTAGCTCATGGGGGTGCCGTCCAGGACGCCGAGGCAGGGAACACTGCGTCCGTCCCCTTCGACCTGGGGGCGCAGATGGTCCTTGGTGACGTCGTCCGGGCCGGCGAGTTCCCAGAAGGCGGCCACGGCGGGGTCGTTCATCCAGCGGGTGATGAGCGCGAGGTCGCGGTCGACGCGGGCAGGGACGAGCTGGAACACGCCGGAGGGAGTGGTGACCGGTCCCCACTCCCCCACGTCGTCGAGGAGATCGTGCTCGGTCAGGGTGACGGCGTCGAGAGCTCCCTGGTGTCCGTCGATGGGTCCGGGGCGTTCGGTGCGGGACTTCTCCTGCTCGGCGATGAGCGCGAGCAGTTCGTCGGGGAGGCGCAGATCCAGGGTGTCCTGGCCGTCCGTGTTCTCCGGCTTCTGCAACGCGTCAGACTCCTCGGCCGGTTCGGCGCGCGCGGAGGTGTCGGCGTGCTCGGCCGGGTCGGTGGGGTCGGCGACAGGAGTGGTGCCGGCGTCGGTGCTCGCATCGGTCGGGGGCACGGCGACGCTCCTCTCAGGAAGTGGTGCGGGGCGTGGTCCTCACGTACGTGGGGGCTCAGGAGTGCAGGGGGTTGGCGATGGTGACGTAGACGGACTGGGTGTCGACCGGGCCGACGAGCTCGTCGAGGCCGTGGAGCCGGGTGAGCAGGTTCGCCTTGCAGCGCAGCGTGGGTGAGTCGAGGAGGCGGCTCGGGAGTGGGCTGTGCAGCCGGGCCGGGCCGGTCGCGGTCTCGGTGAGGAAGCGCCGGAAGGCCGCGAGCAACAGCCGCTCGTCGGCGAGCTGTTGGGACCCGAAGGCGCCGATGAGGCCGAGGACGTTGTTGATGGCGAGGTAGTAGGCGAACCGCTCGTCGGTGACCTCGTCGGAGACGAAGGTGTCGCTCTGCGTACCGATGCCGGGAAGTCTCTGGTCGAGGGCGGCGCGGTGGGACTCCCGGAAGTAGTAACCCTGGTTGTCGCGGTAGCGCCCGCCGACGGGCCAGCCTTCGGGGTCGAGCAGCAACAGCGTGTTCTGCTGGTGGGCTTCGAGGGCGATGCCGGCTTCGCTGTCGAGCCAGAGCACGGGACGTACGACGTGTTCGAGGTAGCGCAGGAACCACTCGGCGGACACGGCTCCGCGGGGGCGTCCGGTACGGGCCGCGAGGCCGGTGATGGTCGTCTCCAGGCGCGAGACGACGGGGGTGCGGCCCGTGGAGGCGGGTTCGTCGGCGGGGGGCCTGGGCGAGACGAAGCCGGCGATGCAGGAGACGTCGTCCTCGGGACCGAAGGGGTTGTTCCGGATCATGACGTCGAGGCCGAGTGCCGGGGCGCCGTCGGGGAGGTCCACGGCGAGCCAGGCCGGGTCGCGGACGATGTCGAATCCGGGGTGGGCCGCACGCCACTGTTCGGCCAGGCCGCTGCGGAGCAGGCGATGGACCTCGACACCGCGGTGGAGTTCCTTGCGGAGGTTCTCGCGGCGGGAGTTGGTGATGCGCAGGCCGAGCGAGAGTTTCAGCATGGCGGGCGCGCCGGGCCGGTACAGGGTGCGGACGGAGGAGGTGGGGAACCAGGGTTCGCCGTGCGGGCCGAGGTCGGTCAGGAGGCCGGCGTCGAGGAGGGCGGCGACGGCGGGGCGGTGCCGGAGCTCGCGCATCTGCCAGGGGTGCAGGGGCAGGGCCGCGTGTCCGGCGGGCAGTGCGAGTCCGGGACCGACGAGTTGGGAGGTGAGGTCGGGGGCGGTGACCGTGCGGCCGCGTTCGGTCCAGGCCGAGTCGTGGGCGAGGGCTTCGGGTGCCACCGCGAGCCAGTGCAGGGGGAAGGAGCCGCGTGACTCCGGTGAGTACAGGCGGGCTTCGGCCTCGGAGAGCCCTTCGCGACTCTTCGGCGTCGGGTGCAGCGGGTGGCCGAGGAGCAGGGACTGTTCCGCGGCGAGGAAGCGGTCGGGGTCGTCGGCGGGCCGGTGGCGGCGGTCGGCGATGAACTCGGCGGTGCGGCGCACCGAGTCGGCGACCCGGCCGACCAGGTCACCGCTGTCGGCGGACGGGCCGCCGCTGCCGCCGAAGGGGGCGGCGCCGAGCTCGGCCGACAGCTGCTCCGGAGCGACTGCCCCGGTCTGCTGCTCGCTGGGCGGGCCGGGAAGCGCCGACTCGCGACCGAGGAGCGCGGCCAGGGTCACGGCGTCGACGCAGGGGGCCCCGTGGGGGCCGCTGTCCAGGTACGGCAGGCCGAATCGGTGCCAGCCGGTGGGCGACCAGTAGTGGACAGGGACCAGCAGACCGGTACCGCTGGCGGGCAGCGGGATCCGTAGGACACCGAGAGATGGAGGGGCGATGTCGTTCTCGCGCACCCAGCAGCGGAGCAGGTTCTCAACTGCAGCTGCCTGTGCGGCGGTTGCCGCGTCGGGGTGTTCCAGGAAGTCGACGGTGGACGCGTGCAGACGCTCGGCCTCCTGGCCGCCGCCCTTCTGCCGGGGGACCGTTTCGCGTTCCTGAGTGTCCGGGCTCTGCGTGTCGCAGGCTCCGGACGCGGTGGGACGGGGACGGCCGTCGGATGCGGGAGTGGCGTTCAAGAGTGCTTCCTTGCTCGGGGTGGTGGGCTCCGCGAGGCGGTGGTCCGGCTCTGTTTCGGTGGGCCGCTCTGGTGATCGGTGGGGTCTGCCGTCGGCGCGTGGACGCCTAGCGGCGGGAGCGCGCCACAGCGGCCTCGACCCTGGTCGGTGCGGGTGCGGCGCAGGAGGCGGGCACCGGGGCCGTGGGGAGGTCGCGGGTGGCCTGCCGGTCGGCCCGTGCGGCACCGACGCGTACCGCGGGGCCCGAGGGCCTCTCGCCGTGCGGGGCGGGCAGCGGCTCGGGCGCGGAGTCGGTGACGGCCACGGCTGTTGGTCCTCCCGCTGGGATACGGGATCGACAGCGTCTGTCGATTCCACTGTGGGCGGAGCAAGCCGACAGCCACAGGCCCGGCAAACCGTCCGGGCGCACACCAGGACGGGCCGAGCGCTGAGTGCCGGCTGCAGATCCCCCGTAGGGACTCAACGACGCGGCGGCGATAAGAACACGGGTACGGCGCAGACTCGTTGGATTTCATGACGAGACCTTTGTCGCAGCCGTACCCGCCGCACGCCCCGACGCAGCAATCGGGCTCCGGGACTACCGGCGATTACCGGCCGTGGGCCTCGGCCACCGCTGCCAGGGCGTCCGTGAGCCGGTCGACGACGGCCGTGGCCTGTTCGTCGGTGAGGGTCAGGGGCGGCAGGAGTCGTACGACGCTGGAGTGGCGGCCTCCCAGTTCGACGATCAGGCCGCGGTCCAGGCAGGCGTCGCGCACGGCGGCGGCCAGGGCGGGGGCAGCCGGCAGCGGCGGGGCCGCGCAGTCGCCGAGGAGCGGGTCGTCACTGAGGCTGTCGGAGCCGACGGCGAAGGGGGCCGCGGCGGTCTGTGCCGGGTCGACGAGTTCGACACCGATCATCAGGCCACGTCCGCGTACGTCACCGATGCAGGCGAACTCCTTGGCCAGTTGTCGGAGTTGGCCGATGATGCGGGTGCCGAGTTCGGCGGCGCGCCGGTCGAGCTGGTTCTCCCGGACGTAGGCGAGGGTGGCGGCGCCCGCCGCCATGGCGAGCTGGTTGCCGCGGAAGGTGCCGGCGTGGGCACCGGGGCTCCACACGTCCAGGTCCTCGTGGTAGACGACCACGGCGAGCGGCAGGCTGCCGCCGACCGCCTTGGACAGGACCATGACGTCCGGCACGACACCGCTGTGGTCGACGGCCCAGAAGGCGCCGGTCCGGCCGACGCCGGTCTGTACCTCGTCGGCGATCAGCGGGATCGAGCGCTGCTCGGTGATCGACCGCATCCGGCGCAGCCAGGCGTCCGGGGCGGGGATCACGCCGCCCTCACCCTGCACCGGTTCGAGGATCATGCCCGCGGGCCGCGGCACCCCCGACTTCGTGTCGTCGAGCAGCGATGTGGTCCAGCGGGCGGCGAGTTCGGCGCCGCGGGGGCCGCCGATGCCGAAGGGGCAGCGGTAGTCCTGGGGGTAGGGCAGGCGCGTGACCCGGACGTCCTGGGCGCCGCCCGACGCCTCCAGCGCTCCCGCCGTCATCCCGTGGTAGGCGCCGGTGAAGGCGAGGAGACCGGAGCGGCCGGTGGCGGTGCGGACCAGTTTCAGTGCGGCCTCGACGGCGTCCGTGCCGGCCGGCCCGCAGAACTGGATGCGGGCCCGGTCGGCGAGGGCGGGCGGCAGCGTGCGGAACAGTTCGGTGGTGAAGGCGTCCTTCACCGGGGTGGCCAGGTCGAGGACGTGCAGGGGCGCGCCCGAGTCGAGCACCTTGCGGATGGCTTCGAGCACCACCGGGTGGTTGTGGCCGAGGGCGAGGGTGCCCGCGCCGGAGAGGCAGTCCAGATAGCGGCGGCCGTCGGCGCCCTCGATGGTGAGCCCGCGGGCCCGCACGGGCACGATCGGCAGTGACCGCGCGTAGGTGCGCGCCGCCGACTCCCGCGCGCCTTGGCGGCGCAGGATCCCTTCGTGCACAGCGCTGTCGCATGCGGCTGCCTCACGCGTTGCCCCGTCGTGCGGAGCGGGCAGCGCCACCGGCGCAGGATCGGTCACGGCCACGGCTGTTGGTCCTCCCGCTGGGATGTACGGCCGACATGGGCTGTCGACTCACCTATGGGCGGGGCGAGTTCGCGTCGGCCTGACCGAGGACCGTCATGGCCATGGACCGGCACGGGCCACGGACTGAACGCCGAACGCGGATCCCCCGTACGTACCCAACGACGACGCGGGCGGAGGGCCACGGGTGCGATGGATACTCGTGCGACACATGACGAGACTTTTGCCTCGGCGGGGTCCAAAGCCCGCGTGCGGCACGGCATCGCGGTGCGGCACGCGCCACGGCTCCCTACCTCGGCGGCCGGCACGCGCGCCTCCGCACCGGACGTCGCACAACGATCGGCAGACCGCCCAAGATCCCTCCGTGACGGAACCGTTGCTGTTCCGTCGGTCGTCCCCGACGGCATCGGAATAGTGTGGGATGCCGTTCGGCGGAGGAGGCGGGGGCGGAGCCGCACCACATCCGTTCACCGCACCCGTACGGCAGCACAACGATCTCGAAGCCCAGGGGGATTCACGACATGCGACCCATACGCCCGCTGTTCGCCGCTCGACGCGCACGGAGCGTGCGCGGCAGAACGTCCCCTGTGGCGGCGGCAGTCGCACTCGGCGCGGCTCTCGCCCTGACCGCCACGGCGTGCTCGTCGGGCGACAACAGCGCGGACGACAAGGCGAGCGCCACCGCGGCCGCGGGCAACGACAAGCTCCAGATCCCGGACGACATCAAGGACAAGCTCAAGGAGCACGGGTTCGATCTGGACAAGTGGAAGAACGGCGAGTGGAAGAACTGGGACAAGGACCAGTGGCTGCGTGAGGCGCAGGACTACGTCAATCCCATCATCGAAGGCCTGTGGGACTCGGACCGCATGCGGGACGCGGACAAGAACCCGGGCGGCCAGGTCGACGAGAACGACCTCTCCGGCGACCAGGGTGTGACGGACCCGGAGCCGAAGCCGGTGGAGGCGGCGGCCGTCCCGGCCACGTACCACCAGAACGTCCCGTACGCGGGGAAGTTGGTCTTCGACACCCCCGAGGGTCAGGCGCAGTGCTCGGCGACCGTGGTCACCGACCCCGCACACCCCGGCAAGTCCAACATGGTCTGGACGGCGGGCCACTGTGTGCACGCGGGCAAGAAGGGCGGCTGGTACCGCAACATCGCGTTCGTGCCCTCTTACAACGACAACGCCAAGTCGGCCGCCGAGTTGCAGGGCGCTCCCCGGGAAGAGCTCGCCCCGTACGGCGTGTGGTGGGGCGACTGGGCGCAGACGTCGCAGCAGTGGATCGCGCAGGGCGGCCCGACCGGCGGGGCGGGCGCGCCGTACGACTTCGCGGTGCTGCATGTGAAGCCGGAGAAGGGCACCACGGACAAGTCCCTGGAGGAGACGGTCGGTTCGGCCCTCCCGGTGGACTTCAACGCGCCCGCCGTGCCGAAGATCGCGCAGCTGACCGCGAAGGGGTACCCGGCGGCGCCGCCGTTCGAGGGCCAGCAGCTGTTCCAGTGCGCGGACAAGCCGGGCAGGCTGTCGCTGAACGAGACGGACCCGACGATGTACCGCATCGGCTGCACCATGACGGGCGGTTCGTCGGGCGGCGGCTGGGTCGGCCAGGGCTCCGACGGGAAGCCGGCGCTGGTGTCCAACACCTCGATCGGCCCGGTGACGGCGGGCTGGCTCGCCGGTCCGCGGCTGGGCAAGGAAGCCAAGGCCGTCTATGAGTCGGTGAGCGAGAAGTTCGCCCAGTAGACACAGTTTCGCGCAATAGACACAGTGAGGAAGGGCCCGCCCCGGCTGACCGGGGCGGGCCCTTCCTCGTGCTGCTTCACTTCACTGCGTCGCGAACGAACCGCTGCGCGTACCGCCCGATGACGTCAGGTCGTGGCCGCCGCCGGAACGTACGGCGCGAGGTCCGCCGCGAGTTCCTCGTGCACACGCGCCTTCAGCAGCGTGCCCTCCGGGGTGTGCTCCTCGGAGATCACGTCGCCGTCGGTGTGCGCCCGCGCGACCAACTGGCCGTGCGTGTACGGCACGAGGGCCTCGATCTCGACCGAGGGACGCGGCAGTTCGGCGTCGATCAGCGCGAGCAGCTCCTCGATGCCGGCACCGGTGCGGGCCGACACGGCGATCGCGTGCTTCTCGTTGCGCAGCAGTCGCTGGAGGACCAGCGGGTCCGCCGCGTCCGCCTTGTTGACCACCACGATCTCCGGTACGTCGGTCGCGCCGACGTCCCGGATGACCTCGCGCACGGCGGCCAGCTGCTCCTCCGGCACCGGGTGCGAACCGTCGACCACGTGCAGGATCAGGTCGGAGTCGCCGACCTCCTCCATCGTGGAGCGGAACGCCTCGACGAGGTGGTGCGGCAGGTGCCGTACGAAACCGACGGTGTCGGCGAGGGTGTACAGGCGGCCGCTCGGCGTCTCGGCCCGGCGCACGGTCGGGTCGAGGGTGGCGAACAGCGCGTTCTCCACCAGGACGCCCGCGCCCGTGAGGCGGTTGAGCAGCGAGGACTTGCCCGCGTTCGTGTAACCGGCGATGGCGACCGAAGGCACCTTGTTGCGGCGGCGCTCCTGACGCTTGATCTCGCGGCCCGTCTTCATCTCCGCGATCTCACGGCGCATCTTCGCCATCTTCTCGCGGATCCGGCGCCGGTCCGTCTCGATCTTGGTCTCACCGGGACCACGGGTGGCCATGCCACCGCCGGAACCGGAGGAGCCACCGCCACCCATCTGCCGGGACAGCGACTGACCCCAACCGCGCAGACGCGGCAGCATGTACTGCATCTGCGCCAGCGCAACCTGCGCCTTGCCCTCTCGGGACTTGGCGTGCTGGGCGAAGATGTCGAGGATCAGGGCGGTGCGGTCGACCACCTTGACCTTGACGACGTCTTCCAGGTGGATGAGCTGGCCCGGGCTGAGCTCACCGTCGCACACGACGGTGTCGGCTCCGGACTCGAGAACGATGTCCCGCAGCTCCTGGGCCTTGCCGGAGCCGATGTACGTCGCCGCGTCGGGCTTGTCCCGGCGCTGGATGACGCCGTCGAGCACCAGCGCGCCGGCGGTCTCGGCGAGGGCGGCAAGTTCCGCGAGGGAGTTCTCCGCGTCGTGCACCGTCCCCGAGGTCCACACCCCGACGAGCACC
This sequence comes from Streptomyces sp. HmicA12, assembly GCF_000373565.1. GTDB lineage: Bacteria > Actinomycetota > Actinomycetes > Streptomycetales > Streptomycetaceae > Streptomyces. The sequence goes on along the minus strand of NZ_KB891852.1, from coordinate 195,643 downwards.
ACGCGCTCCAGGCGGAGCTGTCGGTACTCGACCTCGGTGACGTCCTCGAGCTCGGTGGACAGGCCGACGACACGGCGCAGGGCCGCGCGCTCGGAACGGTCGTACTGATCACCGTCCCGATCCGAGTCGATCTGTTGGCTCCAGGCGACGTCCTCTTCCATCAGGGCATCGGCCCGAAGACCTTCGGTGTAGTTCGGCGCGAGGTTCTGCGCGTCCTGGGAAGGGGAAGAAGAGGAGGTCATTGGATCCTTTACGTCGCTTGGCTTCGGGATGCTTCGTGGCACTTCTTGGATGCTTCGGGTTGTTACGGAGTGCGGACACGTGACCTGGGTCTCGTCCCGCCACTCCTGACAACGCTCGGCCCGCCCCCGGGATTCCCGGAACAGAGGGTCGGATGGCCCGCGCCGTCGACCTGAAGATGGTCGCACGGTACGGGCCGTCTCGTCACCCGGGTTATTTCCCGTGAACGGCGGGCCGAAGCCCGCTCTCCCCCACTACTTCGGTGCCTGCCGCTGCACCGGTTGCGTCTTCCACTTCGGGTGCCCCGGCATCGGCGGGGTCTTCGCCCCGTACAGCCACGCGTGGAAGAAGCCGCTCAGGTCGCGCCCGGCGATCCCGGACGCGAGTTCCGTGAAGTCCGCGGTCGTGGCCGTGGAGTCACGGTGGGTGCTCACCCACTCCCGCTCGAGCCGCTCGAACTTCTCCTTGCCGATCTCCTGACGCAGCGCGTACAGGACGAGCGCGCTGCCGTCGTAGACGACCGGGCGGAAGATGCTGATCTTCTCGCCGCGCACGGGCCCCTTGGGTGCGGCCGGCGGTCCGCCGGAGGCGCGCCAGGCGTCGGAGTCGCGGTAGGCGTTGCGCATCCGCGTCTCCAGGGGCCGGTCCGCCTTCTCCTGCGCGTACAGGGCCTCGTACCAGGTGGCGTGTCCTTCGTTGAGCCACAGGTCGGACCAGGTGCGCGGGCTGACGCTGTCGCCGAACCACTGGTGGGCGAGCTCGTGCACCATGATCGAGTCGACGTACCACGACGGGTACTCGGGGCGCAGGAACAGCTCTCTCTCGAAGAGAGAGAGCGTCTGTGTCTCGAGTTCGAAGCCGGTGGATGCCTCGGCGACGAGGACCCCGTAGTTCTCGAAGGGGTAGCGACCGACCTTCTTCTCCATCCAGGCGAGCTGCCCGGGCGTCTTGTTGATCCACGGGCGCAGCGCCTTGACGTCCTTGGTCGGGACGACGTCGCGTACGGGAAGGCCGTGCGGCCCCTCCTGGTGCAGCACGGTGGACCGCCCGATGGAGACCTGGGCCAGTTCGGTCGCCATGGGGTGGGCGGTGCGGTACGTCCAGTCGGTGTCCGCGCCGCCGCGGGTCCTGGCGACGGGCAGCCCGTTGGCGACGGCGGTGTACTTCTCGGGCGCGTTGATCCGGAAGGTGAACAGCGCCTTGTCGGACGGGTGGTCGTTGCACGGGAACACCCGGTGCGCGGCGTCCGCCTGGTTGGCCATGGCGAGCCCGTCCTTGGTGCGCACCCAGCCCACTTCCGCGTCCTTGGCGGGCATGGGATCGCTGGTGTGCCGCACGGTGATGTGCATCGGCCACCCCGCGGGGACCGGTCGCCGCGGGGTGACGATCAGGTCCTCGCCACCGGTCGTGAAGCTCGCGCGGGAGCCGTTGACCTCCACGGAGCGCACGATGCCGTGCGAGAAGTCCAGGTTGACCCGGTCGAGCCGGGACGTCGTGCGCGCGTCGATGCGGGTGACGGCGTCGAGCGGCTTGCTGTTGTCGCCCTGGTAGGTGAGGGAGATGTCGTACGCACGCACGTCGTAGCCGGGGTTCCCCAGGTGCGGGAAGAGCCGGTCGCCGATGCCGAGCGGCGCGGCGGGGCGGGGCGCGGCCGCGGCGAGCAGTGCGACGGAGGCACCGGCGGCGAGCAGGGCGGCGGTGCGAGGGTGTCGGGGACTTCGTGTGCTGAGCAGCATGAACTACGGCTATCAGCGCACCGCCGGACTCGTCGGGCGGCACGCGCCGCACCCACCCGAACGAGACCGTCTCGGGCCCTAAGGCGCTCCGGCCGCCGCATGCTGGGCGCGCCCGACGTCGTACACCCCCGGGACGTTGCGCATCGCCCGCATCACGGCCTGGAGGTGGGCGGAGCCGGGGAGTTGGAGGGTGTACGTGTGCCGGACGCGGCCCTGGGCGGGGGGTTCGACGGTCGCGGAGATGATGGCGACGCCCTCGAGCGCTATGGCTTCGGTCAGGTCGGCCAGCAGGTGCGGGCGGCTGAAGGACTCGGCGGTCAGGGTCACCCGGTACTCGGCGGTCTCCGCGTCGGCCCAGCGCACGCCCACCTCGGCGCGCCCGGCGTCCTTCATGCGGGCCACGGCGGGGCACTCGACACGGTGCACGGTGACGGCGCCGCCGCGGACGGCGAAGCCGGTCACCTTGTCGGGCGGTACGGGCGTACAGCAGCCCGCGAGCCGGACGGTGGCACCCGGCTGGTCGACGACGGCGTTGGCCGCCGAGGGGCGGGCCGAGGGGCCGCTGTAGGGGGCACGCGGCGCGGGTTCCGTCGCGCTGGGCCCCTCCGGGTGCGCGGTCAGCCAGCGGCGGATGGCGATGCGCGCGGCGGGCGTACGGGCGTGGTCGAGCCAGTCGCGGGACGGCTCGGAGGCCGCGCCGCCTTCCATGTGGTCCATGAGGAGCTGCACGGTGTCGCCGTCGTGCAGCACCGTACTGAGCGTGGCCAGGCGGCCGTTGACCCGCGCGCCGATGCAGGCGTGGGCGTCCTCGCCGTACTGGGCGTACGCGGCGTCCACACAACTGGCGCCCGCGGGAAGGCCGATGGTGCCGCCGTCGGGCCGGAAGACGGTGATCTCGCGGTCCTGCGCGAGGTCTTCCCTGAGCGTGGACCAGAAGGTGTCGGCGTCGGGCGCGGACTGCTGCCAGTCGAGGAGACGGGAGAGCCAGCCGGGACGGGTGGGGTCGGAGCGCTCGCCGACGGTGTCCAGGTCCCCTTCGCCGGACGGCGTGTACGGGTTGCCGAGCGCGACGACGCCGGCCTCCGCCACCTTGTGCATCTGGTGCGTGCGGATGAGGACTTCGGCGACTTCGCCGTCGCCGCGCGCGACCGCGGTGTGCAGCGACTGGTACAGGTTGAACTTCGGTACGGCGATGAAGTCCTTGAACTCCGAGACCACCGGCGTGAAACAGGTGTGCAGCTCACCGAGGACGCCGTAACAGTCGGCGTCCTCGGAGACGAGCACAAGGAGGCGGCCGAAATCGGCGCCGCGCAGCTCGCCGCGTTTGCGCAGCACCCGGTTCACGGAGACGGAGTGCCTCGGCCGGATGAGGACCTCGGCGCTCAGGCCCGCCTCGCGCAGCACGCCGCGCACCTCGTCGGCGATCTCCGCGAGGGGCTTCTCGGCGCGGGCCGCGTCGGCCGCGATGAGGGCCTGCGTCTGCGCGTACTCCTCGGGGCGCAGGATCGCGAAGACGAGGTCCTCGAGCTCGGTCTTGAGCGCCTGCACACCGAGGCGCTCGGCGAGCGGGATGAGGACGTCGCGGGTGACCTTGGCGATCCGTTCCTGCTTCTCCTGGCGCATGACGCCGAGGGTGCGCATGTTGTGCAGGCGGTCGGCGAGCTTGATCGACATGACGCGTACGTCGTTGCCGGTCGCGACCAGCATCTTGCGGAAGGTCTCGGGCTCGGCCGCGGCGCCGTAGTCGACCTTCTCTAGCTTGGTGACGCCGTCGACCAGGTACGCGACCTCGGCGCCGAACTCCTCGCGCACCTGGTCGAGCGTCACGTCCGTGTCCTCGACGGTGTCGTGGAGGAGGGAGGCGGTCAGCGTCGTGGTCTCCGCACCCAGCGCGGCCAGGATCAGCGTCACGGCCAGGGGGTGGGTGATGTACGGCTCGCCGCTCTTGCGCATCTGGCCGCGGTGCGAGGACTCGGCCAGGACGTAGGCGCGGCGCAGCGGCTCCAAGTCGGCGTCGGCGTAGTGCGCGCGATGCGCCTCGGCCACATGGCCGATCGCGTCGGGCAGCCGGTCGCGGCCGGCCGGTCCGAGGAGCGCGGCGCGGCCCAGACGTCGCAGGTCGATCCGGGGTCGGCCACGCCGGCGCGGTGCTCCGGGCGTGATCGGCCCCGGGGTGGCGGGGTTGGTCGCCTCCGCACTCATGAGCACCTCCGGCTTCGTCGACCGGTGGCGGGCTGGCGGGGGCACCCGTCCGGACCGGTGCTTGATGCTACCGAGCCCATCACGTGGCGCAGTCCCGCTCTCGCCCAGCGTGAAACGGATCACCCATTCGAGCGACAGTTCACGGGTTTACGGTTTCGATCGCCGCGAACCAGTCCGCGTCGATCTCACCCTCGGCCACGATCACGGCCGGTCCGGTCATCTCGATCTCGCCGTCGGGCCGCTCGGTGATGGTCAGGCGGCCGCCGAGGACATCGATCTCGTACGTCACCGGGGCTCCGGTGGCGGTGGGGTCGAGGCCGTCGCGGCGGGCCGTGGCGACGGCCACCGCGCAGGCGCCGGTGCCGCACGAGCGGGTCTCGCCGGAGCCGCGCTCGTGCACGCGCATGGCGACGTGCCGCGGGCCGCGGTCGGCGACGAACTCGACGTTGACCCCCTGCGGGTAGGCGCTCGCCGGGGCGAAGGGCGGTGCGTCGAGCAGGCGGCCCGCGTGCGCGAGGTCGGCCACGAAGGCGACGGCGTGCGGGTTGCCCATGTTCACGTTCAGGGCGGGCCAGGTGCGGTCGTCGACGGAGACGGTGACCTCCCCCTCAGGGAGCACCGCCCGGCCCATGCTGACCGTGACCAGGCCTTCCTTGTCGATGTGGACCTTCTTGACGCCGCCCCGGGTGGCCACGGCGAGGTCGCCCGCGGTGATGTGTCCGGCGTGCTGGAGATAGCGGGCGAAGACCCGGACCCCGTTGCCGCACATCTCGGCGATCGAGCCGTCGCCGTTGCGGTAGTCCATGAACCATTCGGCCTCGTCGGCCAGGTGCCGTGCCTCGGGGTGGGCCGCGGAGCGCACGACGTGGAGGACGCCGTCGCCGCCGATGCCGGCGCGGCGGTCGCAGAGCGCGGCCACGGCTGCCGGGGGCAGGTCGATGGCGTTCTCCGGGTCCGGGACGATCACGAAGTCGTTCTCGGTCCCGTGACCCTTGAGGAAGGAGAGGCGACCGTGCGAGGCGCCTCGGTCAGGGGTGGTGGCGGGCGACGGGTTGGACGTCATCTCTCGATCGTACGAGATGGGTCCGGCAACCTGGACGGTGGAGTGCGCTCAGCGGAGTCTGGCCACGCGCCAGACGGCGAGCACCGTCACGGCCGCCACCACGACCACGTACGCGCCCACGACCCGCCAGTCCGGCCAGCGGCCCGAGCCGCGGGGCGGAAGGCCGGGCAGCGTGTAACCCACCCGGCGTGCCGCCATCAGGCCCCAGCCGGCCGCGCAGGAGCTGATCAGCAGGCCGAGCATCGCCACGACGGCGCCGCCGTCGCCGAACTCGAAGAAGAGCGGGAACGCGAACATCAGGGAGCCGATGGTGGCGAGGGCCACGATCGGCGCGAGCTGCCAGATGCGGAGCCTGCGCTGTGGGCGCAGCTCGACCTCGACCTCCGCCGCTTCGTCCTGCGCGGCGATCTCCTCGACGGTGGGCCCGTCGGCGATCACGCCTTCCGGGGTCGCGTCAGGACCGTCGGAGCTCAACTGCTCCCCGCCTGGTGCGGTGTCACGAGGGCCGGCCTCCATCGCCACGCGCCCTCCCACTCCGGACTGTCTGGTCGATCGATGGTCGATGATGGCACGGCCGCGGGGGCCGGGATGACCGCCCGGGCGTCCCGATGCCATCACGTGATCAGGCTGTAACCGGTCGTTCGACCAACGCCATTGCGCGCGCCGGGAGTTCCGTGCGATGGGCGACGGCCCCACTGAGCCAATGCACCCGGGGGTCGCGGCGGAACCACGAGTCCTGGCGGCGCGCGAAGCGCTTGGTGGCGCGTACGGTCTCGGCGCGCGCCTCGTCCTCGGTGCACTCCCCGGCGAGCGCGGCGAGGACCTGCTGGTACCCGAGCGCCCGCGACGCCGTACGGCCCTCGCGCAGGCCCTCCGTCTCCAGCGCGCGTACCTCGTCGACGAGTCCGGCCGCCCACATGCGGTCCACGCGCGTGGTGATGCGTTCGTCGAGTTCGGGCCGCTCTACGTCGACGCCGATCTGGACGGTGTCGTAGACGGAGTCGTGTCCCGGCAGGTTGGCCGTGAACGGCTTTCCGGTGATCTCGATGACTTCGAGGGCGCGCACGATGCGCCGGCCGTTGCTCGACAGGATCGCCGTGGCCGCTTCCGGGTCGGCGGCGGCGAGTCGGGTGTGCAGGGCGCCGGAACCGTGCCGCTCCAGCTCCGCCTCCAGGCGGGCCCGGACCTCGGGGTCGGTGCCGGGGAACTCCATCTTGTCGACGGCACCCCGCACGTAGAGCCCGGAGCCGCCCACGAGGACGGGCCAGCGCCCCTCGGCGAGGAGCCGGTCGATCTCGGTGCGGGCGAGTCTCTGGTACTCGGCGACGCTCGCCGCCTCCGTGACGTCCCAGATGTCGAGGAGATGGTGCGGGACTCCGGCGCGCTCCTCGGGCGTCAGCTTGGCGGTGCCGATGTCCATCCCTCGGTACAACTGCATGGAGTCGGCGTTGACTACTTCACCGCCCAGTTCCTTGGCGAGGAAGACACCCAGATCCGACTTTCCGGCGGCGGTGGGACCGACGACGGCGATGACCCGCGGGGCGGGAGCTGCGCTACTCACCGCCCCAGTCTCGCAAACCCCGGCACCACTTCTCGAACGAGCTACGTGACGCCACAGGTCCGGGTTCGTTGCCTGTTGCGAGGTTCCAGCCGCCGGTTTTGCGGACCGGTGACCCGGGCGACGCAATGGGGCGCACCGGGCAGGGCGGGATTTCGCCCACACGAGTAACGTATGGAGTAGAAATGGGCGTTTTTGCCATGTTTCGCCGCAAGGCCAAGGACACCGAGGAGGTGTCGACCGCCGAAGCGCAGGTCGCCCCTCTGACGGCCGAGCCGGAGGCGGAGGACGCTCCTGACGCCGAGTCGGCGCCCGAGGCCGCAGAAGCCGCCATGGCCGAGGAGAAGGCCGAGGAGGCGGAGACCGACGAGACCCCTGCGGCCGTTGCACCGGAGAACGTGGAGATCCCCAAGCAGCAGTCCGCGGAGCAGGCCGCCGACAACGAGGCCGGCGAAGGCGCCCGCAAGTAGCTCGAGCTGACATTCGCGAGTTCCCGCGAGGGAAGGTGGATCCATGGGCTTCCTGGACTCGATCAAAGCCAAGCTGAACAAGGACAAGGTCTCCGACCTCGCGCGACAGCACGGGGACAAGATCGACCAAGGCCTCGACAAGGCCGCCAAGACGGTCGACGAGAAGACCAAGGGCAAGTACAGCGACAAGATCCAGACGGGTACGGACAAGGCGAAGGACGCCCTGGACAAGCTCTCCGGACCGGACAGCAAGGACGGCGGCACCCCGCCGTCGCCCCCCGCGGCTCCCTGACGCCGCGCGCGGCACACATGGCGGACGGCCGCGAAGCCCTCGGGCTTCGCGGCCGTCGCCTTTCTTGGCCTTCTGTGGCGTGTACTACGTCCAGGACGCGACGAAGTAGCCGACTCCGTAGGGAGCGTCTTCGTAGAGGAGGTCGCCCGTGCCGTTGTCCTTGTCCCAGGCCGCGCTGAGGATCTGCCAGGGCGCGCGGCCGGAGATCTTCAGTTCGCGGGACAGGTCCGCGTCGAGCCGTGCGAGGGTGCCGTCGGCGTCGAGGTCGCGCAGTGCGGCGGCGATCCCCGCGTCCACGCCCTCGGCGCGCTCGTCCAGGTAGCCGGGGGCCTTGAGGGTGCGGCAGGCGGTGCCGTCGCCCATCACGAGCAGGCCCACGCGGTCCGCCAGGGCGGCGATGTGCACGCCGTCCTCGCCATTGGCCGGCCAGGAGCTGTCCCCCGGGACCTCGTAACCGCGTACCGGCCCGTCCCAGCCCGCGCGCGCGAGCAGCCACGCGCCGACGCTCAGGGAGAGCGGCAGCGGCTCCGCCGGGATGTCGGAGGGTGCGCCGAGCACCACGTCGACGTCGACGCCGAACGCGCGGAAGGTGCCGCGGGCCCCCTGCTCGTGGAACGCCGTGCGCGGGCCCTCGCCGACCACCACGAGCAGCTCGGGGTCGGCCGCGAGCACCGCGCCGAGTGCCGCGTCACAGGCCGTGCGGGCGGCGTCCAGCTCCGGGGCCGCGCCGGCGGCGACCTCGGGCACGAGCAGCGGCGGGCAGGGGCAGACGGCGGCGGCGACAAGCATGATCGTCAGCCTACTGCGCGCGCCCCGCGCCGCGTCGGTCAGTCGACCGCGCAGCCCCCGGTGACCACGGGCAGCGGCTCGGGGACGCCCACCTGGGGCAGGCCCAGCATGACGCCCTGCTGCTTGTCCTGGGTCTCCTTGTTGCGCTTCTCCCAGGCGTCGCCCGCGCGCGTGGGGCGCACGTTCAGGACCTCGCCCTCGGCCAGCAGGTGGTGCGGGGCGGCGTAGGTGATCTCGACCGTGACCACGTCGCCGGGGCGGACCTCCTGGTCCGGCTTGGTGAAGTGGACCAGGCGGTTGTCGGGGGCGCGACCGGACAGGCGGTGGGTGGTGCCGTCCTTGCGGCCCTCGCCCTCGGCGACCATGAGCTCCAGGGTGCGGCCGACCTGCTTCTTGTTCTCCTCCCAGGAGATCTCCTCCTGGAGGGCGACGAGGCGCTCGTAGCGCGCCTGCACGACCTCCTTGGGGACCTGGTTCTCCATGGTCGCGGCCGGGGTTCCGGGGCGCTTGGAGTACTGGAAGGTGAAGGCGTTGGTGAAGCGGGCCTCGCGCACCACGTGCATGGTCTGCTCGAAGTCCTCCTCGGTCTCGCCCGGGAAGCCCACGATGATGTCGGTGGAGATCGCCGCGTACGGCATGGCGGCGCGGACCTTCTCGATGATCCCGAGGAAGCGGTCCTGGCGGTACGAGCGGCGCATCGCCTTGAGGACGGTGTCCGAGCCGGACTGGAGCGGCATGTGCAGCTGCGGCATCACGTTCGGCGTCTCGGCCATGGCGGCGATCACGTCGTCGGTGAAGTCGCGCGGGTGCGGGGACGTGAAGCGCACGCGCTCCAGGCCCTCGATCTGCCCGCAGGCGCGCAGCAGCTTGCTGAAGGCCTCGCGGTCGCCGATGTCGCTCCCGTAGGCGTTGACGTTCTGACCGAGCAGCGTGATCTCGGAGACGCCCTCGCCGACGAGCGCCTCGATCTCGGCGAGGATGTCGCCGGTCCTGCGGTCCTTCTCCTTGCCGCGCAGCGCCGGGACGATGCAGAAGGTGCAGGTGTTGTTGCAGCCCACCGAGATGGAGACCCAGGCCGCGTACGCGCTCTCGCGGCGGGTCGGCAGCGTGGAGGGGAATGCCTCGAGCGACTCCGCGATCTCGACCTGCGCCTCCTCCTGGACGCGGGCGCGCTCCAGGAGGACGGGCAGCTTGCCGATGTTGTGCGTACCGAAGACGACGTCCACCCAGGGCGCCTTCTTCACGATGGTGTCGCGGTCCTTCTGGGCGAGGCAGCCGCCGACGGCGATCTGCATGCCGGGGCGCGAGACCTTGCGGGGAGCGAGGCGGCCCAGATTGCCGTAGAGCTTGTTGTCCGCGTTCTCGCGCACCGCGCACGTGTTGAAGACGACCACGTCGGCGTCGCCGTCGGAGCCCTCGGGGGCACGGACGTATCCCGCGCCTTCGAGGAGGCCGGAGAGGCGCTCCGAGTCGTGGACGTTCATCTGACACCCGTAGGTGCGCACTTCGTAAGTCTTGGCGGGCTCGGGAGAACGCTCGTCCACGGCGGACGGACGCGGGTCGCTGCTGCTCATAACCAACAAGGGTATGGGGTGCGCGGAGTGGCCCGCGCCGCCCCTGTCCGCCCTCATCGGTCTCCTCGGGCTCCCCGGTCTTCCCGGCGCGTCCCGGGCGGCTCAGTCGTCCGCGGGCTCGGCGGCGACCGTTCCGGTCGTCAGGTCCACGCGCCAGTCCCGCTGCCCGGCGCCGGAGGCCGTCTCCACGCTCCACGACGGGGTGCCGTCGGCCGCCAGGTCGACCGAGGTGACCCGGCCCTTGGCCGCGGCGGCGTCGGCGGCCTCCCGGGCGGTCGTCGAGGCGCCGCTCAGGGCGGTGCGGGCCTGCGCCGCGTCCTCGGCGTCCTTCTCGGTGTAGGCGGCCAGGACATCGCCGTCGGCGGGGTCGACGTGCACGGTCCACAGGGTGGCGCCGGTGCCGTCGGGCACGATGTCGACCTGCCAGTACACACGGCCGCCCTCGCTCTCCAGGTCGGCGGCCGTCGCCGAGCCGGAGGTGTGGGCGAGGGCCGCGTCGATGGCGTCCGCGGCGCTGATCCCACTCTCGGCGACCGTCACGGCCGAGCCACCCGTCAAGGACACCGATGAGGCCGAGGAGGCCGAGGAAGGCGCGGCCCGGTCCTCCTTGCCTTCGGCCACGGCGTAGTAGCCGGTGGCACCGGCGATCAGGGCGACGGCGGCCGCCGAGGCGCCGGCGACGGCGAGCTTGCGCTGCATGGGATGTCCTCCGGGTCGGTCAGGAAGAGGGCCGGACGAGGACCCAACCAGGACATCTTGGAAAAACAAGCCGAAAGGCCACTTAAAGGTGTGCGGGGAGCGGCACCCCTCGCTCGGCCGCCACCTCCGTCAGTTGCTTCCACACCTTGGGCGCCACCGGGATGCCGTGGGCACCCCGCGCGTCCGCCGTGGCAGCGCTGCGCTCGCCCGGGTAGTACACGCCCTCGTCACCGGGCAGGCCCTTGAGCGTGCCCAGCGTCGTGTCGACATCGGCGAGGAACGTGTCCGCGCTGCCGAAGGCCGCCGGGTCCACGGCGATGAGCAGGGCGTTCTGCCGGTGCTTGCGGCCCGCGGGGTCGTCCGAGTGGAAGGCCGCGAAGATCGGGGCGCCGACCAAAACGCTGGTGAGGAGTTCGAAGGAGAGGGACATGCCCGAGCCCTTGGCGCCGCCCAGCGGCAACGGCATCACGGCCCGCTCTGGGTCGGTGGTCGGAGTCCCGTCGGCGGTGGCCGCGGCGCCCTCGGGCAAGGGTGTGCCGCTCGCCTTGGCCTGCCGGATCTTGCCGAGCGCGATGGTGGCGGTGGCCATGTCGAGGAGCAGCGGTGCGCGGTCCGACGCGGCGGGCGTCGGGACGGCGATGGCGAGCGGGCTGGTGGCGACGGCCGGCCCCTTGACGCCGGTGTAGCCCATGTTGGGCATTCCGGCGACGAAGCCGATGCCGACGAGCCCCGCCTCGGCGATCTTCGACACGTAGCGGCCGATGGCGCCGGTGTGCACGGTCTGCCGTACGCCGACGGACGCGATGCCGCAGCGGCGGGCTCGGGTGACCGCCTCCTCGGCGGCGGCGGTCAGCGCCACCGGGCCCGGCGCGCGGTCCGCGTCCAGTACGGCGGCCGCCGGGGTGGACGACTCGACCTTCATGCGGGGATCAGGGTTGGCCACCTTCTTGGCGAGCAGATCGAGGTACCCGGGCACGCGCGCGATGCCGTGGGATTCGACGCCGCGTTGGGCGGCCCAGACGAACACGTCGGCGGTGGTGGCGGCGTGCTCGGCGCTCAGGCCGCCCGTTTCGAGCAGAGCGGCGGCGAAGGTCCGTAGGTCGGCCGCGGCGACCAGGGTCTTTTCGGGCATGGTGGCGGTCCTTACAGGTCCGAGGGGTCAGCGGGGGACGAGGACGTCGACGACGGCCGTGGTGCCGGCCGCGACGGCCACTGCGACGAGCACGTCACGATCCTCGACGGCGAGGCCGAGGTCGTGGTCGGCTGCGAGGTGACGAAGCTGGAGCGCTACGACACGACGTACGTCCCTTCTCCCGTCCCCCACCTCTTCCGCAACGTCGGTGACACCCCTCTGCGCATCCTGTGGGTGTACAGCTCCGGCCATGTCACCCGTACGTTCACGGAGACCGGGAAGACGGTGGAGCACCTGTCGGCCGAGGACCAGATGGGCCAGGACTGACCCGCTCGCTCCCCGAGGACCGACCCCCGCTCGCTTCCTTCATGCCTCGCGCGGTATTTTGAACACGTTCAATTAACCGCAGGTCACTTAAGGGGCGCCATGAAGGTCGTACTTGCAGGTGGCACGGGTCAGGTCGGCGGTGTGCTGCGGCGCGCTCTGACGGCGGCCGGGCACGAGGTCGTCGTACTGAGCAGGCGCCCCACGCGCGCGGGCGAAGTGGAATGGGACGCCCGCACCCTCGGCCCCTGGGTCAAGGAGATCGACGGCAGCGACGTGGTCGTCAACCTGGCCGGTCGCAGCGTCAGTTGCCGCTACACGCCCGACAACCTCCGGGCCATGATGGACTCACGGGTCGACTCGGCCCGCGTCGTCGGCGAGGCCGTCGCGGGCGCGGGCCGCCCGCCGGCGCTGTGGCTCCAGATGAGCACCGCCACCGTCTACGCCCACGCCCGCCCCTGCGACGCCCCGAACGACGAGGCGTCCGGCGTGCTCGGCGGCACCGAACCCGGCGTGCCGCGCTACTGGTCGTACAGCGTGGACATCGCCAGGGCCTGGGAGCGCGCGCAGCGGGACGCCGACACCCCGGACACCCGGAAGGTCGCCCTGCGCGCGGCCATGGTGATGAGCCCGGACCGCGGCGGCGTCTTCGACGTCCTGTCGTGGCTCGCCCGGCTCGGACTCGGCGGCCCGGTGGCGGGCGGCCGTCAGTACGTGTCGTGGATCCACGATCAGGACTTCGTGCGCGCCGTGGAGTTCCTGATCGCCCGCGACGACCTGACGGGACCGGTGAACCTGGCCGCGCCCGAGCCGCTCCCGCAGCGCGCGTTCATGCGCGTCCTGCGCCGCGCGCACCGCGTCCCGGTCGGCCTGCCGGCGACCCGCTGGATGGCCGAACTGGGCGCCTTCGCCCTGCGCTCGGACACGGAGCTCCTCCTCAAGAGCCGCCGCGTGGTGCCGGGCAGGCTCCTCGACGCCGGGTTCTCGTTCACGCACGAGCGGTGGGAGTCGGCGGCGGGGGATCTGGCGCGGCGGCGCCGGGTCCGGTGACGGCCCGTCCGTGGCTGCGCCGGACCGGAATGCCCGCCGTCGAACGGGCACCTCACGGCGCGTGACCGCCCGCGAACGGCTTCAGCCCTGGTCAGCTCCCGCCCCCACCTGGCAGGATCGCGCCCATGCCGCAGGCCCCCTTCCGGACGTTCCGCATGACCCGCCGCCGCGCCCTCACCGGCTCCGCGGCCGGACTCGTGGTCTTCGGGCTGCTGCTGTGGTGGCTCCTGCCGCTGGGCGAGGAGACGCCGGGCGGCACGGCCACGTTCAGCACGGGCACGCGCAACGGTGTGTACGTGCGCTACGGCAACCTCCTCAAGGAGGCCCTGGCCCACGATCTGCCCCGCCTCGACGTCACACTCGACGAGAGCCAGGGCTCGTGGGACAACGTGACGCGGGTCGCCACCGGCAAGGCGGACTTCACGATCGCCGCGGCGGACGCCGTCGCCAAGTACCAGGACGAGGGCCGACCGGGCGCGGAGCGGCTGCGCGGCTGCGTCCGCCTCTACGACGACTACATGCAGCTCGTCGTGCCCCGCGACTCCCCCGTGCGGAAGGTCGCCGACCTGCGCGGCAAGAAGGTCGCCGTGGGCGGGGCGCGCTCCGGGGTGCAGCTCATCGCCGAGAAGGTGCTCGCCGCGGCGGACCTGGACATGCACAAGGACATCCAGCCGGTCGAACTCGGCATCAGCGACATGGCCGACGCCCTCACGTCCGGGAAGATCGACGCGTTCTTCTGGTCGGGCGGCCTGCCCACCACCAATGTGAAGGAGCTGTCCAAGAAGTTCCCGATCCGTCTGGTCGAGATGGGCTCCCTGCTCGACCGGCTCCGCGAACAGAGCGACCCCTCCGCGCGCTACTACCGCGCCGCCGTGATGCCGGCCGACGCCTATCCGCGCGCCCAGCAGGGAAAGACCGTGAACACGCTGGCGGTGGCGAACCTCCTGGTCACCACCGACCGTACGAGCCCGGAGCTGACCGAGGCGGTGACGCGGACCGTGATAGACAGCCGCGACGGCATCGGCAACCAGGTGCACGCGGCGCAACTCGTCGACCTGCGCACCGCCGTGTACACGGACCCGCTGGCGCTGCACGAGGGCGCGCGCCGCTACTACCGGTCGGTCAAGCCCTGACCGACACCTCGGATCGGGTCGGTCAGGGCTTGACCGACCGATCCGAGGTGTCGGTCAACCCCGGGCAGGCCGACTTCTCGGCACGCGCAGCGTCACCTTCAGGCCGTGCGGCTCGTGATGGGCGTACGCGATGGAGCCGCCGCCCGCGGTGAGCAGGGCCCGCGAGATGGACAGGCCGAGGCCCGAGCCCTTGATGTTCTGGTGCTGTCCGCTGCGCCAGAACCGGTCGCCGATCCGGGCGAGTTCCTCCTCGCGCAGGCCGGGACCGCGGTCGGCGACCTCGACGGCCGTGCTCTGGCCGTTCGCCGTGACGGTGACGCGGACCTCCTGGCCCTGCGGCGTGAACTTCAGCGCGTTGTCGACCACGGCGTCCAGGGCGCTGGACAGCGCGACCGGGTCGGCCCACCCGGTGGCGGCCGGGCAGTCCGCCACCAGGCGTACCCCCTTGTCCTGCGCGAGCAGCCGCCAGGCCTCGACGCGCTCCGCGGCCAGCTCTCCGATGTCGGTCAACTGCAGGTCGGCGGCCGCGTGTTCGGCCAGGGCGAGGTCGAGCAGGTCGTCGAGGACCCGGGCCAGGCGCTTGCCCTCGGCCTGAACGGACGCGATCTCCTCGTTCCCCTCCGGTAGTTCGTAGGACAGCACTTCGATGCGCAGCATCAGGGCGGCGAGCGGATTGCGCAGCTGGTGCGAGGCGTCGGCGACGAAGGCGCGCTGCTGCTCGAGCACGTCCTCGACGTTGTCCGCCATCTCGTTGAACGACCGGGCCAGGCGCCGGAGTTCCGGCGGACCACCGGCGGCCGCGACCCGCGACTTCAGCCGGCCCGTCGCGATGTCGTGCGTGGTGGCGTCGAGGACGCGTACGGGTCGCAGGACCCACCCGGTCAGGCGCAGCGCCGCCGACACGGCGAGCAGCATCGCGGCCACCTCGCCCACCACGATGATCAGCCAGCCGCGCAACGTCTTCGCGCGCATCGCGCCCGTCGGCGAATCGGTGACGACGACGGCGACGACGTCGCCGTCCCGGATGACGGGCGAGGCGACCACGATCCGCCCCTTGGCCTGCCACGGCCACACCTGCGGCGGATCATGACTGCCGCGCGAGAACAGCGCCTCGTCGAACGCGGCGCGCATCTGGCCGCTGGCCGGCACCTGGAAGGCGGCGGGCGCCCGGCCCATGGGCCGCAGACCGAGATCGCGGTAGAAGACCCCGGCCCGTATGCCGTACACGTCGTGGTAGCGGGCCAGCTCCTTCTGCAGGGTCTGTCGGCGCTCGTCCGTCACGGCCTCGCCGCTCTCCGTGCTCGTCTCCCCGGCGGAGCGCGTGGTGACGAACTGCGCGAGCGAGGCGAACCGGGCGGTGTCGTCGATCCGGTCCACGACGACCTTCTGCTGCTGCGCGGAGGCCACGCTCACCGCGAGCGGGAAACCGAGCGCGAGCAGCACGCCCGCCATGAGGACGATGAGCAGCGGAAGCAGGCGTGCGCGCACCCGGGGCCCTGGCCTCTACGCGGCCGGGGCGACGAGCCGGTACCCGACGCCGCGCACGGTCTCGATGAGGGCCGGCATGCGCAGCTTGGACCGCAGGGACGCGACATGCACTTCCAGGGTGCGTCCCGTCCCCTCCCAACTGGTGCGCCACACCTCGGAGATGATCTGCTCCCTGCGGAAAACGACACCCGGCCGCTGCGCGAGCAGCGCCAGCAGGTCGAACTCCTTGCGGGTGAGCTGGACGGCGGCCCCGTCCACCGTCACCTGCCGCGTGGGCAGGTCGATGGCCACGGCCCCGAACCGCACCTCGTGGCCGACGGTCTGAGCCGTCTCCTCCTGCGCGCTGCGCCGGCTGACGGCATGGATGCGGGCGAGCAACTCGCCTGTGTCGTAAGGCTTCACGACGTAGTCGTCCGCACCGAGATTGAGCCCATGGATGCGGGACCGTACGTCCGCGCGTGCGGTCACCATGATCACGGGGGTCGAGGTCCGCTTGCGGATCTTGCCGCACACCTCGTACCCGTCCTGGTCGGGCAGCCCGAGGTCGAGCAGGACGACCCCGAAGGCGTCGGCCTCGGGAACGAGTGCCTGCAGCGCCTCCTCGCCGTTGCGCGCGTGGCGCACGTCGAAGCCGTGCCGGGCGAGGACCGCCGACAGGGCCGCGGCCACGTGATCGTCGTCCTCGACGAGCAGCAGTCTCATTCCGGCCCCCTTAGGTTCGTCGTCCGTACGGCTCCGAGTGGTCCGGGCCGTCTACACGGGCACGCGCGCGCATAGGTGCGTAGAGCGCACAAGGCATCCACGCTGATACATAAGGACGTCGTCAAGAGGCTTCCGGTTACGTCCGTGTTCCGTTATGCAGCCGGTACGCGGACCCCACGCCCTGTTCACGCATAGTGTCCGGTTGCGGCCGGATCGTTATGCTCAATTTCCCCTCAGATGTAATGACGCTGGTCGTACGGCGTTACTACTGTCCTCCCAACCGAGGAGGATGGAGCAAGACCCCGATGACCGAAGTTTCGGTGACCAAGGACGCCACTCCCCCTGCGGGCGACGCGCTGGTCGCGCTGAGTCAAGTGAACAAGCACTTCGGCTCGCTGCATGTGCTCCAGGACATCGACCTGACCATCGCGCGAGGCGAGGTCGTGGTCGTGATCGGCCCGTCGGGTTCGGGTAAGTCCACGTTGTGCCGCACGATCAATCGCCTGGAGACCGTCGACTCCGGTGCCATCTCGATCGACGGCAAGCCGCTGCCCCAGGAGGGCAAGGAGCTGGCCAAGCTGCGCGCGGACGTGGGCATGGTCTTCCAGTCCTTCAACCTCTTCGCGCACAAGACGGTGCTCGAGAACGTGACGCTGGGTCAGATCAAGGTCCGCAAGGTGGCCAAGGCCCAGGCCGAGGAGAAGGCTCGCGCCCTCCTCGACCGGGTGGGCGTCGGCGCGCAGGCGGACAAGTACCCCGCACAGCTCTCCGGAGGTCAGCAGCAACGCGTGGCCATCGCACGGGCGTTGGCGATGGACCCGAAGGTGATGCTCTTCGACGAGCCCACCTCCGCGCTCGACCCGGAGATGATCAACGAGGTCCTCGAGGTGATGCAGCAGCTCGCCCGGGACGGCATGACGATGGTCGTGGTCACGCACGAGATGGGCTTCGCCCGCTCGGCGGCCAACCGCGTCGTCTTCATGGCGGACGGCCGCATCGTCGAAGAGGCCGTCCCCGACCAGTTCTTCAGCAACCCGCGCAGTGATCGGGCCAAGGACTTCCTGTCGAAGATCCTGCACCACTAGACACGCGCCGCACGCGCCCTCTCGACAGAGGCTCCGCGCGCGCGTGTTGAGTTTTCCGACTGCGAATCTGCCGACACGAAGGATGTTCACCATGAAGCTCCGCAAGTCCGCCGCGATCGCGGCCACCGTCGCCGCCCTCGCGCTGACCGCCACCGCCTGCGGCGGCGACTCCGGCAACGCCGGTGACAAGCCGGCCGGCACCACCGGTGGCAAGAACCAGCCGAAGCTGCCCACCTACAAGGTCGCCACGAACGTCAAGGTCGACTCGGCGACCCTGACGAAGGCCCAGAAGGCCGGCAAGATCGTCTTCGGTGCCAAGAACGACCAGCCGTACCTCGGCTTCGAGGACACCGACGGCACGCGCTCCGGCTTCGACATCGAGATCGCCAAGATGGTCGCCGCCGACCTCGGTTTCAAGCCGTCGCAGATCGAGTTCAAGACGGTCGACTCGAACGTCCGTGAGACCACCATCTCCAAGGGCGAGGTCGACCTCTACGTAGGCACCTACACGATCAACGACGAGCGCAAGAAGCAGGTCGGCTTCGCCGGTCCGTACTTCATGGCGGGCGCCGACCTCCTGGTGCGCAAGGACGACACGGCCATCACCGGCCCGGACTCGCTCAAGGGCAAGACGGTCTGCTCCATCAAGGGCTCGACCCCGCTGCAGGAGATCAAGAAGCCCAAGTACGGCGCGAAGACCGTCGAGCTGTCCAAGTACTCCGAGTGCGTGCAGCAGCTCCTCAACAGCGAGGTCGACGCCGTCACCACCGACGACGCGATCCTCAAGGGCTACGCGGCCCAGCGTCCGACCAAGCTGAAGGTCGTCGGCAAGCCCTTCACCAAGGAGCCGTACGGCGTCGGCATGAACAAGGACGACAAGGCGCTGCGCGACGCGGTGAGCAACGCCATCGAGGCGCACCAGAAGAACGGCGACTACAAGAAGGCGTACGACGCGACGCTCGGCCTGTCCGGCTCCCAGTACACCGAGCCGCCGGCCCTCGAGCGCTACTGATCAGCCTCCTCAGTCCCTGAGGAGCGGGTCCCTGCGGCGGGCGCACCCTGGTGGTGCGCCCGCGGCACGGTCCCCGTCGCCCGTCCGCCGTCGCCCACGAGGACATCCCCGTGAACGTATTGCTCGACTATCTCCCGGAGTTCCGCGAGGGGTTCATAGGCACCGTCCTGCTGACCCTCTCCAGCGGGCTCCTGGCGATGGTTCTCGGCGTTCTCATCGCCGGGTTCCGCGTCTCCCCCGTCCCCCCGCTGCGCATCTTCGGCACCGCGTGGGTCACGCTCTTCCGCAACACTCCGCTGACGCTGCTCTTCATGATCGTGTGGTTCGTCATCCCGCCCCTCTTCGGGGTGAGCATGAGCCCGTGGGCCAAGGCGCTGCTCGCGCTCGGCTGCTACACCTCGGCGTTCGTCTGTGAGGCCGTGCGCTCCGGCATCAACACGGTGCCGCTGGGCCAGGCCGAGGCCGCCCGGTCGATCGGCATGACGTTCTCGCAGACCCTGCGCATGATCATCCTGCCGCAGGCCACCCGGACCGTGCTGCCGCCGCTCAGCTCGATCTTCATCGCGCTGACCAAGAACTCCGCCATCGCGGGCGCGTTCAGCGTCGCCGAACTCTTCGGCGTGCAGAAGCTGCTGAGCGACAAGGGCTTCGCGATCGGCTGGATCTTCCTGTGGGTGGCCCTCGGCTACCTGATCATCACCTTCGCCATCAGCGGTCTGTTCCGGCTGCTCGAGCGCCGCATGGGGGTCGCACGATGAGTTCGAGCGTCCTGTACGACGCGCCCGGTCCCAAGGCCCGGGTGCGCAACCTGATCTACACGGTCGTCGGCTCCCTCGCGGTGCTCGGCCTGATCGCGTTCACGCTCTACCGGATGAACGTGACGGGCCAGCTGGAGCCCGAGGTCTGGAACATCTTCAACAACGCGGGCGTCCGGGCGAACATCCGCGACGGCGTGCTGACCACCCTCAAGGTGTTCGCCGCCGCCGGTGTGCTCTCCCTGCTGCTCGGCCTGCTCCTCGCGGTCGCCCGGCTCTCGGACCACAAGCCGGTCAGCGTGGTCGCCACGGGCTTCATCGAGCTGTTCCGCGCCATCCCTCTGCTGATCACGATCTACGCCTTGTGGGTGCTTTTCCTCACCTATAAGGAGAACCTCGGGGTCGTCGGTGAGAACGCCGCCTTCTGGGCGCTCGTCATCGGCCTGACCGTCTACAACGGCTGCGTCCAGGCGGAGGTGCTCCGCGCGGGCATCAACGCCGTACCGCGCGGCCAGGTGGAAGCCGCGTACGCGCTGGGTCTGCGCAAGACCCAGGTGATGACGATGCTGCTGCTGCCGCAGGCCGTCCGCTCGATGCTCCCGACGATGATCAGCCAGCTCGTGGTGACGCTGAAGGACACCTCGCTCGGCTACATCATCACCTACGGTGAGCTGCTGTTCGCGGCCCGCACGATGGCGAACAACATCATCGTCAACGGCGAGAACCCGATCACCGCCGTGGTCATCGTCGTCGGCGCGATCTACATCACCATGTGTCTGGCCCTGTCGGGGCTCGCCAACTGGATCGAGCGGCGCGGTCGGCACACCAAGAGGGGCATCACGGTGGCCCCGGCCGCCGAGCCCATCGTGGAGATGTCGGAAATCCAGCAGCAGCTGGGCAAGACCACAGGCAGCGGCACCGACAACGGCGTCTGACGACACGTCATCGACCGTTGAGGTATGACGGAGGCAGTGGCGTCCCCGCCACTGCCTCCGTCACTTGACGCAAGCACCGGCAATGGGTTGCATACGCTCTGTGAACGTGCACCCCGCTCCAACTGCCCCTTCCCGTACGTCCAGTACGCCACCCGTGCCCCGTTGCGCGGCGCCTCATGGGGCAGGAGGGGCCGCGCCGTGGATCCGGTGATCGTCGTCGGCGCGGGCCCCGTCGGGCTCACGCTGTCCCTCGCCCTCGCCCGCCACGGCGTACCCTCCGTGGTCCTCGACGAGGGCCCCGGCAAGGACGAGCCGCGCCCGGCCCGCACGGTGGTGTTGCGCGAGGACACCGCCGCCCTCGCCGAGCGCCTGACCGGCACGTCCCTCGACGCGATCGGATCCCGGTGGACCGGCTGGCGCTCCCTGCGCCGCAAACAAGAGATGCGTGCGCTCACCTTCGGTGAGCAGATCCCCGCTCCCCTGCACCTCGCCCAGCACGCACTGACCGGCGCCCTGCGCTCGGCCGTCGCGGACGAACGGCTGATCAAGGTCGCCGTCGACAGCCGCCTGGACTCGGTCGAGGAGGAGAAGAACGGGCTGACGGCGCACACGCGCGGCCCCAAGGGCACCTGGTGGCGCGGCAGTTACCTGGTCGGCTGCGACGGCCCCCGCTCCACCGTGCGCAAGCTCCTCGACATCCGCTTCCCCGGCCGCACCGCCGTCGAGCGACACGCCGTCGCCGCGCTGCGCACGGAACTTCCCTGGCCGGGTGAGGCGTTGCTCCATCGCAACCCTCCGTGGCGGACGTCGGGGTCGTCCGGCGCGGAGGTCGTCGGCCGCCCGCTGGCCGACGGCGTCTGGCGCCTCGACTGGCTGCTGCCGCCGCGCAGCGACCTGGTCACCCCGGACGTGCTGGTGACACGCATCCGAGAGACCCTCGCGGGCTGGTGCGGCGGCTCCACCCCGCCGTACGAGCTGCTCGACACGGGCGTGCACACCGTGCACCACCGCCTCGCCCGGCGCTGGCGCGTGGGCCGCGTCTTCCTCGCAGGGGACGCCGCGCACCTGCTCGGCGCGCTCGGTACGCAGGGCCTGGACGAGGGCCTGCGCGACGCCGACAACCTCGCCTGGAAGCTGGCCCTGGCCTGGCACGACGGGCGGCGCCCCGCCCCCGACGCCCTCCTGGACAGCTACCAGACGGAGCGCCGGGCCGCCGTCGCCGCCCGACTGCGCGCCGCGGACCAGGCGCTGCCGATACTGCGGGGCAGCGGCGGCCTGCGCTCGTACGTGCCCGGGGCCGCCCGCGGTCATGACGCGCTGCTCATGGACGGCCACTTGGGGCACGGCCCGCTGGGCGCGCCGGGGGCGTACGCCGATTCCCCGCTCTCCCCTCCGCGCACCGAGTCCCAGGTGGATGTCGGCACGGCGGCCGGGGCCCCGGCCGCCGATGTGCGGGTCACGGCGCCCGACGGCTCGTTCGTCCGGCTGCGCGACCGTCTCGGCCTCGGGCCTCTGCTCGTGGTCCTGGTGGCGCCCGGCACGGGTGTGTGGGACCGCAAGCACTGGATGTCGGCGGGCCTCATGCCCCGGCTCGCGGCGGCCGTCAGCGCACTGCCGCACGAGGCGGAGCTGCTCGTAGCGGAGAGTTATCCGGGCGCTCCGGCCCACTCGGTGCTGCTGATCCGCTCCGACGGGCACCTGGTCACGGCGCTCAGCGGTGTACGCCCTGCGGAGCTCTACGAAGCGGCGCAGACGGCGCTCGGCGGGCCGGCCGCGGCCGCCGAGGAACCGGCGGCGGCCTCTTCGGAGGTGGGTGGCGCCTCCTGAGCCTCCCGGGCTTCCCGTGCTCCGCGCGCCTCCCGCGCGCGAGTTGACCGGTCCCTACCGCCATGGTGTACTCCGGAACGTGACGACGATCGACACCGATGTGCGCCTGTGGCGGAGGGTCCATATGGACCTTGTCCGTTACGCGGGCTGCGTGTGTCGCCCGTCCTGCTGAATTCGCCTGCTTCACCCTCCCCGCGCGCCCGGCCGTCTCTCCGGCCTCATCGAACTCTTCAATGGCCTTCGATGCCTTTCGAAGACTTTCGATGCCTCTTCGGCCGGTGGCGCGCGTCCTTCGCGAACCTTCAGGACGGTACCCGTGTCCCTTCCCGCCACCCCGGCTCCCTCGGCGCCCACCACCGCGGCGCCCACCCAGGCCGACCTCCTCGACTTCGTCCGCCGCACCGCCGCGGACCGCGACCTCATCGCCTCCCTGCCGCTCGATCCCGAAGGCCGTACGTGGGTACGGCTCGAAGGCCCCGGCGGCAGCGAGGCCTGGCTGATCGGCTGGCCGCCGGGCACCGGCACCGGCTGGCACGACCACGCCGACTCGGTCGGCGCCTTCCTCGCCGCGTCCGGCGAACTGAAGGAGAACTCGCTCGCCGCCCGGCTGCCCACCGACGGCTGGAAGACCCTGGAACTCTCCGAAGGGGTCGACAGGGAGCGGCGGTTGACGGCGGGTCAGGGCCGCGCCTTCGGCCGCCACCACGTCCACGAGGTCCTGAACGAGTCCACCACCGAGCACGCCGTCTCGGTGCACGCCTACTACCCGCCGCTCCCGCAGATCCGGCGCTACAGCCGCACCGGCCAGACCCTGCGCCTGGAGTCGGTGGAACGCCCGGAGGACTGGCAGTGAGCGACTTCCCGAACGATGCCGCGCCGCACGTGGACCCCGTGGGCATCGACGAACTGCTGGAGCGGGTACGGTCCGGGCTCGACCGGATCGAGGCGCCGGAGGCGTTCGCGGCCGCAGCGGCCGGCGAGGCGCTGCTCGTCGACATCCGGTACGCGGCGCTGCGCGAGCGCGACGGCCTGATCCCCGGCGCCCTCGTGGTCGAGCGCAACGAACTGGAGTGGCGCCTCGACCCGCAGGGCAGCCACCGCGCTGCGGAGGCGACCGGACACGACCTCCATGTGGTGGTCGTCTGCAACGAGGGCTACGCGTCGAGTCTCGCGGCCGCCTCCCTGCGACAGTTGGGGCTGCGCCGGGCGACGGACCTGGTGGGCGGGTTCCAGGCGTGGCGCGCTGCGGGACTTCCGGTGACCGCCGGCTGACTC
Organism: Streptomyces sp. HmicA12; assembly: GCF_000373565.1. Taxonomy (GTDB): domain Bacteria; phylum Actinomycetota; class Actinomycetes; order Streptomycetales; family Streptomycetaceae; genus Streptomyces. Next base: position 172,302 of record NZ_KB891852.1, on the reverse strand, counting down.
TGCTCGCATGACGCGAGGGTGCCCCTTACGGACATGGCTTCCGTAAGGGGCACCCTCAATGGCGAAGCGCTCCTTACTCCTTGGCCGTTGCGACGGTGACGGGGCGGACCCGCAGCGCCACGCGGCCGGGCAGCGCCGTCGCAGTGAGCGCGAGCAGTCCGGCGCCCGCGACCACGGTGACGTAGGTCAGGGGCAGTACGGCCGGGGCTGCCGTACCCGTCATGCCGAGGCTGAAGGCGCTGAGCACGGCGGCCGCGATGCCGCTGCCGAGCGCCACGCCCATGAGGACGACGGTCAGCGCCTCGATGCGGAGCATCCGCAGGACCTGGCGCCGCGTCGCGCCGGCGAGGCGGAGCAGGGCGAACTCCCGGATCCGCTCGGACACCGACATCGCGAGGGTGTTGACGACGGCGATGGCGGTGAAGGCGAGAACGAGGGCCATGGCGATGAGGTTGACCTCGGCGTTGGCCTGCTGCCGCGCCTCCTGGAGCCCGTCGGCGGCGTCCGGCGAGAGAACTCGCACGGCCGGGAACTCACGGAGCGTGTCCGCGAGTTGTTCCTGTGTGCGGCTGGTGGAGACGAGCACGGAGGAGGCGAGCGGATTGTCGATGTGGCGCGAGAGCAGATCGTGGGAGACGGTCAGATCGCCGAAGCCCAGACCGCGGGCGTAGACGGCGGCGACGGTGAGCGTGGCGGGTGTGCCGTCGCCGAGCGTCAGCTTCAGCTTGCTGCCGGGCTTCAGGTGCTGCTGATCGGCGGCCAGTTCACTTACGGCGACCGAGCGCTCCCCGAAGCGCGAGAGCGAGCCCGCGGTGACGTCCGGGTCCCAGGTGCGGGTGAGCCCGGTCGGCGTGACGCCTTGCACCGGGTACTTGTCGAGGCCGACGCGGACCGTGGAGCGGACGACCTCGGTGACGGTGGTCCCCTTGTCCGTACGCAGATCACGTACGGCCGCGTCCGGGATGCCGGGCCCCTGAGCGGCGAGCACCCAGTCGGCGCGCACGCCCTCGCGGGCCTGGGCCCGCGCGGCGTCGCCGAGCGTGGGCTGGACGAACAGCACGGTGCAGGTCATTCCGACGAGGAGGGTGAGCGGGGTGACCACGGCGGCCATGCGGGCGGCGTGGCCGCGCAGGTTGGCGGTGGCGAGCCGGGCACCGGGGCCGACCGCGCGCAGCGGAAGACCCAGGACGGCCATGGTCGCCCGGACCAGGAGCGGCCCCAGAAGGGAGACGGCGACGGCGAGGACGACAACGGACAGGAAGGTGACGGGAGTCGAGGCCGCCTCGGTGCGCAGCCCGCCGAGGACGACGACGAGCACGGTGCCGCCCGCGAGGGCGACGAGCCCGGCGACGGTCCGGAGCACGGCGGGGCGTGTCGGTTCGACGCTCGCTTCGGCGAGCGCGGCGGCAGGGCGGATCCTGGCGATGCGTCGGGCGGCGACACGGGTGGCGGCCCAGGCGCCGAAGAGCGTGGCGGCGAGTCCCGCGACGACCGGGAAGAAGCTCACAGTGCGTTCCAACGTGGCGGGTACGGCGCCGAGTTCGACGAACCGCCCGTAGAGCCAGCCGCCGAGCGGCAGGCCCGCGAGGGAGCCGACGACGCCGGCGGCCGCGCCGACGATCAGCGCCTCGCACCCGAGCAGCTTGCGGATCTGCCGGGGCGTGGCGGCGATGGCGCGCAGCAGGGCGAGTTCGCGGTGGCGCTGCTGCACGGACAGGGCGAAGGTGCCGACGACCACGAGGACGGCGACGAGCAGGGACGTGCCGCCCATGGCCCCGCCCATGCTGACGAGCTTCACCCGCGCGGCGGCCCCGTCCAGGAACTCGACGGGGCCGCGCTCGTCCCCGGAGGTGACGCGTGCCGTCGTCCCCTTGAGCGCGTGCGCGACGTCCTGCTTCAACTCGGCCACGTTCCGGCCCGGTTCGGGCACGACGCCGATCGCCGTGACCCGGCCGGGGTGCGCGGCGAGCCGCTCGGCCTCGGCGGTGGAGAAGAACAGCGACGTCTGCCGGGTGACGGTGGCGCCCGCGCCGGGTGCCGCGATACCGGTCACGCGGTACGTCCGCGGGTCCTGGGTGGACTGCACGGCGAGTCGGTCGCCGACGGCGAGGTGGGCGCGGGCCGCGAGGTCCTTGTCCACCACGATGTCGCCGCCGGACCGGGGCGCGCTTCCCTCGGCCAGCTTGTACGGCGTGAGGGCCGCGGAGTCCCAGGCGTGCCCGAAGGCGGGCCGGTCGGGATCGACCGCTCCCGATGCCGAAGGCTCGGCGAGGAAGGTGAGTTCGGGGACGGCCTGCCGCACGCCGGGCACCGCCCGCACCTTCCGTACGAGGTCCTGCGACAGCCAGGCCCGCTCGGCGATCGGCTTGGCCTTGTGCTTGACCTTCGTCTTGCCCTTCTTGTGCTTGACGATGGTCTGGTGCACGTTCTGGTCCGCGGAGACGAGGACCGGCGCGGCCGCGTAGCGCTCGGTGCGCACCGAGCCGCGCAGCCCTGTCTCCAGCAGGGTGCCGCAGGCGGTGACGAGGGCGGCCGCGCACATCAGCGCGAGAAAGGCCCCCAGGAACCCGCCCTTACGGTCCCGGACGGTCTGCAGTGCGTAGCCCAGCATCATGACGTCCCCCGGCGAACCGTGCGCATCTTCAAGGTCATGCGTCAACGATGGCCCGCGCACAGGGTCCGACACACTGCGGCGACCAGGCGTCTCGAGGTGGGGTAAACCCCACCAGCTCCCCTCAGGGGCGCGAGGAACTGTGCGAGCGACCACGCACAAGGCGCGCGTTCAGACGGCAGGCAAGCGTGCAGGGGGTCTGGGGTCACAGCCCCCAGGAACGGGACGAGAAGGGGAGGAGGGGGCGCCCCCAGGAACCCCAGCCACGACGCCCGAGCACCCGGCCACTGGCCAACCGCCCCGGACCACCGCTACTCCGCGAACCCCAGGTCCTCGGTCTCCTCCCCCTCTTCCTCCAGCGCCTGCCGGACCACCCTGAGCGCCATCCCCTCGGGATACCCCTTGCGCGCCAGCATCCCCGCGAGCCGTCGCAGCCGCTTGTCCCGGTCGAGCCCGCGCGTGGAGCGGAGCTTGCGCGCGACGAGTTCGCGCGCGGTCTCCTCCTCCTGATCGGAGTCGAGCTGCCCCACCGCATCGTCGATCACGGTGGAGTCCACGCCCTTGGTGCGCAGCTCACGTGCGAGCGCCCGGCGGGCAAGGCCTCTCCCGTGGTGCCGGGACTCCACCCACGCATCGGCGAAGGCACTGTCGTTGATCAGCCCGACCTCCTCGAACCGGGACAGCACCTCTTCCGCGATCTCGTCCGGGATCTCCCGCTTGCGCAGCGCGTCGGCGAGCTGCTTGCGCGTGCGCGGGGTCCCGGTGAGCAGGCGCAGACAGATGTTCCGCGCCCGCTCCGCCGGGTCCCCTGACGGTTCCCCCCGCTCGGCCCTCGACGAGTCAGGAGGGCCGTCGTCCTGTGCGGCGCCGGACGGATCCCCGAACCCGCCCTTGCGCCGACGCCCGCGCGGCCCGGCTCCGCCACGCGAACGTCCACCACGGCGCGGTCCACCCGCCGCGCCGTCCCCCGATTCCCCGTCGTCACCGGCCGCCCCGTGCGCGGCATCGTCGTACACCCCGGCGCCCTCGCTGCCCCGGAGGGAGGCGGGGCGGGCGTCGTACTCGGCCCAGTCGGTTCGTCGTGTCACGGCGGATTAGCTCTTGGCCGCCGTGGCCTTGGACTTCGCGGCCTTGGGTGCGGGCACCGCCTTCGCCGCGTTCACCGCGTCCTCGGCGGGGACAGCGGCAGCCGCGTCCGCAACCGGCTCGCCGACCGGCTCCTCCGTCTTCTTCACGCCGACGCCGAGCTTCTCCTTGATCTTCTTCTCGATCTCGTTGGCCAGGTCGGGGTTGTCCTTCAGGAAGTTGCGCGCGTTCTCCTTGCCCTGGCCGAGCTGGTCGCCCTCGTACGTGTACCAGGCGCCGGCCTTGCGGACGAAACCGTGCTCCACGCCCATGTCGATCAGGCCGCCCTCGCGGGAGATGCCCTGGCCGTAGAGGATGTCGAACTCGGCCTGCTTGAAGGGCGGCGCGACCTTGTTCTTGACGACCTTGACGCGGGTGCGGTTGCCCACCGCGTCGGTGCCGTCCTTCAGGGTCTCGATGCGGCGGATGTCCATGCGCACGGAGGCGTAGAACTTCAGCGCGCGGCCACCGGTCGTGGTCTCCGGCGAGCCGAACATCACGCCGATCTTCTCGCGGAGCTGGTTGATGAAGATCGCGGTGGTCTTGGACTGGTTGAGCGCGCTGGTGATCTTCCGGAGGGCCTGGCTCATCAGGCGGGCCTGCAGACCCACGTGCGAGTCACCCATCTCGCCCTCGATCTCCGCGCGCGGCACGAGGGCCGCGACGGAGTCGATGACGATGAGGTCGAGGGCGCCGGAGCGGACCAGCATGTCGACGATCTCGAGCGCCTGCTCGCCGTTGTCCGGCTGCGACAGGATCAGGTTGTCGATGTCGACGCCGAGCTTCTTGGCGTACTCGGGGTCGAGGGCGTGCTCGGCGTCCACGAAGGCCACCGCGCCGCCCGCGCGCTGGGCGTTGGCCACGGCGTGCAGGGTCAGGGTCGTCTTGCCGGAGGACTCCGGGCCGTAGACCTCCACCACACGGCCGCGCGGGATGCCGCCGACGCCGAGCGCGACGTCGAGCGCGGTCGAGCCGGTGGAGATCACCTCGATGGGCTCGTTCGGCCGCTCGCCCATGCGCATGACCGCGCCCTTGCCGAATTGCCGTTCAATCTGTGCGAGCGCGGCGTCGAGCGCCTTCTCGCGGTCGGTTCCTGCCATGGGTTCCACCCGATTTGCTTGAGTCGATCGCTTCACGTCAAAGACGCTAACGCCTGCCACTGACAATCGGCCTCGACGCCCGTCCGGCCTGTGGATAACTCGAGGCTCCTCGCCCGGGCACTCTCTTCGAATCCCTTGGGAATGCTGGGGTGAGAGCCCCTGGACACTCCATAAGAATGGATGTTCGATTTCGGTGTCAAGCGCACCACGCGGCACGGGAGGAAGACGTTCCGGCACCCCGCCCCGTGCCGGCGGGCTTGGATCGGGCAGGCCCGCGGCCGTGAGATCCAAGGCTTGAGACCTCCCCGAAACCGTTGACTCTTCGCCCGGGCCGCGGCCTACGTTCAGCCGCATGGCTGACGACTGCTTCGCCCATCCACGGCTCGCGGCGATCTATGACCCGCTCGATCCCGACCGCGGCGACCTGGACGCCTATCTCCGGCTGACGGACGAGCTCTCGGCGCGCCGTGTCCTGGACATCGGCTGCGGCACAGGGGTGTTCGCGCTCCTCCTGGCCGAGCGCGGGGTCGAGGTGGTCGGTGTGGATCCCGCCCTGGCCTCGCTGGACGTCGCGCGGGCCAAGCCGGGCAGTGGGCGCGTGCGCTGGATCCACGGCGACGCGACGGACCTCCCACCGCTGCGGGTCGACCTCGCGACGATGACGGCGAACGTGGCCCAGGCCATCGCCGACCCGCAGTCGTGGCGGAAGACGCTCCAGGGGGCCCGTGACGCGCTGCGGCCCGGCGGACACCTGGTCTTCGAGACCCGTGTCCCGGCTCGGCGGGCCTGGGAGGAGTGGACCCGCGCGTCCTCCGACCAGGAGACGGAGATCCCTGGCGTGGGCTCCGTCAGGAGCTGGGTCGAGCTGATCGATGTGAGCCCGCCCCTGGTGACGTTCCGCTGGACCTACGCCTTCGCCGCGGACGGCCAGGTGCTCACGTCGGACTCGACCCTGCGCTTCCGGGAGCGGGAGGAGATCGAGCAGGACCTGAAGGCGCACGGCTATGTGGTGCGGGACGTACGCGACGCTCCCGACCGCCCGGGAAGAGAGTTCGTCTTCCTCGCGCGACGTCCGTGATCTTCAGTGGCCCGCCGTCCGACGCGGCCGACGGCACGGCCGGGCGTGATCCCTACTCCCCGTGGCGTACCGCGAGTGTCTTCGGCCGGACGACGTCCGGGCGGGTCCGCGCGAGGACCCTTGTGCCCATGGAGACCGCCCGCGCCATGGACCCCGCCCTCGCGCCCCGCCGCACAGACGCCCTGTGGCGGACGGCCCGCCCCGCCGAGCGTCTCTGTTACGCGACCGGTGCCGCCCTGATGGCGTCGGGCCTCGTCCACCTCGCCGTGTTCGGGGTCGACGGCGGTCCGTGGAACGGCCCGGTCTCCTGGCGCAAGCCGATCACCTTCGGGCTCTCCTTCGGCCTGACCCTGATCGCTCTCACCTGGGTGACGTCGTACCTGCAGATCGGCGCCCGGCGAAGGAACGCTCTGCTCGTGGTGTTCGCCGCGGACTGTGTCCTCGAGGTCGGGGGCATCACCCTTCAGGCATGGCGCAAGGTCCCCTCGCACCTCAACATGGAGAGCGCCTTCGACACCGCCGTCTCCCTGTCTCTCGCCGTGGGCGGCGGCATTCTGGTGGTGCTCCTGACGCTCTTCGCCGTCGCCGCCTTCCGTAAGCGGCCGAGCGGCCCTACGGGAATGCCGCTCGCCGTGCGCTCCGGTTTCGCCGTCCTCCTGGTGGCTCTGGCGTCCGGCGCGGCCATGATCGCGCGCGGGGTGACGCTGACCAGGACCGGGCACCAGGAGGCGGCCTATCACTCGACAGCCGCCCTCAAGCCGCTGCACGGGGTCAGCCTGCATGCCGTGCTCGTCCTGCCGGCCCTGGCCTGGCTGATGTCCCGTACGACATGGACGGATCGTGCCAAGGAGAGCGCCATGTGGATCGCGGTGGCCGCCTACGGCGTGGCGGTACTCGCCGCAGGCGCCTGGGCGGCGGTCACCTACTGACCGGTCCGCCCACCGGCTTCGGAATCGCTCTGGGACGCCGCGCCCGGCTCGTTCGGCCCCCTCAGGGCACGCCGCATGCGCGCGAGCAGCGGCGCCCCGCCACGTCGGCGGTGCCCGTGCACCCGCGGGTCGTCCGTCACGTCGTACCGCTTCACGTACGCCCCCAGGAACGCCTGCAGCGTGGCGACGGCGGGGATCGCGATGAGCGCCCCGACAGCACCGAGCAGCGCGGTACCCGCGATGACCGACCCGAAGGCGACCGCCGGGTGGATGTCCACCGTCTTCGAGGTCAGCTTCGGCTGCAGCATGTAGTTCTCGAACTGCTGGTAGATCACCACGAAGATGAGCACCCACAGCGCGTACCAGGGATCCACCGTGAAGGCGATCAGCATCGGCAGCGCGCCCGCCAGGTAGGTGCCGATGGTCGGGATGAACTGCGAGACGAGGCCCACCCACACGGCGAGCACGGGCGCGTAGGGCACCCCGAGCGCCTGCAGCAGGATGTAGTGCGCGATCCCGGAGATGAGCGCCATCAGGCCGCGCGAGTAGAGATACCCACCGGTCTTGTCGACGGCGATCTCCCAGGCGCGCAGCACCTCGGCCTGCTTGGCGGGCGGCAGCACCGAGCAGAGCGCACGCCGCAGGCGCGGGCCGTCGGCGGCGAAGTAGAACGAGAACAGCCCGATCGTCAGCAACTGGAAGAGTCCGCCGAGCACCTGCGCGGAGACGTCCAGGACGCCGGTCGCGCTGTTCTGCACGTACTTCTGCAGCCAGTCCGAGTGCAGCAGGCTGTCCTGGACCTCGACTCGGCTCAGGTCCGTGTGGAACGTCTGGTTGACCCAGTTGATGACCTGGTCGAGGTACTGCGGGAAGTCCTCGACCATGTCGACGATCTGGCCGGCGAGCATCGATCCCATCAGCACGACGAAGCCCGCGCCCGCGACCAGCACCGCGAGGAAAACCAGGAACGTGGCCAGGCCGCGACGGAGTCCACGCGCCGACATCCAGCTCACCGCGGGCTCCACGGCGAGTGCCAGGAAGAACGCGATCAATACGTTGATCAGCAGCCCTGTGACCTGGTGAAAGGCCCAACTGCCCAGCTGGAAGCAGGCGATGAGGGCCAGAGCGAGCACCATGGCGCGCGGCAACCAGCGCGGCATGCCCGCGCGCGGAGTCACCGCCGGGCCCGGCGGCCGCTCGGGCGGTGTCGTGCCGGGCGGAGCGGCGTCGGTCGCCACCTGGAGGTTCTCGTCTGTCGCTGCCACGGTGCCAGTCTCGCCCACGTCACCGACAATCGACGCCAGGCCCCACGCATCACGCCGCTCGGCGGGCCTCGGGGTTCTCAGCGGCTCTCAGCGGTTTTCCTGAGGCACGTCCATCGTGCTGCACACCACACGCCAGACCTCCTTCGCCTCCCAGCCGGCGTCGAGCGCCTCGTGGACCGTGCGCCCGCCGAGCCCCGCCATCACGTGGTCGCGCGCGAAGGTGTCTGCGTACCCGGACCCGAAGTGATCCGCCATCTGCTGCCAGAAGACCGTCAACCGCATGACTCCAGTATCCCGCCCCTGAGAGTGCAGCCGTGTCGGGGAGGCTTGCCGAGAACGCTTTCCGTCCTACGGTCGGTGCATGGCCGAATCCGGAGCATCCCCACTCCCCTCATCGCCGTCGGCACGCTCCCCGCTCTCCCGTGCCGAACACTTCATCTGGCTGACCGCGCGCGTCCTGGAACAGCGCCGCTTCGCCTATCACTTCCTGGAGGACCGGGCAGTCGCCGCCGACGCCGTGGAGGCCGCCCTGGCCGCGTACCGCAACGAGGACGACGGATACGGGCACGCCCTCGAACCGGATCTGCGCGGGCCCGTCAGCCAGCCCCTGCACACCGGTCACGCGCTGCGTGTCCTGGACTCCATCGGGCGCTGCTCCGGGCAGCGCGTGGAACGCGTGTGCCGCTATCTCACCGCCGTCTCCACTCCCGAAGGCGCCCTTCCGGCAGTGCATCCCAGCCAACGCGGCTATCCCTGCGCTCCCTTCGTCCCCATCGTGGACGACCCGCCGAGCGAGCTGCTCGCCACCGGCCCCGTCGTCGGCCTGCTGCACCGCAACGAGGTGTGGCACGCCTGGCTGTTCCGCGCCACCGACTTCTGCTGGACCGCCGTCGAGTCCCTTAAGGCGTCGCATCCGTACGAGATCCAGGCGGCGATCGCCTTCCTGGACGGCGTTCCGGACCGCCCACGCGCGCGGGCGGCCGCGGACCGGCTCGGCCGTCTCGTGCGTGAGCAGCGTCTCGCGGTGCTCGATCCGGACCGCAGGGACGACTGGCCGGTGGCGCCCGGCTACGCACCGGGCGAACACCACTTCCCGTACGACTACGCGAAGGTCCCCGAGTCACTGGCGCGCTCCTGGTTCACCGAGGAGGAGATGACTCGTTCCCTCGATCACTTGGCGCACGAGCAGCAGGAGGACGGCGGCTGGCCGGTCAACTGGCGACAGTGGGCACCGGGAACCGCATTGGAGGCGCGCCCCATGGTGACGATCGAGGCGCTGCGCACTCTGCGCGCATACGGGCGCCCTTTGTAGCGGCCCGTCGCGGTACTCGTCGTCGTGCGGTCAGCCTTCGGAGTCGCGCAGCAGCAGGGCGGCGATCGCGAGGGCCGTGCCGCGCGGCGACGACAGGTCGATGCCGGTCTGCTCGGCGATCTTCGCGAGCCGGTTGTCGACCGTGTTCGGGTGCAGCGCGAGCGCGGCGGCGGTGGCCCTCCGGTCCTGCTGGTGGGACAGGTGCGTGCGCAGCGTCTCCAGGAGCTCGGGACGCTCGGCCACCGGGTCCAGGAGGGCGGCGATGCGATGGCTGCTCTCGTTGCGCCGCGACAGGTGGTACTCGAGCAGGACGTCGTCGAGGCGGTGCAGTGCGGGCGCCAGCCCGCACACGCGCGTGATGCGCAGGATCTCGGTCGCGGTGCGGCCCGCGTCGGTGATGTGCTCGGGACCGTCGGCCCGCACCGCGGCCACCCGTACCTGCAGGCCGCTGGCCTTGCCGAGGCGCCGGGGCAGGTCGGCGGGCGGAGCGCAGTCCTTGGGGACGATGACGCGGCCCCCGTCGCCGTCGAGCAGCGCCAGTACGTCCAGGCCGAAGGCGTGGTCCAGGACGGTCTGCACCCGCCGCAGCCGGCGCCGCACGGCCACGGGGTCCTCCGGGGGCGGCGAGTCCAGACCGAGCGCCAGCACGAGCGACGGGCCTTCGAGCCGGAGCTGGTCTAGGAGCACGTGCCCGGGCGGCACCATCCCGTCGAGCAGTCCGCGGACCAACGACCGCTGCTGGGCGCGCTGTTCGGCCTCCAGCGCGGACCGCTCGTCCAGATAGGTCTCGGCGACCGCGCCGACGACGCCGGGGTGGGTCTGCAGCAGGATGTCGACCAGTTCGACGAGGGCCGCCTCCTCGCCGGGGTGCGCCACGTCGCGCAGTGCCTGCCACAGGACGTAGACGCCGAGGGCGTGGGTGCGCAGCAGGAGGTGCAGCGCCATGCCCTCCTCGGCACGCTGAGCGGCCCTCTCGCGGAACAGCCGGTGGCTGCCGGGGTGGTCCAGGTCCGGGTCGTTCACGCGCCGCAGGAACAGCCGTACGCCGTGTCGGGCGGTCGCGGCGATCTCCAGGTCCTTCACGTCGTCGGGCAGCTCCGCGTAGCCGGGCAGCTCCTCGAAGGACTCCCGGGCCATGCGGCGGGCCAGTTCGTTGACGCGCGGTTCGCAGCGCGCGGCGAGGGAGCGCGCCTCGGGCGACAGCGGCACGGATCCTCCCTCGGGCCGTTGCGGGGCACATCGTTGTGACGCGTCACATTACCCAGCCCGCCCTTGTGTGACGTCGGGCGGTGTTCGACATCACAGACGGCCCCTTAACTCGTGTGCAGCCGGTGCACGACAGCCCCCGCACGGCGACGGACCGCCCGTACACGAGGAGCCGCACACATGACAGAGCACAACGAAGCGGAGAAGAAGGCGGCGGATTACACCGCCTACACCGACCGGGTCTGGCAGGGCACCGAGACGCTGCTCCCGCATCTGTCGGGCGCGTTCTCGGGGGACGAGCTGGTGCGGCTGCGTGAACGAGTCGGGTTCTTCCCCGCGTTCGCCAACGTGACCGCCTTCGACACCGGTGACGGCGTGGTCCTCGTCGACTCGGGCGACTTCCGCACGGCGGCCCGACTGCACGCGGCGGTCAAGGAGTTCGGGGCGGGTCCGGTGCGGTCCGTGATCTACACGCACGGCCACGTGGACCACGTGTTCGGAGTGTTTCCCTTCGACAAGGAAGCGCGGGAAACCGGCACCGACCTCCCTGAGGTCATCGCGCACGAAGCCGTTCCGGCACGCTTCGACCGCTACATCCGGACGGCCGGTTACAACTCCTGGATCAACCGCAAGCAGTTCGGCGTGCCGTCCCTGGAGTGGCCCAGCACGTACCGCTACCCGGACACCGTCTACCGGGACCGGCTGACCGTCCGCCGCGGCGCGCTGACGTTCGAGCTCGTCCACGCGCGCGGGGAGACCGACGACCACACCTATGTGTGGATCCCGGAGCTGAAGACCCTGTGCACGGGCGACCTGTTCATCTGGAACACGCCGAACGCGGGCAACCCCCAGAAGGTGCAGCGCTACCCGGAGGACTGGGCCCGCGCGCTGCGCGCCATGCAGGAGCTGGGCGCCGAACTGCTGCTGCCCGGCCACGGCGTGCCCATCGTGGGCGCGGAGCGCGTGAACCGGGCCCTGGACGACACCGCGCGCTTCCTGGAGTCGCTGTGCGAACAGACGCGGGCCCTGATGAACGCGGGCCACCGGCTCGACGCGGTCATCCACGGCGTCAAGGTGCCCGAGGAGCTCCTGTCGCGCCCCTACCTCCACCCGGCCTACGACGAGCCGGAGTTCGTCGTGCGCAATCTGTGGCGGCTGTGGGGCGGCTGGTACGACCAGAACCCGGCCCACCTCAAGCCGGCTCCGGAGGCGGCTCTCGCGGCCGAGTTCGCGCGAGCATCGGGCGGCGCCCACAAGCTCGCCGAGCGGGCCCAGCAGCTGCTCGCCGAGGGCGAGTCGCGGCTCGCGGCGCACCTGGCCGAGACCGCCGCCCTCGCCGCGCCCACCGACATCGAGGTGGCACGCGTGCGTGCCGAGGTGTACGCACAGCGTGCCAAGAAGGAGACCTCCACCATGGCTCGCGGCGTCTTCACCTGGGCGGCCGCCGAGTCCGCCGCGGTGGCCGAAGGGACCGACGTGACGACGGAGTTGACGCGCTCCCCGGAAGGCCGCAAGGCCGCCGAGGGCATGATCAGCGTCGGTATCGTCGACGAAGACGAAGACGACGGGTGCTGCTGATGCGCGGGGCCTGGCGCACGACCTGGCTCCTGCTCGCCTTCATGGTCGTGAACTTCGCCGACAAGGCGGTCCTCGGGCTCGCGGGCCCGGAGATCCGAGCGGACTTCGGCATCAGCCGCGCGGAGTTCGGCACCGCGCAGTCGGCGTTCTTCGCGCTGTTCTCGGTCGCGGCTCTGGGCGTCTCCGCCCTCACGAAGCGGGTCCGTACGACGACGCTGCTCCTGGTGCTCGCCCTGATGTGGTCCGCGGCGCAGCTGCCGATGCTGTGGGGCGCGGCCGGGTTCGGCATGCTCGTGGCCACGCGCGTCCTCCTGGGCGCCGCCGAGGGGCCCGCGTCGCCGGTCGCGATGCATCACGTGCACGGCTGGTTCCCGCAGCGCGAACGGACGCTGCCCACCGCGATCCTGCTCGTCGGAGCGGCGGTCGGCGTCGCGGTGGCCTCGCCGGTGCTGAGCTGGGTGATCTCGCACTGGGGCTGGCGCTCGTCGTTCGGCGCGGTGGGTCTCGTGGGGATCGTCTGGGCGGTGGCGTGGCGCATATGGGGCTCCGAAGGCCCGATGGCCCCTTCGGTCGGCAAGGAGGCGGCCAGGGCACCCGAGGCCGCGCTCACGGTGCCGCTGCGGGCGATCCTGCTCTCGCCCACCTTCCTGACCGCGGCCTTCGGTTCGTTCGCCGCCTACTGGTCGATGAGCACGCTGCTCACGTGGGCGCCCGACTACTTGGAGAGCGTCGTCGGCTGGGACCTGCACCAGGCGAGCACCATGGTCGGCTTGGGCGCGCTCGCCAATGGCGCCGTCCTTCTGGTGCACGGTCTGCTGTCGCGTCGCGCGGCACTGCGCGACACGCCTCCGCGCATCCCTGTGGGCGCGGGTGCGGGCATCCTTGTCGCGCTCGCGGGCTGCGCCACCGCCGTCTACGGGACGACCGGCTCCCTGGCCGTGAAGATGCCCATGATGATGGGCCCGATGGCGCTCGCCATGGTGATGCTCACGGTCGCGTCCACGGCGTGCGCCCGCATCACTCCGCCGTCCCGACGGGGCCTCGTCCTGGGCGTGCTGACCTTCGTGTACGCCCTCGGCGGCATCCTCTCGCCGCTCGTCCTGGGCAGCATGGTGGACGGCGCCGCGACCGTGTCCGCGGGGTACGAGCACGGCTGGCTGCTGACCTCGGGCCTCCTGGTGGCGGGCGGAGTCCTGGCGGCCCTCTTCTGCCGCCCCGAACGTACAGCCCTCGAGCTCGGTGTCCCGGAGACCCAGGGCAGCACTGCGGCCGTCCCCGTGGCCCACTGACCACCGCTGACACGGAGGGGGTGGGTCCCACGACGTGAGCCCACCCCCTGCGCCTCACGGGCGCCTCACCCGGTGAGCGCGCGCACTCCCGCCGTCACCACCACGGCGGCCGCGACGATCACCAGGAAGGGCGCCCGCAGCATCAGTGCGACGGCGGCCGCGGCGAGGCCGGCGGCCTTGGCGTCGAGGACCAGCGTGCGGCCGTCCGCGAAGGTCTGCTGCGCGGTGAGAGCGGCGAGCAGCGCGACGGGCAACAAGGCGGAGAGCCGCTTCACCAAGGGCCGCTCCAAAGCCCCCGCGGGCACGAGCAGACCGATGAGCTTGGCTGCGTAGCAGCCCACTGCGGTGACGCCGATGGCGATCCAGATGTTCAACGGTCTTCTCCTTGCGGCGCGTTGGAGGTCTCGGCGCGGCGACGTCCCTCCAGGTAGAGCACGATCGGCGCGGCGAGCGCGGCCACCAGGACGGGCACTCCGCCGGGCAGCACGGGCAGCAGTCCGAGCATCAGGAGCACGGCGAGACCCGCGACGGCCCGCTCCGTGGTGGTCTTCAGCATGGGTGCCAGCAGGGCCAGGAACACCGCGGGCCCGGCCGCGTCGATCCCCCAGGCGTCGGTGTCGCCGATGGCTTCGGCCCCGAGGGCGCCGAGCAGCGTGGTCGCGTTCCACAGCACGTACAGGGTCAGCCCGGTGACGGTGAACCCGATGCGCGCACCACGCCGGTCGGGCTGGGCGAGCGAGACGGCCGACGTCTCGTCGATGACCCAGTGCGCGGCGAACGGCCGCACCGCGCGTGGGAGCGCGAGCAGTTGCGAGAGACGCAGCCCGTAGAAGGCGTTGCGCACGCCGAGGAAGAACGCCCCCGCGGCGGCCGTGAGCGGGTTGCCGCCGGCCGCGAGCGCCCCGACGAGCGCGAACTGGGATGCCCCGGTGAAGACGAGAAGGCTGAGCGTGCAGGTCTGCAGCACGCTGAGGCCGCTGCCCGCCGAGGTCACTCCGAAGGCGAATCCGGAGAGTCCGACGGCGATGCCGACCCCGAGGGCGTCGCGGACGACGACGGCGTCGGACGTGCCGGTTCCTCCGGCGCGCCCGCCGACGGCTTCGGGGGCACGGTCCGCGGTGCGTTCGTCTCGTATGTCTGCGGGTGTTGTCTGTTCTGCCACGTCCCCGACGGTACGAGCAGGCCGGCGTCCGGGTCTTGTACGTTCTTGCGCTCCCGCTGGTACGCCCCCGGGGGCACGCCGACGATCCGGGTGAAGTGCCGGTTCAGGTGCGGCTGGTCGGTGAAACCGACGGAGACGGCGGCCTCGGCGGGCGCGGTGCCCCCTTCCAGGAGACGTCGTGCGGCGCGCACCCGGACGTTGGTGAGCCAGGTGTGCGGCGGCATTCCGTAGGCGTCGCGGAAGGCCCGTAGGAGGGCGAACGGGCTGGTCCCGAGTTCGCCGGCGAGGGTCTCCAGGGCCGGAGGATCGGCCATGCGCCCTTCGAGGAGCTCACGCGCGCGTGCCGCGGCCTTGGCGCCCGCGGTCCTGCGGGGACGTTGTTCGAGCGCCGTGCCGTGGTCGCGCAGCAGCCGGGCGACCACGATCCTCAGGAGGCTGTCGGCGGCCAGCGCGTTGCCCTGCTCGGCCGCGCGGTGCACCTCGCTGATCATCCGGGCGGCCTGCGGGTCGGTGACGATCTGCTCCCCGAAACCCGCGGTGCCACGGACCGTGGTGGTCTCCGCGGCGATCTCGGCGACGACCTGTGCCGACGGGTAGAGCGTGGAGTACGACCACCCCTCGGGGGCGCCCGCCTGCGCGGTGTGGGCCACTTCCGGGTTGATCATGACGACGCTGCCGGGCCCCGCGAGCAGGGTGCCGTCGGGCATGCCGACCGCCTCGACACCGCCGGTGACCGCGCCGAACACATATCCGTCGTGGCTGTGGCGCGGAAAGGTGTGGCGGAGGTAGCGGGCACGCAGCAGGTCGAGGCCGGGCAGCTGCTCGTACCGCCAGTGCCGTGCCCATTCGCCCTTGCCCGCCATAGCCCCATTCTGCGTCATTCCCGGCGCGCCGAACCACCCGTTTGCGCTGGTCACAGCCGTTGTCAGTGGTGGGGTGCAGGATGGAGGCATGGTCAGCTCCAGGCAGGGGGCCCACAGCGCCCACGACCCCCGTGGCGCCCTCGGTGCGCTTGACGGGTTCTCCCCCGCGACCCGCGGCTGGTTCACGGGGGCCTTCTCCGCGCCCACGTCCGCGCAGGCCGGAGCGTGGCGGGCGATCGGCGAGGGCTCGGACGTGCTGGTGGTCGCGCCGACCGGCTCGGGCAAGACGCTGGCCGCGTTCCTGGCGGCCCTCGACCAGCTGGCGTCGTCGCCACCGCCCGCCGACCCCAAGAAGCGCTGCCGGGTGCTGTACGTGTCGCCGCTGAAGGCCCTGGCGGTCGACGTGGAGCGCAATCTGCGCAGCCCGCTCACCGGGATCCGCCAGGAGGCCGTGCGCCTCGGCCTGCCCGAGCCCGAGGTGAAGGTCGGCATCCGCTCCGGCGACACCCCGCCCGCCGAGCGGCGCGCCCTCGCCACCCGCCCGCCGGACATCCTGATCACGACCCCCGAGTCCCTGTTCCTGATGCTGACGTCGGCCACGCGTGACGCGCTGACCGGCATCGAGACGGTGATCCTGGACGAGGTGCACGCGGTGGCGGGCACCAAGCGCGGGGCCCACCTGGCACTCTCCCTGGAGCGCCTCGACGAGCTGCTGCCCCGCCCGGCCCGCCGCATCGGCCTCTCCGCGACGGTCCGTCCGGTCGACGAGGTGGCGCGCTATCTCTCCCCGCAGCGCAAGGTGGAGATCGTCCAGCCGCCCTCCGGCAAGGAGTTCGACCTGTCGGTGGTCGTCCCTGTCGAGGACCTCGGAGAGCTGGGAGGCTCCCCGGTCGCCGACTCCGACCAGAAGGCCGAGCGCCCCTCCATCTGGCCGCACGTCGAGGAGCGCATCACGGACCTCATCGAGGCCCACCGCTCCACCATCGTCTTCGCCAACTCCCGCCGTCTCGCGGAGCGGTTGTGCAACAGGCTGAACGAGATCGCGTACGAGCGTGCCACCGGCGAGGCGCTCCCCGAGGACCACTCCCCGGCCGAGCTGATGGCCGAGTCGGGTGCCGCCAAGGGAGCTCCCCCGGTCATCGCGCGCGCCCACCACGGTTCGGTCTCCAAGGAGCAGCGCGCGCTGGTCGAGGAAGACCTGAAGGCGGGTCGGCTGCCCGCCGTCGTGGCCACCTCCAGCCTGGAGCTGGGCATCGACATGGGCGCCGTGGATCTGGTCGTCCAGGTGGAGTCGCCGCCCTCGGTCGCCTCCGGACTGCAGCGCGTGGGCCGGGCGGGTCACCAGGTGGGCGCGGTTTCCACGGGAGTCGTGTTCCCGAAGTACCGCGGCGACCTGGTCCAGTCGGCGGTCGTGACCGAGCGCATGCGGTCGGGCTCCATCGAGTCGCTCCGCGTCCCGGCCAACCCTCTTGACGTGCTCGCTCAGCAGTTGGTCGCGATCACCGCCCTGGACACCTGGCAGGTCGACGACCTGATCGCCCTGGTCCGCAGGGCTGCCCCGTTCGCCTCGCTCCCCGAGTCGGCGTTCACCGGTGTCCTCGACATGCTGGCGGGCCGCTACCCGTCGGACGCCTTCGCCGAGCTGCGCCCTCGCGTCGTCTGGGACCGCGTCGCCGGCACGGTCACGGGCCGCCCCGGCGCGCAGCGCCTCGCCGTCACCTCGGGAGGCACGATCCCCGACCGCGGCCTCTTCGGCGTCTTCCTCGCGGGAGCCGACCCCAAGAAGGGCGGCGGCCGCGTCGGTGAGCTCGACGAGGAGATGGTCTACGAGTCCCGCGTCGGCGACGTCTTCACCCTGGGCACCAGTTCCTGGCGCATCGAGGACATCACGCGCGACCGCGTCCTGGTCTCGCCCGCCCCCGGCGTCCCCGGCCGGCTGCCGTTCTGGAAGGGCGACCAGCTGGGCCGCCCGCTCGAACTGGGCCGTGCGGTGGGCGCGTTCCTCCGCGAGGTCGGCTCCCTGAAGCCCGACGACGCGCGCGTGCGGCTCGCCTCGGCGGGCCTCGACACCTGGGCCGCGGACAATGTCCTGTCGTACCTGTCCGAGCAGCGCGAGGCCTGCGGTCACATCCCGGACGACCGCACCATCGTGGTCGAGCGGTTCCGCGACGAGCTGGGTGACTGGCGCGTCGTCGTCCACTCCCCCTTCGGCGCCCAGGTGCACGCCCCGTGGGCCCTCGCGCTGGGCGCCCGCCTCAGCGAGAAGTACGGCATGGACGCCCAGGTCATGCACGCCGACGACGGCATCGTGCTGCGCCTGCCCGACGCCGACCTGATGGGTCTGGACCTCCTCGACCAGGAGCCCGCCAAGCAGGGCATGGAGTACGACACCGAGCAGGCCCCCATCGGAGCGGCGGACGTCGCCTTCGACAAGGGGGACGTGGATCAGATCGTCACCGACCAGGTGGGCGGATCGGCCCTGTTCGCCTCCCGCTTCCGCGAGTGCGCGGCCCGCGCGCTGCTGCTCCCCAAGCGCAACCCGGGCAAGCGCACTCCGCTGTGGCAGCAGCGGCAGCGCGCCTCTCAACTCCTCCAGGTGGCGAGCGAGTTCGGATCGTTCCCGATCGTCCTGGAGGCGGTGCGCGAATGCCTCCAGGACGTCTTCGACGTTCCCGGCCTCGCCGAGCTGATGGGCGACATCGAGTCCCGCAAGGTCCGCCTCGTGGAGGTCACCACCCCAGAGGCCTCCCCCTTCGCCCGCTCGCTCCTGTTCGGCTACGTGGCGCAGTTCCTCTACGAGGGCGATTCTCCGCTCGCCGAGCGCCGCGCGGCCGCGCTGTCTCTGGACGCACGCCTCCTGGCGGAGCTCCTCGGTCAGGCCGAGCTGCGCGAGCTGCTCGACGCGGACGTCCTGGCCGAGCTGGAGCAGGAGCTGCAGTGGCGTACCGAGGACCGTCGCGTCAAGGACACCGAAGGTGTCGCGGACCTGCTGCGCCTCCTGGGGCCGCTCACGGACGCCGAGTTGACCGAGCGCGGAGCGGAGCCCGGCTGGGCCGAGGACCTCGCCGCCGCCCGCCGGGCCATCCGCGTCCGGATCGCCGGAACCGACCACTGGGCGGCGATCGAGGACGCGGGCCGCCTGCGCGACGCCCTCGGCACGGCCCTCCCGGTCGGCGTCCCCGAGGCCTTCACGGAGCCGGTCAAGGACCCCCTGGGCGACCTGCTGGCCCGCTACGCCCGCACCCACGGCCCGTTCACGTCGACAGGGGCCGCGACCCGCTTCGGCCTCGGCACGGCGGTCACCGAGGGCGCCCTGCAACGCCTGGCGGCCAACGGCCGGGTCGTACAGGGCGAGTTCCACCCGGCCGGCATCGGCCAGGAGTGGTGCGACGCCACCGTCCTGCGCCGCCTGCGCCGCCGCTCCTTGGCGGCACTTCGCCACGAACTCGAACCGGTACCGCCGGCGGCCCTCGCTCAGTTCCTGCCCCAATGGCAGCACTTGGGCGGTCACGGCCTGCGCGGCATCGACGGTCTGATCCGCGCCGTCGAGCAGCTCCAAGGCGCCTCGGTCCCTGCCTCCGCCCTGGAGAAGCTCGTCCTCCCGTCCCGCGTCTCCGGCTACGCACCGGCGATGCTGGACGAACTCACCGCGTCCGGCGAGGTGTTGTGGGCCGGGGCCGGATCGCTGCCCGGCAAGGACGGTTGGGTCAGTCTGTATCTCGCCGACTCCGCCCCACTCCTGGTGCCACCCGCGCACCCCCTGGAGCCGACGGCACTCCACCAGTCGGTCCTCGACACCCTCTCCGGCGGCTACGGCCTGTTCTTCCGCCAGATCGCCGACCAGGTCCGCGCCACCACCCATCCCGAAGCCACCGATCCCCAACTCGCCGACGCGCTGTGGGAGCTGGCCTGGTCGGGCCGGCTCACGAACGACACGCTGGCCCCGATGCGCGCCCTCCTCGGCTCCGGCCGCACCGCGGGTTCCACCGCCCACCGGGCTCGCCGAGCCGTCCCGCGCGGCCGCTACGGAAGCCTCACCGCGGCGGCCCGGCCCACCTCGCGCACCGGCCCGCCCACGGTCGCCGGCCGCTGGTCTTTGCTGCCCGCCCAGGAGCCCGACCCGACCCTGCGCGCCCACGCCCTGGCCCGCACCCTTCTGGACCGGCACGGCGTGGTGACCCGCGGCGCGGTGGCGGCCGAAGGCGTCGAGGGCGGCTTCTCGGCGACGTACCGGATCCTGTCCGCCTTCGAGGAGAGCGGGCAGGCCCGGCGCGGCTATGTCGTGGAAGGACTCGGCGCGGCACAGTTCGCCATGGACGGCGCGGTGGACCGCCTGCGCGCGGCGGCGAACGCACGGGAGCGCGGTGCACCCCCGCCCGACCCCTACGCCCCGGTCGACGCCCCGGCCCGGAAGTCCGCCGCGTCCCGCGCCCTCGTCCTGGCCGCGGCCGATCCGGCGAACGCCTACGGGGCGGCGCTCCCCTGGCCCGAGCCGCCCACCGGCGCGGGCCACAAGCCGGGCCGCAAGGCAGGCTCCCTCGTGGCTCTGGTGGACGGCGAGCTGGCGCTCTACATGGAGCGTGGCGGCAAGACGCTGCTCGCCTGGCCCGCCACCGAGGCCACAGCCGCAGCGGACGCGTCGGACCCCACCCCGGCCCAGCTCGCCGACGACCCGCGCCTGCCCGCCGCCGCGCAGTCCCTCGCCGAGGCGGCCCGCTCCGGAGCCCTCGGCACGATCACGGTCGAGCGGATCAACGGCACGGCGGCGCTCACCTCCCCGTACGCCCCCCTCCTGGAAGGAGCCGGCTTCCACGCGACACCCCGGGGCCTCCGCCTACGCGCATGAAGGCGCACGCACACCGCACCCGCACCCGCACCCCACAGCCACACAGCCACACAGCCACAGCCACAGCCACAGCCACAGCCACAGCCACAGCCAGCGCAACACGCCCCACCCAAGCCCACTCGAGCCCGCGCGAGCCCACCCAAGCTCCAACCACATCACCACCACGCCCGCCGCCACCCGCAGCATCAGCCCCGGCACCCCTCCCGCCACCACACGCGCCACCGCTCCCGCCACCACGCACACGCCTACCCTGAACCCATGCCCGAAGGAGACTCCGTCCTCCACGTCGCGAAGCGGCTGCACAGCGCCCTGGCGGGCCAGGTGCTCACCCGCTCCGACCTGCGCGTGCCCCGGTTCGCCACGGCCGACCTCACCGGCCGCGAAGTCCTGGACGTCACCCCGCGCGGCAAACACCTGCTGACCCGCATCGAGGGCGGCCTCACGCTCCACTCGCACCTGCGGATGGACGGCGCCTGGAAGATCTTCGCTCCGGGTGAGCGCTGGCGCGGCGGCCCCGCCCACCAGATCCGCGCGATCCTCGCCAACGACACCCGCACAGCCGTCGGCTACCGCCTCCCCGTACTCGAACTCCTGCGTACGGCAGAGGAGTTCAAGGCGGTCGGCCATCTCGGCCCCGACCTGCTCGGCCCGGACTGGGACCCCGATCTGGCACTGCGCAACCTGCTCGCGGACCCGGCACGCCCTCTCGGCGAGGCGCTCCTCGACCAGCGCAATCTCGCCGGCATCGGCAACATCTACAAGTCCGAGGTCTGCTTCCTCCTCCGGGCCACACCCTGGCTGCCCATCGGCGAGCTGCCGGCCGACACCGCCACCCGCCTGCCCCTCCTCGCCAAGAAGCTCCTCGAAGCCAACCGCGACCGCCCGTCCCGCGTCACCACGGGCCGCCCCCGCCCCGACGAGCGCCTCTACGTCTACGGCCGCGCCGCACGCCCCTGCCTGCGCTGCCGCACCCCGATCCGCGAGGCGAACCAGGGTGACGGGTCACGCGAACGCCCCACCTACTGGTGCCCCACCTGCCAACAGGGCCCCACTCCGTGACCAGCCGGCCACCCACACCGGAGACACACCCACACTTCAACCCGCGCAAGACAATTGACGACCCGTCAGAAATGCTCGTACGGTCCCCTCATGCCTGTCACGGCGTACGACCTCACCGGACGCACCGCATTCGTCACCGGCGCGGCGAGCGGCATCGGCCGCGCGTCGGCCGCGCTGCTCGCTCAGGCGGGAGCCACCGTGCACTGTGCGGACCGCGACGAACAGGGCCTGCACGAGACGACGGATCTGATCAAGCAGGCCGGCGGCACCGCGCACCCACACCCCCTCGACGTCAGCGACCGCACCCAGATCACCGAGGCGATCGCCACCGCGGCCCGGACCTCCGGCGGCAGCCTCGACATCATGGCCGCGATCGCCGGGATCATGCACAGCAGCCCCGTCCTGGAGACCCGCGACGAGGACCTCGACCGGGTCCTCGCCATCAACTTCAAGGGAGTCCTGTACGCCTGCCAGGAGGCCGCCCGCACCATGATCGCGTCCGGCACCCGCGGCAGCATCGTCACGATGGCCTCGGGCGCCATCGACACCGGCGGCCCCGGCCTGCTCTGCTACGGAGTCACCAAGGCGGCCGTCGTCCAGCTCACCAAGACGCTCGCCACGGAGGTGGGTCCGCACGGCATCCGCGTCAACGCGGTCGCGCCCGGCTGGATCCGCACCCCGATGACGACCCGGCACGACGACCGCGCCCAGGCCCACACCGAGTCCTTGATGGTGCGCATGTCCCCGCTCGGCCGAGTGGGTGAACCCGAGGACATCGCACACGCGGTGCTGCACCTCGCCTCGGACGCGGCGGCCTTCACGACGGGCCAGATCCTCCGCCCGAACGGCGGCGTCGCCATGCCCTGGTGACCCGCCCCTGAAGCCCGCCCGCGACCTCCCGCCCCGCCCGCAGCGCCCTGGCCCGCACCCGCCGCGCACCGTGGTGACCCGGCGCTCCCGCGACCCCCGCGGCCCTCGACTTGGGCAACGCGTGCACCGGCAACAGACTCAACCCCCAGCCCCCCGCCGCGACCGCCCCCTCGAACGCCCCGGCATCCGACGCGAAGGCCAGCCGCAGCACACCCCACCACCACAGCACCCCGAACGCCACGGCCGGTATCCAGTACAGCAACCGCCTCCCAGCCACCGCCACCGACCGCTCACCTCCACCCGTCGCGCACTCGAAGCACACCCACCGCACCCAGCCACACACGCCGCACATGGGCGCTGAAGACGCTAACGACGCTCGAACCCCACGGACAGGGCGCACCGGGAGCACGCCACCGAGAAGGTGACGCGCCCCCGGTATCCGCGTGCCCCCCCGCTCGGCCGGAGCCACTCGGTAAAGATCCACCCAACCCAGCCTGCTCAGCCGACCCAGCCGACCCAGCCAGCCAGGCCGTCTCAACCGGACCGCCCCAGCCGGACCGCCCCAGCCGGGCCGTCTCAGCCGCCGTTCTCGGCCTGGAACATCCAGTGATGCTTCTCCAGATCCGCCGTGATGCCGATGAAGATGTCCTGACTCACCGGGTCCGCCTCGCCGGTCGCCTCGATCCGCTCGCGCATGCGAGTGATCACGGCACCGAGGGCGTCCACGAGCGTCCCCACCGCATCCACGTCCTTGACCCAGCCGTCGGCGATCGCGCCGATCCCGCTGGTCGACGCCACGGTCTGGGCCCGGCCGTCGGGCGAGACTCCGAGCGTGGAGGCCCGTTCGGCCACCGTGTCGGAGTGCAGCCGCGCGGTGTCCACGACCTCGTCGAGCTGCAGATGCACCGACCGGAAGCGGGGGCCGACCACGTTCCAGTGGACCTGCTTCGCCACCAGCGAGAGGTCCACGAGATCGACCAAGGCGCCCTGCAGTGCCTCGGACACCGTCTTCAGGTCAGCATCGGACAGCGGGCTCTTCACGACGTACATCCGTTACCTCCGTATCGAAACCACCTTCAACAATGGCACATACGAACCACTACGGACACATCGGTAAAAAGGCATGACCGCCGACCTCCCTACGCACAGCAGAAGGCCCCGGCCGGATTCCCCGGCCGGGGCCTTTCCACATGCACGCTGAGCGCAACTGCTACGCCGCTACGACGTCCACAGCCTCCGCAGGCGCCTTGATCGTCACCCGTTCCGGCGGGACACCGGTCACGGAGACGGAACCGAGCATCGGACGAACCGGCGCTGGCACCGGCTCCGACGGAACGGCTGCTGCCGACTGGGCCAGCTCGGCGAGGCTGAGCTCGTCGCTCACCTCGCGCATCAGCTCGGACATCCGTACGTCAAGCGCGTCGCAGATCGCGGAGAGCAGCTCGGAGGAAGCCTCCTTCTGCCCCCGCTCCACCTCGGAAAGATAGCCGAGCGAGACTCGGGCGGACGAGGAGACTTCGCGCAGAGTACGGCCCTGGCGCTGGCGCTGCCGACGCAGCACGTCACCCAGCAGGCGACGGAGCAGAATCATCGGTGGCTCCCTCCTCGGACCGCGTAACCGCATCCTTCACGCCCCACCGTACCGCCTCGTGCCGCGGCCGTGCGGGGAGCGATGTCGTGTTCACTCAGGGCTGCAAACATCAAAACCCCCCGGAGAGTCGCTACAGCGCTGTCACCTGCGAAGAAGCCAGAATAACCGTCCCTAAGGCTACTTTGGGGGCTACTTACGTCTTTCACTCCGTCCCGGGCTTCACTGCGGTACCTGCACGGACGGGCCGCAGGGGAGGCATCAGAGCGTCGAGCGAGGGGCCGCTGCCGCCAGGCAGAAGAGTCCAACATGTGGACGCGCGGCGTGAGCTGCGTCACTCGCCACCTTCGAATGCCCACCAGCCCCCACATCCCCTGGCTACTCGACGCGTGAAATTCTCGTTCCCCACGCTGAGGGTTACACCTCGATTCTCGCCCATGCTTCATGGCGCTCCTTTTACCCGTTAACGGGTCGACACATCCGCTTCATTCCAACTTCTCCGGGCGGGCTCGAGCGACGTTCAAGGAGGCGGGCGCCGGGGCGCCGGCATTCGCGGCCCGCGCAGAAGAATCACCACTGCGTCATGCGTCGATTCCGTTACCGACAGGGCGTGTGCGGTGCAGCAACTTGAACGCCTCGCGCAGCTTTCGCTCCATGCCCGCAGAGCCGGAGCCGTCGGGGGCAAGGGAGTACAGGACGGAGCCACCCCTCGCCATGATCCATTCATGGGCTGGATGCATTACGTACCTCTCATGAGGGCCTTGCTTGATGTACCCACGGTGCCGGCCGACTCGACCGCGCACTCCGCGCCGCCCGCCCTCCCCCTTGCCGAGGTACACGATCGAGGACTCCCCGCGCGGGTAGGCGATCTTCTTTCCGCCCGCCAAGAACACGTAGACCCCTTGCTGCGTCGGGAGGTCGAAGCGCCCGTCACTGAGCAGGTCGAACGTGCCGCTGAACGGAGGCCACCCGTTGGCTTCGAGGACGGTCTCGTTGAGGTGGCACAGCGTGGGGTCTGGATGCTCGTTCACCGGCATGACCGTACGGGCGGGGTCTGACAGTGGGCCGGTGAGTGCGACGTGCGGCACCATCGGCGCCTGGAGCGTCGTCCATATATACGTGCGGGGCCCCGGCCGTCCCCCCTTTGGTTCGGTCGGGACCCCGCACGAGCTTTGATCGGCCGACCGGCGGTCGGGGCTCGGTTCGAACGGCGACGTTGCGCGCTCGCTCGGCCGTTACGCGCGGACGGCCGCCCAGGTTGACCAGCCGCCGCGGTCGCCGCGGTGCTGCCCGATGGATTCGGCCCAGTTCCGCACGGTGAACATCCCCGGCTCCTCTTCAGCCGGCGGGAGAGCGATGTCCATGTCTCCGATGGTGATGAGCGCGTGTGTGCCGTCCCAGGCGAGGTGGCCGGTCAGGTCGGTGCCGGGGATGCGGTGCCTGGCGGTGATGTCGACGAGTTCGTTGATGACGGCAAGCGCCCCTTCGGTGAGGGTCGCCGTGGAGTGCGCGGTGTCCCCGAGGAGCATCGGCAGCGTGCGGCGCACGAGTGCGACGGATCGGGCCATCGCGTCGACGGGCTTGACGGCGGGGCCCACACAGAAGGTGATCGTGCGGTCCATCGCCAGATCCGGCCAGGACGTTGTCGACGCCTGACGGTCTCGGCCTGTGCGCGAAAGCATCGTGGATCCATCCCGTCGCTAGAGCACCCGTTGTCGAATGTTCGTTCGAACTATGCTGCGATCACCATACGGCGCCCAACACGCTTGCCGCGAGAGGAAAGCGTGGCCAGTGCGATCAACCTGAGTTGATATCGTAAGCCTCACTGCACACCAGAGCGAAAATCGAGGTCAACTCAGATGTACGAGAGAGGTGAGGTCCGCTGTGACTGACTCTCATGGGGCGTCAGGCTCGGCGGGGGCTCCTGACGGGGAGAGCTTCGCTGAGCGGCTGGACTTCCTGTGTCGGAACGACCCCCGCGGGCCGTTCACCAACCCGACTGTGGTCCGGCTGCTTGAGGAGCAGGGCCTCCCCACGTTCTCCACCACGTACATGTGGCAACTGCGCACCGGCCGGGCCGACAACCCGACCAAGAAGCACATGGACGGGCTTGCCGCCTTCTTCGGGGTGCCGGAGGACTACTGGGCGAACCGGGCCACCGCCGAGGTCTTCAACGGGATCATCGAACGCCTCAACGGGTTCAAGGAGAACGGGGCCGCCCCCGAGCAGCTTCATCGGCAGCTCGTCCGTTTCACGAAGCGGGTGAGCGAGGGCGCAGCCCCAGAAGCGCTGATGGCCCAGCTCGAAGAACTGGCCCGGATGAACAAGAGCGGAGTGACGGCCGATACCGTAAAACGCCTACAGGACGCGCGAGTTGCCAGCATCGCGATGCGTGCCGCCGCCCTCTCCGACGAGGGCCTCAATGCCGCAGCAGCCATGATCGAGCAGGTTCGCCGACTCGAAGGTCTACCCGCGGAGACGGAACCCCCCACTGTCGGGCCCGGGACACCTTAAGACCAGCGCAAGGAGCTTAGATGAGGCGCCGCTCACGCCGCACCGCCCGAGGATTTCAGGAGCCGACCCCCCTGTCGGCGGACCCGGTCCTCAACGAATGCAGAGTCTTCGTTGAGTCCCTAGGTCTACCTCGCGTCGGCAGCGTGCGTGAGCTGCGTGGATACATCGAGGAACTCATCGGTGAGCCGATCATCATCGGGCCCGGGCAGCCCACCAGCAAGGACACGCCCTGCGGGATGGTCATCCGCAGGGGCGGGGTCAACTACATCTTCTACGACCCCGACACCAGCGAAGCCCACCAAGATCACATCATCGCCCACGAGTACGCGCACCTGCTCAAGGGCCACCGCATCACCATGGCCGCGCAGAAGCCGGACGGCGACACCGACGACGAGGACGCAGTCATCCTCGGCGACGTCGACGACGAACTCATGTCGATCATCCTCGGCCGCAGCGACTACAACGACGACATCGAGCGGGAAGCGGAAGGCATCGGATCCTTCCTGCAGGCGTACGTCATCTCCAGCCGTCCGGCTCCCCAGAGTGAGTCGGCGGATCGCATCACGCGCACGCTCATGCGGCGCGGGGACTGACAACGGACCAAGTTGAAAGACATCCTTCACCCGCTGTGCTTGTTCATCGCGGGCGCTGGCTTCCTCCTGCTCATGCGCGATCTGCGCACGGCATGGCGCAAGCCCGAGCAGCGTGACCCGGCACTGGTCGCGCTCGCCTTCACGTACCTCTTCTCGGCCCTGAGCTACGCGATATCCCTGACGTGGGTCTGGGTCCGCATCGACGGCGTCTTCGGCGTCACGAACATCGCCGTCCCGCTCGCCCAGGGCTGCGTCATGCTCGTCTTCGGCCTGCAGGCGTCCGTCCTCGCGTACTGGACGAAGGAACCCGCCGCGGCCCACCGCCGGGCCCGCTGGATGATGGCCGGCGCCCTCACGGTCATCGCCATCATGGGCGTGCTGTTCGTGATGCTGACCCCGGTCTCACAGCGGCCCACCGACTTCACCCTGTACTACGCCCACGACCCCGCGTTTCAGGCGTACTTGCTGCTCTACATGGGCGCCTACTCGGTAGCGGAAATCTACCTGGCCCGGGTGTGCTGGAAGTACGCCGGAGAGATCAAGGACCCGTGGATCAGCCGCGGCCTGCGCCTGATCGCCGTCGGCGCCGTCATCACCCTCGGCTACAGCGGCATCCGTCTGTGCGCCATCCTCGGCGCCGAGTACGGGTTCAGCGTGAAGCCCGCCGAGCCGTACGCCTGGGTCTGCGGCGACGTCGGCGCCACCCTCACGCAGATCGGCTACTTCATGCCGATCGTCGCCAGCCGCATCGTCGGCGCCCGCCGCGAGCGCACCGAAGCCCGCCAGTACCAGCAGCTGGAGAAGCTGTGGCAGGCCGTGTCCGCCGCCGAGCCCGGCATCGTGTTCGTCAACCCGACGGCCAACTCCCGTGACCTGACGTTCAATCTGTACCGCCGAGTCATCGAGATCCGTGACGCGCAGATCGGACTGCGGCCCTACCTCGCCCCCCAGGTCCGCGACCGCGCGGAGGCCGAGCACGCCGCCTGGTGGATGTCCCGCCAGCACCGCGTAGCCGCCGTCACCGCCGCCCAGATCCGCGCCGCCCTGGACCAGCGCGAGCACGGGCCAGTAGCCGAAGCGGCCACCTATGGTGACGCCGCCCTGGACACCTCGACCCCGCACAAGGACCTGCGCCACATGGTCCGCGTCGCCCGCTACTTCACAGCGCCGACGCCGACCGCGCAGGCCGCCCCCGCTTCTGGAGCACGCACGTGAACCGCAGAACCCTCCTCGCCGCCACCGCGACCGCCGCGGCCACCGTCACCCTGCCGCGCACAGCCTTCGCCGCCGACGCCACCACCACCAAGGAAACGATGACCAGCACCGCCCTGTACCGCTCCACCGCGCGCGCCCAGCTCGCCGCCCTGCGCACGGGCGCCATAACGGCGCGCGACCTCCTGGAGCAGGTCCTCGACCACCACGCCAAGGTCAACAAGGACCTGAATGCCGTGGTCACCCTCGACGCCGACGCGGCCCGCGCAGCCGCCGACAAGGCCGACGCCCACCTCGCTTCCACCGGCGAGACCCTCGGCCCGCTCCACGGCCTGCCCATCACGGTCAAGGACGCCCTGGAGACCAAGGGCCTGCTCACCACGTGCGGCTCCACCACCCTCGCCGACCACGTCCCCGACCAGGACGCCGACGTCGTCGCCCTACTGCGCGGCGCCGGCGCCGTCATCGTCGGCAAGACGAACGTACCGACGATGTGCCAGGACCTGCAGACGTCGAACCCCATCTTCGGGAAGACGAACAACCCGTACGACGAGACGAAGACCGCGGGCGGCTCCTCCGGCGGCCCGGCCGTCGCCGTCGCCACCGGCCTGTCCGCCCTGGAGGTCGGCTCCGACCTCGCCGGATCGCTGCGCCTCCCGGCCGCCTACTGCGGCGTGTACGCGCTGCGCACCTCCCGCGGCACCGCGGGCCCGATCGTGCCCACCCACGGCCACATCCCGCGCCCGCCGGGCTGGCTCACCAGCTCCGACATGCTCACCCTCGGCCCGATCGCCCGCACCGCCGACGACCTGGCGCTGCTCCTCAACGTGATGGCCGCCCCGTCCCCCGCCGACGACACCGCATGGTCGGTCCGCCTCCCGGCCCCGGCAAAGACCCGACTGGACCAGTTCCGGGTCGGCGTGTGGGCCGATGATGACTACTGCCGCGTCGACACCGCGACCGCGAACGTCCTGGCCCAGGTCGTCACCGCGCTGCGGCAGGCCGGAGCCCCCCTCGACGAGACCACCCGGCCCGTCGACTTCAAGGACTCCAACGTCCTGTTCGAGCGCCTCATGTACGCCACGAGCGCCGCCACGGCCACCGACGAGGCGTTCGCCGGGGAAGTCGCGGCCGCCGACAAGGTCGCCGACGACTCGCCGTCTGCCCTGTACCTGAAGTCGCGCACCATGCGGCACCGCGACTGGGCGCGCGCCGACGAGGACCGGCAGAAGCTGCGCGCGAAGTGGGCCGCCTACTTCACCGACCACGACCTACTGATCGCCCCGGCGACGCCGACCGCCGCCATCGACGACCAGACGGACACCACCGACCGGTACATCACGGTCGACGGCGCCAAGCGCGACTTCTACGACCAGACGAGCTGGGTCAACCTGGCGTCCCCCGTGGGCCTGCCCGCGATCGTGATGCCCGCCGGGCGCACCAAGGAGGGTCTGCCGCTCGCCATCCAGATCATCGGCCCGTACCTGTCCGACCGGACCGTCGTTGCCGCGGCGAAGGCCCTCGCGAATGTCCTGCCCGCGCACGTTGCGCCGCCCGCCTTCAACGCCTGAGCAACATGTGGGGGCCCGGCCGTCTACAACGGCCGGGCCCTCACGCATGCATTGGGTGGTCAGAACAGTCCGGATTGGCCCGCGTCCTCGAGGGCCTGCCGCGCCGCGGCCGCCTTCTCCTGCGCCTCCTGCTGTCGCAGGAGCACGACGACCGGCGCCTGTCGTTTCGCGTGTGCCAGCTTGGCAGCCTGCAGCTCCGCAGACGTCGCCCACCACACCATCACCTCGTGGTCGCCGGTGTCGGGCGCTTCGGCGTCCACCGTGCGCTTGCCGTACGGATGCTCCAGGTGTCCGCGCAGCTTGCGCAGGGTCCTCAATACGTTCGGGCGTACGGCTCCGAACGGATCCCTCCCACAGGTTGTTGCGGAACGCGGACGCCTCGACGATCGAACGTAACCGAGGTCGCCGCGATCCTCACCCAGACCGGCGCCGCCGCGCCCGCTCCTGTTGGGGCGTTTCCCATTTGAGAGGTCACTCGACACGGAAGACGAGGCGGAGTAGACGCTCGGCGCGTTCCCGCACTTCGGGGTCAGGGTGACCCATAGCGATTGTCAGCAGGCCCACGAGGGCCGCGCTGATTGAGCTTCTTCGAGTTGGCCACCGATCGGGTGATGGGCCGTGGAGCGCAACGAGCGAGGCTCCCGGGCTGTTGGTCGAGATGTCTGACGTCTCAATCACGTTGCTCGGGGGCCTCGTTGGTCGTCCATCCTGCCGCACTCGACCTGCCGCATGCACTCGTGGAGTGGGTCACGATGCTGATCGTCACCCGTGAGGGCGACCGGCGCTGCAAGCTCCGTCCGTCTCAGCGCGCGATGGTGGCACTGGTGTACCTGCGCGAACACACCACTCTCGCGAAGATCGCCGCCGGGTTCGGGATCAGCGAGTCCACCGCCCACGCCTACACCAGCGCGGTCGTCGACCTGCTCGCCGAACGTGCACCGGGCCTGCTGAAGACGCTGCGCGAGCACGAACCCGACTTCGTCCTGCTCGACGGCACCCTCGCCGAGTGCGACAGGGTCGGCGACGGCCGGGCCGACTACTCCCACAAACACCGGCGCCATGGTGTGAACGTGCAGGTCGTCACCGACCCCGGCGGTCGGCTGCTGTGGCTCTCGCCCGCCCTGCCGGGCCGCGCCCATGACCTGACCGCGGCCCGCACCCACCGGATCATCCGGATCTGCGAGCACCAGGGCGTCCCCATCCTGGCCGATCTCGCCTACCAGGGCGCCGGCCCGTGGCTGACCACCGGCATCAAACGCAGGCCCCTGCAGGAACTCACCCCCACCGAAAAGACCCTCAATCAAGCACTGGCCGCAGCGCGAGCACCTGTCGAACGCGGCGTCGCTCGGCTGAAGTCCTGGCGGATCTTCCGCAGGTCCCGATGCAGCCCCAACCGCATGACGTCAATCGCCAAAGCCATCCTCACCCTGGAGCGTCGCCGCTGAAGAAGCTCATTGTCTTAGCTGTTCTTAGCAGGCATGACATCCGCCGCACCGGCTGCGCTTGTATTGGGAAGGCAACGCACCGTTGCTGACGCCAATGGAGCAATGGCGGCGAGAGCGAAGATCGTGCCAGCCAAAGTAACGACTACATATTCTCCAAATTGCGAGGCCAGAGGGCCCACACAGAGCTGCCCAATAGGGATGGCCCCGAACGAGAGCAGGTCGTCATACGAGGTCACCCGGGATAGAACGCGTGAGGGTACGTGGTCCTGCAAAGATGTATCCCAGGCGATCGCTCCGACACAGCCTCCCGCGCCTGCAATAAATCCGCCGACTATGAGCCACGCGGGCCCCGCATGCGCCCCGAGAAGAAGAAGAGGAACCGCACCTAGCGCGCTGAAAAGTTGACCCGCCCGTAGCAAATATCTCGAGGTGAATCGGAACATCAGCGTGTTCATCACCAAGAGGCCAACACCTTGCGCACTGAGCACGAAACCCCACGTGGCTTTACTGCTCAACTCCTCCGTCAGGCTCGGGCCAAGGATCTGCCACGTCCCGGTTTGCACCAAATTGATCACACAGAACGCGAGCGAAACGCGCCAGACCCAGGAAATGCCTCGGTACTGGCTCCATCCGTCTCGAATGTCTTTAAGAAGGCCAGCCGATCGTCTTACCGGCGCACTGGTCGCAGAGTTCAGCCGAAGGAGACACCCGGCTGCGAGCAAGTACGTAAGAGCGTCAACTGCAATTGCCGGGCCACTGCCGATAGCAACGACGCAGATTCCAGAAATACTGGGTCCGAGAATCTTCGTGGCGCTGCGCGTCCACCCCAAAAGCGCATTAGCCTGCTGCAGGTGCCCCTTACTCACAAGTTCTGGAACAAGACCACGCAACGCCGGATTGGTGAAAGCAGTGAGTACACCATTAAGACACTCAAGAGTAGCCACTAGCGAAATCGAGAAGTGCCCCGTAAGAAAGATTGCCGCTACACAACCTTGCGTCACTGCCGCCCCTGCATTGGAGCATACGAGCACTGCACGACGTGAAAACCTGTCGGCTGTGGCGCCACCCACCAAGAGGAACCCGAGGAAAGGAATCATGTGGGCCGCAAGTACTACGCCCAAGGCACTGGCACTGTCTGATGCATCCAGGACCGCGAAGGCCAGGGCTACAGGAGCCATTGAGCTTCCGATAAGCGATATTAGGCGCCCGCAGAAGAACCAGCGAAAATCTGACGAGCGACCGAGCAGAGCGCGCACATCGCCGAATCGGCTCATATCGCACCCTCTTGCTTCTCTCGAATCACCACGACTCGGCCGCGATTGTACGGAACGTTGATCTTTTCGTTAGCGCACATTTCAGCGAAGTTCTGGAATCCTTCAATCTCAGGACGCTCAAGATGAGGATTCTCAAGGCCGAGAGCGCTATAGTCGATGTCCAGCTTCACCTCCACATCTGTGGGCGCCCAACTGGCCAAGGCGACAACCGTGTACCCATCGCCGACCCACGATGTCGCAAGCACGTCACTGCGGCCAGTGGTCACGGGAGGGGTTGCTGACCACCACCCGATCATCTCCGCCTCGGATAGACCAATTTCGTCCCAGAAACGCCACATAGGTCGCGGGTCAACTCTGGGTGCTCGTGCAGTGGCTCCGAACACAAGCCCTTTCCAGGGATTACCGCCGCCCTCAAGCATCTCGCCAAGAACTCCGAACGGGACACCAGACAGCTCTATTAGCCACTGAACGGGCCCGATCTCGTCATAGTCAACATACTCGGAGAACCAAAGGCGGTCGACATACGGGAGGTGCTCCATATATAGATTAGCCGAGGAAGCGAAGCCATCTGCTTCATGAAATTGACTCGCCGAGTGCAGATCGATAAGCGGCTGTTCCCGGTGCCGAGAGAGCACCTTACGAACTCTTTTCATCGTATTTCTGTCGAATCCGACCTCATCGAGATACACTCCGTCGATTTGGCATTCGCGAGCAAGCCAGTCAATCATTTCGACATACAGATTAAGCCAGCGTGACGCACCGCTCGTAACGATGGGTCGATCTTCGACATTCGAGGACACATAACCTGGAACGACGCTAGTCGGCAAGTGCTCTTGCAGCCAGATATGTCCCACGTTAATTCCTCTTGGCCCAACTGCAGGGCCGCGTGCGTATACCTCACCGTCGAGAGCTCTAAGCGCATGCACTTCAGGACTTTCTGAAGGCAGTTCTCGTACCGTGTTGTATATCTTCACCCGCAAGCCGACGTCATGCGCGCTGCGAACGTAATCCGCAAGTGCTTTTGCGCTCAGCATCGGATCGTTTATGTACGGCATCACGGCTGTGGCATGGTGAACGTTAACGACTGTGGCGCCATACTCACGCACCGATTCTGGGGAGCCGGGGTGGTTGATAGGAACTGGACGCGTGCCGTAACCGCTGATCTCCTCGACGCGGTTCGGGGCGTGAAAATAGCGTTCTGTAATTTGCCGTTGCGGTGAGATCATCTTGAACGGCGTTATCAGAAGCCGGAAGTCGAAACGCAAAGGGCCATCGACACTCAGCTCGATTGGGCCCGAGTATGCTTCAACTGTTGTCTCGGTTCGGCCCTTAACTACTCGGACACCACCGCGCCCGCCGTTACTCCAAGACTTTGGCGCTCTCAGCGGTTGTGAACGGTACCAGTTGCTGTTCAAAGGCCGCTGATAGTCTTCATCTCGAAGAGAGATCTGAAGACCTGCGTTGACATCGCCGATCCATACAGAATCTTGGTTTTTGTTAGCAACATCCCACGACCAATCAAGCGTATCGGGGCAAGTGCCCCCTTGTACTCCAAGCCCCATCAAAAAGCGTGAGGCGTCGGGATGGATCGGAATCGTCAAGCGGACATCCGGGAGCGAAAGAGTAGATTGAATGGCACTCAATTCGCAGTTGTATGCCAAATGCCCATCAGCCTCCAGGGTAGCCTCTACCTGAAGGATGCAGCCGTCTGCCGAGAATTCTTGCCGCCAGAAAACTTCGGCTGGCCCCTTCGCCTCAACATGAGGCTCTCCGTGTGCCACCACTTCCCGTCCGATATTAAACGAAATCGGGCGGCTCAAAATGCTCTTTGGATGATCAGTCAGGGTTGTGATATCACTGGAGAAATGAGATGAGATTTGAGCAGGAAATCCGTCATCTCCGATATCGACTCGCCTTCCCAGAATGGACATGGCGCGCTTATCTGAATCAAACCGTACGGCCTCATAGGGTGCTATGAGCGAGCAGTCGTGCGCGATAGAGGAGTCTAGCCAACCAAGGCGGGCCATCGAGTCCAATTCCCGGACGCCGCCGTCAGCA
The DNA here is from genome assembly GCF_000373565.1 of Streptomyces sp. HmicA12. Lineage (GTDB taxonomy): Bacteria > Actinomycetota > Actinomycetes > Streptomycetales > Streptomycetaceae > Streptomyces. The sequence goes on along the minus strand of NZ_KB891852.1, from coordinate 137,754 downwards.
ACGATAGCGTTCTCGGTTGATGTGAGCGTGACTTGTACGGTCTCTCCTCCGATAAGGAGAGAGCCCTCGTGGACGCCGAGACTGCAGTTCAACGGTATTGGGGTGACAAACCATAGCGCGGCAACCTCTCCCTCGCGCACCAATATCGTCTTTCCCTGGAATGAACTGCCGTCTGCGCGCACACCCTCTGTCATCAATGAACGTGTGGGAAAAGGCATGCCGGCAGTGTCAACTTCGACGGCGACATCGGTAAGAGCATGGACGCCAACTTGAAAACAGAAAAACTCGCCTCGCCGAATTACCCCAGACAGACGTGAAGGTGTGCGATTCAACCAAAGTGCAGGGATGTGTCTAACCATCTCGATCGGGCGAAAGCGAGATTCCGGAAAAAGGACAAAGCGTTTACCCTGATGCTTAAGATGAAGTTCCTTCAATTCCCGATCGGTAGCCGGGAATCCCATCGGGGCGAAAGTATCGTGCTTTGAAATTGCCTGATAGGTAGTAGCAGTCGCTCGGGGAAATGAGTCCCAGGACGCGGGGTCATCCACACCGCTGGCGAATCGCCACTCTGGGCTCTCTAGAGGTCGCCACGGAAGGTAGAAAGCGTCTGGGTAGTTGCGGCCACCGATAAGTGCGTAGGGCAGATAGTAGAAGTAGTACTCACCGGCGCCAGCCGTTGGTTCGAAGATGATGTCGCCGCAATACTGCTCATCGCACAGCCGAACCACATTTCTCACACGCTCGCCAGTGGCGCGCGCTATGACAATTAGATCGACGCGCTCGGGCCGTTCATCCTGACGTCGCCATGGCAAAATGACGCGAACCGCCTGGGCCGGGGTGTCGACGAGAACCAAGATTCGATGGTTGCCCAGAAGTCGAGCATCCCAGTCCCCCAGCGAGCACTCGAGCTCAGGATGCAAGTTGTCGCCCCTTGTCTCTTTCACAGTTGCTCCCCTACTCGTGTGCGTAAGACGTCTTTCTCAATCTCTCCCCCGCGGCCGGCAGGCTCCGCCAGTAGGGCGCAGGGCGTGGGGGCCGGCGAGGACTGGTGTGCACCAGAAGCGACTCCTCGCAGGATGGCTCACTTCCTAGGTATGCTCAACGAGATCCACTACAGAGCTGCCCCGCCAAACAGGAAAGTCCGCTCATGTGGAATTACTGAGTCGTTGGTGAAGTTCGTAAGTAGACTGGCAAGCATCATCAATTAGGCGTTCACATGATTGAATGTCAGACCCCTCGACTAGCACCATGGCTACGCACACTGTGCTCGTGGTGGCTTCCGTCATGACCTCACCGAGCGGAACCCTCATTCGAACGTGACGGACACCGGGCAACGCTTCAATGTCTGCGTGTGAAACCCCGTTGCGTCTCCCGGGACTGACAGGCAGACAGGCGAACCCGAAGGCCGCATCGGTCTTGGGGTGGCCTAGCACAACATCGGAGCCAACGAGCGAGCGAACATGGGCGGTCCACAAATCCAGGCCGATGGTATTAACCGCTACCAAGCTGGCCAGGGCTCCTGACGGTCGCCAGGCCAGTTCACCGGCGACGAATTGCCCCGGCTCCCCAAAGACTTCGAGGTGAAACACCCCACTGATACCGTTCAGAGCGCTGACGGCAGCTTGTGCGAAATCGCCTGCATCCGCATAGAGACTTACATGTTGATGCGGCGGAAAGGACACTGAGCGATTAGTCAAGCCTCTTTTTGTCTCAAGCAACGGCGCCAAGTATCGCGACACCATGAGATGTTGGACTCGACCGTCTTTCAGAACGCCGTCGAAATGCCACTCGGTGCCATTTTGCTTTTCCTCCACAACAGCGTGTCGCAACGCAGGGTTGTTACTCAGCAGCACGTACACTTCATGCGTGGTTGAGCACTCAGAGACGAGCGTACTACCACCCATGGCTGGAGGTTTGACGATGAAGGGGCCTTGAAGCTCCCCAAGTTGTGTCTCCAGATCTGCGAGGCTCTGCGGAGTGTTAGTCAGCGCGACATGTCTGGATGTCGGAACGCCGCAACGCTCCCACAAGGACTTCTGGAATGCCTTGTCGCGGCCCGCCATAGCAGCTACAGGTCCATGAGCCGCAGGGAGCTGCAGTGCATCATTGAGGAAGGCAGCGGTGGTGACGGCCATCTCGTGTACCGGTATCACACTATGCACGTCATGCGTTGCACCGAGGTGAATCAGAGAAGCCCAGGCAAGCTCCGGACAGTCATACGAGGGCACGAAGCCGCTTCTCTTGATTCGGTCAGCCGCTCCGAGTACCGCATCACGATTGCGTTCGGTGTACAGAACAGTGATTTCGTGGCCAAGATCAGCAAGGGCATGAACGGCCGCAGCCTCCGGACCAGGGCCTAGCAGGACGAAGTGCATGTTCCCGTCCTCACTCCTATAACTTTCACTAATGTTGGGTGAAGCGGACAGGAAGGGAGTCCATGCTGCGCACTGTTGCGGTCGCCCGGCGCACCGGCTGATCAACCATTTCCAACGTGGCCGGCGTACCCAGAAGGCACCGGATAATCTCCTGGATGGCCACATTTCCGAAACGGGCACCGAGACAAGCGTGGGGTCCCCAACCAAAGCCCAGGTGCCGGTTCGGGGAGCGGTTGAGAACCAACTCCTCTGGGCGGGGGAACTCGTCTGGGTCGCGATTAGCTGCCGCAAGTAGCGTGATAATCGGTTGGCCCGCCTCGATGGTTTGCCCGCCAAGTTGGCTCCGCTTCACGGCGATTCGGGTGGTGCCCTGAGCTGGACCGTCGAAGCGAATCAGCTCTTCCACCCCACGTGCCATGATCTCGTCATCACGAAACTGCTCGAGTGTGCCGGGATGGTTGAGCAGGGTGTACACAAAGTTGCCAGCTGCAGCGAACACCGTCCCGTAGCTGGCGTTGAACATCACGCCCGTCGTGTTCCTAATGTAGTGCTCGGGGACTCCACTGCCTTCCAACGTTTCCTTGATGGTCGTGAGCAGACCCGCCTTCGCGTAATGGCTGTCCAACCACTGATCTGCGAGAGAGTTGAGTTCCTTGCGCGCCTGATCGCCGGCAAGCACGACGCTCGGGTCAAGTCCTGCATCCATCCGCCTAGTGATGGCATCGGCAATCTGCGTATACCTGTCGAGGTCAGGCTCGACTATGCCGAACAGTTCCGAAGTAAGTGTCAAGGCCACTGGTGCAGCAACCTGGCTGATCCAGTCAAATTCGGGCTCATCGAGAAAACGGGTGAAGATCTCGCTGACACGTGCCCGAGTTCGGAAGCCGACTTCTTCGAGGTCCTGAGAGTGAAACGCATTCATCAGCAGACTTCGCAACGGAGCGAGTTGCGGCGGGTCGAGTGATTGCAGGTTTTGACGGAACTCCGGCACGTCTATGCCTACACGCCGCCGATCGCGCGCGTACCTCGCGTGGTTGCGGAGGACCTCTTGGCAATCTCGATAGCGCGTGACTACCCACGACTCCATCTGGTCATGCCAGAAGACCGGATATTCCTCTCGCAGTTTCCGATATACGGGATATGGGTCAGCGAGCACCGTAGGGTCGAGCGGGTTGTAGATCGGTTTGGAAACCATGACACCCATTCCTTTAGGACGGATTTATTCACTGGTATCAATTTGAAAAAGAAGCTCGTCCCGCAGGACCACCCATGAGCACTCCGAAGTCACGAAGAAGATTTCTCGTTGGTTTACTCGTACCGCGTTAATGGCCCCGTGCTTCTTCCGCTCGTAGCGCGGCAGAGGACCCCAGTAATAAAGGTGTCCACCAGGAGCTCTAAGCCACCGGAGACCTTCAGGTAGTGGATTCTTGCGAGTCCCTGAATTCAGGCCGCGGATCAAATTTCGCATGTATTGAATATGTCCGCGAACGAAGTCTGCTCTCCACTTTGATTGCCCGTATTCATCCTTGATGTCCAGCAGATCTCGACCATGGATGCGCATATCTAGGAGAAGGTCCTTGAGCGAGCTATCTTCAACGCCTCCCATGGAAAAGGTCACCACAGGTTCAGTAGTCAGATAATTACCCAGATCCCGACCATATTCCCGGTCATGGGGGCTGAAGTGATTGTTGTACAGGCCGACGACTAGGCCACTGCGCGTGACTGCCGTCCAGTAGACACGAGAGGTGTAGGGCGTATCCCACCATCCCAGGCCTGTGGGCTTCCATGACCATTTGGAAATTGCAAGAAGCAAAATTCCAATGCTTAGTCCACATGGAGCGATTCCAAAGGCAGTTGAGAAGTCCTGAGGATGGCAGAGGACGGTCAGTCCGATGGTCAAAGCTATCCCGATATTCTCCCAAAAGAAGAGGCCGGAAAGTAGCGCTACCATTACGTTGAAAACGATTGCCCCCATTAGCGCTGTAATCAGACACCATGGGGTTGTGTACGCCACGAGCCCAAGAGCTTGAGTTACTAGCGTCGCAGTATTAATTGGGACAACCCAGGGGGAGAGGCGTCGGATCAAAGAACTCACGCGCTCTTGAGGTAGGAAGCGTCCCCACCCCCATGCGTATGCGTTCGCTACTAGGAGATCTGTACGATTGTTAGCGATCCATTTCCAAGGATTCCCGGCAAGAACAGTCTTCGTCTTGAATGCCACAACGTAATGAGAAAGAAAGACTGTGCCGAAAAGGACCAACTGGCCAGTGGTAGATATGGGGCGGCTAGACCCGAATGCGATAACTGCGAACCCGTCAACGAGCATCCAAGCACAGGACATTTTAACGATGCGTAGACATGCCTTGGAGTGATGTGTCCAGGCTCCGAGTCGCCCACACAGAAATATTATCGCAGCGAGCTGCAGGGGTTGATAAATTGGGGCTGCGACTCCTAGCGCCAGGGCTACCATGCGATCGATTCGTTGCCACGAAATGTCCCTGGCAACGTCATAGTCGGATGTCAAGCATTTCCAGAGGACCAGACCTAGCGCGGCCCCTGGAACAAGCGCGATGGTCTCCCAATCGAATTTGAAAATGACACAGAGAACCAAGGTGGCCGGCAGCACGATCGCGACTACTCGAATAGTCTCGGTGCGCGCTGCGCTGCCCTCTGGATACGCCCCGTTTAGCGAATTTTGCGGATAGTCACCCGCTCCCAATTTCCTTGCAGCCCAACGGATACACGGGGAAACCAGATACCGGTAGGCCATGATGCTTGCAGTGAGCTCACCGGCCAATCGGAGAACGGCACTCATCACGCCTCCCACCAAATGTACATGTTCACAAGGTCATCAAGAGAAGCCATTGGGCTCGGCCGAAGCCGAGCCCAATGCACATATTTAGTGGTCGTAGGTCATGATTACCCTCCTTTCGTGTAAGTAGGTCTATTGAACGGAACTGAACTGGCTCTGCACGCGGTGGTACATCGCATCTCGGTTCTGTTCCGAGTCGTAGGTGATGCAGAGCATCCCACCTTTTCCCTGCCCGGTAGGAAGGAAGGGAACGGACAGCATCACACCAAGTCGGGAATCTGAGTCGTAGAGGTCACCGGACTCTTCCATTGCCTTCAGGAACTGGTCCACACAGCCGACGTTCCATGAATCCGGTATGTCGTACTCCGCAACGTATCGCCGAGGGCTATCAACGGTGCGGATAATCTTGTCAGCGATGACCGAGTAGAGATGCAGTGAGCCGGAAACTTGTGAGTTGGCTTCCGTGAATGTCACTTTCCCAGAGGGGTCTACCAAGGCGTCGGCCGAAAGGTATCCTCGGTAACCTATTGACCGGTACACCTCGGCAAGTTTTCGACCTTCATCGATGAGCGTTCGAAACGATTTGGCGCCAAGATTCTCCGGCTGAAGCGGCACAATCTGTGCTGCAAGCTGTCGATTCTCATAGGAGAGAATTCCGCTGCCTGTTGCTGTCACGCCTCCATCGTCGACGTGGTACTCCGAGTAGACGGACTTTGCTTCAGGAACGAACTCCTCCAACACAACTGGGAAGCGTCCGTTTACTGATGCCCAACTCCACTGCTCAGCCCAGTACTTATCGACCGCATCTGGTCCATGGTCCAGAGCGTAGAGGTGGCGCGCCCCCGCCTGTCCGACTTCCACTTCGCTGCGCAGCACGAGTTGATTTCCGTTGCCGGAACCATTATGGGCCTGCTTGACAACCACCGCGTCTGAGTTGGACAACAGACTCACCATGGCCTCGCGTGCCTCAGAGACGGAGTGGCAGACCGTACCTGCAGGTATCGGAACGCCAGCGCCTCCAGCAAAGGCTCGGAAGTAGGCTTTCGAGTTGGCTAGCGCGCCGCCAGCTTGCTCGATGAATGCCGCGCCTGCCAGATTTTCTCGGAGACCCAAGGCTTTGGAAAAGGCAGCTACATGCGGTGAAGGCCACAAGGCGAACACCTCCGTGCAGTTACCCAAGCCATCGTTGACGTCACGCAGAAAGTTCTTGTCAGTAAGACTGCTGGAGTCGAGCGAACCTCCAGGTGGTACGTAGAACCGGATGGTGTTGGCGTCAGCTCCGGTCAAAGCGGTCACGTGACGCACGTAGTCTGGGTCTGGCTGCGCAGGCAATACCACTACGTCCTGCGAACCGGCGAACCAGATGATTCGCTGTGCCGAGCTGCGTGTGTCCTTGCGTTCTCGTATGGAGCGGTCGGCGTCGTTTCCTATCAAGATCCTCATGCCGCCTGCCTCCCGGGCGACTCGTACTTGCCGCGTCTTGTCATAGCTGATTCGCCGCTCGGAACATAAGGGCCGTACTGTCGTCCGTGTGACTGTGCCCAACGCCAGAAATGGTCACCAGCTCAGCATCCGGCCATGCTTCTGCAAGCAACCAGGCCATGTCATAGGGATTAGCGCGATCCTCGCGTCCGTGCAAGATGAACCCTGGTATTCCTTTGAGTCGATCAGAATTTCGAAGTATCTGATTCTCGTCCAGCCATGCATCGTTACTGAAATAGTGTGTAACTATGCGTGCGAACTGCATGGCAAAATCTGGATCGGTGTATCGCTTCGAAGGCTTCCAACCCGGGTCCAGGCTTGAGATCACGTCTTCCCAGGCACACCAATTGCGGGCCGCTTCACGCTGAACGATCTCGTTGTGCTCAGCGTTGAGGAGCCGGTTATAGGCCGTCAGGAGATTATGATCACCGCTTGTGTCGTTTCCAGCTCCCGCCCGGAAGGAGTTCCACTCTTCCGGGAAGTATCTCCCCATCTCCTGGTACAACCAGCGCAAATCTCCCTTCCGCGCGAGCATCATGTACATGAGAAGTAGAGAACGTACACGCTCAGGATGTGTTTGGGCATAGATCAACGCGAGCGTTGTTCCCCACGAGCCACCCCACAATCCCCACTGCTCTACGCCGAGATGCTCGCGAAGCCGTTCCATGTCGGCAACGAGATGCTGGGTAGTGTTGTGGGTGATCCGGACGGCTGGATCTGCCGCAGACGGCGTGCTTCGTCCACAGTTTCGCTGATCCATCTGGATAATGCGGTACCGCTCCGGGTTCCACATCCTTCGCAAGCCGGCGCCACTGCCTGATCCGGGTCCCCCATGCAGGGTCAGAACTGGCGATCCCTCTGGGTTGCCGCTCGTTTCCCAGTAAATCTCATGTCCGTCACCGACGTCCAGCATTCCGTCGGCATAGGGCTCGATCTTCGGATACAGGTCCAACGCTCGTCCCTCCACTTCCTGAGCCACCCAAAGGACGACTGAGGCATAGCGAGATTGGGAACTCTCCAGGACGCTCCCACTCACAGTGCGTCCCGACCGAGTCCATTCTGAAACTGGGGGCCTTGCAAGGACTTCGTAAATTTCAGCTGGGTGTACTTGCTGTGTACAGCCACCCGTTCCCCCCAAGTGATCGACAAAGCTAGATAGCGCTTGCTGTAGGCGTCAAGCATCGACCGGGAACTCGGATCATACGTACATGTTTGACCGGTTTCGGCAGTTTGTATTCGCTTGCGCTATAGGTCGTCACAGAAGCGTTATGGCGCCCCTGCCCGGGGGGTTGACCTGTGATGATCGGCAAGCAAGACTCCGGATCTCGGGGCGACTTGCGGCTCTCATGCTTACGTGCTCGAGCAGTGTGCGCCCGCATCCCCGATTCAATGGGTGGGTATTGCGCAGTTCCAACGCGGCTCGCGTTGACGGAAACGTCTGGATACTTAAATGTGTGTGGAGTCCATCGTTTTTCGGGCGCACCGGCTCGGTTCCGCGGTTGGCTTCGTGTGATGCCGCGCTCCTGATCCTTGGGCAGGAAAGGTATGTTCCATGCAACTCAACAGCCATAACGACTGGTCCCCGCTGCGAGAGATCGTGGTTGGGTCCGCCGAGAACTACACGTCCCATGACCGCGAGCTCTCGTTTGATCTCTTTTTTCACGAGAACATTTTCCGGTCCGACTGGGCGTATCCCCGCCTACAGCAAGCAAGCGGCTCGTCAGTGAAGAGCCGTAGTTGGGAGATTAAGCAGCGATACGTCGAGGAGCTGCACGAGGACGTTGAGGCTCTTGCTGGCACCTTTTCAGAGTTGGGCATCACGGTGCACCGTCCGAAGCCGTTGGCGCCCAACCCCGAGCCGATCAGCGGCTTCGGCTGGAGTGCCGCCCCTGTTCCTGCGCTGAACATCCGGGATAACACGCTAGTCCTGGGTGATGAGATCATTGAGACGCCGCCTGCGATTCGATCTAGGTACCTGGAGACGCGGCTTCTGGCCCAGGTTTTTCAGCACTACTACGATCACGGCGCCAAATGGACCACTATGCCCCGTCCGCTGCTGACGGATGCTTCGTTCGATCTCTCGTATGCGCGCGATACCGAAACGACATTGGGTGGTCCCACCGAGCCGATCGAAGACCCCCACCCGTCGCCCTACGACGTCGGTTACGAAATGATGTTGGATGGCGCCCAGTGCCTGCGGCTCGGCCGAGATCTCATCATCAATATCGCGAACGCCAACCATGCTGCAGCATGTGACTGGCTCGAGCGGCACCTTGGGGATTCGTATCGCATACACCGCGTGAGTCGCATGGCCGACAACCACATCGACAGCATGCTGCTCGCGCTGAGGCCGGGCACCTTCCTTGCGCGCCACGCTGGAATCAGGGACTTTCTGCCAGCACCCTTCAACAAGTGGAAGTTCATCGTCCCGCCAGAGCCTGGTACCGGGCATTTCCCCACGTATGACGGCGATGATCTTGTGCTGACCAGCCCGTACATCGACCTCAATGTCCTGTCGGTAGATCCGAACACCGTAATGGTCAACCAAGACTGCATGGAACTCGTCAAGACACTTGAGCATGAGGGCTTCACGGTCGTCCCGGTGCAGCACCGGCATCGGCGCCTATTCGGCGGTGGGTTCCACTGCTTCACCCTTGACACGGTCCGCGAAGGAACGCTCGAGGATTACTCCGCCTGATGCGCATGCCAGTACCTACGTGCCGGTGATTCGAGCGGTCGTGGTTACATCGCCAACGTCGCAGCTCCCGACGGTCCGCTATGACGGATAGCAGAGGCTGGGAGTCTTCCCTGGTCTGGCCGCGGTTCCAACTCGACGAGGTCGACTCGCCGAGTGCCCGTAGGGTGATGATTGAGCGGCTGGTGATGGGGCGCATCGGAGTGTTTCTCGTAGCCCTGCACCAGGGCGGTCAGCCTTCGGAGTTGGTCCCTCCCCTTGCTGAGCGCAGCACCCGGAGGGACCAACTCCGAAGGCGCTGACAGATCTCTAGCGGGATGTCCATCGTCCCGCCCCAGGTCAGGAGCTTCTTCGGAGCATGGATGCGGCGATAGTCGCCGTGGCGAGGTCGGCCGCACTCAAGCCTGGACACTCGCGTTGCTGTCTCTTTTATCGCACTCACGGCCAGAGGCGCTGCAGCACTTAAAGAGACTCAGCTGCAGGCCGCAGAGACGAAGGCACTCTTGAAGCGAAATCGCTCGACTTCACGAGCCATTTTTCTGGCAGGGGTTGTTCGTGGACTGATTCTGTCGATTCGTGCCAGCGTTTGCTGTCCTGAATGCGTCGCGCTTCTAGCTCGCGGTATCGACCCCCTTGGATTTCATGATTCATCTGCTGGTCCGGATGCGCGGCAGACTTCGGGCAACAGACACAACCGAAGGGGTGGGGAGGGCGAGAGCACGCCAGTGAGTCGTTGATCCTTTTCAGCGTGGCCACTGAGCGGGTGACGGGGCGGTGTGAGGCCGCGGTACCCAACGGACAGGGCTCCCGTGCCGTTGAGAGAGGTGTTGAACGTCTCGACTTAGCAGCTCAGGAGCTCTGTTGGTTCTGTATTCTGCCGCACTTGACCTACCCCACACCTTGGTCGAGTGGGTCACCATGCTCATCGTCCCCCGCGAAGGCGGCCGGCGGTGCAACCGCGGCACCAACGTGCGCTGGCCGCACTCGTGCATCTGCACCGCCACGCCACCTCGCCCGGACCGCTACGGCCTTCGGGATTTCCGTCGACACCGCCCACACCTACGTCACCGGGCTACGCGCCGAGCAGGCGCCGGGCCTGCTGAATTCGCTGCGCGTGCACGACCCAGACTTCATCCTCCTGGATGGCGCGCTCGTCTTCGGCATTGCCGGGCCGGACCCATGATCTGACGGCCGCCCGTATCCACAAGATCCTTCATATCTGCACACGCCAGGGCGTCCCGATCCTCGCCGACATGGCCTTCATCAGCGCGGGCGACCGGGTCACCACCGCCAAGCGCCACCCGCCAGGTGGTGAACTCACCCTCACCGAACGGACCGAAAGCCGGGCCCTGTCTTGGACCGTGCATCCGTAGAACTAGGCATGTCCCGGCTGAAGTCCTGGCAAATCTTCCGCAGGTCCCGCATCAGTCCCGACCGGATAAGCGTCACCACCAAAGCCATCCTCGTCCTGGAGAAGCAAGGCTCATCGTCCGGGCTGATCGGACGCCCGCCAGGTCGGGCACCTCAATGGTCAGCAGCGACCCGCCCTCCGTGCGCCGTATCCCGGAGGAGAACAGCACGTCGGAGTAGGCCGCGTTGCGGTCGTCGTTCCGGCCCCGGAACGACGGGTCTCGGCGGCCTTCCGGCGTGTAGCCGCGCAGGCCGACGTCCCTCCACATCCGATACGCCCTCGGCGTGAGCCACTTCACGTTGCTGGCGCGGGCGTCCTTCGCACGAGCGGCGGGAACACTGATCATCTGCCCGTGACGGCCCATGACCTCGCGCTCGACCACCGGGCTCACGGCCATGTAGCGCTTGCCCACCGCCCACTTGTACAGCCGCCGCAATGCCGCCAGCTCACGGTTCCACTTCGAGCTACCGATCCGCTGCGGATTCCGCGGCGACCACCGGCGCCAGTCCTCGAAGTCCAGCAGGTCTTCGGCAGTCACCTCGTCCCAGTTCTTGCCCCGCTGCCACAGGAAGTTGAAGAACAGGCACAAGTCGGTGGCGTAGTTCTTCCGCGTCGAGACAGCGAGCCTCGCGTACGCCGAGCGCGTCGTGTACAGCGTCAGCCGTGGATCAACCCGGCTGTTGGGGTCAACGAGGATCGAGTCGCCCGGATCGATCCGCAAGGCGGCCTCACGGTCCACGAGGTCGGCCCACCTCTGAAGGATCGGACTGTCACTGACTGTTACCGGAGACTCGTTCGTCACCCAGCACACATGCCATTCCGTGCTCAACGTGCTTCCTTCCATGCGCAACACAAACAGGTGTAACACGTAGATTCAATAGAGAAGACGTCGCAGTAGCTCTTGCGGATCTTCTCGCCGAGCTGCTCGAAGACGTACGCCTCGACCGCGGCCCGGTCCATGCCGTCGGTGTCGATCAGCGGGTGGTACGGCTCGCACACGATGCGCCCGGCGTCGTGGTTGATGCGCTCCTGGATCACCGAGTCCTTCGCCGCCCTGGGGCGCTCCCCCGCGTGGTAGCCGATCACGCGCCGGAACGTGGCCGTGCCGAACTCGTACGCGGCCCACGCGTCAAGGCACCAACCCTTGAACCGACTTGAGCACGTGCGCCGCCCGTTCGCCATCTGGAGCACCGTGCCGGCCGCGCGGAGCTCCACTGACAGCCGCCACGGCCCCGACGCCCAGATCCGGTGCGGGGTACGGGAGTCGTCCAGGATCACCACCCCGTCGGCGTCCCGACGGCCGCCGCGCGCGATCTGCACCGTGCGCACCTTCCGGGCCGCGAGCAGCGGCAGCACCAGGCGGTCGACGTACGAGAGGGAATCGGGCCACTCGTCGCCGGTCACCGAGTGCACGACGATCAGGTCCGACAGGGCGGGCTCGAGACCGTACGCGGCCGGGTCGGCGAGGAACTTGAGGAGGATCGCGGTCGAGTCCGCGCCCAGCCCGTACGACAGGACGGTGGGCCGCTTCCCCGCAGGCTCGGCGGGGGCGGGCGCCGGATCGGCCGGTGCGGGCAGCTCGAAGAGGGTCTGTGCCGTGGCAACCACGTGCAGGGCCTTTCGGTTCAGGTCGGGTGGGGCGGCGGTCGCTCTCCGCCGCCCCGGCTGGATGTGGGCTACAGGTCGCCCTCGGCGTCGGGGTGCTCGGGGCACGGCCCGTACTGGCCCTGGGTCAGGGGGTGGACGTGGCGACGGCCGGAGAGGCTGCACCCCGACCGCGGGTCCTCGGCGCAGTTGATGACGCACGTGCACTCGTCGTCCGCCTGGAGCGCGGGGCCGACCGCCGCGTGCGCCAACTCGGCCAGCGTGGTTGTGCCGCTCTCCGCGCGGCGTGCGAGGTCACGGACGTACCGGATGGAGTGGTGGCGGGTCAGCTGCCGTACGAAGTGCTCGCCGAACAGGTTCAGCTCCGGCCACTTGGTGAACGCGCTGGCGTACTGCTCGTCGGTGAGCGGTGCGACGCGCCATTCCTCGGGGCGGGTCTGACCCTGGGAGCGGGTCAGGTGCTCGTCCAGGGCCTTCCAGGCCGCCACCAGCGTCTCGGCCGTCTTCTCGCGCTCCTCCGAGCGGTCGATCTGCCAGCCCAGGGTCTGTGAGTAACGGCCCGCAATGCTGGCGTCCATGCTCTCGGTCCAGGTGGCGACTTGCTCGCGCACGAGGGCGAGCGCTTCGTTCACGTCCAGGGGCTTCTTCACGGGGTCTCCGGTCGGTGGATGGTGGAGGGGCGCGCCGCACGGGTGGCGGTGCGACCCCGGGGGAACGGGGCGGGCTGGACGCCCGGCGCGGTGCTACAGGTCGTCCTCGTCCCACCCCGGCAGGCGCAGCGTCACGTTGCTGATGTACTCGCTGCGCTCCAGGAGGGCCGGGAGGTCCTTCAGCAGCGTGCCGGGGCGCGGAGTGGAGACCAGAACGATGTGGGAGGCGGGGTAGCTGATCACGATGTTGCGGACCTCGGCCGTCAGGGGCTCCTCGCCGTCGCCCAGGGGGAGTTCGACGGTGGCGCCGGGGACGAACGGCAGGTCCGGCGGGGTCAGGTCGAAGCGCAGCTCGGCGCCGTCGATGACCAGGATGATCTTCATGGGTAGCTCCGTGGTGTGTGGTGTGGTGCAGGGGTGGACGGGGGCCGCGCCGTGCGGGCGGCGGCGCGGCCCCGGGGAAGGGCTCAGGCGGCTCTGTGGGCCTGCGGGAAGCCGGAGGTGAGGCGACGGCCCAACTCGGTCACGTACGGGGCGTACAGGGGTCCGCGGACGCCGTCGTCACCGTCGCCGGTCTGCACGGTTCCGTCGGCGTCCCGGTACTCGACCAGGCCGTCACGGTGCAGGGTGCGCGCGGTCGGCCACGCGGTGCCCGCCGGGAGGCGCCCGTCGGCGTCGGCGCCGTACAGCGCGGTGCGCCCGGCCTCCGTGAGCAGCGCGGCACGGCCACGGGAGTTGATGGACAGGAACGTCGGGCCGTCGTACCCGGCCCAGCGGGCTCCGGCGGCGGCGCGGCCATCGTTGGTCACCTCGGTCACCCAGTGCGCCAGGTCGATGGCGTCCAGGACGCGGGTCGAGAAGTGCCCGGGGACACGGCCCTTGGGGTCGGCGAGCGAGGCGAGGAGAGCGCGACGGTGTGCGGGGGTCGGGGTCGTGCGGGGCTTGCGTGCGGTCATGACTGTGACTCCTTTACGGAGGGGCGCAGGACAGGTGGGCCCTGCGCCCCGGGGCGGGTGAGGGAAGGTCAGATCAGGTCGGTGGAGTCGTAGAAGGTCGCCATGCCGCCGACGAACCGCGCGCGGCCCACGGGCAGGGTCGGGCGGGCGAACTCGGCGCACACCTGCCGCTCGTACTCGGACTCGATGACCAAGCGGACGTCGTGGTCGACGGTGCGGAACCCGGTGACGTTCCACGCTTCGACGGCGTACCGGGTGGTGCGCTCCACGGGGTCGATGTACTCAACGGCCCGGATGATCAGGACGGGGCCGGTCGTGGAGTTGATGACGGACTCGCGCAGCGTCTTCCCGCCCAGGACTTCCAGCGAGTACACGTCGTCGAGTTCGGCCGCCACGTCGGTGTTGCCCGTGTGGTCCAGGACGGTGCGCAGCGGCCCGTACAGCTTCGTGAGGGTCTCGACGTTGTGCAGGTCGATGGTGATGGACACAGGGGTCCCCTTTCGGTTCAGGTCGATGGCGGTCGCTCTCCGCCAACACCTCAGATATTACAGGACCCGTCATGATGGGGGTAGGGGTTCCCGAAAAATCCGCTCCCCCCATCCCCCTGCGACGTCCCCTGTACTGTCCGCGCGGGCCTGCGCCTAGTTCGTCTGCTGGTTCGTCAGGTGCTCGCCCACGTACCCCACGACCAGACGGCCGGCATTCGGCCCCTGGCTCTCCTTCACCGCGTCCAGGAAGTACAGCCGCGGTGCGATCCGGCCCCCGCCGATCTTCAAGTGCGCCTGCATCTCGACGCGCTCGCCGTCCAGGCCCGGGAACTGCCGCTCGTCCCCGTACTGGCCCATCGTCTTGCCGCTCTCCGCCATCGCGAGCTGCTTACGCGGGTACGGCTTTGCCCCGGGCGGCGGCGTCGTGCAGAACTGGTAGAAGCCACCCTGGAACCCCTCGCGGGCCGCCGTGGCGTACGAGTCCAGCGACACCAGCGCAGACCAGCACTTCGCCGCCCACGTACGCGACAGGGTGTGCTCGTCCAGGGCGACCGCCGTCTCCGGGTCTGCGGTGACCGTGACGCCCTCCAGCTCCCCCAGACGCTCCCACAGCTCCTCGAACGAGCCAGGAATCCCCGGAAGGCCTTCTGCGGCCTCTGCAACGTCCTGGGAGCGCCCCTGACGCAGCAACAGCACCCGGAGCCGGTCCGCTTCCGCCCGGGCCTGCTGCAAGGCGTCCAGCGTCTCCAAGTGGTCCTCGACCTCGCTGTCCCGCTCGGCCGCGACGGTGCGGAGCTGCTCCTGTGCCGACGTGCTCGCCCGCTCCGCGAGCTCCACCGACCGCGACAGCTCCCCGAGCTCCTTGTCGGCCTGGCCCAGAAGCCCGTTCAACAGGGCGACCTCGGCGCGCAGCTCCTCGTCGTGCTCGGCCGTGCGCTGCGATGGGATCGCCTCGGCCAACTGGCGGGCCTTGTCGATGGACTCGCGCCGCTCCTGCCGGTGCTGCTCGGCGACCCGGTCCGGGAACGTCACCGCCGACAGGGCAGACGGCAACGGCCGCTCCAGGGCGAGCGCGTGGACCCGGCGGGCCACACCGTTCCATGCGGAGTCGGCAGGGTTCATCCACCGTGCGGGGCCCAGCACCCGGTGCCGTGCCGCGTCCGGCACCCATGCAGGGTCGACGCCAGGCAGGAAGGTGCGCACCGCGCCCAGACCGACCCGGTGATCGTGCCCGATGGCCTCACGGAACGCGTCGACCGCCTCGACGTCCCACAGCAGGTACGTGGACGCGTCCCCGGCGAGCTGCTGCATCGTCGACGACACCCGCTTCGACCACAGGGGGTCAGCCAATGCCGGCCGGGCCGCCACCACCGTGGGCATCACGCGCTCGGGGTCGCACAGCTTGTCGATGAGCCGGTCGACGTGGCTCCCGGTGACACGGAGCGCGTTCCCCGACAAGCGCGACATGCCGTCGTACGGCTCCAGCTCGCGGACCAGGTCCCGTACGAGGTTCGGCTTACCGGTGCGCGGCATGGGCCCCGTGTTCGGGAAGCACTCCAGGTCGACGCACACGGTGCCGGACTCGCGGTCGGTGGAGCGGACGGCCGTCACGGTGGTGCGCCAGGTGGCATCCGGCCTGTCCTCACGGAGCTGCAACCGGGTCGCGTACTCGGCGCCGCCGTCGTCGTACGCGGCCTGGGAGAGCAGAGACGCCCCATCGTCCAAGGTGTGCTGGCCCGTGCCCAGCTCGACGGCGGTGCGCGGGAACTTCTTCTTCAGCCAGGCGCCGGACACCCAGCGGACGGTGTCGAGCAGCGTGGCATCGGGCACGGAGAACACGCTTCGGTGAGCAAGCGTGGTGGCAGGAGTGGTCACGAAAACCTCAACGTGGACTCGGCCTGTCCTGTGACAGGCGAACGGTCAGGGGGAGGAACACGCGGGGGAACTGGCCCTCACTCGTCACCAAGGGAGTCGGTGACGTGGGACAGGGCCGCGAAGCGCGGGGCGCCCGCCGATCACGGGCGCCCCGGGCAGGTCACACAGAGAAGAAGCCGCGCCCGTCGGGGCGGATGTTCAAGTTCGCCCGCACACACAGGTGCTCGGTGTCCGGCACGAAGTAGCTGTCTTCGGTGTTCCACCCGCTCACGCCGACGACGAACCCGTACCAGTGGCCCGCGCCGTACCGCATCGACGCCTCCAACTGGTCGATGGAAACCATCTCCCGCAGCTCCAGGCCGAGCTGGGTGAACGCCTCACGGCCCGGACCGACCAGGGCCTCGAAGATGGTCCGCATGGTGCGCGTCTGCCAGTCCTGGGCGTCGAACGAGCGGGACTCGAAGTAGCTGCCGTCACCGTCCATGTGGCCCTCAGCGGCAACGGCAAGGCACGCCGCCACCGCATCGGGCAGCAGGACCACACCCCGCCCGTAGGGGTCGACGGAGAACGTGACGGACTCGACGGACAGCTCAACGGCGAACGTGGCAGCGGTGCTCACAGTGGGATTCCTTCCAACGGGGAGAGACGAATTTCGAGCGTTTTGAGCGGCCTCTACGCACGCGCACGCGTAAGAGCGCGCTGTTTCACGAAGTTGAGGCCGGTGTGACTGGTGGGGCTGGTGGGGCGCCGCCCGCCCGATGTGGGGCGGGCGGCGCGGCCGGTCAGAGGCTGCGGAGGACCGTCTCCGCGTCGCGGATGACCTGCTCGCCGTAGAAGGTGCGGCGGGCGATCCCGGCGGCGTGCGCGGCGCTCTTGGCGTACACCTCGGTGAGGGTGTGGCCGGGGGCTCCGGCGATCTCGGCGAGGAAGTCGGCGCGCTGGAACTCGCGCTCGACGTCGTTGTTGGAGGCGCGCTCGACGTGGAGGACGTCGCGGTGCGGGGTGGTGGGGAGCGGGCTCCACTGGCCCTCGTCGTCGGAGAAGACGAAGAACATGCCGGTGAGCTTGCGCAGTTCCACGCGGTAGGCGGGGGCGACGTCCATGTCTTCGGGGCGCGGCGCGGGGGTCTTGTTGAGGGAGACAGGCATGGGGCTCTCTTTTCGGTTCAGGTCGTGCGCCCGGTCGCTCTCCGGGCGGTTGGCGGGGTGTTCCTTGCCAACACCTGCATAGTACAGGACACGTCACGACGTTGTGAAGTCGAATCCCGAACTTTCACGCTGAACTGCACTTATGATGTCGCCTCACCCTCTCTGAATGACGCCACCTGTACTTTCTGAGTGAACGTGTGTAGCGTGCGGAGCGCACCAACGGCCCGGAGAGCGACCGGGCCGCAGACCTGAACCGAAAGGGATCTCCCATGCGTAAGCGCATCGCGTTCCGCCGCCCCCGCCCCGCCGTGCTCCTGGCCGCTGGGCTGGCCACCGCCGCACTCGGCACCTTCGGCGTTCTCTCCACGGACGCGACCGGTACGGACCGCCCGGCGGCCGGCCCCCAGGCAACGGCCACCGCCACGGCCACCCCGCGCGCCAAGGTCAGCGTTGTCACCGCGTACAACAAGGGCTGGCGCGAGGGCGTGGCCGCGCTCGGCGCGAACGGGAAGGCCGCCGCCGCGCCCGCCCTGTCGCCGACGTCCCCGTACTCCTGGGACCCGTACGCGACCGCTTGGCACGACGGCTGGGTCGACGGGCAGGCCGACGCGCTCGGCGACGACAACCGCGACGGGAAGGTCACCCGGGGGGAGACCGGCTACAACCCGTGCGCCGGTGAAGTCGAGTTCATCGACATGTGCAAGGCCATCGCGAAGCACCCCGCGTACGCCTTCACCGACGAGCAGGACCGCGTGCACTCCGTCGCCTCCGGCCGCGCGCAGCTCGTCCAGCTCCGGCAGACCGGCGTGCGCCCGGGCACCGACCGGTTCGCGGCCGCGCTGTCCGAGCTGGACACGCAGTGGGTCCAGCACAACGAGAACTGACCGCGCGACCTTGCCGGGGCGCAGCCTCCACGCTGCGCCCCGCGCCCCCTCGTGGCTCTCTCGCCCCCTTTCAGCCCCCGCCCGGGGCCCTGGCGCCGAACGGCGCGCCCCGGGCCCTTGCCGCCCTCCTGGAGGACTTGTGTTCACCCTTGATGCGTTCTGCCACACCGCCCCGCTGCCCGCCCCGACGGCGGCGCCGGTCAAGCCGCTCCGCGTCGTTGGCGAGATCAGCGACCGCCGGTTCCTGCCCGCCGACGTCGACATGGCCGTGATGCGGTTCGTCCGTGCCCAGGACGTGCGGCGCGGCGACCTGGTCATCGGCACGCTGTCGAACACGTCGCTGGCCGTGGGGGACGCACGCATGGGCGCGCTGCCGTACCCGTTCGTCGCGGACGGCGCGGTGCCGTTGGAGGACCGGTCGTGCAGCTGCTACATGTGCGTGCCTGACACCGCCGGGGTGACCGACTACCAGGGCTTGAACCGGCTCGTGCACTTGGGCAAGTTCGTCGTCACCGACGGGAACGAGCCCAACGTGCACTGCGCGGTGTCGAGGGCCAGCCAGTTCATGTGTGTCATCCCGGCGCTGCGCCCGGGCTACTCGTTCACGCTCGCCGACACCGGGGAGCAGCGGACCATGTCGCCGCGCCCGCAGCACGAGACGTTCGAGGCGCTGCCGTACGGGCTCACCCTGGACGACGCGGTCGCCGTCCGCGCCCACCAGGTGGCCGCCGGGGACGTCGTGTGCGCCACGTTCGGCAACGGGACGCGGCAGAGCCCTCCGGCGCACGTCCCGGCCCCGTACGAGGCGAACCCGCACACGATGGCGGAGTGCCCGTGCGAGGGCTGCGACGAGTGCGACGACATGGAGTCGTGGACGCTCGCGGCCCCGGAGCGGGTCGCGGACCTCGGTTGGCGGTTCGTGTGCCTGGCGCCCGCCGAGGACGGGGAGCCGTGCGAGATATGGCCCCGTGAGCGGCCCGTGGTGGTGCTGCGCGCCGACGTGGTGGAGTCCGCCCGGATGGCAGCCGAGGAGGCACAGCGGGCCGAGGAGGCGCCGGTGCGCACGTTCGGGGTGACGTGGACCGCCGACTTCGAAGCGTCCACGCCCGAGGAGGCGGCGCAGCTCGCGTACGAGCAGCTCAAGAGCTACGCCGACGCGGACGCGTGGGCGCCGGTGCTGGTGGTCGAGGACGAGGGCGGGACGTCGACGACCATCGACCTGCACGGCGACGAGCAGGCGGAGGCGGACCGGTGACCGGGCGGGACTGGACGCAGATGGGGCGCGCCGACTTCGACGAGGGCGCCCCGCCCGCCCTGGTCGACGTGCGCGACGCGCGGGCCAGCACCCCAGTGCCGGAGGTCTCGCCGTCGCGCGTGCGGGCACGGCGCCCGGGGCCGGCCGCGGCCAAGTGGGCGGCGATCTCGGCAGCAAGCGGACCGGTGAGCGCCTGCGAGCGGACAACGCGTTCGTCGGGCAGTCGTACGACGAGGTGCCGTGGCCGAGCCGCAGGGCCGGTGAAGCCGACGACGGCGCAGTCAACGGTCTGGGTGTGCCGCTGCTTGAGCCACTTCCTTTTCCCGCCCTCGTAGCGGCCGCTGGTCAGCTTCCATACGAGCCCTTCAACGCCCCTGTCGGCGAGGGCCTCGAACCACAGGTCGGCGGTCTCGCGGTCCTCGGTCGCGGGCACGACCTGGATCGGCGGGCCGAGCGGCGAGACGAGGTCGTCGAGGAGCGCCCTGCGCTCGCGCCACGGCCGCATCCGGACGTCGCCGAGGTCGGGGTGGGAGATCACGTCGAACGCGACGTACGAGGCGGGGAGAGCGGCCGCCAGCTCGCGGGCCCGGGCAGGGGTCGAGGCGGCCCGTGACTGCGCGGCCGAGAAGTCGATGCGCTCGCCCACGTAGATGCACGCCTCGCCGTCCAAAATCGGGCCCGGGCGGAGGCTCATTCCGGCTACGGCGAGATCCATCCTTGCCGTGGTGACGTTGTTCCCGGAGCGGGCCTGCAGGATGACCGTGTCCGCGGTGCGCCACATGGCCTGACGGTGCCCGTCGATCTTCCACTCGGCCGCGTACGGGCCGGTCGGTGGCGCCTGGATTGGTGCGGCGAGGGCGAGCGGCACGGGGAATTCCACAGGGTCAGCGTCACCCGCTGTGTGGGTGGGGTGCTCGGCCCAACCCGCCAATCGGACGTAAAGGTTCCGCGCGGTGCAGGGTGCACCGCTTTGCCCGCGCGCCTCGCTCCACCGACTGTGGCCGCCGACCGAAGCGGCCCCGCGGCCGCGGGCGGAAGGGAGCCCTTACGTGCAACCGCACGTCATTCAGGCCCTGCACGACTGGCGCGGAGCGTGGACGGTCCACGAGCGCGCCGCCCAGGCCGCGTTCACGACGGCGTTCCCCGCGCTGAACGTCTCCGATCCGCGCTGCTACTGCTTCGGGCCGACCCTGCGCTACAGCACGCCCGGCGAGGGCGAGGGCAAGGTGTGCCTCGACGACCACGGACGCGCCACGTTCGAGTGCGAGAAGGTGCCCGTGTCCGCCGTCGCCGCGGCGATGCTCGAAGTGTGGGGCGTCGACTGGTTCGGCGAGGGCCCGGCCGGCTTCGGGGAGGCGCCGCCCGGCGCGTACCACTACGAGGACGAGCAGACGTACGCCGAGTACGAGATCACCGTGCACGACGACGGCACCGCCGACGTGTCCATCGCGTACGTCAAGGTCGACGACGTCGTGACGATCCTCGACGCCCTGGAGCGCGCCCTGGACGTGCTGCGCCCCGCCTGACCCGCGCGTGAGGTGACGTGACGTGGCGGCGCCTGCACCCCGCACGTCACGTCACCTCTGGGGTGGGGCGCGTCAGGCGCGGCCCTCGTTCAGGTACTGCCGCGCCTGCTTCAGCAGTTCGGGAAGGTCTTGACCGAGGCTCGCACGCGCTTCGTTCCACATTCGTGCGCCCCCAGGGCTGTCCCTGTCGATCACTACGATGCGCCCACCGTTGGGGAGCCGCTGGCCCCCAAGCCGGCACGCGTTGTGGTACATCCGGTCAGCGATTTCAGCAAGGTTCTCGGGACCTTCCAACGCGACCATGTCGGCCGCTTCCTCCAGCGCGTCGAGAGCTGGGGGGACCTGCGCCTCCACCGCCGTGTCGCCCGCCACCTCAAAGGCTTCAAAGACGGTGGAGAAATGTCTAGCTGCGCGGTAGAGCTGAGCGTAAGCCTCTCGCTGGGAGGTCCTCCGGACCGCGTCGACAGAACCGCGGTAGGTGCCGCGGCCCTGTGCACGCCCAGCGGCCCAGGCCGCAGCAGCAGCGATCAGAACGGCTGGTGCACCGACAACTGCCGTAAGGACTTGGGGGTTCATGCGCTGGGATTCTAAGAGGGTTCTTCCCTGTTCTCTGGTCCGTCGTTGAAGCAGCCCGAGGGAGTTGGGGCCCGCAGTCCGCGACGTAAGCCGTGGCCGCCGCCCACTCTCCGCTCCTCGCCCCGCCGCCCCAGTACGCGGCCGCACCCGCGGCCTGGTGGCCGGACAGGACGGAGACCGGCACTGTGGCTCGACGCCGTACCGGCCCCACCGACGTGGTGAAGGCCCTCGTTTACGAGCGGGATGGCGGCTGGTGCGTGCGCTGCACGGCCCGGCACGACCTGACCATCCACCACCGTGTGAACCGCGGCATGGGTGGCGCCCGCGAGGAGTGGATCAACCAGGCGCACAACCTGCTGTTGGTGTGCACGCGGTGCAACAGCTGGTTCGAAGACCACCCGCGCGAGTCGTACGCGGCCGGATGGAAGGTGCGCCGGCCGCAGCTCCCCGCCGAGGTCCTCGTGCGCTACGCCGACATGATCGAGTACCGGCTCTCCCCCGACGGGGCGCGCACGGCGGTCGCCACCGTGGTGGTGCGCTGATGCGCGGCGCCCCGGGGTTCGTTGACGTCGGCCGGTGGACGGCGGGGACCTGGACGTCGACCAGGCCCGGCACCTTGCTCTCGCTCGGCTACGCCTTCCGCGGCGACGCCAGCTCGTACGACCGCTGCGGGCTGACCGTGGCGGTCGGACGCCGCACCTGGGCGGTGTTCACCCTGTACTCCCGCGCCGAGTACCGGGACCGGAAGCGGGACCCGTGGGCGAAGGCGAGCGAGGAGTTCCAGCCGCTCTCCCGCGCGCGTTCGGGCCGGTGGGGCACGGTGGCCGACTGGGTGGAGGGCGTGATCTGGTGGTGGTGAGGCGGCTGATGGGACTCGGGAGGGTGCGCTACGGCCGCGCGGGCACCGCCGTCGGGCGTATCGCGTTCACCACGCCCCCGCAGACGGACGGAGCGGCCGCTACAGACGACGTCGAGGGGCGGTTCATCACCCTCGGGCCGGTCGGGTTTGCCCTGCTCAGGAAGGTTCGCGTAAGCCACAATGACAAGTCGTGACGAGCGCTGTACTATTTCGGCGTTCGTTCGGCATGGGGTTGCCCCAGCCTTCGCCGGCACCAAGACCCTTGGCGCCGAATCTTCAACGGAGGCCAGTTATGCCTACTCTCACCATCACCGTTCCCAACCACGCCAAGCTGCGCGCGGACGCCGAGAAGTCGGTCACCGAGGAACTGGGCAAGATCGCCCGCCCCGACGACCGGTTCAAGCGGGCCTGCGAGATCGTGCAGCAAGCCGACCTCGAGATCGCCGCCCACCAGGACGAGCGCAACCAGGCCGCCCTGAGCCTGTGGTTCTACGACGACGTCCGCGGCCTCAACAAGATCATGGGGATCACGCCCAACGCGTACTCCGAGATGCGGCGCATCGCGCTGCGCGGCGACCGGAAGGCGACGATCAACCACGGCGGCAGCATGCAGGGCCGCCTGACCGCCGAGGAGCGCGCCGCGGCCGCGAAGGAGGCAGGCGTCCCCCACGTCGAGGACGCCGCCGAGACACTGTCGGAGAACTCCCAGATCGTGTCCGTCGCCACGGCACGCCGCTCGGCCGCGATGCCGTTCCTCCAGGACGCCGCGCTCGCCCTGACCGAGGCGCCGTACGAGATGACCACGAACGAGCTCGCCGAGCTCGGCAACGTCACCCCGAAGTACGCGCGCGACGTGAAGAACGACGCGAAGCGCCGCCGCCAGCGCTGACCTGCTCGTTTCCTGTGACCGGCCCCGATGCACCACCGGGGCCGGTTTTTCAGGCCCCGGTGACCGGAGCCTGATTTTCCGGCGCCGGTGAACCCGGCTTCCGGTGGATCGGGTCCCGGAAGATCAGGCCCCTTTAGTAAGAACATCAACTAGAACAATCAAGTAGTTACGGCGCCTTCGCTTCGCTCAGGCACCGTCGGATGCAGCATCCGAGGGAGAGAGCTGGCCAAAAGCGCGGCAGCGCCAAGTAGCTCGACGAGAGGGCAGACTCCGAGGCACGGTGCCGAGTAACCTCACCGATGGTGAGCGGCTGTAGCCGGTCACGACGGAAGGCCCTCCGCTCCTGCCAGAGCAAGGTCCATCCACACAGCAGTTCACGACCCTGCTCGTCCAACATCCGAGCAGGTGCGTGCGAAGTTCAGGAGCCCGGTCGTCCTTCGGCCGGGCTCTCTGCATACGCAGCACCGAGCCCTGCAGGAAGCGGGCTGTAACGGATTCGGGCCCGGGCCCGTTCCGATCACCATGACGACGACCCTGCCCAGCCCCGTCCCGCTGGCCCGCCACTACTACGAACTGCGCCGCCAGGTCCTCGAAGCCGGCGGCGTCACACTCACCCCCTGGTACCAGCTCAGCGAGAACGAACGAGCCGTCGCCGTCACCGAGGGCGTGATCATCCTCGAAGCGCTCGAACGAGCCACCACGGAGCAGACGCTCATGACCGACGCCATCCGCCGGGCCGGTGTCTCCCCGGGCGCGCTCGCATGACCTACTACGTCGACGGCCACACCGTGCGCCGCCCGCCGTCCACGTGCGGCTGCGGCTGCCCCCACTTCCGGCCCGTCCACGAGTACGAGAACGACCAGGGGATCGGCCCGGCCTGGGCCTGTGTGGACTGCGGCAACATCTACGACGGCATCTGACCTGCTCACCGCAGGTGTAACGGATCCGGTCCGCCGCACGTACCTATAAGTGCTGAACCCCCGCACGGCCCCTCTCCCCCCGGCCGGACGGGATCCGGGCGCGCGATCCCCCAGCAGATCGCACTTCAGTCAGGCGCCCCGAGCACGCGGTCTGGCCGGACAGTCTGGGCATGGGCACCCGGCCAGACCGCGACACAAACGCCGCCCGGACTGCACCTTCGCCCTTATGTCCAGCACGCAGCCTGACCAGCCGACACGCACCCGCGTGGCCCCCTCGGCGGCCAAGCTGCAGCACGCCCGCCCTGGTGTCATCTCCCGGGAAGGCGCCAGCGTCGCCGACACCCTGCTCCGACTCCCTCCGCTGCAGCGCCGCCGCGCGTTCAAGGACCACTTCACCGCCCGCGAACGCGCCGTGATCATGACGGAAGTCGAGCGGGAGACCGGCTCCCTGTACGGCCTGTGGCGCGACACCCCGAGCGGGTTCGTCGAGGACGTCCTTGGCGAGAGCCTGTGGTCGAAGCAGCGTGCCGTCCTGGACGCGATCGTCGACCACAAGCGCGTCGCCGTGCCCGCAGGGTTCGGCGTGGGCAAGACCCACCTCGCCGCCCGCGCCGCCGTCTGGTTCGCCAACGTCTATCCCGTCGGCACCGCCCTGTGCATCACCACCGCGACCCGCTTCCGCCAGGTCCAGCGGCAGCTGTGGCCGCACATCCGCAAGATCGTCCCCCGGGCCGGACTGCCCGGCGTATGCGACACCGTCCAGTACAAGATGCCCACCCCGCAGGGCCACGACTTCGTCGCCGCGTACGGCTTCTCCGCCCCCGCGAACGACGAGGCCGCCATGCAGGGCATCCACATGGCGCACATCCTCCTCATCGTCGACGAGGCCGGCGGTATCGCCGCGAGCATCGGCCACGGCACCAACAACTTGCTGACCGGCGGACATGCCGCGATGCTCGCCATCGGCAACCCGGCGATGGACGACCCGAACTCGTGGTTCGAGGGGTTGTGCAACGACGGCTACAAGCCCGAGCACCCGGGCACCACGACCATCCCGATCTCCTCACTCGACTCCCCCGCCATCACAGGCGAGCGCGTCCCGTTCTGCACGGACTGCCCGCCCACTTCCGGCGACATCCACACTCTGGCCCGGCACATGCCCGACCAGGACTGGGTGGACGACACCATCCGGGCCTACGGCGAAGATCACCCGTACGTCATCGCGAAGGTCTACGCGAAGTTCCCCAAGGGCGGTGGCGGAGTCGTCATCCCGCCGAGCTGGATCGAAGCGGCCACCTCCTACGAGGACCCCACGGGAGAGGGCTGGCACCGCCTGTGCGACCTCGGCCTCGAAGACGAGACGGCCACCCACACCGTCCGCGAGGGCGCGTGGGTGCGCCTGGGCGTGGACGTCGCGGCCGACGGTGGCGACGAGTTCACGGTCTACCGCACGGTCGGCGACGCCGTGGAGTTCCGGCACGCCTCCTCCGGCGCCGCCAACGACAGCCAGGTCACCGTCGCGGAGAAGGTCCTCGAGGAAATCTTTGCCGCGCAGCGCCTCGCCAAGGCCCTGAACTCCCCGCACCCCGTGCGCGTCAAGGTGGACCAGAACGGCATCGGTCACGGCGTCGTCAGCATGTTGCAGCGCTGGGCCGAGACGGGCCGCCACCAGGCGCAGATCGTCGGCGTGATGGTCTCGGAGTCCCCCAGCCAGGACGACCCCGGTGCGCTCATGAGGCCGTGGCGCAAGCGCGACGAAATGTGGCTCGCGACCAGGGCACTCCTGCAGCCCGACCCATCCACCGGCATGGGCCGACTTCGCCTCCACGTCGACGAGACCGCCTCCAAGCAGCTCGCCACCCCGAAGCTGCTCTCCACGACGTCCGGCTACACACAAGTCGAGTCGAAGAAGGCGATGAAGGCCCGCGGCATGTCCTCACCCGACCGCGCCGAAGCCGTGCTCCTGGCCCTGTACGAGCCGGAGCCGCTTAACAAGCCGCGTCGCCGCGGTCTGCTGAACTGACGCCGCCCTGGTAAGTGCGATCGCACGCCGCAGAGAACCTATGCGGCGTACCTCGCGCCCTCTCTCAGCCTCGCCTACCGCGGATGCTGCAAAGCCTCACGAGCCTCACGGAGGAACGCGTTGCTCGCCTCCATAAAGTTGGGGAGATTCAGATTCGGGTCAGGGGCGGAGTCCCTGGGTCCGCAAAGAGCCATGATCAATCCGATGTCCAGCTGCATGCGGGCGAACAACTGGCGTAGTTCAGACAGGATTTCTGCGCTGCTGTCCTCGGTCGTGCCGATCGTGTGCCAGGTTCTTTGAGCGGCTCTGATCAACTCCCAAGTCCGATCTGCGTGCTCCCTATGGGTGTCTGTCCGAGCTGCGACCTGCTGCATCGCGCTTCGATGGCGCGCGTGTCCCTGAGTCACGATGGCCAGTCTCTCGGCGGAGTTCTGCAGTTCCCATGCGGCCTGGGCCACTTGCTCGGGCCCCTCCAGCCGCACGACCCAGCCTTTGTGGGACATGTCTGCCGCCAATGGCTTGAACGCCGCACTCCACGCGCGCCGTTCGTCCTCCTCGCATGGAAAATCCAGGTTGTGAGCGTGATCGTGGTAACTCAGCACCGCTTGGAGAAAGGCCGCATAGGCGTCTCGCTGGATCCCCCGCCGCCATTGAACGTGTTCTATCTGCCCTTGCGCTCGCACGGCGTCCAAGGCAGCGCGATAACTTGCGTCTGCCTGAGCCAGTCCGGCCTGTGCGGTCGCGTCCGCCGCGCGAAGGCCCGCCCGGAGCTGCCAGCGCCCAGCCACGAGCGCCCCCGGGACGCCGACGAGGGTGACTGCCGCTGCGGCTACCGCCCCAACTCCCTGTAGATCCATGCCCCGATGATCCCCTAGCTCAGACCGCAGGCGGGACGTTTTCCGTACAGCCTCAGGGCATGCTCATGGCGCGTTGCCACGCAGAAGGGCGCAACCACGATGTACCGATGGATCACTCACAAGGCGCGGAACGTCCGGTGAACCCGCCCGTCAAGAGGGCTGGGTTGTTCACGCGGCTGGTGTTCACGTACGCCTTCCCGCCGCCGCCCGGCCCTCCGCAGAAGCAGACTCCCCTCACCAGGGCCATCACCCGCTCTGCTCAGTTCGGGCCCGCACGACCTGCGGGAGCGGACTACCAACGACGCCCCATCGGAGGCCCTTCCATCTGCCAGGACGCCGGCAGATGGTGGCCGACATGGCACTCCGCAGAGCCTCGCGCTCCACGGCGCCCAGTAGGCCCGCTGACGGAGACATGGGTGCAGCCGGGGACGATCCCTCGCTGGTACGTGTGGTGGCGCCTGTGGGGCCTCCAGAACGGCCGCTGCGCAACCTGTCCAGGGCCCTGCGAGGTCGTTGATCACGACCACACCACCGCGCGCGTCCGGGGCCTGCTCTGCTACGACTGCAACCACAAGGAATCCCTGCACGCCCGCGACCTCGTCGAGAACCGCCACCGCGGCGAACGCTGCTGGTTCCAGGCCTACTGGGACACCCCGCCCGCGAGCCCCTTCAACTGGTACTGGCCACACGAGAAGCGCACCGCCACGGTCTTCCACACTGAGCCGCCCGCATGGGCCCGCACAGAAGCCCCACGAGCGCTGTGTCGCCGTAGCGCCTGCATCACCCGACGACGGGGCGCCTACGCCCTCCCAAGGCCGTCGGCGTCGGCGCTAACCTGCCTGCCATGACGGACGTGTTCAGCGCAGCGCTCGCCCATGCCACCCGCACCGTTGTAGCCCGCACCCGCGGGGAACTCCGCGTTGCGGCGCCCGCCGACGCTGCCAACCGGCCCAGCGGCACGATCGCGCATACCTTCTGCTGCCATCAGGACGTGGCGCTGTGCGGCCTCGAAATCACCGGCACACCGGCCGCCACCGAAGACGAACAGGACTGCGTCGTCTGCGCCGACCTCACTCTCAACGGCGGCGGCTGCCCGCTGTGCAGCAACGACGCCACAGCATGAAGCAGACGTAGACGGCCCGTTCCTGACGGGGGGACAGGAACGGGCCGTATGTACTTAGTACGGGCATGCTTGTGCTGCCTGTAGTGCTGAAGAGGCGCGGGCGCGGAGCAGGGGAACCGTCAGTCGGCAAGCCGCGTTATTGGTAGAGCGAAAGGGTGAGCATGACAAGACGGGGGGCCCATGAGCACCATTCCAGATGCAGATCCGCCTACGGTGCCCCCGGACGGGGACAGACCGTCGCCCCACGTCCCCCCGGCACGGCGGCTTGGTGAGGTGGCGGCGGCCGTCTCAGCAATCGCGGCCGTACTCGGAGTCGTAGTTGGCTTCCTCGGCCTGCCCGCCGTTCTGCGGTCGCCGACCTCAAAGGAACCGACGGTCGTCACCGTCACCGTGACGGCCTCTCCCGACGACGAATCGAGCGCTGGCTCAAGTCCATCGCCAGGCGATGGCCCGTCCGGCTCGGGCTCGTCCTCGACCAAGCCCGGCCCCACACGAACGGCTGAGTTCGACCTCGTCGAAGGCTACGGATTCGACCTGGATGCAACCCCACTCCGCCCCGGCAAGACGGCGGGCAGCAAGAACGCCGACTTCTATTGGAGCACCACCCAGGAGCTTCTTTGGGCCTCTGGCGAGAAATTGGTCGACGCCGGCGAAACCACACGCGACGGCTGCCTCAAATCCACTCGATACAGCTTCGACATAAGCCTCTTCGATGTCTTCGTCGGACAGACCTTGTGTGTCATCACCGATGATCGTGTCGCGCTCATCGAAGTCACGAACACCGACCTGGGCAACCACAATTCCCGCTTCATCAGCATGAAGGTCACGTCCTGGGCCAAGCCGTGACCCACACCCCACTGCCGACGATCAAGTCTCTGTGTGGGCAACGGCTGAGGGCCGACAGACGTGAGTCTGTCGGCCCTCAGCTATCGAATTGGCTACGCCTTGATGTACGAGCCCGACACGGTGATGATCTCCGCGTCCGTGGCGCCCTCGGCGTCGCCGTACAGGTGGACGATGTTGAGCAGCGCGGCACCGTTGGAGTCGCTGGTGGCGCGGAGCCGGTCGACGCTCTTGCCGTCGGATCCCGCCCACATGACCGCGTTGCCGGTCCACACGCCGTGGTCGGCGTCCCGGCCGTCGAGCTCCAGGTTGAACACGACCCGGGTACCGGTCTTCGCCGGTACCGGCAGGGTCAGACCGAAGCCGGCCGACGACGCCGCGGTCGTCTCGTGCTTGGCGACGATCTGCGCGGTGAACGTGACCGAGCCGTTCACCTCGGTCACGTAGTAGCCCTCGGTGGCGGTGCCGTCGCTGCCCTTGATGTTCGTCAGCTTCGGGGTCCAGTTGGTCAAAGGGGATCCTTCCGTCGTGCCTACCCTGGTGGGCAAGCTCGCGGAAGGATCAGGCACCCAAGTACCTACCGTCGCGTCCTGCCGATCACGACCCCAGAGCCCCTGCCCCGTACGGATCCGAGGGGCAGGGGCCGGTGACTTCGGGCTACTTGGTGGGGTGCTGGTCGAGCCACTCCGACAGGTCGTTGCCTGAACCGAACACCTCGTCGCGGTTCGACCGGACCCCGGCCGCGTCGATGCTCTCGCCCTCCTGCGCTCCACCCAGGTCCTCGCCGACGTCGAACCCCTCCTCCATGGTGTCGATCAGCGTGTACGCCTCGCTGTAGAACGAACCGTCCACCGACTTGTCGGCGTTCATCGACTTCCGGAGCTGCCGGGCGCTCTTGAGGAAGTTCTCCATCTCGCCCCAGCACGAGCCGGGCTCCATCGTGTCGCAGTCCCTTGACGCGACCACGTCCTGGTACTTCTCTGCCGCAGCCTGCACGCTCATCGTCTTCGGCTTCGCGGCCGGCTTCTTCTGCGCCTTGGCCTCCCCGCCGCACGCACTCGTCCCCAACACCGCGGCCGCGATCAGTACGCTCGCCACGGTCCTCCCCCAAGTGGATCTCCCCATAGCAGCGGATCATGCCACGCGATCACCCGATCGGGAGGGCGCTTGGAGCCCTCGATCGCACGCACGCCGCCGGCCTCGCATACCCGGAGCAACGACCACCGACCTGGTGCCGTACCGTCGCAGGGCCGATGCTGCCCCAACCTGACAATAGGGCGGGGGCAACAGCAGAGGGGCCCGGATGCGTCCGGGCCCCTCACCTCACCGTGATGCCTTCTGCCGTCCAGGCCGCCGGCGACTACTTCTTCTTCCCCCCAACCAGGCCCCGCAACATCCGCGCCGCGAACGCGACGCACAGCGCGCACGCCCCGGCCGCTATCAGCGTCACCACCAGGCCCACGAGCAGCATCACGGTGATCGACGCCGCGGCGAACCCGATCGCGAGGTAGCGGCCCCACCGGTCCGGCTGCTTCACGATGATCTGCTGCACCGCCGGTCCGTGCCCGTGGCCGCACTGGCACGATGCGGGCAGACCGGCCTGGTACTGCTCGACGGGCAGGTGCTGGGCCAACTGCTCGTACGGGTACGGGTACACGTTCGTCGGGTACACGGGCTTACCGGGCAAGAGCGTTCTCCTTCTCAACGGCCGACGCAGCGGCGGGCTCGGGGGTGTGGTCAGCGGCAGTGAGGACGTAGACCTTCGCGGTGCCGCGCGTACCGGAGTCGTCGACCCAGCCCTTCGCGACCCACTGCGAGACGGGGCCCTGCACCGAGGTGCGGTGGCCCAGCTTGGGCAGGCCCAGCGCGACGACCTCCTGCAGCGTCATCCCGTCGGATCCGGCCTGCTGCAGCGCCTGCCACAGCGCGAGCCGGTTGTCCGGAATACGCGCTCCGTCGGGGTACGTGGGCACCGCGCGCAGCCGCGGCCGCTCCACGGGTGCCGTGGGCACCGGTACGGGCGTTCCGCCGCCCGTGCCTCCGCCGTTCGGGCCCTGCGGGGGCCCCGCGGGCTCGAGAAGATCCCCGAGACTGCTGACACCCCCGTACTCGGCGATCGTCGCGGCGATGTCCTCGTCCGTCGGGTAGTACGCGCGGCGCTCCAACGGCGCCTGGTGGGCCTTGTCGCGGGAGGCGATCATCAGCTTCCCCGGCAGGTTCAACTGGTCCAGGCGCCAGCCCTCACCGTGCGCGCCTGGGCCCATGA
Organism: Streptomyces sp. HmicA12; assembly: GCF_000373565.1. GTDB lineage: Bacteria > Actinomycetota > Actinomycetes > Streptomycetales > Streptomycetaceae > Streptomyces. Next base: position 106,236 of record NZ_KB891852.1, on the reverse strand, counting down.
TGAGGTTCGTGGCGGTCGACTCGGTCACGCCCAGGCCGATGCGGACCTGGTACTGCTGCCGGGCGTCCGTGCTGTCGCCGAACACCTTCGAGGACGGGGACTGCGTCGCCTCGATGAAGGTGATTGCCACGAACCGGGCGAGCTGCTTGAGGGACTCAAGCTCCTGTGCCAGGTGCGGGGCGCGGCGCATCAACTCGGCCAGCTCGTCGATGACGACGAACCAGGCCGGACGGCCGTGCTTGGCCGGGTCCCACTTCCGCACCGGGACGCCGGTCTCCCGGCGCCACCGGGACATCTGCTCGCCGCGCTCCTTGATCTCCTGACGGACCATCGCGAACAGGGCCTCGGCCTTGTCCACCGTGTCGGCCAGGGCGAGCGCGCACGGCTCCCACGGGCCAAGCTCGACCGCGCCGGGCTTCATGTCGACGAGGAGGACCTCGGCGTCCTTGCAGGCAACCAGGTTGCCCAGGACGACGTTCAGCACGCCGGATTTGCCGTTGTCCGTCGCCCCCGCCACCAACACGTGGTTGTAGAGCGGGTGGAACCCGAACGGGGTGCCGTCCGGCGACAGACCGACCGGCAGCCAGTCCGCGCACGACGTCATCGACGGGCCCGCCCACGGGATCGTCGCGGCGAGCGGATCGCGGACCTGCATCTGCACCAGGAGCTGGTTCTCTCGCTCACCGACGCGCAGCCGCAGCGTGCCCGGCAGGTCGAGGTTCGCCGCGAGCTGCTTCTGCTTGGCGATGACCTGCGCGGCCGACGTGTTCTTGCCGGGCGGCAGCGTCACCATGCAGTGCCATCCGGTGTCGGTGAACACGATCCGGGAGACGTCCTGCGCGGGCGTTCCGAGCGCGACCAGGGCGCGACGCAGCGCGGTCTCCTCGGTGGTGTCGCCGGTGACGCCGGGCGTCGCGATGTTGAGGCCCACGGAGTTCGGCAGGGCGCCCGCCTTCGCGGCCTTGATCTGCAGGTTCATGCGGTCGTGACGGGTCTTCACCAGCCACGGCCCGTACGCCCAGTACGCGCCGATCATCGTGGCGCCGCTCGCCATCATCGACGGCAGCGACGGGCCGAGCGCGGCCCCCAGCCACGTGTCGACGGACACCACCGCACCGCCGAGCCCGGCCAGGGCCACCGCGTTGCTCTTGTGCTGCAGCCCCTTCCAGCACAGGGCGCCCGTCGCGACCGTCGCCGCGCCGTACCCGGCGTGATCGGTCAGGCCCAGGCCCGTGGCGTGGTGCCACCACGACAGGACCGTCATGCCGGACGTCGCCGCGGCGGGGATGAGTTCGTAGCGCAGGCGCCCGCAGAAGCGGCACACGGCGCCCGCCGCGCCCGCGAGGGCACTGCCGGCACGCCGCGCCACCGTGATGGCGCGCTGCTGTCGTATGTCGTTCATGGAGTGCCTTCCGCATGTGGTGACGTGACGAGATGGGAAAGCCCCGGGCCGGGGCACGTCACGTCACCTGCAGAAGGCAACGGAAATGGAGTACGCGAACATCGCGGGTCCCTTTCGGTTCAGGTCTCCGGCGGTCGCTCTCCGCCGGTCAACTGGTGGGCCCAAGGCCCGTATTCGGTTAGACGATCACTGTACGCCGGGCCGCCCCTCGAAGGTGGGCCCGGCGGCAGTGGCCGACCTAGTTGTATGAGGGCTCGACGTTGGTGACGCTCTCGCGGAGGCGGGCTGCTGGCGGCTTTCCAGCGGCAGCACTATGTGGACGGTGGTAGTTGTAGTGGATGTTCCACACTCCGATCGCGGCTGACCGAGCGTCCTCGCTGGTGAACTCGCGGGCGTAGAGGACTTCCTCGGCCATGATGCGCTGGTAGCGCTCCACCTTCCCGTTGTGCCGAGGTGTGTAGGGCTTGGTTCTCTGATGCCGGGTGCCTTGCCCGACGATGCGGGCGAAGTCGACGGAGCGGTAGCAAGCGCCGTTGTCGGTGACGACGCGGTGGATGTGGTTGATGCCGTGGGCTGCGAACCAGACCTTCGCCCGGGCGAGGAAAGCAGCAGCCGTCGCGCCCTTCTCGTCGCCCAGCGGTTCTGTGTAGGCGAGCCGTGAGAAACCATCGACGGCGGAGTGCAGGTAGACGTAGCCACGCTTTGCCCCGGCGGACTTCGCCCGATTAGCGACCTTGGCTTGATCGCTGGCCCGTCCGTGGATCCGTCACCCGCCGCCATCAGGGATCCGGCCGATCTTCTTCACATCTTAGGTGCACCATGTGTCCAGGCCAGCGGGCAGTGATCTTCCCCGGTTTCCGGTTGTTCTCACCGCCTGGGTCGATGAAGCGGCGTTTGCCGAGGCCGAGCCGGGTCAGGTGTCGGCTCACAGTTCGCGGGTTGATCACGAACTCGATGCTGACAAGTTCGTTGGTGATCCGTTGTGCGGACCACTTGAACTCGCGGCGCCAGGACTCGATCTGCTCGATGACCCATGCTGGAGTCGCGTTCGGACTCCGGTGCGGACTCGACGGCCGGTCTTGCAATCCCGCATCACCCTGTAGCCGCCAGCGGTTTACCCACTTGCTGGCGCATGCGCGAGAGATGCCCATCTCAGCGGCGACGTGGGCGATGGGACGTGTCTGGCACCGCTTCACGAGCCGTCTACGGCCCTCGACGCTCAGGGGCGCATTCGCGTGGGGCACTCGTCGTCCTCTCGAAGTCGGACGACGGCAGGCGCGACACCTATCGTGCGCGCCTGCCGCCTTGCGGCCTTTCAGCCACGCGGTGCGACACGGATTCGGTTCCCGTCCGGATCGGCTGCGAGGAAGGTCAGCCCGAACCCCGCATCATGTGGCTCCTGCAGGATCGTGACGCCCTTGGACTGCCACTGCTTGAAGATCGCATTGATCTCGTCGGGCCCATCGTTACTGGCCAGACAAACCTCACTGGTGCGCGGGACGTCCGCTGACAGATCGTCGAACCGGCCGGACCACAAAGCGAGGTCAGCGCCTGGCCCGAGGTCGAAGGTGATGTATCTCCGGGTCTCGAATGAAGGGCTCATGCCGAGGAGGTCGCCGTAGAAGCGCGCTGCGGCGGGAGCATCGTTCACATAGACGATGGACACGACGGATGTGGTCATGGCTGTCCCTTCTCACAGGTCGTAGGTACGCACCCACCAGCCTCACCGGGATATGCGCCGTCCCCTGTCGCAATTCCTGAAAAAATTGGTGCGTGACCCCAGACCGCTTCTTCTCCCTGATGCTGCTCCTCGCATCGAGGGATGCCGTGACCACACAGGAACTTGCCTCGGCGCTCGGGGTGTCCCTTCGAACCATCAACCGGGATCTGAACTGGCTCCGGGACGCCGGTCTGCCGGTGACCGCGCAACGGGGCCGCCTTGGAGGCGTGACCATGCTGCCCGGGTCCGGGCTCGACCTCACACGACTCACACCGGGCGAGCGTGATCATCTCTCGCTCGCCGGGCTGGACGAGAAGCAACGCGAGGACCTTGACGCATCGGTCGAAAGCCGGCGCGCGCTCTCCAAGATCGCCGCTGCACAGCCACGCCGAATTGATGAGCTCCTGCCGCTCACCGAGGTAGTGCACGTGGACAGCCGCCCCTGGCTCCAGGCCCGTACTTCCGGCACGACTCCGGCTTCGCTGATCGGCCCGGTGCGGCGCGGTCGCCGGCTACGGATCGAGTACGACAGCCCACGCGAGTCATGCCCACGCGACCAGGTCGTGGATCCCTACGGGCTGCTCGCCAAGGCCGGCATCTGGTACCTCGTCGCCGACTGTGCCCGAGTGCCACGGATGTACCGACTCGAACGGATCACCACGTGGAAAGAAGCCGACCAGCCACGACGGATCCGCGAAAACCAGACCCTGACCACCGTCGCTGCAGCACTTGTTGACCAGTGGGAACACCACCATGCGATAGAGGTCAGCGCCACCATCGACCAGACTCAGATCGAGCGAGCGCGACGGATCCTCGGCCAACGACTCGTCCAAGACAACCATGAGGAATCCACCACGGGCCACAGAGTGAGGATCCGCTTCCCGCACCTGGAGGACGTGCGTTCACTGTTGCCGTTCGGGAGCACCATCACTGTTCACGGCCCCGCCGAAGCCAGAGCTCACCTCGGCGGCCTCGCCACCGACCTCGCCCGCCACTATGCGCCGTCACCAACGTCCTGACCCGCAACATCTAGTTGTACGTGTACGCAATCCCCTGGGCTACGCCGCCTCCCCGTCGACGATCACTGGTTCTGGCCCCTTTCGGTGTAGGGGGCGACCCAATCGACCGCAGCTCGGCTTCGACTACGAAGCGAACGCCGATGACCAGCCGCAGCACCGCGGATGCTTCGGCGGCATGGTGCGTGCACCGGAATCAGCCACGCGTTGAACGGATCATCACCGTGAGGCGGGGGGAAGCCGGTGAGGGTTGGCTGTGCCCAATGTCCTCGTACCCCCACGAGCGGTACAGGGCGTGCACCTTCCCGTCCCCAGCCGCCTCGTTGACCATGAGCGTCACGTACGGCTCGGTCCGGTCAGCGAGGAACGCATCATGGATCCGACGCGCTACTCCCGTCCCGCGCCATCCCGGGCGCACCCCGATCTCCTTCAGCGCCACAGCGGGGCGACCCGTGTACTCCTCGCTGGGCGCGGGGTCGGTGCGCTGCCAGTAGCGATCCCCGTCTTCGATTTCATTGCCGTAGGCGTATCCCACCGGATGGCCGTCTTCATAGGCGAGCACCGCGAGGAACCCGGCTTCGGAGCCGTGTCGGTCCAGCCGCTCCCCGAAGGAGGAGATCGAGTAGTTCGCAAGGTGCAACAAGGGTGCCCGGACTTCGGCGTACACGTCGAGCAGGTCGCCGCGGGCGACGTCCAGCTCGGTGAACGACCTGAGTTCGATGGCGGGTGCCGAGGTCATGCTGTGGCCCTCCAGGCGGCGGTCTGCTCGGTCCAAGTTCGTACGCTCTCGCTGCCCGGCGCGGTGGCCCGCAGGGCTGCGGTGAACTCTTGCAGCATGCGCGATACCCGGGCGTGTTGGGTAGCGGCTTCGGCCGAGACCTTCATCGCGGTATGGGTCGCGGTGTCGACATCTCCCTGAGCCAGTTGCGCCTGGGCAAGGCGACTGGTCGCGATGGCACGGGAGCGCTTCATGTGCGGCCGCAAGACGCGCAGGCATTGGTGGGCGTGATACTCAGCGGTGGGCCAATCACCGGCCGCAAGATACGCGGTCAGAGCAAGCGAGTGCAGTTCGGCCTCGTCATAGAAGGCGTGCAGCCAGACGGGCCGGAAGGCGTCCCGGTCGGCGCGCGCCATGGCGGTTTGGGCATGGTCGAAGACGCGCGGCAAACCGCCACGCTCGTGGGCAACGCCCTGGATGGCCATTTGGCGGGCCAGGCCGAGCGAAGCGAACATCGGGTCGCGGCGCGTGATGTGGAGGTTGCGGGCGACGTCGTTGGCCGCACGAGCGTCGGCTGAGCGTCCCATGTGCCGGTAGAGGCTGCCCGCGTGGCTCCAGATACGGAACTTGATGGCCTGATCGCCGGAGAGTTCAGCGAGCGTCTGCGCCTCTTGCATGTGCGCAATGGCGTCTTGGAAGCGGCGCCCGTCGATCGCTGCCCACATCGCTGAGGAGCGGAAGGAGGCGGCGGTGGCGTAGAGAGTGCTGCGTACGCGCTGAGTGGCACTGCCCGCGTTCTGGAGGTTCAGGGCCTGATTGGCGAGGCGGATAGCGCGCTGCTCGATGTCGAGCTGTCCGCCGTGTTGGTGGTCGCTGGCGACCACGGCGGCGAACTTCTCCTGAAGGCGCGTGACGTCCGTCATCCCGATTCTGCGCGTCGAGGCGGTACCTGGGGCGGCGGCAGCCACGACCGCCGAGACCGTGCCGGCGACAAGGGTGCGGCGGTGCATGGGATCCTCCTGCGGTGGAGCTGCCATGGACGCGGCCCGGCTCCGTGGCACGAACCCTAATTCCACAGCCGTCCGCCCAGAGAGTTCTTCCAGCACCCTCCGCGTCGCCGCGCTGGGCCAGCGAGCGCGTCCCGAACGCCACTCCCGGACCTGACGGCCGTCGCACTTCCCCAGCTTGCCAGTAAGGCGCTCCATGCCCGAATTCACCTCCCTGGCGAGGCTGTTGGAGCTGTACCCCTCACCCTTCATCCACGCCTCAAGCGCCTCGTTGCGCGTGGTGTTCATGACCGCACGGTAGACCTACGAGCACACACCGTCACGCAAAGGGATAGTCAAAAGCTCCTATGGGCCACGTCGCAAAACTGCCTACGGCCCCCTAACCACGCGTAGCTGAAGAGGAGTTACCTAATGTGCACGGCGCCGGACAGCAGGCTGGACCATCAGCCACTGACGCCGATCCATACGGGCATCCGGACGAGCAGGAGCACCCCACATGCACCCCTCCCCTGGCAGAGCCGTCACCATGAGCATCGCGGGTCTGGCCGGTCTCGGGAGCCAGCGGAATCGCGTGGCGTCAGCCCCCGTTCGGTGTCTTCTGGCCGATGAGCTGCCGGTGGTCCGCCCGACTCCTGTGGCGATGTCCGTGGACCCGGCCCCCCAATACGTGCGACGGGTGCGCAAGGTAGCGAGGGCCTGGCTGCGGCAGATGTGCCGGATGCCGGAGGGTCGCGTGGAGTCGACGCTCGTGGTGGTCTCCGAACTCCTCACGAACGCGCTCCGGTACGGCAACAGCGCATCCCTGGAGTACCTGAACTGGTCGCCGCAGCCGGGCGTGATCCGCATCGAGATCGGCAACGGAACCACAGCCCCCACCCCCCAGCCCACGCAGGCCGCGCCCCTGGCCGAGTCGGGGCGAGGACTGTTCCTCGTGGACCAACTCGTAACCGAGCTGCGGGGCGAGTGGGACTACTGCGAGGACGGCACGACCGCGTGGGTCTGCGTGCCCATCAACGACGAACACCCCGCGTAGCGGCGGGCACGCGTGGCCACCCCTGCCCTGTCCAGCACGTACACCGAGAGGACGAGCATCATGTGCCGGCACTTCCCGCCGTGCCCCGCGGCCGAGGACCCCGACCGGGAGTTCGCGCAGATCGTTGCGCACCACCCCGAACAGGGATGGAGCCTCTTGTGCAACAAGGTGCTGACCTTCGAGGACACCGGGCTGTTGCTCAACGGCACGTCCATCGCCCCGCGCCGCCCGCTCCCCACGCAGGCCGCGAGCTGATGACCACAGCCACCGCCGCGCGGCCGACCCGCGAACCGCTGCCCCAGCGCGAGGGCGAGTTACACCGCATCATCAACGCGCTCGCCCGCTCCCTCGCCGAGGACGGCCTGAGCGACTCCGTCTACGACGCACTGAACGACGTCCTCGACGCGGCCGAGAACTTCGCCCCCGAACAGTTGCAGCAGATCGGCAACAGGTTCCGCAGCGCGGCCCGGCAGCTCGTCCACACCGCTCCCTACCGGACGACCGTCTACCCCACCGCCCAGATCGCCCGCCTGAAATTGCTGCATGAGGAGCGCCCCGACCCCGACGGCGCACTGTCATACGCCCGTCGCTTTGCCGTCGCGATCAGCGCGCTCCTCGACGAAATGGGAGACGACTGATGCGAACTCCCTCCACCAACCCCCGGCGCGGGGAACCGACTTCACCCATCCCCCGCGGTCAGTCGCAACACCCTCGTGCCGGGTCCCCCCCTCCGCCACAAGCCGACCTCCCACGCCGCGCTGGCCGAACAGCTCGGTCTTCTCCCGAAGTGAGTCCCGCCCCATGGTGAAGCTGGTTCTCCTCGCAGCCCTCGGTGTGATCATCGCCGCTCTGCTGCGGGCTCAGCGCCGCGCGACCAATGCGGCTCCCATGGCACGCCTCCAGGCCGAAGAGAACCGGCGCTTCACGCAGATGCCCCGGGGCCGCCATGAGGCTTGAACCCGCCCCCGTGGCGGAGCAGCAGGGCCTCTGGTGGAAACCCCCACAGGCCCGGTTCCGGCCGACCACCGACGCCCGCCTGAACGCTCTGCGCCACAGCTTCTACGGGGATGCCATCGCCGCGTTGAAGCCCGGGCGGGCCGTCACGGTGACGACATACGTCCTCGCCAGCCCCGGAGTCGACGTGGATGCCACACACGAACTCCTTGGACGGCACGCCCGTGACCGCGGCTGGACGGTCCACCGGGATCGCTTCACCGACACGCCCGTGAACGGTCCGCTGCCGATTCGCCCACAGTTCAACCTCGCGTGCCGGCATGCCGGAGCGGGCTTTGCCACCGGCGTTCTCGCGGTCGGACGCGCGGCCATGCCCAGCACCGACGAAACGTACGAGTCGTACTTGCACTGGCTGCACAGCCGTTGCGCCTTCATTGCCTTCCTGCAACCACAACCCGGGGGATCGCCATGGGACGCCCAGTAGCTCCGTACGTCACCGTGTGGCCTGGGGAGAGAACCCTCCCGGCGGACCTGCAGCTCACGGCGGCAGGCGTCTCATATAAGGACGCGGCCGCGCGCGACCTGGACCCGCCCGGACACCGGCGGCGCGCCCCAGACGAACACGCTGGTCCGCTACGGCTCCCCCACCTCCCCTTCATCGTCGCCCACGAAGCCGTGCGCGAGCTGAGACGCACCACCGTGGAAGCGCTGACCGCAGCCACCCCCTGATTCTGTCCGGTGGCCCGGCGCCGAACGGGCCTTGGCCATCGGACAGGCACAACCCCCGGCGCGGAGGTTTCCCCCAAGCCCCGCGCCGGGCCTGGACCGGATCGACCTGGAGGAAACGATGAGCAGTCCTGCGTTCCTGGGCGCCGTGCCGCTGCCCGACCTGGTGCACCAACTGCTGTCCCAGACCCGAGAACCGAGCGAAGTCCCCGACATCGACCTGGACGCGGCCGACAGCTGGGTGCGCCCGCTTGCCCGGTTTCTGTCGACGTGGCTGGACGGGCGCTCCTGCGTGGACGGTCCCGCATTCCTCCACAGCGGGTATGCCTACCTCCCGCTCCCCGACGTCGTGGGCCAGTACCTGCGGGTGTCGTACAGCAGCACCCGGCAGATGTGGCCTATCACGTCCGCGTCCGCGCTGCTCACTCTGTCGGGCACAGCGGAGTTCGAGATGTACGCGTCGGAGGACGACGTCCCCGCCGGCCGACCTCAGTACGCCCGACTCCTGGGCCCCGGGGACGTCCTCGCGGCTCACGTAGACACGCTGTGCTCGCTGCGGAGCCTGCGCGACACCGCCCAGGTCCTCGTGATGCGCAGCCCCGAGCCGAACACTGCTCAACGCCTCCTCCAAGACGATCAGGCCGTCTACGTGGCCCGAGCCCGAAGCCTTGTGGAGGCCGCACGATGACCTGGCTAGACGACTTCCTGGCCGAGGACCGCAGCGACGTCCGCGACGTACAGCGCGTGGCTCGCGTCGTCCTGGACCGCCTGAGCAAAGACCGCGGGCTGCTGACCAAGCTCGTCGACGCGATCCCGGACGACCCCGCGCGGATAGCGGCGAGCCGTGTCACGGTCCTGCTGAACCGGCTCTCCCTGTACGAGGCGCACGGCTTCGAGATCCGCCTCAACCTGAACCCACGCGAGGACAACCAGCTCGTACCGCACGACCACTGTTACACGTTCGCCACCCGCATCCTGCGCGGCGGCTACGTGCACGTCGTACGGCGTCGCACGAACGGGTGGGAGGGACCATTCGGCGGGGACGACGTCGAACCCGCCATCGTCACGGTGGAACGCCCCGGAAGCACGTACACGCTGGGCCACTCGATGGTGCACCAAGCCGTGATGAAGCCCGACACCGTCACCCTGTTCATGCGCGGCCCCCGCTGCAAGGAGACCTCCCACGCGGTCGAGGAACTGATGCCGCCGGTCTCATCCTGGCCCACGGCCGAAGGCCCGGGCGCGGGGCCCGTCGACTCCCGCTCGGCAACGTTGGACGAGTACCACGCGATGCGCACCTACCTCTCCGAGCGCTCCCTCATCGACTGATCTTCGCCGTAGTCCCCGGCGCGGCAGGGCCGTGACGCGAGAGGCTACGCAGCACCACTGGCACCACACGAGGAGCACCACATGAGCACCATCCTGACGACCGATCACCCGGCGTGGCACGAAACGGAAAACGGGCGCGCGCGGGCCGTGCGCGCCGGATCCGGCGTGTGGGTCGTCACCCTGGACCGCGACGGCCTGCACACGAAGTGCGTGCACGGAGCTGAAGACGAGAAGCCCGAGTTCGTGGCCACCGACCCGGCCGCGCTCCCCGCCAAGGCGCCGTCCGCCCTGCGGGACGGGCTGACCGCACTTGGTGTCACCCGGCGTCTGGCGAACCCGTGGCTGTGGGACGCGATCACGACCGCGATCCTGCGCCAGGTCGTGCGCGCCGACCAGGCCCGCAAGCTCTACCGGAAGTGGTGCGAGCAGTACGGCACCACGGTCGAGGGCCCGCACGGCACACTCACCGTCGCCCCCACCCACGAGCAGGTCCTGGAGCTGAGTGACGATCAGTTCGAGGACATCGGCGCGAAGTTCCACCGCTCCGCACTGCAGGCCGCCGCTTCGCTCTACGCAGGGCACTACCGGCAGTGGCAGCATATGGACGCTGCCGACCTGGTCGAAGCCCTCGTGAGCATTCCCCGCATCGGCCCGTGGACCGCGGCCGCCGCCGCGTGTGACTACACCGGCGACTTCGCGATCTACCCCCACGACGATCTGGCCGTGCGCACCTGGGCCGCCCAGATCGCGACCGCCTACCCGTGGCCCGACAAGAAGGACAAAGGCTTCGGGCCTCTGTGGACCGGCTGGGCCGGTGCCGATCGCACCGCCCTGCACACCCTGACGCTCTCCACCCTCACCTGGGGCTCACACGCCCGCGCTGATCTGGAGGACCCATGCGGCACTTAGGACTCATCTCAGGCGCCGACACGAGCGGCCGCCTTGACGCCCTGTTCGTCAACGCGCCGCTGCGCGACTACGGGCTGAGGCCACGCACCAACGACTACACCCTCCCCGTCCTCGGCATGGCGTACATCGCGACCTACGCCCAGCGCTGCGGCTTCAACGTCGGCGTACTCGACGCCGAAGCCCACGGCCTGGGCATCAAGCAGACAGCCGAGATCGTCAACGAGATCGGCCCCCGGTGGGCGGCGATGAACCTCCTTGCCCCCACCTACGAGATGTCGGCCCGCATCGCCGAGCACCTGGACCCCGGCATCGCGCTGATGGTCGGCGGACACCACGCCAAGGCCATGCCCGACCGGATCCTCAAGGACCCGCGGATGCGCAGCCTGCGCGCCCTGGTCCTCGGCGAGGGCGAACTGCGCGTCGCTGAACTCCTCAAGGACGAGCGGCGGCGCGCGGACCTGCCCAACATCCTGTGGCGCGACCCGCTCCTCGGCACCCACAATCTGGGCCGCGGAGACCCCAAGGAGTCGGCTCGCCTCCTCGGCCCCGACATCAACGCCCTCCCGTACGTGAACCGGGCGTTCCTGCCCCAGGACCCCTACCGGGCCGCCCCGACCCCGACCGACCGGCGCATCGCGCAGTCCCGGGGCGGTGACTGGCTGACGACCGCGGCCCGCGACGGGCACATGGAGGCCAACATCGTCGGAAGCCGCGGCTGCCCCTACAACTGCACCTTCTGCGGCGCCGCGTGGAGCGCCAACAAGGACGTCAAGATCCGCGTCCGCAGCCCCCAGAACATCATCGGAGAGCTGGACGAGCTGCACGACGAGTACGGCGTTACCTGCTTCCGGTTCGTCGACGATCTGTTCCTCGGCGTCCGCGACGTCATCCACGAGCACATGCGGGCCTTCGCCGAGCAGCGGATCGGTGAGCGCTACGTGTGGGATGCCACCGGCCGCATCAACGTGCTGGACCGCCTCTCCGACAGCGACCTGGACGTCCTGGTCGGCAACGGACTGCGCGAGGTCGCACTCGGCATCGAGTCCGGCAGCGACAGCATCCTCGATGCGATGGACAAGCGGATCACCGCCGAGATGACCGAACGCGTCGCCCACCGCCTCATGCGCCACGGCATCGGCGTGAAGGGGTACTTCATCCTCGGATTCCCCGGCGAGACCCGCGAAGACCTGGACGCGACGGTGCAGCACATCCGGAACCTGTGGGACATCGCCGACCGGAACCCGGGCGATCTGCGGGCGTCCGTGTTCGAGTTCCGGCCATACCCCGGCACCCCCGTATGGGAGACGCTCACCGCCGCCGGCCACGACCCCGACACTCTCCTCGCGTACGGCGACGTCGACCTCACCGCGGACGGCGCCGACGAGTCGATGCGGCAGCGCGACGAGTTCAACTTCTCCGTCGGCATCCAGTTCGGCGGGGTGCCCCTCGGTGACATCCGCTCCACGCTCGCCATGCTCACCCGCGAGCAGCACCAGCGGAACCAGCCGACCGCGGAGGCCGCCGCGTGACGCGCGGGTTCTTCGTCACCGTCGACGGCCCCAGCGGCGTCGGGAAGTCCACGACGATCAACGCGCTGCGGCGCCTCCTGGAAGACCAGGGCCGGGACGTGCTGCTGACGACGGAGCCGCCCAGGACGACCCTGGGCGCCTTCACCCGGCAGAACGCGGGCACGCTCCACGGGCTCTCCCTGGCCTGCCTGGTCGCGGCCGCCCGCTACGAGCACATCGACACCGTCATCACCGCGGCGATGGAGGACGGCCGCCTCCTCATATCCGACCGGTACATCGCCTCAACACTCGTCCTGCAGCGTCTCGACGGCGTGCCGCTGGACTTCCTGCTCGCCCTGAACCAGCACGCCCCGAACCCCGATTTGGCGGTCATCCTCACCGCGAGCCCGGACACGATCGCCGAGCGCATCGCGGCGGCCGGCATCACCCACCGCTTCCGCGGAGACCCCAAAGGGCCAGACCAGGAAGTGGAGCTGTACGCACAGGCCGCGGAACTCCTGGAGCAGCGCGGCGTCGACGTACTGCGCGTCAACTCCTCAGCCATCACCCCTTCGGCGGTCGCAGGCCGAATCGCTGAAGCAATCCTGCATCGGCGGCTACCGTCGGTGCCCTCACAAGCCCTCCCAACCCCCCGGGAATCATGAGTAACGACGAACTGGCACACCCGGTCATCGACACGCACGTGATCGTCCGCGACGGTGACAAGATTCTTCTCTCGCAGCGCGGCGGCCCGTACGGAAGGGGGCGCTGGCACATGCCCTCCGGGAAGCTCGACAAGGGCGAGAAGTTCACCGTCGGCGCCGCCCGCGAGCTGTACGAGGAGACCGGCCTGACGGTCCTCCCTGCCCACCTGGAACTCGTTCAGATCGTCCACCACCGGCAGGACGACGAGATGACCCGCATCGGCTTTTTCTTCGAGGCCACCGACTGGACGGGCGACCCCGTCAACCGGGAGCCTGCCAAGTGCCAGGCACTTGAGTGGTTCACCGTGCACGAACTGCCTGACGACATCATCGAGTATCCAGAGGCAGGGCTACGCGGCTACCTGGATGGCACAGGCCCGCTCGCAGAGCACAACTGGGCGTAACAGCTCACCCTCAAGATCGGTTTTGCATAGTCGCGCAAGATCGATCTTGAGGCACTTCTCGGGGCGCGACCCGTCACGCGGCCTCGCAGCGGCCTTCGTTAACCGGGAACCGGACAGACCCCACCATTACTCGAACGGAGAACACGTTGACCACGTTCGCCGACCCCACTGAACTGCGCAACGCTCTCGTGCAGCGACTCATCGATGCCGGGCACCTGCGCACCCCGGGCGTCATCGATGCGTTCCGTTCCATGCCGCGTCACGAGTTCCTTCCCGGGTTCGACGTGCGCCAGGCGTACAAGGAGGACGCCGTTCACACCAAGTACAACGAGCACGGCGAGATGATCTCCTGCATCTCCGCGCCCGCGGTAGTCGCCATCCAGCTCGAACAGCTTGGTCTACAGCCGGGCCTCACGGTCTTAGAGGCCGGGGCTGCCACCGGCTACAACGCCAGCCTCCTGGGCACCCTCGTTGCGCCCGGTGGCCGCGTGTGGACCCTGGACGTCGACCAGGACTTGGTCGATGGCGCGACCAAGCACCTATCCAACGTCGGGGCATCGAACGTGACAGCTCTCCTCGGCGACGGGGCCCTCGGCCTTCCTGAGCGCGCCCCCTTCGACCGCATCCAGTTCACCGTCGGCGCCGGGGACGTCCCGGTGAAGATCCTCGATCAACTCGCCCCTGGCGGACGTCTAATCCTGCCCATGCGCATCCGCGGCAGCATCTCCCGTTCCTTTGCCTTCGAACGCGATGGCGACACCTGGAAGACCGTCTCCTGCGAGATGTCAACGTTCGTACCGCTGCGCAAGGGCGTCTGCAACGACGTCTACACCGTCGTGCCGATGGCCGGTGAGGGCAACGTGCGTCTGGAGACGTTCAGCGAGCAGGACGTCGACCGCGAGGCCCTGGCCACGGTCTTCGACCAGAAGCGGACCAGGCTCGACACCGGGGTGAAGTTCCGCGGCGCGTTCGCGTGGGAGTGGATCTACCTCTACCTGGCGTGCACGTTGCCCAATGGGCTGTCCCGGCTGCCAGGCCAACGCCCCGGCTTCGCGCCGCACTTCGGCTGGGGCTCCATGGCCGCACTCGACGGCGGCTCCCTCGCGTACCTGACGATCCGAGAGGACGACGACGCCGAGGGCCACTTCTGGGAGATCGGCGTCGTCGGCCACGGCCCGGCCGGTGCGGGCCTGGCCGAGCAGGTCGCCAGCGAGATCCGCGAATGGGAGGCCAGCGGGGGCAACAACGTGCCCGACCCGGAATTCCGCATGGCCGTCGGTGACGCCCGCAAGCACTTGACCGGCGACTCTGGCTTCGCCATCGACAAGCCCTACAGCCGTCTTGTCGTCGACTGGGCGCGCAATGGCTGAGCCCGCAATTCCGCGATAGCCATAAGCATCCCGCTGGTCCGTTGCCGCAAGGAGCAACTCGGCTTTCAGGCTGCCCAGTTGAAGGTCCACAGTCGCCCGAGAACCCCATGCGTCACAGGCGTAGCGGGCATCGGCGATTCGGCCAACCCAACGCCCTCAGGGACGGCCTCAACGCCGCATCTACGTGTTCGACCCCGTACATCTCAAGGCTTCCAGCACGTCCGGAATCGAGCGCGTTCGAATCCCACAGCGCGTCGTTATGCCGTGCACTGCCGAGCCATCCAGGTTCGGCACCGACCCCCCACGGAGGGATGCAGGTGACTTTGACTGACGCCTCGACCACGAACGAGGAGCAGCCACCACCTCCGCCACCTGCGGAGATCCGCTACAGCGGCGAATATTCCATCAACCCTCTGGGCGACGTGTCGTTCCTGCACATGTGCGCCCGACTCCCATCCGTGCTGCGCCGCATCTGCCGCATGGCGTGGCAGCTCGATCGCACAGCCGTGCTCCTCCTCCTGGCGTGCCAGATCGTGACAGGCGCCGCCGCAGCAGTGGGCCTGGCCGCGACGGCCCGGGCGATGCGGCCGATCCTCGGCACCGGCGCAGTGTCCGACCGCATCCATCAGGCACTCCCCGCACTGCTCGTCGTGGCCGGCGCCGCGGCACTCGGGCGACTGTCCAGCGCGGTCGCCTCGTACGGAGACCGCAGGCTCACGCCGCTGCTGACGACATACGCCGACTCCGCGCTGGTCGAGGCCGTGTGCCGTGTGGAGTCTGCGGCCTATGCCGAGGACGGCTTCGCGGACCGGCAGGAAGCCGCGGAGATGGGCGTGGTCCGCACGCACGTGATGGTGAGTGACGCGCAGCGGTTCATGGCCGCGCTGATCAGGATGGTGGCGGCGAGCGGAATCCTCTCCGTGCTGCACTGGGCGATGGTGCCGCTGCTCGTGCTCGCTGTCCTGCCGGCAGGAGTTGGTGCCGTGCTCACCGCCCGCGTCGACTACGAGATGCACTACGCGAATGTCTCGGACCGCAACGTCCGGCACATGATGCGCTGGTGGGCCACCACGCCCAAGCACGGCGACGAGGTCCGCGCCAATGGCATGACCGGCTACCTGCTGTTCTGGTACCGCTCCCTGTCCGAACGGATCGACGGACGCCTCCTGGCCGTCGCCCCACGGACTTTGCGCATCACCCTGCTGTCCGCAGCGGTCGGCGGCCTCTTCCTGCTCCTGACCTGGGCCGCCCTCGCCTGGCTGGCCATCACCGGGCGGATCGAACTCGCCATTGCCGCGACCGCAGTCGTCGCCGTCCAGACCACGCTGGCCGCGCTCTCCCAAGTGGTCATCAACGGGGCAGCCTTGTTCCACACCAGCCTCTACCTCACCGACATGCAGACCTTCCTCGACGACGCCGCCCAACGGGCCCCACAGCGAGGCGAGTTGAATGCAGCGGAAACCGTGGAGGAGGTCCGCGTCGATGACGTCGTGTACCAGTACCCGGGCAAGGACCGCCCGGCCGTGGACGGGGTCACCCTCTCGCTGCGCCGCGGGGAGATCCTGGCCATCGTCGGCGAGAACGGCAGCGGCAAGTCCACACTCCTGCGGCTGATCACCGGTATCTATCTCGCGGACAAGGGACGCGTGCTGTGGAACGGCGCAGACCTCGCCACCCTCAACCAGGAAACGGTCTGGGCCCGGACCGGGCTCGTGCCGCAACTCTTCGCCCAGTGGCCCTTGCGGGTCCGTGAAAACGTCACGCTCGGGCAGCCCCGCACCCGCAACGACGCTCCCATCTGGGAGGCCATCGACGCCGTCGGTATGCGTGAGGCAGTCGAGGCGTTGCCCGACGACATCGAAACGCTGCTCGCCCGCGAAGTCTTCGGCGGTGTCGAACTCTCCGGCGGGCAGTGGCAGCGTTTGGCGTGCTCTCGTGCGATCTACAGGTGCCCTGAACTGCTCATCCTGGATGAGCCGACGTCTCAGATGGACGCCCGGGGTGAGCACCAGATTTTCGAGCGGATCAAACGCGATGCTGCCGACCGCATCACGATCGTGGTGACGCATCAGCTGGAGAACACCCAACTCGCCGACCGAATTCTCGTCATGGACAAGGGCCAGGTCATCGAGCAGGGGCGCTACGAGGACCTGGTCACTGCAGACGGGCTGTTCGCCGAACTCGTCGCCTTGGCCCAAGACCGCTGATCCGGACCCGCGGCACTCACCACACCCAACCGCTCCTGATCTCCGCCTGAAGGTGAAAGGAAGCACCGATGCCGAAGCCCACGAAAGCCTGGTCCGAACTCCACAGAGAAGGAATGGGCCCCACTCAAGAAGCCTTCCTCGACCTCGTTCGCAGCACAACGGACTCCCAGCACTACTGCCAGAACATCGTCTGGGGCAATCTGCAGACGCCAGACTACGTACGCGCCATGCTGAAGCTCGTCGTCGACTTCCACGGCTTTCCCGATGACATCGAAGCCGGAGTTGCCGCCCGGACAGCTCGGGCGGAACTCATCGGCCAGGACGGTCGCACCTATCACGTACTGCTCGGCGAGTCCGCGCTGCGCCGTAACGTCGGCGGGGTCCAAACCATGCGCGGGCAACTCGCACGCATTCTGCACTCGTTCGGCCTCCCAGGGCTCACGCTGGGCGTGATTCCCGAGCGAGCCCAGCTCGGCATCTACCCCGGCAACTCGTTCAGCCTCTTCGACGGCGCACGCGTCGAGATCGAGAACTACGGAGACACACCAACGATCACTGATGACGAGCAAGTCGCGATCTACAGCAGAGCTTTCGCAGTGCTCAAGCGCGATGCGCTCTACGGAGAGGAAGCGCGGGCCTTGGTTCAGGCCGAGCTAGACGAGTTGTAACAGAAAGCCACCCATCCGCGTTCCGTGCTGTGACAGGGGGTTGATCTTGCGTCAACCCCCGCCACCAGGCAGGCATGGAGGATTCGGGTGACGACCGCTTTGGCTTCTATCGCATCGGCGGAGGGCCACGCTTTCTGGCAGGAGTCCCTCTTCCAGTCGTGCGCCGTGCCCAAGCCCTCAGTGAAGGTGGAGGAAGCAGAGGCGACGGCGGAGCAGCCGCCGTCGCCGCCCCTGCCCAATGCTCCGGACGAGTCCGAGCCGGCCACCGAGGCCGAGCCGAAGCCGGACCTGTCCCACACGTGGGTCGTCGCCGCCGAGATCCAGGTCGAGCCTCGCATCGCGTCCATCGCCGACTTCCGGGGCTCCTTCAAGACGACCGCCGGGCAGCGCGTGGACGCCCTGGAGGTCTACTGCAAGGGATGCCGCCGCCCCTACGACGAGGTACGCGGCGACGACTGCGCCGCGAAGGTCGACAACACCCACCTCATCGGCGGCGACCAGACCAAGCGGGCCAAGCGCAAGCCCGGCCCGACCCCGCCCCCGAACTCGCGCATCATCCCCGGCGGCACGATCCAGCGGCGCGGAATCGGCGCCTACATGTCCGGCGTCAGCCGCCCCCGGTAGCCCCCACCCGCGAGGACGCGACACTAAGCGGGCCGCGCACCCATCGTGCGCGCCGTGAGCACACCGCCTGAGACACCCTCGCCTCGACGCATCGCCCGTGAGATCGCCGGACTCCTGCTGACGACCGTCGGCGTCCTCGTCGTGCTCGTCGTCCTGGGCGCCGTCCACCTCGTACTCGGCGTCACCGCGGCCGCGGCGGGAACGCTCGTCTCCTACCGCCTGGTGGGGCCACCCAAAAACCGCGGGCCGCTCCTCCTGTCCCTGGCCAGCACCGCGGTCGCCAACGCCTCCGCCGTCGCCCTCACCTTCATGTACTTCCCGCTCCTTGGTTGGGCCGAAATCGGCACGGCCATCGCGGTGACGGGCATATGGCTGGCCAGTGAGGGAGCCTGATGCCCCGCCAACTCTTCCCGGGGCTGCGCCGCCTGTTCGTGCCGCCGTCCGTCACCCCGCCCGTGGAGGAGAAGTCCGCCGGGGCGATCGGCAACTCGTACGTCTCCATGAGCTACGCGGGCACCACCACCGTGTGGGGCACCGAGAACCGGGCCGCAGGCTGGGATCTGGACCGCGTCATTCAGGAGGGATACGAGCGGTCGGTCTGGACGTTCAAGGCCGTTGAGGCGATCTCCAAGCACCCCGCCGCACTCGACATCGAGATCGGCCGCGGCGGCGACTCCCGCCAGTTCGCGGAGACTCTCACCGACCACCCACTGCTGCACGTCCTCAACGTGAAGTCGAACCCTCTCGAGCGCGCCAGCGTCTTCAAGAAGCGGCTCGCCGCGCAGCTCCTGCTGTCGAAGAAGGGTGCGTTCGTCGAGATCACCCGCACCCGTGCGGGCACCATCACCCGCCTCGACCTGCTGCCGCCCGACCGGGTCCAGCCGATCCCGGACCCGCACGGCGACTACGTCTCTCACTTCGAGTTCACCACGTACGACGGACGAGTCCGCGAGCTCGACCCGAGCCGCGTCATCTGGATCCGCGACCCGCACCCCACCGACCCGTTCTGTGGCGTGACCCCGCTGGAAGCTGCCGGCCTCTCCGTCGACCTGGACGTCAAGGCGCGCACGTACAACATCGCTTTCATAGACAACGACGCGCGGCCCTCCGGGATCGTTGGCATCGACGTCGACGGACTCGACCAGCGCGAGATTGACCGCATTCAGCAGCGCCTGGCACCCGGCGCCGCGCAGGCTGGTGAAACCGTCGTGGTCGGCAGCGGGCCCGGCGGACTCAACTACGTCGACACCAGCACGCGGCCGCGCGACATGAACTACGAGACGCTGTCGAAGACCGCAAAGGACGAGATCCTCTCGGCGTTCGGCGTCCCGGAGAGCATCGTCGGCAACGCGAGCGAGCGGACGTACGCGAACGCCGACCGCGAAGAGTGGAACTTCTGGTCCCACACCATGCTGCCGCACCTGTCCCTCATCGCGACCTCGTTCGACCTGGACCTCGACGACGGATGGAAGCTGCGGTTCAACACCTCCGGCGTCGAGGCCCTGGAGTTCCCGCGCCGCCAGCGCCGCCAAGAGGCCCGCGAGGAGTGGAACGCCGGACTGATCACCGTGGACGAGTACCGGGAGATCGCCGGACGGGACCCGTTCGACGTCCCCCACACGCGCGCACTGTGGATCAGCCCGCAGAAGGCGCCCGTACCCGCCAACGAGCAGGACGCGGCCGCGCTCGGCGTCGCCCAGGACCCCTCCGCGGGCGCCATGCCCGGCGCCCCTGGAGGGCAGCCGCCCGCCCTCGCCCCGGCCGGAGGCGAGCAGCCGGGCACCGCGGCCGCAGACGTCGCCGCAGCCCGCGGCCAGGACCAGAGCGCCAGCGCGGCCGCCGACGTGGCAGCCGCGCGCGGTACCGCACCGGAGGCCGCGGTCGGCCCGGGCGGGGACAGCGCGGCCGCCGTCGTCGACCAGGCGCGCGCCAACATGCCGCTCACCCTGCCCGGCGACGCCGCTGACGACGTCGCCGCCGCGCGCACCACCCCCACCAGCGTGCCCGGCCCGGGCAACGCGGCCGCAGACGTGGAGGCCGCCCGCGTGGAACGCAAGGCCCACCCGGCAGACCAGGGCGACGGCTACGAGGTCACCGACGACGACTTTGACGGCCTGTCCATGGCCGTGGCCGCAGTTCTGACCGCGCTCCTCGCGCGGCAGGAGGGAGTCATCCTCGCCCGGCTCCGCGCCCCGAAGATCCGCAAGAACACGCGGTACTGGACGCCCGAGAACGACGACGACACCCGGCACGTCGACGCCGACCTCGATCCGGACCGCGTGGTCTCCTCCGCCCGTTGGGCCGAGGAGACCCACCAGACCCTGGCCCCGATCCTTCACCAGGCCGCCATGGCGACCGCCCGCAAGGTGCGCCAGTCCCTCACCGGCGCAGACGCCGTCCCCCCGGCCACGGCCGTTCTCGCCGCGCACGTCATCTCGTGGCACGCAGGCGAAGCCATGACCGCGCTGCTGAATGACCTGGCCGGGCACCTACTCGATGTGCAGCACGGCTCACCGGTCCTCAGCACCCTTGAGAACGCCGTGGAGTTCTTCTACCGCACCGAGGGGCCCCGCCTGGTGGAGCGGATGGCCGAGACGTGCGCCGTCGCGACCATCAACGGCGCCGCAGAGACAGCCGCGGAGGACGCCGGGCCCGCAGTCGTCCGCACCTGGATCACCCGCGGAGACGACCGCGTACGGCCCGCGCACAAGGCCCTGAACGGCCAGACGCTGCCCGCCGGTGCGCCCTACACCGTCGGCGGGGCCAGTCTGCGCTACCCCGGCGACCCGTTCGCCCCGATCGACCTCACCATCAACTGCCGCTGCCGACTGCACTACCGCACCGGCCTCACCGCCCTGGAGAACCCCTGATGTGGGCTGCCATCTGGATCGTCTGGTCCTGCTTGTTCGGCGCGTTCGAGACGATCGCGCTCGTCAACCGGCGTGAGGGAGACACCCTGTCGGAGAACTTCCGGCGCCTGTTCCACACCCGCACCTCGAAGGCGGGCCGCGCCGTGTTCGCCGTCGGCTGGTCGGGGTTCAGCGCATGGTTCTTGATCCACATCCTCACCGAGACCATGTGACCGCACGGCACGGGACTTGCCCAATTGTGCAAAAACGATCTTGAGGACCCGGCTTGCGCAATTGGGCAAGAATGATCTTGGTCGGGGATCTCGTCCCGCACCCCTGAGCAGCGCGCGACGCTAAACACCCCGGCGCCCCACCCTCCGCGCATGGTGAATCGCCCCACTGCACAGGCTGAGTCGCAGGACCTGAGTCGCGGACTCGAACTCAAGGTTTCCCGCAGGCCGTGGAACCCCTCCCTGCACCCGCGCGACAGCAAGGGACGGTTCATCGAAACCGGCGGCATCGCCCGCCTCTGGGCGGGCAACCTCGCCCGCGTCGTTCGCGCACTGCCCCGCGACCGCATCCTCGTCCAGGACCAGGCCCCGGACGGCACCTACACCGGCCGCAGGCACAGCACCAGCGCCCGCTGGGTCACCATGGTCGCCCGCCCCGACGGCAGCGCCCCCACCAAGAACCAGCAGAAGGTCGAGGAGGAGGACGCCCGCCGCGACGCCGACGACCGGCGCGGCCTGGGCCTGTCCCGCGACGACAGCGGCGACCCCGACACCTCCGACAACCCGCACAACGCCGACGACGAGGGCAACGCCATCGGCGACGACGACGGAGACGGCCCCGACGACGGCGACGACCAGGACGAACCCGAAGACGGCGACCACGACGTCGACATCACCGCACTGCCGAACCGGCAGGGCGCCGGCAGCTCCCGCTTCAAGGACACCGCGGCGGTACGCCAACACTTCCTGGCCCTCGCCCAGCAGCCCGGCGCGAACGCGACCGCACTGCGCCGCCTGGCCGGTGACGAGGACCTCCAGGTCGTCCTCGACGGCGGTCTCGTCACCACCCGCGACGACTCCAACGGCCTCTGGTACCTGACCGCGAGCGGTACCGGCGCCTACCTCGACGGCGACTTCGCCACCCGCCGGGAAGCCGAAGCCGCGGCCGCCGCCATCCACGCGAACGTCCGCAACGGCCACATCATGCCGGGCGAGCTCAACGAGCCGATCGACTTCTCCGACCCCAACCTCGCCACTGTCCTTGCCGGTTGGCGCTCCACCAAGAGCGAGGACGCCGGAGCGGCCATCACCCGCGCCATACAGGACTTCCGCGCCTCCCGCCCGGGCAACGACCAGCAGCGGACTCCGGCGCCTGCGGCTACCGCCCCGGCCGCCCCCACCCCGCAGCGCCCCGCGGACGACGCTGACATCCCGGAGTACGCACGCGCGGGCTTCACCCAGAGCGGGGAGACGGGCGCCCCCGAGCAGCCGCAGACGGACACCGAAGCGAACGGTCGGCCCGCTGGGGTGCCCGCGGACGCCGAACCCGTGGACGGTGTAGACGGCTACTGGTCTGCCTGGAACCAGGGCAACGTCACCGTGTACGGCCCGGACGGCACGCTCATCGGCCGCGTGGAAGGCAGCTACGAGGAGCGTCACGCCCGAGTCGACGGCGTCTACATCCCCATCGCCAACCAGCTCACCAACGCCGACCAAATCATCGCCCGCCACCACCTGGCCACCGTCGACCCGTCCAAGGCCGACCACGTGACCGTGGCGTGGACGACCCACAAGGGCAAGCGGATCATCGCGATCCGCGGCACGATCAAGAACGACGCCAAGGACGACAAGGCCGTCGGCGCCGGCGGCAAGCTGCCGTGGTCGGGCATGCAGAGCGCGCGCGTCACCACCGGCACATGGAAGCCGGAGACCCGCGACCGCAAGACCGCGGACATCCTCGCCGAGTTCGCCCGCCAGGGCCGCAACGTCCGCGTCGTCGACGAGGACGCCACCCCACAGGGCGAGACGCGCAACCCGGCCCAGCAGCTCGACGAGGACACCAAGAAGCTCCGCGCCATGTCCGAGGCGGACCTGGAGGGGCACCGCGAGAACCTGCAGCTCCACGTGCAGGCCGCCAAGCAGGCGGGGAAGCCGCAGCGCGAGCAGCGGGCGCGGGCCGCGCTGCAGAAGATCGAGGCGGAGATCGAGCGCCGCCGCGCCACTCAGGACGACGCCAACAAGCCGGGCACGAATGACTCCAGCGAGCCGCAGGCGCCGGAGCCCGCACAGTCCCCACAGGAGCGGGCCGCGGCGATGGGCGACAGCGAGCTCCGCGACGCGATCCGTGCTTCCGAGCGCGAGCGCGGCACGTACGGCAACCGTCGCGGCGAGGCGCTCAACGACGACGAGCGCGCCCTGTACGAGGACCGGCGCCGCCGCACCACAGAGTCCCTCAACGGCACCGACGCGCCCGAGGACCTGTCCGACGAGGACCTCTCCGCGCACATCAAGCGCCTGAACGCCGCCCGGGCCGCCCACAACCCGACGATGGGCCCCGGTCGCAGTGAAGACGACCTCGCCCCAGATCGCGACCTCTACAACGACCTCGGGAGCCGCCTGGAGACCGCCGAGCGGACACAGCAGCTCCGCAAGATCCGCAACATCGAGCAGCGCAAGCCCGTCCAAGACCTCACGGATGACGAGCTGAGTCGCGAGTTCGTCGGCCTGCCGATCAACATGCCGCGGTTGACGGCAGAGGAGCAGCGCCCGCTCAAGGCCCGCAACAGAGCGGTGTACGCGGAAAAGGAAAACCGCAAGGCCGACAAGTATCGCAACCGGCCCGACGTGGCTGGCATGGACGACGAGGCCCTGAACAAGGAATTCCTGGCCCTCAACAAGGACCGAAGCACGGTCCACGGTGTGTCCCGCGAGGCTCTCGACGAGCGCGTGAAGGCGGTCTTCGACGAGCAGAACCGGCGGGCCATGAAGGGCCGCGAGGCGAAGGTCCGCCGCGCAGAGACCAACGCGAGCCCGACCAGCACCTACACCGAAGCCGTTCATGTCGACGGCTCCCGATACGGCTCGATCACCTACCACGCCGTCGACAGCGCCGACCAGTACGGCTACAAGGCCGGATGGAACGCCAGCAAGGGCCGCAGCGGTTCGCGTCTGGGCGCGTACCCCACGCTGCCCGAGGCCCTGGCCGCGATCGTCGACGCGTACGACGGAGACCCGGACACCGAGCCGCAGCGCCTGTACGGCACACCGCGCGCGGTGTGGGTGCCGAAGATGTTCTTTGAGCTGTACCAGAGCAACCGGCGCGCGGACTCCTTCACCACGGCGAGCAAGGAGCGGCAGACCCTCTACAGCCTGTTCGCCAGCCACAAGTACGGCTGGTCGGACGGCACGAACCCGCTGACCGGGAAGTCCGGCAAGGGCGCCCGGCTGGAGATCCCCGAGGGCCTCCTCGCCGAACTGCAGCGGGTCTCCGAAGAGATGTCCCGGGAGATGATGCTGCGGTCCACCGACCGCGAGCTGGACTCCTCGGACCGCTCCAAGGCCCGCAGCCGACTGGCCTCCATCAACGCTGCGCTGCACACCATCGGCGCGAAGCGGGAGACCGTACGCAAGGATGGCGGCGACGACGACCTCAAGGTCATCTCCCGCGCAGACATGGAAGCGCAGCAGGCAGCCCTGCGTGCCGCGCTCGCAAACGACGACGAAGGGGCTGACGGTGAGCGTCTACAGCCAGGTGGCCAGGGACCACTGGACGAAGTACCGGCCGAAGGAACTGGCGGAGATGGCCGACCCGGAGAAGTTCTTCCTGAACAAGGGCAGGGAGATCGAGACGGCGATTCTGGTGGCCGAGGAGGCACTGGAGACGACCGTGCCGGCGGCGACGGAGTACGAGGACCGCGCCGGACAGATCAGGCAGATCAGGGCGACGGCAACGGATCAGGTGCTGCGGGAGCTGCTGCCGGAGCCGGAGCCGGAGACCGATCAGGCGCCGGAGCTGACGCCGGAGATGCGGGATCTGCAGGCGCTGCGCGACTCGGTGTACGACATGTAGCGCCGCGGTTCCGGCCGAACCCGGCCGACGCCGCGACGAAGGGCCCGGTGCAGCGCGCCGCGGCGAACGTCGAGGCGATCCGCGTCATGAAGCGGCTGGAGCGCGAGCAGCGCCCGGCCAACGACAAGGAGAAGCGCACCCTCGCCCGCTGGACCGGGTGGGGCTCGGTCCCGATCATGTTCGCGGCCGAGCCGCAGGAAAAGGAGCCGCGCTACCAGCAGGGCGGCGCCCGGCACGGCAAGTACGAGCAGGACCACGCCCGTTGGGCGGAGTACCGCGAGCTGCGCACCATGCTCAGCGACGAGCTGACACCCGTGGAGTGGCGGCAGGCATCGCGCGGCACCATGTCGATGCACTACACGCCGCAGCCCATCGCCGAGGCGATGTGGGACGGCCTCAAGGCGTTCGGCTTCGAGCGCGGCGAGGTCCTGGAGGCAGGCTCCGGCGCAGGAACCTTCTTCGGGGTGTCCCCGGAGGGCGCCCACCTCACCGGCATCGAGCTGGACCCGACGACCGCGCGCATCGCGCAGGCCATCTACCCCGACGCCAACGTCCTCAACGAGAACTTCGCGGAGACCGACGCCGAGCCGGGCACGTTCGATGTCGCCATCGGTAACGTCCCGTTCGCGTCCGTCCCCTTCGGCGACAAGCGGTACCCGGCCGAGTCCCTGCACAACGGGTTCATCACCAAGGAGTTGGCGCTCACCCGCCCGGGCGGCATCACCCTCCTGATCACCTCCCGGCACACCCTCGACTCCAAGGGCACCAAGGCCCGCCAGAAGATCGCCCAGTACGGCGACCTGGTCGGCGCCGTACGCCTGCCCGCCGGTGTCTTCAACGACGCCGGCACCAACGTCGTCACCGACGTCCTCGTGCTGCGCCGCCGCGCCGACGGCGACGAGCCCGGTGACCAGTCGTGGATCAACGCCCCCGAGCGGAAGATCGGCAGCCACCGCGAGAACGTCAACACCTACTTCACCGAGCACCCCGAGCACGTCCTCGGCGACCTGGCCGTGGAGTCGTCGCCGTACGGGCCGCGCCTGACCGTCAAGGGCAACCCGGGCAAGGCCGCCGAGCAGCTCCGTGACGCCCTCAAGCAGATCGCAGAGAAGGCCACCGCCGACGGCAACGGCTACGAGCCGCACCCCGACGGCGACGACCGGCCGCGCGTCGTGCTGCAGACCGCCCGCGAGAAGCACGCCAACGACTGGACGGGCCGCCTGTACGAGGGCGACGACGGCCAGCTCTACCAGCACGTCAACGGCGGCAACCCCGTCCCGGTGCAGCCCTCCGACGGCCGCACAGACCAGCTGCGTGCCCTCATGCAGCTCCGCGACGTCGCCGCTGAACTGCGCACCCTGGACCGGAAGAACGCCGAGGACGGGCGCGCCGAGAAGCTCCGCGCCCAGCTCGGCGACCTCCACACCGCGTACGTCAGCAAGTTCGGCCCCCTTTCCAAGCCCGGCCAGACCCGCACGCGGAAGACCGGCACGACACCGGAGGGCAAGGAGGAGCGCACCCCGACCGCGTTCGGATACTTCCGCTTCGACCCCGACGCCGGATCGGTCCTCGCGCTGGAGCGGTGGGACGCCGAGAAGGGCGAACCGGTCCTCTCCCGCGTCTTCACCGAGCGCGCGGCCGCCCGCCGCCAGCCGCTGGAGTCGACCGACGACCCCAAGACGGCGCTGTCCGCCGTCGTCGCCGCGCACGGCCGCGTCGACCTCCGCGAGATCGCCCGCCTGCTCAACACCACCCCGGACGCCGCCCTCCAGGCCCTGGGCAACGAGGTCTTCACCGACCCGGCGACGGGCCGTCTCGAGCTGGCCGGCGCCTACCTGTCCGGCGCGGTGCGCAACAAGCTCGCAGCCGCCCGCAAGGCCGCCGAGCGTGACCCCGCCTTCCAGGTCAACGTGGCCGCGCTCGAAGCAGTGCAGCCGCCCGAGCGGACCATCGGCGAGTTCACGCCGGAGATGGGCGCGCACTGGACACCGCCCGCGCTGGTGCAGGGCTTCCTGCGCGAGTACCTCGGCGACAAGACCCTCCATGTCGCCCACGACGAGCGGTACGGGTGGATCCTCCACACCGGCAAAGTCCCGCAGGCCAACAACGTCCTGTACGGCGTCGCCGCCGACCCGAAGAAGGGCACCAAGGGCCGCGCCGCCGTCGAGATCGCCCGCGCGCTCCTCGGTAACGGCTCGCTGACCGTTTACCGCGACGACAAGCAGAAGGACGTCGACGAGGAGACGTCCCGCCTGGTGCGGCAGAAGGCCGACCAGATGCGGTCGGAGTTCGCCAAGTACGCCACCGCGGACAGCGAGCGGCTCACCACGCTCACCAACGCCTACAACGGGATCATGAACGGGCACGTCGTCCGTTCGTACGACGGCATGAGCCCGTCCCTGGACGGCCTCACGCCCGACCGCACCCCGCACGCCTGGCAGCTCTCCGGCGCCGCCCGCATGCAGTTCGAACGGTCCGTCGTCCTCGCCCACGAAGTCGGTCTGGGCAAGACGGGCACGCTCGTCATGGGCACCCAGGCCCTCAAGTCGTCCGGGCAGATCGAGAAGCCGTTCGCGGTCGTCCCCGACCACCTCGCACAGCAGTGGTACGACGAAGCCCGCTTCCTGTACCCGAACGCCGACGTCCACCTGATCACCTCGGCGGACCTGGCCGACGGCCGCCGCGACGCCACCTTGGAGTGGCTGCGCGCCAACAAGGCCGACCTGGTCATCTTCACCGAGCCCGCGTTCGGCTCGATCAAGATGAGCCCCGAGGCTCAGGACGATTACGAGTTCCGCGAGCTGGAGGCGCTGCGCGAGCAGCTCGACCGGCAGTACGAGGACGCCAGCAACCCGGACCACCCGTTCATCGTCGCGAAGATCGAGCAGCGCATCGCGACGGTCCAGAACCGCATCAGCAAGAACGCCGCGCCGATGCGCACCCCGGGCGAAACGTACTGGGACGACCTCGGTTTCGACTACGCCGTCATCGATGAGGCGCACCGCTACAAGGGCGTCGGTTTCCGCTCCAAGGAGGGCGGCGGCGACCCGGCCACGATCCGCGGCATCGACCTGCACCAGAAGCTGACCGACCTCCACACCCGGCGCGGGGAGCGCGCCACGGTCACCCTGGCCACCGGCACGCCGCTGTCCAACTCGATCACCGAGCAGTACACAATGCTCGCCCTGGCCGCCCCGTGGATTCTCGACTCGTACAACGCGGGCGCCCCGGACCTGTGGGCCGCCACGTTCGGCCGCAAGACGCTGCGCGTGGAGAACGCGCCCGACGGCTCCGGCCTGCGGATTGTGGAGCGGTTCTCCGAGTTCCACAACCGGCGCGCCATGAAGACGATGTGGGGCCTGGTCGCCGACACCAAGCGTGCCGACGACGTCGGTATCCCGCGCCCCAAGGTGAAGGGCGGCGGCCCGAACCTGATCCTGGTCGGCGCGACCAAGGACCAGACGGCCCGTTTGAAGGGGCTCGTCGGCCGCGGCCGTGCCATCCACGAGGGCAAGCCGAAGGCGATCCGCAACCGCAAGGGGGCGATGGTCGACGACAACATGCTCACGGTGTCCAACGAGGGCACCTCTGTGGCCCTGGACCCGCGGCTCATCGACCCGAAGGCCCCGGCGGGCAACAAGCTCAAGGCCGTCGCCGACAAGCACGTTGAGCGCTACCACCAGCACAAGGACCGCGTCTACAAGACGTACTACGGCAGCGACGAGGACCACCCGGTGACCGGCGCCCTGCAGATGGTCTTCCTGAACGAGGGTGTGCCCGGCGGCGACAACAAGGGCGGCTTCGACGCGTACGCCGAACTCAAGCGGCAGATGGTTGCGGGCGGCATCCCTGCCGAGAAGATCGCGTTCGTCCAGGACGTCAAGAAGAAGGGCAAGCCCGAAGAGGTCGCGGAGCTGTTCCGCAAGGCCCGCGACGGCGAGATAGCCGTCCTCATCGGTTCCAGCAGCGTCGCCGGTACCGGTATGAACGCGCAGAACCGCATGGTCAGCCTCACGCACGTTGACCTCGACTGGGGCGCCGCGCAGATGGAGCAGCGCAACGGCCGCGTCCTGCGCTACGGCAACCAGAACGCCGAAGTCGAGATCGACATCTTCGCCACCAAGGGCTCCCTGGACGGCTGGAAGGCGGGATTCGTCGCGTCCAAGGCCGAGGGCCTGGTCGACATCCAGCGCCCGGAGATGGCCGACAGCGACACCCGCGACACCGTCACCGAACTCGACGTCGACTACCCCGACTACGAAACGATGGAAGCCGAGATCGGCGGCAACCCCTACATGAGCCAGCTCATGAAGGCCCGCCGCAGCCTCCGCGACCTGGAGATCGACCAGCACAACGAGGCCGCCGAACGCGTCCGCCGCGCCGAAACCCTCACCGAGCTGCAGCACCGCCTCAAGGCCACCCGCGAAGCCATCGCGCTACGCGAGGAGGTAATGCCCCGTATCCAGGATGTGCGCGGCAACTTCACCATGACCATGGGCGGCTTGCCGTACCGGGACCGCGGGGACGCCGGCAAGGCGCTGCACCGGCAGGTCGCCACCGCACTGCTGGAGCACAACCGCGACGGCATGGGCGACAGCAAAGTCATCGGCATGTTCGGCGGCCTGGACGTCGAAGTGCGCACCGAGCGCCGGGCCGACGGCACGCTCGTCGCCCACGTCGGCTTCCGTGACCTGGCCCGCAGCGACTTCGAGCGCACCCCGGAGGACCTGAAGAAGAAGGGCGTCGGCGCGGGCATGATCACCCGCCTGGAGAACGCCCTGCAGAAGGCCCCGGATCTGCAGGCAGCCGACCGCGACAGCCTGCCCGGCCTCGACGAAGAGATAGCCCTGCTGCAGACCGCCCAGGCGAGCGCAGACCTCACGCCGCAGATCCAGCACGCCCGGGCCCGCGCGAACCTCCTCGACGACGTCGTCGGCAAGATCGCCGACCTCGACAAGCTGCCCGAGATCGACGAGAGCGAACTCGACAAGAAGCTCAAGCCCAGTGAGCGCGCCAAGATCGTGGCCGATCGTCGCGAGGAGCGCATCCCGCTGCAGGCCGCGGTCGGCGCCGCCAAGCTGCGCCTGGAGCAGTTCGACGAGAAGTTCCCCGCCCCCGAGCGCGCCGAGAAGCCGCAGCAGGACTGGGACGAGAACGGCGACCAGGACCGTGTGCAGCTCTCCGCCGATGAGGTCGCCCAGACCCTCGACGAGATCCGCCCCGGCGACGCCACGACCGGTGAAGCCGCCCCCGACGGCGGGGACTTGGACGAGGAGCAGGAGCCGCCCGCCACCCCCGCCGACGCGGAGGCGAACGTCGACGATGAGGACACGGTCCACCTCACCCAGGACGAGGTGAACGACACCCTCGCAGGGATTCAGCCGAACCCCGTCGACGACAACGTGACCCCGGCCGCCCCGGCGAAGCCGAACAAGGACGAGGAGCAGACGCCGCAGGCCGACGGGTCCCAGGACGGCGGCAGCGACGAGCCGCCGGCCGACGCCCCGAACACAGCGGCGGCGGACGACGGGGGCGAGAACGAAACCGACGGCGCCACGGACGGCGAGGAAGACGGCGGCACGCTCACCCTCGACCAGGACGACGTCGCCCAGCAGCTCGACGCGATCCGCCCCGAAGGCGTCAAGGCGCCGACCGCCATGTCCGACCAGGAGATCGCCGACGAGATCGTCTCCCTGATGGAGCGGGAGATGGCCGACGGCGAGCTGACCGGCGCCGACCGCACCCGCATGGCAGTCCTGGAAGCGGAGAAGGACCGCCGCGCCGGACGTACGCCGAAGGCGGAGCCGAAGAAGCCCGCCCCGGCCGAGCCCGAGGGCGGCCTGTTCGACGTCGACGAACCGGAGCAGGCTCCGCAGGTCGTCGACCCGAACAACCCCCTGGACCAGCCCGACGACGAGTTCGGCACGCCCGACATGTTCGCCGACCACGAAGGCCGTGACACCAGCCGTCTACGCCCCGTGGACATGCGCAACCCCGCCGAACTCGCCGAGGGCGACCGGTACATCGACGCGGAGGGCCGCACGCACACCGTGGCCGAGCCGCCGAAGATGACCGGCCGCGGCCGCGTCCGCATCGTCACCGAGGACGGCGAGGAGCGGTTCTACAGCCGCGACGCCGAGCTCCGCCTCCGCCACCCCGACGA
The DNA here is from genome assembly GCF_000373565.1 of Streptomyces sp. HmicA12. Taxonomy (GTDB): domain Bacteria; phylum Actinomycetota; class Actinomycetes; order Streptomycetales; family Streptomycetaceae; genus Streptomyces. The sequence continues at coordinate 74,845 of NZ_KB891852.1, read as the reverse complement.
GGACGTCAACGACGACGACAACGAGGCGGCCCCGCAGCTCGGCGACGACAACGACCAGGACAACGAGCCGGGCGCCCCGGACGTCCAGAACGACGACACCGAAGGCGACCGCGAGGAGCAGGAGAACCAGGACGACGAGCAGCGAGACGACGACGGACGCCGCGGCCGCGACCTGGACGCCGACGGTGCGGCACCCGACGAAGCCCCCGAAGGGGCCGACGGAGGCCCGCAGACCCCGGACGCGGACGGCGGCCAAGGCGAAGGCGCCAGCGACGCCCAGGACGGAAACAACGACGGCGAGCAGGGCAACGCGCCGGGCGCCGACACCGACGAGCCCGACGCGGACGAGCCCGACAACGAGGAGGACGAGGACGACCGGAAGCGCCGGCGCCGTCGTCGCCGCCGTGGTGGAGACAACGGTGGCCCCGGCGGACCCGGCGGCCCGGGCATGCCCGGCCTCGACCTGCCCCACCTCCCCGACCTGAACAACGAAGCCCCCAGCGGCGACGGAGACGGCGGAGAGCGCGGCGACGGACGCACCGGCGGTGACCGCGACGGCCACCGCAAGCCGATCCGGAGCATGGACGAGCTGCGCCAGTCGTGGCGCAACGGCGACCGGCTGACCAACGACGAGAACACGCCCGCGCGGCGCGCCTTCCTTGCCGCCCTCGCCGACAACCCCACCCTCACCCTGTCCACGGGCGGCGGCCTGATCACCTGGACCGACGACCCCGGAGACACCCCTGACGGCATGCGCACCTGGCAGTTCGCGCAGGCCCGCAACGGCGGCCGCTTCGGCAACATCACGCTCACCGCCCGCGACAGCGAGCAGGCCCGCGAGCTCGCCGACCTGTTCGAGCTGACCCCCGACGCCAACGGGCACGCCATCGACTGGAACGAGCCCCTGTCCGCGGACACGCTCGACCAGTGGCGCGACTCCGACGGCCGCCCCCTGCCCAAGGCCCTGCGCTCGACCCGCGACCTGTTCCAGGGCGACAGCGACCAGGACACGGAGCCGCAGGCCCCCACCGCCCCGCAGCCCGAAGCCCTGCCGGACGACCTGACCGCCCTGAGCGACGACGAACTCGCCGCCGCCTGGGGCCGCGGACTGTCCCCCGAGGACCAGGAGCGTGCCGTCGCCGAGATGGACCGGCGTGACGCCGTCGACCAGCGTGTCCGCGACGCCATCCCCGCCACCCCCGCGGCCAGCGCCGCAGAGGTCGAGGCCCGCGGCAAGGCCATGGACGCCGCCCTCGGCTTCGGCGACGCCGACGTCACCCGCCGCCCGCAGACCGAAGAGGAGCGGATGCAGCGGGAGTTCCAGGACTTCGACGAGGCCCGCTACTCCGCTGCGATCGATGCGACCAACGGCTACTTCTTCTCCCGCAACAGCCGGAGCCTGCCGCCCGTCGACGAGCGTGACCTGTTCTCCGGCGGCACCCTGTCCCGGTTCGGCCGCTGGAAGCAGTACGCCAGCGAAGAGTTGATCGAGTGGTACGACAACAACGGCGGCCGCATCACCTACAACCAGTTCAAGCAGCAGCGCCGCCACCAGAAGCGCATCGAGCAGCACGAGTACGCGGAGCAGCAGAAGCAGCAGGCCGCGAACGCCGCCGCACCGGACGCCGCGCCCCAGGCCGACGAAGGCGAGCGGGACCCGAACGCGCCCCGGTTCGCCAACCTGGACGCCGTACGCGACCACCTGCGTGCCGGGCAGCTCGACGAGCAGGGCACCAGCGGCGTACAGCGCACCGACGCCCCCAACGCGGAAGAACTCCAGGCCATCGCCGACGACAAGAACACCCGCCTGTCCAAGGGCGGCCGCCTGCTCATCTACCCCAACGACGCCGCCCGCAACGGCGCCGAGTACAACCGCCGCTTCCGCATCGCCGCCCCGGGCAACATGCTCCCGGTCGTCCACGACAACCTGGAGGGCTTCGGCACCCAGAAGCAGGCACTGAGGGCCGCGAACGCCCTGGTGGAGCACGTCCGCGACGCCGAGGGACAGCCGTTCCCGTGGGACGCGCCGGACGCGGCAGAGCGCGCCCGCGCCTTCCGCGGCCCGAACGGCGAGACCCTCGCGGACACCATCACCCGCGTTCTGACCGAGCACGCCCCCAACGAAGGCCAGTGGGGTTACTCGCAAGACCGCGCCCGCGAGCGTGAAGCGTGGCGTCAGCAGGCCGACGAATGGCACCGGCAGCAGGAAGCCGACGGGTACACGGTCGTCGCCGACCCCAACGACCTGCAGCCCGGCGACGAAGTCACCCACCCCACCGTCATCCGCCCCGACGGCTTCCAGCCGGGCCCAAACCCCATCGGCACCAACCGCGCCACCATCACCGAAGGCGACCGGTACCGGCACGCCCCGGTCGGCATCCAGGCCCTCGGCTCGCAGGACCACGACAGCTACCGCGCCCGCGGCATGCAGACCGCCCCGGACGGGCAGACCCGGCCGACCCGCGAAGTCCGCCCCGCGCTCGGCGTCGTCCGGCGCAAGCCGCGCCCCGACGAGCTGCCCGACGACGAGCAGCGCACCCGCCCGGGCCCGTCCGGGCAGCCGGACACGGCCGCCCCGCAGACGGACACGCCCGCGCCCACCCCGGAGCCGGCCGCCGACCAAGACGAGCCCACCCCGCAGGTGGCCGAGCCGGAGACACGGCCCGAGCCGGAGCCCATCGGCGGACAGCCCGCCCACTGGGCCGCCGTCGGCGACCTCCAGCAGGGCGACATGGCCCGCATCGACGGCACCACCCGCCGCGGCCGCGCCGTCACCCGCGCCGGGTACGTCCTCACCGCGCCCGAGACCGTGTCCGTGACCCGCCGGGGCCGCACCGAGGACATGCTGCGCACAACAATCAGCGAGAGCCCCGACGGCCGCAGCGGTGACCGCGGTGTCGTCTACACGCCGCTCAACGCGTCGGCCGCGCGCGCCGAAGCACCGGACACCGACGCGCCCACCACGCTGCCCACCGGAGCACAGGGCGCCGTCATCGACGGCAACCTGCCCGACCGCATCGCCACGGACACCCGCGGCCGCGGCCTGTTCCCCGGCACCAACGTCACCGGCAGCGGCGACCGCCAGGGCACCGTCACCGGCGTCACCGACACGACCGTGTCCATCCGCTGGGCCGACGGCGACACCGACAACGGGATCGCGCCCGCCTCCCTCACCGCCGACGACACCACCGACCTGCGGCCCGCCGGGTGGACGGCCACCGGCCAGCGCATCCGGCCCGGCTCGCTCGTCGCCAACGAGAACGGCACCCTCGGCGCGGTCGACGAGGTCGACGGCGACCGCGTCACCATCTCCACCGGAACCGGCCCGCAGACCCACGACGCCTCACGGCTGCGCGTCGTCGGCGAAGTCCGTGACGAGACCCCGCAGACCGAACCCGTCACCGGCATCAGCGACCAGACCGCCGGCCAGATCGCCAAGGGCGACGTCGTCGTACTGGACATCGACGGAACCCCGACGACGGTCGAGATCCTGGACGTCACCCGCGACGGTGACCGCACCACCTTCGAGTACGTCGACACGACCACCGGTCTCGTGGGCGGCATCGACATGGACAGCTCCGCGGTCGTGCACAAGGCCGAGGGCGCTGACGGCAAGGCGCCGGAACTCGGCCCCGAGGACGCCCCGGCCCCGGCCGACGACATGACGGTCCAGGAGCCGGTGCAGCCGATCGACCCCGTCGACGAGCCCACCATCACCCCCGACCTGACGCCGGGCGACCGGGACGCCATCGCCGACAACGGCCAGGGCCCCGAAGACGACCCGGACGCCCAGCAGGCCGCCGCCCGCATCAACGAGGACCTGCCAGTCACCGCACCCCAGGCCGCCGCGCTCGCCGCCCAGCTCCGCGCGAACGCCGACCCGGCAACCCTGGAAGGGCGAGCCGCGCTGCGCGCCGCCACGCACCTCGACCAGGCCGCCGGACAGCCCCCGGCCGTGGACGGCTTCGACCACCCGCGCCCCTCCAACGCCGCACAGATCGGCGAGGGCGACGTCATCGCGATGCCCGACGAGCGCCGCGGCGACGAGATCCGCGTCTTCCGCGTCATCGACGTCGAAGAGGGCCCGGGCGGCGTACGCAGCCTCCTCCTGGAGGACGAGGACAAGCAGTGGAAGCGGAGGATCGTGCACGGCGCGATGCCCGTGTGGCAGCTCCCCGAGCCCGCCCCGCAGGCCCCGGCCGCACCCGACGCCGACGACGCCCCGGACGCCCCACAGGCTCCGGCCGCGCCGACGATGCCGGTCACACAAGTCCGCCCGGGCAGCCTCAAGGTCGGGGACGTCATCGACGCCCCCACCTCCCGCGCCGGATACGCGTTCAACGGGCACCGCCGACTGACGATCATCGCCGAGCCACGCCGCAACGGCTGGTGGATGCAGCTCACCGGTATCGACGACGACGGCAACGTGCATGACTTCGGCCTGCACAACGGGCGGGACGTCAACGTGTACGAGCGGAACCGGCCCACCCCGGCCCTACCGCCGACCGGCACGCCCGACGGCCGCGACCCCAACCCGACCCCGCAGAGCGTCGCCGACCAGCTCGTCGACGGGCACGCCCGCACCGTCGCCACCCGCATCATCGACAACGCGATCCAGGGCACCGACCCCGCCGGGGACATCCACGCCCTGCGCGAGCAGATCGCCCAGCGCCTCACCCCCGAGGCGCTGCGCGACGCCCGCAACAGCGCCCGGCAGGAGGCCCTCGACGCGCTCGACGCCGCCGAAATCACCGGCGCCGACCGGGACGCCGCGAAGCGGGCCCTGCGGCAGAAGCGGGACGAGGCCCAAGTCGCGACGGTGCGCGCCGCACTGCGCACCATCAACGACCTGGAGCCGCTGCCCGGGGAGAGCGACGAGGAACTCGCCGCCCGAGCCCGGGACCTGCTCCAGCTCATCCCCGACCACATCGCGGGCAACGCGCCGCAGCGTGACGGGGACGGCGACGTGACCCGTGCGGTCGCCGGGCACGCCGACGACGCGGTGAACGCACTCCTGCAGCAGCTCCAGGCCGCAGGCGTCGACCCGGGCGACGCCGAAGCGATCGTCCGCAACCTCATGGGACACATGGACGGCACCCGGCCGGCCACCGCCCGCCGGATCGCCCGCCGCGTCGCCGCCAACAACCCCGCCGCGGGACGCCAGCCCGGCCTCCTCGCCCGGATCATCGCCGCGCTCGTCCGACTCGCCAAGCGTCTCGGCCTGCTCCTCAAGGCCGCTGCCGAGAAGATCGCCGAGAAGTGGCGCGACGCCCGAGAGCGCCTGGCCAAGCTGCGTGCGTTCCTTGCCCGCGTCGTCCGCCGCATCGGGGACTGGCCGGAGTCCCGCCGTATGTCCCGGCTGCACCGCGCCCTCCACCTGCCGCAGACGGACGGCGAGACGCTGTCCGCCCGCATCGCGCACTGGGCGGAACTCCTCCCGGAGACCGGCCGGTTCGGTCAGGCACAGCGCCGCGTCACCTGGTGGCAGCCCACCACGTGGGCACAGCTCGCCGCCGGACGCCTGCCCGGGCGCAGCGACCGCATCCGCTGGGCGCCGGACCAGGCCGCAGACGGCGGCCCCGGCCTCACCGGTCTGCGGCACCTGGCCGCGCTCCGCGCCGCCGGTACGGACATCGACCAGGACGTGACGCGCCGTCTGGCAGACGCCCTGGGTCACGACTTCGGCGGCGACCCGCACGGCACCCTGCGCCACGCCGATGACTACCTGGCCACGGCGGAGCGACGACTGGTCAACCTGCAGGCCGCCCACCCGGCCGGCACAATCCCGGACCCGGAGATCGAGGTGGAGATCGAGGCCGCCCGCGCGGAGGCCGCGACCGCCCGCCGCGAGTGGGAGGACCTGCGCACCCGGTACGCGGCCGCGATCCCCGACGCGGTCGCCGCGACCCTCGCCGACGTCCGCGACCTCGGCCCCCAGGGCACCGCAGGGATCGTCTTCGGCCCCGGCGGCTCCCCGGACGCCGAGCGGGCCATACGGGACGTGCAGCAGGCCATCCCGCGCGCGTGGCTCGCCAACCGGGCCGGTCGCCGCCTGACCGCCGTGGAGGGCGACAGCGGCCGCTACGAGCCCGCCACGCGCCGCGCCACGGTCGCCGACCTCGGCGACGACGGACTCGGCACGGCCGCGCACGCCCTGGGCCAGCACCTGGCCGCGACAATGCCCGACCTGGACGCCGCACAGCGCGCCTGGTGGTTCACCCGCACCCACTCCGGCCGCCCCGGCGCCCGCCGCCCCGACGCGACGAGCCTGTCCCACCTGTTCGACCAGCGGCAGACACAGCCGGACAGAGGTGACAGCCTCGCCCGATCGCTGCAGGCCATGTTCAACGGCGACTGGTTCGAGGACGACGACATGCGTGCCTTCCTCCTCGGCCTGATGGCCACCCGATGAAGGAGACGCAGATGCAGTACACCGTGACCGGCCGGTTCGCCGACGGGTCCGCCTACCAGGTGCAGGTTGCCAGGGGCGCGGACCGGCCGGTCGTCGGCTCCGCCCGCGTGGCCGCCCTCGTCGCGCTCCATACAGGCGAACTGATTCCGCTCGCCCCCACGGGCCCGATGAAGCGGGTATCCGCAGATGATGAGAAGTCCGTTCTCGCCGTGCTGCACCGGCACACCGACGTCATCCACGTGACGTGAGGGCCCAAGTTGTCCTATTCCGCTGGCAGATGATGCCACTTCAGAGGCAGCGGACGATGTTGGCCGCAAGGGCGGCCACCGCACTATGGTTCGAGAACACACTTTCTCGGCGAGGAGAACGACCGTCGTGGCTGGAGCGAACCAGTGGATTACGGACGAGTGGCTGGCATATTGCCTGGTCTTCTCCAGCGAGCCTGATGCACAGTCCCTCTTGCTGCAGCTTGGGTGTGATGGAGCGAGCATCGAGCAGATTGACGACACTGAAGAGTTCGACGCGCTCCTCTACCAGGGCATGGATGAGCACGACGTGTGGAGCGCCGCCTTCGCCGGGACCTCAAGTGATTGGGCCTACTGCCTAGTTCCCCTCAGCGGCTCGCCGTTGAATGACGCGCGACTTCGCCGGGCATCGGCTCAGTCCAGCGTGATCTGCTACGCGAGCATGGGCGCGTTGTGTGTCTTCGAGTACTGGGAGAACGGGCGGAAGTTGACCGGGGCCGAGCTAATGGCTCCCCAGCGTCGACATGGTGAGGAACCGGATCGCTTGCTTGCGCCCATGGAGCGCGCTGGTTGTTTCGACGCCGAGGTAGGCGTGGACGAGCGCGGACGAGCGCTCTGCTTCGAGATCACCGGCGTCGAAATCCCTCTGCTGGTATCGGACGATGTCCTGTTTGCCGGTCGGATGCCTGCTCTCTACCGTGGGTCTGAGGGACCTTCTCCGTACGACGAGGGCTGAGCACGCGGCTGTGCCGCCACCGAGACCGTGGCGGCACAACACTGAAGAACTAGTGCACGTACAACCAGAACTTCTCGTCATCGAGGACACGTTGCCCCTGGTAGAAGGTCGACAGGGAGCCGCCCACAGATACGTTCTCGGCCAGCGGGACATGCCCGATCGTGCAGCGCTTGCTGGTAACCGAGCCGTAGTAGTAGACGACCCACTGGCCGTTCTCCTTGGCGGGCCGGATCTGGGCGCAGTCCTTTCCGGTGAGCTGGAGCTGGCCGCCGCTCTGATTGGTGGCCGCGAACGCGAATTCGTCGCAGGAGTCGGTCGGCACCACGTCCGGCATCGCCTTCCAGGTGCCGTCCTCGCAAATCTTCGCGCGGTTCTGGTCCCGGATCGTCGTATTCTTCTCCCGAGTGAGGGGCTGCCCCTTGCCCTGCCAGCCCCATTTGTCGATGAGGTTGTTCATCGACCAGGCGACGTTTGCGTGACCAGCGTGCGTGATGGCCATGTCGAGCGTGGGGATGTAGTTCGGGAACACGCAGCCCATCCTGGTTCCCGACCCGAAGTCGTTGTCGCATCGGATCTGCTGGGGGAACGCGAACCATGCCGGGTTGATCAGCACGGCGCCGGCCGCGTTGATGGTGATGGTGTTCTTGAAGCCGAACTTCTGCTGATTGATCCCGGATCCGGCCGCCCAGGTCAAGGTCGTGGCGCCATCGAGGACCTTGCCCACGCTGATGGGCTGGGATCCCGTCCACGCGTTGTCGCTGCTGGTGCAAGCTGAGGAGTCGCAAGTGGTTTGCCAGGCGGCCGTGAGCCCCGTAGCCGTTCCGGTCGCGGAGTCCTGACGCAGCGATACCTCGGAGTGCCACATGGAATCATTCGCCAGGAGCGTCACGTCTTGAATGGCGGTGAAGCTCGCGGTGCCGGTCACCTTGCCGGTCTTGGTGTCGATGACCTCGTAGCTGACCTTGGTGTTCACGCAGCCGGTGAACCGGTCATAGAAGTACAGGTTCGGCGAGGTGTCGCACGCGCCCACCGCGTTCTGGAGCTGCGGCGGCGCGGTAGTTGCCTTCACCGTCGTTTCCGGAACCGGTTTTGCGTCTCGGAGACAGAAGATTTCGTCTTCGCCGGTGCGCGCAACGGAGCTGAGCATGCTGGGCGTTACGTCGTCACAGGTCTGCCCTGCGAGTTCCACGCCCGCCCCCTCCGCCGGGCGGGGCGCCTGACCGGCGGAGCTCGGCACGGTCTCGCGCACCTGCGCCGCGACCGGCGCGGCGGACGACTCTTGCACTGTGGCAGCGAGCAGGGACAGCGCCCCCAGCGCGGAAAACGCCATCGCGGTCAACCTTTGCCACGATCTCTTTCGGTTGTTCTGTATCACGAAGTCTGTTTCCTCTCTGGCCTCGTTGGCGCCGAGGCCTCACCAGAGGGGAACGGTATGTACGGAATCGGCAGATCCATTTAGTTTTGTTGCTGGCCTGGCCAGAAAGCGCTTGCCGCCCGACAGGCACGCAGGGAGTCGACGCGCACAGCGATGTGCAGGTAAAGCGCATATGCGTGAGGATTACCATCCCGGCAAAGTCGCGGAGCGTGGCCAACCTAGCCACAGGTGTGCACTTGGCTGAATTCGACGACCGAAAAGCTGAACGGGCCTGCCGTCCGTCGAGGCGATCGCTGCGACCGGCGCGCTGAGGTGACAACACCGTCAGCACCGACGAGTACGAGCGGCGATCGGTCAAGGGGTCACCAGTGGGCTGAGGCGAGAACCCACGGATACATCTGGCTACCTGGACAGGACACAAGCCAGCCCAACAGTCACGCTCACGTCATGAGATACGGACTTGCCATCAAGGCGCTGCCCCAAGGCCGCAAGCCGTTCGGGGACGACAACGAGGACGAGCAGAACCCGGACGCCCCCGCAGCGGAGATCTCGGAGGATGTCCCGGAGCCGGGCGCCACCGAGGACGAACCGGCCGCGGACCTCGCGGCCGACCCGATGGCCGATCCGGCAGCCGACCCCACCGCCGAGTCGCCGCAGGAATCTCCCACCGAAGGGGCCGCGGACGAGGAGATGCCGGACGGCGACACCTCCGACGACTCGGCAGCCGCAGGCCCCCAGGACGATGCGCGCCCGTGGTCCGGCGACATGTACGACGAGGGTGACGAGACCGACCCGGCCAGCGCATTCGCCGCCTACAAGGGAGCAGCCGGGGAAGAGGCGTGGCTCGACCAGGCCCCGGACGGCACACTGACCGGATGGGTGCGCGACACTGGCGGCCAGGTCTGGCGCTACACCGACCCCGACGTCTGGGCCATGGACGTCGACGACGCGCAGATGACCCGCACGCACAGTCAAGCCGACGGCAGCAGCGGACAGGAGTCGGCAGCCGCCCACGGCGGACAGACGCCCCTGTTCCCGCCCGCCCCGCAGAGCTAGGAGACGACCGTGGACCTGGACCGGACGCGGCAGTCGGCGCGCTTCAACGAAGGCAAGGCCGCCTTCGCCAAGGGCGACCCGTCCGACGGCAGCCCCTACGACGAGTACAGCGCCGACCAGGCCCAGCAGTTCGACGCTCGCTACTGGAAGCAGGGATGGCTCGCCGCGCGCACCGCACGTGAGGCGGCTACGCCCCCAGCAGGGGCCAGCGCAGGACAGTAAGCAGACAGGCACGGCACGGTCCCGGCGGCCAACAGTCCACCCGCCGCCGGAGGTTCCACGCCGTGCCGTCCGCCCCCACGCCCCGCAAGGGCGTGTGCCGAGCGATCTTCGCTGTAACCGGTGTCGTCGACGAAGTCGCCGACCTGATCCTTCCCGGAGCCTTCGCGCACACCCTGGCGACCAGACCCGTCAAGACCGTCTGGCACCACGAGTGGAAGGAGCCGATCGGCGTCGTCCTGGACGTCGCCGAATGGCAGCCCGGCGACCCGCGGTTCGCCGACATCCCGAACTGGCCGGCAGAGGCCGGGGCGCTCGTCGCGACAATCCAGTTCAACCTTCGTACGTCCAAGGGCCGCGACGTGTACGAGCAGGTGCTGCAGTGGCACCAGCACGGCGAAGCACAGTTCTCCATCGGCTACCGCGTCCCGCCCAGCGGCGCCAGCAAGCGGCCCGACGGCGTCCGCGTCATCCGCAAGCTCGACTTGTTCGAGGTCTCCCCGGTCCTCCACGGCGCGCACCCCATGACGCGGAGTTTGGAGGTCAAGGCCGACCCCGGCGCCGTCGAGCTGGAGCACAAGACCACCGCATCCAGCGGCCCCCTGGACGTGAAAGCCGCCGAACAGCAGACAGGCCGCGGCGTCATGGTGGCCCTGTACGTGCCTGGGACCGTCGCTGAACGGATCGCCCGAGCCGACGGCACCGCGGCCCGTGATCTGCACATCACGCTCGCCTACCTCGGCGACGCCGACCAACTGCCCGGCCACCCCGACGACCTGGCGGGCCTCGTCAGCGCAGCCCTCGACGGCTTCGAGCCGCTATCCGGGCAGATCGGCGGCATCGGCCGCTTCCCCGACTCCGGTAACGGCGAGCCCACTTTCGTGCCCGTCGACGTGCCCGGCCTGACCGAACTCCGCACCCGCGTCGTCAACGCCATCGCCCTATCGCCCCTGGGCTCCGCGCTGCGCACCAACCACGGGTACACCCCACACATCACCCTCGGCTACGACCTGCCCGCCGACGTGCCCGCCGTGCCCGCGATCCCCGTCGCGTTCGACACCGTGCACGTCGTCCGCGGCATTGACGCCACCCCTGTACGCCTCACCGGCCCCGCCATTGACACCGTCGACCTGGCACCCGGATTTGCACAATTGGGCAAGAACGATCTTGGTCCGCGTGCGAGCACCGAGGCGAAGACCGCCCGGGCCGCCGTCCTCGAAGCGAAATCGGCACACCCCGCCACCCGCCGCGCCCTCAACCACAAGAGCGCCCGCGTCACCGTCCTCGAAGCGAAGGCCCGCATCACCACAGGAGAAGTTGCCGTGACCCCGATCCAGCCGCTCCCCGCCTCCTACGAGGAGATACGCGACCGCGTCGCGGGCGCCGTACGCCGCCTACTCGCCACCGAGCCAGGCATCTGGACGTGCGTGGAGGCCACCTACCCCGACCGCGTCATCGTCTCCGTGCACCAGGACGGCGGCGAGGAGGCTACGTACGCCGTGTCGTACGACGCGAGCGGCCCCGAAGTCGCCCTCGGCACACCCGAACCCGTCGAACTGACCACCGTCGTCATCCCCGACCGGGGCCCGGCGCGCACCGCCGACGAGGAGGAGACCACCGACAGTCGACTCGTGCAGCCTGCCGTAACCGCCCTGGCCGACGCCACCGCCTGCGTCCGGGCCGCCGACGACGCCGAGCAACTGGAGCCCATCCGCGACCCCCTCGCCGAACTCCTCGCCGCGCTCTCCAAGAAGGGCATGGACGTGCCCGTCGACGACGACGCGGAGACACTGCCCGCCCCGTCGTCCTCGGCCGCGGCCGCCAACGGCATCGACCTGTGGGACGACCCGTACGACGAGCCCCACGACTCGGCCGCCGACACCGACCTGGAGGACCCCGACGACGAGGACGAGGCGCCGGCCACGGACAAGGACACCCCCACCGACGACGACACCGTGCGCCTGGACCCCGACGAGGTGAAGGCCCAACTCGCCGCGATCCAGGTGTGACAGCCGCGATCCAGCGGCACCGCAGGCCGCGGCCGCACCCTCCGGCCCCGCCCCACCGAAACAACAAAACAGCAGGTCAGAGCCCGCGTGCTGCCGCTCCCCGAACCGTCGGGGACGGCAGCACGCGACGTTAACCCCCTCCGGTCTCTCAAATGCCCCGCGTTGTCGGGTCGTCCCGGTGCTGGCCGGGCGAGCGACGCACGTCAACCGCACCCCAGCACACGGGAGAGAGACCCCCGCAATGCCACAGGACAAGTCCCTCATCAAGGGCCTCAAGGCCCAGCTCGCCGAGAAGTCCGCCGAAGCCGAGCGGATCTCGCAGACCTTCAAGGTCGAGGACAACGGCGGCTTCGTCGTCTCCACCGAGCAGGCCAACGCATTCAAGAAGGTCTCCGCCGACGCGATGGAGCTCAAGCAGCTCATCGCCGACGCGGAGGGCATGCACGAGGTCAAGCAGTACCTCGACGCCCCCGACGCCACCCCCGCTGCCGGGCAGCACTACGGGCAGCAGCCGCAGCAGTTCACCGAGGGCAAGAGCCTCGGTGACATGTTCGTCGAGTCCGACGCCTTCAAGCGCGCCTCCGAGGGCGGTTTCCGCGACCGGCCGTACGTCCGCGCGGAGATGGAGGGCAAGTCCATCTTCAGCCTGTCCGCCGGGTCCGTCACCCACCAGACCCTCGGCTCCGCCCAGAACCTGGGCATCTCCGAGCGCGAGTTCCGCAAGTTCCACGTCCGCGACCTGTTCCCCAAGAGCAGCACCAAGCAGGCCGTGCTCTACGGCGCCCGCGAGACCGGCTGGACGAACAACGCCAAGCAGGTCAAGGAGCGCTACGCCGCCGACGGGACGTCCCCGGCGACCGGCGCCGACACCGACACGTGGGGCCGCGCGCCGCGCTCGAAGCTGTCGCTCGTCCCGGTGATGTACCCGGTCGCCGAGATCGCGCACCTCATCGACGCGCACAAGAACATCCTCGCGGACGAACCCAGGCTCAAGACCTTCATCAACTCGCGCATGATCGAGGGCGTGAAGTACCAGGAAGACTGGGACCTCCTGCACAGCGTCGGTGACGGCCAGTCCCTCACCGGCATCTTCAACACCCCGGGTGTCCAGCAGTACAGCGGCCTGTCGACGGACAAGTACAGCGTCCAGATCCGCCGCAGCATCACCAAGGCCCTGCTCGCCGAGTACGACCCGACCGGCATCGTCCTGTCGCCCACCATGTGGGAGCACGTCGAGGTCGAAGAGGACGACACCGGCGCGTTCCGCGTCGCCCTGCAGATCGCGGTCGGCGCGAAGAAGCAAGTCTGGAGGTTGAACGTCGTCGAAACCACGGCGATGGCCGACGAGAACTTCCTCGTCGGCGCGTTCGGCCTCGGCGCCCAGCTCCACGACCGCGAGGCCGTCAGCGTCACCGTCTCCTCCGAGAACGCCGACAACTTCGAGAAGGGCCTCATCACGGTGCGAGCCGATGAACGAGTCGCCTTGGAAGTGCCCCGTCCAGAGTCGTTTGTCATAGGCACGTGGACCCAGCCGACGGGCTGAAGTAGCAGCTAGAAGCCGACTTGAAGGCCGCCCACGCCACGGGGCGGCCTTCTCGTTTCGAGATCACAGACGTGCGAAAGTTGTCGTTGTTTCGTTGACGCTCGACATAGCCGATCTCTACCGTCGAGACACAAGGGACCCCGGCGACGGCGGCAACCGTCCCGGGGCATGGCGATACCTAATCTGGAGGTACTCGCGTGAGTGAGCTTACGCAGAGCAACGCGGATGACCGCAGTCAGCAGCCCGAGAAGTGCAAGGCGCCGAACTGCTCCGACTCCCGCATAGGGCGTCTCGACTGGTGCAACCGCCACTACCAGCGCATCCGACGAAACGGGGATCTCGAGCCCCGCAAGACCGGCCCAAAGCCCAGACTCCCGATGTTGAAGTGCGCGCGGTGCGCGCTCTCCTTCAAGGGAACCGCCCGTCAGGCAACAGCACAGCAAGACGGCCGCCCGGTCTACTGCTCCCGAGGCTGCCAGAAGGCCGCCAACCTCGTTACTTTGCCCTGCGCAGCTTGCGGGGCCGACGTAGTGCGTCGAGCCGTCGACGTGCGCAATGGGAGGACCTTCTGCAACGCAGAATGCCGCAACCGGGCGTCCAAGCCGAGAACCGGCGCGACGAAGGAATGCCTTCAATGCGGCACCGACTTCTACGTCATCAAAGCCCTTGCTGAGACCGCGAGGTACTGCTCGGTTCCCTGCAAGACGGCCGCTGCCCGCAGCCGCCAGGTAACGCGCGAATGCGATCACTGCGGCGAGCAATACACCCGGGCTCCATCCACCATCGGACGCTTCTGCTCAAAGCCCTGCGAACACGCGTTTCGGACAGGCAATGGTGCTGGCTACATCAACGCCGACGGCTACCGCGTCATCTCGCAAGGCAGCGGCAAGTCAGCAAAGGGGGAACATCGGTTGGTCGTTGAACGGCTCCTCGGCCGTCTACTGCTGCCCACCGAAACCGTGCACCACGTCAACGGCGTGAGGCACGACAACCGGGCCGACGGCCCGCTCGCCATGGACGAGCGAGGACGGCTCCGCTCCGGAAATCTCGAACTCTGGTCGCACTCCCACCCCCGAGGGCAGGAGATCGGACCGAAGCTCGACCACGCCCGCAGCTTGCTCGCCTTGTACGGGACACCTGAGGAGCAGGAGAGGTACTCCGAGTACACCCACGTTGTAACTGTTGAAGCCAGGGACGATGCGCCGCAGGACGATTGAGCAGGGTGCGACGTAAGAGTGGGGCGGACCGTACGGTTCGCCCCACTTCTGTTCGTACTGACTTGGAGTTTGCCGGTGACCGAGAAGGAACTCGTCGGGCTCTCCGCCGACCTGGAGGCGCTGACCCGGGCGCCGGGCACACGCAAGGGCCCGCCGTGCACTGTCGGCGGGGTCCTGGCGTCCGTCGACGAGGACACCGCGGCGATGCTCGGCCGCATCCTCGACACCCCCACGGTCACCTCGACCGCCATCGCCGACGTCCTCAGCCAGCACGGTCAGCAGGTGACCTCGTACACCGTGGCCCGCCACCGCCGCCGCGGCGACTCCAACGGATGCCGGTGCCCGCGATGACCCTGACCAGCGACCTGGAATCCCTCCTGCAGCCCGCTCCCGCCGCGCAGACGCAGCCGAGCGAGAACCTCCGCGCTCCGGTCCCGGCGCCGCGCGGCTGGGAGGCAGGGGTGCGCTACGAGCCGGGCGGCACGATGGTCGTCACCGCCCCGGCCGCCGAGAAGCCCGCCAACAGCGAAAACGACTGGCGGGCCCGTGTCGAAGAACTCGGCCTGGTCGTCCCCGAGGGATGGCAGGTCCGGCTCGTCGAGGCCCGGCACGACCCGGCCGCCTGGCACCGCGACGCCCAGGGCGAGGACGCCGTCACCCGACCCGTGTGGCGCTGCCGTTACGTCATCGAGCCCGCCGCCCCGGCCTGGCTGTCCGCGGGCGACGTCGACGCCCTGGTCCGCGACGCGATGCGCCGCCGCCGCAAGCCGCGCACCACCGCGGACACCGCCGAACGCAGCCTCGTGGTCGTCTACGCCGACGCCCAGGCCGGGAAGGTCGGCAGTGGCGGCGGCACCCCCGAACTCGTCGCGCGCGTCGCCGAGCGGTTCGACCGACTCGACGACCACATACGCGACTTGAAGACCATCGGGCAGGACCCCTCCGCCGCGTACTGGCTCGACGCCGGCGACTGCGTCGAGAACTACGAGAACACCGCCCAACAGGCGCAGACCAACGACCTGTCGATGACCGAGATGATCCGGGTACACCGCAGGATCACCTTCGAGGGCCTGGACAGACTCGCCGGTCGCTTCGGGCGGGTCGTCGCAGCGACGTGCGGCTCGAACCACGGCCGGGTGCGCCGCGGCCGCGAAGCCGTCGGCCCGCCCAGCGACGACTGGGGCATCGAGGTCATGTCGCAGATCGCCGACGCCTACGCCCGCAACACCGACGCGTACGGGCACGTCTCCTTCGTCGTGCCGGAGAAGTGGCGCGAGAGCGTGAGCCTCGACATCTCCGGCACCACCGTGGGCCTGGCGCACGGCCACCAGTATTCGCGCCCGGAGAAGGCCGGAGACTGGTGGAGATCCCAGAGCTTCGGCCGTCAGGCCGTCGCGGACGCCTCGATCCTCGTCACCGGGCACTTCCACCACTTCAGGGCCATGCAGCTCGGGAACGGACGCCTGCACGTCCAGGCACCCACGCTCGACAACGGCAGCGACTGGTACACGGCGCGCTCCGGCGAGGTGTCGGCGTCCGGCCTGCTGGTGTTCAGCATCGGCCCGGACGGCTGGGACCACCTGCGGCTGCTGTAGCCGAGCAAGATCGTTCTTGCCCAATTGTGCAAGACCGATCTTGGGGAAGCGTCACGGGTACTGGGTCTCGCACCGCTCCTGAATGGTCGGGGTGGCCTCGGCGACCCCCTCGGTCACGGTCGAACCGTTATTGAACGCCGTGACGGCCTTGCTCGTCGCGATGAAGAAGATGTCCATCTCCGGCGTGCCGAGGTATGCGGCGGCGAACTTGTCCTGGTAGGCGTGGCGCTTCACGCGATCCGCCTCGTCGTCAACTTGGCCGCTGTCGATCCACAGCTTGTTGGCGACCGCCGCGGTGACGGTCTTTGTACACTGCCGCGCTGGGCTGTCTGGTGCGGGAGTCTCGCTACCTTTCCCGACAATCTTCTCGCGCAGTCCGGCCGCGTCCTGCCCCTTTGCCTCGCCGCTGCCATTGCTGCAGGCCGCCGCGCTGAACGCCAGCAACGCCGTTATCAGGCAGGCCAATAGGCGTGGTGCTCTCACGTATCCCCCCTGTGGCGGCCCCCCGGCCGCGCATGTGCACATCATGGCAGGGGGGGGTATAGGCCCGCCCGGCAAATTTCAAGATCATCCTTGCCCAATTGGGCAAACCTCCCGCCGTCGTGGAGTGCGCGACCCAAGCCCGCCTGCTGCCCCATCCTTCCGCGACCACCACGACGAGGAAGGGCACCCATGGGCCTCTACAAGGAGAACGGCACTCGCATCACGAAGGCGGCGTTCCCCGCGGCCGCCGTCACCGACCCCCCGAAGCGGATCACCGAGAACATCTACCAGACCGAGCCGTACGGGCCCGGCGACGGCCGCCCCGAGGGGTCCCGCCGCCACCTCCTCTACGAAGCCGGGGACGTCGTCCCGCAGTCCGTCATCGACCGCCTGTTCACCGCGGCGACCATCGCCACGACCTCCCCGGCAACCGGCCCGGCGGCCGGCGGCACACTCGTCACCATCACCGGCACGGCGCTCGACGGAGTCTCCGCCGTGAACTTCGGCTCCACTGCCGGTACGAGCCTGCAGATCAAGTCAGCCACCCAGCTCACCGTGAAGGCCCCGGCGGGATCGGCCGGAGCCGTCAACGTCGTGCTCGTCGACGACGCGGGCAACATCACCAAGAGCGGCGGCTTCACGTACTCCTGATCGTGACGAAGGCCCGGCGGAGCGTGCGGTCAGCTCCACCGGGCCCTCACGCCCCCCCAGGCGGATCACCCACGATAGGCGCCGCTTTGAGCGCACGGAATGAGAACGCGACACAACGCTGTCCCGCTGTGCAGGGTGCGCCCGATTGGACCCGACCCTGCTGAGGAGCCTTCTTCCATGGCCACTGCCTCCCGCCCCCGCAAGACCGCCGCCAAGCCAGTCGCCGAGGACGTCCCGGCCGCGCCGACCGCCGAAGCAACCGCAACCGCCGAGCCGACCGCCGAGGCGAACGCAGCCCCGGCCGCGCCGGACGCCGCGCCGCTGGAGCCGCCGGTTGTCCACGAGGCGCCCGAGCCCCCGGCGCACCGCCTGTACGTCACCCCTACCGAGGTCATCCCGGACGATGAGAACCTGTCCGACGTCATCCTCGACGACGCCACGGGGCAGCCGCCCGTCGACGTCGACGCCGTGTTCGTGCCGCTGACCCCGCTCGGCTCCACCCTCCAGTGCACCGTCCGCCTGGTCGAGCGCACCTTCCTGGGCCCGCACCGCAACCCGGTCACCCGGCTCCTGCAGCCCAAGGGCGCCGTCGTCTCGGAGGGCATCGCCGCCCGCATCCGTGAGCAGCTCGCCGCGCAGGCCGCCCGCGTCGTCGCCGACAGCAAGTAAGGAGGGACGGGGTGTCGGTCTACGACCACAAACCCATGTGGGCCGGGGCGTTCTGCGACCCGGCCCCTGCCGGCGGCGCCGTGACCCGCCTCGCTCTTTTCTCGACACCGGGCCGCGACGGCGATGCAGCCGCCACGATCGCCACCGCCACCCGGGTACGGGCCGGGGTGTACCGGTTCGAGCTGCCCGACGTCGCACCGGGCCGCTACTGGGGCGTGGTCACCTTCACCCCCTCTGCGTCCGCCCAGCCCGTCACCGACACGTCGGTGCGCCTGGACCTGCCCACCGGTCAGGGCCTGGTCGGCTCGCCCGAGCAGATCGCCGACGCTCTCGGCGTGCCCCTGCCCCTCAGCGACACTCAACGCGCCGCGTACGCCGAGGAGATCCGTACGGCGCAGGCCGACGTCGCCATCTACCTGAACCGGCCGCTCGTGCCCAGCGTGACGACGATCCCCGGCCTCACACCGCGCTGGACCAGCGAACTCGACGACGTCGACACCTGGGGCGGTCTCCGCTTCGACGACGTTGCCGAAGTGCTCTCCTACCGGGCCAACCCGGATGGCACGTACGACGTCGACTTCCTGGTCGGTCTCGACGGAGCCAAGGAGGACGGCGTCGTGCGGTACGTCATCGCGCACGCCGCCGAAGGCATCCGGCAGCGCCCCGACGGCGGAGGCGGGTCCGGGCGCCGAGTCACCTCGGTGAGCGCCGAAGGACAGTCCATCTCCTACGATGCCGCGCCCACCGCCGGGCAGGCCGGAGCCCTGCCGACGCTCGACAGCCTCAAGAGGCTGCGTCGCCTGACCTTCCAGTCCATCGGACGCCCGGCCCACGCACCGTGGCCGTACTCACCCGGCCGTACGCGCCGCTGGTACTAGGAGGCAGTGATGGCGGTGGTCCTGGCAGACCGGCAACTGACGGTCCGCGTCCTCGATCACCCGTGGGCGCGTGACGCCAACGGGGTCCCCATACCACCGGACCCGAACCAGAAGCCCGCGGCGCGCGGCACCTGGCCCGGGGCCGCGCTGGAGCAGCAGGACGGTTCATGGTCCCTGCGCCTGGACCCGGCCGCGTGGCCGGTCGAGCCCGGCGACACCGTGGAGGACGAGACCGGGATGACGTGGACGATCACCACGGCCCGGGTGCACCGTGTGCCCGGCGTCCCGGCCGTCGACTACGTCCAGGCCACCGCCACCCTCAATCCGCCCGAGGTGCCGTGATGGCGAAGTTCCACCCCAACCCCGGCCTGGAAGCGGCGCTCGCTCGGATGATCGCCCCGCACGTGCAGCGGATCGCCCACCAGGTCGAGGTCGAGGCGAAGCGGCTCGCCCCGCCCACGAAGCGATGGGTCACCGTCGCCGACGACAAGGTGCGCCCCACGCACGTGGAAGCGCAGGGGCAGGTCGTGCCGGACAACTTGCGCTTCACGATCAACTCCATGGAATGGGACCGCAAGCACCGCGGCGTAGGCCCCAACACGTACATGCGAGTGCCCCGGGACCATTCCTCGCGCGCCGTCGCGAATATCAAGCACTGCCGGTGCAGTACGACCATCGACCCGGACGGCATCGCCCGGAACATCACCACCGGGCAGTCGATCATCACCGGGAAGAAGGTCACCGTGACGGTGTCCGTACGTGCCCCGATGGTCGTCGAGGCGGAAGTCGGCACGGTCTACCCCGGGAACCTGATCGCCGAGGGAACTCACTTCATGGCCCGCGCTGCCGCGGCCGTTGCCGTCCGAAGGTGACCCGCAGCCCCGAAAGGGGGGCGACTGGTAGTCACCTCCTCTGCGACAGGCCGCGACACAAGACGTTCCGGCTCCTCACAGTGCGCGGCATGACAACCAAGAGCACCGCCAAGAGCGCACCCGACACCGCGGCGGAGGTCGCCCCCTCCGACGAAGTGAAGACGGTCAACGTCACCACCCACATCGGCGCCACGATGGAGACGATCAAGCTGTCCCACCACCTCAACATCGAGGGCACCAGCTTCGCGCCCGGCGACAAGATCCGCGTGCCGGCCGACTACGCGCGCCGCCTGCGCCGCTCCGGCTACGTCGCCCGCACCTGATGGCCGACGCCTTCGCCGACGCCGACCCGGTCTCGGCGGTCCTGGCCTGGCTGCAGGCCCACCAGAGCGTGGCCGAGGCCCTGGGCGGGCCCGGCCGCGTCTCCGGGATCTCCGAAGCGCCCTGGCCCCACCTCCTCGTCGGGCACGGCTCCGGCGGCGACTTGCGCACCCTCACCTGGGCGACCGAGCCCGAGGTGACGCTGGAGGTGTACGGCGACCCCGGCGGCTGGCCCGGCAAGGCCGAGCTGCGCCGCATCATCCTCACGTGCGCAGCCGCGGCCACTGGGATACCCGAAGCACCTCAGCAGCTCGACCAGCCCGTGATCAGCGGCGTCCGCCCCTCCGGCACCCTCCTGTGGTCCCCGCTCGTCGACGGCCAGCCCCGCTGGATCCTCGGGCTGCTCGTCACCATCCACCCCTGAGGTGCTGTGTCAATGGCTTGGAGTCAAGGCCCATTCCTAAACCGGCACGATGTCTGATCGGTCCAGGGTCGGGTCGCTGCGGACCCGGTAGAGACCCGGGCTCACCTCATCGGACTGCTCGAAGACAACCGATTCCAACTCGGCAGGCCATTCCGTTCGCTCGTCCCAAGTTGCTCCCGGCGGAAGACGCATGTTCCTGGCACGTCGGAGACGGGTTCCGGTCAGATTCGCGCTACGCAGAGCAAGGTGGGCCAGATCCGTGGCGGTCAGATCCGCGCCCTTCAGGTTCGCGAGGACCATCACTGTGTCGTTCAGGTTCGCGCCGTTCAGGTTCGCGCCATCCAGGTTCGCGCGGAGTAGGTTCGCACCGCTCAGATCCGCGCCGCTCAGGTCCGCGCCGCTCAGGTCCGCGGCTCGCAGCTCCGCGTGGCTCAGGTTCGAGCCTCTCAGTGTGGCGCCGCGCATGTGAACAGAGGTGCGCTCCAGGGGCTCGCCAGACCTGGTCGATTTCACGCCGCTCAGATCCGCACCGTTCAGGTTCGCGCCGTTCAGGATTGTGTGCCGCAGGTTTGCGCGGATCAGGGTTGCATTGCTCAGGTCCGCGCGGATCAACCTCGCATAACCCAGCTTCGCGTTGCGTAGGTTCGCATGCGTGAGGTTCGCGCCGTTCAGGTTCGCGCTGTGCACGTCTGCGCCATGCAGGTTCGCGCGGGTCAGGTCCGCACCGCTCAGGTCCGCCCACCGCAGGTCCAGAGGGACGGGGCGATCTCCGGGTGGGTCTGTGAGGTGCGCGGCTTCGGGGACTGGGGCTAGGGGCGTCTGATCTGCGCACTCCGTGATGGCCCGAGCTGTTTCGTCGATCGCCGAGGGGAGGGCGTCGGGGCATGCGAGGTAGAGCAGCCCGCGCAGGGCCGCGGCGTGAGCTTCACGTTCGGCGTGAGTCACCACGCCTCCAGGGTAGGCTGAGAAGTCACAGGATCTCCCGCCCTTGTCTCTTGACGCAGATGGGACAGCGGTAGTCCGGCAACGTGTGCAGCGCAAGTAGAAGCTGGACGGCTTCGTTTTCGGCCCGGCGAATGATCCCCTTGATATCGGTCTGTGCAGGTGTGGCCGCCGCCATGATCACCTCGATCAGCTGAGTGAAATGCCTCTCTGCCCCATTCCAGTCCGGGGCGGAATTCGCGGCAGAGGCTGGGCCGTGACGATCGCCGAACGCTCGAACTGCACCCTTGACGGCCTCGTTGCCCCGCTCGTACACCTCATGCAGGGAGATCAACAGTCGTCCCCCGACGTCGCGGGCGGGCCGGGCCGTTCGGCAAGGCGGCGTAGCTCGTTAATAACGTCGCGTAGTTCCCGTGAACGATGCGCTTGGATCTGTTCGGTAATGACGTACCCCGCCGCCGCTCCCACAACTGCGGGGATCGCGGCCCAACCGGCCAGCGACAGCGGCCACGCACACCACTGAGGGTGGACAGCCGCAGGCGAGGTGATCCCTATGAGTAACTCATAGGCGCCGGCCCACCCGATCAGAAACCCGTTGAGTAGGTACAGCACCCCGGAGATCCCTAGGAGTAGGGTGCCTCGACTGAGTAGCCAGTAGCCGAACCGAGGCAGGGCGTGCCGATCAGCCCACCGCGCCCGTAGGCGCTGCCGCAGAGCAGGGCGCGGGGGGCCGCCTGGTGGCGGGGAGGCTGCTGTGGACACCCTGATCACGGTAGAGGCCGAACAGCCCGTACGGGAGGCGAAGGGTCAACTCCGAGGCGGAAATCGACCCTGAGCACGCGACGTTAGCTTCCTGCTCTCCTCAAGGTTCTGGTGCCCCCGATCACCGGACCCCAGGGAGAAGCCCTTCATGGCGAACGAGACCGCCAACAACAACGAGATCGTCATCCCGTCGATCACCCGCGTCTGGCTCGCCGAGGTCGGCACCACCGCGCCGGCCGACGCGACCTCGCCGATGCCCGAAGGGTGGTGGGCCGTGGGGCTCACCACAGAGGACAGCCTCAAGTTCAACTCCGAGCCCAACTTCGAGCAAGTCAAGAGCGCCCAGTCCTCCTACCCCACCCGTACGTTCCAGACGTCGGACGCCGCGACGATCGAGGTCGACCTGCAGCAGTGGTCCGGCCGGAACTTCCAGGCCGTGTACGGCGGCGGTGAGATCACCGTGGCCGGGCAGACCGGCGTGAAGCACTACAAGTTCACGCCGCCGCGCATCGGATCGCGCACCGAGATCGCCGCGTGCATCGAGGTCATCGATGGCGGCAAGCACTACCGCTACCCCATCCCGCGCACGATGCAGATGGAAGGCGTGTCCAAGGACCTCGCCAAGACGAAGGAGGCCATCCTGCCGCTGCGCCTGGCCGTCCAGGGCGGCGACGACACCGACGCCTGGTACGTGATCACGGACGACCCGGCGTTCGCCCCGGTGGCCGCCTGACCTCTCGTCGCGGCAGCGCGCGACGCAACCCCTACGGGCTTGCGAGTGTCCGCGCGCTGCCGCACTCCGCGACTCAGCTACGCACACACGAGAGGCCACCCACCATGTCGTTCGTCATCGACCTGGACGCCGAGCGCCGTGAGGTCCAGTACCCCAACGGCATCCCCGTCCTCTTCGGCGGAGAACAGTTCCTGTTCCCGGCGGAGCTGCCTGCCGAGGCCCTGGACCCGATCCTGTCCGACGAGCTCGACCTGACCGGCCTCCTCATGGAGATCGTGGGGTCGGCCGACGGTGACGGCGACGCCGGGTACCGGGAGATCGTCAACGCCCTGTTCCGGCGCCCCAAGCTGCCGCGCCGGTTCCTGGGCGCCGTACGCGACGTGTACGCCATCCTCCTGGGCGACGAGCAGTACGACGAGTTCCTCAAGGCCCGCCCGTCCATTGGCGACTACGTCCGCCTGACGACCGGCCTCGCGCGGGTCTACGGAGTTGAGCTGGGAAAGCTCTTTCGGTCGGCCGGCTCCTCCAACACCGATGGAGCGACGTCGAGTCCGACCTCAGCCGATTCCACGGAATCGACGCCCGACGAGTCTGGCTCCGCCCCGGCGAGCCCGGGTTCCTCGGACTCCGACGCCTGACCGTCCTTCTCGACGGTCTGCCGGAGGACTCCCGCGTCCGCTCCGCCCCCGTGCAGGGGTGGACGACGTCACTGGAGCTGCTGGCCCTGGCCATTGAGGAGATCGGGCTACTCGCCGCGGAGAAGCGGCGCGAGGAGCCCATCGTCATCGTCCGCCCCAAGCGCTCCCAGACGCCCGGACGGACTCGCTCCAACCGCCCGGCGCGGCAGCCGAATCCGGCTCCGCAGCCAGCGGCACCCCGCATGACCGGCCATCACGCGATGCTCGCGGCCGCCATGCAGAGAGGAATGATCCGCCGTGGCTGAGGGCCTGCAGGCCGGCCGCCTCGACGTCCCGGTCATCGCCGATCTGGCGGGCTTCGCCGCGAAGCTCCGCACGGAGGTCGAGACGGCCGCCGAGGGCCTCGCCGCGAAGATCAAGGTCGAGATCGACGGCAAGGGGCTCCGGCGGCGCCTCAAGGACGTCGTCAAGGAGGCCTCCAAGGGCGTCACCTCCACCGTCAAGGTCAAGGTCGACGAGGAACGCTTCCGGGCCGAACTCGACGGCATACGGCGGCGCCTCGACGACGCCGGCCTACGCGTCCCCGTCCGCACCGACGGGGACGGCGACAGCAGCCGTCGAGGCGGCCTCCTGGGCGGCCTGCGGGACCTGATCAGCGGGGCGCAGGGCGAGGCCGACCGGACACCGGTCAACGTGCCGGTACGGATGAACCTGCCCGGCGGCGGCCGCGGCTCGCTGCGGATGCTCGGCATCGGCGCGATCGTCTCCCTCCTGCAGCCCGCAGTCGCCCTCATCGGGCAGTACGGCGCGGGCCTGACCGCGCTGGTCTCCGCGGCCGCCCCCGCCGTCGGCGTCCTCGGCGCGATACCCGGACTGATCACTGCGGCGGGCACAGCCGCGATCAGCACCAAGGTCGCGTTCGCCGGGTTCGGGGAAGCTCTCAAACAGTCGCTGAAGGCGCAGCAGCAGCTCGCCGACGGCAGCAAGCTGACCAAGGCCGAACAGCAGAAGCTCGACCAGGCCGTCGGCAACCTCTCCAAGTCCGCCCAGAAGTCGGTCCGCACCGTCACGGAGCTGTCCGGCGCCTGGAAGGACGTCCGCAAATCCGTGCAGGAACGTTTCTTCTCACGGATCGCGGGCGAGATCAAGCCGCTCAGCAACGCGGTCCTGCCCCTGTTCAAGGGCGCCCTGTCCAGCACGTCGGACGCCATGGGACTGCTCGCGCAGCGCGGCGCGAAGGCGATGCAGTCCGGCCCGTTCAAGGCGGGCTTCCAGAAGGTCGCCACGACCAACGCCCGGCTCATGGGCAACATGAGCGACGGGGTGTCGAACCTGGCGGTGGCGGCCGGGCACTTCCTCGTCGCCGCGGGCCCGTTCACCGAGCGGGTCGGCCGGGCGGGCGAGCGGTTCACCCAGTACGTCCGGTCGTCCGCTCAGGCGGGCCGGGAAACCGGCAGCCTCGCCACGTTCCTGGACCACGCCGGAGACAAGGCCGCTCAGCTCGGCCGCACCACCGGCTCCCTGATCCATGGGCTCGGTGGGGTCGGCAAGGCCGCCATGGAGACCGGCAATGCGCTGCTCGACGGCCTGGAGGGCAGCGCGCTTCGGTTCGAGCGGTGGGCGAAGTCCGGTGTTGGCCAGAGGGCCATGAAGGACTTCTTCAGCGACGCAGAACCCGCGTTCCACGAGGT
The DNA here is from genome assembly GCF_000373565.1 of Streptomyces sp. HmicA12. Classification (GTDB taxonomy): domain Bacteria; phylum Actinomycetota; class Actinomycetes; order Streptomycetales; family Streptomycetaceae; genus Streptomyces. The sequence goes on along the minus strand of NZ_KB891852.1, from coordinate 49,374 downwards.
CAACCTCCTCTTCGGTGACCTCATGCGCGGGATGGGCCGGTCGATGAAGGACGGCGGCATCACCGACCTGGTCCGCCAGATCCGAGTCGAGCTGGTGCCGGCGCTCGGCACGTTCTTCAACGCGCTGGGAAAAGACGTCGGCCCCGCGGTCATATCCGTAATCTCCAACATCGCCACGGCCATCGGGCACGTGTCCGAAGCAGGGTCCGGGCTCGGGGTCCTCCTCGTGGCCTTCAGCGGGCTGCTGAACATCTTCAACTCGCTGATGAGCGTGGTCCCCGGCGCGAACACCGCACTGGCCGTGCTCCTGGGCACGATGCTCGCCCTAAAGGTCGTCACCGCAGTCGGGAACGCCCTGCGGTCTTTCGGCACGTCCGTCGCCGCCGCGGGGACCTCTGTCCGCGGGCTCGGCACGACGATGGCCGGGACCACGACCGCCGCCGGAGGCCACCTCAGCCTCTGGGGACGCATGTCCGGCGTCTACAGCCGGGTCTCGCAGCAGGGCAACCGCCTGACCGGCACGCTGCGCGGGATCGGCGCCGCGAACGCCGTCGCCTCGCGCGCCATCGGCGGCATCACCTCTGCGCTCGGCGGCCCGCTCGGTATCGCGATAGCCGGAGTCACCATCGGGCTCGGTCTACTCGCCTCCAAGCAGGAGGCCGCCGCCCGCGCCGCGCAGGCCCACAAGGAACGCGTGAAGTCGCTGACGGACGCCCTGACCGACTCCGGGGGCGCCATCGACGCGAACGTGCGCGCTCAGGCGTACCAGGTCCTCAAGAACACCGAACTCGCCGACGGTCAGGGCAACCTCATCGACGTCATGAAGGAGGCGGGTGTCGGGGTCGGCACCCTGACCGACGCCTACCTGGAGCAGGGCGGGAGCGTCGGCGGCCTGCAGAAGGACCTCATGAAGCTGGCCGAGGCGAACAAGGAGTACGTCGAGCACGGCCGCGACATGTACGTCCTCGACTACACCGACCAGGGCAAGAAGTACAAGGCCGCGGCTGACGCCCTGGGTGGCCTGAACGGCAACATCAAGGAGTCCAAGAAGAACGCCGACGAGCAGCGCGAAGCGCTGGAAGGCGCCGGGAATGCGGGGGCCACCAGCTTCGACCGACTTAAGTCGTCGATGACTCTCTTCAACGCCGAGACCGGTACCGCCGACCAGCGTGTGACCGCCCTGAAGTCGGCGCTCGATGCGCTCTCCGGCAACACCGAGTCCGTGCACGACGCGACCGCGCAAATGAACCAGGCGATCCTCGGCGCCAAGGATGCGATGGGGCAGGAGATCGCGAAGACGGAGGGCTGGGGCAAGGCCCTCATCGACGCGTCCGGGCAGGTGGACACCTCCACGAAGAACGGTCTCGCCTTCAACTCGCAGCTCCAGTCGATCCGAGACGGCATGCTCGGCGTGGTGGCGTCCGCGAAGCAGGCGGAGAGCGACGGCTTCATGACCATGTCGCAGGCCATGTACACCAGTTCCCAGGCCGCGAGCCGCAGCCGGCAGAGCGTCCTCGACCTGGCCGCCGCTTACGGCATCCCGAAGGCCGAAGCGAAGCAGCTCGCCGACCAGCTCGGTCTGGTCCCCGACGTCATCGAGTCGACCGTTTCCCTCAAGGGCGGCGACGCCGTGGACGTCGAAGTCGCCAGCATCATCGGCCGCTTGTCCTCCATGAAGGACAAGACGATCCGGGTCACCGCGCCCTCGGACGCGGCGCGCGCACAGCTGGAGGCCCTCGGCATCACGGTGCAGCGCGTGCCCGGCACGAAGGACCTCGTTCTCACTGCGAAGACGAAGACGGCCCGGGACAACCTCGCAGCCGTCAAGAGCGACATGAACAGCGTGCCCGGCGGCAAGAAGCTGACGGTCGACGCGGTCGTGAAGAAGGCGACCGGTGATCTCAAGGGTGTCCAGTCGTCGGTCAAGAACCTCAAGGGCAAGTCGGTAGAGATCAAGGCGCCGACGAAGACCGCGCAGGCCGCGCTCAAGGACCTTGGGTTCAAGATCAAGGACGTCGACAAGGGCGGCAAGCGCGTAAAGATCACCGTGCCGACCGGCTCACCGAAGGCGAACGTGGCCGCGATCCAGGGCGCCATTGACCGGCTCAAGGGCAAGACGGTCAACGTCGTCGTGAACTGGTCCGCCAAGGGCAAGGGCGCCGCGCTGTCCAAGGCGGACGGCGGGATCATTCAGTACGCCAACGGCGGTATTCGGCGCGCCGCGAGCCGCGTCCAGGCGTTCGCGAATGGCGCCGAGAACCACATCGCGCAGATCGGCAGGCCCGGTGACCTGCGCATATGGAATGAGCCGGAGACTCAGGGCGAGGCTTACCTCCCTTTGGCCAAGGCGAAGCGGCAGCGGTCCGAGGAGATCCTCGACTGGGTCGCCCGCTACTTCGGCGGCATGGTCGTCTACCCCGGGCGCGCGCTGCAGCAGTACGCCAACGGCGGTGTGCGCTCGACGAGTCCGGCCTCCAGCAGCCGTACCGCCACCACGCAGCAGGCGACGGCCGCGCTCGTCGGCGGCGACCTGAACCTGACGATGACCAGCCAGCCCACGACCCCGGGCGAGGCCCTCAACGACGCTCTGTTCGAGCTGCGTCGCATGCGCCGGGGCGGCGTGTATGTGTAGGAGAGGAGCGGCCGCATGGCGCTAGCAGAGGGCGAGTGGAACCTGTCCTACTCGGCGAACGGAGTACTGCCCGCAGCCAGTTTCACGTTCGGCACGTTCGACACCGGCTACTGGCTGATCGAGCCGTACGAGATCACGTACGCCGACCCGGATGTTGGCGACGCCGCGATGCCGCGCGAGGACAACACGCGCTTCGGTGAGGACTACCGCGGGCAGGCCACCCTGACGTTCGAGGTCGGTGTCGACACTGTCGATGCCGCATCCACACAGCGTGGGCGGCACGGCGCGAACCTGGACGCCGTGTCCGTGATGATGCAAGCGTGGGACGGCGAGGCCGTACGCAAGCGGGTGGCGACGCCGGCCGTGCTGCGCACCACGCAGGGCGGCCGCGCGCGCCGCTTCTACGGCAGGCCCCGCAAGGCCGCACCCGCGGGCTCCAAGCTCACCTGGCACGGGTACACGCCGGTCGTCGCGACGTTCGTGTGCGTGGACCGGACGGCGTACGACGACACCGAGAAGTCGATCCGTGTGGACCTGGTTCCGCCGCCGCACCGGGGCCTGGTCGGGCCGCTCAAGGAACCGCTGTCGATGACAGGTGAGGGGTCCTCCCTCAAGCCGGGCGCCGTCGTCATCGGCGGGCAGCGCCCCACGTGGCCGGTCATCCGGATCTACGGACCGATCTCGTCTCCGGCGTGCGAGGTGGCGGGGAGTTGGAAGGTGGAGCTGTCCGGGCTGTCGCTCGCTGCCGGGCAGTACGTGACGATCGACCCCCGGCCGTGGGCGCGCACGGTGGTCCGCAACAGCGGCGCGTCGGTGGCCGGGCAGTTGACCCGGGCGTCGCCGCGGCTGCGCGATCTGCGGCTCCCGATCGGCCGCCACGACTTCATCCTGCGCGGCACGGACCCGACGGGCAATGCGTACATGACGGTGGCGTGGCGGGACGCGTACTCGTACCTGTAAACCAAGATCGTTCTTGCCCAATTGTGCAAGGGCGATCTTGAACGCCGGGAGCGCGCGACACTAACGCCCGGCCCCGGTGAACCTCCGCAGTCCAACGACGAGCGGAGGAAGACTTCATGGCCTGGGACAGCGTGCCGTGGTTCACCGAGGGCGGCGCGGAGCACTCCAGCGAGGTGGCCCGCCTCCTCGCCTACGCCGCGTTCGGAGGCTCCGAGGGAATCATCGGCAACTCCGACCTGCAGGTGAAGGCCCTCTCCACCCCCGGTTCGAAGATCCAGGTCATGACCGGGGCCTGCGCCATCCTCAACAAGGGGACCGGCGGCAAGTACCAGGCGTACGCGGCCCGCCTCCCGTCCGCGGACAGCATCAGCATCGCCCCGACCACGAACAGCGCCCGCAGTGACCTGATCGTCGCCCGCATCGAGAACCCGTGGTCGGCCGGAGAGTCCTGGAACGAGCCCTCCGACGTCACGGTCGGCCCGTACGTCTACACCCGGGTCATCTCCTCGGTGCCCTCGACGACCAAGCGCGTCAAGCAGGTCCGACCCAGCGACAGCGCGATCACCCTCGCCCGCATCGACATCCCGGCGAACACCACGAACATCACGCAGTCGATGATCAAGGACCTGCGGGAGATGGCGAACCCCCGGCGCCGCCGCGTCGTCCGCGCGCTGCGTGGTGTGTGGGACGAGCCGGACGCCGTCGGCAACATCAAGTACCCGTCATGGGAGGAGTTCCCGCAGGGCGCCCGCTGGGACATTGAGGTCCCGGAGTGGGCGACGTCCGCCACGATCATGGCGACCTTCGCGGGCCTGGACCAGCGCAACGCCAAGGACGCGTACGGCAGATTGCGAGTCGACCTCGGGTCGTTGAGCACCGCAGAGACGCGCTTCAACTGCGACTGGGTCGGGAGCGCGCAGAGGTTCACATTCGTGGCGGGCGGGACCGTGTCCATCCCTTCCAGCATGCGCGGCAACGTCTACGACGCCGTCCTCATGGGAACCGGCGACACGTCGGCGGCCGGGCAACTCGAGGCCGACGGCGGCGCTTCGGTGTTCCTCGACATCGAGTTCGTTGAGGACCCGTCCGAGGACGCCATCTGATGCAGGGGTGGCGGTTCATCGCACAGCGGGCGACCACGGACCAGATCATCGACTGGGAGGTCCCGTTCGCGCTGTCGACCAACCCGAAGCGTGATCTGTCCGGGCCAGGCGCCATGGCGGGCACCATCACCCCCGAGTACGCGCGCATGATCGGCTCTGACGGTTCCCCGGTCCTGGAGGAATGGGGCACCAAGTTGTACTTGGAGATCGACGGCGATCTCCGGTGGGGCGGCCTGGTCACGAAGTGCGCGTTCGACGGTCCGCAGTTCACCGTGGGCTGCGAAGGCTTCTCCTCCTACCCGCACGGCATTCCGTACGAGAGCTACCTGATCTCCGGAAAGAAGATCACCCCGAAAGATCCGAACGCCGGCAAGGACAAGAATCATGACGGCTATTTCGATGGCGTGAAGCCGAAGAAGAAGGTGCCCAAGCCGCCCAAGAGCTATGGCGGGCCCCGCATCGACGTCTACGACGCGTTCCGTCACGTGTGGAGTCACGTCCAGTCCAAGCCCGGCGGTGACATCGGCATCGACGTCGACAGCCACGACCTTGGACAGCTCCTCGGCACGTCCGACGGTGAGGACCCGTGGGAGCTGGCCTGGTTCAACAACCCCGACTGCGGCGAGACGTTGGACACCTTGACCACGCAGACGCCGTTCGACTGGGTCGAGACCCACGAGTGGGCGGGCGACACGGGGAACACGATCAAGCACCGAATCCGGCTCGGCACGCCACGGCTGGGCCGTAAGCGGACCGACCTGCGGTTCATGGACGGCGAGAACATCAACGCCATCGCCAAGCCGGAGGGCCTCGGGGACGACTACGCCAATGAGGTCCAGGTCCTCGGCAAGGGCGAGGGCACGAAGATGAAGAGGGCGCAGGTCTACCGGCCGCGCGGGGACCGGCTGCGCCGCGTCGTCACCGTCACCGACAAGACCCTGTCGTCGGCGTCCGCGCTCCGCTCGCGCGGCGAGAAGGAACTCGCCGACCGCTCCGCCGAGCTGCAGATCCCTGCGATCCAGATCATCGACCACCCCAACGCACGCTTCGGCTCGTGGTCCCTGGGCGACGACATCCTCGTCCAGGTCGAAGTCCCCTGGCTCGGCGACGTCTCCATCTGGCACCGGATCGTCGGCGACGAGATCAGCGCAGACGGCTCCTGCACTCTCTCCCTCAAGCGCTCCAACAGCTTCCACTATTAGGGCACGTATCGGGTCGCGATCAATGAGCGGCTTTCCCCTCGCGCGGATCTTCGATCCGGTAGATCGTCTTGCATGACACGTGCGCAACTGGCCGACGTGGAGTGGGAGTTCATCGAGCCGTACCTGCCGGTCGGCGAGTATGGCCCGTACCCGGTGCGGCTGTGGCAGCAGTTCGAGGGGGTGCTGTGGCGCTCTCGGACGGGCGGGCAGTGGCGGGAAGTGCCCGCCGAGTGCGGTGCCTGGTCGACCGTCCACGACCGATTCCGGCAGTGGCGCGATGCCGGTGTCTTCGAGGCCCTGCTGGAGGGGCTGATAGCCGAGGCCGCGAAGCGGGGCAAGGTGGATCTGTCGCTGGTCAGTATCGATTCCACCACCGCCCGAGCCCACCACGACGCCGCCGGAATGCATCTCGATCCCTGCGTGCTCGACGCGCTGGAGAAGGCCACCGAGGAGAAGAGGCTCAGGTCAAAAGGGGCGGTTGCGAAGTGCAAAACGGGCGAAAGGCCGAAGGCGATTCCGGCGGGAGGAGCGACGACGCATCCGGCGCCGTCGCAAACTCCGACTGAAGGCTGCGCTCCTGGGACGCTCCCGGGGCGGGCAGACCAGCAAGGTCCACCTCGCCGCCGACCGCAGGTGCCGCCCACTGGCGTTTGTCCTGACTGCGGGGCAGGCCGCCGACGGCCCGCAGTTCATCCCCGTACTGGACAAGGTGCGCATCCACGGGCCCGTCGGCCACGACGCCGAGCTCTACAAGGAGAGAAACACCGTCGAGCGCCTGATCAACAAGCTCAAGGCGTGGCGGGGCATCGCGACCCGCTACGACAAGACCCCGGAAAGCTACCTCGCCGGGCTTCATCTGCGCGCCTCGGTGATCTGGATCAAAGACCTCACCCGAATGAGAGCCGAGAGCCGCGCAGGTCATCGAGGGACGTAGCTTGTCGGGATCGCAGTTGTGGACTCTCAGCGACAGCCGCATTCCCGGATGTTCGGATTCCGGTGGCCCGCTGCCGCCCGGGGGGTGTGGCTCGTGCGCCACCAGCGCCGTGTCGGCCCGCGGGTTCAGACAAGGGCGGCCGCCAGGCAGACGAAGGCGGCGATGATGACGGCGACGCGGACGTAGTGCCAGCGGTCCCAGCGATTCAGCTGCTCCTTCCAGTCGTCAGGCCGGTTGTCGGCGGTCCACGCCTTGACCCGGTTGTTGATCGGGACGAGCAGCGTGAGCGACATGATCACACTGAGGATCAGCAGCGCGCCGGCGGTGACGACGAGGCCGGTGCCGGGGTGGTCCCACCCACCGATGGCCCAGGCCCCGACGAGGACGAGCGAGCCGATGTACCAGAACGGCATCACGGCGCCGCCCAGTCGGGCCCCGTGGGTGCGGGCGCGCAGGCCGTTGTCGCCCGGGAGTGCGTTGAGGATCGGGTTGCTGAAGAAGGGGACGGAGAACTCCACCCCCACCATCACGCCGACTACCACGGTGGTGACGACCTCAAGTGCGTTGAGCATGATGACCCCTCCAGGAATCTAGCGGCGCTATGTAATGTGACAACGCTAGCACTGCTGCCGCTCGATTGCCTAGCGGTGCTAGGGTCGAATCATGTCGGTACAGGAACGCAAAGAGCGCGAAAGGGCGGAGCGCGAGCGCCTCATCGTGGCGACAGCCCGAGAACTCGCCGAGCAGCAGGGTTGGGAGGCGGTCACCACCCGCCGGCTGGCCGAGCGCATCGAGTACAGCCAGCCCGTCCTCTACAGCCACTTCCGCGGCAAACAGGAGATCATCGGTGCCGTCGCCCTCGAGGGCGCCGCCGAGATGGCCGCGGCGGTGCGGGCCGCGACCTCCGCCGCGACCAGTACGCGCGGCCGGGTCACGGCCCTCGCCCGCGCCTACCTCGACTTCGCCGAACGCAACCCGGCGCTCTACGACGCCATGTTCCAGCTCGACGGCGGCCTGGCCTTCGCACAGGAGGACACCCCGGAGCCGCTGAAGAACGCCTTCGCCGCCCTGCTGGAAAGCCTCAGCGAGGTCGCCGGGGACGGCGTCCACCCGGGGTTGTTCACCGAGCTGTTCTGGGCGGCCCTGCACGGGATCGCGACCCTGACCCGGGCCGGACGGCTGCCGCCGGAGTACGTCGAGCAGAGGGTAGAGCTCCTGGTGGACCGTCTCGCCGTGCTCTGACGCACCGTCTCGGATGGCAGGCAGCCGGGGCCCGTACCCCCGACGGGGCACCCGCCCCGGAAGCTTCGGTGCTCATTGATCACGACCCGATACGCGCCCTAGGTGCGCTCCCTAGCCTCTCGACCTTCGCGTTCGGCCCGGACCACGAACTCCCACACCGCCAGTCCGTACAGGTCGATGACATTGATCTCGCTCTCGAAGGCCAGCTTCTCAGCCCGGCGCCGCGTGTCGGCGTCCAGATAGAAGAACGTCGGCCATTCGTCCTTGGCCGGTTGCGGGCAGCACAGGCGCCGACTGCACACGTCCCTTTCCGGCTCTGTCTCTTCACTCGTCCAAGGGGGCACCGGATAGGCAGACAGCTTCTTGACTGCGGCCTGTTTGCGTTCGATCACGTCCACGGTGGAAGTCCGCAGAATCGTGCGGGCGAAATGGTGGCTGAACCAGCGGGTCCGGTCGACGTCGTCGATGGTTGCCCGGGTCGCTTCCATGCGATCGGACAGCTCCCACCAAGGGATATCCAGGACTACGCCCCGAGTTGAGCATCCGGCTTCCAGATGTACGCAGTGGCCACGACGGCAGTAGTTGGCCTGCTCCATCTCGTCGAACCAGTCATCCACGGTGAGCCGGCCCTTTGCCGAATTGCAGCGTCGGCAGACTGGAAAGAGGTTCTCGACGGCGTTCCGGCCACCCTCTGCTATCGAGTCCACGTGGTCGAGCGTCGTCGATCGCATCGCGTTGCAGTAGACGCACAGCCCTCGATTCGCGGTCAGAACCATGAGCCACACGTACTCCGGCTGATCTCTGTCTCCCATCTACTCCCCCACCAGAAGAGTGGCCTCCCCAGCCACTGGCACCGGCAGTATTCACTGCCGGTGCACGCGTGTCTCAGCTGAGGAGGCCGCGACACTAACCCTCCCTGCCGCGCAACGTGCCCGGCCATGGCGAACTTCCTCGACGACCAGACTGACGCGAAGCGCCTGGCGACCCTGCTCGCCGACTACGAACGGCGCCTCCAGGCACTGGAGCGCAGCACCCAGGCCGGATACACGTCCATTGAGGGCGGCTCTCTCGACATCTACGACGACGAGGGCACTCTCAAGGGCTCTGTCGGCGTCCAGGAAGACGGCACGGTCGCCCTCGTCCCGGTCAACAGCGGGCCGCCGCCAACGCCGACGGCGCCGGCCGTCTCGAACCAGTTGGCGGGCCTGCAGATCGGCTGGGACGGGGCCTGGGCCGACTCGTACACCACGCCCGCTGACTTCGCTCTGGTGCAGGTCCACGTCGGGCGCAGCGCCGACTTCACGCCGGACCTGACGACGCAGCTCGCCACGATCGGCGCGGCGCTCGGCGGCACCGTCACCGTCAAGGTCGACAACTACGAGCCGGTATGGGTGCGGCTGGTCGCCGAGAACACCGCCGCGGTCACCGGCCCGGCTTCCGACACGGTCCAGGGCACGCCACAGCAGGCCGTCGGCCAGGACCTGATCGACGGGATCATCACCGAGAACAAGCTTGCTGAGGCCGCGGTCACCGAGGCCAAGGTCGCTCTGCAGGCCATCTCCAACGAGAAGCTGCAGCAGGGCGCGGTCAACGATCTGATCCTCGCCGACGACGCGGTCACCGAGGCGAAGATCGCGACTGGGGCTGTGGGGTCGGCGGCGCTTGCCGACGGCGCGGTCCTGGCCGACAAGCTCGCCAAAGCGTCGGTGACGAAGGACGCGCTCGCCGCGGCGTCCGTGTCGCTGAACTCGCTGACGGGGGCGCTCGGCGACAGCATCGGCCAGCGGTACACGGATACGTTCCGCGACCCGACCGTGTGGGAGGCATTCTCCACGGCCACGGGCGCCACCTGGGCCGTGAACCCGTCCGCGACCGGCACCCCGTCCGGCGGCGGTCTCCTCATCGCGAACGGCGACGTGCAGCTCGCCGGCAAGGCGCTGATCGCCCAGGACACCGACACCCTGTACCGGGTCATGGTCCGCGTACGGGCCACGGCGCAGGACGCGTCCGGACCCGCCACCGTCTACCTCGGCGCGATCGGCGTTGCCGACGACGGCACCACGCTGGTCAACCGCTCGGGCGCGGCGTCGACGTCGATGCACTACTACTGCGCCTCCAACGGTGGCGCGCTCGCCGTCGCGGACGGCTGGAAGACGTACGTCGGCTACATCCAGGGCCGGGTCACGGACGGCGCGACGGCCCCCTCCGGCCCGCAGACCGACCCGCGCGTCCCCGGCGCCACCCACGCGAGCGTGCGCTTCCTGCGGCCCACGGTCTGGCTCAACTTCGGCAAGGGCACGGCCGCGGTGATGGAGGTCGACGCCTTCACCATCGAGCCGCTGCGCACCGGCGTCGTCGGCTCGTCGAACCTCGTCGCCGGGTCGGTCAACACGGCGGCCCTGGCGGCGGACGCCGTGGTCGCGGGCAAGGTCGCAGCCGACGCGATCACCGGCCGGGAGATCGCGGCGAACTCCGTGTCGACGTCGGAGTTGGTGGCCGGAGCGGTCACCACGGACAAGCTGACCGTCGTCGGCGGCGCGAACGTGCTCAACGATCCCTCGTTCGAGGGCGCCTACGCCGCGGCGCTCGCCGCGAAGTTCGCGTGGGCGGTCCAGGACCTCGCCTTCGGTAACGCCTCCGCCGCGTCGATGAAGGTCACCACCGACGGCACAGCCCAGTGGCGGGCCATCGAACTCGCCCTTCTGCCCGTCACCGCAGGCGACCAGCTGTACATCGCGGCCGACTACTACGCCTCCGCCGACTGGGCGGGCTCCGAGGTCAACGTCCACGTCCGGTGGGAGACCGAGGGCGGCACCACCCTCGCCACCGACAAGGGCAGCTCCCGGACGACGACACCGTCCAAGGGAGCGTGGGCGCGACTGGCCGCGACCTACACCGCCCCAGCGACCGCCACCCGGGCCCGCGTCCGCATCGAGACCGGTCTCGTCACCGCGGGTGCCACGTGGTTCGACAACGCGGCGTGCCGCCCCGTGGTCGGTGGCGTACAGATCGCGGACGGCGCGATCACCACGCCGAAGATGATCGCCAACTCGATTCAGGGAGACCGGATCGCGGTCGGCACCCTCAACGGCGACCGGGTAGTCGCCGGATCGATCACGACCAGCCAGCTGTCGGTGACCACCGCGGCGAGCGTCGTGCAGAAGCTCTACGACGCCGGCGCCGAAGCCTCGAAGTGGCGCTCCGCCGGTTCGAGCACCACGACCACGAGCGCAGTGTCCAACCTGACGTCGGTGACCGTGCCGGATGCGCAGTCCGGCGGCTACGTGATGCGCGCGGTCGGCGCCGTCAACAGCGTCTGGCGGCCGGACATCCTGATCCCGTTCGACCCGAACGTCCTCTACCGGATCAGCGTCACGGTGCGGCAGACCGTCGCAAGCACGGACACCGCACAGCAGCGGTTCTACTGCGGTGTCGCGGGCATTGCCGCAGACGGGGCGACGCTCGTCAACATCGACGGCAACGCGGCCGGGAGCTCACAGCACTACGTCGCAGCCGCGCAGCAGCCCCTCACCGCCGGAGCCGGATGGCAGCGGTACACCGGCTACCTCAGGGGCTATGCCGCGGCCGGAGCCAAGGGCACCACCGCGGCCTGCCCGTCTCCGACCGCTCCCGGCGCGCTGCACGCAAACGCCCGCTACATCACCCCCCTGTTCTACGCGAACTACCAGACAGGCACGGGCACGGCCGAGATCGACATGATCACGGTCGAGGTCCTGGAGACCGGCGCCGTACAGACCATCAACATCGCCGACGGCGCCATCACCGCGCCGAAGATCCTGGCTGGCTCGGTCACCACGGACAAGCTGGTCGCCTTGAGCGTCACGGCCGAGAAGATCGCATCGCTCGCGATCACGACGGACAAGCTCGCCGCGCTGTCCGTCACAGCCGCGCAGTTGGCCGCGAACTCGGTGACGGCGACGAAGATCCTCGCCGGGTCGATCGACGCCACCCACATCAAGGTCGGCTCCCTCACGGCCGACCGGCTCGCGCTGGGCACCGACGGCAACGTGATCGCCGACCCCAGTTTCGAGGGTGCCCTGTCCGACCAGCGGGTCGCGTCCCGCTCAACGTGGTCGATCGTTGCCGGGAACGGCACACCGCGGGCAGTGCAGACCGTGTGCACGGCGGCGGCCGCCACCACGCAGGCCCTGCAGCTCGCCGCCCTGGCGGGCATGCCGGGCCAGAAGGTGTGGCTGTCCATGGACTACCTCGCCTCAGCCGACTGGGCTGGCGAAAGCATCCGGATGTACGCGACGTGGCTGAACAGCTCCAACACGGCGCTGGGCTGGAGCACCCTCAACATCACTCCCGCGGTGAAGGGCACGTGGACCACCGTCAGCACCGTCCCCACCACCCCCGCGCCGACCGGCACGACGCAGATGCAGGTGTGGATCTCCGCCTTCCAGGCAACAACCGGCACGATCGCATTCGACAACGTCTCGTGCCGCGTCGTCATGGCCTCCGGCGCAATCGCCGGGGCGCGTGCCGAAGTCTCCCCACAGGGTCTGCAGCTGTTCGACGACAGCGGGGACGAGGCGGTCGCCCTGGTCACCGGCCGCCCCAACTACCTGACCTTGTCGACGGACGGCACGCCGGTCGCCACTATCGACCAGGACGGCGGCGCCGGATTCCAGCGCCTGGCCGTCGCAGACACCGTCTCCATCGGCGGCAGCGACCTCGCCGACGTCCTCGCCCAGTTCCCGCGCGGCATCCAGGCCATCGACTACCAGATCAGCACCCGCACCACGACCGGAACCGAGATGGGATTCGTGGAACTGGGCGCCACGATCGACACGAGCCGCATGTACCGATTCGTGTTCACCGCCCGCGCCAACCCCTCCTCGGATGGCGGGGAGTTGCGACTGCGGCTGCGCGACGGCGGCACTGGTGCACCGACGATCAACTCCCCTCAGATCTATGTCGCCGTGCATCACCAGGCGCTCGGCAACAGCTTCACCGCGGGCCTGGAGCACATTGCCTCCGGGCCGTCCCTCGGCGCAGGCGATCACCGATTCCTGATCAGCTTCGAGAACGCCCTGGCCCCGTCCGGGCAGAGCTGCGAGCTGTACGGGGGCGCCGACAACCACGGCGTCTTCTACGTCGAGGACATCGGCCCGTACATCCCGGAGACCGGCGGCTACAACAACGGCGGCGGCACGAGCGACCCGATCGTGAAGCAGTACGAGAAGACGTACACGGCTTCCTGGTCCGGCACCTACGCCAACCGCGGCTCGTACAACTCGTACTACGGGTCCAAGTGCATCCAGGGCTACTACTCCAGCACCAACGGCACGCAGGCAGCGCTGATCGGCTTCCCGTCGTCGCTGGCCAGCGACCTCGCGGGCGCCACGATCGTGAAGGCGCAGGTCTACATCTACTTCGACCACTGGTACGCGAACGCCGGCGGCAAGGCCGTCATCAAGGCCCACTCCCACACGTCGCGTCCGTCGTCGTTCTCCTCCGACTCCGAGTCGAAGACGATCTCGTGGGCCCGCAACGAGGGCAAATGGGTCGACATCACCAGTGTCTTCGACAGCACCAAGTGGCGCGGCATCGCCCTTGACCCGAACAGCAGTAGCTCGACGTACTACGGCATCGCCCGCGGCGTCGGCCAGTCCAATCCGCCCAAGCTCAAAGTGACCTACACCAAGTGAGGACCCTTGTGACGACTGTCCTGCCTCTGTCGCTGTCCGCGATCTGCACCCTGGCCTGCGAGCCGACGTTACTGCCACGCGTCCGCATGGCCATCGCGGTCATCGCGCAGGAGGTCTTCGCCGAGGACCCGACCACGCCCGGCTACCCGCTGCGTTGGAACCTGGCGAAGACCGCGCTCACCCCGACGGAGGCGCAGGCGGCGCAGATGGCAATCGGCCTCGTCGTCACCCCGCCGCTTCTGCAGGCCGCCGCGACATCAGGCAGCACGGCCGGACCCGAGATGGCGGCCGCGATCACCGACGAGCAGCTGCTCGGCGCGATACGGCGGGGCTGGAGCACCGTCGCCGGAGTCGCTCCTGCGGTGTCTGCGGCCGGCGACGGGCAGGGCGCGACGTAAACGACCGCGGTCGTGCACCGTTCGCGCTTGCGGGGAGCCGTGAGCCCTTTCCCCGGGGCTCCGGCTCCCGCGCACCCATGACCAACCGATATGAGGGAGCGCCAGTGGATGGGCTCGTCTCGCTGGCACCCGTACTTGCTCCCCTCTTCGGGATGCTCGGCGCACTCGGCGGCGCCTGGCTCGTGTACCGGCAGGGCAAGAAGAACAGCGAAGCCACGGCCGTGAAGAACCTGACCGACGGGTTCACCAGCCTCCTGGAGCAGCAACGCGCCTCCACTCAGCAGACGTTGGAGCGGATGACCACGCTGGAGGCGAAGTACGAGACGCTGGAGCGCAGCGTCGAGGAGCTGCGCGAGGAACAGCGCAAGTGGCGGCGCTGGAAGGCGGCCGCCGTCGAGTACATCCACGACCTGCAGGACGTGATCCGCGCCGCCCTGAACCGGCCCGCGCCCGCGCCGCCGGACGAGATCGCCTCCGACATCACCGGGCCGGACTGGTCCTGAGCAGGCGACGCAAGCAGTCCCCAGCGGTGACCGTGCCCTTCCGCATCACCTACGGAAGGGCACTCCCTTGTCGGACACGCTCGACTCCATCACCATCGGCGCCCAGGTCGGCGCCTTCCTCCCGATGCTCACCGCGATCGTGCAGCGGCCCGCCTGGTCGGCCGAGGTGAAGAAGGCCGTCGCGGTCGCGCTCGCCCTCATCGCGGGCGTCGGGACCGTCCTGGTCGCCGGGGGCTGGCAGCAGCTCCAGGACGGCCCGCAGGCGTGCACCACGATCCTCGCGGTGATCGCCGCCGCGCAGTCCACGTACGACCTGATCTGGAAGCCGACGACGATCGCCCCGGTCATTGAGTCGCTTACCAGCCGGAACAGCCAGGAACCGGCCGAGTAGCCGCACCAGGGCGGAGGCCCGCCGCGGGCCGGCGGGTATCATCCGCAGCGGTGGCCGTTTCGCCGCCGAACTCACTGCGTTGAGGGCAGCTGCCGGAACTCATGGGGTGTTAATCCTTTTCGTCCCAGGTCACTCCGGTGGTGACAAAGAGTCCGAGACCACTGCGCGCGTGCAGAGCGCCCAGGGCTGGAGAGCGGTCGCTCCTGCTATGACCCAGCACACGGGGTGAGTTCGGTCGCGAAGCGGCCACCGTTTACACGTCGCCGCTCCGCGCGGCACGGCTCGAGACCAGCGGGCCGCGAAGACCAGGAGGAACCCGGGGATGGCCGACGCGCAGCCGCCTGCCGAGCAGGTCACGGCAGAGGCCAAGCGCCTCACCGACATGACGCACCAGGCGTTCTACGAGGCGTGGATCGCGCACGTCCAGGACGGCGGCGTCAACGAGGTGCGGGCAGCAGCGTTCAGCTCTCCGGACGTGGCGGGACGCACGCTCCTGGCCGCTGACCGTGCAGGCCGGGAACTCAAGACCGCACTGCCCCGCCGGGACGGCGAATCGAAGCGCGAGTATCAGGCCCGCATGAGTGCCTTCCGGGAGCAGCTCCAGGCCGCGCGCGTACCGGTCGTCGCCGCGATCGAGGACTTGGCCGTCGACGAGGCCGAGTTCCTGGCGCAGCTCGACAACGAGGCGTTCACCGAGGAGTGGCTGGCGTTCGTGCAGCAGGCCGCGGGCGCCAGTGTGCGTGCCGGGCACAACTACGTGCAGGGCCTCGCGTTCCGCTCGCCGCAGGTCGCGGCGCGCACCCAAACGCTGGCCGTACGGATGATGCGCGCCACCAGTCGATTCCTTCCGCAGACCGAGGGCGAGTCCCGCAAGGCGTACGAGGCGCGCGTCTCGCAGCTCCAGTCCCGGCTGGAGGCCGAGCTGCGGTTCCTGCAGTACACGCTGAACTACATGACGGCGCGCTGGGGCCGGATGCCGACCGCCCCGAACTACCGGCTGCAGGCGATGAACCTGCTCGCCGAGAAGTACCCCGAGGAGTTCTCCCAGTTGCGCAACGCGGTGCGCGAGAACGCGGCCGAGGCGCGCGAGGAGGTCCGCCGGCAGAAGCGGCAGGCGCGCCGCGCCCAGGCGCGCCCGGCGAGCTGACGCCGCAACCAGCCTTCCCAGGGCGCGCCCGCGACGGGCGCGCCCTTCTTCATGCCCGGGCGCGCCCGCGCCACCAGGGCGCGCCACGTCGGTGCGCCTTGCTCAGGGCATGCCCTGGGTGGCGCGCTTGCCGGGGCGCGCTCCTCGTCGGCGCGCTTCGTTGGGCGCGCTTCAGGTGGCGCGCGGCCGGGCTGCAGGCGCGCCGACGAGTGGCGCGCCTGACGATTGCGCAGGTCAGAGGGTGGCGCGCCTGACGGTGTGGCGCGCCGCGAGCGTGAGCGCGCCGTCGGGGAGGGCGCGCCGTGGCGCGGGCGCGCCCGGCCGATGGCGCGCCTTCATGGCGTGGGCGCGCGGTGCGGCCGGGCGCGCCACCGACGTAGGCGCGCCCAGAGGAAGGCGGGCCTGCCAGCCGGGCGCGCCTGCGCGGAGCGCGCCGTACGGTGGCGCGCTATCGGGGAGGGCGCGCCGTGGCGCGGGCGCGCTCGGCCGGTAGCGGTTGGCGCGCTCCCCGGTGGCGCGCCTGATGATCAGGGCGCGCCATCGGTGGGCAGGCGCGCGCCACTACGTACGGCGAAGCGCGCGCCCAGACGGCGGCTGGAGCGTCCAGGCGCGCGCTTCGACGAGGTGACGTGACGTGATGTGGGGCGCGCCTCTCCTGCCCCCGTGGATCGGTTCAGGCGCGCCGGGCGCGCGTCACATCACGTCACCTCACCCGACGGTCGTCAGGTCGTTGTAGAGCGTCGAGAACATGTCGGCGATCTTCAGCTCCGGCTTGCCCGCGAGCCGGTACGCGTTGGCGATGTCCCGCTCGCCGCGATCCTCCAGCAGACCGATCACCATGGGCCGGTGCTCCAGGACGTGCGAGCGCAGCTTCGTCATCGGCGGCGGTGTCCCCTCCTCCGGTCCGGAGACCGGCTCCAGGAACTCCTGCATCGTCACGCCGAGGATGCGGGACTGGATCTCCGACTCGGTCAGCAGCACCGCCATCACCCTGTTGAGCTTGTTGGCTTGGGCGGGCCGGGGCCGGGGCAGGTCCTGCGGCTGCTCGGCCTCGCTGACGTCCTCGGGCCGCGGCTCGGGCTCGGTCGCCTCGGCCTGCGGGTCCGGGGGCGGCGGTGCCCCCTCGTCGACCGGCGGCTCGGGATCGGCCTGGGGTGTCTCGGCGGTGGCGGGCGCCTCCACGCGGGGCGTGTCCGGCGTCTCCTGCCCGCCCTCGGGCTGCCCTGCACTGCTCTCGGTGGACGACAGCTCGCCGGTCCCGGCGTCGCCGCCCTCCCTCGCTTCGGCCTCCGCGACCTTCTTCGCGAGGTAGTCGAGGGTCCGGGTGATCAGGGCGTCGGCGCTCATCACCCCCCACTTCGACTGGGTGCGCACGGCCTTGAGGGTGCGTCGGCCGTGCTCCTCGCGCACCTCGCGCAGGGCCTGCTCGGGGTCGTTGGGGTGCTTGAGCGCTTCGGCGATCAGGTGTGTCGCCTTCTGCTCGCTCAGGCCGGGGGCGGTGGGCTCGGCGGGCTCGGCCGGTTGGTCGGGCTCCTGCAGCGTGGCGTCGGGCCGCGTCTCGTACATGGCGCGGGACTCCACGGCGTCCTGCAAGCCCATGCGGCGCAGCAGCGCGTCCACGGAGAAGTCTTTGAACCGGCGGGTCTCGCCGGGCTGGAGGTCCATGTGGAGGCTGCGCACCCCGGTGAGCCAGGCTTCGCCGAGTCCGTGGAGGTCGAGGATCGCGTCGACGGCCGCGGGCAGGTTGCGCTCCGCCTTCACCTTGCGCGTGGTGTTCCGCGTCGGCTTGTCGTTCTCGAACGCGGTGACCACCTCGGTGCGGGCCAGCAGCAGAACCGGGCCCTGGTGGCGGCGCAGCAGCCACATGACCTTGCCCCACCTGTCCTTGGCGCGGTTCCACAGGTCGGGGTCGACGACGACCGGTTCGTCGGCTGCCGGCACCCGGCTGCGGTTGCGGTTCGCCTTGATGACGGCGCGGTTGCGGGCGAACATGGCGACTTCGTCGCTGAGCATGTCCCACACGGACGTCACGGAGTCCATGACGAGCATGTTGGGCTTGCCGTCGATGCGGGGCTGGGCGTTGACCCAGCGGATCGCGTCGAGGATGTCTTGGTACGAGCCGTCGTGCTCGACGATCTCGTAGTCGGCGCCGGGCACACGCCCGTAGTAGTCGGCGGTGCCCTCGTTTCCGCCGACTTCGATCCAGTACGTCTTGCCGATCAGGTCGGAGCCGCTGCCCTTGGCGGCTTCGTAGCTCTTGCCGACCTTCTCTTGACCGGTGATCAGGACGAGGGGCGGGTTCGGCAGGCCGGTGGGCTTCCGGCTCTTTCGGGTGCGTTGTGGTGCGATGAGTCCAGCCACGGAACGGGGGCCTTTCAGTTCAGGTCTTCCGGGTCGCTCTCCCGGATGCTGCGCCTGTCAGGCCCTTAGCTTCGCGTCCTGACGTGCGCTGTAATATCTTAGCCTGTCAGGGGCTGGTCTCAACCCTCGCGGAGCAGATCAGACACCGGACTTTCGGCGGCCGGATCGAAGTCCTCGCGGTGCCGCCGGTACCAGGCGTCCAGGTCGCGCGCGTCCCCCTCGGCGCCCTCGTACGCCGATGCCGGCGCCGCCTTCCACTCGGCCACCGCTTCCTCGTACTCGCCCTCGACCGTGCCCGGGTCGCGCCGCTTCAGCGCCTGGCTGATCTCCTCCCACGAGGCGCCGCCCAGGGCCTCGCCGAGCACGACCAGGTCGACGAGCTCGTTCACCATCACCCGCAGATGGCGGGCTGCAGCGATCCGTTCCGCAGGGGTGGCTGTCTCGCTGATGGCGCCAACGCCTTGCCGGGCAAGGTCCGACAGATCACGGTGCGCGCGGGCGGAAGCGAGACGGGCCAGGTTCTCGGGGGTCATGGAAAGGGGTCCGATCGTGACTGCGGCGGGCGCCCCCATGGGAGCGCCCGCCGCGAGTACCGTGCAGGTGCGGAACGTCAGGATGCCTGAGTGGCCCCGCTATTGGCTGCAAGCCCCTCGATGTCGATGCCCGCGCCGCCCTCCTCCAGCTTCTCCGCCTCGTAGCGGGACTCGAAGCGCGGCCCGACGTTCTTGCGGCCGTTCTGCGGCGACTGCCCCAGACGGCGACCGAGCTGAGAGGCGTTCAGGTCGCCGCGCGGCCCGAACCGGTGCCCCTCCCCCGCATCCTTCGCCGCCTTGTAGAGGGCGTACAGCTCCTCCTCGGTGACGACCTCCACGGGCTCAATCTGCGGGGTCTCCTCCGGCGCCGGATGCGGGCGGGGAGTCTCGGCGGGGACGGGGACAGGGTTCGCCGCGGCCTTGACGAGGCTGACCTTCTTCGGGGCGGGCCCGGGGACCTTGGCCGCGGGGCGCGGCTGCGGCGCGGGTTTCCGCGCAGGCGCGGCGGCCTGGACGGGAGCGGGCGCGGCCGCATCGAGCAGCGCGCCGGTCCCGTCTGCGTCGACCCAGTCCGATCCCGCGCCGCGCGCGCGGACGAAACCGGAGATGTGCAGGCCGAAGCTGCCGCCGAGCGGCACCATCGCGGCGACGGCCCCGCCGACGACGTACACGTACTCCTTGTGCGCGTTCATCAGCTCGGGTGCCCCGCCGGTGGCGAACCACTCCGACAGTGCGACCACGCAGTGCCCCACGTTCGCCGCGATCGAGATGCACAGCAGGAACGCGAAGATGCACCACAGCGACCAGTAGTAGCCGCCCTCACGACCGTTGTCTCCGCGCCGGCGGATCGAGGTGACCGCCCCGGCGTTGAACGCCAACAGCAGTTCGAGGGATCCGGCCATGGCGGCGGCCGCGAAGGTGGGGAACCCGATCAGCGTTCCGGCCCAATGGAGCTGGTATAGGGAGGCGAGCATCATTCCGAAGCCCGCGGCCGCGGCTCCGATACGCAGATTGCGGTGCCAATCGCGCAGCTCTCGCTCGCCCTGGGTGATGGCACGGAGGGTAGGCAGCTTCGGCAAGACACGTCCCTTTCGTTCAGGTCTCCCCGAGGGCCTACGCTCGTCGGTCCTCGGGCTGCCCAAACGATATAGGGTCCTCCGCCTCCAGCGCTGCCCCGCATTCCGCCCGACCGGTCAACACGGGGCCGGGCGGGCGGCTTTCACCAGTCGAGAGCCTTCTTGGGGGCGCGCCGGTCGGGGCCGACGACCTTCGCCAGATAGGCGCGGTCCTCGATCCGCGACAGCAGCCGCTCGCCGAGAATGGCGGCGATGCCGTCTCGGCGCAGGTTCGTGGAGAACGCGGTGGGCCGTCCGGCCGCGAGTCGGGAGCCGACCAGGTCGGTGGTCTCGCGGCGCACGAACTCGGTCTGGACGCCGTCCATCTCGCCGCACAGCTCGTCGACGATGAGCAGGTCGGGGTCCAGGACGTGACGCCTGCGGACCGCGTCGGTGCTCAGGTCGTCCGGCGCTCCGTCCGGGCGCCGCCACGCCAGGTAGGTAGAGTGCTGGACGAGCCGCACGAGCAGGCCGCGCTCGGCGGACTCGTTGCCCAGCGCGGCGAGCGACGTCGTCTTACCCGATCCGATGTTGCCCGTCATGATGAAGTGCATCGTCGAGGGGCGGGCCTTCTTCCGCTTCGCCTCCACCAGGGAGTCGAGCCATCCGGCCAGGGAACGCGGCTGCTGGTAGTCGTCGAGGTGCTCGAACCGGAACCGCAGGTAGTCGTCGTACGAGGCGCGCTTCATGCTGTTCGTCCAGGCCAGGGTGCGGGCGTGGGCCTGCGGCACGGACACGTCCTCCCACAGTTCCACGCCCTCGTCGTCCGCAGGTGCGGGAACGCCGAGCTGGGAAAGGTCCGCGCCGCCCCGCTTGAGCGCGGCGAGCAACCTGTCGGTGACCTCGAACAGTTGCTTCGGCTCTCGGCCGGGAACGATGCGCTCGGCTGCCAAGGTGCTCACCGCTCGTTCTCCTTCGTGCTAGGCGGGGTCGATGCCGAACACGGCGTCGTCGGGGGCGTCGGGCGTGGACGTGGGCGGGGCGCCGGGGCCGGGTGTGCCCCAGGTCTCCGCGTCGCTGTACGGGGCGGGACGTCCTCCGTACTGGCTGGGCATGGGCTTGTTGTTTCGCTCGTCGCTCAGCGCCCGCTGGAACTGGTGCGCGGTCGGGAAGTGGATACCGGTGCGCTGGAACGCCTTGGCGATCTGCTGCTTCGTGTATCCGGCCTCTATGGCCTGTTCGCTGAGCTTGAGGAGACCGAAGTACCAGCCGGACTTCTTGGCTCCCGCGTACGGGCCCAGGTGCTTGGTGGCGTGCTCGTAGTACCAGGTGGCGACCTCTTGGGCGGGCGTCTTCTTCTTCGCTTCGCCCTCGGTCGCCTTGTCCTCGGCGGCTGCGTCCGGCGCACTGTCCGTGTTGGCGGCGGCCTTCTTCTTGCGGGCGGACCGGGCGGCGGCCGGCGGCGTCTTCCGTGTCGGCTTCGGCTCCGGCGCTTCCTCCTGGGAGGGCTCGGCGTCGGGCTCCTGCTCCTCCATCTGGCCGGGGGCGAACCCGTCCGAGCCGAGGGTGTTGTCGGGGTAGCGGACTAGGAAGGTGCCGTCTTCCTGTTCGACGACGGGCACGTCGAGCTTCTGCCCGAAGGTGACGTAGTCCTGCGCCCACTGCTTGACGGGGTAGAAGCTGATCGCGGTGCCCATGGCGGTCGTGCCGTCTCGGAATCTTCGGCGTTCGAGCCGGTAGTACCCGGCCGCCGCCAGTTCGTGCAGGACCTTCCTTACGGCGTCGCGGCCCTCACGCTTCTTACCCTTGGACAGTTGCTCGGACCGCATCTGCCAGTCCGCGGGCTTGTTGAGCATGTGGACCAGGAGGCCGAGGGCGCGGTAGCTGATCTTGTCGTCGTTGGCCGTGTCGGACTCGATCGGGACGGTGTAGATCCGCTGGTTGACTCGGGTGCCGTCACGGCGGCTCAGGCGGGTCATGCGGCAGCCTCGCTGTTCGTCGCCGGGGCGAGACGGAAGTGGGTGTGCCACGTGGGGCGCCCCTGGGAGCCCTGCTCGTAGACGCGGCGGGACTCGACCATGCGGGCCTTGCGCAGCGCTGCGAGCGGCGCACGGACCTGGTGGTTGGTCAGGTTGCAGTCTTCGGCGACGTCTTGGACGCGGACCCATTCGCCGTCGCTGCTCAGGACGAGGACGCAGAAGACTTTGAAGGCGCGATCGGAGATGCCGTTGGCAAGTGCCGGTTTGATGGCGATGGCGGTGGACAAGTGCGTGAGTCCTTCGGGAAGGGGGCCCGGCGCCGCCGTGGAGTGCAGCGGCCGGGCCGTGGTGCGACGCGTCGGGGTGGCTACTGCTCGGGGCTCTCGTCGACCTCGGCGCCATGCGGCTCGGCGCCGGGCGGGGCGGGCAGCATGGGCACGCCGCTGAGCAGGCTGTGGAGCTGACCCGAGTGGTACGCGTCGACTACGGCTTCTTTGCCGCCGTCTTTCCAGGTCAAGGAGACGCTGCCGGTGGGCTTACCGCCGGGGATACGGACCATGCCGGGGATGACCTGGCCGGTCAGCTTGTCGACGATCTGGCCGGTCTCCTTGTCGAACTTGGCGCGCTTGATCATCGCCTCACGGAAGGAGGGGCGGGCCTGGATGATGACCTCGGCCTCGCCGCACTCCTCGGCGAACTCGTTGAACTTGTCGTCGTCGGCGACGTCGTACTTGTCTCGGGAGACGCTGACGGTCTGCGTGGCGACGGCGACGCCGTTGACCTTCACGTCGATGGACTTGGTGCCGCGCTCCGGGTCGTCGTACGCGGCGAGGAGCGGGGTCTTGACGGCGGCGATCTTCTTGTCGATCGCGGGCACCACGTGGTCCTTGAACAGCTTCGCGAAGGCCGACAGCAGCGCGACATCCCCCAGGGACATGTCGGGCTGGGGCTGCTCAGCGGCGTCGTGCGACATCGTGGGTCCTTTCTCACCCGAGGGCTCTGCCCAGGGCTTTTCAGGTCGTTTCCTGAGCGGAGCGCAACGGGCGTCACCCATAGGTACGGGCGGAAGATCAGATCCGTTACATCTAGGCTCAGGTAGCTGGGTCGCTCTCCCAGCCGTTGCCGAATAGTACAGCACACGTCACGGCGTGCGTCGAGGGGCAACCCAACTGGCGTCTTCTGCGGCCGCGCACGGAAGAACCGTGCGACACAAACACCTGGCGGCCCCTACGTTCCGCGTGGCCCTGTTCGCTCGGTGACGTCGCCGTACGGGCAGGGCCCCGGGGCGCGTCCCATCCGGAACGAGGACGAGCACCGGCCCGGTGGTGGGCGCGGCCCGGCCATGACGGCATGTCCCGCTTGCGAGGCGGGGCGCCGCGGTTGAAGTCCGCGGGCTCGCAGGCAACGCCCGCCGCCGGCACTCCCTTTGCCGCCGGAAGGACCACCGTGACCGAGACCGTGCACGCGCCCCGCTACACCACCTACGTGCCGCTCACCGACCTCAACCCCGCCCTGGGCAATCCGAAGAAGCACGAGGTCGAGCGAATCATCGAGAGCATCCGCACGCACGGCTTCGTGGACCAGCCCATCGCCGACGAGCGCACCGGCACCATCCTGGGCGGGCACGGCCGCCGCGAGGCCCTGATCGAGATGCAGGCCCGCGGCGAGCAGCTCCCCGCCGGTCTCCTCCTGGACCACGACGGCGGATGGCTCGTGCCCGTGCAGCGCGGGTGGGCCTCGCGCAGCGACGTCGAGGCGAAGGCCCTGAACATCAAGCTCAACTTGATTGGGGCCGACGGTGGTTGGCGGCCGCGCTCCCTGGCCGCGTACCTCGAAGACATCGTCACCGAAGATGCCGCCCTGTACGACTCCCTCGCGATCCCCGACGAGAAGCTGGAGGACCTGCTGCGCCAGGTCGACCCGGAGACGCTGCCCGGCGCCATCAACGAGGACCAGGCCCCCGTGCTGCACCTGCCCGACGACGGCGGTGACGGCGGCCTGGACGACGGCGGGCTCAGCGCCGACGACGAGGGCCGCGCACGACTGATCACCTGCCCTGACTGCGGGCACGCGTTCACGCCCGGACGCTAAGGAGCCTTCCAGTGTCACGTCGCAAGGAGCGCAGGCCCGCCGCGGGCCGCCCTTCTCTGCTGTCCGAGGACGTCGAGGCCCGCATCATCGCTGCATCCCGTACCGGTGTCGCCGTGGAGCTCGCCGCCGAGGCGGCGGGTATCTCGAGCGCCACCTACCGACGGTGGATGGCGCGCGGCCGCGCGGAGATCGAGGCCCGCGAGGAAGGCGCCGACCCCGACCCCGAAGAGGACCCGTACGTCGCCCTGTTCGAGCGCGTCCGTACCGCCCGCGCGATGGCCGCCACCCGCGCCATGGCGAACATCCGCAGGGTCGCCGACGGCGGGATCGTCACCAAAGTCACCACCCGCAAGTTCCGCGACCCGGAGACCGGGCAGATCGTCGAGGAGGTCACCGAGGACCGCACCGCGCCGGACTGGCGCGCGGACGCCTGGTACCTGGAGCGGCAGCACCGCCACCACTACGGCAAGGACGCTGCGCTCGCCATCGAGATCACCGGCATGCGCACCGCGGACACGCCCCGCGAGGAACACGTCGACCTGGACGCGCTCGCTGCGCGCCTCAACGAGTCGTTGTTCGCTGTGCAGTATCCCGACCCTCCCGAGCTGGAGGACGGCAGCGTCGTGGACGCCGAAGTCATCGACTGACCCCTCGGACCGGCCGACGGAACCTGAGCCACGGCGCGACGCTAAGCACCCCTCCCCTGCACGGTGATGCCTCCCCAACCGAGGAGGCATCACCACCATGACCGTCAAGGGCATCGACGTCAGCTCCTATCAGAGCTCCAGCTACTCCACCGCGGGCCTGTCGTTCGTCTTCGTGAAGGCGACCCAGTCGACCAACTACGTCAACCCGAAGATGGCCGCGCAGGCGAAGCGGGCGCGTGACGCCGGCGCCGTCGTCGGCTTCTACCACTTCCAGGTGGCGGGCAACGTCCAGGCGCAGGCGGAGTACTTCGTGGAGCGCTGCGCCAGCAAGGCGGGCGACATCCTGGCCTGCGACTGGGAGACCGATCCGAGCACCGGCAAGCACCCGTCGAACGCCGAGAAGGACGCGTTCATCAAGGCCGTCAAGAAGCTGCGGCCGGACCACAAGGTGGTCCTGTACTGCAACCTCTCGTCGTGGAAGGGCATCGACAAGACGTCGTACGTGGGCGACGGCCTTTGGATCGCGGACCCGAGCGCCCCGGCCGGGAAGCCGCGCGTGACGGCGCAGTGGCTGTTCCACCAGTACGGCATCCAGGGCACCGACGTGAACGTCGCCAACTTCAAGGACAAGGCGGCTCTCAAGGCGTGGGCCACCGGCGACCTCGACACTCCCACCGAGCCGAAGCCCAGCACGCCCAAGCCGACCACGCCGGCACCGAAGCCGAAGCCGCCGTTCCCCGGCGCCTCGTTCTTCGGCCCGGGCAAGAACAACGCGCACATCACCGCCCTGGGCAAGCAGCTCGTGAAGAAGGGCTACGGCAAGCACTACAAGACCGGCCCGGGCCCCAAGTGGACGGACGCCGACCACGACAACGTGCGCGCCTTCCAGCTCTCCCAGGCCCAGCTCAAGGGCGACCCGGACGGCATCCCCGGCCCGCTGACCTGGAAGATCCTGTTCTCCTGACCGTCCGTCCGGCCCGCCGCCGCGGGCCGATCCCTCCCCGAAAGGCCCGCTGTGGCAGGCGAGACCGTCATCACCGTCGTCGGCAACCTGGTCGACGACCCCGAACTCCGCTTCACCCCCTCCGGCGCCGCGGTCGCCAAGTTCCGCGTCGCCTCAACCCCGCGCACCTTCGACCGGCAGACCAACGAGTGGAAGGACGGCGAGAGCCTGTTCCTGACCTGCGCCGTGTGGCGTCAGGCCGCAGAGAACGCCGCCGAGTCCCTGCAGCGCGGCATGCGCGTCATCGTGCAGGGCCGCCTCAAGCAGCGGTCGTACGAGGACCGGGAGGGCGTCAAGCGCACCGTGTACGAGCTGGACGTCGAGGAGGTCGGCGCCAGCCTTAAGAACGCGACCGCGAAGGTCACCAAGTCCTCCGGCGCGGGGTTCTCACGGCCCGCCCAAGGCCAGGCGCCCGCGGGCGACCCGTGGGCGCAGGAGCCGCCGTTCTAGCCCCTCCACGACGAAGCGCCCCGTACGAACCACAAGTGTCCGTAGGGGGCGCTTCGTCGTGTCGTCAGGCTGCGGGCGCCATCCACGAGTTGGGCACGATCAGGAGATCCGATTCCTCGCCGTCCGCTGTGCTGCTCGCCGGGTCGGTGGGCGCGGGGTCCGTGGCCGGGGTCTCCTGGCTCGGGACTTCGACGGGCGGCTGCGTCTCCTGGCCCTCGTCGACGGGGTCCGTCGGCGCTGGGTTCTCCGCGGCCGGGGGCTCCGTTGGGCTCGGATCGGCAGGTTCGTCGACGGAAGGTTCGTCCGGGCCCGGCGCATCGACGGAGGGATCGGAGGGGGCGGCCCCGTCCGGCCCGGGCTTGTCGACGACCGGCTCGTCCGGCTCCGGGGTGGTGGGGTCCGGCTCGTCGACGACCGGCTTGTCCGTCGTCGACGTGTCCGACTCGTCGGCCGCGGGCGTCGGCGTGCTCGCCCCGCTCGTCGACGGGGTCGGCGAAGGGGTGCTCGCACCCGTGGACGTCGTCGCGGTCGTGGGCGGAGCCGGCGTGGTGTTCACGTCCGGCGCGGTGACCGTCACCACCACGTTCGTCGATCCCGCAGGCTCATCCGTGTTCAGGCCCGCCGCAAGAGCGACGATGTCGTCGCTGCTCCCCGCGGCCGACGGTGTCACGGTCTCGTCGAGGCCGAGCACGGCGCGTACTGCCAGGAGGACTGGCTCGTCGTCGTACGACGCCGGCACCGGGACGGTCAGCGACGTCGCGAGCATGGTGTTCAGCTCGTGCTCGTCGACGCCGAGCGTGCCCAGTGTCAGGGCAGCCAGCCGGGGCGGCAGGGGCTGCGCGCCACCCATCACGTGTGTGGCCGCGGGGTTGGCCGATTCCTTGAGCAGGGTGGCGTACTCGTCCAGCCGGTCCTTGTCGGTGCCCCAGAGCACGTAGCGACCCAACTGGGTGAGGTGGTTGTAGGACGCCTGCGAGCCGTCCTGGCGGGCCCACGTCTCGGCGTAGTCCCGGTCCTGGAAGATGCGCAGGCCGAGGCGCTCAGCCCCGTAGGAGAACGTGAAGATGGTGCTGTCGGGGCCGATCGCCGCCTTGGTCGACATCACCATCCCGTCAGCGTCCGTGCACTCGGCTTCCAGCCGTCCGCTCGCCGTGCAGTCGATCTGTCCGGCCTTGGAGAAGTCCAGGAAGTCGTGCGCGGTGAACGGTTTCGGGCCGCTGACGCTGTTCTTGTTACTGACCTCGCTCGTCGCTGAGTCCGGGGCGCTGGCCATCGTCGCCGCGTTCGTGCTGATGTTGGTGAAGTGGCCCAGTGCCCAGCTCCCTGCAAGGGCGGGAACCAGCGCCGCGGCGATGGCCCACTTCTTGCCCCGCCGAGGTCGCATCGCGGCAGCCGGGACCAGCGCCGGCGGCTGCACAGGAGCGGTGGGACGAGTCGGCTCGGCGAGTCCGAGAAGGTCGTCGAAGTCCCCCAGCTCGGCGCAATGCTCGCGCACCAGACGCTCTACCTGCTCCAAAGGCAGCTCAGGCATCACGGTGCTGACTTGCCGAACAGCAGACTCGAACGGTTGCAGAGTCAGGAACAGGTGTCGTTCACCGTTCATGTTGACCAAGCCCACATCCGCCAAGGGCACGTCATCAGCGGTCTCGGCCGGATCCACCACATGAATCTTGATCGGCGGCAATGCGGAAGTCACAGCGTCCCCCCGTCAAACCGGCCGCCAGGTATCGCGCCGCTCAACTCTGCCGGTCCCTCTGCTCACTGTCCTGAAGAATCCGCGCATAGTAGGCAGCGGTCTTCTCGGCACGTTCAGGCGTGATGCTCTCAATGTCCGTCAAGATCGCCTGCCCGCCGCCAGGAAGTTCCACTTCCTCGCGGTGGATCTCGACCTCGTCCAGGCCATCGCCGGTACCGGCATCCTCACGGGCTTCCTGCGGGTTTTGGCCTCGCATGTACTCGCGGAGCATGGCCTCACGGGTGGCTCGTACCCGAGAAGGACTCCGCCGATTGCCAGGACTCAGGGCCCCAGCGGCAGCCACCATGGAACGAGTTTCCTCATCATGGGGCGTCGGCCCGCCGTCCAGTGCGCGCTCCAGGCGCTCGCTCTCATCGCGTCGCGACATGCGCCGTAGCCTCTCCAGTTCGAACACGCGTTCCCAAAACTTTGCCTCTGCTCACGGCAACCGTCAGCAGACTCTCGACGAGCTGAGCAGAGGACTCCCCCGAGGGCATGACCGTTGCCAGCTTGCGCAGCGCCCTCAAGGTCAAGGTACGCACCGCGCCGTCCGTTTTCCCCATAATCTCAGCTGTACGCGCGGGAGTTTCCCCGTCGAAGAAGCGCAGGATCAGGACTTGCCTCTGCTCGGGGCGCAGCTTATTCAGTCGGGTCGCAACAGCTTCAGCCAAGGCCCGCATCTCTGCGTACTCCTCCGGACCCCGTCCGACGCGCGGACGGTCCAGTTCGAGGTGATCCGCGTAGAGGACTTCGGATGGGCGAGCCTGCATCGATCGCAGGTAGTCCAGTGCACGGTTCTTCGTGATCGTGCGCAGCCAAGCGTGGAAACTGGTGCCAGGACGGTACTTCCCAATGTTGCGTGCGACCTTCAGCCAGACCTCTTGGCACAGATCCTCCGCGACATGCACGTCCCGAACGTAGAAGCGGATCCAGTTGGACACCTTGTCGTTGAGCTCGTCGTACAGCGCTGCGATGGCATCCGCCCCATCCGCGCCCCCTGCTGCCGCACGTGCGGCCAGAACATCCAGAACGTCTGACACGGCGTAGTAACCCCCCATAGGCCGGATTCATGCAGATCCCCAGAACGCCGCCGACGGGTCGGCACACCCCAACTCCCCACTGGACGGCCAGATTCCGTCGCGACGTCGAGGCAGCATAACCGGCGATTTGCCGACTTGATCGAACGGGCTAGCGATACCGGTGACGCGTCCTGTGCTATATCGTCGCCGCACGCCGGGAGAGCGACCCGGCACGACCACAAAGGACCCTCCAGGCATGTCACCGCGAGCAAGTGCCACCGACCGCACCCTCATGCAGCTCCCCTTGAACCAGTGGGTCACCGTCCAGGCCGCCGCCCAAAGCGCCCGGATCGATCACCAAGCGATCCTGGGGATCGTCCGTGCGGGCCGCCGCCGAGGCGTGCTCCGCACCCGCCTGACCGGATCCGAGCAACAGGTCATGCGCATCTACCCGGCCCCCCGCCGCCCCGCGCGCGCCACGTAGCACTGCTCGCTCACAGCCCTCGCCTGGCCGGCCGCCTGATCGCTGCGATCCACAGGACGATCACTCAGGCCGCGGCCAAAGGTGTAACAGATCTTGTCGAGGCCCGTACTAACCAGTGCCGGACCGTACGTATCCGGCTCCGTCCGGCCGTATTAGTCCGCCGGGGGACCTCAACGAGTGGACAGGGACGACGACTATGCCTCGCGGTGGCTCCAATGTGCTCCTGAGCTTCGAGACGATCGCCGAGCGGATGGAACTCACTAAGCGCACGCTCCTCGAAAACTACCGAAGCTGGGAAATCCCGGTAGTGCGCGTAAGCGACCGCATCTTGCGGGTCCGAGAGCGCGATTTCGAGGCGTGGATCGACGCCCGCACGGAGTGAATTCCGCTTTCCCTGCGACGAGTTTTCCCGGCCTTACCGGGGCCTGCCCCAAGCGCCACCGCGGCACATCCGACGGCTTGACCGGTCACGGCAGCTCGTACGTACAGTCCCTGTCCCTGGCCAGGGAGACCCGAACCCATCGAGCGTGAGAGGCGTCCGTGGCCCGCAAGCCCACCGTCTACAAGCGATGCGACTGCCCCGACCAGAACAGGCCCAAGAAGTCTGGCTGTCACCACAGCTGGTCGTACAACCGCACCACCGATACCGGAAACCGCACGCGGGCGACGATCCCAGAGTCGATCGGCCTCACTCAGGCCCAAGCCCAAGCAATCCTCGACGGCATGAGCCCGGGCTCCGGGCCCGACCCCGTCGAGAAGAACCTCACCTTCCGACAGTGGGCAGAGGATTGGCTCACCCGCCGCCGCGCGAAAGAGACCAGCGTCCAGAGATACGAATCGGCTGTTCGCCTACATCTCAACCCGCGCTGGGGCTCACAACGCCTACGAACCATCAAGAAGGCCCAGGTCGAATCATGGGTCCTGGAGATGGAGGCGAACGAGCAACTCGCCAACTCGACCGGCGACGGGCACTGGAAGGTATTCAAGATGATCATCAAGGATGCTCATCTGAACGGCCAGATCCCCAGCAACCCCACCTATGGCGTCGACGGGCCCTACGTAGGCGACACGACCTTCTACGTCTTCAGCCCCGACGAGTGCTGGGCGATCTACGACGCCTTCCCGGCGCTCTACAGGCCCCTTCCGATGCTCGGGTATTCCTGCGGCGTCCGGCAAGCAGAGGCATTCGCCGTCTGCGACGACGCCATCGACAGCAAGAAGAAGCTGCTCACCGTCCACCGCCAGGTCCTGAAGATCAAGGAGCTGAGGTATCGGCCCACGATCGTCGATCGGCTGAAGACCAGTCCCCGCCTCAACACCAAGACCGTGCCGACACCCCAGCATCTGCTGGACGCCTTGGGCGAGCACGCCGAGCGATTCCCCCTGCAGCCTGAGCCGAACGTGTTGTGGGAGCACAAGAAGACCATCGCCGACTGCAAGCGCGGACTGGTACTCCCCCACTTTCGGGCCCGCCGCAACAACCTCATCTGCCGGCACCACTTCAACGAGAGTGTGTGGAAGCCCACACTGACCAAGCTCGGCATCAAGGACGAGAACGGGGACCTGCCGACCTTTCACGACCTCCGGCACACGTTCATCTCCACCTGCCTGCAGAACGGGATCCCCGAGCACACCGTGGCCGCGTGGGTCGGCGACTCCGTCGAGGAGCTGCGCCGCACCTACAGCCATCTACTGCGGGACCATGCCGATACCCACGGAGCTACCGCCGCGGCGCTCACGGCCCGTCCCGCAGCCGCGCCCCGAGCGGCCTGAGAGCACGGCGCGGCACGACCGTAGAGCACCCCCACAAGCGGGGCCCAGACCAATCCCGGTCTGGGCCCCGCTGTCGTTGCGCCGACAATCCCTGCTGGCCACCGCTCGGGCCCGCTGCATGCCCTCGCATCAGGCCGAACACGGCGGCGCGATCCGAACGACTTCTTCAACGTCTCGTAGGGCGCAACCAGCCCGGCCGCCTGGCCCTCACCAAGAGGTCACTCGAAGAGGTATTGGCCACGTAGGGCTACGTATCGACTCGATCGGTGCCACGAAGGCTGCACGACGTTCCTGGCCAGGGCGATGCTGGGGGAAGATTCGCTGGTGAGAGGGGCCACGACACATCCTGTGCCACGGCTACATTCGTGGCTACGTACGTAGCCGTGGACCCCCGTATGTACCCGTACGGACCGGGGCGATCGCACGCGCCGATCGGCACCAAAAAAGGGCCCCTGACCAGCAGATTCGCTGATCAAAAGCCCCTGGTGGCTACGGAACCGGTCAGTACCCCCCGTTCTGTTCCGTATCCTGTGCCCGCCCATTCCCAGTACGTTCGCCGGAATGCCCTCCGACCAGCTCTTCCGTGAGCAGTCCGAGCACGCTCCGTACACTCTCCCTACGGATTTCCGCCCGGTCGCCGTTCAACCGCAGCTCGAGCACTTTGCGGCTACCAGCGAAATTCCGTGCGAGTGGGGAACTGTCCGTTTCGGACTCGGTCGGGCCCGCCAGGGCGACGAAGACGGTGCCCACCGGCTGCCCGTCCTGCGGCTCGGGGCCGGCGACGCCGGTCGTGGCGATCCCCCAGTCCGCGCCGAGCGCGTCGCGCACTCCGGACGCCATCTGCAGCGCGACATCGGGGTGGACGGGCCCGCGCGCGGCGAGCAGCCCCTCGTCCACAGCGAGCAGCTTGTGCTTGAGCTCGGAGGCGTACGCGGTGACAGAGCCGCGGAAGGCCTTCGAGGCCCCCGGTACGGAGACCAGCTCCGCGGCCACGAGGCCACCGGTCAGCGACTCGGCGACGGCAAGGGTCTCCCCTCGCTCCACCAACAGCCGCAGCGCCTCGGCAGCCCCGTACGTCACTTCTCGGCCGCCTCCGAAGGTGCCGGACCGGAAGCCGCCTGACCGGCCGCGGCCTGGGAGAGGGCCGCGGCGGCCTGCGCCTCCGCCATCCCCGCGCGGCGCAGCACGACCGCCTGTCGTACGTAGTCGAGCCCGGTCACCACCGTGAGCACGACGGCGACCGCCATGACCCAGAACCGGAACGTCGCGAGCGGCCCGGTGAGCGCGAGCACGTACATGCCCACGGCCGTGCCCTGCGCGAGTGTCTTCATCTTGCCGCCGCGGCTGGCCGGGATGACGCCGTACCGGATCACCACGAAGCGCAGCAGTGTGATCCCGAGCTCCCGCCCGAGAATCACCCCGGTGACCCACCAGGGCAGGTCACCGAGCGACGACAGACAGATCAGCGCCGCGCCCATGATCGCCTTGTCGGCGATGGGGTCGGCGATCTTCCCGAAGTCGGTGACCAGGTTGTACGTACGGGCCAGATGTCCGTCGAAGACGTCCGTGATCATGGCGACGGCGAACGCCGCCCAGGCCCAGGCCCGCATGACCGGGTCGTACCCGCCGTCGGCGAGCAGCAGCATCACGAAACCCGGCACGAGCAGCAGCCGGATCATGGTCAGGATGTTGGCGATGTTCCACAGGCTGGCCTGATTCACGGCCGCAGCGCCCAGCTTGCCGCCGGGCGCCGGCCTACCGGTGCCACCCGCGGCGGATGCCGGCACTCCGGTCATCTGCCCGCCTCCTCAGCAACGTCGAGCGGCTCGGCGACGAGGTCCACACCCTCGGTGCCGACCACCTTTGCCACGACCATACGGCCGACGCTCAGACCTTCGCCGCTCGTGAGCCGCACCTGGCCGTCCGTCTCCGGGGCCTGGTGCGCGCCGCGCCCGAGGACACCGTCCTCGTCGTCCACCGACTCGACGAGGACCTCCACGGTCTCGCCCAGGCGCCCCTCCGCCCGCTGGGACACGAGCTGCTCGGCAAGGCGCGACACGCGCGCGAGCCGCTCGGCGACGACGTCCTCGTCGAGCTTGTTCTCGTACGTGGCCGCTTCCGTGCCCTCCTCGTCGGAGTAGCCGAAGACACCGATGGCGTCCAGCCGCGCGCCGTTCAGGAACCGCTCCAGCTCGGCGAAGTCGGCCTCGGACTCACCGGGGAAGCCCACGATGAAGTTCGACCGGACACCGGCCTGCGGCGCCTTGCTCCGAATGGTGTCGAGCAGCTCCAGGAAGCGGTCGGTGTCGCCGAAGCGGCGCATCGCGCGCAGCACGCCGGGCGCCGAGTGCTGGAAGGAGAGATCGAAGTACGGGGCGACCTTCTCGGTCCCCGTCAGGACGTCGATGAGCCCGGGCCGCATCTCGGCGGGCTGCAGGTAGCTGACGCGGATCCGCTCGATCCCGTCGACGGCGGCCAGCTCGGGCAGCAGCGTCTCCAGGAGGCGGATGTCGCCGAGGTCCTTGCCGTACGAGGTGTTGTTCTCGGAGACGAGCATGACCTCCTTGACGCCCTGCTCGGCGAGCCAGCGCGTCTCACCGAGGACGTCGGAGGGCCGCCGCGAGATGAAGGAGCCGCGGAACGACGGAATCGCGCAGAACGAGCAGCGCCGGTCGCAGCCGGAGGCCAGCTTCACGGAGGCCACGGGCGCCCCGTCGAGCCGGCGCCGCAGCGGGGCGCGCGGCCCGGACGCGGGCGCGACGCCCTCGGGCAGCTCGGTCAGGTCCACCGGCGCGTGCCCGGGCAGCGCGATCCCGGCGCCCGCCTCCTGGCGCTCGGCCGGGCTGATGGGCAGCAGCTGGCGCCGGTCGCGCGGGGCGTGGGCCTCGACGTTGCCACCGGACAGGATCGTCTGCAGACGGCTGGAGATGTCCTCGTAGTCGTCGAAGCCGAGCACACCGTCGGCCTCGGGGAGGGCGTCGGCGAGCTCCTTGCCGTACCGCTCGGCCATGCAGCCCACGGCCACGACGGCCTGGGTTCTGCCATGGCCCTTGAGGTCATTGGCTTCGAGCAGGGCGTCGACGGAGTCCTTCTTGGCGGCCTCTACGAAGCCACAGGTGTTCACGACGGCGACATCGGCGGCTTCGGCGTCCTCGACGAGCTCCCAGCCGTCCGCCTCCAAGCGGCCTGCGAGCTCCTCCGAGTCCACCTCGTTACGAGCGCAGCCAAGGGTGACAAGTGCGACGGTACGGCGTTCGGGCATGGACTCAAGACTACTTTGTTCCACTGACAGCCCTCGCCGCGAGGGTTACCGAAGGATCGCCGAGGTCAGCGGTCAGCCGACTTCGGGGTCGCCCTTCGTGTACGTGAGGCGCTCGACCTGGCCCGGCTGGAACTCGTCCTCGATCTGCTTTCCGTTCACGAAGAGCTGGACGGCACCGGCGTCACCGAGGACCACATCGACCTTCTGGTTGTCCTGGAAGGTCTTCGACTGACCCTGTTCGAGTACTCCGTCGAACAGCAGCCGTCCGTTGTGGTCCTTCGCGGAGATCCAGCTGCGCCCGTCCGCCGCGCTGATCTTCACGGTGACCTTGTCGCGCGGGGCGGCCGCGATCGCGCTGTCGGAGGGGTTCGGCTTCGGGTCGGCCGGCTTCTTGGTGCTGGGCTTCGGCTTGGGGCTGGCGGGCTTGCTGGTGCTGGGCGTCGCACCCTCGGCGGCCTGCTGCTTGTCGCCGTCGTCGCCGCTGAAGGCGGTGTAGCCCACGAAGGCGATGACAGCGACGATCGCGGCGACCATGGCCGCCGTCCAGTTGGGCCGACGGGGCTCGGAGCGGATCCGCTCGGCCTCGAACAGCGGGGTCGCGGGCGTCGGCGCGGGCTGTCCGCCGTGCTCGGCACCGAACTGGGCGAGCAACGGCTCGGGATCGATACCGACGGCACGCGCCAGGGTGCGGATGTGGCCACGTGCGTACACGTCGCCGCCACAGCGCGAGAAGTCGTCCTGTTCGATAGCGTGCACGATCGGGATGCGCACCCGGGTCGACTGGCTGACCTCGTCGACGGTGAGACCGGCGTCGATGCGTGCCTGCTGAAGGGCATGACCGATCGACGGCCGATCGTTGTCCGCGTGCGGGATGCGGTCTTCCGAAGGGCGGTCGTCTTCAGGGGAGTTGCCGATGGACACGAGGGCGCCTTTCGAGCGTGTAGCCACCTGCTGGAGGTTCAGTCTAGGGGGGGTGCGAAAGGGTGGGGCAACCGGGCGGTCGGACTTTGTACGCCATCAGAGCCACCGGAACGACCCGACGACCTGATGGTGGAAGAAGCAGTCGTCCCTCCCCTCAACTTGACGTACTCGTTGGGGAAACGGTTGCCCCGGATTCCCTTACGAGTGACATCGAAATCGAATCGTTCTAAGGCTGAGCCTCCCCGCGGATCACCGCGAGCACTCCATCGAGCTCGTCCGCCTTCACGAGCACGTCCCGTGCCTTCGAGCCCTCGGTGGGCCCGACGATGTTCCGCGACTCCATGAGGTCCATCAGCCGCCCGGCCTTCGCGAAGCCGACCCGCAGCTTGCGCTGCAGCATGGACGTCGACCCGAACTGGGTGGAGACGACCAGCTCGGCCGCGGCGCACAGCAGCTCCAGGTCGTCGCCGATGTCCTCGTCGATCTCCTTCTTCTGCTTCGTCCCCACGACGACGTCCTCGCGGAAGACGGGCGCCATCTGGTCCTTGCAGTGCTGCACGACGGCGTGGATCTCGTCTTCCGTGACGAAGGCGCCCTGCATACGGGTCGGCTTGTTGGCACCCATCGGGAGGAACAGGCCGTCACCCTTGCCGATGAGCTTCTCGGCGCCGGGCTGGTCGAGGATGACGCGGCTGTCGGCGAGCGAGGACGTGGCGAAGGCGAGGCGTGAGGGCACGTTGGCCTTGATGAGGCCCGTGACGACGTCGACCGAGGGCCGCTGCGTGGCGAGCACCAGGTGGATACCGGCGGCACGCGCGAGCTGCGTGATCCGCACGATCGAGTCTTCCACGTCCCTCGGCGCGACCATCATCAGGTCGGCGAGCTCGTCGACGATCACCAGCAGGTACGGGTACGGCTTCAGCTCCCGCTCGCTGCCTTCGGGCGTCTTGAGCTTGCCGTCCTTGATCGCCTGGTTGAAGTCGTCGATGTGCCGGTACCCGAAGGCGGCGAGGTCGTCGTAGCGCAGATCCATCTCGCGCACGACCCACTGGAGCGCCTCGGCGGCCCGCTTGGGGTTCGTGATGATCGGCGTGATCAGGTGCGGGATCCCCTCGTACGCCGTCAGCTCGACGCGCTTGGGGTCGACGAGGACCATCCGGACGTCCTCGGGGGTCGCCCGCACCATGATCGAGGTGATCAGGCAGTTGATGCAGGACGACTTGCCGGAGCCGGTGGCACCGGCGACCAGGATGTGCGGCATCTTCGCCATGTTGGCCATCACGTAGCCGCCCTCGACGTCCTTGCCGAGCGCGACCAGCATCGGGTGGTCGTCCTCGGCCGCGTCCGCGAGGCGCAGCACGTCGCCGACGTTGACCATCTCGCGGTCGGTGTTCGGGATCTCGATGCCGACCGCGGACTTGCCGGGGATCGGGCTGATGATCCGGACGTCGGGGGACGCTACGGCGTAGGCGATGTTCTTGGCGAGGGCCGTGATCTTCTCGACCTTCACGGCGGGGCCGAGCTCGATCTCGTAGCGCGTGACCGTCGGACCGCGGGTGAAGCCGGTGACGGCGGCGTCGACCTTGAACTCGGTGAAGACGTTCGAGAGGGAGTCGACGACGGCGTCGTTGGCGGCGCTGCGCGACTTCCCCGGTCCGCCGCGCGTGAGCAGGTCGAGCGACGGCAGGGCGTACGTGATGTCGCCGGCGAGCTGGAGCTGCTCGGCGCGCGGCGGCAGGTCCCGCATCTGGTCGGGCGCGGACTTGGTGAGGTCGGGCACGGCGAGCTTGGACGGCGTGTCGGGCTCCGTCGCGACCCGCTCGGCCTTCTTGGCCCGCGCGGTCGGTACGGGCGCCGTGCGCTCCGGCGTGGAGACGTCGCCCGAGCGCTCTCCCGCCTTGCGTTCCCCGCCGACACCCTGGGTGAGGTCGGCGACGAGCGGCGACGGCGGCATGCCGTGCAGCACGGCCCCGTCGAGGGCGGCGGCAGCGGCGGCCGCCACGTCGACGGCGTCCATGGGCCGGTCCATGGCGGGCTGCACGGACGTGCGCCGGGGCCTGCGCCGCTTGGAGAGGGCGTCTTCCTCTATGCGGTCGGGGTCGTAGTCCTGCGGGGCGTCCAGAGCCGCGGAGCGCCGCCTGCCCCGCACGGGGGTGGCCTCGCGCCACTCGTCGTCGTACTCCCCCGCCACGGCGTCCTCGACGATCGTGTCGTCGTGCACGATGCCGAGGCGCACACCGAGCAGCCGCAGCCGCTGCGGGATCGCGTTGACGGGCGTCGCGGTGACCACCAGGAGCCCGAAGACGGTGAGCAGCACGAGCATCGGGACCGCGAGCACCTGGGTCATGGTGAAGCTCAGCGGTGTCGCGACGGCCCAGCCGATCAGGCCGCCCGCGTCCCTTATGGCCTGCATGCCGTCGCTGCGCGCGGGCGAGCCGCACGCGATGTGGACCTGCCCGAGCACGCCGACGACGAGCGCGGACAGGCCGATGACGATCCGCCCGTTCGCCTCGGGCTTCTCGGGATGCAGGATGAGGCGCACGGCGATGAAGCCGAGCAACAGCGGCACCAGGAGGTCGAGCCGGCCGAACGCGCCGGTCACCAGCATCTCGACGAGGTCGCCGACGGGGCCGCGCAGACTGGACCAGGTGCCGGCGGCGCAGATCAGCGCGACGCCGAGCAGCAGCAGTGCCAGACCGTCCTTGCGGTGCGCCGGATCGAGCCCCTTCGCGCCACGCCCTATGCCGCGGAACATCGCTCCCACACTGTGCGCGACCCCGAGCCACAGGGCGCGTACGAGCTTGTACAGGCCCCCGGTGGGGTTGGGTGCCGGCCTGGGAGCGACCTTCTTGGCAGCGGCCTTCTTGGCGGGCGCCTTCTTCGCCGCGGTCTTCTTCGCGGGCGCTTTTCTCGCAGGGGCCTTCTTCGCCGGAGCCTTGGTCGGCGCGGCCGCCTTCTTCGCGGGCGTCTTCTTGGCTGCGGGACGTGAGGCCATAGGTGTGAGGTTACCGGGGGAGGCCACCAGGGACACGTGTGCCCGCGGCTTCACCCTTTTGTGTCGCGGACCGACGCCGTAAGAAGTGACGCTCCCTCAAAGCCTGGTCGAGGGCTCAGTTCTGGGACGGGAGGGACGGCGTACCGCTGCCCGTACCGGGCTCCAGCGCGTCGAGCGCCCTGCGCAGCCCGGTGAGTTTGCGCTCCAGATGCGCGGCCGTGGCCACCGCCGCCGCGTCCGCCGACTCGTCGTCGAGCTGCTTGGAGAGCGCCTCGGCCTGCTCCTCGACGGCCGCGAGCCGCGCCGACAGCTCGGCGAGCAGCCCCGCGGGCTCCTTCGCGTCGCCGACGGCCTTGCCGCCGCCCTCCAGCTGGAGCCGCAGCAGCGCCGCCTGCTCACGGAGTTGGCAGTTCTTCATGTAGAGCTCGACGAAGACCGAGACCTTCGCGCGCAGCACCCACGGGTCGAACGGCTTGGAGATGTAGTCCACCGCGCCGGCCGCGTACCCACGGAAGGTGTGGTGCGGCCCGTGGTTGATCGCCGTCAGGAAGATGATCGGGATGTCCCGTGTCCGCTCCCGACGCTTGATGTGCGCCGCGGTTTCGAAGCCGTCCATTCCCGGCATCTGGACGTCCAGCAAAATGACCGCGAAGTCGTCCGTGAGCAGCGCCTTGAGCGCTTCCTCCCCGGACGATGCCCGCACCAGCGTCTGATCGAGCGCAGAGAGGATGGCCTCCAGCGCCAGCAGATTCTCCGGCCGGTCATCGACCAGGAGGATCTTGGCCTTCTGAACCATGGCCCGCCCTCCTCGCCCCGGCATGGGGCCGCCCCTGTCCGCAGGACTCGGGGAGGCTCCTGTCGCCGCCCCGGGGAACGACTCCCTTGCGCCGCCCGTCCTTGTGCCGGTCATGGTAGCCGCACCCCGCCTGTCGCCACACCCTGTCACCGCGATGTCACTGTGCACGTAGCAGAAACGCAGTGGGGGACCAGAAGGTTCCCCGAATACCGCACTTCTACACGGCTTCGGCCACACTCAGTCAGCAACTCCGCGTGAATGTTCCGGTTTCCGGTCACTCACCGCGCATCCACTGCTCCATCACAGAGAGCAAATGATCCGGATCGACCGGCTTCGTGACGTAGTCGGACGCACCGGACTCGATGGCCTTCTCCCGGTCGCCCTTCATCGCCTTCGCGGTGAGCGCGATGATCGGCAGTCCGGCGAACTGCGGCATCCTGCGGATCGCCGTCGTCGTCGCATAGCCGTCCATCTCCGGCATCATGATGTCCATCAGCACGACCGTCACATCGTCGTGCTGCTCCAGGACTTCGATGCCCTCACGGCCGTTCTCCGCGTACAGGACCGACAGGCCGTGCTGCTCCAGGACGCTGGTGAGCGCGAAGACGTTGCGGATGTCGTCGTCGACGATGAGCACCTTCTCGCCGCCGAACTGGAACCCGCGTCGCACCTTGGGCGCGGCATTCTGCTCGGCCACGGCCTCCCACGGCTCCTGAGCAGGCTCGGGCCGCCCCGGAAGCGCGGCACGCTGCTCGGGGGGCGTCGTGGGCCTGCGACGGCGCCTGAAGAGCGCTGCGGCGCCGTTCTGCGTCTCCTGGTACGACTTCACCTCCGCCGGTGTCTCCACCTCGGCGGCGGGCTCCGGAGCGGCGTCGAGCGCGAGCGGCCGGCCCGGCTCGACGGCCGGGGCGAGCTGCGCGTAGCCCTGGGGCGGCAGTTCGCTCGGATGCAGCGGCAGGTACAGCGTGAACGTCGACCCGCGTCCGGGCTCGCTCGCCGCGTGGATCTCACCGCCCAACAGGCGCGCGATCTCCCGGCTGATGGACAGCCCGAGGCCCGTACCGCCGTACTTGCGGCTGGTCGTGCCGTCGGCCTGCTTGAACGCCTCGAAGATGACGCGCATCTTGCTGGCCGCGATCCCGATACCGGTGTCGGTGACCGAGAAGGCGATCAGATCGGCGTCGGCCTCCCGCAACGACCCTGCTTCCAGGAGCTGTTCACGGATCGCGTTCGGTACGTCGTTGCCGGCCGGCCTGATGACCAGCTCCACGGCGCCGGAGTCGGTGAACTTCACCGCGTTGGAGAGCAGGTTGCGCAGCACCTGCAGGAGGCGCTGTTCGTCGGTGTGCAACGTGGTGGGCAGTTCGGGCGAGACCCGTACGGAGAAGTCGAGTTGCTTCTCCGCGGTCAGCGGCCGGAACGTGGCCTCCACGTAGTCGACGAGCTGCACCAGGGCGATGCGCGTCGGCGAGACGTCCATCTTGCCCGCCTCGACCTTCGACAGGTCCAGGATGTCGTTGATCAGCTGGAGCAGGTCGGAGCCCGCTCCGTGGATCGTCTCGGCGAACTCGACCTGCTTCGGGGTGAGGTTCGCGTCGGCGTTGTCGGCGAGCAACTTGGCAAGGATGAGAAGCGAGTTGAGCGGCGTACGCAGCTCGTGCGACATGTTGGCGAGGAACTCGCTCTTGTAACGCATCGAGACGGCGAGCTGCTCGGCACGCTCCTCCAGGACCTGCCGCGCCTCTTCGATCTCGGTGTTCTTCACCTCGATGTCGCGGTTCTGCTGGGCGAGGAGTTCGGCCTTCTCCTCCAGCTCGGCGTTGGACGCCTGTAGGGCCTTCTGCCGGTTCTCCAACTCGGCCGAGCGCTCACGGAGTTGCTCGGTCAGCTCCTGCGACTGCTTCAGGAGGACCTCGGTCTTCGTGTTCACCGAGATGGTGTTGACGCTGGTCGCGATCATCTCGGCGATCTGGGCCAGGAAGTCCTTCTGGATCTGGGTGAACGGCGTGAAGGACGCCAGCTCGATCACGCCGAGCACCGTGCCCTCGAAGAGCACCGGAATCACGACGACCTGCGCCGGGGGCGCCTCACCGAGTCCGGAAGCGATCTTCAGATAGCCGCTGGGCGCGTTGTCCACGAGGATCGTGCGCCGCTCCTGCGCGGCCGTCCCGATGAGCGTCTCGCCGGGCCGGAAGGACGTCGGCATGGAGCCCATGGAGTAGCCGTAGCTGCCCAGCATGCGCAGCTCGTACGCGTCCTCCGGCGCGATCGCCGCGTCGGCGCCGTCCTCCAGCGGCATCGCCAGGAAGAACGCGCCGTGCTGCGCGGAGACGACCGGCGTCAGCTCGCTCATGATGAGCGAGGCCACGTCGTCGAGGTCGCGCCGCCCCTGGAGCAGACCCGAGATACGGGCCAGGTTGCCCTTGAGCCAGTCCTGCTCCTCGTTGGCGATCGTGGTGTCGCGCAGGTTCGAGATCATCTTGTTGATGTTGTCCTGCAGGACCTGGATCTCGCCCGCCGCGTCGACGTCGATCTTGAGGTTGAGATCACCGCGGGTCACCGCGGTGGCGACGGCCGCGATGGCGCGCACCTGACGGGTCAGGTTCCCGGCCATCTCGTTCACCGACTCGGTGAGGTCGCGCCAGGTGCCGTCGACGTCACGCACGCGCGCCTGGCCGCCCAGCTGGCCCTCCGTGCCCACCTCGCGGGCCACGCGGGTCACCTGCTCGGCGAAGCTCGACAGCTGGTCGACCATCGTGTTGATCGTGGTCTTCAGCTCGAGGATCTCGCCGCGCGCGTCGATGTCGATCTTCTTGGTCAGGTCACCCTTGGCGATGGCCGTCGTGACCATCGCGATGTTGCGCACCTGGCCGGTCAGGTTCGAGGCCATGCCGTTCACGGACTCGGTGAGGTCCTTCCACGTACCGGACACACCGGGTACGCGGGCCTGACCGCCGAGGATGCCGTCCGTACCCACCTCGCGGGCCACCTTGGTGACCTGGTCGGCGAACGAACTCAGCGTCTTCACCATCGTGTTGAACGTGTCGGCGAGCTGGGCGACCTCGCCGCGCGCCTCGATGGTGACGGTACGGGTCAGGTCGCCGTTGGCGACGGCGTTGGCGACCTGGGAGATGTTGCGCACCTGCATGGTCAGGTTGTTGGCCATCAGGTTCACGTTGTCGCTCAGGTCCTTCCAGATGCCCGTGACACCCGGAACCCTTGCCTGACCGCCCAGTTGGCCCTCGGTGCCCACCTCACGGGCGACCCGGGTCACCTGCTCGGCGAAGCTCGACAGCTGATCGACCATCGTGTTCACCGTCGTGACGAGTTCGAGGATCTCGCCCTTGGCGTCGACAGTGATCTTCTTGGAGAGGTCGCCGCGCGCCACAGCGGTAGTGACCTCGGCGATGTTGCGCACCTGAAGGGTGAGGTTGTTGGCCATGCCGTTCACGGACTGCGTCAGGTCCTTCCACGTACCCGACACACCCTGCACCTCGGCCTGCCCGCCGAGGATGCCGTCCGTACCCACCTCGCGGGAGACGCGGGTCACCTGCTCGGCGAAGGCCGAGAGCTGGTCCACCATCGTGTTGAGGGTGTTCTTCAGCTCCAGGATCTCGCCGCGGGCGTCCACGTCGATCTTCTGCGACAGGTCACCGCGGGCCACCGCGGTCGCGACCTGCGCGATGTTGCGCACCTGAGCCGTGAGGTTGCCGGCCATGCCGTTCACGGAGTCCGTCAGATCGCGCCACACACCGGCGACGCCGGGCACCTGGGCCTGCCCGCCCAGGCGTCCCTCGGTACCCACCTCGCGGGCCACACGGGTCACCTGGTCGGCGAACGCGGAGAGCTGGTCGACCATCGTGTTGATGGTGTTCTTCAGCTCCAGGATCTCGCCGCGGGCGTCCACGTCGATCTTCTGCGACAGGTCACCGCGCGCCACAGCCGTAGTGACCTGAGCGATCTGCCGCACCTGTGAAGTCAGGTTTCCGGCCATGAAGTTGACGGAGTCGGTGAGCTCCTTCCACGTACCGCTCACCCCGTCCACCCGGGCCTGACCGCCCAGACGGCCCTCGGTGCCCACGTCGCGCGCCATACGGGTCACCTGGTCGGCGAAGCTCGACAGCTGGTCCACCATGGTGTTCACGGTGTTCTTCAGCTGGAGCATCTCGCCGGAGACGTCCACGGTGACCTTCTGCGACAGGTCGCCGTTGGCCACCGCCGTCGTGACCTGGGCGATGTTGCGCACCTGCCCGGTCAGGTTCCGGAAGGCCGTGTTGACGGAGTCCGTCAGGTCCTTCCAGGTACCGGCCGCGCCCGGCACCAGCGCCTGGCCGCCCAGCTCACCCTCGACACCGACCTCGCGCGCCACGCGCGTGACCTCGGAGCCGAAGGCCGACAGCTGGTCCACCATCGTGTTGACGGTGTTCTTCAACTCCAGCATTTCACCGGCGACATCGACGGTGACCTTCT
This sequence comes from Streptomyces sp. HmicA12, assembly GCF_000373565.1. Taxonomy (GTDB): domain Bacteria; phylum Actinomycetota; class Actinomycetes; order Streptomycetales; family Streptomycetaceae; genus Streptomyces. The sequence continues at coordinate 5,613 of NZ_KB891852.1, read as the reverse complement.
GCGACAGGTCACCGCTCGCCACCGCGGTGGTGACCGTGGCGATGTCACGCACCTGGGTCGTGAGGTTCCGGAAGACGGTGTTGACGGAGTCCGTCAGGTCCTTCCACGTCCCGGCCGCGCCCGGCACATTGGCCTGGCCGCCGAGCTGCCCCTCGGCCCCGACCTCGTTGGCGACACGGGTGACCTCGTCCGCGAACGTACGCAGCGTCTCGGTCATCTGGTTGATGGTCTCGGCGAGCTGCGCGACCTCGCCCCGCGCCGACACCGTCACCTTCTGGGACAGGTCACCGTTCGCCACAGCTGTGGTGACCTGAGCGATCCCGCGCACCTGGGCCGTCAGGTTGCCGGCCATGAGGTTCACCGAATCGGTGAGGTCCTTCCACACACCGGCCACACCGGGCACCTGCGCCTGTCCACCGAGCTCGCCCTCGGTGCCGACCTCCCGGGCCACACGCGTGACCTCGGACGAGAACGACGACAGCTGATCCACCATCGTGTTCACGGTGTTCTTCAGCTCGAGCATCTCGCCCGCGACGTGGACGGTGACCTTTCGGGACAAGTCACCCTTGGCCACCGCGGTGGTGACGAGAGCAATGTCACGCACCTGCGCGGTGAGCCGGTACGCCATCGTGTTGACGGAATCCGTCAGATCTTTCCACGAACCCGACATTCCGCGTACGCGTGCCTGACCGCCGAGCTTGCCCTCGGTCCCCACCTCGCTGGCCACACGCGTGACCTCGTCGGTGAACGTGGAGAGCTGGTCGACCAGGTTGTTGACGGTCCGGCCGACCTTCAGGAACTCACCGCGCAGCGGATGCCCGGTCCCGTCCGGCACCTGGGACCGCAGCTCCATGCGCGGAGACAGGTCACCCTCGGCAACCGCCGTGAGCACTCGGCCCACCTCGGACACGGGCCGTACGAGGTCGTCCACGAGCGCGTTCGAGGCATTGATCGCGGCGGCCCACGAACCCTCACAGGCGCCCGTCTCCAGCCGCTCGGTGAGCTTTCCCTCACGTCCGACCATGCGCCGCACCCGCGACAGCTCCCCGGTCAGATGCAGATTCCGGTCGGCCACCTCGTTGAAAACGGCCGCGATCTCCGACATCACGCCATCGCCGTTGACCGTGAGCCGCTTGCGGAAATTACCGTCCCGCATCGCGACCAGACCGGCCAGCAGCCGGTTCAGTGCCGCGGAATCGACCGTCGTCGTGCCACTGCCATTGCGCGATTTCCGCTGTTTCGTCAGGGACTGTCCGCCTTCTGCGCGCGTCTTTTTGCCCCGCGTCGCTGCGCCAGACTCCACTGTGTCCCTCCCGCAGGGATCGACCTGTACTGCTCGGGTAGCTCGGCTGTGCCCAGATGCGCTTCTACCGCCGCATCGACCGTTCGATGCGTCATCTCTTGAAGCTTGCCCAGTGTTTCACCATGGCTGAACCAGGCCATAACAGTTCGGCAGCTTCGCACACCGTCCGCACACCCTCCGGACGGAAACACTGGTGACCGGCATCCGCACGGACGGCGAAGGTAAGTAACCTTGGCAGCGGCTGTCCACCCACCCCGGTCCGCCCGGCTGGGCGGTGGCGGAAAACGAGCGGGCTATCGAGCAGGCATCGGAGGGCGGCCGAGACATGGGTACGGGAGACCTGGGCCTCGACATTCGTACAGCGAGTACAACGAGTACTGCGAGTACAACTCGTACAGGGAGTGCTGTGATCACCGCGCGCGCGGCTGCCACCTTCGAACCTGTCGGGCGGTCCGTCGCGACGGCCCGGTCCTTCGTGCGCGACACCCTCCAGGGGTGGGGCCACTCCGACATCATCGACGATGCGGTGGTTCTGACCAGCGAACTCGTGACAAATGCCGTGGTTCACGCGGGCACATCCGCGGAGGTTCTGTGTCTACGTGGTGAGGACCACGTCCGCATCGAGGTCTCCGACCGCTATCCGGAACGCGAGATCCCGCTCCAGTCCTCGGCGATCAACATGGGCAGCCCCGACCGCGAGGGGGGCCGCGGCCTCCAGCTGTGCGCGGCGCTCGCGGGCCGCTGGGGCGTCGACTATTCGGCCACGCACAAGCAGGTCTGGTTCCAACTCGACCTGCCCGAACGCTCGGTGGGCACGCGCGCCGCGGGCCCCGTGCTCCCCATCGACCTCCTCCCCCTCGCCGACGAGAAGGTCCGCGTCGCTGTCGTGCAGATCGACAAGACCGGCGTGGTGACGTCCTGGAACGAGGACGCGGAGCATCTTTTCGGGTACGCCGCCGAGCAGGTCGCCGGCAAGCCCCTCACCGATTTCGCGGCCTGGCCGCACACTCCGGGCACCAGCACCGGCATCGCCGACGCGCTCCAACTCTCGCGCTGGGAAGGCAGTTACGGCATCCGCGACGCCAACGGCCGCGTGATCCCGGTCTACGCCTCGCACCTGCGTGTCCGCGACACCGACGGCGACCCGTCCACGGTCTGCCTTCTGGTGCGCGACCACGAGCGCGCCGTCCTCCAGACGCCGCTGCGGGTCCCCACGTCCGACACGGCGTCCTCGGACGGCCAGGGCTCCGACCCCTTCGAGGTCTTCATCGGCTCGCCGGCCCCCGACGACCTGGACGGCCTGCTCCAGCGCACGGTCGAGCGCGCCCGCGACATGCTCGACGGCGACTCGGCCTTCCTGCTCCTGGCCACTGACGACGAGACGGAACTCGAGGTCCGCGCCTCCACGGGCCTGCCCTCGGCCCGCCAGCGCTTCGCCCGCGTCCCCGTCGAGGTCGGTCCGGGCCGCTACGGCTCGGCCCGCATGCCCGCCGTCCACGAGGACCTCACCCAAGTCCCGGGCGCCGTACCGCTCTTGAACGGCACCGGCATGCGTTCGGTGGTGACCGTCCCGCTCAAGGTCGAGGGCCGCCTCACCGGCTCCCTCGGCGTCGCGGCCGAATCCCCGGACCGCTACTCCAACGAAGAGGCGCTGCGGCTCCAGTTCGCCGCGGACCGCATCGCGCTGGCCGTCGAGTCGGCCCGCCTCGGCGAGCTCGAGAAGCTCCGCCGCGGTTCCCTGAGCTTCCTGGTCGAGGCGTCCGACCTCCTGGCCGGCACGCTGGATCGCGACCAGACCCTGGCGCTCATGGCCCAGATGACGGTTCCGACGCTGGCCACGTGGTGTGCGGTCTACACGATCGCGGACCAGGCCTCGGAGCCGTATCTCTCGTACGTCCTGCACGAGGACGAGGAGCGCATCGACGGCCTCAAGGCGCTCCTCTCCAAGATCGCTCCGCCGGAACCGGTCCCGACGCCGGGCGCCCGCGTCTGGCCCGCCCCCGCGGACGCGGCTCATCAGGCGGCATTGCGTACGTCGATGAGGAGCCTCGGCCTCAACGAACCGACGAGCGTCAGCTCGGGCATCGGCACCACACTCGCCACGGCGGCCGCGGTCGGCGGTGAGACGGTGGTCCTCCCCCTGGTGGCCCGCAACCGGGTCATCGGCATGTTGACCCTCGGCAAGCCCACGGACGAGCACTTCCGCCAGGAAATCCTGGAGCTGGCCGAGGACTTGAGCCGCCGAGCGGCCCTCGCCCTCGACAACGCCCGCCTGTACTCGGAGCGCATGGCGATCAGCCAGTCCCTCCAGCGCAGCCTTCTCCCGCCGGAGCTCCCGGACGTCCCCGGTGTCGAGGTGGAGGTCATCTACCGTGCGGCCGGCGAGGGCAACGAGGTGGGCGGCGACTTCTACGACCTCTTCCCGATCCGCGACGGCGCGTACGGCTTCGCGATCGGCGACGTCTGTGGCACTGGCCCGGAGGCCGCGGCCGTCACGGGCCTGGCCCGGCACGCCCTGCGCCTGCTGGCCCGCGAGGGCTTCGGCGGCCCCGCGGTCCTGGAGCGCCTGAACGCGGCGATCCTCGACGAGGGCGCCCGCAGCCGCTTCCTCACGCTCCTCTACGGGGAGTTGTGGCCGCAGGAGGACGGCTCGGCGGTGCTGAAGATGGTCTGCGCCGGCCACCCGCTGCCCTTGCGTCTGCGTCAGGACGGCACGGTCGTCCCGTTCGCGGAGCCGCAGCCGCTGCTCGGTGTGATGGACGACCTGGAGCTCTACGAGCAGACGATGACGCTCGACGCGGGCGATGTCCTGCTCTGCGTCACGGACGGCATCACGGGGCGCCGCGAGGGCAGCCGTATGCTCGGCGACGACGGTCTCGCCGAGGTCCTGTCGACGTGTACGGGCCTGACGGCCGGAGCGGTGGCGGCCCGCATCATGCGCGCGGTGGAGCGCTTCGCAGCTGACGCTCCGTCCGACGACATGGCGATCCTGACGATGCGTGTTCCGGGTCTGCACCACGACTGATACCGGAGGGGGCGGGGGAACGAAAAAGGCTCTCGCCCCATATTCGGGGCGAGAGCCTCAATTCCTGAGCCCCCAAGCGGAATCGAACCGCTGACCTTCTCCTTACCATGGAGACGCTCTACCGACTGAGCTATAGGGGCCTGTCGCTTTCGCGGTTTCCCGCTCGGCAACGAGATAAAGCATACCTGAAGTTGGGGCCGCTTCGAACCATCGCTCGGTCGGACAGCGGGGCCGCTCTAGAAGGCCGGTTGAAGCAATCCGCCCAGCGCATTGCAGGTGGATACGACCCGCTGCAACTCGCGCCGCGACAGCCTCGCGTCCACGGGCAGCGCGAGCGTTTCGTCGGCCGCGCGTTCCGTCTCGGGCAGCGCCACATCGCGCCGGAAGGCGGGCATGCGATGCACCGGCGTCTTCACCGGAACACGGCAGTCAACTCCCTTGCCCCGCAGCACCCGGGCAAAAGCGTCCCGGTCCGGCCGCCCATTTCCGGGCACGCGCACGACGTACTCCTGATACGTGTGCCTGTCGCCACCCACGGGCGTCCTCAGACCGCTGAGCCGACCGCTCAGATAGGCGGCGTGGGCCCGCCGTTGGGCCACTTCCTCGTACGGCTTCCAGGACTCCCCGTGCTCCAGCACGAGCAGCCCGTGCCGCTGCCCCAGCCGCCTCAGGCTCTCGATATCAGCGCGGTGCCCGAAGCGATGCACGGCGACCACGGCCACCGTCCGCTCACTCACGCATGCGCTGACGCATGAAGGATCGACGCAGTACGTGTCCGGGTCGATGTCGGCGAAGACGGGGGCGGCACCGGCCAGCACGACGGCTTCGGCGACCTCCGGGTTGCCGAAGGCCGGCACGATCACTTCATCGCCTGCGCCGACTCCTGCGGCCTGCAGCATTCCAACTGTGCCCATGGCCTCGATGGTGGTGGCGCAATGTGAACGACGAGTGACACAAAACAAAAAAGAGCTGGTCCCCGAACCAAAGGTTCGGGGACCAGCTCTTTATCAAAATTTGTTCGGCGGCGTCCTACTCTCCCACAGGGTCCCCCCTGCAGTACCATCGGCGCTGTAAGGCTTAGCTTCCGGGTTCGGAATGTAACCGGGCGTTTCCCTCACGCTATGACCACCGAAACACTATGAAACTGTCAACCGGAGTCGTGGCCCATGACTACGACGGTTGTTCGTGGTTTCAGAACCAACACAGTGGACGCGAGCAACTGAGGACAAGCCCTCGGCCTATTAGTACCGGTCACCTCCACACCTTACGGTGCTTCCAGATCCGG
>NZ_KB891851.1 GCF_000373565.1 Streptomyces sp. HmicA12 | reverse complement strand
TCAGGTCGTCGATGGCGATGCCGTCCCGGCGCGTCACCAGGGAGTCCACGATGCTCGGGTCCAGCACGGTCTGGCCGGCACGGATGTCCCGCAGCGCGCCGAGCACGGTGTCGATGCCCGGAATCCGGTCGTCCAGGAGGTAGGCGATCCGTGAGGCGCCGCCGCGCAGGAGTTCCAGGGCGAAGCCGTTGCCGCGGTCGGAGATGACGACGATGCCGACCCCCGGATGGTCGGTGCGCAGGCGGCGGGCCGCTTCGAGGGTGGCCATGGTGGTGACGACGGGTGTGCGCAAACGGGGGCAAACCCCAAGTCGTCACACCCACCCGGAAGGTCAGCACCCGCCTACGCCACTGCCGCGGCATCCTCATCTGCCATGGCCAGCAGCCGCACCAGTTCGCCCCGCCCACGCATGACCAGGTCGAATGCTGCCACCGGATCGATGTCCGGCGGCAGCGGAGTGTCGGTGAGAACATCGCCGAGGGTGTACGGACCCAACAGCCATTGCTGCAGGGCTCGCCAGTTCCTTCTGCGCTCCACAGAAATGCCGGTCGCCCACGGCTCGTCCTGGTAAGCGGTGCCGTCGGCACCGTGCGCGTGCAGCATCCCGGAGCGACGCACCAGGCAGGGAAAGCACACCCCGCAATTAGGCGGCCCGCCGCACCATTTTGTGGGCGACTTGCCGCAACTGAGCGTGGCTTCCAGGTCTGCCGGGGAAAGACCCGCATCGCTCCCAGCCTTGCATACCTCCCCTTTTGTCATCCGCTCCCAGGGATTGACCACCTGAACCGCCCGCCGAGGGCTCGCGACAGCACCCATCAGCGCGTTCAGGCGCGCCAGCGTCAACGGATGAACGGAACGCGTGGAACAGGCCGCAGAACGTGCTGGCGTCAATGGCGGGTTGAGGGAAAGCTGCCCATTCTCAGGTACATGAACGGTGTCCACGCCATGGGCGGCCGCAGCACGAACAGCTCCCGCCACATAGAGCAGGCCACGTGTGCGGGACGAGCTCTCCAACCGCCGTCCGGACCCGTCGCCGTGTGGGGTCTGACTCATCTCAAGCAGCATCAGCGGCCGCGCACCGGGCAATCGGTTGACGGATTCGTACACGCGGCGTTGAAGTCCCGCCAGCTTGTTGCCCTCACCAAACATCACGAGCAGCATCGGAATGGAGGGATTGGCCTGCGCACGAACAGCTGCCCAGCTCAAGGAATCCAATCCGCCGGAAAAGAGGGCCACTTCGCCGGCATGTTCGTCCCCTGAATCTGGCATCGCCTCCTGCACGTGATGGCCTACAAGGGGGCGGAACTCCACGCTCCAGAGATCCGCCGTAACCAGCTGCAGGAGCGCGGCGAGCCCGGCGCCTGCGCTCTGCCACCTCTCGTACGCCGCGACGGGGACGGAGAGACGAATACTGCGGGTCCATCGATCGCGTGCATCGTTCCGCCGCGTGTACTTGTCGGCGATGAAAGCGGCCCTGGCCACACGGAACAAGTCCTCGGCCCAGTCAGGAACTTGGCCCGGCAATCGGTGCAGCCCCGTGATCCGGTGTTCGTTCTCCCGGAAGGACTCTTCGCCGATCTCGGTCCAGCGGCCCGCACGAGGCAGATCCCCGCGGTGCCCCCGCCACCACAGGGCGGCCTCGGATCCCGTAGTCATGCGGCAGCCCCCTCACCACTGACGGCCTCTTCAGTGATCAGACCGAGCACCTTGCCGACGGCTCCAGGCACCAGCTTCTCGGCTACCTTCGGGAGTACGGCTGCCGGATCCTGTGCCATGCCCATCACCGACTCAGCGGTGCCGACCGCCTGCGCGAGCTCCGTCGCCTCGGCGGACTCCTCACAGGGATTCGGAACCAGGTCCACCACCTTCTCGGCAACCCAGCCGGCGATCCTCCCCTCCGGATCTGCCACGACGAGAACCGGCACAGCCAGCTGGACGTGCTCGGCGACCACGGACCGCAGGAACTCTCCCACCAGGTCAGCGAAGAACACCTGATAGAGATCGCAAAGGATGTCCCAGGCGAAGCCGCCTCCAGCACCCATGACGTCATCCAATTCAGGGTGACTGCCCCGAACATCACGGGCCGCTGCCACCAACCCCCTGCGCACCGCCGCGTCGGCCAACGTGCCGCCGTCGCCTCCGACTTCCGAGACCAGCCGGGCGATCAGTGCGTTCTCAGACCGCGCTCCCTCCTGGGCCAACGAACCGAGCGCTCCGGCGAGCCGCTCGCCGGCCGCGCACGCCGTTTCGTACAGCCCGAACGCCGACGGGTCAGCGCGGAGGGTTTCTTGCAAGGCCCGCAAATAGTCCGCGGCGATCTCATCCAGCTGCTGATCTGCATCCCGCGAGGCACGCGGCCAGCGCGCCAGCCGTCCGCCGGCGGCGGCCCACCGGCCGCCCTTTGGTCCCTCCCAGCGTGTGGATGTGCCCACGCGACGCCCCCTGCCCCCGATGCCCGCCCGCCGCCTCTGCCATGGCACCAGGCCGGAGACGCCCCAGATAGAGCACGACTCAGCCAGAGCGAAGACCACCCAGCCCCCGCTCAGGGCAGCCGGAACATCACCCTCTGTACCTCATGCAGGCGAATACGAGGGGCGCAGCCCGCACCGAGGGTGACAAGCAAGTAGAGAGGGTGCCAAGGCGAGCCGCTCGTGAACTGACAGAATCAAGCCTTGCGCCCAGTCGGAAATATGGGCCGACCACCCACATGGTTGGCTCCCTCACCCCGCACCTGCTCATGGTGGGTAACGACCCTGCGGCCAACGCCGTCCTATGAGCACATCGAGGCCAAGCCAGTACGTAAAGTGACCAGGCACCAGTCCCCGAACCCTCACGACACGTCCCCTATCGGGCAAGCCTGCTGGGGAGAATCTGGGGAGAATTGAGCCCCGCGGGGAGCGCCCGGGGAGAATCGGCTGCACAAAACTGAACGAGCCCGAAAGACCTGAAAAGAGGCATAGCCCCAGGTCGGACCACCTCCGTAGCCCAAACGTCCTGGTCAACGGGGTGCGGTAGACAACTTCAAGAAGATCTCCAGCTGGGCGGCGATCCTGTTCGCGCCGACGCTGGTCGGCACCATCTACGGCATGAACTTCGAGAACATGCCGGAGCTGGGCTGGAGCTTCGGGTATCCGTTCGCGATCGGGCTGATGGGCGTGGTCTGCGTCAGTCTGTACGTGATTTTCAAGCGGCGGGACTGGCTCTGAAACGCTGCGCCGGGGACCGAGGACGAAGCAGCCGCCCGTTACGCGCCGCGTTCATCGGCTCGTGGGTCCTTCGAGGGCCTGGAGCGTCCCCGCGGGGAGCCGGTCGCTGCCCCAGCTGCGCTCGATGTAGGCGATGATCCGCGCGACGTCCTCGGCGGGTACCCGCTCCGGTTCACCGTGCTCGAGCGGGTCGGCGTGGAAGATGTAGAGCCGCGAGGCGAACTGGTCGAACGGCAGTGAGGCCTCGCCGAAGCGCTCGCCGTTGCCCGCGGTGGAGACGACGACGCCGTCGCCCCAGTCCTGGCCGCTGTCGTTGTTCGGGTTGAAGAAATACACCCGCATGACGTCCTGCGGGTCCGGCGCGACCCGCAGGATCGTGATCGCGTGCCAGCCGACGTAGCGGGCCGCGCTGTCGGTGACGGCGACGCCAGCCGGCTGCGGATGGATCAGCGGCTGCTCGCCGTTGTAGGACGGGTGATAACTGGCGTGGAACTGCCGCAGGAAGTCGTCGAGGTCGACCAGGTTCCCGGTCGCGACGTCGACGTTGATGTGGAACCCGCGGGCCGTCCACCAGCCGTGGAACTCGGGGTTGACCCAGCGGTGCGGGTCCCCCGGCCGCTCGACGCAGCGCCGCCCCATCTCGGCGTAGATCCGGTCCAGGTGGGGCACCACGAGCAGCGACACGGGGTCCAGGTCCGTCGGCAGCGTGGTCGCGACTCCGGCCTCGCTGTCCTTCGACGAGATCGGCAGGCCCTCGAAGTGCATGAGGATCTCGTCGTCGCGGGCGGCCCAGACCACCACTTGCAGCAGGTAGTCCGGGTCGTTGTAGGCCCACATCGACAGCGCGCGGGCCGACTGGCAGGTGGGGTTGTCGCCCTGACCGACACCGAGCGGCAGGCCCAGCATGGAGAGCACTCCCGCGACGAGCCGCGCCCGCGGGCCCGGCGTCTCGCCGAACACCGTCGTCAGCCGCTCGCGGGCGACCGGGGAGAGTTCGAGCGCCAGTTGGCGCCAGAGCGCGGGCACCACCGGCGGCTCGTACAGGATGCCGCGGTCGAGCAGCAGCGCCAGCCCGTAGACGCACTGCGCGGTCTGCGGGTGCACGGCCACCTCGATCAGCCGGTGCACCAGTTGGCTGTAGCGCAGCAGGCAGTTCCGGCCGGTGTCGGAGAGGCCGAGCGCCTCGCCGACGAGGTAGAGGTGCTCGCTCTCGCTCAGGAGGAACCGGAGCAGCTCGGCGTGGTAGGGCGACACCAGGCCGGTGTCGTGCATCGCCCGCGCGAACCCCGTCGCCTCGTACTGCAGGCCGCCGGCGTCCATCGCCTCCAGCCGGGAGCGGAAGACGTCGATGCCCGGGTCCTCCCGGCACGCCTCGGTGGTCCCGAACAGGCTCGTGATGAGCCGGTCGACGCCCTGCCCCGACGTCACGCCGAGAGCGATGTCCGGGTCGTTGCGGTAGACCGCGATCCGGGTGATCAGGGCCTGCACCGCCTCGACCTGGATCGGACGCTGGCGCAGGATCCGCCAGATCTCGTCCACCAGCTTGTCCAGGACGCTGTCGTAACCGATCTCGTCGGCGAGGTGGCGGAACAGGTCCCGGACGAGCTGTGCGGTCCGGCCCTGCTGGGTCCGCTCCGCCTCGCTCGGCGGGTTGAACAGCAGCTCCAGGTTCATGGCCAGTACCTGGGACAGGAACTGGCGGGCGTCCTCGGCGGGCAGCGTCGGGTGCGCGAAGTCGCCGCGGGCGACGGCGAGCATCCGCAGCTCACTGGTCGCCTCCATGACGACGGTGTCCGCGTCCCCGCTGTGCAGCCCAGGTCCGGCCAGGGCCGGGAGAAGGATCTCCGGTGAGGCCCAGTCCGTCCCCTGGAAGAGGCCGGCTTCCTCAAGTGCCTGCGCCCTGGACTGGACCGCCGCGGCGCCGCCCGGCTGTCCGAGCACCCGTCGCAGTGCTTCCAGGACCCGCCGCAGCTTCGTGTACTTGCCGAAGTCGCGGGTCTCGGCCATGGCCTGGATGGCGTCGTCGAGTGAGGCCGCGCGCTTGTCCAGCGTCGTGGCCCCACCGCTGACGTCGACGGTCGGTTTCAAAGGGTTTCCCTCGGGTTGGCCTCCTGCGTCCACGGGTCGCGTCAGACGTAGAAGTCGAGCTCTTCCTGCCTTTTCAACAGGTCGCGCATGCGGTAGGGATCGTCGCCGAAGAAGTACACCAGGCCCCAGTGGGTGCCGAACGCGGTCCTCTTGGTGACGGTCTCCTCGAGCGGTGTCGAGAGGTCGTGCGACTCGTAGTAGTCGTCGTCCTCCGTCTCCTCCGGGATCTCCAGCTCGCTGACGACACGGCGCCGCGGGTAGACACCGAAGCAGCCGGCGACCCCGGACGCGTCGACGACCTCTCGCGGGAAGAAGGCGTCGATCTCGTCCTCGGTCGTCTTGGGATCGAAGGCCAGAACCAGCCCATGGTAGGCATTGAACCCGTACGCCCGCTCAAGCAGTTCGAACACCTTGAAGCCCGGTGGCCGGTACGCGACTTCGCCGAAGTACATCTCACCGTCACTGGTGACGAAATACTCGGGATGCACGAAGCCGAACTCGATGTCGAACGTCTTGATGAGTTTCTCGATCTGCGCCGTGATCTGGGGGCGGTAACGCTCCAGTTCCGGGGTCGCCGGCACGAACACCGAATATCCCAGCGTGACGTATTCGGAGATGTTGAGGAACTTGATCTTCCCGTTGTGCACCCACGCCTCGACCGCGAACTCCCAGCCGTCGAGATGGGATTCCATGAGGACCGGGAACTCCTCCTCCGGAATCATGTCGATCTCGTCCGGGGTGCGGATGACGCGGTGCCCGAGGCATCCCGCCTTGTCGAACGCCTTGAGGTGGATCGGGTCGTTCGGGTCGCCGTCCAGCTTGAGCAGCGTCTGGTTGACGCGCTTGAGGAAGCGGATCACGTCGTCCCGGTCGTGGGCCTCCTCGAAGATTCCCACCCGGATACCGCCGAGTTGGGCGCGGCGCTTCATCAGCGCCTTGTCGCGCAGCAGCATGGCCTGACCGTACAGACGCGGATTGCCGAGGAGGACGGAGTTGATCGCCCCTGCCCATTCGACCGTTTCCTCGTACAGCGGGATCGCGACGTCGACGCCCTCGTTCTGAAGGGTCTCGGCGATCTCCATGGAGCGGTCGTTGAGCCGCTCGAAATTCCACGGCACGTACGGGATGTCGTGCTCGACGCAGTACTCCTCGGCCCACTCCGGGGCCACGACGACGTATCTTCTGTCGAACCGGTCGAGGGCCTCCACCGCGTTGAGACTCCAGCCGAGAAGCGCTACATAGCCCTTGTCGGGGTTCCTGGTGACCGGTTCGCGCTTCGGCATAGGCCGTTTCTCCTTCGGGGCTCACGCCCATCGACGGTGTGGCTGACACACCTGCCCGGCGACCTGAAGCACAAACTCCGGGCCTGATCCGGTCGTTGGACGTCCGGGGCCGACCACCCTGCGCATCTCACGTCCCGGCAGGCTGTTCTGATGCCGTGTCAGGTCGCCTGCCGCGAGGGGGATTTCAGCGCCGGGCGTCGCGTCGTCGGCGCGCGCGCTCGAACTCGGCGACATCCGACATCCAGGGACCGTGCTGTCCGAGTGCGGCGCAGCCGCCGCGGACGAAGGCGCTCACCAGGTTCCGGTACCCGCCGATCCCGTCGACCAGGCTGTACTCGACCCGGTACTCCGGATCCGAGCCGCCTTCGCCCTCGCGCAGCGTCGTGATCCGGGCGATGGAGTCCGCGTAGAAGTGGAGCTGGATCCCTTCGCCCATCTCCTCGTCCTCGATGGTGAACACTTCGTTGTCCGCGGCGGAGCGCTCGCCGACGAACTCCCAGAACTCCGCGTCGGCGGTGCGGGGGCCGTCCCGCAGCCACTTCTTCTCGGCACCCTTGTCGTCGGTGAACGACAGGACCGTCTTGCTCGCGCTCCCGCCGAAGTCGGCGCCGTGGCCCGCGGCCTCCTCGTCATCCTCCAGGGGCGTGTTCCTGGAGCGGTCCGCGGCCTCCGAGCACATCAGGAAGCTCACGGTACGCACCGCGTCATCGGCGAGTCCAGGGTGTGCACGGCGCACGGCCGCTTGGACCGTCGTCTCCATCCGATCCCAGTCGCGCCGGTCCGTGGCGCGCTCTCCCCGTCGTGGATCGCGGCCGATCCGCATCCCGGCGCACGCCTGCTCCGCAGTGGCGATCACCCGCATGACCTCGGGCAGCAGCGCGGGGTCGACGGCATCGGGCTTCCGCCGCGGAACCGTCGCGCCGTGCAGATACTGGCCGGTGTACCTCAGAATCGCGGCGTCGAGCGGGCCGAGTACCGCTCCGCGCTCGGCGCGACGACGCTCCGCGTGGTACTCCTGGGCTCGTTTCCCGTTCGACGTCTCTGTCGCCGTGCGCATCGCCGCGTACACCTGACCGCGCTCCAGCGGACCGATGTCGGCCCCGTGGGCGACGAGCCGGCTCCTGTCCCATCGGATGCGCCGGAAGAGCGCGTCGACGTCCGCGGGCGCACCGAGGAGGATCGGGTCCAGGAGCGCGACGGCGGCGTTCTCGTCGAGGCGGCCCCGGGTCCCGGCGGCGTCGCACAGCGGAAGGACCGCACTCCACAGCAGCAGGTGTCGGGCCAAGTCCTCCTGGATCACCGCAAGATGGGCTTCGCCGATCGGGAACGTGAACGTGCGGGGATCGTGGTTGGCGTCGGCCCCGGCACCGAGCATCAGCTTCAGCCCGCCGTCCTCGCGGATCACGTTCGGGATCCAGCCGCTTCGGCGCGTGAAAACGATGTCTCTCATGGACGCGAGCCTTCCCCACAGCGGCAACGGCAACGGCAACGGCCGGCATCACGACGATGCCGTACCCCCACCCCGCACCGACTGTTCACGCCCACCGTGCACATGCGACGTCGAGGCGTGTGTCGGTGCGCACCCAGACTTCGCCCCCGGCGGCCTCGGCCGGGGCGTCGACTCGTTCGATACCGAGGAACTCGATCAACGTGAGCAGTTCGGCTCGTTCGGCCCGGTCGTCGTCGACACCGTGCGAGACGAAGAAGACGTAGTACTGGTCGCTCGGATCCACGATGCCCGAGTCTCCCCAGATGCGAGCGACTTCCTCGATCGCCGCCGCTTCCGTCGTGAACGTGGCGGCGCGGGCGGCACCGCGGGTCTCCGGTGACGCGTCGAGGTCGGCGAGGTCGGGGAACCACTGGCCGAAGCGGTCGAGGCCGGCATATCCGTTCTCGAAGAACAGCATCGCGCTCGGGAGGTAGCGGTTGCCCCTGTCGACCTGGAGGTATTCCGACCGGGATCGGTCCGCATCCTTGATCCGCGAGATCACACCTTGCCGGGGCATGAGTACCAAACTCTGCCCCGCCGGTTCATCGTTGATGGTGTAGGTGTCGGAGTCCCGATCACGGAAGAACGCGGAGAACGCCACGTAGGCTTCCTGAGGGTCGCCCACGGAGACCTGTTGGTCGTTGCCGTCACCGACAGCGAAGACGAACTGTTTCGGTCCGGGGCGGTAAGGGCGAGCCATCTGCGTCCTTCGTTCACGTGTGCCAGCTCCGGCAGCGTAGTCGAACCAGAGCCGACGGACCTGCTGTTCATCGCCGCCGAACAGCAGGGGAACGGGCGGATCGGCCCGCCGCCTCGCCCTCGGGCGGCGGGCCTCGGTGCGAGTGGGTCAGACCTGCACGCCGAAGTCCTGGGCGATTCCCCGCAGTCCGGACGCGTAGCCCTGGCCGACCGCGCGGAACTTCCACTCCGCGCCGTGCCGGTACAGCTCGCCGAAGACCATCGCCGTCTCGGTGGAGGCATCCTCGGACAGGTCGTAGCGGGCGATCTCGGTGCCGCCCGCCTGGTTCACGACGCGGATGAACGCGTTGCGGACCTGGCCGAAGCTCTGGCCGCGCGCCTCGGCGTCATGGATCGAGACCGGGAAGACGATCTTGTCGACCTCGGCGGGCACGGCCGCCAGGTTCACCTTCACGCTCTCGTCGTCGCCCTCGCCCTCACCGGTCAGGTTGTCACCGGTGTGCTCGACCGAGCCGTCCGGGCTGGTCAGGTTGTTGTAGAAGACGAAGTGCCGGTCCGAGAGCACCTTGCCGGACGCGTCGCACAGCAGGGCGCTCGCGTCGAGGTCGTAGTCGGCGCCCGTCGTGGTCCGCACGTCCCAGCCCAGGCCCACCAGGACTGCCGTCAGTCCCGGCGCCTCCTTGCTCAGGGACACGTTGCCGCCCTTGCCCAGGGAAACTCCCACCGCTGCTACCTCCATACGTTCGAGCCGTCGTTCACGGCGTGCTGTCACCCGGGACAACGTGCGCGCCACGACAATGGTTCCATTGATTGCGCAATAACTAAAGCATCATGTGCGGCAGGGAGCCGCACCGCCACCACGCCCGCCGCCACGCAAGGAGTACCGGATGTTCTCGGACGTGGGCCTCATGGAGCTGATCACGATCGCCGCGCTCGGCCTCCTCCTGTTCGGGCCGGACAAGCTGCCCGAGTTCCTGCAGAACGCGGCCCGGACGGTGCGCAGGATCCGCGAGTTCTCCGAGGACGCCCAGCAGGAGATCCG
Organism: Streptomyces sp. HmicA12; assembly: GCF_000373565.1. Classification (GTDB taxonomy): domain Bacteria; phylum Actinomycetota; class Actinomycetes; order Streptomycetales; family Streptomycetaceae; genus Streptomyces. Next base: position 366,343 of record NZ_KB891851.1, on the reverse strand, counting down.
CTCCGAACTCGGCCCGGAATTCCAGGACTTCGACGTCCGCGACCTGCACCCGAAGACCTTCGTGCGCAAACACGTCCTGGACGGCGACGACAGCCTCGGCCGCGAGCTCGGCGAGATCCGGGACGCTCTCGACCCCCGGCGCGAACCGGCGGACACCACCGTCGGCCCCGCGAAGCCGGAGTCGGCTCCCGAGCGCCCGCGGGCCGGCTTCGACCCCGACGCCACCTGACCGCATCGCCCTCACACGAACCCAGCGAACCCAGGGAGGGCGAACGTGCCCGAAGCGACGGCCATGAACCCCTCCAGATCACCCGGCCCTGCGACCTGGAGGAGGCAACCGATCCGGAGGGTTCGTGGGCCGAGGCCTGTACGTCCACCGGCGCGACCTGCGCGTACAGGAAAAGCCGCTGCGCTACGGGTTCGACGGGGCGAGCCCGTGACGGCGCGCGGCACAGGCGCTCAGCGGGTGGCGCCGGGCTCGGTCGCCGAGCGGGCGGCGGCCGACCGGTCGGGGGCCGCCGGAGCGAGTCCGGGTGCCGGCTGCCCGTCGGCGCCGTCCCCGGCGGGCTCCGCCGGCCGCTCGCCCTCCTCCTTCATGGCCTTGGTCTCACTCTTGAGGATGCGCAGCGACTTGCCCAGGGAGCGGGCGGTGTCGGGCAGCTTCTTCGATCCGAAGAGCAGGATGATCACCAGGCCCAGGATCAACAGGTGCCAGGGCTCGATGGCGTTGCGGAACATGCGGTCCACCTCTCGTCGTGACGCTCGCACTGGGGCGCGGCGGACGGACCGCACTCTCAGCAGTACTTGCTACATTGCGCAACCGTACAACCTTGAGGTGGCGTCGGCCGTCTCCCCTCGTAAGACGCACAGGATGAAGGCCCGTACATGTCGCAGACCCCCGAGACGCCGGCCGGGCGCACCCGGCGCAGGGCGAAGCCCGCGCGCCGCCGTGCCGCACCGAACAGGCGCCGCCCCCGGCGCGGCCGGCTCCGGATCGCGCTCGTCACCGGAGTGTCGTTCCTCCTCCTGATCACGGCCGGCGCGGGCTGGCTGTACCTGAGGCTCAACGGCAGCATCGACACGTTCGGCGCGGACGGGGTGTCCAAGAACCGGCCCGACGCCGACGCGTCGAAGGGCGAGAACGTCCTCGTCATCGGCACCGACGCCCGCACCGGCGGCAACAGCGATCTGGGCGGCGGCGACAAGAACGACGTCGGCCGCTCCGACACCGCGTTCCTGCTGCACGTCTACGCCGACCACCGGCACGCCATCGGCGTCTCCATACCCCGCGACACCCTGGTGACCGTCCCGCCGTGCAAGCTCCCCGACGGCTCGTGGAGCGCGACACGGACCGACGTGATGTTCAACTCGGCCTATTCGACGGGCGAGACGGCCGAGGGCAACCCCGCCTGCACGCAGAACACCGTGGAGGAACTGACCGGACTGCGCGTCGACCACACGGTCGTCGTCGACTTCAAGGGCTTCTCCGAACTCACCGACGTCGTCGGCGGCGTGAAGGTCTGCCTGCCGAACGACGTCTACCAGAACGACCTGAACCCGCACCGCGCCACACAGGGCAAACGCCTCTTCAAGGAGGGCGAGCAGACCGTCTCCGGGCAGAGGGCCCTCGACTACGTCCGTATCCGGCACGGCATCGGTGACGGCTCCGACATCGGCCGCATCAAGCGCCAGCAGGCCTTCGTCTCCAGCCTCGTCGCGAAGATCAAGGACGACGGCTTCACGCCCACCAAGCTGCTGCCGCTCGCCGACGCCGCGACCGCGTCGATGACCGTGGACCCGGGGCTCGGCTCCGCGGACAAACTGCTGAAGTTCGCGATGTCCCTCAAGAACGTCGACCTGCACAACACCAAGTTCGTCACCATCCCCTGGCGCTACCAGGGCAACCGCGTCGCCGTCGTCCAGCCCGACGCCGATGCCCTGTGGGCGGCGCTCAAGGACGACCGCACCCTCGACGGCAAGAACGCCGGCGGGAAGAAGGCCGGCCGGGCCGCCGCCTCCGCGTCTCCCCCGGCGAGTGCCGGCGCCGAGGTGTCCGGCCACGGCATTTCCGTCGCCGTCTACAACGGCACCACCACGCGTGGCCTCGCCGCCGAGGTCGCCGCCGGCCTCACCGCGCACGGCTTCACCGTCACCGGCACCGGCAACGCCGCCACCCGCGGCCCGGCCACCACGACGATCACCTACGGTCCCGGGCAGAAGGACGACGCCGAGACCCTCGCCGGCCTCTTCCCCGGCGCCGGGCTCACCGCGAGCGGCGACTCCGGCATCAGCGTCGTCGTCGGCGCCGACCACTCCCCCGACGCGGCCGGCGCGACCGCCTCCGCGACTCCGACGGCCGTGCCCTCCAGCGTGGCGGACGGCGCGCGGTCGGCCGACGAGGACATCTGCTCGAACCTGTCCTACGGGTGAACCGCGCGGGCCCGCCCGCGCAGGACGAGGAGCGCGGACGCGTACAGCGCAAGCACCGCCGCGAGCAGCGGGTAGTAGAGGGCGGGCAGCGACGTGAGGCCCAGGAGCGGGCCGAGGGGCGTCAGCGGCACGGCGATGCCGATGACCGCGAGGCCGGTGGCCGCCCGGCGCACCGGTCCCGGCGTGCGGCCCTCGGCGGTGTGGCGGCCGGTGCGCAGCAGGAGCATGACGAGGGCCTGGGTGAGCAGGTTCTCGGTGAACCATCCGGCGTGGAAGCCGGCCTGGTCCTCCGGGCCGAGCGCTCCGGGCAGGCACAGGGCGAGGACCCCGAAGGTGGCGAGGTCGGCGAGCGCGCCCAGGGCGCCGAAGCCGGTCAGGGACCGCAGGAAGGCGCGCGGGCGCAGCACCGTGGGGCGGCGCAGCGCCGCCGGGTCCGGCTGGTCGTACGCGAGCGCCAGTTGGGCGGCGTCGAAGCACAGGTTCTGGACGAGGACCTGCGCCGGGAGCATCGGCAGGAACGGCAGCATCAGCCCGGCCACGAGCATCGCGATCACGTTGCCCAGGTTCGAGGAGAGCGTGATGCGCAGGTACGAGGCGATGTTGGCGCTGGAGTGGCGGCCCGCGACGACGGCGTGCCCGATCGCCGTGAGGTCCTTCTCGGCGAGCACCACGTCCGCGCTCCGGCGCGCCACGTCGACGCCGTCGCGCGGGCAGACGCCGACGTCGGCGGCGCGCAGCGCGGGCAGGTCGTTGACGCCGTCGCCGAGGAAGCCGGTGGTGTGCCCGTGGGCGCGCAGCGCGGTGACGACGCGGGCCTTGTCGGCGGGGGTGCAGCGGGCGAACACGGTGGTGCGGGCGGCCAGCGCGGAGAGTTGCGCGTCGGTGAGGTCCGCGAGCTGTTCGCCCGTACGGACGTCGCCGGGGTCGATGCCGAGGTCGCGGCAGGCACGGGCCGCCGTGGCCGGGTGGTCGCCGGTGAGCACCTTGACCGTGACGCCCTGCCCGGTGAGGGCGCGTACGGCGTCCTGCGCGGTGTCCGCGAGGGCATCGTGGAAGGCGACGAAGCCGCGGAAGACCAGGCCGCGTTCGTCGGCCGGGCGGTAGGCGCGGGTGCGGGCCGTGCGCTGGGCGGTGGCCACGGCCAGCAGGCGGACCCCGTCGGCGGCGAGCTCGGCGGCGCGCTTCAGCAGTCCGGCCCGCTCCTCGTCGCTGATCGCGCAGCGTTCCAGGACCTCCGGCACGGCGCCCTTCACGGCGAGGGTGTGCGTGCCGAGCGCGCCGGGTTCGCGGACGACGGCGGTGGCGAGGCGGCGTACGGGATCGAAGGGCAGCGCGTCGACGCCGTCGTACGCGTCCCAGTCCTCGGGGCCGGTGGCGGCGAGGAGGGCCTCGTCCAGCGGGTCGGGGTCGGCGAGTTCGGCGGTCTGGAGCGTCCACCAGGCGCAGGCGCCCGCCCAGTGCAGGGCGTCGGGGTTGGTGCGGGCGGGGTCGACGACGGGCTCGTCGCGGGTGAGGGTGCCGGTCTTGTCGACGCACAGGACGTCGACGGCGCCGAGGTCGTGCAGGGCCGGGAGGCGGCGCACGATGACGCCGTGCGTGCGGGCGAGCAAGGACGCGGCGCGGCCCAGGCAGGTGGTGACGATGACCGGCAGTATCTCGGGGGTCAGGCCGACGGCCACGGCGACGGCGAACGGCAGCGTCTCCAGGCCACGGCCGCGCAGCGCGGCGTTCGCCATCAGCACCAGCGGCGGCGTGATCAGCATGAAGCGGATCAGCATCCAGGAGATGCCGTGCACGCTGCGGTCGAAGGCGCTCGCCGTACGCCGCTGCCCCGTGCCGCGCACCGCGGCGAACCGGGTGTCCGCCCCGGTCGCCACCACGACTCCGGTGCCGCTGCCGGAGGCGACGCCGCTGCCCTGGAAGCACAGGTGGCCGGTGTCGCCGCCGTCCGGCGCGTCCACCGGTCGCTTGGCCACGGGCGCCGACTCCCCGGTCAGCGCCGCCTGTTGCACCGTCAGTCCGTGGGCCCGCAGCAGCCGCAGGTCGGCGGGGACGAGGTCGCCCGGCGCGAGCCGGACCACGTCGCCCGGCACCAGGTCGTCGACTGGGATCTCGCGCACCTGGGGCTCGGCCCCGGCGGTCGCCCGGCGCTGCACGCTCGCGGTCCCCGCGACGAGGTCTCGCAGCCCGTCCCCGGCCCGGTCGGCACGGTACTCGCCGTGCGCGCGCAGGGCGCAACTGACGCCCACCAGGGCGAGGATGACGCAGGCGGTGCCCCACGCGGCCACCAGGGCGGAGACGATCCCGAGGCAGAACAGGACGGCGGTGAAGGGGTCGCGCAGGCTGTGCCGGAACCGGGCCGGCCAGGAGACGGGCCGGGCTGCGGGCAGGGTGTTCGGCCCGTACCGGACCAGCCGCTTCTCGGCCTCGGCGCCGGTCAGTCCGCGCGGGCTCGCGTCCAGGGCGCGGAGTGTCTGCAGGGCGGTCGGGTCGCCGGGGACAGGGACGGGACCGGCCGCGTGCCCCGGGTTTCCCGCACCCGGTCGGGGTGCGGCGGTGTGCGGGGCGGGGTCGTGCGTGGCCATCTCGGCGCCTTCAGGCACCGGCTCCGCGCAGGCGGCGTACCGGGGCACCGGCCTGCTCGGCGCGCTCGGTGAGCTGGCCGACCATCAGCCGCACCACGGTCACCACGTCCGGGTCGTCGACGTAGTACACCTGTCGGCGTCCCTCACGGCGTGCGCGGACCAGGCCCGCGAGCTTCAGCTTGGTCAGGTGCTGGCTGACCGCGGGCAGCGCGCCGCCCACCCGCTCGGCGAGCCCGGTCACATCGCTCTCGCCCTGTGCCAGGGCCCACACCATGTGCAGGCGCGTCGGCGACGCGAGCAACGCGAACGCCTCGGCCGCCTGGGCGAGCACGTCCGGGGCCGGATCGTCGAACCGTCCCGGCGAACCGCCAGACCCTGCCACCACCGGCTCACTCCTGTCCCGCGCGACGCTCATGAACGACGGCGTCGTTCCTCTGTCCCTGCCGGGCAAGTCTAGGTGCCGCGCTCCGCGGAACCGGCCGGGTGAGGGCAGGTGGTCAGCGCCGCGCGAGGCGCCGGGTGCTGCCGTCGCCGTACTCCAGGCTGTAGTGAGCGAAGACCTCGCGTTCCTGCTCGGCGGGCAGTTCTCCGTCCAGGTCGATGGAGGGCGCGTCCTTCACCAGCTGCCGGGGCCAGGCCACCTTCAGGTACGTGGGGGCCACGACCGCCTTCGCCAGCGGCACGAAGGTGATCCGCTTGCGCGTCGGCAGGCCCAGCGTGACCGCGGCGAAGGCCGGTCGGTCGGTCGACGTGTCCACATAGACCGACTCCAGCGAACCGATCTTGCGTCCCTCCGCGTCGACGACATCGTGCTCTCGCCAGTCACGGATGTTCTCCGCTTCGAACATGCGACTCTCCTCGGGGTGCGACACGCCATGGCTCTGGCTCCGGCTCTGTCCGCGTGACCCGTCGTCCTGCCCACAAACATGGCAGCCGTCCGGTCAGCGCCGCCCGACGACGATCGACAGCGCCTCGTGGACGACCGTGGAACTCACCGACACGCCGCGGCAGGTCAGTTGGCGCGGAGGCGTCCGGTGGGACCGCACCTCGACGTCGTACACCGCGTCGTACGCGCGGCTCAGGACGCGGACGTGCCAGCGGTCGCCGTCGCGCGTCGTCTCCTCGACGACGTAGTGATGCCGGCCGGCCGGGCCGAAGCGGCTCAGGAGGGCTGCGACCGCGGTCTGCTGGGGCGGGAAGAGGTTGGTGTAGCCGCGCAGGTGATCGGCGTGGACGCGGTCGGCCAGGTGTTCCTCGACGGCGGTGACGGACGACGCGGCGTCGAGGTTGCCGTAGTAGACGCCGTCGGGCACGACGACGACGTTCGCGGCGAATCGGTCGCCCCCCACGTGCGTGCACTCCCACACCAGGTCCGGCCAGCGCTCGCTCAGCGCCCGTCCCACCGGCCGTCCGCGCACGGCGCAGCAGGCGTCGTGCATCCCGTGGGCGCAGACGAGGACGACGGGTCGGGCCGACGGCTCACCGGGGGCGGCGAGGGCCTCGGCGATGGCGGCCAGGTCTTCGTCGCGCTCCCAGGTGCCCCACGTCTGCCGGTGGGCGCCGTCGCTCCCGTGGCGCAGGACCGCCCAGCGCCGCGGTCCGTCGGAGGGGCGGCGTCCGTGGCGTCTGATCAGCAGGATGCGTGCCCGCACCGCCTGAGCGGCGGAGAACACGAGCTTCTTGGTCCCGGGTTCGAGGGGGAGGCCGTCGAAGCCGTTGGGCGGCCAGCCGCCCCGGTACTCGACGAGGATCCAGATCGAGCCGTACGGCGCCGTGCCCGCCAACGAGTCGTTCCGCAGCCGGGCGGCGTCGGCGCAGAAGAACCTGGCCGCCGTGTTCACCGCGGCCGCCTCACGGTCCCGCGGGCACCAGGACGCCCGCGCGCAGGAGTCGCTCCACGAGGTCGACGCCCAGGTCATACGCGGTGTGGGCCTCGCCGTCGAGCATGCGGATCACGGACGGCAGGTCCTGTTCCGGGAAGTCGAGCCAGCCGACCCGGGTGTGCAGGCGTCCGCCCTCCAGGCGTGTCTCCAGTGCCTCACGGAGCCGCACCCGCGAGGCCGGGGAGAGCGCGTCGAGGGCCGCGAGCTGGGACAGCGGTCCCATCGGGGCGGGCCGGGCCTGGCCGCGGCGGGTCCGGTGGAACCGCGGTGCGGGGTCCGCCTCCGTCAGGGCCGCGACGAGATGTTCCCTGACCAGGGCGAGCTCGGCGTCCGGCCCGTCGGTACCGAGCGGCAGCGAGGCGCGCATCCGCGGGTCGTCCCGCATCGACTCCAGCGCCTTCTGGGCGAGTTGCTCGGCGAGCGCGTGGCGCGTCCAGTTGTGGACGCCGAGCGTCAGGTGGATCGAGACCGCGCCCTGTGCCTCGGCCGCGTGCAGCCAGCCCCGCGGCAGGTAGAGGACGTCACCCGGTGCGAGGACGGTGTCGAGGTGGGCCTCGCCCTGTGCGGCCCGGGCGACCTCGGAGCGGCGATCGGTCCACGGCTGGTCCCGCAGCGGGTCCTGGTGGACGGGCTCGTGGATGATCCAGCGTTTGGTGCCCGCGATCTGCAGGACGAAGACGTCGTGCACGTCGTAGTGGTCGTCGAACCCGCGGTTCTGCGGCGGCGTGACGTAGGCGTTGGCCTGCACCGGGTGCCCCAGCTCCGTACCGAGCCGGGACACGAAGTCCGCCACCGGCGCCCAGGTGCGGTGCAGTGCCTGGAGGACGAGCGTCGCCCCGTCGGCGAAGCCGCGCCACAGGGCGGTGTCGTCGACCTGGTCCGCGATCGACGCGCCGACCCCCGCCGGGGCGGTGAACGACGACTCCGCAAGGGTGGCGCCGTCCTTGGCCATGCGGAGGAAGGGGGTGCGCAGACCGCGCCGGGAGACCAGTTCGTCGACGGCGTCGGCGGAGAACAGGTCGGTGAAGTCACTGGCTCCGCGCGTGAGCAGAGGGGTGCGGGCCCAGAAGTCCCGGGCGAACTCCTCCCGGCTCAGGTCGGTGAGGCGCGCGTGCAGGACGCCGTCGCCCGGCTGGGCGTCGGCGTCCTGAAGCTCGATGGGCGAGCTGCTCAAACGGCACTGCCGGACTGGTCGGCTCCGCCGTCGGCACCTCCGTCGTGCACGCCCGGCGTACCGGCCGCGCCACCGTCCGCGGGGCCTTCCGCTCCACCGTCGGCACCCCCGTCGTGGACGCCCGGCGTACCCGCCGCGCCACCGTCGGCAGGGCCCTCCGCTCCACCGTCGGCACCCCCGTCGTGGACGCCCGGCGTACCCGCCGCGCCACCGTCCGCGGGACCCTCCGCCCCACCGTCGGCACCCCCGTCGTGCACGCCCGGCGTACCCGCCGCGCCACCGTCCGCCGGGCCTTCGTGCTGGTTCGGGTCCTGTTCGGGGTTCGTCATGGGTCCTCCTGAGAATCGGCAGGTGGGACGGGTGCGTTTGCGTACCCCCGTATCCCCTTCTTCCCCACCAAACTCACCCACGCCGATCCGGGCGGCAACCGGAGCGCCGGTGTCGCGGGGGTCAGTGGCGCGCGCGGCGCGCCAGCAGGACCGAGTCCTCGGCCTCGACCGGACCGCTGTCCCGGTGGAGGGTGCGGGTGCGCTGCTCCACGGCAACGGGCTCGAAGTCGTCCGGCAGAGCGGGCAGGAGCTCGGCGGCCAGGAACATCGCGTTGCGGTGGCTCTCGGAGAGCTGCGTGAACTCGTGCGACGGCGCGTGGCCGACGACCAGCAGCAGCCCGCCGGGGGCGACGGCCGCGGCGAGCCGGCGGGTCACCTCGACCATGCCTCCGTCGGGGGCGTGCAGATAGTGGCTGGTCACCAGGTCGTACGAGCGCTCGCCGGCCTCGAACTTCCGGGCGTCGACCTGCCACCAGTCGACGCGGTCGGCGACACCGGCCTGCTCGGTGTGGCGGGCGGCGCGGGCCAGGCCCTCCGCCGAGAAGTCGGCGCCGGTCACGCGCCAGCCCCGCCCCGCCAGCCAGACGACATCGCCGCCCTCGCCGCAGCCGACGTCGAGCGCGGTCCCGGGAGCGAGTCCGTCCACGGCGGCGACGACCTGCGGGTTGGGGTCGCCGCTCCAGAACCGCTCCTGCCCCGCGTACCGCTCGTCCCAGCCGGCCGGCTCGAACATCGCGGCGGCCGCCTGCTCGTCGTGTTCCCCGGTTCCACCGTGCTCGTGCTGTCCTGCCACCGGATGCCTCCCGTTGTTCGTGATGTCGCGCCGCGGCATTCCTGACGGGCGCCGTTTCGATAGTGCGCAGAGCCGCGCCGCGGCGCACGGAAAGTTGCCGGACCGGCAACCCGGCGGCGGGTTCACCGACTGGCAGCGCCGCCTCGCCGCCTCGATGCTGTTCCTGCACGGTCGGCACGCCCCGCACCGAGAAGGCCCGATATGCCCATGGACGAGCGCCCCCCGACGGGCGGCGCGCGCTCTCGCCTGGAGTTGCAGGCGATCCACGAACTGCTGGAGGCCCAGCGCCGCCGGGTCACCACGTACGCGGAACTCCATGAGCTCTACCGGCCCGTTCCCGGCACGTCCCCCACGCCGTCCCCCACCCCCGCGGGGCCCTCGCCCTCCGGCCAGGAAGTGCTCGACGCCCTTCCGATGGGGGCGCTGCTGCTGACGCTCGTCCACGGTGACGACGGGGAGATCCAGGACATCCTCTACGTGACCCAGAACGCCATGGCGCTCTCCTACTCCGCCACCCGAATGCCGCAGGGCGCGGTGCCGCGCTGGACCGGTCCCGTATCGCTCTACGAACGCTTTCCCGCCCTGTCCCGCACGGCGGTCCCCGGCATGCTGACCCGCGCGTTCCACGAGGGCACTCCGCAGGGGCCCGAGATGGTGGAGTGGCTCACGCAGACGCCGTCGGGGCCGGTGCGGATCAACGACGAGGTCCGGGTCGCGCCCTGCGGTGACCACTTCCTGCTGACCTGGCAGCGCGGAAACCGGCTCCGCATGGCGGCCGCCGCCCAGCAACTGGTGCGTACCTGCTGGGCGGAGTGGAATCTCGGCGACGACGGGGTCGAGGCGTCCCGCGGCTTCCGTCAGGTGCTCGGCCTCGCCGACGACACGATGGTGCCCGGCCTGTACGACCTGGCCGGCGCGGCGATGCCCGACAGCCTGCCCGCGCTGTACCAGACCCTCTACGACGTCATCCTGCGCAAGCACACCGCCGAGTGCGAACTGCACCTTCGGGGCACCGGCGGGCGGGTCTTCCGCATGGTCGCCGAACCGGTGCGCATCGCTCCCGGCAGCCTGGTGTGGGCGCTGCGGGCCGTCCTCATCGACGTCACCACGGACCTGCGGCGCCGCGAGGCGGCGAAGCGTGCGGAGCGCGCGGCGCGCCGCGAGCACGAGCGCGCCGAGGCCGTCGCGGAGGTCGCCGACGTCCTGCGCGAAGCGGTGCTGCCGCACTTCCAGGACGAGCTCACCCCCTACGGTCTGGAGGCGGCGGCCGTCTACCGGCCCGACGCGCGGGACGCCGGAGTGGGCGGTGACTGGTACAAGGCCCGCAAGCTGCCCGACGGCAAGCTGCTCATCGCGCTGGGCGACGCCCGGGGACACGGTCTCGAAGCGGCGACCCTGATGGCCAAACTGCGGTACGCGCTCGCGGGGCTCGGCTACACCGAGGAGCCCGTCGAGCGGCTGACGCGCTGGCTCAACGAGGTGGCCTGCGCCGACGGCAACGAGTCCACCGCCACCGCGATCATCGCCCGCTACCACCCGGAGACCGCGCAGCTGCGCTGGACCTGCGCCGGGCATCCGCGTCCCGTGCTGGTGCGTGACGGCCGCGCCGTCCCGCTGTCGACGTCCGACGGGTGCGCCGACCTTCCGCTGGGCGTCGTGCCCGGGGAGTCCTACACCGCCACCACCACGGCGCTGCGGCTGGGCGACATCGTCCTGATGTACTCCGACGGCCTCACCGAACGCCGGGCGGGCGACCCCGACCAGGACACGCGCCGCTTCCTCGCCGCGGCGCAGGAGTGCCTCGGGGAAGCCGGTCCCGGGGCCGGTCACCCCGCGCTCCGGGACTACGCGGAGCGGCTCGTGGCCCACCTCGACGGTCCGCACCGCACCGACGACGCGACTCTCCTCGCCCTGCGCCGCATCAGTACGTAGGGCCCGTCACCTCTTCGTCCTCACCGCCCCTCTGCAGCCCTCGGCTCTTCCGCCCTTCACGACACTTCGGCCCGCGCACTCGGGCCGGTGCCGGAGAGACTGGCCTGTTCACGGGCCTGATCACGGCGCCGCCCGCTCCTTTCGTCACCGTTCCGCAACAGGCGTGAACCGCCTCACCGTGTGCCCCGTAGAGCCCGGTGTGCGCGGATCACTGACCGCGGCGACTCGAGACGAGAGAAGGAAGCGACATGGCCGGCGGCAACATCAGGATCAGCCCGGACGAGATGCGGGAGGCGTCGACCTGGCTGCAGAACCAGAAGGAACTGATGCAGCAGAGCCTGCACGAGGCCAACACCAAGATGGACGAGATGGTCGAGGCGGCCTACGCGACGCCGGGCTCCGAGAGCAAGTTCCGGCCGTTCTGGGAGGAGTACAAGAACGGCACCGAGAAGGCGATCGAGGGGCTGCAGGGCGTCAGCGAGTTCATCAAGCAGGTCGCCGACGCGTTCGTCGACACCGACGACCAGACGTCCGGCTCCATCGGCTGACGTGCGCTCGTGGCCGGCTCCGCCCTCCGCGTGAGGGCGGAGCCGGACGTCCGGAGCAGGAAAGGAGACACCGATGGGGCGCATCAGCGTGCCCGTGCAGGATCTGAAGGAGACCTCCCAGGAGCTCCAGAACATCGCGGACCTGATCGGAGACAGCGCGACCCTGTACCACGCCGCGGGTGACGTGAAGCCGTTCAAGCCCTTTGTCGGCGACTCCAAGCTCGCGGACGCGCTCGACGGCTTCGACAAGGCGTGGGTGGCGGGTCTCGAGAAGGTCTCCGACAACGTGAAGGTGTTCAAGGAGAACACGGACAAGATCTCCGAGAACTTCACGAAGACGGACGACGAGAGCGGCAAGGCCCTGGAGAAGGACGCGTGACGAACGACGGCGGCGTGCGGAAGGAAATCGCGTCATGACGCAACAGGCCATGGAGCGGCCCCCCGGCGCGCCGGCGGGCTACCGGCTGAAGTTCCCCGGTTCGTGGTGGCATCTCGACCTGGACCCGAGCACCCGGGACGCCTCGATCCGCCGCAAGATCGAGGACCAGGTGAAGAACGCCCCGCTCTCCCGCGAGCGGGTGGACGACCTGATCCGCGACACCCGGCGCACGGCCCGCGACGCGTACGCGCAGGGCGCGCTGCAGGCGGCGGGGATGCTCAGGGTCCTCAACACCGGCGACGGCGCGCTGGTGCTCAGCGCCACGACGATCGTGCTGCGGGTGTCCGTGCCCGAGGAACAGTCGGAGGACCTGGCCGAACTGATCGTCGCGGCCGCCCTGCAGGTCGGCGCCGACGCGGAGGGCACCGGACTCCCCGTGGGCGAGGTGGAGATGGTGGACCTGCCCCAGGTGGGCCCGGTCGGGCGGATCACCAGGATCGAGGAAGTGGAGACCAAGGGGAAGCGGATCCCCACGGTGATGCGGCACGTCCTGATCCCGGTGCCGAACAGCCGGGAGTACCTGGTGCTCGCCAACTCGACCACCAACGTGCACCTGGCGGAGCAGTTCCACGACGTCTTCGACGCGATCGCCGAGTCGTTCCGGTTCGACGACCTGACCGGGCCCACGCAGTCTCCGAGCACAGAACACAAGGGAAAGTGAGGTCGCGACCATGGTGCGGCCGGCGGTATCCGAATGGGAGTCGGTCTTCGGATTCTCCGACGACCCGACTCCGGGCGACGCGGACATACTGGAGAAGCTCGCGAACAGCTACCGTTCCGTGGCCAACAACGCGGGCGACGCCCTCCCTCTCGTGTCCCAGCTGGAGAACCAGCAGGTGGGCGAGGGCAAGTCCATGGAGAAGCTGCGGGACAAGCTCGGCGATCTGGCCAACCAGGTGCGCAAACTGCACAGTTCGTACGACCAGGCGGCCGGCGCGCTGAAGACGTACGTGCACGTCCTGCACGACACGCAGAAGAAGGCCGACGACGCGCTCGAGGACGGGCGGAAGGCCAAGGACCGGCTGGACGCGGCCACCGAGGTGGTCCGCGCGGCCGGGGCCGACATCAGCCGTCTCGACGGGGCCATGCCCCCGCCGGACGAGCACGAGGCGCGACAGAGCGCGAAGCGCGCCCTGGACGAGGCCACGAACAAGCGGTCCACGGCGCAGGGCAAGGCCGATGCGGCCCAGGACGATCTCGACGCCGCCCGGCTGCTCGCGGAGGACGCGCGCGAGGTGCGCGAGGACGCCGCCGGCGTGGCGGCGCGGGCGCTGGACGACGCGCGGGACGAGGCGGTCCCGGGCAAGAGCATCTGGGAGAAGATCCGCGACACTCTCGGCTTCGTCTTCGGCATCATCGGCGGCGTCCTGGGCATCCTGGCCATGCTGATCCCCGGGCTTCAGGGCCTCGGACTCGCCCTGACGATCGGCAGCTTCGTGTTCAGCGGGGCGGCGTTCGGGATCAGCATCGCCAAGAGCATCGAGACGGGCGAGTGGGATCCGCTCGACATGGTCCTCAACATCATCGGCCTCGGTCTCGGCGCGGGCGCGATCTTCAAGGCAGGCGCCAAGATCGGCACGCTGCTCAAGGGAATTCCGGGTGAGTTCAAGGAAATCCCAGGGGCCTTCAAGAGCATCCCCACGAACATCGGCAAATCCCTCAACTCCTTCAAGGACCTCCCCGGTGAGATCGGTGAGGCCCTGAAGGGGATCGGGTCCAAGATCGACGATCTGAAGTGGCTCGGGCAGGTGCCGAAGAACCCGATGGGGGCGCTGAGCGGTGCTCTGGGCAAGACCATCACGGCCTTCCTCGACTTCAAGAACCTGCCCATCAAGATGCCGCCCATCGCCCCGATGCTGGGGATCATCGGCGCCTGGTCCCGTACGGAGGTGGCCGGCTTCTTCCTCGGAGTGGCGGGCTTCATCTACGGTCCGGCGGCCAACGCGGACCACAAGGTCCCGCCTGCGCACGACGGCAGCTATCTCCCCGGGACGACCTGACCGGGACACGCTCCGCACACGGGAGGGCTCCCGCCGAATTCTTCGGCGGGAGCCCTCAACTCTTCTGTGCGTACGGTCAGTTCCCGGCCGCCGGGAGCACCGTCTCCGGGACCTGGACGGTGCGCAGCACGCCGTCGCCCAGGTGCAGGATCGCCCGCCCCGGGCTGGTCGCGCCCAGGCGGCTGCGCGGCACCTTGACGCCGATCAGCTCGCCGTCGCTCATGTTCTGCGGCTTCAGGAGCAGACCGCACCGGTTGCGGCGGGCCTCGGTGTGCCAGCCGGAGAAGCCGGAGGAGAGCCGGTCGGTCTGTCCTGCGATCACCAGTCCCCGGCCGGTCTCCGTGCCGGACTTGGCGATCTGGGTGAGGACGGACTCGGCCTTCGTCTTCAGCAGCAGGTCGGCGTCGTCCAGGATCACCACGGCCCCCTGCGGCGCGGCCGCCAGCGCCTCCTCCAGCGCGGTGGGGTCGATGTCGGAGTCGTCGAAGACCGCGAGCACCCCGGGCCGTCCGGCGAGCTGCCGCAGCGGCGACCGTGCGGGCGCGCCGACGACGATCGGCGTGCGGGTCGACAGGAGCGACAGGGCCAGCGTCGCCAGGACGGTGCTGCGTCCCGACCGGGCGGGTCCGGCGACGAGGAAGGTCGGCGTGATCGCGAAGTCGGGCCCGTATGCGGCGAGTTCGTCGCCGCCGACCCCGGACAGGGCCCAGCGCGGCGACGGCAGCGGCCGCGGCACGTACCGGGTCGCGTCCTCCCAGGTGAGCCGGTCCGGCAGGGTGTCGACACGGAACGGCCGTACGGCTTGCGGCAGTTGACCCGCGCGCTCGCGGCACCGCTCGGCGATCCGGTGCAGCGCGGCGGCCTGCGCCTGGCCCTCCGGGTTCGCCGTGAGGAGCGCGATCTGCACCTCCGCCTTGTCGGCGCCGCGGAACGCGCGGCCCGGCGGGATCTCGTCGGGCACGTTGCGCTGGGTGATGCCGATCGCGCCGTACTCGGACTTCTCGTTCAGCTTGAGTACGAGCTTGTCCTCGGTGGTGCCGGCGACCCGGCTGGAGAACAGCGCCCGGTCACCGGTCATGATCAGGTGGATGCCGACGCTCGCGCCGTCCCGCAGCAGCGTCATCACGGCGTTCAGCAGGTTCCCGGAGTCGTACTCGCCGAGCTGCTTGTCGAAGACCTCCCAGCGGTCGACGAACACGACGATGTGCGGCGGGCGTTCGCCCTCCGGCAGGGCGCGGCGCAGCTCCGGCAGGTCGGCGCTGCCGCGGGTGGCGAGCATCTCCTGACGTCGCGTCAGTTCCTTGGTGAGGCGGGCAAGCAGCCGGGCCACCCGGTCGGGCTGGGTGCGCTGGGTGATGGCCCCGCAGTGCGGCAGGCCCTCGATGGGCAGCAGCGCGCCGTTGCCGCAGTCGATGCCGTACATGTGCAGCTGGTGCGGGGCGTGGGCGGAGGCGAGGGCGCCGGCGATGGTGCGCAGCGTCTGCGACCTGCCCTGCCGGGGCGAGCCGACGATGTGCAGGTGGCCGAGGGTCGCCGGGTCGATCAGCAGGGGCAGCCGGGCCTGTTGGGCGGGCAGGTCCACCACGCCGTACGCCACGGGCGCGAGGTCGTAGTCCGTGGGCGAGGGCTGCGGGAGGTCGCCGGTGACCAGGATCTCGGGCAGCGGCGGGAGCCAGGGGCTGTGCTGCGCGGGGATGCCCATCTCCCGTTCCGCCGCGCGGATCGCGGCGACGAGGCCGGTGAGGTCGGTCTCCACCTCGGCGGGCGCGGCGGCGGCGCGGGGCCGTTCCGGGAGCGGTTCGCCGAGTCGTTCCCAGCCGACCGGCACCGCCCAGGGGGCCGGCAGCGAGGTGGCGGCGGCGCCGGGGCGGCGGCCTCCGACGCGCCCGGACTGGAAGGGCACGAGGGAGTTCTGGCCGAGGCGCACGTAGGCCCGGCCCGGGGTTCCCTGCGAAATCCCGGCGGCCTCCGGGGAGTTGAGGACGTCCTGGCTCTCCCCCGCGTCGGTGACCCGCAGCGCGATGCGCAGGTTGGTGTTGGCGCGGATCTCCGAGGAGACGACACCGCTGGGGCGCTGCGTCGCCAGGATCAGGTGGATGCCGAGGCTGCGGCCCCGCTGGGCGATGTTGACCAGGCCCTTCACGAAGTCCGGCAGGTCGCGCACCATCGAGGCGAACTCGTCGATGACGATGAGGAGTCGGGGCATCGGCGCGCGGCCGGCCCTCGGTTCACGCTCCAGGAGATCGACGTAGTCCTCGATGTCCTTGGCTCCGGCGGCGGCGAGGATGTGCTCGCGCCGGGTGAGTTCGGCCGTGAGCGACACGAGGGCCCGCTCGACGAGGTGGGCGTCGAGGTCGGTGACCATGCCGACGGTGTGCGGCAGGTCCACGCAGTCCTTGAACGCGGAGCCGCCCTTGTAGTCGACGAGGACGAACGTCATCGCGTCCGGGCGGTTGGCCACCGCGAGCGAGGCGACGAGCGTCTGGAGGAGTTCGGACTTGCCGGAGCCGGTGGTGCCGGCGACGAGGCCGTGCGGGCCGTCGCGCTTGAGGTCCAGGTAGAACGGGCCGTCCAGGGAGACGCCGACGGCCGCCCGGGTCGAGCGGCCCCCGGCGGTCCAGCGGGTCCGGATCGCGTCGGCCCGCGGCGGGTCGAGGGAGAGGACGTCGAGCAGGCGCGCGGCGCCGGGCAGCACGGCGGCCTCCTCGTCGTCCCCGTCCGGGTCGCGCAGCCGGCCCATCGCGCGGGCCAGCGAGCGGCACCAGTCCACGGACACCGCGTCGGGCCTGATGCCCCCGACGGTGCCGCGGCCGGAGCGGCCCACCCGGACGGTGCCGCCGGGCTCCTCGGCGACGACGGCGTGGCACTCCTCGGGCAGCAGCCGCTCCTCGGAGTCCAGGCAGACCGCGCGGACGCCGACGGCGGGGCCTTCGCGCAGGATCTGCGCCACGCCGGGCAGCGAGCGCAGCCTGCGGGCCCCGTCGAGGACGACGAGCACGTCGGGCCCCGCGGGTCCGCCGCGCCGGTCCTGTCCGGCGCGTTCGGCGATCAGTGCGGTGAGCTCGGCGACGCGGCGGGCGCAGGTCTCCGTGCCGTAGCCGATGCTGGCCGGGGTGTCGCCGGACTTCTTGCGCACATGCGGCAGCCAGCGCAGCCAGGACCAGCCGTCCCGGCCGCGTTCGCCGGTCGTCAGGAGGTGGATCTGGAGGTCGCGCGGACTGTGCAGGACGGCGGCCTGGGCGATCACCCAGCGCGCCACCGCCCGCGCGGCCGGCCCTTCGCCCGCGATGCCCAGGACGTCGTGCTCGCGCAGCGGAACGGTCACCGGGACGTCGTACGCGGTCCTGGCGTCCTCGCGGCGGTGCTCGTCCTTCGTCGGGTCCTGGAGGACCACGGCGGACGCCAGGTCGGCGGTGCCGATGCGCAGTTCGAGGAAGTCGGCGTCGGAGGTACGGCGCTCCCACAGGCGGCGCCGGGGGCCGACGGCGGTCAGCACGACCTCGGCCGGGTCCGGGAAGCCGCGGCGCCGGGCGGTGCGCTCCGCCGCCAGGGCCTGGGCCGCGTCGCCCTCGATGCGCGCCTTCTTCTCCTCGTACGCGGCGACGCTGTCGGAGTGGGACTGGCGGCCGGTGCGCCGGTTCATCACGTAGTTGCCGACGATCGCGACCGGGGAGAGCAGCCCGAACAGCAGCATCGACATGCGGTCGAAGATCAGCGCCCCGGCTCCGGCCATCACCAGCGGGACCAGCGCGGTGATCCACGGAAGCGGCCGGGCGGCGGGCGCGGCGGGCGGTGAGGGCAGGGTGAAGCGGGTGGCGGCCTGGGCCGGGCTCAGCCGCGGCGGCCGGTTGTAGTCCCAGCCGGTGCCGTCCTCCGACGGCTGCAGGGCCGCGTCCGGCTTCTGCGGGAGCGCGAGTTCGAGCAGGCAGTCGCCTACGAGGAGCTGCGCGCCGACCGTCCAGGGGGTGGGCTCGGTGAGGTCCTCGCGGTCCAGTTGCGGGACTGTGCCGTCGGGGCCGTCGGGCGCGATGCGGCAGCGGCCGCCCGGGCCCACCGTCAGGAGGGCGATGGGACGGTCCGGCACGGCGCGCAGCACCTGGGCGCTGCCGTCGTGGGCCAGGCCGATCCGGTACTCGCCGATGTCGAGCCGGTGCACGGTGCCCGCGCCGATCCCGCCGACCGTGCGGAGCTCCACCAGGCCGTCCGGCTCCACCGACGCGGTGCCCGCCGGGCGGCCGAGGCCGACGACGGCCGCGTGGTGCAGGGGCGCGTCCCGCAGCCGCAGGTCGACGGGCAGCAGCCGGTCGTCCGCGTACAGGCCGAGGCCCTCCGGGGGCCAGGGGACGCCTCCCGCCCGGCCCAGCGCCTGAGCGACAGCGCTCACGGGCGTGTCCGGGTCGGCGTCGAGGTGGACGTCGAACGCGTCACCACCCGCCTCGACCACGGTCAACATCAACGACACGAGTACGTCCTCCAGCCGGCGTGAATCGGGGGCAGGAAAGCCACATGGGCGGCTCCCCTGCCACTGCCGGGACCTACGGCGCCCGTCCGCGGATGGTTCACCCACGTGCCCGGTGAACCATCCGCGGACGGGCGCCGTAGTGGCCATCGGGTGCACGGCGCAGCGACCGTGTCACCTCGCTGCCGACCGCCCCGGCTCCGCCGCCGGGGCGTTGTGACAAGGAGTCAGAAGATGATCTGGTACGTCCTGGCCGTGGTGCTGGGGCTGGCGCTGATCGGTGCGATCGCCGCGCTGATCGTCACCGAGCGACGGCGGCCCCGCCCGCCGAAGCCCGTCGCCGCCTCGGCCGCCGTCGTGGGCCGGGAGGCGCTGGACGTGATCGACGCGGGCCTGCGGCGGCTGACGGGCGAGTGTCTGCGCTCGGGCCGGTCGCTGCCCGACGTGTACGCCGTCGTCTACTCCGAGGAGCGCCTCGGGCTGCTGCTGGCCGGGGCCGAGGAGACCGCCCCCGCGCCCTGGACCGCCGAGGCGGACGGCGAGCGGTGGACGATCTCGCCCGACGATCTGCACCGCCCGGGGCCCGACGGCCAGCCGGCCCTGCCGTACTCGCTGACGGTGACGGTGGGCACGGACGGCCCCGACCGGGTCCTGGTCGACCTCTCCCGGGCGGCGGGGCCCGTCTCGGTGGCGGGTCCGGACGACGAGGTGCGCGGCCTGGCGCGGGCCGTCGTCGCCGAGGCGCTCGGCGGCCCGGTGGGGGCGCTCGTCGAGGTCACCCTGGTGGGATCCCTGAGCGGCGGCGGGCTGCTGTCCGGGAACGAGGCGCCGACCTCGCGGCTGCATCACGCGGCCAGCCTGGACGAGGCGTTCGCCCTGGCTACGTCGGCGGGCGCGGGCGCGCCGGAGCCCGGATCGCCCGACGTCACCCAGGTCTTCCGGCTGATCGAGGGCAGCAGCCGGATCGCCGTGCAGGGCGAGGCACCTCATCTGTTCGTCGTGGACGCCACCCAGCTCCCGCGCCGGGAAGGGGCCCTGGCCGGGATGCGGCGCGGGGACGCGCTGCTGGTGCTCGGCGAGGCACCCACGGGGTGGCGCTGGCGGATCGGTGCGGACGGAACGCTCGACACCGGGCCGCTCGGTCTGGAGGTCACCCGGCACGCGGGGCGGCCGGCAGCGGCGTCATGATGCCTCGCGGTCCGCTCCGTCCACGCCGTTCGCGTACAGCCCGCGGTTGTGCAGTGCCTCGCGCATGGCGCGGGCGGCGTAGTACGTACGGGACTTGACCGTGCCCGGCGGCACACCGAGGACCTTGGCGGTCTGGTTGACGCTGCGTCCCAGGTAGTGCACGTGCAGCAGCACCTCGCGCTGGGCCGGCCGCAGGTCCCGCAGCGCCTCGACGAGGACCTGGGAGGTGAGGATGTGGTCGACGCCGTCGGACACCGGCAGGTGGGCGAGCTCGGGGTCGCCGGTCTCCGGTGGCCGGGCCTGGCGGGCCCGGTGTCCGTCGATGACGAGATTGCGCAGCGCGGTGAAGAGCCAGGGCCGCGCCGCGTCCGTGGTCGGATCGAGCTCCCCGGCGTGCCGCCAGGCGCGGATGGCGACCTCCTGGAGGACGTCCTCGGCGCGGTGCCAGTCGCCCTCGAGACGTCGCACGGCGAACTGCAGGAGCGCGCTGCCGTGGAAATCGTAGAGCGCCCTCAGGAACTCGTCGGGTCGGGGCTCCGCGGCGTCGGGTCCCGGTATGGGGTCTTCGGTAGAAGTGCTGGCCGACAAGGCCTTTTCCTCTCCGGTCGTCTGTGGGGGAAGACGGATTCGGCCGGATGCGGGGAGCCGGCGGACGCCGTCGCCCGCGTCCGCGGTCTGCCGGGCACGCGTGTGGTGCCCGGCAGACCGCGGATGCGGGTGAACTCGTGCGTCGGCGCCGGTCAGCCCGGCTCGTGGGAGGAGAGCGTGCTCACCTCGCGGGACGACAACTCCCGGTCGTAGACGTGCACGTCGGCGATGTCGCCGTTCCAGAAGTCGGCGTCCCTGCCATGGAACCTGCCGCGTCCGACCACGACGGCGCCCGTGGGTTTCACGCTGCTGGAGGCCACCCTGGTGCCCGCGAGCCGACCATCCACGTAGATGTGCATCCGGTGGTTCTTCTGACTGTACGTGCCGGTCAGGTGGTACCAGCGGCCGGGCTGCGGCGCCTGCGACGTCTCCGCGACCGTACGGGCGCCGGTGAAACTGAACGCGAAGTTTCCGTCTCCGCCGGAGTACTGCAGGTAGAACGCGCTGTGCTGGTCACCGTCCTCGGACAGGGCGGTGTGTATGCCCTTCATGCCCTGCGAGCCGAGGCGCACCCGCGCGGCGACCGAGTAGTCCTTGCCCGTGGTGTCGAGCCGGGTGTTGGTGCTCGCGTACCCCTGGCTGCCGTCCAGCCGCAGGGCGCCGCCCTCGGGGCCCTCGGTCCACCGCGTGCCGCCGCTGACGACGGCGTCGTGCTCACCGGCCTTGGCCGTGCCGGACCGGTGCAGGGGCCACCAGCCGAGTCCCTGCAGCGACGTGTCACGGGCGGCCGGGCTCGACGCGGCGGGCTTCGCCTCGGCCTTGTCGTCCCCCGAGTCCTCGCCGCGCACGAGGTGGACGACGACGAAGGCCAGCGCGACGGTCAATACGGCGATCGTGGTGATGAGCGGCCATCTGCGCGTCATGAATTTCCTCAGGGGTGCGGCATACATGTGTCACTACTGATCACGAGTTCCAGCCGCAAACGGTTCACCCTGCACGCACCTTGTGATCCCCCTGTGAGACAGCCCACTTGAGGGGCGCCCGGCGGTGCACACACCCGCCGGACACCCCCACCGGTCGTTCACAATTATTCACGCGACGGTCACCCGAGCCGGGTCTCGGCCACCTCCTCGGCGCGCTCCGGGTCGCCTTCCCCGTTCCCGGGGCTCAGGCCGCCCGACCGTGCCGTCGCCGGATCGCCACGAGGCCCACCCCTGCGGCGACGACCGGCACCGCCGCGCAGGTCACCGTCCGTGGTACCGCCGCGGGGATGCCCAGGTACTCGACGATGCCCAGGATCCGGTGCAACCCCCACGGGAGCAGCGCCAGTTGGTCGTTCCAGGTGCTCAACGACGTCTCCGCGCCGACCGTCCAGGCGACCGCGCCGCCCACCGCGAGCGGGACGCCCACGGCCGCCGCGACCCAGCCGGTGGCCCGCCGTCGGCGATGGCCGTGGCCGTGGCGCAGGGCCCACCAGGCCGCCGCGAACACCCACAGGAGGAGCGCCCAGGCCACGGTGACGTACGCGAATCTGCCGTACGTGGACGTCCAGAAACCGGACCAGTAGTCCCCGGGGCCGCGCACCGCCAGGACCGCGAGCAAAGGCAGGGTGCGCAGCAGCGCCGCTCCGCCGACCGCCGCCGCGAGCCGGTGGCCGGAGCGGCCCGTCGCGCAGCGCAGGACGCCCGCGAACAGCAGCCAGGCGCCGAGGGTCAGCGCCAGGTGGAGCGGGGCGAGGAACCAGGTGTGCACGGCGCGGCTCGCCACCAGGGCCACGGCGGGCAGCAGCCACACCACGGCGCGGTCGGCGCGGCCCGGCGGGTCGGGGAGCGCGTGGACCCGCCAGGGTCGCGCCGCCCCGGTCAGCAGCGCCCGTACTCCGGCGGCTCCGGGCAGGCCGCGCGCGGTCAGGGCGGTCACGGTGAGCGCCAGGAGTGCGAGCAGGAGTGCGCGTGCCCACCAGGCCATCGCCGGGTCCCGGTCGGCACGCCGCAGGCCGAGGTCGGCGGCGGTGAAGTTGTAGGCGGGGAGATCGAGTTGGTGCCCGTAGCGGTGTTCGTGGGCTGCCGCCGCCGCGCGGTAACGGCGTTCGGCCGCCCTCCAGTGGGTGGCCGCCCGCGCCGAGCCGGTGTCGAGCCAGTTCTGGTGCCAGAGGACAGTGGCCCGGTACTCACCGAGGACCGTGTACAGGTCCGTCTGGTAGGCGAGTGCCGCCGAGAACCGCTTGCGCAGGTCCGGGTCGCGCCAGGTGTCCGGTGCGGTGGAGTCCAGCAACTGCTGCTGACGGCGGGCGACTTGCAGGGCCTGGCGGCCTTCGGCGAGCGCCTCGGGCAGGTGGGTGCGGGCGGCGGCGTAGATGCTGGAGAGCGCGGCGCTGTCGCCGGTCGCGATGTCCCACTCGAAGATCCACATCATGGGCGGGGGTTCGAGGCCGAGCGCCTTGGCGGAGGTGTCGGCGTACGGGCCGATGTAGAGGCCCTTGGTGATGGCCTCGCGGGACAGGGCCAGGACGCGGGCGATGGCGGAGACGGTCGCCGGGTCGGTGGAGAACGTGCGACGGATCCATGCCGCACGCGCCGCCGCCACGTCGGTGTCGGGGTCCTGGGCGAGGCGGGCCGTCAGATGGACGTTGACGTCCCACAGCTGCCAGAAGCCGGTGCGCAGGTACAGGGAGCGCGGGCCCGCGTAGAGCGGCCCTCCGGTCTGCGTCCAGTTCCAGACGCCCTCGATGCGCGGGTTCGCCGCGAGGAACGTCTTCAGCGCCGTCTGTTCGAGCTCGCCCAGATCGTCGGGGAGCGCCCCCTGTCCCTCGAACTCGCGGCGCGACTGGAACTCCACGATGCGGCGCTGCGAGCCGCTCAACAGGGTGGGGTTCAGCGGCAGATGGGAGTAGAAGTCGCCCTGCGTGTACTTGGTCGAGACGATGAGGTGCGGGTCGTCGAACCCGCCGAGGACCGCCTTGTACGAGGCGGGGTTGGTGTGCAGGTCGCCGACCGCGCCCACCCCCACGCTCCAGGTGCGGAAGACGACGTCCCGGCCGCCGCCCGCGTCGAGCAGGGCCCGCAGCATCGCCCGTACCGACTTCACCGTGGTGACCTCGATCGCCGAGGTGTAGTCCCAGCCCGGCAGCCGGTACACGGATCCGCCCTCGCCGGTACGGATCATCACCCCGGACGCGAACGGCATCGCGTGGAACAGTTCGCGCAGTCCGGCCGCGTAGACCGACCACAGTTTCGGGTCCTCGGTGCGCAGTCCGCCGAACTCCCGCTCCAGGTAACGCCGCAGGGGCGGGGAGAGCGCGAGCATGTCGGTCTGGAAGTAGACGCGCAGGCCCGCCTCGTGCGCGTAACCCCACACCGGCGCGAACGCCTTCACCATGGCGCGGGCCCGGGCCACGTGGGCGTCGCCCGGCGGGTAGACGTCGTGTCCGTCGCCGACGCCGGAGAAGGTGACGTACTCCAGGAAGCCGGGCACCACGACGCCGTTGTAGCCGTCGGCGAGGGAGCGGCGCACGAGCGTGCGGAACTGTCCGGCGATCCCCGCCACCTTGCCGGTGTCGACCCACGGCGCCCTCGGCAGCAGCGCGGTGCCCACGACGTCGGAGTTCAGGGAGTAGTCCGTGCCGCCGGCGAACCGGTCCCGGTCCGCGTCCAGGCCCACCGCTCCGGTGTCGACCAGGCGCAGGCCGAGCTTCGGGGCGACGGTGCGGCCCCGGTCGGCGAGGACGTCCTCGCCGCCGCGGATCCGGTCGGCGAACCGGTACAGGCCCGCCGCGGCTCCCGCGGCGGACGCCGCGTCCAGGACGTAGCCCCGGCCCGCCGGGCGGGTGAGCCGGTACCGCTCGGCGGAACCGTGCCCTTTCAACGCGCCTATGCGTACGGCCAGTTCGCCCTTGGCAGCGGACCCGGTGCCGCCCGCCCGCACCGTCACCTCCGCCGCCCGGCCGCGCGCTTCGAGGGCCTCACCGACCGCCTGTGCGGCGAGCCGCAGCCGGGTTCCGGAGACTCCGGTGACCGTGCGCACGGCGGGTGCCGCGTGGACGGAGCCCGCCGCCCCGGCCGGTGCCGTACGGACACGCTCGGCCGGAACGGTCTTCGCCGAGAACGACAGGCCGAGGGCGCCGTCGAGCGCCCACGCCACCATCGCGCCGGACAGCAGCAGCACGAGCGCCGTCACGGCCACGGACACCCCTGGTCCCCGGCGTCCCGCCGGTCCCCCACGCAGCATCGCGCCATCGTAGGATCACGCGGCCACGCGGCAACAGCCCTGGCAGGCGGCGCACATGGCCGGACCTGCGCGGAGCGGTCGGGCGACCGTACGCGGATCAGTTGGCCGTACGGCTCGCCAGATACTCCGTGTACTCCGCCATCCCCTCGCCGGTGAGCGGGTAGTAGTCGGAGAGCCGCCCGCCCTCGTCGAGACGGCGGCGCGCGAACGCCTCCCGGTCCTGATGCAGCAGCGAGTCCTCGGCCAGCGGGACCGCTTTGTCCTGCGGGACGACGACGGCGCCGTCCTCGTCGGCGACGATCAGATCGCCGGGTGTCACCAGCGAACCGCCCACGCCCACCGGCACGTTGAACGCGGAGGGGAAGAGTTCCGTCTGCGACGCGTAGTGCGGGGTGACGCCCGTGCACCAGACGGGCACGCCGAGCGCGCGGATCCGGGCCGCGTCCCGCACCCGCCCGTCCACCACGATACCGGCGCCGCCGCGCAGCTTGAAGTAGCGCACGAGCATGTCGCCGAGGCAGCCGGTGAAGTGGCTGCCGTGCGCGGAGACGACGAGCACGTCGCCGGGCCGGATCGATTCGAGGACGCCCCACAGCGGGGTCTTGCGCTCGATGTCCTCCTGCTCCGCGCCGTTGAACACGTCTTCGCGCTGCGGCAGGAACTGCAGCGTCACCGCGCCGCCGGTCACCTTGACGTCCGGCTCGCGGTGCAGCGGCACCGGGCCGTCGATGAACGTCCGGGTGATGCCCATCTGATGCAGCTTCGCGCAGGCGGTGGCCGCGCTCACGTCGCGCAGCGCCTCCACCATGCGCGGGGTGGGCCGGGTGTACGCCGTGGTGTGCACCGGCGCTCGCATCGACTCGTAGCCACGGGGCACCCCCGTCGGTGGCGCTTGCTGATCCCCAATCGGGTGCATGCACGTGCCTCTCCGCGTGCTCGTCTCGCACGCAACGCCAGTGACATCATCGCCTATCGATGGTAGATAACAGCCAATCGATTAACGCTGTCAATGCTCTCTCCGCCAGTACTGTCAGCGCCGTACGTACCGTTCGCGCGTCAGGAGTCACCGTGTCCGCAGTCGTCCCCGAGCCCGCTCAACTCTCCGCCCGGACCGCCTGGTTCGAGGACGCGAGGTTCGGACTGTTCGTCCACTTCGGCCTGTACAGCATGGCGGCGCGGCACGAGTGGGTGCGCAGCCGGGAGGCCATGTCGCAGGAGGCGTACGACCGTTACCTGCACCGTTTCGACCCGGACCTCTTCGACGCCCGCCAACTGGCACGCACCGCACGCGAGTCGGGGATGCGGTACGCCGTCCTGACCACCAAGCACCACGACGGTTTCTGTCTGTTCGACTCGGCGCTGACCGCCTACACCTCGGTCCGGGCGACCGGCCGTGACCTGGTGCGCGAGTTCGTCGACGCGATGCGCGCCGAGGGCCTGCGGGTCGGCCTCTACTACTCCCTGCTCGACTGGCACCACCCCGACTTCACGGTCGACGAGCACCACCCGCTGCGCGGCACGGACGCCGAGAAGGAGCCGCGGGACATGGCGCGCTACCGCGCGTACATGGAGGGGCAGATACGGGAGCTCCTCACCGGGTACGGCGACATCGACCTGCTCTTCTTCGACTTCACGTACCCGGAGAAGGGCCCCGAGGAGTGGGGCGCCGAACAACTGCTCTCCGTCGTACGGGAACTGCAGCCGAACATCCTCGTCAACGACCGGCTCGGCATCGGGGGCGACTACATGACGCCCGAGCAGTACCAGCCCGACCGGCCGCTGGAGCGAGGCGGCGAGCGGGTGGTGTGGGAGGCCTGCCACACCCTCAACGGCTCGTGGGGCTACGACCGCGACAACCACGACTACAAGGACCCGGCGCTCCTGGTGCGCATGCTGGTGGAGTCCGTGGCCCGCGGCGGGAATCTGCTCCTGAACGTCGGCCCGACCGGGCGGGGCGCTCTCGACCCGCGTGCCCGCGCCACGCTGCGGGCCATCGCCGAGTGGAGCGGGCCGCACGCGCGGTCCGTGCACGGCGCGGGGCCGAGCGCGTTCACCGCGCCCGCGAACGCGCTGTACACACAGCGCGGCCGCCACCTGTATCTGCACCTGCTCGCCTGGCCGCTGAAGCACCTGCATCTGCCGGGGCTCGCCGGGCGGGTGCGGTACGCGCAGTTCCTGCACGACGGTTCGGAGATCCGCTTCCAGGAGCTGGACCAGGCGCCGCCGGAGCACAACAACCTGGCCCCGCAGAGCCAGCCGGCGGGAACCCTGACGCTCACCCTGCCCGTCGCCCGCCCGGACGTGCCGCTGCCGGTGATCGAGCTGGAGCTGGACGGGGACGGGGACGGGGAGGAATGAACCCGCGCCGCGAACGGCCGGGGCCGGCCTGAGTATCGGACGCGGAACACCCCGTCGAACTGGGCGCATGTGGCGCCGAGTTGACCGCCGCGCCCGGTGCCGCCCCAACGGGGCGTCACCGCGCGGCGGTTGGTTGCTGCAGGACTCTTGAACAAGCGAAGTGCCGCCCATAGCATCAGCAATCGATAGACGATAGTCGCCGAGGCGCGGGCATCGCCCTGCCGCCCCGCCTCCTCTCACTCTCAGCCCCGTCCCACCGCTGCTCCACCGGGAACCCCACGGCTGAACACCACCTATCGATTATTCACGACTACGCAACGGAGCGTGTCCCGATGAGAACAATGTGGCGCCGTGCCTGCGGAATCGCCGTGGCTCCCCTGGTGATGGCGTCGGCCGTCGCCTGTGGTGGCGGGTCCGACCAGGCCGCGGAGGGCACCACCCTCCGCGTCATCGTGAACATCACGCCGAACCTGACGGAGAAGTACTGGAACGACCTGTTCGCCACGTACGAGAAGGCGCACCCGGGCGTCACGGTCAAGCTCGAACTGACCGGCACCATCTCGGCGGACGCCAAGCTGCGGCAGGACCTGGCGGCGGGCGACCCGCCGGACGTGGCGCAGCAGATCTCGCCGACCGCCGACACCGCGCAGCTCTTCGCCGACCTGTCCGACCAGCCGTGGACGGCCAAGACGCCGCTCGCGGACCAGTACGCCATCGGCGGCAAGCGCTACGTGGTCGGGGTGGGCGAGCAGATCCAGTCCCTGGTCTTCTACAACAAGGCGGCGTTCAAGAAGGCGGGCCTGGACGCGTCGAAGATCCGCACGATGGACGAATTCACCGCCGCCATGGGCGCGTTGAAGGGCAAGGGCTACAAGCCGCTGCAGACCGCCGGGCAGTGGGTCACCGGCTCCCAGTTCTCGATGATGGCCGACGCCGGTGTGCTGACCGACGACCCCAAGTGGACGGCGAAGCGGAACGACGGCAAGGTCTCCTTCGCCGACAGCGGGTACGGGCCCTACCTCCAGACGTACAAGTCCTGGATCGACAAGGGCTACTTGGAGAAGAGCGCGCTCGGTCTGACCTACGCGGACGGCCAGACGGCGTTCCTGAACGGCAAGTCGGCGATGTACATCATGGGTTCGTTCTTCGTGCCCGCCGCGGACGCCGCGAAGAAGAGCGACGAGATCGGCGTGTTCTCCATGCCGACCGACGGGGCGTACCCGTCCGGCCAGTTCGGCAACATCTCCAACCCGTACGTCGTGGTCGACAAGTCGCCGCACAAGGCCGAGGCGATCAAGTTCGTGAAGTGGGCGACCACCGACCCCGAGGCCATCAAGAGCCAGCTCGCCTCCGACGGCAACCTGCGCGAGGGCTTCACGTACCCGATGTCGAGCCTCGGCACGTCCGTGCAGAAGGTCCTCGACAAGACGCCGTCGGTGCTCGTGAAGTCCGGGGCGAACCAGCCGATCGCCGGCTTCAGCGACGAGCTCAACAAGCAGATCCAGTCCCTGTACACGGGCGGCTCCCCCGCGGGCGTCGCCGAAGGATTGGACAAGTGGTGGAACTCGCAGCAGTAAGGACGGAGTTGAGGCCGCGGGGCCGTCGTGCGGCGCGGCTGCGGGAGGGGGCGGTCTCGTTCGCGATGATGGGCCCGGCCGTCCTCCTCTACACGGTGATGACGGTCGTCCCGGTCGGCGTCGCCGTGTACCTCAGCCTCACGGACTGGGACGGTTTCTCCACGGCCGCGTTCATCGGGCTCGACAACTACAAGCACCTCTTCGACGACCCGAGTTCGTCGGACGCCTGGTACGTGACCGCGGTGATCGCCGTGGTCGGCACCGTCCTCATGGTGGGCCTGGGTCTCGTGTACGCGCTCGCTCTCAAGGCGAAGTCGCGCTCGAACTCCTTCTTCCGGGCGGTCGCCTACTTCCCGCACGTGATCAGCGCGCTGATCCTCGGCTATCTGTGGGCGGCGATCCTCGGCACCAACGGCGCCATCAACAACACCCTCGCCAAGTTCGGCATCGAGCCGGTCGGGTTCCTCTTCGACGAGCAGTTCGCCCTGATCTCGCTGATCGCGGTCATCGTCTGGGCGGGGTTCGGATTCAACGTGGTGCTGTTCGTGGCGGCGCTGCAGACCGTGCCGGCCGAGCTCTTGGAGGCCGCCGCGATCGACGGCGCCAGCAAGCGGCAGATCAATCTGCGGGTCGTGATCCCCATGATCGCCCCCGTGGTGACCGTCGCGACGGTGCTGAACCTGGTGGGCCTCATCCGGGCCTACGACATCGTGGTCGGCCTCACCGGCGGCGGTCCCGCCGGGTCGACGCAGACCTTCACGTATCTCATTCTCGCCCGGTCCTTCGAGGGCACCAAGGTCGGTTACGCGACCGCGCAGGCGGTGTTCCTGATGGTGGTGTCCGCCGTGCTCGCCCTCTTCGTGACGGCGCTGCGCAATCGGCAGGACCAAGCGGCGACAGGTCGGTGAGGAGCCGGTGGTGGTGGTTCTAGAAGCGGACAAGGCGGCGGCGGAGGTTCGCCCCGGGCCGAAGAAGTCCGTATCGGCCCCGAGCCGCGACGACGGTCCGCGCGCGGACCGCGAGGGATCGCGCTCGCCCGTGCGCCTGGCCCTGCTCGGCGTGCTGTTCGTCGTCATGATCGTGCCGGTCTATCTGCTCGTCGTGAACGCGTTCAAGTCGCAGCAGGAGATCCTCGACAACCCGTTCTCGATCCCGCTCGGCGGGCTGACCTTCGAGCACATGTCGGCGGCGATCAACAGCCCGCAGTTCAACGTGATCGGCGGGTACGGCTTCACGCTGTTCCTCGTCGTGCTCGTCGACGTGCTGTGCATCGTGCTGGCGGGTCCGGCCGCGTACGCGATCGCGCGGAGCCTCAAGCGGCGTACGCAGCTGGTGCTCCTCTACTTCCTCGCGGGCACGTTCATCCCGGGCGCCGCCGTGATCATCCCCGTGATCTACGTGCTGCGGGAGATCGGCCTGGCGAACACGGTGACGGGTCTGGTCGCGCACGACGTGGCGTCCACGCTGCCGGTGAGCATCTTCCTGTTCGTCGGGTTCATCCGCACGATCCCGGTGGACATCGACCACGCGGCGACGATCGACGGCGCGGGCCGCTACCGCACGTTCTGGACCATCATCTTCCCGCTGATGCGCCCGGCCGTGGTGACGGTCCTGATCCTCAACTCCATAGGGATCTGGAACGACTTCGTGTCCCCGCAGATCCTGCTCAGCCCGTCCTCCGGGCACTACACGGTGACGACGGCGATCTACGCCGGCATCAGCCAGTACTCGACGGACCTGACGAAGGTGTTCCCGAACCTGCTGCTGGCCGTCGCGCCCGTCGTCATCTTCTTCATCTACATGCAGCGCCACATCATCAGCGGACTCACGGTCGGTGCCGTGAAGGGCTGACGACCGGCTTCAGCAGAAAGGATCACGGAGTGCCCAGGAGATGGAGACATCTGTCGGCGGCCGCCCTGCTCACTGCCCTGACGGTGGTCGCGGCCGGTCATCCGGCAGCGGCCCACCCCGCCACGTCCCAGGCGGGCAAGACCTACTACGTCGGTCCGTACGGCGACGACAGCGCCGCGGGGACGAACGCGACGTACCCGTTCCGGCACATCCAGAAGTGCGCGGACGTGATGGTGCCGGGCGACACGTGCGAGATCGTGTCGGGCTCGTACGAGGAGACGGTCGTCCCCGCCCGGTCCGGCACCGCCGAGCTGCCGATCACGTACAAGGCGGCGGTCGGCGCGAAGGTGACGGTGAGCGGCGCCTCGCGGCTCACCGGCTTCGACCCGGTCACCGCCGCGGACGTCACCGAGATCGCGAGGACCGATCCGTTCGCGGCCGGTTCGCAGTTCAGTGAGGCGGTGGCGGCGGGGCACATCTACAGCACGGACGTCGACCTCGGCTCGGACGTGTCCACCGTGCAGGTGTTCACCGACAGGAAGATGGACGTCGAGGCCCAATGGCCCTATCCAGGACTGGACTTGCTCGGTCCCTCGCTCCAGTACGCCGGTGCGGGCAGCGCGGACGCCACGATCGCCGACGCGGACCTGACCCGCCCGGCGGGCTACTGGGACGGCGCGCGGGCCCTCACCGGCTACTGGTACGTCTCCGCGACCGGCACGGTGAAGAGTTCGGCGGTCGGCTCGGTCACCCTCGACGTGGCCCCGCCGTGCGTCCACAAGGTCGTACCGAAGGAGACGCGGTACGCGCTGTCCGGGAAGATCGGTGAACTCGCCCACCCCGGCGAGTGGTTCTACGACCCGACGGCCAAGCGCCTGTACGTGTACGGGGACGACGACCCGGACGGCCACACGGTCGAGGCCAAGCGGCGCACCCTGGGCTTCGACCTGACGAACGCGAGCCACACCACGGTCAAGGGCATCAACCTGTTCGCCACGACCGTGGCGACCGGCGCGTCCAGTACGGGCGTCACGCTGGACGGCATCAACGGCACGTACCTGTCGCACTACACCGACATCACGCGCGGTGCGACGGACTGCGGCTCCACGGTGACGCGCGGCGTCGGTGACACCGGCATCATCCTGGACGGCACGTACAACAAGATCGTGAACAGCGATCTGTCGCTGAGCGCGGGCAACGGCATCGCGCTGCGCGGCCAGAACAACACCGCCACCGACAACGTCATCCACGACGTCGACTACATGGGCACCTACGCGGCCGGTGTCGCCGTCCAGGGCAACAGCCAGACGGTCACCCACAACACGATCTCGCGGGTCGGCCGCAGCGGCATCAACCTGCAGTGGAACACCGTGGACGGGCTCGACCCGGGCAAGGACGTCATCGCGTACAACGACATCTCCGGGTACGCGCGGCTCAGCCTCGACGTCGCCGCGGTGTACACCTGCTGCAGCGCGTACATGATGGGCTCCTCCATCGACCACAACGTGCTGCACGACCCGGCGCCGACCACGACGTCCACGACGTTCGGCATCTCCGGGGTGTACGCCGACAACGGGCAGAGCGATCTCGTCATCGCCAACAACGTCGGCTGGGGCAACCGCGAGGGCACGGTGATGCTCAACGGTCTGGGCACCGGCTCGCACGACAACGGCGTGTACAACAACACCGGTGGGATGACGCTCTTCTACGTCAAGGAGGCGGGTCAGTCCACGGGGACGCACATCGCCAACAACATCGGTCCGATCAAGGGGCTGGACGGTGCCTCGGCCGGCGGCCTGGTGGCGGACCACAACATGCTGGAGACCGTCGACCCGCGCTTCGTGGACGCGGCCGCTCACGACTACACCCTCGCGGCCGACTCC
The DNA here is from genome assembly GCF_000373565.1 of Streptomyces sp. HmicA12. Classification (GTDB taxonomy): domain Bacteria; phylum Actinomycetota; class Actinomycetes; order Streptomycetales; family Streptomycetaceae; genus Streptomyces. The sequence continues at coordinate 334,099 of NZ_KB891851.1, read as the reverse complement.
CCCGCCCGCAACGTGGGGCTCGCGGTGGCGGGCGTCAACGACGGGTCCACGGATCCGGCGCCGAGCCTGGGCGCGTATCAGTACGGGGCACCCAAGTGGACGGCGGGCGCCCGCCGTTGACCACCGGGACCACGTGAAGTGGGCCCGGTCCGGAACTCCGGACCGGGCCCACTTCCGCTGCGCTCACCTGTTCTTGGTGACGGCCTTCTTCGCGGTGGTCTTCTTCGCGGTGGCCGTCTTCTTCGCGACGGTCCGCTTGCGCGGCTGCTTCGTCTCGCGCGCGTCCGGTACGGGACCGCGGCCCGCGGCGTGGTCGGCGAACGCCGCGGCCGCCTTGTCGCCCTCGCCGGACCTCAACAGGTCCACGAGACGGCCGTGTTCATGGGCCATCGCGCACCAGTCGCCGTCGAAGAGCGGGTCGGAGATGGCCCGCAGGGTGCGCAGGCTCGGCTCGATGACCTCCCACATCCGGGCCAGGAACGGATTGCCGGCGAACTGGCTGACCAGGGTGTGGAACTCGATGTCGGCGTCCCGGAAGCCGCTGACGTCGTTCGCGTCGACCGCCTCGTGCATCCGCTCCACCAGGGCGTCGAGCTCGGCGAGCTGCTCCTCGGTGATGTGCTCGGCGGCGAGCTGCGCGGCGAGGCGCTCCAGCGGCTCGCGCACCTGGCGGGCGTACTCGGCGTCCTGGGAGGAGATCTCGATGACGAAGTGGCCGCGGCGCGGCACATGCATCAGCAGCCCCTCGCGGGCGAGCCGCTTGACGGCTTCGCGCACCGGGGCCTGGCTCACGCCGAGCCGACGGGCGATCTCCGACTCGACCACCCGGTCGTTCGGCGCGAGGTCACCCTCGACGACGGCCTGCCGGAGCAGTTCGTAGACCTGGTCGGAGATCAGGGTCTTGCGGAACCGGTCCTTGTTGGTGGCCAGTGTGGAGACGAATCCACCCGTCGCGTTAGATGCCATGAATTCCCAATTCCGCTCTGGGGCACGTCAGTTGAGCCGTTGAACCCATGATACGTGCCCATCGTCTATCGATGGAGTCACACGGAGGTTTCCCACTGCTTGGCCAGCCAGGCCAGTTTGACGACCTCGTGGTCGGGGCCGCCGCCCTCGTGGTCGTTGAAGGGGTAGACCTCGATCCGCTTCGCGCTCTGGTCGACCTGGCGCTCGGCACCGTAGTGGTTGAACGCCGCGTACACCGTGGAGGGCGGGCAGATGTGGTCCATCAGGCCGACCGAGAACAGTGTCGGCGCGTTCGCCCGGCGGGCGAGGGTGGCGCCGTCGAAGTAGGACAGGGTGCGGGCCACCGTGGCCGCGTGCTCGCGGTGCAGCTTCACGAACTTGGTGACCTCGACGTACGGGATCGCGTCGGTGATCGTGGTGGCGCGCGGGAAGTGGCACAGGAACGGCACGTCCGGCATGACCGCGACCAGGTCGGGGACGAGCCCGGCCGCGGCGAGCGCGATGCCGCCGCCCTGACTGGTGCCGGTGACGACGGCGCGGGCCGGGTCGACGGCCGGGTGCGAGCGGGCGGCGGCGACGGCGCGCACCGCGTCGGTGTACAGGCGCCGGTAGAAGTAGCGGGCCGGGTCGAGGACGCCGCGGGTGAGGAAGCCGGGCGCGGCGATGTCGCCGGTGGCCGGGTCGGGGTCGGGGGTGTCGGCGCCCTGGCCGCGGGTGTCCATGACGAAGTGGGCGTAGCCCGCGTCGGCCCACAGCCGCTTCTCGTGCGGGGCGCCGCGCCCGCTGCCGTAGCCCAGGTACTCGACGACGACGGGCAGCGGTCCGGTGCGGGTCACCGGCAGGTGGAACCAGCCGCGCACCGGGTGTCCGCCGTAGCCGGCGAAGGTGACGTCGAAGGTGTCGATGGTGGCGAGTCCGTTGTGCACGGGCTCGAAGACCGCCGATATGTCGTGCCGCTCCTGCTCCGCGAGGGTCTCCCGCCAGAACGCGTCGAAGTCGTCCGGCTCGGGCAGGTCGGGCCGGTATCTCTCCAACTCGTCCAGGGGCAGGTCGAACTGGGCCATGGGGCATCTCCGCGGAGGTCGGGGCCGGGTCGTCGGCTTCTCATCGCCTATCGATCATCGAGGGAATCGAATCAGGGGCGTTCGAACACTGTCAACAGCTCAGCCGGTACGCGCGGACGGCGTTGGTGTGCAGCACGCGCTCGCGCTCGTCGGGGGTGAGTGCGTCAAGTCCCCCGAGGGACAGGGCCAGTGAGTCGGCCCGTGAGCCGCGCGTCAGGCAGATCGGCCAGTCGGAGCCGACGAGGCAGCGGTCCGGGCCGAGGGCGTCGACCACGTGCCGCACCAGGCGCGCGACGTGCTCCGGCGCCACCCCCTGCTGCTGGGTGAGCAGTCCCGAGATCTTGACCAGCACGTTCGGGGCGGTCGCGGCCCGCTCGACGCCTCGGTACCACTCCCCCGCGTCGCCGGTGCGCAGGTTCGGCGGGTTGCCGAGGTGGTCGACGACGACGGTGAGCCCCGGGCTCCGGTCCGCGAGCTCGGCCGCGGCCGCCAACGCACCCTGGTGCAGGTTGAGTTCGAGGACCTGGCCCTCCTCGGCCAGTACGGGGACGAGGGCGCGGGCGGCCTCGGGGGTGTCCGGCAGCGACGTACCGCCGAGCCGCATCCCGTTGGGCCGCGAGTCGCCCCATTCCTTCAGCAGGCACCGCAGCCGGTCCGGGCCCTCCTCCGCGTGGACGTGCAGGTTGGCCACGTAGCCCGCGACCAGGTCCGGACGGCGAAGACGCACGTCGCGCAGGGCTCGGGTCTCCCCGGTGTCGCCGCGCGACGCCTCGACCAGGACCGCTCCGGACAGCTCCTCGACACCGGTCCCCGAGCGCTCCAAGTCGCCCTCGCCGAAAGCCCGATGGTGGGGGCTGTCCGGCCGGATCCAGCCGAACCCCTCGGCCGGGTCCCACAGATGGGCATGGCAGTCGATCACGGTCCGCTCCCGAGTATTGACACGTCGGCTCCCCGCCGGTGAGTCTAACCATCGGCTATCGATGGGCGATTGTTCAATGCGTGCGTCATCGCGTACGTGATCTCGTGACGAGGGAGCGGGTGTTCTCCATGCTCAGGCCTGAGCGGACCGGTGGCACACGGGCAGGGGGCGCGCCACTGGGGCCCTTGCTGAGCGCGCACCGGGTTCTCGGCGACGTACCCCAATGGGCGCTTCTGGAGCGGGAGTTGTTCGCCGCGCAGGAGAAGGCGTGGCGACTGTTCGCCGACCGGTACACCGAGGACGACGGTCGGCTCGTCTTCCGGGACACCCTCGGTGAGGGGCTGGACGGCCGGGACGGCGTGGACGACTTCTACGAGCCGTTCTTCAACTGGCCGACGCTGTATCTGCTGGGCGGCAGCACCGAGTTGCTGACGGCCGCACGCCGGCACTGGCGCGGGGTGACGGCCCAGCTCACCGGAATGGGCATGCTCGTGGACGGCCTGGAGCGCGGCTACGACTGGTTCCACCAGGGCGAGGGCCTGCTGCTCTTCTACGGCCTGTGCCTCGCGGACCCGGACGATCCGGAGCTGCGCGAACTCGCCCGCCGGTTCGCCGACTTCTACCTGCCCGGCGGCCCGAACTACGACCCGGAGCACCGGGTGATCCGCGCCCCGCACAACGGCGCGGCGGGCCCCCGTTTCGGGTTCAGCGACGAGGAGGCCTACTTCCCGTGGAGCCTCGCGCTGCGCCCGTACGGGCTGCCGCTCGACGGGTTCGACGGCGTCACCTCCTTCGACGACCTGGCCGCGTCGCCCGACCTGGCCCGGGAGTACGGGCGCGCGATGTGGGAGCGGATGGGCCGCGGCGACACCCTGGCCAACCTCGGGGCCACCGGCCTCGCCACCAACGCGTACCTCCTCAGCGGTGACCAGCGGTACGCGGACTGGGTCGCCGAGTACGTCGGCGGCTGGCGGGAGCGGCTCGAAGGCCGTGACGTCGTGCCCGACAACGCGGGGCTGAACGGCGAGGTGGGCGCCTATCTGGACGGCCGCTGGTACGGCGGCCACTACGGCTGGTCCTGGCCGCACGGCCTGTCCCCGGTCGGCAGCTCGGCCATCGTCGGCGCCGCCAACGCGACGCTCCTGACCGGCGACCGCGGTTATCTGGACCTGGCCCGCAACCCGCTGGACACCGTCCTGCGCCACGCCGAGCGGCGGAGCATCGACGAGATGGGCACGCTCGGCGAGCGCTGGCAGCCGCATCTGCGGGCCATGGACGCCGAGCGCACCCTGATGGTGCCGCAGCGGCACAACGACTCCGGCTGGTTCGACTTCACCGTCATGCCGGGCCAACTCCCGCTCTCCCTGTGGCACTTCAGCCGGGAGCGGCAGGACGCCGACCGCATCGAGGAGCTGCGCGCCGGGTCCGCCTGGGACTGGAGCGCCGTGCACACCCAGCGCATCAAGGACGAGGCCGGACACGAGGAGCCCTGGTACGAGTACCTGCACGGGCGCAATCCCGACTTCCCCGAGCGGATGCTGAGGAGCGCCCTCGCGAGCAGCGCCGAGCGGGTCGCCGCCATCGAGGGCGACACCGTGGACCCGGCCGTCGGCCCCGACGCCCTGGACATCCACCACTGGCAGCACCTCAACCCCGTGGTGACGGAGGCCCTGCTGCAGCTGACCACCGGCTCCCCGCAGGTCCTCTACAACGGCGGCCTCGCCCAACTCCACGTCCGCTACCACGACATGGAGGCCCGGCGCCCCGGTCTGCCGCAGGACGTCGCCGCGCTCGTCTGCGACATCCGCCCGGAGCACACGGTGGTGGAGCTGGTGAACCTCGGCGGCGCGACACGCTCCCTTCTGGTGCAGGCGGGCTCGTTCGCCGAGCACCGGATCAGCGCCGTGCGCGCGGACGACGGTGCCGAACAGGCCGTCGACGGACCGTACTTCCGCGTCGATCTGCCGGGCCGCACCCGGCTGACCCTCACCCTGACCATGACGCTGCGCGCGGGCCGCGCGGCCTGCGCGTCCCCGTGGGAGACGGCATGACGAACCGACTGCCCTTCGCCCTGCCCCGCCTCGGCATCGGCACCGCTCCGCTCGGCGGCCTCTTCGAGGAGGTCACCGAGGAGGACGCCTCGGCCACCCTCAAGGCGGCGGCCGAGGCCGGGATCACGTACTTCGACACGGCGCCCCGCTACGGCCACGGCCAGGCCGAGGAGCGCCTGGGCCGGCTCCTCGGCCCCGCCGGGGTCACCGACCTGGTGATCTCCACGAAGACGGGGTGGCTGCTGCGTCCACGGCCGGACGGCTCACCGGGCGAGGTGATCACCGACTGGACCGAGCGCGGCATCCGCGCGTCCCTGGAGTCGAGCCTGACCCGCCTGGGCCGCGACAGCGTCGACATCCTCTATCTGCACGACCCCGACGACTATCCGGACGAGATCCGCCGCACCGCGTACCCGGCGGTCCGCGGGCTCCGCGACGAGGGGCTGATCCGCGCGATCGGCTTCGGGATGAACCACAGCGAGCAACTCGCCGCTTATGTCGAGGAGTTCGAGGTCGACGTCGTCCTGATCGCGGGCCGCTTCTCGCTCCTGGACCACGAGGCACTCACCACGCTGCTGCCGCTGTGCGAAAGGACGGGCACGGCGGTGGTGGTCGGCGGTGTCTTCAACACCGGTCTGCTGGCGGATCCGTCGCCCGAGGCCATGTTCAACTACCGGCCCGTGCCGTCCGAGGCGCTGGAGCGGGCCCGAAGGTGCCGTGCCCTGTGCGCGGAGTTCGACGTGCCGCTCACGGCGGCGGCGGTCCAGTTCCCGTACCTGCACCCGGCGGTCGACTCGGTGGTCGTGGGCTGCCGTTCGGCGGCCGAGGTGACGGCGAACGCGGCGGCCGCCCGGTTCCCGGTCCCCGACGAGCTGTGGCGGCGGCTCGCCGAGGCCGGGTTCGTACCCGGGGAACTGCTCAGCCGGTGACGGACTGCGCGGTCTGCCGGGCCCGGTCCGGCAGGGCGCGTACGGCGTCGGCCGCGCCCTGCACCGTGTGCGCGGTGTCGTGACGCATCCGGGCGGCAGACTTGCGGCCGCTCTTCGCGGCGCCGCGGGCGCGGTACGCCACGGACGGCTTGCCGTGGGTGTCCGCCGCCGCGATGAGCAGGCCGCCCATGAGCGAGACGTTCTTCAGGAAGTGGGTCCGCTGCTGGGCACGCACCTCCGGGTCCTTCTCCCGCCACCAGGCGTGCCCCGCCAGGGTCGTCGGCACGAGTGTCCCGGCGAGCGCGAGCGCGGCGAAGCGCGGTGCGATCCCGGTGGCGAGCAGCAGTCCGGCACCGATGTGCACCGCGCCGTTCAGCCGGACGAGCTGCTCGGGGTCCTCCGGCAGGCGCGGCACGCGGGACGCCACGGGTACGGCCACCGGTTCGGCGGCCGGGGCCACGCGCTCGGGGGCGCGGACCGTGGAGATCCCTCCGGCGACGAAGACGGAGGCCAGCATCGGGCGCGCGTATTTCCTCAGTACAGCCATGAGGTCCGCGTGCCCAGGGCGCGGCAGATCACTCGGGGCCGATTCCGGGCAGGCATGACAACCGCATCGCGGGGCAATCGGCCCCCATGAAGGCAGCGACCGCGTGGGGCGCCCGCGCCGTGGGACTCGTGCTGATGATGTCCGCGCTCGCGGGCTGCGGCGACGCCTCCTCCGGCGCCGGCGGCGACGCACGGCAGGCGCCCACCACGTCCGGTGGCCGGCTGGTGGTCACCACGGACAACGGGCTGCGCCTGCGCCCCGCCGACGGCGACCGCGTGACCGTGGAGCGTGGCGTCGGCCTGAACTGGTCCCACCGTGACGACACCTGGGTCCTGGACCTCAGCTGCGACGGCAGCTGCCCCCGGATGCCGCGCGTCGCCGTGCCGGACGGCACCGCGGTCACCGTCGTCGCCCGCAACGCGGGGATCGACGCGGCGGGCGTCTCCGGCGCCCTGGACCTGACCACCGTCAACGGCGATGTGACGGTGGCCGACGCGGGCAGCGGCACCGCGACGGTCCGTCTGGCCACCCGCAACGGATCCGTCCGCGCGACGCGGTTGCGGGCCGGCGCGCTGGCCGCCGAGACGGTCAACGGCGACGTCGTCCTCGGCTGCGCCACCGCGCCCCGCCGGATCACCGCCGCGACGGTCAACGGCTCCGCGTCCGCCACCCTCCCGCACGACGCCCCCGCCTACCGCACCGACGCCACCACGTACAACGGCCGCTCCTCGGTCACCGTCCCCTCCGACGGGGCCGCGGCGGACCGCACCGTGCGCCTGTCCACCGTCAACGGAGACGTTCGGGCCCATCGCGGCTGACGGGCCGCGCGACCCCGCTGTCAGTGCACTGTGCAATCATGCGCCGACGATGACGGGCCGCCCTGGGGAGAGGACGGTGCCGTTCCGGATCGGCTAGGAGCGCACAGCGTGAACTCGGGTGGGGATCAGGGTGGTTCGTCCGTCTCGGACGAGGAGTGGGAGCGGTTCGTCCGCGAGTCGGCGGAAGGCGTGCGCGACGCGCCCAAGGAGCCGTCGGCACGGGCGCGGATGGTGACCCGGCGGCTGCGGGAGCAGCCCGAACCGCCCGCGGGCTGGCGGGAGCACCGGCCGCCGCGGCAGAAGCGGCGGTACCGGTACGTGATCGGCTGGCTGGCCGCGCTGGCGCTGCTGATCGTGGCGCTGCGGCCGAGCCTGGTGACGGACCTGTTCGACGGCGGCGACGGCACCGACGCCGCGCCCCTGGCCGCGGAGTCCGTCCGGCCGACCGGCCCGCCGCCGACCGATGACGCCCAAGGGCCCACCCTGGACGAGCCGTTCCGGGGTTCGCCCGCCGCGCGCTGGGCGGACGGCGCGGACGGCATCTCGGTGCCCGAGGCGAAGGCGACCGGCTGGATGAGCCGGGCGCAGGTGCGGCAGGCGCTGGGGCAGACGCGTGACTTCCTCGAGCGGTCCAGCATCGACGCCGACGTGCTGCGCGGCGAGCGGCCGCGGAAGGCGATCGCGTACATCAATCCGCACCAGGAGGACATGCGGCGCTTCCTGCGGACGGCGTTCGACCACCCCGGCAAGAAGTACGATCCGACGCTGCTGTTCAGCCGTTTCGACCCGCGTGAGGCGCGGCTGGTCGGCGACGTGGTCAAGACCCGCGGCCGGATGACGTACGAGGTGGGCGAGCGCGACGCGCTGAAGGTGAGCACCGACGTCACGTACGTGTACCCGGTGGTCGGGACGGACGAGGACGGGGCGGACGGCACCGAGGTGAAGCGCGTCATCGTGCGGCGCTCCGTGGTGGTCTCCTGGGACAACCCCGCGACGGTGGTGACGGAGCCGGGCACCTTCGGTCTCGTCTCGTTCAAGACGACCACCAGCAACGCCGGCTGCGACAACACCGGCGGCTACCTCACGCCGTACACCGACGACACCGACGGGACCGCGCAACCGCACGACGGTTCCACCGTGGACCCGTTCGACCGGAGCCGCTCGCTCGAGGAGCAACTGCGCGCGGACGGCGACAAGGGGTGCGGCACGGCGACCCGGTCCTGATCCCGGTCAGGGCCTGGCGAGCACCACCACCGCGTTGTGCCCGCCGAATCCGAACGAGGTGCTGACGGCCACCGCCGAGGAATGCGCCCGGGCCGTGCCCGTGACGGCGTCGATGTCGAGGGCCGGGTCGAGGTCGGTGAGGCCGGCGACGGGCGGTACGACGTCGTCGCGCAGGGCCAGGACCGTCAGGGCCGCCTCGATGGTGCCGGCGGCGCCGAGGGTGTGGCCGAGCGTGCCCTTGGCGGAGGTGACGGGCGGCCGGTGCGGCAGGACGCGGGCGAGCAGCCCCGCCTCCATCGCGTCGCCGCGCGGCGTGGACGTGCCGTGCGCGTTGACGTGGTCCACGTCGTACGGGGTCAGGCCGGCCTCGGCGAGAGCGGTGCGCAGCGCCCGCTCGGCCTCGCGCCCCTCGGGGTGCGGGGCGACGAGGTGGTGGGCGTCGCTGCTGCTGCCGTAGCCGACGAGATGGGCGAGGCGGGGCGCGGAGCGGGCGGCCGCGTGCTCCGCGCGTTCCAGGATCAGCGCGCCGGCGCCCTCGGAGATGACGAACCCGTCGCGGGCCCGGTCGAAGGGCCGGGACGCCGTGTCGGACAGGGCGCCGAGCTGCGCGAATCCCGTGACGATGAGCGGGGTCACGGCGGCCTCGGCGGAGCAGACCACGGCGATGTCGCACTGCCCCGACGTGAGCAGATCGCGGGCGACGCCGATGGCGGTGCCGCCGGACGCGCAGGCCGTGCCGACGGCGAAGGTGGGCCCGGTGACCCCCAGGTGCAGCGCGACGGTCGCGCACACCATGTTGGGCAGGAAGCCGGTGAGGAAGTACGGGGAGACGGAGCCGGGCCCGTCGGCGGCGAGCCGGGCGGACGCGGTGTGCTGGGACTGCATGCCGCCGGTTCCGGCACCGGCGACGACGGCGACGCGGGAGCCGTCCCACTCCGCCGGGTCGAGCTTGGCCCGGTCGAGGGCCTCCGTGACGGCGGCGAGGCCCATCCGCGCGCTCGGGTCGAGGTGGCTCACGCCCCGCTGCCGCAGCGGGAGTTCGGCCGCCCCGTCGACGCGGCAGCTCAGCGTGACGGGCAGGCCGTGCAGCGCCGGGTCGGGGGCGGCGCACGCGCGGCCCGCGCGGACGGCGGCCCAGGTGCTGTCCGCGTCCCGGCCCGCCGGGGTGACCAGACCGAGGCCGGTGACGGTGACCGGGTTCGTGGCGGTCGGCGCCCCGGGCCGGGGCGTCACCCGGCCCGCCGGGCGTCGACGCGGGAGGCGAATTCGGCGAAGCCGAGCTCCCGCAGCTCGTCCTCGGTGACGGTGACGCCGAGGTCGTCCTTCAGGGAGATCGCCATCTCGACGACCATCAGCGAGTCGACGAGCAGCTCCGTCATCCGGGCGTCGTCCCGTACGGCGGCCGGGTCGACCTCGAACTTGTCGACGAGCAGGCCGGTGATGAGTTCCGCGGTGGGCGGCACGGAGGAACCAGAGGCGGTGGCAGAGATGGTCATACTGTAAGAAACCACCCCAACGGTGTCTTTAGCCTTGCGGCCGCCCATTTTCAGCTGAAAGTGGGATTCCGTGACTGAAACACATTCGGGGTCCCTCGACGAGGCCGCCACCGACCTGGTGGACACCGCGCTCGGCTGGCTGGCCGACGACTACTTCCGCGTGGAGGTGTCGGGGATCGAGAACATCCCGGCATCGGGACCCGCCCTGCTCGTGGCCAATCACTCCGGCGCCTGGGGCTTCGACGGGTTCGTCCTGCACAAGGTCCTGCTGAGGGAGTTGCGGCGGCCGGTGCGCCTGTACGCGTCCGAGCTGATCCTGCGGCTGCCGATGCTCGCCGCGTACGCCCGCCGCCACGGCATGCTGACCGACGACCCGACGCTGGGCCGCGACCAGCTGGCGGCGGGCGAGCTGGTCGCGCTGTTCCCCGAGGGCTTCGACGGCGTCGGCAAGCCGTTCTCCGAGCGCTACCGGCTGCGGCCGTTCGGCCCCGGGTTCGCGAGCGCCGCGGTGCTGACCGGGGCGCCGGTCGTGCCGGTGTCCATCGTGGGCGCCGAGGAGACGTATCCGAAGCTCGGTGAGATCGGGGCGCTGGCCCGCCGGTTCGCGCTGCCGTACTTTCCCGTCACCACGCCGCTGCCGCTGCCCGCGAAGTGGCTCATCACGGTCGGGGAGCCGATCCCGGCACCGGCCCGCGCCCCGTCGTTCGCCGAGCGGTCCGCCGCGACGCGGCGGCTGTGCGACGAGGTGTGGTTCACGGTGCAGGGCATGGTCGACCGGGACCGGAGCCGCCGTACGACCCCGTTCTGGTGAGCCGACCGCCTCGCGGGGGTGGTCAGTTGGTGAGCCAGTCGGCCGCCTTGCGGGCGTCGCCCGCCGCGCGGGCGCACCGTTCGGCGTGGGCGAGCAGCGTCATCCGGCAGCGCTCGCCGAAGGCGTCGTGGTTGAAGCCGGGTCGCCGGGCGAACTCGGCGAGCCTGCGCGCGTGTTCGTCCAGGCGTCGCGCGGAGGCGGCGGTGAGCCCGGCGTAGTGGGCGGCGCTCTGCCCGGCCGGCGGCGCGTCCTGCACGTTCGTGTCGGCCGGCACGTGCGGGTCGGCGCCGGAGTTGGTGAGCGCGAGCCGCAGGGACGCCGCGGGAAGCACGACGGGCAGCGCGTCGGGGTCGAGGCGCGGGGCGAGCACCACGGGCACGGTGTCACGGGCCAGGGCGCGGACGAGAGCGACGGCCGCGAGGACGGCGAGTTCGGCGACGGCGCAGGACCCGGGCGCGGCGCACAGGGCCGTCACCGGGTCCGCGTCGGCGTACGGATCGGGATCGTCCAGGTCCCTCAACCAGGCGGTGGCGCACAGGATCTCGGTCCCGGCGTCGATGCTCATGCCGTCCCATCCGTCCCAGTGGAACGGCGCGTCGACCCGGTGCACGGTGGCGGCCAGCGGCGGATAGCGGCGCAGCGCGTCGGCCACCGCGTCCTTCGGGCCCTGCCCGATCGTGGTCAGCGCCAGGGCCTGCGCGGCCGTGTCGGTGAGCGCGCGGGTGAGGGTCTCCAGGGCGTGCACGACCACCGGCTCGTCGACCGGCAGGGCCGCGACGTACGGGGCGATGCGACGGCTCAACGCGGCTCCCCGCGCGTCGAGTTCGGCGTCGTCGGCGGCGCGGGCGGTGGCGTCGAGGATGTCGCCGACGAGGGTGTCGTCGGCGGCCGCGTCGCCCAGTGCGATGCGCCGGGCGATCCGGCGGGCGGCGGCGGTCCAGTCGTCCCGGCCGAGCGTGGCATCACCCTGCCGGGTCGCGAGGAGCCCGCGCGCCTCGGCGTCGACGACCTTGCGCACCCGGTCGCGCAACGCGTCGACGCTCAGGGGCAGCGGCGCGTGCGGCGCGAGGCGCACCCGGCGGCCCTCGTCGGTGAGGGCGGTGACGGCGCCGCGCGCGCCGGCCGCGTCGGCGGCGGCGACCAGGCTCGTGGCGTCGGCGGAGTCCAGCGGCATGAGGAACGTGCCGAAGGCGGTGCGCAGCCGGGTCGGCCGTCCGGACGCGGTGCGCCGCAGCTGCTCGATGATCTGCCGGGTCAGCTCGGGCCGGGTGAACGGCTTCAGCCCGAGGGCGCGCGCCGGCGCGTCGATCCAGGTGACGCGCTGGGCGGCCAGGGCCGCGCTGACGAGGGCGTTCTCCAGGGGCCAGGCGGTGGCGGGCCCGGTGGTCGTGGTCGTGTCGCTGCCGTTCATCGCCGCACTCCGTGTGTCGGTGGGTCCGTGGGTCGGTAGGCCGGTCCGTGCAACTCGCGCTGGGGGAAGGTCACTTGTCGCGCAGCAGATAGGGCTGGTTGCCGAGGATCTCGCCGTCGTAGGCCCTGATGAGCTCGTTCACCCGCTCGCGGTAGGCCGTCAGGCTGTCGCCGAGGGTGTCGGCGTAGGCCTGCGGGGCGTGCGAGAGCGGGTAGTCGTACGTCTCGTCGGTCCAGGCCAGCTCGATCCAGCTGTCGGGGATGTCGCTGGCGGACGCGGGACCGCGCCCGTCGAGTCCGGGGATGACGTCGTGCTCGTTGACGAGGCTGACGACCCGGGTCGTGGGGTCGGCGGGGCGTTTGTTGTCGATGGGCGAGCCGACGGTGACCACGTGGGTGAGCCGGTACGTCGACACGAAGTCCAGGTCGCAGGCGAGGTTGATGGCGGTGATGCCGCCGAGGCTGTGCCCGACGATCATCAGTTCCGCGCCCTCGGGCACGCCCGCGCGCAGCAGCATCTGCTTCACGGACCGGGTGTACGTGGTGTCGGTGCGCAGCACTCCGTCGAACGCGCCGACGAGGTCCTGCGGGGTGCTGTTGCTCAGCCGCCCGAAGCTGGTGCCGGGCAGCAGCACGACGTGCCGCTCGGTGCCGTCCTCGCAGGCGATGCGGCGCAGCAGGGCGAGGCCGTGGTTGCCGAGGGCGGAGATGTCGTCGATGTAGCTCACGATGTCGTTGCCGGAGCGGGCCAGTACGCGCTCCAGGAGCGGGTCGGGCTCGGCGCGCTCGGCGCGGCCCGGGCCCGGGTTGAGGTGCCGGATGAGCCCGGCGGGCAGCCCGAGGATCGGGTCGGTCGTCGGGATCCCGCCGGCCAGGGTGACCCAGGAGAAGCGGTCGTTGGTGGGGTTCTCGTCGAGGAGCCCGTTCAGCGCCAGCAGCTCCATGATGACGGGACTGATGGTGGTGAGGGTCCGGGTGACGCCGAGCAGGTCGGTCAGCTCCCGTGCGGCGCGCACCGCTTCGATCCTGCGGCCCGCGACGATCGCGTCGGTGAGCCGCTTGGCGAGCGGGCCCGCGAGGTTGGGGTGTTCGCGGGCCGCGGCCTCGATGCGCAGCGCGAAGGCGTCCACCGCCATCGCCACGGCGGCCGGCCTGCGCCGGGCCATGGCGCCCACCGAGCGGACGGTCTCGCCGACCAGGCCGCCGTTGACGGCGATGCCGAGCCCGGCCGGGTTCGACAGGGCGCGGGCCGCCGCCAGTGTGGTGCCGAGCGCCCAGCCGGGCCGCCGCACGGCCTGCAGGCCCACCCGCCAGCTGGACCAGGCGGCGGTCAGCTCCGCCCCGGTCCTGCGGGCCGCGAGCGCCGCGTCCGCGAGCAGCACGGAGGCCTCGATGAGCAGTGCTGGGTCGGTCTGTTCCGGTGCCGCGGGCGTTGTCGCCGCGATGACCGCTTCGGCTGTCCGGGCTGCCATGAAGGCCACCTCGTCCCTGTCCGTGCGTGTACGTGTCTGGGGCGCCCCGCCGCCCCCAGCAGTAGATCCGGGCCCGCGCGGCGCGGCAGGGCCAGGGCGGCCGGTCGGGTGAATCACGCACCGTATGCGCGCGCCAGGGCGGCGGCCTCACCGGGCCGCGACCAGCATCTCCGGAGTGATCATCGGACGACCGGCCCGCGCCCGCAGCGTCCCGCCACCTGCCCGGGGGGCGGATCCCGCGGCGCCCTGCCGGGCGCGCCGAACGGGCCGGGCCCTGGCGCGCGGACTTCTGGTCGGGCTGCTGCTCGGCGCGGTCTGCTGGACGGCGGTCGGTCCCGCGGGGGCCGACGGTGCGGGGACGAAAGGGCTCGCGCTGGAGGTCACCGTGAACACCCGGCCGGGGCTCGGCGCGCTGCGTCCCGGTATCCGTACCGGCGCGGCCGTCGTGAAGACGTACCGGCTGACCAACCGGAGCGGCGCCGACCTGTACGCGATCCGGGTCGTGGACCCCGCGCTGCCGGGGGCCCTGATCCGCTGCCCGGGCGGCCGCGACCGGGTGGCCCGGCTGACCGGGCTGCGTTCGGTCCGGTGCACGGCCACGGGCCGCGCCCGCCCGGGCACCTGGGTCGGCGACGCGGTGGCCGCCGGGCGGCAGCCGTATCTGCGGGCCACGGTCCGGGCACGCGCGCGTTCCGGGTACGCGGGGGTGGGCGCCGGGCTCGCCCTCGCGCAGACGGCGCGGGTGACGGGGCCCGGGCGGGCTGAGGTCCGCTACACCGTGACCAACACCGGCAACCGGCCGGTCCACCGGGTCCGGGTCGCCGATCCGGCGCTCGCCCCCGCCCGCGTCGTCTGCGCGGGCGGCGGGCCGGTCGTGGCCGGGATCGCGCCCGGGGCGACGGCCGTGTGCCGCGCCGACGTGCGGCGCGCGCCCGGCACGTACGTCGGCCGGGGCCGGGCCGACGGCACCGACGGGCTGCGCACGCTCGGCCCCGGCGGCGCGGCGGTGGCGCCCCCGCGGCTGGCGGCGCAGGCGTCGGCGCGCTTCACGCTGCCCGGGGCGCAGAGCCACACTCCGCCACCGCCCCGCTCCTCCTCCGCCGCGGTTCCGCCGGTGGGGCGCGACCGGGACCAGGCGGGTCTGTTGCCGCCCGGCGCCTTCGACGTACCGCCGGAGGTGCTGGACGTACCGCCGGGCGACCCGGGCCTTGCGCCGGGCGTCGCCGCTGTGCCGCCGGGCCCCGTCGACGTGCCTCCCGGAGCCGCGCCGGTGCCGCCCGCCGCCGCCCTGCTCGCGGCCGTACCGCCTCCGCCGGGCATCGCGGCGCCGGGTGTCGTACCGCCCGGGGCCGCCCGACCGCCCGGGGCCCGGCAGCCGCAGGCCCTGCCGGAGCCGCGACCGCAGGCCCGCCCGCGGGCGACACCGCGGCGTCCGTTGCTGAGCCGCTTCGTCCGGGAGGACCACACGCCCACCGGCCTGGGAATGCTGACCGCGCTGTTCCTCGTCCTGTTGCCCGCGGCCGTCGCGGCCGCCGTGCTCGGCTCCCGCCGACACTGACCGCCGCACCCCAGCCACCCCGCCCCCACACCTGACCGGGACCTCCGATGATCGAAAGTTTCGCCATCGTCCTCGGCGTCGCGCTGCTCGCCGCCGCGATCGTCCTGCTCAAGCACCGCTTCTGGCCGCTGGGCCCGGACGACGAACCGCGGGAGGACGTCGCCGAGTACATCTCGATGATGGTCGGCGTGCTCTACGCGCTCGTGCTCGGCCTCGCCCTGGTCTCCGTGTGGGACACCCACTCGAGCGCCGAGGACCACGTGGCGACCGAGGCCAGCGCCGCCCATCAGATCCATCTGCTCGCCGCGGGTCTGCCCGCAGCGCAGGCCGACCGGATGCGCGCGGACATCGAGACGTACGTCCGGCACGTCACCGACACGGAGTGGCCGGCGATGGTCCGGGACGCCTCGTCGGACCAGGCGGGCTGGCAGATGCTCGACCGGGTGCGCGGCACGGTGCAGGTGCCCGTCGACGCGCCGCCCGCCCAGCAGGCCACGGTGCAGGAGACGCTGGCGCAGCTGAGCACGCTGGACGAGGCGCGGCGCGGCCGGGAGTCGGACTCCGGTGAGCGGCTGTCGCCGGTGATCTGGTTCGGCCTGATCGTGGGCGGGTTCCTCACGGTGGCCTTCATGTTCATGTTCGGCGTGACGCGCAGCTTCACCCATGTCGTGATGGTGATGGGGCTGTCCGCCCTGATCACCTTCACGGTGCTGCTGATCTACCAGATGGACACTCCGTTCAGCGGCCTGTTCGCGGTCGACACGGGGCCCTTCACCCGGTACTTCCCCGGGACGTGACCGCCCCCGCGGGTCAGGCCCAGAGCGCCTGGGCGAGCGCCGCCCCGACGAACGCGGCGCCGAGCCCGGCGGCCACGCTCCCGATCACGTTGACCGCCGCGTAGAAGCGGGCGCCGGTCTCCGCGAGCCGCAGGGTCTCGTACGAGAACGTCGAGTACGTCGTCAGTGCCCCGCACAGGCCGGTGCCGAGCAGGAGTTGAAGGTGCGAGGAGGCCGCGCCCGCCGCCACGGCGCCGGTGACCAGGCCGAGGACGAGCGAGCCGACGACGTTCACCGTGAACGTGCCCCAGGGGAAGACGGAGTCGTGCCGGGCCTGGACCGTGCGGTCGGTGACGTAGCGCAGCGGGGCGCCGACCATGGCGCCCGCGATCACCAGCAGCCAGTTGCTCATCGCCGCCTCCGTTCGATGACGCGGCGGGTGAGGTGTGCCGCCGTCCAGACGGCCGCGAGGGCGGCGCACACGGTCAGGGCCAGATAGCCGAGCGCGGTGCGGGCGTGGCCGACGTCGGTGAGCGTGCGGATGTCCACCGCGTACGTGGAGAAGGTGGTGAAGCCGCCGAGGACACCCGTGCCGAAGAACGGGCGGACCAGGCGGTGGGCAGCCCACACGTCCGTGATGACGACCATGAGGACGCCCATGACGGCGCAGCCGACAACGTTCACGGCGAGGGTCGTCCAGGGGAAGGCGCCGGGCGCGGCCGGCCACAGGAGTGCGGCGCCGTAGCGTGCGCAGGCGCCGACCGCGCCACCGAGCGAGACGGCCGCGATCACCGGGCCCTGGTCCCGCCATCGGTCCGGGCGGGACGCGGCAGGGCTGGCCGCCGCGTCGGGGGTCGTGGCGTCTACGGGGTCGTTCAGCATGCGCGGGCGGGCCTTCTTCACGATCAGGGGCCGCCCGAGCCTATCCCGGCCCGCGTCCGCCCGCCGGGGCGGTCCTGGGGCGTGTGTCGCCGTCGTCCGTGTCCGTGTCGTCGGGCGGCGGCGCGGCCTTGTCGGCCTGTCGCGTTCCCTTGCGGCGGGGCGGCCTGGGCCGCCGGTCGGGGTGCCGCCAGCCCCGTCCGATGCCGCGCGCGCCGGGTCCGGCCCCGCCGGGCACCCCGCGTCCCACGCTTCCGCCGCCCCAGCGCCCCATGGCCGATCACGCCCCGTTCCCCCGTGCGAAAGCCGAGACTCTATGACCGATCGTCAAAAACCGACAAGTCGTTCGGAGTTGACCGTGGAGGGCGGTAGATGAAGCCTGCATCAACGCGCTGGGACGTCACCGTACGTAGCAGCTCTCAGGGGATCAGTTCCTCCACCGCCCGCTGCACTTCGGCCAGTTCGGCCGTACCGAGGCGCGGCCAGCCGAGCCCGTGCACCAGTGACGCGGTGACGGCCGGGCGGTTGTCGCGGGCGCGGGGGTCGCCCCACTGGAAGCGGTGGGAGAGCAGATGGGTGACCGCGTACCCGAGCACGGCCGAGCGCAGAGCGTCGACCGCGACGTCGGCGGGGAGCGACGGGTGCGCGAACTCGTGCTCTCGCACGGTGCGTTCGACGACGGAGAGGACGATCCGCGTGATCTGCCGGTCGGCCTGGAAGCGCCGCTCCAGGCGCTCCTGACGTGCGGCTCCGGCGACGGCGTCGGTCAGCGCCGTGACGCTGGACTCGAAGAGCGCGGGCCCGGTCTCGGCGTGCCGCATCGTCGCGAACGCAAGCCCGTACAGGGCGCGTACTCCGTTCCAGGGCAGATCGGCGACGGCCTGGAAGGAGCGGGACTGGAGGCGCGCGCTCTCCGTGGCCAGTTCGACGAGGAGGTCCTCGCGGCACGTGAAGTGGTTGTAGACGGTGCCCTTGGAGTAGCCGGCCTCCTGCGCGAGCCGCCCGAGGGTGAGCTGGTGCAGGCCGTCCCGGGCGATCACGTCGAGGGCGGTCCGCAGCAGGCGCCGCTCACGCTCCGCCACCTCGTAGGCCTTCCGCTGCGCGGTCCGCATGGCGTCACGTCGCCTGACGAGTGGTCAAAGTACGACCTCCTGTCGGCAGTTGAGTGGCCCGATATGATGCCGCCGGTGTTCCGTGCCGCGCACGGGGCGCCGCCCGGCACTGCCGTCCCGCGCCGGCGGCCGCTTTCGGCCGTTCTCGCGTGCGGCCCGCCGTCACAGATTCTCCCCGAGGCCGCCGCCCACCACGTAACTGCACTGCGTGTACGTGTATCCGGGCTGGATGCTGCCGCCCGCGGCACGGCTGCTCGCCGCCGCGGCCGAGCCGCCGGGCTTGTGCAGGAAGTGGTAGGAGCCGGCGGGCAGCCGCAGCGTCCTCTTCGGGTAGTTCTTGCCGCTCGCCTTGCAGGCCTTGCTGCGGCCCGCCGCCTCGCTGGGGTACGTCGTGCAGGAGGCGCAGCCGCCGATGGTGATGCGTCCGGTGACCGGTCCGGTGTAGAGGACCTCGACGGGGTCGGGACCGTCGTTGCTGATGACGAGCTCCATGCGGGAGCCGCCGGGGGCCTTCCTGGGCGGCAGGTGGGCGCCGGCCGACGGGCGTTCCTCGGCGATCTCGGCGGCGATGGCGACCTGCTGGGCGCGGTCGCGCCGCTTGTCGCTCTTGTAGGTGCCGGCGAACTTCTTCAGCGTCTGGTGCGCCTCGCCGAACTTCTTGTCCTTGAACTGGTCCATGCCGCAGGCGTACGTGCCGTCCTCCACGGCTCCCTCGACGTCGCCCCGCAGATGGGCGGGGGCGGGTGAGGGCAGCTCCCTCGCGGTGTCGCCGATGCGGCGCAGTTCGTCGGTGGCGCGGCAGGGTTCGGCGCCGTCGAGGGCGCCGGAGCGCTTGTCGACGGCGTCGCGCACGGCGGGCTCGACCTTGGCCGCCTGCTCCGACTTCGGGAACGTACGCAGGAGTTGGCCGAGCTCGCCGCCCTGTCCGTCGCCTTCGCCGGTGCCGAGCCTGCCCGTGCCGCAGGCGAGGAGAGAGGTGGCGAGGCGCCGGTCGGGCCAGCTCGCCAGGTCGCCGAGGACGTCACGGTCGATGCTCTTGGGCACGTCCCGCAGGTAGGCGAGGGGGGCGACGGCCCCGCAGTGGTCGCGCTCGGCGTACGGCGCGGCGACGGTCCTGTAGTACGCGTCGAGGCTGTCGTGCACGCGGCCCGCGGCCCGGGAGCCGGGGTGGTCCTCGGTGAGGTCGTGGTAGCGGGCGAGGGCGGTGCGGTACTCGGTCCTGGCCTGCGCGAAGTCCTTGCCGGACGCCTCCTTGACGAGGGCGTCGGTCCTGTCCAGGCGGTCGAGCAGCATCTCCTCGACGGCGTCGTCGCGCAGTGCGTCGTACCCGACCACTCCCCCGGCGGGCACGGCGAGCAGGACGACGCCGAGTACGGCGGCCACAACCGGCTTGACGCGTACGGCCGTTGCCGGGGCCCGCAGTCCGCGGCGTGCTCCGTCGGCCGCGGCGACGAGCAACAGGACCGGGTAGCCGACGACCGCCCAGCCGGGCACCCCGTCCGGGTCGGCGGGCAGCGCGACGGCCAACAGCCCGGCCGTGACGGCGAGGCACACCAGGGCGAGCCCCCAGCGCCGCAGATACGCGTAGCCGAGACCGAGCCCGGAGAGGTTGAGCACTGCGGCGGCCAGCGCGCGTACCGGATCGGCCGGGCCCGGGGGCGCCGCGGGCGGAGGCGGCGGCCCGAACACCACGGTCCGGGGCTCCCCGTAGACCGGAGGCTGCGCGGGCGGCGGTCCGTAGACCGGAGGCTGCCCGTAGGCCGGGGGCTGCCCGAAAGCCGGGGGCTGCCCGGGAGGTGGTGTCTGCGGCATCCGCGGCGGCTCGGACGGCATCCGCGGAGGCGGGCCGAACCCACCGCCGCCGTCGCTCGCCGCGCCCTCCCGCCCCGCACTGCCCGCACTGCCCGCACCGTCGGACGCGTCCCCCGGCCACCCCATCGCGGTCCCCCAACCGTCAGGTGTCACAGTCCCGATGACACGATCCGGTGCGATACGGGACCTGTCAATCGGTCATGACCCGCTGAGCGCGCCCAACTCCCTTTACGTTCCGAAGTCTTGACGCTCTCCCCCCACCCCCTTTAACTCAACTCTTGAATTTAGACGCTCGGGCACAAAGCGACGCACTAGACGCACAAGACGCACCACCAGCACCCGTATCGGGACCTCGGGAGGGAACCTTGCGTCACGTCACACCCCTGCACAGAAACGGCCGGAGAAGACGGGCCGCCCTGTTCACCGTCTCCGCGCTCGCCGCGGGACTACTGCCCCTGACCGTCGCGGGACCGGCCGCGTCCGCCGACGACCCGGACCCCGTACCGGTGGACCGCTTCGAGGGCGAGGTGCCGTTCGCCAACCAGCCCGCCGAGGGCATCTTCACCTGGGGCAGCGACGCCGACGACAACCCCAGGCTCGAACTGAAGGAGCGCGCGGACGCGCCCGAGGGCGCCAAGGTCCTCGAAGGGTCGTACGACATCAGCGGCTACGGCGGCTTCAGCCACGACTACGCCGCCGACCAGCCCGCCCACGACTGGACGGCGCACAAGGGCATCCGCTTCTGGTGGTACGGCGACGCCTCCGGCCGCGAGCTCACCTTCGAGATCAAGGACGGCGGCGCGCACGGCGAGGCGTCCGAGCTGTGGAACACCCGGTTCAAGGACGACTTCTCGGGGTGGAAGCAGATCGAGCTGCCGTTCACGCAGTTCGTGTACCGCACCGACTACCAGCCGGTCGGCGGCATCGACCAGGTCCTCGGCCTGGACAGGATGTGGGGGTACTCGGTCACGCTGCCGGTCGGCACGAAGTCACAGTTCGCCGTCGACGACGTCGAGTTGTACGGGAAGGCTGACCCGGCGCTGCGGGCCCGGGTGTCCACCGACGCCGTGGTGTACCCGGTGAAGGAGGGCGGCTCCGCGAAGGTGAAGCTGTCCGTGACGACCACGGGCAACGTGCCGGTCTCGGACCCCGTCACCGTCGCGTACGCCACCGAGGGCGGCTCGGCGACGTCCGGCAAGGACTACATCCCGGTCTCCGGCGAGGTCACCTTCCCGGCGGGCACCGCGTCCGGCGCGAGCAAGACCGTCACCGTCGCCACCACCAAGGACCGCGAGAAGGCGGAGAGCGCGGAGACGATCCCGCTGAAGCTCACGGTGACCGGCGCCAAGGCGCCCGCCGAGACGCCGCAGGTGGTTGTCGACGCGCACGGACTGCCCTATCTCGACGCCAAGCTCCCGATCAGGAAGCGGGTCGCCGACCTCGTCTCCCGGATGTCCCTGGAGGAGAAGGCCGGCCAGATGACGCAGGCCGAGCGCGGCGGTGTGGGCGCGGGCGGCGACGTCACCGCGTACGACCTGGGTTCGCTGCTCTCCGGCGGCGGCTCGACGCCGACGCCGAACACGGCCGAGGCCTGGGCGAAGATGATCGACGGCTTCCAACTGCGGGCGCAGGCCACCCGGTTCCAGATCCCGCTGATCTACGGCGTGGACGCGGTGCACGGTCACAACAACCTGACCGGCGCGACGATCATGCCGCACAACATCGGCATCGGCGCCACCCGCGACGCCGGACTCGCCGAGAAGGCGGGCGCGGTGACCGCGTCCGAGGTGCGCGCGAGCGGTGTCCCCTGGGACTTCGCGCCCTGCCTGTGCGTCTCGCGCGACGAGCGCTGGGGCCGCTCCTACGAGTCGTTCGGCGAGGACCCGGCGCTCGTGAAGAAGATGGAGACGATGATCCAGGGCTTCCAGGGCCGCGCCGACGGCGGCGACCTGGACCGCGACGACAAGGTCCTGGCCACCGCCAAGCACTTCGTCGGCGACGGCGGCACCGCCTACGGCTCGTCGACGACCGGCTCGTACACCATCGACCAGGGCGTCACGACGGTGACGAAGCAGGAGCTGGAGGCGGTGCACCTCGCGCCGTTCGGTGACGCGGTCGAGCGCGGTGTCGGCACGGTGATGCCGTCGTACTCGTCGCTCGACGTCATCGGCGACGGCGAGGGCCCGGTCAAGATGCACGCCGACGCCAAGATGATCAACGGCGAGCTGAAGGAGAAGCTCGGCTTCGAGGGCTTCGTCATCAGCGACTACAACGGCATCGACCAGATCCCGGGCGACTACAAGAGCGACGTCCGTACGTCCGTCAACGCGGGCATCGACATGGTCATGGCGCCGTACTCGTACAAGGAGTTCCGCGACGACCTGGTCGGCGAGGTCGAGGCGGGCAACGTCACCGACCGGCGGATCGACGACGCCGTGTCCCGCATCCTCACCCAGAAGTTCAAGCTGGGGCTCTTCGAGAAGCCGTACGCGGACACCTCGAACATCGACAGGATCGGCAGCGCCGCGCACCGCGCCGTCGCCCGGCAGGCCGCGGCCGAGTCGCAGGTGCTCCTGAAGAACGCCGGGAACGTGCTGCCGCTGAAGAAGTCGCAGAAGGTGTACGTCGCCGGGTCCAACGCCGACGACATCGGCAACCAGACCGGCGGCTGGACCATCACCTGGCAGGGCTCCTCCGGGAACATCACCGACGGGACGACCATCCTGCAGGCGATGAAGAAGGCCGCTCCGGGCGCGACGATCTCGTACTCGAAGGACGCCTCCGCGGCGACCGACGGCTACGACGTGGGCGTGGTCGTGGTCGGCGAGACCCCGTACGCGGAGGGCGTGGGCGATGTCGGCAACGGCAACGACCTGGAGCTGAACGCCGCCGACAAGGCCGCCGTCGACAAGGTGTGCGGCGCGATGAAGTGCGTGGTCCTCACGGTCTCCGGGCGGCCCCAGCTGATCGGCGACCGGCTCGCCGACATCGACGGCCTGGTCGCCTCCTGGCTGCCCGGCACCGAGGGCGACGGCGTCGCCGACGTGCTCTACGGCAGGAAGCCGTTCACCGGTCAGCTGCCGGTCACCTGGCCGAAGTCGGAGTCCCAGCTGCCGATCAACGTGGGCGACACCTCGTACGATCCGCAGTTCCCCTACGGCTACGGGCTCACCACGCTCACCAAGGTGCCGGCCGGCGGCGAGCACACGCTCAGGCTCCTCGCGCTCGCGGCGAAGCACGTGCACGACGCGAAGGCCGGTCAGGCACTCGTCGGCACGGCGCGGCTGATCGTCCAGGACAAGGCCGGGGCGGAGGTGTCGGCGGCGTGGACCAAACCGTTCGCGGACGCCGACCATCTCGCCCTCACCGGCGACTACGCGGGCGCCGTCGCGAAGCTGATCACCGCGTTCGGGGAGGCGTAGGACGACAGCTCAGATGAAGCCTCTTTGACAGGCAGACTGACAGTAAAACCGCAGCTCAAACAGCTATACACTCAGTGTACAGGCCATGTGTATAGTGCGCGGCATGTCTGTCGCACATGAGAAGATGACGAAAACGCGCAAGGGGTTCCGAGCGGTCGCGGCACTGGCGGCCGCCGGAGCCCTTTCGCTCGGCCTGAGTGGCTGCACGAAGTACGACACGACCAAGCCGAGCGCCGCCCGCAAGGCCTCCGCCGGCGACGCCAGGTCGGGCGCCCGCACGGTGGCCCGGTTCGGCACGGTCGACTGCCGCCGGGTCAAGTGCGTCGCCCTCACCTTCGACGCGGGCCCGAGCGAGAACAGCCCCCGGCTGCTCGACATCCTGAAGGAGAAGCAGGTCCCCGCGACCTTCTTCCTGCTCGGCAGAGGCCACATAGCGAAACACCCGGACCTCGTCAGACGGATGGCCCGCGAGGGGCACGAGCTCGCCAGCCACACCTGGGACCACCGGATCCTCACCGACATCAGTGACGCCGACATCCGCGACGAGTTCAAGCGCACGGACGACGCCGTGGAGAAGCTCACCGGCAAGCGCCCCACCCTGATGCGCCCGCCGCAGGGCCGCACGAACGACCACGTGAGCGAGCTCGCCAAGAAGGAGGGGCTCGCGCAGATCCTCTGGGACGTGACCACGAAGGACTACACGCTCCCGCCGTCGAGCACGATCGTGGACCGCGCCGTCTCGCAGACGCACCGCGACTCGATCATCCTGCTGCACGACATCTACAAGAACACCGTGCCCGCCGTGCCCGACATCATCGACCAGCTCAAGGCCAAGGGCTATGTCTTCGTGACGGTGCCGCAGCTGCTGGCACCGGGGAAGGCCGAGCCGGGCAAGATCTACAAGCCCTGAGCGGCGGGCGCGGCGGCGTCCCGGCCGGTTTCCCGCCTAGCATCGCGACATGGCAGCCCAGATCAGGATCTTTCGTGAGACGGCACTGAGTCCCGCCGAGGCGTGGCGCCGCCTCACCACGTGGGAGCGGCACGGTGACGTCGTGCCGTTGACCCGCGTCACGGTGACCACCCCGCCGCCGACGGCCGCGGGCACGGTGTTCGTGGCCCGCACCGGCGTGGGCCGGCGGCTCGGGTTCGACGACCCGATGGAGGTCGTGGCGTGGCGGCCGCCGCACCACTGCCGCCTGGAGAAGCGGGGGCGACTGGTCCGCGGCTGGGCCGAGTTCGAGGTGCACCCGCACGAGGGCGGCGGGGCGCGGGTGGAGTGGCGCGAGGAGCTGCGGGTGCGCGGGCTGCCCTCGGTGGCCGATCCACTGCTCGCGGCGGCCGGGCGGTGGATGTTCGGGCGGGCGGTCGACGGCCTGCTGCGGCACGGTGGTTGACGGAGACACGAAGGCTGTCCGGACAACTCGCCCGCAACACGGATGAGTTGTAACTTGTCCCACCCGGTCACACTCCTCCGTACGGAAGTGAGCCGCCTCATGGCCATAGCCGTCTACGGCGCCACGGGACACACCGGGCGCCTCGTCACCGCCGAACTGCTCGCCCGCGGCCAGCAGGTGATCCTCGCCGGGCGCGGCGAGGAACGCCTGCGCGCCCTGGCCGCCGAACTCGCCGCGCCCGACCGCGTCGGCGTGCTCACGGCCCCGATCGACGACGCCGCCGCGCTGCGCAGGCTCTGCGAGCAGGCCGACGCGCTGAACCACTGCGCGGGCCCCTTCACCACCACCGGTGCCCCGGTCGCCGCCGCGGCGGCCGAGGCCGGGATCCCGTACGTCGACCACGCCATCGAGCCGCACCCGGTGAAGTACCTCTTCGACGCGTTCCACGCCACCGCCGAGCGGACGGGCGCCGTGCTGATCCCGCAGATGAGCTTCTACGGCGGGCTCGGCGACCTGCTCGCCGCGGCGGCGGCCGAAGGGCTGCCCGACGTCGAGAAGGTCACCGTCGGCTATGCCGTCACGGGCTGGCGGATGACGCGGGGCGCGGTCAACACGGCGAACCTGCTGATCGGCGAGATCGACCGCATCTCGTACACGGACGGCGCCCAGCACATCGGCCCGGTGGAGATCCGCAACTCCGTCTTCCCGTTCCCGCCGCCGGTCGGCCCGCGCACCACGATCGTGCCGTTCCCGTCCGGCGAGGTCGTCACGGTACCCCGGCACGTGCCGACCCGCGCCGTGGAGGTCCAGCTCACCGCCTCGACGTTCGAGGAGGAGCAGATCTTCAGCAGCGTGGACGCGAGCCCCGAGGAGCGGGCCCGCACCCGGTTCACGGTCGCCGTCCAGGTCGTCCGCTCCTCGGGCGGCGGCCGCAACGCCCACCTGGTCGGGCACGACATCTGGCGGGCCGGGGCGCTGGCCTCGGTGGAGGCCGTGCTCCGGCTCACCGGCGGCGAGGGGCCGCGCAAGGCCGGGGTGTTCAGCCCGGCCGAGGCGTTCCCCGCCGTGCCCCTGCTCAACTCCCTCGCGGAGCAGGGGGCGTTCGAGGTCTCGCTGCCGGGGCCGAGCTGAACGCCGACCGGCTCTAGAGCAGTGGCGGGTTGGCGTACCGCACGAGCTCCAGCGCCTGTTGCGGGAACCAGTCGCCCGCCTTCGGGTCGACCGTGCCGCGCTCGGGGTCCTCGGGCCCGTCCGTGCCGCGCAGGCAGAGCCCGTCCGACTCGCCCGGCGTCTTGATCCACAGGCGCGCGTCCTGCAGCGGGTCGCCCGTGCGCAGGGTCGGGCGGGCACCGAGGCCGCGGTTCGGCGGGTTGCACCAGTCCTGCGGGTCGGTGTACTTGCCGGCGGGCGGGGTCCACGGGCCCTGCCCGTTCCGGCTGGAGTCGGTCACGAAGTGCGTCATCCGGGAGGCGGGCACATGGACGTGCTCGTCGATCCAGGCCTGCGCGTCGGCCCGCGGCCACCCCTGGTGCGGGCACGCGGCGACGTCCCCGCCCCCTTCGACGTACGCGATGCACGACGAGATCAGCTTGCCGTACCAGGAGTCGGCGTCGTCGGTGTTGTAGTTCGAGGCGTTGGTGTAGAAGCCGGAGGCGTGGGTGACGCCGCCCTTGATGAGGCGCGGCACGATCGAGTCGACGGTGTGCCAGCCCGGGTGTCCGGTGTCGAGGTAGACGCGGGTGCCGCGAAGAGGCTCCAACTCGTCGACGGCGTAGTTCACTTCGGCGTACCGCGCTGCGGTCTTCGTGCCCTCGGCGTCGTCCTGGCCGCAGTCGGCGGGCAGCAGGGCGAGCGCGTCGGGTTCGAGGATCACCAGGGCGTCGCGCGTTCCGATGCCGCGCGCCACGGCGTCGATCCACGCCTGGTACTCGGCGGTGTTCGCGGCGCCGCCCGCCGAGTAGTTGGCGCAGTCCCGGCCGGGGATGTTGTAGAGCGCGAGGACGGGGGTCGCGTCGGCGCGGGAGGCGTCCTCGACCACGTCGCGGGCGAGCCTCTCGACCTGCGCCGGGCTCTGGTCCCCGAACCACACGGCCTGCGGGGTGGCGACCATCGCCGCGATGCCGGCGGCGTCCTTGTACCGCCCGGCCCTGACCAGGTCGACCGCCTGGCGCAGGGCGTCGGGGTTGGGCTCCGGGGTGTAGAGGCGGGGGCCGCGCTGCGCCGCGGTGGTGGCGGCGCCGGTGTCGCTCGCGGTGTCGGCGGCGACGGCGGGCGCACCGGCCAGCAGCGCGGCCAGCGCGACGGACAGGGCCGCTACGGCGGTCGAGCCGCGGCGGGCCGGGCGTCCACGGCGGACAGCGCGTCTGCGGGGTTCTCGCACGGGTTCACTCCTGGGTCCTGGCGGTCACGGAAGGACGTTCGGGGGACTTGCGGGAGCGCTCCCACACGAGGGTCGTCGGCGTGCCGCGCGGCGTCAAGTACGGTGCACGAGGCGTCTGTTGCCGCTCACCACCCACACGCCACGCCCTGCGGCGACCACGGCCTCCCGGGCGGACCGGAGCGGGCCGCGTGTGCGTCGGCCGGGGCACCGGCCGGCTCGATGGGGCGTGGGCACATGACCGCGAAGGGCCGGCACGCTCTGGTGGAGGGGCCTCGGGGGCGGATCACGGCCGGAGCCACGGCCAAGGAGCGGTACGGACGGGCAGGAGACACCGAGGGCGGGCGCCGGATCACGCCGCTGATCGCGACCGACGGCTACGACGCCCCTGGGCTCAACCGGCTGCGTGCGGCGCCGCCAATCTACTGCCGCAGGACCCGGCGATCGCCCGCGACGACCACGTAGGCACGCTCCCGAACCGGCCGAAGGCGGAGATCGAGGCGGAGATCGAGGCCGCCGTCGAGGAGTCGCTCACGGACCGGTCGCCGGACGATCAGGTCCCGCTGCCCCAGCCGGCCTGTCACGCCGTCCGCGCCGCGATGGGCCGGTCGCGCGTCGGGCTCCCCCACGAGCCGCTCCTACAGAAGGTGCGGGAGCCGGCCACCCCCCGGGCGCCGCACTCGACTCGGTCGAACCCGTCCGCACCCCTCCCGGCCGCGACACCCTGGTCTCCCCCGTCAGCCGGCCGGCCTACGAACCCCCCGAGCCCCCTCAGGCCACCGACCCGATCCGTGCGGTCGCCCCCGCCTCGTGGTGGATCGGCGTGTGCGCCCCGGCCAGCGAGACCCCGCTTCCGCCCCTGCGATGCGCGACGATCTCCGAGGCGATGGACACCGCCACCTCCTCCGGCGTACGCGCCCCCAGGTCGAGCCCGATGGGTGACCGCAGCCGCGCCAACTCCATTTCGGTGACGCCGACTTCGCGCAGTCGCTCATTGCGGTCCAGGTGCGTGCGGCGCGATCCCATCGCCCCCACGTACGCGACCGGCAGCCGCAGCGCCAGGTGCAGCAGGGGTACATCGAACTTGGCGTCGTGCGTGAGCACGCACAGCACCGTGCGGCCGTCGACCTCGGTCCGCTCCAGATACTTGTGCGGCCATTCGACGACGATCTCGTCCGCGTCCGGGAAGCGCGTGGCCGTCGCGAAGACGGGCCGCGCGTCGCACACGGTGACGCGGTAGCCGAGGAACTTGCCCATGCGCACGAGCGCCGACGCGAAGTCGATCGCGCCGAACACGATCATGCGCGGGGCGGGGACCGACGACTCGACGAGCAAGGTGAGCGGCGCTCCGCAACGGGAGCCCTGCTCACCGATCTCCAGGGTGGCCGTGCGACCGGCGTCGAGATACGCGGCCGCCTCCTCCCGCACGGTGCGGTCCAGCTCCGGGTGGGCGCCGAATCCGCCCTCGTACGAGCCGTCGGGCCGGACGAGCAGCGCGCGGCCCATCAGCTCGGCGGGTCCCGACACGATCCGCGCGAGCGCCGCCGCCTTCCCCTGCGTGGCGGCGGCGAGCGCGGACCGCAGCACGTCGCGCACGGCCTCGTCCGAGGCGCGTACCGGCGTGACGAGTATGTCGATGATGCCGCCGCAGGTGAGCCCCACGGCGAACGCGTCGTCGTCGCTGTACCCGAACCGTTCGAGGACCGACTCGCCGTCCTCCAGGGCCTGTCGGCACAGTTCGTAGACGGCGCCCTCGACGCATCCGCCGGAGACCGAGCCGATCGCGGTGCCCTCGCCGTCGACGGCGAGGGCCGCGCCCGGCTGCCGGGGCGCGCTGCCGCCGACGGCCACCACGGTGGCCACGGCGAAGTCGCGTCCCTGCTCGACCCACCGGTGCAGCTCTTCGGCGATGTCCAGCATGTGTCGGTCTCCTCACGGATAGCGGATGCGTTCAAGGGCCACGTCGGGCCGTGTCCCTCACGGGTACTGCTACTTGACGCCCAGCCAGCTCTCGATCGGGTGCAGGCCGAAGTAGACGAGGAAGACGAGCGTCAGCACCCACATGAAGGCGCCGATCTCGCGGAACTTCCCCTGCGCCGCCTTGATCGCCGTGTAGGCGATGACGCCGGCCCCGACACCCGCGGTGATCGAGTACGTGAACGGCATCAGGACGACGGTCAGGAACACCGGCACCGCGACCGCCCGGTCGGACCAGTCCACGTGCCGGGCGTTCTGCATCATCATCGCGCCGATGACGACGAGCGCGGCGGCGGCCACCTGCCCCGGCACGATCTGCGCCAGCGGGGTGAAGAAGAGGCCGAGCGCGAAGAACAGGCCGGTGACGACGGAGGACAGGCCCGTGCGGGCACCCTCGCCGACGCCGGTGGCCGACTCGATGAAGACGGTCTGCCCGGAAGCGCCCGCCACACCGCCGATCGCGCCGCCCGCACCGTCGATGAACAGCGCCTTGGACAGGCCCGGCATGCGGCCCTTGTCGTCGGCGAGCTTGGCCTCGGTGCCGACGCCGATGATGGTGGCCATCGCGTCGAAGAAGCCGGCGAGCACGAGCGTGAAGACGATCATGCCGACGGTCATGCCGCCGATGGAGCCCCAGCCGCCGAACTCGACGTGACCGAAGAGGCCGAAGTCGGGCATGGAGACGGCGCTGCCGGACAGCTCGGGCGGGCTGCCGCCCCAGACCTTCGGGTTGAGGTCGAAGACCGCGTTGACGATGACGGCGAGGATCGTGCCGACGACGATGCCGATCAGGATCGCGCCCGGGATGTTGCGCGCCTGGAGCATGAAGATGAGCAGCAGGGTGACGCTGAAGAGCAGCACGGGCCAGCCGGAGAGCTGACCGCCGGTGCCGAGGGTGACCGGGTTGCCCTTGCCGACGAAGCCGGCGTTGACGAGCCCGATCAGGGCGATGAACATGCCGATGCCGATGGTGATGCCGTGCTTCAGGGCCAGCGGGATCGCGTTCATGATGATCTCGCGCAGACCGGTCACGACCAGCAGCACGATCACGATGCCGTACAGCACGCACATGCCCATGGCCTGCGGCCACGTCATGTTGGGTGCCACCTGCGTGGCGAGGACGCCGGAGACGGACAGGCCCGCGGCGAGCGCGAGCGGGACCTTGCCGACGAAGCCCATCAGCAGGGTGCACACGGCCGCGGCGAGCGCGGTGGCCGTGATCAGTCCGGCGTGGCTGAGCTTGTTCCCGTCCACGTCGGGGCCGCCGAGCAGCAGCGGGTTGAGCAGGAGGATGTAACACATCGCCATGAAGGTGGTGATGCCGCCGCGCACTTCGCGCGCGAACGTCGATCCTCGCTCCGATATGTGGAAGTAGCGGTCGAGCCAAGAGCGTCCGGCGGGCTGGCGCGTTCCCGCGCCCGCGTCCTCCGCGGCGGTCCTGGGCTCCACGGACTGCTGGGTCATGGTGCCTCGTTTCCCAAGGTTCAAAGGTGCACCCGTGAACTGCCTCGCGGAGTTCGGGATTTGGGATGGCCGCACGACCCGGGGGACGGCCCGAGACAAGTGCGCATGTGTGCTCCGGACGGTGTGGGCACGGAAGTGTGACGTTCCTGGGAGGCACACACCGTCCGGAGGGCTTGCGATGACGCGATGACGGACTCGGCGGTCGTGCTTACGCCGGAGCGGTGCCCGTCAGGTGCTCGGGCCGGACCGGGGTCCGGTTGAGCTCCAGGCCCGTCGCGTTCCGGATCGCCGCGAGGACGGCCGGGGTGGACGACAGGGTCGGTGCCTCGCCGATGCCGCGCAGCCCGTACGGGGCGTGCTCGTCGGCGAGTTCGAGCACGTCGACCGGGATGGTCGGCGTGTCGAGGATCGTGGGGAGCAGGTAGTCCGTGAAGGACGGGTTCCTGACCTTCGCGGTGACGGGATCGACGACGATCTCCTCCATCACCGCGATGCCCATGCCCTGGATGGTGCCGCCCTGGATCTGGCCGATCACGGAGAGCGGGTTGAGGGCCTTGCCGACGTCCTGGGCGCAGGCCAGCTCGATGACCTTGACCAGGCCGAGCTCGGTGTCGACCTCGACGACGGCGCGGTGGGCGGCGAACGAGTACTGGACGTGTCCGTTGCCCTGCCCGGTACGCAGGTCGAAGGCCTCGGTGGGCCGGTGGCGCCACTCCTCCTCCAGCTCGACGGCCTCGTCCTCCAGTACGTCGACCAGGTCCGCGAGGACCTCGCCGCCGTCGGTGACGACCTTGCCGCCCTCCAGGAGGAGTTCGGCGGTGGCCCACGCCGGGTGGTAGGTGCCGAGCTTGCGGCGGCCGATCTCCAGGACCTTCTCGCGCACCAGCTCGCAGGCGTTCTTGACGGCGCCGCCGGTGACGTACGTCTGACGCGACGCGGACGTCGAGCCGGCCGAGCCCACCTGGGTGTCGGCGGGGTGGATGGTCACCTGGGCGACGCCGAGCTCGGTGCGGGCGATCTGCGCGTGGACGGTGATGCCGCCCTGGCCGACCTCCGCCATCGCGGTGTGCACGGTGGCGACGGCCTCGCCGTTGATGACCTCCATGCGCACCTTGGCGGTGGAGTAGTCGTCGAAGCCCTCGGAGAAGCCGACGTTCTTGATGCCGACCGCGTAGCCGACCCCGCGGACGACGCCCTCGCCGTGCGTGGTGTTGGACAGGCCGCCCGGCAGCTGGCGCACGTCGGAGCCCTCGCTGGACTCCCACTGGCGCTCCATCGGCAGCGGCATCGCCTTGATGCGGCGCAGCAGTTCGGCGACCGGCGCCGGGGAGTCGACCGGCTGCCCGGTCGGCATGATGGTGCCCTGCTCCATGGCGTTGAGCTGCCGGAACTCGACCCGGTCCATGCCGATGCTGTCGGCGAGCTTGTCCATCTGCGCCTCGTACGCGAAGCACGCCTGGACCGCGCCGAAGCCGCGCATGGCGCCGCAGGGCGGGTTGTTGGAGTAGAGCGCGATCGCCTCGATGTCGACGTCGTCGATGACGTACGGGCCGACCGACAGGGACGAGGCGTTGCCGACCACGGCCGGGGAGGCCGAGGCGTAGGCGCCGCCGTCGAGCACGATCCGGCACTTCATGTGCGTGATCTTGCCGTCCTTGGTCACGCCGTGCTCGTAGTGGAGCTTGGCGGGGTGCCGGTGGACGTGTCCGAAGAAGGACTCGAACCGGTTGTAGACGATCTTGACGGGCTTGTTCGTGCGCAGGGCGAGCAGGCAGGCGTGGATCTGCATCGACAGGTCCTCGCGGCCGCCGAACGCGCCGCCGACGCCGGCCAGCGTCATGCGCACCTTGTCCTCGGGCAGGCCGAGCACGGGCGCGATCTGCTGGAGGTCGGAGTGCAGCCACTGGGTGGCCACGTACAGGTCGACGCCGCCGTCCTCGGACGGCACGGCGAGACCCGACTCGGGGCCGAGGAACGCCTGGTCCTGCATGCCGAAGACGTAGTCGCCCTCGACGACGAAGTCGGCGCGCTGCGCGGCCTTCTCGACGTCGCCGCGGACGATCGGCTGGCGGTGCACGATGTTCTGGTGCGGGACGTGGCCGGCGTGGTGGTCGTCGCGGCCCTCGTGGACGAGGATCGCGTCGGGCGCGGTCGCGGACGCCTCGTCCGTGATGACGGGCAGCTCGCGGTACTCGACCTTGATCTTGGCGGCGGCGCGGCGCGCGGTCTCCGGGTGGTCGGCCGCGACCAGTGCGACCGGCTCGCCGTGGTGGCGGACCTTGCCGTGCGCGAGGACCGGGGTGTCCTTGAACTCCAGGCCGTACTTCTTCACGTCGGTCGGCAGGTCGTCGTAGGTGAGGACCGCGTAGACGCCGGGGGTCGCGAGGGCCTCGCCGGTGTCGATGGAGACGATCTCGGCGTGCGCGACCGTGGAGCGCAGGATCTGGCCCCAGAGCATGTCCTCGTGCCACATGTCGGACGAGTACGCGAACTCGCCGGTGACCTTGAGGGTGCCGTCCGGGCGGAGCGTGGACTCGCCGATGCCGCCCTTGGTCTGCGCGCCCTGCGTGACGTTGAAGGGGATTCCGGTGGTGCGTGTGTCAGCCATGACCTCAGACCCCTTCAGGCGCGGACTGGCGCGCGGCCGCGAGCCGCACCGCGTCCATGATCTTCTCGTAGCCGGTGCAGCGGCACAGGTTGCCCGAGAGCGCCTCGCGGATGTCCGCGTCGGACGGGTTCGGGGTGCGCTCCAGCATCTCGTCGGCGGCGACCAGCAGACCCGGGGTGCAGAAGCCGCACTGGACCGCGC
This sequence comes from Streptomyces sp. HmicA12, assembly GCF_000373565.1. Lineage (GTDB taxonomy): Bacteria > Actinomycetota > Actinomycetes > Streptomycetales > Streptomycetaceae > Streptomyces. Next base: position 300,812 of record NZ_KB891851.1, on the reverse strand, counting down.
CGGCGTCGATGAACGCCTGCTGGATCGGGGCGAGTTCGGTGCCCTCGCCGGTCTGCGAGTCGGTGCCCTCGGCGGACCAGCCCTGGGCCTGCTGCAGCGTCGTACCGCAGGAGCCGCCGTCCTCGTGACCGCAGCCGCGGTTCTTGGCGAAGTCGGCGAGGCCCTCGACGGTGACGACCTCGCGGCCCTCGACCTGTCCGGCGGCGACCAGACACGAACACACCGGTACGCCGTCGAGGCGGACGGTGCAGGAACCGCACTCGCCCTGCTCGCAGGCGTTCTTGGAGCCCGGAAGCCCCATCCGCTCACGCAGCACGTACAGCAGGGACTCGCCCTCCCACACGTCGTCGGCTTCCTGCGGACGGCCGTTGACCGTGAAATTGACGCGCATTACGCGACTCCCTCCGAACGGGCGGTGCCGCGGTACGACTCCCAGGCCCAGGTGAGCGTGCGGCGGGCCATGATGCCGACCGCGTGGCGGCGGTACGAGGCGGTGCCGCGTACGTCGTCGATCGGGTTGCAGGCGGCCGAGCACAGGTCCGCGAACTGCTTGGCGACCGACGGGGTGATGATCTTGCCGTTGTCCCAGAAGCCGCCCTCGTCGAGCGCGGCGTTGAGGAACTGCTCGGCCTCCTTGGCGCGGATCGGGGTCGGCGCGGCCGAGCCGATGCCGGTGCGCACGGTCCGCGTCTCGGGGTGGACGGCGAGCCCGAAGGCGCACACGGCGATCACCATGGCGTTGCGGGTGCCGACCTTGGAGTATTGCTGCGGGCCGTCGGCCTTGGGCAGGTGCACGGCGCGGATCAGCTCGTCGGGCTCCAGCGCGTTGCGCTTGACGCCCGTGTAGAACTCGTCCAGCGGGATCATGCGGGTGCCGCGCACGGACTCGGCCTCGACCTCGCCGCCGGAGGCGAGCAGTGCCGGGTGGGCGTCGCCGGCCGGGGAGGCGGTGCCGAGGTTGCCGCCGACGCCACCGCGGTTGCGGATCTGCGGCGAGGCGACCGTGTGCGAGGCGAGCGCGAGGCCCGGCAGCTCGGTGCGCAGATTCTCCATGATCTTGGTGTACGAGACGGAGGCGCCGAGCCGGACAGTGCCCTGCGGTCCCTCGCCCACCTCCCACTCGCTCAGCTCGCCGATGCGGTTGAGGTCGAGGAGGTACTCGGGCCGCCGGTGGTCGAAGTTGATCTCGACCATCACATCGGTGCCACCCGCGATCGGCACGGCTGTGGGGTGCTCGGCCTTGGCGGCGAGCGCCTCCTCCCAGCTGGCGGGGCGAAGGAAGTCCATGAGCGGCTCTCTTCTAGTAATCGTCGTTCGGCGTCGTTCGTCGAAGAACGTTCGTGTGGAGCGTTCGGTGATCGTCCTGCGATGCGATCGAGCCAAGGGACGTGCGGACCACAGAGGCTCGTTCATGTGCTGTTCACGTGGAGTGGGCCCAGTACACCGCCCTGTGCTCCACCGGGGTCAGTCACGGAAACCATGAAGGAGTTGGCTGACCAAGAGGGGTGTCTTGTAGATTCGTATGAACGGAGGACCTCAGTAACCTCTTCGTTTCCCCCCGGAAACCCCCGAGGCACTCCACCACGCACCACTTCGAGACAGATCGGCGGCGACCAAGACATGCGGCTGCGCGCATTGCTGGACACGGACGCGCTGGGCCTCAGGCTCCTGGGCGGCGACGAGGAGCTGGACCGTACCGTCCGTGGCGTGATGACCACGGACCTGCGGGATCCCAGCCGTTATCTGTCCGGCGGCGAGCTGGTCCTCACCGGTCTGGCGTGGCGCCGGGACGCGGACGACTCGGAGCCGTTCGTACGGATCCTCAACGCGGCCGGGGTGACGGCCCTCGCGGCCGGCGAGGCGGAGCTCGGCGCCGTCCCCGAGGACCTCGTCGAGGCCTGCGCCCGGCACCGCCTGCCGCTCTTCGCGGTGAACGAGTCGGTGGCGTTCGCGACCATCACCGAGCACGTCGTGCGCCAGGTCTCCGGCGAGCGCGCGGGCGACCTGGCGGCCGTCGTGGACCGGCACCGGCGCCTGATGACGTCGGGCCCCGCGGGCGGCGGTCCGGACGTCGTCCTCGACCTCCTGGGCAGCGACCTGGACCTGAACGCCTGGGTGCTCTCGCCCGCGGGCCGCGCGATAGCCGGCTCCAGCGCGAGCGCGCCCGAGCTGTCCCCGGACATCTGCGCAGGCCTCGCCGCCGAGCACCTGTCGGCGACCCGCACCGGCCGCCGCGCACCGCACCGCGTCACCGTCGACGGCGCCACGTACTCGCTCTTCCCGATCCGCTCCGGCGCCCGGGGCACCGGCCCCACGGCCTCCCGCGACGTGCGCGAGACGGTCCTCTCGGACTGGCTGCTCGCCGTCGAGGCGGACGCCGGTGACTGGCCCGAGGAGCGGCTCGACCTGCTCCAGGGCGTCACCCAGCTGATCTCGGTGGAGCGCGACCGGCGCGACGCGGCCCGCACGGTACGCCGCAGGCTCGCCCAGGAGGTCCTCGAACTGGTCCAGTCGGGCGCGGCCCCGGCCGAGATCGCCGCGCGCCTGCGCGTCGCGGCCCCGGTGCTGCTGCCGGGCCTGGGCGCGGCCCCGCACTGGCAGGTCGTCGTGGCGAAGGTCGAGTGGGAGGGCGGCCAGATCGAGGGCGGCCCCGTCGCCCAGTCGCTCCTCGAGGAGATCCTCGTCGACCCGCTGTCCTCGGGCCCCGAGCCGTCCGACCGGATCGCGGTCGCCCACACCGGCGACGAGGCGATCGCCCTCGTCCCGCTGCCGGCGGTGCCGACCGACGACAGCGGCGCGGAGCAGGGCCTGATCGCCGACACGCTCCTGGAGGCCGTACGGGACCCGCTGTCGGCGGGGCTCGCCGACGACGGTCGCCTGACCATCGGCGTCAGCGCGGCCGTGCACTCCGCGGAGGGGCTGCGCGGCGCCCTGGAGGAGGCCCGGCACGCCCGGCGCGTGGCGGCGGCCCGCACGGGCCTGGTCTGCGCCGCCGGTCACCAGGAGCTGGCGTCCCACGTCCTGCTGCTGCCGTTCGTCCCCGACGACGTGCGCCGCGCCTTCACCGCCCGCCTCCTGGACCCGCTGCGCGACTACGACCGCAAGCACCGCGCGGAGCTGATCCCGACCCTGGAGGCGTTCCTCGACTGCGACGGCTCGTGGACCCGCTGCGCCTCGCGCCTCCACCTGCACGTCAACACCCTGCGTTACCGCGTCGGCCGGATAGAACAGCTGACGAACCGTGACCTCTCGCGCCTGGAAGACAAGTTGGACTTCTTCCTGGCTCTGCGCATGAGCTGATCCGCAAGACCATGCGTTTGTGAATTCTTTCACCCACCCCCTTGGCCGGGTGCCGTGATCCGTGCTGAGATGCCCCTCATCAACTCGGCTCGATGGCGTGCTCGGGGAGGGCAACGTGGCGCATCCCGCCATGTCTGGTACCGGAACGAACGCAGGGGACGATCCACTCCAGACCGCGGTGTGGCGGCTGCGCTCGCGCGGCTGCTGGGCCGACGCGGCGGCGCTTCTCGACCATCACGCGGCGACGGATCCCGCGGCCGCGCTGCAGCGGGCGGCGCTCCTGGTGGAGCGGTGCCTCTACACGGAGCAGGGCTGGGCGGAGGCCGAGGACGCGCTGCGCGCCGCGGAGGCGCTCGCCCACACCGACGAGGAGCGCGGTGCGGCCGCCTGCGAGCGGGGTCAACTCGCTTACGCCGCTACGTTGTTGAAGGTCCGGGACCGGGTCGACGAGGCCCGCTCCGCGCTCGGCCGGGCGGCGGCCCTGATCGCCCCCGGCGCGGCCGCCCGCGCCCTCCTCGACTTCCGTCGCGGCCTGATGGCGGAGAACCTGTCCGACGCCCCGCAGGCGGCGCGGGCCGCGTACCGCCGCGCCCATGCCGGCGCCACGGCCCACGGCGACGCGCTGCTGCTCTCCTTCACCTGGCGCCACCTCGCCGGACTCGCTCTGCGCGAGGGCGAGTTGGCGGAGGCCCGCCGAGGCTTCGCGGAGTCGCTCCGGCTCCGCGAGGAACTCGGCTACCTGGTGGGCACGGCCCCGGCCCTGGTCTCCTTGGCCGAGGCCGAACCCGAACCGGAGACGAAGGCGCGGCTGAGGGCGGAGGCGGGCCGTCTGTTCAGGTTGCTGGGCGGGGTGCCGACGTGGCTGGCGGGGGTGCTGCCGGCGGCGGCGTGACGGGGCACTCCGCCAGGGGCGCGGGGCTGTGCCGATCAGCGGCTACGCCGCGGGGCGCGGCCAGCCACGACGGCGCGGCAGCCGGGACCGAGCTGTTCGAGAGCTTGGGGAAGACAGATTGCCCAAGGCGGGGCGGCAGGGTCAGGCCGGGCCGAAGTGTTCCTGGACCAGGGCGCTGACCGCGCCCTGGTCCTGTGCCTCCAGCGCGTCCAGCAACGCCACGTGCTGCGCCGCGTCCCGCGCCAGATCGCAGCGGGACCACACGACTCGCCGCCGCAGATCGTCGGCGACCCGGACCAGCTGCTCGTTGCCGCCGAGGGACAGCACGGCCCGGTGAAAAGCGCGGTCCGCGTCCGCGTACCGCGCCAGGTCGCCGCAGGCGGCCGCGGTGACCGTCTGCTCGGCGCCGGGCCGCAGCTCGGCCCAGCGCCCCACCGGCACCGTCCGGGCGAGGCGCAGCACGACCGGCACCTCGATCAGGGCCCGCACCTCGGCGAGCTCCGCCAGCTCCCGCGCCGTCCGCTCGGTGACCCGGAACCCGCGGTTCGGCACGACCTCGACGGAACCCTCGCGGGCCAGCTGCTGCATGGCCTCGCGCACCGGCGTGGCCGAGACCCCGAACCGCTCCCCCAGGGCCGGCGCCGAGTACACCTCGCCGGGCGCGAGCTCCCCGGAGACGAGAGCGGCCCGCAGCGCGTCCAGGACCTGCCCGCGCACCGACGTCCGCTCGATGGTGACGCGCGGCGCGGGCGGCTCGCTGTGGGTGTGGTCACCCCGGCTCTGCGCGGGAACCACGGGCCCCGGGGCCCCCGCGGGCACCGACGCGGCGGCGCTCCGCTGCTCCGGCACCCCGAATGGCGCCACGCGCGGTCTGGCCTGCTCCACCCCGGTCATCCCCATCGCCGCCGTTCCCAGCCGTTCTTTGCCGTTTGTCCTGAGCTCAACGCAGAACTGTAGGCCGCTCGGCCCGCAGTTCAAACCCCGAATCCGTCGGGTAAGGTAAGGCTTACCTGCAAACGATCGTGATTCGGTGGTCCCGCATGACCCTCGTCACCCCGGCGCCTGCCACGACGGACAGCGCGGTCTCGGCCGCGTACGCCCGCCTCTCCGAGGTGTTCCCGAGCCTGCGCATCACGGAACTGGGCCCGGAGGAGCCGCTGCCGCACGGCGCCGGCTGGGTCCGCACCGAAGAGCTGGCGCGGAGCGGTCCCGCGCTCGACGCCTTTCTGGCCTGGGACAACGCCCAGGTTCTCAAGGACTACGGCCAGCAGGCCCGCCCCGACGTCATCGCCAGCTTCGGCCTGCACCGCTACGCCTGGCCCGCCTGCCTGCTGATCACGGTCCCGTGGTTCCTGCACCGCCGGGTGCCCCGTTTCCCGGCGGCCCATGTCTCCTTCCAGCGGGCGCTCGGCCGGATGGCCGTACGCGTCACCGATTTCGCCTGTCTGCCCGGCGACCCGGCGGCGAACCTGCCCGGCGCCCACGTCGTGCCGGACGAGGAGGCCCTGCGGGCCGAGGTCCGCGCGGCCGTCGCGGACCATCTGCAGCCCGTCCTGACCGGCTTCGGCCCGCGGATGCGGCGCGGCCCGCGCGCCCTGTGGGGCATGGCGACGGACGAGATCGTCGAGAGCCTCTGGTACGTCGGGCATCTCCTCGGCGAGGAGGGCCGCGCGATGACCGACCTCGAGGAGCTGCTGCCCGGCACCACGAAGCCGTACGTCGGCAAGGCCGCCTTCCGTGAACTCACCGGACCGGAGGGCGAGACCCTGCCCACCCGGGACCGCGCCAGCTGCTGCCTCTTCTACACGCTGCGCCCCGAGGACACCTGCGTGACCTGCCCGCGTACCTGCGACGCGGACCGCGTCGCGCGGCTCACGGGAACCACGGCAGCCTGAACCACTCGTACGAGTGAGGTAAATCGAACTCAACTACCTTTTCTGGGGCGGGAGTTCGAGCGTACGACCGCTTTGCACGCCCCCTTGCACTCCAATGGCGTTCTCTTGTCCCGAAACCCCCTGCGGGCTCGGAGGGCTGCGCCAATATGGCGCCCGACCGCCCTACCGCTATGCAAGGGACCCCAGATGAGATTGACCGACATATCGCTGGACTGGCTGCTTCCGGGCGCCGTGCTGCTCCTGGGCGGACTGGCGGCGGTTGCGGTGCTCGCGCGCGGCAGGCGCGCCGGGGACACCGGCAAGAAAGGCGGATCGTCGTTGGACGAGTCGTGGGAGCGCAGCGAGGAGCGCCGCAGGCGCAAGGAAGCCGTCTACGGCACCGCCTCGTATGTGCTGCTGTTCTGCTGCGCGGCCGTCGCCGCCGCGCTCTCCTTCCACGGTCTGGTCGGCTTCGGCCGGCAGAACCTGAGCCTGTCCGGGGGCTGGGAGTACCTCGTCCCGTTCGGCCTGGACGGCGCGGCGATGTTCTGCTCGGTGCTCGCGGTGCGCGAGGCCAGCCACGGTGACGCCGCACTCGGCTCCCGCATACTCGTGTGGACGTTCGCGGGTGCCGCCGCCTGGTTCAACTGGGTTCACGCGCCACGGGGGTTGGACCACGCGGGCGCCCCGCACTTCTTCGCGGGGATGTCCCTCTCGGCCGCCGTCCTCTTCGACCGTGCCCTGAAGCAGACGCGCCGCGCGGCGCTGCGCGAACAGGGCCTGGTGCCACGGCCGTTGCCGCAGATCCGGATCGTGCGGTGGCTGCGCGCGCCCCGGGAGACGTACAGCGCCTGGTCGCTGATGCTCCTGGAGAACGTACGGACGCTGGACGAGGCGGTCGACGAAGTGCGCGAGGACAAACGGGAGAAGGTCCAGAACCGGATGCGGCAGCGTGAGCACCAGAAGCTGGAGCGGGCGCAGCTGCGCGCCCTCAGCCGGGGCCACCGGGGTTTTTCCGCGCGCGGTGGCCGTCAGGTGGACGTGCCCGCCGTGGCCTCCGCGGCCGGTTCGGCGCAGGTCGGCTCGGACCCTGCCATACCCCCGGGAACCCAGCCCTCACAGGACCAGCTTCCGCTGCGCGCCCGGCCATCGCTCCAGGCCGTGAAGAACGGCTCTGATCCGTCGGCCTCCGTCACCGTCGACCTGACGGCCGAGGACGACACTCAGGCGCTGCCCCGGCTCGACACCCTCGAGCGCAAGCTCAAGGACCTCGAGCAGCAGTTCGGTTGACCACCGCTCGAGGCCCTTGGGGTCGATCCTCACCGCGGCGGCGTCGTGTCACACGGCGCCGCCGTCCAGTTCGAACCACACCACCTTCCCGGTCATTCCGGTGCCGAGCGCCGCGACGCCCCAGGCGTCCGCGAGGGACTGCACGAGAACCAGTCCCCGGCCGTGGGTGCTGTGTGTACCGTCGTCGGCGTGCGGTACCCGCAGCTTCGGCCGTCGTGTCGCGAAGTCACGCACCTCGACCCTGAGGCCCCGGGGGCCCACGGTCGCCGTGAGTTCCGCGTCGCGGTCCGTGTGCACCAGCGCGTTGGTGACCAACTCGCTGGTGAGCAGCTCGGCTATCTCCGATCTTCCCGGCCTCCCCCAGTGCCGGAGCAGCTCGCGCAGTGCGCGCCGGGTCTCCGGTACGGCCCTCAGGTCCGCCCTGCCCAGCTTCCGTTTGAGCTGTTCAGGCGGCCGGTCCCCCTTCGAGGCCGCCATGTCCTCCATGTCGTGCGCCTGCCGTTTCATGACCCCCGCCCACACGCCGATCCCCGTACCTCTCTCGCTCTGGACTCGTGTTCCTCGGCTTTCTCGGCTTTCTCGGCCTGTCTCTCGAACGTGTACACGGGCATGCATTCCCCGCTCCCATGTCCGCACTCCTGTTGATTCGTCCATCACAGGCGGGTGTCCACCGACGGCGTGGGGAAGGGAAGCGGAGGATCTCCCGCAGGACGTGTAACGGAAGGAGCCGCTGTGCACGACGACCGACAGCTCGTGGAAGGCCGACTCGATCGGGCGATGCGTCAGTTCGTCCGTCCCGCGCAGTACGCGGAACGCACCCCGCTGACCTTGAGCGTGTGGCACGCGCCGGGCGAACCCGTGCCCGTCGCCGAGGCCCTGGAGGGAAGCTACGAGCCGTTCGAGCCCGGCACCGTCTGGGGAAAACCCTGGTCGACCAGTTGGTTCCGGTTGGAGGGGCGGGTTCCCGAGGAGTGGGCCGGGCACCATGTCGAGGTCGTCGTCGATCCCGGGTTCAGCGGGCAGGGCCCCGGCTTCCAGGCCGAGGGGATGCTCTACGACGCCACGGGTGTGCCGCTGAAGGGGATCCATCCACGCAACCGGCACCTCACGGTGGCGCGACACGCGGTCGGGGGCGAACCGGTGCATCTGCTGCTGGAGGCGGCAGCCAATCCGACGGTCCTCCGGGACTTCGAACCCACGCTCCTCGGTGACGTACTGACTGCGGGGAATCGCCCCATCTACCGATTCCGCGCTGCCGACTTGACCGTACTGGACGAGGCCGTCTGGCATCTTGTGCTCGATGTCGAAGTGCTGTCCGAGCTGATGCACGAGCTGGACGCGGACCGGGGCAGGCGCCATGACGTGCTGCGCGCCCTGGAGCGGATGCTGGACACCCTCGATCTGCACGACGTGTCCGGCACGGCGGCCGCCGCCCGTGCCGAGCTCGCCGAGGTGCTGGCCCGCCCCGCGCACGCCAGCGCGCACCGCGTGTCGGCGGCCGGGCACGCGCACATCGACTCGGCGTGGCTGTGGCCGCTTCGCGAGACGGTCCGCAAGGCGTCACGGACGTTCGCGAACGTCACGGCGCTCGCCCGCGACTACCCCGAGCTGGTCTTCGCGTGCTCGCAGGCGCAGCAGTACGCGTGGGTGAAGGAGCACCAGCCGCACATCTGGGAGCGCATCAAGAAGGCGGTGGCGGACGGCAACTGGGCCCCGGTGGGCTCGATGTGGGTGGAGTCGGACGCGAACATGCCGGGCGGCGAGGCGCTGGCCCGGCAGCTGGTGCACGGCAAGCGGTTCTTCCGTGACGAGCTGGGCGTGGACACGGAGGAGGTCTGGCTGCCGGACTCCTTCGGGTACACGGCCGCCTTCCCGCAGCTGGCGAAGCTGGCGGGCGCGAAGTGGTTCCTGACGCAGAAGCTGAGCTGGAACCAGACGAACAAGATGCCGCACCACACCTTCTGGTGGGAGGGCATCGACGGCACCCGCGTGTTCACGCACTTCCCGCCGGTGGACACGTACAACGCGCAGTTCCACGCCCGTGAACTGGCCCACGCGGAGCGGAACTTCGCGGAGAAGGGCGGCGCGTCCCGCTCCCTCGTCCCGTTCGGCTGGGGCGACGGCGGGGGCGGTCCGACGCGCGAGATGCTGGAGAAGGCGCGCCGGCTGCGCTCCCTCGAAGGCTCACCGACGGTGGAGATCGAGAAGCCGTCGGCGTTCTTCGAGGCAGCGTACGAGGAGTACGGGGAGCGGGCGCCGGTCTGGTCCGGCGAGCTGTACCTGGAGATGCACCGGGCCACGTACACCACGCAGGCGAAGACGAAGCAGGGCAACCGACGCAGTGAACACGCCCTGCGGGAGGCCGAGTTGTGGTGCACGGCGGCCGCGCTGCGGGATCCTTCGTACGCGTATCCCTACGACGACCTCGACCGGATCTGGAAGACGGTGCTGCTGCACCAGTTCCACGACATCCTGCCCGGTTCGTCGATCGCCTGGGTCCACCGGGAGGCCCGGGAGACCTACGCCCGCGTCCTCACGGAGCTCGACGAGCTGACCGTCGACGCCGTGCGCAGGCTCGGCGGCGGGGAGCCCTCGGCGCTCAACGCCTCCCCCTATCCGCGCAGTGAAGTCGTGGCGCACGAAGGGCAGTTGGTGCATGTGAACGTCGACGGCCTGGGCGCCAGGTCGCTGCCCGAGGCCGCCGCGCACACCCGTGGTCCCGGCGCGCACGCGGCGGCGACCCGGGAGGCCGACGAGAAGATCGTGCTCGCCAACGAGCATCTGACGGTGTCGATCGACGCCGACGGGCTGCTCGCCTCCGTTCGGGACCTGGCGCACGGCGGCCGCGAGGTGCTCGCCCCCGGCACGCGCGGGAACCTGCTCCAGCTGCACCCCGATCACCCCACCCGGTACGACGCCTGGGACCTGGACGCCCACTACCGGCACAGCCGCACCGATCTCACCGAGGCGGAGTCGGTGGAGCTGGTCGAGGAGGGGCCGCTGCGGGTCTCGGTCAGGGTCGTCCGCTCCTTCGGGAAGTCCCGGGTCACCCAGGAGTACCGGCTCGCGGCGGGCAGCCGGCGCCTCGACGTCGTCACGGACATCGACTGGCAGGAGTCGGAGAAGGTGCTGAAGGCGGCGTTCCCGCTGGACGTGCACGCCGAACGGTCCACGTCCGAGATCCAGTTCGGGCACGTGCACCGGCCGACGCACGCCAACACCGGCTGGGACGCGGCCCGTTACGAGATCTGCGCGCACCGCTGGCTGCGCGTGGCGGAGGAGGCGTACGGCGTCGCGCTGCTCAACGACTCGACGTACGGCCATGACGTGACCCGCGCGCAGCACGACCAGGTCCTCGGCACCACGGTCCGGTTGACGCTGCTGCGGGCCCCGCACTCCCCCGACCCGGAGACCGATCTGGGCACGCACCGCTTCACGTACGCGCTGCGTCCGGGGGCGACGACGGGCGACGCGTTGGCGGAGGGGCTCGCGCTGAACCTGCCGCTGCGGATCGCCGAGGCGCCTGCGCTCACGCCCCTGGTCGCGGTCGACGACCCGGCGGTGACGGTGGAGTCGGTGAAGCTCGCCGAGGACCGCAGCGGCGATGTCGTGGTCCGGCTCTACGAGTCGCGGGGCGGACGCGCGAGCGCGACGCTCACGACCGGGTTCCCGGTGGCCGGGGCCGACGAGACGGACCTGCTGGAGCGCCCGCTGCGGCCCGCCGACACCTCGGACGCCGGACTCGCGCTGGAGCTGCGCCCCTTCCAGATCCTGACGCTGCGCCTGCGGCCCGCGTGAGCGTGCCGGTGCCCGGCCCGCTCGGGCCGGGCACCGGGCGTCACGTCAGGGCCGCGGCATGTTGCGCAGGTTGGAGCGGGCCATCTGCACCATCCGCCCCACGCCACCGTCGAGGACGATCTTCGAGGCGGAGAGCGCGAAGCCCGTCACCATGTCGGCGCTGATCTTCGGCGGGATGGACAGCGCGTTCGGGTCGGTGACGATGTCGACGAGCGCCGGGCCCTTGTGCTTGAAGGCGTCCTTCAGCGCGCCCGCGAGCTGCTTGGGCTTCTCGACGCGGACGCCGTAGGCACCGGCGGCGCGGGCCACGGCGGCGAAGTCCGGGTTCTTGTTGGTGGTCCCGTACGACGGGAGCCCGGCGACCAGCATCTCCAACTCCACCATTCCCAGGGAGGAGTTGTTGAAGAGGACGACCTTGACCGGGAGGTCGTACTGCACGAGCGTCAGGAAGTCGCCCATCAGCATCGAGAAGCCGCCGTCGCCCGACATGGAGATGACCTGCCGCTCGCGGTCGGTGAACTGGGCGCCGATCGCCATGGGCAGCGCGTTCGCCATCGAGCCGTGCGAGAAGGAGCCGATGACGCGGCGGCGGCCGTTGGGCGAGATGTAGCGCGCGGCCCAGACGTTGCACATGCCGGTGTCGACGGTGAACACGGCGTTCTCGTCCGCGAGTTCGTCGAGGACGGAGGCGACGTACTCGGGGTGGATGGGGACGTGCTTCTCGACCTTGCGGGTGTACGCCTTGACGACGCCCTCGAGCGCGTCGGCGTGCTTCTTCAGCATCTTGTCGAGGAAGCGGCGGTTGGACTTCGGCTTCACGCGCGGGGTGAGACAGCGCAGCGTCTCGCGCACGTCGCCCCACACCGCGAGGTCCAGCTTGGAGCGGCGGCCGAGGTTCTCGGGCCGGACGTCGACCTGGACGATCTTGACGTCCTTCTGCGGCAGGAAGGCGTTGTACGGGAAGTCGGTGCCGAGCAGGATCAGCAGGTCGCACTCGTGGGTGGCCTCGTAGGCGGCGCCGTAGCCGAGCAGCCCGCTCATCCCGACGTCGAAGGGGTTGTCGTACTGGATCCATTCCTTGCCGCGCAGCGCGTGTCCGACCGGCGACTTGATCTTCTCGGCGAACTCCATGACCTCGGCGTGCGCCCCGGCGGTGCCGCTGCCGCAGAAGAGGGTGACCTTGTCGGCCTCGTCGATCAGCTCGACGAGCTTCTCGATCTCCGTGTCGCCGGGGCGGATGGTCGGCCGGGACGTGACGATCGCGGTCTCGGGGCTCTTGTCCGGCGCTTCCTGGTCGGCGACGTCACCCGGCAGGGTGACGACGCTGACGCCGGAGCGGCCGACGGCGTGCTGGATGGCGGTCTGCAGGACGCGCGGCATCTGCTGCGGGCTGGAGATCATCTCGCTGTAGTGCGAGCACTCCTGGAAGAGCCGGTCGGGGTGGGTCTCCTGGAAGTAGCCGAGCCCGATCTCGCTGGACGGGATGTGCGAGGCGAGGGCGAGGACCGGGGCCATGGAGCGGTGGGCGTCGTAGAGGCCGTTGATGAGGTGGAGGTTGCCGGGCCCGCAGGATCCGGCGCAGGCGGTCACGTTCCCGGTGATCTGCGCCTCGGCCCCCGCGGCGAAGGCGGCGGTCTCCTCGTGCCGTACGTGGATCCAGTCGATGGCGCTGTTGCGGCGGATGGCGTCGACGACCGGGTTCAGGCTGTCGCCGACGACTCCGTACATGCGCCGGACGCCCGCGCGGACGAGGATGTCGACGAACTGCTCGGCGACGTTCTGCTTGGCCATGGCGTTGTGCCCCTTCGGAACCCGGTTTCGGTCTCGGTCTCGGTGCCGATCACTGCTTCCGGGTTCCATGAATTCACACGGGGCGCCGTTACGCCTCCCAAACGGCGACGGCGGTGCGGTCGTCGGCATATCCCTTGACCCGTACCTGGGTGTCCGCGAGGAACGCGGCGAGGCCCGGCGGTTCGGCGTCGGCCCAGCGGCCGGCGAGGTGCCGGGCGAGGTCGGGCTCGCCGCGCAGCGGCTCGGCCAGGCCTGCCGTGCACAGCAGCAGGGTGTCCCCCGGGCGGGCGACCGAGGCCCGGAACCGGAACGGGTCGCGGGGCGGCTGCTGCGGCGCGGGCTCGTACGGGCTGGGCGGTGTGGTGATGCCCAGGTCCATGGTGAGCCGGTCGCCCTCCGGGGTCTCGGCGGCCTGCTGGGACCCGTATCCCACGACAGGCGCCCCGGTCTGCTGCTCGGCGACGCTCGGCTCGATGTCCTGCCAGGCACCGTCCCTGAGCCGGAACAGGCCACCGCCGCCGACGCCGAAGTAGACGCGGGTGCGGCAGTCGGGGTCGGCCGGGACGAGCAGGCAGCGCAGGGTCGCGGCGTACTCCTCCGGGTCGAGCCCCTGCTCGGCCGCGGCGGCCCGCAGCTTGCCGAGGCTGCGGTCGGTGAGCCGGTGCAGTCCGGACTTGAGGTCGCCGCGGCGTCCCGCCCTGATGTCCTCGGCGAGCCGGGCGTGGCTGAGGCCGACGGCCCGTCCGATCCAGTCGCACGCCTCGGCCGCGGCGCGGTGCGCGCCCGGGGTGGCGCGGGCGCCGGTGGCCATGGCGACGAGGATCAGGGCGCCGGGCCCGCTGCCGAACCGGGCGGTCAGCAGGCTGTCGCGGCGCGGCTCGCCGCGGTACCGCGCGGAGTCGCCGCGCACGGAGGCCGCCCGCAGCACGCAGGCGCCGTAGCGGGCCCCGTCGAGCACGGTGTCGGCCACGAGGTCGTCCAGGTCCTCGGGGTCGGCGGCCGGCAGCGCGGTGGGCTCGGCGTCGTAGGTGGGCGGCCCGTCGCCCACGTACGGAACCGTGCGCGCGGCGGGCTGCGGTGACGGAACGGTCGACCGCTCCGGCTGAACGGGCGCAGCGGCCGGGACGGGCGGGACCACCGGGACGGGTGGTGTGGTGGGCGGGGCCGGGGGCGGGTCGGCCGGCGGCCGGGTGGGGAGCTCCGGGGCGGGACTCCGGTCGGGTGGACCGGTGACGGGCACGGCGGACGCGAGACTCCGGCCCGGTGGACCGGTGACGGGCACGGCGGACGCGGGACTCCGGCCCGGGCCGTCGTCGGAGCCTCGGCCCGCCGTGGGCCCTTCGGGTGCCGGAGGGGCGGCCGGGATCTCCCTGCCCGGCAGGGGCTCCCAGCGGGTGGGCTCGGAGGCGACGGCGTCGGAGACCTCGGGTTCGGCCCTGTCGGGCGTCGCCGGAGGGCCGGTGCCGTCCGGTGCGCCAGCAGGTCCGCGACCGCCCGCCCTGGGCGGTCCGACCGTGCCGGGACGCAGCGGTGGGAGAACTCCGGTGTCGTCCTCGACCGCGCGTGGGCCGCCGGAGGCCGGGCCGGGATCGTCCGGGGTGAGAGCGGCCGTCTCCGCCGGATCGGTGGCCCGCTCACCGGGTGGTGTCGCCACCGCCCCGGCCGAGGCGAACCGGTCGTCCAGGGTGTCGCGCGCCGGAGTCGCTCCGGTGTCGGCGGCGGCGACGGCTTCGTCGTGCTCGTACAACTGCCCCCACCAGTCGTCCTCCTGGGTCCGGCGTCCGGTGGGCCTGTCCCCCTGCTGACTCATGCCCTTATTGTCCACGGCACGGGCCGTACGAAAACGGGGCATCGGGAAAATCCCTGGCACGAAAGATCCGCCGGGCGGCGCCACCCCCACGGGAAGGCCACCCGGCGGACCGGATCAGGTGATCGTTCGAACCCGCGAACTAGCGCACGTCGTAGGCCCGTTCCACGGTCTGGCTGACCGCGTTCCCGTGGCTGTCCGTGAGCTGCGCCCTGACCGTGACCTGCTCGCCGGAGGCGCCTGCGTGGTCGACGGTCGCCGTCCACTTCCCGTTCCGTCGCGAGGTCGTCGCCTCGGTCCAGGTCTCTCCGCCGTCGTAGGAGTAGGAGAGGGACACCTTCGTCAGGTCGCCGGGCCGGTAACCCGCGTGGCCCGTGACCGAGACACCGATCCGCTGGCCGTCGCGTGCCGCCAGCGTCTTGAGGCCGTCCTCGGGGAGCGTCAGGTGCGGGAAGAGCAGCGGGATGCCCTGCGAGTAGACGTCCTCGTCGAGGTGGGAGCGGAACGACCACGTGGTGGCGGTCTGCGGCGAGCGGCTCCACACCTTGGAGCCGATCTTGGCGGTCGCCAGGGTGAGTTCGTACGCGGAGTCGTCGGCGGGGACGTCGAACACTCCGAACGGCCAGCCGCTCTCCCCGATCACCTCGCCGTCGCGCTTGAGCTGCACGCTGCCGATGTCACCGAACGAGCCCTGGAACCCCTGGTGCTGTCCGTCGCCCCAGAAGCCGGGCGCGACCCCGATCAGGTTGCCCTGCCGTTCGGCGGCGAGGGCCTCCTCACCGGTGGCCGTCAGCGGGGTCGTGGGCGCCATCACGCCGCCGTACCACTCCTCGGTCCGCCGCTCGCCCTTCTCGTACGTGCGCGCGGGGTCGCTCATGAACTCGCCGAACGGGAAGGAGCTGGACACCTCGTGCCCGAAGCCGGTGTCGCCCGTGGAGTACAGCTCGGTGCGGGTGGACGGCGCGGCGATCGTCATGAGGTCGCCGAATCCGGCGGACAGGCCGGTGGGGCGGGTCGCCGAGGGGTAGTCGATGTAGTCGGTGGCGGTGCCCATCGCGCGGTACGTCGCCGTGTTCGCGGCGAGGTCCTTGTCGGCGACGCGGTAGGTGCGGTCGCCGCGGATCTGGCCGCTCTCGGGGAAGGCCAGCGTGTAGGTGTACGGGCTGTTCGCCGTGGCCTTCCAGTGCAGCGTCGTGGCGCCGGAGGCGACGCGCGCGGCGAGCGCGGTGCCCTCGGCCGTCTCCAGGGCGAGCATCGGCAGCGGCGCGCCGGTGAAGCCGACCGCCGGGTACCAGCGACCCGCGGTCCCGCGGTACAGGACGACGCCCTTGACGCCCTCCTTGGCCGCGGCCTGCGCGACGGCGGAGGCGCTGCCCCCGTCGGGCAGCTTGACGAGGGCCAGCTTGCCCTTGGCCGCCGCCAGTTCGTCGGCCGTGCCCGCACCGCCGGAGACGATCTGGGAGCTGCCGGTGCCGTCGAGGTTCGCGGAGCTGGTGGAACCGGTCAGCGGGTGCAGGTCCGGGCCGCCGCGCACACCGAACTCGCTGATCTGCGGAGCGGCGGCGCGCCAGAAGCTGTCGAACTCGAACGCGCCGTTCTTCGCGCGGCCCTGGACGTCGGCGTAGTAGGCGCCGACCGTGCGCGAGCCCTGGATGGTGGCCGCGTGCACCCAGTTGTCCGTGCCGAAGGTGCGGGCGAAGCCGAGCGAGGCGCCGCGCACCTCGCTCGCCCGGTCCGTCCTGATGTCCAGCCGGTGGGCCTTACGGGCGTCGAGGACGACGGTGGTGTCCTTGGTGAGGTCCACCTGCGGGCGGCCGAGGAAGGTCGCCGAGTCGACGAGCGTGCCCTGCGCGTCGGGGGTCGCGACGAAACTCGACACGAAGTAGGCGCCGGGGCGCAGTCGGTAGGTCTGGTCGGTGGCGCCGTCGTTGACGCGTCGCTCGCCGGAGGCGTCGTCCAGGCCGATGACGTCGAGCGAGGAGGCGCCGGATGCCGGTTCGCCCTTCCGGTCGACGACCTTGACGCGCAGGGTGACCGTCTCGGGCTGCACGTACAGGGAGAACGGGGTGCTCAGGTGCACGCCGCCCGGCCCGGTGGCCAGGACGCGGCCGGTGACGTCGCCGTACTGGGCGGCCTTGAGGTGCGCCGCCGGGTCGAGCTTCAGCGGGACGTGGACGGTGCCGCCCGCGGGCACGGTGACGGTGCGCGCGTCGAGTCCGGCGACGTTCGAGCGGACCGTGGAGCCGTCGTTGCCGGTGACGCGGGCGACGGACAGGCTCAGCTTCACCGGCTTGCCGGTGGTGTTGGTGTACGGGACCTGGACGGTGGTGCGGTCGCTCTTGTCCTGCGGCCAGTTGAAGGTGCCGCCCTGGACGGCGTCGGCGCCGAGGACCGTCTGGTCGATGGCGGCCTTCACGTCGAGGCGGCCGCCGCCGGTCTCACGCACGTCGCCGGGTATCTCCGCGTCGGCGGAGGAGACGAGCGCCTGCTTGATCTGCTGGGCGCTCCAGTCGGGGTGGCGCTCCTTGACGATGGCGGCGGCGCCCGCGACGTGCGGGGTCGCCATCGACGTACCGCTCATGGACTGGTACGCGTACACGCCCCGGCCGCCCGCGGCGGCGGCGGAGATGGCGACGCCGGGGGCGGCGATCTCCGGCTTGAGGGTGTGGGTGCGCTGGACCGGGCTGCGGCTGGAGAAGCTCGCGGTGGAGTCGTCGCGGTCGACGGCGCCGACGGTGAGCACCTCGGGCACGCAGCCGGGCGAGGAGACCGAGTTGAGGGTGGGTCCCGCGTTGCCCGCGGCGATCACGAAGAGCGTGTCCTTCGCGGACCGCGCGAGTTCCTGGGTGGCCTCCGCCATCGGGTCGGAGCAGTCGAGCTCGGAAGGGTTGCCGAGGCTCATGGAGACGACGTCGGCGCCCTCGTCGACGGCCCACTGCATGCCGGCGATGATCCACGAAGTGGCGCCGGAGCCGCTGTCGTTGAGGACCTTGCCGTTGAGCAGGGTCGCGGCGGGCGCCACGCCCTTCTTCTTTCCGCCGCTCGCGGCGCCGGTGCCGCCGACGGTGGAGGTGGTGTGGGTGCCGTGGCCCTGGTGGTCGTCGGCGTCGGCGGAGTCGGTGAAGTTCTTCGACTCGGCGACCCGGCCCTTGAGGTCGGGGTGTTCGGTGTCGACGCCGGTGTCGAGGACGGCGACCTTGGTGCCCTTGCCGTCGTAGCCGGCGGCCCACGCCTGGTCGGCGTGCACCTGCTTGGTCGACCGGTCGAGCAGCGCCTTCACCTTGGCGTCGAGCCAGAGCTTCTTCAGGTCGCCCGCGGCGCGGGAGCGGGGGCTCGTGACGTCGGCCCAGAAGTCGGCGGCCTTCTTCTTGTCGGCCTTGAGCGCGACACCGCCCACCGGGTCGAGGACGAGTCCGCGCTCGGCGCCGCGCGGGGTGGCGGGCACGCCGCGGGCGACGTCGACCGAGGAGTCGTAGGTCGCGATGAGCGGCAGGGTGGCGCTGTGCGCGTCGTCGTAGCCCTGCCGGATCAGGCCGGTGACGTTGAAGAGTTCCTCGTCGACGCGGCCCGCGGCGAGCGCCTGCGCGGCGCCGTCCGGGTAGACGTACAGGTCCTTGCCCGTGCGGCGGGTCTGCAGCAGCGGCACGGAGCCGTCCTCGGCGGGCAGGGCCGTGGCGGTGGTCCGGCCGTCGGCGCCGGTGGTGACCAGGACGCGGTCGCCGGTCACCAGAGTCACCGTCGCGGTCGTGGACTTCGCGGCCGCGGCGGCGCTGCCCACGAGTGGACGGCCGCCGTCCGGGGCGCTCCCCTCCACTGCCCCGGACGGCACGGCCACCGTGACGGCCAGGGCGGCGGCGGTCGCCGCCACCAGGGCCGTACGCGATATCGGGCGCATCGCTCTCCCCAAGTGAATGCGCAGGTGAATACAGGGCAAAGCCCGTATTCCCGGCGGGTGTTGGTGCTGCGGTGGCGCCACATTGGCAGAGTGGCGGAAGGTACGGGGAAGATGAGCGCGGCGGGAATGTGCCGTGGCTGTTTCCCGCCACGGGGGTGACGGAGTGCGCGATCAGGGAGGGGCGTCACCGGATGCTGGGTGCGATAGGTCTGGACGAGGTGGACGAGTCGGCGTACTGCGCCCTGGTGGCGGTGGGGGCCGCCGACGTACCGGATCTCGCGCAGCGGCTCGCCCACGCCGAGTACGAGACCGAGCGGATCCTGCGCCGCCTGGAGCGGCACGGTCTCGCCGCGCAGTCGTCGGCCCGGCGCGGGCGCTGGGTGGCCGCGCCGCCGGGGATCGCGCTCGGCGCGCTGCTCGCCCAGCACCGGCACGAGCTGGAGAAGGCGGAGCTGACGGCGGCGCGGCTCGCCGAGGAGTACCGGGCGCAGGCGTCCGAGCCCACGGTGCACGACCTGGTGGAGGTGGTCACCGGAGCGGCCGCCGTCACCCAGCGCTTCCTGCAGATCCAGCTCGGGGCGACCGAGGAGGTGTGCGCCCTGGTCACCGACAACCCGGTCGCGGTCACCGGCACGGACAACGCGGCGGAGCAGCAGGCCGTCAGCCGGGGGGTGGGCTACCGGGTCGTCGTCGAGCGCGAGGTGCTCTCGCTGCCCAGGGGTCTGACGGAACTGTCCACGGCGATCGGCCGCAACGAGCGGGTGCGCATGGTGGACCGGGTACCGACGAAGCTGGTGATCGCCGACCGGTCGCTCGCCATGGTGCCGCTGACCTCACGCTCCGCCGAGCCCGCCGCCCTCGTCGTGCACGCGAGCGGACTCCTCGACTCGCTGAGCGGGCTCTTCGAGGCGGTGTGGCAGCAGTCGCTCCCGCTGCGCCTCGGTGAGGACGGCGGGGTGATCGAGGACGGCCCGGACGGGCCCGACGCGACCGACCTCGCGATCCTCTCGCTGCTGCTGGCGGGGCTGACCGACGCGAGTGTGGCGAAGCAGCTGGACCTGGGCCTTCGGACGGTGCAACGGCGGGTGAAGAGACTCATGGAGCTGGCGGGGGTGACGACCCGGCTGCAGCTGGGGTGGCACGCGTTCGAGCGGGGCTGGGTGTCCCGGTAGAGCCTTTCTGGCCGTGCCGGAGCGGCATGGTCATGGCACGCTGAGCGCATGGGAGCGTGGGAACTCCTGCTGGTCGGGGCCGTTCTCGCCCTCGGTCTGTGCGGGGTCTTGGTGCCGGGAGTGCCCGGGTCGTGGCTGGTGTGGGCCGGGGTCGCGGTGTGGGCGCTGCGCGAGCCGAGCGGCCTCGCCTGGGGTGTCCTCGTCGGCGCCACCGTCGTACTGTTCGCCTCCTTGGTCCTGCGCTGGCAGCTGCCGCCGCGCAGGCTGCGCCAGGCCGGGGCGACCCGGCAGCTCGGGCTGTGGGCGGGGCTCGGGGCGCTCGTCGGGTTCTGCGTGGTCCCGGTGATCGGTGCGATTCCCGGCTTCGTCGGCGGCATCTACGTCTCGGAGCGGCTGCGGCTCGGCAGCCACGGCGACGCGGTGGCCTCGACCCGGACCGCCATGCGGGCGGGCGGCTCCAGCGTGCTGGCCGAGCTGTTCGCGTGCCTGTTGATCGTGGGGGCGTGGCTGGGAGCGGTGATCTGGGGCTGAGGCGCTGCCGCGCGCCTGCCGGGTTGCTCGTTCGTCGCAGGGTGTGGGTGGTGGGTGGCTGGTCGCGCAGTTCCCCGCGCCCCTGAAGGCATGCGCTGCGCGCAGCCTTCCCCTGAAGCGAGCGGAGCTCGCTGCCAGGGGCGCGGGGAACTGCGCGAGAAGCCCCACCGGGCCCGCACCCGCCCACCCTGCGGAGAACCGCACTTTGCCAAACGGTTACCCTCGTAGGGGTGCTGAGCTGTCATTTCCAGCCTGGGTGGAGTCCGGGCAGCGGGCTCGGACGAATCACATCGCCCCTGCCAGGAGACCCCCATGCACCTCGTGACCTCGGCCGCCTCCTCCGCCGAGCCGACCAGCGGCATAGCGGGCTGGGCGGCCCGTCTCGTCGACACGCTCGGCGGCCCCGGCGCCGGCCTCGCCATCGCCCTGGAGAACCTCTTCCCGCCGCTGCCCAGCGAGGTCATCCTCCCGCTGACCGGCTTCGCGGCGGGCCAGGGCGCGATCAGCCTCGCGTCGGCCCTGTTCTGGACGACGCTCGGCTCGGTCGTCGGCGCGGCGGCGCTCTACGGCATCGGCCGCGCGATCGGCCGCGACCGCATGTACGCGCTGTGGGCCCGCCTCCCCCTGGTCAAGGTCTCCGACCTGGAGAAGACGGAGGCCTGGTTCCAGCGTCACGGCACCAAGGCGGTCCTCCTCGGCCGGATGATCCCCATCTTCCGCAGCCTGATCTCGATCCCGGCGGGCGTGGAGCGGATGCGCCTGCCCGTGTTCCTCTCCCTCACCACGATCGGCTCGTTCGTCTGGAACACCGTGCTCGTGCTCGCCGGGTACGGGCTGGGCGACCAGTGGGACCTGGTGGAGAGTTACGTGGGCGTCCTGTCGAAGGTGGTGCTCGGGGCGGCGCTCGTCGCGGTCGTCGCGTACGTGGCCGTAAGGATCCGGGGGCGTAAACGGGGCGGACACCGGGTCGGACAGGACCGGTAGGCTCGCGGCGCCCCGTGCGGCCCGCCACCGGGCACAACCGGCGGATCCTGGCCGTGCCGCGCTACCTGGAGGCGTGACAGATCATGAACAGCTCGTGGGCACCCATGCGTGACGTGAGGGAGTTGCCGCCGCAGGGGCGGGTCCGGCTGTGGCTGGCGCGGACGGACGACGAGGCGGGTTCCGGGGACGGGACCGGCGTCCTGGACGAGACCGAGCTGCGCCGCGCCGCCGGGTTCCGCTTCGCGCGGCACCGGGAGCGGTACGTCGCCGCGCATCTGGCGCTGCGCGGTGTCCTCGGCGAGCACCTCGGGTGCGCCCCGGGCGACGTGCGCTTCGTCCGCCTGGCCTGCCCGGGATGCGGCGAGCCCCACGGCCGCCCGGCGCTCGCGGACGCACCGGACGTGCACTTCTCGCTCTCCCACAGCGGCGACCTGGCCCTGATCGCCGTCGCGCCCGCGCCGGTCGGCGCCGACGTGGAGGAACTCCCCTCCGCCGAGGTGGCCCAGGACCTGTCGGCCGTCCTGCACCCGCGCGAGCGGGCCGAACTGGCCGCTCTCGACACCCCGTCGGCCCACCGCGCCGCCCTGGCCCGCGCCTGGGTCCGCAAGGAGGCCTACCTCAAGGGGATCGGCACGGGCCTGGCCCGCGCGGCGGACCTCGACTACGTCGGCACGCTGACCGGCTCGCCCGGTGCGCCCGGCGGTTGGGTGGTCCGGGACGTTCCGGCGCCGGACGGGTACACGGCGGCCGTCGCCGTCGCCCCCTGACGTCAGAGGTTCCCTTCCAGGGTCAGCAGCTGGACCTTGCGCTCCAGGCCGCCCGCGTACCCGGTGAGGGAGCCGTCGGCGCCGATCACCCGGTGGCAGGGGCGCAGGATCAGCAGCGGGTTGGCGCCGACCGCGCCGCCCACGGCCCGCACGGCGGCGCGCGAGGCGCCGATGCGGGCGGCGACCTCGCCGTACGTGGTGGTGGCACCGTAGGGGACGTCGTCCAGCGCGTCCCACACCTTGCGCCGGAACTCCGTCCCCTCGGGCCTCAACTCCAGCGTGAATTCCTTGAGTTCACCGGCGAAGTAGGCGGCGAGCTGCCGTCGCGCCTCGGCGAACCGGGCCGGGTCACGCACCCAGCCGTCCTGGACCGTGCGCCCGCCCTTCTGCCCGGGGACGGACAGGGACGTCAGGGCGCCGGACGCGTCCGCGGTGAGGAGCAGTTCACCGAGCGGACTGTCGAGGGTCGTGCAGTACGTGGTGGTGGCAGCGGTCGCCGCGGTGTCGTTCATGGGGGTCACAACTGTCCTTCTACGTCGAGGTGTTGACGCGCGTACGACCGCCAGGGCCGCCATGCGTCGCTGTCGCTGAAGTGCCGGTCCCCCGGTACCGCGGTGTCGGGGTCGCCGAGCGCGCGCAGCCGGATCAGGGCGGCGGTGCGCGCGTCCATGCCGGGAAGGCCACGCAGTCCGGCCTCGGCGTCGTCGCGGTCGGCGCCCGCGTCGAGGCGCAGGGTGCCGTCGGCGAGCGCGCGGGCGAGGGCGCCGAGCGTGCCGGGTTCGCCGGCGAGGGCGTCCGGCGCGGGGAAGAGCCGGGCGAGTCCGCCGCAGGGCGCGTCGAGCCGTTTTCCGTACCGCTCGACGAGGCGCGCCGCCTCGGCGCGGCCGACGAGGATGCGTACGGCCAGTTCGTCGGGGTCGGCGGCGCCGGGCGAGCGCAGCCCCGGGCGGGCGGTGACGAGCGGGGCGAGCCGGGGGTCGGCGCGGAGCCGCTCGTCGATCGCGTACGGGTCGGAGTCCAGGTCGAGGAGGCGGCGCAGCCGGCCCACGGCCGTCGTCAGGTCCCGCAGGTCGGTGAGGTGGATCCGGGCGTCGAGCCAGCCGCCCCGATGCTCGGCCCGCGCGCCGGGCTGCTCGTGCCCGGCCTCGTCGACGGAGACGATGCCGCTGCCGTAGGGCAGCCGCAGGGTGCGCCGGAAGATCCGCGACCCGCTCGCCCCGGTCAACTCCTCCACCCCGTCGATGAGTTCACGTCCGAGCAGGTCGAAGACGGGCCCGGCCTGATAAGCGCCCCGGTGGGCGAGGCGCAGCGGGATACCGGCGGTGGCGGCGACGGCCCTGCTCCGGTCCGGGGCGTCGGCGCGCAGTTGCGTGGGCGTACGGGCGTACACCTCACGGATGGTGTCGTTGAACTGCCGCACGCTGGCGAAACCGGCGGCGAACGCGATCTCCGTGACCGGCAGTGGCGTGGTCTGCAGCAGGACGCGGGCGGTGTGCGCGCGCTGGGCCCGGGCGAGCGCGACCGGGCCCGCGCCCACCTCCGCGGTGAGCTGGCGCTGCACCTGGCGGGCGCTGTACCCGAGCCGGGTGGCGAGCCCGCCGACGCCCTCCCGGTCGACGACCCCGTCACCGATCAGCCGCATGGCGCGGCCCACGACGTCGGCCCGTACGTTCCACTCGGCGGACCCGGGCACGGCGTCGGGACGGCACCGCCGGCAGGCCCGGAAACCGGAGCCCTGCGCGGCGGCGGCCGTCGCGTAGTACCGCACGTTCTGCCGCTTCGGGGTGACCGCGGGACAGCTCGGACGGCAGTAGATCCCGGTCGTCTCGACGGCGAAGAAGAACTCCCCGTCGAACCGGGCGTCGCGGCTGCGCACGGCCTCGTAGCGCGTGTCCTGGTCGATCATCACGCTTCCCAGTGTCGCGGGTGCGGGCCGCTCTGGCTGGCGGGAATCGGACACAGCGTTGCCCCTGGGGGTTTCGTCGCCGGGCGCGGGCCGGTGGGGCTTCTCGCGCAGTTCCCCGCGCCCCTGAAGCATGCGCTGCGCGCGGCTTCCCCTGAAGGCCGTAGGCCTTTCAGGGGCGCGGAGAACTGCGCGACCAGCCCCTACCTCAGGCGCCCCCGCTTGGCCTCCATCGCGGCGCGGCCCTCCTGCCCGCGCTGCTTCCAGACCTTGAGCATCTCGCCCCGCAACCTGGCATCCGTACGCGCGGCGAGCCGCTGGTTCTCCCGCAGCAGCTTGCGGTAACTGTCGAGCCGCCGCTGCGGAAGCGTCCCGTCGTCGAGCGCGGCCAGCACCGCGCAGCCCGGCTCCGCGTCATGCGCGCAGTCGTGGAACCGGCACCGCTCCGCCAGCTCGGCGATCTCGGCGAACACCTGGCCGACGCCCGCCTCGGCGTCGTACAGACCGACCCCGCGCAGCCCGGGCGTGTCGATGAGTACGCCGCCGCCGGGCAGCACGAACAGGTTGCGGGTGGTCGTGGTGTGCCGGCCCTTGCCGTCCATGTCCCGTACGGCCTGGACCTCCATGACGTCGGCGCCGATCAGCGCGTTGGCGAGGGTCGACTTCCCGGCGCCGGACTGGCCGAGCAGCACGGACGTGCCGCCCGCGACGACGGCCCGCAGGATCTCGATCCCGGCGCCGTCGAGCGCGCTGACGGGCACCACCTCGACGCCGGGCGCGGTGGTCCGCACGTCGGAGACCAGGTACGACAGGCCGACCGGGTCGGGCACGAGGTCGGCCTTGGTGAGGACGACGAGGGGCTGGGCCCCGGACTCCCAGGCCAGGGCGAGGAACCGTTCGATGCGGCCCAGGTCGAGTTCGGCGGCCAGCGACACGGCGATGATCGCGTGGTCGACGTTCGCGGCGAGGACCTGTCCCTCGGACCGCTTGGACGAGGTGGACCGCACGAACGCGGTACGGCGCGGGAGATACGCCTGGACATAGCGGGGATCGGCGCTCTCGGGATCAACGACGGCCCAGTCCCCCGTGCAGATGACCTTCAGGGGGTCGCGGGGCACGACGAACTCGGTGTCGGCGCGCACCACACCGTCGGCGGTGGCGACATCGCACTGCCCGCGGTCGACACGGATGACCCGGCCGACCACGAGACCGCGCTCGGCGTACGGGCCGAACTCGGCCTCCCACTCCGCGTCCCAGCCGTGCGGGGCGAGCGGGTGCGAGGAGACCGAGCCAGAGAGAGAAGAGGAAGACAAGGGGTGACCCTTCACATGGGTGGCCCCGGCACCGCGCACACAGACGCGGAAGAGAAGAGGTGTCAGCCGGCGGCCACGGAGGTGGACTTGACGAACTGCTGGTTGCGGGCAACGCCCGTCGCGACGACAGTCATCGGTCAACACCTCCCGGATCACACACTCAGCTGCGGCAGCGGCCGCTCGAACAGTGACGACCATAACCACTCGCCCTGCCGCCCTCAACCGATTTAACTCTTGTCCTCCGCGGTGCGGAACCGCGGCGGCGGCCGGAGCACCCCCACGGCGAACGCCACCGGCACCAGCGCGAGGGCCAGCGCCGCTCCCCCGGCCGCGAGCACGGCGTATCCGGAGGCGGCGACGACCAGTCCCGAGGCCATGCCCCCGGTGGCGCCGGCGACGGCGACACCGACGTCGGCGAGGCCCTGCGCGGCGGCGCGGTGGGCGGGCGGTACCGCGGCGGTGACGACGGCGGTGCCGCCGATCAGGCCGAGGTTCCAGCCCAGGCCGAGCAGGACGAGGCTCGCGGCGACGGCGGGCAGGGAGTCCAGGGGCGCCGCGGCGGCCCCGGCTCCGGCCGCGAGCAGGACGAGGGCCGAGAGCATGAGGACCCGTGGACCGCCGATCCGGTCGACCAGCAGGCCGGTCAGCGGGGACGGCAGGAACATCGCGCCGACGTGCAGGGCGATGACGAGCCCGGCGGCCTGGGTGCCGTGCCCGTGAGCGCGCAGGTGGACGGGGGTCATGGTCATCACGGCGATCATGACGAGCTGGGCGAGGGCCATCGCGGCCGCGCCGAGGAGCAGGCCCCGCGAGAGCCCCGCCCGCGCCGTGCCC
This sequence comes from Streptomyces sp. HmicA12, assembly GCF_000373565.1. Lineage (GTDB taxonomy): Bacteria > Actinomycetota > Actinomycetes > Streptomycetales > Streptomycetaceae > Streptomyces. The sequence continues at coordinate 274,661 of NZ_KB891851.1, read as the reverse complement.
TGCGCCGTGTCGGCGGGCTCCGGCGCCGCGGCCCTGGCCGGCGGCAGCGGGTCCGGGCGCAGGAAGAGCACGAGGACGGCGGCGGCGAGCGCGTAGGCCACGGCCGCGAGGAGGAAGGGGCCGGCCAGCCGGGGCACGTGCCACTGGTGGGCCACCTCGCCGGTGGCGTCGGCCAGGAAGGGGCCCGCGACCGCGCCGAGGGTGGTCGCGAACAGGACGGTGCTCATGGCGCGGCCCCGGCGCTCGGGCGCCGCCAGGTCGGCTCCGGCGTACCGGGAGAGCAGGTGCGCCGCGGTGCCCGCCCCGTACACGGTCAGGGCGATCAGCAGCAGGACGGGGCTGTCGGCGACCGCGGCCGTGACGACACCGAGGCTGCCGACGGCCGCGGCGGCGTACCCCGCCGCGAGACCGGGCCGTCGCCCCCGGAGCTGGCACAGCCGGCCGATCCCGGCGGCGCCGGCCGCGGAGCCGCCGGCGAACAGCAGCGCGGGAACTCCGGCGAGGCCGGTGGAGCCGAGCATGTCCTCGGCGATCAGCGCGCCGACCGTGATCCCCGCGGTGAGTCCGAGTCCGCCGATGACCTGCGAGATCACCAGGACGGTCAGGACCCTGCGCTGCCGCGGGAGTTCGGGGTCCGTGGCCGTCGCGGCCACCGGGGCCGTCGTCAAGGAGTCTCCGCCGCGTCGAGCGCCGCGATGTCCGCCAACGGCATGCCGAGCTCCTCGTGCAGGAACCGCACGATCGTCCAGTGCGGCAGCGCGCCCTCGTCGAACGGGCCGAACTCCCTTACGTACAAGGGGATCCAGCGCAGCGCCTCGTCGATCGCCCGTTCCCGGCCCGGCTCCTGCTGGTACGCCTCGTAGGCGATGCTGCGGTGCTCGATGAAGTACCCGCCGGGCAACCGCTGTTCGCACAGGGTGCGGTACTCGCGGGTCTGCAGGATGAGGTAGTGCCAGATCTCGTCGATGTCCTGTTCCACCGGCAGGAAGAGCCCGCCGAGCCGGTCGCGGTGGCGCGAGACGAGGTAGAGGTAGCGCAGGCACTCGGTGACCTGCCGCGTGACGAAGTCCGGTGCGGCGCCGGTCCTCTCGACGAAGTACGCCACCACCTCGGCGTGCAGCTCGTCGCCGATCAGCGCCGTGAGGTCGCCCTCGGACAGGTGGACGTGCGTGGTCATGGTTCTCCTCCGGCTGTGTCGAGGGTGGGTCAGCGCCCGTCGCGCGCGAGCCAGGCGTACTTGCCGGACTTGCCGACCGGGATGTGCGTACGGTGCTCGGCCCGGCAGCTCAGACCGGTCAGGTCCGCGACGGCGGCGGCGAGTTGGGCCGAGCGTCCGGGCTGCGGCGTACCGTCGAAGGTCGTGTAGACGAGGAGGGCTTCGCGCTCCCCCTCGTCCGGTACGTGGAGCTGGTGCAGGAAGACCTCGGGCGCGACCTCGCCGACCCGGTCGTCCAGGTCCCCCTGGGAGACCGGCCCGTGGGCCGTCGTGAGCAGTTCCTTCTCGCGTCCGCAGAAGCGCACGATCCTGTCCGGATCCGGCGTCCCGTCCGCGGTGCGGACGCAGTCGCCCGAGCGGTACCGGATCAGCGGCATGTACGGGTTGCGCACGCTCGTCACGATGAGGCTGTGGATCGCGCTGCCGGGGTGGACCGGGATCAGTTCGACGCCCATGTCGTCGAGGTACGGGTGGTACCGGCCGGTGCGGTCGCTGTAGTAGAGGTAGCCGAGTTCGGTGCTGCCGAACAGGTCGATCACCGGGCAGGCGAAGTGCCGCACGAGGAAGCGCCGGACGGTGGCGGGCGTGTACTCGTAGGCGTGGATGATGCTCGCGGGCGGCGGGAAGTCGTCCCACAGCCCCCACTGCTTCGCCTTGAGCACCAGGTGCGCCAGGTGGTGGGCGGAGCAGTCGAGGTGGTACAGGCCCTGCGGGTGCGCGCGTTGTTCGTCCCGGATCTCGCCGATCATGCGCTCGACCTCGTGCCGCTCCCACAGTGCGGGATCGAGCCGCAGGTTGAGATAGACCGTACGGGCGTCGAGGCGCCGTTCGTCGAGGGCGGGCACCGGATCCGGTCGCGTCCCGCGCTTCTTGGCGTTGACGCGGGCGACGTGCTCGGTGGCGAGGACCGTGGTGAGGGAGACGCGGCGGCAGCCCTGTTCCCAGGTGAAGGCGATGTCGGGGTGCTCGCTCCACAGCCGGTAGTAGGAGTTCAGCAGGAAGTACGGGGGCCGGATGATCTGCATCCGGGCGTGGTTGGTGCCGGTGGAGAGCACGTACTCGGCCTCGCCTGACTCCAGCGCGGCGGCGAGCCGCGGGGTCATCCAGTTGTCGGGGAAGCCGCGGGCGATCTCGGGCTTGTCCAGGACGGGGAAGTGCCCGCGTCCGGCCGACGTGCGGTAGATCGGTATGTCCCTGATCCGGTCGACGACTTCGGGGGTCGGCTGACCCTGCGTCAGCACCGTTCGTGGGCTGGGCAAGCGGAAACCTCCAGGAGCGCGAAGGAACGCGAAGAGACGCGAGGAGACGCGAGGAGACGCGAGGAGACGGGAAGGGGCGGGCCGGGAAAAGGGCCCGGCCCGCCCCGGTGGCACGTCCGGTCAGCCGGTCGGAAGCCGGCCGGCCGGTGGGCCGGTCGCGGTCACGAGATACAGCCGGACTTGGGCGTCGCGCTGATGCATCCGCTCTTCGGGGTGGCACTGATGCAGCCGTCCTTGGCGGCCGTGCCCGAGGAGTTGGCGGCGACCCAGCGCTGCCAGACGTCGTCCTGGGCCATCTTCCGGATCAGCTTCTCCATCGTGAACCTCCGTCACGTAGGGGGTGTCGATCACGCGGACGTCGCGCCGCTTGAAGGTAAAGCGATTACCAAGTAACCGTCAAGAAATGACCATACCCTCATGATCGATTTCGAGCCACGCCCGGAGCGCCCACTCGGGTGCCACTTCGAGAGGAGCGCCTGGAGGTCGTCGAGCAGGAAGACGACGTCCTGCTCCACCGAGCCGGGGACGACCCCGGCGTCGCGCACGCGAGCGGACGGCCGCCCGTCACATTCAGGCCACGAATTCTTCGCGGCCGAGACACCGTCAGGGAGGCAAAGGGGACGTAAACCGAGGTCGCGCACACTCTTTTGACGCGACATATCCCTCTACAGCGGCACACTCCCGGACCTTCGCACGCCCGATCGAGTCGTCATGACCCCGCACAGCCTCCACTTACGCTGCCCTTATGCGCGTCTCAAAGAACCTCATACCGCTGGCCGCCGTCGCGGTGCTCGCGGTCGGCTGCAGCTCCGGGAACGACTCCGACTCCGACTCGGGTTTCCCGTTCCCGTCGTCCGCACCCTCGTCGTCCTCGTCGACCGGCAGCGGGGCCACGGAGGCCGCCGCCCCGCAGAAGGCCCTTCCCGTCCAGGTGACCGGACCGAACAAGGCCGTCCTCGCCGACAGTTCCGACCCGAAGCTCGAGGTCACCCCGGAGCCGGCGACCGACGCCTCCTTCACGGAGAAGGTCAAGCACAAGCTGCGCGAGGACGTGCTGCGGCAGGTGAAGGTGCCCGGCAAGACCAGCGCCGACTGCCCCAAGGGCATCACCCTGAAGGCGAACGCGGTCAGCACCTGCAACGTGACCTACGAGGGCGCCACCGTCCCGTACGAGGTCAAGATCAGCAAGAGCTACAAGCCCGGCTCCTTCATGACCTTCTACAACAGCACCCCGAAGAAGGGGCTGCTGGTCGCCGACGCCGCCTACGGGCGCCTGTGGGAGACGTACAAGTCCCGGTCCGACGCGAGCAAGATCTCCTGCGAGGAGCTGCCCGCCGCCAAGGCGTTCGACTTCGGCAAGGACACCGGGCTCCGCTGCCAGTACTGGAGCGAGTACGGCGGCGACAACGGTGACGGCGGCTTCAAGGGCCTCGGCGTCAAGGTCGGCACCTACGGCGTCGACTTCTACGAGGTCGACTGAGCGCTCGACCGACGGGCCGGCCGGTGAGCGGGCGGCCGGCCCGGGCTACACAGGCAGCCCTCGATGCTCCTTCACCCGCTTCATGATGATCTGGGAGTTCACCTCGGTGACCCCGTCGAGCGTGGTCAGCCGCTCGATCCACAGGCGTTCGTACGCGGCGAGGTCGGCGACCGCGATGCGCAGCAGGCAGCCGGGGCTGCCGAAGAGGCGGTAGGCCTCGATGACGTCGGGGATGTCCTGGAGCGCGCGCTCGAACGCCTCGACGGACTCGCGGTCGCGGCGCACCTCGATGGAGACCAGGACCTCGAAGCCCCGCCCGACGGCCTCCGGGTCGACGATCGCGCGGTAGCCCTGGATGACCCCGTCCTGCTCCAGCTGCCGGACGCGGCGCAGACACGGGGACGGACTCAGACCCACGCGCTGGGCCAGCTCCTGATTACTGAGGCGGCCGTCCTGCTGCAGCTCGCGCAAGATGTGCAGGTCAATGCTGTCCATGGCGCAATTATCCACCACGGTTTCCGCGTTCCCGGGTCAGGATTGGCAATCCGATTGCGCCGTTTTCGACCTATCCTTGCGGTGATCGAATGTGTATGCGCACGCCGCACACCCGGCGCAGCCGCAGCACTCCCCCCACCTGACCCGCGAGGCACCTCTTCATGAAGCGCATCACGCTCATCAGCACCGGCGGCACCATCGCCAGCCGCTGGCAGGGCACCGGCTACGCCGCGGACGCCGGCGGGGACACCGTCCTGGCCAGCGCCGCCGTGCCGGACGGCGTGGCGGTGAAGGTCGTCGACCTGTTCAACATCAACAGCTCGCAGATGACCACCGAGCGGCAGCTGACCCTGCTGCGCGCGGTGCGCGAGGAGCTCGCCGACCCCGACGTCGACGGCATCGTCGTCACGCACGGCACGGACACCCTGGAGGAGTCCGCGTTCCTGGTCGACCTGTACCACGACGACCCGCGCCCGGTGGTGTTCACCGGTGCGCAGAAGCCGCTCGGCGCGACCGACGGCGACGGTCCGGGGAACATGTACGACGCGCTTCAAGTCGCCTCCTCCGTAAAGGATCTGGGCGTCCTGGTCGCGTTCGACGGCAAGGTGCACGCCGCGCGCGGCACGGTGAAGACGCAGACGCTCGCCGCGAACGCGTTCGGCGACCCGTCGCGGCCCGAGGCCCTCGGGCGGCTCGGCTTCGGCCGGGTCGACGTCCGCCGCACCCCGGAGCGCCCGGCCCCGCTGGCCGCGCCCGCTCCGGACGGCCGGATACCGCGGGTCGACATCGTCATGCACCACAGCGACGCCGATCCCGCGCTCTTCGACGCCGCGATCGAGGCGGGCGCGCGGGGCATCGTGCTCGTCGCCACCGGCGCCGGGAACGCCACCCCCGCCTTCGCCGCCGCGGTCGCCGACGCCGTGCGCCGCGGGGTGCTCGTCGCCGTCTCCACCCGGGTCCCGGCCGGGCCGCTCGCCGAGATCTACACCGGCGGCGGCGCCGTGGACCTGGTCGCCGCGGGCGCCGTCCTCACCGGCACGCTCCGCGCGGGCCAGGCCCGGATCGCGGTGCTCGCCACGGTGCTCGCGGGCGCGGGCGCGGATCTGCTGCGCACGCTCGTCGCGGCACCGGCACCGGTCACCGAGAGCGCCGGCACCACCGACGAGCAGGCCGCTGCCGCGTAGACGTCCTGGTCGGGTGCGCGTCCCGTGGGGACGCGCGCCTCAGACCTCCACGGCCTCCTGGTTCGGCGCGAGGCTGTCCATGAACGAGCTGACCGAGAACACGGCCCGGCCGGCACCCGACGGCCCGTATCCGGGCGGGGACGACAGACCGAACTCGTCCATGGTCGAGCGGTAGGCCTCCAGCAGCCGGATGTGGTACTCCAGCGGCGCACCGTTCGGGTTCTCCTTGCCGAGCGGCGTCGTCGGCTCCGGGCACCACGTGGTGAAGCGCGGCGTGATGCCGTTCGACATGAAGAAGCGCAGGCCCTCCGTGGTGGAGGCGATGGCCTCGTCGACGGTCTTGAAGCCGAAGGGCTCGGCCATCTCGACGCCCGCGACGAAGTTCGGGATCACATTGCGGGCGCCGAAGACGTCGCGCGAGTCGAGGATGCGCTTGTGCCACTCGTCACGGCCGACGTAGCGCTCCTTGCCCGGGCAGTACATCTTGAACAGGTACTCGTCCCACACCTCGTAGTTGGGGTGGTAGATCTGCACGCCGTAGTCCTTGAACCGCTGCACGTCGTCCTTGGGCAGCGCCTGGGCCACGACCTTGCCGATCCAGCGGCCGGGGAAGTGCTCCTCGATGGCCTTGGCGTAGCGCCCGTAGAAGTCCGCCTCGTCCAGTCCCTGGACCTTCGACGTGATCGCGCCGCCGGTGAGGGTGTACGCGGTCGACGCCTTCGCGGTGTCGTACTGGTCGATGATCGAGAGCGCCTCGAGGACCTCGTCGACGTCCTTCACGCCCGTGTAGGGGCGGCCGGCCGCCTTGTGCTGGCGCCAGTTGTGGTTGATGTCGCAGTACTGGCACTCCTCCTTGGCGCCGAAGTACTGGCAGACGCGGAACGCGGTCAGGTAGATCAGGTAGCCCCACTGGATCGTCGGGGCCACCTCCATGACCGACTTTCCGTTGGAGAGCTTGTGGCGGTAGTACTCCGGCATGGGCGGCACGCCGACGTCGGAGATCCGCTTGCCGTCGAGGTAGAGGCCGAGCATGCCGGACTCGTCGGCGGCGACGCGGTACGGCGACGACGGGTTCACGCGGACCGAGACGACCGTGCGGCGCAGGTCGTAGGGGCCGCCGGTGAGGACGATCTCCTCGGGCGGGCGGCGCAGCGCGGCCTCGCCGAGCTCGGGGAGCGTGCCGTGGTCGAAGGAGAAGATGAAGTACGACTTCGGCTTCACCTCGCCGTCCTCGTTGTCACTGAGCGCCGAGGCGTCGAAGGCCACACCGCCGCGCAGCAGGTCCTCCTTGAAGACCGCTTCCCTCGGAACGTGCGGGAAGCGCTCCATCAGGTCCTCTACCAGCGCCGTGCGGCTCTGCATCCCGTTCTCCTTGCTCATCCGACGGTCACAGCTCTCCCCACGGTATCCCCCGCCCGCGGGTCAGCCCTGGCGGGTCCCCGCTCGGGCCACGACGTGGGCGGGCGCGGTGATTCCGGCGGGCAGCACCGGGTCGGCGGTGGGCGCGCCCCAGCGGGAGGTCAGCGGGAGGGTTCCGGCCCACAGGCCGAGGGCGGCGTCGGCGGAGTCGCCGTCGTCCGGCGGGCCCGCGCTGATCTTGACGGAGGCCTCGTCGAGCGGCAGGGCGAGGACGGTGGTGGCCGCGAGCTCCTTGCGGCTGGGGCGGCGCGCGTAGTCCCACTGTCCCGGCGCCGTGTGCTCGGTGAGAATGCGCAGGGCCTCGGTCTTCTCGGCGTCGTCCGTCAGTCTGCGCGGGACGCCGTAGAGCATCGCGCAGCGGTAGTTCACGCCGTGCTCGAAGACGGAGCGGGCCAGGACGAGGCCGTCGACGTGGGTGACGGTGACGCATATCGTCGCGTCCGGATCGGCCGCGAGGCTGCGGCTGGCCACGGACCCGTGCACGTACAGGAACCGCTCGTCGCGTCCGTACACCGTCGGTACGACCATGGGGACGCCGTCGACGGTCACGCCCAGGTGGCAGACGAAGCCCGCGTCGAGGACGGCTTCCAGGTCGGAGCGCTCGAAGGACGCGTTCTCCTTGAAGCGGCGCAGGCGTGTGCGATCGGTCGGCGTGAGCGTGCGGGGCAGATCCGTGTGCGGAGGTTCCGTGTGCGTCATGCGCCGGAACAGTACTCCCGGGTGATCACCGCGGCCGCGGGCAGGGGCTGGGGCGGTGCCGCGCCCAAGGCTGGGCGCGGCACCGCCGCCGTCCGGCCGGACTTCCCCCACGGAACCCGGCCGGAGTCGTTGCCCGACACGTGACCTGATCTGCGGTCAGGCGTCCAGGCGCACCACCCGGACCGTCCCCGCGGGGACGGCGAACGTGCCGGTCACGGGCTGCCCGGTGCCCATGTCGGTGCCGGGCGCGGGCAGCGGTACCTTGGCCTCGTCGGCGGTGTGGTTGATCGCGAAGAGGTACGTGCCCGAGTCGCCGGTCCGTGTCACCAGCTCGACGTCGCGCGGGAGTTCGGGGCGGGGCGTGATCCCGGCGTCCGCGGCGGCAGCGGCGAGGATCGCGTCGAGGTCCGCGGCGGACAGCCGCGTCGAGACGTACCAGGCGGTGCCCCGCCCGTACGTGTGCCGGGTGACGGCGGGGCGGCCGGCGGCGAGCCCGTCCGCGTAGGTCCACACCGGTTCGGCGCCGCGGGGGACGACGAACTCGGTCCATACGTCGCCGGTGAGTTCGGAGCCGTCGGGGGCGCCGATCCGCACCGACTCACCGGCGAGCAGCGGGCTGAACTCCTCGACGGTCAGGCCGAGTACGTCGCGGAAGGCGCCCGGGTAGGGGCCCTCGTGCACGGCGTCGTGCTCGTCGACGATGCCGGAGAAGTACGAGACGACGAGCGTGCCGCCGTTCTCGACGTACTCGCGGACGTTGAGGGCCGCGGCCTCCGTCGCCAGGTAGAGGGCGGGGACGACGACCAGGGGATACGCCGACAGGTCGGCTTCCGGGTGGGCGAAGTCGACGGTAAGGTGTCGGTCGTAGAGCGCCTCGTAGTACGCGTCGGCGCGCTCGCGGGCGTCGTGGTCCTCGCTCGGGCGCCACTGAAGGTTCTGCGCCCACCAGGAGTGCCAGTCCCACAGCAGCGCGGCGTCGGCGACCGTGCGCGTCCCGGCGACGCCTCCCAACTCCTTGATCGTGGCACCGAGTTCGCACACCTCGCGCCACACCTTGGTGTCGGTGCCGCCGTGCGGAACCATCGCCGAGTGGAACTTCTCGGCGCCGCGCCGCGACTGCCGCCACTGGAAGAACATCGCGCCCTCGGAGCCGCGCGCCACGTGCCCCAGCGAGTTGCGGGCCATCTGGCCGGGGGCCTTCGCGGGGTTGCGGGGCTGCCAGTTGACGCCGGACGTGGAGTGTTCGAGCAGCAGCCAGGGGGCGCCGCCCGCGACCGAGCGCGTGAGGTCTGCGGCCATGGCCAGGTTCACGTGTGTCCGGCGGCCGTCGGTGATCAGGTAGTGGTCGTTGGTGGCGAGGTCGACCTCGCGGCCCCAGGCCCAGTAGTCGATGGAGTCGCACTGGCTGAGCGCCGTCATGAAGTTGGTGGTGACCGGGGTGCCGGGGGCGAGCCGGTGCAGGATGTCGCGCTCGCGCACGAAGTTCTCGCGCAGGGTGGCGTCGGCGAAGCGCCGGTAGTCGAGCTGCTGCGCCGGGTTGCCGACGGTCGGGGTGGTGCGCGGCGGGTCGATCTCGTCGAAGGAGGCGTAGCGCTGACCCCAGAAGGCCGTCCCCCAGGCGTGGTTGACGCTGTCGACCGTCTCGTACGTGGCGGAGAGCCAGCGGCGGAAGTGGGCGGCGCAGCTCTCGCAGTAGCAGGCGCTGACCGGGACGCCGTACTCGTTGTGGACGTGCCAGAGTGCGACGGCCTCGTGCTTGCCGTAGCGGCGGGCGAGCTGCTCGGTGATGCGTGCGGACGCGTCGCGGTAGGCCTGGTTGCTGTGGCAGATGGCGCCGCGCGAGCCGAAGTTGAGCCGGTTGCCGTCGGCGGTGACCGGCAGGGCGTCGGGGTTGCGGTCGTAGAACCACTTGGGCGGGGCGACGGTGGGCGTGCCGAGGTCGACGGCGATGCCGTTCTCGTGCAGCAGGCCGATGACGCGGTCGAGCCAGCCGAACTCGTAGGCGCCCGGGGCCGGTTCGAGCAGGGCCCAGGAGAAGATCCCGACGCTCACCATCGTCACGCCGGCCTCGCGCATCAGCCGCACGTCCTCGTGCCAGACGGCCTCCGGCCACTGCTCGGGGTTGTAGTCGCCGCCGAAGGCGAGCCGGTGCTGCGTCATGAGGGGTCTTCTCCTGGGGATCCGGAACTTCGGCGCACGCTCCCCGCTGTCGTCGCTGTCGTCAGCGTCGTTCTGGGAGCGTGCACACATGAGATCGCACGGCGATGCGCCAAGATAAACGCATGCGATTGATCATTGGCAAGTAAGGTGACCGATTCGTGCTGTAACCGGTCACAGATGCGGACAGAGGCTCAGGCGCGGTACGAGCCGATGGAGTAGAGCGCCGGGAGGGCCACGCTGTTGTAGTCGAACAGGGCCTGGTTCTCCCAGTTGTTGCCGGACGCCGAGTTCGTCGGGTCCCAGCCGTTGCCGGTGGTGGCGGTCCAGAAGCCCTCCCAGTAGCAGTAGCCGAGGCCCCTGCTGTTCGGGGTGGCGGCCACGGTGTCCGCGATCGCCTTGACCCAGGCGTTCTGGCCGGTGGAGGTGGCCGGGTAGCCGGAGGTGAGCTGGCTGCTGGAGTTGACCAGGTTGGCGAAGCCGTCCTTGTCGTTCAGCGTCCACGGGTAGGCGGTCTCGGCGACGAAGGCCGGGGTGCCGTAACGGCTCGTGACGTAGGCGAGGTTCGCGGCCAGGTCGGCGAGGGTGCCGTGCCAGTACGGGTAGAAGGACATGCCGATGACGTCCCAGGCCACGCCGCGTGCCCGCATGGCGTCGAAGAACCACTGGTAGAGGCTCTGCGTACCGCCGTTGGCCAGGTGCAGGACCGTACGCACGCCGGGGGTGGTGGCGCGGGCGGCGTTGATGCCGGAGGTGAGGAACGCGGCGAGGTTGTCGAGGTTGTTCCAGTTGCCGGTGTCCCAGAGCATGCCGCCGTTGATCTCGTTGCCGATCTGCACGAGGTCGGCGGGGGTGCCCTGGGCGGTGAGGGCGCCGAGGACGTCGGCGGTGTGGTTGTACACGGCGGTGCTGAGCTGGGAGACCGAGTAGTTCGCCCAGGCGGCGGGCTTGGTCTGGTTGCCCGGGTCGGCCCAGGTGTCCGAGTAGTGGAAGTCGATGATGGTCTTGATGCCCCAGCGGTTCAGGCGCACCGCCATCGGCAGGATCCGGGCCTTGTTGTTGTAGCCGTCGGCCGGGTTGACCCAGACCTTCAGGCGGGCGTGGGTGATGCCGGCGCGGGAGAGCAGCTGGACCGGGTTGATCTGGGTGCCGTCGGACTGGTGCCAGACCGCGCCGAGGGCCTCCGCCTTCGCCACGGAGGAGAAGTCGATGCCGCGGATGGAGAGGGAGGTCGCGGCGGAGGCGGGGGTGCCGGTCGCGGTGAGCAGGGTGGGCGCGGCGACGCTTGCCGCGGCCGCTTTGAGGAGCGTGCGTCTTTGCATGGCGTGTTCTCCTGTGTGCGGGTGGTTGGTGTGCGCCGTTGGATGTGCCGCCTTGTGCCGTCTGGCGGGTGCGGGTCGTTTGTGGCTGGTCGCGCCCACGCGGCGGAGCCGCACATCGATACAGCCCCGCGCCCCTACGGGGCGCGATATCCGCCCAGGACGTCGAGAGCCGGAAGCGCCCTGTCCTCGAAGTCGAACAGGGCGAGGTTCTCCCAGGCGTTGCCGGACGTCGGGTCGGCCGGGTCCCAGCCGTTGCCCTCCCGGTACGTCCACACGCCTTCCCAGTAGCAGTAGCCGAGGCCCTTGCCGTTCGGGACGTTCGCCTGCAGGTCGGCGACGGCGCGCAGCCAGGCGGCCTGGCCGGCCGGGGTCGCGGGGAAGCCCTCGGTGAGCTGGGACTCACTGTTGAGGATGTCGTTGGTGGCGTCCTCGCTCCGCAGCGTGAACGGGTACGCGGTCTCGGCGATCACGACGGGCTTGTCGTAACGGGACGACAGATCGGCGAAGTTGGCGGCCGCGGTCGCCAGGTCGCCGTGCCAGAAGGGGTAGTACGACTGGGCGATGATGTCGAAGTCGAGGCCGTACGTGGTGACCGCGTTGTCGAACCACCAGCGGGAGGTGGCGTTGTCGCCGCCCGAGGCGATGTGCAGCATCGTGCGGACGCGGGGTGTCGTGTCGCGGGCCGCCTGGAGTCCGGCCTCGAGGAAGGCGGCGGTGACGTCCCAACCGCCCGAACCGTCGCCCCAGTTCTTGCCCTCGGGCCACAGCAGGCCGCCGTTGATCTCGTTGCCGACCTGGACGAGGTCGGCCGGGGTGCCCTGCCTCCTGAGCGCGCCGAGGACGTCGGCGGTGTGGTCGTACACGGCGCGGGTCAGGCCCGTGACGTCGAGGTCGGCCCAGGCGGCGGGCTTGTACTGCTTCGACGGGTCGGCCCAGGTGTCGGAGTAGTGGAAGTCGACCCAGATGCCGATGCCCGCCTCCTTGAGGCGGCGCGCCAGCGGCAGGATCCGCCGCTCGGTGTTGTAGCCGTCGGCCGGGTCGAGCCAGACCTTCAGCCGGGCGTGCGTGACACCGGCCCGGGCGAGGATGCGCACCGGGTCGTCCTTCTTGCCGTCGGGACGCCGGTAGACGGCACCGGACGCCTCGTCCTTGGGCAACGAGGAAATGTCACAGCCCCGGATCTCCAGGCCGCGGTGCCCCTTCGATCCGGTGCCGCTGCTCGCCAGGGCCGGGGTCGCGCCGAGGACGGGCGCGGCGATGACGGTGGCCGCGGCGGCGGTCAGGACGGTTCGTCTGCGCATGGTGGGGTGGGTTCCCTTCGCGGGGTGGGTGGTGGGGAAGGTGGTTCGGGGGGGCAGGGCAGGGAGGGCGAGGCGCGGGGCCGCTCACCGCGGCACCCGCCACACCTCCACCCCGCCCGGGGCCACGACGGCGTGTGTGCCGTCCGGCAACGGGATCTTGGTTTCCGTGTCGGTGTGGTTGAGGGCGAAGCAGAAGGCGCGGGTGTGGGAGTCGGACTCGCTCTCCCTGACGACCAGTTCGACGTCGCGCGGCAGGTCCGGCGGGGTGATGCCGGCGTCGTTGAGCGCGCGGTCGACGACAGTGGCGAGGGCGTCGCCGGTGAGCCGGGTCGCCAGGTACCAGGCCGTGCCGGCGCCGAGCGCGTGCCGGGTGAGGGCCGGGTGGCCCGCGGCGACGCCGTCGGTGAAGACCCCTTCGGTGGTGCAGCCGGCCGGGACGACGATCTCGGACCAGAGGTCGGCCGGTTGCTCCACGCACCGGTCGCCCTGCCCGATGCGGACGGTGGTCCGCTCGTCGGGCAGCAGCGGGCTGAACTCCTCGACGGTCAGGCCGAGTACGTCGCGCAGGGCCCCGGGGTGCGGGCCCGGGTGGAAGGTGTCGTTCTCGTCGACGATGCCGGAGAAGAACGAGACGAGCAGGGTGCCGCCGCGGCGGACGTACGCCTCCAGGTCGGCGGCGACCGACGCCGGGGCCAGGTACAGCTGGGGGACGACGAGGAGCGGGTGCCGCTCCGGGTCGAGGGCGGCGAGGCCGTGCGGCGCCAGGAAGTCGACGGTGAGGTGACGGTCGTACAGGGCCTCGTAGAACGCGTCGAGGCGCTCGCGCGCGTCCAGGTCGCGGCTGGGCCGCCACTCCAGGGACTGCGCCCACCACGACTCCCAGGACCAGACCATGGCGACGTCGCCGCGCGTGCGGGATCCGCGCAGGTCGGCCAAGTCGGCGACGCGGGAGCCGAGTTCGTTCACCTCGTGCCAGATCCGCGTGCCCGTCCCGCCCTGCGGCAGCATCGCCGAGTGGTACTTCTCGGCGCCGCTGACCGACTGCCGCCACTGGAAGAACATCGCGCCCTCGGAGCCGCGCGCCACGTGCCCGAGCGAGTTGCGGGCCATCTGGCCGGGGTGCTTGGCCGGGTTGTACGGCTGCCAGTTGACGCCGGACGGGGCGTGTTCGAGGAGCAGCCAGGGGGCGCCGCCCGCGAGCGAGCGCGTGAGGTCTGCGGCCAGGGCGAGGTTGACCTGCGTGCGGCGGCCGTCGGTCATCAGGTAGTGGTCGTTGGTGACGAGGTCGACCTCGTCCGCCCAGGCCCAGTAGTCGAGTTTGTCGCCCTGGCTGGGGGCGGTGGTGAAGTTCGTGGTGACCGGTGTGCCGGGCGACAGGCGGTGCAGGATGTCCCGTTCGGCCACGAAGTTGGCGCGGGCCTGCGCGTCGGCGAAGCGGCGGTAGTCGAGCTGCTGCGCCGGGTTGCCCGCGCTGGCCGTCACCCGGGGCGGGGTGATCTCCTCCCAGTCCCCGTACCGCTGGCCCCAGAACGCCGTCCCCCAGGCCGAGTTGAGGGCGTCCAGCGTTCCGTGGCGTTCGCGCAGCCAGGTGCGGAACGCGGCCGCGCACAGCTCGCAGTAGCAGACCAGGGACGGGCCGTCGTACTCGTTGTGGACGTGCCAGAGCCGGAGGGCCGGGTGGCTGCCGTAGCGCTCGGCGAGCTGTTCCACCACGGCCGTGGCCGCCGCCCGGTAGGCGGGGTGGGAGTGGCAGATCGCGCCGCGTGAGCCGAAGGCGAGCCGCACGCCCTGCCGGTCGACGGGCAGGGCGTCGGGGTGGGCGCGGTAGAACCAGGCGGGGGGCGCCGCGGTCGGCGTTCCGAGCGCGATGCCGATGCCGCCCTCGTGCAGCAGGCCGATCACCTCGTCGAGCCAGTCCCAGGCGAACTCCCCCGGTCGTGGCTCCAGCTCGGCCCAGGCGAAGACGCCGAGGCTCACCAGGTTCACCCCGGCCTCCCGCATGAGGGCCACGTCCTCGCGCCACACCTCGCGCGGCCACTGCTCGGGGTTGTAGTCGCCGCCGAAGAACAGGGGCGTGCCGGTGTGCGGGGCGGTGCGGGTCATCACAGGGCTCCCAAGGGTGTGACGGGGCTGCCGGAACTGCGCCGCCGGAACGCCGAGTTCAGCTGTGCTTCGGCTGTAACCGGGCACAGGATTCGAGGGCAGCGACATCTGTTGGCAACAAGTAAGTAACCCTCAAGCCCGCGCATTGACAAGGGGGCGAAACAATTCTCTACTGTGCACGATCACAGAACAGCACGGCCCATCGTGCACAGCCGCCCGGCCTTCCTGCCTCTCGTGCCCACGCCTTCTCCGGCGCGGAGCCCCCCACAGGGGCCCTCAGGGACACCCGGCGCGGACCCGTCTTCCAGGGGAGATGAAGATGTCGATCCACCGTCGCGAACTCCGCAGGCGTTCCGTCCTCGCCGGCGCCCTCGCCACCGGCCTCGCCGGCACCCTCGCCGCCTGCGGCGACTCCGACGACAGTGATTCCGGCAAGACCTCAGGTCCGGTCAAGCTCACGTACTGGTCGTGGGCGCCGAACATGGAGAAGGTTGCCGCGATCTGGAACAAGAAGAACCCCGACATCACCGTGACGGTGTCCAAGCAGGCCAGCGGCGGTGAGATCGTCACCAAGCTGATCACCGCGAAGAAGGCGGGCAACGCCCCCGACCTCATGCAGGTCGAGTACCAGTCCCTGCCCACCCTGGTCTCCAACGACGTCCTGGCCGACCTGGCCAAGGAGGCGAAGGACACCAAGGGCAAGTTCGCCGAGGGCACCTGGGGCATGGTCACGCTGGGCACGGACGCGGTCTACGCGATCCCGCAGGACTCCGGGCCGCTGATGTTCTACTACCGCGAGGACCTGTTCAAGAAGCACAAGCTGTCCGTCCCGAAGACCTGGGACGAGTTCGCGGAGGTGGCCCGCGCCGCGAGGAAGGCCGACCCCGACGCCTTCCTGACCACGTTCTCCTCCAACGACTCCGGCCTGTTCGCCGGTCTCGCCCAGCAGGCCGGCGCCCGGTGGTGGACCGTCGACGGCGACGGCAAGTGGACCGTCGCCATCGACGACGCGGCCACCGAGAAGGTCGCCGGGTTCTGGGGCGGGCTCGTCGAGGAAGGGGTCATCGACAACCAGAAGATGTACACCCCGCAGTGGAACAACGCCCTCAACAAGGGCACGCACATGGCCTGGGTCTCGGCCGTGTGGGCGCCCGGCGTGCTGGTCTCCTCCGCCCCCGACACCAAGGGGAAGTGGCGGATGGCGCCGCTGCCGCAGTGGAGCGACGGGGAGAACAAGACGGGCAGCTGGGGCGGCTCCTCGACCGGGGTGTCCACGGACTCCGAGAACAAGGAGGCCGCGGTCAAGTTCATCACGTGGCTGAACACCGACCCGGAGGCCCTGGCCGCCCTGGTCAAGTACGCCGGCATCTACCCGGCCGCCACCGACGCCCAGACCGGTGACGTGCTGGAGACCCCCGAGTTCTTCCCGAACCAGAAGGACTTCTACGCCGACGCCGCGAAGATCTCCGACACCGCGGTCGCCTCGGCCTGGGGTCCGAACGTCCAGACCTGCTACGACGCCTTCACCGACAACTTCGGCAAGGCGTGCAAGGCGAAGAAGAAGTCCCAGTTCGTCTCCTCGGTCGGCGCCATGCAGGACAAGACGTACGCCGACATGAAGAAGCAGGGATTCAAGGTGGCCGCCGGATGACCAGCACTCCGCTTGAGGGCTCCGTCCGCACCGCGGACGGGCCCCGGGCGGGCGGCGCCACCCGGGCCGCCCGCCCCGACCGTCCGGTCCGGGTCCGTCGCCGCGGCCGCAGCGCGCCGTACTGGTTCCTGATGCCGACGCTCGCCCTGTTCGCGGCGTTCACGATCGTGCCCATCGGCTACGCGATCTGGATCAGCCTGCACAAGGTCGAGGTGCAGGGCGCGGGCCTCGGCTCGGGCGCCCGCAAGGAGGTGTGGAACGGCATCGCCAACTACACGGCGGTGCTGCAGAACTCCGAGTTCGGCCACAGCGTCCTGCGCGCCTTCGGCTACGGCCTCATCGTCATCCCGACGATGCTCGGCCTCGCCCTGGTCTTCGCCCTGATGCTGGACACCCCGAAGCTGCGCGCCGGCGCCTTCTCGCGGCTCGCGATCTTCCTGCCGTACGCGGTGCCCGGCATCATCGCCGCGCTGATGTGGGGCTTCCTCTACCTGCCGGACGTCAGCCCCTTCTACTACGTCCTGCGGGCGCTCGACCTGCCGCAGCCGGACCTGTTCAGCGGCGGCACGCTCTACCTGTCGTTCGCCAACATCGCGGTCTGGGGCGGCACCGGCTTCAACATGATCGTGATCTACACGGCCCTGCGCGCCATCCCGCAGGAGATCTACGAGGCGGCCCGGATCGACGGCGCCTCCGACGTCATGATCGCCCTGCGCATCAAGATCCCGATCGTGCTGCCGTCCCTCGTCCTCACCTTCTTCTTCTCGGTGATCGCGACCCTCCAGGTCTTCACCGAACCCAAGGCCCTGCAGCCGATCAGCAACGGCATCTCCAGCACCTGGAGCCCGCTGCTCGCCATCTACAACGCCGCGTTCGGCACGAACGACCTGTACGGGGCCTCGGCCACCGCGGTGGTCCTCGCCGCCGCGACCTTCCTCCTCTCGTTCGCGCTGCTGCGCGTCTCCGACCGCTTCACCCGGGAGGACCGGGCATGACGTCCCTGACCCTGACCGCCGGCGCCACGGACGCCCGTACGGCCCGCGCCTCCGGCCGGCGCACCGCCTGGATCCCCACACTCGTGCTGATCCTCGGCGCGCTGTACTGCCTGGTCCCCATCGCCTGGGTGGTGATCGCCGCCACGAAGAGCCGCGCCGAGCTCTTCTCGACGTTCACCTTCTCCCCCGGCTCCGGTCTCCTCGACAACCTGCACGACCTGTCGACGTACCGCGACGGCATCTACTGGCAGTGGATGGCGAACTCCGCCTTCTACGCGGGTCTCGGCGCGCTGCTGTCCGCGATGGTTTCGGCGGCCGGCGGTTACGCGCTCGGCCGGTACGCCTTCCGCGGCCGGGAGTTCATCTTCAAGCTGATGCTGGCCGGTGTGCTCGTCCCCGGCATCGTGCTGGCCGTCCCGCAGTACCTGCTCCTGTCGAAGCTGGACCTGGCCGACTCGTACTGGTCGATGCTGCTGCCGTCGATCCTCTCCCCGTACGGCGTGTACCTGATGCGCGTCTACGCGAGTGCGGCCGTGCCCGCCGAGCTGCTCGAGGCGGCGCGGATGGACGGCGCCGGCGAGTTCCGCATCTTCACCCGGATCGCCGTCCCGATGATGATGCCGGGCCTGATCACGGTGTTCCTCTTCCAGTTCGTCGGCATCTGGAACAACTTCCTGCTGCCGTACGTGATGCTGGCCGACGACACCAAGTTCCCGCTCACCCTGGGCCTCTACACGCTGCTCGCCCAGGGCGCGTCGCAGCCCGCGCTCTACACTCTGGTCATCACGGGGTGTCTGCTGGCGATCCTGCCGCTGATCGGTCTCTTCCTGGTGATCCAGCGGTTCTGGTCTCTCGACCTGCTGAGTGGTTCCATCAAGGCGTGAGCCGCTGGTCCGGACCTTCCCGGGGCGGGGCCCGTCCGGACCGGCACGGCCGCATGATCGTACGTACGCGGAACACCGCCCCTGACCGCACCACCCCGGCACAATCGAGGACCATGACCACCAGCCCGAATGAACGCCGCAAGCCGCCCACCATCCATGACGTGGCGCGGGTCGCGGGGGTGTCGCGCGGCACCGTCTCCCGCTATCTGAACGGCGGGCACTACGTCTCCCCCGCGGCCCGGCAGTCGGTCGAGGTGGCCATCAAGAAGACGGGCTACGTCGTCAACCGGCATGCCCGCAGTCTGAGCACGGGCCGCTCGGACTCGGTGGCGTTCCTGCTGACGGAGCCGCAGGAGAAGTTCTTCGAGGACCCGAACTTCAACGTGCTGCTGCGTGCGTGCACCAAGGCGCTCGCCGAGCGCGACATCACGCTGCTGCTGATGATCGCCGGGACTCCGGACGAGCGGCGGCGCAACCTGCGCTACATCACCTCCGGGCACGTCGACGGCGTGCTGCTCGTCTCGTCCCACTCCGGTGACCCGGTCGCGGCCGAACTCCGCGACGCGGGCGTGCCGTTGGTGGCGTGCGGGCGGCCCATGGGGATCGGCTCGCCGGGTTCGAAGGTGAGTTACGTCGCCGCGGACGACCGGGACGGGGCGCGCGACATGGTGCGGCACCTGCTCTCGCTCGGGCGGCGCCGGATCGCCACCGTCACCGGGCCGCTGGACACCCCGGGCGGGGTGGACCGGCTCTCCGGGTACCGGGAGGTGCTCGCCGAGGCGGGCATCGCGGTCGACGAGCGGCTGATCGTCACCGGTGACTACAGCCGGGCGAGCGGTGAGGCCGCCGCCGCGAGGCTCCTCGCCGAGGGAGTGGAGTTCGACGCCATGTTCGTCGCCTCCGACCTGATGGCGCAGGGCGTGATGAGCGCCCTGGCGCAGGCGGGGCTCCGGATCCCGGAGGACGTCGCGATCGGCGGCTTCGACGACTCCCCCGCCGCCCTGGCGACGCAGCCGGCGCTGACCACGATCCGGCATCCGCTGGACCGGATCAGCTCCGAGATGGTGCGGGTGCTGCTCGCGCAGATCAGCGGGGAGGATCCGGCCGCGGTGATACTGCCGACGGAGCTGGTGCGGCGGGGGTCCGCCTGAGGCGCGGTTCATGGTGCCGGGTGCGCTTTCGTTCGCGGCTGCGGCCCGGTGGGGGCTGGTCGCGCAGTTCCCCGCGCCCCTGAAGCGAGCTCCGCTCGCCCAGGGGAGGCTGCGCGCAGCGCATGCCTCAGGGGCGCGGGGAACTGCGCGAGAAGCCCCCACCCACCCGCGCCCGCGAACGCGACCGCACCCGGCACACGGACCGGCGTGATCCAATCGCTGGTAGGCGATAGGCACGCCGCGCAGAAAGGCAGCACCCGTGAACGACACCGCCCCCACCAACTGGGCCCGCAACATCACCTTCTCCGCCCCCGGAGTACACCGCCCGGCCTCTCGGGACGAGCTGCGCGCGCTCGTGGTCAAGAGCCCGCACATACGCGTCCTGGGCTCCGGCCACTCCTTCAACCGGATCGCCGACGTGGACGCCGACCGGGACGGCGTCCTCGTCTCGCTCGCCGGGCTGCCGGGCGGGATCGAGGTCGACACCGGGGCCAGGACCGTGCGGGTCGGCGGTGGCGTGCGCTACGCCGAGCTGGCCGCGGAACTGCACGCGCACGGGCTCGCGCTGCCGAACATGGCGTCGCTGCCGCACATCTCGGTCGCCGGGTCGGTGGCCACCGGCACCCACGGGTCGGGGGTCCGCAACCGGTCGCTGGCCGAGGCGGTGCGGGCCGTCGAACTGCTCACCGCCGAAGGGGAAGTCGTCACGATCGCCCGCGGCGACGAGGGCTTCGAGGGTGCCGTCGTCTCGCTCGGGGCCCTCGGCGTCGTCCTGTCGCTGACCCTGGACGTGGAGCCCACGTACGAGGTGGCGCAGCACGTGTTCCGTGAGCTGCCGTTCCAGGGGCTCGACTTCGCGGCGGTGTCCTCGGCCGCGTACAGCGTGAGTCTGTTCACCAAGTGGCGCGGGCCGCACTTCGACCAGGTGTGGGTGAAGCGGCGCGTGCCCGAGCCCGTCGACTTCCCGTGGGCCGAGCCCGCCGTGGACAAGCAGCATCCCGTGCCCGGCATGCCGGCCGTCCACTGCACCGAGCAGTTCGGCGTGCCCGGCCCGTGGCACGAGCGGCTGCCGCACTTCCGGGCCGAGTTCACCCCGAGCAGCGGGGACGAGCTGCAGTCGGAGTACCTGCTGCCGCGCGAGCACGCGGTCGCCGCGCTGGGCGCCCTGGATGCCGTACGGGACCGGATCGCGTCCGTGCTGCAGGTGTGCGAGGTGCGGACGGTGGCCGCCGACGCGCAGTGGCTGAGTCCGGCGTACGGGCGGGACACCGTCGCCCTCCACTTCACGTGGGTGGCGGACGCGGGGCGCGTACTGCCCGTCGTGTCGCTGGTCGAGGACCGGCTGCGGGACCTCGACGCGCGGCCGCACTGGGGGAAGGTGTTCACCGCCGCCCCGGACCGGGTGATCACGCGCTACCCGCGGGCCGACGACTTCGCCGCGCTCGCCGGGCGGCTCGATCCTGCCGGGAAGTTCAGCAACACCTTCGTGCGTGCCCTCTTGCCGTCCCGCTGAAAACCCTTGTCCGCACTCGTTCTTGCTGGACTTTCGCGGGCGCGCTTGGACGTGGGTCGAGGACTTTCGTGTCTCTTGTTGGACTTTCGCCACCACTTCTTCCAACCCCTTGGTGAAGTCGTTTCGCGGCACCTAGCGTGACGTTCATGAAGCGCACGGCCCGTGACATCCGCACCGCGAACCGGTACGAAGTGCTGCGGCACTGCATCGGTCGCGGCGCCGTGTCCCGGCAGGAGCTGGCCGCCGCGACGGGACTGAGCGCGGCGACCGTCGCCACGCTCGTCGGGGAGCTGCTCGACCTCGGGATCCTCACCACGGGCGGGTTCCAGGACTCGGCGGGCGGGCGGCCGCGCGGGCTCGTCGAGGTCGACACCGGCCGGGGCGCCCTGGTCGGCGTGGACGTCGCGGAGACGTACGTGCACGCCGAGCTGTTCGATCTGGCGCTGCGGGTCGTGGGCCGCGCCGACCGCGAGCTGTCTCCCGGCAGCCCGGGCCGGTACCGGCCCGAGGCCGTCGCCGACGTCGTCGCGGACGCTGTCACGGAGGTGCTCGGACCGTACCCGGGCCGGGTGCTCGGGGTCGGCGTCTGCATGCCGGGGATCGTCGACCGGCGTGACGGCGTCTCCGTGTACGCGCCGAACTGGGACTGGCGGGAGGTGCCGCTGCGCGCGCTGCTCGCCGAGCGCGTCGAGCTGCCGCTGTACGTGGACAATCCGCTGCGGGCGTGCACCGTCGCCGAGCTGTGGTTCGGCGCGGGGCGCGGCCGTGACGACGTGGTCGTGGTGAACCTCGGGACCGGTGTCGGCGCGGGGCTCGCCCTGGGCGGCACGCTGCACCGGGGGGTCAGCGACAGCGCCGGTGAGTGGGGGCACACGACGCTGGTGCTCGACGGCCGTCCCTGCCACTGCGGCAACCGCGGCTGTGTGGAGGCGTACGTCGGCGCACCCGGCATCATGCGAACCCTCCGGGAACTGGACCCCGCTTCGCCTCTCCTCCACCCCGACGACCAGAC
Organism: Streptomyces sp. HmicA12; assembly: GCF_000373565.1. Lineage (GTDB taxonomy): Bacteria > Actinomycetota > Actinomycetes > Streptomycetales > Streptomycetaceae > Streptomyces. Next base: position 252,820 of record NZ_KB891851.1, on the reverse strand, counting down.
CGCGACCATCGACGCGCTGGCGCGTGCCGCGGCCGCGGGCGACCCGCGGGCCCTCGACGTCCTGCGGGTCACGGCCCACTACCTCGGCGCGGCCGTCGCCGATCTCGTCAACCTGCTCAACCCCGAGGTCGTCGTCCTCAGCAGCTGGGTGGCCGGCAAGCTCGGCGATCCGTTCCTGGCCGAGGTCCGCCGGGCCGTCGGCAGGCGCGCCCTGGCCGGGCCGCTCGCCGCCACCGAGATCGTGCTCACGCCGATCCCCACCGATCCGGTCAGCCTGGGCGCGGCCACGTTCGCCCTGGAGGGCGCGCTCGCCTCCGGCGGCAGCCGGATCCGCACCTGATCACAGCACTCCGCCGGTGCCCCGCTCCTCGATCGTCACAGGGGCTTGCCTTGCCTACCTTTGGGAGACTCCATGTCCTTCGAGTACGTCACTGATCCGCTGCCCGGCGACGGTGCCCTGCCGCCGCGCACCTGGTACGCCGAATCCTCCGCCGACTCCCTTTCACTGAACGGCAGTTGGCGGTTGCGCGTCTCCCCGACCGTGGACGCGCACGACGAGTCCTTCGCCGCCGAGGGGTACGACGCCGGGGACTGGGCCGAGGTGGCGGTGCCGGGTCACTGGGTGCTGCAGGGCGAGGGAGCCTTCGGTTCGCCGATCTACACGAACCACCTCTACCCGTTCCCCGTCGACCCGCCGCACGTGCCGACCGAGAACCCGACCGGCGACCACCTGCGCACCTTCGACCTGCCCGACGACTGGCCGGACGCGGACGAGGGCGGCGGGGCCGTGCTCCGCTTCGACGGGGTGGAGTCGTGCGCCCGGGTCTGGCTGAACGGCACGGACATCGGCGAGTTCAAGGGCAGCCGTCTGCCGCACGAGTTCGCGGTCGGGCATCTGCTGAAGCCCACCGGGAACGTTCTCGCGGTCCGCGTCCACCAGTGGTCGTCGGGCTCGTACCTGGAGGACCAGGACCAGTGGTGGTTGCCCGGCATCTTCCGTGACGTGACCCTGCTGCACCGGCCCGCCGGGTGCGTTCTCGACTTCTTCGCGCACGCCTCGTACGACCACACGGCGGGCCTGGGCACGCTGCGCGTCGACAGCGACGTGGACGGCCGGGTCACGGTGCCCGAGCTGGGGATCGACGTGGCCACCGGCGAGTCGGTGTCCGTGCCGGTCGAGCCGTGGACGGCGGAGACCCCGCGTCTGTACGCGGCCGTCCTGGACACGGGCGGCGAGAGCGTGCCGCTGCGGATCGGGTTCAGGACGGTGGTCCTGGAGGACGGTCTGATCAAGGTGAACGGCACGGCGGTGCTGTTCAAGGGCGTCAACCGGCACGAGTGGCACCCCGAGCACGGGCGCGCCCTCGACCTCGAAACGATGCGCCGCGACGTCGAGTTGATGAAGAGGCACCACATCAACGCGGTGCGCACCTCTCACTACCCGCCGCATCCGGCCTTCCTCGACCTGTGCGACGAGTACGGCCTGTGGGTCATCGACGAGTGCGACCTGGAGACGCACGGATTCGTCGAACAGGGCTGGCGGGACAATCCTGTCGACGACGGGCGCTGGACCCCGGCCCTCCTCGACCGGGCCGCCCGGATGGTGGAGCGCGACAAGAACCACCCCTCGGTGGTGATGTGGTCGCTCGGCAACGAGGCGGGCACCGGGCGCGGTCTGACCGCGATGGCGGAGTGGATCCGCGGCCGCGACCCCGAGCGTCTCGTGCACTACGAGGGCGACATCAACTGCCGTGACACGGATGTCTATTCACGGATGTACGCGGATCACGCCGAGGTCGAACGGATCGGGCAGGGCCTGGACGGCGGCCCGGAGCGACGGCGCGCGCTGCCCTTCGTTCTGTGCGAGTACGCGCACGCGATGGGCAACGGTCCGGGCGGACTCGCCGACTACCAACGGCTGTTCGAGACGTACGACCGGCTGCAGGGCGCGTTCGTCTGGGAGTGGATCGATCACGGGATCTCCGACGAGCGGTTCGGGTTCGCGTACGGCGGCGATTTCGGCGAGGAGCTGCACGACGGCAACTTCGTCTGCGACGGTCTGCTCTTCCCGGACCGGACACCGTCGCCCGGCCTGGTCGAGTTCAGGAAGGTGATCGAGCCGGTCCGGATCGCGGTCGACGGGCCGTCCGGCACGGCGCGCGTGACGAACCGCTTCGACTTCCGCGACCTGTCGCACCTCTCCTTCGAGTGGTCGTACCAGGTGGAGGGCGAGACGGTGGAGGCGGGCGCGCTGGTCGTGCCGCCGCTCCGGCCGGGCGAGTCCGCCGAGGTGAAGCTGCCGGCGCCGCCCGCCGACGGCCGGGGCGCGGAGACGCTGTGGACGGTGCGGGCGCTCGACGGGGACGATCACGAGGTGGCCTGGGGGCAGGCGGTCGCGGCGCCGCGGCCCGCGCCCGCCGGGGTGTTCGACGACCGTCCGGTCCCGGGGCAGCGGCTGATCACGCTCGGCCCGGCCGCGTTCGACGCGCGCACCGGCGCGCTGCGCACCATCGGTGGGGTCGAGGTCGTCGCGCCGCGGCTCGACGTGTGGCGGGCGCCGACGGACAACGACAACGGGGCGAGCTGGCAGGACGGCGAGCGGCTCGGCCTGCGCTGGCGGGAGTTCGGTCTGCACCGCATGCAACACCGCCTGGACGGGGTGGAGTTGGGTGCGGACGCGCTGACGGTGCGTACGCGTGTCGCTCCGGCGGGCCGGGACATCGGCCTGCGCGCGGTCTACCGCTGGACCGCTGACGCGCGCCGGTTGCGGCTGACGGTGTCGGTGGCGCCGGACGGCGACTGGCGGCTGCCGCTGCCCCGGCTCGGTGTGCGGCTCGGCCTGCCGCAGGGCGCGGACCGGGTCCGCTGGTTCGGCGGCGGTCCTGGCGAGGCGTACCCCGACACGAAGGAGGCCGCGGCGATCGGCCTGTGGCACTCCGATGTGGACGGGCTCCAGACGCCGTATCTGCGGCCGCAGGAGAACGGGGCGCGGGTGGACGTCCGCTGGGCCGAGATCGGCCGCCTGCGCGTCGAGGGCGACCCGAACTTCGGCTTCACGGCCCGGCGTTGGACGACCGAGCAGCTGGACGCGGCCGAGCACCTCACCGACCTGACGGCCGGGGACACGGTGTGGGTCAACCTCGACCACGCCCAGCAGGGCATCGGCTCGCAGTCGTGCGGCCCGGGTGTCCTTCCGCAGTACCGGCTGACCCCGGCTCCGGCCGAGTTCTCGTACCTCTTCAGCGAGGTGAAGTGACGGCGACGGAGACGGAACCCGCCCTGGGCGAGCGGCTGTTCACGCGGGCGGCGACGGTCGCGTCCTGCGTGGCGTTCGTCCTGATCGGCATGCTGCAGGCCCTCTACGGGCCTGCGGTCCCCGGTCTGCGCGACGAGTTCGGCCTCTCCCCCGCGGGCGCGGGCCTCGGTCTGAGCCTGCACTTCACGGGCGGTGTGGCCGGGGTCCTGGTGTTCAACGCGATCCACTCCCGGATCAGCAACAGAACGCTGCTCGGGGCGAGTTACGCGCTGATGGCGCTCGGCGGCGCGGGTGTCGCGCTCGCCCCCGACTGGCCCCCGGCGCTGGCCGCGGCCTTCCTCGGCGGCCTCGGCTTCGGCGGCATCGACTACGGCCTCAACCAGCTCTTCGCGGTCGGCTTCGGCAGCCGCTCGACGGCGATGCTGAACGTCCTCAACGCCCACTTCGGCATCGGCGCGGTCCTGGGCCCCGCGCTGATCGCCTGGCTGGGCCCGGACGGCTACGGGTACGCGTTCGGGGTGTGCGCCGTGCTCTCCGCGGCGCTGATCCTGTGCACGGGTGGGGTACGGGACGCGGCCGCTCCGGCTACGGGCCTGAAATCACAACCGGTGTCCGCGCAGGGCAGGTTGGTGCCCCGCGTCCTCATCGGGTTCCTCGCGCTCTACATCCTCAACGTCGCCGTGGAGGCGGGCGTGGGCGGCTGGGAGCCGACCCATCTGGAGACGGTCGGCCACAGCGTGACGGTCGCCGCCTCCGCCACCTCGGTGTACTGGCTGATGATGACGGTCGGCCGCTTCCTGGTCGTGCCGCTCACCCTCCGGTACGCGCCCGAGGTCATCCTCACCGTGTGCGCGGCCGGCATGACGGGCTGCCTGCTCCTGGCCCTGGTCCCGGGCGCGGCTCCGTACGCGTACGCGGGGGTCGGCCTGTTCATCGCGCCGGTCTTTCCCACGGGCCTGCCCTGGCTGAACCGGGCGCTGCCCGGTGCCGCGCGGGCGGGCGCGTGGGTCATCGCGGCGTCGATGATCGGCGGGGTGGTGGCGCCGCCGCTGCTCGGTGCGGGCATCGAGGCGTCGGGCATCCACGCGGTGCCGTGGGTGCTCGCGGCGCTGTCTGCGGCGTCACTGGTGGCGACGGTGCGGCTGAAGGTCCGTACTCGTACAGCGGTTGCGCACAAGGGGAGTTGAGGGGCCGGGGCGGCGGTCCCGTACGCCGCCCCGGCGTGGGCGACGGCCGGCATCGCCGGGGGCGAGGGGCGCCTGTGTGACGATGCCGGTCGTCATACGGTGTGTCGCCGCCGGAGCCGAAAGGGTTGCCGCTCCCGGAGATTCGGTGTGCCACGATGCGCGCACGGGTTCCCGGCACGGATGCGAGGAGCACGATGAGCGGCGACAGCGGCACCCAGGAGCGGCTCGTGGCAGCGGTCTCCGCCGCGGGCGTCGCGTGGGACGAGGTCTCCGCGTACCGGGAGTTGACCGGCGGCACCTTCAACTCGGTCTTCCACGTGGTGACGTCGGACGGCACGGCGCTCGTCGCCAAGCTCGCGCCCGGCGCGGACATGCCCGTACTCCGTTATGAGCGGGACATCCTCGCCACCGAGGCCCGGTTCTACGAGCGCGTGCGCGACGCGACGAAGGTGCCGGTTCCGGAAGCGCTGACCCCGGCGTCGGACACCGGGCACCTGGTGATGACGTACTGCCCGGGCCGGCCGTGGTCCGAGCCGGACATCGAGGTCAGCCCGAGCGAACGCCGCACCGTGCGAGCCGAGTTGGGTCGCCACGTCGCCGCGCTGCACTCGATCGCCGGGGAGGGTTTCGGCTACCCGGCCCGGCCGATGGGTCCCCTGCGGAGCGGCTGGCGCGAGGCGTTCCTCGGGATGGTCGGGGCCGTGCTGGACGACGCCGTGCACTTCGGCGTCGCGCTGCCCCGCCCGGTCGACGAGGTGCGTGAACTGTTCACCGCCCAGGGAGAGTTGCTCGACGAGGTGACCGTGCCGCGGCTCGTCCACTTCGACCTGTGGGACGGCAACATCCTCGTCGACCGGGCGCCGGACGGCCGCCCGTACGTCAGCGCGCTGATCGACGCCGAACGGGCCTTCTGGGGGGACCCGTTGGCGGAGTTCGTCTCCCTCGCGCTCTTCGACGACATCGAGCGGGACGAGGACTTCCGCACCGGGTACCGGGACGTCGGCGGCCCCGCCGCCATCGACGGGGCCGGGCGGCGACGGCTCGCGCTCTACCGGGCGTACCTGCACCTGATCATGTGGGTGGAGGCGGCACCGCGGCGCTACGACGCGGGGCGGGTGGAGTGGCTGCGGCGGCAGGTGCTGGAGCCGTTGGCCGCGACGCTCGACGGGCTGGCCTCGACCTCGCCAGCCACAGGCCGGTGAACGCGGCGCCGACCAGGGTGACCACTCCGGCCGCGACGAAGGCGCTGTCGAGGGCGCCCTCGAAGGAGGCGCCGCCGGACTGCCGGGTACGGACCACGGCGCCGAGCACCGCCACGCCGAGCACCGCGCCGATCTGCCGTGTGGTGCTGCTGATGCCCGAGGCGAGGCCGCTCTCCCGGGGATCGACCGCCTGGATCGCGGCGCCGGTCAGCGGGGACATGGCCAGGGCGAAGCCGATGCCGACCGTCGCGAGGCGCCACCAGACGTTCGCGTAACCGGTGTCGGCGTGCACCGAGCCCAGCGCGAGGAGCCCGAGACCGGCCAGCGCCAGGCCGATGGCGACGACGCCCCGGAAGCCGTATCGGGTGGCCAGTCGGCCCGCGAACGGGCTGACGACCACCATGGCGAGGGAGGTCGGCAGCGTCTGCAGTCCGGCGAGGAGGATCGAGCTGCCCCGGACGTAGACGAAGAACTGGGAGAAGAAGAACGTCGACCCCGCGAGCGCGAATCCCACGACGACCATGGCGGTGTTGGAGACGGTGAACAGTCGCTCACGGAACAGCCGCAGCGGCAGCATCGGAGCGGAACGCCGCCCCTCGACGGCGACGAAGGCGGCGAGAAGGGCGGCCGCGACGGCGAAGCAGCCCAGGATCACCGGTGAGGTCCAGCCGCGCGAACCGCCCTCGATCAGGGCGTAGGTCAGGACGCCCACGCCCAGGACGGACAGGACCGTCCCCGGGATGTCGATGGCGGGCGCTTCCGGGTTGCGGGACTCGCCCAGGGTGCGCCACCCGGCCAGCAGCAGGACCACGCCGATGGGCACATTGACCAGGAAGATCGCGGGCCAGCCGAAGGCCTCCGCCAGGACGCCTCCGGCCACGGGCCCGGCGGCCAGGCCGATTCCGCTGAGCCCGGCCCACAGCCCGATCGCCCTGACCCGTTCCCGGGGGACGGGATGAGCGGCCACCAGCAGGGCCAGCGAGGCGGGGCTCAGCGCCGCGGCCCCGATCCCCTGCGCCACGCGTCCGGCCACCAGCCAGCCGACCGAGGGGGCCACGGCGCACAGGAGCGACGCGGCGGTGAACACCGCGACGCCGCTCAGGTACACCCGCTTCCGGCCGAAGCGGTCGGCGAAGACGCCGCCGGACAGCAGCAGCATGGCGACCAGCAGGACATACGCGTCGACGATCCATTGCAGGCCGGTCAGCCGCGTGTGCAGCCGGTGCTGCATGTCGGGCAGAGCCGCGCCGACGATCGTGTTGTCGAGCAGCACCATGAACTGTCCCAGGCAGGTCACCGCCAGCAGGACCGCCCGGCGCGATCGACCGCCCGAGAACACAGACGCCTCAGTCAAAGCGTCCCTCCCTCTCACCCTCGCCCTAACGCAGCGAACAGCTGCGTTAGTCGGGACCATAGAGGAACCCGTCACGCAAACGCAAGTGCTGACTGCGTTAAGGTGGGGGCATGGACGAGCAACAGCGATCCCGACGGCCCGGCGGGCGTAGCGCTCGCGTCCACGCGGCGGTGCATCAGGCCGTCACCGAGCTGGTCGGCGAGCGGGGGTACAGCGGCTTCACCGTCAGCGAGGTCGCGGCCCGCGCGGGCGTGGCCGACACCACCGTCTACCGGCGCTGGGGAAGCCTGGAGGCGCTGCTCACCGACGTGACGCTGACCCGCCTCGACGCGCGGTCGCCGATGCCCGACACCGGCACCCTGGCCGGGGACCTCCGCGCCTACGCGGCCCAGGTGGCCCGCGAGATCACCGGACCCGACGGCCTGGCGGTGCTGCGTCTGACCGTCGCCCTGTCCGGCACCGGGCCGGAGGGCCTGCGGCTGCGGGACGACTTCCTCGCCGAACGGTCCCGGCAGATGCAGGTCATGCTCGACCGCGCCCGCGACCGCGGCGAGCAGCCGTTGGACGCGCTGACCGCCCTCGACCACGTCATGGCCCCGATGTACATCCGGGTCCTGTTCGGCGCGGGCCCGCTCACCCCTGACTACGTCGACGGTCTGGTCGACCGTCTGCTGTGACGCCCGGGCGGGCCCGGCGCGCAGTGGCTACGGCCGGTTGACATCATGGAGGGCGTGAACTTCCGGTCGATCTACAGTCAAGGTTTCGCGCGGGTAGCGGCATGCACCGGCCACGCCGCCATCGCCGACCCGCATGCCAACGCCGAGTCGATCCTGCGGCAGTCCCGGCAGTGCGCCGAGGACGGGGTGGCCGTCGCGGTCTTCCCCGAGCTGGGGCTCTGCGGCTACTCCATCGAGGACCTGCTCCTCCAGGACGTCGTGCTCGACGAGGTCGAGGAGGCGCTGGCCGCCGTCGTGGCCGGGTCCGCCGACCTGCTGCCGGTGCTCGTCGTCGGCGCCCCGCTGCGCCACCGCGACCGCATCTACAACTGCGCCGTCGTCGTGCACCGCGGCCGGATCCTCGGCGTCGCCCCGAAGTCGTACCTGCCGAACTACCGCGAGTTCTACGAGCGCCGCCAGATCGCGGCCGGTGACGCGGAGCGCGGCGGGACCGTCCGGATCGGCGGGGCCGACGTCCCGTTCGGTGTCGATCTGCTGTTCGCCGCCGAGGACGTGGCCGGGCTCGTGCTGCACGTCGAGATCTGCGAGGACATGTGGGTGCCGGTGCCGCCCGCCGCGGAGGCGGCCCTCGCGGGCGCGACGGTCATCGCCAACCTGTCCGGCAGCCCGATCACCGTCGGCCGCGCCGAGGACCGCAAGCTGCTGTGCCGGTCGGCGTCGTCGCGCTATCTCGCCGCCTACGTGTACGCGGCGGCCGGGCTCGGTGAATCGACCACCGACCTGGCGTGGGACGGGCAGACGATGATCTACGAGAACGGGTCGCTGCTCGACGAGACTGAGCGGTTCCCGCTGGGCGACCGGGCCGCCGTCGCCGATGTCGACCTGGATCTGTTGCGCCAGGAGCGCCAGCGCCAGGGCACCTTCGACGACAACCGGCGTACGCACGCGGCCCGGACCGGCGACTTCCGGCGGGTGTCCTTCCGGCTCGACGCCCCGGCCACCGACTTCGGTCTCCGGCGCCGCCTGGAGCGGTTCCCGTTCGTGCCGGCCGACGCCGAGCGGCTCGCGCAGGACTGCTACGAGGCGTACAACATCCAGGTCGCGGGGCTCGTACAGCGGCTCGGCGCGATCGGCGGCCCGAAGATCGTCATCGGGGTGTCCGGCGGGCTCGACTCGACCCACGCACTGATCGTCGCCGCGCGGGCGATGGACCGGGCGGGACGGCCCCGCAGCGACATCCTGGCCTTCACGATGCCCGGCTTCGCGACCGGTGAGCACACGAAGAACAACGCGCACGCCCTGATGAAGGCCCTCGGCGTGACCGCCGCCGAGCTGGACATCACGGACACGGCGCGGCTGATGCTGAAGGAGATGGACCACCCGTTCGCGGGCGGTGACCCGGTCTACGACGTCACGTTCGAGAACGTGCAGGCGGGCCTGCGCACCGACTATCTCTTCCGGCTCGCCAACCAGCGCGGCGGCATCGTCCTCGGCACCGGTGACCTGTCCGAGCTGGCGCTCGGCTGGTGCACGTACGGCGTCGGCGACCAGATGAGCCACTACAACGTCAACGGCGGTGTGCCGAAGACGCTGATCCAGCACCTGATCCGGTGGGTGGTCAGCAGCGGGCAGTTCGGCGACGAGGCCGGGGAGATCCTCACCGCGATCCTCGACACCGAGATCAGCCCGGAGCTGGTGCCCGGCGAGGAACTGCAGTCGACCGAGTCGAAGATCGGGCCGTACGCGCTGCACGACTTCACGCTCTTCCACGTCCTGCGATTCGGCTTCCGGCCCACGAAGATCGCGTTCCTGGCGTGGCACGCGTGGCGGGACGTCGCGGCGGGCGCGTGGCCGCCCGGCTTCCCCGAGGCCGACCGCAACGCGTACGACCTGGCCGAGATCCGGCACTGGCTGGAGTACTTCTGCCGCCGCTTCTTCCAGTTCGCCCAGTTCAAGCGGTCCGCGATGCCGAACGGGCCGAAGGTGTCGGCCGGTGGTTCGCTGTCGCCGCGCGGCGACTGGCGGATGCCGTCGGACAGTTCGGCGCGGGCCTGGCTGCGGGATCTGGAGCGCTGGGACCCGGCGGACGTGGAGTGACCGACGTGCAGGAGGTGCGGGGCGGGGGTCCGTGCGAAGCGCCCCCGCACCCGTCACTTCAGACTGACGCGACCGCGCCCTCCCCCGCCCTGAACGTCCGCCGATAGGCCCGGGGCGACACCCCGATGGCCGCCTGCAGGTGCTGCCGCAGCGAGGTCCCCGTGGCGAACCCCACCTCCGCGGCGATCCGGTCCACCGGCAGGTCACTGGTCTCCAGCAGGTCCCGCGCCCGCCGCACCCGCTGCTGGATGAGCCAGCGCCCCGGGCTCGTCCCGGTCTCCTCCTGGAACCGCCGCGCGAACGTCCGCGGGCTCATCCGGGCGTGCGCCGCCAACTCCCGCAGCGCCAGGGGCTGTTCGAGGCGCTCCAGGGCCCATGCCCGGGTCGCCGCGGTGCCGGTCTCCCCTTCGTCCGGCACGGGCTGCTCGATGTACTGGGCCTGGCCGCCCTCCCGCCACGGCGGCACCACACAGTGCTTGGCGACCCGGTTCGCGACCGCGCTGCCGTGGTCGGAGCGGACCACGTGCAGGCAGACGTCCACGCCGGACGCGGCGCCCGCCGAGGTGAGGACGTCGCCGTCGTCGACGAACAACACATCGGGATCCAGGGCGACTTGGGGGAACATGCGACGGAACAGGTCGGCGAGCGCCCAGTGCGTCGTCGCGGGCCGCCCGTCGAGCAGCCCCGCCGCGGCGAGTGTGAACGCTCCCGTGCAGATGGAGACGATGCGGGTGCCGGGCCGGATGCGGGCGAGCGCGGCGCGCACCGGCTCCGACAGCTCGGCCGCCAGGAAGCGCAGGTCGAACGGCGGCACGACCACCGTGTCCGCCGTGTCCAGGGCCTCCGGGCCGTGCCCCACGGTGACGGTGAAGTCGGCGTTGGTGGCCACCGTGCGATCGTCCGTCGCCGCGCAGGTCACCACGTCGTACGCGTCGGGGACGAGCGGGAAGACCCGGTTCGGGATGCCCAGCTCGAAGGGGTACACGCCGTCGAGCGCGAGGACGACGACACGGTGCGGCGGGGCCGGACGGAGGGTGAGCGACTGCGAGGAGGGCATGGCACGATTCTATCGGTTACTGACCATCTTGCCATTGTCCGGGTCGGAGCCCTGCCGCAGGCTGGAGACATGACCACGAACACCAGCGCCCAGACCACCCAGCCGACTCAGCCGACCCAGCCCACGATGAAGGCCGTCCGGCAGGACGTCCTCGGTGAACCCGACGTGCTCCGGGAGACGGAGATCGCGCGGCCGCAGCCCGGCGTCGGCCAGATCGTCGTCGCCGTGCACGCGGCCGGGGTGAACCCGACGGACTGGAAGCACCGCAGGTTCGGCGCCTTCCTGGGCGAGCCGCCGTTCACCCTCGGCTGGGACGTGTCGGGGGTCGTCGAGGCGGTCGGGCTCGGCGTCGCCCTGTTCCAGCCGGGCGACGAGGTCTTCGGCATGCTGCCGTACCCGTACGGCGCCGGTGCGCACGCGGAGTACGTGGCCGGGCCCGCCCGCGCCTTCGTGCCCAAGCCCGCCGCGCTCGACCACACCGAGGCGGGCGCGCTGCCGCTGGTCTCCCTCACCGCATGGCAGGCCCTCGTCGACGTCGCGCGGGTGCGGCCCGGGCAGCGGGTCCTCGTGCACGCCGCGGCCGGGGGCGTCGGACACGTCGCCGTGCAGATCGCGAAGGCGCGCGGCGCGTACGTCATCGGCACGGCGTCCGCCGCCAAGCACGACTTCGTGCGCGGACTCGGCGCGGACGAGATGATCGACTACCGCACTCAGGACTTCGTCGCCGAGGCCCGTGACATCGACGTCGTCCTCGACCCGCTCGGCGACGAGATCCGGCTGCGCTCGCTGGAGGTCCTGCGGCCCGGCGGCATCCTCGTCTCGATCCTGCCGAACGGTTTCGAGGACGTCCCGGCCCGCGCCCGGGAACTGGGTGTGCGGGCCGCGACCATGCTGGTCGAGCACGACCAGGCCGGCATGGCGGCGATCGCCGAGCTCGTCGAGTCCGGCCGGCTGCGGGTGCACGTCTCCGAGACGTACCCGCTCGCCGACGCCGCGAAGGCGCACGCGGAGGGCGAGACGGGTCGTGTCACGGGCAAGCTGGTGCTGACGGTCCGCCCGTAGCCGGGACACCGGCGGCCGGGACACCCGGCCGCCGGGTCGGCGGGTTCCACCGGCTCCGTCAACGTACGCTCTCGGCCCGGGAGTTGACCGCACAGGTCTCAGGGTTACCGTGTGCCCTGCCCGGCACACACCCCTCCCGTGCTCCACCGAACGCGACAGGGACACCCGATGACCGACGCCGCCCGCACCGACGCCACCACCGGCGACGGCCCCGACACCGACGCCGCCGCCCGCATCCGCGACCGCATCGACACCTCGCGTCCGCACCCGTCCCGGGTCTACGACGCGCTCCTCGGCGGCCGCAACCACTACCCCGTCGACCGCGCGGTCACCCTGAAGTCCCTGGAGCGCAACCCGCGCGGCTATCTCGACGTCCGGCACAACCGGGACTTCATCCGGCGCGCGGTGCTGCACCTGACGCGCGAGCACGGGCTGCGCCAGTTCCTCGACATCGGCACGGGGCTGCCCACACCGCCGAACGTGCACGAGATCGCCCGGTCCGCCGCCCCCGCGTCACGGGTGGTGTACGTCGACCACGACCCGGTGGTCCTGGCGCACGCCCGCGCACTGCTGCACGGCGGTCCCGAGGGCAGCACCGCCTATCTCGACGCGGATCTGCGCGACCCGCACGCCATCCTCTACGGGGCCCGGGCCACGCTCGACCTGGAGCGGCCCGTGGCGCTCGGCCTCGCGGCGATCCTGCACTTCGTGGAGGCTCCCGCGGCGTACGACATCGTGGCGACGCTGCTCGACGCCCTGCCGTCCGGCAGCGCCGTGTTCCTCACCCATCTGACCGCCGACCTCAACCCGGAGCGGCTGCTGCCCGGTCTGAAGGCGACGGGCCTGAACTTCACGCTCCGCTCGCGCGAGGAGTTCCTGCGCTTCTTCACGGACAACGGCCTGGAGCCGGTCGAGCCGGGCGTGGTCCCGGTCCACCGGTGGCACCCGGACGGCACGTGGGACGCCACCGTCCTCGAACCGGAGGACGTGGCGGGGCAGGACGCCCTGGAAGTGGCCGCGCGGCGCGGCATCGGCGACGTACGGGACGAGGACATCAACATCTACGGGGCGGTCGCGCTCAAGCCGTAGCGGACCGGCGGGAATACCCGGCGCGGGGCACCGGTTCGATCATCCCGTAACGCCAACTCACCGAGGGGCAGCGGAAGATGAGCGGCAACGGGGTACAGGTGCACGGCACGGTCGCGGACGGCTTCGAGGACGTGCGCGAGGAGTTCGCGGCCGTCGTCGCCGAGGAGAACGCGGAGCCCGGGGCGCAGTTGGCCGCGTACCGGGACGGGCGGCAGGTCGTGGATCTGTGGGCCGGTGACGGAATGACGGGCTCGACGCTGACCGGCATCTTCTCCAACAGCAAGGGCGCCGCCTTCCTCACGGTGGCGCTGCTCGTCCAGGAGGGCGCGCTCGACCTGGACCGTCACGTCGCCGCGTACTGGCCGGAGTTCTCGCCCGACGGCACGGACCGGCTGACCGTGCGTGAGCTGCTCGCGCACCGCTCGGGCCGGATCGGCGTCGACGGCGGATTCACCGTGGAGGAGCTGGCGGACGACCGGGTGATCGCCGAACGGCTGGCGGGGCAGCGGCCGTTCTGGGAGCCGGGGACCGCGTACGGCTATCACGCGCTGGTTATCGGCGCGCTGGTCGGCGAGGTGGTGCGCCGGGCGACCGGCAGCACCCTGCAGCAGGTCTTCGAGGAGCGCGTCCGCGCCCCGTACGGCCTCGACGTGTGGCTGGGGCTGCCGGAGTCCGAGGAGGCGCGGTTCGCGCCGGTCCGCCCGATGGCGCCGACCTCCCGGCAGCAGGCACTCCTGGACATGAACACGCTGCCGTCCGACAGCCTGCTGCCCGTCGCCTTCAACCGCGCGGCCGACCCTTCCTTCTCCGTCGTCGACTACGCCAACTCCCGTACGGTGCGCGCCCTCGGGCCCGCGTCGGGCGGCGGCGTGGGCAGCGCGCGAGGGCTCGCCCGGATGTACGCGGCCGCGCTCAGCGGCGTCGACGACCGGCCCGCCTTCCTGAAGCCGGAGGCCGTCGCCGAGTTCACCCGGCGGGAGTGGACGGGCCAGGACCGGGTGACGGGCGAGACCGACCACTTCACACTCGGCTTCGAGACGGAGGGGCTGCGGTACGCGCCGCTGGGCCCGGACGCGTTCGGTCACTCCGGGGCCGGCGGTTCGGAGGCCTTCGCGGACCCGCGCTCCGGCCTCGCCTACGGCTACACGCGCCGCCGCATGGGCTTCCCCGGCGGCGCCGGTCCGGAGAACCAGCGCCTGGTGGCGGCGCTGGTCCGGGCGTCCGTCACGGCCTGACGGCCCGCCCTCTCAGCGCACGAGCCCTGCCGGGACGAGCTTCTGCTCGCGCAGGGCGTCCCGCACGAAGGCGGCGTACTCCGTCGCCCCCCGTACCGACGTGTGGGTGTTGTCCTTCTTCTCGTTGTAGAGGTACAGCGCCTTGGAACCCTCCACGCCCAGTTCCTCCACCCGCGCCTTCGTCAGCGCGGTCAGGTCGATCAGCGGTACGTCCTCGGCGGCGGCCAACTCCCTTATCACGGCGGGGTGGTTGACGCCGAGGCCGTTGACGAGGAGGGCGGTGTCGTTGTTCAGGGTGCCGTCGGTGTTGAACCAGCGCCGCACGATCGGTGTGACGAGGACCGGGCGGCCGCCCCGCGCCCGTACCCCGTCGAGCAGTGTCTCGAGGTTGGCGCGGTAGGTCGCCGCGTCGGTCGTCTTGTCGTTGTGCGCGAGCTGGACGAGGACCAGGTCGCCCCGCCGGATCAGCGGCTGCACGGTCGGGAACAGCGCGGGATTCTCCAGGTACGTCACCGAACTCTCCCCGGAGTCCGCGTAGTTGGCGACGGACACGCCCCGCTTGAGGAACTGCGGCAGCTCCTGGCCCCACCCGGTGTACGGCTCCGCAGGCTGGTCGCACACGGTGGAGTCGCCGACGAGGAAGATCCGCGGGGTGCCGTGTGACGCCGTCCGCGCCGGCTTGATCTGAATCGATGCAAGCTCGGGCGCGGAGCCCGCGAACGTGAGGTCGAGCCCGTCGTTGCCCGCGGGGCCGGTCGGCTCGCCCTCCGGGGTGCGGACGTCGACCGTGAACGAGCGCCGCACGGTGTGCCCGGCGGCCGTCGCCGTCTCCGCGAGCAGCGCCCGCCGCGTCTCGCCGCTGACCGAGGTGCTGCCCTCCGCGACCCCGCCCAGCTCGACGCTCACGTCGTAGTCTCCGGGCGCGACATCGAAGTGGCAGGTCACGGGCGCGGTCCCGGTGCAGTGGTCGAGCCCGCCGGATGCGGAGGCGGCGGGCGCGGCGGACACCGGGGTCAGCGCCCCTGCGGCGGCGACGGCGACGACGGCCAGGGCCAGGGTGACGGCACGTCTCATGGCGGGTGCTCCTCGGAACGAAGACGGGTGCGGGCGACGGCGCAGGACCCTAGCCGACGGGGCAAGCGCTTTCTAGTCTTCTTGCAACGATTCAAAGAAACGGGCGGAAATCTCAAGTCGCTTTCGCCGCAAGGGCTTTCGCGAACGCCGTTCGACTGTCACGCTGCCGAATCACCCGCACCTCCCACCCCACCCTCAGGAGGGCATCGCCATGCCCGAAAACTCTCTCCACCGCTCCGTCGCCCGCCATTCCGTCGCCCGCCGTTCCGTGCTCGCCGGAACGGCCGCCACCGCCGCGGTCGCCGCCCTGGCGGGACCGCTGTCACCGAAGGCGGCCGCCGCGTCGTTCGGCTACAGCGACGACGGCTCGAACTACGTCGTCGACACCGGCGCGAACCTCGTCCTCAAGGTCAGCAAGACCAACGGCGACCTGACCTCGCTCGTCTACAAGGGCACCGAGTACCAGGGCTACGGCGGCAAGAACTCGCACATCGAGTCCGGGCTCGGCACGTCCACCGTGTCGATCGAGCAGTCCGGTTCGACGATCCTGATCTCGGTCGCGTACGGCACGCTGAAGCTGTACTACGCGGCCCGCAGCGGCGAGAACAACGTCTACGTCTGGACCAACAAGGCCGACACCTCGGTCAGCGCCACGCGCTACATCCTGCGTGTCAAGGCGGGTCTGTTCCTCAACGACGAGCCGGACTCGTACACGTACGCGCCGACGACGATCGAGGCGTCCGACGTGTTCGCGAAGGCGGACGGCCAGACCAGATCGAAGCACTTCTCGAAGCTGCGCGTCATCGACTACGACTACATCGGCTGGACGACGGGCAGCGTGGGCCTGTACATGGTCCGCTCGAACCACGAGAAGGCGTCCGGCGGCCCGTTCTACCGCTCGCTCCTGCGCCACCAGAGCGCGGACGGCGGCGGGTTGTACGAGATCCTGTACTACGGCCAGAACCAGACGGAGAGCGAACGCTTCGGCCTGCAGGGTCCGTACGTCATCGCCCTCACCGACGGCGGCGCCCCGTCCTCCGCGCTCCACTCCGCGAACCTCGACACGTCCTGGGCGGACTCGCTCGGCCTGTCCGGCTACGTCGCCGCGAGCGGCCGCGGCCGGGTCGCGGGCGTCGGCATCACGGGCCGCGACACGTCGTACGCGTACACGGTCGGGCTCGCCAACTCGGCTGCCCAGTACTGGGGTTCGGCCCGCGCCTCGGACGGCTACTTCTCGATCGCGAAGGTTCTCCCCGGCACGTACACGCTCACCGTCTTCAAGGGCGAACTCGCCGTCACCACGCAGTCGGTGACGGTCACCGCGGGCGCGACCACGACGCTCAACTCGCTCGCGATCCCGTCCTCGAACGACCCGTCCAACGCCCCCGCGATCTGGCGCGTCAACGACTGGAACGGGACCCCGGGCGGCTTCAAGAACGCGGACCTGATGACGTACGCGCATCCCTCCGACGTCCGCGCCGCGTCCTGGACCGGCAACGTCGTCATCGGCAGCGGCACCGAGACCTCGGCCTTCCCCTGCTACCTCTGGAAGGACGTCAACAGCGGCCTCACCGTCTACTTCAAGCTGACCGCCGCGCAGGCCGCCGCCGCGCACACCCTGCGCATCGGTGTGACGACGGCGTACGCGAACGGGCGGCCGCAGGTCGTCGTGAACGACGCCTGGACGTCGGCGATCCCGTCACCACCCACGCAGCCGGCCACCCGCTCCCTGACGAACGGTTCGTACCGCGGCAACAACCACACGTTCACGTACTCCGTGCCGGCGTCCGCCTGGCTGACGGACACCGGCGCGTACAACACGCTGAAGATCTACGTGGTGAGCGGCTCGGGCACGACGTCGTATCTCAGCGCGGGCACGGCGGTGGACGCGATCGACCTGCTCGTCTAGGCGTCGCGCTCGAAGCGGCTGGGGAAGGGGAAGTAGCCCTCCAGGAAGGCGTGGATCTTCCGGTGGATCTCCTCCTGCTGCTCGGCGGGGCTGTTGACGTCGTTGAGGCAGAAGAAGTCGAACCGGCGGTTCGTCAGGAGCTCGGCGAGCCGCTCGTCGGCGTCGCCCCGGGCCACGTCCACATAGCGCGTCTTGTACGTCCCGGGCACCGCGCGACCGGTGAGAAACGCCTGGTGGTGGTGGAAGGAGGCGCCCATGGCGATGTCGGTCGGAGCGCGGAACCGGGACCGGCTGGTGCGGTCCACGTCCGCCGCGTAGCGCTCCTCGATCTCCCGCATCACGGCGCGGATCTGAGGGTGCGGGGTGTGCGCGAACTTGTTCACCGTCATGCGCCCGTGGTCCTCGCGCAGCAGGCGCCGGACGTTCTTGCCCGCCGAGTTGGGGGCCGCCTCGTCGGCGTGCGGTGCCCCGAGACCGAGCTGGGAGGGCGAGAAGGGCACCTTGGCGATGCCGTTGCCGTGGAAGAAGTGCCCCGGGGTCACCGGACGGCCGAGGAAGACGTCGTCGTTGAAGTACAGGTAGTGCTCGGCCAGGCCGTCGATGTGGTGCAACTGGGTACCGATGGCATGGGAGTTGAAGACGGGAAGCGCGTCCGGGTCCCGGAATATCTCCTTGTGGTCGACCACCCGGATGCCGGGGGCCGTGATGTCCAGCCACGACGGGGTCTGCCCGTCGGTGACGATGTAGATGTTCCGCAGGAACGGGGCGTACATGTCCAGCGAGCGCAGGGAGTACTTGAGCTCGTCGTGGCTGGTGTAGCGGGAGGCGCCCGCCTCCCGGGACCGCGCGTCCGGCGCCCGGCCGGTGCGGTGGGCCTCGCGCTTGGCGGCCAGCACGGGGTCGTCGCCGTCCACCCACGTGTAGACGGCGTCCAGGGGGAAGGTGACCTCGTCGATGCCGGGCACGGTGAAATCGGCGAAGGTGGGGTGGGCCGTGCCCCCGATCGTGCGGGTCGCGGGCGTCCGGGCCTCGGCCGGTACGACGTCGGAGACCGCGTTGGGACGGGGGCCCACCAGCGCGCCGTCCAGGAGGGCGGGCGGCGCCTGGAAGCGCAGGCCACCGAGGATCTCGGCGGCCCGGGCGTCGCCCTCCTCGCGCTGCTCCACGAGCGGGCCGCCGTCGCGCCAGAACTCCACGTCGCAGCCCCTGACCAGGCCGGCCAGCACCTGTCCTGCCGGGCCGAGGAGGATCTCGCCGAACCGGATGACCGGGCGTCGCTTGAGCTCGACGGGCAGGGCACCCTCGGCGTACAGGGCGGCGGTGGCGGGCCAGATGTCCGACACCGGCTCCGCCGCGTAGAGCGCCGTTCCCGCGTACAGCTCACGCAGCGCGCCCAGCAGCGCCTTGCGGTCGGTCAGCCTGACCCCGACGACGTACCGCTGCACGGAGCGCCCGGGCACCATGAAGTACTCGACGCCCGCGTGCTCGAGGGCGGCCGTGACCAGGCCGAGGTTGCGCTCGGCCGCCCGCCCGTCCTCCAGGCCGCTCACCCGGCGCCCCACCCAGGTGCGCCCGTCGGCCGTCACCTCGCCCAGTGCCGGGTCCCCCGCCAGCAGCTCGCCACGCCGGTCCACCGTGACCACCTCGGGTGCGGGCCCGCGCCGGGTCTCTCGGCGCAAGCGGGACAAGAGGGGTCTGGGCGTCGCCATTACAGGTCCGATCTTTCAGGCGTCACAACTGAGGCATCAGCACACGCATGTGCCGCGGGAGGCCACCTCAGACTAAATCGGCAGGACGCATGTTCGACCGGTGCGCATGTCTGGCGGGCAAGCGTGAGCCAGACGTGACGGATTCTCTGCCAAACGGCAGCCTGACCTCGTACAACCTTTTCCGGAGACCCCTTTCCCGGCGACTTTCCGGCGACCGGTGCCCGCCGGACGTCAGCCGCCCCGCGCCCTGTGAACCGGCCGGAACCTAGCCGGCCGCGACGGCCCGTTCCGTCGCCGCGATCAGCGCCTCGACCGCCGTGTCGTAGAGCGCCTTCGGATCGACGGCGGCGAGCGCCTCGACATGGGCCCGGGTCACCGGGTAGTCCGCCTCGGACTGCCGCGCGTAGATCCGGGTCCACGTCGTGGCGTCCTTCTCCTGCACCGCGGGGCCGAGCTGGTCCAGCGTGGCCGCGTGGGCGCACAGGCCGAGGGCCGTGTCCACGAACGTCCGGTACAGCAGCACCGCCCGCTCCGGCTCGGCGCCCGAGCGGGCGAAGGCGGCGAGCAGCAGTTCCACCATCCGCTGCTCGGCGGGCCCGCCGGTGGTGCGGGCGAAGGTCAGCGCGGTGATCGCCGGGTAGCGGGTCTGGATCTGCCAGGTCGACGCGGCGAACCGGCGCAGCGTGTCCTGCCAGGCCTCCTCCTCGGGCGTCCGCTCCATCTGCTGCATCTGCTCCAGGGAGAGCTCGATGGTGCGCTCGCAGACGGCGAGCAGCAGTTCGTCCTTGTCGCGGAAGAGGCGGTAGAGGACGGTCGCGTCGACGTCGAGCTCCTGGCCGAGCCTGCGCATGGTCAGGCCCGCGGCCCCGTCGCGCTCGGCGAGCCGGAACGCGGCGGCGACGGCTGCCTCCTGGCGCAGGGTTCTGCGCTCCCGGGCCGTGCCGGCCGTCTTCTTGGTCATGGATCTCCTCGGGTGCGTCGGCCGACGACCCTAGCAACGGCCTCCGACCGTTACCAGCGGGCATCAACGGCAGGGACAACAAAAATGACAACACCGTTGACAACAGTGTTTCGCATCGGGTTCCGTGTCCCGCGTCACCCGATCCGACCTCACCCACAGGAGCCCCATGAGCCGGCATCTGCGCCTGGCCCTCGTCCAGGAACGCGCCCAGACCCTGGAGCAGTTCGCCGCGGGCCTGCGCCTGCTGATGAAGTCCCCCAACGCGGCGCGGCTCGTCGTCTACCCCGAGGCTCACCTGTACTCGGTGGGCGCGGAGTCGCTCTCGGAGCAGGAGATGTACGACACCCACGCCGAGCCGCTGGACGGCCCGCGCGGCACGGTGCTCAGCGGCCTCGCGCGGGAGCTGGGAATCTGGCTGATCCCGGGGACGGTCCTGGAGCGGGACACGGAGACCGGCGATGTGTACAACACGGCCGTGGTCTACGGCCCGGACGGCGAGCTGGTCGCGCGCTACCGCAAGATCTTCACGTGGCGCCCCTTCGAACCCGTCTGCGCGGGCCGCGAGTTCGTCGTCTTCGACATGCCGGGGTACGGCAGGGTGGGCCTGTCGATCTGTTACGACAGCTGGTTCCCTGAGGTGTCCCGCCATCTGGCGTGGCTGGGAGCCGAGTTGATCGTGAATGTCGTCCAGACGCCGACGGCGGGCCGGGCCCAGGAGATCCCGGTCAACCAGGCCAACGCGATCGTCAACCAGGTGTGGGTGGCGAGCGTGAACGGGGCGTCGCCCACCGCGCAGGGGCACAGTCTGCTCATCGACCCGGAGGGGCAGATCCAGGTCTCCGCGCCGGGCATGGAGTCGACGACGCTGAGCAGCGTGGTGGACTTCGACCGGGTGTCGGCGGCGCGGAAGTTCGGCACGTGCGGCGATTCCTGGCCGTGGAACCACTTCACCGACGGCGACCGCCCGCTGGAACTGCCGCTCTACAACGGCCGGATCGATCCGGCGACCTGGCGTCCCACGACGCCGCCGCAGACCCCTGAGGGCCTGCGTCCGGCCGGTCCCGCCTCCGGCGCGGCGTCGTGACGGGCGAACGGCCGGCCGAGCTCACCGGACGGCTCTCGCTCGCGTCGGTGGTCACCTTCGGGCTCGCCTACATGGCGCCCAGCCTGGTCATGGTGGTCTTCGGAGTGATCGCGGCGGCCAGCGCGGGCACGGCGCCCACGGCGTTCCTGGTGGCGACGTGCGCGATGTTCCTGACCGCTCTGAGCTACGCGAAGATGGCCCGCCACTATCCGGTCTCCGGCTCTGCGTACTTCTACACACGCAAGCTGATCGGCGCCCCGGCCGGATTCCTGGTCGGCTGGGCGGTGCTGCTCGACTATCTCTTCCTGCCGATGGTCGCCTGGCTGGTGCAGTCGGTGTATCTGAACGCCCAGTTCCCGTCGGTGCCGGTGTGGGCCTGGATGCTGCTGAACGCAGGGCTGACGACACTCATCAACATCGTCGGTCTCGCCCTCACCGACCGCGTGAACAAATTCCTCACCTCCATCGCGGTGTTCCTGGTGCTCCTGTTCGTCGCCTACTGCGTCGTCCATCTCGGCGGGCACGCCCCGGCGTCGTACACCGCGCCGCTGTGGAACGACGGCAGCAGCCTCAACGGCATATCGATCGCCGCCGCCGTCGCCGCGTACTCGTATCTCGGCTTCGACGCGGTGACGACGCTCTCCGAGGAGACCCGGGACGCCGAACGCACCATCCCGCGTGCCGTGATCCTCGTCGTCGCCATCGGCGGGCTGCTCTTCGCGGCGGTCGCCTACGTCATGCAACTGGTGCATCCCGGAGGGCGGTTCGCGGATCCGGAGATCGCCGCGTACGCGATGTCCGTCGAGGTCGGCGGGCAGACGTTCGCCGACTGGACGAACCTCGCCGGCATCGTCGGCGGCTTCGCGTCGGGGCTCGCCGTGCAGCTCAGCTCCAGCCGGCTCATGTTCATCATGGGCAGGGACGGGGTGCTGCCGCGCCGCGTCTTCGGCGTGCTGCACCCGCGCACCGGGACACCCGTCCTGTGCCTGCTCCTGACGGGCGCCATGTGCCTGGTGGGCCTGAACATCTCGGTGGCGACGGCGACGTCGTTCATCAACTTCGGGGCGTTCCTCGGCTTCACCGTCGTCAATGTGGGCGTGATCGTCTTCTACGTGCGGTATGGGCGCGGCGGCGCGGGTGTCGGGGCGCTCGGGTACGTGGTCGTACCGGCGCTCGGCGCCTGCGTCACCGTGTATCTGATGACGCGGCTCAGCGGGGTCGCGCTGACCATCGGCGGCTGCTGGCTCGCCGCCGGATTCTGCTGGCTGCTGTGGCTCACGCGCGGGTTCCGCCGCCCCACGCCGGAGCTGGCTCCCGACGACGACGGCGGGGCGGCGGAGGAAGACGTCAACTGCCGCGCGTCCACTGCTGGTTAGTGGCCCCGCTGCAGCTGTACGTGATGATCGCGGCGGAGTTGTCGGCGGACGCCCCGTTCACATCGAGGCACTCGCCGGTGGTGCGGGCCTTCAGGGTCCAGTAGCCGCCGGACGAGGTGGCGGTCCACTGCTGGTCGGTAGCGCCGGTGCAGGTCTCCTGGGTGACGTTCGTGGCGTTCTCCGTCAGGCACAGGGAGCCGGCCCGGCCGACCAGTGCGGAGTAGCCGCCGCCCAGGTCCTTGAACCAGAACTTCTGGTTGCCGCCGCCGTTGCAGGTGTACTGGGTGACGGCGACACCGGTGAGGAGGGACTGGTTCGGGACGTCGACGCATTTGGCGCTGTGCCGGGCGATGAGCGTGTTGTACGTGGCGCTGGTGCCCGTGACGGTTCCGGCGGCCGTGTCGACACCGATCTCCGGGGACCAGCTCATGCTCATGGTGGTGGAGTTCGAGAACGTCAGCGGCAGCCACACGTAGCGCGAGCCGTTGACGTCGGTGCCGAAGGAGTTGCCCCAGCGGTCGCCCATATAGAGGTAGCCGGTACCCGCGCTTCCCTGGACGGGGAGGACGTAGGCGGTCTGTGAGCCGTACGCGGTCGAGTCGCCGATGTTCTTCATGGCACTCCACGGGCCCGCGAGGGAGGTGGCGGTGGCGTACTGCTGCTGGTTCGGGCTCCAGCCGGTCGCGCCGGAGGTGAGCATGAAGTAGACGCTGCCGCGCTTGAAGAGGGCGGGGGCCTCGCGGTGGCCGCCGGGCCAGGGGTTGGCGACGAGGCTGTCGATGGCGGTGTAGTCGGCGGTGAGCCGGTAGATGTGCAGGTCGTAGTTCTCGTTGGCGGCCGAGACCATGTAGCCGGTGCCGTCGGTGTCCGTGAAGACGGTGATGTCGCGGGACATGTGCTGGCCGAGCGGGCGGAAGCTGCCCCGGTAGGTGTAGTTCCCGTCGACGGTGTCGGAGACGGCGACTGCGGCGCGGGCCTCGCTGTAGTCGCTGCTGCCTTCCTTGTGCATCCACATCACGAACTTGCCGGTGGCCGCGTTGTACATGACCTTCGGGCGTTCGATGTTCGCGGAGGCGAGCTCGCTCGCGCTGGACCGGGTCAGGACGTGGTTGCGGAACTCCCAGTTCTTCAGGTCGGTGGAGCGGTACGCGTCGACGTACTGGAAGGTGTTGTCGTCGGCCCGGTGCTCGCCGAACCAGTAGTAGTAGGAGCCGACCTTGATGACGCCGCCGCCGTGCGCGTGCAGCGCCTCGCCCGAACTCGTCGTGAACTGGGTGCCGTTGGCGATGGTCTGGGGTGCGGCCTGGGCGGGGGCCGCGGTCAGCAGGGCGGCGGCGAGGGCGCAGCCCAGGGCGAGCAGGGCCGCACAGGCACGTCTCAGGGATGTCATGTCAGGCGCTCTCCTTCGGGGTGGGCGCGTCGGCGACGGGGATGCCGAAGTGCGGGGTGCCGTCGCCGCGCCATCCGAGCTTCTGGATGCGGGTGTGCCGGTTGGGGTCGTCCAGCGGGTCGCCCTCGATCTCCTTGTACGGGCGGGCGTGGTAGACGAGGACGTCGGTGCGGCCGTCCTCGGCGACGGTGAACGAGTTGTGTCCCGGGCCGTACTGCCGGGTGCTGTCGTTGCTGGTGAAGACGGGCTCCGGGGACTTGGTCCAGGAGGCCGGGTCCATCAGGTCGGCGCCGGCGTCGGCGGTGAGCAGGCCGAGGCAGTAGTGGAAGTCGGTGGCGCCGGCCGAGTAGGAGAGGAAGACGCGGTCGCCGCGGGCGAGGAACGAGGGCCCTTCGTTGACCTTGTAGCCGACGCACTCCCAGTCGTACTCGGGTGTGGTGAGCCGGACTTGAGGGCCCGCCAGGGTCCAGGGATTCGCCATCTTCGACAGCCAGACGGCGGTGTTGTTGTCGACGTCGGGCTCGTGCTGCGCCCAGGCGAGGTAGCGCTCGCCCCGGTGGGTGAAGGTGGTGGCGTCGAGCGAGAAGGTCTCCCAGGCGGTCCTGATCTGCCCCTTCTCCTCCCACCTGCCCTTGAAGGGATCGGGGTTGGTGTTCTCCAGGACCCAGATCCTGATGTCCCAGACGCTCTCGGCGGGCGCGGCGGCGAAGTAGACGTACCACGCGCCGTCGATGTGGTGGATCTCCGGCGCCCAGATGTGCGCGCCCATGTCCCCGGTGGCGTGCTTCCTCCAGATGACGGACTCGTCGGCGCCGGACAGCCCTTGGAGGGTGCGGGAGCGGCGCAGGATGATCCGGTCGTACTCGGGGACGGTGGCCGTGAAGTAGTAGTGACCGTCGGAGTGCCGGTGGATGTGCGGGTCGGCGCGCTGCTCGACGAGCGGGTTGCGGTAGCCCCGAACCCGGTCCACCGCCGCGGCCTGCGACGCGGTTCCGGGAAGGGCGACGAGCGCACCGGTGGCCGCGGCGCTCCGCAACATGCCCCTGCGGGTGGGCTGTTCGGATGTGTTCATACTCCCCTTACGCCTTCGTCCGAGTGGCCGAACGTCAATCGTCATCACGAACAACGTGAAGGTAGAGGCGTGTTACGGGGAGGTCAACGGGTCGGACGGAACTGGCGGGTCCGCCGTGTCCCCGGCACATTCGGCATAGCCGACGGTGATGGAAGAAGGACTTGGACGGCGAGCGGACGACCGCGGAACCTTGAGTACGGCGCACGGGGCACCGAAGTCCCGTCACCCGATGACGAGTTGAGGTCACTGATGAGCAAGGTCTGGTTGATCACCGGTGCGAACAGCGGTTTCGGCCGCGCCTTCGTCTCGGCGGCTGTCGCCGAGGGTGACACGGTCGTGGCCACCGCCCGCAGGCCCGAGACGCTCGCGGACCTGGTCGCGGCGCATCCCGGGCGCGTGGAGGCGGTGCCGTTGGACGTGACGGACCTGCCCGCGATCGACGCGGCCGTCGCCGGCGTCCTCACCCGGCACGGCCGGATCGACGTGCTGGTGAACAACGCGGGCCGCGGTCATGTCGGCGCGGCGTAGGCGGCCACCGACGCGGAGCTGCGGGACCTGTTCGACCTGCATTTCTTCGGGCCCGCGGCGCTGGTGCGCGCCGTCCTGCCGGGGATGGGGGCGCGTCGCTCCGGGGCGATCGTGCAGATGAGCAGCATGGGAGGGCAGGTGTCGTTCCCCGGCGTCGCGGCGTACAGCGCCACGAAGTTCGCCCTGGAGGGGTTCTCGGAGGCGCTCGCCCAGGAGGTCGCGCCGCTCGGCGTCAAGGTGCTGATCGTGGAGCCCGGGGCGTTCCGCACGAACCTGATGTTCAGCAGCACGGCGAGCGCGGAGATCGCCGGCTACGAGGAGACGGTCGGAGCCTTCCTCACCATGTCGGACAAGGCGACGGGGAACGAGCCCGGCGACCCGGCGAAGGCCACCGCCGCGGTCCTCTCTGCGCTGGGTGCGGACGCGCCCCCGCTGCGGCTCCCGCTGGGGGACATGGGGGTGGACCGGGTGCTCGGGCATCTCGACTCGGTGCGCACAGAGGTACTGGCCTGGCAAAAGGTCACCCGAGCCACCGCCTTCGGCGATTGACCTGCCCGGGGCGGCGCCGAGGCCGCGTCGCCGCCCCGAACCCCGCTGCTCAATCGCCGGAGAGGCTCGCTCGACCGGAATCGGAGGGGCTCGCACGATGCCGTGCGCGGCAGAAGTCGGCCGTCTCCTTGATGGCCTCGGGCCCCACCCGGCAGCACCCGCCGATCAACCGGGCTCCCCGATCCCGCCACCCGGCGAGCGACTCCCCCGCGAAGGACGAGTGCCCGACCCAGCGGCGTGCCCGCGCGTCCCAGGTCTCCCCGCTGTTCGGATACACCACCACCGGCTTCCCGGTGACCCGCGCGGCGCTCTCGATCGCCCGGTCCACGTCTCCCGGTACGCAGCAGTTGACGCCGACCGCGATCACCTCGGGTACGTCGGCGGCGAGTGCGAACGCCTCGTCCAGCGGCTGCCCGGCGCGGGTCCGGTCCCCGTCGATGCTGTACGAGAGCCAGGCCGGCACCCCGAGCCCGCGCACCGCGCGCAGCAGGGCCCGTGCCTCGTCGGCGTCCGGCACGGTCTCCAGGGCGAACACGTCCGGCCGCGCCGCGGCGAGGGCTTCGAGGCGGGGCCGGTGGAAACGTTCGAGTTCCGCCACGGTCAGCCCGTACCGGCCCCGGTACTCCGAACCGTCGGCGAGCATCGCCCCGTAGGGCCCGGCCGACGCGGCCACCCACAGCGGCCGCTCGACCCGCGCCCGCCGCGCCGCCTCCCGGGCCAACTCGACGCTCAGGGCCATGAGTTCGGCGGCCCGCGCCCGTCCGATGCCGCGCCGCGCGAACCCCTCGAACGTCGCCTGATAGCTGGCGGTGATGGCGACGCTCGCGCCCGCCTCGTAGTACGTGCGGTGGGCCGCGACGATCGCCTCGGGGTGCTCGTCGAGCAGCCGCGCCGACCACAGCTCGTCGCTCAGGTCGTGCCCGGCGGCCTCCAGCTGGTTGGAGAGGCCGCCGTCGAGGACGAGGACCGGGTCGTCGGAACCGAGCGACGGGAACGCCTCACCGCCAGGAACACTGTTCATGACGTCGACGCTACTAGGGCCAGTCTTCAGACTCCCGCCTGCCTCGTGCGCCCCCGTCGCCCCTGGTACGCCCTACTGGTCGATGAGCTGCCGCTCGCGCCCTCCCTGGTCGAGCCGGAAGGGCGGGTACACGTCGGTCATCAGGTACGCGTAGGCGAGCACGCGTGCGGCCCAGCGGTGCAGGCCGACGTTCAGGTCGTACATGCCGCGCGGGTAGACGCCCGTGAACAGGAGGGCCACGCCGGCGTAGAAGGTGAGCAGCCCGCACAGGCCGACGGCCGTCGTGGAGGAGCCGACCAGGAGCGACAGCAGGAACAGCTGGGGCAGCACGAGCAGCCAGCCCTTGATGAGCACCAGCCAGCGGTTGAGGTCCTCGGGGTAGGCGACGTCGAGGCGGGCCGGGTAGTCGGGCGCGGCGCCGAGCGTGAAGGGCGGATAGCGGTCGGTGCCGAGCGCGCCGTACGAGTAGTAGCCGACGCGCCAGGTCCAGCGCAGCACCCCGAGGTTGAAGTCGAACAGGGCCCTCGGGTAGCGGGTGGTGAACAGGATCGCGAAGAAGGCGATGACGGTGACGACGGCGTGCGCGATCCACAGGAACAACAGCAGGACGTAGTGCGGGATCGCGAGGATCCACTTCACCAGCCACAGCCAGCGCGAGAGCGCCGGATCGTAGTCGCCTTCCAGGGTGACGGGGCTCGGTGGGTGCTTGCTCGGGGCGGTGCTCAGGGTGGGCGCGGACATCGTTCCCCCTCCGCCTGGCGGTCTGGGCCCTTCCTGTGTAAGTCCGCCCGGCGGCCCGAACAAGGAGATGCGCCGCGTCCGTTTCGTACAAGACCGTGGGCGCGCCGCGCGCCTACGGTGAGCGCATGAACGACATCAGCAACCGTGAGATCCGTATGGACGCCATCGGCGTCGCCACCTCCGACCTGGCCGCCGCACTCGCCTTCTACCGCCTCCTCGGCCTCTCGTTCCCGGAGGGGGCCGAGCAACTGCCGCACGTGGAGGTGGAGTTGGCGGGCGGCATCCGGTTGATGTTCGACCCGGTCGAGGACGCGCCGGGCCGCGGCACCGGCCGGATCGCGCTCGCCTTCCACTGCGGCGACGCCGCCGGGGTCGACGCCGCGTACGACACGGTGACCGCCGCCGGGCACCACGGTGAGAGCAAGCCGTTCGACGCGCCCTGGGGCCAGCGGTACGCGGTCGCGCACGATCCGGACGGGAACCAGATCGACCTGTTCGCCTGACCGTCGCTACCGGGGGCGGCGCACCTCGAAGTCGGCGAGGCGGAAGTGGCTCCACGTCGTACGGAACGCGAAGTGCCCGCTCGTGTACGGCTCGGGGTCGGTGTAGTCGAAGACCAGTTGCCCGTTGTTCCACCACTGGACCGTGGAGCCGTCCGAGACGATCCGGACCCGGTTCGGCTCGTTCGCGGTGAGGAGCGGCCCCGGGTAGTCGTAGACCAGGGGCCGCACCCCGCTCTCGCCGACGTAACGGCGCAGCCGGGTCGTGGTGTTGTAGTTCGCGCCGAAGCCCGCGTAGTACGTAGTGAGGTAGTCGTAGTCGGCGAGCGCGCCGGTGCGGGTGGTGGCGAAGAGGTCGCGTGGGGAGCGGACATCGGTCGCGTTCCAGAAGTTGTTGAGGTCGGACACGCGGTCGTTGACGCCACCCTCGTCGACCGGCGTGGCCGTGTACGAGATGACGTACGGGCCGGTCAGGCGTTGTCTGAACCAGAGGGACGCACCGGCCGGTACGTCGATGTCGAGGACGCCGCGCGAGGCCGTGACGCTGCCGCCGTTCTCCAGCTCGACGGCCCAATGGCGCAGTCCGTGGCGGAAGCCGTCGGCCGCGATCAGCCGCCCCCGCGGCCGCGCCGACGCCGTACCCGCCGGCAGCAGGACCCCGGCGGCGGCGCCCGCGAACAGGGCGCCGAAGGTGCGGCGGGAGGGGGTGGTGCGCCTGGTCATGCGTGCTCCTCGGGGTGCGGTGCGCGACGGGCTCGGCTCCACGGTGCCGATGCCGACTACCGGTGACGATGGCCGTCGAAGCGCATCGACACCAGATCCTCACGGAACACGCCACGCGATCGCAACACTCCGCACATGAACCCACAGGTTTCCCTGGGGCCTCTGACGGCTTCCTCCAGGTCGCCTCACACGAGGCGGCGCAGCGTGTCTCCCGTCAAGTCCTTCACCTCGCGGGCGAGATGGGCCTGGTCCGTGTACCCGGCGCGGTACGACGTCTCGGCGAAGGGGACGCCCGCGCGGGCCAGGGCGAGGGCGCGCTGGAGGCGGAGGATCCGGGCGAGCGTCTTGGGTCCGTAGCCGAAGGCGGCGAGTGAACGGCGGTGCAGGACACGGGTGTTGAGCCCCGCGCGGCGCGCGGTCTCGGCGACGGTGGCACCCGCGCGCAGGGTGCGGACGATGCCGGCGAGCCGCGGGTCGGGCGGGCCCGTGGCGTCCGCCAGACGGACCGCCAGCGCCTCCAACTCGGCCGCGGGGTCGGGCGATTCACCGATGCGCTCGGTGAGCCGCCGCACCCGCGCGGACGGCCACAGCTCGGCCAGGCCGACACCGCGGTCCCGCAGTTCGTGGGCGGGGACGCCGAGGCAGGCGGGGGCCGCGCCGGGCGCGAACCGGATGCCCGCGTACCGGGTGACGGCGGCGGGGGCGGGGCGGTGGGCCCGGGTGTCGGGGCCCGCGACCCTCAACTCCCCCTCCACCCACAGCAGATCCATGCAGCCGTCGGGCAGCACCGGCGCGGCAGGGCCCCGGGCCGGGTCGACGGTGCGCCGCCACACGACGGCGCCGGGCACCAGGGCCGTCCGCTCCTCGTACCCACCGTCGCCCGTCACGACCGGTACTCCTGCGGGCTCACGCCGTACACCCGCTTGAACGCGCTCGACAGGGCGAAGGCGCTCCCGTACCCGACCCGGCGCGCTATCGCCGCGACCGTCAGCTCCTTGTCGCCGTCGCGCAGCGCGTCCGCCGCGAGCGCGAGCCGCCAGCCCGTCAGGTACGTCATCGGGGGCTCGCCGACCAGTTCGGTGAAGCGGCGGGCGAGCCCGGCCCGCGACACCCCGGCCTTCTCGGCGAGTTCGGTGACGCTCCACGGGTGCGCCGGGTCGTCCTGGATCAGCCGCAGCGCGGGGCCGACGACCGGGTCGCCGAGCGCCCGGTACCAGGCCGGCGCGACCGCCTCCGGGCGGGCGAACCAGGCCCGCAGCGACGCGATGAGCAGCAGGTCGAGGAGCCGGTCGAGGACGACCTCCTGGCCCGGCTCGTCCCTGCCGATCTCGTCGGCGACCAGCGGGGTCAGCGGGCACCGCCACACCTCGGTCGGCAGGACGAGCAGCGGTGGCAGCGCGTCGAGCAGCCGGGCCGTGATCTCGCCGCGCATCTGGTACGTCCCGATGAGCATCCGCACGGGCGCGCCCCGCGCCTCGCCCCACTCCCGCACCCCGAGGTCCCGGTACCGGCCGACGTGCGCCGGGCCGAGCGGGCGGCAGGCCTGGCCGGGGCCGATCTCGGCGCGCGGCGCGGTCGCCGGGTCGTCGCAGCAGACGTACGGGTCCGGGCCGCGGGCGATGGCGATGTCCCCGGGGCGGATGTGCCGCGGTACGGCGTCGCCGCCCGGCCCCTCGGGGAGGATCCACGCCTCGCCCTCGTCCATGATCATGACGGTGAGCGGCGCCTCGTCGGCGATCCGCAGGGACCACGGCGGCTCGAAGCAGGCCCGGATCATGAAGGCCCCGCGCGCCCGCGGCCCCTCCAGGAGCCCTGCGAATACGTCCATACCGGCCAGCGTAGACGGACGCGTATGGGAGTGAGCGGCTCACCGATGTCGGCGTGCGCGGGGCGGCAGTTGACTGAACGCATGACAGAAAACACGCGGGACAAGCAGCACACAGAGCACGTGAAGACGGTGACGACCGTGCTGGTGACCGGCGCGACCGGGCGGACGGGGAGCCGGGTCGCGGACGCGGCGCGCGCCGCCGGGCTCACCGTGCGGGCGGCATCGCGCTCGGGCGAGGTGCGGTTCGACTGGGCCGACCCGGGCACGTGGGACGCGGCGCTGCGCGGCGCCGACGGGGCGTACCTGGTGTACCCGCCGGACGTCGGGGCGCCGGGCGCGGCCGACGCGGTGGGCGCGCTGGCCCGCCGGGCGGTGGCCCTCGGGGTGCGCAGGCTCGTGCTGCTCTCGGCGCGCGGCGAGGATCAGGCGCTGCCCGCGGAGGCGGCGCTGCGCGCGTCGGGGGCGGACTGGACGGTCCTGCGGTGCGCGTGGTTCGACCAGACCTTCAGCGAGGGGCCGCTGCTCGAACAGGTGCGGGGCGCCGAGCTGGCGTTCGCCGCGCCGGACGCCCTGCACGAGCCCTTCATCGACGTACGGGACATCGCGGACGTTGCGGTGACGGTGCTCCGGGACACGACGGACCGGTACGCGGGCCAGGTCGTGGAACTGACCGGGCCCCAGGCGCTCACGTGGGGCGAGGCGCTGGCGGAGGTGGGGCGGGCCACGGGCTCGCCGAAGCGGTATGTGGCGGTGCCGGTGCGGGAGTACGGGGCCGCGCTGCGGGAGTTCGGTGTCCCGGAGGAGGAAGTGGCGTTCCTGGTCGACCTGTTCGGCACGCTCCTGGACGGCCGCAACGAGTCGGTGACCGGTGCCGTGGAGCGGGTCCTCGGCCGCGCCCCACGCCCCTTCTCCGCGTTCGCCACGCAGACGGCGACATCCGGCACCTGGAAGTAGGGGGCACCCCGCCGGGGACGCGGGCCAGGACCAGCCCCATAAGGGGCGCGGGGAACTGCGCGACCAGCCCCCACCGGGCGATCACCCGCGAACGGCGCTGTACCGGCCGCCCGATGAAGCGCTCACCCCGCGCCGGGGGCGCCGCCCCGAGACGGCGGGGCCGGGCGTCAGGCCTCCTCGTCCTCCGGAGGAACGTCGCGGCGGGTGTGGGTCGTCCGCAGGCGTGACGTCACGTCCTCCGGGGGCAGGAACTTCGACCAGCGCTCGGGGAACTCGGACGGCATGTCGGGGTCGTCCGGATCCCGCGCCGCCTCGGAGCGGGCCACCAGCTGCGCGGCGACAGCCGTCCGCACCCGCTCGTTCGCGGCCCGCGCCGCGGCCGTGGCGACCGAGGGCCACACCCGGTCGATCGCGGCGTTCACCGCGGCGCCGACGAGCACCGCGAACGCGGACACGCCGATCCACAGGAGCACCGCGACCGGCGCGGCCAGCGAGCCGTAGATCGTCGGGCCCTCGATGGTGTTGGTGATGTACAGCCGCAGCAGGAAGCTGCCCGGGATCCACATCGCGAGCGCCACCAGCGCCCCCGGCACGTCCTCGATCCACGGCGAGCGCACCGGCACGGACACGTGGTACAGCGTCGTGAGGAAGGCGATCGAGAGGATCAGGACGACCGGCCAGTACAGGATCTGGACGAGCGTCTCCGACCACGGGACGAGGGCGATGACCGCGTCGGGACCGGCGATCATCAACGGCAGCGCCACCGATCCCACCACCAGGCCCACCAGGAACAGCAGGAACGCGAGCAGCCGCGTTTTGACGATGCCGCGCACACCGTCGAGGCCGTACATCACCGTCACGGTGTCGACGAACGTCGACACCGCGCGCGAGCCCGACCACAGCGAGATGAGGAAGCCGATGGAGATGACGTCGGGGCGGCCGCCCTTGAGGACGTCGTCCAGGATCGGCTGCGCGATCTCCCGTACGCCCTCGTCGGTGAGGACGGTGCGCGAGGCCTCCAGGATGTTGTCGCGGACCCCCTCGATGGTGTTGGCGCCGGTCCACGCGTCGACGTAGGCGAGCAGTCCGACCAGCGACAACAGCAGGGGCGGCACCGACAGCAGCGTGAAGAACGCCGCCTCGGCGGCCAGGCCCAGGATGCGGTACTCCATGCAGGAGTTGACGGTGTCCTTGAGCAGCAGCCAGGCGGTCCTGCGCTTGGAGACGTTCTGGTAGAGCACACGCGCCCGGTGGAGACGGCCCTGCGGCTGGGGGGATTCACTTGCTGGCTGCACGCCCTAAAGGTATCCGTCACACGTGGCCACACCCATCCCCGGTGCCGTGCCCGGCCCGGCGTCCACTGCCGGAACCGCGCTGGCCGAATGACGCGGCCACTCGCGGGGAACCGCCCGGCGCCTTTATGCCGTCTTCCGTGTGAGTTCCCCGGCAGTGGACGCCATTTCAACGAAGAAACGACATGACCGCGTCAGCGCCGGGGAACGGGAAAGAGCCAACTGTTCAATCCGGGTTGAACCGTTCATGAAACGGCAGAAAGAATCCGGATTGTATTCGTTGTGCCCGGCGGGGGGCCGTGCGAGCGCAACGTACCTGGGGGGACATCGGGGGTTGCGGGCCTTGCCCGTTGCAGAAGCGCTGCCGTGCGAGGTGCGCATTTCACCGTTTGCTCCTGCTTTTCAGAAACAACAGCGATAACCACGAGGAGCATCTGTGGCGAACGGCACCGAAATCGTTCTCGCCGAAGTTCTGGCGGATGTCGTGCGGCAGGATCATGTGCCGCCCGAGAGTCATTTCTTCGACGATCTGTGCGCCAATTCCCTGGTGATGGCACATTTCTGCGCCCGCGTGCGCAAACGCACCGACCTGCCGTCGGTGTCGATGCGGGACGTGTACGGCCATCCCACGATCCGCTCGCTCGCGGCCGCGCTCGACGCGGTCCCGGCGGCCGAGCCGGTCCCGGCCGCGCCGCCGGAGCCACCGCCGCCGCCCGGCAGCACGCGCCGCTATCTGGTCTGCGGCGCCCTGCAGTTCCTCGTCTTCGCCGTGTACTGCGCGGTCGCGGGCCTGGCCACCGCGGCCGGCTACGAGTGGGTGTCCGCGGGCTCCGGCGGCGCCGACGTGTACCTGCGCTCGGTGATGTTCGGCGGCGCCCTGTTCGCCGGCGCGTGCGTCGTGCCGATCGTGGCGAAGTGGCTGCTGGTCGGCCGGTGGCGGGAGACCGAGTTCCCGGTGTGGAGCCTCGCGTACGTCCGCTTCTGGACCGTGAAGGCGCTGCTGCACGCCAACCCGATGGTGCTGTTCGTCGGCAACCCGCTGTACGTGCTGTACCTGCGGCTGCTCGGCGCGCGGATCGGCAAGGGCGTGACGATCCTGTCGCGCGACGTGCCGGTCTGCACGGACCTGCTGACGATCGGCGCGGGCACGGTGGTCCGCAAGGAGTGCCACTTCCTCGGCTACCGGGCGCACGCCGGTCGGATCCGCACCGGCCCGGTCACGCTCGGCCGGGACGTGTACGTCGGCGAGAAGACCGTCCTGGACATCGGTACGTCGATGGGCGACGGCACCCAGCTCGGCCATGCCTCCGCCCTCTACGACGGGGCCTCGGTCCCGGCGGGCGAGCACTGGCACGGCTCTCCCGCGCGCCGCACGGACGTCGACTACGTCCGGGTGCCGCCCGCCCGCACCTCGGCCGTCCGCCGGTCCTGGTACGCGCTCGGGGGCCTCGCGCAGATGCTGCTGCTGTACGTGCCGCTCGCGATCGGCGGCAGCTATCTGCTGCTCACCGAGGTGCCCGCGCTCGGCTCGCTGCTCTCGCCGGCCTCGAACGACCTGACGTCGGCGGCGTTCTACGGGCAGGCGCTCGCCCTGTCGCTCGCGGGCTTCGTCGGGTTCCTCGTCCTCGGATTCGCCGTCGTGTCCCTCGTGCCGCGCGCGCTGCGGCCGCTGCTGCGCGAGGACCGCACGTATCCGCTGTACGGCTTCCACTACTCGGTGCAGCGCGCGATCGCCCGGATGACGAACCTCAAGTTCTTCAAGTGGCTGTGCGGCGACAGCTCGTACATCGTCGGCTACCTGCGCGCCATCGGCTACGACCTGTCGCAGGTCGAGCAGACCGGCTCCAACTTCGGTACGGAGGTGCAGCACGAGACGCCGCACCTGGCCACGGTCGGCAGCGGCACGATGGTCGCCGACGGTCTGTCCGTCGTGAACGCCGACTTCTCGGCCACGTCGTTCCGCGTCTCGCGCGCCACCATCGGCGCGCGCAACTTCCTCGGCAACCACATCGCCTACCCGGCGGGCGGCCGCACCGGCGAGAACTGTCTGCTCGCGACCAAGGTGCTCGTGCCGCTGGACGGCGAGGTGCGCGAGGGCGTGGGGCTGCTCGGCTCGCCGCCGTTCGAGATCCCGCGCTCGGTGGAGCGCGACAGCCGCTTCGACCATCTGCGTGAGGGGGCCGAACTGCCCCGCAGGCTCGCCGCGAAGAACCGCTTCAACCTGCGCTCGATGGCGCTGTTCCTCGGTGTGCGCTGGCTGCACTGGTTCGCGCTCTCGCTCCTCGGGTTCGCCGCCTTCGACCTGTCCGACCACTACGGCCGGACCGGCGGACTGTTCGTCGGCGCGGGCATGGTCGCCGCGCTCGCGTTCAGCACCGGCTACTACGTGCTCGTGGAGCGGATCCTGTGCCGCTTCCGGCCGCTGGAGCCGCGGTTGTGCTCGATCTACGACCCGTACTTCTGGTGGCACGAGCGGCTGTGGAAGGTGCCGGACAACCATCTGGCCGCGTTCAACGGGACGCCGTTCAAGAACGTGGTGTGGCGGGCGCTCGGCGTCCGGCTCGGCCGCCGGGTCTTCGACGACGGCGTCAGCATCACCGAGCGGACCCTGGTGTCGATCGGCGACGACAGCACGCTCGCCGCGCACACCAAGGTGCAGGCGCACTCGCAGGAGGACGGCACGTTCAAGTCCGACCGCATCGCGATCGGCGCGGGCTGCAGCCTCGGCACGGGCGCGCTCGTCCACTACGGCGTCGACATGGGCGACGGTGCCGTGCTCGCCCCCGACTCCTTCCTGATGAAGGGCGAGCAGATGCCGCCACAAGCACGCTGGGGCGGAAACCCCGCGGTGGGGAGGTAGGGCCATGACCTCTATGACCGAGTACGAAGTGCGGCTTCCCGCGGGCCTGTCGACGTCCCACGAGGCGCTGGAGTCCGCGCACGCCCGGGTGCTCGACGCGCTGTCCGCCGCACCCGACGACACCGCGCTGCGCGTCGGCGTCACGGACCGGCACACCCTGTGCCTGCGCTACCGCCCCGACACCTACGACCGCGCGGCCGCCGAGCGCATCGCCGGCTACCACGTCGCCGCGCTCACCGCCCCGCTGCGCCGGAGCCTGCTCTCCGAGGAAGAACTCCGTTACCAGCTGGAGGAGTTGGCGGGACCGCACCGCGATCTGCCCGACCGGCGGGTGCACGAGCTGTTCGAGGAGCGGGCCGCCGCGCACCCGGAGGCCGTCGCGGCCGTGCACGGGGAGCGGCAGTGGACGTACACCGAGCTCAACTCCCGTGCCAATCAAGTGGGTCGGGCGCTCCTTGCACGCGGTCTGCGGCCCGAAGGGGTCGTCGCCGTGGTGATGGAGCGCGGCCTGGAGTGGATGGCCGCCGTCCTCGGCGTCCTGAAGGCGGGCGGCGCGTATCTGCCCGTCGAGCCGCACTTCCCGCGGGAGCGGATCACGGGGATGCTCGACCGGGCGGGCTGCTCGCTCGTCGTCACGGACGACCGGGCCGCGAGCGGCACCGTGTCCGTGGCGGGCGCCTGCTCCGAGGGGCACCTCGACACCGACCTCGGCCTGCGGATCGGCCCGGACCAACTCGCGTACCTCTACTTCACGTCCGGCTCCACCGGCGAGCCCAAGGGCGCGATGTGCGAGCACGCCGGGTTCCTCAACCACGTACTCGCGAAGATCGACGACCTGGGGATCGGCTCCGGTGACGTGGTCGCGCAGACCGCGCCGCAGTGCTTCGACATCTCGCTGTGGCAGCTGGTGGCCGCCCTGGTCGTCGGCGGGCGCACGTGCGTGATCGGGCAGGAGACGATCCTGGACGTGCCGCGGTTCGTGGAGGCGGTGGAGCGCGACCGGGTGAACGTGCTGCAGGTCGTGCCGTCGTATCTGGAGGCCGTGCTGGCCGAGTTGGGCCAGCGGCCACGCGAACTCCCCTTCCTGCGCTGCGTGTCGGTGACCGGCGAGGCGGTGAAGGCGGAGCTGGTGCGTCGCTGGTTCGCGGCCCGGCCCGGGGTGCGCCTCGTCAACGCGTACGGCCTGACGGAGACGTCGGACGACACCAACCACGAGGTGATGGAGCGGGCCCCCGACGGCGACCGGGTGCCGCTCGGGCGGCCGGTCGCGAACGTGCGGATCTACGTCGTCGACGAGGATCTGCTGCCCGTGCCGCTCGGCGCGCCCGGCGAGATCGTCTTCTCGGGGGTGTGCGTCGGGCGCGGGTACGTAAACGACCCGGAGCGCACGAAGGCCGCGTTCACCGAGGACCCCTACCGGCCGGGCGAGCGCCTGTACCGCAGCGGCGACCACGGGCGCTGGCGGGCCGACGGGAAGCTGGAGTTCCTCGGGCGGCGCGACAACCAGGTGAAGATCCGGGGCTTCCGGGTCGAGCTCGGCGAGATCGAGAACGCGCTGCTGCGGGTCGCCGGAGTCCGGGACGGCGCGGTGGTCGTGGTGCGCGGCACCCAGCTGGCCGCGTTCTGCACCGCACCCGACCCTGCACAACTCACCCACGTACGAGACGAGTTGGCGGTTTCGCTGCCGCCATACATGGTGCCGTACGCCGTGCACTGGCGGGAGCGGCTGCCGCTCACCGGCAACGGCAAGGTCGACCGCCGTGCGCTGACCGCGCTCGCCGAGGAGCTCGACAGCACGGCGACGGAGCCTCCCCGTACGGACGTCGAGCGCCGGCTGGCCGCCGCCTGGGCCGAGGTGCTCGGCGTACCCGTCGAACGTGTCGGCCGCCACGACCACTTCTTCGACCTCGGCGGCACGTCCCTGGCCGCCGTGAAGCTGGTGATCGCCCTCGACCGGGCGCTCACCCTCAAGGACGTCACGCGCCGGCCGGTCCTCACGGACCTCGCGGCGCTGCTCGACCGAGCCGTCTGAGAACCGAACCGACCGAGAACCGCCCGGAACCGCTCCGGGAAACTTCTGAAAGGAACCGCACCCGCATGCCGCTCTCAACCCCGTCCCACGACCTCGACCTCTCCCCCGGGAGCCCGCCGGTGCTGCGCGCCGAGCGCGACGGCAGTCCGGAGGAGTGGGCGGCCCGGCACCGCGACCATCTGCGGGCCGCCGTCGCCGAGCACGGCTGTCTGCTCGTCCGCGGCCTAGGCCTGACCGGCCCCGACACGGCGGGAGCAGTCTTCCGCCGCGTCGCCCGCACGCTGATGCCGGACCGGGAGCCGTTCGCGCCCCGGCGCTCGTACGGGGACGACGTGTACTCGGCCACCAAGTGGCCGCCGACCCAGCAGATGTGCATGCATCACGAGGTGAGCTACGCCGTCGAGTTCCCCGGACTGATGCTCTTCGCCTGCCTGGAGGCCCCGGCGAGCGGGGGTGCCACCGGCCTCGCCGACGCCGCCGCCGTCCTCGACGCGCTCCCCGCCGGGCTGACCAAGCGGTTCGAGCAGGAGGGGTGGCTGCTCACGCGGACGTACCACGACGAGATCGGGGCGTCGGTCGCCGAGGCGTTCGGCACCGACGACCGGGACGCCGTGGCCGCGTACTGCCGGGAGCAGGCCATCGATTTCGCGTGGCGGCCCGACGGTTCGCTGCGCACCCGGCAGCACCGCGCCGCGGTCCTGCACCATCCGGTGGACGGCCGCCGCGTCTGGTTCAACCAGATCGCGTTCCTGAGCGAGTGGACGATGGAGCCGGAGGTCCGCGAGTTCCTCGTCGAGGAGTACGGCGTCGACGGGCTGCCCTTCAACACCCGCTACGGCAACGGCGATCCGATCGACGAGGACGTCGTGCGCGCCCTCAACGAGGTGTACGAGGCGCACACCGTGCGCACCCGCTGGGCCTCCGGTGACCTGCTGCTCGTCGACAACGTCCGCACCGCGCACAGCAGGGAGCCCTTCGACGGCCCCCGTGAGGTGCTCGCCGCGCTGGCCGACCCGGTCCGGCTCGCCGACTGCGCCCCCACGGCCGAGGTGGGCACCTCATGACCCCCACCTTCGCCGTGATCTCCGGTGCACAGGTCCAAGAGGCCCTGAAAGGAAGGGAGTCGGAGACCGCGGAGCTGATCGAGGCGGTCTACCGGCAGCACGACGCGGGCGGGACGGTGAACCCGCCCTCGTACTTCCTGCGCTTTCCCGACCGGCCCACCGCCCGCATCATCGCGCTGCCGGCCTCGCTCGGCGGACCACTGCGCGTGGACGGTCTGAAGTGGATCTCCAGCTTTCCGGAGAACACCGCGTCGGGCCTGCCGCGGGCCTCCGCCGTGCTGATCCTCAACGACCCGGACACCGGGTATCCGTACGCCTGCCTGGAGAGTTCGGTGATCAGCGCCACCCGCACCGCCGCCTCCGCGGCCCTCGCGGCCGACCGGCTCAGCCGCGAGCGGACGCGCCCGACCCGGGTCGGCTTCATCGGCACCGGACTGATCGCCCGGCACATCCACACCCATCTCGCCGCCACGGGCTGGGAGTTCGAGGAGACGGGCGTGTACGACGTGGCGGCGGACAGCGCGGCGGGCTTCCGCTCCTACCTGGAGCGGGCGGGCACCCAGGGGAAGATCACGGTGCACGACGCCGCCGAACCCCTCATCAGGTCCAGCGACCTGATCGTGTTCGCGACGGTCGCCGCACGCCCGCACATCCACGACCCGGCCTGGTTCGGTCACCATCCGCTGGTGCTGCACGTCTCGCTGCGCGACCTGGCGCCCGAGATCCTGCTCGCGTCCGCGAACTACGTCGACGACGTCGAGCACTGTCTCAAGGCGGACACGTCACCGCATCTGGCCGAACAGCTCACCGGGAAGCGGGACTTCGTCGACGGCACGCTCGCCGACGTGCTCACCGGGAGGGCCCGCGTGCCGGGCGACCGGACCGTGGTGTTCTCGCCGTTCGGACTGGGGGTACTCGATCTGGCCGTCGGCCGTTTCGTGCACGACGAAGTGGCCCGCAGAGGGCAACTGCACGTGGTGGACGGCTTCTTCAACGAACTACGACGCCACGGCTGACCAGCCGGAGAACAGGAGCAGGGGGACATGAATAACGGGGGACCCAAGGAGAGGGGGGCGGGACGACATGTCAGTCATTGACGATCCCGCACAGTTCAACGAAGAGGAGCTCTACGTCAATCTGCGGGCCTCGATGGGCCTGCCGCTCTTCCTGAAGTGCGAGGGCTTCAACTTCGCCGGATCCATCAAGATGAAGGCCGCCACCGAGATGGTGAACGCCGCCGAACGGGACGGGCTGCTGCGGCCCGGTTCCGTGCTCATCGAGTCGTCGTCCGGGAACCTGGGCGTGGCGCTGAGCGTCATCGCGGCCCATCGCGGCTACCGGTTCCTGTGCGTCACGGACGTGCGCTGCAACGCGCCGACGATCCGCCTCATGCGGGCGCTCGGCAGCCAGGTGCACGTCGTGCGCGAACCGACCGCCCACGGCGGTCTCCTGGGCGCCCGGCTCGCCTACGTGCGGGCCCTGTGCGCCTCGGACGACCGGTACGTCTGGCTCGACCAGCACAGCAACGCCGGCAACTGGCGGGCGCACTACCGCACCACGGCCCCGGCCATCGCCCGGCGCTTCCCGCGCCTCGACGTGCTGTTCGTGGGGGCCGGGACGACGGGGACGCTGATGGGCTGCGCCCGCTGGTTCTGGCAGTGGCGGCGCCCGGTGCGCATCGTCGCCGTCGACAGCGTCGGCTCGGTCACCTTCGGCGGGCCCGCCGGGCCCCGGCGGATCCCGGGGCTCGGGGCGGGTGTGCGGCCGCCGCTGCTCGACACCTCGTACATCGACGACGTCGTGCACGTCGAGGAGAGCGACGCGGTGCAGGTGTGCCGCCGGCTCGCGAGCCGCGGGTTCCTGTTCGGCGGCTCGACGGGCACCGTCATCAGCGGGGCGGGCCAGTGGCTGGCCCGGCACGGGCGGCGCGGCCTCACCTCGGTGGCGATCGCCCCCGACCTCGGCGAACGCTATCTCGACACGGTGTACCGCGAGGACTGGCCGCCGGCGGACGTGCCGCGGCCCGAGAGGGGACCGGAGAGGGAGCAGGCGATGGCACACATCGGCTGAGTGCGGTGGTGAGGCGTCGAGGGACGCCCGGGTAGGTTCCAGACATGGCAGGCAGCACGCACACCGTGGGGAACCAGCCCCCGCCCCTGACGGGGTACGACGTCTTCACCACCGACCGGGTGCTCACCGAGGGCGTGACCCGGCACCTGGCACCCGAGCTCCGCGCCGAGGCGGGCGCGGAGCTCGCACTGCTCGGCCGGACGGCCGGTTCGGCCCAGGCCCAGGAGTGGGGCCGCCTCGCGAACGAGAACCCGCCGGTCCTGCGCACGCACGACCGCTACGGACACCGGATCGACGAGGTCGAGTTCCATCCGTCCTGGCACCGCCTCCTCGGCAAGGGCGTCTCGTCCGGGCTC
The DNA here is from genome assembly GCF_000373565.1 of Streptomyces sp. HmicA12. Taxonomy (GTDB): domain Bacteria; phylum Actinomycetota; class Actinomycetes; order Streptomycetales; family Streptomycetaceae; genus Streptomyces. Next base: position 211,511 of record NZ_KB891851.1, on the reverse strand, counting down.
ACCGCGGCCTGGACCCGGCCGGGCGGCCATCTGCGGCGCGCGGCCGCCTTCCTGGTCTGGTCGCAGGTCGAGGCCGGTCATCTGTGCCCGCTGTCGATGACGCACGCGGCGGTTCCGGCGCTGCGCGCGCGTCCCGACCTCGCCGAGGTCTGGGAGCCGCTGCTCACCTCGTCCCTCTACGACGCCGGGCTGCGGCCCGCGGCGCGGAAGGCCGGGGCGCTGTTCGGCATGGGGATGACGGAGAAGCAGGGCGGCAGCGACGTACGGGCCAACACGACGCGGGCCCGCGCCCTCGACGATGCCGGGACGTACGAGCTGACGGGCCACAAGTGGTTCTGTTCCGCGCCCATGTCGGACGGCTTCCTGGTGCTCGCGCAGGCCGACGAGGGGATCACCTGCTTCCTGGTGCCGCGGGTCCTGGCGGACGGCGGCCGCAACCCGTTCGCGATCCAGCGGCTCAAGGACAAGCTCGGCAACCGGTCGAACGCGTCGGCCGAGGTCGAGTTCGACGGGACGTGGGCGCAGCGGGTGGGCGACGAGGGGCGCGGGGTGCGCACCATCATCGACATGGTCGCGGCGACCCGTCTGGACTGTGTGCTCGGCTCCGCGGCGCTCATGCGGCAGGCCGTGGCGCAGGCGGTGCACCACTGCACGTACCGGGAGGCGTTCGGCGGCCGGCTGCTCGACAAGCCGCTGATGACGAACGTGCTCGCCGACCTGGCCCTGGAGTCGGAGGCGGCGACGACGCTGGCGCTGCGGCTCGCGGCGGCGTACGACGCGGACGATCCGCGGGAGCGGGCCTTTCTGCGGATCGCGGTGCCGGCCGCCAAGTACTGGGTGACCAAGCGCTGTACGCCGTTGGTGGCGGAGGCCCTCGAATGTCTGGGCGGCAACGGGTACGTGGAGGAGTCGGGCATGCCGCGGCTGCTGCGCGAGTCGCCGCTCAACTCGATCTGGGAGGGCTCGGGGAACGTCCAGGCGCTCGACGTGCTGCGGGCGTTGCAGCGTGAACCGGAGGCGTTCAACGCCTTTCTGATGGAGATCGGCAAGGCGCGGGGCGCGGACCACCGCCTCGACACGGCGGTCAAGCACCTGCTGACCGAACTCGGTGATCTGGACGGGATGGAGGCGCGGGCCCGGCGCCTGGTGGAGCGGATCGCCCTCGTCCTGCAGGGGTCGTTGCTCGTACGGTTCGCGCCGGCCGAGGTCGCGGACGCGTTCTGCGCGACGCGGCTCGGCGGGGACGGGGGCGCGGCGTTCGGGACGCTGCCGCACACGCTCGACCTGGCCGGACTCGTGGAACGGGCGCGGCCCGTCTGACCGCCCGGCGCCGATGCGGGCGACGGGCTGGTCGGCGGGGATGGTGCTGCGCCGACACGGCACCATCCCCGCCTTCAGAGGCCCCACAGGGGAGCTTGAGCGCCGCCAGGGGAGGCGGCGTTGGTCCCATTTTCAAACGCCGCACGGCTGTTCGCCAGGGTTGCAGGGGGTTGCAACGATCCTTCATAAGACCGACCCTTGCCGTGGCTCGGGGAGCGCGTGACGTCGTGACTCCCCGCACACCTCTCGCAGAGCGAGGAAGCAGGCATGAAGAACGACTCGACGATCGATCTGGCGCGGCTGTCCGCGATGGACGTGAGGCTGGCGTCCCGGCTGCTCAAGGGCGTACGCGACGCGACGCTCTCGGGGCAGCGGCCGCCGGTGCTGCCCCGGCCGGTGATCGGTGAGTCCTGGGGGCGGATGCTGCGCGGCGGCGTCGATCCGGACCGTGACGTCCGCACGAGCCTGCTGAGCGTCGACGAGGTGGAGGAACGGCGGCAGTCCTCGCCGCTGTTGCCCGTCCTGCCCGTGCTGCGCGAGGGCCTCGTGGCGGTGGCCGAGGCCGCGCAGCACATCATGGTGATCAGTGACGCGGAGGGCCGGATCCTGTGGCGCGAGGGGCATCCGGCGGTGCTGCGCAAGGGCGACCGGCTCGGTTTCCAGGTGGGTGCGCACTGGGCGGAGGACGTCGTCGGCACGAACGGGGTCGGCACCCCGCTGGTGACGCGCCGCCCCGTCCAGGTGTTCTCCGCCGAGCACTTCGTGCGCTCGCACCACTCGTGGACCTGCACGGGCGCGCCGATCATGGATCCGCGTGACGGGCGGCTGCTCGGCGTCGTGGACGTCAGCGGGCCGATGGAGACCATGCATCCGGCAACGCTGTCGTGGGTGACGTCGGTGGCCCAGCTCGCCGAGGCCCGGCTGCGCGAGCGGCATGTGGCGGGCCTGGAGCGGCTGCGGGCGGTGGCCGCCCCGCTGCTCGCCCGCATCGACGGCCGGGCTATCGCCGTCGACCGGCACGGCTGGCCCGCCGCGGTCACCGGGATGCCGCTCCCGGAGCGGGTGGCTCTGCCCAAGTCCCTGACCGAGGGCATCTGTTGGATACCCTCGCTCGGCGCCTGCCGGGCGACACCGCTGCCCAGCGGCTGGCTGCTGCTCCTGATGGACGACGTGCCGGAGCCGCTGGCCGCGACCCGGATCACCCTGGACCTGAGTCGGCCGCGCCGCTGCTCGATGCGGGTGTCGGGCGGCGCGGCGCCCTGGGCGCACGAACTGAGCCCGCGGCACGCCGAGTTGCTGTACCTGCTGGCCCTGCACCCGGACGGGCGCAGCGCGGCGGGTCTGGCCGAGGACCTGTTCGGCGACCCGGGCCGCACGGTGACGGTGCGCGCGGAGATGTCCCGGGTGCGCCGCTATCTCGGCGGTCTCCTCGCACACCGCCCGTACCGCTTCCTGGAGGACGCGGAGGTCGAAGTGCTGCTGCCCGAGGACCCGTTGGACCTGTTGCCGCATTCGACGGCGCCTGCGGTGGTCAGAGCGCGGAATCCGGAGCCCTGACCGCGGTGACCGCATCCGCGATCCGCCGGGCGGCCTCGGCGGGGGTGATGTGCGTGGTGTCGACGACCTCCGCCTCGGCGTGCAGCCAGGTGCGGGCCGCCTCCGCGTACGGTTCGAGGTACTCCATGCGGAATATGGAGGGCCCCATCACGACGTCCCCCTCGATGCGCCCGCGCAGGGTCTCCTGGTCGGCGTGGAGCACGAAGTGCCGTACGGGGATGGCGTGTTCGGCGAGGCCCGCGCTGATCTCGCGCCAGTACGCCTCGACGAGGACGGTCATGGGCATCACCAGGGTGCCGCCGGCGTAGTCGAGCACGCGGCGGGCGGTCTCCACGACCAGCGGCCGCCACGGCGGCCAGTGCTGGAAGTTACCCGTCCAGGGCAGCGCCGGCTTGATGTCCATGAGCGTCTCGCCGACCTTCTCGGCGTCGAACACCCGTGAATCCGGGATCAGTCGCTGCACCAGCGCACCGGTCGTCGTCTTGCCCGCGCCGTGGGTGCCGTTCAGCCATACGATCATGGGCCTCACGCTAGCGTCACGCGTCGGCCACCTCACAGACCTCACCGGCGGCCAGGGGTACGCTCCGCCCCCGTGGCCGCACTCTCACTGACCGCACTCGTCACGGGCGTCACACGAGCCACACGCGTCATGGGCAAGCAGAGGACGGAGCGGAAGTACCCCACCCCGCTCACGCTGCACCAGCTCTGGATGGTCTCGCTCGGCGCCCCGGTGAGCCGCGACCGCGACGCGGCGCGCACGACGCTGTACCCCTTCACCCGCATCGACGACGACAGGGCCCGGCACCGGCTCGCGGAGGAGTGGGAGATCCACACGCGCGAGCAGCTGATCGGCCGCCTCGGCGACCTGGCCCGCTCCGGCTACCGCGCCGCGGCCCGCGCCCGCCTCGGCGTCGAACCGCTCGCCTGGGACATCGCCCTGTACACCGACCTCACGCGCCGCGGTTTCGCCTGTGGTCTGGTGACGGAGGCCGACGCCTGGAACCTGCTCAAGAACGTCGTACCGCGGGTGGCGGGCACGTACAACTCCTGGCAGGAGTACGCGGACCACTACCTGCTGGGGCGGCAGGTGTGGCGGGACGGTCTGCGCGGCACCCCGGACGCGTCCTTCGCCGCCCCGCAGACCACGGCCGACGCCCACCTGCGCCGCCTCCTCGATCCGTCCGACGCGCGCAGCCCCTGGAATCTGGCCCCTTGGGAAGCGATACGCCGCCCGGACCGCGCCCGTACGGTCTGAGCCCCCCGCGACGGCCGAACCCGCATGTCGGACGCCCTTCGGCCCCACCTTGGCCGCCCCGCCCGCCCCGTGATCCGATGTCCCCCATGAACACCGTCACCGTCACCACCTGGTCCCTCGAACAGACCTCCCCGGCCGATCTGCGCCCCGCGACCCCGCCCCCGGGCGACGACGTGCGCATCGTGCGCGCCGAGGTGCCGTCGCCGGAGTTCAGCCGGTTCCTGTACGCGTCCGTGGGCGGCGACATCAAGTGGATCGACCGGCTCGGATGGACGTACGCGCAGTGGCAGGAGCAGCTCGGCAGGCCCGGGGCCGAGACCTGGGTCGCGTACGACCGGGGTACGCCGGCCGGATATGTGGAGCTGGACGCGCAGGACGACGGTGTCGTGGAGATCGTCTACTTCGGGCTGATCCCCGCCTTCCGCGGGCGGCGGATCGGCGGACACCTGCTGTCGTACGGGGTGGCGCGGGCCTGGGACCTGGCCGAGCGGTGGCCCGAGCGGACGCCGACCAAGCGGGTGTGGCTGCACACGTGCTCCCTGGACGGGGAGCACGCGATGGCGAACTACGAGCGGCGCGGGTTCCGGCTGTTCAGGACGGAGGACGGCGAGGAGCCCGAGGTGGCCGCTCCGGGACCGTGGCCCGGCGCTTAGGGATCGCACCGCCCCGCGGAACCCCCGCACCGAACAGGCCTTTCGCCGCAATCCGGGCAGTCGGATACCCCTCCGACGTGACCCGGACCACACATGTCCGCGATGTGGGACACATGCGTCCACATCGCGGACGATGGTGGACCGGGCCCAAAGTCCCATGACACGCTTCCGTCATGTCTACAGCTGGAATTGCCTTGGTGAGTCGGCGGCACGTCGACTTCGGCCGCATGTCCAGCGCCATCTGTCCGGCGCGCTGAGAGAACCAGCACCGCAGACTTTCCGCCTTCGTCGGATTCACTTGTATCTCCCTGCGCACCGCCGCGCCTCGCGCGAAGTGTGCGGGTCAGAGCCGTCTTAAGCCTGCCCGTAAGGAATTACCTCCATGGCTGCCACCCCTGAAAAGCCCACCCCGGCCGCGCCCCGCCGCAAGGTGAGCCGTCACCGCGGCGAGGGCCAGTGGGCCGTGGGCCACTTCACGCCGCTCAACGGCAACGAGCAGTTCAAGAAGGACGATGACGGTCTCAATGTGCGGACACGCATTGAGACGATCTACTCCAAGCGCGGCTTCGACTCCATCGACCCCAATGACCTGCGCGGACGCATGCGCTGGTGGGGTCTGTACACCCAGCGCAAGCCCGGGATCGACGGCGGCAAGACGGCCGTCCTCGAACCGGAGGAGCTGGACGACGAGTACTTCATGCTGCGGGTCCGGATCGACGGCGGGCGGCTGACCACCGAGCAGCTGCGTGTCGTCGGCGAGATCTCGCAGGAGTTCGCGCGCGGCACCGCCGACATCACCGACCGGCAGAACATCCAGTACCACTGGATCCGGATCGAGGACGTGCCCGAGATCTGGGAGCGGCTCGAGGCCGTCGGGCTGTCCACGACCGAGGCCTGCGGTGACACGCCCCGCGTGATCCTCGGCTCGCCCGTCGCCGGGATCGCCGCGGACGAGATCATCGACGGCACCCCGGCGATCGACGAGATCCAGCGCCGGATCATCGGCAACCCGGCGTTCTCGAACCTGCCGCGCAAGTTCAAGTCGGCGATCTCCGGTTCGCCGCTGCTCGACGTGGTGCACGAGATCAACGACATCGCGTTCGTGGGCGTGAACCACCCCGAGCACGGGCCCGGCTTCGACCTGTGGGTCGGCGGCGGCCTGTCCACCAACCCGAAGATCGGGCAGCGGCTCGGCGCCTGGGTGCCGCTGGACGAGGTGCCGGACGTCTACGAAGGCGTCATCTCGATCTTCCGTGACTACGGCTACCGGCGGCTGCGCACCCGCGCCCGTCTGAAGTTCCTGCTCGCCGACTGGGGCACCGAGAAGTTCCGCCAGGTGCTTGAGGACGAGTACCTGAAGCGGAAGCTGGTCGACGGGCCCGCGCCCGCCCAGCCCGTCGAGCGGTGGCGCGACCACGTCGGCGTGCACCGGCAGAAGGACGGCAACTTCTACGTCGGCTTCGCCCCGCGCGTCGGCCGGGTGGACGGCGCCACGCTCACCAAGATCTCCGAGGTCGCGGCCGCCCACGGTTCGGGCCGGCTGCGCACCACCGCCGAGCAGAAGATGATCGTCCTCGATGTGGCGGAGGACCAGGTCGACGCGCTCGTCTCCGCACTGGAGGCGCTGGATCTGCGGGTCAACCCCTCCCCCTTCCGGCGCGGCACCATGGCCTGCACCGGCATCGAGTTCTGCAAGCTCGCGATCGTCGAGACGAAGGCGCGCGGCGCCTCGCTCATCGACGAACTGGAGCGCCGTATCCCGGACTTCGACGAGCCGATCACCATCAACCTCAACGGCTGCCCGAACGCCTGCGCCCGCATCCAGGTCGCGGACATCGGTCTCAAGGGCCAGCTGATGCTCGACAAGAACGGGGAGCAGGTCGAGGGCTATCAGGTGCACCTCGGCGGCGCGCTCGGCCTGGAGGCCGGGTTCGGCCGCAAGGTCCGCGGCCTGAAGGTAACCGCGACCGAACTGCCCGACTACGTCGAGCGGGTCCTCACGCGCTTCCAGGCGGAGCGCGAGGACGGCGAGCGGTTCGCGACGTGGGCCTCCCGCGCTTCCGAGGAGGCCCTCTCATGAGCGAGCGCGCCGCCCCCTTCTACTGCCCGTACTGCGGCGACGAAGACCTTCGTCCGAACGAGGAAGGTCACGGCGCCTGGGAATGCGCGGCATGCAACCGAGCCTTCCAGTTGAAGTTCCTCGGGCTGCTGTCCCGTGGACTTCAGCGCAACGACGGTGGAGGGGAAGAGATATGACGACCGCTCAAGTCACCTCTGAAGCAGAAGAGTTGAAGGCGCTCGCCGAGCAGGCCGGGCGCGACCTGGAGGACGCCTCCGCCCTGGAGATCCTCCGGTGGGCGACGGAGACCTTCGGCAAGAAGTTCTGTGTGACCTCGTCCATGGAGGACGCGGTCGTCGCCCACCTCGCCTCGCGCGCCCTGCCCGGCGTGGACGTCGTGTTCCTCGACACCGGCTACCACTTCGAGGAGACGATCGGCACCCGGGACGCCGTCGAGGCCGTGATGGACGTGAACGTCATCACCTTGACGCCCCGTCAGACCGTCGCGGAGCAGGACGCCGAGTTCGGCCCGAAGCTGCACGACCGCAACCCCGACCTGTGCTGCGCGATGCGGAAGGTCAAGCCGCTGGAAGAGGGGCTGACCAGGTACGCCGCCTGGGCCACCGGGCTGCGCCGCGACGAGTCCCCGACCCGCGCGAACACGCCGGTCGTCGGCTGGGACGAGAAGCGGCAGAAGGTCAAGGTCTCGCCGATCGCCCGCTGGACCCAGGACGACGTCGACGCCTATGTCGCGGAGCACGGCGTGCTCACCAACCCGCTCCTGATGGACGGTTACGGGTCCGTGGGCTGCGCCCCGTGCACCCGCCGCCTCCTGGAGGGCGAGGACGCCCGCGCCGGCCGGTGGGCGGGCAGCGGCAAGACCGAGTGCGGCATCCATGGCTGAGACCGCCGGGGAGCCCGAACTCACGCACCAGACACAGACCTTGGAGAAGCAAGTGACCGGAGCCACGATCTGGCTCACGGGTCTGCCGAGTGCCGGCAAGACCACCATCGCGTACGAGCTGGCGAACACGCTGCGCGCCGAGGGCCGTCAGGTCGAGGTGCTCGACGGCGACGAGATCCGCGAGTACCTCTCGGCGGGCCTCGGCTTCAGCCGTGAGGACCGGCACACGAACGTGCAGCGCATCGGCTTCCTGGCCGAACTCCTCGCCCGTAACGGCGTGTTGGCCCTGGTGCCGGTCATCGCCCCGTACGCGGACAGCCGCGAGGCGGTGCGCAAGCGCCACCAGGCGGGCGGCACCGCCTACCTGGAGGTGCACGTCGCCACTCCCGTCGACGTGTGCTCCGTCCGCGACGTGAAGGGCCTGTACGCCAAGCAGGCCGCCGGTGAACTGACGGGCCTGACCGGGGTGGACGACCCCTACGAGGCACCGCAATCGCCCGACCTGCGCATCGAGTCGCAGAACCAGACCGTGCAGGAGTCCGCGGCGGCGCTGCGTGCGCTGCTCGCCGAAAGGGGTCTCGCCGCATGACGACCGTAGTGACCGCCTCCGAGGAGACGGACAGCCCTTACGCCCTCAGCCACTTGGACGCTCTGGAGTCCGAGGCGGTGCACATCTTCCGCGAGGTGGCGGGCGAGTTCGAGCGGCCGGTGATCCTGTTCTCGGGCGGCAAGGACTCCATCGTCATGCTGCACCTGGCGCTGAAGGCGTTCGCGCCCGCCGCGATCCCCTTCTCCCTGCTGCACGTGGACACCGGGCACAACTTCCCCGAGGTCATCGAGTACCGCGACCGCGCGGTGGCCGAGCACGGATTGCGGCTGCACGTCGCCTCCGTACAGGAGTACATCGACCGCGGCGCCCTGAAGGAACGGCCCGACGGCACCCGTAACCCGCTGCAGACCGTCCCGCTCACGGAGAAGATCCAGAGCGAGAAGTTCGACGCGGTCTTCGGCGGCGGGCGCCGCGACGAGGAGAAGGCACGCGCCAAGGAGCGGGTGTTCTCCCTGCGCGACGAGTTCTCGCAGTGGGACCCGCGCCGCCAGCGCCCCGAGCTGTGGCAGCTGTACAACGGCCGCCACGCACCCGGCGAGCACGTCCGCGTCTTCCCGCTCTCCAACTGGACCGAGCTCGACGTCTGGCAGTACATCGCCCGCGAGAACATCGAACTCCCCGATATCTACTACGCCCACGAGCGTCCGGTGTTCAGCCGCAACGGCATGTGGCTGACGGCCGGCGACTGGGGCGGCCCGAAGGACGGCGAGACGGTCGAGACCCGCCTCATCCGTTACCGCACCGTCGGCGACATGTCCTGCACCGGCGCCGTCGACTCGGACGCCACGACCATCGAGAAGGTCATCGCCGAGATCGCCGCGTCCCGGCTCACCGAGCGGGGTGCCACCCGCGCGGACGACAAGATGTCCGAGGCCGCGATGGAAGACCGTAAGCGCGAGGGGTACTTCTAACCATGAGCACGACCACTGCTGCTGAAGAGCTGGCCGGTCTGTCGGCCACGACCCTGCTGCGCTTCGCCACGGCCGGGTCGGTCGACGACGGCAAGTCCACCCTCGTGGGCCGCCTCCTGCACGACTCCAAGTCGGTCCTCGCCGACCAGCTGGAGGCCGTCGAGCACGCCTCGCGTTCGCGCGGTGCCGCCGAGCCCGACCTCGCGCTGCTCACCGACGGACTGCGCGCCGAGCGCGAGCAGGGCATCACGATCGACGTCGCGTACCGCTACTTCGCGACCCCGCGCCGCCGCTTCATCCTCGCGGACACCCCGGGGCACGTGCAGTACACGCGGAACATGGTCACCGGCGCCTCGACCGCCGACCTGGCCGTGGTGCTCGTCGACGCCCGCAACGGCGTCATCGAGCAGACCCGCCGGCACGCCGCCGTCGCCGCGCTGCTGCGCGTCCCGCACGTCGTGCTCGCCGTGAACAAGATGGACCTCGTCGCGTACGAGGAGCAGGTCTTCGCGCGGATCGCCGAGGAATTCACCGCGTACGCCAGCGAGTTGGGCGTCCCGGAGATCACCGCGATCCCGATCTCGGCGCTCGCCGGGGACAACGTCGTGGAGCCGTCCGCCAACATGGACTGGTACGGCGGCCCGACCGTCCTGGAGCACCTGGAGACGGTGCCGGTCAGCCACGACCTGACCAGCTGCCACGCGCGCCTTCCCGTGCAGTACGTGATCCGTCCGCAGACCGCCGAGCACCCCGACTACCGGGGATACGCGGGTCAGATCGCCGCCGGCACGTTCCGCGTCGGCGAGTCCGTGACCGTACTGCCGTCGGGCCGTACGTCGACGGTCGCCGGGATCGACCTGCTCGGCACGGCCGTCGACATCGCGTGGACGCCGCAGTCGATCACGCTGCGCCTGGCGGACGACATCGACATCTCGCGCGGCGACCTGATCGTGCCGAGCCACGACGCGCCCGCCACCTCGCAGGACGTCGAGGCGACCGTCTGCCACGTCGCCGACACCCCGCTCGTCGTCGGCCAGCGGGTGCTGCTCAAGCACACCACCCGCACGGTCAAGGCGATCGTCAAGGAGATCCCCTCAAGGCTCACGCTCGACGACCTCTCCCAGCACCCGGCGCCCGGGCAGCTCGTCGCGAACGACATCGGCCGGGTCAAGGTGCGGCTCGCCGAGGCGCTCGCCATCGACTCCTACGCGGACTCGCGGCGCACCGGCTCCTTCCTGCTGATCGACCCGGCGGACGGCACGACGCTCGCCGCCGGCATGGCCGGCGAGGCGTTCGCCAACGCCGCCGAGACCACCGCCAACTCCGTTGCTGACGAAGACGGTTGGGACTTCTGATCACCATGATCTCCATCGACTACTACGGGACGTTCGCCAAGGAGGGCGGCCGCGTCGGCAGCGGCGCCCTCGGCAGCGGACAGGGCGGGGTCGCCCGATGTGCGTGAAGACGTACGCGCACTGCCTGCGCGCCCTCACCCCCCACGCCCCGTACATCAGAAGACGAAGACCAGTCGACCTCCCGGCCACGCCATAGGCGCGTGACCCGCCGGGCCTACGAGAGGAACACCTCCCGTGCCTGCCAATCGCTCGACCCTTGTGCGACGCTCACTCGCCGCCGTCGCCGCCCTGCCGCTCCTCGCGCTCACCGCGACGGCCTGCGGATACGGGTCTGCCGACGACGACAGCTCCAAGGAGAACGTCTCCGCCAAGGGCAAGACCCTCTCCGCGGACACCGTGAAGATCGGCTACTTCGGCAACCTGACCCACGGCACCGCGCTCGTCGGGCGTGAGCAGGGCATCTTCCAGAAGGAACTGAAGGGCACGAAGGCGCAGTACTCGACCTTCAACGCCGGGCCCGCCGAGATCGAGGCGCTGAACGCCGGATCGATCGACATCGGCTGGATCGGTCCCTCGCCCTCCATCAACGGCTTCACCAAGTCCAAGGGCACCTCGCTGCGCATCATCGGCGGCAGCGCGGCCGGCGGTGTGAAGCTGGTCGTCAACCCGAAGAAGATCAAGACCCTGGACGACGTCAAGGGCAAGAAGATCGCCACCCCGCAGCTCGGCAACACGCAGGACGTCGCGCTGCTGAACTGGATCGCCGAGAAGGGCTGGAAGGTCGACGCCCAGTCCGGCAAGGGCGACGTCTCCGTGGTCCGCACCGACAACAAGATCACCCCGGACGCCTACAAGTCCGGTTCGATCGACGGCGCGTGGGTGCCGGAGCCGACCGCGTCCAAGCTGGTCGCCGAGGGCGCGAAGGTGCTGCTCGACGAGAAGGACCTGTGGCCCGACAAGACCTTCGTGATCACGAACATCATCGTGTCGCAGAAGTTCCTCAAGGCGCACCCGGACGTCGTCGAGGCGGTGCTGCGCGGCTCGGTGAAGACCAACGCGTGGATCAAGTCGAACCCGGACGACGCGAAGGCCTCGGCCAACAAGCAGCTGGAGGCCGACTCCGGCAAGGCGCTGCCCGCCGAGGTGCTCGACCCGGCGTGGAAGTCGATCCAGTTCACCGACGACCCGCTGGCCTCCACGCTCACCAGTGAGGCCGACCACGCGGTGAAGGCGGGCCTGCTGGAGAAGCCCGACCTGAACGGCATCTACGACCTGAAGCCGCTCAACAAGATCCTCAAGGCCGAGGGCGCGTCGGCGGTCGACGACGCGAGCCTGGGCGTCAAGTAACTCAATCCCCTTTCCATACAGCCGAGTTATTGAGACCCCAGGAGGTGACGACCATGGCGACGACACTCGCCAAGGCGGCCGACTCCGCCGCCGCGACGGGCGGCCAGGCCGCACGGATCGAGCACGTCTCGAAGTCCTTCGCCACGCCGGCGGGCTCCCAGCTCGTCCTGGACGACATCACCCTCGATGTCGCTCCGGGCGAGTTCGTCACTCTCCTGGGGGCCTCCGGCTGCGGGAAGTCGACACTGCTCAACCTGGTCGCGGGGCTCGACGCCCCGTCGGCCGGCTCCATCGCGACGGACGGGCGGCCCGCCCTGATGTTCCAGGAGCACGCCCTGTTCCCGTGGCTGACCGCGGGCAAGAACATCGAACTCGCCCTGAAGATGCGGGGAGTTCCCAAGCAGGACCGCCGCGGCCGCGCCGAGGAACTCCTCGGACTGGTGCGGCTGCGGGGCGCGTACGGCAAGCGGGTGCACGAACTGTCGGGCGGCATGCGCCAGCGGGTGGCGCTCGCCCGCGCGCTCGGCCAGGACGCCCGGCTGCTGCTGATGGACGAGCCGTTCGCCGCGCTCGACGCCATCACCCGGGACGTGCTGCACGACGAACTGACCCGGATCTGGGCGGAGACGAACCTGTCGATCCTGTTCGTCACGCACAACGTGCGCGAGGCCGTGAAGCTCGCGCAGCGTGTGGTGCTGCTGTCCTCGCGTCCGGGCCGGGTGGCCCACGAGTGGACGGTGGACATCCCGCAGCCGCGCCGGATCGAGGACGCGGACGTGGCGGAGCTCTCCGTCGAGATCACCGAACAACTGCGGGGGGAGATCCGTCGCCATGGCAAGGACTGAACCGGCCCCGGCCGTCGACAAGGCCGGGGCCCGGCACGACGACCTCGCGGGCCTGGAGGCGGGGCTCGACGCGCTGGAGACGACGCACGCGAGCCGCACCCCGTTCTCGAGGACGCTGCGGGACAAGGTCCTGCCGCCGCTGACCGCGATCCTCGTGATCCTGGTGGTGTGGCAGGCACTGATCTCGTTCAAGATCGTCGACGATCCGACGAAGCTGCCGTCCCCCGCGGACGTGTGGCACGAGGTACAGACGTCCTGGCTCAAGGGCGACCTGCTCGGCTATGTCTGGACGAGCGTCTCGCGCGGCCTGCTGGGCTTCCTGTTCGCGCTGGTCATCGGCACGCCGCTGGGGCTGCTCGTCGCGCGGGTGAAGTTCGTGCGCGCGGCGATCGGACCGATCCTGTCGGGCCTCCAGTCGCTGCCGTCGGTCGCCTGGGTGCCGCCGGCCGTGCTGTGGCTGGGCCTGACCAACGAGATGATGTACGCGGTGATCCTGCTGGGTGCCGTGCCCTCGATCGCCAACGGTCTGGTGGCCGGTGTCGACCAGATCCCGCCGCTGTATCTGCGGGCGGGCCGCACCCTGGGGGCCACGGGCCTGAACGGCCTGCGGCACGTGGTGCTGCCGGCCGCGCTGCCCGGCTACCTCGCGGGCATGAAGCAGGGCTGGGCGTTCTCGTGGCGGTCCCTGATGGCCGCCGAGATCATCGCGTCCTCGCCCGACCTGGGCATCGGCCTCGGCCAGCTCCTGGAGAACGGGCGCACCAACTCCTCGATGCCCATGGTCTTCCTCGCCATCCTCCTGATCCTGATCGTCGGTATCGTCATCGACCTGCTGATCTTCAGCCCGCTGGAGCGCCGCGTGCTGCGCGGACGCGGCCTCCTCGTCAAGAACTGAGCGCACTGCCATGCACCACTCCTCCACCTCCCCCGTCCTGCTGGTCATCGCCCACGGCAGCCGCGACCCGCGGCACGCCGCGACGGTGCACGACCTCGTGCGCGAGGTGCGGGCGCAGCGCCCGGACGTGCGGGTGGAGACGTCGTTCCTGGACTTCAACATCCCTTCGGTGAACGGGGTGTTGGAGTCCCTGGCGGCGGAGGGCGTCCGTGACGTGATCGCCCTCCCCCTCCTGCTGACCCGGGCCTTCCACGCGAAGGCCGACATCCCCTCGGTGCTGCGCGAGGCGCCGCGGGGCATGCGTGTCCGGCAGGCGGACGTCCTCGGCCCGTCACCGCTGCTGGTGTCGGCCCTGGAACGCCGTCTGTACGAGGCCGGGCTGAGCCCGGCCGACAGGCCCACGACCGGGGTCGTCCTGGCCTCGGCGGGCTCCTCCGACCCGGAGGCGATCGCAGTGATCGCTGAAATCGCGCGGGAGTGGCGGCACACCGGTTGGTGCGCCGTGCGGCCTGCGTTCGCCTCCGCATCCCTTCCCCGCACCGCGGACGCGGTGCGGGAACTGCGCGCCCTCGGCTGCGAGCGGATCGCGGTCGCCCCGTACGTCCTCGCCCCCGGCCGCCTGCCGGACCGGATCGCGGCGGGCGCGGCGGACGCGGACGTCCTCGGCGACGTACTGGGAGCCGCGCCGGAGGTGGCGCGTGTCCTGGTGCGGCGCTACGAGACTGCTGTCGTACGGGAGTTGGTGGCGGTCGGCGCCTGACCGCCAGGTCGGCCACCGGGTCGGCCACCGGGTCACGTCGTCGCCGGCAGCACCTCCACCGTCCGCACGATCCGCTCCAGCAGCGTCTCCTCATAGGGCAGGAACGGCAGCGCCCGCGCCTTCGGCCCGTCCTGCGGTACGTCGATGTCGACGGGCTCCCCGTGGCGGCTGACGCGGCCGGTGGCCAGGTGCACGGTGTGGCCGCGCACGGTCAGGTGCCGGTCCGCCACCGCCACTCCGTCGGCGTCGGCGAGGATCCGGCGCAGCCGCTCCCACCGCTCGTGGCCGGCGTCGGCCGCGCGCAGCGCCTCGGAGCGCACCACCGGGTCGAGCTCCCCGAGCGGCGGGGCGAGGCGGACTCCGCACACGGTGAGCCAGCCGGTGCGGCCCGGGTGGACGTGCTCGCCGAAGTCCACGGTGACCCGGGCGGGGCCGAACCGCCGGGCCAGTACGTCGTGGTCGAGGGTCCAGCCCTCGCGCACGGCGATCCCGGGGAAGGTGGCCGCGTCGAGCAACGGGCCCTCGAACAGGGCGGTCTCGGCACCGGTCTCGGCGGGCGCGTACCTGACCTGCGAAGAGACCACGTGACACCCCGTCACGTCAGCCGCACAGCTCCTCCCCCAGCTCGCTCCGCATGTACCGCACGCTGCGTCCGCTCCGCGTCCGCGTCGGCAGTCCCGCGTCGTAGAGGACGGACAGGTGCTGGCTCACCGCGCCCGGGGTGACGTCGAGGCGGTGGGCCAGTTCCGTCGTGGAGGCGGGTTCCTCGAGCAGGCGCAGGAGGCGGGCGCGGGGGCCGCCGAGGAGGCGGGTCAGGGCCTCGTCGGAGACCGGTGGCGGGGTCTGCGAGATCGTGGCGCGGCCACGCGCGGGGTAGCTGAGCAGGGGCGGCAGGCCGGGGTCGATCATGGTGTGGGCGCCGTGGCAGAAGAGGGTCGGCACGAGGACCAGACCGCGGCCGCCGATGCGGATGTCGGCCGCGGGCCAGGGTCGGTAGTTGTGCGACGCGACGAGGGTGAGCACGTCGCCGTTCCAGGACAGGCGCGGGTCGAGGCTGGTGAACAGCCCGCCGACGCCCTCTTCCGCGAGCACCTTGCCGCGGTGGGTGAGGTCGCTCTCCAGGACCGAGTGGACGCGCGGCCACCAGTGCGGGGCGAGGCACGTGTGCCAGTAGGACTCCAGGGCGTCCGCGACGCGGTCCAGGTGCGGTGGGCGCGGCGGGACGGGGACTGGCGCGGCGAGTGACGCCCGGAAGCCGTGTCACCCGAAGTCGAGGCCGCCGGTGCGGGTCCGCTTGAGCTCGAAGAAGTCGGGGTGCGCGGCCAGCACCCGGAAACTGTCGAAGAGTTCGGCAGCCCGCTCGCCGCGCGGGATCGCCCGCAGGACGGGCCCGAACCACACCGTCCCGTCGACGTGGATCGCGGGCGTGCCGACGTAGCCGTCCGCGTCGGGCTCCTTGCCCGCGTCGTGGCTGCGGCGCACGGCGTCGTCGTACGCCGGATCGTGCGCGGCGGCCGCCAGTTCGGCGGGCAGCCCGAGCTCGGCGAGTGCCTCGGCGACCACGGCGTCGAAGTCGCCGTTCTTCTCCTCGTGGATCCGGGTGCCGAACGCCGTGTAGAGGTCGCGCAGGACGGCGTCCCCGTGGCTCCGGGCGGCCGCCACGGCGACCCGCACCGGGCCGATCGACTTGTCGACCAGCTCCCGGTACCAGTCCGGGAGTTCGTTGCCGATGTTGTGCAGGTACAGGCTCATGGCGTGGAACCGGAGGTCGAGCGGGCGCTCCCGCTCGACCTCCAGGATCCAGCGGGAGGTGATCCAGGCGAAGGGGCAGGCGGGGTCGAAGTAGAAGTCGACGCGAGTGGTCATGCCCGAGAAGCTATCCGCCGGATGGCCCTGAACTGTGGTCCATTCCCGCCGCGATTCACTGGGCCATTCACAGCGGCCGAGGATCCCGGCCGCTGAGCGCCAGGGCCCGCGCGTACACCGGTGCCCCGTCCGGGAGCTCGACGGGATCGGCGAACCCTTCGTACTGCCGGTACATCGCGGCGTTCTTGTCGACCACGGACAGGAGCAGCGCGGCGGCGCCGTCCGAGACGCGGAACTCCTGGCCGGTGGCGCGGGCCACGTCCCAGCCGTGCAGGACGAGTTCGGCCCACAGCAGCGAGGCGACCTCCGGCGCGGGCTGCCGCGCGAATCCGAGCTCCACCTCGCCCTCCCAGACGGCCGGCTCCGACCAGGCGGCGACGGCCCGCTCCAGCCGCTGCGCGTACCGGTCCGCCCAGTCCGGGTCGCCGGTGAAGTCCCGGGTGCCGAGGTCGTCGGGCAGCGGCTCGCGCCGGGCGCGGTGCTCCATGCCGGTCCCGGTGTAGGCGACCCAGTGGTTGACGAGGGCGCGCACGTCCCAGTCGCCGCAGCCGGACGCCGCGTCGAGCCGGTCGGGCTTGACCGCCGCCGCGACGCGGGACGCCTCGGCGGCGCATTCGGTCAGGCAGGGGTACACGGTCTCCATACGCTCTTCGATGCGTTCCATGCCCTGACCGTACGAGGAGGCACCCCCGCCCTTCTTGAACAAACGCGACAGCCCCGGGCCCGGGGGCTAGACACGTGCGTCGACGGCCTCGACCAGCTCCGCGACCGACATCGCCCCGGCCGGACGCCCTTCCCGTGCCGCCTCGTTGACGAGTTCCTGGAGTGCGTCGTTGACCGGGGTCGGTACCCCGTGCAGTCGTCCGAGCAGGCCGATCTCGCCGTTCAGGTAGTCCGCCTCGACGGTGCCGGAGCCCCGGTTCAGGGACTGCCAGGTGGAGCCGCCGCCGCGGGGCGAGCCGTCGAGGGGCTCGAAGCGGATCTTGTCGGCCCGCGCCTCCTTCTCCTCCTCCTGGCTCGCGTACGCGATCCCGGCGGCGGCGAACGCGGCCTCGCCCTCGGCGCGGGCCCGGCCGACCAGGGCGAAGCCCTCGTCGCTGCCGATCACCCCGGTGAGCGCCTCGATCGCGTTGGCGAGGTTGTTGAGGAGTTTGGCGTACTTCCAGCGCATCGCGTCGTCGACGACGGGCGCGCCGAGCCGTCCCCTTTCCAGGCCGTCGGCGATGGCGCGGGCCGTGTCGTCGCTGCCCGCCGGGTAGCGGCCCAGGTGGAGGATCCCGGTCAGCGGGGCGCCTGCGGCGCGGACGACGCCCGGCTCGACGTACGTGGCGGGCAGCCAGACGCACATCGCGTACACGCGCCGGAAGGTACGGAGCGCGATCCGTTCGCTCTCGACGCCGTTCTGCGCGCACACCAGCGGCAGTCGCCGGGCCGCGGTGCCGCCGCCCTCGACGGGGGCGGCGGCCCACGCGGCGAGCGCGGCGGTGCTGTCCTGGGTCTTCACGCAGAGCACGAGGACGTCGTCGGCGCGCAGGGCGCCGAGCGCCTTCGGCCCGTCGGCCACCGGCAGCCGATGGGTGTGCGTCCCGTCCGGCGCCTCGAACGTGAGGCCCCGCTCGCGCAGCGCCTCGTACTGCCGGCCCCGTGCGACGAGGACGACGTCCTGCCCCGCCTCCGCGAGCCGGGCGCCGATGGCGCCGCCGACCGCTCCTGCTCCGATGATGAGATAGCGCATGCCGACGACCCTGGCACAGCCGGGACCTCGCGAACCAGATGCACAGACCATCCGTTACGGTCGCCCCATGACGCACTCGGCCCCGCGGGCGACCCTCACCATCGGTTCCGGCCTGCCCGTACGCCGTCTCGGCTACGGCACGGTGCATCTGGCCGGGCACGGCGCCTGGGGCCCGCGCGGCACCGACGCGAACGCGACGGCGGTGCTGCGGCGCGCCGTCGAGCTGGGCGTGAACCTGGTCGACACCGCGGACAACTACGGTCCGGGCGTGGTGGAGGAGCGGGTAGCCGCGGCCCTGCGCCCGTACGCCGACGGTCTGTTGATCGCGACCAAGGGCGGTGTGGTGCGGACGTCCGCCGAGTCCTGGCACATCGACGGCCGGCCGGAGCGGCTGCGCGCGATGTGCGAGGCGAGCCTGCGCCGCCTGCGGCTCGACCGCATCGACCTGTACCAGCTGCACCGGCTCGACCCGGACGTGCCGATGGCCGAACAGCTGGGCACACTGCGGGAGTTGCGGGACGAGGGGAAGATCCGGCACGTGGGTCTCGACTCGGTGCGGGCCGAGCAGTTGCGGCAGGCGCTCGACCTGGACATCGTGCCGATCGTCTCGGTCCAGAACCGCTACAACGTCCTGGACCGCGTCTCGGAGCCGCTCCTGAAGCTGTGCGAGGAGCACGGCATCGCGTTCCTGCCGTGGTTCCCGCTGGGCAACGGCGCGCTCACCGGGCACGCGGTCCTCGCCGACATCGCGGCGGCGCACGGCGCGAGTCCGTCGCAGGTCGCGCTCGCCTGGCTGCTGCACCACTCCCCCGTGCTGTGCCCGACGCCCGGCACGGGCTCGGTGGCGCACCTGGAGGAGAACGTGGCCGCGGCCGGGCTGCGGCTGACGGATGCGGACATGGCCCGCCTGGACGCGCTCACTCCCGCGGGCTCGTGAGCTCCACCAGTTTGACGACGGTGTTCCAGTTCCGGCTCGTCGCGATCAGCCCCTTGGTGACGGCGGGCCTGGACAGCTGCTCGGCGAGCTTGGAGCGGCCGAGGCCGTCGGGCGCGTAGAGGTAGAGGGCGCGGTCGCCGAGGCGGAAGTCCTCGGGTGCGTACGCGGGCAGGTCGATGCCCGCGAACCGCTCGGCCTCGACGGGCTGCGAGAAGTACGTGACGTGCAGCTGCTTGCCCTCCAGCTCGGCGGCGGGGAACGGGCAGTCGTCCCGCACGGCCCGCAGATACGCGTGGTCGCGCACGAGGACGTCGACGGTGAAGCCGAACGTGTCGGCGACGGCCTTCTCGATCGCGGCGGCGTGGCCGCTCTCGTCGCCGCTGCCCGAGGCGGCGAAGGTGACGTTGCCGCTCTGCAAGTACGTCGCCACGTCGTCGTAGCCCAAGTGCTCGATGAGTGGCCGCAGTTGGGCCATCGGGACCTTCTTGTTGCCGCCCACGTTGATGCCGCGCAGCAGGGCCGCGTACCGGGTGATCGCCATGCGCACACGATAAGGCGGCCGTCGTGCCCCGTGGGGGTGGGCGCGACGGCCGCCGGCTCAGGAGAGGCCGTCGGAGCTACTCGACGATCTTCAGGAGCTTGTTCGCGGTGCCGTCCGACGCGTTCTTGATGGCGTCGGGGGTGGCCCCGTCGGTGAGCGCCTTGGCGACGTCGGCCGGGGCCGCGTCCGGGTGACCGCCGAGGTAGACGGCGGCGGCGCCGACGACGTGCGGGGTCGCCATCGACGTACCGGAGATGGTGTTGGTGGCGTCGTCCCCGGTGTTCCAGTCGGAGGTGATGTCCGAGCCGGGAGCGTAGATGTCCACCACGGAGCCGTAGTTGGAGAAGTCCGACTGCTCGTCGTCCTTGGTGGAGGAGGCGACGGTGATGGCCTCCGGGACGCGGGCGGGGCTGGACTGTGCGGCGTCCGAGGACTCGTTGCCCGCAGCCACCGCGTAGGTGACGCCGGAGTCGATCGACTTCTTCACCGCGGCGTCCAGCGCCTCGTCCACGCCGCCGCCGAGCGACATGTTGGCGACGGACGGGCCCGAGTGGTGCTCGGTGACCCAGTCGATGCCCGCGACGACCTGCTCGGTGGTGCCGGAGCCCTGGTCGTCGAGGACGCGGACGGCGACGATCTTCGCCTTCTTGGCGACGCCGTGCGCGTCACCGGCGATGGTGCCGGCGACGTGCGTGCCGTGCCCGTTGCCGTCGTCGGCGCTGTCGTCGTTGTCGACGGCGTCGAAGCCGTAGGAGGCGCGGCCGCCGAAGTCCTTGTGGCTGATGCGGACGCCGGTGTCGATGACGTACGCGGTGACGCCCTCGCCCGCGGTGTCGGGGTAGGTGTACTTGCCGTCGCCCGCGGTGTCCGCCTGGTCGATGCGGTCCAGGCCCCACGACGGCGGGTTGTCCTGGGTGGCGGTGGTGTGGAACTTCTTGTTCTGGACGACCTTGGAGACGGACTTGTCGGCGGCGAGCCGCTTGGCCTCGGTCTGCGAAAGACCGTTCGCCGAGAAGCCGTTGACGGCCGAGTCGTAGTTGCGGCGCAGGGTGCCGCCGTACTCCTTGGCGAGGTCCTTCTTGGCGGCGGTGTTCGCCTTCTGGTCGAGCAGCACGATGTAGCTGCCGGACACGGCGCCCTTGACGCCCTGGCCGTACACGGTGCCCTCGGCGGGGGCGGCGTCCGCGAAGCCGCCCGTGAGGACGGTGACGCCCACGGCGGTCGCCGCCGTGGCTATCGCGGCGGTCAGCTTCATCGAACGCGCACGCTTGTGAAGTGCCATGAAGAGTGAACTCCTCGTGGTGTGTGGGGGGTTGTGTGGTGTCTACGCGCGTGGGGGCGCGCAATTTCGTGCAACCTCCGGCAATCTCCGGAAGATGTCCGGGGGTTGAGACGAAACCCTGACCGATTGACGCGACCAGATCAAGACCTACATGCACCTGTGACTTGTTCAACAAGGTTTCGTAATAATAAAACCGACATAGCACTCAACCCCTCATAGATGTAAGGGACTTGCGTCATCCTCGCTGCCGACCCGCGCGCCCGACACTTCACCGAACAGCACGACGAACCGCTCTTAAGTCGCCCATACCTTCGAATCCGGAGGTGACCTCATGGCGAGGAACGGGGAACGGCGGCACCGACAGGACGGCCGGGTACGCGGCTTCGCGGCCCGGGCCGGCGGATGGAGCGCCCGGCATCGGTGGGCGGCGGTGGGGATCTGGGTGCTGTTCGTCGTGCTGGCGATGGGCATCGGCTCCGCGGCGGGACGCGTCGACGTCGAGGAGAGCGACCAGCTCAGCGGCGAGACCAGCCAGGCGTCGCGGATCGTCGACGACGCGGGCATCGACGAACCGGCGGGCGAGACGGTGCTCGTCCAGGGCAAGGACCGGCAACTGGCCGCCACCGCACCGGAGTTCAAGCGCGCGGTCGCCGACGTCATCAAGGCCGTCGAGGGCACCGGCGCGGTCACGAACGTGCGCTCGCCCTACGCGGCCCGGGCCCAGACGATCTCGAAGGACGGCCGCACCGCGCTCGTCCGGTTCGACATGCGCGGCGACCCGGACACGGCGTCCGACCGGGTCGAGCCGGTCCAGAAGGCGGTCGAGGGCGTCGCCGGCGACCATGACGCGCTGCGCATCGAGGAGATCGGCGCGGCGAGCATGAACAAGACCTTCGACGACGCGTTCGGCGACGACTTCCGGCGCGCCGAGCTCTCGGCGGTCCCGGTGGCGCTCGGCATCCTGCTGATCGCGTTCGGCGCGCTCGTCGCGGCGCTGCTCCCGGTGGCCCTCGCGATCACGGCGATCATGGCGACGATGGGCCTGATGGGCATCGTCAGCCATCTCCAGCCGATGAGCGAGACCGCCAACTCCGTGATGCTGCTCGTGGGGCTCGCGGTCGGCGTCGACTACTGCCTCTTCTATCTGCGCCGTGAGCGCGAGGAGCGGATGAAGGGCCACGACCCGCGGACGGCGCTGCGGATCGCGGCGGCCACCAGCGGCCGGGCGATCATCGTCTCCGGCGTCACCGTGTGCGTGGCGATGGCGGGCATGCTGTTCACCGGCCTCGCCGAGTTCCAGGCGATGGGGCTCGCCTCGCTGATGGTGGTGGCGGTCGCGATGGTCGGCTCGGTGACCGTGCTGCCCGCGCTGCTCTCGCTGCTCGGTGAGCGCGTGGAGAAGGGCCGCATCCCCTTCCTGCACCCGACCAGGCGCCGGGGCGGGACCGGGAACGGCGAAGGGGGCAGCCGCTTCTGGACGCGCGTCCTGACCGTCGTGCTCAAGCGGCCCGCCGTCTCCGTGCTCGTCGCGGTCGGCGCGCTCCTCGCGATCGCCGCGCCCGCACTCGGCATGAAGACCCAGAACCTCACCCTGGACCAGGAGTTCGGGAACTCGCTGCCGATCGTCGCGACGTACGACCGCGTCAACGAGGCGTTCCCCGGCGGCTCCGACCCGGCCGAGGTGGTCGTCAGGGCCGACGACATCAACGCCCCGCAGGTGCGCGCCGCGATCGACGACTTCCGTACGCGGGCGGTGGGTTCGGGTTCCTCGCGCGGCCCGGTCGAGGTGACCGTGCACGCGCGGCAGAACGTCGCGCTCATCGACGTACCGCTCGTCGGCGGTTCGGACCAGGGCCGGGCGGAGGAGAGCCTCGCGCTGCTGCGGGACGAGATCCGGCCGGACACGCTCGGGAAGGTCGACGGCGTCGAGGCGCCGATCACCGGTCAGGTCGCGGGGTCGAAGGACTTCAACGACCAGATCGTCGGCTCGGTCGCGCCGGTCCTCGCGTTCGTGGTCGTCTTCGCGTTCCTGCTGATGCTGCTGTCGTTCCGCTCGCTGACCGTCGCGATCACGTCGATCGTGCTCAACCTGCTGAGCGTGGGCGCCGCCTACGGGATCCTCGTCGCCGTCTTCCAGCACGGCTGGGGCGCGGGCCTGGTCGGCGCCGAGGGGGTCGGCGCGATCATCTCGTGGCTGCCGCTGTTCCTCTTCGTGATCCTGTTCGGCCTGTCGATGGACTACCACGTGTTCGTGGTGTCACGGATCAAGGAGGCGCGTCTTCAGGGACGTACGAACACCGACGCCGTCCGGCACGGAGTGGTCACGACCGCGGGCGTGGTCACCAGCGCGGCCGTGATCATGGTCGCCGTCTTCTCGATCTTCGGCACGCTGTCGATGCAGTCGATGAAGCAGATGGGCGTGGGCCTGGCGGCCGCCGTGCTGATCGACGCGACCGTCATCCGGGGCGTGCTGCTCCCGGCCGTGATGGCGCTGCTCGGCGAGCGCAACTGGTACCTGCCGAAGTGGCTGCACCGGATGCCGGACCTCACGCACGACGAGGTGCCCGCCGGAATCGACGTGGCACCTCGTAAGGGGGGCGAGGAACTGCGGGTCTGAGGGCCTGCGCCGACCGCGCGCCCCCGCCCCGCCCCGGACGGTCCGTTCGCCGCCGCGTCACACGGCGGTGACCAGGCCGTCCTTCTTCTCGCCGTCCTTCTCGCCGTCCTGTTGCGCGGCTTCGCTCTGCGCCGCTTCCTGCTCCGCCGCTTCCCTTTCCGCCGCCTCCTTCTCGAAGGCGGCGAGCGTGCGGCCGAAGTCGCGGGTGGACAGCAGCAGCTTGTAGATGATCGCGAGCTCGAAGACGAGCAGCAGCGCACCGGCCACGATGGTGGTGCCGATCACCTGGTCGAGCAGGGGGCCGATGATGAAGACGGCCATCTGGAACTCGATGCCGCTGATCAGGTGCGTACGGATCCGGTGGCGCAGCAGGAAGGCGCGCATGCGCAGATAGACCGGGAAGCGGCTGCGGAATTCCTGGTGCAGGTCGACGACCTGGGGCTTCGGGGCCGGGAGCGCGGTCTCCTCCGGGGCCTCGGTGTCGTCGTCGATCGCCGCGTCCTCGGCCGTGGCGTCGGCGACCGCTCCGCGCAGGTCCTGCTCCATGTCGGCCGACGGGTTGGCCCGCAGCAGGTCCTCCATGAAGGCGAGGCCCTGCGCGTTCTGGGCGCGGCGGGCGGCTCGCACATGGGCCTTGATCTTCTTGCGCATGTTGTGCCGGGTCTTGAAGATCTCCAGCGCGTTCAGGTAGCGCAGCGCGTCGAGGAAGACGACGGCGACCGCGAGCCACACGTACCAGATGTCGCCGGTGCGGTGGTACTGGCCGCCCATCAGGGCCACGGCGCAGGCCATGACGCGGACGCGGTCGAAGATGTAGTCGAGCCAGGCACCGAACACGGAGCCCTGCCCGGTCAGCCGCGCGACCTTGCCGTCCATGCAGTCGAGGATGAAGCTCAGGTGGTAGATCACGGCGCCGAGGATCAGCCAGCGCCAGTCGCCCATGGCGAAGCAGCCGGCCGCGCCGAGGCCCAGGATCAGGGCGCCCCAGGTGATCTGGTTCGGGGTGATACGCGTCCACCGGGCCGTCAGCCGCACCAGGGGCGTGGCGACCGGGTCGACGAGCAGCACGGTCCACCAGGCGTCGCGCTTCTTCTGAGTGATCCGACGCACTTCAGGCAGCGGTGGTATGTCTCGAGGCATGAGGTGCGCCAACTTTCCGGGATTCAGAGCAAGTTCACCTCACGCTAAGAAAACGTTCTCACCAAATTCAAGAGGAACCGGGTACAACCTTTTACCGGAGGTAGGGGTCGTACGTAGCGGGTCAACGGGCATTCCCCAATGACCCGGCGTTACCCGAGCGTTATTCAATGACCTACTCGTTATCGCACGGGCACATTATTTTCACCGGGTGAGTGGAACCATTTACCGCTGAATCCCGTCCGCCGTCCGGCCGCGCTCCCCGGGCAACTCCGCCTCGATGAGATCGGCCGCCCGCTTCGTGCCGCCTTCTTGGGCCATGTCCTGCTGGATGGCGGCGAGGCGACGCGCCACCTCGGGGTCGCCCACGAGCGCGAGCACGGCCTCCCGCAGAGTCTCCGCGGTGGCCTCCTCCATGGGAAGGTGCCGGGCGACACCGAGCCCCTGCAACATGTCGGCGTTGCCGAACTGGTCGACGGCCTGCGGCACGGCGACCATCGGGGTGGCGGTGGCGAGCCCCTCCTGGCTGCCGCCCGCGCCGGCGTGCGTGACGAAGGCGTCGGCCTGTTTCAGGATCGCCAGCTGCGGCACCCAGTCGCGGACCTCCACGTTCCCGGGGACCGGCCCGAGGTCGTCGGCGGTGACGTGCTTGCCGACCTGGAGCACGACGTGCCAGCCCGGCAGATCACCGAACGCCTTCGCGCACTCCCGGTAGAAGTCCGGCTGCTTGGTGAACGACGAACCGAGCGAGACGAGCAGCACCCGCTCGGCACCCTCCGGCCGCCGCCAGTCGCCCTGCGCGCTCCGGTCGCCCTGACAGGCTCCCACGAAGGTGTTCTTCGTCTCGTCGACCCGGTCGGCGTTGGGCTGGAGGGCCCTCGGGATGAGCACGAGGGTGCGGTCGTAGCGGCCCCAGAACTCGTCGGCGCTCTTCGGCACCCCGGACTCCTTGAGCCAGGCGTCGAACTTCTCGAAGTACGCGTTGCCGCGCGGTGTCTGCCGGGGCTCGGCCCACATAGGCTCCGCGACCTCCTCCTGGTACCCCTCCCAGGCGACGAGGTTGGGCGAGAGAGTGATCGCGGGCACGCCCCAGCGATGGGCGAGGACGCCCGCCGGATACGAGGTGATGTCGTGCAGCACCAGGTCGGGCACGCCCGCTCCGCCGTCCCCCTCATAGGCCTCGATGAGCTGGGGCAGGGCCTGGATCGCGTCGTTCAGGAACGGCTCGACGTTGTCGAGCAGCGTGGTCCCCCACGCCGCCGGGTCGTCGTCGGGGCCGGGCAGCGTGGTGCGATAGAGGACCGGCTCCGCACCGGTCTCGGCGACCTTCTCCTCGAAGAGGTGCGGAATCGCGTACGTGACGCGGTGCCCACGGGCGACGAGTTCCCGGATCACTTCCAGACTCGGGTTCACGTGCCCGTGGGCGGCGATGGAGAACATGGCGATGTGGGCGCGCTTGCCGTGCTGGAGCTGTTCCGGGTTCGTCATGCGCCCACCGTAAGCGAGACGAGACGTCTCGTGCAACTCATTTCACGCGAGAGGCGCCCCCGAGTCCGGGCGGTCCGGCCGACGACGGCGGTCGGCCACCAGCTCTCGATGGAGCGTCAGCCACTGGCCCGGCGACACCTCGCCCACCAGCGCGGCCGGAGCGATCCCGGCCGTGCGCGCCGCCGCGTCGACCCGTCGGCGCGGGTGGGCCCTGCTCAGTGAGGCGCGCAGGCTGCCGCCGATGCCGGAGTAGCCGAGTTCGACGAGCGTCCGGTACGTCGCGTACGCGGCCGGCGCGAGGAGGGGTTCCGGGCGCCTCTCGATCCGCAGGATGCCGGCGTCGACGCGGGGCACGGGGCGGAAGGCGGCGCGCGGGACCCGGCCGAGCAGCCGCCACCCGAAGTGCGGCCAGGTGAGGACGGTCAGGCGGGTCCAACTGCCGTAGTCCCCGGTGCGTTTGCGGGCGTACTCGAGCTGGGTGAGGAAGGTCGCGTCGGTGAGTTCCGGCGCGCGCAGGCACCACTCGACAACGGCGGAGGTGCGCGAGAAGGGCACGTTCCCGGCCACGGCGAACGGGGTGCGGGGCGGGCGTGCGGCGAGGAAGTCGCCGTGGCGGACCTCGACTTGGGGGTGGCGGGCGGCGCAGCGCCGACGCAGCCCGGGGACGAGCCGGCCGTCGATCTCGTACGCCACGAGCGACGCCACCCTGCGGGCCAGGGGCTCGGTCAACGCCCCCTTGCCCGCGCCGACTTCGAGCAGGAGCGAGGTGTGCGCGGGGTCGTCGGGATCGAGGCGGGGGACGGCGAGCCGGGCGAAGCGGTGCGCGACGGCTCGGTCGGTGAGGAAGTTCTGCGAGAGGGACTGCCGAATGCGGGCAGGGGCGGCCATGGCCTGCGGTCCTTGTCATCCGTACGGAAAGAGGGCGGATGAGGGCCCTGACCGAGGACCGGGTACGTCGAGCGGGATGCGTCGGAAGGACCCGGGGTCAGAGCACCGGGCCGACGCGCAGCCGAGCGGCGTGCGCGCAGCCCAGGACCTGGCGGGTCACCGAGACGGCCATCATGGCGGCGCTGCACATGGGCGTCATGGTGGACGGCCGGGGCCGCCGCCGTCCACCGAGTTTCCCGCTCCTGCGGGGCCTACCGCTGGTACCGGGCCAGGACGAGGTTCCCGTCGTCGACCAGGCGGTGGCGCAGTTCGTCGAGGTCGATCGCTCCGCTGTAGTACTCCTGGAACGCGGGGGTCGCCACCTTGTCCTTCCACTCCGGGTAACCGCGCACGGACTGCGCGGGCGCCGAGCGGAGGTGGGAGGCGAGGGCGGTGCCGGCCGCCCAGTCGTTCTTCGGTGTACGCAGAGCAGGGGCTTTCAGGGCCGCGGTGCCGGTCGGCAGCATCCAGTCGCCGAGGGCGAGGCGCACCATGTTGCGGGGCTGGAGAAGGAAGTCGATGAACTGGGCCGCCTCCTTCTTGTGCGGGCTGTCCTCGGCGATGGAGAGGGTCTGCGGGCTGACGCCCTGGGTGAGCCCGTCGGCGCCGGCCGGCGCGGGCAGCACCTGCCAGTCGAAGCCCTTGGGGGCCTGCTGCACGATCTGCTGCCGGTAGGAGAACCCCAGGGGCACCATCGCGTACTTCCCCGCGAAGAACCCGGGCAGTGTGTCGGATCCGCCCATGCCGAGGGTCGCGTCGGAGGCGCTGCCGTCGATGTTCACCTGGTCGTGAACGGTGCGCGGCATCACCTCGTCCGCCGCGTCGAAGCGGATCGTCACCTTGCCGTCCGCGCCGCGGTGGAACATGCGGCCGCCGGTCGACAGGGAGAGGTTCAGGGTCGCGGAGACCGGTTCCTTGAGCGGCCAGGCGACGCCGTACGTGCCTTTGCCGCCGCCTTCGGCGCCGAGCTCCTCGGTGATCCTCCGGAACTCGTCCCAGGTCCATGGGTCGTCCGGGGTCGGGATGCGGACGCCGGACTTCTTGAGCAGCTTGGCGTTGGCGATGAGGACGCGCGGTTCCTGGAGGAAGGGGACGCCGTAGATTCCGTCGCCGAACGTCGCCGTCTCCCAACTGCGCTGCGGGATGCCGGACTTGAGGCGTCTCGGGAGGTAGTCGCGCAGGTCGGCCAGGTAGCCGCCGTAGGCGAAGTCGGCCAGGTCGTCGGAGGCGTCGTGGATGATGTCGGGCGCCTCACCGCCCTCGAAGGAGGTGAGGAGCTGGTCGTGGACGCCGTCCCAGCTGCCCTGGACGTACTCGACATGGATGTCGGGGTGCTCGGCGTTCCACTCCCTCACCAGCTGTTTGTTGGCGTCGACGGACTCCTTCTGCCAGGCGAGGGACTGGAACGCGAGGGTGACGCGGCCGCCGGTGTCCTTCGCGTCCGACGTGCATCCGGCGAGCAGCAGCGCCCCCACCGCGACCAGCGCACCGGCCAACCTCCTTGCACGTCGCATCACTTCACCGCCCCGGCCAGCATTCCGCCGGTGATCCGTTTCTGGATCAGGGCGAAGATCAGCAGCGACGGCAGCGTCGCCAGGAACGCCCCGGCCGCGAGCGGGCCGAGGTCGGCGACGCCCTCGGCGCCCAGGAAGTGGGTGAGGATCACCGGCAGCGTCTGCCGCTCCGGCGTCTTCATCAGGACCAGCGCGAAGAAGAACTCGTTCCACGCGGTGATGAACGCGAACAGTCCCGTCGCCACCAGCCCGGGCGCGAGCAGCGGCGCCGTGACGGACACCAGGATGCGCAGCCGCCCGGCGCCGTCGACCGCCGCGGCCTCCTCCAACTCCCTTGGTACGGCCCGGACATATCCGACGAGCATCCACAGCGCGAAGGGCAGCGCCCACACCACGTAGACCATGGTCAGGCCGACCAGGGAGTTGATCAGGTGGAGGTTCTTGAGGATCAGGAACAGCGGGATGATCAGCAGCACGAACGGGAACGCCTGGCTGATCACCACCCATCCGGTCGCCGCCCGCGCCAGCGGGCTGCGGTGGCGGGCCATGACGTAGGCCATCGGGGTCGCGATGACGATCGCGATCACGGCGGCACAGACGGCGACGAGCAGCGAGTTCACCGCGGCCCGCAGCAGGGGCTGTTCGTCGAAGGCCTGCCGGAAGTTGGCGAGGGTGGGGTCCTTCGGGATCCAGGTGGGGTGAAGGCTCGCCAGTTCGCGCGGCGGCTTGAACGCCGTGGAGATCAGCCACAGGAACGGGAAGGCGAGGAAGACGAGATAGGCGAGGAGCGCGAGGTACTGACCCGCGCGCGGGTTTGCTCGTCCTGTTCATCACTCGTCGCCGCCCTTCAGTCGGCCCACGAGATAGAGGGCGAGGAGGATCGAGATCACGGCGACCATGGCGCAGCCCATCGCCGCCGCGTAGCCGAACTGGCCGTAGCGGAAAGCCTCTTCGTACGCGAACAGCATCGGCAGGCGGGTGCGGCCGCCCGGTCCGCCGTTCGTCAGTACGTAGACCAGGGCGAACGAGTTGAAGTTCCAGATGAAGTTGAGCGCGCTGATGGCGAGCGCGATCGGCCGGATCGCCGGCCAGGTCACCGTGCGGAACCGGCGCCAGGCGCCCGCGCCGTCCATCGCCGCCGCCTCGTGCAGCTCGCGCGGGGTGTTCTGCAGTCCGGCGAGGAGCGCGACCGTGGTCTGCGGCATGCCCGCCCAGATGCCGACGACGATCACGGCGGGCAGCGCGGTGGTCAACCCGGTGAGCCAGTCGTGGCCGTCGCCGAGGCCGAGGTCGCGCAGCGTCTCGTTGAGGATGCCCGCGTCCGGGTTGTAGACGAGGCGCCACATGATGCCGACGACGACCTCCGGCATCGCCCACGGGATGATCGCGAGCGCCCGCGCCAGCCAGCGCAGCCGCAGCTCCTCGTTGAGCAGGAGGGCGAGGCCGAGGGCCAGCACGAACTGCGGGACCGTCACCCCGACCGCCCACACGAGCCCGATCCGGAACGACTCCCAGAACAGCGTGTCGTGCAGCAGATCGCTGAAGTTGAGGGTGCCGACCCACTGGGTGGCCGCGGTGCGCCCCGACTGGGAGTCGGTGAACGCGAGCCCGATCCCGTAGAGCAGCGGGCCGACGCTCAGCACCAGGATCGGGATGAGCGCGGGCAGCACCAGGAACCAGGCGCCGCGCTCTCTTGCCGCCCGCGACGGCGTGGGTGTCGCGATCGCCGAGGTCACTTCAGGCGGCTCCTTCGGGCGGTTCGGATGGCGCGGTTCGGATGACACTCACGGCTTCCGGCCGCCCGGGCGGCCCCCGTCATGGTCCTGACAGGTCCCTACGCAGTCAAGACATGCGGACGGGTACGAGGAGGCGCGCGGCCGGGTGCGAGACTGGGCCGGTACCAGCTGGAACGCGGGAGGCACGAGATGGACGAGGCACGGGCACGGGACGTGCTGGCGCAGGCGGAGATCGGTGGCGCGACGGACGGCGCGGAACTGCTCGCGCTCGGGGAGAACGCGGTCTTCGGCGTCGGCGACCTCGTCGTCAAGGTGGGCCGTGGCGTCGAGCGGGCCCCCGAACTCCTCGACCGGGCCCGCCGCGAACTGGCCATCGCCTCCTACCTCGCCGAGCACGGGGTTCCCGCGGTACGGGCGGTCAAGGCCGAGCCGCTGCTGGTCGACGGGCACCCGGTGACGGTCTGGCACCGCATCCCGGCGGCCCTGCGCCCCGCCGAACCGCGCGATCTCGCGGAGCTGCTGAAACTGGTGCACGCACTGCCCGCCCCTTCCGGGTTCGAGCTGCCCCGCCGTGAACTGCTCGGCGGGGTCGAGCGGTGGCTGCGGCTCGCGGGCGACGCGATCGACCCGGCGGACGCGGCGTACCTGCGCGAGCGGCGCGACGGCTTCGCGGCGGCCGCCGCCGCGCTCACCCCTCACCTCCCGCTCGGCCCGATCCACGGCGACGCCCTGCCCCGCAATGTGCACATCGGGCCCGAAGGGCCGGTCCTGGTCGACCTGGAGACGTTCTCCGCGGACTTCCGGGAGCACGATCTGGTGGTCATGGCCCTGTCGCGGGACCGGTACGGGTTGCCCGCGGCGGCCTATGACGGGTTCGTCGACGCGTACGGATGGGATGTGCGCGAGTGGGACGGGTGTGCCGTGCTGCGCGGGGCGCGGGAGACCGCGTCCTGTGCGTGGGTGGCCCAGCACGCGCCGAGCAATCCGAAGGCGTTGGCGGAGTTCGGGCGGCGGGTGGCGTCGTTGCGGGACGGGGATGCCGAGGTTCGGTGGTACCCGTTCTGAGGTGACGGCTCGCTTTCGGCCGTCCCACCGTGGCACGGGGGCCTCGCCCCCGGACCTCCAGTCCTCAAACGCCGGACGGGCTGGATTGTTGCCCGGACGGGCTGGATTGTTCGGTTGTCGCCCTCATCGGCCACGCCGAATCCACCACCGCCTTCGCATCGCCCTTCCTGCGCAGGAAGCTCTGGAAGTCCGCGGCCCATTCCGCGTACCACTCCACCTGCCGGCGATGCAGCTCCGCGGCGCCGAGTGCGGCGACCTTCGCGTGTCGCTCGCCTATCGCGCGGGCCAGCAACGTCGCGGCCAGCGCGTCCGCCGATGCGTCGTGCGCGGCGTCGAGCGTGACGCCGTACTCGGTGCAGACCGCTTCGAGGTTGCGCTTGCCGCGGCGGTAGCGGTCGACGCTGCGGTCGATCGTGTACGGGTCGACGACCGGTCCCGGCTCCGCTCCGCCGAGGCGGTCGCGCAGCGAGGGCAGTCCGTGGCGGGCCAGTTCGGCGGAGAGCAGGGTCAGGTCGAACGCCGCGTTGTACGCGACCACCGGGACGCCCGTGCGCCAGTAGCCGACCAGTGCCTCGGCCATCGCGTCGGCGACGCGGTCGGCCGGTTCACCCTCGGACGCCGCCCGCTCGCTGCTGATCCCGTGGACCGCGACCGCCTCGTCCGGGATCGGGACGCCGGGGTCGGCGAGCCACTGCCGGTGGCCGAGGACCGTCCCGTCCCTGACCTCTATGACGGCGCCCGTGACGATGCGCGCCTCGCGCGGATCCGTCCCGGTCGTCTCCAGGTCGAAGCCGACCAACAGCTCCCGGTGCCAGCTCATGGCAGCCCCCTTCTTCATGGTGCGTTCCCCCAATGACCACCACGATCGCATGCGCCACTGACAACCGGCCCCCGGCCTGTTCCCCCAAGGGAAATCCCGAGGAACGCAGGTTCTACGACACCGGCCTCGCGTCCGCCCACGCCTGCTCGAACTCGTCGCGGTACGTCACGAAAAGTCCGTTCTCGCCGGAATCCGTCGCGGCGCCGGACCGCACGACGCGGCCACCGCCGCGCAACACGAGCACCGGCACCTCCATCCCCCGGGTCCTGCGCAGATACGACTGGACGACGGCGACGCCGTCCGAGCCGTCGCCGTCGACGAGGTACGCGGTGAAGCGCGGCGTCTCGTCGAAGACCTGGATCTCGAAGGCCCCCGGGTCCTTGAGCCGGGCCCGCACCCGCCGCATGTGCAGGATGTTCATCTCGACGGCGCGGCTCAACTCGCCCCGCT
This sequence comes from Streptomyces sp. HmicA12, assembly GCF_000373565.1. Classification (GTDB taxonomy): domain Bacteria; phylum Actinomycetota; class Actinomycetes; order Streptomycetales; family Streptomycetaceae; genus Streptomyces. The sequence continues at coordinate 178,925 of NZ_KB891851.1, read as the reverse complement.
TGAGACCCAGTTCCCGCTCACGCCGCTTCACCGCGCTGGACGCGGGGTTGAGGAAGAGGAGGCGCACCCGGCAGCCCGACTCGGCCAGCCGGACGAGACGCCGCCCCGAGAAGTTCTGCACCAGCAGGTTCAGGCCTATCCCGATCGCGTCGAGCCGCCGCGCGCCGCCGAACAGGTCCTCGGCCGGGAACTGGCGAAGGAGCCGCACCCGGTCCGGGTGGACGCCGACCACGTCCGCGTACCGGTCGCCGACCATCTCCTCGACCGCGTCGACGGGCAGCCGCCGGGCGGAGGGCACGTCGGACCCCGCGCCGAGCATCTCCAGGAGACGGGCCGAGGCGCGCTCGGCCTGGGCGAGGACCGTCCCGGACAGGGCGCGGTTGCGGGAGACGACGTTGCGGGTGACCTCCAGCTCGTCCAGGGCGAGTTCGACGTCGCGCCGGTCGTCGAAGTACGGCTCGAAGCACGGCCAGTGCTGGACCATCAGCTCCCGCAGCTGCGGGAGCGTCAGGAACGACAGGACGTTGTCGTCGGCCGGATCGAGGAGGTAGCCCTTGCGGCGGCTGACCTCGCGCACGGCGACGGCCCGCTGCACCCACTCCTGCCCGGCGGGCCCGGCCGCGGCGACCACCCAGTCGTCGCCGTGCACGGGCTCGTAGATGGGCCGCAGCACGGCCGCGACGACGGCGCGCAGCCGCTGCTCGACCAGGTTCAGCCAGATGTAGGCACGCCCGGCTCGTTGGGCGCGCGTACGGACCTCGCCCCAGGCGTCGGCGCCCCAGTCCAGTTCGGGTCCGATCTGCGATCCCACATCCATGGGCCGAGCAAGTGACACCGCACCGGGCGGGATGTCCGTAGAAGCTGCCCCTTGCCCTTCTTGACCCTCGTGACCGTCGTCACCAGGGGGCAGCTCCAGACCTCCCGAGCTCACCCGCTCCGCACCGCCTTCCGCTCCCCCGAGCTTGTCGAGCACTCCCCCAGCAACGATCAAGGAAGGGTACTCCGGGAGCGGCGGGCGGTGCAGCCGGATGGGCCTGTTGAAGCGGCGGAGTTTCTCAACTCCCGTTTCCGGGAACGCCGTTCTCCCCCGCGAGGTCGGCGGGAGTGAGCGGATTCATAGCGGTCACGTCCCTGGGGGCCAGTGAGAAGCCCTGCCAGTGCACCGGCATGGGCTGTTGGTCCTCGTCCCGGGCGATGTGGTGGAACCCGATGTTGACCCAGGCGATCGGGTGCTGGAGCGTCTGCCCGGTGACCCACTTGTCCACGCTCGTACCGCCGCAGCGCGCGCGGGGGTTGTCGCTCGCGAACTGCTCGCACTTGTTGTACTCGGTGAAGTACACGTCGTGCTTGGTGTACGAGCGGCCGGGGAACTTGCTGGAGCGGCCGGGCACGAACTCGTAGGACCTGGGGTGCCCGTCCTGGTTGGTGCCGGCCGTGGACACCACGCGCCACCACCGCATGTCCTTGATGTCACCCGCGAGTTCCTTCGTGACGGGCGTGCGGGTCGTCTTCGTCCTGGGTGATCCGTTGCCGCTCGGCGGGGTCACCTTGGAGTCGTACTGCTCGACCTTGCTCCTGCTCGAGCCGTCGAGGCCGAAGTTGAGCCGCCAGAAGACGTTGTGGGCGTGGCTCTCGGCGTAGGCGCTCGCACCCTTGCCGAGCGGCCAGCCCTTGCCGTCGGCGCCGTCGTAGTCGTACGGCGAGAGGCTTCCGGTCGCGCCCACGTTGGAGGTGATGGTGCCGTCGGAGGAGAAGCGCCACTCGGTGATGTACTCGTACCAGGACGTCTTGTTGACCGTGTAGACGAGCAGGTCCTTGCCCTGGGCGGTGAAGACCTTGTTGCTGCCTCCGGTCGACATGTCGTCGTTGAGCCGGTACGCGTGCCCGCGTGCCCGCGTGGTCGTGCACAGGCCCTTCACGTTGCCGACGTCGGGGACCTTGACCGTCTTGATGGTGCCGCCGGGACACTCGGCAGGCCGCAGTGTCTGCAGGGCGGTTCCGAAGTCCTGCCCGGTGAGGTCGTCGTACTCGTTCTCGCCGTCGTCGTAGGGCACGTGGATCTGCGCGAGGCGGGCGCTGGTGAGGACGGGAATCGGCTGGGGCTCGCTCTTGGGCTGGTAGCTGACGGCGTCCAGGACGAGTCCGGCCAGGCTGTTGTAGTGCCAGCACATCCGCCAGGTGGTGCCGCCGTCGAGGGTCTGCTCGATCCGGTACGCGGCCGAACAGGCGGGCGCGGCGGCCGCGGGCGCCTCACGCGGTTCGGCCGTGGCGGCGGGAGCGGTGGTGAGAGCGGTTCCGAGCAGCGCGGTGACCGCGAGACCCGCGAGGGCGGTGGCGGGCCGGGTGCGGGCGCGCCGGGCTCTGTTGACGTGCGTGACGTCCGTGACGTGCATGCTGAAGGGCTCCTTCGTGCAGGAGAAGCAGGAGATGCGGAAGAAGAGGGCGACGGGGCCGGAGCCGGACTACCGGTCGAGACGGGCCACGCCGCGGTCGCTCAGGTCGACGACGAAGGCGCGGGTGTCGATCCACGGCCCGTTCTTGACCTTGGCGGCGACGCGCACGCAACGGTGCTCGCCGCACTCCTTCAGGCCGGCGGGAAGGTTCTCGACGGTCTCCTTGCGGAACACGCCGCCGCTCACGTCCAGCTGGTCCGCCGTGGTGAGGGCGTTCCCGGTGGCGTCCTTGTAGTCGTCCTTCAGTCCTGCGCCGAGCGGGCTGTCGATCAACAGCTGCGTCGCCTCGGCGAGTTCGTCCCTGACGGGCGGTGGCTGCACGCCCTGGTCGGTCTGGGTGTCCTCGACCTCTCCGGTGTCGAGATTCACGACCGCGGTGACGGTCGCGTCGTTCTTGTAGTCGTAGGAGACGACCTCGGCCCGGCGCTGTCGCGCGGACGATCCGCTCTCGGTCGGGTCCCACTCGGACAGGTTCGTCGACAGGTGCTGCGGTCCGCGGTCGCCCTCGACGTCCTCGGACTTGAGCCGGAATCCGTCCGTGTTCTCCGCGAGTTTCTCGGCCCGGGCGATCTCGGCGTCGGTCAGCGGATCGCGCCCGACGCCCTTCTCCCCCTCCGCGGGCGCGGCCTCGACCGTGCCCTCCGGTGGCACCGCGTCCTGCTGTGCCGATCCGGCCCTGGCCTGGTCACCGGCGCTGTCGTCCGGCAGGCTCACGCCGACCGCGACCGCGGCACCGGCGGCCGCGAGGGCCACTCCTGCCACCAATTTCCCGAGATGGCGTCTTGCTGGCGCGCGCACATCTACCCCCTGGATCCCCGGCAGCCACACGCGTGGGCACACCGGTCATGCGTGGTCTTCCTGTAAGAGGGGGCCAACTCCCGGCTGGTTCCGCCACGTTCGGGGGAGACTGACCCTTGTCGCCCGGAACCCCGGGCCGGAAGTGGAAGAGTCGTCAGCATGCAGGTCTGGCCTGGACAGGCGTATCCGCTGGGTGCCTCGTACGACGGTGCCGGCACCAACTTCGCGGTCTTCTCGGAGGCCGCCGACCGAATCGAACTGTGCCTGTTGCACGACGACGGGTCGGAGACCGCGGTGGAGCTACGCGAGTCGGACGCCTTCGTGCGGCACGCCTTCTTACCCGGCATCATGCCGGGGCAGCGCTACGGATACCGGGCGCACGGGCCGTACGAGCCGGAGAACGGCCTGCGCTGCAACTCCGCGAAGCTGCTGCTCGATCCGTACGCGCGCGCCGTCAGCGGGCAGATCCGGTGGAACGAGTCGGTGTACGGCTACCCGTTCGGCTCCCCGGACGAGCGCAACGACCAGGACTCGGCGCCGCACGCGATGGCGTCGGTGGTGGTCAATCCGTACTTCGACTGGGGCGACGACCGGCCGCCGCGCACGGACTACCACGAGACGGTGATCTACGAGGCCCATGTGAAGGGCCTGACGATGCGGCATCCGGCGCTGCCGGACGAGATGCGCGGCACGTACGCGGCGCTCGCGCATCCGGCGATCATCGAGCACCTCACCGAACTGGGCGTGACCGCGCTGGAGTTGATGCCGGTCCATCAGTTCGTCAACGACCACCGGCTGGTCGAGATGGATCTGAACAACTACTGGGGCTACAACACCATCGGGTTCTTCGCGCCGCACAACACGTACGCGTCGTGGGGCGACCGGGGTGAGCAGGTCCTGGAGTTCAAGTCGGCGGTCCGCGCCCTGCACCAGGCGGGGATCGAGGTCATCCTGGACGTCGTCTACAACCACACGGCCGAGGGCAACCATCTGGGCCCGACGCTCTCCTTCAAGGGCCTCGACAATCCGTCGTACTACCGGCTGACCGACGATCCGCGCTACTACATGGACACCACCGGGACGGGAAACTCGCTCCTGATGCGGTCCCCCCACGTACTGCAGATGATCATGGATTCGCTGCGCTACTGGGTCGAGGAGATGCACGTCGACGGGTTCCGCTTCGATCTCGCGGCCACGCTGGCGCGGCAGTTCCACGAGGTGGACCGGCTGTCGTCGTTCTTCGACCTGGTGCAGCAGGACCCGGTGATCTCCCAGGTGAAGCTGATCGCGGAGCCGTGGGACGTCGGCGAGGGCGGCTACCAGGTGGGCAACTTCCCGCCGCTGTGGACGGAGTGGAACGGGAAGTACCGCGACACCGTGCGGGACCTGTGGCGCGGGGAGCCGCGCACGATCGCCGAGTTCGCGGGCCGGCTCACCGGTTCCTCGGACCTGTACCAGGGTGACGGGCGCCGCCCGCTGGCCTCCATCAACTTCGTGACCTGCCACGACGGTTTCACCCTGCGCGACCTGGTGTCGTACAACGAGAAGCACAACGACGCCAACGGGGAGGGCAATCGCGACGGCGAGTCCCACAACCGGTCCTGGAACTGTGGCGCCGAGGGCGAGTCGGACGATCCCGATGTGCTCGACCTGCGGGCCCGCCAGATGCGCAATTTCGTCGCCACGCTGATGCTGTCGCAGGGTGTGCCGATGCTCAGCCACGGCGACGAGTTCGGCCGCACCCAGGGCGGCAACAACAACGCCTACTGCCAGGACAACGAACTGGCGTGGGTGAACTGGGCGGACGAACCCGAAGGCCGGGACGCGCCCGAGGACCCGTTCCTGACGTTCACGCGCGCGATGGTGCAGCTGCGACGCAAGCATCCAGTCTTCCGCAGGCGGCGCTTCTTCCACGGCCGCCCGGTGGAGGGCACGCACGACGAGCTCTCCGACATCTCCTGGTTCACGCCCGAGGGCGAGGAGATGACCCAGCAGGACTGGGGATCGGCGCAGGCCAGCGCGTTGTCGGTGTTCCTGAACGGCAACGCGATCTCGGAGCCCGGGCCGCGCGGCGAACGCATCCAGGACGACTCGTTCCTGCTGCTGTTCAACGCCGATCCGCAGGCGCAGGAGTTCGTGGTGCCGGTCAATCACGGACAGCAGTGGCACCCGGTCGTCGACACCGCGCTGCCCGAAGGGCTCCCGGCCGACGACAGCCAGAAGGTGCAGGCGGGCGACCGGCTGACCCTGGTGGGCCGCAGCCTCACGGTCCTGCGACGGCCGGCGTAGGCGGGTCGGCGGGCGCCTGAAGGGGCCGTACGCGCAGCGCGACGAGGAAGGCGAGGACCGCGGCCACGCTGCCCACCGCGAACGCGGCAGCGGGCCCGTGGGCCTGCGCGAGGCGCCCCGCCACGGCGAGCGTGACGGCCTGTCCGCCGACGAAGGCGCTCGCGGCGACCGTCATGCCCTCGGCGAGCCGTTCGCGCGGCACCGCGCGTTCGGTGAGCCCGAAGCCGGTGATCAGGTTCGGCGCGAACAGGGCGCCGAAGACGGTCACGACGACGTACAGGAGCGGCAGGGTGTCCGTGACGATCAGCGGGAGCGAGAGGAGCGCGGCGCCGGCCGTGGCGACGCGCCAGCGGGCCGGCAGCGTGAACCGTTCGGGCACCGCCGCCATCGACAGGCCGACGACGGCGCTCATGACGCCCATCGCGGCGTACACGAGCCCCGCCTGGTCCTCGTGGCCCAACTCCTGGGTGAGCGCGGTGATCCCGGCGCCGCAGCCGCCGAGCAGAACGCCCAGGAGGACGAGGCCCCCGCGTACGACGTGGACCTGGCGCGGCATGCGCGGCCCGCTCGCGGACGCCGCCCTCTTGGCGGACCTGGGCACGGCGCCGGCCGTCGGATGCAGGGCGAAGCCGGCTCCGCAGACGGCGACCAGGAGGGCCGCCGCGCCGAACGCGTAGGCGGGGTGCGCGATCACGGAGGCCACCCCGATGAGGGCCGGGCCGAGCACGAAGGACAGTTCGTCCATCGTCGACTCCAGGGACAGCACGGCGTTCACGACCCGCTCGTCGGCTCCCTCCCGGCGGACGAGGGCGACACCGCGGGCGCGCGCGAGCGGCCCGATCCCGGGCACGGTGGCGCCCGCCAGGATCCCCAGGGCGACCAGTGCGGGCGTCGGCAGGTCGTGGAGCGCGGCCAGGGTGTAGAGCGCGATGGCGAGAGAGTTGAGCAGGGCGAAGGCGAGCACGACCGGGCGCTGGCCGCGCCGGTCGGCGAGCCGCCCCACGAAGGGCCCCATGGCGACCTGGCCGAGCGCCAGCGCGCAGGCGACCGTGCCGCCGGTGGCGAGCGAGCCGCTGGTGCGGGTCACCAGGAGGACGCTGCCGAACTGGATCACGGCGACCGGCAGCCGCCCGAGGAACGAGACGACGGGCAGCGCCCACCCGGTCACCGCGATCACCCGGCGGTAGGCGTCGAGCGTGCCGTCGGAGGTTCTGGTGTCCACGAGTGCGCCGGTCATCGTCCGACGCTAGCGAGGTGTTGCGCGGCACATGTATGCGGCGATGACACGAAAGCCGCCCTTACGGGTACGTAGGTTCGCATGACGCCTCAAGCCTCGACGACGCCGTCAGCCACCTATCGGCTGCAACTGCAACCGGACTTCGGGTTCGCCGCGGCCGCGGCGGCCGTCCCGTATCTGGCCTCTGTGGGGATCTCGCATCTGCACCTGTCGCCCGTCCTGGAGGCCGTGCCCGGATCGACGCACGGGTACGACGTCGTCGACCACGCGCGCGTCCGCGCGGAGCTGGGCGGCGAGGAAGGGCTGCGGGCTCTGGCGGGCACGGCCCACGAGCACGGTCTCGGGCTCGTCGTGGACATCGTGCCCAACCACATGGCGGCGGTCGCGCGCCACAACCCCGCGCTGCGCGACGTGCTGCGGGACGGCCCCACGTCTCCGTACGCGCGCTGGTTCGACATCGACTGGGAGGCGCACGGCGGCCGCGTGCTCCTCCCGGTCCTCGCCCACCGTCTGGCCGAGGAACTGCCCCACCTGAAGGTGGACGGCGACGTACTGCGTTACTACGACCACGTGTTCCCGCTGCGTCCAGGAACGCGCACGCTTCCGTTGCCCGAGCTCCTGGACGCCCAGTGGTACCGCCTGTCCTGGTGGCGCCTGGCCCGCACGGAGCTCAACTACCGTCGTTTCTTCACCATTTCGGACCTGATAGCGGTGCGCGTGGAGGACCCGGAGGTCTTCGACGCGACCCACGCGACCATCCTGCGGCTGCTGCGCGAGGGCGTCGTCGACGGGCTGCGGATCGACCATCCCGACGGGCTCGCCGATCCGGGCGCCTATTTGCAGCGCCTGAACGAGGCGACCGACGGCCGGTGGACCGTGGTGGAGAAGATCCTGGAGGACGACGAGCAGCTGCCCGCGGCCTGGCCGGTGGCCGGTACCACGGGCTACGACGCGCTGCGGCACGTCGACGGGCTCTTCGTCGATCCGTCCGGTGCCGATCAGCTCCTGGGGCTGTTCCGGCGGTTCAGTGGCGTCTCCCCCGACACGGGCGGGCAGTGGGCGGAGACGGCCCGGCGCGCCGCCCGTCGGGTGGTCTCGTACGGGCTCGCCACGGAGGTGGACCGGCTGACGCGCGAGGCGGTCGCTCTGTGCGCCGCGGACCCGGAGCTGCGCGACCACGCGCCGTGGGCGCTGCGCACGGCCCTGTGCGAGCTGCTGGTGCGTGTCCCGGTGTACCGGCCGTACGTGACCGGCGGGGTCGCTCCCGAGACGGTCCTGACGGAGTCCGCCGCGACGGACGCGAAGGCGGCGTTCGTGGTGCCCGAGGAGGCCCGTGCCGTCGACGCCGTACGGGAGCTGGCGCTGGGGCGGCGCGGGGCGGGCCCCCGGCACGAGTCGTTCCGGGCCCGGTTCGCCCAGACCTCGTCGGCGTTGCGCGCCAAGTCGGTCGAGGACACCGCCTTCTACCGCCACACGCCGCTCCTGTCGGCCCTGGAGGTCGGCGGCAGCCCGCGCGACCCCGCGGTGCCCGCGGGGGCGTTCCACGCGTACTGCGCGCGCGTGCAGCGCAACTGGCCCTATACGTCGACGGCCCTGTCCACGCACGACACGAAGCGCAGCGCGGACGTGCGGGCGGGCATCTCGGTCCTCACCCAGTGCCCGGACCGGTGGGAGGCGCTGCTCGCCGACGTCACCGAGCGGACCGCGCACGGCGGCGGTTCGAGCGCCCCCGACCTTCAACTGGCCTGGGCGGCCTGGCAGATGGTGGCGGGCCTCGGCCCGGCCGACCCGGAGCGGCTGCAGCAGGCGATGCTCAAGCACGCGCGCGAGGCGGGCCTCTACACGACCTGGACGGAGCAGAACTCCGCCTACGAGGACGCGGTACGGGACTTCGTGGCGTCCGGCCCGTGCGGCCCTCCCGGCAACGAAGTACTGCGCTTCATGGACGCGCTGAGCCCCCATGTGCGGGCGAACGTCCTGGGCGCGGCCCTCGTCCATCTGACGATGCCCGGGGTGCCCGACGTCTACCAGGGCACCGAGTACGAGTACCGCGCCCTGGTCGACCCGGACAACCGGGCCCCCGCCCGCTTCGGGGCCGACGCCGACGACGGGAAGGGGCGTGGCCCGCTCTCGGTGGAGAAGGGGGCACTCACCGGGGCGGCGCTGCGGCTGCGCAGGGAGCGGCCCGAGTGGTTCGGCGGCGCCGCGACCTACGAGCCGCTGACGGCACAGGGCCCGGGCGAGGCGCACTGTGTGGCCTATGCGCGGTCCGGGCGGGTCGTCGTCGCGGTGACCCGGCTGTCGCTGCGGCTGGCCGAAGCGGGGGGCTGGCGGGAGACGGAGCTGGACCTCCCCGACGGCGACTGGTCCGAACTTCTCTCCCCAGGGCGGCGCTTCAGGGGGCACGCGCGCGTGGCGGAGCTTTTCGCGGAGCTGCCGGTGGCCCTGCTGGTCAGGACCGACTGAACCTCGGGCGGTCGCGGGCCCGGTCAGTGCAGCCGCACGACCAGGGCCCGCGGCGCCCGCGTCGACAGCCCTTCGGGGACGGGCCTGAAGCCCGGGGCCCAGGCCATCCGGGGCAGCGCCTCCAGGAGGGCGCGCGAGCCCAGTTCGGCCGTCGTGCGGGCCAGTTGCACCCCGAGGCAGCGGTGCCGCCCCGCGCCGAACGCCAGCTGGCCCGGGGCCGCCCGGAACAGGTCGTAGCGGTCCGGGTCGGGGAACCGGGAGGCGTCCCGGCCCGCCGCGCCCAGCAGGCAGGCCACGGTGGCACCGGCCGGTATCGTGCCGCCGCTCACCGGAACGGGGGCCAGCGCGCGGCGCAGCACGAGGTGCACGGCCGGATCGCGGCGCATCGACTCCGCCCAGGCGGCGTCGGTCAGCTCGGGCCTCGCGCGCACCAGCGCCAACTGGGCGGGGTGGTCCAGGAGGTTGGCGAGGAACGCGGCCAGGGCCATGCCGGTGGCCTCGCCGCCCGCGCCCAGGAGCGCGGCCGCGAGCCCGGTGACGAGGTCGTCGGAGACGGGACGCCCGCCGGCCCGCGCGGTGCACAGCACCGACAGGAGGTCGTCTCCCGGGTGCGCGCGGCGGTACGCGACGAGGGGGCGCAGGGCGGCCTCCACGTCGGCGGGCGCGGCGCCCAGGTGGGTCAGCCCGCCCCGGCTCCAGGCGGTGAATCGGACGGTCTCCTCGTAGGGCAGCCCGAGCGCGGCGACGACGGCGGCCGTGGGCAGCCAGCGGCAGAACTCCTCCACCAGGTCCGCTTCCCGGCGCCGCGTGAGGCGGCGTGCCAACACGTAGGCGCTGCGTTCCACGCCGCCCTTCAGGGCGGCCAGCGCGCGCCCTTGCAGTGCCGGGGCGACGAGCGCCCGGTGGGTGGCGTGCGTGCCCTCTTCCAGGTGCGCGAACGTCCGGCCCGGAGGCGGCGCGACCAGGCGCGGGTCCGCGAGGGCCGCGCGGACGTCCGCGTACCGGCTGAGCAGCCAGGCGCCGTAGGGCTCGTCGTGGAGGAGGGGGTGGCTGTCGCGCAGCGTGCGGTACAGCGGGTACGGCTCACGGGCGACGTCCGGGTCGGCGAGGCTCGGAGGTGTCCGCGTCCCGCGCGGATACCGGGTCGCCGGCCGCGTGGCGGGGCCGAGGGGGCACAGCATCGCGGGGCTCCCTCTCTGTGCCGGTGCGCGCGGGATGCCGCGCACGGATGCTCCCAGGGCACCACCGCGGGCCCGGGCGCGCAGCCTCGTACGTCCGTCCGGGTGACGCCGGGGACGCGGCGCGGACAAAACCGCGCACTACTTCCGTCGGCTTCCCGGAGTCGGATGCACGCGCGCGTGGGTATGAAGTCGTCCTGAAGGGCGTCGCCGGACGACGGAGCGGGAACGGCGGCGGGCCGGTGCCGGGACGTGTGCCCGCACCGTGCGCCGCCGGTCCGTCGGCGAGACGTTCCTCACCCGCGGCGTGCCTAGCCTGCGTCGGCGCCGAGCACCGGTATAGGCCTTCTTGACAGCGGCCGCCGGGCGTGGGGTACTGCGGATTGCTGACGGCGGGAGCACCAACGGGGGTGAGTCACCTGACGGACCAGCAATACCCCACGGCGGCCCAACTGGCCCGGTCAGCGCGGGAGCTGACGACTGTACGACCTGACCTGTGCCGACTACGGCAGGTAGGCACGTCGCGTGGGGGACGCCCCCTGTATCTGCTGTCCGTGGGCCACGACCCGCGCGCGGTCCTGGTCGTCGCGGGCGCCCACGCCAACGAACCGACCGGTGGCGCCACGGTGCTGCATCTGGCCGGGCGGGCGCTGTTCGACCACACGCTGAGATCCGACCGGTCGTGGCACTTCCTGCTGTGCGCGGACCCGGACGGCGCGGCCCTGCACCGCACTCCCGCGCCCCGCACCCTGCTCGACTATCACCGGCACTTCTTCCGCCCGGCGGGCCCCGAGCAGCCGGAGTGGTCCCCCTCGGTGCTGCCGCCGGACCGGCTCCCCCCGGAGACCACGGCGCTCACCGGAGTCATCGACACCCTGCGGCCCTACCTCCAGGTGTCGCTGCACGGCACCGAACTGGGCGGCAGCTGGGTGCAGTTGACCCGGGACATCCCGGGACTCGCCGAGCCGTTCGCCAAGTCGGCGGCCGAACTGCACATACCGGTGGAGACGGGCGCGTCGGACGCGGCGGGCTGGCCGGCCTCGGGCCCCGGCGTCCATGTGATGCCGGACCCCGACGCGCAGGCGGCGTTCCCGAGCCTGCCGGACGACGCCCGGCACTCCACCTGGCACCACGCCCACCGGTACGGCGGCTCCACGGCGATCGTGGAGGTGCCGATGTGGGCCAGCGACCTGGTGGACGACCCGGCGCCGCACCCGTCCCCCGAGCGGGCCCTGCGGCGGCTCTCGACGCGCCTCAGCCGCGACACCCGGCTCGTGGAGGACATCCTCGCGGAGGCGCTGCCCCGGCTGCCCGACACCCGGGGGCCACTGCTGCGGGCGGCGAGCTGGGCACTGAGCCTGGTGCCCGGGCTCGCCGACGACTGGATGCAACCGCCGCCGCCGGACGCGACGATGGCGTACGTGGGCAGCATCGACGCGTTCGCCCGGCGGCTGCCGCTGCGGGCCGCCGCGATGCTGCTGCGGGTCCTGGAGGACGCCGAGGACGGGGCCGCGCCCCGGCTCGACTTCCTCGTCACCCGCTGGTGCGAGGTGTACGCGGAGCGGTTCGGGGCCCGGTGGGTGCCGGTGGCCCACCAGGTCGAGCACCAGGCGCGGACCACGATCGCGGCGGTGCAGCACGCGCAGGGCTGAGCCGCGCGCCCCTAGGTCGTGTCCGCAAAGTCCCGTCTGCCCCGCGACGCCTGGCACGCTTCCCCAAGCTCTCCGAAAAGCTCCGAGCAGGGGAGACCCCATTGACGCCGCGAGGCCCGCCCTCCGGGCGACGACGGGAGTTTGAAGACAGGCCCTAGGTCTCGTGGGGCTCAGTCGTCGACCTTGAAGACCGATCCCGTCATGGCGTGCAGCACGCACGCGTTGGAGAAGCCGCGGGTGTAGGCCACGCGGCGGCCGTCCCACATGCCGTGCGCGACCGCCCTGACCGGCTTGTAGATCATGGGGCAGGTCAGGTCCTCGGCGGGGATGCGGTTGATGTCGCCCTCGGCCGCGGCGAGTTCGCGGCAGGCGGCGTCCGCGTGCGGGTGGCTGTCCCCTGTCCTCGCGGGACAGCGCAGCAGGGTGCCCTTCGGGTCACCTGCGGCGCGGTCGCCCTCCATGACGCTCACGTGGAACCAGTTGCCGGGCAGCGTCCCCCGAGGGTCCGCCGTCCCGGGGACCGCCTGTGCCGTGCCGACGGCCGCCGTGCCGAGCAGTGCGCCCGCGGCCGCCACCGCGAGCAGAGTCGACAGAGCGGGCAGAGTGGTGCGACGTTTCGTCCCCACCGTCATGAGTGTCACCGTTCCTCGCGTTCCAGGGATGCGCGGGCGCTCGCCCGTACCCCCGGATGCATCGGCACGGCAGGCCCCGCCCCACCCGGTGCGCGGAGTCATCCACCCGAACAGGCCACCCCTGGAGGCTCAGTCGGCCGAAAGCCGGAACGACATGCGCCCGAACGCGACCTGGTCGCCGTCCTGGACGACGGCGGTGCCGATCACCCTGCGTCCGTTCACGGACGTGCCGTTGGTGGAGCCGAGATCGCGCAGCACCCACATGCCGCCGTGGTGGCTGAGTTCGGCGTGCACCCGGGAGACCGTCTCGTGGCTGAGCCGCAGGCCGTTGGCCGGGTCGCGGCCGATGCGCAGCGGGTACGGGTGGGCGACCGGGGGCAGCAGCAGCTTCGGCAGCCGCTCCACGGTCCAGGCCCGGCGCAGCCGCACCGTGAACCCGGAGACGGCGCCCACGGCCCCGAGCATCGCCCGTACCCAGCGGTTCTCGTCCCGCAGGTCGGCGGTGAGCGCGGCGAGTTCGTCCGGCCTGCGGGCGGTGAGGGCCAGCTCCATCCGGCGTACGAACGTGTCGTGCGAGAGCCGGCCGAGCGCGGCGCCGTCCCTGAGCACCTTCAGCGCACGCTCCCGCTCGGCGTCGGAGAGCCGAGCCGGGTACGTGTGGTGCTCAAAAGATGCCGTCACAGGTGCGATTGTCCGGCAGCGACGGCCGAGGTGTCCAGAAAATGGGGAGCGTCGGGTCCGGACCGCTGTGTACGTTCATCCGGCCGCGGCCGGCAACGGGCCGCCCTTCAAGGAGATTTCTTGCCTTCTGCAGTAGGCACCGCCTCGCACGACCTGATCATCCGCGCCCTCGTCGAGGACGACGCCCATCTGTTCCACGCGCTGGACGACCCCGGCCTGGTCGGCCGGGCCCTCACCAAGTCCGTGCACCGCACCGTCGCCCGGGGCGGCGAGTACCGGCCCGACTGGACGTGGGTGGCGCTGCGCGGCGACCGTGTCGTGGCGCGGGCAGCGTGGTGGGGCGGACCGGACGACGACGAGCCCAAGGCCCTGGACTGGTTCGACTTCGCCGACGGCGAGGAGGAGGCGGCCGTCGAGCTGCTGCGCCGGGCGCCGTTGCGGGCGGAGTACGACCTGATGCTGCCGCCGGACTGGCAGGAGCTGCCCGAGGTGAGGGCCGCCGCCGAGGCCCGGATGCGGGCGGCGGAGGCGGCGGGGATGCGCCGCCTCGTGGAGCGCTTCCGCTACCGCTGGACCCCGGCCGACGGGATCCCCGAGCGGCCCGGCCGCCTGGAGTTCCGGACCGAGCCGGACGACGAGGTGATCCTGGACGTGCTGCGCCGCGTGCACTCGGTGACGCTGGACGCGCACGCGCTCAAGGCCGTCGAGGAGGGTGGCCTCGACCAGGCCGCGCAGGAGGAGCTGGACTTCTTCCACTGGTGCCCGTCGCCGCGCGAGTGGCTGCGGTTGGCGTACACGGAGGACGGCGAGCTGGTCGGCATCCATGTGCCGGCGCACAATCCGTCGGGCCCCTGCATCGGCTTCATCGGCGTGGTGCCCGAGCAGCGCGGCCACGGATACGCGTATGACCTCCTGGTGGAGTGCACGCACTTCCTGGTCGAGCGGGGAGCCGAGTTCATCGCGGCGGCGACCGACGACGGCAACGTCCCGATGGCGGGGCATTTCGCCCGCGCCGGGTACCCGGTGGCACAGAAGCGCGTCAACTACGTCTGATCCGGCCGTGCGGGCCTGATCCGCGCGTGATCTCCGTGTGACGCGGAACCCACCTCGACGAACCGGCCGCGTGACGACGATGTCTGACGCACCATGGGACACATCGTCACCGTGAGCAGACATCCTGTTACGCCTGTTACGTACGAGGGGGAACGCCCGTGCAGTTCGAGGTGTGGGCACCACAGGCCGAGCGCGTGGATCTCCAAGTGGACAGCTCCACGCGCGCGTTGGGTCGCGACCCGGACCGCGCGGGCTGGTGGACGGGGACGGCGGACGCCGCGGACGGGGCCCGTTACGGCTTCTCGGTCGACGGCGGCCCCGTCCTGCCCGACCCGCGCTCACGCCGCCAGCCCGACGGCCCCGACGGCCCGAGCGCGGTCGTCGACCACAAGCGGTACGCGTGGCGCGGCGACTGGGCCGGGCGCGAACTGTCCGGGGCGGTCCTGTACGAGCTGCACGTGGGCACGTACACCCGCGAGGGCACGCTCGACGCGGCGGCCGCGCACCTGGGCCACCTGGCCGAACTCGGCGTCACGCACATCGAGTTGATGCCGCTGTGCCCGGTGCCCGGCCGGCACGGCTGGGGGTACGACGGAGTCAGCCTGTGGGCCGTCCACGAGCCGTACGGCGGACCCGAGGCACTGAAGCGCTTCGTCGACTCCGCGCACGAACTGGGCCTCGGCGTCGTCCTCGACGTGGTCCACAACCACCTGGGCCCGTCCGGCAACTACCTGCCCTCCTTCGGCCCGTACTTCACGGACACCCACCACACGCCGTGGGGCAGCGCCGTGAACCTGGACGCGCCCGGCTCCGACGAGGTCCGCGCCTACCTGATCGAGAGCGCGCTGGCCTGGCTGCGCGACTACCGCCTCGACGGCCTGCGCCTGGACGCGGTCCACGAGCTCCACGACGGCCGCGCTCTGCCGTTCCTGGAGGAACTCTCCACCGCGGTCGACGAGTTGGCGGTGCGCCTGGACCGCCCGCTGTTCCTGATCGCCGAGTCCGACCTCGCCGACCCGCGCGTCATCACACCCCGCCGCCAGGGCGGCCTCGGGGTGCACGCGCAGTGGAACGACGACATGCACCACGCCGTGCACGCGGCCGTCACCGGTGAACAGCAGGGCTACTACGCCGACTTCGCGCGCGAGCCGCTCGCCGCGGTCGCCAAGACCCTCACGCACGGCTACTTCCACGACGGTACGTACTCGACGTTCCGCGGCCGCCGGCACGGCCGTCCCCTGGACCGCTCCCGCGTCCCCGGGCACCGCCTCCTCGCCTACACCCAGACCCATGACCAGATCGGCAACCGCGCCCAGGGCGACCGCCTCTCCGCGTCCCTCTCCCCCGGCCTCCTGGCCTGTGCGGCGACCCTGGTCCTCACCAGCCCCTTCACGCCGATGCTGTTCATGGGCGAGGAGTGGGCCGCCAGCACGCCCTGGCAGTTCTTCACGGACCACACCGACCCCTCGCTCGCCGAGGCCGTACGCAAGGGCAGGCGGCGGGAGTTCGCGGCGCACGGCTGGGCCGAGGCGGACATCCCCGACCCGCAGGACCCGGCGACGCGCGAGCGCTCCTGCCTGAACTGGGCGGAGCGCGAAACGGGGCACCACGCGCGCGTGCTCGCCTGGTACCGGGATCTCATCGCCCTGCGACGCGCCCGTACGGACCTTCAGGACCCGGATCTGGCGGCGGTACGGGTCGCTTTCGACGAACGGGCCCGGTGGGTGGCGTTCCGGCGCGGGGACGTGCGGGTGGCGGTGAACCTGTCGCGCACGGAGGTGTCGATCCCGCTGGGGCGCCCGGTCACCCGCGTCCTGGCCGCGTGGGACTCCGTCCAGTCACCGGGTTCCGACGGGCTGTTGACGGTTCCGGCGGAGTCGGCGGTGGTGGTGGAGGCGCCGTAGGGGTTCGGGGTGCGGGTTCACCTGCGGGTGCGTGGGGGCTGGTCGCGCAGTTCCATGCGCTCCGCGCGGCTTGCCCTGGACCCGCGCCCCGCGTCACTCCGACACCAGCTCCAGCAGGATCGCCTCCCACGCCCGCTCCATCCGCACCCGCAACAACCCCGCAGACCCCCCACCCGCCCCCTGAAGCCGCGCGGCGAGACGGACCAGCGCGTCGCACCGCGCCAGCCACAACCCGCGAAGGCAGACCCGGGCCCCGTACCCGGCCAGCGTCGCGGAGCGCACCGCCGCTCTGGCACCCACCGAGATCGCGAGACCGGCGATGTCCTCCGCCGGATCGCCCACGACCACGTCGGCCCAGTCGAGGACTCCGCGCACCCGCCCGTCCGCCGAGACGGTCAGATGCTGCCCCGTGACGGCGTGATGGACGAGCACCGCGTCGGCCTGCGGCCCGAGCTGGGCCACCGCCTGGGCCGTGAGCTGCCCGAGGCGGGCCGCCTCGAACTCCCCTTCCCTGTCGAGCCACTCCGCGGCGCGCTTCGCCTCCCGGCGCAGGTTCTCCAGGGAGCGCGGCGCCACCTTCGGCACCCCGAGCGGCACGGCCCGCGCCACGGGCACGGCGTGCAGCCCGGTGAGCAGCCCCGCGAGGTCCTCCTCGCCGGCCGCGGTGACGTCGCGGGTCTCGGCGGACTCCCCGGGCAGCCGGGTGTCCAGAGCGTAGGCGAGGCCGGGCGCCCACTCCCCGGCGGCGACGCACACCGGCAGGGCGACGGTGACGTAGGGACGGAGCAGGTCGCGCAGCCGCGCCTCGCGGCGCAGTCCCTGGGAGACCCGCGCGTCCCGCGCGAGCCGCAGCACGTGCCCCGCACCCACCCACCAGGCCGTGTCGGTGACCGGGCGCAGCTCGATGCCGCCGCCGTCCGGAAGGACGCTCTTCAGAAGGCGGCGCACGGTGTCCTCGGCGAGCGGCTCCTGCACGGGGTCAGCCCACGATCGCCATGTCCCGCGCGGTGGAGTTGAGGCGCCGGCCGCCGGTCTCGGTGACGGTGACGATGTCCTCGACGCGCACGCCGAAGCGGCCGGGGAGATAGATGCCGGGTTCCACGGAGAAGCACATGCCGGGCACCAGCTCCTGCTCCTCGCCCTCGATCATGTACGGGGGTTCGTGGGTGGTGACGCCGATGCCGTGCCCGGTGCGGTGGATGAAGTACTCGCCGTACCCGGCGTCGGTGATGACCTTGCGGGCGACCCGGTCGACGTCCTGACAGGCGATGCCGGGCCGCACCGCGTCGCACGCCGCGGTCTGGGCCTCGCGGACGATGTCGTGGACCTCGCGCTCCTCGTCCGTCGGCTCGCCGACGTGCACGGTGCGGGTGGTGTCGGAGCCGTAGCCGTGCTTGAGCCCGCCGAAGTCCAGGACGACCATGTCGCCGTGCTGGATGACGCGTTCGCCCGCCTCGTGGTGCGGGTTGGCGCCGTTGGGCCCGGAGCCGACGACGGTGAAGTCGACCTGGGAGTGCCCGAACCGCTTGAGCAGATCGGACAGTTCACGGGCGATGTCGTTCTCCTCGCGGCCCGCGAAGGCGACCTTCTTGATCTCCTCGTACGTGGCGTCGGCCGCGGCACCGGCCGCCGCGAGCCGCTCCAGCTCGGCGGCGTCCTTGACGGCGCGCAGCATGGGGAGCGCCTCGGTCAGTGACACGTACGACGTCTCGGGCAGGGTCCTCTGCAGGCCGAGCAGGTGCATCGCCCAGGCGTTGTCGCTGACGCCGAAGCGGCCGCAGACGTCCATCAGGGGCGCGGTGATGTCGTACGGGTTCTTGCCGTCGGTCCAGTCGCGCAGCGTCATGGCGTCCGCGCCCGCTGCCTTCGCGGCGTCGGGCGCCTCCAGGGTCGGCACGACGAGGGTGGGCTCCTGCCCGGCGGCGAGCACGAGGAGAGTGAGCCGCTCGGTGTCGGCCGGTACGTGGTAGCCGGTGAGCCAGACCAGGTCGGGGCCCGGCGCGACCAGCACTCCGGCGAGCCCGGCGTCGGCGGCGGACCGTGCGGCCCGGTCCATGCGGGCCTTGTAGTCCGCTGCGGTGAAGGGCGCGGGTGTGCCGGTGGTCATGTCCGGGCCTCCGTAGGCGTGCGGGGTGCTCGCGGGTGTCGGTTCCACTGCAGCATCCTGCCCGTCGCGGGGCGGCGGCGCGAGTGGGCCCCTCGGCCATGGGCCGACGGCGCTCGGGCGGCCCCGGGCTCAGGTGACGACCCCGGGGACGGCCGTCAGTTCCTGACGTGCGCCGCTGTCGTGCCGTACGTCGAGGGTGAGCTCGTGTCCGGGCCGTGCGTCGGCGACCACGGCCGCGAGGTCGCTCGCCGAGCCGATCCGCGCCGTGCCGAGGCCGAGCAGGACGTCGCCGCGGACCAGGCCCGCCGTGTAGCCGGGTCCCGGTACGTGCACGGCGACGACGAGCGCGCCCGGTCCACGGGGCGCGTCGACGACCTCGACACCGAGGCTGCCCCGCGCGGCGGCGCGGCTCGGGGCGGGGCTCGGCTTCGCCGACGGCGCCGGTCCGGCCGCGGCGGCCCGCTGCTGCATCTCGGCCATCTTGCTCAGGCCGATGAGGGTCGCGCCGACGGTGCCGAGGCCCACGCCCGCGAGCACCAGGACGAGCGCGCACAGCACGCCGAAGAGCCATCCGACCAGGCGGCGGCCCCGGCGCCGCGCGGCGTGCGGGCGGGGCCCCCGCTTCGGGGTGCGGGCGCCGCCCGTACCGGGCTCGGCCCCGGGATCAGGATCAGGGTCCGCCCCGGCGGCTCCCGGCATGGACTTGGGACGCAACGCAGTCTGATCCATGGGTCGCTCGCCTCCGCGTTCCTGGGCCGCTCGCCTCCGGCCACAGCCCTACCCGCGGCGACGGCGCGCGACGATCCCCGAACGAGTGAGAGTGCCGGAGCCCGCTCGAATTCCGGGCTGCACGCCCAGGTCAGCCGGTGCGGCCGGTCACCGGTCAGCCGGTCAGGGCCGCCGCGAACCGCTCCGCCGGGCCTCGGCGGCACCCCCGTGTGGACGAGTTCCGTGCGGTGCACGACGCGTGGCGCGGTGAGCGGTACCGCGACCGTTCCGGTCACGTCCGCGGCGAGCGAGGCGGGCAGCACGGTCAGGCCGTGGCCCGCCGCGGCGAGCGTGAGCAGGGTCCGCAGGTCGGTGCCGGGCACGGTGACGCTGACCGCGGGGTCGCTCGCCGAGTCGGTGCTCGGCGCGGACCGCACGGTCGAGCGCTACCTCTGCGGCTACGGCCCGGCCGGCCACCTGGACACGCTGCGCGCCCACGGTCTGCGGTTCACCGGCACGGACGAGGAGGGACAGGTCCGGATCGCCGAGCTCGGCACCGACCGGCACCCGTTCTTCCTCGCCACGCTGTTCCGGCCGGAGCTGCACGGTGACGGCAGCCGGCCGCACCCGATCGTGCAGGCGCCGGCCCGCGCGGCGGTCGAGCACGCGCGGGCCGCGACTTCCGTCTAAGCGGTGTGTCCGCCGTGGTCACCCCCGTGCCCGGCCCCGTGGTCGAACGTCAGGGCCTCCTTCGGCATCACGACGAACGGCCGCATCATGCCCATGTCCTCGTGCTCGAGGAGGTGGCAGTGGTACATGAACCGCCCGTACGCCCCGTCGAACTTGCCCATGACGCGCAGCATCTGCCCGGGCAGCGCACGGAACACGTCCTTGTAACCGTGTTCGTTCGGCGGGAACGGGACGGTGGTCTTCGCGTCGTACGTCACCGGCTCGGCCGTGCCGCCGACCGTCACGTCGAACCCCGACGCGTCGTAGGCGTCGCGGCCGAGGATCTGGAAGTCGGCGAGGTGGATGTGCATGGGGTGCACCACCGGCGGGTTCACCGCGAGATTCAGGAAGCTCCACTGCTCGTGGCTTCCCTCCGCGACGGTGAAGCCGAGCCCGTCGTTGAAGGTCCGTGAGGTACGACGGTAGGTCTTCAACTCGTTCTTGTCGTTGACCAGTTGAATGATGCCCTCGGCGGGCAGCTCCAGGTGCGCGGCCTCCTCCGCCGGGACCTCCGTCATCTCCCACATCTCGGGGTGTCCGCCGCCGCCCTTGGTCGCGGGCGGGGTCAGCACGACGAGGCGGTGCCCGTGCTCGATGTCGTGCGTCAGTTTCCGGAAGGAGCCGGAGAGCACCTCGGGCAGCGTGAAGGTGTCCTGTGCGCCGCAGTCGCGCACCCGGAACTCCAGGACGTCCGGATAGCGCACGTTGCCCGGCAGGTCCGGTACCCCGGCCGGCTGCCCGGGGCCCTTGTTGACCAGGCGGACCCGCCGGCCGGCGAGCGCCGCGAAGTCGATGAGCAGGTCCATCCGCTCGGCAGGCGCGACGGTCAGCGTCGGCAGCGCGTCGTCGAAGTCGACCGGCACCGGCCGGGGCAGCAGCCCGCCGTCGCTGCCGATCTGCTTCAGGACGCCCGGGACCGGGTCGCCGTCCTCGTCGATGAGGACCAGGTCGTAGATGCGCGCGTTCGACGCGTTCACCAGGCGGAAGCGGTACCACGCCGCGTCCACCTCGGCGTACGGCCAGATCCTCCCGTTCACCGTCGTGTACGGGCCGGTGAAGGGCAGGGACACCGGCTTGCCCGTCTCCGGGTTCGCCTCCTGGACCTTGACGGTCTTGTGCAGCAGCCTCCCGTTCAGACTGCCGTCCTCGTCCGTGTCCAGGTTCCGGTCCGCGAGGAGCAGCGGGATCTCCCGCTCCCCGCTCGGGAGCCCCAGCGCGTCCTCCTCGTCGTCACGGACGAGGTACGTGCCGTACAGGCCCGCCTGCACGTTCCACCGCGTGATGTTCATCGCGTGGTCGTGGTACCACCACTGCACCGCCTGGTGCTCGTTCGGATACTCGGAGAGCTGTGCGTCGCCGAAGCCCACCGCATTGTCCGCCCAGCCGTCGTTGCCGCCGCCGGTCTGCGCGCCGTGCAGATGCGTGACGGACCAGGCGGGCAGGGCCGCGACGTCGGCGATCGGCGGGACCGGCACCTTGCCGCGGCCGGGCTCGGTGCTCGGGTTCGGTGTCGCGTTCGACACCTCCACCGCCGTCACCGGGTACTCGCCGCCCTTCGGGATGCGGTTGGTCCAGGCGATGCGGACGCGCTGCCCGCGCCGCACCTCGATCGTCGGGCCCGGCACGTGTCCGTCGTACCCCCACATGAGGGTGGGCGGCAGCTGCGGGTGGAGGCGCTGCCACACCGGGCGCAGCGCGATCTCGGTCTCCTTCAGTACGTCGTCGGACGCGGGCCGCAGCACCGGCGGCACGGTCAACGGCGCCGCGTACGGCACCAGTTCCCCCGCCTCTCCCCCGGTCGGTCCGTCCGTGATGCGGTCGAAGATCTCAGCGATCTCGGTCAAGGTAAGAACACCCCCGTGTGTTCTCGTGAAGTCCCCCGGTCGTACGGCCGGTCAGTGGCCGTCTCACCTACCAAGACCGCGGGGACCCCACCAAAGTTCCCTGAACCCGTCATTCCGGACGAGGAGGTCCGGAAACCGGAACCGGAACCGACGCCTTCCACGCGAAGGGCAGCGGCGGCGGCGCCGTGGACGGCAGCGGCGCTCCGATCCCGGCGGGGACTGCGGCGGCGGAGTCGACGGGGTCCGGCGCGGGTGTCACCGCCGGCGGTTCGGGCGCGTACACCGGCGGTGTCATGAGAGGCAGCGGCGAGGCCGGGATCCGGTCCGGCAGGAAGCCGTGGGCGCGGTCGGCGAGGTGGTCGGCGCGGTAACGGTCCACTTCCCTGTGCCAGTTGAGGATGCCGGACATCCAGTTGCGCAGCTGCTCGACATAGCCGTCCATGACCGACCGCGCCGACCGGTCGAGCTTGAAGTCCTCGTACAGAAGAGGCAGTTCATGCGCGACCACGTGCTCGAACTGCTGCATGCGCTGCGTCATCAGGTCGTGCACGACGCGCAGGCCTGTCGGGTAGTCGGCTCCGAAGAAGTTCTGCACGACGAGGATCGCGTTGTGGACCTCACCCTCGTACTCGATCTCCTTCTGGTACGAGAACACGTCGTTGACCAGCATCGCGTAGTCGGCCGCCGCGTTCTCCAGGGAGCGGACGGGGCCGCTGCGGTACACCTCGGGCGGTACGGCGGGCCCGTGGCCGAGGCGGCACAGGCTCATGGTCAGGTCGGAGCCGAAGGTGGCGCGGCGCATCTCCAGGTAGTCGACGGGGTCGGGGACCCGGTTCTGGATCTGGTTGGCGAGTTCCCACAGCCAGCTCTCCGTCATGACGTCGACGGATGCCTTGAGGCTGCGCCGCTGGTCGGGAGTCATGTCGCGCGCGGTGCGCAGCCACAGGTCGGCGAGGCCGCGCTCCATGGCGTTGGCCGGTGCCGGGATCTCCTCACCGGCGATCGGCATGCACGCCGACAGGCGCTCGGTGCAGAGCCGGGCCGCGGCCATGTCACGCCGATGACCGAAGACGAGGGGGTAGTAGTCGTCCCCGTACGTCCCCCAGGCGAGCCACTGCGCGCTGAGGTCGAGCGCCTCCGGCGTGCCGTCGGGGTCGAGGCCCGCCGAGCACAGGGCCAGGTCGGCGGCCGCGAGCCTGTCCTCGTCCCAGACGCCCTCCGCCAGGATGCCCATCCGGTGCGCCCAGGGGACGAGGCGCTCCCTCGCGCCTGCCAGGCCGGAGTTGAGCCGCAGCTCGAACGGCATGTAGAGCTCGGGGATCCTGGAGGGGCCCACCTTCTGGAACGGCACATGGGTGTACGCCCGCAGCCGCTCGGCCCCGACCGCGTCGAACAGTGCCCGTACGTCGGTGGACTCGGTCCCGATCCCGGTCGGCCCGCCCAACGGGCGCTCCTGGACAGCCCCCTTGTTCATGTAGCGGCTCGACCGCAGGTGCCACTCGTGGCCGCCGGACTGCCAGTCCTGAAGGCCCTGCGTGTAGGCGGCGACGGCCGCGACCTGGTCCGGCGTGAGCCCCTTCTCCAGGGCGAGCGCGGGCACCTCGGTGAGCGCGGTGTGCTCGAACTGGTGCAGCCGTGAGGTGAGTACGTCGTTGACGGCCTCCGCCGCCTCCTGTGTCGTGCAGCCGAAGAAGGTCTCCAGCACCAGGACGCCGTTGGAGAGTTCCCCTTCGTCCTGGACCTCGCGCTCGTACGAGAACAGGTCGTTGCGCAGGTGGACGCCGTCGGAGAACGCCTCCATGAGGACGCGCAGCGGCCTCGACCTCGCCACGACCGCGGGGACCTCGGCGGTCGCGTACTCGACGAGCCCGGCCGACCAGGGCGCCCCGCCGACCTTGCGGCGCATCTCGATGTACTCGACCGGGTTGGAGATCCGTCCCTCGTCGATGTTGGAGAGTTCCCACATCGACTCGTTGAGCAGGTGTTCGGTCGACTCGGCGAAGCGGCGGCGCCATTCCATCGACATGGCGGGCACGGTGCGCCGCCACAGGTCGATGAGCCCCGCCTCGACGGGGTTCTCCGGCGCGGGGACCTCCGCGTCCAGGTCCATCGGCATGAACAACGGCAGCCGGTCGAGGTGGGCCTTGCCGGCCGCGCGGTCGTTGGTGCGCTTGAACATGTCCAGGAAGTGGTCGTCGAAGAAGAAGACCCACACGTACCAGTCGGTGATCAGGGAGAGCGCCGGGCCGTCGCAGTCGGGGTGCGTGTACGCGCACAGCAGTCCGTAGTCGTGGGCCTCCAGGTCGCTCTGCTCCCAGACGCCGGAGCCCTCCAGCATGCCCATCTCGCGGGCCCAGTCGGTGGAGTGGGCCCGCGCCTCTTCGAGGTGCGGATTCATGCGCGCCCGGTACGGCATGTAGAAGCGCGGCAGTCGGAACGGCTGTGAGGACGGCTCAGTCATGTGCGCGGCTCTACCCACGGCCCCGAACGGCCATCCCCGGGGCGGCACATGATCGCACCATCGCGTGAACGGGGAGTGATTCCACTCCCGTCGGGGAAGCGGGCTGCTCCACGGGGTACGCTGTGCGCACTTGAACACGTTCAAAACCTGGGGGGTTCCGTGTTCCGTACGGCTGTTCTCGCCTGCGCGCTCACACTGGTGGCCATGTTCGCGTCCGGCTGCATGGGACGGATCGGCTACTGCGGACCCGAAGGACCGACGCCCGCCGGCATCACCGCCGCCGATCTCGTCGGGACCTGGCACGGCGATCCGTCCGGCGAACTCGTGCTGCGCCCCGGGGCCTTCACCGCCGACACCGGCTGGCCCGACAGCATCGACCTGGACGACTCGTCGCGGGACGACCGCACCGGGGCCGTCACCGGCGCCTGGTCGCTCGTCCCCGACCTCGACAACGCCGACGAGAACGGCGTCGACCTCGAACTGAGCCTGACGGGCAGCCTCTACGACTACGACATCAGCGGCAGCCGCTCCGCCCCCGTCCTGTACGCGTACACGACCGACCCGGACCTGTGCGAATTCCACACGTTCCGGCGATGAACCGGACGCCGGTCGCTTGATACACAGGGTGCCCGACGCCCGTACGACCCGAGGGACTCACACGTTGCGCACCCGCACCCTGGTCATCGCCGCCACCGCCGTTCTCGCCCTCGGCGGCGCGGCCGTCCCCGCCGCGGCCACCACGTCCGGCGCGCCCACCGCGGCGGCCGCCCACGTCGAACCCCGCGCCCTGACCACCGTCAGCTCGCTCGCGGCCGAGCGGCTCGCTCTCGCCGACAAGGTCGCGGCCGCCAAGTACGGCACGTCCACGCCGATCGACGACCCGGCGCGCGAGCGGCAGGTCCTCGACGACGTGGCGGCGCGCTCGGCCGGACTGGGGCTCGACCCGGCGTACGCGCAGGCCGTGTTCCGCGACCAGATCGAGGCCAACAAGGTGGTGCAGCGCGGCCTCTACGCCCGGTGGGACGCGCACCCCGGCGAGCGTCCGGCCGAGCGGCCCGACCTCGCGACCGAGGTGCGGCCCGCGCTCGACCGGATCACCGGGGAGCTGCTCGGCGCGCTGCGGGACGCGCGGGCCGGGCGGGGGACGGTGGGGTGCGCGCCGGTACTCGTGGCGGTGGCGGGGCGGGAGGCGCGGCTCCAAGGGTTCGACGCGCTGCATCGGGCCGGACTGGCACGGGCGTTGCCGTCCGTGTGCGCGGACAGGCCCTAGCGGGGCGCTGCCGCCTGCCAATGCCCCGGGCGCGTCAGGCCCTCCGGGATCTTCGTCGACGCGTCGCCCTGTGCCGCGTTCAGCTGGGCCTGGGTGAGGAACAGGGCGTCGGTGAGGTCGGCGCCGGTGAGGCGGGTGTCGCGGAGGTCCGCGCCGATCAGGTCGGCCGAGCGGAGGTCGGCGCCGGTCAGGTCGGCGGCCACCAGCAGGGCGCCGCGGAGGTTCGCGCCGCGGAGGTCGGCCTTGCGCAGGCGGGCGCCCATCAGGTCCGCGCCGCGGTGGTTCTTCTTGCGGCCGGGAACCACGGCGCGCTCCAGCTCGCTCGCCCTGAGCAGCAGCTCGTTCACCTCGCCCCGGATCGCGGGGACGTCCGCGGCGAGCAGTTCGTCGGCGCCCGCGCGCGTGAGGCGCTCGATGTCGGCGCGGGCGCCGCGGGCCTCCCGGTGCACGGGTTCGGCGCGGCGCAGCTCCAGTACGTCGGTCAAGTACCAGAGGAGTTCGTGCAGTTGGCGCATGACCGGGAAGACCTCGGTCATGGTCCGCGCGCTCCCGGGGCGCTCGCGCCAGCTGATCCCCTCGAAGGTGACCTGGGAGATCTTCTGGCCAGCGCCGAAGCAGTCGAAGACCGTGCAGCCCGGGTAGCCCTCGTCGCGCAGCCGGGTGTGGATGCCGCAGCGGAAGTCGTCCTGGAGGTTGCGGCAGGGGGTGCCCGCGTTCTTGTCCGCCGCGAAGTCGTGGGACTTGGCGAACGGCAGCGCCACGCAGCACAGGCCGAAGCAGGAACCGCAGTCGGCGAGCAGTTCGAGGCGGTGCGGGTCGGCGGGCACGGGATCGGAGCCGGCATCGGAGGAGGTCACACGCCCATTGTCGCCGATGGCCGGGGTACGACCGGGTACGCCCTCTTTACGGTGGCACCGGTCCGCGCCACCGTGGACGCGACCGGCACCGCCCCCACACCTCCGGGAGTCGACGTGGCCTCCTCCTTCCACCTGCCCCACGAACTGCACGGCGAAGGACCGCACAAGGTGATCGCGGTGCACGGCTGGTTCGCCGACCGCTCCGCGTACGCGCCGATCGTGCCCGACCTGGACCGCGAGTCGTTCCAGTACGCGCTCGTGGACCTGCGCGGCTACGGCAGGGCGAAGGACGTGCCCGGCGCGTACACGACGGCCGAGGGCGCGGCGGACGTGCTGGACCTCGCGGACCGGCTCGGCTGGACCCGGTTCTCCCTGGTCGGGCACTCGATGGGCGGCAGCGTGGCGCAGCGGGTGGTGGCGAACGCGACGGGGCGGGTGCGGCGGATCGTGGGCGTGTCCCCGGTCCCGGCGTCCGGGCTGCCGCTGCCGCCCGAGCAGTGGGAGCTGTTCTCCACGGCGGACACCAGGCCCGAGCACCGGCGCGCGATCCTCGACGTCACAACGGGCGGCGTCCGCCCGGCCGCCTGGCTGGACCGCATGGTGGCACGCTCGCTGGAGTGCAGCGACGCCAAGGCGTTCCGGGCCTGGCTCGACTCGTGGACGGGCGACGACTTCCACGCCGGCCTGGAGGGCTGTACGACGCCCGCGCTCGCCGTGACCGGCCAGCTCGACCCGGCGCTCTCGGCGGACCTGACCCGTGCGACATGGCTGCGCTGGTTCGTCCGCGGTGAGCTGGTCGACCTCCCGGTGTGCGGGCACTACGCGATGGACGAGGCGCCGCTCGCGCTGATCCGGGTCGCGGAGGACTTCCTGCGGGCGGACGCCGCATGACGACGCCGGTCCCCGACGTCTTCGACCCCCGCCTGTACGGGCGCGGGGTCCCGCACGACCGCTACCGCACGCTGCGCGACCACCACCCGGTGGCGTGGCAGGACGAACCGGCGGTCCTCGGCTGGCCCGCGGGCCCCGGCTTCTGGGCGGTGACCCGGCACGCGGACGTCGTCCGGGTCCTCAAGGACTCCGCGACGTACTCCTCGCACCTGGGCGCGACCCAGATCCGCGACCCGGACCCGGCGGACCTGCCCTTCATCCGCGGCATGATGCTCAACCAGGACCCGCCGGCCCACGGCAGGCTGCGCCGCCTGGTGAGCCGCGCGTTCACCCCGCGCCGCGTGGAGGCGTTCACGCGGGCGGCCCGCGACCGCGCGAGGTCCTTGCTGGTCAAGGCACTCGAGACACCGGGCACGGTCGACCTGGTCGCGACGGTCACCGACGACTACGCCCTGCTCAACCTCGCCGACCTGCTCGGCGTCCCCGAGTCCGACCGCAGCCTGATGCTGCACTGGACGCGTCGCGTCATCGGCTACCAGGACCCCGACGAGGCGCCGGAAGGCTCAGCGCGCGTGAACCCGCGCTCCCCCGCCGCGCTGGCCGACATGTTCGCGTACGCCGACGAACTCACCGCCCACAAACGCGCCCACCCCGCCGACGACGTCATGACGACGCTCGCCGCCGACCCCGAACTCACCCCGCCCGAACGCCAGATGTTCTTCTTCCTCCTGACCGTCGCGGGCAACGACACGGTCCGCGGCGCGGCCCCGGGAGCCCTGGCCCTGCTGGCGGAGCACCCGTCCGCGTACCGACAACTGCGCGCGGGACGGGTGGACTTGACGACGGCGGTCGACGAGCTGCTGCGCCGCCACCCGCCCGTCCTCACCTTCCGCCGCACGGCCGCCCACGACACGACGCTGTCCGGCACGCGGATCACCAAGGGCGACAAGGTCGTCGTCTTCCACGCCTCGGCCAACCACGACGAGCGCGTCCACCGCGACCCCTTCGCCCTGGACCTGACGCGCACCCCCAACCCTCACGTCTCGTTCGGCGACGGCCCGCACGTCTGCCTGGGCGCACACTTCGCCCGGCTCCAACTGCGGGTGCTGTACGAGGAGGTGGGCCGGGCCCTGCCGACCCTGACCCTCGCCGGGCCGCCGCGGCGGCTGGTGTCGAACTTCATCAACGGGATCAAGGAGCTTCCCCTGAAGGGGAGTTGATCCACGGAAGTCCGTGCCACGGTCAAGTTTCGGTCAACCTGGTCCGAAGATGCGCAAGGCCCGGACCCTGGCCACCCCTGTGACCTACAGTGACCTCGTGGATCGTGTGTGCCACCGGTCCACAGGTGAAATCGGGGGAACGAGATGGATCCGGTGACGGCTGTCGCGGCCGCGGGTGTCGCACTCGTGGCAAAGGGAGCACTGGAGAGCGCGGGCCAGGAGGCCGGGCGTGCGGGGTGGGCCGGTTGGACCCGGCTGATCGAGCGGATCCGCGTGCGGTTCCGCGGTGATTCCGCCGCCGAGAGCGCCCTCGACCAGGTGACCCGAGCACCCGACGACGAGAGCGCCCAGCAGGAGCTCGAGCGGGTTCTCGCCGCCCACATGCTGCTCGACCGCGGCTTCGAGGACGAGATGCGCCGCATGGTCGACGAGGCCGTGGCGGCCCGGGGCAACGGCGCGCAGGTGACCGCCGCCCTGATCAAGACCGCCCAGGTGTTCAACGAGAAGGTCGAGATCCAGGGCGACTGGAACATCTCGTAGCCACCCTCGCGCCGTCCGCGCGGCTCGTTCCGCGCCACCGCCACGTCCGGAAGACCGAGATCCATTGAGCGAGGAATCAGCGCCTGACTCCCGGCCGGCCGCCGACACCACCACGGGCGACGGTTCGCCCGCGGACGCCCCGCCGTCCGCCGAGGAGTCCACGAAGCCCGAGGCCCGTCCCTTCGACGAGGAGCAGGACGGTCCCGTCAGCGAGACCGACGCCCTGCGCTCGCTCGTCTCCGGCGCGGGGCCCGACGCCGCCGAGCGGTCGGAGGCACATCGGGCGTCCGCCATCGCCGACCTCATCGCCGCCCGGCTGAACGCCGACGCGTCGGGCACCAGCATCGGCACGCTCGCGCTCTTCAACGACAGCGTCAGCTTCGGCGGCGGGTTCCACACCGCCGGCTCCCGCGGCCCCGGTCCCGGCCGGCGCGCGGGCCAGACCATCGCGCTCGACGGCGCCGAACTCGTCGAGTACACCGAGCTGTTCGTACAGCCCGAGGGGTACGACACGGCGCTCGACGAGCTGTGCGAGCAGTCGCTGCTCGTCCTGACCGGACCGCCCGGAAGCGGGCGCGCGGCCACCGCCGTCAACCTGCTCTCCGAGGCCACGGCCCTCAGCGGCGCCCACGAGGGAGGCTGTCACCGGCTGCTCGACCCCTCGGCGCTGACCGAACCCGGCTGGGAACCGCCCGTCAAGAACTGCGGGTACCTCGTCGAGGTCGACGACGGGCCGGCGGGCGCCCGGGAGTTCGGGGTCCGGCAACTGACGGCGGTCGCGGCCAGGCTCCGTACCGCCGGCTGTCTGCTCGTCCTCACCGGCGGACACGACCTCGCGCTCGCCGCGACCAGCGCGGCCGGCACGGAGGCGTTCGCCCGCCATGAACTCACGGCGACGGACCCCCTGGTGGTGCTGGAACGGCGGGTGCTCGGCCACGCGCCGGAGCCCGAGGCACGGAGCCGACTGCACGCGCTGCTCACCTCCACCAACGCCGTGAAGGCCCTGCGCGAGCAGCCCGCCGCCCGGCACGCGGTGCGGCTCGCCTCCGTGATCAGCGCGGACGGCGATCTCGCCGGGGCGGTCGCCGCCCTGCGCGACCCCAGCGACCAGGTCCGCTCATGGTTCCGGCGGCACCGCGCGCCCGAGGCCGTCGCCTTCGCGCTCGCCTCGGCCGTCCTGGAGGAGAGCAGCTACCTCACCGTCGCCGAGGCGGCCGTCCGGCTCCACGCCGCCCTGACGCCGCCCGAACCGGCCCCGTTCGACCTGCGGTTCGCCGACCGTCTCGGCCATGAGCAGCAGTGGATCCGGCTCGAAGCGGCCGGGTCCGATCCGCTCGCCGCGGGCGGCCCGCCCCGGGTCAGATACCGCAACGCGCTGCTCGGGCAGGCGGTCCTGGTCCACGCGTGGAGCACGCTCGACGGGCGCCGGGAGGCCGTCCTCGAATGGCTGCGCCGACTGCTCGGCCACCGTGACCTGGAGGTGCGGGCCCGCGCCTCCGTCGCCGCGGGCGTTCTCGCCTGGGCGGATCACCACTACGCGGTGCACCGGTTCCTCACCGGCTGGGCGGGCAGTACGTCCTGGCCGCAGCGGCAGGCGGCGGCGACCGCGCTGGGCGTGGCCGGAAGCCGGCCCGAATCGGCCGAGGCCGTCTGGGAACTGCTCGACTCGTGGGCGCGGAGCGGCAGTTCGGCGTACGAGCGCCGCCTGGCGGGCACCGCGGCGAACGCGGCGGGCGGCATCCTCGGCCGCGGCGCCCCCGAGAAGGCCGTCGCCGTCCTGCGCCGCGCGCTCGACCGCGGCGACGACTGGGGCACCCTTCCCTCGGTGGCCTGGGGCGGAGTCCACCTGATCCACCAGGGACGGGCGGGCACGCTCCTCGACGCCTACCGGGACTGGTCCGCGCCGCAGGACCTGTCCCCCATGGTCGTCAAGACGCTCTCCGCCTTCGTCTTCGCGGTCTCCCAGCCGTACGAGCGTCCGGCCGCGGGCAGGGAAGCGGCAGGGGTGCCCGGGGTTCCGCTGCTGTTGAGCTCGCTGCCCGCGCACCACGAGTGCCTCGTGGAGCTGTGGGCGCGCGCGCTGGCCAGGCGCCCGGTGCAGGACACGGCGCTGGCCGCGCTGCGGGAATGGATCGACACGTACGCCGACCTGTGCCCCGGCGGCCTCGGACGCGTCACGGAGCTCCTCGCCGACGTGGCCCGCAAGCCCGGCAAGCACCGCGAACGGCTGCTGTATTGGCTCGACAGGTGGGCGGCCGACCGCGACCGCCCGTCCGGGAACGCGGCGTCCCTGCGCCGCCGCATCTGACCCGGAGACGCACGAGAGCGAGGGGCAGGGAACGCCATGCAGGAACAGACCTACGATCCGGTCGTCGAGGTCGCCGAGCTGCCGAAGTGGCGGCTGACGAGCCCGCTGCGCCCGCCGGACCCCGGCCGTGCCCTGGTCCTGGTCCGGGACAGCGGACCCTCGCTGACGGTCCGCAGCGGTGAGGAGATCCCCTCGGCGCGGTACGGCGGTTACCGCTCCGTGTTCACGGTGGACCTCGCCGAGCACCGGCTCGTCCTGGACATCGACCTGCTCAGCCGCGACCCCACGTTCTCCTTCCGCAGCCGCGTCGACCTGATCTGCAAGGTCGCGGACCCGGCGAAGGTCGTCGCCCGCGGCATCCGCGACATGAGCGGCGCGCTGTACGCGCATCTGCGCCGGACGCTGCGCGAGGTGGCGCGGGACTACGACATCGCCGAGTTCCACGAGGCCGAGCAGGCGCTCAACACCGCGCTCGCCGTCTTCACCGGGGACGACGCGATCCGGCTGCGCAACATCCACGTCGAACTGCTCGTCGACGAGGACGAGATCGCCGCCAGCGGGCGGGAGTTCAGGGACGTGGTGCGCGAGAGCCGCCTGGCGCGCATGCGCCGCACCCGGCATGTCGAGATGATCCGCGAGGAGGGCATCGACGGCCTGATCGCCGAGATCATGGAGAAGGAGGGGCCGCGCGCCGCGCTCACCTGGATCGAGAAGAGCGAGGCCGAGAAGCGCGAGGTCAAGCGTGAGGTCATGCGGTTGGTCCTGGAGCGCGGCGACGCCGACCGGGAGCCGTTCGAGCAGACCGAGCTGGAGCGCGTCGTCCTGGAGGAGGTGCTGCGCGGCGGGGACGGCCTGTTCGAGACGGCGACGCGGCGCGGACGGCTGCGCGGCTCACTGTCCCGGGCCATCGAACCGGCCGCGGCCGACCCCGCCGACGAGGAACCCGCGACGCCGCCGCTGAGGGGCGAGGTGCTGCGCGAGGAGCCCGGGTCCTCCGGCCCCGGCCGGGTCTCCGGCGTCCGCGCGTCGGGCGGCCTGCGCCGGCCCGGCAGGGACGACGCCCCGGGCCGGGCACCGGACGCCGACCGTGACACCCCCCGTCGGCGTCCCGTCGCCCCTTCCGTACCGCCCGAGGACGAACCGCTGCCGCCCACCGGCAGCGCCCCGCCGCCTCCGCGTCCTGCCTCCCCCGAGCCACCGGAGCCGAGGGTGAGCCGTGTGCGCGGCACCGCCAAACGCCGGCCGACCGATTCCGGCAAGGAGCCGCGATGAACCATCCGCACCCGGACAGCACCGCCCCGGACGCCCAGGGGCCCCGGCCCGTGTGGGCCGGATCCGGAGCGGCGACCCTCGGGCCCGATCCCGCCGGCGGACCGCCCGCGCCGCGGGCCACACCGCCGCGCCTCGCCTGGGGCGAGGACCAGGGGCCGCTCCAGACGGTGTCCGTGTGGACCGAGCGGGTCCCGGGCCGGGGGGAGGACGCGGAGCCGTTCGTCGCCCACCACTGGGAGTCGGGGCAGGGCCTGCTCGCCGTCTTCGACGGGTCGGGCGGCGCGGGCGCGGCCCCGGCCTGGCAGGCGCCCGACGGCACGTCCCGTACCGGCGCCTGGGTGGGCGCGCGCACGGCCCGGCTCGCCACGGAGTGCTGGTTCCACGACGTCGCGGGGGACCGCCAGTACGCGGAGCCGCAGTCGCTGCACGACTACCTGGAGTACTTCCTCACCAAGGCGCCCCGGCGACAGAGCAAGATCCGCGGCACCATGCGCCGCCAGCTGCCCACCACGCTCGCCGGCGTGCACTACCAGGTCGCCCCCGGGGAGACGGAGGTCGAGCTGCGGTCGCTGTGGGCGGGTGACTCACGGGCGTACGTGCTGTTGCCGGAGAGCGGACTGCACGTGCTCACCCGCGACCACACCCGCGAGAGCGACGCGCTGGAACTGCTGCGCAGCGATCCGCCGATGACCAATCTGATCTGCGCCGACCGCGACTTCGCCATCGACACCCATCAGTTGTCCCTGCCGCTGCCGTGCGTGCTCGTCGCGGCCACCGACGGGTTCTTCGGCTACGTCCACACGCCCGCCGACCTCGAGCACCTTCTGCTGCGCACACTGCAACAGGCGGGCGACTCCGCCGGATGGGCCGACCTGATCCGGCGCGAGGTGGAGTCCTTCACGGCCGACGACGCCTCGCTCGCGCTGCTGACGCTGGGCTACCGGAGCTTCGAGGGCCTGCGGTCCCGGTTCGCGCCCCGGCTGAGCCGGCTGGCCGACCAGCAGTCCGTGGGCAGGCCGGACGAGCTCATCGCCGGGCTCGGCCCCGCCGGGGATCCGGCCGGGACCACGGCCCTGATCAAGGCGTGGCAGGACCAGTCGTGGGAGGCGTACCGCCACGGCTACGAGGTCCACATGCCGCCCGCGCCCGAGGAGCACGTATGAAACAAGGAGACGTGATCGCGGGCTACCGCATCACCACCGCGCCGACCAACGCCAACGGCGGGAAGTGCATCTGGGCCTTCGCCGAGAAGTCCGGTTCCGCGTACTTCATCAAGCAGTTCCTGGAGCCCAAGCGGCCCAAGGACGACGCCCGTGACTCGCCGAGTCTGCGGATCCGGCGGCAGCTGGCCCAGGAGTTCGAGGAACGGCACCGCACGATCATGAAGCGGCTCCGGCCCGACGCCCACGGCGGCGGCAACCTCGTGCTGGCCACGGACTTCTTCCACGAGGGCAGCACGTACTACAAGGTCACCGAGCGCATCGACACCTCCAGTCTGGAGAAGCCGCAGGCGCTGGAGCCGCGCCAGAAGATGGTGCTGCTCAAGACGCTCGGCACCAGCCTGAAGCAGCTGCACGACATCGACGTGGTGCACGGGGACCTGAAGCCGCTCAACGTGCTCGTGCAGAAGCGCGACGACGCGGCCTTCCACACCGCGAAGCTGATCGACTTCGACGATTCGTACGTCGCGGGGCTGCCGCCCGCGCCCGAGGACATCTCCGGCGACTCCCTGTACGGGGCCCCGGAGTGGCGCCGCTATCTGCGGCAGGACGGCTCGGCCGGGCCCGAGCGGCTGACGTGCGCCGTGGACGTGTTCGCGCTGGGCCTGATGACCCACCTCTATCTGACGGGTGAACTCCCGCGCCATGACGAGCGGTTCGGCTCTCCGGCGGACGCGGTCAACGCCGGGGAGCGGCTGAGCCTCGACCCGCGGCTCTCGGACGAGATCCAGGCGCTGCTGCGGGCGATGGGCCACGCGGATCCCGCGCAGCGTCCGCGCATGGCGACGTATCTCAAGACCCTGTCGGATCCGAAGGTGTGCGCGCTGCAGCACCGTCGCCCCGGTAGTGGCCCCGCGAAGAAGCCGCCCGCGGAGGAGAGCCCGGTGCCGCGGACGCGGACGAGCCGGGTCCGCGGCAACCTCAAGCCGCGCACCGGCTCCCCCGCGCCCCGTACCGCTCCGGCCGAACCCGCGCCGGCGCCCGCTCCCCCGGAGCCGGCCCCGGCCGCCCCGCCCGCTCCCCGGTCCTCCCGCGTCCGCATCAACCTGGGCGACCGCGGCCGGGACCGCAAAGCACCGTGAACCAGGAGTCGCACATGAACGCCAGCAACGACCAGTACCAGGGCAATCTGCAGTACGCCGTCGACATCGTGCTCTGCATCGACGCGACCGGCAGCATGTTCCCCGTCCTCGACACCGTGAAGGCGAGCGCGCTGCAGTTCCACGACCGCCTCAACGACGTGATGGCGAAGAAGGGCAAGGCGATCAGCCAGCTGCGGCTGAAGACCATCGCGTTCCGGGACTTCGGCGACGACCCGTCGTCGGCGATCGAGCAGACCGCCTTCCTGCGTCTGCCCGAACAGGCCAAGGAGTTCGAGCGGTTCGTGCGCGGTATCGACGCGGGCGGTGGCGGTGACATCCCGGAGTCGGGGCTCGAGGCGCTCGCCCTCGCCATCAACTCCCCCTGGGAGACGGGCCTGGACCGCAGGCGGCACGTCATCGTGATGTTCACGGACGCCCCCGCGCACCCGCTGGGCACCGTGGGCGCGTCCGCGCAGACGTACCCGACGAACATCCCGCGCAGCATCGACGACCTCTTCGAGCAGTGGGGTTATGCCCGCAGCCAGACCGCGGTCATGGAGCAGTCGGCCAAGCGGCTCGTGCTGTTCGCGCCGGACCAGGAGCCGTGGAAGGACCCGATCTCCGAGGAGTGGGACCTCACGCTGCACTTCGAGTCCAAGGCGGGCGAGGGCCTCGAGGAGTTCGAGATGGACGAGATCATCGAGACGATCGCGAACAGTCTGTGATCGAGCGACTGGAGTGGCCCGGATTCGAGCTCGTCCTCAACGAAGGAGTCCTGGGGCTGCGCTGGACCGACGCCGCGGACCTGGAGGTCAAGACCG
The DNA here is from genome assembly GCF_000373565.1 of Streptomyces sp. HmicA12. Lineage (GTDB taxonomy): Bacteria > Actinomycetota > Actinomycetes > Streptomycetales > Streptomycetaceae > Streptomyces. The sequence goes on along the minus strand of NZ_KB891851.1, from coordinate 143,252 downwards.
AGCGCTGCGTCGAGGCGTCGCTGCGCCCCAGGTCGGGTGACGGTTCGGGCCAGTTGGTGTTCCGGTTCAGGAGTGCGTCGTCCGAAGCGGGCGACCTGATCGTGCTGCGGGTCGGTGTGCCGGCCGCCCACGTCCGGGGCACCGAGGAACTGCTCGATCTGCTGCGGCGCGAGCACGGTGTGCCGGAGCGGCAGGCCGAGGAGGACGAGGCGGCCGACATCTCGCGGGTCCCCTCGGACACGCGGGAGTGGGTCCTGGCGCCCACGGGCCCCGCCTCCGAGGAGCTCTTCGTCGAGGTCATGGAACGGATCGAGAACGACCCGGGCTGAACCGGGACCCGACGCACGCAACGACGGATCGAGGAAAGGCAGTACAGGGGTGGCGGCAACGGCCAACTGGCGCTGCGCGGACTGCGACACGTTCAACAAGCCCGCGGAGAAGGCCTGCACGATCTGCGGCGGTGCCCGCCGCACGCCCGCTCCTGCCGCCGCCCCGCCCCGCAAGAGCTCTCCGCGTCCGGCGGCCAGGCGTCCGTCGCCGGCCGGGCCGCCCGCGGACTGGCGCTGCACCAAGTGCGACACCAACAACCGCAAGGCGGACACGTCGTGCTTCGTCTGCGACACCAAGTGGAAGGCGGCCACGAAGCCCGCGGCCAAGCCGGCGGCGAAGAAGGCGACGCCGAGGCCGGCCGGGTCCGCCTCGGGCGGCTCGACGAAGCCTCCGCCGAAGAAGCCGGCCCCGAAGAAGCCGACGCCCAAGAAGTCGACCTCCGCATCGGGATCGTCGGGATCGTCCGGCTCTTCGGGCCCGTCGGCCGGGAAGAGCGCCCCGAGGCGGCCGTCGTCCACGGGCCCGAGAGGCACGTCGGGCTCCGCCTCGACGGGGTCGCGTCCGCGCCCGGAGAGCCTGTTCCACCCGCCGCCGACCGCCGCGACCGGCTACACGCCCACCGCGCCGCACCCCGCCCCCGCGCCGCCACCGGCCCCGGGCCCGCGGTGGTCGCCGCCACCGGCTCCGGTGAAGAAGAGCAACGGCTGCGCGGGCTGCCTGGTGGCCGCCGTCGTGGGCATCGGGCTCCTCTTCGCCGCGCAGAGCTGCATCAAGTCGCTCGGCTCGAGTACCACGGGCGGCTCCGACCCGACCCCCACGAGCACCGCCGCGGCCTGCCCCGGCCGCATCGCCGACGAACTGCCCTCGGGTGACGGAGCCGAACTGGTCGAGGCGTTCCGTACGGACAACAAGCAGATCGTCCTGTGCCGCACCGGGGCCGGGAAGCTGTACTACTTCGGCGAGTTCAGCGACCGCCGCGAGGCCGGCATCACCATGCCCGCGAAGCGGACCGACGACGGCTACGAGGCGAGCAACCCGCCCTACCGCTACGACATCCACGACAACGTCGTGTCGATCTACAAGTCGGGCACCCGGATCGGCCGGGAGAAGCTCACGCCGGAACCGTCCCCCGAATGACATCGATGCCCGCGCAGAACCTCCTGCGCGGGCATCGTCCGGTTCCTCGGCCGTCCGGGACGGTCAGCTCTCGTCGGCCTCGAGGCGCAGCGAGACGCTGTTGATGCAGTACCGCTGATCGGTGGGGGTCGGATACCCCTCGCCCTCGAAGACGTGCCCGAGGTGCGATCCGCACCGGGCGCACCGCACCTCCGTGCGCACCATCCCGTGCGAACGGTCCGCGATCAGTTCGACGGCGGCCGAGTCCTTCGGGTCGTAGAAGGACGGCCAGCCGCAGTGCGACTCGAACTTCTCCGTGGAGGTGAAGAGCTCGGCTCCGCAGGCGCGGCAGGAGTAGACGCCCTTCGTCTTCGAGTCGGTGTACTCACCGGTGAAGGCGGGCTCCGTGCCGGCCTGGCGCAGTACCGCGTACTCGGCCGGGCTCAGCTCCGCGCGCCACTGCTCGTCCGGCTTCTCGACGTCGTACGACATGTCAGGTGCCTCCTCAGCCCTTCAGGTGGTCCAGGATGCGCGGACCGAGGTCCGTGACGTCGCCCGCGCCCATGGTGAGAACGAGATCACCGGGCTTGGCCATTCCCGCGACGGCCGTGACGGCCGCGCTCTTGTCCTGGGCGGCCTGGACGTCGGCGCCCGCCGCGCGGGCCGCGTCGATGATCAGGGCGCTGGTGATGCCCGGGATCGGGTCCTCGCGGGCCGGGTAGATGTCGAGGACGACCGAGGCGTCGGCGAGGGCGAGGGCGTCGCCCATCTCCTTGCCGAGTTCCTGGGTGCGGGAGAAGAGGTGCGGCTGGAAGAGGACCAGCAGGCGGGAATCGCCGGCTGCCGAGCGCATGGCCTCCAGGTCGGCCGACATCTCGGTGGGGTGGTGGGCGTAGGAGTCGATGACCTGCACGCCGTTCACCTCGCCCTTGAGCTGGAGGCGGCGCTTGACGCCGGTGTACGACTTGAGCGCCGAGGCCAGGTTCCGGGCCGGGATGCCCATCGCGACGCCCGCCGCGAGGGCGGCGACCGCGTTGTGCGCGTAGTGGCGGCCGGGGACCGAGACGGTGAAGGTGAGCAGCTTGCCGTCGAGGAGAACCGTCACCTCGCTGGTCAGGCCGCGCGGGGTGATCTTGTGGATGCGGATGTCCGAGGACTCCGACTCGCCGTACGTGACGACCTTCAGGGACGTCGTGTCGCGGATCCGGCGGGTCAGCTCGGCGGCGCCCGACTGGTCGGCGGCGATGACCAGGGTGCCGCCCGGGACGATCTTCGTCGTGAACGTCTCGAAGGACTCGTAGATCTCGTCCATCGACGCGTAGTTGGCGTGGTGGTCGAGCTCGACGTTGAGGATGATCGCGACTTCCGGCGCGTACTTGTGGAAGCTGCGGTCGGACTCGTCGGCCTCGGCCACGAAGATGTCGCCCTCGCCGTGCAGCGCGTTCGAGCCGGGGGCGTCCAGGTCGCCGCCGATCGCGTACGAGGGGTTCAGGCCGAGGGACGTGAGGGACACCGCGAGCATCGACGTCGTGGTCGTCTTGCCGTGCGTGCCCGCGACCGCGATCGGGCGCAGGTCGTCCATCAGGGAGGCGAGGGCGTCGGAGCGGTGCACGACCGGGATGCCGAGCTCCTTGGCACGGGCCAGTTCCGGGTTGTCCTCGCGGATCGCGGAGGAGACCACGACGCAGGTGGTGTCCGGGGCGACGTGCTCGGCGGCGTGGCCGATGTGCACCGTGGCGCCGAGCGCGCGCAGGGAATCGGCCGTGGCGGACTCGCGGGCGTCGCTGCCCGCGACCCGCGCGCCGCGCTGGGCGAGGATCTTGGCGATGCCCGACATTCCGGCGCCGCCGATGCCGATGAAGTGCGGTCGGTCCATGTCGGCGATGGAATGCGGCAGGCCGGGTGCCATGCGTGTTACTCCCCTGGGGTTCCGATGCGACGTGTTCCGTGGACGAATGCGACCACGGGCCGGGCCCAGCCTATTGCCTCCGGCCCGGCCGCCCCGCACCCCGGCACCCCGCCTCGCTACGCCTTGCTGTGCGAGAAGAGCTTCAGAACCGGAACGCCGACCTTGTGACGGGCCTGCGAGGCCCAGTCGCGGTGGAAGAACTCCTCGACGTAGTGCGGGTCGGTCAGCACGATCACCTCGTCCGCCTTCACCTCGTCGACCAGGGCCTTGAGGGCGTCCAGCGGGTGGTCCTCGATGAGGCTGCCCTCCGCGGCGCTGCCGGCCTGGCGGAGCGCGGTGAGGGAGACCTGCAGGGCCTGCTCGGCGGGGCCCTTGGCCTCGTCGCCCTCCAGGACGTCGCCCTCGCGCGCCGCCTCGTCCAGTTCCCCCATCGCTACGTCGTCGATCGCGCGCAGCAGCCGGTCGGCCTGGTCGCCGCGGGGCTGGAGCAGTACATGGAAGGCGACTTCCTCGTCACCGTGCAAAGTGGTGACGAACTCCACGTCGGCGGACGTCAGGGCCTTCTCGATCATCAATACGCTCGTGAACACGACGGGCGCCCTTCTTCTCCTACCGTGGGCCGTCCTTCGACGGGTCCCTGCGGAACTGCGGAAACCATCCTGCCCCGTGCCCGCACGGGGTCTGCGAGTTTTAGTGTGCCCAGCGCGAGCTAAACGGAACGGATCATTCCGCCGAGTGTCGCCTCCGACCGTATCGGGTGTAGAGAAAACCGTCCTCTTCCAGGAGAGAGAGCAGCTCGAAACGTTCCGGCACGGTCAGCGCCGAGCCGCCGGCGATGCGCTGGGCATCGCCGGCGGTGAGCATCGGGGACACCGTCAGACACAGCTCGTCGAGTACCCCGGCCGCCACGAACTGACCCAGCATCCGCGGTCCGCCCTCGGTGAGCAGCCTGCGGTGGCCGCGGTCCGCGAGCGCCGCCACCGCGCGGTCCGGGTCGACCGTCGCGCCCTCGCCCGCGAGCAGCACCTCGGCGCCCGACCCGCGCGCGGCCTCGATCCGCTCGGCCGGGGCACCCGAACCGGTGATCACGTACGTGGGGGCCAGCGGCTCGGTGAACAGGGGCAGCGAGAAGTCCAGGTCCAGGCTCGCGCTGATCACCGCGATGGACGGGGCGGGGTCCTGCCCGGCCGCCGCCCGGCGCGCGGCGAACGCCTCCCGGGCACGGGCGGGCCGGTACCCCTCCTGGCGGACCGTCTGGGCGCCGACCACGACCACGTCGGCGAGGCCGCGCAAGGTTCCGAAGACCCGCATGTCGGTGTCGCTGGAGATGGGCTGGGACCGGCCGTCGTGCTGGGCCGCGCCGTCGAGCGTGGAGACCATGTTGGCGCGCAGCCATGCCTGGTGGTCCGCCCGCGGCGGATAGGCGTAGGCGTCGGCGAGCGCGTCGAGGCTCCACTCCGACCCCAGGGGCTCCCCGCCCCCCTGCCGGCCCGCGTGATCTGCTGTTTCGTACGTCACAGGGAACAGGCGTCGCATGACGTGCAGTGTGGCACGGCCACTAAGCTGATGAGTTGTGTCGTCCTCCACCGAAACCGCAGACTCCCGCCGCGCGGGCCAGCCGGGCGTGAGCCCCATATCGGGTGCGGCGCCGCTGTCCCTGTGCGCCCGCGAGCCGCGCGTTCCCGCGGAGCGGCTGGTGGCGGAGATGGTGCCGCCGCCCCGGTTCGCCTCGGCGCGCTTCGACACGTACATCCCGGACCCGAACCAGCCGAGCCAGACGCAGGCGATCGACGTCCTGAGCTCCTTCGCGGCGGGGCTCGGCGGGGCGCACGCCTCCGGCACCGGCAAGAAGCGCGGCCTCTTCGGCTTCGGCAAGAAGCCCGCGGCGCCGGCCGGTCCCCGCGGTGTGTACCTCGACGGCGGTTACGGCGTCGGCAAGACCCACCTGCTCGCCTCCCTGTGGCACGCGACCCCGGCCGAGCCCGCGCTCAAGGCGTTCGGCACCTTCGTGGAGCTCACGAACCTGGTCGGCGCCCTCGGCTTCCAGCAGACGGTGAAGACGCTCAGCGGCCACCGGCTCCTGTGCATCGACGAGTTCGAGCTCGACGACCCGGGCGACACCGTGCTGGTCTCGTCCCTGCTCGGCAAGCTGGTGGAGGCGGGTGTCGCGCTCGCGGCCACGTCGAACACGCTGCCCGGCAAGCTCGGCGAGGGCCGGTTCGCCGCCGCGGACTTCCTGCGCGAGATCCAGGGCCTGTCGGCGCACTTCCGCCCGCTGCGCATCGACGGCGAGGACTACCGCCACCGGGGTCTGCCCGAGGCCCCGCCGCCGTTCTCCGAGGAGCAGGTCACCAAGGCCGCGTACGCCACCGAGGGCGCCTCGCTCGACGACTTCCCGCACCTGCTCGACCACCTCGCGCGCGTCCACCCGAGCCGGTACGGCGCCCTGACCGACGACCTGAAGGCCGTGTGCCTGACCGACGTCGGCGCCGTCCCCGACCAGTCGACGGCCCTGCGCCTGGTCGTCCTGGCCGACCGGCTCTACGACCGGGAGATCCCGGTGCTCGCGTCGGGCGACCCGTTCGACCAGCTCTTCAGCGAGGAGATGCTGAACGGCGGCTACCGCAAGAAGTACTTCCGCGCGATCTCACGGCTCACGGCGTTGGCGCGGGATGCGAAGGGTCTCGTACGGGATTGAGGAAGGGTCTCGTACGGGATTGAGGAAGGGTCTCGTGCGGGATCAAAGGGGCCGTGCCCAGCTCGGCGCGCGGGCGGTCGGGCCAGCCCTCCCGGCACGCCTCCGCCGTCGTCCGCCGTACGGGCACCACGCCCGCCCGTCACGCCTTCCGGCGACGCCGCTTGCGGACGAAGCCGTTCGTGAGGGCCACCACCGCCGTCACCGCGCCGACTGCGAGCAACAGGAGCGCGACCACGACGGCGGTGATGAAGAGGTCGGCTGATGCGCCCTCCAGCGTGTCCTTGCCCCACAGCATCAAGGTGATCACCGCCCACCACACCCCGGCCCTGGCGGCGAGCCGCCGGGCCGACGGGGCGGAGGCGGGACCGCGACGGTGCTCGTAGTGCTCGCGGAGCCCGTACGCCATGCCCTCCCACCGCAGGACCAGCGCCAGGAGCAGACCCGGCGCCGCCCCCACCGCGAGCAGCAGCAGGGCATCGGTGGGCTCGAACGGGAGCCGCAGGGCGACTCCCCCGCCGTGAACAGCGCGGCCGTCCCGGCCCCCAGCACCGCGCCCGCCCGCCCGCCCGGAACGGATGCCGGTACGCCCGCAACAGGAACCGAGGGCGGGGCCGTGGCTTCGTGACCGCTTCCAGGTCCTGCCGGACCATGACCCGCACCATCACCCCGTCCACCACGCGCACCGCACGCAGCAACGCCCGCGTCACCTCTCCGGACACCCGAGTCACCCCGCCCCCGCCCCTCGGCCTGATACCGCACGCCCCCGGCGCCGGGCGGGACGGTAGCGAACCTACACGAGTAACCACGCCCCAACTGGCTTTACTACGCGCGTGGTTCCCGTGGCGAAGTGTGCGTGATAGACACAGCCGGGTCACAGTTCCTGTCCGCCAGCAGGAGGTTGCACCATGTCAGGCACCACTGATGCACGACAGTCCGCAACACGACGTCAAGTCCTCGCCCGCACCGGCGGGTTGGGGGTGGGAATCGCCTTCGCCGGGGCCGTGTCCGAGCTGTTCGCCGGCTCCGCGGCAGCCCAGGGACGCGCCGGGTACGGGCCGTTGGTCGAGGACCCGGCCGGGCTGCTCGACCTCCCGAAGGGGTTCCGGTACAAGGTCCTGTCCCGCGAGGGCGATCAACTCCGCTCCGGCGAGGGCCCGGTGCCCAGCAATCACGACGGCATGGCCGCCTTCGGCGGGAGACAGGGCCGCGTGCACCTCGTGCGCAACCACGAGAACCGGGTCACCGGCCGCGTCCCGGTACCGACCGTCGAGGGCATCACGTACGACCCGATGGGCAAGGGCGGCTGTACGGCGCTCACGCTCGACCGGCACAACAACGTCCTGAGCGAGCGGGTCGCCATCGCGGGCACCGCCGTCAACTGCGCGGGCGGGCACACCCCTTGGGGTACGTGGCTCACCTGCGAGGAGACCGAGGACAAGGCCGGCACGAACGGCTACACCAAGGACCACGGCTTCATCTTCGAGGTCGACCCGGTCGACCCGCGCCGCTCGGGCGCCGTGCCGCTGACCGCGATGGGCCGCTTCCAGCACGAGGCGATCGCCGTCGACCCGCGGCGCGGGGTCGTCTACGAGACGGAGGACGCCTTCGACAAGCCCTTCGGCCTCTTCTACCGCTTCCTGCCCAACAAGCCCCAGGGCGGCCTCGGTTCACTGCGCGCGGGCGGCACGCTGCAGGCGATGCGCGTACCGGGCGTACCGGATCTGTCGGCGGTCCAGGAGACCGGAGCCACCTTCACCGGCATCGAGTGGGTCGACGTACCCGACCCACTGGCCGCCACCACCCCCATCCGCAACCAGGACTTCGGCCCGAAGGGCATCACGCACGCCCAGAAGCTGGAGGGCTGCTACTGGGGCGGGTCCTGTGTCTACTTCGTGTCGTCGTACGCCCGCAGCCGCGAGGGCTCGGCCGCCGACCACTACGGCCAGATCTGGCGCTACGACCCGAGCGCGCGACGGCTGACCCTGGTCATCGTCTTCGGACCCGACACCGACGTCCAACTGCCGGGCGAGGAGCCGGACAACATCTGCCTCGCGCCCAGCGGCGGCCTCATGGTGTGCGAGGACGGCGAGGGCGCGCAGCACGTCTTCGGCGTCACCCGCAAGGGCGAGGTGTACGCGATGGCGCGCGGGCGGCAGAACATCGGAACGCCGGAGGCCCCCGAGTGGGGCGAGTTCGCCGGGGTCACGTTCTCGCCGGACGGCGACACGATGTACGTGAACTGCTACACGCCCGGGACGACGTTCGCCGTGACCGGACCCTGGCACAAGTAGGACCGCACGCGCTCCGGGGCACCCGAGCGGGTGTCCCGGAGCACACCGGCCGACCTGAACCGGCCTTCCCCCGGCCTGATTTGGCGGGTGGGGCGCCGCGTGGCATCCGCACGGCCTGGGCAGGTAGCCCGTATGGACGAACGGTCAACCACAGCTTGGGAGTTCACCGACGACCGCGGGCATCTCGCCGCCGCGCCCGAACCACCGTCACGCGTCGTGGCGTACATACAGGCGGGAGCGAGCCTGTGGGATCTCGGGATACGCCCCGTGGGTGTCTTCGGCTCGTACCACGACGGGGCCCGCCCCGACCGCGCCAAGTCGGGCGCCCTGCCGCTCGACGACGTCGCCTACCTCGGCGCGGGCGCGGGCCTCGGCCTCGACGACGTACTCGCCGTCCGGCCTGACCTCGTGGTCGCGCTGACCTACGGCGGCGGACAGGTGTACGGGATCGAACCCGACACGGCGAAACACCTGGAGGAACATGTCCCGGTCGTCGTGATCGACGTGGGCCAGGGCCGCACGCTGGGCGGCGTCCGGGAGCGGTTCGCCGAGCTCGGCCGCTCGCTCGGCCTCGCCGAGAGCCCCGCCGCGCTGATGGAACTGACGCGGGCGGAAGGCGAGTTGGCGGCACTGACGGAGACGGCGACCGGCGCGGCACGCGTACTGGCGCTCTCCCCCGGCGGCTCCGGCTCGGTCCACCTGGCACGCCCCGCCAAGTGGCCCGATCTCAGCGCCCTGACGGGCCTCGGCGTGCGTACCGTGGAGCCGCCCGAGGGCCCCGGCGCCAACTGGCACACCGGCAGCTGGGCCGACGCGGACGAACTCGCCCCGGACATCGTCCTGTTGGACGCCCGCGCCAATGCGGCCCCGGGCGCCGAGTACGGCGGCGACGCTCACTGGGCCGCCGTGGCCGAGCGGGCCGTGGTCCTCCCGTGGAACCCGGAGATCCCGGCCAGCGCGGCCGCGCACGCGGCGTTCTTCAGGCAGCTCGCAGAGGCGCTGCGCGGGCGCGCCTGATCCTCCGACGCGGGGGCGCCCGCCGGCTCCTACCCGGAAGGCTCGTCCGGGACCGGCTGGTCGGGGCGTACGCCGCCGGAGCGCGGTGCGCCCCGGCGGCCCGTACCCGATTCGTCGGGCTCGGGCACGGTCTCGTCCGGCGTCCCGTCGTCGGCCTCGTCCTCGGGCGGCCCGCCGCCGATGTCCAGCGGATCGATGTCGTGCGCGCCCGCCTGCTGGTCGGGCAGGTCGCGGGGGACGACCGGCGGGCGCTTGCCGGGAGTCTCCGGGCGCACGTCGGGTTCGGGGTGCCTCACCATGTGGATGCCTCCCTCTCGGCTCGGTCCAGCTGGGTCCAGCTGCGTTCGCGAGCGGGTGCCCTGCCGTTCTCTCCCTCAAACTCGGCGTTTCCACGCGGAGGTTGTGGGCACCCGCGCGGCGTCCAGGTGCCATTGAGGGAGAAGGAAATGGAGTGGTTGGACTGGGCCGCGTGCACGGATGAGGACCCTGAGCTGTTCTTCCCGGTCGGTACGACAGGGCCCGCCGTCCACGATGTCGAGGCCGCGAAGCAGGTGTGCCGCAGGTGCCCCGTCGTCACCGAGTGCCTGAGGTGGGCCGTGGAGACGGGGCAGACCTCAGGGGTGTGGGGCGGCACCTCCGAACGGGAGCGGGCCGGACTCCTGAGAGCGCAACGCCGCCGGGCGCGGGCCCACTGAGTCGGGCGGTGGGCCGCTTGTGCCGGGTGCGGGTCCGGTGGGGCCCGGGCGAGGGAAGCTCGCTTCAGGGGCGCGGGGAACTGCGCGAGAAGCCCCACCGGCCCGCAGCCGCGAGACGACCCACAGCCGCGAGACGAACGGCATCCGGCGGACGCGACGGCGCAAGGGGCGCGGGGCCCGCGTCCACCAGGCTCCGCCACGGGTCGCGAGAAGCCCCACCGGACCCGCACCCGACACTCACCCCCCGATCGCCCGGCGGCGCCCACGCAGCCGCCCGGGCCCGAACGCCCAGCACACCAGGAGCGTCGCCCCGGCCCCCGCCAGCGCCCCGGCCAGCGTGTCCGACAGCCAGTGCGCGTGCAGCCACGTGCGGCTCCACATCATCGTCAGGGTCAGCACCACACCGACCGGCCACCACCACCGCAGCCGCCGCGCCGGCACACAGATCGCCCCGATCAGGACGACCGTCATCGCCATCGTCGCGGCGTGCCCGGACGGAAACGACCCGTGGTCCACCGTGACCAGCGGATGCGCCGGACGCGGCCGGTCCACCAGATGCTTGAGCGCCTGCACCGCCACCTGCGTGGCCAGCGTCGCGATCAGCACGCAGAGCCCCGCCCCGAACCGCCGCAGAGCGAACAGCACGAGCATCCCCACCAGCGGCACCAGCGCCCCGTAGGGCCCGCCGAACAGGTTGAGCGCGGAGGCCAGGGACTCCGCGAAACCCTTGTGGGGCCCGCCCATCCACCGCAGCCATGTGTCGTCCACGGCCTGGAACGGCGGACGCCGGTCCGCGCGAACGGCCGTTCCCACCAGCACGGGGACCACCAACAGAGCGGCCCCGGCGGACAGCAGAACCCTCGGACGGACGTGCGGCGGCGCGGCGAGAGACATGGGAGGCCTTTCAGGACGGCTCGGAACGGCGTTGCCCGGCGGCCGAGATAGTTACACGTGTCACCGACCGCACGCCAGCCCCTCACCGACATCAGATCCACAGCCGGCCCACACCACGAACAACCCTGACCCGTCAGCCACCGGCCCTCAACCGCAAGCCCTCAACCCTCAACCCCCAGCCCTCAGCCCTCAGCCCTCAGCCCTCAACTGCCAGCCGTCAGCCGTCAGCCCGACGACTCACGCACCTCGATCTGCGCGGTGGACCGGAACCGCTCCCCCGGCACCACCGAGGAGTCCGAGATCAGCCGGTCGACCAGCGCCGCCACCTCCCCGGGCTCGGGAAGCCGCGTACGCACACTCGTCAGCCGCGGCCGCAACAGCCGCGCGAGCAGCAGATCGTCCGCCCCGACCACGGCGAGGTCCCCCGGAATGTCGACACCGGCGTCCTGCAGCGCCCGCATCAGCAGCATCGCGTACTCGTCGTTGTACGCGAAGACGGCATCCAACTCCCTTGTCTGAGCCACGAGTCGAGCGGCGGACTCCTCCGTGTAGGCCAGCGGAAGAGGGGTGACCGCGGCCCCCGGAAACGCCCGGGCCGCCGCCCTCGCCCCGGCGAGGCGCGGGCCACTGAAGGGGTCGAGCCCCCGCTCCCGCGGCACCACGACGCCGAGCCTGCGCCGCCCCGAGGACAGCAGGTGCGCCGCGGCCACCGCACCGATCTCCTCCTGGTCCATCGTGATCCCGTGCGCGCCCGGCGCCGGCGGCGGCCCGAACGAGAGCACGGCCCGGGTGCCGGAGCGCAGGAGTATGTCGACGGAGTCCGCGGTGAGCGGCGCACCGAAGGTGGTCAGCACCGCCGCGGGCCGGAGCTCGGCCCAGGCGCGGGCGGTGTCCTCCGGCGACCCGTCGGCCCGGGCCCCGTGCAGGACCCCGGTGTACCCGTGCCGCTCCAGCTCCGTCTGGAACCGGGCGATGAACGCGGAGAAAAGGGGCCCGAACGCCGGGACCCGGTCCGCCGGCACCGCGATCAGGACCAGCCCGCTGCTGCCGGAGCGCAGGGAGCGGGCTGCGGCGTGCGGGACGTAGCCGAGCTCCCGGGCGGCCTTCTTGACCTTGGCCTGGGTCGCGGCGCTGACCTTGCCCGCCGCCTGGCCGTTCAGGACGTAGGAGACGGTGGCCCGGGAGACCCCGGCATGGCGCGCGACGGCGGCGCTGGTGGGCGTCGGCGCGGGCGCGTTCTGTGCGCTGCGGGCACTGCGGGCACGGTCGTTCATGGCTGACGCGCATCCTTTCACAGCAGCCTGAACAGGGTCTTTCGGAGTCGGTCCGCGAAAGGTCTGGCGCGGAGGCGAGGGAGGGTGCTACAAACCCGTTTACACGAGTAACTTACACGTGTCACCGCCAGGTGCTCCTGACCCGTCATGAGGAGGAGGGCAACGTGGCCCTTTCCGCTCAGCGTGATCCCCAGGCCGGCGGCTCCGACGCCACCGTCCCCGGTACCTCCGGTACTCCCGACGCCCCGGCCCGCACGAGCGCTCCGCGCGGCCTGCTGCCGCTGCTGACGCTCGGCAACACCGCCATGTACACCCTCTACATCGGGGTGGGCGGTGTACTGCTGCCGCTGCAGATCGAGCACATCGACAAGGCCGACAAGGTGGCGCTGCTCGGCCTGGTGAGCGGGGTCAGCGCGATCTTCGCCACCCTCTTCAACCCGGTGGCCGGGGCGCTCTCCGACCGTTCCGGGCGGCGCAATCCGTGGATCCTGTGGGGCGGTGTCGCCTCCGTCGGCGCGATGGCGCTGCTCGGCGGCGTGAACACGGTGCTGCTGGTCGCCATCGCGTGGTGTGTCGGGCAGGCCACCATGAACGTCTTCCAGGCCGCCATCACCTCCGTGGTCCCCGACCGCGTACCGCTGTCCGAGCGGGGCAGGGCGTCCGCGGCCGTCGGGCTCGGCATGCCGCTCGGCTCGACGCTGGGCGCGGTGCTCGGCGCCGCGTTCACCGACCACCTCCGCACCGGCTATCTCGTGCTCGGCCTGTTCGTCGCCGTCTCCGCCGTCGTGTTCACCGCGTTCGCGCGGGAGGAGAAGCGGCCGGCTCTCGAACCGGTGCCGTTCAAGCGGCAGTTGGCGGCGTTCGCGAGCGCGCTGCGCAACCACGACTTCAGGTGGGCCTTCATCGGGCGGGCGTTGCTCGTGCTCGGCTACTTCTGCGTCTTCGGCTACCAGCTGTACGTCCTCGACGATCACGTCTCGCTGCCGAAGGGGATGGAGCCCGCCGACGCCGTCGCGATCCTCACGCCCGTCTCGGCGGTGGCCATGGTCGTCGCGACGCTGGTCGGCGGTGTGCTCTCGGACCGGATGGACCGGCGCAAGCTGTGGGTGTGGCTGTCGGCGCTGGTCTCGGCCGTCTCGCTGCTGATACCCGCGCTCTCCCCGACGTGGACCGCGATGCTCGTCTTCGCGGCGCTCAACGGGCTCGGCTTCGGCTGCTTCATGGCGGTCGACAACGCGCTCGTCACGATGATCCTGCCGAGCGAGGGCGACGCCGCCCGCGACCTCGGTGTACTGAACATGGCGAGCGCGGGCCCGCAGATCCTGGCCCCGTTCGTGTCGTCCGTGATCGTGTCGGCCAGCGGCGGCTACACGGCACTGTTCCTCGTCGGCGCGGCACTGTCCGTGCTCGGCGCGCTCGCCGTACGCCCCATCCGGGGCGTGCGCTGAGCGACCCGCGTACACGAACCGGCGCGCAGGCGACCGCAAGCGCGGAGCACGACGCGTACGTAGGGCCCGAAGAGCAGGAAGAGCAGGAAGAGCACCCAGAGCTCGGACTGCACGCAGAGAAAGGCTCCCCCCAATGAAGTTGCACACCCGGGAATGGGGCAGCGGTGACCGCGTCGCCCTGCTGGTCCACGGGATCATGTCGGACCATCGGACCTGGCGCAGGGTGGGCCCCGCGCTCGCCGAGCGGGGGTACCGGGTGATCGCCGTCGATCTGCGCGGGCACGGCGGGAGCGGGCGCGGCCCGTACAGCGCCGAACTGTTCGCCGACGACCTGGTGGAGACCCTCCCGGCCGGCGCCGAACTGGCCCTCGGGCATTCGCTGGGCGGCATGGCGCTCTCCCTCGCCGCGGAGCGCCTCGCGCCGCGCCGGGCCGTGTACGCGGACCCGGCGTGGGCGCTCGGCGCGATGCCGGTCGACCCCGCGCTGTTCATGGAGTTCCGTGACGCGAGCCGCCAGATGATCGCGAACCTCAACCCGCGCTGGGAGGACGCGGACATCGACGTGGAGCTGGCGACGCTCGCCGCCTGGGACCCGCGAACGGCGCTCGCGGTCGGCGGTGAGCACGCGATCGACCGGACCCCGGAGCGTCCCGTGGTGCCCTCGCTCGTCCAGGCCGCCGACCCGAGCTTCCTGCTCTCCGACGAACTGAAGGAGGACCTCGTGCGGCGCGGGTTCGAGGTGCGGACGGTGAAGGGGGCCGGGCACACGATCCACCGGGACGACTTCGACGGGTTCATGGAGTCGCTGGAGGGCTGGCTGTGAGCGCGAGCGAGGTGACCGCGCTCACCACGTCGGGACGGGTGCGCGGCGAGCGGCTGCGGGCGGGGGTCGAGCGGTACCTGGGGATTCCGTACGCGGCCGACCCCGTCGGCGCGTCGAGGTTCCGGCCGCCCGCGCGGCCGGACGCGTGGAGCGGCGTGCGCGACGCCCGCACGGCCTCCCCCGCGCCACCGCAGGGCCCCGACCCGCTCCTGGAGAACGTGGTCGGGACCGGCCGGGTCGCGACCGACGAGGCCGGCAGTCTCACCGTCAACGTCTGGACGCTCGGCGGCGGTTCGGGCACCGCGCCGCGGCCGGTGATGGTGTGGGTGCACGGCGGCGGCTACGTCCAGGGGTACGGGCACCAGGTGTGGACCGAAGGAGCGCGGCTCGCCGAGCGCTACGGCGTCGTGGTCGTGTCGTTCAACTACCGCCTCGGGGCGCTCGGTTGGATGTACGTCGCCGAGCTCCTCGGCGACGCGTACGCCGGGTCGGCGAACCTGGGGCTGCAGGACCAGATCGCCGCGCTGACCTGGGTGCGGGACAACATCGCGCGGTTCGGGGGCGATCCGGGGCGGGTGACGGTGTTCGGGGAGTCGGCGGGCGGCGGCAGTGTCGCGGCGCTGCTCGGCGCGCCCGCGGCCCGGCCGCTGCTGCACCGTGCGGTGCTGCAGAGCCCGCCGCCCCGCGAGGTCCAGTCGGTGGACGAGGCCCGCAAGGCCGCGCGTGCCTTCGCCGACGTGCTGCTCGAACAGACCGGCCTCGACGACGTACGGGACGCGACGGCTGATCAACTGCTGGCCGCGCAGGACGTGTTGACGGCCCGGCTGCCCGGCCGGGCGCTGCCGTTCATGCCGGTGGTGGACGGCGCGGTCCTGCCGCTGCATCCGCTGCGGGCGCTGCGCAACGGTTCCTGCGCGCACATACCCGTGATCGCCGGGACGACCGAGCACGAGGGACGTCTCTTCGTCGGGCTCGGCGCCGACGACGGCTCCGGCGAGGGCTCCGGCGAGGATGGATCCGTCGGCGACGGCTTCGAGGCGGCGCTCGCCGCGGCCTTCCCGGATGCCGACCGGCGGGATCGCGCCCGCGCCATCTATCAGGCGCAGGAGGGCAGTTCGCCGGTCGCGCTGCTGGGCGCGCTCGTCACCGACCGGCTGTTCCGCGAACCGACCGACGCGTTCCTGGAGGCGGCGGCCGAGGGCGGCGGCCGCGTGTGGGCGTACCTCTTCCGGGAGACGACGCCGGTCCTCGGCGGGCGGCTCGGCTCCCCGCACACCCTGGAGATCCCGTACGTGTTCGACGTACTGGACGCTCCCGGGCTCGACGCCTGGCTCGGGGACGCGCCGGAGCAGCGGCTCGCGGACGCGATGAGCGGCGCGTGGACGCAGTTCGCGCGCGAGGGCGCGCCCGGGCACCGGCTGCTGCCGTCGTGGCCGCGGTTCACCGCGGACCGGCGGGCGACACTGCTGCTCGGCGGGACAGGAGAGGACGACCGAGTGGGCCGGGTGGCTTTTGACCCGTTCGGGGACCGCAGGCTGCTGTGGAGTGAGACCACTCCACAGATGACCGAATAATCCCATTTGCAGGGTTATCGTCGCGGCGTGATCAGCTACCACTCCCTCCGCCGCGCCGCCCTGACCTGCGCCATCGGCGCCCTCGCCCTCGGGGCCGCCGCCTGTTCCGGCGGCCCCGACCCCGCGCCCCCCGGACGGGCCGGACGGCCCGCCGTGAGCCCGACGGCCGCGGCATCGCCGACCGGGCCGCCCCGGCTCGCCCCGGGTCCGTCCGGTCTCACCCCCGTCTTCAAGAGCGCCACGAACCTCAGGAACGCGCGGGAACGCACCGTGGCGCTCACCTTCGACGCCGACATGACCGCCGACCAGGGCCCGCGGGCGGCCGCGGGTGAGCACTTCGACAACCCTCGACTCGTCTCGACACTGAGGAAGTTGAAGGTCCCGGCGACCGTCTTCATGACCGGGCGCTGGGCCGAGGAGTACCCGGCGCAGGCCAAGGACATCGGCGGCGACCCGCTCTTCGAGGTCGCGAACCACTCGTACAGCCACTACGCCTTCACCGGTGACTGCTACGGGCTGCCGACGGTGCCCGCGGCGCGGATGCGGGCGGACGTGGAGCGCGCGTTCGCCGCGTTCCGCAAGGCCGGGGTGCGGCACGTCGTGCCGTACTTCCGCTTCCCCGGCGGCTGCTACGACCAGCGGGCGCTGCGGTCCCTCACCCCGGCCGGGGTCACGGCGGTCCAGTGGGACGTGGTGAGCGGCGACGCCTTCGCGACGGACGCGGACGCGGTGACGCGGCAGGTCCTCGACGGGGTGCGGCCGGGTTCGGTCGTGGTCATGCACTGCACGCGCAGCGCGGCGCCGACGACGGAGCGGGTGGTGCGGGACGTGGTGCCCGCGCTGCGGGCGAAGGGCTACCGGTTCGTACGGGTCTCGGAGCTGATCGGGGCCGCGGCCCGCACGGCGTGACCGTGCGCCGGCCCGCGACCGCTCCGGCGCGCTGACCTACCCTGGAACGTATGGCCGACTACTGCACGCCCGCCTCCGAGCCCCCGGCGACCGCGTCCGAGGGACCGTTCGCCGAGTGCGTACTGTGCCGCGCGCCCACGGAGTACCCGGAGTCCACGAAGGGCGTGACGCTGTGCCCCGTGTGCGAGTGGCAGGAGGCGCAGCGGACGGCCTGTTCGGGTTAGCGGCCCAGCTCAGCGGCGCGACGCGAGCCGGCAGGCCGCCGTGGCGCAGGCCGCCGCCAGCGCGGCGGCCCCGGCGAGCGGCAGCAGCGGGACCCGGATCACGCCGTCCTGCGACCCGGTGATCAGGGCGCTCACCGCCGCGCGGGCCGGTGACCCCGGCGCGACCAGGGCGAGCAGTGCGCACAGCAGCATCGAGGCCACGCCGATGCCGGTGGAGCGCACCACCGGCCGGCTGGTGACGGCGCCCACGGCGGCGCCGACGAGCGCGCAGCCGAGCATGGCGAGGAACCCGGCCCAGGCCGCGGGCGGCATCGCCAGCTTCACCCGGTGGTCGGTGCTCGCGCTGTCGCTGATCAGCGCGACGACAGCGGTCGCGACGGTGCCGACGGCGACCGTCGCGAGGAACCCGGTGACCAGACTCGCCAGGTGCGCACGCCGGGGCCCGGCCGCCGCTGCCGTGCAACTCCGGGCGGCGGGCGGCTCGTTGGAGACGCAGATCCGTACCAGCCAGGCCCCGACGGGCAGCAGGCACGCGGCGGCGTACCCCAGCGAGTCGAGCACCGGCTGACCGCCCTGCACCCCGATCCCGAGGGACGCCGCGTAGAGGACGACCGGCGCGAGCCAGCGCTGCGAGCGCAGCAGCAGTCCTGCCTGATAGGCGAGGAGGGCGGTACTCATCGACCCTCCTCCCCGGGGTGCCGCACGGCCGTGATGTGCCAGGGCGGCCGGGCGTTCAGCAGCGTACGGAGAACGGTGTCGGAGTGGGTGGCGGGGGCGCCGATGCGGACGGTGCGGGCGTCGAGGCGGGTGAGGGTGTGCGGAAGGGGCAGTTCGGGTGGGTCGCCGCCGGGTCCGACGGCTTCGATGACGACCGCGTTCCGAGGTGATGGTTCATCAACTTCTTTCGCCCGAAGAAGACTTGCGCCCTTCAACAGGTACGTCGCGTCGGCGGTGCCCGCGAGGCGGCGCGGATCGTGGTCCACGAAGACGACGGCCCCGCCGGCCGCGGTGCGCTCGGCGACCGCCCGGTCCAACTCCTCGCGGGCGGCGGCGTCGAGGCCGGTCCACGCCTCGTCGAGGACGAGCAACTCCGGTGCGGCGAGCAGCGCTTGGGCGACGGCGACCTTCTGGCTGCTGCCCTTGGAGAGCTCGGCGAGCGGCCGGTCCGCGTGCGCGTCGGCGCCGAACCGTTCGAGCCACTCCCCCGCCCGCCGCGCGGCCTCCTTCTGTACGAGGCCGTGGACGCGGCCCAGATGCGTGAGGTAACCGCGCGCGGTGAACGGCAGTGCGGCCGGAAAGCGTTCGGGCACGTAGGCGGTGCGCGGGCGCCCGACGATCCGGCCCCGTCCCGGGGCGTCGATCCCGGCGACGAGCCGCAGCAGCGTGGACTTCCCGGTGCCGTTCGATCCCTGGACGCGGATCAGGGCTCCGGCCGGCACGTCCAGGTCGACGTCGCGCAGCACCCACGGGCCGCGCAGTCCGTATCGGCGGCCGACGCGTTCGAGGGCGACGGTGCGGGTGGTGCGCATGGGGACATGGTCCCGTACCCGGGGCGGGCGCGGGGACGCGGCCGGGGCATCCCCGGGCTGCTGGCAGACTGGAGGGCGTGACCAGCGACGACACAGCCACCGACAGCCCCTTCCGGCCCGAGCCCACTCCGCGCGACGAGGCGCCGCAGTTCGTGCTGCCGCTCGTCGTGCGGATCGAACGCGGCGCGCCGCCCGCGCGCACGGACGCCCTGGAGACGGCGGCGCGCGCGGTGCTGGTGATCCTCTCCGACGAGCGCTCGCTCGGTGACGGGGAGTGGGCGCAGGTCATGCGGGACTGGCAGGACGCGCGGATCCGCAAGGTCGTGCGGCGGGCCAGGGGCGCCGAGTGGCGGCGCGCCGAGGCGCTCGACGGCATCACGGTGACCGGCGGCGACGGCACCGAGGTCCGCGTCTGTCCGCCGGTGCCGCTCGACGGCTGGCCCAAGGACCTGGCCCGCCTCCAGGTCTCCGGCACGGACCTCGACGACCCCGAGCCGCCGGCCGCCCCTGACCCGGCGGGAGTGACGCTCTGGCTCAACCCGGACCTGGACATGACGGCGGGCAAGGCGATGGCGCAGGCCGGGCACGGCGCCCAACTCGCCTGGTGGGAGCTGCCCAAGACGCGTCGCAAGGAGTGGCGCGAGGCGGGCTTCCCGCTCTCCGTGCGGGTGGCCGACGACCGCGACCGCTGGGCCGCGCTGACCCGTGCCGGGCTGCCGGTGGTGCGGGACGCCGGGTTCACGGAGATCGCGCCCGGCTCGTGCACGGTGGTCGCCGAGGGGCCGCGGGACGGAAGCTGGCTGCCCGAGCTCGGGCACGTGTGAGCCTGGCCCGCCCGTCAGCGGCGCCGGGCGGTCAGTCCTTGACCCGGTGCAGCTGGATCTCGCGGTTCACGAAGAGCTGGACGTAGCCGCAGCGCCAGCAGATCAGGCCGGTGGCCGTCTCGTCGGCCCAGGCCAGATTGAAGAGTTCGCCACCTGTGCTGTTGAGTTTCACGCCCCGCTCGCGGAAGACGTCGCTCTTGCAGATCTGGCAGGAGATCCACATCTCCCCCAGTGACGCGCGGACCGGCTTGGCCATGGTCGTGCTCCCCCGTTGCTGTTCTGTCTCTTCCGCCTCTGTGGTGGCGGACGAGCACGGTAACAGCAGGCCGGAAGCGCTTCGCCCGGCATCCCTCCGAAAGCGACCGGTTCGCACCCTGGCGGCCCGGCACACGGCGGCATAGCATCGCATCATTCGAGCAGTTGCGACTTCAGATGAGGTGGCCCGGTAGGGCCGCCCCGCACTCCGCCCCCGAGACCCCGGGTCCTTTCCGTCCGCCGTTCCCCGAGCGGCCGGGGGCGTTTTCGCCGACACGCGACCCCGGCCCCTCGTCCTCCTGGCCCCCGCGGGGCGAACTCCCGCACGCCTCCGAGCCGGTGGGGACGGCGAACACGTGGGCCGCGCAGGGGGAGACGCCGGCTCACGTGTTCGCGGGCCGCCGCCGATGCCGGCTTCAGCCGCCGGCGGCGGCCGCTCCCTGACTGCCCAACCTCAAATGTTCCTCTGAACGTCGCCCTGCCGGGGTTCACCCCGGTGTGCCGGGGCCATGACACCCAGAGGCAGGGGACGAGGGGCACGAAGAGGGGGACGGACATGCAGCAGCTTCCGCGCCTGGGGACGGGGATCGGCTGGCGGCCCGAGATCGCCGGGATCGTCGAGGCCATGCCGGGGATCGACTGGGTCGAGGCCGTCGCCGAGAACGTGTGCCCGGGCCATCTGCCCGAGTCCCTGGTGCGGCTGCGCGAGCGCGGTGTCACCGTCGTGCCGCACGGGGTCTCGCTGGGGCTCGGCGGCGCCGAGCGGCCCGACGAGGGACGGCTCGCGCAGCTCGCCGCACGTGCCGAGGCGCTGGGGGCGCCGCTGGTCACCGAGCACATCGCGTTCGTCAGGGCCGGCGGCGAGCGGACCGCGTCGCCGCTCCTGGAGGCGGGGCACCTGCTGCCGGTGCCGCGCACCCGGGACGCGCTCGACGTGCTGTGCGAGAACATCCGGATCGCGCAGGACGCGCTGCCGGTACCGCTGGCCGTGGAGAACATCGCGGCGCTGTTCGGCTGGCCCGGCGAGGAGATGTCCGAGGGACAGTTCCTGTACGAGTTGGTGGAGCGCACCGGCGTACGGCTGCTGATCGACGTGGCGAACCTGCACACCAATCACGTCAACCGGGGCGAGGATCCGGCCAAGGCCCTCGACGAGCTGCCCGTCGAGGCGATCGCCTACGTGCATGTGGCGGGCGGTTTCGAGCGGGACGGGGTGTGGCACGACAGCCACGCCCACCCCGTGCCGCAGGCCGTGCTCGACGTCCTGGCGGATCTGGCGTCGCGGGTGACGCCGCCGGGCGTACTCCTGGAGCGGGACGAGAACTTCCCCGAGGACGAAGGGGAGTTGGGGCGCGAGGTGGAGCAGATCCGGGCCACCGTGGCCGCCGGTTCTCCCCCGCCGCCGGTCCCGGTCCCGGCCCCGGCCCCGGCCGCTCCCTCGCCCGACGTGCCGGTCGAGGAGTGCGTACGCGGACGGGTCGCTCTCGACCAGGCCGCGCTGCTCTCCTCCCTCGTCGCCGGTACGCCGGCGCCGGAGGGCTTCGACCGGGCGCGGCTCGCCGTGCAGGGCAAGGCCCTCGCGGCCAAGCGGGCGGACGTCGTGGCGAAGGTGGCGCCCGAGCTGCCGTCGATCCTGGGCGCGCCGGCGTACCGCACGGCGTTCCTCGCGTACGCGGCCCGGCGGCCGATGACCGCCGGCTACCGCCGGGACGCGCTCGACTTCGCCGAGGATCTGCTGATCGAGCAGCGGGTCCAGGAGCCGGGCGCGCGGCGGGAGTTGACGGGCTGGTGGCTGGAGCGGTCGGGTCCCGCGCCGCTGGCGGGGCGTCCGGTGGCCCGAGCTCTGCGCGCGGCACGGTTCGCTCTGCGCAGGGGGTGAGCGGGCGCCTGCGCGCCGCCACCGGCCCGCACTCCGCCGAGCACCTGACGGCCCTACAGACGAGTGCGGGGCGCGCGAAGCGCACAACCCCCGCGCCCCGTACGGAAGTCGGCGTACTCCGGGCTGATGCCCGGCACCCCGTGCCGAAGGCGCACTAGCGTGCGGTGCCGCAACAGGAGGCACCATGCGACTGCTCTCGGCACCCCCCAGGACCCGGATCAACGGGACCACGCTCATCGTCACCGGGCTCCTCGCCACGCTGGCCGCGCTCGTCTTCCCGATCTGGTCGTACGCGGACCGCTCGGGCACGGGCCTGGACACGCTCGACTCCCAGACCGTGTCGACGAGATTCGGTCCGCTGTCGGCGACGGACCGCACGTTCATCACGAAGGTGCGGCTCGCCGGGCTGTGGGAGATGCCCGCGGGACAGCAGGCCGAACAGCGGGCGCCGAGCAAGGCGGTCGAGACGGCGGGGGAGCATCTCGTCGAGGGGCACACGTTCCTGGACGCCCGGGTGCGGGAGGTCGCGGCGCAGCTGGACCTGGAGCTGCCGAACCAGCCGAACGAACAACAGCAGGACTGGTTACGGGAGTTGACCGCGGCCAGGGGCCAGGACTACGAGCGGAGGTTCGCCAATGTCCTGCGCCGGGCGCACGGCCAGGTGTTCTCGCTCGTGGCCCAGGTGCGCGCCTCGACCCGCAACACCCTGGTCAGGGAGCTCGCGGACGACGCCAACACCACCGTCCTCGACCACATCAAGGTCCTGGAGGCCACCGGGCTCGTCGACTTCGACGCGCTGGCCCGCGACGGGGCCACCGCGAGCCCGCCGCCCGCGACCCGCTCCCCCGCCCCGCCCGGTCCGACGGCGTCCCCGGGCTCCGCGACCCCGGTGACGCCGTCGCCGAGTTTCTCCCTGCCGCCCGCCGCGTCGAGCCCGAGATCGCGATGAGGGCATCGAGGTGAGGACGGGGCGCCGGGTGTCCGCATGGTGAATACCCCGTAGCGGCTTGCCGGAGGGTCGGCATAGAAACTGGACATGTTCTGGGTTCTGTTCCTTCTGCTGGCCTTCGCCGCCGCGGCCGTCTCCTGCGCCCGGCTGTGCCTGGCGGCCGTCCGCGCCGCCGAGGGCGAGCGCGCCTCGGGTGCCGAGAGCGCCGCGGGAGCGGCGGCCGACACGCACCTTCTGCGCAACCACGAACTGTCCCTGTACGAGACGGCGTTCCTGTCCGGCGGCCCGCTCCGGGTCGCGGACGTGACGCTCGTGGCGATGGCCCGCGGCCGCCGTCTGCTGCTCGCGCACACCGGCTGGGCGACGGTCGTCGACCCCCGGGGCGAGGACGACATGGAGCGTTCGGTGCTCGCCGCGACAGGGCCCGGGGGCCAGGCCAGGACCGGGCCGCTGCGGGCGGCCGTCGCCACGGGCGACGCCGTGCGCGCCCTGACCGAGCGGCTCGTCGCAGCGGGCCTCGCGGTCCCGGAGGCCGCACGCTCGACGCTGTCCGGCGCGGTGCGGCAGGTGCGGGCCTCGGCGGTCGCGGTGGTGGTGCTCGGCGCGCTCGCCACGTTCACGCCTGGTCAGGGCGCGGAGCAGGAGGACACGCCGGTGGCGCTCTGGTTCGCGCTGCCGCTGCTGCTCACGCTGAGCTGCCTGGCCCTCGCCCGGATCGAGATCCATCCGTACACGCGCTGGGCCTCACCGGTCGGACAGCGGCTGCTCGCCACGCAGGCCCCGAGCCCCGGCAGCCTGCTCGCGGTCGCCGTGCGCGGGGTGCGCGCGGTCGACGATCCGCAGGTGCGGGCCGCTCTCGGCGACGCGTCGACGGCGCATCGGGGTCATTGATCCGACACCGGAGAGCCGGTGCTTTACTTCGCCAACTACCGAACGAAGTATCCCTTTTGACTCGTCACGCCCGATGAAAGGGATGCCCCTGCGATGAGACATGCGACGAGAGCAACATCCGCCCTCTACGCCGCCGCGGGATCGTTGGTCCTGTCCACCCTCGTCGCCGCCCCCGCGGGCAGCGCGAGCGCCACCCCCTCCCCCACCACCCTCTCCCCCGGCACCGTCCCGGAGACGCTCGGCAGCGCGCTCGCCGCCGGGCGGGCCGCCGCCGCGGGCATCGACTGGAAGGCCTGCCCGGCCGTGGAGGACCTGCCGGAGTCCGTGCGCTGCGGCACCGTCACCGTCCCCCTCGACTACGCGCGCCCGGACGGCCGGCAGATCCGGCTGACCGTCAGCCGGATCGCGGCCCGCGGGAAGAAGAGCGAGCGCCAGGGTTCGTTCGTCTTCAACCCGGGCGGGCCAGGCGGCAACGGCATGTACTTCCCGCTCGTCGGCATGATGCCGGAGTGGAAGCGCATCGGCGCCGCCTACGACCTCGTCGGCTACGCCCCGCGCGGCGTGGGCCGCTCCGCGCCGATCTCCTGCCAGGACCCGAAGCAGTTCGCGAAGGCGCCGACCCAGTCGCCGACACACCCCTCGGCCTCGTACAAGATGGAACGCATCGCGCAGGCCAAGTCGTACGCGGCGGGCTGCGCGAAGAACCTGGGCATCGCCCACTACACGAGCCTCAACAACGCCCGTGACCTGGACGTGCTGCGCGCCGCGCTCGGCGAGCGGAAGCTCACCTACATGGGCGCCTCGTACGGGACGTACATCGGGGCCGTGTACGCGCAGCTCTTCCCGTCGCACGTGCGCCGCATGGTCTTCGACTCGGCGGTCAACCCCGACCCGCAGCAGATCTGGTACACGAACAACCTGGAGCAGTCGGCCGCGTTCGAGCGCCGCTGGGCCGACTTCCGGGCGTGGGTCGCCAAGCACGACAAGACGTACGGCCTGGGCACGACGCCCGAGGAAGTGCTGCGTTCGTACGAGAAGGTGCGCGCGGAGCTGGCGCACGAGCCGGCCGGCAAGAAGGTCGGCCCGGGGCAGCTGCAGTCGGCGTATCTGCAGGCCGGGTACTACGACGACTACTGGCCGATGCGCGCCCTGGCGCTCTCCGAGTACCTGAAGGGGAACCCGAAGCCGCTGATCGGGCAGGCGGCGCCGCCGTCGGAGGGGCTCGCCGAGAACGAGAACGGCAACGCGGTGTACACGGCCGTCGAGTGCAACGACGCGCCCTGGCCGACGGACTTCCGGGTGTGGGACCACGACAACACGGCCCTCGCGAAGACGGCGCCGTTCGAGACGTGGGACAACGCCTGGATGAACCTGCCGTGCGCCTACTGGTCCGCGCCGCGGCAGCGGCCGGTGGACGTGCGGGTCGGTCCGGGACGGCTGCCGTCGACGCTGATCCTGGCCGCCGAGCGCGACGCCGCGACGCCGTACACCGGCGCGCGGGAACTGAACCGGCGGCTCGCCGGTTCGGTGCTGGTGACGGAGAAGAACGCCGGTACGCACGGCATCGGCGGCGGCGCGAACGCCTGCGTGAACGGCCACCTGGACGCGTACGTCCTGGAGGGCCGGGTGCCGGAGGAGCGGTCGGCGACGTGTGCGGCGCATGCCGAGCCGACGCCGCTGAGGTAGGTCGCTCCTCCGTCGAGCCCCTCCATCGCCGGAGGGGCTCGACGGTGCTTACGCGAGTCCCGCCACCAGCTCGGCCACGCTCTTGCGGCGGCCCGTGTAGAACGGGACCTCCTCGCGGACGTGGCGCCGCGCCTCGGAGGCGCGCAGGTGACGCATGAGGTCGACGATGCGGTACAGCTCGTCGGCCTCGAAGGCGAGGATCCACTCGTAGTCGCCGAGCGAGAACGAGGCGACGGTGTTGGCGCGCACGTCCGCGAACCCACGGGCCATCTTGCCGTGGTCGGCGAGCATCTTGCGGCGCTCGTCGTCGGGCAGCAGGTACCAGTCGTAGGAGCGCACGAAGGGGTACACCGAGACGTAGTTGCGGGGCGTCTCGTCGGCCAGGAACGCCGGGATGTGCGAGCGGTTGAACTCGGCGGGGCGGTGCAGCGCCATGTTCGACCAGACCGGCTCCAGGGCGCGGCCCAGCTTGGTGCGGCGGAAGAGGTTGTACGCCTCCTGCAGCTCGTCGGAGGTCTCCGCGTGCCACCAGATCATGAGGTCGGCGTCGGCGCGCAGGCCCGACACGTCGTACGTGCCGCGGACCGTGATGTCCTTCGCGGCGAGCTGGTCGAAGAGCTCCTGGACCTCGTCGGCGTATCCGGCCCGGTCCTCCGGGAGGACGTCCTTCAGCTTGAAGACCGACCAGAGCGTGTAGCGGATCGCCTCGTTGAGGTCCTTCGCCAACTTGCCCTTGTTCGGGATACGGGCTGCCGCCGCGTCGGGGGTGGTGTTCTCGTCGCTCATGTCTCCTATTCTCCCGCGCCGCCGTGCAGGCTCTGCACCGGGTTGGCCTTCAGCTCCTCGCGGGCGACCGTGTCTCCGCGCAGCTCGTCCACGGCCGCGTACGCGCTCGCGATGCACGCCGGGATGCCGACGCCGTCGTACGCGGCGCCGCACACGGAGACGCCGGGCAGCCCCGCGATGTGCTCGCGGATCCGGGCGACGCGCTCGGCGTGGCCGACGGGGTACTGGGGCAGGCCGTCCTGCCAGCGCGTGACGTGGGCGTCGACGGGGGTGGCGGTCAGGCCGACCGCCTCGCGCAGGTCGCGGCGGGCGATGTCGACGAGTTCGGCGTCGTCGCGGGCCAGGTCCTTGTCGTCGCCGTGGCGTCCGACCGATGTCCGCACGAGGACGAGATCCGGGTTCTCCTCCTCGATCCAGCCCCACTTGTGCGAGGCGAAGGTGGCGGCCTTGATGGTGCGGCCGTCGACGGGCGGAACCAGGAATCCGCTGCCGGGCGGGAGGTTCGCCTCGCTCTTGCGGTAGGCCAGGGTGATCAGGGCCATGGAGGCGTACTCGATGCCGCGGAGTTCCTGGGCGGCCATGGGCGAGGCGGTGCGGAGCACGCTCGCCGCGGCGGGCGCCGGGAGGGCGACGATCACTTGGGCCGCGTGGAAGGTGCGGCCCGATTCCGTGACGACTCGCCAGAGGGGCTCGCGGGTGCCCGTCGACGATCCGTCGTCGGTGGTCGCTCGCACGGTTCCCCGTGCCCCCAGCTGCACCGCCCGTTCGCCGAGCAGGATCTCGCCGCCCCTGTCGCGCACGGCGTCGGCCACCGCCTGCGGCAGGGTGCCGATGCCGCCCTCGATGCCCATGAAGACCGGGGCCGGTTCGGCGGCCGACTGCGGGGTCCTGGCCTGGATCGCGCGGACCGCCTCCGTCAGGGACGTGTGGCGGCGGGCCTCCTCGAAGAGCTGGGGGACGGCGCTGCGCAGCGAGATGCGGTAGGCGTCGCCCGCGTAGACGCCGCCGAGGAGGGGTTCGACGAGGCGGTCGACGACCTCGCGGCCGAGGCGGGCGGCGACGTACTCGCCGACCGCGATGTCGTCGCCGATCGGCGTCACGGGGAGGTCGGCGTCCTCCTCGATGCGGGCGAGTCCCTCGTCGGAGAGGACCCCGGCGAGCGCCTCCGCGGTGCCGGGTACGCCCATGACGTGGCCCTTGGGCATGGGGCGCAGGGCGTCGCGGGTCCAGATCGAGGCGGTCGCCGTGGACGGCGGCTGCAGGCGGTCGCCGAGACCGACCTCCCTGGCCAGGCCGACGGCCTCCGGGCGGCGGGCCAGCATCGACTCGGCGCCGAGGTCGATGCGGGCGCCGGCGATCTCGCCCGCGCGCAGTTTGCCGCCGAGTCTTTCGGAGCTCTCCAGGAGCGTGACCCGGACACCGGGCCTCTGGTCGAGCACTCGGTGGGCGGCCGCGAGTCCCGCGATACCACCGCCGATGACCAGGACGTCCCTGACCGTTTCCGTTTCCGTACGTGTGTCCGCTTCGCGCATGCCCCCACTCTGTCAGAACGCGGGGCCCACTCCGTCGAGTCCCGACCGTTACCGGTTCGCGGCCGCCCGGCAATCACCGGAAGGGGTGGTTCGCGCGTCGAAGGGGCGTCCGATGAATGGCACATCCCTCGGGGGTACGTCGATGCTCGCATCCGGTACGACGACGCGGCCGCGGCCGCTGCACATCCTGGCCCTGCTGCTGCTCGCGGCGGCCCTCGCCCTGACGGGGTGCAGCGGCGCGGCCGGCGGCGGCTCGAACGACGACGCCGGGGACAAGTCCCTGGCGCAGGACGACGGCAAGGGCGTACCGGGTGGCGCCGCCGACAGCCGGGCCGATTCCGGCGGCAAGAGCGGGAGCGGCGCGCGGAAGACGCCGAAGCTCAGCGGCGTCCACATCATCCGCACCGCCTCGCTGTCCGTCCGCGTCAAGGACGTGCCGGACGCGCTCGACAGAGCACGCACCGCCACCGAGGACGCGGGCGGTTACGTCGGCAACGAGTCGACCGACCGCGACGGCCACGGCCACGAGCGCACCCGGGTCACGCTGCGGGTGCCGCAGGAGTCGTACGAGGACGTGGCCGACCGGCTCGCCGGCTCGGGCCGGCTGCTGTCGCGGAACGAGTCCGCCAAGGACGTCACCGACCAGGTCGTCGACGTGGACAGCCGGATCAAGTCCCAGCGGGCGAGCGTGGCGCGGGTGCGGGAACTCATGGACCGGGCGACGAAGTTGAGCGACGTCGTGACGCTGGAGGGCGAACTGAGCAACCGGCAGACGGAGTTGGAGGCGCTGCTCGCCCAGCAGGCGTCCCTGGAGGACCGCACGACGCTGGCGACGATCACGCTGAAGCTGTCCGAGGCCCCGGCGAAGGCGGGCGACGGGGGCGGCGACGACGGGCCTGGGTTCCTGGACGCGCTGTCCGGTGGCTGGGGCGCCTTCGTGACGTTCCTGAAGTGGATCGGGATCGTGCTCGCGGCCGTCCTGCCGTTCGCGGCGCTCGTGGCGCTGCTCGTGGTGGTGTGGGCGCGTCTCGTGCGGCCCCGGCTGCCGCGCCGGCCCGCGCCGGAGCCGGTGCGCACGGCCTTCGGCCCGCTCCCGGCGCACCCCGAGCGGGACGCCGACGAGCGGCACTGACGCGGGCGGTCCACGTAGCGTGGGGCCATGACTGCTGAGCGACTCGTGGTGATCGGCGGTGACGCGGCGGGCATGTCCGCCGCGTCGCAGGCACGCCGTCTTCGTGGCCCGGACGAACTGGAGATCGTGGCGTTCGAGCGGGGGCGCTTCACGTCGTACTCGGCGTGCGGGATCCCGTACTGGGTGGGGGGCCAGGTCGGGGAGCGGGACGAGCTGATCGCGCGCTCGCCCGAGGAGCACCGGGCGCGCGGCATCGATCTGCGGATGCGGACCGAGGTCGTGGAGATCGATGTCGAGGGGCGGCGGGTGCGCTCCCGTGACCTCGACGACGAGGGCTCGGGCGAGACCTGGACCTCGTACGACAAACTCGTGATCGCGACGGGGGCCCGCCCGGTCCGCCCGGCGCTGCCGGGGATCGACGCGCCGGGAGTGCACGGGGTGCAGACGCTCGGCGACGGGCAGGCGCTGCTCGACTCCCTCCGGGGGACGCGGGGGCGCCGGGCCGTGGTCGTGGGCGCCGGGTACATCGGCGTCGAGATGGCCGAGGCGCTCATCCACCGCGGGTACGAGGTCACCGTCGTCAACCGCGGGGCCGAGCCGATGTCGACGCTGGACGCGGACATGGGGCGCCTGGTGCACGAGGCGATGACCGGCATGGGCATCACCATGGTCGACGACACCGAGGTCACGAAGATCCTCACCGGGGACGACGGGCGGGTGCGGGCCGTGGCGGCCGAGGACGCCGAGTACCCCGCGGACGTCGTGGTGCTGGGGATCGGTGTGCGCCCGGAGACCGCGCTCGCGCGGGACGCCGGGCTGCCGCTCGGCGAACACGGCGGGCTGCTCACGGACCTGGCGATGCGGGTGCGCGGGCACGAGGACGTGTGGGCGGGCGGCGACTGCGTCGAGGTGCGCGATCTGGTGTCGGGGACCTTCCGGCACATCGCGCTCGGTACCCACGCGAACAAGCACGGGCAGGTCATCGGGTCGAACGTGGGCGGGGGTTACGCCACGTTCCCCGGCGTCGTCGGCACGGCGGTCAGCAAGGTGTGCGACCTGGAGATCGCCCGCACCGGGCTGCGCGAGAAGGACGCGCGGCGGGCCGGGCTGCGGTACGTGACGGTGACCATCGAGTCGACGAGCCGGGCGGGCTACTACCCGGGGGCGGCGCCGATGACGGTGAAGATGCTGGCCGAGCGGCGCACCGGACGGCTGCTCGGGGTGCAGATCGTGGGGCGTGAGGGGGCCGCGAAGCGGGTCGACGTCGCGGCGGTCGCGCTGACCGCGGGGATGACGGTGGAGCAGATGACCGCGCTCGACCTGGGGTACGCGCCGCCGTTCTCCCCGGTGTGGGACCCGGTGCTGGTGGCGGCGCGCAAGGCGGTGGCGGCGGTGCGGGCCGCCACCGGCTGACGCGTCGGTTCCTAAAGGGTGTTGCACATCGGTGATCTCGCTCGGATTCAGCCACCAGGCGCATGGTCAACTGCCCGCTTGTGCGGCGTTTTCCACCGTCTCGACCGGCGTCTACGGGCGGGAGCTGGAGATCGTTCCGACCTTGTGCAACGCCCTTTAGCGGGCGGTCTGCGTGTGCACGTACTCCACGAGCCGGGTCAGCGCCGTGGGGTCGGTGGTCGGCAGCACGCCGTGCCCGAGGTTGAACACGTGGCCCTCCAGTCCCGCGGCGGCGTCGAGCACCTCGCGCGCCTTCTCCTCCACGGCCTCGGGCGTGGAGAAGAGGATCGCCGGGTCGATGTTGCCCTGCAGCGCCTTGCCGGGACCGACGCGGCGCGCGGCCTCGTCCAGCGGGACGCGCCAGTCGACGCCGACGACGTCGGCGCCGGCCTCGCCCATGAGCCCGAGCAGTTCGCCGGTGCCGACACCGAAGTGGATGCGCGGCACGCCGTAGTGCGCGACCGACTGGAACACCTTTTCGGAGGCGGGCATCACCGAGCGGCGGTAGTCCGCCGGGGAGAGCGCGCCCACCCACGAGTCGAAGAGCTGCACGGCGCTCGCGCCCGCCTCGATCTGCACCTTCAGGAACGCGGAGGTGATCTCGGCGAGCCGGTCCAGCAGGTCGGTCCACAGCTGCGGGTCGCCGTACATGAGGGCCTTGGTGTTCTCGTGGTTGCGGGACGGGCCGCCCTCCACGAGGTAGCTGGCGAGGGTGAACGGCGCGCCCGCGAAGCCGATGAGCGGGGTGGCGCCCAGCTCGGCGGTGAGCAGGCCGACGGCCTCGGTGACGTACGAGACGTCGTCCGGGGTGAGGTCGCGCAGCTGGGCCAGGTCGGCGCGCGAGCGGATCGGGTTGGCGACGACCGGGCCGACGCCGGGCTTGATGTCGAGGTCGATGCCGATGGCCTTGAGCGGCACGACGATGTCGCTGTAGTAGACGGCGGCGTCGACCTTGTGGCGGCGCACCGGCTGCATCGTGATCTCGGCGACCAGCTCGGGCCGCGTGCACGACTCCAGCATCGGAATGCCTTCGCGGACCTTCAGGTACTCGGGCAGCGAACGCCCCGCCTGCCGCATGAACCACACCGGCGTGTGCGGCACGGGCTCACGCCTGCACGCCTTGAGAAAAGCTGAGTCGTACGTCGCTGACGGCTGCTGCTGGCCCGTGGCCTCGGTGTTGGCACTCACAGCGGAAAGTCTCGCACGCCCGCACGCAACCCCGGGAACGGCCTCGCCCACGGGTGTCCTTACCCGCGCCCGGCGTCCGTTCGCCTTACCCTTCCCACGCAGAGAACGCTGGCGACTCCGACGGGAAGAGTGAATCGGTGCGGGAGGGGCAGAACGCTCGGGACATGAACGCTGCACATGAGGACGACGCCACCCCGCCCGCCTTCCGCACAGCAGTCGACGCCCTGCGCGGCGCACGGCTGCGCCAGGAGATCGAGATCGACCCCACGCGCCCGC
This sequence comes from Streptomyces sp. HmicA12, assembly GCF_000373565.1. Lineage (GTDB taxonomy): Bacteria > Actinomycetota > Actinomycetes > Streptomycetales > Streptomycetaceae > Streptomyces. The sequence continues at coordinate 111,671 of NZ_KB891851.1, read as the reverse complement.
CGCAGCGCCTGGCTCCTTATTCGTACGCGCTCGAAGCCACGGTCGTCGAACCGGGCACCGACATGGACGACGCCGACGCGCTGGCCGACGGCCGCCTCGTCCTGCTGCACGACCCGGCCGGACACGAGGCCTGGCACGGCACCTTCCGCCTGGTGACGCTGGTGCGCGCGGAGCTCGAACCGGAGATGGCGGCCGATCCGCTGCTCCCGGACGTCTGCTGGTCCTGGCTGACCGGGGCCCTGCAGGCCAGAGGCCTCTCCTACGGGGAGCCGTCCGGCACGGTCACGCGGGCCAGTTCGCACTACTTCGGCGGCCTCGGCGACCGCCCGCCCGCCTCGCAGATCGAGATTCGCGCGTCATGGACTCCGCGCGAGGGCCTGGGCGGCGTACCGGACACGGCCGCGCACCTCGCCGCGTGGTGCGAACTGCTCTGTCAGGTCGCGGGACTGCCGCCGGTGCCGGCGGGTCCGCAGGGCTCGGACGGCGCCGTGGTGACGCTGCCGCAGCGAAGGGGCCCTCAGAGCCACTGATTCGAGGGGCGGATTTCGGCCACGTCGGTCGTGCCGCCCCTTCTTCATGCCCTCCTCCCGGGGGATTCGATTCGGTTCGATCTTCGGATGATCGATCACGTGTCCGAATTGCGTGAATTGTTACTCACCAAATCGTGATCTTTCTCTAAAGGCGGGCGGGTTTGCTGCCGAAGACGTCAGTGACCTTGAAAGCACGGTTCATCCCGGCTTCATCCCCGAGCCGGCCCCGTCCCGCACCCCAGGAGGCCTGGTGTCCGTTCTCCTCGAGCAGCCCTCAAGCCTGGTCGCCTACCGCCCGAACAAGCCGACCGCGATGGTGGTCGTGGCCGACCCCCGCGTCCGTTCCACCGTCACCCGCCATCTGTGGGCGCTCGGTGTTCGAGACGTGATCGAGGCCTCGTCCGTCGCGGAGGCTCGTCCCCGCATCGGCAACCCCCGTGACATCTGCGTCGCCGACGTCCACCTCCCCGACGGATCCGGACTGACGCTCCTCTCCGAAACCCGAGCCGCGGGCTGGCCCAACGGCCTCGCCCTCTCCGCCGCCGACGACATCGGCGCCGTACGCAACGCCCTGGCGGGCGGTGTGAAGGGCTATGTCGTCACCGGCACCCGCACCAACGTAGGTCTGCCCACCCGCCCCGGCGCCGCCCCCATCGGTTCGGCGGCCGCCCGTATGCAGCGCCGCCCCCCGGGTGCCCCGAGCCACCCGGGCGGCTACCGCGAGCTCTCCGGCCGTGAGGTCGAGGTGCTCCGGCTCGTCGCCGAGGGTCAGTCGAACAAGGCCATCGGAGTCTCGATGGGCCTGTCCGCGCTGACCGTCAAGAGCCACCTCGCCCGGATCGCCCGCAAGCTCGGCACGGGTGACCGCGCCGGGATGGTGGCGGTCGCCCTGCGCACCGGAATCATTCACTGAACCCACTGATCGCCTGCTGGCCGGATCTTTCCGGTGTACGCACCTTCAGCGCCCGTCGACGGAACGTTCCGTCGACGGGCGCCGTCCGTTCACAGATACCCTTGACAGGTGACCGACGCCCAAGAAACCGCAGCAGACAGCTCACTGCGCACCACCGGGGGCGCCCCTCCGGACGACGACGTCACTGCTGACGGGGCGCCGATTCCGCTGCTCGAACCGCGCGAGGGCATCCCGCCGGTGATCGCCGACGAGGCCGCGCTGGCCGAGGTGGTCGCGGCGTTCGCCGCGGGTACCGGACCGGTCGCCGTCGACGCCGAGCGCGCGTCCGGCTACCGCTACGGGCAGCGCGCCTACCTGGTGCAGCTGCGCCGCGAGGGGGCGGGCACCGCGCTCGTCGACCCCGTGGCCTGCCCCGACCTCTCCGCCCTCGGCGACGCCCTCGCGGACACCGAGTGGGTCCTGCACGCCGCCACCCAGGACCTGCCGTGCCTGCGCGAAATAGGCATGCTGCCCTCGCGGCTCTTCGACACCGAACTGGCCGGGCGGCTCGCCGGGTTCCCGCGCGTGGGCCTCGGCGCCATGGTCGAGAACGTGCTCGGCTACGTATTGGAGAAGGGGCACTCAGCGGTCGACTGGTCGACCCGGCCGCTGCCCGATCCATGGCTGCGGTACGCCGCCCTCGACGTCGAGCTGCTGGTCGACCTGCGGGACGCGCTCGAGAAGGAGCTCGACCGGCAGGGCAAGCTGGAGTGGGCCCGCGAGGAGTTCGACGCCATCGCCTCGGCCCCGCCCGCGCCGCCGCGCAAGGACCCGTGGCGGCGCACGTCCGGGATGCACAAGGTGCGGCGCCGCCGGCAGATGGCCGTCGTCCGGGAACTGTGGACCGCACGGGACAAGGTCGCCCAGCGGCGCGACGTCTCGCCGGGCAAGGTGCTCGGGGACGGGGCGATCGTCGAGGCCGCGCTCGCGCTGCCGCCCACCGTGCACGCGCTCTCCGGGCTGCCCGGCTTCGGGCACCGCATGGGCCGTCGTCAGCTGGAGCAGTGGCAGGCCGCCGTCGACCGGGCCAAGGAGCTTCCGGAGGCGGAGCTGCCGCAGCCGGGCCAGCCGGTCGCCGGACCACCGCCGCCGCGCGCCTGGGCCGACAAGGACCCGGTCGCCGCGGCCCGGCTCTCCGCGGCCCGCGCCGCGGTGTCGGCGCTCGCCGAGACGCTGAACATGCCGCAGGAGAACCTGATCACGCCGGACACGGTGCGGCGCGTGTGCTGGGAGCCGCCGGCCTCCGCGGACGCCGACTCCGTCTCGGCGGCGCTGGCCGGGCACGGGGCCCGGCGGTGGCAGGTGGAGCAGGTGACGCCGGTGCTCGTCGCCGCGCTGGCCGCCGCGCGGGGCTGACCCGTCCTTGGAGCGCCCCTCGATCTTTGGTCGGGGGGCGCTTTCTCTGTCTGCGGGTGGGTGGGGGCTGGTCGCGCAGTTCCCCGCGCCCCTGAGGGCTTGCGGCTTCGCCGCTTGCCCTCATCGATGGAGAAGGCGCACGCAGTGCGCATCTCCAGGGGCGCGGGGAACTGCGCGAGAAGCCCCACCGGCCGTCAGCCGACAACGGTGTGACCTTCGCCGCTCCGGCCGGGGGGACTGGGCAGCATGGTTACCCGCAAGTAGCATGATGGAGTGAGCGCACGCTCAGTCGCGCGCCGCAGCAGTGCAATCCCGCATCTGGAGGAGAGCCATCGTGCCTCGTACCGTCAGGGACGTCGTCTTCGTCGACGGCGTCCGCACCCCGTTCGGCAAGGCGGGCCCGAAGGGCATCTACCACGAGACCCGCGCCGACGACCTCGTCGTGAAGTCCATCCGGGAGCTGCTGCGCCGCAACCCGAACCTGGACCCGGCCAAGATCGACGAGGTCGCCATCGCCGCGACCACGCAGATCGGCGACCAGGGCCTGACCCTGGGCCGCACGGCGGGCATCCTCGCCGGGCTGCCGCAGTCGGTCCCGGGCTACTCGATCGACCGTATGTGCGCCGGTGCGCTCACGGCCGTCACCACCGCCGCGGGCTCGGTCGCGTTCGGCGCGTACGACGCCGTCATCGCCGGTGGCGTCGAGCACATGGGCCGTCACCCCATGGGCGAGGGCGTCGACCCGAACCCGCGCTTCGTCTCCGAGAAGCTCGTCGACGAGTCGGCCCTGTTCATGGGCATGACCGCCGAGAACCTGCACGACCGCTACCCGCACATCACCAAGCAGCGCGCCGACGAGTACGCCGTGCGCTCGCAGGAGAAGGCGGCGAAGGCGTACGCGAACGGGAAGATCCAGCAGGACCTGGTCCCGATCTCGGTGCGCAACACCAACGCCGAGGTGGGCGAGACCGGTTGGGGTCTCGTGACCGCGGACGAGCCGATGCGGCCGGGCACGACCCTGGAGAACCTCGCGGGGCTCAAGACGCCGTTCCGTACGCACGGCCGCGTCACCGCGGGCAACGCCGCCGGTCTCAACGACGGTGCCACCGCCTCGATCATCGCCTCCGAGGACTTCGCCCGGGAGAACAACCTCCCGGTCAAGATGCGCCTCGTCTCGTACGCCTTCGTGGGCGTCGAGCCGGAGGTCATGGGCTACGGTCCGATCCCGGCGACGGAGAAGGCGCTCGCCAAGGCGGGCCTGTCCATCTCCGACATCGGCCTCTTCGAGGTCAACGAGGCGTTCGCCGTTCAGGTCCTCGCCTTCCTGGACCACTACGGCATCGCGGACGACGACGCGCGCGTCAACCAGTACGGCGGCGCCATCGCGTTCGGCCACCCGCTGGCCTCCTCGGGCGTGCGTCTGATGACGCAGCTGGCCCGTCAGTTCGAGGAGCAGCCCGAGGTGCGTTACGGCCTCACCACCATGTGCGTCGGCTTCGGCATGGGCGCGACGGTCATCTGGGAGAACCCGCACTTCGAGGGGGACAAGTGAGCACCACCGCTGAGCTTTTGAAGGGTGCGGCCGAGCTGTTCCCCGGCGAGGTCGTCACCTCCGCCCACGTACGGCACCTCGAACTGCCTTACGGGGCGGGCCGGTTCGCCCTCATCACGCTGGACAACGGCTTCGACCACACGAAGCCGACCACGTTCGGCCCGGGTTCGCTCGCGAACCTGAACGTCGCCATCGACCAGGTCGAGAAGGAGGCGGCCGACGGTGACATCGTCGGTGTCGGTATCACCGGCAAGCCCTTCATCTTCGCGGTCGGCGCCGACCTCAAGGGCGTCGAGCTGCTGAAGAACCACGAGGACGCGCTCGCCATCGGCAAGGGCGGCCACGAGGTCTTCAAGCGCCTCTCGGGTCTGGCCGTGCCGACCTTCACGTACTACAACGGTGCGGCGATGGGCGGTGGCGTCGAGGTCGGTCTGCACTGCACCTACCGCACCGTCTCGAAGGCGCTGCCCGCCTTCTCGCTCCCCGAGGTCTTCCTCGGCCTGGTCCCCGGCTGGGGCGGCTGCACGCTGCTGCCGAACCTGATCGGTGCCGACAAGGCCGTCTCGGTGATCATCGAGAACAGCCTGAACCAGAACAGGCAGCTCAACGGCAAGAAGGTGCACGAGCTCGGGATCGCCGACGCGATCTTCGAGGGTGCCGACTTCCTGGAGCAGTCGCTGATCTGGACCGCTCAGGTACTGAAGGGCGACGTCAAGGTCGAGCGTCCGGACGTCGACCGCGGTGAGGCCTGGGACCAGGCCGTCGCGCGCGGCACGTTCATCGCCGACTCCAAGGTGCACGGCGCGGCCCCGGCCGCGTACCGCGCGCTGGACATCATCGCCGCGTCCAAGAACGGTGACCTGCAGGCCGGTTACGACGCCGAGGACCAGGCCCTCGCGGACCTGATCATGGGCGGCGAACTGCGGTCCGGCATCTACGCGTTCAACCTGGTGCAGAAGCGCGCCAAGCGGCCCGCCGGCGCGCCGGACAAGTCGCTCGCGCGCCCGGTCACCAAGGTCGGCGTCGTCGGCGCGGGCCTGATGGCCTCGCAGCTGGCGCTGCTGTTCCTGCGCCGCCTCGAGGTGCCGGTCGTGCTGACCGACATCGACCAGGAGCGCGTCGACAAGGGTGTGGGCTACGTCCACGCCGAGATCGACAAGCTGCTCGGCAAGGGCCGCGTCAACCAGGACAAGGCCAACCGCCTGAAGGGGCTCGTCTCCGGCGTCCTCGACAAGGCCGAGGGCTTCTCCGACGCGGACTTCATCATCGAGGCCGTCTTCGAGGAGATCGGCGTCAAGCAGCAGGTGTTCGCCGAGGTCGAGGCCGTCGCCCCGGCGCACGCGATCCTCGCCACCAACACCTCGTCGCTGTCGGTGTCCGAGATGGCGTCGAAGCTGAAGCACCCCGAGCGGGTCGTCGGCTTCCACTTCTTCAACCCGGTCGCGATCCTCCCGCTCCTGGAGATCGTGCGCGGCGAGCAGACCGACGACGCGGCGCTTGCCACGGCGTTCGGTGTCGCCAAGAAGCTGAAGAAGACCGCGGTCCTCGTGAAGGACGCCCCGGCGTTCGTCGTGAACCGCATCCTGACCCGCTTCATGGGCGAGATCCAGAACGTCATCGACGAGGGCACCCCCGTCGAGGTCGCCGAGAAGGCCGTCGAGCCGCTCGGTCTGCCGATGTCGCCGCTGGTCCTCCTGGAGCTGGTCGGCCCGGCCATCGGTCTGCACGTCTCGGAGACCCTGAACCGCGCCTTCCCGGAGCGCTTCACGGTATCCCCGAACCTCGCGGCCGTCGTCAAGGCCGGCAAGCGCGGCTTCTACGTCTACTCCGCCGAGAACGATTTCAAGCCGGAGCTGGACCCCGAGGTCGCCGCGCTCCTCAAGCAGGGCGACGTCGTCCTCACCGAGGAGCAGGTCCGCGACCGGGTGCTCGACGCCGTGGCCCAGGAGATCGGGCTCATGCTCGACGAGGGTGTCGTCGCCGAGGCGCAGGACATCGACCTGTGCCTGATCACCGGTGCGGGCTGGCCCTTCCACCTGGGCGGCATCACGCCGTACCTGGACCGTGAGGGTGTCTCGCAGCGGGTGAACGGCAAGCCGTTCCTGGAGGCGGGCGTGGCGAGCGTGCCCGCGTAACGCTCCTCGACCGCGTCGGTGGTGGCCGTCCCCGTGGTTCGGGGGCGGCCACCGCTGTGCTGGGGCCGCCCGCTCAGCCGGCGGCCTTCTCCAGCGCCGTCACCTGCTCGTGCACCAGGGACTTCGGGCTGCGGGCCGGCGTCGACGTCCCGGTGATGTTCTGCGTCGTGAACGTCGCGATCGTCGTGCCCACCCGGACGACGTGCACGTCCTCGGGAACCTTCGGGTCGTCCTCGGACGGCCCCATCCGCACGACGCCCCGGAAGGCCAACTCCTGGTCGCCCTCGCCGAGTTGCTCCGTTCGCCGGATCCCGGACCAGGCCGTGCCGTTCCGCGGGACCCGGAACGCGCGGCAGCTCGTGAGCGAGCTCCGCAGTTCGGCCATGACCTGCCCGGCGTCCTCGGCACGGTAGGCCGAGAGATACACGTACGCGGTGGCGCCGTCGCGCACCACCATGCGGGTCACACCATGCAGGGGTTGGTGGCCGCTCGCGCCCTGGAGCGCGCCGAGCACCGGTCCGCAGGTCGCCGGTTCGGCGGCGTCACGCGGCACGACCGACGCGGTGCCGTCGCCCACGCCCTCCGTGCCCGCGCCGATCTTCGTGCCGGAGAGGACCGCGCTCTGCAACTCGCGCCCGGTCAGCACCGGCCCTTCCACCCTGTCCTCGGCCCGTACGGTGGGCGACGCCTCCGGGGACCGCGCCCCGGACGTCTCCTCCCCGCCCCCGCACGCGCCGGTCAGCAGCACCGTCGCCACGCCCACCGCGACAGCGGCGACTCTTCGCCGCGCAGCAGTTCTGTTCACTCTTCCCCACCCCTTGATCGGCCGTGGGGCCTAGAACACGTGCCGCCACGCCTCCAGCGCAAGCCCTGTTTCGGCCTTACGGCGCGTGAGCAGCAGGCGATCCGGACCACCGGGCAGCAAGGCGGCGGCGACCACCCGCCCCTCCTCGTCCTCGGTCAGGGCGATCCGGGCGTCGGCCGGCAGCGGATCGCCCGACTCCGCCCACCAGGCGCCCGCGCTCTCCAGCTCGGTCGGGTAGGCGGCGAAGGCGATGCGGCCGGTGCGGGAGCGCTGGGCGAGGAGTGTGCAGTCGACGTCGTCGAGGCGGCAGCGGATCACCGCGACCGGGCCGTCGCCCGCCGCGTCCAGGACCCGTGCCGGGTCGGCGTCGCCGCGCCACGCGCACAGGGCGCCGCCCTCGTCCACGTAGAAGAGCGTGGTGTGGTCCGCTGACGTGGCAAGGGCTCGCAGGGTACCGGGCCGGGGTGCCGCCGTCTGTATCTCCTCGTCCCGCACCGGGGTGCCGCCCGGCTTCTCCTGGCGCCAGCGCAGGATGCCGTCGCCGGTCGCCGCGTACAGCTCGATCAGGCCCGACTCCCTCGCCACCGCGGCGAGTTCACCACGTACGTCGGTGCCCTTGAGGTCGCGCCACGGGTCCCAGCCGCCCTTCTCGGCCTGCGCGCGCATGCTGATCCCGCCGCCGTTGTTGCGGACGAAGACGTGGGCGCGGCCCTGCGCGTCGACGGCGACGGCGGGCGGTCCGGTGCGGTCGCCCTTCTTGTTGGGGTGGCCGATGGGGGCCCAGTCGAGCGCCGCGAGATGCGACTGGAAGTGGGTGGTGTGGATCAGGCCCGATTCGCCGGGGACGGTGGGGCGCCAGGAGACCAGGTGCGCGTAGCCGTTCGCGCTGCGCGCCAGGGCCAGGGCGGGGTGCACGCGCTGGTCGCCGCCGACCGTGCGCGGGGGTGTCCAGGGGCCGCCGGGATCGGACTCCGCACGGCAGACGACGGCGTCGCCCCCGGGGGCGTACGCGTAGGCGCAGAGCCTGCCGTCGCGGCCGCGGATCAGCCAGGTGCCATTCACACCTTCAGCTTATGCGGCCGCGTGCGGGCGGCCATGTCCCCCTCAGGCGGACAGAATTCCCTGCTCCTGGACGAACTCGCCGAGCCAGGTCCGGAACTCCGGACCGAGATCCTCGCGCTCGCACGCCAGTCGGACGACGGCGCGCAGATAGTCGCCGCGGTCCCCCGTGTCGTAGCGGCGCCCCCGGAAGACCACGGCGTGGACCGGGCCGCCCAGCCCCGGGTCGAGGGCCAACTGCCGCAGGGCGTCCGTCAACTGGATCTCCCCGCCGCGGCCCGGCGGGGTGCCGCGCAGAATCCCGAAGATCTGCGGGGCGAGGACGTAGCGGCCGATCACCGCGAGGTTGCTGGGCGCGGTGCCCGGCTCGGGCTTCTCGACGAGGTCGGTCACGGCCAGCACGTCGTCGGCGCCGCCGTCCGCCGGGCCCACCGCGGCGCACCCGTACAGGTGCGTACGGTCGTCCGCCACCTCCATGAGGGCGACGACGCTGCCCCCGCGCTGTTCCTGGACCTCCAGCATCCGCGCGAGCAGCGGGTCGCGCTCGTCGATCAGGTCGTCCCCGAGCAGCACCGCGAACGGAGCCTCGCCGACGTGCGGTTCCGCGGACAGCACGGCGTGACCGAGGCCGAGCGGATCGCCCTGCCGGACGTAGTGGACGTCGGCCAGCTCGCTCGACTCCCGGACATGAGCGAGCCTGGCGGCGTCCCCCTTCAGCTCCAGCAGGTGCTCCAGCTCGTAGGCACGGTCGAAGTGGTCCTCCAGCGCCCGCTTGTTGCGGCCGGTGACCATGAGCACGTCGTCGAGCCCGCTGCGCACGGCCTCCTCCACCACGTACTGGATGGCCGGGCGGTCCACGACCGGGAGCATCTCCTTGGGGGTCGCCTTGGTGGCGGGGAGAAAGCGGGTCCCGAGGCCGGCGGCGGGGATGACGGCCTTGCGGGCGCGGGGGTTCTTGACTGGCACGGTTGTCTCCTGGCGCGGCGGTGACGCGGCGCCTTCTCAAGATCGTCGGACTTCTTCACACTAACCACGCACGCGATCACCGCTTCGCGACCTTTTGGACATCGCGGACGCCCGGCGGAAGTGATTCGTAACCGGCCCTCGATCTATGTCAAAGAGCAACGGCTCCGCGTGCAACCTTTTGCGATCCTGTCCCCATGGACGAACTGTTGTTGGTCGACGGGGCCAATGTCGTCGGCTCGGTACCGGACGGCTGGTGGCGCGACCGGCGCGGGGCCGCCGAGCGCCTGCGGGACCATCTCGTCGAGTACGCCGAGCGCACCGGGACCACGGTGGTCCTGGTCGTCGAAGGCGCCGCACGGGGCGTCGAGTCGGTGCCCGGTGTGCGGGTCGAGTCGGCGTCCGGGAGCGGCGACGACCACATTGTGGCCTTCGTCGAACAGGCCGCACGCCCCGTGGTGGTGGTCACCGCCGACCGTGAACTACGACAAAGAGTGGGTGCGTTGGGGGCCCGGTGCGTGGGGCCGCGGACGGTGTGGCCGGGGCGGTAGGCCGTCGTGTCCCCGGGCCGTCACCCTCCGGCCTTGGCCCGTCGGACCAGTCGCACGCCCTGTCGGATACATTCCCCCCGACCACCGCGTCGAAAAAGGGGACCGTATGCGCACCGGCCGGGTCGTCGTGCTTTCTTTTCTGCTGACCATGGCTGTAGTGCTGGGGAGCGCGCCCTACGCGGCTGCGGGGAGCGCCACATACCGGCTGTGGCACTGGAACATCGCCGGGAACGCGCTGCACCACGGATCTGTTTCCGACGGGCTCATCGACGCGCTCACCGCCTCGGTTCGGCACCGCGACGCGGACCTGGTGTCGCTCAACGAGGTCTGCCACGGCCAGTACGAGGCGGTGCTGAAGCGACTCCGCCATCTCGGCTGGCCGGCCGACCGTACCAACTTCGCCCGGTTCACGCCGACGCTCGGACCACGCGAGGGCCTGTGCCGGGGCTCGGAGGCGTACGGAGTCGCTCTGTTCAGCAAGAGGCCGCTGGGCCCGGCGGCCACGTACGTCCTGCCGTCCGACGGTGCTGTCGAGCGCCGCGTGCTCCTGTGCGCGCCACTCGCCGCACGTCCGAAGGTGACGTTCTGCACCACCCACCTGACACCCATGAGTGCGTACAACAAACGGCAGATCACCGCTCTGCGCACCCACCTGGACGCCTTCGCCCACGCGGGACGCTCCTACATGGTGGCCGGCGACTTCAATGCCCAGCCCCATCAGGAACGCATGGAGCAGTTGTACGCGCCGTCCGCCAACTCGCCTGCCGACCAAGGCGATCGGGGCGCACACCGGGAGCTGGACGATGCGGACGCGAGGCACTGCATGGGGCGCGGCGAGCGGACCTTCACAGTGCCCGCCGCGTCTCTCGGCCCGTGCGGCTCTGGCGTCAAGCTCGATCACCTCCTCGTACGCGCCGCCCAGATCAGCGGCGCGTACTCGGCCGACGCGCTGGCCCTGCCGACCTCCTGCAGCGGCATGCGCTACTGCTCCGACCACCATGCCCTGATCGGTACCGTCTCCCTGCGCAGCGGGCGATAGGCACAGGTCATCGGTCCGACGCCGCGAGCCGGGCGATCGCGTCCGTGGCGCGCGCACAGTTGTCGCGATCCTCGAACGCGAAGAACGCTCGTGCTCGGCGGTCGTACTCCGGTTCCCGCCTGCATCCGTTGGCCAGGTAGCGGATCACTTCGTCGACGACCTCGCTGACTGTCTCGCAGACCGGCCCGAACCCATCGTGCGCCGCCTCGAAGTACCCCTTCCGGGCATGCTTCGCCCAGTACTCGTCCGGGTCGAACCGCGAGTAGATCAAAGGCGTGCCGAGGTAAGCCATGTCGAAGTGGACCGAGGACCAGTCGGTGATGAAAAGGTCGCACTGACGCAGGGCGGTCTGCACACTGACCTTCGTCTGGTCCAGGCGCTGCACGCGCGGGTGGTCCGGTACCACTCCGCCGATCATGTTGCGCATCTCGTAGTGCGGCAAGAAGTCGAGTACGTAGTCGTAGTACTCCAGTGCCTTCATGAGCCTCGGATCCCGCAGAAGGCGCACGTAGAAGTCCCGGTAGCTGGACTCCCGGAAGATCTCCTCGACGGCGTTCTGATCCGCGTCGTCGCCCTGCAGGTACGAGGGGATCGTCAGATACTTGCGCCAGGTGGGCATCAGCAGGATGCGGCGCCCACCGCGGTCGGGCTGCAACGCGTCGAAGCGCGGGAAGCCGAGCGCCTGGGCCTGGGCTCCGTAATGCATGTGCTCGGAGAAGTAGTCGGCCTCCCGCTGACTGGTCGCGAACACCAGGTCCACGCCCGTCCGGTTGCGGTGCAGTGCCTTGCTGCCGTCCTCATCGGTCACGCCGTGCTGGAGAAAGACCCGCCGGGCGCCCACCCGCCAGTTGAGATGCTTGAGGTACTTCGTGCGGTCCCAGTCGTCGGGAAGCATGTATGAGTCGATGTCGTACGCGTTGACCAGCAGGCTCGCGTGGAGCAGCAGGAGCTTGTGCTTCCAGGAGCCGTGCGCCACCACGTTCCCGAGCCGCTTGAGCTTGGCCAGGTCGGCGCTCTGCTTGTCGATGATGTAGTAGACCTTGCGGCGCCGCTCGTGCTTTCGCAGGTAGGTGAACAGGTGCAGGCTGTTGTCCTGCGCCGTGTCCTTGCGTTCGCCGATCAGCCAGATCTCCTTGCCACGGAAGAATCTGAGGGTCATCCGGCGGATGGACCGGGCCCGCCAGAACGGCGCCTTGCGCTTCTTCTGGTCCTGGTCCATGCCCTGGAGGAATTCCTCCCAGTCCCTGTTGCCTCCCTTGCCCCGCACCTCCCTGACGACCAACGACACCTGGTCCTTGCCCTTGGAGAGCGGCAGCACCCAGTGGCCAGCGGCCTTCATGCCCCGGGCGCCGCGCAGCATCGCCGTGGTGCTCATGCACGGCCGCGAGACATCACGGCCCGAGGTGCAGAAGACCAGCTTCAGCGGGAACTCCCCGTCCTTGACCGCTTCCACGGGGAGCAGCGCCTCGAAACCGCCCCATTCCAGGTCGTCCCGGGTCGCCTTGAGGTCGCTGCGCCACACCTGCCGTGCGGGCACCAATTGGCCGCTCTTCTCCGGCCACAGCTGCATGGGGTTGCGCATCGGCCGCTTCATCGGCAGTCCGTTGAGGACGAAGCGGCCCGCGACGAGTATCTCGTCGGAGTTCGGTGCCGGCTGTATCCGCTCCACGTGCACGCTGGTGGCGGAGACCTTGGTCAAGGACAGCAGGGCGCTGGGCACCGAGAGATCGAGGTAGAGGTCTCCTCCTCGCCCGTACACACCGCTGATCACCTGTTCCGGACGCGCGAACAACTCGAACCAGTTGAGGTACATCGCCAGGAACGGCACCCGGTGGCGGGTGTCGTGGGTGGAGCTCACGATCGCGTCGGGCGTCAACTGGGTGTAGACGGCGCGGGCCCGTTCGAAGAGCTGGAACAGCTCCGATTCGTGCATGGCCTCGGGCGCGCGGAGAGCGAAGCCTTGATAGCTGCGCACCAAGAACCGGTTGAGTACTTCCTGGCGGTGACCGGAGAGGCGGGGACGCAGCGACACCAGGTATTCCTCGAGGAGGAGGTGATCCCAGTAGTTCGCCTTGCGCTCCCACAGCTTGTCCATCGTGGAGTCCTCGGCGGCGCGCTTGCGGTACCGGTACACGGTGCTGGGCACCATCGCGATACGGTCAGCGAGAAGCATCGCGGGGACCGAGAAGAATGCGTCCTCGAAGTGCACGCCCTCACGGAAGCGAATGTTGTTCGCCCGGATGAACTCGACGTCGAAGAGCTTGTGGCATGCACTTCCGCCGTGGATCATCTCCGGAATGTTGTCGATTCCGGGATGTACCTGGACTCCGGAGCCGAAGTAGCGCAGCCAGGGCCAGTTGGTCTCCTCCGGAAAGGTCTCCATCCGCCCGATGGTGAGCGGAACGCGCTCCTTGACCGCGGTCCGCCACATGGTTTCCAGGGCGTCGTCGGGCAGCACGTCGTCGGAGTCGCAGAAGGTGATGTAGCGGGCACTCACCAGGTCCATACCTGCGTTCCTGGCGCCGCCGGCCTTGCCTTCGGGATGCACGAACGCCCAGACGTTCTGATACTGAGCGGCGAATGCGGTGGCGATACCGGGCGAGCTGTCGACACTCCCGTTGTCGACCAGGATCACCTGGCAGCGGTCGAATATCGTCTGACGGGCCAGCGAGTCCAGGCACTCCTGGAGATATCTCTCCACATTGAAGATGGGGACGACGACGGCGACGTCGTAGACGGGATCGAACACTTATGACTCCTGTTTTCTGCCGAGTACCCCATTTCTGGAGCGGATGGTGATCAGTGCTGGGCCGACTCGATGACGAGGTGGGCGTTGCCGCCGTCCGCCGTGAGACGCGTGAGACCGTGGAAACCGGTGACGGGGGGCTGTTGGGCAAAGCCTGGCGAGACCGTGCAGGGGCGCGAGACGTCCCGGCCTCGGGTGCACAGAACCAGACGTACCGGGAAGGAGCCGGCCTGGAACTGCCTGGGGTCGAGAGCGACGCTGAAGGCGGCTCCCGGTCGGCCTGTTCCGTCATGGGCCTGACCGTGGTTGACCGCGGGCAGGGTCTTGCCGCTCCGCTCGAACCAGACCTGCAGTTCGATCTTGGCGAGCAGTTCGTCGGGAAGCCCGTTGACCGAGAAGCTGCCGTGGACGACCACGGCCCCTCCCTCGCCCGCAGACACTCCATCGATACGGGCCGGGACCGACGTGACCTTGGTGAGGGGTAGCGCCCAGGACGTACCCGGGTAGTCGACGTAGAGGTCGCCCTCGCGGCCGAAGACCGAGCCGAGGACGGCGGCCGGGCGGTAGAAGAGGTCAAAGTCGCCGTAGTGCATCGCCAGGTATGGCAGCCGGTGCCGGGTGTCATTGGTGCTGCGCGCGAACTGCTCCGAGGTGATCCCCCAGTAGAGTGCGCGGCACCGCTCGAACAGCTGCCGACAGTCGCCCTCGCCGAACACACGCGGGGCCCTCAGCAGGAAACCCTGCAGGCTGCGGATGAGGAATCGCTCCAGCGTCTCCTGGTGGTAGGGGGTCAGGCTCTGGCGCATGCCGGCGAGGTACTCCAGCATCGCCAGTTGGTCAACGTAGTTCTGCGGCAGGTCCCAGATGGTGTCCATCACGGACGTGCCGTCACCCCGCCTGCGGTACTCGTAGACGGGAGCGTCCACCAGCGAGATCCGCTCGGACAGGAGCAGCGCGGGGATCGAGACGTACGCGTCCTCGAAGGCCATGGCGGAACCGAACCGGATGCCTTGGGAGCGCAGCAGGTCGAGGTCGAAGATCTTGTTCCAGCAGGACGCCGAGTGGATCAGGTCCGGGATGTCGACGACGCTGTTCACCGTCTTGACGTTCTTGCCGAAGTACTTGTGCCAGGGCGATTTGACCGGCTTGGGCGTGTGCTTCTCGCGCCCCACGACCACGGTGGCCCTGGTCTTGACAATGGTGTTCCGAAGGACTTCCAGGGACCCCTCGGGGACGATGTCGTCGGCGTCCCAGAAGACGATGTACGGCGTCGAAGCCATGTCCATGCCCATGTTGCGGGCGTCGCCGGCCCGGCCCTGCGGCTGAGCGACCAGGTCAACGTTGGGATGCGCACGCGCGAACTCGCTCGCGATGGCCACGGACTGGTCGCTGCTGCCGTTGTCGACGAGGATCACGTGCGCACGCGCGAAAGCCGTCTGAGCGGCCACTGACGCCAGAAACTCGGAGAAGTAGTTCTGGACGTCACGGAACGGCACGACGACCGTCACGTCACGGTTGGCTTGGGACATTTTTCCTCCTGGCAGACCACATCAGATTTCAACCCCGCACAAGGTGCTCGACGGCCTCGGTCACTCGCGCGTTGTTCTGCTGATCCCGGTACTCGAAGAACTTCTCGACCCGCCGCAGATACTCGGGCTCGCGTTCACAGCCCCCCTGGATGTAGCGAATGATCTCGCCCACCACTTCCTCGGCTGTTTCGCCGACCGGCCCGAATCCGTCACGGCGGGCATCGAAGTACCCCTTCTGGTAGTGCCCGTCCCAGTACTCGTCCGCGTCGAACTGCGCGTAGACCAAGGGAGTTCCGAGGTAGGCGACGTCGAAGGCGGTGGACGACCAGTCCGTGATGAACAGATCGCACCGGCGCATGGCGTCCTGCACGCTGATCTCGTTCTGGTCGAGGACGCGAACCCGGTCGTGGTCCGGCACCATGTCGCCGACAACCGCACGCATTTCGTAGTGCGGCAGGAACTCGAGGGTGTACCCGTACCGTTCCAGAGCCGCCAGCAGCGTCGGGTCGTTGAGGAACCGGACCATGAAACGGCGATAGCTGGAGGCGGACAGTTTGTCGCGCATGGCCTGCTTCGCCTCGCGGCCACCACCGTCACGGCTGTACGAGGGGACGGTCAGGTAAGACCGCCACGTCGGCATGAACAGAATCCGGCGCCCGCCGCGCTCGGGCACCAGCGCGTCGAACCGAGGGAAGCCGGTGATCTCCACCTGGCCCTCGTATCCGAGCTCCTCCGACAGGAACCAAGCCTCGTGCCGACTCACCGCGAGGATCAGGTCCACCCCGGTGCGATTGCGGTGCAGGCCCTTGCTGACGTCCTTGTCCGTCACCCCGTGCTGCAGGAACACTCGGCGTGCCCCCACCCGCCAGTTCAGATGCTTGAGGAAGCGGGTCCTGTCCCAGCCGTCGGGCAGCATGTAGGTGTCGATGTCGTAGGCGTTGATCAGTGCGGACGCGTGCAGCATCAACAGCTTGTGCCGAAGAGAGCTGTGCGCGACGACATGCCCGAGCCCCGCGAGCTGCGCCCGGTCGGGGCTGCCCGCGCGGATGACGTAGTAGGCACCGCGCCGCTTCTCGGCGGTACGTGCGTGCCGGAACAGGTGCCAGCTGTTGTCCTGCGCGGTGTCCCCGCGCTCCCCGAACAACCAGATGTCCCGGCCGAGGAACAGCGGCTTGGTCAGCAGGCGCAGCAGTCGCTGCTTCCAGAAAGGCCGTCTGCGCAGCACGTGCTTGACATCCTTGGCGAGCAGGCTGCCGCGGACGGCCGCCGGGCCGACGCCGCGCGAAGCACCGGAGACCATGAGGACAGCTCGGTTCTTCCCACGCCAGTGCGGCACCACGCGCACGGCACGGTGCCGCACGACGCGCGCCCCGCGCAGGAAACCGGCGGCGACCAGGCACGGGCTGACCGCCTGACCGCCCTCGGCGTCGACGACGAACTCAAGGTCATGGACCCCACGCCTCAGGGAGTCGAGAGGCAGGTCTGCCGTGAACCCGCCCCACTCGGTGTCGGACCGGATGTTCCTCATGTCCCGCCGACGGACCTGAGTGGCCGAGACGCTGAGACGACTCCCCCGCACCCGCACGCCCAGGCGGGCGGGCAAGGGCCGAACGAGCGGCATGCCACAGATCTCGAACCGTCCGGAGATACGCAGCACCTTAGTCCCCGGCACCTTGCGGATGTGCTCCAGGTGCACGGTGAAGGGCGTGCCCTCCAGGAGCGGGGCCAGCTGGTCCGGCAGCGCATCGCCGAGATACGGGCGTCCGTCGCGGACCGAGAGCATGCACAGCCTGGTCGCCCGGTCCGAGAAGAGTTCGAAGTCTGCGATGACGAACGCGACATAGGCCACCCGATGGCGCGCGTCAGCGGTGGCCTCGAGGATCGTCTCGGGTGCGACGTTCCAGTAGATGCTCCGGCAGCGCGCGTAGATCTCCTCCAGTTCGGCCCCCTGGAAGAGATCGGGCGCCCGCAGCGCGAACCCCTGATAGCTGCGTACGAGAAAGAGGTCGAGCACGGTCCGGACGCGGACGGGCAGCGCCGAGCCCAGCCGGTGCAGATATTCGACGAGCCGAAGGTGGTCCCAGTAGTTCTCCCGCCGGGTCCAGATCGCGTCCATGGTCGAATTGCCCGCCGCACGCTTGCGGTACTTGTAGACACACGCGTCGACGAGCGCGAGGCGGGTGGCCAGGACCAGCGCGGAGACGCCCACGTACGCGTCCTCGAAGTGCGTGCCCTCCGCGAACCGGATGCCGTGGGAGCGCAGATAGGCGAGGTCGAACAGCTTGTTGCAGGCGCTCGCGCTATGGATCAGTTCGGGTGCCTCGGCGATGCTGTCGAACGTCCGGTCCCCCTTGCCGAAGTGGCCCTTCCAGGCCCAGTTGGTGGCCTTCGGGAAGGTCTCCATCGCTCCGACCACGACCTGCGCGCCGGTCGCGCGGGACGCCTCCAGCATGCGTTCGAGGGCGGTGCGCGGAAGGACGTCGTCCGAGTCGCAGAAGGTGATGCGCGCGGCGGTGGCCCGGTCCATCCCGAGGTTGCGTGCCGCTCCGGCGCCGCCGCCGTGGCGTACCAGCACGGTCACGTTGGCGTGGCGACGGGCGAAGTCCGCGCAGAGTCGGTAGGAGCTGTCCGTACTGCCGTTGTCGACGAGCAGCACCTCGCACCGGTCGAAGACCGTCTGTGCCTCGATGGAGTCCAGGCATTCCTGGAGATACTGCTCGACGTTGTAGACCGGCACGACCAGCGTGACGTCATAGGAATTCATGCTCGGCGAGGCTCAATCACAAAGGGAGCGGCAAGGACGGGACTCTCAGTGATCAGCGGCATCGAGGACCTTCTCCGGCTCGGCACGTTGCTCAAGAACGTTCGCGTGGCCAGCGGTTTCGTAGGGGCTGGCCACCGGAAAGTAGGCGTTGAGGAAACACGCGAGCATGTCTCGCTGAGCCTCAGGATCTGCGCACTCGACGGTGTCGTTGAGGCAGAAGGTGTCCATGTTCCGGTTGGCGAGAAGCGTGTTCAGACGCCGTTCGGCCAGGTCCGCCGAGAGATCGATGTACCGGTACTGGATCTCGCCCACGGTCGCGCGGGCGGAGTGGTACGCGAAGTAGTGGTGGAGCGACGAGGCGATCGGCACATCCCCGGGCGAACGGAAGCGCGAGTGCTGCGTCGCGGTGTGTTCGTCGGGGAAGGTCCCCTCGATCTCCTGGAGCACGCTCCTGCGCAGCGCGTGCGGCGTGTGCTTCATCTTCTGGGAGATGGCCGTGCCGAACTTCTGCGCAATGAGCCAACGGCTGTTCTTGCCTGCCGCGTTGACCGGGAGATCGTCGGGAGACACCCCGCCACCGGGTATCAGCGCAGGCGAGGTGAAGAACTTCGTGATGCCGTTCGGGTGGAAGAAGTGTCCGGGCGTGACCGGGCGCCCGAAGAAGACGTCGTCGTTCAGGTACAGGAAGCACTCCGAGAGGCCCGGCACATGGTGCAACTGGCTTTCGATGGCGTGCGAGTTGAACGTGGGTAGCGCGGCGGGATCGGAGAAGATCTCCCGGTGATCCACCACGCGCAGGTTCGGGTGCTGCGTGTTGAGCCAGGACGGAACCTGGCCCGCGGTCACGAGGTGGATGTTTCGCACCCAGGGCGCGTTCTGATGGAGCGACCGCAGGGAGTAGCGGAGCTCGTCGCGGCTGGTGAACCGTGAATCGTTGGCCGCCTGCTCGTGCAGTCCGTCCGTACGGAACCAGCCGCGCACGCGGTCGCGCGACTCCCGCCAGACCGGGTCCGAATCGTCGACCCAGGTGTAGATCACATCGATCGGGAACTGGTGATCCTCCGGCAGCGGGACCGCGAACTCCGCCAGAGTGCGGGCGGTTCCCGTCTCGTACGCCGGAGGAATCGCACTGAACAGACTCTGTGGTGCCGACTTGCGGGGAGCATCCAGCGGGACGGCGTCGATGACACGGTTGGGACGGGGCGCCTTCAGTTCGCCGTCCCGCTCGGTCCACACCTCCAGGTCGCATCCGTTGGCCGCACCGAAGACGAGCTGCTGGGTCGGGTCGCACACGTACCACGCGACGCGCAACACCTTGTGCTTGCGCAGCTGCCGCCACGACCGTTCCTCGTCACCGGGCTCCATGCGGGACTCGTTTCCACCGGCGGGGCCCACATAGCCCGGCGCCTGAGCGAAGGCCAGCTGGAGCAGCTCCTCGACCTGCGGACGGGCATCGGCGGGTATCGCCACGGCCGGCAGTCCGCTGTTGGTGCCCCGTACGCAGAAGTGGTCTATGCCTGCCGCCTCGAGGACGGAGACCATGATGTTCAGGTTGCGGGCGCGAGCCGCCCAGTCCGTCGCGCCCTCGACGAGCAGCGCGCGCATGTGACGGCGCCCGACCCGTACGACACGGTTGTTGTACGCGGCACTGTGCCGAGGGGCGTTGCGCTTCCCGCCCATCGCCCAGACCACTGCGGCCGACCGCATGGAGTCGGCTGCGGTGAGCGAGGACTTGACCGCCTTTCGGACCGGGACGGGCATGCCGCGAACGATCCGCTGCCGCGCGCCGGTCGGTACCGCGGAGCGGTACACCGAGAGCAGCGCGCCGGCTTCCGGGTTGTCCGACCCAACCACGAGGCATCCACCATCCACACCTAGCAGCCCTGTTCGCCGGGGAAGTTACACATCTCGCGATGTGCCCCCTCGGCCCAGAGAAGCTCGCCATCACCACATACATCGGGCATCACCCGCATTGCTCTGAGATTGCCGAAACGCCGGGAATCCCAGAAACCTTCACATGAAGGTTTCTTAAAAGTACAGGCACCGACAGATTCTGATCACGTTTGGGCGTGTGACAACGCTCACCAAAAGGGCGTACAACCTTTTATGCTCTTGACGGAATCGAAGAGGGTAGATAGGGGCTCAGCAGCCGGGCAGTCGGTCCCAATCGGACAACACGAGTCCGGGCTCACGACACTGACGGCTCACCAGAACGGTCCGGTCCGACGCGACCGTCGCCATCACGACCCGCCCCCGCCCGTCCAGCGCCAGCGCCGGGGCGCCCGTGCAGGTCACCCCGGTGTCGGTCCACCACATTCCGGAGGCCTCGGCCCCGGCACCGCACAGCCCGAACACGGCCGTGCCGGTGCGCCCCTGATGAGCCAGGACGGTGCAGTCGTAGCCGTCGACAATGGCCCGGAGCATGGCGTGCGGACCCGCCCCGGGGGCCCCTCCCATGGGGAATGCCCACTCACCGGGTCGCTGCGCGTAGACGCCGGTCCCGGTCTGCTCGGTCCAGTACGCGGTGAAGACGCCGGGCACGGCCTCCAGGAGCGCCGCCGATCCTGGAGCAGGGGCCGGCATGAGGTCCTGCGCCCTGCGCAACTCCCCCGCCTGCTCCATCTGCACCCAGCGCATCACCGACCTGCGCCCCGGCGCCAACAGTTCGACGAACCCGGCAGAGGTGGCGGAGGCCGCAAGACCACCGGCCACCTCACCGCCCCTGAGATCCTTCCAGGCCTCCCATGCGCCACTCTTGGACTCACGGCGCAGCATGACCCCACCGGCACCACCGGAGACGAAGATGTGCACCGTGCCCTGTCCGTCGACGGCCGCAGTCGGCACGCCGAGCGCCACAGCGTCCCTCTGGTCGCGGAACGGGTTGCCCAGCGAACGCCATTCCCCCAGCGTCCGACCTGACTGGTACTGCACGGCGTAGACCACGTCGACCTTCGGCACGCCCCCGCTCTGACGCTTCTCCCTACGGCCGATGAAGTGCACGTAGCGGTTGGCGCCCTGGACGACGGTGAGGTCGGTCAGCCCGTCGACGGAGAAGAAGTCCGGCCCGCTCCAGCGTCCGCTGCCGACAACGGTCTCCGTCCAGCGGTGCACTCCGCCCTCGACCAGCGCGTACACCGCGAGTCGGTCGTCGTTCCCGCGCAGCAGCCACGCCCCCGAGGCCACGGTCGCCGCCGCACGGCGAGGCGGCACCTCGACGTCGACATCGGATCGGGACCGCCGCTCCACCGCCTGCGCACCTCTGCCGCGCATGTGTGCCGCCCCTTCCCTCGCCGGGCCCGATGTTCACAGAAGACTCCAGAATCCGGCACATCATAAGCCTGTACGAACACACGTCCTGCCACCCGGTGGATACCGCCCGCCCCCAGGTCACAGCCACGCGGACGGTTCCAGACGCCTGAAAGCCGGAAAGGAACGTCACCTAGGGGGCGTGATCAACCGGGCACATCGCTCAAATGAACATTCGAGTACATGTCTATAGTTCTGCAGTCAAGCGTCAGCCGAGCAGCACCGACCCGGCCCCTCACGGGAGCGGCCTGCTGCCCTTGCCCTCTGGGCACGAGTTGCGAGGACCCGCCGTGAGCCACGACCCGAACACCCCTGTGCCACCGTCCAGACATGCCGCTCCCGGCAAGCGCAGTCGCAAAGCGCCGAAGAAGAAGCGTCGCACGGGCCGGATCGTGCTCTTCTCCCTGCTGGGTCTCGTCCTGGTGCTCGGCGGCACCGCCTACTGGCTCTACTCCCGCCTCGACGGCAACATCACGGGCGTCGACCTCGACAAGGCCATCGGCAAGGACCGCCCCGAGAAGTTGCCGACCTCCGGCCAGAACATCCTGGTCCTCGGCTCCGACTCCCGGTCCGGCGCCAACGCCGCGCTGAAGACCGGCAATGTCTCCGGCGCCCGCTCCGACACCGCCCTGGTGATGCACATACCCGAGGGCCGCAAGCGGGCCACCGCGATCAGCATTCCCCGGGACACCCTGGTCACCCGGCCCGAGTGCACGAAGAAGGACGGCGGCACGCTGCCGTCGGCGAAGCGGGTCATGTTCAACTCCGTGTACTCGGTCGCCGGTCCGGCCTGTGTGGTCAAGACGGTCGAGGCGATGTCCGGGGTGCGCATGGACCACTTCATGGAGATCGACTTCGCCGGATTCAAGGGGCTGGTGGACGCGATCGGCGGTGTCACCGTCAAGGTCGACCAGCCGATCCACGACAAGTCCAGCGGCCTCGACCTCACCGCCGGGACACACGAGCTCGACGGCGACCAGTCGTTGGCGTTCGTGCGCACCCGGCACGGCATCGGCGACGGGTCCGACCTCGGGCGCATCGGCCTCCAGCAGCAGTTCATGATCGCCCTGCTGAGCGAGATCAAGAAGCAGGACCTGCTGGGCAGCCCCACCAAGACATACAAGGTCGCCGACAGCCTCACGGAATCGCTGACCACGGACTCCGGGCTCGCTTCGCTCACCTCGCTCGGCAAGTTCGCGCGCAGCATGAACGGTGTCGACCCCGCGTCCATGGAGACGATCATGCTGCCGGTCGCCTACGACAAGGTCGACCCCAACCGTGTCGTCGCCGCCGAACCGCAGGCGAGCACCCTGTGGAAGGCGATCCGCACCGACTCCACGATCCCCGAGTCGGCGAAGAAGTCACCCGCGACGGGCGGCTGACGCCTGAGGGCCGCCGGACGGGGCGTACACCACCGCTCCGTCCACCCGCGCGACCTCCTCGTACGGGCCGAGCATCCGCCTCAACGTCCGCACCCGCTCCACCCCATAAGCCGCACCCCGCGCATCGTCCACCACCAGCGCAGGCGGCCGCGTCGCGAACTCGGTGCGGAAGGCGCGCCACGTTCCCGGCACCGCCCACTTCTCCCCCACCTGTGGGCCGTCCCGGCCCCCGCTGTAGTTCGTCAGCAGCCCCGCCGTCAGGAAGCGGCTCGCCGGTGAGCGGTCGGCCAGCCAGTACGTCTCCGGGTGCATGCCCCACACCAGGACGGGGTCGTGCGGGGCGGACCGGGCCCGCACCTCGTCGGCGACCCGTTGCGCGTGGACGAGGTCGGGGCGCGGCGCGAGCATGCCCCAGGCCAGGAACAGCCCGCAGCAGCACACGGAGACGAGCAGGGCGCGGGCGACCCGTTCGCGCGGCAGGATCTGCAGTGCGGCGGTGCCCAACAGGGCCAGCGGGGGCACGAGTTGCAGGTAGTAGTGGCCGAAGAAGTGGAAGCCGGCCAGGACCGCGAGGACGGACGAGCCCAGCCAGAGCCACAGGTCGGCGCAGCCCGTGCGGGCGATGCGCAGGACGCGGACGACCGGCGGCAGGATCCCGGCGCAGGCCACGCCGAGGATCGCGGCGTTCACCAACCCCCGTACCAGTACGTGGAGTTCGGAGCCGGTGAAGGAGGCGTACGCGCCCGAACCCGTCACCGTCCAGAACAGGAAACCGGAGGGATCGGTGGCGCAGGCGGCCGCGAGGATCGGCGCCGTCACACCCACCGCGCACCGCACCACGTCCGCCCGGGGCGCCGCGCAGCGCCACATCATCCAGGCCACCGGGACAAGGATGGCCGCCCCGGTCTGCTTGGTGAGGAACGCTCCGGCGACCGCGGCCCCGCACAGGGCCCAGCGGCGCCGGTCGGCGCACCACACGGCCGCCGCGGTCCACGGCAGCATGAACACCTCGAAGGTCGCGGCCTGCGCGTCCTCCGGGTTGAGCCCGATGGACACGAGGAGGTACAGCGCGCCCGCGATGCGCCCGGCCGGGTTGCCCCAGCGGCGGCGGGCGATCGAGGCGAGCAGCACGGCCGTCGCCAACTGGGCCGCCACGGCGCAGACCTTGACCGGTGTGAGCGACTGTGACCCGAAGAGGGCGAACACGGCCTCGTACAGCCAGGGCACGAGCGGCGGTTTGCGGTCGACGACGGTCTCGTACAGGGCGCCGCCGTGCGCCAACATCCTTGCCTGGACGGCGAGATAGCCCTCGTCGGGGTTCCACAGGGGCTGCGCGAAGGAGGGGGCGCGGGTGACGCAGGCGAGCAGGGCGAGGAGCGGGACCAGTCGTCTCCAGTAGCCGCGGCGGGCGGTGGCAGGTCTGGTGTGCGGGGCGTCGCGGCGGTGTTCGGACACGTACGGTAGCGACGGCGACGCCTCGGTGAGCATGGGCGCCAAACTATCCGGCCCCGCAGTCCCTGCCGAAGCGGGACATACGGGGCCGGGTCAAGGGATTGACGGTTACCGGGAGTTGCCGGACCCCGAGGACCCCGAAGCACCCGAGGTGCCCGAAGTCCCCGCGCCCACCGCGGCGCGGCTGTGCCGGCGCCCGTACGCGAAGTAGATGCCGACGCCGATGACCATCCAGATCGCGAACCGCAGCCAGGTCTCCACCGACAGGTTGAGCATCAGCCACACCGAGCAGGCCACGGAGGCGATCGGCAGCACCGGCACCCACGGCGCCGTGAAGCCGCGCGGCAGGTCGGGGCGGGTGCGGCGCAGGATCAGCACGCCGAGGGCGACGATGACGAACGCGAACAGCGTGCCGATGTTGACCAGCTTCGACAGCTCCTCCAGGGAGATGAGGCCGGCCACCAGGGCGGTCAGCACGCCGAGGATGATCGTGGAGCGGTACGGCGTGCGGAACTTGGGGTGCACTGCGCTGAACACCGGCGGCAGCAGTCCGTCGCGGCTCATCGCGAAGAAGACGCGGCTCTGGCCGAGCAGCAGGATCATGCAGACGACGGTGAGGCCGACGACCGCGCCGAAGGAGATGACGCCCGCCCAGAAGGGGTGTCCCACCGCCTTGAAGGCCTCGGCGAGCGGGGCCTCGGGGTCGAGCTTCTTGTAGTTCTGCATGCCGGTGACGACGGCGGCGACGGCCACGTACAGGACCGTGCAGATGGCCAGCGACCCCAGGATGCCGAGCGGGACGTCCTTCTGCGGCTTGCGGGTCTCCTCGGCGGCGGTCGCCACCACGTCGAAGCCGATGAAGGCGAAGAAGACGACGGCGGCGGCCGTGAAGATGCCCATGATGCCGAAGCTGGACGGGGTGAACCCGGCGATCCCTTCGAGGAGGGTCTGGCTCAGTCCTGAGCCGCCCTCGGTGGGCTTGCTCGGCGGGATGTACGGGCTGTAGTTCGACCCGGTGATGAAGAAGGCGCCGACCGCGATGACGATCAGCACCACGGTGACCTTGATCGCGACGACCACGGACGTCACCCAGGCGGACAGCTTCATGCCGATGACCACGACCGCCATGACGGCGAGGACCAGCAGGAACGCGGGCAGGTTGAAGCTGAAGCCGCTGCCCGAACCCGGGCCCTGGAGCACGTCCGGCAGCGGGATGCCCCAGCTGTCCAGGAGTGACTGGACGTAGCCGGACCAGCCGACGGAGACCGTCGCGCAGCCCAGGGCCAGTTCGAGGATGAGGTCCCAGCCGATGATCCAGGCCGGGAACTCGCCGAGCGAGGCGAAGGCGAAGGTGTACGCGGATCCGGCGACCGGGACGGTCGAGGCGAACTCGGCGTAACAGAGCGCCGCGAGCGCGCAGACGACGGCCGCGACGACGAAGGAGAGGGTGACCGCCGGGCCCGCGTAGTCGGTGGCGGCGGTGCCGGTGATGACGAAGATGCCGGAGCCGATGACGACGCCGACGCCGAAGACCGTGAGGTCGAGCGCGGAGAGGGTCTTCTTGAGCTGGTGCTCGGGTTCCTCGGTGTCCTCGATGGACTGCTCGATGGACTTGGTGCGGAACAGGCCGTTCGTGCGTTGCGCACCCGGCCTGGGGCCTGAGTCTGGCTGCGTGGTCACCGGCATACCTCCATGCGGCTCGGTCCTCGGTCTCGACATGATCGAGACGAGTAGGCACCGAATACCCGGCCGGTCACGGGTTTTCACGCGAATGGGCCGGTCGAACCACCCGAAGGGGCCCGACCGGCCCAGAGGCTCGGTCCCGCGTGTGCCGCGGGTCAGTCGCGGGCCGGTTCCATCTCGGCCGCGGAGTGCTCCTGGCGGCCGTCCAGCTTCGACACCAGACCGGTGACCTGGCGGGCGATGTCCGGCGCCGTCAGGCCGATCTCCGCCATGACCTCCTTGCGGGAGGCGTGGTCCAGGAAGCGCGGCGGGATGCCGAAGTCGCGCAGCGGCATGTCGACGCCCGCGTCGCGCAGGGCCTGGGCGATCGACGACCCGACGCCGCCGACGCGGGAGTTGTCCTCGACGGTGACGACGACGCGGTGCCGCTCGGCCAGCGGGGCCATCGCCTCGTCGACCGGCTTGACCCAGCGCGGGTCGACGACGGTCGTGGTGATGCCCTGCTTGTCGAGCAGGTCGGCGATCTCCAGGCACATGGGCGCGAGGGCGCCGACGGAGACCAGGAGCACGTCGGGCCGGTCGGAACCGGGCTCGCGCAGCACGTCCATGCCGCCGACCTTGCCGACCGCCTCGACGGCCGGGCCGACCGCGCCCTTGGAGTAGCGGACGACGGTGGGGGCGTCCTCGACCTGGACGGCCTCGCGCAGCTGGGCGCGGACCTGGTCGGCGTCGCGCGGCGCGGAGATCCGGACGCCGGGGACGACCTGGAGGATCGACATGTCCCACATGCCGTTGTGCGAGGCGCCGTCGGTGCCGGTGACACCGGCCCGGTCCAGGACGAAGGTGACGCCGCACTTGTGCAGGGCCACGTCCATGAGGAGCTGGTCGAAGGCGCGGTTCAGGAACGTCGCGTAGACGGCGAAGACCGGGTGCAGGCCACCGGTGGCCAGGCCGGCCGCGCTGACCGCGCCGTGCTGCTCGGCGATGCCGACGTCGTAGACGCGCTCCGGGAACGCCTTGGCGAACTTGTCCAGGCCGACCGGCTGGAGCATCGCGGCGGTGATCGCGACGATGTCCTCGCGCTCCTGGCCGAGCTTGAGCATCTCCTCGCCGAAGACCGAGGTCCAGTCGGCTCCGGAGGCCTTGATCGGCAGGCCGGTGTCCGGGTGGATGGGGCCGATGCCGTGGAAGCGGTCCGCCTCGTCCTCCAGGGCGGGGCGGTAGCCGCGGCCCTTCTCGGTGAGGCAGTGCACGATGACCGGGCCGCCGAACCGCTTGGCGCGGGTCAGCGCGGACTCCAGGGCCTCGATGTCGTGGCCGTCGATCGGGCCGAGGTACTTCAGGCCGAGGTCCTCGAACATGCCCTGCGGGGCGATGAAGTCCTTGAGGCCCTTCTTGGCGCCGTGCAGCGTCTCGTACAGCGGCTTGCCGACGACCGGGGTGCGCTCCAGGAAGTCCTTCCCACGGGCCAGGAACCGCTCGTAGCCGTCCGTGGTGCGCAGGGTGGCCAGGTGGTTGGCGAGGCCGCCGATGGTGGGGGCGTAGGAGCGCTCGTTGTCGTTGACGACGATGACCAGCGGGCGGTCCTTGGCGGCCGCGATGTTGTTCAGCGCCTCCCAGGCCATACCGCCGGTGAGCGCGCCGTCACCGATGACCGCGACGACGTGGTCGTCCTTGCGGCGCAGCTCGTTCGCCTTCGCCAGGCCGTCGGCCCAGCCGAGGACCGTGGAGGCGTGGCTGTTCTCGATGACGTCGTGCTCGGACTCGGCCTGCGAGGGGTAGCCCGAGAGGCCGCCCTTCATCTTCAGCTTGGAGAAGTCCTGGCGGCCGGTGAGCAGCTTGTGGACGTAGGACTGGTGGCCCGTGTCGAAGAGGATCCGGTCCTGCGGCGACTCGAAGACCCGGTGCAGGGCGATGGTGAGCTCGACCACGCCGAGGTTCGGGCCGAGGTGGCCGCCGGTCTTGGAAACCGCGTCGACGAGGAAGGTCCGGATCTCATCCGCCAGCTGGTCCAGCTGCTCCTGGCTGAGCCGGTCCAGATCGCGCGGTCCCGTGATGCGGGTCAGCAGCGGCACCCGTGCCTCCTTGCAGTAGAGCTGTAGTAGCTGGTTGAGCTGTTCGAGCTTGCCGGGTCTGTCGAGTCTAATGTTCCGCCGTTGTCGGCGGCGTCCGGGCCGTGCGTTCGGGGCATGACTGTGCCCGGCGTCACCGTTGACGCCGGGCACAGTCAGCTCAGAGAGGCACGGTCAGGCGCGGCCGGCCGACTTCTGGGTCTTGCGGGTGACCGAGTCGATGACGACCGTGGCGAGCAGCACGCCACCGGTGATCATGTACTGGATCGGGGTGGCGATGCCCTGGAGGGCGAGGCCGTACTGGATCGAGGTGATGACCAGCACACCGAGGAGCGCGTTCCAGGTGCGGCCCCGGCCACCGAAGAGGCTGGTGCCACCGATGACGGCCGCGGCGATGACGTTCATCAGGAGGTCGCCGGAGCCGGCGCCCTGGTTGGCCGCCGCGATCTTGGAGGCCCAGAAGAGACCGCCGACCGCCGCGAACAGGCCCGCGATGGCGAAGACCGAGATCCGGACCGCCGTGACGTTGATACCGGCACGGCGCGACGCCTCGACGCTGCCGCCGAGCGCGAAGACCTTGCGGCCGTACGAGGTGCGGCGCAGCACGAAGTCCGAGCCGACGAGCACGATGGCGAAGAGCAGCACCGCGAGCGGCAGGCCCTTGTAGTTGTTGAAGATGATCGCCACGCCGAAGACGCCGATGGCGAGCAGCACCGTGCGCACCAGGAGGTCGCTCAGCGGGCGGGACGGGATGCCCGCGGCCTCGCGGCGGCGGTTGCCGAGGAAGCTCGGCACGAAGTAGGCGAGGACCGCGACGACGGCCAGGCCGTAGGCGGCGGCGACGTCCGAGAAGTAGTACGTGGTGAGCTTGCCGACCACGCCGTCGCTGTCGAGGTTGATCGTGCCGTTGGAGCCGAGGATCTGGAGCATGAAGCCGTTCCAGAACAGCAGACCGGCCAGCGTCACGGCGAAGGCGGGCGCGCCCACCCGGGCGAAGAAGAAGCCGTGCAGGGCGCCGATGACGGCACCGGCGGCCAGCGAGACGAGGACGGCGAGCCACTCGTTCATGCCGTGCGTGACGCTCAGTACGGCGGTGATCGCCGAGGAGACGCCGGAGACGGAGCCGACCGACAGGTCGATCTCGCCGAGCAGCAGCACGAAGATGATGCCGACCGACATCATGCCGGTGGCCACCATGGCGACGAAGATGTTGTTGAGGTTCTCCGCGCCCAGGAAGGCCGAGTTCAGGCTCTGGAAGATCGCGCAGATGACGATCAGGCCGATGACGACGGGTATCGCACCCAGGTCACCACCCTTGATCTTGCGCTTGAACTCGCTGATGTAGCCCGCGAAGCCCTGCTCGCGCACGAGGAGGCGGGGGTCCACGGCGGTCACGGCGGCGCCGGCCGCGGCGGGAGCGGCGTCCACGGGGGCCTTGCTCACCTTGGTCTTTTCGATGCTCACTTCTGAGCCTCCGCGTTGCTGCGCGCCGCACGACGGGTCACGGCGTTGTCCGTGGCGCCGGTGATGGCGGAGATGATCTCTTCCTGCGAGGTCGTCTTGACCTCGAACACACCGTTGTTGCGGCCGAGCCGGAGCACGGCGACCTTGTCGGCGACGGCCTTCACATCGGCCATGTTGTGGCTGATGAGGATGACCGCGTGCCCGCGCTCGCGAAGACGCTCCACGAGGTCGAGGACCTGGGCGGTCTGCTCGACACCGAGGGCCGCCGTCGGCTCGTCGAGGATGACGAGCTTGGGCTCGCCGAGCATGGAGCGGGCGATGGCCACGACCTGGCGCTGACCGCCGGAGAGCGAGGCGATCGGGATGCGCACGCTCGGGATGCGGATCGACAGGGTCTGGAGCAGCTCCCTGGCGCGGCGCTCCATCTCGACCTCGTCGAGCACACCGCGGCGCTTGATCTCACGGCCGAGGAACAGGTTGCCGACGACGTCGATGTTGTCGCACAGCGCGAGGTCCTGGTAGACGGTCGCGATGCCCAGGTTCTGGGCGTCGTGCGGCTTGTTGACCGCGACGGCCTTGCCGTCCCACTCGATGACGCCGTCATCGATCGGGTGCACACCGGCGATCGTCTTGACAAGGGTGGACTTTCCGGCGCCGTTGTCGCCGACCAGGGCGACCACCTCACCAGCGTGGACCTCAAGCTCTACGTCGGTGAGCGCCTGGACGGCACCGAATCGCTTGGAGACCCCGCGCAACGCCAGAACAGGCGTAGCGGACACGTGAACCATCTCCTTCGCCGCCAAAGGCCTGACCCGGCGGGAGGTTGAACAGAAGTGAAGACAGAGGGGGGTGATTTCCGTCCGGCGCCCCGCCGTTGAGCTTGCGGGGCTGTCGGCGGCGGGGCGCCGGACGTGCTTACACAGGAGCGCTACCGGGGAAGGTGCGCAAGTCCCGTGCAGGACAAGGGAGTTACCGGAGCGGTGACTCCAACTTGCTTACTTGAGGCCGATCTTGTCGCAGGCGGCCTTGTACTTGGCCGTGCAGATCTCGTCCAGGGTGTAGTAACCCTGGTCGATGACCGTCTCCTTGATGTTCTTCTGCGTCAGCGAGACGACCGGGACGATGACCGACGCGATGCCCTTGTCGGTACCGCTGTCGACGGTGCTGGTCTCCAGGCCCGCGGAGTCGAGCTTGCCCGTCTTGGCGATCGAGACGGCCATCTTGGCGACGGTCTCGGCCTCCTCCGGGTACGACTTGAAGACCGACATGTTCTGGTCACCGGTGACGATGCGCTGCACACCGGCGAGCTCGGCGTCCTGGCCGGTGACCGGCGGGAGCTTGCTCAGGCCCGCGCCCTTGAGCGCGGTGATGATGCCGCCGGCCATGCCGTCGTTGGCGGAGTAGACGCCCTTGATCTTGTCCTTGCCGATCGCCGAGATGGAGGCTTCCATGTTGGCGTTGGCGTTCTCCGGCTTCCACTCCTTGGTGTCGTAGGACTTGGCGATGTTCACCTTGCCCTTGAGCACCGAGAGCGCGCCGTCCTTGAACTGCTTGGCGTTCGGGTCGGTGATCGCGCCGTTCATCATGACGATCTTGCTGCTGGGCTTGGCGTCCGAGCCCATGGCGTCGAGCAGGGCCTTGCCCTGGGTCTTGCCGACCTCGGTGTTGTCGAACGAGGTGTAGGCGGCGATCGGGCCCTCGGCCAGGCGGTCGTAGGCGACGACCGGGATGTCGGCGTCCTTGGCCTTCTTCACGCCGTTGGCGACGGCCTTGTAGTCGACCGCGTCCAGGATCAGGACGTCGACCTTCTTGGTGATCATCGTGTCGATCTGCTGCGACTGCAGGGAAGCATCCTGCTTGGCGTTGAGGTACTCGACCTTGCCCTTGCCGTTGGTCAGCTTGGATATCTGCTTCTCGATGATCGGCTTGTCGAACTTCTCGTAACGAGCCGTCTGGTTCTCCGGAAGGAGCAGGCCGACGGTGATGGCGTCGCCCTTCTTGGAGCCGCTGCTGGCCTTGTCGCCGTCGTCCTTGGACTCCTTGGCGGAGCCACAGGCTGCGAGAGAGACAGCCATGGCGGTGGCACAGAAAGCAAAAGCCGCACGACGCATCTGCGTGTTCACTTCAGAAACCTCCCTGACGAGGCCGCGTCGTTGCGGCCGAGGTAGCTGGGAGTCAACTCGGCCGCAACACAAGCGTCAAGGAGTAAATACTTAACGAGATGGCAACGGTGTCATGCGTTCTCTAAGTGAAGGCAGGTGTAGCAGCGGGAACAGTGCTCCCACCAATACCGTCCAAAAGGGTCGAATCGCCCATTTCACTGAGTGCCAGGGCGAGCGCCCCCAGCACCTCCGCGCGGCCGCCCAACGCCCCAGGAAGGACGGAGAGTTGGCGGGCGGCACTCGGGATCGCGTAGCGGCTCACGGACTCCCTGATGGGCCCCAGGACCAGCTCTCCGGCCTCTGCCAGGTCGCCGCCGAGGACCACCCGGCTGGGGTTCAGCAGATTGCAAAGATTGGCCACACCCGAGCCGATGTGCCGGCCGACGTCCGCGATGACCCGGCGGCACCCGGGGTCGCCGTCGCGCGCGAGGCGGACGACGCCCTCCATGGTCAGATCGGTGCCGTGGCTGGACTGGAGCAGCGGCAGCACGTAGCGGGCGGCGGTGAAGGTCTCCAGGCAGCCGCGGTTGCCGCAGCGGCAGACCGGGCCCGACTCGTCGAGCGTGATGTGCCCGATCTCGCCCGCCGTGCCGCCGGGGCCGCGGTAGATCTTGCCCTCGATGACCAGGCCGGAGCCGACACCGCTCGCGACCTTGATGTAGGCGAGGTCCCTGACCCCGCGCCCGCTCCCCCAGACCAGCTCGCCGAGCGCGCCCAGGTTGGCGTCGTTGTCGACGTGCACGGGGACGCCGAGGCGCCTGCTGAGCTCCTCCGCGGGCCTGGTGCCCGTCCAGCCCGGCAGGATCGACGTGGAGCCGAGCGTGCCGCTCTCCACGTCGATGGGGCCCGGGACGCCGAGCCCGACGCCCGCGACCTTCGTACGGTCCACGCCGGTGGCCGCGATCAGGCGCTCGACCAGCTCTTCCGCGCGGTCGAAGCCCTGCGCCGCGGAGGCGTCCACGTCGAGCGGCTCGGACTCCTCGGCGAGCACCTGGTGCGCCAGATTGCCGATGGCGACCCTGAGGTGCGTGTGGCCGAAGTCGACGCCGATCACGATGCCCGCGTCACCGCTGAGCGAGACGCTGCGGGCCCTGCGGCCGCCGGCCGAGGTGGGCGTGACCTCGACCGTCCCCCCGTCCTTGAGCTCCCGGACGATGTTGGAGACCGTCGCCGCGGACAGGCCCGTCGTCCTCGCGATCTCCGCCTGCGTGAGCGACCCGGCGAGGCGTACGGCGCGCACGACCCGCTCAAGATTGGCCCGGTGCAGCGACGACTGCGACCCCGGAGTCTCCATTGACCCACCCTTATCCGTGGCGCGCGTCACCGTGGGTGACCGAGCCTTGTACAAGTTATGAACTCCAAGCTCCGCTGAATCGCCCAGTGACGTCAAGCCCTTGACAGAAATCGGTTCCAGGCCGTGTCCACCGCCGGCTACCGGCGGTAGCCCGTACACGTGCGAGGGTCCGGCCCCGGAGAGCTGTCTCTCCGGGGCCGGACCCCAGTACGCGAAGCGACGGTGGACGTCAGCGGAAGGTGCCCTGCGACACCGAACCGGCGATCCGGCGCTGGAAGATGATGTAGACGATCAGTACCGGCACGACCGTGATCACGATCGCCGCGAACAGGCCACCGTAGTCGATGTCGTAGACCTGCGAGGACGCGTAGGCGGACATCCCCTGGGTCAGGACCCAGTTGTCCTGGTCGGTGTTGAGCGCCACCGGCAGCAGGAACTGGTTCCACAGCCCCAGGAAGTTGAAGATCGCCACCGCCGCCATGCCCGGACGGGCCATCGGCAGCATCACCTGGAAGAACGCCCGCCAGTCACCGGCGCCGTCGATCAGCGCGGCCTCGTAGACGTCATGCGGCAGGGACCGGAAGAACGCATAGAGGAAGAACACCGTGAACGGCAGCGCGAACGCGACGTAGGTGAGGATCAGCCCCGGCCGCGTGTTCAGCAGCCCGAAGTTCTGCAGCTGGAAGAAGAGCGGCACGATCGCCAGGAAGACGGGGAACGTCAGCCCGGCGAGCATCACGTAGTAGATCAGCCGGCGGCCGGGGAACTCGAACCGGGCCAGGATGTAGGCGCACATCGCGCCCAGCAGCATCACCAGGAACAGCGCGCAGACGACGACGATCACCGAGTTCAGGAAGTACTTCCCGATGCTCGCGTCGGTCCACGCGTGCGCGTAGTTCTCGAACCTCCAGCGATGCGGCAGCTTGAAGGGTGACGAAAGGATCTCGCTGGTCGATTTGAAGGACGAGACCAGCACCCACAGCATGGGCACGATCACGATCACGGACCACAGGATCAGCAGGGTGTGCGAGATCACCGCGAACCTGCGGTCGCTGCTCGCGGCGGCTCTCGTCAGTTTCCGGTCCCGCGCCGGCTTCCGGTCACTCACCGGCTTCCGGTCGGCAGCAACAGCGCTCACTGGGCACCTCCCTTGGCTCCTGCACGCCGAGCCCCGAACCCACGCGCTTTCTTCTTGCCCTCGCCCTCGCCGCCACCCGTCAGACGGTTGACGAGGAACACCAGCGCCGCGAACACCAGGGTGACGACGGCGAGGACGACGCCCATCGCGGTGGCGTATCCGAACTGCTGCTTGGCGAAGGCGACATTGAACAGCCGCTGACTGATCGTCAGGGTCGAGTTGTTCGGACCACCGCCGGGCAACATCGCCTGTACGTAGACGAACGCGTCGAGGGCGGCGATGCCCAGGTAGATGTACGCCGTCTGCACACTGTCCCGGATCGCCGGAAGGGTGATCGAGATCGTCGTCCGGAACCGGCCGGCTCCGTCGATCTTGGCCGCTTCGTACAGCTCGCCGGGAACTCCCTTGATCGCGGCGATGAAGAGCACCGCGTAGAACCCGACGAGCCCCCAGACGATGACGAATATCAGGGCCGGCATCGCGCTCACCGTTTCGCCCAGCCAGGCGAACTTGTCGAACCCGTCGAGGCCGATCCCGGTGAGCACGCCGTTGAGCAGGCCGGCGTTCGGGTCGTACATCTGCGCCCAGATCAGGCCGACGATGATCGCCGGCACGACGTAGGGGAAGAACGAGATGATCCGGTAGAAGGACGCTCCCCGGATTCCCCGGACGGGGCCCTTGCTGGGCCCGCCCAGGGTGATGGCCACCGCGACCCCCAGGGCGAGCGTCAACGTCACCAACGGCACGCAGATCGCCAGCACCGTGACGTTGCGCAACGCCTTCAGGAAGATGTCGTCCTGGAACATCTTCGTGAAGTTGTCGAAGCCGACGAAGTGGTAGTCCGGGCTGAAGCCGCGCCAGTCGGTCATCGCCCAGAAGATCGCCTGCACGAAGGGATACAGGACGAAGAGCACGAAAATGGCCAGCGGAACGCCGAGGAACGCGAGGAAGAACGTCACCCGGTCGAAGGTGAGCTTGCGGCGTCGGGGCCGCCCACCGCGAGCGGCCGGCGTCGGCCGGCGGCTCGCGGTGTCGGAGGTGGTGGTCTTGTCTTTCATCGCAGTGCTAGCTGACCTTGATCTTGTCGACGGAGTCGTCTTCCCTGACCTTGTCGGAGATCTTCTGCAGCGCCGAGGTCAGACCCTTGGCGTCGAGGTCGCCGGCCAGGAACGAGTTCCACGGCACCAACTGGTCGGTGTTCAGCCCGTAGGCCTCGACGAAGTTGTAGGTGAAGATGTTGGTGCCGGCGGCCTCCAGCATCTTCGTCTGCGAGACGAGGGCGGACGAGCCGTAGCCGTCGGCGGGCACGGTGCCCTTGACGATCGTCGGGGCCAGCTTCGTCTTGGAGAAGTTGGCGGCCGCCTTCTCGGACAGCATCGCCCGCAGGACTTCCTTGCCGCCGGCCGGGTTCTTGCCCTGCTTGGGCACGATGTACGGCTCGCCCGCGGCCGCGCGAATCGCCTCGTACGGGATCTTCGGCTTGTCGGTGAGAGTCATCGACGGAAAGCCGGTCATCTGGAAGTCGGCCTTGGTGGCCTTCTTCATCTCGTTCTCGATCCAGCCACCGGACGGGTAGAGCAGCGCCTTCTGGTCGTTGCTCCAGATCGCCTGCGCCTTCTGGAACTGGGTGCCGGAGCCACCGGGGACGAACATCTTCTGCTTGACCATGGTCTCCATGACCTTGATGACGCCCTGGATGGCCGGGTGCGACCAGCAGCCCTTCTCCAGGTTCTCCAGCGCGAGCCGGACCTCGTCGCCGCCCTCCTTGATCGCCGAGTCGATCAGGAGCGTGCGGTAGTAGGTCGCCGCCTCCTTGCCGTGGACGAAGAGGTACTTGCCCTTCTTCTTCGCCTTCTGGCCGAGGTCGAGCGCCTCGTCCCACGTCTTCGGCGGGGTCCAGCTGTTCTCCGCGAACAGCGTCTTGGAGTACCAGACGCCGTACACCGTCATCACGTAGTTGAGCGCGACGAACTTGTCCTTGAACGTCCCCGGGTTCTTGACGCCGGGGTAGACGATGTCGGCGATCTTCTTGCCTTCGTAGGTGTTGGCCTCGAAGACGTCGTCGAGCTCCTCGAGCTGGTCGAGGATGCCGAGGAAGCCGATCTGGTCCTCACCGGAGTTGTCGATGAGGTCCGGCGGGTTGCCGCCGACGAACCGGGGCTGAAGCTCCGGGGCGATGTCGACGACCGGCTTGACCTGGACCTTGAGGCCCTTGACCTGGCTCCCGACCACCTGGTTGACGTAGTCGACGTAGTCGGTGCCGTAGCCGCCGTCGAAGATGGCCGCGTCGACCTTGGAGTTCGCGGCGACGCCGAACGGGTTCTTGGCGTCCTTCTTGCCCTTCGGGCCGCTGTCATTGTCGTCACTGCTGGAGGGAGAGCCACACGCAACCGCGAACGAACCCATGGCTGCCGTCGCGATCGCCCCGCGCAG
This sequence comes from Streptomyces sp. HmicA12, assembly GCF_000373565.1. Classification (GTDB taxonomy): domain Bacteria; phylum Actinomycetota; class Actinomycetes; order Streptomycetales; family Streptomycetaceae; genus Streptomyces. The sequence goes on along the minus strand of NZ_KB891851.1, from coordinate 75,304 downwards.
GAGCGTCCGCCTGTCAAGAGAGCCGGCACGAATGGTCATCTCTGCATCCTCACTGATCGAATGGATCTGTACGGGTGTGCTGCGTGTGCGGCCGCCGGGCCGGGTTGGCCATGCGCCGGCCACACGTCTTTCTGCCGTCGTCTCGGAGCCGCTCGGCGGCACCGATGGTGATCAGCTGAGCAATGCCGGAAGAGCGGTCGCCGGGGCCGTGGCCGGAGCGACGGTCGCGCTCCGCTTGATCAGATCGCGATGGCCCACGCCGGGGGTGGATCCCATGCTCAAGTCCTCGCCTTCTCCAGGACTCAGGCGGTGAACCGGATCCTCCCCGGCACCGCGGTGATGTGCTGTGTTGTCCCCTTCTGAAAGGGGAACGCAGTTGGAGCTGGGTGGTACGAAGAGTTCCGGGGCAGATGAAGAAACACGGATCCCGGGCCGCTTTCCGCGTCCCAGCCGCATCCCCCGTCCCCCGGGTCCGGTCATGGCCTGAACTCGGGCGGGCCGGACGCCGACAGGTATAGTCCACTCCCTGTGAACTGGGCAAGATCGAAAGCAGGTTTGGACATCGGTCTTTTCCGAGTTGAGACCTCCCGGAAATAAGCCGCACCGCGGACGTTGTCGCTCCCCTCAACTGCCTTGCTTTCAAGGGATGTACACAGGGTCACATTCAGCCCTTCACTTCGGCGGCACGCCGACCCGCACCAACACCCTTGACACCGCTGGCCACTTGAAGCCCTACTGGACCTTGCGCAGCGAACTGACAACGTTGTCGACGTCGCCGGGAGGGTGCACACCCCATGCAAGGCAGATCAAGGCCCACACGAGGCAGACTCACCGCCACGGCCGCCCTCGGGGCGGCCGCTCTGGTGCTGACGGCGGCCGGTCAGGGTGCCGCCGTCGCGGCGGCGCCCCAAAAGCCGCGAGCAGCAACGGAGTTCGATTCATCCTTTGAAGCGGGACAACCCGCTCCGGACTGGCTGAACACCGTCGACACCGCCCCGGACGGCACCAAGCGGGCGTCCGGGGTCGACGGCAGCTACACCGGTGGTATTCCGGGCAATGTGAACGGCCATGTGACCGAGGTCCGCGCCAGTGACGAGAACGCGGGCGGCGGCGAGGTCGCGGCGAACCTCGTCGACGGTGAGGCGACCACGAAGTGGCTGGCGTTCACGCCGACTGCCTGGGTCGAGTACGACCTCGACTCCGCGGTCAAGATCACCAAGTACGCGCTGACGTCGGCCAACGACCACGACGAGCGCGACCCGAAGGACTGGGTCCTCAAGGGCTCGGCGGACGGCAAGGAGTGGACGACCCTCGACTCCCGCACCGGCGAGAGCTTCGACAAGCGGCTGACGGCGAAGACGTACGACCTTCAGAGTCCGGCCGAGTACTCCCATTTCCGTATCGAGTTCACGAAGAACAACGGCGCGAGCGACGCGACGCAGCTGGCCGACTTCCAGCTGTCGACGGGTGACGAGCAGGCCCCGGCGCCCGAGGACATGATCTCGCTCGTCGACAAGGGCCCGAGCGGGTCGCCGACGGCCAAGGCGGGGGCGGGCTTCACCGGCACCCGGGCCCTGCGGTACGCGGGCACGCACAAGGCGGACGGCCGCGCGTACTCGTACAACAAGGTCTTCGACGTGAACGTGGCGGTGGCGCGGAACACCGAGCTGTCGTACAAGGTCTTCCCGCAGATGGCGGACGGCGACCGGGACTACGACGCGACGAACGTCTCCGTCGACCTCGCCTTCACCGACGGCACGTACCTGAGCGACCTGAAGGCGGTCGACTCCAACGGCGGTCTGCTCACCCCGCAGGGGCAGGGCGACGCCAAGCGGCTGTACGTGAACCAGTGGAACGCCGTGAAGTCGTCGATCGGGTCGGTCGCGGCCGGCAAGACGATCGACCGGGTGCTGGTCGCGTACGACTCGGCGAAGGGCCCGGCGAAGTTCCGCGGCTGGCTGGACGACATCAGCGTCAAGCAGGTGCAACCGGCCCGTCCCAAGGCCCACTTGAGCGACTACGCGTCCACGACGCGCGGCACGAACTCCAGCGGCGGCTTCAGCCGCGGCAACACGTTCCCGGCGACGGCCGTCCCGCACGGCTTCAACTTCTGGACGCCGGTGACCAACGCGGGCTCGCTGAGCTGGCTGTACGACTACGCGCGTGACAACAACGCGGACAACCTGCCCACCATGGAGGCGCTGGCGGCGAGCCACGAGCCGAGTCCGTGGATGGGTGACCGGCAGACGTTCCAGATCATGCCGTCGGCGAAGTCGGGCGACGCGGTGGACACGTCCCGCACGGGCCGCGCGCTCCCCTTCAAGCACGAGAACGAGACGGCGCGCCCGTACTACTACGGCGTGAAGTTCGAGAACGGCGTGAAGGCCGAGATGACGCCGACGGACCATGCGGCGGCGCTCCGCTTCAGCTACCCCGGCGACGACGCGAGCGTCGTCTTCGACAACGTCTCCGAGCAGGGCGGCCTGACCCTCGACAAGGACACCGGGGTCGTCACCGGCTACTCGGACGTGAAGTCGGGCCTGTCGACGGGTGCCACCCGGCTCTTCGTCTACGGCGTCTTCGACAAGCCGGTCAAGGAAGCCGAATCGGCGGGCGTGAAGGGGCACTTCACGTTCGACGCGGGCAAGGACCGGACCGTCACGCTGCGGCTCGCGACCTCCCTCATCGGCATCGACCAGGCGAAGGACAACCTGGCGCAGGAGCTGCCGGGGTCGCGCTCCTTCGACTCGGTGAAGAACGCGGCGCGCGCCCAGTGGGACACGCTGATGAACAAGGTGGAGGTGGAGGGCGCGACGGAGGACCAGCGCACATCGCTGTACTCGTCGCTGTACCGCCTGTACCTGTACCCCAACTCGGGCTTCGAGAAGGTCCGTTCGGAGGGGAAGAAGGCGTCGTACCAGTACGCGTCGCCGTTCTCGCCGATGCCGGGCCCCGACACCCCGACGCACACCGGCGCGAAGATCGTCGAGGGCAAGCCGTACGTCAACAACGGCTTCTGGGACACGTACCGGACGACCTGGCCCGCGTACTCCCTCCTCACGCCGAAGAAGGCGGGTGAGCTGGTCGACGGGTTCGTGCAGCAGTACCGCGACGGCGGCTGGATCTCGCGCTGGTCCTCGCCCGGTTATGCGGACCTGATGACCGGCACGTCGTCGGACGTGGCGTTCGCCGACGCGTACGTGAAGGGTGTCGACAACTTCGACGTGGAGTCCGCGTACAAGGCGGCCGTGAAGAACGCGACGGTCGTGCCGCCGCAGTCGGGTGTGGGCCGCAAGGGCATGGAGACGTCGCCGTTCCTCGGCTACACCTCCACGGACACCCACGAGGGCCTGTCGTGGGCGCTTGAGGGCTACCTCAACGACTACGGCATCTCGCAGATGGGGCAGGCGCTCTACAAGAAGACCGGCAAGAAGCAGTACAAGGAGGAGTCCGAGTACTTCCTGAACCGGGCCCGCGACTACGTCAACATGTTCGACGACAAGGCCGCCGGTACGGGCTTCTTCCAGGGCAAGGACGCCAAGGGCGACTGGCGCGTGAAGTCCGAGGACTTCGACCCGGCGATCTGGGGCTACGACTACACGGAGACGAACGCGTGGGGTTACGCGTTCACCGCGGTCCAGGACAGCAGGGGCCTGGCGAACCTGTACGGCGGCAAGGACGGTCTGGCGAAGAAGCTGGACACGTACTTCGCGACGCCGGAGACGGGTTCGGCGGACGTGGCCGGTTCCTACGGCGGGGTCATCCACGAGATGACCGAGGCGCGGGACGTCCGGATGGGCATGTACGGCCACTCGAACCAGGTCGCGCACCACGTCACGTACATGTACGACGCGGCGGGCCAGCCGTGGAAGACGCAGGAGAAGGTCCGCGAGGTTCTTTCGCGGCTCTACACGGGCAGCGAGATCGGCCAGGGCTACCACGGTGACGAGGACAACGGCGAGCAGTCGGCCTGGTACCTCTTCTCCTCGCTCGGCTTCTACCCGCTCGTGATGGGCAGCGGCGAATTCGCCATCGGTTCACCGCAGTTCACGAAGATGACGCTGCACCTGGAGAACGGTCACGACCTGGTCGTCAAGGCGCCGAAGAACAGCGCGAAGAACGTCTACGTGCAGGGCGTGAAGGTCAACGGCCGTACGTGGTCGAAGACGTCGCTGCCGAACTCGGTCGTCGCCAAGGGCGGTGTCATCGAGTTCGACATGGGCGCGAAGCCGTCGAAGTGGGGTACGGGTTCGGACGCGGCGCCGACCTCGATCACCCAGGACGACAGGGTGCCCTCACCCCGCAAGGACGCGATCACGGGCTCGGGCCCACTGTTCGACAACTCCTCCGCCACGTCGGCGAGTTCGGAGTCGGTGGAGCTGCCGGTCGGCGCGGACGGCGCGAAGGCGGTGCAGTACACGCTGACGTCGGACGACAAGGCGAAGGCCCCGACGGGCTGGAAGCTGGAGGCGTCGGACGACGGTACGTCGTGGAAGACCGTCGACGAACGCTCCGGCGAGTCCTTCACCTGGGACAAGCAGACCCGGGCGTTCTCGGTACCGCAGCCGGGGACACACAAGCAGTACCGGCTGGTGTTCACCGGCGGGGCGGCGACGGTGGCGGAGGTGGAGCTGCTGAGCTGACCTTCTCCGGCAGCTGAACTCGCGGGCGGGCATGGATGGTTCATGCCCGCCCGTGGCGTCAGCGTCGCCCCATGGATCAGATGGGTCAGGGTGAACTGCGGCTGCACGCCTCGTCGTTCGGCGCCGCGGCGCCCGCCTACGCCGAGCACCGTCCGGACTACGCGCGGGCCGCGGTGGAGTGGGCGCTCGGATGCGCGCCCGGCCCGCGGGTCCTCGACCTCGGCGCCGGGACCGGGAAGCTCACCGCGGCCCTGGCCGCGCTGGGGGCCGAGGTCAGCGCGGTCGAGCCGGACTCGGCGATGCTGGCCGAGCTGCGCCGCGCGCTGCCGGACGTGCGCGCCCTGTCGGGGAGCGCCGAGTCGATTCCGCTGCCGGACGGGTCCGTCGACGCCGTGCTGGCGGGCAACGCGATGCACTGGTTCGACATGGCCGTCGCGGGACCCGAGATCGCCCGGGTCCTCGCGCCCGGCGGTGTCCTGGCCGGTCTGTGGAACGTGCTGGACGACGGGGTGGAGTGGGTCGCCGGGCTCGCGCGGGTCGCCGGGAGCGCGGCCGTCGGGCCGCGGGACACGCCCGCGAGCTGGTGTGTCGAGACGGCGGACATGCACCTTCCGAAGACCGGTGCGGACGCCCGGTTCGGCTCGCCAGAACAGGCCGAGTTCCCGCACGGGCAGGCCCGCACCGCCGACTCCCTCGTCGCGACCCTCGCGACGCGCGCGGGCGTCCTGGTCATGGAGGAGCGGGAGCGGGAGGCCGCGCCGGCCCGGATCCGGGCGTTCCTGGCGAGCAGGCCGGAGACCGCGCGCGGCGGGTTCACGCTGCCGATGCGGACCGGGGCGCTGCGCGTGCGGCGGCTTTAATCAGTGGACGGAACTCCATCACGGCGCCTACTGTCTGCCGTGAACCGTGACGCAGCCCGAGGAGGTGGGACCCATGACCGCAGTACGCAGGTGGGTGCTCCCCTCTTTCCCACGGTCGGGCGGTTGACATAGGTCGCCAGGAGCGCCTGGACGAGGCACTCCTGAAAGGCAGAGACCTATGGATCCAACATTTCCCGCAGTTCCCGCAGTTCCCGCTGTGACGATCGCCCGCGTTTCCGACGGGCAGTGGCAGGCGCTGGACGACGACGGCCGGGTGGCCGGTGACGGCGCGGCCTGGCCCCGGCCCGACGGGCGGCTTTTCCTCAGCATCGACTGCTGGCACGACGCCACGTTCGAGCGGCTTTCCGCCGCCATGCTCGCGGCCCTGCCGAGGCCGCTGTACACGACGGTCGACGAGGCCGACCCCGCCCAGAGGATCCAGTGGGAGCGGCTCGGCTTCACGGCCGGGCGCCGCGAGTGGGTGGTCCGCGTACCCACCGACCCGCAGGTCACGGGCCTGGGCGCGGTGCGGCCGCCGGCCGGTGTGACGGTGCTCCCCCTCGGCGCGGCGGACAAGGATCCGCTGCGCGCGCTGGACCGCGCGATCCGGGCCGAGGTCGAGGCCACCGTCGGCTGGCGGGAGATGCCGGCCGAGGTGCTGCCCCGCCTCGACGACGCCACCGTGATAGACCCTACGAAGTACGCGGTCGCCGCCGAGGGCGGCCGGTACGTGGGCCTGCTCCGTCTGGCGCCGGTGCCCCGGCAGCCACGGATCGGCCTCGTCGCGGTGCTCGCCGACCGGCAGCGCCACGGCATCGCCCGGGCGCTCCTCGCCGACGTGCTGGGTTCCCTGCACCGGTCCGGGGTACGAGCTGCCACGGGCGAGGTCGGCGCCGCCAACGCGGCCGCCGCCGCACTGTTCAACACCATCGGCGCCGAGCGCGCCGGCAGCAACCTGGAGGTCGTACTTCACTAATGCCGAAAACAGGTATCGAGATCGAAGGCACCGTCACGGAGTGTCTCCGCAATGCCACCTTCCAGGTGGAACTGACCAACGGGCACAAGGTGCTCGCGCACATCAGCGGCAAGATCCGGAAGAACTACATCAAGATCCTGCCGTTCGACCGGGTGCTCGTGGAGCTCAGCCCCTACGACCTGACGCGCGGCCGGATCCTCTACCGGTACCGCAACTGATGACCGGCTGAGGTGTCGACCTGACGTCGCGGGTGGGTGCGGGCTCTTCGCGCCCACCCGCTCCGGTGCGGGGCGGTCAGCTGTTCCCTTCCGGCGCGGACCACGCGCGCCGGACCAGGGACCTGACCTGCTCCGCCTGTGCCCGGTGCACCCAGAGCCGGACCGGCCCGTCGTCCGAGGAGCATTCGAGGACGACGGCCCCGGACGGGAGCCACAGCATTTCCTTGAGCGTCATCTCCCGCGTCTGAACCACGAGCAGACCGTCGGGAAGGTGCCGCAGCCGATTCCACCGCCACCGGGGCTCCCAGTGGAACGGCCGGTCGGAGCGGACCCGGCCCAGGCTGTACTTGCGCCCGTCCTGTGGCCGGTTGGCTCCGACGGCGAAGTGGACGGCCTGCCCGGCCTCGGCCCGGGCGGCGGCCCTGCGCGCACGCCACGTCGCGATGGCCGTCCCTGTCAGCGCGCCGAGCCCGACGCACACCCCCGTGAACATGCGCGCAGTAAAGCAGCCGCACGGCCGTGCTGTCCGGCTACCGCCAGAACAGATAGTGCGTGACGCCGCTCGCGCTGGGCACCACGTCCACCTGGAACCGGTCGCGCAGCTCGTCCGGCGACTCCCACAGACGCGAGCCCGAGCCGAGCTTCACGTGCGGCGAGACGGCGACGTGCAGGGTGTCGACGAGGTCGGCGTCGAGGAACTGCCGGATGACGGTCGCGCCGCCGCCGAGCCGGACGTCCTTGCCCTGGGCCGCCTCCTTGGCCTGTGCGAGGACGGTGGCCGGGTCGGCGTCGACGAAGTGGAACGTGGTGTCGGAGAGCGTGATCGGCGGGCGGGTGTGGTGCGTCATCACGAACACCGGCGTACGGAACGGCGGCTCCTCGCCCCACCAGCCCTGCCACTCGTGGTCCTCCCAGGGACCCTTCTGCGGCCCGAACTTGCCGCGGCCCATGATCTCCGCGCCGATGTTGCGGGGGTAGTCCCGTGTCAGGTAGTCGTCGAGGCCGCGGCTGCCGCCCGGGTCGGTGCGCATCGGCCAGCTCGCGGTGGCACCGCACCACGCGAACATGGTGCCCGGGTCGGCGTGCCCGAACGGCCGCTCGAAGCTCTGCCCCTCGCCGGCGCCGAAGCCGTCGCCGGAGACGTTGAAGTTCTGGACGCGCAGCAGTTGGTCCGTCATGCGTCACTCCTGTGATCGCGGGTGTCCTCAAAGTGACTCTGCCGGACGCGGGGACTCATCGCACCAGCGGACAGTCCTGGACGCTGCACACCGAGCAGGAGCGGTCGCGCGGCCCGTGCCGATGGCCGTCCAGTTGGAGGGGCAGCAGGGGGCGGTTCCCCGCGTCGTCCGTCTCCTCGCGCTCGCGGTATTCGAGGAGCATCAGCGCGGAGTCGTCGTCGACGCCCGCGCTGGTGTGGTCGTCGACGTCGCGGCGCAGCTCCACCAGGCAGTCGTCGAGGGACTCGCCGCGCAGCAGGGAGACGCGCTGCACGAGCGGGTAGAACGCGTCCTCGGCGTCCCGGGCCTCGGCGAGCCCGTCGGTGTAGAGCAGGACGCGGTCGCCGGCCGCCAGGTCGACTCGGGTCGGCTCGGGCGGGTCCGGGTCCAGCCACTCCAGGCCGAAGGGCATGGCGGGGCTCGGCGGGTGCGCGAGTTCATGGCCGCCGCCCGCCCGCACGATCAGCGGCGGCGGATGCCCGAAGGAGAGCATCGTCAGCCGGCCCGCGTCGTCGAGCTCGGCGAGGATCGCGGTGACGAACTGCTCCTCCACTCCCCTGCGGTGCAGCGCGCACGAAATGCTGAAGGCGACGCCGTCCAGGTCGACGGCGTCGTGGGCGCTCAGCCGAAAGGCGCTGAGGGTGACGGAGGCCGTGCGTACGGCGTTGAGCCCCTTGCCCTGGACGTCGCCGATGAGGACACGGACGCCGCCGCGCACCGGGACCACCTCGTAGAAGTCGCCGCCGATCCGCGCGTCCTCGGTCGCCGAGAGGTAGGAAGCGGCGATGGCGGCGGGCCCGGTGTCCCCGGGCACGGGGGCGAGGATGACGCCCTGCACGAACTCGGAGATCCGGCGCTGCTGCGCGGCCCGCTGCTCCTGCTGCACCCGCGCGTGGGCGGCGACGGCGGAGGCGACGCTCACCAGGAAGACACTGCCGAGCGCGACGAGCCCGCGCCGCGTGAACAGCAGGTCGTCGTAGGCAGCCACAGCCGCGCACAGCACCATCGCGAACGCCCCGCAGACGGCCACCCGCCGTGGCGAGGCACAGCACGCGGTGAGCGCGGGGCAGACCGCGTACAGCGCCAGCAGCCCGACGGACTCGCCGAGCAGGGCGTCGCACGCGGTGATGACCACGGCCGCGACGATGCCGGGACAGAGCGCGGCGGGCCAGGTGGGCCAGGCGGAGAACGCGGGTTTGCGCATCCCGAAACGGTACATATGCCCTTTGGTAAAGGAAAGGTAATGTCCAAAATGTGAACTACGCGCTCGCCGTACGTGCCGGGCCCGTCACGTACGGCCCCCCGAACTCGCACCACACCACCTTGCCCGGGTCCCGCTCCCCCACCCCCCACTTGTCCGCCAGCGCCGCCACGAGGAGCAGCCCCCGGCCGCCCTCGGCGTCGTCGACCGGTCGCGGTACGGCCGGGCAGCCGTCGCCGCTGTCGTGCACCTCTACGCGGATCAGCTCCCCATCCTCGTACGGCAGCATCCGGAGCAGAAAGCCCCGTCCGGGCGGCACCCCGTGCACCAGTGCGTTGGTGGTCAGCTCGCTGACACAGAGCAGGATGTCGTGCGCCCGCTCCCCCACGCCCCAGGCAGCCAGCGCGGCGCGGGCGAACTCCCGTGCGGCCGGGACCGACTGGCGTTCCCGCCGGTAGAAACGCTCCCGGAATCCGTGGAGTTGGGTGGTCTCGTTCATGGGCAGGAATGTGGCCGACGGTGACCGGCCGTCGGCAGTGCCGCGACCCCGACAGATTCTTTGTCGGGGTTCGAGCGGGATCGAGCGAGAGTGGGGGCGGGGACATTGACGGTCATGAGCACCGGGAAACGTCCGCCGAAGAATCCGTCGGCGATGAGGATGGTCGCCGACCTCGTCGCCCTGTTCCGCAAGTCCGCCGGGTTCACCCAGGCGGGGCTCGCACGCCGCCTCGTCGTCACCGAGTCGACCGTCGCCGCGATCGAGCAGGGCAGGCGGCCTCTGCTGCCGGATCTGGCCGCAGCGCTGGATCAACTCCTGGACACCAAGGGGGCGTTGTCGGTGGCCGTGGCCAGCCTGCCGGAGATCGACCAGTTCCCGTTGTACGCCGAGCAGTACATGGCGCATGAGCGGGAGGTGATCGCGCTGTCCTGGTACGACGTGTTGGCCGTGCCCGGCATTCTTCAGACCGAGGAGTGTGCCCGTACGGTGCTGCGCAATCGCGTCCCGGCGTACGACGAGGACGAGATCGAGACCAAGACTGCGGGCCGCGTCCAGCGCCAGAAGATCCTGCACCGCAAGACCCCGCCGACGCTGAGCTTCATCGTCTGGGAGGCCGCGCTCCAGCTGGCGTACCTGGAACCGCGAGCACGCATCGAGCAACTGCGCCACTTACGCGCATGTGCCGAACTAACGGGTCTGGCTCTGCAGTTCCTGCCGCTCGACGCCCCGGCACACGCCGGACTCGACGGCGCCTTCACCCTGCTGGAAACTCCGACCCACCAGCACCTCGCCTACACCGAGTCGCAACGCGGCAGCCAGTGGGTTTCCGACCCCGACGAGGTGTCCATCCTGGCGCGCAAGTATGCGATGCTGCGATCACAGGCCCTCACTCCGGAGCACTCCAGGGGCCTGCTGAACCGGCTGCTAGGAGAGTCATGAGCACCGTACGGAACTGGTTCAAGTCGAGCCACAGCGGCAGCGAAGGCGGCCAGTGCCTCGAAGTCGCCTACGACTGGCGGAAGTCGAGTTACAGCAACGACGAGGGCGGCGCCTGCGTCGAGGTGGCCACCCACCCCACCGCCATCCACATCCGCGACTCCAAGAACCCCGAAGGCCCCCACTTCACGGTCGCGCCGGAGGCCTGGGCAGCGTTTCTGGACAGCCGCGCGTGAGCGACAGGGACTGATCCGGCACCTCGCCGAGGTGGAGCGGGACTGGCGCACCTGGCTGACCCTGGACGAGCCGCTGCCGAAGCTGTAGGGGCCCAAGGGCGCGGACTTCCACGGGGCCGTGGCCGAGCGGGCCGTGGTCGACGCCGCGTACGCCGATCTGGAGCGCGAGCAGGCGGAGACGGACGCCGCGCCCGCGAAGTTCACGGACCTGGGCGAGCGCGTCGGCAGGGACGGGATCGCGATCCGGGAGCTGATGGTGCACCGGATCGACGAGTACGCCCGGCACAGCGGCCACGCCGACCTGCTGCGCGAGCGCATCGACGGACGGGTGGGCCAGTAGCACCGCCCGTCAGGAACGAGTGGCCGCACCCCCGCGCAGCAGCCACGCCACCACGAGCCCGAGCACGAGACACGCGGCCGCGAGCCCCCAAAGCAGCCCGTGGAAAGCCGAGTCGTAGGCGTGGCCCGCGCCGACCAGGCTCGCCATCACCGACCCGTACACGGCGACCGCGACGGCCTCGCTGCCCAGCCGCAGCGTGTTCACGAACCCGGCGGCCATCCCGGCCTTCTCGGGGGCGACCAGGGCGAGCGCCTGCCCGTCGACGAGCCCGGCCGACAGGCCCATCCCGGCGCCGGTGACGATCATCGGCAGGGCGATGACAGCGACGGCGGCGTGCGGCGAGAAGAGCAGCAGCCCGAGGTCACCGACGACCAGGCAGCCCAGGCTCACCAGGATCAACTTCCTGGCTCCGACACCCCGTTCGACGAGCCTCGCGGCGAGCACCGGGAACGCCGGCACCGGCAAAGTCAGGAGCAGCATCAGCCGACCGGCCGCCGAACTGTCGCGCCCGGTGACGGCCGTCAGGTAGCTCGGCAGGTACGTGAGCAGCGTGACGAAGCCGAAGGACGCCGCGACCGGGACGAGCGCGAGCCCGAGGAACCGCCGCTCGCGCAGCAGCCCGAGATCCAGCACGGGATGCGCGCTGCGCCGCTCCACGACGACGAAGACCGCCAGCGCCACCAGCGCGGCCGCGAACAGGGCGACCGTCCCCGCGCTCATCCAGCCCCACTGCGACGCCTGCACGATCCCGGTGGTCAGCAGCACCGTCGCGGCGACGAAGACGAGGCCGCCCGGTACGTCGAGGCGCGCTGATCCTCGTACGGAATCGGGCACGGTCCGGGCGATCACCGGCACCGCGCACAGCGCCACCAGCAGTGCGGCGGCGTGCAGCGCGAACACCCACCGCCAGCCGACGCCCGCCACCAGCTGCCCCGCGAAGGTCGGGCCGAGCGAGACGCCGATGCCCGCGACGGCCCCGAAGAGCGCGAAGGCGCGGGCCCGTTCGGCTCCTTCGTACGCCGTGGAGAGGATCGCCGCACCGGCCGAGAAGATCGCGGCGCCGCCGACCCCGGCGAGGGCGCGGGCCGCGTCGAGCGCGAGCGGGTCGCTCGCGAAGGCACTGCCCGCGGCGGCCAGGGCGAACAGGAACGCGCCCGCGGCGAAGACCCGTACCCGTCCCATGATGTCGGCGACGGAACCCCAGACGAGGGTGCAGCAGGCGAAGGCGACGTTGAAGGCGTTGACGACCCACTGCAGCGCGGCGTCGGAGGCGTGCAGGTCGGCGCCGATGCCGGGCAGCTCCACGGCGGTCCCGGAGATGGACATCGGGACGACGAAGACGGCGAGGAGGACGGCGCCGAGGGTGAGCCGCTTGCGCCCGCCCGCCTCAACCGGCGGCACGGGCACGGCAGTTGTTCCGGAGATGGACATGCGTGAGAGACCCCCGAGGAGATAGAGGCGAGAGGTTCGATGTGAATCGAACCTGACCTTCGCATGCCATGGAGGTACGATGCAAGTAGAACCTATGGGGATCAGAGAGACCTACGACGCGAGGAGCCGACCATGCCGGACGAGGACGGCCACCCCACCCCGGCCGAGATGGACCTGCGCACGGTCCTGCACGCGCTCTCCGACCCGCACCGCTTCGCGGTGATCGCACAGTTCCTGCGCGAGCCGGACGACACCGAGCGGACCTGCGCGTACTTCCAACTGCCGGTCTCCAAGTCCACGACCTCGCACCACTTCAAGGTGATGCGCGAGGCGGGCCTGCTGCGCATGGTCGACCACGGCAACAGCCGCACGGCGGTCCTGCGCAGGAAGGAGCTGGACGCGCGCTTCCCCGGACTGCTCGACCTCATGGCCGCCGGCTGAGGGCTTGCCCTCGACTCCCGGCGGTGCAACGGTGATTACATGCTTACAGCCGAACAGCACGAGCAGTTGCGCGGCTGGTTCGCCGGCCGCTTGCCCGACGGGCTCTTCGAAGGGCCCGCCGAGATCACCGTGGACCGCGAGGAGATCACGGTCGTCGGCCGTGTCCCCGAGCCGCGGGTCGCGAAGGACGCCTCCGACGCCGAGCGCGCCGCCGCCGTCGAGGGCCGCATCCAGGAGTTCCGCGAACGGACGCGCGAGGAGCGCGTCGGGGTCGCGCGCGAGGCCGAGCACCGGTTCCGCAGGAAGGTGTCCTGGGGCGTGCGCTGCGGCGACGAACAGGCCCTGTTCACCCACGTGTCGGCGCCCGTCATGACCCGGCTGCGGCAGCCCGAGCGCCAGGTCCTGGACACCCTGGTGGCCGGCGGCGTGGCCCGCAGCCGCAGCGACGCGCTGGCCTGGTGCGTTCGGCTCGTCCAGCGCAACGCCGACGACTGGCTCGACGAGCTGCGCGCGTCGCTGGAGCAGGTGCGGCGGGTACGGGCACAAGGGCCGGACGGACCGGACGCATGAGAGAGGGCCGCACCCCCGTCACCGGGGATGCGGCCCTCAACCGCTCTGCCGTACCGCTTAGTTGCGGATCAGGTTGCGCAGCACGTACTGCATGATGCCGCCGTTGCGGTAGTAGTCCGCCTCACCGGGGGTGTCGATGCGGACGACCGCGTCGAACTCGACACCGGTGTCGGTGGTGACCTTCACCGTGGACGGCGTGGTGCCGTTGTTGAGCTCCTCGACGCCGGTGAAGGAGAAGGTCTCCTCGCCGGTCAGGCCGAGGGACTCGGCGTTCTGGCCCTCCGGGAACTGCAGCGGCAGGACGCCCATGCCGATGAGGTTCGAGCGGTGGATGCGCTCGTACGACTCGGTGATGACGGCCTTGACGCCGAGCAGCGCGGTGCCCTTGGCGGCCCAGTCGCGGGACGAACCGGAGCCGTACTCCTTGCCGCCCAGGATGACCAGCGGGGTGCCCTGGTCGATGTAGTTGCGCGACGCGTCGTAGATGAAGGAGACGGGGGCGTCCTCCTTCGTGAAGTCGCGGGTGTAGCCGCCCTCGGTGCCGGGCGCGAGCTGGTTGCGCAGGCGGATGTTGGCGAACGTGCCGCGGATCATGACCTCGTGGTTACCACGGCGCGAGCCGTAGGAGTTGAAGTCACGACGCTCGACGCCGTGCTCCGTGAGGTACTTGCCGGCCGGGGTGTCGGCCTTGATCGCACCGGCCGGGGAGATGTGGTCGGTGGTGACCGAGTCGCCCAGCTTGGCGAGGACGCGGGCGCCCGTGATGTCGGAGACCGGGGTGGTCTCCATCGTCATGCCCTCGAAGTACGGGGGCTTGCGGACGTAGGTCGACTCGCTGTCCCACTCGAAGGTGTTGCCGGTCGGGATCGACAGGGCCTGCCACTGGGCGTCGCCCGCGAAGACGTCCTCGTACGACTTCGAGAACATGTCCTCGCCGATGGCGTTGGCCACCACGTCGTTGACCTCGGCCTCGGTCGGCCACAGGTCCTTGAGGTAGACCGGGTTGCCGTCCTGGTCGGCGCCGAGGGCGTCCTTGGTGATGTCCACCTTCATGGAGCCCGCGATGGCGTACGCGACGACCAGCGGCGGGGACGCCAGGTAGTTCATCTTGACGTCGGGGTTGATGCGGCCCTCGAAGTTCCGGTTGCCGGAGAGGACCGACGTGACCGCGAGGTCGTGGTCGTTGACGGCCTTGGAGACCTCGTCGGGCAGCGGGCCCGAGTTGCCGATGCAGGTGGTGCAGCCGTAGCCGACGAGGTTGAAGCCGACCTTGTCCAGGTACGGGGTCAGACCCGACTTGTCGAAGTAGTCGGTGACGACCTTCGAGCCCGGGGCGAGCGTGGTCTTGACCCACGGCTTGCGGGTCAGGCCCTTCTCGACGGCCTTCTTCGCGACGAGCGCCGCGGCCACCATCACGTACGGGTTCGAGGTGTTGGTGCAGGAGGTGATCGCGGCGACGGTGACGGCGCCGTGGTCCAGCTCGTACGTCGAGCCGTCGGGGGCGGTCACGGTGACCGGGTTCGACGGGACGCCGTTGGAGACGGCCGGGGCGTCGGAGGCCGGGAAGGACTCCTTGCCCGCCTCGGAGTCGTCCGAGACGTAGTTGCGCACGTCCTGGGCGAACTGCTGCGAGGCGTTCGCGAGGACGATGCGGTCCTGCGGGCGCTTCGGACCGGCGATGGAGGGGACGACCGTGGAGAGGTCGAGCTCCAGCTTCTCCGAGAAGTCCGGCTCGGCCTTCGGGTCGAGCCAGAGGCCCTGCTCCTTGGCGTACGCCTCGACGAGCGCGACCTGCTGCTCGCTGCGGCCGGTCAGCTTCAGGTAGTTGATCGTCTCGTCGTCGATCGGGAAGATCGCGGCGGTCGAACCGAACTCCGGCGACATGTTGCCGATGGTGGCGCGGTTGGCCAGCGAGGTGGCGGCGACGCCCTCGCCGTAGAACTCGACGAACTTGCCGACGACGCCGTGCTTGCGCAGCATCTCGGTGATCGTGAGCACGAGGTCGGTGGCGGTGGTGCCGGCCGGGAGCTCGCCGGTCAGCTTGAAGCCGACGACGCGCGGGATCAGCATCGAGACCGGCTGGCCGAGCATCGCGGCCTCGGCCTCGATACCGCCGACGCCCCAGCCCAGGACACCCAGGCCGTTGACCATCGTGGTGTGCGAGTCGGTGCCGACCAGGGTGTCGGGGTAGGCCTGGCCGCCCCGGACCATGACCGTACGGGCCAGCTTCTCGATGTTGACCTGGTGGACGATGCCGGTGCCCGGCGGGACGACCTTGAAGTCGTCGAAGGCCGTCTGGCCCCAGCGCAGGAACTGGTAGCGCTCCTTGTTGCGGCCGTACTCCAGGTCCACGTTCTGCTTGAACGCGTCGCTGGTGCCGAACTTGTCGGCGATGACGGAGTGGTCGATGACCATCTCGGCCGGGGAGAGCGGGTTGACCTTCGCCGGGTCGCCGCCGAGGGCCTTGACGGCCTCACGCATGGTGGCGAGGTCCACGACACACGGGACACCGGTGAAGTCCTGCATGATCACACGGGCCGGCGTGAACTGGATCTCCTGCGAGGGCTGCGCCTGGGAGTCCCAGTTGCCGAGCGCACGGATGTGGTCGGCGGTGATGTTCGCGCCGTCCTCGGTGCGGAGCAGGTTCTCCAGAAGAACCTTGAGGCTGTAGGGAAGGCGTGCGGAGCCCTCGACCTTGTCCAGCCTGAAGATCTCGTACGACTCGTCGCCCACGCTCAGCGTGCTACGGGCGTCGAAGCTGTTCGCCGACACGACAGTCTCCTTCATACATTTATGTGCGCGTTCCACCGCATCCTGCCGCCACGCCACGTTGCCGATCCGCTGAGGTAAGGCTAAGTTAGGTAACCCTTACCAGCAGGCTCGGAGATGCCGTGAGGCCGCGGTGCGCCTCGGCAGATATCTCGATGTCGAGATAACTCTAGTACATGACCCGACGGTGCCATCAAGCGGTGCCGGGCAGCACCTGCCGCTGCGCGTACCCGCGCGCGACCCATCCATCGCCGCATCCATCGTCGTACGAGGCGCGAAGGCGCACCAGCGCTGGCGGCGGCGACCCCTCAGGATTTACTAAGGCAGGCTTATAAACTAGGCTTAGTACATGGCCGAAGAACCGGATCCCGACGCGGTGGCCGCCGCCCTGCTGGCAGGCGTGAGCACGCTGGTGCGCCGCACGCTGCAACTGCCCGTCGACAGCGGACTGACCATGCCGCAGCGGACCGCGCTGTCCCAGCTGGAGCGGCTGGGTCCCACCACGTCCTCGGCGCTCGCCCGCGAGGTGCAGATCACGGCGCAGGCCATGGGCGCGACGCTCGGCGTGCTGCGGGACCGCGGCTTCGTCGAGCGCACCCCCGACCCGGACGACGGCCGGCGCATGGTGCTGACGGTGACCGAGGACGGCCGGCAGGCGCTGCGGGACAAGCGCAACGCCCGGGCCGAACTCATCGCCGGGGTGCTGAGCTCCGACGCGTTCACCCCGGCGGAGCTGGAGCGGCTCGCGGCGGCCGCGCCGCTGATCGAGCGGCTCGCCCGGCGCATCTGACACCGGGGTCCCGGCCCGACCGACGCCGGGACGCGCACCCCGCACCGGACCTGTCGGCGCACCGCCGCCCGTCCACCGACCCGTGCCCGGCGAACCGGCCGGCACCCTCAGGAGATCCTTCATGGCACTGACCGCCATCGATCCCATGCCCGCGCTTGTCGTGATCGACCTGCAGAAGGGCATCGCCCCGACCGGCTCCCCCTTCGCCCCCGTCGTGGAGCGGTCGGCCCGGCTGGCCGCCGCGTTCCGGCGGCACGAACTCCCCGTGATCCTGGTCAACGTGACCGCGGCCCCGCCCGGACGCACCGAGACCGCACGCGTCGGACGCGGCACGGCGCTGCCGGCCGGCTTCGCCGACCTCGTGGACGAGCTCGACGTCCAGCCGGGCGACCACCTGGTCGGCAAGCGGCGGCGCAGCGCGTTCCACGACACCGGGCTCGACACCCTGCTGCGGGATCTCGGGGTCACCCAGGTCGTGCTCACCGGCGTCTCGACCGGCTCGGGCGTCGAGTCGACCGCGCGATCGGCCTCCGACCACGGCTACCACGTCGTCCTGGCCACCGACGCGATGGACGACCCCGACACCGCGATCCACGAGAACAGCGTGCGGCGCGTCTTCCCCAAGCTCGGCGAGACCGCCACCACCGCCGAGATCATCGACATGATGGAGGCGACCCGATGACGCTCCTCGGACGACTGCTGAAGAACCGCAGGTCGGGCGATGCCGACATGGCGTGGCACCTGCCCACGTTGCAGGGCGCCGAGGCGCTGACCCTGTCCAGCCGGGACTTCGGCGACGGCGCCCCCATGCCGGCCCGGAGCGCCGCGAAGAACGTCCGCGGCGAGAACGTCTCCCCGCACCTGACCTGGACCGCTCCGCCCGCGGGAACGGCGCACCTCCTGCTGGTCATGGAGGACATCGACGTCCCGACGCCCAAGCCCGCCGTGCATTGCGTCGCGCTGCTCGACCCGGCGTGCACCGAGCTGGAGCCCGGCGCGCTCGACGCCCGGCAGCCTGCCGCCGGGGTGCGGGTGCTCCGGGCCGGCATCGGCCGCGGCTACCACGGTCCCGGGCCGATCAAGGGCCACGGGCCGCACCGCTACGTCTTCCAGCTGTTCGCCCTCGCGGCCCCCGTGGACGACTCCGTCGGGACGACCCAGGTGGACCGGGCGCGACCCCGGGCCCTGCTGTCCGCGATCACCGCGCCCGTCCTCGGCCGCGCCCGGCTGACCGGCACCTACGAGCGCTGAGGCACCCCTCCCCCAGCACCACGGCGCCGGTCCGATAGCGTCCCGCAATGGCCAGCGACCTTCGCCTCACCGTGCTCGGCAGTGCCACCCCGTACCCGGCGGCCGGGAATCCGTGTTCGGGATATCTCGTCAGCGGCGGCGGCGCCCGGGTGTGGGTGGACGCCGGGAGCGGAACGCTCGGGGCGCTGCAGCGGTACGCGCGCCTCGACGAGCTCGACGCGGTCTGGATCTCGCATCTGCACGCCGACCACACCGCGGATCTGCTCACCGCCTATTACGGGCTGCTGTACGCGGACGTACACCGCGAGGCGCCCCTCCCCCTCTACGGTCCGCCCGGCATCGCCGACCGTGTCGCCGCCTTCCTCACCCACGGCGACCGCCGCAGCCCGGTCGAGCGCGCCTTCGACGTGCGGGAACTGTCGGACGGGCACGGCGCGCGGGTCGGCGGCCTCGATCTGAGCGCGCGTGAGGTGGCGCACGGGATGCCCGCGTTCGCGCTGCGCGTGGAACACGCCGGGAACTCCCTCGTCTACTCCGGGGACAGCGCGCCCTGCGCGGCCCTGACCGAGCTGGCCGACGGGTGCGGGACCCTGCTGTGCGAGGCGGACGGGGACTCCGCGGACGGGGTGCACCACTCGCCGGAGGAGGCCGGGGAGACGGCCGCGGCGGCCGGTGCGGGGCGGCTGATCGTGACGCACGTGGGGCGGGCGATCGAGCCGGGGGACGCGGTGACGCGGGCCGCCTCGCGGTTCGCTGGCCCGGTGGCGTACGCGGCGCCGGGCGCCGTGTTCCCCGTCGACTGATCGGGGCGCGGGCGGGTACTCGGACGGCACCGAGCACCACGGAACGATCCAGCCGTCCCGGCCCAGCCGACCCACGGGAGCCGACATGCCGCTCACCTTCCGCAAGAGCTTCCGCATCCTTCCCGGGGTGCGTCTCAACATCAACCGCAAGTCGTGGTCGATCACGACGGGCGGCGGTTCGCACGGGCCGCGGCACACGCACAGCAGCACGGGCCGCCGGACGACCTCCATGGACCTGCCGGGCCCCTTCGGCTGGCGACGCACACGGACCAGTCGCCGCAAGGGTCACTGACGCTCCGTCACCCTGACGGACCCCCCGGAAATGCGTCATCTCATATCTGAGATAACCTGCCGCTATGGCAGACGACTACCTCGTACGCATCGGCAAGCTCATCCGCGACGCCCGCCAGCACCGGGGCTGGACACAGACGCAGCTTGCCGAGGCGCTCGGCACCAGCCAGAGCGCCGTCAATCGGATCGAGCGCGGCAACCAGAACATCAGCCTTGAGATGATCGCCCGCATCGGCGAGGCGCTCGACAGTGAAATCGTGTCCCTCGGGTACGCGGGACCGATGCATCTGCGCGTCGTCGGCGGACGTCGGCTCTCGGGCTCGATCGACGTCAAGACGAGCAAGAACGCGTGCGTGGCGCTGCTGTGCGCGTCGCTGCTGAACGACGGGCGCACGGTGCTGCGCCGCGTGGCCCGGATCGAGGAGGTCTACCGCCTCCTCGAAGTCCTCAACTCCATCGGTGTGCGCACCCGTTGGATCAACGACGGCGTCGACCTGGAGATCGTGCCGCCCGCCGAGCTCGACATGGGCGCGATCGACGCGGAGGCGGCCCGCCGTACGCGGTCGATCATCATGTTCCTCGGTCCGCTGCTGCACCGCATGGACCGCTTCAAGCTGCCGTACGCGGGCGGTTGCGACCTGGGCACCCGCACGATCGAGCCGCACATGATCGCGCTGCGCCGGTTCGGCCTGGACATCGCGGCGACCGAGGGGCTGTACCACGCGCAGGTCGAGCACGACGTCTCGCCGGACCGGCCGATCGTGCTGACCGAGCGCGGCGACACGGTGACCGAGAACGCGTTGCTGGCAGCGGCCCGGCACGACGGCACGACGATCATCCGCAACGCGTCCTCCAACTACATGGTCCAGGACCTGTGCTTCTTCCTGGAGGCGCTGGGCGTGCGGGTCGAGGGCATCGGCACGACGACGCTGACCGTGCACGGTGTGCCGCGCATCGACGTGAACGTGGACTACTCGCCGTCCGAGGACCCGGTCGAGGCGATGAGCCTGCTGGCCGCCGCGGTGGTCACGGAGTCCGAACTCACGGTCAAGCGGGTGCCGATCGAGTTCCTGGAGATCGAGCTCGCGGTCCTGGAGGAAATGGGCCTCGACCACGACCGCTCGGCGGAGTACGTCGCGGACAACGGGCGCACGCGCCTGGTGGACCTGACCGTGCGGCCCTCCAAACTGGAGGCGCCGATCGACAAGATCCACCCGATGCCGTTCCCGGGTCTGAACATCGACAACGTCCCGTTCTTCGCGGCGATCGCCGCGTCGGCGCAGGGCAAGACCCTCATCCACGACTGGGTCTACGACAACCGCGCCATCTACCTGACGGACCTGAACCGTCTCGGTGGACGCCTCCAACTCCTGGACCCGCACCGGGTGCTGGTCGAGGGACCGACGCGCTGGCGGGCCGCCGAGATGATGTGCCCGCCCGCGCTGCGCCCGGCCGTGGTCGTGCTGCTCGCGATGATGGCGGCCGAGGGCACCTCGGTGCTGCGCAACGTGTATGTCATCAACCGCGGTTACGAGGAGCTGGCGGAGCGGCTGAACTCCGTGGGCGCGCAGATCGAGACGTTCCGCGACATCTAGGCCCGATCCGATGCGCCGTGGCGGCCCCTTCCGGAGTGTTCCGGGAGGGGCCGCCGCGTGTGCGGCTACTTCCTGACCGGGCACACCCCCGGGGTGGCGACCGTGTTGTACTGCGGCGCGGCCTGCGCCGTCACGTTGGTGCTGCCGAGCTGGTTGAGGATCTCGTCGGAGAGCAGGTCCTGCTGGCCCTTGAGCGCGTCGGCGACCACCGTGTCCTTCGGGAACACCATCTCCGCGGCGATGTTGTCCTGCACGATGCGGGCGAGGTTGTCGAGCGCGGTGAAGATCGGGTCCGCCGGCGGCTCCAGGCCGGGCAGGTCGATCAGGTGGGTGGCGACCTTCGCCGCGTTCATGCAGTCCTTGATGATGATGGTGTTCTGGTTGAGCACGCTGGTGGTCCACTGCGAGATCACCACGCAGTACAGATCGGCCCACGCCGCCTCGCCGACCTTGCCGCGCCAGGTCTTCATGATGTCCTGCACGCCCTTGATCTGGGCCTGCGAGGCGTGCTCCATGTTGACGCGGATGGCCGGGTAGACGCTGCCGGAGAACTCCTCGAAGGACGCCATGTCGAAGTGCTGGGCGGCGACGGAGGTCTTGATGAACGCGAGGGCGCCGTCGAGGATCGTGGCGCAGGACGTCTGCAGCGCGGCGGGCAGTCCGGCGGCGGGCAGGTTCTGGCGGGCCGTGGAGAGCTTGCCGGCGTAGGCCTTCAGGGGCTCGATCCACGCGGTGGACGTGTCGTCGTTGTAGGCGACCATCATCAGGTCGTGCGGGTCGATGCGGTCGGCGTTCGGCAGGTTCGGGATCTTGTCCGCGAGATACGAGGCGATCACCGAGAAGACGCCGAGCGGGGTGTGGGCGATGGACTTCGCCAGCTCGAAGGTCTGCGCGACGGGGTTGACGGACTCCTGTCCGTCCTTGGTCACGAGCGTGAACCGGCCGCCCTTGGCGTCGTTCTGGACGACGACCACCGGGGCGAGATGCTTGATCAACTCTGCTTTGAGCGTCGCGTAGTTGGCGCGCATGCCCGCGTTCACGGCGAACATGGACTCCCGCGCCTGCGTCTGGGTGACCGCCGCGGCGGTCACGGTGTCCGCCGTCGAGGTGTCCGCGGCACTCGGGGTCGCCGAGTAGCCGAGCAGGGCCGCGGTACCGACACCGGTGGCGCCACCTATAAAACCTCTGCGCGTAGCCATCTTCGTTTTCTCCATGGGGATTTCGAGAGCTGTCTGCTGGTCATCGGGGGGATCTCGGTCATGGGGGGAACCTTCAACTGGGGGGATCGATGGGGGGATTGGGGGGAGACAGGGAAAGGGCGTGGGCCCTTTCCCTGCCGAAGTGTGTTCGGGTGGGCGCTACTTGAGGTCGCGCTGCTTGGGCACCACGACGCCGAAGCGGTCCTGGATCGTGGCGAGCGCGGCCTCGTGCACCTGCTGGGCCGGGATGCCCCGCGGGTTGCCGTTGACCGGGAGCGGGCGGGTCGCGGAGGCGTCGCCGATCACGGTCGGGTGGTAGCCGTTGTAGACGGCGCCCTCGGTGGTGAACAGGGTGCACATGTGGGTCATGAAGCCGGCGATGATGACGTTCTCGCGGCCGGTCTTCTTGAGCTCCGCGTCGAGGTTCGTGTCGTGGAAGCCGTTGGGGACGGCCTTCTCGACGACGGTCTCGCCCTTGACCGGCTTGAGCGCCGGGATGATCTGGCCCGCCTTCGACGTGAGGTCGTAGCCCTTCTCCACGATGTGGATGACCGGCGTGTGCGCCTTGCGGGCCCGC
Organism: Streptomyces sp. HmicA12; assembly: GCF_000373565.1. Taxonomy (GTDB): domain Bacteria; phylum Actinomycetota; class Actinomycetes; order Streptomycetales; family Streptomycetaceae; genus Streptomyces. The sequence continues at coordinate 52,461 of NZ_KB891851.1, read as the reverse complement.
TCCAGGAGGGTCTTGGTGTTCTTGACGGCCTCGCGCCAGCCGGTGAGCTCCATCGTGCCGTCGGTGTAGACGTTCTGGTAGTCGACGAGGACCAGCGTGGCGTCGGACAGCTTCGCCGGGGTCTCGTCCAGCTTCATCAGCCGGCGCAGCGTCGTCGTGTCCTTCGCGTAGTTCTTCTCGTGCCCCCTCTCCTGGCTCTTCTCGGCGCGCTGGTCACGGCTGTCGGTGCGGGTGGCGGCCTGCGAGTCTCCCCCGCACGCCGTCAGGGTGGCCGCGAGCACGGCGGCGGCGCCCAGCGCGGCGGCCGAACGGAACAGCTTCATCGAACGATCTCCTTCTGCGTCGGAACCACGACCCCGTACAGGTCGGCGATGGTGGCGAGGGCGCTGTAGTGCACCTGGCAGGCGTCGAGGTCGGTGCCGGCGACCGGGAGCGAGCGGGTCGCGGTGGCCTCGGCGACGACGGTGGGGCGGTTGCCGTTCAGGAACGCGCCCTGGGCGGTGAACGCCACGCACATGTGGGTCATCCAGCCCGCGATGACGACGTCCTGGCCCTCCTTGAGGTGCGTGTCGAGGTCGGTGCCGACGAACGCGTTGGGGGCCTGCTTCACGACGACCGGCTCGCCGTCGACGGGCGCGACCTTCGGATGGATCTGCCCGATCTCCGCCCGGATGTCGTACGGGGTGCCCTCGCCGCCGTCGTTGATGACGTGCACGACCTTGGTGCCTGCCTCGCGGGCCCGGGCCAGCAGCTGCGCGGCGGCGTCGAGGGACTTCTCCCAGCCGTCGAGTTCCATGACGCCCCGGGTGTAGGTGTTCTGGAAGTCGATCAGGATCAGCGTCGAGTCGGCCAGCTTCGCGGGCGTCTGGTCGAAGCCGTTGAGCTCGCGCAGCGTGGTTCGGGACATGGGTGTACCGCCTTCGGGATTACGTGGGAGATGCGCGGTCCGGGCCGGTCCGTACGGGTCCGCCGGGCTGCGTCTGCAACGCTATGACCCAGCTGTGACGTCGGCAATGACGTCTAACATGCAGATACCGACATGCCGATCGCTCGCTCAGGAAGAGGGTTCCGTGCCCGACACCGACACCGACACCGCCACCGTCAGACGGCTCATCGTCATCGTGCTCTTCGAGGGCGTCGACCTGCTCGACGTCACCGGGCCGCCCGAGGTGTTCTCGCTCGCCCTGCGCGAGACCGACGAGGCGGCGGGCTACCAGGTCGTGCTCGCCGCGGAGAGCATGGACCCGGTCACCACCGGCGCGGGCGTCCGCATCCTGCCCGACGTCACCTTCGAGGAGGCCGCGGCGGGCGGGATCGACACGCTCCTCGTGCCCGGCGCGGTGGAGATCGACGGGGAGGGCCGGGTGCATCCGCTCGTCGATCCGGAGCTGGTCGGCTGGGTGAAGGTGCTCGCCGGGCGATCGCACCGGATCACCTCGGTGTGCGTGGGCGCGCACCTGCTCGCCGCGGCCGGGCTGCTCGACGGCAAGCGGGCCACCACCCACTGGTCGACGGCACAGCGACTGGCCACCGACCACCCGGCGGTGAAGGTCGACGCGGACCCGATCTTCATCCGCGAGGACAACGTGTGGACGGGCGCCGGAATCAGCGCCTGCCTCGACCTCTCCCTCGCCCTCATCGCCGACGACCTCGGCGAGGCCGTCGCCCTGCGCGTGGCCCGCCAGCTCGTGATGTACCTCAAACGCCCCAGCGGGCAGAGCCAGTTCAGCGTCCCGCTGGAGCAGGTCTCCACGACGCGGCGTATCGAGGACCTGCGCCATCACATCCTGCGCCACATCGCCGAGCCGCTCACGGTCGTCGACCTCGCCGAGTACGCGCACGTCAGCGACCGGCACCTCACCCGCCTGTTCAAGACCGAACTGGGGATGACCCCGCACGCGTACATCGAGTCCGTCCGGGTGGAGAAGGCCCGGCACGAGCTGGAGTCCTCCGACGCCACGCTCGAACGCGTCGCGTCCGTCTGCGGGTTCGGGACGGTGGACACGCTCGTACGTGCCTTCCGGCGCCGCCTCAACACGACGCCGACGGATTACCGGCGGCGGTTCCGGGTTCCTCAGGCGCCGTGACGTCTGTGAAAGTGTGCGGATGAAGCCTCGTCGCCGCTTTCCGTTCGTCGTGTTCGCCGTCGGTACCGCTCTGGCACTGGTGGCGGGATGCGGCGGCGGAGAGGGAACATCCGGGAGCAAGTCCCCTTCATCCGCGCATGGTTCGGCGTCCGATCTCCCGCAGGCCCCGCGGCAGAGCCGGGCGCCCGCGGCCGGAAAGGGGTCCAAGGATCCCGACGACATCAACGGGGACGGGCACAAGGATCTGCTGATGACCGTGTCGACGCTGCCCGTCGACGCCGCCTCGTCCGATCAGTCCGGCTCGCACGAACGGATCGGGGTCGTGTTCGGCTCGGCGCACGGGCTCGATCCGACGACGCGGGCCGTGTACGAGCGCGGCGACTTCGGGCTGCCCCCGCGCGATACCCAGTCCGCCGGCAGCGCGCGGAGCATCTCCACGTCCGGCCTCGTCAACGGCGACCTGGACGGGGACGGGTTCCCCGACTTCGTCAGCCTGGTGCAGGGCGGGAACATCCCCGACGCCTACGGGAACAGCACCACGGCACGCCGCCTCGACCAGTACGTGACCTGGGGTTCACCGGCGGGCCCCGATGGCGGCAAGGCGACCCGGATACGCCTGCCCGCCGAGGCGAAGGACGGCCTCTCCCTCGTGGTGCGCGGGGACTTCGACGGGGACGGGCATCTGGACCTCGCCGCCAATGACGCGGGTATGCGGGGCAAGGTGTGGCTGCTGTACGGGCCCATCGACCGGTCGACGGGCGCCCCGGCCCGCACCGCGACGCTGCCCGGCCACGGCGCGGGCCTCTACGCGGACGCGGTCGACCCGGAACACCCGCGCCGGACGGGCCTGTTGGTGAGCAGCGGCGACGACGGGGAGCAGGCGGACGGCGTCTGGTACGCCGATGTCCGCACCGGCCGCGGCCGGACGCTCCGCAAGGGCAACGCCCACGCGTTCGGCGACTTCGACGGGGACGGCCGCCGCGATCTGGCCGTGGGCGACGACGGCAACCGCAACGACGAGCCGGGGTACGAGAGCGAGGCGCCGGAGGTCGACGGCTCGCTGGCCGTGTACCCGGGCGACGGCGGCGCCCCGGTGACGTACGAGGTGCCGGAGCCGGAAGGGCGCCCCCGCTACGGCCTCGGCTTCTATCTGGCCGCCGATCCGGACGGCGACGGCCGCGACGGTCTCCTGGTCACCGGGGGCGGCGGCGGGGTCACCCTGATCGACGGGGACGCGCGGACCCGCGTACAGCGGCAGGGGCCCGCGCGGCGCGGCGGGAAGAAGGTGTCGGCCACGCGGCGCGCCGCCCATGTCGTCACGGTCGCCGACTTCGACGGCGACGGGAAGGACGAGGTGGTGTGGGCCTGGGGCTGGTTCGGCGGCGGCGGGGACCGCTCGGACGAGGCCACGCACTGGTGGGTCGCGCGGGGTGTGTCGACCCGGGACACCACGTCGTTCGTGACGTCGGGGTTCGCCCGCTGAATCGACGTGGCTGCCCGCGCCCCCGAAGCGAGCGAAGCTCGCTTCCAGGGGCGCGGGGAACTGCGCGGAGCAGGACCACCGGCCCGCACACGCCGAACAACCGGACCCGGCAGACGACAAGGCGCTCCCCGCGACAGACCTCAGGCCTGCGCCACGAACTCCCGGATCGCCGCGGCCAGCGCCCGCGGCTGATCCAGCGGAATCAGCGTGCCGCAGTCGTCCAGCTCCACCAGCCGCCCCTGGGGCAGCAGTTCGGCGAGACGGCGACCGTGGGCGATCGGGTTCATCCGGTCCTGCTTGCCCCAGACGACGAGGGCCGGCCGGTCGTACGCGCGCAGGGCGTCGGCCGCCTCCATCAGCTCGGTCTTCACTCCGGCGCGCAGGTAGTCGACGAGGACCGTGCGGGCCGTCGGGTCCTTGCGCAGCGGTTCGATCCAGCGGTCGAGCAGGTCGTGCGGAACGGGGCGCTGCGCCATCACCGCGTACCCGAGCCCGGGGACGCGCCGCACCGGGCGCACGGACAGGATCCAGGCGTGGAACGCGATACCGCCGGGGAGGCGGGCCGCCATGTCCAGCATCTTGCCGGGGATGCCCGGCGGGTAGTTGTCGAACGCCTCGCAGCCCGCGATGACCATCCGGCCCACCCGATCGGGCCGCTCGGCGACGAGCTGCTGGAGGCGGCCCGAGTCGTTCTCCACGAACACGGTGTCGTCGCCGAGCTTCAGCGCGTCGGCGAACTCGCCTATCAGCAACGCCATCGTGCGCGGGGAGAGTTGGGCGCCGGGCCGCAGGGGTGTGCGGTGGCTGCCGTAGGGCAGGGTCGGGACGATGCACCGTACGGACGTGCCGAGTTCGTCCACGACATGCCGCCACACCGTGCCGTCCTGGGCGAGGCCGTGGAGGAGGACGACGGGGGTGCCGTCGCCGCCCGTGTCCTCGTACGCGATCGGACCTACGGAGAGTTCGGTCTGCTGCGTCGTCATGCGGCCGAGCCTATGCCGCGGTCCGCGATCTACGGCAGGACCGCGGTGCCGTCCAGTTCCACGAGGGCCTGCTCGTCCCAGAGCCTGGTCACCCCGATGACCGCCATCGCCGGATAGTCGCGGCCCGCCAACTCGCGCCAGATGCGGCCGAGTTCACGGGCGTGGGCGCGGTAGTCGGCGATGTCCGTGGCGTAGACCGTGACGCGGGCCAGGTCCGCCGGGGTGCCGCCCGCGTGGCGCAGTGCGGTGAGGAGGTTGGTGAGGGCGCGGGTGAACTGCTCGGGCAGGCCGTCGCCGGTGACCTTTCCGTCGGCGTCCAGGGCCGTCTGGCCGGCGAGCAGGACGATGCGGCTGCCCGTGGCGACGACGGCGTGCGAGAAGCCGGTGGGCGGGGAGAGTTCGGGCGGGTTCACCCGCCGCACGTCGCGGCTCATCGGGCTGCCTCCTTGTACAACTCGCGGGCGATGATGGCCCGTTGGACCTCGGTCGCGCCCTCGTAGATGCGGGGTGCGCGCACCTCGCGGTAGAGGTGTTCCAGAAGGTGGCCGCGGCGCAGGGCCCGGGCGCCGTGCAACTGCACGGCCGTGTCGACGACGTGCTGCGCCGTCTCCGTGGCGAGCAGCTTCGCCATCGCGGCGCGGCGCGGGACGCCGTCGGCGCCCTCGTCGTACGCGGAGGCCGCCGCGTACACCGTCAGGCGTGCGGACTCGACGCGCAGCGCCATGTCGGCGACCTGGTGGGCGACGGTCTGGAGGTCCTTGAGCTTGCCGCCGAACGCGTCGCGTCGCGCGGTGTGAGCCAGGGTCGCGTCGAGCGCGGCCTGGGCCATGCCGAGCGCGAACGCGCCGACGCTGGGGCGGAAGAGGTTGAGGGTGTTCATCGCCACGCGGAAGCCACTGCCGACCTCGCCGAGCACGTCGTCCGCGGTCACCGGGACCCCGTCGAAGGTCAGCGTGCCGATGGGGTGCGGGGACAGCATGTCGAGGGAGGCGCCGGTGAGGCCGGGGCGGTCCGCCGGGACCAGGAAGGCGGTGACGCCGCCGGCTCGGGAATCCGGGGCTCCGGTGCGGGCGAAGACGGTGTAGAAGTCGGCTTCCGGGGCGTTCGAGATCCAGGTCTTCTCGCCACTGAGGAGCCACTGGCCGTGCGCTCCCGGCTCGGCCCGGAGTTCCATGGCCGCCGCGTCCGAGCCCGCGCCCGGCTCGCTCAGCGCGAAGGCCGCCACCGCCCGGCCCGCCCGCACCTCCGGGAGCAGGCGCCGGCGCTGCTCCTCGGTTCCGTACGCGTGGACCGGGTGCGCCCCGAGGCCTTGCAGCGCCAGGGCCGTCTCCGCCTCGGTGGAGACCTGGGCCAGGGACTCGCGCATCAGGCACAGGTCGAGCGCGCCGGAGGTGAACAGGCGGTCCAGGAGGCCGAGCCGGCCGAGTTCGGCGACCAGGGGGCGGTTGACGCGGCCCGGTTCCCCCTTCTCCGCGAGGGGCGCCAGGTGGCGCCGCGCGAAGTCGCGCAGCTCCGCGCACCGGGCGAGCTGGTCGGGGTCGAGCGAAAAGGTGCCCATACATCGAACGGTATCGCGCCCCGTTGACTGTCGTCACCATCACGATACGCTCGATGTGCGACCACGCGCCGAACAGCATGCGACGGCAAGGGGGCACCCGGCCATGGACCGTCCGCTCAGCCCGCTCCTCCCTTCCGCCCACGTCGACACCTTCGCGCGCGACCATCTGCCGCCTCCCGAGCTGTGGCCCGGCCTCCTCCTCGACGACCCCGAGCTGCACTGTCCCGACACGCTCAACTGCGGGGCAGAGCTCCTCGACGCGACGGTGGAGCGGTTCGGCGCGGACCGGCCCGCGCTCCACTGCCCCGGCCAACCCTCATGGTCGTACGGGGAGTTGAAGGCGACCGTCGACCGGATCGCGCACGTCCTCACCGACGACCTGGGCGTCGTGCCCGGCAACCGCGTCCTGCTGCGCGGCCCCACCACCCCTCGGCTCGTGGCCTGTTGGCTCGCGGTGATGAAGGCGGGCGCGGTCGCCGTCACCGTGCTCGCGCAGGCGCGCGCGGCCGAGCTGGCCACGGTGTGCGGCCTCGCGCGGGTGCGGCACGCGCTGTGCGACCCACGGTTCGTGGACGATCTGGCGAAGGCGGAGGCGCCGGGGCTGCGGATCACCGCCTTCGACGACCTCCTGCGCCGCGCGGCCACGAAACCGGCCGCGTACGACGCCGTGCGCACCTCCGCCGACGACGTCGCACTGATCGCCTTCACGTCCGGCACGACCGGGCGGCCCAAGGGCTGCATGCACTTCCACCGGGACGTGCTGGCGATCGCCGACACCTTCTCCCGGCACGTGCTGAAGCCCACGCCCGACGACGTGTTCGCGGGCAGTCCGCCGCTCGGGTTCACCTTCGGACTCGGCGGCCTCGTGGTCTTCCCGCTGCGGGCCGGCGCGTCGGCCCTGCTGCTCGAACAGGCGGGCGCGCCACGGCTGTTGGCGTCGGTGGCCGAGCACCGGGTGTCGGTCCTGTTCACCGCGCCGACCGCCTACCGGGCCATGCTCGCGGACCCGTCCTGGGCGTCGTACGACCTCACGTCCCTGCGTCGCTGCGTCTCCGCCGGGGAGAACCTGCCCGCCGCGACCTGGCACGCCTGGCACGAGGCGACGGGGCTGCGCCTCATCAACGGCATCGGCGCCACCGAACTCCTGCACATCTTCGTCTCGGCCGCCGACGAGGCCGCCCGACCGGGGACGACGGGGGTTCCCGTACCCGGCTGGCAGGCGCGGATCGTCGACCAGGACGGGAACCAACTCCCCGACGGCGAGCCGGGGTTGCTGGCCGTCCGGGGTCCCGTCGGCTGCCGGTACCTCGCCGATCCGCGGCAGACGGTGTACGTGCGGCACGGCTGGAACATCACGGGCGACACGTACGTCCGCGAGGCCGACGGCTACTTCCGGTACGTGGCCCGCGCCGACGACATGATCATTTCCGCCGGGTACAACATCGCGGGCCCCGAGGTCGAGGACGCGCTGCTGCGCCATCCCGACGTGACGGAGGCGGCCGTCGTGGGGCGGCCCGACGAGGCGCGCGGGCAGATCGCGGTCGCGTACGTGGTGCTGCGGCCCGGGGCGCGACGGGACCCGGAGGGCCTGCGGAACTTCGTGAAGGCGGAGCTGGTGCCGTACAAGTGCCCGCGCGCGATCGAGTTCCTGGACGCGCTGCCGCGCACCGCCACGGGAAAGCTCCAGCGCTTCCGGCTCCGCGAGCCCGGAACCGTACAGTGATCACGTGTCCGAGCAGACCCCGCCCCCGCATACGCCCCGGTCGTTGATCGTCACCCTGTACGGCGCCTACGGGCGCGGCTTCCCGGGGCCCGTCCCGGTCGCCGAGCTGATCCGGCTGCTCGGCGCGGCCGGGGTCGACGCGCCGTCCGTGCGCTCGGCGGTGTCCCGGCTCAAGCGGCGCGGTCTGCTGCTCCCCGCGCGCACCGACGCGGGCGCCGCCGGGTACGCGCTCTCCGACGACGCCCGCCTGCTCCTCGACGACGGCGACAGCCGCGTCTACGGCACCGGCGCGCCCCGCGCGGGCTGGATCCTCGCCGTCTTCTCCGTCCCGGAGTCCGAGCGCGCCAGGCGCCACGTCCTGCGCTCCACGCTCACCGGCCTCGGCTTCGGCACGGCGGCGCCCGGCGTGTGGCTGGCGCCCGCGGGCCTGTACGAGGAGGCCCGGCACACCCTGGAACGGGCCGGGTGCGCCGCGTACGTCGACCTGTTCACCGGCGACCACCTGGGCTTCGCGGCGACGGCCGACGCCGTGGCCCGCTGGTGGGACCTGGCGGCCCTGGCCAAGCTCCACGAGGCGTTCCTCGACGAACACGGACCGGTGCTCCGGTCCTGGGAGGCGCGGACCGAGACCCCACCGCAGGAGGCGTACCGGGACTATCTGCTCGCGCTCGACTCGTGGCGGCACCTGCCGTACGCGGACCCGGGGCTGCCGGCGGAGCTGCTGCCCACGGGGTGGCCCGGGGTGCGGTCGGCGGAGGTGTTCCGGGCCCTGCACGCGCGGCTGCACACCGCCGGGGCCCGCTTCGTGAACGCTGCATGAAGAAAGCCCTACCGGTGATCCACATCACATGAAGGCGTGCTAAGGGAACCCTCAGCTCGCTCCATCCCTCTTCTCAGATTGCGCACTTAGCGTCGGGACGCATGAGTCTGATGCGCAAGATGAACCGGGCGCTCACCGCCACCACCGGCCTCCAGGTGCAGCGTGCACACAAGGCGCCGGCGAAGAAGGTGCCGGTGCGGGCCGCCGCGAAACCGGCCGTGAAACCGGTGAAGCGGGCGCCGGCCGCGGTTCCCGAGTACCGATGTACCGACGACCTGGCGACCGACCGGCTGCTCACGAAGCCGGTCTTCATCATGTCCCCGGTGCGTTCCGGATCGACTCTGCTGCGCATGCTGATGAACGCGCACTCCCAGCTGCACTCCCCGCACGAGCTGCACATCCGCCGCCTGGAGGTCGGCTACGGCAGCAAGCTGTCGGAACGGGCCATGGACGCCCTCGACCTGAGCCGGGGCGACCTGGAGCACCTGCTGTGGGACCGCGTGATGCACCGTGAACTCACCAGGTCAGGCAAGGACTTCATCGTCGAGAAGACGCCCAGCAACGCCTTCGTCTACCGGCGGATCCGCGACTGCTGGCCCGATGCCCGGTTCGTGTTCCTGCTGCGCCACCCGGTCTCCATCGCCCGGTCCTGGCACGAGGGCGACCCCGGGAAGCGGACGTACGAGGAGGCCTGCGCCGACGCACTGCGCTACATGAAGGCCGTCGACAACGCCCGTAAGGGACTCACCGGCGGGCACACCGTGCGCTACGAGGAGCTCACCGCCGACCCCGGGGTGAGACTGCGTGGCATCTGCGACTTCCTCGGCATCGACTTCGAACCGTCGATGCTGGAGTACGGCAAGCGCGACGAGACCCAGATGCAGAAGGGGCTCGGCGACTGGCGCGACAAGATCAGGACGGGCACCGTCCAGCCGGGCCGCGAACTGCCGAAGGACGACGAGATCCCCGAGGTCCTCAAGCCCATGTGCAAGGCCTGGGGGTACCTGAAGTGAAGCCCCACGCCGAGGTCGAGCAGGTGTGGCCGCGGGACGGGCGGATCAAGGTGGTCGGCCGGCTGCACGGCCTGGACGCGGCCCGCGAGCGCGGGTGGCGGCTCACGCTGACCCGCCGCTCGCGCCCCGATCACGTACTGCGTTACGACGCCGACCTGCACGGCGAGCGCTTCGCGAGCGAGTGGAGCGTCGCCGACCTGGCCGCGTACGACGGATTCAGCGGCGCCGAGCAGTGGGACCTGCACCTGACGGACGGGACCCGCAAGCTGCGCGTCGGCCGCAGGCTCGACGACATCCGCGGCAAGAAGGCGATCATGGTCTATCCGCAACTGGCCGTACCGGGAGCGGACTTCGGCGTGCAGCCGTACTTCACGGTCGAGGACAACCTGTCCCTGGAGTGCCGCTCATGAGCCACTCCTCGCCGAAGATCCGCTATCTGCTCATGCACGCCTACGGGCGCGGCGGCACCATCCGCACCGTCTTCAACCAGGCCAACTCCCTGGTCGCCGCGGGCTGGGACGTCGAGATCGTGTGCGCCCTGCGCAACCGCGACGAGCTGCAGTTCCCGCTCGACAAGCGGGTTCCCGTGACGACGATCCTCGACATGCGCGAGGGACACCGCCCCGAACAGCCTCCGCCCGCGCGCGGGTTCGGCGCCCTGTGGCGGGCCCTGCGCGGCAGGGCCGAGGACCTGGACGGGCCCGGCAAGGAGATACCCGAGGGCGAGTTCGGCTCCCGGTACTTCACGCGGCGCGTCGAGCTCGCTCTCGCCACCTACCTGCGCTCCCTGACGGACGGCGTCCTCGTCACCACGCGCCCCGCACTGAACTTCCTGTCCGCCGCGCACGCCACGAACGGGGTCGTGCGGGTGGCGCAGGAGCACATGAACCACGGCACGCACAAGCCCGATGTGCAGCGGCGCATCGTCGAGACGTACGGCACCTTCGCCGCCGTCGCCGTGCTGACCGAGCGGGACCGCGCCGAGTACGCGCGGCTGCTGCCGGACGCGCGCGTCGTGCGCATCCCGAACGCCGTGCACTCGCTGGACCAGGTCCCCTCGGACCACGACGCGAAGATCGTGATCGCGGCGGGCCGGCTCTTCCCGCAGAAGGGCTTCGACATCCTGATCCCCGCGTGGGCGAAGCTCGTCGAGGCCTACCCGGACTGGCAGTTGAGGATCTACGGCACCGGCGAGAAGAAGGCGCAGCTGCGCGCGCTCATCGAGGAGCACCACCTCTACAACCACGTCTACCTCATGGGCCACACCGAACGGCTCGACGACGAACTCGCCAAGGCCTCCGTCTACGTGCTGAGTTCACGCTTCGAGGGCCTGCCGATGGTGATGATCGAGGCGATGGCCCACGCCCTGCCGGTGGTCTCCTTCGACTGCCCGACAGGCCCCTCCGACGTGCTCACGCACGGCGTGGACGGGCTGCTCGTACCCGAGCAGGACCCCGACGCCCTCGCCGACGCGCTCGGCCGCCTGATGGACGACGGCGATCTGCGCGCGGAGATGGGCACGGCGGCCCTCCTGACGGCGGCGGCCTACGGCCCCGACGCGGTGCATCCGCGCTGGGAGGCCCTCTTCTCCGAACTGACCACCCCCACCGATGAGTTGCGGCACACCGACGCCGCGAAAGGACGCCACGTATGACGACGGCCAACCGGGCCGGTACGGCACGGCAGCGGAACCGGGGAGCCACGATCTGGCTCACGGGTCTGCCGAGCTCCGGCAAGACCACCGTGGCGCGCGCCCTCGCCGGACGCCTCCGCACGGAGGGCCACCGCGTCGAGGTGCTCGACGGTGACGAGATCCGCCGGTTCCTCTCCGCGGGCCTCGGCTTCAGCCGTGAGGACCGGCACACGAACGTGCAGCGCATCGGCCTGGTCGCCGAGATCCTCGCGCGCAACGGCATCTTCGCCGTCGTGCCCGTCATCGCCCCGTACGCGGACAGCCGCGAGGCCGTCCGCAAACGCCACGAGGCGAGCGACACCCGGTACTTCGAGATCCACGTCGCCACTCCGGTGGAGGTGTGCAGCGAGCGGGACGTGAAGGGCCTGTACGCCCGTCAGGCCGCGGGCCGGCTCAAGGGGCTGACCGGCGTCGACGATCCGTACGAGCCGCCGGTCTCGCCGGACCTCTTCCTGGAGACGCAGCACCAGACGCCGGGCGAGTCGGCCGGTTCGGTGCACGGGGTCCTCGCGGCCAAGGGGCTGGTATGAGCAACTCCTCCTACGCACTGGGCCACTTGGACGCTCTGGAGTCCGAGGCGGTGCACATCTTCCGCGAGGTGGCGGGCGAGTTCGAGCGGCCGGTGATCCTGTTCTCCGGCGGCAAGGACTCCATCGTCATGCTGCACCTGGCACTGAAGGCGTTCGCCCCGGCGCCGGTCCCCTTCCCGCTGCTGCACGTGGACACCGGGCACAACTTCCCCGAGGTCATCGAGTACCGCGACCGCGCGGTGGCCGAGCACGGGCTGCGGCTGCACGTCGCCTCCGTACAGGACTACATCGACCGCGGCGCCCTGAAGGAGCGCCCCGACGGCACCCGTAACCCGCTGCAGACCGTCCCGCTCACCGAGGCCATCCAGAACGAGCGCTTCGACGCGGTCTTCGGCGGCGGGCGCCGCGACGAGGAGAAGGCACGCGCCAAGGAGCGGGTGTTCTCCCTGCGCGACGAGTTCTCGCAGTGGGACCCGCGCCGCCAGCGCCCCGAGCTGTGGCAGCTGTACAACGGCCGCCACGCACCCGGCGAGCACGTCCGCGTCTTCCCGCTCTCCAACTGGACCGAGCTCGACGTCTGGCAGTACATCGCCCGGGAGAACATCGAACTCCCCGAGATCTACTACGCCCACCGGCGCGAGGTGTTCGACCGGAACGGCATGTGGCTGACCGCCGGCGAGTGGGGCGGCCCCAAGGAGGGCGAGGTCCCGCAGAAGCGCCAGGTGCGCTACCGCACCGTCGGCGACATGTCCTGCACCGGCGCCGTCGACTCCGACGCCGAGACGCTGGAGCAGGTCATCGCCGAGATCGCCGCGTCGCGCCTGACCGAGCGGGGTGCCACCCGCGCGGACGACAAGATGTCCGAGGCCGCGATGGAAGACCGCAAGCGCGAAGGGTACTTCTAGACATGTCCGCCACCGAGATCTCCACGAGCGCCGACGTCGGCACCCTGCGCCTGGCCACGGCCGGGTCGGTCGACGACGGCAAGTCCACCCTGGTGGGCCGCCTGCTGCACGACTCCAAGTCGGTCCTCGCCGACCAGCTGGAGTCGATCTCCCGCACCGGCACCCCTGATCTGGCGCTCCTCACGGACGGTCTGCGCGCCGAGCGCGAGCAGGGCATCACGATCGACGTCGCGTACCGCTACTTCGCGACGCCCCGGCGCCGCTTCATCCTCGCGGACACGCCGGGCCATGTGCAGTACACGCGGAACATGGTGACGGGCGCGTCCACGGCTGAGCTCACGATCATCCTGGTGGACGCGCGCAGCGGCGTCGTCGAGCAGACCCGTCGGCACGCGGCGATCGCCGCGATGCTGCGCGTCCCGCACGTCGTGCTCGCCGTGAACAAGATGGACCTCGTCGGGTACGAGGAGGCCGTGTTCGCCCGTACCGCCGAGGAATTCGGCGTGCTGGCAAGCGAGTTGGGCATTCCGGAGGTCACGGCGATCCCCATCTCGGCGCTGGCCGGTGACAACGTCGTGGAGCCTTCCGCGCGCATGGACTGGTACGGCGGCCCGACGGTCCTGGAGCACCTGGAGACGGTCGAGGTCACGGCCGAGTCGCCGGACGCGCCGGCCCGGTTCCCGGTCCAGTACGTCATCCGACACGGGGAATCCCGCTACTACGCGGGCCAGTTGGTCTCGGGCACGCTGCGCGTCGGCGATTCCGTCGTCGTCCACCCCTCGGGCCGCACGTCGACCGTCACCGCCCTCGACGTGCTCGGTGACGCGGTGGACGAGGCGCACGCCGGGGCGTCCCTCACCGTCCGACTCGCCGACGAACTCGACGTGGCGCGGGGCGACTTGATCGCTCCGGCCGACGAGCACGGCCGGGCACCGGAGGTCACGCGGGACGTGCGGGCGGCCGTGTGCCACCTCGCGGACGAGCCACTGGCGGTCGGGCAGCGGGTGCTCGTGCGGCACACCACGCGCACGGTGAAGGCGATCGTCAAGTCCCTGGGCGACGCCGGCCGGTTGACGGCGAACGACCTCGGGCAGGTGGTGCTGCGCACCGCCGAGCCGCTGGCCCTCGACGCGTACGCCGAGATCCGGCGCACCGGCGCGTTCCTGATCGTCGACCCCGCGGACGGGACGACGCTGACCGCGGGGATGGCCGAGCTGTCCCGCTGAGCTCCGTCCGGTCCGGCCCGGGTCTTCGCGGGCCGGACCGCACAGGGTGTGGTCAGTCGTCGAGCGCCTGGTAGAGCGTGGTCCAGAAGTCGTGCATGAGGTGGATCGAGTACGGCACGGACGCGCCCAGCTGCGTGAGCAGGATGCCGGTGATCCCGTTGACGGGGTCGGCGTAGGTCGAGGTGCCGCTGCCGCCGTCCCAGCCGAACTGGCCGACGGGCGCGTAGTCACCGCGGTAGGTGCGCACCGCCATGCCGAGGCCCCAGCCGCCGTGCTGTCCCTGGCCGAACGAGATGTGGACGTTGTCCGTGGCCAGCGCGGTACGGGCGGCGGTCTGCTCCGGCGTGAGCCGGTTCGTCGTCATCAGCTCGACGGCGGGCCGGGACAGGATCCGCTCGCCCTCGTGCACACCGTGGTTCAGCAGCATCCGGAAGTAGGCGTGGTAGTCGTCGGCCGTGGAGTTCAGTCCACCGCCGCCGCCCTGGAACGCGGGCGGCGCGCTGTGGCGTCCCCCTTCGGCCTCGTCCCACACGTGGAACTCGCCGGTCGCCGGGTCGGGCGCGTACAGCGGGGGCAGCCGGTGGATCTGGTCCGCGGGCACGTGGAACCCGGTGTCCTTCATGCCGAGCGGCTCGAAGATCCGCTCGCGCAGGAACGACTCGAACGACTGGCCCGTGACCCGGGAGACGAGGACGCCGACGAGGTCGCTGGCGATCTGGTACTGCCAGCGCTCACCGGGCTGGTACATCAGCGGCAGCGTGCCGAGGCGACGCATCCACTCGTCCTGCTCCGGCATCGGCTCGGGCAGATTGGGGGTGATCCCCTTCCCGAAGACCTCGTTCATGATCGGGGTGCCGATCACCGTCATGTCCATACCGAGCCCGAACGTGGACGTCAGCACGTCCCGCACGGTGATCGGACGGCGGGCCGGCACGGTGTCGTCCACCGGACTGCCGATCGTCCGGAGCACCTGCCGGTCGGCCAGCTCCGGCAGCCACTGCTCGACCGTGTCGTCCAGGCGCAGCCTGCACTCGTCGAGCAGAACCGTGGCCGCCGCGATCGAGACCGGCTTGGACGTCGAGGCCATCCGGAAGATCGTGTCCCGGCGCAGCGGCTCGCCGCCGTCGTGCCGCATCGTCCCGAGGGTCTCCACGTGCGTCTCGTCGCCCCGGCTGAACAGGGCCACGACGCCCGGGATGTTCCCGGACTCGACGTGCCGCGCCAGCACGTCGTGCACCTTCCGCAGCCCCGGCTTCGAGAACCCGCCGTCGTTCTGTCCCATCACGCGTCTCCCCCTGTGTGCCCCAGGAATCCTCGAACGCCCCGCAACGTACATTGCGTTTACGAAGTCGTCAATGATCGGATGGGTAACTGGGCCTTGAATATGCGGAGTTAAGGAGGCGTTAAGGTTTCGTCATTGCAATGAGCTGTCACTGAACGCACCCTCGGTCCCGGTCAACTCGGCAGCACCAGACGGGGCTTGGGCGCGTCCAGGCGTCCTGTCTGCGGCCGCCTGCTCCCCGCGCGGTAGGGCTCGGGCCACACCACGCCCGGTCCCGTGTAGCCCTGCTCGGCCGCGGCGTGCAGCGTCCAGTGCGGGTCGTACAGGTGCGGCCGTGCCAGCGCGCACAGGTCCGTACGCCCGGCCAGCACAAGGGAGTTGACGTCGTCCCACGAGGAGATCGCGCCGACCGAGATCACCGGGATCCCGGTCTCGCCCCGGATCCGGTCCGCGTACGGCGCCTGGTACGAGCGTCCGTACGCGGGCCGCTCGTCGGCGACGACCTGGCCGGTCGACACGTCGATCGCGTCGGCGCCGTGCGCGGCGAAGGCGCGTGCGATCGCCACCGCGTCGTCCCCGGTCGTGCCGCCGTCGGCCCAGTCCGTCGCCGAGATCCGTACGGTCATGGGCCGGCCGTCGGGCCACACCCCGCGCACCGCGTCGAAGACCTCCAGGGGGAACTTCAACCGCCGCTCCAGGGAGCCTCCGTAAGCGTCGGTGCGCCGGTTCGTCAGCGGGGACAGGAAGCCCGAGAGCAGGTAGCCGTGGGCGCAGTGCAGTTCGAGGAGGTCGAACCCGGAGCGCGCGGCCCGCCAGGCGGCGGACGCGAACTGCTCGCGCACCTCGGCGAGTTGGGTGACCGTCAGCTCGGACGGGGTCTGACTGTCCGGCTTGTACGGGATCGGGGAGGCGGCCACCAGGGGCCAGTTGTCCGCCGGGTCGGGCAGCGGCTCGTCGATGCCCTCCCACATCAGCCGGGTCGAGCCCTTGCGGCCGGAGTGTCCGAGCTGCACGCCGATCGCGGTGCCGGGCGACCTGGTGTGCACGAACTCGGTGATCCGCCGCCAGGCCGCGGCCTGTTCGGGGGTGTAGAGCCCGGCGCAGCCCGGGGTGATGCGGCCCTCGGGGCTGACGCAGACCATCTCCGTCATGATCAGGCCCGCCCCGCCGAGCGCCCGCGCCCCGAGGTGGACCAGGTGGAAGTCGCCGGGGACGCCCTCGACCGCCGAGTACATGTCCATCGGCGAGACGACGACCCGGTTCCTGAGCCGCAGCCCGCGCAGCTCGAAGGGCGTGAACATCGGCGGTGTCCCCGCCGGGCAGCCGAACTCCCGCTCCACGGACTCGGTGAAGCGCGCGTCGCGCAGCCGCAGGTTCTCGTGGGTGACGCGGCGGCTGCGGGTGAGCAGATTGAACGCGAACTGGCGGGTGGGCTGGCCCAGATAGCGCGGCAGATCCTCGAACCACTCCAGGCTGGCCCGCGCGGCCCGCTGCGTGGAGGCGACGACGGGCCGCCGCTCGGCCTCGTACGCCTTCAGCGCCGCACCCGTCGTGGGGTGTTCGTGCAGGCACGCGGCGAGCGCGAGCGCGTCCTCGACGGCGAGTTTGGTGCCGGAGCCGATGGAGAAGTGCGCGGTGTGCGCCGCGTCCCCGATGAGCACGCAATTGCCGTGCGACCAGCGGTCGTTGACGACGGTGCGGAAAGTCAGCCAGGAGGAGTTGTTGGACTTCAGGGCGCGCCCGCCGAGGGCGTCCGCGAACGTCTTCGCGCACCGCTCGACGGATTCCCGTACGTCCATGTCGGCGAAGCCGGCCGCCCGCCAGACCTCTTCGCGCATCTCGACGATGACGGTGGACTCGCTGTCGCTGTACGGGTATCCGTGCAGCTGCATCACGCCGTGCTCGGTCTCGGCGATCTCGAAGCGGAACGCGTCGAACGGGAAGTCGGCGGCGAGCCAGATGTAGCGGTTGCGGTGCTCCTCGATGCGCGGGCGGAACGCGTCGGCGTACGTCTCGCGGGTCGCGCTGTGCACGCCGTCGGCGGCGATCACCAGGTCGTACTCGGCGCGGAGCTCGTCCGGCGGCGGCGCTTCCGTACGGAACCTCAGCTCGACGCCGAGCTGGCGGCAGCGGCCCTGCAGTATCTCCAGGAGGCGGCGCCGGCCGAGTGCGGCGAAGCCGTGGCCCCCCGAGGTGTGGCGGACGCCGCGGTGCACGAGGGCGATGTCGATGTCGTCCCAGCGCACGAACTCGTCGCGCAGCGCCGCGTACACGACCGGGTCGGCGTGCTCGATGCCGCCGAGGGTCTCGTCGGAGAGGACGACGCCGAAGCCGAAGGTGTCGTGCGGCGCGTTGCGCTCCCAGACCGTGATCTCGCGGTCCGCGTCGAGGCGCTTGAGGAGCGCGGCCGCGTACAGGCCGCCGGGTCCGCCGCCGATGACGGCGATCTTCTGGGGACGCACGCCGGCGTCACCTCCCCTGCCACTTGGGCGGGCGCTTCTCGGTGAAGGCCGCGTGGAACTCGGCGTAGTCCTCGCCGTTCATGAGCAGGGCCTGGGTCGCGGCGTCCATCTCGACGGCGGCGGCCAGCGGCATGTCGAGCTCCGCGGTCAGCAGGGCCTTGGTCTGCGCGTGGGCGAGGGCGGGGCCGTCGGCGAGGCGGCGGGCGAGGGCGAGCGCCGCCGCGTCGGCCTGCCCCTCGTCGGCCAGCTCGCTGATCAGGCCGATCCGCTCGGCCTCCGGGGCGCGCACCGGGTCGCCGAGCATCAGCAGCCGGGTGGCGTGGCCGAGGCCGACGACGCGCGGCAGCAGGTACGCCGCGCCCATGTCCCCGCCGGACAGGCCGACCTTGGTGAACAGGAACGCGAAGCGGGCGCTCGGATCGGCGATCCGGAAGTCCGCGGCGAGCGCGAGCACCGCCCCGGCGCCCGCGGCGACCCCGTGCACGGCGGCGATCACCGGGAACGGCGCTTCGCGCACGGCCCGCACCACCTGCCCCGTCATCCGGTTGAAGTCCAGCAGCTGGGCGGTGTCCATGGAGAGGGTGGCGCCGATGATCTCGTCCACGTCGCCGCCGGAGCAGAAGCCGCGGCCCTCGCCGGTCAGGACGAGGGCTCGGACCGTCTTCTCGCGGGACAGCTCGGCGAGCAGGTCGCGCAGATCCGCGTAGGCGCCGAAGGTGAGCGCGTTGAGTTTCTCGGGCCGGGCGAGGGTGACGGTCGCGACGTCCCGCGCGTCCACGGCGTACGAGAGGTGCCGCCAGGTCTCGGTCGGGCGGGCGGAGCCGGTGAAGGGACTCATACGCGTGCGGCCTCCTGCGGGCAGGCGTGCTCCGACGACGACACCCCGAAGGTATCACCGCTTTGTGACTGTCGTCAGCAGTACGCGATACCCCGCCACGCACGGCGACATGAGAAGCACATCAGGTGATAGAGCCCAATGTCCCGAGGAACACCACCGGGAGCCTCTATCGAGGCACGCCGTACCATTCATAAGGTTGAAAGCAGGACGGTCACTTCACGCACGCCACCCCATCCAGCCCGTCCCGCCCGAGCCACCCCCCGCCGCCCCTCAGGACCTGCTGTGACTCCTCCCCCAGGGCCCTCCACGCCCACGTCGTGGCGCATAGCCCTGCCGCACACGGCCGCCGCCGTTCCGGTGGCGCGCGCCCTCGTCCGTACCGCGCTGACCGAGATCGACTCTCCGGCGGCGGACATGGACACCGCGGAGCTGCTCACGGCGGAGCTGGTGGCGAACGCGGTGGAGCACACCGCAGGCGACGCCCCCATCGAGCTGGTCGTGGAGCTTCTGGAGTCCGGCTGTCAGGTCGAGGTGCACGACCCGGACCCGGCGCCGCCCGCGGAGCTCACCAACCCGGACGACCCGGAGGAGCCCGACCCCTGGCAGGAGCACGGCCGGGGCCTGCTCCTGATCCGCACCCTGTCCTCCTCGTGCGGACACCGCCCCACCGAGTCCGGCAAGGCGGTGTGGTTCACGCTTCCCGCGGTGCCTAAGCAGCGCCCCCCGTCGGAGCCGTAGCGGCGCCGAGGCGCGAGTTCTTGCGCCCGTAGAAGGCGTAGACGAGCGCGCCGACGACGAGGAACACCGCGAACTGCACCCACGTCGTCCAGCCCGTGCCCCAGATCAGGTAGAGGCAGAAGGCGACGCCCAGGACCGGGCTGACCGGGTACAGCGGCACCCGGAACGAGCGCTTCAGCTCGGGGTGCGAGCGGCGCAGCGCCACGACCGCGATGTTGACGACGACCATGGTGGCGAGCGTGCCGATGGTCGTGAGGTTCACGACGGCGTCGAGCGAGGAGAACGCGGCCGGGACCGCGAACACGAGCGCGACGATCCAGGTGCCGCCGACCGGCGTCGACGTCCTCGGCGAGACCCGCTCGAAGACCCGCGGGATCAGCCCGTCCCGGGACATCGACATCAGGATCCGGGTCTGCCCGTACATCACCGCGAGCACGACGGACGCGATGGCGACGACCGCGCCGAAGGCGATGATGCCGCCGCCGACGGTGGAGTCGGTGACGTCGTTGACGATGAGGGAGAGCGCGGCCGGCTTGTTGCCGACGGCGTCCGCGCCGAGCGCGCCGATGGCGGCGACGGCGACCGCGCAGTAGAGCAGCGTCACGATGCCGATGCAGATCATGATCGCGATCGGGATGTTCTTCCGCGGGTTCTTGACCTCTTCACCGGCCGTGGTGATCGCGTCGAAGCCGATGTACGAGAAGAAGGCGAGCGAGGCGCCGGAGGTGACGCCGCCGATGCCGGACGAGAGGAACGGCGTGAGGTTGTCGTCCTGGAACGCGGTGAAGGCGATGGCGCAGAACGCGATCAGGATGCCGATCTTGAGGACGGCCATGGCGGCGGTGGCCCGCGCGCTCTCCCGGATACCGCGCACGAGCAGGGTCGCGGCCATCAGCATGACGACGACGGCCGGCAGGTTGATCACGCCGCCGTCGGACGGGCCCGCGGACAGGGCGGCGGGCAGCTGCCAGCCG
Source organism: Streptomyces sp. HmicA12 (assembly GCF_000373565.1). Taxonomy (GTDB): domain Bacteria; phylum Actinomycetota; class Actinomycetes; order Streptomycetales; family Streptomycetaceae; genus Streptomyces. Next base: position 32,146 of record NZ_KB891851.1, on the reverse strand, counting down.
AAGAGACTGTTCAGCAGCTCGTTGAGGTACTGGCTCCAGCCCACGGCCACGGCGGACACCGAGACGCCGTACTCCAGGAGCAGGCACCAGCCGACGAGGAACGCGACGCGCTCGCCGAGCGTCGCGTAGGCGAAGGAGTACGAGGATCCGGAGACCGGGATCGCGCCGCCCAGCTCGGCGAACGAGAACGCGGTGAAGATGCAGGTGATCGCCGCGAGGACGAACGAGATGATGACGGCGGGTCCGGCCTCGGCGACCGTGTCGGACAGACCGACGAAGATGCCGGTGCCGACGATCGCGCCGACACCGAAGCACACGAGCTGGAAGAGCCCCATGGTGCGCTTGAGGCCGTGGCCTTCGAGGTCGGCGCCCGATTCGGCGATGAGGGTTTCGGGCGACTTGATGCGCAGGCCGGTGGGGGTCGGCGACATGGGGTGGTGCTCTTTTCTGGTGGTACGGGTGCGGTGGGGTGGACCGCATGCCGGTGGGGCCGGAGAAGGTGTTCCGGCCCCACCAGTTTGAACGGTTATGAGGTGTTTCTTTTGTTTTCTACGGGCGGCCGAGCGTGGCGACCATGATGGCCTTGATGGTGTGCATCCGGTTCTCGGCCTCGTCGAAGACCACGGAGTGCGCCGACTCGAAGACCTCGTCGGTGACCTCCAGGGACTCCAGTCCGTACTTCGCGTGGATCTCGCGGCCGACCTTGGTGCCCAGGTCGTGGAAGGAGGGCAGGTCGTGCATGAACTTCACGTCCGCGTTCCCCGTCGCGCGCAGCACGTCCATCGTGACGGCGTACGGCGCGAGGGCCTTGATCCGCTCGTCCCAGACCTCTTCGGGCTCGCCCATGGAGACCCAGACGTCGGTGACCACGAAGTCGGCGCCGGCGACACCCTCCTCGACGGACTCGGTGAGCGTGATGCGCGCCCCGCTCGTCTCGGCGAGCTTCCGCGCCCGGGCGACGGTCGCCTCGGCAGGCCAGTAGGCCTTCGGCGCGACGATCCGGACGTCCATGCCGAGCAGGGCTCCGGTGACGAGGTAGGAGTTGCCCATGTTGAACCGGGCGTCGCCGAGGTAGGAGAAGGCGATCTCGGTGAGCGGCTTGTCGCTGTGCTCGGTCATCGTGAGCACGTCGGCGAGCATCTGGGTGGGGTGCCAGTCGTCGGTCAGGCCGTTGTAGACCGGGACGCCCGCGAACTCGGCGAGCGTCTCGACCGTCGCCTGCTCGTCACCGCGGAACTCGATGGCATCGAACATCCGGCCGAGGACGCGGGCCGTGTCCTTGCTCGACTCCTTCTTGCCGATGTGCGAACCGGCCGGGTCGATGTACGTCGTCGAGGCGCCCTGGTCGGCGGCCGCGACCTCGAAGGAGCACCGCGTCCTCGTCGACGACTTCTCGAAGATCAGCGCGATGTTGCGGCCCTTGAGGTACTGCGTCTCGGCGCCCGCCTTCTTGGCGGCCTTCAGCTCGGCGGCCAGCTCGACCAGGCCGCGGAACTCCTCGGCGGTGAAGTCCACCTCCTTCAGGAAGTGGCGGCCTGCGAGGTCGGGGCGGGCGGTCGTCGCCATGGGGGCGCTCCTGGGTGCGGATCGGGGACGGGGCTGGGGAACAACAGGATGATGGAAGTCTATACGACGACCCACATTTATATACAGCCTGTATGCGGTGTGCTACGCCACCGGGTCCCGCTCCACCGGACAGCTCATGCAGCGCGGTCCGCCCCGGCCGCGCCCCAGCTCGCTGCCCGGGATCTCGATGACCTCGACGCCCTGCTTGCGCAGAAAGGTGTTCGTGGTCGCGTTCCGCTCGTACGCGACGACGACGCCCGGCTCGACCGCCAGGACGTTGCAGCCGTCGTCCCACTGCTCGCGCTCGGCGGCGTGCACGTCCTGCGTCGCGGTCAGCACCCGGATCCCGCTGAGCCCGAGGGCCGCGGCGATCGCCCGGTGCATGTGCTCCGGCGGATGGTCGGTGACCTTCAACTCCCGCGCCGAGGTGCCCGGTTCGATGGTGTACGAGCGCAGCATGCCGAGCCCCGCGTACTGCGTGAACGTGTCCCCGTCGACCATCGTCATCACGGTGTCGAGGTGCATGAAGGCCCGCCGCTTCGGCATGTCGAGCGCGACGATGGTGCGGGCCGAGCCCGCGGCGAACAGCTTGTGCGCGAGCATCTCCACGGCCTGCGGGGTGGTGCGCTCGCTCATCCCGATGAGCACGGCGCCCTGCCCGATGACCAGGACGTCGCCGCCCTCGATGGTGGACGGGTAGTCGGCCTGTCCCTCGGACCAGACGTGGAAGCGCTCGTCGCGGAAGAGCGGGTGGTGCCGGTAGATCGCCTCGAAGTGGACGGTCTCGCGCTGCCGGGCCGGCCAGCGCATCGCGTTGACCGAGACCCCGTCGTAGATCCAGGCCGAGGTGTCGCGGGTGAAGAGGTGGTTGGGCAGCGGCGCGAGCAGGAAGTCGTCGAGGTCCATCACGTGGAAGCGGACCGACGTCGGCTCGGGGTGGCGCTCCAGGAACTCCCGCTTGGTCATGCCGCCGATCAGCGCCTCGGCCAGCTCCCGTGCCGGCAGCGTCTCGAAGGCGGCCCGCAGATGGTCGGTGGCGAGCGGCCCGTACTCCTTCTCGTCGAAGACCCGGTCCAGGACGCGGGTCCGGGCGGCGTCGACGTCCAGGGCCTCGGCGAGCAGGTCCCCGAAGAGGTGGACGGTGACGCCCCGGTCGCGCAGCACGTCGGCGAACCCGTCGTGCTCCTGCCGCGCCCGCCGCACCCAGAGCACGTCGTCGAAGAGCAACTGGTCCTTGTTGCTGGGCGTGAGCCGCTTCAGCTCCAGATCGGGGCGGTGCAGGATGACGCGGCGCAGCCGCCCGGCCTCGGAGTCGACATGGAATCCCATGGGCTCATCCTGACCGCTGCGCCGCGCCTTCACCCCTCCGTACTTCTGTTACGGCGGCTTCAGCGGCTCGGCAGCGACTGCCGCGTCCGCTCCGGCCTGGCCAGGAGCCGGCGTGCGGTGCGGCCGGGGTGGACGGTGGCGCGGGCCACGATCCATCCGGCGAGCACATGCGGATCGTCGGGCGCGAGGCGCAGGTCGTCGTCGTAGCGGGCGAGGGCGCCCGCCGGGTTGCCCGCCGCGAGGTGCTCGTCGCCGGTGCGCGGCGCGGCGGGCGGGACGGCCAGGGCGTGGGTGCGCAGGTCGGGCCAGGAGCCGCCCGGGGTGCGCAGCCGCGGGGCCGCGCCGGGCGGCGCCGGCAGGACGTTGCGCAGCCGCCACTCGGTGCGGTGCAGGGCGGCGGCGGTTCGGGCGCGGGCCAGCGCGTCCGGGCGGACCGGTACACGCAGCCAGCCGTCCAGGGAGTGCGCGAGCCCCTCGACGAGCCGACGGCCCGGCGCGGTGAGCCCTCCCTCGGTGAGCAGCGTGCGCACGACCAGGCGGGTCTGCAGGCGGCGCAGCGCGAAGTGGTACGCGGCGGCCTCCCCGTGCGTCGGGTGGCCGAGCAGCCCGTACCAGAACCCGGTGACGCCGGTGAAGGCGTACGCGCCGTGCAGCAGGCCCGTGCGGTGCCGGGGGTCGGCGCGCCAGGGCGCGTAGTAGCGCTCGACACGGTCGTCGTCGAGGAGCGGCAGCAGATGGAGGAGCGCGCCGAGCTTGCTGTGCTGGAACTCGTGCACGAAGGTTTCCGCGAGCGCGAGGGCGTTGCCCGGCCGCGCGATGACCATGGCGCCGAACGAGTCGCCGCTGGAGGCGGAGACGCGTACGTGCGGCGGGGCGGGCGGCATGGTGGCGGTGCGGCCCCACGGGACGACGGCCCGTACGAGCGTGAGGTCGAGGCCGCCGTCCCCGGCCCGGGCGAGCAGCGCCGCGGCCTCGTCGAACAGGTCCTGCCAGACGGCCGCCTCGTCGGCGTCGAGCCGGGCGGGCGGCACCGGCTCGTCGAGGTCGCGGTAGGGGTGGAGGTCGTCGAGCGGGATGGTGACGGGGCCCGCGTCGAGGGTGCGCAGGGGGGTCCAGCAGGGGTCGGGCGGGGTGCTCCGACCGGGGCGTGCGGGGGCCGTCACCGGGCGGCAGCGAACGGCGCCGGGCGTGGCGTCCGAGGACGACAGGGTGAGTGTGCCGCGGCCGTCCACGAGGAGGTGACCGACCGTCAATCCGGCTGGTGCGTACGGAAGTCGGACGGTACCCAGGCCCGGCAGGTGCACCGCGCCGTCGTCCAGCGGCACCAAGACGTCGGCCTCCGTACCGGCGTGCAGGGCCGCCGAGACGGCGAGCGCGCCGAGGTGGCCGGCCTCGGCCCACAGGGGCGGGCCCGGGGCGGTGCCGTGGGCCCGGCGCAGCAGGTGGGCGAGCCAGCTGCCGGTCTGCGGCGCGAGCAGCAGCCGCTCGACGGGCTCGGGGGCGTGCCGGGCCGCCTCCCGCAGTCGGCGCCAGTTCTCGGCGGGCGCCGTCAGTGGGGTGGCCAGTCCGTCGAGGCGGTCGAGGGCGGTGCGCAGGAGCAGCAGTCTGCGATGGCGCTCGCCGCGCTCCAGCAGGGCCAGCGCCTCCCGGGAGCCGCCGCCCGTGGCCAGTTCGGCGAAGAGGGCGCCGGGAACACTCAGCCGGGGCGGGAGCTGCTCACTGGTCATTCCCGGGACCTCCGGAGCGTGGGGCGGGCGGTCGAGGTGTGCTCACCGGGTCGTGTCGGGGGCGGGCGGCTACTCCGCTCTTCCCGGTCCTGGTTCGCCGCCACCCCGCATGCTGCCGCGGGGGCGCAGCACTTCCTCGAGGATGCGGGCGGTGGCCGCCAGGGGCGGCAGGTCCTCTACGTCGGTCAGCGCGACCAGGGTCAGGTCGGGCAGGTCCGACTCCCAGTCGAGTACAGCGGCCTCGTGAGCCGGATCGACCGGGTGGGACGGGGTGGCTTGCTCCGCGCGTAGCGACTGGTCCAAGATCCGTTCCCCTCCTCGCACGGTGGCACTCGATGCCCCGCGTCCTTCCATCATGACGAACCGGGCGCGCATGGGAAACCCGTACGATCACGCCACACGATCAGCGCCGCCCGTCTCTCGCCTGCCCAGCACCGCCCAACTCACCCAGTGCGGCAGCGAGTTCGGCCTGCCGTTCGGGGTCGTCGTCGAGTGCCGTGACGGCCGAGAGGAGCTCCCCGAGGGCCTCCGGGCCACGACGGGCCAGTGTGGTGAGCATGCCGGTGGCGTCGGTACGGGGCTTGGTGTGCCGGGGCATCGTGGAACCCAGCCGGGGGCCCAACGCCTCGACCAGGGCCTGCCGTTCGGCGGGGTCCGTCATCAGGGGATAGTCCAGCAGCGCGTTCACGGCGCGCCCCAGCACCGCGACCCCGGACCCCGGGCTCCTGGGCGGTTCCAGCCGCGGCAGGATCTCGGTGCGTTCGGGGCTCCGCATCCGGATCTCGGGGCGCTGCGCGGTGCGTCCCTCGGCGCGCAGCACGGCGAAACTCCGGCGCACCGCGGGGAACAGCTCCTCCGGGTCCGGCAGGGCGGGCAGCACGGCCGCCCGCTCGCGCAGCAGTCCGAGAAGAACGTCCGAGAAGAGACCCGTGGCACGGACCGGATCGTTGGCGGCGGCCCGGCCCGCCCCCGCCGCCCGCAGCACGGTCTGTCGGTGCCCGAGGGTCCGCTCACCGGCCGGCAGGGCGTCGGGCGGCAGCGGTCCGCGGAAGCCGAGCCGTTCCTCGAACGTCTCGCAGGCGTCCACGATCCAGAGCTGGTCGGCGAAGCCGGGCACGGCGTCGCCGGCGTAGCGGATGAGCGCGGAGTCCAGGTCGACGGCGACCTTGTCGGCCGTGGTGGCGTCCGCGCAGAACAGCCGGGTGTGCCCGGCCCGGTCGAGGACGCCGTGCCCGCCCCACCACACCCACAGCACGTCGCCCTGGTGCTCCGGCAGGTGCCGTACGAGTGCGTGGCGGAGGGTGGCGTGGTCGGCGGGCGCGTACGCGACGTCCGGCGTGTACGGCGCCAACGGGGACAGATGCAGATGAAGTTGGGACTGCGGCACACCGGCGTCGCGCAGCAGCGCGTGGAACGCCACGGCGTCGCGGGCCGGTCCCGGCAGGTCCCAGGAGGAGCCCGCCTCGTACTGCTCGATGCCGACGACGAGGGCGTGCACCCGGGCCGGGTCGACGCCCCGCGCGGGGGTGGCCTTGTCGGTCACGTCAGCCGCTCCGCGATGTGCCGGTACGTCGCCGGGTTGGTCCAGTAGGCGCTGTGCGCGGCGGGGAACGGCTGGCGGCTGTCGACGGCGATGTCGGTGACCCTGCCGGGGAAGAGCCCGGCGCCGAGGTAGCCGAGCAGGTCGCGCGGATCGTACAGATTCAGCCAGTCGGGCATGTGCGGGGGCAGCGGCTCGGGGTGGGCGAGCGAGGGCAGGGCCCCCGACTCGTACAGGAACGGGCCCTGCGATCCGGCCGTGACCAGCAGGGCGACCTGGGGCAGTGGCGTCTCGATGAGCGTGTCGAGGGCGATGATGCCGCCGAGGCTGTGGGCGACGACGGTGACGGGCGGTTCGAGTCCGGCGATCAGGGTCCGCAGCCCGTCGCGGAAGCCCGCGCCGCGGCTGAGGTAGCGCAGCACGTCCCCGGCGGCCGGGTGCGCGGCCTCGGTGAGGGCGCGGCGGCGGCGCACCACGGCCCGGGACGCGGCGTTGCCGACCAGGCTCAACAGGCCGCTGCGCAGGCCGCGTTCGGCGCCTTCGGCGGCCGCTCCGAGCTGTTCGGCAAGGCGCGCCACGGCCGCGTCCCGCTGATCGCCGTCAGGCACGAGCGGCGCGTCGGCGTCGAGGAGGCCGGCGACGGCGCGGGCCACGGCGGCGCGGGCGGCGAGCAGGGCGAGGTCGTCGGGGTCGAGGGCGTCGGCGGCGGCCGGGAGCAGCGGATGGCCGGCGAGGCGGCTCAGCGCCGCGGCGAGGCCCGGCAACAACGCGCCGGCCTCCGCGTCGTGGGCGGCGGCGGTCAGCCGGTCCTGGAGCGCCTGCTCCGGGAGGGCGGCGTACGGCGGCCGCTCGGCGCGCTCCTTCAACGTAGCTGCCGCCAGGGCGAGTTCGGTGTCGGGGTTGCGGTACAGGGCGGCCCAGGCGGCGGTCTCGTCCCCCTCGCCGATGTCGCGGGCCGTGCCGCCGGGCGGCGGGGGCAGGCTGGCGCCGCCCGCGGCGAGCGTCGCGCCGTGCTCGGCTCCCCAGTAGTAGGGCACGATCCGCAGTCCGGGCCGCAGCGAGGTGAGTTCAGCGGCGAAGCGCCCGGCGAGCGCGGAGAAATCCGGTTCGCGCACCCCCGTGCCGTGGACGAAGACGACCGTCGACATGTCCCTCCCCCGTGACGAACATTCAACTCGACTGTGCGATGGGCCAGTTGCTCCAGTATGACCACAGACGGAGGGGGCAGCACCGGGTGCCGCCCCCTTGGATCCGCGCGTCCGGCCGGGCGCTACAGCGGCATCGGCGCCGTGTCGCACTCGATGCGCCGTCGCTGACGGGCCGCGAGCAGCCACGGGTGGTCGGGGCGCACGATCCGGGTGAAGCCGTCCACGGCCCTGCGCTCCAGCTCGTCGGCCTCGGCCCCGCGTCCCAGACCCCGCAGGTCGAGGGCGAGATTCGCGGCGCAGGAGAGCGTCAATGGGTGTTCCTCGCCCGCGACTTGGGCAAGCTTGGGCAGATTCTGCTCGTCGATCTCGCACGCCTTGTCGAAGTTGAGGCGGGCGTACTCGGTGCTCGCCCGGCCGAGCGCGACGGTGAGCGACAGGATATGCCGGGGCCCGACCGTGTCCGCGAGCGCATGGGCCGCTTCGGTGTCGAGCTCCTCAGCCACCTCGAACGCGCCGAGGGCCCGCATGGTGGCGGCCAGGTTCGCCTTGGTGATCAGGGTGTGCGCGTGCCGGGCGCCGAGCCGGTGCGTGTAACGACGCACGGTCGACTCACCGAGTTCCCGAGATCCTTCGAGGTCTCCGACGAGCCTGCGGTCGACGGCGACGTTGATGGCAGCCGCCAGCGTGAAGGTATGGTCGGCGCCGTAACGGGTGGTCAGACGGCGCAGGACGTCCTCGGAAAGCTTGACGGCCTCCGCCAGAGAACCGTCTCGACGACGACCCACCGCCAGGTCATTGGCGGTGCGAAGCGCGAAGGGGTTGTCCTCGCCCAGTGAACTGCGCTGCCTGCGGTAGACGTCCTCCCAGAAGTCGCGGGCCCCTGGGTAGTCCCCGCACTCCCGCATGTCGATGGCGAGGGCGTTGAGCGTGTTCAGGGTCAATCCGCTGGACGGCCCGAACAGCAGGTCACGCAGCCGGGCGGTCTCCTCGTCGAGCGCCTTTGCCTCCTGGAACTCACCGCACAGCCGCAGCGACACTCCCCAACTGTGCACCGCACGCAGCGTCGTGGGGTCCTCCGGACCGAACAGCGTTCGGGCCCGCTCGGCGGCTTCCTGGTCCAGCTCCCTGGCCTCCTGGAACCGGCCCTGGTAGCGACGCCCGTCGGAGAGGGAAACCATGGAGTCGATCAAGTCCTCCACGTCGACGTCGATGCGTCGGCAGACTTCCAGAGCCCGCTCGTTGAGCGGGATGGACTCCTCGACCTGCCCGACGACCCGCAGACAGAACGCGAAGGTCTTGGACATTCGGATGACATGGATGTCCTCCTCGCCGGACACCTCCAGCCAGGTGCGCCAGGCCTGCCGGGCGAGGTCCACGGCGGACTCGTGGGCGCCCCAGTAGTAGAGGAACATCACGGTGTCGTAAACGAGTTCGCGGGCCCAGGTGTCGGTGGAGCGCACCGCGTCCGCGGTCAGGACGTGCGGCAGCAGCGCCTGGTAGGCGGGCCATTCGCGGGAGGACGCGTAGTGGCCGGGCTTGGCCGCCGACAGGATCTGGTGGGCGGCGTCGCGCATGCGCTCGCGGTCGTCGGGACCGAGTTTGGCGAGGAGCACGTTCTGCAGCAGACGGTGCATCTGCAGGGTGTCGGCGCGCAGGTCGAGACGGACCAGGGAGAACTGGTTGAGGTCGCGGATGGCGCGGCTCAGCTTGATGGACTCCCGCAGCAGCAGGTCGAGTTCGGGGGTGATGTTGATGCCCCGGCTGCCGCGCAGCAGGGAGAGCGGGACCGGTTCAGGGGCCATGCAGGCGCAGATGTCGAGGAGCTGGCGGGCGCCCGGGTTGTTCTCGGCGATCCGCTCCAGCGAGATGTCCCAGGCGGCGGCGACCGAGACCGGGTAGTCGGGCGCCGGGTCGAGCTCCAGGATCTCCGGGCTGCGGCGCTCCAGGAGGGTGAGGTAGTCCTCGACGAGCATGCCGGTGACCGCGCGCCAGGCACCCGCCTGCTCGACGGCGAGCGGGAGGTCACCGAGCGCCTCGGCGAGCTGGTCGGCGTCACCGCGGGACAGGTCGGGCGAGCGCTTCTGCAGGAGCTGGATCGACTCCTCGCGCTCGAAGACGTTCACCGGCAGCGGGCTCGCCACCCGCTCCCACTCGCGGTTGCGGGAGGTGACGATGATCTTGCCGGGGCCGTTGGTCGGGAAGTAGTTGCGCACCACGTCCAGGTTCTCCGCGTTGTCGAAGACCAGGAGCCAGTTGTCGTACGGGGCTCCGGTGCGCAGCGCTTCGAGGACCGCGGGCACCGCGGTGTTGGCGGCCGGGGCGCCGCCGGCGTCGTCTCCGCCGGGGAACAGCCGCAACCGGGCGGCGAGCGTGGCCAGGCCGGCGAGGATCAGGCTCTCCCGCTCCGCGGCGATCCAGCAGATGACCTTGTAGTCCTGCTGGTGGGTGTAGATGTACTCCAGCGCGAGCTGCGACTTTCCGACGCCGCCCATGCCGTGCAGGGCGTGCGGGAGCACCGCCGCCGTGTCCTGGGAACCCAGCTGCTCCTCGACCGCGCGGAGCAGTGCGGTGCGCCCCACGAACGATGTGTTGCGCAGCGGCACGTTCACCAGGAGTGCAGGCGTTCCGGTCGCGATGCTGGGCATGAGCGGTTCAGCCTCCTGGGCTTCGGATCCGGGCGTGACTTCGTTGACCAGGGGCGGCACATTCTCTCCAGAGGGATCAGGAACCAAGGGCTCCTGATCCCTGCCCCCTCCCGAACCTGACGATTCCGCCGAACGGTCATTGGTCGTGACTTCTGGGGCATCAGGTACCAAACCCGGCTCCAGGCGTTTCGCACGTTCGGAGTACGGGCCGGAGAGCGCCCGCATCACCGCCAGCTCGCTGCGCCGCCAGCCCCGCTCGTGCGGGGCGGGCAGGGTGGCGCCGACGGGGTCGCGCAGCGCGGCCCGCAGGGCGACGCCCCGCTCACCGGCCGCCGGCAGATCGCCCACCACGCCGACCGTGCGGGCGAGTTGGGCCCGGGTCGTCGTCGCGAGCAGCGCCTCGCGCACTCCTTCGGCGAACTCGGGACGCCCCTCGCCCTCACTGTCCCAGTCGATCAGACCGCCCATCATGATCTCGGCCAGATGGGCGGGTTCCGTCTCGGGCATGGTGCGCTTGCGTAACTGCTCCACCAGGTCGAACTCAAAAGGCACCGCCGCGAGTTGGGTGGCGAGGCGACGCGCGGCGGGGGTGGCGAGGGTGAAGAACCGGCGCACGGCGGCCGCGGCCCGGCGCGGCAGCGGCGGGGCAGTGAGACCGGGCGCGGGCGCCCCCTTGGTGAGCGCGCCGGCCAGCACGATCGGCAGGGCCCGGCGCACCCCGCGTTCACCGGTGACCAGATCCGCCCAGGCGGCGATCGAGCCGGGCTTGAGGGACAGCACGGGGACGGGCACCGCGTCGTCGCCCGCCTCGGGCAACGGGCGCAGCGGGTCGGGGCCCTCGCCCGGGGCGCCGTGTCCCAGACTCACGTTGGACGCGCCGAAACCGCCGGCCTCCAGGACCGCCGCGTACGGGTACACCGAGGACCGGTGCCGCATGTGGGGCGGCAGCAGATGGATCATCGCGGTGGGTCCGGAGCGGGCCAGGCGGCCGAGCAGCTTGTCGGCCGCGGGGGCGGTCCACCCGTGCGCCAGGCCGTCCGTGACGACGAGGAAGACCCGGCCGCCACCCCCGTCGAGCAGCTCCGCCGGATCGGCCGGGGTGCAGGCGGCGCCGCCGCGGACCGTCGGCAGCCCGGTGCGCGGCACCCTCACCTTGACGGTGCGTACGACGCGGAAGCCGCCGCTGTGCTCGGCGGCCGCGACGAGCCGGGCGATCTCCTCGTCCCAGATCCGCATGGTCGGGGCGTCGTCGGTGAGCAGGACGAGGTCGAAGGCGGTGGCCTCGGCGGGCCGGAAGAACGGCATCCAGAGCTCGTCGGCGAGGCCGCGTTGGGCGGTGAGCTCCTCGTCGAGCTCCACCTGCACCGGCGAGGGCACACGGCGGGCGAGGCGGTGCAGGGCGCGGGCCAGCAGGGCCCAGCGTCGGCCCACACCGGAGGGTTTGGGAGGCGGTCCTGGCAGCTGCGGTCGACCGAGATGCACCGTGTCGGGGCCTTCGGGATCGAGGGTGGGCAGCGGAGGATCCAGCAGACTGCCGGGCCACAGCGGGTCCGCGAACGGATCGGGGGGAAGCTCGGAGGTTCCGGGCTCCCAGGTCGTGTCGGTCTCCTCGAGGTCCACGGCCGGCTGCTCCGTGGCTTCGGCGGGCCGCGCGGCCCGGTCCCAGTGGGCGGCGAGCCAGATGGCGTCGGCGATCTCCTGCCACTGCGGGGTCCGGCCGGGCTCCTCGCCCGGAAGCTGCGAAAATCCCGGTTCGCCACCGTCGGCGCCGGGTGCGCGCTCCCTGGGAAAGCCGTTCATTCAGCGGCCCTTCGCGAGATCGCGGAGCAAGCTTTCCACGAGCTTACGCCCGTCACCCTCGGCCTGGAAACCACCCGCAGTAGTCAACTGAACCGCATTGAGCAACTGATCCAAGGAGTGTGTCCCTCCGGCATGAACCCGCTGGAGGAAGAGGTCGACCAGCTCCTCGGAGCCCTCCGGACGGGTCCTCAAATGCCCTTCCACCATGGCCAGAAGCTGCTCCCTGGAGGGCGTGCGCATCTCCAGGGGCAGGCAGCGCCGGCGGAAAGCGGCGGGGAATTCCCGCTCGCCGTTGCTGGTGATCACCACGACGGGGAACTCGCGGCACTCGATGCGACCGCGGGACACGACCGCCCGCCGCCCGGGGTCGTCGGTGTGCACCTCGGCGCTGCCTGCGGCGTCGCGTACCAGTTCCGGAATGTCATAACTGCCGTTCTCCAGCACATGCAACAGGTCATTGGGCAGATCGATGTCGCTCTTGTCCAGTTCGTCGACGAGCAGCATGCGCGGCCGCTCATAGGGCAGGAGAGCTGTACCCAGTGGGCCCAGCGTAACGAACTCACCCAGGGGCGGCGGAAGTTGACGTTCAGCCTCTTCGGCGTACGCCGGGTCCGCCGCGGCGGCGCCCGGGTCCGGCCGCAGGGCCGCGGCGCGCCAGGCGGCGATGGCCTGGGCCCGGCCGATGGCGTCGTGGGCGTACAGGCCGTCGCGCAGCGTCGTGCGGCTCACGATGTTCCAGGCCAGGACCCGGCCGAGGCCCAGCTCCCGCGCGATCAGATAGGCGAGGGTGGACTTGCCGACGCCCGGCGCACCGGTGATCAACAGCGGCCTGCGCAGCAGCAGCGCCGCGTTGACCACGTCGATCTCCTCGGCGCCGAGCTGCGGCGACGCGGCGACGTGGCCCAGCCTGCGCGTCGCCGCCTTCTCGTCGTCCTCGGCCTGGGGCTGTGCGGGAGTGCCGTGGAACCGGCGCCACGGCGGCGCCTCGGGCAGCACGGGCGGCTCCTGCGGGGGAACGCCCGAGGCCCTGAAGACCCGCCAGTCGTCCGGGACCGACGGCGCGCCGTCGGTGTCCCGCTCCGGCTCGTTGACCTGCGCACTCATGCCGATGCCTCCTCGTCGGCGGGATCGCCGTAGTCGATGGCCTGGAGGTCGACGACCCGGTTCGGGTCGTCCCAGAGAAAGGCGATGTTCCGGCCCAGCAGCAACGTGCCCTGGTCGCCGCCCTGGACGGCTTTGCGACGGAGTCGGTGGATGGCCATGGGGATCTGTGCGGAGGTCTGCGCGGTGGCGAACACGGCTGTGACTACTTCCCGTCGCTCCGTGAGGAAAACTCCCCTGCGATCCCACACGGCAAGCCCGATACCGGAGGCGATGGCCGTCTTCAGGGCCTCCAGAGCGGCCCCTTTGTCGGGGGCGTCGAGGACGACCGCCGTGTGGCCGGGCTCCCCCGCGAGGTCGAGCTGCCAGGCCTGCAGCGCCTCGGGCTCTGCGGAGCTCCAGTCGTGCACGGAGATGCCCTGCCTGCGCAGAGCGCTCCACCGCAGCCGCCAGCGTTCCCTGACCAGTTCGTCGTCGCTGCGCATCCGGTCGAGGCTGCGCAGATGCACGGCGAACTCCATGCCGAGCGGCACCGACTGGCTGCCCGAAACGAGCGCCAACCCGGCCACATCGTGGTTCAGAAGGTCATACGGAAGGATGAACTCGACGTACGGCGGCTGCTGTCCCACTCCGGTGGACGCGCCTTCACGCCCTCCCCGCCACAGCCGGATGCCTTGACGTAACGCCCGCGCCACGGCGGCGGAGAGTTTGTCCATGGTCGTCGTGACGGGCTCGGCGGGCTGCGGATTCCAGTACCCCGCCACGGTGTTGAGCCACGGCCGGACCACGATGTCACCCGACTCGTCCCGGGCCGGTTCGACCGCGACGAGCAGACAGCGCGGCACCTCCGGGTCGTAGGTGTGGTCGATCCGCTCGGCGCGCCGCCGCTCCAGGGCGGGCAGCAGCCCGGCGTGCTCGGCCCAGGCCCGGGCCCACCCCTCCAGGGCGGCCCGGTGATGGGGGCTGGCCACCTGTGACGCCGCCTGTTCGATGAGGAGGACGGCGGGCGGCATCTGATCGGGTTGCACGTTCAACTGCATGACGTGCCGGAAGAGTTGGTCGCACGAGGCGTTCAACGGGAGTTCCACACTGCCGAGTTCTACCGCGAGCGCGTCCCGCAGCCGCTCCGGCGACATCTCGCCCTTGACGGCGTCCAGCAGGGCCAGCGCGGCACTCTCGTCGTAGCGTGAGACCGGGCCCTGGAACCCGGACGCGGGGGACCTCGGCCGGAACGGGACGAACAGCCCCTGGAATCCGTCCGCGGTCTCCTCGCCCTCGAAGATCCCGATCACGCTCACGAGAACGCTGACGCCGTCCGGCCGGCTCAGAGCGGCATTGACCAGCTTTCGGGCGTCGTCGCGCAGCCGGACGCCGCTCACGTCGACACGCTGCTCCAGGTACGTCCCCAGGGTCAGCGCGAAGTCCGCCCGCTCGGAGGCCGCCTGGAGGCAGCCCAGCTCGCACAACGCATCGACCATCCGGCGAACCGCCTGGATGTCCGGCGGGTGCTCCGACTGCGAGTCGGGCCCACCGGAACTCGCACTTGCCACCACCGACCGTCCCCCATGAGCCGGTACAACTGCTTGCCCGGTCTGCGAAATTAACATGTCAACTCGTGGTTAACCAGGGGTACTTGAGGCGCTCGGCCGGTTCTGACCGTCCGGCGGCGCGGGGCCGGACGGTCAGAACCGCGGAGCGGGAGCTACAGCCGGGGGTCGACCGGCTCCGACTCCAGCGCGAGCACCGCGAACACCGCCTCGTGCACCCGCCACAACGGCTCGCCCTCCGCCAGCCGGTCCAGCGCCTCCAGCCCCAGCCCGTACTCCCGGATCGCGAGCGAACGCTTGTGTCCGAGGAACCGCTGGCGCAGTTTCGCCAGGTTCTCCGGCCGGGTGTACTCGGGCCCGTAGATGATCCGCAGGTACTCGCGTCCCCGGCACTTGATGCCGGGCTGCACGAGCCGCCCCTTCCCGTCGCGCACGAGCGCCCCGACCGGCTTGACGACCATGCCCTCGCCGCCGCGCCCGGTCATCTCCAGCCACCAGTCGGTACCGGCCCGCACCGACTCCGGGTCACCGGTGTCGACGTACAGACGGCGCGTCGTCTGGAGCAGGCCGCTCGCGTCGTGCTCGACGATCCGGTCGAGCAGCGCGAGCTGCTCGTCGTGCGGCAGCCCGGCGAGCGACCGGCCGCGCACGGCGAGGACCTGGAACGGCGCGAGCCGTACCCCGTCGAGCCCGTCCGTGCTCCAGCAGTAGCGCCGGTACGCGTCCGTGAACGCCGCGGCGTCGGCCGCCCGCCCGCGCTGCCGCTCGAGCAGTTCATTCACGTCCACCCCGCGCCCGGCCGCGGCCTCCAGCGCGGACAGCGCGCCGGGGAACACGGCACCGGAGGCGGCGCCCACCGCGGCGTACTGCGAGCGCAGCAGACCCGCCGCCTTGAGCGACCACGGCATCAACTCGGTGTCCAGCAGCAGCCAGTCGGTGTCGAGCTCCGCCCAGAGCCCGGCCGCGGTCACGGCGTCCCGCACCTGTCCGAGGACCGCCTCGGTGGTCTCCTGGCGGTCGAAGAACGGCCGGCCGGTGCGGGTGTACAGCGAGCCGGTCACCGAACCGTCGTCCACGCCGAACCGCTCCCGCGCCACCCCCGCGTCCCGGCACACCAGCACCACGGCCCGCGACCCCATGTGCTTCTCCTCGCACACGACGCGCGCCACACCGTCGGCGGCGTACTGCGCGAAGGCCTCGGCCGGGTGCTCCAAGTAGCCCTCGCTCTCGGACGTCGCCGTCGGCGCCATGGTCGGCGGCAGGTACGGCACGAGCCGCGGGTCGACCGCGAACCGGCTCATGACCTCCAGGGCCGCCGCCGCGTTCTCCTCGCGCACCGTCACGCGACCGCTCTGCCGGGTCTCCACGAACCGGCGTCCGTGGACATCGGCGAGGTCGAGCGGCCGGCCCTCGTGCCCGCCGGGCGCCTCGGTGGCCAGCGGTCTGACCGGCTCATACCAGACCCGCTCGGCCGGTACGTCGACGACCTCGCGCTCCGGCCAGCGCAGCGCGGTGAGCTTGCCGCCGAAGACGGCGCCGGTGTCGAGGCAGATGGTGTTGTTCAGCCAGGTCGCGGTCGGCACCGGGGTGTGGCCGTAGACGACGGCGGCCCGGCCGCGGTAGTCCTCGGCCCACGGGTAGCGCACGGGCAGCCCGAACTCGTCGGTCTCGCCGGTCGTGTCCCCGTAGAGCGCGTGCGAGCGCACCCGGCCGGAGGTGCGGCCGTGGTACTTCTCGGGCAGTCCGGCGTGGCACACGACCAGCTTGCCGCCGTCGAGGACGTAGTGGCTGACGAGACCGCGGACGAACTCCTGGACCTCGGCGCGGAACTCCTCGCTCTCCCCCTCCAACTGCTCGATGGTCTCGGCGAGTCCGTGCGTGTGCTGCACCTTGGCGCCCTTGAGCCAGCGGCCCAGCTTGTTCTCGTGGTTGCCGGGCACGCACAGCGCGGTGCCCGCCTTCACCATCGCCATGACGCGGCGCAGCACGCCGGGGCTGTCGGGCCCGCGGTCGACGAGGTCGCCGACGAACACGGCGGTACGCCCCTCGGGGTGCGCCCCGTCGACGTACCCCAGCTTGCCGAGCAGTGTCTCCAGTTCGCTCGCGCAGCCGTGGATGTCACCGACGATGTCGAACGGTCCGGTGAGGTGCGTGAGGTCGTTGAACCGCTTCTCGCGCACCACGCTCGCCTGCCGCACCTCGTCCGCGCCCCGCAGGACGTGCACCTTGCGGAACCCCTCGCGCTCCAGGTGCCGCAGGGAGCGGCGCAGTTCGCGGGTGTGCCGGGTGATGACGCGGCGCGGCATGTCGGCGCGGTCGGTGCGCTCCGCGTTGCGCGCGGCGCACACGTCCTCCGGGACGTCGAGCACGACGGCGATCGGCAGCACGTCGTGCTTACGGGCCAGGTCGATCAGCTGGCGGCGCGACTCCTTCTGCACGTTCGTCGCGTCGACCACGGTCAGGCGGCCGGCTTCCAGCCGCTTGCCCGCGATGTAGTGCAGTACGTCGAACGCGTCGCCGCTGGCGCTCTGGTCGTTCTCGTCGTCGGCGACCAGGCCGCGGCAGAAGTCGCTGGAGATCACCTCGGTGGGCTTGAAGTGGGCCCGCGCGAAGGTGGACTTGCCCGAACCGGACGCGCCGACCAGGACGACCAGCGAGAGGTCGGTGACGGGCAGTACCCGCCCTGTGTTCTCGATACCGGTCATGCCGCCGCCTCCTTCTCCGCTGTCTCCTGTGTGGTAAAAACCGCCATCTGCGTGGGCGGCCCCACCTCGGGGTCATCGGGCCCCACCGGTACGTACCGCACCCGGTATCCGTGCCGCCCGGCCACCCGCTCCGCCCAGTCCCGGAACTCCTGCCGGTTCCACTCGAAGCGGTGGTCGCCGTGCCGGACGTGGCCGGCGGGCAGGGTCTCCCAGCGGACGTTGTACTCCACGTTCGGCGTGGTCACGAGGACGGTACGAGGGCGGGCGGACCCGAACACCGCGTACTCGAGGGCAGGCAGCCTGGGCAGGTCCAGGTGCTCGACGACCTCGCTGAGCACCGCCGCGTCGTACCCCTTGAGCCGCTTGTCGGTGTACGCGAGCGAGCCCTGGAAGAGCCGCACCCGTGCTGCCTGCCGCTCCCCCATGCGGTCCAGCTTGAGCCGCCGGGAGGCGACGGTGAGAGCGCGCACCGACACGTCCACGCCCACGATCTCGGTGAACCGCACGTCCTTGAGCAGCTCCTGCACCAACTGGCCCTGCCCACAGCCCAGGTCGAGGACCCGGGCCGCCCCCGACGCGCGCAGCGCTTCGAGGATCGCCTCGCGCCGCTGAACGGCCAGCGGGACCGGCTTCTCCTCCGCGTCGCTCATCTCGTCCACGGCGTCGACGGCATTGTCGAGGTCCTCGACCTTCATGTCATCGGCGTCCGCGAGCCGCACCAGCTCGAGCCGCTCCCTCGCCTGCCGGGTCAGCGACCAGCGCCGCGACAGATACCGGCTGGTGATCAGCTGCTGCTCGGGGTGCGCGGCGAGCCAGCCCTCCCCCGCCCGCAGGAGCTTGTCCACCTCGTCGGCCGAGACCCAGTAGTGCTTGGCGTCGTCGAGCACCGGCAGCAGCACGTACAGATGCCGCAGCGCCTCCGCGAGCCGCAGCTCGCCCTCCAGGACCAGCCGCACGTACCGCGAGTCCCCCCACTCGGGGAACTTCTCGTCGAGCGTGACCCGCTCGACGTCCACCGCCCAGCCGAGCGGCTCGAACAGCTTCCGTACGAGGTCGGGGCCACCGCGCGCGGGCAGCGCGGGCACCTCGACGCGCAGCGGCAGGGTCTCCTCCGCCCGCTCGGGACGCGCCTTGCACACCCCGCGCAGCGCGCTGGAGAAGACCGAGCTCAGTGCGACGGCGAGCAGCGACGAGGCGGCGTACGGCCGGTCGTTCACATACTGCGCGAGCGCCGCGTCGGCGGTGTTGCCCTTCTTCGCCCGCCGCACCAGGGCCACCGGATCGACCTCCAGCAGCAGCGCGGCCGTGCACCGCTCCGCGCTCGCCTCGGGATAGAGGACGTGCGCGGTGCCGTAGGAGGTGGAGAACGCCTGCGCGCTCTCGGGATGCTTGTGCAGCAGGAACCCGAGGTCGGTCGCGGGGCGTTCAGGGGTACCGGTGGTACTGATCGTCAGGAACACACCAGGCAGTCTCCCCCGGTGGGCACGGTGCCGACCAGCGAGTTTTCCGGTGCACGCCCGCCTCGCGGGCATCATGGTCCTATGGATCTTCGAGTTTTCACCGAGCCGCAGCAGGGTGCCACCTACGAGACGCTGCTCCGCGTCGCGCAGACGGCCGAGGAGCTGAACTACGGAGCGTTCTTCCGCTCGGACCACTATCTCCGCATGGGTTCCACCGACGGGCTGCCCGGCCCGACGGACGCCTGGACGACACTGGCCGGTCTGGCCCGCGAGACCCGGCGGATCCGCCTCGGCACGCTGATGACCGCGGGCACCTTCCGGCTGCCCGGGGTCCTGGCCATCCAGGTCGCCCAGGTCGACCAGATGTCGGGCGGCCGGGTCGAGCTGGGGCTCGGCTCCGGCTGGTACGCGGAGGAGCACGCCGCGTACGGCATTCCGTTCCCCAAGGAGAAGTTCGGGCGTCTCGAGGAGCAGCTCGCCGTCGTCACGGGCCTGTGGGAGACGCCGGTCGGCCGGCGCTTCACCTTCGACGGCACCTACTACCAGCTGAAGGACTCCCCCGCCCTGCCGAAGCCCACCCAGTCGCGGGTTCCGGTGCTCATCGGCGGTCACGGCGCCAAGAAGACACCGGCGCTCGCGGCGCGGTTCGCCACCGAGTTCAACATTCCGTTCGCCTCGATCCCCGACACCGAGGCGCAGTTCAAGCGGGTCAAGGCCGCCGCCGTCGAGTACGGGCGCGCGGCGGACTCCCTCGTCTACTCCAACGCCCTCGTCATCTGCGTCGGCCGCACCGACGCCGAGGTGAAGCGGCGGGCCGACGCGATCGGCCGCGACGTCGACGAGTTGAAGGCGAACGGACTCGCGGGCTCTCCCGCCGAGGTCCTGGAGCGCATCGCCGCGTATCAGGCCGTCGGCTCGCAGCGGATGTATCTGCAGATGCTCGACCTCGACGATCTGGACCACCTGGAACTGATCGCCTCCGAGGTGGCACCGCACCTCTCCTGAACCTGTCACTTTCCCCGTCCCCCTGTCCGCCATCTCGCCCCTCTCCCCCATCTCGCCGGCCCTCTCTCTCGTCTCTCACCTGGGCATGTACCGCTCGCACTGATCGAACAGGCGTCAACGCCGCCGTCGCCCGGCCCATCGCCGTCACCCCTGTCGGGTGAATCGCGTCAACCCGGTGCGCACGGCGGCCCCGCCGCAGTGACCCGGCCCGCCCGGAGATCGTTGATGCGGGCGGAGCCGGACCGCCCGGCACCCGCGCGGGCGGTCGATGCCGCGCGTCACTTGCGTCGACTGCCTTCCCCGCTGAGGGGAGGGCGAGGGCCGAGGAGGCCGTCATGTCCCAGGAAGCCGTGCCCGAACAGGCCGCGCACGAGACGACCGTGCCGGAGCAGCAAGGCGCGCCCAAGGGTCTGCTGCAGCAGATGGAGGAGCTGATGGCGGCGCTCAACGCCGACCTGTCACAGCTCGACGCCGACCTCCAGCAGTCCCCGGGCGGTACGCGTCCGCCCGCCGACGACGTCTGACGGTCGCCACCCGTCAAGGCTTCGCCGCGCTCCCTCGCCACCGCGCCGGGAGCGCCGCGACGGCCGCGCCGCTTCCGCCCGCCGCCGGTCAGGCCGCCGAGTCCGAGTCGGGCTTCGGCTCAGGGTCCGACATCCGGCTCTCCCGCTCGGGCAGCCGCCGCAGTATCTCCAGGACGCGGTCCCGGGACTCGTCCGCCGCGTCGATCGCTTCCATGCACTGCCAATAGGCCCCTTCCTCGAAGGACTCGCTCGCCACCGCGACGAGCGCGATCCCCACGTCACCGAGCAGCGCGCCGAGGCCCGTCAACGCCCTGCGCACCTCGCCCAGTTCGGTCAGCTGCGCCGCGCGTATCCCCCCGGCGCCGATCACCGGCACCGCCGAGCCGCCGCTGCCGCGCGCTCCCGCCTCGCACAGACCGAGCGCCTCGCCTCTTAACTCCGGTGGCCCCAGCATCGCGAGCCGACTTCCGATCGCCTGCGCCAAGGCCTGCGCCTGCCACGCCTCCCTCATGATGTTCGGCGCGTCCTGACTCTCCGCCAGGGCCCGTCGCCCGACCCCGATGAGCCGCACCGCATCCATCCGCGTCTCCGCCCGTCCCGCCCGAACTCCCTTGTCCACTACCCAGAGTGAGGGCTCGCGAGGTGAAAAGCCAGGGGAAGCCCGAAATCTGTGGACACGGAATCCGATGTGGATATTTCTATGACTCCGGAGAGTGACGGTGCGTCGCACTCGACCCCGGCGCCGGGACCGGGAATCGGGTCTCGTTCCGGTCGATCTTCGCGGCGAGCGCGGCGAGCGCGTCGATGCCGAGCACCTCGCACAGCTGCAACAGATAGGCGAGGACGTCGGCGACCTCGTCCTTGACCCGGTGCGCCGACTCCGGGTCGTCCATCACCCGTGCCGACTGCTCGGGGGTCAACCACTGGAAGATCTCGACCAGTTCGGACGCCTCCACGCTGAGCGCGGCGACCAGGTTCTTCGGTGTGTGGAAGGGCTCCCAGTTCCGGGCGGCGGCGAAACGGGCGAGGCGGGTCTGCAGGGCCGGCACATCGAGGGGGCCTGCCTGGCCGGCAGCCCCGGCCCGCCCCTGAGCCCCGGCCTGGCCGTTGCCTCCGGCGCGGCCCTGGGCTCCGGCTGTGTCGTTCGGTGCGTCTGTCACGGCTTCAGGTCTACCACCGTCGCGCCGTGCGCCCGCGCCGCCCCGTCCGCGGCCGAACCCTCGCCCACCGCGGCGACGAGCCGGATGTGGCCGCGGGCGCACATCCGGGCGGCGAGCGCGGTGAGTTCGGCGCTCTGGGTCCGGTCGAGGCCGCGGTCGAAGCCGTCCGCGACCACGGTGAGGGTCTGGTACGCCTCCGGCACCTCGGCCGCCGGGTCGACCTCCAGGACGCGCGGCCCGGTGAGCAGGACGCAGGCGAGGGCGAGGTATCTCAACTCGCCGTCCGCGAGGCGCTCGACGGGGGTGCGCAGTCCGTCGCCGCGGTCCACGAGGGCCCGCACGGCTCCGTCCCGCCCGGCGACCGGCTCGGTCAGCACGTCCACGACCGGTCCCGCGAGGCCCGCCCGGGCCGCCGCGACGAGCAGCGCGTGCCGGTTGCCGCACTCGTCACGGGTGCGGCGCAGTACCGCGGCGAGGTTGTCGCAGCCGCCGAGCAGCCGGTCGGCGCGGGCCGCGACCGGGGCTCGCATCCGGGCGGGATCCGGGTCGCAGGCGAACGCCGAACGCAGCCCCACGACCACCTGTTCCGCGGCCGCCAGCACCTGTCGCTGCCCGTCGGTGCGCCCGGCGACGCGCAGCGGGAGCAGAGCCGTGCCGAGGAGGTCGTCGGGGAGCGGGCCGCGGGTCACCGGCACGGAACCGGCCGTGTACCAGGCGGCCTGGACGTCGCGGCGGCCCGGGTCGCGCAGCGCGGTCTCCAGGTAGACGACGCCGGGCCCGGTCAACCGCTCTCCCACGACCCGCAGTTCGGGCTCGGCCTGCACGGCGAGGTCGAGCCGCACGGGTCCGGCCGGGCCCTCGACGGTGCACCCGATGCGGAAGCCGCGGCGGCTCTGCGCGTCGGGCCGGGCGCGCTCGGGGACGCAGGCCCGAGGGTCGCGGAACACCTCGTCCAGGTGGGCCCCGCCGCCGAGCCGGGCGAGCGCGTCGAGGGCGCGCAGCGCGCTGCTCTTGCCGCTGCCGCTGGGGCCGGTCAGGGCGGTGAACGGGCCGAGGGGAACGGTGGCGCCTCGGTGACGCGCGAAGGCCGAGAGCCGCAGCTCGGTCACGCGGGGACGGCCCGGGGACGCGTCCGGGGGTAACGGGGGCGCGCCCCGCTGGAGCACGGTCATGCCGTGAACGTAGGCGGCCCGCCGAAGCAGAACCGATTCTCCTCGATGACCTTCCTACGAACGGGCGACTATGCCCTCCGGAATTGCCAGCAGCGCGAGGACCGCCGGAAGCCCGGAGATCGCCGGAAGCCCGGGGGCCACCAGAGGCCCGGGGACCACCGAATGCCCCCGGGTTCGCTTCAGGAGAGCGCGCCCGCGCCCGCCACCAGGCCTTGGACCTCGGTGCCGGGCGGGGCCAGCAGGAAGACGTTGCGGTCCACTCGGTGCATGCCGCAGCCGAGGCCGAGGACGACGCCGCTGCTGAAGTCCAGGACCCGCTTGGCCACCTCGGTCTCGGCGCCGGTCAGGTCGAGCAGGACCGGGATGCCTGACATGACGGTCTCGGCGACCTCGCGGGCGTCACCGAAGACGTTGACCCGCAGGACGACGAAGCGGCGGCGCGGCTCCGTCTCCGGAAGGGCCCGGTGGTCGACCGCCGACGGCCATTCGTTGCGGCTGCGCAGCGGTACGACCTGGGCGAGCCCTTCCCACTGTTCGTCGGTGACGTCGTGGCTGTTCAATGCCCCCACCCCGTCCGGGCTCGCACTCGTGTCTGCACCGGTCAATTCTTACGCGATGTCACCCGCTTGGCCCAACACCGACACGGACCGGCTCACGCCGCCAGGGCCACGGCGTCCACCGCGGGAACCCGTACGCCGCGCCACGCGGTGACCAGGCTGGTGACCATGGTGGCCGCCGCAGCAATGGCCACGACCGTGATCCAGATGCCGAGTCCACGCTCCGGCAGCAGTCCGTCGGTGCGCACCGCGGTGAACGGGAGGATGCCCGCGAGTGCCGCGAGTGTGCCGAAGAACACTCCGGTGACGGTCAGGACGACGCCCTCCACCGCGACGGTTCCCAGGACCTGGGCGGGGGTCGCGCCGGCGAGCCGCTGCTGCCCGAACTCCCGTACGCGATACGCCGTGGCCGCGTACAGAGAGTTGATCAACATGACGCAGGCGAACACGACGATGATGCCGACCACGGTGAGGTTGAGCGTCTCGAGGTTCTTGTCCTCTATTGACTTGGTCAGCCCTGAAGCCTTGATCGCATCGTTCTCGACGGCCTGCATGTACAGGGTCGCGGTGGCCATGCCGGTGAAGAGGATCAACGGGACGAGGACCCCGGAGAGTTGGGAGGCGCGCTGCCGCATGTTCCGTACGGTCAGATAGCCGCTGGCCCCGGTGAGGGCGGTCAGGAGGGGCTCGACGCGGCCGAGAGCGGCGCGCAGCAGTCCCGTGGAGACGACGGCGAGACCGACGGAGAGCAGGATCGCCCCGTAGGCGGGGGCCGCCATCAAGGCCGCGTCCGTGGGCTTCATCGCGTACGTGGAGCAGACCGCCGCGCCACCCAGGGCGAGTGCCGCCCAGGACAGGAACTTCCGTGCCCTGCCGGGGCCTTGGCGTACTCCCGCCGCCGCCCTGGTGGCGCGGCGGACGGCCAGGAAGGCGGCGCCCGCCGCGGCGAGGAGGGTGACGTCGATGCCCGACATGAGGGCGATCGGGCCGAAGGAGTGGTCGACGGAGTCGGCGACCTGGCCGCTGTCCTTGAAGACGTCGAGCAGGACGGCGCCGCCGAGCACGGCCGGGCCGATGGCGAGGAGGGCCCCCGCCAGGGCCACGACCACCGCTTCGCCCACGACCATCCGCTTGATCTGGCCGGGCGTCGCACCCGTGTTGCGCAACAGGTTGATCTCGTCGTCACGTTGACGGACGTTGACCGTCAACGTCGAGGCGATCGCGAAGAAGACCAGGAGGGTTCCGTAGCCTCCGACGACGCTCGCCGCCGTGGTCAGGGTGTCGGCGCTGACCTTGTCGACGCCGTCGCCGGCCGCCGTGTCGTGCATCGAGTTGAACGTCATGATGATCGTCGCGCCGAGGAAGGCGGACAGGAGTGTGGCCAGGAAGCGGCCGGGGCGTTGCCGTACGGACCGCAGGGACAGGCCGAGTGTGGTGAACATGCCTCACGCCCCCGTCCGCACGTCGTCGCCGAGGTGCGCGAGGCGTTCGGCGACCGCGTCGGCCGTCGGGGCCGGGAGGTGTCCGGCGAGGCGGCCGTCGGCGAGGAACTGGACGGCGTCCGCGTACGACGCCGCCACCGGGTCGTGCGTCACCATCACGACGGTCCTGCCGTGCGCCCGCACCGCCTCCCTGAGCAGCCGCAGCACGTCGCGGGCGCTGCGGGTGTCGAGGGCGCCCGTCGGCTCGTCCGCGAAGATCACCGAGGGTTCGGTGACCAGGGCGCGGGCGATCGCCACGCGCTGGCGCTGGCCGCCGGAGAGCTGGTCGGGGCGGTGGCCGAGCCGGTCGCCGAGGCCGACCTGGGTGAGGATCTCCTCGACCCGGGCCCGGTTGACGCGCCGGCCGGCCAGCTTGAGCGGCAGGATCGTGTTCTGGGCGACGGTGAGCGTCGGCAGCAGGTTGTACTGCTGGAAGACGAAGCCGACGCGGGTGCGGCGGAACTTGGTGAGCGCGGCCTCGCTGCGGGGCGCGCGCGTGGAGTCGGTCAGCTCCTCGCCGTCGACCATGACCAGGCCGTTGTCGGGCCGGTCGAGTCCCGCGGCGCAGTGCAGCAGCGTGGACTTGCCGGAGCCGGAGGGGCCCATCACCGCCGTGAAGGTCCCGGTGGGCAGGGCGAGGGTGATGTCGTCGAGGGCCCTGATCGTGGCGCCTTCGGCGGCCCGGGGGCCGTAGGTCTTGGTGACCTTCACCAGGCGGAGCGCCTCGGTGCGGGTGTGTGCGTGGTCGGTTCGCATGGTCGCCGATCCCCTCGTCCGTGCGCTCTGCGCGCCTCGTCGTCGATGTCTTCGACGCTAGGGACGGCGGGCCGGGAAAACATTGGGCGTACGGACCGGACCCGGGGTGTTCCTACGTACACCCCGGGGGTGGCGCGGGTGTCGGGGCCGCTGGTCAGGCGGCACCGCCGGAGCGCGCGAGCCAGCGGCCCGCGTGCCGGGTGACCTCGATGGGGCGGCCGAAGCAGGCGGTCATGCGGTCGTCGGTGAGGACGTCCTCGACGCCGCCGCGGGCGAGGACGCGGCCCTCCTTGAGGAGCAGCGCGTGGCTGATCGCGGGCGACAGCTCCTCCAGGTGGTGGGTGACCGTGACCGTGGCCAACTCCGGTCGGCTGCGGGCCAGTTGGCGCATGGTGTCGATGAGGTCCTCGCGGGAGGGCAGATCGAGCGCGTTGAACGGCTCGTCGAGCAGGAGCAGCGCCGGGTCCGCCATCAGGGCGCGGGCGATGAGGATGCGGGCGCGCTGGCCGCCGGAGCAGACCCCGTACGGGCGGTCGGCGAGCTCCTTGATCTGGAGTTCGGCGAGGAGCTCGTGGGCGCGGTCGCGCGCGTCGGTGTCGTACGAC
Organism: Streptomyces sp. HmicA12; assembly: GCF_000373565.1. Classification (GTDB taxonomy): domain Bacteria; phylum Actinomycetota; class Actinomycetes; order Streptomycetales; family Streptomycetaceae; genus Streptomyces. The sequence goes on along the minus strand of NZ_KB891851.1, from coordinate 6,318 downwards.
TTCCAGAGCGGCTGGACCGTGCCGGAGTGTCCGGTCAGGACGACGGTGTGGCCGGTGAGGTCCTGCGGGACGCGCTGGGAGGTGGAGACATGGCCGATATGGGCGCGCAGCTCGCGCACGTCGACGCGGCCGAGGCGGTGGCCGAGGACATCGACGGTGCCGGTGGTGGGGAAGGTGGTGGCGCCGATGAGGCGGAGGATGCTGGTCTTGCCCGCGCCGTTGGGGCCGAGCAGCGCCCAGTGCTCGCCGGAGCGGACGGTCCAGTCGATGGCGTCGAGGATGACCTGGCCGGTGGTGATGCGGCGCATGCTCGCGCCGTCGAGTGCGGCGACGACGCGCGCTCCCGTGTTCCCGCTGGTCTCGCTCATGGTGCATGCCTCCCGCTTTGTCGCGTACCGGACGGAGAGTAGCTGTAGGCGACACTTACCTGCTGGTGTGTCCAGGTGGCGGACCCGGGGTCCACCGGTCGGTGGACGCGAAGTTCAACCGGCCGCCGCTGCCGCGCCCGCACCCCGTCCGAGCAGCATGGACGTCATGACCAACTACCCCGTACACATGGCTCGTTGGAGCGCCGGACACCCGTGGCGCGCGATCGCCGGATGGTTCCTCTTCGTCGTGCTCTGCCTCGGCGCCGGCATCGCCGCCGGGTCGAATCCGGCCACGTCCGCCGACTTCGGTGTCGGCGAGGCCGGCCGCGCCGAGGCGCTGGCCCGGGAGGGCGGGCTCGCGCAGCGGCCCGTCGAGCGGGTCCTGATCGAGAGCCGTTCCGGAGCCCTGGACCGGACCGAGGGGGCCGCCGTCGCCCGGGACGTCGCCGCGCGGATGCGGGCCCTGCCCGAGGTGCGGTCGGTGGCCGGTCCGGTGTGGTCGAAGGACGGCCGGGCGGTCCGCGTCGACGTCACCATGAAGGGCGCCGAGCTCGACGGCAAGAAGCACGTCGACCCGCTGCGCGCCCAGACCGCCGCCGCGCAGAAGGCACATCCCGGACTGCGGGTCGAGGAGACCGGCGGGCCGTCCATCAGTCAGGGCGTCGACAAGCTGCGCGGCAGCGATCTGTCCCGTACCGAGCTGATCGCTCTGCCCATCACGCTGCTCACGCTGCTGTTCGTGTTCCGGTCGGTGGCGATGGCGACCGTGCCGCTGCTGCTCGCGCTGTCGTCGATCGTCGCGTCGGTGGGCCTGTCGATGCTGGCCTCGCACGTCTTCCCGGACGCGGGGGTCGGCACCAACATCATCCTGCTCATCGGGCTCGCCGTCGGCGTCGACTACACGCTCTTCTATCTGAAGCGGGAGCGGGAGGAACGGGCCCGTGCGCAGGGGAAGTTGAGCTCTCAGGCGCTCGTCGAGCTGGCCGCCGCGACGTCCGGGCGGGCGGTCGTGCTCTCCGGGCTCGCCGTCGCCGTCTCCAGCGCCACGCTCTATCTCGCCGACGACGTGATCTTCTCCTCCATCGCCACCGCCGCCATCGTGGTCACGCTGGTCGCCGTCATGAGCTCGCTGACCGTGCTGCCCGCGCTGCTCGCCAAGCTGGGGGCGCGGGCCGAGCGGCGCGCGGCCCGCGGGAACAAGCCGCAGGCCGCCCCGAAGCCCGTACGGCACAACGCGCTGCTGCGCCTGACCGCCCGCCGCCCTGCCGCCGTCCTCGCCGTCGCGGCCGTCGCGATGCTGGCCCTGGCCGCGCCGGTGCTCGGCATGAAGCTCACCGACATGGGCCGCGAGACGCACTCCCGGCAGACCCAGGCGATGCCCACCTTCGACCGGCTCAACGCGGCGTTCCCCGAGGTCAAGGCCGCGCACCAGGTCGTCGTACGAGCCGACGCCGGCCGCGCCGACGAGGTGGCCGGCGCGCTGCGCGCCCTCGCCGCCGAGGCGAAGGGCGACCCGGGCATGAACGGCACGTACACCCTGCGCACCTCCGCCGATCACCGCGTCACCTCGCTCGACCTGCCTGTGCCGCACTACGTCAGCGCGCGGCCCGCGCAGGACTCCCTGGAGCGGCTGCGGGACCGGTATCTCCCGGACACCGTGGGGAAGTTGGGCGTGGAGGCGGCCGTCACGGGTGACGTGGCCCGCTACGCCGACTATCCGGAGCACCAGAAGCAGAAGCTGCCGCTGATCATCGGGGCGCTGCTGCTCGTGACGTTCGTGATGACGGTGTGGGCGTTCCGGTCCGTGGCCCTCGGGATCGTCGGTGTCGTGCTGAATCTGCTGTCGGCGGGCGCGTCGCTCGGCGTACTCACCCTGACGTTCCAAGGGAGTTGGGCCGAGGGCCTGCTCGACTTCGACTCGACCGGGACGATCGGTTCGCGTGTGCCGCTGTTCCTCTTCGTGATCCTCTTCGGGCTCTCCATGGACTACCAGGTGTTCGTGATCAGCCGGATCCGGGAGGCCGTGCGGCGCGGGGTGCCGACGCGGCAGGCGGTGCTCGACGGGGTCGGCAGTTCGGCGGGGGTGGTGACCAGCGCGGCGTTCGTGATGGTGACCGTGTTCGCGAGCTTCGTGTCGCTGCACTTCATCGAGATGAAACAGATCGGGTTCAGCCTCGCGGTGGCGGTGCTGCTGGACGCCTTCGTGATCCGGGTGCTGATCCTTCCCGCGCTCATGTTGCTGCTGGGCGACCGGAGTTGGTGGCCGACGCGGGGTGCGCGCGAGCGTGCCGGGTCCCGGTCCGAGCGGCACCTCGTGAACGTAGGCTGATCACCATGGACCCGAGCCGGCAGAGCATTCCCGTGCCCCACCGGTGGAACGCCGTCGTGTGGGTGCTGTTCGGACTGGTGCCGCCCGCTCTCGCGGTGGCGGACGCCGGGGCCGGCACGAAGTACTCGACGTACGGGCTGCTCTCCGCGCTCACCTTCGCGTACGCGGCGGTGGCGATGTTCCCCACGAAGCCAATGCTGCGGCCGGGCGTGTACCTCGCGGTGCTCGTCGTCGAGCTCGGCGCCGTCGCGTACCTCATGGGCGGCGGCGCGGCCCTGTTCATCGTGTCGCTCCCGCACTTCTGGATCTACGCCGCCGGGCCCGCCGCCGCGCTGTGGACGAGCGGGGCGGGGGCGGGCCTGACGGTGCTCGGCACGCTCGCCGGACGCGGCTTCGACGGGCTCTCCGGTCAACTCCGCACCGGGAACGTGGTGTTCACGGTCGTCGGGTACGCCGTCGGGGCCGGGGCCGGTCTTCTCGTGCACCGGATCACGGCGCAGGGCGAGGAGCGGGCCCAGGTGCTGACCGACGAACTGGTCAGCACGCAGGCCGCGTTGGCCGAGGCGCACCGGGAACAGGGCGCGGCGGAGGAGCGGGAGCGGATGGCCCGCGAGATCCACGACACGCTCGCGCAGGGCTTCGCCTCGATCATCGTGCTGGCGGAGGCGGCGCGGTCCGGCATCGAGTCCCAACCGGCGCGTACCGCACAGCAGTTGACGTCGATCGAGCAGACGGCCCGGGAGAACCTGGCGGAGGCGCGGGCCCTGGTCGGGTCGACGCCGCCGCCGGACGGGGCCGTGCAGGGGTCGGTGGCCGGTGCGCTGCGCCGCACTCTTGAGCGCTTCTCCGAGGACACCGGCCTCTCCGTGGAGGCCGAACTGCCGGACGTGGACTGCGACCAGCAGACCCGCATCGCGCTGTTGCGCTGCACGCAGGAGTCCCTGGCCAACGTCCGCAAGCACGCCGGGGCCTCGACGGCCGTCGTGACCCTCTCCCTGGTCCCGTACGGCATCGAACTGGAGATCACCGACGACGGGCACGGCTTCGACGTGGCGGCGGCGCGCGGCTTCGGCCTCGACGGGATGCGCAAGCGGCTCGCCGAGCTCGGCGGCGAGCTGACCGTGACCAGCTCGCTCGGGGACGGCACCCGCGTCCTCGCCTCCCTGCCCCTCACCCACGACACCGAGGAGTCCTCATGACGGAGTCGAACCGGCTGCGCGTCGTCGTGGTCGACGACCACACCGTGATGCGCGCGGGGGTCGTCGCGCTGCTCGCCCCGGAGCCCGGCATCGAGGTGGTCGGCGAGGCCGGGGACGGCCACGAGGGCGTCGAGCTGGTCGAGCGGCTCACCCCCGACGTGGCCCTGCTCGACCTGCGGATGCCGGTCCTCGACGGGGTCGCTGCGACACGGCGGATCGTCGCGGGGCCCGCCGCGACCCGCGTCCTGATCCTGACGACGTACGACACGGACACCGACATCGAGCACGCGGTGGAGGCCGGCGCGATCGGCTACCTCCTCAAGGACACGTCGCGCGAGCAGCTCGTCGACGCGATCCGCTCGGCGGCGCGCGGCGAGACCGTGCTCGCGCCGCGGGTCGCGCAGAAACTCGTGGCGAAGATGCGCCGCCCCACGCAGGCGGCGCTCACCGCGCGCGAGGTCGACATCCTCAGGGCCGTGGCCGACGGTCTGTCCAATCCGGACATCGCGCGCCGCCTGGTGATCGGCGAGGCGACGGTGAAGACGCATCTGCTGCGGGTCTTCGCGAAGCTGGACGTGAGCGATCGGACGCGGGCGGTGGTCGTGGCGATGGAGCGGGGGTTGCTGGAGGCATCGGGTCAGGGGTGAGGCGAGCGGGCACGGGTCCGGTGGGGGCCGGTCGCGCAGTTCCCCGCGCTCCTGGCAGCGAGCTCCGCTCGCTCCAGGGGCCCGAGAAGCTCCACCGGCGCCGAACCCGCACCCGGCAGACACTCCCGAACCGGTCACGTGCTATCCAGAGCCCGTGACGATCTCCTCCGCCTCCGGCCGCCCCTTCGACGCCGTGCTGTGCGACGTCGACAACGTGATCCGCTTCTACGACAGCTCGCGGCTGACGGAACTCGAACATGCCGCAGGGCTGCCGGAGGGCGCCACCGCGGAGGTGGCGTTCGCGCCGGAGGTGGACGCCCCGCTGATGCTCGGGGAGATCGACATGCGGCAGTGGGTGGAGGCCATCGTCGCCGCGTTCGCCGGGCGGGTGCCCGAGGAGCGGGCGCGGGAGCTGGGCGAGGCGCTCGCCGCGTCGCCGTTCCACGCGGACGACGAGGTCGTGCGGCTGCTGCGACGGGCGCGGGCGGCGCGGCTGCCGCTGGTCCTGGTGACCAACGCGACCGTGGAGCTGGAGAACGACCTGGCGGCGATGGGCCTGACCGACCTCGCCGACCACGTCGTCAGCAGCGCCCGGGTCGGTGTCGCCAAGCCGGAACCGAAGATCTACGAGATCGCGGCGGCGCTGGCCGGTGTCCCGATGGAGCGATGCCTGTTCGTGGACGACACCCGGGAGAACGTCGACGCGGCGGTCGCGCTCGGGATGACCGGCGTCGTGTACCGCGGGCCCGCCGACCTGCACCCGCTGCTGGGTGGGCTGCCCGAGCGCTGACACCGCACCGGTTCGCCCCGGGCCGTCGGTCAGCTCGCGTCGTTCAACTGGCGTAGCGCGACGTTGAGTTCGAGGACGTTGACCGTCGGCTCCCCCATGAATCCGAGGATCCGTCCGTCGGTGTGCTCGGCCACCAGCTTGCGCACCCGGTCGACGGCGAGGTGGTTCCGCTCCGCGACGCGGTGCACCTGGAGGTCGGCGTACCGCGGGGAGATCGCCGGGTCGAGCCCCGAGCCGGAGGAGGTGACGGCGTCGGCGGGGACGTCGGCGGCCTTCACCCGGTAGGTCGCCGTGGAGTTGTCCTCGACGACGGCGGCCTTGGCGTCCTCGACCTGCTTGATGAGGTCCTTGTTGTCACCGGAGAGGTTGGTGGCGCCGGACAGGATCAGCTTGTACTGGGTGTTGACGCTGTTGGTGCCGAGGCCGTTGGACGGGCGCGGCTGGAACCAGCGCAGGTCCGGCTTGCCGTCCTCGGTGAGGTAGGTCTGGCCGATGAGGGACGAGCCGACGACCTTGCCGTCCTCCTTGATCTCCGAGCCGTTGGCCTTGTCGTGGAAGACGGCCTGCGCGACACCGGTCACGGCGAGCGGGTAGAGCACGCCGCAGACGACGGTGAGGATGACCAGGGCGCGTAGGCCCGCCCACAGCAACCGGCCTGTGTTTCCTACGGAGTTGTTCATGGTGATCAGCACGCTTTCGGAAGGTCACAGCCCGGGGACGAGCGAGATGAGGAGATCGATGATCTTGATGCCGATGAAGGGGGCGATCAGGCCGCCGAGGCCGTAGATCCCGAGGTTGCGGCGGAGCAGCTTGTCGGCGCTCACGGGCCGGTACCGGACGCCCTTCAGGGCGAGCGGGACGAGCGCGATGATGATGAGCGCGTTGAAGATGACCGCGGACAGGATCGCGGAGTTCGGCGAGGACAGGTGCATGATGTTCAGCTTGTCCAGGCCCGGGTAGACCGCCGCGAACAGCGCCGGGATGA
>NZ_KB891850.1 GCF_000373565.1 Streptomyces sp. HmicA12 | reverse complement strand
ATGCTGGAGACGGGGTATCAACATATCTGGCGTTGATTTTTGGCACGCTGTTGAGTTCTCAAGGAACGGACGCTTCCTTTGTACTCACCCTCTCGGGCTTTCCTCCGGGCGCTTCCCTTCGGTCTTGCTTTCTTGCGTTTCCGACTCTATCAGACCGTTTTACCGGCCGATTTCCTCGGGGTCTTGCTTCGCTTTCCGGCCTTTCGGCTTTCCGGCGAGTCCGACTCTATCAGATCCTTTCGGGCCTGATTCCCAGTCAGCGGGGCTTGTCTTCCCGGCTGTTGGGCCGTTCCGACGTCCCAAACTTTAGCGGATCTGCGGGGCAGTTCCTAATCGGCCTCTTCGAATTGAATTCGGGCACGCCGAATTCAGTCCCGTGAAGAGATCTTGCTGTGGCTTGGGTGCCGCGTCAGCGGCGGAAGGTGCCGCCCCGGAACCTTGCGGCTCCGTGACAACTCGAAGGACCCTACGCCACCGGCGTCGGTAGTACAAAAGCGGGGTCCGGTGCAGGTGCACCGGACCCCGCTTCCTGGGGTGTTCAGGCTCCGACGGGCTCCTTCGTGCCGCCGTCGCGCGGCGCAGGCACGTCCTTGTCGTCGTCGGCCGAGTCGAGGAGCGTGCGCTCGTCGAAGGGGAGATCTCCGGCGAGGACGCGCTGTACGCGGTCGCGGTCGACCTCTCCGGTCCAGGTGCCGATGAGCAGCGTGGCCACCGCGTTGCCGGCGAAGTTCGTCAGGGCGCGGGCCTCGCTCATGAAGCGGTCGATGCCGATGATGAGGCCGACTCCGTCGACCAGGGCGGGCTTGTGGGACTGGAGGCCGCTGGCGAGGACCGCGATACCGGAGCCGGAGACGCCTGCCGCCCCCTTCGACGCGATCATCATGAAGAGGAGCAGGCCGATCTGCTGGCCGATGTTCATCGGCTGGTCCATGGCGTCGGCGATGAAGAGGGACGCCATGGTCAGGTAGATCATGGTGCCGTCGAGGTTGAAGGAGTAGCCCGTCGGGACGGTGATGCCGACGACCGGCCGGGAGACGCCGAGGTGCTCCATCTTCGCGATCAGGCGCGGGAGCGCCGACTCCGACGAGGACGTAGAGAGGATGAGGAGGAACTCGCGGCCCAGGTACTTCAGCAGCGAGAAGATGTTGAAGCCCGTCGCCAGGCGCAGGATCGCCGCCAGGACGATGCCCACGAACAGGGCGCAGGTGACGTAGAAGCCGACCATGATGGTGGCCAGGGCCTTGAGCGCGTCGACGCCCGTTTCGCCGATGACGGCCGCCATCGCGCCGAACGCACCGACCGGAGCGGCCCACATGATCATGCCGAGGACCCGGAAGACCAGCTTCTGGATGTGCTCGACGCCGCGCAGGACCGGCTCGCCGGAGCGGCCCATCGCCTGGAGTGCGAAGCCGACCAGCAGTGCCACCAGGAGGGTCTGGAGGACCTCGCCCTGCGTGAAGGCGGACACCAGGGTGGTGGGGATGACGCCCAGGACGAAGTCGACCGGGCCTTCGGCGGCGTCCTCTGCCGCCGTGTGGCCGACGTCCTTCGTGGCGTCGGTCAGGTGCATACCGGTGCCGGGGTCGAGGATGTTGCCGACGATCAGGCCGATGGCGAGCGCGACCATCGACATCACGATGAAGTAGGCGAGGGCGAGACCGCCCACCTTGCCGATCTTGGCGGCCTTGCGGACCGAACCGACGCCCAGGACGATCGTGCAGAAGATGATGGGCGAGATCATCATCTTGATCAGGTTCACGAAGCCCGTGCCGATGGGCTTGAGCTCCTTGGCGAAGTCCGGCCAGATGAAGCCGACCGCGATGCCCAGGAGCACCGCCACGATGACGGCGATGTAGAGGTAGTGGGTGCGGTCCCGCTTCGCGGCGGGCTGCGGGGGTTGCTCGGTGGTCGCGGTCCCGTTCTCGGCCACGGTGTCCTCCTGGCTGCTGACGACGGCGTCGGCGTACTGGAATCTCCGGACAGCGCAGGGGGTGCGGCTCACGTCCTGCGGCTGCGGATCCCGGTGACTATCTCCCAGGCCGTGAGCACCGTCACCCTTCCGTTCATTGAGTTCCCACCGGTTACTTCCCGCCCGGAGCGGCGGGCAGACTGGCGGCATGCGCCCCCTGCGTCTCCCCCGCCCCCGCAGCCTGGCCGGCCAGCTCTTCGCCATGCAGGTCGTGCTGGTCGCCGTCGTCGTCGCCGGGTGCGCGCTGTTCACTTACCTCAGTGACCGGGGGCAGGCGGAGGCGTCGGCGCGACGGCAGGCGACCGCCGCGGCGACCGCGGTCGCCGACGCCGACTCCGTGCGGGAGGCGATCACCGAGGACGCCGATCCGACGGTGCGGCTGCAGCCGTACGCGAGGAACGTGCAGACGCACACCGGGGTCGACTTCGTGACGATCATGGACACGCACGGGATCCGCTGGACACACCCCGAGCCGCGGCGTATCGGCGAACGGTTCCTCGGGCACATAGGGCCCGCGCTGAAGGGCGGGACGTTCTCGGAGACGTACACGGGCACGCTCGGCCCGTCGGTACGGGTGGTCACTCCGGTCTACGACGACGGGCACCGGGTCGTCGGGCTCGTCAGTGCCGGGATCACCATCGACGAGATCACCGCGCAGGCGCGCGGGCAGGTGCTCGCCGTGGCCGGGGTCGCGGGCGCCGCGCTCGTGCTCGGCGGCATCGGGACGTACGTGATCAACGCGCGGCTGCGCCGGCACACGCACGGCATGAACGCCGGTGAGCTGAGCCGCATGCACGCGTATCACCAGGCCGCGCTGCACGCCGTACGCGAGGGGCTGCTGATGCTCGACGGGCAGCGGCGGGTCGCGCTGATGAACGACGGGGCGCGGATGCTGCTCGGGGTCGGGCGAGATGGTGACGGGGACGTGGTCGGGCGGTCGGTGGCCGAGCTGGGGCTGCCGGCGCCGCTGACCGGGGCGCTGCTCGCCACCGAGCCGCGGGTCGACGAGGTGCATCTGACGGCCGACCGGGTCGTGGTCGTGAATACGTCGCCGGTCGCCAGTGGGGAGCGGCGCGGCACCGTCGTCACCCTGCGGGATCACACCGAACTGCAGGCGGTGATGGGCGAGTTGGACTCGGAGCGCGGGTTCACGCAGGCGCTGCGGTCGCAGGCGCACGAGGCCGCCAACCGGCTGCACACCGTGGTGTCGCTGATCGAGCTGGGGCGGGCCGACGAGGCCGTCGAGTTCGCGACCGCCGAGCTGGAGCTGGCGCAGGCCCTGACCGACCAGGTGGTGGGCGCGGTGAGCGAGCCGGTCCTTGCCGCGCTGCTCCTCGGCAAGGCCGCGCAGGCCAATGAGCGGGGCGTCGAGCTCGTCGTCTCCGGGGACACCCGGGTCGAGGAGAGCGAGGTCGGGCTGCTCGCGCGGGTGCTGCCCGCGCGGGATCTGGTCACGGTGCTCGGCAATCTCGTCGACAACGCCGTCGACGCCGCGCAGGGTTCGCCGCGCGCCCGCGTCACCGTCACCGCCCGCACGGAGGGGGACGCCCTGCTGCTGCGGGTGGCGGACTCGGGGCCGGGCGTCGACCCGGAGCACGCCGACGCGGTGTTCGAGCGCGGCTGGTCGACGAAGCCGGCCGGTCCCGGCGGGCGGGGTCTCGGCCTCGCGCTGGTGCGGCAGGCCGTGACGCGTCACGATGGGGCGCTCGCGCTCGACCGGGACCCGGACGGGGGCGCCGCGTTCACCGTCCGGCTGCCGCTGACGGTCGGGGGCGCCGCGATCCCGGGTCCGCGCGGCCCCCTGACCATCACCCCGACCACCGTGGAAGGCAGCACCTCATGAGCGACGACACCGCCCCGCGCATCCGGGTCCTGGTCGTCGAGGACGATCCGGTGGCCGCCGACGCCCACGCGCTCTACGTCGACCGGGTGCCCGGCTTCGCGACCGTCGCCCGGGCGCACTCCGCCGCCGAGGCGCGCCGCGCCCTGGACCGGATGCCGGTGGACCTGATCCTGCTCGATCTGCACCTGCCCGACGGGCACGGTCTGGCCCTGGCCCGGACGCTGCGCGCCGCCGGGCACCAGGCCGACGTCATCGCGGTGACATCGGCGCGGGACCTGACGGTCGTACGGGAAGGGGTGTCGCTCGGGGTCGTGCAGTACGTCCTGAAGCCGTTCACCTTCGCGACGCTGCGGGACCGGCTCGCGCGTTACGCCGAGTACCGGACGTCCAGCGGGGAGGCGGCCGGGCAGGACGAGGTCGACCGGGCGCTCGCCAATCTGCGCTCGCCCGCGCCGGCCGCGCTGCCGAAGGGGTTGAGCGCGCCGACCCTGGAGCGGGTCACGCACACGCTGCGGGAGGCCGCGCCGGAAGGGGTGACGGCGGCGTCCGCCGCCGAGACGGTGGGCATCTCGCGGATCACGGCGCGGCGCTATCTGGAGCATCTGGTCGACGCGGGGCGCGCAGCGCGCAGTCCGCAGTACGGGCAGGTGGGCCGGCCCGAGCTGATCTACACCTGGAACTGACGGCCGGCGGGTTACGCGCGGTCCGGTGGGGGCTGGCCGCGCAGTTCCCCGCGCCCTTGAAGGCATGCGCTCCGCGCAGCCTTTCCCTGGGCGAGCGGAGCTCGCATCCAGGGGCGCGGGGAACTGCGCGAGAAGCCCCACCGGGCCGCACCCGACGGACAGCCGAACCCCGCAGGGCGCCTACCGCACCCTGAACCGCGTCACCTGGTCCTCCCCGGAGGGCCCCGTGCCCGACTTGTCGGCGACGTACGCCGTGCCGTGCGTGATCTCGACATGGTTGGGGTTGGCCCCGGTCGCGACCGTGGTGACGACCGCGCCCTTGCGCGGGTCGACCACCGTCGCCGTCGCCGCCGTGCGGTTCACCGCGACGACCTTCCCGGAGCGGTGGTCGGCCGCCACGGAGAGGGTCCCCGCGCCGGTCGGCACGGACTTGGTGACGACTCCCTTGTCGAGGTCGATGATGTCGACGGCGCCGGTCGGAATTAGGCGCGGGGTCGCCGACTTCCTCGCGACCTCGATGAGTTGATTGTTCGTCAGGTCTGTGGCATAGACCGTACCGGTGCGTTCGTTCACGGCGAGGCCGGTCGGGCCCGCGCCCTCGACGGTGACGCGCTTCTACTCCTTGTACGTACGGCTGTCGAAGCCGACGACGCTGCCGTCCCCGAAGCCGGACGCCCACACCGTGTCGTGCCGTTCGTCGACGACGATCTCGCGGGCGTGCGCGACGTTCGGGAGGGTGGCGAGGTGCGCGCCATTGCGCTGGCCGTAGACGGCCACGCTGTTGTTGCGGGTGTTGGTGACCCAGACGGTGTTGTGCTCGTCGTCGAGGGCGATGCCGTAGACCGCCTCGACGGCGCCGGTGTCGGTGTCGGTGGCGGTGTCGGTGTCGGTGACGGGCGGCGTGTACGTCGCCTCGACCGCGAGGGTGCCCTGGTCGAGCCGGGTGAGCGCGGAGGTCGTCACCGGCGGGCGGCCCACCGCCGACGCGGTCCACAGGGCGTGGTTCCGCTCGGAGTACGTCGACTGGTAGAGGCCTTTGGTGGCGGGGACGGAGGTGGCGGCGGCCGCGGCGGCACCGCTGTCGGCCTGGGCGGCAGGGGCCAGTGCGCCGCCCGCGACGAGGGCCACCGCGAGGGCGGCGGTACGACGGATCCTGGGCGTGATTCGAGGCATGCCGCGCCAATCTCCTTTGCGGGTGGGCCCGTTGTGGCACCACTCGAAGATTCGCTTAGGTTAGCCTTACTTAAGTTGCTAGCTGGCCCCGGGATCGGCATCTGTCCGGATAGCAACGTTGTCACGGCCCCCGCTCGGGCCCCTGCACACCCATTGACCCTGCTCCGAGCCGGAACGTACGTTCACGTCCAGCCACGCGCGGCAACGCAGCCCGCGACGGTCCGTAGGAGGTCGTGCCCGTGCGCCCCACCGCCCCGCTCCTCACCGCCACCGCCCTGCTCCTGGCCGCCGGAACCCTCACCGCGTGCGGCGGTGGCTCCGGCAGCGACGCGAACACGGTCAAGGTTTCGTACAAGCAGTCCACGGACAACAAGAGCAAGGTCCCGGACACCTACCTGGCCGCCATGAAGAAGCAGTTCGAGAAGGACCACCCGGGCAAGAAGGTCGAGCTCGTCCCGATCAAGGCCCCGGACGCCGAGTACTACACGAAGCTCCAGCAGATGCTGCGCTCGCCGAAGACCGCGCCCGACCTGGTCTACGAGGACACGTTCCTCGTCAACTCCGACATCACCAGCGGGTACTTGAGACCCCTGGACAAGTACCTCGCCAAGTGGGCGGACTGGGACCAGTTCATCGACGCCGCCAAGGCGGCCGCGCAGGGGCAGGACGGGAAGACGTACGGTGTGCCCGACGGCACCGACACCCGCGGGCTCTGGTACGACAAGGCCGTCCTGAAGAAGGCGGGCATCAAGACCCCCTGGCAGCCGAAGAGTTGGGACGAACTGCTCGACGCGGCCCGCTCCATCAAGGAGAAGGTCCCCGGCGTCACCCCGCTGAACGTCTACACCGGAAAGCCGGGCGGCGAGCAGTCCACGATGCAGGGCTTCGAGATGCTGTTGTACGGCACCGGCGACGGCACGGCCGATCCGCTCTACGACCAGTCGAGCCGCAAGTGGGTGTCCGGCTCGCGGGCCTTCAAGGACAGCCTGAAATTCGTCGAGACGGTCTACAAGGAGAAGCTCGGCCCCGACGTCTCCGACGCCCTCGACCCGAACATCGGCACCACCATCCGCGGCGACCGCCTGCCCAAGGGCAAGGTCGGCATCGACCTCGACGGCTCCTGGCTCCCGCAGGACTGGATCGAGGGCGCGGGCCACGAATGGCCCGAGTGGTCGCAGAAGCTGGGCCTCGCCCACATGCCGACGCAGAACGGCCAGGCGCCCGGCAAGGTCTCCATGTCCGGCGGCTGGACCTGGGCGATCCCGGCCAAGTCGGCCAACCCCGACCTCGCCTTCGAGTTCATCAAGACGATGCAGACGAAGGAGAACGCCCAGCGCTGGTACATCGCCAACTCCGGCATCTCCGTCCGCAAGGACGTGGCGGCCGACCCGGAGTACATCAAGGCGCAGCCCGGCATCAAGTTCTTCACGGACCTGGTGAGTTCGACTCACTACCGGCCCGCGTACCCCGCGTACCCGAAGGTGTCGACGGCGATCCAGGAGGCGATGGAGTCGGTGACCACCGGGGACGCCTCGGTGGACAAGGCGGCGTCCACGTACGACGAGCAGCTGAAGACGGCGGCGGACGGTGACGTTGTCGACAAGCCTTGAGCCGACGTCCGGAGTCGGCGCGCCGGCCGGCCGGAAGAGTGCCTCGGGGGCCCGGGGACTGCTCCGCGCGCTCCCCCTCGCCCCCGCCACGATCATCATGGCCCTCTTCCTGGCCGGGCCCATCGCCTACTGCGTCTACATCGCCTTCACCGACCTCCAGCTGACCGGCCAGGCGAAGTCGTCCTTCGTCGGCTTCGACAACTTCAGGACCGCATTCCGGGACGAGGCCTTCCTGAACGCGGTCCGGCTCACCCTCGTCTTCACGTTCCTGTCGTCGATCGTGGGCCAGAACACCCTGGGCCTCGCCCTCGCGGCGCTCATGAAGCGCGCCTCGAAGCCGGTCAGGACCGTCACGGGCGCCGTCGTCGTCACGGCGTGGGTGCTGCCGGAGGTCGTCGCGGGATTCCTGCTGTACGCGTTCTTCCGCCGCGAGGGCACCTTGAACGCGATCCTCGACTGGCTCGGACTCCCGTCCCAGAACTGGCTGTTCACGCTACCGATCCTCGCGGTGTCGTTCGCGAACGTGTGGCGCGGGACCGCCTTCTCGATGCTCGTGTACTCGGCGGCGCTCGACGAGATCCCGAAGGAGATCACGGAGGCCGCCGAGGTCGACGGCGCGAACGGGTGGCAGCGTCTGTGGCGCGTCACGCTGCCGATGATCCGCCGCTCCATCGGCACGAACCTGATGCTGAACACGCTGCAGACCCTGTCCGTCTTCGGCCTGATCTGGGTGATGACCCGGGGCGGCCCGGGCAATCACAGCCAGACGCTGCCGCTCTTCATGTACGAGCAGGCCTTCCAGAAGAGCATGATCGGCTACGGCACCGCGGTCGCCCTGCTCCTGCTGGTGGTCGGCTCCCTGTTCTCGGTGGTCTACATGCGCCTGCTGCGCACAGAGGCATGACGGAGGCACACGTGACCACCGACCGCACCACCCCCACGCGTCGCACCACACCCCTGCGCCGTGCCACCCCCACGCGTCGCACCACACCCCTGCGCCGTGCCACCCGCAATCGGCTCACCGCCGACGCGACGCTGACCCTCGTCCTCGTCGCCTTCGCGCTGCCACTCGCCTGGGTGGTCCTGTCCTCCCTCGACGCCGACGCGAACCTGAGGGTGAAGTGGCCCTCGCACGCCACGCTCGACAACTTCGACGCGGTGCTGAAGCCGGACATCACCTTCACCCCGCTGCTCAACTCGCTGATCCTGTGCGGCGGCGCGACGGCGCTCACGGTGGCCTGCGCCGCGCTCGCCGCGTACCCGCTCTCGCGCTACCGCTCGCGCCTGAACAACCCGTACCTGACGACGATCCTGTTCGCGACGTGCCTGCCGATCACGGCGGTCATGGTCCCGGTGTACGCGCTGTTCGTGCAGGTGGACCTGATCGACACGATGGCGGGCACGATCTACTTCTTCGCGGCGTCCCAACTCCCTTTCGCCATATGGCTGATGAAGAACTTCATGGACGGCGTGCCGAAGGAACTGGAGGAGGCGGCCTGGACGGACGGCGCGGGCACCTTCCAGTCGCTGCTGCGGATCGTGCTGCCGCTGATGGGCCCCGGGATCGCCGTCGTCACGGTGTTCTGCTTCGCCATGATGTGGGGGAACTTCTTCGTCCCGTTCATGCTGCTGCTCTCCCCCGACCAGATGCCGGCGTCGGTCAGCATCAACGACTTCTTCGGCAACCGCGGGACGGTCGTGTACGGGCAGCTGGCGGCGTTCTCGATCATCTACTCGACGCCCGTGATCCTGCTGTACGTCCTGGTTTCGCGGCGGTTCGGCGGCGGCTTCGCGCTCGGCGGCGCGGTGAAGGGCTGACGCCGCCGGCACCTGTACGTTCCTACGACATGTCACGGAGGACGAACACACCGTAGCCAAGCGGCCCGTCGCCCCCTACTTTGTGCCCGTGCAGCACATGGCCGCAGCGAACCAGCCCACCCCGCCCTTCAACGCCCCCGCCGCCCGCCGCCTCCGCGAGGCGCTCGGGATGGCGCCGGGGCACGTCGCGTACGGCATGCGTGCCTCGTACGGGCTCGCCCACGTCACACCGGACATCGTCATCGCCTGGGAACGCGGTGACGCGACCCCCACGGCGGCTGAACTCACCGCGCTGGCAGGTGCGTTGTGGTGCTCACCGGGTGAACTCATCGGCGCGCCGAGGACGTTGCGTGAGCACCGGCTCGCGCTCGGGCTCGCCCCGGAGGACGTGGCGCGGTTCGTGGGCCTGGAGATCCAGTCGTATCTGCGCATGGAGGAGACGGGTGTGTGGCGGGCCGGCGAGCGGCAGTCGTCGGCGCTCGCCGAGGTGCTGCGGCTGACCCCGCGCGCGTTCGCGACGGTGACCGGCCGGGACGGGCAGCTGGCGGAGCTGCTGCGCAACGCGGCGACGACCCGCTGGCAGGGGTACGCGAAGCCGATCAGCCGGCTGGTCCCGGTGCAGCGGCGGGAGCTGGAGGACGTGCTCCACGAGATGCACCTGGAGTACCAGGCGCTGATGGCCGCGACGCTGAGCTGGGGCGGCGGCTCGTCGCCCGGGTCCGGGGACGCCGGGCGGGAGTTCCTGGAGCGGATCCTGGACGAGTTCTGGTCCAGGATCCGCAATCCGTGACGGGCGACGGGTCTGCGTGACGGCGGCCGGGTCTGCGTGACGGCGGCCGGGTCTAGAAGACCGACTCCGCCTCGTCCATCCGGTCCTTGGGGACCGTCTTCAGCTCGGTGACCGCCTCCGCGAGGGGCACCATCGAGATGTCGGTGCCACGCAGCGCCGTCATCTTGCCGAACTCGCCCTGGTGCACGGCCTCCACCGCGTACCAGCCGAACCGGGTGGCGAGCACGCGGTCGTACGCGGTGGGGGTGCCGCCGCGCTGCACGTGACCGAGGATGACCGGCCGGGCCTCCTTGCCGAGGCGGCTCTCCAGCTCGTAGGCGAGAGCGGTGCCGATGCCCTGGAAGCGCTCGTGGCCGAACTGGTCGATGGCGCCCGTGCCGTAGTCCATGGTGCCCTCGGCGGGGTGCGCGCCCTCGGCGACGCAGATGACGGCGAACTTCTTGCCGCGCGAGAACCGCTCCTCGACCATCTTGACCAGGTCGGCCGGGTCGAAGGGCCGCTCGGGCAGGCAGATGCCGTGGGCGCCGCCGGCCATGCCGGACTCCAGGGCGATCCAGCCCGCGTGCCGGCCCATGACCTCGACGACCATCACCCGCTGGTGGGACTCGGCGGTGGTCTTGAGGCGGTCCATCGCCTCCGTCGCGACGCCGACGGCCGTGTCGAAGCCGAAGGTGCGGTCGGTGGAGGAGATGTCGTTGTCGATCGTCTTGGGGACGCCGACCACGGGGACGCCGGCGTCGGACAGCATCCGGGCGGCGGTCAGGGTGCCCTCGCCGCCGATCGGGATGAGCGCGTCGAAGCCGCTCTTGTCGATGAGGTCCTTGGCGTTGTCGCAGGCCGCGCGAAACTTGTCTCGCTCCAGGCGGGACGAGCCGAGGATCGTGCCGCCGCGGGCGAGGATGCCGCTGACCGCGTTCAGGTCGAGGGAGCGGAAGCGGCCGTCCAGCAGGCCCGCGTAACCGTCCTCGAAGCCGATGACCTCGTCCCCGTAGTGCGTGACCGCTCGGTGCACGACCGACCGGATCACTGCGTTCAGACCAGGACAGTCGCCGCCTGCGGTGAGAACTCCGATGCGCATCGTGCTGTGTCTCCTGCTCGCTTCTGATTCGTCTGAGCCACCGCAATTCTTCCACGCTCCGCGGGGCGACGCGTTCGCGCGGAGGCACAAGAGGCGCTTGGTCATGCCGCGAGGGGGCTTTGAGACCCTGCTGTACAGGCCCTTTGTCCGGCGGGCGACTTAGCCAGGCCCGGAGGTATTGTCAAGAGGGCACAGCTTTCGATACGGCCATATTTTTCGGCCCCACGAGCCCCGCGGCAGCCCCGTGACCAGGGACGCGACAGGGGTACGGCAGGGGCCCCACGGAGGAAACGGAGAGCACGCGTGACGCGCAGCGTGTACGTGACCGGGATCGACCGGGGCGACGGCCGGCAGGTCGTCGAACTGGGGGTCATGGAACTTCTGACCCGCCAGGTCGACCGGGTGGGTGTCTTCCGCCCGCTCGTCCACGACGGCCCCGACCGGCTCTTCGACCTCCTGCGGGCGCGCTACCGCCTGTCGCAGGACCCGGCGAGCGTCTACGGCCTCGACTATCACGAGGCGTCCACGGTCCAGGCCGAGCAGGGCACGGACGAACTGGTCTCGCTGCTCGTCGACCGGTTCCACGCGGTGGCCCGTGACTACGACGTCGTCCTGGTGCTCGGCACGGACTTCGCGGACACCCAGCTGCCCGACGAGCTGGCGCTCAACGCCCGCCTCGCGAACGAGTTCGGCGCTTCTGTCCTCCCGGTCGTCGGCGGCAAGAAGCAGACCGAGGAATCGGTGCGCGCCGAGGTCCGCAACGCCTATCGGGCCTACGACGGCCTGGGCTGCGACGTCCTCGCGATGGTCGTCAACCGGGTGCGGCCGAGCGACCGCGACGAGATCCACGAGCGGCTGAGCAATCGGCTGCCCGTCCCCTGTTACGTCCTGCCCGACGACGGCGCCCTCTCCGCGCCGACCGTCGCCCAGATCACCCACGCCCTCGGCGGCACGGTACTGCTCGGCGACGACTCGGGCCTCGCGCGCGACGCCCTGGACTTCGTCTTCGGCGGCGCCATGCTGCCGAACTTCCTCAACGCCCTGACCCCGGGCTGCATGGTCGTCACCCCCGGCGACCGCGCGGACCTGGTCGTCGGCTCGCTCGCCGCGCACAGCGCCGGTACCCCGCCGATCGCGGGCGTGCTCCTCACGCTGAACGAGCGGCCCGGGGAGGCGATCCTCACGCTCGCCGACCGGCTGGCACCCGGCACCCCCGTCGTCGCCGTCTCCGGCGGCTCCTTCCCCACCGCGGCCGAACTCTTCGCCCTGGAGGGCAAGTTGAACGCCGCGACACCGCGCAAGGCGGAGACGGCACTCGGCCTCTTCGAGCGCTACGTCGACACGGCGGGCCTGCTGCGGACCATCCAGGCCCCCTCGTCCGACCGCGTCACGCCGATGATGTTCGAGCACAAGCTGCTGGAGCAGGCCCGCTCGGACAAGCGTCGCGTCGTGCTGCCCGAGGGCACGGAGGAGCGCGTGCTGCGCGCCGCCGACGTGCTGCTGCGCCGCGGCGTCTGCGACCTGACCCTCCTCGGCCCGGTCGAGCAGATCCGCAAGAAGGCCGCCGACCTCGGGGTGGACCTCGCCGACAGCGAGCTGATCGACCCGGCCACCTCCGAGCTGCGGGACCGTTTCGCCGCCGCGTACGCGCAGATGCGTGCCCACAAGGGCGTCACCGTCGAGCTCGCGCACGACGTCGTGGCCGACGTGAACTACTTCGGCACGCTGATGGTCCAGGAGGGCCTGGCCGACGGCATGGTCTCCGGCTCCGTGCACTCCACGGCCGCCACCATCCGCCCCGCCTTCGAGATCATCAAGACCAAGCCGGACGCCGCGATCGTGTCGTCCGTCTTCTTCATGTGCCTGGCCGACAAGGTCCTCGTGTACGGCGACTGCGCCGTGAACCCGGACCCGAACGCCCAGCAGCTCGCCGACATCGCCGTCCAGTCCGCGGGCACCGCGTCCCAGTTCGGCGTGGAGCCGCGGATCGCGATGCTGTCGTACTCGACCGGCACCTCCGGCTCCGGCGCCGACGTCGACAAGGTCCGCGAGGCCACCGATCTCGTACGGGAGCACCGCTCCGACCTGAAGATCGAGGGGCCGATCCAGTACGACGCCGCCGTGGAGCCCTCGGTCGCGGCCACCAAGCTGCCCGGCTCCGAGGTCGCGGGCCAGGCGAGCGTGCTGATCTTCCCCGACCTCAACACCGGCAACAACACGTACAAGGCCGTGCAGCGCTCGGCCGGCGCGATCGCCGTCGGCCCGGTCCTGCAGGGGCTGCGCAAGCCGGTCAACGACCTGTCCCGCGGCGCGCTCGTCCAGGACATCGTCAACACGGTCGCCATCACGGCGATCCAGGCCCAGTCCCCCACCGAAAAGGCTTCCGACCTGTGAGCGCCACCCGCATCCTCGTCCTGAACTCCGGCTCCTCGTCGGTGAAGTACCAGCTCCTCGACATGGCGGACACGCAGTCGACCAGCGGCTCCGCCGCGGGGCGCCTCGCGGTCGGCCTGGTCGAGCGCATCGGCGAGGAGACCTCGCGTCTCAAGCACACGCCGCTGGCCACCGGCGGGGACGCCCGTGAGCAGAACCGGCCGATCGCCGACCACGAGGAGGCCCTCAAGGCGGTCGCCGACGAGCTGGCCGAGGACGGGCTCGGCCTGGACTCCCCCGAGCTGGCCGCGATCGGCCACCGGGTGGTGCACGGCGGCCTGCGGTTCACCGAGCCGACCGTGATCGACGACGCCGTGCTCACCGAGATCGAGCGGCTCATCCCGGTCGCGCCGCTGCACAACCCGGCGAACCTGACCGGCATCCGCACGGCCCAGGCGCTCCGCCCCGACCTGCCGCAGGTCGCCGTCTTCGACACCGCGTTCCACACGACGATGCCGGAGTCGGCCGCGCGCTACGCGATCGACGTCGCCACCGCCGACGAGCACCGCATCCGCCGCTACGGCTTCCACGGCACGTCGCACGCGTACGTGTCCCGCAAGACGGCCGAGCTGCTCGGCAAGGACCCGTCCGAGGTCAACGTCATCGTGCTGCACCTGGGCAACGGTGCCTCCGCGTCGGCCGTGCGCGGCGGCGAGTGCGTGGACACCTCGATGGGTCTCACGCCGCTTGAGGGGCTCGTGATGGGTACCCGTTCAGGAGACGTCGACCCGGCCGTCATCTTCCATCTGATGCGGGTGGGCAAGATGTCCGCGGACGAGATCGACGTCCTGCTCAACAAGAAGTCCGGCCTGATCGGCCTGTGCGGCGACAACGACATGCGCGAGATCCGCCGCCGGATCGACGAGGGCGACGAGCGGGCGCGGCTCGCCTTCGACATCTACATCCACCGCCTGAAGAAGTACATCGGCTCGTACTACGCGGTGCTCGGCCGGGTGGACGCGATCGCGTTCACGGCCGGCGTCGGCGAGAACGCGGCTCCGGTGCGCGAGGCTGCGGTGGCCGGTCTGGAGGAGCTGGGTCTGGCGGTCGACGGGGAGCTCAATTCCGTACGTTCCGACGAGGCCCGGATCATCTCGCCGGAGTACGCCCGGGTGGCCGTCGCCGTGGTGCCCACCGACGAGGAGCTGGAGATCGCCCAGCAGACGTACGCGCTGGTCGAGCACAGTGACAGCCGTCACGCCTGAGCGCACATCCGCCCATTTGTAGATTCCACCAGACGGAATATTCCGTAGCGAAACAAACCGATAGGATCGCCCCCATGCGCCGTTCCAAAATCGTCTGCACGCTGGGCCCCGCCGTCGACTCCGAAGAGCAGCTCGTCTCGCTGATCGAGGCCGGCATGAATGTGGCCCGCTTCAACTTCAGCCACGGCACGCACGCCGAACACCAGGGTCGCTACGACCGTGTTCGCGCCGCCGCCGAGAAGACGGGCCGCGCGGTGGGCGTGCTCGCCGACCTCCAGGGCCCCAAGATCCGCCTGGAGACCTTCGCCGAGGGCCCCGTCGAGCTGGTGCGCGGTGACGAGTTCACCATCACCACCGAGGACGTCCAGGGCGACAAGTCGATCTGTGGCACGACGTACAAGGGTCTGCCCGGCGACGTCTCGCGCGGCGACCAGGTCCTGATCAACGACGGCAACGTCGAGCTCAAGGTGATGGACGTCGAGGGCCCCCGGGTCAAGACGATCGTCATCGAGGGCGGTGTCATCTCCGACCACAAGGGCATCAACCTGCCCGGCGCGGCCGTCAACGTGCCGGCGCTGTCCGAGAAGGACATCGATGACCTGCGCTTCGCCCTGAGGATGGGCTGCGACATGGTCGCCCTGTCCTTCGTGCGCGACGCCAACGACGTGAAGGACGTCCACAAGGTGATGGACGAGGAGGGCCGTCGGGTCCCCGTCATCGCCAAGGTGGAGAAGCCGCAGGCCGTCGCCAACATGGAGGGCGTCGTCGCGGCGTTCGACGCGGTGATGGTGGCCCGTGGCGACCTCGCCGTGGAGTACCCGCTCGAGAAGGTCCCGATGGTGCAGAAGCGCCTCGTGGAGATGTGCCGCCGCAACGCCAAGCCGGTGATCGTCGCGACCCAGATGATGGAGTCGATGATCACCAACTCGCGCCCGACGCGCGCCGAGGCGTCCGACGTCGCGAACGCGATCCTGGACGGTGCCGACGCGGTCATGCTGTCCGCCGAGTCGTCGGTCGGCGCCTACCCGATCGAGACCGTCAAGACGATGTCGAAGATCGTCCAGGCGGCCGAGGAGGAGCTGCTCTCCAAGGGCCTGCAGCCGCTCGTCCCGGGCAAGAAGCCGCGTACGCAGGGTGGTTCGGTCGCCCGCGCCGCGTGCGAGATCGCGGACTTCCTGGACGGCAAGGCGCTGGTCGCCTTCACGCAGTCCGGCGACACCGCGCGCCGCCTGTCGCGCTACCGCGCCTGCCAGCCGATCCTCGCCTTCACCACCGACGAGGCCACCCGCAACCAGCTCTCGCTGACCTGGGGCGTCGAGACGTACGTCGTCCCGCACGTGGACTCCACCGACGCGATGGTCGACCTGGTCGACGCCGAGCTGCAGAAGCTCTCCCGCTTCAACGACGGCGACACCGTGGTCATCACGGCCGGTTCGCCCCCCGGTGTCCCCGGCACCACCAACATGGTCCGGGTGCACCAGCTGGGCGGCGCCAACTAGCCGGTCCCGCACGCACACGCACCGAGGGCGCCTCCTGTACGAGACAGGGGGCGCCCTCGGTTCTTTGCGGTGTTGCGGCTCCCGGAGAGGTCTTCGGCGACCGAGGTCAGCTGTCCTCGATCGTGGTGTGCAGCCCGGGCACGTGCAGGTTGCCGCCGAACTGCGCGGCCTGCGTGACCTTCACGTTGGTGAAGTAGAGCAGCGGCAGGTTGATCGGCGGCGGGTTCTTGGCGTTGAACGTCAAGGGGATGAGCCCGAGCAGATTGCCCGAGAGCTCCTCCGTGTACATGATCGTCTTCCCGCCGCGAATGGTGGACGTGGAGCCCTTGTCCGAGCGGATGTGGAAGTACTTGCCGTTCGGCCCCGGCGCGATCTGGTGCAGATCACCGATGTCGGTGCCGTCGGAAATGATGTACTTCATGACCCGCTTGGTGGTGCCGTCGGCCATCCGGACGTCGACCAGGCCCTTGTAGTCCGCACCCTTGAGCAGGAGCGAACTGGCCTGCAGCTTCCAGGACTTGTCCGGGAGCTGAGCCGGGGTGTCCTCGTTGGCACCCGCCGCGTCCGTCGCCGCCTCGCAGTTGTCCGGCAGCTCGGTCGAGCTCGGCGACGGGGTGGCCGTCGCGGCGTCCTCCAGAGCCTTGGCGGCCTTGTCGGTCGCCTTGTCGGCCTCGCTCTCGGCGCCCTTGACCGCGTCGCCGGCCTTGTCGGTCGTGTCCTTGACCGTGTCGCCCAGCTTGTCGGTCGTGTCCTTCACCGCGTCGCCGACGCCGTCGGTGGCCTTGGTCGCCGAGGCGGACGGGCTCGGGGTCGGGGTGGCCGACTCCTTGTCGTCCGGGGTGAAGAGATCCTTGAGCGCGTCACCGACGCCCAGCGGGTCGAGCGGGTTCTTGGTCTCCGAAGCGGAGGGCGACGGCGTGGCCGCGTCCTTGCTGTCGGTTTCCGAACCGCCCGAAGACGCGGACGGCGACGGAGTCGGCTCGGCCTTGTCGCCGCCGGCCTCGTCCTTGGACTTGTCCGTGTTCTCGGAGTCCTTGGAGTCCTTGGAGTCCGCGGAGTCCTCGGAATCCTTGGACGCCGAGGCGGACGGCGACGGCGTCGGGGACGCCGTCGTGTCCTTGCCGTCCTTGGCATCCTGCTGCGCCTCGACCGCGTCCGCGCACGCCTTGTAGTCGTCCGCGGAGAACCCGGTCGGGTTGTCCTTGGCCGACGCCAGCGTGGGCGTCATACCGAGACCCATCAGCACGGCCGTGGGCATGGCCGCGATGGCTATCGCCTTGCCCGCGGGCATGTGCAGCCTGGTGAACAGATGCTTCCTAGGTGCTGCATGCCGCGGCCCGGTTCTCGCACGGGACTCCGGTGCGGAGTCCTCGTGGTGCACCTCGTCAGCCGGCACGGTGCCTCCCGTTCGTCCCGTTGTTCGGGCTCGTCCCTGACTCGTCGTCGATTGCGCCCGAGACCTGGTAGGTGGCACCCGCGACCGGCGGCACGACGCCCAGATCCTGCGTACCGGCGCCGTCACCACCCTGCGCCGCCGTGTTGCCGGTCCCCTGATCGGTCGCGCCGGCCTGCTTGCCCGGTGCCCAGGAGACGCCGAGGGCGCCGCCGACGAGCGAGAGCAGGAAGCCGATGACGAAGCCACCGAAGTTGGAGACCACCAGAGAGACAAGGGCGAGGAGAATCGCCGCCACACCCGCGAAGACCCGGGAGTGCGGCTGGAACCACATCGTCAGACCGAGCACGACCAGCAGTACGCCGATGATGAGCGACCCCGCGCCCGCTGTCGTCGCCATGCGGATCGTCATGGTGCCGAGCGTCAGGTTCGCGTACGGGAAGTACATGATCGGGATGCCGCCGAGGATGGCCAGCAGACCACCCCAGAACGGGCGCTGACCGCGCCACCCTCGGAACGATTGGCGCATGTGACCAAGCTTGGGGCCCAGCCCTGCGTGCGCTTCGGCGCTCATGTCGTACAGCTCCTCGGGAATGGCGTTGTTCTGTGGTGATGATGGCTGTCCGGATACGGGCACGGGGACGGCCCGGAGCGATCCCCCGCGCGTCCCCGCGCCCGGCCGTTCAGCGCATCAAGTGCCGGACCCCGGACCCGAGTTCGGGCCCTTGCGGCCTAGTAGCACTCGTGCTTGCCCTTCTTGACGCTCATCTTGAGGCCCGAGAGCTTGAAGGTGCCGGCCGTGGTGGCCCACGCACGCTGCTGGACGTTCTCGAAGTGCACCGAGTCGGCCTGCTGGGCGAACGAGTTCGGGTCGGCCTTGTCGCCCTGGTGGATACCGGGGCCCTTGCTGGCGTCACCTGCCGCCACACCGATGTCGATGTTCTCGAAGGTCGCGTCGGCCTTCAGGTCATCGGCGTCGATGTAGAGGGTCTTGGCCTCGACCGGGTTGTTCTTGTCCGCGCCGGCCGACAGCTTCATCGACACGTCGCCGAAGACCGGGACCGGAACGACCACGGACTGGCACAGGTTGTTGATCGTCGCCGTCTTCATGCCGACGACGGCAACCGGGTGGGCACCCGTCTTACCCGTGTCGATGGCTCCGTACTGGACGAAGTTCTTGCCATCGAGAGAGTCCGCCGTCACCTTGAACGACTGACCCGAAACACTGAACGACGCCGCGAGCGCACCCTGGGACAGGGCCACGCCTATCGCGGCAGTCGCCGCGACGCTGGGCACCATGACGACGGCGAACCGCTTCCATCTGGTACCGCCACGAGTCACGGACTTCATGACTTTCCTCCTTCTCGGACGTACATCTCCGGCCCTGACTGCCCCTTGCGGCGGCTCAGCCGGGCAGGGATGGGAGAAGTGCTACGTCCTCGGGAAGGAGAGCGCCCGCATCGGAGGCGCGAGTCCGCACCCTGATCACCGGCGATCACCCCCGAGCGACAACCACTGGTCGCACCTGAGCCATCACGCGCAACCTGCCGGACAGGCTCAGCCGAAATGGCCGAGACCCCCCTGCCCTGAGACCGACGGCGCTCCCCTTGGTTCACCGCCGACCTGCCCGGTGGGGACCCAGATCCCCGCGTTCCGAATGGCTGTCGGACGAGTGGGGAGTGGACCGAGCGTGCCCGATCGTGGTGCATTCCCGGCGCTCGCACAAGGGGGTTCGTTACTCACGGGTAACGGACGGATAACCGAACCACGACCGCCCGGCATCGACCGACAACGCAGGGTGCTGTCAAGGGAGTTACCAAAGGGGTTGAATCCAGAAGGAAACCGGACAGAGGTACGACCCCGACTTACTCCAAGTAACAGCGGCCGCGTTTACCAAGTTTTGGTAAAGCGCGACCGCTGTGTACCTCTGGGGACCGAATTTTCACCTCGGCACCACAAGCCGTGGCGTTTAGGAACTGGTCACGGATGGCTCAGAAGAGAACCCGGGCCAGAGCCGTACGCGCCGTGGTCACCCGGGGGTCGTCGCCCCCGACGACCTCGAACAATTCGAGCAGACGTACCCGTGCCGCGTCCCGGTCGTCGCCGGCCGAGCGGGCCACCGCGTCGACGAGGCGGCCGAAAGCGTCCTCGACGTGCCCACCGACCAGGTCCAGGTCGGCCGCGGCGATCTGTGCCGGTACGTCCCCGGGGTTCTGGGCGGCCTCCGCGCGCACCTTCTGCGGGTCCATGCCCTGGACCCGCTGGAGCAGTTCGGCCTGGCCGAGCCCGAGCTTGGCCTCGGTGTTGCCGGGGTCGTCGGAGAGCACGTTCTTGTACGCCTGGACCGCGCCCGCCAGGTCACCGGCGTCAAGGGCCTGCACGGCCGCTTCGAGGAGTGCGTCGTAGGGACCGGCCGGGGTCTCCACGACCGGGGCGGCGCCTTCCGCATCCGACGCGTCCGGGTCGACGACGATGCCGGTGAGCCCGAAGCGCTCCTCGCCGACCTGGATCAGCTGGTCGAGGGTGCCCCGGATCTGGGCCTCGGGGGCGGCTCCCTGGAAGAGCGGCAGCGCCTGACCGGCGACCACCGCGAAGACGGCCGGGATCCCCTGGACCCCGAACTGCTGCATCAACATCTGGTTCGCGTCGACATCGATCTTGGCGAGCACGAAGCGGCCGTTGTACTCGGTGGCGAGGCGCTCGAGAAGCGGGCTCAACTGCTTGCAGGGCTCGCACCACTCGGCCCAGAAGTCGATGACGACGGGCACCTCGGTGGAGCGCTGCAGTACGTCCCGCTCAAAAGCGGCCTCGTCCACGTCGATGACGAGGCTGGCGGGCGGCACGGCGCCGCCGCCGCCCTGACGGGCCGCTTCGGCGCGCGCCTGCTCCGCCTTGGCCTTGGCCTCCTGGGCCGCCTTCACCGCGGCGAGATCGACGACTCCGCTCATGGACATGTTCCGTGGCTGCATGCGTACAGTCTCCCCCCTCCGCGGACAGTTGTGGGCCGGGTCCGCCGCCGTGACCTCCCGCCGGATTGCGAGGTGCGCGACGCGGACTCGGCCGCGGTGTGCGGCGCCGGGTCCCCACCCGGCACCAGTGGTTGCCGCTCGTCGTGGCCGGCCCGGGGTGCAGATCCGGAGCGGTCGTACGAGTTCGAGCTTTCGCTACGGGTCGTAGCGTAACTGTCATGGGTGACGCGTGGGGCACCCCCTCCGGTGATCTGGCTCACCCGGAACGGTCGATCCGGTTTTGTCCTACCGGCCGGTATGGTCATCGACCATGCAGAGCCGTACGCCGTCGTCGCCCCGCACCGGACGTCCCCGATCCGCCGCCGCGGACGAGGCGATCCTGGAGGCCACCCGGGCGGCGCTGGTGGAGCTCGGCTGGTCGAAGCTGACGCTCGGTGACGTGGCGACGCGGGCCGGTGTCGCGAAGACCACGCTGTACCGCCGGTGGGCCGGCAAGAACGAGCTCGTGGTCGACGCGGTCGCCGTCCTCTTCGATGAACTCGAACTGCCCGACAGAGGTTCCCTCGCGGCCGACATCGAGGGCGTGGTGCTGCAGTTCGCCGCGCTGCTCGACCGGCCCGAGACCAAGACGGCGCTGATGGCGGTGGTCGCCGAGTCGACCCGGGACGAGCCGCTGCGGGAGCGGATCCGTACCTCGATCGTGGACCGGCAGAAACGGTTGGTCCTGGAGGGACGCGCTCGGGCCGAGCGCCGCGGGGAGCTTCCCGCGGCGCCGGACCCGGGCACCGCGGCGGCGACGGCGGACCTCATCTTCGATGTCGCGGCCGGGGCGGTGGTGCACCGGACGCTGGTGAGCGCGGAGCCGGTGGACGGGGAGTGGGTCCGTCGGTTCACGGCGCTGCTCCTGGGGGGCCTGGCAGCCGCGGCCGACTAGGAGCTCGGTACGGGGCGGCTCGTCGCCGGGCGCGGGTTGCGTCGTGGCTGGTCGCGCAGTTCCCCGCGCTCCTGTAAGGCCGGCTTCGGCGTCGGCTGACGGCCGATGGGACATCTCGCGCTCCGCGGCGCAGCCGCCGACCGACACAGCCCCGCGCCCCCGAAGCATGCGCTGCGCGCGCTTCCCCTGGGGCGAGCGGAGCTCGCTTCCAGGGGCGCGGGGAACTGCGCGAGCAACCCACCACCACCCGCAGTCGCGAACGATCGCCTCCCGGCAGACGCTCAGGCGGACAGGGGCGCGGGGCTGTATCGATCAGCGGCTCCGCCGCGGGGCGCGAGACGCCCCCCACGCGCCCGCGGGCGGAGATCAGACCTGGTAGCGGCCCGGGGCGAAGAGGCTGAGGTTGGCGGCGACCCAGGCCGACGTGTGCTTCAGGCCCTCCGTGAGGGAGACCTCGGGCTCCCAGCCGGCCCACTCCCGCGCCCGGCGATTGTCCGACAGCAGGCGATGGACCTCGCTCCCCGACGGACGGAGCCGCGCCGGGTCGGAGACGACGCGGGCGTCGCGGCCCGACGCCACGATCAGCGCCTGCGCGAGGTCCCCGATCGAGATCTCCCGCCCGGTACCGAGGTTGACCACCTGCCCCAGCGCCCGCTCGCACTCGGCGACCGCGAGGAACCCGCGCGCGGTGTCCGTGACGTACGTGAAGTCGCGGGTCGGGGTGAGCGACCCGAGCCTGATCTCCCGCGCGCCGGAGTGCAGTTGGGCCAGGATCGCCGGGATCACGGCCCGCGCGGACTGCCGGGGCCCGTACGTGTTGAAGGGGCGGACCACCGTCACCGGCAGCTCGAACGCGTGCCAGTGCGACAGCGCCATCATGTCCGCGCCGATCTTCGACGCGGAGTAGGGGGATTGCGGCTGAAGAGGGTGGTCCTCGGCGATCGGGGCCGTCAGCGCGGTGCCGTAGACCTCGCTCGTGGAGGTGTGGACGAGCCGGCGCACGGAGTGCCGGCGGCAGGCCTCCGCGATGTTCTCGGTGCCGACCACGTTCGTCTGGACGTACGCGCCGGGCGAGTCGTACGAGTACGGGATGCCGATCAGCGCGGCCAGGTGGAACACGGTGTCGCAGCCCGCGACGGCCTCGGACACGCGGCCCGGGTCGCGGACGTCGCCCGCGAGCATCTCGACGCGGGGGTCGTCGAGCAGGTGCGACAGGTGCCCCTTCTCGGCGTACGGCTTGTAGTGGACGAAGGCGCGGACGTGCGCGCCCCGCTCCAGGAGGAGGTCCACCAGCGTCGAGCCGATGAAGCCCTCGGCTCCGGTGACGAGGACGGTGCGTCCGGCCCAGGGGGTGGTGTTCATGTGTACTGCAACTCCCTTTGCTGTGCTGCGAGTTCGATGACGTGGTCCGCCAGGAGGTCGGCCGCCCTGGCGTGCGGCCCGGCGGGCGCGGCCGCCGACATGGCGGCGAGGCGCGCGGGGTCGGCGAGCAGCGGCTCGACGAGCGCCGCGAGGGCTTCGGGGGTGGCCTGTCCGTCCGGGAGCAGGAGGCCCGCCCCGGCGTCGGAGAGGACCCGCGCGTTGTGGGTCTGGTGGTCGCCGGGCGCGTGCGGGTACGGGACGAGGACGGCGGGGACGCGGGTCGTGGCGAGTTCGGCGACGGTCGCCGAGCCCGCCCGGCACACGACGAGGTCGGCGGCGGCGTAGGCGAGGTCCATGCGGTCGAGGTAGGGGACGGCGACGGCGGAGGTGCCGAGCAGGCGGCGGCGCGTCTCCTCCAGGGCGGCCGGTCCTGTCTTGATCAGGAGGTGTACGTCGTCGCGTCCGCGCCACCGCTCGGCGAGGCCCACCGACGCCTCCGTCAGACGCGCCGCGCCCAGGCTGCCGCCGTTGACGAGGACGAGCCGGGCGCCGTCCGGGACGCCGAGTTCCCGGCGCGCGGTGGTCCGCAGCGCGGCCCGGTCGAGGCCGGCGAGGGACGCGGCGATCGGCATGCCGGTGGTCAACGCCCTTGTGCCGCCCGGCAGATGGGCTCTGCTGCGGTCGAAGGCGACGGCGATGTGCGGGGTGAGGCGGGCGGCGAAGCGGTTGGCGCGGCCCGGGACCGCGTTGGACTCGTGGATGAGGCTGGGCAGGCCGGACATGCGGGCGCCGACGATCACCGGCGCGCTCGGGTAGCCGCCCATGCCGACGGCGACCTGGGCGCGCTGCTCGCGCAGGACGGCCCGGCACTGGGCGCCGGACTTCAGCAGGGCCGCGGGCAGCAGGTAGCGGCGGGCGCCGAGCGCCGGGTCGAAGGGGATCATGTCGACGGTGTGCAGCCGGTACCCGGCGTCCGGGATGAGCCGGGTCTCCAGGCCGCGTTCCGTGCCGACGAACGAGATCGCGGCGTCCGGGGCGGCCCGGCGCAGCGCGTCCGCGAGGGCGAGCCCCGGGTAGATGTGGCCCCCGGTGCCGCCCGCGCCGATGACGACGGAGAGAGGTGTTCGCATGACGGTCGAGCGTCACGGAGCGGTCTAAGAGGGTTTTAAGAGCCGCTTTTGACACCTTTGTTCCATGACGACAGGGAACACACCCGCGCCGGCCCGGATCCTGGTCGTGGACGACGACCCGGAGGTCCGTTCGGCCGTCGAGGACGCGCTGACCGTGGAGGGCTACCGGGTCACGGCCGTGGCCGACGGGCAGCGGGCGCTGTCCGCGCTGGCCCGCTCCGAGCCGGACGCGGTCGTCCTCGACGTGATGATGCCGGTCCTCGACGGGCTCGCGGTGTGCCGCCGGATGCGCGCCATAGGGGACCGCACCCCGGTGCTCGTCCTCACCGCGCTCGACTCGGTGAGTGAGCGGGTGGACGGGCTGGACGCGGGCGCCGACGACTATCTGGTCAAGCCGTTCGCGCTCGACGAACTGACCGCGCGGGTGCGGGCGTTGCTGCGCCGGGCCGCTCCCGAACCGGAGCCGGACGACCCTCTCTCCTACGGTGACCTGGTCCTGGACCCGGCGACCCGGACGGGTCGGCGCGGCGGGCGGACCATCGACTTCAGCCGCACCGAGTTCGCCCTCCTGGAGGTCCTGGTGCGCAATGCCGGGCAGGTGCTGCCGCGCGAGGTCGTGCAGGAGGCGGTGTGGGGGCGGGACTTCGGCCCCGACTCCAACTCGCTGGCCGTGTACGTGGGTTATCTGCGGCGCAAGCTGGAGACGGCCGGAGAGTCCCGCCTCCTGCACACGGTCCACGGCGTCGGCTACCGGCTGGGCACGCCGTGACCCGCCCGGCCGGTCGCCCGGCCACGGGTCCGGCCCACCTGCCGCTGCGCACCCGCCTCGCGCTGCTGGCCTGCGCCACGGTCGCGCTCATCACGGTGGGCGTGTGCACGGCCGCGTACGCCGTCATCCGCTACGAGCTCGGCCACCAGCTCGATCTGCAGCTCACCCAGGCGGCGACCCTGGCCACCCAGCAGAACCGGGGTGAGCCGCCCGGGGTGCTGTCCGGCGAGTGCCGCTATCTGGCCGCCCCGGCCTGCGCCCAGCTGGTCCCGGCGGACGCGGCGGACGACCCGTCCGGCGCCTACCTGCTGCCCGTCTCCGACACGGCCCGCGAGGTGGCGGCGGGCACGCACGCGCCCTATTACACGGATCTCACGCTGCACGGGCATCCGGTTCGGATGCTGACCACCCCGTACACGGCCGGCGAGGACAAGGCGCTCCAGGTGGCGCTGCGCTCGGACACGACGGCGAAAGGGGTGCGGCAGGCGACCTGGCTGTTCGCGGCGATCAGCGTGGCGGGCGTCGCGCTCGCGGCGCTCGGCGGCAACTGGATGGCGCGGCGCGGCCTGGCCCCCGTGGCCCGGCTGACGGCGACGGCGGAGCGGATCGCGGCGACCCGCGACGCCCGTACCCGGATCGACCTGCCATCGGGCCGCAGGGACGAAGTCACGCGCCTGGCGGCCTCGTTCAACACGATGCTGGCCGAACTGGAGGACTCGGTGGCGGCCCGCCGACGCCTCGTCGCCGACGCCTCCCACGAACTGCGCACCCCGCTGACCGCGCTCCGCACCAACGCCGAACTCCTGGCCCGCGCGGACCGCCTGACACCGGCTCAGCGGGACCGTGCGTCCACCGCGCTCGGCCGCCAGATCCACGAAGTCACGTCCCTGGTCAACGACTTGATCGAGCTGGCCCGCGACGAGGAGCCGACCCCGCTCGTCGAGGAGGTGCCGCTCGCGCCGCTCGTCGCGCACGCGGTGGAGACGGCGCGGGCACACTGGCCCGGCGTTCCCTTCACCCTGACGGTCACCCCCGAGGCAACCTCGACAACCCTCCCCGGAGTCCCGTCCCGCCTCTCCCGCCTCCTGGCGAACCTGCTCGGCAACGCGGCGAAGTTCAGCCCACCGGGTTCAACGGTCGAGATCACCTTGCTGGTCGGCGAGTTGACGGTACGGGACCACGGCCCGGGCATCGCCCCCGAGGACCTCCCCCACGTCTTCGACCGCTTCTACCGCGCGGAGGCGTCACGGGCGCTGCCCGGTTCGGGGCTGGGCCTGGCGATGGCCCGCCAGATCGCCGAGGCGCACGGCGCGCGACTCTCCGCCGAGCGGGCTCCGGGGGGCGGGGCGCTGTTCCGGCTCGTCTTCGCCGTGACCGGTCCGGACGCGTAGCCGCTGCGACCAGCCCCCACGCACCCGCAGACGACCACGCGCCCCCTAGAACCCGGCAGGCTCCGTGTACACCCCCCACTCGTCCCGCAGCACCCCGCAGATCTCCCCGAGCGTCGCCTCCGCCCGGACCGCGTCGAGCATCGGTCCGATCATGTTCGACCCGTCCCGCGCGGCGGCGAGCATCGTGTCGAGAGCGGCCCGCACCGCCGTGTCGTCCCGGGTCTCCTTGCGCCCGGCGAGGTCCCGCACCTGGTCGCGCTCCACCTCGTGGCTGACCCGCAGGATCTCCAGGTCGCCGGTGACGGAGCCGTGGTGGGCGTTCACGCCGACGACCCGCTTGTCGCCCTTCTCCAGCGACTGCTGGTACTGGAAGGCCGACTCGGCGATCTCGCCGGTGAACCAGCCGTCCTCGATGCCGCGCAGGATCCCGGACGTGATCGGGCCGATCGGGTGCTGCCCGTCGGGGTGCGCCCGCTGCCCGCGCTCCTTGATCTGCTCGAAGATCTTCTCCGCGTCGGCCTCGATGCGGTCGGTCAGCTGCTCGACGTACCAGGAACCGCCCAGCGGGTCCGCGACGTTGGCGACGCCGGTCTCCTCCATGAGCACCTGCTGCGTGCGCAGCGCGATCTCGGCGGCCTGCTCGGACGGGAGCGCCAGGGTCTCGTCCAGCGCGTTCGTGTGCAGGGAGTTGGTGCCGCCGAGGACCGCGGCCAGCGCCTCGACCGCCGTGCGGACGACGTTGTTGTACGGCTGCTGGGCGGTGAGCGAGACACCGGCCGTCTGCGTGTGGAAGCGCAGCCACTGCGCCTTCTCGCTCGACGCCCCGTACACGTCCCGCATCCAGCGGGCCCAAATGCGCCGGGCCGCGCGGAACTTGGCGATCTCCTCGAAGAAGTCGACGTGCGCGTCGAAGAAGAAGGAGAGGCCGGGCGCGAAGACGTCCACGTCCAGGCCGCGGCTCAATCCCAGCTCCACGTAACCGAATCCGTCGGCCAGCGTGTACGCCAGCTCCTGCGCGGCCGTGGAGCCCGCCTCGCGGATGTGGTAGCCGGAGACCGACAGCGGCTTGTACGCGGGGATGGACCGCGCGCAGTGCTCCATCAGGTCGCCGATCAGGCGCAGATGGGGCTCGGGCTGGAAGAGCCACTCCTTCTGCGCGATGTACTCCTTGAAGATGTCGGTCTGGAGCGTGCCGTTGAGGACTGCCGGGTCCACGCCCTGCCGCTCGGCCGCCACCAGGTACATGCAGAAGACGGGCACGGCGGGCCCGCTGATCGTCATCGACGTGGTGACGTCGCCCAGCGGGATGTCCTGGAAGAGGACCTCCATGTCGGCGGCCGAGTCGATGGCGACCCCGCAGTGCCCGACCTCGCCGAGCGAGCGCGGGTCGTCGGAGTCGCGCCCCATCAGCGTGGGCATGTCGAAGGCGACGGAGAGGCCGCCGCCGCCCGCCGCGAGGATCATCTTGTAGCGCTCGTTGGTCTGCTGCGCGTTCCCGAACCCCGCGAACTGGCGGATGGTCCAGGTCCGGCCGCGGTAGCCGGTCGGGTACAGGCCGCGGGTGAACGGGTACTCACCGGGCCAGCCGATCCGCTCGAACCCGTCGTACGTGTCCCCGGGCCGCGGCCCGTAGACCGGGTCGACCGGGTCGCCCGAGAGCGTGGTGAAGTCCGCGTCCCGCTTGCGGGCGGCGTCGAAACGGGCCTGCCAGCGACGGCGGCCCTCGGCAACGGCATCAGCGTCCATGCTTCCCATGCCTTCGAATTTACTAGGACGTCCTAGTAAATGTCGATGGCTGGCGGCCATCGGTACAAGAAGGAACGGGATCTCAGGCCCGCAGCGCCGCCAGATGCGCACCGCGCACCTCGGCCGTCTGCCCCTGGACGACCAGGAACAGCCCTTCGCGGGCGAGTCGCTGCGCGGGCGCCGAAAGGCTGAAGGCGCGGCCGCCGCCGGCCGCGATCGCCGCCGTCGTGGCGGCCCTCATCAGGTCGTACGCGCGGGTCTTCGCGGCGAGCCGGGCGTCGAGCTCCTGCGCCGCGGGCACCTCGTCGACCAGCGCGTAGGCCTCCTTGCGCACCGCGTCGAGGCGGGCGCGCAGCACGCCCGCGGTCTCCACGGCCTCGCCGTCGCCCGCCGCGTCGAGCAGGTCGAGGGCCGCGCGGGCGACGCCGAAGACGGCCGGGTTGGTGTTGGTGTTCTTGGGCCGGTCGGCCTCGGCCCACTCCGCGTACGGCCGGCGTACGACGACGGCGTCGGCCGGGACGACGAGGCCGTCGAGGACCAGGCCGACCGTGCGGGCCCCGGTCAGGGCGGCCATGTGGAGCGGGGCGGTGGGCGTCAGGCCGGGCTGTTCGCGGGGCTCGGCGACCGCGAAGACGACATGGCCGTCCCGCGTCGCGCCGCCCAGCAGGAACACGTCGTTGAGGCCCCAGCCCGTGTACCAGGGCACGCGCCCGTCGAAGCGGACGCCGCCGCCGGGCAGTTCGGTCGCCCGCACCGGCAGCTCCGGGAAGGCCCGCAGGTGCGAGAAGGCGATGCCGGCGAGGGACTCCCCCGAGGCCAGGGCGCGCAGCCACCGCTCACGGGGGGCCTGCGCGCCGGTGGCGAGGTCACGTACGGGCGTGTGGTGCTGCGCCTGCACGAAGAAGGTGGAGCAGCAGGCGCCCGCGAGGATCTCGGCGATCTCCCGGCCGACGGCGGCCGGGGCCCCGGCGCCCCCGTAAGCGGCCGGAGCGTGCACGCCGAGGACGCCCGACGCCTTGACCGCGGCGATCGCCCCGGGCGTGACGCCCTCGCGGTCGTGGGTCTCGGCGGCGGGCGCGAGAACGTCGTCGGCGAGCCGCCGCGCGGCGTCGACGAGCGGGTGCCGGACGGTGCTCAGGTCAGGCCTTGGCGAGGTTCGTGCCGTCGTCGGCGACCTTCGGCTCCAGCTCGGCGGAGATCTTGCGCTCGACGAAGAAGGCGGCGGTGGGGATCGTGCCCGCGATCAGCACCCACAGCTGCTTGCCGACCGGCCACTTCGCCTTGGACCCCAGGTCGAAGGCGAAGACCAGGTAGATCACGTACAGCCAGCCGTGCGCGATGGCGATGACGCGCGTGGCGTCCGCGGCGCCGTCCACGTCGAAGACGTACTTGGCGATCATGCCGAGGCAGAGGAGGACCAGAAGCACGCCGGTGACATAGGCCATGATCCGGTAGCGGGTCAGCACGGATTTCTTCATGGGACGAGCGTAACCGCCTGATTTGCGCGATCTTCAGCCGGGCCCGGGGACGACCGGAACCCGCGGTTCACTCGTCGTCGAAGTCGTTCGCCGCCACCCGCAGGGGCCGCAGCATCGCGAAGAGCTCGCCGCACTCCTCGGCGTCGTAGACCCCGAGCCCGAAGTCCATCGCCATCAGGTCGCGGGTGGCCGACTCGACGACCTCGCGGCCCTTCCCGGTGATGGAGGCGAGGGTGCCGCGGCCGTCGTTCGGGTTGGGGCGCTTGTCGACGAGGCCGGACTTCACGAGCCGGTCGACCGTGTTCGTCACCGAGGTCGGGTGGACCATGAGCCGCTCGCCGATCTTCGACATCGGCAGCTCGCCCTCCTTGGAGAAGGTGAGCAGGACCAGGGCCTCGTAGCGCGCGAAGGTGAGTCCGTACGGCTTGACGACGGCGTCGACCTCGGCGAGCAGGATCTGGTGCGCGCGCATGATCGAGGTGATCGCGGCCATGGACGGCACGGACCCCCAGCGCTGCTTCCAGAGTTCGTCGGCGCGGGCGATCGGATCGAAGGCAAGACTGAGCGGCTTCGGCACGCCCTCGACCTTACCGGCCGGTCACATGGTGGTCAGCCCCGTCTCGCCCATTGGCCGGTTCGCCGCCCCGCAGGCCCGTGCCTCCAGGGCCAGCAGCGCGCAGCACACCGCTCCGAGCGCGCCCACCCCGGCGACCGTGGCACCGACCCCGAAGGCCTCGGCGGCCGCTCCGCCGAGCGCGGCGCCGACGCCCTGGACCGTCATCAGGCCGGCGTTGTGCAGGGTCATGGCGCGGCCGCGCAGGTCCTCGGGGATCGCCTCCACGAACCAGCGGTCGACGCCGAGCGTGTACGCGGATCCGGCCCCGGCGAGCAGCAGGAGCAGCAGGGCCGGTACGAGGCCGGGGGTGACCGCGTACCCGATCAGGGGCAGCAGGGTGACGCAGGCGAGCGGCAGCGCGATGCGGGAACGGGTCGCGGGGGTCAGCACGGACCCGGCGAACAGCTCACTCCCGATGGTGCCCACGGCCATGGCGCACATCAGCAGGCCGACGCCCGCCGTGCCCACCCCGATCTCGTCGGCGTACGCGGCGGCGAGGACCTCCGGGACCACCGAGAACATCGGCGGCACCCAGAGCAGCAGCATCAGCACGCGGACCCGGCGGTGCGCGAACAGGCGCCGGGCCCCGGACAGGGAGGTGCGCAGCAGTGCCCCCTGTCCGCGGGCGCGCGCCGGGCGGCGCCGGGTGCCGAGCCGGAGCAGCGCGGCCGAACCGAGGAAGGTGACGACGGTGATGACGAGCGCACCCCGCGGGGTCACGACGGTGAGGAGCACGCCGCCGAGCGCGAGCCCGCCGAGGACGGAGCTCTGCGAGACGATCCGCAGCAGGGACCTGCCGAGGACGAACAGGTCGCCGTCGCCGAGGACGTCGGTGAGGGTCGCCATGCGGGTGCCGTTGAAGACGGGCGAGACCAGCGCGATGGCGCAGCGCAGGGCGAGCAGCGCGGCGACCGGCGTCAGGGGCAGCGCCATCAGTGCCGCGCAGGCGGCGCAGAGCAGATCGCAGCCGACGAGCACCCGGCGCGGCGGGTACCGGTCGGCGATCCCCGACAGCAGGGTCCCGCCGACCGCGTACGGGAGGAAGCCGAGGGCGAAGGTGAGCGCGCTCAGCAACGGCGACCCGGACAGCCGGTAGACGAGCACGCTGAGCGAGATCTCGGCGACGACCACCCCGAACAGGGACGCGGCGTGCGCGACGAACACGAAGCGGAACTCGCGGACGCGGAAGAGCCGGAGGTAGCCGGCCGGGCCGTCGGACGCGGGTGTCGTGGTGGCGGGCCCGGGGTCCGGCCGCGCGTCGGAGGGGAGGTCGGTCGTCATGGACGCACCCTGGCCCGGCGGGCCGCGGAGTCGTACTGTTTCGGCTCCAGCCGAATGTTCCGGAGAGTACGGGAGCCGTCGATCCATGCCGCTGCACCTTCGCTTCGGGCAGAGCGACCTGGCGCGCTGCCGGTTCGCCCTCTCGCCCCTGTGGGAGACGCAGGAGGCGATCCGGACGCTCAAGCGGCCCGAACGGCACGGGTATCACCTGCCGTGGCTGCGCCGGATCCGCGCCGCGGCCGATGAGCTCGATCTGGCGCGGTTGTGGCTGCTGATGCCGCAGCGCGGCCATACGCCGGACTTCCTCGGGCCGCCGCCGATCGGCCCGGCGGCGACGTTCGACGAGGAGATCGCGCTGGTGCGGGCGACGGATCCGGAGGTCGCGCGGCGGGACTTCGCGCACTCGCTCGCCTGCACCCCGGGCGCCGCCGACTCCCCGGCGGGCCGCGCCCTGCTGGCCGAACCCGCGCGCGCCGTCCGGGAGTTGGCGGACACCATGGAGCGGGCCTGGCACGTCCTGGTGGAGCCCGAGTGGCCGCGCCTGCGCGCCCTGCTGGAGGCCGACGTGGCGTACCACTCCCGGCGCCTGGCCCAGGTCGGCCTGGAAGGGCTGCTCGCCGAGCTGCATCCGCGGATCGGCTGGGACCCGGCGACGCTCACGCTCACCGCCCGCGCCGCCGGCCACCGCCGCAGCCTGGACGGACAGGGCCTGGTGCTGCTGCCCAGCGTGTTCTCCTGGCCGGACGTGGTGAGCGGCTTCGAGGCGCCCTGGCAGCCGACCGTCGCGTACCCGGCGCGCGGTGTGGGCGGCCTGTGGACCCGGGCGGCCGGGACGACGCCCGAAGCGCTCGCCGGTGTCCTCGGCCGCGGTCGCGCCGACGTCCTGTGCGCGCTCGACGCCCCGATGTCGACCAGCGCCCTCGCCCACACGCTGGGCCGCGCCCCGTCCTCCGTCTCCGCGCATCTGACGGCGCTGCGGGACGCGGGCCTGCTCACCGCCCACCGCTATGGCCATCAGGTGCTCTACGAGCGCACCGCGCTGGGCGGCGCGCTCCTGACGGGCGGCAGGGACACCTGACAGGGCGTCTAATACACTGCAACAGCTGACCCTTATGTCACGATTGTCGGAATCGTACGCGCTCCGACCCAGGGGGCAGGATGCCCGTCCCGACCATCCGCACACCGGCCCGAGCCCTCGCGCTCGCCGCCGCCGCACTCCTCGTCTCCGCCCTCGCCACGGGCTGCTCCGGCGATCCCCGGCAGTCCACCGGCGAGGCCGCCGGGCAGACCGCCCCCTCCCCCGACACCGCCGACACCTCCCCGTTCTGGGTCGACCCCGCCTCCGCCGCCGC
The DNA here is from genome assembly GCF_000373565.1 of Streptomyces sp. HmicA12. Taxonomy (GTDB): domain Bacteria; phylum Actinomycetota; class Actinomycetes; order Streptomycetales; family Streptomycetaceae; genus Streptomyces. The sequence goes on along the minus strand of NZ_KB891850.1, from coordinate 352,006 downwards.
GGTCCAGGCGGACCGGTGGGAGAAGCAGGGCCGGTCCTCGGACGCCGCGGTGATCCGGCGCATCGCGCAGCACCCGCAGGGCATGTGGGCGCCGGGCGACTACCCGCGCCCGGCGATCGCCGAGGCCGGGGCCAAGGCCAAGAAGGCCGACAAGACGCTGGTCCTGGTCGCGTACAACATTCCGCACCGCGACTGCGGCCAGCACTCGGCGGGCGGCGCGCACAGCGCGGACTTCTACCACCAGTGGGTCGACGCGTTCGCGACGGGCATCGCCGACGCGAAGGCGCTCGTCGTCCTCGAACCCGACGCGCTCGGGCACATCGTCGACGGCTGCACCCCGGCCGAGTACCAGGAGGAGCGCTACGCGCTGATCTCCTCGGCGATCGACCGCCTGAAGCAGCAGCCGAACACCAAGGTCTACGTCGACGCGGGCAACCCCGCCTGGATCCCGGACGCCGCGAAACTCGTCGAGCCGCTGCGCCGGGCCGGTGTCGCGAAGGCCGACGGCTTCTCCCTGAACGTCTCCAACTTCCAGACGGACCAGGAGAGTTCGGCGTACGGCAGCCGCCTGTCCCAGCTGCTCGGCGGCGCCCACTTCGTGGTGGACACCAGCCGCAACGGCTCGGGCCCCTACTCCCCGGGCAGCGCCGACGCCTGGTGCAACCCGCCGGGCCGCGCCCTCGGCTCCGCCCCGACCACCGAGACCGGTGATCCGCTGGTCGACGCGTATCTGTGGGTCAAGCGGCCCGGGGAGTCGGACGGCACCTGCCGCGGCGGACCCGCGGCAGGCACCTGGTGGGCGGAGTACGCGCTGGGCCTGGCCCGTAACGCGCACACCTGACCCGGCCCGGCGCGGACCCCGGACCTCAGTCCTGGCCGTCGCCCACCTTGACCCACTTGGCCTCGGACGAGACGCCGTCCGCGTCCGTGGCGAACAGCATGTACCAGCCCGGCGGGACCAGGGCCGAGTCCTTCGGCACGTCCACCGTGACCTCGCCCTTGCCCTTGGTCAGGCCGAGCTCGATCGACCGCTGCTCCACGTCCGTCGTGTGCGTCACGGACGACGGCCGCATCAGGCGCGCCTTGACGATCCGGTCGGCGTCGGCCGTCCTGTAGGTCGCCTTGTGGTCGTCGGGGAGGGACTCGGGGCCGGTACCGAGCACCGGGCGCTTCTCCCCGCCCTTGTGCAGCGCGGGCGGCGTGAAGATCTCCATGCGTTGCTCGAAGTGACCGAGCTTGGTGTTCTGCTCGTTGTCGTAGAGCGGGTCGGAGCCGAAGGTGGCCACCCGCCCGTCGGGCAGCAGCAGCGCCTCCGAGTGGTAGTTGCGGCCGACCCGGGGGGACGCCGCGTCGTGGAAGGCGTTCTGCTGGGGGTCGTAGAACTGCGCCGCGAGGATGTTGCTCGCGCTGCGTCCGCGGTAGTCGGTGGAACCGTTGGACGTGAAGACCGAGTCGTCGGGCATGATCACGCTGTTCAAGTAGCGCGTCCCCTGCGGGAGTCGGGGCCCGGTCCTGAACTTCGGGCTGTCCTCCTTCAGGTCGACGACCGCGGTGCGCGACGTGGCCTTCTCCGACTCGCCGACACCACCGCCGCCCATGATCATGACCTTCTGGTCCTGCGCCGGGGGCAGCAGCAGGGACGCAGACGTCTCCGTCTGGTCCGTGTCGGTGAGGCCCGGGACCCGCTCGAACTTGTTGGTCTTCAGGTCCCACAGGCCCGGCACGCGCCCCTTGTCGGCGGGGCCGTAACCGGCGTTGGAGGCCGGGTAGAAGAGCTTGCCGCCCTTGGTGAGGAAGAGGGCCGGGTACGTCGGGAAGTACCGCTTCGGGCCCATCTCCCACTTCTTGGTCTTCGGGTCGTAGATCTCGTTGTCGCCGGGGTCGATGACACCGACGTCGTCGAGCCCGGAGACCGCGAGCACCTTGCCGTCCTCCAGGCCGACGAGCGTCGGGTACCAGCGCGCCTTCGCCATCGGGTCGACCGGCACGTACTTCTCGGCGACCGGGTCGAACTCGTAGGCCGCCCTGATCCCCTGGAAGTCCTGCTTGTCCATGGTGATCTTCTCGGAGAGCCCGTACGTGTTGTCGGCGTCCTCGCCCTTGAGGCCCTCGATCTCGTACTGGGCCTGCTTCGACGTCTCGTACTGCTTGCCGTCCGCGGCGGCCTCGACGAAGACGCGGGCCTCGCTCGACTTCACCTTGGTCTTCCACGGCTGCATGACGCCGGCCGCGCTGTAGGAGATGTCGAAGGAGCGCTTGGCCTTCGGCACGGTCACGTCGAACTTCGACACGTACTCGACGCCCGCGGGCGAGCGGAACTTCGTCCCCTTCTTCAGCACGATCGGCTTGTCGGGGTTCTCGTTCTTGACGCGCATGCCGCCGCCGGCCCGGGTCACCTCGCCGTCGAGCTGCTCGTAGCGCGCGGTGCCGCCCGCCACCAGGAGCCGCCCGTCCGGGAGTTGGGCGTGGCCCGAGCAGAAGAAGTCCTCCGGCGTGGAGATCTTCTTGAAGGTGTTGGCCTTCGGGTCCCACAGGACGGTGTCGAAGGACCCGGCGTCGAACTTCTTCTGCTCGTTGCCCGAGCCCGCCACGATCAGCACCTTGCCGGTGTGCAGGAGCGCCGCGTGGATGGCGTTGGTACGGAACTCCTCGGGGATGTCGACCGAGCTCCACGAGCCGTATTTGGCCTTGTAGCCGGGCTGGGCGATCTTCCACTCGTAGTACCGCTCGGACGCGAAGTTCCAGGCGGCCGGCGCGTTGAGGCCGACGAGGAGGGCGATGCCACCCACTCCGAGAACCGTCTTCTTCGTCCGCTGGGAAGGCCGGTAGTTCATGGCAGCCATCGGGTCAGTTCCCTCCTGTGCTCGTGCTGGAGACCGGCGATACGGACGACCCTGAGGACACGGGCGACCCTGACGACACCGCGAGCGCCGCTTCGCGTTCGGCGGCCGGGGCCCGGCCCCGGGCCGGTGCCTGTGCCTGGCGGCGCCGCGTGACGGCCCACACCACGACGGGCGCGACCGAGATGCACAGGGCGAGCACCGCCCAGGTCCGCATGGCCACGTGGGTGTGGTCCAGGACGACGGACGCGACGAGCGACGCGGTCAGCACGGCCGCCCAGAAGAGGTGGATCCGGAAGGTCAGCAGCCGGTCCGCGGTCGCGTCGCCGCCCTTGGGCGTGACGACGAAGCGGGACGGGCGGCGCAGCAGGGCCGCGCCCAGCGACTTCAGGTAGATCGGCGCGGAGATCGCCGACATGCCCATGCCCGCGAGGCCTCCCGACCCCTCCGGTTCGTGCGGCGAGACGTTGTGCCGCCGGTTCCACAGGTACAGCCCGATCTGGAGGGCCGCGGCGTCGCTGTACAGCATCAGCCACACGGACGCCGACACCTGGGTCCCGGACGCGCCGAACCACAGGAACAGCACGCAACTCACCACGCCGAGCAGCCAGTTGACGGCCGTCATCGGGTAGTAGACGAGCATCATCGTGTACGAGAAGAGACGGCCGGGCGGCATCGAGAACGGTGCCTTCCAGTACTGCTTGAACAGCGTCTCGTACGTCCCTCGCGACCAGCGCAGCTGCTGTGTGAAGAAGTCCGTCCAGGAGGCGGGCCCCTCACCGACGGCGAGCACGTCGGGGGTGTAGACGGAGCGCCAGCCGACGCCCGTCTCGGGGTTCTTGTGCCGGTGGATCTCGAACCCGGTCGCCATGTCCTCGGTGATCGAGTCGACGAGTCCGCCGATCTGCTTGAGCGCGGAGATCCGTACGACGTTGTTGGTGCCGACGAACATGGGCGCCCGATAGCGGTTGCCGGCCCGCTGGATCAGCGCGTGGAAGAGGAACTGCTGGGACTCGGCGGCCTTGGTGACCGGCGAGACGTAGTTGCCGTAGACCTGCGGTCCGACGACGAAGGCGACGTCCGGGTCCCGGAAGTACCCCATCATCCGCTCCAGGAACTCCGGCAGCGGTACGTGGTCGGTGTCGACGGACGCGAAGAAGTCGTAGTCGGCGTGGTGCACGGCGAGCCAGGCGTTGTAATTGCCGTGCTTGGTGCGGGTCTTGTGGGCGCCCTTCCTCTGGTTCCACTCCTCGACGCCGAAGCGCGTGAAGTGGCGGACGCCGAGTTCCTCGCACAGGGCCCTGGCCGTGGCGTCGTTGCCCTCGTCGAGCAGCCACACGTCGAACGGCCCGTCGTGCGTGATGCGCACGGCGCCCTCGAGGGTGGCCCGCACCATCGAGAGGGGTTCCTTGCCGGGGACGTACGTCGTCAGGAACGCGACCCGGGTGCCGGGTTCGGGGCGGACCGGGACCGGGTCCCTCGCCACCATCGTCGCGTGGGCGATGGATATGACGTTGACGAGCATGAACAGTTCGATCAGCCCGATGGAGACCAGCATCACGATGTCGAGGTCGACCAGCCAGGCTTCGCCGCCCTCGCGCTCCACCCAGTGACTGGGCCACACGAGATAGACGAGCAGGATCCCGGTCAGGACCGGGGCGAGCGTCATCAGGAGGACGGCTCGTATTCGGTGCGGCTCACGGGAGAGGAGTGAGGTGTACTGCACCCGGTAGCCGTCGTCGCCAGGGGGCTCGGTGAGCGGCCCCGCGAGCCTGCTGTAGGTGTCGTAGTCATAGCCCTCAGGCCGCACAGCGCCCTCCAGGTTCTGGCAGCTCGACCGCGGTGGCCGAGCGTGTCGATACCCTCACAAAAGGTGACTTTCGTCGGCGTGTCGAACCGAAGGAGGCGTACGAGTGAGGTATGGGGGGCGGGTTCCACCTATTGGGGGCAGACGGCCCGGCGCCCCCGAGCGGGCGGAGCTCGCTTCAGGGGCGCCGGGCCGTGTACCGGGAACTACTCGGCGAGATGCCGTTCCACCGTCTCGACCTTGGAGGTCAGGCCGTCGGTCACCCCGGGACGGATGTCGGCCTTCAGGACGACCGAGACGCGGGGAGCCCGCTCCTCGACCACGGCGACGGCACGCTTGACGACGTCCATCACCTCGTCCCACTCTCCCTCGATCGACGTGAACATCGCGTCGGTCCGGTGGGGCAGCCCCGAGGCGCGGACGACCCGCACCGCGTCGGCGACGTACTCCCCCACGTCCTCACCGACGCCGAGCGGCGTCACGGAGAAGGCGACGATCATGCGTTGACGATCCCTTCCTGGCGGGCCCGCGCGGCGATGGCCGCGTCGACGGCGCTCTCGGCCTCGCGCTTCAGCTTCCGCTCGGCGAAGAAGCCGCCGGTGGGCAGCACGGAGAGGACGAAGAAGAGCGCGGCCCGGCCGAGGCTCCACTTCGCGCGGTTCCAGGCGTCCAGCCAGAAGAGCACGTACAGGACGAACAGCACGCCGTGGACCATGCCCATCACGGGCACCGCGTTGAAGTCCGTCGTCCGCTTCAGCACCGAGCAGACGAGCAGCAGGATGAAGGAGACGGCCTCAGGGGCGGAGACCAGGCGGAGTCGGCGGATGGCGGAGGCGGTCTTGATGTCCACGAGGCACCTTCGGCTGAAGTGGGCGGCGAGCTGGAACGGTCCGTTTGATCTTGTGAATACGCGCACAAGCGTTCTCCATTGTGGCATCGCCCCGCTCCCGCCCTGTCGGCGGGCTCCCCCACCCCGCTACCTTCGACCTCGTGGCAACGTTCCGGCTGCAGGGCAGCAAGATGCTCGCCGTCGACATGACGGGCGACGGCGTCAAGGCGAAGAACGGTTCGATGGTCGCGTACGACGGCCGCATGGCGTTCAAGAAGCTGAGCGGGGGTGGCGAGGGGATACGGGGGATGGTGACCCGCCGCATCACGGGTGAGCAGATGACCGTGATGGAGGTGAAGGGTCAGGGGACGTGCTGGTTCGCGGACCGGGCCAGCGAGATCAACCTGGTGGATCTGCGCGGGGACAAGCTGTACGTCGAGGCCAGCAATCTGCTGTGCACGGACGCGGGGCTGCGCACCGGCACCAGTTTCACGGGGATGCGCGGAGCGTCCCAGGGCAACGGTCTGTTCACGACCACGGTCGAGGGGCACGGCCAGGCGGCACTCATGAGCGACGGGCCGGCGGTGGTGCTGCGGGTGAGCCGCGACTACCCGCTGACGGTCGACCCGGGCGCGTACGTCGCGCACCAGGGGAACCTGCGGCAGTCGTTCCAGTCGGGGGTCACCTTCCGTACGTTCCTGGGGGAAGGCGGCGGCGAGGCGTTCCAGATCCTCTTCGAGGGCGACGGCCTGGTCTACGTACAGCCCAGTGAGCGCAACACGATCGCGGGGGATGTCTGAGATGGCGGCGAGCTTCCGCGAGATCAACTCGAAGATGATCGAGGCGACCGTCGTGCCCGGGCAGCGGCTCTACAGCCAGCGCGGCGCGATGCTCGCGTACAAGGGGGACGTCTCCTTCACACCCAACATGCAGGGCGGGCAAGGGGGATTGATGTCGATGCTCGGGCGGCGGGTGGCGGGCGAGGCGACACCGCTGATGACCATCGAGGGCAGCGGCACCGTGCTGTTCGGGCACGGCGGCCACCACGTGCAGGTGATCACCCTGTCCGGCGACACGCTGTACGTGGAGGCGGACCGGCTGCTCGCCTTCGACGGGGCGCTGCAGCAGGGGACCATGTTCATGGGCTCCCAGGGCGGGGTCATGGGCATGGTGCGCGGGCAGGTGAGCGGGCAGGGGCTGTTCACGACCACGCTCAAGGGGCAGGGCGCGGTGGCCGTCATGGCGCACGGCGGTGTCATCGAGGTCCCCATCACCCCGAACAACCCGGTGCACGTCGACCCGCAGGCGTACGTCGCCCACCACGGCGACGTACGCAACAAGCTGTCCACGGCGCTCGGCTGGCGGGACATGGTGGGCCGCGGCAGCGGCGAGGCGTTCCAGCTGGAGCTCAGCGGGAGCGGTGCGGTGTACGTCCAGGCCTCGGAGGAGAAGCTGTGAGCGGCCCGATCGTGTTCGACCCCATGACGCTGCCGGTCGACGACAACGTCAACGCGTACACCTTCTGCGTGGAGCTCAAGAGCAGCCAGTGGTTCCTGCAGAAGGGGAAGATGATCGCCTACTACGGGCGGATCGACTTCAACGGCATCGGGCACGGGCGCCTCGACCGTCTCGTCCGGACCTCCTTCCACTCCCCGCTGCACGCGAGCGACTGGGTGGTGGCGGAGGGCAGCGGCAAGATGCTCCTCGCCGACCGGGCCTTCGACGTGAACTCCTACGACCTGGATGACGGCAACCTGACGATCCGCGCGGGGAATCTGCTCGCTTTTCAGCCAACTCTCGCGCTGAAGCAGTCCATCGTGCCCGGCTTCCTCACACTCATTGGCACCGGCAAATTCGTGGCGGCCTCGAACGGCCCGGTCGTGTTCATGGAACCGCCTATCCGCGTAGATCCGCAGGCGCTCGTCGGCTGGGCTGACTGCCCGTCACCTTGCCACCATTACGACCATGGCTACCTGACAGGTGTCATCGGCGGTCTACGTGCGATGACGGGGATCGGCGGGGTCAGCGGCGAGGAGCACCAGTTCGAGTTCGTCGGCGCGGGGACGGTTCTGCTGCAGTCGAGCGAGGCGCTGATGCAGGAGCTCGCCACGGGTGACGTACCTCACCAGGCGGGCGTACCGGGCGGTAGCCCGGGACCCGGCGCAGGTCAGCCACAGGCGCCGCGCCTTCCCGGACAGCTCGGGGACCTCCAGCGTCGCTTCGGGCTGTGAGCGGTAGTCTGCGGAGTGTGACGTCGAACGCGTGACCCCATTCCTGCACCGCTTTTCGCACACCGGGGTGTGAGGCGTCGCATCCCCCACGTTCGTTCGCCTTTCAACTTCTTAGGTAGAATCGATTTCATGGAGACCGAGACGGCCACACAGTGGCTGACCGACGAGGAACAGTGCGCCTGGCGCACCCACCTGGAGGTCAACAAGCTGCTGAACTACCAGCTGGAGAAAGATCTCCAGCCCTTCGGCCTGACGATGAACGACTACGAGATCCTGGTGAACCTCTCCGAGTCGGAGGACCACCGGATGCGGATGAGCGACCTTGCTGCGGCGACCCTGCAGTCCAAGAGCCGGCTCTCGCACCAGATCACCCGCATGGAGAACGCGGGTCTGGTGCGCCGCGAGAACTGCGAGTCGGACCGGCGCGGCCTGTACACCGTCCTCACCGACTTCGGTCTGGAGACGATGCAGAAGGTCGCCCCGCACCATGTGGCGTCCGTACGGCAGCACTTCATGGACCTCGTCTCGCCGCAGGATCTGAGCGAGCTCCACAAGGCGCTCACGCCCATCGCCGAGCACTTGCGTTCGCAGCGCGGCAAACCGTGACACCTGCGAACACATGAGGGTCCGCGGAGGACCGCCGACCTCCCCCGTGGACGTCCGTGTGGATGTCCGTAACTAGCCTGCGGGCAGCCTGAGCTCGAAGAGGGCCCCGCCCTGCGGAGCGGTGCGCACGGTGAGCGTGCCGCCGTGCCGCGCGGCCACGTCCCGGGCGATGGCGAGGCCGAGTCCGGCCCCGCCGCCGTCCCGGGAGCGTGCGTCGTCGAGCCGTACGAAGCGCTCGAAGATCCGCTCCCGCTCCCGCTCCGGCACCCCGTCGCCGTCGTCGGCGACGGTGAGCACCACGCCGCCCGCGCCCGCGTCCACGTCCACGTCCACGGTGACCCGGACCGCGGTGCGGGCGTGCCGCTGCGCGTTGTCCACGAGGTTGCCGAGGACCCGGGCCAACTGGCCGCGGGATCCGGCGACCTGGGCGGGTCCCGTCGCCGCCACGGTGACGGGGTGCGGGTCGCCGGTGCGCTGCGACAGCTCCTCACGGACCAGCGCCGTGAGGTCCACCCGCGCGCCGCCGGGCTTCTCCCCGGCGTCCAGGCGGGCGAGCAGCAGCAGGTCGGCGGCGAGCTCCTGGAGCCGCACGGTGTCCTCGACGGCGCCGTCCACGTCGAGCAACTCCGGGTGGGCGGCGCCGACTTCGAGCTGGGTGCGCAGCGAGGCGATCGGGCTGCGCAGTTCGTGCGAGGCGTCGGCGACGAAGCGCCGCTGCCGCTCGACCGAGTCCTGGAGCGCGGCCAGGGTCTCGTTGGTGGTGGCGGCCAGGCGGGCCACCTCGTCATGGGTGTCCGGCCGCGGCACCCGGCGGCCCAGGTCCTGGGACGCGGTGATGGCGGCCATCTCGGCGCGAATGCCCTCGACGGGCCGCAGCGCACGCCGGGTGACGAGGTACGTGACACCGCCGACGACCACGAGCAGCACCGGGAATCCGATCAGCATCGCCGTCAACGCCGTTCCGACGGCGCCTTGTTCGGCCGACAGCGAGCCGCCGGCGTAGACCGTCAGATCCCCGTACGCGGTGTCGTCGACCTCGACCGCCGCGAACCGGTAGTCGGCGCTGTCGCCGTCGACGGTGGCGCTGCCGTTCGTGTGGTCGGTGTCGTCGGAGACCGTGCCGCCGCGCTTGCTGTCGTCGCCCCGGTCGTGATCTCCGTCGTCGTCGTCGTCCGTCTGCGGGGCGACGGGCTTGACGGCGGCGGTGCCGGTGCCGCTGATCCGCTCCAGGTCCTCGGAGGCGGCCAGCAGCCTCCCGTCGTCGTCCACGACCTGGACCGGATGATCGTCGTCGTCCAGGTCGAGGTCGGCGGGTGCGGTGCCGCTGACCAGGGACGAGGCGACCCGGCGCGCGGCCGAGTCGGCTCCGGCGCCGGCCTGCTCGCCGAGGTTGGCGCGCAGGGCGAGCAGCACGGCGGCCCCGGCCGCGACCAGGGCGACGGCGACCACGAGGGTCGCGGCGAGAGCGGCACGGGCGCGTACGGAGCTGAAGCGCCTGCGCACCGGGCTCATCGGGGGATCTCCAGCCGGTACCCGGCGCCGCGCACGGTCCGGATCAGGGACGCGTCGAGCTTGCGCCGCAGAGCGCTGATGTACACCTCGACGATGTTCGGGTCGCCCTCGTAGGCGAAGTCCCACACGTGCTCGAGGATGTCGGCCTTCGACACCACCTCACCGGCGCGCGTGACGAGCTGTTCCAGCACCGCGAACTCCTTTGCGGTGAGCGGCACTTCACCGTTCTCGGCGTGGGTGACCCGGTGTGCGGCGGTGTCCACGGCGTACGGCCCGACGGTGTGCACGGGGTTGGCACTGCCCGCGCTCCCCCGCCGCCGCAGCAGCGCCTTGACCCGCGCGACGAGCACGACGTACGAGAACGGCTTGGTCAGGTAGTCGTCGGCGCCCGTGTCGAGCCCCTCGGCCTCGTCGTACTCGCCGTCCTTCGCGGTGAGCATCAGGATCGGCACGTCGTTGCCCGCGGCACGCAGGGCGGCGCAGACCCGGTAGCCGTTCATGCCGGGCAGCATGATGTCGAGGACGATCAGGTCGTACGGGGACTCGCTCGCCCGGTGCAGCCCTTCGAGGCCGTCGTGGACCACGTCGACGGCGTACCCCTCGGCGGTGAGTCCCTTGGCGAGCGACAGGGCGAGCCGCTTCTCGTCCTCCACGATCAACAGGCGCATGTGTCTCAGGGTCGCAGGTGGTTCCTGAAGGCTTCTTCAGGTTCCTTCAGCGGGGCTTCAGGATCACTCGGGCAGATTGATTCCCGTCGGACAACGAACCGCTCAGAACCTGCGAACGGGAGAACCTCATGAAGCGCCGTACGACCGTCATCTCCGCCATCGCCGCCGTCGCGCTGATCGGCGGGGGCACCGCCACGGCGGTCGCCGTCTCCGACGACAGCGGATCGAGCACCGCGTCGAGGTCGAGCGTCCGGGTCGAGGACGACGGCGTCAGTGACGCGCAGGAGAACGCCGCCGAGGCCAAGGGCGCCACGATCAAGGCCGAGGACGCGATCGCCGCCGCCCTGCGGCACACTCCGGGCCTCGCGGTCGGCGCGGACCTCGACTCCGACGACGGCCGGCTGGTCTGGGACGTCGACGTGATCGGCTCCGGCAACACCGCCTGGCACCACGTCGAGGTCGACCCCGGCACGGGCAAGGTGCTGGGCGCGCACGTCGAGAAGGACGACGACGATGACCCGGCGCGGGTCGCCTCCGCGCTGAGGAACGCGTCGACGTCGGCCGAGGACGCGGCGCGGGCCGCTGCCGCGAAGGGGACGGTGACCTCGGTGGACGCCGACGACGACGGCTCGGTGAAGGTCTGGGAGGTCGAGACGACGTCGGCGAACGGGACGCAGCGGGACTGGCACGTGGATCTCGGGTCCAGCACGGTGTCCCCCGACCGGACGTCGGACGACGACGGCAACGACGACTGACCCCCTGTTTGTCTCCGGCTGCGGGCCGTGGGGCTTCTCGCGCAGTTCCCCGCGCCCCTGGAAGGCCTGCGGCCTTCAGGGGCGCGGGGAACTGCGCGACCAGCCACGACGAGACCCGCACTCGCGAGACGAACGCGGCTCGGCAGACGCGAAGGCGAAAGGGGCGCGGGGAACTGCGCGAGAAGCCCCACCGGCCCGCACCCGCGCAGCAGGCGCACCCGGCAGACGAGAAGGCGCGTCAGCCCTGGGTGAGACCCTCGACCAGCTCGTCAGCAGCGCGGTAAGGATCAAGATCCCCGGCCACGATTCGCTCGGCCAGAACCGTGAGACGCCGGTCCCCCCGAAGGTCACCGATCCGCTCCCGCAGCGCGGTCACCGCGATCGTCTCGACCTCCCGGGCCGCCCGCGCCGCCCGCCGCTCGGAGAGCACCCCGTGCTCCTCCATCCACGCCCGGTGCTTCTCCAGCGCCTCGACGACCTCGTCGATGCCCTCGCCCCGCGCCGCGACGGTCTTCACGATCGGCGGCCGCCAGTCACCGGGGCCCCTGGACTCCCCGAGACCCAGCATGTGGTTGAGCTCGCGGGCCGTGGCGTCGGCCCCGTCCCGGTCGGCCTTGTTGACCACGTACACGTCGCCGATCTCCAGGATCCCGGCCTTGGCCGCCTGGATCCCGTCGCCCATGCCGGGCGCGAGCAGCACCACACTCGTGTCGGCCTGCGAGGCGATCTCCACCTCGGACTGCCCGACGCCCACGGTCTCGACGAGGACGACGTCGCACCCGGCCGCGTCCAGCACCCGGATCGCCTGCGGCGCGGCCCACGCCAGCCCGCCGAGGTGCCCGCGCGTGGCCATGGAGCGGATGTACACCCCGGGGTCGGACGCGTGCTCCGACATCCGGACCCGGTCGCCGAGCAGCGCGCCCCCGCTGAACGGCGACGACGGGTCGACGGCGAGGACGCCCACCCGCTTCCCGGCCCGCCGGTACGCGCTCACCAGCGCCGACGTCGATGTCGACTTACCGACACCCGGCGATCCGGTGAGCCCGACCACGTACGCGTTCCCGGTCAGCGGGGCGAGCGCGGCCATGACTTCGCGCAGCTGCGGGGACGCCCCCTCCACCAGCGAGATCAGCCGGGCCACGGCCCGCGGCCTGCCCTCCCTCGCCTGGGCGACCAGCGTGGGGACGTCCTGCATCAACAGCTCCGTTCACTCATGCCCGTACGAAACAAAAGACGGTTATGCCTTGGGTACCCGCACGATGAGCGCGTCACCCTGACCACCGCCGCCGCACAGCGCGGCCGCGCCCGTTCCGCCGCCGCGCCGCTTCAGCTCCAGGGCGAGGTGCAGCACGATGCGGGCGCCGGACATCCCGATCGGGTGACCCAGGGCGATGGCTCCGCCGTTGACGTTCACCTTTTCCGAGGACACCCCGAGGTCCTTCATTGACTGCACGGCGACCGCCGCGAAGGCCTCGTTGATCTCGATGAGGTCGAGGTCCTCGACGCCGATGCCCTCCTTCTTCAGGGCGTGCTGGATCGCGTTCGACGGCTGCGACTGAAGCGAGTTGTCCGGGCCCGCCACGTTGCCGTGCGCGCCGATCTCGGCGATCCAGTCCAGGCCCAGCTCCTCGGCCTTGGCGCGGCTCATGACGACGACCGCGGCGGCGCCGTCCGAGATCTGCGAGGCCGAACCGGCCGTGATCGTGCCGTCCTTGGCGAAGGCGGGGCGCAGCTTGCCCAGCGACTCCGCCGTGGTCTCGCCGCGGATGCCCTCGTCCTTGCTGAACAGGACCGGGTCACCCTTGCGCTGCGGGATCTCGACGGGCGTGATCTCGGCCTCGAACAGGCCGTTCTTCTGCGCGGCGGCGGCCCGCTGGTGCGAGAGCGCCGAGATCTCGTCCTGCTCGGGGCGGGCGATGCCGAGACGGGTGTTGTGCTTCTCCGTCGAGGCGCCCATCGGGATGTTCTCGAAGGAGTCGGTCAGGCCGTCGTACGCCATCGCGTCGAGCATCTCGACGGCGCCGTACTTGTAGCCCTCGCGGGACTTCGGGAGGAGGTGCGGGGCGTTGGTCATGGACTCCTGGCCGCCGGCCACCACAACGTCGAACTCACCCGCGCGGATCAGCTGGTCGGCGAGCGCGATGGCGTCGAGACCGGACAGGCACACCTTGTTGATGGTGAGCGCCGGGACGTTCATCGGGATGCCCGCCTTGACCGCGGCCTGGCGTGCCGGGATCTGCCCTGCCCCGGCCTGCAGCACCTGGCCCATGATCACGTACTGCACCTGGTCGCCACCGATTCCCGCACGGTCGATGGCGGCCTTGATCGCGAAGCCGCCGAGGTCGGCTCCGGAGAAGGACTTGAGGGACCCCAGCAGACGGCCCATGGGCGTCCGAGCGCCCGCGACGATCACTGAGGTGGTACCGGTCGTTCCAGACATGAGGCACGGCCCCTTGGAGATGAGGAGTGAACGAGGGTTTACTCGAATGTACTGAGCAGTACGGCGCACGTCATCGGCCAGTGAATGTGATCGCGCGCACGTTGCGTAACCACCTCGAACCGCGCTGCACTGACAGCATGCTGACGCGAATCGACCACATCGGGATCGCCTGCCATGACCTCGACACGACTGTCGAGTTCTACCGGGCCACGTACGGCTTCGAGGTGTTCCACACCGAGGTCAACGAGGAGCAGGGCGTACGCGAGGCCATGCTCAAGATCAATGAGACGAGCGACGGGGGCGCCTCCTATCTCCAGCTGCTCGAACCGACCCGGGAGGACTCCGCCGTCGGGAAGTGGCTGGCCAAGAACGGCGAGGGTGTGCACCACATCGCCTTCGGTACGGCCGATGTCGACACCGACGCCGACGCCATCAGGGGCAAGGGTGTACGCGTCCTGTACGACGAGCCCCGGATCGGCTCGATGGGGTCCCGCATCACGTTCCTGCACCCCAAGGACTGTCACGGTGTACTGACGGAACTCGTCACCTCCGCACCCCAGGAGTCGACGGAGCACTGACCTCCACATACTCGGGCCGGTAGGGTTGGGGGGCGACTCCCGCCTCGGGCGGGCAGTCGTGGGCCGGGGTCCGGGTATCGGGGGACGAGGGTCGGGGCTGCAGGGCTGAAGTGGGTGAGCCCGAAGCGCCGACTGCGCACTCGCTGTCGATCTGACACCATTCCCCGGGGGCCCCGTTCGGCGGATGGACGGGGCTCGTAAGGAAGAACTTGCGACCAGGGGACGGATGGGACCGCGCAGTGCGGGGCTACGAGAGCCAGGACGGCCGTCGGCCGGCTGAGACCGACCATCTCTCGCGGTTCGAAGCCGAGATGGAGCGGCTGAAGACCGAGCGGGAGAAGGCCGTCCAGCACGCCGAGGACCTGGGCTACCAGGTGGAGGTGTTGCGCGCCAAGCTGCACGAGGCGCGCCGCAGCCTCGCGTCCCGGCCTGCCTATGACGGGGCGGACATCGGCTACCAGGCCGAGCAGTTGCTCCGTAATGCCCAGATCCAGGCCGATCAGCTGCGCGCCGACGCCGAGCGCGAGCTGCGCGAGGCCCGTGCCCAGACGCAGCGGATCCTCCAGGAGCACGCCGAGCAGCAGTCGCGGCTCCAGTCCGAGCTGCACACCGAGGCGGTCAACCGCCGGCAGCAGCTCGACCAGGAACTGGCCGAGCGCCGCCGCACCGTAGAGACGCACGTCAACGAGAACGTGCAGTGGGCCGAGCAGCTGCGCGCCCGCAGCGAGCAGCAGGCCCGCCGCCTCCTCGACGAGTCGCGCGCCGAGGCCGACCAGGCGCTCGCCGCCGCCCGCGCGGAGGCCGAGCGGGTCGCCGCCGAGGCTCGCCAGCGGCTGACCAGCGAGGCCGAGACCGCGCGCAGCGAGGCCCAGGCGATCCTGGCCCGCGCGCGGCAGGACGCCGAGCGCCTGCTGAACGCCGCGTCCACCCAGGCGCAGGAAGCGACCGACCACGCCGAGCAGCTGCGCACGTCCACGACCGCCGAGTCGGACGCCGCGCGCCGCCAGGCCGGCGAGCTGAGCCGGGCCGCCGAGCAGAAGATCGCCGAGGCGGACACCGCGCTGCGCGAGGCCCGCGCCGAGGCCGAGAAGGTCCTCACCGAGGCGAAGGAAGCCGCGGCCAAGCAGCTGTCGAGCGCCGAGTCCGCCAACGAGCAGCGCACGCGTACGGCCAAGGAGCAGGTGGCCCGCCTCGTCCAGGAGGCCACCAAGGAAGCCGAGGTCACCAAGTCGGAGGCCGAGCAGGTCGTCGCCGACGCGAAGGCCGAGGCCGAGAAGCTCATCGCGGACGCCAAGGAGAAGGCCCGCACGGTCACCGCCGAGGAGACCGCGGGCGAGCTCGCGAAGGCCGCCCGTACCGCCGAGGACGTCCTCAACAAGGCGTCTCAGGAAGCCAAGACGACGACGAAGGCCGCCGCCGAGGAGGCCGAGCGGATCCGCACCGAGGCCGAGGCCGAGGCGGACCGGCTGCGCGCCGAGGCGCACGACATCTCCGAGCAGCTCAAGGGCGCGGCCAAGGACGACACCAAGGAGTACCGGGCCAAGACCGTCGAGCTGCAGGAGGAGGCCCGCCGCCTGCGCGGCGAGGCCGAGCAGCTGCGCGCCGAGGCCGTCGAGGAGGGCGAGCGGATCCGGGCCGAGGCCCGCCGCGAGGCCGTCCAGCAGATCGAGGAGGCGGCCCGCACCGCCGAGCAGCTGCTCGGCAAGGCCAGGGCCGACGCGGACGAGCTGCGCCGCGGTGCCACCACCGAGGCCGAGCGGGTGCGCACCGAGGCCATCGAGCGCGCCACCTCCCTGCGCAAGCAGGCCGAGGAGACCCTGGAGCGCACCCGCGCCGAGGCCGACCGGCATCGTGCCGATGCCGAGGAGGCGGCCGAGGCCACCAAGGCCGAGGCGGAGCGCGCGGCGCAGGCCCTCAAGGACGAGGCCGAGCAGGCCATAAAGAACCGGCAGGACGAGGCGGCCCGTGAGCTGACCCGGCTGCACACGGAGGCCGAGGAGCGCCTCACGTCGTCCGAGACGACGCTGAACGACGCCCGCGCGGAGTCCGAGCGACTGCGCCGCGAGGCGGCCGACGAGAGCGAGCGGCTGCGCACCGAGGCCGCCGAGCGGGTCCGGACGCTGCAGGCGCAGGCCGAGACGGAGGCCGAGCGGCTGCGCACGGAGGCCGCCGCCGACGCCTCGACGACGCGTTCCGAGGCCGAGAACATCGCCGTACGACTGCGGTCCGAGGCCGCGTCGGAGGCCGAGCGGCTCAAGGCCGAGGCGCAGGACTCCGCCGACCGGCTGCGCGCCGAGGCGCAGACCTCCGCCGAGCGGATCTCCACCGAGGCCGCCGAGACGCTGGCCGCCGCGCAGGAGGAGGCCGCCCGTCGGCGCCGCGAGGCCGAGGAGACGCTCGGCAGCGCCCGCCAGGAGGCCGACCAGGAGCGCGAGCGGGCCCGCGAGCAGAGCGAGGAGCTGCTCGCCGTCGCCCGCGCCCGGGTCGAGGAGGCGCAGACCGAGGCGGCGCGGCTGGTCGAGGAGGCGGACCAGCGGGCGACCGAGATGGTGAGCACCGCCGAGCAGACCGCACAGCAGGTGCGCGACGCCGTGGCCGGGCTCCAGGAGCAGGCCCAGGAGGAGATCGCGGGCCTGCGCTCGACCGCCGAGCACGTCGCCGACCGTACGAAGCGGGAGGCGCAGGAGGAGGCCGACCGGGTCCGCTCCGACGCCTACGCGGAGCGCGAGCGGGCGGCCGAGGACGCGAACCGCGTCCGCTCCGAGGCCGCCACCGAGTCGGAGGCCGCCAAGTCCCTCGCCGAGCGCACGGTCTCGGAGGCGATCGCCGAGGCCGAGCGGCTGCGCACCGAGGCGTCCGAGCAGGCCCAGCGGGTCCGCACCGAGGTATCCGACCTGCGGCAGTCCGCCGACCAGGACGCCTCGCGCACCCGCGCCGAGGCCCGCGAGGACGCCAACCGCATCCGGACCGACGCGGCGACGCAGGCCGACACCCTGATCGGCGAGGCGCGCTCCGAGGCCGAGCGCCTGACGACGGAGACGAACGCCGAGGCCGAGCGGGTCCGCGCCGAGTCCACCGCGGCGGCCGAGAAGCGCGTCGCCGACGCCGCGGCCGAGGCGGAGCGGCTGACCACCGAGGCGCTCACCGCGGCCGAGCAGCTGACGACGGAGACGAACGCCGAGGCCGAGCGGGTCAGGACCGAGTCCGTCGCCAAGGCGGAGAAGCTGATCGCGGACGCGTCCGGCGACGCCGAGCGGCTGCGCGCCGAGGCCGCCGAGACGGTCGGCTCCGCGCAGCAGCACGCCGAGCGGATCCGCACCGAGTCCGAGCGCGTCAAGGCGGAGGCCGCGGCGGAGGCGGAGCGCATCACGAGCGCCGCACGCGACGAGGCCGAGAGCACCCTGGACGAGGCCCGCAAGGACGCCAACAAGCGCCGTACGGAAGCCGCGGAACAGGTCGACACGCTCATCACGGAGTCCGCCGTCGAGGCCGACAAGCTGACGCGCGAGGCGCAGGAGACGGCGCAGAAGACGACCGCCGAAGCGGAGGCGCAGGCCGACACCATGGTCGGCGCGGCCCGCAAGGAAGCCGAGCGGCTGGTCTCCGAGGCCACCGTCGAGGGCAACTCGACGGTGGAGAAGGCCCGCACGGACGCGGACGAGCTGCTCGTCGGCGCCCGCCGGGACGCGACCCAGATAAGGGAGCGGGCCGAGGAGCTGCGGGACCGCATCACGGGTGAGATCGAGGAGCTGCACGAGCGGGCGCGCCGCGAGTCGTCGGAGGCCATGCGGAACGCGGGCGAGCGCTGCGACGCCCTGGTCAAGGCCGCCGAGGAGCAGCTCTCCGAGGCGCGGGCCAAGGCCAAGGAGCTGCTCAACGACGCCAATTCGGAGGCCGGCAAGGTCCGTATCGCCGCCGTGAAGAAGGCCGAGGGCCTGCTCAAGGAGGCCGAGCAGAAAAAGGCCGAGCTCACGCGCGAGGCGCAGAAGATCAAGGCCGACGCGGAGGAGGAGTCCGCCGCCATGATCGAAAAGGGTCAGCGCGATCTGGACGTCCTGGTCCGGCGCCGCGAGGACATCAATGCCGAGATTTCCCGTGTCCAGGACGTACTGGAGGCGTTGGAATCTTTTGAGGCTCCGTCCGGCTCGGGCAAGGACGGTGGCGTCAAGGCTGGCGCCGCGGCAGGGTCTACACGTTCGGGTGGCAAGGGGTCCGAGGGCTAGCCAGGAGGCCAAGTGACGTGCTTGATAAGGACCTTTGGCCCTCCTCCTGGCAAGAGCTCCGCCGCTACGCCACTCAAAAGGGGTGTCATTCTCCAGATCAAACGGGCATCTGCTCGATGACACGCCGCTTGGACCCCTAGGATTCCCTCTATCACCTCACCGGTCTCATTCGACAGGAACCCCATGAGCGACACTTCCCCCTACGGCTTCGAGCTTGTGCGGCGTGGGTACGACCGCGCTCAGGTGGACGAACGAATCTCCAAGCTCGTCTCCGACCGTGACAGCGCTCTTGCTCGAATCACTGCTCTGGAAAAGCGCATCGAGGAACTCCACCTCGAGACGCAGAACGCCCAGGCGCAGGTGAACGACGCGGAGCCGTCGTACGCCGGCCTCGGCGCTCGCGTCGAGAAGATCCTCCGCCTCGCCGAGGAGGAGGCCAAGGACCTGCGCGAGGAGGCCCGCCGGGCCGCCGAGCAGCACCGCGAGCTCGCCGAGTCGGCGGCCCAGCAGGTGCGCAACGACGCGGAGTCGTTCGCGGCCGAGCGCAAGTCCAAGGCCGAGGACGAGGGCGTCCGGATCGTCGAGAAGGCCAAGGGCGAGGCCACCGCGCTGCGGACCGAGGCGCAGAAGGACGCGCAGTCCAAGCGCGAGGAGGCGGACGCCCTCTTCGAGGAGACCCGCGCCAAGGCCGCCCAGGCCGCCGCCGACTTCGAGACGAACCTGGCCAAGCGCCGCGAGCAGTCCGAGCGCGACCTGGCCTCGCGTCAGGCCAAGGCCGAGAAGCGTCTCGCGGAGATCGAGCACCGCGCGGAGCAGCTCCGCCTGGAGGCCGAGAAGCTGCGCACGGACGCCGAGCGCCGCGCCCGTCAGACGGTGGAGACGGCCCAGCGCCAGGCCGAGGACATCGTGGCCGACGCGAACGCCAAGGCCGATCGCATCCGCTCGGAATCGGAGCGCGAGCTGGCGGCGCTGACGAACCGTCGCGACTCGATCAACGCCCAGCTGACCAACGTCCGCGAGATGCTGGCCACGCTGACCGGTGCCGCTGTCGCTGCCGCCGGTGCGCCCGCCGAGGACGAGCCGATCTCTCGCGGTGTGCCCGCGCAGCAGTCCCGCTGACGCCCGGCGAAAGCCCCCTGCCACCTCTAAGTGGCAGGGGGCTTTCGCCCGTTTTAGCGTGACTTCATGATCGAGCTCGAGGGGCTGACCAAGCGCTACGGCGCCAAGACAGCCGTGAACAACCTGACCTTCAGCGTCAGACCCGGCATCGTCACGGGCTTCCTCGGCCCGAACGGCGCGGGCAAGTCGACCACGATGCGCATGATGCTCGGCCTCGACAACCCGACCGCCGGCACGGCCCACATCGACGGCAAGCGGTACGCGCAGTTGAAGGACCCCCTCAGGTACATCGGCGCGCTCCTCGACGCGAAGGCCATGCACGGCGGCCGCAGCGCCTACAACCACCTCCTGTGCCTGGCGCAGTCCAACGGCATCCCCAAGAGCCGCGTGACCGAGGTCCTGGACACGGTCGGCCTCACCGCGGTGGCGAAGAAGAAGGCCAAGGGCTTCTCGCTCGGCATGGGCCAGCGGCTCGGCATCGCGGGCGCGCTCCTCGGCGACCCGCAGATCCTGATGTTCGACGAGCCGGTCAACGGGCTCGACCCCGAGGGCATCCACTGGATCCGGAATCTGATGAAGTCCCTCGCGGCGGCCGGCCGCACCGTCTTCGTCTCCTCGCACCTGATGAGCGAGATGGCGCTCACCGCCGACCACTTGGTGGTCATCGGCCAGGGCCGGCTGCTCGCCGACACCTCCATGGCGGACTTCATCCGCCAGAACTCACGCAGTTACGTGCGTCTGCGCTCCCCGCAGCGCGAGCGCCTCCTCGACGTACTGCACGAGGCGGGCATCACGGTCGTCGAGTCCGGCAACGGCACCCTCGAGGTGGACGGCGGCTCCACCGAGCAGCTCGGCGAGCTGGCCGCGAGCCACCAGCTCGTCCTGCACGAGCTGAGCCCGCAGCAGGCGTCCCTGGAAGAGGCCTTCATGCAGCTGACGGCGGAGTCCGTCGAGTACCACGCGCACTCGGGCCGGCCGACGCAGCCGCAGCCGCAGCCGCAGAGCTGGGGTTCGTCGTGGAACGGCGGCACGAACGACGAGAAGGGGGCCTGACATGGCCGCGGCCCAGGTCCTCCGGTCCGAGTGGACCAAGATCAAGTCGGTCAACTCGACGGCCCTCACGCTCAGCCTCGCCGTCATCGTCTCGGTCGGGCTCGGCATGCTGATCAGCGCCCTGTCCAAGAACGAGTTCAAGGACCTCTCCACCGAGAACAAGCTGACCTTCGACCCCACCTTCGTCTCCTTCGCCGGCCTCACCCTCGGGCAGCTGGCGATGGTGGTCTTCGGGGTCCTGGTCGTGGCGAGCGAGTACAGCACGGGCATGATCCGCACCTCGCTGGCGGCGGTTCCGCAGCGCGGCAGGTTCCTGTTCAGCAAGATCGCGGTCGCCTCGGCGCTGGTCCTGGTCGTCGCGCTGGTCACCAGCTTCGCCTCGTTCTTCCTCGGCCAGATGATGCTGGGCGAGTACAGCACGGACCTCGGCGCCCCGAACGTGCTGCGCGCGGTGCTCGGCGCCGCCGTCTACATGACGCTGATGGCGATGTTCTCCATGGGCATCGCGTCGATGCTCCGCTCCCCCATGCTGGCGCTCGGCATCCTCATGCCGTTCTTCTTCCTGGTCTCCCCGATTCTCGGCAGCGTCTCGGCGACGAAGAAGGTCGCCCAGTACTTCCCCGACCAGGCGGGCTCCCGGATCATGCAGGTCGTCACCCCGGCGAACGACGTCCCGTACGGCCCGTGGGGCGGGCTGGCGATCCTGCTGGTGTGGGTGGCCGTGGCACTGATGGTGGGCTACGCGCTCTTGAAGAAGAGGGATGCGTAGCGCGGGGCTGTATCGATGTGCGGCTCCGCCGCGTGGGCGCGACCAGCCCCGCACGACCGCCGCGACCCCCTAACCTGCGCCCTTATGGCGCTGAAGAAACCAACCCGCACCCTCAAGGCCCTCGGCCTCGACACGGTCCCGGCCCTGGCCCCGCTCACCTATCCGGGCCGCCCGGTCACCGCCCCCGCCCTCCTCGTCGCCGACGAGCTCCACGACCTCGACCTCGAAACCCCGGGCCTCCTGGACGACGTACTCAGGGACCGCACCCCGGTCCTGGCCGTGGGCTCCAACGCCACCCCCGCCCAGATCGCGTACAAACTGTCCCGCCTGAACCTCCCGGCGACGGTCCCGATGATCCCGGTCGAGACGCACGGCATCGGGATCGGCTGCTCCGCCCACATCGGCCGCAACGGCTATGTCGCGGCGGCCCCCTACGAGGCCCCCGGTGAGCGGCGCACCCTCGTCGTCACCTGGCTCGACGAAGTCCAGCTCAAGGCCGTCGACGCGACCGAGCTGCCGAACTACCGCAGGGTCCCCGTGCCGGGCGCCCCGGTCCCCGGCCTCCAGATCTACGTCAGTGAGTACGGGGTGCTGACCGACCCGGCCACCGGTGCCCCGCGCCCGGTCGGCGACCAGGCGGGCCTGCTCACCGCGCTCATGGACCACTCCCCCGCGCTGCACGCGCTGCTCGGCCCGACCCCGCGGGACTGGGTGCGGCGGGCCGCCGCGTCCCCGGCCGTCCGCGAGCGGGGCACGCTTCTCCTCCAGGAGACCGGACGACGGTCCACTCCTTGGCACCTCTGATCCCTTTACGCACTCTTGGCCGGAACCGTCAGCGCTCGGATACGCTCCTAACCCTTACGGGGGCCTGTGCCCCGACGTCCTGAACCTTGTCGAACCGTTCAGAACTTCCGATTGGGTGCGGAGAATGATCGAGGCAGTCGGCCTGACGAAGCGCTACGGCGCCAAGACAGCCGTGTACAACCTTTCCTTCCAGGTACGGCCGGGAACCGTGACCGGCTTCCTCGGACCGAACGGCTCCGGCAAGTCGACGACGATGCGCATGATCCTCGGCCTCGACCAGCCGACCCAGGGCCGGGTGACCATCGGTGGCCACCCGTACAACCAGCTGCCGAACGCGCCGCGCCAGGTCGGCGCGCTGCTCGACGCGAAGGCCGTGCACGGCGGCCGGACCGCCCGCAGCCATCTGCTGAGCCTGGCGCAGCTCTCCGGCATCCCGGCCCGCAGGGTCGACGAGGTGCTGGGCGTCGTCGGCCTCCAGGAGGTCGCCAGGCAGCGCTCCAAGGGGTTCTCCCTCGGCATGGGCCAGCGGCTCGGCATCGCGGCCGCGCTCCTCGGCGACCCGCAGGTACTACTCTTCGACGAGCCGGTCAACGGCCTCGACCCCGAGGGCATCCTCTGGGTCCGCAACCTGATGAAGTCCCTCGCGGCCGAGGGACGTACGGTCTTCGTCTCCTCGCACCTGATGAGCGAGATGGCGCTCACCGCCGAGCACTTGATCGTGATCGGGCGCGGGCAGCT
The DNA here is from genome assembly GCF_000373565.1 of Streptomyces sp. HmicA12. Lineage (GTDB taxonomy): Bacteria > Actinomycetota > Actinomycetes > Streptomycetales > Streptomycetaceae > Streptomyces. The sequence continues at coordinate 329,034 of NZ_KB891850.1, read as the reverse complement.
GCTCGCCGACATGAGCGTCAGGGACTTCATCGCGCACAACTCGGCCGGATTCGCGCGCGTGCGCACCCCGGACACCGAGCCGGAGCAGCGCGAGAAGCTGGGCGCCGCGCTCACCGAGGCGGGCGGCCAGGTGCTGCCCGAGCCGGACGGGGCGCTGCGCGTGACGGGCCTGCTGCTGCCGCGGATCAGCGATCTGGCGCACGAGGCGGACGTGCGGCTGTGGGAGCTCTCCCCGCACCAGGCGTCCCTCGAGGAGGCGTACATGCGGATGACGCAGGGCGCCGTGGACTACCGCTCGACCGCCGACCAGCGGGCGGGGCTCCAGGAGCCGCTCGCGCCGGGCATGATGCCGCCGCCGCAGATGCCGGTGCCGGGCCAGGGGCAGCCGGGCTGGTACGCCCCGCCGCCGCCCCAGGCACAGCCGCAGCAGCCGCCGGCCCCGGCAGAGAATCCTTACGCCACCCCGTCGGCGCCGCCCCAGGCACCCGCGCCTGCGCCCGCTCCTGCGCCTGCACCCACGCCTGCACCCGCGCTCCCGCCCGCGCCGCCCGCACCCGCGCCCGCACCGGCGTCCATGGACAAGACAGAGAAGGACGACGCCCGATGAGCACGCCGCCCCCGCCCTACGCCGCGCCTCAGCAGCAGCCACCGCTGCCGTCGGGCCCCGGGTACGCCTCTCCGATCCCGATCCGGCGCGCGCACCTCGGCGACGCGCTCGCCTCGGAGTGGACGAAGATCCGTTCCGTGCGCTCCACGATGTGGACGCTCGGCGTGATGCTGGTGCTGATGATCGGCATCGGTCTCGCGTCGGCCGCGGTCGTCGCCTCCGCCGACACCAGCTCGATGGAGGGCAACGAGGTGCTCGGCCTCGGCTTCTTCGGCGTGCTGCTCGGCACCATCTGCGTGATCACGCTCGGCGTCCTGACCATCGCGTCGGAGTACGGCACCGGCATGATCCGTACGACGATGACGGCCTGCTCCAGCCGCAGCCGGGTGCTCGCGGCGAAGGCGATCGTGTTCTTCGCGCTGGTCTTCGGGCTGACCACGGTGGTCGCGGCGCTGGTCGGCGCGCTCCAGGTGGGCATCGTGGGCGGCGAGTCGCCGGACGGCGGCATGTGGTTCAAGTCGACCGTCGGCGTGGGCCTGTTCGTCGGCCTGCTCGGCCTGCTGGGGCTCGCGGTCGGCACGCTGGTGCGGCACTCGGCGGGCGCGATCACCATCATGATCGGCGTGGTGCTGCTGCCGCTGGTCCTCGCGATGTTCATGTTCGCGCAGTCGCTGGCGAAGCTGCAGGAGTTCCTGCTCCAGTACTCGATCCCCAGCCAGCTCGCCGTGATCTACGACAACTCGGTGACCGCCGGCTCGGGACCGACCGGCTGGGACCCGCTGTGGATCATGATCGCGGTGACGGCGGTCGCGCTGGGCGGCGCGTTCTACTCGCTCAACAACCGCGACGTGTGAGGGACTTGTCCCCGCCGCGGGGATCGTCCTAGAACCGCGGCGCGTTCCTGGACCGCTGCACCTTCGTGGTGCGGCGGTCCTTCGCGTTCCAGCACGCCTTGTGCCAGTGCCGCCGGTCGTCCACGCCCGCGTACTGCGGCCAGGCCACGACATGTGCGACCCCGGAGGGGATCTCCTGGTCGCAGCCCGGGCAGCGGTACGTCTTCCCGGCCGCGCTCGCGCCCGCCACGTGGCGCACGCTCCACTCCTCGCCCCGCCAGCTCTCGGTGGACTGGAATCCGCCGTAGCGCCGCCCCTCGTCGTCGCTGCTGCCTGACGATCCGCCGGCCTTGGGGCGGTTGCGACGCGGGGACACGGATCACCTCACGGGTGCTGGTACGGAGCAGGGGCCTCGCCCAGCGTACGCCGACGGAACAGGGGTATTCGGCCGTCACGCCTCCCCGCACCGGCCCCTCGCCCGCCGGTGCTTCGCAGAAAATCTGCCAATCTTCATGCCAGGCCGTGTCTTTGGCACTTGCCAACCGTTAATGCCTGCAAGGGGAGTGCCCGCGTCGGTGCCAAGGAGGCAGGAGCGCGATGCGCGTAGGAACGTTTGTACTGGCGGCCCAGTTCCCGGGTCAGGGGCAGGGGGAGGCGCTGCACCGTGCGGTGCGGTCGGCCGAGGTCGCCGAGGAGGCGGGGCTCGAATCCGTATGGCTCGCCGAGCACCATTTCGTGCCGTACGGGACATGCCCGTCGGCGATCACACTGGCCGCGCTGCTGCTCGGCCGCACGCAGACACTGCGGGTCGGCACGGCCGTGAGCGTGCTGCCGACCACGCACCCGGTGGCCCTCGGCGAGCAGGCGGCACTGTTGCATCTGACGTCGGGCGGACGCTTTTCGCTGGGGGTAGGACGGGGCGGCCCCTGGGTCGACCTGGAGGTCTTCGGCGCCGGACTCAAGGCGTACGAAGAGGGGTTCCCGGAATCACTCGATCTGCTGCTGCGCTGGCTGCGCGAGGCGCACGTCGCGAGCGAGGGGGACCGTTTCGCCTTCCGCGAGGTGCCGGTGGTACCTCGCCCCGCCGAGGCGATAGGCGCGACCGACCCGGCCGGACCCGAGGTGGTCGTGGCCTGTACGTCGCCGAAGAGCGTGCGGCTCGCCGCCGAGCGGGGACTGCCGATGCTGCTCGGCATGCACTGCGGGGACAAGGACAAGGCGGAGATGGTCGCCCTGTGGCGGCGCTGCGCCCGCGAGGCCGGGCGGCCCGCCGAGGAGATCCTCTCGGCGCCCCATGTCTCCGCCGGTGTCGCCCAGATCGGTGACGGCAGAGCGGAGGCCGCGGAGACACTCCTGAAGGCGATGCCAGGCTGGCTGAAACAGGGCCTGGACGCCCATGTGACGGTCGACGGCCGGGTACGGGCGATGAGGGACCCGCGCGCCTACACGGAGCTGCTGTGCGGCCTCCACCCGGTCGGCACACCACAGTTGTGCGCGGACCGGCTCGCCGCCACGTCGGAGCGGACCGGCATCACGCGCTTCGCGCTGCTCGTCGAGGGCTCCGGGGATCTCGCGGCGACCGAGGAGAACGTACGCCGTCTGGGAGCCGAGGTACTCCCGCAACTCGGCTGATCCTGACCGGAGTCGAGGCCACGACCAGGGGCCCGGTGCCTGCCGCCCGTACAGATGCACCTCCCGCGCACGGGACGGCAGGCAGACCGAACCAAAGGCGTCAGCTGTCAGCAGTCACGCAACTCCGGTGACTGGTTGAGCAGCTGATTGCGAGCCGAGGTGAAGCGGGCCAGCGTCCCGTCGACCGCGGGGTCCTGCGGAAACACCGCGACCCGGTGGCAGTTCTGGAACGCGAGCCGGACACCGAAGTGCCGCTGCAGTGCGCCACGTATCGCGTCACTCGCGAGCGCACGCAGCAGCTGCCCACGTGCCTGCTCGTCCGGCGGCGGCGTCTGGTTGTCGGCGAAATCTCCGCCGTCGACCTTCAACTGGGCCACCAGGGAGCTGATCATCTCCCATGCGTAAGGCAGGGAGGTCCGGACGCAGTCGACGAAGTCCGCTTCGTCAACCTCGCCTCGCTCGGCCTGTTCCAACAGCGCCGGTGAGACGTCGAGCGACATGGGTTCTCCTCTCGCACCCCCAGGGAGCAGGGGTTCACGGACAGGCCAGGAGTCCACGGCGCACACAGCCCATCGACACGCAGCGTGCACGCGCCACGACCTCCTGCTTCTACGGTAAGCAACGCTTCCGGAGCGCAACAGGGCGTACGGCGCCCTGTTCGCACACAACCGGCCAATAACGAACGACCTTCTTTCGGGGCGAATCGCGTGGACCAGTGCCGGTCGAGTAGCGTTGCCCACCATGCGTCTCGTCATCGCCCGCTGCTCCGTGGACTACGCGGGCAGGCTCACCGCCCATCTTCCGTCGGCTCCCCGCCTCATCCTCGTGAAGGCGGACGGCAGCGTCTCCATCCACGCGGACGACCGGGCCTACAAGCCCCTCAACTGGATGTCGCCGCCCTGCACCTTGAAGGAGGGCACGGGTGACGACGAGGGCACCTGGACCGTCATCAACAAGGCGGGCGAGAAACTCATCATCACGATGGAGGAGATCCTCCACGACTCCTCGCACGAACTCGGCGTCGATCCCGGCCTCATCAAGGACGGCGTGGAAGCACACCTTCAGGAGCTGCTCGCCGACCGCATCGAGACGCTCGGCGAGGGCTACACGCTCATCCGCCGCGAGTACATGACGGCGATCGGCCCCGTCGACATCCTGTGCCGCGACGCCGACGGCGGGACCGTGGCCGTCGAGATCAAGCGCCGCGGTGAGATCGACGGCGTGGAGCAGCTCACGCGCTACCTGGAACTGCTGAACCGGGACCCGCACCTCGCCCCCGTCCGGGGAGTCTTCGCGGCCCAGGAGATCAAGCCGCAGGCGCGCGTCCTGGCGACCGACCGGGGCATCGGCTGCACCGTGCTCGACTACAACGCGATGCGCGGCATCGAGGACGACAAACTGCGGCTGTTCTAGCCGCGCGAGCGACCGGCGAAAAGCCGCGGTCGCGTCCGCTCGTCGACCGAGCGGACGCGACCGCGGCTTTTCTCGTCACCGGCCTCGCATGCCTCACATGACGGAACCGGAACCGCTCGGGGTGCCGGCGTCCGTACTGGTCACCGGGGCGGTGGTCACGGGCCTGCTCGCCGTGTCGGAGGTGTCCGGCGTCGTCGGGTCGTCGGTCGGGTCCGTCGGATCCGGGGTCGTCGGCTCGTCGGTCGGATCCGGGCTCGTCGGATCGTCGCTCGGCGTCGGGGACTTGGTCGGCGGCTTCGTGGGCGACTTGGTCGGGGACTTCGTCGGCTTCTTGGTCGGCGACTTCGTCGGGTCGTCCGGCGACTTGGTGCCGCTCGGCTCGTCCGACGGTTCGTCGGTGCCGCCCGACGACGGCGTCGGGTCGTCCGCCGTGCCCGGGATCCCGTCCTTGCCGGGGTCGGTCGGCTCCGCCGTGGACGCGGAGTCGTCGCCGCCCTTGTCGCCGCCCTGGTCGGCCTTGTCCGCGCCGAGGTCGCCGCCGCTCTCCCCCGCCGTGGCCGACGGGTTGGTGTTCACCTTGTCGGACGGCGGCTGGTCGTTGTTGGACGTGGCGCCGAGGGTGACGACCGTGCCGAGCACCGCCGCGAGCAGCGCGCCCGCGCCGGCCGCGACCAGGTTGCGCCGGGTGCCGGTGACGACCGACTTGCGCGAGGGCGCCGCACCGCCGCCGATGACGGTCGGGGCGGGCGGGGCGGGCGTCGGCGGGACCTGCCGGGTCAGCGACGCGTCCGGCTCGCGCGGCGGTTCGGGCTGCGCGTACGCGGCGGGCACCCCGCCGGGCGGCGACTGCGACTCCTCGTACATCGCGTCCGGGACTTCCTCACCGGCCGCCGTACGCCCACCGGGCAGCGCGCCGCCGGAGCGGTCCGCCACCAGGGCGAGGGCGCGCCGGCCCGCGATCGTGCCGCGCTTGTCGGCGAGGGCGCCGCGCAGGCCGATGGAGGCCTCCAGCTCGGCGCGGGCCCGGTCGAGCTGCCCGCCGAGGAGGGCGAGTATCCCCAACTCGTGGTGGAAATAGGCCTCTTCGTGCACGAGTCCGGCGAGCCGTGCCGCCTCCTGCCCGGAGCGCAGCGCCCGCTCCCAGGCGCTCCAGGCGAGCCCCGCGGCGAACGCGGGCGCGGCCGCGCGGGCCAGCTCCACGGACGCGGGCGGCTCCTCCTCGGCCGGTACGGGCGTCGTCGACGGTACGAGGGCGAGGAGCGCGGCGAGCAGTGCGTCGCCCTCGGCGGCGACCCGCTCGGGCCCGACCGACGGGTGCCCGGCCCACCAGGCGTAGTGCCGGGCCGCGGTGTCGGCCCGCTCGACGGTGTCGTCCCCGTATCCGGCGGCCTCCAGCTGCACCTGCACGCCGGTCGCGAGGCGGTAGCGCCCGCCGACCGTGGTGACGAGCGCGCAGGAGACGAGCTCGGCGAGGGCGGCGTCCGCGTGCTGGTCGCCGACGAGCGCGGGCAGATGCGCCTGGTGCGGGATCTCGCCGCCGAGCGTGACGGCGAACCGCAGGGTGGCACGGGCCGATCCGCTCAGCCGGGAGGCGAGCAGCGCGGCGGGCGCGGCGCCCTCGGCGAGCGAGGGCAGCGGTACGTCGTGTCCGTCGTCGGAGTCGAAGGGGGCGTCCACCGGGGCGGCCCCCGGTCCCTCGTAGTAGCCGAACGCGTCGAAGGTGTCCGGGTCGGCGCGCAGTTGGTCGCGCTGCCGCAGCAGGGCACCGGCCTGCGCGAACCGCAACGGCAGCCCTTCGGACTCGAACCACAGGTCGCCGGCCCACTGGGCCTCTTCGTCGGTCAGGACGCGGCCGACGGCCCGCTCGAGCAGCTCCAGGCTGCTGCCGCGGCCGAGCCCGCCGAGGAAGACCTCCTCCACGTGGGAGTCGGCGGACGGCGCGGCCACGTCGGGCGTCGCGGCGAGCAGGAAGGCGCACTCGGGGGTGGCTTCGAGGAGTTCGTCGAGCTGGGCGCCGCCGAACTCCAGGTCGTCGAGGACGACGACGGCGCCGACCTCGTGGACGAGTTCGAGCAGCAGGGCGCGGTCGGGGCGGTGCAGCGGCGCGTTGTACACGGCGCCGAACAGGTCGTGCAGCAGGTCGTCGGCGGAGCGCCGGTGCCCGGACAGGCGGACGACGCCGTCGGGCGCTATGTCGAGGCAGTCCTCGGCGACCTGGTCGAGCAGCGCGGTACGCCCGGATCCCGAAGGGCCGGTGAGGCGGACGGAGCGTCCGCGGGCGAGCAGCCGCACCAGCCGCTCACGGTCCTCCTGGCGCTCCAGGAGCGGCAGCCGGGGCAGCGCGGGCCCGGGCGGCAGCGGCGGGCGCGTGGCGCGGGCGAGCTCGATGCGCTCCTGGGCGTCGTACTTGACGGGCCGGCCGGGGCGCTCGCCCGGCGGGCAGGGTTCGATCTCGCTGCCGTCGACGGGATTGACGGTGAGGAGATAGTCGCCGGACACGAGCTGCGAGGTGCGCGCGAGCGCCGGCGACGGCTGGCCGAAATCGGGTGTGAGCGGATCGCGTGGCGGACGCTGGCGCCCCCCGCGCCCGCCCGTGCTGTCGTCGCGCCGGTCCTGGCTGAAATCTTCCGGTCCCCGGTTCATCGGGTCCATGGTCAAAGCCCCCCAAAAGCGTGGTGTGCCGCTTGCCCCTCCCGGCCTGTGCACACTGCGCTGTCGCTTCTGGTCCGGTGCCCGCGAGGCGGGTACGTCATACCGCGGGCGACCGAACCCTAGACCTTTGCTCAGTATCTATGAACAGTCGGGGTGCCGGGCCGTCCGAGACGTCACAGTCTCGTGAGGATTGTGGGCGCTTCCCACAGGAATGACTGATTCACGCCTTCGGAAGTCATTCGCGCCTCAGACGCGCGGCAGCGACTCGACGCCGATGCCGCCCTCGATGGCCAGGATCCGGTGCAGCCGGGTCGCGACCAGCAGGCGCTGCATCTGGGGCGGCACCCCGCGCAGCACGAGCCGTCGTCCACAGCGGCCGGCGCGCCGGTGGGCGCCCATGATGACGCCGAGTCCGGTCGCGTCCCACGAGTCCAGTTCGGACAGGTCGAGCACCAGGTCGCCGATTCCGTCGTCGACGGCGGTGTGCAGGACCGTACGGGCGTCCGCCGCGCTGCGGACGTCGAGGCGGCCCCCGACGACCAGCTCGGCGTGGTCGCCCCTGATGTGCATATGCGCTCCCCGTGCGATCAGTTAACGAGAGGTATCCATGTGATCTGGGTATGTCACTGCAACTGACTGGCTCAAGGCGCCAGAAGTTGCCGTCTGTAAGCGAACCGATACCGAATTCACTCCGAGGAGTGACGTCGTGTCAGGCGTGCTCGATTCAGCCGTACTTGTAGAAGCCTTGCCCGCTCTTACGTCCGATGTCACCGGCGTCCACCATCCGGCGCATCAGCTCCGGCGGCGCGAACTTCTCGTCCTGGGACTCGGTGTAGATGTTCCCGGCCGCGTGGAGCAGGATGTCGACGCCGGTCAGGTCGGCGGTGGCCAGCGGGCCCATCGCGTGTCCGAAGCCCAGCTTGCAGGCGACATCGATGTCCTCGGCGGTGGCGACGCCCGACTCGTACAGCTTCGCGGCCTCGACGACGAGGGCGGAGATGAGGCGGGTGGTCACGAAGCCCGCCACGTCGCGGTTGACGACGATGCAGGTCTTGCCGACGGACTCGGCGAACTCCCGTGCGGTGGCGAGGGTTTCGTCGCTCGTCTTGTAGCCGCGGACCAGCTCGCACAGCTGCATCATCGGCACCGGCGAGAAGAAGTGCACCCCGACGACGCGCTCGGGGCGCTCCGTCGCCGCCGCGATCTTGGTGATCGGGATGGCGGAGGTGTTGGACGCGAGGACGGTGTCGTCCCGCACGATCTTGTCGAGCGCGCGGAAGATCTCGTGCTTGACCTCGAGCTTCTCGAAGACGGCCTCGACGACGAGATCGGCGTCGGCGACCGCGTCCAGATCGGTGGTCGTGGTGATGCGGGCGAGCGCCGCCTCCGCGTCCGCGGCGTCCAGCTTGCCCTTGCTCACGAACTTCTCGTACGACGCCTCGATGCCGCCGGTGCCGCGCGCGAGGGCTTCGTCGGTGACGTCGCGCAGGACGACGTCCCAGCCCGCCTGGGCGGAGACCTGGGCGATGCCGGACCCCATCAGGCCGGCTCCGATGACGGCGAGCTTCCGTGCCACGTGCGACTCCCCTAACCGCGTACCCGCGTACCGCTTAACCACTGTTTACGTTGCTCTCCGGCGGACGATAGCGCCCGTGAGCGGACGTGTGGCGGTTAAGAGATGCGCGTCACGTCTCGAATGACGGACATCACACCGGCGGGGTCCATCAGACGTCGCGTACCGCGTAGTTGAGCACCTTCTCGCTCAGGAGTTCGTCGATCTCGTCGAGGACGTCGAGCATCTCGCGGGAGACCTCGGCGGGTCTGCCGCCGGCGAGCATGCGGCGGCCGATGCCCGCCATGACCGTCTGGTGCACCCAGCCGATCTGGCCGGCGATCAGGTCGGGCAGCACGTCGTCGTCGGCCGCGCCGGTCTCCTGGCGCAGGGTCTCGGTCAGGTTGTCATGGACCTCCTGCTGGATGGCCCACAGGCGGGAGCGCAGGGCGGGAGCGCCGTGCACCACCCTCATGAAGTCGCTGTAGCCGTCCATCAGCCCGACGCGGGGCGAGACCGACTCGATCTCCTCGCGCAGTTCGCGCAGCACGGCGGTGGCCGCGGACTCCCCCGGGCCGCGTCCGCGCACCCAGCGCGACATCCGGTCGACGACGCCCTTGGAGCGGTCGAGGAACAGGTCCTCCTTGGCCGGGAAGTAGTTGTAGACCGTGTTCACGGAGACGTTCGCGGCGTCCGCGATCTCCGCGATGGTCACCGCGTCGAAACCGCGCTCCAGGAACAGCCCGGTCGCCACGTCCGAGATGAACTGCCTGGTCTGCCGCTTCTTCCGCTCCCTGAGCCCTTCTGCCATGGGTCGAGTGTACGAGTTAGCTGGCCTCACTGAAATTTTGGGTGCATTGCAAAATTACAGTGACTCTGTTTTTCTTGCCCGCATGGCAGTCATCAGCACGTCCGGGCTCGCCCGGACCTTCACCACCAAACGGGGGCCCGTCGAGGCCGTCCGCGGCATCGACCTGCACGTCGAGCCCGGCGAGATCCTCGGCTTCCTCGGCCCGAACGGCGCGGGCAAGACCACGACCCTGCGCATGCTCACGACACTGCTCCCGCCCACCGGGGGCGCGGCCACCGTCGCGGGCCGCGACCTGGTGTCCGACCCGGCCGGGGTGCGGCGCGCGGTCGGTTACGTCGCCCAGTCCGGCGGCGTCGACCCGAACATCTCGGTCCGCGAGGAGCTGGTCACGCAGGGCCGCCTGTATCGCCTGACGAAAACTCAGGCGGTCGAGCGGGCCGAGGAGTTGGCGGCCGACCTCGGCCTCACCGAGCTCCTGGAGCGCAGGACCGCCGCGCTCTCCGGCGGGCAGCGGCGCCGCCTCGACATCGCGATGGGCCTCACCCACCGCCCGAAGGTCCTCTTCCTCGACGAGCCGACGACCGGGCTCGACCCGGGCAGCCGCGCCGACCTCTGGGACCTGGTGCGGCGGCTGCGCGCCGAGCACGGCACGACCGTCTTCCTCACCACGCACTACCTGGACGAGGCGGACGCGCTGGCCGACCGGATCGTCGTGGTGGACCAGGGCGTCGTGGCGGCCGAGGGCACGCCGAGCGCCCTCAAGCTGGAGCACGGCGGGTCGATCGACGCGTCGCTCCAGGAGACCTTCCTGGCGATCACCGGGCGCGGTCCCGCGCCCGTGGACCCGACCCCGGTGGCGGTGTGAGCGACATGAGGACCCTCGCCGCGGACACCGCGCTGATCTTCGGGCGGTACGCCCGCCAGACCGTCTCCTCCAAGTTCCAGATGCTGTTCGGCATCCTGATGCCGCTGCTGTACCTGGTCTTCTTCGGCCCCCTGCTCACCAGCCTGCCGCTCGCCTCGTCCGGCAGCTCGTGGCAGGTTCTCGTACCGGGGCTGCTGCTCCAACTCGGCCTGTTCGGAGCCGCGTTCTGCGGTTTCGGGATCATCCTGGAGAAGCACTCCGGCGTCGTGGAGCGGATGCGGGTCACGCCCGTCAGCCGGCTCGCGCTGCTGCTCGGCCGGGTGCTGCGCGACACCCTCCTCTTCCTCTTCCAGGCGGTGCTGCTCGTGCTCACCGCGGTGGCGATGGGCCTGCGGGCGCCGCTCGCCGGGATCCTGATCGGCTTCGCCTTCGTGGCGCTCCTGACGATCTCGCTCGCGTCGCTGTCGTACGCGCTCGCGTTCCGGGTCGGCACGCCGCAGGAGTTCGGTCCCGTCGTCAACGCGGTGACGATGCCCTCGATGCTGCTCTCCGGCCTGATGCTGCCGATGGCGCTCGGCCCCGCCTGGCTGAACGTCCTCTCGCACGTCATGCCGCTGCGCTATCTCGTCGACGCCATCCGGGACGCGTACGTCGGCGAGTACGCGACGGCGCGGATGCTCTACGGCGTCCTCGTGGCGCTCGCCTTCGCGGCCGGCGCCGTGACGGTGGGCACACGCGTGTTCCGCCGGGCCGGTCCATAACTAGGCTGGTCGCATGGTCAATCTGACGCGCATCTACACCCGTACCGGAGACAAGGGCAGCACCGCCCTCGGTGACATGAGCCGCACCGCCAAGACGGATCTGCGGATCTCGGCCTACGCGGACGCCAACGAGGCCAACGCCGTCATCGGCACGGCGATCGCCCTGGGCGGCCTGGACGGGGAGGTCGTGAAGGTCCTGACCCGCGTCCAGAACGACCTCTTCGACGTCGGCGCCGACCTCTCGACCCCGGTCGTCGCCGAACCGGAGTTCCCGCCGCTGCGCGTCGAGCAGTTCTACGTCGACAAGCTGGAGGCCGACTGCGACCGCTTCAACGCGGAGCTGGAGAAGCTGCGCTCGTTCATCCTGCCCGGCGGCACCGCGGGCGCGGCCCTGCTGCACCAGGCGTGCACCGTGGTGCGCCGGGCCGAACGCTCGACCTGGGCGGCGCTGGAGGTGCACGGCGAGACGATGAACCCCCTGACCGCGACGTACCTCAACCGCCTCTCGGACCTGCTCTTCATCCTCGCCCGCACGGCGAACAAGGAGGTCGGGGACGTGCTCTGGGTGCCGGGCGGGGAGCGCTAGCCCTTGTACGTCGTCACTGTCGGCACCTTCTTCGGGAACACCGTGTAGCTCGCCGCGATGACCACGTTGATGCCGATCAGGAACAGCATCCGCTGCTGCCACTGCGTGAGGGACGCGGTCGACCCGTCGGGACCGACGTACCAGATCGCGGCCTGCAGCAGCCCCATGGCGATCAGCGCGGCGACCACCCAGCGGGCGGCGATCTTCCACTCGTGGATCGCCCGGGGCACCCCGTACTTGGGCGTGGACGGCGGCGGGCCGCCCGCGAACCGGTGGGCGACGCGGACGTCGACCCACCTGACGGTGTAGTGGCCGAGCGCGATCGAGTAGCCGATGTAGACCGCGGCCAGACCGTGCTTCCAGTCCGGTTCGGCGCCGTTCTTCAGGTCGATCGCGGTGACGACGAGCAGGAGCACCTCCAGCAGCGGTTCGCACAGCAGTACGGCGACGCTCGCGCGCGGCATCTTCGCCCCGTAGCGCAGGGCCAGACCTGCGGCGAGCAGCACCCAGAAGGCGACTTCGCAGATGACGACGAGTACGGCCATCACGACGGGCTCCTCTCGTTCCCCTGCTTCCAGGCTCTCTGCCGCGGGGCGCGAGATCGTCGTCGTACGTGACGAAGCGGGACTGCATCTTTCGATGTACTGACGGCCCGCCCGGCTTCGTCCCGCGGCACCACGCCCGCCGCGCCCCGGCCGTGTTGGATGGGGGCATGCAGCTCACGCTCCCCCGCCCGCCGCACCGCGACGACGTCCGGATCGCCGTGGCGGGGCTCCTCGGCGGGCTCCTGCTGTGGGGCATCGGGCTCCGGATGAACACCGGGCGGCTGCTCGACGGGGCCTGGGTGATCGTGCCGCTCGTGGCGATGGCGGGCCTGGAGCTGGTGCGGCGGACGCTGCCGTGGTGCGCGGTGGCGGCGGGCACCCTCGTGCTGGTCGCCGACCAGTTCACCCAGGGCAGTCTGGCCACCGTCCTGATGTACACGGACCTCGTCTACGCGGCCGTCCTGTACGGGTCCCCGGCCGCGGCCCGGCGCATCCCCGTGGCGAGCGGGCTGCTCACGGTCGCGGCGACGCTGGGCGCTCTCGCCGGGCTGCGGCGCCCCGAGGCGCTGCTGATCGGGGTCGCCGTCGGGCTGCTCACCCTCGCGCCCGCGACGACCGGTGTCCTGGTCCGCAACCACCGCGAGACGGCGGCCGCCGAACGGCTGCGCGCCGAGCAGACCGCGCTGCTCGCCGAGATGGACCGCACCCAGGCGGTGACGGCCGAGCGCGCCCGGATGGCCCGCGAGCTGCACGACATGGTGGCGAACCACCTCTCGGCGATCGCGATCCACTCCACGGCCGCGCTGTCCATCGACGATCCGGCGACCACCCGTACGGCGTTGGAGACGATCCGCGAGAACAGCGTCGACGGGCTGGCCGAGATGCGCCGGCTCATCGGCATCCTGCGGGACGCGGGCGGCGACACCGAGCCGGCCGCCGCGCCGACCCTGGACGGTCTCGGCGCGCTCGTCGAGCAGTCCCGCGCGAACGGGCTCGACGCCGCACTCACCGTCACCGGGGCCACCGAAGGACTGCCCGCGCCGGTCGGCCTCGCCGCGTACCGCATCGTCCAGGAGTCCCTCACCAACGCCCTCAAGCACGCCTCCCCCGGCCGCGTCACGGTCGACGTCGAGCGCACCGCCGACCGGATCGAGGTGCGGGTGAGCAGCCCGTACGGCGACCGGGACGGGCCGCGCGCGCCCGGCTCGGGCGCCGGGCTCGTCGGCATGCGGGAGCGGACCGCGCTGCTGGCCGGGACGTTCGACGCGGGTCCCGAGGAGGCCCCGGACGCGGCGGGCGGCAAGGTGTGGCGGGTGCGCGCGACGCTGCCCCTGGACATCCCCGTGACCGAAGGAGACCCCGCGTGATCCGCGTACTCGTCGCCGAGGACCAGGCCGCCGTGCGGTCCGGCCTCGTCCTCATCCTGAACAGCGCGCCCGACATCGAGGTCGTCGGCGAGGCGCGGGACGGCGAACAGGCGGTGGCGCTGGCCCGCGAGCTGAGCCCCGACCTGGTCCTGATGGACGTACAGATGCCGCGTCTGGACGGAGTTTCGGCCACGCGCGCGGTGGTCGGCGAGGGGCTCGCGGACGTCCTCGTGCTGACCACCTTCGACCTCGACACGTACGTCTTCGGGGCGCTGCGCGCGGGCGCGTCCGGCTTTCTGCTCAAGAACACCGACGCCAGGGACCTGATCGAGGGCGTCCGGACGGTCGCGCGCGGCGAGGGGCTGATCGCGCCCGCCGTGACCCGCCGGCTCATCGCGGAGTTCGCGTCGGGACCCCAACCCCGCGCGGTTCCAGAGGAGTTGGAGACGCTCACCCGACGCGAGCGCGAAGTGCTGTCGTGCCTCGGCGAAGGGCTCTCCAACGCGGAGATCGCGGTACGCCTCGACATGGCGGAGGCCACCGTGAAGACGCACGTCAGCCGGCTCCTCGGCAAGCTGTCGCTGCGCAGCCGGGTGCAAGCCGCCGTACTGGCCCAGGAGTTGGGCGTCTGACCGGCCGCGGCAAGTTGGCCGAAATCCGTAATTGGTTTAGACCTTGACCGATGGTCCAGACCTTTCTATTCTCACCGCACTGCGTTGAGCACACCCCCCACCCCGGTGCTCATGGGCGTCGCAGGGATCCACCCCCTACACGGACCCCGAACACCCGAGGAGCACTGCATGCGCTCAACCGACGTCCCCAGACAGCGACTTCGGCACAGAACGACCGCCGCTCTCGCCACGCTCGTACTCCCCGCGGCCGCCCTGGTCGGCCTGGCCACCCCCTCCCACGCGGCCGCCGAGGCCACCGCCGTCACGGCGACGTACGCCAAGACCCAGGACTGGGGCAGCGGCTTCGAGGGCAAGTGGACGATCAAGAACTCCGGTACCACGAGCGTCAGTTCGTGGACCGTCGAGTGGGACTACCCCTCCGGCACCAAGGTGACCTCCGCCTGGGACGCCACCGTCACCAACTCGGCGAACCACTGGACCGGCAAGAACCTCTCCTGGAACGGGACGCTCGCCCCCGGCGCCTCGATCTCCTTCGGCTTCAACGGCTCGGGCTCCGGCGCCCCCACCGGCTGCAAGATCAACGGTGCCTCCTGCGACGGCGGTGACGTCCCCGGCGACGCGGCCCCCTCCGCGCCCGGCACCCCCACCGCCTCCGCCATCACCGACACCTCGGCGAAGATCTCCTGGTCGGCCGCCACGGACGACAAGGGCGTCAAGAACTACGACGTCCTGCGCGACGGCGCCAAGGTCGCCACGGTGACCGGCACCTCGTACTCCGACTCCGGCCTCACCGCCGGCACGGACTACTCCTACACGGTCCAGGCGCGCGACACCGCCGACCAGACCGGCCCGGTCTCCGGCTCGGTGAAGGTCCACACCACTGGCGGTGGCGGCACCGACCCGGGCACCGGCGGCGACAAGGTCAAGCTGGGCTACTTCACGGACTGGGGCGTCTACGGCCGCCAGTACTACCCGAAGAACCTGGAGACCTCCGGCTCGGCCGCGAAGGTCACGCACATCAACTACGCCTTCGGCAACGTCCAGGGCGGCAAGTGCACCATGGGCGACTCCTACGCCGACACGGACATGGCCTACACGGCCGCCAACTCCGTCTCCGGCCAGGCCGACACCTGGGACCAGCCGCTGCGCGGCGCCTTCAACCAGCTCCGCCAGCTGAAGGCCAAGCACCCGAACCTCAAGATCCTCTGGTCGTTCGGCGGCTGGACCTGGTCCGGCGGCTTCGGTGAGGCCGCGAAGAACCCGGCCGCGTTCGCCGAGTCCTGCTACAACCTGGTCGAGGACCCGCGCTGGGCCGATGTCTTCGACGGCATCGACATCGACTGGGAGTACCCGAACGCCTGCGGCCTGACCTGCGACACCTCGGGCCCCGCCGCGCTGAAGGGCCTCACCTCGGCCCTGCGCACCAAGTTCGGCGCCAACAACCTGGTCACCGCCGCGATCACCGCCGACGGCTCGGCGGGCGGCAAGATCGAGAAGACCGACTACGCGGGCGCGGCCCAGTCCCTCGACTGGTACAACGTCATGACGTACGACTTCTTCGGCGCCTGGGAGGCCAAGGGTCCGACGGCCCCGCACTCCCCGCTCACCTCGTACACCGGCATTCCGCAGGCGGGCTTCAACTCCGCCGACGCCATCGCCAAGCTGAAGGCTCAGGGCGTCCCGGCGAAGAAGCTCCTCCTGGGCATCGGCTTCTACGGCCGCGGCTGGACGGGCGTCACGCAGAAGGAGCCGGGCGGCACCGCGACGGGCCCGGCGGCCGGAACGTACGAGCAGGGCATCGAGGACTACAAGGTCCTGAAGACGAAGTGCCCCGCGAACGGCACGGTGGCCGGCACGGCGTACGCCTTCTGCGGCTCCGACTGGTGGTCCTACGACACCCCCGCGACGATCAACTCCAAGATGAGCTGGGCGAAGTCGCAGGGTCTGGGCGGCGCGTTCTTCTGGGAGTTCTCGGGAGACACGTCCAACGGTGAGCTGGTGACCGCGATCGACTCCGGCCTGAAGTAACCCCGGGCCCCTTCAAAGCGAAGCCGGGTTGGTGGGAACGCCCCCCACCAACCCGGCTTCTTCATGTCGTTCCGGGGCTGACGGCCGGTGGGGCTCCTCGCGCAGTTCCCCGCGCCCCTGAAAGGCCTGCGGCCTTCAGGGGAAGCTGCGCGCAGCGCACGCTTCAGGGGCGCGGGGAACTGCGCGACCAGCCACCCACCACCCGCAGCCGACGACGATCAAGCCACATTGACCCGCTGGCCTGGAGGCGCCGCCTCCAGCCAGGCCAGGAAACCCGTCAACGCGTCCTCGCTCATCGCAAGTTCGAGCCGAGAGCCCCGATGCGTACAGGCGAGCACGATGGCGTCGGACAGCAACGCCAACTCCTCCTCGCCCTCGGGCGCGCGGCGCCCGGTGACCTCGATGGCCGCCCGCTCCAGAATCCGCTTCGGCCGCGGCGCGTACGAGAAGACCCGGAACCACTCGATCCGGTCACCGTTGTAGCGCGCGATGCCGTACCCCCAGCCCTTGCCGGCCAAGTCCACGGCGTCCGGCGCGGGCGCGTCCCACCGCAGCGAGCAGTCGAAGGTGCCACCCGAGCGCTGGACCAGCCGGCGCCGCAGTCCGAAGACGAACAACCCCAGCAGTACGAGTACGACGACCGCGACTACGCACAGCACGAGAACGAGGACCATCCGCACCGACCTCCTCGCTTCTCCACGGAACTATTCGCCACGAAACTATTCGACGATCCGAACGCCTGATAACGGAACAGCAAAAACAGTTATAGATCGCCTCAGCCGCGACCCGGTCCGGAGGGCTACTCCGGCCTGGGCCGCGGCTGAGGAACGTCAGAGGCTCGCTGGGGTCAGCGGGCCGCCACCGCACGCAGACGGACGTCGGCACGACGCTCGGCGGACGCGTCGGCGTCCGACTGCGCGCGCTCCAGCGCCCGCTCCGCCCGCTGGACATCGATCTCGTCCGAAAGCTCGGCGATCTCGGCCAGCAGCGACAGCTTGTTGTCCGCGAACGAGATGAAGCCGCCGTGGACAGCCGCCACGACCGTTCCACCGTCGCTCGTACGGATCGTCACCGGGCCCGACTCCAGCACACCGAGCAGCGGCTGGTGACCGGGCATGACGCCGATGTCGCCGGACGTGGTACGCGCGACGACCAGGGTGGCCTCGCCGGACCAGACACTGCGGTCCGCGGCGACGAGCTCGACGTGCAGCTCAGCAGCCAAGGTGGGCTCCTCGGGTCACCACCCGGCGGCACTCGCTGCCGGGTGTTGGGTCAAAGTCTAGTGGGCGTACGACGGGGGGCGGGGCACCCGCCCCCCGTCAAGAAGTCGACGCACGTCACAGACGTACGTCAGTGACTTCAGGAGACGCCGAGCTCCTTGGCGTTGGCCTTGAGGTCCTCAATGCCACCGCAGAGGAAGAACGCCTGCTCCGGGAAGTGGTCGTAGTCGCCGTCGATGATCGCGTTGAAGGCCACGATCGACTCGTCCAGCGGCACGTCCGACCCGTCGACGCCGGTGAACTGCTTGGCGACGTGGGTGTTCTGGGACAGGAAGCGCTCCACGCGACGGGCGCGGTGGACAGTGAGCTTGTCCTCCTCGCCGAGCTCGTCGATACCGAGGATCGCGATGATGTCCTGGAGGTCCTTGTACTTCTGCAGCACCGTCTTGACGCGCATGGCGGTGTTGTAGTGGTCCGCCGCGATGTAGCGCGGGTCCAGGATGCGGGACGTGGAGTCCAGCGGGTCCACGGCCGGGTAGATGCCCTTCTCGGAGATCGGACGGGAGAGAACCGTCGTCGCGTCGAGGTGGGCGAACGTGGTGGCCGGGGCCGGGTCGGTCAGGTCGTCCGCGGGGACGTAGATCGCCTGCATCGAGGTGATCGAGTGACCACGGGTCGACGTGATGCGCTCCTGGAGGAGACCCATCTCGTCGGCCAGGTTCGGCTGGTAACCCACGGCGGAGGGCATACGACCCAGAAGGGTCGAGACCTCGGAACCGGCCTGCGTGAAGCGGAAGATGTTGTCGATGAAGAACAGCACGTCCTGCTTCTGCACATCGCGGAAGTACTCCGCCATGGTCAGACCCGCGAGGGCCACGCGCAGACGGGTGCCCGGCGGCTCGTCCATCTGACCGAAGACCAGCGCGGTCTTGTCGATGACGCCCGAGTCGGCCATTTCCTCGATGAGGTCGTTGCCCTCACGGGTGCGCTCACCGACACCGGCGAACACGGAGACACCGTCGTGGTTGTTGGCGACGCGGTAGATCATCTCCTGGATGAGCACCGTCTTGCCGACGCCGGCACCGCCGAACAGGCCGATCTTTCCACCCTTGACGTACGGGGTGAGAAGGTCGACGACCTTGATGCCGGTCTCGAACATCTCGGTCTTCGACTCGAGCTCGTCGAAGTTCGGAGCCTTGCGGTGGATGCCCCAGCGCTCGCCCGTGTACTGCTCGTCGACGTTCAGGACCTCGCCGAGGGTGTTGAACACCTTGCCCTTGGTGAAGTCACCGACGGGGACGGTGATGGAGGCACCGGTGTCGGTCACCGGGGCCTGGCGGACCAGACCGTCGGTGGGCTGCATCGAGATGGCGCGGACCAGGCCGTCACCGAGGTGCTGGGCGACCTCGAGCGTCAGGGTCTTGCGCTTGCCGTCCTCAGCCGGGTCGTTGACCTCGACGTGCAGGGCGTTGTAGATGTCCGGCATCGCGTCGACGGGGAACTCCACGTCGACGACCGGGCCGATGACCCGGGCGACGCGGCCCGTGGCCGTCGCGGTCTCAACAGTGGTCGTCATTACTTGTCACTCCCCGCGTTCGCGTCGGCCAGGGCGCTGGCGCCACCGACGATCTCGCTGATTTCCTGGGTGATTTCGGCCTGGCGGGCCGCGTTGGCAAGTCGGGAGAGCGTGTTGATCAGCTCTCCCGCGTTGTCGGTCGCCGACTTCATCGCGCGGCGCGTGGCGGCGTGCTTGGAAGCAGCCGACTGGAGCATCGCGTTGTAGATACGGCTCTCGACGTAGCGCGGCAGAAGGGCGTCGAGGACGTCCTCCGCCGACGGCTCGAACTCGTACAGCGGAAGGATCTCGTCGCTCTTGGACGACGTCTCCTCCACGACCTCGTCGAGGCTGAGCGGCAGCAGCCGGCTGTCGACCGCCGCCTGCGTCATCATCGAGACGAACTCGGTGTAGACGATGTGGAGTTCATCCACGCCGCCCTCGGCCGTGTCCTTCTCGATGGCCTCGATCAACGGGCCCGCGACCTTCTTGGCGTCCGCGTACGTGGGCTCGTCGGTGAAGCCCGACCACGACTCCGCGACCTTGCGCTCGCGGAAGTTGTAGTGGGCCAGACCACGGCGGCCGACGATGTACGTGTCGACCTCCTTGCCCTCGGCCTGGAGCCGCTCGGTGAGCTGCTCGGCGGCCTTGATGGCGTTCGAGTTGAAGGCGCCGGCCAGGCCGCGGTCGCTGGTGAGCAGCAGAACCGCGACACGGGTCGCCGTCTCGGCCTCGGTCGTCAGCGGGTGCTTGGTGTTCGACCCCGTCCCCACCGCCGTGACCGCGCGCGTGAGCTCGGTCGCGTACGGCGCGGAGGCCGCCACCTTGCGCTGCGCCTTGACGACACGCGAGGCGGCGATCATCTCCATCGCCTTGGTGATCTTCTTGGTCGCGGTGACGGATCGGATGCGACGCTTGTAGACCCGGAGCTGGGCTCCCATGAGTCAGGTCCCTTCCTTACGTCACTTGGAGACGTTGACGGCCGGAGCGTCCTCGCCGAGAAGCTTGCCGTCCGAGGTCTCGAACTGCTTCTTGAACTCCGCGATGGCGTCGGCGACGGCGGTGAGCGTGTCGTCCGACATCTTGCCGCCCTCCTTGATGGAGGTCATCAGGCCCTGCTCCTTGCGGTGCAGGTGCTCCAGGAGCTCCTTCTCGAAGCGGCGGATGTCGGCGACCGGGACGTCGTCCATCTTGCCGGTGGTGCCGGCCCAGACGGAGACGACCTGGTCCTCGGTCGGCATCGGCTGGTACTGAGCCTGCTTCAGCAGCTCGACCAGACGCTGACCGCGCTCCAGCTGGGCCTTCGAGGCGGCGTCCAGGTCGGAACCGAAGGCGGCGAACGCCTCCAGCTCGCGGTACTGGGCCAGGTCCAGACGGAGACGGCCGGAGACCTGCTTCATGGCCTTGTGCTGGGCGGAACCACCCACACGGGAGACCGAGATACCGACGTTCAGCGCGGGGCGCTGACCGGCGTTGAAGAGGTCCGACTCGAGGAAGCACTGACCGTCGGTGATGGAGATGACGTTGGTCGGGATGAACGCCGAGACGTCGTTGGCCTTCGTCTCGACGATCGGCAGACCCGTCATCGAACCGGCGCCCAGCTCGTCGGAGAGCTTCGCGCAGCGCTCGAGCAGACGCGAGTGCAGGTAGAAGACGTCACCCGGGTAGGCCTCGCGCCCCGGCGGGCGGCGCAGCAGCAGGGACACGGCGCGGTAGGCGTCGGCCTGCTTCGAGAGGTCGTCGAAGATGATGAGGACGTGCTTGCCCTCGTACATCCACTGCTGGCCGATGGCCGAACCGGTGTACGGCGCCAGGTACTTGAAGCCGGCCGGGTCGGACGCCGGAGCGGCGACGATGGTCGTGTACTCCAGGGCACCGGCCTCTTCGAGCGCACCACGCACGGAGGCGATGGTGGAGCCCTTCTGGCCGATGGCGACGTAGACGCAGCGGACCTGCTTCGACGGGTCGCCGGTGCGCCAGTTGTCGCGCTGGTTGATGATCGTGTCGACGGCCAGGGCGGTCTTGCCGGTCTGGCGGTCACCGATGATCAGCTGACGCTGACCACGGCCGACGGGGGTCATCGCGTCGACGGCCTTGTAGCCGGTCTCCATCGGCTCGTGCACCGACTTACGGGCCATGACGCCCGGGGCCTGCAGCTCAAGGGCGCGTCGGCCGCTGGTCTCGATCTCGCCGAGGCCGTCGATCGGGTTGCCGAGCGGGTCGACGACGCGGCCGAGGTAGCCCTCGCCGACACCGACGGACAGGACCTCACCGGTACGGGTGACCGGCTGGCCCTCCTCGACGCCGCTGAACTCGCCGAGGACGATGGCGCCGATCTCGCGCTCTTCCAGGTTGAGCGCGAGGCCGAGGGTGCCGTCCTCGAACTTCAGCAGTTCGTTGGCCATGGCCGAGGGGAGACCCTCGACCTTCGCGATGCCGTCGCCGGCAAGGGTGACCGTACCGACCTCCTCGCGCGAGGCCGCGTCCGGCTTGTACGCCTGGACAAAGTTCTCCAGCGCGTCCCGGATCTCCTCCGGCCGGATCGTGAGCTCCGCCATCTGGGTTCCCTGCTCTCCTTGTTGGGCCCGAAGTGTTCTTGGGGGTCTGGGGTTCGCCCCCAGGAATCCTCTGCACGGCCCAACTAGGGCCGTCCGTACTACGTGTTCTGCGGGTGCTGCGGGTACGTCAGCCGGCCATGCGGCGGCTGGCGTCCTCGATGCGGTCCGCGATGGAGCCGTTGATGACCTCGTCGCCCACCTGCACCTTGATCCCGCCGAGGACCTCGGGGTCCACGTCGAGGTTCAGGTGCATCTGACGCCCGTAGAGCTTCGCCAGGGACGCACCCAGGCGCTGCTTCTGCGAGTCGCTCAGCGGCACCGCCGTCGTGACGACGGCCACCATGCGCTCCCGGCGCTCGGCGGCGAGCTTGGAGAGGGATTCGAGTCCCGCTTCCAGGCTACGTCCACGCGGCGCGATCACAAGACGCTCGACGAGCCGCTCGGTGGTGGGCCGGGCCCGGCCGCCGAGCAGGTTCTTCACGAGGTCGCCGCGGATCGAGGCCGAAGCGCCCTTGTCCGTCAGCGCGGCGCGCAGCTCGGTGTTGGAGGAGACGATCCGGTCGAACCGGAACAGCTCGTCCTCGACGTCGTCGAGCTCACCGCTCTTCTGCGCCGCGGTCAGGTCCGCGGTATCGGCCAGCTCCTCGAGGGAGTCGACCAGGTCGCGCGAGGACGACCACCGGGAGCGGACCAGACCGGACACCAGGTCGACGGCCTCGCCGCTGACCTGGCCGCCGAGCAGCCGGCCCGCGAGCTCGGCCTTGGCGTCACCGGCCTGCGCCGGGTCGGTGAGGACCCGACGCAGCGAGACCTCGCGGTCGAGCAGCGCGGTCACCGCGGCCAGGTCGCCGGCGAGCGTCTTGGCGTCGACCGACGTGTTGTCGGTCAGCGCGTCCAGACGCTCGCGCGCGGCGGCGAGGGCCTCGCGGCTCGCTCCGTGGGCGGTCATCGTGCAGCCTCTGCCTTCGTCGCGGTCTCGTCGAGGCCATCGAGGAAGCGGTCGATCGTGCGCGACTGGCGGGCGTGGTCCTCGAGGGACTCACCGACCAGCTTGCCGGCCAGGTCGGTGGCCAGCTGGCCGACGTCCTGACGCAGCGCCTGAGCGGCTGCCTTGCGGTCGGCCTCGATCTGGGCGTGACCGGCGGTGACGATCTCCTCGCGCTGCCGCTGGCCTTCCGCGCGCATCTCCGCGATGAGCGTGGCGCCCTGCTCCTGCGCCTCCTGGCGCAGCCGCGCGGCCTCGTGCCGGGCCTCGGCGAGCTGAGCCTTGTACTGCTCAAGAACGCTCTGGGCCTCGGTCTGAGCGGCCTCGGCCTTTTCGATACCGCCTTCGATGGCCTCGCGGCGCTCTTCCAGAACCTTGTTGATGTTCGGGAGGAGCTTCTTGGCGAGGAAGCCGAAGACGATGACGAAGGCGATGAAGCCGATCACGAGCTCTGGGATCGGCGGGATGAGGGGGTTCTCGGACTCCTCAACCGCCAGCTGAACCAGGGGGCTCATTTAACTGCCTTTCGTCGAAAGGGTGCTGTCCGACGGATGGTCAGGAGGTCGGGTAGACGAACGGCATGACCAGACCGATCAGGGCGAGCGCCTCACAGAAGGCGAAGCCCAGGATCTGGTTGGCGCGGATCAGACCGGCAGCCTCGGGCTGACGGGCGAGCGCCTGGGTGCCGTTACCGAAGATGATGCCGACGCCGACGCCCGGGCCGATGGCCGCGAGGCCGTAACCGATCGAGCCGAGGTTGCCCTTGATTTCGACGCCAGCGGCGAGGGTCTGCGCGAGAGCGGACATGCCGGTTCTTCCTTCTCTTTCAAGTACCGGTGGGGGTTGGCCACCGGATGTCTATGGGGGTGGTGCGAGATGCGGGCTCAGTGGCCTTCGGCCAGCGCGCCCTGGATGAAGCTGCAGGCGAGGAGCACGAACACGTAGGCCTGGACGGCCTGGATGAACAGCTCGAAGGCGGTCATGACGATGACCATCACAAACGAGACGGCCGAGTACGCGATGCCGATGCCGTTGAGCATGTACCAGCTGGCGATCGTGAAGAGCAGCAGCAGGGTGTGGCCGGCGAACATGTTCGCGAAGAGTCGGACCGTGTGCGTGAACGGACGGACGAGCAGGTTCGAGAAGAGCTCGATCGTCATCGAGAGGGGGAGCACCCCGCCCAGCGACTTGTCGTAGCCGGAGAAGTTCTTGAAGGCTCCGACGAAGCCGTGACGCTTGAAGGTCAGGCTGACCCAGAGGACGTAGACGATGGCCGCGAGGGCCGCCGGGTACGAAATGATCGCCGTCACGGGGAACTGGGCGAGCGGGATGATCGACCAGAGGTTCATCATCCACACGAAGAAGAACAGCGAGACCATCAGCGGGACGTACTTCTCGCCCTCACGCTTACCGATCGTCTCGTAGACGATGCCGCGCCGGACGAAGTCGTAACCCGCCTCCGCGACCATCTGCAGCTTGCCCGGGACCAGCTTCGGCTTGGCGAAGGCGGCCCAGAAGAAGACCACGATGATGACCGAGCCGAGCAGCGCCAGGAGCATCGTCTTGTCGAAGTACAAGTTGCTCGTTCCGTCGCCCCACAGGGGCTCGAACAGGAACGAGTGCAGGCCGGGAGCCGGGAAGCCACATCCATCAAAAAGGTGGCAGTCGGTCTCGAAGGCGAGCACCTGCGTCGGGTCAGCACTCACCGCGGGCTCCTTCAGCGTGGCGCATAGGTACGGCAACCTCGTTGTGTCGGCGCGGCGCGCAGCCGCAGTTCGGCACGGGACTGGTGTTACGGATGTGGGGGCGGCAGTTGGGCATCGAGCCTCGCGTTACAGCAGGCGTCAGCTCAGATGCCCGCGCCCGCGATGCCGCAGTTGGCACCGGACGATAGCAGGGTCGTGAAGCTCCACTTATCCCGCCCCTACGCTTCACGACTTCGATCCCGCCTTCTCGGGCTTCTCGCCCTTCTGCGAGGCGGAATCGGGTTCGACGTAGAGGATCTTCGCCTTCATGTGGGCGCGCGTCTGCGCGGCGATCCACGCGAGGGTCGAGACCACGAGCGCGATCGCGAAGGCCCTCGGGTTGAAGAGCGTCGTGTCCTTGAAGAGGGCCATGAAGATGACCATGAGCAGCAACTGGGCCGCGTAGAGCATCAGGCCCATCATCTGGAACAGGTGCGGAAGCGATTTGGCAGTGCGCTCGAGGACCAGCAGGCCCAGCCCCATGAAGAAGATCGCGACTACCGCGCCGACCGCAGCACCGAGGGCCCCTTTCCCGCCGGCGACCGCAGCACTGATCACGACGGCGATCGCGCCGACGGCGGCTGTGGGCACAGCAGTGTGAACAAGGGTCCGTGCGTCATTGGACGGCATGGCGGCAACTCCGCTTACTGGATGGGGGCAGGGTGTCGTCATGGACGAGCGTAGTCCGGGGCCGAGAGAGGAAATCGGGCCAAGGGACCGTCGCACTACGGTCTTTCGGCTCTATCCCCGGGTTTCGTGAACGGTATCACAAACTATTTGATGCGGTCTTTACCTAGATGGTGTGCTTGCTGTCACACATGAGAGTGACAGTGCGCGCCTGTGCGCCCGAGGCATCAACTTGTCTGGTAATGGAGCGATTTGGGTCGCCGCGTCAGCGCGACGAGCTCGCCTTCCGCCGATCGGAGAAGCGCGAACGGGCGCCAATTGCCGTCGCCCCGTTGACCCCTGCGGGAATCGGCGTCTGCTCCCCTTCTTCCTTTTCTTCCTTTTCTGCCTTCTCTGCCTTTTCTTCCCCTCCGTCGCTTTCGCCGTCCGTGCCCTCACCCGTCTCGTACGCGGATGCGGCGGACGCCTCGTCGGCGGCGGTCCGGCGACGGCGGTAGCGCGGCGGCACCAGGCCCTCCGCCCAGCGCGGGGTGCGCGGCGTGAAGCGCGGCAGCAGGAGCAGGACGAGGCCCACGAAGCTCAGCGCGACGATGGTGAGCATGACCCACATCCCGGACGCGGAGTGCACCGAGTAGGCGACCGCGCCGAAGGCGATGAGCGCCGACCAGAAGTACATGATCAGCACCGCGCGGGAGTGCGAGTGGCCGATCTCCAGGAGCCGGTGGTGCAGGTGGCCACGGTCGGCGGCGAACGGCGACTGCCCGTTCCAGGTCCGCCGCACGATCGCGAGGACCAGGTCGGCGAACGGGATCGCGATGATGGTCAGCGGCATCAGCAGCGGGATGAAGACGGGGAGCATCGCGTGCGTGGTGTCCCGCGTGGAGCCGCCCAGGTTGAGCTCGAGGGCGTCCGGGTCGACCTGCCCCGTGATGGAGATCGCGCCGGCGGCGAGCACCAGCCCGATGAGCATCGAGCCCGAGTCGCCCATGAAGATGCGCGCCGGATGCATGTTGTGCGGCAGGAAGCCCAGGCACATGCCCATCAGGATCGCCGCGAAGAGCGTCGCGGGGGCCGCCGACTCGATGCCGTAGCCGTACCAGATCCGGTACGCGTACAGGAAGAACGCCGCGGCGGCGATGCACACCATGCCCGCCGCGAGCCCGTCGAGTCCGTCGACGAAGTTCACCGCGTTGATCGTGATCACGACCAGGGCGACGGTCAGCAGGGTCCCCTGCCACTGCGTCAGCGACACGGTCCCCACGCCGGGGATCGGCAGCCACAGGATCGTCAGACCCTGCATCACCATCACGCCCGCGGCGATCATCTGGCCGCCCAGCTTGATCAGGGCATCGATCTCGAACTTGTCGTCCAGAACGCCGATCAGCCAGATCAGCGCGGCACCCGACAGCAGAGCTCTCGGCTCGTTCGACGACTCGTAGACCTGATCCAGGTTGGTCAGGTGATCGGCGACCAAAAGGCCCGCGCACAGGCCGAAGAACATGGCGATACCGCCGAGCCGCGGCGTGGGCTCCCGGTGCACGTCTCGTGCCCGGATCTCCGGCATCGCGCCGGCCACGATCGCGAACTTCCGCACAGGGCCTGTCAGCAGATAAGTCACCGCGGCCGTGATGCAGAGCGTCAGCAGGTATTCACGCACGGGCTTCCCCACAGATATCGCTGGCCATCTCAGCCCCACACCCTAGCTTCGTGTGCTTAGGGTCGAGGACTTCCGGGTAGCGACGATGGTTGCACGAGTGACGGTTCCGGTACGCGCAGCGAGTGTCCTGCCGGTGCGTCTACCCGTTATCCGGCCGGGTACGGGGGGAATCTCCCGGCCAGATCACGGACCTCCTCGCGGACCGCGCGTACGTCGAGTGCGTCACGTACGACACCCGACAGGAGCACCCCGATACGGGCCATCTCGGCCTCTCCCATGCCCTGCGTCGTCACCGCGGCGGTTCCCAGGCGCAGGCCGCGGCCGACGCCGTGGGGCAGCGCGCAGGTGTCCAGGACCAGGCCCGC
This sequence comes from Streptomyces sp. HmicA12, assembly GCF_000373565.1. Classification (GTDB taxonomy): domain Bacteria; phylum Actinomycetota; class Actinomycetes; order Streptomycetales; family Streptomycetaceae; genus Streptomyces. Next base: position 302,038 of record NZ_KB891850.1, on the reverse strand, counting down.
GGAGGCCAGACGGCCGCGGGCCGTTCGGCCCTCGGTACCGCCGAGCGGAGCAGGGTCGACGGTCACGAGGTGGGTGTCGGTGCCGCCGGTGGTGACGGCGAAGCCCTCCGCCTCCAGGGTGTGGGCGAGGACCCGGGCGTTGGCGACGACCTGATGCGCGTACGCGGTGAAGGCCGGCGTCGACGCCTCGCCGAACGCGACGGCCTTGGCGGCGATGGTGTGCATCTGGGCGCCGCCCTGCGTGAACGGGAAGACCGCCCGGTCGACGCGGTCCGCGAGCTCGGCGCCGCACAGCAGCATGCCGCCGCGCGGCCCGCGCAGCACCTTGTGCGTGGTCGCGCAGACGATGTCGGCGTACGGGACCGGGTTCGGGGCCGCTCCCCCGGCGACGAGCCCCATGGGGTGCGCGGCGTCCGCGATGAGGTGCGCGCCCACGTCGTCGGCGATGTCGCGGAAGCCCGCGTAGTCGAGGTGGCGGGGGTAGGAGATCGATCCGCAGACGATCGCCTTGGGGCGGTGGGCGCGGGCCAGGGCGCGGACCTCGTCGAGGTCGACGAGCCCGGTCCCGGGGTCGACGCCGTAGGCCACGAAGTCGAACCAGCGGCCCGAGAAGTTGGCCGGTGAGCCGTGGGTGAGGTGGCCGCCGGAGGGCAGGCCCATCGCCAGGACGGTGTCGCCGGGACGCAGCAGGACGGCGTATGCGGCGAGGACGGCGGAGGAACCGGAGTGGGCCTGCACGTTGACGTGTTCGGCGCCGTAGAGGGCCTTGGCGCGCTCCACAGCGATACGTTCCGCGACGTCGACGAGTTCGCAGCCGCCGTGGTGGCGGGCGCCGGGATAGCCCTCCGCGTACTTGTTGGCGAGCGGTGAGCCGAGGGCCGCGAGGACCGCGGGTGAGCAGAAGTTCTCGGCCGCGATCAGCTGGAGACAGTCCGCCTGCCGGGCCGTCTCACCGAGGACGACCTCGGCCAGCTCGGGATCCTGGCGGCGCAGTACGTCGAGCGCGGCGGTTTCGGTGAACACCGGCATGTTCGGCTCCGGGCCTCGCGGAGAGAGTGGGTGTCTAACAGCCTAGATCCGAGCTCCGAAAGGGGCGCGGGGAAGTCATCACCGCGAGCGGCACCTACTTGGGCACACCCGTGAGCGCGGAGACGACCGGATCCAGCGCCTCGCTGATCTCCGACCCCACCGACCGGAAGAACGGCAGCGGCGCCCCGTACGGGTCGTACACCTCGTCCGCCTCGACGCTCGGCGCCAGAAGCCACCCGCGTAGAGCGGCGGCGGCACGCACCAGGGAGCGCGCGCGCTCGACCACGCCGGCCTCCAGCGGGTCCGGCAGGGTCGCCGGGTCTATGGCCCGCACGAGCCGCGTGAACTCCTTGAGCGTGAACGTGCGCAGTCCCGCGCTGTGCCCCATGGAGATGACCTGCGCACGGTGATCACGGGTGGCGGTCAGCACCAGGTCGGCTCTTATGACGTGGTCGTCCAGGAGCTCGCGTCCGACGAAGCCGGAGGCGTCCGCGCCGAAGTCCTCCAGGACCGTTTCGGCATTGGCCTCCATGGGGGCGCCCTCGTGCCCCCAGGTGCCGGCGCTCTCCACGACGAGGCCGCCGGCCAGCGGGTCGCCGAGCCGGTCCGAGAGGGCATGCCGGGTCAGCCGCTCGGTGATCGGCGAGCGGCAGACGTTGCCGGTGCTGACGTGGAGGATCCGGAAGGAGTCGCCGGGGAAGAGCAGGGGTGCCCCGTACTCGAAGGACTCGGTGCCTATGCCACGCCCCGTCTCAGGGGCTGTCAATTCGCCACCTCGAGGTCGGGTACCACCTTGCGCAGCTCGTCGGCGGTCAGGGCGCCCTCGCGGAGCAGCACCGGCACCTTGCCGGTCACGTCGACGATGGAGGAGGGGACGATGCCGGGGGTCGGGCCGCCGTCGAGGTACACGGAGACGGAGTCGCCGAGCATGCCCTGCGCGGCGTCGCAGTCCTCGGGCGACGGGTGCCCGGTGAGGTTCGCGGACGACACCGCCATCGGGCCGACCTCGGTGAGGAGTTCGATGGCGACGGGGTGCAGCGGCATGCGCACGGCGACGGTGCCGCGGGTCTCCCCCAGGTCCCACTGGAGCGACGGCTGGTGCTTGGCGACGATCGTCAGGGCGCCGGGCCAGAACGCGTCGACGAGCTCCCAGGCCATCTCGGAGAAGTCCGTGACGAGACCGTGCAGCGTGTTCGGGGAGCCGATCAGGACGGGGCTCGGCATGTTGCGGCCGCGGCCCTTGGCCTCCAGGAGGTCACCGACCGCCTCGGCCGTGAACGCGTCCGCGCCGATGCCGTACACGGTGTCGGTGGGCAGCACGACCAGCTCGCCGCGGCGGACGGCGGACGCGGCCTCACGCAGACCGGTCGCGCGGTCGGTCGCGTCATTGGTGTCGTAACGCCGTGCCATTTAGCGGGCCTCCTGCTCAGGTACGTACTCGTCTACGAAGAAGTGGGTCACGGCATCGCCTTGCGGGCGGTCGCGAACCGCGGCCGGTTGTTGAGGTCGGGGTGATCGGCGGCGTCCGCCCAGCCCCGCTCCTCGGTGAAGATCCACGGCACCTGGCCGCCCTGGGTGTCGGCGTGCTCGATGACGACGACGCCGCCGGGGCGCAGGAGACGGTGGGCGGTGCGCTCGATGCCGCGGATCAGGTCCAGGCCGTCCTCGCCGGAGAAGAGGGCGAGGTCGGGGTCGTGGTCGCGGGCCTCGGGAGCCACGTACTCCCACTCGGTGAGCGGGATGTACGGCGGGTTGGAGACGACGAGGTCGACCTGGCCGTCGAGGTCGGGGAAGGCCTCCAGGGCGTCTCCCTGACGCAGGTCGACCCTGGACCCCTCGACGTTCTTGCGCGTCCACTTGAGGGCGTCCTCGGACAGCTCCACGGCGTGCACGCGCGAGCGCGGGACCTCCTGGGCGAGGGCGAGCGCGATGGCGCCCGATCCGGTGCACAGGTCGACGATCAGCGGCTCGACGACGTCCATGGCGCGCACGGCGTCTATGGCCCACCCGACGACCGACTCGGTCTCGGGGCGCGGCACGAAGACACCGGGGCCGACCTGGAGCTCCAGGTAGCGGAAGTAGGCGAGCCCGGTGATGTGCTGGAGCGGTTCGCGCGCTTCGCGGCGGGCGATGGTCTCCCAGTACCGGGCGTCGAAGTCCGCGTCCTTGACGGTGTGCAGCTCACCCCGCTTGACGCCGTGCACGAACGCGGCGAGCTCCTCCGCGTCGTTGCGCGGCGAGGGCACGCCGGCGTCGGCCAGCCGCTGGGTGGCCTGGGCCACTTCCGCGAGCAGCACGCTGCGGGGGTTCGGGGGTCGCCCCCCAATATGTTGCTGCACGCTGGTCCTCCGGGGCTTCGCTCAGAACATTCAGACGTACGAGGGTTACGCGGCGGCCAGTTTGGCGGCCGAGTCCGCGTCGACGCACGCCTGGATCACGGCGTCGAGGTCGCCGTCGAGCACCTGGTCCAGGTTGTACGCCTTGAAGCCGACGCGGTGGTCCGAGATGCGGTTCTCCGGGAAGTTGTACGTGCGGATCTTCTCGGAGCGGTCGACGGTGCGGACCTGGCTGCGACGGGCGTCGGCCGCCTCGGCCTCGGCCTTCTCCTGCGCCGCGGCAAGGAGCCTGGAGCGCAGGATACGCATCGCCTGCTCCTTGTTCTGCAGCTGGCTCTTCTCGTTCTGGCAGGAAGCCACGACGCCGGTGGGGAGGTGCGTGATGCGGACGGCGGAGTCCGTCGTGTTGACGGACTGCCCGCCGGGGCCCGAGGAGCGGTACACGTCGATGCGCAGGTCGTTCGCGTGGATCTCGACGTCGACCTCCTCGGCCTCGGGCGTCACGAGCACGCCGGCGGCGGAGGTGTGGATGCGGCCCTGCGACTCGGTCGAGGGCACGCGCTGCACACGGTGCACGCCGCCCTCGTACTTCAGGCGGGCCCAGACGCCCTGGCCGGGCTCGGTCGCGCCGTTGCCGCCCTTGGTCTTCACGGCGACCTGGACGTCCTTGTAGCCGCCCAGCTCGGACTCGGTGGCGTCGATGATCTCGGTCTTCCAGCCGACGCGCTCGGCGTACCGCAGGTACATGCGCAGCAGGTCACCGGCGAACAGCGCGGACTCGTCGCCACCGGCGCCGGCCTTGACCTCGAGGATCACGTCCTTGTCGTCGGACGGGTCGCGGGGCACCAGCAGAAGCCGCAGCTTCTCGGTGATCTCCTCGCGCGACTTCTCGAGCTCCTTGACCTCGGCGGCGAAGTCCGGGTCGTCCGCGGCGAACTCCTTCGCCGTCTCGATGTCGTCGCCGGTCTGCTTCCAGGAGCGGTACGTCGCGACGATCGGGGTGAGCTCGGCGTAGCGCTTGTTCAGCTTGCGCGCGTTGGCCTGGTCGGCGTGGACCGACGGGTCAGCGAGCTTCTTCTCCAGATCGGCGTGCTCACCGATCAGGTCCTCGACGGCCTCGAACATCTCCGGCTCCTGCTTGTACGTGTACGGAAAGGGGCTGCACCGCAAAGCGCCGGTCCCGGTGCCCCCGCGGAAACAGGGACACCGGAGACCGGCGCTTGAGCCTCGCTACTTCTTGGCAGCGGCAGCCTTGCCGAAGCGGGCCTCGAAGCGGGCCACACGGCCACCGGTGTCGAGGATCTTCTGCTTGCCCGTGTAGAACGGGTGGCACTCGGAGCAGACCTCGGCACGGATGGTGCCGGAGTCGATGGTGCTCCGCGTGGTGAACGACGCGCCACAGGTGCAGCTGACCTGCGTCTCGACGTACTCGGGGTGGATGTCGCGCTTCAAGGTGTCTCCTAGGTTCGGGAGGGCGCCGGGTCGCAGACGCGGATTTGCGGGAGCGTGAACCGGAGCCGACGTACCAGTCTGCCAGGACCGGCCGTATCTCCCAAAACCGGGGTGGGCCCGGAACTATTCCCCGGCCCCCGCACACCGCCTCGGCGGCTACTTCACGACGCCGTCGGCCTGGCCGGTGGCGGTGCCCTTCTTGGCCGACTTCGGGATGTCCTTGTCGGCCTTGAGCGCCTTCCAGACCTGGTCGGCCTTGGTCTTGTCGACGAGGACGCGGTTGGCGTCGGCGGTGTCGTACTGCACCGGCAGCGTGACCATGTCCATGTCGTTCGAGCCGATGCCCTTGAGCCCGTTCGCGAACGAGGCCAGGTCCTTCACGGACGCCAGCTCCGAGTCGGTGGTCACGGACTTGGTGGCGGTGTTCGCGAGGTCGTACAGCTTGGACGGGCTGGTGAAGACGCCGACGTCCTTCAGCTGGTCCATCAGGGCCTTCATGAACGCCTGCTGGAGCTGGATGCGGCCCAGGTCGCTGCCGTCGCCGACACCGTGCCGGGTGCGGACGAGGCCGAGGGCCTGCTTGCCGGTGAGCGTGTGGGTGCCCGCGTCGAGTTCCAGGTGGCTGTCGGGGTCGTCGATCGCCTTGGTGGTGGTGACGTCGACGCCGCCCAGGTCGTCGATGAGCTGCTCGAAGCCGCTGAAGTCGACCTCGACGTAGTGGTCCATGCGGATACCGGTCATGGACTCGGCGGTCTTCACCGCGCAGGCCGCGCCGCCCGTGGAGTAGGCGGAGTTGAACATGACGCCGTTGGAGGCCGGGTGCTCGGTGCCGTCGCTGTCCGTGCACTCCGGCCTGTCTATGAGCGTGTCCCTGGGTATGGAGACGACGCTGGCCTTCTTGTGGCCCTTGTAGATGTGGACGATCATCGCGGTGTCGGAGCGTGCCGAACCGTCGTCCGTGCCGCCGCCGGCCTTCTTGTTGGCACCGGCGCGGCTGTCGGAGCCGAGGACCAGGATGTCCTCCGAGCCGTTGTCGACGTTGTCCGGGCGGTCGGTGCCGAGGGCCGCGTTGATGTCGACGCTCTTGATGTTGCCGTCGAGCTTGAAGTAGACGTACCCGAGCCCGGTGCCGCCGAGGACGACGACGCCCGCCGCGCTCCACGCCGCGATGCGCAGCGCCTTGCCGCTTCCGCCGCGCGGCTTGCGGCGGCGGCCCTTGGCGCGATGACGCCCGGGGTTGCTGTCACGGTCCGGCATGTGCTCCTCGCTGGGTCTGTCCGCCTTGGGTCCGCTCTGCTCTTCACTCGGTGTGACGGCGAACCGCCAAGAAGGGTTGCACAGCGGGCTGTGTCCACAGCGAATACCCACAACCACACAATGTAACGGGACCAACGTCCCACACCGCCCCCACCTGCACTTTTGTCCTCTCGGACCACATGCTTCACATAGCCGCCGAATTCTTATGCATGTGGTGAAGGTCTCCGGGCCGGCGCCCGGAAAGGGCTGAGCCCCGCCGCACGAGGCGACGGGGCTCAGCTCATGAAGGACCGACGTCAGTCGTTGCCGTTGCCCGGGCCCGGCGTCGTCTTCTGGATCTGCAGCAGGAACTCCGCGTTGGACTTCGTCTGCTTCATCTTGTCGAGCAGCAGCTCGATCGCCTGCTGCTGGTCGAGCGCGTGCAGCACGCGACGCAGCTTCCAGGTGACCGCGAGCTCGTCGCTGCCGAGCAGGATCTCTTCCTTACGGGTACCGGACGCGTCGACGTCCACCGCCGGGAAGATGCGCTTGTCGGCGAGCTTGCGGTCGAGCTTGAGCTCGGCGTTGCCGGTGCCCTTGAACTCCTCGAAAATGACCTCGTCCATGCGGGACCCGGTGTCGACAAGAGCCGTCGCGAGGATGGTCAGCGAGCCGCCGTCCTCGATGTTGCGGGCCGCACCGAAGAAGCGCTTCGGCGGGTACAGGGCGGTCGAGTCGACACCACCGGACAGGATGCGGCCGGAGGCCGGCGCCGCCAGGTTGTAGGCGCGGCCCAGACGCGTGATCGAGTCGAGCAGCACGACGACGTCGTGGCCCAGCTCGACGAGACGCTTGGCGCGCTCGATGGCGAGCTCGGCGACCGTCGTGTGGTCCTCGGCCGGACGGTCGAAGGTCGAGGAGATGACCTCGCCCTTCACCGACCGCTGCATGTCGGTGACCTCTTCCGGACGCTCGTCGACCAGGACGACCATCAGGTGGCACTCGGGGTTGTTGTGCGTGATCGCGTTGGCGATCGCCTGCATGATCATGGTCTTGCCGGTCTTCGGCGGGGCCACGATCAGACCGCGCTGGCCCTTACCGATCGGCGCGACGAGGTCGATGATGCGGGTCGTGAGCACACCCGGGTCGGTCTCCAGGCGGAGCCGGTCCTGCGGGTAAAGGGGCGTCAGCTTGTTGAACTCCGGGCGCCCGCGGCCGGATTCGGCCGCCATGCCGTTCGCCGAGTCGAGGCGGACGAGCGCGTTGAACTTCTCGCGGCGCTCGCCTTCCTTCGGCTGACGCACGGCACCGGTGACGTGGTCGCCCTTGCGCAGGCCGTTCTTGCGGACCTGGGCGAGGGAGACATAGACGTCGTTGGGACCGGGGAGGTAGCCCGACGTACGGATGAAGGCGTAGTTGTCGAGGATGTCGAGGATGCCCGCGACGGGGATCAGGACGTCGTCGTCGGAGACCTGCGGCTCGTTGCCGAAGCCGCCCTCGTCGCGCCCGCGGCGCCCACGGCGGTCGCGGTAACGGCCCCGGCGGCCGCGACGGCCACCCTCGAAGTCGTCGTCGTCCTGCGGACCGTTGTTACGGTCCTGGCGGCCGCCCTGCTGCTGGCGGTTGCCGCCACCCTGCTGGTCCTTGTTGCCCTGGTCGTCGCCCTTGCCGCCACGACGGTCACGGCCACCACGGTCGCCCCGGTCACCACGCTCAGCGCGGTCGCCACGCTCACCGCGGTCACGACGGTCGCGGCGCTCACGACGGCCTTCGTTGCCGCCGTTGTCCTGGTCGCCCTTGTTCTCGGCGCCGCCCTGGCTGTCCTGCTTGGCCTCGGCGGTGACGGTCTCCGGGCTGCCCGCCTCGGCGGTGGCACGGCGACGACGGCGCTCGCCGGCCGGCTGCTCGTCCCCGGCGCCCTGGCCCGGGATCTCGATCTGCTGCTGGGCGACGGCCTTCTTCGCCTTGGCGGCGCCGGACTCGGCCTTCTCCGCCTTCGCCTCGGACTTCACGTCCGCCTTGCTGTCGGCCGCGACGGCGTCGTCGCCGGTACGGGCCTTCGAGGTGGCCCGGCGCTTCGGCTTGGTCTCAGCGGCATCAGAAGCGGCGGCAGCGCTCTTCGCCGGGGCACCGCCGCCGGCCTGCGCCTCCTTGATGACCTCGATCAGCTGGCTCTTGCGCATCCGCGCGGTGCCCTTGATACCGAGGCCCGATGCGACCTGCTGCAGCTCGGCCAGCACCATGCCGTCGAGGCCGGTACCGCGGCGCCGCCGGGCAGGCGTAGCAGAGGCGTCCCCTGCAGACGCGGCGGGCGCGGCAGCGGAGCTGTCGGCAGTCACGCCCATCAGATCGGTGGTGTCGCTCACGAAGGGTCCTTCCCTGGAGCGGACGTCGGCCTGTCTGGCTCGGCGACCGGTTGTGCTGTCCGGCGGTGGTCCTCTCGGTACGGACCGTGCCGGGGCGGTTGTCCGCCGATGAGGCGGAAGAATTCATTGGTGACAGCGATTCCGGATTCCGCGGGTGCACTGGATTTCTGTGTCACGCGGCTCGGTCACGCCGGTTCCGGAGCATGCTCGACAACATTCAGCACCGCATATCGACAGGCGATGGCGCGGCGATGAACTGCTGGGGAGGCTCCCGGAAGAATGGTTGTCCCGGACGGGGACACACAGCACCTCGCCATGGTGAGGTCGGGTGCAGACTTGAGGTTAACACTACCGGATCCAACAAACATTCCCCCTCTCTCAATCCGGCAACCGGACGCTTTTGATCAGACGCTCTGGGAGCCGAGCGGCAGAACGCTCGCCCCGTCCGCGTCCAGGGCCAGGCGGTTGGCCGCCCATCCCTCTCCGGCCAGCCGGGCGACCTTGTCGGCCGTTCCGTCCTCCACCAGAGCGAGGACCGTGGGTCCCGCTCCGGAGATCATCGCGGGCACGCCGTCGGCCCGCAGCCGCTCCACGAGGGCGGCGCTCTCCGGCATGGCCGGGGCGCGGTACTCCTGGTGGAGACGGTCCTCCGTGGCCGGCAGCAGCAGCTCGGGGCGCCTGGTCAGGGCCTCGACGAGCAGGGCCGCCCGGCCCGCGTTGGCCGCCGCGTCCACATGGGGGACGCTGCGCGGCAGGAGTCCTCGGGCCATCTCGGTGAGGACGGGTTTCCCGGGGACGAAAACCACCGGAACGACGGAATCGGCGGCGTCCAGGCGGATCGCCCGGCCCGCTCCGCTCTCCGTCCAGGCGATGGTGAAGCCGCCGAGCAGGCAGGGCGCCACATTGTCCGGGTGGCCCTCGATCTCGGTGGCGAGTTCGAGCAGCGCGGCGTCGTCGAGCCGGGCGTCGCCGCCTATGGTCACGGCGCGCGCGGCGACGACCGCCGCGACGATGGCGGCGGAGGAGGAGCCGAGGCCGCGGCCGTGCGGGATGCGGTTGGCGCAGACGATCTCGAGGCCGCGCGGCTGCCCGCCGAGGGCGTCGAAGGCGGTGCGCAGGGCGCGTACGAGAAGGTGCGACTCGTCGCGCGGCAGGGTCTCGGAGCCCTCACCTGCGATGTCGATGTTCAGCCCGGAGTCGGCGACCCTGACGACCACGTCGTCGTAGAGCCCCAGCGACAGGCCGAGGCTGTCGAAGCCCGGGCCGAGATTGGCGCTGGTGGCGGGGACGCGCACCCTGACGGCGGCGGCGCGGAACGCGGGACCGGCCATCGCTCGATGACTCTCCTTGAGCTGCGGGATGTTTCGAGAACTTCCGAAGACGATCGAGAACGGACGAGGCTTTCGAGGACTTCCGGGACTTCCGAGACTTCCGATGTTTTTGTGCTGCGTACGGCGACACCTGGGTCACCCGGGCCGCGAACGACGGAATCAGAAGAGAAAACGACGGAACGGCGGCGGCACCGCTGCATATGCGGTGGGCGGGTTCGGTACAGCCTATCGAAGGAAGGTTCTGTGGCGACATAGGGCGCACAGGAGGCGCACGATGCGTGTCGTAAGCCCCCTGTGCACCTCGTGTGCGGATACGCGCAGTTGACGGCGTATCAGCAGCGGTGACGCGGGATCAGGCGAGGCCGAGGCGCTCGGCGGCGGCGGCCGCGTCGACCGGGACGGTGACGGGCTGCGGGGCGCCGGCGACGGCCCAGTCCGGGTCCTTCAGACCGTTTCCGGTGACGGTGCAGACGATCTTCTGGCCCTTGTCGACCTTGCCCTGCTCGGCGGCCTTCAGCAGACCGGCGACCGACGCGGCGGACGCGGGCTCGACGAAGACACCCTCCTGGGACGCCAACAGCTTGTAGGCGCGCAGGATCTCACGGTCCGTCACCTCGTCGATGAAGCCGCCGGACTCGTCGCGCGCGGCGATCGCGTGCTGCCACGAGGCGGGGTTCCCGATGCGGATCGCGGTCGCAATCGTCGAGGGGTCCTTGACGACCTCGCCGCGCACGATCGGCGCGGAACCGGAGGCCTGGAATCCCCACATGCGCGGGGTGCGGGACGAGACCTTGTCGGCCGCGTACTCCTTGTAGCCCTTCCAGTAGGCCGTGATGTTGCCCGCGTTGCCGACCGGCAGGACGTGGATGTCGGGGGCGTCGCCGAGCGCGTCCACGATCTCGAACGAGCCGGTCTTCTGGCCCTCGATGCGGAACGGGTTCACCGAGTTGACCAGCGCCACCGGGTAGTTCTCGGAGAGGGCGCGGGCCAGGTTCAGGCAGTCGTCGAAGTTGCCGTCGACCTGGAGGATCTTCGAGCCGTAGACGAGCGCCTGGCCCATCTTGCCGAGCGCGATCTTGCCCTGCGGGACGAGCACGGCGCAGACCATGCCGGCGCGCACGGCGTACGCGGCGGCGCTCGCCGACGTGTTGCCGGTGGAGGCGCAGATGACGGCCTGCGCGCCCTCCTCCTTGGCCTTGGTGATGGCCATGGTCATGCCGCGGTCCTTGAAGGAGCCGGTGGGGTTCGCGCCCTCGACCTTCAGGTGGACCTCGCAGCCGAGGCGCTCGGAGAGGACCTGCGCGGGCACGAGCGGCGTGCCGCCCTCGCGCAGCGTCACCACCGGCGTGGTGTCGGTCACCGGGAGCCGGTCCCGGTACTCCTCGATGATTCCGCGCCACTGGTGGGTCATTCCGGTCATCCCTGCTACTCCCCTTCAACACGCATGATGCTGGCGACACCGCGCACGGTGTCGAGCTGACGCAGCGCGTCCACGGTCCCGGTGAGGGCCGCGTCCGCCGCGCGATGGGTGACGACGACCAGACTGGCCTCGCCGTCCTTCCCCGACTGCCGCACGGTGTCGATGGAGACGCCGTGCTCGGCGAAGACCGTCGCCACCTGGGCGAGAACGCCCGGCTTGTCGGCCACGTCGAGGCTGATGTGGTACCGCGTCACGGAGTCGCCCATCGGGGAGACGGGCAGCTGTGTGTACGCGGAGTCGCCGGGTCCCGTCGCGCCGTTGAGGCGGTTGCGGCAGACGGCGACGAGGTCGCCGAGCACTGCGGACGCGGTCGGCGAACCGCCGGCACCGGGCCCGTAGAACATCAACTGGCCCGCGGCCTCGGCCTCGACGAACACGGCGTTGTACGCGCCGCGCACGGAGGCCAGCGGGTGGTCGAGGGGGATCATCGCGGGGTGGACGCGCGCGGTGACGGAGCCGCCGTCGGCGGCCCGCTCGCAGATCGCGAGGAGCTTGATGGTGCAGCCCATCTCCTTCGCGGACGCGAAGTCGGCCGCGGTGACCTCGGTCATGCCCTCGCGGTACACGTCGTCGAGGCGTACGCGCGTGTGGAAGGCGATCCCGGCGAGGATGGCGGCCTTCGCGGCGGCGTCGAAGCCCTCGACGTCGGCGGTCGGGTCGGCCTCGGCGTACCCGAGGGCGGTGGCCTCGTCCAGGGACTCCTGATAGCCGGCGCCCGTCGAGTCCATCTTGTCGAGGATGAAGTTCGTCGTGCCGTTCACGATGCCGAGGACGCGGTTGACCTTGTCCCCCGCGAGGGACTCGCGCAGCGGCCGGATCAGCGGGATGGCGCCCGCGACGGCTGCTTCGTAGTACAGGTCGCGCCCCTGCTCGACGGCGGCCGCGTGCAGGGCCTCGCCGTCCTGGGCGAGCAGCGCCTTGTTGGCGGAGACGACGGAGGCGCCGTGCTCGAAGGCTGTGGTGATGAGGGTGCGGGCGGGCTCGATCCCTCCGATGACTTCGACCACCACGTCGATGTCGCCGCGTTTGACGAGCGCGGTGGCGTCGGTGGTGACGAGCGCGGGGTCGATGCCCTCGCGCACCTTGGAGGGGCGGCGGACGGCGACACCGGCGAGCTCGACCGGGGCGCCGATGCGGGCGGCGAGGTCGTCGGCGTGCGTCGTCATGATGCGCGCCACCTCTGAGCCGACAACCCCACAGCCCAGCAGCGCCACCTTCAGCGGACGCGTACGCATCATCCGACCTCGTTTCCTCTCCTACTGCGACGTGGTACTACGCACCACGTCCCTACGGTGGGTCCAGTCTCACCCACCGGACCGGGGATTCTGCCCCCGGTCCGGATGATGAGACAGATATTTCATTTATCCGACGTCGAGACGCAGGAGATCTTCCTCCGTCTCGCGCCGGACGATCACCCGGGCCTCGCCGTCGCGCACGGCGACGACGGGCGGGCGAAGTGCGTGGTTGTAGTTGCTGGCCATGGAACGGCAGTACGCGCCGGTGGCCGGCACGGCGATGAGGTCGCCGGGGGCGATGTCCGCAGGGAGGAAGGCGTCCTTCACGACGATGTCGCCGCTCTCACAGTGCTTGCCGACGACGCGGACCAGCACCGGCTCGGCGTCGGAGCGACGGGAGACCAGGGCGACGGTGTACTCGGCGTCGTACAGCGCGGTGCGGATGTTGTCCGACATGCCGCCGTCCACGGACACGTAGGTCCGCAGTCCTTCGAGCGGCTTGACGGTGCCGACGGTGTAGAGCGTGAAGGCGGTGGGGCCGACGATGGCGCGGCCCGGCTCGACGGAGATGCGCGGGGTCCGCAGGGAGGCGGCCTCGCACTCGCGGGTGACGATCTCGCCGAGCGCCTTGGCGATCTCCTGCGGCTCGCGCGGGTCGTCGTCGCTGGTGTACGCGATGCCGAGGCCGCCGCCGAGGTCGATCTCGGGCAGCTCGACGCCGTGCTCGTCGCGGATCTCGGCGAGGAGTCCGACGACGCGGCGCGCGGCGACCTCGAAGCCCGCCATGTCGAAGATCTGCGACCCGATGTGCGAGTGGATCCCGATGAGCTCGAGCCCGTCGAGCTTGAGGGCACGGCGCACGGCCTCGGCGGCCTGCCCGCCCGCGAGCGCGATGCCGAACTTCTGGTCCTCGTGCGCGGTGGCGATGAACTCGTGGGTGTGCGCCTCGACGCCCACCGTCACCCGGATCTGTACGCGCTGCCGCTTGCCGAGCCGGTCGGCGATGTGGGCGACGCGGGCGATCTCCTGGAAGGAGTCGAGAACGATGCGCCCGACGCCGACGGAGACGGCCCGCTCGATCTCCTCCTCCGTCTTGTTGTTGCCGTGGAAGGCGATGCGCTCGGCGGGCATCCCGGCGGAGAGCGCGGTGCTGAGCTCCCCTCCGGAGCACACGTCCAGATTGAGCCCTTCCTCGTGCAGCCACCGTACGACGGCGCGGCTGAGGAACGCCTTGCCCGCGTAGAAGACATCGGCGTCCGACCCGAAGGCGTCGCGCCACGCGGCGCACCGGGCGCGGAAGTCGGCCTCGTCGAGGAAGTAGGCCGGGGTGCCGAACTCCTCGGCGAGCCGGGCGACTTCGATGCCGCCGACGGTGACCTGACCGTCCTCGGTACGGGCCACGGTCTGCGCCCACACCTTCGGGTCGAGGGCGTTGAGGTCGGTGGGCGGCGCGGCGTAGTGCCCCTCGGGCATGACGTCGGCGTGCCGGGGACCGGCGGGGTGTGCGGAACGGCTCATGGCTGTGGCGCTCTCTTCGTGATGCTCATACGTGTTCGGGTGCGTCGATGCCGAGCAGGGTCAGGCCGCCGGCCAGCACCGTCCCGGCGGCTTCGGCGAGTGCGAGCCGGGCACGGTGGGCGGCCGAGGGTTTCTCCCCTCCCATGGGGAGTACGTCGCCGAGGGCGGGCAGCAGCGCGTCGGCGACGCCGACGAGGTGCCGGGCCAGCCGGTCGGGGGCGTGGTGCCGGGCGGCGGCGAGCAGGATGCGGGGGTACTCGGCGAGGGCGGCGACGAGTTCTTCGCGGCCGGCCACGTCTGCGGGGCCCGCGGTGAATCCGAGGTCCGCGGCGTTCCGGGTCAGGGCGCGGGTGCGGGCGTGCGCGTACCGGACGCGGAAGAGCGGGTTCGCCTCGCGCTGGGCGAGATGGGCCGCGCGGTCCTCGGCGCTGGCGGTGCGCGGGTGGTCGTGCGGGGCGGGGTGGAGCAGGGCCCAGCGGGCGGCGTCCTGGCCGAGCAGGGTGCGGAGGTCCTGGCCGGGGGCGACCGGGACGGGCCGGAGGGTGACGTCGCCGGGCTCGGCGGCATGGTCGACGCGCACGTCGGCTCCCTGGCTGCGGCCGATGCGCCCGAGTGCCTCGGCGACGACCTCGGCGCGGAGCTCGTGCGGGATGCGCAGGTCGAGGCGGCTGCCGTGCAGGGCGTCACTGTGCCCGTAGGCGGGCCCCAGGCGCCGGATGTCCTCGACGAGGGCCTGGCCCGGGGCGGCCGACGGGGCGAGCGTGAGGTTGAGGAACCCCGGCCCGGTGATGTCGACGGCGGCGATGCCCGGGCTGCCGGCGAGCCGCTGGGAGAGGACCTCGGCGATCTGGCGCGGAGGCCGGCCGGTGGGCTTGGCGATCTGCAGGGCGGCGTTCGTGGCGTAGTCCCCGCGCCCGCCGGGCCGCGGCCGCTCGACGACGATCCGCTCGACGGCCTGGTCCACTCCCCCGACCGCGACCACACCGAACGCACCGTCGTCGACCGCGCGACGGACGACGCGCAGGACGGTGCGGGAGAGCTCGGCGGGGGTCACAGGGCAAGCGTAGGGGAGGAGGGGGGTGGGTAGGCGACTCGGTTTCCCGGATGGTCCGGGATGCGGACGGGGCGGGTGGGTCGGGACGGCTGTGCGGAGACGTGCGAACGCAGACGTACGAGGGGAGACGTACGAGGGGACGCTCAGGCGTCCGCGGTACGCGCGCTGCGCTCGGCACGATCCGTGTGTCCCGTGCGGTCGGTCACTCCGTCCGCTGGGTCGGCCTCCGCTTGCGGGTCCGCGGCGGCGTCTCCCCCACTACTGCCACCGGCGTCACGGCCACCCCGACCGCCACCGCCACCGGTCGTCCGGCCCCGCTCACTCAACCGCTCTACGACACGGACCAGTTCACCCGGCTCGAAGGGCTTGGCCAGGAAGGCGTCGACCCCGACGTCGAGCCCGCTCTCCACCTCGTACTGGGTGCAGGCACTCACGATGACGATGGGCAACTCACTGGTCCGCGCGTCGGCCCGGAGCCGGGCGGCGGTGCGCAGACCGTCAAGGCGCGGCATCACCACGTCGAGCGTGATGACATCGGGCCGCACCTGGTGCACGACGTCCAGGCATTCGGCACCATCGGCCGCGGTCACGACCTCGAAGCCCTCCAGCTCGAGATTGACCCTGATCAACTGCCGGATCACCTTGTTGTCGTCCACGACAAGGACCCGGCCGGACGCGCCTGGCACAACTCGAGAGTAGGTCCGCACCGGCCACCGCGTCCGGGTTTTCCCCACTTCCGCCCCGTACAGGGGACCTGGCGCCCGGCTCGACCCCGGAAATACCTGTTCATGAAGACCCCGCGGGAGCTGGTAGTGTTCAACCCGTCGCCGCGCACAGCGCAGCGCACGCCCCCGTAGCTCAGGGGATAGAGCAACGGCCTCCGGAGCCGTGTGCGCAGGTTCGAATCCTGCCGGGGGCACCTTGTGTGAGGTGCCCGAAGACCCCGTCATCAGCGGAGACGCTGACGCCGGGGTCTTCTTGCGTCTGTGGGCCGGGCGGGTCCGGCGATATCCCGGGGATAACGCCCCCTTCTACCTTCGGCTTTCGTGGAGTCGACCACGTCTGGCAGGTGAAGGGGGTAGCCATGGAGTTCCGGGTGCTGGGGCCGGTGGAGGCCGTGCGGGAGGGGGAGCGGGTTGCCCTCTCCGGGTCGAAGATCCATACCGTGCTCGCCGCTCTGCTGCTGGCTCAGGATCGCGTGGTGTCCGATGCGCGGCTGAGTTCGCTGCTGTGGGGGTGGGATCCGCCTGCCACGGCCGGGGCGCAGATCTATACGTACATGTCCCGGCTGCGCAAGCAGTTGGGGGACGACGCCGGGATCTTGCGGCGGCCGCCCGGGTACGTGCTGCACGCGCCGGGGGCCGTGGTCGACCTCCTGGAGTTTCGGCGGCTCGAACAGAGCGGGCGCGGGGCGCTGGCCCGGCGGCGGTTCGAGGAGGCCGCGGGGCTGTTGCGGCAGGCGCTCGGGCTGTGGCACGGGGCGGCGCTCGGGAACGTCACCGAGTTCCTGCGGGAGGCCGAGCTGGCGCCGCTGGAGGAGGAGCGGATGCTCGCCGTCGAGGCGCGGATCGAGGCCGAGCTGGAGCTCGGCGGACATGAGCGAGTGACCGCGGAGCTGACGGGGCTCGTGGCTACGTTCCCGGTACGCGAGCGGCTGCGGGCCCAGTTGATGACCGCGCTGTACCGGTGCGGCCGGCAGGCCGAGGCGCTGCACGTGTACTACGAGGGGCGCCAGGTGCTCGCCGAGCAGCTCGGGATCGATCCCGGGCAGGTGCTCGGGGCCACCTATCAGGCTGTTCTGGGTGGGGAGTTGGGGCTCGATCCCGGTGGGCGGATTCCCTCGTCCGGTGTGCGGAGTGCGCCGGCCATGCTGCCTGCCGTCGATGGTGACCTGGTCGGGCGGGAGCGGGAGCTCGCCCGCATCGCCGCGCGGCTCGGTGGGAGTGCCGGGGAGCGGCGGCGGTTGCTGGTGACCGGGATGGCCGGGATCGGCAAGACCGCGCTCGCCGTACGGGCCGCCGCCGACAGCGCCGAGCACTTCCCGGACGGCGTGCTCTTCGCCGAGCTCTGCGGGGCGGACGGCACGCCGCGGGAGCCGAGCGCCGTGCTCGTCCAGTTCCTGCGGGCGCTCGGGGAGAGCGAGGCGAACCTGCCGTCCGGGGATCTGGACGAACTCGTACGGCTCTACCGGACGCGGACCGCGGACGCGCGGCTGCTCGTCGTGCTCGACGACGTGGCCGGGGATCTGCAGCTGGCTCCGTTGCTGCCGTCCGGTCCTTCGGCCGTGCTCGCCGTCGGCCGGCGGCGCCTGGCCCGGGTGACGGCGGGCGACACGTTCGTCCTGTCGCCGCTCGACGACGAGGCGGGGCTCGCGCTGCTCGGCCGGTACGCGGGGCGCCGCCGCCTGGTCGAGGACCCGGACGCGGCCGACGATCTGGTCGCGTACTGCGGCGGACTGCCGTTGGCGCTGACCGTGGCCGGTGCGCGGCTCGCGGCCCGGCCGCACTGGACGGCGGCGCGGCTCGCCGCCCGTCTCGCCTCCCCCGCGACCAGGCTGGCCGAACTCTCCTTCGGGGACCTGGATGTGGGCCGCACCCTGGAATCGTCGGCGGTGCGGCTCGGGGCGCCGGAGCGGGCCGTGCTCGGGGTCCTCGCCGACCAGGACGGGGAGCCGTTCTCCGCGCGGTGGGCGGCGGTGCGGGCCGGGCTCTCGGAGGAGGACGCCGAGGACGCGCTCGAGTCCCTCGTCGACGCCGCCTTCGTGGAGCTGACCCGGCCCGACGCCGAGGGGATGCCGCAGTACCGGTGCCCCGAGCTGCTGCGACTGCTCGCCGCGCGCGCGGGGACGGCGCCGATGGCCTCGCTCCAGATCGCCGCGGCGCTGTGAAGATGCTTGCCCGCGGGTCAGGCCGCGGGCGGGTGCAGATGGAGGCGGCCGCGGGAGGCCGGACCCCGGGGACGGGCGAGGGCCACCGCCAGGTCGGGCGACAGCGGCAGGTCCTCGACCGTCCAGTGCGTGGTGTCGCCGGCGCTCCGGTGCACGAGATGGACCGGTCCCTCGTCGGCGGGGCGGGTGTCGAGGCGGTCGAGATCCGTCCCGGTGAGGCCGACGCCGACCGCCTTGACCACGGACTCCTTGCGGGTCCAGATGCGGTGGAAGGCGCGGTGCCTGGGCTCCCCCGGGGCGAGCGCGTCCAGGTGCTCCCGCTCGGCCGGGGTCAGCACCGAGCCGGTGAACACGGCGTCGTGCACCGGGCGTAGCGCTTCCGCGTCGACCCCGATCCGGGCGCCGGCCCCGAGGGCCAGGACACCCCAGCCCGCCGTGCGGCTCAGGCTGACCGAGAGCGGCAGCGGCGGCCTCACCAGCTGCGGCGGGCCATGTCCCGTACCACCGCAGCCGGGGCACTGCTGGCGCCCCAACTCGACTTGTTCCGGCGGTAGTTGCAGGAGAGCGCCGAGCGCGCGGCGGGCCCTGGCCCTGCTGCCCACGAACTCGGCGGCGTCCCGTTCGGCGAGCATGCCGAGGGCGCGGTGGAACTCGTCGGTGCCGAGGAGGGCGAGGTCGGCGGGGTCGGTCCGCTCGGGACAGCGCCACCACCACACGTGCGCCTCGCCCCGGGCCACGATCCGGTCCGCCGCGGATTCGCCGGCCCGGCTCCGTTCGGGCAGGAACGTCATGTTCGCGCCTCCTTCCGGCCGCTGGGCAGCCTGTGGACACTGTCCAGGCAGAATCGTCCTGTCGCCTATTCACGGCCTATACCGACTTCGTGGCGATCCATAGCGATCCACGGCGATCCGCAGCGATCCGCAGAGACCTCTCTGACGATCTCCGCAGTGCTCTGCCTGACGATCTCCGTAGTGCTCCGCCTGGTGATCTCCGTAGCGATACGCATAGAGCGCTCATAGACCGGGTTCGGACAATTCCCCAAGAAATCCACCCGCCTACTGGGGACTTGGGGAACCGTTTCCATGCATCAGATGATTCAGCAGCACCAGACCATTCCGCAGACCGCTTCGGCCCACGAGATCAGCGAGGCCGAGCGGAGCGAGATCGTCGCCCTCACCGAACGCCTCACCGGGCCCGAGAACGAGCTCATCGACACCCCGCAGTGGCTGGCCGCGGCCCTCGACACGTCCTCCTCCCTCCCCCGTACGCTGCTGCGCACGCTGCGCGCGTTCCGGCACGACCCGGGGCCCGACGGCACCCTGCTGCTGCGGAATCTGCCGGTGGTGGCCGACGCTCCGCTGCCCGCGACGCCGGCCGTGCCGAATTCGGTGGAGCGGGTGCCGACCGTCGCCGCGTCCGTCGTCAGTTCGGTGATGCTGCAGCTCGGCGAGGTCATCGCCTTCCGTAATGAGAAGAGCGGCCATCTCGTACAGAATGTGGTGCCGGTTCCGGGCCGCGAGGAATCGCAGAGCAATGCCGGATCCGTCCTTCTCGAACTGCACATCGAGAACGCTTTCCACGACAACCGGCCCGATTATGTGGGCCTGTTGTGCATACGTGAGGACCCGACCGGCGACGCGAAGCTGTGCACCTCCTCGATCCGGCGGGCGCTGCCGCTGCTCGACGCGGACACGCGGCAGGTGCTGGCCGAGCCGCGGTTCCTGACCGAGCCGCCGCCGTCGTTCGGCACGCTGGACAGTGTCCGCTCGGCGCACCCGATCCTCGTGGGTGACCCCGAGGACCCGAACGTCCTGGTCGACTTCGCCGCGACCCACCCGCTGGACGACCCGGCGAAGGTGGCGATGGCGGCGCTGCGCGAGGCGTTCGTCGAGACGATGGTCGGTCACCGGCTGCGGGTCGGTGACCTCGCGGTGGTGGACAACCGGGTGGCGGTCCACGGACGTACCTCCTTCACTCCGCGCTACGACGGCGCGGACCGCTGGCTGGAGCGGGTGTACGCGCACCTGGACAACCGGCGCAGCCGGGTGGACCGCAAGGGCGGCGGGCCCGTGCTCGGCTGAGAGCGGGCGGGACGCGCCACGGCTGAAGGGCCGGTCCGAGAGGACCGGCCCTTCAGCCGTGGGTGTCATGGACGGGGAGCGAAGGGCGTCACTGGCGCGAGCCGATGACGTCCGCCGGGCGGCCGGTCAGCGAGAGCCGGCCCGGTACGACCGTGGCGACCAGGGCGAGCAGGCCCGCGAGGGCGAGGACGCCGAGGAACCACAGCGGGTCGACCGACGGCTGGGCCGCGCCCGTCATGCCGACGCTGAACGCGGTCAGCACGGCGAAGGCGATACCGCTGCCGAGCGCCGCCGCCACCAGGACGACCACCAGGGACTCGAGCCGCAGCATGCTCATGATCTGGCGCCGGGTGGTGCCGACGAGCCGCAGCAGGGCGAACTCGCGGAACCGGTCGGAGACCGACATGGCGAGCGTGTTGACCACGGCGATCGCGGTGAACGCGATGATCAGGCCCATGGCGACGTAGTTGACCTCGGCGTTGGACTGCTGCACCTCGGCCTGGAGGTCCTCGACCTCGTCGCGGTTCAGGACGCCGACACCCGGGAACTTGCCGACGGCCGACTGGAGTTGCTCCCGTCCCGCCTTGCCGTCGCCGGCCGTCTTGACGAGGACGGAGGAGGCGAGCGGGTTGTCGACGTGCGCGGCCACCAGGTCGTGGGCCATCGTGAGATCGCCGAAGCCGAGGCCGCGGGCGTAGACGGCGGCGACCTTGAGGTCGGTCTTCGTGCCGTCGCCGAGGGTCACCTTGAGGGTGTCGCCCGGCTTCTTGCCGAGGTGGTCGGCGGCGACCTCGCTCATCGCCACGGTGCCCGCGCCGAACGACTTCAGCGAGCCGCCCGTGACGTCCGGGTCCCAGGTGGAGCCGATCCCGTCCGGGGTGAGGCCCTGCGCCGGGTACTTGTCGAGGCCGATGCGGACCGTCGTGCGGACGACCTCGGTCGCGGTGGTGACACCGGGCGTCCCGCGCAGCGCGTCGACCGCCTGTCCGGGGACGCCGGGTCCGGCCGACGCGACCACCCAGTCCGCCTTGTTGCCGTCCTCGGCCTGGGCCGAGGCCGCGTCGCCCATCGTGGTCTGCACGAACAGGACCGTGCAGGCCATGCCGATGAGCAGGGCGAGCGGGGTGATGGCGGACGCCATCCGGCGGGTGTTGGCGCGGACGTTGGCGGTGGCCAGGTGTCCGGCGACCCGCGAGGCGCGCAGCGGGATGCCGAGCAGGGCGATGGCGATCCGGGCGATGAGCGGGCCGAGCAACGACACCGCGACCGCGAGGACCACAACGGACAGGAAGGTGACGGGAGTCGACGCCGGTTCCGTGTCGAGGACGCTCAGCACGACGAGGAGCACGATGCCGCCCGCGAGCGTGACGATGCCGACGATCAGGCGGCCCCAGGCGAACCCGGAGCGCTCCACGGCGGACTCGGCGAGCGCCTCGGCCGGGCGGATCCTGGCGGTGCGGCGGCCGGAGATGCGGGCCGCCGCCCAGGCGCCGAGCAGGGCGGCGCCGACCGCGGCGAAGAACGGGAAGACGCTGAAGGTGACCTCCAGCGTGTCCGGGATCGCCTTGAAGTCGACGAACTTCCCGTGCAGCCAGTAGGCGATGGGCAGACCGAGGATCGCGCCCGTGACACCCGCGAGCAGGCCGACCAACAGGGCCTCGCGGCCGATGAGTTGACGTACCTGCTTCGGAGTGGCGGCGATGGCGCGCAGCAGGGCGAGCTCGCGGTAGCGCTGCTGGATGGAGAGCGCGAACGTGCCGACGACGACGAGGATCGCGACGAGCAGCGAGGTGCCGCCGATCGCGCCGCCCATCGACACCAGCTTCACCCGCGCCTTGGAGGCGTCGAGGAACTCGACGGGGCCGCGGTCGCCGCCGGTGACCACCTGGGCGGTGGTGCCGTCGAGCGCCTTCTTCACCTGGTCGGCCAACTCGCCCGCTCCGACGCCCTTCTTGGGGAGTACGCCGATGCCCGAGACGGCACCGTCACGGCCCGAGAGCCGCTGGGCCTCCTCGTCGGAGAAGAACAGCGACGACTGCTGCTTCAGGTCGCCGCCGGCCGCGGCCGCGATGCCGCTGACCGTGTAGGTGCGCGGGGCGTCGGTGGCCTGCACGGTGAGCTTGGCGCCCGGCTTCAGGCCCGTACGGGAGGCCAGTTCACGGTCCACGACGACCTGGTCGGCGGAGGCCGGCGCGGAACCGTCGGTCAGCTTGAACGGGGTCAGGGCCGCGGACGTCCACGCGTGCCCGTACGACGGCTTGTCGTCGACGCCCGGCACGACCTGGCCCTGCGGGCTCACCGCGTAGGCGGGGAAGGTCACTTCGGGCACGACGGCGCGCGCGCCGGGGACGCCTTCGAGCTTGTCGACGGTGTTCGCGGGCAGCCAGACGCGCTCGGCGAGCGGCTTGGCCTTGTGCTTGACCTTGGTCTTGCCCTTCTTCTTCTTGATCGTGGTCTGGTGGACGTTCTGGTCGCCGCCGACGATCACGGGGGCGGCGGAGTAGCGCTCGGTGCCGATGGTGCCGCGCAGGCCGGTCTCCAGGAGGATGCCGCACGCGGTGACCAGCGCCGCCGCGCACATCAGCGCGAGGAACGCGCCGATGAAGCCGCCCTTGCGGGCGCGCAGGGTCTGGAAGGCGTAGCGCAGCATCAGGCCCACGCTCCCAGGTGCGTCATGCGGTCGGCGACGCGGTCGGCGGTCGGGGCGTGCATCCGGTCGGCGATGCGGCCGTCCGCGAGGAAGAGCACCGTGTCCGCGTAGGAGGCGGCCACCGGGTCGTGGGTGACCATGACGACGGTCTGGCCGGTCTCGTCCACGCAGGAGCGCAGCAGCGAGAGGATCTCCTTCGCCGTGACCGTGTCCAGGGCGCCGGTCGGCTCGTCGCCGAAGATCACGTCGGGCCGGGTGATCAGCGCGCGGGCGATGGCGACGCGCTGCTGCTGGCCGCCGGAGAGCTCGGAGGGGCGGTGGCCCGCGCGGCCGTCCAGGCCGACCCGGTGCAGGATCTGCTCCAGCCACTGGCCGTCGAGGCGTTCGCCCGCGAGGCGCAGCGGGAGATCCACGTTCTGCCGTACCGACAGCGACGGGATCAGGTTGAACGCCTGGAAGACGAAGCCGATCCGCTGGCGGCGCAGCTTGGTCAGCTGCGTCTCGTTCATGCCGCCGAGCTCGGTGTCACCGATCCAGGCCTTCCCGGACGACGGCTTGTCGAGTCCCGCGGCACAGTGCAGGAAGGTCGACTTGCCGGAGCCCGAAGGCCCCATCACGGCGGTGAAGGATCCTCGGGCGATGTCCACCGAGACGCCGTCGAGGGCCCGGACTCCGCGGTCGTTCTTGCCATAGACCTTGGTGACCGCCTCCAGGCGCAGAGCGTGCGTGCGCTGCCCTGCGTCGGTGCGCGGCCTTTCGTTGGTCCTCTCGGTCATCATGCGTGACCAGTCCTCTCCGTCCATCGTCCGTGGGGGTCGTCAGCGCGTGCTCCGCCGGCAGCGAATGGCGCGTCATCTCGAAGCTGTCCCGTGGATCTATATCGGGGCTATGTCGGAGGGGTTCGGAGCCCTTGCGGACATGCTTTTCGGCCGGTCCTCGGAAGGATCGGCCGAAAAGGGGCAGGTGCGTGCGGGGTTACGCGGCCGGTTTCCCCGGCCGGGCGGTGCGCACGTTCCGGTACGTGAGGAGGGCGGCCGTCCCCGCCACGCACAGGGCGTAGCAGACGACGACCCAGGGGGCCGGGGCGCGGCCCGCGGTCAGGCCGTGGACGAGGGCGGCGAGCCAGGCCGCGTACGAGGCGCCGTGCAGGACGCGGAACGGGCGGATCCATCGCCGGGTCGCGAAGACGCCGCGCCAGATGCCGGTGGCGAGGGCGAGCAGGAACAGGTGGCAGGCGAGCGTGCCGAGGCCGACCAGCAGATCCGGGCTGCCGACGCCGAACGCGGCGGCCGCGGCGCCGATCCGGTCGCCGGCCACCTTCACCCCGATGTGGACGAACAGCGCGCCCACGCCGAGGACGCCGGCGCCGCGGTGGGCCGCCATGGCGTACGTGCGCAGCCCGGGCGGCAGCACTCCGCGCAGCGCGGTGGCGAGCCCGAGCATGACGGCGACGGAGAGCGCGACCAGGGCCACGACCCCGGCCATCCGGTCCATGAACCCGCGCAGTTCGCCTCCGGCGAGCGCCCCGAGCGCCAGCGCGGCCCCGACGGCCGCGACACCGCCGGCCACGGCGAGGGGGCCGGGCGGCGGGGTGTGGGGCGGGCCCTTGCGGGGCGGCGGTGGCGGGGCCGGGGGTTCGAGGGTGGTCGTGAGAGAGGCGGAGATGGTGGAAGTGGTGAGGGTGGACGGTGAGTGGTGGGACATGGGGGCTCCCTGGTCAGGAGGACCGAGCCGGCGGCCGGCGTGGGTCGCGGCCGGACACCGGAGAGGCCGGAGGGGCAGGCCGGACCGGGCGCGGGGGATGTGGCCCGGTCCGGCCTGGTTTCGGGGGTGGTCACGCCGGGGCGTGCACCTGTACCGGTCCCAGGGGGCTCGACGTGGCGGGGCGGGCCAGGGATGCCGACCAGCCGCTGTCCAGGTGGACGTCCTCCACGTGCCACTGGGTGAGTTCGCCCTGGTGGTCGTGGGTGACCCGGAACGGGCCCGGGTCGGCCGGGGCGACCTCAAGGGTGTTCAGCGGCATGCCCATCAGGCCGAGACCGACCGCCTTGACGACGGCCTCCTTCCTGGTCCAGGCGCGGTGGAACCGGTGGACGCGGTCCTCGCCCCCCGCGGGCAGGCCCAGGATGTGGCGGGCCTCCGAGGGGGTGAGCACCACTTCGGCGAGGGCGTCCGACTCCACGGGCCGGTACGCCTCGACGTCGACGCCGACCCAGCTGCCCGCCCGCAGGGCGAGCACCCCGCAGCCGGAGGTGCGGGAGAGGCTGATCGCCAGCGGGACGGGGGGACGGACCACCGACGGCGGGCCGTGTTCCGTGTCGCCGCAGCCCGGGCAGACCCGCCGCCCGAAGCGCACCGCCTGCGCGGCCACCCCGAGCAGGCCGGCCACCGCGCGCCGGGCGCCAGCCCGCGTCGTGGTGAACGCCGCCGCGTCGCGCGCCGCGTGGAAGCGGCGGGCGCGGGCCTGTTCGGACGCGTCCAGCAGCGCGAAGTCCGCCGGATCGACGGCGTCGCCGAGCCGCCACCACCAGATGTGGACCGCGCCGGTGCGCCGGAGGTCCGCCACCACGTCGCGCGCCGATTCCGGCACGTACACATCGGCGATGTCCGCCGCGTGATCTATGTGCACCCCTTCGGCATGTCGGGTGGGTATCGCCTCGTCGACCGGTCGTGTCGTCGCCGACTGCGCCATTCTCGTGCCTCCTCTCGTCTCGTCACGGCCGGTCTCATGCCAGTCCGTTGAGGCGCAGGAGAAGCTCCTTGACCTCGGTGGCGTGGTAGCGGTCCCGCTCTTGCGCCGGGTCCGAGCACAGCAGCAGCGGCCCGTCGCGGTCCTCGGCGGGCAGCCGTCCGTGGCTGCCCCTGACCAGGCCGGGATCGAGCGGCACCACGGTCAGCGGTGCGCGCAGTCCGGCCTTCTTGCGCAGCACGGTCCACGCCGCCTTCGCCTTCACCGCCGGGATCGACGGGTCGAAGAAGAGCTCGGCGGGGTCGTAGCCCGGCTTGCGGTGGATGTCGACGCCGCGCGCGAAGTCGGGTGCGCGGGCGTCGTCGAGCCAGTAGTAGTACGTGAACCAGGCGTCCGGTTCCGAAACGGCCACCAGGTCACCGGAGTTGGGGTGGTCGATGCCGTAGACCGCCTGTTCGGCGCGGTCCCAGGTCTCGTCCACGCCGGGCAGGGCCTTCAGGACGTCCCGCACCCGGGGGATGTCCACGGGGTCGGCGACGTAGACGTGCGCCGCCTGGTGGTCGGCGACCGCGAACGCCCGTGAGGTGTGCGGGTCGAGGTACTCCATGCCGCGCTGGGCGTAGACCGACAGCAGGCCCTCGCGGCGCAGGGCGCGGTTGATGTCGACGGGCCGGCTCACCGGGGTGATGCCGTACTCGCTGAGCGCCACGACCGTGATGCCGCGTTCGCGCAGGTCCTCCAGGAGCGGGGCGAGCGCGGCGTCCGCCTCGCGGGCGGCCGCGACGGCCTGGGGGCTGTCGGGGCCGTAGCGCTGGAGGTCGTAGTCGAGGTGCGGGACGTAGACGAAGGTGAGGTCGGGGCGGCGGCGGTCGATGACGTAGCGGGCGGCCCCCGCGATCCAGCGGCTGGAGGCGATGGAGGCGGTCGGGCCCCAGTACTGGAAGAGCGGGAACTCGCCCTGGAGAGAGGTGAGTTCGTCGCGGAGTCCGGCGGGGACCGTGTAGCAGTCGGGGGCCTTGCGGCCGTCGTAGTGGTAGACGGGGCGCGGGGTGAGCACGGTGTCGACGTCGGCGCCCATCGCCCACCACCAGCACAGGTAGGCGCTGGTGTGGCCGGGGTCGCGCTCGCGGGCCGCCTGCCACACCTTCTCGCCGTGCACCAGCGCGTTGTGCTGGCGCCACATCATCACCTCGCCGTGGTCGCGGTGGTACCAGCCGTTGGCGACGGCGCCGTGCTCGCGCGGCGTGAGGCCGGTGGTGAGGGTGGCGTGCACGGTCGCGGTGACGGCGGGGAACACCGTGTCCAGGGGTGCGGTGAAGCCCTGTTCGCCGATCGCCTTGACGTGCGGCATGTGATCGAGCAGGCGTGGGGTGAGGCCGACCGTGCACAGGACGGCGACCTGTCGCTGCCCGCTCACGAGGACTCCCGGCTCAGCCCGAGGGCCGTCAACTCGTCGTTCATCCACGTCAGTTCGTCGGCTATGCCGGCCGCGAGCGCCACGTCACCGACCGGTTCGCCGGGCAGCACGGACCAGGTGTACGTCTCGACCTCGACGTGGTCGCACAGGGACCGCTCCCCCGCGAACAGCGCGTTCAGCGTCGCGCGCAGCACCTCGCGGGTGCCGGCCAGCGGCGGCCGCGGCTCCTCGTGCAGGGGTACGTGGAAGTGGACGCGCCAGGGCTCCTCGGCGGGCAGCGCCCCGGCGAGCGCGGCGCCCAGGTCGTCGCTGCCGAGGAGTGCGCCGTCGGGTCCCGGCTCGCGGGTCTGGTGCAGGAAGCGGGGTTCGGCGAACCGGCCGAGCGCCTCGCGTACGTCGCTGTCGGCGGGGTCGGCGACCTGGAGCGCGGTGGACGCCTGCAGCTTGACCACGGGGACGCCCGCGCCGCGCAGCTGTGCCAGGGCGGTCGCCGGGTCCTCGTGGGCGACCGCGAGGTGGCAGGCGTCCAGGCACAGGCCGATCCAGTCCGGGTCGGTGCCGGCCAGGGCCTGCACGGCCTGCTCGGTGGTCTCCACGACGCAGCCGGGCTCGGGCTCGATGCCGACCCGGACGGTCCGCCCGGTGTCGGCGGCGATCTGCTTGAGTCCTTCGGCGAGGGAGTCCAACTGGCGTGCCGCGGTGGCGCGTTGGGCGGAGGTCCAGTGGGTGCGCCAGGCCAGCGGCAGGGTGGAGATGGAGCCGCGCTCGGCGTCGTCGGGCAGCAGTCCGGCGAGGACGCGGGCGAGGTTGAGGGTGTATTCCAGGCGGGCGGGTTCGGACCAGTCCGGGTAGTACACGGCCCGTTTGACGACGGGCGCGTGGAAGCCGCGGTAGGGGAAGCCGTTGAGCGTGACGGTCTCCAGGCCGCGGGTGGACAGTTCGCGACGCAGCCGGGCCACGGCCGCCGGGTCGGCGGCGAGCATGCCGGCCGTCTCGGCGGGCAGCCACAGGCCGACCCCGATCAGCGAGGCGCCCGCGGCCACCCGCGCCGGTTCGGCGTAGGCGGCGAGCTGGCCGACGATGCCGTCGAGGCTCTCAGCCGGGTGCACGTTGGTGCAGTAGGCGAGGTGGACGGCGGAGCCGTCGGGGTGTCGAAAACGCATGGCTGCTTCCCTCTGGATCCCTTCGGATCCCTCTGGATCGCTTCGGATCCCTCGGTGGTGCGGTGCCCGGCGGTGCCCGGCGTCGAGCGGCGGTGCCCGGCGAGGTGCGGCTGCCGTCAGCTGCCGCCGCGGGCGATGGAGTTGCCCGCGTACAGTCCGGCGGTGGTCACGTCGGCGCCCTCGGCGTCGTCGAGTTCCAGGCGGCCGGACTGTCCGTAGAAGGTGACGGGGTTGCGCCACAGCACGCGGTCCACGTCGTCCTCGTCGAAGCCGGCGGCGAGCATCGCGTCGGCCGTGGCCCGGGTCAGCAGCGGGTCGCTGTGGCCCCAGTCGGCGGCCGAGTTGACCAGTATCCGCTCGGTTCCGTGGCGCTGGAGGACGGCCACCATGCGCTCCGGTGTCATCTTGGTGTCCGGGTAGATGGAGAAGCCCATCCAGCAGCCGGTGTCCGCTACCTCGCCGACGGTCACCTCGTTGAGGTGGTCCAGGACGACGAAGCCCGGGTCGATGCCGGAGTCCCGGACCACGTCGAGGGAGCGGCGGGTGCCGCCCGCCTTGTCGCGGTGCGGGGTGTGCACCAGGGCGGGCAGACCGAAGCCGACCGCGAGCTCCAACTGGCGGGAGAACGCCAGGTCCTCCGCCTCGGTGACGGTGTCGTAGCCGATCTCGCCGACCGCGACGACGCCGTCCTTGGCGAGGTAGCGAGGCAGCTCGTCGAGGACCGGGAGGCAGCGCGGGTCGTTGGCCTCCTTGGGGTTCAGGCCGATGGTGCAGTGGTGGCGGATGCCGAACTGGGCGGCACGGTAGGGCTCCCAGCCGAGCAGCGCGTCGAAGTAGTCGGTGAAGCTGGCCGGCGACGTACGCGGCTGACCGAGCCAGAAGGCGGGCTCGACCAGGGCACGGACGCCCGCGGCGTGCATCGCGCGGTAGTCGTCGGTGGTGCGGGACGTCATGTGGATGTGCGGATCGAAGATGCGCATGGCCGGGGCTCCTGGCTCCTGGTCTGGGCTGGTGGGGCGGCTGGGTCGGTGGGGCGGGCCGGTCAGTTCTCCCCCGCCTCCTGGGGTGCCTCCTGGGGTGCCTCCTCGGTGGCCACGAGCCACAGGTCGGCCGGGACCTCGCGGCCCGCGGCCTGTCGCTCCTTCGCGAAGTCGCGTGCCATCCGGGCCAGTTCGGGGTCCCTGCGCTGGTCGAGTCCGGCGACCCGGCGCAGCGGGATGCCGGTGAACAGGCACTTGAGGACGGCCTGGCGCCAGCGGTACTGGTCGAGGTGGGCCCGGGCGTAGGGGCCGAGCGCTGCGGCGATGAGCCGGTTGTCGTTGGTGCGCACGGCGTCGTCGGTCAGGGCGAGGGCGGCGGGCCCGAGCGCCAGGAACGGCAGCGCCAGCAGCACCCCCCGGCGCTCGGCGGCGTCGCCGCCCCAGTAGCGGGCGATGACCTCGGCCGCCAGATCCGCCTCGCGCAGGGGCAGTTGCTGGAGGAGGACGGTGCGGGCCGCGTCCTCCACCGCCCAGTGCGCCCAGCCGGGCAGCGGGCCGCGCCCGTAGGTGCGGCCGGCCGCGGGGAAGCGGACGTCGAGGGCGGGGGTGCCGCGCTCGGCGACGGCCCGGGTGTCCACGGCGAGCCGGGCGCGCTGGTCCGGGGTGAGGACGGCCAGCAGGGACTCCTTGAGCGTGGACGCGGTCAGGATGTCGTGGACCGTGGCGTAGGCAGGGGCCTGGGTGTGGGTGCTGGGCTCGGGGGTGCGTACCGGCGTCATATGAGGACGACCTCCTTGTCGGTGGGCCGGGCGGGGGCGGCCGCTGCCGTGGCCGAGCGGCGCAGGAAGGCGATGCTGTCGCGGGCCGTCGCCGTGGCGGCGTGGCTGTGCCGGGGCAGTTCCACGGAGACCAGGCCGCCGTAGCCGATGCGGCGCAGCGCGTCGAACACCGGCGGGAAGTCGATCTCGCCCTCCCCGAAGGGGAGATGTTCGTGCACCCCGCGCCGCATGTCCTCGATCTGGACGTGGGCGAGCCGGTCGGCGGCCAGCTCGACGCAGCGTGGGACGGGGTACGGCTCCAGGCACCGGCAGTGCCCGATGTCGAGGGTGAGCCGCAGCCGCTCGGGGCGGCCGAGGACGGTGATCAGTCGCCGGTACCCGGTGAGGTCGGCGACGAGCATGCCCGGCTCGGGTTCGAAGGCCAGGTCGACGCCGGCCCGGTCGGCCTCGGCGACGGCCTCGGTGCAGCCCGCCTCCAGGCGCTGCCACGCCTCGGCGCGGGTGGTGCCGGGGTCGACGACGCCGCTCCACAGGTGCACGGCCTCCGCGCCGAGTTCGGCCCCGACGGCGATGGCGCGGCGCAGCAGGTCGAGCCGGCGCGCGCGGCCTTCGGGCTCGGCGCTCAGCAGGGTGGGCCGGTGCTTGCGCATCGGGTCGAGCAGGTACCGGGCGCCGGTCTCCACGACGACGGCGAGACCGGTGCGTTCCAGCGCCCTCGCCGTGTCCCGGACCCGGGCGGCGAGTTCGGGGGCGTACGGGTCGAGGTGCTGGTGGTCGAGCGTGAGGGAGACGCCGTCGTAGCCCAGGTCGGCGAGGACGCGCAGGGCGTCGGGCAGCCGGTGGTCGGCGAAGCCGTTGGTCCCGTAGGCGAAGCGCAGGGCGGGGCTCATGTCGGGGACACCTTCCGTGCGAGCCGGGCCGCCTGGGGCAGCGCGGCGCCGAGCAGGACGGCGAGCCGCGGCGCACCGGCACGGGCGACCAGGGCGGCCTGCAGGGGCAGCAGGGCGTGGATGCCGGCGCCGACGGCGGCGCGGACGCGTTCGGGATCGGGGTGGCGCACGACGGTCCATTGGGGACGGGAACAGGTGACGGCGTAGCCGAGCAGAGCGGTGAGGGTGGCGAGGGTCGCAGTGGTGGCCGACGGGGTCAAGAGGGTTGCTGTGTCGGCCGGTCGGGGCCGTGGTGCGGGGGCCGGCAGGGTCGCGCCGGTGCGCCGGACGAGGTGGCCGTGGACCGCGGCCGCGCCCACGGTGGCGGTGACCGCCGCCGTCGCCGCGAGCGAGACGACCGGCTCGCGGCCGGGCTCGCCGGTGACCTCGTGGCGGCTGAGCCGGGTCACCGCGAGGGTGTGTCCGGCGACCGTCGCCGCGGCGCGCAGCGCGGGTCCCGCGGGGGCGGGTCCGGTGCCGTGCAGGACGTCGAGGGCCCGGGCCGCGGCCATGGCGGCGGGCCCGAACGGGGTGTGCTTCAGGGCCAGGTCGTACGCCCACACGGCCGCGGCCAGCGGGAGCGTGCGGCGCAGCAGCACGCGTCGTCCGCCCGCGAGCGCGCCCAGGCCGAGCCCGGTGGCGGTCAGTCCGGCGGCGAGGGCGAGTGCGGTGCCCGGGGCGATGCGCCCGGACGGGATCGGCCGCTCGGGCCGTTCGACGGTGTCCTCGTCGCGGTCGGCCCAGTCGTTGAGGGCCATGCCGGCCCAGTACAGGCTGACGGAGGACGCGGCGAGCAGCAGTGTCCGTCCCCCGGCGGGCCGTCCGACGGCCAGCGCCCCGGCGAACACATCACCGGGCACGGTCAGCGCGGCCGGGGCGCGCACCAACTCGGCGACGGTGCGCGCGTGTTGGCGCAGGGCGACGGAACGGGGGCGGTAGCCGGTGTCGAAGCGGCCGAGCCCCGGGGTGTTCGCGCCGGGGGCGGCGGGGGCGGCCGTGGCGGTCTTCCCCGCCGAGGCGGTGGGAGGGGTGACGGAAGGGGCGACGGGAGGGGCGTCCGGTGACGTGGTCGCGCCCGACCGTGCCGTGCGGAACGCCTGCCGGGCGGCGGAGAGGGCCGCCCGGCAGGCCGCTACGGTGCCGGTGGGCCCGGTGGTGGGCGTGGGCCGGGTGGTGGCCGTGGCGGTGGTCATCGTGCGGCCTCGGGCAGCTCGGCCTGAGCGCCGGCCGGGGTCTTCGCCGAGTTCGCCGGGGTGTTCGCCGGGGTCTTCGCCGTGTTCGCCGGGGCCGCCCAGCCGGTCAGGGACTCGTACTGGAGCGTGAGGTTGTGCTCGGTGGAGGCCGCCGGGTCCTTGAAGAAGAAGCCGAGGGCGGGCAGGGCGCCGGACTCTCCGCGGCGCAGGGCCAGCGTCGCGAGCCGGGCCAGGTCCAGGATCAGCGGGGCGGCCAGCGTCGAGTCACAGCCCTGCCAGGTGAACTGCATCGACATCCGTACGCCGAGGAACCCCTCGAAGGAGATGTGGTCCCAGGCGGTCTTCCACTCCCCCATCTCCGGCACGTTGTCGATGTGGACCTGGCCCTCGACGGGGTGCCCGACGGTCTCCTCCAGGCTGCGCTGCTTCGACTCGGTCTTGCTGCGGGCCGCGTCCGGGTCGGCGAGGGTCGCGCCGTCGCCGCCGCCGAGGAGGTTGGTGCCGGACCAGGAGCGCAGGCGCAGCGCCCGCTGCGTGAACATCGGCGCGAGCGCGCTCTTGACCAGGGTTTCGCCGGTCTTGCCGTCGCGCCCCGCGTACGGGACGCCGCGCAGCCGGGCGAGTTCGTCGAGGGCGGGCAGGGCGGCGCCGGTGGACGGGGTGAAGTTGACGTAGGCGCACCCGGCGTGGAACGCGGCGTACGCGTACAGGGCGCTGGGCGGCAGCAGATCGGTCCGGGTGGCCAGGGCCTTGTCCAGGTCGGCGAGGTCGAGGAAGGCGGGGTCGGGCTCGGCGAGCACTTCGGTGGAGGAGACGTTGACGACGACGACCTGGGCGAGTCCGTGCCGTGCGCGGAAGTCGGCGATGTCGGCGGCGAGCCGGCGGGCCGCCGTGTACTGGGGCTCGCCCGGCAGCTGCGCCCCGTCGCGGATCTCCGCGTCGGCCGCGTCCAGGGCGGGGCGTACGGCCTCCAGGAGACGGGCGGGCAGCACCCCCGCGTCGGCGAGCAGGCCGGCCCTCGCCGCGAGCGGCACGTCGACGATGTCGTGGCCGCCGAACACGAGGTCGGCGAGGGCCGGCAGGGATGCGTCGGCGAAGAGGGGGGACTCCGTGACGCATCCGGTCGGGGAGGCGATGCCCGCGGCGACGGCGGCGGCGCCGGCGATCGCGGTGGTGGCGACGGAGCCGCGCGCGCCGACCAGCCAGACGCCGACGCGGGGCGAGGATGCGAGGGAGCGGGCGGTGTCCTGCATGGTGAACGTGCCTCCTGTGCTGGGTGGGGCGAGGGAGTACGGGGAGCTCGGGGCCGGCGGGCGGGGCCGGGCGGGCCGGGGTCGACCGGCCCGCCCCGGTGGGCTACTTGCCGAGGTCGGCCGGGAAGGGGGCGTTGTCGAAGGCCCGGTCGAGCGCGGCGCGGTCGCGGCGCAGCCACTTCGTGGTGATGCGCTGGACGGTGTGGCGCGGCAGGTGCGGGTTGTCCGGCTTGTCGGTGATCGGGAGGGCGTAGGACTGCAGTTCCCAGGCGACGCCGGCCAGCCGGTTGATGTGGGTCCACCAGCGGGCCTCGATGCCGAGGAGCGCGAAGCTCGCGAGGTAGGGGTGCCAGCGGTGGTACGCGTGGGTGGGCTCCGGCGGCGTGTAGTTCATCATGTGCACCTTCTGGCCGTCCGGGCGGCGCGGGTCGAACAGGGTGCCCTGCCCGTACTCCTGGAAGGCGAAGACCAGGCCGCGCGGGTCGTGGCCGTAGAACTTGTCGAAGACCTTGATCTGCTCGCGCGAGAGAACCTCGAAGGCGTCCTTGTTGGGCTTGACCAGCTCGTACCAACTGCGCGGGTAGCGGCCGCTCTTGCGGGTCTCGACCCAGGCGTCGTACGTCTTGGTGAAGCCGCCGAACGGGGTGGTGATGGCCTCGACCGCGTCCTGCATCTCCTGGGTCGGGGTGTAGTACGACATCTCGTCGTACTCGTACCAGAACTCGTTGGCCCAACGGTCGCCGACCAGGCCCGGCACGTCCGGCAGACCGCGGTGGTGGCGGCCGGCGGAGCCGTGGGCCTGCGCGGGGGCCGCCCCTATGAGCGTGGCCGTGGCAGCCGCTCCGGCGACGCCGAGGGCGGCCCGCAGCGCTCCTCTCCGGTCCATGGTGTTGAGCGACATCGTGTTCTCCTTAGAGGGAGGTGGCGGGGGCGGTGCGGGGGTCTGACGTGCTATGAGGTTCGCGCATCGGCCTATCGACGATCTATACCGCGAAACCGCAGGTCAGGATGGGTTGTCGGGGGCGGGAAAGGGCGGCTTGCGCAGCCCCGGGGCGACGAGGGCGACCAGTGCCGTGAGCGCCATGGCGGCGCCGAGGGCGAGCACGGAGCGGGTGGCGCCGACGGCCTCCAGGAGGAAGCCCGCGGCGACGGGTCCTGCCGCCATCGCACCCGAACCCACCAGGTTGGCGAGGGAGTTGGCGCGGCCGCGCATGTGGTCGGGAGCGGCCCGTACGAGCAGCACGCCGCCGGCGACGTTGAAGACACCGCCGACATAGCCGCTGGCGGCGAACAGGGCGGCGAGCGCGACGGGCGCGTGCAGCACGGCGGCCACCGGGATCATGAGCACGGTCCACACGGCGAGTCCGCCGAGGACGAGGGCGCGCAGGGACAGCCGTTTGTTCCACCAGCCGCCGGTGATCGCCCCGACCAGGCCGCCGGCGCCGCTCAGCGACAGGACGAGCCCGACCTCGAACGGGGTGCCGTGCCGCTCCTGGATGCCGGTCATCACCGCGAGGTTCAGCCCCTGGAAGAGGATGTTCGTCACGGCGACGGCGCTCATCACCGCCCGCAGGAAGGGCTGCCGCCACATCCACGCGAGACCCTCGCGCACCTCGGTGCCGAGCCGGGCCCGGGGCCCGCCGCGCTCCTGCTGGAGCTTGCCGCGGATGCCGAACAGGCAGATGACGGAGACGAGTTGGGCCACGGCGGCGGCGACGTACGGCAGTGATGCCCCGATCGCGACGAGTCCGCTGCCCAGCGGCTGTCCGGCGATCGCGGCGCCGCGGGTGCGGGCCTCGTTGCCGGTGAGCGCGGCGGGCAGCTGCTCGTCGGGGACCACCGAGGGGACGGCGGCCCGCTCGGCGAGCTGGTGCAGCACGCCGAGGGCGCCCTCGGCGAACGCGGCGGCGAGCAGCGCCCACAGCCACACGTGCCCGCTGAGCAGCAGCGTCACGACCGCCGCCGCGACGAGGGTCTGCCCGATCCCGGCGCCGATCATGATCCGGCGCCGGTCGTAGCGGTCGACCAGGACTCCGCCGGGCAGCTGCATCAGCAGGTGCGGCAGCAGCAGCGCGGTGCCGACGAGTCCGGCGTCGCCGGGTGACTTGGTGGCCCACAGCACGGTCAGTGGGTAGGCGACGGCGGTGGCCCGCCCGGCGAGCAGCGAGATTCCGGCGCCGCCCCACAGGAGGGTGAAGTCACGGTTGCGGCGCAGGGGTTGAAGCTGGGGCTGGGGCTGGGGTGGGGGCGGCGCGGAGGACTTCGCCGCCTCGTCCGCCTGGTCAGCCTGTTCCGCCTGT
Source organism: Streptomyces sp. HmicA12 (assembly GCF_000373565.1). Classification (GTDB taxonomy): domain Bacteria; phylum Actinomycetota; class Actinomycetes; order Streptomycetales; family Streptomycetaceae; genus Streptomyces. The sequence goes on along the minus strand of NZ_KB891850.1, from coordinate 266,680 downwards.
TCCGCCCGGTCCCCCTGTTCCGCTTGCTCCGCCTGCTCCTCGGCCAGCAGCCAGGGCACCTCCGCCGGGTCTGCGGGGACCTTCGTCGTGCCGCTCATCCGGCGGTCACGAGTGCCGGCACTCGCGCCTCCCGCGGAGCGCACACGTGCTCCAGAACGGCCATCGCGCTGTGCATTTTGTTGGTGGCCTGGGTGAAGGCGATGCTCGCCGGCCCGTCGAGCACGTCGGCGGTGACCTCTTCGCCGCGGTGGGCGGGCAGGTCGTGCATGAAGACCGCCTGCGGGCTGGTCTCCCACAGTGCCTTCGTCACCTGGAACGGGGCGAAGATCTCCGCCCAGTTCGCGTCCGGCTTGCTGGTTCCGGTGGTCTGCCAGCGGGTGGTGTAGACGACGTCGTACGCGCCGCTCAGCCCGACCCCTTCCATGTCGTGCCGCTCGGTGACGTGCGCGCCGCAGCGGGCCGCGTGCGCCTGTGCGCGGCGGGTGATCGAGGGGGTGAGACCGTAGCCCGGGGGCGTGCGCAGTTCGAGGTGGACGCCCTCGTAACGGCTCAGGGCGAGCGCGAGCGCCGCCGCGGTGTTGTTGCCCTCCCCCACGTACAGGACGCGCAGACCCTCGACGCGGCCGAAGTGGCCCAGCAGCGTGGTCAGGTCGGTGAGTGCCTGGGTGGGGTGCTCCTCGGCGCTCATGGCGTTGACCACGGCCATGCGCCGCTGGCTCGCCCAGCCGCGCAGCTCGGCCTCGGGTCCCGCGGTGCGGGCCACCAGGACGTCCAGCATGCCGGAGAGCACACGGCCGGTGTCCTCGGTGGTCTCGCCGGTGTTGAGCTGGAGGTCGCCGGGGCCGTACGAGATCAGCGAGGCGCCCAGGCGCAGGGCGCCGGAGGAGAAGGCGGTGCGGGTGCGGGTGGAGGTCTTGGCGAAGTAGACGCCGGTGACCTTGCCTTCCAGAGGGCGGACCGGGGCCGCGGTGCGGGCGGAGAACTCCGCTCCGCGCCTGGCCAGGTGGTGCAGTTGGGCGTCGGTGAGGTCGTCGAGGGAGATGAGGTGGCGGATTCGGGGTTCTGCGGGCCGGTCCGGGGTGGTCATGTCCTGCCTTTCGGTGGGCTCGGGGGTGGTGCGGTGTCGTTGCCGAGTGCGGGCTTCGTCGTGGCTGGTCGCGCCCCGCGGCGGAGTCGCTGATCGATACAGCCCCGCGCCCCTTACGGGGCGCCTCTCACTCGGCCGCGTCCAAAGCCGCCGCCAACTCCGCCACCGTGTGATGCCGCAAGGCGGTCGCCAGCGTCAGCGTGAGGCCCGCCGAGGCGGCGGCCAGGAGGAGGGGCGGGACCAGGAGGGAGTCGCCGCCGAGGTCACGGAAGTCGTCGTGGACTCCTACGCGTTCGAGGCCGAGGACGTCGGCCCAGACCGTCGCCAGGGTGTGCTCCGTCGACGTGCGCGGCGGGGCGTACGGGCGGTCGGCGGCGGCTGTCGCGGCGCGGGTGGCCAGGGCCGTGCGGTCGCGTTTGCCGTGGGTGGTGAGCGGCAGGGCCTCGACGATGGTGACGGTGGCGGGGATCAGGGCCGCGGGCAGGACGGTGCGCAGGCGGTCCCGCAGGGCGGAGACCTCCAGGGTGCGGCCGTCGGCGGGCACCGCCCACGCGGCGAGCCGGCGGCCGCCGTCCGCCGCGGTGACGGCGGTGACCAGCGCGTCCCGGACACCGGGATCGGCGGCGAGGGCCGCCTCGGCCTCGCCGGGTTCGACACGGTGGCCGCGGATCTTGACCTGGGCGTCGGCACGCCCGGCGAACTCCAGCTGTCCGCCCGGGAGTCGGCGGGCCAGGTCTCCTGTGCGGTACAGGCGGGTGCCGGGCAGCCCGTACGGGTCGGGCAGGAAGGCGAGCGCGGTGAGGTCGGGGCGGCCGCCGTAGCCGGCGGCGAGTCCGTCGCCGCCGAGGAACACCTCGCCGGTGATGCCGTCCGGCACCGGGCGCAGTTCCTCGTCGAGCACGCGGAGCACGACGCCGGGCAGCGGCGAGCCGAGCGGTACGAGCGGGCGGCCCGACCGCTCCCGCACCCGGGTGAAGGTGGCGGCGACGGTGGCCTCGGTCGGGCCGTACTCGGCGGCGAGGGCCATGCCCGTACCACCGCCGGCGGTGCCCGTACGGACGCGGGCGGCGACCCGTTCGGCCTGCGCGGCCGGGTAGGCGTCTCCCGCGCACACGGCGACCGCCGCGAGCCCGGCCAGTTCGCCGTCGCTCAACTGGTGTTCCAGCAGAGCCAGGTGACCTGGTGTCAGGCCGATGAAGGAGTACGGTGCCCCGGCCATCAGGAGCGGCCCGAACTCCCCCGGCTCCCACAGCTGCGGCAGCACCCGTACCTGCTGCCCGGTCATCAGCGGCGCGTACAGCGCGGGCAGGCCGAGGTCGAAGCCGACGGGCGTGAACCAGGGCGCTCCCCCGCTCCCGGCGGCCGCGTACTCGCGCACCGCCCAGTCGAGGTAGTGGGCCAGGGCCCGGTGGCGGACCTCGACCGCCTTCGGGGTGCCGGTGGAGCCGGAGGTGTGCAGGACGTAGGCGAGCCGGTCGGGGTCCAGGTCGAGGCCGAGGGGCGTGTCGTCGCCCTCGCGCGCCGCCGCCTCCACCTCTTCCACCACGACCACCTCGACGCCGTCGAACCGGTCCGCGTACGCGCTCTGGGTGAGCGCCAGCCGGACCTCGGCGCCCGCGATGCGGGCCTGTGCCTCGCACGGGTCGAACGGCACCTGGGCCGCGCCCGCCTTCCACACGCCGAGCAGCGCGGCGACCAGGTCGGGGCCGCGGTCGAGCAGCACCGCGACGCGGGTCTCCTGACCGGCGCCGAGGTCCCGCAGGCGGCGGGCGATGCGGTTGGCGCGGCGGTCCAGTTCGCCGTACGGGACCTCGGCGCCGGCCGCGCGCAGGGCGGTGGCCGACGGGGTGCGGGCCGCCTGTGCCTCGAAGGCGGCGAGCGTGTCGACCGGTACGTCCGGGTGCGGCAGGGCGGGTGCCTTCAGACGGGCCAGTTCGGTGGTGTCCGGGAAGGCGCCCGTGCAGTCCCCGTCGGCGCCGGAGGCGGCCATCTCGGTGAGCACGTCCCGGTACAGGGCGACGAGACGGTCGGCCGCGGCCCGCGAGAGGGTGCGGGTGCGCGAGGCGAGCGAGAGGTGGCCGCGCACGGGGGTGCCCACGACGAGCGGGAACTCGTTGGGGCTGTCGTCGCGGCTGGCCATGATGTCGATCAGCTCGGTGTCGACCTGGTGGAAGTCCAGGTAGTGGAAGAGCACGTCGATCAGGTGCCGTTCGCCGCCGGGCAGCCGCATGGCGGGCATCGGGTGGCGGCGGTGCGGCCACAGCGCGACCTCGTGCGCGAAGACCTGCCGGGCCAGCTCGCCCCAGGTGCGGGCGGTGCCCTGCTCATACGGGAACGGCACCGAGTTGAGATACATCCCGGACACCGTCTCGGCGCCCGCCTCCTCGGGCCGCGCGTCGGCGACCATGCCACCGCGGAAGGCGCGGGCGCGGGTGAGCCGGGACAGGACGGTGGAGTGCGCGGCGTGCAGGACGCTCTTGTACGGCACTCCGGCGGCCGACCCCAACTGACGCAGCCCCGGCTCCAGTTCGGCGATCGAGAGGTCGATGCGGTAGCGGTCGTCGGGACCTTCGGGGTCGCCCGTCCAGCCGGCCGGAACGGTGAACTTCTCGTACCTCTCGACGATGCCCCGCCAGAAGTCCCGGTCGGCCGGGTCGTCGAGGGAGCGCAGTTCGGCGGCGATGAAGTCGGCGTAGCGGACGGCGGGCGCGGGCGGGGCGGGCTCGGGCTCACCGCCGTCACGGAGGGCGTGGTAGGCGCGGACCATCTCCATCAGCTGCGAGTGGTAGCTCCAGCCCTCGATGACGGGGTGGCACTCGGTGATGGACAGCCACCAGCTCTCGTCGTCGAGCAGGTGCACGGCCATCCGCATCAGCGGGGCGCGGCGCAGGTCGAACAGGTCGGCCCGGTCGCGGTCGGCGAAGTCCCACAGCGCCTGCTGCCGGTCCTGCTCGGGCAGTTGGCGCAGGTCCTCGTGGACGACGGGCATCCGGGACGCGGCGTGCACGAGCTGCAGCGGCCGGGAGTAGCCGGTGAGGGCGAAGGAGGTCCGCATGACCTCGTGCCGCTCGACGATGAGGTCGGCGGCGCGCTGGAAGGCGGCCGGGTCGAAGGGCCGCTCGTCGCGGATCCGGAAGGAGGTGATGTTGTGGTAGCGGTTCTCGCCGCTGGTCCCGTGCATCTCGATGAGCATCCCGGCCTGGATGCGGGAGACCGGGTAGGCGTCGGTGACGTCGGCGGGCAGCGCGGCCCGATCCTCGGCGCCGATGAGGGCGAACCGTGCGACGCCGCCGCGCGCCTGTTCCCGTACGGCGGTCCGGGGGACGGCGGCGCGCAGGCGGGCCACGGTCCGGTGCTCGAAGACGTCGCGGACGCTGGTCTCCCAGCCGGCCGCGCGCAGGGCGCCGACCAGGGCGACGGCGCGCAGTGAGTCGCCGCCGAGGTCGAAGAAGTTGTCGTGCACGCCGACGGTGTCCAGGCCGAGGACCTCGGCCCATACGGCGGCCATGGCGCGCTCGTCCTCGTCGCGCGCCGCGACGTGCTCACCGACGGCGGTCGCGGCGCGACCCGGGGCGGGCAGGGCGCGCCGGTCGAGCTTGCCGTTCGCGGTGAGCGGGAGGGCGTCGAGGGTGAGATAGGCGCTGGGGACCATGTACGGCGGCAGGGCCTCGGTGAGCCGTGCGCGCAGAGCGCCGGGGGTCAGGTCGTCGGCCGGGGCGTCCTCGGCGGGCACCAGGTAGGCGACGAGCTGCTTGTCGCCGGGGGTGTCCTCGCGGACCAGGGCGACGGCCTCGGCGACGGCCGGGTGGGCGGTCAACGCGCCCTCGATCTCGCCGAGTTCGATGCGGTAGCCGCGCAGTTTGACCTGGTGGTCGGCGCGGGCGACGAAGTCGAGGTCGCCGCCGGGCAGGACGCGGGCGATGTCGCCGGTGCGGTAGAGGCGGGCGCCGGGCGGGCCGTAGGGGTCGGGCACGAACCGTTCGGCGGTGAGGTCGGGGCGGCCCGCGTAGCCGCGGGCGAGTCCGATGCCGCCGATCCAGACCTCGCCGGGGACGCCGACGGGCAGCGGCCGCAGCCGTTCGTCGAGCACGTACATGGTGGTGTGCGGGATGGCGCGGCCGATGGGCACGAGCTCGGTGTCGAGCGGCCCGTCGGTCCCGTCGATGAAGTACGCGGAGTTGCCGACAGTGATCTCGGTGGGCCCGTACTCGGCGGCGAGCCGTGTCCCGTCGGAGCCCGCGGCCTTGGCCCAGCGCTCGGCGAGGCGGGCGGTGAAGGCGTCGCCCGCGGCGATGACGAGTCCCGCGAGTCCGCGGATCTCGTCGTCGGTCAACTGCTGCGTGAGCAGGTCGAGATGGCCGGGGGTCAGCTTGATGAAGGAGTACGGGGCCCCGGCGGCGAGCAGCTCGCCCAGGTCGGCGGTGTCGAAGTCCTGCGGCAGCAGGTGCACCGGCTGCCCGGTCATCAGCGGCGCGTACAGGTCGGGCACGCCGAGGTCGAAGGCGACGGAGGAGAACAGCGGCGCCCCGCCGCGGCCGGCGCTCGCGTACGCCCGCGCGGTCCAGCCCAGGTAGTTGGCGAGGCCGCGGTGGCCGACGAGGACGCCCTTGGGTCTGCCGGTGGAGCCGGAGGTGTAGATGACGTAGGCGAGTTGGTCGAGGTCGTAGGTGGTGGGGAGGGTGGCGTCGGCGCGCTCCAGCGCGGTGGCCTCGGCCGCGTCGTCGACGACCAGGCGGCGCACGCCGTGGAAGCGGTCGGCGTGCCGGGACTCGGTGACGACGACCGCGGTGGCGGTCGCGTCCAGCATGAAGGCGATGCGGTCGTCCGGGTAGGCGGGGTCGATCGGCACGTAGGCGGCGCCGGCCCGCCAGATGCCGAGGAGGGCGGCGACGAGGTCGGGGCCGCGGTCGAGGAGGACGCCGACGGTGGACTCGGCTCCGACGCCGAGTCCGAGGAGGCGGCGCGCGAACTTGTCGGCGCGGGCGTCGAGTTCGGCGTTGGTGATGACGGCCCGGCCCTGCCGGATCGCGACGGCGTCCGGGGCGGCGGCCAGCTGGGCACCGATGGTCTCGACGACGGGACGCAGGGCGTCGGCGTCCAGAGGGTGGTCGGTGCCCACGGGCCGGGTGGGGCCGTCGAGGAGCAGGGCGCGTTCGGCGGCGCCGAGGAAGTCCAGGTCGGCGACCGGGGTGTCCGGGGCGGCGGCGAGCGCGGCGAGCAGGGCGGTGTAGTGGCCGGTGACGCGCTCGGCGGTGGCGGCGTCGTAGAGAGCGGTGGCGTACTCCAGGCTGCCGTGCAGGGAGCCGTCGGGGCGTTCGGTCAGGTGCAGGGTGAGGTCGAAGCGGGCGATGCCGCCGTCGGCGGCGACCGGTTCGACGTCGAGGCCCGGCAGTTCGGGTCCGCGCGGGCCGCCGTCGTCGGTGACGAGGTCGAACATCACCTGGAAGACGGGGGTGGTGGACAGGTCGCGCTCGGGTTCGAGGGCGTCGGCGATCCGGTCGAAGGGGGTGTTCTGGTGCCGGAAAGCAGCGAGAACGGCGGCGCGACCGGCGCCGAGAAGAGCACGGAAGGTGTCGCGCTCGGGGTCCCACGTCCCCCTCAAGGGGAGGGTGTTGTACGCGTATCCCGCCATGTCGGCGAGTTCCGGCCGGGTCCGTCCGGAGACGGCGGTGCCGACGCAGACGTCGCTCTTGCCCGCGTAGCGGCCGAGCAGCAGCTGCCAGCCGGCGAGCAGCCCCATGAACGGGGTGGCCTGCGCCTCCTGGGCGAGCGCGCGCAGCCGCCCCGCGACGGCGGCGTCCACGTCGAAGTGGCGGACGGCACCGACGCCGTCGCGCACGGCGGGGCGCGGCCGGTCGGTGGGCAGCCCGAGCGGCCCGTTCCCTGCGAGCTGCTGTCGCCACCAGGCGAGGTCCTGTTCGGCGCCGGGGCCTTCGGTCCGCGCGGTCTGCCAGGCGGCGAAGTCGGCGTACTGCACCGGCAGTTCGGGGAGGTCGATCCCCTGTCCCCGTACATCGGCGGCGTAGTGGGCGGCGAGGTCCCGGAGGAGGATCGGCCGGGTCATGGCGTCGCAGGCGATGTGGTGGACGATCACGACGAGGACGTGGTCGTCGTCGGCGATCCGCAACAGCCGCACGCGGAGCGGGTGTTCGGCGGCGAGGTCGATGGGGAGGCGGGCCTGCGCCGCGAAGAACTCCACCGCGGCGCGGTCGGCGTCGGCGGTGTCGGCGGTGTCGGCGCGTACGACGGCGAGATCGACGGGCCCGGCCGGGTCGATCACTTGGCGCGGCTCGGTGCCGTCCAGCACGTACCGGGTGCGCAGGATCTCGTGCCGGGCCGCGAGCGCGTCGGCCGCCCGGCGCAGCGCCTCGACGTCGAGCGCGCCACGCAGCCGGTACGCCATCGGCAGCAGGTACTCGGTGCCTTCGGGGTCGAGCTGGTGCAGGAACCAGAGCTGGCGCTGTCCGGCGGACAGGGCGAGCGGCGCGGCGCGGTCGACGCGCGGAACGGCGACCCGGGCCGCCTTCCCGGCCCGCCGCCCGCCGCCCGCGAGACGACGACGCAGCAGCTCGGCCCGCAGCTCGTCGCGGCTGGGTGCGGTGGGTGCGGTCACGACGGGAACTCCTGATGGGCGAGGGCCTGTTGGGCCCCGGTCGACTGGTCCGGACGGGTCGTACGGGCGGGGCCGGGCCGGGGGATCCCGGTCTGGGCGCGGCCCGGGCCGGTGCCGTGCGTGGGCGTGGGCGCGGGTGCGGGTGCCGGAGGTGTGGTCATGGTGCGAGCCCCTTTGCCGTCAGGGCCACTTCGGCTCCCGCGGGCAGGGCCGAGCGGGACGGGCGGGTTCCGCCCCACAGTTCCGCCCAGGCCTCGTCGTGGCCGGGGGCGGCGAAGCCGTTCGGCGGGGCGGGGGCGTTGGCCGATGGCGTCATGACTGGAACTCCCGCTGGGCTACGGCCAGTTCGGCCTCGGTCAGGGACTCGATCTCGGCGCGGACCGCGTCCTCCACGGCCTCGGCGAGGGTGCGCACCGTGGGGTTCTCGAAGACGGCGCTCAGGGGGAGCTCCACGTCGAACTCCTCGGCGATGCGGGCGACGACCTTGGCCGCGCGCACCGAGTTGCCGCCGATGCGGAAGAAGCCCTGGCGGGCGCCGACCGGGCGGGTGGCGCCGGGGCCGTGCAGCACCTCGGACCAGATGTCGGCCAGGGCCTCCTCGACCGGGCCCTCGGGGGCGGTGTACGGCTCGTCGGCGAGGGCCGCCGCGAGGTCGGGGACCGGCAGCGCGGCCGTGTCGACCTTGTTGTGCCGGGTGAGCGGCATCCGGTCCAGGGCCATGAGCAGCGCCGGGGTCATGTAGTCGGGCAGATGGCGCGCGCAGTGGTCGAGGAGTTCGGACTCGGTGGGCGGCTCGGCGCCGGTCGCCGGGACCCAGTAGCCGACCAGGGCCGCCTCGGGACCGGATCCGTGCACGATCACGCAGGCCTGGGCGACGGCGGGGTGCTCCTCCAGGACCGAGCGGACCTCGCCCGTCTCCACCCGGCGGCCGCGGATCTTGACCTGGCCGTCGGCGCGCCCGGCGAACTCCAGGGTGCCGTCGGGCCGCATCCTCGCCAGGTCGCCGGTGCGGTACAGGCGGGCGCCGGCCGGCCCGTACGGGTCGGGCACGAAGGCGGCGGCGGTCAGGTCGGGGCGGCCGTGGTAGCCGCGGGCCAGACCGGTTCCGCCGACGCAGAGCTCGCCGGTGACGCCGTACGGGACGGGACGCAGCCGCTCGTCGAGGACGTACGTCGTCACGTGCGGGTAGGGGCGGCCGACCGGCACCGAGGGGGCCGTGTCGTCGGCGTCCCAGCGGGTCGCGGCGATGGTCGTCTCGGTCAGGCCGTACTCGTTGATGAAGCGCATCAGGCGGCGCGACAGGTCGCGGGCGAGGGCGGGCGGGCACGGTTCGCCGCCGGTCTGGCCGACGATCGGGCGCCGGCCGAGGCCCGCGTCGATGAGCATCTGCCAGTGCGGCGGGGCCACTTGGAGGTGGCTGACCTCGTGCCGGTCGACGAGCCGCAGCTGCGCGGCGTGGTCGCGCTGTTCGTTCTCCCGGGCGAGGACCACCCGGCCGCCCGCCACCAGCGGCATGAACAGTTCCGTGCAGGAGATGTCGAAGGTGACCTGCGCGAGGGCGAGCCAGGCGTCGTCCGGGCCCTGCCCGAAGTCGAGGTGGGCCGCCGAGGCGCGCAGCATGGCGAGCAGGGTGCGGTGCTCGACGGCGACGCCCTTGGGGCGGCCGGTGGATCCGGAGGTGTACATGATGTAGGCCAGGCGCGCCGGGTCGCTGGTCACCGGAGCGGCGCCCGCGGTGCCGCGCACCGTGCCGGCCTCCACGACCGTCCCCGCGAACCGTCCGCCGAAGCGGGCCGCGCCCGCCGCGTCCGTGAGCAGCACCCGCGCCCCGGCGTCCGCGAGGACGTGCGCCGTGCGGTCGTCGGGCGCGCCCGGGTCCAGCGGGACGTACGCCGCGCCCGCCTTCCACGTGCCGAGGAACGCGGCGATGAGGTCGGGGGTGCGGCCGAGCAGCACGCCGACGACGGTGTCGGGCCCCGCGCCGGACGCGCGCAGCCGGGCCGCGAACTCCTCGGCGCGTGCGTCGAGTTGCGCGTACGTCCATGAGGTCTCGCCGCAGACGACGGCGACGTCGTCGGGCGCGCGGCGCGCGGCGGTGGCGATCGCCGCGTCCACCGTGCCCGTGGGCTGCTCGGCCGCGCCGGGCTCCGCCTCTCCCCCGGCCCGCCCGAGCACCTCCGCGCCGAGCGGCGCGGGCAGGATCTCGGCGTCGGCCAGGCGGCGGTCCGGGTCCTCGGTGACGGATTCGAGCAGCTGGATCAGGCAGTCGGTGAACCGCTCGACGGTGGCCGCGTCGAAGAGGGCCGTCGCGTACTCGGCGAAGCCGAGCAGCGAGCCGTCGGGGCGGCGCTGCAGCATGACGGTGAGGTCGGTGCGGGCGGTGCGCCAGGCGTCGCGGAAGGCGGCGGCGTCACCGGCCTCGACGGCGGTGCCGGTGCGGCCCTCCTCGTGCACGTCGAACATGACCTGGTAGAGCGGGGTGCGGGCCGGGTCGCGGGTGCCGTCGAAGGCGGTGACCAGGTGGCCGAAGGGCAGCTCCTGGTGGGCGAACGCGTCGCGGGCGGTGTCCCTGACCCGCACCAGCGCCTCGCGGAACGGGGTGTCGGCGGGGGCGTCGCAGCGCAGCACCAGCGTGTTGAGGAAGTAGCCGACGACGTCCGCGACGTCGTCGCCGGGGCGGCCCGCCACGGGCACGCCCACGGGCACGTCCCAGCTGCCGGTGTACCGGGCGACCAGCGCGGCGAACGCGGTGAGCAGGGTCTGCTGGAGCGTCGCCCCGCAGGAGCGGCCGAGGGCCGCGGCCTTCTCGGCGAGCGGCGCGGGCACGGTGAAGACATGTGCGGCTCCGGCGGCGTCCCGGACCGCGGGGCGCGGCCGGTCGGCGGGCAGATCGACGGGACCGATACCCGCCAACACGCCCTTCCAATGGGCGAGTTCGGTGGCGACGAAGTCGTCGTCGAGCCTGCGGCGCAGGTGCACGGCGTGGTCGGCGTACTGGACGGGCAGCTCGGGCAGGCGGGCGTCGGTGCCGGTGTGGGCGGCCTCGGCCAGCGCCTTGAGGTCGCGCTCGATGACCACCGAGGACCAGCCGTCGCAGGCGATGTGGTGCAGGGACAGGACGAGATCGAGTTCGCCCGCGCCGCGCACGAGCAGCGCCCGGCGTACCGGCCCGTGCTGCAGGTCGAAGGGCAGCGCGAACTCCTCCGCGACCAGGGCGCCCAACTCCTCCGCGCTGTCGGCGTGTTCGACCCGCACCTCCCACTCGGCCTTGAGGTCGGCGATCTGGGCCGGTCCGGCGCCGTCGAGGACGTAGCGGGTGCGCAGGATCTCGTGGCGCTCGGCGAGCTCGGTCAGCGCCCGGCGGACGGTCGCGTCGGTGTACGCGGCGGGCAGGGTGACGAAGACCGGGGCGTTCCACTCGGCGCTGCCGGGCCGCAGCCGGTCGAGGAGCCACATGCCCTCCTGGCCCGGCGCGAGCGGCAGTCCGCGCGGATCGCGGGCGACGGGCCGCACGCCCTCCGCCGCGTGCGGCGCGTCGGCGGCGCGTTCCGCGGAGAGCAGCGCGGCCTGCTCCTCCACCGTCGTCGCGGTGAGCAGCGCGGTGGCGGGGATCCTGCGCCCGGCGGCCTGCGAGAGTCCGGCGGCGAGCCGGTTCAGCATCAGCGAGGAGCCGCCGAGCTGGAAGAAGTCGTGGGTGGCGCCGATCTCGGCGGCCGGGGTGCCGGTCAGCTGGGCCCACTCCTCGGCGACGGCCCGCTCGGCGGCGGTGCGCACGGGGACGAGGACCTCGTCGGCGGCGGCGTCGGCCGGGTCGGGCAGCGCGGACCGGTCGATCTTGCCGTTCGGGGTGAGCGGGAACTCGGTGACCGGGACGAACGCGGCCGGCACCAGCGGGTCCGGCAGGCTGCGGCGCAGGAAGGCCCGCAGCTCCTGCGGCCCGAGCGCCTCGCCGCGCGACTGCACCCAGGCGACCAGGCGATGTCCGCCGTCGCCGTCGGGCACGGCCGCGGCGACGGCGGCCCGCACCCACGGGTGGGCGGCGAGCGCGGCCTCCACCTCGCCGGGTTCGATGCGCACGCCGTTGACCTTGACCTGGTGGTCGAGGCGGCCCAGGTACTCCAGGACGCCGTCGGCCCGCCAGCGCGCCCGGTCACCGGTGCGGTACAGGCGCTCGCCGGGGGTGTGCGGGTCGGGCACGAAGCGTTCGGCGCTCTGGCCGGGGCGGCCGAGGTAGCCGAGGGCGAGTCCGACGCCGCCCGCGTGCAGTTCGCCGGGGACGCCGACGGGCACCGGGCGTCCGCTGTCGTCGAGCACGGCGACCCGCATGTTGCCGATGGGCCGTCCGATCGGCACGGCGCCGGTGTCCGCCTGCGGGTTCCAGCGGTGCTCGGTGATGTCGACGGAGGCCTCGGTCGGCCCGTACGTGTTCCAGATCTGGGCGCCGGGGGCCAGTTCGGCCAGCTTGCGGCAGAGTTCGGCGTGCAGCGGCTCGCCCGCGCTGAACATCAGCCGCAGGGCGCCCGCGCGCTCCCAGCCGGTCTCCTCCACGAGCCGCCGGTAGACGGAGGGCACGCCCTGGAGGATGGTCACTCCCCCGGCGCCGACCGCGGCGAGCAGCGCCGCCGGGTCCCGCTCGGCGCCCTCGGGGGCGAGCACGACGGCGCCGCCCGCGATCAGCGGCGCGAAGAGTTCCAGGCCCGCCGCGTCGAAGCCGACGGTGGTCTTCAGCAGCATCCGGTCGTCTGCGCCGACCTTGTGCCGGTGCACCAGCCAGCGCACCCGGTTGGCGATGCCGCCGTGCGGGACGAGGACGCCCTTGGGGCGGCCGGTGGACCCGGAGGTGTGCAGGACGTACGCGGGCCGGTCACTGTCGGCGCTGAACTCCACTGCCTTGTAGGGGAGTTCACGCTCGACGGACTCGACGGGCAGGCGGCGCACGGAGGCCGGGAGCGCGGCCTCGGTGGCGCGTTCGGTGAGGACGACGGGGCGGCCGGTGTCCTCCAGGACCGCCGCGAGCCGGGCGGCGGGGTGCGCCGGGTCGAGCGGCACGTAGGCCCCGCCCGCCAGCCATACGCCGAGGAACGCGGCGACGAGTTCGGGTCCGCGCCGCAGGCACACGCCGACGAAGTCGCCGGGACGGACGCCGTCGGCGCGCAGCCGGGCGGCGATCCGGTTCGCCAGGTCGGCGAGTTCGGCGTACGGGACGGCGGTGCCGTCGGCGCGGACGACGGCGGGGGCGTGCGGGGTGCGGGCGGCGCGCTCGGTGAACAGCGCGGGTATCAGGAGCCGGCCGGGGACGCGTCCCGACTTCGCAGGCACGGTCACGATCTGTCCTCCATCGGGAACGTCAGGGTGGTTACGGCGTCAGAGAATCGGTGGCAGGGAATCGGTCGCGGGGATTCGGTGTCAGGCGTGCGCGGCGTCGGCCATGCGCAGGCGCAGGCTCAGCGGGCGCATGTCGGTCCAGAGGGTGTTGATGCGCTCCAGGCACTCCTCGCGGGTGCCTTCGGTGCCCTCGGCGTGCCAGCCGGCCGGAAGCGGGCGGTCGGCCCACCAGATGGAGAACTGCTCCTCGTCGTTGAGCACGACGCGGTACACGGTGGACGCGGTGGACTCGCTGGGCACAGCGGCTTCTTCGGCCATGAGGATCCGCCCCTTCGGGGTGCTGTGGTCGGTGGGTACTGGCCATAGTTGAACGGCGCGATATCGCCGGCTTATCGGACGCCCATACGGACGCCCGAACACAGGGGCGGGCCCCCGACGCCAGGTGGCGTCGGGGGCCCGTGAGTGCCGTGGGACCCGCGAAGGGGGTACTCAGGCAGCGTTGTTCAGGTTGTTGTTGTTGCCGTTGGCGTTGTTGTTGTTCAGGTTCGCCTCGACGTCGTTGGCGAGGATCCACGCCACGTTGTTGGCCTGGTTGTTGACGTTGTTGTTGGAGTTGTTGTTGTTGTTCAGGTTGGCGTTGTTGTTGGAGTTGTTGTTCATGTCGGTCTCCTTCTCCTGGGTGGATCTCTGGGTGGATCTCTGGGTGGGTCGTCCGTCCCGTGATCCGAGCTGCACACGCGTGGTGTGCGGCCGGCGGGTGGCTTCGTAGCGGGCGAGGGCGGCGGCGATGCCCGCCGCTCCCGACCGCTGTTCCCCGAGGCAGATGGCGAGTGCCACTCCGTCCTCGATGGCCTGGTTGGCTCCCTGTCCGTGGTGCGGGAGCATCGGGTGGGCCGCGTCGCCGAGCAGGGTGGTGCGCGCCGTGCTCCAGCGCTCCAGCGGCGGGCGGTCGTACAGGGCCCAGCGGCGCACGTCGTGGGCGGCGCCGGCCAGGGCACCCACCTGGGGCGTCCAGCCGGTGAGGGCGGCGGCCAGGTCGTCGCGGCTCGCCGCGCCGGTCCACGACTCGGCGAGCCCCTCCGGCTCCGGGACCACCACGACGTAGGTGAACTGCCGTCCGCCGCTGACCGGGTAGAGCAGCACCCGGCCCGTGGGCCCGGCGAACATGTACATCCGCGCGGGGTCCAGGTCCGGCAGGTCGGCCGCGTCGACGGTGCCGCGCAGGGCGCTGTTGCCGGAGTACGACGGCTTCTCCTCGCCGACGAGCCGGCGCCGCACGAGCGAGTGCACGCCGTCCGCGCCGATCAGCGCGGAGGCCCGGGTGAAGGAGCCGTCGGCGAACCGCAGGGTGACGCCCTTGGTCCCTTCCTCGTACGAGGTGAGCTCGCGCCGGGTGTGCACGCGGCCCGAGGGCAGCAGCGAGGCCAGCATCCGGTGCAGGTCGCCGCGGTGCACGGTCAGGTACGGCGCCCCGAACTCCTTCTCCCACGCGGCGCCCATCTCCTGGACCGCCACGGTGGAGCCGTCGTGGAAGGCCCGCACCTCCAGGGCCTCGGGCCGCACCGCCACCGCGGCCAGCTGCTCGCCGAGGCCGAGCCGGACGAGCAGCCGGGTGGCGTTGGGGCCGAGGTGCATGCCGACGCCCTGTTCGCGCAGGGTGGCGCCGCGCTCGTGGACGTGGACGTCGATGCCGCGCCGGTGCAGGGCGGCCGCGGCGCTCAGTCCGCCGATGCCCGCACCGATCACCGCGATCGTGGTGGTCGTCATCATTGGTCGGCCGCCTTCTCGAAGGGCCCCGAGGAATCAAGGGAGTCGAAGGAGTGGAAGGACTCGAGGGAGTCGAGGCCGTCGCGGAAGAACCCGTCGGCGTCGAAGTCGTCGAACCCGGAGCCGGATCCCGCGCCGAGGGCCAGCAGCGCCGCCAGGTCCTCGTCCCCGGCGAGGGGGACGTCCGCGACCCGGGCCGCCGGGTCCGCCACGGCCGCGGCGAGGAACCGCTCGTAGCCGTCCGCGAACCGCTCCACGCTCGCCCGGTCGAACACATCGGTGTCGTAGGCGAAGACCGCGGTGACCCCCTCGGGGGTCTGCTCGACGCGCAGCAGCAGGTCGAGCTGACCCTCCTGCTGCGGTACGTCGATCAGCGCGATGTCGAGTCCCGCGTACGGGACGGACGGGCCGACGCGCTCGCCCGGCGGGACGTTGGGCACCGGCGGCTCCATCCGGTCCATCTGGACCAGGAACAGCGCGGCGCGGAACGGCGCGCCCTGCGGGAAGGCCAGCGTGCACGGGTAGCGCACCCCGAACATGCCCGCCATGATCCGCTCGCCGGCCCGCGCCGCCGTCTCGGCGAACGTGGTGGCGGGCCCGAACTCGGCGCGCACCGGCATGGTGTTGAGGAAGCAGCCGATGACGTCGCGCTGGCCGCGGCCCGACCGGGACGAGGCCGGCACGCCGAGCAGGAAGTCGTCCTGTCCGGTCCAGCGGTGGGTCAGGGCCTGGAACACGGCGAGCAGGTAGGCGAAGGGGGTGGCCCCGGCGCTGTTCGCGGCGTCGCTCAGCCCGTCGGCCGTCTCCGGCGCGAGCTGCCGTACGACGGTGTCGCCGCGCAGCGAGCGGACCCGGGGGCGCGGCCGGTCCAGCGGCAGCTCGGCCGGGGCCGATCCTGCCACCGCCTCCTGCCACGCGGCGGCCGCGTTCACCCCCGACTCGGAGGCGGTGTAGCGCAGCTCCTCGGCGGCATGGTCGGAGTAACCGGCCTTCAGCGGGCGCCAGTTGGGTTCGTTGCCGCAGGCGTGCCCCTCGTACGCGTCGAGCAGGTCGCGGACCAGCAGCCAGCGCGAGGTGAAGTCGCCGACGATGTGGTGGGCGGAGGTGACCAGCGCCCAGTCGTCGTCCGTGCGGCGCAGCAGCACCACCCGGAAGGTGCCCGACTCCAGGCGGAACGGGCGCGCTCCGGCCTCCTCGGCGGCCCGCAGCAGCTCGTCCTCGCTCGCGCCGTCGAGATCCCTGAACTCCAGCTGTATCAAGGGCTGTTCGGAGGCGTGCCGGACCGGACGTCCGTCGGCCTCGGTGAAGACCGAGCGGAGCAGTTCCTGGCGTGCGCCGACGGAGGTGACGGCGGCGTCCATGGCGGTGGCGTCGACGCGGCCGCGCAGGCGCAGCGGCATCACGATGTTGTAGGCCGCGCTGTCGGGGGCGATGCGGTACGCCGTCCACATCGATTCCTGGATCGCGGTCAGCGGCAGGGGGCGGGGTCCGGTGGCGCTCATCCGCAGCCTCCCGCGTGGCTCAGGTCGGTGCCGCGGCCGGGGAAGGGGACCGGCACGTCGTCGGTACCGGTCGGCCGGGCGGACTCCGGGGACAGGACGGGTTCCGGGAACGAGGCGACGAACGCGTCAAGACGGTCCAGGCCCCAGTACGGCTCCGAGCCGTTGATGAAGTACGGCACCCCGAACACCCCGTCGCGCGCCACGTCCTTCAGCGCCTTCGCGCCCTGGGCGCGCACCTCGTCGTCGTCGGTGGCGGCGGCGACCGCGTCACCGTCGAGGCCGATCCCGGCGGCCAGTTCGCGGACCGTGGCCGGGTCGCAGATGTCGCGGCCCTCCAGCCAGCGGGCCCGCCCGGCGCGCTCCACCCAGGCCCGGCCCAGGCCCTGCCGCTCGGCGACGAACCAGGTCAGGTGGGCCGGCTCCCACCAGGGGTCGGCGTCCACCGGCCAGGTCAGGTCCAGGCCGCGGGCGGCGGCGAGCCGGCGTACGTCGCGCAGGATGTAGAACTGCTTGGCACGGGTCATCGGGGTGTACGGGAACTCGGCGCCGGCCTCGGCCAGTTGCTTCTGGCTCCGCTCGTCGGGCTCCCAGAAGGGGCGCCAGTCGAGCCGGTCGAGCAGGTCGGGGTGGTGGGCGCGCAGGTCGTGCAGCGCGAAGAAGCTGTAGGGGCTGCGCAGGCTGAAGTAGAAGCGCGGCGGCCGAGCGGCGCGGGGCATCGCTGAACTCCCTTTCCGAGGAGGCGTGGTGGGTCGTCTCAGAGGTGGTTCGTCCCGGGGGTGGGTCGGCTCAGACGACCAGGCCGCCGTCGACGGCGAAGGTCTGTCCCGTGATGTACGAGGCCTGCTCGCCGGCCAGGAAGGAGACCAGCTCGGCGACCTCCCGCGGCTCGCCGAAGCGGCCCAGCGGGATCCGCCGCGTCATCTCCTTGGCGTGCTTGTCGGACAGGCCCGAGGTCATGTCGGTGCTGATGAAGCCGGGGGCGACCGCGTTGGCGCGGATGCCGGAGCGGCCCGCCTCCTTGGCGAAGGCCTTGGTGAAGCCGATGATCCCGGCCTTGGAGGCGGAGTAGTTGGTCTGCGTCGCGTGGCCCTCGGCGGCGACCGAGGAGAGGGTGATCACGGTGCCGCGGCGGCGCTTCATCATGCTGAAGGCCAGCGTCCTGACGAAGTTGAAGGTGCCGTCGAGGTTGGTGCGCAGGACCGCGTCCCAGTCCTCCTCCGGCATCATCGCGAGATGGCTGTCCCGGACGATCCCGGCCGCGGTGACCAGGACGTCCACCGGGCCGAGCGTGTCCTCGGTCTCCGCGACGAAGGCGGTGACGGCGGCCCGGTCGGTGACGTCGACGCGGCGGGCCAGGGTGCGGGCGCCGTGCGCGGCCGCGGACTTGGCGGCGATCTCGGCCGCCTCGCCCTGCGACTGGTAGCACAGCGCGACGTCGTGGCCGTCGCGGGCGAGGGTCTCCACGACGGCACGCCCGATACCGCGCGATCCGCCGGTGACCAGGGCGACCGGCCTCGGTGTGTCGGACATGGGACTTGCCTCTCTGATGGTGGGTTCGGTTCGGCGAGGGGGTTCGGCTGTCGGGGGTCAGCTCAGGCGGAGCAGCAGGGCGCCCGTCGTGCCGTCCCGGTCGACGGCGGTGACCAGGGCGAGCCGGTCGACCATCCGCGGGTCGGTGCGCGCCTCGGCGAGGACGCCGGCGAGTTGGAAGGCGGCCGCCGCGGCGCCCGCGTCACCGATCAGCGAGCGGACCGGGAGGCGGTTGCCGGTGAGCCCGTCGAGGGCCGACTCCTCCTGCTTGCCGAGGAGTCCCGGCGGGGTGCCGGGCGCGAGGAGCTCCACGTCGCCGGGGGCGGCGCCCGCGTCGGCGAGCACGTCGGCGACGCAGCGCTCCAGGGCGGGGCCCGCGCGGCCGGTGTCCCGGAAGGCGCGGAAGCGGGAGCCGAGGACGCGGGCGAGCACCGGGCGGCCGGCCTCGCGGGCGGTGTCGGCGTCCTCCAGGAGGAAGAACGCGCCGCCCTCGCCGAGCGGCTGCGGCTCGGTGCCCCCGTGGTCGGCGGCGTGCTCCAGGCGGGCGCGCTGCACCGAGAACTCCTCGACCGCGCCGGCCAGCAGGGCGCGGGCGTGACCGCCGCGCAGCAGCCGGGAGGCGTACTGCAGGGCGAGCAGCGCGGTGACGGCGCCGCCGGAGACCGTGACGTTGGGGCCCTTGAGGGAGTGCCGGATCGCGCTCTGCCCGGCGGGGAAGTTCATGACGGTGTTGGGGAAGCGCGCCGGGTCGACGAGGTAGGGCTTGTCGCCGGTGAGCGCGTCCCGGGTGAAGTCCATGATCGACTGGACGCTGCCGGAGGTGCCGAGCACCAGACCGGTCGACTCCGCCTGGGCGGCGAGCGAACTCCCGTACTGCTCCAGTTCCTCGAGGAGCATGCCGACCGTGGCGGCGGCGATGCCCGCGACCCGGTCGAGCGAGCGGGTGCCCTTGCGGCCGAGGACGGCCCTGATGTCGAAGCCGGGGATCAGTCCGGCGGCCTCGTACGGCACCGGCCACACCGCGGTGTCGAGCGGCTCGACCGCCCGCCGGCCGTCGATGAGCCCCGCGACGAAGTCGTCGCGGCCCAGGCCGTAGGGCGAGGCGACGGCCCAGCCGGAGATGACCGGCCGCGGCGCGGGTGTGTCCGCGTGGGATGCCATGGTGTTCAACTCCTCTCGTTCTGCTGGGGGTTGTCCTGCGGGGGCGGTACCGGGACGCCGTACGCCATGAGGAGCGCGGCCCAGCCGGTCACGACCGCCCACGGCACGGAGCCTTCGACATGGGATCCCATGGCTAGGCCGCCTGTTCCCACTGGCCGAGGACCAGGACCGCGTTGTTCCCGCCGAAGGCGAGCCCGTTGTTCTGGACGACCTTCAGGTCCGCCGCGACCGCCTCGTTGGGTACGCAGTCCACCGCGCACTCGGGGTCGGTGGAGCGGTGGTTGATGGTCGGCGGGATGAAGCCGTCCTTCAGGGCCAGGGCGCAGGCCGCCGAGGCCAGGGCGCTGGCGGCGCCCATGGTGTGGCCGATCATCGACTTGATGGAGACGGTGCGCGGCAGTTCGTCGCCGAACACCTGCCGGATGGCGCCGACCTCGGTCACGTCGTTGGCCCGGGTGCCGGTGCCGTGCGCCGAGATGAAGTCCACGTCCGAGGGCGTGATCCCGGCGTTGCGGTGCGCGGCGGTGATGCAGCGGGCGATCGAGTCCCGGTCGGGGGCGACCGGGTGGCTGGCGTCGCAGGACAGTCCGTAGCCGAGCACCTCGGCGTAGATGCGGGCGCCGCGGGCGAGCGCCGACTCCAGGGACTCCAGGAGCAGGATGCCCGCGCCCTCGCCGGTGAGGATGCCCTGCCGTTCGGCGTCGAAGGGCCGGCACACGTCGGGGGCGATGGTGCCGAGGCGGTAGAAGCCGGTGAAGGTCTTGCGGCACAGGGCGTCCGCTCCCCCGCACAGCGCCATCGCCACGTCGCCGGAGCTGATCGCGTCGTAGGCGTAGCCGACCGCGTAGTTCCCGGCCGCGCAGGCGGTGGGGACGGTGACCGTCTCCACGTCCTCCAGGGCGAGTTCGCGCACGATGCCGGCCGAGAGCCGTCCGGGCCACACCCGGCGGGCGACCACCGGGTCGAGGGCGTCGTCGCCCTCGGCGACCTGGAGCGCGGTGAGGTGGTCCAGGTCGCGGGACTCCCCGTCGGTGGTGCCGACGGAGACCAGCGAACGGACCGCTCGTACGTGCTCCTCGGTGAGCCCCGCGTCCGCGACGGCCATCCGGCTGGCGGCGACCGCGAACTGCGCGGCCCTGCCCAGGTCCTCGGGGTCCTGCTCGGTGATCCACCGCGCGGGCACGAAGTCGGTGATCTCGCAGGCGTTGGAGTGCTCGAACCCCGTGGTGTCGAAGGCCTCGATCGGCTTGGCGCCGCTGCTGCCCGCCTTGAGTCCGGCGGCGAAGGCGTCGACCCCGGTGCCGATGCTGGTCACCACGCCGAGCCCGGTGACCACCACCCGGTGCCGGGCGGACGGCTGCCGGCCGGTCACTGGGCCTTGGCCTCGGCGACCACGGCGTAGACGCCGACGAGATTGACCATACGGCTGAGCTCGGACTGCTTCAGGGAGATGCCGAAGGTGCGCTCCAGGGAGGCGAGGATCTCTATGGTGCGCAGCGAGTCGGCGTCGTGCTCCTCCTTGAACCGGCTGGTCTCGGAGACCTCGTCGAGCTCCAGCTCCAGGATGTCGCAGACGATGTCCCGGATCTCGGCCTTCTGGCTGTCGTCAAGGGTGGGGACGGTGGTGGTCATGGAGTGCCTCCATCGATGGGTTCGCGGGGTGGTCTCTCGTGCTGTCACGCCATGGTGAAACGGGCCGCTATCCGCGCCCTATATCGACCAACTCACCTGTACTCACTGCGAGTTGAGGCAGTGCTACGTCACCGAAGTGGCGGCGCACCCAGGCGTCGTCGTAGATCGTGTCGAGGTAGCGGTCGCCGCCGTCGGGCAGGATCAGCACGACGTTGGACCCCGGCTCCAGCCGCTCGGCGACGCGGTCGAGCGCCGAGACCACGGCGCCGGAGGAACCGCCGGCGAGGATCGCCTCGCGGCGCACGAGCCGCCGGCAGCCGAGCACGCAGTCCAGGTCGGTGACGTGGACGACGTGGTCGGCGTCCGCGGGCCGCAGGAGTCGCGGCACCACCGAGGCGCCGTGGCCCGGCACGAGCCGTTTGCAGCTCCTGCCCTTGCCGAACAGCACGCTGCCCACGGCGTCGACCGCGTGCACGGTGGTGTCCATGCCGGACTGGCGGATGAACTCGGCGCAGCCGCCGAGGGTTCCGCCGGTGCCGGCCGCCAGGATCAGGTGGTCGACCCGGCCGTCCAGGGCCTCGGAGATCTCCCGCATCGTCGTCAGGTGCGCCTGGCGGTTGAGCGGGTTGGCGTACTGGTCGGGCCAGTACGCGTCGGGGGTCTCGGCCAGGAGTTCGGCCACCCGGCGCAGCCGCATGGGCAGCAGCTCGCCGGTGGCCGGGTCCGGGTCCGTGACGACCTCGACCTCGGCGCCGTAGGCCCTGAGGATCGAGATGTTCTGCTGGGTGGTCCTGGCATCGACCACGCACACCAGGCGCAGGTCGAAGTAGGCGCAGATCTGGGCCAGTCCGATGGCGAGATTGCCGGAGCTGGACTCGATCACCGTGGAGCGACCGGGGACCAGCCGGCCCTGGCGGATCGCGCCGCGCACCATACCGAGCGCCGAGCGGTCCTTCACGCTGCCGCCGGGGTTGAACCTCTCGGTCTTGGCGTACAGCTTCACCGGCAGATCCGGCCGCAGCCGTTCCAGTGCGATGAGCGGGGTCTTTCCCACCGCGGCGAGAATTCCCCGGAGTTCGGGTATTCCGCCCGGTGGCGGAGCAACGGCATTCCCGTCTTCGTACGGCATCTGACGCAGCCATCCTCTGCTGGGAGTTGCAGGTCGGTCGTTTTCGACGTCCCCAACAGTGCGGCAGCCGCCTATATCGCGCCCATACCGCCGAGCTCAAGCGGGGATTCCGGACATTTATAGGGGTCGCATAGTTTGCGGCCGGATCCTGACGTCATCGCTTTCGAGCCAATGGGCCCGCTCATCGCCCCACTGGTGGTCCCGCTCATCCCCCCGCATCGCGCCACAAACCGACTTTCAACGACCGGAGAAATGAGCCCACTTATGACCGACACGGCAACCGACTCGCGTATCCGCAAGGTCGTCATTCTCGGCGGCGGAACGGCCGGCTGGATGACCGCCGCCTATCTCGGCAAGGCGCTGCAGGGAACGGTGGACATCAAGGTCCTGGAGGCCCCGGCCATTCCGCGGATCGGCGTGGGTGAGGCCACGGTGCCCAATCTGCACCGCGTGCTCTTCGACTACCTCGGCATAGCCGAGGAGGACTGGATGCGCGAGTGCAACGCCAGCTTCAAGATGGCGGTGCGCTTCGTCAACTGGCGGACCCCCGGCCGCGGCGAGCCCACGGCGCGGACCCTGGAGGACGGCAAGCCGGACCACTTCTACCACCCGTTCGGGATCCTGCCGGACCACGACAACACCCCGCTGTCGCACTACTGGTTCAAGAACAAGTACGAGGGCGTCACGGACAAGGCCTTCGACTACTCCTGCTTCCGCGAGCCGCCGGTGATGGACGCCAACAAGTCGCCGAAGTGGCTGGACGGCACCCCTTCCACCCGCTACGCCTGGCACTTCGACGCCGCCCTGGTGGCCGACTTCCTGCGCCGTTTCGCCACCGGGAAGCAGGGCGTGCAGCACATCCAGGACGAGATGGTCCGTGTCGAGCAGGACGAGCGCGGTCATGTGACGGCCCTGCACACCAAGGCCGGCCTGACGCTGGACGCCGACCTGTTCGTGGACTGCTCGGGCTTTCGCGGACTGCTCATCAACAAGGCGCTCGGCGAGCCGTTCATCGACATGGGCGACCACCTCATGTGCGACAGCGCGGTCGCCACGGCCGTCCCGCACGACGACGAGGCGAACGGTGTGGAGCCGTACACCTCGGCCATCGCGATGCAGTCCGGCTGGGCCTGGAAGATTCCGATGCTGGGCCGTTTCGGTTCCGGCTATGTGTACTCCAGCCGGTTCACCTCGCAGGACGAGGCGACCAAGGAATTCTGCGAGCTGTGGAATCTCGACCCGGAGACCACCAAGTTCAACCACGTGCGTTTCCGGGTCGGCCGCAACCGCCGCGCCTGGGTCAACAACGTGGTGAGCATCGGCCTCTCCTCGTGCTTCCTCGAGCCGCTGGAGTCGACCGGCATCTACTTCATCACCGCCGCCATCCACCAGCTGGCGAAGCACTTCCCCGACCGCACCTTCAACCCGGCCCTGCGGGACGCCTTCAACACCGAGATCGAGGAGATGTTCGACGACACCAGGGACTTCATCCAGGCGCACTTCTTCTACGCGCCGCGCAACGACTCCGCGTTCTGGAAGGCGCAGAAGGAGATCACCCTTCCGGAGAAGATCCAGAAGAAGATCGCCGCCTACAAGGCCGGCCTTCCGATCAACTCGCCGATCGCCGACGAGTCGACGTACTACGGGAACTTCGAGGCGGAGTTCAAGAACTTCTGGACCAACGGCAGTTACTACTGCATCTTCGCCGGCCTCGGTCTGGAGCCGGACGCCCCGCTGCCCTCCCTCGCCCACAAGCCGGAGTCCGTCGCGGGCGCCCAGCCCCTGTTCGACAAGGTCCGCCAGGAGCAGGAGCACCTCCTGAACACCCTGCCGAGCACCTACGACTATCTGCGCCGGCTCCACGGAAAGTAACCGCGCTCACGAGGGTGCCGACACCGCCCGCCCGCCCGGTGTCGGCACCCTCGGTCCAGCAGATGAGCGCGCCCGCCACCCAGACAGGAGCCCGTCCGCATGACGCACTCGACCGCCCCGATCACCCCGGTCAGCCCGACCGGCACGGACAGCACCGACAGCACGACCACGACGACCGCCGTCGACACCCGCCCGCTGATGGCGTCCTTCCCCTCCGGTGTCGGTGTGGTGACCGCACTCGCCGCCGGCGCCGTTCCGCGCGGCATGACCTGCAGCTCGCTCGCGAGCGTCGCGCTGCACCCGGCGACCCTGGTGGTCTGCCTGCGCACCGACAGCCCGACGACCCGAGCGGCCCTGGAGAGCGGCCAGTTCGCCCTGAACCTGCTGCACGAGGACGCCCGGGCCGTCTCCGACCTGTTCGCCTCGGGACGCCCCGACCGCTTCGCGCACACCGAGTGGCACCTGCCGCTCGGCGCCGCGGGCCCGCATCTGACCGGCGCCGCGCTCGCCATCGCCGACTGCGCGGTGGTGCGCACCGTCGAGATCGGGGATCACACCGCGGTCTTCGGCCACGTCACGGGCCTCACGGTCACCGAGGACACGGCACCGCTGCTGTACGGAAAGCGGCGCTACGCGCGCTGGTCGGCCGCGGCCGCGCAGCCGGCCCCGGCCGCCGCGCCCGCGGCACCCGTTCTGCCCGCCGCGCCCGCGGCCCCCGCAGTGCCCGCGCCCAGAGAGGGGTCCTCGCATGTCCGCGTCTGATCCGCTGCCGCACCTGCTCGTCGCCGTACCGGTGGTGATCGCCGTCTGCCGGCTGGGCGGCCTGCTGCTGACCCGCCTCGGTCAGCCCCCGGTGATCGGCGAGATAGCGGTCGGCATCACGCTGGGCCCGTCCCTCCTCGGGAAGATCTCCCCCGAGGCCCAGCAGGCGCTCTTCCCGCCCGAATCCCTGCCGTATCTGTCGGTCCTGGGCAACCTCGGCCTGCTGGCCTTCATGTTCCTGGCCGGCCTGGAGATCGACCTGTCCGCGCTGCGCGGGCACAGCCGTACCGCCGTCGCCGTCTCGCAGGCCAGCATCGCGCTGCCGCTGGCGCTCGGCGCGCTGCTCGCGCTCGGCATGTACGACCGGTTCGCCCCCGAGGGCACCGGGAGGCTGCCGTTCGTGCTGTTCATCGCCGTGTCGATGAGCATCACCGCGTTCCCGGTGCTGGCCCGCGTGCTGTCCGACCGCGGGCTGTACCACACGCCGCTCGGCTCGCTCGCGATGGCGTGCGCGGCGGTGGACGACGTCAGCGCCTGGTGTCTGCTCGCCCTGGTCGCGGCGGTCACCACGAGCGGCTCCCCGGAACAGGCCGCGCTCACCGCCGTATGGACGCTGGGGTTCCTGCTGTTCATGGTGTACGTGATGCGCCCGGTCCTGGGCCGTCTCGCCCGGCGGGCCGGCCGGGTCGCGGAGAGCAGCGTGCTCGTGGTGATCTTCAGCGGGCTCTGCCTGTCGGCGTTCGCCACGGACCGCATCGGTGTGCACGCGCTGTTCGGCGCGTTCCTCTTCGGCACGGTGATGCCGCGCGGTTCGCGGGCCATCGAGCTGTCGGCCGCCCGGCTGCGGGCGTTCGCGGTGCCGGTGCTGCTGCCGCTGTTCTTCGTCGGCACCGGCCTGAACACCGATGTCTTCCTGCTCGCCGGCGACCCGTCGGCGTGGCTGTGGGCGGGCGCGGTGCTCGCGGTCGCCGTCCTCGCCAAGTGGGGCGGCAGCACGGCGGCGGCCCGGCTCGCGGGCCGGCCCTGGCGGGAGGCGATGTCGATCGGCGCGCTGATGAACTGCCGCGGCCTGACCGAGCTGGTCGTCCTCAATCTCGGGCTCCAACTCCACGTCATCGGGCCCGAGTTGTTCACCATCCTGGTGCTGATGGCCCTGATCACCACGGCGGTCACGGCCCCCGCGCTGTCCTGGTTCCGGCAGGAGGCACCGCACAAGGCGCCGCGGAACCCGTCGGACCCGGGCGCCCCACGTCCCGAGCCCGCCGCCGTGCCGTGACGGTGCCGGTGGCACCACGGCCGTGTCCGGGGCCCGCCGGAGCCTCGCTCCAGGACCCCGGACACTCAGGCCACCTGCCCGACCGGCGCGTACGCGGTGCTCGCCGCGGCCCACCGCTCCAGCGTGGCCAGGGCCGCTCCTGAGTCGATCGCCCGTGCCGCGCGGGGCAGTTGGGCCGCGAGCCGCTCGGTGACCCCGCGCCCGCCGGCCGGTTCCGCGGCGGCGAGGGCCGCCGCGGCCGACAGCAGCACCGCGTCCCGCACCGGGCCCGCCGCACCGCCGAGCACGCCGCGGGCCACCTCGGCGTTGTGCTCGGGGCCCGCGCCGCGCAGCGCCTCGACGGGCACCCGGTCGAAGCCGAGGTCGCGCGGGTCGAGCCGTTCCTCGCTCAGCACTCCGTCCGCCACCGTGAACACGGTCGACGTCGTGCTGAGCGTCAGTTCGTCGAGCCCGTCGTCGCCGCGGAAGACCAGGGCGGTGATCCCGCGCCGGGCCAGCACCCCGGCGACCAGCGGCAGCAGCCGGGCGTCGGCGACGCCCACCGCCTGGGCCGTCGGGCGGGCCGGGTTGGTCAGTGGGCCGAGGGCGTTGAAGACGGTGGGGATGCCGAGGGCGCGCCGGGCGCCGACCGCGTGCCGCATCGCCGGATGGAAGTCGGGGGCGAAACAGAACGAGATCCCCGCCTCGTCCACGAGCTCGGCCGCCCGGTCGGGGCCGACCCGCAGGTTCACCCCGAGCCGCTCCAGCACGTCGGCCGATCCCGACGAGGAGCTCGCGGCGCGGTTGCCGTGCTTGACGACCCGTTCCCCGGCGCCGGCCGCGACCACCGCGGCCATGGTGGAGATGTTGACCGTGTGCGCCCCGTCTCCTCCGGTGCCCACCACGTCGACGGTCCTCCCCGGCACGTCGACGGGCACGGCGTGCGCCATCATTCCTCGGACGAGTCCTTCCAGTTCGCCGACCGTCTCGCCCTTGGCGCGCAGCGCCACCAGGAAGCCGGCGATCAGGGCGTCGGACGCCTCGCCCCGCATGATCCGGTCCATCACCCAGGCGGTGTCCGCCTCGGACAGGTCCCGGCCGGCGAGGACGGACCCGATGAGGGCGGGCCAGGTGCGGGCCGAAGGGCCCGCGTCAGGCCGTGTGTTCACTGTCGATCTCCTTCGGTCAACCGTGTCGCCGGGGCCGGGGCGCCCCCGGTGTCACCAGGGCTGGGTGTCGTCGGTGCCGTTGCCGGGGGTGACCACAGGGCTGGGACCCCCTTCGGTGTCTGTCGAGGTGCCGGCGGCCGTGGCGGAGACGGTCGCGCTCGGGGCCGCCTGGACCTCGCCGATCCCGGCCACGGAGGCGAACAGGGCGCCCGCGGCGATGACGCCGACGGTCAGGGCCTGGATCTTGTTCTTCTTCTCGAACCGAATGAGCTGCATTTCTTTATCCCCCTGTGGAGTGAATTCTCTATGCGGTGCTTTCCGACACCCAGAAAATTACGGGGATGCGGCTTCAGTTCGTTATCGGCTTCCATTCGCTCCCTTCCGTGGATCAATAACGGCGATATACACCGAGGTCAGCACGGTAAAACCGGGGCCCACCGGTGCGGCGGCAGGGGCCCCGGAGTGCGTGCGCGGGGGCGTTCAGCACGTGAGCGCCCCCGCGGACCGCAGGAAATTCCCGAGAAGACGTGACCCGTCGTCCGTGGTGATGGACTCCGGATGGAACTGCACGCCCTGCACGGCCAGTTCACGGTGGCGCAGCCCCATGACGTACCCGTCGTCGGCCGCCCGCGCGCTGACCTCCAGGACGTCCGGCAGCGGCTCGGCGACGACGAGCGAGTGGTAGCGGGTGGCCGTCACCCGCTCGCCCAGGTCCCGGAAGACACCGCCGCCGTCGTGCGTGACGGGGCTGGTCTTGCCGTGCCTGAGCCGCTCGGCGACGGCGATCCGTCCGCCGTAGGCGAGGCCGATGGCCTGATGGCCGAGGCAGATGCCGAGCAGCGGCACCCGCCCGGCGAAGTGGTGCACGAGCTCCACGTGCCCGGAGTCCGCGGGATGGCCGGGACCCGGGCCGAGCACCACCGCGTCGGGTTCGAGTGCCGCCAGCTGCGCCGGGGTTCGCGTCCCCGAGCGCACCACCTGGGTGTGCGCGCCGAGGGTGCGCAGGTACTGGTCGATGATGTGGGTGAAGCTGTCGTACGCGTCGACGAGCAGCACGTTCACGGCAACAGCTCCTCACCGGTGAGCGCCCAGTAGGCGGCGCCCATCTTGTGCAGCGTCTCCTGCCACTCGGCGAGCGGCTCGGAGTCGGCGACGATGCCGGCGCAGCTCTGGGTGGAGTAGCCGCCGCCGTCGTACGTGATGGTCCGGATGCACAGCGCGAGCCGGGACCAGCCGCGGACGTCGACGAGGCCGACGGCGCCGGCGTACATGCGGCGGGGTGCGCTCTCCAGTTCCTCGACGATCTCCATGGCGCGGATCTTCGGCGCGCCGGTGACCGTGCCCGCGGGGAAGGTGGCGGTCAGCGCGGACCAGGTGTCCTCGCGGGGGTCGAGGACGCCCTCGACGGTGGAGACCAGGTGGAAGACGTGCGAGTACGTCTCGACGGTCATCAGGCCCGGTACGTCGAGGGTGCCGGGCAGGCAGACCCGGCCGATGTCGTTGCGGCACAGGTCGACGAGCATGACGTGCTCGGCGCACTCCTTCTCGCTGGCCCGGAGCGCCTCGATGCGCGGCCCGTCGACCGCCTGGTCGCCGCTGCGCGGGGTGGTCCCGGCGATGGGCCGCATCACGATGCGGTCGCCGCGGGTGCGGAAGAGCACCTCGGGGCTGGCGCCGATCAGCGTGCTGCCGTCCCGCGGCACGAGGTACATGTACGGCGACGGGTTGCGGTGCCGCAGCCGCCGATAGACCTGAAGGGGCGTCAGATCGCTGCTGACGTCGATGCGGTGGCCGATCTGGATCTGGTAGATGTCACCGACCCCGATGTGCCGCAGGCAGCGCTCGACCTGGGCGAGGAAGGTCTCCCGGTCGCTGGTGTCGCGGACGGAGCGCGGCGTGGGGGCCTCCGGTACGGCGCCGGCCGGGCGCAGCGCGGTCAGCGCCGAGGCGATGACGTCCTCGCCCGCGGCCGGGAAGTCCGGGCTCTCGGCGACGAGCCGGTCGGCGGTGCCCGCGTCGCGGTCGTAGCGGACGATGTCGCGGAAGAGGGTCAGGACGAGGTCGGGTCCGCCGTCGGCGGTGCGCTCGGGCAGCCGTTCCATGTGCCAGGCGGCGCCGTACCCGATGGTGGTCAGGAAGCCGAAGGCGTAGTCGTCCAGGGGTATGTCGGTGTCCACGGCGAACACCGACTGGGCGGCCCGCAGCAGGTCCCACACCTGGCCGGTGCCGGTCAGCGCGCGGGCACCGCCGGGCAGCGGGGCGAGCCCGACGCGCTCGGCGGCGGCGAGCAGGGCCGCGGTGACGGGGGCGACGCCGTCGACGGTGACGCGGTCGGCGTACACCTTCAGTTCGGCGAGCCGGCCGTGGCCGACGACGGCGGTGTTCCCGTCCTGCTCGGGCGCCTCCAGGCTTTCGAGCAGGAAGACCTCGTCACCGTGGCGTTCGTGCAGGACGGTGTAGAGCTCCAGCGGGTCGTGCGGGGGCAGGCGTCTCACGTCGACGCGTACGGGAACGGTCCGCCGTTCCTCGGCGGAGGCGCGGGGCGGGGAGTCGAGAAGTGTGGTCACCAGTGGTCCCAATCCTCGGGGTAGCGGTTCCTGGGGCGGTGCGGGGCGTGTCAGCCGTAGCGCCGCATCTCGTGGAAGAAGCCCTCCTGCACGGCGAGTTCGCCGGAGGCGAGGAGGGTGTCGTAGACGTGCTTGCCGACCGCGAGGTCGAGGACCCCGAGGCCGAACGGCGAGAAGAACACCGGCCGGTCGTCCGGGACCTCGGCCTTGCCGGCGAGCACGTCGTGGAGGGTGCCGTCGAGGAACTCGCGGCCACCGGTGAGCTGTTCGGCAAGGTGGGGCGAGGTCTGGGCCTTCAGGCAGTGGTCGACGTCGTCGACGTAGTTGGCGCCGGACAGCAGGACCTCGGGCGCGAGGTCGCGCAGCGAGACGTGGAGCACCAGCGGGTGGTGCGCGAACCAGTCGGGTTCGGTGACGTGCGGGGTCCCCGCGACGGTGGCGAAGACGACGAGGTCGCTGTCGCGGACGAGCGCCTCGGCCGTGTCGTGGACGGTGACGCGACCGCTCGCGCCGGACTGCTCCAGATATCCCGCGAACCCTTCGGCGTGCTCGGCGGACAGGTCGTGCACGCCGACCTCGTCGAAGGTCCAGCCGGTGCCCGCGAGGTACTGGTGGATGTAGCGGGCGATGAGCCCGGTGCCGAAGAAGCCGATGCGGCGCGGCCGCTGTCCGCGGGCCCCGCCGAGGACGTCGGCGGCCAGCGCGGCGGAGGCCGCCGTTCGGGCCGCGCTGATGATCGAGCTCTCCAGGCAGGCCAGCGGGTAGCCGGTGTCCGGGTCGTTGAGGATCAGCACCGCGGAGGCGCGCGGGATGCCCGCCGCCACGTTCCGCGGGAAGCTGGAGATCCACTTCAGCCCGTCGACCCGGTCGCCGCCGGTCCCGCCGAGCGAGGCGGGCAGCGCGATGATGCGGGAGTCGGGGCGGTCGGGAAAACGAAGGAAGTACGAGGGCGGGTTCACGGTGTCCCCGGACCCGTGCAGGCGGTACGCCGCCTCGACGATGCGTACCACCTCCTCGTGACGGCCTTCCAGAACCTGGTGGACCTGTGCTCCGGGAATCACGGCAAAGAAGGGCGCCTCGGAAACAGGCGGCATCGTTCGACTCCACTTCGACAGAGGGGTGTTCCCGCCGAAAATAAAGAGCCGCCTTATCGCCGGATTATTGCTCTTCTACGACGCCGATTCCGCGTCCAGTACTTTGAGCTCACTCTCCGTTCGCTGGATCCACAACGGCGATCCGATCTGGACGAACACGTCGTGCGCGGCATTCAGTTGCTCACGGGCCGCGTCGATGCGTTTCTGCCGGGCGAGCGTGCGGCCGAGCGCGAGGTGGATCTGCCCGTCGATGCGCGGGTCGTGGATCCGCGCGGCCACCTCGAGCGCCTCGCCGAGCACCCGCTCGGCCGCGTCGAGGTCGCCCGCCCCGAGGTGGCTCTCGCCGAGCCCGCACGTGGCGTACGCCAGTCCCACCATGTCCGACTTGGCCTTGACCAGGTCGGCCACCTCGATGAACGCCGTCTCGGCCGCCGTGTACTCCTCCTTCGCCAGGTGCACCTGGCCGAGCCGGTGCACGGCCTGCGCGAGCCCGCGTCCGCTGCCGCCGTCGACCGACCGCATGGCGCCGACCGCCTCGTCCGCGAAGGTGAGCGCCAGCTCGGGGTTGCCGCGCTCCAGCTCGATCTGCGCCATGTTGGTCAGCACGGAGGCCTCGGACGGGTGGTCGCCGTTCTCGCGGAAGACCTCCACCGCGGCGTCCAGGTGCTTCATCGCGGTGTCCAGGTCCCCGCGCATCTCCTCGACCATCGCCAGGTTCCGCAGGCTGGAGGCGCGCCCGGTCTCCTCGCCCACCTGCTCGCAGAGCCGGACCGCCTCGCTGTAATGGGCGTGCGCCTCGTCGAGCCTGCGGGAGGCCTGCGCGGCCGCGCCCAGGTGGTGGAGCACGGCCGCCTGGCCGCGCAGGTGACCGGTCGCGCGGCAGGCCGCCAGCGCCGCCTCCGAGCACACCCGGCTGTCGTCGACGTAGTTGCGGATGTCGAAGAGCACGGTGGCCGCCGCGAGGATGCCCCAGGAGAACTCGTCCATGCCGAGCCGCGCAGCCTGCACGATCGCGGCCACCAGGGAGAGCCGCTCCACCTCCAGCCACTCCAGCGGCGCGTCGAGGAGTTCGTCGAGGAGCAGGGGTTCGGCGGTCCGCCGGGGCGCGTCGCTGCGGATCAGCCCGAAGTACCCGCCGCGCTCCCGCCGGTAGGCCTCCTCGGCGATCGTCAGGTATCCGCTGAACGCCCGCTCCTGCGCCGCCCTGCGCCCGCCCTCCGTGTCCTCGGCCTGCGCCCGCTCGCGCGCGTACAGGCGCAGCAGGTTCTGCAGCCGGTAGCGCAGCTGCCCGGTCCCGTCGACGCCGACGACCTCCAGGAACTGGGCGTCGACCAGGTCCTCCATGAGCCGCTCGGCCTCGTACTGGTCGGTGTCGAGCAGGGCCGCGCCGACCCAGGCCGTGAAGTCCGGTACGTCGAGCAGGCCGAGCTGCCGGAAGAGCAGGGCCGCCTCGTCGGGCAGGTAGCGGTACGAGAGCCCGAAGCTGGCCCGCACCCGGGACGCGCCCTGGCTGAGCTCGTCGAGCCTGCGCCGCTCGTCGGCGAGGCGGGCCACCAGGTGGCGCACGCTCCAGTGCGGCTTGGAGGCGAGCCGGGCGGCGGCGATGCGCAGCGCCAGCGGCAGCCGGTCGCACAGGTCGGCGAGCAGGCCCGTGTCGACGCGGGCGGCGGCGACCCGCTCCTCGCCCACCACCCGGCCGATCAGTTCCACGGCGTCCGCGCTCGGCAGCACACCGAGGAGCACCCGGGCCCGCTGCGGCCAGGCGACCACTTCCTCCAGCTGCTCCCGGCTGGTGACGAGGACCGTGCAGCTGCCGGTGCCGGGCAGCAGGGGCTCGACCTGGTCGTAGGAGCGGACGTTGTCGAGGACCAGCAGGACCCGCCGGTCGGCGAGCACGCTGCGGTAGAGCGCGACGAGGCTCTCCTTGTCCTGCGGGATCTCGTCGCCCGGCACGCCCATGGAGCGCAGGAAACGGCCGATCACCTCGGTGGCCCGGGTGGGTTCGTACTCCTCGTCGTAGCCGCGCAGGTCGGCGAAGAGCCGCCCGTCGGGGAAGTGGGCGGTGGCCCGGTGCGCCCAGCGCACCGCGAGCCCTGTCTTGCCGACGCCCGCGATGCCGGAGATGACCCCGACGGTGCCGCCCTGCACGCCGTCGACGCCCGCCACCAGCCCGTCGAGGGCGTCGAGTTCGGCGCCGCGGCCGGTGAACCCCGGGATGTCGGGCGGCAGTTCGGAGGGGACCACGAGGGTGCCGGCCCGGGTCTCGCCGACCGGCACCGGTGGCGCGGGCGCGAGCGAGGGGTCGTCGCGCAGGATCGCGTCGTGCAGCTCCTGGAGGTCGGGGCCCGGGTCCATGCCGAGTTCCTCGACGAACAGCTCGCGCGCCTCCCGGAAGGTGGCCATCGCCTCGGCGCGCCGCCCCGACCGGTACTGGGCGAGCATCAGATGGTGCCGGGTCCGCTCGCGCAGCGGCTGCTCCCGCACCACCGCGCCGAGCTCCGGTACGAGGTCCTGGTGGTTGCCGAGTTCCAGCTGGACGGCGGTGGCGTCGTCGTACGCGTTGAGCCGCAGCTCCTCCAGGCGGGAGGCCTCGTCCTCCACGGAGGGGGTGGCGATCCCGGCGAGGGCGGGGCCGCGCCAGAGCGCGAGGGCGGTGCGGTAGCCGTCGCCCGCCTCCGTCAACCGGCCCTGTCTGACGTCCTGTTCGGCCCGGGCGACGAGAACGGCGAACTCCGTCGCGTCGACCGTGTGCCGTTCGGGGCGCAGTACGTAGCCGGGATGGGCGGTGACGATGACGTCCTCGACCACTCCGGCGGCCTTGAACGTCTTGCGCAGAGCCGCGACCACGATGGCGATCTGGGTGCGGGCCGTGGCTGGCGGGGCACTGTTCCACACGGCGTCCACGAGCGTGTCCACCGGCACGATCCGGCCGGGACCCAACAGCAGCAGAGCCAGGACCGTTCGCTGGCGTGCGCCGCCGATGGCGAGATCCTGCCCGTCGGCCCGCACCTCCAATGGGCCCAGGATCCGAAAACTGAGTTGCACGCCGCGGCCACCCCCTGTCCACCCGTCCACCCGGCACGCAGGCTTCGTGAGCCTACCGGAGCGGTTGTGAGGGTTCCGTGATGTTTCCGGTCGTCACGCAGAGCGGTGGAGCGAGCCCCTCCGGCACCCCGCGACGCCTGGCGTCCGCCGGTGATTCACCCACGGGTTTCAGCCGGATTCGTTCGCGATACGCAATCCGGACGGGCGCGCTCCCTGCAAATATCCTTCACACGAGGGCAGACTCCGAAGAAACCCCTCGAAGATCCGCCTCAAAGAGAATGCCTCCGGCACGTTTCCGGTCGCAGGATCCCCAGGGGGTTCACAACGGCACAGCTGAAACACGCCGTTCCGGTTTCGGCGCTCCGCGTCGCACCCCCGGCCGGGCGGCACATGATCGTCGACCGTCATTGGCGAAAAACGAACCCAACCCTGCACGGAGTGTCTTCGTGGCATCGTGGAGGGGTGACCACCCTGGAGGATCTCGCCCGGTTGCGCCGGGCCCGCGACCGTATGGACCGCGAGTACACGCAGCCGCTCGACGTCGCCGCCCTGGCCGGGACCGCGCTCATGTCGCCGGGCCACTTCTCGCGCAGTTTCCGCGCCGCGTACGGGGAGACGCCGTACAGCTATCTGATGACGCGCCGCATCGAGCGCGCCAAGTCGCTGCTGCGGCGCGGCGACCTGTCGGTGACGGAGGTCTGCTTCGAGGTGGGGTGTACGTCCCTGGGCTCGTTCAGCGCGCGCTTCACCGAGCTGGTCGGCGAGACCCCGAGCGCGTACCGGTCCCGTGACCACGGCGACGCCGACGCGGTGCCGGCCTGCGTCTCCAAGGTCCACACCCGGCCGGTCAAGGGCCGGCCGGAGCCCGTGCGACCGTCCGGCGCGGATCAGGCGTAGAAGCGCGACAGGCTCTGCAGCACCGCCGCGGGCTTCGGGGCGCCCTCGATCTCGACGGTGCCGTCGACCGTGATCTGCACCCCGCCCCCGGCCACCTCCTCGACGGCCGCGAGCCGGCCCACCAGGCGGATGCGGGCGCCCACCTTCACCGGGGACGGGAAGCGCACCTTGTTGAGTCCGTAGTTGACCTTGGTCGTGACGCCCTGGACGTCGAGGAGTCCCGTGAACAGGGGGATGAAGAGGGACAGGGTCAGATAGCCGTGCGCGATGGGAGCGCCGAACGGACCGGCGGCCGCGCGCTCGGGGTCGACGTGGATCCACTGGTGGTCGTCGGTGGCGTCGGCGAACGTGTCGACGCGGTCCTGGGTGATCTCGATCCACTCGCTGGTGCCGAGTTCGCTGCCCGCGAGCTTCTTCAGGTCGTCGAGGCCGTTGACGGTGATGGTCATGAGTAGCGTGTTCCTTACGGTAGTTGAGGGTCTCCGTGCCGCTCGCGCACCCGCGCCTTGAGGAGCTTCCCGGAGGCGGTGCGCGGGAGTTCGTCCACGAGCACCAGGGATGTGGGGATCTTGTACTTGGCGAGGCGGCCGTCCAGGGAGGCGAGGACGGCGTCCGGGTCGGGGTGCGCGCCCGCGCGGGGCACGACGACGGCGCGCGGCACCTCGCCCCACTTCGCGTCCGGTACGCCGATGACCGCGCACTCGGCGACGTCGGGGTGGGCCAGGAGCAGGTTCTCCACCTCGGCCGGGTACACGTTCTCGCCGCCGGAGATGATCATGTCCTTGATGCGGTCGACGATGTGGACGTAGCCGTCGTCGTCGACCCGGGCCGCGTCGCCGGTGCGGAACCAGCCGTCGGTGAAGGCCGCCGCGGTGGCGTCCGGCAGGCCCCAGTAGCCGGGCATCACGTGCGGGCCGCGGACCAGGATCTCCCCCGTCTCGCCGGGCGCGGCCGCGGTGAGGTCGGGGCGCACGACCCGTACGTCCGTGAAGAAGTGCGGCACGCCCGCCGAGCCCGCCTTCGACACGACGTGCTCGGCGTCCAGGAACAGCGCGCCGGGGGACGCCTCGGTCATCCCGTAGCCCTGGAGGAAGGTCAGGCCGCGTTCCTGGTACGTGGCGATGAGCGAGGCCGGGACGGGGGCGCCGCCGCACAGGAGCGTGCGCAGGCAGGAGAGGTCGGCGCTCCCCCAGTCGGGCTGCCGGGCGACGAGGTCGTACATCGTGGGGACGCCGAACATGGTCGTGACGCGGTGCTCGGCGATCAGGTCCAGGGTCGCGGCCGGGTCGAAGGACTCCACCAGGACGCAGGTGCCGCCCTTCAGGAGCACCGGCAGGGCGAGCATGTTGAGACCCGCCGTGTGGAACAACGGGGCGGAGACCAGGGCGCGTTCGTCGGCGGCGAGGTCGGTGTCGACGAGGACGTTGAGGGCGTTCCAGGTCAGGTTGGCGTGGGTGAGCATGGCGCCCTTGGGGCGGCCCGTGGTCCCCGAGGTGTACATGATGATGCAGGTGTCGTCGCCGGACACGGCTTCGTCGACCGGTCCCGCCGTGCCCGCGGAGGCGATCAACTCCTCGTAATCGGGGCCGACTTCGACGTAGGTGCGCACGTCGGTGCGTCCCGGGAGTCCGGCGACGAGCGCCCGGTGCGCGGGGCCGTGGACGAGCGCCTTCGCACCCGAGTCGTCGAGCTGGTAGGCGATCTCGGGGCCCGCGAGGCGTATGTTGAGCGGTACGAAGACCGCGCCGAGGGCGCCCGCGGCGAACAACACCTCCAGGAAGCCGGGGTGGTTGGGGCCGAGATAGGCGACCCGGTCGCCGCGCCGGATGCCGCGGGCGCGCAGCGCGTGGGCCAACCGGGTCGTCCGGTCGTGGAGTTGGGCGTACGTGGAGGGCGTGCCGTCGTGGATCAGGGCGGTGCGGTGCGGGGTCTTGCGGGCCCGGCGGGCGGGCCAGGATCCCAGTCCCTCGTTGCGCATCACGGCTCCTACGGGGTCGTCAGGCCGAGGAGCCGGGCCGCGTTCTCCTTGAGGATCTTCGGCCGGACCTCCTCCTTGATGTCCAGCTTGGCGAAGTCGGCGAGCCAGCGGTCGGGGGTGAGCACCGGATAGTCGGAGCCGAACAGGACCTTGTCCTTGAGCAGCGTGTTCGCGTACCGCACGAGCTGCGGCGGGAAGTACTTCGGGGACCAGCCGGAGAGGTCGATGTGCACCCCGGGTTTGTGGGTGGCGACGGCGAGGGCCTCGTCCTGCCAGGGGAAGGACGGGTGCGCCAGGATGATCTTCAGGTGCGGGAAGTCGGCGGCCACGTCGTCCACGTGCAGCGGGTTGGAGTACTTGAGGCGGATGCCGCCCCCGCCGGGGACGCCGGCGCCGATGCCCGTCTGGCCCGTGTGGAAGAGCGCGACGGTGCCGGTCCCCTCGATGACCTCGTACAACGGGTACGCCACGGAAGGATCGTTGGGGAAGAAGCCCTGGAGGGAAGGGTGGAACTTGAAGCCCTTCACCCCGTACTCCTCGACCAGGCGGCGGGCCTGCCGCACCCCGGCCTTCCCGCGGAACGGGTCGATGGAGGCGAAGGGGACGAAGACGTCCGGGTTGGCGGCGGCCGCCTCGGCGACCTCCTCGTTCGGGACGGGGGCGGTGCCGGTCGCGGACTCGGCGTCGACCGTGAAGACGACCGCCGCCATCCGCCGCTCGCGGTAGTACGCGGCCATCTCGGCAAGGGTCGGCTTCCGCTTGCCCTCGATCTTGAAGTACGCGGACGAGGCGTCGTGCAGCTCGTCGGCGAGGGAGGCGTGGCCGTCGCGGGACGAGACCTCCGCGTGCGTGTGGACGTCGATGGCGTCCAGTGCGCCGATGTCCATCGCGGGACTCATCACGCCTCCGGGACGCGCGGCGCGGGGATGCCGACCGTCTGCGGCTCGGCGCCGACCGAGGTGGGCCAGGCGTCGGCGAGCGTCCGCGGCGTCCAGCCCCCGTCCGCGTAGGCCGACCTGATCTCCTGCGGGTGCGACCAGAGCGTGACCCGGTCGCCGCCGATGCCGATGGCCTGCCCGGTGACGGAGCGGGCCGCGTCGGAGGCGAGGAAGGGGACGAGGGCCGCGCAGTCCTCGGGGGTGCCGAAGCCCTCGCCCTTGCGCAGGAAGGCGGGCAGCGGTTCACCGGCCCGCATCGCCTCGATGTACGGGGCGAAGGCGGGGATCGTCTCGGTCATGGCGGTCGCCGCGACCGGGACGATCGCGTTGACGGTGATGTCCGCGCGGGACAGCTCCATCGACCACGTACGGGCCATGGCGGCGATGCCCGCCTTGGCCGCCGCGTAGTTGGTCTGGCCGAAGTTGCCGCGCTGGCCGGCCGGCGAGCCGACGAGGATCAGGGTGCCGCCCTCGCCCTGCTCGCGCATGCGGACGGCGGCGGCGCGGGCGCAGGTGAAGGTGCCCTTGAGGTGGGTGGTGACCACGGCGTCGAAGTCGTCGTCCGTCATCTTCCACAGGACCTTGTCGCGCAGGATGCCCGCGTTGGTGACGAGGACGTCGAGGCGGCCGAACTCCGTGACGGCGCGCGAGACCAGCCGGTCCGCCGCCTCGGCGGTGCCGACCGGGACCACCTCGGCGACGGCGGTGCCGCCCGCCTTCTCGATGGACTTCACGGCCGCCTCGGCGACGGCCTCGTCGATGTCGTTGACGACGACCGAGGCGCCGTGGGCGGCCAGGGCATGGGCGTAGGCGAGACCGAGGCCACGGCCGCTGCCGGTGACGACGGCGGCCTTCCCGGTGAGATCGATGGACACGTGGGGGTCCTTTCGGAGCAACGCGGTGCGAGGACGAGAAGGAAGCTAGAAGCAATAATTGGTGACGTCAATAGTTGTTGTCGTCCGGGAGATGCGGGAGACTGCTCCCGTACCGATCCGCACCGCACCAGGGAGACCCCATGAACCCCGCCCCCATCGACGCGCACGAGCCATGGATGCGCGGGCTGCACGCCGACACGGGCTATCTCCTGTACCGGCTCGGCCTGCGCTCGGGGCAGCTCTTCAACGCCTCGCTCCAGGAGTCGGGCCTGCGCCTGCGCCACTACGCGCTGCTGCGCTTCCTGGCCACCACCGAGGGCGCGCTGCAGAGAGAACTGAGCGCGCGGCTCGGCTACGACCCGAGCGCGATCGTCGGCCTCGTCGACGACCTGGAGAAGGCGGGCTTCGCCGAGCGCCGCCCCTCCCCCGACGACCGCCGCAGCCGCGTCGTCGTCCTCACCGACCAGGGCCGCGGCTTCCTGCGCGACACCGACGAGGCGGGCCTGCGCGTCACCGGTGAGCTGCTCGAACC
The DNA here is from genome assembly GCF_000373565.1 of Streptomyces sp. HmicA12. Lineage (GTDB taxonomy): Bacteria > Actinomycetota > Actinomycetes > Streptomycetales > Streptomycetaceae > Streptomyces. The sequence continues at coordinate 227,950 of NZ_KB891850.1, read as the reverse complement.
GCTCGACGCCGAGGAGCGGGAGACGCTGCACGCGCTCCTGCTGCGGATCGCCGAACCGGGCCTTTCCTGACCCCGGGCGCCGTCCGGAACCGGAGACTCCGAGCCGTGTGACAGGCACCACCCATGAGCGGCACAGGTTTACGTACGCCACAACGGGTGACTACGGTGCCTGTGATGTCTCGCAGCCACTTGAAACCCGCAACCCAAAGAAGATGCGAATTCGGGAGTCGAGGTTCCACCCGGGAGGGATCGTGAGCAAGCCGATCCAGCTCGCGGCGCAGCGAACCCCGCTGCCCGCGCAGGCAGCCGCCACGGCACCCGCTGCGGGCACCACGGCCCCGGCCCCCGCGGCCGCCGCGGGGAAGAAGCCCGGCAAGGCACGGGACGCGTTCTTCGACAACGCCAAGTACCTGGCGATCGTGCTCGTCGCGATGGGCCACGCCTGGGAACCGCTGCGCGGTGACAGCCGGGCCGCGTCCGCGCTGTACATCACGGTCTACACGTTCCACATGCCGGCGTTCATCGTGATCTCCGGCTACTTCTCGCGGTCCTTCGACGCGAGCCCGAACCGGCTGAAGCGGCTGATCACGGGTGTGGCCGTGCCGTACGTCGTCTTCGAGGTGGCGTACACCTTCTTCAAGCGGACGGCCGGCGGCGACCCCGACTACCCGATCAGCCTGCTCGATCCCTGGTACCTGACCTGGTTCCTGATCGCGCTGTTCGTGTGGCGGCTCTCCACCCCGTTCTGGAAGGTCGTGCGCTGGCCGCTGCCGCTGGCCCTGGCCATCGCGGTGCTCGCCTCCGTCTCCCCCGACATCGGCGACGACCTGGACCTGCAGCGCGTTCTGCAGTTCCTCCCCTTCTTCGTCCTCGGCCTGTGCCTGAAGCCCGAGCACTTCCAGCTGGTGCGGCGCCGTGAGGCCCGGATCCTGGCCGTGCCGGTCTTCGCGAGCGCGCTGCTGTTCGCCTACTGGGCGGCGCCGCGGATGAACGCCGCCTGGTTCTACCGGCGCGACAGCGCGCAGGAACTGGCGGCGCCCGGCTGGTCCGGTGCCGTCATGACACTGGCCATGTTCGGCTGCTCGGTGATCCTGACGGCGTGCTTCTTCGCGTGGGTGCCGGGCCGCAAGTTCTGGTTCACGGCGCTCGGCGCCGGGACGCTCTACGGGTACCTGCTGCACGGCTTCGTCGCCAAGGGCTCCCGCTTCTGGGACTGGTACGACGCGCACTGGATGCACACGCCGCTCGGCGAGATCACGGTCACGGTGGGCGCGATGTCCCTGATCACCGTGCTCTGCACCCCACCGGTGCAACGCATGTTCCGGTTCGTGATGGAACCGAAGATGGAGTGGGCGTTCAGGAAGGACGCGGCCGAGGTGGCACGGGGGCGGTAGCCCGGTGCGGGTGAGTTGTGGCTGACGCACATGGGCCGCGCCCCTGAAGCGAGCTTCGCTCGCCCAGGGGCGCGGCCCATGTGCGTCAGGCGGACGCCTTCTTCCGCGGGGTCGCCTTCTTCGCCGTGGCCGTCTTCTTCTTCGTCGCCGTGGACTTGGCGGCGGCCTTCTTCGTGCCGGAGGCCGCCTTCTTCGTACCCGTGGTCTTCTTCGCGGCCGCGGTCTTCTTCGCCGCCGTCGCCTTCTTCGGGGCCGCCTTCTTCCGCGAGCGCCCCGCGAGGTGCGTCACCTCGGCGACGCCGTCGGTCGCCTCGCCCCGCGCCTCCTTGGCGGCCCGCACGCTCCCCTCCAGCGCGGCCATCAGGTCGATCACCTTGCCGCCCGCGTCGCCGCCGCCCGTGCCGCCGGACGACTCCTCCGGCTCCCCGCCGGAGGCCTTCGCCGCGATCATCTCCTCGACGGCCTCGCGGTAGTCGTCGTGCAGCGACTCCATGTCGACCTCGCCGAGCGTGTCCATCAGGGCGTCGGCCAGGTCGAGCTCCGCGTCGCGCACCGTGACCGAGGTGTCCGGCGCGGCCTCCTCGGGGGAACGGATCTCGTCGGGCCACAGCAGCCCGTGCATCGCGATGACGTCGTCGACGACCCGCAGCATCCCGAGCCGCTCCCGGCCGCGCAGCGCGAACTTGGCGATGGCGACCTTCTGGCTGCGCTTGAGGGCCTCGCGCAGCAGGGTGTAGGGCTTGGCCGCGGGGACGCCGTTCGCCGAGAGGTAGTAGGCCGTGTCCATCTGCAGCGGGTCGATGCGGTCGGCCGGGACGAAGGCGACGATCTCGATGGTCCTGGCGGTGGGGATCGGGAGCGTGGCGAGGTCGTCCTCGGTGATGGGGACGATGGAGCCGTCCGCGTCCTCGTACCCCTTGCCGATCTCCGCGCTCGTGACCTCCTTGTCCTCCAGCTCGCACACCTTGCGGTAGCGGATGCGGCCGCCGTCCTCCAGGTGGATCTGACGGAAGGAGATCGAATGGTTCTCGGTGGCGTTGACCAGCTTGATCGGGATGCTGACCAGGCCGAAGGAGATGGCGCCGTTCCATATGGAGCGCACGGTGTACCTCCCGTTTCGCCCAGCGATGTACAGATCTGTATGGGTTGCCAGAGTATTACCGTATGGCGCCCATCACAGAAGTAGAGGGGCGGCGGCTCGCGCTCAGCAACCTGGACAAGGTGCTGTACCCGGCGTCCGGGTTCACCAAGGGCGAGCTGCTGCACTACTACGCGACCACGGCCGGCGCGCTGCTCGCGCACCTGTACAACCGGCCGGTCTCCTTCCTGCGCTTCCCCGACGGGCCCGACGGCCAGCGGTTCTTCGCCAAGAACGTGCCGCCGGGCACCCCCGCGTGGGTGAAGACGGCGCGGGTGCCGCGCTCGGAGGGCGAGGTCGCGCGCCAGATCCTCGTCCAGGACCTGTCGACGCTGATGTGGGCGGCGAACCTGGTCCCCGAGTTCCACACCCCGCAGTGGCAGGCGGACCGGCCGGGCGACGCCGACCGGCTGATCCTCGATCTCGACCCGGGGGCGCCCGCCGACGTCGTGCAGTGCTGCGAGGTGGCGGTGTGGCTGCGGGAGCGTCTCGCGGCGGACGGGCTGCACGCGTACGCGAAGACGTCGGGCTCGAAGGGCCTGCACCTGCTGGTTCCGCTGGTACCCACGCCGGCACGGGAGGTCGGCGCCTACGCGAAGGCGCTCGCCGCCGAGGCGGAGGCGGAGCTGCCGCACCTCGTCGTGCACCGGATGACGCGCAGCCTGCGGCCCGGCAAGGTGTTCGTCGACCACAGCCAGAACTCCGCGTCGAAGACGACGGCCGCGCCGTACACGCTGCGGGCCCGCGCCGAGCCGACCGTGTCGACGCCGGTGACGTGGGACGAGGTCGCGGAGTGCGGTCGCGCGCAGGACCTGGTGTTCGTCGCGAACGACATCGCGGCTCGCCTCCGGCATTACGGGGATCTGCTCGGCCCCCTCATCAACCTGAACCGCGCGGGGCGGCTGCCGCCGGGCTAGCGGGCCCAGAGGTTCATCGCCGGGTGCGGCCCGGTGGGGGCTGGTCGCGCAGTTCCCCGCGCCCCTGAGGCATGCGCTTCGCGCAGCCTCCCCTGAGCGAGCGGAGCTCGCTTCAGGGGCGCGGGGAACTGCGCGAGCAACCACGACGAGACCCGCAGACGCGAGACGAACAGCACCCCGCAGACGCGAAGGCGAAAGGGGCGCGGGGAACTGCGCGAGCAGCCCCCACCGGACCCGCACCCGACAACGCGCCCCCGCACCGCGTCACACCCGCACCCAAGTCCCCCGGTCCCGAGCCATCGCATGCAGCGCCTCCACGTCCGCCGGCTTCAGCAACCCACCCGCACGGCCCAGCCCGGACACCTCGCTCTCCCCCAGCACCCGGACATCCCGCGGCGGCGTCACCACCTCCACCGCCGCCGCCTCCACCAGCACGAGAGCGCCCCGCACCTCCGCGGTCAGCGCGAAGGACGCCCGGGACGCGTCGGCCCGTACCCGGCGCAGCAACGGCTGCGGTTCCCCGCGCCCCGCGGTGACCATCGGGTCCGCGACCCGGATCCGCTGCTTGCGCGCGGGCAGCACGTGCAGCGCGAACAGCCCGCCGGGCCCGATCAGCAGATGGTGCAGCTGCGCCCCGCCGGGCAGCGGCACCGAGTGCAGCACCCGCCAGCCGCCTCCTTCGAGCCCGTCGAGCACCTCGCCGACCCGCTGCTGCGCGGCGAGCGCCCGGCGGCGCGGGTCGGTGCGCAGCCTGCGCGGGGGCGCGGGCTCCCGGTCGAGGGAGATGACGAGCGTCTCACCCGGCCGGTTCGGCGCGAGGTCGTCGTCCGGGTGGAGACTGAGCCGGGCGAGCTCGACAGGGGTCGGCACCGGCGGCGGCCCGACGGTGACCTGCCCGGCGATGAACGGGCCGAGCACATCGAGCACGGCCTCCTTGCTGGACTCGCTCAGCAGGTTCACCCGGCCCGCCTCACGGTCGTACCAGGCGACGTTCCGGCCGCCGTCCTCACATACGTAGAGCCGCTCCTGACCGTGCCGCCAGGTCGGTATGACGCGCAGTCCGCTCATGCCCCATCACCACCCCACCGACCATGGGAGCAGCCAGAACCGCCGCAGGCAAGAAGCACGCAAGCCGGTCCCGGCGGCGCCCGAGCGTGTCGGGCGGGGACCTCGGTACGGCCGTCGCGCGGCCGCCTCGTCACCGCGACGGCGGACTTCCACTGCTCAACGCGTCGAACCCGCTGAAGTACCACCCCGCGCCACCCCACCGGGCGCGCACGGCCCGACGGGCCAGCAAAGTGGGACCTCCAGCCGAAAAAGAACTTCCCTGCCCATAAGGTGTATGCGGTACCAGTGGTGCCAGCGGTGCATGACAGACAGGAGTGCAGTGACGTCCAGGCGCCCCGGCCGGGTCCCGGCTCCGGCTCTCGCTCTCGCCGTGCCCGCCGCCGCCCTGCTGCTCGCGGGCTGCGGCGACTCGGGCGGCCTGGAGAAAGCGGGCCCGACCCCGACGGCGGTCGGACCGCGCCATCTGTGGCCGACGCTGCCGCCCGCGTCCTCGGCGGTCGACGACTACGGGGCGGGCGAGACCGAGACGGTCAAGGGCGTCTTTGTGCCCGGCGGCGACCTGCGCGAGGTGGACCCGGTGACCGTGGTGCTCGCCCAGGCGGCCGCGGACCCGGACACGTACAAGACGGTCCGCAAGGGGCTCGACGACTGCGGCGATCCGGCGAAGCGGGAGAAGAAGGGGCCGAACTGCCCGGTCCTGCACGCCTATTACTCGGATCTGACCGGCGACGGCAAGGACGACATGGTCGTCGGGATCAAGGCGCCGAAGCAGCAGCTCGTGGTGCGCGTCTACGCGTACGCGGACGGCGCGCTGACCCAGATCATGAACGACGAGGACGCCGTGATCAGCGTCGAGCTCGCCGGGCACAGCGTGGTGGTGCGGGCCGTCGCGGACCTGTCCGGGTACGAGTACCGGACCTCGTGGTCGTACGACGCCCATCAGAAGGCGATGCTGCCGACGCGCGACGAGATCGTGCGCACCGGGCCGCCGAAGACCCCGTCGGCGAGCCCGTCGGTCACTCCACCGGCCCCCTCGGCGACGCCGTCCGCCGCGCCGGCCCCGGGTGCCTCATGAGGCACCGGCCGCGGCTGCCCGCCTGGACCGCGTCGCTGACCTGGAAGGCGACCGCGTTCATCACGGTGATGTGCTGCGCGCTGGCCGCGCTGCTCGGCGTCCTCGTGCACGTCTCGGTCACCCATCAGACGGTGCGGGAGGCCAGGGAGCGGGCGCTGGCGCGGCTCGACGAGGCGACCGCCGAGTTCGAGGCCGGGGACCGGCTCGGTCCCGGCGCCCGGATCGACCCGCCGGACCTGCCCGCCTCGCTGCACGCGCTCGCGGTGCGGGGCCAGCGCGGCACGATGCTCGGCAGCCGCGACTCCCGGCCGGCGATGTGGGCGGCGGGCCCGGCGTCCGACGGCCGTGCCCTGGCCGTGGACGTCGACTACGGCCAGAACGCGCACACCATCGACGGCCTCGACAACGCGATCCTCGGCTCCTCGGTGCTCGCCATCGGCGCGACGCTGCTCGTCGGCGCGTTCGCGGTGACCCGGGTGACGCGGCGGCTGCACACGACGGCACGCGTGGCCCGCAAGATCAGCGCCGGTGAGCTGGACGCCCGGGTCAACGATCCGCGGACGAAGGACCCGCAGCGCCACCAGGACGAGGTCGCCGCCGTGGCCGGCGCGCTCGACTCCATGGCCTCCTCGCTGCAGGCCCGCATCCTCACCGAGCAGCGCTTCACCGCCGACGTCGCCCATGAACTGCGTACACCGCTGACCGGTCTGCACGCCGCGGCCGAACTGCTGCCGCCGGGCCGCCCCACCGAGCTGGTCCGCGACCGGGTGGCCGCGCTGCGCACACTCACCGAGGACCTCCTGGAGATCTCCCGCCTCGACTCGCGCAGCGAGCGCGTGGAGCTGGACGACGCGTGGCTGGGCCCCATCGCCGAGCGGGTCGTCCGGGCGTCCGCCACCCAGACCGAGGTCACCGTCGTCCGGGACGTGTGCGTGGTGACCGACCGGCGGCGCCTGGAGCGGGTCCTCGGCAATCTCGTCGGCAACGCGCACCGGCACGGCGGGCCACCCGTCGTGCTGACCGTGGACGGGCCGGTGATCACCGTGCGGGACCACGGCGAGGGCTACCCGGACTACCTGGTGGAGCACGGTCCGCAGCGGTTCCGCACGGAGGGCGGGGCGCGCGGGCACGGGCTCGGGCTGACCATCGCGCTCGGCCAGGCCGAGGTCCTCGGCGCGCGCCTGTCGTTCACGAACGCGCCGGACGGCGGAGCGCTGGCGACACTGACGCTGCCCTACGAACGTCCCGTGGAACCGCCGGTCTGGCCCCTGTGAACCATGGCCGAGGGCCACACGGTGTGACCTTTTGCGTCCGTTCCGTGACGCTTTTACTGTGAATCACGGCTTTTCACCCACTTCCGGGTTCCTGCCGCACACCCCTCCCCGAGGAGGCCCCATGAGCACACAGACCGCAGTCATACGTCTCGGCATCGCCGTCGCCGCAGCAGCCACCCTCGCGACCACCGCGTCGCCCGCGCTCGCCGACGACTCGACGACGGTCAACGGCGCCAACAACAACCCGCCCGTCTACAAGGGCCGCGTCGTGGCCAAGTCCGGACTTCATCTGCGGGACGCCCCCACCCGTGGCAGCCGCATCGTGCGCACCGAGCCGTACAACGCGATCGTGCCGATCTTCTGCAAGACGGGCGGTGACAACGTCGAGGGCAACCACCTCTGGTACCTGCTCACCGACGGCACCTGGGCCTGGGGCTCGGCGAAGTACATCAACAACATCGGCGCCGCGCCCCGCTGGTGCTGACATATCCAGATATCACCGGCGAACTTGCTAGGTTCCGGTCATGACCGGAACAACGGGATCGGCGGGCGCAGCAGGCGCCCCGGGATCGTCGGGCACGGCCGGGACCGCCTCCGCGGTCCCGGCCGTTCGCGTCCCCAAGCGCCGGGGCACCGAACTCGCCCTGATCGTCCTGGCCGTGCTGTTCAGCGTGTACGGCTACTGCGACGTGGGTCTCGCCAAGAACGGGAGCGTGCCGCCGGGCGCCGCCGGCTACGGTGCCGGACTCGGGGTGCTCGCGCTCCTCGCCCACTTCGCGGTCCGCTTCCGCGCCCCGTACGCGGACCCGCTGCTGCTGCCGATCGCGGTGCTCCTCAACGGTCTCGGGCTCGTCCTCATCTACCGCCTGGACCTGGAGACCGAGGGGTCGGAGGCGGCGCCCACCCAGCTGGTCTGGTCGACGCTCGGCGTCGGCCTGTTCATCCTCTTCGTGGTCTTCCTGCGCGATCACCGCGTGCTGCAGCGGTACGCGTACCTGTCGGTGGTCTCGGCGCTGATCCTGATGATCCTGCCGATCTTCTTCCCCGCCGTGAACGGCGCCCGGATCTGGATCCAGATCGGCAGCTTCTCCATCCAGCCCGGCGAGTTCGCCAAGATCCTGCTCGCGATCTTCTTCGCGAGCTATCTCGCGGCCAACCGCAACGCCCTGCGCTACACGGGCAAGAAGGTGTGGCGGTTCCAGTTCCCGACCATGCGCGTGTTCGCGCCGATCCTCGTGATCTGGCTGCTGAGCGTCGGCGTGCTGGTCCTGGAGACCGACCTGGGCACCTCGCTGCTCTTCTTCGGGCTCTTCATCGTGATGCTCTACGTCGCGACGGGGCGCGGGAGCTGGATCGCGATCGGGCTCGTGCTCGCCGCCGTCGGAGCGGTCCTCGTCGGCTCCTTCGAGCCCCATGTGCACAGCCGGGTCGAGGACTGGCTGAACCCGTTCGCCTCCATCGACGCGGGTCAGGGCGCGAGCCAGCTCGCCCAGTCGCTGTTCGCGTTCGCGTGGGGCGGGATGCTCGGCACCGGGCTCGGCATGGGGCACTCGATCCTGATCGGCTTCGCCGCCAAGTCGGACTTCATCCTGGCGACGGCGGGCGAGGAGCTGGGCCTGGTCGGGCTCACCGCGATCTTCCTGCTCTACGCGCTGCTCGTGGAGCGGGGTTACCGGGCGGGGCTCGCGCTGCGCGACCCGTTCGGACGGCTGCTGGCGATCGGCCTCGCCTCGATCGTCGCGCTGCAGGTGTTCGTCATCGCGGGCGGCGTGATGGGGCTCATCCCGCTGACGGGCATGGCGATGCCGTTCCTCGCGCAGGGCGGATCGTCCCTCGTCACCAACTGGATCATCATCGCGATCCTCGTCCGGATCAGCGACTCGGCCCGTGGCGCGCTGCTGACCGAGGACGCCATGGAGGCCGCCAAGTGACCAAGTACATCCGCCGCGCCTCGGTCTTCTGCCTGGTCCTGCTGATCGCGCTGCTGCTGAACTCGGCCCGCATCCAGGTCTTCCAGGCCCAGTCGCTCGACGACAACTCGGCGAACAGGCGCGAGACCATCCAGCGCTACGACCAGCCGCGCGGCGACATCCTCGTGCAGGGCAAGCCGATCACCGGGTCCAAGGACACCGGCGAGTCGTACAAGTACGAGCGGACGTACAAGAACGGCCCGCTGTACTCGCCCGTCACCGGGTACGCCTCGCAGACGTACGGCACGACGTTCGTGGAGAGCGCCGAGGACGACGTGCTCTCCGGCACCGATCCGATGCTCTCCACGGTCCCCTTCTGGAACGAGGTCTCCCGGTTCCAGAACGCGGGCGGTGACGTCGAGACCACCATCAACGCGGCCGCGCAGAAGGCCGCGTACGACGGGCTCGGCGGCAAGAAGGGCGCCGTGGCGGCGATCGACCCGGCGAGCGGCAAGATCCTCGCCCTGGTCTCCACGCCGTCGTACGACCCCGGGGACATCGCGGGCACCGGCCAGTCGGACGTCGACACCTGGAACGCGCTGAACTCCGCCTCCAGCCAGCCGATGCTGAACCGGGCGATCCGGCAGACGTATCCGCCGGGCTCGACGTTCAAGGTCGTCACGGCCGCGGCGGTCCTGGAGAACAACGTCGTGAACGGCATCACCACCGACACCGACACCCCGTCGCCGTACACCCTGCCGGGCACCACCACGCAGCTGACGAACGAGTCCTCGTCCGCCGCCTGCGAGGACGCCACCCTGGAGTACGCGATGCGGGTCTCCTGCAACACCGTGTTCGCCAACCTCGGTGTGCAGGTCGGGCTCGGCGACATGGTGAAGATGGCGGAGAACTTCGGGTTCAACGACAGCGGCATCAAGGTCCCGATGACGGCGGCCAAGTCCAACTTCGACACCGACATGAACGACTCGCAGCTGGCGCTCTCCTCCATCGGCCAGTTCGACACGGCCGCCACGCCCCTGCAGATGGCGATGGTGTCGGCGGCCGTCGCCAACGGCGGGACGCTGATGCAGCCGCACCTGGTCGACAAGACGACGAAGGCCAACGGCACGACGGTGTCGACCACCGACAACAAGACCTACCAGCAGGTCATGTCGGCCTACACCGCCACCCAGCTCCAGCAGATGATGGTCGACGTCGTCACCAAGGGCACCGGCACCAACGCGCAGATCCCGGGCGTGACGGTGGGCGGCAAGACCGGTACCGCGCAGAACGGTGTGAACAACGAGGGCACCCCGTACGCCTGGTTCATCTCCTACGCGCAGGGCCCCGACGCGTCCACGCCGCAGGTGGCCGTGGCCGTGGTCGTCGAGGACGCGTCGGCGGACCGGGCGGACATCAGCGGCGGCGGCAGCGCGGCGCCGATCGCCCGGTCCGTGATGGAGGCCGTGCTCAACTCGTCCGGTTCCTGAGCGATTTCCGGAAGTGGTCCTCCTGGGAGCGTCCAAAATGGCCCTGCCCCGCCGGGCCCGGGCCGTCTATGTTCCCGATCATGACGACGACGTACCAGCTCGCACAGGTGAACATAGGCCGTCTCACGGCACCGCTCGACGCCCCCGAGATCAAGGACTTCACGAACAATCTGGATCCGGTGAACGCGGTCGCCGACGCCTCGGACGGCTTCGTGTGGCGGCTGCAGGGCGACACGGGCGACGCGACCGACATCCGGATCTTCGGCGACAAGTGGCTGCTGGTGAACATGTCGGTGTGGCGCGACGTGGACGCGCTCAAGGCCTTCATGTACCAGGGCACGCACCGTGAACTCCTGGCTCGCAGGCGGGAGTTCTTCGAGCGGCTGAGCGAGGCGGTGACGGCGCTGTGGTGGGTGCCCGCCGGGCACCGGCCCGACGTCGCTGAGGCGGAGGACCGGCTCACGCGACTGCGCGAGCACGGCCCCACGGCCTACTCCTTCACGCTGCGGAAGACCTTCAGCCCACCGGCTGCCTGATCTCCTCGCGGATCTTGGCTGCCCGCTCGGCGGCCGCCTCCAGGTCGATGTCCTGCGGGTCCTTGGTGGCGGTGTCCACGGTGATCTCGCCGACGGAGGCACCGGTGTTGTCGTCGACCCAGGCGCACATCGGCATGGTGACCTTGCCGACGCCACCGGACTGGGTGAGCACCTCGCAGGTGACGGTCACGTCCGTGCCCGCGGGGTGGAAGTCCTTCGGCTGGACGGCGACCGTCGCGTTGTCGGCGGTCCCGGCGCCCTTCATCATGTTGTCGCGCGCTTCATCGGTGTTCTTGAAGCGGCCGTACATGCCGGAGATGACGAGCACGCCCTCGTTCTGGTCGCCGCCGAGCGCGTACTGCCCGATGACGGCCTTCGTGTCCCTGGCGTCCCAGGCGCCGTCGGCCTCGTCCTCCAGCGCCTGCCCCTTGGAGGCGGACAGGTCCTGGGTCAGCTCGTACTTCTCGTCGAGGACCTTCTGGGGCAGCGTCAGCTTGTACTCGGCCTCGGGGAAGCCGGCGTCGGACTTGAGGCCGACGTACGCGAGGACGCCGATCCCGATGACGAGGATGGCCACGACACCGGCCACGATCCCGATGATCATGCCGACCCGGCGCTTCGGCGGCGGCGGGGGCGCGCCCCACGGGGCACCTGCCTGCTGCGGGAAGCCCGGGTAGGCCGGCTGCTGCGGCTGGCCGTACGCGGGCTGCTGCTCGTAGCCGGACGGGCCGGGCTGACCGAACTGCGGCTGCGGCTGGCCGTACGCGCCGGGCTGCCGGCCGTACGGATTCGGCTGCTGAGGCTGATGGGGCGGGGGCGGAGGTGGCGTGGACACGGCCGAAACGCTACTCCATACGAGGCGATCCCGGGACGGCCAACGGCTCACGGCGGCTCAGCCGGGCCTCCGGCGCGTCACAGGGCGAACACCGGCCCGCGGAAGACCGGGAACCAGCGCTCCCCGGCCGGGGCGGTCCGGCCGGGCCCCCGATTCCCGGCCGGGCACCTGTCCTTCAGCCGGCCGAGCCCTCGCGGATCGCCGCGTCCACCTCGGCCACCCGCTCGTGCTCCTCCGCCGCGAACCGCTCCGCGTCCAGCTTCTCCGCGATCTCCTCGTCCTGGGCCATCAGCAGGTCCAGGTTCGAGTCGCCCATCTCGAAGACGCCCATGTCGACGTAGGCCTGCTGGAGGCGCTTGCCCCACAGGCCGATGTCCTTGACGCACGGGACGATGCGGGAGAACAGCAACTGGCGGAACAGGGCGAGGAATTCGGACTGCTCGCTGTACTCCTCGGCCTGCGCCTTCGGGATGCCGAAGTTCTCCAGGACCTCCACCCCGCGCAGCCGGTCGCGCATCAGGTAGCAGCCCTCGATGACGAACTCCTCGCGCTCGCGCAGTTCGGCGTCGGTCAGCTGCCTGTAGTAGTCGCGCAGCGCCATGCGGCCGAAGGCGACGTGGCGGGCCTCGTCCTGCATCACGTAGGCGAGGATCTGCTTGGGCAGCGGCTTGTCCGTGGTGTCGCGGATCATGCCGAACGCCGCCAACGCCAGCCCCTCGATGAGGACTTGCATGCCCAGGTAGGGCATGTCCCAGCGGGAGTCGCGCAGGGTGTCGCCGAGGAGGGCCTGGAGGTTGTCGTTGATCGGGTACAGCATCCCGATCTTCTCGTGGAGGAAGCGGCCGTAGATCTCCGCGTGCCGCGCCTCGTCCATGGTCTGCGTCGCCGAGTAGAACTTGGCGTCGAGGTCGGGGACGGACTCGACGATGCGCGCCGCGCACACCATCGCGCCCTGCTCGCCGTGCAGGAACTGGCTGAACTGCCACGAGGTGTAGTGCTTGCGCAGCTCGCCCTTGTCCTTGTCGGTCATCTTCGCCCAGTGCGGCGTTCCGTACAGGGACATCGACTCGTCGGGAGTGCCGAGGGGATCGTACGGATCGACCTCAAGATCCCAGTCGATGCGCTTGGCGCCGTCCCACTGCTTGTCCTTGCCCTTCTGGTACAGGGACAGGAGGCGGTCGCGTCCGTCGTCGTATTCCCAGCTGAGACGGGCCGAACTGGCCGACGGTATCTGCCAGTTGGGCTCGTCCACGGCCTTGGTGTACAGCTCATGGGTCGACATACCGGCAGGCTCACACGGTGGTAGACGCGGGGTCAACAAGTCGTGCGCAAGGGATTGACGCCCTTGCTGACACGCAGTCTCATAAGAACGAGGGACAGATGTGACCGCCGGTAAGCCTCGCGGCCACCAACTCTTCTACAGCGATGGGGAGTCAGCGATGACGACCATGACGGAAGCCGACGCGGTCGAAGGGCTGCGGGACGCGCTCGGTCTGCTCAAGGACCGGGAGCAGGTGGCCGAGCGGCTGCTCGACTCTTCCGCCAAGCACTCCTTCGACCCGGACAAGGAGCTGGACTGGGACGCGCCCTTCGAGGAGGGCAAGTGGTTCTGGCCGCCGGAGCTGGTGTCGCTGTACGACACCCCGCTGTGGAAGCGGATGAGCGAGGAACAGCGGATCAAACTCTCGCAGCACGAGGCGGCGGCGCTCGCCTCGCTCGGCATCTGGTTCGAGCTGATCCTGATGCAGCTGCTCGTGCGGCACGTGTACGACAAGGCGGCGACGAGCGCCCACGTCCGGTACGCCCTCACCGAGATCGAGGACGAGTGCCGGCACTCCAAGATGTTCGCCCGCCTGATCACGCGCGGCGGCACCCCGCACTACCCGGTGGCGCCCGTCCACCACCACCTGGGCCGCCTGTTCAAGACCATCTCCACCACCCCGGGCTCGTTCACGGCGACGCTGCTCGGCGAGGAGATCCTGGACTGGATGCAGCGCCTCACGTTCCCGGACGAGCGGGTGCAGACGCTGGTCCGCGGCGTGACGCGCATCCACGTCGTCGAGGAGGCCCGCCATGTCCGGTACGCGCGTGAGGAGTTGCGGCGCCAGATGGTGACCGCCCCCAGGTGGTCGCGGGAGTTCACGCGGCTCACCTCGGGCGAGTTCGCCCGCGTCTTCTCGGTCGCCTTCATCAACCCCGAGGTCTACCCGAGCGTCGGCCTGGACAAGAAGGAGGCCATGGCCCAGGTCAAGGCGTCCGGCCACCGCCGGGAGATCATGCAGACCGGCGCGAAGCGGCTGACCGACTTCCTGGACGACATCGGGGTGCTGCGCGGGGTCGGGCGGCAGATGTGGCGGTCGTCGGGGCTGCTGGCCTGAGGACTCCCGCGGACAGGCCGGTTACGCTGCCGGACATGACCTCGGCAACCGGTACGCCCGCCTACCGACGGCTCAGCGTCGAGGAGCGGCGGGCACAACTCCTCGAAGCGGCACTGTCGTTGTTCGCGCACCGGGCGCCGGAGGAGGTCTCCCTCGACGACGTGGCGGAGGCCGCGGGCGTCTCCCGCCCCCTGGTCTACCGCTACTTCCCCGGCGGCAAGCAGCAGCTGTACGAGGCCGCGCTGCGGTCCGCCGCCGACGAGCTGGAACAGTGCTTCGCCGAGCCGCCGGAGGGCCCCCTCACCACCCGGCTGGCCCGCGCGCTCGACCGCTACCTCGCCTTCGTCGACCAGCACGACATGGGGTTCGCGGCACTGCTGCAGGGCGGCAGCGTCGTCGAGACCTCCCGCACGACGGCGATCGTGGACGGGGTGCGGCGGGCCGCGGCCGACCACATCCTCAGCCACCTCGCCGCCGCCGAGCCCGGCTCGCGACTGCGGATGACCGTCCGCATGTGGATCACGGCGGTGGAGGCGGCCTCGCTCATCTGGCTCGACGAGGAGAAGCAGCCGCCGCTGGACGCACTGCGCGACGGGCTCGTCGACCAGTTCATGGCGGTCCTCGTGGCCACCGCCGCCCGCGACCCGCAGACCGCGGACGTCGTGCGCCACGCCCTCGTCCTGGAGACCCCGGACGGCCCCGTCGGCGCACTGGCCCGACGGGTGCTGCCGGTGGTGAGCGACGCGGCCCACCTGCTGTGAGCGGCGGGGACGTGCGTTACTTGTAGCGTGAAGAGCGAAGACATCCCGTTTGTCGGCGGCCCCCTCGACGGGCGCAGCCTTCCCGTGTTCACCACAGCCACCGGCAATCCGCCCAAGGTGTACAGGGTGCCGGTGCCGGATCCGGCCGGCGGGCCCGACACCTCGCTCGTGTACGTGCGCGAGCCCGTGCCCGGCGGGAAGGCCGTGCGGTTCGTGAAGTGGCGGTACGTGTACCGGCCGGACGGCACCGTGGAGCGCTCCGTGAAGTGGCCGTGGTCGAAGAGGAACCGGGCGGGCGGCCCGGACGCATCCGCGTAAAGGCGGCTCGCCGGGGGCCCCTCCAAGGGATGGAGGAGTTGGGCCGAGTCGCGCAGCCCTCCGGGCGGACGAGGTGGCTGTCTGTTCATGTTCACGGTGCGGGCAGGCGCCGGGGCTGCCCGCACCGGAGGTGACGAGGTGTCAGGCAGGTTGATCCGCTGGGTGTGCACGGCGGCCGTCGCGGGGGCGCTGCTCGCGCCGGTACCCGCGGGGGCCGCGCCCGAGCCGGGGCCGGGCGACGGCGGCGAGCGGTCCGTCGGTGAGCTTCTGACGGACCTTCAGAGGCTGTACCAGCAGGCCGAGGAGGCCACCGAGACGTACAACGCGACCGCCGATCGGCTCAAGGAGCGCCGCAAGGAGGCCGAGTCCCTGGGCGGTGAGCTGGCCAGGGCGCGCGGCGCCCTGCACGGCAGCCGGGCCGCGGCGGGGCGGCTCGCGCGCCAGCAGTACCAGGGGCACAGCGAGATCTCTCCGTACGTGCGGCTGTTCCTGTCCCGCGATCCGGAGCACGCGATCGACCAGGGGCACGTGATCCGGCGGGCCGCGCGCGAGCAGGAGGCGACCGTCGACCGGCTGGTGCGCGGCGAGCGGAAGGCCGACGACCTGGCCACGAAGGCGCGGGCCGCGCTGGACGGGCAGATGCGGCTCGCCGACCGGCAGAAGAAGGACCGGGACTCGGTCCAGGCCCGTCTGAAGGAGGTCGAGGAGCTGCTCGCCTCGCTCAGCTCCGACCAGCTCTCCGCGCTGGCCCGCCTGGAGAGCGCCGGAACGGCCGACGCGCAGCGGTCGTTCATGGCCTCGGGCGCGCTGAGCTCGACCGGGCGTGCGCCCTCGAAGGCCGGGGACGACGCCCTCGCCTATGCCGTCCGGCAGATCGGGAAGCCGTACGTGTGGGGAGCGGAGGGACCGAAGTCCTTCGACTGCTCGGGGCTGACGTCACAGGCCTGGACGCACGCGGGGCGGACGATCCCGCGGACCTCGCAGGAGCAGTGGGCGCAGCTGCCGCGGGTGCCGCTGAGCGAGCTGCGGCCGGGCGACCTGGTCGTGTACTTCCCGAAGGCCACGCATGTGGCGATGTACCTCGGCGACGGCATGGTGGTGCAGGCGCCGCGCCCCGGGGCCCGGGTCAAGGTCTCCCCGATCGCGGCGAACCCGCTGCTCGGGGCGGTCCGGCCGGACCCGGGCGCCGGGGCGATGTCGGGCTACCGGGCGCCGGAGCTGCCGAGCGGGGCGATGTCGGGCGGCGACACGGGGTACGCCGCGGCGGGGGCGCCGTCGGCGGAGTGAGGCACGGGAGCCCGCGGCTCTCAGGTGTCCGCGATCAGCTCCCCCGCGCCTGCCGTCCGGGCCGTGTGGCGGCGCCCGGCCCAGCGGATCAGCGGCGGGCTCACCGCTCCGGTCGCCGCGAACACCGCCGCGAGCGCCGTCCAGCCCGCGGGACCCGCGGCGAGCGCCCAGCCGATCACCGCGGGTCCCGCGGCCTTCGACGAGCCGTCGGCGATCAGCTGCCACACGCCCTGGTACTGGCCGAGGAGAGGTTCGGGCGCCAGTTCGTAGGACAGCGTCCAGCCCGCCGCCGCGCCCAGGATCTCGCCCAGTGCGAGCGCCAGGCAGGCCAGTGCGAACAGCGGCCACACCAGCCGGGCGACGGTGTCGTACGCGTCGGCGGTGCCCAGCGCCGCGCAGCCCGCCGCGGTGAGCAGGCCCGCCGCGAGCAGTGAGCGGCGGGAGCGGGCGATGTCCTGGGCGTACGGGCTGAGCGGTATCTGGAGGAGGATCACCAGCAGCGTGTTCGCGATCATCGCGGCGGACACCGTCCAGTGCGGCAGCGTCGTCGCGTACACGATCCACAGCGGCACGCCGAGCGAGACGACCGCGCGGTTCAGGGTGTGCACGGCGTTCAGCAGGCTCGCGCCGAGGTAACCCGCGTCGCGCAGCGCGTCCTTGGCGAGCCCCGCGCGCCGCACGCCACGGCCCACCTCGGGCAGCCGGGTCGTGGCGTACGCGCCGAAGAGGTAGGTCGCCGCGTCCACGGCGATCAGCACATACAGAGCGGTGCCGCCCCAGGTCATCGCGGCGGCGGCGCCGAGCGCTCCGAGCGAGAAGCCGATGTTCGACACCGACCGCTGGTAGGCGCGCAGCGCGGCGCGCTCCGGGGCAGGGACGAGCCGGCCCATCAGGGTGGCGCGGGCCGCCGTGGTGCCACTGACCGCGAGCTGGCGCACGGCCAGACACAGGGCGCAACTCCAGGCGCCGCCCGCGACGAGCAGCAGCAAGGTCGTGACGGCGCCGACGAGTTCGCCTGCCAGGGCGACGGCGCGGGCCCCGTACCGGTCGCTGAGCTGGCCGAGCGGCACCGCACCCGTCACCCCGATCAGCCCGGCGGCCGTGAGCAGCCCCGCGGCCTGACCGAGCGGCAGGTCCTTGGCGTCGGCGAGGAAGACCACGAGAGCCGAGAGCGTGGCACCGGTGCCGGTCATGTTGACCAGGTTGCCGACGGCCAGCCAGCGCTGGTCCCGGCCCGTGGGCAGCAGCGGCACGGTCACTCCCCGAGGGTGAGCTGGGCGAGCCGGGTGACCCGGCGGCCCGTGACGGTCAGGACGCGGGTGCCGTCCGGACGGGTGCGCAGCCCGACCGTGGAGGCGCCCGAGGAGTGGCCGACCGTCAGGTCCGCGTCACCGGGGGTGTCGCCCGCCACCAGCGTGGCGACGGCGACGAGTCCGGTGAGCGCGAGACCGGGGTGCCAGTCGTCGGCGGACAGGGCCCGTACGTGCAGCCCGCCGTCCGCGGCGCGCAGCAGCAGCGCGGGCTTGGGCAGCACTTCGGAGTCGGCGAGGCCGAGCCGGGGTGCCGTCTGCCGCCGTACGTCCTGGAGCACGGCGCGCAGTGCGTCGCCCGCGGCGCCCAGGGCCGCGGTGTCGGCGACGCCGAGCGCGGTGGCGTCGACGAACACGTACGGGTTGCCACTGTCGACGACGGTGGCCGGGACCGGGCCGCCCGCGACGGCCAGGGTGAGCGGGTCCGGGCCCAGCGGGAACGCGGAGCCGTGGTCGCCGAGCGGAAAGGTGAGGCCCGCGTCGTGCACACCGGCCGCCGCGTCGAGCACGCGGATGGCGCACCCGACCACGCGCGGCAGACCGTGGCGGTGGGTGAGCAGACGCAGCGGGCCGCCGTCCGCCGGGCCCCGGCCGCGCGCCGTCAGATGCGTGGCGGCGGCGAGCATCGAGTGGCCGCACTCGGGTGTGAGGTCCAGGACGTGCCGGCCGCCGTCGGTGACGACCTGCGCGAAGACGTACTCGGCGGTCACGTCCACGCCGTCGGCGGCGGGGTGCACGAGGGCGACCTTGGCGACGGGTCGGCCCATCGCGGCGACCGCGGTCTCCAGGACGGGCAGCGGGTCGGCCAGCCGGCGGGAGCTGGCGACGACGAGCGTGGGCGCCGCCGCGCCGTCCACGCTCCACAGCCCGACGTCGACGCCGACGGCGCGGACCCGCTCGGTGTCGGTGGCGAGGGCGGTCATCGGACGCCTCCGTCGATCTGGCCGAGCCACAGCTCCAGGACGAGCAGGGCCCAGACGGTGTGTGCCAGGGGTTCGGTGCGGCGCTCCTCGAACTCCGCGAGCAGCTTCTCCACGCGGTCGGGGGCGAACCAGCCACGGCGGGCGGCCGGGTCGGTGAGGACCTGACGGGCCCAGTCCAGGGCGAGGCCCTGCTCGTCGAGGAGGTGGTCGGCGAGCCGGAAGGTGAAGGGCTGCTTCGGCCGGTTCAGGACGGCGTCGGGTGCCCAGCCGTGACGGGCCGCCGCCCTCGCGAGGGTGATCTTCACGGTGTCGTCGGGGCCGAGTTTCTGCGCCAGGGTCAGTGAACGGCCCAGCGCCGTCACGCCGTTGCGGCAGAACGGCACCCGGGCTTCCACGGCGTGCGCGGCGCTGAGGTGGTCGACGCGCTGCAGGTGGTAGACGGGCAGCCGGTGACGCAGTTCGAAGTCGGTGGCCGCGTCCGCGGCGGTCGGCGGGCAGGCGTGGGAACGTGCCCACGGGCCGTCGTCGGGGCGCGCGGCCGTCTCCAGTCGGGCCAGTGCACCGTCGGTGTAGAGCGAGCGCTGCCATGCGGCCGGGACGCCCGCGAGGGCGTCGCGGTAGCCGGTGGCGTCACCGCTGCGGGCGAGCGCGCGGAACCGGTCGTAGCCGCCGAAGAGTTCGTCGCTCGCGTCCCCGGTGAGGGCGACGGGGTAGCCCGCCTCGCGGACCGCGCGGAACAGCCGGTACGTGCTGACGATGATGGGGTCGGAGTTGGGCTGGCCGAGGCTCGCGACCACGGCGGGCAGCAGGGCCGGGATGTCGCCACCGCCGACGGGCACCTGTTCCAGAGGCGATCCGGTGGTCTCGGCGACGAGTTGCGCGTACGCCAGTTCGTCGTACGCGGACTTCTTGCGGGGCACCACGGTGAAGGTCTGCACGGGGCCCGCGGCGCGGGCGGCGAGGGTGGTGACGACGGAGGAGTCGAGGCCGCCGGAGAGCACCGAGCAGTAGGGCACGTCGGTGGGCAGCATCCCGGCGACGGCCTCGGGCAGCAGTCGGCCCAGGTCGGCCACCGGGTCGGTGTGACGGGTCGCGGCGACCTCGGCGACGCGGGTGACACGGGGCGCGCCGCCGGGCGTGACCTGCAGGGCATGGCCGGGCGGCAGCGCGTGCACCCCCTCGACCATGGTCGGGTCGCCGAGCGCGCCGGGAGCGGGGACCGCGCCGAACGGAGCCTTGAACCGCAGATAGCGGTCGAGGGCGTCGGGGTCGACCTGGACGGCGGTGCCCCGCAGCCGCAGGAGAGCGGCCAGTTCGGAGGCGAAGCCGAACCGGCCACCGTCGGCGAACAGGTAGAGGGGCTTGATGCCCGCCTGGTCCCGGATCAGGGTGAGGCGCCCGGTGCGCTGCTCGTGTACGGCGATGGCGAACATGCCGTCGAGCAGGGCGGCGGCGCCGGTGCCGTGCCGGGCGAACAGCGGGGCGATGACCTCGCCGTCGCAGTCGGTGCTGAACTGCACTCCTTCGGCGGCCAGTTGGCGGCGCAGTGCGGGCGCGTTGTAGATCTCGCCGTTGTAGAAGACGGTCAGGCCGTCGCGGGTGAACGGCTGCCAGCCGTGGGCGGGGTCGGAGATCGCCAGGCGGGTGCCGCCGATCAGGCCCCCGTCGAAGACCCGGTGGGCGTGCCCGTCGGGGCCACCGTGGCGCAGGAGCCCGGCCGTCTGTTCGCCCAGGCGGTGCAGGGCGTCGTGGCCGAGGTGGGGATCGAGCAGGCCGAAGATGCGGCACATGGCTGTCGAACGCGTCCTTCCGGTCGTCGTGGGGGCGGGGCGGGGGCGGCGCGCCGGGCGCCGCCCCCGCCGGCAGGGGTCGCTCAGTGGCCGGTCAGCTCGGCCTGTGCCTCCAGGAACGCGGCCCAGTCGGGGTTGGCGTACCAGAGGTCGAGGGTGTCGTCGGCCGGGCAGCGGCGGCGGGCGGCCAGGTCGCGCAGGGCGTCCAGCGGAGCCGTGTCCAGGCCCTGGTCGGCAAGGCCCTTGGCGGCACGGTCGAGGGCGTCGTCGACCAAGGCGCCGGGGTCGACGGAGCCGAAGTGCCGGTCCAGAAGCGGGGCCTGGTAGCCGTGCAGGGCGGCCTGGCGCATGTTCTGGTCGGCGAACGGCGAGGCGACGGGGGTGAACTCGCGCTTCTCCAGCATCAGTCCGGTGATCAGCGCGGTGTAGCCGCGGACCAGGTCGAGGCGGTGGGTGATGTCGATGCAGGTGACTTCCTTGCGGAAGTACTGGTCGTCGCGGAAGTACATCGGGCGACGGGTGAAGCTGCGGCGGTAGGAGCGCTCGGACTTGCCGACGACGCCGTCCACCGTCCAGGGGCCCTCGCCGCGCACCGGGGTGTTGGCGCTGAGCAGGATGAGGGCCGGTCCGAACCAGTCCATCTTGGCGTGCAGGTAGTCACGGTCGAGGCCGGCCTCGACGGCCTCGGGGAAGCTGACGTTGACGTGGATGCCCCAGGTCATCATGGCCGTCTCGGCGGCGGCCCAGCCCTCGACGCCGCGCCCGCCGCGCGGGCCCCGGTACTCCTCGGTGGAGCGGTGCGCGCCGTACGCGCTGCCGCGCAGGCCGACGTCGGCGAGCAGGCCCTGCATCTCCTCGTAGTGCGTGACGAGGTACTCCTGCTGCTCGTACACGTCGGCGGCGATCGGGGTGCTGATCTCGATGCCCTTGACGTGCAGGTCGGTGATGTCGCCCTGCTCGTCGGTGAGGTCGTAGCCCTCCAGGTAGAAGCTGCGCTGGTCGGAGCCGGGGTACTTGACGGCCATGTAGTCGTTGCTGGGCGCGTTGGACTTGGCGATGACGTCCTTGAGCACGGGGAAGGAGAGGTCCTGCCAGTGCTGCGGGCGGCCGTCGGCGCCGACCAGCTGGTACTCGAACTCGATGCCCATGCGGTAGGCGTCCGGGTTGTATCCGGGCATGGTGAAGGATCCCTTCAAGGGGTGGGGCGGGGTGGTGTTGAACGGAGGAGCGGGTCAGCCGTCGACGACGCCGTCGAGGAACCAGCGGTGCAGGGCGAGCAGTCGCTCACCGGTCCGGGCCCGGCTGTCGCCGAGGGCGACGCCGCTGAGCAGGTAGGCGGTGGAGGCGACGTCGGGGCGCTCGCCGGTGACCGGGGGCAGGGCGGTCTCGTAGTGGCTGATGCCGGGCAGTTCGCAGGTGGCCGGCGCGCGGCCCCGGGCGCCCTGGCTGTCGTACACGAGCAGGAAACCGGCGGTGGGCGCGGCCCGTTCGGGGATCAGGGCCTCGGGTGTGGAGCGGGTCTGGTGGCGGGCGGCCAGTTCCACGAGGTCGACGCCGTGCAGCCGGCGCAGGGTGGGCTGGATGCGGCCGCCGCCGACCCGGCTCGCCGCCTCGTTGACGACGATGCCGTCGGCGGTGTCGAAGAACTCGATGTGGAAGGCGGTGGCCCGGGGCGTGGGCAGTGCCCGCAGGGTCTGCTCGGCGAGCCGGACGAGTTCGGCACGGCGCGGGTCGTCGGCGTCGAGGGTGACGGCCAGGGTGGGCACCGGCTGGTCACGGACCTCCAGCATGGTGGTGGACCAGGACCACACCTCGCTGAAGACGGCCTTCCCGTCGGCGAACACCCCGTCGCAGTGCAGGAGTTCGTGCGGGGTGAAGGCCTCGACGAGGTGGTCGGCGAGGTCCGTGGGGTGCGCGGCGGCGAAGGCGGCGGCCTGCGCGTCGTCGTCGACGCGCTCGATGCCCTGGGAGCCGGTGCCGGTGCGCGGCTTGGCGAGTACCGGATAGCCGGCCCCGGCCGCGAACCGTTCGATGTCGCCGGGGCGTTCGAGTTCGGCGTACGGCACGACGGGCAGTCCGGCCGCGTCGAGGAGCCGCTTCATGCGGAGCTTGTCACGGTAGGCCTCGGCGCTGGCCCCGCTCTGCCCCTGAAGGCCGAACTCGTCGCGCAGCCGGGCGGCCCGGAGCACGTCGTGCTCGGAGAAGGCGACGATCGTGTCGATGTCGTGGGCGCGGATCCACTCCCGGGCGGTCTCGACGACCTCGGGGTTGGCCGTGTAGTCGTCGAACTCGGCGATCGCCGCGTACCGTGCGCGGATCGCGGCGGCCTCGGGGTGCCGGTCGACGGCCCGGGTCGCGCAGTTGATCAGGTACAGCTCGTGCCCGGGGTCGAGCCAGCGGTGGAACGCGGCGGACTGCAGCCGGTAGCGGTTGAGGACGAGGACTCGGCTCATGCCCCGGCCTCCTGGCTCAGTGGCGTGGTGCGGATGACGAGGTGTGCGGCGAGCGCGTCGGCGGCCTCGACGGCGGCCTCGCGGGTGTCGGCGTGGGCGACGACGGCGGCGCGCATCTCGTTGCCGTTCTCGATGGGCGCGAGCCGGTCGCCGGGGCGGACGAAGCAGCGGGTGAGCAGGTGCGCCGCGGCCAGCTCGGCGGGGAGCGCGGTCATCTCGACGGACTCCACCAGCCCTTCCGTGTCGGAGACGCACCGCCGGACCGCGAACCCGTCGGCGCGCGGGGCGAGTTCGGGTTCCGTGCCGTGGAGCACGTCGTACCAGGCCCGGTACAGGTCGACGCCGGTGACGGCGCGCACCATGTGGCTGATGAAGACGCCGCCGATGCGCCCGTTGACCTCGACGATGCGCGGGCCGTGCGCGGTGAGGCGGACCTCGGTGTGGGCGGGGCCGTCGAGCAGCCCGCAGGCGAGCACGGCGTCGGCGGCGGCCCGCTCGACGGCGGCGCGCTCCCCGGCGCCGAGCCGGGCCGGTGTCTCGGCGTCCAGCTTGAGGGTGCCGGTGCGGCCGCCGATGCCCTTGCCGGTGACGGCGACGGTGGTGACGGCGCCGTCGGCGACGACCGCCTCGACGCTGACCTCGGGGCCGTCCAGGTACTCCTCGACGAGCGCCTCGCCGTCCCAGGACTCGGCGAGCGCGGCGTCCACGGCGGCGTCGAGCGCGGGCAGGTCGTGGACCACGGCGACGGCGCAGCTGGCCGAGCGGTCGGCGGGCTTGACGACGACGGGCCAGCCGGTCGTCCTGGCGAACTCGTGGGCGGCGGCCCGGCTCCGGCAGTGCGCCCAGCGCGGCTGGGGCACCCCGGCCCGGTCCAGGGCGGCGCGCTGGTGGCGCTTGTGGGAGCAGGCGAGCCCGGAGGCCTCGGTGTGGCCGCGCAGGCCGAACCGTTCGTTGAGCCGGCCGACCAGCGGCAGCAGATAGTCGAAGTCGGCGAGGATCGCGGTCAGCGGGGACCGGGCGTGGAACTCGGCGATACGGTCCTCCAGTTCACCGACCCGGCCGGTGCGGAACGCGTCGGGGACGCGCGGCAGCGGCAGCTGGACGTCGGCGAACCCGGCCAGGTCGTTGTCCGGGTGGTCGGCCACGACGATCTCGGCGCCGGTCCTGGCGAGGGTGCGCAGCGCCGCCTCGCGCTCCTTGGAGGGCCGGATCACCAGCACTCGTGGTGGTTGTGTCATCTGTCTCTACTCCTGTGGGGGCGGCGTGCGTCAGAGGTACGGCAGGACGTGGCGGGTGAGCAGCTCCACGGACTCCAGCGCCTCCTCGACCGGGGCGCCCGCCCAGTGGACGCGCAGCACCAGCTCGGTGGCGCCGGTGGCCTCGGTCCAGGCGCGCAGGGTGCGCAGGCAGTCGTCCGGGTCGCCGATCGCGAAGCGGTCGCGGGACAGGTTCGCGAGGTCGGCGTCGAACCGGTCGCCCTCCGGCAGCACGGTGTCCTGGCCCCATGTCTTGTACGTGGCGTACTTGGCGGCGAGGTGACGGCGGGCGCGGGCCGCGGCGGTGGCCCGGTCGGGGGCGCACACGACCTCCCGCATCAGCGGTACGTCGGTGGGGTCCGGCAGGCCCGCCTCGGCGCGCACCGAGCGGAACATCCCCATCTGCCGCTCGACGGTCGTCATCGCCGCGTGCGGGTTGATCATCCAGGCGTCGCCGAGCAGGGCGGCCCGGCGCACGGCCTTGTCGCTGTTGGCGGCGAGCCACACGGGCGGGCCCGGCCGCTGCACGGGCAGGACCGACAGCGAGGCGCCGTCCAGACGGCACCACGGCAGGTCGGCGTCGACGCGCTCCGCGGCCCACAACCGCCGTACGAGGTCGAGGTTGTGGGTGAAGCGGGTGACCCGGCCGCCCGCGGCGACGGCGAACGCGTCGTACTCCAGGTCGCGGTAACCGAGCCCGGCACCGAACACCAGCCGTCCGCCGCAGAGCACGTCAGCGGTGGCGTACGCCTCCGCGGTGTCGACCGGGTTCTGGAGGGCGAGCAGGCAGATCCCGGAACCGAGCCGCATGTCGCCGCTGACGGCCGACAGGCGGCCGAGCAACGGCAGCGGCTGGAGGTGCGCCATCTCCTCGCTCAGATAGTGCTGGGCGACGAACACCGAGTCCCAGCCGGCCTGTTCGACGGCGGCGACCAGCCGCAGATGGTCGTCGAGGGCACGGGCGGGATCTTCGCCCGGCAGGTACTGGAGGGTGAGATTGAGCCCCACCCGGGTGGCTCGCTTACGGTCGTTCATCACTCACGTTCTCGGGACTGGTCAGGACTCTGACGGACAGGTCGGTGCGGCGCGGGCCGAGGCGTCGCAGGTCGCGGGCCAGCAGGACGCGCCGCAGGCGGCCCGCCCGCTGCCCGGTCAGCGCCCGGAAGTTGTCGACGAGCAGCACGTCACCGGCGTCGAGCGCGATGGGGACGGCGGCCCGGCGCAGGCCGTCGCGCAGCGCCCCGAGCGCGGCGGCGGCCTGCGGGTCGGTGGCGTCGGCGGTGGCCCGGAAGGGGTCGAGCCGCAGGGACGGTTCGGCGTGGTCCTCGTGCAGGACGGGACCGGGCCGCCCGGTGAGCCGGAACCGGGACCGACGCAGCAGGCCGGCGCGGGACGCGGCGAGCGGTACGTCGCCGAGGGCGGCCACGGTGATCGTGGCGGGGGCCAGGGCGAGCAGTCCGAGGTAGTCGCCCCGGCCGGGACCGGCGCCGTCGGCGGTGCCCAGCTCAACCCCCGCGTCCCCTTCCGACGCGTCCGGTTCCGACGCGTCCGGTTCCGACGCGTCCGGCGCGGGCACGTCCCGGACCAGCGGCCCGCCCCTGCTGAAGACCTCGGCGAGGCCCATGGCGGTCAGGGCGAGATACACGGACTCGCGCCGGGTCCCCGCGGCCGGTGGCCGGCCGAGCGCCGGGTCGTCGACGTACAGGCCGCGCACCAGGAGCGCGGCCTCGGTGCCGGTGACCCGGAACTCGTACAGGGCCTTGCGCAGTCCGTCCGGCAGCCGGGCCGCCAGCTCCCAGCCGTGCGCGTACAGCGGGGCGCCCTCGGGGTCGAGTCTGCTGTCGAGCACGTCCTCGACCAAGGCGTCGAGCGCACGCTGTTCGGCCAGGCCCAGTCCGTACGTGGCGCACACGCTCGGGCGTCGCACGCCGATCAGCCCCAGCCGAGGTCCAGCGGGGCCGACTGAAGCTGGACGACCACCGGCAGGGCGACGGCGGCAGCGCCCAGAGCGAGCTTCCCCGCGGTCCTCGCGACGCTTCTCACCACGGCAGCTACAGATGTGCGTGACACGGTCTTCCCCCTTGCGCGTTCCACTCCCTCGGGAGCGCTTCGCCCGACGCCGGCCCGTTGGCCGGCTGGGCCAATCATGACCAGCACTTGACCGGATAGGCATCCAAGGTCACGTATCTTTTTCCACACCAGCAGATTCAGACGGGT
Organism: Streptomyces sp. HmicA12; assembly: GCF_000373565.1. Classification (GTDB taxonomy): domain Bacteria; phylum Actinomycetota; class Actinomycetes; order Streptomycetales; family Streptomycetaceae; genus Streptomyces. The sequence goes on along the minus strand of NZ_KB891850.1, from coordinate 201,620 downwards.
GAACGAAACATGCACGATCAGTCCGAACCGGTCATGACTGACTTTCCCCTCCTGAGTCCGACCGAGCTGCGTGTGTATAAATCTGCGGCCGCGGTGCTGCGCTTCTCGCTCGCCGACCTGGCCGCCGCGACGGGACTGACGGAGCCGGAGATCTCGGCGGCGGTGGAGCGTCTGGGCGAGCTGAAGCTGCTGCGCCGCAGCAGCTACGGCCCGGACCTGTTCACCACGGTCTCGCCCGACAGCGCCCGGGAACAGCTCACCCGGCCGCTGCACCGTCAGATCACCGAGCTGCAGACGGCCTCGGACCGGCTGCGCGAGCAGCTCGCCCAGCTGAGCCCCGTGTACGAGGGCGGGATCTCCCATCGCCTGCGCAAGGAGGGGGTCGAGGTGGTCCCGGACCTCGCACAGGTCCGGGTCCGTCTGACCGAGCTGTCCGCGTCGCTGCGCACGGAGGTGCTCACCTCACAGCCGGGCGGCGCCCGCGCCGAGGAGGTGCTCACCGAGGCCCTGGCGCGCACCCGGGCCGTCCTCGCCCGCGGCATCCGGATGCGGACGCTGTACCAGCACACGGCGCAGTTCAGTCAGTCCACGGTGGCCTACGCGGACCACGTGATGCCCCTGGGTGCGGAGATCCGCACCCTGGGCGACGGGTTCAACCGGACCATCGTCTTCGACCGCGACGTGGCCGTGGTCCCCCTGCGCGGCAATCCGCAGGGCGCCGCGCTGATCCGCGATCCGCACGTGATCGATTTCGTGGTCACCGCCTTCGAGCGCGCCTGGGCCGCGGGGATCCCGTTCCCCACCGCGCACGGCCGCGCTCAGGCGATCGCCGCGTCGGAGAGCATCAAGGCCGACATCGTGCGCCTGCTGGCCACCGGCCACGACGACAAGGTGGTGGCCCGCCGGATGGGCATGTCGCTGCGCAGCTGCCAGCGCCACATCACCGAGATCATGGCGCGGCTCGGCGCGCACAACCGCGTCCACCTCGGCTACGTCATCCACCAGCAGGGCCTGCTCGACGGATCGGACGGGTCGGCCGGACCAGCCGGACCGGACGAGCGGTGACCGACATGCCGAGGCCCCGGCCCGGTGGTGTGCCGGTTCCGGGGCCCTTGGCCGTACGCGGTGGACGTCAGGCGGTGACCGAGGCCAGGTAGGCGCCCGTCTTCTCCGGGTCGTAGAAGAAGTTCTCGAAGTCCGACGGGTCGTTGAAGCCGTTGGCGAAGCGGTCGGCGACCGGCTGGAGCTGGCCCGCCGCGCCGATCAGGTTCAGGACGTGCTCCGGCGGGGCCTGCAGCATCGTGTTCGTCCACTTGGTGACGTGCTGGGCGGTGTCCCAGTAGCGGTCGAACGCGGACTGCATCCACTCCTCGTCGAAGGGCTTGTCGCCGTGGTCGAGGATCGAGGAGAGGTACGAAGCGGCGCACTTGGACGCCGAGTTGGAGCCCTGGCCGGTGATCGGGTCGTTGGCGACGACCACGTCGGCGACGCCGAGGACCGCACCGCCCGAGGGGAGGCGGCCGATGGGGTTGCGCACGGTCGGGGCGTAGCGGCCGGCCAGCGTGCCGTTGGCGTCGGTCAGTTCGACCTTGGTGGCGCGCGCGTACTCCCAGGGCGTGAACTTCTCCATCAGCTCCAGGGTGAGAGCCAGGTGCTCGGAGGGGTTCTTGATGTCGCGGAAGGCGTCGAGCGGGCCGCCCGGGATGCCCTCCCAGAAGAGGATGTCGGCGCGGCCGGACGTGGTGAGCGTGGGCATGATGAAGAGCTCGCCGACACCGGGGACCAGGTTGCAGCGGACCGCGTCGTAGTCGGGGTGCTCGGGGCGCACGCCCAGGCCGTGGACGTAGGCGACGGCGAGCGCGCGCTGCGGCTCGCTGTACGGGGAGCGGTCGGCGTCGCGGCCGAACATCGAGACCAGTTCGCCCTTGCCCGCCGAGACCAGGACCAGGTCGTACGTACGGGAGAAGTAGTCGAGGTCGGAGACCGCCGCGCCGTGGATGACGAGCTGCCCGCCGCGCTGGGCGAACGTCTCCATCCAGCCGGCCATCTTCACGCGCTGGTCGACCGACTGCGCGAAGCCGTCGAGCTTGCCGACCCAGTCGATGGCGCGCTGGGTGGGGCCCGGGTCGTGCGAGCCGGGGGCGGCGACCGAGACGCCGAGGCCCTCGATCCTCGGGGCCTGCGTCTCCCAGAAGTTGAGCTGCAGGTCCCGCTCGTGCTGCAGCGCGGTGTGGAACATGCACTGCGTCGACATGACCCGCCCCGACCGGATCTCGTCGGCGGTGCGGTTGGACATCAGGGTGACCTCGTAGCCGTTGGACTGCAGGCCGAGGGCGAGCTGGAGACCGGACTGGCCGGCTCCGACGACGAGTATCTTCCGGGACATGGGGTGCCTCTAACTTACGTATGAGTAAAAGGAGTTAAGCGGGGGTGGCGTCGAGGGCGTGACCGACCAGGGACAGCAGCGTCTCGATCACGGAGATGCGGCGGCGTGCGTCCATGACCAGGACGGGCACGTGCGGCGGCACCGTGAGCGCCTCGCGCACGTCGTCGGGCTCGAACTTCACCGTCCCGTCGAAGTGGTTGACCGCGACGACGTACGGCAGCCCGCAGCTCTCGAAGTAGTCGAGCGCCGGGAAGCAGTCCGAGAGGCGGCGGGTGTCGGCGAGGACCACCGCGCCGATCGCGCCGCGCACCAGGTCGTCCCACATGAACCAGAACCGCTGCTGGCCCGGCGTACCGAACAGGTACAGGACCAGGTCGTCGTCGAGCGTGATGCGGCCGAAGTCCATGGCGACCGTGGTGGTCGTCTTGTCGGGCGTCGCGGTCAGGTCGTCGGTGTCCTCGCTGGCCTGGGTCATCAGCGCCTCCGTCTGGAGGGGCTGGATCTCCGACACGGCGGTCACCAGGGTCGTCTTGCCGACGCCGAAGCCGCCCGCGACCACTATCTTCGTGGCGATGGGAGCCCGGCTTCGGTCCGTCTGCCATGCCTGCAACTGCTCCTCGTCATCGAGGAGTTCAGAGACGGCGGAGTCCACTCAGCACCCTTTCGAGCAGCGCGCGGTCCGGCTGTCCCGGGCCGTGACCGGTTCCGTACACACGGATCTTTCCCTGGTCGGCGAGGTCGCTGAGGAGCACGCGGACCACACCGAGGGGCATCTTCAGGAGCGCGGCGATCTCGGCGACCGTGCGCATGCGGCGGCACAGTTCGACGATGGCGCGCATCTCCGGCATCACTCCCGCGAGCGTGCCCTTGCCCAGTTCGAGGCGCTCGTCGGGCGCCTCGAGGGCGGCTGTGCTCGCGATGAACGTCTCGACCAGGAGGACGTGGCCGAAGCGGGTGCGGCCGCCGGTCAGGGAATAGGGGCGTACGCGGGCGGGTTTGCGGTCGCCGCCGCGCACGGGGAGTTTGCTCGTACTGCCGGACGTCATCGGGTGGTCTCCATGGACTGGCGCAGTTCGCTGCGGAGTTCGGGCGTCAGGACGTGCCCGGCACGGCCGACGAAGAGCGCCATGTGGTACGCGATGACGCTCATGTCGCAGTCCGGGGTGGCGTGCACGCCCAGCAGGGAACCGTCACTGATGGACATGACGAAGAGGCTGCCCTCCTCCATCGCGACCATGGTCTGCTTGACGCCTCCCCCGTCCATCAGCTTGGCGGCGCCGATGGTGAGGCTGCCGACGCCGGACACGATGGTGGCGAGGTCGGCGCTGGAGCCCTTGGGGCCGCCGCTGTGGTCGGCGGGGGCCTCGGCGTTCCTTCCCGGGTCGGAGGAGAGCAGGAGCAGTCCGTCGGACGAGACGACGGCGACGGAGAGCAGCCCTGGTACCTCCTCGACCAGGTTGGTCAGCAGCCAGTGCAGATTGCGTGCTTCGGAACTCAGTGCAGGGTTGTTGAGTGCAGGGGTGGGCGCAGTCAACTGCTTGCCTCCTCGGCTGTGTCCCCCTTGGCTTCTCCAATACGTGCTGTGGTGTCGGCGATCTCTGCCTCCACGTCGCGACGGCCCTCCTGGGCACCGCGGTGGAACCCGCCGAGCCTGCGGCGCAGCGCGTCCGCGTCGACGGAGCCGGTGCGCGGCTTCGGAGCGGGGGCGGGGGCGGCGATCTTCGGGGTGCGCTTGGGCAGGCCCTTGTCCGTGACGCGTTCCCACTTGGGCACGGCGGCGGCCTGCGGCGGGGCCTCGTCGGCCTGGCCGGCCTGGCCCGCGGACGGCTCGGCGGGACGGTCGGGGCGGTCGGCGGACTGCCCGGCGGGCGCGCCGGTCTCGTCGGGCGTGCGCTCGTGGGCGTCCGGCTCCGGGGCGGGGGCGGGCACGGTCGTCCGGCGGGGCAGGGTCCGCGCCTCCGGCCGGGGCGCGGGCTCCGGCTCCGGCTCCGGCCGGGCCGGGGGCGCCGGCTCCTCGGCCGCCGGGATCGGCGCGACCAGTTCCATCGTGGTCTCGGCCGGGCTCTCCGCCGTGCTCTCCGCCACCCGTACCGCCTCTTCGGCGGCCTCGATCAGCGGGTCCCCGCCGGAGGCGAGCGCCGAACGGCCGGACAGGACGTTGGAGTTGGCCTCCGCCTCGGATCCCGGCAGGTGCACGGCGGGGGCCCCGCCCGGCACCACGACCGCGGGCGGCACCGACGCGGCGGGCGCGGCGGCGAGCAGCGCGATGGGCAGCACGACGACCGCCGCGACCCCGCCCTGCTTCTGCTCGCGCAGCCGGACGCGCAGTCCGTGCCGCGCCGCGAGCCGGGCGACGACGTACAGGCCGAGTCCGAGACCGTCGGAGTCCTCCGGGTCGTGCGCCTGCTCGGTGGTGAACGCGGCGAGGCGGGCGTTCAGCTCGCGCATCCGGTCCTCGGCCATGCCGATGCCCTCGTCCTGGACGGAGAGCATGACCTCGCCGTTCTCCAGGAGCCAGCCGGAGACCTCGACGGAGGCGTCCGGCGGCGAGAACGACGTGGCGTTCTCCAGGAGTTCGGCCACCAGGTGGCTGAGGTCGTCCGCGGCGAACCCGGCGATGTGCGCGTGCGGCGGCAGCGCGGAGATGCGCACGCGCTCGTAGCGCTCGATCTCGGAGACGGCGGCGCGGGCGACGTCGACGAGTGGCACGGAGCCCGCGTGCTGCTGGCCGTGATCGGCGCCGGCGAGCACCAGCAGGTTCTCGCTGTGGCGGCGCATGACGGTGGCGAAGTGGTCGAGCTTGAAGAGCGTGCCGAGCCGGTCGGGGTCCTGCTCGCGCTCCTCCAGGCCCTCGATGACACCGAGTTGGCGCTCCACGAGGCCGAGCGTACGCAGGGCGAGGTTCACGAAGGTGCCGTGTATCGCGCCCTTGGCGCGCTCCAACTGGGCTGAAGCTTGGGTGAGTTCGGCGCGCAGCGCGTCCCGGCCGTCGGCCATCCGCTGCCGCTCACCGATGAGGTGCTTGCGGTCGGACTCCAGGGTGGTGACGCGCTCGTGCAGGGCGAGGGCGTGGGCGTGCAGGGCGTTGACGGAGCGGACGACCTGCGCGAACTCGTCGTTGTGGCCGGTGAACTTGACGGGTTCCTCGGTCGCGGGCGACTCCGCGAGGCGGCCGGACCCGATGCGCAGCACGGCGAGCGGCCGGGTGAGCGAGCGCGCCGCGCCCATGGCCACGCCGACGGCCGCGAGCAGGCAGACCCCGACCAGCGCGATCCGCACCTCCAGGGCGGTCACGTCGTCGTCGCGCAGCTGCTCCAGGCGCTTGAGGCGCTGGTCGCCGAGCGCGGACTCGGTGCCGCGCATCAGGTCGACCCGGGAGGTCAGCGCGGCGTCGATGCTCTTCTTGCTGAAGCCGAGTTCGGTGTCGGACAGCGTCGGAGCGTCCGTGAGGCGCTCCAGGTACTTCTCGGCCTTGGTGGTGTCGGGGCCGGTGACCGTGGCGTCGTACGCGTCCACGGAGGCGGCCGGCGCGGACTCCCGGAAGTCGTCGAGGGCGGCCTGCTCGCGGACCCTGGCCTGCATGGCGGCGGCGCTGAGCTCGTTCTGCTGCTTGCTGTCGGAGGACGTCTGGCCGACGACGGTGCGGGCGAGGCCGGTGGTGGGGTCGACGACGGTGGTGCTGGTCGAGGACCTCGGCACGGAGTACGCGGCGAGCAGCAGCCCGCGCGCGGCCGACGCCTGGTCGACGGCCCGGTCCAGATCCGCGAGGGCGTGCGCGCCGGCGCCTGCCCTGGTGGGGATCCGGTCGGCCAACTCCTCGGCCTGCCGGTGCAGTTCGGCTATGGCGTCGGAGTACGCGGAGTGCGCCTCCAGGGCAGTGTCCTTGCCGGTGAGCGCGGCGCGGCGGACGGCGGCGACATTGCCGAGGACGCTCTTCAGCGACCCGGGCGCGTCGGCCCGCAACTCCTCGACCTGCCGGTCGACCCGCGCGCTGCGGGCCTCGCTCAGCCCCTGGCCCTCGGGGCGCCCGGCGGCGATGTAGGCGGCGATCTCGTCCCGCTCGTCGGCCAGCGCGTGCGACAGCGAGAGCGCGCGCTGCGTCCGCGCGGCGTCGTCGACGAGCACCTGGGAGTCCCCCACCTGGGAGGAGGCGGCGAGCACGGCGGGAGCTCCGGCTCCGGCGATGGCTGCGGCGACCACGGCGACGGCGACGATGAGCCGGTTCCGCACCCGCTTCCGCCTGCCCTTCACGGCAGTCGCCTCCGGAAGGGGTGCGGGGAGCTGCGCGCTCGGCCCGGACGAGCCGTCGGACGCCCCGGGGGCCTCGGCCGCCCCGGACGATGCGCTACTTCCGGACACCCCGGAACCGTCCGACTGCTCCAGTCCGAGGGACCCATTACCGCCGGAGGTGTTCCGCACTGATGCTCGCATTCCTGACTCGTCCTACCCACTACCCATGGGCCCGGATGACGATCCGTCAACACTTGCGCCCCTCTGGCATGGCTCCTGACCATTCCAGTGCCGGTGGGCAGGGGGCGCACATCACCTCGCCCGCCACCCGAAGGAGTGAACATCGACGGGGAGTTGAGGGGCAAGTTCCCCCGACACGGGCACGACCCGCCCGCGGTGCGCCGGTTGGACGTCTTTCACAGGCTTTGGCAAGATGCCCCGCCACCCTTCACCGGAGTTGATCATTCCGCCGCAAAACCGGCACGTGACCTGCTGGTACAGGCCAACCCGCCGAGCTCCGCCACACCTGTGAAGGGCTCGTGCAGACTGGCCGAATGCGCATCGAACTGACCACCGAACCCGGCGACCCCGCCCGCCCGAACGAGGACTACGCATCGGTAGGGCTTCCGGCCTCCGGGCAGGGCGGATCTCTGGTCGTCCTCGACGGTGTCACCCCTCCGGCCACGGATGACGGCTGTCTGCATTCCGTCCCCTGGTTCACCGCCCGGCTCGGCGGCGCGCTGGCCGAACTGTCCGCTTCACGGCGGGATATGACGTTGCGTGATGCCCTCGCGGCCGCGATCGTCCGCACCGCCGACGCACATCGTTCAACTTGTGACCTTTCTCACCCGCGTACGCCTCAGGCAACCGTCGTGCTCGCGCGTTGGGACGCGGCGCGGGTCGAGTATCTGGTGCTGTCCGACTCGGTGTTGCTCACCGAGGCCCCCGACGGCACCGTCCGCGCCCTGCTCGACGACCGCCTGGACCGGCTGCCGCGCGCCGGCCTGGTCTCGGCCGAGGTGGCCGACGCGACCGTACGGAACAAGGAGGGCGGCTTCTTCACGGCGGCCGCGGATCCCACCGTCGTGGACAGGGCGGTGACCGGCACCCTCGCGCGCACCGAGGTCCGGGCACTGGCCGCGATGACCGACGGGGTGACGCGCTGGGTGGAGAAGTTCCGCGAGGGCGACTGGGCGGACCTGTTCACGCTCGTGCGCAAGGAGGGCGCGGAGGCGACGGTGGCCCGCGTCCGGGCCCTGGAGGACGCGGACGCGCAGGACCGTACGTACCTGCGGCGGAGCAAGACCCACGACGACGCGTCGCTGGTGTACGTCGAGTTGTAGCCGTTCAAGCCCCTGCGGCCGCAATCAAGCCCCTCCGGCGATTGAGGAGCGGGGTCCGGGGCGGAACCCCGAGACGGCGAGCCCGACGGGGCTGGGGTGCTTCTGACGGCTCTTGAAACGTCGGGAGGCTGTCACGAGAGTGCTCGCCGAGGCGGCCGGCGCATCGAGTGGCAGCCTCCATTGCGCCGACGATCTCCCCGGCGGTCGCCCAAGAGCCATCAGAAACGGCCTAAGCCTGCTCGGCCCCCGCGTTCAACTGATGCAGCAGCCGCGCCAGTTCGGCGACCTCCAGCCGGTCCCACCCCGCCAGCTGCCGCACGTACCGCATCCGCCGGGCATCCCGCACCTGGCGGAAGTTCTCGCGGCCGCGTTCCGTGAGGGAGACGAGCCAGGCGCGGCCGTCCGCCGGGTCGGGTTCGCGGGAGAGGAAGCCGAGGTCCTCCAGGGCGCGCAGCTGGCGGCTCATGGTCGCCTTGCCGACGCCGATGTACGCGGCGAGTTCGGTGGCCCGCTGCGCGCCGCACTCCTCCAGGCGCACCAGGAGTCCGTACGCGGCCGGTTCCAGGTCGGGGTGGACCTCGCGGGCCATCTCGCCGGAGGAGGCCCGGGCGCGGCGCAGGAAGACCGTCAACTCCCGCTCCAGGGCCAGGAATTCGTGGTCCACACCAGTCGGAGCGGGCTCGGAATTCGCATCGCGTTCCGCGCCCTGCCGCCGGCCGTTCCCGTCTTCGTGCACGTCAGCACCCATGGTCAGAGTTTCCCCGGGTTTCCCGAATCTGAAAGTTTTCGCCAATCGCCGCCATTACCGCAGCTCCGTCAGTATTTCGCAGGAGTAGACCAACGGCAGCACCCTGGCCCTCTTCCCTCCCCCAGGTCTACATGCGTAGCGTCATGCATGGCATGTCCACACCAGCATCGTCACGGCGACATGTCGACAGGTCACCACAGCACAGGTCACCACAGCACAGGTCCCCACAGCACAGGTCCCCCGATCAGCGACGCGCTGGTCCCCCACGAGGCCCTCGGAGGCATGCAATGCCCGTGCACAGACCCGGAACCCCCCGACGCCGCCGCTTCGCGGCCGGCGCCCTGCTCGCCGCGCTGTCCCTCCTGTTCACCCTGCCGAGTGCCGCGCAGGCCGACGACGTCCCCGCCCGGGGTGAGGCACACCTGGGCATGGGGGTGGCCGCGCACGACGGCGACACCGGCCAGGGCCCGGTCGGCAGGGTCACCCAGACCGAGGGCGTCGACGTCAGCGGCCACCAGGGCAACGTGGCCTGGTCGACGCTGTGGAGCAGCGGCGTGAAGTGGGCCTACACCAAGGCCACCGAGGGCACGTACTACACGAACCCGTACTTCGCGCAGCAGTACAACGGCTCGTACAACGTGGGCATGATCCGCGGCGCTTACCACTTCGCGACCCCGGACACGACGAGCGGCGCCACCCAGGCCAACTACTTCGTGGACCACGGGGGCGGCTGGTCGAAGGACGGCAAGACGCTGCCGGGCGTGCTCGACATCGAGTGGAACCCCTACGGCGCCTCCTGCTACGGCAAGACGGCCGCCGGGATGGTGTCCTGGATCCGGGACTTCGTGAACACGTACAAGGCGCGCACCGGGCGTGACGCGGTGATCTACACCGCCACGAGCTGGTGGACCGAGTGCACCGGCAACTCCGCCGCGTTCGGCACCACCAACCCGCTGTGGATCGCCCGGTACGCCTCCGCCGTGGGCACGCTGCCGGCCGGCTGGGGTGTCCAGACGATGTGGCAGTACACCTCGTCGGGCCCGACCGTCGGTGACCACGACAAGTTCAACGGCGCGCTCGACCGCGTCCAGGCGCTCGCCAACGGCTGAGCCCGCCCCGCACGGAGCGTACGAGGAACAGCGGCCGGGCTCCCCCCACTCGGAGTCCGGCCGCTGTCGTGTGCGGGTGGGTCGGTCAGCAGCGCCCGGCCGGCCGGTCCCGCTTCACGAGGTTCGTGTAGCCGGTGGTGCCGTCCAGCCACAGGACACGCTGGCCCTCGTCGGCGGCCGCGTAGGCCTGGTCGCCCCGGTTGCAGGAGACGCGCTGGGCGCCGCCCTTGCCGTCGGGCGCCAGCTGGACCAGCTTCGGCAGCGTCTCGTTGGCCCAGCTCGTGGCCGGCGGCAGCGTGGTGACGGTGACCGCGTCGTCCGAGGCGGTCAGCGAGTACGCGTACAGCGAGTCGTCGCCGGCCTCCTGGGTGAGGGTGACCGGGTGCGAGCCGTCGAGGTCGGCGCGGCGCACCGCGGCCTTGCCGGTGTCGGTGGCGTCGTTGTCCTCGATCCAGAAGACACCGTCGTCTGTGATCGCGGTCTGGCCGATGCTCACCGTGTTGGCGGCGTCGGCGACGGGCATCGCCGTCTTGGTGCCGGTCGCTCCGTCGAAGACCTCGACACCGAGCGCGTAGTCGCCGTTCGCGTCGGGGGCCAGCTTGGCGTAGGCGATCTTGCCGTCCTTGACGGAGGGCAGACCCGAGACGTTGTAGGGACGGCCGCCGTCGACCAGGCCGACCGCACCCGTCTTCATGTTGACGTACCGGACGTTCGTGACGCCGAACTGCGGGTTGAACGCGGTGTAGGCGACGTAGTCGCCGTCCACGACGAGCCCGGAGACGTCGCTGCCGATGCCGTCGACCACCTTCGCGACGCCGCCCTTGACCGGACGCGCCATGATCTTGATGCCCGTGCTGCTGTAGTCGGCCCAGACCACCGTCTTGCCGTCGGTGTCCGCGTAGACGTTGTAGTCACCGTTGTTGGCGCTCATCAACTGGGGCGCGCCCGTGCCGGAGGTGTTGCCCAGCCACACCGAGTACGGCTCGCTGCCGTCCTCGTTGGAGCGGGAGACGGCGTACTTGCCGCCGCCGGCACCGACGCCGGTGTTGAAGACGTTGACCTTGGACAGGATCGTGTCGGTGTCGACGCCGAGCGCCTTCTCCCAGCCGGGCACGATGCCGTGCGCGGCGAACGACCGCTTGACGATGGTCAGCTGCGCCTTGGTGACGCCCAGTTCCTGCGCGGCGGCGATGACCGCGGCGCGGCCCTCGGTGAAGCCGTCGAGCGGGGTCATGTACGCGGACAGCGCGCGGTAGACGATCTGGTCGGCGAGGTCGCCGCCGAGGTCCTGGCGCATGTCCCACAGGGCGCCGGAGAAGATCGTGGAGTTGAGGTGCACGCCGCCGTTGTCACCGCGGTAGGTGACGCCGATGAAGTCCTTCGACGTGGTCTTGCCGTCGTTGAGGTCGCGCAGGGCGCACTCGCGCGGGCTGAGCGTGGTGCACAGGTCCTCGCCGAGCAGGCCCGCGTCCGGGTCGTCCATGGAGACGTTGTTGGCCTCCAGGTCGATGGCGTTGCCGAAGTAGTCGGCGAGGGCCTCGTTCATGGCGCCGGACTGGCCCGCGTAGACCAGGTTCGCGGTGTGCTCGACGACGCCGTGCGTCATCTCGTGGCCGACGACGTCGGTGTCCGCGGAGAAGGTGCGGTAGTCGCCACCGCCCTGGCCGTACACCATCTTCTGACCGTCCCAGAAGGCGTTGTTGTACGGCTGGCCGTTGGCGACGACGCCGACCAGGGAGTAGATGGGACCACCCTCGTCGTCGAGGGCGTCCCGGCCGAAGTGGTTCTTGTAGTAGTCGAAGACCTTGCCCGCTGCCCAATGGGCGTCCACCGCACCGGAGTCGGTGTACTCCGTGCCGAGGTCGGGCGTCGCCGGGCGGAACGTCTTGATGCCGGTGGGCCAGGCGCCGGACGCACCGGCGACCTCACGGCCGCGGGCGTCGTAGGTGGCGATCATGTCGCCGAGCGGGTTGGCGGCGGTCCGCCGGCTGTAGTCGATCGTCTGGAGCTCGCCGTGGATGTCCTTGTACAGGTTGAGCTCGACCTTGTCGCCGTTGTAGCGGGTGCCGGTGCCCTTGACGACGAGCTGGTCGGCGGCGGCCGTCGAGGTGTCGGGCGCCTCCCCCGTCGCCTCTGCGGAGGCGGTGCCGGTGCCGGTCGCGCCGAACGTCTTGATGGAGCTGTACTGCATGACCGGGAAACCGGAGCGCGCGTCGACGTACACCTCCTGCTGCACCGGCGTCCCGTCGGCCGGGCTGACGCCGGTGACGGTGATGTGCCGGGTGAGCACGCCGCTGCCCTGCGGCAGGATGGTGACGTCCCCGGCCGTGCCGGTGAGCTGCTTGCCGCCGGCCTTCGCGCCCTTGTCCGGGGCGTGCAGCAGACCGCCGCCGAGCTGGGTGGCGACGGCGGCGACCGCGCGCTGGATCGCCGTCTTCTCGGAGACCTTCGGCGCGACCGAGGCGAGCTTCAGCTCGGTGAAGTAGTTGCCGGAGGTGCCGGTGACGGTGCGCCTGCCGTCCTTCTTCGTCATGCGGACCAGGTACTGACCGCCCAGGACCTCGACGCCCTTGTACTTCTGCTGGAGGCGGACCGTCTCCTTGCCGCCCTCGCTGACCGTGCCCAGCGAGGTGAGGTCCTTCGCCGAGGTGTCCGCGATGTGGTACCGGCTCTTCTTCGCCTTGAGGTGGCCGCGGGCGGCGTCGGCGGCGCTGCCGGTGCCGGCCGCCGCCTCCTTCAGCCCGGTCACCAGGGACGGGGTGTCGGTCTCGCTGCCCGGGGTGGTGGCGGTGGCCGCGGCCGGTGCGGTGTCCGCGTGGGCGGCCGTCACGCCGGTCACCAGGAGCCCGGCGGCCGCGAGCAGCGCCGCCACTCCCTGGCCGACGGCTATGCCGCCCGGTCTGTCTGCTCTTCTACTGCGCGCTGAGGTCCGCACGATGTTCCCTTCGCTGCCCAAGGGGCGGGTGAACGGATTTCGGATGCGGCCATGCAAATGCCGGTGAGGGGCTGTGAACAATGCGTTGCCGGTGCCTACTTGTGTACGTGCACACTTGTGTGGCCTGCACGGATCGGGCGAGAATCCGGCCGTGACACCGGGTGAAGTGGATGCGCAGTGGGAGGCTCTCGGGCTCGGGGCCGACGGACTCCAGGTCTACGAGGCCCTGTTGAACCAGCCAGGACACCATCCGTCGCGCGCCGCGCTCGCCCGCTCCCTCGCTCTGCCGGTACGCCGGGTCACGTCGGCCCTCGACCAGCTCGCCGAGCACGGCTTCACCCGGCCCGCCGCGGGGCCCGGCCTGCCGCCGGCCGTCGCCCCGGCGACCGCGCTGCGCGGCATGCTCCATCTGCGCCAGGCCCAATTGCTGCGCAGAACCGCCGAGTTGGAGGAGTTGACCGGGTCGCTCGACCGGATCTCGGCAGAGCTGCTGAGCACGGCCCAGGACCCGCGCGCGATCGGCATCGAGACGGTGCGCGGCGGTCCCGCCATCAGTGAGCGGGTGGCCGCGCTGCTGGTGTCGGCGCGCGAGGAGGTGTCCCTGCTGGACCGGCCGCCCTACGCCTCGAGCCAGCCGGACGGCATGCCGACCCCGCTGGACATGGCCGCACCGGCGCGGCGCGGCGCCCGGGTGCGGGCGGTCGTGGACCGGGAGGGCCTGAGTTTTCCCGGCCGGGCCCGTGGCCTCAACGACCTTGCGGAGCAGGGGGTGCAGATCCGGGTGGGCACCGATCTGCCCACCAAGCTCATCACCGTGGACCGGCGGATCACGCTGCTTCCGCCGACCGACGCGGCGGATCCGACGGCGTCGGCGCTGGTGGTCAGTGACGCACTGCTCGGCAACGCGCTGGTGCCGTTGTTCGACGCGCTGTGGGAACGCGCGGTGCCGATCGGCTCCGCCGGGCAGGACGGGGCCACGGACGAGGACCGGGAGTTGCTGACCATGCTCGCGTCCGGGCTGAAGGACGAGGCGATCGCGCGCCGCCTCGACATTCACGTGCACACGGTGCGGCGGCGGATCACCCGCCTCATGCAGAAGCTGAACGCGCAGACGCGCTTCCAGGCGGGGGTGCAGGCGACGCTTCGCGGGTGGCTGACCGTGTAGCCGGACGCCCCTGAACGCGACGGCGAAGCCGCGCGCTCAGGGGCGCTTGTCCGGTCCCGTCCGTCACGCCGCGACCGGAACCTCCACCCCGGCCGGGGCCAGGGCCAGTTCGAGGACCTGGCGGACGTCCGTCACCGGGTGGACGTCCAGCTTCTCCAGGACCTCGGCCGGGACGTCGTCCAGGTCCGCCTCGTTGCGCTTCGGGATGATGACGGTCGTGACACCGGCCCGGTGCGCGGCGAGCAGCTTCTGCTTCACGCCGCCGATCGGCAGCACCCGCCCGGTGAGCGAGACCTCACCGGTCATCGCCACGTCCGTACGGACCAGGCGCCCGCTCAGCAGCGAGGCGAGAGCCGTCGTCATCGTGACGCCCGCGCTCGGCCCGTCCTTGGGGACCGCGCCCGCCGGGAAGTGGATGTGCGCGCCGCGTTCCTTCAGGTCGGCGACGGGCAGCTCCAGTTCGGCCCCGTGCGAGCGCAGGAAGCTCAGCGCGATCTGGGCGGACTCCTTCATGACGTCGCCGAGCTGGCCGGTGAGGGTCAGGCCCGCCGCGCCCGTCTCCGGATCGGCGAGGGACGCCTCCACGAAGAGCACGTCACCCCCGGCGCCCGTCACCGCGAGGCCGGTCGCCACGCCCGGCACCGCCGTGCGCCGCTCGGCCGGGTCCTGCGCCGACTCGGGGACGTGGTGCGGGCGCCCGACGAGGGCCCGCAGGTCGTCCGCGCCGACGGTGAACGGCAGCTCCCGCTCGCCGAGTTCGTGCTGCGCCGCGACCTTGCGGAGCACCCGGGTGACGGCCCGCTCCAGGTTGCGGACGCCGGCCTCGCGCGTGTACTCGCCGGCCAGCCTGCGCAGCGCGTCCTCGTCGATGGCGACCTCGCCCTTTGCGAGTCCGGCCCGCTCCAGCTGGCGCGGGAGCAGGTGGTCGCGGGCGATGACGACCTTCTCGTCCTCGGTGTAGCCGTCGAGCCGGACGAGTTCCATCCGGTCGAGCAGCGCCTCGGGGATCGCTTCGAGGACGTTCGCCGTGGCGAGGAACACCACGTCGCTCAGGTCGAGTTCGACCTCCAGGTAGTGGTCACGGAAGGTGTGGTTCTGGGCGGGGTCGAGGACCTCGAGGAGCGCCGCCGCCGGGTCGCCCCGGAAGTCGGATCCCACCTTGTCGATCTCGTCGAGGAGGACCACCGGGTTCATCGACCCGGCCTCCTTGATCGCCCGGACGATGCGGCCCGGCAGGGCACCCACGTACGTACGGCGGTGTCCGCGGATCTCGGCCTCGTCCCGTACGCCGCCGAGGGCGACGCGCACGAACTTACGGCCCATGGCGTGCGCGACGGACTCGCCGAGCGACGTCTTGCCGACGCCGGGCGGGCCGACGAGCGCGAGGACCGCGCCGCCGCGCCGTCCGCCGACGACGCCGAGTCCGCGCTCGGAGCGCCGCTTGCGCACGGCCAGGTACTCGGTGATCCGCTCCTTCACGTCGTCCAGGCCGAAGTGCTCCGCGTCCAGGACGCCCCGGGCGCCCTGGATGTCGTAGGCGTCCTCCGTCCGCTCGTTCCACGGGAGTTCGAGGACGGTGTCGAGCCAGGTGCGGATCCAGGAGCCCTCGGGCGACTGGTCGCTGGACCGCTCCAGCTTGTCGATCTCCTTGACCGCGGCCTCGCGCACCTTCTCGGGGAGGTCGGCGGCCTCGACGCGGGCCCGGTAGTCGTCGGGCTCCTCGGCCGATTCCCCGGACCGCTCGCCGTTCAGCTCGCGCAGCTCCTTGCGGACCGCTTCGAGCTGGCGCCGCAGCAGGAACTCGCGCTGCTGCTTGTCGACGCCTTCCTGTACGTCCTTGGCGATGGTCTCGGCGACGTCCTGCTCGGCGAGGTGCTCGCGCAGCGCGGCGGTCGCGAGCTTCAGCCGCTCCACCGGGTCGGTGGTCTCCAGGAGTTCGACCTTCTGCGCGGTGGTCAGGAAGGGCGAGTAGCCGGAGTTGTCGGCGAGCGCGGAGACCCCCTCGATCTGCTGGACGCGGTCCACGACCTGCCAGGCCCCGCGCTTCTTCAGCCAGTTGGTGGCGAGCGCCTTGTACTCCTTGACCAGTTCGGCGACGGCGCCGGGGACGGGGTCCGGCACGGTCTCCTCGACCGTCAGGCCCTCCACCCACAGGGCGGCGCCCGGGCCGGTCGTGCCCGCGCCGATGCGCACCCGCTCGCGGCCGCGGATCAGCGCGCCCGGGTCTCCGTCGGCGAGGCGTCCGACCTGCTCGACGGTGCCGAGCACGCCGATGTTCGCGTACGTGCCGTCGACGCGTGGAACAAGCAGCACCTTCGGCTTGCTGTCCCCACTGGACCGGGCGGCGGCCTGGGCGGCCTCCACCGCGGCGCGTACGTCGGTGTCGTTCAGGTCCAGCGGCACCACCATGCCGGGCAGCACGACCTCGTCGTCGAGCGGCAGCACGGGCAAGGTGAGCGATGCAGACGTCAAAGCCATGATCTCCCCTTCGGCAGTCAAGTTGAGCTATGTCGACTCAATGCGCGGGAGGCTCCGAGTGTTCCCGACCGGGCGTTCGCTCTGAGCGATCACGTCTGTCGAGGCCTCGCGACGGCCACGTAAGGTTCACACCAGGGAATCGGCTATTACATCAAGGGTGGAGTGCGTATGGACCACGTACGGGACTGGGTCGACGGCTGGGTGGTCTCGCGCGGGGCCGCTCCCCCGCTCGTCGAGCCCTGGGGCTACACGATCCTGGTCGGCCGGTTCACGGCCGTCGGGCGGCACGTGTTCGGCGCCACCGGCGACGACGTGCGCGAGGACGACGTCCGCAAGGTCACCGAGGCGACGCGCGGCATCAACACCCACCTGAAGGTCTTCGCCGACCGGGAGCGGGTGCTGCCCTGGCTCGGCGCGGGCTGGGAACCGTACGGCTCGGACGACTTCCTGATGGCGACGGAGCTGACGCGGGAGCCGGAGCCCGAGATCCCTTCCGGCTACCACCTGCACACCTGGTCCCGCGGCGGAGTCGTCCAGGTCGTGCTCACCGACGACGACGGCACGCTCGCGGCGCGCGGCCAGGTCGCCCCGACCGGTGCGAGCGCGGTCGTCGACCAGATCGAGACGTCGGAGGACCATCGCAGGAAGGGTCTGGGCAGCGTCGTGATGCGCACCCTGCACGCGGCCGCCCGCGCACAGGGTGCGACGCGCGCGGTCCTCGCCTGCACGCCGGAGGGGCGGCTGCTGTACGAGGCGGTGGGGTGGCGGATCGTGGCGCCGCTGACGAACGCGAAGTACGTCGGGGTCTGAGCCCGGGCTCGGCCGCACCGGGCGTGGGGAGAGCCGCGGTCGCGTCTGCCGGGTGCGGTTGCTTCGCGGGTGCGGGCCGGTGGGGCTTCTCGCGCAGTTCCCCGCGCCCCTGAAGCGAGCTCCGCTCGCCCAGGGGCGCGGGGAACTGCGCGACCAGCCACGACGAAAGCCGCACCCGAAAGACGAACGCGGCGCGGCCCGGCCGAAACCCCGTTGCTCACGCGCATCGCCCGCCCGGATACTCCCCGCATGCTCACCACGGCCCAGCGCGCGGCGCTCGCCCATCTGCGGACCGCCGGGCGCGCGGGGCGTCAGGAGGCGCTGCGGCGGCTCGCCTCGCTCGGCGTCGAGCGGGCCGACGGTCTGGTCGAGCTCCTGCGGGAGCACGCCCGCGTCACGCTGAACTTCCACCCGGACCGGATCCCGCCCGCCGACCCGGGCGTCACGGTTGCCCACCGACTCGCCGCCGACGCCCGTTATCGCGGCCAGTACGAGACGGGCCTGTCGAACGGCAGCCGCACCGCGCACCCCGGCGGCCTGCGCGACCGCTGGGAGGAGCGGCTGTTCGGCGGGGCGTACGCGCGAGCCCTCCCGCACGAGCGGCCCAAGTACGGGGCGCTCGACGTGATGCGGCACGCGGACGGGGCCGCGCCCCGGTTCGGGTCGTGCCATGTGCGGCTGCGGCCCGAGGTGAACGCGCGGGCGACCTTCTGCTTCGGGGACAGCCACGTCGGCCCGGAGCACACCGGCACGATCGACGCGTTCCTGCCGGTGCTCGCCGCCCTCGTCGCGGACGCGCGGGCGACCGGCCGGTCGCTCGGGATCACGGGCGCCGACCCCGTCGCGGCGATCCGCGCCCTGCCGCACCCGGCGCCCCGCGCGCTGGGCCGCTCGCTCGACTTCTACGCGGAGGCGCAGGTGCACGGCGACGTGGACCTGGTCAGGGACGCGGAGGCGCTCGTCCTCGACCCGTCGTTCCGGGGGACGCCGACCGGTGAACTGCTGTGCGGCATCGGCGTTCCGGTGGAGTGGCACGCCGGGTACGTGC
This sequence comes from Streptomyces sp. HmicA12, assembly GCF_000373565.1. Classification (GTDB taxonomy): domain Bacteria; phylum Actinomycetota; class Actinomycetes; order Streptomycetales; family Streptomycetaceae; genus Streptomyces. Next base: position 183,368 of record NZ_KB891850.1, on the reverse strand, counting down.
TGACGCCGTACGGGCGCGACGAGGACCTCGCCCGGTTCCGCGGGCCCGCGCTGCCCGGCGTCGCGGCGCGGGTGGCCGCGGAGTTCACCGACGACGGGCGGATCGACGCGGCCGTCGTGGGCCGGGCCGCCGCGGCCGCCGTCGGGTCACCGGAGGACTGGTCGGCGTACGGGAGCCAGGACGAAGTCCTGCAGTACGTCAAGCAGTTGTGGCACTGCGTCGTGGAGTTCGGGGAGCCCGCGCGTCCGCCGGACGGGACCGCCGTGCCCCGCGCGTCCGCCACCGCCGCACCAGCGGCCACGTCGCGACGCCGATGCCGAGGGCCAGCAGGTGCCCCCAGTTGGTCAGCGGATCGGTGAACGCGATCAGGTCCTGCACCAGCATCGCCCCGACCCCGACGAGCACCGGCCAGCGCAGCCACGGCGTGAGCAGCCCGGCGAGCGCGCCGACGCTCGCGGCGACGCCGAAGCTGATGCCGTAGTCGAGGCGGTGCAGGGAGCTGTCGGGCAGGTGTCCCGCCAGCACGGACAGGCCCACCGGGACCTCGGTCGCCAGCGTCGCGAGGACATGCCCGAGGAGGAAGACGGCGGCGGTGCGCAGACCGCCTATCCGGCGCTCCAGGGCGGTCAGCACGACGACGAAGGCGATCACGAACGGTGACGTGATCCCGCCCGCGATCCACAGCGCGCTGGCCAGCAGCACCAGCACCGGGGACTGGGCCAGATGGGTGACGTCGGTGCTGGACGCCCGGAGCGCCGCCGCGACCGTGTCCGGGGCGGCGAACTCCATGAACAGGGACGTGCCGGCGAGCACGGCGGCGTAGGTGAACGTGAAGGGCGTCCCGGTCGGTGTGGGCAGCAGGCGCCACGGCCGCAGCCGGCGGCCCGTGCCGCGTGGCGCGGCCTCCGGGGCCGAGGGTCCCGGCTGTACCGGAACGCCGGCCAGAGGGCCGCGTATGCCGCTGGTCCCCCCGTCCTCCGCCGCACCGCCTGGTTCCACGGGAAGCACCCCTTTCGCGCGCATCCACCCCACACTTCGCCCCATCCGGCTTCCCCGTCCATGGCGAACGCCACGTGAGACGCGATGCACAGCAACCTCACAGTCCCGGGCCTCGCCCGCAACCTTCCGCCGGGTAACCCCGGGCGGGCCCGAAAAGATCAGGCCGGATCGGGCAGCCCCGAGCCGTCGGCGGTCACGGAGCGCAGCAGCCGGTCGAGGTAGGCGCGCAGCCGGCCGACCATGTCGTACGAGTCCGGGGCCAGCGCCCACTGCAGTTGCAGCCCGTCCATGACGGCGGCCACCTCGGCGGCGATCGCCTCGGGGTCGGTGTCCGGCTTGAGCTCGCCGCTCTCCACGCCGGCCCGCAGCGGGCCCGCGCTCTTGTCGATGACCATGCGGTAGCGGCGGACGAAGAAGTCGTGGGCGGGGTGGCCCAGTTCACCGGCCTCGCCGACGAGGACGTTGAACATCTTGGTGCGGCCGGGCCGTGCGGCGTTGTACGCGGCGAGGTCGAGCAGCGCCTCGAAGGACGCGACGGCGGTCCGCGGCTGCCGGCTGAAGAACCGCTCGACGTCCTGCTCGTCGCAGCGCTCCAGAACCGAGACGAGCAGGTCCTCCTTGCCGCGGAAGTGGTGCAGCAGACCGCCCTGCGTGATGCCGACGTCCTTCGCGATCCGCGCCAGCGACGAGGCGTGGAAGCCCCATTGGGCGAAGTGCTCGACGGCGGTGTCGAGGATCTTCGCGCGGCGTTCGTCACCCACGGCATAGCTGCCGCGAGCTGCGGTTCTACGGGACTTCGGGCCCTGACTGCGGTCCATGCGCCCACCCTAGACCGGGGCTCGGTGGCGCTTTCCAGGCGTGTGATTCAAGCCACTCCACGAAAACCTACTACCTACTCGCTTTTCGCGCTTACGCTGACGGCGCCGGGTCGGCAAGGAAGCCGCCCCCGTCCCCCTGGAGAGCCGCCATGGCCGTCATCCCCGACGCCGCGCCGGGCACGAAGTCCCCCGCGTCCCCCGTCTCCGCACCGCCCGAGCCCGCTCCCGCCGCCGCTTCCGGAAAGCTGGTGCTCGGCCTCGCCTTCGCCCAGTTCGGCGTCATGGTCACCCTGCTCACGCCGGTGATGGTGACCCTCGCCCTGCGCGTGGCGCAGATCGTCCCCGAGGCGGACCGGGGCACCGCCCTCGGCCAGGTCCTCTCGCTCGGCGCGGTCCTCGCGATGATCGCGAACCCGGTGGTCGGCGGGCTGTCCGACCGCACCACGTCCCGGTTCGGCCGCCGCAGGCCGTGGCTGCTCGGCGGCATGCTGGTCGCCTTCGCCGGCCTGGCCGTCATCGCCCTCGCGGGCAACGTGGCGACGCTGATGCTGGGCTGGGCCCTCGCGCAGGTCGGCGGCAACGCCGCGCTGACCGCCGTCACGGCCGGCATCCCCGACTTCGTGCCCGAGCACCAGCGGGCCCGGGTCTCCGGCACCGTCGGCATGATGACGTCGCTGTCGATGATCGCGGGCAGCGGCCTCGCGAACGGCTTCAGCAGCCACCTGGCCCTCGCCTTCCTGCTCCCGGGACTGCTCGGCATCGCGGGCGTGGTCACGCTCTGCGCGGTGATGAAGGACCGCCCGGCGCGGCCCGGCACGTTCGCCCCGTACTCCTTCAAGGAGTTCCTGCGCAGCTTCTGGGTCAGCCCGCGCAAGCACCCCGACTTCGCGTGGAACTTCGCCGGCCGCTTCCTGGTCTTCATCGGCATCAGCTGCGTGACCTCGTACCAGACGTACTTCCTGATGGACCGGCTCGGCTACGGGGACGGAGAGGTCGCGGGCAAGCAGTTCGTCGGCACCCTCGCGATGGTCGCGGCGGTCGTCGTCGGCTCGGTGCTCGGCGGGCAGCTCTCCGACCGCTCGGGGCGCCGCAAGCCGTACGTCCTCGGTTCCTCGCTCGCCATCGCGGTGGGCCTCGCGCTGCTCGCGACGGCGTACTCGTACCCGATGTTCCTGCTCGCCGTGGTCGTCTTCGGCTTCGGCGAGGGGCTCTACCTCTCGGTGGACGTGGCGCTCGCGGCGGCGGTGCTGCCCGACCCGGAGGAGGCGGCCAAGGACCTGGGCGTCCTCAACATCGGCAACGCGCTCCCCCAGTCCCTCGTCCCGATCGTCGCCCCCGCGTTCCTCGCGATCGGCGGCGGCACCGGCAACTACGGGGCGCTCTTCCTCTTCGGCGGCATCGCGTGCGTGCTCGGCGCGCTGGCCGTCCAGTTCATCCGCACCGTCAAGTGAGGCGACAGACCATGCAGTTCACGGTCCGCAACGAAGGCCACCCCTACCAGAACGCCGAACTCCCCGTGTCCGAGCGGGTCGAGGACCTCCTGGCCCGGATGACGGTCGCCGAGAAGGCGGGCCAGCTCTTCCACACCATGCTCGCCATGCACCCCGACGGCTCGACGGTCGAGAAGGGCGACGCGGCCATGGTCCCCCTGGACACCACGGCCATGCTCCAGGGCGGGCACATGACCCACTTCAACCTCCTGGGCACGTACGAGCCGGCCGCGATGGCCCGCTGGCAGAACACCGTGCAGGCGATGGCGGCCGACACCCGCCTCGGCATCCCGGTCTCCCTCTCCACGGACCCCCGGCACGCCTTCACGGACAACGCGGGCGCGTCCTTCAACTCCGGCGCGTTCAGCGCCTGGCCGGAACCGATCGGCCTCGCGGCACTGCGCGATCCGCGGCTCGTCCACGAGTTCGCCGACACGGTCCGCCGCGAGTACCTGGCGGTCGGCTTCCGGGTCGCGCTGCACCCGCAGATCGACCTGGCGAGCGAGCCGCGCTGGTCCCGGCAGAACGGCACGTTCGGCTCGGACGCGGCGCTGACCTCACGGCTGGTCCGCGCGTACGTCCGCGGTCTGCAGGGCGACGGGCTCGGCCGGCACTCCGTCGCGACGATGGTCAAGCACTTCCCCGGCGGCGGCCCGCAGAAGGACGGCGAGGACCCGCACTTCGCGCACGGCAAGGAGCAGGTGTACCCGGGCGGCATGCGCGACCTGCACCTGGAGCCCTTCAAGGCGGCCATCGCCGCGGGCTGCGCGCAGATGATGCCGTACTACGGGCAGCCCATCGGCACCGACTGGGAAGAGGTCGGCTTCGGCGCCAACAAGGGTGTCGTACAGGGTCTGTTGCGGGACACGCTCGGCTTCGACGGCATCGTCTGCACCGACTGGGGCCTGATCACGGACTCGGAGATCTTCGGCGAGACGCACCCGGCGCGCGCCTGGGGCCTGGAGCACCTCTCGGAGATCGACCGGGTGGCGCGGGTCCTGGACGCGGGTTGCGACCAGTTCGGCGGCGAGGCCCGTCCGGAGCTGGTCGTGGAACTGGTCGAGTCCGGCCGCGTCCCCGAGTACCGCCTGGACGCCTCGCTGCGCCGCGTCCTCCGCCAGAAGTTCGTCCTCGGCCTCTTCGACGACCCGTACGTGGATGTGGACCTGGCCGCCGAGACGGTCGGCCGCGCGGACTTCACGGAGGCGGGCGCGCGGGCGCAGCGCCGCTCGCTGACGCTGCTGACCAACTCCGGCGGGACGCTGCCGGTGGCGTCCCGCCCGAAGCTGTACGTCGAGAACGTGTCCGGTGAAGTGGCCGCCGCGTACGCCGAGTTGGTGTCGGACCCTGCCCACGCCTCCCTCGCCGTGCTGCGTCTGCGCACGCCGTACGAGCGCCGCGCCAACAAGTTCGAATCGTTCTTCCACTCGGGCACGCTGGCGTTCACCGACGAGGAACTGAAGCCGATCCTCGCGCTCCTGGACGCCGTGCCGACCGTCGTCTGCATCAACCTGGAGCGGGCCGCGGTGATCCCCGAGATCGCCGAGCGGGCGGCGGTGCTGATCGCGGACTACGGCGCGAGTGACGCCGCGCTGCTGGATGTGGTCTTCGGCCGGGCCGTGCCGGAGGGGCGGCTGCCGTTCGAGCTGCCGCGGTCCATGGCAGCGGTGCGGGCGTCCCGCCCGGACGTCCCGAACGACACGGCGGACCCGGTGTTCGCGGTCGGGGCGGGGTTGTAAGGGTTCGTGGGCGGCTGCGGGCGAGTGGGGCTTCTCGCAACCACGACGCACCAGCAGGTACCGACGGCGGGACGGAGCTACGGCGCTTCGGCAGGGGCGCGGGGAACTGCGCGACCAGCCACACTCCACCCGCACCCGACGGCGAAAAGTGCCGCCCCTCACCCGACCCGTCCGCAAAAATGCCCCCATGACCACCGCGCCCCCGGAAACCGCCCCTGTCGTCCTGGACCGTCGCGAAGGGCCGTACGGCGAAGTCGTGCTGCGTCGGCACGGGGACCTGCTCCAGATCATCGCCAACGGCACGTTCCTGATGGACACTTCCGACGGCCGCTCCGAGCGCCTGCTCGTCGACGCGGCCCTGGCAGAGATCGACCCCGCCCGCGCCGAGAAGCCCGGCGTCCTCATCGGCGGACTCGGCGTCGGTTTCTCCCTCGCGCACGCCGCCGCGAACCCCGCCTGGGGCCGCATCACCGTCGTGGAACGCGAACCGGCCATCATCGACTGGCACTTGACGGGACCGCTGCGCCCCCTCTCCGCCGAGGCCGTCGCCGACCCCCGGACGGAAATCGTCGAGGCCGACCTCGTACGGCACCTCCACACCACCCCGGACACCTACGACGCCCTGTGCCTCGACATCGACAACGGCCCGGACTGGACTGTCACCGAGGACAACGCGAGCCTCTACTCCCCGGCCGGCCTCGCCACCTGCGCGGCCCGCCTCAACCCCGGCGGAGTTCTCGCCGTCTGGTCCGCACAGCCCTCCGCAAATTTCGAAGGAACCTTGCGGAATGCCGGATTCCGACGGGTCCGCACCGAAGAGATCCCGGTTGTCCGAGGCGTACCCGACGTGGTGCACGTCGCAGTACGGGCCGCGTAGCCGACCGGCGGTAACTCCCCGTACGCTGAGGCCCGAAACCCAGATCATTCAAGCGTCAAGCGCGCCACGGTGGCGCGCATTCAGGGGCGGGGCGATGGAGCAGACACACACCTCCCACAACGGCAACACGGCCACGGCCGGTGCCCAGCGACGGGTCCTGGTCGTCGAGGACGACCCCACGATCGTGGACGCCATCGCCGCCCGGCTACGCGCCGAGGGATTCCTGGTGCAAACCGCGCAGGACGGCCCGGCGGCGGTGGACACGGCCGAGGCATGGCAGCCCGACCTGCTGATCCTCGACATCATGCTGCCGGGCTTCGACGGCCTGGAGGTATGCCGTCGGGTGCAGGCACAGCGACCGGTTCCGGTGCTGATGCTGACCGCGCGCGACGACGAGACCGACATGCTGGTCGGGCTCGGCGTGGGCGCCGACGACTACATGACCAAACCGTTCTCGATGCGGGAGCTCGCGGCCCGCGTGCACGTCCTGCTGCGCCGGGTGGAGCGGGCGGCCATCGCCGCCTCGACGCCGCGCAGCGGCATACTGCGGCTCGGTGAGCTGGAGATCGACCACGCGCAGCGCCGGGTCCGCGTCCGGAGTGAGGATGTTCACCTCACGCCGACCGAGTTCGACCTGCTGGTCTGCCTGGCGAACACCCCGCGGGCGGTCCTCTCGCGCGAGCAGCTGCTCGCCGAGGTGTGGGACTGGGCGGACGCCTCGGGCACCCGCACGGTCGACAGCCACATCAAGGCCCTGCGCCGGAAGATCGGCGCGGAGCGCATCCGCACCGTGCACGGTGTCGGCTACGCGCTGGAGACGCCGACGCCATGAGCCTCGGGGACCGGGCACCGCACGCGAAGCCGATGAAGCCGCTCAAGCCGCCGCTGAACCCGTACTGGGCGACCGGTGGCCTACGGCCCTTCTCGATCAAGGCGAAGCTCGGCACGCTCGTCGTCGTCTCGGTCTTCATCACCACGGGCCTGCTCATGGTGGCGATGTACACGGCGACCGAGCTGCGCTTCATCACGGTGTTCTCGATCATCGCGACCCTGCTGATCACGCAGTTCGTGGCGCACTCGCTGACCGCGCCGCTCGACGAGATGAACACGGTGGCCCGGTCGATCTCGAACGGGGACTACACGCGGCGCGTGAGCGGTGCCGACCGCCGCGACGAGCTGGGCGACCTGGCCGTCACCATCAATCGCATGGCCGACGAGCTCGCCGCCCAGGACCACCAGCGCAAGGAACTCGTGGCGAATGTCTCGCACGAGCTGCGCACCCCCATCGCGGGCCTGCGCGCGGTCCTGGAGAACGTGGTGGACGGCGTCATGTCCGCCGACCCGGAGACCATGCGCACGGCGCTGAAACAGACGGAGCGGCTCGGACGGCTCGTCGAGACGCTGCTCGACCTGTCACGGCTGGACAACGGTGTCGTACCGCTCAAGGCACGGCGCTTCGAGGTCTGGCCGTACCTGTCGGGCGTGCTGAAGGAGGCCAACATGGCCGTCTCGCAGCGCGCCGGCATCGCCTCCGGGTCCGGTACTCATACGCGTACGGACGTCCATCTCCACCTCGACGTCTCCCCGCCGGAGCTGACCGGGCACGCCGACCCCGAGCGCATCCACCAGGTCGTGGCGAATCTCATCGACAACGCCGTGAAGCACTCCCCGCCGCACGGCCGGGTCACGGTGCGGGCCCGTCGCGGCCTGTACCCGGAGTCCCTGGAGCTCGAGGTGCAGGACGAGGGTCCCGGCATCCCGCAGTCCGAGTGGCACCGGGTCTTCGAGCGCTTCAACCGCGGTACCAAGGACAACGGGTCGAGCGGCAAGGGCGACGGCGGAACCGGCCTCGGCCTCGCCATCGCGCGCTGGGCCGTGGACCTCCACGGCGGCCGGATCGGCGTGGCCGAATCCGAGCGGGGCTGCCGGATCAAGGTCACTCTTCCGGGAGAGCCCCGACCGCAAAGTTGACGTAGGGTTTCGGTCAGGCGGAGGTCAAGCCGCGCCCTGGCGTACCCGAACACGCCCGGCGCGCGATCTCAGCATGCAGAACCTCGGTTGTTTCCCGCCATTTCCGGGCCCGAAACACGACTTCCAGTGTGACTTACGTGACGGATCACCGGCCCGGTCTGCACGTCCCGCTGATGGAGGCGTAGCCTTTATTCCCGCTGTCCATCACCTTGTGAGAAGCGGAAGAGGGCGGTTCACGCCGTGTCGCCACAGTCCCCCAGTAACTCGAGCATCTCCACCGAGACCGACCAAGCCGGGCAGGGCAAAAACCCTGCTGCCGCCTTCGGTCCCAATGAGTGGCTCGTCGACGAGATCTATCAGCAGTACCTCCAGGACCCGAATTCGGTTGACCGAGCCTGGTGGGACTTCTTCGCCGACTACAAGCCCGGTGCCGCAGCCGCGGGGGCTGCGCCGACTGAGCCTGCGCCGCAGCCGGCCCAGACGCCCCCCGCCCCGGCCACGCCGGCACCCGCCGCTCAGGCACCCGCGGCGCCCGCCGCACCGGCGCCCGCCGCGAAGCCCGCGCCCGCCGCCGCGCCCAAGCCGGCCGCCGCTCCCGCGGCATCTGCTCCTGCTCCTGCACCGAAGAAGGCTGAACAAGTGACGACCGAGGCCCCTGCCGGCCCCGAGTTCGTGACGCTGCGCGGTCCCGCCGCCGCCGTCGCGAAGAACATGAACGCTTCCATCGAGGTCCCCACGGCCACGTCCGTGCGCGCCGTCCCGGTGAAGCTGCTGTTCGACAACCGCATCGTCATCAACAACCACCTCAAGCGCGCCCGCGGCGGGAAGATCTCCTTCACGCACCTCATCGGGTACGCGATGGTGCAGGCCATCAAGGCCATGCCGTCGATGAACTACTCCTTCGCCCAGAAGGACGGCAAGCCGACGCTGGTCAAGCCGGAGCACATCAACTTCGGCCTCGCCATCGACCTCGTGAAGCCCAACGGCGACCGTCAGCTGGTCGTCGCGGGCATCAAGAAGGCCGAGACGCTGAACTTCTTCGAGTTCTGGCAGGCCTACGAGGACATCGTCCGCCGCGCCCGCGACGGCAAGCTCGGCATGGACGACTTCACCGGTGTCACGGTCTCCCTGACCAACCCCGGCGGCCTCGGCACCGTGCACTCCGTGCCCCGCCTGATGCCCGGACAGTCGGTCATCATGGGCGTCGGCTCGATGGACTACCCGGCGGAGTTCCAGGGCACGTCCCAGGACACCCTGAACAAGCTCGGCATCTCGAAGGTCATGACGCTCACGTCGACCTACGACCACCGGGTCATCCAGGGCGCCGCCTCCGGCGAGTTCCTGCGCATCGTCGCGAACCTCCTTCTCGGTGAGAACGAGTTCTACGACGAGATCTTCAAGGCCCTGCGCATCCCCTACGAGCCGGTCCGCTGGCTCAAGGACATCGACGCCTCGCACGACGACGACGTCACCAAGGCCGCCCGCGTCTTCGAGCTGATCCACTCCTATCGGGTCCGCGGCCACGTCATGGCCGACACCGACCCGCTGGAGTACCAGCAGCGCAAGCACCCCGACCTGGACATCACCGAGCACGGGCTCACGCTGTGGGACCTGGAGCGCGAGTTCGCCGTCGGCGGCTTCGCCGGCAAGTCGATGATGAAGCTGCGCGACATCCTCGGTGTGCTGCGCGACTCGTACTGCCGCACCACCGGCGTCGAGTTCATGCACATCCAGGACCCGAAGCAGCGCAAGTGGATCCAGGACCGCATCGAGCGCGCGCACTCCAAGCCGGAGCGCGAGGAGCAGCTGCGCATCCTGCGCCGCCTGAACTCCGCCGAGGCCTTCGAGACCTTCCTGCAGACGAAGTTCGTCGGCCAGAAGCGCTTCTCGCTGGAGGGCGGCGAGTCCGTCGTCCCGCTGCTCGACGCGGTCATCGACTCCGCCGCCGAGGCCCGCCTCGACGAGGTCGTCATCGGCATGGCCCACCGCGGCCGCCTGAACGTCCTGGCGAACATCGTCGGCAAGTCGTACGCGCAGATCTTCCGCGAGTTCGAGGGCAACCTCGACCCGAAGTCGATGCACGGCTCCGGCGACGTGAAGTACCACCTGGGCGCCGAGGGCACCTTCACCGGCCTGGACGGCGAGCAGATCAAGGTCTCGCTGGCCGCCAACCCGTCCCACCTGGAGACGGTCGACCCGGTCATCGAGGGCATCGTCCGCGCCAAGCAGGACATCATCAACAAGGGCGGCACGGACTTCACCGTCCTCCCGGTCGCCCTGCACGGTGACGCGGCCTTCGCGGGCCAGGGCGTCGTGGCCGAGACGCTCAACATGTCGCAGCTGCGCGGCTACCGCACGGGCGGCACGGTCCACATCGTCATCAACAACCAGGTCGGCTTCACGGCCGCCCCGGAGTCCTCGCGCTCCTCCATGTACGCCACGGACGTGGCCCGCATGATCGAGGCGCCGATCTTCCACGTGAACGGCGACGACCCCGAGGCCGTCGTCCGCGTTGCCCGTCTGGCCTTCGAGTTCCGCCAGGCGTTCAACAAGGACGTCGTCATCGACCTCATCTGCTACCGCCGCCGCGGTCACAACGAGTCGGACAACCCGGCGTTCACGCAGCCGCTGATGTACGACCTGATCGACAAGAAGCGCTCGGTGCGCAAGCTCTACACCGAGTCGCTCATCGGTCGCGGCGACATCACGCTGGAAGAGGCCGAGCAGGCGCTGCAGGACTTCCAGGGCCAGCTGGAGAAGGTCTTCACCGAGGTCCGCGAGGCCGTCTCGCACCCGGGCGAGGCCGAGGCCGCGGCGCCGCAGGCCGAGTTCCCGGTGCCGGTGCAGACCGCGATCTCCCAGGAGGTCGTCAAGCGCATCGCCGAGTCCCAGGTCAACATCCCGGACAACATCACCGTCCACCCGCGTCTGCTGCCGCAGCTGCAGCGCCGCGCGTCGATGATCGAGGACGGGACGATCGACTGGGGCATGGGCGAGACCCTCGCCCTCGGCTCCCTCCTCCTGGAGGGCACCCCGGTCCGCCTCTCCGGCCAGGACTCGCGCCGCGGCACGTTCGGCCAGCGCCACGCGGTGCTGATCGACCGGCAGACCGGCGAGGACTACACCCCGCTGCTCTACCTGTCGCCCGAGCAGGCCCGCTACAACGTCTACGACTCGCTGCTCTCCGAGTACGCGGTCATGGGCTTCGAGTACGGCTACTCGCTGGCGCGTCCCGAGTCCCTCGTGATGTGGGAGGCGCAGTTCGGTGACTTCGTCAACGGCGCGCAGACCGTCGTCGACGAGTACATCTCGGCCGCCGAGCAGAAGTGGGGCCAGACGTCCGGCGTCACCCTGCTCCTCCCGCACGGCTACGAGGGCCAGGGCCCGGACCACTCCTCGGCCCGTATCGAGCGCTTCCTGCAGCTCTGCGCCCAGAACAACATGACGGTCGCGATGCCCACGCTCCCGTCGAACTACTTCCACCTCCTGCGGTGGCAGGTGCACAACCCGCACCACAAGCCGCTGGTGGTCTTCACCCCGAAGTCGATGCTGCGCCTCAAGGCCGCCGCGTCGAAGGTGGAGGAGTTCACGACGGGCGGCTTCCGTCCGGTCATCGGCGACGACACGGTGGACGCGAACGCGGTCCGCAAGGTCGTCTTCGTCGCGGGCAAGCTGTACTACGACCTCGAGGCCGAGCGGAAGAAGAGCGGGAACACCGACACCGCGATCATCCGCGTCGAGCGTCTGTACCCGCTGCCGGGTGCCGAACTCCAGGCGGAGATCAGCAAGTTCCCGAACGCCGAGAAGTACATCTGGGCGCAGGAGGAGCCGGCGAACCAGGGTGCCTGGCCGTTCATCGCGCTCAACCTGATCGACCACCTGGACCTGGCGGTCGGCGCCGACATCCCGCACGGCGAGCGCCTGCGCCGCATCTCGCGGCCGCACTCCTCGTCCCCGGCCGTCGGCTCCGCCAAGCGCCACCAGGCCGAGCAGGAGCAGCTGGTGCGTGAGGTGTTCGAGGCGTAAGTCTCGTCAGCAGTACGAAAGTCGGGGCCGGGCCCCGGGTCTTCATGACCCGGGGCCCGGCCCTTTCGCATGCCCCGCGCGCCCGGACTTGACTGACTCGGACCTCTCCAACCTGCGTAAATTACAAGTCACTTGACTCCACATGACAGAAGTTGTTGAATCTGTCGCATCGACAAGTCGGCCTGGAAGGCAGGACAGCGCGATGGGGGACGACAGCACGGTCGGCATCATCCTGGCCGGCGGTCGGGGGGAACGGGCGAAGCCCATCACCCTCCAGTCCGCCGACTACATCCGCAGCAAAGCGCTTATTCCGTTCGCCGGCAGGCCGCTCATCGAGTGGATCGTCGAGGCCTGCCGCGACCAAGGCATACGCCGTTTCCATGTAGTGGCACAGGGAGTTGAGAACCGGAGTCAGATCAAGCTCGTCCTGGGCCACGGCGAGCGGTACGGCGTGGAGATCGACTACTCACGGGCCCGCTTCGACCCGTACAACGTGGGCTCGGGCGCGGCCACCCTGCACAACCTGGAGCAGTGGAACCTGACGGGCACCGCACTCGTCCTGCCCGTCGACTCGCTGTTCGAGTTCTCGCTGGACCGGCTGCTCGCCACCCAGCGGGACACCGACGCGATGGTCACCGTGGCCGCCGTGCCCCGCGCCCCCGAGGAGATCGCCGGCAAGTACGGCGTCATGCGCACCACCGCGGAACATCTGGTCTGCGGCTTCCTGGAGAAGCCCCAACTCTCCGTCATCGAGCGGGAGTTCCCCGAGATCACCCAGCCACAGGGCCCCCGCGCCCTGGCCACCAACGCCGGGATGTACCTCATCGACTGCGCCCGCCTCCGGCTCGCCGCGCGCACCCCCGAACTGATCCGCCTCGCCCAGCAGCGCCTCGACTGGGGCAACGACCTGCTGCCCCGGCTCGTCGGGCTCGGCCACGCGGTGGCCGTCGAACCCATCGCGCGGCTGGGCGACCTCGGCAACATAGGCGACTACCTCGGCACGCTCGGCGACGCGCTCGGCGGCCTCTATCCGCAGCTGGACCGGGCGCTCGGCACACCGCTCAGCACCGACCCGCGGTACTGGATCCACGAGTCCAGCCTGCGCTCCAAGGACCACATCACCGGCACCACCCTCGCCCAGAAGATCGCCGAAGGCAGCGTCGTCATCGGCCCCGGGGTGCGCATCGGCCGGCACGTGGAGATCGGCACCGGCGTCCGGCTGCGCTCGACGGACGTCGGGGACGGCGTCGACCTGCACGAAGGCGTGCACGTCGAGGGCAGCGTGCTCGGCGACTCCGCCGTCATCGGCGCGTACGCGCACATCAGCGACTCCTACGTCGGCCCGATGGCGCAGGTGCGCTCCGACGCCCGGGCCCCGGTGCGCCTGGAGGCCCTGTCCGCCGTGGGGGACGGCGCCCAGCTGTGGTCCGGGACCCGGCTGTCCGGCGTCAGCGTCTATCCCCGGCTGCGCGTACCCGCCGTCTCCGGCGTGCCCAGCGGCACCCAACTCACCAGCTCCGACGACATCTTGCAGTGGGTGTGACCCGTCCGCCCCCGCGCCCCCTCTGGAGAGATCCGTGAACACTGCCATCGCCGTGATCGGCGGTACCGGCCGGGTCGGCCGGATCGTCACCCGCAAACTCCTGGACCGTGGGGAGACGGTCCGGGTCATCGGCCGCAGCGCCCAGCGCGCCCAGCGTCATCTGCCGCCCCGCGCCCAGTTCTTCCTCGGTGACGTCCGTGACGCCGACACCCTGCCCGTCCCACTGCACGGCTGCTCCGCCGTCGTGTACACGGTGGAGTCCGGCACCGACACCTCGGGGCCCGACAGCCCGCGGAGCACGCTGCACGCGGGCGTGCTCAACACCCTGGACGCGCTGCGCCGCCAGGAAGGCTTCGAGCCCGCCCAGTTCGTGCTGGTCAGCCAGCGGCACGTGACCCGCCCCGAGCACCCGATGAACGCGTACGGGCGGATGCTCGACTGGCGGCTCGCCGGGGAGAACGCGGTGCGCTCCTCGGGCCTCGCCTACACGATCGTCCGGCCCGGCTGGCTGACCGACCGCACGGTCTCCGCCGACGACGGCCGCATCCACCTCGAACAGGGCGACCGCAGGGACGGCTACGTCGCGCTGCAGGACGTGGCGGAGGCCTGCGTCCAGGCCCTGTACTGCCCGTCCGCGAAGGGGCTGACCTTCGAGATGCGCAACGGCGCGGGCAGCGCCCCCGGCGACTGGGAGGAACTGTTCGCCGGGCTCAGCACGGACGAGCCCGTACCGGTCCGCGCCGTCGCCTGAGGCGGCCCGCCACCCGACCGCACCCCGACCCGACCGCCGCTCGACGCGCCACCGCCCACCGCCCTTTCGCCGCGAGACCGGAGACCACCATGACCGAGGCGCCGCAGATCACGGCGGGACGCCCCCAGCCGCTGGGTTCCACCGTCGTCGACGGCGGAGTCAACTTCTCCGTCTTCTCGGAGCACGCCACCCACGTCGACCTGCTGCTCTTCGACCACTGCGACGATCCGCACCCCTCGCAGACCATCCACCTCCAGCGGGACAAGCACCGCAGTTTCCACTTCTGGCACTGCCATGTCGCCGGGATAGGCGCCGGGCAGGTCTACGCGTACCGGATGGACGGGCCGCGCGAGCCCAAGCGAGCCGGCACCCGCTTCGACCACCGCAAGGTGCTGCTCGACCCGTACGCCCGCGCCAACATCAACTCCCGCTGGAACCGCACCCTCGCGATCGGCGCGCAGGACAACGTCGAGACGTGCATGCGCAGCCTCGTCGTCGACCTGGGCGACTACGACTGGGAGGGCGACCAGCCGCTGCGCACGCCCATCGAGGACACGGTCATCTACGAGATGCACGTGCGCGGCATGACGGCCTCGCCGACCTCGCGGGCCGCGCACCCGGGCACCTTCTCCGCGGTCATCGAGAAGATCCCGCACCTGAAGCGGCTCGGCGTCACCGCCGTGGAGCTGCTGCCCGTCTTCGACTTCGACGAGACCCAGGTGCTGCGCGACAGCCCGGACGGCACCCCGCTGCACAACTACTGGGGCTACGACCCGTACGGCTTCTTCGCCCCGCACACCGGCTACTGCACCTCGCCCCATCTGAACACGCACATCGCGGAGTTCCGGGACATGGTGAAGGCGTTCCACCGGGCCGGTATCGAGGTGATCCTCGACGTCGTCTTCAACCACACCAGCGAGGGCAACGAGTTCGGGCCGACCATCAGCTTCCGCGGCCAGGCCAACGAGGCGTACTACCACCTGTGGCCGCAGGACCGCAGCCACTACATGGACTTCACCGGCTGCGGCAACGCGGTGAACGCCAACCACCCCTTCGTCGCCAAGTTCATCCAGGAGTCCCTGGAGTACTGGGTCACCGAGCACCACATCGACGGCTTCCGCTTCGACCTGGCCTCCGAGCTCGCGCGCGGCGACCAGGGCTACGAGATGGCGGTGCCGCCGGTGCTGTGGGCGATCGAGCTGTCCAAGGTGCTCGCCGAGACGAAGATCATCGCCGAGCCCTGGGACGGCGGCGGCCTCTATCAGGTGGGCCGTTTCCCGGGGAAACGCTGGGCGCAGTGGAACGGCCCGTTCCGCGACGAGGTGCGGCGCTTCGTGCGCGGTGACGCCGGCGTGGTCGGCGAGCTGGCCAAGCGGCTCGGCGGCTCCGAGGACCTGTTCGGGCCGCAGAACGAACCGCCCACCAACAGCGTCAACTTCATCACCTGCCACGACGGCTTCACCCTCAACGACCTGGTGAGCTACGACCACAAGCGCAACCACGCCAACGGCGAGGCCGACACCGACGGCGCGGGCGAGAACTTCAGCTGGAACTGCGGCGCCGAGGGCCCGAGCGACGACCCCGAGGTGGAACGCCTGCGGGTACGGCAGATCAAGAACCTGCTGAGCGTCCTGATGCTGAGCAGGGGCGTGCCGATGCTGCTCGCGGGCGACGAGTTCCGCAACTCCCAGAACGGCAACAACAACGCGTACTGCCAGGACAACCCGACGTCCTGGCTGGACTGGGACCAGGCCGCGAAGGAGGAGGAGACCTTCGAGTTCACCCGGCGCGTGATCGAGCTGCGCCGCCGCTACCGCACCTTCCGCGCACCCCACTTCTACAACGGACGCCTCAACTCCCGGCAGCTGCCGGACATCGTCTGGCACGGCACACGCCTGGAGCAGCCCGGCTGGGAGGACACCAACGCCCGGGTCCTGGCCTGCACGCTCGGCGGGTTCGACGGCGATCCCGACCTGCACCTGATCCTCAACATGTACCACCTGGGCCTCGACTTCGAGCTGCCGCACATCCGCGGCCACAGCTGGCACCGCGTCCTGGACACCTCGCGCGCGGGCCCGCACGACATCCTTCCGGCCGGTCAAGAGGAGCGCCACGACGACCACACCTTCCACGCCCCCGGCCGCAGCATCGTTGTGCTGGCGGCCCTGCCTGATGCGAAGGACAGCCCCCGATGAGTGCTTACGCCGCACGTCGCCGCACGTTCTCCGACACTCTCGCCGGTTACGTCACCTACTTCAGCCCCACCGGACGCCGGTTCGGTCTGCGCACCTCCGACGACCGTGAGTTCACGGTCCACCTGCCCCGCAACGTCTCCTCGCGCATCGTCCGCAACCTCGGCGACGGCTACCGCGACACCACCGACGCCACCATGGACATGCTCGCCGAGGGCCGCTACCTCTACGCGTACGGAGTCGCCTACGAGTGGGAGGACGGCGAGCGCTTCGAGGCGAAGGAGATCACCTTCCCCGAGGAGCACCGCGGCTCCTACGTCTTCGAGCACCCGGCGTGGTGGGTCCAGCAGGCGGCCGCCGTCGCCGACTTCTATCTGCGCGGCCACTTCCCCGACGGGAAGTACGACTGGCGCAACTTCCGCACCCAGCTGACCCTGCACGGCACGCACCTGCCCGACTTCGACGGCGAGGACGTGCGCCAGGAGACCGACACCATCTCCCGGCTCGTGTACGGCCTGTCGACCGCGTACCTGCTGACCGGCGAGGACCGGTTCCTGGACGCCGCCGAGTCGGGCACGGAGTATCTGCGCGAGCACATGCGGGTCGCGGACGACCAGGACGGGATCGTCTACTGGTACCACGGCATGGACGTCACCCCGACCGGCCAGCGCAAGGTCTACGCCTCGGTGTTCGGCGACGACGTCGACGCGATCCCGATGTACGAGCAGATCTACGCGCTCGCCGGGCCCACCCAGACCTACCGGGTCACCGGCGACCCGCGCATCCTCGACGACATCGACCGCACGGTGGCCCTGTTCGAGCAGTACTTCAGGGACCGTGAGCAGGGCGGGTTCTTCTCGCACATCGACCCGATCACGCTCGACCCGCACGCCGACTCGCTCGGCCCCAACCGGTCCCGCAAGAACTGGAACTCGATCGGTGACCACGCACCGGCCTATCTGATCAACGCGTATCTGGCCACGGGGCGCGAGGACTTCGCCGCGCTCCTCGAAGAGACCGCGGACACGATCGTCGAGCGGTTCCCCGACGAGCCGAACAGCCCCTTCGTGCAGGAGCGGTTCCACGCCGACTGGTCGCCCGACCGCACGTGGGGCTGGCAGCAGGACCGGGCCGTGGTCGGCCACAACCTGAAGATCGCCTGGAACCTGACCCGCATCAAGTCCCTGGTGGACAAGGACAGTTACGGCACGCTCGCCGAGCGGATCGCGGAGATCATGCCGGCCGTCGGCAGCGACCAGCTGCGCGGCGGCTGGTACGACGTGGTGGAGCGCAGGGCCGATCCGGACAGCGGCATGCACCGCATGGTGTGGCACGACCGCAAGGCGTGGTGGCAGCAGGAGCAGGCGATCCTCGCCTATCTGATCCTGGCGGGCACCACGAACGACCCGGAGCAGCTGCGGCTCGCGCGTGAGGCGGCCTCCTTCCACAACGCCTTCTTCCTCGACTACGACGACGGCGGCGTCTACTTCAACGTGCAGGCCAACGGCATCCCGTTCCTGCTGGGCACCGAGCGGCTCAAGGGCAGCCACTCCATGGCGGGCTACCACTCCCTCGAGCTGTGCTACCTGGCCGCGACCTACACCGGCCTGCTGATCAGCAACGACCCGCTCACCCTGCACTTCAGGCCGCGCCCCGGCGACCTGCCCGACCGCACGCTGCGGGTGGCGCCCGATCTGCTGCCGGCCGGCTCGGTGGAGCTGACCCGGGTGTGGGTGGACGGCCGGCCGCACCACCACTTCGACGCGAAGGAGCTCACGGTCCGGCTGCCCGTCGGCGACGAACCGCTGCGCGTACGCGTCGAGTTGGAGCCCGCGCAGATGCGGCTGCGGATGCGGACGGAGTTCGACGGCGGCACGGCGCACGTGCGCTGCGACGGCGTCATCGACACCACCGAGCTGGAGAAGTTCCGGCGGATCCTGAGCGAGGTGATGGCGGCCGAGCCGCTGCGCGTGGAGTTCCATCTGTGCGAGGTCACGTCGATGTGCCGCCCGGCCATCAACGAGCTCCTCTTCCAGCGGACCAAGGCCGGGCTCGACGTGGACTTCGTGATCGTCGGCTGCGCGCTGCCCGACGTCGCCGACGCGCTGCTGTCCACCGACGCCTTCCTGCTGGAGGGCGGGGACGCGTGCGCCCATGACTGAATCCCCGCTCCGCTCACCCGTTCCGCACCGTCCTGGGGGCCCTGTGTCTTCTCCGTCTCCTCCCTCCCGTCCCTCTCGTCCCTCTCGTCCCTCTCCTGTCTCTCCTCCCACTCGCCCGTCTTCACCGGCGCCCCTCTCCTTCCAGGCGTACTGCCGGGACCTGTTCCGGGAGCTCGCGCGGTCCGACCAGCGGCGCTGGGGCGAGGTCTATCTGCGCGGCCTGCTGTCCGTTCCGGGCCGCAAGACGCCCACCCGGATCTCCGAGCACGTGCTCGGGCGGCCCGCCGTGCAGCAGCTCCAGCAGTTCGTGCACCAGAGCCCGTGGGACTGCGGGCCCGTGCGCCGGCGTACGGCGCTGCGGCTCGCGGACGCCTTCGAGACCGAGGCCTGGTCGGTGGACGAGGTCGTCTTCGTCAAGAACGGCGACCGCTCGGTGGGCGTGGCCCGTCAGTACGCTCCCTCCCAGGAACGCACCGTCAACTGCCAACTCGCCTGCGCCGTCTCCCTGGTGGGCGCCGGCGGCGGCCTCCCGGTGAACTGGCGGCTGCTGCTGCCACCCCGCTGGGACCGCGACGAGCGGCTGCGGGAGGCCGCGCACGTGCCCGCGCACGAGCAGTCCAGACCGCGCTGGCAGTCCGTGCTCGAAGCCGTCGACGAGATGACCGAGGAGTGGCTGCTCGACCCGCGGCCCGTGCTCGCCGACTGGCGCCACGAGACCGAGACCGAGCCGCTCCTGCACGGCCTGGAGGCGCGCGGCCTCGGCTATCTCGTGCAGGTGTCGCCGCGCACCGCCGTCACCATGCCCCGGCCGCACTCGGCGCTGCCCGCGGTGCGCGGCACGGTCACCGACCTGGCCGCCCACGTGGCCCGGCGGTCCGAGCGCACCCCGGTCAGCTGGCAGGACCGGGTGACCGAGCGCCGGTACCGCTCGCAGTTCCTGTCCACGCCCGCGCTGCTGTGCGCGGCACCGACGGGCGGCCGGGCCGTGCCGGCCCACCGCCAGAGCCCGCGGCACCTGGTCACGGACTGGCCGTTCGGGCGGCCCGAGCCGCGGGCGTACTGGCTGACGAACCTGCCCGCGCGCAGGCTCGCCGAGGCGCTGCCCCTGGCCCAGCTGCGGTCCCTGGCGGACACGGGCCTGCGCCGGCTGCACGAGGACTTCGGGCTCGGTGACTTCGAGGGCCGTTCGTTCCGCGGCTGGCACCACCACGTCACGCTGGCGTCGGCGGCGCTCGGGTACGCGACGCTCCGCCAGGCCGCCGTGCGCAGGCCGGAGCGGGTGCTCAGCGGATCGGCGGTCTGAACCACCCGGCCGTGGCCGCCCCGCCCCGGGGGCGGCCACGGCTATGTCCCGGCCCAGCCGACCTTCGTCCAGTCGATGTCGCCGAGCCCCGGGATGCCGTAGTTGGCGAGCCCTGCGCGGACCGCCATCATCTGCGGTCGCTGGTACAGCTCGATGTCGTGACCCAGGCGCCAGATCTCCGCGTCCGCCCGGTTGTAGAGGGTGGTGGCTCGTTTCTTGTCGAGGGTGCTCGCGGCCCGGCGCAGCAGCTTGTCGACGGTGGCGTCGCCGACCCGCCCGTAGTTGAGGAACGACTGTGCGCCGTGCGGCCGTTCGTAGATCGAGACGGCTTGACCGGGGTAGCTGAGGCCGGTGAAGCGAAAGATGACGAGGTCGAAGTTGCCCTGGTTCAGATACTTCGCCGAGTAGTCGTTCGCGGGCACCTTCACGATGTCGACCTGGACACCGGCGCGGGCGAGCATCGACTGGATCAGCTGCGACAGGTCGAGCCCGAGCCGGTTGGTGTAGGTGCTGATGACGAACCGCAGCCGCAGTTCCTTGCCGTCCTTCGTGCGCGGCTCGCCCTCGCCCTGCTCCTTCCAGCCCGCCTTGTCGAGGAGGCGGCGCGCCTCGGCGAGGTCGTACGTGCCCCAGGGGTCGGAGTGATCGGCGTACCCGGGCTGGTTCGTCATGAAGATGTGGTTGCCGAGCAGCGGTACGCCGACGGGCAGCCCCTTGGCCGCGACGTCCGCCAGCGCCTGCCGGTCGACGGCCCGCTGGACGGCATGTCTGACATCGATGTCCTCCAGCGGGCCGCGCGCGCCGTTGAGGGCGACGTGCACCTCGTCCCAGGCGGAGCCGGTGCGTATCTCGCTCCGCTCCGCGTTCTTCAGCTGGGCGTAGTCCTCGGTGGTGGCGGCGTTCGTGGTGTCGATCTCGCCGTTCCGGTAGGCCTGGAGCGCGGCGTCGGGGAGCAGGGTGCGCAGCACGATCCGGTCGAGCCGGGGGCGGGTGCCCCACCAGTCGGGGTCGCGGACGACGGTGGCGGTCTCGGTGGTGCGGTCGAGCTTCCCTACCTTGAACGGGCCCGCGGTGACCGGGACTTGATCGATCCAGCCCTTGTTGAACCGCTCGGGGGTGGAGATCGCGGAGGCGGGATACAGCGGCGTGAACAGGCGCTGCCAGTCGGCGTACGGGGCGCGGAAGACGACCTTCACCTCGTGGGCGTCGCCGCCTTCGGTGACCGAGGCGATCTGGTCGTAGCCCGTCGGGTCGGCGATGTGAAAGCGGTCGTCGCCCCGTCCCAGGGCCTGCCACTGCGCGGCGAAGTCCGCGGCGCCGACGGGCTTCCCGTCGGACCAGCGGGCCTTGGGGTTGAGCCGGTAGATCACGGTCTGCGGCGCGGTGCCGGTGACCTTCGCCGAGACGAGGTAGTCGGGGTCGGGGCGCGGCACGCCCTTGGCGTCGCGCAGGAAGAGGCTGGGCTCGACCAGGCTCGCGAGTTCCGCCACGGTGTCGGTGCCGCCGTCGACCTGGTGGAAGTTGAACTGGGTGGCCCAGGCCGTGGTGGAGAGGGTGAGCGTGCCGCCGTCGCGGAGCCGGTCGACGGGCATCGCCCCCATGTCCTGGGCGCCGAACTCGGCGGCCGCGGTGGACCGTTGCGGTTCAGACGAGCCGCCGGAGCCGGTACATCCCGCGAGTGCCGTCGCCGCGGCCAGCCCGACGACGGCGCCGAGTCGACGTAACCGGCTCACGGAAGCCTCCAAGTGAATGCAAAGGATCACCAAATGCCCACAACTAACCAACAAATGGCCGCAGTTGAACGTAACATCATCATGTATCGCGCTCATGAACATCGCCTGCCGCACGACCGACAAGGAGGCGCATGGCCGGCCGCGTGCTCCGGCGCATCATCCGCAGCGTCGCCCTCCTTCTCGCCTCCGTCCTCGTCTCGTACGTCGTCGCGTCCGCGGCGCTGAGTCCGCGCGCCTACTTCGAGGACCGCACGCCCCGCCCGCCCGCGTCGGCGGTCGACCACGAGCTGTCCGCGCTCGGCCTCGACGACTCCGCCCCGGTGCTCGACCGGTTCGGCCACTGGTCGTGGCGGGCGCTCCACGGGGACCTCGGCCGCACGCTCGACGGGGCTTCGGTGAACGCCGAGTTCGGGCGGCGCGTCGGGGTGTCGGTGCGGCTGCTGCTCGTCGGCACCGTGGCGGGGGCGGGCATCGGGGTGCTCGCGGGCGTGTGGGCGGCGGTGCGCAGGGGCCGGCTGCCGGACCGCGCGATGACGGTCCTCTCCTTCCTGGTGCTGTCGGTCCCGACGTTCGTACTCGCCCTGCTGCTCAAGGACGGGGCGCTCTCCGTCAACGACGGCGTGGGGCACACGGTGATCCGCTACACGGGCGAGTCCACCCCGGGCGCCGCCCACGGCATTCTGCCCCAACTCCGGGACAGGGGCGCGCACTTGCTGCTCCCCGCCGCCACCGTCGCACTCGGCGCGATCGCCTCCTACAGCCGCTATCAGCGGGCCGCGACCCTGGACGTGCTGGCCGCCGACCATCTGCGCACGGCCCAGGCCAAGGGGCTGACCCCCGGCCGGGCGCTGTTGCGGCACGGTCTGCGGGTCTCGCTCATCCCCATGGCGACGTTCTTCTCCTTCGGCTTCCTCACCCTGTTCACCGGTTCCGTGTTCGCGGAGCAGATCTTCGGCTGGCCCGGCATGGGCAGCTGGTTCCTGGACGCGACACAGAAGGGTGACGTGAACTCGGTCGTCGCGGTCTGTCTGTTCGCGGCCGTGACGGTGCTGCTCGCGGGACTGCTCGCCGACGCGCTGCTGCTGGCCCTCGACCCGAGGGTGCGCCGGTGACGGGCGCCGCCCGGGTCCTGTCGCGCTCGCCGGGCGCGCTGACCGGCCTCGCGCTGATCGCGCTGCTGTTCCTGTACGCGTTCCTCGGCCCGTACGTGTCCCCGTACTCCCCCACGGACGTCGACTACGCGGCGCTGAGCGCACCGCCGGGCGGCGGGCACTGGTTCGGCACCAACCGGATCGGGCAGGACGTGTTCGCGCAGAGCGCGCGCGGGCTGCAGAAGTCGCTCCTGATCGGCCTGCTGGTCGCGCTCGCGGGCACGGCGTTCGCGGCGCTGGTCGGCACGTGCGCGGGCTGCTTCGGCGGCCGGCCGGACCGCGTGCTGACCTTCCTCACCGATCTGCTCCTGGTGGTGCCGGGGTTCCTGGTCCTGGTGGTCGTCGCGCCGTCGCTGCGGAACACGGGCTGGCTCGCGTACGCGGGGCTGCTGGCCGCGCTCGGCTGGATGCTCACGGCGCGGGCGGTGCGGGCGACGGCCCGGTCGCTGCGCGAGCGCCCGTACGTGGCGGCGGCCCGGTACATGGGTGTGCGTCCGCTGCGCATCGTGCGCCGGCACATCCTGCCGCACCTGGCCCCGTTCCTGATCACGCACGCGACGATCGCCACGGCCGGGGCGGTGATCAGCGAGGCGGGCCTGTCCTACCTCGGCTTCGGCATCCAGCCACCGGACGTGTCCCTCGGCACGCTCATCGCCGACAGCACGGAGGGGGCGCTCACGTACCCGTGGATGTTCTTCTTCCCGACCGGCCTGCTGCTCTGCTTCGTGCTCGCGGTCAACCTGGTCGGGGAGGCGCTGCGGTCGGCGCTCGATCCGACGGCGGCACGGGCGGTACCGGCATGAGCTCACCGGAGCCGGTCCTCGAACTGCGGGACGTGCACGTGGAGTTCGGCGCCGACCGGGCGGCCGTGCGGGGCGTCGACCTCACGCTGCACCGGGGTGAGGTGCTCGGCCTGGTCGGCGAGTCCGGCGCGGGCAAGACGCTCACCGCGCTCGCCGCGCTCGGTCTGCCGCCGCACGGCGCGACGGTACGCGGTTCGGTGCGGCTGCTCGGCACGGAGCTGGTCGGCCTGCCCGCACGCGACCTGGCCCGGCTGCGCGGCAGCCGCGTCGCCATGGTCTTCCAGGACCCGCTGGCCGCGTTCACGCCGGTGCACCGGATCGGGGACCAGATCGGCGAGGTGCTGCGCATCCACGAACGGCCGCGCCCCGGACGGCGGTCGGCGCGGCACCGGGCGGTCGAGCTGCTCGCGGAGCTCGGGGTGCCCGACCCTCTGCGGGTGTCCCGCGCCCACCCCCACGAGCTCTCGGGCGGACTTCGCCAGCGCGCGATGATCGCGATGGCGGTCGCCGGCCGCCCCGACGTCATCGTCGCCGACGAGCCGACGAGCGCGCTGGACGCCGGCGTGCGGGCCGGGGTGCTGGCCGCCCTGCGGGACGCGCGGGCGGCGACCGGGGCGGCGCTGCTCCTGGTCAGCCACGACCTGGGGGTGGTGGCGGACACCGCGGACCGGGTGGCGGTGATGTACGCGGGCCGGGTCGTGGAGAGCGCCCCGACGGACGCGCTCTTCACCCGCCCCCGGATGCCGTACACGGTGGGCCTGCTGGCCGCGACCCCGCGCCTCGACGAGGTCCACGCGCTGGCCCAGATGCCGGGGACGCCCCCGTCGCCGGGCGAGGCGAACGAGGGCTGCGCGTTCGCACCGAGGTGCCCGGTGGCAGGTCCGGAGTGCGCCACCACGATCCCCGAGCTGAGGGAGCGCCCCGCAGGGGCGCGGGGCAGTACCGATCAGCGGCTCCGCCGCAGGGCGCGCGCAACCACAACGACGCGCAAGCCGCCGACGATCGAGAAACCCCCCACGGCGACTGGGCGCATCCACCAAACAGCCTGCCACCACCCCGACCGCACCCCCCACTACCGCACCTCACCCCCGCCAAAACCGCGCCCCGCCAGCCCGGTTGAGGCCCTGAGAGTCACCGCCCTCACCGCCACCTACCGCACCCACCGAGCCGTCCACCACGCCGACCTCACCGTCCGGCGAAGCGAAACCGTTGCGCTGGTGGGCGAATCGGGCGCGGGCAAATCCACCACCCTGGCCCGGATCATCGCCCTGACCGCACCGGAGTCGGGCCGCGTCAAGATCCTCGGCCAGGACACGGCCACGCTCACCCGGGCGGAGCGGCACCGCCTGCGCGGCCGCGTCCAGATCCTGCTCCAGGACCCGGCGGCGAGCCTGGACCCTCGCATGACGATCGCCCGGATCCTGGCGGAACCGATGCAGGCCCAGCGCACACCGCGCCCCGAGATCGAGTCCCGTACAAGGCAGTTGCTGACCCAGGTGGACCTGGACCCGGAGACCGCCGGACGGCACCCGCACCAGCTCTCCGGCGGCCAGCGCCAGCGCGTCGCGCTCGCCCGCGCCCTCGCGGTCCGCCCGGACCTGCTCCTGCTCGACGAACCGGTCTCCGCGCTGGACGTCTCCGTGCAGGCGGGAATCATCGCTCTGCTGCGCGCGCTGAAGGCCCGGCCCGACGCGCCGGCCTGCCTGCTGGTCTCCCACGACCTCGCCGTCGTCCGGCAGCTCGCGGACCGGGTGGTGGTGATGTCCGAGGGGCGCACCGTGGAGTCCGGCACCGTCGACGAGGTGTTCACCCGCCCCCGGCACCCGTACACCCGCGCCCTGCTGGCCGCCGTCCCGGCGCCGCCACCACGGAGAATGCCCCTCGGGAGCCTTCCGGCTCCGAAGGGGCATCCCCGTGTGCACTGACCCCGGCGGCACTCAGCGTGCCGCCACGGCCTCCGCGTACACCTCCATGGTCCGCGCGGCGGCGCGGTCCCACGAGAAGTGCGTGACGGCCCGCTCGCGCCCGGCGGCGCCGAGTCGCCCGGCCCGTCCCGGGTCACCGAGCAACTCACCGATGGCCGCGGCGAGTTGTGCGGCGAACTTCTCCGGGTCGGACGGCTCGCCCGTGGCGTCGGGCGTCGCGTCGAACGGCACCAGCGTGCCCGTCTGCCCGTCGGCGACGACCTCGGGGATGCCCCCGACGGCCGACGCGACGACCGCCGTGCCGCACGCCATCGCCTCCAGGTTCACGATGCCCATCGGCTCGTACACCGAGGGACACACGAACACGCGCGCGTGGGTGAGCAGTTGACGTACGGACGTGGTGTCCAGCATTCCGTCGACGCGGAACACTCCGTCGCGTACGGCGCGCAGTTCCTCTACGAGCGCCGCCACCTCGGCGGCGATCTCCGGGGTGTCCGGCTGCCCGCAGCACAGCACGAGCTGCGCCTCGGGCGGCAGGGCGAACGCCGCGCGCAACAGGTGCGGCAACCCCTTCTGGCGGGTGACGCGGCCGACGAAGAGCGCGTACGGCCGGTCCGGGTCGATGCCGTACCGGTCGAGCGCGTCCGTGCCGTGGTCCGCCCGGTACGCGTCCGTGTCGATGCCGTTGTGGATCACCCGCACCCGTTCCGGCGGGACCTGCGGATAGACCCGCAGGACGTCCTCGCGCATCGCCGCGGAGACCGCGATGACACGGTCCGCCGCGCCGATGGCCGCGCGCTCCATCCAGCTCGACAGCGCATAGCCCCCTCCCAACTGCTCCGCCTTCCAGGGGCGGAGCGGTTCCAGGCTGTGCATCGTCATGACGTGGGCTGCGCCGTGCAGGGTGCGCGCGACGTGGCCGGCCATGTTCGCGTACCAGGTGTGACTGTGCACGACTCCCGCGCCGGCACAGTCGCGCGCCATGGCCAGGTCCGCTCCGAGGAACCCCAACGCGGCGTCCGCGTCGGTGAGTTCACGGTCGAGACCGTAGGCCGTGACGTTCTTCTCCTGCCTGGGCCCGCCCAGGCATCGCACTCGTACGTCCGTGAGCCGGCGCAGGCTGTGCGACAGCTCGGCCACGTGGACTCCCGCGCCGCCGTAGACCTCGGGCGGGTATTCACGGGTGAGGATGTCCACCCGGCGGCCCGCCGCCATGGTCAGCAGCACCCGCCGAATTCGGAGTTCTCCTTGCTCACCGGAACCGCTCTTCCCGCTCCGGCCGAATCGAGATGCCACGCGAACGTCGCGAATCCCCCCACCATCAGGACCATCAGGAACACGAGCACTCTTGCCTTCATTCTCCAGCCCCCAACTGTGCGAACAAGCAAGCGAGTTGACAGCAAGAGTCAATTCTTAATCACTCCGACAGTCAAGTAACGACTTGGCAAAGCACTCAAGTAGGCGGCGGGACATCCCAACTTGCCATAAAAGGCGGGCGATCCAGTCCGAGTCATTGGCCGCGCACAGTCATGCTGGTAACTTTGAGTTGTCAAACAGACTGTCATGAACTCCGGAAGGAGTCCTCCATGGATCACGCCAAGGCGGAGCAGGCAGAGGGCGTTGGAGGCCGCGTACGGACTCTTCGGACACAGCACGGCCTCAAGCAGCAGGACCTCGCCTCCCGGGACGCGTCGACCAGCTACATATCCCTCATCGAGTCGGGCAAGCGTCTGCCGTCCGCCCCGGTGCTGGCCACCCTCGCGGAGCGGCTCGGCACCACGCCCGAGTACCTGCTGACCGGGCGCGACGAGCACCGGGCCGAAGAGGCCCGGATGAAGCTGGCGTTCGCCGAGATGGCGCTGCGCAACGGGGACGACGGCGAGGCCATGCAGGCGTTCAGCGATCTCCTCGCGGACCGTTCGGCGCTGGACGAGTCGATGATCCGGCGTGCCCGCATCGGTCAGGCCACCGCGCTGGAGAAGACCGACCGCCTCGAAGCGGCCATCGCGCTCCTCGACGAGCTGCACCGTGATCCCGCGATCAGCGCGGGGTCCGACGACTGGTGCCGGATCACGGTGGCGCTGTGCCGCAGCTACCGCAACGCGGGGGACATCTCGCTCAGCATCGACGTCGGCGAGCGGGCGGTGGCGAAGCTGGACGCGCTCGGCCTCGACACGACCATGGACCACATTCAGGTCGGGTCCACGCTGATGAGCTCCTACCACATGCGGGGAGACCTGACGCGGGCCCAGCTGCTCGGCGAACGGCTGCTCCCCGCGGCCGAGGCCCAGGGGTCGTACGCCGCCCGGGGATCCGTCTACTGGAGCGCAGGACTGGTCGCCAGGTCGCAAGGGCGACTGCACGAGGCGATCTCCCTGACCGAGCGGGCGCTCGCCATGATGGCCGAGGGCGACAACGTACGCCACATCGCCATCCTCAGGATGAACTACGGCGTGATGCTGCTGCAGTCGGACCCGCCACGTCCCGAGCACGCCCTCGACCTCCTCCAGGCCGCCCAGGAGTCCCTGGCCGAGGTCGGCACCGCCAGCGAACTGATCCGCTGCGAGCTCAACCTCGCCGACACCCACAAGCGTCTCGGCCACCTGGACACGGCCGCCGCCCACGCGCAGCGCGCGCTCGGGCTGCTCGGCACGGACAACCGGATCCTGTCCGTCCGCGCACGCACCTACCTCGCGGAGATCTGCCTCCTGCGCGACGAGCGGGAGGACGCGGTGCAGCACCTGCACGCCGCCGACCGACAGCAGCAGCACTTCCCGGCGTCACGCGACTCCGCGCAGAACTGGCGGCGCATCGGCGATCTGTGGCAGCAGTACGGCGACACCACCGCGGCGCTCAAGGCGTACGACAAGGCCCTGTCGGCGGCCGGCCTGGCCAGGACCGGCGACGTGCAGGTCGCTCTCACCGACCAGCACTGACCACCACGTCCACCACCCGGTCCCGCAGCCGGCCCATCGCAGCGACCGTCCCCGCCTCCACGTTCACCCGGACGACGGGGCCGGTCCCGGGGACGCGTACGTTGAACCGAGCGCCGTCGGCCAACTCGCCGGTGACGCCGTCGAGATGGTCCAGGTCCGTGCCGTGCGCGGCGAAGTGGCGGACCACGCGCTGCAGCGCGGCCAGCGGGTCGGGCACCGGGACGTCGATCGCGCCGGAGCAGGCGTACCCGTCGTGCCGGGCGGCGAGTTCGGACAACTCGGCCCCCGATTCACCGAGTTCGGCCAGCAGGTGCAGCGCCGCCAGCATGCCCGTGTCGGCGTACCAGAGGTCGCGGAAGTAGTAGTGGCCGCAGTGCCCGCCGCCGAACGCCGCGTCCTGCTCGGCCATCAGCGCCTTGATGGCGGCCGGACCGACCCGGGAACGTACGGGAATGCCGCCGGCCTCCTTGATGGCCTCGACCGCGGAGGTGGCGGTGACCAGGTCGTGGACGACGGCGGCGCCGGGGCGGCGGGCCAGTTCGCGCCGGGCGACGAGGGCGATCACGGCGGCGGCCGGGACGGTCGCCCCGCGCTCGTCGACGGCCAGCAGCCGGTCGCCGTCCCCGTCGAAGGCGAGACCGAGGTCGGCCCCCGTCTCCCGCACGCGTTCCCGCAGCCCGCTCACGTCCTCCAGATCCGGGGCGCGGTGCGGGAACGTGCCGTCCAACTCGAAGTGCAGCGGCACCAGTTCGACCGCCGGATGGTCCAGGACGAGCGGCGCGGTCAGCCCGGCCACGCCGTTGCCCGCGTCGACGACGACCTTCAGGGGACGGATGTCCGCGAGGTCGACGAGGGCGCGCAGGTGCTCGGCGTAACCGGTCAGGTCGCGGCTGGGGACCACCGAGCCGGGGCACTCGGTGAGCGGCGGGCGCGGCTGGCGCAGCCGGCGCCTGAGCCGTTCCATGCCGGTGCTCTCGTCGACGGCGACGGCGCCCGCGTGGCACAGCCGGATCCCGTTGTACGGGGCCGGGGCGCGGCCCGCGGTGACCATGGCGCCCGGCACGTCGAGGCGGCCGGAGACGTAGTGCAGGTAGTCGGTGGAGCCGAGGCCCGCGTCGACGACGTCGGCGCCCTGGTCGAGGACGCCCTGGGCGAGGGCGTCGGCGAGGCAGGGCGAGGACTCCCGCGCGTCGTGCGCGACGGCGATCGCGCCCGCGCCGGTGAGCTCGGTGAACGCGGCGCCCACCCGGTAGGCGAGGCCGGGGTCGACCTCGGCGCGGAACAGGCCCCTGATGTCGTACGGGGTCACGATCAGGTCGTACAGGTCGTCGTCGTCCTGCGCCTGTGGGTCAGCGGTCATCGAGGGCGTCCTCCTCAGGGCGACCGGGGGCGGGTTCGAGCCACACCACCGCGAGCGGCGGCAGGGTGAGGGCGGCGCTCTCCGCGCGCCCGTGCCAGGGCGTCGGCTCGGGCCGTATCACCGCGTCGTTGCGTACATCGCTGCCGCCGTAACCGGCGGCGTCCGTGTTCAGCACCTCCCTCCAGGCGGGGGCGTCGGGCAGGCCGACGCGATAGCCGGCGCGCACGACGGGCGAGAGGTTGCAGACCACGACGAGGGGCCGGCCCGTCGCGTCGTACCGCACGAAGGACAGGACGTTGGCCTCGGCGTGCGAGGCGTCGATCCAGGAGAAGCCGGCCGGGTCCGCGTCCCGTTCCCACAGCGCCGGGGTGGCGGTGTAGCGGGTGTTGAGGTCGCGGACGAGCGCGCGGATGCCGTCGTGGTCGGCGTGCGCGGGCCAGGCCTCGTCGAGCACCCACCACTGCGGCCCGGCGTCGTGGTCGAACTCCGCCCCCTGGCCGAACTCCTGTCCCATGAAGAGGAGTTGCTTGCCCGGGTGGGCCCACATGAAGGCGAGCAGGGACCGCAGGTTCGCGCGCCGCTGCCACCAGTCGCCCGGCATCTTCGCGACCAGCGCGCCCTTGCCGTGCACGACTTCGTCGTGGGAGAGCGGCAGCAGGTAGCGCTCGCTGTACGCGTAGACCATGGAGAAGGTGATCTCGTCGTGGTGCCAGGAGCGGTGCACCGGGTCGCGGGCGAGGTGGCCGAGCGTGTCGTGCATCCAGCCCAGATTCCACTTGAGGTCGAAGCCGAGTCCGCCGAAGCCGTCGTCGCCGACCTCGTACGTGGGCCGGGTCACGCCGGGCCAGGCCGTGGACTCCTCGGCGATGGTGAGGGCGCCGGGCGCGGCGCGGCGGACGGTGTCGGTCAGCTCCTGGAGGAAGGCGACGGCGTCCAGGTTCTGGTGGCCGCCGTGCTCGTTGGGGCTCCACGCGCCGTCCGGGCGCGAGTAGTCGAGGTAGAGCATGGAGGCGACGGCATCGACGCGGAGCGCGTCCACGTGGAACTCCACGCACCAGTAAAGGGCGCTGGCGACAAGGAAGTTGCGGACCTCGCGGCGGCCGTGGTCGAACTCCAGCGTGCCCCAGTCCGGATGGTGGGCGCGGCGCGGGTCGGACGGCTCGTAGAGGGGTTCGCCGTCGAAGCGGGCGAGCGCGAAGTCGTCCTTCGGGAAGTGGGCCGGAACCCAGTCGAGGATGACGCCGATGCCGGCCGCGTGCAGGGAGTCGATCAGGTGGCGCAGGTCGTCGGGGTCGCCCATGCGGGACGTGGGGGCGAAGAACCCGGTCACCTGGTAGCCCCAGGAGCCGCCGAACGGGTGCTCCATGACCGGCATCAACTCGACGTGCGTGAAGCCGAGTCCGGTGACGTACTTGGGCAGTTCCTCGGCCAGTTCGCGGTAGGTGAGTCCGGGGCGCCAGGACGGCAGGTGCACCTCGTACACCGACATCGGGCGGGCGTGGCAGTCCGCGCCGCCGCGCGTCGCCATCCACGCGGCGTCGCTCCAGGCGTACGCGGAGGTGTGCACGACGGAGGCGGTGGCGGGCGGGACCTCGGTGGCGCGGGCCAGCGGATCGGCCTTGTGCAGGAGGCGGCCGTCGCGGGTGTGGATCTCGTACTTGTAGCGGGTGCCCGCGCCGACGCCCGGCACGAACAGTTCCCACACGCCGCTGGAGCCGAGCGAGCGCATGGGGTGGGCGACGCCGTTCCAGCCGTTGAAGTCGCCCATGACGCGTACGCCTTGGGCGTTCGGGGCCCAGACCGCGAAGGAGGTGCCGATGACGTCGTCGAGCGTGCGCGGGTGGGCGCCGAGGACCTGCCAGAGGAGTTCGTGGCGGCCTTCGGAGATCAGGTGCAGGTCGAGGTCGCCGAGGGTGGGCGGGAAGCGGTAGCCGTCGTGGTGGAGCTGCTCGGTGCCGTCGTCCCCGTAGCCGACCAGGAGGTGGTGGTCCCGCGTGTCCTCGCCCGGGAGGGTGCCGGTGAAGAGGCCGTCGCGCTGGTGGGTGAGTTCGGTCCGCTCGCCGGTGGTGCGTTGCGCCGCGACCGTGCGGGCCAGGGGTTTCAGTGCGCGCACGACAGTGTCCCCGGTGCCGGTGGGGTGGGCGCCGAGGTAGGAGTGGGGGTCGTGGTGGGCGCCGGCGAGGATTCTGTCCAGGTCGGCGTCCTGCGGGGTCACGGGCAAGGTGCGGGTCCTCTCGAATCAAGCCCCTCCGGCGATTGAGGAGCGGGGTCCGGGGCGGAGCCCCGGGGTGCGGGCGCCGGTCAAGCTCGCGCCAGCCGGTGCACCGCCCCCAGCGGAATCGGCAGCCACCCGGGACGGTGCCGAGCCTCGTACACCGCCTCGTAGACCGCCTTGTCCGCCTCGAAGGCGCGCAGCGGCAGCGGATGGCAGTGCGGGTCCGTGCCGCCCGCGTCGGCGTAGCCGGCGATGAAGGCGCGTCGATTGCGGGCCGCCCACGCGTGCGCGCGGCGGGCGCGGCGCAGGCGCGGGCCCGGGGCGTCCTCCGGGTGGCGCTCGTGGAGGGTGCGCAGGCCCGCCTGGGCCGCGTACTCGAAGGAGCGGAGCATGCCGGCCACGTCCCGGAGCACCGGTTGCGGCGCGGCGCGTTCGGCCGCGGGGCGGTCCGGTTCGCCCTCGAAGTCGATGAGGTGCCAGCCGTCGGGCGTGGGCAGCGCCTGGCCGAGGTGCAGATCACCGTGGACGCGCTGCGCGAAGACGGGGCAGCCGCGGGCGCCCGCCCGCGCGTAGTCGTCGTAGAGCCGGGCGATCCGGGAGCTGTGGCGGGCGAGCGCCGGCACCTCCTCGGCCGCGAGTTTCAGGCGCTCGGTCATCAGCGCGGCGTCCTGCGCGATGTCGTCGGGGGTGACGCGGACGCGCGGGAAGGCGTCGGCGAGCGCCGTGTGCACCTCGGCGACGGCGGTGCCGAGGGCGCGGGCGTGCGCGGTGAAGCCGCCGGTGGCGGGGACGGTGGGGCAGGTGCCGTCGACGCAGTCGGCGACCTGGCGCACGGCGTTCTGCCAGCCGTCGCCCTCCGCGGGGAGGAGGTCCTCCATGAGGCCGAGGACCAGGCCGGTGTCGCCGCTGAGCAGGGTGCCGTGCAGCCGCGGGGTGCGGGGGCAGCGGGCCTGCGTGAGGGCGTGCAGCGTCTCGACCTCCAGGTGCGGGCCAGGCTCGGGCCGCCGGTAGATCTTGAGCAGCAGTCGGTCGCCGTAGACGACGGCGCTGTTGCTCTGGTCGGCGTGCAGCGGCCGGGGCACGAGGCCGACCGGCAGCGGCAGCCGCGTGGCGCGCTCCATCCGGAGCCCGTGGGGTGCCGTCCTCTGGGCGAGGTGGCGCAGGAGCACGCCCATCAGCGCGGCGTCCTCCGTGGCCTCGTACAGCGTCCAGCCGTGCCACCTCCCCTCCGCCACCGCCCCGATGGCCGCGTCCGCGAGCCGCCGGGGCAGTTCGGGGCGCAGGCCGAGCAGGACCTGGTACAGCTGCCCGTCCCCGGTGCGCAGGACCGCGTGCAGCAGGGCCGGTGCCTCCTCGCGGACGACGCTCACCACGACGGGGGTGAGCCCCGGTCCCCGGCCCGCCCCGGCCGCGTACCAGCGGCGGGTGCGCAGCCAGGGTTCGAGCAGCGGCAGCAGGGGGGCGGTGAGGCGCCGCCGCTCGGCGTCCATCGGGGCGACGGTCATGCCCCCTCCCCCACCGGGACGAGGAGGTGGGCCGGGGCGTGGCCCGGCTCCAGGCGCACATATGTCTCGGCGTGCCAGGCGTGGATCTCGCCGGTCAGTTCGTCGCGCATCTTGAGGGAGCCGTCGTCGGGCAGGCCGAGCGCGGCCAGATCGAGGGTGACGGTGCCCTCGGCCGGGTGGTGCGGGTCGAGGTTGACGACGGCGAGGACGGTGTCGACGGAGCCGTCGGGCAGCGCCAACTGCTTGCTGTACACGAGGAGTTGCGGGTGCTCGACAGGATGGATCCGCAGGTTGCGCAGTTCCTGGAGGGCCGGGTGGGCGCGGCGCAGCTCGTTGAGGCGGGTGATCAGCGGGGCGATGGAGCGTCCCTCGGCCTCGGCGGCCGCCCAGTCGCGCGGTCGCAGTTCGTACTTCTCGGAGTTCTTGTAGTCCTCGGTGCCCGGCTCCAGGACCTCGTTCTCGCACAGCTCGTAGCCCGCGTACATCCCCCAGGTCGGGGCGAGCGTCGCGGCGAGCACGGCGCGGGACTCGAAGGCGGGGCGGCCGCCGTTCTGGAGGTGGGCGTGCAGGATGTCCGGGGTGTTCACGAAGAGGTTGGGGCGCAGGAAGTCGGCGCTCTCGTCGGCGAGTTCGGCCGCGTACTCGGTCAGCTCGGCCTTCTCGTTCTTCCAGGTGAAGTACGTGTACGACTGCTGGAAGCCGGCCTGCGCGAGGGCGTGCACCATGGCGCGCCGGGTGAACGCCTCGGCGAGGAAGACGACGTCCGGGTCGCGTTCGCCGATCTCGGCGATGACCCGCTGCCAGAAGCCGACGGGCTTGGTGTGCGGGTTGTCGACGCGGAAGATCCGCACCCCCTGCGCCATCCAGAAGCGCAGCAACCGCACGCTCTCGGCGACCAGGCCCTCGAAGTCCCGCTCGAAGGAGAGGGGGTGGATGTCCTCGTACTTCTTGGGCGGGTTCTCGGCGGGCGCGACGGAACCGTCGAGCCGCTGCGTGAACCACTCGGGGTGCTCGGTGAGCCAGGGATGGTCGGGCGAGCACTGCAGCGCGAAGTCCAGCGCCACCTCAAGTCCCAACTCCGCTGCCCTGGAGACGAATTGCCGGAAGTCGTCGAGGGTGCCGAGGTCCGGGTGGACGGCGTCGTGACCGCCCTCGGCGGACCCGATCGCCCACGGAGAGCCCACGTCGTGCTCGCCCGCCACGAGCGCGTTGTCCCTGCCCTTGCGGTGAGTGCGCCCGATGGGGTGGATCGGCGGCAGGTACACCACGTCGAAGCCCATCGCGGCGATGGCGGGCAGCCGCCGCGCCGCCGTCACGAACGTCCCGCCGGCCGGCGGGTCCAGTCGGGCGCCCTCCGAGCGCGGGAACATCTCGTACCAGGCGCCGACCAGGGCCCGGCGCCGCTCGACGAGCAGGGGCAGCGGCCAGGAGGCGGTGACCAGTTCGCGCAGCGGGTGCCGATGCAGCGCGGCGGCCACCTCAGGGGTGGTGGTCGCGGCGAGCCGCCGGGGGAACGGGCTCGCGTCGTCACGCAGGGCTCGCGCCACCGCGCTCACCGCCTCCTGGCGGTCCGGGTCCGGGATCCCGAAGGCGGCCCGCTCGTGGAGCAGCGCGCCCTCGGCGAGCGTCAGATCGACGTCGACCCCGGCGGGAATCTTCAGTTCGGCGTCGCGGCGCCAGGTGCCGACGGGGTCGGCCCACGCCTCGACGGTGTACGTCCACCGTCCGGGTTCCCCGGCCACGACGGTGGCCTCCCACCGGTCGGCGTCCGGGTCGACGAGCGTCATCGGGGTCCACGGCCCCGGCCGCCCCCGCGGATCGCGCAGGACGACATTGGCGCCGATCTCCCCCGCGCCCTCGCGGAACACGGTGGCGCTGACGGTGAGGGTCTCCCCGGTCACGGCCTTCACCGGTACGGCGCCGCCGCGCACCTGGGGCCGGATGTCGCGGATCGGTATGCGGTCGCCGAGGGGCACGCGGGCGCCCGGGTCCATGACGGCGGTCACCGGACGCCTCCCGCGGCCACCCGGCGCGTGCCCCGGTCGCGCTGTGCCATCTGCTCGATGAGGGTCCGCGCGAAGACGTGGCAGTGCGCGCCGGTGCGCGCGGTGACCAGGTCGCCGTCGACGACGACGTCCTCGTCGACGTACAGACCGCCCATGTTGCGCAGGTCGCCGAGCAGGTTGTTGTGGACGACGGCGCGCCGGCCGCGGATCAGGTGGGGCAGCGGCGCCGTCAGCCACATGCCGTGGCAGATGATGCCCTTGACGATCGCCGGGTCCTGGAAGGCGCGCCTCAAGAAGCGGGCGGCTGGCGGGAGTTCGGCCGGGTCCTCGGTGTAGCGCAGCCGGTCGGAGACCATCCCGGAGGGGACGATCACCGCGGAGAACTCCTTGAGCGCGAACTCGTCGACGTCCTCGAAGGACTCGGTGACAACGAACGGCATCCGGTGCTCGTGCCCCTGGAAGGTGATCTCGTCCTGCCCCCACATCCGGGACAGGAAGTGCACCTCGGCGCCCTCCTCGGGGAAGCGGTGCTGGTAGTAGAGGATCTCGGGTTCGTAGAAGTCGCTCTCCATCAGGATCGCGATCTTGTGGCCCGCGAGTCGCATGGCGTCAGTCCTCCCTTCCCCGGCCGGTGACCAGGTCGATCAGGAACGGGCCCGGGGTGCCCAGCGCCTGCTCGACGGCGGCCTTCGCCTGGTCGGG
Organism: Streptomyces sp. HmicA12; assembly: GCF_000373565.1. Classification (GTDB taxonomy): domain Bacteria; phylum Actinomycetota; class Actinomycetes; order Streptomycetales; family Streptomycetaceae; genus Streptomyces. Next base: position 147,161 of record NZ_KB891850.1, on the reverse strand, counting down.
CTTCTCGACGCGGACGGCCGGCACGCCGAGCGAGCGGGACAGCGCCACGAAGTCGATGGCGGGGCGCGCGAGATCGAACATCTCCGGCTGCTCGTGCGCGGCGACGTCCACGCTCTTCCAGTACTCCTCGATGTTCAGCTCCAGGAGCTTGTAGCTGCTGTTGTTGCAGATGACGAACGTGGCGCCGATGTCGTAGCGGGCCGCCGTCCACAGCGCCTGGATGGTGTACAGGGAGCCGCCGTCGCCGGTGAACCCGACGACCGTCCGGTCGGGGTGGGCGAGCTGGGCGGCGATGGCGCCCGGGATGCCGACGCCGAGGGAGCCGCCGCGGGTCTGGTGCCAGTGCCCGGGGCGGGTCGGCGGCAGGTGCCGGGTCACGTCGGGGGAGGCGGTGAGCGCCTCGTCGAACACCACGGCGTCCTCGGGGAGTTGGCGGGCCAGCTCCTGGAGGAAGGCGGTGACGGGCAGGGCGTCCGGGGCGAGCGCGGCCTCGTCCTGCTCCCGGGCCGCCGCGATCTCGTACGAACGCTGCGCCGACCGGCCGGTGAACCACTCCCCCGCCCGCGCCCGGCTCTCGGGGCTCATCCGTCGTTCCAGGGCGCGGGCCAGGCCGTCGAGCGCGCGCCGCGGGTCCGCGGCGAGCCCCAGGTCCACGGGGAAGTTCTTGGCGATGGCGTCGGTGTCCAGGTCGATGTGGACGACCGGGGCGCCGTCGGCGAAGACACCGTCGAGGGCCGGGTAGACCTCGGGGAGCGCGTACGTGCCGACGAGCAGGACGGCGTCCGCGGCGCCGGTGACCCGGCGGCTGCTGTCGCCGAACATATGGCCCAACTGGCCCGCGTAGGCGGGGTGTTCGACCGAGAGGTTCACCTCGGCCCAGTCGGCTCCCCACACCTCGGCGCCCCAGGTCTGGGCGAGCCGCCCCAGCTCCTCCTGGGCGCCCGCGAAGTGCACGCCGTCGCCCGCGATCACGATCGGCCGCTCGGCGCCGGCGAGCAACTCGGCCGCCCGGTCCAGGACTTGGGGGTCGGGCGTGGCCGCGAAGTCCACGTACGAGGTGGGCACCGCGGCCTCCGAGGTGTCCCGGTCCATCACGTCGGCGGGCAGCACGACGAGCACCGGGCCGTACGGCGGGGTCGCCGCCACCTTCATGGCGCGGCGCAGCACCCGCAGCGTCGACTCCGGGTCGACGACGCGCGTCGCCCACTTGGTGACGGGTTCGGCCATGGCGACCAGGTCGACCGCCATCTGGGCCTCCATGGCGTCGTAGCGCAGGCCCGCCTCGCCGGCGATCGCCACCAGCGGGGCGTGGCCGCGCTTCGCCTGGTAGAGCATGCCGACCGCGTTGCCGACGCCGACGCCGGTGTGCAGCTGCAGGACGGCCGGGGTGCGCGTGGCCCGCGCGTAGCCGTCGGCGAGGCCGACGACACCGGCTTCCTGGAGCGCGAGGATGTACTCGATGTCCGGGAAGTTGCGCAATTCGTCGAGGAAGCCCTGCTCGACCGTGCCGGGGTTGCCGAACATGTACCGCACCCCGTCGGCTCGCAGCTGTTCGAGGATCGCGACCCGCGCGGGCCTGCTGACCATGATGCGTCCACCTCTCGTACGTAACCGCTGTGTCGGGCAAGTCAGTTGGCGGGGCTGAAGCCCCACTGCCGCAGGCCGTCCTCCAGGACCTCGACGAGCTTCTGGCCCGTCAGGTACGAGTCGGGGGTCGACCGGCCCGTGATGAAGGGGAAGTCGACGATGACCGACGTCTCCTTGCCGAAGTTGCCGTGGAAGGCGCCGCCGGGCGCGGTCGCGTCGCGCAGGATGTACTCCAGCGGGTACGGCGGCGGGCCGATCACGAAGTCGGTGCCCATGAAGCCGGTGCCGTCCTTGTAGTCGTACTCGATGCAGTGCCCGGTGACGTGCTTGCCCCGGATGATCGAGACGCGGTCCTCCTGGTCACGGGCGAAGGCGAGCGGCGCGACGCCGTAGCACTCGGCGGCGATCGGCCGGTCGAGGGCGTGGAAGGCGAGGATCAGGTCGTGCACCCGCCAGTTGTTGGCGAGGTCGACGATCGGGCCCGAGCCGCCGACGATCAGCAGCGCGTCGTAGCGGTCGGCGATCTGCTCGCGGATCTGCTCCAGGCGCGTGTTGTACGCCTCCCAGTCGCGCAGGAAGTACGGCTTCGAGCGGTAGGGGCGGTCGGGCAGCCACGACGACAGGTCGAGCGGGCCGTCCAGCCGCGGCGACTCGTCGACGGCCCGGACCTTGGCGGCCATCTCGGGCGTGGTGACGGAGCGGCCGAGCGGCGGGTCGACGTAGTCGGGGTCCATGCTCGGCGGCAGGGCGACGGGGCGCTTGCCGGTCGGGGTGGCGAAGGTGACCTGGTAGCCGGCCTTGTCGAAGGTCTCCAGCGGGCCGATCAACTCCTCGCCCCAGTAACCGTATTCGGACAGGACGACGAGGATGCGCTTGCTCATGGGGTGTCCTCTCGGGTCGACGCGGGTCGGACGTGCGACGCGGGCCGGACGGGTCTGATCCGGTCCGGCCCGACCGGTCGGGCTCATGTCTACGGTCCGGGGGCCGACGTCACCAGGAGTGACGGTCCCGGTCGTCCCACATCCCCAAGTGACCGGTCGTACTACGGCATTTCGCCCATCGACGTCGGCAAGCCCGCCGCCCGACCTCACGCAATGCGGCGACCGGGCCCCGCCGCCGCGCCACGGCCGTCGCGGTCGTGGCGGAATCGACCGGGAGAGAACGGACACCCCCGTCAGCGAGAGGGATCTGCCATGACGACCGCACAGAGCCCGCGGACCGAATCCGCACAGGACGCCGCCGAGTTCGTCCAGCACTGGTACGACATCCTCAGCAGCCACGAGCCCGTCGAGGAGCTGCTGCCGCACGTGATCGACGACGGCCTGGAGATGGCGTTCCCCGAGCGCACCCTGCACGGCCACGCGGACTTCCGCGACTGGTACGCGGCGGTGGGCGAGGCCTTCGGGCCGCAGAGCCACATCGTGGAGAAGCTCCGCACGAACGAGCACGACGGCCTCGTCGACATCGAGGTCACCGTCGTGTGGACCGCCAAGAACCTGTCCGACGGCAGCGTCTCGGCGCTGCGCATCGAGCAGACCTGGCAGCTGGTGCGGGACGCGGCGGACGGCTCCCTGCGCATCGGCACGTACCACGTCGGCGACCTGAACCCGGCCTGAGCCGACGATGCGGGAGGTGCCCATGTCGTACGACTACATCGTCGTCGGCGCCGGCAGCGCGGGCTGCGCCGTGGCGAGCCGGCTCAGCGAGGACCCGGACGCGAGCGTGCTGCTCCTGGAGGCGGGCGGCTGGGACGAGCGCCCGGAGATCCACCGCACCGACGCCGCCTCCGTGCTCGCCCTGCTGACCAGCGAGTGGAGCCCCACGATCGACTGGGGGTACGCGACCGAGCCCGAGCCCGCGCTCGACGGCCGCCGCGTCCCGGTGGCCCGCGGCAAGGTGGCGGGCGGGTGCAGTTCCGTGAACGCCCTGATGTGGGTGCGCGGCAGCCGCCACGACTACGACGGCTGGGCGGCGGCCGGCAACCCCGGCTGGTCGTACGCGGACGTGCTGCCCGCGTTCCGGCGCGCCGAGGACTACGACCGCGGCGGCGACGGCCTGCGCGGCAAGGGCGGCCCGGTGCGGGTGCGCGACCACACCGAACCCAGCCCGGTGGCACGGGCGTTCGTGGCCGCCACGGCCGAGCTCGGCTTCGACGCCCCGGGCGACGACTACAACGGCGAGCGGCAGAGCGGCTACGGCTTCCTCTACCAGACCACCCGCACCGACGAGGGCACCCGCGCCTCGACGGCGACGGCCTATCTGCGCCCGGCGCTCGACCGCCCGAACCTGACGGTGGCCACCGGCGCGCAGGCCACCCGGCTGCTGCTCTCGGGCACGCGCGTCACCGGCGTCGAGTACGTCCGGGACGGGCAGCGGCAGCGGGCGTGGGCGGACGCGGAGGTCGTCGTCTGCGCGGGCGCCTTCGAGACGCCGAAGCTGCTGATGCTGTCCGGGATCGGCCCGGCCGCGCACCTGCGCGCGCACGGCATCGGTGTCGTGGCGGACCTGCCCGGCGTCGGCGGCAATCTGCAGGACCACCTGTTCGTGCCGGTCTGCTACGCGTCCCGCGAGGAGCATCCCGAGGGGGCGCTGCTGTCCGAGGCGGGCCTGTTCACGCACACCGACTTCACGCACACCGGCGGCGGGGGCGAGGACCGGGCGCCCGATCTTCAGTTCACCTTCGGGCCCATCAAGTTCCTCGCCCCGGACGCGCCCGCCGAGCAGTACGCGGGGCCCGGCTTCACGTTCGCGCCGATCGCGCTGCTGCCCGAGAGCCGGGGCCGGGTACGGCTGCGCTCCACCGACCCGACCGCGGCCGCCGTCGTCCAGGCGGGCTATCTCACGGCGTCGGCCGACCTCGACGTCCTGGTCCACGGGGTGGTCCTGGCCCGGGAGCTGGCGCACACCGGCGCCTTCGCCCGGCTGCGCGGCGAGGAGCTGGGGCCCGGCGCCGACGTGTCCGACCCCGGCGAGCTGCGGGCGTACGTAGCCGCGCGCGCCACCACCCTGTGGCATCCGGCCGGCACCTGCCGCATGGGCACGGGCCGGGACGCGGTCACCGACCACGAACTGCGCGTGCACGGCGTCGAGGGGCTGCGCCTCGCCGACGCCTCCGTGATGCCGACGATCGTCGCGGGCAACACCAACGCGCCCAGCGTGATGATCGGCGAGCGCGCGGCCGAGCTGATCAGGAACTCACACCACCGAGGGATCGAGGGGACTCACCATGCCCACGCCTGAACCGACCGAGCTGTACCGCCGCTTCCTGGACGCGCTCAACGCCTCGGACTACGAGGAGATCGCCCGCGTCATCGGCCCGGACTTCACCGACCACCACCCCGGTTTCGACATCCAGGGCTTCGACTCGTACCTGGAGGCGCTGCGCGGCGCCCACCTCACGTTCGAACTCCGCGGCGAACTGGAGGAGTTGCTGCTCACGGAGGCGGCGGACACGTTCGTCACCCGGGTGAAGCTGACCGGCACCCACCTCGGCGAGGCGCTGGGCTTCCCCGCCACCGGCCGCAAGGTCGAGTGGTCCACCACCGAGATCTGGCGCGCCGAGAACGGGCAGCTCGTCGAGCGCTGGGCCCAGGACGACCTGCTCGGCCTGCGCGAGCAGGTCTCCACGGACGCCGCGAACCTGGCGACCGTGCAGGCGGTCAGCGACGCCGTGAACGAGCGCCGCTACGACGACCTGGACGCCCTGTTCGGCCCCACCTTCCGGGACAACAACCCGGCCTGGGACGTGTCGAGCCTCGACGAGCTGAAGGTCATCATCAAGGCCGCTCACGACGCCCTCGACTTCACCGTGGGCCTCGACGCCCTGTATCCGGCGTCCCCCGACAAGGTGATCATGCACATCACCTTCCGCGGCAAGCACGTCGCCCCGTTCTTCGGGCAGGAGCCGGACGGCCGCGAGGTCTCCTGGACCAGCCTGGAGGTGTACCGCCTGGAGGACGCCAAGGTCGTCGAGCGGTGGGTGCAGGCCGACACCGCGGGCCTGATGCGCCAGCTCGACGTGCCGCTCCCGTGACACCCCACGAACCCGATTCCAGGAGGCAGCGATGAACACCCGAGAGATCGTCGACGCGTACTACCGGCTCGCCAACTCCGGTGACTGGGACCCCTGGTGCGACCTGTTCGCCGTCGACCAGAGCATGGACGAGCAGCTCGCCGGGCACGTCGAGGGCCGCGAGACGCTGCGGGACATGATGAAGGGCTTCCCGCAGATGTACGCGTCCTTCGCCAACGTCCCGGTGCACGTCGTCGTCGACGGCGACCAGGCCGCCGTCGTCTCGCACATCTCCGCCCGCACCCCGAAGGGCGAGACGGTCGAGGCCGACGTGTGCAACTACTTCCGGATCGCCGGCGGCGAGATCGTCTACATGACGAACGTGCACGACACGGTCCCGTTCGCCCCCGTCACGGGCGGGGAGTGAGGCCCGTGTCCGCGACCGTGACCGCGCGTTGGGCGCACGTCGGCCTCAACTGCCGTGACCAGCAGGCCACGGAGGAGTTCTACCGCCGCTTCTTCGGCTTCGAGCGGGCCCGGGTCGTCGAGGCGGACGGGGCCCGGGTCGTGTTCCTGAAGAGCGGCCCCGTCTACCTCGAACTCTTCCCGACGCTGTCGGAACCCGCCTTCCCCACCGCCAAGGACGGTCCCGACCATCCCGGCACCGCCCGTCACCTCGCCTTCCAGGTCGAGGACGTGGACGCGTTCGTCGCGGCGGCCGACGGAGAACTCGACGTCACACTCGGCCCGTTGGCCTTCGACGAGTTCATCCCCGGCTGGAGGACGGTCTGGGTGTCCGACCCCGACGGCGTCGTCGTCGAGGTCAGCCAGGGCTTCACCGACCAGACCCCCGAGGAACTGCGGGCCTACGAGTGAGCAGGTGATCCCCGTACGCCCGCGCGGGCACGGCCGGTCGAACCGACCCGGCCGTGCCCTCACCCATGCCCCCGTACACATCGATCCCGTACACATCGGTAAAGAAGCAAAGGGAAGACATGACCCCTGTCAGCGAACAGACCATCCTCATCACCGGTGCGACCGACGGACTCGGCCGCGCCCTCGCCCATGAACTCGCCGCGCAGGGCGCCACGTTGATCCTGCACGGCCGCAGCCCCCGCAAGGGCGCCGAGCTCCTCGACGAGCTGCGTGCGGCGACCGGCGCGGACCGGTTCACGTACGAGCTGGCCGACTTCTCCTCCCTGGAGGACATCGGCAAGCTCGCCGAGCGGATCCTCGCCACGTACGACCGGCTCGACGTGCTCGTCAACAACGCCGGGATCGGTGTGGAACTGGCCCGTCAAGAGAGTCAGGACGGCCTGGAACTCACCTTCCAGGTCGACTACTTGGCGGCCTACGTGCTCAGCTGCCGCCTGGCCCCGCTGCTGGTGCGTTCGGCGCCGGCCCGGATCGTCAACGTCAGCTCGGCAGGGCAGGCCCCGATCGACTTCGACGACGTGATGCTGGAGCGCCGCTGGGACGGCGTACAGGCCTACTGCCAGGCCAAGTTGGCGCAGGTCAGCCTCACCGTGGACCTGGCCGAGCAGCTGGCGGGTACCGGGGTGACGGTCAACGCCCTGCACCCGGCCTCGTACATGCCGACGAAGATGGTGGTGAACCTCTTCACCCCGCAGAGCACGGTCGCCGACGGCATGCGCAACACCGCGCGGCTGGTCACCGATCCGGCGCTCGCCGAGGTCAGCGGCGAGTACTTCAACCAGCGCAACCGCGCGCGGGCCGGCGCTCAGGCGTACGACCCGGCGGCGCGGGCCCGGCTGCGGGAGCTGAGCGAGTCGCTGACCGGGGTGACGTTCCCGGCCCTCGGCTGAGCACGACGGGAGCCCCGCCCCTCGCGTCATGGGGGGGCGGGGCTCCGACGCGTCGGCGGCTACGCGGTGATCGACAGGGCGTGGTGGAAGACGTTCTTCGGGTCGTACGCGGCCTTGACCTGCTGAAGGCGCGCGTGGTTGCCCTTGTAGTAGAGCTTCTGCCAGGCGGTGCCCGAGGTGTTCAGGGCGGTGTCGGTCAGGTCGACGTCCGGATAGTTGATGTACGACCCGTCGTCGGCGCCGTCGAGCGTCGGGGCGCCGCCGTTGTCGGCGTACAGGTTCCGGTACAGCGCCCGCATCCACGCGATGTGCCGCTCGTCCTGTGCGGCGTCGGTCCAGTACGTCGTGAAGTTGGCCTTGAGGATCGAGTCGCGCTGCGGCATCGCGGTGTCGGCGGGGGCGACGGCGTTGACCCGGCCGCCGTAGGAGTAGAGCAGGATGCCGGCGTGGCCGTCGTAGGCGGGGTCGGAGAGCGCGTCGTACAGGACGGCGATCCGCGCGTCGGACCAACGCCTGCGCAGATAGGCACCCTTGGACTTGGTGCGGTTGAACAGACCCGTGTCGTAAGGGTCCTTGAGCGTCGCCTTCAGCCAGGGCCAGCTGGACGTGGAGGTGGCGTGGGCCGTACCGACGCCGTCGGTGACCGCGGCGACGTAACGGTCCATGAGGGCCGAGGCGTTGGAGAGCGTGCCGTCCAGCTGGACGTTGAGGACGATCGTGCCCTGCGCGTAGTTGTTGAGGATGAGCACGCTGTGCAGGCTCGCGAACTCCGTGCCCGGGGCGCTGTTGGCCTCGTGCCAGGCACCGTGGTTCTGCACGATCTTCGTGAACGCGGCCTCGGTCAGGTCCGCCCACTTCCAGCCGAGCGTGGTCTTGAGGAGGGTCGCGGGCGGCTTGGGCAGCAGGGCCGAGGGGGTGGTGCCGGTGGCGCCCGGGGTGCGGAACCAGTAGCGGGTGACGACACCGAAGTTGCCGCCGCCCCCGCCGGTGTGGGCCCACCACAGGTCGCGGTGCGCGTCGCCCGTGTCGCGGGTGGCCACGACGGACCGTACGGTGCCGTCGGCGTCGACCACGACGACCTCCACGGCGTACAGGTGGTCGACTATGGCCCCGTGCTGGCGGCACATCGCCCCGTAGCCGCCGCCGGTGACGTGCCCGCCGACGCCGACCGTGGGGCAGGTGCCGCCGGGCACGGAGACGCCCCACTCCAGGTAGAGGGTGCGGTAGACGTGGCCGAGCTGGGCGCCGGCCTCCACGCAGAAGGCGCCGCGCGCGGTGTCGTACGAGACGGCGTTCATCTCGGACATGTCGATGAGCACCTTGACGTCCGGGTCGTCGACGAGCCCGTCCAGGCAGTGCCCGCCGCCGCGCACGGCGATGCGCTTGCCGCCGCTCACGGCGTCCTTGACGGCGGCGATGACCTGCGCGGTGGTGTGGACGAGACGTATGGAGTCGGGTCTCGCGGCGAATCTCGCGTTGTAGCCGCGGGCCGTGAGGTCGACGTAGCGGGGGTCGCTCGACGTCACGGTGACGGTGGCCGTGTCGATGGACGCGGCGCTACGGGTGTCCGCGGCGCGGGCCGGGTCCGTGCCGACGACCGTGATGCCGGCGACGGCACCGGCGGCGCCGAGGAATCCTCGACGGGTTGCTCCGGGCATGGAAGCTCCTGTGCGGAAACGGGGTGGTGGCAAAAACGGCGCTGCCGCCCCGGCCGTTCGCCGGGGCGGCAGCAGGTGACGCGCGTACGGGTCAGACGACCTCGTGACCGCTCGCGGTGGACTCGGGGACGTCCTCCCGGACGTCCCAGTGCTCGACGATGCGGCCGTCGTCGATCCGGAAGACGTCGACGACGACGGTGCCGCGGGCGTCGGGCGTCGGCCGGAACCGGGAGTGCACGAAGACCAGGCCGTCGTCCGCGGCGACGCGGCGGATCTCGAAGCGGGCCTCGGGCAGCTGCTTGCGGAAGCCCTCGATGAAGTCGACGAGCGGGGTGCGTCCGTCGGGCAGGTGCGGGTTGTGCTGGATGAGGTTGGCGGCGAGGTACTCGTCGGCCCGGTCGGTCTGGCCCTCGTTCCAGACGTTCTCCAGGTAGTCGCGCACGAGCTGCACGTGATGCTGGGACATGGGTCTCTCCTGATCGTGAGGTGGTGCGTACGGATGCGGGGGGTCAGGTGGCTCGGACGGGCGCCGGGGCCTCTTCCACCGCGGCGACGCCGACCTTGCGGACCGACGCGGTGTGCGCGAGCGCGGCGAGCACGAGGACGCCGAGGGCGATGGCCGGGATGGGGCCCGAGCCCAGGCTCGGCAGGAAGGAGCTGCCGATGAAGCTGCCGAGGCTCATGCCGAGGTAGAGCGCGGCGGCGTTCATGGCGAGGATCATGCCCGGCTGGAGCGGCAACAGGTCGACGAGACGGGCCTGTTGGGGCGCCTGGTACATCTGGCTGAAGAACGCCCAGTACGCGAAGACGGCGAGTCCGGGCGTCGAGTGCGGCGCGACCAGCAGCAGCGCGAACCCGGACGCGAGACCGACCACCGCGACGGTGATGGTGCGCGGGCCGCCGATCTTCTCGGCGATGCGCGGCGACAGGGCGTTGCCCGCGACGCCGATGACGCCGAACGCGAGCAGGGTCGCGGAGATCAGCCCGGACGTCGCGTCGAAGCGGTCCTTCAGATAGGCGCTGGCGATGCCGTACACGGTGAACTGCGCGGACATGAACAGCAGCGTCGTGGTCACCGTGGACAGGGCGGCCGGGGTGCGCAGGGCGTCCCGGTAGGCCTGGACGGTCGGGGCCTGCCCCGCCGGGATCTCGGGGACGTAGACCGCGACGAGCACACAGGCGATCGCCGAGAGGACCGAGACGCCGAGCAGTGCGGGCCGCCAGCCGAGGCTGCCGCCGAGGAACGAGGCGAGCGGCACGCCGAGCACCGCCGCCGCGGTCATGCCGGCGAAGACGGTGGCGAGGGCGCGCTGCCTGCGCTCGGGCGGCACGATCAGTGAACCGGCGGCGGACGCGCCGGGTCCGAAGATCGCCGCGCCGATCGCCCCGACGACGCGGGTGGCGGTCAGGAAGCCGTAGTTGGGGGCCAGCGCGCCGAGCACCGAACCCACGGTGAGCAGGGCGATGCCGAGCAGCAGGACCTTCTTGCGGTCGAAGCGGCGCAGCAGGATCGGGGCGGCGGGCGCGAACACCGCGAACGTGAGGGCGAAGACGGTGACGAGGAGCCCCACGCGCGCCGGAGCGACGTTCAGGTCGTCGCCGATGGGGCCGTTGAGGCCGACGACCGCCAGCGAGATCGTCCCCAGGCTGAAGTACCCCAGGGACAAGGCGAGCAGAGCCGGCATCGTGCTGCGAGACGGCATGGCGGCACCTCCTAGATTCATGCCGAAGCGGATTCATGCCGAAGTGGTGGTTGTGCCGAAGCGGTGGTGACGCGAGAACGCTAGGTGCGCGGGGCACGCGGTGGCGGGCGGCGGGCGCGGGGCCGGCGCATTGCCCGAGGTCCCCTCCCGCACTACGTCAACTGGATGCCCGAGCAGGGGCGTTGGCGGTGCGGAAGATCAGCGGGACCTGCCGTCCCGAGGCGATGAGCCAGTACTCCAGGGCGTTGACGGACACGAGGATCAGCGCGGCCGCGGCGAGGGTGACGAGTCCGGGCAGGCGGGGCGCCGCGGCGACGAGTCCGAGCAGCGCGAGCCCACCGAGGAAGCGGGTCGCCGACGCGGCCCCGAACATCCGCCACCGGGTGTAGCAGAAGGTCAGGATGAACAGCGCGGCCCCGGTCGGCAGCAGCGCCGCGGCGAACGCGTGCGGCACCGCGACCGGCTCCGCCACGATCAGATCGGCGCCGACGGAGACCAGCAACAGGCCCGACACCAGCACGAGGTGGCCGTAGCTGAGGACGTCGCGCACCACGATCGACGGGGTCGGATGGGTGCGCAGCGCATGGGCCACGGCGGAGGCCACGAGATGGAAGTAGAGCCACCACAGGGCGCAGCCGATGAGGAAGGCGAGGGCCACGGCGAGCAGTCCGACGGGGCCCGGCGCGGTGCCGGCGAGCCGCGCCCCGACGGAGACGACGTTCTCGCCGAGCGCGATGATCACGAACAGGCCGAACCGTTCCGGGAGGTGGTTGACGCCGAAGGCGAGCTGTCGCAGATGCCCGCTGAGCACGAGCGGCGCGAGGATCTCCGCGCCGACGGCGACCGCCCAGCAGCCGGTCCGCCAGGCGTCGGGCAGCACGGCGCACCCGAAGAGCGCGAGCGCGAAGGCGAGCCCGGCCCGGTAGGGGTGGATGGTGTAGACGGCGCACTCCCTGCGGATGGCCTCGCCGATGACGAGGCGCAGCGCGAGATAGCACCCCGCGTAGAGGAGCGACTCCGAGCGCGTCTCCAGGGCGTGCGGAGCGGCGACGCCCATCCCGTAGGTGGCCAGTCCCGCGAGCAGCAGGAAGACGCGCTGCGCACTGGTCTCCCGTACGGCGTTCATCGCCATGACGACGTCGACCCAGGCCCACCACAGCGGGGTCAGGACGAGCAGACAGCCGCCCAGGGAGTGCCAGCCCGGATGCGCGGCGAGCGCGTGCGCGATCTGCCCGACGCCGAACGCCAGCACCAGGTCGTAGAACAGCTCCGTCCAGGTCGCCCGGTCACGTGCCTGTGCGCGCGCCGGAATCGTGAGTTCGGCCATCGCCGCACCCGCCTTCCCCTCGGTCCGTGGTCGCTGCCCGACTGTGGGCGGCGACGGACGCGCGACGGCACGGCGGGCCGACACATGGGGACATTCCAGGAAGTCGGAGGCGGCGCTGTACCAACTCGGCGCTGCGCTCGGGCGGCCTACCATGAGAGTCGGGCCCTACGCCCACGCCTACGCACCAGGAGCAAGAGTTGTACTTCACCGACCGCGGCATCGAAGAGCTGGAGAAGCGGCGCGGCGAGGAGGAGGTCACCTTCGAGTGGCTCGCCGAGCAGCTGCGGACGTTCGTCGACCTGAACCCGGACTTCGAGGTGCCGGTCGAGCGCCTGGCGACGTGGCTGGCGCGGCTCGACGACGAGGACGACGAGGACTGAGCCGAGGGGCCCGTACGGGGATCAGCCGCGGGCCCGGCGCATCCTGTCGTACGCGATTCCGAGCGCGCCGTGGGCGAGCAGCACCGCCCCGGCCGTGGCCCAGCCACCGCTGCGGCGGCGCAGCCCGTAGAGGGTGAGCGGGAGCCCGGCGGCGAGCTGGGCGACGGCCAGGCAGCGCGCCTTGGGGCCGCGCAGCCAGGGGCCGAGGCTGCCGCTCTCCACGACGTCGAGTTCGGCATGGACGGCGTCGCGCCAGCCGGACCATTCGATCCGCTCGACGTCCGGCTGGACGCGGGCGACCTCGCGCAGCCGGTCGGCGGGTTCGCCGGGAGTCAGACCGGCGGGGAGGGTGAGGCCGGTGCGGGTGAGGACCGCGAGCAGGCCGAGGAGGCGGGCCCGGGCGTCGGCCGCGGAGTCGGGTTCGGCCAGGGCTTCCAGGGACTGCATGTCGAGTACGGGGTCCAGGCCCAGGCGGGCGGCGAAGGTGCGCAGGGCCTCGTGCTCGCCGGCCGGGGTGCCGTTCGCGAGCCATACGTAGCCGACGGGGCGGCGGAAGCCGGAGGCGAGCGTGAAGCCGCAGCGGTCGGCGTCCCACCACAGCGCGAGCACCGGCCACGCCGAGCCGACGGCGAGGGCCCCGGCCCAGCCGCCGAGGACCCGGTCGACGGGCTCCCCCGCGGCCGCCCACGGCTTCTCCTCCGGCACGAGGACGCTCCACTCGCGTCCGGCCGAGGTGAGCAGCATGGGGCGGCGCAGCAGCTGCGCGGCGGGTCCGACGACGACGGGTTCGGCGCGGCACAGCAGCAGCGCACCGGCGGATTCGGGGGACGGCATGGGCCCACGCTAGGTCAATTCGTCCTACTTCCACCACACATGTCGCCCCATCCGGCCCACCGTCCGACAGGGGCCGAACGCGACAGTCTTGACTTTCCGCATCCGCGATATATCGTGTTTTACGGAAGACGCGTTATGGCGCGTTCGCTCCCGAGGAGGTCGCCCCATGCCCGAGTGGTCCGTCGCGCAGCCGCAGAAGCTCGTCTTCGACGAGCCGGTGACGGCCCTGCACGTACGCATCGTGAACGGAACGGTCAACGTGGTGGGCACGGACGAAGGTTCCGCCCGCCTGGAGGTCTCGGACCTGGAGGGGCCGCCGCTGCGCGTGACGCAGGAGGCCGGCACCCTCTCCGTCGTGTACGACGACCTGCCCTGGAAGGGCTTCCTCAAGTGGCTGGACCGCAAGGGCTGGCACCGCAGCGCAGTCGTCTCGCTGGCGGTGCCCGCCGGCACCCTGGTCGAGGTCGGCGTGGTCGGGGCGGGCGCGGTCGTCTCCGGCATAGAGGGGCGCACGGAGGTCAAGGGCGTCACCGGCGACACCACGCTGGTCGGCGTCACCGGGTCGGTGCGCACCAGCACGGTCTCCGGCAGCGTCGAGGCGCAGGCGGTCACCGGCGATCTCCGGTTCAACTCGGTCTCGGGGGACCTGACCGTCGTCGAGGGCTCGGGTTCGTTCGTGAAGGCGGACACCGTGAGCGGCTCGATGATCGTGGACCTGGACCCGGCGGGCCCCACGGACGTGGCGCTGACCAGCGTCTCCGGCGAGATCGCGATCCGTATCCCGCACCCGGCGGACACCGAGGTCGAGGCGAACACGGCGAGCGGAGCGGTGTCGAACGCCTTCGACGGGCTGCGCGTCTCCGGCCAGTGGGGCGCGCACAAGATCACGGGCCGGCTCGGCGCGGGCACCGGCAAGCTGCGGGCGACGACCGTCTCCGGCTCGATCGCGCTGCTGCGCAGGCCCCCGGCGGAGGACGACCCGTTCGACGAGCCCGCGCCGACCGCTCCCACCGACAAGAAGGTGCTGTGACATGCCTCCCGTCTTCGCTCACGGCCGCCTGCGCCTCTACCTCCTCAAGCTGCTCGACGAGGCCCCGCGCCACGGCTACGAGGTGATCCGCCTCCTGGAGGAGCGCTTCCAGGGCCTGTACGCGCCGTCGGCGGGCACCGTCTACCCGCGCCTGGCCAAGCTGGAGAGCGAGGGGCTCGTCACGCACACCACCGAGGGCGGCCGGAAGGTGTACGCGATCACCGACGCGGGCCGCGCCGAACTGGCCGACCGAAGCGGCGAGTTGGCCGATCTGGAGCTGGAGATCCGCGAGTCGGTGGCCGAGCTGGCCGCCGAGATCCGCGACGACGTACGGGGCGCGGCGGGCGATCTGCGCCGCGAGGTGCGGGCCGCGGCCTCACAGAGCCGCGCCGGGAGCGGGAGCGGCCGCTTCGGCGGCGGCAAGGGCGAGACCACCGACTTCACGGACTTCAAGGACTTCACGGACAAGGAGTCCTGGCGCGCCGCCAAGGAGGAGATGCGCCGCGCCAAGCAGGAGTGGAAGGAGCAGGCGCGGCGCGCGAAGGACGAGAGCCGCCGGGCCCGTGAGGAGGCCCAGCGGGCCCGCCGCCAGTCCAAGGAGGCGCAGGACCGGGTGCGGGAGCAGGCGCAGGAGGAGTTCCAGCGCATGGCCAAGCGGGTCCAGGACCAGGTGCAGGACCACTTCGCGCGCGGCGACTGGCCGACGGGGGTGCGCGAGGGGCTTTCCGAACTGGCCAAGGAGTTCGGTGAGTTCGGCCGGAGCTTCGGCAAGGACACCACCCGCACGGCCCCGGCGGCCGAGCCCCAGTACCGCGCGCCGTCGGACACGGTCCCTGCGGAGTACGTCCCGTCCTGGGCGACGGAGGACTCCACCGGCGACCCGGCCCGCGACCTGGACCGTCTCCTGGACCGCTTCCGCGACGACATCCGCGACGCGGCCCGCGACCACGGCGTCACGGTGGACCAACTCGCCTCGGCGCGCAGCCACTTGTCGGATGCGGCGGCACGCATCGGGGCGACGCTGAACACATCGAGCCCGCGCGAGTCGGGCCCGGACAAGTAGAGCCCTGACAAGTCACGCCCCTCCGGCGCTTGAGGAGCGGGGTCCGGGGCAGAGCCCCGTGACCTCGCCCCGGCGCAGGGCAACCAGACCCGGCGCGCTCAGCTCGCCGCCGCCTCCCCGCCCCCGTACAGCACCCGCTCGATCCCCTCCACCGTCACCCCGTGCCCGGCGAGCGCCTCCGACGCCATGCCCGGCCGGGAGGCGAGGGCGAGCAGCAGGTGCTGGTCGCCGATGGCGCGGTCCCCGTGCGCGAGGGCGACCTTGAGGGACGACTCCAGGACCTTCTTGGCCTCGCGCGTGAAGGTCCGGCGCCCGCCGAGCTTGCGCCCGCCGGTCAGCACCCCGACCCCGTGGGCCTGTTCGACCCGCGTGACGATCTCGTCCACGTCGATCCCGAACTCCGCTAGGGCCTCCGTGTCCGCCCGCGAGAGCCCCGCCCGCCGCCGGGCGACGCCGACGGCCTGTCCGATCGCCGCGCGCCGCCCCTCGTCACCCGCGCCCAGCGCGTCGAGGACGAAGGCGCCGCGACTGCCCCGCCGGTCCAGCAGAGCGAGCAGCAGATGCCCCTCGTCGACCCGCTCGGCCCGCTCGCGCTCCGCGTGCTCGACGGCGCCCTTGACCACGCTCCGGGCCGCCTCGGTGAACCGTTCGAACATCATCGCCTCCCGTACTTCTTGTGCACGGCCTGTCGACTGACTCCCAGCTCGGCCGCGATCTCCTGCCACGACCAGCCCTGATTGCGCGCGTTGCGCACCTGTACCGCTTCCAGCTGCTCAAGCAGCCGCCGCAGCGCGGTGACCGCCCGCAGCCCCACTCGGGGGTCGCGGGCGCCCGCCTGCTCGGCGAGATCCGTTGCCTCGGTCATGGCGTCAATGTAGGTTGACATCACTCGTGCGTCAACCGCGGTTGACGTTACCGGCGCGAAAAAGGGGCGCCCCCAAGGAATCGGGGACGCCCCTCACTCACGTACAGGCGCAGGTCAGACGGTCAGGACGACCTTCCCGAACAGGTCGCCGCCGGCCATCTTCTCGAAACCCTCGCAGGCCCGGTCCAGCGGCAGTGCCTCGTCGATGACGGGCCGCACGCCGGTGGCCGCGCAGAAGGCGAGCAGGTCCTCCAGCTCGTCCTTGGAGCCCATGGTCGAGCCGACGACCTTCAGCTCCAGGAAGAAGATGCGGTTGAGCTCGGCGGCGGGCGGGTTGGGCCCGCTCGTCGCGCCGGAGATCACCAGCGTCCCGCCCGGCTTGAGGGACTTGATCGAGTGCGACCAGGTGGCGGCGCCCACCGTCTCGATCACGGCGTCGACGCGCTGCGGCAGGCGCGCCCCGGTCTCGACGGCCTCGACGGCGCCCAGCTCCAGGGCCCGCTTGCGCTTGGCCTCGTCCCGGCTGGTGGCGAAGACCCGCAGGCCCGCGGCCTTGCCGAGCACGATCGCGGCGGTCGCGACACCGCCGCCCGCACCCTGCACGAGCACCGAGTCACCAGGCCGGACGTCGGCGTTGGTGAAGAGCATGCGGTACGCGGTCAGCCAGGCGGTGGGCAGGCAGGCGGCCTCCTCGAAGGAGAGCTCCTTGGGCTTGGGCAGCACGTTCCACTCGGGCACGGTGACCTGCTCGGCGAAGGTGCCCTGGTACTTCTCGGTGAGGATCGAGCGGCCCTCACGGGGCCCGACCCCGTACCCGGTCTGCCCGATGACGGAGTGCAGGACGACCTCGTTGCCCTCCCTGTCGATCCCGGCGGCGTCGCAGCCGAGGATCATCGGCAGCGCCTCCTCGCCGAGTCCGACCCCGCGCAGGGACCACAGGTCGTGATGGTTCAGGGAGGCGGCCTTGACGTTCACGGTGGTCCAGCCCGGACGGTTCTCGGGGGCGGGCCGCTCCCCCAACTCCAGTCCGTTCAGCGGCTGATCACGGTCGATGCGGGCTGCGTAGGCGGCGAACATGACCTTGACGATAGGCGTCCGACCAGGGCCGGGGAACCATCTCCGGCTGTGACACACGTCCCGTGGCGGACGAGTCCCGTAGCCGGAAGAGTTCCGCGGCCCGGCACCTGACGAGTCCCGTAGCCGGACGAGTTCCGCGGTCCGGCACCTGACGAGCCCCGTAGCCGGACAAGGGAAAGGCCCCGCCGAACGGCGGGGCCTTTCACCGGGAAGGAACTCGGCTCAGCGCCGGGCCACACCCTCCGCGCGCGCCGCGGCGGCGACGGCCGCGGTGACGGCCGGCGCGACCCGCTCGTCGAACGGCGACGGGATCACGTACTCCGCGGACAGCTCGTCGCCGACCACGGCGGCCAGCGCCTCGGCGGCGGCGATCTTCATCGTCTCGGTGATCCGGGAGGCCCGGACCTGGAGCGCGCCGGCGAAGATGCCGGGGAACGCGAGGACGTTGTTGATCTGGTTCGGGAAGTCCGAACGCCCGGTCGCGACCACGGCCGCGTACTTGTGCGCGATGTCGGGGTGCACCTCGGGGTTCGGGTTGGCCATCGCGAAGACGAAGGCACCCGGCGCCATGGAGGCGACCGCCGGCTCGGGGACCGTACCGCCGGAGACGCCGATGTAGACGTCGGCGCCCGCGAGCGCGTCCTCCAGCGAACCGGACAGACCGGCCTTGTTCGTGATCTCGGCCAGCTCGCGCTTGACCGGCGTGAGGTCCTCGCGGTCCCGGCTGACGATGCCCTTGCGGTCGGTGACCGCGACGTCGCCGAGACCCGCTTCGAGGAGGAACTTCGCGATGGCGACGCCCGCCGCACCGGCGCCGCTGATCACTCCGCGCAGCTCGCCGAGCGAGCGCCCGCTGAGCCGGGCCGCGTTCTTCAGCGCGGCCAGCGTGACGACGGCGGTGCCGTGCTGGTCGTCGTGGAAGACCGGGATGTCGAGCCGCTCCTGGAGCTTGCGCTCGATCTCGAAGCACCGGGGCGCCGCGATGTCCTCCAGGTTGACGCCGCCGAAGGAGGGCGCGAGGCGCACCACGGTGTCGACGATCTCGTCGACGTCGGTGGTCGCGAGCGCGATCGGCACGGCGTCCACGCCGCCGAACTGCTTGAAGAGAATGGCCTTGCCCTCCATCACCGGGAGGGAGGCCTCGGGGCCGATGTCCCCGAGTCCGAGCACGGCCGTGCCGTCCGTCACGACGGCGACGACGCTCGACTTCCACGTGTAGTCGTGGACGAGCTCCGGCTGCTCGGCGATCGCGCTGCACACCTTCGCGACGCCGGGCGTGTACGCCAGGGACAGGTCGTCCTTGTCGCGGACCGGCACGGTGGCCTGCACGGCCATCTTGCCGCCACGGTGCAGTGCGAAGGCCGGATCGAAGAAATCGACGGGATCGGCGTCGCCTTCGTTGCCGGTATTCGCGTCGCTGCGAGGATTGACGATCTCCGCTGCCACTTGTCTTACCCCTTAAGTCTTATTGCTTCGTTGAGGGTGGGTCCGCCCCTGGTTGAGGAGCGGGCGGGCACCGTGCACGACCCAGCCGCGCCCGTTTGTGGCCGGCTGTGCGGGTACGTACACGACGGGCGCGCCGCACGCGCGCCCTGAGCCCCGGATGAGGGGTGTAAAGAACCTTCTTACCTGACGGACCGTGTCAGGGACGAGCCCATTCGTGATCGATCACGCGGCGGTGACATGACTCATAGCCAAATTTCTGGACACGTCATGGAGCCGCGCCCGGAGCTCGCCCAGGCTCCGCCCGAATCGTGAGACAGCGGATGGTTCGCAGGAGATTATCCGGCCCGTGGGCGATACGTCCGTAGATGATGTGGGCCCCATGCACCGTGATGTACGGGCCTGTTGGGCATCTTCAGTCACCTGTTATCCGATTTTGACATCAGCGGGCCCCTGAACGACCCAGTCCGAATGGCAAGATGCCGTCATCACGCGAGGTCGCGACACCCGAAGGTGTGTGCCAAGGCGACCTGTACGGCTACTCCCACATCCATGCCGGAGGACCTCACCATGACCGCAAGCACCACCCGTCGCTCGACCGCGAAGGCCGGGAAGACTGCGAAGTCCCGTATAGCCGCGGTCGGCGCGATCGCGGTCGCCGGCACCCTGCTGCTGACCGGCTGCGGCGACCAGACGAAGAGCGACGACACGAGCTCCGACTCGGCGTCCTCGAAGGCCGCCCCGCTCGCGGACAAGCTGCCCAAGGAGATCCGCGACAAGGGCGTCATCCGCGTCGGTTCGGACATCGCGTACGCGCCGGTCGAGTTCAAGGACAAGTCGGGCAAGGCCATCGGCATCGACCCCGACCTGGCGGACGCGCTCGGCAAGCAGCTCGGCGTGAAGTTCGAGTTCCAGAACGGCACCTTCGACACCCTGATCACGGGTCTGCGCTCGAACCGCTACGACATCGCCATGTCGGCCATGACCGACACCAAGGACCGCCAGGAGGGTGTCGACTCCGACACCGGCAAGAAGGTCGGCGAGGGCGTCGACTTCGTCGACTACTTCAACGCGGGCGTCTCGATCTACACCCCGAAGGGCAAGACCGAGGGGATCAAGACCTGGGACGACCTGTGCGGCAAGAAGATCGTCGTCCAGCGCGGCACGGTCTCGCACGACCTCGCCAAGGCCCAGGCCAAGAAGTGCAAGTCGGGCAAGAAGCTCGGCATCCAGGCCTTCGACGACGACCAGCAGGCGCAGACCCGGCTGCGTTCGGGCGGCGCGGACGCCGGCTCCTCCGACTTCCCGGTCGCCGCGTACGCGGTCAAGACCTCGGGCGGCGGCAAGGACTTCGAGATCGTCGGTGACCAGGTCGAGGCCGCCCCGTACGGCATCGCGGTCGCCAAGGACCAGACGCAGCTGCGCGACGCGATCAAGGCCGCGCTCGACGCCGTCATCAAGAACGGCGAGTACGACAAGGTCATCTCGAAGTGGGGCGTCGAGGCCGGCTCCGTCAAGGAAGCCACCGTCAACGGCGGCAAGTGACCGCACAACGCGCTCAGTTGACGTCGTTGAAAGGCAAGATCCGTGTCTGTTGACATAGAGAAGACGGGCGGCGGCCCCGAGGACACGCCGCCGCCCGCGTCCGTACCGGAAGCCATCAAGGCCGTCCCGGTCCGGCACTACGGGCGTTACGTGGCCGCCGTCGTCGCCATCGGGATCCTCGGCTCGATCATCTACGCGTTCGGCCAGGGCAAGATCCGTTGGGGCACGGTCCCGGAGTACTTCTTCGACGACCGCATCCTGACGGGTGTCGGCAAGACCCTGCTCCTGACGGTCCTGTCGATGCTGATCGGTGTCGTCGGCGGTATCACCCTCGCCGTGATGCGCCTGTCGAAGAACCCGGTGACCAGCTCGATCGCCTGGTTCTACATCTGGTTCTTCCGCGGCACCCCGGTCCTGGTCCAGCTGTTCATCTGGTTCAACCTGGGCCTGGTCTTCGAGTACATCAACCTCGGGCCGATCTACAAGGACTACTGGTCGTCCTTCATGACGCCGCTGCTCACGGCCCTGCTGGGCCTGGGGCTCAACGAGGCGGCGTACATGGCGGAGATCTGCCGCGCGGGCCTCATGTCCGTCGACGAGGGCCAGACCGAGGCGTCCCACGCACTCGGCATGAGCCACTCCAAGACGCTGCGCCGCATCGTGATCCCGCAGGCGATGCGGGTCATCGTGCCGCCGACCGGCAACGAGTTCATCAACATGCTGAAGACCACCTCGCTCGTCGCGGCGGTCCAGTTCAACGAACTCTTCCGGTACGCCCAGGACATCGGCCAGCAGTCCGGCGCCCCGGTGGAGATGTACTTCACCGCTGCCGCCTGGTACCTGGTCATGACGTCGATCCTGAGCGTGGGCCAGTACTACATCGAGCGCTACTACGCGCGCGGCACGTCGCGTCAGCTGCCGAACACTCCGTGGCAGAAGGTGAAGGCCAACATGCTCTCCTTCTCGAACCGATCCGGGGCGGTGAGCGCATGACCGGGAACGCGATGGTCAAGGCCGAGGGCGTGCACAAGTCCTTCGGCAACGTCGAGGTCCTCAAGGGCATCGACCTGGAGGTCAAGCAGGGCGAGGTCTTCTGCCTCATCGGCCCGTCGGGCTCCGGCAAGTCGACGTTCCTGCGCTGCATCAACCACCTGGAGAAGGTCAACGCCGGTCGGCTCTACGTCGACGGGGAGCTGGTCGGCTACCGGCAGCAGGGCGACAAGCTCTACGAACTCCGGGACAGGGAAGTCGCGTTGAAGCGGCGGGACATCGGCATGGTGTTCCAGCGCTTCAACCTGTTCCCGCACATGACGGCCCTGGAGAACGTCATGGAGGCGCCGGTCCAGGTCAAGGGCCAGTCCAAGGCGCAGGCCCGGACCCGCGCCGAGGAACTCCTGGAGCGCGTGGGCCTCGCCGACAAGGCGGGCAACTACCCCTCGCAGCTCTCCGGCGGCCAGCAGCAGCGCGTGGCGATCGCCCGCGCGCTCGCGATGGACCCGAAGCTGATGCTGTTCGACGAGCCGACGTCGGCGCTCGACCCGGAGCTGGTCGGTGACGTCCTCGACGTCATGCGCGACCTCGCCGAGTCCGGCATGACGATGGTCGTCGTCACGCACGAGATGGGCTTCGCCCGCGAGGTCGGCGACAGCCTGGTCTTCATGGACGAGGGCGTGGTGGTGGAATCAGGCCATCCTCGCGATGTCCTGACCAACCCTCGGCAGGAGCGGACGCAATCGTTCCTGTCCAAGGTGCTTTAGCCCTCCGGGGTGCGGGTGACTGGGGGCGGCGGGGCCATTTCGGCCCCGCCGCCCCCTTTCGCCTTCGCATCTGCCGAGTGCCCTTGATTCGCGTCTGCGGGTGCGTCGTGGCTGGTCGCGCAGTTCCCCGCGCCCCTGAAGGCATGCGCTTCGCGCAGCCTTCCCCTGAAGCGGCGCGGGGAACTGCGCGAGACGCCCCACCGGGCCGGCACCCTCACTTCAAGGCCAGCACCAGCGCATCCGAAGGCGACCGCCACACGGCACGGGCCTCCCCGAACCCGGCATCGCGGAGCGCGCCCACGTGCCAGGAAACCGACGGAGTCTCCCCGTCGGCGTGCTCCCCGTAGATCTCGAACCGCCGGGCCGTCGGCTCCGCGAGCACCGGGTCCTCGGCGGCCAGCGCCCACCAGTCGGCCCAGTCCACGGCCCCGGACGCCTTCGCGTCGTCCATGCGGGCGTGCCGCAGAGCGCGCTCGGCGGCATTGATCCGCGGCGTCGACTGGTCGATCATGTGGTCCGCGTTCATGAACACACCCCCGTCCCGCACCAGCGGGGCGAGTCGGCCATAGAGAGCGGCGAGAGGCTCGGCGTGCAGCCAGTGCAGCGCGGTCGCGGTGAGCACGGCGTCGTACGTGTCGTACGGCAGCGCCCGCGTCCACTCCGGGTCCTTGAGGTCGGCGGTGACGAAGGTGACCCGGTCGTCCCCCTCGAACGTGCCGCGCGCGATGGCGAGCAGCGCCGGGTCGAGGTCGACGCCCACACTCGTCGCCCGCGGGAACCGCCGCAGCAGCCGGTCCGTGATACTCCCCGTACCGCACGCGAGGTCGAGCACCCGGGGCTCGGACCCGACACAGGCCTCCACCATGTCGAGCATCACCCGGAACCGCTCCTCGCGGTCGGGCATGTACCACTCCTGCTGCCGGTCCCAGCTCTCCTGCCAGGAGCGCCAATCAGTGGCCGGCGCAGCACCGGCGGTGGTCTCGGTCGTCATGAAAGGCCTCCCGTACGGGCACCGCTCCCCGCGGTGCGTAATACCCTGAAAGCGTGAGTGAGCATTACACTCACCACGGACGACGATAGCCCGCACCGGTAAGGACTACAAGTGGAACTGGCCTATTACTCGGACTACGCAGTGCGCCTCGTGAACACCGAGGAGCCGGTCCGTGGCAAGGACTCCCTGACGACGGTCGACGCGGTGCGCGAGCTGTTCGGCCCGAGCCAGGACGCGGCCCGCCGCGCCACGGACGCCGACCTGACCCGTTTCAGGAGCGTACGAGGCCGTCTGCGCGCGGTGTTCGAGGCGGCGGACGGCGGCGACGAGGAGCTCGCCGTGAACCTGCTGAACTCACTGCTCCTCGAATTCCCGGTGAGCCCGCAGATCTCCGGCCACAACCACCGGGACGACGACGACCGCCCCCTGTGGCACATGCACCTGGCGGACCACCCGTCGAACGCGACAGCGGGCTACGCGGCGATCGCCGCGATGGGCCTCGCCTTCCACCTCACCGAGTACGGCGTGGACCGCCTCGGCCTGTGCGAGGCGGCCCCGTGCCGCAACGCCTACCTGGACACGTCCACCAACCGCTCGCGCCGCTACTGCTCGGACCGCTGCGCGACCCGCGCCAACGTCGCCGCCTACCGCGCCCGCAAGCGCCTGGAGGCCGAGCGCCCCGACCGGCCCGACCGGTCCGAGAGCACGGGCCGCACGGCGGAGAACGCCCAGGACAGGACGGCCCCCACGGACCGCTGACCCTCGCCCTCCACCCACGGCTTGCGGCGCCGCAGCCGCCCGCGCACCTTGGCGAGCACCAGGTCGTCCGGTACGACGCCGTAGACGGTGCTGTCGCCGCCGGCCGGGGCGTTGTCCCCGAGCACCCACCAGCCGCCCTCGCGCCGCTCCGCGATCCGCTTCACGACCAGCAGATCCTGCTGGAACGGATGGCGCAGGATGATGACGTCCCCCGGCCGCACCCGGGCGCCGTGCTGCACCAGCATCCAGTCGCCGGGATACAGGGTGGGCACCATGGACGGGCCCTCCACCTCGATGAGCTGGAACGGCACCCTGCCCTCCCGCGCTTCCTCCGCCGCCGTCTCGGGCATCAGACAACCTCCCCGGTCGCTCCCGGTCCCATCCTCCACCAGTCCCAGTCTCACCCTGGACTTTTGTCCTAAGCCCCCGGGGGCACCCGAGAAAAGCCGTGCTGCACGGAGTAATGTCGCATCCGAGAAGACGATCACGAGGAAGGACAGCTACATGCTTTCCCGCCTGTTCGCCCCCAAGGTGAAGGCCAGCGCTCACTGCGACCTCCCCTGCGGCGTGTACGACCCGGCCCAGGCCCGCATCGAGGCCGAGTCGGTCAAGGCCGTCCAGGACAAGATGGCCGCCAACGACGACGTGCACTTCCAGGCGCGCGCCACGGTCATCAAGGAGCAGCGAGCCGAGCTCGCCAAGCACCACGTCTCGGTGCTGTGGAGCGACTACTTCAAGCCTCCGCACTTCGAGAAGTACCCGGAGCTGCACCAGCTGGTCAACGACACCCTGAAGGCCCTCTCGGCCGCCAAGGGTTCGACCGACCCGGCCACGGGCCAGAAGGCTCTGGACTACATCGCCCAGATCGACAAGATCTTCTGGGAGACCAAGAAGGCCTGAGCCAGGGTCACTTGATCACTGGCTCGCACTGACCCGCGGGCGGTGCACCCCCGCAGGTCGGCGAGTGTTTCGAAGGGGCTCGGCGGTACTCCCGCCGGGCCCCTTCAGCATGCCCGCCAGAACCTCCGGTCCCGGTCCCGCAGGGCGGCCACCGGCCCCGCCGCCCGCAGCACGACGTCGAGGGCGCGGCCCGGATCGGCCGCGTAGACCGTGCTGAACCACGGCATGTTGGCCTCCACGACCGCCCACCCCCGGCCGCCTCCGAGCAGCCCAACGTCGAGGACGACCCCGCTCGGCAGCGTGTCACCGCCGGCCGCGAGGAAGCGCCCGGCGAAGTCGAGGACGGCGGACCGGCGCGGGTGCCCCGCCAGGGGGACGGCGTCGAGCCGTCCGTACGTGGCGTACTGGGAGCCCGTGAGCACGCACCCGTCGAGGACGAAGAGCCGGAACTCCGCGACCCACTCCACGACGTCGGAGATCTGCACGGGACTGTCCGGGTGCGGGCCGTCGGGGAGCGCGCCTCCGTCGGCGTAGACGGCGGCGGGGAAGGACTTGTCCGTCGGCGGCTTCACGAAGGCCGGACCGGTCAGCCGGCGGGCCTGCGCGAAGGTGCCGGCCGTGACCGTGCGCCCGGTGAACTCCCGGGGCAGCCCGGTCAGCCAGGAATCGGCCGGTTCCAGGAGCGCGACGCCCAGGTCCTCGACGACGGACGCGGCGAGGGCCGGGCCGCCGTAGTAGTGGCCGCCCGCGCGCCCCCGCAGCGCCGCCGCGCCCTCCCCCGCCGACAGCTCCACCACGTCCAGGCCCCGGCGGGCGGCGGCGTCCGCGAGCAGCTCGCGGGTCGGGGTGGGGTGCGGGGTCACGGCCAGGAAGGTCATGTCGTCCATTGCACCAGCGGGGTGCGGGAGACTGGGAGGCCGCACGCACCACATCCGCCCCGGGAGTCCCGTCCATGCCGCGCCGCCACCGCACCCGCGTCCTCTATGTCACGGACCTCGCGTACGAGGCCCGCGGCCGCCGCTACTGCGACGAGGACATCTTCCTGACCTCGCGGCTCCGCGCCTCCTTCGAGCTGGCGCTCTGCCACCCGCTCGACGCGGCCGGGCTCATGGACGCCTTCGACGCGGTGGTGGTCCGCAACAGCGGCCCGGTCCTGGGCCACCAGGAGGCGTACGAGGCGTTCCGCGCCCGCGCCCTCGATCAGGGCACGAACGTCTACAACCCGCTGAACGGCCGGGCCGACATGGCGGGCAAGGGCTACCTCCTCGACCTGACGGAGGCCGGTTACCCGGTCATCCCGACCGTCGACCGCCCCGAGGACCTGGGCCGCCTCCCGGTGGCGCCCCGGTACGTGGCGAAGCCGAAGCTGGGCGCGGACTCGATGGGCCTGCGCCACGTGGCTCCGCCGGACCTCACCGAACTCCCTTACTCCGAGGGTTTGTTGGTCCAGCCGCACATCGACTTCCGCTACGAGGTCTCGTTCTACTTCGTCGACCACGAGCTGCGGTACGCCCTGTACGCACCGGACCCGTCCCGCCGCTGGGAGCTGCGCCCCTACGAAGTCACCGGGGCCGACCGGGAGTTCGCGCGCTCCTTCATCGACTGGAACACCCTCCCGCACGGCATCCAGCGCGTCGACGCCTGCCGCACCCCCGAGGGCGACCTCCTCCTGGTGGAGCTGGAGGACCTCAACCCGTACCTCTCCCTCGACCTGGTCGACGAGACGACGCGGGACGCCTTCGTGGCGGCGATGACGGACTCGATCCGGGCCACGGTCCCCTCCGCCTAGCTCCGCGGCACGTCGCGCACGACCCGCGCCGGGTTGCCGACCGCCACCACGTCGGCCGGCAGGTCGCGGGTCACGACGGACCCCGCGCCGACGACCGTGTTCGCGCCGATCGTGACGCCGGGGCAGACGATGACACCGCCGCCCAGCCAGACGTTGTCGCCGATGGTGATGGGTTTCGCCGCCTCCCACTTGGCCCGCCGGGGCTCGGGGGCGAGGGGGTGCGTGGGGGTCAGCAGCTGGACGTTCGGGCCGATCTGGACGTCCTCGCCGATCCGGATGGGGGCCACGTCCAGCAGTACGGCACCGCAGTTGACGAACGTCCGCGCACCGATGCTGACGTACTGCCCGTAGTCGACGGAGAGGGGCGGGCGCACCACGACGTCCTCGCCGACCTCGCCGAGCAGTTCGCGCAGCAGCGCCTGACGGGCGGGCTGGTCGGTGACGCTGCTCGCGTTGTAGCGCTCCGCCAGTTCACCGGCGCGCAGGGCGTCCGCCGCCAGCTCGGGGTCGTCGGCGAGGTAGAGGTCGCCGGCGAGCATGCGTTCCTTCTGGCTCCGTTCCTCGGGGCGCGGCCAGGCGCGCACCTCGGTCACCGCCGACACCGGCAACGGCCCGTAGAGGTGCGGGAACCGCTCGCCTCCCGGCACGGCCTCCTCGACCCGCACGGGCACGCCGTCGAGGCGCCGCGGGTCGATGACGAGGAGCACCAGCTCGCCGGGGGCGGGGTCGGTGCCGTAGAGCAGTTCGGCGACCGCGCGGACCTGGTGCGGGAACGAGCAGTGGACGAAGCCGACCTCCTGGAGCGTCTTGCCGCGGGTCGACATCGCGTACGTCCCCGCGGCCTCGGCGCTCTCCCACAGGCTCCGCTCGGTGATGTGCAGCAGTTCGATCATGCCCCCAACGTACGGGGGTCCGGAGTTCACCGCGTCCTGGTGTAGCGGCGCACCACCACGCCGTTGCCGAACGTGCGGTTCTCCGTGAGGTCGAACCGGTCGAGGGAGTAGGAACGGCCGCCGAACATCGGCATGCCGCCGCCGAACAGCACCGGGTACGTCTTGAGGACGAGCTCGTCGATCTCGTCCGCGAGCACCCCGGCGAGCTGCGCGCCGCCGCACAGCCAGATGTCCAGATCACCGTCCTCGGCCTTGAGTTCACGGATCGCGCCGACGACGTCGTCGTGGATCAGCCGGACGTTCGGGTCCGGGGACTTGTCGAGGCCGCGCGTGGCGACGTACTCGCGCAGATGCCCGTACGGGCTGGTGAGTCCCGCGTCCAGGCCGACCTGGTAGCTGCGGCGGCCCTGGATCACGGTGTCGAAGGTCTTGTTCGGGACGCCCTCGATGCCGAGCATCTCGCGGCCGGGCTTCGAGATGGTGTCGGGGTACTCGCTCGTGAGGTAGGCGAGGAACTCTTCGTCGACGAACGGCATGAACATCTCGCCGTCGCCGGATTCGTCTCCGATGAAGCCGTCGATGGACACGGCCACGAAGTACGTGAGCTTGCGCAAGCTGGTCTCTTTCCGCAGGGGGCAGGGGAGTTGGGGCGACCTCCGCCCCGAACCACTTCAGTTATAGTGCTTCAGGTGTAGTGGTTGCAAGGGTCTTTCTGGAACCCTTGGAGAGCCCTCCGGAGGAGACGGCATGGTGAGGAATCCTGAGCGCAGGGCGGCCCTGGTCGACGCGGCCGTCGAGGTGCTGGCGGCGGAGGGCGCGCGCGGGCTGACCTTTCGCGCGGTGGACGCGGCGGCGGGGGTGCCGACGGGCACGTCGTCCAACTACTTCGCCAACCGCGACGACCTGATCCAGCAGATCGACACCTGGCTGCACCAGCGGCTCGCACCCGACCCCGCGGTCGTCGAGAAACTGCTGACGCGGCCCAGGGACCGGGCGCTGCTCACCGCCTTCATGCACGACCTGATGGGACGCGCCCAGCGTGACCGGACCGGGTTCCTCGCGATGATGGAGATGCGCCTGGAGGCCGGGCGCCGGCCGGAGCTGCGCGCGTCCCTGATGACGTCGCTGCGCGGCGATCTCGACGAGGGCATCGCGTTCAACGCGCAGGCCGGACTGCCCGGCGGCGCGGAGGAGATCACCCTGCTCTACCTGGGCATGCTCGGGCTCATCCTGGAGCAGCTGACGATGCCGGGGATGCTGGACGGCGCGATCCCCGGTGTGAGCGTGCCGGACGGTGTGGTGGAGCGGCTCGTGGAGCGCATCGCCCCGGAGGCGTAGCGGGTCAACTCCCCTGCGGCTCACGCCACATGGGCCACAGCACCGGCCCGTCGGGGAGCTGGATGACGCTGCCGGTGGCGACGAACCCGAGCCGCTCGTACAGGGCGCGGCTGCGGGCGCTGCTGGCCTCCAGATAAGCGGGCCGCCCCGCGCGGTCGCAGCGTTCCAGGACCGGTGTCATCAGCGCCGTACCGAGACCCTCGCCCTGCCGCTCCGGCACGACACCGATCATCCAGAGGTACGTGTGCGCCCGCCCCACCGGGTGGGCCTCCTCCATCAGCCGGGCGATCCGCTCGATCCGTTCGTTGTCCGGATCGACGGCGGCCCGCACCTGGGCGGGGCCGTCGTCCTCGCCCGCGTCGTGCGGCTCGTCCGGCAGGTCCATCCACAGCGCGACGGCCGACTCGTCCTCCAGGACATCGACGTATCCCCCGGCCCCCTCGGCGAGCGTCGCATCGGTGAACGCCGCCATCAGCCCCGCGTGCCGGGCCCGCCGGTACTCGGCGCCCGGGAACACCCAGCCGCTGACCGGGTCGTCCATGAACGCGCTGTCGAGCAGCCGCACGACCAGGTCCCGGTCGCCGTCCCCCGCCCGCCGTATTCGCACTCCCATGAACGCCCACCCTCTGCTCAACTCGCCTGCTCCGAAAGGCCGTTGGCAGCCTAGACGATCACCCGGAAGCCCGGGAACCCGCGCCCCGTCAGGGGAGGGCGGGGAACCGCGCGACCGGCCACGACGCACCCGAGGCCGCCACACAACACACACCGGCGCCCCCGAGGGCGCCCCGCGATCACCGCAGCCCCCACACCCCCGCCCGCCCCCAGCGGAGCGCTACCGCTCGCGCCGAGTGACGAACTCGGCCAGCGACAACAGCCCGCCCGCCGCCTCCGGCACCGGCACCGCCCGCTGCAACTCGGCCACCGCGCGCGCCATATGGTCCGCCGCCTGCGCCTGCGCCCAGTCGCGCCCACCGGCCCGCTCGACGGCGAGCGCGATCGCCTCCAGCTCCGCGGGATCCTCCTTTCCCGGACCCGGCGGCCCGTACCGCGCGGCCAGTTCGTCCGCCGCGGGCCCACCGGAGGCCAGCGCCGCGACGACCGGCAGGGACTTCTTGCGTACGGCCAGATCGGCACCGGCCGGCTTGCCGGTGCGGGCCGGATCGCCCCAGATCCCGATCACGTCGTCGATCAGCTGGAAGGCAAGGCCCGCCGCCCGCCCGAACGCGTCGAGCGCCGCGACCTCCTCGTCCCCCGCTCCCGCGTACAGCCCGCCGAGCGCGCACGCGCAGCCGAGCAGCGCCCCGGTCTTGGCCTCCGCCATGGCCAGGGTCTCCTCCAGGGTCGTGTCCGTCGGAGCGCGCCGCTCCAGGGCCACGTCGGCGGACTGTCCCGCGCACAACTCCACGACGCAGGAGGCGAGTCGGGCCGCCGCCGCGGACGCAGCCGGGTGCGCGTCCTCGGCGAGCAGCCACTGCGCCTGGGCCTGCACCGCGTCACCCGCGAGGATCGCGTCCGCGTCGCCGAACACCGTCCACGCGGTGGGCCGGTGCCTGCGGGTGGCGTCCCGGTCCATCACGTCGTCGTGCAGCAGCGTGAAGTTGTGCGTCAGCTCCACGGCGGCCGCGGCCCGCACCGCCCGCTCGGGCCGGCCGCCGAGAGCCCGCGCCGCGGCGAGCACGAGGGCCGGCCGCACCGCCTTGCCCGCGTTGCCGGACGCCGGTGTGCCGTCCGCGTGCTCCCATCCGAAGTGGTACAGGGCGACGCGGCGTATGGACCCCGGCAGGGCCTCGACGGCCCGCCGCAGCTCGGGGTCGACCGATGCCCTGGCCTGCGCCAGGACGACCGACGCCTCCTGCGTCTCGTTCGGCTGCGCCGCGTGCGCCGACAGTTGGGGCTCCGTCGTCTGTGTCATGGGCTCACCCCGGAGCGCCGGCGGGAGCGGACTCCGGGCACGTACCCCGTCGGTGTACCCGCCCTGGTGGGCGGGGACACGACGTGCGGGGTGCGGCTCGTCACCGCCACCGGCCGATCTCCACGTTCTCCAGCACACCCAGCGCGTCGGGCACCAGGACCGCCGCCGAGTAGTACGTCGTCACGAGGTACGAGATGATCGCCTGCTCGCTGATCCCCATGAACCGCACCGACAGGCTCGGCTCGATCTCGTCCGGGATGCCGGACTGCCGCAGGCCGATGACGCCCTGCTCCTGCTCCCCCGTACGCATGCAGATGATGGACGTGGTGCGCGCCTCGGAGATCGGGATCTTGGCGCACGGGTAGATCGGCACCCCGCGCCAGGTCGGGATGCGGTGGCCGCCGATGTCGATGGTCTCCGGGACGAGGCCCCGCTTGTTGCACTCACGGCCGAACGCGGAGATCGCCTTCGGGTGGGCCAGGAACAGCTTGGAACCGCGCCGCCTGCTGAGCAGCTCGTCCATGTCGTCGGGGCCGGGGGCGCCGTCGTGCGGCTGCAGCCGCTGGTCGTACTCGCAGTTGTTGAGCAGGCCGAACTCCCGGTTGTTGATCAGCTCGTGCTCCTGGCGCTCCTTCAACGCCTCGACGGTCAGCCGGAGTTGGTGCTCCGTCTGGTTCATCGGCTGGTTGTAGAGGTCGGCCACGCGCGTGTGGATGCGCAGCACGGTCTGCGCGACGCTCAGTTCGTACTCGCGCGGCGCCGACTCGTAGTCGACGAACGTCCCCGGCAGGAGCGCCTCGCCGATGTGCCCGGCCGAGAGGTCGATCTCCTTCTCGCCGTACTTGTTGGCCCGCTGCTCCGGCAGCGAGCGCAGCTGCTCCAGATGCTCGCGCAGTGCCTCGGAGCGCTCGGCGATCTGCTCCAGGTCACGGCGCGGCAGCACGAGCACGGTGCACGCGGTGGCCGCGCGTGCCGTGTACTCCCAGATGCTCTCCGCGTCGAGCAGGGCCTGGTCGCCGAAGTACGCGCCGTCGGCGAGGGTGCCGAGCACCGCGTCGTCCCCGTACGGGCCCGTGCCGACCTTCTCCACCCGGCCGTGCGCGAGCAGGAACACCTCGTCGGCCTGGCTGCCGAACGAGGCGAGCACCTCGCCGGCCGCGAACTCGCGCTGCGTGCACCGCCCGGCCAGCTCCCCGAGGACGTCGGGGTCCTCGAAGTCGCGCAGCGCGGGCAGCTCCCCCAGCTCGGCGGGGATGACCCGGACGGCGTCCCCGGTCTTCACGAACGTGATGCGTCCGTCCCCTACCGAGTAGCTCAGCCTCCGGTTCACCCGGTACGTGCCGCCCTGAACGTCCACCCACGGCAGGGACCGCAGCAGCCAGCGGGAGCTGATCTCCTGCATCTGCGGGGCGGACTTGGTGGTGGTGGCCAGATTCCGTGCGGCGGATGTGCCGAGGCTCTTCTGCGACCCCTGACCCGACTGCTCCGCACGGACCTCTTCGCCTACCGACATGGATGTGCCTCCCGATCATGAACCGACCTGCGAGGGGAAGCCTCCCAGCACGGATCGTGGCCGCGCCATTACACAAACGAGCGGGAATGGATCTCTCCGCGGCGGGGCATTGGCGGCACGTTCCGCACATACCGTCGCTCCGCGCCACCGTTCGCGGAACTCAAAGATCCCGGTACGCGTTGATCGGGAAACGGCTTCGCACTGAACGACCTACAGAAACGGGTGACCACCATGGCGGGCTTCCTGGACAAGGCCAAGGAGCAGGCGCAGCGGGGGCTGACGCAGGGCAAGCAGAAGCTGGACGACGTGCAGGCCCAGCGCGCGGGCGGCGATCTGCTCAAGCGCCTCGGCGCCGCGTACTACGCGGAGCGCTCGGGCAGCGGCAGCCCCCAGGCCACGCAGGACGCGCTGCGCGCCCTCGAGGCACACATCGCGACGAACGGGGACGGGGTCCTGCGCTCCTAGGTCGTGTCCGCAAAGTCCCTCCGTCCGCCCGGAGGGCGGGCCCCGCGGCGTCAATGGGGTCTCCCCTGCTCGAACGGAGTTGAGAGCTTGGGGAAGCGTGCTCTCGGCGTGCCAGGCGTCGCGAGGCAGGAGGGACTTTGCGGACACGACCTAGCCCACCGGGCCCGTCGGCCTCTCCTTCTCCTCGGCCGCGTCGCCGATGTCCGGAACGACTCGCACGGAATACGAACGAGTCGTCCGCACAAGGCCGTTGCGGGTACAAGCAGCGGTACGAGACGGCGCGCGCGAGGCGCCCGTCGCGCGCGCGAAGGAGACGGCCATGGCCCCACCCATGTCCGCGAGCAGTTTTCTCGACGCCCTCAAGGACGAGGGTCTGACGGTGGTCGAAGTCGGCGACTGGCGGCATCACAACCGGAACCACAAGGGCTCCTGGGGCCCGGTGAACGGCGTGATGATCCACCACACCGTCACGCAGGGCAGCGCGGCCACCGTCCGGATCTGCCGCGACGGGCACGCGGACCTGCCGGGCCCGCTCTGCCACGGCGTGATCACCAAGGACGGTCACGTCCACCTGGTCGGCTACGGCCGGGCGAACCATGCGGGGCTCGGCGACGACGACGTGCTGCGCGCGGTGATCGCGGAGAAGTCGCTGCCGCACGACAACGAGGCGAACACGGACGGCAACAGCCGCTTCTACGGCTTCGAGTGCGAGAACCTCGGCGACGGCGAGGATCCGTGGCCCGCGGCCCAGCTGGAGGCGATCGAGAAGGCCGCCGCGGCGCTCTGCCGCCACCACGGCTGGTCGGAGCGCTCGGTCATCGGCCACCTGGAGTGGCAGCCCGGAAAGATCGACCCCAAGGGCTTCACGATGGCGTCGATGCGGGAGCGCATCCGGGCCCGCCTGAAGTAGTCCGCCCCCGGCAGGCGGCTCCCCACAGGCGGCGGGCACCCGGACACGTGTCCGACAATGACCGGGTGCCCCGCCCGACCACCGCCGACCTGCGCCCCCGTCTCCCGTCACCCCTGACGGAGATCGACGACGACCGCTTCGCCCGCCACGGCGTCCGCGTCCTCCTCAAGCGGGACGACCTGATCCACCCGGACCTGGTCGGCAACAAATGGCGCAAACTCGCCCCGAACCTCCAGGAGGCGCACGGCCGCCCGATCGTCACGTTCGGTGGCGCCTACTCGAACCATCTGCGGGCCACCGCCGCCGCGGGCCGCCTTCTGGACGTCCCCACGGTCGGCATCGTCCGCGGCGACGAACTGGCCGGGCGCCCGCTCAATCCCTCCCTGGCACGCTGCACGGCCGACGGCATGCGCCTGCACTTCGTCGACCGGTCGACGTACCGGCGCAAGAGCGACCCCGCCACGCTCACCGGCCTCCTCGACGCGGCCGGCGCCCGGGGCGCCCACGTGGTCCCGGAGGGCGGCAGCAACTCCCTCGCGGTGCGCGGCTGTACGGCCCTCGGACACGAACTGCGCGGCCGCGCCGACGTCGTCGCCCTCGCCTGCGGCACCGGCGGCACCCTCGCGGGCCTGGCCGCGGGTCTCGCCCCCGACCAGCGCGCCCTCGGGGTGGCGGTGCTCAAGGGCGGCTTCCTGACCGCGGAGGTCCGCGCGCTGCAGGAAGCGGCGTTCGGCGGCGTCCGCGGCACCTGGCACGTGGCGGACGACTTCCACTTCGGCGGCTACGCGCGCGTGCCCGCCGAACTCACCGCGTTCGCCGCCGACTTCGAGGACCGGCACGGCGTCCCCGTCGAACCGCTCTACGTCGCCAAGACGCTGTACGCCCTGCTCGCACTCACCGAGTCGGGCACGTTCCCCCGGGGCACGACGATCGCGGCCGTCGTCACAGGAGCGCCCTGGCCGTAGGGCCTGCTCGCCGCCCGGCTCAGTCGTCGACCTCCCGGTAGGCGGCCGCCTCCTCCAGGTCCAGCTTGCGCAGCAGCGTCCGCATCATCTCGTCGTCGATGCGCCGCTCGTCGCGCATCCGCACGAACACCTCGCGCTCGGCCGCGATCGCCTCGCGGGCGAGCCGCCGGTAGGTGTCGTCGGCGGACTCCCCGGTCACCGGGTTGGGCTGCCCGAGCCGCTCCCACACCGAGTTGCGCCGCCGCTCCAGAACGGTGTGCAGCCGGTCCTGGAGGGCCTGCGGGAGGCAGTTGCTCTCGTCCCGCATCAGCTCGTCCACCCGCTCCTCCGCGGCCGTGGACGCGGCGTTCTGGGCCTGTGCCTCGGCGAGCGTCTCGGCCTGCACGTCGCGTCCCGGGATCTTCAGCGCCTTGATGAGCGGCGGCAGCGAAAGACCCTGGACGACCAGGGTCCCGATCACCGTGGTGAAGGTCAGGAAGAGCACCAGGTTCCGCGCGGGGAAGTCCGCCCCGTCCTCCGTCGTGAGCGGGATCGAGAAGGCGATGGCCAGCGACACCACACCGCGCATCCCGGCCCAGCTCACGATGAGCGGCTTGCGCCAGTCCATGTCGCCCTCGCGCTCCCGGGTCCGCGGCCGCAGCCACCACGGCAGGTAGGTCGCCGGATACGACCACACGAAGCGCATCAGGACCACGAGGACGAACACCCCGACCGCGTACCAGACGGCCTGCGCGACGCTGTACTCGCCGAGCCGCTCGACGACGTAGCGCAGTTGCAGGCCGATGAGCGCGAAGACGGACGACTCCAGGATGAAGGCGACGACCTTCCAGACCGCGGCCTCCTGGAGCCGCGTCTCGAAGTCGACCTGCCAGGACCGGTGCCCCAGGTAGAGCGCGACGGTCACGACGGCGAGCACCCCGGACGCCCCCACCTGCTCCGCCGCGGCGTACGCGGCGAAGGGGATGAGCAGGGAGAGCGTGTTCTGCAGCACGGCCTCCTTGAGGTGCGTGCGCAGCCAGTGCAGCGGCACCATCAGCAGCAGCCCCACCCCGACCCCGCCGACGGCCGCCACCAGGAACTCCCGGATACCGCCCGCCCAACTGGCCCCCTCCCCCACGGCGGCGGCGAGCGCCACCTTGTAGGCGGTGATCGCGGTCGCGTCGTTCACCAGGGACTCGCCCTGCAGGATCGTCGTGATCCGCGACGGCAGCCCCACCCGCCGGGCGATCGCCGTGGCCGCCACCGCGTCGGGCGGCGCGATCACGGCGCCCAGGACGAGCGCGGCGGTCAGCGGCAGGTCCGGGATCAGCTCGTACGCGAGCCAGCCCACCGCCACCGTGGCGAACAGGACGTAGCCCACCGACAGCAGCGCCACGGGCCTGATGTTCGCCCGCAGGTCGAGGTACGAGCTCTCCAGCGCGGCGGTGTGCAGCAGCGGCGGGAGGATCAGCGGCAGCACGATGTGCGGGTCGAGCGTGTACTCCGGAATTCCCGGCACATAGGAGGCCACCAGGCCGACCGCGACAAGAAGGAGGGGCGCCGGCACCGGTGTCCTGCGTGCCGCCCCCGCCACCGCGGCACTCACCGCGACCAGTCCCACCAGTGGGAATACGTCCATGACTCGCCTTCCGCCCTACCTGATCACGCCGCCCGTCGTAACCTGGCCATCATGAACGAGTGCCTGCACGCCGACGCACTGCCGCACCCCGAACCGGCACCTCTCAGCGAGACCTGCCTGGAGTGTCTGGCCGCCGGCAGTCACCCTGTGCAACTGCGGCTGTGTCTGGTCTGCGGCCACGTGGGCTGCTGCGACTCCTCGCCGTACAAGCACGGCACGGAGCACTACAAGGAGACCGGCCACCCGGTGATGCGCACCTTCGAGCCTGGTGAGAGCTGGCGCTGGTGCTTCGTGGACGCCGTACTGGTCTGATCCGGAGCGGCAGCGGGATTCGATCGGCGGACGCATGGGTACGTCAACCCGGCGCCCGCTCTTTCCAATTGGGCCCGCACACCCCCTAGCCACTGTCCGTACCCGAGGGCTTACTATGAGTGACAGCAACGGGCCGGGGGTCCCCGGGACAGGAAAGTCGGGCGCGCGGTAGCGTCACCGCAGATATATGTGGCGCGTCACCCGGGGGACGACACCTCCCGGAGCCCGAAAGAGCTTGTACCACCTTGGAGGTGAGGGTGTCCCAGTTTGCAGGCGAGCCCGGGAATCAGGACTTCGTGGAAGTCCGGCTGCCGGCTGCGGGTGCCTACCTGTCGGTGCTGCGGACGGCCACGGCCGGCCTCGCGGCACGTTTGGACTTCACCCTCGACGAGATCGAGGACCTGCGCATCGCGGTCGACGAGGCCTGCGCCATCCTGCTCCAGCAGGCCGTCGCCGGCTCAGTGCTCAGCTGCGTGTTCCGTCTCGTCGACGACTCCTTGGAGGTGACGGTCTCCGCGCCGACCACCGACGGCCGGGCCCCGGAGCGCGACACCTTCGCGTGGACAGTGCTGTCGGCCCTCGCGGGCCAGGTCGACTCCACCGTGGCCGAGGACAACACCGTCTCGATCAGTCTCTACAAGAAGCGCGGCGCGGGCCCCGGCCCGGCGTGATGAACGGGGACGGTCCGGTGCGGGACGACAAACGCGGCACACGGGATCTCCCGGCCGACGGCTCGGACGGGATGCGACGGCTGACCACCGGCATCCCCGAACAGCAGGCCCGGCCGCATCCGGAAGACCGGGCGGACCCGGCCACGGACGCTCCACAACAGGCAGCGCCGACCATCAGGGCCGACGTTCGCGGGGGCTCAGGGGGATCGGACGCGCGACGGGCGGGATTGATGAGCGACCACCAGCGAAGCGGTGAGCAGCACGGCCGGCGAGATCCGCAGGACCGCAGCGGTGCACGGGCGATGTTCATCGAGCTGCGCACCCTCAAGGACGGCAGCCCGGAGTACGCGGAGCTGCGCAACAAGCTCGTGCGCATGCATCTGCCCCTGGTCGAGCACCTGGCACGCCGCTTCCGCAACCGCGGCGAGCCGCTGGACGACCTCACCCAGGTCGCGACGATCGGCCTGATCAAGTCGGTGGACCGGTTCGACCCGGAGCGCGGCGTGGAGTTCTCCACGTACGCGACCCCGACCGTGGTCGGCGAGATCAAGCGGCACTTCCGCGACAAGGGCTGGGCCGTGCGCGTCCCGCGCCGTCTCCAGGAGCTGCGCCTGGCCCTGACGACGGCGACGGCCGAGCTGTCCCAGATGCACGGCCGCTCCCCCACGGTCCACGAGCTGGCCGAGAAGCTCGCCATCTCCGAGGAGGAGGTCCTGGAGGGCCTGGAGTCCGCGAACGCGTACTCCACGCTGTCCCTGGACGTCCCGGACACGGACGACGAGTCCCCGGCGGTCGCCGACACCCTGGGCGCCGAGGACGAGGCGCTGGAGGGCGTCGAGTACCGCGAGTCGCTCAAGCCGCTCCTGGAGGACCTGCCGCCGCGCGAGAAGCGCATTCTGCTCCTGCGCTTCTTCGGGAACATGACGCAGTCGCAGATCGCCCAGGAGGTCGGTATCTCCCAGATGCACGTGTCCCGTCTTCTGGCGCGCACACTCGCGCAGTTGCGCGAGAAGCTCCTCGTGGAGGAGTGAGAGCGCGCTCCCTGTGGGCGGCTGTCCTCCTGCGCGCGAAAAGGCGCCCGGTGCACACCTCGCACCGGGCGCCTTTCCGTGCGTCCAGGTCTATTCGGATTCCTGCGCGCTTCCCGGCGTACGGATGCCGAGCGCGCGCGTGGTCTCCCGGTTCACGAGCATCACCAGCGCGACGACCGCCACCACTCCCAGCACGATGCCGCCGCCGATGGCGGCGCTGTCGGCCTGCAGCAACGTATAGGCGACGGGCAGCGCCATGATCTGCGTGATGATCGCGGGGCCGCGGCTCCAGCTCTTGCGGGCCAGCAGTCCGCGGGCGGCGAGCAGCGGCAGCAGCGCGAGCACGATGAGCGTGATGCCGCCGGTGATGGCCTGCTCCGGGTTGTCGGGGTGTCCGGCGAGCCCGGCGACCAGCATGTAGCCACCGCCGACGACGAGCGCGGCTCCTTCGAGTCCGGCCAGGGCGGCGGCCAGGGTCAGCCGGCCGGGGCGCGGGCCTTCTTCTTCGGAGGTCTCGGGGGCGGGATTCTGCTCTGAGGTCACCTTTGCAGCGTAGCCCCCGCACGGCGCCCCCGGAGAGGCCGCACCCCGCCCCGCGGGCCCGCGCGCTCTTACCCGACTCCTACCTCGGTCTGGGCGCGATCAAGGCCGCTAGGTACGCTGCCTTGCATGCGTGCACTTCTCGTGGTCAATCCAGCGGCAACCACCACCAGCGAGCGCACGCGTGACGTGTTGATCCACGCCCTGGCGAGCGAGATGAAGCTGGAGGCGGTCACCACCGAGTACCGCGGCCACGCACGTGACCTCGGCCGGCAGGCCGCGGAGAGCAAGGACATCGAGC
The DNA here is from genome assembly GCF_000373565.1 of Streptomyces sp. HmicA12. GTDB lineage: Bacteria > Actinomycetota > Actinomycetes > Streptomycetales > Streptomycetaceae > Streptomyces. The sequence continues at coordinate 108,146 of NZ_KB891850.1, read as the reverse complement.
TGGTCGTCGCCCTCGGCGGCGACGGCACGGTCAACGAGGTGGTGAACGGGCTGCTGCACCACGGCCCCGACCTCGACCGACTGCCGGGCCTGGCCGTCGTCCCCGGCGGCTCCACGAACGTCTTCGCCCGCGCCCTCGGCCTGCCGAACGAACCCGTGGAGGCCACGGGGCAGCTCCTGGACGCCCTGCGGGAGGGCCGGCAGCGCACGGTGGGCCTGGGCCTCGCCGGGGGCACCCCGGGCACGGAGGACGAGGCGGTGCCGTCGCGCTGGTTCACCTTCAGCGCGGGTCTCGGTTTCGACGCGGGGGTGGTCGGCCGGGTCGAGCAGCAGCGCGAACGCGGCAAGCGTTCGACGCACGCCCTGTATGTGCGACAGGTGGTGCGCCAGTTCCTCGGCGAGCAGGACCGCCGGCACGGCACGATCACGCTCGAACGGCCGGACGAGGATCCGGTCACGGATCTGGTCGTCTCCATAATCAGCAACACGTCGCCGTGGTCGTTCCTGGGCAACCGGCCGCTGTACCCGACCCCCCAGGCGTCCTTCGACACCGGCCTTGACGTGCTCGGACTCAAGAAATTGTCGACTCCGGCGGTGACCCGTTACGGCACCCAGCTGCTGATGTCGACGCCCGAACGGGGACCCCAGGGTAAGAACGCGGTCACGCTCCATGACCTGACGGACTTCACCTTGCATTCGAAGGTGCCCCTGCCCCTTCAGATGGACGGTGACCACCTGGGGCTGCGGACTAGCGTGACGTTCACAGGCGTACGCCGTGCACTGCGTGTGATTGTGTGAGTGGAAGGGCCCAAAGTCCTTTATCTCGAACGTTTGGGCCAGGCTCCACCCCATGGAAGTACGGCTGTGACCTAGCCGACACCGAGGAATCAAAAAAAACTTTCCTGAAGGGGTTGTATCCGCCGCCGAGGTTTGCGAATCTCTACATGGCGCTCGGGACGGCCCGCAACATCGGCCCCACAGAGAGCCCGAATCCCCTCCTCAAAACAACGGACCACCGTCGCGTTCGTGACGTTCGGCCCTTCACTTGTTGAGGGATTCGTGAAAGCGTTCACATTCACAAGCAACCTGCACGTAATACCAAGGAGAGGTAGCAGACATGGACTGGCGTCACAACGCCGTTTGCCGCGAGGAAGACCCCGAGCTCTTCTTCCCCATCGGCAACACCGGTCCTGCGCTGCTGCAGATCGAGGAAGCCAAGGCCGTCTGCCGCCGCTGCCCCGTCATGGAGCAGTGCCTGCAGTGGGCGCTCGAGTCCGGCCAGGACTCCGGCGTCTGGGGTGGCCTCAGCGAGGACGAGCGCCGCGCGATGAAGCGCCGCGCCGCTCGCAACCGGGCCCGTCAGGCCTCCGCCTGATTCCCCACCCCCCACGAGCCTGAGCCCGGCGGCGCGTACAGCGAGTACGCATCTCCCGCCCCCGAGCCGCAGCGCGCAGTACCCCCGATGCTCCCCCAGGCTCAGCCCGGGACATGACCCGAGCACGCGAGTATGGAGCCCCGAACCGTTCAACGGTCCGGGGCTCTCTGCTGTTCGCGTACGCGTAGCCCCGCCGGGGCTGCCGCCCGGGGCTACTTCTGGGAGCGCACGGGGATGTCGAGGATGACCTGGGTGCCGCGCTCGGGTGCGGGCACCATGTCGAACGTGCCGCCCAACTCGCCCTCCACCAGGGTGCGTACGATCTGCAGCCCCAGGTTCCCGGCCCGCTTCGGGTCGAAGTTCTCGGGCAGGCCGACACCGTCGTCCTGGACGGTGATCAGGAGGCGGGCGTCCTTGCTCGTGCCGCCGCGCACCGCCGAGACCTCCACCGTGCCGGTGTCGCCCTGGCGGTAACCGTGCTCAAGTGCGTTCTGCAGCACCTCGGTCAGGACCATCGAGAGCGGGGTCGCCACCTCGGCGTCGAGGATGCCGAAGCGGCCGGTGCGCCGGCCGGTCACCTGGCCCGGCGAGATCTCGGCCACCATGGCGAGCACCCGGTCGGCGATCTCGTCGAACTCCACGCGCTCGTCAAGGTTCTGGGAGAGCGTCTCGTGCACGATCGCGATGGAACCGACGCGCCGGACGGCTTCCTCCAGCGCTTCGCGCCCCCTGTCCGACTCAATGCGCCGGGCTTGGAGGCGGAGCAGCGCGGCGACGGTCTGGAGGTTGTTCTTCACCCGGTGGTGGATCTCCCGGATGGTGGCGTCCTTGGTGATCAACTCCCGCTCGCGGCGGCGCAGTTCGGTGACGTCGCGAAGGAGGACCAGGGAGCCGATCCGGGCACCCTTCGGCTTGAGCGGGATCGCGCGCAGCTGGATCGACCCCTCCTCGCCCTCGATCTCGAACTCGCGCGGCGCCCAGCCGCTGGCCACCTTGGCGAGCGCCTCGTCCACCGGTCCGCGGGACGGCGCGAGTTCGGCCGTCGTGCTGCCGAGATGGTGGCCGACCAGATCGGCCTGGAAGCCCAACCGGTGGTAGGCGGAGAGGGCGTTGGGGGACGCGTACTGGACGACGCCGTCGGCGTCGAGCCGGATCAGGCCGTCGCCGACGCGCGGGGACGCGTCCATGTCGACCTGCTGGCCGGGGAACGGAAACGATCCGGCGGCGATCATCTGCGCGAGGTCGGAGGCGGACTGGAGGTAGGTCAGCTCCAGTCGTGAGGGGGTGCGCACGGTGAGCAGGTTGGTGTTCCTGGCGATGACGCCGAGGACGCGCCCTTCCCTGCGGACGGGGATGGACTCGACCCGCACCGGCACCTCCTCGCGCCACTCGGGGTCGCCCTCGCGCACGATGCGGCCCTCGTCGAGAGCGGCGTCGAGCATCGGGCGGCGGCCGCGCGGCACCAGGTGCCCCACCATGTCGTCCTGGTAGGAGGTGGGCCCGGTGTTGGGGCGCATCTGCGCGACGGAGACGTACCGCGTGCCGTCGTGCGTGGGGACCCACAGCACGAGGTCGGCGAAGGAGAGGTCGGAGAGCAACTGCCACTCCGAGACCAGCAGGTGGAGCCACTCGAGGTCGGAGTCACCGAGGGCGGTGTGCTGGCGTACGAGATCGTTCATGGAGGGCACCAGGCGAGCGTACCTGTCGGCCGACAGGGTGCCGAAAAGTCCCGTGAAGACCGACGGGCCGCGGCGCCGGGGGTCGGGACCCTCAACCCTTTCCCTGGCACCGCAGCCCTTCAGGTGCATCGGCTTCCAGGTGTGCGGTGCCCGGGGCCGATCGAGGATCCGACGCAGTCAGGGCAGAGAGCGGCGGGTCCTCTGTCCGTCCTCCTGTGCGGGGAGGGCGGAGGTCTCCGTTACGCATTGTGGACTAGACCATTCTCCGATGTCCATGCATCGGCGGAGGTTTGTTGTCGTCTCTTCCTACGACTGTTCCTCCGATGTCCGCGATCGTCGCGCCCACGGTTACTCCAACGTACGTCCTTACCCACGCGTGCCGGAACGGGCCGGTTCAGATCCCGGTCACTTCCCCGGCCAGACCGCCATCGCGAGCTCGGCCACGGCTTCGAGCTCGGCCCTGGTCGCGCCGTCCCGCGCCTGCTGCGACATGCCCTGGAAGACCGCGGCGATGTGCCGGGCCAGAACCGTCGTGTCCGTGTCCCGCGACAGTTCCCCCGCCGCCACCCCCTGCCGCAGCCGGTCCTCGATGGCGGCGATGCTGGTCCCCCGCTGCTCGCGCAGGGCCTGCTCGACCTCGGGCGTCGTGCAGTTCGTCGCGGCGTGGATCACCAGGCAGCCGTACGGGTGCGCGGGGTCGGTGAACTCGTCGGCCGCCTCGCGCAGCAGCCGCTCGACGGCGCCGCGCGCCGTGGGCTCCTCGGCGAGGGCGCGGGCGGGGCCGGCGCCGTGGGTGGTGCCGTAGACCCGCACGACCTCCTCGAACAGGGAGCGCTTGTCGCCGAAGGCGGCGTACAGGCTGGGGGCGCCGATGCCCATCTCGCGGGTCAGGTCGGAGACGGACGTGGCCTCGTACCCGTGCTCCCAGAAGGCCCGCAGGGCCTTCTCCAGGGCGGTCTCCCGGTCGAAGGAGCGGGGCCGCCCGCGCTGCTTGGTCGCCATGGCGGCAATTCTATAGCGCCCACTAGGAAACTAGTAGCAGGGGGGACTGCCGGGATGCGGGGGGACTACCGGGTCTCGGTCACCTTGACGAGGGCTCGCGGGGCGTCCGGGTTCTGGCCGCGGGCGACGGCCACCTCGTACGCGAGCAGTTGCAGCGGCAGGATCTCCAGGACCGGCTGCACGTCCTCCGTCACCCCGGTGGTGGGCAGGACGAAACCGGCGGAGGCCTCGGCGACCCGGGCCTCGGGGCCGACGACCATCAGGTCCGCGCCGCGGTCGCGCAGCCGGTCGAGCACGGGCTGAAGCGCGAGGCCGCCCTGGCCGTCGGTGACCACGGCGACGACCGGGGAGATGTTGTCGACCATGGCGAGCGGGCCGTGCAGCAGGTCGGCGCCGGAGTAGGCGAGGGCGGGGATGTAGCTGGTCTCCATCAGCTTGAGGGCCACCTCCTTAGCCGTCGGGTAGCCGTAGCCGCGGGACGTGATCACCATGCGCTCGGCGAAGCGGTAGCGGGAGGCGAGGGTGCGAACCTCGTCGTGCCGGGCGAGCAGACCGGCGGCCAGGTCGGGCAGGGCGGCGGCCGCCGTCGAGCCGTCGGCGCCGCGCAGCCCCTCCACGAAGAGGTAAAGGGCCAGGAGCGAGGCGGTGTACGTCTTCGTCGCGGGCAGCGCCTTCTCCGGTCCGGCCATGATGTCGATGTGGTGCTCGGAGACCGCGGCGAGCGGGGAGTCCGGGTTGTTGGTGACGGCGACGGTGATCGCGCCGGCCTCGCGGGCGGCCTTCGTCGAGGCGACCAGGTCGGGAGAGCCGCCGGACTGGCTCACCGTGATCACGAGGACGTCGCGCAGATCGGGGCGGGCGCCGTACGCCGTCGTGGTGGACATGGAGGCGAGGCCGCAGGGCAGCCCGAGACGGATCTCCAGGAGGTACTTGGCGTAGAGCGCGGCGTTGTCGGAGGAGCCGCGGGCGGTGAGCAGGACGAAGCGGGGGCCGCGCGCCGCGACCTGGCGGGCCACGTCCTGGATGCGGGAGGCGCCGGTGGCGAGCAGGCGGCGCAGGGTTTCGGGCTGCTCGCGGATCTCCCGGGACATGATCCGGCCCGGGTGTTGCTGCTCCTGTTCAGGGTTGCTCATGGGCTTCCTCCGGTGGGCGGGGCGTGGGCCGGTGCTTCCACTGTGGCTGCCCGGCGCGCGGGACGCCCACCGGGCGGGGTCCCGTCGGCGGGAGGGGCCGCTCGCGCGGTTCCCCGCGCCCCCGACGGGGCGCTTCGAAGTGCCGTTGTCCGCGGGAGCGCTGAGCATGGGCAGAGAGGCCCCGCGGGGGCCTGACCCGCGGGGGGTCGCTCTGCTAGATTGGTCTATACCACATGCAGTACCCGTCCCCTCTGACCAGAACGGCAGGCCCAGCGTGGAAGTTGTGATCGTTCCGGACGCCAAGGCAGGTGGCGAGCTGATCGCCGAGGCCATGGCCCAGCTGCTGCGGCGCAAGCCCGACGCATTGCTCGGTGTGGCCACCGGCTCGACCCCGCTGCCCATCTACCAGGCGCTGACCGCGAAGGTCCGCGGCGGCGAGGTCGACGCGTCCAAGGCGCGGATCGCCCAGCTCGACGAGTACGTGGGCCTGCCGACCGGGCACCCCGAGTCGTACCGGGCGACGGTGCTGCGCGAGGTCGTGGAGCCGCTCGGGCTCGGCGAGGACTCCTTCATCGGCCCCGACGGCAGCGCCGCGGACGTGCAGGCCGCCTGCGTCGCGTACGACAAGGCGCTGGCCGAGGCCGGGGGCGTCGACCTCCAGCTGCTCGGCATCGGGACCGACGGGCACATCGGGTTCAACGAGCCGTGCTCGTCGATCGCGTCCAGGACCCGGATCAAGACGCTGACCGAGCAGACCATCACGGACAACGCGCGCTTCTTCGACGGGGACCTGAGCCAGGTCCCGCGGCACGTCATCACGCAGGGCATCGGGACCATCCTGGAGGCGCGGCACCTGGTGCTGCTCGCCACGGGTGAGGGCAAGGCCGACGCCGTCGCCGCGACCGTCGAGGGCCCCGTCGCCTCCGTCGTGCCCGCCTCCGCGCTGCAGCTGCACCCGCACGCGACCGTCGTCGTGGACGAGGCCGCCGCGTCCAAGCTGAAGCTGGCGGACTACTTCCGGCACACGTACGTCAACAAGCCTCAGTGGCAGGGCCTGTAGGCCCACCGGGCAGCACGCCCGACATGACAAAGGTGCCGGTCACCCCCCGTCCGGGGTGACCGGCACCAGTCATGTGCGGAACCGTCAGCCGCCCACGATGACCTCGGCGGCAGCCACCCCGCACACCCGCGCCGCACCGTGCGTGGCGATGTGCAGGGCGCCGCGCGGCGCGGCCTGGGGCACGCCCATCTCCACGACCGCCGTGTCGGGCCGGGCGGCCAGCAGCGTGGAGACGGCGTCGGACATCCACGCGTGCCGGTGCTCGTCGCGGACGACCGCGACGACGCGCCGCTCCCCCGCGGCGGCGAGCGCCGACGCGGCCGCGTCCGGGCCGGTGTACGAGCCCGTGGTCGTGCCGGGCAGCAGGCGCTCCAGTTCGGCGGCGACGCCCCAGGGGGTCTCGTCGCCGACGGCGATGTTGGCGACGGGCGAGAAGGCGGCCACGTGGACCGGGGCGCCGTCCACCGGCGGGACGTACCCGCCACGGGTCACCGTCAGCGCGCGGCGGGCCGCCACCAGACCGATCTCCGTGTCGGGCACGCCCCCCGACGTGCCCGACGCACCCGACATCACGGTCCATTCGGCGAGGGCGCGCACCCGGGCGGCCGCGTCCGCGAGCCGCTCCTCGGACAGTTCGCCGGAGCGGACCGCGGTGACCAGGGCGTCGCGCAGCCGCGTCACCGTCTCGTCGTCGGCGAGACCGCCGCCCACGCAGATGGCGTCGGCGCCGGCCGCGATGGCGAGGACGCTGCCGCGCTCGATGCCGTACGTGGCGGAGATGGCCTGCATCTCCATGCCGTCGGTGACGATGAGCCCGTCGTAGCCCATCTCCTCGCGCAGCAGTCCGGTCAGGATGCGGCGGGACAACGTTGCCGGGCGGTCCGGGTCGAGGGCCGGGACCAGGATGTGCGCGCTCATGACCGCCCGCGAGCCCGCCTCGATCGCCGCGCGGAACGGGGCGAGGTCACGGGCGTGCAGCACGTCGAGGCCGACGTCGATGCGGGGCATGTCGTGGTGCGAGTCGACGCCGGTGTCGCCGTGGCCCGGGAAGTGCTTGGTGCAGGCGGCGACGCCGGCGGACTGCATGCCGTTCACGTACGCCGCCGTGTGCCGGGCGACCAGGCCGGTGTCGGCGCCGAACGAGCGGACGCCGATCACCGGGTTGTCCGGGTTGGAGTTGACGTCGGCGGACGGCGCCCAGTTCAGGTTCACGCCGCACTCGGCGAGCCGGCGGCCCAGCTCGAAGGCGACCGCCCGGGTCAGCTCGACGTCGTCGACCGCGCCGAGGGCGTGGTTGCCGGGGAACGAGGAGCCCGTACGGACCTCGAGGCGGGTGACGTCGCCGCCCTCCTCGTCGATCGCGACCAGGATGTCGCCGCGCTCGGCCCTCAACTGGGCGGTCAGGGCGGACAGTTGGTCGGGGGAGGCGATGTTGCGGCCGAAGAGCCCGACCGACGCGAGCCCTTCCCCGAGGCGCCGCAGCAGCCAGTCGGGGGCGGTCGTGCCGGTGAAGCCGGGCTGCAGGACCGTCAGGGCGTCCCGCGTCAGGGTGTCCGTACCGGTTGCGAGTGTCGTCATCAGGTGGCGTTATCCCTTCACGGCGCCGGCGGTCAGGCCCGCGGCCATCTTGCGCTGGACGAAGAGGAACAGGACCACGATCGGCACGGCCATCAGGGTGGAACCGGCCATCATCGGGGCGTACTCCGTACCGTGCTTGGTGGTGAAGTTGCCGAGCCAGACCGTGGCCGTCTGGTGCTTCTGGCTCATCAGCATGAGGGCGTACAGGTACTCGTTCCACGCCTGGATGAACGCGTAGACCGACGTCGCGACCATGCCCGGGGCGAGCAGCGGGAACACCACGCGGACGAAGGCGCCGGTGCGGGTGCACCCGTCGACCTGGGCGGCCTCCTCCAGCTCCTTGGGGATGTTGACGATGAAGCCGCGCAGCGTCCACACCGTGAACGGCAGCACGAAGGTCAGGTACGTGATGACCAGGCCCGAGAGCTTGTCGTACTGGTCGAGGTCGTTCAGGAGCAGGAAGACCGGGATGATCATGGCGACCAGGGGCACCATCTGCACCGCGAGGATGCCGACGATCACGATCTTGCGGCCGCGGAAGGCGAACCGGGAGATGGCGAGCGCCGCCAGCATGCCGATCACGATGCCGATGACGACCACGACGAGCGAGACGACGAGGCTGCGGCCGACCGGGCCCCAGAAGTCCGCGATGTCGAGCGCGCGCTTGAAGTTGTCGAGCGTGAACCCGGTCGGGAAGAGGCTCGGGTCCGGGTCGATGGCGTCCTTGGCGGGCTTGAACGCCGTGTTGAGCATCCAGTAGACCGGGAAGCCGACGACGAGGAAGACGAGCAGCCCGAGGACGTTCCAGCCGGCCTTGGACTTGCGGCGGCCGCTGTCGGCGGTGATCTTCACCGGGGCGGGGGCCGCCGGCTTCACAGGGGCGGTGGTGGTGCTCACTCGACCTCTCCGATCTTGAGCATCTGGCGCATGTAGACGGCGACGACGCCGAGCAGCAGGATCACCGTGACGAGGGCGATCGCGGAGCCCTGGGCGTAGTCGTTGACCTGGAACGCCCGGTCGTACGAGTAGGTGGTGAGCAGCTGGAACTCGTCCTCGGGGTGGCCGCCGCGCATGACGAAGACCTGCGGGAAGACGCCCATGTCCCAGATCACCGAGAGCGTCGTGAGCATCACGATGATCGGCTTGAGGATCGGCAGGGTGACGAAGCGGAAGACGCCCCAGGCGCCGGCGCCGTCGAGGCGCGCGGCCTCCTCCATCTCCTTGGGCACCTGGGTCAGGCCCGCGCTGAGCGTGATGACCACGAACGGCACGGCGCCCCAGACCACCAGGAGCATGATGACGGCGAGACCCTGCGGGCCGCTGGCGAACCAGTTGTGGCCGACCATGTCGACGCCCGGCAGCTTGCTGAGCAGCGCGTTGAAGACGCCGTAGTCGGAGTCGAAGAGCCACTTGAAGACGGTGGTGGCGACGATGATGGGCATGCCCCAGCTCGCCACGAGCACGATGTTGATGAGGGTCTTCACCCAGCCCGAGACGCGCTGCAGGAGCAGCGCGATGAGCATGCCGACCACCATCGTGAAGATGACGGCCCCGGCGGCGAAGACGATCGTGCGGACGACGACCTGCCAGAACTGGCTGTCGCCGAGGATCGCGGAGAAGTTGTCGAAGCCGACCGACTCCGGCTCCTGGAAGCCCCACAGCTGGGCCTGGCCGAACTTCTGGAAGGAGAGCGTGACCAGCCTGACCAGGGGATAACCCAGGATCAGGACGAGGATCAGCAGACAGGGCGCGAGCAGGGCCCACGGGGTGGCGGCGCCGCCCGAGCGCTTCTTGCGCGGCCCTCGCGGGGACCCGCTCGCGGTGTCCGGGGGCGGTGACTGCCGCGGCGGCGGCATCTTGGCAGTGGTCGTGTCAGCGGCACTCATCCGCGCGCTCCTCAGCGGTCCCTCAGGTCGTGCAATAGGTCGAGCTAAGCCGTGTGTACGTGCCCGACGCACGGGCTGTACAGGGGTACGAGCCGCGGGGCCCCGTCGCTGGGAAGCAGCCGACGGGGCCCCGCGTCAGGTCACTTGTTGTTGATGACCTTGTCGATCTTGGCGTCCGCGTCCTTCGCGGCCTGCTCGACCGACTTCTTGCCGGTGCCGATCTCCTGCAGCATCGTCTGCAGGACCTGGGCCTTCTCGACCTTGCCCCAGCCCGGAGCCATCGGGACGAACCAGTTGGACTCGGCCGCGGTGGCCGGGACCTCGGTCTTCGGGTCGGACTTCATGGTGGCGAGGTCCGTCTTGTTGTTGGGCAGGTTGCCCTTGGCCATCAGGCCCTTCTGGCCCTTGGCGCCGGTGAAGGCGTCGATCCACTCGGCGGCGACGGCCTGCGCGTCCGACTTCGCCGGGATGGCGAGGTCCGAGCCGCCGAGGAAGACGGGCATCGCCTTGCCGGACGGACCCGGCATCACGAAGTTCTCGAGGTTGTCCTTGAGCTTGCCGGTCTTGTCGTTCTTCGGGTCGGCGGAGGTCGCGCCCTCCCAGGCCGCGCCGAAGATCAGGTCCGACTTGCCCTGCCCGTACACGATGTAACGGTCGGACTCGTCCTTGGTCTTGTCACCGTGCATGTACTTGTCGATGACGTTCTTGAACTCGGTGAGGCCCTTCTGGGACTCCGCCGAGGACAGGTTGGCGACCCACTTGCCGCCGTCCTCCTTGGCGATCGAGCCGCCGGCGTCGTAGACGAAGGACATGGCCGCGTACCAGTCACGGGTGGGCTGGTACCAGGCGTTGAACTTGTCGCCCTGCTTCTTCTGGACCTTGTCCAGGGAGGCGGTGAGCTCGTCGTACGTCTTCGGCGCGGACTTGATGCCCGAGGCCTTGGCGATGTCGGTGCGCCAGGTCGCCACGCGGCCACCGGCGTAGTAGGGGACACCGTAGGTCTTGCCGTCGTACGTCACCGAGGCCTTGAGGCCGTCCAGCCACTGCGCCGAGTTCTCGAACTTCGACGCGTCGACCGGGGCGAGCGCGCCCTGGACCATGTAGCTGAGCATCTCGGTGTTGCCCATCTCGACCACGTCCGGCACCTTGTCGGTGGCGAGGACGGCGTCGAACTTCGCGGGCTTGTCCGGCCAGCCGTAGTACTCGTGGTTGATCTTGATGCCGGGGTGCTTCTTCTTGAGCGCCGCGTCGGCCGCCTTGACCAGGTCCGGCCAGTTGTTCTGAGCGTCGACCGTCAGCCAGACGGTGATCTCCTTGGCGTCCGCCCCCGCATTGTCGGACTTCTTGTCACCGTCGCCGCACGCCGCGACCGAGACCATGATGCCCGCGATACCGATGGCCGCAATGAGCTTGCGCTTCACGTCACCCTCCTCAGGGATGCCAGCAACCCCCCACCCACAGCGACGCATCAGACGAGTAGTGCACGTGGGACTGGGACCCGGTCTCCGTTTAATGGTGTAGACCAGTACCGGGAGCTTGGCCCAGACCAATAGGCGTGTCAAGGGTGGCTGAGAAAGGTCTGTGCGTCCGTTATCGGAACGACACCAGCCCGACGCGGCAAGGGGGTTGGGCCCACACTGCCCCTCTTGCACGGGAACGCTCCCACCAATCGGCGATGTGGACTAGACCAGACCGTCAGCGGGCGGTATAAGGAGGGGTCACGGAGCGTGCGGACGCCGCAAGAGGGGTCCCGCGAAGCGAGCCGTGCCACGATGTGAACCGTGGAGCCGTGACCGATGTGCGTGAGCGTCGGTCGCATCGGCACAGGAGCCGGGAAGGCGGAGCATGAGCACCGACGTCAGCAGTGCGGAGAACGAGAGCGGGGCGCCCGTCCGTACCGCACGCGTGCCCAAGTACTACCGCCTGAAGAAGCACCTGCTCGACATGACGGAGACCCTGCCGCCGGGCACCCCGGTGCCGCCGGAGCGCACGCTCGCGGCCGAGTTCGACACCTCCCGCACCACCGTCCGCCAGGCCCTTCAGGAACTCGTCGTCGAGGGCCGGCTGGAGCGGATCCAGGGCAAGGGCACCTTCGTCGCCAAGCCGAAGGTCTCGCAGGCGCTCCAACTCACCTCGTACACCGAGGACATGAGGGCCCAGGGCCTGGAGCCCACCTCGCAGCTGCTCGACATCGGGTACGTCACCGCCGACGACACCCTCGCGGGACTCCTCGACATCACGGCCGGCGGGCGCGTGCTGCGCATCGAGCGCCTCCGCCTGGCGAGCGGCGAGCCGATGGCCATCGAGACCACGCACCTGTCGGCCAAGCGCTTCCCCGCGCTGCGCAGGTCGCTCGTCAAGTACACGTCCCTCTATACGGCGTTGGCCGAGGTCTACGACGTGCACCTCGCCGAGGCCGAGGAGACCATCGAGACGTCGCTGGCCACGCCCCGCGAGGCGGGCCTGCTCGGCACGGACGTGGGCCTGCCGATGCTGATGCTGTCGCGGCACTCGATCGACGGCTCGGGCCAGCCGGTGGAGTGGGTGCGCTCCGTCTACCGCGGCGACCGGTACAAGTTCGTGGCGCGGCTCAAGCGCCCGATGGACTGATTACCGCTCAACTTCCGCCACCACGAGCCGTGTTCGCGCCGTAGCGCACATCACACTTTCTGCCCTACGGTCCTCCCGTCGCCGCATGGACGGGAGGGGACCACCCCGTGCGTACCGCATCTCCTCGCACCATCGCCCTATGGACCGTCGTCGCCCTCGTGGGCGCCGCCGGCTGGACCGTGCTCGCACTCTCACGCGGTGAGAACGTCTCCGCCGCCTGGATGGTGGCCGCCGCCCTCGGCACGTACGCCATCGCCTACCGCTTCTACTCGAAGTTCATCGCGCACAGGGTCCTGAAGGTCGACGCGACGCGGGCCACGCCCGCCGAACGCCTCGACAACGGCATGGACTTCCACCCGACCGACCGGCGCGTGCTGCTCGGGCACCACTTCGCCGCGATCGCCGGGGCCGGGCCGCTAGTGGGACCGGTGCTCGCCGCGCAGATGGGCTATCTGCCGGGCACCATCTGGATCATCGTGGGCGTCATCCTCGCGGGTGCCGTTCAGGACATGGTGGTGCTGTTCTTCTCGACCCGCCGCGACGGACGCTCGCTCGGGCAGATGGCCCGCGAGGAGATCGGCCCGTTCGGCGGAGCCGCCGCCCTGATCGCGGCCTTCGCCATCATGATCATCCTGCTCGGGGTGCTCGCGCTGGTCGTCGTGAACGCGCTGGCCGCCTCCCCGTGGGGCACCTTCTCCATCGCGATGACGATCCCGATCGCGCTGTTCATGGGCTTCTACCTGCGGGTGCTCAGGCCGGGCCGGGTCAGCGAGGTCTCGCTCATCGGGGTCGCGCTGCTGCTGTTCGCGCTGGTGGCCGGGCGCTGGGTCGCCGAGTCGTCGTGGGCCGACACCTTCACGCTGAAGCCCTCCACGCTCGTCGTCTGGTTGGTCGCGTACGGGTTCGTCGCCTCGGTGCTGCCGGTGTGGATGCTGCTCGCGCCGCGCGACTACCTCTCGACCTTCATGAAGCTCGGCACGATCGCGCTGCTCGCCATCGGCGTCGTCGTCACGCTGCCGACGCTGAAGATGGACGCGGTCACCGGCTTCGCCTCGCGCGGCGACGGCCCGGTCTTCGCGGGTTCGCTGTTCCCCTTCGTCTTCATCACCATCGCGTGCGGCGCCCTGTCCGGGTTCCACGCGCTCATCTCGTCCGGTACGACACCGAAGATGATCCAGAAGGAGACGCAGGTCCGGATGATCGGCTACGGCTCCATGCTCATGGAGTCGTCGGTCGCCGTGATGGCGCTGATCGCCGCCTCGATCATCGACCCCGGTCTGTACTTCGCGATGAACGCGCCCGCCGGCGTCATCGGCGACACCGTGCAGTCCGCGTCGCAGGCCGTGGCGAACCTCGGGTACTCGATCTCGCCGGACGATCTGGCGCAGGCCGCGAAGAACGTCGAGGAGTCGACCCTGCTGTCCCGCACGGGCGGCGCTCCCACCCTCGCGGTCGGCGTCTCGGAGATCTTCTCGAAGGTGACCGGGGACGGGCTCCGGTCCTTCTGGTATCACTTCGCGATCATGTTCGAGGCCCTGTTCATCCTGACCGCGCTGGACGCCGGGACACGCGTGGGCCGCTTCATGCTCCAGGACATGCTGGGCAACGTCATCAAGCCCTTCAAGAACGTGAGTTGGAAGCCCGGACTGCTGATCACCAGCGCCGTCGTCGTCGGCCTGTGGGGGTACTTCCTCTGGGTCGGCGTGCACGAGCCGCTCGGCGGGATCAACCAGCTCTTCCCGATCTTCGGCATCTCCAACCAGCTCCTCGCGGCGGTGGCGCTGGCCGTGTGCACGACCCTGCTCGTGAAGTCCGGACGGCTCAAGTGGGCCTGGATCACCGGGATTCCGCTCGTCTGGGACGCCACCGTCACGCTCACCGCGAGCTGGCAGAAGGTGTTCTCGTCCGACCCGCGCGTGGGCTTCTTCCAGCAGCGCTCGAACTACCAGGACGCGATCGACGCCGGGAAGGTACTGCCGCCCGCCAAGAACATGGACGACATGCACACCGTGGTCACCAACTCCACGGTGGACGGCGTCCTTTCGGCCGTGCTCGCGCTGCTCATCGTGGTCGTCATCGTGGACGCGACACGGGTCTGCATCAAGCACGTACGGAATCCGGACTCGTCCAGGCTCAGCGAGGCACCGTACGTGGAGTCCGGCCTGACGGCACCGGCCGGGCTGATCCCGACCCGGCGGGAGAAGGAGGAACTCCGTGACGCTGGCGTCGGCAGTGCTTCGCGTGGCTAGGCAAGTGCGCTGGTACATGAGGGAGTTGACGGACGAGGCGGCGTACGAGCGGTACGTCGCGCACCTGCGGGCCACCCATCCGGAGGCCTGCGCGCCCTCGCGCCGCGAGTTCGAGCGGATGCGGACGGACCGCCAGGAATCGGATCCGCGGCAGGGGTTCCGCTGCTGCTAGAGCGGCCGTTGGGACACGACAAGGCTTCGTCCGTTATGCGGACAGGGGTTCCATGGAGCAAGACTCTCGCTTAGATTTCCCGCACGTTAAGCGTGAGATAAGTGGGACCAGCGAGGGGACGGAGCCGCGTCATGTCCGATGTTCCGGCAGGTGCGCCACAGGGTGCGCCCGAAGTGAGACAACCGGTGGTCACGCCGGTGCGCGTGATCATCGCAATCTGTTTGGCAGCACCGTTCGTGGCGATGCTCTGGGTCAGCTCGTACGCCAAGATCGACCCGACGTTCATCGGCATCCCGTTCTTCTACTGGTACCAGATGCTGTGGGTACTGATCTCGACCGCGCTCACGATGATCGCGTACAAGCTGTGGCAGCGCGATCAGCGCGGCCGTAAGGCCACTTCGGAAGGGGCGGGCGCGTGAACGGCGGCGTCAACGGTGTCGCGCTCACCGTCTTCATCATCTTCTTCCTGGCCGTCACGGTCATGGGCTTCCTGGCCGCGCGCTGGCGCAGGTCCGAGACCGAGTCGCTCGACGAATGGGGCCTGGGCGGCCGCTCGTTCGGCACCTGGATCACCTGGTTCCTGCTCGGCGGCGACCTGTACACCGCGTACACCTTCGTGGCCGTCCCGGCGGCGATCTACGCGGCAGGCGCCTCCGGCTTCTTCGCGGTCCCGTACACCATCCTCGTGTACCCGCTCATCTTCACGTTCCTGCCGCGCCTGTGGTCGGTCTCGCACAAGCACGGGTACGTGACGACGTCCGACTTCGTGCGCGGGCGCTTCGGCTCGAAAGGGCTCTCGCTCGCGGTCGCGATCACCGGCATCCTCGCCACGATGCCGTACATCGCGCTCCAACTGGTCGGCATCCAGGCCGTCCTGGACGTCATGGGCGTCGGCGGCGGCGAGAACACCAACTGGTTCATCAAGGACCTGCCGCTGCTCATCGCCTTCGGCGTGCTGGCCGCGTACACGTACTCCTCGGGTCTGCGGGCCCCCGCGCTGATCGCGTTCGTCAAGGACACGCTGATCTACATCGTCATCGCGGTCGCCATCATCTACATCCCGATCAAGCTGGGCGGCTTCGACGACATCTTCGCGGCCGCGGGCAAGAAGTTCGAGCAGATCAACCCCGCGACGGACAAGCCCGTCGGGGCGCTCGCACCCGGTTCGGCCGGCACCTGGACGTACGCGACGCTCGCGCTCGGCTCGGCCCTCGCGCTGTTCATGTACCCGCACTCGATCACCGCGACCCTCTCCTCCAAGAGCCGCAACGTGATCCGCCGCAACACCACGATCCTGCCGCTGTACTCGCTCATGCTGGGCCTGCTCGCGCTGCTCGGGTTCATGGCGATCGCGGCCGGGATCAAGGTGCAGAACGGGCAGTTGGCGATTCCGCAGCTGTTCGAGGACATGTTCCCCGACTGGTTCACGGGCGTGGCCTTCGCGGCCATCGGCATCGGCGCGCTGGTGCCCGCGGCCATCATGTCCATCGCCGCGGCGAACCTGTTCACGCGCAACATCTACAAGGACTTCATCAAGCCGGACGCCACGCCCGCGCAGGAGACCAAGGTCTCCAAGCTGGTCTCGCTCCTGGTGAAGGTCGGCGCGCTCGCCTTCGTCCTGACCATGGACAAGACGGTCGCCATCAACTTCCAGCTGCTCGGCGGCATCTGGATCCTCCAGACCTTCCCGGCGCTCGTCGGCGGTCTGTTCACCCGCTGGTTCCACCGCTGGGCGCTGCTCGCCGGCTGGGCGGTCGGCATGGTGTACGGCACGGTCGCCGCGTGGGGCGTCGCGTCGCCGACGCAGAAGCACTTCGGCGGGTCCTCCGCGGAGATCCCGGGCATCGGCGAGATCGGCTACATCGGCATGACGGCGATCGTCCTGAACGTCATCGTGACCGTGGTGCTGACCTTCGTCCTCAAGGCCATGAAGGCGCCCGACGGCATCGACGAGACGTCGCCGTCGGACTACACCGCGGACGCGGGCGACAAGGGCGTGCAGGTCGAGCTGCCCACCGTCGGGGCCGGCTCCGGTCACTAGCACCGCCGTCCGTCCTCCTGTCCGTCTGACGAGCCCCTCCGGTCCGGAGGGGCTCGTCCCGTTACGGTGACCCGGTACAGCCCACCCCCCGCCCTGGAGGAATCGTGCCCGCGCCCATCGTTCTCGACAGTGATCCCGGTATCGACGACGCCGTCGCGCTCCAGTACCTGCTCGGCACCGGCCTGTGGGACCTGAAGGCGTACACGACCGTCGGCGGCAACGTGCCCGCCGAGCAGACCTTCCGCAACGGCCGCGCCCTCGCCCGCGTCTTCGGCATCGACGGGGACGTGTCCGTGCACCGCGGCGCCGGGCGCCCCATCACCCGGCTGCCCTACTCGGCGGCCGGTGAGTTCCACGGCGCCTCGGGGCTCGGCGCCGAGACGCTGCCCGACTCGGCCGCGCCCGAGCAGGCCGAGTCCTCCGCGCAGGCGCTGCTGCGGCTCTCGCGGGAGTACGAGGGCGAGCTCACCGTGTGCGCGACGGGACCGCTCACCAATGTGGCGCTCGCGCTCAGCGAGGACCCCGGCTTCGCGCGGCGCGTGAAGAAGCTCGTGTTCATGGGCGGCGCCGCCGACGTGCCCGGGAACATCACGCCCGTCGCCGAGTTCAACGCCTGGGCCGACCCGGACGCCGTCGACCTCGTCGTCTCGTCCGGCATCGCGTACACGATGGTCGGGCTCGACGCGACGCACGGCTGGCGGTTCTCCACCGACGACCTGGCCACGCTGCGGGCGGCCGGCGAGGGCATGGCGCTCACCGCCCGTCTGATGGACTTCTACCTCGGCGCGTACCGCGAGACCGGCGGCTCACCGCTGCACGACCCGCTGGCCGTGGGCGTCTGCGCCGACGAGTCGTTCGTGACCGCCGCCGAGGGCACGGTCGTCGTGGAGTGCGCGAGCGAACTGACCCGCGGCAAGACCGTGTTCATCCCCTACGACGCCGACTACCCGCGCGCCTACTACCAGGAGTCCCCGCTGGTCAGCGCCCGCACCGCGCACCGCGGCCGGATCGCCCTCGGCACCGGGCCACGCAACTTCACCGAGGACTTCGTGAACACCCTCCTCAAGCAGCCGAGCGTCGCGTGAGCGGCCCCTCCGTCACCGTGCGGGGCGTGCGCCCCGAGGAGCACGCCCGGCTCGGTGAGCTCAGCGCCGCCGCCTATCTGGACAGCGGGCTGCTCGCGTTCGGCGAGGGCGACTGGTACGCGGACGAGCTGCGGGACGTCGCGCGCCGCGCCGGGCAGGCCGAGGTGTTCGTCGCGGTCGGCGCGGACGGGGCCGTGCTCGGCGGGGTCACGTACGTGCCCTCGCACGACCATCCGTACGCGGAGGTGGCACGCGAGGGCGAGGCCGAGTTCCGGATGCTCGCCGTCGCCGCCGAGGCGCGCGGACAGGGCGCGGGGGCCGCGCTCGTCCGGACCGTGGTGGACCGGGCGCGGGCCGACGGGCGCGACGCCGTGGTGCTGTCCACACAGCCCCTCGCCACCGCCTCGCACCGGCTGTACGAGCGGCTCGGGTTCCGCAGGGCGCCCGAGCGGGACTGGACCCCCGTCCCCGAAGTGAACCTGCGGGGCTACGAGTTGAGGCTCAGCCACTGACCTCGTAGAGGTCACTGCCGACGTTCCGGGCGAGCCGCGCGGCCCAGCGGACGGCCGCGTCGCGGTCCGCGCCCTCGCCGCTCTCCACCCGGACGAGGACGCCGCCGACGCGGACGTGGGCGCGGTAGGAGGTTCTGGTGTCGCCCTCGTACGCGATCTCCTGGACCTCCAGGTACGCCTCGTCGCCGAGCCCCTCCAGGGGCTCCACGCGGTACCGCTCGGTCGCCGTGCCCGCCTCCATGTCGGAGGCGAACTCCGGGCAGTGGCGCAGGATGTCCCGCTCGACGCGCTGCAGGTCGCGGGCGGCGGCGACCGGCAGCGACACGAGCGACTGGGTGACCACGATGTGCCCCTGGGGCGGCTGGGGCTTGCGGTCCACCCACTGGGCGTGGGACGAAGCCGTGGTGCCGCGATAGGCCGCCGTGCCGAGCCACCCCGGGTTCTCCTCGGAGTCCAGGCAGTACGACCACTGGCCGCGCCGCTGCTCCCGCGTGGACTCGAACGGCATCGTGAGCACCTCGCCGCGCTCCAGGCCCCGCCCGAAGACGGATTCGGGGAGCAGATTCTTCTTCAACTCGTCGGCCGTGAAGGTGCGTCGGGGCGCCACGGCGGCGTCCAGGCCGGGTGCGGTCGACGGGCCCGTGGGCAGGACCACGCCCGGGCCCGAGGGCGTGGCGGAGGCCGACGCCGACCGGGACGTCTCCGGCACCGGCTTGTCCGCCGCGCTCGCCTTGTCGTCATCCTGGGTGCCACAGCCCGCCAGCAGCCCCACCAGCACCGGCACCGCCGCCATCACGGCTCTCAGTCGCCCCGTACGCATGGATCCACTCTCCCCAAGATCGTCCACTTGCCGACGGCCGTCACCCTAGCCGACACAAGATGTGGGGTTGCAGCGGAAGCCCAACACAACATGTATGCTCGCTCTCGCTGTCGCCGCAGGGAAATCCGGTGGAAATCCGGAACTGTCCCGCAACGGTGAACGTAAGCCCACAAAGCGCGCGTACGTGAGTCCGATGACCTGCCGACGGTACGCCCGAGCCATCCGGCCCGGGTGTCGACGACGTCAGGGCCTCGCGGAAAGGGCCGGTGACGCGGACCCCGCCGTGCACGGGTCCGGGCCACTTCTCCTCCCCGCGGGCCCCGAGCCGAGCGAGGGAGAGCCCCACCGTGACCATCGCGCCCGCTGATCCTGCCTCAGTCGTGGCCGAGCCCGAGGCGCACGACGCCCCCGGCACCACGCTGCTGCGCACCCTGACCGAGCTGACCGCCGATCTCCCCGACGCGGATCCCGGCCGGGTCGCAGCCGCCGCGTTGCGCGGCCGCAGCGCGCACGCCGACGAGGCCGAGCTGCGCGAGCTCGCCACCGAGGCCGCGGCCGGGCTGATCTCCGAGGATCCCGTCTACTCCCGGCTCGCGGCGCGTCTGCTCACGCTCTCCATCGCCGCCGAGGCCGCCTCCCAGGGCGTCACCCGCTTCACCGAGTCGATCGCGGTCGGGCACCGCGAGGGCCTGATCGCGGACCGCACGGCCGAGTTCGTCCGGGTCCACGCGGCCCGGCTCGACGCGCTGATCGACACGGCGGGCGACGACCGCTTCGGCTACTTCGGCCTGCGCACCCTGCACAGCCGCTACCTGCTGCGCCACCCGATCACCCGCAAGGTCGTGGAGACCCCGCAGCACTTCATGCTGCGCGTCGCGGCGGGCCTGGCCGAGGACGACTCCGTACGCGCCCTGGACGAAGTCGCGGCGCTGTACGGCCTGATGAGCCGCCTCGACTACCTGCCCTCCTCCCCCACGCTCTTCAACTCCGGCACCCGGCACCCGCAGATGTCGAGCTGCTACCTGCTCGACTCCCCGCTCGACGAGCTGGACTCGATCTACGACCGCTACCACCAGGTGGCCCGCCTCTCGAAGCACGCGGGCGGCATCGGGCTCTCGTACTCCCGCATCCGCAGCCGCGGTTCGCTGATCCGGGGCACGAACGGGCACTCCAACGGCATCGTCCCGTTCCTGAAGACCCTCGACGCGTCGGTCGCCGCCGTGAACCAGGGCGGGCGCCGCAAGGGCGCGGCCGCCGTCTACCTGGAGACGTGGCACTCCGACATCGAGGAGTTCCTGGAGCTGCGCGACAACACCGGTGAGGACGCGCGCCGCACGCACAACCTCAACCTGGCGCACTGGATCCCGGACGAGTTCATGCGCCGCGTGAACGCCGACCAGCCGTGGTCGCTGTTCTCGCCGGCCGACGTGCCCGAGCTCGTCGACCTGTGGGGCGAGGAGTTCGACGCCGCGTACCGCAAGGCCGAGGCCGAGGGGAAGGCCCTCAAGACCATCCCGGCCCGCGACCTGTACGGCCGCATGATGCGCACCCTCGCGCAGACCGGCAACGGCTGGCTGACCTTCAAGGACGCCGCCAACCGCACCGCGAACCAGACCGCGGAGCCCGGCCACACCGTCCACTCCTCGAACCTGTGCACCGAGATCCTGGAGGTCACGGACGACGGCGAGACGGCGGTCTGCAACCTGGGTTCGGTCAATCTGGGTTCCTTCGTGGCCGACGGTGACATCGACTGGGAGCGCCTCGACGAGACGGTCCGCACGGCCGTCACCTTCCTCGACCGCGTCGTCGACATCAACTTCTACCCGACCGAGCAGGCGGGCCGCTCCAACGCCAAGTGGCGCCCGGTGGGTCTCGGCGCGATGGGTCTGCAGGACGTCTTCTTCAAGCTGCGGCTGCCCTTCGACTCGGCGCAGGCGCGCGAGCTGTCCACGCGGATCCAGGAGCGCATCATGCTCGCCGCGTACGAGGCGTCGGCGGACCTCGCCGAGCGCAACGGCCCGCTGCCCGCGTGGGAGAAGACCCGTACGGCGAGGGGTGTGCTGCACCCCGACCACTACGGCGTCGAGTTCACCTGGCCGGAGCGCTGGGCGGCCCTGCGGGAACGTATCGCCGCCGTCGGCATGCGCAACTCGCTGCTCCTCGCCATCGCGCCGACGGCGACCATCGCCTCCATCGCGGGCGTCTACGAGTGCATCGAGCCGCAGGTCTCCAACCTGTTCAAGCGCGAGACGCTGTCGGGCGAGTTCCTCCAGGTCAACTCCTACCTGGTGCGGGAGCTGAAGCGGCTCGGCGTGTGGGACGCGCAGAGCCGTGAGGCGCTGCGCGAGTCCAACGGCTCGGTGCAGGGCTTCACCTGGGTCCCCGAGGAGGTCCGCGCGCTGTACCGCACCGCGTGGGAGATCCCGCAGCGCGGCCTCATCGACATGGCGGCGGCGCGGACCCCGTTCCTCGACCAGGCCCAGTCGCTGAACCTGTTCCTGGAGACGCCGACGATCGGCAAGCTCTCCTCGATGTACGCGTACGCCTGGAAGTCGGGCCTGAAGACGACGTACTACCTGCGCTCGCGTCCGGCGACGCGCATCGCGCGGGCGGCGGCGCGCTCCACCGTCCCCGTGCAGACCGTGTCCGAGCCCGACGCGGTCGCCTGCTCCCTGGAAAACCCCGAGTCCTGCGAGGCCTGCCAGTAATGACGGACACCACTCCCGAGAAGAACCTGCTCGACCCGGGCTTCGAACTGACCCTGCGGCCCATGCGCTACCCGGACTTCTACGAGCGCTACCGGGACGCCATCAAGAACACGTGGACCGTCGAGGAGGTCGACCTCCACTCGGACGTCGCCGACCTGGCGAAGCTGTCGCCGGGCGAGCAGCACATGATCGGCCGGCTGGTCGCGTTCTTCGCGACGGGCGACTCGATCGTCGCGAACAACCTGGTGCTCACGCTCTACAAGCACATCAACTCCCCCGAGGCGCGGCTCTACTTGAGCCGTCAGCTCTTCGAGGAGGCCGTGCACGTCCAGTTCTATCTGACGCTCCTGGACACGTACCTGCCCGACCCGGAGGACCGCACGGCCGCCTTCGCCGCGGTCGAGAACATCCCGTCGATCCGTGAGAAGGCCGAGTTCTGCTTCAAGTGGATGGACTCGGTCGAGCAGATGGACCGGCTGGAGTCGCGGGCCGACCGCCGCCGCTTCCTGCTCAACCTGATCTGCTTCGCCGCGTGCATCGAGGGCCTGTTCTTCTACGGCGCCTTCGCGTACGTCTACTGGTTCCGCAGCCGGGGCCTGCTGCACGGTCTGGCCACCGGCACCAACTGGGTGTTCCGCGACGAGACGATGCACATGTCGTTCGCCTTCGACGTGGTCGACACGGTCCGCAAGGAGGAGCCGGACCTCTTCGACGACCAACTGCGGCAGCAGGTCACCGACATGATCAAGGAGGCCGTCGAGGCGGAGCTGCAGTTCGGCCGCGACCTGTGCGGTGACGGCCTGCCGGGCATGAACACCGAGTCCATGCGCGAGTACCTCCAGTGCGTCGCCGACCAACGCCTGCAGCGCCTCGGGTTCGCGCCGGTCTACGGCTCGGAGAACCCGTTCTCCTTCATGGAGCTGCAGGGCGTCCAGGAGCTGACGAACTTCTTCGAGCGGCGCCCGTCCGCCTACCAGGTGGCGGTCGAGGGCTCGGTCGGCTTCGACGAGGAGTTCTAGGCCGCGGGGTTCTGGGCCGCGGAGTTCTAGGCGGCGGTCTCGAACCGGGCGCGGTGGGAGGGGTGTTCCTCGTCCCGCCGCGCCTTCTTGATCTGCCGGTCGATCCGGCGGTCGTGCGCGATCCCGTACAGGGACGGGGCGGCGAGGAGGAGGAAGACGACGAGGACGGTGAGGTAGTTCATCGCTGTGTTCATGTCCCTTACTCTCCCGCTGCCCGGCCCCGCCCGGCAGTGGCAGGACTGTCACTGACCCTCGAATTACTGCCAGGCGTGCGGCACACTGGGAAGCATGCTGAAGAACGTGGCCGCAGTACTGCTCGACGGTGTCCATCCCTTCGAACTCGGCGTTGTCTGCGAGGTGTTCGGCCTCGACCGCAGCGACGCGGGACTCCCGGTGTACGACTTCGCGGTCGCCTCCACCGAGGGCCCCTCGCTCACCACGCACGTGCCCGGCATGACGGTCTCCACCCCGTACGGCCTCGAACGCCTGGAGGAGGCCGACCTCATCGCGATCCCGTCGGCGGGACGCCGCTTCGACGGCTATCCGCCGGAGCTGCTCGACTCCCTGCGGCGGGCGGTCGACCGGGGGGCGCGCGTGCTCAGCCTGTGCGCGGGGGTGTTCGTGCTCGGCGAGGCCGGACTGCTCGACGGGCGCCGGTGCGCGGTCCACTGGCGGTACGCGCGCGATCTCGCCGTCACCTATCCGCGCACCCGGGTCGATCCCGATGTGCTGTACGTCGACGAGGGACCGGTCATCACCTCGGCCGGCACCGCCGCGGGCATCGACGCCTGCCTGCACATCGTGCGCTCCGAGCACGGCGCCGAGGTCGCCAACGCCGTCGCGCGCCGCATGGTCGTGCCGCCGCACCGCGACGGCGGCCAGGCCCAGTACGTGGAGCGGCCGCTGCCCGCGACGCGCTGCGACACCGTGGGGGACGTACTGGCCTGGATGGAGCGGCACTTGGGCGACCCGGTGACCGTGGAGGACCTCGCCGCCCGGGCGCTGATGTCCCCGCGCACCTTCGCCCGGCGCTTCCTCCAGGAGACGGGCACCACCCCGTACCGCTGGCTGCTGCGCCAACGGGTGCTGTTCGCGCAGGAGTTGCTGGAGAGCTCGGACGAGACGGTGGAGGCGATCGCCGGGCGTGCCGGGTTCGGCAACGCCGCGGCGATGCGCCACCAGTTCATGAAGGTCCTGGGAACGACACCGAACGCCTTCCGCAGGACCTTCCGGGTGAGGCTCGCGAGCTAGCCCGTCGGCGGGCGGGCTAGCTTCTGGCCTCCACCCGCAGCAGCGGGCTCTTCGGCTGCAGGGTGATCCCCATCTGCGGCGTGGCATCCGTCTCGGGGACCTGCACGAAGCGCCACTTGGCCACCAACGCGCCGAGGATCAGCGCGAGTTCGGCCATGCTGAAGTGGTCGCCGGGGCACTTGCGGTTGCCGGTGCTGAACGGCTGGTGCGCCCTCTGCGCGGCGGCCGTGGCCCGATCCGGCAGCCAGCGGTCCGGGTCGAAGTCCAGCACCCGCTCGAACGAACGCGGGTCGCGCTGCATCGCGTAGGGGCTGTACACGATGTCCGTCCCGGCCGGAATCCGATACCCGCCGAGCGTCGTGTCGACCGCCGCGACGCGCGTGAATATCCAGACAGTCGGCCGAATCCGCATCGACTCGGTGATGAGGTTCCGCATATATGCGAGTTCTTTGAGGTCACCGAAGGCGACCGGCCCGCCACCCGTAACGGATTCAACTTCTTCGTACAACCTCCTTTCGTGCTCCGGGTGTTCGGCGAGAAGCTGGAGGGTCCAAGTCAGGGTCTTCGCGACATTCTCGCCACCCGCCACGAGGAGGGCGATGACTTGGTCGTGGACCTCTTGTTCATCCACCTGTTCACCGTTCTCGTCCCGGGCCTCGAGCAATGTGGTGAGGAGGTCCTCCGCATTGCTTCCCCGAGTCCCTTCGGCCCTTCGCTCGGCGATGATCTCGTCGACGAGACGATGCAAATCGGCCAGTGCTCGCTCGAATCGCCGATTGGCCGGAAGAGGCAGCCGGTAGAGCGGTCCCACGGAGAGGATCATGCGTCGGTACATCCCGTTGAAGACGGTGCCGAGCGCTGTGCACAGCCGCTCCGAACGCTCGTCGAGCGCCCCGACGTGCAGCAGGGTGCGGGCCGCGATCCGGGTCGCCGTGCGAAACATCTCGGCCGCGACGTCGACGGTCTGCCCGTCGCGCAGCCGCTCCGCCGTGGCGTGCGCCTCCTCCGCCATCAGCGCGCCGTACTCCGCGACCCGCTCCGCCCGGAACGCGGGCTGCACGGCCCGCCGCTGACGCCGGTGCCGCGGCCCGTTGCTGGTCGCCACGCCCTGGCCGAGCAGCACGCCGAGCGTTTCCCACAGAGCCCCGCCGACCAGGTAGTCCGGGCTCTTCAGGAGCGTCTCGACGAGCGCCGGGTCGCAGACCGCGACGGCGGTCCTCGGGCCCAGCTTCAGCCGCACCACGTCGCCGCCGTCGCGCAGCGAGGCGAGGAAGCCCAGCGGGTCGCGCAGCAGGTTCCAGGCGTGGCCGACGAGCGGCGCGCCGCCGGGGGCGGGCGGCGGCGGTCCGTGGTCCGCGTCCGGTGCGGGTGCCGGGTTCGGCACGGTGGATTCGATGGTCATGCTCGCTCACCCACTTGATCGGTCTGGGGTGCGTCGGTGATGTACGGCGGGGTGGCCCGGTCGTCCCAGGTGTCGACCTGATAGCGCCCCGATTCGTGGTGGAACCAGTACACGGAACTGAACCAGTTCCGCATGTTCTCCACACTCGACCTGATGGCCGCCGCGAGTTCCTTTCCGTGCGCACCGATGTGCTCCGCGGCGCTCGCGGTCCGCTCGATGTCGCGCTCCGCGGCGATGAATTCGGCGACCGTTCCCTCAACCCTTCGATGGACTTCCGCAGCGGCTTCCCGTACGGAAATTCCCTCGTGCTTGATGAGGCTGATCCCGAGGTTGTGCAATTCCTTTCCCGCGAGTTCCTTGGGCAGCGAGCACAGGTCGTTGTACCAGGCGGAGAAATCCTGGGTGGCGAGCGCCGCCCGCATGAATGCCTCGTTCTTCCGCACCCATGTGGGGAGTTCGTACTGGGCGACCGGCTCGAGCAGGTCTATCCAGATCCAGTGGGCGAATGTCCGCCGGCGAAGGCCGATGTATTCGTCGACCGTCGGCACCTTCCCCGTCATGCGGTTGCGGAACTCCTCGTCGTACGCGTCGATCACCACATGGAAGTGGCGGGCGAACCGCGCGTCCCAGGACCGGCTGAGCCGGCCGTAGAACCGGCGGAAGCAGTCCGCGAAGCCCGCGACCAGTGGATCCGCGTGGTCCAGGTGAAGATGTGGCGCTTCCGTGGCCGCGTGCAGCTGGACGGCGAGCCGCCGCCAGCTCGCCGTCCTTCCGTGCACCACGTCACGGTCGTGCCGGTCGTCCCAGGCGAAGAACCACGCGCTGAAGTCCGCTATCGCCGCGAGCAGTTCGTCGGGGGCGCCGATGTAGTAGCCCGCCACCAAGTCCGTGTAGCACAGACCATCGGCATATTTCTCCACCTTGTCGGCGGGCATCAGTCGTTTTTCGAGCAGCCAGGTGCGCGTCCTCTGCTGAAGCTTTGGCCAATACGGATGCAGTTTGCGAGGAAACGCATCCTCGATCACCGGCAGCGCAAGCGCCGGTGGGACTGCTGCATGTGGATAAGCAGGCACGAACAAACCCCTCTCTGTCGCCCGAAGGCGTACGCCCCTCCCGCACTGCCGGGCGCGCGCCGTTGCGTATCCCCGCGCTTTCTATTCAGCACCACAACTGACCGTTCTGGGAACGGATTTGCTCCCCTCACTACCCCTAGTCACCGGATTCGTCCCCTTACATGACCGGATCTGAATCACGTCCGGCCTGTCCTGTTCGCACACGCGGGCGCACGCGGGTACGTACGATCGGCGGCGGGACCGCGGCCCGCGGCAGTGGGCGCACACGCGAACGGCGCCCGGCCGGAATCATCCGTACCAGGCGCCGCTTCAGGGCTCAACTACCCCACAGGGCCGAAGAGTTGCTCAGTCGTTGGCGACCACGGGGTAGCGCGGGGTGCCCTCGGCCATCTGCTTCAGGGCGTTCTTGCGCTCACGCTTGGAGAGGCGGTCGATGTACAGGTACCCGTACAGGTGGTCCGTCTCGTGCTGCAGGCAGCGCGCGAAGTAGCCGGTGCCGCGCACGGTGATCGGGTTGCCCTTCTCGTCCTGGCCGGTGACCACCGCGTAGTCCGGGCGTGCCAGCTCGGCGTAGGCGGTCGGCACGGACAGGCAGCCCTCGTTCGAGTCGTCGAGGCGCCGCTGCTCGGCGGGCAGTTCCCGCAGGACCGGGTTGACGACGACACCGGTGTGGCGCACGCCCTCGTCGTCCGGGCAGTCGTAGACGAAGACCTTGCGGTCGACGCCGATCTGGTTGGCGGCGAGGCCGACGCCCTCGGCGGTGCGCTGGCTGGCGAACATGTCGTCGACGAGCTGCGCGAGCTCCGCGTCGAACTCGGTGACGTCCTTGCACTCCTTGTGCAGGACCGGGTTCCCGACGACGGTGATCGGGCGCGACGTCCCCCGCTCCCGGTATGCCGCCTCGCGCGCCTCGCAGTCCTCGGTGTCGACGACGAAGCCCTCGTCGTCGACGGGAAGCACGCCGTCGTGCTGCTGGTCGTCGGTGTCCTGCTGAGCCATGACGGACGTAAGCCTTCCTAGGGAAACGGGGTGTTCCTACAGGGTACGGGGAGGCAAGGAGCGCCCCGTCAGGGGCGCGGGGGAACGGCGCGAGCGACCACGACGGGTCCGCGGACGGCAACGCACCTCAACACACCTCTTCGAGATCCCGCCAGTCCCGAGAGTCCGGCGAATCCGCGACCCACCCGTCCAGCAACCCCCGCACCAGAGAGGCCGGCGCGGCCACCCCGCACTCGCGCTCCGGCACCCACAGCTGCCCGTCGGTCCGGTGCCCCAGCGGCCCGGGGTGCCCCGGCTCACTGTGGTCGTGCGGATCGAGGTGCTCCCCGTCGCCCTCGTCGGACGGCATCCGCGACTCCGAGCACATCCGGCACAGCAGCCGCACCGACGACGACCAGTCCTCGGCGGCGAACCCGGCGTCGGCGGCCAGCCGCTCCAGGGCGTCCCGGTCGGACTCGGTGGCCGCCTCCAGGAGCACGACCCACGTGGGTACGGGCGAGGGCGCCCAGAGCTCGATCTCGTCGAAGACGGGGTACGAGTGCCCGGCGGTGGTGGTCCGCTCGCCGTGCGGCACCCCGTCGTGCAGGACGACCTCGCCCCAGCGGCGCCCGGAGGAGGGCAGCGGGATGGACAGCACCTCGATGCGCGCGGGGTCCAGCCTGCGCCCCCACACGACCTCGGCCTCGCCCTCCGGCGAGAGCCGCACGGCGGCGCTGCCGAGCTCCATCCCCGTGGGCTCCCCGGCCGCGGTGGCGCCGCCGGGCACCTTGAGCCCGTACGCCTGCCAGGCCCGCCGGGCCAGCGGCCAGTCCTGCAGGGCGGTGGCGGCGATGCCCACGTTCCACCAGTCAGGGGCGCCGGTCTCCCGGTCGAGCAGCGCGACGGCCCGCAGACCGGCGGTGCGCGCCTGCTCCCAGTCGTGCCGGAACTTGTGCAGCAGCGCGAGGTTGAACCAGGACTCGGACAGCCACGGCTCCAGGTCCGCGGCGCGGGTCAGCAGCGCGCCCGCGTCCTCGTACCGGCCGTCGCCGATCAGCGTGAACGCACGATCTGTGGCCTGCCGCCACGAGGCGGAGGGCCGGTGCCGTCCCTTGCCGAAGATCCTCACGATTCCCGCCTGCCGATACTTGAGGTCTGTGCCCCCGGACACCCTCTTTGGTCGCTCCTTCGCATCCAACCACGGACGGTCGGACACCCGCTCATTACCCATGGGTTACCCAGCCGACCCTAGGCTCAGACCGGGGTGCGAGACCACCCGCGCGAGCGCCTCCACCACCTCCGGCTGGTACTGCCGGCCGGTGGCCAGACGCAGCTTCTCCAGGGCGGCGAGCGGCCCCTGGGGCCCTGTTCCCCTGGACATCTCCTCGTAGGCGTTCGCTGTCCGCACAATCCGCGCGGTGAGCGGCTGTTCACGGTACGGATCGGCCTGCCGCTCGACGACGACGGCGACCTGCGCGTCCACGCCGGTCTGCCGGACGACGGCGCCGCCGAGGAGGGCTATGCGCCGCTGCTGGGCGGGCGGCAGCTCCGCGGTGGCCCCTTCGGCCACGGGATCGACGAGGGAGAGCTGCCCGATGTCGTGCATCAGCGCCGCGTACTCCAGAACGGTCAGATCGGGCCCGGACAGCCCCAGGTCACGCCCTATGGCACGGCTCAGCGCCGCCACCCGGTGGGCGTGCCCGTGCGGGGTGTAGCCGGCGATCTCGGTGGCGCGGGCCAGCGAGGCGATGGTCTGCCGGTACGTGGCCTTGACCGCGGAGTAGCGCCGGAAGGCCAGCTGGGTCAGGAGCAGCGGCAGGCTGATGACGGGCAGCGCCCACAGTCCGGCGACGGCGACGGCGAGCGCCATGACGGCCCCCGTCGCGCACACGGCGGACCCGATGCCGAGCATGGCCCGCATCTCGTCGCGCAACAGCGGCCCGAACGGCCAGCGCGTGCGCGCTCGGGACATGGCGGCGGCGAGCACGGCGTCGCACAGCCCGGTCAGCGCGAGCAGTCCGACGACGGCCAGCGCGTAGTACGCCCCGTCGCCGAACCAGTCCGCCAACCTGCGCTGGTTGTACAGCGGTTGGAAACAGACCGCGGCGAACCACACGGTCAGTACGCGCCGCGCCATGTGATCGAGCGAGGGACCCTTTCCGCGGGCCACATGCGGTACGCACCCGACGAGCGCGCCCGCGACGGCGACGGCGACGACCTGCAGCACCCCGTGGTGCGTGGCTTCCCCTGCCTTCTCCCCCAGCAGCGCGTACCCCAGCGCCCCCGCGGCCCCGAGCGGCGCCGACTCCCGGTCCCCGCCCCCGCCCCACCGCGTCAGCTCCCCCACGGCGACGAGCAGCCCGAACCCCACGGCGATCGCCCGCTCGTCGAGCCCCCGCCACGCGGTGCTCCACAGAGCGAGCAGTGTGACGGCCCCGGCGACGACATACACAAGCACCACCACCACAGGCACCCGCCCCCTCCCCCGAACCTCACCCCCCGCCCGGGCCCCACCCCACGCCTTGGGCAACCCGCCCCCCACTCCCACCCTGGTCCACTCGCCCATCGCTCTCGCCTCGGTCCCCCCGGCCACCGTCTCCGGCAGGTCGCCCGCCGCCCCCGACCTGGGCGACTTCGCGGCCGCCCTCGCCTTGGGCAATCGGCCACTTTGGGCGGCATGGTGGGCAAGGCGGCCCCCGGCGCCGGGCGCCTCCTGGGCGGGCCGCCACCCCGGCGCGGGGCGGCGCCCCCCGGCACCCCGCGCCCCGCCGCCGGCCCCCCGCACCGGCTCCGAGCCGCGCCCACCACCACCGGGCACCCCTGAATCAGCCCCCGGCCCCGTCACAGCGACGCCGCCCCCGGCACCGGCACCCCTTCGGACCGGGCCGCGGGCACCCCGCCCGCCTCGTCCGCCGTCACCACCGGATGCCACCCCTCCCGTCGCAGCGCCCGCACCAACGCCCCGACCATCACCGGATCGAACTGCGTCCCCGCGCACCGCTCCAGCTCCGCGACAGCGACCTCCACCGGCCGCGCCCGCGAGTACGTACGCGTGGAGGTCATGGCGTCGAACGCGTCCGCCACCGCCACCACCCGCGCGAACTCCGGGATCTGCGTCCCGACGAGCCCGTACGGATACCCGCTGCCGTCGAGCCGCTCGTGATGGTGGAGGATCGCCGCCCGCGCCTCCCCCAGGAACCCGATCCCGCGCACCATCTCGTGCCCGTACTCGGGATGCAGCTGGATGATCTCCCGTTCCTCGGGAGTCAGCGGGCCGTCCTTCCTCAACAGCCGTGTGGGAACGCCGAGTTTGCCCACGTCGTGCAGGATCCCGGCGAACCGCAGCACCTCGGCCCGCTCGTCCGGCATCCCCAGCTCGCGCGCGATCATCATCGACGCCTGGCCGACCCGTTCGCTGTGCCCGCGGGTGTACCCGTCCTTGATGTCGACGGCCTGGACGAGGGCACGGATCGTCGCCTGATGGGCGGACCGCTCGCGCTGGTACTGGGCGAACACCCAGCAGGAGATGTACATCGGCAGCAGGATGAGCAGCGCGGAGACGGGCCCGTACGAGCTCGTCCAGAGCACCGCCATCATGAGCCCGGCAAGCCCGTGCACCGCGACCGGCGCCAGCGAGCGCAGCAGCAACCCGCGCCACGCGGCCCGCAGCGGGACCCGCTCGGCCGCGGCGAGGATCCCCCCGTCGAGCACGGCGAGCACCCCGCAGAAGACGAGGACGGCGGCGCCGCCGGGTGCGAGGGCGTAGGGAAATCGCGGCGCGGAGATCGCCTCGGGCCCGCCGAACGCACCGAAGACCTGCGCGGACGCCCATACGGCGAGGGCGAGTTGAGCCGCCCGCCACACCCGGCGCAGCCCTTTGGGGCGCCGCTCGACGGGACCGAGCAGAGCGCCCGGAACAGCGACGAGCGCGGCGGCGGCCGGCGGCAGCACAAACGCTCCTGCGAGCAGTACCGGGAAGAACGTCCCCATCCCCCGAGGCGCCCGTCCGGCCTGCCCGCAGCCCACGTACACGCAGGCGAGCAGCGCGACGGCGGGCCAGGAGGTGTCGGAGAAGAAGGCGGGCGCGGCACAGAGGGCACCGGCTCCCGCTGTCAGCAGCACATACGCACCGGCCACCGGCGGAACCGACCGCATGCCCAACTCCCTCCCCGTGACACTCAGTTCACGGAGACCAGAGATTAGGCCGCGGGGCGCGCCGTCCGGGCGGCATCACGTCGATTACCGGGACAGAAGACCCCGGATTAGCACGATCGAGTGAACCGAGCGGCGAACGCGCCCCCAACTCCCACCTCAGATGCGGCAGTTGGCCACAGAGGCGCCGGAGCGGCGCGGCTCACGGCCGCTCAGGCGAGCGGACTGCCCTCGTCGGGCGTCGCCTGGCCGGAACGGATCACTTCGATCCGTCCCATGACCTTGGCCCGCAGATCGCTGGGCACGTCGTCCGAGCCGCAGCACCGCTTGACCAGCTTCTTCACGGCCTGCTCGAGGCCGTACTTCTCCAGGCACGGGGAGCACTCCTCGAAGTGCACCTCGAACTTGGTGCAGTCCGGATCCGGCATCTCGTGGTCGAGATACTCGTAGAGATGGTCCAGGACCTCACTGCAGTCCGTCTCGTGCGGCTCTCCGCAGCTCATGAGCCCGAGCCTTTCGCTTCGTCCGACTCTCCGGCGCCGGCCGGGACGAGCCCGCGGTCACGGGCGTAGTCCTCCAGCATGCCGCGCAGCTGGCGGCGTCCCCGGTGGAGCCGGGACATCACTGTCCCGATGGGTGTCCCCATGATGTCCGCGATCTCCTTGTACGCAAAGCCCTCTACGTCGGCGAGATAGACGGCGATGCGGAATTCCTCCGGGATCGCCTGCAGGGCCGACTTCACGTCCGAGTCGGGCAGGTGGTCGAGCGCCTGCGACTCGGCGGAGCGCAGACCGGTCGACATGTGCGACTCGGCGCGCGCCAGCTGCCAGTCCTCGATCTCCTCGGCGGCACTGCGCTGGGGCTCGCGCTGCTTCTTGCGGTACGAGTTGATGAAGGTGTTCGTCAGGATCCGGTACAGCCACGCCTTGAGGTTCGTGCCCTCACGGAACTGGTGGAACGACGCGTACGCCTTGGCGTACGTCTCCTGCACCAGGTCCTCGGCGTCCGCCGGGTTGCGCGTCATGCGCAGCGCGGCCGAGTACATCTGGTCGAGGAACTCCAGCGCGTCCCGCTCGAAGCGCGCGCTGCGCTCGGCAGCGCTCTCCACCGGCTCGGGCCCCTCGTCCGCCTGGCCGTGTTCGGTCCCTGCGTCGGTCCCTGTGACCGGACCCACCTCCTCAAACGACGTCGCGAGACCCAAAGAGGTCCCACTCGAATCGGAGGATAGACGACGATCCGGTCCGCCCGCCGCCCGAATAGGAGCGGTCTTGGCCGCGCTCAGCACCGTCCACTCCAGGTCAGGAGTGGTGGCACGGCTCGGGCAGATGGTCGAACCCATGCGGCGGACTTCCTCTCGTACGAACTCTGTGCACCGACAGTCCGCACAACAGTGGTCGCGCACTCGACATTCCCGGGCGCTACCCCCGAGGCCGGTCGAGTGACCGGACCCACGTGACGACGGCCCCGGTGATGACGTCGAGGGCCTCGTCCTGCCCGATGTCGGCCCGTTTCGGCACGGCGAACCCGTGGTCCCCGTACGGCACTTCGACGAGCTCGTACGCGCCCTGGTCCGGGAACTCGGCGGGCTTCCCGAACGGGTCGTTGCCGCCCTGTACGACGAGCGTCGGCACCCCGGCGCCGATCAGTTCCTCGGCCCGGGACTTCTCGGGCCTGCCCGGCGGGTGCAGCGGGAAGCTCAGCGCGAGCACGGCGGCGGCGCCCAGCTCCCGGGCGGTCCGGCAGGCGACGCGGGCCCCGGCGCTTCTGCCTCCGGCGATCACGGGCAGCCCGGGCCCGCTCAGCGCGGGCCACAGCCCCCGCCACCCGGTGTCGAGGGTCTTCGGCGCGGGGGCCACCTTCTTCCCTGCCACGCGCCAGGGCTGCTCGACCAGGGCGACGGTCACTCCGTGGGCGGGCAGGGTCGCGGCGAGGGCCTGCAGATCACGGGCCTCGATGCCACCGCCTGCGCCGTGGCTCGCCGCCAGGACCAGGTGCGGGTTCCTGCCCGGATACCAGGTGACGCGGGCGTCACCTGTCTCGGTGGGGACGATCTCGGTTCGGGTCACCGGGCCATGATCGCCCAACGGGGGCGGGTGTCGGTGGAACGTGGGCGGCCGCGGGTGGTCTGTGGCTGGTCGCGCAGTTCCCCGCGCCCCTGAGACGAGCTCCGCTCACCCAGGGGAGGCTGCGCGCAGCGCACGCTTCAGGGGCGCGGGGAACTGCGCGAGAAGCCCCACCGGGCCCGCACCCGGCAACGTGACGCCCTCAGAAGAGCGTCCCCTCCTCCGGCCCCTCCAGCTCCGTCAGCAGCTCGGGCCCGTTGTTGCGGACATTGCTCACCGCGGTGGACACGGGATACGCCCGCATCAATCCCTCCGGCGGAGCCGCGAGCAGCGACCGCACGTCCTCGACCTCGGTCCGCGCCGGGTCCAGCCACGCGTCCCACCGGTCCGGCGTCAGCATCAGCGGCATCCGGGGATGAATGTCCGCGAGCGACCGCGGCCCCTCCTTCGGCGCGACGCCGAGCGGCGAGGTCTCCGCCTCCAGCGTGATCACGGAGCACGTCACCCACCAGGCCAGCGGATGCTCGTCCGGCAGCGTGCGGTCCCGCCAGAACTCGTACAGGCCCGCCATCGCGAACACCGACCCGTCCGCAGGCGTCACGAAGTACGGCTGCTTGCGCGGCCGCTTCTTCTTGCCCTCGACCTCCAGGTCCCGCTCGGCCGTCGCGGTCACCCACTCGTAATAGCCGTCGGCGGGGATGATGCAGCGCCGTGTGGCGAAGGCCTTCCGGTACGACGGCTTCTCGTGCACGGTCTCGGCCCGCGCGTTGATCATCCGGGCGCCGCCCTCCGGCGTCTTCGCCCACGACGGCACGAGCCCCCACTTGAGCTTGCGCAGCTGGCGAACCGGACGCGGGTCCTCGGCCTCTTTCACGGGGCGATCGAGGACCGCGTAGACCTCTTTCGTGGGAGCCACGTTGAAGTCGGGCTCGTACGCCTCCTCCGGCTCCCACTTCTCGATCTCAAAGATTCCTGCGAGATCCTCGGGCCTACGACTCGATGCATACCGTCCGCACATACGTGCCACAGTGCCAGAAACACGCCCCCCACCGAACGGGAGCCCGCAAACCCCATGGACGCCAGCCTCTGGGACCGCATCTTCGGAACCCAGTCCGACCCCGACGAGTGGGTGGTGATCGCCACCGGTGTCGTCGCCCTCGCCGCGATCGTCCCGCACAACGTCTGGCGGCTCTCCCGCAACGCCATCACCATCGCCCACGAGGGCGGCCACGGCCTGATCGCCCTGTTGATGGGCCGCCGCCTCGACGGCATCCGGCTGCACTCGGACACCAGCGGCCTGACCGTCAGCCGCGGCAAACCGCACGGCATCGGCATGATCCTGACCGCGGCCGCCGGGTACACGGCCCCGCCGCTGCTCGGCCTCGGCGGCGCGGCGCTCCTCGGGGCCGGGCACATCACGCTGCTGCTGTGGGTGGCGACGGCGCTGCTCGTGGCGATGCTGGTGATGATCAGAAACGCGTACGGGGTGCTCACCGTCGTGGTCACGGGCGGCGCGTTCGTGCTGGTGTCCTGGCTGGCGGGGCCGCAGGTGCAGGCGGCGTTCGCGTACGCGGTGGTGTGGTTCCTGCTGCTCGGCGGTGTTCGTCCGGCGTTCGAGCTGCAGTCGAAGCGGCGCCGGGGCGGGGCCGGGGACTCCGACGCGGACCAGCTCTCCCGCCTCACGCACGTTCCCGCGGGAATGTGGCTCTTTTTCTTCCACGCCGTCTCACTGTGCTCACTACTGGGCGGCGGTCGCTGGCTCCTGGGGCGGTGAACGGGTGGCTCCGCAGGGGCCCACTAAAGTAAAGGCATGACCACGAACCCCGCGCACACCGCTCTCTGGCCCGCTCCCCTCGCGAGCGGCGCCGTCGACGCCACCGTCCAGGTGCCGGGGTCCAAATCCGTCACCAACCGGGCGCTCGTCCTGGCCGCCCTCGCCGCCGAGCCGGGCTGGCTGCGCCGCCCGCTGCGCTCCCGCGACAGCCTGCTGATGGCGGGCGCCCTGCGCGCGATGGGCGTCGGCATCGAGGAGGGCGTGGGCCCCGACGGCTCCGGCGAGGCCTGGCGCGTGATCCCGTCCGGGCTTCAGGGCCCGGCCACGGTCGACGTCGGCAACGCGGGTACGGTCATGCGCTTCCTGCCGCCGGTCGCGGCACTCGCCGACGGGCCGATCCGGTTCGACGGCGACCCCCGTTCGTACGAGCGTCCGCTGCACGGCGTGATCGACGCGCTGCGCGTGCTCGGCGCCCGGATCGACGACGAGGGGCGCGGCGCGCTCCCACTGACCGTGCACGGCGGCGGCGCGCTGGACGGCGGCCAGGTCGAGATCGACGCCTCGTCGTCCTCCCAGTTCGTGAGCGCCCTGCTGCTGTCGGCCCCGCGCTTCAACCAGGGAGTGGAGGTCCGCCACACCGGCTCCTCCCTCCCGTCCATGCCGCACATCCGCATGACGGTCGACATGCTGCGCGCGGTCGGCGCCCAGGTCGACACCCCGGAGTCGGGCGGCGAGCCGAACGTGTGGCGGGTCACCCCCGGCGCCCTGCTCGGCCGCGACATCACGATCGAGCCGGACCTCTCGAACGCCCAGCCGTTCCTGGCGGCGGCCCTGGTCACCGGCGGCTCGGTGACGATCCCCGACTGGCCGGCCCGCACCACGCAGCCCGGCGACGCGCTGCGCGACATCTTCACGCAGATGGGCGGCAGCTGCGAACTGACCGAGCGGGGACTGGAGTTCACCGGTTCCGGCTCGATCCACGGCATCGACGTGGACCTGAGCGAGGTCGGCGAGCTGACCCCCGGCATCGCCGCCGTCGCGGCCCTCGCCGACGGCCCGTCCAGCCTGCGCGGCGTCGCCCACCTGCGCCTGCACGAGACCGACCGGCTCGCCGCGCTCACCAAGGAGATCAACGAGCTGGGTGGTGACGTGACCGAGACCGCCGACGGTCTGCACATCCGCCCGCGCCGGATGCACGGCGGGATCTTCCACACGTACGACGACCACCGCATGGCCACCGCGGGCGCGATCATCGGCCTGGCCGTGGAGGGCGTTCAGATCGAGAACGTGGCGACGACCGCCAAGACCCTGCCGGACTTCCCCGCCATGTGGACCGGAATGCTCGGGGCGTAGGGGACATCGCGATGCGCCGCTACGGCAAGAACACCGACGAGGACGACATCCGCCAGCGCCCCAACCGCAAGGGGAACCGGCCGCGGACCAACATCCGGCCCAAGCACGAGGACGCGGCGGAGGGCATGGTCCTCACCGTCGACCGGGGGCGGCTCACCGTCCTCATCGACGACATCCCGGTCCACGCCATGAAGGCCCGTGAGCTGGGCCGCAAGGCGGCGATCGTGGGCGACCGGGTCTGGGTCGTCGGTGATCTGTCCGGCAAGAAGGACACCCTCGCCCGCATCGTCCGCATCGCGAGCCGCACCTCGGTGCTGCGGCGCACGGCGGACGACGACGACCCGTACGAGCGCGTCGTCGTCGCCAACGCCGACCAGCTCGCCATCGTCACCGCGCTCGCCGACCCCGAGCCGCGCCCGCGCATGATCGACCGCTGCCTCGTGGCGGCGTACGACGGCGGCCTCTCCCCGCTCCTGGTGCTCACCAAGTCGGACCTGGCGGAGCCGTCCAAGATCCTCGACCTGTACGGCGACCTGGACATCCCGTACGTGGTCACCAGCCGCCAGGAGCTGGAGGACGGCACGGCCGTCGCCCGGGTCCGCGAGCAGCTGGACGGCAAGATCACGGCGTTCGTCGGTCACTCGGGCGTCGGCAAGACGACGCTCGTGAACGCGCTGGTGCCGGAGGACCGCCGGCGTTCGACGGGGCTCGTCAACGCCGTCACCGGCCGCGGCCGCCACACCACGACCTCGGCGCTCGCCCTGCCCCTGTCGGGCGACGCGGGCTGGGTGATCGACACTCCGGGCGTGCGCTCCTTCGGCCTGCACCACGTGGACCCGTCGCGCGTCATCCACGCCTTCCCCGACCTGGAGCCCGGCACGGAGAACTGCCCGCGCGCGTGCAGCCACGACGAGCCGGACTGCGCCCTGGACGCCTGGGTGGCCGAGGGTCACGCGGACCCGGCCCGGCTGTACTCGCTGCGCCGTCTGCTGGCGACGCGCGAGCGCCGCGATGGCGACTGACCTCCGGCTTGTTTGCTGCCCCCACGCTCCGGTAAAGGCATAATCGCACCAAGCCGGACGCAAGATCGCAGGTTGACCGGGATCAGTGGAACGCGGGAGGCACAACACATGGCGTGGTTGCTGGTCGTCGTCGCAGGGCTTCTGGAGACCGGTTTCGCCGTCTGCCTGAAGCTCTCGCACGGCTTCACCCGCCTGTGGCCGACGATCGCGTTCGCCTGTTTCGCGCTCGGCAGCTTCGGTCTGCTGACCCTGTCTCTGAAGAAGCTCGACGTGGGACCGGCGTACGCGGTGTGGACGGGCATCGGCGCGGCGGGCACCGCGATCTACGGAATGATCTTCCTGGGCGACATGGTCTCGACCCTGAAGATCGTCTCGATCAGCCTGGTCATCGCGGGCGTGATCGGCCTCCAGCTCTCGGGGTCGGGGCACTAGGTCGGCCGCTCGCCCGCGCCGGGGTGCCGCCCTCAGCCGGGGCCCCGCCCACGCCCCAGGACCTCCCGCACCAGCCGCCCGACCCCACCGTCCCCGGCCGGCGCCATCACACAGGACAGAGCGAGCCGCACCGCCACCTCGCAGTCCCGCACCAGCGCCTCGCCCTCCACCTTCGAGGCCCCCGCCACCCCGAGCGCCCCGAGCGCCCGGTCCCGTACGGCCGTGACGAAGTCCCCCGGCGCCGGCAGCGGACCGTCGGCGCGCCGCTGGGCCGGCACCGCGGAGGAGGACGGCACCGCGGACAGCGTCGGCGACGGCAGCCGCTCGCTCCAGCACCCCGTGAGCACGGCCCGCACCAGCGGATTGCGCCGGGCGCAGCTCACCGTCCACTCCGCGACCGCGTCGAGCCCGCCCTCCTTCAGGGCCCGGTCGACCCCCGCGAGGTACGCGTCGGCCTCGCGCCGCACCAGCGCCCGGGCCAGGCCCTCCTTGCTGCCGAACTCGTTGTAGAGCGTCTGCCGTGACACTCCGGCCACGGCGGCCACGTCGACCATCCGGACCCCGCCCCACGGCCGTCGCGCGAGCGCCGTGTAGGCCGCGTCCAGAAGGGATTCCCGCGCTGCAGGCATCGTCGCCTCCCCGGGCCGCCGTGTACGTACGGCTTGTTTCGCCAGAGTTGACGGGCTTGTCCGCACTGTCAATAGCCCGCGCACCCCCACGGCGCCGGTCTCGGCCCCGGTTCCGGACACGGGCCCTGTGGCCCCGGACCGATCACGGTCGATACTGTGCAGGCATGCCCGATTACCACGATGATCTGCGTCTCGCCCACGTCCTCGCCGACGCCGCCGACGCCGCGACGATGGCCCGCTTCAAGGCGCTCGACCTGAAGGTCGAGACGAAGCCGGACATGACGCCGGTGAGCGAGGCCGACAAGGCGGCCGAGGAGCTGATCCGTGGCAACCTCCAGCGGGCCAGGCCGCGCGACGCGATCCTCGGCGAGGAGTACGGCATCGAGGGCACCGGCCCGCGCCGCTGGGTGATCGACCCGATCGACGGCACGAAGAACTACGTACGCGGCGTCCCGGTCTGGGCGACGCTCATCTCCCTGATGGAGGCGGGCGAGGGCGGCTACCAGCCGGTGGTCGGAGTCGTCTCGGCGCCCGCGCTCGGGCGGCGCTGGTGGGCGGCGAAGGGCGCGGGCGCGTACACGGGCCGCAGCCTGACCTCCGCGTCCCGTCTGCACGTCTCCAAGGTGAACCGGCTGGCCGACGCCTCCTTCGCGTACTCCTCGCTGAGCGGCTGGGAGGAGCAGGGCCGGCTGAACGGCTTCCTGGACCTGACCCGGTCGGTCTGGCGCACGCGCGGCTACGGCGACTTCTGGCCGTACATGATGGTGGCCGAGGGCTCGATCGACATCTGCGCGGAGCCGGAGCTCTCCCTGTGGGACATGGCGGCGAACGCGATCGTGGTGACCGAGGCCGGAGGCTCCTTCACCGGCCTCGACGGGCGTCCGGGCCCGCACAGCGGCAACGCGGCGGCGTCGAACGGCCTGCTCCACAACGAGATGCTCGGCTACCTGAACGCCCGCTGACCCTCGCGCGCGTGCGCGGCGGGCGCCCCTGAACTCGCCTCCCGCGCCCCCTTGTTGGTATTCCCTTTACCTGTAACTCTGAGAGTCCCCCCACTTGTGAACTTGTGAACCGCTTCACGCTTCCCGCTGCCGGGAAGCTTCGCGGAGCGGCGGACAAGTACCTCGCACAGGAAGGTGGCTCCA
The DNA here is from genome assembly GCF_000373565.1 of Streptomyces sp. HmicA12. Taxonomy (GTDB): domain Bacteria; phylum Actinomycetota; class Actinomycetes; order Streptomycetales; family Streptomycetaceae; genus Streptomyces. The sequence continues at coordinate 67,944 of NZ_KB891850.1, read as the reverse complement.
TCCATGCTCGTCCGTGACGCCATGAGCACGATGGTCCTCACCATCGGACCCACTCATACCCTGCGCCAGGCGGCCCGGCTGATGTCCAGCCGCCGCGTCGGAGCCGCCGTGGTCCTCGACCCCGACGGCTGCGGCATCGGCATCCTGACCGAGCGCGACATCCTCAACTCCCTCGGCCTGAACCAGAACCCGGACTCCGAGACCGCGGGCGGCCACACCACGACGGACGTGGTCTTCGCCGCACCGTCGTGGACCCTGGAGGAGGCGGCCGAGGCGATGACGCACGGCGGCTTCCGGCACCTCATCGTGCTCGACGGCCAGGAGCCCGTCGGCATCGTCTCGGTGCGCGACATCACCCGCTGCTGGGCACCGGCACGCCGGCGCGCCTCGGCCCTGACCGTCTGAGCCACGTACGACAAAGAGGGCCGGCTCCCCGAGGGGAACCGGCCCTCCCGCTCTCGGCAGGCGTCCGGGTCAGCTGGCCGCGAAGGGCCATGACCGCGGCCTCCGGACGCGAACCGAAGTCAGGAGCCCGAAGGCTCGGCGCTGGTCGTGACTCAGCGCAGGTCGAACCGGTCCAGGTCCATGACCTTCGACCACGCCGCGACGAAGTCCTTGACGAACTTCTCCTCGGCGTCGTCGCTCGCGTAGACCTCGGCGAGCGCGCGCAGCTCGGAGTTGGAGCCGAAGACCAGGTCGGCACGGGTGCCGGTCCACTTCACGGCGCCGGAGGCGTCGCGGCCCTCGAACTCGTCCTGCGCGGACGACGTGGACTTCCACGTGGTGTCCATGTCGAGCAGGTTGACGAAGAAGTCGTTCGTCAGCGTGCCCGGACGCTCGGTGAGGACGCCGTGCTTCGAGCCGCCGGCGTTGGCGCCGAGGACGCGCAGACCGCCGACGAGGACGGTCAGCTCGGGCGCGCTCAGGTTGAGCAGGTTGCCCTTGTCGATCAGCAGGAACTCGGCGGGGAGGCGGTTGCCCTTGCCGACGTAGTTGCGGAAGCCGTCGGCGGCCGGCTCGAGCGCGGCGAACGACTCGACGTCCGTCTGCTCCTGCGAGGCGTCGACACGGCCCGGCGAGAACGCGACCTCGACCGGGACGCCGCCGTCCTTGGCCGCCCGCTCGACGGCCGCGGTGCCCGCGAGCACGATGAGGTCGGCGAGGGAGACCTTCTTGGCGCTCTTGGCGTTGAAGGACTCCTGGACACCCTCCAGGGCACGCAGCACCGTGGCGAGCTCGTCCGGGTTGTTGACCTCCCAGCCGCGCTGCGGCTCGAGGCGGATCCGGGCGCCGTTGGCGCCACCGCGCTTGTCGCTGCCGCGGAAGGAGGAGGCGGCGGCCCAGGCGGCGGAGACCAGCTGCGCGGTGGTGAGGTCGGTGCCGAGGATCTGCTCCTTGAGGGAGGCCACGTCCGCGGCGTCGATCAGCTCGCCCTCACGCGCGGGCAGCGGGTCCTGCCACAGCAGCTCCTCGCTCGGGACCTCCGGGCCGAGGTAGCGGACGACCGGGCCCATGTCACGGTGCGTCAGCTTGTACCAGGCGCGGGAGAAGGCGTCCGCGAACTGCTCCGGGTTCTCGTAGAAGCGCCGCGAGATCTGCTCGTAGACCGGGTCGAAGCGCAGCGAGAGGTCGGTGGTGAGCATCGTCGGGCGGTGCTTCTTCGAGGAGTCGAAGGCGTCCGGGATGGTCGCCTCGGCGTCCTTGGCGATCCACTGGTGGGCACCGGCCGGGCTCTTGGTGAGCTCGTACTCGTGCTCGAAGAGGTTCGCGAAGAAGCCGTTGCTCCACTGCGTCGGCGTGCTGGTCCAGGTGACCTCGAGGCCGGACGTGATGGCGTCCTTGCCGACGCCGGTGCCGTGGCTGCTCTTCCAGCCGAGGCCCTGCTGCTCCATCGGCGAGGCCTCGGGGTCGGCCTCGACGTTGTCGGCCGGGCCGGCGCCGTGGGTCTTGCCGAAGGTGTGACCACCGGCGATGAGGGCGACGGTCTCCTCGTCGTTCATCGCCATGCGGCGGAACGTCTCACGGATGTCGCGGGCCGCGGCGACCGGGTCCGGGTTGCCGTTGGGGCCCTCGGGGTTGACGTAGATGAGGCCCATCTGCACGGCGCCGAGCGGGTTCTCCAGCTCGCGGTCGCCCGTGTAGCGCTTGTCGCCGAGCCACTCGGTCTCGGGACCCCAGTAGACGTCCTCCTCGGCCTCCCACACGTCCTCGCGGCCGCCGGCGAAGCCGAAGGTCTCGAAGCCCATGGTCTCGAGCGCGACGTTGCCCGTGAGGATCATGAGGTCGGCCCACGAGATGTTCTTGCCGTACTTCTTCTTCACCGGCCACAGCAGACGGCGCGCCTTGTCGAGGGACGCGTTGTCCGGCCAGCTGTTGAGCGGGGCGAAGCGCTGCTGACCGGCGCCGGCACCGCCGCGGCCGTCGCTGATGCGGTACGTACCGGCCGAGTGCCAGGCCATACGGATCATCAGCGGGCCGTAGTTGCCGAAGTCGGCCGGCCACCAGTCCTGCGAGGTGGTGAGCACCTCGGCGACGTCCTGCTTGACGGCGGCGAGGTCCAGCGAGTTGAAGGCCTCGCGGTAGTCGAAGTCCTCACCCATCGGGTTCGCGACCGCGGGGTTCTTGGCGAGGATCTTCAGATTGAGCCGCTCCGGCCACCACTGACGGTTTCCACCGCCCTGGGTCGGATGCGCCGCACGCCCGTGCGCGACCGGGCAGCCACCCTCCCCCTCCGTCTTCGGGTCAGTGACGATTGCTTCGTGATTCTCGGACATTGGGGGCCCTTCCGGAGTCGTCCTGTCGCTTGGCCTGAGCCGTTTGTGATCCTACAATGGACATTGTCTAAGTCAAGCAAGGCTCCAAAGTCACACCTGATCGGGACCTGGTCCCCCGACTGTTAGGCTGGTCTTTATGAGTGACCTGTTGGAACGACTGCGCGGACGCGGCTGGCGGATGACCGCGCAGCGCCGTGTCGTGGCCGAGGTCCTCGACGGGGACCACGTCCACCTGACGGCCGACGAGGTCCACTCGCGCGCGGTCGCGAAGCTGCCCGAGATCTCGCGGGCCACGGTCTACAACACCCTGGGTGAGATGGTGTCGCTCGGCGAGGTCATCGAGGTCGCCACGGACAAGCGCGCGAAGCGCTACGACCCGAACGCGCACCGCCCGCACCAGCACCTGGTCTGCGCCCAGTGCGGCCAGATCCGCGACGTCCACCCCACGGGCAACCCGCTGACGAGCCTCCCCGATTCGGAGCGCTTCGGCTTCACGATCTCCGACGTGGAGGTCACGTACCGGGGCCTCTGCCCGAACTGCACCCGCGCGACGGCGTAGTTCCGTACTACTCCAGGACCGGCCCGCACCGATAGGTGCGGGCCGGTTTTGTCGCGCGGGGAGGCAGCGGCGCAGCCGCATGCCTCAGGGACGCGGGGAACTGCGCGATCAGCCCCCACCGGCCCGCACCCGGCCGCGAACCCCGGCACCCCCACCCCTTCCGGAATCTGACGCCCCGTCATATTCTCGCGGGCGCCCACCACACATCCCGCACCCCGGAGGGCCCCGTGCACCCAGAACCTCCCAAGCTCCAGGCACACGACCTCACCCGCACCTTCGGTACCACCCACGCGCTCGGCCCCCTGGACCTCACGGTCACCCCCGGCGAGTTCGTCTGCGTCGTGGGACCGTCCGGCTGCGGCAAATCCACGCTCCTGCGCATAGCCGCGGGCCTGACCCGCCCCTCCACCGGCACCCTGGAGATCCGTACGAGCAGCCCCCGCCCGGCCGCGATGATCTTCCAGGACTACGGCATCCACGACTGGAAGACGGTCCTGGCCAACGTCCGCTTCGGCCTCGACATCCAGAAGGTGCCGCGCAAGGAGGCGAACACCCGGGCCCGCGACTGGCTCACCCGCATGGGCCTCGCCGACTTCGCCGACGCGTACCCCTCCGCGCTCTCCGGCGGCATGCGCCAGCGCGTGGCCATCGCACGGGCGCTGGCGGTCGAGCCCGAGATCCTCCTCATGGACGAACCCTTCGCCGCGCTCGACGCCCAGCTCCGCACGATCCTCCAGGACGAACTCCTGGCCCTGACCCAGTCCACGCACACCACCACGCTCTTCATCACCCACAGCCTGGAGGAGGCGATCGTCCTCGGCGACCGCGTCCTGGTGATGTCGGCCCGCCCCGGCCGGGTCATCGCCGAACGCCGCCCGCCGTTCCCCCGCCCCCGCACGGGAGGCATCCGCTCCACCCCCGAATTCAACGCACTCAAGGGCGAGTTGTGGGACCTGCTGCGCGGCGAGGTGCACCAGGAGGCGATCCCCGCATGACCACGTCCACCCCTGCCAAGACGGCCGCCGGCGATCTCCTGGTCCGCGCCCCGGGACCGCGGGAACTCCACCCCACGCGCACCCGCCGCAGGCGCCGCGCCCTGGAACTCTCCCTGGCGATCGCGGTCCCGCTCGCCCTGGTCCTGCTCTGGCAGCTGGCCGCGGCGCAGTCCTGGATCGACGAGCGCGTCTACCCGGCTCCGTCCACGATCCTCGCCGACGGCTGGGACAGGGCCGCCGACGGGGAGCTGTGGCCGGACGTGTGGGCCACCCTCAAGCGGGTCCTCGCGGGCTATGCGATCGGTACGGTGACGGGCTATCTGCTGGGTCTGCTCATGGGCTCGATCCCCTTGGTCCGAGCGGCACTCGAGCCCTTGCTCGACGCCCTGTACGTCGTACCCAAGCTCGCTCTCCTCCCCGTCTTCCTCAACATGTTCGGCCTCGGCGAAGGCCCTCAGGTCGCACTCGTCGCGGCGACCGTCTTCTTCTTCGTGTGGATCTCAACGATGGCGGCGGTGGTCTCGGTTCCCGCCGGGCACAGAGACGCGGGACAGGTTTTCGGAGCGTCGCCGTGGCAGATGTTCCGCCATGTCCTGCTGCCGGCCTCGCTGCCCGCCGTCCTCGTCGGCGCCCGCATCGCGGCGGGCGTGGCCGTCCTCGTCATCGTCGCCTCGGAACAGATCGCCGCGACGAACGGCCTCGGCCACCTCATCTTCGACGCCCGCGCGCTCTTCCAGAACGACGTGATGTTCGTCGGCATCGTCTGCGTGGCCGTGCTCGGCGTCGTCTTCTCCGAACTGGTGCGCCTGGCGGGCCGGTTCCTCACCCCATGGGCCCCGCGCGACCGCGGCCGAGGCCAGTCCTGACTTCTCTCTCATCGCGTCCTTGTACGGAGGTCCCATGCGCACCAGAACCATCGGTACGGCCCTGCTCGCGACCGGCGCCCTGCTGCTCGGTACGGCGGCCTGCGCCAAGAACGACACCTCGTCGTCCGGCGCCGCCGCGAAGCCCCGCACGATCAAACCGGTCGACGGCTGCGGCAAGGGCAGCTGGACCGATCCCGCGGACCGGGCCCCCGACCGCAAGCCCGCCCGCTGCTCGTCCGGCGCCCCGGCCCCCGTCGAGCTCGGCAAGACCCGCAAGCTGACGATCGCGACGGGCACGCTCAGCGCCGAGTACGTGGCCCCGCTCGAAATGGCCGTCAAAAAGGGCGAGTTCAAGAAGGAGGGCCTGGACGTCACCCTCAAGGTCCTCCCCACCCCCGACGCCCTCCCCCTCCTCGCCAAGGGCGACATCGACGCGCAGTGGGCCGCCCCCGAGGCCGCCGTCATGAACGGCATCCTCGGCGGCTTCGACATCAAGTGGGTCGCCGGGAACTTCTCCCCCGACCCGAAGTCCAAGTCCGGCCTCTGGGTCCACCTGAAGGACGGCCAGAGCGCGTCCCACGTGAAGATGGCCGGACGCAAGATGGGCACGATGATCGGCAAGGGCTCGGTCATCTCGTACCCCATGAACACCGCGCTCGAGGAGCACGGCGGCGGCCTCGACAAGATCCAGTTCCAGCAGCTCGGCTCGGCCGACGTACTGACCGCCCTGCAGAACGGCGGTGTCGACTCGGCCTGGCTGCTCGACCCGGTCTGGCGCAAGGTCGACGGCGACAAGCGCTACGCGTTCCTCGGCGGCCAGCCGCAGGGCGAACCGCTCGGCGGCCTCCTGTTCGGCCCGAACCTGCTCTCCGAGGACCCGGACGCCGGCGTCGCGTTCCTGCGCGCGTACATCCGCACGGTCAACACGTACTTCGCGGGCGACTACAAGAAGGACCCGGCCTTCGTCACGGAACTCGCCTCGCTCCTCAAGACCGACAAGGCGGTCCTGGAGTCGACCCCGTCCCTGCGCATGGACTGGGAGATCCGCTCCGGCACCACGGACCGGCTGCAGGAGGCGTACAAAGCGGCGGGCGTCTCGAAGGGCGAGCCGTTGCCGGAGTCGAAGACGGTGGACAGGAAGCTGTACGAGGAGGCGGTGGGCCACCGACCCTGAAAAACACTCAGGCCCGGAACCTTAGGTTCCGGGCCTGAGTCATCAGTAGCGGGGACAGGATTTGAACCTGCGACCTCTGGGTTATGAGCCCAGCGAGCTACCGAGCTGCTCCACCCCGCGGCGATGAACACAACTCTACGGCAAGCCCCCGACCAGCGCAAATTCACTGCCCCACCCTTGGAACGCCTTGGGTAATCCGCCGAGACTGGCCGCCGCCTTGGGCAATCTGCCGCCAAGGGCGGCAGGGTGGGCAAGGCGGCACCCCGGCGCGGGGCGAGCGCTCATCCGGCTCGCACCACAGTCCGGCCGGGACCGCTACAGCCCGGCAGGCCCGCCACGGCCCCGCTACGCCGAAAGCTCCTGCCGCAAAGCGTCCCGCAACCGCCCGGCCCGCTCCGCGACCTCCGCAGGACCGAGCTCCACGGCCCGAGAAGCCCACTTCTGCCCCTCGGCAAGATCCCCGCGCCGCGCGCACAGCAGGGCGAGCCGAAGCGCCGCCCGCCCGTGCCCCGCATCGGCCGCCCGCGTCCACCACAGCGCGGCCTCCGGCTCACTCCCCTCCCGGGCGAGCAGCAGCCCGAGATTGAACGCCCCGTTCCGCGACCCGGCCTCGGCCGCCGCCCGGTACCACCGCGCGGCCTCGACGACGTCACCGCGCGCGGCGGCGAGCATCCCGACCCGCACCTGGGCCCGCCGGTGCCCGTGCTCGGCAGCGCGCTCGTACCACTCCTCACACTCGGTCTTCGCCGTCACCGGCTCCCCCAGCTCGTGCCGGGGCGCGGGCGGCGTCCGCACGTCGAGCAGGGACGCCAGTCGGTACGCGGCCTCGGGGCTGCCGCCACCGGCCGCACACCGCAGATGCCGCTCGGCGCTCTGCTCGTCGCCCTCGCGCAGCCGCGCGATACCGGCCTGCAGGGCGGCCTCGGTGTGCCCGCCGGACGCGGCCCGCTCGTACCACTGGAGCGCCTTCTGGGCGGCGGCCTCCTCCTCGCGACCCGCGTAGAGGATCCCCAGATTGAAGGCGGCGTCGACGCTGCCGGCCTCGGCCGCCTTGGAGAACCAGGGCTCGGCGCCGACCGCGTCCTCGTTCTGCAGGAGCAGCACGGCGAGCGCGTTGGCCGCCTCGCGGTGCCCGGCGTACGCGGCCCGCCGGTACCAGCCCTCGGCCTGCGCGGTGCGCTTCTGCTCGGCGCACAGCAGGCCCAGGTTGTACGCGCCGTTGTTGTCGCCCGCGTCCATGGCGGCCCGGTACCAGCGCTCGGCGGTCTGCGTCTCCCCGCGCCGGGCATGCAGCGCGCCCAGCGCGTTCGCCGCGTTCCCGTCGCCGTCCTGGGCGGCGCGCAGCCACCACACGGCGGCGCTCTCCTCGTCGCCCGCGTCACGCAGCAGGAACGCGAGGGCGCACGCGGCGCGCGGCTCGCCGTCCTTGGCGGACGTCAGGTACCAACGGCCGGCCTCTTTCAGGTCGCCGCGCTTCTCCAGGATCGCGCCGAGGTGCAGCGCGGCCCTGCGGTGCCCGCGCGCGGCGGACTGCCGGTACCACTGCTCGGCCTCCTCGGCGGGGTTCCTGGTGTCGCCGGCGACGAGCACATCGGTGCCGCCCTTGCGGTCGAGCGCCCGAGCGAGCCGGTAGGCGGCCTCCCGGTGGCCGCGCTCGGCGGCGACCCGCATCCAGCGCTCGGCACCCACATCGCTGCGGTGTTCGAGCAGATCGGCGAGGGCGTACGCACCGAGCGTGTGGCCCTGCTCGGCGGACTGGCGCAGCCAGTACTCGGCGGCGGGCTCGTCCCCGCGCTCGCGGTGGTAGCGGCCCAGGGCGTGGGCGGCGGGCGCGGAACCGGCGACCGCGGCGATCCGCCACCATCCCGCGGCCTCCTCCGCATAGCCGCGCTGGTGGAGCAGGACACCCAGGTTGTTGGCGGCGGCCCGGTCGCCCGCGCCCGTGGCGTTACGCAGCAGAGGCTCGGCTCCGTCGAGATCACCGCGGCGCAGCAGCATGGCGCCGAGGACGCTCATCGCCTCGACGTCGCCGGCCTCCGCGGCCAGCCGCTGGCGTGCTTCTTCCACAACCTCGCCGGGTTCGTCCCGATCTGTCGGCTGCACAAACCGCCCTGTCTCCAACAGAGTTGCCTTGTCCCCCATAACGTCCATCGTCGCACCACCTGCAACCTGGGTACACCTCGTATACCGCAGCCAGTGAGGTCACTTCAGCGTTTTGTCGACATGCCCACAGGGAGACAAGTGAAACACAGATTCCCCAACTCTCCCCGGGCGAAGCATGGTTCGCACATACGTGGGACGTACATGGCACGCACCTGATACAGCCCTGGTACGCACCCGGCACGCGTCGCACATGCCAGTGGCTCGTGACATCCGGGGCTCTGACGCACCGAAGGCCCGGAAGCCTTAGCTTCCGAGCCTTCGATCATCAGTAGCGGGGACAGGATTTGAACCTGCGACCTCTGGGTTATGAGCCCAGCGAGCTACCGAGCTGCTCCACCCCGCGCCGTTGTGTCCAAACCGTACCACGGCGCGAGGTGTGTCCTGCTCAGCTGCCGGCCGACGCCTCCTTGTCGCCCTTCTTGTCACCGCTGCCGGCCTTGCCGTCGCCGCTCTTGTCGGCGTCCTGCCCGGCCTTCTTGTCGGCCTCGGCCTGCGCCTTCTCGGCACGGTCGAGGGCGTCCTGCAGCTTGTCCTGGGCCTCTCCGTAGGCCGCCCAGTCGCCTTCCTTGATGGCCTTCTGGCCGTCCTCGAAGGCCTTCTCGGCGTCGGCGAGCGCTTCCTTGACCGTGGAGTCGGCCGGGGTGGTCGTGTCGCCCCCACCCGGCTTCTCCGGCTCCGTGGCCGAGCCCCCGTCCACGTCGAAGGCGTCGTTCAACGCGTCCGACAAGGAGTTCGCGAAGCCCATTCTGTCGCCGTACGCGACCGCGACCTTGCGCATCAGCGGGTACTCGGAGTTGCGCCCCTGTGCGTAGATCGGCTCGACGTAGAGGAAGCCCTTGTCGAGCGGCACTGTCAGCAGATTGCCGTACAGGACCGTCGAGTCGGCGCCCTTCATGTCGCGCACCCAGTTCGCCACCGGATCCCAGGAGTTGAGCTTGTTCTGCACCTGCTCGGGTCCCTGGACCTTGTCCTCGGTGACTCTGAGCAGCTTTATGGCGCCGTAGTCCTTACTGGTCGCGTCGGCGTCCACCGCCATGAAGGCACGCAGGTTGGGCCTGCCGCTCGGGGTGAACGTCGTCGTCAGCGAGAACTGCTGGCTGGTCTGGCCCGGCATCTTCATGGACAGGTAGTACGGCGGGACCGCGCTGTTGTCCTTCTTGGTCGGGTCGTTCGGGACCTGCCAGGCGTCGGACGCGTTGTAGAACTGGTCCGAGTCCGTGACGTGGTACAGGCTCAGCAGCTCGCGCTGGACCTTGAACATGTCCTGCGGGTAGCGCAGGTGCTCCTTCAGGTCGGCCGGGATCGCGCTCTTGGGCTGGACCGTGCCGGGGAACGCCCGCTTCCAGGTCTTCAGAACCGGGTCGCTGTCGTCCCACGTGTAGAGCTTGACCTCGCCCGTGTACGCGTCGACGGTCGCCTTCACCGAATTACGGATGTAGTTGACCTGGTTCTGCTGGGCCACCACGGAGCGCTGGCTGTCGCCCTCGTTGAGGGAGTCGGCAGTGGTGTCGCCGAGCGTCGTGCGGGACGCGTACGGGTAGCCGTTCGACGTCGTGTAGGCGTCGACGACCCACTTGATCTTTCCGTCGACGACGGTCGGGTACGCGTCACCGTCGATGGTCAGCCACGGGGCGACGGCCTCGACGCGCTCCTTCGGGGTGCGGTTGTACAGGATCCGCGAGCCCTCGCCGATGGCTCCCGAGTAGAGGATCTGCGGCTCGCTGAAGGACACCGCGTACGCGGCCCTGTTGATCGGGTTCGACAGGTTGACGCCGCTGTCGCCCTCGTAGCTCGTGGTCTTCTGCGTGCCGTCTTCCTGCTCGTAGTCCAGCTCCTTCTGCGGCCCGCCGACGATCGAGTACTGCGTCGTCTTCTCGCCGTAGTAGATGCGCTGGTTGTAGTTCCCGAGGTCACCGCCGGTCGGCAGACCCGACTCGGTGAACTGGGGGGCGCCCTGGGACGTCGAGGTGCCCTTCGCCGTCACGGCTCCGTAGCCGTGCGTGTAGACGAAGTGGTCGTTGATCCAGTTGCGCTTGTCGAGCTTGCTCAGGTTCAGCTCGCGCAGACCCACGACGGTGTCCTGGCCCTTGTACCGGTCCACGTCCAGGGTCGTCGGGAACTGGTAGTACTTCCGCTGCTGCTCGAGCTGCTGGAAGGTCGGCGAGACGATGTTCGGGTCGTTCAGGCGGTAGCTGGCCGCCGAGTCGGCCTCCGTGCGCTGCTTCTTGGTGTCCTCGTCGGACCCCTCACCGCTGTAGTCCGCGACCGCCGACTTGTCGATGCTGTACGCCTTGCGCGTCGCCTCGATGTTCTTCTGGATGTACGGCGCTTCCTTGGACTGCTCGTTCGGCTGCACCTGGAACTTCTGCACGATGGCCGGGTACAGGCCGCCGATCAGGATCGCCGAGAGCACCATCAGGCCGAAGCCGATGACCGGCAGCTGCCAGGTGCGCCGCCACAGGGTCGCGAAGAACAGCACCGCGCAGATGGCGGCGATGCAGAAGAGGATCGTCTTGGCGGGCAGATAGGCGTTCGCGTCGACGTACCTGAGGCCCGTCCAGTTGTCCGTCGCCTTGAAGTCGCTCGACTTCACCGCGAGCCCGTACCGGTCGAGCCAGTACGCCACGGCCTTCAGGGTGACGAAGACGCCCAGGAGGACGGAGAGGTGACCCGTCGCGGCCGCCGTGGCGCGCGCGCCCGGGCTGGTGATGCGCAGCCCGCCGTACAGGTAGTGCGTCAGCGCTGCGGCGACCAGGCCGATGACGGCGGCCGCGAAGCCGAAGCCCAGCAGGAAGCGGTACCACGGCAGGTCGAACGCGTAGAAGGACACGTCCAGGTGGAACTGCGGGTCCTTCTGGTTGAACGGCACCCCGTTCACGAACATCAGCCATGTGCGCCACTGGCTCGCGGCCGAGGCTCCCGCGATCAGACCCACGAGGGCGGTGATCCCGAGCAGCAGCCACTTCTTGAAGGGCGCGATGCCCATCCGGTAGCGGTCGAGGCTCTGCTGTTCCGTCGACATGGCGCTCAGCGGCGGACGCAGCCGGTGCGCCAGCCAGATGTTCACGCCCACGGCGAGCGCCATGAGCAGACCGAAGACGAAGAAGAGTCCGATCTTCGTCCAGAGCGTCGTCGTGAACACGGACGAGTAGTTGACCGAGCGGTACCAGAGCCAGTCCGTCCAGAACCCGGCGAACATGACGAAGGCCATGCCGAGCACGGCCAGGACGCCCAGCGTCAACAGCAGCGTCCGGGCACGCCGGGAGGGGCGTCCCACTCTGATCCGCGGCCCCGTCGGGCCCCCGCCCCGGTCCGGCATCTGGAAAGCCAAGGTGCGCACCTCGAAAGTTCGGTAATCGATCTGTTCAGGCCCCCGAGATCGCGGACCCCTCACCTATGCAACTTACTCAGGCTTTACTCAGTTCCCGGTTCGGGGGAGGAACGAGGCAGGATTGTGACCATGTCCAACACCCCCATGGCAGCAAGCCCCCTCACCCGCTCCGTTCTCGAGATCGACGAGTACGCCTCCGGGATGGGCTGGGACCAGCCCGCCCGCCTGTTCGCCCTCGTCGACACCGCCGCGCTCCGCGTGCAGGAACCCGCTCTCGCCGCCCAGCTCGGCCTGGAGAGCGAGGGCGAGGTCACCGGCTTCACCCCGATCCTTCAGGACGAGGTTCCCGCCTCCAAGCCGCTGGACGAGTTCCTCGGCACCATCGCCTGGCCCGACGCCGTCGCGGGCTGCGCGCTGACGGTGGAGCGCCTCATGCTGCCGCCGTCCGCGGAGGCGACCGTCCCCGAGGGCCTCAGCGGCAAGAAGCTCACGCAGTGGGTCGCCGAGCACCCGGACCGCCAGGAGGTCCGGATGACGGTCGCGGTGCTGCGCGACGGCACCCGTGACTCGGCGCTGCGGCTGCGCGAGAAGGACTCGCCCACCGAGGTCCTCACGGGGTCGGACCTGGTCCCGGGCCTCGCCGATGCGCTGGCGGCGACCTTCGCCGAGTGAGCCGTACGAGGCTTTCTCCGTCCACGTAGAGGGGCGCCGCGGGAAAATCCCGCGGCGCCCCTCCACGTAGAGCCTGCAGATGCAAACACCGGCTGTGCGCAGCCCGGTCTCAGCTCTTGGTGGTGCACTTCGGCAGAGCGGCGGTGTCGCCGCTGCGGATGTCCTTCATGGCGTCCATGGCGTCGTCCAGGGTGTTCACCTTGATGAGCGTGAGCCCGTCCGGGGTGTCCTTGGCCGCGGTCGCGCAGTTGTCCTTCGGCGTCAGGAAGTACTCCGCGCCCTTGTCGCGCGCGCCGACGAGCTTCATCCCGATGCCGCCGATCGGGCCGACCTTGCCGTCGTCGTCGATGGTGCCGGTGCCGGCCACGAACTTGCCGCCGGTCAGGTCGGTGGGCGTGAGCTTGTCGACGATGCCGAGGGAGAACATCAGGCCGGCGCTGGGGCCGCCGACGTCGGCGAGCTTGATGTCGATCTGGAACGGGAAGGTGTGGTCGGTCCCTGCCTGGATGCCGACGATCGCCCGGCCGTCATCGGCCTTGTCCGTCCTGATCGTCACGTTCTCCGTACCGGTGGCCTGCTTGCCCTCCTTCTCGGCGGCGGCGGCCTCCTTGACGGGCACGACGGTGAAGACCACGTTCTCGCCGGGCTTGTGCTCGGTGACGAGCTTCGCGACGTCGGTGGGCTTGGTGACCTTCTTGCCGTCGACTGCCTTGATGACGTCACCGGCGTGCAGCTTGCCCTCGGCGGGGCTGTCCTTGACGACGGTGGAGACGATCACCCAGGACTTCACGGGGATGTCCAGCTCGTTCAGGGCGGCGACCTTGGCGCTCTCCTGGGACTGGCTGAACTCCTCGGCGTTCTCCTGCGAGGACTGCTCCTCGGTCTGGCCGTCCGGGTAGAGCGTGTCGTGCGGCACCACGATGCTGTCGTGGGCGAGCCATCCGTAGACCGCGGACACCAGGTTCATGTTGAAGTCGGCGCTGGTGACCCGAACCGTCGTCATGTTGAGGTGCCCCGACGTGTCGTACGTCTTGTGTCCGGAGATCTGGATCACGGGTTCACCGCCGTGGTCCGCGAGGGTGTTCACCGTCGGGCCCGGGGACATCTCCGCGTAGGGCACTTTGATGAGCACCCCGGCGCAGAGCAGCGCGATCAACATGAGGGTCGAGGCGAGCATCGTCGCGGTGCGGCGTGGCATGGAACGACAGTACGGGACGCGTCTGTCAGTGCACCTGTGGGGCCGGTCCGTATGGCCCCACCCCTCACGCGGCCCTCACGTACCGGAGTGCGACTTCTCCATCGCCTCACGGAAGCGTTCGTAGCCGCTGAGTTCGGTCACGTCACCGGTCTTGTGGCGGTTGCGCCCGGCCCAGACGCCCCAGAACCCGGCGCCGACCGCAGCGACAACCGGAATGAACAGCCACGTGAGTGCTGCCATGCCGACCTCCCGACCCCATGTGCGACCGCAACTGACTGATCAGCAGATTAACCATCCGCACTGTCAACGCTCGCCGCAGGGGTGCGGTTACGCAACCGGAACCTCAGCAGGCTCCGACCCACTCTTCTGTCCCATCGGAGAACTTCTGGTGCTTCCAGATGGGCACTTCGTGCTTCAGGTCGTCGATGAGCTTGCGGCACGCCTCGAAGGCCTCGCCGCGGTGCGGGCAGGACACGGCGACGACGACGGCGAGATCACCGACCGTCAGATCACCGACGCGGTGGACGGCCGCGAGCGCGCGCACCGGGTACTCGGCGACGACCTTCTCCGCGACGCGCCGCATCTCGGCCTCCGCGGTCGGGTGGCACGAGTACCCGAGCAGGTCCACGTCGGCCCCGCCGTCGTGATTGCGCACGGTCCCCACGAAGAGCGCGGTGCCGCCCGCCGCGTCGTCGCCGACGGCCGTGAAGACCTCGTCGACGGAGAGCGGAGTCTCTCGAATGGCGAGCAGCTTGATGGGATCCTGCGCCGCTCGCTCGCCGGGGTGATCGTGCTGGGTGGGTACCATGTCCTCATGGTGCCGCACGCCACCGACAACGTGGAATTGCTCTTTCCTACAGGGTGACCGGCTACGGGCAGGCGTTCCGCACGGCGGAACGGGTGGGCGCGGTCCAGGCCTCAGATGCGCCGCCGGGCCTTCCGGACCCGCCGCACCACCGCGGCCGTACCCAGCAGGGCCACCGTCGCTCCCGCCGCACCGGCGGCCGTCGCGTCCTTGCGCCCGAGCCGCCGCCCGGCCACGGTGCGCCGGCCCGCGACCTCCTCCAGCAGCTCCGCGAGCACCTCCTCGTTGGTCCACTGCGGGCGCCACCCGGCGTCGTGCAGCCTGCTCCCGCTGACCACCCAGGGGTACATCGTGTAGGCCAGGTCCCCGGCGGGCGACGGCGTGAGTCCGATCCGGTGCAGTCGCGCCGCGGCGCCGAGCGCGACGGCCGAGGGCAGCTCCATGCGGCGGATCCCGCTGAGCTCCTCGACCTCTTCCTGTTCCAGCCACCCGTCGCAGCCGACCGCGAGCTCTCCGTCGACCTTCTCCAGGACCGCGTACTCGAGGGCGCTGCACAGGTCCTCCACGTGGCAGAACTGCCAGGCGGGCCGCGAACCGGCGACCACGAGGAGGCGCGGCGACTCGAAGTAGCGCGTGAGGGCCGTGTCCGTGCCGCCGACGAGGACCGCGGGACGCACCACGGTGACGTTGAGGCCGGGGTGAGCCCGGGGCGCGCGGCGCGCGAGTCGCTCGATCTCCAGGAGGTCGCCGACTCCGGTCGCCTCCGCGGTGGCGCGCAGTTCCGCGTCCTCGGAGAGCGGCAGCTCGTTGTCGGCGAGCGCCCCGTAGACCATCGTCGAGGTGCAGAGCACGACACGGTGCACGCCGGCCGCCGCGGCGGCGGTCAGCACGGTCTGGGTGCCGCGCACGTTGTAGGCGGTGCGGGCCGCCGGGTCGGACTCCAGATCGAGGTCGAGCGCGAGGTGCACGACGACGTCCGCGCCCCGCAGCTTCTCGGCGATGGCCGGATCCCGCACGTCCAGGATGTGCCAGGTCGCGGACGCGCACTCGCCCCGCCGCTCGTCGATGGCGAGCACCTGCTTGATCGCTTCGGAGGCGGCGAGCCGCTCGGTGAGCAGGGCTCCGATGCCGGACGCGGCACCGGTGACCGCGACGACGGGACCGCGCACGGCCGCACTGGTTGAGGGGTTTCGCGCTGCGCGAACCTGCGGATCTGGGGAACTCACCGGGCGTCTCCAGCGGTTGTCTTCAATACGTACGTGTATGACGCGTACGTACCAGGAGGCATCCATCCTGCCGCAGGCCATGAGTCGGCGAAGCACCGAGGCCCTATCCCGTCACGGTGTCTACGCTGGGTGTGTGTAGTCGGGCAGTCGCCACCGGGGCAGAACCGGTGGCCTTACCAGCCGAGGAATCCCGTGAGTGACACCCCATTCGGTTTCGGCCTTCCGCCGGAGGAGCCGGAAGACGGCGACGAGGGCAAGAAGAAGGACCAGCAGGGCGGTGGCGGTCAGGGACCGGCCAACCCCTTCGGATTCGGCGGTTTCCCGGGCCTTCCAGGCGCGGGCGGCCCCGGCGGCGCGGGCGGGGACAACCCGTTCGCGGCGATGTTCGGATCGATGAATCCGAACGATCTGGGGGCGGCCTTCCAGCAGCTCGGCCAGATGCTCTCCTACGAGGGCGGCCCGGTGAACTGGGACATGGCCAAGGACATCGCCCGCCAGACGGTCTCCCAAGGCACGCAGGACGGCGTGAAGGACGCGAGCGTGGGCTCCGCCGACCGCACCGCGGTCGAGGAGGCCGTACGCCTGGCCGACCTGTGGCTGGACGACGCGACGTCGCTGCCTTCGGGCGCGCACTCGGCCGTGGCGTGGAGCCGCGCCGAGTGGGTCGAGGCGACCCTTCCCGCGTGGAAGGAGCTCGTCGACCCGGTCGCCGAGCGCGTCGGCCTGGCCATGGGCGACGTGCTGCCCGAGGAGATGCAGGCCATGGCGGGCCCGCTGATCGGCATGATGCGCTCCATGGGCGGCGCCATGTTCGGCTCGCAGATCGGGCAGGCGCTCGGTGTGCTCGCGGGCGAGGTCGTCGGCTCCACGGACGTCGGTCTGCCGCTGGCCCCGGCCGGCAAGGCCGCGCTGCTCCCGCTGAACGTCGAGGCGTTCGGCAAGGACCTCGGCGTCCCGCAGGAGGAGGTCCGCCTCTACCTGGCGCTGCGCGAGGCCGCCCACCAGCGGCTGTTCGCGCACGTGCCGTGGCTGCGGTCGCACCTGTTCGGCGCGGTCGACGGATACGCGCGCGGCATCAAGGTCGACACCACGAAGCTGGAGGACGTGGTCGGCCAGTTCGACCCGCAGAATCCGGAGCAGATCCAGGAAGCTCTCCAGCAGGGCATGTTCCAGCCGGAGGACACCCCGGAGCAGAAGGCCGCCCTGGCGCGCCTGGAGACCGCTCTGGCGCTCGTGGAGGGCTGGGTCGACGCGGTGGTCCACGCGGCCGCGAAGCCGCGCCTGTCGTCCGCCGACGCGCTGCGCGAGACGCTGCGCCGCCGCCGTGCGACCGGCGGCCCGGCGGAGCAGACGTTCGCGACCCTGATCGGCCTGGAGCTGCGTCCGCGCCGCCTGCGTGACGCCTCGCGCCTGTGGGCCTCGCTCACGGACGCGCGCGGTGTCGACGGCCGTGACGGCCTGTGGGCGCACCCGGACATGCTGCCGACGGCGTCCGACCTGGACGACCCGGACGGCTTCGTGCACCGCGAGCAGCTGGACTTCTCCGAGCTCGACAAGATGCTCGGCGAGGCCGCCGACGGCACCGGCGAGAAGCCGAACCTGTCCAAGGACGATGACGGCAGCGAGGACGACGACACCAAGTGAGCCTGTACGACGACGCGGTCCTCGTGCTCAAGAGCTACGAGGACCAGCCGGAACTGCGCCAGGCCTACCTGGACCATCTCGCCACGCACGGCGACGCCGGCCTGTGGAGGCCCTGCACGGCGGGCCATCTGACGGCGAGCGCCCTGGTGATCGACCCCGAGCGCGGGCGCGTGCTGCTCACGCTCCACAAGAAGCTGCAGATGTGGCTCCAGATGGGCGGTCACTGCGAGCCCGGCGACGCGACGCTGGCGGCCGCGGCGCTGCGCGAGGCGACCGAGGAGTCCGGCATCCCGGGCCTCACGCTGCTGCCGGGGGGCCCGGTGCGTCTGGACCGGCACCCGATCCCCGGCCCGTGCGCCCAGCACCTGGACACGCAGTACGCGGCGCTCGCCCCGGCGGACGCCACGGAGGCGATCAGCGACGAGTCGCTGGACCTGCGCTGGTTCCCGTACGACAAGGTCGCTGACGTCGCCGACGCGTCAGTGGTCCGCCTGGTGGAGGCGACGCGGGCGCGCCTTTGAGGACGTACGCGCCTTTGAGGACGTACGGGTAAGGGGCGGACACCATGGTGTCCGCCCCTTACCCGTTGTCTTCTGCCTGTTGCCGTGAGCGGCTAGCTCCAGACGTTCCCCTGGTTCGCGCCGCGGGCGCCCTGCTGCCCCATCCCGTACTGGGCGGCGAGGCCACCGCCGATCGCCGCGTTCTGCGGCGGCAGCAGCTCGCTGGGCTGGACGAGCGCGTAACCGCTGCCCATGAAGCTGAGCTCCCAGCCCTCGCCGGTGTTGCCGCGACGCCGCCAGACGCCCGAGGAGTGCGTCTGGGCCTGCATCTGGACCCGGAGCCTGGTCGACCAGGCGACGATGGCGTCCGCGTCGGCGTTGACGTACTTGTCGGGCGTGACCTGCATCATCAACGGCTGGCCCGACGTCATCAGGGCGACCTTGCCGCGGCCGGTGATGTTGAGCTGGTACTTGCCGGAGCCGGAGATGCCGAACTGGCTGTCCACGGCGATGACCTCATGGTGCAGCGAGGAGTCCATCGCCAGCACGTAGCTGCTGTCGACGGTCAGACCGTCCTGCTCGACATCCACTACGTGGATGTACTGGGCGAGGTTCGCGAGATAGACGACGCCCTGGCCGTGGCAGCGCATCAGGCTGAGACCCTCGCCGGTGGTGGCGCGTGCGCGCCGCTGCCCGGAGGTCTGGTACTCGCCGTCGAACTCGACGAGCCCCTGATAGGCGACCATCGCGCCCTTACGGGCGACGATGTCGTCGTGGCCTTCCAGGACGACCCGCAGCATCTGCGGGTTCTGCACCGTGTAGCGCTCCTGGGACTGCTGCTCGGCGTATGCGAAAAGCGGGCTCTGCATGGTGTTTCGTTCCCCCCTCAGCCCCGGGCTCGGAGACGGTCGGTGCTGTCCTCGCTGGGCTGTACGACGACGATGCCCTCGCCGGAGAAGCCCATCTGGTAGGCCTCGCCGCTGCCGCGCCCGATGAGCGAGCCGGCCCGGAAGCTGCGCTTGCCCTTGACCTTGAGCTTCGGCGACCAGGCGATGAGCGCGTCCGGGTCCACGTACGTCTCGTCCTCGCCGCGACCGCAGTCGACGACGATCGGGGTGCCGCGCGAGGTCAGGGCGACGAAGCCCTGGCCGCTGATCGTGATGTTCCACAGGCCCTGGCCCGCGAACTTGGCGAGGCCCTTCACGCGCTCGACGCCCCACTGGAGGTGCGCGTCGAAGGCGAGCAGGTTGGTGCCGTTGACGGAGATGGAGTCGCCGCCGAGGTTGATGACGACGACATCCGCGCCGTAGTCGGCGAGGTACAGCAGGCCGTCTCCGGAGGCCTTCATCAACGGCGCGCCCTCGCCCGTGATCCAGTCGCGTGCGATCTGGCGTACGGCGGGCGGGTTGGGCTCGTACTGGACGAAGCCTTCGTAGGCGACCATCGAGCCCACGCGCGCGAAGAGGTCGTTACCGGTCTGCATGGCGACCTTCAGCATGTTGCTGCCGTGGTTCTCCATGCGGGCGGCGATCGGGGTCGGGGCGTAGCCCGTGAGTGGCTGGTTCATGACGGGCTCCCTCAGACCTCGTACGGCTGGACGACGATGAAGTTGCCGGGTGCGCCCCGGAACTGCAGGTTCACGCCTTCGCCGCTGTGGCCCGGGTAGGAGTTGCGGCGCATGCGGACCTGGCTGGTGACGATCGCCTGGGCGGCCGCGGACCAGGCCACGACGGCGTTGGAGTCGGCGAACGTCGTCGGCGTCACCGGCAGCACGACCGGGGTGCCGTGCGTCTTCACGACGACGGTTCCCGTGCCCTGGAACTGCATCACGAACAGGGCACCTCCCGGGATGCCGTGTCCCTCGATCCTGCGCACCTCGTACTGGAGGCTCTCGTCGAAGGCGAGCACGTTCTCGGAGGAGACGCAGAGCGCGTCGCCCTGGAGCTCGATGGGGTGCACGTGGGTGGCCTCTTCGGCGAAGAACACCTGGCCGCGGCCGGTGCAGCGCATCAGCTGCATCTCCTGGCCGGTGGCGTTGCCCACGATGCGGCCCGCGAAGCCGGCGCCCTTGTAGCTGAATTCGACCTTGCCCTGGTAGAGCACCATGCTGCCCTGCCGGGCGAGCACGGCCTGATCGCCGCCGGCGCCGAGGTCGACGCGGATCAGCTTCTTGTTCTGCGGTGTCCAGCGCTGCCCGGTGGGTGCCTCGCGGTACTTCTCCAGGGCGGCCGTCACGCCGGGCGCGGGCGCCTGCTGCGGGACGCCTTGCGGCGTGCCGTACGGGGACGGGGCCGCGGGCGGCTGCCCGTGGCCCTGCGGGGCGGGCGGCGTCTGCGGCTGCTGGCCGTAGCCGGGCGGCAGGGACGCGCCGCCCTGGCCCGGGACCTGCCCGAACTGGGGCTGCTGCGGCTGCTGCTGCCCGTACGGGCTGGGGGCGGACGGCGGTGGCACGGCGCCCGGCGGCGTGGCCAGCGGCGCGGCGATGGTCGGGGCCGCGTGGATCGCAGGCGCGGCCGGGGTGGGTGCGGGCGGCGGTGTGGGGCTCTGCGGCGGCGCGAAGTTCTGCGGTGCCGGGGCCGGCGCGGGAGCGGGGGGCGGCGGGGGCGCGGAAGGTGCGGGCGCACCGAAGGCGGGCGGCGCCGAGGCCTGTGCGGGCGGCGCGAATCCGGGACTCGCGGTCTGCTGCGGCGCGGCGGCGGGCTCCTCCTCGGCGACCTCACCGCCGAAGTTCTTGAGCAGCGCGTCCAGGCCACCGTCGAAGCCCTGTCCGACGGCCGCGAAACGCCAGACGTCCTTCAGGTAGAAGTCGCCCAGCATCACGGCACGTTCGGTGGAGAACTCGCTGCCGTTGAAGGAGTACCGGACGACCTCCTCACCACCGGCGACGATCCGGATGTAACCGGGGGCCACCTGCGACATCTGTCCCGCGCCGTCGACGGTCGCGGTGAACGACAGCTTGTGGATGTTCGCGGGGATCTTGTCGAGCGTGACACGGAAGGACTCGGTGTCACCGGCCTGTGCGCCCAGCAATTGGACGGATTCCTCGGGGGTCTTCGGCTGGTTGAAGAAGACGAAGTAACGGTCGTCGGAGAGCCGTTCCTCGGCGTCGAGGCCGAAGCAACTGATGTCGAAGGTCAGCCCGGGACCGGTGATCTGTACGCCTACGTACAGATCCGTCCCCGCGGTGAGGTCACTGATCTTGGCCTTGTGGCCGCGTTGGAATTCCCTGGCCATGCGTAACGACCGTCCCCCATCCCGATGGTGATTGCGTCGCGCCAGGCTAACTGCAAACCCCGGGAGTGGGACATGTCGGTACAGCCCTGGTACAGAACCGTCCCGGAAGTCCCCTGAGCCTCAGGCCCGCGGTCAGTCGCCGCGCGCGGCCGGCAGGTGCGGCAGCCGGTCCGCGGCCACCACACCTTCGAGGTAGCCACGCGCCCGCTCGGTACGCGGATACGCCTCCAGCAGCCGCCAGAAGCGCGGCCCGTGACCGGGCACCAGCAGATGCGCGAGCTCGTGGATCAGCACGTAGTCGATGACGTACTCGGGCATGCCCTGCAGGCGGTGCGAGAGGCGGATGCTGCCCTCGGCGGGGGTGCAGGAACCCCATCGGGTGTTCTGGTTCGTGACCCAGCGAACGGACGCGGGGCGGGCCTTGCCGTCGAGGTACTGCTCGGAGAGTTGCTCGGCGCGCTCGGCCAGCTCGGCGTCCCCGAGGACGCGCTTGCTCTCCTGCGCCGCGAGCTTGTCGAGCATGACACCGACCCAGCGCTTCTCCTCGGCCTCCGACATCCGGGCCGGGATGAGGACCACGGTGCGATCGCCCTCGCGGTAGGCGGAGACCGTCCTGCGCCGCCGGGAGCTTCTGCGGACCTCGACCGCGCTCGCCCCAAGGCCGCCTGGCGGCGGTTTCGTCGTGCTGCGCTGCGCGGTCGTGGCACGGTGCAGTGGGTCGGCGGGCACGCCCCGACGTTACCCGCTGTACAGGGCGGAAGTCCCGCCTCCGGAACTCTTCGGTGTGCTGCCGCGCCACCGTCGTTCCATTGGTACGACTATCACCCACCGCCTGTGGACAACCGTCGGCACGCTCGCCGATCGGGCGGGCATGCTGGCCCTCGATCGACGCGAACGGCACCCGCCCCATCGGCGGGTACACAGCACGGGGGACAGTCATGCATCCGCTCCTCAAGCCTGCGCTGCGGCGCGGCTGGCACGACCTGAACACGGTCCAGTTCGGCGTGACGCCGGCACACGCGGTGGTGCTCGGCCCGGTCGACACGGCCACGGGAAGCTTCCTGACCCTGCTCGACGGAACACGGGGCGTGCCCCTGTTGCGCGACGAGGCCAGGCGGATGGGTCTGCCCGACGGCCATGTGGACGCGCTCCTCGACCGGCTGGCCGACGCGGGGCTGCTCGACGACGCGACGGGCGGCGGCCCGGGCGCCGACACCCTGCGTCGGCGCACCGAGGTGATGGACCGGCTCCGCCCCGACCACGCCGCGCTGACGGTCACCACGTCCGAGCCGGGCGAAGGCATGAAGAGATTGACGGCGCGGCACGCCATGCGGGTACAGGTGCGCGGGGCCGGACGGGTGGGTGCGGTCATCGCCTCGGTCCTCGCGGCGGCGGGCGTCGGCCACGTCGACGTCCGTGACGGCGGCTGCGTCGCGCCGTGGGACGTGGCGCCCGGCGGCCAGCCGACGGAGGCGGTGGGCGAGCGCCGAGAGGTGTCGGCACGGCGGGTGGTGCGTGCCGTGGCCCCGCTCCGGCCACCGCGCCCGGACCGCCGCAGGTCGGCCTCGCGCCTGACGGATCCTGAGCAGGGTGAGCCCGCGCTCTCGCTGGTGATCGTCGCGCCGCGGGACGGCCTCGCGGTCCGCTCCCCCGACCCGTCCGCCGTCGAGGACCTGATGGCGGCGGGCATCCCTCATCTGTACGCGGGTGTGGTCGAGGCCACGGGAGTGGTGGGGCCTCTGGTCCTGCCCGGTGGCACGGGCTGCGCGCACTGTCTGCTGCTCGGACGTACCGATCGCGACCCCACCTGGCCGCGGTTGCTGGCCCAGTGGGGTTCGGGCCGCACCGCGCGTCAGGTGCAGGCCTGCGACGTGGCGCTCGCCACCGCCGTGGCGGGGCTTGCCGCAGCTCATGCGCTGGCCTTCCTGGACGGCGAGTTGCCGTCGAGCACCGGAGCGCGGTGGGAGGCGTCCGCGCCCGGGCTGGACTGGCACGCGCGGCCGGTATGGCCGCATTCGGAGTGCCCGTGCGGTGCGGGTGAGGGAGGTAACGGGCAGGAGACCCCCGTGGAGGAAGAGCCGCACGACACAATGGCGGGGTAGGCAATGGCCGACGGCGCCACGACGCCTGGACATGCGCGGCACGGCTGTCCGGCACTTGGAGGGGTGTATGTCTGATCTTCCCCGGAAGGCGGTTACCCGTACCGCCAAGCTGGCCGCACTGCCCATCGGCTTCGCGGGACGTGCGACCTGGGGCATCGGCAAGCGCATCGGCGGCAAGTCCGCCGAGATCGTCGGCCGCGAGTTGCAACAGCGCACGGCGGAGCAGCTGTTCAAAGTGCTCGGCGAACTCAAGGGCGGGGCCATGAAGTTCGGGCAGGCGCTGTCCGTCTTCGAGTCCGCCCTGCCGGAGGAGGTGGCGGGCCCCTATCGCGCCGCTCTGACCAAGCTCCAGGAGGCTGCGCCTCCGATGCCGACCCGCACCGTGCACACGGTCCTCGAACAGCGACTCGGGGAGCAGTGGCGCGAGCTGTTCCTGGAGTTCGAGGAGAAGCCGTCGGCCGCGGCGTCGATAGGCCAGGTGCACCGCGCGGTGTGGCGCGACGGCCGGGAGGTCGCCGTGAAGGTCCAGTATCCGGGCGCGGGCGACGCGTTGCTCTCGGACCTGAATCAACTGGGCCGCTTCGCCCGCCTGTTGGGGCCACTGATCCCGGGGATGGACATCAAGCCGCTCATCGCCGAACTGCGCGACCGCGTCTCGGAGGAGTTGGACTACGCGCTGGAAGCGCAGGCACAGCAGACGCACGCGGAGGAGTTCGACGACGACCCCGATGTCGTGGTGCCGCGCGTGGTGCACCAGTGCGACCAGGTCCTCGTGACGGAATGGATCGACGGGATACCGCTCGCCGAGATCATCAACGACGGCAACAGGGAACAGCGCGACCGCGCCGGTCAGTTGCTGGCCCGCTTCCTGTTCTCCGGACCCGCGCGTACGGGGCTTCTGCACGCGGACCCGCACCCCGGGAACTTCCGGCTGCTGCCCGACGACAAGGGTGGCTGGCGTCTCGGCGTGCTGGACTTCGGCACCGTGGACCGCCTCCCGGGCGGACTGCCCGAGCCGATCGGCGACTCCCTGCGGATGACGCTGGACGGCGAGGCGAGCGCGGTCTACGAGCTGCTGCGCGAGGAGGGCTTCGTCAAGGAGTCGATCGAGCTCGAACCGGACGCGGTGCTCGACTACTTGCTGCCGATCATCGAGCCGGCCCAGGTCGAGGAGTTCACCTTCACCCGCTCCTGGATGCGCAACCAGGCAGCACGGATCGCCGACCCCCGCTCCCCCGCCCACCAACTGGGCAAGCAGCTCAACCTGCCCCCGGCGTACCTGCTGATCCACCGGGTGACGCTCAGCACGATCGGCGTGCTGTGCCAGCTGGGCGCCACGGTACGACTGAGGGACGAACTGGAGGCGTGGGTACCGGGATTCCTGCCCGAGGAGTACGAGTACGAGGAGGACGTGTCCGAGGTGGGGGCGCAGCAGCCACCGGCCGCCGAGGCCTGATCACCACCAGTCGGAGTCGAGCCGCCCCTCGATGGCCCTGATGTTCTCCCGGGCGCAGGTGTCGCAGAAGTAGCGTCGCACGCCGCCCTCGACGGAGCACGTCCAGGTCAACGGCAGGTCTTGGACGGTCGTGCCGCACCGGGCACACACGAGGGCCGGCCGATCCGATGGCTGCGCGGAGTCCCCGCCAGGACGAGACGTCACCCGGCGACGATAACTCCGTGCGCCGGTGATCGCCCGGTCCAACGCACCGCGGGGGCCGGCCCGATCCGGACCGACCCCCGCGTGAACAGCTGAGTGCTGCGTACTGGATTACTGCATGACGGCCATGGCGAGCGCGCGGCGGGCGCGCAGCGACGCGCGCTCGGCGCGACGCTGCATCCGACGGGCGATCACCAGGCGCATGGCCTGGCGTTCGACGTCGGCCTCACGCAGCCGCTCGTGCATATGCGCACGAGCCAGGGCTTCTGGGATGAGTTGCATCTGTCGGGTCCTGTTCTGACGCGAGTCGTTCGCGTCGGATGTAGAAAAGTCTGAGGTCACGGAGCCGGCGGGCTCGCTCGTGGACGGCTTCATCGAGGCCTGCTTCTTGGGGTCGTGCGTCAGGGGGCGGTCGATCGTTCCAGGGGTGTTCATGCCGCGACCGGGTTCTTGCGCGGGCGGCCACGCGGCCGCTTGCGGGCCACGACAACTCCCTGGACGAACAGCTCGCCACCCCAAACGCCCCACGGCTCACGCCGCTCCTTGGCACCGGCGAGGCAGGCCTCGACCAGCGGGCAGGTACGGCAGAGGGACTTGGCGTACTCGACATCCGCCGGCGACTCCGCGAAGAAGACCTCGGGGTCGTAGGCACGGCAGGGGACGGGCACGCCGAGGTTCTCGATGGCGTCGTCGAGCGCGGTGAGCGCAGTCAGCGGGTTCAAGGTGGAGTCCTCCGTGGGGACGGGCGGGGGAAGAGGTTCTGAAGGCGGTACGGACGGGGCGTGCGCTTCGAGTTGCACGGTTTCGTCTTCCTCGTCTGTCGTTCCGGCCGGTGGGCCGGGTGGCGGTGGTACCGGGTTCTTTTTTGTTGTCCCGAGGCCCCTTCGTACTGGTCCCTCGGAAGACCGCTGGTTCTTCCGGGAAAACAGAAGGGCCGCGGATCCCGGATGGGGTTCCGCGGCCCTGAAGGCGCCGGCCTGATCGAAGATCAGGCTGGATCACTCCAGGGTTCAGGCCCACGGAAGGCCCACATCGTGTGGTGCTGCGTCGTCTGCTTCCGGAATCCGGCACCGGCCGCTGCAAAGGCATAGGCCTGAGCCTGTGCCGTCGCTACTGCTTCCGGTGCCTTGGTCGGTCGCTCATTGCCCTCGTGAATCGGAAGGGACGCGAGGGACATGCCGGACTCCGGACGCATGGCGTTGATGCCAGACAGACCGGTGCCCAGGTTCGAGAAGCCGAGCAGGCAGGAAGCGACGACCGAGCGATCGGTCATTTTGACGGTGCTGATGGAGCTGGCGTTGATGCTGATCACTGGAATCGCCTCCTCTCGGCGTCTAGGGGACCGGTGAACCGGTCCGACGGCTTTCAAGTACAACACGGAACCAGGGCCTTCGAGAAGGCCGCTGCTTTCGTGATTAAGAACCTATGGGGATTGCTGGGGCATGCGCAAACTATTTTTTCGACGAGTTTGAATCAGTCGTCCTCCACGACGTCATCGACCTCATCTCCCACTGCCTGACCTGCGCAAATGGCGAGGACATCGGAGCCGTACGTCCGAAACTTCCGTCGGCCGACGCCCGGGATGCGGGACAGGTCACGCTCGTCGTCCGGCGAGGCCTCCGCGATGGCGATCAAGGTCTTGTCGGTGAAGACACAGAACGCCGGCTGCCCGAGCTCGGCCGCCGTGCGGGCGCGCCACTCGATGAGCCGCTCGTACAGCCCTTCGTCCATGTCGGACGGGCAGTCCTCGCAGCGCATCAGCTTCATCTCGGCTGCGTCGAGCGTGTGCCCGCACACGCGGCAGCGCGCCACCTTCCTGTCACCGCGGCGACGAGCCCCCGCGGGCGGCTCCCATGCGGCGTCGTCCGACCGCACACCGTGCTCGACGCCGCCGCGCCCACCGTTCGCACCGCGCCCGGCGGGGCCGGTGGAGCCCGGCCTCAGGCCGTCGAGGAAGCGACTCGGCCTGCGATTCGGCCGGCCACCCGGCGAGCGGGACAGTGCCCAGGAGATGCCGAGGTGGCGCCGCGCGCGGGTCACGCCGACGTACAGGAGCCGTCGCTCCTCCTCGACCTGCTCGTCGGTCTTGGCGTACGAGATCGGCATCATGCCCTCGGCGACACCGACCAGGAACACCGCGTCCCACTCAAGGCCCTTCGCCGCGTGCAGCGAGGCGAGCGTGACGCCTTCCACCGTAGGGGCGTGCTGGGCGTTCGCCCGCTCGTCGAGCTCCGCGACGAAGTCGGCCAGGGTCGCCTCGGGCTTGGCCCGCGCGAAGTCCTCGGCGAGCCGGGCGAGGGCGGCGAGGGACTCCCAGCGCTCGCGCGTGACGCCGGATCCGGCGGGCGGCTGGGTCGTCCAGCCCTCGCCGGAGAGAACGGCTCTCACCTGGGAGGGCAGGTCGACGGCCTCGTCGAGTCCCGCGTCGTTGTCCCCGAAGCGGGCCGCCGCGCGCAGGGAGTGTCCGGCCTTGCGGACCTCGGGCCGCTCGAAGAAGCGCTCCGCGCCGCGCAGCTGGTAGGGCACTCCGGCGTCGGCGAGGGCCTGCTCGTAGATCTCCGACTGCCCGTTCGTCCGGAACAGGATCGCGATCTCGCCGGCGGAGACCCCGGAGGAGATCAGCCCGCGGATGCGCCGGGCCGCGCCCTCGGCCTCGGTGGGCTCGTCGGCGTATTCGACGTACTCCGGCTCGGGACCCGCCTCGCGCTGTGAGATCAGCTCGAGCCGGTGCTCGGCGGCACGGCCCTTGGCCCGGGCGAGAACGCCGTTGGCCAGGTGCACGACCTGGGGCGACGAGCGGTAGTCGCGGACCAGCTTGACGACGGTGGCGCTCGGGTGGCGGGTGCGGAAGTTGAGCAGGTGGTCAGGGGTGGCACCGGTGAAGGAGTAGATCGTCTGGCTGGCGTCGCCGACGACGCAGAGGTTGTCCCGGTCGCCGAGCCACAGGTCGAGCAGGCGCTGCTGGAGGGGGCTGACGTCCTGGTACTCGTCGACGACGAAGTGCTGGTACTGGGCGCGGACCTGCTCGGCGATGTCCTGCCGGTCCTGCAGGATGCCGACGGTCAGCAGCAGCACGTCCTCGAAGTCGATGACGCCGCGGTCCCGCTTGAGCTTCTCGTAGTCGGCGTAGATCTGGGCGATCTCGGCAGGATGGCGGGGGGACTCGCGACCCACCTTGTGGGCCGCTGCCGCGTAGTCCCCGGGGACGGTCTGGGTGACCTTGGACCACTCGATCTCCGCCGTCACGTCGCGCAGCTCACCGCGGTCGAGGCGGATGTGCGAGGCGGCCGCGGCGTCGGCGACGAGCTGGATCTTGCGGTCGACGATCCGGGGCAGCTCGCCACCGACCGCTTTCGGCCAGAAGAACTGGAGCTGGCGCAGGGCGGCGGAGTGGAAGGTGCGGGCCTGCACTCCCCCGGCGCCGAGCTGTCGGAGCCGGCCGCGCATCTCGCCCGCGGCGCGGTTGGTGAAGGTGACGGCGAGGACGGTATTGGGCTGGAGGATCCCGGCGCGGACGCCGTACGCGATGCGGTGGGTGATCGCGCGCGTCTTGCCGGTGCCCGCGCCCGCGAGCACACACACCGGACCGTGCAGGGCGGTCGCCACGGCGCGCTGCTCGGGGTCGAGCCCGTCGAGCACCGCGTCGGGCGATTCCGGGACCTGCGGGAACAGGGTGGAGTGCGTTGCTGCTGTCACCCCGCCATGCTGCCAGGTCGGCGGGGGCGGATGCGTCGCGTTGTCCACAGGCTGTGGGTGCCGGTCATACTTATGCGCCCGACGTGCGGGAATGAGTGCCCGGTCGCGTACGTTCGTCTCATTGCGAACACGTATCCCCAGCCACTTAGGAGCGCGAGGAACATGCCGGGCACTGTGACGATGTACAGCACCACCTGGTGCGGCTACTGCCAGCGGTTGAAGAAGCAGATGGACCGCGAGGGCATCGCGTACACCGAGGTCAACATCGAGCACGACCCGGAGTCCGCGGCGTTCGTCGAGAAGGCGAACGGCGGGAACCAGACGGTCCCCACCGTCCTCTTCGACGACGGTTCGACGCTGACCAACCCCTCGCTGGCGCAGGTCAAGCAGAAGATCGGCGTCTGAGGCTCCCGGAGCCGGGGCCTACAGCGCGTCGCTGGGCTTCGGCAGGGGCTTGCCGTACCAGAGCTCGATCAGGCGGGCCGCAATCGAGATGCCGTAGGGAGGCATGACCTCCTCGGACTCGAAGGCGGCCCGCAGGTCGTCGCGGGAGAACCAGCGCGCCTCGTGGATCTCGTCCCCGTCGACGTTGATCTCGGTGGACGTGGCGTGCGCCATGAAGCCGAGCATCAGGCTGGACGGGAACGGCCAGGGCTGGCTGGCGACGTACTCGACGTCGCCGACGATCACACCGGCCTCCTCCCACACCTCGCGGCGCACCGACTGCTCGATGGACTCGCCGGGCTCCACGAAGCCGGCGAGCGTCGAGAAGCGGCCTTCGGGCCAGTGCACCTGGCGGCCGAGGAGGATGCGGTCCTGCTCGTCGGTGACCGCCATGATCACGGCCGGGTCGGTGCGCGGGTAGTGCTCGGCCCCGCAGGCCTGGCAGCGGCGGATGTGGCCCGCGGCGGCGATGACGGTGCGTTCGCCGCAGCGGGAGCAGAAGCGGTGCAGTCGCTGCCAGTTCTCCAGGGCGACGGCGTGCACCATGAGGCCGGCGTCACGCTGCGAGAGCAGCATTCCCGCCTCGCGCAGCCCGGCGGGGCGCGCGGACTGGTCCATGCGTCCGGGAAGTGTGTCCTTCTGCAGCGCGAAGTAGCTCACGCCGTCGTCGTCGGTGCCCAGGAAGTACCGGTGCGCTTCCGTGAGGGGGGCTTCGAACGACGGCGTCATGACCAGTTCCGTCGTGCCGTCCGATGTCTCGTCGATGAGCACCTGGCCGCCGGAGACCACGAAGACCCGGGTCGTGGGGTGGCTCCACGCGGCGGCGAGCCACGCCTCGTCGAGGCGGTGGTGGGCGGCGCGGTCGATGCCGCTGGGGGCGGCGAGCGAGAGCGGTCGGTCGGCGGTGCGGTCGGTCCAGGTGGTCACGGGTGCTTCCAACTCCCCCGGTGGAATGGGTGGTTCGGCAGGCGGTTCAGCAGGACGTACGGCGGGGCGGGTGCGCTGTGCTTCGTTCAGGGTGCATCTGCCCAGCTCTCGGCAAGATCGCCCCACAGGTAGGCGGCTGTTTCCACGCCCTTCATGAGGAGGTCGAGTTCGACCTTCTCGTTCGGGGCGTGCCAGCCGTCCGAGGGGACGGAGATGCCGAGGAACAGCACAGGTGCGTCGAGGACGTCCTGGAGGTCGGCGGCGGGGCCCGAGCCGCCTTCGCGCGTGAAGCGGATCTTCTGCTCGAAGGCCTGCCCCATGGCGCGGACGACGGACTGCAGGGCGGGGTGGTCGAGCGGCGTGAGGCACGGCCGGGTGGCGGCCCCGAACGTGATCTCGTGCCGGATCCCGGCGGGCAGCTGTTCGGCGACCCAGGCGGTGACGGCCTTCTCTACGTGGTCGGGGTCCTGGCCGGCGACGAGCCGGAAGGAGAGCTTGAGCTGGGCCGACGACGGCACGATCGTCTTGCCGCCGGGGCCCTGGTAGCCGCCGCCGATGCCGTTGACCTCGGCGGTGGGGCGGGCCCAGATGCGCTCCAGGGTGGTGTGCCCGGCCTCTCCGTGGGTGGCGTGGGACTTCGCCGTGCGCAGCCACTGCGCCTCGTCGAAGGGCAGCTCGGCGAAGAGCTCGCGCTCCCGGTCGGTGAGCTCGACGATGCCGTCGTAGAAGCCGGGGACGGCCACGCGCGCGTGCTCGTCGTGCAGCGCGGCGACCAGGCGGGCGGCGGCGGTCGCCGGGTTCGGGACGGCGCCGCCGAAGGAGCCGGAGTGGATGTCCTGGTCGGGCCCGTACAGCTCGAGCTCGCAGTCGGCGAGGCCGCGCATGCCGGTGCAGACCGTGGGGGTGTCCTCGGACCACATGCCGGTGTCGGAGACGATCACGGCGTCGGCGGCGAGCCGCTCCTTGTGGGCCTCGATCAGCTCCCGGAAGTGCGGGGAGCCGGACTCCTCCTCGCCCTCGACGAGCAGCTTGAGGGTGACCGCGGGGGCGGTGCGGCCGGTGGCGGCGAGGTGAGCCCGCACGCCGAGTGTGTGGAAGAACACCTGCCCCTTGTCGTCCGCCGCCCCGCGCGCGTGGAGGCGATTTCCCACGACGACGGGCTCGAAGGGTTCGGTGTCCCAGCCGTCCTCGCGGGCGGCGGGCTGCACGTCGTGGTGTCCGTAGACGAGCACCGTGGGGGCCTGGGGGTCCTCGGAGGGCCACTCGGCGAAGACGGCGGGGGCGCCGGCCGTCGGCCACACCTCGACGGTCGGGAAGCCCGTCTCGGTCAGCTTGGCGGCGAGCCAGTCGGCGCTGCGTCGCACGTCCGGTGCGTGGGCGGGCTGGGCGGACACAGAGGGGATCCGCAGCCACGCGGCGAGGTCGTCGAGGAAGGCCTCGCGGTGGTTCTCGATGTACGCACGGACGGTGCTGACGGCGTTGTCAACGGGCTTGCTCATGGTCACGAGCCTAGTCCCCCGCCGGAGTGTGCTCGTCCGGCGGCTCTTCCACGACCTGCGGCTCCTGGGTGAGGAGTCGCTCCAGCTCCGCCCGTCCGGGCAGGCTGCGCGGGCGGACCGTCTCTCCTGTGCGTACGTACAGGAAGGCGGCGTCCACCGACTCCGGCGGCACACCGTGCTGCTCGGCCCAGGCGAGCCGGTAGATGGCGAGCTGAAGAGGGTCGGCGTTCTGCTGATGGCCGGTCTTCCAGTCGACGATCTCGTACGTGGTCGCGTCGCCTTCGCCCTGCTTGTAGACGGCGTCGATGCGGCCGCGCACGACGCGCCCCGCGATGGCCAGCTGGAAAGGGAGCTCGATCCGGTACGGGGTGCGGTGCGCGTACGACGTCCGCTCGAAGGCTTCCTTGAGCGCTTCCAGGTCGCGCTCGTCGGCGATCTCGGCGTCGCTGCCGGGCAGCTCTTCCGGGTCGAGCAGCGGCAGCCTCAGCTCTTCGAAGCGGGATTCGACCCAGGCGTGGAAACGGGTGCCGCGGCGGGCCGCCGGCTGCGGCGGGGCGGGCATGGGCCGGGCCAGCTCCTGGGCGAAGCCGTCGGGGTCGGCGGCGATGCGCATCAGTTGGTAGGCGGTGAGCGAGTGCGGCACGGGTACGTCGCGCACGGCGGCTCGGGCTCGCATCAGCTCCCCGGCGAGGGCGTCCAGGTCGCGGTCCCAGGAGTCGATGGTGCGGGCCTCTTCAGGCGTGAGCTCGGGCTCGGGGGCGAACGCGGGGTGCGGCACCGCGGCGGTCGGCCCTTGAGGCACGCGCGCGTGGGACCGCGTCTGGGGGTGCGGGGCGGGGTGCGGGACCGTCGGGCGCCGGGAGGGCAGGTTCTCCCAGTCGTCCGGGAACTCCTCGTCCGCGTGAACGGGTTCGTCCTCGTCGAGGAAGTCGTCGTCCGGCGGGGGCGGCCAGTCCGGGTCCTCGAAGGGCGGCTCTTCGTGGGCGGCCGGGTGGGGCTGTGTGTGGGCGCGTGCCTGTGCGGGGCCCGCGGCGCGCTCCAGGTGGGCGAGGACGGTGTCGGCGGCCTGGCGGCGGCGGGCCAGGGAGGCCTCGTCCAGGGGCAGGGGCCAGGCCTGCTCGGCCGACGCCTCCTGAAGGGCCGGGTTCTCCTCGTCGTCGGCCGGTTCGTCCGCCCATGCCTCGATCTCGCCGTGTCCGGCGGCGCAGTGGTCGTACAGCGCCTGAAGGAAGTCGGAGGGGCCGCGCTTCTTCTTCTGGGAGGGGCCCCACCAGTGGCCGGAGCCGAGCAGCAGCGTGCGGGGGCGTGTGAACGTCACGTAGCCCAGGCGCAGTTCCTCGGTGTGCTGGTGGTCCTTCATGTCGGTGTGGAAGGCCTTCATGCCCTTGGAGTCCCACGCCTCGATGTCGGGCAGGGTGGCGGCGTCGCCGCGCAGGGCGTGCGGCAGGACCTTGCCCTGGGCGGTCCACTTCTCGCGGCCCTGGGTGCTCGGGAACGTGCCGTTCACGAGCCCGGGGACGGCGACGACGTCCCATTCAAGTCCCTTGGACTTGTGGGCGGTGAGCACCTTCACGGTGTTCTCGCCGCCCGGCAGCGCGTTGTCGAGGCCCTTCTCGTACTGGGCGGCGGTGCGCAGGAAGCCGAGGAAGGCGAGCAGCGACGCGGAGCTGTCGTTGGCCGCGAAGGAGGCGGCGACGTCCAGGAAGTTGGACAGCGTCTCGCGGCGGCGGGCCGCCAAGGCGTGCGGGGACGCCGAGAGTTCGACCTCCAGGCCGGTGACCGCCAGGACGCGGTGCAGTACGTCCATGAGGGGGTCGGACAACGAGCGGCGCAGGTCGCGCAGTTCGGTGGCGAGCCGGGCGAAGCGCACGCGCGCGTCCGGCGAGAACGGCAGCCCGTCGTCGTCCCCGTCGGCCTCCACCGAGGTCTCCAGGAACGTGTCGAGCGCGTCCGCCAGCGATATCACCTCGGACGGGTCGACACCTTCGACGGCCTCGGCCAGGCGACGGTCCGGATCGTCCTCGCCCCCGCGCGCGTGGGAGACGAGAAAGCGCGCCCTGCGGCCCAGGAGAGCGAGGTCGCGGGCACCGATGCGCCAGCGCGGTCCGGTCAGCAGGCGGACCAGGGCGGCATTGGCCCCGGGGTCCTGGAGCACCTCGCACACGGCGACCAGATCCGCCACCTCCGGGAGGTGCAACAGCCCTGAGAGGCCGACCACTTCGACGGGGATGTCTCGGGCGACGAGCGCGCCCTGGATCTCGGCGAAGTCGGTCGCGGTGCGGCACAGGACGGCGATCTCACCGGGCGCCTTGCCGGTGGCGACCAGGTGGGCGATGGAGTCGGCGAGCCAGTCGATCTCCTCGCTGTGGGTGCGCAGGAGAGCGCAGCGCACGACGCCGTCGCGCTCGGCCCCGGGGGCGGGCCGCAGGGCCTCCACGCCCGCGTGCATGGCGCGCAGCGGCTCGGCGAGGCCGTTGGCGAGGTCGAGGAGGCGGCCGCCGCTGCGGCGGTTCTCGCTGAGGGCGAAGCGGGTGGCCGGGCGGCCGTCGGCGTACGCGAAGTGCAGGGGGAAGTCGTCGAGGTTGGCGACGGACGCGCCGCGCCATCCGTAGATCGCCTGGCAGGGGTCGCCGACGGCGGTGACGGCGTGACCGGTGCCGCCGCCGAACAGGCCCGCGAGCAGAATGCGCTGGGCCACGGAGGTGTCCTGGTACTCGTCGAGCAGGACGACCCGGAACTCGTCGCGCAGGATCTCTCCCACCTCGGGCCGGGTGCTCGCGAGGGTCGCGGAGAGGGCGATCTGGTCGCCGAAGTCGAGGACGTCCCGTGTGCGCTTGGCCGTCCTGTAGTGGGCCACCAGCTCGGCCAGCTCCAGGCGCGCGGCCGCGGCGTCGGGCACCTTGCGCAGGTCCGCGTTGCTGAGCTTGGCGCCTTCCAGGTCGCGGAGCAGTTCCTGGTCGTACGCGCGCAGTCTGCCCGGCTGTACGAGGTGTTCGGCCAGCTCGGAGTCGAGTGCGAGCAAGTCGCTGACCAGGTCCGCGAAAGAGCGGGTGAGGGCCGGATAGGGGCCCGGTGCCTCGCGCAGCACGCGTGCGGCGAGCTGGAAGCGGGTGGCGTCGGCGAGCAGCCGCGTCGTGGGTTCGAGCCCGATGCGCAGGCCGTGATCGGTCAGGAGGCGGCCCGCGAAGGCGTGGTACGTGGAGATCACGGGCTCGCCCGGAGGGTTGTCCGGGTCGATGGTGTCGGGGTCGGTGACGCCCGCCTTGATCAGTGCCTTGCGGACACGCTCGGCCAGCTCGCCGGCGGCCTTGTTCGTGAACGTGAGGCCCAGGACCTGTTCGGGCGCGACCTGCCCGGTGCCCACCAGCCAGACCACGCGCGCGGCCATCACCGTCGTCTTGCCCGATCCGGCCCCGGCCACGATCACCTGCGGCGCGGGCGGCGCCGTGATGCAGGCCGTCTGCTCCGGGGTGAACGGGATGCCCAGCAGCTCCTTGAGCTGCTCGGGGTCGGTGAGGCGTGTGGTCACCTCATCGAGGCTAACCGGCACCACTGACAGCGCCGGTCCGTTCCACCGCGGTGGAGGCGCACGTCACTCCACGACGTGCCTGCCCTCGGGTCGCGCGCTGCACGAGGCCCGGAACGCGCAGTGGGTGCAGTGCTGGCCGGTGGTCGGCGCGAAGCGCTCGTCGAGGACCTTGCCGGCCGCGGTGGCGAGGAGATCGCCGACCCACTCCCCTTCGAGCGGTTCCTGGGCCTGCACCTTGGGGATCGTCTCGCCGCCGTCCTTCTTCGCGGCGCCCTGGCGCAGCTGCACCAGTTCGGCGCCACCGGGATGGGGGCGCGCTCCGTCGAACGGTTCGTCCACAGCGCCCTCGCTGACGGCCAGCTGGTAGACGGCGAGCTGTGGGTGGCGGGCGACGTCGGCGGCGCTGGGCGCCTGCTTCCCGGTCTTGAAGTCGACCACGTAGGCGCGGCCTTCGGCGTCCCGCTCGACGCGGTCCATGGAGCCTCGGATGCGTACTTCGTAGGAGCCCGCTTCCAGCGTGACGTCGAAGTCGTGCTCGCTGGCGACGGGGGTACGTCCGCTGCGGTCCATGACGTGCCACTGGAGGAAGCGTTCGAGCGCCACGCGCGCGTGCTCCTTCTCCTGCGCCGACTTCCAGGGTGCGTCGAAGGCGAGGGCGTCCCATACGGAGTCGAGGCGCTCCATGAGGACGGCCAGGTCCGCGGGGGTGCGCCCGGAAGCGACCTCGTCGGCCAGGACGTGCACGACGTTGCCGAAGCCCTGGGCCGCGGTGGCGGGAGCGTCGGCCTTGACCTCGCGGCCCAGGAACCACTGCAGCGCGCAGGTGTTGGCGAGCTGGTCGAGGGCGCTCCCGGAGAGCACGACGGGCTTGTCGCGGTCGCGCAGCGGGACCTTGCTCTCGGTGGGCTCGTACATGCCCCACCAGCGGTAGGGGTGAGCGGACGGCACGAGGGGTCTGCCGTCGTCGTCGCTGAGTCCGGCGAGCCGGGCCAGGCGGCGGGCGGCGGCCTCGCGGAGCCCTTCGGAGACGCGCGGGTCGACGGTCGTGGAGCGCAGCTCGGCGACCAGGGCGGCGACGGACAGGGGGCGACGCGGGCGGCCCGTGACGTCCTTGGGTTCGACTCCGAGTTCGGTCAGGAACCGGGACGGCTGGTCGCCGTCGTCGGCGGGGGCCTTCACGGCGGTGACGACCAGGCGCTCCCGCGCGCGCGTGGCGGCCACGTAGAACAGTCGGCGCTCCTCGGCGAGGAGGGCGCCCGGCGTGAGCGGTTCGGCGAGCCCGTCGCGCCCGATGCGGTCGGCCTCCAGGAGGGAGCCGCGGCGCCGCAGGTCGGGCCACAGGCCCTCCTGCACGCTCGCGACGACGACGAGGCGCCACTCGAGGCCCTTGGAGCGGTGCGCGGTCATCAGGCGGACGGCGTCGGGGCGCACGGCGCGCCCGGCGAGCGTGTCGGCGGCGATGTCCTGGGCCTCGATCTCCTCCAGGAAGTTGCGCGCGCCGCTGCCACCGGTGCGTTCCTCCGCGCGGGAGGCGACCGCGAACAGTGCGCACACGGCGTCCAGGTCGCGGTCGGCGTTGCGTCCCGCGGCACCGCCGCGCCGGGCGGCTCGCTCCAGGCGTTGCGGCCAGGGCGTGCCGTTCCACAGTTCCCAGAGGACTTCTTCTGCGGTGCCGCCTTCGGCGAGCATCCCGCGGGCTGCGGCGAGCAGCATGCCGAGGCGCTGCGCCCCGCGCGCGTATGCCGGGTCGTGCGCGGCGAGCCGCTCGGGCTCGGCGAGGGCGCGGGCGAGCAGGTCGTCGGAGGGCGGCGGCACGTGGTTGCCCGCGGTGCGCTCCTCCTCGCGCAGGGCACGCCCGAGGCGACGCAGATCGGCTGCGTCCATGCCGCCGAGCGGCGAGCCGAGCAGTGTGAGGGCGGTCTCGGTGTCCAGCCAGCAGGGCGCCCCGGAATCCTCGGCCTCCTCAGCATCGGCGTCCGGAGCATCGGCGTCCGGAGCCTCCGAAGCATCGCCTTCTGGAGAAGCGGCTTCCGCGGAGCCCTGCGCCACCGCCTTCAACGCGGTCAACAGGGGCGTCACCGCCGGTTCGTGCCGCAGCGGCAGGTCGTCCCCGTCTATGTCGACCGGGACGCCTGCGGCCGCGAGAGCGCGCCGCGCCGACGGGATGCTGCGGGCGCCCGCGCGCACCAGGACGGCCATGTCGCTCCACGGGACACCGTCCTCCAGGTGGGCGCGCCGCAGGATGTCCGCGATGTTGTCGAGCTCCGTACCGGAGGTCGGGTACGTGTAGACCTCGGCCCGGCCACCGTCGCGTACCGGGGCGAGCTCTCGGTGGGCGCGCACCTTGTCCGCGGGGAGCCTGGTCAGCGGCATCCGCTGGGTGACGCGACGGGTGGCCTCCAGGAGGCGCGCGCCGGAGCGCCGGGAGGTGGTGAGCACCTCGACCGGGGCGGGTGCGCCGGTCGCCCGGGGGAAGTCGTGGGGGAAGTCCAGGATGCCGTTCACGTCCGCGCCGCGGAACGCGTAGATCGACTGGTCGGGGTCGCCGAACGCGACCAGGGTGCGGCCTCCCCCGGCGAGCGCGTGCAGCAGTCGTACCTGGGCCGGGTCGGTGTCCTGGTACTCGTCGACGAACACGGCGTCGTACTGCGCGGCCAACTGGCCGGCGACCTCGGTGCGGTGCGCGAGCAGCACGGCGCGGTGCACCAGCTCCGCGTAGTCGAGCACGCCCTGCATGTCGAGGACGTCCAGGTACTCGGCCAGGAAGGTGGCGGCCGCGCGCCAGTCCGGGCGGCCGATACGGCGGGCGAACGAGTCGAGGGCGGCAGGCCCCAGTCCCAGCTCACGGCTGCGGGCGAGCACCGCGCGCACCTCGTCCGCGAAGCCGCGCGTGGTGAGGCAGGCGCGCAGTTCGTCGGGCCAGCGCACGTGCGCGAGACCGGCCTGCTCCAGGTCGATCTGGCCCGCGAGCAGGTCTCGTACGGTGACGTCCTGCTCGGGGCCGGACAGGAGCCGCAGGGGCTCCGCGAAGAGTTCGGCGTCCTGGTGGGCGCGCACGAGGGCGTAGCAGAACGAGTGGAACGTCGTCGCCTGCGGGGAACGTGCCGCTCCGATGCGCAGCGCCATACGGTCGCGCAGTTCGACGGCGGCCTTGCGGCTGAACGTGAGCACAAGAATGCGCCCGGGTTCGGTGCCCTCGGCGATGCGGGCCGAGACCGCCTCCACAAGGGTCGTCGTCTTGCCTGTCCCGGGACCGGCCAGCACCAGCAGGGGGCCGTGAGCGTGGTCAACCACCGCACGCTGATGTGCGTCCAGACGAGGGGGGTCCACCGGCGCCGGCGGGGTACGCACCAGTCGGTACGCGCCGGGAATCCCCTGTCGAGCCTGGTGCGGCGACAGGTGCCGGGTGGACGAAGAGGAGCTCACGTGGATCGCTGGTCCTGGTGGGTGTGCTGGTGGTCGATGCGCCGTCCGCGTGCGGCGGGGGCTACGGGGTGAAGGAGGTGTCTGCCATCGACGGTGCCGTCGACGCTACGCCGTCGAGTGTGGCGGAAGCCGGGCTTCCGGTGCCTCCCTCGCGCCCCGTTCGGCACAGGTGTGCGCTGTCTCACGAACGGACACGGACGCCGCGGAGTGCCCCGCGCTCCCCGTTTCCCCCGTACGGGCCACCGGCACCCCGCCCGCGCGCGGGATGGCCGAAGCTGTCAATTGTGAGCTTCCGTACGTGTCTGCCCGTCCCACCGCGCGCGCTTCATGTCGAGGCGCGGCAGATGGCCCGCGGCGGCGCGGGAGGCCTCGCGCAGCGGCGTGCTCTCCTCCCGGTAGTGGTCGAGCGCCCGCAGTTCGTGGCCGGGCAGCAGCGCCCCGTCGGCGCGCACGACACGCCACCACGGCACCGCTCCTCCGTAGAGGGCCATCACGCGCCCGACCTGGCGCGGCCCGCCCTCCTCCAGCCACTCGGCGACGTCCCCGTACGTCATGACGCGCCCGGGCGGAATCAGCTCGGCCACCTCGAGGACTCGCTCCGCGTACTCGGGAAGTTCTCCTGCCGGCTCGCTCTCCTCGCTCATCCGGCCCATCCTGCCCCACGGCACCGACAACATGGCGGGACCTACGGGCGGCGCCATGGAGGGACGTACAGGAAGGCGCTTGCCGACGACTTTGCGCTCCTCGAATGCACCCTGATGCCCCCCTATGGCGATGGGACATGCCACCATCGTGCGGGCGGTGACTGGTGATACGAGATCAAGAAGAGACGACGGAGCAGCAGAGCGTGCACCCCGACAAGGCGGAGGGCACCTCTGTGACACCGGCGCGCCCTGAGGACACGGCCGAGACGGCCACCGAGACCAAGCACGAACAGCCGCTGCACGATCCCGACTGCGCCGAGTCCGACGCGCACGCGGAGCGGGTCGACGGCGACGAACCGTTGCTCCCCGCGCGCGTGCACCGTCCTTCCGATCTCATGCGCCTGCTCGCCGGCCTGCTCGCGGTCGCCGTGCTGCTGGCCATCGCCGCGTTCGCGCACGCCACGACGACGGGCTTCGCCCAGGACATCAACAAGGGCACCGAACAGGCCCCCGACCTGCTGACCAAGTTCGCGGGGTTCGCGTCGAGCATCGCCATCCTGCTCGTCCCGGTGGCGTTCGCCATCGAGCGGCTGATCAAGCGGGACGGACTGCGGATCGCCGACGGTGTGCTCGCCGCGGTGCTCGCCCACGGGGTGACGCTCGCGACCGACCTCTGGGTCGCCAAGGCGGCGCCGCAGTCCATCCAGGACGCGCTCACCAAGGTGTCGCCCAGCGACATCCATGCGCTGACCGACCCGGTGCACGGCTACTTGGCGCCCGTCATCGCCTATATGACGGCGGTCGGCATGTCCCGGCGACCACGATGGCGTGTGGTCCTGTGGGTGGTGCTCCTGCTCGACGCGTTCACGATGCTGGTCACCGGTTACACGACGCCGTTCTCGATCATCCTGACGATCCTCATCGGCTGGACCGTCGCCTACGGAACGCTGTACGCGGTCGGCTCCCCCAATGTGCGCCCCACCGGGCAGACGCTCCTCGCGGGCCTGCGCCACGTCGGCTTCCACCCCGTCAACGCCTCCCGCGAGGAGGCGCATGAAGGCGCCACGGAGAACGGCGACCGGGGGCGGCGCTACTTCGTCACCCTGGAGGACGGTGCGCCCCTGGACGTCACGGTCGTGGACCGGGAGCAGCAGGCTCAGGGCTTCTTCTACCGGGTGTGGCGGCGCCTGACGCTGCGGGGCATCACCACGGGCCGCAGCCTCCAGTCGCTGCGCCAGGCGCTGGAGCAGGAGGCGCTGCTCGCCTACGCGGCCATCTCGGCCGGGGCGAACGCGCCGAAGCTGATCGCCACCTCCGAGCTCGGCCCCGACGCCGTGATGCTCGTCTACGAGCACGTCGGCGGCCGCTCCCTCGACTCGATGCCGGACGCGGAGATCACCGACGAGCTGCTGAGCGACACCTGGCGGCAGGTGCAGGCGCTCCAGTCACGGCGGATCGCGCACCGGCGGCTCGCGGGCGACGCGATTCTGGTGGATCGTTCCGGCAACGTGATCCTCACGGATCTGCGCGGCGGGGAGATCGCCGCGGGCGACCTGGTGCTGCGTATGGACATCGCGCAGATGCTCACGACCCTGGGCCTGCGCGTGGGCGCCGAACGGGCGGTCGCGTCGGCCGTCGGCGTGCTCGGCCCCGATCCGGTCGCCGACTGTCTGCCGCTGCTGCAGCCGATCGCCCTCACGCGCACCACCAGAGCGACGCTGCGCAGGCTCGGGCGGGAGCGCGCCCAGCGCGAGCGCGAGGCCGTCCTGGAGGCGTCCAGCAAGGCCAAGCAGCTACGTGCGGATGATGCCGCCGCCGAGAGCGACGCGAAGAAGTCCGTACGCGCCGAGAAAAAGACCGAGAAGAAGACCGAGAAGGCCGAGCGGCAGGCCGAGAAGCGGGCCCTCGACGAAGCCCTGGACGAGGCCCGCGAGGAGGATCTGCTCACCCAGATCCGCCACCAGGTGCTCCGCATCCGGCCGCAGGCGCCCGTCGAACCGGCGCGTCTCGAGCGCATCAGACCGCGCACACTGATCAGTTTCATCGCCGGTGCGATCGGCGCGTACTTCCTGCTGTCACAGCTCACGCACATCGACTTCGGCGCGATCGTCGGCGAGGCCGAGTGGGGCTGGGTCGGCCTCGCCGTGGTCTTCTCCGCGCTCAGCTATGTGGCCGCGGCGATGAGCCTGCTCGGCTTCGTGCCGGAACGGGTGCCCTTCATGCGGACCGTCGCGGCCCAGGTCGCCGGTTCGTTCGTGAAGATCGTCGCTCCGGCGGCGGTCGGCGGCGTGGCGCTCAATACGCGCTTCCTGCAGCGGGCCGGTGTACGTCCCGGTCTCGCGGTCGCCAGTGTCGGCGCCTCGCAGTTGTTCGGCATGTGCAGTCACATCCTGTTGTTGCTGACCTTCGGCTACCTGACAGGGACGGAGAAGACGCCCTCCTTGTCGCCTTCCCGTACGGTCATCGCGGGTCTGCTGACGGTCGCTGTGCTCGTCCTTGTGGTGACGTCGATCCCCTTCCTGCGGAAATTCGTCGTCACGCGCGTGCGGTCGCTGTTCGCCGGTGTCGTGCCGCGCATGCTCGACGTCCTGCAGCGGCCGCGGAAGCTGCTCACCGGCATCGGCGGCATGCTGCTCCTCACGGCCTGCTTCGTGATGTGCCTGGACGCCTCGATCCGCGCCTTCGGGGACAGCACCACGAGCCTGAGCCTGGCCAGCGTGGCGGTCGTCTTCCTGGCCGGCAACGCGCTCGGTTCGGCCGCGCCGACACCGGGCGGTGTGGGCGCCGTCGAGGCGACGCTGACGGTGGGTCTGATCGCGATCGGCCTCCCGAAGGAAGTGGCTGCGCCCGCGGTGCTGCTGTACCGACTGCTCACCCTGTGGCTGCCCGTACTGCCGGGGTGGCTGTTCTTCAACCACCTGACCCGTAAGGGCGCGCTGTAGGACCTCACGGCCTGCCGGTCCTCACCCGCACAGCCCGTAGCAAGCGCGCCCCGCACCCGGCCGCCGCAGGATGGACGCATGCCCATTGCGTCCCGGCCCCGCGCCGCTGCCCTGGCCGTCACCGCTGCTCTGCTCTCCGCCTCGCTGGCGGCGTGCAGCAGCGACTCGCAGGACGACGTGGATCTGCCGTCCCAGAACCTGAGCTGGAAGGACTGTCCGGCGCCGTCGGACTCCGAGGGCGGAGGGGCCTCGCCGTCCCCGCTGCCGGGCGGCTCCGCATGGCAGTGCGCCACCATGAAGGCGCCACTCGACTGGGACGACCCCAAGGGCGACACCATCGACCTCGCCCTGATCCGCGCCAAGTCGAGCGGCGACGAGGACAAGCGCATCGGGTCGCTGATCTTCAACTTCGGCGGTCCCGGCGGCTCGGGCGTCACCACCCTGCCGGCGTTCGGCTCCGACTACGAGAAGCTGCGCACGCGCTACGACCTGGTCAGCTTCGACCCGCGCGGAGTGGGCCGCAGCGCGGGCGTCGAGTGCGAGGACGACGACCAGCTCGACGAGTACTTCGAGCAGGACTCGACGCCCGACGACACCGAAGAGCGGAACAAGCTCGTCGACAACATCAAGACGTTCAACGGCGCCTGCGAGAAGAACTCCGGCAAGGTCCTGCCGCACGTCCGCACCACCGACGCGGCCCGCGACATGGACCTGATGCGTCAGGTGCTCGGCGACGACAAGCTGCACTACTTCGGCATCTCCTACGGGACCGAACTGGGCGGCGTGTACGCCCACTTGTTCCCCAAGAACGTGGGCCGCGCCGTGTTCGACGGTGTCGTCGATCCGACCGAGGCCCCGGAGCAGAGCTCCCTCGGCCAGGCCGAGGGCTTTCAGCTCGCTCTCGACAACTACGCGAAGGACTGCACCTCCAAGGTCGAGGACTGCCCCGTCGGCGACACCCCGCAAGAGGTCAAGGACAAGATCGCCAAGCTGCTGACGGAGCTCGACGAGAAGCCGATCCCGGGGATCTTCCCACGCGACCTGACCCAGACCGCGGCGACCAACGGAATCGCGCAGTCCCTCTACTCGAAGGACTTCTGGGAGTACCTCACCGAGGGGCTGCAGCAGGCGTACGACGGCGACGGCAAGATCCTCATGGCGTTGTCCGACTCGATGAACGGGCGCAACGACGACGGGAAGTACAGCAACATGCAGGCGGCCAACGTGGCCATCAACTGCGCCGACTACAAGCCGCGTTACACGGCGAAGGACGTCGAGGCGAAGCTGCCCGAGTTCCGCAAGGCCTCGCCGCTGTTCGGCGACTATCTGGCCTGGGGCATGCTCAGCTGCACCGGCTGGGCCGTCGACGGCGCGGCCGACCACCCGGACGTGAGCGCCTCCGGGTCCGCCCCGATCCTCGTCGTCGGCAACACCGGAGACCCGGCCACCCCGTACAAGGGTGCGAAGAAGATGGTCGACGCGCTGGGCGACGGTGTGGGCGTCGAGCTGACGTACAAGGGCCAGGGGCACGGGGCGTACGACAGCGGCAACTCGTGTGTGCACAGCGCTGTGAACGGCTATCTCCTCAACGGGAAGGTCCCGAACGAGGGAACGGTCTGCTCGTGATCCCGGGGGTTGTCCACAGGCTCGAGCAGCCACCCGCGGGCCTTCCTACGATGGCCTGACTGTCTCTCGAACGGGGGCAGTCGAGGGGGGAGGTGCCCATGGCACCACAGGAATCGCGGGCCCGCGCAGGCGCCCGCACACGCGCAGGAACAACGGTCCGCGCACTGGCTCTGGCGACCGCCGTGATGCTGACGGCCGGTCTGGTCACCGGCTGCAGCGACGCGGACGGAGGCGACGGCGGCGACGCGGCGAAGCCGTCTCCGTCGTCGCCGGCCGACGGCCCGTCGCGCTCGGCCGGCTCCTCCCCGAGCGCCGCGGCGCCGACCGCCCTGCCCTCCTCAGTCACCGGGCAACGCCT
The DNA here is from genome assembly GCF_000373565.1 of Streptomyces sp. HmicA12. Taxonomy (GTDB): domain Bacteria; phylum Actinomycetota; class Actinomycetes; order Streptomycetales; family Streptomycetaceae; genus Streptomyces. Next base: position 23,953 of record NZ_KB891850.1, on the reverse strand, counting down.
CGACTGGGGCCGTTGCAAGGGCACGGCGAGCACGCCCGCGCCCGGCTCCGACTGGCAGTGCGCGACCCTCAGGGCCCCGCTCGACTACGCACGTCCGACAGGATCGACGATCGGGCTCGCCCTCATCCGGGCCACGTCCCGTGGCGACGGCAGGGCGCGGATCGGTTCCCTGTTGTTCAACTTCGGCGGACCCGGCGCCTCCGGCGTCGATCTGCTGCCGGCCTTCGCCCCGCAGTACGCGAAGCTGCGCGAGCGGTACGACCTGGTGAGTTTCGACCCGCGCGGCGTCGCGGCGAGCCGCGGTGTGCGCTGCCGCGGAGACCGGGAGACACAGGCCGCCGAGGCCATCGATCTCACCCCGGACACCGCCGCGGAGGAGTCGGCGTACTTCAAGGACGCCACCGACTTCGGCAAGGGCTGCGCACAGCAGGCCGGCCGGCTGCTCGGTCATGTGTCGACCGTCGAGGCGGCCCGCGACATGGATCTGATGCGCCAGGTCCTGGGCGACGACGAGTTGCACTACATGGGCGTCTCGTACGGCACCGAACTCGGCGGTGTCTACGCCCACTTGTTCCCCGGCACAGTGGGCCGGCTCGCCCTGGACGCGGTGGTCGATCCGAGCGTGGGACGGGTCGGGCACGCCGAGAACCAGGCGCGAGGGTTCCAGCGGGCGCTGGACAACTACCTGGCATTCCGCGGCATCGACCCGAAGACGGGCTCACGCGAGATCGCGGCGCTCCTGAAACGGCTCGACGCGAAACCGCTGCCCACCGCGAGCGGCCGCGAGCTGAACGAGTCGCTGGCGACCACCGGCATCATGGTCACCCTGTACCACAAGGCCAGTTGGCCCGCCCTGACCCGAGGCCTGAGGAACGCGGAGAAGGGGGACGGCACGGCGCTGCTCGCGCTCGCCGACGCCTACAACGACCGGGACACGAACGGCCGTTACGGCACGACGACCCATTCGCAGCGCGCGATCTCCTGCCTCGACGACAAGGCGCGGCCGTCGGTGGCGCGGGCCAAGGCCCTGATGGCGAGGTTCCGGGGGATCTCGCCCGTCTTCGGGGAGGGCATGGCCTGGGACACGGCGGGCTGGTGCCACGACTGGCCGGTGCCCGGCCAGTGGGAGAACCCCGACGTGAGCGCGCCGGATGCGGCGCCGGTGCTCGTCGTCGGCAACACGGGCGACCCGGCCACCCCGTACGAAGGCGCCCGCCGCATGGCGGACGAGCTGGGCACGGGCGTCGGCGTCGAACTGACGTGGAAGGGCGAGGGGCACGGGGCGTACGGCTCCGGCAGCTCCTGCGTCGACACCACGGTGAACGCGTATCTGCTGGAGGGTCGAATACCGCGCGACGGCAAGGTGTGCTCCTGACACCGCCGGCCCGTCCCGCGCACGGCCCCGGCACGCCGGACGGGCCCCTCGCGTGCTGCGCGGGGCCCGTCCGGAAGTGTCACGTCGACAGGGCCTACTAGTAGATCGGCTTGTCCGGCTCGATCTGGTTGACCCAGCCGATGACGCCGCCGCCGACGTGCACGGCGTCGGAGAAGCCCGCGGACTTCAGCACGGCGAGGACTTCCGCACTGCGGACACCCGTCTTGCAGTGCAGGACGATCTTCTTGTCCTGCGGCAGCGACTCGAGGGCGGTCCCCATGAGGAACTCGTTCTTGGGGATCAGCTTGGCGCCCGGGATCGAGACGATCTCGTACTCGTTCTGCTCGCGGACGTCGATGATCTCGATGTTCTCGCCGTCGTCGATCCACTCCTTGAGCTGCTTCGGAGTGATCGTCGAACCGGCGGCCGCCTCCTGGGCCTCCTCGGACACGACGCCGCAGAAGGCCTCGTAGTCGATGAGCTCGGTGACGGTCGGGTTCTCGCCGCAGACCGCGCAGTCGGGGTCCTTGCGGACCTTGACCTGGCGGTACTGCATCTCCAGGGCGTCGTAGATCATCAGGCGGCCGACGAGCGGGTCGCCGACACCGGCCAGAACCTTGATCGCCTCGGTGACCTGGATGGAGCCGATGGACGCGCACAGTACGCCCAGGACACCGCCCTCGGCGCAGGAGGGGACCATGCCGGGCGGCGGGGGCTCCGGGTACAGGCAGCGGTAGCACGGCCCGTGCTCGGACCAGAAGACCGAGGCCTGGCCGTCGAAGCGGTAGATGGAACCCCACACGTAGGGCTTGTTCAGCAGCACGCACGCGTCGTTGACGAGGTAGCGCGTCGCGAAGTTGTCCGTGCCGTCGACGATCAGGTCGTACTGGCTGAAGATGTCCATCACGTTCTCGGCTTCGAGCCGCTCTTCGTGGAGGATCACGTTCACGTACGGGTTGATGCCGAGGACCGAGTCCTTCGCGGACTCCGCCTTCGAGCGGCCGATGTCGGCCTGGCTGTGGATGATCTGGCGCTGCAGGTTCGACTCGTCGACCTCGTCGAACTCCACGATGCCGAGCGTGCCGACGCCCGCCGCGGCGAGGTACATCAGCGCCGGCGATCCCAGGCCGCCGGCGCCCACACAGAGCACCTTGGCGTTCTTCAGCCGCTTCTGCCCGTCCATCCCGACATCCGGGATGATCAGGTGGCGGGAGTACCTGCGAACCTCGTCGACGGTGAGCTCAGCAGCTGGCTCGACCAGGGGTGGCAGCGACACGGAGACCTCATTAATGCAGCTGGTCGGTATCTACGTACGGTTGTTCCGTCTGTAACACTGCCACGCTCCCCTTCATTCCGAGACACCAGGTCCGATACGCGAGACGAGTTCGTCCCAGTAGCCGGGCATCGTCTCCCAGGGGTCCGTCAGGCCTCCGCGGTCCGTGCGATCGGTGAAGTAGATGGTTCCCGCACCCTGCCAGCGCGCGATGCGCAGCGCCTCTTCCAGATGCCCGCGTGGCATGCCGTGGACGAAGTGGCAGAACTTCTCGGGCGGATACTCGGCGGTCCACTCGGCGACCTGGGACCAGCGGTAATCGCTCCAGGGCCCGGTGAACGTCACCAACTGGTCGGCGGATTCGGCGTATCCGGGGTACGGGTGGGTGCCGTGGCCGAGCACGATGTACGCGTCGTCGACGAGGGCGCGCAGGGTCGTGACGGTGCGGCGGACCTCGGGCAGGGCGGCACGCTCGGTGGGACAGCGGTCGATGCTGAAGCCGTCGACCCGGTACCAGTCGAGGAAGCGGTGCGCGTCGGAGACGAGTTCGCCGAAGGAGCGGGCTCCGTAGGTCATGTCCAAGTGACCAAGAACACGGATGCCGGCGTTGCGCAGGCGACCCGCCGCGGCCAGGCAGTGCGGGTCGGGGCGGGTGCCCGGACCGTTGGCGATGTTCAGGACGACCCAGTTCAAAGGGGTGGCCGGGCGGGTGAGTTCGGCCCATTCCGCGGGGGCGACCAAGGGGTGGGCGAAGCCCGGGACACCGAAGCCGAGGCGTACGTCGGTGCTCGACTGTCCGGTCGCGGTGGGGGTCAGATACGGCATGCCGCCTCCATCCAGATGTCGGCGAGGGACTCTTCGAGGTTGATGCGGGGGCGCCAGCCGAGCCGGTCGCGAGCCGTGCGCACATCGGCCTGCTGCCAGCTCCCGCAGCCGTCCGGGTACGGATACGCGGCGGGCGGGCTGTGCATCCCGTGGTCGGATTCGGATCGCGGGTGCCCGACGGATTGCCGGACCCCGAGGGAAGGTCCGTCGAGTTCGTGGAGGGCGCCGCCGAATCCGGCGACCCGGGCGAGCACGGCGGCGGCGTCGCGCAGCCGCACGGCGCGGCCCGAGCCGATGTTGATGACGCCCTGCGCGGCGGAGAGCGAGGCGGCGTGCACGGCGCGCGCCACATCGCGCACGTCGATGAAGTCGCGCTGCGCGCCGAGGCCACCGAGCTTCAGCTCACCGTCGCCCGCCTGCATCGCGCGGCGCATGGCCTCGGCGAGCCGGCCGAGCGGGGATCCGGCCGGGGTGCCGGGGCCCGCGGGTGAGAAGACGCGCAGGACGACGGCGTCGAGGCCGGAGCCGAGGACGAGTTCGGTGGCGGCGAGCTTGCTGACGCCGTACGGGCCGCCGGGCCTGGGCACCGCGTCCTCCGCGGTGGACGAGCCGGGCTGCGAGGGGCCGTACTCCGCGCCGCAGCCGATCTGCACCAGGCGGGCGCCGCAGCCGCTGCGGCGCAGGGCCTCGCAGACGGTGGCGACGGCGACGGTGTTGTGCCGGGTGAGGTCGCGGGCGCCACCCCGGGTGGCTCCGGCGCAGTTGATGACCACCCCGGGGTGCACGGCGTCCAGGAAGCGGGTGAGCGCGCCCGGGCTGCCGGTGGCGAGGTCGAAGCGGACGTCGGCGTCGTCGCCCCGGCCAAGCGCGGTGAGCTGCACGGCGGGGTCGGCGAGCAGCCGGTCGGCGACGAAGCGGCCGATGTACCCGTTGGCTCCGATCAGCAGGACCCTCATCGGACGCCTCCCGGGGTTCGCGTCGCGGTACGCGCCGCGCGCGGGAGAGCCCCGTCGCGGGTTCCGTACTGCCCGTGGGTGCCGCGCTGCCCATGAGGTCCGGAGTATCCGGCGTATCCGGTGCCTCCGGGAGGAGGGGTGGTCATCTGGCGTTCTCCTTACGGATGTTGCTGAAGGTCGATGGATGGGCCCGCGGTGTCGGCCCCGCGGGAGAACGGGGGGTGTCATGCGGCGTGCGGTGCGCACGGAAGCAGCGCGCACTCGGCCGCGACACGGGTGGTTCCTGTGGGGGTCATGGGGCGTCCGCCGGGCTGTCGGTGCTCGCGTGGGCGGAGGCTCGGGTCAGGGTGCGGTTGGCGTGGATCAGCAGGGCCAAGGCGGCGACGGCACAGGTCGTACCGGGCACCACTCCGGCGCCCGCCGCGTCGACGACGCTCTCCACCGGGGCGCCCAGGACATCGCAGCCGGGCAGGCGCGCGGCGAACACGGTGGCGACGGCCAGGGCCTCGGCACCGGTCGCCACGCCGAGCACCACGGTGGGCGCGTGGGTGCGGCCGTGCGCGGTGAGCAGGCGGGCGAGCAGCAGCAGGAGGCCCAGGGCGCCGGCGCCCGCGTAGTCCACGTCCTGGTCGAGCACGGCCCCGGCCACGCCGAGCAGCACGGCCAGGACGACGGCGAACAGGAGGAGGCAGCCGAGGAGCAACGGGCGTACGGCGGAGGTGAATTCGGCGAGTCCCCGGCTGACGGCGAGGCGCCGGCGGGCGCCGGCGACGAAGAACCGGGCGCACCAGGTCGCGGGGGCGACGGCGGCGGCGAGCGCGAGGAGCGGGGCGGTGGCGGCGCCCCAGGGCTCGTCGGGGCCGCCGGCCAGTGCCGCGTTCAGGAGGCCGTCGCCGAAGACCGCGTAGGCGAGGAGCCACCAGACCCAGACACGGGTCGCGGGTGCGGGCGGTCCTTCGGCGGCGCGCAGCGGTCCGCGGCGCAGCGTCGTGCGCAGCGCGGCCGCGACGGCGAGCGCGCCGCCGATGGCGACGGCCAGGTGTGCGGTGCCCGTGGTGACGTTCAGGACGAGCAGGACGAGTGCGCAGACGGCGCCCGGCAGCAGGGCGAGCGCCGCCCATGCGCCGCGTACGCCGGTGGTCCGGGCGGGGGCGGCGACGGGCGGTTCGCCCGGCTCGCCGTCCCGCGGCATGCGGGCGTACATCTCCTCGGCGAGCGAGAACACATCCTTGTGCCGGTAGCGGGCGGCGGTCCGGTCGGTGACACCGTGCGCCTCCAGCCCGGCGGCGATCTCCAGCGGGTCGACGGCGCGCTCGCACAGTGCGCGGTGGCGGTGCATCAGGGACTTGACCGGGTCCACTCCCGAACGGCGTTGCTGAGTACGGGCGTTGGTGCTGCCGGAAGACGAGCCCTTCTTGCCGATGGAGCGCGTCGCTGCGCCCCGGGAAGCGCTGTGCGGGACCTCGCCGCCCGGACCGGCGCTCGTCGCGGCGCCCGCCGCGCCCTGCGCGCCTTCCCCCTCTTCCGCGCCCGCCGCGCTCTCCGCTCGCCGCCAGGCCCCGGGCTCGTGCAGCAGCTCCGCGTCGAGATCGCGGAGGTCGTCGGGGCCGGGCTCGATGCCGGGCGGCTCCGCGACGGACAGGGAGAGCGCCTCCTCCGAACCGGTTCCCCAGGCTCCGGCGGCCACCGGCACCCGGGGCACGTCCGCCCCCGCCCCGCCGCGGCCCGCGTCGGACCTGTCGCTCCCGCTCATGCGTCACTCTCCCCGCCGCCCCGGGTCGCCCCGGCCAATTCCTCACGCGCACCGCCACCGGCCGCGTCGTCCGACGCCCAACTCGGCGTCCCCGCGCCGGTGGAGCGGCCGACCAGCCAGGACCCGCCGCCTCCGGTCCCCGGTGCCGTCCACCGACCCGGCACATGGGCCTCCGGCGGATGGGAGAACGGCACGGGCTCGCCCGCGTCGTCCACGGCCTCCCGGCGTACCGGGCAGTGCGACACGATCTCCAGGTAAATGCCGCGAAATGCCGTGACGTTCTGCTCGACGGTGAACAGTTCGAGAGCCCGCGCGCGGGCGGCCGCGCCGAGGCGCTCACGGCGCTCGGGGTCGCGCAGCAGCGATACGCACGCCTCGGCGAGCGCCCGCGGGTTGCGCGGCGGGACCACGAGACCGGTGCCGCCGATCACCTCGACGACGGCGCCCACATCGGTCGACACGGTCGCGCGCCCGCAGAACATGGCCTCGACCAGGCTGATCGGGAAGCCCTCGACGACGCTGGAGAGGACGACGATGCTGCCGGAGCCGTAGACGTCGGCGAGGTCGATGGCCTCGGGGCCACCGAGTTCCTCGAACGAGACGGGGTTCTCGCCGACGGCGTGGATGCCCTCCGCCTCGTCGGGGAAGAGCTGCGCGGCCAGGCCCTTGCAGTGCCCGAGGTATGCCTCGGCCTCCTGGTCGCCACCGGGGCCCGTCGCGGCCGGCAGCGCCCCCACGATCCGCAGCCGCGCCTTCGGCTCTTCCTTGCGGACTTCGGCGAACGCGTGCAGCAGGGAGATGAGGTCCTTGGACGGATCGATCCGCCCGACCCAGACGAGCGTGTCCGGGTCCCCAGGCTCCTCGCGCTCACCCACCTCGGCGAAGCGGGTGGCCTCCATGCCGGGGTGGACGGTGCGCAGCTTGGCGCGGTCGGCGCCGCACCGTTCCTGCCAGCGCCTGGCGTGGGCGTTGCCCGGGGTGATGACGGCGGCCTGCCGGTAGACCTCGGCGGCGAGCCGGCCGTGGAAGGCGGCGAGCAGCGCCCGCACCGGCGCGCTCAGCTCGGCGTCGCCCGCGGCGATGTACCGGGCGCGCAGCTGCACCCCGTACTCGGTGACCAGCAGCGGGACGCCGAAGAACCGCTTGGCGACCAGTCCGGGCAGGGCCGCCGCCCCGCCCGACGTGGCGTGGCAGAGGTCGACGGCTCCGAGCCCGCCACCACCGGTCGAGCCACCGAAGGAACCACCGAAGGAGCCACTGGAGGAACCGCCGGAGGAGCCCACGGACGGGTCGTCGTACCAGTCGAGGGAGAGCGGCCGCAGCGCGCACTCCACCTCCCCGGCGAAGGCCAGCAGGTCGGGCACCCGGGCCGCCCTGGCCGCCCGCAGCGCGCCCGGCGCACGACAGGCGCGCTCCAGAATGCGCACGGCGGTCTCGGAACGCAGGGCGGACCCCAATCCACCCTCGTCCCGGGCCAGCTCGGCCAGCCCGTACAGCGCACTGGCGAAACGGTCCGCCTCGCTGAACCCGAGACCGCCTCCGGCGCCTTCTCCCCCGTCGGAAGCGGAGCCGAAGAAGCCGGCAGCACCGGCCCCGTCACCGGAACCGCACACCACGGCCCCGACCAACTCCCCGTACAGCGTGGCGAATCGACGCCGGGCCCGGCGCCCGAGCGCGCCGTCGCGCACGCCGGCCTCGCCGCTCCCCGCCCACGTCGTCCACATCGGCGCGGTTCGCACCCGGCTGACCTGCGGAGGCAGTTCGAGCCAGCCGGCGTCCTCCTGCTCCTGGCTGCGACTGAGCGCGTAGATGTCGAACTCGTGCTGCTCGAGCCCGCGCACAAGCCGGTCGCACCAGAGTCTGGCCTCACCGCTCACATACGGATAGCCACCCTCTGTCAGCAGTCCGATGCGCACGCGTCCACCCCCGATCTCCCGTATGGGGAGCCGCCGTTGGACCGGCGGCTCGCAGCGGGACGAACGTATGCGGACATGCCGGTGGCGCGACGGACGGTTGTCCATCGCGCCACCAAAAGGGGTGAACGGTCGTAACTTTCGCGTGCGCGTGACGTTCTGTCGCGCTAAGAGATCATCCAGCTACACAACGCTACGAAGCGTCAAGCGTTGGGGTACACCCAGGGGTTGGGCTTGCAGGTGATCCCCTCGAAGGTCAGGAACTTCGTCTGCTGCTGCATGACGGGCGCGAGCGCGCCGTCCTGCGAGCAGGTGACGTGGTTGAAGCCGAGTCGGTGACCGACCTCGTGGTTGATGAGCATCTGCCGGTACGGGTGGATGGCGCTGCCGTGGAGCACGTCGTCGTACGTCTTGGATCCCTGCGCCCACCGATAGGCGTTGATCATCACGCGGTCGGTGGCGGCCGAGTCGCACGATACGTTGTCCTCGGTCGTGTCGAGCCCCGACTTCTTGCACCAGAACGCGGTGGTCCCCGGGCTGGCCAGCGTGATCACGAAGTCCGGCTCGCCGGAGGAGATCCGCTCGAAGGTGCGGGCCCCCTCGTGGGCCCAGCTCCTCTTGTCGTTCAGGGTCTTCTGCACGGCCTGCGCGAACAGCTTGCTGTCGAGGCCGAGCCCCTTCTCCACGTCGATGCGGTAGCGGAACTTCTGCCCGCGGCCCGGCGCCTTGTCGAAGCCGCCGACCGCGTCGAACTTCCCCGAGGCCTTCAGGTCCGCCGCGAGCGGATACTTCTTGGCCATCTTCTGGTCGTACGTCGCCGGGGCCGCCTGCGCGGTCCTCGACGGCGTGGCCCGGTCGTCGGAGCGCGACGCCGAGTCGTCGTGGGCACGCGTACCGTCGGCCGCCCGCGACGTCCCGCCGTCGGCCGAGTCGCCGCCCCGGTCGGTGACCTGACCTGCGACGACCACGGCGAGCACGGTGATGACGGCCGCGGCCGCGATGCCCGTGTAGGTGAGTCCCCTGCCGCGCTTCTCGCGCCCGCCGTCCCAGTCGTCCAGGCCGACGGAGCCCGACACCACACCCGAACCGGGCCCCTCGGGGTCCGGCTCCGGCCCGGAAGAAGGCGCTTCGGCGTCCCACTCCGTGACGGAGGCGTACGGGTCACGATCCACCCGCGTGTCGAACGCGTCGAACGCGTCGAACGCGTCGACATAGTCCTGCCGGGGCTGATGGGACCGCGGGCGCGGCACCACCGGCGTCCCGGAAGGCGGCGTCGAGCCGTCCTCGGCCCCGCGGCCGCTGTCGGAGGGGCTCCAGCCGCCACCCCGCTCCCTCTGCTCGGGGTGACCGCCGCGGGCCCGTGGAGCGCTCGGCCGTGCGGGGGTGTGCGCCGCGGCGCCGCCCTCGGGCGCGGTCTCCCTGCGTCGACGTCCATTGCCGGGGCCCGCCTGCGACGAGCCCTGGGCCACGGGAACTACTGGTATGTCGGCCGTATCGCCGTTGTCTGCCGGTCCTCGGCGGCTGTGCCGTCCCACTGGCCGCCTCAGCTCCCCATCTTCGATCGGTTCGTCGTGCTCGTGCCTGTGCTTGTGCTCGTGCGGTCCGTCGTGTCGCCCGCGTCGCCGTCCACCGCGTCGCCCGCCTCATCGAGCACGCGCGGCCCGTCGGCCTCTCTCCACTCCCCGGACTCCCCCGACTCCCGCACCCCGTTCAACGCCTCGGTGTCGGAGAGGAGTTCCCGGAACGCCGTCGCGACCGTATCGGGATACTCCATCATCGCGACATGCCCCGCGTCGGGGAGCGTGAGGAGGCGCGACTCCCGGAAGGTGCGCGCCGCGCGCGCCGCCATCCGGTACGAGACGAGCTGGTCGCGGCCGCCGTAGACGAGCAGGGTCGGTGCGAGCACCCGCTCGGCCTGCCGCCACAGTCCGTGCTGGCCGCCGAGCGTGTAGGCGTTCACGACCCCGCGCGCGGAGCGGGCCATCGCGTCCCAGAAGTACGGCAGCCGCAGCCGCCGCTCCATCTCCTCGACGGCCGCCTGGAACCCTTCCGGTGTGACCCGCTCCGGATCCCCGTAGCAAAGGGCCGTGACGCCCCGCACCCGCTGCTCGGCCGTCCACTCCTTCGTCAGCCGGGTGAAGAGCGCGGCGACACCGGGCACGGCGAGCAGCCCGGTCGGCAGGGCGGTGCGCTGCACACGGATCTCGGGCAGCGCGGGCGACACCAGCGTCAGCGTGCGGACGAGATCGGGGCGTACGGCCGCGACGCGCGTGGCCACGGCGCCGCCCAGCGAGTTCCCGAAGAGGTGCACGGGGCCCCGGCGCTGCGCGTCGAGGTAGCGGATGACGGCGCGGGCGTGCCCGGTCACCGAGTAGTTCCCGTCGTCCGGCGGCGGCGAGTCCCCGAAGCCGGGCAGATCGACGGCCTCCCCGTCGACGACGTCCTCGAGTCGCGGCATCAGTGCCGACCAGTTCTGCGAGGAGCCGCCGAGGCCGTGGACGTAGAGCGCGGGCGGCAGCCCCTCCCGGGCCCCCGGTCTCGACCGGACCGACAGCGTCATCCCGGGCAGCCCGACCGAGCGCAGCCGCTCGCCCTCCTCGACCTTGACGGCTCCCGGCTTGGGCGCCACAGCGGCGACGGCAGGAGGCACACGCGGCGAATCGGTCGAAGACATGCGGCATATGTTACGAGGTGATCACGCAGTGGTTCGTGTGTTCGCCGTCACAGATCGCGCACAGCTCTCCCCAAAGCTCATCCGCCACCGCCCCGGCACCACCCCACCGCGGCCCCGCCGTCGCACCCGTACCGCACCCCGCCCCCGGACGGAAGATCGCGTCAGGAGATCGCATAGCGCCCCGATCGGGTGTCTCCTACGCTCGATACAGGGCACCCGCCCACGCACGAACAGGTGAGGAAGGGAGCCAATGATGACGGTCGATCCGAGCGATCCCGAGACCTTCACGGACAGCAGCCCCACGGAGATCGGCGTGGAGCTGCCCGAGGCCGACGCCGCGGAGCAGTCCGCCGATCTCGCCCCTGACCAGGACGATGTGCCGGGCGAAGAGGCCGATCCGGACAGCTCGAACGAGGCGGACCGGGCAGAGCAGGCCCGGGTCGTCGCGCTCGACGAGGACGACTATCGCTGACGCGGCAAGGTGCCCCGCGGGGGCTGTCGACCGTCGGCGCATCCGCCCGGACAGGCACACCGGTATGCGCCGCTTTGCGCCCTCGGGCCCGCTACGTGCAGCTTTCGCGGCCGTCCGGTCCGTGAAATTCTGCGCTCGCACCGCGCACATCCTGGTTACCCAAAAGTACGATGACGGCGCGGCGCACACCGCAGCACACGGACGATATTGGGAGGCGGCGTGACAGCCATCGAGCAGACCGAGGCAGCGCGCCCCAAAGGCACGCGCCTGCCGCGCCGTGCCCGACGCAATCAACTCCTGGGCGCGGCCCAGGAAGTGTTTGTCGCACAGGGGTACCACGCGGCCGCGATGGACGACATCGCCGAGCGCGCCGGGGTCAGCAAGCCGGTCCTCTACCAGCACTTCCCGGGCAAGCTCGAGCTCTACCTGGCCCTTCTCGACCAGCACTGCGAGTCCCTGCTGCAGTCCGTCCGTACGGCGCTCGCGTCCACGACGGACAACAAGCAGCGCGTGCAGGCGACCATGGACGCGTATTTCGCGTACGTCCAGGACGAGGGCGGTGCGTTCCGCCTCGTCTTCGAGTCGGACCTGACGAACGAGCCGGCGGTGCGCGAGCGCGTCGACCGCGTCAGCCTGCAGTGCGCCGAGGCGATCTCGGACGTGATCGCCGAGGACACCGGCCTGTCCAAGGACGAGTCGATGCTGCTCGCCGTGGGGCTCGGCGGCGTCTCGCAGGTCGTCGCGCGCTACTGGCTGTCCAGCGAGAGCCCGGTACCGCGCGACAAGGCGGTGCAGCTGCTGTCGTCGCTCGCCTGGCGCGGCATCGCCGGGTTCCCGCTGCACGGCTCGGACCAGCACTGAGCATCACTGCCCCCACCCCGCACTTTTGTTCCCCCCTGCTGTTCGCTCTTGGCGTGCGGCCGGGGCGCCGGGAGCCTCGCCTCACCGGGCTAATCTGTGCTGGGTACGGCGCGGTCGTCCGCGCACATCAGGGATCGTCGGAGGGACAAGGCCGTGGAGGTCAAGATCGGCGTGCTGCACACGCCCCGCGAGATCGTTCTGGAGAGCGACCAGTCCACCGAGGATGTCGAGAGCGCGGTGGCCGCGGCGCTGTCGGGCAAGTCGCAGCTGCTCTCTCTGACGGACGAGAAGGGCCGCAAGGTCCTGGTCCCGGCCGACCGCCTCGCCTATGTGGAGCTGGGCGAGCCCGCGGTTCGGAAGGTGGGCTTCGGCCCGCTGTAGAGCTCCACGGAGCTCAATCGGGCTGCACAGAGCCACAAGGAGCTCGGAGAGCCACACGAGAAGGGCCTGACGGCCACCGGCCGTCAGGCCCTTCTTCCTTGCACAACGCCCTGCACGGCTCCAGCGCAGCCCCGGCACAGCCCGCTACACAGAGCGAGCACAGCGAATGCACACGGGGAGGGTTGCATTCCGGGTGCCAGGGGTAGACCGGCTAGGACCGATTTGCACCTAGTGGCCGCGCGGGAGGGACCCTCACCATGCTTCTTGAAGCCCTTGGCTCCGCACTGCTCGGCCTGGCACTCGCCTGGGCCGCGAGCCATCGCCTGCCGCACCGGCTGCCGTCGCGCACGCTGGTGCTGCCGACCGGAATCGCCGGCGCCCTGTTCGGAGCGTTCGTCACGCACACCTCACTGGGCTCCGGCCACGAGCTGGCCACGCTCGGGGGCTCCGTCGTGATGGCGGTGGCTCTGCTGTCCCTGCTGCTGCGCCCCACCCGTGGCAGAGCGCGGCAGCTGACGCCGTACGCGTAGGCGCTGAGCGCCAAGCCCTAAGCGGCGAGGCCGAGGGCCGCCATCCGCTTGGTGTGCGCCTCGGTGATCCGCGAGAACATCTTGCCGACCTCGGCCAGGTCGAAGCCGTCGGCGACGCCCCCGACCAGCATCGTGGAGAGCGCGTCACGGTCGGCGACCACGCGCTGCGACTGCGAGAGGGCCTCGCCCATCAGGCGTCGCGCCCACAGCGCGAGCCGGCCGCCCACGCGCGGGTCGGCGTCGATGGCGGCCCGCACCTTCTCGACGGCGAACGAGGCGTGCCCGGTGTCGTCCAGGACGGACAGCACGAGCGAGCGGGTGTCCGTGTCGAGCCGGGCCGCGACCTCCCGGTAGAAGTCGGAGGCGATCGAGTCACCGACGTACGCCTTGACCAGACCCTCCAACCAGTCCGACGGGGCGGTCTGCTTGTGGAAGCCGTCGAGTGCCTCGACGAACGGGTCCATCGCCTCGGTCGGCTCCGCGCCGACCGCTGCGAGCCGGTCGCGCAGCTGCTCGAAGTGGTGGAACTCGGCGGAAGCCATCTTCGCCAGCTCCGCCTTGTCGGCGAGCGTCGGCGCCAGCTTGGCGTCCTCGGCGAGCCGCTCGAAGGCGGCCAGCTCGCCGTACGCGAGGGCGCCGAGCAGGTCGACGACGGCGGCGCGGTAGTTCGCGTCCGCGGACGCGGTGGCCCAGTCCTGGGCGGCGATCCCGGTCGGAGCGTCGGTCGCTGCAGTGGCGGGCTTGGCGTTGTCAGGCGTCTCCATGGAGCGCACAATAGCCCGCTCGCCGCCACACGGAACTCCCTGGTCAAGGAGTGTGACAACGGCTACGTGACCAATTCGGCCATCGCACATGCGCGTTTCCGGGGTACAGTGGTAATGAGCCCGCCGAGTGCAAGCCAGTTTGTATGACACTGCAATGGCGCTTGCACGTACATGCGACGGGCCGCACGAATGAGGATGCCCGGTCGGTGGCCCGATCGGCTCCGACCCGACAGCCCTCCGGGTCGTACGTCTCGAGACGTACGGATCGAGGAGGGGCCCTCAGCGGCACGAGCGCTCGAGCGTCGGCAGTGGTCCCGCGCCATCCGGTCCACCCGCTTCTGCGGATCGAGACCGGCGTACCAAAGGCACGGCACTGGCACGGTCAAGACCCCCGCGTTCGCCTCGTACCGCACCTCACAGAAGAGGCAACACCCTGACTACGCAGACTTCGACATTCCGTCAGCTCGGAATCCTGCCCGAGACGGCAGAGGCCCTTGAGGCCGTCGGTATCGTCCACCCCTTCCCCATCCAGGAGATGACCCTCCCCGTCGCCCTCTCCGGCACGGACGTCATCGGCCAGGCCAAGACCGGTACGGGCAAGACCCTCGGTTTCGGTCTGCCGCTCCTGGAGCGCGTCACCGTCCCCGCGGACGTCGAGGCCGGCCGGGCCACGCCCGAGCAGCTGACCGACACCCCGCAGGCCCTCGTCGTCGTCCCGACGCGCGAGCTGTGCCAGCAGGTGACCAATGACCTCCTCACCGCCGGCAAGGTGCGCAATGTGCGTGTCCTCGCCATATATGGCGGTCGCGCCTACGAGCCCCAGGTCGAGGCCCTCAAGAAGGGCGTCGACGTCATCGTCGGTACGCCCGGGCGCCTTCTCGACCTCGCGGGACAGAAGAAGCTGAACCTCTCGCACGTCAAGGCGCTCGTCCTCGACGAGGCCGACGAGATGCTCGACCTGGGCTTCCTGCCCGACGTCGAGCGGATCATCAACATGCTTCCGGCGAAGCGTCAGACGATGCTGTTCTCGGCGACCATGCCGGGCGCCGTCATCGGCCTGGCCCGCCGCTACATGTCGCAGCCCACGCACATCCGCGCCACGGCGCCGGACGACGAGGGCCAGACGGTCGCGAACACCAAGCAGCACGTCTACCGCGCGCACAACATGGACAAGCCCGAGATGGTCGCGCGCATCCTGCAGGCCGACGGCCGCGGGCTCGCGATGATCTTCTGCCGCACCAAGCGCACGGCCGCCGACATCGCCGACCAGCTGCAGAAGCGCGGTTTCGCGTCCGGCGCGGTCCACGGCGACCTGGGCCAGGGCGCGCGTGAGCAGGCGCTCCGCGCGTTCCGCAACGGCAAGGTCGACGTGCTGGTGTGCACCGACGTCGCCGCGCGCGGCATCGACGTCGAGGGCGTCACGCACGTCATCAACTACCAGTCCCCCGAGGACGAGAAGACCTACCTGCACCGCATCGGCCGCACCGGCCGCGCGGGCAAGAAGGGCATCGCGATCACGCTGGTGGACTGGGACGACATCCCGCGCTGGCAGCTGATCAACAAGGCCCTCGACCTGAAGTTCAACGACCCGGTCGAGACGTACTCGTCCTCCCCGCACCTGTACGAGGAGCTGAGCATCCCGGCGGGCACCAAGGGTGTGCTGCCGCGCTCGGAGCGTACGCGTGCCGGCCTCGGGGCCGAGGAGATCGAGGACCTGGGCGAGACCGGTGGCCGCGGCGCTTCGTCGCGCGGTGGCCGCGGTGGCCGCCCCTCGCAGGACCGCGACCGGGATCGTGACCGTGAGCGTCCCTCCCGTACGCCGCGTCGCCGTCGGCGCACGCGCAACGGCGAGCCGGTCGCCGGTGAGGCGACGGCCACGGCCGCTCCCGTCACGCCGGTCTCCGAGGACGCCTCCGCGCCCGCCGAGCCGCGCACCCCGCGCCGTCGTCGTCGCACGCGCAACGGTGCGGCCGCTCCGGTCGCTCCCGCGGCCGAGGCCGTCGTCGAGACGGTGGAGACCGTGGCCCCGGTGACCGTGGCCGAGACCGACACCGAGGCCCCTGCCAAGCCGCGTCGTCGTACGCGCAAGAAGGCGGAGGCCGTCGTCGAGACGGTCGAGTCGGTGGCGCCGGTCGCGGAGACCGTGGTGGAGCCGGTCGTGGAGACCGAGGCGAAGCCCGCTCGCACCCGTACCCGTAAGAAGGCCGAGCCGGTCGCCGAGACGGTCGAGGTCGCCGAGGCCAAGCCGGTGCGCACGCGCACCCGCAAGAAGGCCGAAGTCGCCGTCGACACCGCCGAAGCCGTCGAGGCCAAGCCCGCCCGTACCCGTACGCGCAAGAAGGCCGAGCCCGTCGCCGAGACGGTCGAGGTCGCCGAGGCCGCTGCCGAGACCAAGCCGCGCCGCACGCGCAAGAAGGCGGAGGCCGCGGTCGACACCGCGGAGGCCGTCGAGGCGAAGCCCGTCCGTACTCGTACGCGCAAGAAGGCCGAGCCGGTCGCGGAGACGGTCGAGGTCGCCGAGGCCAAGCCGGTGCGCACGCGCACCCGCAAGAAGGCCGAAGTCGCCGTCGACACCGCCGAAGCCGTCGAGGCCAAGCCCGCCCGTACCCGTACGCGCAAGAAGGCCGAGCCCGTCGCCGAGACGGTCGAGGCCGCCGCGGAGACCAAGCCGCGCCGCGCTCCCCGCAAGAAGGCGGAGGCGCCGGTCGAGGTCGAGGCCGCCGAGGCCAAGCCGCGCCGTACCCGCAAGAAGGCCGTGGCCGAGGCCCCCGAGGCCTGAGCACGTCATCGGTAGAAGGCCCGGGTCCCGCACACGCGGGGCCCGGGCCTTCGCCGTACCACCCCGGCCGCCGAGCCCCCTGCCCCTCCGTGTCGCCCCGGCCGACCCCACCACGTAACCTCGCGGCATGAGCAGGCCCCCGACCTTCACGCCGCCGCCCGGTACCCGTGCCCACCGACTGGCCACCGCGCGCGGCGAGTTCGCCGCCCTCACCGGTGAGCCGGAGTCCGGGCGGCCCGTCCGCGGCACCGTCCTGCTGCTGCCCGGGTTCACCGGCAGCAAGGAGGACTTCATCGCGCTGCACGGCCCCCTGGGCGCGGCCGGGTACCGGACCGTCGCCGTCGACGGGCGCGGGCAGTACGAGTCGGGCGGCCCGAAGGACGACGAAACCCCTTACGCGCAGGGCGAGTTGGCACGTGACGTGCTCGCCCAGGCCGCCGCGCTCGACGTACCGGAGGTGCATCTGCTCGGGCACTCGCTCGGCGGGCTCGTGGCACGGGCCGCGGTCATCGCGGATCCCGGGCCGTTCGCGTCCCTGACGCTGATGGCGTCGGGCCCCGCCGCCGTCACCGAGCCCCAGCGGCAGCGCGTCAAGCTGCTCCAGGACGCGCTCGCCGCCCTCGACATGGCGCAGGTCTGGGAGGCCATCCAGGCCCTCGACACCGCCGAGGACGTGGCCGACGTGCGCGACACCACGGACGGGGACGAGCTGCGGCGGCGCTGGATGCTCAACAGTCCGGCCCAGCTCATCGCCACCGGACGGCAGTTGTGCACCGAGCCGGACCGGGTCGACGAACTGGCCGCGCTCGCGCCGCCGGTGCACGTCGTGTCGGGCGAGCGGGACGACACCTGGCCGGTGCCGCTGCTCGACGAGATGGCACAGCGGCTCGGCGCCGAGCGCTCCGTGATCGCCGGGGCCGAGCACTCCCCCAACACCGACCGCCCGCTGGAGACGGCCGCCGCGCTGGCCGCCTTCTGGGACCGCTGCACCGAGGCTCGGTGACCCGCGCCTAGTACTGCGCCTGGAGGTGGCTCCAGAACCCGTCGCGCAGCGCCCGCCGCAGGTCGGCGTGGCCGCGCAGCGAGTACTGGAGCATGCTCTCCGCCTCGACGAGCAGTTCCTGGTCGACCGAGCCGGGCAGGTAGGGGTGGCCGGGCAGCAGCTGCGCGAGGGATTCGGTGCCACGCTCCCCCAGCCAGCGCGCGGCGAGCTGGGCGCCGACGAAACGGACCTGGTCGCGGCTCGGGCGCGGCTGGTCCGTGTTGTCGTACGAGGCGGTGGCGCGGCGCGAGACGTACGGCTTCACGAAGTCGAGGTCGAACGTGCGCTGGCTGTCGACCTCCCAGAGGAGCGGCTCGGCCTGGTTGCGGCCCTCGGGCGCCTCGATGCCCCAGAGGTGGACGCGGGCGCCGTAGCCCTGGGCCGCCTCGACGGCGGAGACCAGGTCCTCGTCGCCGCCGAGGAGGGCGGCGTCGCTGATGGCGCGGTGCCGGGCCAGCGATTCGAGGTCGGTCCTGATCAGTGAGTCGACGCCCTTCTGCTGGTTGTTCGCGTTCAGGTTGCCCAGCCGGACCTTGACGTCGGGCAGCTCGGCGATCGACTGCTGCTCGGTGGTGTGGATGCGGCGCCGGGCGCCGTCGTACCAGTACACGCGCAGCAGCCGGCTGTCCGCGAAGATCGTGCGGGCCTTGTCGATGAGCGCGTCGATGATGCCCTCGGCGTCGAGGTCGAAGGCGCGCCGGTCCTCGGTGCCCGCGACGAGGCGCCCGGCCGCGGCGTAGAGGTATCCGGCGTCGACGAAGATCGCGTGGGTCGACGGGGTCTTCGCGACCTCCGCGAGCATCCGCCGCAGCAGGTCGTTCGTGGCGTCGAGGCGGGCGGTGAGGTCGTCCGGAGGACTGCTGTCCGGGTCTGTTGCGTTCATCGCCGCCCATTGTCCCGGGCGTCACACGGCGTGCACAACCGGTCTCGCTACTCGTCAGTAATTAGTTTCTCGAAAAATTTCTTTAGCGTAGGGAATGTTTGCAGGGGGCAACCCGTTGTACCCATACAGAACGCGGGGCACTGTAGCCACGCAATCCACTCTTAACGGGCAGGCAACCGCCTGGCCGTACGGCGGGACGAGACTGATGTCCTGCACCAGCAGTTCTCCTTCAGGAGGATGACCAGACGAAGGGAGAAGCCCTTGCGCTTCGAAATCATGCGACTCGACGACGTCGACGGCACCGCCGTGGACACCACCGTCGTGGACGCCGCCTCCGTCAACCGGATCGTTCAGCAGGCCGCCGCCATCGGGCAGCGCCTCTACATCCGCCCGGCCGAGTCGGCCGCCTCGTAACGGCGTAGCGACTCACACACTTCGAAGCCCCCGTACGCACGGTGCGTACGGGGGCTTCGCGCGTGGGTACGGGGATCAGCTCGACCGAATCACCTGGGTCACGCCGTTGATGATCTGCTGCACGGCGATCGCCGACAGCATCATGCCCGCGAGCCGGGTCACCAGGACCACGCCGCCGTCCTTGATGACTCGGATGATCACCAGCGAGTAGCGCATGACGAGCCACAGGACGACGTGGATGGCGAGGATCGCCGACCAGACCGAGACCTGGCTCGAGAACGAGTCCGCCTTCTGCACGGCGAGGATGACGGAGACGATCGCGCCGGGCCCGGCGAGCAGCGGCATGCCGAGCGGGACGAGGGCGACGTTCACGTCCTTCGTCTGCTTGGGCTCGTCCGTCTTGCCGGTCAGCAGGTCGAGCGCGATCAGCAGCAGGAGCAGACCGCCCGCGATCATCAGGGCGGGCACGGAGACGTGCAGATAGTCGAGGATCCGCTGGCCCAGGATGCCGAAGACGGTGATGACGCCGAAGGCGACACAGACGGCCTGGAAGGCCATCCGCTTCTGGACCTTGGCGGGGCGGCCCGCGGTGAGGGCGAGGAAGATCGGGGTGATTCCGGGGGGATCCATAATCACAAAAAGCGTGAGAAAAAGGGATCCGAAGACGGCAGCGTCGAACACAGTGGGTCTTGCCTTGCGGGAGTGGAGCGGAGAGGTGGGGGCGAGCGTCAGGCGCGGCGTCCGCCGGCGCCGGGTACCGGGAAGGCGCCCGTGGCGCGGCGCGTGATCTCCCCGTAGATCTCGGGGTCGGTGGTGTACTCGCCGAGGACGCACGTCTTGCGGCTGCCGTGGTAGTCCGAGGAGCCGGTGGTCAGCAGCCCGACGTCGGCGGCGAGGCCGCGCAGGCGGTCCCGGGTCGCCGGGTCGTGGTCCATGTGGTCGACCTCGATGCCGTCGAGTCCGGCCTCGGCCAGCTTCGCGATCGACGTCTCCGGGACGGTGCGGCCCCGCTTGGTGGCGGCCGGGTGCGCGAAGACGGTGACGCCTCCGGCGGCCTTGACCAGGCGGATCGCCTCGAAGGGGTCGGTCTCGTGCTTGGCGACGTACGCGCGGGCGCCGTCGGCCAGCCAGTTCTGCGTGAACGCGTCGGAGACCGTGGGCACGACGCCCAGCTCGACGAGCGCGGAGGCGATGTGCGGGCGGCCGACCGAGCCGTCGCCGGCGATCCGGGCGACCTGCTCCCAGGTGACGGGCACGCCCAGCTCGTTCAGCTTGGCGATCATGCCCTTGGCGCGCGGGACGCGGTCGTCGCGGACCAGCTCGCGCTCGGCGAGCAGTTCGGCGTTCTCCGGGTCGAAGAGGTACGCCAGCATGTGCATGCTCACGCCGTCGAGGCGGCAGGAGAGCTCGGCGCCGGTGACGAGGGTCAGCCCTTCCGGGAGGGCCGCGATCGCCTCGGCGTGCCCGCGCGTGGTGTCGTGGTCGGTGAGTGCCACGACGTCCAGACCGGCAGCGGCGGCGTTGCGCACCAGCTCGGCCGGGCTGTCCGTGCCGTCGGAAGCGGTGGAGTGGGTGTGCAGATCGATGCGCACGGCTGCGTACTCCAGGCTCGGACGGGGACGGACGGGGACGGACGGAAGGAAGCGGCCGCTCCAGGATAACGGGGATTTCGCACACTCCCGTCACGAGTGAACCGCGGCCCGGCCCCTTACGCGTACGGCGGCTTCACCGGCTCACTGGAGGATCTGCGGCGACAGTGCCCCGCACGGCAGCAGCTCCACCTCGGCGCCCGCGTCCCGCAGATCGGTCAGCACCAGTTCGTCGTACATCAGCAGTCCGGACTGCGCGGGCCACACGATCGCCCACAGCCACAGGCCGCGCGCCTCGCCCGCGAACACGGCACGGTCGTCCGCGCCGCCCCGCACCTGCCACATCGCGGTGGGCCGGCCGGCCGCGACGACCTTGGCCTGCGGCGGCCCGACGACGTCCATGTGCGGTCCGGGGTCGGGGCCGTCGATGCCCGCGTAGCGCGCGCCGAGCCCGACGCCGAGCTCCTCGGCGACGAGCACCAGCTCGCCGATGCCGCCGAGCGGCGCGGGGCCGGAGCAGGCGACGGCGGTGGCGCGGCCGCCGTGCCGGTCGTCCCCCGCGTTCGCCACGCCGGTGAACAGCCAGCCGACGGGCAGCGGCCACGGCATCCACACGGGTACCTGGGCGCGGCGCACCACGACACTGAGCGCCTCGACGCTGGGCGGGATCACAGGCTGCAGCGGATGCACGGTCCCGTGCACATCACACTGCCAGGAGTCGGCAAAGAGTCCGGGAGCCCTGACCCGGCCACCACACTTCGGGCAACTGGGTTCGCCCCTCATAAAGCCCCACGGTCCTCCCCGTCCCGCGCCGCGTCAAGGACGATCACCCGTCCGGAGTGCGCCGATCCGCCCTGTTCCACCCGCACAGATACATGTAGCTTGCATTAATTAGCCGCTCTAACTTATCGTGTGTATACGGCAACCATCCGGGACGCAGAACCGGAACACGGACGGCCGGAACACGGAAGAAGGACGGGCATGAGCCACAGCGGTACGGGCAGTACAAGAGGTCCCGCCGAAGGGGACACGTTCGACGCAGGTGCGGGCAGCCTCCTGCGTCAACCGAAGGCGGTCTGGGCGACCGCCGGGGCATCCGTCGTCGCGTTCATGGGCATCGGGCTCGTCGACCCGATCCTGCCGTCGATCGCGCAGGGGCTTCAGGCGACGCCGAGTCAGGTCTCCCTGCTCTTCACCTCGTACTTCCTCATCACCGCGATCGCGATGCTGGTGACCGGGTTCGTCTCCAGCCGGATCGGCGGCAAGAAGACCCTGCTCGTCGGGCTCGCGCTGGTCGTGATCTTCGCGGGTCTCGCCGGCACCTCGGACTCCGTCGGCCAGCTGGTCGGCTTCCGGGCCGGCTGGGGCCTGGGCAACGCGCTCTTCGTGTCGACCGCGCTCGCCGTCATCGTCGGCGCGGCGGCCGGTGGCTCCGCCGCCGCGATCCTGCTCTACGAGTCCGCGCTCGGCCTCGGCATGGCGTGCGGGCCGCTGCTGGGCGCCCTGCTCGGCAACGCCAGCTGGCGCTACCCGTTCTTCGGCACCGCCGCCCTGATGGCCATCGGGTTCGTCTGCATCACGGTGTTCCTGAAGGAGCAGCCGAGGCCCGCGCGGAAGACGTCGCTGCTCGACCCCATCAAGGCGCTGGGGCACGGGGGCCTGGCCTCCGCCGCCGTCTCGGCCTTCTTCTACAACTACACGTTCTTCACCGTGCTGGCCTTCACGCCGTTCGTGCTGAACATGACCCCGTACAAGTCGGGCGGGGTGTTCTTCGCCTGGGGCGTGCTGCTCGCGCTCTTCTCGGTGGTCGTGGCGCCGCGCATGCAGGCCAGGTTCGGCTCGCTGAAGGTGCTCGGCGGCTCGCTGGTGCTGCTCGCCGTGGACGTGCTGGTCCTCGGGTACGGCAGCCACACCGCGGCCATCGTCTGCACGATCCTGTCCGGCGCCTTCATCGGCGTGAACAACACGGTGTACACGGAGCTCGCGCTCGGCGTCTCGGACGCGCCGCGGCCGGTGGCGAGCGCCGGATACAACTTCGTGCGCTGGTTCGCCGCGGCCGCCGCCCCCTACTTCGCGCCGAAGATCGAGGAGTGGAGCAACATCCACATCCCGTTCGTGGTCGCCGCGGTCACGGCCGTGCTCGGTGCCGTCGTCGTCTGGGTGCGCAGGAACGCGCTCACGCACGAGGCCGAGGAACTGGAGCCGCGACACGCCACCGAGGACGGCGTGACCGTCTTCGCCAACTAGTGCTGGATTCCTCTTTGGCGGGGTAGGTGTAGTCATGAGGGGTGCTGATTCGGGCTGCTCGGGGGCGAGTTGCTGTGCCGAAGTTGCTGTTGGCCCGTCCGGCTTCGGACGAGGCGGAGGAGATCAAGGTCCGCAGGCTGGCCGGGGCGAGGCACGCGCCGGCCGATTGGATCCTGCGGGCGAGGATCATCGCGCTGAGCTGGGATGGCCTGCGCGTTCCGGTGATCGCGGCCCGGCTGGGCTGCCATCACAAGACGGTCCGCAAGTGGTTGTGCCGGTTCAACGCTCAGGGCCTGGACGGGCTCGGGGACCGGCCCGGGTGCGGGCGCAAGCGCCGGATCACCGAGGACGAACGATCCCGCATCATCGCGTTGGTCAAGCTGGCCCCGCCCGGACGGCTGGAGGTCCAGCCGTCTAACGAGCTGTGGGCGGCCGACGTGACCGGGCCGGAGGAGTGGACCCTGGACGCCCTGGCCGCCACCGCCCAGGCCGAGGGCATTCAGGTGGGACGGTCCCAGGTCCGGCGGATCCTGCTGGCCGAGGGCGTGCGCTGGCGCCGTACCCGCACTTGGACCACCAGCCGTGACCCGGAGTTCGCCCCAAAAGGACGAGGATCGTCGGCCTCTACACCGACCCGCCATCGGACGCCACGGTGATCTGCGCGGACGAACTCGGGCCGGTCATCCCGCGCGCCTTTGCGCCCGCGCCCGGCTGGTCACCGGACGGGCACCGGATCAAGGCGGAGCTCGACTACAGCCGCGGTCCGGAGAAGACCTGGGTCTACGGAGGGCTGCGGGTGCGCGACGGCATCGAGATCACCACGACCGCTTCCTCCCGCAATAGCGTCAACTACCAGCAGTTCCTCCACAAGGTCGAGGACGCCAACCCGGCTGGGCCGATCTGGATCGTGACCGACAACCTGTCTTCTCACAACAGCAAGTCCACCCTCGAGTGGCTCGAGGATCACCCGAGGATCTTCCACGCGTTCATCCCGGTGGGGGCCTGCTGGCTCAACCTCCAGGAAGGCTGGTGGCGCATCTTCCGCAAGGCCGCGCTGGCAGGACGCTCCTTCTGCGGCCCTGACGACATCGCCGAGGTCACCGCCGTGGCAACCGCCCAGCTCAACGCCCGCGCCAAACCCTGGATCTGGGGCCGACCACCCCCACCCACCCGCACCCTCCGGCGCCGTTTTGAGTACCGCCTTTGAGGAATCCAGCACTAG
>NZ_KB891849.1:208972-410539 GCF_000373565.1 Streptomyces sp. HmicA12 | reverse complement strand
AAGCCCGAGGGTGACTTCGGGTCGGTGCACGCGGGCAAGGTCGGTGCGGGCCACTTCTCCAAGATGGTTCACAACGGCATCGAGTACGCCATGATGCAGGCCTACGCCGAGGGCTGGGAGCTCCTGGAGGCCGTGGACTCGGTGACCGACGTCCGTGAGGTCTTCCGGTCCTGGCAGGAGGGCACGGTCATCCGTTCCTGGCTGCTGGACCTGGCCGTCAACGCCCTTGACGACGACGAGCACCTGGACCAGCTGCGCGGCTTCGCGCAGGACTCCGGCGAGGGCCGCTGGACCGTCGAGGCCGCCATCGACAACTCGGTGCCGCTGCCCGCGATCACCGCGTCGCTCTTCGCGCGCTTCGCCTCGCGGCAGGAGGACTCGCCGCAGATGAAGATGATCGCCGCGCTGCGCAACCAGTTCGGCGGCCACGCGGTCGAGAAGAAGTAACTCCGTCCTTCCGGGAAAGGGATGATCGCCATGGGCGACCTTCTGTTGGTACGCCACGGCGAGACCGAGTGGAGTCTGTCCGGCCAGCACACCGGCCGTACGGACAAGCCCCTCACCCGGCACGGCGAGGAACAGGCCAAGACCCTGGCCCCGTTCTTCGCCGGCCGGCCCTTCGCGCTCGTCCTCACCAGCCCGCTGGACCGCGCGGTCCGCACCGCCGATCTGGCGGGCCTGGTGGGGGCCACCCCGTACGCCGACCTCCACGAGTGGGACTACGGCGCGTACGAGGGGATCACCACCCGCGAGATCCACCGGGCCCGGCCCGCCTGGGACCTGTGGACGGACGGCGCTCCCGAGGGCGAGTCCCCGGAGCAGGTCGGCGAGCGCGCCGACCGGGTCCTGTCCCGCGTCGACCAGGCCCTCGCCGGGAACGAGGGCGACGTGGTGCTCGTCGCCCACGGACACTTCCTGCGCGTGGTCACGGCCCGCAGGCTCGGACTGCCGCCCGTCGAGGGCCGGTTGTTCCAACTGGCCACGGGCACGGTCAGCCGCCTGTCCACCGAACACGGCAGGCCCGTCGTCGCCGCCTGGAACGCACGGCCCGGCAGCTAGCAGCTCGGCAACCTGCGTGCATGCACCACACTGCGCGCATACGGGGGAATCCGGCGTATCGAGGCACTGAGGGTCACTTACGATCACCCGCTGTGACAGAACGCCACCCCATGACGTCGGCCGGTGACACGGCCGACGTCGTCATTCTCGGGGCCGGTCCGGCCGGCCTCCTCCTCGGCAACCTCCTCCAGCGCGACGGCATCGACTGCGTCGTGCTGGAGCGGGGCACCCGGGAGCACATCCAGACCCGGGCGCGCGCCGGATTCCTCGCCGCCCGCACCGTCCAGATCCTTCGGCGGCACGGTCTCGCCGACGGCCTGAACCGGGACGGCCGGACCCACCACACCTGCGAGTTCCGCTCCGACGAAGGAAGGTTCCGCCTCGACTACGGCGGCCTCGGCCGCGGCGAGCGGCACACCGTCTACCCGCAGCAGGCCCTGGTGAGCGACCTGCTCGCGCACTACCTCGACGCCGGCGGGCGCATCCGCTTCGGGACCGAGGCGCTCGCCGTGCAGGGCGCCGAAGGGGACCGGCCCTCGGTCACCGTGCGCGCGGCCGACGGGAGCCCCGGCCGCTGGCGGGCCCGGTACGTGGCCGGCTGCGACGGCCGGCACGGCGCGGCCCGCCGGTCGATCCCCGCGGACGCCGTCCGCCGCCACCACCTCGACCACGGCGTGACCTGGCTCGGCCTGCTCGCCAACGCCCCGCCCAGCCTGGACGCCGTCGGCTACGCGGTGCACGGCCGCGGCTTCGCCGGACACATGGCCCGTACCCCCACGGTCACCCGCTACTACCTGCAGTGCGCGCGCGACACCCGTGCCGAGGACTGGCCCGACGACCGCATCTGGGACGAGCTGTCCCTGCGCCTGCGCACCGACGCGTACGGTCCACTGCGCACCGGGCCGGTCGGCCAACGCGGCGTCGTCCACCTGGAGTCCGACGTCCTCGAACCCCTGCGCCACGGCTCGCTGTTCCTCGCGGGCGACGCCGCCAGCCTGATCAGCCCCTCCGCCGCCAAGGGCGCCAACCTCGCCGTCCTGGAGGCCGAACTCCTCGCCGAGGCGCTGATCGACGACCTCACGCACGGCGACTCCGCGGGGCTCGACGCCTACTCGGCGCGCTGCCTCACCCACATCTGGCGTGCCCAGGAGTTCTCGCACTGGATGATCGGGCTGCTGCACGGCAGGCCCGGCACCGACGGCGAGGCGCGGTTCCACGACTCCCTGCGCCGTTCCCGCATCACCGCACTGCGCGACTCCCGCGCCCAGCAGGACTGGTTCGCCGAGCACTACGTCGGCGTCTGAC
This sequence comes from Streptomyces sp. HmicA12, assembly GCF_000373565.1. Taxonomy (GTDB): domain Bacteria; phylum Actinomycetota; class Actinomycetes; order Streptomycetales; family Streptomycetaceae; genus Streptomyces. Next base: position 408,175 of record NZ_KB891849.1, on the reverse strand, counting down.
GTACCCGCACACGAGTTTCTCCGCATCCCTGCCCGCAGCACCTGAACAGAGGATCCCTTCCCCGATGATCACCACGATGTCGGGCGACACGTCCCGTCTGCGCGCGACGGTCGACTTCGTCCGGGAGCAGGACACCGCCGGCCTGCTCCCGCTGCTGCTCCCCGGCCTCGACGGCCCCGAGCTGCGCGCCCTGGTGGAACGCTGCCGCTTCGCCCACGCGGCCCTGCTGCTCTTCCCGCACGACGCGGACCAGTTGCACGCCATGCTGACCGAGTGCGGCCTCACCCCCGACGGCCCGCCGCGGCCCAGCGTCGTCGTGCGCGAGCGGCTCGCCGTACGCCACCGCCGCGACCCGGCCGGCCTCGACGTCGGCATCCTGCGCCCCGCCGTGACCGGCCCGGACGGAGCGCACCGCACCGTCGAGGTGTTCGCCCTGACCGTCGCCCCGGGCTCCGGCCTGGAACCGGTCGTCGCCCACGAGCGCGAACACCGGCACGAGGCCCATCTCGCCTTCGAGGTCGACCAGCCCGATCCGCTGGTCCTGCGCGGCCTGTGCGCCACGCTCGGCCGGCACGGCGCGGTCCCCGACGGCGGCGGCTACAACCCGCACGAGAACGGCACGGTGTTCTACTTCGCCGCGCCCGACGCGGCGAAGACCGAGTACCGGCGCATGGAGCTCTACGCACCGGGCGACCACCGGGACGTCCTCGCCGCCCACCTCGCCGAACACCGCACGCGCCGCCCCGCCGAGGCGCTGCTGCGCCTGCTCACCGGCGCCTGGACGACCCAGGCCCTCGCCGCCTTCGCCCAACTCCGCGTCCCCGACGCCCTCGACACGGACCGGACCACCGGCGTCGACGCCCTGGCCGAGGAGGTCGGTGCCACCCCGCGCCCCCTCGCCACGCTCCTGCGCTACCTGGAGATGCTCGGCGTGGTCACGTCCGACCAGGGCGCCGGCGGCTACCGGCTGACCGCGCTCGGCGCCCTGCTGCGCACGGACGCCCCGGACTCGATGGGCCCGCTCGCCCTGATGTACGGCGGCCCGTTCTACCGCTCCTTCGCCGCCCTCGCCCACACCGTGCGCACCGGGGAGACCGGCTTCGAGCACGTCTTCGGCGAGAACCACTTCGACCACTTCGCCCGCGACCCCGAACTCGCCGACCTCTTCGACCGGTCCATGGCCGCCGGGTCCGCCATGTTCGAGCCGCTGCCCACCCACCCGGTGCTGCTCGCCGCGAGCCGCTCACCGCACCCCGCGACCGTCGTCGACGTCGCGGGCGGGAACGGCGCACTGCTCGGCCGCGTCCTCGGTGTCCACCCGCGCCTGCGCGGAGTCCTTCTGGAGCGCGCGCACGTCGTCGAGGCCGCCCGCGAAGCGCTCGCTGCCCACGGCGACCGGTGCACGTACCGCGTCGGCGACTTCGCGGACGTCCCCGCGGGCGGCGACGTCTATCTCCTCTCCCGCGTCCTGCACGACTGGGACGACGACCGCTGCCGGGAGATCCTGCGCCACTGCGCCGCCGCGATGCCCGACCACGCCGACCTGCTCGTCGTGGAACGCGTCCTGCCCGCCGACGGCTCCGCGTCCCTCGCCACGGCCTGGGACCTCCACATGATGTGCAACGTCGGCGGCCACGAACGCGGCGCCGACCACTACGGCCGCCTCTTCGCCGACGCGGGCCTCACCCTGGTCGGCCGGGAACGGCTGCCCCTGGACGGCAGCGTCCTGCACGTGCGGAAGGCACCGGTGGGGGAGGGCCTGTCCGGCCGACCGTCTTGACAACCGCATTGGTCCATACCAACTTGAGGGAGTCGCAGGAACAGCTCGGCGTCACATGGTTCGCGCATGTCCCCAACCCCCTTTAACGCACCGGGAGTTCGCGTGTTCTCCACTCGAATACGACACCCTCGCAGACGCTCCGCGAGACCCCGCTTCCTCGCTCTGCTCGGCACCGTCGCCCTCGCCCTCACCGGCGCGGTCGCGGTGCCCGGCACCGCCCAGGCGGCCAACATCCTGACCAACTCCGGCTTCGAATCCGGCTCGCTCGGCCCGTGGTCCTGCACGGGCAACCTCGGCTCCGTGGTCTCCACCCCCGTCCACGGCGGCGCCAAGGCCCTTGCGGGCGCGGCGAGTTCGAGCGACAACGCCAAGTGCGCCCAGACGGTCGCCGTCCAGCCGAACACCACGTACTCGCTGTCCGGCTGGGTGCGCGGCGGCTACGTCTACCTCGGCGTCGACGGCGGCGGCTCCACGTGGACCCAGTCCCCCTCCACGTACGCCCAGTTGACGGTGAAGTTCACCACCGGCGCATCGCAGACCAGCGCCACGATCTACACCCACGGCTGGTACGGCCAGGGCACCTACTACGCCGACGACATCAGCCTCGACGGGCCCGGCGGCAGCAGTGACACCCAGGCCCCGACCGCACCCACCGGCCTCACCTCCACCGGCAAGACGTCCAGCAGTGTCTCCCTCTCCTGGGGCGCGGCGAGCGACAACGTCGGCGTCACCGGCTACGACATCTACTCCGGCGGCAGCAACAAACTCCTCACGGTGAGCGGGACGTCGGCCACCGTCTCCGGGCTCGCGGCGTCCACCGCGTACAGCTTCACGGTCAAGGCGCACGACGCGGCGGGCAACAGCTCGCCCGCCTCGAACGCCGTCTCCGCGACGACGAGCGCGGGCTCCGGCGGCACCGGCTTCAAGCAGGCCGCCCCGTACCTCTACACCGGCTGGGGCGACCCGCCCAGCCCGACCACGGTCATGAGCGCCACCGGCGTCAAGTGGTTCACGATGGCGTTCATCCTCTCCTCCGGCGGCTGCAACCCGGCCTGGGACGGACAGCGCCCCCTCACCGGCGGCCAGGACCAGACCGCGATCAACGCCGTCCGGGCGGCGGGCGGCGACATCGTCCCGTCCATCGGTGGCTGGAGCGGCAACAAGCTCGGCCCCAACTGCTCGACACCGGAAGCGCTCGCGGGCGCGTACCAGAAGGTGATCGACGCCTACGGCCTCAAGGCGATCGACGTCGACATCGAGAACAGCGACGAGTTCGAGAACACGGCCGTGCAGGACCGGATCCTGAACGCCCTGAAGATCGTCAAGGCCAACAACCCCGGCCTGAGGACCATCCTCACCTTCGGGACGTCCACGACCGGCCCGACGTACTACGGCAACCGGCTCATCGAGCAGTCCAAGGCCCTCAACGCCGACGTCGACGTCTTCACGATCATGCCGTTCGACTTCGGCGGCGGCAGCGACATGTACGGCAACACCGTCAACGCCGCCGAAGGCCTGAAGACCAAGCTCAAGTCGGTCTACGGCTGGGACGACGCGACCGCCTACGCCCACATGGGCATCTCCGGGATGAACGGCCTCAGCGACCAGCAGGAGACCACGACCCCCGCCATCTGGACCCAGATCAAGGACTGGGCGAACAGCAAACACCTCGCCCGGCTCGCCTTCTGGTCGGTCAACCGTGACCGGCCGTGCGCGGGCGGCGGCGTCGCCGAGAACTGCTCCGGCATCAGCCAGGACACCTGGCAGTTCACGAGGATCACGGCCGGCTTCACCGGCTGACCCGGTTTATCGTCCGCTCAACTTCCTTACAGGAACGGGGACTTACGCGCGGCTTCCGCCGCGCGTACAGTCTCGTAGCACCTCGTTTAGTTACGTAACTTTACCGAGGAGCTGCCCGTGTCCTTCGCACCTTCCGACTCCGAACAGGTCGTCCTCGCCGTCGACTTCGGCGGCACCAAGACGGCCCTGACCGTTGCCGACGCCCGCCGCGGCACCCGGATCAGCGACCTGGCGATCGACACCGACCCGGACCTCCAGCGGGCCGTCGGCGCCGCGCGCACCCTCCTCGCCGGCCGGGAGCCACGCGCCGTGGGAGTGTCGACCATCGGCATCCCCGGACCCGACGGCGTGGCCCTCGCGACGAACATCCCCGGCTGGGACAAGCTTCCCCTGGCCCGTGAACTGGCCCTGGAATTCCCGCGATCCGCGATCCGGGTCGCCACCGACGTGAAGGCCGCGGCCGCGCACGAGTACGCGTCCGGGGCCCTCGCCGGCTGCGAACCCGGCCTGTACGTGAACCTCGGCACCGGACTCGCGGTCGCCGTCGTCACCCAGGGCGCCGTCCTCGCCGGACGGCACGGCGCGTCCGGCGAGATCGGCTACAACCTGCGCGGCCTCGCCGACGTCGGCCGCACGGACCGCGTCCCGCTGGAGGACGCCGTCAGCGGCAAAGCCCTCCAACAGGCAGCCCTCACCCGTGAGTTCACCACCGAACTCGCCTTCCACCTCGTCAATCTCACCATCGCCGTCGATCCCGAGCGGATCGTCGTCGGCGGCGGCATGGTCCGCGCCTGGGACGCGCTGCACGGCCCGCTGCGCGCCGCCCTGGACGCGGCCGTGCCCTACCCGCCGCAGCTCGTACCCGCCGCGCATCCGTACGACGCGCCCCTGCTGGGGGCCCTGGCGCTGGCCGTGGAGGCAGCGCGCCCGGACACGTAGAAGATCACGAAGGGAGTGGCAGGAATGAGGTCCACGCGCATGCTCGCCGTCGCGCTCATGCTGACCCTGGCCGCGACGGCCTGCTCCGAGACCAAGCACAAGGACGACTCCGGGGGCGGCGGGGGCACCACCGAGAGCAGCGGCCCGAAGAAGAAGGGCGGCACCGTCACCATCGCCAACACGGCGGGGCAGACCTGGACCTGCAACTTCAACCCGTTCAACCCCGCCGTCTACAACACCTCGATCGGCTTCGTCTACGAGCCCCTCGTCTTCGTCAACGCCCTCAAGGACCAGGCCGAGACACCGATGCTCGCCAAGAGCTACCGGTGGAACGCCGACAAGACGCAGATCGACTTCACCGTCCGCTCCGGCGTCAAATGGAACGACGGAAAGCCGTTCACGGCCAAGGACGTCGCCTTCACCTTCAACCTCATGAAACGCGTCAAGTCGACCGATCTGTACGCCCTGTGGACCACGGCCGGGCTGCGGTCGGTCACCACCTCGGGCGACCACGTCACCCTGAAGTTCGAGAAGGCCGCGCAACCGTACTTCTACGCGTTCGCCCACCAGGTCGCCATCGTCCCCGAGCACATCTTCGGCAAGGGAGCGGCCGCCGCGAAACCCGACACCTGGGTCGACAAGAAGCCCGTAGGCACCGGCCCGTTCGAGGTCGACCCCTGCACGGCCAACAACATCCAGTACACGGCCAACCCCGACTACTGGCAGCAGGGCAAGCCGTACCTCCAGAAGGTCGAGTACCCGGCCTACCTCGACAACGGCCCCGCCAACCTCGACCTCGCCAACGGCAAGGCGCAGTGGGGGAGTCAGTTCATCCCGGGCATCGAGCAGTTCTACCTGAACAAGTCGCCGGACAACCACACCTGGTCGCCACCCGTCCAGAACGTCAGCATCTACCCGAACCTCGACCCCTCCCACAAGATGAGCAGCAACCTCAAGGTCCGGCAGGCGATCTCGCTCGCCATCGACCGGGAGAAGGTCTCGCAGATCGGCGTCGGCGGACAGGTACCGGTCGCCAACCAGTCGGGCATCGTCACACCGACGTTCGACAAGTACTACGACGCGGACGCCGTGAAGAAGGCCGGCTTCGACGGGCCCGACCCGGCCCGCGCCAAGAAGCTCCTCGCCGGCCTCGGGTACTCCCCGTCCAAGCCGCTCAAGCTCAGCATCCTCACGATCACCGGCTACACCGACTGGGACGCCTCGCTCAAGGTCATCAAGCAGAACCTGAAGGCCGTCGGCATCGACCTGGTCGTCCAGGACCTCGCCCAGCAGACCATGGTCGGCCGCCTCTACACCGGTGACTACGACCTCGCGTACTACTCGCAGCAGACCACGGGCCCGACCCCGTACTACGAACTGCGCCAGACGCTGCACTCGGCGAACACCGCGCCGCTCGGCAAGAACGCCGCCAGCAACTGGGAGCGCTACCGGAACCCGAAGGTCGACCAGCTCCTCAACGCGTACGCGTCGGCCGGTGAGGCCGACCAGGTCGACCTCGTCAAACAGGTCGCCCAGTACATGATCGACGACGTGCCGGTGATCCCCGTCGTGGAGGCCGTGGACTGGTTCCAGTACAACACCAAGGACATCGCGGGCTGGCCGACGAAGGACAACCCGTACGCCCAGCCCGCGGCCTACAACTTCCCCGACACGGGACAGGTGCTCACCCACCTGTACTCCAAGTCGGCCCAGTAGGCGGTGACTTGTGCGCTTCATCCTGCGCCGCCTGGGGTTCTTCCTCCTCACGCTCTGGGCGGCGCTCACCCTGAACTTCTTCCTCCCGCGCTTCATGCCGGGCGACCCCGTCGACGCGCTCACCGTGCGCACCCGCGGCCGGGTCTCCCGGAGCGCGCTCGAAGAGATGCTGACGTCGTTCGGCTTCAAGCCCGACCAGAACGTCGTGGTCCAGTACGTCGACTACCTGGGCCACATGTTCACCGGTGACTGGGGCCGCTCCATCGGCCAGACGCTGGGCGAGCCGGTCACCAAGCTGATCGGCGACGCCCTCCCGTGGACCCTCGGCCTCGTCGGCGTCACCACCGTCCTGGCCTTCCTCCTCGGCACCCTCATCGGCACCGTCGCCGGCTGGCGGCGCGGCGGCGCCCTCGACGCGATCCTCCCGCCGGTCTTCGTCGTCACCTCGGCGCTGCCCTACTTCTGGGTGGGCCTGCTCCTCATCCTGGTCTTCTCCCAGGGCACCGGCGGCGCCCTCCCCGCCAACTTCAACTACGACACGTCGATCGTGCCGGGCTTCTCCCCGGGCTTCGTCGGCAGCGTCCTGTCCCACGCGGTGCTGCCCGCGGCCACGCTCCTCATCACCACCATCGGCGGCTGGATCCTGACCATGCGCAACAACATGATCTCCACCCTCGCCGAGGACTACGTCCGCATGGCCCGCGCCAAGGGTCTGAACCCGCGCCGCATCATGTACGCCTACGGCGCCCGCAACGCGATCCTCCCGAACCTCGCCGGCTTCGCCATGTCCCTCGGCTTCGTCATCTCCGGCGCGATCCTCATCGAGTACGTCTTCAACTATCCCGGCGTCGGCTACCTCCTCTACAACGCCGTCCAGAACGTCGACTACCCGCTGATGCAGGCCCTGTTCATGCTGTTCACGGTGGCGGTGCTGGTCGCGCTCCTCGCGGTCGACATCGCGACGGTGTGGCTCGACCCGAGGGCGAGGGCGTCATGAAGGCCGGCGCACCGGGCCTGTGGCGGGCGATCCGAGGCAACCGCAAAGCCCTGACCGGCACGGTCATCCTGCTCGCGTTCGCGCTGATCGCCGCGTTCCCCGGCCTCTTCACAGCCGTCCACGACCCCGACGAGGCGACCTACCCCCCACGCCTCGACCCCTCGACCGCCCACCTCCTCGGCACCACCGCCCTCGGCCAGGACATCTACTCCCAACTCGTCTACGGGACAAGGGAGTCACTGATCATCGCGGTGGTGGCCGGGGCCCTGGCCACCGTCCTGTCGGTCCTGATCGGCGTCTCCGCCGCCTACCTCGGCGGCATCGCCGACGACCTCCTGTCCCTCCTGACCAACGTCGTCCTGGTCATCCCCGCGTTCCCCCTCGTGATCATCCTGGCCAAGTACGCGGGCACGGGCTCCCTCACCGTCATCCTCACGGTCCTCGTCCTCACCGGCTGGTCCTACGGCGCCAACCAGATGCGCGCCCAGGCCCTGTCCCTGCGCCACCGCGACTTCCTCGAATCGGCGCGGGTGCGCGGCGAGCGGCGCTCGTACATCATCGTCCGCGAGGTCCTGCCGACCATGACCTCGCTCATCGTCGCCAACTTCCTCGGCGCCGCCCTGTACGCGGTGCTCAGCGCGGCCGGCCTGCAGTTCCTCGGCCTCGGCGACCCGAACTCGCAGAGCTGGGGCACGATGCTCTACTGGGCCCAGAACCAGCAGGCCCTGCAGACCGGCACCCCACTGTGGTCGATCGCCCCGGGCCTGTGCGTCGCGCTGCTCGGCGTCGCCTTCGCCCTCATCAACTACGCCTTCGACGAGATCGGCAACCCGGCCCTGCGGCCCGTACGAAGGAGGCGGCATGCCTGAGCCGGCGCTGCTCGACGTCCAGGACCTGAGCGTCGCCCACGACACCGACCGCGGCCCGGTCACCGCCGTCGACCACGTCGAACTCGCCGTCCACCCGGGCGAGTTCACGGCCGTCGTCGGCGAGTCCGGGTGCGGCAAGTCCACCCTCCTGTTCGCCGTCACCGGCCTGCTCAACCCACCCGCCCGCATCACCGGCGGCACGGTCCGCTTCAAGGGCACCGACCTCGTCACCCTCCCCGAACGCGAACTCGACGACCTGCGCTGGCGCGACTTCTCCGTCGTCCTGCAGTCCGCCATGAACGCCCTCAACCCGGTGGCCACCCTCGCCGCCCAGTACAAGGACGCGATGGCCGCCCACGGCTCGTACACCGACGAGGAGATCCGCGCCCGCTCCGCCGAAGTCCTCGACCTCGTCGGCATCGACCCGGTCCACCTGCGCAGCTACCCGCACCAGCTGTCCGGCGGCATGCGCCAGCGCGCCATGATCGCCATGGCGCTGCTGCTCACCCCCGACCTCGTCGTCATGGACGAACCGACGTCCGCGCTCGACGTCGTCGCCCAGCGCTCCCTGATGGTGCAGATCAAGGAGCTGCAGCGCCTCCTCGGCTTCGCCGTCCTCTTCGTCACCCACGACATGTCCCTGGTCAGCCACTTCTCCGACCGGCTCCTCGTCATGTACGCGGGCCAGGTCGTCGAGACCGGGCCCACCCGGAACGTCTTCGACCACCCCGCCCACCCCTACAGCCGCGGCCTGCTGGAGGCGTTCCCCTCGATCCGCGGCCCGCGCGTGCCCCTCCAGGGCATCCCCGGCAGCCCGCCCGACCTCGCCGCACCGCCGCCCGGCTGCCGCTTCACCCCGCGCTGCCCCCTCGTGCAACCGCAGTGCCACGAGAAGGAGCCGGACCTGTACCCCGTCGGCGACGCCCACGCCCGCTGCCTGCTGCACGCGCCGACCGCCCCCACGGAGGCCTCTCGATGACGAGCCCGCTCCTGGAACTGCGCGGTGTCACACGCCACTTCAAGGTCGGCACCGGACTGAGCCGGCGCGCCCTGCACGCCGTCGACGACGTCGACCTCGCCGTCGGGGAGCGGGAGATCCTCGCCCTCGTCGGCGAGAGCGGCAGCGGCAAGTCCACCCTGGCCCGCCTCGTCGCCCAGGTGCACCGGCCGACCCGCGGCGAAATCCGTTACCGGGGAAGGCCGTTGAGCCAGCAGCGCGGCCGCAGGGCCAGGCTCGCGTACCGCGGCGCCGTCCCCATGGTCTTCCAGGACCCCTTCTCCGCCCTCAACCCCGCCTACCGCGTCTCCCACGGCATCCTGCGCGGCATCACCCTCCACCAGCCCCAACTGGGCCGAGGAGAGCGGCAGTCGGAGGCCGAGCGCGTCACCGAGGCGGTCGGCCTCGCCCCCGACGTCCTCGACCGCTTCCCGTACGAACTCTCCGGCGGCCAGCGCCAGCGCATCGGCTTCGCCCAGGCCCTGTCCCACCGGCCGCGCCTCATCCTCGCCGACGAACCCGTCTCCATGCTCGACGTCTCCATCCGCATCGGCCTCCTCAACGTCATGGCCGACCTGCGCGAGAGCGAGGGCGTCTCGCTCCTCTACATCACCCACGACATCGCGAGCGCCCGCTACCTCTCCGACCGGATCGCCGTCATGTACGGCGGCCACATCGTCGAGACAGGACCCACCGAAGAGGTCCTCGCCCACCCCCGCCACCCCTACACCGACCTCCTGCTCTCCGCCGTGCCCGACCCCCGCGCCCCCCTCGACGTCGACGCGGCGACCGCCAAGACCGACCCGCCCGTCGTCATCGACCCCACCCCGGGCTGCCGCTTCCGCGCCCGCTGCCCGCTCGCCGTCGACCGGTGCCACCGGGTCACCCCGACCCTTCGACCGGTCGCCGAACGGCACACCGCCGCCTGCCACGTCACCGCGCCCGGAGCCGACGCGTGACGACACCCCCTGCCTGGAACCGGCAGCGCCTGCGCAGCAACAACGAATGGCTGCTCCTGGAGCGCTTACGCACGAACGGCCCCGCCTCCCGCGCCCAACTCGCCCGCGCCAGCGGCCTGTCCAAACCCACCGTCTCCTCCGCCCTCGCCGCCCTGGAACGCGCGGGCCTGGTCCGCGAGGCCGGCACCCACGCGGGCAGCCGCGGCCGCATCGCCGTCCTCTACGAGCCCGACCCGCGCGCCGGACACGTCCTCGGCATCGACATCGGCCGGGCCCGGCTGCGCACGGCCGTCGCCGACCTGTCCGGCGCCGTCGTCGCCCGCACCGAGACGCGCAACCGCGGCCGCAGCGCCACCGCGGTCGCCGACGCCGCCATCGCCTGCGCCCAACAGGCCCTAGCCGAAACCGAGTTGAGGTCCTCCGACATCGTGCACACCGCCGTCGGCACCCCGGGCGTCTTCGACCGCCACACCGGCCGCGTCCGCTACGCCGTCAACCTGCCCGGCTGGGGCCGCCCCGGACTCGTCGAGCGGATGCGCGAGCGGCTCGGCACCCCGCTCTCCGTCCACAACGACGCCAACCTCGCCGCCCTCGGCGAGTACACCTTCGGCGCGGGCACGGGCAGCCGCCTCTTCGTCTACGTCCTCGTGGGCACCGGACTCGGCATGGGTGTCGTCGCCGACGGCGAACTCTTCCTGGGCGCGCACGGCGCCGCCGGAGAGATCGGCTTCCTGCCGCTCGACGGCGTACCCCGCTCCGGCAGCGCCCCCCGGCGCGGCCTGCTGGAGGACGCCGTCTCCGCCGACGCCGTGGTCCGCGCCGCCCGCGACGGGGGCATGACGGGACCGCTCACGGCCAAACGCGTCTTCGACGCCGCCCGCACCGGCGACCCCGCCGCCCTGGAAGCCGTACGGCAGGAAGGCGAACGCCTCGCCCTGGCCGTCGCCACCGTCACCGCCGTCCTCGACCCGGACCTGGTGGTGCTCGGCGGGGGAGTGGGCCGCGGCGCCGACCTCCTGCTGACCACCGTCGCCGACACCCTGCACCGCCTCACCCCGCTGCGCCCCCGCGTCGAGGCGGGAACGGCGGGCGAGGACGGAGCGGACGCGGTGCTTCTCGGCGCGCTCACCACCGCGCTGCGTGTGGCACGGCCCCTGGTCTTCGACCGGCGCACCGGCATCGCGGACGTCCCGTGAGCGAAAACGAAGAAAGCCCCTCGACGAGGGGCTTGTCTCTCTGGTGTCCGAGGGGGGACTTGAACCCCCACGTCCGATAAAGGACACTAGCACCTCAAGCTAGCGCGTCTGCCATTCCGCCACCCGGACAAGGTGTCTGCCGCCTTTTTGCGGGGTGTTTCCCGCGGCGACACAGAGAACATTACCAGGGTTTCGGAGTGCTCCGATCACCCCCCACCTCGGACGCTTCCCCTGTGAACGACACGTGACGAGCGGTGCCCGGCCTTGGGTCGCGGCGCCGGGGGAGAGAGGATGAGGGGGATCCACAGGGAGAGAGGAACAAGCGTGAGCGAGCCGAGCACGGGCAGGGCCGTCTCCGGGCAGGACGAGGTCGTCGACCTCTGCCGCGAACTGATCCAGATCGACACCAGCAACTACGGCGACCACTCGGGACCCGGCGAGCGCAAGGCCGCCGAATGGGTCGCGGAGAAGCTCGCCGAGGTGGGCCTCGAGCCGAAGATCTTCGAGTCGCACCCGGGCCGCGCCTCCACGGTCGCCCGTATAGAGGGCGAGGACCCGTCGCGGCCCGCGCTGCTCATCCACGGCCACACCGACGTCGTACCGGCCAACGCGGCGGACTGGACCCACCACCCCTTCTCCGGCGAGATCGCCGACGGGTGCGTGTGGGGCCGCGGCGCCGTCGACATGAAGGACATGGACGCGATGACCCTCGCGGTCGTCCGCGACCGGCTGCGCACGGGCCGCAAGCCCCCGCGCGACATCGTCCTCGCCTTCCTCGCCGACGAGGAGGCCGGCGGCACCTGGGGCGCACGCCACCTCGTCGACAACCACCGGGACCTCTTCGACGGGGTCACCGAGGCGATCAGCGAGGTCGGCGGCTTCTCGTTCACCGTGAACGAGCAGCGGCGGCTCTACCTCATCCAGACCGCCGAGAAGGGCATGCACTGGATGAAGCTGAGCGTGGCCGGCACCGCCGGGCACGGCTCGATGATCCACCGGGACAACGCGATCACGGAGCTGTCCGAGGCCGTCGCCCGCCTCGGCCGCCACAAGTTCCCGGTCCGCGTCACCAAGACGCTGCGCCACTTCCTCGACGAACTCGGCGACGCGCTCGGTACCGAGCTCGACCCCGAGGACATGGAGGAGACGATCGCGAAGCTCGGCGGCATCGCCAAGCTGATCGGTGCCACCCTCAGCAACACCGCCAACCCGACGCAGCTGAACGCCGGCTACAAGGTCAACGTGATCCCCGGCGAGGCCACCGCGAACGTCGACGGCCGCTTCCTGCCGGGGTACGAGGACGAGTTCCTCGCCGACCTCGACCGGATCCTCGGCCCCAAGGTGAAGCGCGAGGACGTGCACGCCGACAAGGCCGTCGAGACCACCTTCGACGGGGCGCTCGTCGAGGCCATGCAGGCGTCGATCGTCGCCGAGGACCCGATCGGCAAGGCCATCCCGTACATGCTCTCCGGCGGTACGGACGCCAAGTCCTTCGTGGAGCTCGGCATCCGCAACTTCGGCTTCGCGCCGCTGCAGCTGCCGCCCGAGCTGGACTTCGCCGGCATGTTCCACGGTGTCGACGAGCGCGTCCCGGTGGACGGTCTGAAGTTCGGCGTCCGGGTCCTGGACCGCTTCATCGACGCGTCGTGAGCGTCAACATCGCGTGAGCCGAATATTCGGCCATTTGTGCTATTCGGCTGAAAAGAGTGAAAGGGGCCAGGGGCTCGTAGCCCCGTCAACTCCTCCTCGTTACAGGGAGTGCAGTCCGCGGCTGGGACTGCATTGCCAACTAGGAGGAATAATGATCAAGAAGGTCGTCGCTGCTGCGGCTGCCACTGGTGGTCTGGTTCTCGCGGGTGCGGGAATGGCCGTCGCCGACTCCGGTGCTCAGGGTGCTGCCGTGAAGTCCCCCGGCGTCATCTCGGGCAACGTCATCCAGGCGCCCATTCACGTCCCGGTGAACGTCTGCGGCAACACGGTCTCCGTGATCGGGCTGCTGAACCCCACCTTCGGCAACACCTGCAGCAACAGCTGACGTTGTTGTGCCTCGCCCCTTGAGGGGCTGAGTCCGTCGGCCCCGGAGTGCGCGCCATGCGCTCCGGGGCCGACGGGCATTCGTGGCCGGGGGCACAACAGTTCCCGTGCCGCTCCCAGAATTCTCAAAGTGCTAAGGCAGGGAAAGCTATGCGACAGGTCACGCGCAAGGGCCTGATCACCGTGGCGGCCGCGACCGGTGTGCTCGCCGTCACCGGCGGTTACGCGCACGCCGACTCGGGTGCGCAGGGAAGCGCGGAAGGTTCGCCCGGCATCGCCTCCGGCAACCACGTCGAGGCTCCGATCAACGTCCCCGTCAACGTGTGCGGCAACACCATCAACGTCATCGGGCTGCTCAACCCGGCGTCGGGCAACAGCTGTGCCAACACCTCGGACGACGGTGGCAGTGGCAGCGGCAGTGGCGGTGGTGGGCACCAGTCCGGCGGCGGCTCGCACGCCGGCGGTCACACGGGTGGCTCGCCCGGCATCGGCTCCGGCAACCACGTGCAGGTGCCGGTGGACGTTCCGGTGAACGCGTGCGGCAACTCCGTCGGCATCGGCCCGGTCGGCAACGGCGCCACGGGCAACGGATGCTCCAACGCCGACACCACCACTCCGGCGCAGCCGAACAACCCGGGCAACCCGGGTCAGCCCAGCAACCCGGACACTCCGAACGAGCCCGCCGCGCCGGGTGCGCCCGGCGAGCCGGTGACGCGCGCGATCACCTCGGACACCCCGGACGAGCCCAATCAGCCGGGGACGCAGACCGTCGCCCAGCCCAAGGGCGAATCCCGGCTCGCGGAGACCGGCAGCTCGCTGCCGATCGGTGCGACCGGTGCCCTGGCCGCGGGTGCGCTGCTCGGCGGTGCGGTGCTCTACCGCCGCGCCAAGGCCGCCGCGTAAGGGCCACAGCAGACAGCGGTACGAACGGAGCGGGCCCCGCATCGGCGGGGCCCGCTCCGTTTCAGCCGTGGACCCATCAGGTTCAGGTCACCATGTGGCCCGCACCTGGCGGATGATCCGCCTCCTCAGGCGTACGCGGCGACTGCCGTCGCGGCGCAGGCTCAATCGGTCCAACTCCCAGTGTCCGTACTCTGCATGGTCCGTCAGCAGACGCGTCGCCTCCTTGCGGGAGACCCCGCGCGGCACGTACACGTCGACAAATTCGTATTCCGGCATCGCATCTATTGTGCGGGCAGTGGCCCGGTACGGATAGCGTCTGCACTATGTCTGATGCTGCGCAGCCCACCGCTGCCGAGGTACGCGCCGCCGCCGAGGCGGTGAAGGCTGCGCTCGACCGCCACCTGGCGGCTGTCGAGCGCAGGTCGGGAGAGGACGACCCGGCCGTCTACGAAGCGTTCAACGAACTCGCCGCCGCGGCCGAGGAGTACGACGAGCTCCTGTACGACCGCTACGACGAGGTCACCCCCTTCGAGATCCCCAGCGGCGACGACTCGCTGCCGCCGTACACCGGACCGGAGGAGCCGAACGCGCTGAGCGTGCTGATCCGACGCGACTACGCCGTGGTGGAGCCGCAGCGCCTTCTCGCCCAGGCGGGCCGGGTCGCCGACCTCGAAGCGGGACCGGACGCGGACGCCGCGACCGCGTCGGGCGCGGGCAGCAGTGTCCATGCCGCGCTGGGCGTCCTCTTCGGCGAGTTCGAACCGGACGAGATCGCCTCCCGGCACAAGGAGTTCGGCCTGGAGGAGGGCGACTCGACGCTCTGGGTCACCGCGGCGGACGACCCTGCGGAACCGGGGGAGTGGCTGGAGGCGCCGTTCGACCAGGCCGACCCGCAGCGGGTGGTGTGCCGGTTCGACGTGAGCGCGGTGTTCGACGACGAGCTGGACCCCGACGACGACTCCGTCGGCCTCGAGACGTTGGAGGACGCCGAGCACTAGAACGACCGACGCCTTGGGCACCCCGGCGCGGGGTGAGCGCTCCTGTGGGCGCCCACCCCGGTCCCGCCCGCTACGCGCCGGGTACCTGGGCCCGGACCAGCGTCTGCAGCCGGGTGGTACGGGGCTTGGCCGCGATCTCCGCGACCGCGTGCGGCAGCGCCGCGTCCACCCCGTGCACCACGGACAGATGCCGCTCCCCGCGCCCGAACGCCGTGTACACCCAGGGCCGGCTCAGCGCCTGCGCCGCGTCTCCGGGCAGCACGACCACGGCCGCGGGCCACCGCAGCCCCACCGCCTGGTGCCCGGTCACCGCCCACCCGTGCCGCACGGCCCGCTCCACCTGCTCCTTCGGTACGAGCACGGGCTCACCGTCACACTCCAGGCGCAGCCCCTCCGCGTCGGCGCCGACCACCCGTCCGGGCCTGATCCGCCCGGGTCCCGGCACGTGCACCACGCGGTCCCCGGGATCGAAGCCGCCGAAGCGGCCGGGACCGGGGTTCAGCCGCTCCTTGAGCGCCGCGTTCAGCGCCCGTGTCCCCGCCGCGCCGCCGTGCCCGGGGGTGATCACCTGGGTCTCCTCGGCGGGCACCCCGATGGCCCGCGGCACCGAGTCCGCGACGAGCTGCACCGTGCGGTGGATCGCCTCGGCGGCGTCCCGCACCGGCACGATGACGACCTCCTTGCCGGGCGCCTCCACCTGGTTCAGCTCACCGATCCCGATCCCCGAGACCAGCTCCCCGACCGGGCCGAAGTCCGGCGTCCGGGAAGCGATCCGCGGGCAGATGCCGGCGGCCAGCAGGTCCGCGAACACCCGCCCGGGGCCCGCCGACCACAGCACGCCCGGGTCGCCGCTGAGCACCAGGCCGGTGCCGTCGGCCAGCAGTTCCACGAGCATCGCGGCGCTGTCCACGTCCAGCTGCGGCGCGTCCAGGACGACCAGGAGGTCCAGGGCGAGTGCCCCGTCGGCGTCCCTGCCGGGTCCCTGGGTCTGCGCGAGCAGCCCCGCGACGGTGGCCGTGGCGGTCTCCGGGGCGTCCGGGCCGAGCTGCCCGGCGACCCGGCGCCGCCCGTCCGTGCTGTGCGCGGCGACGCAGACCCGCAGGCCGAGCCGGGCAGCGGCCGCGGCCAGGGCGACCGGCTCCGCGCGCGCGGCGTCCCCGCCGGTGTGCAGCACGAGGCGGTGCGCGCCGACGGCCCGGATCAGTTCGGCCGTCGTGCTCTGCGCGGAGGCGGCGGCCTCCTCCCAGTCGCCACCGGGCGATGCGCCGTCCTTGGGGCCGGAGTTGATGATCCGGGCGAGTCCGTCGGCGAGGCTCTCCTCGGCGAGCGCGTACCGCTCGAGTCCGACGAGGACCCGGACCGGACGCTCGGCCTCCTCTTCACCGTCCTCGGCCGGTGCGGGCGCGGGCGCGTCCTCGATGGCGTCCTGGAACAGGATCGCGTCGCCCTCCGCCGCGGCGCTCTGCACGGCCTCCTCCGGATCGGGCACCCCGCGCTTGCCCAGCGCGTCCACGAGCATCGGCAGGTCGAGGGCCGTGTGCCCGGCGACCGCGGCCTGCTCGAGCAGCCACACGGTGACGGCGCGGCCCCGCCGCTCGTCCTGCGGGCCGCACTCGGCGCCGAGCAGCGCCCGCGCGAACCCGTCGGCCTGCTCGGGGCGCACCCCGCTCAGGCGCAGCAACTGCCAGGGGTCCTCGCGCAGTTGGTCCTCCGCGCCCTCGCCCAGGGCCGCTGCGGCCGCCGCGGCGAGGGCCTCGGGCGCCCCGCCCTCGACGAGCACGGCCCGCACCGCGGCCACCGTCTCGGTGCCGGGCCCCGAGTCCACCGCGGGTGTCACCGGCTGGGGCCTGCGCACCGGCTCGGGCGTGACGACCCGGCGCGGCTCGGGCGCCGGCTCCGCGAACGCGGCGGCGACCGGCTTCTCGCCGCTCTCCACGGCCCGCACGGCGGCGAGCAGATCGGCGGCCGTGCCGCTCAGCTTGGTGCCGGCGTCGATCGGCCCCTCCTTGGAGGCCTTGCGCTGCGCGATGCGCTCCCGGAGCTCCCGCTGAGCGGCGATCTCGGCCTCGGCCTCCGACAACTGGGCGGCGCCGTCACCGTCCCCGGCCTGCGTGTCCGTGCCCTCGGAGGTCGCCTCTTCGGCAGCCTCGGTGTCGACCGCGTCTTCCTCGGTGGTGCCGTCCTCGACGGTGCCGTCTCCGGCCTCGCCCTGGGCCGGTGCGCCCTCGGCGTCCGGGCTCTCCTCGGCGGCCCGGCCCCCGTCGGGCTCGGGCCCCGTCTCGGTCGGGGCGGCAGCGGACTCCGCCGACTCCACGGGCTCCGTACTCACAACGTGCTCCAGTCCTGATCGGGATAGCGGTGCACGGGCGCCGACACGTCGTCGAGCGCCTGGCAGATCTCGTCAGGAAGACTAAGGGCCTCCACTGACAATGCCGCCGTGAGCTGCTGCGCGTTGCGCGCGCCGACGATGGGCGCCGCCACCCCCGGCCGGTCCCTGACCCAGGCCAGGGCCACCTGCAGCGGTGTCACGGCGAGCCCGTCGGCCGCTATGGAGACCGCGTCCACGATGTGCCCGGCCGCCTCGTCCAGATACGGCGCGACGAACGGTGCCATGTGGTCGGAGCCGCCGCGCGAGTCCGTCGGTGTGCCGCCCCGGTACTTCCCGGTCAGCACCCCGCGCCCCAGCGGCGACGAGGGCAGCAGCCCGATGCCCAGGTCCAGCGCGGCCGGCAGCACCTCCCGCTCCACGCCGCGCTGCAGCAGCGAGTACTCCATCTGCGTGGAGGCGAGCCGGGTGCGCACGCCCGGCGCCGCCAGCTGCCAGGTGCCGGCCTTGGCCAGCTGCCAGCCGCAGAAGTTGGAGACCCCGGCATACCGCGCGCGGCCGCTGCTGACAGCGATGTCGAGGGCCTGCAGCGTCTCGTCGAGCGGGGTCTCGGTGTCGTACGCGTGCACCTGCCACAGGTCGACGTAGTCGGTGCCGAGCCGGGCGAGCGAGGCGTCGAGCGCGGAGAGCAGATGGCCGCGCGAGCCGTCGAAGCGCCGGTCCGGGTCGGGCACGCTGCCCGCCTTCGTGGAGATGACCAGGTCCCGGCGCGGGACGAGACCCTCGATGAGGCGGCCGAGCAGATACTCCGACTCCCCGTCCCCGTACACATCGGCCGTGTCGACGAGCGAGCCGCCCGCCTCCCAGAAGACCTTCAACAGGTCGGCGGCGTCGTGCTCGTCGGTGTCACGGCCCCACGTGAGGGTGCCGAGCCCGATCCGGGACACGCGCAGGCCGGTACGGCCGAGATGCCTCTGCTCCATGGGCGCTGAGATTACTGGCCGAAGGTCAGGATGTGGTGCCCTGTGGATATCTCTCGCGCGGCCCGTCGCGTTAGGGTTCCGGACAAGAGACGTTACCGATGGGTAATCCAGCGGTTCCCGCACGCGGTGAAGGGGATGTGGTCAATGAAGCTCGGCATCAATCTCGGGTACTGGGGCCTGGGTATGGACACCGACAATCTGGCCGTCGCGAAGGAGGCCGACAAGCTCGGCTACGCGGTGTGCTGGGCGGCCGAGGCGTACGGCTCCGACACCGTGTCCGTCCTGTCGTTCGTCGCCGCGCAGACCGAGCGCATCGACGTCGGCTCGGCCATCATGCAGATCCCGGCCCGCCAGCCCACGATGACGGCGATGACCGCCTCGACCCTCGACACCCTCTCCGGCGGCCGCTTCCGCCTCGGCCTCGGCGTCTCCGGGCCGCAGGTCTCCGAGGGCTGGTACGGCGTCAAGTTCGACAAGCCGCTCGCCCGCACCCGCGAGTACGTCGACATCGTGCGCAAGGCGATGAGCCGCGAGCGCGTCTCCTACGAAGGCGCGCACTGGACCCTGCCGCTGCCGGACGGGCCGGGCAAGTCCCTGAAGCTGACCGTGCACCCCAAGCGCGAGCACATCCCGCTCTACATCGCCGCGATCGGCCCGAAGAACCTGGAGCAGACCGGCGAGATCGCCGACGGCGCCCTGCTGATCTTCCCGGCCGCCGAGCACCTGGAGGAGACCGCGATCGCGCACCTGCGCGCGGGCCGCGAGAAGGCCGGCAAGACCATGGAGGGCTTCGACGTCTGCCCGACCGTGCCGATCGCCGTCGGCGAGGACAAGGACGTGGCCACGCTCGCCGACTCGTTCCGCCCCTACACCGCCCTCTACGTGGGCGGTATGGGCAGCGCCAAGCAGAACTTCTACAACCAGCTCGCACAGCGCATGGGCTACGAGAAGGAGGCTGCCGAGATCCAGGGCAAGTACCTGTCCGGCGACAAGGACGGCGCCGCCGCGGCCATCCCGCACCAGCTCATCGACTCGACCACGCTGCTCGGCTCGGTGGACCGGATCGCCGACCGGATGCGGGCCTACGCCGAGGCCGGTGTCACCACGCTGACGCTGTCCCCGGCCGGCTTCACCCTGGACGAGCGCCTCGCCTCGCTGCGCGCGGGCACGGAGGCACTGGAGCGCGCCGGGCTGGCGTAGGGGGAGCGAAAGAGGTCCGCGGCCGTGGTGGGGGCTCGGGGGGTCTTCCCCGCCACGGCCGTCACGGAGAACAACGCGCCATCCGGCCCACGGTTACGCCTCTGTTCCGGGCACGGATCCTCCTTTCGGCGGAGTTGTCCGTCATACCTGTTGCCTGCCACCGCCTACCGCATTTGACTCGTTCTTTGCGAACGTGTGGAGGCATGGAGGTATCACGATGCTGTCGGCCAAGAGCTTGTTCCAGGAGATCATCGACAACGACGAGTCGTTCCGGCTATTCTGCTCCATCGCGGCCGGCGGCGAGTCACAGGGCGGCTGGGAGAACGGCCGGATCGCCGCCCTCGTCCCCGCGAGCGAGCGGGCCCTCGCGCCCAAGGTGGCCCGGCACGGGGCCGACGAGGACAAGCACGGGCGCATTTTCGACGCCCTCATGAAGAAGCGCGGTCTGGAGCCGGTGCCCGTCCCGCCCGAGGCCGACTACACGATGCTCCTGGAGAAGCACGGCATCGGTCTCGCCCATGAGCGGCTCAAGCGCGACGAACCGCTGTCCGTGGTGGACGTCGTCACGTACCTGGCGCACAGCCGCGTCACCGAGCAGCGCGCCTCCGAGCAGATGGAACTGCTGCGCAAGCACTTCTCCGGCCACCCCGACATCGGCCGAGCGGTGAAGATGATCTCCAACGACGAGGACAACCACCTCGCCTACTGCCACGAGGAACTGCTCCGCCTCGCGTACGCGGGCCACGGCCGCACCATTCAGCGGATCCTCCGGGAGTGCGCCCTCGCGGAGATCGCCGTCTACCGGGACGTCTCGCTCGCCGTCATGGACCACATGGGGCGCGTCCTGGGCTGGAACGCGGCGAAGGCGGGCGTGCTCGCCGCCGGGATCCACGCCGTGTACGCGTACGAACGCCTCGGCGGATGGCGGCGCATGGTCTCCCTGAAGATGCCGGAACGCCGTGACGCGCTCGGCGGCCCCGCGACGACCTCGGTCGAGTTCGCCTGAGGCCGTCCCCGAGCGAACCGCCTACAGCCACCCGCGGCGCTTGAACATCCGGTACAGGAGCAGTTCCAGGAGAGCCATCAGCGCGACCACCGCCGGGTACGACCACACCCAGTGCAGCTCCGGCATGTGGTCGAAGTTCATGCCGTAGATGCCCGCGATCATCGTGGGCACCGCGGCCATCGCCGCCCACGCGGAGATCTTCCGCATGTCGTCGTTCTGCCGCACGCTCATCTGCGCGAGATGCGCGGACAGGATGTCCGTCACGAGGCGGTCCAGGCCGTCCACGGACTCGTTCACGCGCGTCAGGTGGTCGTGCACGTCACGGAAGAAGGGCTGCGCCTCACCGTCCACGAACGGGACGGTCATCGGGAACGGGCCGATCCCCGCGAGCCGGGCCATCGGCAGCGCCAACGGGCCCGTGGCGCGCCGGAATTCGACGATCTGCCGCTTGAAGGCGTAGATCCGCGACGCCGTGTCCCGCGAGCCGCCGCCGTCCGGCGAGAAGACCTCCGCCTCCAGCTCCTCCAG
The DNA here is from genome assembly GCF_000373565.1 of Streptomyces sp. HmicA12. Classification (GTDB taxonomy): domain Bacteria; phylum Actinomycetota; class Actinomycetes; order Streptomycetales; family Streptomycetaceae; genus Streptomyces. Next base: position 386,944 of record NZ_KB891849.1, on the reverse strand, counting down.
GTCGGTCTGCAGCTCGGCCGCGACCTCCAGGTAGTGGTCGACGGTGGCGTCCGCGATCGCGTACAGCACCGCCGTGGGACCGTGCCCGAGGAACTCCGGGTCCTTCTCCAGACGCTGCCGTACGGCCGTCAGGGGCGCTCCCTCGCCGTGCCGCACGGTCACCACGAACGAGTCGCCGACGAACAGCATCACCTCGCCCGAGGACACCTTGTCGCTCTGCGGCTCGTACACGACCGGCTTGAGGACCACGAACAGCGAGTCGTCGTAGACCTCCAGCTTCGGCCGCTGGTGCGCCTTCAGGGCGTCCTCGACGGCCAGCGGATGCAGGCCGAACTCCTGGGTCACCCGGTCGAACTCGGCCTCGGTCGCCTCGTGCAGCCCGATCCACAGGAAGGCGTCGCCGGTCGCCCGCGCCTCGTCCAGGGCGTCGGAGAGCTCGGAGAGGTCCGACGGGCCCTCGGTGCGGCGCCCGTCCCGGTACACGGCGCAGTCGACGATCATGTAGGCCATTCTTCCCAGGGGCCGGACCGGTCGCACTTCCTTCTGCGCCTAGGGTGGCTCCCATGCCCACGCTGATCCTCGTCCGTCACGGACGCTCCACCGCCAACACCGCGGGTCTGCTGGCCGGGTGGACCCCCGGCGTGGCCCTCGACGAGCGCGGTACCGCGCAGGCCGCGACGCTCCCCGAGCGGCTCAAGGACCTGCCCCTCTCCGAGGTCGTCAGCAGCCCGCTGCAGCGCTGCCGGGAGACCGTCGCACCGCTGCTCGCCGCGCGGCCCGAACTGACCGCGCACACCGACGACCGCATCGGCGAGTGCGACTACGGGGACTGGTCGGGCCGCAAGCTCGCCGAGCTGGCCGGCGAGCCGCTCATGGAGGTCGTGCAGCAGCACCCGACGGCCGCGGCCTTCCCCGGCGGGGAGTCCATGCGGCAGATGCAGCACCGGGCCGCGGAGGCGGTACGTGAGTGGAACGCGCGCGTGGAGCGCGATCACGGCAGCGACGCCGTGTATGTCATGTGTTCGCACGGCGACATCATCAAGTCCCTTGTGGCGGACGCTCTCGGACTGCATCTGGACCTCTTTCAGCGGATCTCTGTAGAGCCGTGTTCCGTCACCGCGATCCGTTACACACGTCTGCGCCCTTTTCTCGTACGCCTCGGTGACACAGGGGACTTCGCGTCGCTGGCGCCGCGCGAGGAGCCGCAGAGCCCGAACGCGCCCGTCGGGGGCGGCGCGGGCGCACCGTGATCGTCGGCCGCAGTAGGGTGAAGCAGCCGTAAGCACAGTCGGATCCGGCCGCCCGCGGCCGGGCCCAGCCAGTCGATCCCCAGATCCCCATGGAGACAGGACGTGTCCCGTCAGGTGTTCCTCTACGACCCTCCGGAGCGTTTCGTGGCCGGTACGGTCGGGCTCCCCGGGCGCCGCACCTTCTTCCTGCAGGCCTCGGAAGGGCCCCGGGTGACCAGCGTGGCGCTGGAGAAGACCCAGGTGGCCGCGCTCGCCGAGCGCATGGACGAGCTGCTCGACGAGGTCGTGCGGCGCAGCGGCGGCAATGCTCCGGTGCCGGCCGTGGCCCCCAACGAGATCGCCGACACGGCCCCGCTCGACGCCCCCGTCGAGGAGGAGTTCCGGGTCGGCACCATGGCCCTGGCCTGGGACGGCGACGAGCAGCGCATGATCGTCGAGGCGCAGGCTCTCGTCGAGCTGGACGCCGACTCCGAGGAGGACCTGGCGGAGGCCGAGGAAAAACTTCTCCAGGACGAGGAGAACGGCCCGCCGATGCTGCGGGTCCGTCTCACCGGCATCCAGGCCCGCGCCTTCGCCAAGCGGGCCCTGGACGTCGTGAACGCGGGCCGTCCGCCGTGCCCGCTGTGCAGCCTGCCGCTCGACCCGGAGGGACACGTATGTCCGCGCCAGAACGGATACCGGCGCGGCGCGTGACGGCCCGCGACCTGGAGCTCCTCACCCGTGGGGAGCTCCACGTGGAGGGACAGATCCGCGACGCGTCGAACGCCGTGCTGCTGTGCACCGTCACGTTCGAGGGCGACGAGGCCTCGTGCGTCTACAAGCCGGTCCGCGGCGAGCGCCCGCTGTGGGACTTCCCCGACGGCACGCTCGCGCAGCGCGAGGTGGCCGCCTACGAGGTGTCCGAGGCGCTCGGCTGGGGCCTCGTGCCGCCCACGGTGCTGCGCGACGGGCCGTACGGCGAGGGCATGTGCCAGCTGTGGATCGACACCCCCGAGGAGCCGTCGCAGGACGGCGGGCTGCTGGCGCTGGTGGAGGCCGAGGAGCCCGAGGACGGCTGGAAGGCCATCGGGTTCGCCGAGGTCGGCGAGGGGCGCACCGCGCTGCTCGTGCACGCCGACGACGTGCGGCTGCGCCGGCTCGCCGTGCTCGACGCGGTGATCAACAACGGCGACCGCAAGGGCGGGCACCTGCTCGTCGACGCCGAGGCGCGGCTGTACGGCATCGATCACGGCGTCACCTTCAACGTCGAGGACAAGCTGCGCACGCTCCTGTGGGGCTGGGCCGGGGACCCGCTGACCGAGGAGGCGACCGCGGCCCTGGAGGCGCTGCGCGACCGCCTGAGGGAGGGCGAGCCGCTCGCGGCACGGCTGGGCGAGCTGATCACCGGGGCCGAGCTGGACGCCGTACGGGAGCGGGTGGCCGCGCTGCTGAAGTCCGGCCGGCACCGGGAGCCGAGCGGGGAGTGGCCCGCGATCCCGTGGCCGCCGATCTGAGCTCAACCCTGGTTGACCTGCGGCTTCGTTCCGTCCAGAGGCGATTGTCAGAGGCCGGGGCTACGTTCGGGGGCATGACCAAGCTGATTGTCGAGGACCGGATCGACCGCCCGGTGAAGGACGTCTTCGAGGCCATCGTCACGGTCGAGGGACTGTCGGGTTTCTTCGTCGAGCGCACGTCCGCGCCGATGGTGCCCGGAACCACCGTGACCTGGAGCTTTCCCCATGTCGACGTGGAGTTCGACGTCGAGATGGGCGAGATCGAGCCCGATCGGCTCGTCTCGTGGAGCTGGCCGGGCGGGCAGGTCACCATCGAGCTGGCACCGGCCGGGACGTCGGGCGGGGCCACCGCGCTCACCATCACCGAGCAGCCGATGGACGACGGGATCGAGGGCGCGGCCCGGGCGGCCGGGCAGACGCAGGGCTGGACGTACTTCGTGTGCACCCTGCGCGCCTATCTGCTGCACGGCATACGCCACTTCGGGCTCTCGGACGGCATCCGGGCCACGCTCGCCGCGTAGCGGGGCGCAGAGAGCCGTCTAGCGGGCCCGGGATGATCGCGCAAGAGCGCCTTGTCGGCCATCAGGCCTGGTCCGGTTCGTATACGGAAGCACCGTCCGGTTAGGCTCATGACATGCATGCCTGGCCCGCTTCTGAGGTCCCCGCCCTGCCTGGCAAGGGCCGCGACCTGAGGATCCACGACACCGCGACCGAGGGGCTCGTCACTCTCGCCCCCGGTCCCGTCGCCCGTATCTACGTCTGCGGCATCACGCCGTACGACGCGACCCACATGGGTCACGCGGCGACCTACAACGCGTTCGACCTGGTGCAGCGCGTGTGGCTCGACACCAAGCGGCAGGTTCACTACGTCCAGAACGTGACGGACGTCGATGACCCTCTGCTGGAGCGGGCCGTGCGCGACGGCATCGACTGGGAGGGCCTCGCCGAGCGCGAGACCGCCCTGTTCCGCGAGGACATGACCGCCCTGCGGATGCTGCCGCCGCAGCACTACATCGGCGCAGTCGAGGCGATACCCGGCATCGTGCCGCTCGTCGAGCGACTGCGCGACGCCGGTGCCGCCTACGAGCTCGAGGGCGACATCTACTTCTCCGTCGAGTCCGACCCGCACTTCGGGTCCGTCTCGAACCTGGACGCCGCCGCGATGCGGCTCCTCTCCGCCGAGCGGGGTGGTGACCCGGACCGTCCGGGCAAGAAGAACCCGCTCGACCCGATGCTCTGGATGGCCGCCCGTGAGGGCGAGCCGAGCTGGGACGGCGGCTCCCTGGGGCAGGGGCGCCCCGGCTGGCACATCGAGTGTGTTGCCATCGCCCTCGACCACCTCGGCATGGGCTTCGACGTCCAGGGCGGCGGATCCGACCTGGCCTTCCCGCACCACGAGATGGGCGCCTCGCACGCGCAGGCGCTGACCGGCGAGTTCCCGATGGCCAAGGCGTACGTGCACGCCGGCATGGTCGGGCTCGACGGCGAGAAGATGTCCAAGTCCAAGGGCAACCTCGTCTTCGTGTCGCAGCTGCGGCGCGACGGGGTCGACCCGGCCGCCATCCGGCTCGCGCTGCTCGCCCACCACTACCGGTCCGACTGGGAGTGGACCGATCAGGTGCTGGCCGACGCCGTGGCCCGGCTCGGGCGGTGGCGTGCGGCCGTGTCGCGACCCGACGGGCCCGCCGCGGAGGCGCTCGTCGAGGAGATCCGGGAGGCGCTCTCGAACGACCTGGACGCGCCTGCCGCGCTGGCCGCCGTCGACCGGTGGGCCGAGCTGCAGGACGCCGAAGGCGGCTCGGACGAGGGCGCGCCGGGTGTTGTCTCGCGTGCCGTCGACGCTCTCCTCGGGGTCGCTCTTTAAGGTTCCCGTCCCACCCGTTCCGAAGAGCCCCTCCGGGGCGATGAGTTGAGGTCGCGGGGCTCTGCCCCGGACACCGCTCCTCGATCACCGGAGGGGCTCTCGCATGCGCACTCTGGCGCCGTGCTCGTTTGTGCGCTAAACCATGGCCATGCGATCAGCATCGAGCACGCTAAGACGTTCCGTACGTCTCAGATCCTTGGTCGCCGTGGCCCTGATCGGGTTCGCGGCCGCTCTCGCCGGGCCCGGGCAGTCGGCCCGGGCCGCCGACGAACCCGGCGCCCTCGGCGATGTCACCGGATTCCATCCGGACAAGGCCCGCTACACCTTCGACGCCGGGCCCGCCGAGGCCCGCGTCAGCTTCGTGAGTTCCGAGAGCTTCCGGATCGAGGTCGCCCCGGACGGGACGTTCAGTGATCCCGTCGGCGACGACATCGTCCTGCCGCAGGGCGCGCCGCCCGCCACCCGCTGGAAGGACCGCGGCGACCGGTACGAACTGAGCAGCGCCAAGGTCACCCTGCGCGCCTACAAGTCCCCGCTGCGTTTCGCCCTGTTCAGGAACGACGGCACCGAGCTGTGGGCCGAGAGCGAGCCCGTCAGCTGGGGCGCCGACTCCACCACGCAGACCCTCGACCGCGGCGGCGACGAGCAGTTCTACGGCGTGGGCATGCAGAACGGGCGCGGCAACACCAGCCTGCGCGGGCAGACCGTCGAGGCCGAGGTCGACTACGACTGGGACGACGGGGGTCACCCCAACTCCGTTCCCTTCTACCTCTCCTCGGCCGGATACGGCGTCTTCCGCAACACCTACGCGCCCAACACGTACACCTTCGGCGAGCCCGTCACCGCCGCCGCCAAGGAGCGCCGCTTCGACGCGTACTACTTCGCGGGCAGCGGTGACGACAGCGCCAAGGACGTCATCGGGCAGTACACGAAACTGACCGGGAAGCCGTTCCTGCCCCCGATCTACGGGCTGGAGATCGGCGACGCCGACTGCTATCTGCACAACGCCAACCGGGGCGAGCGGCACACCCTCGACGCGCTCAAGATCTCCGAGGAGTACGTCGCGAACGACATGCCGCTGGGCTGGATGCTGGTCAACGACGGCTACGGCTGCGGGTACGAGAACCTCGCCGAGACCGCCAAGGGCCTCCAGGCGGACAAGGCACAGCTCGGGCTCTGGACCGAGGACGGCATCGACAAGATCGCCGACCAGGTGAAGGCGGGCCAGCGCGTCGCCAAGCTCGACGTCGCGTGGGTCGGCGCCGGGTACAAGTTCGCGCTCGACGGCTGCAAGGACGCCTACCGGGGGATCGAGGACAACTCCGACGCCCGCGGGTTCACCTGGGCGCCCGAGAGCTGGGCCGGTGCCCAGCGCTGCGGCGTCCAGTGGTCGGGGGACCAGTCCGGTTCCTGGGACTACATCCGCTGGCAGATCCCGACCTACGCCGGCGCCACCATGTCCGGCCTCGCCTACACGACGGGTGACGTCGACGGCATCTTCGGCGGCAGCCCCAAGACGTACGTACGCGACCTGCAGTGGAAGTCGCTGCTGCCGGTGACCATGACCATGGACGGGTGGGCGGCGAGCGACAAGCAGCCGTTCCGGCAGGGCGAGCCGTACACGACGGTCAACCGGAAGTACCTGAAGCTGCACGAGTCGCTGCTGCCCTACCTGTACTCGTACGCGCACGAGGCCACCGAGACCGGCGTCGGCGCCGTGCGGCCGCTCGCGCTGGAGTACCCGGACGATCCGAAGGCCGCGACCGACGCCGCCAAGTACGAGTTCCTGACCGGTGAGGACTTCCTCGTCGCGCCCGTCTACAAGGACGCCGCCGTGCGGGACGGCATCTACCTGCCCAAGGGGACCTGGACCGACTACTGGACCGGGCGGGTCTACCAGGGGCCGACCACGATCGACGGGTACAGCGCGCCGCTCGACACACTGCCCCTGTTCGTGAAGGGCGGGGCCGCCGTGCCGATGTGGCCCGGAATCCGTTCGTACGCCGACCGGGGCGCGGACGCGCAGGTCGCCTGGGACGTGTACCCGCAGGGGAACTCGTCGTTCCGGCTGTACGAGGACGACGGCGTCACCCGCGACCACCGCGGCGGCGCCTACGCCACGCAGCGCGCCACGGTCACCGCGCCGAAGGCGGGACCCGGCGACGTGCGCGTACGGATCGGCGCCAGTGAGGGGACGTACGACGGGAAGCAGAGCGCCCGGCCCTACTCCTTCACCGTGCACACCGGTGACGCGCCGAGCCAAGTCCGTCTGGACGGGCAGAAGTTGGTGCGTCTCGACTCCAGGAGCGCGTTCGACAAGGCCGGGCGTGGCTGGTTCTACGACCCGGACGACCGGGGTGGCGTCGTGCGCGTGAAGACCGGGACGCTCTCCACCCGGCAGGACTTCACGCTCGATCTGCGGGACACCGCCGCCGTGGGCGGGGCCGTACCGGGCGCCGACGCGGCCGTGTCCGCGCCCGTGGCCCAGGAGTTGGGAGCGGGCGTCGAGGGCGAGGTCGCCGTCGACGTCACCGCGGGGACGAAGGACGCCACCGACGTCGCCGTGGCCGTACAGGCTCCCGCCGGATGGAAGGCCGGGGACGCCGTCACCGTCGACCGGATCCCTGCGGGCGGCACGCGGCGCGTCGAGGTCGCCCTCACCCCGAGCGGCGATGCCACCGCGGGGGAGCAGGCCCTCACCGCCACCGCCCGCTACCGCACCGCGGGCCAACAGCGCACCTCCGAGGGGCACTTCGCGGTCTCCGTGATGCCGAAGCCACCGGCGGGGGACACCTGGGCGAGCGACCTGGAGTGGCTGACGTCGACCAACGGCTACGGGCCCGCCGAACGCGACCGCAGCAACGGCGAGTCCGGCGCCACCGACGGGCACCCGCTCACCCTCGCCGGGAAGACGTACGAGAAGGGGATCGGCGTGCACGCCGACTCCGACATCGAGGTCTATCTCGGTCGGCAGTGCACCCGGCTGACCGCGGACGTCGGGATCGACGACGAGATCAACGGGTACGGCGAGGTCGCCTTCTCCGTCGAGGCCGACGGCAAGGTGCTGTGGACCTCGCCCGAGGTGACCGGGGCGTCGGCCACCGTCCCGGTCGACGTGGACGTGACCGGTGCGCGCCACCTGCGCCTGAAGGTCACCGACACCAACGGGTCCAAGACCGGGGACCACGGGGACTGGGCGGACGCCGAGTTCACGTGTGCGTCCGGTAGGTGACATGGGGCGACGCCGGGCGGGGGTGCTCTCCTCCGCCCGGCGCCGCCGGCTCTTCCGGTCAGGCTGTCGTCACGGTCACCGGGTGATGGCCACGCCGACGATCAGGCCGGGGTTGCTCTGGTTGTCGTAGAACGCGATGACCTGCTGCCCGTAGACGAAGGCGTTCTGGACCATCGTGTGCGTCTCGTCCTCCGGGTTGATCAGCACCCGCCAGGCGTTGTCCACGAGCAGGTACAGCACCTCGGCCTGGCCCGGGAGCGGCTGTACGTAGTCGTAGAAGCTCTGCGCGACGCCGAGGACCAGCGACTGCGTCGAGATCTCCGGCACCTCGGCCTGCGGGACCTGGGCCTGCTGGCCGCCCTGCTGACCGCGCTGCCCCATCTGCTGGAGGAGCTGCTGGAACGGCTGCTGCTGCCCCATCTGCTGGAGCTGCTGCTGCAGGTGCTGCGGAATCTGGTGCTGCTGGCCGAGCTGGCCCTGGCCGAACTGCTGCTGACCGTAGGGCTGTTGCTGGCCGAAGGGCTGTTGCTGCTGCCCGAACTGCGGAGGAACCGTGCTCGGGCCCTGCTGGCCCATCTGGCCCTGCTGGCCCTGCTGCTGGCCCTGCTGCTGGGCACTGCGCGGGATCGGGTGCAGGCCACCCTGCTGCTGCCCGAACTGGCCCTGGCCGGGCTGGCCCTGGCCGAACTGGCCCTGGCCGAACTGCTGCTGGCCGTAGGGCTGTTGCTGCCCGAAGGGCTGCTGTTGCTGCTGCTGGCCGATCTGGGGGGTGGTGCTCATGCGGGTACCCCTTCTCTCGTAAGTCGCCGTCAGCCCGTTACCACCAGGCCGACGATCTCGTCGTCCGAGAACCAGACACGAATGTCGGGCCGTCCCCCGGCGAAGGCGGAGTGCACCGCCTGGCGGATCTCGGGGGTCGGGTTGTTCAGGTTGCGCCAGGTGCCCGCCACGAACAGGCGTAGCCGGGGCGGGAGTTCGGACGGATACGGGATCAGTTCGTCCCAGTACCGCTCGGCCTGGCCCGAACCGACGGTCGAGGGAAGCAGGTTGGTGACCGCTCCCTTGATGTCGGGCCGGTTGCCGATCCGCTGTGAGGCGGGCCGGCCCGGGGCGTCCTGCTGCGGTGAGCCGGTCGCCCGGAGAACATCGCGCGCCCGCTGGGACGTCATCGGGCGCTGGCCTCCTGCCTTGAGCATGCCCTGGAGGGAGGCCAGCGCGCCGACTACCACCGGGGAGGCGGACGAGGTGCCGGAGAACGTATCGGTGTACCAGGCGATCTCCTCGGAGCCGCCCTGCAGATCGCCGGGCAGGTTCCAGGAGCCGCCGGTGGTGGTGACCTCGCGGCCCCAGCCCTGGGCGTCCACGCGGGCGCCGTAGTTGGAGAAGGCGAGGCGTGAGCGGTCCGGGCCGTGGTCGCGGCCGTGCGTGCCGGGCGGCGGTGCGCCCGCGCCGACCAGGACCGCGCCCGACGAGCGGTTCGACGGGTTGAACGGGTTGTGCCACCAGGACGGGAACCCCTCGGGGCGCCGCTCGTACACGGCGTCGTCCAGGGACTCGGCGCCGTTGCCCGCCGCGCCCACCACCACGACGCCCTTCGCGGTGGCGTACTTGATCGCCGCGTAGTCGTCGGGCCACCACTCCAGGGCGATGTATCCGCGCTGGTCGTCGCGCTGCTCGAAGTCGAACCGCGGTCCCGGCCGGTGCAGCTCGATCAGCACGATGTCGCCGGGACCGAGCCGCTCGGCCGCCGCGTGGATCGCCGCCGCCGTGCCGACGCCCTGGAAGGAGGCGGCCGCGGTCACCGACTCCGGCGCGATGCCGGTGACACCGCGGTCGTTGCGGTCGCCGCCGATCACGCCGAGGACGGCGGTGCCGTGGTTGCGCCACGCCACGTCCGAGATCGGCGTCCCCACGACGACGCCCGCGAGCTTCGCCGACAGGTCCTCGTGGCTGAGCTGCCAGGCGCCCTCCACGTCGATGACGGTGACGCCCTCGCCGCTGCCGCCGAGCCGCTGCCACGCCCAGACGGCGTCCACGCCCTCGGGCGCAGGCCCCAGATAGCCCTGGCGGTTGGTGAAGTCGGGGGTCGCGGCCGCCTTCTCCTTCATCCGCCGCGCCTCGTCGAAGTCGTCGTGCGCCGAGGCCGGGACCGCGCCCGGCTTCACGTACGCGTCGTTGATCTCCGGGAGCGCCGCGATCCGGGCCCGCAGTTCCTGGGCCCGCTGGCCCACGCCGCGCACCCGGTAGAACAGCGCCAGGTCCGGGAAGTCCGCGCCGCCCGCCGACGCGTCCGAGACGGCCTGCAGCCGCTCCTCGCTTCCGAACAGCGGCTCCAGGGCGAGCTGTTCGTCGCCCAGGAACATGTTCAGGGCCGATACGTCGGCTCCCGCCGCGGACCGCACGCCTTCCGTCTCGGCACGCAGCCGGGCCTCCGGCCGTGCCAGGATGATCAGTTCGGCTTCCGCTCCGCGATAGGTGAAACCGGCTCCGTCCGGTCCCGGACCCGCAGTGCCCGGGCCCCGCGCCGGTTCTGCGTGCTGGTCGCTCATCGGTCCACAGCTCCCCTCGCCACATCTGGTCGTACGGGTGTTGCCTGTGCTGCCGTGCCGTCGGCTCGTCGGCTCGTCGGGGCTCACCCTGCTACGGCCGCGGGCGCTCGTCCACCCCCATTTCGTGCTTTATTCGTCAACTTGGTTTGGTAGCAGGCATATTTGGGAAGCCCCTGCAATCCGACCGGAAATGCATGTCACGCGGCAAACCGGCCATATCTCGGCAGGCTGAATACGGCGGCGGCCGCTACGGCGGAAGGCGGATACGGCAGAAGGGCGCCCCCGGTGGACGGGGGCGCCCTTCTCCTGGTTCTACCGTGCCGGTGACGGCCTGTTCACTCCGGCCCGCTCACTCGTCGCCGTCCGCCTCGCCGTCGTCGGTGGTGGGACGCTGCGGCTTCGGCGGGCGGGTCCGCCCGCCCGGGTTGTCCTTGTCCCGCAGGTACGTGCCGTCGCCGCCGTCCGTCGCGTGACCGCCCTGCGGCGAGCCCGGGTCCCGGCGCCGCAGATACCGCTCGAACTCGCGGGCGATGGCCTCGCCCGACGCCTCCGGAAGCTCCGCGGTGTCCCGGGCCTCCTCCAGCGACTGGACGTACTCGGCGACCTCGCTGTCCTCCGCCGCCAGCTGGTCCACGCCCAGCTGCCAGGCGCGCGCGTCCTCGGCCAGCTCGCCCAGCGGGATCCGCAGGTCGATCAGGTCCTCCAGGCGGTTGAGCAGCGCGAGCGTCGCCTTCGGGTTCGGCGGCTGCGACACGTAGTGCGGCACCGCGGCCCACAGGGAGACCGCCGGGACGCCCGCGTGCGTGCACGCCTCCTGGAGGATGCCGACGATGCCCGTCGGACCCTCGTACTTGGTCTCCTCCAGGTCCATGCGCGTAGCGAGATCCGGATCGGAGGTGACGCCACTGACCGGAACCGGTCTTGTGTGCGGGGTGTCACCGAGCAGCGCGCCCAGGATCACCACCAGCTCGACGCCCAACTCGTGCGCGAAACCGAGGATCTCGTTGCAGAAGGAGCGCCAGCGCATCGACGGCTCGATGCCCCGGACCAGGACCAGGTCGCGCGGCTTCTCGCCGCCGATGCGCACCACCGACAACCTTGTCGTCGGCCATGTGATCTTGCGCACGCCGTCTTCGAGGAAGACGGTCGGCCGGTTGACCTGGAAGTCGTAGTAGTCCTCGGCGTCGAGCGCCGCGAACACCTCGCCCTTCCACTCCTTGTCGAGATGCGCGACCGCGGTGGAGGCGGCGTCGCCGGCATCGTTCCAGCCCTCGAACGCGGCCACCATGACCGGGTCGACCAGCTCGGGAACCCCCTCGAGCTCGATCACCCAGCGCCTCCTTCCGACGTTCCCCCAGAGCCTCGACGGCCTGGGAGGGACCCCTCGCGTACCTGCCCACCTTACGGCGTCCGCGCGGGCCCTCCGCAGCCCCCTGAAACCCGGAGGCTGCCCGGAACACTGCCCCGACTCGGAGCGCCGCACTCCACCCACTGGAGGGGGATCCTTGCGGGGATCAGAGTGTGGAGCGCAGCCACTGCTCCACGCTGGCGATGTGCACGGTGGCCCAGGAGCGCGCCGCCTCCGCGTCGCCGTCGCGCAGCGCGGCGAGGATCGCGCGGTGTTCGTGCAGGGTGCGGCTGACCGCGTCCTCCTGGGTGAGGCCGCGCCAGATGCGGGCCCGGGTGGTCGGCCCGGACAGGCCGTCGAGGAGGGAGCAGAGCACCGAGTTGCCGGACGCCTTCACGATGCCGCGGTGGAAGTCGAGGTCGGCGGCGACCAGCTCCTCCACCGAGGGCTCGGGCCCCAGGTCGTCCAACTGTGCGGCCAGTTTGTCGAGTTGGTCCTGCTCGATGAGGGTCGCGGCCATCGCCGTCGCGGCGGGTTCCAGGATGCGGCGCACGGCGAGGAACTCCAGGACCGTGTCGTCGCGGTGGAAGTCGACGACGAAGCTGAGCGCCTCCAGGAGCAGCTGCGGGTCCAGGCTCGTGACGTACGTGCCGTCGCCCTGCCGTACGTCCAGGATGCGGATGAGGGAGAGCGCGCGCACCGCTTCTCGCAGCGAGTTGCGGGACAGGCCGAGCTCCGCGGCGAGTTCGCTCTCCTTGGGGAGCCGGTCGCCGGGACGCAGCGCGCCGGAGACGATCATTCCCTTGATCTTCTCGATGGCCTCGTCGGTGACGGCCATGGCAGCCCCCTCTGCTCGTCACTCGGAGGGCCCAGTCCTCCGATGTCTCGGACCATTATGTGTGCAGCGGTGGTACGTCGGTCGCCCGGTCGGGCGTACCCGTGAGGGCCAGTTCGCGGCGCAGCCGCAGGTGCCGGAACTCGTACCGGCCGCCCGCCTGCCGCAGCACCCCGCGGCGGTGCGCCTCGTCGAGGAACGCCATGAGGCGCCAGGGCGCCCGGCCGGTCGCCGCCAGCCAGGCCCGGGCGACGAGCAGCCGTCCCCAGGCGCCGAGGGCGAGCGGCGGGGCGGCGAGCGGGATCCACAGCACCGTCCGATGCAGCTCCCACCAGGCGATCTGCCCGGATCCTCGCCGCTCCGACTCGCGCGCCAGCCGGCCGAGCCAGTGCAAGGCCCGCGCCCCGCTCCACCTGCCGTCGCGTACGTCGCCGAACGCGGCCGGGACGAAGTCCTTCAGCAGACGCGCCTCGACGTGCTCCACGGTGGAGTACCGCACGGGATCGAGGAGTTCGGCGGGGTCGCGCGTGCCGTCGGCGTAGACGGCGCGGGCCAGGGACACCATCAGCGGGGTGCGAAGGGCCCGGGCGAGCGGCAGCCGGGGCTCGGCGCGCAGGCGGCGGACGACGGGCGTCCACGCGGTACGGGCCTCGGGCGCTGCGGGACCGCTCCCGGGCGTCGCGGGGCTGTCTCCCGACGCCGCGGGTCCTCCTCCCGATGCAGTGGGAGCGTCTCCGGGTGTGGAGGAACCGGCGCCGGATGGTGCGGGACCGCTTCCGGGCGCGGGGGAACCACCCTCGGGTGTCGGGCAACCGTCTCCGGGCGCCGAGAGGCCGTCCCCGGACGCCACGGAACCGTCTCCGGACGCCGGACCCCCGCCCCCTGACATCGCAGGCCCACCCCCGGACGCCGAGACCCCACCCCCGGCCACCACGGCACCATCCCCGGCCGGCTCGGTCAGAGCCGGCGCCCAGCGTTCCAGGTAGGCCAGGGCGCGGCCCGGTTCGAGGGGCAGGAGGCGGATGACCTCGGCGCCGGTCAATACACTCCCCTCGCGCACGGCCCGCTGCCAGGCGAAGCCGCGGCTGGTGAGCAACAGGCCGTCCGTGGCGCCCAGTTCGGCGTTGATGCGGCCGACCGCGAGACCGTGCACCGCGGGCGGCAGCTCGTCGAAGCCGTCCAGGACGGGCAGCACCAGGCCCGAGGCGACCAGCGCCCCGGCGAGGGTGCCGTGGGCGGGGTCGGGCGCGGCCAGCGAGCGGTGGTCGGCGAGAAGCCGCTCCACCAGCCAGGTGCGCAGCCCGGTCCGCGTGGGGTCCCAGCCGGCCAGCGGGAACAGCACCGGGACCGGCTTGCCCGGCGCCCGCGCCGAGAGCAGCTCCAGGGTGAGCCGCAGCGCGAGCACGCTCTTGCCGGAGCCGGCCCCGCCGAGCACGACGAGCCGGCGCCGGGGCAGCGCGGCGAACGCCGCCCCGACGGTGCGGCCCTCCGCGTCCCGCGGCCCCGGCAGCGGGCCCGCGGGACGGATGTTCTCCGGGTGGTCCGTGAGCCCGCGCTCCGCGAGCCGCCACCGGACGTCGAGCGGCTCGGGATCCCACAGCGCGCGCACCAGCGCCTCCGCCGACCACTGGTCGCGAACGGCCTCGGCGAGCGCGTCGGCGGCCCGCCGCCGTACCGGGCCCGAGGGCGCGGGCGCGGCATCGTCGGAACGCAGGGCGTCGAGAAACAGCGCGGCCAGGGACACGAGCGCCGCCACGGCCGCGACCGCGAACGCCGCCCGCGCCGCCGGAGGGCCCGCGAAGAGCCCCGGGCCGAGCACCGCCGCCAGCACGGCCGACGCGCCCACGCCCGGACCCGGCCGACGGCGCGTGCGCGCCATGTGCCGAGCGGCCCTCGTCGTGTGCTCCCGGTCCCGTGCCAAGGCACCCGTTGTAGCGGCGGCACGGGCCGCGCGGCGCGGAACGCGGCAGGCCGTGGGGGCGTACGGAAGCGCTGTCGGCGCAAGCGAACGGAGTACGGCCGGCAATCATTTGAGGGCTAAGATTTCCACCGGCACAGGACAGGCGGGGGCAGAGAGGCAGCGACACATGACGGGGAAGAAGGCGGGTGCGCCGGGGGACGCCGTGGCGTCGATCATCGAGGACTGGGCGCGGGAGCGTCCCGAACTCGACACCGCGCCCTTGGAGGTCCTCGCCCGGCTGCACCGCACGTTCCTGCGCTACAACTCCAAACTGACGGCGGCCATCGACCGGCACGGGCTCGCCGTCGCCGGGTTCGACGTGCTCACCGCGCTGCGCCGGGCGGGCGCCCCGTACCGGCTGACGGCGGGTCAGCTCGCGGACTCGGGCCTGGTGTCCTCGGCCGGGGTGACGCTGCGCATCGACCGCCTGGAGAAGGACGGCCTGATCGTGCGCGAGCGCGACGCCGAGGACCGGCGGGTGGTGTACTCGCGCCTCACGGACGCCGGCCTCGCCAAGGTCGACGAGGTGTTCTCCGAGCACCTGGACAACGAACGCCGCATGCTGGCCGGTCTGAGCCCGGCCGAGTGCCGTCAACTGGCCCGGCTGCTCTCCAAGTTGGAGCGGTCCATCGAGGACTCGGGCACCGAAGAGGACTGAACCGGCCGCAGCAGCAGCCACGCCCCGCACACCAGCGTCATCGCCTGCGCCCCGGCCAGCAGCGCGAACCCGGCGCCGAAGCCGTGCCCGCCGCTCGCCGCGATGGCCACCCCCATCAGGGTCGGCATGAACGCGGAGACCAGGTTCCCGACCCCGTTCACCACCCCGTACGCGCTGCCCACGGACCGGGCGGGCGCGCAGTGCTGGACCAGGGTGGGGATCGCCGGGCCCTGCAACCCCCAGAACCCGCCGGCGAGGATCAGCCCGACGGCCACGGTCACGTCGCTGTGGGCCGCCGCGACGACGAGGACACTGGCCGCGGTGCCGGCCGAGCCCACGACGAACGGCAGCGCGAGCAGCCGCCGCGGCAGCCGGTCGAGCAGCAGCCCGCCGAGGAACCCGGAGACCAGTGACATCAGGAACGGCAGCGAGGACACCGCGCCCATCGCGCCGAGCGAGAAGTGCCGCTCCTGCAGCAGGTACGAGGGCAGCCAGGCGCTCGACCCCCACAGATACGCGAGCGTGGCGATCTCGATGACCAGGATGGGCGCGAGGCGCGGCATCCGCAGCGCGCCCTTGAGCGTGGCGCCGAACCCGGGCCGCTCGGCCGCCGCCACACCCCGGCCCCGTACGAACAGGGCGATCAGCGGCAGCCCGACCACCGCGTTCAGCGCGGCGAGGGCCAGGAACGACGTGTGCCAGTCGAAGCGGTAGACGAGGTACGTGATCAGGGGCAGGCCCGCGGCCGTGCCCAGCGAGACACCCATCGAGCTGACCGCGTTCGGCCGGCCCGCCTCGTGCGGCGCGAAGTGCTCGCGCACGTACATGGTCTTGAGGGAGAACAGCGGCCCTTCCGCCGCCCCGAGCAGGGCCCGGAGCATTGTCAGCGTGAGCGCGCCGAGCGCGTACGGCGACAGCAGCGTCATCACCGACCACAGGGCCACGCTCACGAACAGGCCGCGCCGCACGCCGAGTCGCGTCTCGTACAGCGGGGTGAGGAAGAACGCCGCGATGCCGTAGCCGACCAGGAACACGGTCGACAGGGCGCCCTGCGCGACCCGGTCGCCGGTGATCCCGAAGTGGTCGGTGAACGCCTCGTCGGTGATGAGGACGGAGACGTTCACCCGGTCCACGTAGCTGATCAGGACGACGACCAGCAGGCTCAGGACGCCTGCCCAGCGGGCTCTCATGCGCCTGCCTGCTCCTCGGCGCCCGCGCGGTACATGCGGCGCAGCCGGACCACGCCCAGGTCGTGCTGGTACAGGTTCTCCCGCTGATCGGCGTCGAACGGCATGGCCTCCAGCATCACCCGGTCCTGCTCCAGGACCTCCCAGTGCCGCTGCTCGATCAGCGTCTTGTAGAGGAACCGCCAGGTGTCGCGCTGCCAGCCCTGGACCCTGCGGTAGCGCCAGAAGAAGACGGCGCAGCGCTCCTCGTCGACCGGGCGCATCATGCCGACGATGCCGAAGGGGCCACCGGGCCCGGCCGACGGCGGGTAGGGGATCGAGAGATCGACCCAGTCGACGCCCGTGCGGCACAGCTCGACCCAGTCGAAGTTGACGCCCCGCTGATCGGTCTTCTCGAAGAAGTAGCCGCGGTCCGTCTCGCGGATGCGGAACTTGGCGGTGGTGTCGCCGTCGAACATCGTGTGCGAGTCGTGGTGCAGGAACGCGCCGTGCATCGGGTCGAGCAGGTTCTCCACGGCGTAGCGCCACGGCACGTTCCACTCCGCGTAACAGAGGATCGCCTCGACGTCCGGGTCCGTGAGCGGCTCCGGCAGCGTCAGCTCGACCGGCTGCGGCTGCCGTTCGGTGCCGAAGTAGGCGAGGACCGCGCCCGACACCTCGCGCACGGGCAGCGAGGTGACGAGCTGCTTGCCCTCCAGGTTGCAGCCGGGCAGGCCCGGCACGGAGGAGACGGTGCCGTCGGTCTCGACCTCCACGCCGTGGTACCAGCAGGCCACCCGGTCACCCAGGTGTTTGCCGAGCGAGAGCGGGGCGCCGCGGTGCGGACAGCGGTCGGCGAGCATGCTCAGGGTGCCGTCGGAGCGGCGGAACAGCAGCCACTGCTCGCCGAGGACGGTGACCTTGCGCATCGCGCCGGGCGCGACGAACGAGGACGGGACGACCGGGTGCCACTGGCCGCGCAGACCGGTCGCGTAGAGGCGGTCGGCGGTGAGGGGGGTGGTGGTCATGGCGGTCACGCTCCCAGTCGGTGCATCTCGGCGGTGAAGGACTCCTCGGTCCACGGGGCGCCGTCGGGCGCGGACACCTGGCGGGCGTTCAACCCCCGCACGACGTCGGCGAGTTCGTGGCCCTCCTTGGTGAGGACCTCTTCGAGGGTGGCGGCCAGCTTCACCTCGTAGGGCGACGGCTCGTGCGTACGGGACTGGTGGATGTCCAGGTACGGCCAGGTCTCAGTGGTGTTCATGGCACGTGCTCCCAGGGGTCAGAGGTCGAGGACGAGGCGGGAGCCGGCGGCGCAGCGCGAGACGCAGATCATCATCGAGGCGTTCGCGGCGTGCTCGGCTTCCGAGAGGAGGAAGTCGCGGTGGTCGGGGGCGCCGTCCAGCACCCGTGTCTCGCAGGAGCCGCAGATGCCGTCCCGGCAGGAACTGGCGACGTCGAGTCCTGCCCGCTCGGCGGCCTCCAGGATCGAGGTGTCCGGGCCGACGGTGAGACGGAGCCCTGAGCTGCGGCACTCGACCTCGAACTCCCCGTCGTCCGCGCCGCGTTCGACGACGGGCGCCGCGAACCGCTCGACCCGCAGCACGTCCGAAGGGCACTGCGCCTCCACGGCGGCGAGCAGGGGCTCGGGTCCGCAGCAATAGACGAGGGTGTCGCTCTCCGGAGGGTCCGACAGCTCGGAGAGGGCCGCCGCGAGGTCGATGTGGCCCAGCTCGTCCTGCGGTACGAGCGTCACGTCGCCGCCCAGCGCGGCCAGTTCGTCGGTGAAGGCCATGGAGGAACGGGTCCGGCCGCCGTACACCAGGCGCCACCATGCTCCGCGCCGGGCGGCCTCGCGGGCCATCGCGAGGATCGGCGTGACACCGATGCCGCCCGCGACGAAGACATAGCCCTCGGCCGGTTCCAGGGCGAAGTGGTTGCGCGGCTCGGACACGGTGACGGTCTGCCCGGGGCGCAGCGCGGTGTGCACGTGGCGCGAACCACCGCGGGACGAGGGCTCGTTGAGGACACCGATGCGGTACGCGCAGGTGGCCGCCGGGTCGCCGCACAGGCTGTACTGGCGGATCTGCCCGCCCACATGGACGTCGATGTGGGCGCCGGGCTCCCAGGCGGGCAGCGGCTTGCCGTCGGCGTGGGCGAGCTCGACGGAGAGGACGCCTTCGGCCTCCCACGTCATCCGCCGGACGAGCAGCTCCAGTTGACGGTCGGAGTCGGTCATGGTGGCCTCCCTACGCGGCGGGGATCTTGACGGGCGGGGTGAACGGGTTCTTCATCGGGCCGAGCGCCGCCAGGTCCACCTCGACGAGCACGGGCCCGTCCGAGGCGACGGCCTCGCCGATCACCGGCGCCGCGTGCTCGGCGGCCGCGATCCGCAGGTACGGCAACCCGCAGGCACGGGCGAGGAGTTCGAAGTCGGGCGTGGCCAGGTCGACGCCGGAGCGACGGTCCCCGTACCGGTCCTGCATGTTGCGCAGCACGCCGTAGCCCCCGTCGTTGAAGACCAGCAGCGTCAGGCGCGGCCGCTCCTGGGCGAGGGTGAGCAGTTCCCCGAGGTGCACGGCGAGCCCGCCGTCCCCGGCGATGACGACGGTCGGCCGGTCGGGGGCGGCGAGCGCGGCGCCGATGCCCATGCCGAGGCCCTGGCCGATGCCGCCGCCGCGCGGGAAGACGTTGGCGCGCGGGTCGTACATCTCCAGGAGCCGGTTGCCCCAGCTGCTGGAGGGGATCGTGACGTCACGGGCGACGACCGCGTCACGGGGGAGCGCGGCACGCAGCGCGTCACAGATCGCGGCCTGCGGGCCGATGTTGTCGTGCAGGGTGGCGCGCACGTCTGCGCGGACCTGTGCGACGCGTGCGGTCCAGTCCGGATCGGCCTGTCGCGCGTGGGGGAGCAGGGTGCCCAGCGTGTCGGCGGCGTCGCCGTGCAGGGTGTGCGCTGCCGGGTAGACGCGACCGAGCGCGGCCTCGTCGATGTCGATCTGCACGTGGGCGGCGGGGAGTTCGAGCCCGTAGTCGGCGGTCTCGTTGGACCGGAAGTGCGTGCCGACCGTGAGCAGCAGGTCGGCGTCCGCGAGCAGGGCGCGCACCGCGGGCGTGGTGGCGAAGTTGCCGATGACCTGCGGGTGGTCCTCGGGCACCGCACCGCGCCCGGAGTTGGAGGTGATCAGGCCCCCACCGGTCGCCTCGACGAGCGCGGCGAGTTCGGAACGAGCCCGGGTGGAGCCGCCGCCGGCCCAGATCAGGGGACGCCGGGCAGCGCTCAACAGCGCCGCCGCACCTGCGAGTTCGGGTGTCGGCGCGATGGTCTGCGGCAGCTCGCTCGCGGTGTCCGTCTGCGCCGCGTACTGCAGGTCGACCGGCCACTCCACGCTGGCCGGACCGCCGGGCGAGGCCAGGGCCGCGCGGGCCGCCTCGCGCAGGATCCGGCCGGCCTCGTCGGCGCAGGGCACCGTGGCCGCGTACGCGGAGACGGCGCTCAACATGCCGAGCTGGTCCTTCGTCTCGTGGATGAACCCCCGCCCACTGCCCAGGAACTCGGCCTCGACCTGGCCGGTGACGTGCAGCACGGACGTGCCCGACGCGAGGGCCTCGATCAGCGACCCGGCCGCGTTGCCCGCGCCCGTTCCGGTCGACGTGAGCGCGCAGCCGATCGAGCCGCGGGCCCGGCCGTAGGCGTCGGCCGCGTTCACGGCGGTCGCCTCGTGCCGCACGGGTACGAAGCGCAGCTCGCGGTCGACGGCCTCGACCAGCGGCAGATTGTGCACGGAGACGATCCCGAAGACCGTGTCGATGCCCAGTTCTTTCAGGACGGCGACGAGGAGCGCGCCCCCATTGTCGTAACGCATGAGAAGCCCCTCGGGTCAGAGAATGCCGCGGCCGACTCCGCCGCAGACGTCGATGCTGGTTCCGGTGATGTACGAGGCGCGCGGCGAGAGCAGCGCGACGATCGCGTACGCGACCTCCTCGGCACGGCCGAGCCGGCCGAGCGCCACGCCCCGGTCGGCGGCCAGCTCCGCCTGCCAGTCGTCGTAGGGGAGACCGCTGTCCGCGGCCGCGTGGCGGCGGGTCCACTGCCCGGTGTCGACGAGACCGAGGCAGACCGAGTTGACCCGGATGCCGTCCGCTGCGAGCTCCGTGGCCAGGGACTTGGAGAGGTTGAGGATGCCCGCGCGGGCGGCGCTCGTGGTGATGAGGCGCGGCTCGGGCTGCTTGGCGAGGACGGCGTTGACGTTGACGACGGACGCCGCGTCGGACGCGCCCAGATGCTTCCGGGCGGCCTGCAGCGGGTTCAGCACACCGGCGAACTTCAGCTCCAGCTCGTCGCGCCAGTCGTCCTCGGTGGTGTCGTCGAGACGCTTCATCCGGGACTGCCCGGCATTGTTGACGAGGCCGTCGAGCCGCCCGCCGAACGCCTCCGCGGAGGCCTCCACGAAGTCCCGTACGGCCGCGGCGTCCCGTACGTCGCAGGTGGCGGTGAACAACCGGTCGTGCTCTCCGATGCGGGCGAGGCGGTCGGCGTCGCGTCCGCAGGTGGCGACGTTCGCGCCCTCGTCGAGCAGGGCGCGGACCGTGGCCAGGCCGACGCCCGAGCTGCCTCCGGTGACCACATAGGTCCGGTCGGCGAGGCCCAGATCCATAACTGATGGCTCCTGTACGTCAGTTCATGGTGAAGCCGCCGTTGACGGCGATCACCTGTCCGGTGAGATAGCGGGACTCCTCGGAGAGGAGGAAGGCGGCGAGTCCGACGAGGTCGTCCGGCGTCTGCGGCCGCGAGATCGCCCGGCCCGCCCGGTACAGGCCGTGCCGCTCGGCGGGCACCGTCTCGGTCGCCTCGCACTCGGTGAGGCCGGGCGCCAGCGCGTTCACGGTGATGCCGTGCTCGCCCAGCTCCCTGGCCATGGCCCGGGTGAGAGCGATGACGGCGCCCTTGGAGGCGATGTAGTGCGCGAGCCGTGGCGAGCCGTAAAGGGCGGCGTCCGAGGCGATGTTGACGATGCGTCCGCTCGTGCCGAACAGCGGGTGCAGCGCCTTGGCGACGAGCCACGGCCCGCGCGCGTTGACCACCATCAGCCGGTCCCAGGCGGCGATGTCGATGTCCTGGAACTCCTTGCCGCCCACGCCGTTGGCGAGCGCCGCGTTGTTGACGAGCCCGTACAGCGGACCCACGTCCCCTACAAACAGGGCGAGTTGCTCCACCGAGTCCGGATCGGCGACGTCGCACCGTACGAACCGCGCGTCGATCCCCTCGCCGCGCAGTTCCTCCGCCGCCCGCGCCCCCCGCTCGGCGTCGACCTCGGCGACGACGACCCGGAACCCGTCCGCGCCGGCCCGGCGGGCCATGGCCAGGCCCAGGCCACGGCCCGCCCCGGTCACGACGACCAGAGGGGCGTCAGTCACGGGTGACGCCGTGCATCGGCGAGTACTCGGGGTACGACGGCACCTGCGGCTTCTGCGTGCCGATGACGACGCAGAACAGGGCGTCGGTGTCGCCCTCGTTCTTCAGGGAGCGGGTCACACCGGCGGGCACCACGATCATGTCGCGGTAGCCGAGGGTGCGGTACTCGACCTCGTCCGGGCCGCGGTGGACGCCCACCCGGACCTCGCCCTCCAGGACGAAGAACGCCTCCTCGACGTCGTGGTGGGTGTGGGCCGGGCCCTCGGCGCCGGGCGGCAGCAGCATGTTGGAGAAGGTGAAGCCGCCGGACGGCAGGATCCGCTTGTCGCCCTCGTGGTTGCCGGTGGCGCCGGAGCCGACGTAGCGGATCTGGCCGCGGCGGTACTGCGGGCCCGCCTTCTCCTGGAAGGAGAGGGTGTCGAAGTCGGCGATGCGCGAGTCCTTCGTCGCGATCAGCGAGTCGGTGTACGCGCCGAGGTCGTCGCCGTTGTCGTATGCGGTGGTGGTCAGAGGCATGGTGATCAGCCCTTTCGTGTACGGGAGTTGGTGGTGATGTGCAGATGGGACAGGACCCAGGCGTTGAACCTCTCGGGCTGTTCCTGGTTGGCCAGGTGACCGGCGTCCTTGACGATCACGTAGGCGGATCTGTGCAGGCCCCCGGCGAGGACCTGGGAGGCCTCGACGCCGGTGACCGTGTCGCGGTCGCCGCACACGACGAGCGCGGGCGCGGCGACGGCGGACAGTTCGGGGCGCAGGTCGGCGCCGGCCATGGCCTCGGCGGCGTACCCGTAGCCGGGCAGCCGGACGGCGTCGGCCATCGTGTCGACCGTCCGCCGGACGAGCTCGGCGGGTGCGCGGTCCGACACCAGACGCGGCCCGCGCTTCTCGGCGAAGGCCCGCGGCCCGAGCGCGGCCAGCTCCTCGGCGCGCGCCCGCATCCCCGCGGCCTTCGCCTCGTCGGTGCCGGAGCCCGCGCTGGAGTCGGCGAGGACCAGCGAGTCGACGAGCTCCGGGTGCCGGGTGGCGAGCCGCACCGCGATCACGCCGCCCCAGGAGACGCCGAGCACATGCGCCGAGCTCCCGTGCGAGCGGATCACGTCGGCGGCCGCGTCCGCGAACCCGTCGAGGTCCAGCGGTCCGTCCGGATCAGCGGACTTGGCGTATCCGGGCGCGTCCCACGCGATGACCCGTACGTGGTCGCGGAGCCCGGCGAGCTGCGGCGCGAACGCGGCCGACGACGACCCGATGCCGTGCAGACAGAGCAGCAGGGGCCCTGCGTCTCCGGCGGTTTCCAGATGGACCGCGGGTTCCGTCCCGGCGGGGGTCACAGGATCTGCCCCGACCGCCCGGCCAGCGCCGCCAGCGAGCGCAGCACGGCGTACGGCACGACCTGGCTGGTCGCCGGGTTGCCAGGGTCGGGCCGGTGCGCGACCTCGAAGCGGTACGCGCCGTGCGGCCCCGACGCCTCGACGACGTGCCGGGTGAGGGTGGCCGCCGGGTCCGCGACGACCCGGACCCGCACAGCGTCCAGGTCGCCGACGGCCAGCGCGACGGACGCCGCGACGTTCGTCGACTTGGGGAACTTCACCGGCACGTCGCGGGCGGTGCCGCTCAGCACCTCCACCGGCCCGGACGCCGCACGCATCCGGTCGAGCAACTCCGCGTCCATCCAGGGCTGTTCGAGGGTGGACGGCAGCTTGGTGGTGGTGAGCCGCACCTCGTCCAGGGGGCCCAGGGCGCGCACGGCCTGCAGCAGGTCGAGCCCGCCGACCGCGCCGCCGGTGAAGTACACCCGGCCGGGCCCCGCGGCGAGGAGGCGCTTGGCCAGTTCGTCGTCGGTCAGCGCCCCGGTCGACGCCACGAGCAGATCGGTGCCGGAGGTGAGGACGCGCTCACCCCATTCCCGTACGACTCCCTGGCCCGCGGCCTCCACGATCAGATCGCAGCGCTCGATCGCCTCCTCGAAGGTGACCTGCGGCGCGGGTGCCGCCTCGCCGAGCGGCCGGTTGTCGACGACGCACGTCAACTCCGCTCCCTGGACGTCCTGTCGGGCGAGGGCCGTGCCGACGACGCGCCCGATGGCGCCCCAGCCGACGAGCCCGATCCTCAACGTGCTCACTTCTGTTCCCCTTCCGGTCGGCCGGCCATGTGACAGCGGATCTCCTTCGACGGCGGACCCGCCGTGCCCCACAGGTCGGACAGCTCCGGCACCCGCCGCCACACCTTGGCGATCCACCGGTCCTCGACGACCTGCGCGACCTCGGACGTGTACTCGCAGACCAGGCCGGTCGGATCGGTGAAGTAGGAGAAGGTGTTGTTGCCGGGGCCGTGCCGACCGGGACCCCACTGCGGCACGATCCCGTGGTGGCGCAGGCGCCCGAGGCCGCGCATGAAGTGGTCGACCGAACTCATCTCGTACGCCACGTGGTTGAGGGAGACCCACTCGGCCTGGTTGAACGCGACGCAGTGGTGGTCGGCGTTGCAGCGCAGGAACGCCATCTGGTGCTCGGACCAGTCGGAGACCCGCAGACCGAGGACGTCGCGGTAGAAGGCGACGGCCGCGTCGATGTCCGGGGTGTTGAGGACGGTGTGGGTGACGCCGACCGGTATCGCGGCGTCCCGGCCGCGCGGGGCGACCGCCCAGGTGTCGGCGGACAGCTCGACGAGCCGGCCCTCGTGGTCGTGGAAGCGCAGGCCGTAGCCGCCGCCGACCTGGTCGAGCGGTCCCGGACCCGCGACGGGGACGATCCCGCGCGCTTCGAGCCTGCGCGCCGCCTCGTCGATCTCCGCCGGGGTGGCGACGGCGAACACGAGCCGGCCGAGGCCGGTGCGCTCGGAGCGGGTCAGCTGCAGGGCGTGGTGTTCGTCGCCGGTGCCGCGCAGCCAGCTCGCGCTGTGCTCGGACTCGACGACCTCCAGGCCCCAGGCGTCCTCGTAGAAGTCGGTGGCCTCCGCGAAGGAGGGCGTGAGCAGCTCGACGGAGCGCAGGGCGCGCAACCGGGCTATCGGGGGGTGGGGCATCTCAAGTACTCCGGGATCGTGGTCAGTTGGCCCAGGGCAGCGGGGTCTCGGAGGTCCCCCAGTACAGGGACTTCTGGCGCTGGTAGGAGCGGATCCCGTCGCGGCCCTTCTCGCGGCCCAGGCCGCTGTCCTTCATGCCGCCGAACGGGGTGGAGATGGAGAACTGCTTGTACGTGTTGATCCACACGGTGCCCGCCTCGATCCGGCGCCCGATCCGCCACGCGGCCCGGTGGTCACGGGTCCAGATCCCGCAGGCCAGGCCGTACTCGGAGGCGTTCGCCCGGGCGACCAGGTCGTCCTCGTCGTCGAACGGCAGCGCCACCAGGACCGGGCCGAAGATCTCCTCCTGGCAGACCCGCGCGGTGTTCGGCAGGCCGTCGAGCACGGTCGGCAGGTAGTACGCGCCGTCGGCGTACTCGGCGCCCTCCGGCACGGCCCCGCCGCAGCGCACCCGCGCGCCCTCGGCCCGCGCGAGATCCACGTACGCGGCGACGGAGTCCCGATGCCGGTGGTGGACGAGCGGCGCCACCTGCGTGGCCGGGTCCGTGCCCGGACCGAGCCGCAACGTCCGCACCCGCTCGACGAGTTCATCGACGAAGTCGTCGTACAGCTCCCGCGCCACGAACAGCCGCGACCCGGCGATGCAGGACTGCCCGCTGGACGAGAACACCCCGAACATCACCCCGGCCAGGGCCTGTTCGACGTCCGCGTCCGCGCGCACGATCGTCGGCGACTTGCCGCCCAGCTCCAGCGAGACGGGCATCAGCTTCTCGGCGGCGGCGTGCGCGAGGGCGCGCCCGGTCGACGTACCGCCCGTGAACGTCACCTTGCCGACCCGCGGATCGCGCACGATGGCGTCACCGACCACGCTGCCGCGCCCCGGCAGCACCGCCAACAGCGCGGTCGGAAGGCCGAGTTCGGTGAGCGCGTCGGTCACGAGGCGGCCGAGCGCGAGCGAGACCAGCGGCGTCCACTCGGCGGGCTTGAGCAGTACCGCGTTGCCGCCCGCCAGGGCCGGGGCGAGCTTCTGTGCGTCGCTGGCGACCGGCGAGTTCCACGGGTTGATCGCGCCGACCACACCGATCGGCTCGTACACGCTCATCGTCAGATACGCGCCGCGCGCCGGGGTGATCGCCTCCTCGGCCGTCTCCAGGGCGGCGGCCGTGTACCGGAAGGTGCCGGCCGCGCTCGCCACCAGGGCCCGCGTCTCGGTGAGCGCCTTGCCGGTGTCGGCGGTCTGCAGGGCGGCCAGTTCCTCGGCCGAGGAGTCGATCAACTGAGCTATGCGGTGCAGGAGTTGGGCCCGCTGATGGGGGAGCAGATCGCGCCAGCGCGGGTCCGCCGCCGCCCGGGCCGCCGCCTCGGCCGCCTCGGCGACCTCCTCGACGGTGACCGCGTGCACGGTGGCGAGGGGCTGCCCGGTGGCGGGGTCGACCGTCACGGACGGAGCGCCCGCGCCGCGCCGCCACTCGCCCGCGATCAGCGCCTCGTCCGGTGGCGTCGGTGGCATACGGGTCTCCTCGCTCAGTGGTTCGTGCCGATCGTTTGCCTCAGCGCTAGAAATCTAAGGGCTTAAATATCTGGCGCGCAAGACCCGAAATCTTGCGAGCGGTCGGTGATTTCCCTGCGGAGGCTCTTGACGTGGCTCTACCGCACGGGAGATATAAGTTAAGCCCTTAGAAACTTTGCGCTTACCTGTCTCGTTCCCGTCTCGCTCCCGCCATCCCCTCTTCGCCGCGGAGTCCCCGTATGACGCTCAACGCCCCAGACAAGCCGCCCGCGCCGCAGGACCATGCCGTCCGGGCCTCGATCGCCGCCCGCTTCGAGCGCCTCCCGCTGAGCCGCTGGCACGTCACCGTCCGGCTCATCGTGGGCGCGGTGACCTTCTTCGAGGCGTTCGACCAGCTTCTGATCGCCTACGCGATGCCCGAACTGCGCGCCGAGTGGCAGCTGTCCACCGCCGCGGCGACGCTGCTGCTCACCGTCGGCTCCGTCGGCATGCTGATCGGCGCCCTGCTGTCCGGACGGCTCGCCGACCGCATCGGCCGCGTCAAGGTCATCGCCCTGTGCGTCGCGGTCTCCAGCGTCGCGAACCTGGCCCTCGCCGCGGCCCCGTCCCAGGAGATGTTCATGGGCCTGCGCTTCGTGCAGGGCCTGGCGATCGGCGGCGAGGTCCCCGTCGCCGCCACCTTCATCGCCGAGATCACCCGCAGCCATCGACGCGGCCGCTTCGTGCTCCTCTACGAACTGGTCTTCCCGGCCGGCCTCACGGTCGGCGCGCTCATCGCCGCCTGGGTCGTGCCGCTCCTCGGCTGGCGGTGGATGTACGCGATCGCCGCGGTGCCCGGGCTGCTCTGCGTCCTCGTACAGAAGAAGGTGCCCGAGTCGCCGCGCTGGCTCGCCGACCACGGGCGGACCGAGGACGCCGCCGCCACCATGACCCGGATCGAGAACGAGGTCGAGCGCGCCACCGGCAAGCCCCTGCCCCCGGTCGGCGAGGCGCTCCCGGTCACCCCGCCCGGCGCGGGCGCCTCGGGCGTGCGCGGACTGTTCACCGGCCGCTACCGGCGGCGCACGCTCGTCATCGGCGCCCTCTGGTTCACCGGCTACTTCGTCAACTACGGCATCACGTCCTGGCTCCCGACGATCTACCAGAACCGCTACGACCTGTCCCTCTCGGACGCCCTGCTGTACTCGACCGTCACGTCCTGCGCGGGCCTGCTCGGCTGCCTCGTCGCGGCGCTCACCGTGGACCGGGCCGGCCGCAGGAAGGTCATCACCGGCTGCCTGGGCGGGGCCGCGGCCGTACTCCTGGTCCTCGCGTGGCTCGGTGCGCACACGCCCGTCCAGGTCCTGATCTGGACGTCGCTGGCCGCCGTCTTCTTCTTCGGCTCCAACATCTGCCTGTACCTGTACACGCCCGAACTCTTCCCGACCCGGATGCGCGCCCTCGGCAGCAGCGTCGGCGGCGCGCTCAACCGGCTCGGCGTCATCCTCGGCCCGATCGTCGTCGGCGCGGTGTACGCGGGCGGCAGCATCGGCACCGTCTTCGTGGTGCTCGGCGCAGTGGCCCTCGTGGGCGCCGTCGTCGCCGGGTTCGGCGCGGAGGAGACGGCGGGACGACGCCTGGAGGAAGTCTCGCCGTGACACCGACCGGCTTACGCACGAGAGGCGCTCACTCCCACAGGGAGCTGGGCGCCTCCGCGCGGACGACGGGCGCGATCTCCTCCGCGAACCGCTGCAGCGTCTCGATCTGCTCGCCCGTGCTCTGCCCGAACGTGTCCACGGTCACCGATTGCAGGTCGTGCCGGTAGACCGCGTGGTACCCGAGGATCTTGTCGATGATCTGCTGCGGTGAACCGATGAGCTGCGGCCCGTCGGCGATGGCGTCCTCGATCGTGCGGAACGGGGTGTTGTAGCCGGCCTTCCCCGCCAGATGCGGCTTGAACGACTGGGCGACCTTCGCCTCGTACAGGTCCTTGTGGCGGGCGACGGCCCGCTCGTGCGTGTCCGCGATCAGCAGGCCGCCCGAACCCGCCGCGACGTGCGCCCGCGCCGGATCGTGTCCGTACGCCTCGAACCGCTCCCGGTAGTGGTCGATGAGCTGCGCGTACGCGGCCCTGGGCTGGATCGCGTTCGCCGTGAACAGCGGATCCCCGTGCCTGGCCGCCAGTTCGGGGGAGTTGAGCGAGGTCGCAGAGCCGTGCCAGATCCGGGGGAGCCCCGCGTACGGGCGCGGCACCGTCGTCACCCCCTTCAGGGCGGGCCTGAACTCGCCCTCCCAGTCCACCCCTTCCTCCGTCCACAGCCGCCGCAGCAGCTCGTACTTCTCCTTCTGCAGGTCCCACTGACGCGCCTCGTCGAGGCCGAACAGGTCGAAGTGGCCCGCCTCGGCCCCCTTGCCGATCACCAACTCGACCCGGCCGCGGGAGAGTTGGTCCAGCGTCGCGTAGTCCTCGGCGACCCGCACCGGGTCGAGGATCGCGACGACGGTGACGCCCGTGAGCAGCTTGATCCGCGTCGTACGTGCCGCGAGCGCTCCGAGCAGCACCGTCGGGCTCGACGACAGGAACGCGCCCGCGTGCCGCTCGCCGACCGCGTACGCGTCGTAGCCGAGCCGCTCCGCGGCCGTGCCGACCTCGACGACCTGCGCCAACCGGTCGGCGGCGGTGGGCAGTTCACCGGTCAGCGGGTGCGGTGCGTGCCCGATGATGGACAGGACCTGGAACTTCACGCCGCCACCTCCGGGGACAGGCCGAGGTGGCCGCGGAGCGTGCTCGTCCCGTACGCCTCCGGGAGCAGTCCGCGCCGCACGAGCAGCGGCACGGCGCGGTCGACGAGCGCGTACACGTCGTCGGGGACCGCGATCGGCCGGATCCGGAAGCCGTCGGCGCCGCCGTCCCGGTGCCACTCCTCCAAACGGTCGGCCAGCCCTTCGGGCGTGCCGGTGAACAGCGCGGCGTCGGACTCGAACTCGCCCAGCGCGGAACGCCGTTCGGCCGCGTCCGCCTCCGTGGGCGCGAGCAGCACATGGAGATCGGCGAGCACCTTCACCGTCCGGCCCTCCTCGGCGGCGAGGGCGTCCACCTCGGCGCGGATCCTGCGCACCCCCTGCACGTCGAACGGCGTGATGAGCACCGCGTCCGCGCGCCGGGCCGCGAACCGGTACGGCACGGTGTCGTGCGCCAGCGAGATCAGCGGCGGCCGCCCCTGCGGCGACGTCCCGGTCGTGTCCCACTCCTCCTCGACCCGCCCGATGAACTCGGCCGCCCTGTCGAAGAGTTCGGCGACCAGCGCGTCGCCCTCCGGCGTGCCGATGGCCCGCACGATCCGCTCGTGGTCCACGTCGTCCGCGGCGATCCGCGGCCGCACCCCGGCCCGCCCGCCGCTGAGCAGGTCGAGCGTCGCGAACCGGGCGGCGTACCCGGCGGGCTGCCCGAGGACGGGCCCGAGCGGGACGAGCCCGATCCTGCTCGTCTCGCGGGCGGCGAGCCCCAGAAGGAGCGTGGAGTCGAGGCGTCCCGGGCCGTCCTCGACGGTCACGAAGTCGACGCGGGCCGCCTCGGCACGACGTACGAGACGGACGAACGCGTCGGGATCGGTGGGGGAGCCGCCGGGTTCACCGGCGAGCGCGAGGCCGAGGAGAAACGGAGAGGCAGACATGGCTCAAGCCTCACTCCCGGACATTGCGCGCGTATGTACGCGGCATGGCAGCCCGTCCGGACACGGCGGAGGGGCGGCTCCCCCCCGTGGGAGCCGCCCCTCAAGTCACCGACGCGCAGGGCTACTTCTTGCCGAGCAGGTCCTCCACCTTGCCGCGCACGTCGTCCGTCGCGAGACCGCGGATCGTCAGCGTCGTACGGCGGCGCAGCACGTCGTCCGCCGTCTCGGCCCACTCGTGGTCACGGGCGTACACGACCTGCGCCCAGATCTCCGGGGCGTCCGGGTGGACACGCTCGGCGAGCTCCGGGCTCTCGTTCGCGAGGCGCGCGATGTCGAAGGCCAGCGAACCGTAGTGCGTCGACAGGTGCTTGGCCGTGTCGGCGGCCATCCGCGGGCCGGGCGCCGGGTTGTCGACCAGGAGGCGGTGCGCGACGGCCCGCGGGTTGGCGACACCGGGCAGCGGCATCCGCTTCGGCAGGTCGCTGATCTTCTCGAAGTCGTCACCGAGCGGGTGCCCGGGCAGCGACTCCAGCTTCTTCATCACCGTACGGCCGATGTGCCGGAACGTCGTCCACTTGCCGCCCGCGACGGACAGCATGCCGCCGGCGCCCTCGGTGACCACGGTCTCCCGCTTGGCCTTCGACGTGTCGCCGGGCCCACCGGGCAGCACCCGCAGCCCCGCGAACGAGTACGTGATCAGATCCCGCTTCAGCTGCTGGTCGCGTACGGAGAAGGCGGCCTCGTCCAGGATCTGGTCGATGTCCTTCTCGGTGACCGAGACGTCCGCCGGGTCGCCCTCGAACTCCTCGTCGGTCGTGCCGAGCAGCAGCATGTCCTCCCACGGGAGGGCGAAGGTGATGCGGTACTTGTCGATCGGCGTCGCCAGCGCGGCCTTCCACGGGGAGGTCCGCTTGAGGACCAGGTGCGCGCCCTTGGAGAGGCGGATGGAGGGGGCCGCGTTCGGGTCCTCCATCTTGCGCAGGTGGTCGACCCACGGACCCGTCGCGTTGAGCACGAGGCGCGCGCTCACGCCGAACTCGTCACCGCTCGTGCGGTCCTTGAGCTCCGCGCCCGTGACCCGGCCGCGGGTGAAGCGCAGGCCGGTGACCTCGGCGTGGTTGAGCACGACGGCCCCGGCGTCGACCGCGGCACGCACGGTCATCAGCGCCATGCGCGCGTCGTTCATCTGGTCGTCGCCGTACACGGCGACGGCCTTCAGGTTCTCCGTCCGCAGCTCGGGCACGTCCTGCTGCGCCTTGCCGGGGGAGAGCAGGTGACCGACGCCGTCGCCGAACGCCGACAGCGCGCTGTACGCGAACACGCCCGCGCCCAGCTTCGCCGCGCCGTGCGGACCGCCCTTGTACACGGGCAGGTAGAAGGTGAGCGGGTTGGCGAGGTGCGGGGCCACGTTCCGGGACACCGCACGCCGCTCGAAGTGGTTCTCCGCGACCAGCTTCACCGCGCCGGTCTGCAGGTAGCGCAAGCCCCCGTGGAGCAGCTTCGAGGACGCGGAGGACGTGGCGCCGGCGAAGTCACCGGCGTCGACCAGGGCCACCCTGAGACCGGACTGCGCCGCGTGCCAGGCCGTGGAGATGCCCAGGATGCCGCCGCCGATGACCAGGAGGTCGTACGTCGCCTTGGAAAGCTGCTCGCGGGTCTCGGCGCGGCTCGGGTTGGAGCCGGCGGCCGGGTGCGTTCCGAGGGCAGGCACGGTCTGCAGGGTGGACTGGGTACTCATGGTGGGGTCTTACTCCTCGTCTTCGAGCCAGCCCATCGACCGCTCGACGGCCTTGAGCCAGTTCTTGTACTCACGGGCGCGGGTGTCCGCGTCCATGCGGGGGGTCCACTCGGCGGCCCGGCGCCAGTTGGCACGCAGTTCGTCGGTGCTGGACCAGAAGCCGACGGCGAGACCGGCGGCGTAGGCGGCGCCGAGGCAGGTCGTCTCGGCCACCATCGGGCGCACCACCGGGGCGTCCAGGAAGTCCGAGAGGGTCTGCATCAGCAGGTTGTTGGAGGTCATGCCGCCGTCGACCTTGAGGGCGGTCAGCTCGACGCCGGAGTCCTTGGTCATGGCGT
Source organism: Streptomyces sp. HmicA12 (assembly GCF_000373565.1). Taxonomy (GTDB): domain Bacteria; phylum Actinomycetota; class Actinomycetes; order Streptomycetales; family Streptomycetaceae; genus Streptomyces. The sequence goes on along the minus strand of NZ_KB891849.1, from coordinate 354,913 downwards.
CGCTGATCTCGCGGGTCTGCCAGGCGGTCGCCTCCAGGACGGCGCGCGCGATGTGCGCCTTGGTGACGTAGCGGGTCAGGCCCGTGATCACGCCACGGGCGTCGGGGCGCCAGTACGGGGCGAACAGACCGGAGAAGGCGGGCACGAAGTACGCGCCGCCGTTGTCCTCGACGCTGGAGGCCAGCGTCTCGATCTCGGCGGCCGACTTGATCAGGCCCATCTGGTCACGCATCCACTGCACCAGCGAACCGGTGACGGCGATGGATCCTTCCAGGGCGTAGACCGGCTTCTGGTCGCCGATCCGGTAGCCGACCGTGGTCAGCAGGCCCGAGTAGGAGTTGATGGCCTTGTCACCGGTGTTGATCAGCATGAAAGTGCCGGTGCCGTACGTGGACTTGGCCTCGCCCTCGGAGAAGCAGGTCTGGCCGAACAGGGCCGCCTGCTGGTCACCGAGCGCCGAGGCGACCGGGACGCCGCCCAGGATGTCGCCGAGGCTGCCGCCGGTGACCTCGCCGTAGATCTCGGCGGAGGAGCGGATCTCGGGCAGCATCGACATCGGCACGCCGATGGAGGAGCAGATCTTGTCGTCCCACTCCAGCTCGTGCAGGTTCATCAGCATGGTGCGAGAGGCGTTGGTGACGTCGGTGTAGTGCTTGCCGCCGTCGACACCGCCCGTCAGGTTCCAGATGACCCAGGTGTCCATGGTGCCGAAGAGGATGTCGCCGGCCTCGGCGCGCTCGCGCAGCCCCTCGACGTTGTCGAGCAGCCAGCGGGCCTTGGGCCCGGCGAAGTACGACGCGAGCGGCAGACCGGTCTCGCGGCGGAAGCGGTCCTGCCCGACGTTGCGGCCGAGCTCCTTGCAGAGCGCGTCGGTGCGGGTGTCCTGCCAGACGATGGCGTTGTGGACGGGCTCACCGGTGTTCTTGTCCCAGAGGAGCGTCGTCTCGCGCTGGTTGGTGATGCCGATGGCCTTGATGTCGTCGCGCGTGATGCCGGCCTTGGTGATGGCTCCGGCGACGACCTCCTGGACGTTGGTCCAGATCTCGTTCGCGTCGTGCTCGACCCAGCCCGGCTTCGGGAAGATCTGCTCGTGCTCCTTCTGGTCGACCGAGACGATCCGGCCGTCCTTGTCGAAGACGATGCAGCGGCTGGACGTGGTGCCCTGGTCGATGGCCGCGATGAAGGGGCCTGCGGTGTGTGCGTCGGTCACGATGTGCTCCTGCTCCTGAAAGTTCTCGGGCGCTGCTCTGCGTCTCGGTCCGGCCTACTTGAAGGCGATGTTGTAGAGGCCGCCCGCGATGGCGCCGCCGATCAGCGGCCCCACGACCGGGATCCACGCATAGCTCCAGTCGGAGCTGCCCTTGTTGGGCAGCGGAAGCAGAGAGTGCACGATGCGCGGGCCGAGGTCACGGACCGGGTTGATCGCGTATCCGGTCGGGCCGCCGAGCGAGAGACCGATGCTGACCACGACGAGCGCCGTGATGAGGGCGCCGAGGACGCCGATGCCGTTGCCGCCGTCGTTGAGGCCCTGGGTGAGGATCGCGAGGACCAGTACGACCGTCGCGATGATCTCCGTGGCCAGGTTCTGCCAGACGTTGCGGATCGCCGGCGCGGTGGAGAAGACGCCGAGCACGGGGCCGGGCTGGTGGCGCTTCGCCTGCTGCGCCGCCGGGGCCTCGGTGTCCTGCGCGCCCGGACCGCCGACGATCTCGCGGTCGGTGAGGTGCGCCTGGAAGTGCCCGTAGTACGCGATCCACACGAGTACGGCACCGATCATGGCGCCGAACAGCTGAGAGACCAGGTAGAGCGGAACGTCGCTCCACTTGGTGCCGCCCTCGATGGCGAGGCCGATCGTGACCGCCGGGTTCAGGTGGGCGCCGGAGACGCCGCCCACCATGTAGGCGCCGGTCAGTACCGCGAAGCCCCACCCGAAGGTGACCGCGAGCCAGCCGGCGTTCAGCGCGTTCGAGCGCTTCAGCGTGACGGCGGCGCACACGCCACCGCCCAGCAGGATGAGTACGGCGGTACCTATGGTCTCGCCGATGAAGATGTCGGAGCTGGACACCCGCGACTCCTTTGTCCTTCGTCCAGGGGAATACCCGAGTACGAACCCCCGGGTCCCTTTCCGGTGGTCCGAGCCCCCGTTGCGAGGGGCGGGTTCGGCCTGGCCTGCCCACACTCTAACGCGTATTGCCGGTAGGTGTTCGACAATGCCGACCGATGGACGCGAGTCTCGCCCCGCGTTCACTGAATCGTCAAGGGTCCTGTTATCGAAAACACGATCGTTATTGATCGTTCCCGCTTATCGGTGCCCGCATGTGGACCGGGCGTTCATCGATCGTCGCGCGGATCGGTGCACCCTGCACCTTGAAACGTGGGGAGGCGTCGGGGGGAAGGCCGCGGGAATCGCCGGGGGAAAACGTCAAAGCCCCGTCCGGGAACGGGGCTTGAGGAAAAGATGAGGCGGACTCAGAAGCGGCTGGCGCCCAGATCCCGGGAGACCGCGCGGGCGCAATCCCTTACGGCCGCGATGAGTTCGGGCCGCAGCGCGCCCTCCTCGCCGGGCTTGCAGACCCGCTCCACCGCACCGGTGACGCCGACCGCGCCCACCGGCATCCGGTGCCGGTCGTGGATGGGCGCCGCGACCGAGGCCACGCCCTCCCAGGTCTCCTCGACATCGGCGGCGTACCCGCGCGCCCGGGTCAGATCGAGGACGGACTCGAACTCCCCGAGCTCGCACACCGTCCGGGCCGTGAACTCCTTGCGCTCCGTGTCCACGATCTCGCTGTGCGCGACCGGATCGTACGCGGAGATGACCTTGCCGAGCGCCGTCGAGTGCAGCGGCTGCATCGCCCCGACCTCCAGCACCTGCCGGCTGTCGTCGGGCCGGAACACGTGGTGCACGATCAGCACGCCCTGCTGGTGCAGGACGCCCAGATACACCGCCTCGCCGCTGGAGCGGGCCAGGTCGTCGGTCCAGACGAGCGCGCGGGCCCGCAGCTCGTGGACGTCCAGATAGCTGTTGCCCAGGCGCAGCAGCTCCGCGCCCAGCTGATAACGCCCCGACGCCGCGTCCTGCTCCACGAAGCCCTCGGCCTGCAACGTGCGCAGAATGCCGTGCGCGGTGCCCTTGGCAAGGCCGAGGGCCGAGGCGATGTCCGAGAGACCGAGTCGCCGCTCGCCGCCCGCGAGGAGCCGGAGCATCGCCGCGGCCCGTTCCAGCGACTGGATGTTGCGTGCCATCGCAGTCCCTTCCTCCCTGGGTCCTCTCACGCTGCCGTGTTCTGCCGTGCTACTACGTTCGACAATGCTGAACAGTATCGGTCGTTGCCGACCTCCCGCTAATGCGGCGTGCGCCTATATTTCGGCCCGTTTCCCGTCAGCTCCCGCTTCCGCACGGTGCGCCCCCGTACCCCGTACGCCATTCCGGCCCGTGGACGCCTGGACGGATGGACCTTCGGCCCGGCTACCCTGACCGGGTGCGCCTCCAGCAGTGGAGCCGCAAAGCCGACAGCCGTCGCACCTCAGGGAGCACTTTCATGGCCTCGTTGCCGACGCCCGCCACCGATTCCCGCGCCCGTGTGGACGCCCTCAGGGAAGCCCTCGCCACCCGCGTGGTGGTGGCCGACGGGGCGATGGGCACCATGTTGCAGGCGCAGGATCCCACGCTCGAGGACTTCCAGGATCTCGAGGGGTGCAACGAGATCCTCAACGTCACCCGCCCCGACATCGTCCGCTCGGTCCACGAGGAGTACTACTCCGTCGGTGTGGACTGCGTGGAGACCAACACGTTCGGCTCGAACTTCACCGCCGCGAGCGAGTACGAGATCGGCGACCGGATCGTCGAGCTGTCCGAGGCCGGCGCCCGCATCGCCCGCGAGGTCGCCGACGAGTTCACCGCGAAGACCGGGCAGCAGCGCTGGGTCCTCGGCTCGATCGGCCCCGGCACCAAGCTGCCCTCGCTCGGCCACATCGACTACGCCACGATCCGCGACGGCTACCAGCAGAACGCCGAGGGCCTCCTGGCCGGCGGCGCCGACGCGCTGATCGTGGAGACCAGCCAGGACCTGCTGCAGACCAAGTCCAGCCTGATCGGCGCCCGCCGCGCCATGGACGCCCTCGGCGTCTCGGTCCCGCTGATCTGCTCCCTCGCCTTCGAGACCACCGGCGTGATGCTGCTCGGCTCCGAGATCGGCGCGGCGCTGACCGCCCTGGAGCCGCTGGGCATCGACCTGATCGGCCTGAACTGCTCGACGGGCCCGGCCGAGATGAGCGAGCACCTGCGCTACCTCGCGCAGCACTCCACGACGCCGCTGATGTGCATGCCGAACGCCGGTCTGCCGATCCTGGGCAAGGACGGCGCGCACTTCCCGCTGACCCCGCCGGAGATGGCGGACGCGCAGGAGAACTTCATCAACAGCTACGGCCTGCAGCTGGTCGGCGGCTGCTGCGGCTCCACGCCCGAGCACCTGCGCCAGGTCGTCGAGCGGGTCCGCGAGATGACCCCGCCCGCGCGCGCCCCGCATCCCGAGCCCGGCGCCGCCTCGCTCTACCAGACCGTGCCGTTCCGCCAGGACACCGCGTACATGGCGATCGGCGAGCGCACGAACGCCAACGGCTCGAAGAAGTTCCGCGAGGCCATGCTGGAGGCCCGCTGGGACGACTGCGTGGAGATGGCCCGCGACCAGATCCGCGAGGGCGCCCACATGCTCGACCTGTGCGTCGACTACGTGGGCCGCGACGGCGTCGCCGACATGAAGGAACTGGCCGGCCGCTTCGCCACCGCCTCCACGCTGCCCATCGTCCTGGACTCGACCGAGGTCCCGGTGATCCGGGCCGGTCTGGAGAAGCTGGGCGGCCGCGCGGTCATCAACTCCGTCAACTACGAGGACGGCGACGGCCCGGAGTCCCGCTTCGCGAAGGTCACCGCGCTGGCGCAGGAGCACGGCGCCGCGCTGATCGCGCTGACCATCGACGAGGAGGGCCAGGCCCGCACCCCCGAGAAGAAGGTCGAGATCGCCGAGCGGCTGATCGACGACCTCACCGGGAACTGGGGCATCCGCGAGTCGGACATCCTCATCGACACCCTGACGTTCACCATCTGTACGGGCCAGGAGGAGTCCCGGGGCGACGGCATCGCCACCATCGAGGCGATCCGCGAGCTCAAGCGCCGCCACCCGGACGTGCAGACCACGCTGGGCCTGTCGAACATCTCCTTCGGCCTGAACCCGGCCGCGCGCATCGTCCTCAACTCCGTCTTCCTCGACGAGTGCGTGAAGGCGGGCCTGGACTCGGCGATCGTGCACGCCTCCAAGATCCTGCCGATCGCCCGCTTCGACGAGGAGCAGGTCAAGACCGCCCTCGACCTGGTCTACGACCGCCGCAGCGAGGGCTACGACCCACTGCAGAAGCTGATGGAGCTCTTCGAGGGCGCCACCGCGAAGTCGCTGAAGGCCGGCAAGGCCGAGGAGCTGGCGGCCCTGCCGCTGGAGGAGCGCCTCAAGCGCCGCATCATCGACGGCGAGAAGAACGGCCTGGAGGCCGACCTCGCCGCCGCCCTGGAGTCCCGCCCGGCGCTGGAGATCGTCAACGACATCCTCCTGGACGGCATGAAGGTGGTCGGCGAGCTGTTCGGTTCCGGCCAGATGCAGCTGCCGTTCGTGCTGCAGTCGGCCGAGGTGATGAAGAACGCGGTGGCCTACCTGGAGCCGCACATGGAGAAGTCGGACACGGAGGGCAAGGGCACCATCGTGCTGGCCACCGTGCGCGGCGACGTCCACGACATCGGCAAGAACCTCGTCGACATCATCCTGTCCAACAACGGCTACAACGTCGTCAACCTGGGCATCAAGCAGCCGGTCTCCGCGATCCTGGAGGCGGCCGAGGAACACCGGGCCGACGTGATCGGCATGTCCGGTCTCCTGGTGAAGTCGACCGTGATCATGAAGGAGAACCTGGAGGAGCTCAACCAGCGCAAGCTGGCGGCCGACTACCCGGTGATCCTGGGCGGCGCCGCCCTCACCCGCGCCTACGTCGAGCAGGACCTGCACGAGATCTACGAGGGCGAAGTCCGTTACGCCCGCGACGCGTTCGAGGGCCTGCGCCTCATGGACGCCCTGATCGCGGTCAAGCGCGGCGTCCCCGGCGCCACCCTGCCCGAGCTGAAGCAGCGCCGCGTCAAGGCGGGCAACGTGACGGTCGAGGAGCAGCCCGACGAGGGCCCGGTGCGCTCGGACATCTCCGTCGACAACCCCGTCCCCGAGCCTCCCTTCTGGGGCACCCGCGTGATCAAGGGCATCCAGCTCAAGGAGTACGCGTCCTGGCTGGACGAGGGCGCCCTGTTCAAGGGCCAGTGGGGCCTGAAGCAGGCGCGTACCGGCGACGGGCCGACGTACGAGGAGCTGGTGGAGACCGAGGGCCGCCCGCGGCTGCGCGGCTGGCTCGACGAGCTGCACACCAAGAACATGCTGGAAGCGGCCGTGGTGCACGGCTACTTCCCGTGCGTGTCCAAGGGCGACGACCTGATCATCCTCGACGACGCGGGCAACGAGCGGACCCGCTTCACCTTCCCGCGCCAGCGCCGCGGCCGCCGCCTGTGCCTCGCCGACTTCTTCCGCCCGGAGGAGTCCGGGGAGACGGACGTCGTGGGGCTGCAGGTCGTCACCGTCGGCTCGAAGATCGGCGAGGCCACCGCCGAGCTGTTCGCCTCCGACTCCTACCGCGACTACCTCGAACTGCACGGCCTGTCGGTCCAGTTGGCCGAGGCGCTCGCCGAGTACTGGCACGCCCGGGTCCGCTCCGAGCTGGGCTTCTCCGGCGAGGACCCGTCCGCGATGGAGGACATGTTCGCGCTGAAGTACCGCGGCGCCCGGTTCTCGCTCGGCTACGGCGCCTGCCCGAACCTGGAGGACCGCGCGAAGATCGCGGACCTGCTGCAGCCGGAGCGGATCGGCGTCCACCTCAGCGAGGAGTTCCAGCTCCACCCCGAGCAGTCCACCGACGCGATCGTCATCCATCACCCCGAGGCGAAGTACTTCAACGCGCGGTAGCGCGCTGAAGCGGCTGGGGGTCCGGGGGGCGTCCCCCGGGAGAAACAGCAACGCGCGGTAATCGGAACCAGTCGTACACTGGTCGGTCCAGCGCAGGCCGGTCCTCTTCCGAACAGGGAGGGGGACCGGCCTCTTCGTCCCTCATGGAGGTGTGCACGGATGACGTCAACGGTCCCCGCACTCGGCACTCGAACGGCCGACGGCTCCACCCTTCAGGCCGTGCTCCTCGACATGGACGGAACCCTCGTCGACACCGAAGGGTTCTGGTGGGACGCCGAGGTGGCCGTCTTCGCGGCACTCGGCCACACCCTCGACAAGGCGTGGCAGACGGTCGTCGTCGGCGGCCCCATGAGCCGCAGCGCCGGCTTCCTCATCGAGGCCACCGGCGCCGACATCACCCTGCCGGAGCTGACGGGACTGCTGAACGACGGCTTCGAGCAGCGCATCAGCCGGTCCCTGCCGCTGATGCCGGGCGCCGCGAGACTCCTCGCCGAGCTCGCCGCGCACAAGGTGCCGACCGCGCTCGTCTCCGCCTCGCACCGGCGCATCATCGACCGCGTCCTGCACTCGCTCGGTCCGGCCAACTTCCACCTCACCGTCGCCGGCGACGAGGTCGCCCGGACCAAGCCGCACCCCGACCCGTACCTGATCGCCGCCGCGGGACTGGGCGCCGAACCGGGGCGCTGCGCCGTCATCGAGGACACCGCCACCGGGGTCGCCGCGGCCGAGGCAGCGGGCTGCCAGGTCGTCGCCGTACCGTCCGTCGCGCCCATCGAGCCCGCCCGTCGGCGCACGGTCGTCACGTCCCTCGAACACGTCAACCTGCCTTTCCTGCATGGCCTCATGACGCTCTGACAGGTGCGGTGCGGCGCCGGGGCGTGGCCGAATCGCCATACCTCCCAACCCAGTTGATTGTGTGACGTTTCCCACTCGACCGGGGGTCGACAGGTCCGCTCCGGCGTGCTGGATGCCCGCTTTCCGTCCTCTCGGGCGTAACCATGTGTCCCGATTGGTGACTCCCTGCGCCGTACCTTCCTCCTGAGGTGTTTTCGGTGCGTCCACGCCCGGTTCCGCAGCGTGATGAGCGCTCGTTTCCGGTGCCTTCGAGCCCTGGGCGCAGGCCCATTAATCTCGTCGCGAGAACATCGCCCCACCCCTTGTGTTCCTGTCGCCGACTCCGCGCTGGGCACGAGTGGGTCAAGCTCTGGAGAACGTCGAGCATGAACCGCAAGACTCTGGTGCTGTCGGCCGTCATCGGCCTGCTCGCTCCTGCGCTGGCCGCGTGCGGAGGATCGGACAGCGGTAGTGGTGGCGATGCCATCGTGGTGGGCACGACCGACCAGTTCGAGCTCACCAGTGACTCTCCGGCCCCGTTCGACCCGGCCTACTCCTATGACGCGGGCGTGTGGAACGTGCTGCGGCAGACCTTCCAGACGCTGGTGGCGGTGCCCAAGGGCGGCGGCGAGCCCGAGCCGGAGGCGGCACAGAGCTGCGTGTTCAGCGACACCGGCAGCGAGCGCTATGTGTGCACGCTGCGCAAGGGGCTGGAGTTCTCGGACGGCACCCCCGTGACGGCCGCCGATGTGAAGTACTCGATCGACCGGGTGCGCGGCATCGACAGCGACAGCGGTATCGCGGGTCTGCTCTCCACCGTCGACACGGTCGAGGTGGTCGGCAAGCGCCAGGTCGTGTTCCACCTCAACACGCCGGACGCGACCTTCCCGTACAAGCTGGCCACTCCGGCCGCCGCCATCGTCAACCCCGACGACTACGCCAAGAACAAGCTCCGCAAGGGCTTCGACATGGACGGGTCGGGCGTGTACACGCTGCAGACCGAGGTGAAGAACGACAAGGTCGTCAAGGCGACCTTCACCAAGAACCCTCGCTACAAGGGCACGTTGACGGCCAAGAGCGACAAGGTCGAGCTGCGTCCGATGGCCAGCGCCGAAGCCATGGAGACGGCGCTGGAGAAGGGCGACATCGATGTGATGAGCCGCACGCTGTCGCCCGACCAGATCGCGAAGTACTCGGCCAAGGAGCCCGAGGGCATCAACTTCGTCGAGACGCAGGGTCTGGAGACGAACTTCCTCGGGTTCGCGCTCGACGACGGCGACGTGGGCAACAAGGCCGTCCGCCAGGCCGTGGCGCAGGTCGTCGACCGCGGCCAGATAGCCGCCGAGGCCTACAAGTCCACCTCCGAGGCGCTGTACTCGCTCGTCCCCGCCGGTGTCGTGGGGCACGCCAACTCCTTCTTCAACAAGTACAACGATCCGGACCGGGACAAGGCGGCCGCGATCCTGCGCCGCGCGGGCGTCTCGACTCCCGTCAAGCTCTCGCTGCACTACACCCAGGACCACTACGGCCCGGTCATGAAGAAGGAGTTCGAGCTGTTGAAGCAGCAGCTCGACGGGAGCGGGCTGTTCTCCACGGAGGTCCACGAGACGAAGTCCTGGACCACGTACCGGGCCGCCCAGCTCAAGGGCAAGTACCAGGTCTACGGCATGGGCTGGGTCGCGGACTTCCCCGACGCCGACAACTTCCTGGCGCCGTTCCTCGACAAGGACAACTTCCTCAAGTCGACCTACGCCAACAACACCATCAGGCGCGAGCTCATCCCCGCCTCCCGGCGCGAGGCCGACCGGATGTCCGCGTCCAAGTCCCTGGGACAGATCCAGGACATCGTCGCCGATGACGTCCCCATGCTGCCGCTCACCCAGACCAAGCAGTACGTCGCCGCGCGCGACGACATCACCGGTGTCGAGTGGGCCCTTTCCGCCACCTCCGAGCTCCAGATGTGGGAGCTGGGCCGAGGCGTCAGCGGCTGATCCCTCCCGCACCGACCGGACCCACGCACGACCGACGACAAGGCATGTACGTGAGAATGCGCAACCAGTGGCTCGTCCCGCCCCTCGGCGTCGGACTCGCCGCGGCCCTGCTGACCGGCTGCGGCTCGGACGACGGCTCGACCGCCGGAACCGGCGACGCCGTGGTCATGGGCATGTCCGACGACGTCCAGGCGACCGACCCGGCCTCGGGATACGACCCGGGCTCATGGCTGCTGTTCAACAACGTCTTCCAGTCCCTGCTCAGCTTCCCCAACGGATCCACCGAGCCGGAGCCGGAAGCCGCCAAGGAGTGCCAGTTCAACGACGGCACCACGGTCTACACGTGCACGCTGCGCGACGGCCTCGAGTTCAGCAACGGCGACGCGCTCACCTCGAAGGACGTCAAGTACTCCTTCGACCGCATGATGAAGATCAATGACGGCGCCGGTCCCGCGATCATGTTCCCGATGCTGGACAAGGTGCAGGCGCCGAACGAGAAGACCGTCGTCTTCAAGCTGAAGTACGCCGACGCGACCTTCCCGAGCAAGATCGCCTCCGGCGCCGGCTCGATCGTCGACCGCACCGAGTACCCCGCCGACAAGCTCCGCACCGACGGCAAGGCCGTCGGCTCGGGCCCGTACAAGCTCGACTCGTACGGCAAGAAGGAAGCGGTCTTCTCGGTCAACACCAAGTACGAGGGCAACGCCGAGGTCAAGAATTCCGGCGTGACCATGAAGTTCTTCCACGGCGACCAGACGGGCCTGAAGAAGTCCCTGCTCGCCGGTGACGTCGACGTCGCCTACCGCGGTCTCGCCGCCAAGGACATCTCCGACATCGAGGCGTCCAACAACAAGGACATCGACGTCATCCAGGGCACCAGCGCCGAGGTCCAGCACCTGGTCTTCAACGTGAAGGACCCGGTCGTCGGCAAGCTCGGCGTGCGCAAGGCGATGGCCTACCTCGTCGACCGCGACGCCCTCATCAACGACGTCTACGACAACACGACGAGCGCGCTCTACTCGATCATCCCGGCGGGCATCACCGGCCACAACACCGCGTTCTTCGACACGTACGGCGACCACCCGGACAAGGCCAGGGCCGCGGCCGCGCTGCGCGCCGCCGGCATCACCGGCAAGGTCAAGCTCACGCTCTGGTCCACGCCCTCGCGCTACGGACCGGCCACCGACGCCGAGTTCAAGGCCATTGCCAAACAGCTGAACGCGAGCGGCCTGTTCGACGCCGACGTCAAGTCCGTCGAGTTCTCCCAGTACGAGCGGGACATCAAGTCCGGCAAGTACGGCGTCTACGTCAAGGGCTGGGTGCCCGACTACCCGGACCCGGACAACTTCACCCAGCCGTTCTTCGGCAAGGACAACGTCCTCGCCAACAACTACACCAACAACACGATCACCGACACGATCGTCCCGGAGACGGCCGCACTGTCCGACCGGGGCACCACCACCGGCCCGTACGAGCAGCTGCAGAACATCGTCGCCGAGCAACTGCCGATCCTGCCGCTCTGGCAGGCCAAGCAGTACGCTCTCGTCCGCGACGGCGTCTACGGCCTGGAGAACTGCCTGGACGCGTCGACCGTGTTCCGCTTCTGGGAGATCAGCAAGGGCTGACCCCTCTCTCCGTACGCACATGAAGGCGGCGGCCACCGATCGGTGGCCGCCGCCTTCATGCTCGAACCACGGGCCTACTGCGCGCCCGGGCGGACCAGCCCGCTCTCGTACGCGTACACGGCCGCCTGCACCCGGTCGCGCAGCCCCAACTTCGTCAGGACATGGCCGACATGGGTCTTCACGGTCGTCTCGCTGACGAACAGGTCGGCGGCGATCTCCGCGTTCGACAACCCGCGCGCCACCAGCTTCAGCACCTCCACCTCGCGCTCGGTGAGGGTGTGCAGCGTGTCCGGCACCGGCTCGTCGCCCGACGGCAGATGGTCCGCGTACTTGTCGAGCAGCCGGCGCGTGATGCTCGGCGCCAGCATCGCCTCGCCCGCGGCGACCACCCGGATCGCCTGCACCAGCTCATTGGCCGGGGCGTCCTTGAGGAGGAAGCCGCTGGCGCCGGCCCGCAGCGCCTCGACGACGTACTCGTCCAGATCGAAGGTCGTCAGGACCAGCACCTTCGCCGGGCCGTCCCGCCCGGGGCCGGTGATCTGCCGGGTCGCCTCGACCCCGTCCATCCGCGGCATCCGGATGTCCATCAGCACCACATCGGGCTGCAGGGCGCGGACCTGATCGAGAGCCTGGAGGCCGTCGCCGGCCTCACCGACGACCGCGATGTCCTGCTCGGCCTCCAGAATCATGCGGAAGCCCGTACGCAGCAGCGGCTGGTCGTCGACCAGTAGGACACGGATCGCCACGAACAACTCCTTCGGTAGTCCGGCCCCATTCTGCCCTGCTACGCGGTACCCGACTCGGCCGCCCTGTCCGACTCCTCCGCCGGGGCCGGCACCACCGCCTTGATCTCCAGCGGATAGGGCGGGGGAGTACCCCCGAATTCCGGGCAGACCGCCTGGTGGTCGCACCAGCCGCACAGCTTCGTCGGCCGCGGCCGCCACTCCCCGCTCTCCGTGGCGAGCTGGATCGCGTCCCACAGCGCGTGCAGCTTGCGCTCCACCCGCTCCAGGTCGGAGATCACCGGGTCGTACGTGATGACGTCCCCGCTCCCGAGATACACGAGCTGCAGCCGGCGCGGCACGACCCCCTTCAGCCGCCACACCACCAGCGCGTAGAACTTCATCTGGAACAGCGCGCCCTCGGCGTACTCGGGGCGCGGCGCCTTGCCCGTCTTGTAGTCCACGATGCGCACGTCACCGGTCGGCGCGACGTCGACCCGGTCGATGATCCCGCGCAGCTTCAGCCCCGACTCCAGCTCGGCCTCGACGAACAGCTCCCGCTCGGCCGGCTCGAGCCGCGTCGGATCCTCCAGCGTGAACCACCGCTCGACCAGGCGCTCCGCCTCACCGAGCCAGCGGGTCATCCGCTCGCCCTCGGCGTCGTCCGCGAACAGCTCCCCCAGCTCGGGCCTGACCTCCCGCAGCCGGTCCCACTGCCCGGGGATCAGCGACTTGGCGCGCGGCGCGGTCCGCTCCCCGGCCGGCGCGTCGAAGAGCCGCTCGAGCACGGCGTGGACCAGGGTGCCTCTCGTCGCCGCCTCGCTCGGCTTCTCCGGCAGCTTGTCGATGACCCGGAACCGGTACAGCAACGGGCACTGCATGAAATCGCTCGCGCGCGACGGCGACAGCGACGCCGGCCGCGCGGCAGGCTTCACAGGGCTGTTCTCGGTGCCCGTCCCGGTACTGGTCTCCATGCCTCACCACGTTACGGCCCGCCACTGACAGTCAGGCACCTGCGCGTCCCACCGCGTCTTGCGTAGCGTGGCCCGGGGGAGTCGACCGGGGCCGCCGGACACTGTCCGCATACCATCGACGCCAGAACGTCCCGCCCCGTGGCGGGAGACGCTTCGAACGAGGGGACCGAGGGATCACCGTGGACGAGAGCGGGCAGCCGCAGTCCGGCACCGGGGAGGCGACGCCGCCCACGGAGCGCACCGGAGACCGTCACACGGCGTCCCGGGGCACGACAGGCATGGCCGAGCGCTCCGGACCCGGTCCGGGCGATGCGCAGAACCTTCCGCAGCGGGACACCTCCGCCGCCCCGACACCGGACGACACAGGGGACACCACCCCGGTGGCCCCGGGCGAGCACACCGCCGCCGGGCCCGCACAGAAGGAAGCGGAGAAGGAAGCGGACCCGCACCCCACGGTCGGTGGCGCGGCCCAGGACGCCGACACTTCGGGCACCGGCCCGACCGACCCCGAGCCGCGGCCCACCGGCGGCGGCGGCACTCCGGGCACCGGCAACCCGGACATCGGTACCCCGGCGCAGGGTCCGGGAGGGCCGTTCGACCGGCACCCCGAGCGCGCCGCCGCCACCTCCGGCAGGCGCAAGGGCCCCACCAAGCCGCCCGAGCCCCGCGGCGGGCTGCTCATGGGCCGGCCGTTCGGCGTCCCGGTGTACGTCGCGCCCAGCTGGTTCCTCGTGGCCGCGCTCATCACCTGGGTGTTCGGCGGACAGCTCGACCGGGTGCTGCCCGAGCTCGGCGCCGCCCGCTACCTGGTCGCCCTCTTCTTCGCGGTCGCCTTCTACGCCTCGGTGCTCGTCCACGAACTCGCCCACACCGTCGCCGCCCTGCGCTTCAAGCTCCCGGTGCGCCGGATCCGGCTGCAGTTCTTCGGCGGAGTGTCGGAGATCGAGAAGGAGTCCGAGACCCCGGGCCGCGAGTTCGTGCTCGCCTTCGTCGGCCCCCTGCTCTCCCTGGTCCTGGCCGGTGTCTTCTATCTCGCCATGATGGCCGTCGAGCCGGGTACCGTCCCCGGCGTCCTGCTCGCGGGGCTGATGGTCTCGAACCTCATCGTCGCCGCGTTCAACCTGCTGCCCGGCCTGCCCCTCGACGGCGGCCGCATGCTGCGCGCCGTCGTCTGGAAGATCACCGGCAAGCCCATGAGCGGCACGGTCGCCGCCGCCTGGGTCGGCCGCGCCCTCGCCATCGCCGTCCTCATCGGCCTGCCGCTGCTCACCCAGTCCGGCGCCCTCGGCGAAGGCGCGGAGGAGGTCAGCGGCATGGACACCGTCACCGACGCGCTCCTGGCCGCCATCCTCGCCGCGATCATCTGGACCGGCGCAGGCAACAGCCTTCGCATGGCCCGCCTGCGCGAACACCTCCCGGAACTGCGCGCCCGCACCCTGACCCGCCGCGCCGTCCCCGTCGAGCACGGGACCCCCCTCTCCGAGGCCCTGCGCCGCGCCAACGAGGCGGGGGCCCGCGCCCTGGTCGTCGTCGACCCCGACGGCGAACCCCGCTCCCTCGTCCGCGAGGCCGCCATCGTCGGCGTCCCCGAGCACCGCCGCCCCTGGGTCCCGGTCAGCGGCCTCGCCCAGGACCTGACGGACGGCATGCGCGTATCGGCCGAGCTGGCGGGGGAGGAGCTCCTCGACACCCTGCGCGCGACCCCGGCGACCGAGTACCTGGTGGTGGAGGAGAACGGCGCGATCTACGGAGTCCTCTCCGCGGCCGACGTGGAGCGCGCCTTCGTCAAGGCGATGGCCCGTCCCTCGTAGCGGCTCTGTGGTCGGCGTCCCGCCCGCGGCCCGGTACGCTGTTCACATGTCCGAACCGACCGGTGCCGCCCGCCGACGCGGGCCCTTCAAGGTCGGGGACCAGGTTCAGCTGACCGACCCCAAGGGCCGCCACTACACGTTCACGCTCGAAGAGGGAAAGAACTTCCACACCCACAAGGGTTCCTTCCCGCACGACGAGCTGATCGGCGCTCCCGAGGGCAGCGTTGTCCGCACCACCGGAAACGTCGCCTACCTCGCGCTGCGCCCCCTGCTCCCCGACTACGTCCTGTCCATGCCCCGCGGTGCCGCCGTGGTCTACCCCAAGGACGCGGGGCAGATCCTGGCCTTCGCCGACATCTTCCCCGGCGCCCGCGTCGTCGAGGCGGGGGTGGGCTCCGGCTCGCTCAGCAGCTTCCTGCTGCGCGCGATCGGTGACGAGGGCATGCTGCACTCGTACGAGCGCCGCGAGGACTTCGCCGAGATCGCGAAGGGGAACGTCGAACGCTACTTCGGCGGCCCGCACCCGGCCTGGCAGCTGACCGTCGGCGACCTCCAGGACAACCTGTCCGACGGTGACGTCGACCGCGTCATCCTCGACATGCTGGCCCCCTGGGAGTGCCTGGACGTCGTCAAGAAGGCGCTCGTCCCCGGCGGCATCCTGTGCTGCTACGTCGCCACGACCACGCAGCTGGCCCGCACCGTCGAGTCCATCCGCGAGATCGGCTGCTTCAACGAGCCGACCTCCTGGGAGTCGATGATCCGCAACTGGCACGTGGAGGGCCTCGCCGTCCGCCCCGACCACCGG
This sequence comes from Streptomyces sp. HmicA12, assembly GCF_000373565.1. Classification (GTDB taxonomy): domain Bacteria; phylum Actinomycetota; class Actinomycetes; order Streptomycetales; family Streptomycetaceae; genus Streptomyces. The sequence continues at coordinate 339,102 of NZ_KB891849.1, read as the reverse complement.
ATGATCGGCCACACCGGCTTCCTGCTCACCGCCCGCCGCCTCGCGGACGGTGTGGAGCCGCCCATGCGCCGCCGCCGCCCCGCCAAGGGCGCCTACGGCGAGGACTACGACGGCCCGAACGCCGACGGCGGCAACCGAGGCCGCTGACGCGCCCCGGCCGCGCAGAGCACGTAGAGCACGTACAACTTCACAACGCGTCGGCGCCATCGTCGAGTTCCCCGTCCCGTACGGGAACTCGGCGACGGCGCCGACGCGTTGACCCTCCGGCAGCACCGCCCCCAGCGGCCACCGCGGAAGCACCGGACATCGGGACCCCGCCGTTCCCCTCCACTGTGACGTATGGCACGATGCTGGCCATCCCCACCGGCACAGCCCTCACGGGAGACACTCCTAGTGCAGCAACCCGCCGTCCCGGAACTGGCGCACACCACCACTCGTCCCATCCACTGGCTGGCCACCGCGGCCGCCCTCGCCGCCGTCGTCGCGGCCTCCGGCTTTCTGCAGCCGGACTCCGCCACCGCGGCCCAGGCCGATGCCGAATCGCCCGTCACGCATGCCGTGTCCGCGGCCCCGCCCGACCCGGCCGCGGTCCACTTCCCGCTGAACTGCGGGCCCGTCAAGGTCCTCGTCCAGAAGAAGGCCTCCGGCGACCTCGACGGTGACGGCAGACCCGAGACGGTCGCGGTCGTCCGCTGCGACGCCGGCTCCGGCACCCCGCCCAACGGCGTGTACGTGCTCACACAGCCCGCGGGCGCGAAGCCCCGCATCGTCGCCACACTGATCGACCCGAAGGACACCTTCACGGTCACCGACCTGGCCGTGCGCGCCGGAGCGGTCACCGCGACCCTCGACGGCTACTCGTCCCCCGATGTGCCGCGCTACCAGCCGGACGTCCACGACAAGGCCAAGTGGCAGTGGAAGAACGGGGCGTTCGTCCGCTCCACCCCTGCCACCGCGCACAGCGTCTGACCACGCCCCCAGGGCACACGAAAGGGGCCTCGCGCACCGCATCGGCGGCGCGCGAGGCCCCTTTCGTCAGCTACCGGCAGCCGGTCGGCCACCTGTCGCTCATTCCGCGTCCGGCCCGTAGACCTCCACGCTGTCCGAAACGCGTCGTACATGGATGCAGTCACCCGGGCACTCCTTCGCCGACGCCACCACATCGGTGAGCAGCGGCAGCGGTACGGCCGTTGAGGCCCCGGGGGCCTGCAGCAGCTCGTCGTCGGCGCTCTTCACATATGCGAGCCCGTCGATGTCCAACTCGAAGACCTCGGGCGCGTACTGGGCGCAGATCCCGTCGCCGGTGCACAGATCCTGGTCGATCCAGACCTCCAGCGCCTCACTGGTGTCGGTGCCGGATCCGGCCTCTTGCTGCACGGTCATGTCTCCTGCCGTTTCCTACGGATCGCTCTGCCGCACTGTCCGGAAACCGACTTCACAAGAGCAAGTCGGGCCAGCGCTGACGGGTGTTGAACGCTTCGACCCTACAACCGTCCGCTTTCCGATGTTGTTGGCTGGGTATTCCCTTGGCGTGAGGGAGAGCGCAAGGGTGAAGATCGGACACACCCCGACCGTCTTTGTGATCTAGGGGTTTCAATCGACACCCGCCCAGGTAGGGTCTGGAAGCGTCCAGCTCCCCTTGGAGGAGGTGAGGACCGTGGCAGCCCACGACGACGACATCAACCGCGGCATCCGCCCGGGACGAGGGTCCGACGACCCGGCCGGGCAGATTGCCTATCTCGAGCAGGAAATCGCCGTCCTGCGGCGCAAGCTCGCCGACTCTCCGCGTCATACGAGGATTCTCGAAGAGCGGATCGTCGAGTTGCAGACCAACCTGGCCGGCGTGTCCGCCCAGAACGAACGGCTCGCGAATACGCTCCGCGAGGCCCGCGACCAGATCGTGGCCCTCAAGGAAGAAGTCGACCGGCTCGCACAGCCGCCGGCCGGCTTCGGAGTCTTCCTCACAGCGAATGAGGACGGCACCGCCGACATCTTCACCGGCGGCCGCAAACTCCGCGTGAACGTGAGCCCGAGCGTCGAGCTCGAAGGGCTCAGGCGTGGCCAGGAAGTAATGCTCAACGAAGCGCTCAACGTGGTCGAGGCCATGGAGTACGAGAGCGTGGGCGACATCGTCACCCTCAAGGAGATCCTCGAGGACGGCGAGCGCGCCCTCGTCACCGGGCACACCGACGAGGAGCGGGTGGTGAGGCTCGCCGAGCCTCTGCTGGACGTCACCATCCGCCCCGGCGACGCCCTTCTTCTCGAACCCCGTTCCGGCTATGTCTACGAGGTCGTACCGAAGAGCGAAGTAGAGGAACTCGTCCTCGAAGAGGTCCCGGACATCGGCTACGAGCAGATCGGCGGCCTGGGCAACCAGATCGAGCTGATCCGCGACGCCGTCGAGCTCCCGTACCTCTACCCGGACCTCTACCGGGAGCACGAACTGCGGCCGCCCAAGGGCGTCCTGCTGTACGGGCCCCCCGGATGCGGTAAGACCCTCATCGCCAAGGCGGTCGCCAACTCCCTCGCCAAGAAGGTCGCGGAAGTGACCGGCGTGGCCCAGGGCAAGAGCTACTTCCTGAACATCAAGGGTCCCGAGCTTCTCAACAAGTACGTCGGTGAGACCGAGCGGCAGATCCGCCTCGTCTTCCAGCGCGCTCGTGAGAAGGCCAGCGAGGGCACTCCCGTCATCGTCTTCTTCGACGAGATGGAGTCCCTGTTCCGCACCCGTGGCTCCGGCGTCAGCTCGGACGTGGAGAACACCATCGTCCCGCAGCTGCTCGCCGAGATCGACGGTGTGGAGGGCCTGCAGAACGTGGTCGTGATCGGTGCCTCGAACCGTGAGGACATGATCGACCCCGCCATCCTGCGGCCCGGCCGGCTCGACGTGAAGATCAAGATCGAGCGTCCCGATGCCGAAGCGGCCAAGGACATCTTCGGGAAGTACCTCACCGAGCGCCTGCCGCTGCACGGGGACGACCTCACCGAGCACGGCAGCGACAAGGCCGCCACGGTCCACGCGATGATCCAGTCGGCGGTGGAGCACATGTACGCGGAATCCGAGGAGAACCGCTTCCTGGAAGTCACGTACGCCAATGGCGACAAGGAAGTCCTGTACTTCAAGGACTTCAACTCCGGCGCAATGATCGAGAACATCGTCGGCCGCGCCAAGAAGATGGCCATCAAGGCCTTCCTCGACCAGAACCAGAAGGGCCTCAGGGTCGCTCACCTCCTCCAGGCTTGCATCGACGAGTTCAAGGAGAACGAGGACCTGCCCAACACCACGAACCCCGACGACTGGGCCCGAATCTCCGGAAAGAAGGGCGAGCGGATCGTCTACATCCGCACCCTTGTCACCGGAAAGCAGGGCGCGGACACCGGGCGCTCCATCGACACGGTGGCCAACACCGGTCAGTACCTGTAAAAGGCAGGGTGGCTGCGGGTGCCCGAACCGGGTACCCGCAGCCCACTGTTTTTCCAGGCAATCAACCGACCACCACCTGGCGACCACCACGCGACCGTCCGCCCGACGTCGGAGCAAAGCAATGACGCAAATGATCTCCCCACCAGCGCAAAGGCGTTCTAGGCTCTTCCATGCCGCCGAGTCGCGCCGTGCGGGGACGGGCACCGCACACGCACCGGAGAACCAGCGGTACTTGAGCGCCGCCCCCGACCGAGGGCGCCGCCGGGCAAGGAGGGCCGCATGACCGTACGGCGAGTAATGGGCATCGAGACCGAGTACGGGATCTCCGTGCCAGGCCATCCCAACGCCAATGCCATGCTCACCTCGTCCCAGATCGTCAACGCCTACGCCGCGGCGATGCACCGGGCCCGCCGGGCCCGCTGGGACTTCGAGGAAGAGAACCCGCTGCGCGACGCCCGAGGCTTCGACCTCGCGCGCGAGGCCGCCGACTCCAGCCAGCTCACCGACGAGGACATCGGCCTGGCCAACGTCATCCTGACCAACGGCGCGCGCCTCTACGTCGACCACGCACACCCCGAGTACAGCTCGCCCGAGATCACGAACCCGCGTGACGCCGTCCTCTGGGACAAGGCCGGCGAGCGCATCATGGCCGAGGCCGCCGAGCGGGCCGCCCAGCTCCCCGGCGCCCAGCCCATCCACCTCTACAAGAACAACACCGACAACAAGGGCGCCTCCTACGGGACGCACGAGAACTATCTGATGAAGCGGGAGACCCCCTTCTCGGACATCGTGCGCCACCTGACGCCCTTCTTCGTCTCCCGCCAGGTGGTCACGGGCGCGGGACGCGTCGGCATCGGTCAGGACGGGCACGAGCACGGCTTCCAGCTCAGTCAGCGGGCCGACTACTTCGAGGTCGAGGTGGGCCTGGAGACGACGCTCAAGCGGCCGATCATCAACACCCGCGACGAGCCGCACTCCGACGCCGAGAAGTACCGCCGCCTCCACGTGATCATCGGAGACGCGAACCTCTCGGAGATCTCGACCTACCTCAAGCTCGGCACGACGGCCCTGGTCCTCTCCATGATCGAGGACGGCTTCATCGCCGTCGACCTGGCCGTCGACCAGCCGGTGCGCACGCTCCACCAGGTCTCGCACGACCCCACGCTCCAGCATCTGATCACCCTCCGTAGCGGCCGCACACTCACCGCGGTCCAGCTCCAGATGGAGTACTTCGAGCTCGCCAGGAAGTACGTCGAGGAACGCTTCGGCTCCGACGCGGACGACCAGACCAAGGACGTGCTCTCCCGCTGGGAGGACGTCCTCGGCCGCCTGGAGTCCGACCCGATGAGCCTCTCCGGAGAGCTGGACTGGGTGGCCAAGCGCGAGCTCATGGAGGGCTACCGGCGCCGTGACGGCCTCGACTGGGACGCGGCCAAGCTGCACCTCCTCGACCTCCAGTACGCGGACGTACGGGCCGAGAAGGGCCTGTACAACCGTCTCGCGGCGCGCGGCAAGATGAAGCGCCTCCTGGACGAGAACGAGGTCGAGCGGGCCCGTACGAAGCCTCCGGAGGACACCCGGGCGTACTTCCGCGGCCGCTGCCTGGAGCAGTACGCGGACGACGTCGCCGCGGCCTCCTGGGACTCGGTCATCTTCGACCTTCCCGGCCGGGACTCGCTCCAACGGGTCCCAACCCTCGAACCCCTTCGCGGGACGCGTAACCACGTGAAGGAGCTGCTCGACCGGTGCCGGACGGCCGAGGATCTGGTCCGGGTGCTGTCCGGCGGCTGAAATCCCGGGCGGAGGGGAATCACAGAGGTGGGCTCCGCACGTTGGACGAAGTGCGGGGCCGATGTCGGAACCGACTTGTAGGGTTCTGATCACGAACGGCCTGTACGGCACGCATGACGTGTATGTCGAACCGAGCGGGGTGAGCTGAGATGGCGACCAAGGACACCGGCGGCGGACAGCAGAAGGCGACGCGCAACACCGAGGAGGTCGAGGAGCAGGCGCAGGAGGCGCAGGGTTCCGAGGACCTCAAGGAGCGCCAGGAGAAGCTGAGCGACGATGTCGACTCGGTTCTGGACGAGATCGACGACGTGCTCGAAGAGAATGCCGAGGACTTCGTGCGGTCCTTCGTTCAGAAGGGTGGCCAGTAGGTCACCCTCCCCTTCGATCTGAAGGCCTCTCGTGTATGCGTCGGGGCGCGTCCAGGGCTGCCTCCGGGCCTGCTCAAGCGCCCCGACCATGCATGTGGATCACCGCCACGATCCGGGTAGGGTCCGTGGCGTACTGTGCTTCAACTGCATTTACGTGGAAGGAAACGCGTGGAAGCCAACCCTCGTAGCACCGGGCGTCTACCAGCTGCCTTCCTGACGCCTGGGTCGTCGTCCTTCATGGACTTCCTGTCCGAGCATCAGCCCGAAATGCTGCCGGGCAACCGGCAGTTGCCGCCGACGCAGGGTGTCATCGAGGCCCCGCACGGCACGACCATCGTGTCCGTCACGTTCCCCGGCGGCGTCGTGCTCGCCGGTGACCGTCGGGCGACGATGGGCAATGTGATCGCGCAGCGCGACATCGAGAAGGTCTTCCCGGCGGACGAGTACTCGGCCGTCGGCATCGCCGGCACCGCCGGTCTGGCCGTCGAGATGGTCAAGCTCTTCCAGCTGGAGCTGGAGCACTTCGAGAAGGTCGAGGGTGCGCAGCTGTCGCTGGAGGGCAAGGCCAACCGGCTTTCGACCATGATCCGGTCGAACCTCGGCATGGCGATGCAGGGGCTGGCCGTCGTGCCGCTGTTCGCCGGGTACGACGTGGATCGTGAGAGGGGCCGGATCTTCTCGTACGACGTCACGGGCGGCCGGAGCGAGGAGACGGGTTACGCCGCCACCGGTTCCGGTTCGGTGTTCGCGCGCGGGGCGATGAAGAAGCTCTACCGCGAGGATCTGACGGAGGAGCAGGCGACGACGCTGGTCGTGCAGGCCCTCTACGACGCGGCCGACGACGACTCGGCGACGGGTGGTCCCGACATGGCGCGGCGGATCTTCCCGATCGTCACGGTGATCACGGAGGACGGGTTCCGGCGGCTGTCGGAGGACGAGTCGTCCCAGATCGCCCGGTCGATCCTCGAGCGGCGTCTGGAGCAGCCGGACGGTCCGCGGGCCGCCCTGCTGTGAGCTGACCGCCTCTTTGTTGCCTACTCACCGAGTCACTGACAGGAAGGGACGGATTGCCGGTGTCGACGCCGTTCTATGTCTCACCCCAGCAGGCGATGGCCGACCGCGCGGAGTACGCGCGCAAGGGCATCGCCCGCGGTCGCAGCCTGGTCGTGCTGCAGTACGCCGACGGCATTGTCTTCGTCGGCGAGAACCCGTCCCGCGCGCTGCACAAGTTCAGCGAGATCTACGACCGGATCGGTTTCGCGGCCGCCGGTAAGTACAACGAGTACGAGAATCTGCGGATCGGTGGTGTGCGGTACGCGGATCTGCGGGGTTACACGTACGACCGTGACGATGTGACGGCACGCGGCCTGGCGAACGTGTACGCGCAGACGCTCGGCACGATCTTCTCCAGTGGCGCCGAGAAGCCGTACGAGGTGGAGCTGGTCGTCGCGGAGGTCGGCGAGAGCCCCGAGGGCGATCAGATCTACCGGCTGCCGCACGACGGGTCGATCGTCGACGAGCACGGCTCGGTGGCGGTCGGTGGTAACGCGGAGCAGATCAGCACCTTCCTCGACCAGCGCCACCAGGACGGCATGTCGCTGGCGGAGGCGCTGAAGCTGGCCGTGCAGGCGCTGTCGCGGGACACCAACGGCAGTGAGCGGGAGATTCCCGCGGAGCGCCTGGAGGTGGCGGTCCTGGACCGTACGAGGCCGCAGCAGCGCAAGTTCAAGCGGGTCGTGGGACGGCAGCTGTCGCGGCTGCTGACGGCCGAGGGGGCCGCCGAGGTCTCGAAGGCATCGTCCGACGCCGTGTCCGACGACTCGTCGTCCGACGAGGAGTAACGCCCGGTTCGACGCGTGTGCCCCGGCCGGTTGCCGAACCGTCCGGGGCACAGGTGTGTCAGGGGGCGGCCGGGGCCGGGCCCGTGGAGCCGCGCACGATCAGCTCGACCGGGAGCGGGGTGGTGTCGGGTGTGCGGCCGTCCAGGACGGCGAGCAGCGCGCTCATACCGCGTTCGCCGAACTCCTCCGCGGGCAGCCGCACGGTGGTGAGTTCGGGTTCGATCGCCGTGGCCAGCGACAGGTCGTCGAAGCCGGTGACCGAGAGGTGGTCGGGGACGCGCAGGCCGAGGCGCCGGGCGGCCTTGTAGGCGCCCGCGGCGAGCTTGTCGTCGTCGCAGACGACGGCGGTGGGAAGGACCAGGCCCGAGGTGCGCAGGGCACGCTCGGTGGCGGCCAGGGCGTCCTCGACGGTGAGCGCCGAGCGGACGGTGCGGACGGTGGTGCCGGGCAACCGGTCGGTGCGGGCGGCCAGTTCATGGGCGCGGACGTCGAAGGTCCAGGAGTCGACCGCCGACGCGAGGTGCAGGAAGTGCCGGTGGCCGTGGGCGAGGAGGTGGTCGGTGATCTGCCGTGTGCCGTCGACCAGGTCGAGGTTGACCGTGGTGGCGCCGCGGCTGCCGGCCGGGTCGCTGTCCAGCATGACGAGGGGCATGGGGGAGGAGCCGTCGCCGCGCAGGGTGGCGACGGCGTCGGCGGCCATGGAGGAGGCGAGGATGCCGTCGAGGGCCGCGCGGGCGTTGGGGAACGGGTCGCGCGCGGGGCCGATGCCGTCGGGGGAGGGGTAGAGGACGACGCCGAAGTCGTGCCGCGCGGCGATGCGGGCGGCGCCGGTGTAGACGCCGGCGAAGAACTCGTTGGTGAGTGCCGGGACGACGAGGAGCGCGGTGCGGGTGCGGCCCAGGCGGAGGTTGCGGGCGGCGAGGTTCGGCCGGTAGCCCAGCTGCTGGGCCGCGGCGCGGACGCGTTCCGCGGTGGTCTCGGCGACGCGGCCGCGCCACTTGTCGCCCATCACGAGGGAGACGGCGGCCTGGGAGACACCGGCCGCGCGCGCCACGTCCCGGCTGGTGGGGCGGGCGGCGACCGTGCCGCCGGCCGACCCGCCTGCCGTCCCGTCCGTTCCGCTGGTCACTGCTGCCTCCGCGTGGTTCGTCCCGGGAGCCCGGGTGGTCGACGTTAGCGGGTGGCCCCCGATACGGCGTACGTGGTACGTATAACGTCGCGACGTTATACGTAAAACTTCCACGGGAGCCGAGGCCCGGTGGAGTCGAGGGCAGGGTGGGGCGATGGCCGCGGGTTATGCGGAGATCCTCAGGGCGCGGCACGCGATGCGGCTGCTCACGGGGACGCTGGTGGGCAGGCTGCCCAACGCGACGGCGGCGATCGCCATCGTGCTGTTCATCCGGGACGAGGGCGGCACGTACAGCCTGGCGGGCGGGCTCGCCGCGGTGTACGGGGTGGCGAACGCGATCGGGCAGCCGGTGCTCGGGCGCCTCGTCGACCTGCGCGGGCAACCGAAGGTGCAGCTGCCCGCGGCTGTCCTGTCGGCGCTCGCCATGACCGTGTTCGCGTTCGCCGGGACCGGGTCGCTGCCGCTCGCGTACGCCGCCGTGGCCGCGGCCGGGCTGTTCACGCCTCCCCTGGAGGGCGGCCTGCGGGCGCTGTGGCCGAACGTGCTGCCGCGCGAGGAGCAGGTGCACACGGCGTACGCGATGGACGCGATCGCGCAGGAAGTCATGTTCACCGTCGGCCCGTTGCTGGTGACGGTCTGCGTGTCGCTGTGGTCGGCGCAGGCGGCGCTCGTCGTCCTGAACGTGATCGGTGTGCTCGGCGCGCTGTCGGTCGTCGTCTCCAAGCCCTCGCGCGCGTGGCGTTCGGCGCCGCGCGAGGCGCACTGGCTGGGCGCCCTGCGCTCGCCGGGACTGCTCGTGCTGCTCGGCGCCTTCCTGTTCGTCGGCCTCGCGCTCGGCTCGATCACCGTGGCCGGCGTCTCGTACGCCGACGACGGGAACGGCGGCGACGCGACGTACGGCTGGATGATGGCGGCGCTCGGGCTCGGCGCGCTCGTAGGCGGCACCGTGTACGGGGCGCGGCAGTGGAGTGGCGCCCCGGAGACGCGACTTCGGTGGCTGGTCGCCCTGCTGGCCCTGTTCTACGTGCCGTTGACCCTGATGCCGGGGCCGGTCGCGATGGTGGCGCTGACGGCGCTCGCCGGGGTGTTCCTCGCGCCGTGCATCGCCTGCGCGTTCATCGTCGTCGACCGGCACGCGCCGCGGGGGACGGTGACCGAGGCGTTCTCGTGGCTCGTGACCACGTTCACCGTCGGGGCCAGCGTGGGAACGGCCGTCGCGGGACCGGTCGTCGAGTGGGGCGGCACACGGTGGGGCTTCGCCGTACCGGGGGCGACCGGAGCCGTGGCGCTGCTGGTGTTGCTGGCCACGGGCACGGTCCTCGCGGCCCCGCGCACGTCCGGGCGTGTCGCGCTCTCATCGGAAAATGATCCAAACCGTACTGTCGAACCCCGTTTCAGCTCGCGGGATCGGGCGTAATGTTCAGTCATGGACCGCCGCATTTTCGGGCTGGAGAACGAGTACGGCGTCACATGTACGTTTAGGGGACAGCGCCGCCTGTCTCCTGACGAGGTGGCGCGGTACCTCTTCCGCCGTGTCGTGTCATGGGGCCGCAGCAGCAATGTCTTTCTGCGGAACGGCGCCCGCCTGTATCTGGACGTGGGATCGCATCCGGAATACGCAACTCCCGAATGTGACAACGTGACCGAGCTGGTCACCCACGACAAAGCAGGCGAGCGCATTCTCGAAGGCTTGCTCGTCGACGCAGAGCGCCGTCTGCACGAGGAGGGCATCGCAGGCGACGTATACCTGTTCAAGAACAACACAGACTCGGCGGGCAACTCCTACGGCTGCCACGAGAATTACCTGGTGGCGCGGCACGGGGAGTTCTCCCGACTCGCGGACATTCTCATTCCGTTCCTGGTCACGCGTCAGTTGCTGTGCGGCGCGGGCAAGGTGCTGCAGACACCGCGCGGCGCCGTGTACTGCGTGAGCCAGCGCGCCGAGCACATCTGGGAGGGCGTCAGCTCCGCGACGACCCGCTCCCGGCCGATCATCAACACCCGCGACGAACCGCACGCGGACGCCGAGCGCTACCGCAGGCTGCACGTCATCGTCGGCGACTCGAACATGTCCGAGACGACCATGCTCCTCAAGGTCGGTGCCACCGACCTCGTGCTGCGCATGATCGAGGCGGGCACGGTGATGCGCGACCTGACCCTGGAGAACCCGATCCGGGCCATCCGCGAGGTCAGCCACGACATCACGGGCCGCCGCAAGGTCCGCCTGGCCAGCGGCCGCGAGGCCTCCGCCCTGGAGGTCCAGCGCGAGTACTACGAGAAGGCCGTCGACTTCGTGGAGCGCCGGGGCATCCGCACCGGCACCGTCGACCAGGTCCTGGAGCTGTGGGGCCGCACGCTCGACGCGATCGAGGCCGAGGACCTGGACCGCATCGGCACCGAGATCGACTGGGTCATGAAGTACAAGCTCATCGAGCGGTACCGGGCCAAGCACAACATGACCATGTCGCACCCGAGGGTCGCGCAGATCGACCTCGCCTACCACGACATCCACCGCCGTCGTGGCCTCTACTACCTCCTGGAGAAGAAGGGCCAGGCGACGAGGATCTGCAACGACCTGAAGATCTTCGAGGGCAAGTCCGTGCCGCCGCAGACCACGCGCGCACGGCTGCGCGGCGACTTCATCCGCCGCGCCCAGGAGCAGCGCCGTGACTTCACGGTCGACTGGGTGCACCTGAAGCTGAACGACCAGGCGCAGCGCACGGTGCTGTGCAAGGACCCGTTCCGCAGCGTCGACGACCGGGTGGAGAAGCTGATCGCCGGGATGTAGGTCACACGGCGCGCGAGCTCGGCCAATCCGGCCAGGGGCCCCGTACGAATCATTCGTACGGGGCCCTCTCCATGCCCTTGGAAAAGTTGTGCCAGGGCCTAGAGTGGCCGGACCGTATTCGAGCGATCTGAGGATTTCTGTGCGACGCCGACTTGCAGCTCTACTGATCGTGCCGGCACTGGCGCTGACCGCGACGGCCTGCGGCAGCGACGACGGCAAGAAGGACGCGACGGACAAGGCCGACTCCTCGTCCGCGTCGCCCAAGGCCGCCGAGGTGCCCAAGGCGGTGGACGCCGCGAACCCGATGCCGCAGGTCTCGGGCGCGTACGGCAAGAAGGCGAACATCACGCTGCCCAAGGGCGACCCGGCCGACAAGTTCGTCGTGCACACGGTCTCCCAGGGCGACGGCGCCACGGTGAAGAAGAACGACCTGGTGTCGATGAACTTCACCGGCAAGGTCTGGAAGGGCGGCAAGGACCTCGGCACCACCTACGGCCAGCAGGGCGGCGGTGACCAGATGGTGACCGCGGGCGCGGAGGGCCAGCTGCCCGCGTTCGCCCAGGCCGTCGTCGGCCAGAAGGAGGGCAGCCGGGTCCTCGTCGTCGCGCCGCCCGCCGCGGGCTTCGGCGCCCAGGGCAACCAGCAGGTCGGCATCACCGGCACGGACACCCTGGTCTTCGCGCTCGACGTCGGCAAGGTGATCCCGAAGAAGGCCGAGGGCACGCAGGCCGCGATCCCGTCGAACCTGCCCCAGATCAAGGCCGACAAGGAAGAGCCGGCGACGATCTCGGTCCCGAAGAACGACCCGCCGAAGAAGCTCGTCGACCAGGTCCTGATCAACGGCAAGGGCGCCGAGATCAAGAGCGGCCAGACCGTCACCATGCAGTACAGCGGTGCCGCGTGGAAGCTGAACCAGGGCAAGGCGAAGGCCGAGCTGTTCGACTCGTCGTGGAAGACGGGCCAGCCGTTCTCGACCGTCATCGGCAAGGGCCAGGTCATCAAGGGCTGGGACAACGGCATCGTCGGCAAGCACGTCGGTGACCGGGTCCTCCTGGTGATCCCGGCGGACCAGGCCTACGGCGACAAGGACCAGGGCAAGACGCTGCCGGCCAAGTCGACGCTCGTCTTCGTGGTCGACATCCTGGCCGCGCACTGACCGGGCACCCATTGATGGCAGACTGTCCCGGTTGCCCGACAGCCAACAAGCAGGAGCAATTCACGTGAGCATCGACAAGCCCGAGGTCGACTTCCCCGTAGGCGAGCCCCCGGCGGACCTCCAGATCAAGGACCTCTGGGAGGGCGACGGCGCCGAGGCGAAGGCGGGCGACACCGTCTCCGTCCACTACGTGGGCGTGGCCTTCTCCACCGGCGAGGAGTTCGACGCCTCCTGGAACCGCGGCACCCCGCTGCAGTTCCAGCTCGGTGCCGGCCAGGTCATCGCCGGCTGGGACAAGGGCGTGCAGGGCATGAAGGTCGGCGGCCGTCGCGAGCTGACCATTCCCGCGCACCTCGCGTACGGCGACCGCGGCGCCGGCGGCGGCCGCATCGCCCCCGGTGAGACGCTGATCTTCGTCTGCGACCTGGTCTCCGTCTGAGTCGGTCATCCGACGACCACAAGCGGTCATCGAAGAGCCCGTGCCTGATGGCACGGGCTCTTGCTTTGCCCCTGGCTTTTGCCACGACACCCCGGGGCGGTACGGTCGTCCGTCGGGAGCTTTACGGGGACCACGGGGAACACCAGGGGAAAGGGCGTCGATGGCGATTGCCAAGGCCGAGCGGTTGATGAATCTGGCGCTGTGTCTGCTCGGGACGCGGCGTCCGCTCAGCAAGCGCGAGCTGCGTGGCTCCATCGAGGCGTACCTGGAAGCGGGCAGCGACGACTCCTTCAACCGGATGTTCGAGCGCGACAAGGACGACCTGCGCGAGCTCGGCCTGGTCATCGAGACCGTGGAGAACCTGGACGGCGAGGTCGGCTACCTCGCCCGTCGCGACAGCAATCACCTGCCTCCCGTCACCCTCGACGCCGAGGAGGCCGCCGCCCTCGGCCTCGCCGCGAAGGTCTGGCAGCAGGCCCGCCTCGCCGGTGCCGCCAGCGGCGCGCTGCAGAAGCTGCGCGCGGCCGGGATGCCCGAGGACCTCGACCCGTACGAGAGCCATGGCGCGCTCGAGCCCCGGATCCCCGCGCACGAGGCGTCCTTCGAACCGCTGATGCTGGCCTGCCGCGACCGGCGGCCCGTCGTCTTCGACTACCGCAAGGCGACCGCGGCCCGGCCCGAGCAGCGGCACGTCGAGCCGTGGGCCCTGGAGTGCTGGCGCGGGCACTGGTACCTGGCGGGCTGGGACCGCGACCGGCAGGCCGAGCGGGTCTTCCGGCTGTCCCGGATCACCGGGAAGGTGCGCTCGCGTGCCGGGCAGTTCAAGGCGCCCGTGCCGGACGTCGTCACCGTGCGCGAGACCGTCGCGGGCTGGGCGGGGGAGACCGCCGACCGCTCCGCGCTGATCAGGCTGCGTACCGACGCCGGCTATCCGCTGCGCGCCAAGGCCGTCTCCGTACGGGAACTCGGCGACGGCTGGGACGAGTTGGAGATTCCGTACGGGCACGGGCTGGACGCCTGGCTCGTGGAGTTCGGCCCCGACGTGGTCGTGCTCGAGCCCGCCGAACTGCGGGCCGACGTCGTGGACCGGCTGCGCGCCGTGGCCAAGGGCTGAGGGGGAGAACGCATGGCTTCCAACGCCATCGACCAGACCCGGCGGATGCTGTCCCTGGTGACGTATCTGCGGGAGCGCCCCGGCGCGCGCGTGGAGGACGTGGCCCGGGCCTTCGGCATCACCGAGGACGAGCTCATCTCCGACCTGGACGTGCTGCCGCTGTGCGGGACCAGCTTCCGCGGCGGCGACCTCCTGGACATCGACACCGACGGTGACCGCATCTGGTGGCACAACCCGGACGATGTCGCCGCGCCGCTGCGGATCTCCGCCGACGAGGCGACCGCCCTGCTGGTGGCCGCCCGTGCGGTGGCCACGCTGCCCGGGCTGCGGGAGAGCGACCGGCTCGCGCTGCTGCGCGCGACCGCGAAGCTGGAGACCGCGGCCGGTGAGGCGGCCGGGGCCAGCGCGCGGCTCAGCGTCACCTTCGAGTCCGAGGGTGGCGTCTTCGCCGATGTCGACCGCGCGATCTCCGAGCGGCGTCGGCTGTGGATCCGCTACTACTCGCCCGCGCGCGACGAGGTCACCGAGCGCGAGATCGACCCGATCCGGCTCGTCTCCGTGGGCCACACCTACGTAGAGGCGTGGTGTCGCAGGTCGGAGGCGCGGCGCACGTTCCGGCTCGACCGGGTCGCCGAGATCAAGATCCTGGACGAGGCGTCGGCGCCACCGGAGATCGAGCTGCGTGATCTCTCCGAGGGGCTCGTGCAGCCGGCCGCCGAGGACCCGGAGGTCGTCGTCGAGGTCGGGCCCGGCGGGCGCTGGGTCGCCGAGTACTACCCGCACGACAGCGCGGAGGAGTTGGCGGACGGTGGTCTGCGGATCACGCTGCGTACGCCGGACCCCTCCTCCCTGCGGCGACTCGCGCTGCGGCTCGGGCGGGACGGGCACATCGTGGCCCCCGCCGAACTCGCCGACAGCGCGCGGGCGGCGGCGCGGGAGGCGCTGGCCGCGTACGACGGGGCGGCGTGAGCGCGCCCGTAGCGGTGCCACGAACAGCTGACACGGAGGGAAGGTGTGAGGTGGGCGAAATGACTGGGACGGTGGGTGTGGCCGGAATCACCGGGATGTCCGCCGTGGTCGACGGTCCGGGCCCCGTCGTCTTCAAGGCCGCCTGTCCGGACTGCCGTGCCCGCTTCGAACTCGACGCGTCCGCGCTCCGGTTGGCGATCGGCGGCAGCCGCCGCACGACCTTCTACTCCTTCACCTGCCCCGAGTGCGACACCGCGGTGCGCAAGCCCGCCGGTGAGCGCATCGTCGAACTCCTCACCGGCGGCGGGGTGCGTACGCTCCGCCTCCACCAGACCGTCTAGGCTCGGCGCATGTTCTGGGCGATGCTGTCGGTGGCTGTGGGGTTCGTGGGACTTGCTGTGCTCGCCTTCTTCGCGGTGAAGGTGTTCGTCGAGGCGCAGCGCCTGGGTCATCAAGTCGCCGCCACCACGCGGCAGATCAACCAGGCCGCCGAAGAGCTGGAGCGGGCCGCGGTCAGTGTCGCGCGTGCGGGCGGGGACATCGCCTGAGTTCCCAGGAGGCCCGACGGCCCCTGACGGAAAGCGCTTTACCGCTCGGCCCTGTCGGCCTGCCAGGTTCGGCGGGTACGCTCCTGTACGCGGCCCGGGAGTGAGGCGCTGGCCGCAATTGGGAGTACGCACAGGCATTGCCCCCTGTTTACCCCCACGGGATACGATCGCTGCCAGCACGGTGGTCGGACAACAGTCCGAAGTCCGATCGGTACCGGCAGTCCCGCCCCTGCCGCCTCAGTGAGAAGGTAAACGGATATGTTCGGAAAGCTCGGCGCACCTGAGATCATCCTGATCCTCGTCGTCATCATCCTGCTGTTCGGCGCGAAGAAGCTTCCGGACATGGCGCGCTCGCTGGGCAAGTCCGCCCGCATCCTCAAGAGCGAGGCCAAGGCGATGAAGAGCGAGGGCGGGAACAACGCCGCCGCCCCGTCCGACCCGCCGGCCCAGGACGAGCAGTCCGCGGCTCCGCGCACCATCCAGGCCGCGCCCGGTGACGTCTCCAGCTCGCGTCCGGTGACCGAGCCCACGAACACGTCGAAGAGCTGATCAAGAGCTGACCCAAGGCCGCCTCAGCGCTGGCGGCCTGCCGCACGAGATGAGGACGTGGGTTGCTCAAGTCTGCCCGCAAGCAGGAGAAGGACCCCGAGGGGCGGATGCCGCTCGCGGATCACCTGCGTGAGCTTCGCAACCGGTTGACGAAGGCCCTTCTGGGTGTTGTCGTCATCACGATCGTCGCTGCGTTCTTCTACAACGACATCATCGATCTGATCACCAAGCCGATCCTGGACTCGGTCGGCTGTGACCAGACGTTCTCGCAGTTGGCGAAGGTCAAGACCGAGCCCTGCGCGCAGATCACCATCAACGGTCTGCTGACCCCCTTCACGCTGGCCCTGAAGATCTCACTGATGGCCGGCATCGTGTTCTCCTCGCCGGTCTGGCTGTACCAGCTGTGGGGCTTCATCGCGCCCGGACTGCACAGGCACGAGAAGAAGTACGCCTACGGGTTCGTGGCGACCGGCGTTCCGCTGTTCCTGTGCGGCGCGTACTTCGCGTACGCGGTGCTGCCCACCACGGCGAAGGTGCTGATCGACTTCACGCCGGGCAACGCCTCCAACCTGCTGCCGCTGGACGACCTGCTCGATCTCGTGACCCGCATGGTGATCGTCTTCGGGCTCTCCTTCGAACTGCCGCTGCTGCTGGTCTTCCTCAACCTCATCGGGGCCATCACCGGCAGGCGGATGCTCGGCTGGTGGCGGGCGATGATCATGGGCATCACGGTGTTCGCGGCGGTGGCGACACCGAGCACCGACCCGCTGTCGATGCTGGCGCTGGCCGCGCCGATCTGGGTGCTGTACTTCGCGGCCACGGCGTTCTCGCTGCTCAACGACAGGCGTCGCCGCCTGAACAACCCCGACGCGGGCCTCGACGACGACGAGGCGTCCGACCTGGATCTGACCCCTCAGGACGTCGGGGAGATCGAGAGCGTGAGCGCGAGCCGGACGCCGCTGCCCGAGCAGACGACGGCGGAGCGGATCAACGGTTACGACGATGTGACCTGAGGTAACTCCTGTTCGCGACGGGCCGGTTGTTAAGGTCCGGCCGTGAGCAGTGAGATCACCCTCTTCGTCAATCCCACCGCGGGACGCGGCCGGGGCGCAGGTGCTGCGCAGCCGGCCGCTTCCGCTTTGCGGGCCGCCGGATTCTCCGTACGGACGGTCATCGGTGAGGACGCCCCCGATGCCCTGGCACGCGCGCGTGCCGCGGTGCGGGAGGGGACCGGGGCGCTGGTCGCCGTCGGTGGGGACGGGCTGGTGAATCTCGCGCTGCAGGCCGTCGCCGGGACGCGGACGCCGCTCGGCGTCGTCGCGGTCGGCACCGGCAACGACTTCGCGCGCTCGCTCGGGCTGCCGATCCGGGAGCCGGCCGCGGCGGGCGCACTCGTCGCCGAGGCGCTCAAGGGCGAGCGGATACGCGAGATCGACCTCGGCCGGATCGGTGACCACTGGTTCGGCACGGTGCTCGCCTCCGGCTTCGACTCGCGGGTCAACGACCGCGGCAACCGGATGCGGCTGCCCCTCGGCCGCTTCAAGTACGACCTGGCGATCGTGGCCGAACTGGCCGCCTTCAAGCCCATGAGGTTCCGGCTCACCCTGGACGACGGCGCGGTCCGGGAGGTCGCCGCCACCCTCGTGGCCGTCGGGAACGGGACCTCGTACGGAGGCGGCATGCGGATCTGCGCCGACGCGGTGATGGACGACGGGCTGTTCGATGTGACCGTCGTCGGGGAATGTTCCCGTACGACACTGTTGCGGGTCTTTCCGCGCGTCTACAAGGGCACCCATCTCACCCACCCCGTGGTCAGCACGTACCGGGCGGCGCGGGTCGAGCTGGTCGCGGAAGGGATCACCGCGTATGCAGACGGGGAACCGGTCGGAGGGCTTCCCCTGGTCGCCGAGTGCGTCCCAGGAGCGGTCCGGGTCCTTGCCGGATAATGATCGTCCGTTGTCAGTGGGGGCCGGTAGGCTCGAAAGCACGATGACAGAGGACCTCTCACCGGCCGAGCGGTATGCGGCAGCACGAAAGCGAGCCGTCGAGCAGGCCACCGCGCTCGCGGACTTCCGCGAGATGTACGACTTCGGCCTCGACCCCTTCCAGATCGAGGCATGTCAGGCGCTGGAGGCCGGCAAGGGCGTCCTTGTGGCGGCGCCCACCGGCTCCGGCAAGACGATCGTCGGCGAGTTCGCCGTCCACCTCGCTCTGCGGCAGGGCAAGAAGTGCTTCTACACGACGCCCATCAAGGCGCTGTCGAACCAGAAGTACCAGGACCTCGCCAAGCGCTACGGCGCCGACAAGGTCGGCCTACTGACCGGCGACAACAGTGTGAACAGCGACGCGCCCGTGGTCGTCATGACCACCGAGGTGCTGCGGAACATGCTGTACGCCGGGTCGCAGGCCCTGGTGAATCTCGGCTACGTGGTCATGGACGAGGTGCACTACCTGTCCGACCGCTTCCGGGGCGCCGTCTGGGAAGAGGTGATCATCCACCTCCAGGAGTCGGTCACGCTGGTCTCCCTGTCGGCGACGGTGTCGAACGCGGAGGAGTTCGGCGACTGGCTCGACACCGTGCGCGGCGACACCGAGGTGATCGTCTCCGAGCACCGGCCCGTGCCGCTGTTCCAGCACGTGCTCGCCGGACGCCGGATGCACGACCTCTTCGAGGAGGGCGAGGGCAGCAAGAAGGCCGTCAATCCTGACCTGACCAGGATGGCGCGCATGGAGGCCAGCCGTCCCTCCTACCAGGACCGGCGGCGCGGGCGGAACATGCGGGAGGCCGACCGGGAGCGGGAGCGCAGGCAGCGGTCCCGGATCTGGACGCCGGGGCGGCCCGAGGTCATCGAGCGGCTCGACTCGGAAGGGCTGCTGCCCGCGATCACCTTCATCTTCAGCCGGGCCGCCTGTGAGGCCGCCGTACAGCAGTGCCTGTACGCGGGACTGCGGCTGAACGACGACGAGGCGCGGGCCAGGGTCCGGGAGATCGTCGAGGCGCGGACGGCCTCCATCCCGGACGAGGACCTGCACGTCCTCGGGTACTACGAGTGGCTGGAAGGGCTGGAGCGCGGCATCGCCGCTCACCACGCGGGCATGCTGCCCACCTTCAAGGAGGTGGTCGAGGAGCTGTTCGTGCGCGGGCTCGTCAAGGCCGTCTTCGCCACGGAGACGCTCGCGCTCGGTATCAACATGCCCGCGCGGTCCGTCGTGCTGGAGAAGCTCGTCAAGTGGAACGGCGAACAGCACGCCGACATCACCCCCGGCGAGTACACCCAGCTGACGGGGCGTGCCGGGCGGCGCGGCATCGATGTCGAGGGGCATGCCGTCGTGCTGTGGCAGCGCGGCTTCAGCCCCGAGCACCTGGCGGGCCTGGCCGGTACGCGCACGTATCCGCTGCGCTCCAGCTTCAAGCCGTCGTACAACATGGCCGTCAACCTCGTGGAGCAGTTCGGGCGGCACCGGTCGCGGGAGCTGCTCGAGACCTCGTTCGCCCAGTTCCAGGCCGACAAGTCGGTGGTCGGGATCTCCCGGCAGGTGCAGAAGAACGAGGAGGGCCTCGAGGGCTACAAGGCCTCCATGACCTGTCACCTGGGGGACTTCGACGAGTACGCGCGGCTGCGGCGTGAACTCAAGGACCGGGAGACCGATCTCGCCAAGCAGGGGGTCGCACAGCGCCGTGCGCAGGCCGCCGCCGCGCTGGAGAAGCTCAAGCCGGGCGATGTCATCCACGTGCCGACCGGCAAGTTCGCGGGTCTGGCGCTGGTCCTCGATCCCGGGCTTCCGGCCGGAAGATCCAACGGGCATCGGGGATTCGAGCACCACGACGGGCCGCGGCCGCTGGTCCTGACCGCCGAGCGGCAGGTCAAGCGGCTCGCGTCCATGGACTTCCCGGTGCCGGTGGAAGCCCTTGAGCGGATGCGGATCCCGAAGTCGTTCAACGCCAAGTCGCCGCAGTCGCGGCGCGATCTCGCCTCCGCGCTGCGCACCAAGGCCGGGCACATCGTGCCCGACCGGCACAAGAAGGGGCGCGCGCCCGCCGCCGACGACCGGGAGATCGCGCGGCTGCGGACCGAGCTGCGGGCCCACCCCTGCCACGGGTGCGACGAGCGCGAGGACCACGCGCGGTGGGCCGAGCGCTACCACCGGCTGCGGCGGGACACCGCCCAGTTGGAGCGGCGCATCGAGGGGCGTACGAACACGATCGCGCGCACCTTCGACCGCATCGTGAAGCTGCTGACCGAGATGGACTACCTGCGCGGCGACGAGGTCACCGAGCACGGGAAGCGGCTCGCGCGGCTCTACGGCGAGCTCGATCTGCTCGCCAGTGAGTGCCTGCGGGACGGCGTCTGGGAAGGGCTGAGCCCGGCCGAACTGGCGGCGTGCGTCTCGGCATTGGTGTTCGAGGCCCGGGTCGGGGACGACGCGCTCGCGCCCAAGGTGCCGTCGGGCAAGGCGAAGGCCGCGCTCGGCGAGATGGTCCGGATCTGGGGGCGGCTCGACGCCCTGGAGGAAGAGTTCCGGATCAACCAGGCCGAGGGGGTCGGGCAGCGCGAACCCGATCTCGGGTTCGCCTGGGCCGTGTACGAGTGGGCCTCCGGGAAGGGGCTCGACGAAGTGCTGCGGGAGGCGGAGATGCCGGCCGGGGACTTCGTGCGGTGGTGCAAGCAGGTGATCGATGTGCTGGGGCAGATCGCCGCGGCGGCGCCCTCCGGGGACGGTTCGACTGTTCCGCGTAACGCTCGTAAGGCGGTCGATGCCGTGTTGCGGGGGGTTGTGGCCTACTCGTCCGTGGGGTGACGTCGAGAGGTGCGGATCGGTGTTGGGTGGGGGCGGGGCTTCTCGCGCCGTTCCCCGCGCCCCTGGTGTCGCGCTTCGCGCGTCCGGGCCAGGTAGGCGCGCCAGCCGCCGTGTTCCGTGATGTCCTCGGCGTCGCTCAGGGCCGACGGCTCGCACAGGAAGCCGGGGATCTCCGTGCCGTCGGCGAGTGTGACGCGGCCCAGGGTCATGGGGCGGGGGAGTGCGGTGAGGAGTCGGCCCAGGCCGGCCGAGGGGATGCGCCAGACCTCGGCCTCGATCGCCGCCCCGGTCTCCGGGCCCACGTGGACCAGGCCCGGCTTGGGCGGATCGGTGTTCAGGGCGTGCAGGCGGTAGACCGGCGCCGTGGTGGTGGCCCGGTCGAACTGTGCGCCCAGGGACAGGAGTTGACCGTTCAGGGGCTGGCCCGTGAGGTGGGCTCCGACCACCGCGACGCGGGTGGGCGGGGCGGTCAGCGCCTCCGCGATCCGGGGGAGGCTGGTGTCCGTGTGGGCCGCGCCGACCAGCATCACCCCGAACGGCAGGCCGTCCACCGTGCCTGCGGGGATCGCCGCCGCGCACAGGCCGAACAGGTTCGTGGAGTTGGTGAAGCGGCCCAGGCGGGCGTTGACGCCGAGCGGGTCGGCGGCGACCTCGGCGAGGGTCGGGTGTTCCGTGGTGGTGGGCAGCAGCAGGGCGTCCGCGTCCGCCTCGGCGAGCCCGGCCAGGGCGGCCGCGCGCAGGGCCCGCAGGTGGGCCTGGTCCGTGAAGAGGCGGTGGGCGGGGATGTCGCGGGCCCGGGTGATGATGCCGGCGACGGTCGGGTCGAGGGCGGCGGCATCGGACTCTATCGTTTTGTCGATGAAAGTCCCTACCGCGGTGTAGCGCTCCGCCACGAACGCCCCCTCGTAGAGCATGGCCGCCGCCTCGGTGAAGGGGGTGAGGTCGATCTCCTTCAACTCGACGCCGGAGAGTGCCAGTTGGCGAGCGGCCTCCTGGTACGCCGCCGCCCATCCCGGTGCCAGGTCCGTCAGTTGGCCCGTGCGGGGGATCGCCACGCGCCAGGGGCCGGGGGTGCGGGGCGGGGCCGGGGGAGCTGTGTCCGTCATGAAGGACAGGGCGCGTTCCGCCTCCGGCACGGTGCGGGCGAAGACCGTGACGCAGTCCAGGGAGGCGCAGGCCGGGACGACGCCGTCGGTGGGGACCAGACCGTACGTGGGTTTGAGGCCGACGATGCCGTTGAGGGCGGCGGGGATCCGGCCCGAGCCCGCCGTGTCCGTGCCGAGGGCCAAGTCGGCCAGGCCGAGCGCCACGGCCACCGCCGAGCCGGAACTGGAACCGCCGCTGATCCTCGCCGGATCGTGGGCGTTGCGCACGGCGCCGTAGGGCGAGCGGGTGCCGACCAGGCCGGTGGCGAACTGGTCCAGGTTCGTGGTGCCGAGGACGATCGCGCCGGCCGCGCGCAGGCGGGCCACCGCGGGGGCGTCGGCCTTTGGCGTGTACGCGTAGGCGGGGCATCCGGCGGTCGTGCGGAGGCCGGCCACGTCGATGTTGCCCTTCACCGCCAGCAGGCGGCCGGCCAGCGGGAGGTGCTCGCCCGCCGCGGTGCGGGCGTCCAGGGCTTCGGCCTCCGCGGTGACCTCGGCCTCGTCGCGGAGGTCGATCCAGATCTCGGGGCGGTCGGTCTCGGCGATGCGGGCGTATGCGGTGCGGACTCGGGTTACGGCCGAGGTCATGGAAGGCTCCAGGGATGCTGTACGACGTCGGGGGCGGACCGTGGATGGACGCACGCCACTAGCGCGGCGTCACGATCAGCAGCGGCGTGCCCGCCTCCACCTGTGCGCCCACT
Organism: Streptomyces sp. HmicA12; assembly: GCF_000373565.1. Taxonomy (GTDB): domain Bacteria; phylum Actinomycetota; class Actinomycetes; order Streptomycetales; family Streptomycetaceae; genus Streptomyces. The sequence goes on along the minus strand of NZ_KB891849.1, from coordinate 316,340 downwards.
TTGGTGAGGACCTGGTGGACGCGGCCGGGGCCCGTCGCGTGCACCGGGGACTCCATCTTCATCGCCTCCAGGGCCACGAGTTGCTGGCCCTGTTCGACCGTGTCGCCATCGGAGACGTTCAACTGCCATACGGAGGCGGCGAATTCGGCCTCCACCACGAGGCCGCCCTCGGGAACCGTCAGGGTGTCGGCGGGCGGGGCCGTCGTCGTCGCGGCCTCGGCGCGTTCGAACTCGCCCGCCGCTTCCCAGGCGTCGCGTTCCGCACTGAACGCGGCGTTCTGCCGGGCGCGGAACTCCGCGATCGGCTCGGCCTCGCGGGCCAGGAACTCCTCGTACGCGGAGAGGGAGAACGTGCCCTCCTCGATACGGGGGACGAAGCGGCCCGACTTGATGTCCGCCCGCAGGTCGAGGAGTTCCTCGGGGGAGACCGGGTACCACTTGATCCGGTCGAAGAAGCGGAGCAGCCAGGGGGAGCCGGGCTCGAAGGCGCCGCGCTGCTGCCAGCCCGACCAGACCTGGGTCGTGCGGCCGACGAACTGGTAGCCGCCGGGCCCCTCCATCCCGTAGACGCACAGGTAGGCGCCGCCGATGCCGACCGAGTTCTCTGCGGTCCAGGTGCGCGCCGGGTTGTACTTCGTGGTGACGAGGCGGTGGCGGGGGTCGAGCGGGGTCGCCACCGGGGCGCCCAGGTACACGTCGCCGAGGCCCAGGACGAGGTACTCCGCGTCGAAGACCGTGGCGTGGACGTCCTCGACCGAGTCGAGGCCGTTGACGCGGCGGATGAACTCGATGTTCCAGGGGCACCAGGGCGCGTCGTCGCGGACGCCCGCCATGTAACGCTCGATGGCCTCGCGGGTCGCCGGGTCGTCCCAGGAGAGCGGGAGGTGCACCGTGCGGGACGGGACCGTCAGCTCGTCGGAGGGAGGGAGCGTGGACGCCAACTGGCGCACGAAGGAGAGGAGTTCGGTCTGTGGTAGTACCGTCGGGTCCGCCTGGATCTGGAGCGAGCGGATGCCCGGAGTCAGATCGCGGACGCCCTCCAGGCCGGCCTCCCGCACCGCCTCCATGAGCGCGTGCACCCGCATGCGCAGCGCCAGGTCGAGCTGCATGGGGCCGAACTCGACCAGGAGGTTGTCGTCGCCGCTGCGGCGGTACGTGATGTCGCCGTCGCGGGCCAGGATGCCGCCGTCGACGAGGGCGGGCCGGGGCTGCGCGTCCGCCGTGACCGGGGCGAAGCGGACCGTGTCGCCGGGGCGCAGCTGGCCCAGCTTCCAGCGTTCGGTGGTGATCACGGTGGCCGGGCAGACGAAGCCGCCGAGCGACGGGCCGTCGGGCCCCAGCAGCACCGGCATGTCGCCGGTGTAGTCGACCGCGCCGACCGAGTACGGGGTGTCGTGGATGTTGGAGGGGTGCAGGCCGGCCTCGCCGCCGTCCGTGCGGGCCCAGCGCGGTTTGGGGCCGACCAGGCGGACACCGGTGCGGGCCGAGTTGAAGTGGACCTTCCAGTCGGCCGCGTAGAAGTCGTGGATGTCCTCCTCGGTGAAGAACTCCGGTGCCGCGTGCGGGCCTTCGAGCGCGCCGATCGTCCAGGTGGTGGCGGTGATGCCGGGACGCTCGGGCTCGGGTACCGCCCTCGCCTCCGGCGACCCGGCGCCGCCGTGCAGGACGTCGCCCGTGCGCAGCGCCCGCCCGCCGTGGCCGCCGAAGCCGCCGAGGGTGAACGTGGCGGCGCTGCCCAGGAAGGGCGGCACGTCCAGGCCGCCGCCCGCGAAGAGTACGTAGGTGCGCAGGCCGTGTTCGGTGGGGGCGCCGACGGTGAGCGTGCCGCCCGCCGGGACCGTCACCGGCTCCCACTGGCGGACCGGTGCGCCGTCCACCGTGACCGGGGCGGGGGCGCCGGTCACGCACACGGTCGTCGGGTGCGTGAACCTCAACTCCGGTCCCTGGAGCGTGCATTCGAGCCCCGGTGCGCCCTCGTCGTTGCCCAGCGCCCGGTTGCCGAGCCGGAAGGAGCGGTCGTCCATCGGGCCGCACGGCGGCACGCCGACCTGCCAGTGGCCGATCCGGCCCGGCCAGTCCTGGACCGTGGTCAGCGTGCCGCCGGAGAGCACCTCGATCCGCGGGGTCGGGTCCGTGACGTGCGCGAGGGTCGCCGTGGAGTGGGCGGCGGCCACGAAGTCCGGGGTGGCGAGGGCCGCCCGCACCAGGCCCAGGTTCGTCTCGATGCCGTCGACGCGGGTGTCGGCGAGCGCCGCGTCGAGGCCGGCCAGGGCCTGCGCGCGGTCCGCACCGTACGCGACGACCTTCGCCAGCATCGGGTCGTACGCGGTGGTGACCTCGGTGCCGGTCTCCACCCAGCCGTCGACCCGGACCCCGTCGGGGAACTTCACGCGGGTCAACAGGCCCGCGCTCGGCCGGTGTTCACGGCTCGGGTCCTCCGCGTAGACACGTGCCTCGACCGCGTGGCCGCGGGGTGCGCCCGGTTCCCGTACGACGTCGGGCTCGCCGGCCGCGAGGCGGAGCATCCAGGCGACGAGGTCGACGCCGTAGATCTCCTCGGTGACCGGGTGCTCGACCTGCAGGCGGGTGTTGACCTCCAGGAAGTACGCCTCCTCGCGCGCGGCGTCGTAGACGAACTCGACCGTCCCGGCGGACCGGTAGTCCACCGAGGCGCACAAGTCTCGTGCTGAGGAAGCGAGTTGGGCGCGTACGGCGTCGGGAAGGTTCGGGGCCGGTGCCTCCTCCACCACCTTCTGGTTGCGGCGCTGCAGCGAGCAGTCGCGGTCGCCGAAGGTGACCACCGTGCCCGCGCCGTCGCCGAAGACCTGGACCTCCACGTGGCGGGCGTGCTCGACCAGGCGCTCCAGGAACACGCCCGCCGAGGCGAACGAGGCCGCCGCGACGCGCTGGACCCGCTCCCAGGCGTCCCGCAGTTCGTCGGGGGTGCGGCAGGCCGACATGCCGATGCCGCCTCCGCCGCCGGTGGCCTTGAGCATCACGGGGTAGCCGATCCCGGCCGCCGCGTCGAGCGCCTCGTCCAGGTCCGCGAGCAGGCCGGTGCCGGGGGCCAGCGGGACGCCCGCGGCCTCGGCCGCCGCGCGCGCCGTGTGCTTGGCGCCGAACAGGTCGAGGTGGCGCGGGGCGGGGCCGACGAAGACGATCCCCGCGTCCTCGCAGCGGCGCGCGAAGGCGGCGTCCTCGGACAGGAATCCGTAACCGGGGTGGATGGCCCCCGCGCCCGTGTCCTTCGCCGCCTTCAGGACCAGATCGGCGTCGAGGTAGGACTCCTTGGCCGGGGCGGGGCCGAGGCGCACCGCCTCGTCGGCGAGCCGTACGTGCGGGGCGTCGCGGTCCGCGTCGGAGTACACCGCGACCGTGCGCAGGCCCAACTCCCGCGCCGTGCGCAGGATGCGGGCCGCGATCTCGCCGCGGTTGGCGACCAGAAGCGTGTCGAAGCTCATGCGCCGGCCTCCTGTACGGTCATCTCGACCGGCGTCGGCTCGAAGCCGTTGCACGGGTTGTTGATCTGCGGGCAGTTGGAGACCAGCACGATGACGTCGCGTTCCGCGCGCAGCGTGAGCCGCAGGCCGGGGGCGGAGAGGCCGTCCACGATGCCGAGGGTGCCGTCCTTCTCCACGGGCACGTTCATGTACCAGTTGATGTTCGAGACGAGGTCGCGCTTGCCGAGGCCCCAACGGGCGCCCTCCGCGAGGAAGTTGTCCACGCACGCGTGCTGCGACCAGGTGTGGTGGCCGTAGCGCAGGGTGTTGGACTCCTTGGAGCAGGCGCCGCCGACCGTGTCGTGGCGGCCCACGTCGTCGGCGATCACCGTCATGAGCGGGGTGTGCTCGTTGCTGAGCAGCACACTGCCCGTCGTCAGGAACAGGTTGCCCTGCGCGTGGATGGTGTCCGGCGCGCTGTAGCGCACGGCCGTGTCCTGGGCGTCGTACACCAGGAAGTCCACGGCCTGGTTGCCCCGCAGGTCGGTGAGGGTGAGGGTCTGTCCGGCGCGGACGAGCGCGGACCAGGCGGCGCGGGCGGCGACGGTCGATGTGGTCACTTGATCCCCCTGGAGGCGAGGAAGTCGGCGGTGTTCAGGAAGGCGCGGCGGGCCTCGGGAGCGGAGTCCCACAGCGGGTCCGTCTCGGCCGTCGGCGCGGCGGGCCAGGCCAGGACCTCCAGCGGGCCGCTGACGTACGTCTCGCGCGGGTCCGACGGATGCGGCACGTTGGCGATGAGGACCGTCACGTCCTGCTCGGCGCGGAGGGTCACGTTCGCGCCGGGGCCCGCGGAGCCGGTGAAGTCGACGGCGCCGTCCTCCCGTATCTCCACGCCCTGGAAGAAGGAGAGCGACGGTGGGATGTCGCGCGGGGTGAGGCCGTTCTTGGCGGCGGCCAGCTTGAACAGCTCGCGGCCCGCGGGGGAGGGCGACTCGGGGGTCCCGGCGCCGTAGCGCCGTTCGTTGCGCACGAGGGTGGAGGTGCCGCAGAGCGCGTCGTGCCGGCCGCCCGTCGTGTCGGCCACGATCGAGGCGAGGACGCGGCCCTGGTCGGAGAGGAGCAGCTGTCCCTCGCCCAGGTAGGCGTTCCACTGCACCTTCACCGTGTCGGCGACGTTGAGGCGCTCCCAGGGGCGGCCGTCGACGTAGAGGAGTACGTGCGCGCAGGCGTCGCCGGTCAGGTCGGTCAGGCGCAGTTCGGTGCCGCGGGCCAGGACGCGGTGGGTGTAGTTGCCGCCCGCGACGGTCTCCGCCCACACCAAGTGGCCTGCCTCGCACGGGGGTTCGGGCCAGGCGGCCGCCGGGACCACCGGCATCGCGTCGGTGCGGGTGCCCTCCTGGGCGCGGGCATGGTCGCGGGCTCCGTAGGTGGTCGCTGTCGCCATGGCGGGACCTTCCGGCTCGGCGTGCTGATGGGCGTACGTGATCGGGCGTGCGCGGTGTTTCTGTCGCTCGACAGAAATTAGGGACGCGGCGCTTCCGCGGCGTTGCCCGGTCATTGCGGGTCCGTTACCGAACCCTCTCCGCGCCGCATGGGTGGGCGGATGTGCGACGATCGGCCGCATGAGCACCCCAGGAGCACGCCGCGTCGGGCGCCCCCGTGCCAACCGGCGGCCGGACAGCGGACTCACGCCGCGGGCCGAACTCCTGGCGGCCGCCGCCGAGTTGTTCACCACCAAGGGGTACGCGGCGACGACCACGCGCGCCGTCGCCGAGCGGGCCGGCATGCGGCAGGCGAGCATGTACCACTACGTGTCCGGCAAGGAGGAGCTCCTCGCCGAGCTGCTGGAGTCGACCGTCACGCCCTCGCTCACCCTGGCCCGCGCCCTGCTCGCCGACGACGGGCGGTCCGCCGAGGACCGCCTCCGGCAGCTGTGCCGCAGCGACGTCGAGCTGTTGTGCGGCGGGCCGCACAACCTCGGCGGGCTCTATCTGCTGCCCGAGGTGCGGGCCGAGCGGTTCGCCGGGTTCCACGCCGTGCGCGACGAGCTGAAGGACGCGTACCGGCAGCTGCTGGCCGCGACGGCCGTGGGTTCCACCCTCGTCAAGGGTGAACTGGCGCTGCGGACCGACCTGTTGTTCGGTCTGATCGAAGGTGTCATCCTCGTCCGCCGATCCGATCCGGACCGATCCGTCGCGGTGTTCGCCGCCGCCACCGCGGACGCGGCCCTGCGCATCGCGGGCGTCTGAACCACCACTGACCAGGCGCTGGTCAGGGCCGATCCGCCGAGCGGAGGCAGGCGTCCGGACGGGCGGACGCCCTCACTCCATGTGTACGATCCGGCGCTGAGCGTGCAAATGGGCGGAGTGTATTCCTGTCGGCGGGCCGATTTCAGGCCCTTGCTGAATATGACCCGGCGATGATCCCGCGGGACTAAGCTCGCCCGCAGCGAGCCGGGTTGAGATAAATTCGGCCGCTTGTTCCCCTGTGCGCCGATGGTTCGCATTGATCCAGGGAACGAAAACCAGTGAACCGTCGCAAACCTCCCCGACCCGACCGTTCAGAGGGCATACATGGTGAGTGTTCAATCGCCTCCCGGTGGCCGAGAAGTCCCCTACACGCGCGTGCTGTTGCTGCCCGCCATGGTCATGGCCGCCGCCACCGGAGCGGCCGTCGCCGTGGTGGCCCACCCCGCGCGCCTCGCCGTCGCCCTGTGCGGCGCCCTCGGCACGCTCCTGGTGGTGGCCGTCGCGGCGGAAGCCGTCCGGCGCGGCCGCGTCATCAAGGGCCAGCACGCCCAATACGCCCGCCACGTGGCCCAGTTGGAAACGCACGTCGCCGCCCAGGAGCACCGCACCCTGCGCGTGGCCAAGGAAGTACTCCCGCACGCCCTGTACCGGATGCGCACCGGCGACAACCCGAGGGACGCCGTCCGCAACACCTGCGACGCCGAGCCCGCCTTCCGTGACGTTACGAAGGGCGAGCGCGAGCTGCTCAGCGCCTGCCTCAAGGAGGTCGACCGCGAGGCGGCCGCGAACGACGCGGCGCAGCGCGCCTTCGTCTCCATCGCCCGCCGCGTCCAGGCCATCGTGCACAAGCAGGCCCAGGAACTCCGCGAGATGGAGGAGGACCACGGCCGCAACCCCGAGGTCTTCGACGACCTCCTGCGCATCGACCACGGTACGGCCCTGATCGGCCGCCTCGCCGACTCCGTCACCGTCCTCGGCGGCGCCCGCCCCGGACGGCAGTGGCCCAAGCCGGTCAAGCTCTACAGCGTGCTGCGCGGCGCCATGTCGCGCATCCTCGAGTACCCGCGCATCGACCTGCACGCCATCTGCGACATCGCCATCAAGGGCGTCTCCGTCGAGCCCCTGATCCACGCCTGCGCCGAGCTGCTCGACAACGCCACCCGCTACTCGCCGCCGTCGACCCGGGTGCACGTCACCGCGGTCGAGGTGCAGACCGGCGTCGCCATCGAGATCGAGGACGGCGGCATCAGCCTCGGCGAGGAGCAGCGCGCCAAGGTCGAGCGGATGCTGGACCGGGCCCAGGCCGGCGTCGACCTCAACGACCTCGGCGAGAACCCGCGCCTCGGTCTCGCCATCGTCGGCCGGCTCTGCGCCATGTACAACATGCAGATCTCGCTGCGGCAGTCCGCGTACGGCGGCGTGCGCGCGGTGCTCGTGGTACCGCGCGACATGATGAGCAGCGCGCCCGCTCCCGGCCTCGCCCACGGCATCGGCGCCACCGCCGTGCCCCGCGTCGACCACAACGGCGTACCGATCAAGGAAGAGCCGCGGCTGAAGAAGACCCGGCGCCCCACCACGGGCCCGCGTCCCTCCGCCCCGCTCGTCGCCGCGATGGAGGACGACGTCCCGGTGGTCACCGAATGGCGGGCCAACGGGCTCCCGCAACGCCGCAGGAAGGTCGACACGAAGGTCATCGAGAACCAGATCATCGTGACGCCCCGCAACCCGGACCTGTCCATGCCGCCGCCCGAGGCGGAGACCGCACCGGTGCCCCTGCCGTCCGTGGAGCCGGAGCACGACAAGCCGGACCAGCCCGAACCCGGCCTGTGGGTCGAGGCGTTCATGAACGGACTGCGCCCCGACGAAGCCGCCGCGGCAGCCGCCGAAGCCGCCCGCGAGGGCACCGAGAAGCCGCACGACGACGCGTACAACCAGCAGGTCGACGAGGGAGACCGTCCGTGATCCAGCAACGCGCCAATTTCGACTGGATGCTCAAGGAGCTCGCCGACAGCGTGGCGAACGTCCGGCAGGTGGTGGTGCTGTCCGCCGACGGGCTGCGCATCGCCCGGTACGGCGGCGATCCCGACGCCGCCGACCGGATCGCCGCCGCCTGTGCGGGACTTCAGTCCCTCGCCTCCGCGGTCGCCACGGAGATTCCCGAGTCCAGCGGCAAGATGAACATGGTCATCATCGAGGTCGACGGTGGCTTCTTCTATCTGATGGCCGCGGGCAAGGGCGCGTACCTCGCCGTCCTCGCCGACCAGTTCGTCGACGCCGGAATGATCAGTCACCAGATGCGTGACCTGGTCATCCGGATCGGCGCCCACCTCACCAGCCCGCCGCGACGCAATGGCCAAACCGTATGAGTCGTCCCCCACAACCACCTTTCCGCGAACCACCTCCGCAGCGTGAACGCCGCCCGAACCAGGATCCCAAGGAGCCCGAGCGGCTGTACGTCATCACCGGCGGCACCGACGGGAGCGAGCGCGCCTCGCTCGACCTGGTCACCCTGATCGTGGCCCGCACCGATCCGGCGCCCTCGGCGCCGCCGGAACAGGCGGCGGTTCTGCGGATGTGCAAGTCGCCCCTGTCCACGGCCGAGATCTCGGCCTACCTCAATCTGCCGTTCAGCGTGGTCACCGTGCTGCTCGGCGAACTCCTCGCGGCCGAACAGGTCCAGGCGCGCGCACCGGTGATCCGGGGCGCGGTGGCGGACCGGTCCCTCCTCGAAGCGGTGATGCATGGACTACAGAAGCTCTGAGAACACCGGCGCCACCGAGGTCGCCGTCGGCGGCGTGCACATCCCCGGGCCGCGGGCCGAGGACCGGATGCCGGAGACGGTCACCTCGGCCGTCAAGATCGTGATCGTCGGCGGCTTCGGCGTCGGCAAGACGACCATGGTCGGCTCGGTCAGCGAGATCCGCCCGCTCACCACCGAAGAGACCATGACGCAGGCGGGCATCGGCGTCGACGACAACTACGGCTCGGACACCAAGACGGCGACCACCGTGGCCATGGACTTCGGCCGCATCAGGATCACCGACGAACTGGTCCTCTACCTGTTCGGGACGCCCGGGCAGGAGCGGTTCTGGTTCCTGTGGAACGGACTGTTCGAGGGTGCCCTCGGCGCCGTCGTGCTGATCGACACCCGCCGCCTGGAAGTCAGCTTCGACGTGATCGGACGTCTTGAGGAGCGCGGCGTCCCGTTCGTCATCGCCAACAACGCGTTCCCGGACGGCCCGCGCTATCCCGCCGAGGAACTGCGCAGCGCCCTCGACCTCGATCCGCACGTACCGATCATCGAGTGCGACGCGCGCCGCCGGGCGTCGAGCCGCGATGTGCTGCTGACCCTGATGCGCTATCTGCACGAGATGGCCCTGCACCGCGCCTGACCCCGACTCCCGCCCGCCCTAGGTACGTTCACCCCACGACCGGAGCGATTCCGTGACGCCTCCCCCCTCCCACTCCTCCCAGCCATCCGCCGGGTACGACGATCCGGGCGCCTTCGGCGCGGCTCCGCCGCCCGGCTGCCCCGCACACGCCCTCGGCCCGGACGGGCTGCGCCGGCTGTACGGGCCCGAGGCCGACGCCGACATCGCGGCCGTCTACGAGAAGCTGCGCGCCGAGCACGGCGCCGTCGCCCCGGTGCTGATCCACGACGACGTCCGCATGTGGGCGGTGCTCGGCCACAGCGAGAACCTCCAGATGGTGCGCAGCACCTCCCAGTTCAACCGCGACTCGCGGATCTGGACCATGCTGAAGAACGGCACGGTCAAGCCCACGCACCCGCTCGCCCCGGTCTTCACCTGGGGGCCGATGTGCTCCTTCGTGGAGGGCGCCGAGCACGCGCGACTGCGCGGCGCGGTGACCACCGCCATGGAGACCATCGAGCACCGCAGCCTGCGCCGCAGCATCAACAAGGCCACCCAGGAGATCATCAACCGCTTCTCCGAGCGCGGCACCTGCGACATCGTCAGCGAGTTCGCCGAGCACCTGCCGATGATGGCGATGCTGGAGATCATCGGCGCGCCCGAGGCGTACAGCGAGCGCTTCGTGCAGGCGGCCCGCGACATGATCAAGGGCACCGAGACGGCGATCGCCAGCAACGAGTTCATCATGGGCGTCCTCACCGACCTCGCGGTGCGGCGCCGGGCCGCCCCCATCGAGGACGACTTCACCAGCGGCCTCATCTCCGACCCGGCCGGCCTCACCGACGAGGAGGTCACCCACCACCTGCGGCTCGTGCTCATCGCCGCGTACGAGGCGACGGCCAACCTCATCGCGAACGTGCTGCGCGTCGTGCTCACCGACCCGCGCTTCCGCGCCCAGCTCAACGGCGGGCAGATGACCGTGCCCGAGGCGGTCGAGCAGTCGCTGTGGGACGAGCCGCCGTTCAGCGCCATGGTCGGCTACTTCGCCAAGGTGGACACCGAGCTCGGCGGGCAGCACATCCGCGCGGGCGACGGCCTGATCCTCGGCATCCAGCCGGGCAACGCCGACCCGGTGGTGCGGCCCGAGCCGGGCGCCCACATGATGGGCAACCGCTCGCACCTCGCGTTCAGCGGCGGGCCGCACGAGTGCCCGGGCCAGGACATCGGCCGTGCCATCGCGGACATCGGCGTCGACGCGTTCCTGATGCGTCTGCCGGACGCCGAACTCTCGGTCGACGAGAGTGAGTTGAGCTGGCGCTCGACGATCCTGTCGCAGCACCTCGTGTCGCTCCCGGTGTCGTTCACGCCGCGGGCGCAGCAGGAGGTCTCCGGCAAGCCGAGCATCACACCGCCGCGCGCCCCCGACTGGCACGTCTCCTCGGCCCCTCCGGTCCACGCTCCCGCTCCGGCCCCCGCGCCGGCCCCCGCTCCGGCGCCGACACCGGTGGCTCCGGCGGCTCCGCAGCAGCCGGGCGAACAGCACGGGCTCGGCGCCTGGCAGCGGTTCCTGCGGTGGTGGCGCGGCTACTGATCCGTGGCTCCGGCGGCCCAGGTCTCGTACGACGTCCAGGCGCCCAGGGCGCGCGTGCTGACGAACCGGTGCTCGTGCCCGGTCACCGGATCCCTGAACTCCAGCGAACGCGCCAGGAGTTGCAGGGGCCGGCCGAAGTCGTCCGGGGCGACGCGGTCGGCGACGACCGGATAGAGCGGGTCACCGAGGAGCGGCAGGCCGAGGCTGTTCATGTGCACCCGCAGCTGGTGGGTGCGTCCGGTGTGCGGCGTCAGCCGGTACAGCCCCAACGCCCCCTTGCGGGCGGCCAGTTGGACATGGCTCTCGGCGTTGGGCTCACCGCCCGGGATCTCCAGGGCGGTGAGCACCCCGCGCTCCTTCTCGATGCGGCTGCGCACGGTGACCGGCAGCCGCACCCCGGGGTCGTACGCGGCCACGGCCTCGTACTCCTTGGCGACGAGCCGGTCGCTGAACAGCGTCTGGTAGCGGCCGCGCTCCTCGGGCCGTACGACGAACAGCACGAGCCCCGCGGTCAGCCGGTCGAGCCGGTGCGCGGGTCCGAGCGCCGCGATACCCAGGTCCCGGCGCAGTCGCGCGAGGGCGGTCTCGGCGACATGGCTGCCGCGCGGGGTCGTGGCGAGGAAGTGCGGCTTGTCGGCGACGACGATGTGCTCGTCCTGGTGCACGATGTCGACGGCGAACGGCACCGGGGTCTCGGGTGCGAGGTCCCGGTGGAACCAGACGTGGCCGCCCGGTTCGTACGGGGTGTCGGCGGTGAGGGGGCTGCCGTCCTCCCGCACGATGCGCTCCGCGGCGATCATCGCGTCGATCGTGCCGTCACCCGCGGAGAGCCGGCCCACGAGATGGTCGCGGACGGTGGCCCAGGTCCCCGCTTTGTCGAGCGGCAGCCGCACCCGCACCGGGTCGACCCCGTCGCGCTGGGGCAGGGGGGAGGGCGGGGTGCGTCGGCGGCGGGTCATCGGGTGCAAGGGTACGTGGGGCGAGGGGCGCGCCGTCTCTCCGTAGGGGCTCGTGGCGCTCGCGGGTGCAGGCTGTCGTGGGTTGCTCGCGCGGTTCCCCGCGCCCCTGGGAGAGTGGTCGCATGCCGTCGTTGATCCCGCCCGTGCTGCCTCGGGGAACCCTGGCCCACCGCCCGCAACCCACCCTGCCCGCCGGCGCCGGCCTGATCCTGCGGCCGTGGGCCGAGACGGACGCGGACGCCGTGCACACCGCGTTCCGCGACCCGACGATCCAGCGGTGGCACGCGCGCGAGACCGCGTCTGCCGAGGAGGCCCGGGACCTGATCCGCGGCTGGCGGGCCGCCTGGGCCGAGGAGTACGACGCGCACTGGGCGGTGGCGGACGCGACCACGGACGAGGCGCTCGGCCGGGTCGCGCTGCGGGAGACGATCCTCGCCGCCGGGGTCACCCAGGTCGCGTACTGGACGCTGCCGAGGGCCCGGGGCCGCGGGGTCGCCCCGCGCGCGGTCGACGCCCTCACGCGCTGGGCCCTCGACACCGTCGGCTTCCACCGCATCACGCTCAACCACTCGGTGGACAACGGGAGTTCGTGCCGGGTCGCCGACAAGTGCGGGTACGCCCTCGAAGGCATCGCGCGCAGCGCCCTGCTGCACACCGACGGATGGCACGACATGCACGTGCACGCGCGGGTGCAGGGCGATCCTCAGGCGGCCACGACGACCGCCTCCGGCTGAGTCCGCGTCCGGCGCCGCCACCGGAAGGCCGCGCCTGCCGCCACCGTGACGAGCACGAACAGCACGGTGAACCACTGGAAGTACCAGGTGCCGCCCGCCGGGTCGTAGACCGCGGCCCGCGGCCAGGCCAGGTTGACCGTCATGAACAGGCCGTAGAGCAGAGCCAGCGCGTTCACCGGCAGGCCCCAGCGGCCCAGCGCGAACAGGGGGCGGCCCGACTCGTCGACGCCGTCGTCCCGGGTGCCCCGGTAGGTGCCGCGCAGCCTGCGCACCAGCATCGGCCCCGTCACCATCGCGTAGGCGAGATACAGCATGGCGATGCAGGTCGTGCCGATGGCCAGGAAGGCGTCCGGCGAGGCGAAGTTCAGCAGGAGCAGGGCCGCCGCCAGGGTGCCCACGACGAGCGCGGGCCCGGTCGGCATCCCGGTGCGCGGGCTGACCCTCGACAGGGCGCGGGAGCAGGGGAGTTCGCCGTCCCGCGCCATCGAGAAGAGCATCCGGCAGGCCGCCGTCTGGATGGCGAGGGTGGCCACCGCGACGGCGATCACCACGTCGGCGAGCAGGGCGCGGCCGACACCGTCGCCGAGGCTGCTGGTCAGCACGTAGCTGAGCCCGTCGGTGGCCAGGCGGCCGTCGGTCAGGCTCGGGGCGGCCAGGATCCCGCCGAGCACGAGCAGTCCGCCGATCAGGCCCGCGGCGCCCAGCGCGGTGAGGATCGTGCGGGGCGCGGTGCGGCGCGGGCCGCGCGTCTCCTCGCTCATCTCGCCCGCGCTGTCGAAGCCGATCAGGACGTACGCGGCGGTCAGCGACCCCGTCAACAGCGCGGCCAGCAGGCCCGACTGTCCCGCCGCGCCGGTGTGGAAGGTGATGCCGGGGGAGCGCTCGGAGTGGGTGAGGAGCAGCACCACGATCAGGACCGCGCCGATGATCTCCGCGGTCACGCCGACCCGGTTGATCCACGACATCACACGGTTGTCGACGACGTTCACCAGCGTCGTCAGGGCCAGCAGGATCACGCCGAGCACGGCCGCGTTGGCCGCGCCCGTGGGCGACGTGGGAGCGGGATCGCCGCCCACCAGCTGGAACCCGGACCACAGCGGCGGCATCACCATCTGCAGCGCCAGCGCCACCGCGGCGACCACCACGATCTGCCCGACCACCATGATCCAGCCCGCGTACCAGCCGAAGGAGGGCGTGGACAGGCGGGACGACCACTGGTAGATCGCGCCCGAGATCGGGTAACGGGCGGCGAGTTCGGCGAAGCACGCGGCGACGAGCAGCTGCCCGGCGAGCACCGCGGGCCAGGTCCAGAAGAAGACCGGGCCGCCGAACGAGTAGCCGACGGCGAAGAACTGGAACACCGTCGTCAGGACCGAGATGAAGGAGAAGCCCGCGGCGAACGACGCGTACCGGCCGAGGCTGCGGTGCAGCTCCTGCCGGTAGCCGAACTCCGTGAGCGAGGTGTCGTCGGGCGGGGCGATCGTGGTCACGGGCGCAGCACCTGCCTGGATGGGTGGCCGGGATTCCTGTCGAGCGACAGAAATTAGGGGCGGCCTGTTTCGCAGGCGTGACGCGGCCGTGTCGCGGTGGGGCCCAACTCCTCACCTGTTCGCGGGGCACCTCCGGCGATACGCGATGCATCGCGTATTCACGGGACCGGGGATTCGCGATATGTTCGTCGACGAGTATTCGGGAGCGAGGTCCTGCGGGTGGAATCCCGTGCGGGCGGGTCACGGAGGAGGTGAGGGATCGTGGCGACGAAGCGACGCAAGCTCGGCAATCCGCTGGCGCTCGCGGTCATGGTCCTGCTCATGGAGAAGTCCATGCACCCGTACGAGATCGCCCGGACGCTGCGCCGGCGCGGCAAGGACAGCAGCACGAAGATCAATTACGGCTCGCTCTACACGGTCGTGCAGAACCTGGAGAAGCACGGGTTCGTCGAGGTCGCGGAGGTGCAGCGGCAGGGGAACCGGCCGGAGCGCACCCTGTACGGCATCACGGACGCCGGCCGCGAGGAGGCGGTCGAGTGGCTGTCCGACCTGCTGGCCGAGCCGGCCCGCGAGTATCCGATCTTCGAGACGGCGCTCTCGCTGATCGGGATCATCCATCCCGACGAGGCGGTGCGCCTTCTGGAGGAGCGGCTCGCGAGCCTGGAGGTGCAGATCGCCGGCACGCGCGGCGGCCTCGCGAAGCTGTACGAGACCCTGCCGCGGCTCTTCCTCGTGGAGACCGAGTACCAGGTGCACCAGCTCGAGGCGCAGGCCGCATGGCTGCGGTCGTTCCTCGCGGAGGTGAAGGACGGTTCGCTCGACGGCGTCGCCGCCTGGCGGACGTTCCGCGAGACCGGTGAAGTGCCCCCGGAATTCCAGGACATGGAAGGCGCAGGCGGCACGGAGGGCATGGACGGCATGGAGGAGGACCGGACCGACAGCTGAAGAAGAACGACCCCGGCGGAGCTGTTGCAGCAGCCCCGCCAGGGTCTCGAACCCCGGACCGACCCACCGTGCGGCAGGCCAGGCCATCGAGGTGCGGCACACCCAGGATAGCCCGGCGCCCTGCGCGTGGATCAGTCGTCATCCGCGTACGAGCAGGAGACCTTTCGTCATGAACAGCCTGGCGCCCGCAGTGCGGGCGCGTCACTTGGTGAAGACCTATCCCCGCGATGTCAGGGCGCTCGACTCCCTGGACATCGAGGTCGCGCCCGGCACCGTCTTCGGCCTCCTCGGGCCGAACGGGGCGGGCAAGTCCACCACCGTCAAGATCCTGACCACCCTCGCCCGGCCCGACTCCGGCAGCGCCGAGGTCGCGGGCCACGACGTGCTGCGCCGTCCCGAGCGGGTGCGCCGCGCGATCGGTGTCGTCGCCCAGAAGTCCGGCGCCGACCCGACCGCCACCGGCCGCGAGAACCTCCGACTCCAGGGCAGGCTGCACGGGTTGAGCGGCGCCGCCCTCGACCAGCGGGTCGACGAGCTTCTCGACCGGTTCACCCTCACCGACGCGGCGCGCCGGACCGTCAAGGGCTACTCCGGCGGCATGCGACGCCGCCTCGACGTGGCGCTCGGCCTCGTCCACCGCCCCGAGGTGCTCTTCCTCGACGAACCGACGACGGGCCTCGACCCCGAGGCGCGGACGGCGATGTGGGACGAGATCGCCCGCCTCGCCGGCGACGAGGGCCTCACGATCCTGCTCACCACGCACTACCTGGAGGAGGCCGACCGGCTCGCCGAACGCATCGCGATCGTCGACCGCGGCCGGGTCGTCGTGACCGGCACACCCGACGCCCTCAAGGGTGAACTGCGCGGCGACGCCGTCCACTTGGAGCTGAGCGAACCCCTCGGAGAAGCCGGTCGTACGCTCCTGGACGGCGCCCTGGGCGCGGTGCCGGGCGTGAGCGAGGCCCACCACGTCGGCGGCCGCCGCATCACCGTGCGCGCGGACGACGGCGCGGCGGCGGTGCCGCTGCTGCTCGGCACGCTGGAGCGGGTCGGCGTCGCGGTGGCCTCGGCGACCGTCGCCCGGCCCTCGCTCGACGACGTGTACCTGCGGTACGCGGGGCGTCGCTACGCGGAAGCGGAAGCGGACACCGCCGTCACCGGACAGCCCGCTCTGGCCGGAGGTGCGCGATGAGTTCCGCGACCCTCACCCAGACCTGGTACATGACGCAGCGTCAACTCATGGTGTTCGTGCGCCAGCCCGCGTACCTGATCATCACCTTGATCCAGCCGGTGGTCTGGCTGTTCCTCTTCGGCAACCTCTTCAAGAACGTCGTCGAACTGGGCGGCTTCGGCACCACCTCTTACCTGGACTACCTGGTGCCCGGCGTGGTCGTGATGAGCGCCCTCAGCTCCAACATGTGGGCGGGTATGACCACGCTCGACGAGATCCAGCGCGGCACCCTCGACCGCTTCCTGGTCACGCCGGCCAGCCGCGCCGCGCTCGTCAACGGCAACGTCGTGGACAACGGTCTGGTCACCGCGCTCCAGTCGGTGATCATCGTGCTGCTCGGCCTGGCCGGCGGCGCCTCCTACCCGGGCGGGTTCGGCGGCGTGGTGATCCTGGTCCTGGCCTCGGTGCTGCTCGGCACGGTCTTCGGGGCGCTGTCCAACGCCCTGGGGATGCTGGTGCAGGAACGCGAGTCGATCATCGGCATCAACACGTTCCTCCTGCTGCCGCTGACGTTCCTGTCGACGGCGTTCATGGCCGAGTCCCAGATGCCCGGCTGGATGCGGCACATCGCCGACTTCAATCCGCTCAACTGGGCGATGGTGGCCGGCCGTTCGGCGATGTCCGGCGATCCGGAGTGGTCGGACGTCCTGACCCGGGGCGGGGCCCTGCTGGCCCTGGCCGTCGTGGCCGTGTGGCTGTCGATCAGGGCGCTGCGCTCGTACCAGCGGAAGGTGTAGCGCGGGCAGAAGCCCAGGGTGCGGGGCGCGACAGGGCGCCCCGCCCGCACGTCACCCGGCGACCGCCGGAGCCTCCTGCTCGGCCTCCACCTGTGCGTTCCAGTCCCGCTTGGACGCCTGCCAGCCGTCCTCGTTGTGCCCGAGCCGCCAGTACCCGGAGATCGACAGGTCCTCGCGCGGGATCTGCCGGTCGACCCGCAGATGGCGGCGAAGCTCCTTCACGAACCCGGCCTCGCCGTGCACGAACGCGTGCGGCCGCCCCTCGGGGAAGTCGAGTCCGGTCACGGCCGCGATCAGCGCCTGCCCCACCGGCCGGCCCGCCCGGTGCAGCCAGGTGATCTCGACGGGGGTGTCGATCTTCTGCTCCTCCTCGGGGCCCTCGACCTCGATGAAGGCGTGCGCCCGCGTCCCCTCCGGCAGCACTTCGAGCGCGGCGGCGATCGCGGGCAGGGCGCTCTCGTCACCGGCGATCAGGTGCCAGTCGGCGGTGAGGTCGGGGCGGTAGGCGCCGCCCGGGCCCATGAAGCGCATCGTCTCGCCCGGCTGGACGGCGGCCGCCCACGGCCCGGCGAGGCCCTCGTCGCCGTGGACCACGAAGTCGAGGGTCAGCTCGCGCGCGGCCGGGTCCCAGGCGCGCACCGTGTACGTACGCGTGACGGGCCACTGGTCGCGCGGCAGCTCCTCACGGATCCGGGCCACGTCGAAGGGCTCCTCGTACGTGACACCGGCCGGCGCGAAGAGCAGCTTCACGTAGTGGTCGGTGTACTCCAGCTCGGCGGGAAAGTCCGCGAGGCCGTCCCCGCCGAGCACCACCCGCCGCATGTGGGGCGTGAGCTGCTCCGTGCGCACGACCTGTGCGGAGCGGGCCTGGCGGGGCTTGCGCGCTGCGGGACGCTCGGCCATGTGCGGTCTCCCTTGATCCACTGCTACTTAGGTATACCTAAGCTAACACCTCATCCTGAGAGGGTGGTGAGGAGTCGTTGCAAAGAACCCCCCAAGCCCCAGCGGGCCGCCAACTCCTCGACCGCCGCCGGGTCGTGGGGCGCGCGGGGCAGGGCCGTGTCCACGTCGGGCAGCGGGACGTCGTCGGCGACCTTCACGACCTTCGGCGCCACCGCGAGGTAGGGGCGTGACTCGTCGAGCCGCTTGCGCTGCGTCGGCGTCAGCTTGGACTTCGGGTCGTCGACGGCGGCCATGATCCCGGCCAGGTCCCCGTACTGCGCGAGCAGCTTCGCGGCCGTCTTCTCGCCGATGCCGGGGACGCCCGGCAGGCCGTCGCTCGGGTCGCCGCGCAGCAGCGCCATGTCCGCGTAGCCGGAGCCGTCCACCCCGTACTTCTCGCGCAGCAGGTCCTCGTCCGTGATCTGCAGCGTGCCGACGCCCTTGACCGGGTAGAGCACGCGCCGCTCCAGCTTGTCGTCGACCAGCTGGAAGAGGTCACGGTCACCGGTGACGATGTCCACCGGTCCCGTGGCCCGCCCGGTGAAGGTGCCGATGACGTCGTCCGCCTCGTACTCCGCGACGCCCACGCGCGCGATGCCGACCGCGTCGAGCACGGCCTCGATGACCGGGACCTGCGGCGAGAGGGTGTCGGGGATCTCCTCCTCGTCGGGCGTCCCGGCCGCCGTCTCCTCGGCGACACGGTGCGCCTTGTACGAGGGGATCAGGTCGACGCGCCACTGCGGGCGCCAGTCCGCGTCCATGCACGCCACCAGGTGGGTGGGGTGGTGGTCGTGGACGAGCCGGGTGATGAATTCGAGCAGCCCGCGCACCGCGTTCACCGGTGTGCCGTCCGGGGCCTTCACGGAGTCCGGCACCCCGAAGTAGGCCCGGAAGTACAGGGACGCGGTGTCGAGCAGCATCAGGCGCTGGGGTTCTTGGGTCACGATTCGCATCATGCCGCACCCCACTGACAGTCACCCTCTGTGACCTGGGCCACTCATGTGTTTGATTCGCATAAGGGCGGGCAGGCGCCGCCCCGGAGCGAACCCGGTCCTACATTCAACTAATGAACGGTTGAACGGAACGGGTCATGCGGGCGGACCCCGCAGCGTTCCACGGCCCGCCGGCGGGGGAGGCGGGCCGTCCTGCTTCAACCCGAGAGGTGTATGTGTCCAGGCTTGAGGCCGAAGACCTGTACAAGGTGTTCGGCAGACGACCCGCTGAGGCGGTGGACAAGCTCCGCGGCGGCGCCGACCGCGAGGAGTTGCGCGCCGACGGCACCACAGCCGCCGTCATCGACGCGTCCTTCACCGTCGAGCCCGGCCAGATCTTCGTCGTCATGGGTCTGTCCGGATCCGGTAAGTCCACGCTGCTGCGCATGCTGAACGGACTCCTGGAGCCCACGGCGGGGCACGTCCGCTTCGACGGCCAGGACCTGACGCAGCTGTCCGCGCGCGAGCTGCGCGAGGTGCGCTCCAAGAAGATCAGCATGGTCTTCCAGCACTTCGCGCTGTTCCCGCACCGCTCCGTCCTGGAGAACGCGGCCTACGGCCTCGAGGTGCAGGGCGTGCCGCGTGCCGAGCGTGACAAGCGCGCCCACGAGGCGCTGGAGCTGGCCGGTCTCAAGGGCTGGGAGAAGTCCTTCCCCGACGAGCTGTCCGGCGGCATGCAGCAGCGTGTGGGCCTGGCCCGCGCGCTCGCCACCGACGCCGACATGCTCCTCATGGACGAGTCGTTCAGCGCGCTCGACCCGCTGATCCGGCGCGACATGCAGGACCAGCTGCTCGAACTGCAGAAGACCCTGAAGAAGACCATCGTCTTCATCACCCACGACCTGAACGAGGCCATGCGCCTGGGCGACCGCATCGCCGTCATGCGCGACGGCCGCATCGTCCAGATCGGCTCCTCCGAGGACATCCTCGTCACCCCGGCCAACGACTACGTCGCGTCCTTCACCCAGGACGTCGACCGCTCGCGCGTGCTCACCGCGGGCGCGATCATGGCCGCCCCCGACCGGGGGTACCAGGCGGCCGAGGCCCCGGCGAAGGTCACCGAGGACACCCCGATCATCGAGCTGTTCACGCCGTGCTCGACCAGCGAGATACCCGTGGCCGTGACCGACGGCGACGGCAACGTGCTCGGTGTCGTCCCGCGGGAGCGGCTGCTCGCCGTGCTCGGCGAGCCCATGAAGACGGTGGAGAACGACGACGCGGCCCCGCAGGACAAGGTGGTCGCGCCGCGCAACGAGGGCGACGGCCCGGTGGAGAAGGTGAACGCCGGTGCCTAGGCTTCATTTCGGTGACTGGGTCGAGGACGCGGTCGACTGGCTGCAGTCCCATCTGACCTGGCTGTTCGATGCCATCCAGTCGATCCTGGGCGGCATGTACGACGGCGTCGCGGCCGTGCTCGGCGGCCCCGAGCCGCTGCTGATGGCGGGCATCCTCGCCGTCATCGCGTGCTGGCTGCGCGGTCTGCTCCCGGGCGTGCTCGCCTTCGTGGGAATGGCGCTGATCGATTCCCTCGGGCTGTGGGACGACGCGATGGACACGCTGTCCCTCGTGCTCGTCGCGGCCGTGATCACCATCGTCATCGCCGTGCCGATGGGCATCTGGGCCGCGCGCAGCAACCGCGTCAGCGGCGCCATCCGGCCCGTGCTCGACGTCATGCAGACGATGCCGGCGTTCATCTACCTGATCCCCGGCGTCATGTTCTTCGGCGTCGGCACCACCCCGGGCCTGCTCGCCACGGTCATCTTCGCGATGCCGCCCGGCGTCCGCATGACCGAGCTGGGCATCCGGCAGGTCGACGGTGAACTGATCGAGGCGGCCGACGCGTTCGGCACCAGCCCGCGCAACACCCTGACCCGGGTGCAGCTGCCGCTGGCCCTGCCGACGATCATGGCCGGTGTCAACCAGGTCATCATGCTGGCCCTGTCGATGGTCGTCATCGGCGGTATGGCCGGTGCGGGCGGCCTCGGCGAGCAGGTCTACTCCGCGATCACCCAGCTCAAGGTCGGCCTGGCCGCAGAGAGCGGTGTCGCCGTCGTCATCCTGGCCATGTACCTGGACCGGATGACGGGCGCCCTGAACGAGCGGGTCTCGCCGCTAGGCCGCCGCGCCGCCGCCAAGCTGGCCGCGACCCGGCACAAGGTCTCCTTCGCGCACTACAAGCCGGGCGGCGTCGTCGCCGTCGTCGGTGTGGTGGCCCTGGCGCTCGTCGCCGGCGGCATGAACCTCGCGGGCGACGACGGCTCCTCGACCGCGGCAGGCAAGAGCACGAACGTCGGCCAGGGCAAGAAGATCAACATCGGCTACATCCCGTGGGACGAGGGCACCGCCTCCACGTTCCTGTGGAAGGAGCTCCTGGAGGAGCGCGGCTACACCACGGACGTCAAGCAGCTCGACCCGGGCCCGCTGTACTCCGGTGTGGCCCGCGGCGACATCGACTTCCAGACCGACTCCTGGCTGCCGACGACCCACAAGGCGTACTGGGACAAGTACAAGTCCCAGCTCGACGACATGGGTTCCTGGTACGGCCCGACGTCGCTCGAACTGACCGTGCCCTCGTACGTGAAGGGCATCGACTCGCTCGCGGACCTCAAGGGCCAGGGCAAGAAGTTCGACGGCAAGATCATCGGCATCGAGGCCAGTGCCGGAATGATGGGGACCCTCAACAAGAAGGTCCTCAAGGACTACGGCCTCGACGGCGAGTACAAGGTCGTCTCGTCCAGCACCTCGACGATGCTGGCCCAGCTCGAGCGCTCCATCAAGAAGAAGGAGCCCGTCGTGGTGACCCTGTGGTCGCCGCACTGGGCGTACGGCAAGTACGACCTGAAGAAGCTCAAGGACCCGAAGGGCGCCTGGGGCAAGGGCGAGGAGATCCACACCGTCGCCCACAAGGGCTTCGCGAAGAAGGACCCGACGGTCGCCAAGTGGCTGAAGGACTTCAAGCTCACCGAGAAGCAGCTCACCAGCCTGGAGAACGACATCCGCGCCGCGGGTGAGGGCCACGAGCAGGACGGCGTGAAGACCTGGCTGAAGAAGAACCAGGGCCTCGCCGACCAGCTCGCCCCGGTGCCGGGCGGCGGCGTGCAGAAGCAGGGCAAGGACGCGGGCAAGACGGTCAACATGGGCTTCTTCCCGTGGGACGAGGCCATCGCCTCCACCTACCTGTGGCAGAACATCCTCGAGGACCGCGGCTACAAGCCGAACGTGAAGCAGCTCGACCCGGGCCCGCTCTACACCTCCCTCGCGCAGGGGCAGATGGACGTCCAGCTGGACGGCTGGCTGCCACAGACGCACAAGGAGTACGTGGACAGATACAAGGGGCAGCTCAGCGACATCGGCTCCTGGTACGGCCCGACGTCGCTCGAACTGACGGTGCCGTCCTACGTGAAGGGCATCGACTCGCTCGAGGACCTCAAGGGCCAGGGCAAGAAGTTCAACGGCAAGATCATCGGCATTGAGGCCAGTGCCGGAATGATGGGCACGCTGAACAAGAAGGTCCTGAAGGCCTACGGCCTGGACGGCGAGTACAAGGTCGTCTCCTCCAGCACCTCCTCGATGCTGGCCGAGCTGGACCGCTCCATCAAGAAGAAGGAGCCGGTCGTGGTGACGCTCTGGTCGCCGCACTGGGCGTACGGCAAGTACGACCTGAAGAAGCTCAAGGACCCGAAGGGCGCCTGGGGCAAGGGCGAGCGGATCCACATCATCGGCAAGAAGGACTTCGGCACGGACTTCCCCGAGTTCAACGGGTGGCTGAAGAACTTCAAGCTCACCGAGAAGCAGCTCGCCTCGCTCGAGGTCGAGATCCAGAAGGGCGGGGCCGGCAACGAGAAGGCCTCGGCCCGCAAGTGGCTGGACGCCCAGCCGGGTCTCGAGGACAAGCTGGCTCCGGTGAAGGGCTGACCGCCGCACCTTCCGCATGAAGAGGCCGGCCGGGGACACACGTCCCCGGCCGGCCTTCGCGTTGTGGTGAAGCACACCCCGCGCACCGCCCCGGACGCCCGGGTCGCGTTCGTACGCTCGACAGCACCGTGACCGCCGCCCGGCTCACCGCCTTCGCCGCCGCCGCGCTCGCCGCCGTCCTGCTCCTGACGCAGCTGCCCGCCGCCAGCGCGCACCCGGCCTCGGCGGCCACCGCCCGTTTTGCGACACTCGCCGGAGATGTCACCAGGGCGGACGGGCACCGCTACGCCCTCACCGACGACACCGGCCGCACCATGGACGCCGCGCAGATCGTCCAGGCCACCGACGGCGCCGACGGAACGTACCTCGCCGTCTACCACACGATGCTCGCCGACGGCCGGTTCCACTCGGCCGTCGCCACCTCCGCCGACCTGCTGCACTGGCAGCGCCGCCACGACTTCGGCGCCGGCTCCAGCCAGCCGACGCTCGCCGCGGACGGCCGCGGCGGCTACGTCCTCGCGTACGAGAAGGACCCGCGCAACCACATCGCGGTACGCGGCTATGCCGATCTGGACGCACTCCTCGCGGGCCGCGCCGCCCACCGCTTCGACGCGCCCCGCACGCTCTCCTCGTGCGCCGAGGGCACCCCGGCGATCACCGCCCTGCGCGGCGACACGATCGAGCTGACCGGTCACTACCGCGCCGACTGCGACACCGACCGCCAACTCACCGCCACCCTCAGGGACTTCACCACCTGGCACGCGACACCCGACCACCGCCTCGACGAGGCCATAGAGGACTACGGCAACAGCGGCAACATCGGGGACCGCGACCGGCTGCGGCTCGCCGGGGAGCCGGTGGTGCTCATCGAGGGGCAGCGGTGGCGCGACGACTTCGGGAGCTGGTCGACGTACGCCTACGATCCCGCGTCCGGCCGAGCCGACCGGATCCCGCTGCGCACGAGCGGAGGCTCCACCTCCTTCGCCAATCCGTCCGCCACCCTGATCACGGACCCTGGCGGTCACCGGGCGCTCCTGGTAAGCCTGTTCATCCCGGCGGAGGGCGCGGCGCCCGGCGAGGCCGGGCAGCTCGTGTACTGGCGAGAGCTGTAGCACACGGGGCGAACTGTGCCCATGGCTTGTGCCGCTCGCATGAAACGGCGTGACGAACATGCGTAGGGTGCAATGAACGAACAGAGCAAGCGGTGGGAGGGAGCGGACGTCATGGATGAACACAAGGAGTCACTCCGCGTGGGCGCGGCCGTCCGGCGTCGGCGCCGGACGCTCGAACTGACCCTGTCCGCCGTCGCCGAGCGCAGCGGCCTGTCGGTGCCGTTCCTCAGCCAGGTCGAGAACGAACGGGCGAGGCCCAGCCGCCGCTCCCTGGAGAAGGTCGCCGACGCGCTCGGCACCACCGCCGTCGAGCTCCTCGCCGCCGCCGACCCGGCCCGCACCGTGGACCTGGTCCGCGCCGACGACACCTCCGTGGAGGAGGACCGGTCCGACGGCGCGGCCTTCGTCGTACGGTCCCTCGTGCGCGGCCACCACCAGATGCACGCCCAGGAATTCGTCGGCGACCACGACCCCGGCCGCGAGTTCCAGCTCCGCAACGACGTCCTGATGCACGTCACCGAGGGTGCCGTGGAGGTGGAGGCGGAGGGCCGCGCCTACCGGCTGGTGCGCGGCGACACCCTGTATCTGACCGGTGGCGTACGGCATCGCTGGCGGGCCACCGTGCCGGACGCGCGCGTACTGGTCGTCGCGGTCGCCGAGCACATCGAAGCGGTCGACGAGCCGGGGCCGAAGTAGGGGATCGCGCCGTGCGTGTCGTCTCCCTGGTGCCGTCGCTGACCGAGGCGGTCGCCGTCACCCTGCCGGACGCCCTCGCCGGCGCGACCGACTGGTGCACGCACCCGGCGGGCCTGGACGTGGCGCGGGTGGGCGGCACCAAGAACCCCGACGTCCCGGCGATCGTCGCGCTGCGCCCCGACCTGGTCGTCGCCAACGAGGAGGAGAACCGGGAGCCCGACCTCGCCGCCCTGCGCGCCGCGGGAATCGAGGTACTGGTCACCGAGGTGCGTCAACTCCCGCAGGCCGTAAGGGAACTGGACCGGGTCCTGCGGGCGTGCGGGGCGCGCTCGCGGCCCCGCTGGCTGGACGAGGCGGAGGCGGCGTGGAGCGAACTCGCCCCTCCGGAGCGGCGATCGACGGCGGTGATCCCGATCTGGCGCCGCCCGTGGATGGTCGTCGGCCGCGACACCTTCGCCGGAGACCTGCTCGCCCGCCTCGGCGTCGACAACGCCTACGCGGACCACGCGGAGCGCTACCCCCGCATCCCGCACGAGGAACTGGACGCGGTGGAAAAGGACTTGGTGGTCCTGCCCGACGAGCCGTACCGTTTCACCGCCGACGACGGGCCGGAAGCGTTCATGGCACCGTCGGCACTGGTCAGCGGGCGCCATCTCACCTGGTACGGGCCCTCGCTGAAGGAGGCGCCGAAGGTGCTGCGCCATCAGCTGGGGGAGCGGTGTGAGTAAGCGGCGCTACGTCGCGCGCGGGGTGCCCGGGGGCTACCGCGTCTGGGACAACCGCGGGCGCCGCTACTGGGGCGACCACTACGAGCTCTGCCCCGACGAGCTCCTGGCCGAGCTCAACGGGGCGGCGGACCAGACCCGGATCACGGCGCTGGTCAAGCGCTACCGGGCCCTCAAGCGCTGAGCGCTACCGATACGGCTGTCGCTACCGCGCCGGCGGTGCGAGCAGCCGTCCGCCGATCAGCCCCCGCGCGGTCCGCACCGACGCCACCGCCCAGGCCGCGACCAGGGCCACGTAGAGCACGAGCGCGAGCCCGTCGAACACGGCGAGCCCCGTGTGCTTGCCGAGCCCCTCCGCGCCGGTGACACAGGTACCGACGGGGAACGTGAACGCCCACCACGTCATCGCGAACCCCATGCCCTTGCGCCGGGCCCGCACCACCATGGCCACGGCGAGCGCCAGCCACATCAGGGCGAACCCCATCACCGGCACCCCGTACAGCACCGCGAAGGCGGTGAAGCCGTGCGCGTACGAGGCGGGGAGCACGCCGCCCGCGACGTCGGCGAACTTGTTGGCGGCGGTCGTCGACTGGCCGAGGGGGCCGAGGACGAGGAACAGGGTCGGGGTCAGCGGCAGCGGCAGCGGCCCCGCGGTGACGAGCCGGGCGAAGATCACCGGCAGCATGACCAGCGTCGCGAGCAGGCTCAGCCCGAACATCCCGTGGCAGGCGAGGAGCAGGGTCTGCTGCCACTGCCCCGCGGGCAGGTGCGGCACGAGCAGCGGGCCGAGGGCGGCGGAGACCATGGGCGCCACGACGGGCAGCAGCCACACGGGCGAGGCCTGCGCGACCTCGATCCGATGCCGTACGACCATCAGGTACGGGATCGCCACGGCGCAGGCGAGCCCGAGGGCCGTGCCCACGACGAACAGCACGGTGTCGACGGCGAGCGCGGCGTCGAGCCCGATCCAGTCCTGCCCGACGAGCAGCGTCCCGCCGCCGACCGCGAGCAGCGCCATCGACAGACAGCCGTAGAACGGGGCCACGGCCGGGTCGAGGAGATGGGCCCGCGCCTGGTCGCGATGGTGGACCCAGTGCAGCACCCGGGCGGTGAGCACCGCCCCCAGCAGGACGAACGACAGCGCCCACACCACCGTGCAGGCGGTCCGCAGCCCGGTGAACTGCACGGGCAGCGTCGCGCCGGCGTTCGCGACGATCGCGGTGCCCATGACGGCGGCGTACCAGTTCGGGCCGAGGTGGCGGACGGCGGCGACGCGGACGCCGGTGGCGGGGACGGAGTGCGAGTGGGCGACGGTGACCATGGCTCCACGCTCCTCTGTCGACAGGGGGCCCACCAGGGACGTTGCCACTATGAGGGCATAACCTGGCCTTATGGGCACGGAGCGGCAGGGGCGACGGGAGCAGCAACCAGGGCGCGAGTCACCGCCGGGCATGCTCGCCCACCGCGTCCCCGACCTCGGCGCCCTCGAACTGCTCCTCGCCGTGGCCCGGCTCGGCAGCCTCGGCGCGGCCGCGCGGGAGCTCGGCATCACCCAGCCCGCGGCCAGCAGCCGCGTCCGCTCCATGGAGCGCCAGCTCGGCCTGGCCCTGGTCGACCGCTCGCCGCGCGGCTCACGGCTGACCGACACCGGGGCGCTCGTCACCGACTGGGCGCGGCGGATCGTGGAGGCCGCGGAGGAGTTCGACGCGGGGGCGCAGGCGCTGCGCGACCGCCGGGACTCGCGCCTCACGGTGGCGGCGAGCATGACGATCGCCGAGTACCTGCTGCCGCGCTGGCTGCTCGCGCTGCGCGCGGCCCGCCCGGACACGGCGGTCTCGCTCCTCGCGGGCAACTCGGCGGCGGTCGCGGAGCGGCTCATCGGGGGCGAGGCGGACCTCGGTTTCGTCGAAGGCGTCTCGGTGCCCACGGGGCTGGACTCGACGGTCATCGCGCACGACCGCCTGATCGTGGTGACGGCGCCCAGCCATCCCTGGTCCCGCCGCCGGAGGCCCCTGACGGCGGACGAACTCGCGGCGACCCCGCTCATCCTGCGCGAACGCGGCTCGGGCACCCGCCAGGTCCTCGACGAGGCCCTCGGCGGCCTGGCCCGCCCGCTGATCGAGCTCTCCTCGACGACGGCGGTGAAGGCCGCGGTGGTGAGCGGGGCGGGCCCCTCCGTCCTCAGCGAGCTGGCCGTCGGCGAGGAGCTGACGTCCCGCCGCCTGGTGGAGATTCCCTTCGACGCGGCCGCGGCTCCGCTGACGCGGGCCCTCCGCGCGGTCTGGCCCACGGGCCACCGCCCGACGGGCCCGGCGAGAGATCTGCTGAGCCTGACAAGGTCCTGACCGGGGCGCGGGCCCGTATCCATCAGCGGCACCGCCGCGGGGCGCGACACGCCACGGCGGCGCTCCGCACCCGAAAAGCACTGGCACCCCCGGCCTCGTATCGGCCAGGCTTCCGCCATGACCCAGGCCCCGCCCGCCACCGGCGAACGAACCCCGTGGTCGGATCTCCCGGCCCACGTCGAACAGGCCCTGACGGAGAAGCTGGGCGCCCCCGTGCGGCACGCGCGGACACGGGCCGGCGGATTCTCCCCAGGAGTGGCGGCCAGCGTCACCCTCGCCGACGGCCGCCGCGCCTTCGTCAAGGCGGTCAGCGCCGAGGCGAACCCGCACAGCCCGAACATGCACCGCAGGGAGGCCGAGAACGCGGCCCGGCTCCCGCCGGAGGCCCCCGTCCCGCGCCTGCTCGCCACGTACGACGACGGCACCTGGGTCGCCCTGGTCTTCGAGGACATCCAGGGCAGCCAGCCGCATGTCCCCTGGCGGCAGCCGGAGTTGACCCGCGTCCTGGAGGCCGTCGGCGCGCTGTCCGCCACCCTCACCCCGGCCCCGTTCCCGGCACCCCGCGTGGCCGACGACCTCGCCAAGGCCTTCGCCGGCTGGCGCCACCTGGCCGACCCGGAGCGGGCGGCCGCCGCGCGCCTGGACCCCTGGACCGCCCGCAATGTGCACGCGCTCGCCGAACTCGCCGCGCCCTGGGGCGAGTTCGCCTCCGGTGACACGCTCGTCCACGGCGACCTGCGCGCCGACAACATCCTGCTCACCGAGGAGCGCGTGGTCTTCGTCGACTGGCCGCACGCCATGCGCGCGGCGCCGTGGCTGGACCTGCTGGTGATGCTCCCGTGCGTACGGGCGCAGGGCGGGCCCGACCCCGAAGAACTGTTCACCGCGCACCCCTCGGGCCGGGACGCGGACCCGGAGGGCGTCACCCGCACCCTCGCCGGACTCACCGGCTTCTTCCTCGGCCACGCCGCACGCCCGGCCCCGCCGGGCCTGCCGACCCTCCGCGCCTTCCAACGGGCCCAGGGAGAAGCGGCATTGGCGTGGCTGAAGCGGCGGCTCAGAAACCGTGCGGGGTGCCGGCCGCTCGTACCAGACCTTCCGTGACGCGCGTGTCGTCCCCCATCTCGGGATGCCACTGCACCCCGATCACCCAGGACATGCCGGGCAGCTCGACCGCCTCGACGGTGCCGTCGTCCGCGTGCGCCGACACGACCAGGCCCCGGCCCAGACGGTCCACGGCCTGATGGTGGTACGTCGGCACGTCCGCCGGGTCCGGGACCAGATCCCCGTACCGGGTGCCGGGCACCGGCGTCACCTTGTGCCGCCCGAAGACGCCCGTCTCCTCGACATGTCCGTCGAGGTGCTGGGTCAGCGTGCCGCCGAGCGCCACGTTCAGCAACTGCATGCCGCGGCAGATGCCGAGCAGGGGGGTCCCGGACGTCAACGCGGCCCGGATCAGGGCGAGTTCCCAGGTGTCCCGCTCCTCTGCGGGCGGCCCGGTGCGCGGGTCGCGCTCGGCCTTGTACCGCTCCGGCGCCACGTCGGGGCCGCCCGCCACGATCAGCCCGTCGAGCCGCGCCACCACCGACGGGGCGTGCCGGGCGTCGTCCGGCGGCACCATCGCGGCGAGCCCGCCCGACGACTGCACCAGCTGCGGGTAACCGGCCGGGAGGAGCGCCGCGGGCAGCTCCCACACACCCCAACTGGCCTTCTTCTCCAGATAGGTGCTGATGCCGATCAGCGGCCTGCTCACCATGGTGCTGCGCTCCCCACGTCCGGTCCGTCCTGGGCGTTGCCCGCGCCACCGTACGAGATCATCGCGAGGAACACCGCGCTGTTCAGCATGCGGTCACCCGGCGGCGCCCCCCAATGGACCGAACACGTACCAATGGAAGAGGGGCGGTCGTGAGGCCGTCAGGTCAGGAACCCGCGCAGCAGGGCGGCGGTGCCCGCGCAGTGCTCGCGCATCATCTCCCGCGCGCCGTCCGCGTCGCCGTCGAGCACGGCGTCCACCAGCGCCGTGTGCTGACGCTGCGAGTGCTCCAGATTGCGGACCAGCAGCGGGATGCAGTCCAGGAGGTCGTTCACCGTCGCGCGCACCGCCGCGTACTGCGCGGCGAGCGTGGGCGACCCGCACAGTTCGGCGAGCGTGAGGTGGAGCAGGGTGTCCCGGCGGCGGTAGTCCGTCAGCGGTGCGTCATGGGTGTCCGCGAGCGCGGCGCGCAGCCGTGCGGCCCGCGCCTCGTCCAGGCCGTGCGCCGCGCACAGCCCGGCCGCCCCCACCTCCAGGACCTCGCGGAAGCGCAGCACGTCCTCCACGTCGACGCCCCTGATGCGGCGCCGCAGCTCGTCCTCGCCGGCCCCCTCCGGTCGCGGCAGCACGAACGTCCCGCCGTACCGGCCGCGCCGCGCCTCGACGAGCCCCTGGTCCTGCAGCACCTTCAGGACCTCGCGCAGCGTCACCCGGCTGATCCCCAGACGCTCCGCCAACTCCCGCTCGGACGGCAGCCGTTCACCCCGCGCCACCAGGCCGAGCCGGACCACCTGGAGGATCTGTTCCAGGGCCTCCTCGAAGCCGTTGCCCGCCCGCACCGGGCGCAGCACCGTCGCGAGACCGGCCGCGCGGCCGCCTTCGGTATTGGTGGGCGACATGAGCCCCGACCCCCTTCCCAAGCAATGGTTGCGGCCCATACCTTATGACGCATTGGCTCATGGCGGACCCGAGGAGGCCTTTCCCGTGGCAGACCGCACACCCCCGCTCTCGGTCGAGGAGCTGCACGCCGGCGTCGCGAGCGGAGAGATCGACACCGTCGTCCTGGCCTTCCCCGACATGCAAGGGCGGCTGCAGGGCAAGCGGTTCGCCGCCCGCTTCTTCCTCGACGAGGTCCTGGCCCACGGCACCGAGGGCTGCAACTACCTCCTGGCCGTCGACACCGACATGAACACCGTCGAGGGCTACGCGATGTCGTCCTGGGAGCGCGGCTACGGCGACTTCGCCATGCACCCGGACCTCACCACCCTGCGCCGCGTCCCCTGGAACGCGGGCACGGCCCTGCTCGTCGCCGACCTCGCCTGGAACGACGGCTCGCCCGTCGTCGCCGCGCCCCGCCAGATCCTGCGCCGCCAGCTGGAGCGGCTCGCCGAACGCGGCCTCACCGCGCAGGTCGGCACGGAGCTGGAGTTCATCGTCTTCAAGGACACCTACGAGCAGGCGTGGGACGCGAACTACCGGGGACTGACCCCGGCCAACCAGTACAACATCGACTACTCCGTCCTCGGCACCGGCCGCATCGAGCCCCTGCTGCGCCGCATCCGCAACGAGATGGAGGCGGCCGGCCTCACCGTCGAGTCCGCGAAGGGCGAGTGCAACCCGGGACAGCACGAGATCGTCTTCCGCTACGACGAGGCGCTCGTCACCTGCGACCAGCACGCGATCTACAAGACCGGCGCCAAGGAGATCGCCTCCCAGGAGGGCGTCTCGCTCACCTTCATGGCGAAGTACAACGAGCGCGAGGGCAACTCCTGCCACATCCACCTCTCCCTCGCCGACGCGGACGGCAACAACGCCATGGCCGGTCCGGACGGGATGACCGACCTCATGCGCCACTTCCTCGCCGGACAACTGGCGGCGCTCCGCGACTTCTCCCTCCTCTACGCGCCCAACATCAACTCCTACAAGCGCTTCCAGCCGGGCTCCTTCGCCCCGACCGCCGTCGCCTGGGGCAACGACAACCGCACCTGCGCGCTGCGCGTCGTCGGCCACGGCCGCTCCCTGCGCTTCGAGAACCGGCTGCCCGGCGGCGACGTCAACCCGCACCTCGCCGTCGCGGGCCTGATCGCCGCGGGCCTGTACGGCGTGGAGCACAAGCTCGAACTCCCCGACGCGTGCGCGGGCAACGCCTACACCGCCGCGTACGAGCATGTGCCCAGCACCCTGCGCGAGGCCGCCGAGCTCTGGGAGAACAGCCCCGTCGCCCGGGCCGCCTTCGGGGACGAGGTCGTCGCCCACTACCGCAACATGGCGCGGGTCGAACTCGACGCGTTCGACGCCGCGGTGACCGACTGGGAGCTGCGCCGCTCCTTCGAACGCATGTGAGGATCGCCCGTTGACCGAGCTGCTCCACGTACTGAACCCGGCGACCGAAGAGGTCGTCGCGACCGTCCCGGCGGCCGATGCCGCCGACGTCGACCGCGCCGTGGCACGCGCCGTCGTCGCCCAGCGCGCCTGGGCCGCGGCCGCCCCCGCCGACCGGGCCCGCCTGCTGCGCCGCTTCGCCGACACCGTCGACGCGCACGTCGAGGAGCTGGCCCTCATCGAGGTGCGCGAGGCCGGCCACCTCATCGGCAACGCCCGCTGGGAGGCGGGCAACTTCCGGGACCTCCTGGAGTACGCCTCCGGCGGCATCGAGCGCCTCACCGGGCAGCAGATCCCGGTCCCCGGCGGCTGGAACGTCACCTTCCGCGAACCGCTCGGTGTGGTCGGCGTCATCGCGCCCTGGAACTTCCCGATGCCCATCGCCGGCTGGAGCTCCGCACCCGCGCTCGCGGCGGGCAACGCGGTGATCCTGAAGCCCGCCGAGACCACCCCGCTCACCGCGCTCCGCCTCGCCGAACTCGCCCTGGAGGCGGGCCTGCCCGAGGACATCTTCCAGGTGCTGCCCGGCCACGGGCACATCGCGGGCCGCGCCCTCGTCGAGCACCCGGACGTCGCGAAGATCGCCTTCACGGGGTCCACCCGCACCGGACGCGAGGTCATGGAGCGGTGCGCGGCCCTCATCAAGCCCGTCACGCTCGAACTCGGCGGCAAGAGCCCGAACATCGTCTTCGCCGACGCCGACCTCGGTGCCGCCGCCGACCCCTTCGCGTTCCTCGACAACTCGGGCCAGGACTGCTGCGCCCGCACCCGCATCCTCGTACAGGAGTCGGTGTACGAGGAGTACGCCGAGCTGCTCGCGGCGGCGGTGCGGGCCGTGGTGGTGGGTGACCCGGCCGACGAGAAGAGCCAGATGGGACCGCTGATCTCCCGTCAGCAGCTCGACCGGGTGCGGGAGTTGGTTCCGGAGGACGCCGCCGCGATCCGGGGGAGTGCCCCGGCCGGGCCCGGCTTCTGGTTCCCGCCGACCGTGCTCACCGGTCAGGCGCCCGACGCGCCCGCGGCGCGGGAGGAGATCTTCGGGCCGGTCGCGGTCCTGCTCCCGTTCACCGACGAGGCGGACGCGGTCCGGCTCGCCAACGACACGGCCTACGGACTGTCCGGCTCCCTGTGGACCCGCGACGTGGGCCGCGCCCTGCGCGTCGCCGGAGCCGTCCGCGCGGGCAACCTCTCCGTCAACTCGCACTCCAGCGTGCGCTACTGGACCCCGTTCGGCGGATACAAGCAGTCCGGGATCGGCCGCGAACTGGGCCCCGACGCGCTGGCCGCCTTCACCGAGACCAAGAACGTCTTCATCAGCACGGAGGACCCGCACAGTGACTGAAGGAATCATCTGCCGCCGTCTCGTCGGCCGCACCGCCGTCATCACCGGCGCCGGCAGCGGCATCGGCCTCGCCACCGCCCGCCGCCTCGCCTCCGAGGGCGCGCACGTCGTCTGCGGCGACATCGACGAGACCGCGGGAAAGAAGGCGGCCGAGGAGGTCGGCGGCACGTTCGTGAAGGTCGACGTCACCGACGCCCAACAGGTCGAGGCCCTCTTCAAGACGGCCTACGACACCTACGGCTCCGTCGACATCGCCTTCAACAACGCCGGCATCTCCCCGCCCGACGACGACTCGATCCTCGACACGGGCCTGGAGGCGTGGAAGCGCGTCCAGGACGTCAACCTCACCTCCGTGTACCTGTGTTGCAAGGCCGCCATCCCCTACATGCGGGAACAGGGCAAGGGCTCCATCATCAACACCGCCTCGTTCGTGGCCCGGATGGGCGCGGCGACGTCCCAGATCTCGTACACGGCGTCCAAGGGCGGCGTGCTCGCCATGTCCCGCGAGCTCGGCGTGCAGTTCGCCCGCGAGGGCATCAGGGTCAACGCCCTGTGTCCCGGACCGGTCAACACCCCGCTGCTGCGGGAGCTGTTCGCCAAGGACCCCGAGCGGGCGGCGCGCCGCCTCGTGCACATTCCGGTCGGCCGGTTCGCGGAGGCGGACGAGATCGCGGCCGCCGTCGCCTTCCTGGCCAGCGACGACTCCTCCTTCGTCAACGCCTCCGACTTCCTTGTGGACGGCGGGATCTCGGGCGCCTACGTCACGCCTCTGTAGGGGACGCGTCATGTAGGTGTACGGTCCCGAGACATGCGTAACAGAGATGTTGCCGCGTGGACTTCGGCCGTGGTCACCGCCCTGGTGGCCACGGCTCTTGTCTCTCCTGCGGCCGCCGCCACGTCCGCGTCCACCGGGTCCGGCTCCGGAAGGTGCCCGCAGCTCTCGAAGAAGCTGCCGTGGTACGGGGAGAACCGGGACCGACTCCAGAAGATGATCGACGAGCGCGGGACCTGCAACGGTCAGCACGGCCCGCGCCCCGTCGCCGCGTTCGACTGGGACAACACCGTCTCCAAGAACGACGTCACCGACGCCACCATCGCCTGGGCCCTCAAGCACGACAAGATCCTGCGGCCAGCGAGCTGGAAGAAGTCCAGCAAGTGGATGACCGACGACGCCGACAAGGCGCTCACCGCCGCCTGCGGCACCGCCGTCCCCGTCGGCTCCCCGCTGCCCACCTCCACCGACACCGACTGCACGGACGAGATCTTCAACATCCGTGAGTCCGGCAAGACCATGAGCGGCGCCGCCGCGTTCGCCGGCGACTGGAACCACCGCTGGACGGTGCCCCAGTACGCCTGGGTGCCGCAGCTGTTCGCCGGCCACACGGTCCCCGAGCTGGAGTCCTACGCGGCCGCCGCCCGCAAGGAGGCCCTCGCCGCGCCCGTCGGCGCCACCCAGAAGCTCGGCACGCACACCATCCCCGGCTACGTCCGCTACTACGACCAGCAGCGCGACCTCATCCGGACGCTGCAGAAGGCCGGATTCGACGTCTACATCGTGTCCGCGGGGTCCGAGCCGGTGACGGAGGTCTGGTCGAAGGGCGTGGGCATCGACCGGAAGCACACCATCGCGATCCGCTCCGTGCTCGACCGCAAGGGCCGCATCACCACGTACAACGAAGGCTGCGGCGGCACCGGCCGCACCCAGGGCGAGGCCATCCCGTACATCGACGGCAAGCGCTGCTGGATCAACCAGGACATCTACGGTGTCAAGGGCAAGGCCGCCTGGAACAAGCAGAGTTGGCACCAGCGCATCGCCCTCGGCGGCGGTGACGCCGACACCGACGTGACCTTCGTCGGCGACGCCACCGGCGCACACCTCGTGCTCAACCGGAACAAGAACGAGATCATGTGCCGGGCCTACGACAACGCCGACGGACGCTGGGTCGCCAACCCGATGTTCATCGAGCCGCTGCCGCAGAAGACGGGGACGTACCCCTGCTCGACCGCCGCCTACAACAAGCCGGAAGGCGGCTTCGGACCGCTCCTGCGTGACGACGGCTCGGTCGTCCCCGACCAGGTGGACTCCATCCACTGATCCGACCGATCCGACCGATCCGACCGATCCGACCGATCCGACGCCGGGCGGGGGCTACAGGAACGTGTAGCCCTCGCCCCGGTACGTCGGCACCGTCTCGGTCACGGTGTCCCCGGACACGAGATGCAGCACCTCGAACCGCTCGCACAGCTCCCCGGCCTTCGCGTGCCGGAACCACACCTTGTCGCCGATGAGCAGATCGTCCGCGGGCGCGCCGATGAGCGGCGTCTGCACCTCGCCGGGCCCCTCCTGGGAGTCGTAGCGCAGGCCCTCCGGCAGATACGGCACCGGGAGCCGGTCGGCGCCCGCGGCACCGGACGCCGGATACCCGCCGCCCAGCACCGTCACCACGCCCACCCCGGGGCGACGCACCACGGGCTGCGCGAACAGCGCGGCCGGACGCCCGCTGAAGGACGTGTAGTTGTCGAAGAGCCGCGGGACGTACAGCCCCGAACCGGCCGCGATCTCGGTGACGGCGTCCTCGGCCGCCGTGTGCTGCACGCTGCCGGTTCCGCCGCCGTTCACGAACTCCAGGTCCGGGGCCACCGCGCGCACGGCCCGCACCACCTCGCCGCGCCGCGCGGCCAGTTCCTTGCGGGCGGCGGCCTGCATCAGCCGGATCGCCCGCGACCGTACCGGCCGTCCCGCGATCGCGTCGCCGACCCCGGCCACATGACCCTCGTACGCCATGATGCCCACGAGCTTGAACCCGGGCCGCCGGGCCACGACCCGTGCCAGATCGGCGAGTTGGGACGGGGTACGCAGCGGCGAGCGCAGCGCGCCGACCCGCACCCGGCCGCCGAGCACCCGCCACGACGTGTCGAGCTCCAGACAGACGCGGATGTCCTCACCGCCGCCGTCCCGGGCCTCGTCGATGAGCCGCAGCTGCGCGGGATCGTCGACCATGACGGTCACCGCGGCGGCCAGCTTCGGGTCGTGCGCCAGCTCGGCGAACCCGGCACGGTCGGCCGACGGATAGGCCAGGAGGATGTCCTCGAACCCCGACCGGGCCAGCCAGACCGACTCGGCCAGCGTGAACGACATGATCCCGGCGAACCCCGGCCGCGCCAGCAC
Source organism: Streptomyces sp. HmicA12 (assembly GCF_000373565.1). GTDB lineage: Bacteria > Actinomycetota > Actinomycetes > Streptomycetales > Streptomycetaceae > Streptomyces. The sequence goes on along the minus strand of NZ_KB891849.1, from coordinate 280,220 downwards.
CCGCTCGAGCAGCGCCCGGCAGCGCACGGACTTGCTGGCCACCCGGATCGGCTTCCCGCCCGCGCGTCGCACCAGGTCGTCGGCGTTCGCGTCGAAAGCGTCCAGGTCGACGATCGCCACAGGGGCGTCGAGATGAGCGGTGGCCCGGTCGAAGCGGGCGCGATCGGCTGCACGGGGTGTCATGACCGCAGCCTGCCAGACACGATTACCGCAGGGTAGGGGGACGTTCCGGGCAGATCGGCCGAGCACGTGGACTGAATCCTCCGGTACGTGGCCGAGCCCGTTAGAGTGACGCGCAAGCAGGCTGAGGAAACGGGGAGGCATGAGCACGGAAGCGCGACGCGTCCCTCCCCTCCCTCCCCTCCCGCCCCGCCCTCCGGAGACCGCCGTTCCGCCCCGCCCCGCGCAGGAGCCCGCGGCCGAACGCCCGGACGCGGCCCCGCCGTTGCCGACCGCGCCCCCGGCGCCGGCCCCGTCCTCCCGCCTCCCGGACTCGCCCCCGACCACGGTGCTGCGCCCCGCCAGGCGCGAGGCGAGGGCCGAGGCGACGAACGGCGACGGCGCGTCACCCGCCGGCACCTCGGCAACCGCCCACGGCGTCAAGGCCCCCCGCCCCACGGCACACCCGGGCCCCCTGCCCCCCGAGGTCCCGACGCCGCGTCCCGCCGAAACCACCACCCGCCTGCGCCCGATCCCGCCGGCACCGCCGATACCACCGGCACCCGCCGCACCACCGATCCCGCCGGCCCCGCCAACCACAGCCCCCCGCAGGCCCGTCGGCACCGTCGACCTCACCCCCCTCCCGGGCACGACCGGCCGGCCCTTCGTGCGGTTCGCCCGCCCCGAGCACTACGACGACAGCACTACGAGGCTGCGCCCCATCGGCGCCCGCCTCGCGCCCCGGGCCGCCGCGGCCGCGGCCTGCCTCGTGCTGGGCCTCGGCCTGCTCGGCGGCGCCACCACCGGCTCCCTTCTCACCGGCGACGACGGAGACGGCACCGTGTCCGCGCAGAGCGCCTACCGCGAGGCGGGCGAGCTGTGGCACAGCATCCCCGTCGACCGGCTGTTCCCGCCCACCCTGAAGGGCGAGGGCGCGGGCCCCGGCGGCGCCGACCGCACCTGGACGCGGATCGCCGTCGCCCCCGACAGCGGCTGCAAGGACGCCTTCGACCCGCTGCTGCACAAGGCCCTGAGCCCCGCGGGCTGCCTGCGCCTGCTGCGCGCCACGTACACCGACTCGACCCAGAGCAACGTCACCACCGTCGGCCTGATGTTCACCAGGGCCGACGTCGAGGCGACCAGCACGCTGCGCACCCGCTTCACCGAACAGGGCCTGGACCGGCGCGCCGACCTCATGCCCCGCCCGTACGCCGCCAAGGGCACCGCCGCCGCTGACTTCGGCGACGCCCAGCGCGCGTCCTGGACCATCAACGTCCTGACCGACGCCCCCGTCGTGGTCTACGCGGTCTCCGGCTTCGCCGACGGCCGCACCGTCTCCGACCCCCAACCCGCCGCCGACGCCATGAAGTCGGGCGCCACCACCGCCCCCGCCCAGGCGGGACTCGGCCACGAGGCCCAGGGCATCGCCGACCGGATCGAGCGGGGCCTGCGCAAGGCGGTCCAGAAGCAGTCCACGGAGCAGCCGTCATGAACCGCCGACACCGGCTCGCGATCCTCACGACGGCCGCGACGCTCACCCTGCTCCCCGCCACGGCCGCGCACGCCGACTCGGTCCGCGCCCAGCAGTGGGGCCTCACCGCCCTGCACACGCAGGAGGCCTGGCACACCACGAAGGGCAAGGGCATCACCGTCGCCGTCCTGGACACGGGCGTCGACGACGAACACCCGGACCTGACGGGCAACGTGCTCGCGGGCAAGGACCTCATCGGCTTCGGCGCCGAGCGCGGCGACCGTCCCTGGGCCCGGCACGGCACCGCCATCGCCAGTGTCATCGCGGGCCACGGCCACGGCAAGGACCACGGCGACGGCGTCATGGGCGTGGCCCCGGAAGCGAAGATCCTGCCCGTCCGCGTGATCCTGGAGGACGGCGACTCGTCCCGCGCCAAGGCCCGCGAGACCCGCGGAAACGCGCTCGCCGACGGCATCCGCTGGGCCGCCGACCACGGCGCCGACGTCATCAACCTCTCCCTCGGCGACGACTCGTCCACCGCCCACGCCGAGGCGAGCGAGGACGACGCCATCCAGTACGCCCTGAAGAAGGGCGTCTCCGTCGTCGCCTCGGCGGGCAACGGCGGCGAGAAGGGCGACCACATCTCCTACCCGGCCGCCTACCCGGGCGTCATCACGGCCACCGCCGTCGACGCGACCGGCACCCGCGCCTCGTTCTCCACCCGCCGCTGGTACGCCACGGTCGCCGCCCCCGGCCGCGGCATCGTCACCGCCGACCCCGACCGCAAGTACTACTCGGCCTGGGGCACCAGCGCCGCCTCGGCGTTCGTCTCCGGCGCGGTCGCCCTGATCCGCGCCGCGCACCCGGGCCTGACCCCGGCCCAGATCAAGCAGCTCGTCGAGGGCACCGCGCAGGACCCGCCGGACGGCGGCCGGGACGACTCCCGCGGCTTCGGCATGGTCGACCCGGCGGCGGCGATCACGGCGGCCCGCAAGCTCAAGCCGGAGACCCTGACCTCGGCCGCGTACGGCGAGAAGTACTTCGGTGACGGCCCCGCGGACCCGGACGAAGAGGGTCAGGCCACCTGGGTCGGCCTGGTGGCGGGCGGTCTCGGCGTCGTCCTGGTCGGCGCGGCCGTCTACCTGTGGCGCGGCCACCGCCTCACGCGGCGCCGCTGACCACCGGCACCGCGGCCTTCGCCACGGCCTCGACCAGCGAGATCCCCGCGTCCTTGGTGGCGCTCCCGTCGGAGACCACGGCCACCAGGTACCGCTTCCCGTCGACGGTCACCCGGCCGACGCTGTTGATGTCCCACAGCCCGGTCGTGCTGCGCCGCAGCCACCCGTTCTTGAGCGCGAGACCGTCGCCGTCACCGGCGGCGGACACCCCCCATCGCTGATCGGACTCGACGTTGCCCATCAGCTCCTCGACGTACGCGCGCGAGGACGCGTCCAGCACCTGATCGCTGTCGCCCGCCACCCCGAACACCTGACGCAGCAGAGCGAGTTGATCGGCCGCGGTGGTCTGTGTGAGCCCCCACAGCGGGCCGTCGCCACCGGTCGTCCCGGTGAGCCCGAGCCGCTCGTTGGCGGCGTCGAGCCCGTCGGCCCCGCCGATGATGTCCCACACCGCGGTGGTCGCCGAGTTGTCGCTGTTCTCGATCATCGCGGCGGCGTACGCCTTCTCCTGGCCGGTCAGCGACCGCCCCTCGTCCTGGGCCCGGAGCAGCAGCGCGGCGAGAACGTCGACCTTCACGATGCTGGCGGTGTCGTACGTCCTGTCGTCCTCGCCGGAGCTGTACGCGGCACTCGTTCCGTCCGCCACGTCGAGCACGGCGACGGAGAAGGTCCCGTCCCGGCCCTTCAGTGCTTCGGCGAGCAGGGCGTCCGGGTCGACGGTGGGCGAGGCGGACGGCGACGACGAGGGCGACACGGACGGACCTCCAGCGGCAGCGGACGCGTGCGACACCAGCGCGGTCGCGTCGTGCGCCTGCGCCTTCACGTAGACGGTAGTGGCGGCGGTACCGGCGAGGAGCACCGAGGACGCGACGGCCGCGTACAGGACAGGCCGCCGACTCCGCTCACGGCGCCGGGAACCACGGGATCCGGGGGACATGCGGCCGATGGTGCGACCGCGTCCTGTGGGGACCATGAGGCCCGGCTCAGGGTCCGCTGAGAACCCGCGCCCGTGACCTCGGTAGGGTCGGTGAACGTGGCGAACAAGAACATTCCCGACCCCGGCTTCTCCGACGACGACGGCACCGCGGACCCGCGTCTGACCGAGGCCCTGGCCGCCTGGTCGGCGGACCGCACGGCCCACGGCCCGGTCCTGGAGGCACTGAAGGGCGCCCGCCTCCTCGTCCCCGTCGTCGCCGTGCTCGGCGAGGTGGAGGAGGGCAACGAGGAGGGGCGCGAAGCTCGAAACAAGGGCGGTGGTGGGAGACGGGTGGGCGGGCTGCGCCGCGAGAAGACGAGCGACATGGCGGTCCCGACCCTGAAGGCGGGCCACCGCACCGCGCTCCCCGCCTTCACCTCCACCGCGTCCCTCGCCCTGTGGGACCCCGAGGCCCGCCCGGTCGCCGTCCCGCTGCACCAGGCGCTCCAGGCCGCCGCCCACGAGAAGGCCGACACGGTCGTCCTCGACCTCGCGGGCCCGGTCCCGTACGAGCTGACGGGCCCCGCCCTGTACGCCCTCGCGGAGGGCCGCACGACCACGGACCCGCTGACCGATCCGGCGGTCAGGGACGCGGTCCGCGCGGCGGTCGCGGCGGAGCCGGCGGTGTCCCGCGCATATCTGGGACCGGGACCGGCGGACGGCACGCTGGCCCTGGTCGTGGACGCGGAGGCCGACGTCCAGGCGGCCGCCGGCGCGGTGGCCGCCCGCATCGCGGCCGACGAAACACTGAGGGCCCGCCTGGCGCGCGGCCTCGACCTGGCACTCCTGCCGGCCGAGGCCACGCTTCCGGGCGAGCCCCTTTACGTACGTGGCTGAGCGTCGTCCCTAGCCGTAGACGGCGCCCGTGTACTTCTCGCCGGGGCCCTGGCCGGGCTCGTCGGGCACGATCGACGCCTCGCGGAAGGCGAGCTGCAACGACTTCAGCCCGTCGCGCAGCGGCGCGGCGTGGAAGGACGAGATCTCGGTCGCGCTGCCGTCGAGCAGACCGGCGAGGGCGTGGATCAGCTTGCGCGCCTCGTCGAGGTCCTTGTGGGCGTCGCCCTCCTCGGTGAGGCCCAGCTTCACCGCGGCGGCACTCATCAGGTTCACCGCGACGGTCACGATGACCTCGACCGCCGGAACCTCGGCGATGTCACGGGCCAGCGCGTCGTAGTCAGGCGCTTCGACAGAAGAAGGGGTGGTGTCACTCATGCGTCACACGATATGCCGCCCGTGCACCCGGTTGGGCGCACCCCCCAAGTGCTGCTAACCTTGTGTAACGACCGGCCGGACACGCCCTTGCGAAAGTCAGCGAGTTCCGGCCCACAAGTGGAGGCTCCGATCTCCCACCTGGCCGCCCGGCACATAAGGGCGGCGGGTCACCGGTCAGACGGTCCCCATCGTTCCGTACGGACGATGGAACCGTCCGATAGCGCGCCCCGCGGTCACACCGTGGCGGTGCTCCGGTAGTTCTTGGAGCCCCCCATGTGTACCGTCCGGGGCATTTTTTGTGCGCCGGCGCGGTTGGTACTTACGTAAAAGACGTACGCGGCGGTCCGCCAGACCGTCGTGTGGTGCTACCGAGGAGGATCCATCAGCGCCGAGCCCCGCATCAACGACCGGATTCGCGTTCCCGAAGTGCGACTTGTCGGTCCCAGCGGCGAGCAGGTCGGGATTGTTCCGCTTGCCAAGGCCCTTGAGCTCGCTCAGGAGTACGACCTCGACCTGGTCGAGGTGGCGGCGAACGCCCGTCCCCCTGTCTGCAAGCTCATGGACTACGGGAAGTTCAAGTACGAGTCGGCCATGAAGGCCCGTGAGGCGCGCAAGAACCAGGCGCACACGGTCATCAAGGAGATGAAGCTCCGGCCGAAGATCGACCCGCACGACTATGACACCAAGAAGGGTCACGTCGTCCGGTTCCTCAAGCAGGGTGACAAGGTCAAGATCACGATCATGTTCCGTGGTCGCGAGCAGTCCCGGCCGGAGCTCGGCTACCGACTGCTGCAGCGTCTCGCGAACGACGTCGAGGACCTCGGTTTCGTCGAGTCGAACCCGAAGCAGGACGGTCGAAACATGATCATGGTTCTCGGCCCGCACAAGAAGAAGACCGAGGCCATGGCCGAGGCCCGCGAGGCGCAGGCCGCCCGCAAGGCCGACGCGAAGGCCAACCCCGGCAAGTCGCAGAACGCCGCCGAGGACCTGTCTTCCGAGGAAGCTGCCGAGGCTCCGGCCGAGGCCCCCGCCGAGGCTCCTGCCGAGGCATGATCCGCCGGCGCACAGCCTGTGCGCCACGGATACCAACTGACACAACTGACGTTCCCCCGCGGCCGGTTCGCGCCCCAGGCACGGACCGGCCGGGAACGCCACTGACGAGGAGAGAACGGCGCTATGCCGAAGAACAAGTCGCACAGCGGTGCCAGCAAGCGCTTCAAGGTCACCGGCTCCGGCAAGGTGCTCCGTGAGCGCGCCGGCAAGCGCCACCTGCTCGAGCACAAGTCGTCGCGCCTGACGCGCCGCCTCACCGGCAACGCCGAGATGGCCCCGGGCGACGCCAAGAAGATCAAGAAGCTTCTCGGCAAGTGATGCTCGGGTGCCCCGCACCCTGAGCATCGACTGACCGGGACCTATTCGAATTCGGGTCGGGTGACGACAACCCCGGCCCCGCTACAAGGAGTTACAAAGTGGCACGCGTCAAGCGCGCGGTAAACGCGCACAAGAAGCGTCGGGCGATCCTCGAGCAGGCCAGCGGTTACCGCGGTCAGCGTTCGCGTCTGTACCGCAAGGCCAAGGAGCAGGTCACCCACTCCCTGGTCTACAACTACAACGACCGCAAGAAGCGCAAGGGCGACTTCCGTCAGCTGTGGATCCAGCGCATCAACGCCGCTGCCCGCCAGAACGGCATGACGTACAACCGCCTCATCCAGGGTCTGAAGGCCGCCAACATCGAGGTGGACCGCAAGATCCTCGCGGAGCTCGCCGTCAACGACGCCAACGCGTTCGCCGCGCTGGTCGAGGTTGCGCAGAAGGCGCTTCCGGCGGACGTCAACGCGCCGAAGGCTGCCGCCTGATCGCTCCGCTGAGCCGGACGTGATTTTCGGACCCGCAAGCTTGCCGCTTGCGGGTCCGAGTGCGTTCGGTGTCCCGTCTGCCATCGTCTGTTGTGTGCCGTGTGCGGACCGGCTGTGGCTGGTCGCGCCGTTCCTCGCGCCCCTTCGGGGGCGCTTCTTCCCCAGGTGAGTTGTCATGGTTGCTGCCCCCGAGCTGATCTCTCCCAAGTCGCCCCGCGTCTCCGCCGCCCGGCGGCTCGGTAAGCGGAACTTCCGGGGGAAGGAGCGGCTGTTTCTCGCCGAGGGGCCGCAGGCCGTGCGGGAGGCCGCCGCGCACGGTGGGCTCGTGGAGATGTTCGCCACCGTCGAGGCCGCGGAGCGGTACGCCGACATCGTGGGCGAGGCCCGTGAGGCCGGGGCCCGGGTGCACCTCGCCGACGAGAGCGTCATCGCCGACATCTCGACCACGGTGACACCGCAGGGGCTCGTCGGGGTCTGCCGGTTCCTGGACACGCCGTTCGAGGAGATCCTCGCGGCGCGGCCGAAGCTGGTCGCCGTACTCGCACACGTGCGCGACCCCGGGAACGCCGGGACCGTGCTGCGGTGCGCGGACGCGGCCGGTGCCGAGGCAGTGATCCTGACCGACGCCTCCGTGGACCTGTACAACCCGAAGGCCGTGCGCGCCTCCGTGGGGTCGCTGTTCCATCTGCCGGTCGCCATGGGCGTGCCCGTCGAGCAGGCCGTCGCCGGGCTCAAGGACGCGGGCGTACGGATCCTCGCCGCCGACGGGGCGGGGGACGACGACCTCGACGACGAGCTCGACAAGGGGACCATGGGCACCCCGACCGCCTGGGTCTTCGGGAACGAGGCCTGGGGACTGCCCGAGGAGACCCGCGCGCTGACGGACGCCGTGGTGCGCGTCCCCATCCACGGGAAGGCCGAGAGCCTCAACCTCGCGACGGCGGCCGCCGTGTGCCTGTACGCCTCCGCTCGTGCACAGCGCGCCCCCGGAGGGTGCCGTTCCGTCACGGACAGCTAGTAGGGTGACCACCTCGGGCCTGGTCCTGGATGGGGACGAGAGGTGGGACACGGGGAGATGAGCGTCGTCGGCACGAGCAGTTCGCGAGGAGTGCGGGGACGGTGGGGACCGACCGTGCCCCCGCGTGACCGCGACGATCTCGCCGGCCTGGGAGTGCACCCCGACGAACTGCCCGACGGACTCGTCGTCGCCGACGAGAGCGGCCGCGTCGTCTCCTTCAACGCCGCCGCCGAGCGCATCACCGCCGTACCGCGGGAGCGTGCCCTCGGCGAGCCGCTGGAGCGCGCGCTGCCCCTGGAGGACCTCGAAGGACGCCGCTGGTGGCAACTGACCGATCCGTACGGCGGACTCGCCACGCGCATCGGCCAGCCCGAGCGGAACCTGCTGCTGCCCGGCGGGCGGGAGGTCCTGGTCACCGCGCGCTATGTGCGCGGCAGGCCGACCGGTCCCGTGCGCCGCGTCGTCATCTCGATCCGCGACACCGAGGCCCGGCGCCGCACCGAGCGCAGCCACGCGGAGCTGATCGCCACCGTCGCCCACGAGCTGCGGTCCCCGCTGACCTCGGTCAAGGGATTCACCGCCACGCTCCTCGCGAAGTGGGAGCGGTTCACCGACGAGCAGAAGCGGCTGATGCTGGAGACCGTCGACGCCGACGCGAACCGCGTGACGCGGCTGATCGCCGAACTGCTCGACATCTCACGGATCGATTCGGGCCGTCTCGAAGTGCGGCGCCAGCCCGTCGACATCGGCGCCGCCGTCTCCCGGCACATCCAGGCCCATGTGGCGTCCGGGCAGGCGGCCGACCGTTTCCTGCTCCGGGTGGAGCAGCCGCTGCCCGATCTGTGGGCGGACCCCGACAAGGTCGACCAGGTGCTCAGCAATCTGCTGGAAAACGCCGTGCGGCACGGCGAAGGATCGGTCACCATTGCCATCGAACCCGCCGCACCCACTGAGCCGGTCGGCACGTCGGTCACGGTGAGCGACGAGGGCACCGGCATCCCGGAGGAGTCCATGAACCGCGTCTTCACCCGCTTCTGGCGGGGCAGCAAGCGCGGCGGCACGGGCCTCGGGCTGTACATCGTCAAGGGCATCGTCGAGGCCCACGGCGGGACCATCACGGTCGGGCGGGCGCCCGGCGGCGGCGCCGAGTTCCGATTTACGTTGCCCGTGGCGACGCCCGCGTATCTCACCAGCTGAGCGCCGGGCCCCCACGGGCGCAGTCGTACACGTCACCCCCGTTAGACTCGTCCTTTGGCACGTTTGCGTCCCTGCCACTCGACGGCCGTCGAACGCGTCTGCGGGACCCTCAGCCACGCCAATCGGAAGCACGGGAAGAGATGTCGGCACCGAACAAGTCGTACGACCCTGTCGAGGTCGAGGCACTGAAACCGGAAGAGATCGAGCGGGCCCGGGACGAGGCGCTCGCCGCCTTCGCCGCCGCGGACTCGCTCGAGGCGCTTCAGGAGGCCAAGGTCGCGCACACCGGCGGCACGTCGCCGCTGTCGCTCGCCAACCGCGAGATCGGCGCGCTGCCCCCGCAGGCCAAGGCCGCGGCCGGCAAGCTCGTCGGGCAGGCCCGCGCGGCCGTCGGCCGGGGCCTCGCCGCCCGCCAGGCCGAACTGGAGGCCGAGCGCGACGCGCGCGTCCTGGTCGAGGAGGCCGTGGACGTCACGCTGCCCTACGACCGCACTCCGGCCGGCGCCCGCCACCCGCTGACCACCATGATGGAGCGCGTCGCGGACGTCTTCGTGTCCATGGGGTACGAGATCGCGGAGGGCCCCGAGGTCGAGGCGGAGTGGTTCAACTTCGACGCCCTGAACTTCACGCCTGACCACCCGGCGCGGCAGATGCAGGACACGTTCTTCGTCGCCGGTCCCGAGGGCCGCGAGAAGACTGTCGGCGACGAGTCCGGTGTCGTCCTGCGCACCCACACCTCGCCCGTGCAGGCGCGTGCGCTGCTCGACCGTGAGCCGCCCGTCTACGTCGTCTGCCCCGGTCGCGTCTTCCGCACCGACGAGCTGGACGCCACGCACACCCCGGTCTTCCACCAGATCGAGCTCCTCGCCATCGACGAGGGCCTGACCATGGCGGACCTGAAGGGCACCCTCGACCACATGGTCCAGGCGCTCTTCGGCGACGACATGAAGACGCGGCTGCGGCCCAACTACTTCCCGTTCACCGAGCCGTCCGCCGAGATGGACATGGTCTGCTACGTCTGCCGCGGCGAGTCCGTCGGCAACCCGGACCGTCCGTGCCGCACCTGCGGCAGCGAGGGCTGGATCGAGCTGGGCGGCTGCGGCATGGTCAACCCGCGGGTCCTGACGGCCTGCGGTGTGGACCCCGAGAAGTACAGCGGGTTCGCCTTCGGGTTCGGCATCGAGCGGATGCTGATGTTCCGCCACAACGTCGAAGACATGCGAGACATGGTCGAGGGTGACGTCCGGTTCACCCGGCCGTTCGGGATGGAGATCTGATGCGGGTCCCGCTTTCCTGGCTGCGGGAGTACGTCGACCTCCCCGCCACCGAGACCGGCCGCGACGTGCAGGCCAAGCTGGTCGGCGTAGGGCTTGAGGTCGAGACCGTCGAGCAGCTCGGCGCCGACCTCAAGGGCCCCCTCGTCGTCGGCAAGGTGCTGACGATCGAGGAGCTCGAGGGCTTCAAGAAGCCGATCCGGTTCTGCACCGTCGACGTCGGCACCGCCAACGGCACCGGTGAGCCGCAGGAGATCGTGTGCGGCGCCCGGAACTTCGCGGTCGGCGACAAGGTCGTCGTCGTGCTGCCCGGCGCCGAGCTGCCCGGCGGTTTCGCGATCGCCGCGCGCAAGACGTACGGCAAGACCTCGCACGGCATGATCTGCTCCAGCGACGAGCTCGGCATGGGCGACGACGGCACGCACGGCATCATCGTGCTGCCGCCGGAGTACGAGGCCGGCACCAACGCCATCGAGCTCCTGGAGCTGGTGGACGAGGTGCTCGACATCGCCGTCACGCCGGACCGCGGCTACTGCCTCTCGATGCGCGGCATCGCCCGCGAGACCGCCACCGCGTACGGGCTCCCGCTGCGCGACCCGGCCCTCCTGGACGTGCCCGCGCCGAACGCGCACGGCTACCCGGTCAAGGTCGCCGACCCCATCGGCTGCGACCGCTTCACCGCGCGCACCGTGACCGGGCTGAGCCCCGAGGCCCGCTCGCCGATCTGGCTGCAGCGCCGTCTGCAGAAGGCCGGCATGCGCCCGATCTCGCTCGCCGTCGACGTCACGAACTACGTGATGCTGGAGCTCGGTCAGCCGCTGCACGCGTACGACCGTTCCCTCGTCCAGGGCGCGATCGGTGTGCGCCGGGCGCAGCAGGGCGAGAAGCTCACCACCCTCGACGGCACGAAGCGCACGCTGGACGCCGAGGACCTCGTCATCACCGACGAGCGCGGCCCGATCGGCCTCGCCGGTGTCATGGGCGGCGCCAACACGGAGATCGCCGATCACCCCGACAACGCTGAGGGCGCCGGGACCACCGACGTCGTCATCGAGGCCGCGCACTTCGACGCGATCACCATCGCCCGCGCCGCGCGCCGTCACAAGCTGTCCTCCGAGGCGGCCAAGCGCTTCGAGCGCGGCGTCGACCCGCAGGCCGCGTCCGCCGCGGCGCAGCGCGTCGTCGACCTCCTCGTGCTGCTCGCGGGCGGTACGGCCGAGGAAGGTGTCACCGAGGTCATCTCCCCGGGCGCCCCGCACACCATCACGATCCCGGCGGACCACCCGGACAAGGTCGCGGGCGTGGCGTACGGCCGCGAGACCGTCGTGCGCCGCCTCCAGGAGGTCGGCTGCGACGTGTACGGGCAGGACGACCTGACCGTCACCGTCCCGTCCTGGCGCCCCGACCTGACCGACCCGAACGACCTCGCCGAGGAGGTCATCCGGCTCGAGGGCTACGAGAACCTGCCCTCCACCCTGCCGAAGCCCCCGGCCGGCCGCGGTCTCACCGAGCGGCAGCGGCTGCACCGCCGCGTCGGCCGTGCGCTGGCCGGTGCCGGGTACGTCGAGGCCCTGAACTACCCGTTCATCGGGCAGGCCGTCCTCGACCAGCTGGGCCTGGCCGCCGACGACCCGCGCCGGGTCACCGTCGACCTGGTCAACCCGCTCTCCGACGAGGAGCCCTCGCTCCGTACGACGCTGCTGCCGGGCCTGCTCGGCGCGCTGCGCCGCAACGACGGACGCGGCTCGCACGATCTGGCGCTCTTCGAGACGGGCCTGGTCTTCCGGCCGACCGGCGACGAGCACAAGGCCGTCCGGCTGCCCGTCGACCGTCGCCCGACCGACGAGGAGATCGCCGAGCTCACCACCGCGCTGCCGCGTCAGCCGCGCCGCGTCGCCGTCGTCCTCGCGGGCGCCCGCGAGCAGGCCGGCTGGTGGGGCAAGGGTCACCCGTCGACCTGGGCCGACGCCGTCGAGGCCGCGCGCGCCGTGGCCCGTGAGGCCGGGGTCGAGCTCGCCGTCGACCAGGATCAGCACGAGCCGTGGCACCCGGGCCGCTGCGCCGCGCTGTACGTGGTCATCGACGGGGAAAAGACCCTGGTCGGTCACGCCGGCGAGCTGCACCCGCGCGTCGTCAAGGCGCTCGGACTGCCCGCCCGCACCAGTGCGATGGAGCTGGAGCTCGACCTCGTGGAGCAGGCGAGCGAGGGTGCCCTGCAGGCGCCGCGCATCTCCACGTTCCCCGTGGCCACCCAGGACGTCGCGCTCGTCGTCGACAAGGACGTCCCGGCCGCCGCCGTGGAGCACGCGCTGCGACTCGGCGCCGGTGAACTCCTCGAGGACATCCGCCTGTTCGACGTGTACGAGAACGCGGAGCAGCTCGGCGAGGACAAGAAGTCCCTCGCCTACGCGCTGCGCTTCCGCGCGACCGACCGCACCCTGACCGTCGAGGAGGCCAGCGCCGCCCGCGACACCGCGGTCGCGCAGGCCGCCGAGAACATGGGCGCGGTCCTGCGCGGCGCGTAACGGCGCAGGCAGGACGCTCGTGAGGGGCGCACCCGGGTCACCGGGTGCGCCCCTCACTCGTTCGAGTGAGGAATCTCGGTGATCTGGCCCGATCGGGGCATCGGTCGCAAGAATCAAGGCGGCCGCCGGGCCGACCGGTGCGCCCGCTGAACAGGGCCTAGGGGGCCGTCGGCATGATTCGTACCAAGACCAGGGCGCCCACCCGAGCCCGCCCCACCTCCCTCCGCACCGGCCTGCGCTCACGGCTCGGCAAGGTAGTTCGCGCCGAACCCCGCCGCATCAGGCGCGCCCTGATGCTGGGGCTGCCCACGGTGTGGGGCGCGGTCGCCATCACGTACAAGATGGCCTGCCCGCTCGCCCAGCAGAACGGGCTGGGCGCGCGCATCGTGAGCAGTGCCGTCTTCTTCGTGGTGGGGACCGGGCTGATACTCCACGTACGACACGGCCTGATGCGGGAGTTGAGGGAGATCAGGGCGGTCGCGGGCGCCGCCCAGTCCGTGCTCCTTCGACCACCTCCGCCGCGGCTCGACGGGCTCGCGCTCGCCGCGGGGCAACTGTCCGCCGACCGCGGCGCCAGCATCGGCGGCGACCTGTACGACGTCGTGGCCACCGACCACGGCGTACGGGTCGTCATGGGAGACGTCCGCGGACACGGACTCGGCGCGCTCGCCACCGTCGGCGCCGTCCTCGGCAGCTTCCGCGAGGCCGCCCACGACGAGGCCGAACTCGGCTGCGTGCTGCGGAGACTGGAGCGCGCCCACGCCCGGCACCTGCGGCAGCGCTCGCGTGACGAGCATCCGGCCGCCGGGGGCGGCGAGCCCGAGAGCCCGCTCGCCGAGGAGTTCGTCACCGTCCTGCTCCTCGAGATCCGGCAGGACGGCGCCGTCTACGCGCTCAACTGCGGGCACCCGTGGCCGTACCGGCTCAGCCCCGGTGCCGTGCGCTGCGTCGAGGCGATGACCGGCGGTGATCCGATGCCGCCGCTCGGACCGTTCCCGCTGCCCGCCGAGCTCACGCCCGTGCGCTGCGGGCGGATCCTGCCGGGGGAGGGGCTCCTGCTGCACACCGACGGCATCGAGGACGCCCGCGACGCTCATGGCCGGTTCTTTCCGTTCCAGGCCGCGCTGATCGAGGCCGTGCGGCTGCGGACCATCGTGCCGAAGTCCGTCATCCACAGCGTGTACGGGCAGCTGCTCGACCACGTCGCGGGCTCGCCCGCCGACGACGCGGCCCTGCTGGTCCTGCGCAACGACCGCAGGCGCGTGCCGATGCAGCACGGGGAGCCCGTGGGCCTGAGCGCGCACAAGGTTCTCTGACACATCACACCGTCCCGGGACGCGTCGTCCGCCCGCCGCGGAGTTGTGGGCAGGCGAGCGGGCGGACGACGCGGTGACGGGCCGCCGTACTGTACGAGGGGGAGCCGACGGCCCGGCCGGCCTCTTGCGAGGCAGTTCAGTCAAGCGGGATGAAACCGGCCACAACAGAGCGCGCAGGGGACGGAGTTGAGCATTCCGATCACACCCCGTGCGAAGCGGCCTCGACTAGGCTGGCGGCACCGAGCCAACGGAGGGCATCCATGCAGCCCAACACCCTGCTCGACGCGATTCTCGACGAGGCCGGGATCTCCCATGCTGGTCTCGCCGCCCATGTGAACCAGGCGGGCCGGGCCCGCGGGCTCGCCCTGAGGTACGAACACACCGCCGTGGCCCGCTGGTTGAAGGGCCAGCGCCCGCGCGGCCAGGTGCCCGACCTGATCTGCGAGGTGCTCGCCTCCCGGCTCCAGCGGCATGTCACGCTCGACGACATCGGCCTAGGCATCCCCGGTGAACCGGCCGTCCCGCACAACGGGACGCTGTCCGGCTTCGTGGAGCGGGCGACCGCCCTGTGGCGCTCCGACCAGCAGCAGCGCCGGCACATCCTCGACGCCCCCGCCGTCACCGGCACCCCGGCCGTGATGCCCGTCTGGGAGTGGGAGAACCCGCCCGAGGACAACGACGTCTCGCGCGGCGGGCGCCACCAAGTCAGCTTCGCCGACCTGGAGATGATGCGTTCGGCCCGGACGCACTACGAGCAGATGTACCGCAAGGCGGGCGGCATCGCGACCCGGATCCGCATCGTCGGCTTCCTCAACTCGGAGGCCGCGCCGCTGCTCCGCGGCAGCTACACGGACGAGACGGGCCGTCATCTCCACCGGGCCACAGGCGGGTTGGTGGCCATCGCGGGCATCTGCGCCTACGACTCCGACGCGCACGGACTCGCCCAGCGCTACTTCCATCAGGCGCTGCGGCTCGCGAAGGCCAGCGGTGACCGGGGACTCGGCGCGTACGTCATAGCGCTCCTCGTCAATCAGTCGCTGCACATGCGGGAGTACCGGCAGGCGGTCGCCTTCGCGGAGGCCGCGCTGCGCGCCGCCGGGCGGCACATCACCCCCGCCCTCGCCTCGGACCTGTACGCGATGCAGGCCAAGTCGTACGCACACCTCGGCGACGGCACCAGCGCCCTGGAGTGCATCCGGCGTGCCGAGTCCGCCGCCGACCGGATCCGCCGCGGACACGAACCGGACGAGACGGGGTACGTGCAGCCCGGGTTCGTCAACGTACAGGTGGCGGAAGCCCTGTTGAGCCTCGGTGACTACGCGGGCGCCAAGGAGCACGCCACCGAGGCCGTGCACACTCCCGCGCACGACCGCGGCCGCGTCCACCGGCTCGCCGTGCTCAGCCAGATCCAGCTCAGACAGGGCAACACCGACCAGGCCGTCGAGACCGCGGTCCAGATGGCCGAGGCCGCCCGGGGGATGGAATCCCAGCGCCTGCGCGACAGACTCCGGGCGGTACGCGAGCACCTGGTGCGCAGCGGCTGTGCCGGCACGGCCGAAGCCGCCGAACTCATCGACGGGGCGCTGCGCGTACCGCTCTGAGCCTTGCCCCTCTTGCCTGGGCGCTCGTTCACGCCGCTGCTGCGATATTGCCATCAAATCGATGGAAGGTGGCAGAACCGTGCAGTGGACGAAACTGAACGAACAAACTGTGTATGAAAACAGGTGGTTCAGCGTCAATCTGGCAGACGTCGAACTCCCTGACGGCAAGCACCTCGACCACTTCCTGATACGCCTTCGCCCCGTGGCGGTCGCGACGGTGGTCAACGAGGCGGACGAGGTGCTCCTGCTGTGGCGTCACCGCTTCATCACCGACAGCTGGGGCTGGGAACTCGCGGCCGGCGTCGTCGAGGACGGCGAGGACATCGCGTACGCGGCCGCCAGGGAAATGGAGGAGGAGACCGGGTGGCGGCCGGGACCGCTACGGCACCTGATGAGCGTCGAACCGTCCAACGGTCTGACGGACGCCCGACACCACATCTACTGGGCCGACGAGGCGACGTACGTCGGCCACCCCCAGGACGACTTCGAGTCGGACCGCAGGGAGTGGGTCCATCTCAAGCTCGTCCCCGACATGATCGCCCGCGGAGAGGTCCCGGCCGCCAACATGGCGGCCGCACTGCTGCTGCTCCACCATCTCCGGCTCGGCTGAACTCCCGCCACGGCAGGCGCTAGCGCCCGAGTGCCTGCCACACCGCGATGGCCAGGGCTCCGACCGCGGTCAGCGCGGCGACCGTGGGCAGAGGCCAGCGAGTGTTCTCCAGTGCGGTGATCCGCGCGTTGAGGTCGTCCTGATCCTTGACGTTCTGGTTGTCGCGGTGGGCCAGCAGGGCCAGTTCACCGTCGATACGGGTCAGTCCGACCTCGAAGACGCGGCGTAACTCTGCGAATTCTTCTGAGACCACGGGATGCTCCGGGTCGGTGGTCACGAGTCCGCTCCTTTCTGTAGTCATCGCATCCGTGTTGCGCGCATCGGAAGTCAACTCGCCTGGTGGGCGCGGCGGGAGCGTGTGCGGAGGGCATATGCGAGTCAGCCGCGCGCACCCCGTGCGAAACGAACGGGCCCGGTGTTCCGAAGAACACCGGGCCCGCTCATGGACACGGAGTGTGATCAGGCGCGTCGCCGATCAGACGTACGTGTAGAAGCCCGAGCCGCTCTTGCGGCCGAGTCGGCCCGCGTCGACCATCCGCTGCAGCAGCGGGGGAGCGGCGTACAGCGGCTCCTTGTACTCGGCGTACATCGAGTCCGCGATCGAGGCGATCGTGTCGAGGCCGATCAGGTCGGAGAGCTTCAGCGGGCCCATCGGGTGGGCGCAGCCCAGCTCCATGCCGTTGTCGATGTCCTCGCGGCTCGCGATGCCGGACTCGAACATCCGGATCGAGGAGAGGAGGTAGGGCACGAGCAGCGCGTTCACCACGAAGCCCGAGCGGTCCTGGGCGCGGATCGCGTGCTTGCCGAGGACCTTCTCCACCAGCGCCTGGGCACGGCTGATCGTGCCCTCGGACGTGGTCAGCGCCGGGATCAGCTCGACGAGGCTCTGCACCGGGGCCGGGTTGAAGAAGTGGATGCCGATGACGTGGTCCGGGCGGGACGTCGCCACGGCCAGCTTCACCAGCGGGATGGAGGAGGTGTTCGAGGCGAGGATCGCGTCCGGGCGCGTCACGACCTGGTCGAGGACCTGGAAGATCTCCGTCTTGACCTGCTCGTTCTCCACGACGGCCTCGATGGTGAGGTCACGGTCGGCGAACTCGCCCAGATCCGTGGTGAAGGTCAGGCGCGCCTGCGTGGTCGCCAGCTCCTCCTCGGTGATCTTGCCGCGGGACGCCGCCTTCGACAGGGAGTTGAGCAGCCGGGTGCGGCCGATCTCCAGGGCCTCGCCGGTGGTCTCGGCGACCATCACGTCCAGGCCGCTGCGGGCGCAGACCTCCGCGATGCCGGCGCCCATCTGGCCACAGCCCACCACTCCGACGCGTGTGATGTCAGTCAAGGCGTCCGTCACCTCGTGCCTTTCGCTATTCGTCCGCTCTTCCGGGGCTGCCGGAGCAGAGCTCTGGAAACACTTCCAGGGGGTTCCGGATCTGCACGTTACCCCGTAGACATGGGAGGGGTGGAGTCCGGGTTAACGGCTGTTCAGCCCGGGCTCACCGTGACACGGGAACGAGGGGGGATCCATGGGACGTATCTCACGCCGCGCCTTCACGCTGGGCGCCGCACTGACGCTGGCCGCCGCGACGGCGGGGGACGCGGTCGCCGCGGGCTCCGCGCCGCCCCGCCGCCACGATCTGCGGGGCATGTGGCTGGCGACGGTCGCGAACCGGGACTGGCCGTCGCGGGCCGGGCTCACCGCCGCCGAGCAGCGGGCCGAACTGCTCGCGCACCTCGACACCGCGGTCCGCCGCCGGCTGAACGCGGTGGTCCTCCAGGTGCGGCCGACCGCCGACGCCCTGTGGCCGTCCCCGTACGAGCCCTGGTCCCAGGTGCTCACCGGCACCCAGGGCGCGGACCCCGGCTGGGACCCGCTGGGCACGGCGGTGCGGGAGGCGCACCGGCGCGGCCTCGAACTGCACGCCTGGTTCAACCCGTACCGCATCGCCAACCACACCGACCCGAGCCGGCTCGTGCCCACGCATCCGGCCCGCCTGCACCCCGACTGGGTCGTGCCGTACGGCGGGAAGCTCTACTACAACCCGGGCCTGCCCGAGGTCCGCCGGTTCGTGCAGGACGCGATGCTGGACGCGGTGAAGAAGTACGCGATCGACGCCGTGCACTTCGACGACTACTTCTACCCGTACCCGGTGGCCGGGCAGACCTTCGACGACGACGCCGCGTACGCGGCGCACGGCGGCGCCTTCCCGGACCGGGCGGCCTGGCGGCGGGACAACATCGACCGGCTCGTACGGGAGACGGGGCGCCGCATCAAGAAGGTGCGGCCCGCGGCGCGGTTCGGGATCAGCCCGTTCGGGGTGTGGCGCAACAAGGCGACCGACCCGAAGGGCTCCGACACCACCGCCGGGGTGCAGACCTACGACGACCTGCACGCGGACACCCGCACCTGGGTGCGCGAGGGGTGGATCGACTACGTGGCACCGCAGGTGTACTGGAACATCGGCTTCGCGGCCGCCGACTACGCGAAGCTGCTGCCCTGGTGGGCCGATGTCGTACGGGGCACGGACGTGCGGCTGTACATCGGCGAGGCCCTGTACAAGGCGGGCGATCCGGCGCAGCCCGCCGCGTGGCAGGACCCGGCGGAGCTGTCCCGGCACCTCACCTACGCGCGCGGCTTCCCCGAGGTGCGCGGGCACGTCTTCTTCTCGGCCAAGGAGGTCGGCGAGGACCGGATCGGGGCGATGGCCCGCGTGGTGGCGGACCACTACTCCTGACGGCCGGGCGGGTGCCGTACGACCGCGTCGGGGCCCGGCGACATGATCGCCTCGTGGCCGTCCTCGAAGCGGACCCGGAAGGGCGGACCGCCGTCCGCCCCGAGTACTTCGATGATCTGGGCGATCCGGTCGTGCTGTCCGACGATCCGGCCGTGCACCAGGAGCTGGTCGCCTACGGATGCGCGCATCAGGGGTGACCTCCTCGACGTGTCTCGGTATCTCGCCGTGCCCGTGAGTTGCCGCAAGTGTACGGCGGGTAAAGGGAGTTGGCGCCCCTGGGGCTTCAGCCGCGGGACCGCTGGGTGACGGCGATGCACACCAGGACCGCCGCCGCGGTCAGGGGTGCGGCGACCGGCAGGGTCTCGCCGAGCAGGAACACCGACCAGACGAGGGTCAACAGGGGCTGCGCGAGCCGGTGGCGCCGGGCCGCCCGTACTTCGCGGCCGAGCCGCCGGCCCCGTACATCCGGTTCAGCTTCGTGGCGGTGGCCGGGACGGCGGAGATCACGGAAGGGGTGCGGCGCCTGGAGGAGGCCTGGCGCGAGCTGACGGGCTGACGGGCTGGGGGGCTGAGGGGTTGTCGGGCCGGTGGGCGGAAACCGGATCGACCGGCCAGGCCCTGACGTGCGACGATCCGCCGCATGTCAGCTACAGAACTCCCTGCGACGGAACGTCCTGCCGGGTACGAGATCTCCCTCGACCCCACACGCATCGACGCCGCCCGCGTGCACCACTGGCTGTCCACCGACGCGTACTGGGCGATGGGCCGGACGCGCGAGACGCAGGACGCGGCGATCGCCGGTTCCCTCAACTTCGGCGCGTACGAAGCCGCTTCGGGGGAGCAGGTCGCCTACGCCCGTGTCGTGACGGACTCCGCGACCTTCGCCTGGCTCTGCGACGTGTACGTGGACCGGTCCGTGCGCGGCAAGGGGCTCGGCAAGGCGCTCGCCGCGGCGGTCCGCGACCACCTGGAGCCGTTCGGCGTCCGGCGCATCCTGCTCGCCACCAGCACCGCGCACGGGGTGTACGCACAGGTCGGCTTCGAACCACTGCCGGAGCCGAGCCAGTGGATGGTGCACTACTACGACCGGTCCGTACGTTCCTGACCCGTGCACCGTCCGCCGTGGCTCGTGCGCTCCCGAGCCCGCTCGCTGTGAACCGGTGGTGATTCCTTGACCCGGACTACCGGCCGGTACACGATCAGGCATGCAGCTCAGCGTCACGCTTCTCGCCGCCGCGCGCAGCTCCTCCCTGCTCGCCGAGCGCTTCGACGACGACCGGCCGCTCGACGAGGCGGGCTGGTACGAGGTGCAGCGCGCGGCGCCCGGGTTCGGGCCGCTCGCCGCGGCCGAGCTGCGCTACTGCTCGCCGACCCCGCGCAGCCGCGCCACCGGCGACGCGCTCGGCCTCGCCCCGCTGGCCCAACCCGCCCTGCGCGACTGCGACATGGGCCGCTGGCGGGGCCGTACGCTCGCCGAGGTGGCGGCCGTCGAACCGGCCGCCGTCGACCGCTGGCTGGGCGATCCGCGCTCGGCGCCGCACGGCGGCGAGTCGTTGCTCGGGTTCATCGCGCGCGTCGGCTCCTGGCTGGACACCCGGCCGGCCGACGACGGCACACGGGCGGTCGCGATCGCCGAGCCGTCCGTGATCCGAGCCGCCCTCGTCTACGCACTGAAGGCGCCCCCGTCGACGTACTGGAACATCGACGTGCGGCCGCTGTCGACGGCCCTGGTCAGCGGGCACCGGGGCCGCTGGAGCGTCAGGCTCGCCGGTAGTCCGTCGTGAGGACGAGGTCCTTGGCCGGGCCCTTCACCCGCCACACCGTCCGCCAGCGGTCGGCGTCGTGCACGGTGAACTCGCCGCGGTAGAGGTCCGCCGAGCACGGATGGTCCGCCACGTGATGGCCGGTGCGCAGGTCGAGGCCGTGGAAGAAGCGGCCGTCGGAGAAGTGGACCACCGCCGTGCCGGGGTCCTCGCCGGGGGTGAACAGGAGCGTCCGCTCGGCGGGGCGTGACGCACCGCGCCACGTGAACGTGCCGGATTCGAAGTGCCGCAGCCCGCCCTCGTCGGCCGCGGTGAACTCCGTGCCGCCGGTGAACGTGCCGGTCGCGTCCTCGGCGAGGTCGCGTACCGTCCGCTCGACCTGCCAGCTCCCGGCCAGGAACGTCAACACGTCGGAAACCGGCCAGAGTTGACTCACCACGCACACCACTCCCGTTCACCTCTGCGCGAACCGTTGACGCGCGCACCACCACTTCCTATCTTGCCGTTCGCAGTTTAGGACGACGTACGAGATATCGAACGATCCGTGATCGCTGTGAAGGATGGGGAGCGCATGACGCGTGGACGACGCAGGCGCTGGAGAATCGGGCTCGGGGCGGCCGTCGGAGCCCTGCTGGCCGGGACGGCGGTCACGCCGCCGGCCGTGGCCGACGACGTCACCGACTACACCGTCACCGTCGACCCGGGCCGCGCGGGCGCGACGATCGACGACACCATGTACGGCGTCTTCTTCGAGGACATCAACCGGGCGGCCGACGGCGGGCTCTACGCCGAGCTGCTGCAGAACCGGTCCTTCGAGTACTCGACCGCCGACAACAAGGCGTACACACCGCTCACCGCGTGGACGACGACCGGCACGGCGAAGGTCTCCGACGACGACGGACGGCTGAACGCGCGGAACCGCAACTACCTCTCCCTGGGCGCCGGTTCGTCCGCCACCAACTCCGCGTACGGCACCGGCGTCAACGTCGAGAAGGGCAGGACGTACGACTTCTCGGTGTGGGCCCGGGCCGACTCCGCCCTCACCGTGACCCTCGCCGACGCCGACGGAACCCTCGCCGCCCCGCGCACGGTCAAGGCCCGCGGCGGCTGGACCAAGTACACGGCGACGTTCACCGCGAGCCGCGGCAGCACCACGGGGCGGCTGACCGTCGCCACCTCCGCCGACGCCGCGCTCGACATGGTCTCCCTCTTCCCGCGCGACACGTTCAAGGGCCGCGCGAACGGCCTGCGCAAGGACCTCGCCCAGAAGATCGCCGACCTGCGCCCCGGGTTCGTGCGCTTCCCCGGCGGCTGCCTGGTCAACACCGGCTCGATGGAGGGCTACGACGAGGCGTCCGGCTATCAGCGCAAGCGCTCGTACCAGTGGAAGGACACCGTCGGCCCGGTCGAGGAGCGGGCCACCAACGCCAACTTCTGGGGCTACAACCAGAGTTACGGTCTCGGCTACTACGAGTACTTCCAGTTCGCCGAGGACATCGGCGCGATGCCGCTGCCCGTCGTGCCCGCACTCGTCACCGGCTGCGGCCAGAACAAGGCCACGGACGACGACGCGCTGCTGAAGCGGCACATCCAGGACACCCTCGACCTGATCGCGTTCGCCAACGGGCCGGTCACCACCAAGTGGGGCAAGCTGCGCGCCAAGATGGGCCACCCGAAGCCCTTCCACCTCACGCACCTCGAGGTCGGCAACGAGGAGAACCTCCCCGAGGACTTCTTCGAGCGGTTCACCGAGTTCCGTACGGCGATCGAGGCCGCGTACCCGGACGTCACCGTCATCTCCAACTCCGGCCCCGACGACAGCGGTACGACCTTCGACACGGCCTGGAAGCTCAACAAGGACGCGGACGTCGACATGGTCGACGAGCACTACTACAACAGCCCGCAATGGTTCCTGCAGAACAACGACCGCTACGACTCCTACGACCGCGGCGGCCCCAAGGTCTTCCTCGGTGAGTACGCCTCGCTCGGCAACACATGGTCCAACGCACTGTCAGAAGCCGCCTACATGACGGGACTTGAGCGCAACGCCGACGTGGTGAAGCTCGCCTCGTACGCCCCGCTGCTCGCCCGCCGGGACACCGTCCAGTGGACACCCGACATGATCTGGTTCGACGACCAGAAGTCGTGGGGCTCCGCCGACTACGAGGTCCAGAAGCTGTTCATGCGCAACGTCGGCGACCGGGTCGTCCCGTCGACCGCCACCGCCACACCGTCGACGCTCCAGCCGATCACCGGGGCCGTGGGCCTCTCGACCTGGGCGACGAGCGCCGCGTACGACGACGTGCGGGTGACGTCCGCCGACGGCGACAGCCTGCTGTCCGACGACTTCAGCGGCGACGCGTCGAAGTGGACCGGGTCCGGCAGCGGCAGCTGGGCCGTCCAGGACGGGCAGTACGTGCAGTCCGACGAGACGGCCGAGAACACCATGGTCACGGCCGGCGACCCGAACTGGCAGAACTACGACCTGCACGTGAAGGCCACCAAGAAGTCCGGCAAGGAGGGCTTCCTCGTCGCCTTCGGCGTCAAGGACACCGGTAACTACTACTGGTGGAACCTGGGCGGCTGGAACAACACCTCGTCCGCGGTGGAACAGGCCGTGAACGGCGGCAAGGCCACGCTCGTGTCGAAGGCCGGGTCGATCGAGACGGGCCGCGCCTACGACATCGACATCAAGGTGCGCGGCCGCCAGGTGACCCTGTACCTGGACGGCGCGGAGTGGGGCTCCTTCAAGGACGACAAGCCCGCCGAGCCGTTCCGCCAGGTGGTCACCAAGGACAAGAAGTCCGGTGACCTGATCGTCAAGGTCGTCAACGCCCAGGACGCCCGGGCCCGTACGACGGTGAACCTCGGTGGCGCCAAGGTGGCGAACTCCGCCGCCGTGACGACACTGACCGCGGACCCGGCGGCCGAGAACACGGCGACGGACACCCCCGTGAAGCCGACGACCTCGACGTTCCGAGGGGTCGCCGACACCTTCACCTACACGTTCCCGGCGAACTCGGTGACGTTCCTGCGCATCAAGAAGGGCTAGGGCAGGTGGCGGCGGTGTCGCAAGGCGTTCCCGCGCCGCCGCCGCCGCCGTATCCGTATCCGTATCCGTATCCGTATCCGTATCCGTATTCGCCTAGCCGTTCACGAACTTGATGCTGTTGTCGTCGTAGCGGGCGCCCGCCACCGCACCGGCCGGCGCCGCCGACTCGATCGCCGCGAGCTCGTCGGCCGACAGGTTCAGCGTGGCGGCCGTGACGTTCTCCTCCAGGTACTTCTGGCGGCGGGTTCCGGGGATCGGCACCACGTCGTCGCCCTGGTGCTGGACCCAGGCAAGTGCCAACTGCCCCGCCGTGACTCCCTTTTTGGCCGCGAGCTCCTCCAGGCGGGCCACGATCGCCAGGTTGCGCTCCAGGTTGCCGTCGGTGAAGCGGGGCTGGCCGCGCCGCATGTCGGTCTCGGGGAGGTTCTCGGTCGACCTGTACCGGCCCGTGAGGAAACCCCGGCCGAGCGGCGAGAACGGCACGAGCCCGATCCCCAACTCCCGGCACACCGGCAGCACTTCGGCCTCCAAATCGCGCGTCCACAGCGAGAACTCGCTCTGCAGCGCCGCGATCGGGTGCGTGGCGTGGGCCCGGCGCAGCGTGTCGGGGCCCGTCTCGGACAGGCCCAGATGCCGGACCTTGCCCTCCTTCACCAGCTCGGCCATCGCGCCCACGGTCTCCTCGATCGGCACGCTCCGGTCGACACGGTGCAGGTAGTACAGGTCGATGTGATCCACCCCGAGGCGGCGCAGCGACGCCTCGCACGCCTCACGTACGTACGCCGCGTCACCGCGGATCCGCGTGGACTCGCCGAGCCGGTTGGCGAAGCCGAACTTCGTCGCCAGGACGGCCTGTTCGCGGCGCCCGGGGGCGGCGAGGGCACGCCCGATCAACTGTTCGTTGTGCCCCGCCCCGTAGAAGTCGGACGTGTCGAGAAGGGTGACGCCGAGGTCGAGGGCGCGGTGCAGGGTCCCGATGGACTGCTCGTCGTCCGACGCGCCGTAGGCATGGCTCATCCCCATGCAGCCCAGGCCCTGGGCCGAGACGGTGAGGGAGCCGAGCCGACGCGTGGGAAGTCCGGTCATGAGCTGCCTCCTGAGAATGTGCTGATCCTGCTTGCTCCGCCGATGTGGGATGCCGCCGACCGTACGACTTCGAGTGCGCTCCAGGGCAAGCGCCCTGCGGTGACCGGCCGCGCGATGCGGCCCACAGGAAATGCGGATGCACCACCGCGCCCCGCCGCGTTACCGTCGGCCCATGAACGTCATCGGCCGAACCAACACCGCGACCGCGCGAGCGACCAGCTCGCCGGTTGCCGCCGTCTGACGCTTTCCTCCCGTCGGCGACCGGAAACGGTGCGCCGATGACATGCAGGGCCTTCCGCCCGGCTCCCGGTGATCGTGCGCACCCGCCTTCCGGTGCCGTCCCGCACACACACCGAGGAGCACCCTCATGAACAACCCCGTGACCACTGAAGGCGTCCTGCGCACTTTCGTCGAGTACTTCGAGGAACGCGGCCATCGCCGGATCACCGGGTCCACCCTGTTGCCCGAGCCCGGTGACCCCGTCCTGTTCACCACGTCCGGGATGCACCCCCTCACCCCGTACCTGGAAGGACGACGTCCGCATCCGCTCGGCTCGCGGCTCGTCAACGTCCAGCGCTGTCTGCGCACGACGGACCTGGGCGAGGTCGGTGACCTCACCCATCTGACCGTCTTCGAGATGCTCGGCACCTGGTCGCTCGGGGACTACGAGCTGCCACAGAGCCTGGAATGGGGGTACGAGCTGTTCACCGAGGGGTTCGGCATCGATCCCGGCAGGCTCCACGCCACCGTTTTCGGCGGCGACGAGCGCAGTGGTCCCGACACCGGATCGCTGGAGACGTGGCAGCGGCTCGGTGTGCCGGTGGAGCTCACCGTCGACGACAACTGGTGGTCGGGCGGGCCGACCGGTCCGTGCGGGCCCGACTCCGAGATGTTCCTGTGGACCGGCGACACTCCGCCGCAGTCCACGCCCACCGGGGACGAGCGCTGGGTGGAGGTGTGGAACCACGTGATGATGGGCCACCGCAACGGCCCCGACGGCTCGCTCGTGCCCCTGCCCCGGCGCAACGTCGACACGGGCCTCGGCCTGGAACGCCTGGCCACGCTCCTGCAGGGCCGCACCTCGGTGTTCGACTGCGACGTCTTCTCCCCGTGGCGGCACCACCTGCCCGGTCTGTGGGGATCGTTGGACGAGACGTCGACGCGGCTCGTCACCGATCATCTGCGCTCGGCCGTCGTGGTCCTCGGGGACGGTGTCCGCCCGTCCAACACCGGCCGCGGCTACGTCCTGCGCCGACTCGTCCGGCGCGTCCTCACCACGCTGTGGCGCGACGACCCGTCCCGCGGTCTGGGGGATCTGCCGGGGGAGCTGATCGAGCACACCCGGGACCACTTCCGCCAGGACATCGATCCCGAGGTGGTGCGCCGGCTGCTGGTCGACGAGGAGCGGCGCTTCCGGCGCCTCCTGGAGGTCGGCCGCACGGTGCTCGACCGGCCGCGCTTCCGCGGCCCGCTCACGGAGGAGGACCTGCACTACCTGCACGACACCCACGGCCTGCCGCGCGATCTCGTACGGAATCTGCGGGACGAGCGGGAGATCGAGACCGGGTCCGGGCGTCAGACGAGGTAGGCGCCGGTGCGCGGCCTGCCGTGCTCGCGCGCGTACGGCGTGAGCGCCACGATCCCGGCTCCGCGCACCTCGGTGCGCGGGCCCAGGTCGAAGGGGCTGACGCCCAGTTTCCGCGCGAGCGGCGGCGCGAGGTACGTGGCGAAGTCCGCCCACTCCTCCGCGTCGTCCGGGTCGGCCCCCTCGTCGGCGCCGGCCGCGAGCTCCTCGGGCAGCCGCTCGCCCAGCGTGAACCGGGCGTCGCCGTCCCTCCCGGAAGCGCTGAGGCGGCGTACGGCGGCCCCGCGCTCGGCGACCAGCCAGCCCGAACCGCCGCCGTGCTCACCGAAGCAGTACGCCTGGGCGCGGCCGTAGCGGCGGCTCAGTTCCGTGACGAGGCGCAGAACGTCCTCGGCGCGCTCCGTGTCGACCGGGTTGCACCAGGGACCGAGGACCAGCGTCCAGCCGTCCACCTCCGCGGTGACGTGGACCCGGCCGTACTCGGCGCCGTCGTCACTGTCGTGCTGCCCCACGCTGTGCCCGAGCGCGAAGGTCACGGGGCGCGCGTCGTACAGACCGAGCAACTCGGCGACACCCTGCTGATCGCCGCCGGGGACGGCGATCCAGGACGTGAAGCAGGTGTCCAGCGGTCGCGCCCGGTCGCCGGGCAGCTTGATCCGGATCAGCCGGTCCACCGCGGCCCGGTCCGCGTCCGACAGCGCCTCCTCGCCGCCGATCGCGGCGAGCACGGAGAGTGCGGCGGCCCGAAGCCGTCCCGGGCCTTCCGCGCGCACGCGGCGCAGTGGTTCCTCGACGGCGGGTCCCAGCAGGCTCAGCGCCCATTCCGCCCGCTGCGCCACCTCCGGGTCGGGATCGCCGAGCAGCGGGATCAGCGCCTCGGCGAGCAGGCCGTAGTCGACGTCGGGCCGCGGCTCGCGCCCGTACGCCACCGAGCAGGTGGACTGGATGCCGAAGGCCGCGCAGCGGCGTACCTCCGCGGACGGATGGGACAGCGCCCCGACGTGGCGGTCGACGTCCCGCATGGCCGACAGGGTGCGGCCGAGACGGCGCCGCGCCCGCTCCCGCGTCGCCCCGGCCAGGGCCGCCACCACGGGGTCGTAGGCGGCCGCGCCGATGCTCCGGGTCAGCACGAACCTGATCGCGTCGTGCGGCACCGAGGACTCCTCGTCGACCAGCTCCGCCAGCAGCCTCGGCACCACCGTGCCGCCGAGCGCGCCCAGCAGATCCTGGGCCGCCTCCCGGCGGTCCGGGTCGGCGAGATCCTCGATCACGTCCACCGCAGTCCCCTCCACGCGCGCGTGCCCACCGATTCGCGCCTCGCATGATGGTGCACGGCACCGACAGTCCCGTCGGCCGGGCTACTGCGGCTCGGTCGCGATCTGGATCAGGTTGCCGACGGTGTCGTCGAAGACGGCGGTGGTGACCGGGCCCATCTCCACCGGCTCCTGCGTGAAACGGACCCCGAGAGCCGTCAGCCGCTCGTACTCCGCCTTCACGTCGTCGACGGCGAACTGGGCCAGCGGAATACCGTCCTCGACGAGCGCGTCGCGATAGGTCCTGGCTGCCGGGTGCGCGGCGGGCTCCAGGAGAAGTTCCGTGCCGTTCGGCTCGTCGGGCGACACGACGGTCAGCCAACGGTGCGTCTCGCCCACCGGGACGTCGTGCTTCTTCCGGAATCCGAGGATCTCCGTGTAGAAGTGCGCGGCCTTGGCCTGGTCGTCGACGAAGACACTGGTCATATGGATCTTCACGGGGTGCTCTCCTCCGGTTCGGGCGGCTCGGGCGGCTCGGACACACGCCACCGCTCGGCGATCTGCCGCAGCGGCTCCGTGTTCAGGTCGTGGAACTTGTAGCGGCCCTCCCGCCGGGTCTCGACGAGCCCGGCGGCCTCCAGTACCGCCAGATGCTGGGAGACCGCCTGACGCGAGATGCCGAGCCCGTGCCGCATGCTCAGCCGCGCACAGATCTCGAACAGTGTCTGGCCGGACTTCTCCGTCAGCTCGTCGAGGATGGTGCGACGGGTGGGGTCGGCCAGAGCTTTGAACACGTCATGGGCCACACCCCCCACCATAGGCAAGCCGGTACTTGCCTATCAACGGGTGGCGGGCGCCTTGTCGAGCCGGACCGGCGCCGTCGCGGCCCTGCGGCGCCGCCGCGGGCTCGTCATCGCCACCGCCGTGCCGATCCCGCTGATCAGCAGGCCGATCCCGGTGAAGATCAGCGGCAGCAGCCACATCGACGCGAACCCGTTGATCTGCGCGTCCCCGGGGTCGTCGGCGCGGTAGAGCACCTCGACCCGCTCGCCCCTCTCGTACGCGGGCGGGTTGGTCCCCGTCGAGCTGCGGAACGTCGTCAGCCCGCCGCCCGCCGGGGTGAACGCGACCACCGGGTGCGCCGTCGGCCCGCTGCCGGACCGCGACGTGCCGCGGGAGCCGCTGCCGGAGCCGCCCTGCGACCACTCCAGCGACACCACGGTGCCCTGCGCGCGTTCGGCGCTCGCCAGGAATGAGACGGACACCCCCGTCATGATCAGTCCGATGGTCAGGAAGAGCCCGCCGAACGCGATCACCCCGAACGTGATCCACCAGCCCGAGCTCCGCCCGCGCACCCGAAACCGCATGCCATCCCTCTCGCCCGCCCGAGGCTCACCTGCGCGGAGAGCGGGAACGACGCTATCCCAGGCGCCTCTCCCGCCCTCTCGCCATCAGCGCACACTGAAGGTCGATTGCATAAACGTGCATGGAGACGTATAGTCATGCCATCTAGGAGGAGGGTTCCATGGCGGTACGCGCAGCAGTGGCTGGAGCGAGCGGATACGCGGGCGGCGAAGTCCTGCGCCTGCTGCTCGCCCACCCCGAGGTGGAGATCGGCGCCCTGACGGGCAACTCGAACGCGGGACAGCGACTCGGTGCGCTCCAGCCCCACCTGCTCCCGCTCGCCGACCGCGTCCTCGAGGCGACCACCCCCGAGGTGCTCGCCGGGCACGACGTCGTCTTCCTGGCGCTGCCGCACGGGCAGTCCGCCGCCGTCGCCGAGCAGCTCGGCCCGGACGTCCTCGTGGTCGACATGGGGGCCGACTTCCGGCTGAAGGACGCCGCCGACTGGGAGAAGTTCTACGGCAGCCCGCACGCGGGCACCTGGCCCTACGGCCTCCCCGAACTGCCGGGTGGTCGCGCCGCGCTGGAGGGGTCCAAGCGCATCGCGGTGCCCGGCTGCTACCCGACGGCCGTCTCGCTGGCGCTCGTCCCCGCGTACGGGGCGGGGCTCGTGGAGAGCGAGGCCGTGATCGTCGCCGCGTCCGGCACCTCCGGCGCGGGCAAGGCGGCCAAGCCCCACCTCCTCGGCAGCGAGGTCATGGGGAACATGTCGCCGTACGGCGTGGGCGGCGGCCACCGGCACACCCCCGAGATGATCCAGAACCTCGGCGCGGCGGCCGGCCACCGGGTGAGCGTCTCCTTCACGCCGACCCTCGCCCCGATGCCGCGCGGCATCCTCGCCACGTGCAGCGCCAAGGCCGTCCCGGGCGTCACCGCCGAAGCCGTGCGCGCCGCGTACGAGAAGGCGTACGCCGACGAGCCGTTCGTGCACCTGCTGCCCGAGGGCCAGTGGCCGCAGACGGCCGCCGTGTACGGGTCGAACGCCGTGCAGATCCAGGTCGCGTTCGACGAGACGGCGTCCGACACGGGCCGCGTCATCGTGATCAGCGCCATCGACAACCTGACCAAGGGCACCGCAGGCGGTGCCATCCAATCCATGAACATCGCCCTGGGTCTGGACGAGACCACCGGGCTCTCGACGATCGGAGTCGCGCCGTGAGTGTGACGGCAGCCAAGGGATTCCAGGCCGCGGGCATCGCCGCCGGAATCAAGCAGAGCGGGAACCCGGACCTGGCCCTCGTGGTCAACCGCGGCCCCCGCCTGGCGGCCGCGGGCGTGTTCACCTCCAACCGCGTCAAGGCCGCCCCGGTCCTCTGGTCCGAGCAGGTCCTCAAGGGCGGACTCGTCTCCGCCGTCGTCCTCAACTCCGGTGGCGCCAACGCCTGTACGGGACCGAAGGGCTTCCAGGACACGCACGCCACCGCCGAGAAGGTCGCCGAGGTCCTCGACCTGAACGCGGGGGAGGTCGCCGTCGCCTCCACCGGCCTCATCGGCGTCCTGCTCCCGATGGACAAGCTGCTCCCCGGCGTCGACACCGCCGCCGCGCAGCTGTCCGAGCACGGCGGCGAGAAGGCCGCCATCGCCATCAAGACCACCGACACCGTGCACAAGACCGCCGTGTACGAGGGCGACGGCTGGACGGTCGGCGGCATGGCGAAGGGCGCGGGCATGCTCGCCCCCGGCCTCGCCACCATGCTCGTCGTCCTCGCCACCGACGCCGACCTCGACAGCGACGTACTGGACAAGGCGCTGCGCGACGCCACCCGCGTCACCTTCGACCGGGTCGACTCCGACGGCTGCATGTCGACGAACGACACGGTGCTGCTGCTCGCCTCCGGCGCGTCCGAAGTCGCCCCGGAGTACGCCGAGTTCGCGCACGCCGTGAAGACCGTCTGCGACGACCTCGGCCGGCAGCTCATCGGCGACGCCGAGGGCGCCAGCAAGGACATCAAGGTCGAGGTGATCAACGCCGCGAGCGAGGACGACGCCGTCGAGGTGGGCCGCTCCATCGCCCGGAACAACCTCCTCAAGTGCGCCATCCACGGCGAAGACCCCAACTGGGGCCGGGTCCTCTCCGCCATCGGCACGACGAAGGCGGCCTTCGAGCCCGATCAGCTGAACGTCGCGATCAACG
This sequence comes from Streptomyces sp. HmicA12, assembly GCF_000373565.1. GTDB lineage: Bacteria > Actinomycetota > Actinomycetes > Streptomycetales > Streptomycetaceae > Streptomyces. The sequence goes on along the minus strand of NZ_KB891849.1, from coordinate 248,821 downwards.
GCGTCTGGGTCTGCAAGAACGGCGGAGTCGGCGAGGACCGCGACCAGGTCGACATGCGCTTCCGGGAGGTCGTCGTCACCGCCGACCTCGCCGCGGGCACCGAGACCGCGACGATCTGGACGAACGACCTGACCGCCGACTACGTCCACGAGAACAGCGCGTACTCCTCATGAGCGAGACGAAACAGAGCGGCCAGCCCGCCGCGCGGAAGCACACCGCGCTCCCCAAGGCGCAGACCCTCATCGAGGCGCTGCCCTGGCTGACCCGCCACCACGGCAAGACCGTCGTCATCAAGTTCGGCGGAAACGCCATGATCGACGAGGAGTTGAAGGCCGCGTTCGCGCAGGACGTCGTCTTCCTGCACCACGCCGGCCTCAAGCCGGTCGTCGTGCACGGCGGCGGCCCGCAGATCAGCAAGGCCCTCGACAAGCACGGCATCGTCAGCGAGTTCAAGGCCGGCCTGCGCGTCACCACCGAGGACGCCATGGACGTCGTACGGATGGTGCTCGCCGGACAGGTACAGCGCGAGCTCGTCGGCCTGCTCAACCAGCACGGCCCGCTCGCCGTCGGCCTCACCGGCGAGGACGCGCACACCATCACCGCCACCAAGCACCAGCCCCGCATCGAGGGCGAGTTGGTCGACATCGGCCGCGTCGGCGAGATCACCGAGATCGACACCGGCGCCATCGAGGCCCTGCTCGCCGACGGCCGCATCCCGGTCGTCTCCTCGATCGCCCGCTCCCAGGACGACCACCATGTCTACAACGTCAATGCTGATACGGCGGCTGCGGCACTCGCTGCTGCGCTGGACGCCGAGACGCTGATGGTGCTGACCGACGTCGAGGGCCTCTACGAGGACTGGCCCCACTCCGACGAGGTCATCAGCCGGCTCACCGCCACCGAACTCGAGAAGCTGCTCCCCGACCTGGCGAGCGGCATGGTCCCGAAGATGGAGGGCTGCCTGCACGCCGTGCGCAACGGCGTGCACACCGCCCGCGTCATCGACGGCCGCGTCCAGCACTCGATCCTGCTGGAGATCTTCACGGACGAGGGCATCGGCACGATGGTCGTGCCCGATGCGGAGGGGGAGAGCAACGCATGAACGAGCACGCCAAGAACGCAGAGCTGACCTCGCGCTGGCAGGGCGCGCTGATGAACAACTACGGCACCCCGCGGCTGCCCCTCGTCAAGGGCGAGGGCGCCAGGCTGTGGGACGCCGACGGCAAGGAGTACCTGGACTTCGTCGGCGGCATCGCGGTGAACGCCCTGGGCCACGCCCACCCGGCGATCATCGACGCGGTCGGCAAGCAGCTCGGCTCGCTCGGCCATGTCTCCAACCTCTTCGTCGCCGAGCCGCCGGTCGCCCTGGCCGAGCGCCTCCTCCAGCTCTTCGGCCGCGACGGCGCCGTCTTCTTCTGCAACTCGGGAGCCGAGGCCAACGAGGCGGCCTTCAAGATCGGCCGGCTCACCGGCCGCACGCACATGGTCGCCACGACGGGCGGCTTCCACGGCCGGACCATGGGCGCCCTCGCCCTGACCGGCCAGCCCGGCAAGCAGGACGGCTTCACACCGCTCCCGGGCGACGTCACGCACGTCCCGTACGGCGATGTGGACGCGCTCCGCGCCGCCGTCACCGAGGACACCGCCTTCGTCATCATCGAGCCGATCCAGGGCGAGAACGGCGTGGTCGTGCCGCCCGCCGGCTACCTGAAGGCGGCCCGCGAGATCACCCGCGCCACCGGCACCCTGCTCGTCCTCGACGAGGTGCAGACCGGCATCGGCAGGACCGGCCACTGGTTCGCGTACCAGGCCGGGGAAGGCGTCGAGCCGGACGTCGTCACGCTCGCCAAGGGCATCGGCGGCGGGCTTCCGCTCGGCGTGACCGTCGCGTTCGGCGAGGCGGCGAAGCTGCTGAGGCCCGGACAGCACGGCACCACGTTCGGCGGCAACCCGGTGGTCTGCGCCGCCGGACTCGCGGTCCTCGACACGATCGCCGCCGAAGGTCTCCTGGAGAACACCAAGAGCGTCGGCGAGCGGCTCACCGGCGGAATCGAAGCCCTGAAGCACCCGCTGGTCAGCCATGTCAGGGGCGCGGGCCTTCTGCTGGGTATCGTGCTCACCGGGCCGCGCGCACCCCAGGTGCAGCAGGCGGCCCAGGACGCGGGCTTCCTGGTGAACGCGCCCGCACCCGACGTCGTCCGGCTCATGCCCCCGCTGAACCTGACCGACGCCGAGGCGGACGCGTTCCTCACGGCCCTGCCCGCCGTCCTGGACGCGGCCGCGGCCGACGGGGAAGCCTGATCCTGAGGATGGGACGACGATGAGCAGCAAAGCGGAGAACGACCTGCGGGCCGGGGCGAACATCGCGAACGCCTTGGCACAGGCCCACGGCCCCGCCGTGCCGCAGACGCGCACCGCGCGCCACCGCCGGATCGTGGACATCCTCAACCGGCAACCGGTGCGCTCGCAGAGCCAGTTGGCGAAGCTGCTGTCCGACGACGGCCTGACCGTCACCCAGGCCACGCTCTCCCGTGACCTGGACGAGCTGGGCGCGGTCAAGATCCGCAACACCAACGGCGAGCTGATCTACGCCGTGCCCAGCGAGGGCGGCTTCCGCACCCCGCAGGCCCCGCTCGGCGAGTCGGCGAAGGAGGAGCGCATGCGCCGCCTCGCCGGCGAGCTGCTCATCTCCGCCGAGGCGTCGGCGAACCTGGTGGTGCTCCGCACCCCGCCGGGTGCCGCGCAGTTCCTCGCCTCGGCCATCGACCAGGCCGAACTGCACGTCATCCTCGGCACGATCGCCGGTGACGATACGTTGCTGCTGATCAGCCGGGACCCGGCGGGCGGGCAGGCACTGGCCGAGCATCTGCTGCGGCTGGCGCAGAACGACCACTAGTACGCACCTCGAGCCCCTCCGGCGATGGGGGCGCGGGGTCCGGGGGCTCAGCCCCGTGACCCCGGCTCGGTCGCCGGAGGCGCTACAGCAGCCCCAGCACAGCGGCGAGGCCGGGCCCGACGAACTTCGCCAGCTCGCCCCCGGTCGGCGCCGTCGCGGGCCCCCTGCGAGTAACAGCCAGCGCGGCAGCCGCATTGGCCCCCCGAGCCGCCTCGACCGCCGGCACCCCCCGCCCCAGCAGCGCCAGGAACGCCCCGACATGCGCGTCCCCGGCCCCATTGCTGTCGACCGCGTCCACGGCGAACCCGGCGACGTGCACCACGTCCCCCGACCCGGGCGGAGCCACCCAGCAGCCGTCCTTGTCGGCCCGCACCAGGACACCGGCCCCGGGCCGCAGCCGCCCGCGCAGCACCTCGGCCGCCGCCCGCGGCTCGGCCACGCCGGTCATCAGCCCGGCCTCCCGCGCGTTGCAGCTCAGCCAGTCCGTGCGGGCCAGCACCGGATCCAGTACCTCGGCGGGGATGTCCGCGACCAGCGGCGCCGGGTCGAGACACACCCGTACGTCGTCCGCGAGACCCGCCACCACCTCGGCGAGAAGCGGTCCGTTGACCTCCATCACCAGGCCGTACCCGGAGACCTGGACGAGGTCGCCCGCGCGCACGGCGCCGGCGATCGCCGACGCCTCGTCCCGCGTCATGCGCGCGTCGACCCCGAAGCTCGTCACGAACGTTCGCTCGCCGCCGCCGTCCACCAGGGCCACGCAGAACCCGGTGTCGCCGTCCGCCCGCGCGTCCAGCACGGTGCCGATGCCCTCGGCCGCGAGCGAGGAGCGCACCAGGCCGCCGTACGGGCCGGTGCCGTGCAGGCCCGCGTACACGGCTTCGGCGCCCAGGCGGCGGGCGGCGGTCAGGGTGTTGAACCCGCCGCCCGCGTACAGCTCCGTACGCGTGCCGATGACATCGCCACCCCGCTCCGGGAGAGCGGGTACGTCGATGACCAGATCGGCGATGACGTTCCCCGCGAGCACGACACGGGATACGGGCGTGGTCATCGGGTGACCTCCTCGAGTGCGGTGGGGGTGGGGGACTCGGCGGTCACCGGGGAGCGGCGGCCGAGGACGGCGTACACCGCGGCGCCCACGACGATGGCGACGAGCCAGCCGAGCCCGTTCGTACCGAGCCACGCATCGGCCAGCGGCCCCTTGAACCACACGTCGTCCGCGCTGGTCGCGGCCGTCGTGAACAGCAGCCCGGCCACGATCGCCACCACCCAGGCGACGACAGCCGGCAGATGGAAACCGCCGCGGTACCAGTAGCGGCTGCCGCTCCCGGTGTCCATCAGCGCCTCGGCGTCGTACTGGCGGCCGCGCAGCATGTCGACGACGATCACGCCGATCCACGCCGAGATCGGCACGGCGAGCAACGTCAGGAACGTGGTGAACGGGCCGTAGAAGTCACCGGCGATCAGCATGAAGTAGATGCCGCCGAGGAACATCAGCACGACGTCGACGCAGACCGCCCACGCGCGCGGCACCCGCAGACCGAGCGTGATCATCGTCAGCCCGGCCGAGTACGTGGACAGGTGATTGGACATCAGCAGCCCGCCGAACGCCGCGATCAGATACGGGACCGCCATCCACGACGGCAGCATCGCGTTGATCGCCGAGACCGGGTCGGACGAGGTGGCGAGCGACGAGTCGCCGGCCGTCAGCAGCGAACCCAGCGAGATCAGCAGCACCAGCGGGATGCCGGCGCCGAAGGCCGAGGCGCGCACGAGGCGCCCGCCGGGGATGGACTTCGGCAGGTAACGGGCGTAGTCCGCACCGGCGTTGGCCCAGCCGATGCCGGTGCCCGAGGCGATGAACCCGATGCCGGCGATGACCGCGCTGGTCTGTCCCGCCGGGGCGTCGAGCACCTTCTGCCAGTCGACGGTGGCGACCAGGAAGCCCATCACGATCAGGTTCAGGACACCGAAACCGACCGTCGCCCACTTGTTGATCCACATGATCGTGGCGTGGCCGAGGCCGCTGATCAGCAGGGTGCAGGCGATGAAGACCAGCAGGCAGATCAGAGTGAGGACGGTGCCCTGGCCGAAGCCGAACAGGGTGTTGAGGAGAGCGAGCAGCGCGTACGCGGCCGTGGTCGTCGAGATCGTCTCCCAGCCGACCCGGCTCAGCCACGTCACCAGCGTGGGACCGTGATTGCCGCGCTGCCCGAACACCGCCCGCGACAGCGTCAGGGCGGGGGCGCCGCCCTTCTTCCCGGCCAGACTGAGCGCGCCGACCAGGGCGAACGAACCGACCGCGCCGACGACCGCGACGAGCACGGCCTGCCAGATGTTCAGGCCGCGGAAGGCGACGAGCGTCGCGCCGAGCGGCAGCCCGAGGATCGAGATGTTCGCGGCGAACCACGTCCAGAACATCTGGCTCGCGTGTCCGTGCCGCTCATGGTCCGGGACCGGTTCGATCCCTCGGGTCTCCACGGTGCCGACGCGGTCGTTCTTCGTTGAAGCGGCCATCGCGGAACCTCCTTGCTCGGGTGCTGGGGCAGTCGGTGGGGGCCGGTGGTGTCAGTCGAGGTCGCGGTACGTGAGCAACTGGCTTGTCAACGGATCCAGTTCGAGGTCGTTGACCTCGCGCAGGGTCCGTACGGCGTCGGCGGGCAGGGCCGCGAGGCCGTGCACGGAGCCGGCGATCGCGCCCGCGACGGCGCCGATCGTGTCGCTGTCGCCGCCGAGGTTCGCGGCCAGCAGCGCGGAGCGCCACGGGTCGCCGCCGGTCATGGCGAGCACCGCGAAGGCCGCGGGCACCGACTCCTGGCTGGCGACGCTGGTGCCGATCAGCGCGTCGATCCGGTCGAGCGCCGTGGCCTCGTCCAGACCGGCGACGAGCTCGCGCGCCCAGCCGATCCGCGCCGAGATGCTGGCGCCCGCGATCCAGTTCCCGCGCCGGGCGCCTGCCGCCGACGCGGTGATCGCGGCGTCGAAGGCCTCGTCGAGGGTGCCGCCGGCGACCCCGGTGGAGACGGCCGCGGCGACCGCGGCCGCTCCCGCGATGCCGACGGTGGTGTCGTGCGTGACCTGGCACGACTCGACGACCCGGTCGAGGAACGCCTCGATGGCCGCGGTCCGGGAGACGTCGCAGGGGAAGGCGATGCCGACCGGCGTGACCCGCATCGCGGCACCGTTCGTGGTGCCGTGCTTCCCGGCCTCCTTGGGGTCGGTGCCCCGGGCCACGGAGTCGAGCGCCGCCTTGGTCGACGGGCCGAGCAGGTCGAACGACCCCTTGGCCTTCATCTCCTTCTCCCAGGCGAGGAGTTCCTCGGCGAACCGCAGCGGGTCGACGTGCCCGTCGCCCTCGACGATCAGCCGCGCCACGATGACCGCCTGATCGGTGTCGTCCGTGACGGACCCCGCGGGCATCCCGGCGCTCACCGGGTTGTCGGGCCGGGCCGGTTCGAAGCCTTCGAGCGCGCCGTAGACGCGGACGACGTCGGCGCGCGACATGACCTGCGTCGGCATGCCGAGGGCGTCGCCGAGCGCGAGGCCGTAGAAGGCGCCGAGCGCGCGGTCGAGTTGGGGGTTTGCGGACACGGGTGTCACGAGTGGCCTCCTCGGCCGGTACGTACGTGCAGTTGGAACCGGGCGGGGTCCAGCAGGCTCGTCACCTGCTCGACCACGCCGCCCTCCGCGTCGCGGAACACCTGGGCGACACGGAGGAAGGGCTCACCGGGGGAGCGATGCAGGGCGTCGGAGTCCTCCGGTCCGAGCCCGGCGACCGCTATCCGCGCCTCGGCGGAGTCGGGGATCCGGCCCGCCGCGGTGAGCGTGCGGCTCAGGGAGTCACCGTCGAGGCCGCGCTCGGCCAGGTCGGCCAGCGGGCCCACGGCCGGTACGCGGCTGAACTCCAGCGAGACACCCTGCCCGTCGGGCAGCTGCCTGACCCGGTCCAGGGCGGTGAACGCGTCGCTGTCCAGGCCGAGTTCGGCCGCGAGTGCGGCGTCCCTGATCCGCTCGAAGCGCAGCACGCGCGTGGTCAGCTCGGTGCCCTGCGCGGCGAGCGCCTTGGTCCAGCCGAGACGCTGGTCGAGCGGCGTACCGTCGAAGGTGACGATCGAGCCGATCCCGGCGTGCGTCTGGATGAGCCCCTGCTCGCCGAGCACCCCGAGGGCCTGCCGCACGGTCGTCCGGCTGACCCCGAACCGCTCCCGCAGGGCGTGCTCCCCGGGCAGCTTGCTGCCGTCGGTGTGCACGCCCGCGCGGATCTCGTCGGCGAGGACGCGGGCGACATGGTGATGCTTGTGAACCTGTCCAGGCATGTCTAGACGGTAGGCATGCGAAAGCCGACCTGTCCATACCTGTCCAGTGAGGAATTCGGTGGGGGACCGGTCGGCTTCTCGCGGCGTCGGCGTCCGCGTCCGCGTCGGTGTCGGTGTATGCGCGGCCCGTGCCGCCCGGGTCAGTCGGCGGGCTCGGCCTTGGACCGGTGCGACATCCACGCCGCCACGACCGCGCCCGACACGTTGTGCCAGACCGAGAACACGGCGGCGGGCAGCGCGGCCAGCGGGCTGAAGTGGGCGGTGGCGAGGGAGGCCGCGAGCCCGCTGTTCTGCATGCCGACCTCGAAGGCCATGGCGCGCGACGCGGGCTTCCCGAGCCGGGCGGCCTTGCCGGCGCCGTAGCCGAGGGCGAGCCCGAGGCCGTTGTGCAGGACCACGGCGAGGAGCACCACCAGCGCGGCCGACTTGATCGCGGCGGCGCTGCCCGCGACGACCACGGCCACGATCACGGCGACGGTCGCCGCGGACAGCCACGGCAGGACGCTCAGCACCCGGTCGACGTAGCGGCCGAAGAGGAGCCGGACGGCGAGGCCCGCGAGCACCGGCAGCAGCACGGTCTTGAGGATGTCCGTCACCATCGACCCCGCGTCCACCGGCAGGTACTCCCCGGCGAGCAGCAGCGTCAGCGGCGGCGTGACGAGCGGGGCGAGCACCGTGGAGACGGTCGCGACGGACACGGACAGGGCGACGTCACCGCGCGCGAGGTACGTCACGACGTTCGACGCGGTACCGCTGGGCGCGCAGCCGACGAGGATGACCCCCGCCGCCAACTGGGGCGACAGATCGAGAACGTTGGCGATCAGCCAGCCGAGCCCCGGCATGATCACGTAGTGCGCGACGAGCCCGATCCCGACCGCCCAGGGCCGCTGCGCGACCCCCTTGAAGTCCCCGAGGCTCATGGTCAGCCCCATGCAGAACATGACCACGCCCAGCAGATACGGCACATCCGTCTTGTAGTCCGCGAACGTGTCCGGCAGCAGCAGCCCCAGCGCGCCCGCGACGAGCACGAGCACGGGGAAGACGGTGACCGCGAGCCGGGCGGCCCGGTCGGTGGACGTGCCGTCGGTGGACGTACTGTCGGTCTGGTCGGACTGGGGTTCGGTTTCGCTTCGCACCGGGCGATGCAACGTCGCCATGGCAGGGGCATGCAACCCCGTCTCGATATGTGGTCGCTACACCTGATGGTCGGTGGCGGGGGCGCCGAAGCTCCCCGTCGTCCACGTCGAACCGTCCGTCGCCACCGCGAACGCCGCCACGCCCGGCTGCCCCGTCAGCCACGCACGAGCCCCCGCGCCCCGTGCGTACGCGGCCGTCGCCAGGGTGTCCGCCCGGGTCAGGCCTTGGTGCACCACGGTCAGCGAGGCCGGGGCGCCGACCGGCGGCCTGCCGGTGTGCGGGTCGACGATGTGGCAACCGCGCTCGGCGGTACCGGACGTCGCCACCGCGAGCGGGCCCGTGTCCGAGGTGACGACGGCCGCCACCTTGCCGGGGACGAGGGGGTGTGCGATGCCCACCCGCCAGGGGCCGCCGTGGAGTTGGACGTCGCCGCCCCCGTTCACGCAGACCGCTTTGGCGCCTGCCTCGCGCAGCAGCCGTGCCGCGCGCTCCACCGCCCAGCCCTTCACCAGGCCGCTCGGATCGAGCCCCGCCGAGTGCCGCACCGAGAACCAGCCCTCGCTCTCCCGCTCGGCCCGCGCGCACAGGTCGAGCACCTCGTCCACCTCCGCCCGCCGGCCCTCGGGCACGCTCTCGCCGCGGGCCAGAGCGCTGATCGCGCTGTCGTCGCGGTACGTCGAGAAGACCCGGTCCACGTGGTGGAGCAGCGCCTCGGCACCGTCAAGCACACTGTCCAGCAAGGGAGTCGGATCATCGCGCACCGTGAACGAGAACATCGTGCCCATCGTGCGCACCACGCGGTGCAGGCCCCTGCCGTCAGCCATGCGCCTGGTCCAGCGCGCTCTGCAGCGACGAGATGTAGCCCTCGCTGGTGAAGGTGGCGCCCGAGACGGTGTCGATCCGCGCGCTCTGGGCGCTGAGCGTCTCCTGGACGAGCGTCGGCACGGCGGCGGCGTTGATCTGCCGGCTGCGCGGGTCGTCGCCCGGCGACTGCACCGCGCGCGCCGCCGTGATCTTCGAGCCGCTCAGGGTGAGCTCGACCTGTACGGGGCCGTAGCGGGTCTGCACCGTGTCGCCGGTGACGGTGCGGGTCCCGGAGGTCGAGCCACCGGACGAACCGGACCCACCTGATGACACGCCCGATGACCCGCTGGAGGAGTCGCCGGACGGTGCCGACCCGGACGGCGCCGCCGTCGCGGTCGTCGAATGCGGCTTCAGCGCCAGCGCGAGCACCGTCACGGTGACGGTCGCGGCGCAGGTCAGGGCGGTGCGGCGGAGCGGATGGGCCTTCATGGCGCTGCTCATGGCTCCTCAGAACTCGAAGGACTCGTAGTGGATGCGGGACGCGGGCACCCCGGCAGCCCGCAGGGCCTCGTACGCGGCGACGGCGAGCGGATGCGGCCCGCACAGGAAGACGTCGTGCTCCGCGATGTCGGGCAGCGTCGCTCGCAGCCGGTCCGCGGTGAGCGGGGTACGAGTCCCGTCCGGCGAGTTCAGGGCGTACAGCAGCCGCGCCCCGCGCCGGTCGGCTATCGCCTCCAGCTCATGACGGAACGTCAGCTCTGCCGCGGTGCGGGCCCGGTAGAGCAGGGTGAGGTCGCCGGGCGCCGCGGGCAACGCCTCGAAGAGGGTGCGCAGCGGCGTGATCCCGGTGCCGCCCGCAAGGAGGAGGACCTTGCGGCGGCGACGCCGGTTCGCGGTCAGCGCCCCGTACGGGCCCTCCGCCCACACCCGGGTGCCGCGCGCGATCGTCGGCACCGCCGCGCTGTGGTCGCCCAGCGACTTCACGGTGATCCGCAGCAGACCGGACTGCGGCACCGCGGACAGCGAGTACGGGTGCGAGGCACCCCACAGGCCCTGGGTGAGGAACCGCCAGCGCAGGAACTGCCCCGGCTGCGCGCCCAGTTCGTGCAGCCGACGGCCGCGGACCCACACCGAGTGCACCCCGGGCGCCTCCGGCACGACGACCTCGACCCGCAGCCGGTGCCGCAGATTGAGCCGCACCGGCACCAGCACCCGGAACCACAGCACCAGCGCGGCGGCGCCGGCATACAGCACGTACCAGGCGGCCCGGGCGGCCGCGCTGCCCACGAAGTCGGCGCCGAGGGCCAGTTGGTGCCAGAACGCGAGGAAGATCGCCGCGTACGTGAGCAGGTGCAGGTAGTACCAGGTCTCGTACCGCATCCGGCGCCGCACCGCCCGCGCCGAGACGAAGCCGACCGCCAGCAGGACCGCCGCGCCCAGCGTGCCCTTCAGCATCTCCGGCAGGTCGAACACGATCGAGAGGAACTCGCGTATCGGACCGGTGTGCGCCTGCGCCGCGTACCCGAGCGTGATCAGCACGATGTGGCACGCGAGCAGCCCGACCGTCCACCGCCCGGCGGACGCGTGCCAGCGGGCCGTGCGGTCGCTGCCCACGCCGTGCTCCAGCCACGGCACCCGGGCCATCAGCATGACGAGCAGCGCGCACATGTAGCCGCACAGCAGCCCGGTGATCCGTCCGGCCCCGCCCAGCCAGCCCGCGGAGCCCGCCACGGAGACCGTGTTCTGCCACCACAGCCCGAGCACCGCGAAGCCGCCCGCCCAGGCCGCGGCCAGCAGGGGCGCGGCGGGGGAGCGGCGGGGCCGGGCGGCCTGGGCGCGGTGGCTCGTGGGGGGCGGGGTGTGGGTGGTGGCGACCATGGGGCCTCCTCACTGTTGTTCGAAACGGTTGTGCGGAAAGGCCACTGTGCTGGGCCAACCTCTGAGCAGCCTCTGAGAACGGGCCCCGCGCCCGCCTTCAGAGGAAACTCAAAGGAAATCGGGAGACCCTGGTAGGGCCATGAGCCCACACTCCACAGCCCTGACCCGCCCCGACGGCACCCCCGTGCGGGTCCTCGTCGTCGACGACGAGCCGGACCTCGCCGAGGTCGTCACCGGCGCCCTGCGCTACGAGGGCTGGGAGGTGCGCTCCGCCGCCACCGCCCGCGCCGCGGTGGCCCTGGCCCACGACTTCCGGCCCGACGCCGTGGTCCTCGACATCATGCTGCCGGACCGCGACGGCCTGTCCGTGCTGCGCGAGCTGCGCGCCGCCCAGCCGCACGTGTGCGTGCTCTTCCTGACCGCCCGGGACACCGTCGAGGACCGCATCGCCGGCATCACGGCGGGCGGCGACGACTATGTGACGAAGCCGTTCGCGCTGGCCGAACTGGTCGCCCGGGTGCGCGGCCTGTTGCGTCGCGCCGGGATGACCAGGGAGCGGGCCACGGCCGCCCTGCTCACCGTCGGCGACCTGGAGATGGACGAGGACGCCCACGAGGTGACCCGAGGAGGCGTGCCCGTCGAGCTGTCACCGACCGAGTTCCAGCTGCTGCGCTGTCTGATGCGCAACCCGCGCCGCGTGCTGAGCAAGACCCAGCTCCTCGATCTCGTCTGGTCGTACGACTACGGAGGCCAGGCGCACGTCGTCGAGCTGTACATCTCCTACCTGCGCAAGAAGATCGACGCGGGCCGCGAACCCATGATCCACACGGTCCGGGGCACCGGGTACGTCCTCAAGCCGGCGGCCCGGTGAAGCGGCCCGAGCGACCGAGGCCGCCGCGGTGGCTGCGGGCGCCGCGCACCCTGCGCGGCCGGCTCACCGCGGGGCTCGTCGTGCTGCTCGCCATCAGCTGCGCCGCGGTGGGGATCGCGGCGGTCCTGGAACTCGGCGGCTTCCTCACCTCCCGTCTGGACCAGCAACTGCAGGACGCGGGCAGCACCTACCCGGCCAGCCTCGAACACCGGGGCACCCGGGTCGGCCGTGACGACCACGACGGCGACGAGCACGGCGACACCCGTCGGCAGAGCACCGGCACCCTCGGCGTCTGTCTGGTCGACGGAAAGGTCACCCAGGCCGGGGTGGTCCGCTCCGCCGACGACCCCAGCGACCAGTCGGTGCGGCTCGACGGGGCCGACCAGAAGGTACTCGCCGACCTGCCGGTCGACGGCGCGGGCCACTCCGTCGACCTGCCCACACTCGGCGAGTACCGGGTCATGGCCGCCGCGGGCCGCGACGGTGACGTACTCGTCACCGGCCTTCCGCTGGAACCCGTCGACGCCACCGTCCACCAGCTGGAACTGGTCTGCGGTGTCGTCTTCGGTATCGCCCTGCTGGCCACCGGCGTCGCCGGCGCCCTGTGGGTGCGCTGGTCGCTGCGCCCCCTCAACCGGGTCGCGGCCACCGCCACCCGGGTCAGTGAACTCCCCCTGGCCAGCGGTGAGGTGGCGCTGCCCGCCCGTGCCCCGGAGACGACGCCGCCCGACAGCGAGATCGGCCGGGTCACCCGTGCCTTCAACCGCATGCTCGGCCACGTCGAGAACGCGCTGACCCAGCGCCAGCGCAGCGAGGAGCGGCTGCGCAGCTTCTCCGCCGACGCCAGCCACGAACTGCGCACCCCCGTCGCCGCCGTCCGCGGCCACGCCGAACTCGCCCTGCTGCACCCCGGCCCGGTCCCGCCGGAGGTGACCCGGGCCCTGGAGCGCATCACCGCCGAGTCGGGCCGGATGGGCGCCATGGTCGACGACCTGCTGCTGCTCGCCCGCCTGGACGCGGGCCGTCCGCTGGAGCGCGCCCCGGTGGATCTGACCCGCCTGGTCCTCGACGCGGTCGACGACGCCCGCGCGGCGGGGCCCGGGCACCGCTGGTCTCTGCGGCTGCCGAAGGATCCGGTCACGGTGGCCGGAGACGCCCACCGCCTTCATCAGCTCCTGGCCAACCTCCTCGCCAACGCCCGGCTGCACACCCCGCCCGGCACCCAGGTCACGACAGCCCTCACGAGCCACCCGGACGCGGTGCTGCTCACGGTCGCCGACGACGGCCCCGGTGTCCCGGCGGAGGTCGGGGACACGGTCTTCGAACGGTTCGTGCACGGCGAGCACCGACGCGGCGAGGGGGGCGGTACAGGCCTCGGCCTGTCCATCGTCGCCGGGGTCGCGACGGCGCACGGCGGCTCGGTCGCGCTGGCGAGTGAACCCGGCGCGACCGCGTTCACCGTCCGGCTGCCGCGTGCCGACACCGACGCCGGCGATCAGTGATCCGTACGCACCGGTCGATCAGTACTTCGTGATCGCCGTCGCCCCGCCCGACGTCCCGATCGCGATGTGCGGAGCCCGCCCCGGCCGCGCCCACGTCATGATCCGCCGCATGTCGTCCCTCGGCACGGAGACGCAACCGGCCGTCGCCGCGCGTCCGTTGACGTGCAGGAAGATCCCGGCGCCGCGCCCGCGCACCGGCCGGTCGTAGTTGAAGCCGATCACGAGGGCGTACGCGTACTGCGTGCCGTAGTCGGCGAGGTGCTCGGACTCGGCGGCGCGGCAGTCGGCCGGGCGGGGCTGGGTCCAGCGGTTGTAGGAGCGGGACTTGTTGTCCTGGCACCACCAGGAGGTGCTGCGCACCCGCCGGTACGTGACCGAAGTGCCGCCCGGCGCCGCCTTGTTGCCGAAGGCGAAGGGGAGGCGGTAGAGCCCGGCCGGGGTCGTGTTGGTGCCCTGCTTGCGCTTGGTCCCCGCGACGAGCCCCTTGGCCCCGAACCGCGCGGGCGCCGAACCGGCCTTCACCCAGCGGCCGTCGGGGCGCCGGTCCCACCAGGTGACGGTGCCGGACGTCGAGGACGCGCGGGGCGCCTGCGCGGTGATCAGCTGGCTGCCGGCGCCCGTGTCCGCCATCCGGGCGGGCAGCGGCCCGGCGGCACCGGCGGACGGCGTGGCACCGAGCGTGGCGCCGAGCGCGGCGGCGGTCAGAGCCGCGGCGATACATGTACGTAAAGGACGCATGGGTCAGAACGTAGCGGGCGGCAGCGGCAACGGCAGCCCGGGCAGTCCGTCCAGGCTGCTCCCGATGTACTCCTTCTTCTGGAAGTACGCGTCGAGCTCGGTGTCGTCCTTGCGCACGAAGAAGTCGCCGTGCAGGGTGCGCTCCTCGTCGTACGTCATGAAGGGAACCGCGTATCCGCAGGTGTCCCGGATGAGTTCGGCCCGCACCAGGATGATCGCGCGCAGGCCGTTGCGCGTCGGGTCGATGTCGGGGAAGTGCCCGAGCAGGTCGCCGAAGCGTGGGTCGTCGCGGAAGACGGGCTCGCCGCGGCCGTGCACCCGGACGATGTTCGGCGGCCCCTGGAAGGCGCACCACATGAGCGTGATCCTGCCGTTCTCGCGCAGGTGCGCGATGGTCTCGGCGTTGGAGCCCGCGAAGTCCAGGTACGCGACGGTGAGTTCGTCGACGACGGCGAAGGAGCCCTTGAGGCCCTTGGGGGAGAGGTTGACCGTCCCGTCGCTTGCGAGGGGCGCGGTGGCCGTGAAGAAGAGGGGCTGGGACTCGATGAAGGTGCGCAGCCGGCCGTCTATGTGCTCGTAGCTCTTGCCCATGAGGGGAGTATGCCGGTGTGATCACATGCTGGACAGATGCGTCTCGCCATGCGGGATAGAGTGCGGGAGGATCGTGTCGCGACGGTGCGATTGACGATTCATGCGGAACTCTGCATAATCATGCATGACACCCACCGGCTAGAGGAGCAGAGCACGTGAGCAGCAACACCGGCGATGTCCGCCTCTGGGGCGGCCGGTTCGCCGACGGCCCCGCCGAGGCCCTGGCGAAACTCTCCGCCTCGGTCCACTTCGACTGGCGCCTGGCCCCGTACGACATCGCGGGCTCCCGTGCCCACGCGCGCGTGCTGAACAAGGCGGGCCTGCTCACCGACGACGAGCTCACCCGCATGATCGACGGTCTCGACCGGCTCGAGGCCGACGTCGCGGACGGCTCCTTCGTCGGCACCATCGCCGACGAGGACGTGCACACCGCCCTGGAGCGCGGCCTGCTGGAGCGCCTCGGCCCGGACCTCGGTGGCAAGCTGCGCGCGGGCCGCTCGCGCAACGACCAGGTGGCGACGCTCTTCCGGATGTACCTGCGCGACCACGCCCGGATCATCGGCGGCCTGATCGCCGAGCTCCAGGAGGCCCTCGTCGGCCTCGCCGAGGCGCACCCGGACACCGCGATGCCCGGCCGCACGCACCTCCAGCACGCCCAGCCGGTGCTCTTCGCCCACCACGTCCTCGCCCACGTCCAGTCGCTGGCCCGGGACGCGGAGCGGCTGCGGCAGTGGGACGAGCGCACCGCGGTCTCGCCGTACGGCTCGGGCGCGCTCGCCGGCTCCTCGCTCGGCCTCGACCCGGAGGCGGTCGCGAAGGACCTCGGCTTCGAGCACGGCTCCGTCGGCAACTCCATCGACGGCACGGCCTCGCGCGACTTCGTCGCCGAGTTCACCTTCATCACGGCGATGATCGGCGTGAACATCTCGCGGATCGCCGAGGAGATCATCCTCTGGAACACGAAGGAGTTCTCCTTCGTCACGCTGCACGACGCCTTCTCCACCGGGTCGTCGATCATGCCGCAGAAGAAGAACCCCGACATCGCCGAGCTGGCGCGCGGCAAGTCCGGCCGCCTGATCGGCAACCTGACGGGCCTGATGGCGACGCTCAAGGCGCTGCCCCTCGCGTACAACCGCGACCTCCAGGAGGACAAGGAGCCGGTCTTCGACTCCTGCGACCAGCTGGAGATCCTGCTCCCCGCGTTCACCGGCATGATGGCCACGCTCACGGTCAACCGGGAGCGGATGGAGGAGCTCGCCCCGGCCGGCTTCTCGCTCGCCACCGACATCGCCGAGTGGCTGGTGAAGCAGGGCGTGCCGTTCCGTGTCGCGCACGAGGTCGCCGGCGAGTGCGTCAAGGTCGCCGAAGGCGAGGGCAAGGAGCTCGACGAGCTCACCGACGAGCAGTTCGCGAAGATCTCCGAGCACCTCACCCCCGAGGTCCGCACGGTGCTGAACGTGCCGGGCGCGCTGGCCTCGCGCGACGGCCGCGGGGGCACGGCGCCCAGCGCGGTCGCCGTTCAGCTCGCCGAGGTCAAGCAGGACCTGACGGTCCAGCGGACCTGGGCCGACGCGAAGAAGAAGTAGCGGCAACAGCAGAAGCAGGGGCCCGGTTCATCCATCCGTGGATGAACCGGGCCCCTGCTTCCTTACGGACCGGCGTCAGCGGCGCGCCCGCGCCCCGCCCCCGTAGCTCGACAGGTCCATCAGCAGTCCGATCAGCACGACCAGCCAGCCGATGCCGCGCACCCCGACGACGGGCGCGTACGCGAAGACGTACCCCAGCGTCGTCCAGGGCAGCAGGATCAGGCCGAACAGCGGCAGCAGCATGCCGGTGAAGGCGCGGTCCACGAGATTCGTGAACAACCAGGTGATCACGAGCGCGACCCGTGGCCCGATCGCCGCCATCGCCGCGAAGATGCAGCACCCCATGCCCGTACCTCCCGAGAGAGCCGTCGGAACGTCCCGACACCGTCCCGACAGTCGTAACACCGGGTGACAGGACGAGCCACCGGAGTCACACGGGGCGCTCTGCCGCGCAATGGATGAGACATTCGTGTCTCATCTGCTCTACTCTTGTCTCATGTCGGTCGATCGCGAACAGATGCTGCGCAGCGCCGCCGCCCTGCTCACCCGCAAGTCCACGGCCACGATGGACGAGGTCGCCAGGGCGGCCGGTATCAGCCGCGCCACCCTCCATCGTCACTTCGCGGGCCGCGACGCGCTCGTGCGGGCGCTGGAGAACCTGGGCATCCAGGAGTGCGAGGCGGCCCTCGACCGGGCCGGCCTCGACGCGGACCGGGCCGAGGACGCGCTGCGCCGCCTGATCGCGGAGATCGAACCGGCGGCGCCGCTGCTCGCCTTCCTCATCACGGAGAACCAGCTCTTCGAGGGCGAGGAGCAGCACGCCGGCTGGGAGCGGATCGACGGCCGCATGGTGGCGCTCTTCCGGCGCGGCCAGGAAGCCGGCGACTTCCGCATCGACCTGACACCGGCCTGGCTCTGCGAGGCGCTCTACGGCCTCATCGGCAGCGGCGCCTGGGCCGTACAGGACGGCCGCGTCGCGGCCAAGGACTTCTCATACATGATCGCCGAGCTGCTGCTCGGCGGCGCACGACGGAGCGTGGAACCATGACCGGCACACAACAGCGCACCCCTGCGGCGGAGGTGGTGGAGTCCCGTCCGGGACGGTGGCTCGCCCTCTGCGTCCTCGTGCTGGCCGTGCTGCTCGTCGCCGTGGACGCGACCGTCCTCGGCCTGGCGACCCCGTACATCAGCGAGGACCTCAAGCCGTCCGGTACGCAGCTGCTCTGGATCGGCGACGTCTACTCGTTCGTCATCGCGGGCCTGCTCGTCTCCATGGGCAGTCTCGGCGACCGCATCGGCCGCAAGAAGCTGCTGCTGTGGGGCGCGGTCGCGTTCGGCGCGGTCTCGGTCCTCAACGCCTACGCGTCGTCACCGGAGCTGATGATCCTGGCGCGGGCCCTGCTCGGAGTCGCGGGCGCGACCCTCATGCCCTCCACCCTCGCCCTGATCCGCAACATCTTCCACGACCCGCGCGAGCGCTCCCTCGCCGTCGGCATCTGGGGCGCCATGGCCTCGGCCGGCGCCGCGGTCGGCCCGGTCGTCGGCGGCTTCCTGCTCGAACACTTCTGGTGGGGCTCGGTCTTCCTGATCAACCTGCCGGTCATGGCGGTCCTGGTGATCGTCGGCATCAAGCTCATCCCCGAGTCGAAGAACCCGGTCCCCGGCCCCTGGGACCTGCTCAGCGTGGCGCTCTCGCTCATCGGCATGATCGGTGTCGTCTACGCGGTCAAGGAGGCGGCGGCGCACGGTGTGAGCTGGAGCGTAGCGGCGACGGCGGTACTCGGCGCGGCCGCGCTGCTCTGGTTCGTCCGCCGCCAGCTCACCCTGGGCTCGCCCCTGTTGGACATGCGCCTGTTCCGCAACCGCGGCTTCTCCGGCGCCGTCCTCGCGGACCTGCTGACCATCCTCGGCCTCGCCGGCCTGATCTTCTTCCTGTCCCAGTTCCTCCAACTGGTCCAGGGGCGCGAGCCGTTCGAGGCGGGCCTCGCCGAACTCCCGGCCGCCGTGGGCGCGGTGGGCGCCGGACTGATCGCCGGTACGGTGGCCCGCCGCTTCTCGGTCCGGGTCGTCGTGGCCGGCGGTCTGGCGGCGGTCGGCCTGGCCCTGGCCGCGCTCACCACCCTGAGCCAGTCGACGGGCTACCCGCTCCTCGGCACGGTCCTGCTGGTCGTCGGCATCGGCGCCGGCTTCTCGTTCACGGTCACGGCCGACGTGATCCTCTCCAGCGTGCCCAAGGAACAGGCGGGCGCGGCGTCGGCGGTCTCCGAGACGGCGTACGAACTCGGCGCGGCCCTCGGCATCGCCGTGCTCGGCTCCATCGTCACCGGCGTCTACGCGGGCTTCACGGCCCCGGCGGGCACCCCGGCGGACGTGGCGGCCGCGGCCCACGAATCGCTCGGCGGAGCGGTCGAGTCGGCGCACAGCCTGCCGACGGCCCAGGCCCACGAACTGCTCGCCTCGGCCCAGGGCGCGTTCGTCGACGGCCTCCAGGTGGCGGCGGGAGTCGGCGCGATCGTCCTGCTGGGCACGGCGGTCGCGGCGTGGTTCATGCTCAGGGGGCAGCGCCTCGAGAACTAGCTTCACCGCCGCCCCCGACTTGGGCAATCTGCCGCCTGGGGCGGCAGGGTGGGCAAGGCGGCACCCCGGCGCCGGGCAGGCGCCTCGACGGGCCCGCGCCGCGGCCCCGCAGACAAAAAACCTGGGCCCCCGGAAATCTCCGGGGGCCCAGGCTCAGGTCAAAACGCCTACGCGGCCTTCGCCTTGGTCGCGTACATGTCGACGTACTCCTGACCGGACAGCCGCATGACCTCGGTCATCACGGAGTCGGTCACGGCCCGCAGCACGTACCGGTCACGGTCCATCCCGTCGTAGCGGGAGAACTCCATCGGCTCGCCGAACCGCACGGTCACCCGCCCCGGACGCGGCATCCCCGCCCCGCCCGGCTGCAGCTTGTCCGTGCCGATCATGGCGAACGGCACGACGGGAGCGCCGGTCATCAGCGTCAGCCGCGCGATACCCGTACGACCGCGGTACAGGCGCCCGTCGGGAGAGCGGGTGCCCTCCGGGTAGATCCCGAAGATGTTGCCCTCCTCCAGGATGCGGCGGCCGGTCATCAGCGCGGCCACGCCGCCGTTGGCACCGTCCCGGTCGACCGGGATCATGCCGACGCCGGTGAAGAACCACGCCATGAAGCGGCCCTTGAGGGTCTTGCCGGTGACGTACTCGTCCTTGCCGATGAAGCACACCTGCCGGTCGCAGACGAGCGGCAGGATCATCGAGTCGATGAACGTCAGGTGGTTGCCCGCCAGAATGACGGGGCCGGTGCCCGGGATGTTCTCGGCGCCTTCCACACGGGTGCGGAACATCAGGCGCATGATCGGTCCGAGCACTGCCTTGATGAGCGCGAAGCGGGACAACGGGCCCTCCGATGTCAAGGATTCGGTTGGGAACGACCTCGAACGGGTCGTTGGGTCTGTGCAGGTGAGGACGATACTCGCGCCTGCGGGCCCGTCGCACATCGGGTTCACCGACTGGATACGCAGAGTTGACCTGAGTTCGCGCACGGTTGACGCGCAGGCAACGCTCAGGGGTCACCTCGACGCACCCTTCCGTTCCGCCCAGGGTCTCCCGTTGGTCACACCCGCCCACCTACGATCGGGACCGCTTTGACAGGTGCAAGGCACAACAAGGCACAACGTGGCGGGAGGAGTGCTTCATGGGGAACGAGAAGTCACAGACGGCGCAGGGGGCCCAGGAGACCGGGGGAGTGGGCCGCCGCTCCCTCCTCGGCGCCGCGGTGCTCGGCGCGGGCGCCGCGGCCCTGGCCGCACCCGGAACGGCGAGAGCAGCCGACCGCGACAGTGGCGGGAATCACCCCGGCAAGGGCTACCGGAGCCTGCCCGTGCCGACCGTCATCGCCCACCGCGGCACCAGCGGCTACCGCCCCGAGCACACGCTGGGCTCGTACCAACTCGCGCTCGACATGGGCGCCCACGTCATCGAGGCCGGTGACATCTGCCCGACCAAGGACGGTCACCTCGTATGCCGTCACGAGCCGGAAATCGGCGGCACGACGGACGTCTCCGCGCACCCGGAGTTCGCGGGACGCAAGACGACGAAGGTCATCGACGGGGTCTCCACGACCGGCTGGTTCACCGAGGACTTCACGCTCGCCGAGCTGAAGACCCTGCGCGCCAAGGAACGCATCCCGGCCACCCGCCAGCACAACACCCTCTACGACGGCCGCTGGGAGATCCCCACCTTCGAAGAGGTACTCGACTGGCGCGCCGAGCAGAGCCGCAAGCGCGGCCGCGAGGTGTGGATCCACGTCGAGACCAAGCACCCCACCTACTTCCGCAAGCTCGGTCTGGGTCTGGAGGAGCGCATCGCCAAGCTGCTGCGCGCCTACGGCCTGAACAAGAAGAACTCGCCGGCCTTCCTGCAGTCCTTCGAACCCACCAGCATCCAGCGCCTGAACAAGCTGGTCGACAACCCCCTGGTCGTCCTGCTCTCCACGGCGAACTCGCGCCCCGCCGACTTCGTCGACATCGGCGACCCGCGCACCGTCGCCGACCTGATCACGCCCAAGGGCCTGAAGGAGATCGCCGGCTACGCGCAGGGCATCGGCCCGACCCTCGACCTGATCATCCCGAAGGACGCGTCGGGCAAGCTCAAGGAGCCGACCACGCTCGTCGAGGACGCGCACGCGGCGGGCCTCATCCTGCACCCCTACACGATGCGCAACGAGAACACCTTCCTCCCGGCCGACTTCAAGAAGGGCACCGACCCGAACGCCTACGGCGACGCGTTCGGCGCCTTCAAGGCGTACTTCGCCACCGGGATCGACGGCATCTTCTCCGACAACTGCGACACCGCCCTGCTGGCCCGTGAGGACTTCGTCAACGGCTGAGCCGCGGGCGCCGGTTGGAGTGAGAGACGGCCGGCCCGGCAACCACGCGCCGGGCCGGCCCGTCCCGTCGTACATGACGTACGACACCACGGTGATCGAGACCCTGCGCCCCCTCCTCGCGGCGGAGGCGCACGCCGAGCTTCCGGCCACGACCGGCCGCGCCGACCTCGACGACCTCGAACAGGCCGTCTGGCTGCGCCTGCTGGAGCACCTCGGCACGCAGGGCCCGCCGCCCGACCCGGCGGCCTGGCTCACCGCGACCGTCCGCGCGGAGGCCCGCCGTCAACGCCGTACGAGCGTCCGTGAGCGGCCCTACTCCGGCGAACCCGCCGCCGACGCGCCGGAGTCGGACCCCGAGCTGCGCACGCTCGCCAGGGAGCAGGCGCGTGCCCTGCACTCCGCAGTACGCCGGCTGCCCGGCCGTTGCCCCCGCCTCATCGGCGCACTCCTCGCACCACAGGACCTCACGTACCGCGAGATCGCGGGCACGTTGGGTATGTCACAGGGCAGTCTTGGGCCGGAACGTTCCAGATGTCTGGGATGCCTGCGCAGAATCATGGCCTCCGAGGTTGCGCCGCATGCCCGCCGGGGAAAAGGGTGAAGGACAAACGGCGGACAGGTGAGCGGGAGGCATGCACACATGGGCATGAGCGTGACCATCTCTGCGGCGACCGAAGCGGATGCCGAGCAGATCCTCAAACTGCAGTACCTCTGCTACCAGAGCGAGGCGCAGCTCTACGGGGACTACTCGATCGAGCCGCTCACACAGTCCCTGGAATCGCTCAGGGCCGAACTGGCAGGCGGCACCGTCCTGGTGGCCCGCCTCGGTGACGAAGTGGTGGCGTCCGTCCGCGGCACGACCGACGCGGACGGCACGGCGCACATCAACAAGCTGATCGTCCACCCGCGCATGCAGCGCCACGGCCTCGGCGGCCGCCTCCTGGCCGCCATCGAGGCGCAGCTCGCCACCGCGGGCACGACCAAGCGCTTCGAGCTCTTCACGGGCCACCGCAGCGAACACAACCTGCGCCTGTACCGCAAGCACGGCTACGCCCCGGTGACGACGAAGAAGGTCGACGAGCGCCTGACGCTGGTCACGCTGGCGAAGGAGACGGAAGCGCCGAGCCTGACCGGCGTGTGAGACGGACAAAGGGAGACGGCCGGGGCGCGTGGCCCCGGCCGTCTCCCTTTCGCCGTCTCCGCGGTCTCAGCCCGCGGCCTGCTGCTGCAGCACGCCCTTGCGCAGCCAGTACATCGCGGTCACCGGCAGCAGTACGGGGATGAACAGGTAGCCCATCCCGAAGTCCGACCACACCGTCGCGTCGGGGAACGCCGACGGTTCCACCAGCGTCCACACGCCGACGATCAGCACACCCGCCAACTCCAGCGCACAGCACGCGAACGCGGCCCGCCGGGCCTTGTCCCCGCCGCGCACCAGCGAGTACGTGATGAACCCGTACACGACCCCCGCCACCGCGGACAGCGTGTACGCGAGCGGCGCCTTGCCGAAGTCGGTGGAGATCTGCACGGCCGAGCGCGACACGGCCCCGACGACCATCACGCCGTAGAGCCACACGAGCAGCAGGCCGGGCCCGCCGATCAGACGCCGACGCCCCGCCTTCTCGGCCTTCTGTGCCTTGTCGGCCTTCTCCGGCTTCTCCGAAGAGGTCACAGCCACCTCATCCTCCCCAGATGTCATAGAGCCGTACTTCGAGCACGGCCAGCACCACACCACCCGCGGCGACGGTCGCCGACCCCCACCGCGTCCGCTCCGCCAGCGACATGAACCCGGCCGCCGGCACGCACGCGAACGCCCCGATCAGATACGCGACGAAGATCGTCGTCCCCTGCGCGGGCTTCTCGCCCCGCGCCAGCTGCACGATCCCGACCACCAGCTGCACCAGCGCGAGCACCGACACCACGGCCATACCGATGAAGTGCCAGTCCTTGGTCGGCTGGTCGCGAGAGGCTGCGAAACCGCACCACGCGGCGAGCGCGAGCGCGGCGAGACCCGTCACCAGGGTCAGGACATCAAGCATGGCCGAGAGCCTATTACGGCCGAAAAGACCCGCTGCGCGCGACCCCGGCCGACCGCCCTTACGCTCGGGAACCATGAAGATCACCGCTGACGCCCTGCTGTTCGACAACGACGGAACCCTGCTCTCGTCCATGGAGTCGGTGTACCGCTGCTGGACCCGCTGGGCGCAGGAGTACGGGATCACCGCCGAGGACTTCGCCGCCGTCGAACTGCACGGGCGCCCCGCCGCCGAGATCGCCGCCGACCTGCTCCCCGCCGAACGGGTCGCCGAGGCCGTGGCCCGCATCGAGGAGCTGGAGGTCGAGGACGTCCCCAACGGCGGCACCCACGTCCTGCCCGGCACCCTCGACCTGCTCGCCTCCCTGCCCGAGGGCCGCTGGGCCGTCGTCACCTCCGCCACCCGCCGCCTGGCCGAGGCCCGCCTCGCCGCCGTCGGCATCACCCCGCCCCTGCTCATCGCCGCCGACGACATCACGCGCGGCAAGCCCGACCCGGAGCCGTTCCTGCTCGCCGCCCGGAAGCTCGGCGTGGACCCGGCGCGCTGCGTCGTCTTCGAGGACGCACCGGCCGGACTGACGGCGGGCCACGCCGGCGGCATGAAGACCGTGGCCTTGACCACAACGCACGAGGCCCACGAGCTCATCGCGGACGTCGTGGTGAAGGACCTGTCGGCCGTGTCAGCACTGGCCACGGAGGCCGGAGTGGAGATCACGGCCACGCCCTGACGCGTTCCGCGCAGCCATCCACCGCTGTCCGCTATTCGGACAGCGGTGGCGGGCCGTGTCCTCACGTCTGCTTTACTTGCCGCATGACCACGACGAGCAGCCGCACCCTTGCGACCGAGGCGACGATGACGCCCGGTGCTCGTTGTATGTGTCGAATGTGCGCCTTCTGAGGGCCCCCGCAACATCGCCTGTTCTCGCGCCCCGAAGCGAGACCCGCGCGCCCCGCACGTAGGGAGAACCACCGCTTCACCTACGTGACCGGGCCTTCCCCGCGCACAGCTTCTCCGCACTGATCCCGTACCGGTGTCACACCGCCGCGAGAACCTGCCGCGCCCCGGAACTCCCGAATGAATGCCCCGTGCCCGGCGCCACCCGTGCCGCGCACTCGACAGTGACGGACATCCACGTGATCACCACACAGGGCCTCACCAAGGTCTACCGCTCGCGCGGCCGCGAGGTCACCGCCCTGGACGGCGTCGATCTGCACGTGCGCGAAGGCGAGGTGTACGGCGTCATCGGCCAGTCCGGCGCCGGCAAGTCCTCGCTGATCCGCTGCGTGAACCTCCTGGAGCGCCCCACCTCCGGCACCGTGACGGTGGCCGGACAGGACCTCACCGCGCTCGCCGGACGCGGACCGCGCGCCGGCAAGGAACTCCGCGAGGCGCGCAGCCGCATCGGCATGGTCTTCCAGCACTTCAACCTGCTGGCCTCGCGCACCGTTCAGGACAACATCGAGCTGCCCCTCGAAATCCTCGGCAAGTCGGGGAAGGAACGTTCCGCCAAGGCGCTGGAACTCCTCGACCTCGTCGGCCTCGCCGACAAGGCCAAGTCCTACCCGGCCCAGCTCTCCGGCGGCCAGAAGCAGCGCGTCGGCATCGCCCGCGCCCTGGCCGGCGACCCGAAGGTGCTCCTGTCCGACGAGGCGACAAGCGCCCTCGACCCGGAGACCACCCGCTCGATCCTCCAGCTGCTGCGCGACCTCAATCAGCAGCTCGGCCTGACCGTCCTGCTCATCACGCACGAGATGGACGTCGTCAAGACCGTCTGTGACTCGGCCGCGCTGATGGAGCGCGGGCAGATCGTCGAGTCCGGCACCGTCAGCGAACTCCTCGCGACGCCGGGCTCCGAACTCGCCGCCGCGCTCTTCCCCGTCAGCGGCGAGGCCTCGGGCGCCGACCGCACCGTCCTCGACGTCACCTTCCACGGCGAGTCGACGACCCAGCCGGTCATCTCCCAGCTCTCCCGCACGTACAACATCGACATCTCGATCCTGGGCGCCGCGATGGACACCGTCGCCGGCAAGCAGGTCGGCCGCATGCGCATCGAACTGCCCGGCCGCTACGAGGAGAACGTCGTCCCCATCGGCTTCCTGCGCGAGCAGGGCCTCCAGGCCGAGATCGTCGAGAGCGCGGCCCTCGACGGCCGCGCGTCCGAACTGCTGAAGGAAGGTGTCTCCAAGTGACCTGGTCGGAGATGCAGCCGCTGCTGTCCCAGGCATGTTGGGACACCCTCTACATGGTCGGCTGGTCCACGCTGATCGCCGTCGTCGTCGGCCTGCCGCTCGGCATCCTGCTCGTCCTCACGGACCGCGGCGGGCTGCTGCAGAACGCCTTCGCGAACAAGGTCATCGGGCAGATCGTGAACATCGTCCGTTCGATGCCCTTCCTGATCCTGATGGTCGCCCTGATGGGCTTCACCCGCTGGATCGTCGGCACCACCATCGGCCGCGAGGCCGCCATCGTGCCGCTCGCCATCGGCGCCATCCCGTTCTTCGCGCGGCTCGTCGAGACATCCGTACGGGAGGTCGACGGCGGGCTCGTCGAGGCCGTGCAGTCGATGGGCGGCAACACCTGGACCGTGGTCCGCAAGGCCCTCGTCCCCGAGTCGCTGCCCTCGCTGATCTCGGCCACCACCACGACGATCATCGCGATCATCGGCTACTCCGCGATGGCCGGCACGGTCGGCGCCGGCGGCCTCGGCGACCTCGCCATCCGCTACGGCTACCAGCGCTTCGAGACGACCATGATGTGGATCATCGTGGCCATCCTCGCGGTCACCATCGCGATCATCCAGCTCGCCGGCGACAGCGGCGCCCGCGTCCTGCACCGCCGCGCCGGCAAGGGCGGCGAACCGCTCCGCTTCCGCGTGCTCGGCGGCTTCCTGTCCGGTGGCCCGGCCGCCACGGAGCCCGCCCCCGCCAAGACCCGCTGACCCGCAGCCCCGCTGCATCCCTGTCTCCCCGCCTCACCCGGCGGGTTGCACCACCCATGGAGAAAGGCACTTTTCGTGCGTAACACCACCAAGATCACCGCTGCTGTCCTCGCCACCGGAGCCCTCACCCTGGGCCTGACCGCCTGCGGTTCCGACAAGGCCGACACCAAGGCCAAGGCGTCCGACCCGCTGGTCGTCGCCGCGACGCCCGTCCCGCACGCCGAGGTCCTCAACTACATCAAGAAGAACCTGGCGAAGAAGGAAGGCCTCAACCTCGAGGTCAAGGAGTTCACGGACTACGTCCAGCCGAACAACGCCACCGAGGACGGCTCGGTCGACGCCAACTACTTCCAGACCGTCCCGTACCTGGAAGACTTCAACAAGAAGAACGGCACGCACCTCAAGTCGGTCGCCACCGTGCACCTGGAGCCGCTCGGCCTCTACTCCGAGAAGGCCAAGAAGGTCGCCGACATCAAGAAGGGCGGCACCATCGCCGTCCCGAACGACGCCGACAACGAGAGCCGCGCCCTGCGCTTCCTCGCCGCCAACGGGCTCATCACCCTCAAGAGCGGCTCCGAGGCCACCGCGACCCCGCAGGACATCGCGAAGAACCCGAAGGACCTGACCTTCAAGGAGGTCGAGGCGGCCCAGACCCCGCGCTCCCTCCAGGACGTCGACGCCGCCGTCATCAACGGCAACTACGCCATCGGCGCCGACCTCAGCCCCGCCAAGGACGCGCTCGTCCTGGAGTCGGCGAAGAACAACAAGTACAACAACGTTCTCGCGGTCAAGGAGGGCAACGAGAACGACCCGCGCGTGAAGAAGCTCGCCAAGCTCCTCACGTCGCCCGAGGTGAAGAAGTTCATCGAGGACAAGTACAAGGGCTCGGTGCTCCCCTCCTTCTGAGCCTCCGAGGGAACCTTCCGATGCGTACGTACACGCTTCCCGCCGCCGTGATCGCCGGGGCACTCGCCCTCGGCCTCACGGCCTGCGGGTCCGACACGGCGGACAGCACGTCCGGCGCGAGCGGCACGCTGGTGGTCGGGGCCACCCCGACCCCGGCCGGCGAAGTCCTCGCGTACATCAAGGACCACCTGGCGAAAAAGGCCGGACTCGACCTGGAGATCAAGGAGTTCACGGACTACGTCCTGCCGAACACCGCCCTCCAGGACGGCACCCTCGACGCCAACCTGTACCAGCACAAGCCCTACTTGGAGGACTTCAACCGGTCCAAGGGCACCACCCTGAGCGCGGTCACCGACGTGTACCTGCCGCCCATGGGCGTCTACTCCAAGAAGGTCGACGACGTCACGAAGCTCGCCCGGGGCGCGACCGTGGCGCTGCCGAACGACACCACCAATGAAGGCAGGGCGCTCCAACTCCTCGCCTCCAAGGGCGTCATCGAGCTCAAGAAGGACGCGGGCGCGAACGCGAGTCCCCAGGACGTCGCGAAGAACCCGAAGGGCCTGACCTTCAAGGAGCTCGAACCGGCGCAGCTGCCGCGCTCGTTGGGCGACGTCGACGCGGCGGTCATCAACAACAACTACGCGCTCGACGCGGACCTGAGCCCCCAGAAGGACGCCATCCTTCTGGAGTCCGTGAAGAACAACCCGTACAACAACGTCCTCGCCGTCAAGAAGGGCGACGAGGACGACCCGCGCGTGAAGAAGCTCGCCGAGCTGCTGACATCGCCCGAGGTGAAGAAGTTCATCGAGGAGAAGTACCAGGGCTCGGTGCTCCCCGCCTGAACACCCCGGCCGGCCGCATTCAGGGGGGCCGCTCCCGTCAACAGGGGCGGCCCCCATGTGCAGTTACGTACCTGCATGCTGCATGCTGGGCACTTCACCCGGCCGATACGAGGGACGCAGGCGGCCACGAAGGTTACGGAGCGCTGCATGACGAACACCTTCCCCGAGATCTCCATCAGCACGGAGCGCTTGGTGCTGCGCCCGCTCGACGAGGACGACGTCCCCGCCCTTTCGGAGATGATGAACGACGAGCTCATCGCCGCCTGGACGTCGGTGCCGCAGCCGTTCACGGAGGAGGGCGCGCGCCGCTGGATCACCGAGTACGCGCCCGCGGAGCGCGCGGCCGGCACCGGACTCGACCTCGCCGTCACCGAGTTCCTCACCCAGCGCCTGGTCGGCATCGTCCAGCTGACGAAGACCAACTGGCACGTCCGCGCCACCGAGCTCTCCTACATCGTCGCTCCCTGGGCACGCGGTGAGGGCTACGCCTCGGAGGCCGCGCTCGCCATGGCCCAGTGGCTCTTCCGCGACCAGGGGCTGGAGCGCATCGAGTTGCGCACCGCCGCCGACAACACCGCGTCCCAGCAGGTCGCCCAGAAGATCGGCTGCATCAGCGAGGGTGTCCTGCGCAACGCCTGCATAGCGCGTACCCGTACCGAGGACGGCACCTGGGCGGACGTCCGCACCGACTTCATCGTGTGGAGCCTGCTCCCCGAGGACATCGAGGGCGTCACCGAGCAGCTGGCCGAGGCCGGGGGCTTCACGGCCTTCTCCGACTGGAACTGACCGGCGCCCACCGACAGCGACCGACACCGACCCCACAGGCGACGGCCAGACCCGGCAGGTACGCTCTCGATGCCCCGCCCGGCCCTGCCCCCGGCGGATTCCCCCACTGAGTACGTGTTCGCGTACGCATTCGCACCTTCTGGAGACTGACGACGATGGCCGACCGGGTCACGGTGATCGGCTGGGACGGCTCGCCCCTGACCGCGGCGGCCCGCTCGGCGCTCGGCGCTGCCACCCTGGTGGCCGGTGCCGCCCACCACCTGGCGCTGCCCGAAGTGCCCCCGCGCGCCGAGCGGATCCGGCTCGGCAGCGTGTCCCTCGCCGCCCGCCGCATCGCCGGGCACCGCGGCACCGCCGTCGTCCTCGCGGACGGCGACCCCGGCTTCTTCGGCGTCGTACGGACCCTGCGCGCACCCGAGTACGGCCTGGAGGTCGAGGTCGTCCCCGCCGTCTCCTCCGTCGCCCAGGCCTTCGCCCGCGCCGGTATGCCCTGGGACGACGCCCAGGTGGTCGTCGCACACCGCCGCACCCTGCGACGTGCGGTGAATGTGTGCCGAGCCCACACCAAGGTCGCGGTCCTGACCTCACCCGGCGCGGGACCCGCCGAACTCGGCCTCCTGCTCGAAGGCGTCCACCGCACCTTCGTCATCTGCGAGGAACTCGGCACCGACCGCGAGCAGGTCACCGTCGTCACCTCCGACAAGGCCGCCGACCACACCTGGCGCGACCCGAACGTGGTCATCGTCATCGGCGGCCCGGTGACCGGCGTCCCCGAGAACGGGGGCTGGCTCGCGGGCGGCGACGCCAGGGACCCGGCTCCCGCGCCCCGCGGCTGGGCACTGCCGGCCGCCGCGTACGAGGGCCCCCTCGGCGAGGGCGAGACCGAGCAGCTGCGCGCGGCCCAACTCGCCCGCCTGGGACCGAGGACCGGCGACCTGGTGTGGGACATCGGCTGCGGCGGCGGCGCGTTCACCGCGGAGGCCGCCCGGTTCGGCGCCGCCGTCATCGCGGTCGACCGGGACCCCGACGCCTGCGCCCGCACGCTTGCGGTGACCCGCCGCTTCGGCGTCCAGGCGCAGATCGTGCACGGCACCGCGCCGCACGCCCTGGAGGACCTGCCCGAGCCCGACGTCGTCCGGGTCGGCGGCGGGGGAGCGGCGGTCGTCTCCGCGGTCGCCGACCGCAGGCCCGCGCGCATCGTCACGCACGCCGCGACACGCGACGCCGCCGAACTCATCGGCAGGAATCTGACGGAGCACGGCTACGACGTCGAGTGCGCGCTGCTGCAATCCGTCGAACTGGACACTCGTGCCTGGACGGAGAAGGAACGGACCGTGGGGTTCCTGCTCTCCGGCCGTTCGCGGGAACGCCACCCGTGACCCTGACGGCCCAGCGCGCGCGGTAGGCTGGCCGATCGTTGTACCGCACCGGGACGTCCGGCAGTTCGTCGGCCAATGTCCGGAAAACTCACCAGCTTTGGGGTGGGTGTGGTACGGCGCCGACCGGAGGACGCGCAACGTGGCGCAGTCCACAGAAGGCCATGGGCGATCTACGTACCGTGGCCGCGATCCGACCGGGACAATACCTGTTGTCCGGGGCGGTTCGTGCCGCGCGGCGCGCACGCTCGTTCATCATGACGGGCGGTTGACGCGCTGCTCCGGTCAACGGGGTCGTTCCCCGGGCCAACGGCCGGGAGCGGCCGGGAAGTTCTCATCGATGGGCGAGGGGTAGGCATGACCGACACCGGTCAGGTTCCGGGCGAGGGGCTGCCGGAGAACGCAGGCACGGTGGAGCCGCCGGGCGTTCCCGCCCCGGGGGCCTACACCTACCTCGATCCCTCCGAAGCCACCGCCGAGGACGACGAACTGCTCCTGATGCCCGGCTCCCAGGGGGCCTGGGGCCAGCCGCAGGTCGAGATGCCCGCGCAGCAGCAGTACGCGCCGGCGCCCGGCGGGCCCGTCGCTCACGAGCCGGGTCCGCACGAGATGGCGGGCCGCGACAGCGGGCACCACGACATGGGCGGCATGCACCTGCAGGGCGGCCAGGGTGCCGCCGCTGCCGCCGCGAACCAGGGCCCCGCCCGCCGTCCGCTGCACATGGGCCCGCCCATGCCGGAGACCGGCGGCAGCGGCGTGCGCTCGCTCGCCGACCGCGGTCCCGCGCAGCAGACCCCGGCGAACCCGATGCCGGTGCGCCAGTCCGGCCCGCCCACCACGGGCCCCGAGTACCTCGACATCCCGCCGCAGGGCGCCGCTCCGTGGCAGCCCGCCGAGGCGACGCGGCAGCCCGGGTACGAAATGCCGCAAGCCCCCGCAGAAACGGTCGTTCCGGAGGCGTACGCGGCTCCCCAGGAGTCGCTCGGCGCACCCCGGTTCGCGCCCGTCGCCGAGCCCGCGCCGGTCGCCGCCTATGCGGGCCAGGCCGAGCAGTCCGGCCCGTACGAGCAGTCCGGCCCGTACGAGCAGTCCGGCCCGTACGAGCAGTCCGGTCTGTACGCGCCGCACGAGAGCGCGCCGCAGCCGGCCCCCGAGCAGCAGACGCTGGGCCAGTTCGTGCCCGTCGAGGGCTCGGTGCCCACGACGCCGCACCTGGCGCCGACGCCGCCGCATGCCATGGCGGTGCCGCCGATGCCCGAGCCGGCCGCCGCCGAGCCGATGGCGGCGGAGCCGGTGCCCGCCGCGGAACCGGTCGAGCAGGCCGTGGACCTTCCGCAGGCCCCCCCGGTCGAGCAGACCCCGGAGCCGGTCGCCGAGCAGCCGCAGGCCGTCGTGGCGGAGCAGCCGCAGATCGTGGCCGAGGAGCCGCCCGTCGCCGAGCCCGTGATGGAGCAGCCGCACCAGGAGCTGCCCCCGGAGCCGCAGCCCGAGCAACCGGAGCCGCAGCCCGAGGCCCAGCCCGAGGCGCCGATCGCGCTGAGCCCCGTAACGGTCGAGCCGGTGCAGCCGGTCGAGGCCGAGGAACCCGCCCCCGTCGAGGCCCCGGTCCAGGAGGCCGAGCCCGCCGCCGAGCCGCAGCCCGCGGTGGAGGTGACGGAGCCGGCCGAGGTGGCGGCCGCCGTCCCCGCCCCGCGCGACGGCGGACCCGGCGCGACCCAGGCATCCGAGCCGCAAGCGGTCGAGGAGTCCGCGGGCACGGTCACCGAGGAGCCGGAGCTCATCGAGGTCGCACCCGAGCCCGTAGCGGAGCCGATGCCCGAGCCCGAGCCGGAGTTCGTGGCCGAGGCGGAGGCGTTCGAGACCGTCGCCGCCGCCTCCGGCTACGACGACGCCGAGCGCGAGGCCGTCCTGCGCGTCATGCGCGAGCGCCGCGACATCCGCAACGGCTTCCGCGGCGACCCCATCCCGCACGAGGTGCTGCTCCGCGTCCTGGAGGCCGCCCACACGGCCCCCTCCGTCGGCCACTCCCAGCCCTGGGACTTCGTCGTCATCCGCTCCGCCGAGACCCGGCGCACGATGCACGAACTGGCCATGCGTCAGAAGGACGCGTACGCGAAGTCCCTGCCCAAGGGCCGCGCGAAGCAGTTCAAGGAACTGAAGATCGAGGCCATCCTCGACACCCCGGTGAACATCGTCGTCACCGCCGACCCGACCCGCGGCGGCCGCCACACCCTCGGCCGGCACACCCAGCCGCAGATGGCCCCGTACTCCTCCGCGCTCGCGGTCGAGAACCTGTGGCTCGCCGCCCGCGCCGAGGGCCTCGGCGTCGGCTGGGTCTCCTTCTTCGACGAGCGCGAGATGGTCCGCACCCTCGGCCTGCCCGACCACCTCGAAGTCGTCGCGTACCTGTGCGTCGGCTACGTCGACGAGTTCCCGGACGAGCCCGAGCTGATGCAGGCCGGCTGGTCGAAGCGCCGCCCGCTGTCGTGGGTCGTCCACGAGGAGACGTACGGGCGTCGGGCGCTGCCCGGCGAGGACCCGCACGACCTGCTCGCCGAGACCGTCTCCAACATCCGCCCGCTGGACGCCAAGGCGCTCGGCGAGGCCTGGGAGCGGCAGAAGCGCATGACGAAGCCCGCGGGCGCGCTCGGCATGCTGGAGATCATCTCCGCGCAGCTGTCCGGCCTGTCCCGGATGTGCCCGCCGCCGATCCCGGAGCCCGCGGCCGTCGCGATCTTCGCGGGCGACCACGGTGTGCACGCCCAGGGCGTCACCCCCTGGCCCCAGGAGGTGACCGGCCAGATGGTCGCGAACTTCCTCGGCGGCGGCGCGGTCTGCAACGCGTTCGCGAACCAGGTCGGCGCCGAGGTCTGCGTCATCGACGTGGGCGTCGCCTCCGAACTCCCGGCCACGCCCGGCCTGCTGCCCCGCAAGGTCCGCGCGGGCACCGCCGACATGACGGCCGGTCCCGCCCTGACCCGCGAAGAGGTCAAGGCGGCCATCGAGGTCGGCATCGAGACGGCCCGCGACCTGGTCGCCGCGGGCAACAAGGCGCTCCTGACGGGCGAGATGGGCATCGCCAACACCACGGCGTCGGCCGCCCTCATCTCGGTCTACACCGAGGTCGACCCCTCCGAGGTCACCGGCCGCGGCACCGGCATCAACGACGAGACCCACGCCCGCAAGGTCGACGTGGTGCGCCGCGCCCTCGACGTCCACCGGCCCGACCCGGCGGACCCGATCGGCGTCCTCGCGGCGGTCGGCGGCCTGGAGCACGCGGCCCTGGTCGGCCTGCTTCTCGGCGGTGCCTCGCTGCGGACCCCGGTCATCCTCGACGGCGTCAGCGCCGGTGCGGCCGCCCTGGTCGCCCGCGCCATCGCCCCCGAGGTCCTGGCCGCCTGCATCGCGGGTCACCGCAGCGCCGAAC
This sequence comes from Streptomyces sp. HmicA12, assembly GCF_000373565.1. GTDB lineage: Bacteria > Actinomycetota > Actinomycetes > Streptomycetales > Streptomycetaceae > Streptomyces. The sequence continues at coordinate 215,282 of NZ_KB891849.1, read as the reverse complement.
CGGGCCACGTCGCGGCCCTGAACAAGCTGGGTCTGCGGCCCCTGGTCGACCTGGACCTCCGCCTCGGCGAGGGCACGGGCGCCCTCCTCGCCCTGCCGATCGTGCAGAGCGCGGCCCGGGCGATGCACGAGGTGGCGACGTTCGACTCGGCGGGCGTCACAGAGAAGTAGTCCGTGGTGTGAGGAGCGCCTGTCCGAACCGTAACAACGGGGGCAGGTGCTCCTCCGATCTGTCCACGTAGGCTGATCCCAGACCCAAACCCGCACGTCACCGGGCTCCAGCGCCGCAGCCCGTCAGTTCCGCCCGCCCGAGGAGCCGCACGACATGCCCGCCGCACAGCACCCCGCCTACCCGGTGGGACTCCGTCTCACCGGCCGCAAGACCGTCGTCATAGGCGGCGGCCAGGTCGCCCAGCGCCGCCTCCCGGCGCTGATCGCGGCGGGCGCGGACATCACCCTCGTCTCGCCCTCCGCCACCCCCTCCGTCGAGGCCATGGCGGACGCGGGCGAGCTGACCTGGGTCCGGCGCCGCTACGAGCACGGTGACCTGGCCGACGCCTGGTACGTCCTCGTCGCCACGGCCGACCGCACCGCGAACGACGAGATCTCCGCCGAGGCCGAGTCCCGCCGCGTGTGGTGCGTCCGCTCCGACGACGCCGAGGCCGCGACGGCCTGGACCCCGGCCACCGGCCGCACCGAGGGCGTCACCATCGGCGTCCTGTCCACCGAGGCCGCCGACCGCGATCCGCGCCGCACGGCCGCGATCCGTGACGCCCTCGTCGAGGCCCTGCGCGACGGCACGATCAGCACCGAACGGGCCCGCACACCCGGCGTCGCCCTGGTCGGCGGCGGCCCCGGCGACCCCGACCTGATCACGGTCCGCGGCCGCCGCCTGCTCGCCGAGGCCGACGTCGTCATCGCCGACCGGCTCGGCCCGCGCGACCTGCTCGACGAACTGCCGCCGCACGTCGAGGTGATCGACGCGGCGAAGATCCCGTACGGCCGCCAGATGGTCCAGGAGGCCATCAACCAGGCCCTGATCGACCACGCCAAGCAGGGCAAGGCCGTGGTCCGCCTCAAGGGCGGCGACCCGTACGTCTTCGGCCGCGGCATGGAGGAGGCCCAGGCGCTGGCCGCCGAGGGCATCCCGGTCACGGTCGTCCCCGGCATCTCCAGCTCGATCTCGGTCCCGGGCGCGGCCGGCATCCCGGTCACCCACCGCGGCGTCGCCCACGAGTTCACCGTGGTCAGCGGCCATGTGGCCCCCGACGACGAGCGCTCCCTCGTCGACTGGTCGGCGATGGCCCGGCTGACCGGCACCCTGGTCATCCTGATGGGCGTCGACAAGATCGGAAAGATAGCCGAGGCCCTGATCGCGCACGGCAAGTCGCCCGACACCCCCGTCGCCCTCGTCCAGGAGGGCACGACGGCCGCGCAGCGCCGCGTCGACGCGACCCTCGCCACGGTCGGCGAGAAGGCGGTGGCGGAAGGCGTGAAGCCCCCGGCCGTCATCGTCATCGGCCCCGTGGTCCACGAGAGCCCCACCCGTAACCAGCGGTAACTGAACTCTTTCCGAGCCGTTGGCACCACAACGAGAACAAGGCAGTATCGACCCGTGGCTGAACCCAAAGGTCTCATCACCATCGAGGACCCCGACGACCCGCGCCTGCGCGACTACACGGGCCTGACCGACGTGGAACTGCGCCGCAAGCGCGAGCCGGCCGAAGGCCTCTTCATCGCGGAGGGCGAGAAGGTCATCCGCCGCGCCAAGCAGGCCGGATACGAGATGCGGTCGATGCTGCTCTCCGCCAAGTGGGTCGACGTCATGCGCGACGTCATCGACGAGGTCCCGGCCCCGGTGTACGCGGTCGCCCCCGACCTGGCCGAACAGGTCACCGGCTACCACGTGCACCGCGGTGCCCTCGCCTCCATGCAGCGCAAGCCGCTGCCCACCGCCGAGGACCTGCTCACCACGGCCCGCCGCGTCGTGATCATGGAGTCGGTGAACGACCACACCAACATCGGCGCGATCTTCCGCTCAGCGGCGGCCCTCGGCATGGACGCGGTCCTGCTCTCGCCCGACTGCGCCGACCCGCTGTACCGCCGCTCGGTGAAGGTCTCCATGGGCGCCGTCTTCGCGGTCCCGTACGCGCGCCTGGAGGCCTGGCCCAAATCCCTGGAGTCGGTCCGCGAGGCGGGCTTCAACCTCCTGGCGCTCACCCCGGCCGAGCGGGCCAAGTCCCTCGACGAGGTGGCCCCGCACCGTATGGACCGCGTCGCGCTGATGCTCGGCGCGGAAGGCGACGGCCTGACGACCAAGGCGCTGATGGCCGCGGACGAATGGGTCCGCATCCCGATGGCCCACGGCGTGGACTCGCTGAACGTGGGAGCGGCGGCCGCGGTCGCCTTCTACGCGGTGGCCACCGGCCGCCCCGAACTCTGACCCGGTCAGTTCTCCGGAACGGGCGGCTTCTGCGAGGCACTTGAAGTGATCGAGTGCGGTACGCCGAAGTCGCCGAGCCCGCGCGACGGCCCCTGGCAGCCCTGCATCGCCGCGATGGCGAGCGCCACGAGCAGCGTCACGACCACGAACACGAAGAGCCGCTGGCGCAGCAGCCGAGGATTGGCGGGCCGCAGCCGCTTGCCGGCCCCTGTGCCGTTCGTACGAGGCGCGGGGCGCCCGGCACCACTGCGCGGCGCGGGCCTGCTCCCGGAGCGGGACGAGGTGCCCCGCGACTGACTCCCGGTCCTGCCGTTGCTGGGCCGCGGCGCGGGCGTGCCCGGCTGCGTACGCCGCTGGGTGCGCTGCTGCTCGTGGCGCTCGTGCTGCTCGTAGGTGTCGGCGAGCCGCCCCGTAGGCCGGTCCTGCTCGGCGACGCGCGGCGCGGGCGGCCTGGCCTCGCCGAGACCCTGCGCCTCACGGGCCGCGATCTCCTTGAGCCGCAGCGACAGTTGCAGCGTGCTGGGGCGCTCCTCCGGGTCCTTGGCCAGACAGGCCCGCAGCAGTGGCGCGAGCGCGTCCGGCACCCCGTGCAGCTGCGCCTCCTCGTGGACGACGCGGTAGAGCATGACCTCGGAGCTGCCGTGCCCGAAGGGCGAGTCGCCCATGGCGGAGTAGGCGAGCGTGGCGCCCAGTGCGAACACGTCCGTCGCCGGGGTCACGGCGGCGCCCCGCACCTGCTCGGGGGCGAGGAAGCCGGGAGAGCCGACGGCGGTCCCCACGTGCGTGAGGGTCGAGGCGCCCGTGGCCCAGGCGATGCCGAAGTCGATGATCCGCGGGCCCTTCGGGGACAGCAGAATGTTCGACGGCTTCAGATCCCGGTGGACGACGCCCGCCTCATGGACGGCGACGAGCCCCTCCGACAGCGCGGCCCCCACCGCGGCCACATCGGCCGCGGCCAACGGCCCTTCCTCGGCCACCTTGTCGTGCAGCGAGGGACCGGGCACGTACTGCGTCGCGAACCACGGCCGCTCGGCCTCGAGGTCGGCGGCGACGAGCCGGGCGGTGCAGCCGCCACGGATCCTGCGTGCGGCGGACACCTCGCGCGCGAAGCGCGACCGGAATTCCTGATCCTCCGCCAGGTCCGGCCTGATCACCTTGAGGGCGACCCGCTGCCCACGCCGGTCGGACCCGAGATAGACGACACCCATCCCGCCGGCGCCGAGCCGTCTGTGAAGCCTGAACGAGCCGACGACGCGCGGGTCCTCGCGCCTCAGGCGCATCATCGCCATGTTCATCCCCGCTGCTGCCCGGTCGTCCGTCTGACGAGCCACAGCTTACGTTTCCACGCCCGGCTGTGCGTTCAGGCCGCGCCCTCACGGCAGATTCGATTGTCAGTGCCGGGTGGGAAACTTGAAAGGTGGTCAGGGAGCGTGGGAACTGGGCGGATTTGGGCTGCCACGACTTCCAACCAACCGTCGCAGAAGGGGGATTGAGCCCATGAAGGGTGATCGCGTCGAGATAGTCGTGGACGCCGGGGACACGACACGTACGTACGAAGTGGTGGCCAGCCGTGCCGGTCGGAGAGTGGAGACAGCGGTCCGCAGGGGAGTCGTGGAAGTGAGCGAAGTCACCCGCTCCGGTTCCGTGGTGCGCACGGCGCGCTTCATGGCGACCCGGGTCCTGGCCCTGGTCGAGCAGCCGGTCCCGCGGGAGGAGGCGGCCGAGCGGGAGGCGAGGACGAGCCGCCCCCTCGGGGAAGACCCCGAGACCTCGTAGCTCTCCGGGTTCCCGTCTCCACCCAGGGGAGTACATGAGCCCGGACGGCTCATCCTCCGGGAGGCCCGGCAATCGGTACGAGGGCATGACGCCCCCGACGAGCGGCGCCCATAGATTTGAGGTCAAGCGGCGGGTGCAGCACTCGTCCCCCGAGGTCAGGTACCCGCCGCTCCACAACTCAAGATCCATACGAGAGTGATCCACAAGATTTCGACCGGGAGAGGACCATGGCGGACACGGCATCGCGGACGACAGCGTTCCGCACACGGATCGGCAGGGGCGGCCTGTTCGGCGGTCCCGCGACCGGCCGCCGTCACCCCTTGGTGGCCACGGCCATGGTTCTCCCCCTCGCCGCCCTGCTCGTCGTCGTCTTCGGCGGCTGGGACGCGATGGTCACACAGGCGTCGTCCGTGGGCGTGATGCTGGGGCGCTGAGCGGCGCCTCCAGGCCCGGAAGAGCGGTCCGGGCGGGGACATCCGGCCATGAAACCCCGTGGGGACGGGGGTGCGGCGGACGGCACAAATACTGCGCGCAGCTGGGGAGCTGCGCGCAGTATTGCTTTTCCCCGGCTTTCCCCGGCAGGGCGGGCCGGGGCCGTAGGCTTCGGCGCGACACGCACCACACCCGGGGGACCCCGTGACGACGCCCACGCCCATCCTTCCCGAGCTCCGCGCCAGGGCCACCAGAGCGGCCCACCCCACGGAGATCTCCTGTGTCTGCGGTGCGTCCACGCTCGCCGACCGCCCCGACGGGGCCGTCGTCCGGCACGGCGACACCGTCGCGAAGGCCCACGCCCCCGGCACGGACCCGGCCGGCCTCGACCTGCGCCTCGCCGTGGCCGCCCACCCCGACCTGGCCGACGTCCTCCTGCGGCCGCTGCGCCCCACGGCGTCGCCCCTGCACGACCGCCTGGTCACGTTCTGGCCGTACGGCACCCCGGTCGACCCGGACCGTCCCGAACACGCCCCCTGGGAGGCGGTCGGCACCCTCCTGGCCCGCCTGCACAGCACGCCCACGCACCGGCTGCCGCCCGCCCTGCCGCCGATGAGGGGCCCGCTCAAGGCGGCCCGCGCGCTGTCCCGACTCCGCGCCGCGGCCCCCACCCACCGCGCCGCGGCCCCGATCCTCGCGGCCTGGCGCACCCTCCCGCCCTGGGCCCGCGCCGAAGTCCCGTACGACCACGCCCGCGCCCTCTGTCACGGTGACCTCCACCTCGGCCAGCTGGTCCGCCACCCGGACGACCCGGCGGCCTGGCGCCTCATCGACGTCGACGACCTCGGAGTCGGCGATCCCGCCTGGGACTTGGCCCGCCCGGCCGCCTGGTTCGCCTGCGGTCTGCTGCCCACCGAGGAGTGGACCCGATTCCTGGCGGCCTACCAACGCACCGGTGGCGCAAAGGAACTGGGCCTCGACGACCCGTGGCCCGCCCTGGACGTGCCGGCCCGCGCCCTCACCGTCCAGACGGCCGCGCTGGCCGTGACGAAGGCGGTCGAGGCGGGACGCGTGCTCGACGAGGTCGAGGAGGCGGTGGTCGACGCGTGCGCCCGAATGACATCCGTCCCGCCGCAGTTGGGGCCCGATTGCGCCAAGTAGGGTGCGGGGGACGGAAGCCGGGAAGTGTTCCGGCGAAGCAGCACCGAACGGCGAGGAGTTGAACCGAGCATGCAGTGCCCCAAGTGTCACGCACCGATGCAGACCTACAACCGCAATGGCGTCCAGATCGAGCAGTGCAGCGGATGCCGAGGGATATTCCTGGACTACGGCGAGCTGGAGTCGCTGACCCGCCTCGAGTCCCAGTGGCAGCAGCAGGTCCCGCCGGTTCCGCCCGCCCCACAGGCCTACCCCGCGGCCCCGGCCCCGGCATGGGGAGCCCCGCACCACGGCGGGCACCACGGACACCACGGTCACCACCAGAGGGGCTTCGGCCGGATGCTCTTCTCCTCCTGAGCCGTCCGGGAGCCCTCCCGAGGCTTCCCGAGCACGAAGAAGCCCCCGGTCACGAGGACCGGGGGCTTCTTGCTGGTGCGCGATACTGGGATTGAACCAGTGACCTCTTCCGTGTCAGGGAAGCGCTCTCCCGCTGAGCTAATCG
>NZ_KB891849.1:0-208742 GCF_000373565.1 Streptomyces sp. HmicA12 | reverse complement strand
AGTGCGCGATACTGGGATTGAACCAGTGACCTCTTCCGTGTCAGGGAAGCGCTCTCCCGCTGAGCTAATCGCGCGTGGAGGTGGAGACGGGATTTGAACCCGTGTAGACGGCTTTGCAGGCCGTTGCCTCGCCTCTCGGCCACTCCACCAAGGAGCTGTAGGGGTTCGGGAAGATCCCCCACATCCGAGCGAACGACCGGGTTCGAACCGGCGACCTCAACCTTGGCAAGGTTGCGCTCTACCAACTGAGCTACGTTCGCGTGTCTTTCCGGCCCGCTTCCGCGTCCCGGCGACGTGTTGAACTCTAGCGGATTCCTGGGCCAGTACAAAAACGCGTTTGCGCAGCGTGCTGCGGTGCGACCGCCGAAGTGGCCCCCGGGTGACCGGCGCGGCGGCCACCGCACCTCCACCCCAGGTCACCGCCCCGTCACCCGCCATAGACTCGAAACCGTGCACGGCTCCTCCTCTTCGCCTCCGCTCGCCCGCTTCGGCGAGCTCCTCGCGACCGGCCTCCTCGATGTCACCGACGACCCCGCGGCCCTGGACTCCAGCGGCTTCTGGGCGGTCTCCGCGGACTTCGAGGGGCGGCTGGTCTGCGCCCGCTTCGAGAACGTACGCAGGGAGCCGGTGCCCGCGCCGCGGCCCGGAGCCTGGCAGGGGCCCGCCGCCGCGGACTGGGTGTCGTCGCTCGACCGCGCCGCGTACACGGAGGGCGTCCGTCGCATCCGCGCCCACATCGCGACCGGCGAGGTCTACCAGGCCAATCTCTGCCGCGTGCTCTCCGCGCCGATATCCGCCGCCGCCGACGTGGACGCCCTCACCGCACTCCTCGCCCGCGGCAACCCGGCCCCCTACGCGGGCACCATCCGGCTCCCCGGCCACGGCGTGGAGATCGCCACCGCCTCGCCGGAGCTGTTCCTGCGCAGGGAGGGGTGGGTCGTGGAGTCAGGACCCATCAAGGGCACCGGCCGCACCGAGTCCGACCTCCTGGAGAAGGACTACGCCGAGAACGTGATGATCGTGGACCTGGTCCGCAACGATCTCGGCATCGTGTGCGCGACCGGCACCGTGACCGTGCCGGACCTGTGCGTGGTCGAGAAGCACCCCGGCCTCGTCCACCTCGTCTCCACCGTGCGCGGGGAACTGCGCGACGGCGCCGGCTGGCCCGAGCTCCTCGACGGCACCTTCCCGCCCGGCTCCGTGACCGGCGCCCCCAAGTCCAGCGCCCTGCGGATCATCGACGCGCTGGAGACGGCGCCGCGCGGCCCGTACTGCGGCGGCATCGGGTGGGTCGACGCCGACCGGAAGACCGGTGAACTGGCCGTCGGGATCCGTACGTTCTGGATCGACCGGGCCGACGGCACGCTCCGGTTCGGTACCGGCGCCGGGATCACCTGGGGTTCCGACCCCGAGGGGGAGTGGCGCGAGACCGAGCTGAAGGCGGCGCGACTGCTCGCGGTAGCGTCGGGAACATACGCGGACGCGTAGTCCGGGCACGTTGGAGGGACCCTAGTGAAGATCTGGCTCGATGGCCGCCTGCAGGACACCGAGGAGGCGCGCGTCTCCGTCTTCGACCACGGCCTGACCGTGGGCGACGGCATCTTCGAGACGGTGAAGACGGTGGACGGGAAGCCGTTCGCGCTCACCCGTCACCTCGACCGGCTGGAGCGCTCGGCGCGCGGCCTCGGACTGCCCGTGCCGGACCTCGACGAGGTGCGCCGCGCCTGCGCCGCAGTCCTCGAGGCCAACCCGATGGCGCTCGGCCGCCTGCGCGTCACGTACACCGGCGGCCTCTCGCCGCTCGGCTCGGACCGCGGCGACGCGGGCACCACGCTCGTCGTGGCCCTCGGCGACGTCAAGCGGCGGCCCGACAGCACCGGGGTGATCACCGTCCCGTGGACCAGGAACGAGCGGGGCGCCCTCGCCGGCCTGAAGACCACCTCGTACGCGGAGAACGTCGTCGCGCTCGCCCGCGCCCGTGAACTCGGCGCGTCCGAGGCCCTGTTCGCCAACACGGTGGGGCAGCTGTGCGAGGGCACCGGGTCCAATGTGTTCGTCGTCCTCGACGGCGAGATCCACACCCCGCCGGTCGCCTCCGGCTGCCTCGCGGGCATCACACGCGCCCTCGCCGTCGAGTGGACGGGCGCCAAGGAGGCCGAGCTGCCGCTGTCGGTCCTCGCCGAGGCCGACGAGGTGTTCCTGACGTCGACGCTGCGCGACATCCAGGCCGTGCACCGGATCGACGACCGGGATCTGACGGACGCGCCGGGCCCGGTCACCGCCAAGGCGATGCAGGTGTGGGACGAGCGGGCCGCGGACGACCTGGATCCGTGAGCACGCCCCCGTAAAAACCCCTGTCGCAGAGCCACTACGGGCGGGTAGAACACCCGTGATGACCACTACTCTGCGGCCGACCGAGCCGCTTCAGCGCACCTCTGACGGGACGCGTTCGCGCCACTACGCGGTGTGTGTGAACAGCCGTCCCGTCGGCACGCTCCACCTCGCCACGCTTCCCGCGTCCGGCCCCACCGTCGCCCGGATCCTCGATCTGCGCATCGACGAGCCGGACCGGGGACGCGGCCGCGCCACGGTCGCCGCGCTGGCCGCCGAGGAAGTGGCCCGCGGCTGGAACTGCCGCCGCATCGATGCGTCCGTACCGGCCGATGACGCAGGCCTGCTGCGCCTGGCCGGTGCGCTCGGCTACGTGGAGCGCAACCGGAACATGGTGAAGACGCTGCCCGACCGCCCGCCGGCCCTCCCCGAGGGCAGCGTCGGGCGACGCATGACGGAGGCCGAGTACGGGCCGTGGCTGGCCAAGGAGAAGGCGCGCTACGAGCGCACCATCGCCGAGCGCGGCGCGACCGAACAGGAAGCCCGCGAGAAGTCGGATCGGGACCACGCGGCGCTGCTTCCCGAGGGCATCGGGACCCCGGACGTCCTGATCAGCGTCCTGGAGCACGAGGGGGAGACGGTCGGCACGCTGTGGGTGGCCCAGCGCCCCGACGGCGCGTACATCTTCGACGTGGAGGTGGCGGCCGAGCACCGGGGCCGCGGCCACGGGCGTTCCCTGCTGCTGCACGCCGAAGCCGACTCGATCGCGGCCGGAGCCACCCGGATCGGCCTCAACGTCTTCGCGGACAACACCCCCGCGCTGCGCCTGTACGAGTCACTCGGTTACGAGCCGACCCAGTACCACCTCTACAAGCAACTGCACTGAGCGTCAGCCCTGTTCGGACGCGGCGAGGAGCCGGTCCGCGATCTCCTCGATCCGCTCGCGCAGCCCCTCCTGGCTCTTGCCGCCGTGCAGGATCTCGCCGCCGATCTCGTACGTCGGCGTGCCCGTCACGCCGATCACCTGGCCCTCGGCCTGGTCGGCGTCGACGATCAGGATGTGCCGCCCGTCGACCAGGGCCGTGTCGAACTCCTCGGCGTCCAGGCCGAGTTCACCCGCCACCTCGACGAGGAACGGCTCGCCCTTGCGGTCGAACTCCTCGACCCGGCCGAGCACCGCCTCCACAAAGGGCCACCCCTTGCCCTGCGTGAACGCCTCCTCGGCGGCCTGGGCGCCGGCGAAGGAGTGCTTGTGCTTGTCGAGCGGGAAGTGGCGCAGGCGGATCTCGACGCGGTCGCCGTAGCGCTCCCGCAGCGCGCGGACGTCGTCCAGGGCCGAGCGGCAGTCCGGGCACTGCAGCTCGCACCACACATCGAGGAGGGGGGCCGGGTTCGGGGCGTTCATGGGCCCAGTCTCCCAGGCCGGGGCACGGGCCCCAACCCGGACCTGCGTAGGACCTGCGCAGGAGGGGAACCCCGAGATCTCCCTGAGGTCCGTCCGGGCCGTGGCCCGGGACGCCCCCGACGGTGCAGGATGGAAGGGGCGATGCGCCCCGATGCCGACCGATACGCCCAGTCCAGGAGGACCGGATGATTGCCGAGACCATCTGCTCCGCCGTGTCCGTGGCAGGCCTGGGCATCGCCGCGGTCACCGCGTACCGCAAGCGGTTCCTCGCGGCCGCCCGCCTGGCCGCCTACTCCCTCGTCCCGCTCGGTCTGGTGATGACCGGCGCCGTCGAGTGGGCCGTGGACACCGCGTTCAGCCCGACCGCGTGGGCCGGCTTCGGTGTGCTCGGCGCGGCCTGGCTGATGTTCCTGGGCACCCGCGCCGTCGAGCGCCGCGGCGGAGGCACCCGCAAGGAACGCAGGGCGGCGAAGGCCGCGCGGCGCGAGGCCGTGGCCCCGGCCGCCTCGGCGCCCTCGCTCGGTGAGAGCGCGCGGCCCGCCCCGGTCGCGCAGCCCAGGCCGAAGGCCGGTGCCGCCGAAGACTTCAGCGACATCGAGGCGATCCTGAAGAAGCACGGCATCTGACGCCGTCCGGCCCAAGTGCCGCTCGGCGCAGTGCCTTTCGAGGTGCGGTGGTCGGGATGTCGTGCGCGGTGATCGTCAACAGCCGTCCTGGGTACGGCAGTTCGAGGGCGGGGTGCGCGGGAACGGGTACGGAGAATCCCGTGGACATCTGTACGACAAGCGTCGGATTTTCGCGCACGTGACCGTTTATACGGTCACGTAATCTGGCGAACTCCCCTCACGAACGGGCGTGTTGAGAGTTCGCCGGGGGAGACCTGCGCCATCATCACCGCGAGATGCTGGACACACCGCAGCTGGCCGACCAGCTGAACGACGAGAAGGGCCAGGCGCCCCAGGCGCCCGCCCCCGTGCCCCCGAACCCCGACACTCAGCGAGGTTGCCTCTTCGCACTCTCCCAGCCGCCGCTCATGATCTTCCTGGCGGTGATCGGCGGTCTGCTCCTGATGGCGGCGCTGCACGACCTGCTGCTCCTGTGAGCCCCGACCCGCGCGGGCTCAGCCCGCGGCTTCCTTGCGCCGTGCCCGGTACGCGGCCACATGCAGCCGGTTCCCGCACGTACGGCTGTCGCAGTAGCGGCGCGAGCGGTTGCGGGACAGATCCACGAAGGCGTGCCGGCAGTCCGGAGCGTCACAGCGCCGCAACCGCTCCTGCTCCCCGGCGACCACGAAGAACGCGAGGGCCATCCCGCAGTCGGCCGCCAGGTGGTCCTCGACGGACGCTCCGGGGGCGAAGTAGTGCACGTGCCAGTCGTAGCCGTCGTGGTCGGTGAGGCGGGGAGTGGTGCCGGCGGCGGCGATCAGTTCGTTGATCAACTCGGCGGCACCGCGCGGATCGGGTGCCGCGAACACCCCGGCGAACCGGTCACGCACCGTGCGCACCGCGGCGAGATCACGCTCGCCGAGCACCCCCACATCGCTGATGTCGTTCTTTCGTACGAAATCTTCGAGAGCCGGCACGCTCGCGAGGCTGTCGGCCGTGCCGGCGGCGTCGTCCGGTGCGGTGTTCACCAGATCCACCACGATGTCGAGCGCGCACCGGGTGTCGTGGGTGATCAGCACGTTTCGCTCCCTGGCCTGGGGGTCGGGCCTGCGCCCGCCGATGCTGGCCGAGCCTAGCGCCTGAGGCTGCCGGGGAGTGCCGTGAGCAGGCCGGCGCCGCCGCCGTGGAGGTTCCCACGGCGACGGCGCCGATGTCTGCCTATTGCGGTTGTCGTGCTGGTTCTGCTGTCGTGCTGTGTGCTGAACCCGGGCCGTCTCCCCGAGTGGACGGCACGGGACGTCTCGCCCTGCCTGTCGCCGGCTGGGAACCGGCGCGGGCCTCCTGCGCGGTTCAGCTCTCCGCGAGGATGTGCGAGAGCTCCTGATCGAGATCGAAGTGACGATGCTCCGTGCCGGGTGGCACGGCGGCGTCCGTCCGCTTCAGGAACGACTCGAGGGCCCGCGCCGGGGCCTCGAGCAGAGCCTCGCCCTCCGGAGAGCTCAGGGCGATGCAGACGACGCCCTGACCATGGCTGCGGGACGGCCAGACTCGGACGTCGCCGGTGCCGGTCGGCCGGTGAAGGCCTTCGGCGAGGAGATCGCGGGCGAATACCCACTCGACCGTCTCCTCGGCTCCGGTGTGGAAGGTGGCGTGCACGGCATACGGATCGGCCGTGTCATACCGCAGTCCTGCGGGAACAGGCAGTGAGGACTCGCTCGACACAACGAGGCGCAGGTGCAGCTCGCAGCTGACCGTGGTGTTCATAAGCGCCAGGGCCTTTCGCTCAGTGTGCGCTCGGGGATTCGCACGTCGGCGAAATCGACATGCCACCTACGGTGCCGTTGTAAACCCCTCTGAGTGTTTTGGACGTCTTTAGGTACCCCGTACGGCCGAGTCTTTCTTGTAGGGGAACGGCCATTCCAGTGACGGGATTGAGTCGGGTAGGTTTGGCTGTATGAATACGGGGAGTGACGAGGCGGCCGACACGGCTGCCGAGGCGGAGAAGAAGCCCGAGCAGCCTCTGGGCTCACGGGCGCCGGAGTTCATCCAGGCCCGCAGGGCGCTGCACCTGAGCTGGCAGGTCGGCGTCTTCGTGGTGGGGCTCGCGGTCGTCGGCGCGGGCATCGTCATGCTGCCGCTGCCGGGTCCCGGCTGGCTGGTGATCTTCGGCGGCATGGCGATCTGGGCGACCGAGTTCGTCTGGGCGCAGCTCGTGCTGCGGTGGACGAAGCGCAAGGTCACGGAGGCGACGCAGAAGGCGCTCGACCCGAAGGTGCGACGGCGGAACATCATCCTGACCACGGTCGGCCTGGTGATCATCGCGGTCCTCGTCGGGATCTACGTGTGGAAGTTCGGGCTCGAGATGCCGTGGAACATCGAGCAGTGACCACGAAGGGTGCGGGGCGGCCTCCCGGCTGGTCCGGGGCACCCTCTGACATGGGGTAATGTTCTTCCTGCGCCCGGGCGATTAGCTCAGTGGGAGAGCGCTTCGTTCACACCGAAGAGGTCACTGGTTCGAACCCAGTATCGCCCACCCGGAACCGAGGGCCCCGGAGACATCACGTCTCCGGGGCCCTCGGTGTTCTCGCGTTCGCCTGCCGGGTGCCGGCCGGTTCCGTCCGCGTCCGGCCCGGGCCCTCGCCGGTCGTTGTGTAACGGTTCAGAGCGGCCCGTACCCCCGTCGCGACCTGCGTCTTCGAAGCGCTTCGACCCAAATCTTTGTCCGAACCGTTGACGCGCCCCCGCCCCGTCTCTACCTTTGCCCGGCAAGCGCTTTCCTAAAACGATTCAATGCGCAGGTGGAGGGGCGAACTGTGCCTAGCTACAAGGATCTTGACCGGCGTGGCCTGCTGAAGGTCACGGGGGCGTCGGTCGCGGCACTCGGTCTGACGGCGGCCGGCTGTGGCGGTAACGACGGCGGCTCGGGCGACGGGCCGGTGGAACTCCGGTACGCCTGGTGGGGCGGCGAGCCGCGGGCGGTCGCCATCCAGAAGACGATCAAGCTCTTCGAGAAGAAGTACCCGAAGATCAAGATCAAGCCGGAATTCACCGATTACGAGGCCTTCTGGGAGAAGTTCCAGACGCAGGCTTCCGGTGGCAATCCGCCGGACGTATTCCAGAATTCGGTCGCCTTCCTCCGCAAGTACGACAAGCGCGGAGTTCTGATGGATCTCAAGTCCCAGGCGGACGCCGGGAATCTGAACCTGAAGAAGTTCCGGAACGGCGTACTGACAGCCGGTCAGGTGGAGGGCGGCAAGCAGGTCGGCATTCCGGTCGGCGCCAACACCATGTCGCTCGTCATCGACCTGAATGTCTTCAAGAAGGCAGGGATCGAGCCGAAGTTCGGCTGGACCTGGGACGAATACTTCAAGGCGCTGCAGAAGATCCAGGACACCCAGAAGATCGCGGGCGACACCGGCTACTTCAGCATCATGTACCTGTACGACCTGTATCTGCGTCAGAACGGCAAGGCGTTCTTCACCGACACCGAACTCGGCTTCTCCGAGGACGATCTGACGCAGTGGTGGTCGGACGGCCTCAAGCGGGTCAGGTCCGGACTCGTCGCCGACCCGAAGAAGATCGAGCAGGCCAAGCCCGCCTCCGGTCTCTCCAAGGGCCTCGCCGCCTCCGAGTTCACCTGGGACAACTTCTCCGTCCGCTACGAGGGCGAGGGCGACTCCGACTACGGGCTCGCGCCGATCCCCACCACCGACGGCAAGCAGACCGGCCAGTACCTCGGCTCCCTGATGCTCAGCGCCTTCTCCGGCACCAAGCACCCCAAGGAAGCCGCCCAGTTCATCGACTTCATGGTCCACGACCCCGAGGTCGGCAAGATCATGGGCTACGACCGCGGCATCCTCGCCACGGAGGAGCAGTACGAGGCGTTCAAGCCCGCCGACAAGACCACCCAGGGCATCGCCGACTACGAGGAGGAGGTCGCCAAGGCCGGCGTCCTCGGCAAGATCACGCCGCACCCGTCGGGCGCCGACGTGACCGAGGCGGCCTTCCTGCGGCTCGGCGGTGAGGTCGCCCAGGGCAAGACCAAGCCGGCCGCCGCGGCGAAGCAACTGTTCTCCGAGGCCAAGGCCGCGTTCGCGGGCTGAGGGGACGTACCACCATGACGCTCGTCAAGGAAGCGCCCGCGCGCCCGGCCGGGAAGCGGCCCGCCGCCCCCGTCGCCGGGCGGCGCGGGCGGCGCCGCGAGAACCTCGCCGGCTACCTCTTCATGTCGCCGTGGATCGCCGGCTTCGTGCTGCTCACCGCGGGGCCGATGATCGCCTCGCTGTACTACGCGTTCACCAGCTACAACCTGTTCACGCCGCCCCAGTGGGTGGGCCTGGACAACTTCACGACGATGTTCCAGGACCCGCGCTGGCAGAAGTCGGTGCAGGTCACCCTCAAGTACGTCGTCGTGGCCACGCCGCTGAAACTGCTCCTCGCGCTCGGCGTGGCACTGCTGCTCGCGCAGAAGCGGCGCGGACAGGGCATCTACCGAGCCGCGTTCTACATGCCCTCGCTCATCGGCGCGAGCGTGTCCGTCGGCTTCGTGTGGCGGGCCCTGTTCTCCGACGACGCCGTCGTGGACCGTACACAGAAGATCTTCGGACTCGACGTAGGCGGCTGGATCGGGAATCCCGACTACGTCATCTACGCCCTGGTCGCCCTGAGCATCTGGCAGTTCGGCGCACCCATGG
Source organism: Streptomyces sp. HmicA12 (assembly GCF_000373565.1). Lineage (GTDB taxonomy): Bacteria > Actinomycetota > Actinomycetes > Streptomycetales > Streptomycetaceae > Streptomyces. Next base: position 199,707 of record NZ_KB891849.1, on the reverse strand, counting down.
TCATCTTCCTGGCCGGACTCAAGCAGGTCCCGCAGGAGCTGTACGAGGCCGCGGAGATGGACGGCGCCGGACCGTTCCGGAGGTTCTGGAACATCACGCTGCCGATGATCTCGCCGGTGCTGTTCTTCAACGTCCTGCTGGAGTCCATCCACGCCTTCCAGGTGTTCGGCTCCGCGTACGTCGTCTCCGACACCCGGTGCGGACCGGCCGACGCCACCCTCGTCTACACCTGTTACCTCTACCAAAAGGGCTTCAAGGAGTCCCAGATGGGCTTCGCCTCCGCGATGGCCTGGACGCTCGTGATCGCGGTGGCCCTCGTCACGGCGGTCCTCTTCTGGTCGCAGAAGAAGTGGGTGCACTACGAGGAGGCCGCCAAGTGACCACCGCCACCACACCCGTCGTGCACACCGCGAGCGAGCGCCGCCGCCTCGGGTCCTATGCCTGGCACATCGGCGCACTCGTCGTGCTCGCGGTCGTGCTGTACCCCGTCATCTGGGTCATCGGCGCGTCGTTCAAGCCGAGCAAGACCATCGTCGGCGGGCTCGATCTCTTCCCGGCCGACCCGATCGTCTCCAACTTCTCCGGGCTCGCCGACGGCATCTCGGGCATCTCGATCAGCAGCTTCTTCCTGAACTCGCTGACCTACGCGGTCCTCGCCGTGGTCGGCGTCGTCCTGTCCAGCTCGCTGACGGCCTACGCCTTCGCCAAGATCCGGTTCGCCGGGCGGAATCTGCTCTTCACCCTGATGATCGGCACCCTGCTGCTGCCGTACCACGTGCTGCTCATCCCGCAGTACGTGATGTTCCGCAAGCTGGAACTCATCGACACGATGGTGCCGCTCGTCGCCGGAAAGTTCCTCGCCACGGAAGCCTTCTTCGTCTTCCTGATGGTGCAGTTCATGCGCAGCCTGCCCAAGGAACTGGACGAGGCCGCCAAACTCGACGGCTGCGGACACCTGCGCACGTACTGGTCGATCGTGCTGCCGCTGAGCCGGCCCGCGATCATCACCAGCGCCATCTTCACCTTCATCAACGCGTGGAACGACTTCATGGGGCCGCTGATCTATCTCAACAGCCCCGACAAATACACCGTGTCGCTCGGCCTGATGATGTTCCGCGACCAGGAAGGTATTTCGAACTACGGCGGGCAGGTGGCCATGTCGCTGGTGGCGCTCATTCCCGTCATCGCGTTCTTCGCCGCCTTCCAGCGCTATCTGATCGACGGCATGGCGACCTCGGGGCTCAAGTGATGAGCACCGCGCCCGTGACCGAATCGCGGCGGCGGATCGGATTCGGCGTCTTCGCCGAATGCCTGCTGACCGGGGTGTGGATCGCGCTCGCGTCCGTGCCCGTCGTCACCGCTCCGGCCGCCTTCGCGGCCGGGGCCCGGCACCTGCGCCGCCATTTGGAGCAGCGCACCGGAGGCCTGCGGGACTTCGTCACCGACTTCCGCGCGGCGGTCCGGCACGGCTGGCTCGTCGGCGTCGCGGGCGTCGCCGCCTGGGCGGCCGTCTGGGTCGACCTGCGGGTCGCGCGCGCCGGACTGCCCGGCGGTCAACTCGCCGCCGCCGTCGGCCTGTTCGCCCTACTCGCCGCCGCCGTGGCGGTACTGCGGGCCGCCGCCGTCTGGGAGCCGGGCGCCGCCTGGCGGACCCTGCTCGGCGCCGCCGCACGGCGCACCGTCCGCGGACCAGGCGGCTCCTTCCTGCTGGTCTGCGGCATCGCGGTCACGGTCCTCTGCGCGGGCTTCGTCCCGCCGCTCGCCGTGCCGGTGCTCGGTGTTCTCGCCGCCGCCGCGGTCGCCGTGGAGCAGCGCGGCCGGGCCCGCTGACACCGCGTACTCGTTCCCACACCCACACCCTCTTCAACTCCCTTCTCGTACGGCACGTTTGGCATGCACGGAAAGGAACAATGATGTCCCCCGTCTCTCCAGGGTTCCCCCGCAGATCCCTCCTCAAGGCCGCCGCGGTGGCCGGTGCGGCCGCCCAGTTCAGCTGGGCCCTCGGCGGCAAGGAGGCGCACGCCGCGCCCGCCGCCGAGACCGCGGAGGCCGAACCCGTCACGCTCGGCTGGCTGGAGGACGGCGGGCTCGGCGCGGCCCCCGGCTCCACCGTCGGCGTGCCGTGGCCGAAGGGCGCGTACGACAAGAGCCAGGAGTTCGCCCTCGCCGACGCGGACGGCAAGCAGGTCCCCGTCCAGACCTGGCCGCTCGCCCAGTGGCCGGACGGCTCGCTGAAGTGGACCGCGCACGCCGTGGGCCCCGGCGCCGGGGACGGCAAGCTCACGCTGACCGCGGGGAAGGGCGCCGCGCCCGAGAAGAAGGTCAGCGTCTCGACGAGCGGCGGGGTCGTCACCGTCGACACCGGCGTCGTCGTCACCAAGCTCGGCAAGAGCGGATCGAGCCTGGTCAAGACCGTCACCCGCGGCTCCACCGAGATCGCCAAGGACGGCCGGCTCGTGCTGCTGCGCCAGGGCGAGATCGAGGACGGCGACCAGGGCACGCAGAAGTACGAGCGCTTCGAGAGCGTCATCGAGGAGACGAAGGTCGAGCAGGACGGGCCCGTCCGCGCCGTCGTCCGGATCGACGGCAAGCACCGCAAGGGCAACCGGAGTTGGCTGCCCTTCTCCATCCGGTTCTACTTCTACGCCGGCGCAGAGTCCTTCCGTATGGTGCACACCATCACGTACGACGGCACACAGGAGCCCGGCAAGGCGTCCGGCGACTTCATCCGCGGTCTCGGCGTGCGCTTCACCGTGCCGATGCGCGACGCGTCGTACGACCGGCACATCCGCATCGGCGGCGAGGACACCGGCATGATCCGGGAGGCCGTCAAGGGCATCACCGGACTGCGCCGCGACCCCGGCGCCACCGTGCAGGCCGCGCAGTTCGCGGGCGAGAAGCTGGCCGACCCCTCGACCTGGGACCAGCGCGTCACGACCCGGCTCCAGTACATCCCCGAGTGGGGCGACTACACCCTCTCCCAGCTGTCCGCCGACGGCTTCACCCTGCGCAAGCGCACGAAGGAGGGGCACGGCTGGATCGGCGCGGGCGGCGGCCGGCGCGCGAGCGGATTCGGCTACGTCGGCGGGCCGACCGGCGGACTCTCCTTCGGACTGCGCGACTTCTGGGAGAAGCACCCGACCGGGCTCGACATCCGGGGCGCCCACACGGACGAGGCCGAGGTCACCCTCTGGCTGTGGTCGCCGGAGGCGCAGCCCATGGACCTGCGCTTCTACCACGACGGCATGGACCAGGACACGTACGCGGAGCAGCTCGAAGGGCTCAACATCACGTACGAGGACTACGAGCCCGAGTTCGGCACGCCGTACGGCATCGCGCGGACCAGCGAGCTGATGTTCTGGGCGAACGACGCCACCCCGAAGCCGGAGGTGCTCGCCCAGCAGGTCGAGGCGGTGCGCACCCTGCCGCAGCTCACCGCGCCGCCCAAGCAGCTCATCAAGGCCGGAGTGTTCGGCCCGGGCCTGTACTCCGAGCCGGACCGCTCCACGCCCGCCAAGGCCAAGATCGAGGACCACCTCGACTTCCTCTTCACCTATTACAAGGACCAGGTGGAGATGCGGCGCTGGTACGGCTTCTGGGACTACGGCGACGTCATGCACTCCTACGACCCGGTCCGCCACCAGTGGCGCTACGACGTCGGCGGCTACGCGTGGGACAACTCCGAGCTGTCGCCCGACATCTGGCTCTGGTTCGCCTACCTGCGCTCGGGCCGCGCCGACATCTTCCGCTTCGCCGAGGCCATGACCCGGCACACCGGCGAGGTCGACGTCTACCACCTCGGCAAGTGGGCCGGACTCGGCACCCGGCACGGCGTCCAGCACTACGCGGACAGCGCGAAGCAGCAGCGCATCGCCAACACCACGTACCGCCGCTACTACTACTTCCTCACCGGTGACGAGCGCGTCGGCGACCTCATGGCCGCGAACGTCGACTCCGACGAGACGTTCCTCGTGCTCGACCCGCAGCGCAAGGTCCGCCCCGACCCGGACTACAAGCCCGACCGCAACGCCCTGTCCATCGGCTTCGGCACGGACTGGAGCGGGCTCGTCTCGGCCTGGCTCACCGAGTGGGAGCGGCGCGGGCCGAAGTGGGAGAAGGCACGGGACCGTGTCCTGTCCACGATGGAGACGATCGCCGCGCAGCCCAACGGCTTCGTGCAGGGCAGCGGGCTCTACGACCTCGACACCGGCAAGTTCGCCGTCGCCGACGAGCCGGTGGTCGGCGTCTCGCACCTGTCGGCGGTCTTCGGCCTCAACGAACTGTGCGCCGAACTCATCGACATCGTCGACATGCCGAAGTTCGAGGAGGCGTACTACGACTACTGCCGCTACTTCAACGCCAGCAAGACGGAACAGGCCGCGCGGTACGGATCGAACTTCGGCACACTGCTCCTGTTCCAGGGCCACTCGCGCCTCGACGCGTACGCGGCCGTGCGGACCGGCGACGCGAAGCTCGCGGCGCGCGCCTGGGAGAAGTTCTACAGGAGCGACGGGTACACCGAGTCCTCACCGTGGAAGACGGAGAAGGTCAGCGGTCCCGTGACGCTGGTGGCCGGCACCGAGGCGAACTGGGTCTACACCAACGACACCGCCCTGTACGGTCTCGCCGCCATCGAGAACCTCGCGCTGGTCGGGGACAAGATGCCCTGATCCGGGCAGACTCGGCTCATGGACTGGAACCGTTACCGCTTCCGCAGCGTCTGGGTCCTGCCCGCGACTCCGGGGGCCGTGTACACGGTCCTGGAGAAGGCGGAGGAGTACCCGGCGTGGTGGCCGCAGGTGCGGTCGGTGACGCCGCTGGACGACACCAGCGGCGTCGCCGTCTTCCGGTCCTTCCTGCCGTACGAGCTGAGGGTCGTCGCCCGTGAGCGGCGCCGCGACCCGGCCGGCGGGGTCCTCGAGATCGCGATGAGCGGGGACCTCGAAGGGTGGGCGCGGTGGACGCTGCGGGCGCGGCCCTTCGGCGGCACCCGCGCCGTGTACGAGCAGGAGGTCGAGGTGCGCAGTCCCCTGATGCGACGGTTCGCCGTGCCCGGGCGGCCCGTCTTCCTCGCCAATCACGCGTGGATGATGCGCGGTGGCCGACGCGGCCTGGTCGCACACCTGCAACCGGTTTGAACACAGGGCGCCGCGACCTGTATTGTTCAACTCGTTCCCGGGCGATTAGCTCAGTGGGAGAGCGCTTCGTTCACACCGAAGAGGTCACTGGTTCGAACCCAGTATCGCCCACCCGGAGAATCGGNCCCGCCATGATGGCGGGCCCGTTTTCGTTGTCGGAGGCAGCGGTGAACAGCACCGACTGGGAATTCTGGTGGGACGGGCCGTTCTACCGGGTCCGCACCCACTGCTTCGAGGCATCGTTCGTGCCGAATGCCGGAGAGGCCCTGGAGTCGGTCTGCAACGTGGACGCCTTCGTCGAACTGCCTGACGGCTCCCGGTGGAGCGCGACGGTGTTCACCCTCGCCGAGGTCGAGAGGCTGATGCGGCTGTGGGCCGCGACCGGTGAAGAAGCGCTCGGCGGCCGGTACTTCTGGGTCTCGGACGGGCTCATCGTGCGTGATCCCGGTGTCCGCAGCATGACCGAGGTGCTGGTCGGGCTCGTCGAGAACGGTGAGTTCACGTCCGTCCTGCAACTGCTCGAGCCCGACGAGGAATGAGGTCAAGCCGCCGCCGGAAGTTCCGGTCGCAGCGGCCACGCCGGGTCCACCACCTCCGGGGTGCCGCTGCGGGCGAACCAGGCCTGGAGGCCGCGGGCCTGGGCCGCGTGCCAGACGGCCTGGAGGGTGTGCAGTTCGGCGGGGGAGAGGCGTTCGAGGCGGGACGCGAAGCGGCGGCCCACCGCGCGGACCACGTCGAGCGACGCCTGCGCGTCGGCCGCCGCGTCGTGTGCCTCCGCCAGCTCCACCTCGTAGTGCGCGCACAGGTCCGTCAGTGTGCGACGGCCCTTGCGGTAGCGGTCCAGGTGCTTGTCCAGGACCCGCGGATCGAGGACGCTCAGGGAACGGCTCTCCAGGTAACGGGAGAGGGACGAGGCGCGATGGCGCTTCAGCTCCCGGTCCAGGAGGGTCAGGTCGAAGGGGGCGTTCATCACCACCAACGGCCGTCCCGACGCCGCCTGTTCCGCGAGGGAGCGGCCTATCTCCTCCATCACCGGGGCCGGCCAGCGGCCGTTGCGCTGCAGGTGCTCGTCCGTCAGACCGTGTATCTCGGTCGCGCCGGGCGGCACCGGCACCCCCGGATTGACCAGCCAGCGCGCCACCCGCGGCCGCGAGCCCGCCGCGTCCTGCACCACGAGCGCCGCCGACACGATCCGGTCGCTCTCCACGTCCACACCCGTGGTCTCCGTGTCGAAGGCCGCCAGGGGGCCTTCGTACCAGCACGTCATGTGCCATCAACTCCTTTTTCACCCGCGGCAGATGACGTCCCATCGAATTGTTGTCTCCTGCCCGCTTCGGTGATACCCGGGCCGTTTGCGTCGTACGCCGAGCGGTGACAACACAGGTACGAGTCATGGCAGTTCAGCGGGGTGCCATTGACCCGGCTTTGATCGAATTCTTGATCTCCGTGGTGAATGGCCGCGGGGATTCACCTTTCCGGAAGGCCAGTTGGACCATGGCGCTCGCGCAGCCCGAACAGGGCGGGCTGCTGCCCGAGCGGTTCGCACCGTCGCGCGGCACACTCGCCACCACCGCCTGCATGGAGACCCTCCAGGTGGGCTATCTGCACGCGGTGGCCGCGGCCGCCGGGTGCTCGCTCTCGCAGCCCTTTCCCGACAACGGCATCGACTGGCACGTCAGCCACAGCGCCCCCGGGCACACGGTCGACGACGAAGTCACCATCAAAGTGCAGCTCAAGGCGACCTATCAGGTCGCGCCGAACCCGCCGGGCCCCTCCTTCTCCTTCACGCTCGACAATCCGCATCTGGAGAAGCTCGCCCGGACCCCGGTCTCGGTGCACAAGATCCTCGTCGTGATGCTCGTGCCGCGCTCCCAGGACGACTGGCTGCGCGCCGGCCACGACCGGCTCGACCTGCGGCACTGCTGCTACTGGACCAACCTCGCCGGACAACCGGTCACCGGCCGGCGCAGGACCACCGTCCGCATCCCGACCGCACGGATCTTCGACGACCGTGCCCTGTGCGAAATCATGACCCGGGTCGGGACGGGCGGGCGGCCCTGACCGGTCGCCTCGGCCGCTCGACTCGGCCGGGAGTGAAGGGAGTTCGTGATGCAGCACCGCCCGATCGACGATCCCGTACGCCCGTTCGGCGCGGCCCGCGCACACCCCGTGGAGCTCACGGGCCCGGAACCGGGGCAGGTCGATCCTGCCGTGCTCGGCGCGCTGCTCGACCGGCACGGCTGGGAGCGGCGCGGCGGCGCGGCCGGACGGTACGCGCGCTGGACGCTGCCCGGATCCGGGACACGGACCAGCCTGCTCGTGCCGGAGAGCCGGGCCTTCCCCGACGCCGAGGAACTGCTCGGCGAGGCGCTGGTCGCCCTGGAACGCAGCGGCACGGACGCCGCGCGCGAAGTGCTCGTCTCGCTCGCGGTGCCGAGCGACGAGGTCCGCTGGTGGCGGGATGTCCCGGCGGGCCCCGCGGGCGCCTCCTCCTGGGTCGTCGAGGAGCAACTCCGGTCCGCCGCACGGCGGATGCTGCTCGCCGGGGCGCTCGCCGCGCGCGGCCGGGCCGGGTACTACGGCGCCCGGCACCGGCGGCCCGCCGCCGCGGCCCTGGAACAGGTGCTCGTGCAGGCGGCGCCCGGCGGCCGCAGGCTCACCGCGTTCGTGCCGGTCGCCGCGGGACGCGCGCTCGCCGTCCGCCTCCACCAGGCGCTGTACGCGGCCCGCGAGGCCATCGACTACCGGCGCGCGACCGGCGGCATGGACGCGTTCGACGCCGCCGTCGAGGCCGGGGTCAGCCACGAACTGACCGAGGCACTCATCGCACTGGTGCGCGGCACCGAGGGCGCCCGGGTCGGCGTCGCGTGGGCGCCCGCCGCCGGGGTGCCCGAGGAGTGCACCGACGGCGACGACCCGGTCGAGTTCTCACCGGGCGACCTCGACCTGCTGCGCGAGGCGGGCGCCCGCTACCTGCACGCCGAACCCGCCGTCTCCGTCCGCGTCACCGGCACCGTCGTACGCCTGGGCAGGACCGGGCCGCGCGGCGAGGGCACGGTGCGGCTGCACGTCATCGCGGGCGCCGAGGTCCCCCACGTACGGATGACGCTCGACGAGGAGGCGTACCGGATCGCCGGGCACGCGCACCTGGTGGGCCTGCCGATCCGGGTGCACGGCCGCCTGGAGAGCCGGGGCGGGTTCCGGCGGCTGACCGGCGCGAGCGGGGTCGTCCCCGTACAGGTGGAGGAGGCCGAGCGGGACCGGCTGATGAAGTCGCTGCAGGAGAACCTGGACTTCTTCGAGGACGCCTGCACCGGCGACGACTAGCTCGTCTCCCGATGCGCGTACAGCCCCCTGAGCAGGGCGATCTTCGCGCCGTGGTGGATCGTCTCGCGGTGAACGTGCAGCACGAGCGTGGCCGGCGGCTCCTGCGCGTACGGCCCTCGGCCGGGCCGCACGGCCGCGCAAGGCCCTCCTCGCCCAGGCCGCGTACGCCCGCCGAAGTGGGAGGCGCTGCGCATGACGAGGACGCCGACGAGGATGTGGGCGACGCGTCAGGCGATCGTCGTGACCGGGGCCGGGTCGGGCGCCGGGCAGGCCCAGTCGATGGTGAGGCGCCCCTGATCGGGGCGGCCGGGGCCTGCGTGCACGGTCCAGCAGTCCGGGACGGGCTGCCAGAAGTACTCCTCGTCGGTCAGGCCGGCCGGCCGCGGGCGCGGCTGGTGCCGCCAGTGCCGGTCGAGCTGGTCGGCCAGGAGCGGGTTCCAGTCGAGTGCCATGTCCCTCACGCTGGGCCGGGGCCGCGGCGGCCGCCCGACAACCGCTTCGCGAGTGCCCCTGGTGACTCGGTACGATCGCTACTGCGCGCGTCACAGGTAATGGCGTGGCGATCCCTTTCAGTCAGGAGAGACCGGTGTCAGAAGTCCGTGTGATCATCCAACGCGATTCCGAGCGGGACGAACGCGTGGTGACTACGGGCACTACGGCCGCCGAGCTCTTCGCCGGTGAGCGCAGCATCGTCGCGGCCCGTGTGGGCGGTGAGCTGAAGGACCTCGCGTACGTCGTGGCCGACGGCGAGACCGTCGAACCCGTCGAGATCTCCTCCGAGGACGGTCTCAACATCCTGCGGCACTCCACCGCGCACGTCATGGCGCAGGCCGTCCAGGAGCTGTTCCCGGACGCCAAGCTCGGCATCGGCCCGCCCATCAAGGACGGCTTCTACTACGACTTCGACGTCAAGGAGCCGTTCACCCCCGAGGACCTCAAGCGCGTCGAGAAGAAGATGCAGGAGATCCAGAAGCGGGGCCAGCGCTTCTCGCGCCGTGTCACCACCGACGCGGACGCCGCCGTCGAGCTCGCCGACGAGCCGTACAAGCTGGAGCTCATCGGCCTCAAGGGCAACGCGGCCCAGGCCGCCGACGGCGCGGACGCCGAGGTGGGCGGCGGCGAGCTGACCATCTACGACAACCTCGACGCCAAGACCGGTGACCTGTGCTGGAAGGACCTCTGCCGAGGCCCGCACCTGCCCACCACCCGCGTCATCCCCGCGTTCAAGCTGATGCGCTCGGCCGCCGCCTACTGGCGGGGCAGCGAGAAGAACCCGCAGCTCCAGCGCATCTACGGCACCGCGTGGCCGTCGAAGGACGAGCTGAAGGCGTACCTGGAGTTCCTCGCCGAGGCCGAGAAGCGCGACCACCGCAAGCTCGGCGCCGAGCTCGACCTGTTCTCCTTCCCGGACGAGCTGGGCCCGGGCCTCGCGGTCTTCCACCCCAAGGGCGGCGTGATCCGCAAGGTCATGGAGGACTACTCGCGGCGCCGCCACGAGGCCTCCGGCTACGAGTTCGTGAACACCCCGCACATCTCGAAGGAGCACCTCTTCGAGACCTCGGGCCACCTGCCGCACTACGCGGAGGGCATGTTCCCGCCCATCCAGTTCGACGAGCAGAACTACCGCCTCAAGGCGATGAACTGCCCGATGCACAACCTGATCTTCAAGTCTCGCGGGCGTTCCTACCGTGAACTGCCGCTGCGGCTCTTCGAGTTCGGCACCGTGTACCGCTACGAGAAGTCGGGTGTCGTGCACGGCCTGACCCGCTCGCGCGGCTTCACCCAGGACGACTCGCACATCTACTGCACCAAGGAGCAGATGGCGGACGAGCTCGACAAGCTCCTCACCTTCGTCCTCGACCTGCTGCGCGACTACGGCCTGACCGAGTTCGAGCTGGAGTTGTCCACCCGCGACGACTCCGACAAGTTCATCGGCACGGACGAGGACTGGGCCGAGGCCACCGAGGCGCTGCGCCTCGCCGCCGAGAAGCAGGGCCTGCCGCTGGTCGCGGACCCGGGCGGCGCCGCGTACTACGGCCCGAAGATCTCCGTCCAGGTCAAGGACGCGATCGGCCGGTCCTGGCAGATGTCGACCCTCCAGGTGGACTTCAACCAGCCCAAGCGGTTCGGCCTGGAGTACACCGCCGCGGACGGCTCGCGCCAGCAGCCCGTCATGCTGCACCGCGCGCTGTTCGGCTCGATCGAGCGGTTCTTCGGCGTGCTCCTGGAGCACTACGCGGGCGCCTTCCCGGCGTGGCTCGCCCCGGTCCAGGCCGTCGGCATCCCGATCGGCGACGGGCACGTCGAGTACCTGCAGCAGTTCGCCGAGAAGGCCCGCGCCCAGGGCCTGCGCGTCGAGGTCGACGCCTCCTCGGACCGCATGCAGAAGAAGATCCGCAACCAGCAGAAGGCCAAGGTGCCCTTCATGGTCATCGCGGGCGACGAGGACATGAACGCCGGTTCGGTGTCCTTCCGCTACCGCGACGGCTCGCAGGAGAACGGCATCCCGGTCGACGAGGCCATCGCGAAGATCGCGAAGGTCGTCGAGGAGCGGGCGCAGGTCTGACGCTCAGCCGTTCTTCCGAGAGGCCTCCGGGGAGTTCCCCGGAGGCCTCTCGGCCGTCTCCACCACCGCTTCGCCCTCGCGGGCCAGGACCTGGTGCAGCCACGACGAGAACGCGCCGGTGACCGCGCCGAGCAGCGCGAGCCCGCAGCCCATCGTGCCCACCGCGACGAGCCGGCCCAGCGGCGTCACCGGCGCCAGATCCCCGTAACCGACCGTCGAGAGCGTGGTGCACGTCCACCACACCGAGTCGCCGTACGTGTGGATCGAGGCGCCCGGCGCCCCGTGCTCCTCCTGGTACACGGTGAGCGACGCGGCGAACCCGAGCAGGCCCGCGGAGAGGCCCGCGTACGCCATCACGCGCGCGTGCAGCGACAGGCGGGGCTCATCGCGACGGCGCTGCACGGAGTCGTACGCGGACACGATCCGCACCGGGCGCAGCAGCGGCAGCAGCAGGACCAGCGTGTCCAGCCAGTGGGTGCGCACGAACTTCAGCAGGCGGCGTCCGCTCAGCCGCCACCGCACCGCGTAGTCCACCAGGAACACCGCCCAGGCGGCGTACGTCACCACCAGACACACGTCCCGCAGCACGTCGGGCAGTCCGCTGCCGAGGACCCGGATCGCGTACGCGACGAGATAGAGCAGGGAGGCCACGGCGAGCGCGACGCCGTTGTACCGCTCCCAGCGAGCGAGGGGGCTGTCCGTCATCCGCCCAGCATCGCCCGTGGCCGCCCGGGATCCCACCCGGCGACACGCTGTGCCGAGGTCACGCCATATGCTGCACTTCATGACGAGTCAGCCGGAGCAGCAGAACGGTCCTGTGGGTGAGCCGGACGGGTTCGGCCGTCTGTGGACGCCGCACCGCATCGCCTACATCCAGGGCGAGGGCAAGCCGACGGGCCCCGGAGCCGACGACGGCTGTCCCTTCTGCGCCGCCCCCGGCAAGACCGACGAGGACGCGCTGATCGTGGCGCGCGGCGAGCACGTCTTCGCGATCCTCAACCTGTACCCGTACAACGGCGGGCACATGATGGTGCTGCCCTACCGGCACGTCGCCGACTACACCGACCTCGACGACGCCGAGACCGCCGAGCTGGCCGTCCTCACCAAGCACGCGATGACCGCGCTGCGGGCCGCGTCCGGCGCGCACGGCTTCAACATCGGCATGAACCAGGGCGCGGTCGCCGGCGCCGGCATCGCCGCGCACCTGCACCAGCACATCGTTCCGCGCTGGGGCGGCGACACGAACTTCATGCCGGTCGTCGGCCACACCAAGGTGCTCCCGCAGATGCTCGCCGACACCCGCACCGCGCTGGCCAAGGCGTGGCCGGACGCCTGAGGGCTCCACGCGCCACCGCACGCCCGAGGCCTTGACGAGCTACCGGTACATCGGGCCGGCCGACCTGCTGGGGACGGTGCGGTCCGGTGCGGAGGGTCGCGTCGTGCGCTCCGCCGACGACCTCGTGACGTCCGACGAGCCCTTCACGTACGTGGTCGGACTCGACGGACTGCTGCGGCTCGCTCCGTGACGCGGGGAACACGTGGCGTGCGCCAGGGGAGCGGCCGTGCTCGCGGCCGGCGAGATCGGGTTCGTGCGCGAGGGCGTGCGCCGGACCGTGGACGTCGTCAGCAACCAGTCCACCGGCTACTGCCCCGATCCGGCCTCGTGGGCCGCCGTCGCGGCGGGCCTGGACAGGGCCGGGATCGACCGGCCCGACGGCTTCACGCACCCCTTCGTCTTCCGGCGGTGCGAGGCGTGCGGGGAACGAGGCATCGTCCGCGACGACGACTTCGTGTGCGTGTTCTGCGGGGCGGATCTGCCGCGCGAGTGGAACGTGGACCCGGGATGACGTCCCTCCGTCACGCGATCCAGTGCGGCCGCTGCGCCGGCGCCGCGGGGCGTGGATCGTCGGCCAGTGCCCGGGCCATTCGCTGCACCGCCTCCGTCAGGGTTTCCGGCGGCAGGGTGTACGGGATGCGCAGCCGGTTCTCGAACAGGCCCGGATCCGCGCCGAAATAGCCGCCGCCCTCGATCCGGACGCCGTGCGCGAGAGCCCGTTCGGCCAGGGCCGAGGAGACCGGTGCGCCCAGGTCGACCCAGAGGGAGAGGCCGCCGGGCGGGGTCCGCCACGACCAGTGCGGGGTGTGGGTCCGCAGCGCCTCGGTGAGCGCCGTGCGGCCCGCGCGGAGGCGGTCCAGGTGGGCGGGGAGCAGGTCCTCCGCCCGGTTCAGCAGGGCCAGGGCGAGGAGCTGGTCCACCACCGAGCCGCCCATGTCGGTGGCCACGCGCTGCGCCGCGAGCTCCGTCACGAGCCGCGCCGGGGCGCGCAGCCAGCCGATGCGCAGGCCCGCCCAGTGCGTCTTGCTCATCGAACCGGTCGTGATGACCTTGCCCGCCGCGTCGGCCGAGCCGTGCGCGGCGAACGGCGCCGGGGCCGGCGCGTCGAGCGCCAGCTCCGCGAGCGTCTCGTCGACGATCAGCCAGGTGCCGGAGCGGTGCGCCGCGTGCAGCACCCGGGCGCGCTCCCCGGACGGCATCACACCACCGGTCGGGTTCTGGAAGTCCGGTATGAGATAGGCGAGTTGCGGCACCGAGCGGCGCAGGGTCGACTCGATGATCTCGCTGTCCCAGCCGCCGGTGTCGCCGCCCTCGCCACCGTCTCCGCCGCCGTCCGTCACCGGCACCGACACCGTGCGCAGGCCGGTGCGCCGCAGCGCCTCCAGGGCGTTCGGGTACGACGGGTTCTCGACCATGGCCCGGTCACCGGGACGGGACAGCAGCGCCAGGATCAGCGAGAGTCCGTGCTGGGCGCCGGAGGTCACGAGGATCTGCTCGGGCGTGGTGGCCAGGCCGCGCGCCGAGAACCGTGCGGCGATCGCCTCCCTCAACTCCGGGAGGCCGTACGGGTGGTAGCCCAGGGTTCCCGCGTGCCCGGCCGCGAGCGGGGCGATCTCGGCGAGGGTGTCGGCGAGGACCTGCCCGGGCAGCGCGGCGGCGGCCCTCGCCAGGTCGATCGCGGTGTCCTCGGGGCGCAGGAGCCGGCTGACGCCCTTCGCCGCGCGGCCCGCGGGCAGCGCCGTCCAGGTGCCGGAGCCCTGTCGGCTGTGCGCGTACCCGTTCTCGCGCAGCAGGTCGTACAGGGCCGTGACCGTGGTCCGGCTGGTACCGAGCGCGGTGGCCAGCTCCCGCTCGGCGGGCAGTCGTACGTGCAGCGCGAGCCGCCCGTCGAGGATCAACTCGCCGATGGCGTGCGCCAGATGCCGGTACGCCGGCCGGGCCCGCGCCGGATCGGGCAGCATCGCGGCGAGCTGCCGGGCCCCGACGGTACGGGGCGTGCGGTCGCGGTGGCCGGAGGCCGCGGCGCCGTGAACCTGGGCGTGAACCACACCATTCTCCTGCGATTGGCCATGCACTGCGGGCCAATCAATCTACAGAGTGACGACATTGGTCCCGAAAGCGCCCTTCCGCGGCGCCCACCCCGCCACCGGAGCGCTGATGTCCCTCTCGTACGTGCCGCTGCGCGAACGCCCCGCCCGCCGTCTGCCGCAGCTCGTCGCCGGCCTGTTCCTGTACGGGTTCAGCCTCGCCCTCATGGTCCGGGCGGGCCTGGGCCTCGCCCCGTGGAGCGTCCTCAACGAAGGCCTCGCCCACCGCACCGCGCTCAGCTTCGGCACGCTCACGAACCTGATCGGCGCGGCCGTCCTGCTGCTGTGGATCCCACTGCGTCAGCGCCCCACTCTGGGCACCTTCGCCAACATCCTCACCGTGGGCTGGTCGTCGGACCTGGCGCTGTGGCTGCTGCCCGCCGACCCCGCGCTCCCGGCGCGCATCGCACTGCTCGCGACCGGCATCCTCCTCAACGGGCTCTCGATCGCCGTCTACGTCGGCGCCCGCTGCGGCCCCGGGCCGCGCGACGGCCTGATGACCGGCCTCACGGCCACCACGGGCCGCAGCGTGCGCACCGTCCGCACCGCCCTCGAGATCGTGGTCCTCACCGCCGGCTGGCTGCTCGGCGGATCGGTGGGCGTCGGGACCGTCCTGTACGCGGTGTCCGTGGGGCCGGTCACGCAGTACTGCATGCCCCGATTCACGTACCGGGCAGGGCGCGACGGTGCCGTCGCCGCTACGCGTCGTACAGATCCGCCTTGCGCGGTGCCGGGTCCTGGACCAGCCCACTGAGCACGCCCGAGCGGTTGCCGAACTTCTCCGTGTCCACGCCGTGCTCGTCGAGGACCCTCAGGGCCGCGGCGTGCACCACCCGCAGCACCGGCGTCGCGGTGCGCAGCGCGTCGTCCGCCATGAAGCGGTGCCGCCAGGGCTGGTCGGCCCAGGCGTGCCGCAGACCGAACGGCTCGGGCAGCACCAGCTTGCCGCCCAGGTGGTCGAGGAGCGGCGGGTACCACGTCAGCGGCGCGCGCACCGCGATGCGGACGGCCTCGCCCGCGGTGACCAGGGAGAGCGTCTTGGTCGTCGTCTCCCAGAACCGTATGGACTTGGTGACTTCCTTCGTCCTCGGCTCGGGCTTCGACGTGAACAGGGAGTTGACCGGGCCGAGGGCGTGGCCCGTCACCTCGATCCGCAGCGTCTCGTGCAGCACCGTCACCGTGATGAGCATGGTGATCACCAACTGGCCGTCCCAGAGCGTGTACTGAACGCCCAGGTAGTGGCGGTCGCCGCTGCCGAACTGCTGCTCGTTGCAGATCCGCTGTATCTCGTGCTGCTTGATCTGGAACGCGTCGACGTCCGCGCCCGAGGGGCGGGCCACCGCCTTCGCGTTCTCCCCGATCGGGGTGACGATCCAGTGCCGTATCGAGGAGGCGGGGAAGCCGCCGGTGTGCAGCGGGCCCCGCTCCAGGAGCCGCAGCTGGTCGTGGATCGCGCGGATCACGTCCCAGCTGCGGAACGGGTGGATCTCCTTGCCCTCCTCGCGCGCGATCAGATCCTCCGCGAGCTGCCAGCTGCCCCAGCGGGTGCCCATGCCCAGGATGCCCTTGGGGCCCGCGTAGAAGATCGAGTTCGACTGCTGCTCCGCCGTCAGCCGGGCCAGCGACTGGCGCAGCTGCTCGGCGGCCGTCTCGCCCGGGCTGCCGGGCACCGCCTCCGGGATCTTCGCGCCGACACCGCCGCCCGACAGCAGCGCGGACCACCGGTCGCGCAGGTCCTTCGCGGTGCGCTCGCAGATGTGCCGCGCCCAGATGCCGCCGATGACCGGGGCCACGAACGAGGCCCGCAGATACCAGGCCCACCCGCCGCCGAAGGGCAGCTTCACGAGCAGCACCGCGACGGCCACGACGGCGATCGCTATCACCGCCGTCGCCAGAGCGGCACGGCCGCGTGCCTCGCGCTCCTTCTTCTTCGCCTCGCCCTTCTCCTTGGCGCCCTTGCCCTCGGCCTCCTTGGCCACCTGCTGGGCCTGCGCCACCCTTTCGCTGTTCGAGCGGTGGATCTGGAACGCGATCAGCCAGAAAACGAACCCGGGCAGGAACAGCACGCCGAACACCACCGTCACGATGGTCAGCAGACTGTCGCGCTGCCGGCGGATACGGGTGGCCGCGAGACAGTGCTCCACGACCACCTGCGGCTCCGTGCCGAACGACTGGATGAGCGGCTTGCGGCCGCCGCCGAGCATCCGCACCTGCACCGCGCGGGAGAACGCCTCACCCAGATTGGGGGCGAAGAGGGACCAAATGCCCTTTTTCACCTCGGACTTGTGCCAGTCGTTGTTGGCTTCCTCTATCTTCGCGGCCGGGTCGTCCCGGTACGCGGCCGACGCGATGGCGAACGTCGCCGCGGTCTGTCCCGCGGAACCCTGCAGCGGGACCTGCGCCCCGGGCCTGAAATCGAATGCGTCGTCCGCCACTGCCGCCCCCATCGCCGCCCGTCTTCGCTGCTGCGGCTTTTCCCGACTTCCCTGCCCCGCACACCTGTTGATCAGTTCATCGGCTTGATGATGTTGATCGCCGTCCAGCGTAACGGCCGCCACCGACATCCGTCCCCGCAAGCAGGATGCCGGTGGTCGCGAGCGCGCGGCCGCAGGTCAACTACGGTGCGTCCTGGGCCTGTTCGCGGATCCTCTCGCTGAGCTGCGGCGGCATCGGCTCGTGCCGCGCGTACCTGCGGCTGAACCGCGCCGTGCCGTGCGACAGCGAGCGCAGATCCACCGCGTACCGGCCGATCTCGATCTCCGGCACCTCGGCCCGTACGAGGGTGCGGCCGCCCGGCGCCTGTTCGGTGCCGACGACCCGGCCGCGGCGGCCGGACAGATCGCTCATCACGGCGCCCACATAGTCGTCGCCGACCAGGACCTGGATCTCGGCCACCGGCTCCAGAAGGTGGATCCTCGCGTCGGAGGCCGCCTCCCGCAGCGCGAGCGCGCCCGCCGTCTGGAAGGCCGCGTCGGAGGAGTCGACCGAGTGCGCCTTGCCGTCGAGCAGCGTGATCCGCACGTCGATCAGCGGGTACCCGGCCGCGACCCCCTTCGTGGCCTGCGAGCGCACGCCCTTCTCCACGGACGGGATGAACTGCCGCGGCACCGCGCCGCCGACGACCTTGTCCACGAACTCGATGCCCGAGCCACCGGGCAGCGGCTCCACCTGGATCTCGCAGATCGCGTACTGCCCGTGCCCGCCGGACTGCTTCACGTGCCGGCCGCGCCCCGCCGCCCTGTCCGCGAACGTCTCCCGAAGGGAGACCCTGTGCCCGACGACGTCGACCTGGACGCCGTACCGCATGCGCAGCCGTTCCAACGCCACGTCCGCGTGCGCCTCGCCCAGACACCACAGCACCACCTGATGCGTGTCCTGGTTCTGTTCGAGCCGCATCGTCGGATCCTCCGCGACGAGCCGCGAGAGCCCCTGCGACAGCTTGTCCTCGTCGGCCTTGCTGTGCGCCTGGATGGCCAGCGGAAGCAACGGGTCCGGCATGTCCCAGGGCGCCATCAGGAGCGGATCGTCCTTGGCGGAGAGCGTGTCGCCGGTCTCCGCCCGGTTCAGCTTCGCCACGCACGCGAGGTCACCGGCGATGCAGTGCGTCAGGGTGCGCTGCCGCTTGCCGAACGGCGCCGAGAGAGCCCCGATCCGCTCGTCCACGTCGTGGTCCTCGTGCCCGCGGTCGGCGAGCCCGTGCCCCGACACGTGCACCGTCTCGTCCGGGCGCAGCGTGCCCGAGAAGACCCGTACGAGAGACACCCGGCCCACGTACGGGTCGGACGCGGTCTTCACGACCTCCGCCACCAACGGCCCCTGCGGATCGCAGGACTTGATCTGCCGCGCCGCGCCGTCGGGTGTGGTCACGGCCGGTGCCACGCCCTCCAGCGGGGTCGGGAAACCGCCCGTGATCAGTTCGAGGAGTTCGAGCGTCCCGATGCCCTGCCGCGCGCCCTCCGCCGCCGGGGCCGCCGCGAGCACGGGGTGGAACACGCCGCGTGCCACGGCCCGCTCCAGATCCTCGACGAGCGTCTTCACGTCGACGTCCTCGCCGCTCAGATAGCGGTCCATCAGGGTCTCGTCCTCGCTCTCCGCGATGATCCCCTCGATGAGCCGGTTGCGGGCCTCCTCGATCAGCGGCAGCTGGTCGGCGTCCGGTTCGGACTCCTTGCGTTCGCCCGACGCGTAGTCGTAGAGGCGCTGCGAGAGCAGCCCGATCAGGCCCGTCACGGGCGCGTGCCCGTCCGCCGCCTGTGCGCCGTGCAGCGGCAGGTACAGGGGCAGTACGGCGTCGGGGTCGTCGCCGCCGAAGTACTCGGCGCAGGTGCGCGTCATCTCCTCGAAGTCGGACCGCGCCGCCTCCAGGTGCGTGACCACGATGGCCCGCGGCATGCCGACCGCCGCGCACTCGTCCCACACCATGCGGGTGGCGCCCGCCATGGTCTCCGGGCCGTCCGCCGCCGAGACGACGAAAAGGGCCGCGTCCGCAGCCCGCAGACCGGCCCTCAACTCCCCGACGAAATCCGCGTAGCCGGGGGTGTCCAGGAGGTTGATCTTGAATCCGCCCCATTCCACCGGGACGAGGGAGAGCTGGACCGAGCGCTGCTGGCGGTGCTCGATCTCGTCGTAGTCGGAGACGCACGTGCCGTCCTCGACCCGGCCCGCCCGGTTCACCGCCCCCGCGGTCAGTGCGAGGGCCTCCACCAGAGTCGTCTTGCCCGATCCGCTGTGGCCGACCAGCACCACATTCCGTACGGACGCGGGATGGTCGGCCGCCGTTGCCCTGCCGGCGGCTCCGGGGTGTCCGTTCGCCTTGTCGCCCATGTGTCCTTGCCTCCCGGTTCGCTTCCACGGTGAGGTGGTTCGTGCTGGGGCTGCCGAAAATCAGCAGGCGGACACGCGAACCCGCGTGTTGGGAGGCGGCTTCGGCGACGCCCGCGGTGCTTTCGAGCTTTCCACTCCGGTCACTGTGCGTCCATACGTCGTACGGGATCGCACGCGCGCGTGGTGGCCCGGCGGCCGTATCCGGGTGTGCGTGACTACGATGGGCCAGCCGGTGGCCAGAGGGGCCACGCGGCACCGACCCTCGGGAAGGCCATGCTGAACAAGTACGCGCGTGCATTCTTCACGCGTGTCCTCACACCGTTCGCCGCGTTTCTCATCCGTCGCGGGGTCAGCCCCGACACGGTCACGCTCCTCGGTACCGCGGGAGTCGTGGCGGGCGCGCTGGTCTTCTACCCGCGAGGAGAGTTCTTCTGGGGCACCGTCGTCATCACGCTGTTCGTCTTCTCGGACCTCGTGGACGGCAACATGGCGCGCCAGCTCGGCCGCTCCAGCCGCTGGGGCGCCTTCCTGGACTCCACGCTCGACCGGGTCGCCGACAGCGCGATCTTCGGCGGCCTCGCGCTCTGGTACGCGGGCGGCGGTGACGACAACATGCTGTGCGCGGTGTCGATCTTCTGCCTCGCGAGCGGCCAGGTCGTCTCGTACACGAAGGCCCGTGGCGAATCGATCGGCCTGCCCGTCGCGGTCAACGGCCTCGTCGAGCGCGCCGAGCGCCTCGTCATCTCACTCGTCGCCGCGGGCTTCGCCGGACTGCACAAGTTCGGCGTGCCGGGCATCCAGTACCTGCTGCCCGTCGCCCTGTGGATCGTCGCCGTCGGCAGCCTCGTCACGCTGATCCAGCGCGTGGTGACCGTGCGCCGGGAGTCCGCCGAGGCCGAAGCGGCCGCGGACGCCTCGGCCCAGGAGGAGGCCGCCTCGTGAGCGGCGCGCAGGAGCGGATCACGGACGCGCTGTACGGGCTCGGCTGGGCCGGGGTCAAGAAGCTCCCCGAGCCGGTCGCCCAGCGCCTCGGCCGGACCATCGCGGACGTCGCGTGGAAGAAGCGCGGCAAGGGAGTGCTCCGCCTGGAGGCGAATCTCGCCCGGGTGGTCCCCGACGCGACCCCGGAGCATCTCGCCCGCCTCTCCAAGGCGTGCATGCGCTCCTACCTGCGCTACTGGATGGAGTCCTTCCGGCTCCCCACGTGGAGCAGGGAGCGCATCAAGAACGGCTTCACCCCCACGGACCTCCACCACCTGACGGACGGCCTCGCCTCCGGCAAGGGCGTCGTTCTCGCGCTGCCCCACATGGGCAACTACGACCTCGCGGGCGCCTGGGTCACCACCAAGCTGGAGACCCCGTTCACGACGGTCGCCGAGCGCCTCAAGCCGGAGACCCTGTACGACCGCTTCGTCGCGTACCGGGAGGGCCTCGGCATGGAGGTCCTCCCGCACACCGGCGGCGCCGCCTTCGGCACGCTGGCGCGGCGACTGCGCGCGGGCGGCCTCGTCTGCCTGGTCGCGGACCGTGACCTGTCCTCGTCGGGCGTCGAGGTGAAGTTCTTCGGCGAGACGACGCGGATGCCCGCCGGGCCCGCGATGCTCGCCCAGCAGACAGGTGCCCTGCTGCTGCCGGTCACCCTCTGGTACGACGACTCGGCCATAATGCGGGGCCGGGTCCACCCACCCATCGACGTACCGGAGACAGGCACCCGGGCCGAGAAGACGTCTGTCATGACGCAGGCGCTGGCCGATGCCTTCGCCACGGGGATCGCGGACCATCCGGAGGACTGGCACATGCTGCAGCGCCTGTGGCTGGCCGACCTGGATCAATTCGAGGAGCGGCCGGCGTGAGGATCGGAATCGTCTGCCCGTACTCCTGGGACGTGCCGGGCGGCGTCCAGTTCCACATCCGCGATCTGGCGGAGCACCTCATCGCCCTGGGACACGAGGTCTCCGTCCTCGCCCCGGCGGACGACGAGACCCCGCTGCCGCCGTACGTCGTGTCGGCGGGCCGGGCCGTTCCCGTTCCGTACAACGGCTCGGTGGCGCGGCTCAACTTCGGCTTCCTGAGCGCCGCGCGCGTGCGCCGCTGGCTGCACGACGGCACCTTCGACGTGATCCACATCCACGAGCCGGCCTCGCCGTCGCTCGGGCTGCTCGCGTGCTGGTCGGCGCAGGGGCCCATCGTCGCGACCTTCCACACCTCCAACCCCCGCTCGCGCGCCATGATCGCCGCGTACCCGATCCTGCAGCCCGCGCTGGAGAAGATCAGCGCGCGCATCGCGGTCAGCGAGTACGCGCGGCGCACGCTGGTGGAACACCTCGGCGGCGACGCGGTCGTCATCCCGAACGGCGTCGACGTCGACTTCTTCGCGCGGGCCGAGCCCAAGCCCGAGTGGCAGGGGGAGACGCTCGGCTTCGTCGGCCGGATCGACGAGCCCCGCAAGGGTCTGCCGGTGCTGATGAAGGCGCTGCCGAAGATCCTGGCCGAGCGCCCCGGGACGCGGCTGCTGGTCGCGGGCCGCGGCGACGAGAAGGAAGCCGTCGAGTCCCTGCCCAAGGAGATGCGCGAGCGCGTCGAGTTCCTCGGCATGGTCAGCGACGAGGACAAGGCCCGCTTCCTCGCCAGCGTCGACGTGTACGTCGCCCCGAACACCGGCGGCGAGTCCTTCGGCATCATCCTCGTCGAGGCGATGTCGGCGGGCGCCCCCGTGCTCGCCTCGGACCTCGACGCCTTCGCCCAGGTCCTGGACCAGGGCGGGGCCGGCGAGCTCTTCACCAACGAGGACGCCGACGCGCTGGCCGTCGCGGCGATCAAGCTGCTCGGCGACCCGGCCCGCCGCGCGGAACTGCGCGAGCGCGGCAGCAAGCACGTACGCCGCTTCGACTGGTCGACGGTCGGCGCGGACATCCTGTCCGTCTACGAGACGGTGACCCAGGGCGCGGCGGCGGTCGCGGAGGACGAGCGGACCGGACGGTTCAGGTCACGGTTCGGCCTGGCCAGGGACTGAGCGCGTTTCCACGGCCCGGTGACGGCACGGCGGCCCCGCCCGCGAAATGAGCGGCTCCACCACCGGTAGCCTTGCCGCCCGTGACCGTCACCCTGATCTGGATCGCCGTAGCCCTCTTCGCGATCGGGCTCTACCTGAGCTGGACCGCGGGCCGCCTGGACCGCCTGCACGCCCGCATCGACGCGGCCCGGGCCGCCCTGGACGCCCAACTCCTGCGCCGCGCCTCCGTCGCCCAGGAACTGGCCACGTCCGGCGTGCTCGACCCGGCCGCCTCGATCGTCCTGTACGAGGCGGCGCACGCGGCACGGCAGGCCGAGGAGGAACAGCGCGAGGTCGCCGAGAGCGACCTCAGTCAGGCGCTCAGGGCGGTCTTCAACGAGCCCGCCCAGGTCGAGGTGGTCCGCGAGGCACCCGGCGGCGAGGAGGCCGCGGAGGAACTGGCCCAGGCCGTGCGCCGGGTTCCCATGGCCCGCCGCTTCCACAACGACGCCGTCCGCGCGGCCCGCGCGCTGCGCCGCCACCGCAAGGTCCGCTGGTTCCGCCTCGCCGGGCACGCCCCGTTCCCGATGGCGTTCGAGATGGACGACGAGGCGCCGGTGGCCCTGGCGGACCGCGCCACCGCCTGACCGTCCCGGCCCCTGCCGCCCCTGCCCCGGAGCGGCGAGATCAACTAGGGTGACGGGCCGCCGCCGGGACCGGCGGGCCTGACGTACCGACGGGGGAGCGGGACCATGCGTGCCAAGTGGGCGGGGCTGTGGAAGTGCGCGGCATGGACGGGGATAGGGCTGAGTCTGTACGCGGGCTGGCTCACCGTCGACGACGTACGTGACCGCGCCTCCAGCGAGCGGGACATCTCCGCGGCCTGCGACGGACTGGTGTCGGGAGCCGAGGTCATGGACCTCCAGGGCGGCATGGTCCGCGCGGAGTCCACCGACTGGGAGCCGCACCGCCTCGACGTGGCGGATCTGCCCGGCAACTGCGTCATCTACAAGGTGCCGAGCCCGGGAAAGTCCTCGCTCCTGTTCTCCCTCCACGTCGAGGCCGACCACGGCGACGAGCCGTTGAACGAGATCGGGGACGAGCAGGACGACCCGTTCGTCTCCGTGACGCGCGGCCGCGATCCGAAAGCCGACGTCACGGCCGTCGCCGACATGTTCCCCGAACCGCACGACCTCGGCGACGGCACCCTCGGCCACTACACCGACCAGTACGTCACCGTGCGCGCCGCCTGTACGACGGACAGCCGCGCCGGCGCCCCGAAACTGCTGAACGTCACGGCGCGCGCCGAGTACGAGGACGTCTCCGCCGCGGACCGTGAGCGTCTGGCCCGGCTCGCCCGCTCGGCCGCGCAGAAGGTCACCGACCGACTGGACTGCCGGACCCGACTGCCCGCGCTCCCGGACGAGTTGACGTCGGTCTCGGCCCGGCTGCGGCCGGCCCGTACGGCGGACGCCTCGTGCCGCTGGTTCGCCCGGCACCTCGACGCGCACGGACAGCGCAGGCTGCCCGACCGGGCCCTGCCCGTCCCGGTCGGCTCCGCCGCACCGGTCGAACGCTGTCTGCTCGCCGTGAGCCCGGACCAGGTGCGCCGCGTCGCCCGCGGCCTGGACGAGGGGCAGCGCGAGTACGCCGACGTCGCGCTCACCCACTCGCCCTGGTGGATGCGGACCGTCTCCTACTTCGGCCCCGAAGCGGACACCGTCGGGTTCCCGCAGGACCGGCACCCGCGGCTCATCGAACCGGGCACCGCCGGCGGCACGCGCGGCGGCTGGTGGGCTTCCTCCCTCTGCGACGGCCGCCCCGCCCTGCACACCCTGAGCTCCGCCTACCTCTACGACAACGTGCTGGGCGGCAAGGAGATCGCCGCGCTCTTCCGCGCCTACGTCGACGACATCACCCGGCGGCGCGGCTGCACCCACGTCACGTTCCCGAAGGACAAGGCCTTCGCCGACGTGGGCAAGTAGCCGGGCGGCCTGTCGATCGCAGGGCAAAAGGAGCCACCGGCTACCCATTGGCCCTTGTAGTGGCCTGGTCCCCAGGGGTTTCCTCGGTGCTGCAACAAGCCTTCTTCACCGAGTGAGGTCATCCGTGTCCACCAGCACCCAGTCCAGCGTCGATTCTTCGTCCTCCGCCACCGGCACCGCCCGCGTCAAGCGCGGCATGGCCGAGCAGCTCAAGGGCGGCGTGATCATGGACGTCGTCAACGCCGAACAGGCGAAGATCGCCGAGGACGCCGGCGCCGTCGCCGTCATGGCGCTGGAGCGGGTTCCCGCCGACATCCGCAAGGACGGCGGCGTGGCCCGCATGTCCGACCCGAACATGATCGAAGAGATCATCGGCGCGGTCTCGATCCCGGTCATGGCCAAGTCCCGCATCGGCCACTTCGTCGAGGCCCAGGTCCTGCAGTCCCTCGGCGTCGACTACATCGACGAGTCCGAGGTCCTCACCCCGGCCGACGAGATCAACCACAGCGACAAGTTCGCCTTCACCACGCCGTTCGTCTGCGGCGCCACCAACCTGGGCGAGGCCCTGCGCCGCATCGCCGAGGGCGCGGCGATGATCCGCTCCAAGGGCGAGGCCGGCACCGGCAACGTCGTCGAGGCCGTCCGCCACCTGCGCCAGATCAAGAACGAGATCGCCAAGCTGCGCGGCTTCGACAACAACGAGCTGTACGCGGCCGCCAAGGACCTGCGCGCCCCGTACGAGCTGGTCAAGGAGGTCTCCGAGCTGGGCAAGCTGCCGGTGGTCCTCTTCTCCGCCGGTGGCGTCGCCACCCCGGCCGACGCCGCGCTCATGCGCCAGCTCGGCGCCGAGGGCGTCTTCGTCGGCTCCGGCATCTTCAAGTCGGGCGACCCGGCCAAGCGCGCCGCCGCCATCGTGAAGGCCACCACCTTCTACGACGACCCCAAGATCATCGCGGACGCCTCCCGCAACCTCGGCGAGGCCATGGTCGGCATCAACTGCGACACCCTCCCCGAGGCCGAGCGCTACGCGAACCGAGGCTGGTGATGACGACCCCCGTGGTCGGCGTCCTCGCACTCCAGGGCGACGTACGGGAGCACCTCATCGCCCTGGCCACGGCCGACGCCGTGGCCAGGCCGGTGCGCCGCCCCGAGGAACTGGCCGAGGTCGACGCCCTGGTCATCCCCGGCGGCGAGTCCACCACCATCTCCAAGCTGGCCCACCTCTTCGGCGTGATGGAGCCGCTGCGCGCGCGCGTGCGCGAGGGCATGCCCGTGTACGGGACGTGCGCCGGCCTGATCATGCTCGCCGACAAGATCCTCGACCCGCGCTCGGGCCAGGAGACCGTCGGCGGCATCGACATGATCGTGCGCCGCAACGCCTTCGGGCGGCAGAACGAATCCTTCGAGGCGGCGGTCGACGTACAGGGCGTCGAGGGCGATCCTGTAGAGGGCGTCTTCATCCGTGCCCCGTGGGTCGAGTCCGTGGGCGCCGCGGTGGAGGTGCTCGCCGAGTACGACGGTCACATCGTCGCCGTACGGCAGGGATACGCTCTCGCGACGTCCTTCCACCCGGAACTCACGGGCGACCACCGGCTCCACGCGCTCTTCGTGGACATGGTGCGTGAGAAGGTCGCGGCGGGATCCTTGTAGGATCTCTCGGGGTCCCTCCGGCCGTTCAGGCCCGGGGGAGCCCGTTCATGG
The DNA here is from genome assembly GCF_000373565.1 of Streptomyces sp. HmicA12. Classification (GTDB taxonomy): domain Bacteria; phylum Actinomycetota; class Actinomycetes; order Streptomycetales; family Streptomycetaceae; genus Streptomyces. The sequence continues at coordinate 173,751 of NZ_KB891849.1, read as the reverse complement.
GTTGGTTACGCGAAGGAGACAGGCAGATGTCCGGCCACTCTAAATGGGCTACGACGAAGCACAAGAAGGCCGTGATCGACGCCAAGCGCGGCAAGCTCTTCGCGAAGCTGATCAAGAACATCGAAGTCGCGGCGCGCATGGGCGGCACGGACATCGAGGGCAACCCGACGCTGTTCGACGCCATCCAGAAGGCGAAGAAGCAGTCGGTCCCGAACAAGAACATCGACTCCGCGGTCAAGCGCGGTGGCGGTCTCGAGGCCGGCGGCGCCGACTACGAGACGATCATGTACGAGGGCTACGGCCCGAACGGTGTCGCGGTGCTCATCGAGTGCCTCACCGACAACCGCAACCGCGCCGCCTCCGACGTGCGCGTCGCGATGACCCGCAACGGCGGCAACATGGCCGACCCGGGTTCCGTGTCGTACCTGTTCAACCGCAAGGGCGTCGTGGTCGTCCCCAAGGGCGAGCTGAGCGAGGACGACGTCCTGGACGCCGTGCTCGACGCGGGCGCCGAAGAGGTCAACGACCTGGGCGAGTCCTTCGAGGTCCTCTCCGAGGCCACCGACCTGGTCGCGGTACGCACCGCGCTCCAGGAGGCCGGCATCGACTACGACTCGGCCGACGCCAACTTCGTCCCGACCATGCAGGTCGAGCTGGACGAGGAGGGCGCGCGCAAGATCTTCAAGCTGATCGACGCGCTCGAGGACAGCGACGACGTGCAGAACGTCTTCGCGAACTTCGACGTCTCCGACGAGGTCATGGAGAAGGTCGACGCCTGAGGCGGCCTGACACAGCTTCGCGCGGCGGGCCGACGGGACACACCCCGTCGGCCCGCCGCTTTGTCGGTGGCAGCCGATAGCCTGCACAAACAGGCGATCGAACAAGGGGGCCAGGCGTGCGCGTACTCGGGGTGGACCCGGGGCTTACCCGGTGCGGTGTCGGCGTGGTCGAGGGGGTCGCGGGCCGACCGCTCACCATGCGCGGCGTCGGCGTCGTCAGGACACCTCCGGACGCCGAGCTCGGCCACCGCCTGGTCGCCATCGAGCAGGGCATCGAGCAGTGGCTCGACGAGCACGAGCCCGAAGTCCTCGCCGTGGAGCGGGTGTTCAGCCAGCACAACGTCAGTACGGTGATGGGGACCGCCCAGGCCAGTGCCGTCGCCATGCTGTGCGCCTCGCGCCGCGGCATCCCCGTCGCCCTGCACACGCCCAGCGAGGTCAAGGCCGCCGTCACCGGCAGCGGCCGCGCCGACAAGGCACAGGTGGGCGCCATGGTGACCCGGCTGCTGCGGCTCGACGCCCCGCCCAAGCCGGCCGACGCCGCCGACGCCCTCGCCCTCGCCATCTGCCACATCTGGCGCGCCCCCGCGCAGAACAGACTCCAGCAAGCCGTGGCCCTGCACACGGCTCGAGCATCGAAAGGCCGTACCGCATGATCGCCTTCGTCAGCGGCCCCGTCGCCGCCCTCGCCCCCGACGCCGCGGTGGTGGAAGTCGGAGGCATCGGCATGGCCCTCCAGTGCACGCCGAACACCCTGTCCGGGCTCCGCATCGGCCAGCAGACCAAGCTCGCCACCTCCCTCGTCGTCCGGGAGGACTCGCTCACCCTGTACGGCTTCGCGGACGACGACGAGAAGCAGACCTTCGAGCTCCTGCAGACCGCGAGCGGCGTCGGCCCCCGGCTCGCCCAGGCCATGCTCGCCGTGCACAGCCCGGACGCCCTGCGCCGAGCGGTCTCCACCGGCGACGAGAAGGCGCTCACCGCCGTCCCCGGCATCGGCAAGAAGGGCGCCCAGAAGCTCCTGCTGGAGCTCAAGGACCGGCTCGGCGAGCCGCTCGGCACCGGCGGCCCCGCCATCGGCACGGCCGTCACCAGCGGCTGGCGCGACCAGCTGCACGCCGCCCTGATCGGTCTCGGCTACGCGAGCCGTGAGGCCGACGAGGCGGTCGCCGCGGTCACCCCGCAGGCCGAGGCGGTGGAGAGCCCGCAGGTGGGCCAGCTCCTCAAGGCGGCCCTGCAGACCCTCAACCGCACCCGCTAGCCGACCGCGGACCCCTTGTACTGATCCTCCTGATCCCGCAGCTCACGTAACGCGAGGCACACCACATGAACTGGGACGAGACGACCGACGAAGCCGCCCCGCAGGCAGCCGACCGGCTCGTCGGGCCCGCCGCGGAGCGGCTGGTCGGATCTGTCGCCGACGGCGAGGACCAGGCCGTCGAGGCGGCCCTGCGCCCCAAGGACCTGGGCGAGTTCATCGGCCAGGAGAAGGTCAGGGAGCAGCTCGACCTGGTGCTGCGCGCCGCCCGCGCGCGCGGCGCCACGGCCGACCACGTCCTGCTCTCCGGCGCCCCGGGCCTCGGCAAGACGACCCTCTCCATGATCATCGCGGCGGAGATGGGCGCCCCCATCCGCATCACCTCGGGCCCCGCCATCCAGCACGCGGGCGACCTGGCCGCGATCCTCTCCTCCCTCCAGGAGGGCGAGGTCCTCTTCCTCGACGAGATCCACCGGATGTCGCGGCCCGCCGAGGAGATGCTCTACATGGCGATGGAGGACTTCCGCGTCGACGTCATCGTCGGCAAGGGCCCCGGCGCCACCGCCATCCCGCTCGAACTTCCGCCGTTCACGCTGGTCGGCGCCACCACGCGCGCGGGCCTGCTGCCGCCCCCGCTGCGCGACCGCTTCGGCTTCACCGCGCACATGGAGTTCTACGAGCCGCACGAGCTGGAGCGGGTGATCCATCGCTCGGCAGGACTCCTCGACGTGGAGATCGACCCGGCGGGAGCGGCCGAGATCGCCGGCCGCTCCCGCGGCACCCCGCGCATCGCCAACCGCCTCCTGCGCCGCGTCCGCGACTACGCGCAGGTCAAGGCCGACGGACACATCACCCAGGACATCGCCGGCGCGGCGCTCGGCGTCTACGAGGTGGACGGCCGCGGCCTCGACCGCCTTGACCGCGCCGTCCTGGAGGCCCTGCTCAAACTGTTCGGCGGCGGACCTGTGGGACTTTCGACACTCGCGGTCGCCGTGGGGGAGGAGCGCGAGACCGTCGAGGAGGTCGCCGAGCCCTTCCTCGTACGCGAGGGACTGCTGGCCCGAACCCCGCGCGGCCGGGTCGCCACACCTGCCGCGTGGGCCCACCTCGGACTGACTCCGCCCCAGGGAAAGCCGGGCGCAAGCGGACAACAGGGCCTCTTCGGGGCGTGACGGCGCGGGTACTCGCGGCGGCTGGAACCCCGGTGCCATGCTGAGCGTTGTTCCCACATGGCGGACTCGCTTAGACTCCGCCGACGTCGCCCTTAAGGTTGATGGACGACGGCCGACCCCCAAACCCCGACAAGGCCGCTGTCCGCCGCGGTCGTATGAAGGAAGTTCCCACCCGTGAGTCTCGTGACCCTCCTCCCGTTCATCGTGCTCATCGGGGCCATGTTCCTGATGACCCGGTCTGCCAAGAAGAAGCAGCAGCAGGCCGCGAGCATGCGCAATGAGATGCAGCCCGGTTCCGGCGTCCGCACGATCGGGGGCATGTACGCCACGGTCAAGGAGGTCAACGAGGACACGGTCCTCCTCGACGCAGGCCCCGGCGTCCACCTCATGTTCGCGAAGAACGCGATCGGCGCCGTGCTCTCCGATGACGAGTACAACCGCATCGTCCACGGCCCGGAGGCCGACACGGACGAGCTGACCGACGACGCCGTCGTGCCGGACGACGCGTCCTCCCTCACCGAGACCGACGAGACCGCCGCTGACGACTCGCGCATCGACCTCGGCAAGAAGGACGAGGCCGCCGAGGCCGACGAGCCCGCCGAGGCCGCCAAGACCGGCGACGCCGAGGCGAAGAAGACCGACGGCGAGTCCGACGCGAAGTAGTCACGACCGGAGCCGGGGGACGTACCGCTTGCGTCCCCGCGGTTCCTGTTCGTGCGTGACGCGCGCGGATTCTCGACCATTTCATGGCCGTCTGAGCAGCCCGGGGCACGCATCCCCGATGCCGGACGGATGGAGAGGGAGTACGAGAAGGTGGCCACACCTAAAAAGAGCCGAGGGGCAGGTGCCCAGAGCAAGCCGGGCCGTGCCCTGAGCCTGATCGTGATCGTCATGGTCGCGCTCATCGGGGGGATGTTCCTCGCCGGCACGCTCACCCCGCGCCTCGGCATCGACCTCGCGGGCGGCACCAGCATCACGCTGCAGGCCAAGAACGAGCCGGGCAAGCCCAACGCGATCAACAAGACCAACATGGACACCGCGGCGGACATCATCAACCGCCGTGTCAACGGCTTGGGTGTGTCCGAGGCCGAGGTCCAGACGCAGGGCAACAACAACATCATCGTCAACATCCCCAAGGGCACGAACGAGAAGCAGGCGCGCGAGCAGGTCGGTACGACCGCGCAGCTGTACTTCCGCCCCGTGCTCACGATGGCTGCCGGCTCCCCCACGGCCGACTCCTCCGCCAGCCCGTCGCCGAGCGCCTCCTCGAGCGGCAAGGCGACCGACAAGGCCACGGACAAGGCCACGGACAAGGCCTCGTCCTCCGCGTCGCCGTCCGCCTCCGCCACCTCCCAGGGCCGCCCCGTCACCGACGGCCTCAAGGCCGACGCCACGCCCAGCTCCTCCGCGAGCGCGAGCGGCAGCGCCGACGACAAGGCCTCCGACAAGGCGTCCCCGTCCGCGAGCGCCAGCGCCTCGGCCGACCCGGCGACGACCGCGCTGCAGAAGAAGTTCACGGACCTCGACTGCTCCGACTCGGCCGCCCGGACGAAGGCCAACGAGGGCGCCAAGGCGACCGACACGATCGTCGCGTGCGGCAAGGACTCGTCCGGCACCTGGGCGAAGTACATCCTCGGCCCGTCCGAGGTGAACGGCAAGGACGTCAAGAAGGCCCAGGCGACGATCAACCAGCAGTCCGCGCAGTGGGTCGTCAACATGGACTTCACGGGCTCCGGCTCGAAGAAGTTCGCCGCGACGACCAGCAAGCTCAAGGACCAGCAGCAGCCGATGAACCAGTTCGCCATCGTCCTCGACGGTGACGTGGTCTCGGCCCCGAGCGTCTCCTCCACGCTGAGCGGCTCCGCCGAGATCTCCGGCAGCTTCAACCAGCAGTCCGCCCAGGACCTGGCCAACGTGCTGTCCTACGGCGCCCTGCCGCTGACCTTCCAGGAGCAGAGCGTCACCTCGGTGACCGCCGCGCTCGGTGGCGAGCAGCTGCACGCCGGTCTGATCGCCGGTGCCATCGGTCTCGCCCTGGTCGTCATCTACCTGGTCGTCTACTACCGGGGCCTGTCGATCATCGCTCTCGCCTCGCTGCTGACCTCGGGCATCCTGACGTACACGCTCATGACGCTGCTCGGCCCGGCCATCGGCTTCGCGCTGAACCTGCCGGCGGTGTGCGGTGCCATCGTGGCCATCGGTATCACCGCGGACTCGTTCATCGTGTTCTTCGAACGCATCCGTGACGAGGTCAGGGAAGGCCGCTCCGTGCGGCCCGCGGTCGAGCGCGCCTGGCCGCGCGCCCGGCGCACCATCCTGGTCTCCGACTTCGTGTCGTTCCTCGCGGCCGCGGTGCTCTACATCGTGACCGTCGGCAAGGTGCAGGGCTTCGCGTTCACGCTCGGCCTGACCACCCTGCTCGACGTGGTCGTGGTCTTCCTCTTCACGAAGCCGCTGATGACGATCCTGGCCCGCACCAAGTTCTTCACCAGCGGGCACAAGTGGTCCGGCCTCGACCCCAAGCGCCTCGGCGTCCAGCCCCCGCTGCGCCGCACGCGCCGCGCCGCCCGTCCTGTCGACCCGAAGGAGGCGTGAGATGTCGAAGCTCGGCAATCTCGGCGCCAAGCTCTACCGCGGTGAGGTCGGCTACGACTTCATCGGCAAGCGCAAGATCTGGTACGGCGTCTCGATCCTGATCACCATCACGGCGATCCTGGGCCTCGCGGTGCGCGGCCTGAACATGGGCATCGAGTTCGAGGGCGGCGCGGTCTTCACCACGCCGAAGACCTCCGTCTCCGCCTCCCAGGCGGAGAAGTACGCGGAGGACGCCTCGGGTCACGACGCGATCGTGCAGGAGCTCGGCACGGGCGGCCTGCGCATCCAGATCGCGGGCATCGACACGGGCAAGTCGGACGACATCAAGGCGGACCTCTCCAAGGAGATGGGCATCCCCGCCGACAAGATCAACGCCGACCTCGTGGGCCCCAGTTGGGGTGAGACGATCGCCAACAAGGCATGGCAGGGCCTGGCCATCTTCATGGTCCTGGTCGTGATCTATCTGGCGATCGCCTTCGAGTGGCGGATGGCGGTGGCGGCGCTCGTCGCGCTCATCCACGACATCACCATCACCGTCGGGATCTATGCCCTCGTGGGCTTCGAGGTCACGCCGGGTACGGTGATCGGTCTGCTCACGATCCTCGGTTACTCGCTCTACGACACGGTCGTCGTCTTCGACTCCCTCAAGGAGCAGACGAAGGGCATCGAGAAGCAGACCCGCTGGACCTACAGCGACATCGCCAACCGCTCGATCAACAGCACCCTGGTCCGCTCGATCAACACCACGGTCGTGGCGTTGCTCCCGGTCGCGGGCCTGCTGTTCATCGGGGGCGGCTTCCTCGGCGCCGGCATGCTGAACGACATCTCGCTGTCGCTCTTCGTCGGCCTGGCCGCCGGTGCGTACTCCTCGATCTTCATCGCCACTCCGCTGGTCGCCGACCTCAAGGAGCGCGAGCCGAAGATGAAGGCGCTCAAGAAGCGGGTGCTCGCCAAGCGGGCCGCCGCCGCGGCCCAGCCCGAGACGGCCGTGGTGGGCCACCAGGCGGCCGGATCGCCGCAGGACGAGGACGACGAGCCGCAGGACGCCGCGGCGGGCGCGGGTCCGCGCAACCAGCCGGCCCGCAACCGCGGCCGCGGACGCCCCTCGGGCAAGCGCCGCTGACCGGTTCGGTCCCGTACGCGCATGGGCGCCAGGAGCTGCGACGCTCCTGGCGCCCACGTCGTTTCCGGACAGGTGCGACTGCTAGGGTTGACGACCGCGCAGACCCGCCGAAAAGGCGCGGCACAACCCCATCACAGACTCGCTGAGGTGCAGAAATGACCGACATCAAGGAGCTGCTCCTCAGCCGCATCCGTGATGTGCAGGACTATCCGGAGCCGGGCGTCCTCTTCAAGGACATCACCCCGCTCCTCGCCGACCCGGCGGCGTTCACCGCCCTCACCGACGCGCTCGCCGAACTGTGCGTGCGACACGGCGCGACCAAGGTCGTCGGCCTGGAGGCCCGCGGCTTCATCCTCGGCGCCCCGGTCGCGATCCGCGCGGGCCTCGGCTTCATCCCCGTACGCAAGGCGGGCAAGCTCCCCGGCGCGACGCTGAAGCAGTGCTACGACCTCGAGTACGGGTCCGCCGAGATCGAGGTGCACGCCGAGGACCTGTCCGCCGACGACCGCGTCATGGTCATCGACGACGTGCTGGCCACCGGCGGCACCGCCGAGGCCGCCCTGCACCTGATCCGCAGTGCGGGCGCCGAGGTCGCGGGCGTCGCGGTCCTCATGGAACTGGGCTTCCTGCCCGGCCGCGAGCGGCTGAACCCCGCCCTTCGGGGGGCTCCGCTCGACGCCCTGCTCGTCGTGTAAAGAGCCGGGAAAGACACCAGCTCACAGCCTTGCAGGCGGGCCCGGAGGAATCCGGCGCCCGCCTCTGCTGTTGCTCCAGTACAAAGCCGAACCACCGGCCGAATACGTTCGGTGGGCGTCGGATCGATACCATGGGCTCTCCGGGACCTGAACGGGGGACCCGTCGCGCACGAGGAGCGCCGTTGCCAGACGAGGCCAAGCCACTCACCGCCGCCACGAACGACCAGCAGGCTGCCCCGGGCGCGGCTCCTTCCGGCACGCCCGCGAAAGGCGCCGAGCCCGCACCGCCGACCGGCGGCAAGGCGGTCGAGCCGGCACGTCCCAAGCCTCCTGCCGAGCAGCAGCGCGCCACACCGCCGCCCGTGATCCGCGCGGCCGCGAACCAGCCCGCGGCACGCTCCGGGTCCTCCAACCGCGTCCGGGCCCGCCTGGCCCGCCTCGGCGTCCAGCGCTCGAACCCGTACAACCCGGTCCTCGAGCCGCTGCTGCGGATAGTGCGCAGCAACGACTCGAAGATCGAGACGTCGACGCTGCGCCAGATCGAGCGCGCCTACCAGGTCGCCGAGCGCTGGCACCGCGGCCAGAAGCGCAAGAGCGGCGACCCGTACATCACGCACCCGCTGGCCGTCACGACCATCCTGGCCGAGCTGGGCATGGACCCGGCGACGCTGATGGCCGGTCTCCTGCACGACACCGTGGAGGACACCGAGTACGGCCTGGACACGCTCAAGCGCGACTTCGGCGACCAGGTCGCGCTGCTCGTCGACGGCGTCACCAAGCTCGACAAGGTCAAGTTCGGCGAGGCCGCGCAGGCCGAGACCGTCCGCAAGATGGTCGTCGCCATGGCCAAGGACCCCCGCGTCCTGGTCATCAAGCTCGCCGACCGCCTGCACAACATGCGCACCATGCGGTACCTCAAGCGCGAGAAGCAGGAGAAGAAGGCGCGCGAGACCCTGGAGATCTACGCGCCGCTCGCCCACCGCCTGGGCATGAACACCATCAAGTGGGAGCTGGAGGACCTCGCGTTCGCGATCCTCTACCCCAAGATGTACGACGAGATCGTGCGGCTCGTGGCCGAGCGCGCGCCCAAGCGTGACGAGTACCTGGCCATAGTGACCGACGAGGTGCAGGCCGACCTGCGCGCCGCCCGCATCAAGGCGACGGTCACGGGACGCCCGAAGCACTACTACAGCGTCTACCAGAAGATGATCGTCCGTGGTCGTGACTTCGCGGAGATCTACGACCTGGTGGGCATCCGCGTCCTCGTCGACACGGTCCGCGACTGCTACGCGGCACTGGGCACCGTCCACGCCCGCTGGAACCCGGTTCCGGGGCGGTTCAAGGACTACATCGCGATGCCCAAGTTCAACATGTACCAGTCGCTGCACACGACGGTGATCGGCCCCAACGGCAAGCCGGTCGAGCTCCAGATCCGTACGTTCGACATGCACCGCCGCGCCGAGTACGGCATCGCCGCGCACTGGAAGTACAAGCAGGAGGCCGTCGCCGGAGCCTCCAAGGTGCGCTCCGACCAGCCGCGGACCACCGGCAAGGACGACCACCTCAACGACATGGCGTGGCTGCGCCAGTTGCTCGACTGGCAGAAGGAGACCGAGGACCCGGGCGAGTTCCTGGAGTCCCTGCGCTTCGACCTGTCGCGCAACGAGGTCTTCGTCTTCACGCCGAAGGGCGACGTCATAGCGCTTCCGGCGGGAGCGACCCCGGTCGACTTCTCGTACGCGGTGCACACGGAGGTCGGCCACCGGACCATAGGAGCACGCGTCAACGGACGCCTCGTGCCCCTTGAATCCACCCTGGACAACGGCGACTTGGTGGAGGTCTTCACCTCCAAGGCCGAGGGCGCGGGACCGTCCCGGGACTGGCTCGGCTTCGTCAAGTCGCCGCGCGCCCGCAACAAGATCCGCGCCTGGTTCTCCAAGGAGCGCCGCGACGAGGCGATCGAGCAGGGCAAGGACGCCATCGTCCGCGCCATGCGCAAGCAGAACCTGCCGATCCAGCGGATCCTGACGGGCGACTCGCTCGTCACGCTCGCGCACGAGATGCGCTACCCCGACATCTCGTCCCTGTACGCGGCCATCGGCGAGGGGCACGTCACGGCGCAGTCCGTCGTGCAGAAGCTCGTCCAGGCGCTCGGCGGCGAGGAGGCGGCCAACGAGGACATCGCCGAGAGCGCACCGCCCGCCCGCGGCCGCTCCAAGCGCCGGTCGAGCGCCGATCCGGGCGTCGTGGTCAAGGGCGTGGACGACGTCTGGGTGAAGCTGGCCCGGTGCTGCACGCCCGTGCCCGGTGACCCGATCATCGGCTTCGTCACGCGCGGCAGCGGCGTATCGGTTCACCGCAGCGACTGCGTGAACGTGGACTCGCTCTCCCGCGAGCCCGAGCGCATCCTCGAGGTCGAATGGGCGCCCACCCAGTCCTCGGTCTTCCTGGTCGCCATCCAGGTCGAGGCTCTGGACCGCTCGCGCCTGCTGTCGGACGTCACCCGCGTCCTGTCCGACCAGCACGTGAACATCCTGTCCGCGGCCGTGCAGACGTCCCGCGACCGGGTGGCCACGTCCCGATTCACGTTCGAGATGGGCGACCCGAAGCACCTGGGCCACGTCCTCAAGGCCGTAAGGGGAGTCGAGGGCGTGTACGACGTGTACCGGGTGACGTCGGCCAGGCGCCCCTGAAAGGGGCGCGGGGAACGGCACGAGAAGCCCCACCGGGCGGATTGCCGCCGACGGCGCTGAGGTGACCGCCCCTTGAAGCGCCCGCCCCGCGCCGGGGTGCCGCCTTGCCCACCCTGCCGCCCTCGGCGGAAGGGTGCCCGAGGCTCTGTATGCAGAACGGCCCCGGGTTCCGAAGAACCCGGGGCCGCTTCACATCCTGCTGTCAGCGGAGCGTCAGCCGCCGAACTCCTCGAGCCCCTTCAGCGCCGAGTCCAGCAGCGCCTGACGGCCGTCGAGCTCCTTCTGGAGCTTGTCCGCCTTGGCGTTGTTGCCCTGCGAACGGGCCTGCTCGATCTGGCCCGTGAGCTTGTCGACCGCGGCCTGCAGCTGACCCGTGAGACCCGCCGCCCGCGCCCGCGCCTCCGGGTTCGTACGACGCCACTCGGCCTCCTCGGACTCCTGGAGAGCGCGCTCGACGGCGTGCATCCGGCCCTCGACCTTCGGGCGGGCGTCGCGCGGGACGTGGCCGATGGCCTCCCAGCGCTCGTTGATCGAGCGGAACGCGGCGCGGGCCGACTTCAGGTCCCCGATCGGGAGCAGCTTCTCGGCCTCGTCGGCCAGCTCCTCCTTGAGCTTGAGGTTCTCGCCCTGCTCGGCGTCGCGCTCCGCGAACACCGAGCTGCGCGCCGCGAAGAACACGTCCTGGGCACCGCGGAAGCGGTTCCACAGGTCGTCCTCGTGCTCGCGCTGCGCCCGCCCCGCGGCCTTCCAGTCCGTCATCAACTCGCGGTAACGGGCCGCGGTCACGCCCCAGTCCTGCGAGTTCGACAGCGACTCCGCCTCGGCGACCAGCTTCTCCTTCGCCTTGCGGGCGTCCTCGCGCTGCGCGTCCAGCGAGGCGAAGTGGGCCTTGCGGCGCTTGGAGAACGCCGAGCGGGCGTGCGAGAAGCGGTGCCACAGCTCGTCGTCCGACTTGCGGTCCAGACGCGGCAGACCCTTCCAGGTGTCGACCAGCGCCCGCAGCCGCTCGCCGGCCGCCCGCCACTGCTCGGACTGGGCCAGCTCCTCCGCCTCGGTGACCAGCGCCTCCTTGGAGTGCCGTGCCTCGTCGGACTGCTTGGCCTTCTGGGCCTTGCGCTCCTCGCGACGCGACTCCACGGACTCGACCAGCTTGTCGAGCCGCTTGCCGAGCGCGTCCAGGTCACCGACCGCGTGCGCGTCGGTGACCTGCTCCCGCAGGTGCTCGATCGCCGTCATGGCGTCCTTGGCCGACAGATCGGTCGTCTGCACCCGGCGCTCGAGGAGCCCGATCTCGACGACCAGACCTTCGTACTTGCGCTTGAAGTAGGCAAGGGCCTCGTCAGGAGAACCGGCCTTCCACGAACCGACCTCACGCTCAGTGCCGTCGGCCGAACGCACGTACACGGTCCCCGTCTCGTCGACGCGGCCCCACGGGTCGCTGCTCACAGCGCCTCCTCCACATGATGCCTGCGGGGAACTCGTGGGCCCCCGGGCATCGTCCACAGTTTCGTCACGGCCAACATAGGCGACCGGCGGGGATGCTGTCCGCATCCCGCGCGACCGAAATTTGGTGACCGACAGGTCAGTTCTTCTTCACCGTCACGGTCTCGACCTTGACGGTCTTCTTCGGAGCACCATCGGTCGCGCTCTGGCCTCCGGAGGCCACACCGCCCTTGGCGACGCCCTGCACGACCTTCAGTCCGTCCGCGTCCATCTTGCCGAACGGCGTGTACGACGGAGGGAGCTTGCTGTCCTTGTAGACGAGGAAGAACTGGCTGCCGCCGGTGTGCGCCTGACCGGTGTTGGCCATCGCGACGGTTCCGGCAGGGTACGTGACCGTGCCGTCCTTGCCCGCCTTGCCGAGACCCGTCAGGTTCTCGTCCGGGATCGTGTACCCGGGGCCGCCCGCGCCGGTGCCCTCGGGGTCACCGCACTGCAGCACGAAGATGCCGTCGGTGGTGAGCCGGTGGCACTTCGTGTTGTTGAAGAACTCCTTGTCGGCGAGGTACTTGAACGAGTTGACGGTGTGCGGCGTCTTGGCTGCCTCCATGGCGATGCCGATGTCGCCCTGGCTCGTCTTCATCGCCATCGTGTACGTGGCCTTCTTGTCGACGGCCATCTTCGGCTCGGGCTTCTCCGTGGAGGAAGCGCTCGGGCTCGGGCTCGCCTCGGCGCCCGCGGTGTCCTTCTTGTCGTCGCTCTTGAAGGCCCCGGCGGCGTAGGCGCCGCCCGTGCCGAGGACGACCACCGCGAGCACGGCGGCGATCACGGTGTTGCGGGTGCGGGCCTTGCGTCGCGCGGCCTCGCGCCGCTGCTGCTGGCGCAGGAACTTCTCCCGGGCGAGCTGACGCTGCCGCTGATCCTTGGTGACCACCGGGTCTTCTCCTCGTACGTGTGTATGGCGATGACTGGGCCCTTGATTGTGCCCCGTACCGTATATGGGTTCGCTGTGGAATCGGCAGCGCCGGTAGGCTCTGATCTGCCGCATTGCCGCATTCCGTCGACAGATGAAGGACGATCGTGCTGATTGCCGGGTTCCCCGCCGGGGCCTGGGGCACCAACTGTTACCTGGTTGCCCCCGCCGCGGGTGAGGAGTGCGTGATCATCGACCCGGGCCACGAGGCCACCGAAGGAGTCGAGGAAGCGCTCAAGAAGCACCGGCTCAAGCCGGTCGCGGTCGTCCTCACGCACGGGCACATCGACCATGTCGCCTCGGTCGTCCCGGTGTGCGGGGCGCACGACGTGCCGGCCTGGATCCACCCCGAGGACCGCTACATGATGAGCGACCCGGAGAAGGGCATCGGTCGCGCCATCGGGATGCCGCTCATGGGCGAGATCACCGTGGGCGAGCCCGACGACGTACGGACGCTGTCCGACGGCGCCCGGCTGAAGCTCGCCGGACTCGACTTCAGCGTGGCGCACGCACCCGGCCATACCAAGGGGTCGGTGAGCTTCCAGATGCCCGAGACCACGGACGTCCCGTCGGTGTTCTTCTCGGGTGACCTGCTCTTCGCCGGCTCCATCGGACGCACCGACCTTCCCGGTGGCTCCATGGACGACATGCTCGAATCGCTGGCCCGCGTGTGCCTGCCGCTCGACGACTCGACCGTGGTGCTCTCCGGACACGGCCCCCAGACGACCATCGGCCAGGAGCGCGCCACCAACCCGTATCTGCGGCAGGTGGCCGCCGGCCAGGGACCCTCGACCGAGGCTCCCCGACGAGGAATGTGACGAGAAGACCTCCCGTGAGTACCTTTCAGGCCCCCAAGGGCACGTACGACCTGCTGCCGCCGGACTCCGCGAAGTACCTGGCGGTCCGCGAGGCGATCTCCACGCCGCTGCGCAACTCCGGCTACGGCTATGTCGAGACACCCGGTTTTGAGAATGTGGAGCTGTTCGCGCGCGGTGTCGGCGAGTCCACCGACATCGTGACCAAGGAGATGTACGCCTTCGAGACCAAGGGCGGCGACAAGCTCGCACTGCGTCCCGAGGGCACGGCCTCCGTGCTGCGCGCCGCGCTGGAGGCCAACCTCCACAAGGCGGGCAACCTCCCCGTCAAGCTCTGGTACTCGGGCTCGTACTACCGCTACGAGCGCCCGCAGAAGGGCCGCTACCGGCACTTCTCGCAGGTCGGCGCCGAGGCGATCGGTGCGGAGGACCCGGCCCTCGACGCCGAGCTGATCGTGCTGGCCGACCAGGCGTACCGCTCCCTCGGCCTCAGCGACTTCCGCATCCTGCTGAACTCGCTGGGCGACAAGGAGTGCCGCCCCGTCTACCGGGCCGCCCTGCAGGACTTCCTGCGCGGCCTCGACCTGGACGAGGAGACGCTGCGTCGCGCCGAGATCAACCCGCTGCGCGTCCTCGACGACAAGCGGGCCGACGTGCAGAAGCAGCTCGTCGGCGCGCCCTCGCTGCGCGACTACCTGTGCGACGCGTGCAAGGCGTACCACGAGCAGGTGCGTGAGCTGCTGATCGCCGAGGGCGTCGCCTTCGAGGACGATGAGAAGCTGGTCCGCGGCCTGGACTACTACACCCGTACGACCTTCGAGTTCGTCCACGACGGTCTGGGCTCGCAGTCCGCGGTGGGCGGCGGTGGTCGCTACGACGGTCTGTCCGAGATGATCGGCGGCCCGTCGCTGCCGTCGGTGGGCTGGGCGCTCGGCGTCGACCGTACGGTGCTCGCGCTGGAGGCCGAGGGCGTGGAGCTGGAACTCCCGCCCACGACCAGCGTGTTCGCCGTTCCGCTCGGCGACGAGGCGCGGCGCGTGCTGTTCGCCAAGGTGACGGAGCTGCGCAAGGCCGGGATCTCGGCGGACTTCTCGTTCGGCGGCAAGGGCCTCAAGGGCGCGATGAAGAACGCCAACCGCAGCGGTGCGCGGTTCACGCTCGTCGCCGGGGAGCGGGATCTCGCCGAGGGAGTCGTGCAGCTCAAGAACATGGAGTCCGGCGAGCAGTCCGCGGTCGCGGTGGACCAGGTCGTCGAGGTACTCCGGGCCAAGCTGGGCTGACGTTCGGCTGGTCACGCAGTTCCCCCTGGGCGAGCGAAGCTCGCTTCAGGGGCGCGGGGAACTGCGCGACCAGCCGCCCACCGGCCCGCAGCCGCGACTGATGCCTACTCCAGCAACCCGAAGCGCATCGCACTGGTGACAGCGGCCGTGCGGTCGTCCACCCCCAACTTGCCGAACACGCGCAGCAAATGCGTCTTCACCGTCGACTCGGCGACATGCAGGCGCCGCCCGATCTCCGCGTTCGTGCACCCGTCGGCGACCAGCCGCAGCACCGCCGTCTCCCGCTCGGAGAGCCGCGGACGCTCCGGGTTCGTCCTGAGCTGGTCCACGAGCCGCGCCGCGACCGAGGGGGCCAGCACCGTCTCGCCCCGCGCGGCGGCGCGCACCGCGCCCGCGAGTTCGGCCCGGGCCATGTCCTTGAGCAGATAGCCGGCCGCGCCCGCCTCCACGGCCCGCAGGATGTCGCGGTCCGTCTCGTACGTCGTCAGGACGATCATCCGGCACGGCAGCCCGGCCGCGGACATCCGCACGATCGACTCGACGCCGTCGCCGCCCGGCATCCGCAGGTCCATCAGGACGATGTCCGGGGCGAGTTCGGCGGCGAGCGCCTCGGCCCGCGGGCCGTTCGACGCCTCCGCGACGACCTCCAGGTCCGGTTCGGCGTCGAGCATGGCGCGCAGGCCCTCGCGGACGACGGGGTGGTCGTCGGCGAGCAGGATGCGGATCACGAAAGGGTCCTCTCGGGTACCGGGAGCCGGACGGTGACGGTGGTGCCCGCGCCGGGGGAACTGTCGACGGTGGCGGTGCCGCCGACCTCCGCGGCACGCGCCCGAAGGCCGCGCAGCCCGAACCCGTCGGTGGTGGCACCCGGGTCGAAACCGGGCCCCGAGTCACGAATGGAGATACTCAACTCACCTGCTGTGTAGGTGAGTTCGATGTGCACCGCGGTGTCGGGCGCCGCGTGCTTGCGTACGTTGGCGAGGGCTTCCTGGCAGCCGCGCAGGGCCACCACTTCCAGGCCGGGCGCCAACGGCCCCGCCGCGCCGCTGACGTGAACCTTCGCGTCGTGCCGGGACGCGAGCCGGCGCAGCGCGTCGGGCAGGGACGCGCCGTCCAGGTCGGCCGGGGCGCCGCCCGCGACGAGCGCCCGCGCCTCCGCGAGGTTCTGCCGCGCGGTGTCCGCCATCAGCCGCAAGTGGCGCCGGGCCTGCGGGACATCGTCCGTCAGCTCGGCGTCGACGGCCTGGACGAGCATCAGGACGCTGGTGAAGCCCTGGGCGAGCGTGTCGTGGATCTCCCGGGACATCCGCTCGCGCTCGGCGAGGGCGCCGCGGTCCGCGGAGAGCTGGGCCACCTCCTCGCGGCTGGCGTCCAGCTCCGCGATCAGCTCGGCCCGTTCCTGGCTCTGGTCCATGATCCGAATCGTCCAGCCGCCGAACGCCGCCGAGAACACGAGGGTCACCACGGCGAACACCGAGTTGAAGAAGAGGTCCTGGCCGCCGACGTCCCAGAGCAGCGCCCAGCCCGCCACCGGCGCGAGGTTGATGACGGTGACCGCGACCATCGCCCGCCGGTAGCGCAGCGCGATGAAGCACTGCGGTACGAGCGCGAAGGCCATCAGCCGCGTCTCGCCGACCAGCACGCCCGGCATCAGATACACGGCCACGGCCCCCGCGATGTACGTCACCGCGCGCCGCTCGGCCGTGCCCTCGGTCATCAGCACCGGCCGCCCGTACACCACGTACCAGGGGACGAGCAGCGCGAGGGGGCATCCGGCCGCCACGCGGACCGGCCACGCCGGTTGTGCCGTGCCGAGCACGAACATCAGCGTGGCCAGCCACACGATCGCGAAGTAGGTGTCCCAGAGCCGGAAGGTGCGGGCCCAGACGTCCACCCCGCGCGGAGCGGTCCGTGGGTTCACGGGGGTCACCCGTCGCGCCGGTTCTTCCACCGGAAAGTCAGCAGGCACAGCACCAATCCTCCGACGCACCAGGCCCCCAGCACCAGAGCAGCCTTCCCGAACTCCCAGCCGCCCGCCTGCTCCAGGACATGCGCCGAGTCCGGCAGGAAGACCCCGCGCAGGCCCTGGCACAGCCACTTCAGAGGGAAGACGGCCCCGATGTTCAGCATCCAGTCCGGGATGGTGTCGATCGCGATGTAGACACCGGAGATGAACTGCAGGACCAGGAAGGGAAGAACGACGACGGAGGTCGCGCTCTTGCCTGACTTCGGCACGGAGCTGATCGCGATGCCGAGCAGCGCGCATGCCGTGATGCCGAGCAGGAACAGCCAGGCGAACGTGAACCACTTGCCCGCGCTCGACGGCAGGTCGACGTCGTAGAGGGTGGTGCCCACGGCGAGCAGGATCGCCGTCTCCATGAGACCCGTGACGAGCACGAGCCACACCTTCCCGAGGAAGTACGAGGCCGGAGGCATCGGCGTACCGCTCAGCCGGCGCAGCACCTTCTCGTCCCGCTCGATGGCGATCGAGATGCCGAGCGACTGGAAACTTGTCGACATGATGCCCGCCGCCGTCATCGCGGGCACGTACAGCTGCGAGGCGTTGATGCCCGCGCCCTGCACGTCGTCGCTGAAGATCGACGCGAAGAGGAAGAGGAAGACGACCGGGAAGGCGAAGGTGAAGACCACCTGTTCCCGCATCCGGAAGAACTGCTTGATCTCGAGGGCGCCGCGCCGCAGCCCCAACTGCCAGGCACCGGGCAGGCGTTGAGCGGTTCGTGCGTCCTTCTTGGCGCGCGTCGCGGTCGTCATCGCTGCGTCTCCTGCGAGTGTCGGTCCTGGCGGTCCTGTCCGGTGAGGCGCAGGTACACGTCCTCGAGGGTCGGGCGGCTGATCCTCAGCCCGGGGATCTCGCCGTCGAAGCGGTACGTCAGCTCGGCGACCGCGCGGGTGGGGGTGTCGGTGCGCTCGCTGCGCGGGGTGCCGTCGGCCTCGGTCCACTCGACGGTGGCCCGGGTGCCGTAGCGGGCGCGCAGCTCCGCGGGGGTGCCCTCGGCGACGACCCGGCCCGACGCGATCACCGCGAGCCGCCGCGCGAGCGCCTCCGCCTCCTCCAGGTAGTGGGTGGTGAGCAGGATCGTCGTGCCCTCGTCGGCGAGCATCCGGATCAGCTCCCAGAACCGGCGCCGGGCCGCCGGGTCGAACCCGGTCGTCGGCTCGTCCAGGAGCAGCAGCTCCGGGTCGCCGATGACGCCGAGCGCGACGTCCAGACGGCGCCGCTGGCCGCCCGACAGACTCTTGATCCGGGCGTTCGCCTTCTTCTCCAGGCCGACCAGTTCGATGACCCGGTCGGGGTCGCGCGGTGTCGGGTAGTAGCCGGCGAAGTGCCGCACGGTCTCGCGCACCGTCAGCTCCGCGGGCGCCGACTCGTCCTGCCACACGATGCCGACACGGGAGCGCCGGCCGCGCCCCGCGCTGCCCGGGTCCGCGCCGAGCACGGTCACGTCGCCGCCGTCCCTGGCCCGGTTGCCCTGGAGGATCTCCACCGTCGTGGACTTGCCCGCGCCGTTGGGCCCGAGCAGTCCGAAGACCTCCCCCGTACGGATCCTCAGGTCGAGGCCGTCGACGGCGGTCACGTCGCCGTACCGCTTGCGCAGCCCCCGTACGTCCACCGCGAGTTCTGCCGTGTCTGTGGTCATGGCAGGAGCGTCGCGCCGGAGCGAACGCTCCGGGACCTCCGGGCGTACATCCTTATGTCCATCGAACGGTGGACACCCGGGCCGGTACGGCAGAATGAGCGTGCCCGCAGGCCACACATCTCACTTACGGATCGGCGTGATGAGCAAGACGACCACAGCAAGCGACAGCGACAGCGTCTCCCGCGACATCGACAGCGGAGGCGGTCCGCGTTCGGTCGGCGGGAGCCGTGCCTTCGGCCTGCTCCTGGTGATCACCGGAGCGGCGGGCCTGCTCGCGGCGTGGGTCATCACGATCGACAAGTTCAAGATCCTCGAGGCGAAGGTCGCGGGGACCACCTTCACGCCGGGCTGCTCCATCAACCCGATCCTGTCCTGCGGCTCGATCATGGAGAGCGACCAGGCGTCGGCCTTCGGCTTCCCGAACCCGATGCTGGGCCTCGCCGCCTACGCGGTCGTGATCTGCGTCGGCATGAGCCTGCTGGCCCGGGCGACCTAC
Source organism: Streptomyces sp. HmicA12 (assembly GCF_000373565.1). Taxonomy (GTDB): domain Bacteria; phylum Actinomycetota; class Actinomycetes; order Streptomycetales; family Streptomycetaceae; genus Streptomyces. The sequence continues at coordinate 154,773 of NZ_KB891849.1, read as the reverse complement.
CCGCGCTGGTACTGGCTGACGTTCAACGCGGGCTGCCTGTTCGGCGTCGGGTTCGTGACCTGGCTGCAGTTCCAGTCCCTGTACCGGATCAACGCGCTGTGCCTGTGGTGCTGCCTGGCGTGGGTCGCCACGATCCTGATGTTCTGGTACGTCACGTCGTTCAACGTCCGCAACGACTTCCTGCCGACGCCCCGCTGGCTGAAGTCCTTCTTCGAGGACTTCACGTGGGCGCTGCCCGTCCTGCACATCGGCATCATCGCCGTCCTGATCTTCACGCGCTGGGGCGACAAGCTCTGGGCCTGACCGGCGCCGGTGGGGTTGTCAGTGGTGTGACTTAGGGTTTTGGTCGTGGAACCCGACCTCTTCACCGCCGCAGCCGAGGAACGCCAGGAGAAGGACCCGTCCGCGAGTCCGCTGGCCGTCCGGATGCGCCCGCGCACCCTCGACGAAGTAGTCGGCCAGCGACACCTGCTGAAGCAGGGCTCGCCGCTGCGCCGCCTGGTCGGGGAGGGCGGGGGAGGGTCGGCCGGCGCCTCGTCGGTGATCCTCTGGGGCCCGCCCGGCATCGGCAAGACGACCTTGGCGTACGTGGTCTCGAAGGCGACCGACAAGCGGTTCGTGGAGCTGTCCGCGATCACCGCGGGCGTGAAGGAAGTGCGGGCCGTCATCGAGGGCGCGCGGCGCGCGATGGGCGGGCACGGCAAGGAGACCGTCCTCTTCCTCGACGAGATCCACCGCTTCAGCAAGGCCCAGCAGGACTCGCTGCTGCCCGCGGTGGAGAACCGCTGGGTGACGCTGATCGCGGCCACCACCGAGAACCCGTACTTCTCGGTGATCTCCCCGCTCCTGTCCCGCTCACTGCTCCTCACCCTGGAGCCGCTGACCGACGACGATCTGCGCGGCCTGATGGCCAGGGCGCTGACCGAGGAGCGGGGCCTGGACGACGCCGTCGTGCTCGACGCGGACGCCGAGGAACATCTGCTGCGGGTCGCGGGCGGTGACGCGCGCCGGGCGCTCACGGCCCTGGAGGCGGCGGCCGGCGCGGCCATGGCCAAGGGCGAGGCGTCCATCACCCTCGAAAGCGTCGAGGAGACGGTCAACCGCGTGGCGGTGAAGTACGACCGTGACGGGGACCAGCACTACGACGTGGCCAGCGCCCTGATCAAGTCCATCCGCGGCTCGGACGTGGACGCGGCGCTGCACTATCTGGCCCGCATGATCGAGGCCGGCGAGGACCCGCGCTTCATCGCCCGCCGCCTGATGATCTCCGCCAGCGAGGACATCGGCCTCGCCGACCCGACGGCCCTGCCCACGGCGGTCGCCGCGGCCCAGGCCGTCGCCATGATCGGCTTCCCGGAGGCCGCGCTGACCCTGAGCCACGCCACGATCGCTCTCGCCCTCGCCCCGAAGTCGAACGCGGCGACGACGGCGATCGGCGCCGCCATGGAGGACGTGCGGGGCGGCCTGGCCGGACCGGTGCCGCCGCACCTCCGGGACGGCCACTACAAGGGCGCGGCCAAGCTGGGGCATGCGCAGGGGTACGTGTATCCGCATGACGTGCCCGGAGGGATCGCGGCGCAGCAGTACGCGCCGGACGCGATCGCCGGGCGGCGCTATTACCAGCCGACTCGCTATGGGGCCGAGGCGCGGTACGCCGATGTGGTCGAGCGAGTCAGGGAGCGGCTGCAGGGGGATTCGGGCGGCTGAGCGTCTGCGGCGTTCATGTTTCGTCGCCGGGTGCGGCGCTCGTCGTGGCTGGTCGCGCCGTTCCCCGCGCCCCTTGCAGCCTTCGCGTCTGCCGGGTTGCCGTTTCGTGGGCGACTGCGACCCGGTGGTCCTGCTTCGCGCGGTTCCCCGCGCCCCTGGAAGCGAGCTTCGCTCGCCCCAGGGAAGCTGCGCGCAGCGCATGCCTTCAGGGGCGCGGGAACGGCGCGACCAGCCACGACGCACCCCGCACCCGGCAACGCACAGCGACCCGGCAGACGGGCCCGCCCGACAGGCACCCCCGTCCCGCCCCACCTAGGCTCACCCCATGCGCAAGGCACGCCACCGCACCGTCGCCGCCACCCTCCTCCTCGCCGGCGTCGCGGGCTGTGCGCAGGCGGCCGACGAGCCTGCCACCCTTCCGTCACCGCAGTACCTCGCGAGCACCGGCTTCCCGCCCACCGCGGCCACCGCCAAGACCCAGCTGGCGGGGCTGAAGGTCGCCTGGGGCGAGAACTGGCAGACGTACAGGAGGACCGAGTTCGGCGACGGATGGAGCGACGACGTCGACGCCCCCGGCGGGCGCAACGGCTGTGACACCCGGGACGACGTCCTGCGCCGCGACCTCACGGACATGCGGGAGGGCGACCGGAACCCCTGCGTGGTGATCTCGGGCACACTGCACGACCCGTACACGGGCAAGAAGCTGCCCTACTACTACCGCCGCGCCTCCCAGATCCAGACCGACCACGTCGTCGCGCTCGGCGCCGCCTGGCGGGCCGGGGCCTGGGCCTGGACCGCGCAGAAGCGGCTCACCTACGCCAACGACCTCGACGTGCTGCTCGCCGCCGACAAGACGGCCAACTACGAGAAGAGCAGCAAGACCCCCGACAAGTGGAAGCCGCAGAACAAGAGCTTCTGGTGCGAGTACGGGCGCCGCTGGACCGGGATCAAGCACAAGTACCGGCTCACGGTCACCGCGCCGGAGAAGCTGGCCCTCCAGGACCTGCTGGCGACCTGCCCCTGACTGATCCGGTAGACTTCCCCGAAGTGCTGCGTCCCGCGCCAGGTGTCCCGAAAGGGAGACCGGCATCACCAGAGCGGGACATCCAGCCGGATCCTCAGAACCGTGAGGCACAGAGGATCCAGGAGCGTCGCGCACCTTCGAAGGTGTCGCGGGCAGCCCACCACCCCAGAGATGGCGGTCGGTGGGCCACTCGCGTGCTGCACGTATGTGCCCAGATCCGGGAGCGGCTGCCCATCCCTGGCTCGACAGAGCGAGGGGCGGGTTATTTCCCGGGCTGCGGATGCGACCTCCCCAAACCCTGGTGAAGCCGTATTCGCATCAGAAACATGAGGTGTTTGGTTCATGGCGAACCAGTCCCGCCCCAAGGTCAAGAAGTCGCGTGCCCTCGGCATCGCGCTGACCCCGAAGGCCGTCAAGTACTTCGAGGCCCGCCCCTACCCGCCGGGTGAGCACGGCCGCGGCCGCAAGCAGAACTCGGACTACAAGGTCCGTCTGCTCGAGAAGCAGCGTCTGCGCGCGCAGTACGACATCAGCGAGAAGCAGATGGCCCGCGCCTACGACCGCGCCAAGAAGGCCGAAGGCAAGACCGGCGAGGCCCTGGTCATCGAGCTGGAGCGTCGTCTCGACGCGCTGCTGCTGCGTTCGGGCATCGCCCGCACGATCTACCAGTCGCGCCAGATGGTCGTCCACGGCCACATCGAGGTCAACGGCCAGAAGGTCGACAAGCCCTCGTTCCGCGTCCGTCCCGACGACGTCGTGATGGTCCGCGAGCGCAGCCGCGAGAAGCCGCTGTTCCAGGTCGCGCGTGAGGGTGGCTTCGCCCCCGAGGGCGAGACCCCGCGTTACCTCCAGGTCAACCTGAAGGCCCTGGCCTTCCGCCTGGACCGTGACCCGAACCGCAAGGAGATCCCCGTGATCTGCGACGAGCAGCTCGTCGTCGAGTACTACGCCCGCTGACCGACCAGCGGACGTAGTCTCACCTGCGTTTCAGCCCGTCGTCTCCCCGCCGTTCGCGGTGGGGGAGGCGGCGGGTTTCCGCGTTTCCGGGGCGGGCGCGCGAGCGGGCCGCGGCACCGTGGCCGAGCGGGCACGCGCATCGCTGCCGAGCGCCCGCGCCACCACCTCGTCGTGCCCCAACTGCTCGCCCACGCGCGCCAGTTCCGCGAAACGGGCGTCGCCCAGCGCCTCGCGGGCCCGCCGCTCGCACAGCTCGTGCGGCACGTTGTAGTACGCCGAACCGAACAGCGGCAGGCCCACCGACAGCCAGATCCGGGCCGCCGCGCCCTGCAGCACCGCCGCCTCCGACGCGTCCCCCTCCGCGGCCGTGACCAGCGCGAGCAGCTCCACCGCCAGCACCGTGCCGAGCAGATCGTTGAACTCGTGGTCGATGGCGAGGCACTCCCCGAGGAGCTGCCGGGCCCGGGCCAGTTCGCCCCCGCTCCAGTGTGCGTACGCCAGCACATAGAGCGCGTACGCCCTGGTCCACCGCTCCCCGTGGTCCTCGCAGACCTGCCGCACGTCCTCGCACAGCGCCACGGCCTGCGCCATCTCGCCCTGGAACGCCGCCGCCATCGCCAGCTCGACCTGGCCCATCAGCACATTGCTGTTGAGCTCGCCGATCTCGCGGTAGCGGGCCAGCGCGTCGCGCAGCAACTGCTCGGCGCGCGGCATGTCGTCCGTGACCAGGGCCAGGCAGCCGGTGCGGTGCACGGCGTAGGCCAGCGCCGTCTCGTTGCCGGTGCGCTCCGCCTCGTCGCGGCACTCCTGCAGCGCCGCGAGGGCGGGCACCGTGTCGCCCTGCAGGATCGCCACGTAGCCGAGCACCCACAGCACCTTGAGCCGCGAGGCCCCGTACTGCTCGTCGCCCTCGGGGTTCTCGGCGTCGAGCTCCACGCTGCGCCGCAGCCAGTGCCGGCCCTCGGCGAGCCGCCCGCAGCCGGCCCAGTAGAACCACAGGGTGCCTGCCAGATGCTGGCCCAGATGCGTCTCGCCCGGCTCGGTCAGGCAGAACTCCAGCGCCGCCCGAAGATTCGGCAGCTCCGCATCGATGCGGGCGGCCACCTCGCCCTGCCGCGGCGAGAACCAGTCCAGCTCGCACCAGGTCGCCAGGCCCATGTACCAGTCGCGGTGCCTGCGCCGCATCCGGGCGGTGTCGGCGATGCCGTCCAGCCACTCGGCGCCGTACGCGCGGACCGTGTCCAGCATCCGGTAGCGCACCCCGGTGGACGAGTCCTCGCGGAACACGACGGACTGGGCCAGCAGTTCGTGCAGCACGTCGAGGACCGCGTCCGCGTGCAGGCCGTCGCCGCTGCAGATGTACTCGGCGGCCTCCAGGTCGAACGAGCCGGAGAACACCGAGAGCCGCGCCCACAGCAGCCGCTCCTGCGCCGTGCACAGCTCGTGGCTCCAGCCGATCGTCGTCCGCAGCGTCTGGTGGCGCGGCAGCACGTCGCGGCCGCCGCCGGTCAGCAGCCGGAACCGGTCGTCGAGCCGCTCCAGCAACTGCGCCGGCGACAGTGCCCGAAGCCGTCCCGCCGCCAGCTCCACCGCGAGCGGCAGGCAGTCCAGGCGCCGGCACACCTCCAGGACGTCGGCACGGTTGCCGTCGTGCAGGGCGAAGTCGGGCAGCAGCGCCGCGGTCCGGTCGGCGAGCAGCTCCGCCGCGTCCGCCGCCGCCAGCGGGGTCAGCGGGAAGAGCCGCTCGCCGTCGAGCGCGAGCGGCCTGCGCCCCACCGCGATCACCCGCAGGCCCGGCGCCGTGCGCAGCAGATCCCGTACGAGCGAGGCACACGCGTCGATCAGGTGCTCGAACCCGTCCAGCACGAGCACGAGCCGGCGCTCGGCGAGGTGGTCGAGCAGCACCTGACGCGACGGGCGTGCGGTGTGGTCGGTGAGCCCGAGCGTCTCCGCGAGGGTGTACTCGACGAGCTCCGGCTGCCGGACCGCCGCGAGCTCCACCCGCCACACCCCGTCCCGGCACAGCTCCCGCGGCGTGCCGGCGGCGGCGTGCGCGGCGAACCGGGACTTGCCCACCCCGCCGATCCCGGTGACCGTGACCAGGCGCGCCGACTCCACGATGCCCCGCAGGGCGGCGAGTTCGGCGTCGCGGCCGAGGAATCGGTTCAGTTCGTGGGGGAGGTTGCCGGGGTGCGGGGGACCGGCACAGGGGTCTTCGGGGCGCGGAGTGCGTCGCATGGGGTACGGAGCGTACTCATCCGTACGCGCTCCGTACAATCGGTTCGATCGAAGTGGGCCGGTGCCGCGGGGGAATGCGGTACGGAGCGCGGAGCCGGGCGCGATAGGCTCGGGTGACGACTTTTCGATGTTCAGCAGTGGCGATTCGGCTAGGGAGCGGTGCCAAGTGTCCGGTGGTGAGGTGGCCGGGATCCTGGTGGCTGTCTTCTGGGCGATCCTGGTCTCCTTCCTCGCGGTGGCGCTCGCGAGGCTGGCCCAGACGCTCAGGGCGACCACCAAGCTGGTCGCGGACGTGACCGAGCAGGCCGTTCCGCTCCTGGCCGACGCCTCCGAGGCGGTGCGCTCCGCGCAGACCCAGATCGACCGGGTCGACGCGATCGCCTCGGACGTCCAGGAAGTCACGTCGAACGCGTCGGCGCTCTCCTCCACCGTGGCCTCCACCTTCGGCGGCCCGCTGGTCAAGGTGGCCGCGTTCGGCTACGGGGTGCGCCGGGCGATCGGCCGCGGCAAGGACGTGCCCGCCAAGCAGACCCGTCGTACCGTGATCGTGGGCCGTCCGGTCCCCGAGGCGCGCCGTGCCAAGCGGGCCGACCGGAAGAAGAGGGACTGACCCACCGATGTTCCGCCGCACCTTCTGGTTCACCGCGGGCGCAGCCGCCGGCGTGTGGGCCACCACCAAGGTCAATCGCAAGATCAAGCAGCTGACTCCGGAGAGCCTCGCCGCGCAGGCCGCCAACAAGGCGGTCGAAGCGGGCCACAAGCTCAAGGACTTCGCTCTCGACGTCCGCCACAACATGGCCGAGCGCGAGGCCGAACTCGGCGACGCGCTGGGCCTGAACGCCTCGCCGGACGCAGAGCACGAGGCACTGCCCGCGCAGCGCCGCCTCGCGATCGTCGAGAACACCTTCAGCACCAAGCAACCCAAGACCATCGAGCACAACGCGTACAACGCGTACAACAACCGGAATGAGGACCACTGATGGAGTCGGCTGAAATCCGTCGCCGCTGGCTGAGCTTCTTCGAGGAGCGTGGCCACAAGGTCGTGCCCTCGGCGTCGCTCATCGCGGACGACCCGACTCTGCTGCTCGTCCCCGCGGGCATGGTCCCGTTCAAGCCGTACTTCCTCGGCGAGGTCAAGCCGCCCGCGCCGCGCGCCACTTCGGTGCAGAAGTGCGTGCGCACGCCGGACATCGAAGAGGTCGGCAAGACGACCCGCCACGGCACGTTCTTCCAGATGTGCGGCAACTTCTCCTTCGGCGACTACTTCAAGGAAGGCGCCATCAAGTACGCCTGGGAGCTGCTCACCAGCCCCCAGGACAAGGGTGGTTACGGCCTGGAGCCGGAGAAGCTCTGGATCACCGTCTACCTCGACGACGACGAGGCCGAGCGCATCTGGCACGAGGTCGTCGGCGTCCCCAAGGAGCGCATCCAGCGCCTGGGCAAGAAGGACAACTTCTGGTCCATGGGCGTCCCGGGCCCCTGCGGCCCGTGCTCCGAGATCAACTACGACCGCGGCCCGGAGTTCGGCGAAGAGGGCGGCCCGATCGTCAACGACGAGCGGTACGTGGAGATCTGGAACCTGGTCTTCATGCAGTACGAGCGCGGCCAGGGCATCGGCAAGGAGGACTTCGAGATCCTCGGTGACCTGCCGTCGCAGAACATCGACACGGGTCTCGGCCTCGAGCGCCTCGCCATGATCCTGCAGGGCGTACAGAACATGTACGAGACGGACACCCTGCGTGTCGTCATCGACAAGGCCACCGAGCTGACCGGTGTCGCCTACGGCGCCCAGCACGAGTCGGACGTCTCGCTGCGCGTGGTCGCCGACCACATGCGTACGTCGACGATGCTCATCGGCGACGGCGTCACGCCGGGCAACGAGGGCCGTGGCTACGTGCTGCGCCGCATCATGCGCCGCGCCATCCGCAACATGCGCATCCTCGGCGCCACCGGTCCGGTCGTGCAGGAACTGCTCGACGTCGTGATCGACACGATGGGCGAGCAGTACCCGGAGCTGATCACCGACCGCAAGCGCATCGAGCAGGTCGCGCTCGCCGAGGAGGCCGCGTTCCTCAAGGCCCTCAAGGGCGGCACGAACATCCTCGACACCGCCGTCACCGAGACGAAGGCCGCGGGCTCCACGGTCCTGGCCGGCGACAAGGCGTTCCTGCTCCACGACACGTGGGGCTTCCCGATCGACCTCACCCTGGAGATGGCCGCCGAGCAGGGCCTCTCCGTGGACGAGGACGGCTTCCGCCGCCTCATGAAGGAGCAGCGGGAGCGCGCCAAGGCGGACGCCCAGGCCAAGAAGACCGGTCACGCCAACGTCGGCGCCTACCGCGAGATCGCGGACGCCGCCGGTGCCACGGACTTCATCGGCTACGCGGCGACCTCGGGCGAGTCCACCGTCGTCGGTCTGCTGGTCAACGGCGTCTCCTCGCCGGCCGCCACCGAGGGCGACGAGGTCGAGGTCGTCCTCGACCGCACCCCCTTCTACGCGGAGGGCGGCGGCCAGATCGGTGACACCGGCCGCATCAAGCTGGACAACGGCGCGGTCGTCGAGGTCCGCGACTGCCAGAAGCCGGTCCCGGGCGTCTACGTCCACAAGGGCGTCGTGCAGGTCGGCGAGGTGACCGTCGGTGCCCCGGCCCAGGCGATCATCGACGTGACCCGCCGCCGGGCCATCGCCCGCGCCCACTCCGCCACGCACCTGACCCACCAGGCGCTGCGTGACGCGCTCGGCCCGACGGCCGCCCAGGCCGGCTCCGAGAACCAGCCGGGCCGCTTCCGCTTCGACTTCGGTTCGCCGTCCGCCGTGCCCACGGCCGTGATGACGGACGTCGAGCAGAAGATCAACGAGGTCCTCTCGCGCGAGCTGGACGTCCAGGCCGAGGTCATGTCGATCGACGAGGCCAAGAAGCAGGGCGCCATCGCCGAGTTCGGCGAGAAGTACGGCGAGCGCGTCCGCGTCGTCACCATCGGCGACTTCTCCAAGGAGCTGTGCGGCGGCACGCACGTGCACAACACCGCCCAGCTCGGCCTGGTGAAGCTGCTCGGCGAGTCCTCCATCGGCTCCGGCGTGCGCCGCATCGAGGCCCTGGTCGGCGTCGACGCGTACAACTTCCTCGCCAAGGAGCACACGGTCGTCGCCCAGCTCCAGGAGCTGGTCAAGGGCCGCAGCGAAGAGCTGCCCGAGAAGATCTCGGCGATGCTCGGCAAGCTCAAGGACGCCGAGAAGGAGATCGAGAAGTTCCGCGCGGAGAAGGTCCTCCAGGCCGCCGCCGGTCTCGCCGACTCCGCCAAGGACGTCCGCGGCGTCGCCGTCGTCACCGGTCAGGTGCCGGACGGCACGAGCGCCGACGACCTGCGCAAGCTGGTCCTCGACGTCCGCGGCCGTATCCAGGGCGGCCGCCCCGCGGTCGTCGCGCTCTTCACGACGGCCAACGGCAAGCCGCTCACGGTCATCGCCACCAACGACGCGGCCCGCGACCGCGGCCTCAAGGCCGGTGACCTGGTCCGCACCGCCGCGAAGACCCTCGGCGGCGGTGGCGGCGGCAAGCCGGACGTCGCGCAGGGCGGCGGCCAGAACCCGGCCGCCATCGGCGACGCCATCGACGCCGTCGAGCGCCTCGTCGGGGAGACCGCGAACTGATGCGCAGAGGCCGCCGGCTGGCGATCGACGTGGGGGACGCCCGGATCGGGGTCGCGTCCTGCGACCCCGACGGGATCCTCGCGACCCCGGTGGAGACCGTGCCGGGGCGCGACGTCCCGGCCGCCCACCGGCGGTTGAAGCAGTTGGTCGAGGAGTACGAGCCGATCGAGGTCGTCGTCGGTCTCCCTCGCTCCCTCAAGGGGGGCGAGGGCCCGGCGGCCGTCAAGGTCCGCGGCTTCGCCCAGGAGCTGGCGCGTGGCATCGCACCCGTTCCGGTGAGGCTCCTCGACGAGAGGATGACCACAGTGACGGCCAGTCAGGGCCTGCGCGCCAGCGGCGTAAAGTCCAAAAAGGGCAGGTCTGTCATCGACCAGGCGGCCGCCGTCGTCATCCTTCAGCAGGCATTGGAGTCCGAACGGGCGTCAGGAAGTGCGCCGGGCGAGGGCGTCGAAGTGGTTGTCTGATCGCGATACGGTAACGTTCCGCGCGACCGGCGGCGTTCGAACAGCTGCCGCACAGCATCAAGAGGCGGAACGGTTGCCCTCCTGACCGGAATCGGGCTTCTTCCCGCCTCGCGGCTTGTAGGGGACCGATGACTGAGTATGGCCGGGGCCAAGGCTCCGAACCGTGGCATCCCGCGGACCCGCTGTACGGGGAGCAGGGATGGGAGCAGCAGGCCGGGCACGGTCAGGCTGCCTACGGCGGCCAGGGTCAGTACGACCCGCACCAGCCGCAGCAGGCGTACGGCGGTGACTGGGGCCAGGGGCAGCAGAACGGTTACGGCTACCCCCAGGACCCCGGTTACGGCCAGAACGGCGGCTACCCCCAGGACGCCGGTTACGGTCAGGACGCCGGCTACGGCCAGCAGGCCTACGGCGGGCAGCAAGGTCACGGCCAAGGTCACGGCCAAGGTCAGGGCCAGGACCAGGGTGGTTGGGAGACCGGCGGTCAGGGCCAGGTCCCGTACGGCGTCGACCCCTCGGACCCGTACAACACCGGCCACAACGCCGCGTACAACGGCGGCGATCAGCCGGACTACTACAGCACCCCCGAGGCCTACCCGCCGCCCGAGCCGCCGGGTCGGCGCCGCGCGCCCGAGCCGCAGACGGAGTGGGACGCGGGCCCCGACCAGGGCGAGAACGCGTTCTTCAACGGCGGCGGTGACGACGAAGGGGACGACGACGGCGAGCCGCGTCGTGGCCGGAAACCGAAGAAGCGCCGCAGCGGCTGTGCCTGTCTGGTCCTCACCGCGATCTTCGCGGCAGGTGTCGGCGGTGTCGGCTATTTCGGCTACCAGTTCTACCAGGACCGGTTCGGGTCGTCCCCGGACTACTCCGGCGACGGCAACGGCGAGACGGTCAGCGTCGTCATCGACAAGGGCTCCGACGGCTACACCATCGGCCAGCGGCTGAAGGCGGCGGGCGTCGTCCAGAGCGTCGACGCGTTCGTGGCCGCGCAGTCCGCGAACCCGCAGGGCAAGACGATCCAGGCGGGCGCGTACGTGCTGGAGAAGGAGATGTCGGGGGCCAGCGCGGTCGATCTGATGCTCAGCCCGAAGAGCCACGCCAACATGGCCATCCCCGAGGGCTGGCGCAACGCCAAGATCTACAAGCTCATCGACGAGAAGCTGAAGGTCGCCGAGGGGACGACGGCCAAGGTCGCCAAGTCGGACTACAAGGACCTCGGTCTGCCCGACTGGGCGCTGAACCACAAGAACGTGAAGGACCCGCTGGAAGGGTTCCTCTACCCGTCGAGCTACGCGGTCGCCAAGGGCATGAAGCCCGAGGACGTCCTCAAGCAGATGGTCGAGCGGGCGAGCGAGAAGTACGACAGCCTCCATCTGGACGCCGAGGCCAAGAAGCGCGGTCTCGACGGCCCGTGGCAGGTGCTCACCGTCGCCAGCCTCGTGCAGGCCGAGGGCAAGACCCACGAGGACTTCCGCAAGATGGCCGAGGTCGTCTACAACCGGCTCAAGCCCGGAAACATGGAGACGGTCGGCAAGCTCCAGTTCGACTCGACGTACAACTACGCCAAGAAGCAGAGCAACATCAACATCGGCGAGTCCGAGATCAACAGCGACCCGGACCCGTACAACACCTACTACCACAAGGGCCTCCCGCCCGGCCCGATCGGCAACCCCGGTGACGAGGCGCTGGCCGCGACGTTCAACCCGACGAGCGACGGCTGGCTGTACTTCGTGGCGACGGACGGCATGCACAAGACCGAGTTCGCCAAGACCAACGCCGAGTTCGAGAAGTTGAAGGACAAGTTCAATGCCAGCCAGCAGGGCAACTGACGCGCACCGGGCGGCAGTTCTCGGTTCTCCCATCGCCCACTCGCTCTCGCCGCAGCTGCACAACGCGGCGTACCGGGCCCTCGGCCTGAGCGAGTGGACGTACGACCGGTTCGACGTCGACGAGCAGGCGCTGCCCGGCTTCTTCTCGTCGCTCGGCGCCGGCGAGTGGGCCGGTCTGTCGCTGACGATGCCGCTCAAGCGGGCCGTCATACCGCTGCTCGACGGGATCACCGACACCGCCGCGTCGGTCGAGGCCGTGAACACCGTGGTCTTCCACGCCGACGGGCGCAGGACCGGCGACAACACCGACATCCCCGGGCTGGTCGCCGCGCTGCACGAGCAGGGCGTGGAGAAGGTCGAGTCCGCCGCGATCCTCGGCGCGGGCGCCACCGCGTCCTCGGCGCTCGCCGCGCTCGCCCGGATCTGCGCGGGCGAGGTCGTCGTCTACGTACGCAGTCAGCAGCGCGCCGACGAGATGCGCGGCTGGGGCGAGCGGCTCGGCGTCACCGTGCGCACGGCCGCCTGGACCGACGCGGCCCGGGCCTTCGAGGCGCCGCTGGTGATATCGACGACCCCCAAGGGCGGCACGGACCACCTGGTCCGCGAGGTGCCCGAGCGCGTGGGCACGCTCTTCGACGTCGTCTACGACCCGTGGCCGACCCCTCTCGCCGCGGCCTGGCAGCAGCGCGGCGGACCCGTGCTCAGCGGCCTCGACCTGCTGGTGCACCAGGCCGTCTTCCAGTTCGAGCAGTTCACCGGGGACACCCGGCCGGTCCTCGCGGCGATGCGCGAGGCGGCCCTGAAGTCGCTCGGCTGATCCTCACGATGCGCGGCGGGGCCGTACGGACCGGGTCCGTGCGGCCCCGCTCTTCGTGTTCCCCGTCTCACCCTCCGTCCGCAAGGCGGACAGCGGGACGCGCGCCGGGCCGGGCGTGGGAGGATCAGGGGATACATGGTGGGCCGGGCCGCGCCGCCCGGTGCCGCCCGCTGAGCCGTTACGCAGAGCGCGAGCATGAGGAGCACCGTTGAGCAGGTTGCGCTGGCTGACCGCGGGGGAGTCGCACGGACCCGCACTTGTCGCGACGCTGGAGGGACTTCCCGCCGGCGTTCCGATCACCACGGAGATGGTGGCGGACCACCTGGCACGGCGGCGCCTCGGTTATGGCCGCGGGGCGCGGATGAAGTTCGAGCAGGACCAGGTCACCTTCCTGGGCGGTGTCCGGCACGGCCTGACCATGGGTTCCCCGGTCGCGGTGATGGTGGGCAACACCGAGTGGCCGAAGTGGGAGCAGGTCATGTCGGCCGACCCCGTCGACCCCGAGATCCTGGACGGCCTCGCCCGCAACGCACCGCTGACCCGGCCGCGGCCGGGCCACGCCGACCTGGCGGGCATGCAGAAGTACGGCTTCGACGAGGCCCGCCCGGTCCTGGAGCGTGCCTCCGCCCGGGAGACCGCGGCCCGGGTGGCCCTCGGTGCGATCGCGCGGTCGTACCTGAAGGAGACCGCCGGGATCGAGATCGTCTCGCACGTCGTCGAACTGTGCTCCGTCAAGGCGCCGCAGAACGTGTACCCGACGCCGGCCGACGTGGAGAAGCTGGACGCCGACCCGCTGCGCTGCCTGGACGCCGTCGCGTCGAAGCAGATGGTGGCCGAGGTGGACCAGGCGCACAAGGACGGCGACACCCTGGGCGGTGTGGTCGAGGTGCTGGCCTACGGAGTGCCGGTCGGGCTCGGCTCGCACGTGCACTGGGACCGCAAGCTGGACGCGCGCCTGGCCGGTGCGCTCATGGGCATCCAGGCCATCAAGGGCGTCGAGATCGGTGACGGCTTCGAGCTGGCGCGGGTGCCGGGTTCGCAGGCGCACGACGAGATCGTGAACACCGCCGAGGGCATCCGCCGGGTCTCCGGGCGCGCGGGCGGCACCGAGGGCGGCCTGACCACCGGTGAGCTGCTGCGCGTGCGGGCCGCGATGAAGCCGATCGCGACCGTGCCGCGCGCCCTGAAGACCGTGGACGTCACCACCGGCGAGGCGGCGCAGGCGCACCACCAGCGCTCCGACGTCTCCGCGGTGCCGGCGGCCGGGATCGTGGCCGAGGCCATGGTCGCGCTCGTCCTCGCGGACGCGGTGGCGGAGAAGTTCGGCGGCGACAGCGTGCCGGAGACCCGGCGCAACGTGACCTCGTACCTCGACAACCTGCAGATCCGGTGAGCGGGCCGAGGGTCGTCCTCGTCGGTCCGATGGGCGTGGGCAAGTCGACCGTCGGGGTCATGGTCGCCGAGCATCTCGGCTGTGCCTACCGAGACACCGACGCCGACATCGTGGCCGCGCAGGGCCGCACCATCGCGGACATCTTCGTCGACGAGGGCGAGGCGGACTTCCGGGCTCTCGAGAAGGCGGCCGTCGCCGCGGCGCTGGCCGAGCACGAGGGTGTCCTCGCGCTCGGCGGCGGCGCGATCCTCGACGCCGACACCCGTGAGCTGCTCGCCGGGCACCCCGTCGTCTATCTCTCGATGGACGTCGAGGAGGCCGTGAAGCGCACCGGGCTGAACGCGGCCCGCCCGCTGCTCGCGGTCAACCCGCGCAAGCAGTGGCGGGAGTTGATGGAGGCGCGGCGTCATCTGTACACCGAGGTCGCCTCGGTGGTCGTGGCCACCGACGGCCGTACACCCGAGGAAGTCGCCCAAGGCGTCCTCGACGCACTGGAGTTGAAGCAGGCATGAGCGAGCAGATCACCCGGATCCAGGTCGGCGGCACGGCCGGCACCGACCCGTACGAGGTGCTGGTCGGGCGCCAACTCCTGGGCGAGCTGGGTCAGTTGATCGGCGAGCGGGTGAAGCGGGTCGCGATCGTGCACCCCGAGGCGCTGGCCGAGACCGGTGAGGCGCTGCGCACGGACCTCGCCGAGCAGGGCTTCGAGGCGATCGCCATCCAGGTGCCGAACGCGGAGGAGGCCAAGACCGCCGAGGTCGCCGCCTACTGCTGGAAGGCGCTCGGCCAGTCGAACTTCACCCGTTCCGACGTGATCGTGGGCGTCGGCGGCGGCGCGACCACGGACCTGGCCGGGTTCGTGGCGGCGACCTGGTTGCGCGGCGTGCGCTGGATCGCGATCCCGACGACGGTCCTCGCCATGGTGGACGCGGCGGTCGGCGGCAAGACCGGCATCAACACCGCCGAGGGCAAGAACCTGGTGGGCGCCTTCCACCCGCCGGCCGGCGTGCTGTGCGACCTGGCCGCCCTGGACTCGCTGCCGGTGAACGACTACGTGTCCGGGCTCGCCGAGGTCATCAAGGCCGGTTTCATCGCCGACGAGCGGATCCTGGAACTCGTGGAGGAGGACCCGCAGGCGGCGCGTACGCCCACGGGCCCGCACACCTCGGAGCTGATCGAGCGCGCGATCAAGGTCAAGGCCGAGGTCGTCTCCTCCGACCTCAAGGAGGCCGGCCTGCGCGAGATCCTCAACTACGGGCACACCCTCGCGCACGCCATCGAGAAGAACGAGCGTTATGAGTGGCGGCACGGCGCCGCCGTCTCGGTGGGCATGCACTTCGCCGCCGAACTGGGCCGTCTCGCCGGGCGGTTGGACGACGCGACCGCCGACCGGCACCGCGCCGTCCTGGAGTCCGTGGGCCTGCCGCTGTCGTACCGCTACGACCAGTGGCCCAAGCTCCTGGAGACCATGAAGGTCGACAAGAAGTCGCGGGGCGACCTGCTGCGCTTCATCGTCCTCGACGGCCTCGGCAAGCCCACCGTTCTGGAGGGCCCCGACCCGGCCGTCCTCCTCGCCGCCTACGGCGAAGTGGCCGAATAGCGCTGCTCGTTGAGGTACGGGCACTTTGTGACGTCCCCGGCCGTTCACACAACGGCGGCCGGGGACGGTACCTTTCGGTAGCGCCCGTTCGCCGGCGCCCCAATGACGGTTGTACGAGACGGAGTGGCACCGGATGCAGCACGCAGTGGGGTCTCCGCTGCCACCGCCCCATCGGCCCGGGCACGGACCGGCACCCTCGCCTGCCTGGAACCAGGCGCAGCAGCCGCCCGGCTTCACCGGCGCTCCGCAGCACCCGCCGGCGCCGCCGCACCCCCAGGCGCAGCAGCCGCCGGTCCCGCCGCACCGCGAGACCACGGGCCATGTGCAGCTTCCGCCCGGCGGTCCCGTCGCCGTGCCGAGCCCGCCGCCCGCGCAGGCGCCCGCCGACCCGACCGCCACCACGCTCGCGGTGCTGCTCATCGGCCCCGCCGGTGCGGGCAAGACCAGCGTCGCCAAGTACTGGGCGGAGTGCCGCCGCGTCCCCACGGCCCACATCAGCCTGGACGACGTACGGGAATGGGTGCGCTCCGGATTCGCCGACCCGCAGTCGGGGTGGAACGACCACAGTGAGGCGCAGTACCGCCTCGCCCGCCGCACCTGCGGCTTCGCCGCGCGGAACTTTCTGGCGAACGGGATCTCCTGCATCCTCGACGACGCCGTCTTCCCCGACCGGCCCGTCGTCGGCCTAGGTGGCTGGAAGCGGCACGTGGGACCCGGGCTGCTGCCCGTCGTCCTGCTGCCCGGCCTGGAGATCGTCCTGGAGCGGAACTCCCAGCGCAGCGGAAACCGCCGGCTCACCGACGAGGAAGTCGCCCGCATCCACGGCCGCATGGCCGGCTGGTACGGCTCGGGCCTGCCCATCATCGACAACTCGCAGCTGGACGTGCCCGGCACGGCCCAGGTCCTGGACGAGGTGCTCGCCCGGGCCATCGCGAGCCCGCCCCAGTGGTGAATCGTCACCCCTGAGCCACGGTGACACCCCTGAGAACGCACGTGCCGCCGCCCGTCCGGACGCGCTGAACCGGCCGGGTCGCCCGCGCGCTCGTACGCTCGGCCTCATGTCAGAGGTGTACGCGGCCCGACGGGACCGGCTCAGAGAGCGTGCGACGGCGGGCGGCAGTGCGGCCGCCCTCGTCTCGCGACCCGCCAATGTGCGTTATCTCGCCGGAGCGGCGCCGCACGGCGCGGTGCTCCTGCTCGGCCGGGACACCGGCGGTGGCGGCGACGTACTGCTGTGCGCGCGGCCGCCCAGCGGGCAGCCCGCCGAGGGCCGGGCCGACGAGGCGCTGCGGGTGCAGGTGCTGCCCGCGCCCGCCGGTGACCCGGTCGTCGCGGCGGCCGGCGTCGCCACGGCCCAGGGCATCGACTCGCTCGCCGTCGAGGAGCACCACCTGACGGTGGCCCGGCACCGGGCGCTCGCCTCCGTCGCGCCCCGGCTGCGCCTCGCCGACCTCCACAAAGGCGTCGAACAGCTCCGCCTCGTCAAGGACGAGGAGGAGATCTCCTGCCTGCGGATCGCCGCCGAGATCGCCGACCAGGCGCTCGGTGAGCTCCTGGAGTCCATCCTCGTCGGGCGCACCGAGCGGCACCTCGCCCTGGAACTGGAACGTCGACTTGTCGACCACGGCGCCGACGGGCCCGCCTTCCCCACCTCCGTCGGAACGGGCCCGAACTCGGGACGCGGCGGCCACCGGCCCAGCGACCGCCGCGTCGAGGAGGGCGACTTCCTCTCCGTGTGCCTGGGCGCCACCTACCGCGGCTACCGCTGCGAGCTGGGCCGCACCTTCGTCATCGGGACCGCACCCGCCGACTGGCAGATCGAGCTGTACGACCTGGTCTTCGCCGCGCAGCGGGCCGGACGCGAGAGCCTCGCGCCCGGGGTCGAGTGCCGTGAGGTGGACCGGGCCGCCCGGCACGTACTGGACGCCGGAGGGTATGGTGACGGGCTTGCGCAACTGACCGGACACGGGGTAGGACTCGAAATCGACGAGGACCCGCAGTTGGCCCCCGCCGCCATGGGTAAACTGGACGCTTGTGTGCCGGTCACCGTCGAACCGGGGGTCCACCTCCCGGGCCGGGGCGGCGTCCGGATCGATGACACGCTCGTCGTCCGCCCCGAGGCGGACGGCGGACCCGAGCTACTCACCATCACGACCAAGGAGCTGCTCGCGCTGTAGCCACCGGCTACGCGCTGTGCCCCGGGGTCGTCCACGTCAGTCCAGGAGATTCCGCAACCGTGGCTTCCACGAACGACCTCAAGAACGGCCTGGTGCTCAAGCTCGACGGGGGCCAGCTCTGGTCCGTCGTCGAGTTCCAGCACGTCAAGCCCGGCAAGGGCCCGGCCTTCGTGCGCACCAAGCTGAAGAACGTGCTCTCCGGCAAGGTCGTCGACAAGACGTTCAACGCCGGCGTCAAGGTCGAGACGGCCACGATCGACAAGCGCGACATGCAGTTCTCGTACATGGACGGCGACTACTTCGTCTTCATGGACATGGAGACCTACGACCAGCTGCACGTCGACCGCAAGGCCGTCGGCGACGCCGCCAACTTCCTGATCGAGGGCTTCACCGCCACCGTGGCGCAGCACGAGGGCGAGGTGCTCTTCGTCGAGCTGCCGGCCGCCGTCGAGCTCGTCGTCAAGGAGACGGAGCCCGGTGTCCAGGGCGACCGCTCCACCGGTGGCACCAAGCCCGCCACGCTGGAGACCGACCACCAGATCCAGGTCCCGCTCTTCATCACCACCGGTGAGAAGATCAAGGTCGACACCCGTGACAGCAGCTACCTCGGCCGGGTGAACAGCTAACCGTGGCTGCCCGTAACACGGCCCGCAAGCGCGCCTTCCAGATCCTCTTCGAGGCCGACCAGCGCGGCGCCGACGTCGTGACGGTTCTCGCGGACTGGGTCAGGAACTCGCACAGCGACCCGCAGCAGCCGCCCGTCAGCGAGTACACGATGGAGCTGGTCGAGGGGTACGCCCCCAAGGCCCGCCGCATCGACGAGCTGATCTCGCAGTACGCCGTCGACTGGACCCTCGACCGGATGCCCGTCGTCGACCGCAACATCCTGCGGCTCGGCGCCTACGAGCTGATCTGGGTCGACGGGACTCCGGACGCCGTCGTCCTCGACGAAGCCGTCTCGCTGGCCAAGGAGTTCTCCACGGACGACTCCCCGGCGTTCATCAACGGTCTTCTGGCCCGCTTCAAGGACCTGAAGCCGTCGCTGCGCCGCGACGAGGCATAAAAGCCGCACTCGCTCAGCAACCACGCAGGCCCGAAGCAGAACTTGAACATTGTTCTGCTTCGGGCCTGGTGCGTTCCGGGGGATCTTCATTAGGTTCGGGCCATGTCCCCCTCAGGCCTCCCCGCGAAGGTCCGCGTCGGCTACGGCCTCGGCTCCTTCGCCACCGGCACCTTCGGCACCGTCCCCGGGCTGCTCCTCCTCTACTACCTGACCGACGTCCTCGGCGTCGGCGCGGGCCTGGCCGGACTCCTGGTGTTCCTGCCCAAGGCGTGGGACGTGCTGCTCAACCCGTGGATCGGCAGCCTCTCCGACCGCAGCACCCGCTCCCGGTTCGGCCCCCGCCGCTCTTGGATGCTGCTCGGCGCCGTCACCATGCCGGTCTGCTTCGCCGCCATGTTCGCGGCGCCCGGCGGCCTCGAAGGCGGACCGGCGGCGGCCTACGTGGCCGTGCTCTTCCTGCTCACCGCCTCCGCGTACGCCTGCTTCCAGGTGCCCTACGTCGCGCTGCCCGCGGAGCTCACCGAGGACCCCGACGAGCGGGCCCGCGTCATGTCCTGGCGCGTCGCCTTCCTGGCCGTCGCGATCCTGCTGTCGGGCGCCGTCGCGCCGATGCTCGCCGGGTCCACGGCCGACGACCGGGGCAGCGCGGGCGGCTACCGGCTGATGGGGATCGTGATCGGCGCGGTGCTCGCGCTCGGCATGCTCGCGGCGGTGGCCGCGACGGCCGGGACCAGGACCGTCATGCGTACGACGAGCGAGCCCAGCCTCCGCGCCCAGTTGCGCGCCGCCCGCGGCAACGCCCCCTTCGCCTGGCTGCTCGCCGCCTTCGTGGTCCAGGCGGCCGCCACCGGCCTGATGCTCGCCGGCACCCAGTACTTCGCCACGTACATCCTCGACAGGCCGAGTGCCACGACGGTCCTGTTCGCCTGTCTCATCGTGCCGTCACTGCTCGCCATGCCGCTGTGGCTGACCGTCGGGCGGCGCGCGGGCAAGCGCGACGCGGCCATCGGCGCCTCGCTCTGCTTCCTGGTCGGCGCGGTGGGCGCGGCGGCGGGCCGCGAGCTGCCGTCCGTCCTGATCTATGTCGCCGTGGCCCTGGCCGGTGTCGGGTACGCGGGCATGCAGATGCTGCCGCTCGCCATGCTCGGGGACGCGATCGCCGCCGACGCGTATCTGAGCGGGCGACGCCGGGCGGGTGTCTTCACCGGGCTGTGGACCGCGGGCGAGACGCTCGGGCTCGCCCTGGGGCCCGGCCTGTTCGGGCTCGTGCTCTCCCTCGGCGGCTTCGTCTCCTCCGACGCCGACCACCGCGTCGCCCAGCCCGACTCGGCGCTCACCGCGATCGTCGTCGGCTTCGGCGTGCTGCCCGCCGTCCTGTTGCTGCTGAGCCTGCCGCTGCTGACCCGCTACCGGCTCACCGAGACCGAACTGACCCGCCTGCGGGACGCGGCCGACGCCCGTTCCCACGCATGAACCATCCCGTACGACGAGGAGTGTCCGTATGACCACCGACCACGACGCGATCCTGGAGCGTCTCGCCGAGCTGCGCGCAGGCGATCTGCCCGTCCGCGGCGGACGCACGATGGCGTACGTCTACGACTCCGGGCTCGACGGGCTCGAAGAGCTGGCGAACGCCGCGCAGGCCGCCTTCGCCGGGGTCAACGGGCTCGACATGACGGCCTTCCCGAGCGTCGTCGAGCTGGAGAACGACCTGGTGCGCAGGGCCACCGAGCTGCTCGGCGGGGGAGCGGGCACCTTCACCAGCGGCGGCACCGAGAGCTGCCTCCTGGCCGTCCTGACGGCACGTCAGCACGCCCGCCGGGTGCGCGGCGTGACGGACCCCGAGATCGTCCTGCCCGACACGGCGCACGCCGCGTTCCACAAGGCCGCCGAGATGTTCGGGCTCACCGTGGTCACCGTGCCCGTCGACCCCGACACCTTCAAGGTGCGCCCGGCCGACGTCGCCGCCGCGATCACCGACCGCACCGCGCTGGTCGTCGTCTCCGCGCCCTCGTACGCGCACGGTGTCATCGACCCGGTCGCCGAAGTGGCGGCGCAGGCGGCGCGGCGCGGCGTGCTCTGCCATGTCGACGCCTGCATCGGCGGCTGGTACCTCGGGCACCTCAAGCGTGCCGAGGACGCCCCGCACATCCCCGACTTCGGGCTCACGGTCCCCGGCGTGACCTCCCTCTCCGTCGACCTGCACAAGTACGGGTACGCGGCGAAGGGCGCCTCACTGCTGCTCTTCGAGGACGCCGAACTGCGCCGCCACGGATGGTTCGCGCACGCCTCCTGGCCCGGCTACCCCGTCGTCAACTCCACGCTCCAGGGCACCAAGTCGGCCGGACCCCTCGCGGCGGCCTGGGCGGTGACCCAGCGCGTGGGGACCGATGGTTACACCGCGCTGTCGACGCGCGTACACCGGGCGACCCGCGCACTCACCGAAGGGATCGACGGGATCGACGGAGTGCGACTGCTCGCCCGGCCCGAGGCGTCCCTGATCGCGGTCGCCTCCGACGACCCGGACGTCGACGTGTTCGTCGTGGCCGACGAGATGCGGGGGAGCGGCTGGTATCTGCAGCCGCAGCCGGCCTTCGGGGCGTCGCCGTCCAATCTGCATCTGACGGTGACCGCGGCGGTCGCGGGGGAGGAGACCGTGCGGCTGCTGCTCGACGAGCTGGCCAAGGCGGTGGACCGGGCGCGCGCGGTCGGGCCCGTGCGGATCGACCCCGCGATCGTCGAGGCGGCCGGGACCCTCGATCCGGACGCCCTGAGCCCGGAGGAGGTCCAGATCGCGCTCGCCCTCGCGGGCGTCGGGGAGGGCGGCAAGCTGCCGGAGCGGATGGCGCCCGTGCTCGCGGTCCTGCAGGCGCTGCCGCCGAAGCTGAGCGAGCGGCTGCTGCCCGAGGTCATCGGGCGGCTCTACGACATCGGCGACATCGGCGACATCGGCGACACCGACGGCATCGGGGTCGGCTGAGAACGCCCGAGGGGCGGAGCCTCGCGGCTCCGCCCCTCGGGATGTGACGTTTCTGCTGTTCCGGCCTGCTGTCGTGCTCCGGATCAGGCCTCGTCGTGCGCCACCGCACGCCGCGCGTCCGCGTCGAGGACGCCCCAGCTGATCAGCTGCTCGGTCAGGACCGAGGGCGACTGATCGTAGATGACCGCGAGGGTACGCAGGTCGTCCTGGCGGATCGAGAGCACCTTGCCGTTGTAGTCACCGCGCTGCGACTGGATCGTCGCCGCGTAGCGCTGCAGGGGGCCTGCCTTCTCCGGCGGCACGTGGGCCAGGCGCTCCAGGTCCAGCACCAGCTTCGGCGGCGGCTCGGCGGCGCCGCCCGGGGTGGTCCCCGGCAGCAGCTCCTGCACCGGCACGCCGTAGAAGTCCGCCAGCTCGGCGAGGCGCTGCACGGTCACGGCACGGTCGCCGCGCTCGTACGACCCGACCACGACCGCCTTCCAGCGGCCCTGGGACTTCTCCTCGACACCGTGGAGGGAAAGGCCCTGCTGGGTACGGATCGCGCGGAGCTTCGCCCCGAGCTGCTTGGCGTATTCGCTGGACATATAGCTCCCCGGACACTGCATCACTTAGCGGCTGCGCCGCGTGGCTGGTAACTCACTGTGAGGTTACGCAGCGTTACTTGGCCGCGTCAAGCCGAATGGTCCGTACCGACCTTCTCCCAGAACCGCCGTCCTCGCACCTCAAGGCGGGTGATCAGCGATGTTGAGGGGCTGGTAGGCTGGGTGGCGCAAATCCGACGTCCTTTAAGGTCCGTCCCGTGAGGCGGAGAAGGGGGTCCGTTTCTTATGGACACGCAGAATTCCGATGCCCGGTCCGTTCTCGAAGGCCCTGACATCGCGCGGGTACTGACCCGTATCGCCCACGAGATCGTCGAGCGCGCGAAGGGCGCCGAGGACGTGGTTCTCCTGGGCATTCCCACGCGGGGCGTCTTCCTCGCCCGCCGACTGGCCGACAAGCTCGCCGAGGTCACCGGCCGCACCGTCCCCGTCGGCTCGCTCGACATCACGATGTACCGCGACGACCTGCGCATGCACCCGCCGCGCGCGTTGGCCCGCACCGACATCCCGGGCGAAGGCATCGACGGCCGTCTCGTCGTCCTCGTCGACGACGTCCTCTTCTCCGGCCGCACCATCCGCGCCGCCCTCGACGCCCTGAACGACATCGGGCGCCCGCGCGCCGTGCAGCTCGCGGTCCTCGTCGACCGCGGCCACCGCGAACTCCCGATCCGCGCCGACTACGTCGGCAAGAACCTCCCCACGTCGCTGCGGGAGACGGTCAAGGTCCAGCTCGCCGAGGAGGACGGCCGCGACGCCGTGCTGCTCGGTGCCAAGCCGGACACCAAGGCGGCCGAGCAGTAGCCACCTCTCCTGCCGTACGTGTGCCACGTACGGCGAGACAGGTGCGCCCGCGCGCGCCCGTATGCCCCGAAACGTCCTGAACTTCCTTACGGAGCACCCCCGATGATGCGACACCTCATCTCGGCCGCCGACCTCTCCCGCGACGACGCCGTTCTCGTCCTCGACACCGCCGAGGAGATGGCCCGCGTCGCCGACCGGCCCATCAAGAAGCTGCCCGCGCTGCGCGGCCGGACCATCTGCAACCTCTTCTTCGAGGACTCGACCCGGACCCGGATCTCCTTCGAGGCCGCCGAGAAGCGCCTGTCCGCCGACGTCATCAACTTCGCCGCCAAGGGCTCCAGCGTCTCCAAGGGCGAGTCCCTGAAGGACACCGCGCAGACGCTGGAGGCGATGGGCGTCGACGCCGTCGTCATCCGGCACAGCGCGTCCGGCGCCCCGTACCGCCTCGCGACCTCCGGTTGGATCGACGCGCCCGTCATCAACGCAGGCGACGGCACCCACCAGCACCCCACGCAGGCGCTGCTCGACGCCTTCACCATGCGCCGCCGCCTGGTCGGCCCCGACGCCGGGCTCGGCAAGGGCCTCGACGGCAAGCGCGTCACGCTCGTCGGCGACGTCCTGCACAGCCGCGTCGCCCGCTCGAACGTCGACCTGCTGCACACCCTCGGCGCCGAGGTCACCCTCGTCGCGCCGCCCACCCTGCTGCCGGTCGGCGTCGAGACCTGGCCCTGCGAGGTCTCGTACGACCTCGACTCGACGCTGCCCAAGTCCGACGCCGTGATGATGCTGCGGGTGCAGCGGGAGCGCATGAACGCGGCCTTCTTCCCGACCGAGCGCGAGTACTCGCGCCGCTACGGCCTCGACGGCGAGCGCATGGCGAAGATGCCCGAGCACGCCATCGTGATGCACCCCGGACCGATGGTCCGCGGCATGGAGATCACCGCCGAGGTCGCCGACTCCGACCGCTGCACGGTCGTCGAGCAGGTCGCCAACGGTGTCCACACCCGCATGGCCGTCCTCTATCTGCTTCTGGGCGGCAACGAGCCCGCCGTCACCCACACCCGTACCGAGGGGAACTAAGAACATGAGCAAGATCCTGATCCGTGGTGCGAAGGTGCTCGGCGGCGAGCCGCAGGACGTCCTGATCGACGGCGAGACCATCGCCGAGGTCGGCACCGGTCTCAGCGCCGAGGGCGCCGAGGTCGTCGAGGCCGACGGCAAGGTCCTCCTGCCGGGCCTCGTGGACCTCCACACCCACCTGCGCGAGCCGGGCCGCGAGGACTCCGAGACCGTCCTCACCGGCACGCGGGCCGCCGCCTCCGGTGGCTTCACGGCCGTGTTCGCCATGGCCAACACCTTCCCCGTCGCCGACACCGCCGGGGTCGTCGAGCAGGTCTACCGGCTCGGCCAGGAGCACGGCTACTGCGACGTGCAGCCCATCGGCGCCGTCACCGTCGGCCTGGAGGGCAGCAAGCTCGCCGAGCTCGGCGCCATGCACGAGTCCGCCGCCGGTGTCACCGTCTTCTCCGACGACGGCAAGTGCGTCCACGACGCCGTGATCATGCGCCGCGCCCTGGAGTACGTGAAGGCCTTCGGCGGCGTCGTCGCCCAGCACGCGCAGGAGCCCCGCCTCACCGAGGGCGCCCAGATGAACGAGGGCACCGTCTCCGCCGAGCTCGGCCTCGGCGGCTGGCCCGCCGTCGCCGAGGAGTCGATCATCGCCCGCGACGTGCTGCTGGCCGAGCACGTCGGCTCCCGCGTCCACATCTGCCACCTGTCGACCGCAGGTTCCGTCGAGATCGTGCGCTGGGCCAAGTCCCGCGGCATCGACGTCACCGCCGAGGTCACCCCGCACCACCTGCTCCTCACCGACGAACTGGTGCGCTCGTACAACCCGGTCTACAAGGTGAACCCGCCGCTGCGCACCGAGAAGGACGTCATGGCGCTGCGCGAGGCGCTCGCCGACGGCACCATCGACATCGTCGCCACGGACCACGCCCCGCACCCGCACGAGGACAAGGACTGCGAGTGGGCCGCGGCCGCCATGGGCATGGTGGGCCTGGAGACCGCGCTGAGCGTCGTCCAGCAGACGATGGTCGAGACGGGCCTGCTCGACTGGGCCGGCGTCGCCGACCGGATGTCCCACAAGCCCGCCGAGATCGGCCGGGCCGCCGGTCATGGACGCCCCGTCTCGGCTGGTGAGCCCGCGAACCTCGTCCTGGTCGACGCCGACTACCGTGGAGACGTTGACCCCGCGGGCTTCGCCTCCCGCAGCCGCAACACCCCGTACGAGGGTCGTGAGCTGCCGGGGCGCGTCACCCACACCTGGCTGCGGGGCAAGGCCACCCTCGCCGACGGGAAGCTCGCGTGACACCTCTGCTGCAACTGGCCGCCGAACAGAAGTCGGCGGACGTGACCGACTGGCCCGACCGGATCGGCTGGATCGTCGGACTGCTGCTCTTCATCACGCTCGTCTACTGGCTCATGCGCCAGGGCTGGAAGTGGCGCGGCACGCTGCAGGGCGACGTGCCGGAGCTGCCCAGCGCGCCGAGCGAGCGGGGCCCGGCGAAACTGGAGCTGAGCGGCCGGTACCACGGCTCCACCACGGCAGGGCAGTGGCTCGACCGCATCGTGGCGCACGGCCTGGGCACCCGCAGCCGCGTCGAGCTGACCCTGACCGACGAGGGACTGGACGTCGTCCGCCCCGGAGCGAACGACTTCTTCGTGCCCACGGAGGCGCTGCGCGAGGCCCGGCTCGACAAGGGCATCGCCGGAAAGGTCCTCACGGAGGGCGGTCTGCTGATCGTCACCTGGAGCCTCGGCGACAAGCTGATCGACTCCGGGTTCCGCTCCGACCACGCCGCCGAGCAGGCCGAGTGGGTCACCACCCTCAACCACATGATCGACATGAAGAACACGACGGAAGGCGCCGCACGATGACCACCTCCACCAGGGGAACCAAGGTTCCTGCCGTTCTCGTCCTGGAGGACGGCCGCGTGTTCCGCGGCCGCGCCTACGGGGCCGTGGGGGAGACCTTCGGCGAGGCAGTGTTCTCCACCGGCATGACCGGCTACCAGGAGACCCTCACCGACCCGTCGTACGACCGCCAGATCGTGGTCGCCACCGCCCCGCAGATCGGCAACACGGGCTGGAACGACGAGGACGACGAGTCGAGCCGCATCTGGGTCTCCGGCTACGTGGTCCGCGACCCCGCCCGCATCCCGTCGAACTGGCGCGCCAAGCGTTCGCTCGACGACGAGCTGGTCGCGCAGAACATCGTCGGCATCTCCGGCATCGACACCCGCGCCCTCACCCGCCACCTGCGCGAGCGCGGCTCCATGCGCTCCGGCATCTTCTCCGGCGAGACGCTCGCGGGCGACGCCGAGCTCGTCGCGAAGGTCCAGGCGCAGCCCGCCATGAAGGGCCTCAGCCTGTACGAGGAGGTCGCCACCAAGGAGGCCTACGTCGTCGAGGCCATCGGCACGAAGAAGTTCACCGTCGCCGCCATCGACCTGGGCATCAAGGGCATGACGCCGCACCGCATGGCGGAGCGCGGCATCGAGGTGCACGTCCTGCCGGCGACCGCCACCGCGGACGACGTCTACGCCGTCAACCCCGACGGCGTGTTCTTCTCCAACGGCCCGGGCGACCCGGCCACCGCCGAGGGCCCGGTCGCGCTGATGACCGCCGTCCTGGAGCGCAGGACGCCGCTGTTCGGCATCTGCTTCGGCAACCAGATCCTCGGCCGCGCCCTCGGCTTCGGCACGTACAAGCTGAAGTACGGCCACCGCGGCATCAACCAGCCGGTGCAGGACCGCACCACCGGCAAGGTCGAGGTCACCGCGCACAACCACGGCTTCGCCGTCGACGCCCCGCTCGACAAGGTGAGCGACACCAAGTTCGGCCGCGCCGAGGTCTCGCACGTCTGCCTCAACGACAACGTCGTGGAGGGGCTCCAGCTGCTCGACCAGCCGGGCTTCTCCGTCCAGTACCACCCGGAGGCGG
The DNA here is from genome assembly GCF_000373565.1 of Streptomyces sp. HmicA12. Lineage (GTDB taxonomy): Bacteria > Actinomycetota > Actinomycetes > Streptomycetales > Streptomycetaceae > Streptomyces. The sequence goes on along the minus strand of NZ_KB891849.1, from coordinate 127,464 downwards.
CGGCCGGTCCCCACGACGCCGCCTACCTGTTCGACCGCTTCGTTTCTCTCATGGAGGGCCAGCGTGCCTAAGCGCTCCGATATCCAGTCCGTCCTGGTCATCGGCTCCGGCCCGATCGTCATCGGCCAGGCCGCCGAGTTCGACTACTCCGGCACCCAGGCGTGCCGCATCCTGCGCGCCGAGGGCCTGCGGGTCATCCTCGTCAACTCCAACCCGGCGACGATCATGACCGACCCGGAGATCGCCGACGCCACGTACGTCGAGCCGATCACCCCCGAGTTCGTCGAGAAGATCATCGCGAAGGAGCGCCCCGACGCGCTCCTGCCGACCCTCGGTGGCCAGACCGCGCTCAACACCGCGATCTCCATGCACGAGCAGGGTGTGCTGGAGAAGTACGGCGTCGAGCTCATCGGCGCCAACGTCGAGGCGATCAACAAGGGCGAGGACCGCGACCTCTTCAAGGGCGTCGTGGAAGAGGTCCGCAAGAAGATCGGGCACGGCGAGTCCGCCCGCTCCGTCATCTGCCACTCCATGGACGACGTCCTCAAGGGCGTCGACACCCTCGGCGGCTACCCCGTCGTCGTCCGCCCCTCCTTCACCATGGGCGGCGCCGGTTCCGGCTTCGCCCACGACGAGGAGGAGCTGCGCCGCATCGCAGGCCAGGGCCTCACGCTCTCCCCGACCACCGAGGTGCTCCTGGAGGAGTCCATCCTCGGCTGGAAGGAGTACGAGCTGGAGCTGATGCGCGACAAGAACGACAACGTCGTGGTCGTCTGCTCCATCGAGAACTTCGACCCGATGGGCGTGCACACCGGTGACTCGATCACCGTCGCCCCGTCGATGACGCTCACCGACCGCGAGTACCAGCGCCTTCGCGACATCGGCATCGCGATCATCCGCGAGGTCGGCGTCGACACCGGCGGCTGCAACATCCAGTTCGCGGTGAACCCCGACGACGGCCGCATCATCGTCATCGAGATGAACCCGCGCGTCTCCCGCTCCTCGGCCCTCGCCTCCAAGGCCACGGGCTTCCCGATCGCGAAGATCGCCGCCAAGCTGGCCGTCGGCTACACGCTCGACGAGATCCCGAACGACATCACCGAGAAGACGCCGGCCTCCTTCGAGCCGACGCTCGACTACGTGGTCGTGAAGGCCCCGCGCTTCGCCTTCGAGAAGTTCCCGCAGGCCGACTCCACCCTCACCACGACCATGAAGTCGGTCGGCGAGGCCATGGCCATCGGCCGCAACTTCACGGAGGCCTTCCAGAAGGCGCTGCGCTCCCTGGAGAAGAAGGGCTCGCAGTTCACCTTCGTCGGCGAGACCGGTGACAAGACCGCCCTCCTCGAAGAGGCCGTGCGCCCGACCGACGGCCGGATCAACACCGTCATGGAGGCGATCCGCGCCGGCGCCACCCCGCAGGAGATCTTCGACTACACGAAGATCGACCCGTGGTTCGTGGACCAGCTGTTCCTGATCAAGGAGGTCGCGGACGAGCTGGCCGCCGCCGAGCGCCTCGACGCCGACCTGCTCGCCGAGGCCAAGCGGCACGGCTTCTCCGACCACCAGATCGCGGAGATCCGCGGCCTGCGCGAGGACGTCGTCCGCGAGGTCCGGCACGCGCTCGGCGTCCGCCCGGTCTACAAGACGGTCGACACCTGCGCCGCCGAGTTCGCCGCCAAGACGCCGTACTTCTACTCCTCGTACGACGAGGAGTCCGAGGTCGCGCAGCGCACCAAGCCCGCCGTGATCATCCTGGGCTCGGGCCCGAACCGCATCGGCCAGGGCATCGAGTTCGACTACTCCTGCGTCCATGCCTCCTTCGCGCTCAGCGACGCGGGCTACGAGACCGTGATGGTCAACTGCAACCCGGAGACCGTCTCCACGGACTACGACACGTCCGACCGCCTGTACTTCGAGCCGCTGACGCTGGAAGACGTGCTGGAGATCGTGCACGCCGAGTCGCTGGCCGGCCCGATCGCGGGCGTCGTCGTCCAGCTCGGCGGCCAGACCCCGCTGGGCCTCGCCCAGGCGCTCAAGGACAACGGCGTGCCCGTCGTCGGCACCTCCCCGGAGGCGATCCACGCCGCCGAGGACCGCGGCGCCTTCGGCCGTGTGCTCGCCGAGGCCGGTCTCCCGGCCCCGAAGCACGGCACCGCCACCACGTTCGCGGAGGCGAAGGCGATCGCCGACGAGATCGGCTACCCGGTCCTCGTCCGCCCGTCCTACGTGCTCGGCGGCCGCGGCATGGAGATCGTCTACGACGAGACCCGCCTGTCCTCGTACATCGAGGAGTCGACCGAGATCAGCCCGTCCCGGCCGGTCCTGGTGGACCGCTTCCTGGACGACGCGATCGAGATCGACGTGGACGCCCTGTACGACGGCGAGGAGCTCTACCTCGGCGGCGTCATGGAGCACATCGAGGAGGCCGGCATCCACTCCGGCGACTCGGCGTGCGCCCTGCCCCCGATCACGCTCGGCGGCTACGACATCAAGCGCCTGCGCGTCTCGACCGAGGCCATCGCCAAGGGCGTCGGTGTGCGCGGCCTGATCAACATCCAGTTCGCCATGGCCGGGGACATCCTCTACGTCCTGGAGGCCAACCCGCGCGCCTCGCGCACCGTCCCCTTCACCTCGAAGGCGACCGCGGTGCCGCTCGCGAAGGCCGCCGCCCGCATCTCGCTGGGCGCCACCGTTGCCGAGCTGCGCGCCGAGGGCCTGCTCCCGAAGACCGGCGACGGCGGCACCCTGCCGCTCGACGCGCCGATCTCCGTCAAGGAGGCCGTCATGCCGTGGTCGCGCTTCCGCGACATCCACGGCCGCGGCGTCGACACGGTCCTCGGCCCGGAGATGCGCTCCACCGGCGAGGTCATGGGCATCGACTCCGTCTTCGGCACGGCGTACGCCAAGTCGCAGGCCGGCGCCTACGGCCCGCTGCCGACGAAGGGCCGCGCGTTCATCTCGGTCGCCAACCGCGACAAGCGCTCGATGATCTTCCCGGCGCGCGAGCTGGTCGCCCACGGCTTCGAGCTGATGGCCACCTCCGGCACGGCCGAGGTCCTCAAGCGCAACGGCATCAACGCCACCGTCGTGCGCAAGCAGTCCGAGGGCGAGGGCCCGAACGGCGAGAAGACGATCGTCCAGCTCATCCACGACGGCGACGTCGACCTGATCGTCAACACCCCGTACGGCACCGGCGGCCGCCTCGACGGCTACGAGATCCGCACGGCGGCCGTGGCCCGCTCCGTGCCGTGCCTGACGACGGTCCAGGCCCTCGCGGCCGCCGTCCAGGGCATCGACGCCCTCAACCACGGTGACGTGGGCGTCCGTTCACTGCAGGAACACGCGGAACACCTGACCGCGGCCCGCGACTAGCAGCCCAAGAGGGGGACACCGGAGAAACGGTGTCCCCCTCTTCATGAGCCCCCACCTCCTGCGCACTTCTAGGACCTGAGCCATGTACAAGCTGTTCTTCAACCTCGTCTTCAAGCACATGGACCCCGAGAAGGCCCACTACCTGGCCTTCCGGTGGATCCGCGGCGCGGCCCGCACCCCCGTCCTGCGCACCTTCGTGGCGGCCGCCCTGGCGCCGCGCTACAAAGAGCTGCGCACCGAAGCCCTCGGCCTTCGGATGCACGGCCCCTTCGGCCTCGCCGCGGGCTTCGACAAGAACGCCGTCGCGATCGACGGCATGGCGATGCTCGGCTTCGACCACGTCGAGATCGGCACCGTCACCGGCGAGCCGCAGCCCGGCAACCCCAAGAAGCGCCTGTTCCGGCTCGTCGCCGACCGCGCGCTCATCAACCGCATGGGCTTCAACAACGAGGGCTCGCTGGCCGTCGCCGCGCGCCTGGCGTCCCGCAACCCGGTGTTCAAGACCACCGTCGGCGTGAACATCGGCAAGACCAAGGTCGTCCCCGAGGCCGAAGCCGTCGGCGACTACGTGAAGTCGACCGAGCGCCTCGCCGCCTTCGCCGACTACCTCGTGGTCAACGTCTCCTCGCCGAACACGCCGGGTCTGCGCAACCTCCAGGCCACGCAGGCGCTGCGCCCGCTGCTGACCGCCGTGCGCGAGGCCGCCGACCGCACCGTGCGCTCGCGCCGCGTCCCGCTCCTCGTGAAGATCGCGCCCGACCTCGCCGACGAGGACATCGACGCCGTCGCCGACCTGGCCGTCGAACTCGGTCTCGACGGCATCATCGCCACGAACACCACCATCAAGCGCGAGGGCCTCGCCACCGAGGGCGAGGTCGTGAACGAGACCGGCGGCCTGTCCGGCGCGCCCCTCAAGGAACGCTCCCTGGAGGTCCTCAGGCGCCTCTACGCGCGCGTGGGCGACAAGATCACCCTCGTGGGCGTCGGCGGCGTGGAGAACGCCGAGGACGCCTGGCAGCGCATCCTCGCGGGCGCCACGCTCGTGCAGGGCTACAGCGCCTTCATCTACGAGGGCCCGTTCTACGCCCGCGCCGTCCACAAGGGCCTCGCCGCCCGCCTCCGTACGAGCCCGTACGCCACCCTCGCCGACGCGATCGGCGCCGATGTGAAGGAGAACACCTCCGCATGAGCCCGCTGGAACCCTTCGGCGCCCGCCTGCGCCGCGTCATGGACGAGCGCGGCCCGCTCTGCGTCGGCATCGACCCGCACGCCGCCCTGCTGGCCTCCTGGGGCCTGAGCGACGACATCGCGGGCCTGGAGTCCTTCACGCGCACGACCGTCGAGGCGCTGGCCGACAGCGTCGCCGTGGTGAAGCCGCAGATCGCCTTCTTCGAGCGGTTCGGCTCGCGCGGCATCGCCGTCCTGGAGCAGGCCGTGGCCGACCTGCGCGCCGCGGGCACGCTCGTCGTCATGGACGCCAAGCGCGGCGACATCGGCTCCACCATGGCCGCGTACGCGGAGACCTTCCTGCGCAAGGACTCCCCGCTGTTCGTGGACGCCCTGACGGTCTCCCCGTACCTGGGCTACGGATCGCTGAAGCCGGCCGTCGACCTGGCGCGCGAGTCCGGCGCGGGTCTCTTCGTCCTCGCGCTCACCTCCAACCCCGAGGGCGGCGAGGTGCAGCACGCGGTCCGCGCCGACGGGAAGAACGTGGGTGCCACGATGCTGGCGCACCTCGCCGCCGAGAACGCGGGGGAGACACCCATGGGCTCCTTCGGCGCGGTCGTCGGGGCGACCCTGGGCGACCTGTCCTCGTACGCACTGGACATCAACGGCCCGCTCCTCGCGCCCGGCATCGGTGCGCAGGGTGCCACGGCGGCCGATCTGCCGGCCGTCTTCGGCCCGGCCGTGCGCAACGTCGTACCGAACGTGAGCCGGGGTGTCCTGAAAGCGGGGCCCTCCGTCACGGCGCTGCGCGACACCGCCGTGCGGTTCGCCGACGAGGTGCGCGAGGCGGTCGAGGGGGCGAAGTGACGTGCGCCCGGGGGTGGCACTCCGTGCCGACCTTGGGCCGCGCGTCCGAATCCTGACCGATTTGGCGGTCGTTTTGCCGGAAATGCGCGGCTCGGGCAAGGCTGACCAGGACTTTTCCTCAGTTCTCGCTGACTCGGACGGCCTTGGCCGCTAGTCTCCGTCGAGAGCGAATGGGCGAACGCAGGCAAGCGCGTTGCTCGTTGCTCCCCTGGTGTGGGGCGACTAGGTTCCTCACCGGTCCGTATCCGACAGTTCGACATCCGAGGTGACGTAGGCGTGGCTCTTCCGCCCCTTACCCCTGAACAGCGCGCAGCCGCGCTCGAAAAGGCCGCCGCGGCTCGCCGGGAGCGGGCCGAGGTCAAGAATCGACTCAAGCACTCCGGCGCCTCCCTTCACGAGGTCATCAAGCAGGGCCAGGAGAACGACGTCATCGGAAAGATGAAGGTCTCCGCCCTGCTCGAGTCCCTGCCGGGCGTGGGCAAGGTCCGCGCCAAGCAGATCATGGAGCGTCTCGGGATCTCCGAATCCCGCCGGGTGCGCGGTCTCGGTTCCAACCAGATCGCCTCCCTGGAGCGCGAGTTCGGCAGCACCGGCGCCTGAGTCTCGAGACCGGCCCGCCAGGCTGGTCCCGGGCACTCCGGAACAACTGGAATAATCGCTGCATGAGTGAACGTCCGCGGCTGACCGTGCTCTCCGGCCCCTCTGGAGTCGGCAAGAGCACGGTCGTCGCTCATATGCGCAAGGAACACCCCGAGGTCTGGCTCTCGGTGTCGGCGACGACCCGCAAGCCGCGCCCCGGCGAGAAGCACGGTGTCCAGTACTTCTTCGTCACCGACGAGGAGATGGACAAGCTGATCGCCAACGGCGAGCTCCTCGAGTGGGCCGAGTTCGCGGGGAACCGCTACGGCACCCCGCGGCGCGCCGTCCTCGACCGCCTGGAGGCGGGCGAGCCGGTGCTGCTCGAGATCGACCTTCAGGGTGCTCGCCTGGTCAGGGAGTCGATGCCCGAGGCGCAGCTCGTCTTCCTCGCTCCGCCGAGCTGGGACGAGCTGGTCCGCCGGCTCACCGGGCGCGGCACCGAGGCGCCGGAGGTCATCGAGCGCCGGCTCGACGCCGCGAAGGTGGAGCTGGCCGCCGAGGCCGAGTTCGACACGACCCTTGTCAATACCTCCGTCGAGGACGTAGCACGCGAGCTGCTAGCCTTGATGAAAGTTCTTTGATCTTTACCTTGTCGGGACGTTCGGTCCCGGCCCCCATCGGAAGGCAGAGAGTGTCCTCTTCCATCACCGCGCCCGAGGGCATCATCAACCCGCCGATTGATGAGCTGCTCGAAGCAACCGACTCGAAGTACAGCCTGGTCATCTACGCCGCCAAGCGCGCGCGTCAGATCAACGCGTACTACTCGCAGCTCGGTGAGGGCCTGCTCGAGTACGTCGGCCCGCTGGTGGACACCCACGTCCACGAGAAGCCGCTCTCGATCGCCCTGCGTGAGATCAACGCGGGTCTGCTGACGTCCGAGGCCATCGAGGGCCCGGCGCAGTAACACGCGTTGTATCGACAGTTTTCACGTCACTCCAGGCCCGGCAGCGCGACTGCCGGGCCTGTGGTGTGTCATGGAGTCGTACGTTTTTCGAAGTCAGGGGAGAGCCGGTGTCGTCGAAGCCCAAGGTCGTGCTGGGGGTCAGCGGTGGGATCGCCGCCTACAAGGCGTGTGAACTGCTGCGGCGCCTGACGGAGTCCGGTCACGACGTGCGCGTCGTCCCCACCGACTCGGCGCTGCACTTCGTCGGCGCCGCGACCTGGTCGGCACTCTCCGGCAACCCGGTCTCCACCGAGGTCTGGGACTCCGTCCACGAGGTGCCGCACGTGCGCATCGGCCAGCACGCCGATGTCGTGGTCGTCGCCCCGGCCACCGCCGACATGCTGGCGAAGGCCGCCCACGGCCTCGCCGACGACCTCCTCACGAACACCCTGCTCACCGCCCGCTGTCCGGTGATCTTCGCGCCCGCCATGCACACCGAGATGTGGGAGCACCCCGCGACCCAGGAGAACGTCGCCACGCTGCGCCGCCGCGGCGCCCTCGTCATCGAGCCCGCGGTCGGCCGCCTGACCGGCGTGGACACGGGCAAGGGCCGCTTCCCCGACCCGGTGGAGATCTTCGAGTACGTACGTCGGGTCCTGGCGCGCGGCGCCGAGGCCCCGGATCTCTCCGGACGTCACGTCGTCGTCAGCGCCGGCGGCACCCGCGAACCCCTCGACCCGGTCCGCTTCCTCGGCAACCGCTCCTCCGGCAAGCAGGGCTACGCACTGGCCCGCACCGCGGCGGCCCGCGGCGCCCGCGTCACGCTGCTGTCCGCGAACGCGGCCCTGCCGGACCCGGCGGGCGTCGACGTCGTCCACGTGGGGACCGCCGTGCAGCTGCGCGAGGCGGTCCTGAAGGCGGCCGCCGACGCCGACGCGGTCGTCATGGCGGCCGCCGTCGCCGACTTCCGGCCGGAGACGTACGCCACCGGCAAGATCAAGAAGAAGGACGGCGAGGAGCCCGCGCCCGTCGCCCTCGTCCGCAATCCGGACATCCTCGCCGAGATCTCCGCCGACCGGCCGCGCCCCGGCCAGGTGGTCGTCGGCTTCGCCGCCGAGACCGACGACGTCCTCGCCAACGGCCGCGCCAAGCTCGCCCGCAAGGGCTGCGACCTGCTCGTCGTCAACGAGGTGGGGGAGCGCAAGACGTTCGGCGCGGAGGAGAACGAGGCCGTCATCCTCGGCGCCGACGGCGGCGAGACCCCCGTCCCGCACGGCCCGAAGGAAGCCCTCGCCGACCGGATCTGGGACGAGGTCGTCCCGCGTCTGGCGCCGTCGAACGCGCCGTGAGATCCGGGTCCGTGTGGGCATCGCCTCACAGGGAGTGAAATTCCACATTCGCCCCTTTGGCCCTCCCGAACCCCAGGAAACAAGGGAAATTCGGGCACCCGGTACCCTTCCGAAGACCGATCGTCGTATCGGAGAATGCGGTGTCGCAGGTCACAGCGCTCCCAGTGGGCGAGACGCGTGGTCCGGCGGCCGAGCACGACCGATAAACTGTTCCCGGACGTGTCGGGCGCAGCCCCCGTACCGTCCGTCAATGATCAGCCAGCAGCCGCTGCAACCACAGGGAGCGTTGTGTCCCGTCGCCTGTTCACCTCGGAGTCCGTGACCGAGGGTCACCCCGACAAGATCGCTGACCAGATCAGCGACACCATTCTCGACGCGCTGCTCCGCGAGGACCCCACGTCCCGCGTCGCCGTCGAGACGCTGATCACCACGGGCCTCGTGCACGTGGCCGGCGAGGTCACCACCAAGGCGTACGCGCCGATCGCGCAGCTCGTGCGCGAGAAGATCCTCGAGATCGGCTACGACTCGTCGAAGAAGGGCTTCGACGGCGCGTCCTGCGGCGTCTCGGTCTCCATCGGCTCGCAGTCCCCGGACATCGCGCAGGGCGTCGACACGGCGTACGAGAGCCGAGTCGAGGGCGACGAGGACGAGCTCGACAAGCAGGGCGCGGGCGACCAGGGCCTGATGTTCGGCTACGCGTGCGACGAGACCCCGGAGCTGATGCCGCTCCCGATCCACCTCGCGCACCGTCTGTCGCGCCGCCTCTCCGAGGTCCGCAAGAACGGGACGATCCCCTACCTGCGCCCCGACGGCAAGACCCAGGTCACCATCGAGTACGACGGCGACAAGGCCGTCCGCCTCGACACGGTCGTCGTCTCCTCGCAGCACGCGTCGGACATCGACCTGGACTCGCTGCTCGCCCCCGACATCCGTGAGTTCGTCGTCGAGCCGGAGCTGAAGGCGCTCCTCGACGACGGCATCAAGCTGGAGACCGAGGGCTACCGCCTCCTGGTCAACCCGACCGGCCGCTTCGAGATCGGCGGCCCGATGGGCGACGCCGGCCTCACCGGCCGCAAGATCATCATCGACACGTACGGCGGCTACGCCCGCCACGGCGGCGGTGCCTTCTCGGGCAAGGACCCGTCCAAGGTCGACCGCTCCGCCGCGTACGCCATGCGCTGGGTCGCGAAGAACGTCGTGGCCGCGGGTCTCGCCGCGCGCTGCGAGGTCCAGGTCGCGTACGCGATCGGCAAGGCCGAGCCGGTGGGTCTCTTCGTCGAGACCTTCGGTACGGCGACGGTGGACACGGACAAGATCGAGTCCGCGATCTCCGAGGTCTTCGACCTGCGTCCGGCCGCGATCATCCGCGACCTCGACCTGCTCCGCCCGATCTACTCCCAGACGGCCGCCTACGGCCACTTCGGGCGCGCGCTGCCCGACTTCACGTGGGAGAAGACGGACCGCGTCGACGCGCTCCGCAAGGCTGCCGGGGTGTAAGGCTCCGCCCGGTCGTTCGTCGTGGGCCCGGTCCTCCTTCGGGAGGGCCGGGCCCATCGGCGTTCTCAGGCGTGGTGGCGTACGAGGGAGAGGGCCACGCGGCGTCGTGGCAGGTCCACTTCGTCGACGCGGACCGTCATCATGTCGCCCACGGTGACGTCAGGGGCCTCGGCGGCATCGGCGGTGAGGTCGTCTTTGTGCAGCAGGCCGATGATTCCGTCGTTCGTCACCTGAACGAACACCCCGAAGGGCACGACGTTGGTGATGCGCCCCGTCACGGTCTCGCCGACGCGGTCGGCGAACCGGAGCATCGGGTCCTCCTGCGTGTCCCGGAGCGAGACGACGACCTCCCCGTTGTGATCGTCCGCCACGACGATCTCGACCCTGACCCGCTGTCCCGGTCGCACCACGTCCTCGGGCCGGTCGAAGTGCGTCCAGGACAGGTAGGGGATGCGGATGAATCCCACGGCCGGGTGGACGGGGTGCGGGGGTTCGCCGTCGAGGCGGACGAAGACGCCGAAGGGATGGATCGACGTGATGGTGCCCGACACGCGCCGACCGGGCCGTACCTGCCCCAGGTAGCTGCGCAGTTCGGGGTCCTCACAGATCTTCGACGACAGGCGCACCAGGCCCTTGTCGTGATCGATGCCCCGGATCTCCGCGGTGAGTCGGTGGCCCGCCGGAGCGAAGGCCGCCGGGTCGGGGACGTGGTGCCAGGAGAGTTCGTGGCGAGGGATGCGGCCGAGGGCGTGGTGACCGGCGTCGCCGTCGAGGTCCACGACGACGTCGTGGCCGTCGAAGCCGATCACCGTCGTGGACACGAGCGCACCGGGGGCGAGGCTGTGCAGGAAGGCGCGGGCGGATGGCGGGGGTTGGCGGCGGGACATGGCCGCGAGCTTAGGGGCGGTGCCGTTCGCGGCCCGGTCCTTTGTCAGTCCCCTCTGGTAGGAATGCACCTGTGAGCAGCGAGAACGACAGCCCTGGGCCGGACGCCGGTGGTGAGCCGGAGCAGCTTGCGTTGATTCGGGAGAGCGTGCGCAGGGCCAAGGCGCCGAAGGCCAAGCCACGGACCTGGCGCGGGGCGGCGCTCGCCAAGGAGTTGCCGGTGGCGCGGGTGCTCGTGGACAAAGGGGTGCTGCATCTCGACCGGTACTTCGAGTACGCGGTGCCCGAGGAGCTGGATGCCCAGGCGCAGCCCGGGGTCCGGGTCAGGGTGCGGTTCGGGGCCGGGTCGAAGAACGTGCGGGACGGGCGGCGCGAGGGCGGCGGGCTGATCGACGGGTTCCTCGTCGAGCGGGTGGCCGAGGCCGAGTACCAGGGCCCGTTGGCCGCGCTCGCGCAAGTGGTGTCGCCGGAGCCGGTGCTCGGCGCGGAGTTGCTCGGGCTGACGCGGGCCGTCGCCGACCGGTACGCCGGGAGCCTGGCCGATGTGCTGCAGCTGGCGGTTCCGCCGCGGCACGCCAAGGCGGAGGCGCGCGAGTTCCCGCCGCCGCCCGCGCCGCCGGTGGCCCCCGAGCCCGGGTCGTGGCAGCGCTACGAGCGCGGGGCGGATTTCGTCGCGTCGCTTGCCGCGGGAGGTGCGCCCCGCGCCGTGTGGACCGCGCTGCCCGGGCCGGAGTGGGCCGGGGAGATCGCGCGGGCCGTGCAGGCGACTCTGGCGTCGGGGCGCGGGGCCCTGGTCGTCGTACCGACGGTGCGGCTCGCCGCGCGGGTCGACCAGGCGATGACGGCGGTGCTCGGCGCGGGGCAGCACGCGCTGCTGACCGCCGAGGCCGGGCAGCAGCGGCGGTACTCGGAGTGGCTCGCCGTGCGGCGCGGGGCCGTGCGCGCCGTGGTGGGGACCCGGGCCGCCATGTTCGCGCCCGTGCGGGACCTGGGGCTTGTCGTCGTGTGGGACGACGGGGACGCGCACCACAGCGACGAGCACGCGCCGTTCCCGCATGTGCGGGAAGTGCTGGAGCTGCGGGCCGCCCGGGACAAGTGCGCCTTTCTGGCGGGGAGTTGGAGCTGCACCGTCGAGGCCGCGCAGCTGGTGCGCAGCGGTTGGGCCGCCGCTGTCGCCGCTCCGCGGGAAGAGGTGCGGCGCGCCGCACCCCTCGTACGGACCGTGGGGGACCTGGATCTGGCCCGGGACGAGGCGGCACGCGCCGCGCGGTTGCCGAGCATCGCTTGGGAGGTGGCCCGGGGCGCGCTGCGCGAGGGGCCGGTCCTCGTGCAGGTGCCGCGGCGCGGGTACGTGCCCAGGCTCGCCTGCCAGCGGTGCCGGGAGCCCGCCCGGTGTCGGCAGTGCGCCGGGCCGTTGGAGGCGCGCGAGGGCAATGGCGCGCTGGCCTGCGGGTGGTGCGGCCGGGAGGACGCCGCCTGGCAGTGCGCCGAGTGCGGAGGGACCCGGCTGCGGGCCCAGGTCGTCGGGGCGCGGCGCACCGCCGAGGAGCTGGGCCGGGCGTTCGCGGCCGTGCCGGTGCGGACGTCCGGACGGGAGCAGGTCCTTGACACGGTGTCGGCGGCGCCGGCGCTGGTCGTCAGCACGCCGGGCGCCGAGCCCGTCGCCGAAGGGGGCTATGCCGCCGCCCTGTTGCTCGACGGGTGGGCCATGCTCGGGCGGGCCGATCTGCGGGCGGGTGAGGAGGCGCTGCGGCGCTGGATCGCCGCGTCCGCCCTCGTGAGGCCCCAGGAGGCCGGCGGCACCGTCGTGGTCGTCGCCGAACCGACGCTGCGCCCCGTGCAGGCACTGGTCCGCTGGGACCCGGTGGGGCACGCGGTGCGGGAGCTCGCCGACCGGGCCGAGCTGGGGTTTCCGCCGGTGTCCCGGATGGCGGCGGTGAGCGGGCTGCCGGAGGCGGTCGCGGAGTTCCTGGGAGCGGTCGAACTGCCGTCGGACGCCGAGGTGTTGGGTCCCGTACCGGTGCCCGAGGCCGGGGGCGGCGGCACTCGGCGGCCGGGGGCACCGCCGCCCGGTGAGCAGTGGGAGCGGGCGCTGGTGCGGGTGCCGCCGGGCAGCGGCGCCGCCCTCGCCCGCGCCCTGAAGCAGGCGCAGGCCGCACGGATGGCTCGCGGAGGCGTCGAGCCCGTGCGGGTGCGGGTGGATCCGCTCGACATCGGGTGACCCGGCGTCACGCCGGGTTGCCGCTCGGGCGTCAACATGCCGCTGCCTCCCCGTACATGACGTAGGGGGAGGCAGCGTCGTGCTCGGCTCAACCGTTGCGCGGGCCGGGGAAGGCGGTGGGGCGCGCCTCTTCGCGCAGGCCCGTGCTGCCCGCTGTCGGCTGGGTCGGCATCGAGCGCGCCGCGGGCACCGAGGGGAGCGGGCCGCTGCCCATCGGTACCGGGGGGCGGGTGGCGGTGGTGGTGGCCGTCGTCGGGGTCTCGGCGCCCCGCTCGGCCTCGGCGGCCGCCTGGGTCGCCGCCCGGCGCGCTCCGTAACGGCGGTGCACCGCCTGCTTGGTGACTCCGAGCGCGGAGCCCACCGCGTCCCACGAGAACCCCAGCGAACGGTCGAAGTCCACGGCCGCTGTCACCAGGGTCTCCACGCTGTCGCGCAGCTCCTGGGCGAGACGGACGGTGGGGGCGGGTGCCCTGCCGTAGACGACGAAGCCCGCGGAGGGGCCCGAGCGGCGCGGGCGGTACACGTTGCCGAGCTGTGCGGTGAGGGTGCGCAGTGCGTCCACCTGCCGCCGGACCCGCTCGATGTCCCGCACCAGCAGGTGCAGGCTGGCCCGTGCCTGGGCGTCGTGGGTTGCGTGGTCGGCCATTTACAAGCCTCTCGAACCGGCGATGAAAATGAAAAGGATGGGGCCGGTCAGGCACCGAGCGGCGACAGCCTCTGACGACAGCCTCTGACGACAGTTTTCTGACGGCGAACGAGTGATGACGGCCCGTTGTCTGGTCAACTCTTCCTTGACCAACGCGCCATCCGGTGAGGGGTCACGCTGTTCGGGCGCATCCGCATATGCGCAGGGCGCACGTTCTGGCGTGCGCCCCTCGATGCCCGAGATGCGTGGCCGAGGCGGTACCGCCATAGACTGGTGCGCTGCCCGTCACCCCGCCCCGAGAGGCTGTCAGTCACCGATGAAGCTCGTCTTCGCCGGCACCCCCGAGGTCGCCGTTCCCGCTCTGGACGCCCTGATCGCCTCCGACCGGCACGAGGTCGCCGCGGTCGTCACCCGGCCCGACGCCCCCGCGGGGCGTGGCCGCCGCCTGGTCGCGAGCCCGGTCGCCGAGCGGGCCGAGGAGGCGGGCATCGAGGTGCTCAAGCCCGCCAAGCCGCGCGACGAGGAGTTCCTCGCCCGGCTGCGCGAGATCGGGCCCGACTGCTGCCCGGTCGTCGCCTACGGCGCGCTGCTGCCGAAGATCGCCCTCGACGTGCCGGCGCGCGGCTGGGTCAACCTGCACTTCTCGCTGCTGCCCGCCTGGCGCGGGGCGGCGCCCGTGCAGCACTCGATCATGGCGGGCGACGAGATCACCGGTGCCTCGACCTTCCTGATCGAGGAGGGGCTCGACTCCGGGCCCGTGTACGGGACGGTGACGGAGGCGGTCCGGGCCGCCGACACCAGCGGCGACATGCTGACACGGCTCGCGTTCGCGGGGGCCGGGCTGCTCGTCGCGACCATGGACGGCATCGAGGACGGGTCCGTGCAGGCCGTGCCGCAGCCCGCCGACGGGATCTCCCTCGCCCCGAAGATCACCGTCGAGGACGCCCGGATCGACTGGGCCGCGCCCGCGCTGCGCGTCGACCGCGTGGTGCGCGGCTGCACGCCCGCGCCCGGCGCGTGGACGGAGTTCCGCGGCGAGCGGCTGAAGGTCCGCTCCGCGGTGCCGGTCCCGGACCGCACCGACCTGGCACCGGGCGAGCTGAGCGTCGGCAAGAAGAATCTGTACGTCGGCACGGGCTCGTACGCCGTCGAGCTGCTCTGGGTGCAGGCCCAGGGCAAGAAGCCGATGGCCGCCGCGGACTGGGCGCGCGGGGTGCGGATCGGCTCGGGCGAGCGCCTGGGCTGAGGCCGGGAGGCCCGCCGTGGGTGGCGGGTCGTACGCTTGGAGGGTTCATCCCGGCGTACGACCCGTGCGTAGCGCCCGTACGAATCCAGCAGCGGAGCACCTTTGAACGACCAGCAGGGCCCCCACGGCCAGGAAGGCCGTCCGGCCTCGTCGAACCGTCGTCCCCGTAAGCCCGGCAAGCCGTACCGCAAGCCCACGAAGGACCCGGTGCGCATGCTCGCCTTCGAGGTGCTGCGCGCGGTCGACGAGCGGGACGCGTACGCGAATCTGGTGCTGCCGCCGCTGCTTCGCAAGGCGCGGGCGAAGGAGGGCCCCGACAAGTTCGACGGGCGGGACGCGGCGCTCGCCACCGAGCTCGTGTACGGGACGCTGCGCCGCCAGGGGACGTACGACGCGATCGTGGCGGCCTGCATCGACCGGCCGTTGCGCGAGGTCGATCCGCCCGTCCTCGATGTGCTGAACCTCGGGGTGCACCAGCTGCTCGGGACGCGGATCCCCACGCATGCCGCCGTGTCCGCGTCCGTGGACCTGGCGCGGGTCGTGCTCGGTGACGGGCGGGCCAAGTTCGTCAACGCGGTGCTGCGGAAGGTCTCGCAGCACGACCTCGACGCCTGGGTGGAGCGTGTCGCGCCGCCGTACGACGAGGATCCCGAGGACCACCTCGCCGTGGTGCATTCGCATCCGCGATGGGTGGTGTCCGCGCTGTGGGACTCGCTGGGTGGGGGGCGTGCCGGGATCGAGGACCTGCTGGAGGCCGACAACGAGCGGCCCGAGGTGACGCTCGTGGCGCGGCCGGGGCGGACCACGGCCGAGGCGATCCTCGCCGAGGTGGGCGAGGAATCCGGGCTTCCCGGGCGCTGGTCGCCGTATGCCGTGCGCCTGGCGGAGGGCGGCGAGCCGGGGTCGTTCGACGTCGTGCGGACCGGGCGCGCCGGCGTGCAGGACGAGGGCAGCCAGCTGGTCGCGCTCGCACTCGCGAACGCTCCGCTGGAGGGGCCGGACGAGAAGTGGCTGGACGGGTGCGCCGGTCCCGGTGGCAAGGCGGCCATGCTGGCCGGGCTCGCCTCGGAGCGGGGAGCCGTGCTGCTCGCCTCCGAGAAGCAGCCCCACCGGGCGGGCCTCGTCGCCAAGGCGCTCGACGGGAATCCCGGGCCGTACCAGGTGATCGCCGCCGACGGGACGCGGCCTCCGTGGCGGCCGGGAACGTTCGACCGGATCCTGATGGACGTGCCCTGTACGGGACTCGGGGCCCTGCGGCGCCGGCCCGAGGCGCGGTGGCGGCGCCGGCCCGAGGACCTGGACGGATTCGGGCCGTTGCAGCGGGCCCTGCTGCGGATGGCCCTCGAGTCCGTGCGGGTCGGCGGTGTCGTGGGGTACGCGACGTGCTCGCCGCACCTCGCGGAGACCCGGGCCGTCGTCGACGACGTGCTGAAGTCGGTCGGTGGGGCCGAACTCATCGACGCGCGGCCGATGCTGGAGGGTGTGGCCGGGCTCGGGGACGGACCGGACGTGCAGTTGTGGCCGCATCTGCACGGCACCGACGCGATGTATCTGGCTTTGATCCGGCGGACCTCGTAAGCGGGCGTGTGCGCTGCGGGGTGCTCAGCGCCTCGTCTCGTACCTGGTCAGGACCACGCCGCCGGGAAACGTCCGCGTCTCCACCAGGTTCAGGTTCGCCCAGCTGTCCAGCGCGGCGAAGAACGGCGTGCCGCCGCCCACCAGGACCGGCGCGGTGGCCAGCACGTACTCGTCGATCAGCCCGGCCCGCATGGCCGCCCCGGCGAGCGTGGCGCCGCCGATGTCCATCGGGCCGCCGTCCTCGGCCTTGAGCCGGGTGATCTCGGTGACCGCGTCGCCGGTGACCAGGCGGGTGTTCCAGTCGACCTTGTCGATCGTCGAGGAGAACACCACCTTCGACATGTCCCGCCAGCGGCGCGCGAACTCGGTCTCCGCCGGGGTGGCGCCCGGCTGCTGGTCGCCGGTCGGCCAGTAGGAGCTCATCGTCCGCCACAGCTTGCGCCCGTACAGCGTCAGGTCGGTGGCCCGCAGCTGGTCGGACCAGAACTGGAACAGCTCGTCGCTCGGCACGCTCCAGCCGATGTCGTCGCCGGGCGCGGCGATGTAGCCGTCCAGGGACAGGTTCATGCCGTAGATCAGTTTCCGCATGGCGCCGGCCTTCCGTGAGTCGGTCTCACGCGTACAGACCGGTGAGGCGCGGGAAACTCATCGGCCCGACGACTTCATGGTCATGGGGACGTGCCCCGGTTCTCAATCGCCGGACGGGCCCGGAGGGGGCGCGCTCGGAGGAGCCGGGTCCGATGTCGACAAGGGGTGCGGCCACCACACCTTGGGCCCGGCATCCAGGAACAGGGCCGTCACCAGGACCGACCGCACGATGAACGTGTCCAGGAGCACCCCCAGCGCCACCGCGAAGCCGATCTCCGCGAACGCCACCATCGGGAGCGTGCCGAGGGCCGCGAACGTGCCGGCCAGGACCAGGCCCGCCGAGGTGATCACCGCGCCGGTCGCGGCGAGGCCCGTGACGACGCCGGGGCGGGTGCCCTGGCGGATCGCCTCCTCGCGGATGCGGGTCGTGAGGAAGATGTTGTAGTCGATGCCGAGCGCCACCAGGAACACGAAGACGAACAGCGGGAAGTCCGTCGACTCGCCCGCGTAGTCGAAGAGATGGCGGAAGGCGAGCGCGCTGACGCCGAGGGCCGCGGCGAAGGACAGGACCACGGTCCCGATCAGCAGCAGGGGCGCCACCAGCGCGCGCAGCAGCAGCCCCAGGATCAGCAGGACGACCACCAGGACCAGCGGGATCACCAGTTTGTTGTCGTGGGTCGTCGCGCGGTCCATGTCGAGCAGGGCCGCGGGACCCCCGCCCACCTTGGCGTCCGCGTCGGGAACGGCGCGCACGGCCTCGCGCACCCGCTCCACCGTGTCCCGCGCCGCCTGGCTGTCGGACGGGTCGCTGGTCGTGGCCTCGAAGAGGACCCGGCCGCCGGCCTCGGCCCTGGTGCCCGGCGGTACGCCGATGCTGGTGCGGACGATGCCGTCGGTGGTGGCGACGGCGCGGGTGACCCGGGCGCCGCGGTCCTGGTTCGCGACGATGACGAGCGGGTCGCCGGTGCCCGCCGGGAAGTACGTCGCGGACACCTCCTGCCCGACGATGGAGTCCGGCTTGTCGGTGAACGAGTCGGCGTTGCTGATGCCCTCGGCCCGGAGCTGGAGCAGCCCGAAGGAGAGCGCGGCGAGGGCCAGCGCGGTCGCGCCCCACACCACACGCGGGCGGCGCGCGATGCGGCGGCCGGTGCGGGCCCAGACGCCGTGCTCGGTGGGTTCCGGGCTCCCCATGTGCGGGATCGCGGGCCAGAAGATCCAGCGGCCGAAGATCACCAGCAGGGCCGGGAAGAGCGTCAGCATCGCGAGCAGGGCGACCCCGACGCCGATCGCGGCGACCGGGCCGAGGCCGCGCGTCGAGTTCATCTCGGCGGTGAGCAGCACCAGCATGCTCAGGACCACCGTGGCGCCCGAGGCCAGGACGGCAGGGCCCGCCCGGTGCAGGGCGAGCGCCATCGCCTCGTGGCGGTCCTCGTGGCGCCGCAGCTCCTCCCGGTAGCGGGCGACGAGGAGCAGCGCGTAGTCGGTGCCCGCGCCGAAGACCAGGACCGTCAGGATGCCCGCGCTCTGGCCGTTCACGGTCAGGCCCGCGTGCTCGGCGAGCAGGTAGATCAGCGCCTGGGCCGTGAACAGCGCGGCCACCACGCTCACCACCGGCACCAGCAGCAACGTGGGACTGCGATAGGTGAACAGGAGGATGACGATCACGATGCCGAGGGCCGAGAGGAGGAGGGTGGAGTCGATGCCCTCGAACGCCTCGGAGAAGTCGGCCGAGGTGCCGCCCGGTCCCGTGATGTGGATGGCGAGGCCGCCGGTCGACGTACCTGTCCGTTCGCGGACCGAGTCCACCGCCGGGGCGATGCGCTCCCAGCCCTTCTCGTCCATCGTCACCGGGATGTGGATCTGCGCCGCCGACGGGCGGACCTTCTTGTCGAAGACCGGGCCGCGGGCCTCCGCGCCGCGCAGGCCGTGGTCGCTCAGCTCCTTGATCTGGCGGGCGTCGGCGGCGATCCGGGCGCGGTCGGCCACGGTGAGGCCGCCGTCGCGCGCGTAGATCACGACGGCGGGGATGGTCTCCGGCCTGAAGTCCTTGGAGAGGTCCAGGACTTGGGTGGACTCGGCCGAGCCGGGCAGCCAGGACTGCGCGTCGTTGTCCTGCGCGTCCGTGAGTTTCTGGGCGAGCGGGGCCGTGCCCACGATGACCACCAGCCACAGCAGCAGCATCAGCCACTTGCTGCGCCGCCCGCACACCAGCCACGCCACCCCGCGCCGCCGGATCCCCTCGTCCTGTACGTCCGCGTCCTGTACGTCCGCCATGGCGCCCCCCGCTGCGTCTGCGCGGTTGCCTGCTGTGTACGTGCTGTGGGCCGCCCACAATGGCACGCGAGGGCACGGCTCGGCATCGGTATGCGGGACTGGTCCAGACCGAGGCGGGAAAGCGGCGGCGGGCATGGCAGTCTTGGGGCATGGCCGTTCAGATCAACCCGAGCATCCTCTCCGCGGACTTCGCCCGCCTCGCCGACGAGGCGAAGGCCGTCGAAGGCGCCGACTGGCTCCATGTCGACGTCATGGACAACCACTTCGTTCCGAACCTCACCCTGGGGGTTCCGATCGTAGAGTCGCTGGCGCGCGCGACGGAGACCCCGCTGGACTGCCATCTGATGATCGAGGACCCCGATCGCTGGGCGCCGCAGTACGTCGAAGCGGGGGCCGGGTCCGTCACCTTCCACGCCGAGGCCGCCCACGCGCCGGTCCGCCTCGCGCGCGAGATCCGCGCCAAGGGCGCCCGCGCCTCCATGGCGCTCAGGCCGGCCACGCCCATCGAGCCGTACGAGGATCTGCTCCCCGAGCTCGACATGTTGTTGATCATGACGGTTGAGCCGGGCTTCGGCGGGCAGGCGTTCCTGGACATCATGCTGCCGAAGATCCGGCGGACGCGTGAACTGATCTCCAAGCACGGGCTCGAGCTGTGGTTGCAGGTCGACGGCGGTGTCTCGGCGTCCACCATCGAGCGGTGCGCGGAGGCCGGAGCCGATGTCTTCGTCGCCGGTTCGGCCGTATACGGGGCGAACGACCCGGCCGAGGCGGTCCGTGCGCTGCGCGAGCAGGCCGCGGGGGCGACGTCGTCGGCCTCCTGGGCGTGCGACCACTGAGCCACGGATACATGAACGCCGTTCCATCAGGGCTGATCAAGCCCGCAGGATCTGCAAGGATGAACGGCGTATCCAGGTTGTGAACAGTAGTGCGTGCAGTGGGCGCGGTCTGTGTGTCGAACGCCGTGGCCCACTGATGTCGCCCGTGTTGTCGTGTGAGTCGTGAAGAAAGAGCAGTGAGGAGATCGCCGTGTCCGCATCATCGGCGGGACGCGCAGCCCTGCGGATGGGACCCGCGGAGCTGATGCAGGCGGCGGCCATGGCCCGCCGCTTCTATCTCGAGGGCAAGTCCAAGATCCAGATCGCCGAGGAGTTCGGCGTCAGCCGCTTCAAGGTGGCCCGGGTCCTGGAGACCGCCCTGGAGCGGGATCTCGTACGGATCGAGATCCGGGTCCCGGCCGAGCTGGACGCCGAGCGCTCCGACGCGCTGCGTGCCCGTTACGGCCTGCGGCACGTGGTGGTCGTCGAGTCGCCGGCCGAGGCCGAGGAGTCGCCCGACCCCGAGAACCTCGGCGAGGTCGCCGCCGACCTGCTCGGCGAGCTCGTCACCGAAGGCGATGTGCTCGGCCTCGCGTGGGGCCGGTCCACCATCCACATGGCGGCGGCGCTCGACCGGCTGCCGCCGTGCACCGTCGTGCAGCTGACCGGTGTGTACGACGCCGGGACGGCGGAGCGCGGCTCCGTCGAGGCCGTACGGCGCGCCGCGCAGGTCTCGGGCGGCGACGCCCACCCGATCTACGCGCCGATGCTGCTGCCGGACGAGGCCACCGCGGCCGCGCTGCGCAACCAGACCGGGATCGCCCGCGCCTTCGAGTACTTCGACAAGGTCACCGTGGCGTGCGTGTCCATCGGCTCCTGGGAGCCGGGCATCTCCACCGTGCACGACATGCTCAGCGACGAGGAGCGCGCGCACTACGCCTCGCTGGGTGTCGCGGCCGAGATGTCGGCCCACCTCTTCGACGCCCAGGGGCGTCGGGTCGGGCGGGACCTGGGTGAGCGGTGCATCACCGTCGAGGCGGACCGCCTCCGGCGGATACCGGAAGTCGTGGCGATCGCGGGTGGGCAGCGCAAGGCCGCCGCCATCGACGCCGTGCTGCGGTCGGGCCTCGTGACCAGCCTGGTCACCGACACCTCCGCGGCCGATCACCTGCTGACGGCAGGGTCGACGCCGAAGCCCGCGCTCCAGCGGGCCGACCCCGACGGAGTGTGAGGTCGCGGGGCCCGCCCAGGGCCCCGCTCCTCGATCGCCGGAGCAGCCGACTTCTGACAGCATCAGGGCATGCTGCCCCGGCTTCGACTGGTCCGCCTTCTCTGTCTGCTGCTGGCCTGCTGCGTCCTGCTGGTCGGCTGCTCCGAGTCCGGCTCGGGTTCCGGCATGGCCACCGTGCGGGCGAGCCGGCTGCCCGTCGAGGCGCGGCGGACGCTCACCCTCATCGACCGGGGCGGGCCGTTCCCGTACGAGAAGGACGGCAGCGTCTTCGGGAACTACGAACGGGAGTTGCCGCGGCACGAGCGCGGCTACTACCACGAGTACACCGTGCCCACGCCGGGCTCCCGGGACCGCGGGGCGCGGCGCATCGTCACCGGGGACGCCGGGGAGACGTACTACACCGATGACCATTACGAGTCGTTCAAGGTGGTGCTGCGATGAGCGGGAGCGGTGACTGGACGGTCCGGGTGCTCGACCTCGACGGGGTCGCGGACAAGGCCGGCTTCATGGACCGCTGTGCCGCCGCCCTCGACCTGCCGCAGTGGTTCGGGCGGAACTGGGACGCGCTCGCCGACGCGCTCGGCGACCCCGGGCAACTGCCGGAGGCCGCCGGACGCGGACTCGTGCTCGTCGTCAGCGGGTGGCGGGACTACGCGCGTCGGGCGCCGGACCAGTGGGACATCGCCCAGGAGATCTTCGAACAGGCCGGCGCGGTGCGCGTGACGCTGGCGCTGGGCGCCTTCCAGCCGTTCTAGGCCTGCTGGGCCTGCTGGGTCCCGGACTCCGTCGCCGGGTGCGGCACTGTCGTGGCCGGCCGGTCGTCTTCCGTCGGGAACGTCAGCTTCGTCGACAGGTACGCGAAGACCGGGCCCAGCGCGTTCATGGCGACGACGCTGATCCAGGCGGACCAGATGTTCCCTGCGTCGTGGCCGAAGCCGCCGAAGTACGTGGCGAAGTAGCTCGCGAAACCGAAGAACATGCCGGGGACGAGGGACAGCGCCTTCAGCCGGCCCGCGTACATCAGGGCGCTGTTGACCACGAGGATGACCAGGGCCTGGAAGGCGTTGCGGGCCCACTGGCCCTCGCCGAAGGCCGTGCCCGCGTGGTTCTCGATCACCACGATCACCAGGGCGAACGTCGAGCCCGCGGGCATCGCGAGCCAGAGCCGCTTGGCGTTCGTCAGGTTCGGGCCACCGAGCAGGAACGTGCCCGCCCACGAGATGAAGATCGCCCAGGGCGGCAGATGGAGCGCGTTGCCGCCGATGAACGCCGTGAGCCCGGCGAGTACGGAGGCGACGATTTCGTGCGGGAGGCGTTCGCGCATGGGGACTCCTTGGCGGAGGGGGAAGGGTTGGCAGGGTGCGCGGGTGCCGTGCGGGTTCTCGTTCGGGCAACTGGCTTTACGGGGCCAGCAGTTCGGTGGTGCGGGTGGTGCGCGCCACGACGCGGCCCGCCTTGATGACGTAGGCGCGGTCGGGGCGGTCCAGGACGATGTCGTCGTACGTGGTCGAGTCCAGGACCACCAGGTCGGCGCGGGCCCCCGGGCGGATCCCGTAGTCGTCGGCCGTGCCGGTCACCCGGGCCGCGTCGTACGTGATCATGCGCAGGACGCGGGCCAGGTCGGTGGGGCCCGAGAGATGGCCGGTCTGGGCGAGCAGCAGCGCCGTGTCCAGGGCGTCGGCGCTGCCGTACGGGGTGAAGGCGTTGCGGATGTTGTTGGAGGAGCAGGCCGCCAGGACGCCCGCGGCCCAGAGTTCGCGGACCGGGGCGATGCCGCGGCGCGTCGCCGTCGTGTCGTGGCGGCCGCCGAGGTGCAGGTCCGTCGCGGGGAGGGGGACCACGGCGACGCCCGCCTCGGCGAGTGCCGCCAGCGCCCGGGCGCGGTCGGCCGGCGGGCGGCCCGCGAGGGAGGTGGCGTGGCCGATCGCGACCCGTCCGGACAGGCCGCGGCGGGCGGTCTGCTCCGCGATGAACTCGGCGAGCGCGTACCGGGGATCGCTCGCGTCGTCCGCGAAGTCCGCGTGCAGATCGGCGGGCAGGCCGTGCTCGGCGGCCAGGTCCAGGACGAGTTCCACGTGGCGGTGGGCGTCGGCGAGGGAGTCCTCGTTGTAGGGGCAGCCGCCGACGACGTCCGCGCCCGCGGTGATCGCCGCCGTGAGGAGCTTCTCCGTGCCGGGGGAGCGGAAGATGCCCTCCTGGGGGAACGCCACGATCTGGAGGTCCACCAACTGCCGGTACTTCTCCCGCAGTTCGATGAGCACCTCGACGCCGAGGAGGCCCGCGACGGGGTCGACGTCGGGGTGGGCGCGGATCAGGGTCGTGCCGTTGCGGATCGCTGTCTCGAGGACCGTGCGGGCGCGGTCGCGCACGTCGGTGTGGGTGAAGGCCCGCTTCAGCTCTCCCGTCACCGCGATGGCGCCGGCCAGGGTGCCGTCGGGGTTCGGGCGGACGGCGTCCAACAGGGCCTTGTCCAGGTGGAGATGGGGTTCGACGAAGCCGGGCAGGACGATGCGGCCCGCGCAGTCGATGCTCTCGCCGACCTCCGTGTCGGGAACCGTGCCCACGGTGCGGACGACCCCGTCCTCGATGAGGAGGTCGCGGGGCGCCGCCGCGTTCTCCACGCGGGCCCGGCGCAGGATCAGGCGGCTCACAGCGCGCTCCCGGAGACGAAGTCGGCCTTGCGGATCAGGCAGTGCACGCCCTGCACCTGGTCGACGACCTGCGAGACCTCGAAGTCGGCGGCGGCGCTCAAGTAGGCGTAGGCGGCGTGGGGTTCCATGCCGAAGCGGTCGGTGAGGAAGGTGAGGGCGGAGCGGACGGCCGCCTTCATCGCGAGGTTCAGGTCCTCGTGCAGGCCGATGGGGATCCAGTGGTGCTCGGTCTCGCCGAAGGGTTCGGCCAGGGTCCCGGCCGCCGCGCGGGCCCGGGCGCCCTTGAGGACCGTGAGGCGGAACGTCGCGCGCAGGGGCGCTTCGAGCGCGGTGAGGGCGACCTCGCCGTTGCCCTGGGCGTAGTGCGGATCACCGGTGTGGAAGCCCGCCCCCTCCGTCTGTACGGGGAGGTAGAGGGTCGCGCCGGTGGCGAGGTGTTTCACGTCGATGTTGCCGCCGTGACGGCCCGGCGGAACGCTGTGCGCGGTCTCGTCCGTGTCGGTGGCGACGCCCATGATGCCCATGAACGGGTGGAGCGGGAAGCGGGCCGCCCGGTCCTCGGCGTAGCGGATGACACCCAGCTCGCCGTCCACCGCGCAGAAGGTGAACTCCGGTCCGTCCAGCGCGAACCGCTCCGGCAGGGCGCCCCGCCCGTGGCGGCTGGAGACCAGGCCGTACGCGGCGCGCCGGTGCAGCGACAGGATGTCGACGCGCAGCAGGTCGCCGGGTTCGGCGCCGGTGACGTGCACCGGGGCGGTGACCACGTGCGGGCCGTCGTGGTCCGGGTCGCGCAGGTGCGGCGACTTGGCGAGCAGCCGGGCGTCGGACAGCACGTCGGCGGCGGCCACGCCGTAGCGGCCGAAGAACGCCACCGGGTCGCCGCCCTGGTCCTCCAGGATCCCTTCGTGGGACACCGTGTCGAAGGTGACCGTGTCGCCGGACGCGACGGTGAGCGCGCACGGAGTGGTGCGGCTGGGGAGGCGGCCCCAGGTGACGTTCTCCGGGGTGGCCTCCAGGTAGTGCGTGCCGTCGATCGGGCCCTGCCCGGATTCCAGTGTCACTGCGGCCTCCCAGCCGTGAGCGGTCCTTGGGGGTACGGGGGATGCGGGGCCGGGCCGTGCTCCGGCCACGTGCCGCCGTGCCCTTCGTGTGCGGTGGGCGGGCCGCTCGGCGACGTGATGAGTACCCGGCGGTGCGGCGCCCCGGCCACGAAGTCGAGCGCCGCGCGGATCTTCGGGCCCATGCCGCCCTCGGGGAACTGGCCCTCGGCGAGCAGCGCCGAGGTGAGGTCCTTGTCGACGACGGCCCCCACGCCCCTGAGGCCGCCGTCGGCCGACTCCACGAGCGGGATGCCGCCGCCCCCGCCCGCGATCACCGTGCGGCCGGTGGCCGAGAGGGTGCGGACGGCGGCCGTCCCCAGGACCCGGCGCGGTCGCGGCGCCGGCACCACGCGGCGCCGGCACCACGCGGCGCCGGCCACGGCCCGGCTGCTCGGCCACCGTCCACCGGTGCGCGGCGGCGAGCCCGCGGACCGTCGGCTCGTCGTGGTACGCGCCGATCGGCTTGGACGGCCGGCGGAACGCCGGGTCGGCAGCGTCCACCACCGTGTGCGTGAGCAGCGCCGACGCCCGGCCCGGATCGCGGCCGAGCGTGCGCAGCCGGCCCGCGAGCGCCACCGCGAGGCCGCGCAGCAGGGCGTTGCCGCCGATGGCGACGGCCACGGTCCGGTGAGCGGTTGGCGAGATCATGCGGTCAAGGTAGGCGCGGTGCGACGGGGCGTCATGGGCAGCGGACGCCAGGAAGGCGGGCCGCGCGCTGGCACCGGATGACAAGGCTTCCGACATGCCGGAACGGGATACATGGAAGTAACGCGCGGTGTCTTACGGATGGCATCGGACGGTCGCATAGTGACTGCACATGACAGGCATCGGCACCGGTACCGGCCAGGCCCGCGGCTACGACCTCTCCTCGGGCCTCACCGTGCGCGAGGCGCTCGACCTGCCGTGCCTCGGCGGTGCCCGGCTGGTCGCCGGGGCCCGCGGCGGCGCGCGCCGCATCCGCGTCGTCAACATCATGGAAGTGCCCGACATCGTGCGCTGGATGCGCGGCGGCGAGCTGCTGCTGACCACCGCGTACGCCGTGCGGGACGACGAGGCGGCGCTGACCGCCCTGGTGCCCACGCTCGCCGGCCGCGGGCTCGCCGCGCTCGGTGTGAAGGTCGGACCCTACCTGCCCGAACTGCCGCCGAAAATGCTGGCGTTGGGCGACGCGCTCGGCTTCCCGGTGATCGCCCTGCCCGGCGACGTCATGTTCAACGACATCCTCTCCGAGGTCCTCGGCACCGTACTGAACCGGCACGCCCTGGAGCTGGAGCAGTCCCGCGCCCTGCACGAGCGGCTCACCGCGGTCGCCGTCGAAGGGGGCTCCTACCAGGAACTCATGAACGTACTCCTGGAGCTGTCCGGCTGTGCCGTCGCCGTCCACGACCGGCAGGGCGGCGTCCTCGCCTCGGCAGGGGCCCCGCCGCGCGACGTGCCGGCCACCGCGACGCGGCCCATCGACACCGGGATCCGGCGCGGGGGCGCGGTCGCCCTGTGGGCCGAGGGCGGCGCGGAGCTCACCCCGCACCAGCGGATGGCGCTCGACCACGCGACCACCGTCGCCTGCATGATCGCGGCGCAGGAGCAGGCCGCTGCCAGCCGCCAGCAGCGGTACCGGACCACGCTCTTGATGGACCTGGTGTCCCGCGCGCCGCGCGACCGCGCCGACACCCTGAGCCGGGCCGCCGCGCTCGGCTGGAACCTGCGGCTGCCGCGCGCCGCCGTCCTGCTGGAGGCGACGGCCCCGGACGGCACCGCACCGCTGCCCCAACCCGTCTTCGAGGAAAGGCTGTTGAGCCTCGTGCGCGGCGCGGCCGGGCCGCAGGCCCTGCTCTGGGGCAACCAGACCGGGCTCGCCGCGCTCATGGAGCCCGGGGACTCCCTCGCGGCCCGCTGCCAGGCCCTGCACACGGCGGTCACCGCCGCCCACCCCGACTGGAACGTGGTCGTCGCCGCGGGCTCGGAACAGGCCGACTTCGCCGCGTACCACCGCAGTTACGGGGAGGCCGTGCAGACCCTCGGCCTCGGCCGCGAGGTGCACGGCGACGACTTCGTGCGCACCTACGCCGACATGGGCGTGTACCGGCTGCTCGGGCAGGTGCCCAGCGCCGAGCTGCGCCGCATGGTCGACGACGCGCTGGGCCCGCTCATCGAGCACGACCACCGCAACGAGGGCGCCCTCGTCGAGACCCTCGGCGTCTATCTGCTGCAGGACCGCAACGGCGTCGCCGCCGCGGCCCGGCTGCACATCCACTACAACACCCTGCGCTACCGGCTGCGCCAGATCGAGCGCCTCACCGGCGGTCTGGAACGTCACGCGATGGCGCGTCTGCAGACCGAACTCGCGGTGTACGCACAGCGGTTGCTGGCGGTCCGGGAGAGTTCCTGAGAGGTCGCGTCCAGGTCGTGGCGGCCGCGCCGCCGCACGAAGGGGCGACGCTGCCCGTGCCCTCCATGATCCGGGGCCCGCACCCGGTGGGTCACTGTCACCTGGTGCCGGTAAACCCCTGGCGGACACTGGCAGCCGGAGCCATGTCCCGCGGCGGTGCGTGGTGCCTACAGTCGGGCCCATGGTGCTGCGAAACGCCGTGCACAAAGACCTGTACGCCGACTCCGTCGCCCTGATGAGAGTGGCCTCGCGCCTGGCCGGAGAGCCGGGCGTGGACGCCGTCAGCCTCGTCATGGGAACCCCCGCCAACCGTGAAGTCCTCGCCGAGACAGGGATGTTGACGGCCGAGGGGCGCTCGGCCGCGCCCAACGACCTGATCGTCGCCGTGCGCGGCACGGACGCCGCGGCCGACGCCGCGCTCGCCGCCGCCGTGAGCGCGCTGCGCGCCGCCGACGGACCGCCCGAGGGCGAGCCGGGGGAGGGCGGGCCGCCGCTGCGCTCCCTCGCCGGGGCTCCCGCCGACGCCGACCTGGCACTGATCTCCACGCCCGGCGCCTACGCCGCCGCCGAGGCGCGCAAGGCGTTGCGGCGCGGCTTGCACGCCTTCGTCTTCAGCGACCACGTGCCGCTGGCCGACGAGGTGGAGCTCAAGCGGGAGGCCGCCCGGCGCGGTCTGCTCGTGATGGGACCCGACTGCGGCACCGCCGTCGTCGGCGGCGTCCCGCTCGGCTTCGCCAACGCCGTACGGCGCGGCGGCATCGGCCTCGTCGGCGCGTCCGGCACCGGACTGCAGCAGGTCTCGACCCTGCTGCACGACATGGGCGCCGGCGTCAGCCACATCATCGGCACCGGCAGCCGCGACGTGAGCGAGGAGGTCGGCGGGCTGACGATGCGCGCGGCCCTGGACGCGCTCGCCGCCGACCCGGCGACCGACTCCGTCGTCCTCGTCTCCAAGCCGCCCGCGCCCCGGGTGGCCGAACAACTGCTGCGACACATGAGCGAGTTGGGTAAGCCCGCTGTCGTCTGCTTCCTCGGCTGGGACCCGGCGGGCGTGCCGCTGCCGCACGGAGTCACCCTCGCGTCGACCCTGTACGAGGCCGCGCGCGCCGCCGCCGAACAGGCCCTGGGCAGGCCCGTCCCGCCCTCGTCCGGGCCGCGGCTCCCGGCGCTGCCGCCCTCCCGCCGCCTGCTGCGCGCCCTGTACGCGGGCGGCACCTTCGCCCACGAGGCGGGCCTGCTGCTCGGCCCCGTCCTCGGGGAGCTCGACCGCAGCGGGCGGCTGCCCGCGCTGCCGCCCCGGCACCTCGTCCTCGACCTGGGCGACGACGAGTTCACCGCGGGCCGCCCGCACCCGATGATCGACCCGGGCGTGCGCACCGCGTACCTGCGTGCGGCGTTGGCCGACCCGGCGACGGCGGTCGTCGTGCTCGACGTCGTCATCGGGTACGGGGCCGCCGCGGATCCGGCGGCGGCCGTCGCGGCGACCCTGGCCGAGGCCGACGCCGAGGCCGATGGGGGGACCGGGGCCGACCGTCCCGCCGTGCTCTGCTTCGTCGTCGGCACCGATGACGACCCGCAGGGGGCGAGCGCCCAGCGCCGGACGCTGCGGGAGGCGGGCGCCGTGGTGGTGGGCAGCAGCACCGAAGCGGCGCTGGCGTGCGCGCAACTACTGGACAGTCCGGGTGGGTTCGACGCCAGGCCGGCGCACGCCGCCACGATCGGAGGCTCCGCATGACCTCGTCCGTCCGCCCGCTCCTCGCGGCCCCGCCGCACGTCGTCAACGTCGGCGTGGACGAGTTCGCCGCCGCGCCGCGCGCCGCCGGGGCGACGGTCACCCAGGTCGACTGGCGGCCGCCCGCCGCCGGCGACGAACGCCTCGCCGCCAAGCTCGCCCGCCTCACCGCGCGGCCCGACATCGAGACCGCCAACGCGACGGCGCTCGCACGCGTCCTGGACGTACAGCCGCTGTGGACCGACGTGCGCCCGGCGGGGGAGCTGATCCCCGAACTCGCCGAGGAACGGCTGCTGTTGCACGCCGGGCCGCCCATCGCCTGGGAGCGGATGTGCGGGCCCATGCGGGCCGCCGTCGTCGGTGCCGCGCTCCTCGAAGGGTGGGCCGCCACCGAGGAGGAGGCGACCCGCCTCGCGGACTCCGGCGGCATCCGGTTCGCGCCCTGCCACCACCACGACGCCGTCGGCCCGATGGCCGGGATAGTCTCCGCCTCCATGCCGCTGATGGTCGTGGAGGACCGGGCCACCGGGCTGCGCGCCTACTCCAACCTCAATGAGGGGCAAGGGCGTTGCCTGCGCTACGGCGCGCTCGGCGACGACGTGATGCGGCGCCTGCGCTGGATGGGGGAGCGGCTCGGACCCGCGCTGCGGGCGGCGCTGCGGTCCCTGCCCGACCCCGTCAACCTCCGGGCCGTCACCGCCCAGGCGCTCCAGATGGGCGACGAGTGCCACAGCCGCAACACCGCCGCCAGCGCCCTGCTCACCCGCGAACTCGCCGCCGCGCTCGCCCGCCACGCCGACCTCGGCGGCATCGAGGCCCTCGACTTCCTGCGCGACAACAACTACTGGTTCCTCAACTTCTCCATGGCGGCGAGCAAGTTGGCCCTCATGGCCGGCCACGGAGTACCCGGCTCCACCCTCGTCACCGCCTTCGCCCGCAACGGCGTCGACGTCGGCATCCGCGTCAGCGGACTCGGCGACGCCTGGTTCACGGCGCCCGCCGCACCCGTCGACGGGCTCTACTTCGCCGGGTACGGACCCGACGACGCCAACCCCGACATCGGCGACAGCGCCATCACCGAGACCCACGGGCTCGGCGGGTTCGCGCTCGCCGCGGCCCCGGCGATCGTCGGCTTCGTCGGCGGCACCCCGGCGCGGGCCCGCCGGATCAGCGAGGAGATGGCGACCATCACCCTCGGGCGGCACCGCGACTACCGGCTCTCCGGGCTCGACTTCGCGGGCAGCCCGGTCGGCATCGACGTACGGAAAGTCGTCGACACCGGCCTCGAACCCGTCGTCACCACCGGCATCGCCCACCGCGAACCCGGCATCGGCCAGATCGGCGCCGGACTCACCCACGCCCCGATGAGCTGCTTCACCGGCGCCCTCGACGCCTTCCCGGAGTGACGCCCGGGTCCGTCGTGCCGGGCGCCGTCAGCACCTCCGTCGCCCGGCTGCTCACCGGGCCGCCGCGCCCCGCCCGCGTCGTCGCCGCCACCCGGTACGCCGTCCACCTGGCCACCGGCGATCCCGGGCTGCCCGCCCTCGCGGTGGTGACGCGGGACGCGATCCGGCTGCCCAACGCGATCGTCGTGCCGTACCCCTGCGCCGAGCTGCCGCTGGACGCGGCCCGGCCGGGCACCCCCGCCACCCTCGGCGCGGACGGGGTCCGCGCCGGCCCGTACCGGGTGCGGGCGGCCGGACGCTGGACCCCGCCCCGGGTCGCGCCCGGCCGCCCGCACCCGCCCTTTCGCGGCGCCGACCTGGAGCGCCTCCTCGCGGCCTGGGCCCCACCCGCGCCCCGGCCCGTCGCCGACGGCCTCGACCGGCTGCGCACCGCCCTGCGCGCGGGCCGCCCCGACCGGATCGCGGCGGCGGCCCACGCCCTGCTCGGCCTCGGCCCCGGCCTCACCCCGTCCGGCGACGACATCCTCTGCGGCCTGCTGCTCGCCCTGCCCCCGCCGCTCTCCGCCCCGGTCACGGCCGCCGTGGCCGACGCCGCACGCCGCACGACCCTGCTCTCGGCCGCGCTCCTGCGGCACGCCGTCCGCGGCGAGTGCGTGGCCCCGGCCCACGCCCTGCTCACCGGCCGCGACCTGCCCGCCGCGCTGCGCGGCCTGCTCACCGTGGGACACCACTCAGGCGGCGACCTGGCCAGGGGCGTCGCCGCCGCCCTCGCTCTCGGATGATCATCCAAGTCGCACCCCCTGACCTTGGGACGTTCGGCCCGAAGACGTGATGGTGGCCCGCATGGGAAAATGAAGTACGTGCTTTGTGCCCCGGCGGCATCCTTCCGGGGCTCCCTTCTAGCGATCGGGACCTGCGCACGTGCGTTTCCTCAATGACATCAAGCCCGCGTAC
This sequence comes from Streptomyces sp. HmicA12, assembly GCF_000373565.1. Taxonomy (GTDB): domain Bacteria; phylum Actinomycetota; class Actinomycetes; order Streptomycetales; family Streptomycetaceae; genus Streptomyces. Next base: position 95,974 of record NZ_KB891849.1, on the reverse strand, counting down.
GACCTGACGTACGACGACGTCTTCATGGTGCCGAGCCGGAGCGCCGTCGGCTCCCGGCAGGCCGTGGACCTCTCGTCGCCGGACGGCACGGGCACCACGATCCCGCTCGTCGTCGCCAACATGACCGCGATCGCCGGGCGACGTATGGCCGAGACCGTGGCCCGCCGCGGCGGACTGGTCGTCATCCCGCAGGACATCCCGATCGAGGTCATCACCGAGGTCATCTCCTGGGTGAAGACCCGCCACCACGTCCTCGACACCCCGATCGTGCTGGCCCCGACGCAGACCGTCGCCGACGCCCTGGCCCTGCTGGCCAAGCGCGCGCACAACGCCGGTGTCGTCGTGGACGCCGAGCAGCGCCCCGTCGGTGTCGTCACCGACCAGGACCTGACCGGCGTCGACCGCTTCACGCAGCTTTCCGAGGTCATGTCCAAGGACCTGCTGCTGCTCGACGCGGACATCGACCCGCGCGACGCCTTCAACAAGCTGGACGGCGCCAACCGCCGCTACGCCCCGGCCGTCGACAAGGACGGCAAGCTCGCGGGCATCCTCACCCGCACCGGCGCCCTGCGCGCCACCCTCTACTCCCCGGCCGTCGACGCCGAGGGCAAGCTGCGCATCGCCGCCGCCGTCGGCATCAACGGCGACGTGGCCGGCAAGGCCAAGCAACTGCTCGACGCGGGCGTCGACACCCTCGTCATCGACACCGCCCACGGGCACCAGGAGTCGATGATCTCCGCGATCAAGACCGTGCGCGCGCTCGACCCGCGGGTTCCGATCGTGGCCGGCAACATCGTCGCCGCCGAGGGCGTCAAGGACCTCATCGAGGCCGGTGCCGACATCATCAAGGTCGGCGTGGGCCCCGGTGCCATGTGCACCACCCGCATGATGACCGGCGTCGGCCGGCCGCAGTTCTCCGCCGTCCTGGAGTGCGCCGCCGAGGCCAAGAAGTACGGCAAGCACGTCTGGGCCGACGGCGGTGTCCGCCACCCGCGCGACGTCGCCATGGCGCTCGCCGCCGGTGCGTCGAACGTGATGATCGGCTCCTGGTTCGCCGGGACGTACGAGTCGCCGGGCGACCTGCAGCACGACGCCAAGGGCCGTGCGTACAAGGAGTCCTTCGGCATGGCCTCGGCCCGCGCCGTCAAGAACCGTACGAGCGACGAGTCCGCCTACGACCGCGCCCGCAAGGCGCTGTTCGAGGAGGGCATCTCCACCTCCCGCATGTTCCTCGACCCGCAGCGTCCGGGCGTCGAGGACCTGATCGACTCGATCATCGCGGGCGTCCGCTCCTCCTGCACGTACGCCGGTGCCAACTCCCTCGCCGAGTTCGAGGAGAAGGCCACCGTCGGCATCCAGTCGGCCGCCGGTTACGCCGAGGGCAAGCCGCTGCACGCCAGCTGGAGCTAGTAGTAGCGACCGGCCCTCGGGGCCGGCCGCTCACGAGGCCGCGTGGTCACGCCGGAGACGGCGCGACCGGCGCGGCCCACGCGGCCTCGATGCTTTTGCCGCCCGGCGCCTCGAGCACCGCGAGCCGCTCCGCGAGGCGCTCCACCATGTGCCAGCCGAACCCGCCGCCCCCGCCCATGTCGGGCGGGCGCGGCACCGGCGCGCGCGGGTCGGCGTCCTCCACGCACACCGCCAGCTCCGCCGCGTCGAGGCGCAGCCGCAGCCGGGCGAGGGCGCCCGTGTGCCGGGCCGCGTTGGTGACCAGCTCCGAGACGACGAGCAGCACCGCGTCCTTGTCGGCCCACGGGCAGTGCTCGGCGAGAAACCTGGCGGCGGTGCGCCGGGCCTGTGTCCCCGTCAGGGGACCGTCCATCACGATCTCCATGCGTTACGGCTACCCCGCCACCGGCCCGGTACCGGTCTCGGGCCCCGGCGTCTCGTCGGGGGTCAGCACCGTGTCGAGACCGGTGATCCGGAAGATGCGCTCGACCACCGGGGAGAGCCTGCGCACCGCGAGCTCGACGCCCTGCTCCTGCAGCCCGGTGCGGGCCCGCAGCAGGGCGTTGATGCCGCCCGAGTCGAAGAACCGGACGTCCGCCAGGTCGAGGGTCACCGTGCCGCCGGCCGCCACCTCGACCTCCGGCAGGGTGTCGAGCAGCCGCGGCGCGCTCTCGTAGTCGAGGTCACCGGTGAGGGCCACGACCGGGCCGCGCGGGCCCTTCGAGACGGCCAGCCGCAGGGCGTGGGTCGGGTCGTCGGGTATCGCCGCGCTGCTCATCGGCTTCTCCGTACGGTCAGGGCGAGCGTGTCGTCCGGGTGCAGGATCACGGTGTGCATCTCCTCCGCGAGGGCGCCGGGAATTTCTTCGGTGGGGCGGCGACGGTGACGTACCGCCGCCGCGGTGAGCCGCCGCTCTCCCTCATAGGGATCGCGGCGGCTCTCGGTCAGGCCGTCCGTGTACAGGACGAGCAGATCGTCGGGGGCGAGCTGTTCGTGCCGCAGTCCTTCACTGCCCGCCATCGGGTAGCCGATGCCCCGGCCGCGCATCTCGAGGAAGCGGGCGCTGCCGTCCTCGCTCACGAGCAGGGGCGGCGGATGGCTGCCGTTGGCGAGCGCCACGCGGCCCGAGACCGGATCGATCCGGACCAGCTGCACGGTCGCCATCAGCTCCCGGTCGTAGGGCAGCAGGATCTCGTCCGTGCGCCCGACGATCGTCTCCAGGGAGTGGCCCTCCAGGGTGAGGGTGCGCACGGCGTGCGTCACGTTCAGGGCACTGCGGGTACTGGCGACACCGTGGCCGAGGGCGTCCACGACCGTGATGTGCACGGTGCCGTCCGGGAGCTGGAACCAGTCGTACAGGTCGCCGCCGGTGGGGGCGTCGGTGCCGGCCGGGGCGTAGTGGATGGCCAGCTCCAGGCCGTCGACCTTTATCGGGGCCGGGCGCAGCGCGTCCTCCAGTTCGCGCAGCATCTGGCCGTGCGCGCGCCGCAGTTGCTCGTCGCGCTCCTCCAACTGCACGTACAGGGCGAGGACTCCGCTGTTCGTCTCGTCCAGCTCGTGGGTGAGGCTGCGCCGGTCGGTCTCCAGGGTCTCGGCCCGGGCGACCGCCACCCGCAGCTCCTCCTCCAGGAGTTCCACGGGGGAGCCGGGCGCCTGGCCCGCGGACGGCTGGGCCGGCAGCGGGATGTGCCACACCGTGGTGTCCGCCTCGCGCCGCGCGGGCAGCGGCAGGCTCTCCACGGCGGAGGCCGCGGGGGCCCGCAGCCGCAGCGTCAACTGCCGCTCCTCCGAGGCCTGTTCGGGCAGGGCCTCCAGGGTGACGAGGCGACCCGCCCGCAGTTCGGTCTCGGCGACCCGGGACACCGACTGGGCGAGGCGGGTGCGCAACTCGACCGGCAGGCGCAACCGTGCCGCCAACGCCCGCACCGCTGAGCGCAGTTCGGGCAGCGACCGGTGTGTCGTACGGTGGTGCGCGGCCGCCTTGTCGGTCATGAGTTCCTCCTTGCCGCCCCGGAGACCAGGGCGGTCGCGTCGTCGCGGGCGCTGCGGTGGCCGTGCCCCAGAGCCGCGGCGAGCAGCCGGGGAGGCAGCCCGAGCAGGAAGGGGGTGGCGCTGTCCGCCCAGCGCGCCGTGATGCCGTCGCTGTACAGGACCGCCGCGCTCTCCTCGGGCATCGGCAGGGTGCGGGGCAGCGGGCGCGGCATGTTCCACCCGACCACGCCCGGCTGGCCGAGCGCCCGGGACCGTACCCCGTCCTGGGTGACCAGGGCCAGCCGTACGTTGCCGATCCCGCAGTGCTCCACCGTGCCGGGCCGCAGCCGGATCACGCCGACCGCTGCGCCCCGGCCCGAGCGCAGCGCGCGATCCATCGCCGTGAGCAGCTCCGGCAGCGGGCGTTCCGGCGCGGCGCGGAACGCGGCCACCGCGGCGGCACTGGCCTCGGCCGCCTCCACCCCGTGCCCGAGCCCGTCCACGACGAGCGCGGTCCGGCCGCCCGGCGCGTCCACCACGGCCGCGCTGTCCCCGCACGCCCGCTCGCCGCGGACCGGCAGGCACAGCAGGCCCAGATCGGTCGGCGGCGGCCGGGCGCCGGGGGCGTACAGGCGGGCGCAGATCAGCGTGCCGACGCCGGGCAGGGTGCGCAGGGTCAGCTCGTCGGCGAGGCGGCGGGCCGCGCCCATCCCGGAGCCCAGCGAACCGGCCGTGCTGAAACCGTCGACCATGGCCCGGTCGGGGCTCGCCATGCCGGGCCCGCGGTCCACGGCGACCACGTCGAGCCCGCTGTCCAGCGGATGGCACTGCACATAGACGGCGCCGCCGACCGCGTGCCGCAGCAGGTTCCCGGCGAGCTCGCTGGTGAGCACCGCGGCCCGGTCCGCCGCAGCGGCGGACATGCCACCGGCCGCCGCGGCCTCCCTGGCGAGACGCGCGGCGTGGTGCACGGCGCTGGCATGGTCGATGACGACCTGCGCCGTGACGGCGCGGTCCTGGGCGGGCTGGATCATCGCGTCGTCCAGGTCATCGCATCGTCCAGCGCACGACGGTCACGGTCGTCCCGACACCGGGGCGGGTGTCGAGGTGGAACTCGTCCATCAGCCGCCGGGCGCCGCCCAGACCGTGGCCGAGACCGCCGCCGGTGGTGAAGCCGTCCGTGAGGGCCGCCCCGATGTCCGGGATGCCGGGACCGTCGTCCTGTATGACCAGCCGGATGCCGCTCGCGCCGGTACGGGTGAGCAGTTCCACGGTGAGGGCACCGCCCTTGCCGTGGATGAAGGCGTTGCGGGCGAGTTCGCTCGCGGCCGTCACCACCCGGGTCTGGTCGACCAGACCGAAGCCGCACTCGACCGTGGCCGCCCGCACGGCATGACGGACCGTCAGCAGGTCGTCGTCCGAATGGACTTCGTACGTGCGCTGCACGGTCACCTGGATGCCCGGGGGGCACGCCGTGGGCGCCGTGTGCTCATCCGACATGGTCATGGCCGGGAGCCTCCAGGGTCCGCTGCCAGCCGAGTGCGGTCAGGCCCTGCTCCGCGTTGAGCGCGGTCTCCACGCCCATCAGCTGGATACCGAGTTCGACCAGGGTGATGGCGACGGCGGGCCGCATCCCGGCGACGATCACCCGGGCGCCCAACAGCCGTGCCATCGTGGTGAGTTCCATCAGCGTACGGGCCACGAACGAGTCGATGATCTCCAGGCGGGAGATGTCGATGAGCACGCCACGGGCGCCGTCGGCCACGATCCGCTCGGTGAGTTCGTCCGTGAAGGCCACGGCGGAGCGGTCGTCCAGCTCGTTGAGCAGCCCCGTCACCAGGACGTCGCCGAGCCGCAGAATGGGGACGCCCTGCGGGCGCGGTTCCATCACCGTGCTGCCGACTCGGCGACGGCGAACCCGACGGCGGGCGCGTCCGTGAGTCTGACCGCGGCGGACAGGGCATCGGCCAGGGTGGCGCGGGTGAGGATGGTGGACAGGTCGATTCCCAACTGGGCGATGGTCTGGGCGATGGGCGGGCGGATGCCGCTGATGACACAGTCCGCTCCCATCAGCCGGACCGCGTTGACGGTGTGCATGAGGTGCTGGGCGACCGCCGTGTCGACGGTCAGCACCCCGGTGATGTCGATGATGGCGACCTTCGCCTCGTCGTCCTGGATCGCCTGCAGCAGCGACTCCATGACGATCTGGGTACGGGCCGTGTCGAGCGTGCCGATCAGCGGTACCGCGAGCACGTGCTTCCACAACCGCACGACGGGCGTGGAGAGTTCCATCAGCTGACGGCTCTGCCGCCGGATGATCTCCTCACGGCCCTCCACGTACGTCTCGAAGGAGAGCGCGCCCGCCGCGTCCAGCATCCGGTTCACGAGGATCGCGGCCGCGTACAGCTCACCCATGTCGCGGGTGATGTGCTGCACGGCCGCGAGCAGGGCCTCCTTGAGGGAGAGCACCGCCAGCGAGGTGTCGGTGGGCGTGGAGCCCGCCCGGACCCGGCGCAGCGACAGCTCCGTGACGGCCGTGCGCAGGTTGTGGTGCGCGGCCACCAGGCGCTCGACGGGGGTGTCGCCGGCCAGCGCGTCGGTGAGCGCGTCGATGAGGGTGTGTGCCTCCTCGCGCAGCTCGCTCTCGGTCATGTCCGTGCCGAGTGCCGCCTGGTCCAGCTGGAGCGACGTCCACCGGTCGGCGATCCGTCCCTCCTGGTCCCGCAGCGCTTCGAGCAACAGATTGCGGATGTCGGTGTCGCTGGTACTCACAAGCCCCTCTCACATTGCTTCTCCGGACACATGTGCTGCCCAGCACATGATGCACGTCCCTAACTTGCCTCGCGGTAAGCCGGGTTGACCATCGGTGATCTCCTCCGGTCAACGGGACGGACAGCGATTTCGGGTACCCCGGTACGGCGGTTTCACTCCCCTGCGTGAGGTGTGGCATCGAACACACCGAGCACAACGGACACAACGGGCGACGCAATGAACACCTGTGTCACGCCGGTACGCGCAACGATCGTCCGGGGTCACGCAAGGTTGCTGCATTACAGACGGGAACAAGAGTCCTCTAGAGTCATCCGCTGTACGTGGCGTGGCGGGGGACGGCCTGCTCGGCGGTCCCCGGTCGGTGTGTGGGCCGCCCTGTGCTCCCTTGTCATGGCCGTCCTCCCATCGGCAGCGATCAAGGAGCCAGCCCGTGCTCGACCAGCGCACCCCGCCCGCAGAGGGAGACCCCGTGGGTCTCGGCGCCCGACTCATGCGCCGCAAACCCGTGGAACGCCTGGTCGCGGAGGGCGGCCAGGGCGAGGGCGGCACGCTCCGGCGCTCGCTCGGCCTCTGGCAGCTGACCATGATCAGCATCGGGGCCACGCTCGGCACCGGCATCTTCGTCGTGCTCGGCGAGGCGGTCCCCAAGGCCGGCCCCGCGGTCACGCTGTCCTTCGTGATCGCCGGCGTCACCGCGCTCTTCTCGGCCCTCTCGTACGCCGAACTGGCCGGCACCATCCCGGTCGCCGGCTCCTCCTACTCGTACGCATACGCAACGATGGGTGAGCTCGTCGCCTGGGTCTGCGGCTGGTGTCTGATCCTGGAGTACGGCGTCTCGGTCGCGGCCGTCGCCGTCGGCTGGGGCGAGTACCTCAACACGCTGCTCGACGGCACCATCGGCGTCACCATCCCGGACGCGCTCTCCGCACCGCCCGGTGACGGCGGCATCTTCAACCTGCCCGCGCTGATCGTGGTGCTGCTCGCCATGGTGTTCCTGCTCGGCGGCGCCCGCGAGTCCGCCCGCGCCAACACGATCATGGTCGTGGTGAAGATCGTCTCGCTGCTGCTGTTCTGCGCGATCGGCTTCAAGGGCTTCCAGTCCGGCAACTACGAGCACTTCATGCCGCTCGGCATGGCGGGCGTCAGCGCCGCCGGTGCCACGCTCTTCTTCTCGTACATCGGCTTCGACGCCGCCTCCACCGCCGGGGAGGAGGCGACGAACGCGCAGCGCGACCTGCCGCGCGCGATCATGCTCTCGCTCGTCATCGTCACCGCGCTGTACGTCCTCGTCGCCGCGGTCGCCGTCGGGGCGCGGCCCTGGAAGCAGTTCAGCGACACCGAGGCCACCCTCGCCGGGATCATGAAGGACGTCACAGGACAGTCGGTCTGGGCGACGCTGCTCGCCGCCGGCGCTGTCGTCGCCATCGCGTCGGTCGTGCTCACCGTGCTCTACGGACAGACCCGCATCCTCTTCGCCATGGCCCGGGACGGACTCGTGCCGAAGACGTTCGCCAAGGTCCACCCGAGGACCGGCGCCCCGCGCGCCAACACCGTCATCGTGTCCCTGTTCTGCGGTGTGCTCGCCGCCGCGATCCCGCTCGGCCAGCTCGCCGACGCCACCAGCATCGGCACGCTCTTCGCGTTCGCCCTGGTCAACATCGCGGTGATCGTCCTGCGCCGGACCCGGCCCGACATGAAGCGCACGTTCCGGGTGCCGCTGTCGCCGGTCCTGCCCGTCCTCGGCTTCGCGTTCTGCGTCTGGATGATGGGCAGTCTGTCCGGGATCACCTGGATCGTCTTCGGTGCCTGGATGGTCGTCGGTCTCGTGTTCTACTTCTGCTACGGGATGCGCCGCTCCCGGCTCGCCTCCGCTCCCGGTGCTCAGAAGTGAGCCAGCGCACAGAAGTGAACCTCCTGCCTTGCTGAACGATCTCGACGAACGCATCGTGCACGCCCTCGCCGAGGACGCCCGCCGCTCCTACGCCGACATCGGCCAGATCGTCGGCCTGTCCGCGCCCGCCGTGAAGCGCCGCGTGGACCGGCTGCGGGCCACCGGCGCCATCACCGGGTTCACCGTGCGGGTCGACCCGGCCGCGCTCGGCTGGGAGACCGAGGGCTTCATCGAGGTCTACTGCCGCCGCAACACCTCGCCGGACGCGATCCGGCGGGGGCTGGAGCGGTACCCGGAGATCGTCGCCGCCTCCACCGTGACCGGCGACGCGGACGCCCTCGTCCAGGTCTTCGCCTCCGACATGCGGCACTTCGAGCGGGTCCTGGAGCGGATCGCGGGGGAGCCGTTCGTCGAGCGGACCAGGTCCGTGCTGGTCCTGTCACCGCTGATGAGGCGCTTCACGTCCGGGTCGCCCGCCTGACGGGTCGCTGACGGATCGGGTGGCCCGGCTTCGACGGCCGGCACCCGTCTGCGCCGCGCGGGCCGGACGCCCGCGCGGCGCATCCGGCCGAGGGCGCGCCCGGGCGCGCAACGAATCGCCGCCCCGGCGCTCTCGCACGCAACGGATCGCACACGCAGACGCAACGGTCCCGTCTTGTCCCGCCGACCTGCGGAAACGTACCGTCTTTGCGATCCCCACCTCTTTGTCCACACCTTCCGCGGTGGCGATCACCCCTGCCTCGACCGCCCGTATCCGCAAGGAGTCCGCGCCTCATGACGTCCACGGTGCCCACCGCCGTCCAGCACACCGACGGTCAGCCGCCGATCACCATGTTCGGTCCGGACTTCCCGTACGCGTACGACGACTTCCTCGCGCACCCGGCGGGCCTCGGCCAGATACCCGCGACCGAGCACGGCACCGAGGTCGCCGTCATCGGCGGTGGCCTGTCCGGGATCGTCGCCGCGTACGAGCTGATGAAGATGGGCCTCAAGCCCGTCGTGTACGAGGCCGACGAGATCGGCGGGCGGCTGCGCACGGTGGGCTTCGACGGCTGCGACCCCGCGCTGACCGCCGAGATGGGCGCGATGCGCTTCCCGCCGTCGTCGACGGCGCTGCAGCACTACATCGACCTGGTGGGCCTGGAGACCCGGGAGTTCCCCAACCCGCTCTCCCCGGCGACCCCGTCGACCGTCGTCGACCTCAAGGGCGAGTCGCACTACGCCGAGACGATCGACGACCTGCCGCAGGTCTACCGCGACGTCGCCGCCGCATGGAACGCCTGTCTCGAAGAGGGCGCCGACTTCTCCGACATGAACCAGGCGATGCGCGAGCGCGACGTGCCGCGCATCCGCGAGATCTGGGCGCAGCTCGTGGAGAAGCTCGACAACCAGACCTTCTACGGGTTCCTGTGCGAGTCCGAGGCCTTCAAGTCGTTCCGGCACCGGGAGATCTTCGGGCAGGTCGGGTTCGGTACGGGCGGCTGGGACACCGACTTCCCCAACTCCATCCTGGAGATCCTGCGCGTCGTCTACACCGAGGCCGACGACCACCACCGCGGCATCGTCGGCGGTTCGCAGCAGCTGCCGCTGCGCCTGTGGGAGCGTGAGCCGGAGAAGATCCTGCACTGGGCGTACGGCACGTCGCTCAAGTCGCTGCACCCGGACGGCGCACCGCGGCCCGCCGTGACCCGCCTGTCCCGCACCGCCGGGAACCGGATCACCGTGACCGACGCCGACGGGGACATCCGCACGTACAAGGCGGCGATCTTCACGGCCCAGTCCTGGATGCTGCTGTCGAAGGTGGCGTGCGACGACGCGCTGTTCCCGATCGACCACTGGACCGCGATCGAGCGCACCCACTACATGGAGTCCAGCAAGCTGTTCGTCCCCGTCGACCGGCCGTTCTGGCTGGACAAGGCCGTCGACGACAGGGGAAATCCGACCGGGCGGGACGTCATGTCGATGACGCTGACGGACCGGATGACGCGCGGCACCTATCTGCTGGACGACGGCCCGGACAGGCCCGCCGTCATCTGCCTCTCCTACACCTGGTGCGACGACAGCCTGAAGTGGCTGCCGCTGTCCGCGAACGAGCGGCTCGAAGTGATGCTGAAGTCGCTCGGCGAGATCTATCCGAAGGTCGACATCCGCAAGCACATCATCGGCAACCCGGTGACCGTGTCCTGGGAGAACGAGCCGTACTTCATGGGCGCGTTCAAGGCGAACCTGCCGGGCCACTACCGCTACCAGCGGCGCCTGTTCACGCACTTCATGCAGGACGCGCTGCCGGCCGACCGGCGCGGGATCTTCCTCGCCGGTGACGACATCTCCTGGACGGCCGGCTGGGCCGAGGGGGCGGTGCAGACCGCGCTGAACGCGGTGTGGGGCGTCATGCACCACCTGGGCGGGACGACGGACGCGGCCAACCCCGGACCGGGCGACCTGTACGAGACGATCGCTCCGGTCGAACTGCCCGAGGACTAGCGGCGGTTCACTGCTTGCCGGTGCCGACCGGGTCCACCGTGAAGTTCCCGGTGCCGTTCTCGGAGACGGGTACGTTGATCCTGACCGGCAGCGACGTGGAGTGGGTCTCGTTCGGCGGCGTGACGACGAGGGTGGTGAAGGTGAAGCCGGAGCCGCCCGAGGTGTTGGGCGTGTAGTGCAGGTGGAAGCGGGTCTCCTCGCCGGACTTGAGGACGACGGTCACCGGGGCGACGCCGCTGCGGTCGGCGCTGGTGCCCTCGGGGGCGCCGTCGGCCTTGAGGTCCACGCCCGGGAAGCCCTTGAGGTAGCAGGCGTCGCCGGTGTTCTTCATGGCGACCATGAAGTCGCCCTCGCCCATGCCGTGCGCCGTGCTGAAGCCGAGGCCGGCGGTCTTGCAGGGGCCGGTGTTGACCTGGCCGCCGCCGCTGCCCGGGGCGTCGGTCGCCGCGTCGCCGCCGCCTGCGTTGTCGGCGCTGTTGTCGGCGGAGCCGCCGCTGTCGGAGCCGCCGGCCGACGGCGACGACGATGACGACGCCGAGGAGTCGGCCGCGGCGGAGGAGCCGGAGTCGCTCGCGCCCGAGGCGGAGTCGTCGTTGCCCTGGCAGGCGGTGAGCGAGAGACCCGCCGCGAGGGCGATGGCGGCGATGGTGAGCTTCTGGGCGCGCATGGTCTCGTCCTTCTGATCGGTGGCGGCCACTCGGTCCGAGCGGCGTTACTGAGCATCAAGACCCGTCGGCCGGGCGGGCCGTTCCACCCCGCCCACCCCTAATACGTGCCTGTTACATGAGAGCCGGGGACGGCAGTCGTGAACTGCTGTTCCCCGGCCCGTCGTGCGATCCGCGGGAACGGATCTGTGACACGGCCGTCCTTGACCTGCGCAGTCGTGCGCACCTACGGAGTCGGGCGCGTCCACGGGGTCGCGCGCATCACGCGGGCGACCGGCTCAGACGCCCGCCGCCCGCGCCTTCGTGTACACCTCCGCCGCCACGTCCTTGAGCTCCTCGGCATCGCGCAGCCGACCCTGGACGTCGATGAGGATCTCCTCCAGACCGACCTCGTCGTGCGCCACGAGGTCCTCGACGATCTGGTCGACGCTGCCCTGGAAAGGGCGGCGGTCGTCGCCGGTGTACGGCTCGCGCGTGTACGCGGTGTTCACCCGCAGCACGCTCTGCAGGGGTGCCGTACGACCGCGCTCCTGCGCCAGTTCCCGCAACTGCGACCACTGTTGTTTCAGCGGCTCGGCGCCCATCGCCGCCGGCATCCACCCGTCCGCCCGGTCGACCAGGCGGGCCGCGGCCTTCCGGCTGCCCGCCGGCAGCAGGATCGGGATGGGGCGGGCCGGCTTGGGGCCGACGACGGCCGGGGCGACGGTCGTCAGTTCCCCCTCGTACGTGACCGGGTCCGGGCCCCAGACCGCATGGCACACGCCGATCAGCTCGTCGAGGACCTTGCCGCGCTTCTCGAAGGGGGCCACGGCCGCCGCCGCGTACTCGTCGTGCGACCAGCCCGTGCCGAGCCCGGCGACCACGCGGCCGCCGCTCGCCACGTCCAGCGACGCCAGCGAACGGGCCAGCTGGAACGGCACGTGCAGCGGCGCCACGAGCACGCTCGTGCCCAGCCGGGCCGTGGACGTGGCCGACGCCGCGAGCGTGAGCGAGACGAGCGGGTCGGCGACCGAGCGGTACTGCTCGGGCCACGGCACGCCCGGCATCCCGTACAGACCCTGCCGCGCGGGCTCGGGGAACAGGATGCGCTCGAAGACCCACAGGCTCTCGTAGCCGATCGCCTCCGCGGCGCGTGCCACGTCGGGGATGTCGCGGCCGATGTCGTACTGCCTCATCTGCGGGAGGCCGAGGCCGAGTCGGGTCGTCATGCCGTGCTCCTTCGTCGCGTACGGAACGTGTGCACCGGGTGCCGAAAGTTTCAACGTACAGCTATAGCCGGGAAGTTCCGTGCCGTGACCGGCGTGCTTCAGTCGGTGAGGCCGGCGAGATCGGTGAGGCGGGTGAACTCGGGGAGCGGGGTGAGCAGCATGCGGCCCACCAGGCCCGCCGAGGTGTCGAGGCGCTGGGCGAACTCGGCCGTCAGGGAGGGCAGTTCGCGCAGCGCCCACAGGGCGCGGGCCGCCGCCCACGCCCCGTCGCGCGCCCGGTCCAGGCTCCAGGAGCCGAGCAGGTGGGTCAGGGGGTCGGCGACCTGGAGCAGATCGGGCCCCGGCATCAGCTCTTCGCGGATGTGCTCCTCCAGCGAGACGAGGAGATCGCCCACGCGGTCGAACTCGTCCTCCAGGGCCTCCGGTTCGCAGCCGAGCGTACGACAGGTGTCCACGACGGCCAGTGCCAGATCGTGCCCGATGTGCGCGTTGATGCCCGCGAGCGCGAACTGCAGCGGACGTACTCCGGGATGGCGGCGGAACTGCACGAGCGGGCGCCAGCAGGCCGGCGGGCGCACCCCGCAGGCCGCCGCGTCGACCGCCGTCAGATAGCGCTCGGCGAAGCGGACGTCCAGCGCGACGGCGGCCCCGCGGTCCGGGAAGCCGCCCCGGGCCCCCTGGTCGATGGCGAGATCCACCGCCTCCGTGACCGAGAGGTAGACCCGGTTGAAGACCGCGATCCCGTCCCCGGGCGGCAGGTGCGTGGCGAGCGCGCGCATCCTCGCGATCACCGAGTCGACTCCTTGGGCCGGGATGCGGGGCCCTGTCATCCGTTCCAACTGCGCCATGCACGAAGCGTCCCAGCCCTAGGCTGACGCGGGCGTCGGCTGGCCGGGGGCTTCCCCGAAACGAGGGAACGGCCGCCCGAACGCAGGGGGGAGAGCACGGTGTCAGGGTTACGAGCGCGCCGGCTCGCCGAGCGGCGGGCGGCACGGCGACGAGCGGCGCGGCGCGGCGCGATGGTCGCGGCCGCCTCGGTCGTGGCCGCCGTCGGGACCGTCGCGGGGCTCGTGTCCGCCCTGGACCGGAGCCCGGACGCCGGCGACGAGGCGCGTCCCTCCGTCAGCGCGCCCCCGAGTCTGATGCCGCTGCCCGGCCTGCCGAGCGCGGAGGAGTCGACCAACTCGCCCTCCCCGTCGAAGAGTTCGAAGAAGCCGAAGCCCAGGCCCGAGCCGACGAGGACCCGGGCGCTCCGGTCCGCGCCGTCGACCGCGGCGCCCGCGGCCACCGGCCTGTACCGGCACGGCGAGTCCCAGGTCCTCGACTGGGTGCGCGCCCACCGGTCCGACCCGCGCAGGCCCCTCATCGAGTCGCGGATAGCGGACCGTCCGGCCGCCGTCTGGTTCGCCGACTTCGCGCCCTCGACGATCACGTCCCGGGTGCGCGCGGTGACCTCGGGCGCGGCGGGCAGCGGGCGGGTGCCGGTCGTCGTGGCGTACGCGATACCGCAGCGCGACTGCGGTGGCGCCTCCGACGGCGGGGCGCCCGACACGGCGGCGTACGACGGCTGGATCGACAGGTTCGCGGCCGGACTCGGCTCCCGCGAGGTCATCGTCGTACTGGAACCCGACGCGCTGTCGCAGACGGAGTGCCTCAGCGGCGGCCAACGGGCCGACCGTTACGCGTCGTTGGCCCGCGCGGGGCGCGTCATGAAGGCGGCGAACCCGCGCGCCCGGGTCTACTACGACGCCGGACACTCGGACTGGAACGCGGCCGGGACACAGGCCGCGCGGCTGCGGGCTGCGGGCGCGGCGTCCCCCGCCTCCTCCGACGGCATCTTCACCAACGTCTCCAACTTCAACCGCACCGCGGACGAGATCGCGTACGCCCGCGCGGTCCTCGCCGCGATGGGCGCGCCCGGCACCATGGGCGCGGTCGTCGACACCAGCCGCAACGGCAACGGCGCCCCGGCGGGCGGCGAATGGTGCGACCCGGACGGCCGCAAACTGGGACAGGCGCCGACCCTGCGCACCGGAGTGACGGGGATCGACGCCTATCTGTGGGTGAAGCTGCCGGGGGAGTCGGACGGTTGCAAGGGCAGCCCGGGGACGTTCACGCCGGACTACGCCTACGAGCTGGCGGACTGAGGCCGGCCCTGGGACCGTGCTACTCGGCCGACTCCTTGTCGTACGCCGACGTCCCCGAATCGAGCAGCGGCTCCTGCGACTTGAGGTGCACGGGGGCCATCGCCCGCAGCGCGTGGTAGCCGGTGATGACCACGATCGTGCCGAGCGCGATACCGCTCAGCGAGAAGTTGTCGGAGAACTTCAGCGAGACGTTGCCGACGCCGATGATGATGCCCGCGGCGGCCGGCACCAGGTTCAGCGGATTGCGCAGGTCCACCTTGGCGTTGATCCAGATCTGCGCGCCGAGCAGGCCGATCATGCCGTACAGGATGACGGTGATGCCGCCGAGGACACCGCCCGGGATCGCCGCCACGATCGCGCCGAACTTCGGGCACAGACCGAAGAGCAGGGCGAAACCGGCCGCGGCCCAGTAGGCGGCCGTCGAGTAGACGCGGGTCGCCGCCATGACGCCGATGTTCTCGGAGTACGTGGTGTTGGGCGGGCCGCCCACGGCCGTGGAGAGCATGGACGCGACGCCGTCCGCGGAGATCGCGGTGCCGAGCTTGCCGTCGAGGTTGTCGCCGGTCATCTCGCCGACGGCCTTCACATGGCCCGCGTTCTCCGCGATGAGCGCGATGACGACGGGCAGCGCCACGAGGATCGCCGACCACTCGAACGACGGGGCGTGGAAGGAGGGCAGGCCGATCCAGTCCGCCTTGCCCACGCCCGACAGGTCGAGCCGCCAGTGGTCCACGGCCTCCGTGCCGCCGTTCGTCGAGTGGATCTTCCCGAAGACCTGGTCGAAGAGCCACGAGACCGCGTACCCGAAGATCAGGCCGAGGAAGATCGCGATCCGGGACCAGAATCCGCGCAGGCACACCACGGCCAAACCGGTGAACAGCATGACGAGCAGCGCCGTCCACTGATCGGTCGGCCAGTACGTGGAGGCCGTGACCGGAGCCAGGTTGAAGCCGATCAGCATGACGACCGCGCCGGTCACGATCGGCGGCATCGCGGCATGGATGATCCGCGCCCCGAACCTCTGCACCGCGAGCCCGACGAGGAACAGCACGACGCCGACGACGAAGACGGCGCCGGTGACCGTGGCGCTGGAGCCGCCCGAGGCCCGGATCACCGCGGCGACACCCACGAAGGAGAGCGAACACCCCAGGTAGCTGGGCACCCGGCCGCGCGTGGCCAGCAGGAAGATGACCGTCGCGACACCGGACATCATGATCGCGAGGTTGGGGTCGAGCCCCATCAGCACCGGCGCCACGAACGACGCACCGAACATCGCCACCACGTGCTGGGCACCGAGCCCGATCGTGCGCGGCCAGGACAGCCGCTCGTCGGGACGGACGACGGCACCCGGGGCCGGGGTCTTCCCGTCGCCGTGAAGTTTCCAGCGGACGCCGAGGTCCATGCGCGCACTCTGCTTTCTGTGGCCTGAAACGATCGCCTCATGTTAAGCGGACGTAAGTGTGCGTTCTCGTCGTGCCCGCGGCGTTGATCCGGATCCGCGTCAGGGTCGGGTGGTAACGGCTGAGGCGCAGGTCACGCCGGTTTTCTGAGCGTTTGCTTAGCCGGGCGACTTACGATGGGGGCCCATCACGCACCGCACCAGGAGCTCCATCCGTGACCGCCGTCGCCCCCGACCGATTCCCCGACAACGTCGACAGCATCGGTCGGCTCGTCCCCGTCGACGTCCACTTCGACGACCTCGACGCGCTCGGCATGCTGCACAACGCGCGCTACCCCGTCCTCGTCGAACGCGCCTGGACCGCGCTGTGGAACGAGCGCGGGCTCGTCTTCGAGGGCGACTGGGAAGCGGCCGGTGACTTCTGCAACGCCGTCAAGGAACTCACCATCACGTACGTCGCCCCGGTCCTGCGCCCCGGCGCGTACGCCGTCCACCTGTGGATCGAGCGGCTCGGCAACACCGGCCTGACGTACGGCTTCCGGTTCTGCTCGGCGGACGGGTCGGTGACCCACGCGCACGGGACGCGCGTCCTGGTCCGCCTGGACCCGAAGACGCTGCGCCCCGCGCGCTGGAGCGACGCGCTCAGGGCTTCGTCGCAGGATCTGCTGTTGCCGCAGGGCTGAGCTGCTCCGGCACCTTCGCCCGGCTCGTCCGGTCACCGGCGCGCAGCACCCCCGCGAACACCGCGAGGCCGCACGCCAGCACCGTGACCAGGCCGAACGACACCACCAAGCTCGTCGCCTCGGCGATCGTGCCGATCGCCGACGGCGCGATGAGCCCCGAGGTGTACGTGATCGTGGCGACACCCGCGATGGCCAGGCTCGGGTTCGGGCCGCTGCGCCCGGCCGCCGCGAAGGCGAGCGGCACGACCACCGCGATACCGAGGCCGAGCAGTCCGAATCCGGCCATCGCGACGGCCGGGTTCGGGGCCACGACCACCATCAGCGCGCCGATCGCCGCGCCCACACCGCTGACCCGCACGGTGCGCACCGCGCCGAACCGGTCCACCACCCTGTCGCCCGCGATCCGCGCGATCGCCATGGTGAGCGTGAAGCCGGTGGTGCAGGCGGCCGCGAGGCCCGCCGACGTACCGAGCACGTCCTTGAGATAGACCGCCGACCAGTCCAGGCTCGCGCCCTCCGCGAACACCGCGCAGAACCCGACCGCGCCGATCAGCAGCGCCGACTTCGGCGGCAGCGCGAACCGCGGCGGCGGCTCCTCGTCCTCGGTCGGCCGCAGGTCGAGCACCCAGCGGCAGGCCACGAGCCCGGTGAGCGTCAGCACCGCCGCGGCGAGCAGATGGTGCAGCCGGGCGTCCGCGCCCAGGTGCGCGGCGAGCGTGCCGCCCGCCGAACCGATCAGCGCGCCCGCGCTCCACATGCCGTGCAGCCCCGACATGATCGACTTGTCGAGGCGGGTCTCGACCTCGACGCCGAGCGCGTTCATCGCCACGTCCGACATGCCGGCCGTCGCCCCGTAGACGAAGAGCACGGCGCAGAGCGTGAGCAGGTTCGGCGCGAGCGACGGCAGGGTCAGCGCCAGCGTCCACAGGGCGATCAGTCCGCGCAGGGCCGTGCGCGCCCCGAAGCGGTGGCTGATACTGCCGGCCAGCGGCATCGCCACCGAGGCGCCGATCGCCGGGAAGGCGAGCGCCAGCCCGAGCTGACCCGCGCTGACGCCCGCGTGGTCCTGGATCCAGGGAACCCGGGTCGCGAAGGAGCCCGTCACGGCCCCGTGCACGGCGAAGACGGTCGCGACGGCGTACCGCGCCCGCTTCAACTCCCTTGTTCCGTAAGTCACTTCACTCATCCCGCGAGCCCCTCCCGGTGCTTGTGCATGCTCGTCCCTCACGGTGCCGCCGTAAACTATCAGGAACCCTGCCTGATAGATAACCCCGTTTCGTCGTAGGATCCGGCCATGCCCGCATCGCCGAGGACCGCCCGAGCCATCAACGACCGGCTCGCGCTGCGCTTCCTCCAGGAGGAAGGCCCGCTCACCGCGGGGCAGTTGAAGGAGTTCACGGGCCTGTCCCGGCCCACCGTCGCCGACCTCGTCGAACGCCTCACGGCCTCCGGCCTGATCGCCGTCGTCGGGGAGGCCGGCGCGCAGCGGCGCGGTCCGAACGCCAAGCTCTACGGGATCGTCGCCGACCGGGCCCACCTCGCCGCCCTCGACGTCCGCACCGAAGGCGTCCGTCTCGTCGTCGCCGACCTGCTGGGCACCGTGCTCGCCGAGGCGGCGCTGCCGGTCGAGGAGGGCGAGCAGGCCGGAGCCGCCGTCGAGCGTGCGGTCGCCCTCCTGGAACGTACGGCGAAGGAGGCGGGCGCCGAGCGGCTGCACACCGTCGGTGTCGGCGCGCCCGGGCTCATCGACCCGGCGACCGGCGAACTGCGCGACTCCTCGGGGCTGCCCGAGTGGCATCGCCGCCTGGTCGCCGCGCTCCAGGAACGTCTTCCCGCGCGCGTGCTGGTGGAGAACGAGACGAACCTCGCCGCCCTCGCCGAGCAGCGCGACGGCGCGACCCGTGACCGGGACACGTTCGTGCTGCTGTGGCTCGGTCTCGGCATCGGCGCGGCCGTCGTCCTGGACGGGAAGCTGCGCCGCGGGGCCTCCGGCGGTACCGGCGAGGTCGGGTTCCTGCCGGTGCCGGGCACCGGCAGGGTGCCGTCCGCCACCGACTGCGGCGGGGGCTTCCACTCGCTGGCCGGTTCCGTTGCGATCCTCGAACTCGCGGCGGGCCACGGGCTCGTGGGCCCGGGTGAGCCCGTGGAGCGGGCCGCCGAGGTCGTCCGCGCGGCGGTGGCCTCCGGCGCGGACGGGTTCCTGGACGCGCTCGCCGACCGGGTGGTGCTCGGCGCGGCCGCGGTCGTGGCGGTGCTCGATCCCGGCTGCGTGGTCCTCGCCGGGGAGGTCGGCCGCGCGGGCGGCGACGCGTTCGCCGCGCGGGTCGCGTCCCGGCTGACGTTGATGTCGCCGCTCGCGACGGAGGTGCGGGCGGGGGAGCTGGGGGGCGGGGCGGTGTTGCGCGGGGCCCTGCTGATGGCCCGGGAGGCGGCCCAGGAGGACGTGTTCACGCCGTAGGACTTCGGGCCGCTCGACGCCCGCGGCCCGGTCGGGCTTCTCGCGCAGTTCCCCGCGCCCCTGGAAGCGAGCTCCGCTCGCCCAGAGGAAGACCGCGCGGAGCGCGTGCCTTCAAGGGCGCGGGGAACTTACGCGACCAGCCCCCACCGAAGCCGCACCCGCGAACCGGATGTCATCCGCCCCGCCGGAGCGGCGCCCCCCAGTTCGGCCGGCCGGGACGCGACCTCGGCCATCTCGACTGCCACCCGGGGCGAGGCGTCAGCAGGCCCCCTGGTCCTGCCACACCCCCCACTCACCGGTCTTGCCGGGCTCCTCACCCTTCGTCCACCACTTCGCCTTCCAGGAGTGGCCGCCGTGGGAGACGACCGCGCCGCTGCCGTACTCGGCGGTGGCGTTCCAGGCCGCGTTCGCGCACGTACCGCCGGAGCCGGAAGGGCTCGGGGCCGGGGAGGGCGAGGACGTCGATCCGGAACCGGGCTCCACGACGCTCGTCCCGCGCGCCAGGTCACCGGCGAGCGCGTACGTCTTCCCGTCGAACGTCACCGTCCAGTTGGAGGGCGTCGACACCGGCAGGTAGTACACGAAGTCCACCGTCACGGAGGCGCCCGGCGCCACCGACTGCCAGCTCGGCAGCTTCAGCGAGACTCGGTTGTAGTCGCCCTTCAGACCGCCCACGTTGCTGCCGCTGTGGTCGCTGCGCACGATCGTGGTGCCGAACCCGGACTGGTCCTTGGCGTTGGCCGGCGCGGACGTCCCGTAGTCGAACCGGAACTCCGTACCGCCCGGCAGCGTCGCCTTCGTGTTGTTGGTGATCTTCATCTTGGGGGAGATCGGGTAGTTGGAGTCGCCGAGCGGGAACTCCCCGAAGCTCACGTCGATGTCGAGCGCCTCGCTCGGCAGGTCGATCGTCGAGCGCTTCGCGCCGTACGGCGTCGCGGACTTGAACGTGTCGTAGAGCGTGCTCGTCAGCGTGGACCCGGGCTCGTACTGGCCCTTCGTCGCGTTCCAGCCGTAGTCGCCGGCCAGCTCCCAGATCATCGCGCCGCCGATGCCCCGGTCGGCGACGTAGGCCGCCTTCGCGGCCACCGACTGCTCGTCCTCCGTCGAGAGGAAGACCTTCTTCTCGGAGTTCCACAGCCAGGGCGCGACGAGCGTCGCGTCGTAGTTCCTCTTGTACGTACCCGTCAGCTTGGTGCCTGCGGGGAAGCCGTACTTCGTCACGTAGTCCCCGACGATGCCCTTCTCCAGGTTCTTGGCGTGCCACATCGGGTTCGATCCGGCGGGCGCCTCCTTGCCGTTGGTGTCCAGGTCGTGCCAGAGGTTGTCGATGCCGACGGCCCCGTCACCGCACTTCGTCAGCCCCGCCCCCGCCGGGCAGTCGGTCGACGCGGCCTTGCCCCACAGCCCGTCCGTCCCGCCCGTGGCGTTCTTGAATCCCCGTGTGTAGTACGGCAGTCCGATGTTGATCCGGCCTGACGGCATGGAGCCGCGGAAGTAGTGATAGGCCCAGTCGGTGTTCAGATATCCGGTGCCGCCGTACTGGGACGTCGAGTACACGCCCGCGGCGGCCAGTTCGGAGTCCTTGCCGTCGTCGAACAGGGAGGCGTTCGGGCCGACGTGCTCGTTCCAGGCGCCGTGCAGGTCGTACGACATGATGTTGACGTAGTCCAGGTACTTCTGGATCTGGAACGTCTCCATGCCGCGCAGCAGATATCCCGACGACGGTGCCGCCACGGAGAGCAGGTAGTGCTTGCCGTCGGCCGCGCCCGCCCGGTCCAGCTTCTCGCGCAGCGTCTTCATCAGCGCCGCGTAGCCCTTGACCAGACCGGCCCGGCGCCCGTTGGCCAGCGACCAGTCCAGCGGATTGCCCGCGTCCTTCATCGTGGTCGGGTACTCGTAGTCGATGTCGACGCCGTTGAACCCGTACTTCTTGATGAACGCGACGGCCGAGTCGGCGAACGTGTCGATGCCCGCCTGATTGACACTGCCGTCCGTGTTCGTGGCCATCGCGTAGAGGCCGCCGGAGTCGACACGCTTCCCGTCGTCGTCGAAATAGCCGCCGGTCTCGGCCCAACCACCCACCGAGATCAGGGTCTTCACGTTCGTGTGCTGCTTCTTGAACTTGTTGAGCAGATTGAAGTGCCCCTTGTAGGGGAGCGCCGGATCCATCTCGGCGCCGGCCACCCCCGGCCAGGTCATCCCGGTCGCCGCGTTCTTCTCCGAGTCCGCCCCGACCGAGATCTTGTTGCCCGAATCGACGTGCGCGAAGGCGTAGTTGATGTGGGTGATCTTGTCCCACGGGATGTCGGAGGCCAGGTACGCGGGCGTCCCGTCCTTGCCGGTGCGCCACCCGGTGAAGTAGCCGATGACGCGGCGCTGGTGGTCCGCGCCCATCTTCTCGCGCCCGTCGGTGTCATAGACGGAGCAGTACGGGACGGAGACACCGGGCGTCTCGTAGAGGCCGTCGGGGCGACAGGCCTCCTGGTCGGTGGCCTGGGACGCGGTCGCGGGGAGCGAGGCGAGCAGCAGCCCCGCCACGGCGGCCGCTCCGGCGAGCAGGGCGGGTCTGGGGGGTCTGGGGTACGGCACGGCGGTTCCTCCGGAAGAAGGGATCGGTGGTGCACGACGAGGTTGCGAGGAACTTAAGAGGACTAGACCAGCCCGTCAATAGGTCTGTACCAATCTCAACAACCCAGGTGGGAGCGGCGAGTTGGCGCCATATTCCCGACCGGCGGCCGAAACCAGGCTCATGGCCTGTGAGTCAGCCCACAGTGATCGCATGCATGCACATCGATCGGACGTGGCACACTGGCCGTACCAGAAGCAGCGCACTCCGGGGTCGGTGAAAGTCCGAACCGGCGGTTACAGTCCGCGACCCGGTCACGTCCAGTGACCGGTTGACCAGGTGAAATTCCTGGACCGACGGTTAAAGTCCGGATGGGAGGCAGTGCGCGGCGGGCGGGCACCCAGGTGCGCGTCGCCGGCTGTTTCGGGCACCCCAGGGTGCCCTGCATGCGGCGTTGTCGCTCCCGGTGTCGTCGTCCGTTCGTTCTGTCGTCGTCGTACGACAGTGCCCCGGAGTCCAGACCCGTAGAGGGAGGACCCGGGAAGTGTTCACCGGAATCGTCGAAGAGCTGGGCGAGATCACCGCCGTCGAGACGCTCGACGACGCCTGTCGCTTCCGCGTTCGTGGCCCCGTCGTCACCGAGGGCGCCCGGCACGGAGACTCCATCGCGGTCAACGGCGTGTGCCTCACGGTCGTCGAGCACGAGAACGACGCGTTCACCGCCGACGTCATGGCCGAGACCCTCAAGCGCTCCAGCCTCGGCGCCCTCGAAACCGGCTCCCGCGTGAACCTGGAGCGGCCGATGGTCGCCGACGGCCGCTTCGGCGGACACATCGTGCAGGGACACGTCGACGGCACCGGCACCATCGTCGAGCGCACCCCCTCCGAGCACTGGGAGATCGTCAAGATCTCGCTCCCCGCGGAGCTCACCCGGTACGTCGTCGAGAAGGGCTCGATCACGGTCGACGGCGTCAGCCTCACCGTCGTCGAGGCCGCCGCCGACTACTTCACCATCAGCCTCATCCCCACCACCCTCGCCCTGACCACGCTCGGCATCAAGCAGGTGGGCGACCCGGTCAACCTTGAGGTCGACGTCATCGCCAAGTACGTCGAGCGCATGCTCGGCGCGGGCCAGAGCTTCAACGGGGGCACCAAGTGAACTGGCTCAACTCCGAGGCCTTCACCGCTTTCGGCCAGCACATCCTGTGGTCCGACATGATCGGCAACACCTTCGGCCTGATCGCGCTCGCGCTCGGCTGGAAGCGCTCCATCTGGACCTGGCCCGTGCAGTTCGTCTCCGGCCTGATCCTCTTCGGCGCCTTCGCCGGACACCTGACCGGCAGCGCCGGCAAGCAGGTCGTCGTCATGGTCGTCGCCGCCATGGGCTGGGCCGCCTGGGTCCGCGGCAGGAAGAACGCGCAGGACGGCTCCATAGCCGTGCGCTTCGCCACCTGGAAGGAGCGCGGCCTGATGGTCCTCGCCGGTGCCGCCGGCACGGTCGCCGTCGCGCTGCTCTTCAAGGCGTACCCGACGCTGTCCTGGGACCCCTGGCCCGACGCGTACATCTTCGTCGGCACGATCGTCGCCATGTACGCCCAGGCGCGCGGCATGGTCGAGTTCTGGTTCGCCTGGCTGCTCGTCGACGCCGTCGGCGTCCCGCTGAACTTCGCCAACGGCTACGCCTTCTCCGGCTTCGTCTACGTCATCTACGGCGCGCTCGTCCTGTGGGGCATGCGCGACTGGTGGCTGCGGTCCCGAGCGGCCTCGGCCCCCGCCCACGGTCTCGAAGGAGCCCACGCATGAGCACGGCACCCCACCTGTACGAGATCTCCGCCGACACCGACCTCACCCTCGACCCGGTCGAGCGGGCCGTCCGGGACATCGCGGCCGGCCGCCCCGTCGTGGTCGTCGACGACGAGGACCGGGAGAACGAGGGCGACCTCGTCGTCGCCGCCGAGAAGATCACGCCCGAGATCGTCGCCTTCATGATGAGCGAGTGCCGCGGCCTGATCTGCGCGCCCATGGAGAGCGACGAGCTGGAGCGGCTCGACCTGCCGCAGATGGTCGGCAACAACACCGAGTCGATGAAGACCGCCTTCACCGTCTCCGTCGACGCCTCCGGCGCGCACGGCGTCACCACCGGCATCTCGGCCGCCGACCGCGCCACCACGCTCCGCCTCCTCGCGTCCGGCACGGCCGAGGCAGGTGACTTCGTCCGGCCCGGCCACATCTTCCCGCTGCGCGCCAAGCGGGGCGGCGTCCTGGTCCGCAACGGCCACACCGAGGCCGCCGTCGACCTCGCCCGCCTCGCGGGCCTGCGCCCGGCCGGTGCCATCGTGGAGATCGCCGGCGAGGACGGCGTGATGCTGCGGCTGCCCGAGCTGATCCCGTTCGCCCGCAAGCACGGCCTGACGATCATCTCGATCGAGGACCTCATCGCGTACCGGCGCTCCGCCGAGCCCACGGTCAAGCGCGAGGCGACCGTCCAACTCCCCACCGCCTTCGGCGAGTTCACCGCGTACGGCTACCGCTCCACGGTGGACGGCGTCGAGCACGTCGCCCTGGTCCACGGAGAGATCGGCGACGGCGAGGACGTCCTCGTCCGGATCCACTCCGAGTGCCTGACCGGCGACATCTTCCACTCCCAGCGCTGCGACTGCGGTCCCCAGCTGGAGGAGTCCATGCGCCGCATCGTCGAGCAGGGCCGCGGCGTCGTCGTCTACCTGCGCGGACACGAGGGCCGCGGCATCGGCCTGCTCTCGAAGCTGCGCGCCTACGAGCTCCAGGAGCAGGGCCGCGACACCCTCGACGCCAACCTGGAGCTCGGCCTGCCCGCCGACGCCCGCGACTACGCGGCCGGCGCCCAGATCCTGGACGACCTCGGCGTGCGCAGCCTGCACCTGATGACCAACAACCCCGACAAGACCGACGCCCTCACCCGGCACGGCCTGAAGGTCACGGCCCGCGAGCCGATGCCCATCACCGCGGGCGAGCACAACCTCCGCTACCTGCGCACCAAGCGGGACCGGATGGGCCACGACCTGCCCTGGCTGGACGCGCCCCGCACGTCCACCTGCAGCAACCAGTAACTCCCTCATTCCCTCTACGTACACACCAGGAGAAGCGCGTGAGCGGCAAGGGTGCACCCGAACTGAGCGTGAAGAACTGCGGCGACCTGCGCGTGGCCGTCATCGCGGCCCAGTGGCACGAGAAGGTCATGGACGGACTCGTCGACGGCGCCCTGCGCGCCCTGAACGAGCTGGGCATCAGCGAGCCCACCGTCCTGCGCGTCCCCGGCAGCTTCGAGCTGCCGGTCGTCGCCAAGGTCCTCGCGGACCGCGGCTACGACGCGATCGTGGCGCTCGGCGTGGTCATCCGCGGCGGCACCCCGCACTTCGAGTACGTCTGCCAGGGCGTCACCAACGGCCTCACCCAGGTCTCCGTCGACACCGGCGTACCGGTCGGCTTCGGCGTGCTGACCTGCGACACCGAGGAGCAGGCCCTGGACCGCGCGGGCATCGAGGGCTCCAGCGAGGACAAGGGCCACGAAGCGGTCACCGCGGCCGTGGCCACCGCGACCACGCTGCGTACGGTCGCGGAACCCTGGCGTTAAGGGCACGGGAGAGCCGCGTAAAGTAGGGACCACCATGTCCAATAAGACGTTCGAGGAGCTCTTCACCGAGCTCCAGCAGAAGGCCGCCACCGGCGACCCCGCCACTTCCCGCACCGCCGAACTGGTCGGCAAGGGTGTCCATGCCATCGGCAAGAAGGTCGTCGAGGAGGCCGCCGAGGTATGGATGGCCGCCGAGTACGAGGGCAAGGAAGCCGCCGCCGAGGAGATCTCGCAGCTGCTGTACCACGTCCAGGTGATGATGGTCGCGCGCGGCATCTCCCTCGACGACGTGTACGCCCATCTCTGAGCCGTCACCCCAGTTCGCTCTCAACTCCCTGATCACGCAAAGGAATCCCGCCTCATGCTGCGCATCGCCGTCCCCAACAAGGGTTCACTGTCCGGACCTGCGTCGGCGATGCTCCATGAGGCCGGATACCGCCAGCGCAAGGAGTCGAAGGAACTCGTCACGGTCGACCCGGACAACCAGGTCGAGTTCTTCTACCTCCGCCCCAAGGACATCGCGATCTACGTGTCCTCCGGCAAGCTCGACATCGGCATCACCGGCGAGGACCTGCTGATCGACTCGGCCGCCCACGCCGAGGCGATCCTGCCGCTGGGCTTCGCCCGCTCCACCTTCCGCTTCGCCTCCCGCCCCGGCGCGGTCAAGGACCTCGCCGACCTCGCGGGCAAGACGATCGCGACCTCGTACGAGGGCATCGTCGGCAAGTACCTCGCCGAGCACGACGTCGACGCGTCCGTCGTCCACCTGGACGGCGCCGTGGAGACCGCCATCGAGCTGGGCGTCGCCGAGGCCATCGCGGACGTCGTCGAGACCGGCACCTCGCTGCGCAACGCCGGCCTGGAGGTCTTCGGCGACCCGATCATGCGGTCCGAGGCGTGCGTCATCCGCCGCAAGGGCGCCGAGACGGACGACCCGAAGGTGCAGCAGTTCCTGCGGCGCCTCCAGGGCGTCCTGGTCGCCCGCAGCTACGTGATGATGGACTACGACTGCCGCGCCGAGCACCTGGAGAAGGCCGTCGCCCTCACCCCGGGCCTGGAGTCGCCGACGGTCTCCCCGCTGCACAACGAGGGCTGGGTCGCGGTGCGCGCCATGGTCCCCACCAAGGACGCGCAGCGGATCATGGACGACCTGTACGCCCTCGGCGCGCGGGCCATCCTCACCACGGCCATCCACGCCTGCCGCCTCTGAGGACGCCGAGACCATGTCGGAAGCCCTGCCCAGCCTGCCGGTCACGTTCCGGCCGGGCCGCACCCGCGTCATCCTGCACGCCCTCGGCGCCGCCTCCTTCGTGACCATCACCGTGGTCGCGCTCGTCCTGAACGGGATGAGCCCGGGGGAGAAGCTCAGCTTCGTCTTCACCGCGGCGCTCTTCTGGGGTGTGCTCGGGCTGCTCGCCCGCCCCAAGGTCGTCGCGGACGACGCGGGCGTCACGGTCGTCAACATCGCGCGCAGCCGCCGTCTGACCTGGGCGGAGATCGTCCAGGTCAATCTGCGGCCCGGTGACCCGTGGGTGTTCCTCAACCTCACCGACGGCACCAGCATGGCCGCCATGGGCATCCAGCCCGGCATGGCCAGGAAGACCGCGATCCGCGACGCCAGGGCGCTGCGGGCGCTGGCCGACTCGGCCCACGCGCAACCTCAGGGCTGACTCGGGGGCCCGGGCCCTGACGCATCGTCCCCGGTCTTGATTAATCTGGTGACAGGGCGCGCATCGAGCGACGCCCCGCCCCGGTCCGTACGCCCGGGGCTCCTGCTAACCGAGGAGTGACTCCCTCCAGCGATGGACGGATCGTCCGGTAGTACCTGCGCCGCCCCCTCCCGACATACCGCGACCCCCGCGTCGCGTACGTCCCCGGAGGCGGCGGCATGACCATCCCGTTGCTGCTTCTCGCGGCCGCCTTCCTCCTGATCCTCGCCAACGGCTTCTTCGTGGCGGCCGAGTTCGGCCTCGTCACGGTGGAGCGCCCCGAAGCCGAACAGGCCGCGGCCGCGGGCGACAAGCGCGCCCGCACCGTCGTGAGCTCCCTGAAGGAACTCTCCTTCCAGCTCTCCGGCACGCAACTCGGCATCACCATCACGTCCCTGGTCGTCGGCATGCTCGCCGAGCCGGCCCTCGCGGAACTGCTCCGCGGCCCGTTCACCGCCATCGGCATCCCCGAGGGCGCGGTCGGCGGGGTGTCGGTCGTCGTCGGCATGCTGCTCGCCTCCGCCGTGCAGATGGTGATCGGTGAACTCGTCCCCAAGAACTGGGCGGTCTCCAAGCCGCTCCAGGTCGCCCGCTTCGTCGCCGGACCGCAGTCGGTCTTCGCCCGGCTCTTCCGCCCGGTGATCGCCCTGCTCAACGCGGTCGCGAACCGGCTCGTCCGCGCGCTCGGCGTCGAGCCCGCCGACGAACTGGCCTCCGCCCGCACGCCCGGCGAGCTCGTCTCCCTGGCCCGGCACTCGGCCCAGGCCGGCGCCCTGGAGCAGGACACGGCGGACCTCTTCGTCCGCACCCTCTCGCTCGCCGGGCTGACCGCGCAGCACGTCATGACGCCGCGCGTGAAGGTCAGCGCCCTGCAGGCGTCGGCGACCGCCGAGGACGTGGTCAACCTGACCCGCGCCACCGGCCTGTCCCGGTTCCCCGTCTACCGGGAACGGATCGACGAGGTCATCGGCATGGTCCACCTCAAGGACGCGCTCGCGGTACCCGCGCACGAGCGCCTGCGCACCCCGGTGAGCCGGATCGCCCAGGCACCGCTCCTGGTCCCCGAGACGCTCCCCGTCCAGCCGCTCCTGGCACGCCTGCGCAGTGAGCAGCCCATCGCGGTCGTCGTCGACGAGTACGGCGGCACCGCCGGTGTCGTCACCCTGGAGGACATCGTGGAGGAGCTCGTCGGCGAGGTCCGCGACGAACACGACGGACTCGACCTCCCCGAGCTGGCCGCCGCGCCGCCCGAGGACGGCCGCCCCGCCTGGGACGCCGACGGCGGCTGCCGCGTCGACATCCTGCGCCGCATAGGACTCGACGTACCCGAGGGCCCGTACGAGACGGTGGCCGGCCTGGTCGCCGATCTCCTGGGCCGCATCCCGGCCCCCGGCGACAAGGCCGAACTCCCGGGCTGGAAACTCTCGGTGCGCCAGGTCGACCACTACCGGGCCGAGCGGGTCCGGATCGTCCGCACGGCGGGCGCCGCACTCCTCGAGGCGGCCCGATGAGCGCCCTGCAACTCGTCTTCGCCGCACTGCTCGTGCTCGCCAACGGCTTCTTCGTGGGAGCGGAGTTCGCCCTGGTCTCGGTCCGCCGCAGCCAGATCGAACCGATCCCCGGCAAGCGGGCCCGTCAGGTCCTGTACGGGCTCGAGAACCTGCCGCAGATGATGGCGGCGGCCCAGTTCGGCATCACCGTCTGCTCGCTGACCCTCGGCGCGGTCGCCGAGCCCACGGTGGCCAAGCTCCTGGAGCCCCTCTTCGAGGCGATCCACCTGCCGCACGGCATGATCCACCCGCTGGGGTACGTGATCGCGCTCGCGGCCGTGGTCTTCTTCCACCTCGTCATCGGCGAGATGGTCCCGAAGAACCTGGCGATGGCCGCGCCCGAGAAGACCGCGCTGTGGTTCAGCCCGGGCCTCGTCGCCTTCGCCCGCCTCTGCAAGCCGATCACCTTCGCGCTCGGCGCCTGCGCCCGTCTCATCCTCAAGCTCTTCCGGGTCGAACCCAAGGACGAGGTCGAGGCGGTCTTCACCAGCGAACAGCTCAACCGCCTGGTGGAGGACTCCGGCCAGGCGGGGCTCCTCGACCCCGAGGAACAGGAACGCCTGGAGGACGCGCTGGAACTGGGCTCCCGGCCGGTGACGGACGTCCTGCTCGACAAGGCGTCGCTGGTGACGGTGGGCCCCTCGGTCACACCGGCCGAGGTCATCGAGCTGACCGCCCGCACCGGCTACTCCCGCTTCCCGGTCTGCGCGGACACCGGCGCCTTCATGGGCTACCTCCACGTCAAGGACGTCCTCGACCTGATCGACGGCCCCGACACGGACCGCGCGGTGCCGCAGCACATCTGGCGCCCGATGACGACGCTGCGCTCGGAACTGCCCCTGGACGACGCCCTCACGGTGATGCGCCGCGCGGCCACGCACCTGGCGCAGGTCGCGGACGCCTCGGGCCGGGTCCTCGGCCTGGTCGCCCTGGAGGACGTGCTGGAACTCCTGGTGGGAGAGGTCCGCGACCCGGCCCACCGCGAGGACGTACAGGTCCCGCAGGCCCGTAGCAGAGAAGGTGCCTTGGCGTAGTTCCGCCAGGGCCGTGGTGGGGCCCGCCCGGGCGGGCCCCACTCTCACAACCCCGAGGGTCCCCGTCCGGAGAGCACCTCGCCGTACGCCTGCATGAGATCCGGCAGCCGTAAAGTCGCCAGATCGTCCCGGGACGGCTCCGACAGGTACCCGGTCAGCCTCAAGTCCCGGTAGGCGCACGACTTCTCGTACAGCGTCCGCAGGAACCGTCCGTTGCCGAGCTCGTCGATCCATCCCTGATCGACCACGTGCCCGGCGATCGACCGCAGCTCGTCGAGGGCCTCCTCGTCCCACACGTCCCCGTTCTCCGCGGCCAGCACCTCCCCGATCGCGGTGAGTTCGAGCGGCCGGTACGAGGGGAAGTCGACCCGGCTCGTGAAGCGGGACGAAAGACCGGGGTTGGCGGCGAGCAGCCGGTCCATCCCCTCCGGGTACCCGGCGAGGATCACCACGAGATGGTCGCGGTTGTCCTCGGCCCGCTTCAGGAGCACCTGCAGTGCCTCGTCGCCGTACGCGTCGCCCTTGCCGTAACCGGAGTTGGACAGCGCGTACGCCTCGTCGACGAAGAGCACCCCGCCCATGGCCGAGTCGATCAGCTCGTTGGCCTTGACCGCCGTCTGGCCCAGGTACTCGCCGACCAGGTCGGCCCGCTGCGCCTCCACCAGATGGTCACCGCCGAGCAGCCCGAGCGCGTAGAACACCCGGCCGAGGATGCGGGCGACCGTCGTCTTACCGGTACCCGAGGGGCCGGAGAAGACGAAGTGTCGTTTCGGCGGCTGGACGGGCAGCCCCTGCCCGGCACGCAGCCGCGCCATGTTCAACTGGGCCGACAACGCCTTGACCTGGCGCTTGACGGGCTCCAGGCCCACCATCAACTCCAGCTCCGAGAGCGCCTCTTCGAGCAGGGTGGGATCCGCGGGACCCGGAGGCAGCGGCGACACCGGGACCACGGCCTTCTCCCGCACGATGTCCGAGGCGTCCGGCGTGGCACCGCCGGGCGGCGGCAGATCGGGCTCGGACACCTTCAGGTCGCGCCCGTCACTGGCGAACAGCGGATCGACGGACTCCGCTCCGTCCAGGCCGTCCTGATAGCCCGTCAAGGACATCGGGGCGAAGTCGGCGCCGTCGGCGAAGTCCCCGTAGCCGTCCCCCTCGGTGATCGCGGCGAGCCGGGCCGAGGTGTCCATGAACGCCGGGTCGACCCGGTGCACCGCCCGGTACAGCGGCAGTGCAGCCGCGCTGCGCCCGGTGCCCTCGTGCGCCCGGGCCAGCCAGTACCGCAGCTCCTTGCGCTGCGGCTGTTCGCTGCGGCAGCGCATCAGCGCCGAGGAGAGCAGCGGCTCCGCCTGGCCGTACATCTCCAGACGGACCCGCGCCATGCCGCCGAACAGGCCGGCCTCGATGCCGAGCATGGGATCGTCGACGAGCGGGTCCGTGTGCCGGACCAACTGCTCCCAGTCCTTGACCAGATAGGCCCGGCAGGCGTGCAGGAACCGCACCTGCGGATCCGCGTCGACCGGCGGCAGCGTGGCCAACGCCCGGTCCAGATCCGGGACATGGCGGCCGTCCAGCCAGTGCGAGGCGTGCGCGAGGAGCAGGTCGCGCGGATGTTCCAGGACCGGCTGCACCCACCAGCCGAGCCAGTACCAGGAGTTGAGCGTGCGCCGGTGCCTGGCGCGCTGTTCGCCGAAGCGGTCGCGGTGCCGGAACATCCGCAGCAGCGCCGTCGTCGTGTCGATGCGCAGGGCGTGCAGCCCGAGCCAGCCGTCGGCCATGCCCGGATCCATCCGGACGGCGGCCCTGAACTCCTCCTCCGCCTGTGGATACGCGCCCATCGTGTAGGCGTCGACGCCTCGCAGCCAGGCGAGGTCGGCCGGGCCCGTCGGTGGTGCCCCAGTGCCGAAGTCCATCACGTCCCCCACAAGCCGTGCCCCCGATGAACCTGATTCGCCCTGAACCAAGCTGTCATGGACGGGAGTTGTCACGATGCGGACAGCGAGCCGTCCAGAGCCCGCACCGAGAGGCATCGTACCTGCGGGCACAGGGTGCGCCGAAGGGCGCAACGGGGTCGGATCGGTGCGGCAGTGGGGGATTCGGCGCAGGTGAGCGCGGTACCGAAGGGTGACTCAGGGTGAACGAAGAGCGCCTCGCAGCGCCCGGGAAAGGGCATTGCGGGCAGAACGAAGCCCCCGATCACGGGGGAACAACCGGGGGCTTCGCGACTGCGGGCGGCCCCGAAAGGCCGCACATTGAGAACGTAAGTCCTGTACGGCCCCTGGGTCAAGCCGAGTTGAGGCACTCACGGAAACTGGCGGAAGGCGCTTTCCGTTGGTTCAGCGCACCGCTGGCGGTTCCTCACTGTGCGTGACGGAGCGGCGATTCCGGGCGGCCCCAGCAGGGCCTTCCAGCATCTCGTATCCCTCTGGGCACTCTCTTACCAATTCTTCAGCGAAGGGCCGCGACGGGTCCCGCGCGAAGTGCTCCCGTTCCGCTGGAATCCAGCCGTCCCAGAAGGCCCGCTGTTCCTCGCCGTCCCGGGCGCGCCCCCGCTCCCACGCGGCCTCTCCCGGCAGATCCAGCCACACCAGCTCCGCGAGGAACGGCCGCACCGCCCGCCGCCCGGCCCCCACGCCCTCCATCAGGACCACGTCGGCGGGCGGGAGTTGGCGCACCGCGCCGAAGCGGCGGGCGTTCCAGTCGTACGTCTCGTAGCGCGCGGCCGCGCCCCGGGCGAGCGGATCGAGCACCTGCTCGCGCAGCCGCCCGGTCCAGGCGAAGAGGGCGTCGTGGCTCGCGATGTCGTCGAGGTGCAGCACGGGCGCGTCGCCGAGCGCCCGGGCGAGGCGCGCGGCGAAGGTCGATTTGCCGGAACCCGCGTGCCCGTCGATGCCGACGAGGCGGACGGGTCCGCAGGAGGGCGGCAGCCGGCGCAGCCGGTCGGCGTACTGGGCGAGGGGCACGTGCGAAAAGTCCACGGCCGCAAGGGTACGTCGGGGGCCGGATCGGTTTCGGCCGCGCCGCCGCAGGTCATGCCAGTGGTGAAGACCAATATTGGTGGCCCGGAGCAGCCTCGAAACGCTGGTGGAAGTCCCGCCCCGGCAGCCATAGTTGGCGCACTGTTCCACCAGGAACGCACCCCGCACGACCGGCTGCGCGCCCCGCACCCGCCCCGTCCGCCCGTTCCGTCCGCCTGATCCGTCCGTCCGATCCGTCGAAGAGGGGGATCCTCCCGATGACCCGCCCCGACCAGCCGACCGCAGCCTCCCCGTCCCGCAGAACCGTTCTGGCGGCGGCCGCGGGCGTCGCGCTCGCCGCGACCACGGCCGCCACCGCGCACGCCGCGGCCCCCGCACAGGAAAAGGCCCCCGCCCGCCTCGTGGACAACCACACCTGGACGACGTACACCGACTGGCGCTCCGGCACCGGACAGGGCACCCGCGCCCTCGCCGGACACCGGCCGGGTATCACCCTGGCCAAGCCGGCCGGGACGAGGACGTACACCGACCCGCACCTGAACAGGACGGGCGAGTGGGAGTACGCGACCTGGACCTCCCCGGTCCACCGGCTGACCGTGCCCGCGACCGAGGTCATCGCCTCCTGGAACGCGCACACCCCCTCCGGCACCTGGATCGAGATCGAACTCCAGGGCACCTACGGCGACGGCACTCAGACGCCCTGGTACGTGATGGGCCGCTGGACCGCCGGGGACGACAAGGACGTCGACATCCGCCGCACGTCCGTCGACGACCAGAGCGACGGCCGGTCGAGCATCTGGACGGACACCTTCTCCATCGACGACGCGGCGTCGGGCCTGCGCCTCGCCTCCTACCGGCTGCGCCTGACCCTGCTGCGCACGCCGGGCGGCAAGGCCGTACCGACCGTCTGGCGCCTCGGAGCCATGGGCTCGGACGTCCCGGACCGCTTCACGGTGCCGGCCTCCACCCCGGGCCTCGCCGAGGAGCTGACGGTTCCGCGCTACTCGCAGAGCATCCACTCCGGCCAGTACCCCGAGTACGACAACGGCGGCGAGGCCTGGTGCAGCCCCACCTCCTCGCAGATGATCATCGAGTACTGGGGGCGCAAGCCGTCGGCCGACCAGCTGGCCTGGGTGGACCCGTCCTACGCCGACCCGCAGGTCTGCCACGCGGCGCGTTTCACTTACGACTACCAGTACGAGGGCTGCGGCAACTGGCCGTTCAACGCCGCGTACGCCGCCACGTACCAGGACCTGCAGGGCGTCGTCACCCGGCTCTCCTCGCTCGCCGACCTGGAGACGCTGATCGCGGCCGGCATCCCGGCCATAACGTCCCAGTCGTTCCTGAAGGAGGAGCTGACGGGCGCCGGCTACGGCACGTCCGGACACCTGATGACGGTCATCGGCTTCACCGCCGACGGCGACGTCATCGCCAACGACCCGGCCTCGCCGAGCGACCCGGCGGTCCGCCGTGTCTACAAGCGGCACGAGTGGGAGACCATCTGGCTCCGCACCAAGCGCTACAACGCCTCCGGCAACGTGTCCTCCGGCACCGGCGGCGTCTGCTACCTGTACTTCCCGGCCCACCCCACCCCGGCTCAGCGGCGTGCGCTGGCCAAGGTCGGCATTCGGTAGCGCTCCCGCGCCCCGCCGTCCACGACGCGGAACGACGGCGGGGCGCCGCGACCGGCGCGGCGCACGGATGAGTACGCGACCTCATGCGGGTGCCCCGCGCGGGCGGCGAGACTCGGCACATGCCGAGGACACACGGAGAAGCCCTGTGGGCCGACGCCTGGTTGGCCATAGGGAGCGCGGTCGCGGTGTGGGGGCTCGGACTCTCGGTCTTCATGCTCACGCTGCGCCTCATGTTCCGTGACTTCGGCGGGCAGCGGCCTCGACCGCCGCGCACCGGTCATGTGCTGTTCGTCCTCGGACCGGCAGCGGGCACACTCGCGGCCCCACCGCTGCTCGTACGGGGTGCCGCGGTGCACGGGTTGTGGCTGACCTGCGCGGTCCAGGCGGCGCTCCCCGCGTGCACGCTCGTATGGATCCGCCGCCGCTTCGCCTGGCCGCGCCGCCACCGTTGAACCCCTGACCGTTCCGTCGCTCCCGTGCGGCCGGCCACCCCCGCCGGGGCCGGCGCGTGACCAAGGTCTCGGTCGCGACGGGCCGTCGCGATGGCATGGTGGAAAGGGCGCCGGAGGGGACCTGGGCGCTCGGGGGAGTCCCTGCCACGATCAGGCACCTGATCGCGCACCCGATCACGAACCGAGCGAGACGCCCATGACCGCCAGTTCCACCACCTCCGCCACCTCGGGCTCCTTGTCGGCCGCCGTCGCGTCCCTCGTCGCGCGCGCCCGTACCGGAGGCCCCAAGGACGAGGGACCGAAGATCCTCGAGCACGTCCTGGGCTGGACCTTCGTCGTGGTCCTCGCGATGTTCGTCACGCAGGTCGGCTGGATGTGACCGTCCCGTCGGGCGACACGGCGTGAGCGTTCCACGGCCCACGGTGAGGTGACCCGCGTCACGGAGGGCCGCCGGTGCCCCACCGCGGACTGCCATACTGCGGAATCCGCAGGGGAGTCGGAGACCGGGACCGGAATTGAACACTAGCCACCAGCGGGCGCGCGGCACCGGCCGTTCCGCCGCCCGCCGCGCCGAACTCATCGCCATCGGACGGAAGTTGTTCGCCGACACGTCCTACGACGCACTGTCGGTGGACGACATCGCCCGGCACGCGGGCGTCGCCAAGGGGCTGATCTACTACTACTTCACGTCCAAGCGCGGCTACTACCTCGCGATCATCGAGGAGTCCGTCGGCGACCTCGTCGAACGGGCCAGCGCCGCCGGCGACCTCTCGCCGGTCGACCGTGTGCACCGCACCATCGACGGCTATCTGCGCTACGCCGAGCACCACCAGGCGGCGTACCGCACCATCATCACGGGCGGCGTCGGCTTCGACGCCGAGGTACAGGCCATCCGGGACGGCGTGCGCGAGGCGATGATCGCGACCATCGCCCAGGGCGCGTACGGCGCACCGGAACTGCCGTCCCTGGTCCGCCTCGCCCTGCTCGGCTGGCTGTGCAGCGTGGAGGGCGTCACCCTCGACTGGATCGGCCACCGCGACCCCGAACGGGACACCGTCAGAGCCCTGTTGGTCCGCACCCTCGGAGAAACCCTGCGCGTGATCGAGGAGTTCGAGCCGTCGTACCCGGCGCCCCCGCGCCCGTGACAGTGACTGTGACGGAGGGGCGGGGCCCGGTATCCGGACCCCGCCCCGACACTCCTGTGCCTGCCGCTAGTTGACGGCCTTGATCAGTTCGCCGTCGGACGTGTCACCGGACAGCTCCCACAGGAAGGTGCCGCCCAGACCCTGCTGGTTCTTGTAGTCCATCTTCCCCGCGATGGTCTGCGGGGTGTCGTAGCTCCACCAGTTGTTCCCGCAGTACGCGTACGCGGTGCCGCCGACCGTGCCCGTCGCGGGGCACTTGGTCTTCAGCTCCTTGTAGTCGTCGATGCCCTGCTCGTACTTGCCGGGCGCGGGACCGGTCGCGGTGCCGCCGGGCGCCTCCTGCGTGACGCCGGTCCAGCCGCGCCCGTAGAAGCCGATACCGAGGAGCAGCTTGGACGCCGGGACGCCCGCCGCCTTGAGCTTGGTGACGGTGGCGTCGGTGTTGTAGCCCGCCTTCGGGATCCCGTCGTACGACGTCAGCGGCGAGTGCGGGGCCGTCGGACCCTGCGCGTCCCAGGCGCCGAAGTAGTCGTACGTCATCGGGTTGTACCAGTCGACGTACTGAGCGGCGCCCGCGTAGTCGGTGGCGTCGAGCTTGCCGCCGTCGGAGGCGTCGGCCGGGATGGCGGAGGTGAGGAGGTAGTCGCCGCCGAACTTCGAGCGCAGCGCCGCCATCAGGTTCTTGTACGCGTCCGGCCCACTGGTGTCGCAGGTCAGGCCGCAGGCGTTCGGGTACTCCCAGTCGATGTCGATGCCGTCGAAGACATCGGCCCACTTGGAGTTCTCGACGAGGTCGTAGCAGGACTGGGCGAACGCGGCCGGGTCCTTCGCGGCCTCGCCGAACCCGCCGGACCAGGTCCAGCCGCCGAAGGACCACAGCACCTTGAGGCCGGGGTGCTTCTTCTTCAGCTTGAGCAGCTGGTTGAAGTTGCCGCGCAGCGGCTGGTCCCAGGTGTCGGCGACGCCGTCCACGGACTGGTCGGCGGTGTACGCCTTGTCGGTCGCGGCGTACGAGTCGCCCATCGCGCACTTGCCGCCCTGGACGTTGCCGAAGGCGTAGTTGATGTGGGTGAGCTTGTCGGCGGAGCCGGAGGTGTCGATGTTCTTGACGTGGTAGTTCCGGTCGTAGACACCCCACTCGGTGAAGTATCCGACGACCTTCGAACCGGCCGCGGCCGTGGTCCGGTTGACGTCTGTCTGAGCCGTCGCGGTGCCCGCGGAGGCGAGCAGTCCCGCGCCGAGAACGGCGCAACACGCGGCGGCGGCGAGCGCCTTGAAGCGCGCGCGGGGGAGGTGCGGTCTGAGCATCGTGTCTCCTCGTGGGGGAGGGGAGCATGGGGGAACGTGGGGGTTGCCGTGCTGGACCTGCGGACGGAACAGTAGGAGGACTAGACCAGTGAGGTCAATGGTCCGAACCAATCTCCCCGGTTCCCACACCGATCGCACCGCCTGCCGCACCCGCCTCCCGAAAAACTTGGAGTAAGCGGTCGTTAACTAGTGACGGGAGGCCCCGGATCGGGAATACTCAACACGCCACAGCCGCTGGTCAGCCGCTTCCGAGACCCGGAAGGGCAGCATCGGCTCGGTAGTGACCACCCGGCGGCGCCGCCTCACCCCGCGACGCCGCCGCAGCGCCCGCCCAGGGAGGAGAGCGTCGCCATGCCGGAGCCAGGAGTCGAGCGTCAGCTGCCGACGGACGAAGCTCAGGATCTGCTGCGGCTGGTCCGTGACATCGCACAGCGGGAGATCGCCCCGCGCGCGGCCGAGGAGGAGGATGCCGGCCGCTTCCCGCGGGAGACGTTCACGCTGCTGTCGCAATCGGGACTGCTCGGACTGCCCTACGACTCCGAGTTCGGCGGAGGCGACCAGCCCTACGAGGTCTACCTCCAGGTCCTGGAGGAGCTCGCGGCCGCCCGTCTGACGGTCGGGCTCGGGGTCAGCGTGCACTCGCTGGCCTGCCACGCCCTCGCCAACTTCGGTACGAAGCAGCAGCGTTCGGAGCATCTGCCCGACATGCTCGGCGGCGGTCTGCTCGGCGCGTACTGCCTCTCCGAGCCGTCGTCGGGATCGGATGCCGCCTCGCTGCGGACGAAGGCGGTGCGCGACGGCGGCGACTGGGTGCTGACCGGGACCAAGGCCTGGATCACCCACGGCGGCGTCGCCGACTTCTACACGGTGCTGGCCCGCAGCGGCGGTGAGGGCGCGCACGGCATCACGGCGTTCCTGGTGCCGGGCGACGCGGCAGGGCTGAGCGCCGCCGTGCCCGAGAAGAAGATGGGCATGAAGGGCTCGCCCACCGCCCAGGTCCACTTCGACGGAGTGCGCGTCGCCGACGCGCGGCGGATCGGGGACGAGGGGCAGGGCTTCCAGATCGCCCTCTCCGCGCTCGACTCCGGCCGTCTCGGCATCGCTGCCTGCGCAATCGGCGTGGCGCAGGCAGCGCTCGACGAGGCCGTGTCGTACGCGAAGGGCCGGTCCCAGTTCGGTCGCCCCATCGCCGACTTCCAGGGCCTGCGGTTCATGCTCGCGGACATGGCCACGCAGGTCGAGGCGGGTCGTGCCCTGTACCTGTCGGCGGCCCGGCTGCGGGACGCGGGCAGGCCGTTCTCCAAGCAGGCGGCCATGGCGAAGCTGCTGTGCACCGACGCCGCGATGAAGGTCACCACGGACGCGGTGCAGGTCCTCGGCGGGTACGGCTACACCGCGGACTTCCCGGCCGAGCGCCTGATGCGCGAGGCCAAGGTGCTGCAGATCGTCGAGGGCACCAATCAGATCCAGCGCATGGTCATCGCCCGCCACCTCGCGGGACCTGAGTCGCGCTGAACTGCGCGGTGTACGACCCGGTGGGCTGTCCGGCGAACTGCCCGGTGAACTGTCCGGTGTGCACGGTGGGTGCCACGAGCCGCGCCCACTCCGGGTCGTGCTGACCCGGCAGCGTCCTACCGCGGTCGGCCCAACTCGCGATCAGCGCGCGGTAGATGGGCGGGTCGGGGTGGTGCGCGGGGGGCATTCCGCGGGGGTGGGCGTGCGGCGGAACCGGGTGCACGGGCTGGGGCTGATGGGTCGGCTGGGACGCATGCGTCACGTGAACCGGGTGCGCAGAGTGCGTCGGGTGTGTCTGAGGGGGCTGATGTTCCTGGTGTTGCTGCTGATGAACCGATTCTGCGGCAACAGGAACGAGGATGCGCCTTCGTCGTCCGGTGGGGGCAGAGGCCGGGGTCTCCGTCGGGGTCATGCCAGGGCAACGTTCGAGGGACGTCCAAGGTCACGTGTTGACGGAATCGGGCGTCAGTTCACGACATAACCGCATGTCGGGCCCGCCCCTGTCGAACGTCTGGCCAGCGCTCGATACCTGACGTACCGTCAACTCCGCCGCCGGGTAGGCCGTACCCCTCCGGGCGACGTCAACTGCCGTGCACGCAGGGAGGATTGCTGTGGCCGACGACGAACGTCCCGTGGCTCTCGACGAGTATCCCGTCCACCAGGTGCCGCTTTCGATGAAGCACGTGGCGACCGGTGACCGCAACGCCTACGACCGCTGCATCTTCCATCTCGTCGACCCCACCGGCCGGTTCCTGCTCATCCTCGGTCTCGGCGTCTACCCGAACCTCGGTGTCATCGACGCCTACGCCACCCTGCGCGTCGGCGACACCCTGCACGCCGTCCGCGCCTCGGACGCGCTGCGCGACGACAACCGGATGCGGATGGAGGTCGGCCCGCTGCGCATCCACGTCGAGCGCCCGCTCAAGGGCTTCGTCCTGACCTGCGCCGCCGACCCGGACGACCCCGACGGACTCTCGTACGAGATGAACTGGGAAGCGGCCTTCCCCGCCCTCTGGGAGCCGCACCACACCCAGCGCCGGGGCGGGCGCCTGACCTTGGAGGGCAAGCGGTTCGTACAGGCGGGCCGGGTCGACGGGCGGCTGCGGATCGGCGGCCGGGACATCGACGTACGCGGCTGGACCGGCACCCGCGACCGGAGCTGGGGCGTGCGCCCGGTGCCGGGGGAGGAAGGCGGCCGGCTGGCCCAGGACCACCCCACCGAGGGCTTCCACTGGATCTGGGCCCCGGTCCGCTTCGACGACCGCTTCCTCATGGTCATCACCCAGGAGGACGCCGACGGCTACCGCACCCTCAACGAGGCCACCCTCGTCCGCGAGGGCCACCGCGACCGCCAACTCGGCTGGCCCCAGGCCGACATCACCTACCGCCCCGGGACCCGGCACCCCGAGAGCGCGGTCATCCACCTGATCGACCCGGTCGACCGCAAACCCGTCGAACTCGGCGTCGAGATCCTCGCCTCCTCGCCCCTAGCGGTCGGCGCGGGCTACCCGCCGGCCGACGACTGGCAGCACGGCACCTGGCGCGGCCAGGGCTGGACGGACCGGCGCAGCTACGACCTCTCCGACCCGTCCGCCCACCCCCTGGCCGCCTACGGGGTCATCGACCACGCGGCCCGCTTCACCCTCGACGGGCAGGTCGGCCACGGCATCTTCGAGCACGGCAGCTTCGGCCGGCACGACCCGAGCGGGTTCACGGGCTTCGATTCGACGGCCCCGGAACGTCCGTAGCCCACCCTTAGGCAGAGGGAGTTCGACGATGGCGACAGCGCCCCGACCGCGCACCTCCACCCGTGAACCCGAGGAACTGGCCCGCCGCCTGACCGCCTGGCTCGGTGTCCGGCTGCCCGGCGCCAAGGCGGTGAACGTCAGCGTCCCGGAGTCCAACGGCATGTCGAGCGAGACCCTCCTCTTCGACATCGAACACCCCGAACCGCCCGTCAGGGCCTGCGCGTTGCGGCTCGCGGCCGACCCGTCCGCGTACACGATCTTCCCGGTGTACGACATGCCGCGGCAGTACCGCACGATGCGCCTCGCCGCCGAGCGCACCGGGATCCCGGTGCCGCGCGTGCTGTGGCTGGAGGAGGACCCGGGACCGCTCGGGGCCCCCTTCTTCGTCATGGAGCGCGTCACCGGACACGTGCCGCCCGACGTCATGCCGTACACGTACGAGGGCAATTGGCTGCACGCGGCGAGCGACGAGGAGCGGGCCCGCCTGGAGGAGGCGAGCGTCGGAATCCTCGCCCGGCTGCACGACGGCGTACCGGCGGCCGAGGCGGAGTTCCTCGCCCTGCCCGGAGACGGCAGCC
Organism: Streptomyces sp. HmicA12; assembly: GCF_000373565.1. Taxonomy (GTDB): domain Bacteria; phylum Actinomycetota; class Actinomycetes; order Streptomycetales; family Streptomycetaceae; genus Streptomyces. The sequence continues at coordinate 55,020 of NZ_KB891849.1, read as the reverse complement.
CGCTGCGCCGCCACGTCACCGCCCAACGCGCCTACTACGCATGGGTGGTGGCGGGCCGTGCCCCCTCACCACTGATCGAGAGCGCCTTCGACCGCCTCGAGGAAATGTGGCCGCGGCACGAAGGCGAAGCGGTCCTCAACTGGGGCGACGCCCGTATCGGCAACATCATCTACGACGGCTTCGAGCCGGCCGCCGTGCTCGACTGGGAGATGGCGGCCCTCGCCCCGCGCGAGGTCGACCTCGGCTGGACGGTCTATCTGCACCGCTTCTTCCAGGACCTGACCGTCAGCTTCGGCCAGCGGGGCCTGCCCGGCTTCCTGCGCCGCGACCGGATCGAGGCGCGCTACGCCGAACTCACCGGCCACACCCCGCGGGACATGGACTTCTACACGCTGTACGCCGCCCTGCGGCAGGCCGTGGTGATGCTCAGGGTCGCCTACCGGCAGGCCCACTTCGGCGAGGTCGCGGTGCCCGAGGACCCGGACACGCTGATCCTGCACCACGGCAGTCTGCGGGCCATGGTGCAGGGCGGTTACTGGGAGGGCCTGTCCTGAGCCGGAGCGGGTCAGGCGGCGCGGCGGACCTGCTGGGGCACCCGGATGGGGCGCGAGCCCGGGCCGCCCACGTGCGAGAAGGGCTGGGTGCGCCAGTCGAGCTCCTGAGGGAGCGTCAACAGAAGGGCCGTGTCCTGCTCCTGAGTACCCGTCGACTCGTCGGCGGGGCGCGCCTCGGCGGCCGCGCGGCCGGTGCCCGCGCAGACGGAGAGCCCGAACGGGTTCCACGGCGAGGTGACATGGGCGTGCTCGGGCAGCATGTCCTCGTCCGCGAGGAGCGCGATCGGCTGGGCGCAGTCCGGGCAGATCACCCGGTACATCTCGAAAGTGTCGTACGCGTCGAGCTCGTCGGCGTCGAACGCGTCGGGTTCGACGCCCTCCGGCTGGGGCTCGACGACCGCCTGCTTGCGGTTGCCGCGCGTGGCAGGGCGTCCGGGACGCTTCACACTCTGCATGGGATTCTCCCCCTCGGGTGGGCCGGCCGCTGATGTCCATGGGGTGCGGCCTCGACCACAGCAAGCACTTCCCGTCCCATGACCGGCGTAATCGCGCGGAGCCCCCGGACACGGCCCGATGCGTGTGGCCTTCGTCACATGCCGATTGCAGGTGCCGTGAGCGCGGTAAACGAGAGGGCCTCTCCGGTACCGGGAGGATCAAGGGACCGGTAGGTTCGTCGCCATGGAGGAGCTCGACCGACAGATTGTGCAGCTGCTCGTCAAGGACGGGCGGATGAGCTACACCGACCTGGGCAAGGCCACGGGCCTGTCCACGTCCGCGGTGCACCAGCGGGTGCGCCGCCTCGAACAGCGTGGCGTGATCCGCGGCTACGCGGCGGTCGTCGACCCCGAGGCGGTCGGCCTGCCGCTCACCGCGTTCATCTCGGTGAAGCCGTTCGACCCGAGTGCCCCCGACGACATCGCCGAACGCCTCGCGGGCGTACCGGAGATCGAGGCGTGCCACAGCGTGGCCGGAGACGAGAACTACATCCTGAAGGTCCGCGTGGAGACCCCGCACGAACTGGAGAACCTCCTGGCCCGGGTCCGCTCCCTGGCCGGGGTCTCGACCCGCACGACGGTCGTCCTCTCGACCCCGTACGAGGCGCGCCCTCCGCGTATCTAGCGCGGCCCCCGGCGCGGGGCGAGCGCTCCGGCCGCCCGCCCGCGCCCCGTCTCCGCGTGACAAAAGGGACCCCGAGGCGGAACCACCTCGCCGAACACGCGAAACTGTCCCCATGAGCACGCCCCCCAGCACCCGCACCGTCCTCCTGCGCCGCGGCGAGGTCCACAGCCCCGCCGACCCCTTCGCGACCGCCATGGTCGTGGAGGCGGGTCACGTCGCCTGGGTCGGTTCGGAAGGCGCTGCGGACGCGTTCGCGGACGGCGTGGACGAGGTCGTCGACCTCGACGGCGCCCTGGTCACCCCGGCGTTCACCGACGCCCACGTGCACACCACGTCGACCGGCCTGGCCCTCACCGGCCTCGACCTCACCGCCGCACGCACCCGCGCCGAAGCCCTCACCCTCGTACGGGACCACGCGACGTCCCGCCCCACCGACCGGATCCTCCTCGGCCACGGCTGGGACGCGGCCCGCTGGTCCGACGACCGGCCGCCCACCCGCGCCGAACTCGACGAGGCCACCGGCGGCCGCCCGGTCTACCTCTCCCGCATCGACGTGCACTCGGCCGTCGTGAGCACGGCCCTCCTCGACCTCGTCCCCGGCGTCACCGACCGCGCCGGATACGACCCCGAGGGCCCCCTCACCCGCGACGCCCACCACGCCGTACGCGCCGCCGCCCTCGCCGCGGTCGGCCCGCAGCAGCGCACCGAGGCCCAGCGCGCCGCCCTCCGGCACGCCGCGTCCCTCGGCATCGGCTCGGTCCACGAGTGCGGCGGCCCGGACATCTCCTCCGAGGACGACTTCACGGGCCTGCTCGACCTCGCCCGTTCCGAGGCGGGCCCCCGCGTCGTCGGCTACTGGGCGGACCGCGACATCGAGCGCGCCCGCGGCCTCGGCGCGCTCGGAGCCGCCGGTGACCTGTTCGTGGACGGCGCCCTGGGCTCGCACACGGCGTGCCTGCACGAGCCGTACGCCGACGCCGCCCACACCGGCACCGGATACCTCACCGCCGACGACGTCGCCGCACACGTCGTCGCCTGCAGCGAGGCGGGCCTCCAGGCCGGATTCCACGCCATCGGCGACGCGGCCGTCACCGCGGTCGTGGACGGCCTGCGCACCGCCGCCGAGAAGATCGGCCTCGCGCGCGTGCGCGCCGCCCGGCACCGCGTCGAGCACGCCGAGATGCTCACCCCCGAGACCGTCGCCGCCTTCGCCGAGTTCGGGCTCACGGCGTCCGTGCAGCCCGCCTTCGACGCCCTGTGGGGCGGCGAGGACGGCATGTACGCCGACCGCCTCGGCGCGGAGCGGGCCCGCACCCTCAACCCGTACGCGGCCCTGCTGCGCGCGGGCGTCCCGCTCGCCTTCGGCTCCGACAGCCCGGTCACCCCGCTGGACCCGTGGGGCACGATCCGTGCCGCGGCCTTCCACCGAACGCCCGAGCACCGGGTCTCGGTGCGCGCCGCCTTCACGGCCCACACGCGGGGCGGCTGGCGGGCCGTCGGCCGCGACGACGCGGGGGTCCTCGTCCCCGGCGCCCCCGCGGACTACGCGGTCTGGCGGACGGACGAGCTGGTCGTGCAGGCCCCGGACGACCGGGTCGCCCGCTGGTCCACCGACCCGCGCTCCGGCACCCCGGGCCTGCCGGACCTGACGCCGGGCGCCGCCCTGCCCGTCTGCCTGCGGACCGTGGTCTTCGGACAGACGGTCTTCGTACGGCCGGACGAGTGATGTACCGGGGCGGCGCGCCCCGGATTCCACGGTGAGACCGTCCCGTACGACCTGCGACTCCTCCGCCCTGACCAGGGGAGTTCCCGAAGAGGTGCAGGTCAAACGGCTGTTGACAGAACGCCGCGTGGGGCGGGTAGGTTCGGCCGAGTCCACCACCTTTCGCGCGACCGGGCAGGCCCACGCAGTCGTAGAACGCAGGCCGGCGCCCGCGCCACGGGGCGCCGGAACGTTCCGGCCGGTCGGCGAGGTGCGACCCGGGTGGGGCCCGGGCGTTCAGTAGACAACGGCTTTGCGTCGACCCGCAGCCAGCGGGCCCCAGGTCGGCCCGAAGGACGCCCGGCCCCGATCCGCAGTTCCCTCACACCCTTACCCCACGCACTCACTCAGCTGCCGCAGGGAGCCTTGTCGGCGTGAACTGGCGTGCTCGCTATGGTGGTCCCCTTGTGGACGGAAGTTTTAAGGGGAAGCTGTGAACGACGGCGGTGGGCGGAAGTTCGGCCCTCTGGGTACGGCCTTGGTGATCATTCCGACCTATAACGAGGCGGAGAACATCACGTCCATCGTGGGCCGCGTCCGGGCGGCCGTGCCGGCGGCGCACGTCCTGGTCGCCGACGACAACAGCCCGGACGGCACCGGCAAGCTCGCCGACGAGCTGGCCGCCGACGACGAGCAGGTCCACGTCCTGCACCGCACCGGCAAGGAAGGCCTGGGCGCCGCCTATCTGGCGGGCTTCGCCTGGGGCATCGAGCACGACTACGGCGTCCTGATCGAGATGGACGCCGACGGCTCGCACCAGCCGGAGGAACTTCCCCGCCTGCTCACCGCCCTCAAGGGCGCCGACCTCGTGCTCGGCTCGCGCTGGGTGCCGGGCGGCCGGGTCGTGAACTGGCCGAAGTCCCGCGAGTTCCTCTCCCGCGGCGGGTCCACGTACTCGCGTCTCCTCCTGGACGTGCCGATCCGCGACGTCACCGGCGGCTTCCGTGCCTTCCGCCGGGAGACCCTGGAGGGGCTCGGTCTCGGCGAGGTCGCGTCGCAGGGCTACTGCTTCCAGGTCGACCTGGCCCGCCGTTCGATCAAGGCCGGCTACCACGTCGTCGAGGTCCCCATCACCTTCGTCGAGCGCGAGCTGGGCGACTCCAAGATGAGCAAGGACATCGTCGTGGAGGCCCTGTGGCGGGTCACCACGTGGGGCGTGGGGGAGCGGGTCGGCAAGGTGCTCGGCCGCAAGCCGGACGCCCGCTGAGCGCGCGGCACAGGCCGCCCGTCGATCTTGATCCCGCGCTTACGCCACTTGCACGCGGCCCCAGGCACACTTGAGGCATGACCACTGGTACCCCGCCCAGCAAGCCCGCCGGGGCCCGGCGTTCCCGGGCCCGTACGTTCCTCCCGCTCGCCGTCGCCGCGTGGGTGGTCCTGGAGATCTGGCTCTCCACCGTGGTGGCGAACGCGATCGGTGGGTTCACGTACTTCCTGCTGATGGTGGCGGGCTTCGTGCTGGGCGCCGTCGTGATCAAGGCCGCGGGCCGCCGAGCCTTCCAGAACCTGAACGAGACGCTGCGACGCCAGCAGCAGGGCGTCGTGGAGGCCGGCGACCAGCCTCGGCAGGGCGGCAACGGCCTGCTGCTGCTCGCGGGGCTCTTCCTGATGATCCCCGGCCTGATCACGGACGCCTTCGGCCTGCTGCTGCTCGTCCCGCCCGTCCGTACGGCGCTCAGCCGCTACACGGAGCGGACCCTGGAGAAGAGGATGAGCGCGGCGTCCCCGGGCACGTTGGGGAACGCGTTCCAGCAGGCGCGCATGCACCAGCCCGGCGGCACCGTCATCCAGGGTGAGGTCATCCGTGAGGACGAGTACCCGGGCCCGCGCCGCGACGACGCGGACCGGCGCCCGCCGATCACGCCCTGAGGCGCATGACGAAACGGCCGGGGGCCGGACACACGGTGTGTGTCCGGCCCCCGGCCGTTGTGCTGAATTGTCAGCCCCGCAGGATCATGCGGACTTGCGGCTGTCCCTCGGGTGTACCGCGATGTTCATCGCGCCCGAGCGCAGCACCGCCAGGCGCTCCTCGAGGACCTCTTCGAGTTCCTCGCGGGTGCGCCGCTCCATCAGCATGTCCCAATGCGTACGGGCGGGCTTGGCCTTCTTCTCCTCAGGGCCGTCACCGTCCACCAGAAGTGCCTGGGCCCCGCAGACCTTGCACTCCCACTCCGGCGGAATTTCGGCCTCCACCGAGAAGGGCATCTCAAACCGGTGCCCCTTCTCGCATGCGTACTCCACGGCCTGGCGCGGAGCCAGGTCGATGCCGCGGTCCGTCTCGTAGCTGGTCACTACGAGGCGTGTACCGCGAAGAGCTCGCTCACTCATGAATCGTGCCTCCCGGGCTTGTCGCCCACAGGACAGGTGTCGCTGTCGTCGTCATCCGGTCAACGTCCGGTCGGCGGTAAAGATTCCCGGTACTCGGGTCATGCGTCGCCGTCGTAGCCGCCCCTTGTTGTACCCACCGGCGCCCGGTTTGTCACATCTGACACCAGATGTCACCCAGCGTTTCAGATTATTGACATGCAGTAACGGTCCGCCTGGCAGGCCAACCGCGTACACTACCGGCCTTTGCCTTCAGGCGCTAAATCCGGGTCGGTACGGGATTCCCCGCGTCGCGGACCGCCTGACGGACAGGTACCCGCGCCAGCAGGACAAAACCGATCACAAAGAAAGCGACCAGCGACACGATGGCGTCGCGGTAACTCCCCGTCAGTTGGTACGCGAGCCCGAACACCAGGGGCCCCACCCAGCTCATGCCCCGGTCACTCATCTCGTACGCGGAGAAATACTCGGCCTCCTTGCCCGCGGGGACGAGATGCGAGAACAGTGAGCGGGAGAGGGCCTGGGTGCCGCCGAGGACGAGACCGATGCCGACGGCCAGCACGAAGAACCAGCGCGGAGAGTCCGCGGGCAGGAAGAAGCCCGCTCCGATCGTCACCGTCCAGGCCACCAGGGAGCCGAGGATCGTGCGCTTCGCACCGTACGCGCGCGCCAGCCGGCCCATCGTGAGGGCCCCGACCACGGCCAGGACCTGCACGAGGAGCACCGCCGTGATCAGCGTCGACTGGTCGAGGCGCAGTTCCTCCGAGCCGTACACGGAGGCCTGCGAGATCACCGTCTGCACGCCGTCGTTGTAGACGAGGTACGCCAGAAGGAAGGAGAGCGTCAGCGGGTGGCGGCGCATGTCCTTGAACGTGGCCACGAGCTGGCGCAGGCCCGTCCCCGACGGCGCCGACGCGTCACCCGGCGCGGACGCCGAGCGCCGGTCGCGCAGGCGGCGTAGGGGTACCAGCGTGAACGCGCCCCACCACACCCCTGCCGAAGCCAGACAGATGCGCACCGCCGTCGACTCCGAGAGACCGAAGGAGTCGTGGGCCAGATACAGCACCAGGTTCGCCAGCAGCACGAGGGAGCCCGACGCGTAACCGAAGGCCCAGCCGCGTGACGACACCGCGTCGCGCTCCTCCGGAGGGGCGATCTGCGGCAGGTAGGAGTTGTAGAGCACCATCGAGACGGCCAGCGAGGCGTTCGCCACCACGAGCAGCAGCCCGCCGAGCAGATAGCGGTCGCCGTCCAGGAAGAACATTCCGGTCGTCGCCGCCGCGCCCGTGTAGGCGGCGATCGCGAGCAGCGGCTTCTTGCGCCCCGAGCGGTCGGCCGCGGCGCCCGCGAGCGGCATCACGAAGATCGCCAGGATCACCGACAGGGAGACCGTGTACGGGAAGAAGGAGCCCGCGCGGACCGGGATGCCCAGCGGATGCACATAGCCGTCGGCGTCCGCCGCGGCCTTCGCGATCGACGTGAGGTACGGGCCGAGGAACACCGTGAGGACGCTCGTCGAGTAGACCGAGCACGCCCAGTCGTAGAAGTACCAGCCGCGTTGCTCGCGCTTGCGGTCGGCGAGGGCCGTCGCGCCCGCCGCCGTCCCGTGCGCGGTGTCGGTGCCCACCCGTGTCCCCTTGTTGTCCCCGTGGTCCGTCGCGCCCGGCCGGCCGTCAGACCCAGCTTCCCCGGTCCTTCAGGACGTCCCGCAGCGTCTCGATGTGATCGGAAACTATGCCATCGACCCCCAGGTCGAGAAGACGCCGCATCTCGGACTCGTCGTTGACCGTCCAGACATGGACCTGCAAGCCGCGCGCGTGGGCGGCCCGCACGAAGCGGCCGTCGACGACCCGGACGCGTCCGTGGACCACCGGCACCTGCGCGCAGACCGCCGAGCGGCGCAGGGCCGCCGGGAGGCCGTACGACTTCAGGCGCAGCCCGAGCACCCCCCTGGTGCCGTACGACGTCGCGAGGCGCGGGCCCGCGAGCTGCTGAGCCCGGGCGACCCGGGCCTCCGAGAACGAGCCGACGCAGACCCGGTCCCACGCGCGCGTGCGGCGGAGCAGGTCCAGGAGGGGGACCAGGGCGGGCTCGGCCTTCACGTCCACGTTCCAGCGGACATCGGGGAAGGACTCGAGGAGGTCCTCGAAGAGCGGGACCGGCTCACGGTCCGCCACGCGCGCGTGGCGGACCTCGCTCCACGGGAGGTCCGCGATGCGGCCGCGCGCGTCCGTGACCCGGTCGAGGGTGGCGTCGTGGAACGCGACGAGACGGCCGTCACGCGTCGCGTGCACGTCCGTCTCGATGTAGCGGTAGCCGAGGTCCACGGCACGGCGGAACGCGGCCACGGTGTTCTCCAGGCCGTTCGCCGCCCCGCCGCGATGGGCGAGGGCGAGCGGCCCGGGGTGGTCGAGGTAGGGGTGGCGGATGCGCGCGGTCACCGTCGCAGTATCGCCCGCCGCGGTGACGCGCCGGCCACCACGGTGGAACCGGCCGACGGCGCGGGGACGGCGAAGACGCGCAGGAAGAACTGGGCCAGCGGGCCGATCGCGAGGGCGTACAGGACGGTGCCCACGCCGATCGTGCCGCCGAGCGCGAAGCCGGTCACCACGACGGCGATCTCGATGCACGTGCGCATCAGGCGGATCGAGCGGCCCGTGCGAAGGTGCAGCCCCGTCATGAGACCGTCGCGCGGACCCGGACCGAACTTCGCCGCGATGTAGAGCCCGGTCGCGACGCCGTTGAGCACGATCGCGGCCAGCATCAGCGGAACGCGCACTCCATAGGCGTGCACCTCCGGCACCACGGAGAGCGTGCCGTCCATGGCGAGGCCGACCACGAAGACGTTCGAGACCGTGCCGAGCCCCGGCCGTGTGCGCAGCGGGATCCACAGCAGCAGCACGATCGCGCCCACGATGATCGAGACGACGCCTATGGAGATGCCCGTCAGCTCGGCGAGCCCTTGATGGAGCACACCCCACGGCTCCAGGCCGAGCCCCGCCTCCACCAGGAGCGCCGAACTGACGCCGTACAGCGCCAGGCCCACGTAGAGCTGAACGAGTCGGCGGACCAGCGGCCCGCCGCTTGACGACGATGACGGCTCCGGCGCGGACAAGAGGTGCCCCCTGTAGTGGTAGTGGCCTGACCCATGACACTCTGTGGCCTGGAAACACCGGCCAACCACGGCCAATTCCGGGAAGGTGGACTGGATCGCATGGCTCAGTGGACTTCGGCGATCGGTTCGGCCCAGCTCGGCCGGCTGCTCACCTCGCAGCAGCCGCGCCCCGCCGGCCCCGGCACCCGGCGCCCGCCCGCCTACCGCGCGCTCGCCGACGGCATCCGCCTGCTCGTCCTGGAAGGCCGCGTTCCGGTGGCCACACGCCTGCCCGCCGAGCGCGAGCTCGCCCAGGCGCTCTCCGTGAGCCGGACCACCGTCGCGGCCGCCTACGAGGCGCTGCGCGGCGAAGGGTTCCTGGAGTCCCGCAGGGGAGCGGGCAGTTGGACCGCCGTGCCGGCCGGGAAACCGCTGCCCGCGCGCGGCCTGGAACCCCTGCCGCCCGAGGCCCTCGGCTCGATCATCGACCTGGGCACCGCGGCCCTGCCCGCGCCCGAGCCCTGGCTGACCCGTGCCGTGCAGGGCGCCCTCGAAGAGCTTCCGCCGTACGCCCACACCCACGGCGACTACCCGGCGGGGCTGCCCGCCCTGCGCACCATGATCGCCGAGCGGTACACCGCCCACGGCATCCCGACCATGCCCGAGCAGATCATGGTCACCACCGGGGCCATGGGCGCCATCGACGCGATCTGCCACCTCTTCGCGGGCCACGGCGAGCGGGTGGCCGTCGAGTCGCCCAGTTACGCCAACATCCTCCAGCTGATGCGGGAGGCCGGACTGCGGCTCGTGCCCGTCGCCATGGCGGACGGCCTCGCGGGCTGGGACCTCGACCGCTGGCGCCAGGTGCTGCGCGACGCCGCGCCCCGACTCGCCTACGTGGTCGCCGACTTCCACAATCCGACCGGCGCGCTCGCCGACGAGGAGCAGCGCCGCTCCCTGGTGGACGCCGCGCGCTCCGCGGGCACGGTGCTCGTGGTCGACGAGACGATGACCGAGCTTCACTTCGACCGCGACCGTGAAATGCCGCGCCGTGTCTGCGCGTTCGACCCCGCGGGCTCGACCGTCGTCACGGTCGGCTCGGCCAGCAAGGCGTTCTGGGCGGGCATGCGGATCGGCTGGGTGCGGGCCGCTCCCGATGTGATCCGCAGCCTGGTCGCCGCCCGCGCGTACGCCGATCTCGGCACCCCCGTCCTCGAGCAGCTGGCCGTGAACTGGCTGCTGAACACCGGAGGTTGGGAGGAGGCCGTGGAACTGCGCCGCGGCCAGGCGCGCGAGAACCGGGACGCCCTCGTCGCCGCGCTCCGCCGCGAACTGCCCGCCTGGGAGTTCGACGTACCGGACGGCGGCCTGACGCTGTGGGTGAAGGCGGGCGGCCTGTCCGGGTCCCGGCTCGCCGAAGTGGGGGAGCGGGTCGGGGTGCGGGTGCCGTCCGGGCCGCGATTCGGCGTCGACGGTGCCTTCGAGGGATATGTGCGGCTGCCGTTCACCGTGAGCGGCGCCGTGGCCGACGAGGCGGCGGTGCGGCTCGCGGCAGCGGCCAGGCTCGTGACGGACGGCCAGGGTGCGGGCGGGGACGTGCCGCGCACCCTGATCGCGTAAGCCGTCGAGCGGCGCCTTCGTCAGCGCTCAGCGAGCGCCTCGGCCTCGTCCGGAACGGACTCCACGGCGGGATCCGCGGAGTCCGTGGAGTCCGCGGCCGTGACCCGCTGCGGCAGCAGCCCCATGACCGCCTGACGGTGCGCCTCACTGGTCGCGTCGTCGTACGGGTCGGGGGTGGCCGGCACCTGGAGCCGGTGGACCTGGCCGGTGCCGAGACGGGCGTAGCCGCGGCCGGCCGGGACGTCGGCGGTGGGGGTCGTCGGCGGCTGGGTGCCGAGGACGTCCTCCAGCTCCTCCGGAGTGGCCGGACCGAGCACCACGCGCGCGCGGGTGTGCTGGCGCACCGGGTCGATCAATGAGTCCAGGCTGTCGAACTGCTCCGCCACGACGACCGTGACCCCCGCCGCGCGCCCGTGCCGCAGCGGCACCTGGAGCAGCGTCTGGGGGTCCTTGCGGCCGTCGGCCGCCGCGAGGTGGCCCAGGGCGCTCGGCCGGTCCAGCAGGATCCAGAGCGGGCGCTTGATGTCGTCCGGGGTGGGGTGCCCGGCCTGTCGCGCCCGATTGGCCGCGATCAGCCGCCGCTCGGTCTCGTGCGCCGCCCATTCGAGGCTGGCGAGCGCGCCCGCGAGGCCGCACTCCACGGCGAGGACACCGTCGCGGCCGACCAAACAGGCGTAGTCGCCGGTCCCGCTGCCCTCGACGATCAGCACGTCGCCGTGCTCGAGGGCCTGCAGGGCGACCGAGCGCACGAGGGACGTCGTGCCGCTGCCGGGCTGGCCGACGACCAGCAGGTGGGGCTCGGTGGAGCGGATGCCGGTGCGCCAGACGACCGGCGGCATGTCCCGCTGTTCCTCGCCCTCCATGACCGGCAGGGTGCGCTGCACCCCGGTCTCGTCGGTGAAGCCGAGCACCGTCTCGGCCGGAGCGGTCACGAACCGCTGGGCCGCGATGTCGGTCGGGAGCGGGGCGAGCACCGTCACGGTCAGGTGGTTGCCCTCCTCGTCCCAGGCGAAGTGGTACTCACGGCCGCGGCCCAGCTTGGCGCCGAGCAGCTGCTCGATCCGGGCCCGCGACTCCGCCTCGCCGTCGGTGAAGTAGGCGGGGTAGCTGATCGTGAGCCGGTCGAAGCGGCCGTCGCCGTCGAAGTCGTACGTCTCGAAGGCCTTCTCCCACTCGCCGCCGTGGGCGTAGAGCGGGTTCGGGTCCTCGGCGACCGAGAAGTAGGGGACGAGCGCCTCGTAGAGCGAGGAGAGGCGCTTGACCTGTGACTCGTCCGGGCCCGCGGGCTCGGGGGGCTGCTTGGGATCGCGGCCCTTCCACGCGGCCGCCGCCATGACCGTGATGATCGCGAGCAGCGGCCCGTAGGGGATGAACACCACGACCAGGACCACGGCGGCCACCAGGAACAGCAGCGGTCCGCGCCGGTCCTTGGGGGTGTCCGCCCACTTGCGTCGCCCGGCGGAAGCAAGGCGACGCAGTCCACGGGTGATCGTGATGAGGGGATGGAGGACGTCGGTGGCACCGTCGGCGGCCGTCCGCGCCATCTCCCGGCTCCGGGCGATAGACGCGCTGCCGGTGCTCAGAATGCGGGGCAACGGTGAATTCGGACGCCTGGCCACGTCATTCTCCTGAAGGTGTGTGCGGGTGGATGGGCCGTCAGAACTTGATCCCGCCGAGCAGGCTGGCGAGACTCGCGCCGCCTGCCTTGATGCTCGGGGCGATGGCCGTGCCCGCCAGGTAGAAGCCGAAGAGGGCGCACACCAGTGCGTGCGAGGCCTTCAGGCCGTCCTTGCGGAAGAACAGGAAGACGATGATGCCGAGCAGCACGACGCCCGAGATGGACAGGATCATGAGGTTTCTCCTGGTTGGTGGGGACAGTCACCATGAGTTCTTCCAGGCTCACAGCATGTATCTATACGATAAAAGGTGCAAATGGGTGGATTTTTATCGAATTCACCCAATCGGCAGGCGGCTGGTGAGCTACCCGGGCGTGCCGCCGGACGGTCGTCCGTGCTGTTGATGATCTTTGCCTCGCCGGGGTCGGCTCATGTGCTCGGCCGGGCAGTACGCTGTCGATTCACTCGTACGGCCGCAGAGCCGTACCGGCACGGATGTGAAAGGCGGTTCGGTCGATGAGCGAAGCCCCCGACCCCGAGGTCGTGGAGCTGGCCACCAAGATCTTCGATCTCGCGCGCCGCGGCGAGACGGAGGCGCTCGTGGCGTACGTGGACGCGGGCGTGCCCGCGAACCTCACGAACGACCGGGGGGACACGCTTGTCATGCTCGCCGCCTATCACGGGCACGCGCCGGCCGTGACCGCGCTCCTGGGGCGCGGCGCCGACGCGAACCGTGCCAACGACAAGGGGCAGACCCCGCTCGCGGGCGCCGTCTTCAAGGGCGAGGAGACCGTGATCAGGGCGTTGATCGACGGCGGTGCGGATCCCGCCGCGGGGACGCCGTCGGCGGTCGACACGGCCCGGATGTTCGGCAAGGCGGAGCTGCTCGAGCTCTTCGGCGCGGCCTGAGCCACCAGCACTGACCAGGCAAAACGGGGGTACGGGAAATGTGGTCGCGGCGGGCAGAACCGCTGGGTCATGATGACGGCGTGATTTACGGACGCGATGGCGGGGCAGCTGGTGCCCATGTGCCACGCGGGCCGTAAGTGGCCCGGGATCGGGCCTTGGACGAGAGGCAGAGAGATGGCTTGCAGCAAGCAAGAAACGGCGGGCGCTCCGACGTGTTGTCGCGTGGCCAGGTAGGTGCAGGTTCCCGGTTGCGTCGACGCTTGATGTGAGGCTGTTTCCCATGTTCGAACCGGTCATAGCGCCCAGCGGTACGCTGCTCGGCCTGCTGCAGCGGGGCCGCGGTGACGGCACCCTGCACGCGCTGACGGCGCCGCGGGACGAGGCTCTCGCGGCTCTGAACCACTGTGTGCTGAGCGACCCCCGCCACGACTGGCAGGTGGAGAACCGCTCGCTGTACTACGCCCGCCTCTACCTCGATCTCCACGGAGAGCTCGGGGAGATCGAGCGGCACCTCTTCGACCCCGACGACCTCGTCGACACCGACGAGACGCGTACGGGCCTCGCGCTCTCGGTGCTCGGGCACCTCGCCTCCTACGGCAGGCGGGACGCCCTGGAGCTGCTGCGCAGGTACGCCGCCTTCGGCGGCAACTGGGCCTGGGCGCTCGACGAGCTCGCGCTGCGCGACGACGACGCCGGGCTGCGTGCCCTGGCCGAGCCGATCCTCGCCAGGTTCCCCGCCCACGCCGAGGCCGAACTGGTCGCGGCCGTCCGGGACGCCTTCGAGCCACGGCCCTGGCGGCTGTGGTCCGAGGACCCGCGACCTCATGTGGGGGCACGCGTGCGTGCCGCCCAGGAAGCCGGCTCCTTCGACCGCTGGCAGCGGCAGCTGCGACCGTCCGGGCCCCGCCCCGAGTGGAGCGTGCAGGCCGTCTTCGACTGGGCCCAGGAAGGCTTCGAGCGGGGCGCCGTGCTGTACGTGCCGGCCGCGCGCTGTCTGAGCGCCGTGGCCGGGCCCGCCGATCGCGCCGGGATCCTGCGGGCGGCCCGCGAGGGCACGGACGGGGCCCGCTGCACCGCCCTGCGCTACCTGACCGACACCCACGATCCCGACGTCCTCGATCTCGTCGAGGCCGCCGTGGAGTCACCCTCCCGGGCAGTCGTGGACGCCGCCGTCGAGTGCTTCGAGCGGATGCGGTCCGTCGCCGCCGTGGAGCGCGCCCGACGCTGGGCGCCGCGGCCCGACGTCCTCGGCGCCGCCGCCGGCCGCATGCTCGCCTGCCAGGGCGGCCCCAAGGACGGCGAACTGGTGCTGTCCGCCCTGCGGGAGGCCGTCCGCGGTGACGGACCCGACGCCCCCACCCTGTGGCCGCTCGTCGACGGAGCGGGCCGCCTCGGCATCGCCTGCGCGGCCCCCGTCCTGCGGCACATCTACCGCGAGACCGCGTCGTCCCATCTGCGCGGGCACGCCGCCCGCTCCCTCGCCGTCACCGACCCGTCCTTCGCCGCCGGGTTCGCCGTCGAATGCCTGTGGGACTGCGAGGAGTCCACCCGCGAGGTCGCCGCACGGCACGCCGAGACCGGCGACGCCCGGGTGGTCGACCAACTGCGCAGGCTCGCCGCCGACCCGGCCGAGGAGGCCGAGGTGCAGACCGCCGTACGCAGCAGGATCGGGCCGGACGCGCCGGCCCTGTGACGCGCTGATGGACGGGAGGCGGCCCCTCGGGAGAGGGACCGCCTCCCGCTGTTCCCCGCCGTTTCCCCAGGTGTCGCGGGTGACGCAACGCTCATGAGGCGTTCCACGGCGGGAAAGATCCACGTTGACGTGGGCACGCCGGACGCGGCGAGAACACCCCTATGCGTGTCGTCATCGTGACCGAGTCCTTCCCGCCCGACATCAACGGTGTGGCGCACTGCGCCCTGCAGACCGCGCGGCACCTCGCCGCCCGCGGTCACGAACCCCTCGTCGTCGCCCCGGCCACCGCCGCCGGGCCCGAGGCGGACGCGGCCGCACCCTGCCCGGTCGTCCGCGTCCCGTCGCTGCCGCTGCCCGGCTATCCGCAGGTGCGGGTCGCGCTGCCGAGCCGCCGCGTCACCCAGGCCGTGGTCGCGCACCGGGCCCAACTCGTCCATCTCGCCAGCCCGTTCGTGCTCGGTGTGCGCGGGATGGCCGCGGCGGCGCGGCTCGGGGTCCCCGCCGTCGCCGTCTACCAGACCGACCTCGCCGGATACGCCCGTACGTACATGGGGACGGGGGAGTCGGCCGCCTGGCGGCGGATCCGCGGGGTGCACGCCGCCGCCGACCGGACGCTCGCCCCGTCCAGCGCCGCACTGCGCGACCTGGAGGCGCACGGGGTGCCCCGGGTGCGGCTGTGGCCGCGGGGCGTGGACGCCGTACGGTTCCGGCCCGAGCGCCGCGACGAGCTCCTGCGGGCCGAACTGGCGCCCGGCGGGGAACTGCTCGTCGGCTACGTGGGGCGGCTCGCGCCCGAGAAGCAGGTGGAACTGCTGTCGCGGGCGTGCGGGCTGCCCGGTGTACGGGTCGTGGTCGTCGGCGACGGACCGAGCTCCGGGGCGCTGCGCGGGACGCTGCCCGGCGCCGTGTTCCTCGGACGCCGCACCGGCGACGAACTCGCCGGGATCTTCGCCTCGTTGGACGTCTTCGTGCACACGGGCCCGTACGAGACCTTCTGCCAGACCGTGCAGGAGGCCATGGCGAGCGGCGTGCCGGTGGTCGCCCCCGCGGCCGGCGGACCGCTCGACCTCGTGGCGCACGGCACGACCGGGCTCCTCGTGCCGCCCGGTGACGCCGACGCCGTACGGGACGCGGTGGGCGCCCTGGCCGCCGATCCAGGGCTGCGTGCCGCCTACGGGACGGCCGCGCGGGCCGCTGTCGCCGGGCGCACCTGGGAGGCCGTCGGGGACCTGCTGATCGAGCACTACGCGGACGTGCTGCGCGCGCGGACGGCGGTGGCGGCATGAGCGGGGCGCTGCGGATCGTACGGCTCGCCAACTTCGTCGCCCCCGCGTCCGGTGGACTGCGCACCGCGCTGCGGGAGTTGGGCACCGGCTACGCGGCCGCCGGGCACGAACCCGTACTGATCGTGCCCGGCGAGCGGCCCTCGGACGTGCGGACCGCACAGGGACGCGTCATCACCCTGCCCGGTGCGCCGCTGCCGGGCACCGGCGGGTACCGCGTACTGGCCGAACGGCGCCGCGTGGCCAAGCTGTTGGAGCACCTGCGCCCCGACCGCCTGGAGGTGTCGGACCGGACGACGCTGCGCTGGACCGGCGAGTGGGCGCGGCGCGCGCGGGTGCCCGCCGTGATGGTGTCCCACGAGACCGCGCACGGCGTGCTCCGCACCTGGGGCCTGCCCGAGCAGGCGGCACGCCGGGCCGCCGACGTCCTCAACTCCCGCACCGCGCACGCCTACGCGCGCGTGGTGTGCACCACGGAGTGGGCGGAGCGGGAGTTCGTGCGGATCGGGGCACGCAACGTGGTGCGGGCCCCGCTCGGGGTCGATCTCGCCCGCTGCCGCCCGGAACTGTGGGACGCCCGGGTGCGGGAGCGGCACGCGCGCGTGGACGAGATCCTGCTCGTCATGTGCACGCGGCTGTCCGTGGAGAAGCGGCCAGGAACCGGGATCGCCGCCCTGGAGGCGCTGCGCGCGGCGGGCGTTCCCGCTCGGCTGGTGGTGGCGGGAGAGGGGCCGCTGCGGGCGCGGCTCGAACAGCGGGCGCGGCGGCTGCCGGTGACCTTCCTGGGGCATGTCGCGGACCCGGGCGCACTGGCGGCCCTCCAGGCCACCGCCGACGTGTGTCTGGCGCCCGGGCCCGCCGAGACGTTCGGGCTCGCCGCTCTGGAGGCCCTGGCCTGCGGCACGCCGGTCGTGGTGAGCGCGTCCTGCGCGCTGCCCGAGGTGGTCGGCGCGGCCGGGGCCGTGGCGGGCGACACCGCGGAGTCCTTCGCCGCTGCCGTACGGACGGTGCTGGCACGCCCCACGCGCCGACGCAGGGCCGCCGCACGCGCGCGTGCGGAGTGTTTCGGCTGGGGCCCCTCGGTGGACGCCTTCTTGGCGGCGCACGACGCGCCCCCGGTGCGGGCACCGGGGGCCGAGCGGCGGGAGACGGTGGCATGAAGGCCCCGTGCGCCGTGGCCGCCCCGCGGGCGTCGGCACCCAGGCCCCTCCGGTTCGCATCGCTCGGCGACTCGCTCACCGAAGGGATCGGCGACCTGGGAAGCGACGGGCGGTGGCGGGGATGGGCCGCGCTGCTGGCCGAAGGACTCGCGCCCGACCAAGTGGGTGTGGAGTTCCGCAACTTCGCCGTCATCGGCGCGCAGACCGGCGACGTCCTCGCCCGACAACTGCCCGCCGCGCTGGCCTCCGCGCCCGACCTCGTGTCCGTCGTCGTGGGGGTCAACGACACCCTGCGCCGCACCTTCGACATCCATGCGGTCGCCGCGCGCCTCGACACCGTGTACGGCGCGTTCGGCGAGCGGGGCGCGGTGCTGCTCACCGCGTGCCTGCCCGACCCCGGCGCGCTGCTCGGTCTGCCCGGGGCCCTGGCCCGCCCGCTCGCGCGTCGGCAGCGTGCCGTCAACTCCGTGGTCCACGCGCTCTCCGAGCGCCACCGAGCCGTCCATCTGCACGCCGCCGACGCCGACTGGGTGGCCGACCGTGCCCTGTGGAGCGCCGACCGGCTGCATCCGGGGGAGCGCGGGCACCGGTTGCTCGCCGCTCGCTTCCACGCACTGCTGGCCGCGTCGGGGACGGCGCTCGGGCCGGCGCCCGGCACCGAACCGCAGGGGCCCGCGCCGACGCGTACGGCAAGCCTCCGGTGGCTGGCCACGGTGGGCACCGGATGGGTCGCCCGGCGCTGCACCGACCTGCTGCCGCAGCTCGTCGCCCTGGCCGCCGACGAGGTGCGGCACGGGCTGCGCGGGACGAGCGGGCGGCTCGACCTGCGGGCGTCGGCCGCGGTCGCCACGGCCCTGTCGGCACTGTCCGTCCCGGTCGTGGCGGAGGAACCCGCCGCCTGACGCGCCGCGGCCCCGCCCTCCCCCGGAGCGGCGGGGCCGCGGGCCGGCTCGCGGATCCAGCGGATCCCCACGAGGCCGCGGGCCGGTCTCAGGCCACCCTGTGCTGCTCGTCGCGGGTGTCCGTGAGGAACATGTGCCCCGGCGCGTGCGTGATCGCGAACGGCGGCCTGGACGCCATCACGGCCGCCTGGGGCGTCACTCCGCAGGCCCAGAAGACCGGGATGTCGCCCGGTTCCCTCGCCACCGGGTCACCGAAGTCCGGCGCGTCGAGGTCCTGGATGCCGAGGACCCGCGGATCGCCCAGGTGCACCGGGCTGCCGTGGACGGTGGGCATCAGCGAGCTCTCCCGGATCGCGGCCTCCAGGGCGTGCGGCGGGATCGGACGCATCGACACGACCATGGGGCCGTGCAGGCGGCCCGCGGCACGGCACGCGCGCGTGGTCGCGTACATGGGCACGTTCGTGCCCTGGTCGATGTGGCGCAGCGGTACGCCGGCCGCCGCCAGCGCCCACTCGAAGGTGAAGCTGCAGCCGAGCAGCAGGGAGACCAGGTCGCCGCGCCAGTGGTCGAGCACGTCGGTCGGCTCGGCCGTCAACTCGCCGTGCTCCCACACCCGGTAGCGCGGCAGATCCGTGCGCAGGTCGGCGCCCGGGGCGAGGACGGTGGACCAGTCGCCCGCGTCCGTGACGTCCAGGACCGGGCAGGGCTTCGGGTTGCGCTGGCAGAACAGCAGCAGGTCGTAGGCCCAGTCGGCCGGTACGGCGATCAGGTTGGCCTGCGTGTGGCCGCGCGCCCAGCCCGCCGTGGGGGCGCCGGTGCCCGTACGGAACAGGGCGCGGGCCTCGCGCGGAGTCAGGGTGGCGGTGCGTGTCGTGCGTTCATCGGTGGGGGTCACAGCAGTTCCCTTCCTCGGGTCTCCGGCAGTCCGAGCAGCGCGACGACGGCCAGGGCGTAGCCGATCGCCCCGAAGACGAGCGCGCCGCCCACGCCCCAGCTGTCCGCGAGGAAGCCGACCAGCGTCGGGAAGACGGCGCCGATCGCGCGGCCGGTGTTGTACGTGAAGCCCTGACCCGTGCCGCGTACGGCGGTCGGATAGAGCTCGCTCAAGAAAGAGCCGAAGCCGCTGAAGATGGCCGACATGCAGAAGCCGAGCGGGAAACCGAGCACCAGGAGGAGACCGTCGGCGCCGTCCGGGATGTTCGTGTACGCCACGATGCTCGCCGCCGAGAGGATCGCGAACAGCACGATGTTGCGTTTACGGCCGAGACGGTCGGTGAGGTAGCCGCCCGTCAGGTAGCCGATGAAGGCGCCCGAGATGAGGAACGTCAGATAGCCGCCGGTGCCGACCACCGTGAGTCCCCGGTCCGACTTCAAGTAGGTGGGCACCCAGGTGGCGAGCGTGTAGTAACCGCCCTGGACGCCGGTCGACAGCAGCACCGCGAAGAGGGTCGTGCGCAGCAGTCCCGGCTTGAAGATCTCGGTGAACGAGCCCTTGTGGGCGCTGACTTCGAGCTTCTCCGACGCCTTGGGGGCGTCCTGCACGCGGCGGCGCAGCCACACCACGAGCAGGGCGGGCAGCGCACCCGTCCAGAACATCACGCGCCAGGCCAGGTCCGCGTCGAGGAACTGGAACACCAGGGTGTAGACGATCGCGGCGAGCGCCCAGCCCGCCGCCCAGGCGCTCTGCACGGCGCCGAGCGTGCGGCCCCGGTGCTTCGCCGAGGCGTACTCGGCGACCAGGATCGCGCCGACGGCCCACTCGCCGCCGAAACCGAGACCCTGGAGGGCGCGGAAGACGAGCAGCGTCTCGTAGGTGGGCGCGAACCCGCATGCCACGGTGAACACGGCATAGGTGATCACCGTGATCATCAGCGCTCTGACCCGGCCGAACCGGTCGGCGATCACGCCCGCGGCGGCGCCGCCGACCGCCGAGACGACCAGCGTGACGGTGGTGATCAGTCCGGTCTGGCCGCTGTCGAGCCCGAAGTAGGCGGCCAGCGCCACCATGCTCAGCGGCAGCGTGAAGTAGTCGTAGGAGTCGAGGGCGTAGCCGCCGAAGGCACCCGCGAACGCGCGCCGGCCGCGCGGGCCGAGCGCCCGGAGCCAGCCGAACGGGCCCTCGGGGGCGGGAAGTCGGGGAGACAGCCGGACGGTGTCGGGCGTCGGTGGAGTCGTGCTCATGAAGCACCTCACAGGAGTACTCGCGGAGAGCCGTGCCTGAGCCATGTCTGAGCCGTGCTGAGCCGTGCTGAGCCGTATCTGTCCGCCAAGGTAGAGGATCGTTGAACGATCCCTCAATACCCACGTTGTTTCGTTCTTGTATCTGCGCTTGAATTCGGCCGTGGCCACGGAAGAACTGAACGCACTTGCGGACGATCGCGCGCTGCTGGGGCGCACCAGCACCGCCGAGCGGGTCGCCGACATCCTCAGGAGCCGGATCGCGGAAGGGTTCTTCCCGCCCGGCACCCGTCTGTCGGAGGACAGCATCGGGGGCGCGCTCGGCGTCTCCCGCAACACCCTGCGCGAGGCGTTCCGCCTGCTCACGCACGAGCGGCTGCTCGAGCACCGGCTCAACCGCGGTGTCTTCGTCCGCGTCCTGAGCGTCGACGACGTCGAGGACATCTACCGGATCCGCCGCATGATCGAGTGCTCCGTCGTCCGCTCCCTCGGCACACCGCCGTACGCCCTCGACCGGGTCGCCGCGGCCGTCGCCGACGGTCAGCGCGCGGCGAAGGCCCGCGAGTGGAAGGGCGTCTCCACCGCCAACATCCACTTCCACCGCGAACTCGTCGCCCTCGCCGGCAGCGAGCGCACCGACGAACTGATGCGCAGCGTGCTCGCCGAACTGCGCCTCGCGTTCCACGTCGTCGACGACCCGCGCCGCCTCCACGAGCCCTATCTCGCCCGGAACTTGAAGATCGTCGAGACGCTCGCCGACGGGCGCCGCGACGACGCCGAGGCGCTGCTCGCCGACTATCTCGACGACTCCCGCGACGGCCTCGTCGAGGTGTACGGGCAGCGGGTGGCGCGCGAGGCGTAGCGGCCCGCTGCCACCGTCGCATCTGCGTCGTTTCGACCGTTGTCAGACCCAGCGCCTAGTCTGTGCTCCGTGACTTCGCCTGCCACCACGGAATCCGTTCCGCCCCAGCTCAGCGCGGGGCCGCGCCCCGCACCGGGCCCGGCCGCCGACGAAGGGCTCGCGCGGCGGCTTCGCGCGCTCGCCTGCACCGCGCCGCTGCACGACCTGGACGTGCGCAAGGCGAACCTCGCGGGCGAGTACTCGACGTACGGCATGGCCGAGGTCGCCCTCTCGGCGATCGACCTCGTCACGCTGAACATGGACTTCGACACGGGCGCGGACCACGAGCAGATAGTGGCTCGCCTCGTCCCGCGCATCGCCGCGCAGGCCCCGCTGCGGCCGTCCGCCGAGCACGAGCGGGTGGCCCGCTGGGTCCTGGAGAACCTGATCAACGTCGGCAGTGTGGACCGCGGCTTCCGCGCCGTGTACGGCACGTTCGCGACGGACGGCTCCTATGTGCGGCGTGACTACGACTTCAAGCTGATCGAGGAAGTACCCGGCTACGGGGGCAGCGTCTACCTCCGCACGACGGACGAAGCGGTCAACGTCCTCGTGGGAGCGCTCGACACCGACGTCACCAGCGCGCAGATCGCCGCCGAGGTGAAGCTCGAGGTCCTGATCAGCCGCGGGCGGCTCGCGGACGCGCAGCTCGCCGCCGAGCAGGCCCGGTACCGGACCGTGCAGTACTCGGAGACCCTGCGCAAGGCGCTGGACGCGACGCGGCGCAATGTGCGCGCCGTCGACTGGCTGCAGGCCGTGCCCGACATGATCGCCGAGGCGCTCGACCACGTGGCGGACCGCTACCGCCACGAGAACGCGATCCTCACGAACATCCGCAAGGCACGCGACGAGTCCGAGGACCCCGAGCAGAAGCGGCGCGCGGCCGAGCTCGTCGACATCGTGAAGGACTGCATCCGCCGCCATACGCAGCTGCAGTCGCGGCTGCTCGAAGCCGGGCCGCTGTTCCGCGCCGAGCAGGACCGGCAGGCCTTCGCCACACCCTCCGCGCGCGCGGGCCTCGACCTGTACGGGCAGCTCGTCGCACCGCTCCTGCCGCTGCCGGTGGAGGGCGCGCGCAAGGTGACGGACGCGTTCTTCGCGCGGGGCACGGGGCTGCGGACGCCCGTCTCCGTACGCGTCGGCGATCTCGTCGACATACTGCTGACCCCGCCCATGGAGCGAGAGCACCTCGGCGCCGAGATGCCCGAGCCGGATCTCATCGAGACGCCGGACGACAGCCGGTTCAGCGAGGAGCAGCTCGCGAGCGCCAAGGAACTGCTCGACCTGCCTGCGGACGCGCCGCGACGGCTCTCCGGACTGCTGGCCGATGCGCGCAGGCGCGACTCCGAACTGCCGTACCTGGTCGCCCTGTTGGCGGTGCACGCGGCGAGCCCCGCGGTCGGCACCGCCTACCGGCAGGGCGAGGAGAAGCTGCTGTTCGCCGTGGACGACGGCACGGAGCTCGACGACCCGGAGTTCGGCGGCGCCGACCTCATCGTGGGCACCGCGCTGCTCGACGCGGTCGGCATGGCCGCGGACCGGACGGAGGCCGCGTGATGCCGACCCGTACGTACGACCGAGGAACGACCGAGGAGCACCGCCCGTGACCGAGCACCCCGAAGAGCACGCCGAGTGGGGCGAGCCCGAGGCGTCGGCCCCGGGCGCCGGCTCGGTGAAGACCGCCGCCCCGATCACCCCGGCCGACGCCGCCGACGCCGCGCGGCTCGTCGCCTTCGGCCTGCAGCCCAAGCTGCAGCCCTCCCGCGACCAGGAGTACGGCGAGCTGCTGCGCCGCTACCGCGAGGACCCGCCGTTCGCCCGGCTCGCCGACGCCGTGGCGAGCGGGCTCGGGCTGGTCGTCCTGGAGGTGTCCCCGCGCGCGGGCATGGCCGTGACCGCCGCCGAGGACTCCGTGTTCGCGGTGCGGATGGGCGACTACGCGCGCAGGACCGCCGCCGACTCCACCGACCGCTTCCTGCACGGACTCGCCCACCTCGCTGTCGCGGCGCTCGCGTTCCCGCGCCCCGAGGACCTCGCCGACGACGGCTACATCGGCCGGGTCAGTGTCAACGGCGTGGACGCGTTCGTCCGGCAGGCCTGCCGCAAGCTGGAGGAGCGGGCCGAGGAGTCGGGCGAGAACACCGACCCGGCGACCGACGCCCCCGGCCTCGAAGCGGCCTGGCGGATCTGGGCGCGGCGCAGCTCCACCGGCGCCACCAAGGACACCCGCCGCCTGGCCAGTTCGACCACCGGCATCGTCGCCAAGGCGGTCGCGTTCCTCACCGACTCCGGATTCCTGCAGAGAACCGGGGACGACGGCGGCGGCACGTACCGCACGACGGCCCGCTACCAGCTGCAGGTGCGGGACATGGCCGGCACCGCCGCCATGGCCGAGCTCCTCGACCTGGGCGTCGTGGCCGTGACCGACGGTTCCGCGAGCCTGGTGCCGCCGATGGACGAGGACGCGGGAGAGCTCGTCGCCGACGCGGGCCTGCCGTTCCACTCCTGACCCCGAACCTCCTGAACTTCCGCACCTACCACGAGAGTCCGCCATGTACGAGCTGTCCCGGGTTCGCCTCTACTCCATCGGGCCTGCCGGCGCGCGCTACGCCGACACCGTGCTCGACCTGCGGGGTGTCGGCGCGCACGTGCCCGACCCCGCCCCCACCCAGGCGGAGTTCTTCGAGGACGAGCCCGTCGGCCCGCCGCGCCGCCCCGCGCCGGCCGGTGTGCTCTTCCTGGAGAACGGTGGCGGCAAGTCGGTCCTGCTCAAGCTGATCTTCTCGGTGATGCTGCCCGGCCACCGCAACACCCTCGGTGGCGCCAGCTCCGGTGTGCTCCGCAAGTTCCTGCTCGCCGACGACTGCGGACACGTCGCCCTGGAGTGGCAGCACACCCTCACCGGCGAATGCGTCGTCGTCGGCAAGGTCAGCGAATGGCGCGGGCGGCAGGTCTCCAACGACCCGCGGAAGTTCGCCGAGGCCTGGTACTCGTTCCGGCCAGGGCCCGGGATGAGCCTCGACGCACTCCCGGTCGCGGAGTCCAACGCCGTACGGCCGGTCGCCGAGGGCGCGTCGAGCGCCCAGGGCCGCCGCCGCACCATGAAGGGCTTCCGCGACGCACTCGTGGAGGCCGGCAAGGTGTACCCGCACCTCGAAGTCCACTGGGAAGAGATCCACGACCGGTGGAACGAGCACCTGGGCGACCTGGGCCTCGACCCCGAACTCTTCCGCTACCAGCGGGAGATGAACGCGGACGAGGGCGAGGCCGCCGGCCTGTTCGCCGTGAAGAAGGACTCCGACTTCACCGACCTGCTGCTGCGCGCCGTGACGGACACCCGCGACACGGACGGACTCGCCGACCTCGTCAGCGGGTTCGGGAACAAGCTGGGCCGCCGCGCCGAGCTCATCGCCGAGCGGGAGTTCACCGCCGGCTCGGTGGACCTGCTGACCCGGATCGTGGAGGCCGCCGAGACGCGCTCCCGCGCGCGGGACATCCACGCCGGAGCCGAACGCCGTACGCGGATGCTGGCCCGGCGCCTCTCCGCCCGCGCCGCCGTCGAGCGGGGCCGGGCCGGAGATCTCGCCCAGCGGGTCACCGCCGCCGCGCACACCGTCACCGAGGCCGAGTCCGCGCGGGAGCGCAGCGCGCTGATCGCCGCCGAACTCGCCTACCGGCACGCCTCCTTGGCGCTGGCCGGAGCCGAGAAGGCCGCCGCCGTCCAGAAGCGCGAGCTGGCCGACGCCCGTACCCTGCACTCCGCCTGGCAGGCCGCCGAGGCCGTCCTCCGGCACCGGGCGGCGTCCGACCGCTCCGCGCGCGTGGCCGTCGCCATCCGCGAGGCCGAGCGGGACGCGGCCCCCGCGCTCGCCGCCCGCGCCAAGGCCGCGTCCGATCTCGTACGGGCCCTGCACGGCGCCGCCGAGAAGGCCGAGCAGCACGCGAACGAGGAGGAGGAGCGCTCCGCCGTCCTCCAGGAGGCCGGTGAGACCGCGCACCGCGACGCGACCGCCGCCGCCACCGAGGCCCAGCGCGCCCGCAGTGAACTCGGGCACCTGCGTCAGCGGCTCAGCGAGGTCGAGCAGGAGACCGCCGAGGCCGTCCGCGCCGGATGGCTCGACGACAGCGCGCCCGACGCCGACCCGGCTCGCGCCGCGCTCGCCGCGGCCGACGCGGAGAAGACCACGGTCGCCGCGTGGGACACCGCGCGCGAGGCGGCCCGCCGGGCGGCCGAGCACGCCCGGGAGACCGGCGCCGCCGAGGCCCGCGCCGAACTGACCGCGGCCCGCGCGGCCGACGCCGCGAGCGCCGCCGAGAACGCCCACCGGGCCGAGGAGCGGGCCGCCGTGTCGCTGGCCGGCGAGGAGCGGCTCGCCGAACTCCTCGGTGTGAACGGGCCGTTGAAGGCCCCGGAGAGTGCCGGATTCCCGGGAGCCGTGCGCGCCCGCGCCGAGGCCACCGACGACGCGTCCCTCACGCCCGAGGACCTCGACCGGGCCGCGGACGACCTCAAGACCCTCCTCGACGACTCCGTCGCCTCCGCCGAGCGCCAGCTGTTCGAACTGCGCACCGCCGCCGCGGACGACTCCCGCATCCTCGGCGCCCTGGGTGACGGGGGACTCCTGCCGCCGGGACCGGACGTCCTCGCCACCGTCGAGTTCCTCGGCGAGCACGGCATCCCCGCCCTGCCCGGCTGGCGCTACCTCGCCCAGTCCGTCGACCCGGCCGACCACGCGCGCGTGCTCGCCGCCCGGCCCGAGCTGGTCGACGGCGTCATCATCACCGACCCGGCCTCGCACGTCCGGGCCAGGGAGGCGCTCGCGGGCGCCGCCCTGCTGCCGCGCTCCGCCGTGGCCGTCGGCACCGCCGCCGCCCTGCTCGCCCCGACCCCGGCCGAGAACCACTCCGACGAGGGCGTCTTCCTCGTACCGCCGAACCCGGCCATGCACGACGAGCACGCCGCCGACGAGGAGCGGCAGGCGCTGCGCGAGCGGGCCGCGCGACGCGACGAGGACATCCGCACGCTCGCCGGACGCCTCGCCAAGGACCGCGAGCTGGCCGCCCGGATCGGCTCCTGGCGGTCCGGCTGCCCGGCGGGCCGCCTCGCCGAGCTGGCGGCCGCCGCGACGGAGGCCCGTACGTTCGCCGAGGAGGCCGAGGCCGAGCTGGCCGAGGCCCGCACCGCACACGCCGAGGCCGACGAGGTCTCGGGCGAGGCCACGCGCGTACGCGACGAGCGACAGGAAGCCGCGCAGAAGGCGCGTCGCGCCGCCGACGCCCTGGCCGGGCTCGCGTACCGCCTGCGCGAGCGCGCCGCCTGGCAGGCCAAGGTCCGTGAACTCGCCGACGAGGCCGTCGAGTCCGAGGCCCGCGCGCAGTCCTGCCTGGAGCACGCGCGCGCCGCCGACGAGGACCGGCGCGCCGCCCAGCGCTCCGCGGACGACGCCCACCGCACCGCCCGCACGCTGCGCGCCGAGCGCGCCGAGATCGCCGGCGCCCCCGACGACGTTCCCGCGAGCCCGGACGGCGAGGCCCCCAGGGCGTCGCTGCCCGCTCTGCGCGAGGCCTACCGCGCCGCGTCGCAGGTGTACGAGAAGGTCGGCGTCGGCGCCGACCTGCGCGCCGAACAGGCCCGCGCCGAGAGCGACGAGTCCGCCGCGCTCGCCGAGCTGAACCGGCTCACCAACAAGGTGCGCACCCGGGCCGCTGCCCTGCTCGAATCGCCCGAGGGCTCCGACGGGCCGTCCCGGCAGGCCGCCGCCGCCCGCGCCGACGAGCACGTCCAGCTCCTGGAGACCCGCGCCTCCACCGCCAGCGAACAGCTCGGCCGGCTGCGCGGCGAGGCCGAGCGGCACGCGCCCGAGGACGGTGACGCGCACACCGAGCTGCCGGACGACCTCGTCCCGGGCGACACCGAGCACGCCCAGCAGCTGCTGCGCACCGCGACCATCGAACTCGCCGTGCGCACCGACGCGTTGGCGACCGCCCGGGCCGCCCACGGCGAACTGCTCGACGCGCACCGCGCCGCGGAGGACGGCACCGGCGGCTTCGACGAGACCGCGGCGCTCCTGCGCGACCTGCTGCGCGATCACGCCGCCGACACCGAGGAGCAGGAGGAGCCGGAGCCGTACCAGGGCACCCTGGAGGAGGCCCGCACGGCCGCCGCCGAGACCCGGCGCTCGCTGCGCGGCTGCTCCGCCGATCTGTCCGCCGCCGAGGCCGCGGTCCGCGAGGCCGGCGACATCCTCGTACGGCACGCGAACTCCACGCGGTACGAGCAGGTGCGCACCCCCGCCCGCCAGCAGATCCGCGAGCTGCCCGCCTCCGCGCTGCCCGAGCACGCGCAGCAGTGGGCTGAGGCGTTCGCGCCCCGACTGCGCGTCCTCACCGACGAGTTGGCGCAGCTGGAGCGGAACCGGGACTCGATCGTGGACCGGCTGCGAGGGCTCGTGGAGTCCTCCCTGGCCACCCTCCGGTCGGCGCAGCGGCTGTCCCGGCTGCCCGAGGGGCTCGGCGAGTGGTCCGGGCAGGAGTTCCTGCGGATCCGCTTCGAGGAGCCCGACCAGGCCACGCTCACCGAGCGGCTCGGCGAGGTCGTCGACGAGGCGACCCGCGCCGCCGTCAAGAAGAACTCCGACCTCCGGCGCGACGGCATGTCCCTGCTGCTGCGCGGCGTCAGCGCCGCCCTGCAGCCCAAGGGCGTCGCCGTCGAGATCCTCAAGCCGGACGCGGTGCTGCGCGCCGAGCGCGTCCCCGTCGGGCAGATGGGCGACGTGTTCTCCGGCGGGCAGCTGCTCACCGCGGCCATCGCCCTGTACTGCACGATGGCCGCGCTGCGCTCGAACGACCGGGGCCGCGACAAGCACCGCCACGCGGGCACGCTGTTCCTCGACAACCCGATCGGCCGCGCCAACGCCACGTACCTGCTGGAGCTGCAGCGCGCCGTCTCGGACGCGCTCGGTGTCCAACTCCTTTACACCACCGGCCTGTTCGACACGACGGCGCTCGCCGAGTTCCCCCTCGTGATCCGGCTGCGCAACGACGCGGACCTCCGGGCCGGGCTGAAGTACATCAGCGTGGAGGAGCACCTCCGGCCGGGTCTGCCGCAGCAGGACCCGCAGGGGGAGACGGTGCACGGCGAGATCACGGCCACCCGGATGTACAAGCGTCCGGAGCCCCAGCCGAACTAGGCAGGCCCACCTGGCTCGCGGAGCTGTTCCGCGAGCCACGTGTGGAAGAGGGTGCGGTACCGGTCGATGGCGGCCGCGTCGCCGAGCCGCTCGACGGCCGCGCCGATCACCGTCTCCTCGAAGGAGGGCGGCTCGTCGGCCAGGCACAGCCACGCGTAGCCGAGCCACTCGCGCAGCGCGACCTCGACCAGGCCGTACGCGGACCGGTCGACGTCGGGCATCCTGGTCAGGTTCGGCGCCGCGATCAGCCTGCCGTCGAGGTCGTACGTCCAGGCGTGGTAAGGGCATTGGAGATTGCGCCGCACCTCGCGGACGGCTTCCGTGCACAGGCGGGCGCCGCGGTGCCGGCGGACGTTCAGGAAGGCCTTCACCGCTCCGGTGCGGGTGCGGGTGACCAGGACGTTCTCGCGGCCCGCCTGGACCGTGCGAAAGGCGCCGGGCTTGGCCAGGTCGGCGGAGCGCACCGCGCAGAACCACATGTGCGCGAAGATCCGCTCCTGTTCGGTCCGGAACAGTTCGGGGTCCGTGTAGTAGCGGCCGGGAAGCGTGGCGATCAGGCTGGGGGCGACCGGTGTCGTCGTCATGGGCGGACTCCTCGGGCGGCGGGCGCGGCCGTCAGGCGGCGCGGGTCGAACAGGTCGATGGGGTGCCGGGTGGTGCCCGTCAGCGCAAGATCGGCCAGGATCTCCCCGACGACCGGCACGAACTTGAAGCCGTGCCCGGAGAAACCGCAGGCGACGGTCACCGAGTCCGGATGCGCGGGGTGCCGCGCGATCACGAAGTGCTCGTCGGGCGTGGTGGAGTACATGCAGGTCGCGGCCTTGAGGAAGGCGCCGGGCAGGGCCGGGATCCGGGGCGCCATATGGTCGGCCATGGCGGCGATCTCGTCCTCGTGGACCGTGCGGTCGATGGTCTCGGGGGTGGTTACCGTGCCCTTGCGGAAGAAGGCCACCTTCGCGCCGAGGTCCGGGCCGTCGATCGCGGGGAAGCCGTAGACCTGGACGCCCCGTGCGTCCTCCCAGATGTAGACGGGATGCCGCTCGGGCGTGAAGGGCGCGACCCCGGTCGTCGGCCGGAACCAGTACATGACCTGCCGCTCGATGGTGCACGGCACCCCGACGTCGGCGAGCAGCCGCGGCGCCCATGCGCCCGGGCAGATCACCAACTGGCCCGCGGTGTACGTGTTCTCGGCCGTGCGGACCCGGACGCCGCCCTTGTACGGCTCCCAGCGCGTCATCGGTTCCTCGAAGTGCAGGTCCGCACCGGATCGCGTGGCGAGCTGGAGGTGGGCGGCGACCGTGTTCTCGGGGCGGACGAGCCCGGCCTTCGCCTCGTACAGCGCCACCTCGTCGTCCTCGGGGGTGAGGGTCGGAAAGCGGCGGCGGATCTCCTTCGCGTCGAGCATCTCGTGCGGCAGGTCCCACTGCCGGGCCGAGCGCAGGGATCCGGAGACGGTGCGGGAGTCGGGGCGGCCGACCATCACGCCGCCGCACAACGTGGCGACGTCGCGGCCGGTGGCGCGCTCCAGGTCGTCGTACAGCTCGTAGGAGCGCAGCAGCAGCGGCACGTACGCCGGGTCCTCGAAGTACGACTGGCGGGTGATGCGTGAACCGCCGTGACTGGAGCCGCGGTTGTGCACCGGGCCGAACGTCTCCAGACCGAGGACGCGCATGCCGCGCGCCGAGAGATGGTGGGCGGCGGCGCTGCCCATGCCGCCCAGGCCGATCACGATCACGTCGTAGGTGGGGGACACCACGGGTCTCCTCAGGGGGGTCGGTGGCCTTCAGGTCAGCGCCGGATGCGGGTCATCTTCGGGTCGAACAGCGGCTCCTCGGCGACGGTGGTCGGCACCTTCTCCCCGAAGTGCTCGATGTGCACGCCGGTGCCGGTGGGCAGCGGCGGCAGCCAGGCGTACGCGACACAGCGGCCCAGCGTGCAGCCGTACGCGGCGCTGGTGACGTAGCCCTGCGCGGTCCCGGTGGCTCCGTGCACGTACACCGGCTCCTTGCCGAGGACGACGGCCGCCGGATCGTCGAGCAGGAGCGCGGTCAACCGGCGCCGTGGTGGCGGGAGTTGTTCGAGGGCGGACCGGCCGAGGAAGTCGCCGCGGTCGAGGCGGACGGCGAAGTCCAGTCCGGCCTCGTACGAAGTGTGCTCCTCCGTCATGTCGTGGCCCCAGGCGCGGTACCCCTTCTCCAGCCGCAGACTGTTGAACGCCGAGCGGCCCGCCGCGATCACCCCGTGCTCCTGCCCGGCCCGCCAGAGGGTGTCCCACAGGCGCAGGCCCAGGTCGGCGGTGGTGTACAGCTCCCAGCCCAGTTCGCCGACGCAACTCAGCCGCAGGGCCGTGACGGGCACGTGCTCGAGGTACGTCCGCCGCGCGCGGAAGTAGCCGAAGCCCTCGTGGGAGAAGTCGTCGCGGGTCAGCGGCTGCACGAGGGCGCGGGCGAGCGGGCCCCACACGCCGATGCAGCAGGTGCCGGAGGTGATGTCGCGGATGTGCACGTCCGCGGGCGCGTGCCGCTGCAACCAGGCCGTGTCGGCGGGGGAGTTGACACCGACCTGGAAGTGGTCGGGAGCCAGCCGGGCCACCGTGAGATCGGAACGGATACCGGCCTTCTCGTCGAGCAGCAGGGTGTACGTGACCGCGCCCGGCTTCTTCGCGAGGTTGTTGGTCGTCATGCGCTGGAGGAACGCCAGGGCGCCCGGTCCTGTGACCTCCAGGCGGCGCAGTGGCGTCATGTCGTAGAGGGCGACGCGTTCGCGAGTGACCCTCGCCTCGGCGGCGGCGACGGGGGACCAGTGGCGGGCGGACCAGGGATCGCGGGCCTGGGTCTCCGTGACCAGAGAGGCGTTGGCCTCGTACCGGTGCGGGCGCTCCCAGCCGCCGCCCTCCAGGAAGTGCGCGCCGAGTTCCTGCTGGCGGGCGTGGAACGGGCTGACGCGCAGTGGACGCGGCTGTTCCAGGGGTTGCAGCGGGTGGATGACGTCGTAGACCTCGATGAACTGCCGCGCCCCGCGGTCGTGCACGTAGGAGGGCGAGCGCCGGGCGTCCTCGAAGCGATGGACGTCGCATTCGTGCAGGTCGGTCTGTGGATGACCGTCCACCATCCCCTCGGCGACCGCCTTCGCCACGCCCGCCGAGTGCGTCACCCAGACGGCCTCGGCCAGCCAGACGCCGCGCAGCGCGCTCGATTCGCCGAGAACCGGCATGCCGTCCGGCGTGAAGGAGAAGACGCCGTTGAAGCCCTCCTCGATCTCGGTGTCGCGGAGGGCCGGCATGAGCGCGCGGCAGTCCTCCCAGCTGGGCGCCCAGTCGGCCTCGGTGAACGGCAGCGAGGACGGCATGTCCCTCGCCCGGGCCCGCGCCTCGTCGTACGCGAGCACCGTGAAGGGGTCGACGGGCAGCGGCCGGTGCGCGTAACTCCCGATGCCGATGCGGTCGGTGTGCTCGCGGAAGTACAGATCGCGGTCCTGGAAACGGAGGATGGGCCTCGACGCCTCGGTGCGCGGATCGTTCACACCCCCCAGCCCGGGCAGCGGCTTCGTCCGCGCGTACTGGTGGGCGAGCGGAAGCAGCGGTACGTCGACGCCCGCCATCCGGCCGATGACCGGGCCCCAGAAACCGGCGGCGGAGACGACGTGCGTGGCGGGGAACGTGCCGCGGTCCGTGACCACCCCGGTGACCCGGCCGTCCGCCCGCTCGAGGCCGGTGACGGTGTGCCGGTCGAGGAAGCGGGCGCCGCGCTCCTCGGCCCGGTGCGTCTGGGCGCGGGCGGCGAGGACGGCGCGGGCGAGGCCGTCGTCCGGGGTGTGGAAGCCGCCCAGGATCATCGACTCGTCGACAAGTGGCCACAGCTCTTTGCACCGGGCGGCGGAGGCCAGCTCGCCGCGGACGCCCCAGGAGGCGGCCCAGCCGGCCCTGCGGTGCAGTTCGTCCCCGCGCTCGGGGTCGTCGCCAGCTCCAGGCCGCCGACCGGGTTGAAGCAGGACAGCCCGTCCGCCTCCAGCGCGCTGAACTTCTCCACCGTGTACCGGGCGAACTCCGTCATGGTCTTCGACGGGCTGGTCTGGAAGACGAGCCCCGGCGCGTGGGAGGTGGAGCCGCCGGGCGCGGGCAGCGGGCCCTGTTCGAGGACGGTGACGTCGCGCAGGCCGCGGGCGGTGAGCTCGTCGGCGACTCCGCGGGCGGCCGACGCGTGACCGGCGTCGCGCTCACCGACGGGCGCGCGCTCCCCGCCGACATCGTCGTCGTCGGCATCGGAGCGGTGCCGAACACCGGCTGGCTGGCCGGCTCCCCGCTCGCCGTGCGCGACGGTGTGCTCTGCGACGACGGCTGTGTCACCTCTCTTCCCCAGGTCGTGGCCGTCGGCGACGTGGCCCGTGTCGGCGGCGTCCGCGCCGAACACCGGACCAGCGCCACGGCCCAACCCCGTATCGCCGTACGCAACTTGCTGTCCGGCCGCACCGTGGAACATGCCCGCCCCCTGCCCTACTTCTGGTCGGACCAGTACGGCTCCCGTATTCAGTTCGCCGGTCGACGTCGCAAGGGCGACACCGTCCGGATCGTGGAGGGCTCACCGCAGGAGGGCCGCTTCCTGGCCCACTACGAGTGCGACGGAGTCACCACGGCCGCCCTCGCGGTCGACATGCCGCGCCCCTTCACCCGCGTACGTCGCGAACTGGCCCGCGCCGACGGTCTGACGACTGCGGTGGCGGGGGCGGAGTCGACGGTCGGGGTGGGGTGAGCCGCGCGGGTTCCGGCGTGCGGGCCTTGCCTGCCCGGCATCACCTGGCGTCGGGCAGGCCTGCTCGCTGTCGCCCGGCTTCGTCGGGCATCGCCGTCACCTGGCGCCGTCAGGTATGCGTCAGCTGCCCGGTCCCGCCCTGCGTCCGTATGCTCTCCGGGGCGCGCCGTCCGGCCCGCGTGCCGCGGCGGGCCCGACGGCGCTCTCTGCGCAGGCGTCGGGCCGTGCTCGCGGGGACCGAGACCACGCCGTTCCGCTGGTTCCACACCTGGCGCGTCACCCACACGTCCAGGACGCCCCAGGTCGCCACCACCGTGCTGCCCACGCTGCTGAGCACCATGGGGAACGCCAGCCAGGAGTCGGCCAGCGTGCACAGCACCGCGACCATCGCCTGGACCAGGGTCAGCGAGACGATGAGTACGGCCCGGACCGCCGCCGTCCGCACAGGATCAGGCATCCGGCGTCGCTTCGCCGGCTCCTCCACCCACAGTTCGCCACGCCCCGCCGTGCCCATCACCACATCACTCCCCGCCGCTCCCGGGCCTCGGTCCCGGTGCCCCCGCACCGGCCTGAACTGTGACTGCCCGGTTTGATCCGCTTCACGCTGCCTGCCCGGCCTCCGCGTGCCCCCTTCACCCTTCTGTGATGGAAGACGAACGGCGAGCCCGGAAGATTCCCGATCGCGGACTCGAAAGATCCCCGGAGCGAGGCAACTGCCCTGCTCCGCCCACCGATCTCCCGGATCCGTTCTTCAACCTCCCGATCCCACCCGAAGGGAAGAG
This sequence comes from Streptomyces sp. HmicA12, assembly GCF_000373565.1. Lineage (GTDB taxonomy): Bacteria > Actinomycetota > Actinomycetes > Streptomycetales > Streptomycetaceae > Streptomyces. Next base: position 21,184 of record NZ_KB891849.1, on the reverse strand, counting down.
CGAAAGATTCCGGCCAACTCTCCCTCGGGTCAGGCTGAATGTGATCGCCGACGAGTGCGGGGATTCCGGGATGCAATCTCCCGCAATGCCCGGACAACTGGTGACGTCCGCACCGCTGTTGGGCCGGACAGCATCCGGACAGGCCTTCGAGTTGCTCCTGTCGCAGTAGTAGGCTCGCGCCGCTCGTTGACGCACATGTGTGCCCCTGACCGCAGGGGGTCGATCTGGGGGAGGCCATGCGCTTTCGCGGGAAGTCCATCCGCCGGAAGATCGTGGCGCTGCTGATGGTGCCGCTGCTGTCCCTGACAGCGATCTGGGCCTTCGCCTCGGTCATCACGGGACGCGCCGCCGTACAGCTGTTCTCCGCCAGCAAGGTCGCCGACTCCATCGGCTACCCGCTCGCCGAGACCGGCCGCGTCCTCCAGGAGGAGCGCCGCCAGACCCTCGTCTACCTCGCGGACCCGCGCGCCTCCGACGCGCAGTCGGCCCTGCGGGCCAAGCGCAGCGCCTCCGACGAGGCCATGTCCGACATCAAGGAGAAGGCCCGGAACTCGGACCTGCGCGACGAGATGGACGGCGACGCGCGCGGCACCCTGGACGCAGCCCTGGAGGGCTTCGACGACATCGAGTCCCTGCGCCGGAACGTGGACGAGGGCACCGTCACCCGTGCCGGCGCCCTCAGCTTCTACAACGGCCTGATCACACCGACGTACGACTTCCTGCTGGACGTCGTGTCCATCGACGACGCCAAGGTGGAACGCGAGGGCCGCGCCGTCGTCGGCGTGGTCAAGGCGCGCGAACTGCTTTCCCAGGAAGACGCGTTGGTGAGTTCCGGACTCGTCGCCCGCCGCCTCACCCAGGAGGAACTGCGCCAGGTCTCCGACCTCGTCGCCCAGCGCACGCTCCTGTACGACACCAATCTCGCGCTGCTCTCCAGCGACGAACGCTCCCGCTACCAGCGCTACTGGCGGAGCGCCGACACCACCCCGCTGCACAACGCAGAAAAAGCCGTCGTCGACGGTAAGCCCGGCACCCCGAAGGGCGTCACCGCCCGGCGGTGGGACGAGGCGGCCGGGCAGGTCCTGCACGAGCTGGACGGCCGCAACACCGAGGCCGCCGAGCAGTACGAGGAAAGGGCCCGGCCCGTCGCCGTCCAGGTGTTCCTGCGCGCGGGGATCGCCGGTGTGCTGGGCCTGCTCGCCCTGCTCTTCTCCATCTTCCTGTCGCTCCGCATCGGCCGCGGCCTCGTCCGTGACCTGCGTCGGCTGCGCCTGGAGGCGCATGAGGCGTCGGGCGTCCGGCTGCCGAGCGTGATGCGCCGCCTCGCCGCCGGCGAAGAGGTCGACGTGGAGACCGAGTCCCCGCGCCTCGAGTACGACAAGGACGAGATCGGCCAGGTCGGCCAGGCCCTCAACACCCTGCAGCGCTCAGCCGTCGAAGCGGCCGTGAAGCAGGCCGAGCTGCGCCGCGGCGTCTCCGAGGTCTTCGTCAACCTCGCCCGCCGCAGCCAGGTCCTGCTGCACAAGCAGCTGACCCTGCTCGACACGATGGAGCGCAGGACCGAGGACACCGACGAACTCGCCGACCTGTTCCGCCTGGACCACCTGACCACGCGCATGCGCCGGCACGCCGAGGGCCTGGTGATCCTCTCCGGCGCCGCTCCCTCCCGGCAGTGGCGCAAGCCCGTCCAGCTCATGGACATCGTGCGGGCCTCCGTCGCCGAGGTCGAGGACTACGAGCGCATCGAGGTGCGCCGGCTGCCGCGGATCGCGGTGACCGGACCCGCCGTCGCCGACCTCACCCACCTGGTGGCCGAACTCCTGGAGAACGCCACGGTGTTCTCGCCCCCGCACACCGCGGTGCAGGTCCTCGGCGAGAGCGTCGCCAACGGGTTCACCCTGGAGATCCACGACCGCGGCCTCGGCATGGCCGGCGACGCCCTGCTCGACGCCAACCTGCGGCTCGCCGAGACCCCCGAGTTCGAACTCTCCGACACCGACCGGCTCGGCCTGTTCGTGGTCAGCCGCCTCGCGCAGCGGCAGAACGTACGCGTCTCCCTGCAGCCGTCCCCGTACGGCGGCACCACCGCGGTCGTCTTCATCCCGGACGCCCTGCTCACCGACGCACCGGACACCGAAGGCGCCGGGTTCCGCCTCGACCGGCCGGACGCGGTGCGCCGCACGCCGTCGGCCGGCCGCGGCCCGGGCCTCGCCCCCGCCGAGGGCCGCCCGGGCCTGCCCGGTCTGCCCGCCTCCGTGCTCGACGGGCCGGTGGAGCTGGAGGCCCCGCTGGCCACGTCGGACATGACCTCGTTCCCCGGCGCCCTGGGCGACGACGACAGCGAGCGCGGCGACCTCTTCCGCCCGCGCCGCCCCGTCGCCGGAACCCCCGGCGAGCAGCATCAGCAGGCCGACGACACCGACCGCGACGGCGCCTTCGGGCCCGACCGGGGCGGCGACGGCGACCACGACACCGCTCCCGGCGGTCTCGTACCGCTGCCGCGCCGCCGCACCCCCAAACTCGTCAGCTCGCACGGCAGGCCCGTCATCCACACCCGCCTCGGCGAGAGCGGCCGCAAGGCCGCGGAACCCGGTGAGCTGCACGACCGCGAGGGCGCGGCGCGACGATCCGCCACCCCGCCCCCGCCGCCGGCCGACCTGCCCAGGCGGCGCGCCCGCGCCACCGAGACGACCGCCGCCACGGACCCGCAGCCGCCGAGGCCCGCGCTCACCGAGGCAGCGCGGCCGGACTCCGCGGCGACTGCCGGGGGGCTGCCCCGCCGTGTACGACAGGCGAATCTGGCCCCGCAGTTGAAGGACGGGCCCGATCTGCGCCGCGACCGTGCCCCTGACCGGGCCGAGCCGGTCTCCGAGCAGCCCGCGGAGCGCGACGCCGACGAGGTGCGCAGCCGGATGGCTTCGCTCCAGAGCGGCTGGCGGCGCGGCCGCGAGGAGAACGCCGCGGGGGACGAGCCCACTACGAGCGAGAAGAACGCCACGAGCGGCGACGCCGTCACGCACGCCATGACCACGAACAGCGGCGAGCCGACGACAGCCGACGAGGCCGGCACAAGTGACCAGACCACCACGAGCGACGTGACCGCCACGAGCGACCAGAGCGCCACAAGCGACAAGACCTCCGGCGGCACAGCACAGAGAACGACATTTGAGGGGGACGGTCGATGACCGCACCGAAGGCCACCGCGCACACCACCCAGGGGGGTTCGCGGGAGCTGAACTGGCTTCTCGACGACCTGGTGGAGCGCGTAGCCAGCATCCGCAAGGCGCTCGTGCTCTCCGGGGACGGACTGCCGACAGGGGTCTCCAAGGACCTCACCCGGGAGGACAGTGAGCACCTCGCCGCCGTCGCCTCCGGATTCCACAGCCTCGCCAAGGGCGTGGGCCGGCACTTCGACGCGGGCGGCGTCCGGCAGACCGTGGTCGAGCTCGACGACGCCTTCCTCTTCGTCACCGCGGCGGGCGACGGCAGCTGCCTCGCCGTCCTGTCGGACGCGGACTCCGACGTCGGCCTCGTGGCCTACGAGATGACCCTGCTGGTCAAACGCGTGGGCGCACATCTGGCGACGGCCCCGCGCACGGATCTGACCGCCGGCGGGTAGTGGGTCGGGTATGAGCGCAGACGGTCAGGAGACGCAGGAGACCCAGCACTGGTTCGACGACGACGCCGGTCCCGTCGTGCGCCCGTACGCCATGACGCGGGGCCGCACCACCAGCGCGGGCCAGCATCGCCTGGACCTCATCGCGGTCGTCGTCGCCGAACAGCGCGGCGGCGACCCGGTGGCCGACCAGACACTGTCGCCGGAACACGTCGACATCGTCGAACTGTGCCGCGACAGCCCGCAGTCGGTGGCCGAGCTCGCCGCCGAACTCGACCTCCCCGTCGGTGTGGTCCGCGTCCTGATAGGCGATCTCGTCGACGACCGGCTGGTCCACGTCAGCCGCCCGGTCCCCCCGGCGGAACTGCCCGACGAGAGCATTCTGCGCGACGTGATCGACGGCCTCAGAGCTCTTTGAGGACTCGACGGCACCGATCGAGCTGACCCGTATCAACCCGCACCACCCGCTCGCCCTGCAACCAGCGAGACCAGTGAGTCAGGAGAGACAACCCATGATCTTCGGGCGTTCCGAGCGCGGCAAGGCCCCCGTCGAGCCCGTCACGCTCAAGATCCTGGTGGCCGGCGGATTCGGCGTGGGCAAGACGACCCTTGTCGGCGCGGTCAGCGAGATCAGGCCCCTGCGCACGGAGGAACTGCTCAGCGAGGCGGGCCGCCCCGTGGACGACACCCAGGGCGTCGAGGGCAAGCACACCACCACCGTCGCCATGGACTTCGGCCGGATCACCGTCCGCAAGGACCTGGTCCTGTACCTCTTCGGCACGCCCGGCCAGGACCGGTTCTGGTTCCTGTGGGACGAACTCGCGACCGGCGCGCTGGGCGCCGTCGTCCTCGCGGACACCCGCCGCCTGGAGGACTGCTTCGCCGCGGTCGACTACTTCGAGCGGCGCGGCATCCCGTTCGTCGTCGGCGTCAACTGCTTCCAGGGCGCCGCGCGCTACCCCGCCGACATGGTGCGCCAGGCCCTCGACCTCGACCCCGGTGTTCCGGTGGTGCTGTGCGACGCGCGCGAGAAGGACTCCGTGAAGAACGTCCTCATCGGCGTGGTCGAACACGCCGCGGCGGCCTCCGCCCGACGCCGCCAGCCCGCCACCACCTGAGCGGTACCCCCGCACACGCACGCGCGCGTGGCGATGTTTCCGTCCGCCACGCGCGCGTACCGTCCTCCTCGCGTATCTACCGGCGACCTACGCGTCGTCCTCGTGCCAGCCGAAGCTCTTCTCCACGGCCTTGCGCCAGTTGTGGTACTCGCGGTCCCTGACCTGCGCGTCCATCGAGGGCGTCCACTCGACGTCCCGCTGCCAGTGCGCCTTCAGCTCGTCCAGGTCGTTCCACACACCCGTCGCGAGCCCGGCCGCGTACGCGGCGCCCAGGCACGTCGTCTCGGAGACCCTGGGCCGGATCACCGGCACGCCGAGCACGTCCGCCTGGTGCTGCATCAGCAGATTGTTCTTCGTCATGCCGCCGTCGACCTTCAGGGTCGTGATCTGCACCCCGGAGTCCTGGTACATCGCGTCGACGACCTCACGGGTCTGCCAACTCGTCGCCTCCAGGACGGCACGAGCGAGATGCCCCTTGGTGACGTACCTGGTCAGCCCGGTGACCACACCGCGCGCGTCGGAACGCCAATAGGGCGCGAACAGACCGGAGAACGCGGGCACGATGTACGCCCCGCCGTTGTCCGCCACACTCGCCGCCAGTGTCTCGATCTCGTCGGCGGTCTTGATGATGCCGAGCTGGTCACGGAACCACTGCACCAGGGCGCCGGTGATCGCGATCGACCCTTCGAGGCAGTAGACCGGAGCCTCGGAGCCGATCTTGTACCCCATGGTCGTGAGCAGCCCGTTCTTCGAAGGCACCGGCCGGTTCCCGGTGTTGAGCAGCAGGAAGCTGCCCGTCCCGTACGTGTTCTTCGCCGTCCCGGTGTCGTAGCAGGCCTGCCCGAACACGGCGGCCTGCTGGTCACCGAGCGCGGACGCGACGGGCACACCGGACAGCTGACCGACCGCCGTGCCGTACACCTCGGCCGACGACCGGATCTCGGGGAGCACCGCCTCGGGCACGTTCATCGCCGACAGGATCGAGGAGTCCCACTGAAGGGTCTCCAGGTTCATCAGCATGGTGCGCCCGGCGTTGGTCACGTCGGTGACGTGCACACCGCCGTCGGTGCCGCCGGTGAGGTTCCAGATCAGCCACGAGTCGATCGTCCCGAAGGCGATCTCGCCGCGCTCGGCGCGCGCCCGCAGCCCCGGCACGTTGTCGAGCAGCCAGGCCGCCTTGGGCCCGGAGAAGTAGCTCGCGAGCGGCAGGCCGGTCTGGTCTCGGAACCGGTCCTGTCCGTCGGAGCCGCCCAGTTCGTTGCAGAGCGCCGACGTCCTCGTGTCCTGCCACACGATCGCGTTGTGCACCGGCTTGCCGGTGGCCCGGTCCCAGAGGACCGTCGTCTCGCGCTGGTTGGTGATGCCGAGGGCGCTGAGCTGGTCGGCCCGCAGGCCCGCCTTGGCGATCGCGCCGGCCACCACGGCCTGCACCTTGGACCAGATCTCGGTGGCGTCGTGCTCCACCCAGCCCGGCTTCGGGAAGATCTGACGGTGTTCGCGCTGGTCGACGGCGACGATCTCGCCGTCCTGATTGAAGATGATGCAGCGGCTGGAGGTGGTGCCCTGATCGATGGCGGCGACGTACTTCACGGAAGTCTCGGGCATGGCTACCCCTTCGTGAGAAGACGGTCGTACGTGGGTGGGGTGTCGGGACGCCGCGGGAGCGAGCCGGAGCCCTTCCGCGGCCGCGCTTCAGAACGCTGCGTTGTAGATGACCCCCGCCAGCGCGCCGCCGAGAAGCGGCCCGACGACCGGGACGAGGGCGTAACCCCAGTCGGACGTGCCCTTGTTGGGGATCGGCAGGAACTGGTGGACGATGCGCGGGCCCAGGTCACGGGCCGGGTTGATGGCGTAACCCGTCGGCCCGCCGAGCGACAGACCGATGCCGACGACCAGCAGCGACACGATCAGCGCGGTCGTACCCGACTCGCCCAGGCCCTTGGTCAGCCCGAACGCCAGGATGGGCAGGACGAGGGCGATCGTCGCGATGATCTCGGTGATCAGGTTCGCGACCAGGTTACGGATCTCGGGGATCGTCGAGAAGATGCCCAGAGTCGGAAGCGGACCGTCCGCGTCGTCGGCGGCGTCCGCGCCCCGCACACCGGAGCTCACGTTGGCGTTGAACTGGGCGAGATACACCAGGTACGCGAGGACGGCGCCGAGCATGGCCCCGACCATCTGGCCGCACAGGTAGACCCATACGTCGCCCCACTCGCCGGTGTCGACGGCGATGCCTATGGTGACGGCGGGATTGAGATGGCCGCCCGAGAGCGGTGCCGCCGTGTACGCGCCGGCCAGCACGCCGAAACCCCAGCCGAACGCGATGACGATCCACCCCGAGGCTCTGGCCTTGGAATGCCTGAGGGTGACGGCGGCGCAGACGCCCGCGCCGAGCAGGATCAGAATGGCGGTGCCGATTACTTCACCGACGAAGATGTCTCCGTTGCTGTGCATAGCGGCTCCTAGCCCCTCGCCCGGGGCGACGGCCCCGGTCCTCCGCGCAGGGGGCGTTTCCCCTGGCTGGTTCTGGCTACTTCAGCCGAGGACAGGGGCGATCCCGTGCCCCGCCCGGCATCCGTGACGAGCGTGCCCGCACAGCCGGAACCGCGCGTGGGGGAGCGGCCCTGACCTGGCCCGACCGGGCAGGAGACGCCTTGAGGGCAGCGTGCGCCCCCGGGCGTCGATGGGCCGTCATGCGGCGATGCCGACTGACACCCGGAAGTGTTCACCGGCCTTACTGGAGCGTCAAGGTCGCAGACCGCAACGGTTGTCCGGCGGCAAACGCTCCGTTAAGTACCCTGTTCTGTAAGGCAGTTGCGGCCGCCGCCCCTACGAGGCGGGCGAGGCCCCCTGCCGCGTCGGCACGGCGGAGGCCCCGTCCGTCGCCGCCGTCCCGCGCCGCACCTCGTACCCCTCCCGTCCCGCCTGCCCGCACACCCAACTGACCCCGGACAGCGCCTTCGCGGCCTGCTTGAGCGGCGCGAGGCGGGCCGCCGCCCGACGGTGGTCCGGGACACTGCCCGGCGGGCACACCAGCGTGGCGAGCGACAGCGTCACCGGACACCCGCCCGCCGACCAGGACGCGTCGAGCACCGCGGCGGCGAGCGGACCGAGCCGGTCCGGATCGGCCAGGACCAGGAAGTCGTCGCCTCCGATGTGCCCCACCCGCAGCGCCTCCGACTCGGTCCGCGCGAGCGCCCGCCCGACCGAGCGGATCAGCTCGTCGCCCGCCGCGAACCCCGCCCCGTCGTTGACCTGCTTGAACCCGTCGATGTCCAGCCAGCTCAGCGCGAACGCCCGCCCCTGCGCCACCCACCGGTCCACCTCACAGGTCACCGCGTCCGAACCGGGCAGCCGGGTCAGCGGATTCAGCCCGGCCGCCTCCTCGACCCGGCTCTCCGCGAGGGCCCGTACGAGGTCGGCGAGGCGCACGACGCCCACGCACCGCCCGCCGTCGTCGACCACGGCGACATCGTCCGCGGCGCGGCTGCGTTCACCGTCCGCGACGACATCGAGCACCTCCCACGCGGTCGCCGCGACGCCCACGGTGCGCGGCAGGTCACCGAGGCGCGCCGCAGGCCGGTCCGCGTACAGCGCGTGCCCGTACCGCGCGGACAGCGACAGCAGGAACCGGTCCCGCTGTACCGACCGCACCGGCACCCCCGCCGCGTCCACGAGCAGCACGCCCGACACCTCGGGCGCCCCGGTCAGGAGCTTGCGCACCTGCTCCGCCGAGGCCGACTCGGGCAGCAGCGCCGCGGGCCGCACGAACTCCCTCACCGACGGCCCCACAGGTCGGAACGCACGTGCCGCGGCCGGAAGTTCGGGCACGTACACCTCCGACGTCGGGAGCCGGGCGGGCGGCGCGAACAGCTCGCCCTGCGCGAGCTGGGCCCCCGCGTCCCGCGCCGCGGCGCACTGCCGTTCCGTCTCCACCCCCTCGACCGCGAGCAGCGCCCCCGACTCCTCGCACAGCGTCCGCATCGCGCGCACCGACGCCGCCCGTGTCAGCAGCGACGCGTCCAGCTTGACCAGGTCGGGTGCCAGATCGTCGAGCAGCCGCAGCGGTACGTCACCGTCCCCGACCCCGTCCGCACAGATCCGGAACCCCGCCCCGCGCAGCGCCTCCACACCCTCCAGAAGAGCCCGATGCGGTACGTGCGTGAACGGCGGGCCCACGTCGACCGTCACCTCCCACGGCAGGCGCCCGGCCGCGCGCACGGCGTCGCGCAGCGCGGCCAGGTCGCCGAGGTCGGCCAGCGTGCCCGCGAACACGTTCACATGCAGCGGCAGGAGCGTCTCCCTGCGTGCCGCGTCGCGGATCGCCAACGCCGCGAGGTGCCCGTCGAGTTCGGGTTCGCGCCTGGCCCGGGCCAGCACGTCACCGTGTTCCGGGCGGGCCAGTATCTCCAGCGCTGCCACGGTCCCCGTCGTCAGATTGACCACGGGCTGGAAGGCGAAGCGGAGACTGTCCGTCCAGGAGCGCACGGGAGCATGATGGCGCCCCCGGAGCACCCCCAGGCCCAGTTCACGCGCTGTTCACGCAGCATTCCGGCACGGTCACGCAGCGTACGAATGGCTGGTGCGGGGCGGATCAGTGCACGGCCACGACCGACGAACCGTGCCCGAACAGCCCCTGGTTGGCCGTGATCCCCACCCGCGCGTCCGCCACCTGCCGCGCACCGGCCGTGCCCCGCAACTGCCAGGTCAGCTCGCACACCTGGGCAATGGCCTGAGCCGGAACCGCCTCGCCGAAGGAGGCCAGCCCGCCGCTCGCGTTCACCGGTATTCGGCCGCCCGGCGCGGTCGCGCCCTCGCGCACCAGCTTGGCCGCCGCTCCCTCGGCGCACAGCCCGAGATCCTCGTACCACTGCAACTCCAGCGCGGTGGACAGGTCGTAGACCTCGGCCAGCGACAGATCCTCGGGCCCGATGCCTGCCTCTTCGTAGGCGGCCCGGGCGATGGAGGACCGGAACGAGGAGCCGTCCGGCTCGACCCCCGCGGCCGAGTCCGTGGCGATGTCCGGCAGGTCGAGCACCGTGTTCGGGAATGTCGGCGTCACGGTCGACACCGCCCGGATCCGCACGGGATCCGCGACCCCGCGCCGCCTCGCGAACTCCATGCTCGACAGGACCAGCGCCGCGCCACCGTCGGACGTCGCGCAGATGTCGAGCAGCCGCAGCGGATCCGCGACGACGGCGGAGGCGGCGACCTCCTCGGCCGACACCGTCTTGCGGTACCGCGCGTTCGGATTGAGCGCGCCACAGGCCGCGTTCTTCACCTTGACCTGGGCGAAGTCCTCCAAGGTGTCTCCGTGCACGGCCATGCGCCGGCGCGCGTAGAGACCGAAGTAGGTCGGGTTGGTCGCCCCGAGCACCCGGAACCGCAACCAGTCGGGATCGTCCGGCCGGTCGCCCCCGGCCGGCCGGAAGAACCCCTTCGGTGCCGCGTCGGCCCCGACGACGAGCACGACGTCCGCGAGCCCGGCGAGGATCTGCGCCCGTGCGGCACCGATGGCCTGCGCACCCGAGGCGCAAGCGGCGTACACGCTGGTCACCCGCGCACCCTGCCACCCGAGGGCCTTCGCGAAGGTGGCTCCCGCGACGTATCCCGGATATCCGCCGCGCACCGTGTCGGCGCCGACGACGGACTGCACGTCCCGCCAGTCGACGCCCGCGTCGGCGAGCGCCGCCCGCGCCGCCGCCGTCCCGTACTCGACGAAGCTGCGCCCCCATTTGCCCCAGGGGTGCATGCCCGCGCCGAGCACCGCCACGTCCTCCGTCATGCCGTCACCCCCGTCGGCCGCCAGTGCCACGTCGTCCATGTCGTACCGCTCGCCGCGTCCCCGTCCTCGCCGAGCACCCCCGGTACGACCTCCACCTCCATGCCGACCTCGAGATCGGCCACACTCACCCCAGGAACTCCCTGCCCGAGCACGACCAATCGCTCAGCGGCAAGCTCCACAGCGATCAACGTGTACGGCTCCCACGGAAGTTCCCGGTCCGAGACGTACGGTTCCGGCGGCCGGTACCGCGCGTCGGTGTACGACCAGATCCGCCCGCGCCGCGACAGCGGCACCTCGGCCAGGTCCCCGCCCGTGCACCCCGGATTGCGGCAGGACCTGTCCTCGCGCGGGAAGTACACGGACGCGCAGGCCGAACACCGCGTCCCCAACAGACGGAAGTCGTCCCCCTCCCCGGCGAACCAACCGGACACGACAGGAGCAGGCGTACGCGACACGAACCCTCCCCGACACCGAATCTGACGGAACGTCAGAAGTGTGCCACGGGCAACCGTCCGGCGTCAGGGGTCCCGTAAGAACCATGTAAGGCCCGCTTGCGTCCCCATACCGGTGAGGGCGCGACCGGGATCCACGGGGGTGTTTCCGGTCGCGCCCTCGCCGACGCCGGATCGCGACGTCCAAGGACGTCCAAGGACGTCCAAGGACGTCCAAGGAGGACTGCCAGGCAGGATCGCCGTCGTCCTCGGAGACATCAGTGCCCGGTCAGGGACCTCCGCGCGATGGGGAAGTCGAAGTACGTGTCCGGGAACAGCTCTGGCTTGTAGGTGAAGTGCCACCACTCTTCGGGCAAGTTGACGAACCCCTGGTCCGAGAGCGCGTTCCGCAAGAGGTCCCTGTTGCTTCGCTGCACACCCTGGATCCGGGGATCGTCCGTGTGCGCCAGCGTGTCGAAGCAGTCGAACCCCGTCCCCATGTCCACGGAGTTGTCGGGAAACCGCTCCTTCTGCGGCCCGTAGCAGGCCTTGAGCGGCTCGCCCGGAACGTAGGGCCGCGTGGGTCGCGCAGGCAGTTTCACGACCGTCAGATCGACGGTGGAGCCACGGCTGTGGCCGGACTTCTCGGCGATGTAACCGTCCGCGAACAAGCGCGTCTTGTCCACCTGCGGATAGAACTCCGCCTTCATCTTCTGGTCGTCGAGATCCTTCGCCCACCGCACGAAGTGGTCGACGGCGCGCTGCGGCCGGTAACAGTCGTAGACCTTGAGCGAGTACCCCTTCTTCAGGAGTCCGACCTGCGCCTTGTGGAGGGCCTTGGCGGCCGGTCTCGTAAGGATGCACATCGGCTTCTTGTAGCCGTCGACCGGTTCACCCACGAAGTTGTGCTCGGTGAAGTAGCGGATCTCCTGAAGGATCGTGGGGTCGACGTCGCTGAGCGCCACGAACTTCTTGGGCGCTTTCGGGTCGGGAGTCGCCTCGGCGGCCGAGGGCGCGGCGGCGACGCCGAGCAGCGCGGCGGCCGTCAGGACAGTGAGCTTCCGCAGAGCGGCTGCAGTTCGCATCATGGTCCAGCGTCTATCAGGCGCCGGGCCGGTAGGGGAAGACCGAACTCCGGTGATCGGATACAGTCCGCGCCGTGTCCGCATCAATCCATCCCGCGATCAATCCCGTTCCGGGTTCCCACTGTTCGAGCTGCGGAGCCGCCTACGGGAACGACGTACGCGGCTGGCCGCGCACCTGCGCCGCCTGCGACTCCGTCGCCTACCGCAACCCGCTGCCCGTGGCGATCGCCCTGCAACCGGTGTACGACACGACCGGCACGGCGCTGGTCGTGATCACCCGCACCATCGCGCCGGCGCGGGGCGAGGTCGCTCTGCCCGGCGGGTTCGTCGACGACCGGGAGGACTGGCGTCAGGCCGTCGTCCGTGAACTCAAGGAGGAGACCGGGATCGACGCGGCAGCCCGTGACGTACGCCTCGTCGACGCCATGAGCGCCCCGGACGGCCACCTCCTCCTCTTCGGGCTGCTCCCCGAGCGCCCGGCGGCACAGCTGCCGGCGAGCGCGCCGACGGACGAGACCGACGGCTGGCACCTCCTGCGACGCCCGGCCGAACTCGCCTTCCCGCTGCACACGTTGGCGGTCCGCGCCTGGTTCGAGGGTCGCTACCCATAAGGCCGCTACCCGTGGTGGGAAGCCACCGCAGAAGGCGCTGAAGGCCCTCTGCGGGCGCTCAGAGTCCCCGTACGCGCACGGGGTGGGGCGGTTCCTCACCGCCGCCCTCACCGTCCGTCTCGACGACCACACGCCCGCTGTTCCGGTGCACCCGGTACCGCTCGACCTCCGGCTCCTCCCAGCCGTCCCCGGCGTCCCGGACGACATGACCGCCGCCCGAGCACCCGGGGGCCGGGGCCCAGACGTCCAGCGCGATGCCGCCGTGGTCGGCGCGTACCGGCACCACGGCGCCCGCGCGCGCGAGCACGGGAATCCGTGACAAAGGCGCATGCACCGTCACCCGTGCGGGACCCTCGAACGCCTCACCGGTCACCGTGTCGTACCAGCGCCCCTGCGGCAGGAGCACGTCCCTGCTCGTGACACCCGCCTCGCACACGGGTGCGACCAGCAAGGAATCACCCAACAAGAAGGCGTCCTCGCAGTCGCGCAGCGCCCGGTCCTCGGGCGACCCCCACCACAAGGGACGCACATACGGGGCACCAGTACGCCGCGCGAGGTGAGCGAGCGTCACGAAGTAGGGAAGCAGGCGACGGCGCTCGTCCAGCGCCACGCGCGCGTGCCCCAGCACCTCGTCACCGAAGGCCCAGGGTCCGAGGCTGTCCGCGTGCGACGCCGAGCGCGTACGGAACAGCGGCATATAGGCGCCCAATTGGAACCGGCGCAAGAACAGCTCGGGCGACAGCTCTCCGCCGCTGTCCACGTCCGGCCCCGAACACGGCACACCGCACAGACCGAGCCCCAGGACGAGCGAGAGCGAGGAGCGCAGACCGTGCCAACCGGTCGCGACATCGCCGGACCACGTCCCCCCGTAGCGTGCCGTCCCCGCCCACCCGGAGCGCGAGAACACGAAAGGCCGCTCCTGAGGCTGGAGTTCACGCAGCCCCTCGTACCCGGCCCGCGCCATGCACAGCCCATATATGTTGTGCGCCTCCCGATGATCGCCACCACGACCGTCGAGATCGTGACGGGCGGCGAGCGGAAACGTGGGGTCCCCGAACGCGGCCAAGGACACGGGCTCGTCCATGTCGTGCGAGAACCCCGAGAAGCCCTGCCCGAGCCGCTCCTCGTACAGCCCGCCCCACCACTTGCGCACCCGCTCCGCCGTGAAGTCGGGATACACGGACTCGCCGTCCCGTACGACACCCCGCACCGCTCGGCCCGCGCTGTCCCGCACGAAGGCGTCGATCGCGCGCCCGCCGTCGTACACGGCGTTGCCGCGAACGGGCTTGACCGCAGGCGCGACGACGGACACCAGGCGCACCCCGTCGGCGCGCAACTCCTCGGCAAGCCGCGGCAACCAGGCGGAGCCGTCACGATCGGCAGCGAATCCCTGCGCCTCATCGGGTCCGATGTCCACGTGCACCGCCTCCAGCGGCAACATGTGTTCCTTGTGGCCGGCCACGACGCGGCGGACCTCCGCCTCGCTGGCGAAGCCCTGTCGACCATGGTGGTGCCCCAATGCCCAAGAGGGCGGCACCGAGGCACCACCCGTCAACTGAGCCCAGGTGTGCAGCACGCGCGCGGGCGAGCCCACCACCGTCCAGCACCGCAACGGACCGCCCTCCATGCGCAGCTCGGAACCCCCGGCACGGTCGTGCCCCGACCCGTTGCCCTCGCACCCCTCGCGCAGATCGACCGTGCCACCCCACGTCGTGTCGTGGAACACCAGATGCGTTCCGGCGTCGGCGACCACCATCTGCACCGGCATCGTGAGGGCCAGCGGATCCTCTCCAGGAGCGAAGGAGCCGCCCGGACCGTTGTTCCACAGCCGATACGTGCCGTCACGCAGCCGCAGCCCCGAAGAACGCCCACCGAGCCCGAAGAACCGCGCGTCCGCGGCCAGCTCCGAACGCTGCACCCAATGCGGCTCCGCGCCACCCTCCGACTCCCACCACCGTGGCGGCAGATCCCGGCGCAGCATCACTCCACCCGGCGTGCACACCTCGATGGCACCGTGCCGGGAGACCGTCACCGTCGCCCGCTCGGACACCACCCGCCAGCCGCCGTCCTTGTCGGGCTCCAGCGTCACGCGCGCGTCGGGTTCCGGAGACACCCCGGACAGGGCGTACGAGGGCTCGGGATCGGCCCCGTCCCAGCCCCAGAAGACAGCCCCGTTCACCGTGACCATGATCCGCAGCCGGGACCTGGCGAAGTGCACCCGGCCACCACCCGGCTCCGGGTCCACCGCGACCACGCTCCCCGGCACCCGGGCACGCTCCGGCCCACGCCGCGGCAGTCCCACGGAATCCGCCCGGCGGTGCCGCCACGAGGCGCGTACGGCGCGCAGCCCCTGTGCGGCGCCCACCTGAGTAGCCGCCTTCACCGAGCGCGCCAGGCCACGACCGTCCATGCCGCTCACCCTGCCACTGACTGCCACGCGCGCGTGCCGCGTTCAACTGCCGTTCACCCGTGGTGCCAGCACATCTTCACGACACCGACTATGTGGGGAACGCCCTGGTGCCGAAGTCGATCACGTGGCATCGTCGCTGTCAGCCGCGTCACGCGCACACCCCAGCCCGTGCGCGCCAAGGACGCCCACGCCGCGTACATTCCGGGAGCCGCCCCATGGACACAGCGAACCCGTCACCGCTCTGGCAGCCAGATCGGGAACAGATCGCCGACGCACAGATCACACGCTTCCAGGCCTGGGCGGCCGAGCACCACGGAGCACCCGCCGACGGCGGCTACGAGGCGCTGCACCGCTGGTCGGTCGCCGAACTCGAAACGTTCTGGAAGGCCGTCACCGACTGGTTCGACGTGCGCTTCACACACCCCTACGCGCGCGTGCTCGGCAACCGGTCCATGCCGGGCGCCGAATGGTTCCCCGGCGCCACCCTCAACTACGCCGCTCACGCCCTGCGCGCCGCGGACGACCCCGCACGCGCGGACAGCCCCGCCATCCTCCACGTCGACGAGACGCACGAACCCCGCCCCGTCACCTGGGCCGAGCTCCGCCGACAGGTCGGCTCGCTGGCGGCGGAGCTGCGCACGCTCGGCGTCCGCCCGGGCGACCGCGTCAGCGGCTACCTCCCCAACATCCCCGAAGCCGTCGTCGCCTTGCTCGCCAGCGCGGCCGTCGGCGCCGTCTGGACCTCCTGCGCCCCCGACTTCGGCGCCCGCAGCGTCCTGGACCGCTTCCAACAGGTCGAACCGGTCGTCCTGTTCACCGTCGACGGCTACCGCTACGGAGGCAAGGAACACGACCGCCGCGACACGGTGGCCGAACTCCGCTCCGAACTGCCTTCCTTGCGCGCAGTGGTCCACATCCCCCTGCTCGGGAGCCAGGCCCCCGAAGGAGCCCTGGAATGGGCAGCCCTCACATCGGGCGACGTGGCACCTGTCTACGAAGAAGTCCCCTTCGACCATCCCCTGTGGGTGCTGTACTCCTCGGGCACGACCGGCCTCCCCAAGGCCATCGTCCAGTCACAGGGCGGCATCCTCGTCGAACACCTCAAGCAGATCGGTCTGCACTGCGACCTGGGCCCCGACGACCGCTTCTTCTGGTACACGTCCACCGGCTGGATGATGTGGAACTTCCTCGTCTCCGGCCTCCTCACCGGCACCACGATCGTCACCTACGACGGCAGCCCGGGATACCCGGAGACCGGCGCGCAGTGGGCCGTCGCGGAACGCACCGGCGCGACCCTCTTCGGCACCTCCGCCGCCTACGTCATGGCGTGCCGCAAAGCCGACGTGCACCCCTCACGCGACCATGACCTGTCCCGCGTCAAGTGTGTGGCGACCACAGGCTCCCCACTCCCGCCGGACGGCTTCCGCTGGCTCCACGACGAGGTGCGCGCCGACCTCTGGATCGCCTCGGTCAGCGGCGGCACCGACGTCTGCTCCTGTTTCGCCGGAGCCGTCGCCACGCTCCCCGTCCACATCGGCGAACTCCAGGCACCCGGCCTCGGCACGGACCTCCAGGCCTGGGACCCACAGGGCAACCCTCTCGTCGACGAAGTCGGCGAACTCGTCGTCACCAACCCCATGCCGTCCATGCCGATCCGGTTCTGGAACGACCCCGACGGCAGCCGGTACCACGACAGCTACTTCGACACGTATCCCGGAGTCTGGCGCCACGGCGACTGGATCACCCTCACCTCGCGGGGCTCCGTCGTCATCCACGGCCGCTCCGACTCCACGCTCAACCGCCAGGGCGTCCGCATGGGCTCGGCCGACATCTACGAAGCCGTGGAACGCCTCCCCGAGATCCGCGAGTCCCTCGTCATCGGCCTCGAACAGCCCGACGGGGGGTACTGGATGCCGCTCTTCGTCCACCTCACGCCCGGCACGGTCCTCGACGACGCTCTCCGCTCCCGCATCAAGCAGATCATCCGCGAACAGCTTTCCCCGCGTCACGTCCCCGACGAGATCATCGAAGCCCCCGGCGTCCCCCACACCCTCACCGGCAAACGCATCGAGGTCCCGGTCAAGCGTCTTCTGCAGGGCACACCGCTGGAGAAGGCGGTGAATCCGGGTTCCATCGACAACCTGGACCTCCTCAGGTTCTACGAGGACATCGCCCGCAAGCGCGCCTGAGCCCCCGCTCACGTCCGGTCGTGCACCCCGGCCACAGGCCATTGTCAGTACCCGTGATTACTCTGAGTGAGCATTGATCGAGAGCACTCAGGGGGAATCATGGCGAACACCCAGCACGGCCGGACCATCGGCATGCGGAGCACTCTGCGCCGCGAAGTCGCCGGAACCATCGGCCTGTTGGCCGACGAGCAGGACTTCACGGCGATGCGGCGCTACCGCAGCTTCACCTTCGAGGACCACAAGACATACCTGCGGCAGGTGGAAGGCCTGCTCAAATCCCTGGCCGCGTCCGGGGGCCACACCACGGTGGCCCTCTTCGACCCGGAGGAGTACGCGGAGTTCTGCGCGGAGACCGGCCTCGAACCGGACACCGCGACCAGCCGTACCCGCTTCACCGCCGAACTCGCCTCGATGGGCCCCTCGGTCCCGTACGACGGACAGCCACTGGCCGACCTCGTCCCCGACCTCGTCGAGGAGGCGGTGCGCCGGGCGACCTGGACGTACGCCTCGTCCGTCCTCGCCCACATCGGCCCCTGCGCGGTGTGCGGCCAGGACATCGGCCGGATCGCCTTCGCGCGGGCGTCGTATCTCCTCGCCCGAGTCCTCGACGCGATCGGCGAGGGCATCCACCACATGGTGTGCAGCGCCTCCACCACCCGCGACCCCCTGCAAGCGGTCCTCCACGTCCATGCCCTCGCACCCGACACCGTCCGGCTCGACGAGTCCGCGGCCATGGAGCTGACGACGGTGCTCGCCCTGGCCGTCGCCACGAACAGCGCGTGCGGACTGGTCCTGCGGACCAGCAGGACGGGGGAGCGGGACCAGGTGTACGGCTGGCAACTGAAGGACGAGGGCCTCCATGAACTCACCGCTGCCCAGGTCTTCGACGCCTACTGCATCGACGCCTACTCGGGCGACCTGATGGCGCCGGAACCCGACGTCGACTACCGCTCCGCACCGGCGGCGAACGCGAGCGACCCGGACGGCCGGCACCGGCACTGACCTGACGAGAAACCGCGAAGGGCGCTCCACCGGTTGGTGGAGCGCCCTCCAGAAGAGCTGAACTGGCCGACTACTCGCCGGACAGCACCGCCTGAGCGGCGTTGCGCGCCTCTTCGGCGGAGTCCGCGGCACGGGCGGCGGCAGCCGCACGCTCGCACTGGGCCAGCGTGTACTTGCCGAGCGTCGCCCGCACGTACGGGATCGACGCGGCGCCCATGGACAGGGAGGTGACACCCAGACCGGTCAGCACACAGGCCAACAGCGGGTCGGACGCGGCTTCACCGCACACACCACAGCTCTTGCCCTCGGCCCTGGCCGCATCGGCGGACAGGGCGACCAGGTCGAGCAGCGCGGGCTGCCACGGGTCCTGCAGACGCGACACGGCACCGACCTGACGGTCGGCCGCGAACGTGTACTGGGCCAGGTCGTTCGTGCCGAGCGACAGGAACTCGACCTCCTGCAGCACGGACCGGGCACGCAGCGCGGCGGACGGGATCTCCACCATCGCCCCGAACTTGGCCTGCAGCCCCGCCTCACGACAGGCATCGGCGAACGCCTTGGCGTCTGCGCGGTCGGCGACCATCGGGGCCATGACCTCGAGGTAGACCGGCAGCCCCTCGGACGCCTTCGCCAGCGCCGTGAGCTGGGTACGCAGCACCTCGGGGTGGTCGAGCAGCGACCGCAGACCCCGCACGCCCAGAGCCGGGTTCGGCTCGTCGCCAGGAGTCAGGAAGTCCAGCGGCTTGTCGGCACCGGCATCCAGCACACGCACCACGACACGTCCCTCGGGGAACGCCTCGAGCACCTGGCGGTACGCCTCGACCTGCTTCTCCTCGGACGGAGCCTGCTTGCTGTCGTCGAGGAACAGGAACTCGGTGCGGAAGAGCCCGACACCCTCGGCCCCGGCCTCGACGGCGGCCGGCACGTCCGCCGGTCCGCCGACGTTCGCGAGCAGGGGCACCTTGTGCCCGTCCGAGGTGGCGCCGGGACCGGTCGAAGCGGCAAGCGCCGCCTTGCGCTCGGCGGCAGCGGCCTCGAGAGCGGCACGCTTCTCCGAGCTCGGCTCCACGAAGATCTCGCCCGTGCTGCCGTCCACCGCGACCACGGTGCCCTCGGCGAGCTCACCCGCGCCGGGCAGAGCCACGATCGCCGGTACTCCGAGAGCGCGGGCCAGGATGGCGCTGTGGCTGGTCGGCCCGCCCTCTTCGGTGACGAAACCGAGAACGAGCGTGGGGTCCAGCAGAGCGGTGTCCGCAGGCGCCAAGTCACGGGCGATGAGGACGTACGGCTTGTCACTGTCGGGCACACCCGGCATCGGAACACCGAGCAGACGAGCGACGATACGATTCCGCACGTCGTCGAGGTCCGCCACACGACCGGCCATGTACTCGCCGGCACCGGCCAGCAGTTCCCGGTAGTGCGAGAAGGCGTCGTAGATCCCACGCTCGGCCGTGCTGCCGACAGCGATACGGCGGTCGACGTCGGCGATCAGCTCGGGGTCCTGAGCGATCATGGCCTGCGCCTCGAGCACCGCCTGGGCCTCGCCACCGGCCAGATTGCCGCGCGCAATCAGGTCGGCCGCAACAGCTTCGACGGCCTGACGGGCGCGCCCCTGCTCGCGCTCCGCGTCCTCCGCCGGAATCTGCTTGGCCGGCGGCTCCAGTACCGCCGTCCCCATGTGCCGAACCTCGCCGATCGCCACACCGTGGCTCACGCCGACGCCTCGCAGCGTTGTCTCCATCTCACCCGTCTCCGATAGTGCGGCGGGCCCAGCCGCCGCGATGGTTGTCCTGCGGACCGTCAGTGACGGCGCTCTGCTACTTCCAGCCGAACAGCGCTTCGCCCGCCTTGATGTCGCCGTCCTCGACGACATCGGACAGCGACTCGGCGGTGGCCTCGAGCGCGACGACGGGGCACACCGGAGACTTGCCGGCGGCCTCGACCGCGGCCGGGTCCCAACGCACCACGGCCTGACCACGCTGAACGGTGTCGCCCTTGTTGACGAGGAGCTCAAAGCCCTCGCCGTTGAGCTGAACGGTGTCGATGCCCAGGTGCGTCAGTACACCGTGCCCCTCTTCGTCCACGACGACGAAGGCGTGCGGGTGAAGGGAAACGACGATGCCGCTGACGGGAGCGACGGCCTCGGAAGGCTCACGCGCGGGGTCGATGGCGGTGCCGGGGCCGACCATCGCACCGGAGAACACCGGGTCAGGAACGGCGGAGAGCCCAATCGCGCGTCCGGCAAGCGGGGACGTCACATTGGTCATGGCAAGCCTCCCAGGGGTGGAGATTGATGGTCGTCGTCACTGCCTGTCCTGGACGACGTACCGTTCAGAAGCGTAAGTCATAAAAAGTCCCGGTTCCGCATGAGAGGTACCGGTTGGCTGACGTAGAGCACCCCGCAAACGATTTGCACCGCGCACCGGGGCCCATGTACTGTCGTACCTCCGCCTGGGAGCACGAGATGCCAACGAGCACCGTGATCCCTTGCGGCCTCTAACGAGTCGAACCCTACCTCTGGTCTAGACCTCTGTACTCACGGGTGTGGTCAGAGAGGCGAGAAAACGCTGTTAGAGTTACGACCGCCGGAAGGGAAACGCGAAAGCGAGTCCTGGAAAGCGAAGCAAGACCCCGTGGAAATCGGCCGGTAAAACGGTCTGATAGAGTCGGAAACACGAAATACCGAAGGGAAGCGCCCGGAGGAAAGCCCGAGAGGGTGAGTACAAAGGAAGCGTCCGTTCCTTGAGAACTCAACAGCGTGCCAAAAATCAACGCCAGATATGTTGATACCCCGTCTCCAGCATCAGCTGGGACGAGGTTCCTTTGAAAAAGTCCTGCCGGTCTTCGACTGGCAGGCGCACAGCGAGGACGCTGTGAACCGGGAGATTATTCCTCTCCTGGTTCCGCTCTCGTGGTGTCACCCCGATTACGGGGAAA
>NZ_KB891848.1 GCF_000373565.1 Streptomyces sp. HmicA12 | reverse complement strand
CCCTTGGGACCGACTCCAGCCCCAGGATGCGACGAGCCGACATCGAGGTGCCAAACCATCCCGTCGATATGGACTCTTGGGGAAGATCAGCCTGTTATCCCCGGGGTACCTTTTATCCGTTGAGCGACGGCGCTTCCACAAGCCACCGCCGGATCACTAGTCCCGACTTTCGTCCCTGCTCGACCCGTCGGTCTCACAGTCAAGCTCCCTTGTGCACTTACACTCAACACCTGATTACCAACCAGGCTGAGGGAACCTTTGGGCGCCTCCGTTACTCTTTAGGAGGCAACCGCCCCAGTTAAACTACCCATCAGACACTGTCCCTGATCCGGATCACGGACCCAGGTTAGACATCCAGCACGACCAGAGTGGTATTTCAACGACGACTCCCCAACCACTGGCGTGGCTGGTTCAAAGTCTCCCACCTATCCTACACAAGCCGAACCGAACACCAATATCAAACTGTAGTAAAGGTCCCGGGGTCTTTCCGTCCTGCTGCGCGAAACGAGCATCTTTACTCGTAGTGCAATTTCACCGGGCCTATGGTTGAGACAGTCGAGAAGTCGTTACGCCATTCGTGCAGGTCGGAACTTACCCGACAAGGAATTTCGCTACCTTAGGATGGTTATAGTTACCACCGCCGTTTACTGGCGCTTAAGTTCTCAGCTTCGCACACCCGAAAGTGCACTAACCGGTCCCCTTAACGTTCCAGCACCGGGCAGGCGTCAGTCCGTATACATCGCCTTACGGCTTCGCACGGACCTGTGTTTTTAGTAAACAGTCGCTTCTCGCTGGTCTCTGCGGCCACCCCCAGCTCAGACAGTAAATGTCATCACCAGTGATGGCCCCCCTTCTCCCGAAGTTACGGGGGCATTTTGCCGAGTTCCTTAACCATAGTTCACCCGAACGCCTCGGTATTCTCTACCTGACCACCTGAGTCGGTTTAGGGTACGGGCCGCCATGAAACTCGCTAGAGGCTTTTCTCGACAGCATAGGATCATCCACTTCACCACAATCGGCTCGGCATCAGGTCTCAG
>NZ_KB891847.1 GCF_000373565.1 Streptomyces sp. HmicA12 | reverse complement strand
GTCGTGACTGCGTGCCTTTTGAAGAATGAGCCTGCGAGTTTGCGGTGTGTTGCGAGGTTAACCCGTGTGGGGAAGCCGTAGCGAAAGCGAGTCCGAATAGGGCGATTTAGTAGCGCGCTCAAGACCCGAAGCGGAGTGATCTAGCCATGGGCAGGTTGAAGCGGAGGTAAGACTTCGTGGAGGACCGAACCCACCAGGGTTGAAAACCTGGGGGATGACCTGTGGTTAGGGGTGAAAGGCCAATCAAACTCCGTGATAGCTGGTTCTCCCCGAAATGCATTTAGGTGCAGCGTCGTGTGTTTCTTGCCGGAGGTAGAGCACTGGATAGGCGATGGGCCCTACCGGGTTACTGACCTTAGCCAAACTCCGAATGCCGGTAAGTGAGAGCACGGCAGTGAGACTGTGGGGGATAAGCTCCATGGTCGAGAGGGAAACAGCCCAGAGCATCGACTAAGGCCCCTAAGCGTACGCTAAGTGGGAAAGGATGTGGAGTCGCAGAGACAACCAGGAGGTTGGCTTAGAAGCAGCCACCCTTGAAAGAGTGCGTAATAGCTCACTGGTCTAGTGATTCCGCGCCGACAATGTAGCGGGGCTCAAGCGTACCGCCGAAGTCGTGTCATTGCAGCAATAGCCCCAACGGGCGCTGTGATGGGTAGGGGAGCGTCGTGTGCCGGGTGAAGCAGCCGCGGAAGCGAGTTGTGGACGGTTCACGAGTGAGAATGCAGGCATGAGTAGCGATACACACGTGAGAAACGTGTGCGCCGATTGACTAAGGGTTCCTGGGTCAAGCTGATCTGCCCAGGGTAAGTCGGGACCTAAGGCGAGGCCGACAGGCGTAGTCGATGGATAACCGGTTGATATTCCGGTACCCGCTGTGAAGCGTCAAACATCGAATCCAGTGATGCTAAGGCCGTGAAGCCGTTCCGGACCCTTCGGGGAAAGGAAAGTGGTGGAGCCGCCGGCCCAAGTTGGTAGTAGGTGAGTGATGGGGTGACGCAGGAAGGTAGTCCAGCCCGGGCGATGGTAGTCCCGGGGTAAGGGTGTAGG
>NZ_KB891846.1 GCF_000373565.1 Streptomyces sp. HmicA12 | reverse complement strand
CCCAGCCGGGCCCGGGGCGGTGCACGGTCACCTCGACGGCGCGCCCGGCAGAGGTGTAGCCGATGTGCGTGATCTGAATGAGGTTGGACCCCACCTCGACGCCGAAGGCTTCGGCCTCAATGGAGGTGGCGGTGTACTGGGTGACCTCTTCGATCACCTCGGTCTGCTCGAACCCGGCATCTGCCATGCGGCTGATGATGCCGCCCTTTCCGGGGTCGGGGTTCTCGATCTGGGCAGCTTCCGCGACGTCGAGGGGCACGTACGAGTCCGCGAGCTGGACGAGGGTGTCGCCGTTGTACATGTGGCGAGCCCGCACGACAGTCTCCTCGGTGGAGGCGATGTCGAGAATTGAGGCGACCGGGGCCGGCGCCGTCGAGCGGCTGACTGCCGTCTCCACGCGAGGCGTACCGCCAAGGCGACGGATCTCCGTCTCGAAGGCGCCGCGGCTCTCGCCAGCTTCCCGGCGCTCCTTGCGGTAGCGCTCGGTGGCATCACGGACGATGGCGTCGTTGGAGCTCAAGGTGAAGTCCTTTCAGGATTCGGGCTGATCGATGGGCCACTCGTAGCTGAGCGACCAGAGGCTTACGGGCATCACGTGGACGCAGACCTCGACGGCCCTGCGCTCCGCGGTGAGACCGACATGGGTGATCTCGTAGACGTTCCTGGCCGTGGGGATGCCCAGCGCGTCGGCCTCAACCTTTGTCGGCTGGCGGATGTCGATGGTCTCCCGGATGCGCACCTGGGCGTGCCCGTACTCGGAGAGCCGGGACTTGCTGCCACCGTCTCCCGTGTCCTGCTCCTCAAGCTGAGTGCCGAAGGCGATGTCGCCAGGGAAGTAGGACGTGGCGACTTGGACCACGGTGTCATCGGCGAGCATGGTGCGAGCCCTGGACAGAGCCTTTGTCGAGTGGTGGATGCCAAGGATCTGGGCCACCCGTGCCGGTGGGCGCTCACGAGAGATGACCGTAGTTGAGCTGGAGGTCATCCCCAGCCGAGCGATCTCTCCGGCGAAAGCACCGCGGGCTCCATCCTCCTCACGCGCTGCCCTGATGTACCGGCCAGTGCCGTCGCGAAGGATCTTTCCGAGGATCGGGGAGACGAAGGTGCCCTTTCCCTTTCGGGATACGACCAGGCCCTCGTCTTCGAGCAGGCCGTAGACGTCACGCGCGGTCTGGAATGCGATGCCCTCAGCCTCCTGGAACTCGCGAACCTTGGGCAGGGCTGACCTGGGGGGATAC
>NZ_KB891845.1 GCF_000373565.1 Streptomyces sp. HmicA12 | reverse complement strand
GGGCCTTGACCCCTGATGTTGAACACACGAGACACTGGATCCTGAGGATCTGAGAACGGACATCTCGTGGTCATGAAGAACTACCCGCCGGAGTTCAAGGCGGACGCGGTCGCGCTCTACGAGTCGCGGCCGGAGGCGACGATCAGGTCGGTCGCCGCCGATCTGGGCATCAATCCGGAGACCTTGCGGAACTGGGTGAGGGCTGCCGGAGCAAGCCGTCCGCGAGGACGCCGGACGCCGGAGACGGCTCAGCCGCCGGAACCGCTGGAGGCGGAGAACGCGGCCTTGCGGAAGAAGATCCGCGAGTTGGAGGAGGAACGCGAGATCCTGCGGAAGGCGGCCAAATATTTCGCCGGGGAGACGCGCTGGTGAACCGCTTCCAGTGCGTCGCCGACCTGCAGCGCCGCTACGGCGTGAAGCGGCTCTGCAGCGTCCTCGGTGTCAGCCGCTCGAGCTTCTACTACTGGCGCCGGACAGCCGCCGACCGGGCCGTCCGGCAGGCGGCCGACGCACAACTGGCCGCCCGGATACGGGCGGTGCACCAGGAATCGGACGGCACCTACGGAGCCCCGAGGATCACCGCCGAACTCCGCGAGACGATCGGTGAGGCGGTCAATCACAAGCGGGTCGCCAGGATCATGCGGGAGTCCGGGATCGAAGGGGTCCGGTTGCGCCGCCGGCACCGCACCACCGTCCCCGATCCGGCCGCAGCCAAGGCTCCGGACCTGATCCGCCGCGACTTCACCGCCGTCACGCCGAACACGAAGTACGTCGGCGACATCACCTACCTGCCCATCGACGGCGGGAAGTTCTGCTACCTGGCCACCGTCATCGACCTCGCCTCACGCCGCCTGGCCGGCTGGGCGATCGCCGACCACATGCGCACGGACCTCGTGACCGACGCCCTGGCCGCGGCCATCCGCACCCGCGGAAGTCTCGCAGGGTCGATCATGCACACCGACCACGGAGCCCAGTACACGAGCAGGGCCTTCGCTGAAGCCTGCAGGTCAGCAGGGGTCCGGCAGAGCATGAGCGCGGTCGGGTCCAGCGCGGACAACGCACTCGCCGAGTCCTTCAATGCGACCTTCAAACGCGAGGCCCTGCAAGGCCGAAAGAGCTGGCCAAGCGAGCGCGAGGCTCGACTCGATGCGTTCAGATGGCTCCACCGCTACAACACCCGGCGCCGACACTCCCGCCTCGGACAACGATCACCGATCGCCTTCGAGAACGCCTTCCACCTCACATCAACTACGCTGGCACCAGCCGCATAACCCGTGTTCAGGATTCAGGGTCAAGGCCCGT
>NZ_KB891843.1 GCF_000373565.1 Streptomyces sp. HmicA12 | reverse complement strand
GCCCCTGCTTCACCTGCGGGCAACGCAAGAGCTCCGCTGCGGCGGCCCGCAAGCGTTCCGTGCCGGCTGAGGTCGCGGAGGACAAGATCCGCGAGGCGAATGTTGAACCGCTGGAGAAGTTCCCCGGCACTCGGGGGACTTGGCGCTGTCTGTGCCTCAAATGCTTACACGAGATCGACGTCTGGTACAGCAGCGTCGTCTACTCAGGCAACGGAGCCTGCGACTACTGCTCCGGGTCCCGGCAAATACCTGACGCAGGCGCGCGCGCCGAACTCCTCACTCTCGGGCTCGAGGCCCTCGTGCCCTATCCAGGCTCGAACGAGAAGTGGCGCAGCCGTTGCACTACGTGCAAGAAGATCGTCGACCCGACTCTGTGCAACGCCCGCAAGACGAAGTTCCCCTGCCGGTTCTGCGCGCAGCGCGCCACGGACCCCGCGGTGGCCGTTGAGGTCATGAAGGAGGCGGGGTTGAAACCGCTCACCGCCTTCCCCGGAAGCGTCAAGGCCGTCTGGAGGGCAGAGCACATCGACTGCGGAAAGCAGGTGGATGCCGTGCTCGACAAGGTCATCCAGCGCCGCAGGGCTTCTTGCGTCCACTGCGTTCGGCACGGCTTCAAACAGGCGCTCCCCGCCTTTCTGTACCTGCTGGTGCACACCGCACTGGGGGCCGCAAAAGTCGGCATCTGCAATGACGACAGTGAGCGGATCCGGACTCACGCGCTCCACGGCTGGCACCAGGTGCTCGTTACACCGTTGTCCGGCTACCAAGCCGTCCGGGCGGAGCAGCATGTCTTGAACCACTGGCTCACGCTCGACCTCCCCCAAGGCGTTTCCCGCCTCGACATGCCACAGGGCGGCTGGACCGAAACCGTCGCCCTGCGCGACCGCTCCCTGCCAGAGCTCCGCGAGGACTTCAAGGCAGCGGTCACCTCCGCCGTGAAGCCCCGCTGCTCTGAATCGGCCACCGATTCCAGCCCCAGCGAGGAGGACGGGTACCTGTTCTGACCGGCGCCCGGATGCACCGGCACGCCCGCCTCAACCTGAACTCGTTGCCGAGGCGGGCTGCACGGCGCGCGCGAAGCAGCATGATCCGACAGGCCCACCCATGGACAGCCTGACTGCGTCAGCACGAACAGCCCCGCCGGTGAGGGCGCAGCCGTGCACGTGGCCTGCACCGCGTACGTCGTCAGTCGTCGGCATGCCCCTTTGGCGCTCTTGCTCCTCCGCAGCCGGTCACCAGGCCGCGCAGCGCCGTGTCCAGCCGTCGGCTCCCGCTCCACCTTCAGACGCCTTCCTGCAGATCACGCCTCATCGCTACAGCACGCAGTGGAAGTTGATCGTGGCGGCCCCTCACACCCCCGAAATGATCAGCTGGGACTTCCTTACGGAAGCGTCCTCGTGGGCCCCAATCATGCAGTAGCACGTCCACGTGTAATTGAGTTGGAGTCCGGAACTACTTGCTGCGTACCAGCTCACCCCAACATCAAATAGGGAAAGCCCAGTTCAGCCATCTAAAAAAACTGTCCGGCTCCGTTTGCGTCATCGCAGCTCAAAGGCCATGGACTCCGTAAAGATCGCATCATCCCCTGCCGGACGTGACA
>NZ_KB891842.1 GCF_000373565.1 Streptomyces sp. HmicA12 | reverse complement strand
GCCACCTCGGACAGCAGCGTCACCTGCGCCACCCCCAGCCGCTCGGCGACCAGCGCCGGCACGATCCCGGCCGTGCCGTCGGTGGAGGCCATACCGGAGACNACCAGGTCGAAACCGGCCTTCTCGATCGCCTTCGCCAGCACCAGCGAGGTCCCGATCGCGTCCGTGCCGTGCAGATCGTCGTCCTCGACATGGATCGCCTTGTCCGCACCCATCGACAACGCCTTGCGCAGCGCGTCCTTCGCGTCCTCGGGACCCACCGTCAACACGGTGATCTCCACGTCGTCATCGGAGTTCTCCGAGATCTGCAGCGCCTGCTCCACCGCATACTCATCCAGCTCCGACAGCAGCCCGTCCACATCATCACGATCGACGGTCAGGTCATCGGCGAAGCGCCGGTCGCCGGTCGCATCCGGCACATACTTCACGGTGACAACGATCCTCAAGCTCACGCCGGCTCTCCTACTGCAATCGTCTTTTACTGGGCAGCCTTGCTTCTGCGGCTGAAAACGCCTTGTTGCAGGCAGCATAGGCGCCTGAAGCGGACTCTTCCGGTCGGGGCGGCCCGCGCTCCGAACGAAATATTACTCGTCAGTACACCCAGATCCTGCCCACTAAGCAAGCGCTTTGAACTGTGACCTTGCCAACGCTCCGTAATCGCCCGGAGCTGGGAACTCTCAGTCGCGCAACGCGTTGAAGCGCCCCTGGTGGTAGAGGAGCGGACGCCCGGCTCCGGCCGGGTCCCCGCACACCGCCTCGGCGAGCACGATCCGGTGGTCCCCCGCGGGTACGCGTGCGATCACCTTGCAGACCATCCAGGCCAGTACGCCGTCCAGGATCGGGACCCCTTCGGGCCCTTCGGACCAGCGGGTGGGCGCGCCGAAGCGGTCGGCTCCGCTGCGGGCGAACGTGGCGGCGAGGTCGGCCTGGTGGTCGCCGAGTATGTGCACGCCGACGTGCGCGGCCTCGGCGATGGTCGGCCAGCTGGACGCGCCGACGCCGACACCGAAGGAGACGACCGGAGGCTCGGCGGAGACCGAGGTGAGGGAGGTGGCGGTGAAACCGACCGGGGCGGCACCCGCCGCCGTGATCACCGCGACGCCCGCGGCATGCTGCCGGAACACCGAGCGCAGGAGGTCGGGGCCGGCGGGCAGGGCGGAGCGCAATTCGGGCGTGACCGTCATGGAGTTGTCCTTCTGCGGGAGGGGCCGAGCGGGGTCCGTGGGTGCGTCAGACGACACGACAACGGGCGCTCGAACAGCGCGCGAGGTCGACATGGACCCGCTGGTAGAGAAGGATTTCCTGCGGCATAGGGTCAGACTGACGATACGTGGCGCGTGCAGTCAAGTGCGTTCCGTCATCTGGGAGATGCGTCACCCCGACCCCTGGCGGTGACGGCATCACACGGCTTCGCCGAGGGCCGCGATGACGTCCGCCTTGCGCGGCTGGCCCGCCGCCCGGCGGACCTCGCGTCCGCGCGCGTCCAGAACGAGCACGGTCGGCGTCCTGGCGATGCCCACGGCGCGTACGAGGTCGAGTCGGGCCTCCGCGTCGATCTCGATGTGCGAGACGCCGGGGACCATCGCGGCGACCTCGTCGAGCACCCGGCGGGTGGCCCGGCAGGGTGCGCAGAACGCACTCGAGAACTGGACGAGCGTGGCCCGCTCCCCCAGGTCGTCGCCCAACTCCTCGGCCCCGAGCGTCACTTCGCCCACGGTCACCCCTGTCCTCCTTTGTCCCTCGCCCGTTCGTCGTCTCCGGTACAGCGCTCAAACGTCTCTGCACATTCCGGCCAACGTGACCAGGATCTCGCGCGCCACCGGAACCAGGACTGGCCACCCGGCCGTTCTTGGGGCACGATCTGCGCAAGCCGCAATACCTACGGCTCCGTAACTTACCGCCGGGAAAGCTCCCACCCACAGCATTCCCCAGGCACTTCAGAAGGGTCCTCCCTCTCCATGGCAGAGCTCGTCTACCGTCCGGTCATCGGCGCCGCCCTCACGTTGTTCAAGGCGCTCGACCTGAAGATCGACTGCAAGGGCTCGGAGAACATTCCGCGCTCGGGCGGTGCCGTCCTGGTCAGCAACCACATCAGCTACCTGGACTTCATCTTCGACGGCCTCGCCGCGCTGCCGCAGAAGCGCCTGGTCCGCTTCATGGCCAAGGAGTCGGTGTTCCGTCACAAGGTCTCCGGGCCGCTCATGCGCAGCATGAAGCACATCCCGGTGGACCGCGCCCAGGGTGAGCACGCGTACCAGCACGCCCTGCAGTCGCTGCGCGCGGGCGAGATCGTCGGGGTCTTCCCGGAGGCGACGATCTCGGAGTCGTTCACGCTGAAGAGCTTCAAGACGGGTGCCGTGCGTCTCGCGCAGGAGGCGGGGGTGCCGATCGTCCCGATGGCGCTCTGGGGCACGCAGCGGCTGTGGACGAAGGGGCGTCCGCGCAACTTCAAGCGGGACCACATCCCGGTCACGATCCGGGTGGGCGAGGCGATGGAGGCCGCGTCCGACCAGTACGCCGGTGCGATCACGCGCCGACTGCGCGGGCGCGTCCAGGAGTTGCTCGAGGCGGCCCAGCGCGCCTACCCCGTGCGCCCCAAGGGTGCGAACGACACCTGGTGGATGCCGGCCCACCTCGGCGGCACGGCCCCGACCCCCGAAGAGGTCAAGGCCTCCGAGGCCCGCTGAGACCGCGGGCCGCGCGACAGCGGCGCGAGCCGGTCAGACCGCCGCGTGCAGGGTGATCCGGGCGCCGGGGCTGAACTTCTCCAGGAGTTCGGCCAGTTCGGCGCCCGCCGCCTCCAGTCCGGCGTGCTCGCCCATGCCCTCCAGGAGGAACAGGGCGTTGGTCGAGGTGTCGGTGAGGCGGGTGCGGGTGCCCTGGCGCCAGTTCCAGCGGCGGCAGGTGACGCCTTCGTCGTCGCACCAGACGACCTCCCCCGCGTCCGGGTGCTCGACCGTCGGCTCGCCCGCCGCGACGGTCACGAAGTCCTCCGCGCCCGTGGCCCTGATGAGCCGCATCCCGCCCTTGATGTGATCGAGGTCCTCGCCGCCGACCGGGATCAGATGGGCGACGCTGATCGCGTTGTAGACGTCGACGAGGGTGTTGATCCGCGGCAGCCCGCCGTCCGCGAGAGCCCTCTTGGCGAGCGCCTCCGCGGAGTTGCGGGTGCGGTTGGGCTTCGCCCCGAAGGCGGTGTAGGCCGCGCGCCAGTCCGTCATGTGCGGGTCCTCGTGCGGCGCGCGCCCGTCGAGGCGTGCGGCCAGTCGGCGCGCGGCGTCGTCGAGCAGGGCCGACGTCCCGTCCGTGCTGGGCGTGTTGACGAGGTCGTACGCCTCGACGGCGATGTGGTGGAACGCGGGCGCGAGCGCGCGGACGTCGTCGGCGACGGTGAGCTGGAGGGCCATGACCTGCCTTAAACAGTGAGCGAGTCGGGGAGGTTCTCCCAGAGGTACGGGCGGTCCGGCGCGCTGCGCAGCACATCGAGCACCGCCGGATCCGGTACATCAAAGAGTACCGGATAGTCCAGCTCACTGGACTGAGGGTCGGGCACCCAGGCCAGCCGCTCCCCTTCCAGGGAGAACTGCGCGTCGACCCCCGGCTTGTTCCCCCGCACATCTTGCCGATGCCATGCGCCGTGGAACCGTACGGCGATCAGGCCGTGCAGGCACCAGCCCGTCCCGGCGTCGTGCGTCAGCCGCTGATAACAGATGGCCGCGGGGATGTCCTCGGCGCGCAACAACGCCACCAGGGCGTGCGCCTTCGCGTGACAGATGCCGGTTCCCTGCTCCAGAACGTCCGAGGCGCGCCAGGTGACCCGCATGTCGCCGCTGTCCGCGGAGTGCGGAATGGTGTCCCGCACGTACTCGTAGGCGGCCCTGGCGTATGCACATGAGTCGGCGGAGTCCTCGGCGAGCCGCCCCGCCACCTCCCGGACGAGCGGATGGCGATGATCGATGACGTCATCGGCCGCCAAGTAGGCGGACAGATCAGGGTTTTGCTGGATCAGCTGCATGGCACGCGAGCATAGGGATGCGGCCGACCGCCAGTCAATGACTTTACGGTCGACCGCATATCTATGCACACGCTAGCGTGCCATCTCCTCCTTGAGGGCCGCGACGAATCCGTCGACGTCCTCCTCACGCGTGTCGAAGGCGCACATCCAGCGGACGTCACCGGCCGCCTCGTCCCAGAAGTAGAAGCGGTAGTGCTTCATCAGGCGTTCGGAGACGTCGTGCGGGAGGCGGGCGAAGACGCCGTTGGCCTGGACGGGGTGGAGGATCTCGACGCCGTCGACGGCCCGCACGCCTTCGGCCAGGCGCTGCGCCATCTCGTTGGCGTGCCGGGCGTTGCGCAACCACAGGTCCTTGGCGAACAGCGCCTCCAGCTGCACCGACACGAACCGCATCTTGGACGCGAGCTGCATGGACAGCTTGCGCAGGTGCTTCATGTGGCGCACGGCGTCCTGGTTGATGACGACGACGGCCTCACCGAACAGCGCGCCGTTCTTGGTGCCGCCGAGCGAGAGGATGTCGACGCCGGCCGCGTTCGTGAACGTACGCATCGGCACGTCGAGGGAGGCCGCCGCGTTGGATATCCGGGAGCCGTCGAGGTGCACGACCATGTTCCGCTCGTGGGCGTGGTCGCAGATCGCGCGGATCTCGTCGGGCGTGTAGAGCGTGCCCAGCTCGGTGGACTGGGTGATCGAGACGACCTGCGGCATCGCGCGGTGCTCGTCGTCCCAGCCGAACGCCTGCCGGTCGATCAGCTCGGGGGTGAGCTTGCCGTCGGGCGTGGGCACGGTGAGCAGCTTGAGGCCGCCCATCCGCTCCGGTGCGCCGCCCTCGTCCACGTTGATGTGCGCGGACTCGGCGCAGATCACCGCGCCCCAGCGGTCGGTGACCGCCTGGAGCGCGACGACGTTGGCGCCCGTGCCGTTGAAGACCGGGAACGCCTCGGCGGTCGGGCCGAAGTGGCTGCGGATGATCTGCTGGAGATGGGCCGTGTAGTCGTCCTCGCCGTACGCGACCTGGTGCCCGCCGTTGGCGAGGGCGAGGGCCGCCATCACCTCGGAATGGGCGCCCGCGTAGTTGTCGCTCGCGAAGCCCCGGGTGGCGGGGTCGTGACGCCTACGGGCATCGGTTTTCGGAGGATTCACGGCTTCTCGGTCAGCCACAGGCGGGTCCCGTTCACTTCGGCGGCGGGCTTGTCCCAGACACCGACGATGGCCTCGGCCAGCTCCTTGACGTCCGTGAAGCCCGCGAACTTCGCGTTGGGGCGCTCCGCGCGCATCGCGTCGTGCACCAGCGCCTTCACCACCAGGATCGCAGCCGCCTGCCGCGGCCCCGCCTCGCCCCCCGCCTTGCGGAAGGCGTCGCCGAGCGCGAGCGTCCACGCCTCGGCGGCGGCCTTGGAGGCGGCGTACGCGGCGTTGCCCGCGGTGGGCTTGGAGGCTCCCGCCGCGCTGATCAACAGGTAGCGGCCCCGGTCGGAGCGGCCGAGCCCCTCCTGGAAGGCGAGCGAGGTGTGCTGAACGGTACGGATCAGGAGCTTTTCCAGCAGGTCCCAGTCGGCGAGGTCGGTCTCGGCGAAGGAGGCGCTGCCGCGCCAGCCGCCGACGAGGTGGACGACGCCGTCGACGCGGCCGAAGTCCTTCTCGACGCGGCCGGCCCAGTCACGGGTCGCGTGCAGATCGAGGAGGTCGACGGTGTCGCCGATGACGGTGGAGCCGCCGTGCGCGTAGCGCGCCTCGTCGACGGCCTCCGCGAGCCGCTCCGGGTCCGCGTCGGCCCCGACGACGGTGGCACCGGCCTCCGCGAGCCGCTTGAGCGTGGCACGCCCGGCGGGGCCCGCCGCTCCGGCGACCGCGATCACGGCACCGCTCAGCGTGTCCCTGGCTTCGTTGGTGTCGGTCATGGCAGTCGCCTCCTGCTCGCTGTGGCTCACGCGGCGACCTGCTCGGTGCCCGCCGCGGTGATGCCCTTCGTCGAGGCGATCACGTTCTTCAGCTTCTTCGAGAGGGCCTCATAAAACATGCTCAGCGGAAACTCGTCCGGAAGCACCTCGTCGACGAGCTTGCGGGGCGGCAGGCTCGTGTCGAGGGCGTCCGGACCCTTGGCCCAGCGCGAGCCCGGGTGCGGCGCGAGATACGTCGAGACCAGGTCGTAGGCGGCGAACCAGTGCACGAGCTTCGGGCGGTCGATGCCGTCGCGGTACAGCTGCTCGATGTCGCCGCACAGCTGGTTCGTGACCTCGGGGGCGCGCTGCCAGTCGATGTGCAGCTTGTTGTCGGTCCAGCGGACGACGTCGTGCTTGTGCAGGTACGCGAAGAGGAGCTGACCGCCGAGACCGTCGTAGTTGCGCACCCGCTCGCCGGTGACCGGGAAACGGAACATGCGGTCGAAGAGCACGGCGTACTGGACGTCGCGGCCCTGCGGGACGCCGTCCGCCTCCAGTTTCACGGCCTCCTTGAAGGCGGTGAGGTCGCAGCGCAGTTCCTCCAGGCCGTACATCCAGAACGGCTGGCGCTGCTTGATCATGAACGGGTCGAAGGGCAGGTCGCCGTGGCTGTGGGTGCGGTCGTGGACCATGTCCCAGAGCACGAACGCCTGCTGGCAGCGGTCCTGGTCGCCGACCATGTCCTGGATGTCGTCGGGCAGCGCGAGGCCGAGGACGTCGACGGCGGCCTCGGTGACGCGGCGGAAGCGGGCCGCCTCGCGGTCACAGAAGATGCCACCCCAGGAGAATCGTTCCGGCGCCTCGCGCACGGCGATGGTCTCGGGGAAGAGGACGGCCGAGTTCGTGTCGTAGCCGGAGGTGAAGTCCTCGAAGGTGATGCCGCAGAAGAGGGGGTTGTCGTAACGGGTGGCCTCCAGCTCGGCGAGCCAGTCGGGCCACACCATCTTGAGCACGACGGCTTCCAGGTTCCGGTCCGGGTTGCCGTTCTGCGTGTACATCGGGAAGACCACCAGGTGCTGGAGGCCGTCCCGGCGGTGGGCGGCGGGCTGGAACGCGAGGAGGGAGTCGAGGAAGTCGGGCACCCGGAAGCCCTCGTCGGCCCAGCGGCGCACGTCGCGCACGAGCGCGTCGAGGTACGCGGCGTCCTGCGGCAGCAGCGGCGCGAGCTGTTCCACGGCGGACACGACGCGGTCCACGGCGAGCTCGGCGTCGGACTTCGCGGGGGCGTTCTCGGCGTCGAAGTCGATGGACCCGTCCGCCTCCTGCCAGGTCCTGATCTCCTCCACGGCATCCTTGAGCACGGGCCAGGCCGGGTGCTCCACGACCCTGTCGCCCACCACTCGGACCGAAGGAATATTTCCCTCCGCGCCAGCCTGCACAAGAATTTCCGTCATGTCTCTTCCTCCACGGGAGAACCTCGCGTAAGGACACCGTATGCGTGCGAGGTTCTCCGCCACAAGGGGAGACTCCGGAAATTATCCTGCGCGAACCCCCGTTTCGCCGTCGTTTTTCCTGTCTCGCCCACTCGAAACGATGACCTGGACCACATCGGCCACGGCCCTGCGAGCGTCGTCCAGGAGCTCGGGGAAGCCGAAGAAGCCGTGGAACATGTCCGGGAAGTGGCTCTCGGTGACGGTGCCGCCGGCGTCCCTCAGCGCCTTCGCGTACGCGCGGCCCTCGTCGCACAGGGGGTCGCAGCCGGCGGTGACGACGTGGGCGGGCGGAAGGCCGGCCAGATCGTCGGCGAGGAGCGGTGACACACGGACATGGGCCGGGTCGCCCTCGGGGCCGAGGTACTGCTCGCGGAACCAGGCACAGTGAGCTGCGGTGAGGAAGTATCCGGCGGCGTTGGTGTCGAACGAGCCGGTCTTCCGGCGGGCGTCGGTCGCGGGGTAGACGAGGATCTGGCGGGCGACGGCGGGCCCGCCCTCGTCGCGTGCGATCTGGGCCACGACGGCGGCGAGGTTCCCGCCCGCACTGTCCCCCGCGACGCTCAACGCCCGCGCGTCCGCGCCGAGTTCGGGCGCGTGCGCCGCGACCCAGCACAGTGCGGCGTACGCGTCGTCGACCGCGGCGGGGAAACGGTGCTCGGGGGCGAGCCGGTAGTCCACGGACACGACGACGGCGCCCGCGTCGCGGCACAGGGCGCGGGCGGTGTGGTCATGACTGTCGAGGTCGCAGATGACCCAGCCGCCGCCGTGGAAGAAGACGACCACAGGGCACGGGCCGGGCGCCGCTTCCGGCCGGTAGATCCGTACGGGGATCGCGGGCGCCCCGGCCGGCCCCGGTATCTCCCGGTCCTCGACCGCGCCCACCACGGGCGCGGGGAACGGCGACGCCGGCGCGGCCGCGAGGATCCGGCGGGCTTCGGCTGCGTCGGTGACGGTGCCGCCGAGGTCGGGGAAGACGGCGGACATGGCGTCCACCAGGGGACGGGCCTGCGGGGCGAGACGGTCCGGGGTGGCCATGGCGACTCCTTCAGCGTGTGTGTCGACTGACGGTGGGCGGGGGGGCTGGTCGTCAGCCCGCAGAGCGACCGCGCTCTCCTACTCCTGCCGTCGAAAGTGCGGGATCACCGTCTCGCCCCACTGCCGCAAGGTCTCCAGGCAAGCCGCTTGCGGCACCGTGCCCATCTGGATCAGGCACATGATCTCGTCGGCGCCGGCGTCCCGGAGGCGTTCGACGTAGGCGATGGCGTCCGCGGCAGTGCCGTACGCGTGGTCCGCGTTGAAGGTGGCGGTGGCGTTCGGGCGGACCGGGATCTGTTGCTCGTGCAGGCGGGCCACGACCTGTTCCGCGGCCTTGCGCATCTCGGCCGCCTCGTCGGTCCCGTCGACGACCGCCTCGTCGGGGATGCCCGCGCCGCCGTACCAGTGGCCGATGGACTGGGCGAAGAAGCGCTGGCCGCGGATGCCGATGGCACGGGCCGTCTCGCGGTCGTCCAGGACGATCGTGGGGCACAGCACCGAGAAGTGGTCGTTGACCACGGAGGAGACGAGGCGTTCCGGGGTACGGTCCGCGATCGCGGTGTCGTAGACGCGGCGCATGTCGGCGATCGCGTCCGGGC
Source organism: Streptomyces sp. HmicA12 (assembly GCF_000373565.1). GTDB lineage: Bacteria > Actinomycetota > Actinomycetes > Streptomycetales > Streptomycetaceae > Streptomyces. Next base: position 553,104 of record NZ_KB891842.1, on the reverse strand, counting down.
CCGCGAAGCCCATCACCAGTGCGCCGACGCCGAGTTCGGCCGCCTGGCGGAGTGTCTCGGTGCGGCTGCACGCCAGGAAGAGCGGCGGGTGCGGGGTCTGGGCCGGGCGCGGCAGGATCGGGTGCGGGTCGATGTCGAGGAGCGGGCCGTGGTGCTCCAACTCCTCCTTCTCCCACGCCTTCCCGATGATCCGCAGCGCCTCCTCGACCTCCTGGGTCGTCCGGTCCTTGTCGACGCCGCACAGGGACGTCTCCTGCAGCGTGCCGCCCCGCCCGGCCCCGAGGTCGAGCCGTCCGCCCGACAACAGGTCGAGCGTGGCGGCGCGTTCGGCGACGCGGGCGGGGTGGTTGAAGCGGAACGGCATGCAGACGACGCCGTGCCCGACACGGATGCGGGAGGTGCGGGCCGCGACCCAGGTCAGGAAGATCTCCGGCGCGGACATGTGCGCGTACCACTTGAGGGAGTGGTGCTCCACCGCCCAGATCCGGTCGAACCCCATCTCCTCGGCGAGGACGGCCTGTTCGACGCAGTCGCGGAAGAGCTGGTGCTCACGGTCGACGGTGGGGTCGGCCAGTTGCGCCTCGAAGATGACGGAGAACTTCACGTTCCCTCCCGGGAGTTGAGCCTGGGTGGTGGAGCATCGCCTCCATATGCCTAATAGGTATATGACGAGTCGTCAGAGATAGGAAGAGGAAGGGGTGCGGGAGTTCAGCCGGCCGCGAGCAGGTCCAGCGTGTCGACGACCCGGTTCGAGAAGCCCCACTCGTTGTCGTACCAGGCGACGACCTTGACGTGACGGCCGTCCACGCGGGTCAGGGCCGAGTCGAAGATCGACGATGCGGGGTTGCCGACGATGTCGGAGGAGACCAGGGCGTCCTCGCTGTACTCCAGGACACCGGCGAGCGGGCCGGCCGCCGCGGTGCGGTAGGCCGCCAGGACCTCGTCGCGGGTCACGTCGCGGGCGACCGTCGTGTTCAGTTCGACGATCGAGCCGACCGGGACGGGGACGCGGATCGAGTCGCCCGAGAGCTTGCCGTCGAGGTTCGGCAGGACGAGGCCGATCGCCTTGGCGGCGCCGGTCGTCGTCGGCGTGATGTTGACGGCGGCGGCGCGGGCGCGGCGGGCGTCGCGGTGCGGGCCGTCCTGGAGGTTCTGCTCCTGCGTGTAGGCGTGCACCGTGGTCATGAAGCCGTGCTCGATGCCGGCGAGTCCGTCGAGGACCGCCGCGAGCGGGGCGAGGGCGTTCGTGGTGCAGGACGCGTTCGACACGATCGTGTGGACGGCCGGGTCGTACAGGTCCGAGTTGACCCCGTAGGCCAGGGTGATGTCGGCGCCGTCCGACGGGGCGCTGACCAGGACCTTCCTGGCGCCCGCGTCGAGGTGGGCGCGGGCCGCCTTCGCCGAGGTGAAGCGGCCGGTGGACTCCAGGACGATGTCGACGTCGAGCGCGGCCCACGGCAGGTTCGCGGGTTCACGCTCGGCCAGGACCTTGATGCGGCGGCCGTCGACGACGAGCGTGTCCCCCTCGGCGGACACCGGGCGGCCGAGGCGGCCTGCCGTCGAGTCGAAGGCGAGCAGGCGGGCAAGAGCGGCGGGCTCGGTGAGGTCGTTGACGGCGACGACCTCCAGGGAGCTGTCGCGCTCCAGCAGGGCGCGCAGCACGTTGCGGCCGATGCGGCCGAATCCGTTGATGGCGATGCGGGTCATGTGCGGGTTCTCCCGTCGGTACGGAGTGTCCGAGGTGCCCGGGGTGTTCCGGACTCCTTCAGACTCGCCCGCCGCGGGCGCCGCCGACAGCGGCGGGATCGCCATGGTTCGCAAGGATCCCGCCAGCCCCTTGCGGGGCGCGCTACTCGCCGCGGGCGAAGGTGCGCCGGTACTCGGTCGGGGTGGTGCCGAGGATCCGCTGGAAGTGCAGTCGCAGGTTCGCGCCCGTGCCGAGCCCGACGTCGGCGGCGATCTGCTCGACGGCGAGCTGCGAGCGTTCGAGGAGTTCGCGGGCGAGGTCGACGCGGGCCCGCATCACCCACTGCATCGGCGTGTACCCGGTGTCCTCGACGAAGCGGCGCGAGAACGTGCGCGGCGACACGGCCGCGTGCTCGGCGAGCGCCTCCAGGGTGAGGGGTTCGCCGAGCCGGCGCAGCGCCCATTCGCGGGTGGCGGCGAACCGTTCGCCGAGCGGTTCCGGGACGCTGCGGGGCACGTACTGCGCCTGGCCGCCGCTGCGGTAGGGGGCCGCGACCAGGCGCCGGGCCGCGTGGTTGGCGGCCGCCACGCCGAGGTCGCCGCGCAGGATGTGCAGGCACAGGTCGATGCCGGACGCGGCGCCCGCCGAGGTCAGGACGGTGCCCTCGTCGACGAAGAGGACGTTCTCGTCGACCCGGACGTGCGGGTACTGCTCGGCGAGGGCCTGGGTGTAGTGCCAGTGGGTGGTGGCGCGTCTGCCGTCGAGCAGGCCGGTCGCGGCGAGGGCGAAGGCACCCGTGGAGATCGCGGCGAGCCGTGCGCCCCGCGTGTGCGCGCCGATCAGCGCGTCGACGACCGTGCGCGGCGGGGCCTCCCGGTCCGGGTGCCGGTAGCCGGGCACGAAGACGATGTCGGCCCACTCCAGCGCTTCGAGGCCGTGGGCGACGGCGTAGGAGAGGCCGTCGCCGCCGGTGACGAGGCCGGGTGCCGCCCCGCACACCCGGACCTCGTACGGCATGCTGGCGCGCTTCGTGAACACCTGCGCCGGGATGCCGACGTCCAGGGGCTTTGCCCCTTCGAGGACGAGGACGGCCACGCGGTGCGGTCGGGGGGAGGCTGGCACGGGCACGAGGGTACGGGCCCGCCGTCCCACCTGCGCGGGAGGACGCCGCCGGGCCCTCTAGGCTGGCCCCGCCCCTCCCCCAGAACCGAGCCCAGGAGTTCCCCGTGTTCGACGCCGCGCCGCCCGCCTACCCGTACAGCGACGACCCGCAGGAGACCCACCCGCTGCTCGCGCCCGTGCTCGGTCTGCTCGGCACCTGGCGCGGTCGCGGTCAGGGCGAGTACCCCACCCTCGACAGCGACTTCAGGTACGCGCAGGAGGTCACCTTCAGCCACGACGGCCGGCCCTTCCTGCGCTACGAGGCCCGGGCCTGGCTGCTCGGCGCCGACGACGCGCCGCTGCGGCCCGCGGCGCGGGAGAGCGGCTGGTGGCGGCTGCAGCCCGACGGCCGGGTGGAGGCGCTGATCACGCAGCCCACCGGGATCGCGGAGATCGCGGTCGGCACGGCGGACGGCACCGTGATCGACCTGGCGACCGAGGACGTGGCGCTGACGCCGACCGCCAAGCAGGTGGAGGCGACCCGGCGCCGGTACACCCTCGCCGATGCCGACACGCTCGACTTCGTCCACGAACTCGCCGCGGTGGGGCAGCCGTTGCAGCACCACCTGACGGCGCGACTGCGGCGCACGAAGTAAGCGCCGCGCGTCAACCTCGCGCCGGGCGCGCCCACGCCCGGGTGACATGGCCGGATACGGAGGCCGCCGGACGGTAGGACGGTCCGCGTCCCCGTCCCGCCCATCTGGGAGCGCCACGCCAATGAGCACTCGCGCCGTCCTTGTCGCCGCCCTCGTCACCGGTCTGCTCCTCGGGGTGGTGGGTACCCGGGCGGACGACTCCGGCCACCCGCGCCGCCATGGCTCCGTCGCGGAAGCGGGCCGTTAGGCTGCGAGGCGTGTGACGTGGGTACGTAAGCGCGTGACAGCAGAGCCGCCGTCGACGGAAGCGAGACCGCCTTGAACTTCCTCACCATCGGGCATCGCGGAGCCATGGGTGTCGAACCCGAGAACACCCTTCGATCCTTCGTCGCCGCCGAGCGGGCGGGACTCGACCTCATCGAGCTCGACCTGCACCTGAGCAAGGACGGCGCCCTCGTCGTCATGCACGACGCCGACGTGGACCGCACCACGGACGGCACCGGCCCGATCGCCGAGCAGACCCTCGCCGAGCTGCGCACGCTGGACGCGGGGCGCGGCGAGCGGATCCCCGTCTTCGAGGAGGTCCTGGACGCGGTGGCCGCACCGCTCCAGGCGGAGATCAAGACCGTCGCGGCGGCCCAGGCCCTCGCCGAGGTGATGCTGCGCCGCGATCTGGTGCACCGCGTCGAGGTGATCTCGTTCCACGACGAGGCGGTCGCCGAGATCGCGCGCCTGGTGCCGGGGGTGCGGACGGCGCTGGTCGCGAGCCGCTACGGCACCGATGTCGTGCAGCGGGCCGTGGCCGTGGGTGCCACGACCCTCGTCCTGAACATCCGCCGCCTCACCCAGGAGATCGTCGAGCACGCCCGCAAGGCGGACCTCAGGATCATCGGCTGGGTCGTGAACACCCAGGACGACCTGCGGCTCGTCCGCGCCCTCGGCCTGGACGGCGCGACCACGGACTACCCGGAGATCAAGCGGACGGGCCGGTTCACCGCCTAGCTCAGGCCAGCGCCTTGACCAGCAGCTCGAACCGCAGGTCGGCGCGCTGCGGGATGCCGAAGCGCTCGTCGCCGTACGGGAAGGGGGTCATCTCTCCCGTACGGCGGTAGCCGCGGCGCTCGTACCAGGCGATGAGCTCGTCCCGTACGGAGATCACCGTCATGTGCATCTCGCGCACACCCCACGTCGCGCGTGCCCGGCGCTCGGCCTCCGCGATGATCTCCTTGCCGAGTCCCGCGCCCTGGAGGGCCGGGCTGACCGCGAACATCCCGAAGTAGGCGGCCTCGCCGCGGTGCTCCAGTTGGCAGCAGGCGACGAGCGCGCCGTCGCGCTCGACGGTCAGCAGGCGGCTGTCGGGGTCCTTGATGACGGTGAGCACACCCTCCGGGTCGGTGCGCTGCCCCTGGAGGATGTCCGCCTCCGTGGTCCAGCCGGCGCGGCTGGAGTCTCCGCGGTAGGCCGACTCGATGAGCGCCACGAGTGCGTCGGCGTCCGCCGGGGCGGCGTCACGGTAGGTCAGGGCGGCGGTCATGGAGGACTCTCCGATCTCGTGCGGGTGAGGGCCTGTCGGCGCCGTCGAGGTTAACGCGGCGGCACTACTGTGCGTCGGCATGGTTCACGTACTGAGCAGCAGGGTTCTGATCCGTCCCGTCGATCCCGAGCGGTCGCGGACGTTCTACGGCGACGCGCTGGGGCTCGCCGTCTACCGCGAGTTCGGCACCGGGCCCGAGCGGGGCACCGTGTACTTCCTCGGCGGCGGCTTCCTGGAGGTGGCGGGCCGGGCCGAGGAGCCGCCCGTCCCCCATCTGAAGCTGTGGCTGCAGGTCGCGGACGTGGCGGGGGCCCACGAGGAACTGGTGGCGCGGGGCGTGGACGTGCTGCGCGAGCCGGTGCGGGAGCCGTGGGGGCTCGTCGAGATGTGGATCACCGATCCGGACGGGCACGAGATCGTGCTCGTGGAGGTGCCGGAGGACCATCCGATCCGATACCGGCCGGGGATCTGACCTGTCTCGACTCTCTCCGAGGGACGGAGGCACTTCCTCACTGGTGACCGGCGCGCCTGGCTGAGGGATCTTCCTCCCGTTCGACCCCCGCTGACGTGCGGCGACCCGCAGGAAGCCGGAGGATGGCGCTGATCCGGGGATTCGGCGGCGCCGATCCGGATATACGCAAGACCGGCACTGGCCCTTCGCAGTCCAGCTCAGGAGAGATCCGAGATGACCGCTCCCCGGAACACGAACGCACCCCGCACCTCGAAGGTGCCGCGGATCCTGATCGTCGGCGGCGGATTCGCCGGGATGGAGTGCGCGCACAAGCTGGAGAAGGAGTTGAAGCCCGGCGAGGCCGTCCTCAAGCTCATCAGTCCGATGGACCATCAGCTGTATCTGCCGTTGCTGCCCCATGTGGCGTCCGGTGTGCTGACCCCGCAGTCGGTGGCCGTTCCGCTGCGCCGGATGCTGCGGCGCACCGCGATCGTGCCGGGCGGCGCGGTCGGCGTCGACCCGAAGGCCAAGGCCGTCGTCGTGCGGAAGATCAGCGGTGAGGAGATCGTCGAGCGCTACGACCATCTCGTCCTGACCCCGGGCAGTGTGACCCGCCAGTTCGACATCCCGGGCGTCGACGAGCACGCGGTCGGCGTGAAGACCCTCGCCGAGGCGGCCTGGATCCGCGACCACGTCATCGCGCAGCTGGACCTCGCGGCGGCGACCTCGGACCCTGCCGAGCGGGAGTCGCGGCTGCAGTTCGTCGTCGTGGGCGGCGGGTACGCGGGCACCGAGACGGCCGCGTACCTGCAGCGGCTGACGACGTCCGCCGTGAAGCGCTACCCGGGGCTCGATCCGGCGGGCATCAAGTGGCATCTGGTGGATGTGGCACCGAAGTTGATGCCGGAGCTGGGCGACCGGCTCGGCGACAAGGCCATGGCGATCCTGGAGAAGCGGGGGCTGCACGTGTCCCTCGGGGTGTCGGTCGCCAAGGCCACCGAGACCACCGTGACGCTCACCGACGGCCGTGAACTGCCCTGCCGTACGTTGATCTGGACGGCCGGTGTCGCGCCGAGTCCGCTGGTCGCGACCCTGGACGCGGAGACGAACCGCGGGCGGCTCGTCGTCACGCCGCAGCTGACCGTGCCCGGCCTCGACGGGGTGTTCGCGCTCGGTGACGCGGCGGCCGTGCCCGACGTGGTCAAGGGCGGCGACGCGATCTGCCCGCCGACGGCGCAGCACGCGATGCGGCAGGGCTGGGCGGCGGCCCGCAATGTGCTCGCCGCGGTCCGGGGCAACCCGCTGACGCCCTACCGGCACAAGGACCTCGGGCTCGTCGTCGACCTCGGCGGCATCCAGGCCGTGTCGAAGCCGATGGGGGTGCAGCTGACCGGGCTGCCCGCGCAAGTGGTCGCGCGCGGCTATCACTTGGGGGCGCTGCGGACCCTGACGGCCCGTTTCCGGACAGCGGCGAACTGGGGGCTCAACGCGGTCGCGGGCGACGACTTCGTACGCACCGGATTCCAGCGGCACCGGCCCGCGACGCTCAAGGACTTCGAGATGACGGACGCGTATCTGTCGCCTGAGCAGATCCATGCGGCGGTCAGCGCGCAGGTCGCGGGGCGTGCGATGACGCCGCAGCGGCCGGACCTGCCGATCGCCCAGCTTCCGGAGTAGCCGCGGGCGCCGGCGGCATTGCGGCGCGGGTCGGTGAGTTGGCGTGGTCGAGGTGGGCCGCCCGGGAGGAGAGAGACTCGGCGTCGGGGGCAGGGGTTCAGTCCTCCCCCGTGCCCTCCTTGTCGCCCCGGTCGTCGTCGACTCGGTGGTCGCGCGGCCGACCGGGGTCGTCCTCGCGCCGCTCGTCGCCCCCGCGCCGGCGCCGTACGCGCTCGGTCATCCCGCCTGCGATCCTGCCCGTCACCGATCTGGCGCGGTCGAAGGTCTCGTTGCCGAGGCGTCTGGCGGCGTGGACGCCGTCCGCTCCGGTGCCGAGCGCCTTGTCCCTCGCCTGTGCGACCGCGTCCGCCCACCGCCTGGCGTCCGCGGACTGTCGGTCGCGCTCGATCCCGAGGCGTCCGTGGAAGTCGACGACATCGACCGCGATCCGGTTGCTCGACCGCACCACGGCCGGGGACGCGGTCGGATGCAGCAGCACCTTCGTGTTGGCCGTGCCGACCGCCGCGTCCATACGGATCATCAGACGCTCGGTGCTGCGCGAGATGAGTTCCATCCGGTTCTGCCGAGCGGCCCGCAGTCCGAGTCGGTGCTGGTCCAGCTCCTGCGGAGACGCGTCGAGCACGCGGTCGAGCTCGAGCACGGCGATCGCGTCGTGGAGCTGGAGGCAGCGCGCCAGAACGGCGAGCCACTCCCGAACGGCGAGCTCGGCCTCCTTGGCCGCCTTGGCGAGGTCGGCGACTTTGGTCTTCTGCTCCAACTTGTCCGCCAGACCTTCGAGTTGACGCATCGCGTAGGCCTGGGTCCGCGCGATCGTCGTGGCCGTGTTCTGCACCTTCGACCACGTGACCTCGGAGACCCGCCCCACCTGCTCGCGGACGGTCAGGGCCTCCTCGATGACGAGGCCCGCTCCGATCATGTCCGCCAGCACCGCGTCCTTCTGCGCGCTGAGGATGTCGTCGACCTTCTCGTCGATCGCCGCGAGGTAGTCGGTGATCTCGTCCATGGTCTGCTGCATCGCGAGCTGCGCCATGAGCCCCGCTGCGCCGGCCAGGACGGCCGGGTTGGTCAGGAACGACCTGGGCGTCCGCACCACTTCGAGCAGCCCTTTGATCTTGCCGTTCTCCGTCAGCACGGCACGGCCGGCGCCCTCGTGCGACCCCTTCATCAGCGAGTGCTTCTTCATCGCTTGCGCGGACTGTTCGGTCAGCTTCACCCAGCGCCCCGAGGCGGCCGCGACCTCGGCCCCTGTCCGGGTGGCCGTGGCCCCGGCGCCGAGAGCGGATCCGAGCCTCGCCAGCCCGAGGTCCTTCGAGGGGAGCCCTTCGGAGACGAGGAAGCGCTCGACCGCCGCGTGGCTTCCGATGACCGCCAGGCCGTCGCCGTCGCTGATCAGCTGAATGTCGTCATCCATCGTCGGCTCCTGGAGCGGTTCTTCGCAGGTGAGGGCGGGGGGCCTGCCCGACGCTACCTTCGCCGGTTCCGGCCCGACTCCGTTCCGCGAAAAGCGAAGACACCTCCCGAGAGGGGCGCGGAGCCGCGCGGCCTGCCCGCCTCTACCCCCGGGCCCCGCCCAAGCGCCCTTCCAACTGCAACAACAGCTCCCCCAACAGCCCGGCGAGTTCACCGCCCCGGCCACCGTCGAGCCCCGCCAGCACGGACGCCTCGTACGCGAGCTGCCGGGGCAACAGCTCGTCGACGAGCACCCGCCCCTCTTCCGTGAGGCTCAGGTGCGAGACGCGCCGGTCCCGGGTGTCCCCGCGTCGCGCCACGAGGCCCCGCTCCTGCAACTGCTTGAGCCGCTTGGTCACCGCGGCCCCGGACGCGAACGTCTCCCGTGCCAGGTCCCCGGGCGTCAGCTCCCGCCCGGTGCGCCGCAGCGTGCCCAGCAGATCGAACTCCGGCCGGGTGAGGCCCGCGTGCCGCAACGGCGCGTCCTCGGCCTGCTGCAGCAGCGCGGCACACCGGTTGATGCGCCCGATGATCTCCATCGGGCCCGTGTCGACGTCGGGGCGCACGGCCTGCCACTGCCGTACGACCGCCGACACGGTGTCGGCCACCGTGTACGGCTCCGCGTCCGCGCCCTGCTCCGTGCTCATACCTGCCCGACCGGCCCTTTCTCCCTGCCCCGCCTACCCGAGGCGGGCCCCGCACGTGTCGCCGGGACCGTCCGTCCCGGCACCCTCAGTCTCGCCGACGGAACCGGACTCCTGCCTGCGCACCGTCGCCGCGAGCGTACGGTGCCCGGCCCGCTCGGCCGCGAGCACCCGCTCCTCGGGGAGGGCGCGCTGCCACCATTCGCCGGCGGCGGTGTCCACGGCGGCCCGCAGTTCCACCAGGGACGCGGCGAGGCGGCGGCGTGCCCCCTCCAGCGTCCCGGCGCCGTGCGCGAGCACCCGCTCGGCCGCCTCCTGTGCCGCCTCGCTCTCGGCGAGGGCCCGCTCCAGATGGTCGCCCGCGCGCCGGTTCGTGACGACGACGGCGGCGAGGACTCCGAGCGCCGCTCCGACCAGCGTGTCCACGACCCGGTCCGTGATCAGTTCGCCCGCCTCCTGGAACCGGGCGAACTCGGTGACGAGAAGCGCCATCGGCGTCACGCACAGGCTGCCGAGCCAGTAGTTGCGGGTGATGAGCGCCTCGGCGCCGAAGCTGAAGGCGAGGCAGAACAGGACGAGGGCGGCCTGGCTGCCGTGCGCGACCGGCGCGATGGCGGCGAAGACGAGCACGCCCGCCAGGTTTCCGACGACGCGCTGCACGCCGCGGCTCCAGGTCAGCGTGACGTTGGCCTGGTAGAGCGAGGCGGCGGTGACGAGCGCCCAGTAGGGACGTCCTATCCCGAGCGCGAGCGACGCGTATCCGGCGAGGGCGCACCCCACGAACGTCCGCAGCGCGACCGGCAGCACCGGCGAGCCGGGCCCGATCCGCCGCCACAGGGACGGCTTCGCCTCCGCGGCGGCCGCGAACTCGGCGTCGATGCCGAGCAGTTCGTCCTCGCCCTCGGCGACGGGCCTGGGCCGCGGTACCGCGCCCGCGCCGCGCAGCCCGGCCGCCCAGCCGCGCAACTGCGCCGCGTCGGCGTCCCCGGGTGCGGCGATGGCCACCTCGGCGCGCACCACGAGCCGGGCGAGGGCCCGGCGGGCGGCGTCGCCCCGTCCTCCCGTGCGCTCTCCCGTGCGCTCCCTCGCGAGGTCCTTCGTGAGGTCCTTCGTGAGCTCGCCCGTGGCGAGCAGTGACTGCCAGGCGGCGTGCACGGCTGCCGCCGCTCCTCCGCGGGCGGCCGCGTGATCGGGCCGCTCCGCGCAGGCCGCGGCCGCGTTCAGGGCCCGGGCGACGGCCCGCCGCTCCGGCCCGTGGGGGCGTACGAGCACGGGCGCCATGCCCACGATCCAGGCGACGGCACCCGCGCCCGCGGTGAGGGCGAGATGGCCCGGCACATCGCCGAGCCGCTGCGGGGCGAAAAGGGAGGCCGAGCTGATGAACGTAAAGATCAGATGCCCGGGCGGCCCGATCCGTGTCGCGTCGCACACCGCTTTCTGCGTGGCGGCGAGCACGGCCCCGACCGCGACGAGCACCGCGACGGACGTGGTCAGCGAGGCGGTGACCAGCGCGATCCCGACGCTCGCGAACATCCCGGCGACGACCCAGGCCAGAGCCCGGGCGCGGGCGGCGTACGGAAGGTTGTGCGCATACAGGGCGCAGAACGAACCGGCCATCGTGTACATCACGAGGTCGAGCCGGCCGAGGACGAGCAGCGTCACGTTCGGCACCGCGGCGGCCACGACCACGCTGGTGGCGGGCTTGAACCAGATGTCGGACGGCTTGTTGGGACGCAGCACCCCGGCCAGCGGAAGGCGTCGCGCGAACGCGGAACGGTCGGACGCGGTACGGGACGGGCTCGGGGTCGGACCAGGGGGCACGCTACTCATACAGAAACATTAACAGGTGTTTTACTCGTAAAACACCAAGCGTGCTTCCCTGCGCCTCCTTAAGCCCCCGCCCGCCCGGGCATCTCCTCGGCGAAGGCCCACTCAGGCAAGGGGGACCAGGGTGCACGGACCACTGTCGGCCGCTTGGCTGCTCGTCGCGCTGTGCGCGGCGACCGGCGCGTACTGCCTGCTGCGCATGCGCAGCGGCGTGGAGGAACAGCGGCACACGGCGGGCGGCGAGGCCCTGATGGGCTTCGGCATGGCCCTCATGGCGGTCCCCGCCGCGGTTCTCACCCCGCCCCGCTGGGCCTGGATCCTCTACGCGGTCGTGTTCGGCGCGGCGGCCCTGCGCGCCCTCTGGGCGTCCCGCACCGGGCCCGCACACCACCTGCACCACCTTGTGGGCGCGTTCGCGATGGCGTACATGGCCCTGGCGATGGCCGCCCGTCCCGCGGCCCACGCCCACCACGGAGGCGGCATGGGCGCCCCTGTCCTGACCGGCCTCCTGCTCGTCTACTTCACGGCCTACGTCCTGTGGTCGGGCACCCGCCTGGTCCCGGTGACCGCCACCGCGGGCGCCCCCGCGTCCGGCGGCTGGGGCGACCGCCCGGAGCTGGCGCGGGCGTGCCGGCTCTCGATGGGGATCGGGATGCTGGCGATGCTGCTGGCCATGTGAGGGTGCCGCCGATGCCCCGTTTCACGGGTGAACGAAACCGTGTCGTACGTCACTTGGCGCGTCGGGGCATACCCCCGGGTAGCGCGGGCTCATAGGGTGACGGTCATGACGGTCCCCGTAGCGCTGTTGCTGCTCGGCGCTCTCGCCGCTGTCGTCGCCCCGCGTCTCCTCGCGCGCGCCGACTGGCCCGAGCGGGAGCCGATCGTCGCGCTGTGGGTGTGGCAGTGCGTGGTGGCGGGTGTGTTGTTGTGCTGCGCCCTGTCCATGACGCTGAGCGCGGCCGCCGCCTGGCAGGCCGTGCGCGGCCACGTGTTCGCCCCGGCGCCGCACTCGGTGGTGGACGCGTACGGGCTCGGCGCCACCGAGCCCTGGGCCGCCGCCGTCGCCGTGACACTGGCGCTCGGCGGGGCGTGGACGGCCGCGATGCTGGTGCGCGAGGTGCATCGGGCGCGGGCGCGACGCCGCCGGCGCAGGGCCGAACTCCTGGTGCGCGCACCGCTGTTGCCGGGCGAGGAGCCGGGCTCGGACCGGCTCGTGGTCCTGGAGGGCGAGCGGCCCGACGCCTGGTGGCTGCCCGGGCAGACGCCTCAACTAGTCATCACCACAGCGGCGTTGCGTCGCCTGAAGGGGCGTCAGCTCGATGCGGTGCTCGCACACGAGATGGGGCACGCGCGGTGGCGGCACGACTGGCTGCTGCACTGCTCCGGTGCCCTGGCGTCCGGCTTCCCGCAGGTTCCGGTGTTCGCCGCGTTCCGCGACGAGATGCACCACCTCGTCGAACTGGCCGCGGACGACGTCGCGTCGCGCCGCTTCGGCCGGCTGACGATCGCGCTCGCCCTGGTCGAGCTCAACGAGGACCGCGGTGTCTTCTCCGGCCCCTGCCCCACGCCGCAGGCCCACGTCCCGCAGCGGGTCCACCGGCTGCTGGCGCCTCCGTCCCGGCTCACTCCGGCCCGGCGCCTGCGTCTGACTGCGGCGGCGGCGCTCGTCCCCCTCGTGCCGCTCCTCGTGACGTTCGTGCCCGGACTGCGCGCCCTGGGTTAGCCGGATCCGGTGCTGGCCCGGCCCCCGTCCCATGAGCGAGGATCCCCCTATGCACTCGGCACGGCCCGCTTCCTCGTCCAGCACCCGCACCGGCCGTCGCGGCCCGCTCGCGATCCCCCTGCTCATCGTCCCCCTCACCCTCCTCGCCGCCCTGTTCCTCCTGCTCCTGGCGCTCGTCGCGGCCCGTTGGAGCCCGCTGATGACGCTGGACACGGACATCGTCCGCTCCCTGCACACCGAGGCCGTCGACGCGCCCGACGTCACCCACGTCCATCGCGTCCTCTCGGACTGGGTGTGGGACCCGTGGACCATGCGCCTCGTGTGCGCGGCGGTCGTCGCCGTCCTGGCATGGCGGCTGCGGGACCGGGTGCTCGCGGCCTGGGTGGCCGCGACCTGTCTGGTCGGCACGCTCCTGCAGCAGGCCCTGAAGGCGGCGGTCGACCGGCCGCGCCCGGTGTGGCCCGACCCGGTGGACTCGGCGCACTACGCGGCGTTCCCCTCCGGGCACGCGATGACGGCGGCCGTCGTCTGCGGCCTCGTCCTGTGGCTGCTGCGTCGGCACGGCGCCGGGCGCGCCCTGTGGCGCACGGCGCTGGCCGTGTCCGTCGTCTCGGTGCTGGGCGTCGGGCTGACCCGGCTGTGGCTCGGGGTGCACTGGCCGTCGGACGTCGTGGGCGGCTGGCTGCTCGGCGCGCTGACCGTCGTGGCGTCCGCGACCGCGTACGAGAAGTGGTGGGCCTCCCCCAGTCGCCCTTGACCAGCGACTTCCGCCGCGCGGAGGATCGGGCGCATGACGATCAAAGCCGTGCTCTTCGATTTCTCCGGAACCCTGTTCCGCATCGAGTCCACCGAGTCGTGGCTGCGCGCCGCGCTCGCCGCCACCGAACTGACCCTGCCGGACGACGAGTTCGGGCGCGCGGCCGCACGTCTCGACGAGGTCGGCGCCCTGCCCGGCGGCGCGCCCCACCACATCGAGGCCCCCGCCCATCTGGCCGAGCTGATGGCGGTGCGCGACGTGGACGCGGAGCGGCATCGCGCGGCGTACACCGGCCTCGCCCGCGAGGTGCCGCTCCCCGACGAGCGCCTCTACGACGCCCTGTACGAGCGCCACATGACTCCGGCCGCCTGGCGCCCGTACCCCGACGCCCTCGACGTCCTGTCCGCGCTGGGCGAGCGCGGCGTCCCGGTGGGCATCGTCAGCAACATCGGCTGGGACCTGCGCCCCGTCTTCGTCGAGCACGGGCTCGACCCGTACGTCGACACGTACGTCATGTCGTACCGCCATGGGGTCCAGAAACCGGACGCCCGCCTGTTCACCGCCGCGTGCGAGGCGCTCGGGGTGGCGCCGGGCGACACCTTGATGGTCGGTGACGACCGGCGCGCGGACGCGGGGGCGGCGGCGGTCGGCTGCGCGCTGCACTTCGTGGACCACCTGCCGGTCACCCAACGCCCGGACGGACTAAGGCCGTTGCTCGACCTGATCTGACCCGGCGCACGCACCCGCCGCCCGCGCCGCTCCCCTCACCCTGCACGGAGGGGCCGTTCACCGCCACGCGGGCCGCGGAACTCACCGGCAAGTCCGTGGCCAGCTGCTCGTACCACCTGCGGATGCTCGCCAAGTACGGGCTGGTGGAGGAGGCGGAGGGCGGCGCGGGCCGGCAGAAACCGTGGCGGGCGACAGCCCGCTACACCGACTGGCGGGACGTCGACAGCGACGCCGCCGAAGCCCTCAGCGTCACGATGGCCGAGCGGTACTTCGAGCGGATGACGGAGGCCCTCGAAACCCGTCGGCGACTGCCGCGCGAGTGGCGCGAGGCGGAGCAGTTCGGCGACGACGTCGTCCATCTGACCCCGGCCGAACTCGCCGACGTGACACGGCAGTTCTCATCGCTCCTGGAGTCCTACGACCATCGGTCGGACGACCCGTCCCAGCGCCCGGAGGGTGCGGAACCGGTGACCGTGCTCCGCGTCGCCTTCCGTAACCGCAGAGAGGAGGACCCGTCATGAATCACCCGGACATCCACGGCTACGTCCATGCCGCCCGCACCGCCGAACTGCGCGCGCAGGCCCGCGCCCACCGGTTGCGCCGGACCGCACGCGCCGATCGCCCGGCCCACCCCACCACCTCGGTCCGCAACCGCCTCGGCTGGCTCCTGATCGAAACGGGCCTGCGCTTCCTGCGGCCACCGACGGTGCCGCGCCCGGTGGAGCACTGAGGAGCCCAGGTCAACCGGCCAGCCTCTCCAGCCAGGGGTGTCCGGGGTGCGCCAACCCCAGCCATTCGCCGAGGACTTCACGGCGCGTCGCGTCCAGCAGGGGGAGCACGCCCTCGAAGTCCGCCCGATCCTTGGGACGTGCCGCCTTCGCCTTGAACAGCAGCACGATCTCGGGGATCAGGTACGGCACGCCGTCCGGCGTCCGCTCGACGATCGCGTCGTAGGGCAGCCGCAGCCGCACGTCGCGGCGGCAGATCCAGGTCCCGCCGTCGTGCGGCTCCCGGAAGACGTCGAACAGGAACTGCCCGCTCGCCGGATCCCGCGCCCAGGTCTGGTGCGTGGCCGCCAGCACGTCGGCCCCCGCCCTCGGCCAGACCAGCCCGGACCCCACCGCGTCGAACGCGTACTCGGCAAAGCGGTCCCGCACCTCCGGAAATCCCGCCGTGGGCACCGCGATCTCCAGGTCACCGTGGGGCCGCGACCGCTCCCCGCGGAACAGGTCCAGCGCCCACCCCGCCGCGACACACCACGGCACCCCGACCCCGTCCAGCCGCTCGGCGACCTGCTCCGGCCGCCAGGCGTGCGCCCACCGGGCCACGAGCTCTTCGTCCCCGATCCAGGTACCGCCGGGCGGGAGGGGTTCGGTCATCGGCACAACGTACGCCGTGGTCGTCGCGGATTCCCCAGGATTTCGGCTGCACGCGCCACTGTCGGCCCTGTCGATTCCCCTGCTCGCACGGCGATCGCGCGCCGCTCCGGATGCGATCCCCGCGGGCCCTTCGTAGCGTGGCAGCACCCCACCACGAAGGAGTGACCATGGGCGAGAACGCGATGGACAAGGCCAAGGGCAAGGCCAAGGAGATGCTCGGCAAGGCCAGCGGCAACGAGCGGATGAAGACGGAAGGCAAGGTCGACCAGGCCAAGGCCGACGCCGAGAAGATGCGCGACAAAGCCAAGGACAAGGTCGAAGGCGTCCGCGACTCACTGACCGACCGGGACTGACGCTCCTCGCACACAGGGCAGACCCCCACAGCGTCAGCTGACGCCGGGCAGGAGAGTCTCCTGTCCCCCAGGGAGTCCCCGGGCGGCGCCGACTCCGCCCGGGGACAGGTCTGCGTAGGTGGCCGTATTCGGACGATCCCCCGCGTCGCCCGAATACGGCCGCCCCGCGCGCATCGATCCCCTCAGGGCCGATGGCCGGGACGCGCTGAGTATAGTTGGCTGGGAGCCAGTCAACGCAGGAGATAAGAATGTCCCCCCGCAGCGCATCGGTCAATGAGGAGTTGCGCCGACGTTCCCGCGAGCGGCTCCTGCAGGCGACATTGGAGCTTGTCGGGGAGCGCGGGTACGACGCGACGACCCTGGGCGACATCGCGGACCGGGCCGGTTCCGCCCGCGGTCTGGTCTCGTACTACTTCCCCGGCAAGCGGCAGTTGCTGCAGTCCGCCGTGCACCGGCTGATGCACCGGACGCTGCAGGAGGCTCTCGAGCGGGAGCCGCGGCCCACCGCGGACGACGGGGACGAGCGGCTGGCGCGTGCCATCGACGCGATCCTCGGGCTCGCCCGCGATCAGCCCGTCCTGATGCGCACCCACATGGCCGGGATCCTGCAGGCCGAGGGATTCGTGCAGTGCCCCGAGCAGCAGCGACTCGCGTCACTGCTGCGCGACACCGTCGTACGGCACGGGACCCTGGACGTCGACCGGGACTATCCGCTGCTGCGGGCCCTGCTGATGGGTGCCGTCTTCGCCGTGCTCGTGCCGGGGGTTCCGATGCCCGTGGTGACGCTGCGCGCCGAGCTCTTCCAGCGCTACGGGCTCGCACGGGAGCTGGGCTACCCGCCGGACGACCGTGCTGACGATCTGTCGTCCGGCGAGAGTCCCGTACATGGCCGAGTGGCCGATTTCTCACGCTACTTCGAACCGCTGCGGCCGGCGGCCGCCGACGAGGATCAGTCGAAGTAGTCCGGCTGCGTCTGGACGTTGAGCTCGTCCATGTGGATCCGCTTGGCCGGATCCGTGCGCCGGTCGCTCAGCTTCAGGACGTCGAAGCCCTTCGCGATGTCGTTGGAGAAGATGTAGCCGTTGTAGTAGTACGCCGACCAGGATCCGCCGACCTGCAGTGCGTCGGTGGTCAGCGGGCCACGCTCGAAGTAGCCGATCTCCTTGGGCTTCGAGGAGTCCGTGAAGTCCCAGACGGAGACGCCGCCCTGGTACCAGGCCTGGACCATGAGGTCCTTGCCCTTGACCGGGATCAGCGAGCCGTTGTGCGCGACACAGTTCTCGGTGTCGGCCTGGTGGCGCGGGATCTTGAAGTAGCTGCGGAAGACGAGCTTGCGCTTGTCGCCCTTGCCGACGATGTCGTAGATGCCGTCGGCACCGCGGTCCGGGCCGATCGCGGCGTTGCAGGTGGCCGCTCCGCCGCCGCCCAGCTCGTCGGTGAACACGACCTTGTTCGCCTTCTGGTTGAAGGTCGCCGAGTGCCAGAACGCGAAGTTCACGTTGTCCTGGACCTGGTCGATGACCTTCGGGTTCTCCGGGTCCTTGATGGAGAACAGGATGCCGTCGCCCATGCAGGCGCCGGCCGCCAGGTCCTCGGAGGGCAGGACCGTGATGTCGTGGCAGCCGGTGGTCTTGGAGACGCCCGGGTTGGTGGGCGCGCCCGGGTTGCCGCCGCCGTCCGCACCCTCACCGGGGAACAGGACGGGGAAGTTGACCAGGGCCGCGTCCTGCGGGGCCTTGCGCGGCACCTTGATGACGGAGATGCCGTCGTGCGGCGGCTGGCAGTCGGGGAACGTGGCGCTCGGCGAGTACGAGGAGACGTACACGTAGACGTTCTTCTTCTCCGGCACCAGGGTGTGCGTGTGCGAGCCGCATGCGGTCTCGACGGCGGCGACGTACTTCGGGTTCCGCTTGTCGCTGATGTCGAAGACCTTCATGCCCTCCCACGACGACTTCTCGGTCGCGGGCTGGGTGGTGGAGGCACAGGAGTTGTCGCTGCGCGAGCTGTCCGTGGACAGGAACAGCAGGTTCCCGGAGACCGAGATGTCGTTCTGGGAACCGGGGCACAGGACCTGCGCGACGGTCTTCGGCGCCTTCGGGTTGCTGATGTCGAAGACGCGGAAACCGTCGTAGTTCCCGGCGAAGGCGTACTTGCCCTGGAAGGCGAGGTCCGAATTGGTTCCGGGCAGCGCGTCCTTGGGGATGTTCGTGAGGTGCTCGATGTTGTCCGAGTGGACGATCTCGTCCTGGCCGGGTATCTCACCCGCGGCTATCGCCGCCTCGGCCTCGGCCTCCGTGCTCTTCGAAACGCTCTTGGGCGCCGCGGACCTGTCGCCCGGATCGGGCGTCGCGGCCGCGGGCCCCGCGGCGAGCAGGGCTGCCAGGAGTCCGGCCGCGGCCGTGGCAACTCCCAGGCGTCTGAGGCGTGTTCGGGCAGAGTTGTGCAACAGGGTCACTGTTGTCTCCCTCGTCTCCCTGATTGACGTCGGCGTCGTACATTCGTGAACGGTTCACGGATCCCCCGAGTATCGTCTTCATCATGCACAGATCAACAGATGGCAACGTACTCGTAATGAAAGTTGCTGTTCCCGCGCTGGTCGCGGCACTCGCGCTGGGGTTGACCGGGTGCGACTCGGGGAGCGACGCGGACGGGAAGGCCAACTCCGCGGTGTCCGGCGGGCCTTCGGTGATCGCGCCCGGGAAACCGGGAGAGGCCGCGGAGACCCTGTCCGCGCAGGACGCGCAGGAGCGCAAGGCCGACGACAAGCCCAACTCGGCCGATGTCGCGTACGCGCAGATGATGATCCTGCACCACGAGCAGGCACTGAAGATGACCGAACTGGCCCCGAAGCAGGCCGAGTCGGGGCAGGTGAAGCGGCTCGCCGAGCGGATCGCCGCCGCGCAGGGGCCCGAGGTCGACGTCATGCGGGCGTGGTTGAAGAAGTACGGGAAGCCCGAGGCCGCCTCGGGTCACTCGGCGCACGGTTCGATGCCGGGGATGGCCAGTGCGGGGCAGCTCAAGAGTCTGCGGGGAGCACGGGGGCCCGCGTTCGACGAGCTGTTCCTGAAGCTGATGATCACGCATCACCAGGGGGCCGTGACCATGGCCACGGAAGTGAAGAGCGACGGGAACGACGTGGTGGTCGAGGAGATGGCGGACGACGTGATCGCGCAGCAGACCACCGAGATCGAGCGGATGCGCGACATGTCGTGACGTGGGGCCCTCGGCTTTCGGGCGGGAGACAAAAGCGCGAAGCCGGGGCCCAGGGCCTGTCTTCAGGCTCCCGTCCGCCTCCCTCCGGGCGACGACGGGAGCTTGAGGACAGGCCCTAGCGGCGATGGTGGCGCGGGGACAGGAAGCCCGCGTCGCGCGCCGCCGCGATCAGGCGCAGGGACTTGCGGCGGCTGCGGCCGGTCACGTACATGACCGCGAGCACCGGGTCGCGACCCTCGTCCTGCGCGGCGCGGTAGGCCTCGGCGACGGTGCGCCGGCCCTCGGCGCCGCGGGGCCTGGAGGGTCGGGCGCGGTGGGCGGCCGGCCCTCCCGGTTCCGGGCGGCCCGGAAGGTCCAACTGGTCCAACTGGTCCAGGTGGAGCGGGTGATCCGGCCGCCCCGGGAGGTCAGGCCGGTCCGGGTGGTCCGACGAGGCGCCGTCGCGCTGCTCGGCGACGGCCCGGCGCGCGTCCTCCAGCGGGCCCTGGATCCACTCGGCGAGGGACCCGAACTCGTCCAGGGAGAGAGGTGGTTGGGCGCGCATGTCCTCGATGGAGGCACGGCCCTCCGACACGACGGCGACCACGTCGACGTGGCTGCCGCTGTCGAAGGCGAGCCGGAGGTGGAACCACTGCGGCGGCACGTCCCGCGAAGCGCCGTCCCAGGAGCCGCCCGCAACCGCTCCATGCCCCTGGACCTCCCCGTGCGGCGGCCACACAGAAACGTCACTGTTCGGTCGAACGTGATCAGTGATGTCAAAAAATGAACTCTCCAGCACCTACGAACGGTAACCCCGTGATCACATTTGGTCAGCAAGGGCGCGCAGAGGGCTCTCGGGTATCCCCCGCACACCCGCCGCACTCCGCCCTCTCCCCCGGCGCGGCGCGCGGTGCCATGCTGAGGAACATCAGCGCAGCACCAGCGGAAGGAGCCGCCCGTGCCGCACATCGCCGTCGTCGGATCGGGGCCGAGCGGGGTCTACGCCGCGCAGAGCCTCGTGCAGCAGCTCCGCGTCCCGGACCTCCGGGTCGATGTGCTGGACCGGCTGCCCTGCCCGTACGGCCTGGTGCGCTACGGGGTGGCGCCCGACCACGAGAAGATCAAGTCGCTCCAGGGAAACCTGCGCAAGGTGCTCGAGGACGAACGGGTCAGGTTCCTCGGCGGGGTGGAGGTCGGGCCCGCGCTGCCGCCCGCGAAGCTCCTGGAGCTGTACCACGCGGTGGTGTACTGCGTCGGCGCCGCGGCCGACCGGCGGCTCGGGGTGCCGGGTGAGGACCTGCCGGGCAGTTGGTCGGCGACCGACTTCGTGGCCTGGTACAGCGCCCATCCGGACGCGCGGGACGACGGGTTCGTCCGCGAGGTGCGCTCAGCCGTCGCCATCGGCGTGGGCAATGTCGCCGTCGACGTGACGCGGATGCTGGCCCGCGGCGCCGCCGAGCTCGCGCCGACCGACATCCCGCAGGCGGCGCTCGCCACACTGGGCGCGAGCGAGGTGCGGGACGTGTACATGGTGGGGCGGCGCGGCCCTTCGCAGGCCCGCTTCACCACCAAGGAGCTGCGCGAGCTGGGCTCCCTGCCGGACACCGAAATCGTCCTGGACGAAGCCGAGTTGGCGCTCGATCCGGGCTACGCGGAACCGTCGTCGCTGCCCGCGGCGAACCGGCGGAACGTGGACGTGCTGCGCGGCTGGGCCGCCCTGCCCCGCGAGGACCGGCGGCGCCGCATCCATCTGCGCTTCTTCCTGCGGCCCGTCGAGGTCGTCGGGCGCGACGGGCGGGTCGCCGCGGTGCGGTTCGAGCGGACCCGGCCCGACGGGCGCGGCGGGGTGACCGGCACCGGGGTGTACGAGGAGATCGGCGCGGAGCTGGTGCTGCGGTCGGTGGGGTATCGCGGGGTGCCGCTGGAGGGGCTGCCGTTCGACGCGGAGCTCGGGACGGTGCCGCATGTCTCCGGGCGCGTGCTGCGCGAGGGGCGGGTGTCGCCCGGGGAGTACGTCGCGGGGTGGATCAAGCGCGGGCCGACCGGTGTCATCGGCACCAACCGGCCGTGCGCCAAGGAGACGGTGACGTCACTGCTCGACGACGCCCCCGACCTCGTACGCACGGAGCGCGCGCGGGATCCGCTGGACGGGCTCGTCGCGGCCGGGGTGCGGCCCGTGGAGTGGGCGGGGTGGCTGGGGATCGAGCGGGCCGAGGCGGAGTTGGGGCGCTCGCTCGGCCGCGGGCCGGTCAAGATCCCCGACTGGGAGGGGTTGTTGGGCGCGGCGGCCGCCGGGTCGTAGGCGATCTCCGCCGGCTCCCGGGGTGCGACACATCCCGGCAACACCCGCGCAATCAACAAAACGTTTAAGCCGATTACGGTCTCGTGCTGCCGCCCCCTCCCGTTGTCCCCCGGGACTCCCTGGCCTTGGAGCACGTATGGCACAGACGCCACGTATGACTCATCCCGTCGATGAGGTCCCGCCCGTACGCCAGTTGGCGGCGTTCGGTCTGCAGCACGTCCTCGCCATGTACGCGGGCGCGGTCGCCGTTCCCCTGATCGTGGGCGGCGCGATGAAGCTGTCCGCCGCGGATCTCGCGTATCTGATCACCGCCGATCTGCTGGTGTGCGGCATCGCGACGCTGATCCAGTGCGTCGGTGTGTGGCGGTTCGGCATCCGGCTGCCCATCGTGCAGGGGTGCACGTTCGCGGCCGTGTCGCCGATGGTGCTGATCGGCACGACCGGGGGCGGACTGCCCGCGATCTACGGTGCGGTGATCGTCGCGGGGCTCGCGATGATGCTGCTCGCACCGGTCTTCGGGCGGCTGCTCCGGTTCTTCCCGCCGCTGGTGACGGGCACGGTGATCCTGATCATCGGGCTCTCGCTGCTGCCGACCGCGGGCACGTGGGCGGCCGGTGGAGCCGGGGCGACGGACTTCGGGGCGCCGAAGAACATCGGGCTCGCCGCGTTCGTGCTGGTGCTCGTGCTCGGGGTGCAGCGGTTCGCGCCGCCCGCGCTGAGCCGGGTCGCGGTGCTGGTCGGCATCGTGGTCGGCACGGCGGTGGCGATACCCACCGGGTTCACGGACTTCGGCGCGGTCGGTGACGCGAACTGGGTGGGGATCAGCACGCCGTTCCACTTCGGGGCGCCGGAGTTCCACGGCGCGGCGATCGTCAGCATGCTGATCGTGGCCCTGGTCACCATGACCGAGACGACCGGCGACTTCATCGCGGTCGGCGAGATGACCGACCGCCCGGTGGACCGGCGCGCGCTCGCCGACGGGCTGCGCGCCGACGGGTTCTCGACCGTCCTCGGCGGTGTCTTCAACACCTTCCCGTACACGGCGTTCGCGCAGAACGTCGGTCTGGTCGGCATGACGAAGGTGCGCAGCCGCTGGGTCGTGGCCGTCGCGGGCGGCATCCTCGTGGTGCTCGGTCTGCTGCCGAAGCTGGGCGCGGTGATCGCCGCGATCCCGTCGCCGGTGCTCGGCGGCGCCGGGCTCGTGATGTTCGGGACGGTCGCGGCGAGCGGTCTGAAGACCCTGTCCAAGGTGGAGTTCGAGGGCAACAGCAACCTGACCGTGGTCGCGGTGTCGGTCGCGCTCGGTGTGCTCCCGGTCGGCGTGCCGACGCTCTACGAGAAGTTCCCCGACTGGTTCCAGACGGTGATGGACAGCGGGATCAGCGCGGGCTGCATCACGGCGATCGCGCTCAACCTGCTCTTCAACCACCTTCCCGGGAAGGGCGGTTCGGCTGCGGAACCCGACGCCGAGCCGGCCGAGAAGGCCCCGGCACCGCTCGTCCCCGCTCCGGCGGCGCGCGTTGCGGATGTGCCGCTGCCCGACTGAGCGGAAACCGTTCGATCGACCGCCGTTCGATCAGCTGTCGCTGCCGTCGCCGAGGCGGTCCGCCTGCCGGTCGGCGGCGGCCAGCACGCTGTCGAGCAGACCGGGGAACAGCGCGTCCAGGTCGTCCCTGCGCAGCCCGTTCAGCTTGGTGGTGCCTCGGTAGACCTGCTCGATCACCCCGCTCTCGCGCAGCACCCGGAAGTGGTGCGTGGAGGTGGACTTGGTGACGGGCAGGTCGAAGTGCGAACAGGACAGTTCGGCGCTCCGCGCGGCGGCCATCTCCCTTACGACCGCGAGCCGCATCGGATCGGCCAGCGCGTGCAGCACGGCTTCCAGACGGATCTCCTCACGGGCCGGGTGCGCGAGCGTGCGGCCTGCGGCGGTCTGCGTCTGCGGTGCTGCGGTCGACATGGCGGCTTCCCCTTTGTGTACGACCAGCGCTCGCGTACAAGCAGCGCTCCAGTGGTCCGTCCCGAGGTCATTGTACGAGAACTCTCGTAGTTTGACAGGTGCCGTACTACGATGCCTATCGTACGAAGGAAGCAGTCGAGTCCGTACGAATGGAGTCCACCGTGAGCGCGCTGTTCGAGCCCTACACCCTGCGGTCGCTGACCGTCCCGAACCGGGTCTGGATGCCGCCGATGTGCCAGTACAGCGCCGCTCCCGAGGGCCCGCTGACCGGCGCCCCCACGGACTGGCACCTCCAGCACTACGGCGCCCGCGCGGCCGGTGGCACGGGCCTGATCATCGTCGAGGCCACGGGCGTCAGCCCCGAGGGCCGGATCTCCCCGTACGACCTCGGCATCTGGAACGACGCGCAGGTCACGGGCCTGCGCCGGATCACGGACTTCATGAAGAGCCAGGGCACCGTCGCCGGCATCCAGATCGGTCACGCGGGCCGCAAGGCCAGCACCGACCGCCCCTGGAAGGGCGGCGCCCCGCTCGGTCCCGAGGAGCACGGCTGGGCGGCGGTGGCGCCGAGCGCGATCGCCTTCGACGACCGGCACGCGGTGCCGGCCGAGCTGACGGCCGACGGCATCAAGGAGATCGTGGGCCAGTTCGCGGACGCGGCGCGGCGGGCGCTGGACGCCGGGTTCGAGGTCGTCGAGCTCCACGGGGCGCACGGCTACCTCATCGCGCAGTTCCTCTCCCCGCACAGCAACAAGCGCACCGACGAGTACGGCGGCTCGTACCAGAACCGCACCCGGTTCGCCCTGGAGGTCGTGGACGCCGTGCGCGCCGTGTGGCCCGACGAACTGCCGCTGTTCTTCCGTATCTCCGCGACCGACTGGCTGGACGGGCAGGAGGGCTGGACCGCCGACGAGACCGTCCGGTTCGCCGCCGAGCTGAAGGCCCACGGAGTCGACCTGATCGACGTCTCCACGGGTGGCAACGCGTCCGGCGTGCGCATCCCGGTCGGCCCGGGCTACCAGGTGCCGTTCGCGGCGCGCGTCCGCAACGAGGCCGGTGTCCCGGCCGCCGCCGTCGGTCTGATCACGGAGACGCAGCAGGCCGAGAAGATCATCGTGGACGGCGAGGCGGACGCCGTGCTGCTCGGCCGTGAGCTGCTGCGCGACCCGTCGTTCGCCCGGCACGCGGCCCGCGAACTGGGCGCCGACGTGCACGTGCCGGACCAGTACCACCGCTCGGTCTGAGCCGGGAGACGCACACCGGGGCGGAGGCGAACATCGCCTCCGCCCCGGTGCGTTCGCGCGGGGTGGGCCCACGCCTCCTTCCGGGGGTGCCGGGGAGAGCGACGGAGACCCCACGACGGGCCTACGCGGCAGCGAGCGGGTCCTCGTTGTCCCCTGGCGGTGGCGCTGCCGGCTTGTCGTAGCTCATGGTCGGTCCCGCCCGTCCGCTTGTCGGCATACCGCCAGCGAACTGCGCGGATGGGTGCTTGACGGAGATCCTTCCTGTAGCCCTCCCTGTCATCCACAATGGAGTCATGGCAGGCGGGGAGCGCATCGGGCTCATGATTCGAAGGCTGCGCGAAGAGCGTGGCCTTTCGCAGGCTGACCTGGCGCGCAAGCTCGACGTGGACGCCGAAGCCCTCGAACGCGCCACCGCCGCGGGCAAGCCGGGCTGGTCGCGGTGGGACCACGACCGGCCCGTCATGACGTTCGCCGCCGACGGCGGGCGCGTCGTCCATGCTCCTCGCGAGGAGGAGTGGCGCCTTGGAGGTGACTGCGGTGCCGCGGAGGGCATTTCACCGCTCACCCGTAAGGGCACGTTCCTCCGTTCCCGGGCGCCGCGACGGACGACTTCCGGTGGTGGGTGCATCCGACACGGCCCGCCGGACTGAACGTTCGGTGACACGGGTTCCCCGTTCCGCGGCTCCGCCGTGCCTCGCAAGCCAATGCCGTCAGAGGTGACCGATGCCAGCCGCTTCCCAGACCCGTCATCCTTCGCCCGGGGATCTCGCGCTCATCGCCGTCGACGGTGACGCGCCGCCGCCGGCGGAGGAGCACCTGCGGGTCTGCGCACCGTGCCGGACGATGCTCGACTCGTTCCTGCGCGTCCTGGAGGCAGGACGCGCGGGAACGGCGGATCCGGTGCGGCCGCCCGACGACGTCTGGGACACGATCCGCGACCAGTTGTAGCCGCCTCACCGTCGGCTCAGGCGCCCCGGCCACCAGGCTTTCGGCCCGATGTCCCGCACCAGGGCGGGCACGAGCAGCGAGCGGACGACCAGGGTGTCGAGGAGCACGCCGAACGCGACGATGAAGGCGATCTGCACGAGGAAGGCGAGCGGGATGACGCCGAGCGCGGCGAAGGTGGCGGCCAGCACGACGCCCGCCGAGGTGATCACCCCGCCGGTGGCGACGAGCGCCTTGAGGATGCCCTCGCGCACGCCGTGTTCCAGTGATTCCTCCCGGGCCCGGGACATCAGGAAGATGTTGTAGTCCACGCCCAGGGCGACGAGGAACACGAATCCGTAGAGCGGCACGGAGGCGTCGGTGCCGGAGAAGCCGAGGACGTGCTGGAACACCAGAGAGGAAATGCCCAGCGTGGCCGCGAAGTTGAGCGCCACGGTCGCGACCAGGATCAGCGGCATGAGCACGGACCGCAGCAGTCCGACGAGGATGACCAGGATGATGGCCAGGACCACGGGGACGATCAGTACGCGGTCGCGTTCCGCGGTCTTCTGGGTGTCGTACTGCTGGGCGGTGTAGCCGCCGACCAGGGCGTCGGCGCCGTCGATCCCGTGCAGGGCGGTGCGCAGCCGGGCCACGGTGGCCTTGGCGGCGTCGCTGTCCGCGGCGTCCTCCAGGGTGACGTCCACCCGGATCCTGCCGTCCACGACCCGGGTGTCACCGGCGCCGGGGCGTCCCTGGCCGGTCAGCGGCGTCGCGTCGGCCACGCCGGTGGTCGCCTCGGCCCGCTCGACGATCTGCTTCTCGTGACCGGCGTCGGCGATCACGACGGCCGGGTTGCCGGAGCCGCCGGGGAAGTGCTCGGCGAGGGTGGCCTGCGCGGCGACGGACGGCGCGTCGTTGACGAAGATCTCGTCGAGCGGCACGCCCTTGGAGTTCAGGGTGGGGGCGAAGGCGGCGCACGCCAGGAGGCCGACGAGCGCGACGGCCCAGATCCGGCGCGGTGCCCGCGCGACGGCGCCCGCGATGCGGCGCCACACTCCGTGGCCGCCGCCCGCCGCTTCCGCGGGGCGCGGACGGGCGGGCCAGTAGGCGGCGTTGCCCAGCAGCACGAGGGCCGCCGGCAGGAAGGTGAGGGTGCTCAGCACGGCGCAGACGATGCCGATGGCGCCGACCGGACCGAGGGCCCGGTTGTTGGTGAGGTCGCTCAGCAGCAGGGCGAGCAGCCCGAGCGCGACCGTGGCGGCACTGGCCACGACGGCCCCGGTGGAACGGCGCAGGGCCGCCCGCATGGCGGCGAACCGGTCGTCGCCCGCGGCGAGTTCCTCGCGGTATCGGGCGGTGAGGAGGAGGGCGTAGTCGGTGGCCGCGCCGATCACCAGGATCGACAGGATGCCCTGCACCTGGCCGTCGACCCGGACGATGTCGTGGTCCGCGAGGACGTAGACGACGGCGCACGCGACCCCCAGGGCGAACACCGCGCTGATGATGATCACGAAGGGGAGCAGGACGCTGCGGTAGACCAGCAGGAGGATCACCAGGACCGTGATCAGGGCGACCCCGAGCAGCAGTCCGTCGATCCCGGCGAAGGCGTCGGACAGGTCGGCCTGGCTCGCGGCGGGTCCGGCGAGGGCCGCCGTGGCCCCGGTGACGGTGCCCGCGCGGCCGGAGATCCGGTCGAGCGTGCCGGACAGGTCGTCGCCGAGGTCGGGCCGCAGTTGGACCACGCCTTCCAGCGCCTTCCGGTCGCGCGAGGGGATCGCGGGCGACACCTCGCCCACCACTCCGGGCGTGCCCTTGAGCGAGGCCAGGGCGCGCGTGGCGGCACCGCGCTGCTCGGTGTCGAGCGCACCGTCGTCGTCGGCCGTCCACACCACGATCACGGGCAGGGTCTCGTCCTGCCGGAAGGCGCGCTGCGCCTCGATCACGCGGGTCGACTCCGCGCTGCGCGGCAGGAACGCGGCCTGGTCGTTGGTCGCGACCTCACCGAGTTTGCCCGCGAAGGGCCCCAGCGCGCCTCCCACGGCGAGCCAGACGACGAGCAGGACGAGGGGCACGAGCCAACGGGTGCCTCGTGTGGTGCGGGACATGGTGCTCCCAGAGCGAAGACGGCAGGATGAAGCTCAACGCCAAAGTATCTTAATGATTGAGATAGATGGATGCTCGGGCGGTTCGCGTTCACCATTCGCCCCGGGCCGGACGATCGGATGCAGCAGATGCGTGGCGCGTGCGCCGGCTAGGTGCGGGCGCCGCTCCTGGTCTCGGCGAGTTCCTCGTTGAGGGTGTTCAAGAACCGCAGCACGACGGCCAGTTCGTCGTCGTCGAAGCGGCGGCGGGCCCGGTCCGCGGCCTCGGCCAGCGGGGCGAAGTGCCGCTTCGCCTTCACCTGCGCGCCGGGAACGTAGTGCAGGTGGACGACCCGCCGGTCGGCGCTCTCCCGGACCCGCTTGACGTGTCCCGCGCGTTCCAGACGGTCCACGCAGGCGCTGACCGCGCCGGAGGTGAGCCCCAGCCGCTGACGCAGCAGGCTGGGGGTGAGCGGGGTCGCGGAGTCGAGGATGGCGGCGAGCGCCTGGACATCCGTGGGGTGCAGGTCCTGCCCGGCAGCGAACGCGTGCACGAGCCGGTTCAGTTCGCCGTTGAGGCGGCGCAGCTCGACGGCGAGGGCGAACAGGTCCGGGTGCGGGGCCCCGGACGCGGGGGCCTTGTCGGGTTCACGGTTGTCCACCTGCCCACCCTACCGACGCCCGCCCGAGGGTCCGGATCGCCGCAGGTCGACGGCGCCGCGCCACGCGCCGGGCCGCGGACCCTCGCCAAACGATGCATATTCGGTGCGAGTGGAAGCCCCTGGCGCGCCTCCCCAAAAGTAGCCACCACACGGCCGGCGACGGAGGGGCACGGGCCAATGGGCACTCGGACGATCACGCGGACTCCGCACAGCGGCTTGTGGGCGCCGGTGGAGGAGTCACTCGCCGACGAGGAACTCGCGGCAGGTCTGCGGCGTGGTCACGAAGCCTGTCTCGAGGCCGCCTACCACCGCTGGGGCACGCTCGTTCACACCCTGGCCAGCCGGTCGTTGGGGGACGCGCGGGAGGCCGAGGACGTCACCCAGCAGGTGTTCCTCGCCGTGTGGCACGGGCGCGACGGCTACGCGCCGGAGCGCGGCGCCCTGGCCGGGTGGATCGTCGGGATCACCCGGCGCAAGATCGCCGACGCCCTGCGCGCGCGGACCCGCCGGGCCGTGCTCGCCTCCGCCGTGCAGGCGGCGCTCGACATGACGGCTTCGGGCGTCGACGACAGCCCTCGGCACACGCTGGACCGGGTGGTGGTGAGCCACGAACTCGGGCTGCTGCCCGAGGCGCAGCGGCGCGTGCTGGAGCTCGCCTTCTTCGCCGACCTCACCCACACCCAGATCGCCGAGGTGACGGGATGGCCGCTGGGCACAGTGAAGAGCCATTCCCGGCGGGGCCTGAACCGGCTGCGCCTACGGCTCGCCGACAGCGATCCCGCCTGACCCCTTCGCCTCCGCGGCGAGGCGTTCCGCCGCCTTGGTGATGTTGTACGTCATGCCGCCGAAGACCACGGCGTGGAAGGGCGCCACGCTCCACCAGTAGGCGTGTCCCCCCAGTCCGTGCGGATGGAACAGAGCGCGCTGCAGCAGCACGGTCCGACCCTGACGGTCGTGGCCGATCCGGAACTCCAGCCAGGCCAGACCCGGCAGCAGCATCTCGGCGCGCAGCCGCAGGACCTTGCCGCGTTCGATCTGCTCGACCCGCCAGAAGTCGACCACGTCACCCAGGCGCAGCCGCGTGGCGTCCCGTCGGCCGCGGCGCAGCCCCACGCCGCCCACCAGCCGGTCGATCCAGCCCCTGACGGACCAGCCGAGCCCGAACGAGTACCAGCCGTGCTCGCCTCCGATCCCCTCGATGACGGCCCACAGGTACTCCGGGTCCGCCGTGGTGCGCCGGGCACGCCGGTCGCGGTAGAGGCTGCCGCCCGCCCAGTCGGGGTCCGTGGGCAGCGGATCGCTGGGCACCCCGGGCACGGCCGCGGCCGACCAGTGCGTACTCACCTGCGCCTCCTTCACCTGGCGCAGGGCGAGCCGGAGCGCTTCGTCGAAGTCGATCGGCGTGCCGGCGGGATCGGGGACGTAGCGCGCGATGTCGTGCTCAACGCAGACGACCTCGTGGCGCAGTGACTCGGCGAGCGGGCGGGCGATGCCCCGCGGGACCGGCGTGATCAGACCGATCCAGTGGCTGGACAGGCCGGGCGTCATCATGGGGACGGAGACGATCATGCGGTGGGGCAGATCGGCGACCCGTGCGTAGCGCTGCATCATGTCGCGGTAGTTCATGACATCGGGCCCGCCGATGTCGAACGAGCGGGACACCTCCGGGGGCAGGTCCGCGCAGCCGACGAGATAGCGCAGCACGTCCGCGACGGCGATCGGCTGGATGCGGGTGCGGACCCAGCGGGGCGTGACCATGACGGGCAGGCGTTCGGTGAGGTAGCGCAGCATCTCGAACGAGGTGGAGCCGGAGCCGATGATGACGGCCGCGCGCAGGACGGCGGTGGGCACCCCGGAGTCCAGGAGGATGCGGCCGACTTCGCTGCGCGAGCGCAGGTGCGGCGAGAGCTCCGACTCGGGGACGTCGGCGGGGGTCAGACCGCCCAGGTAGACGATCCGGTCCACGCCCGTCTCCGCCGCGGCGCGAGCGAAGGTGTGCGCGGCGCGGCGGTCGGTCTCCTCGAAGTCGTCGCCGCTTCCCATGCCGTGGACCAGGTAGTACGCGACGTCGATCCCGTCCAGGGCAGCGGTGACGGAGTCCGCGTCGAGCACGTCGCCGCGGACGATCTCGACCCGGTCCGCCCATTCGAAGTCGCGCAGTTTCTCCGGTGTGCGCGCCAGGCAGCGGACGCGATGGCCCCGCGCCAGCAGTTCGGGGACGAGTCTGCCGCCCACGTAGCCGCTCGCTCCCGTCACCAGGCAGTGCCGGCCGCCGTCCGTGGGAGAGGCCTCGGGAGTGACATCGGGGGACACATCGGGCGCTGGCCTTCGGCCGGGAGAGGAACTCATGATCCGACACCTACCCCGTGCGGCGGCGGGCACAGGCCGCTATCCGTGTACCGCCTCGTTCCGCGTCCGCTTCCGGCCGGTTCCCGGGCCTGCTGCCAGACTGGAGGGATGACGACCATGGACCAGCTGCGCAAGGCCGCGCTCGCCCTCCCGGAGACCGAGGAGGGCACCCACTTCGGCATGGCCGCCTTCTCCGTGCGGGGCAAGGGTTTCGCGTCGGTGACCAAGGACGGGGACGTCCAGCTCCACCTGCCCGCGGACGAGGCTCGGGCGGCGCTCGCCGCGCACCCCGGCGCGGAGCCGGTGGCGCGTGGCGAGACGCTGATCGGGCTGCGGATCCCGCCGGCCGACGTGGATGGCAAGGAGCTCAACTCGCTGGTGCGGGCCGCCTGGTCGAGCCGCGCGCCCAAGCGGCTGGCGGCGTCCCTGGCGGCCGGCGACGCCGCCGACTCCGTTCCCGGTCTCCCGGCCGGTATCGGCCGACCCGCCACCCGCGCCCTGCTCGGCGCGGGCATCGACAGCCTCGACCTGGTCGCGGGGCGCAGCGAGGCGGAACTCCTCGCGCTGCACGGCGTGGGCCCGAAGGCCGTACGGGTGCTGAAGGAGGAGCTGGCCGGCCGGGGGCTGTCCCTGCGGGCGTGAGCGCGGCCCGGCGCGCCCGTGCCCGCTCCACACCGCCGCCCCGCGCCGCGCATCACGCTCCCCCGCCGCCGCTCCCCCCTGGTACGCAAGGGGTGGGCGGGGGCGCACCCGCCACGGCGACGAGGGGTGACGGCATGGACTGGCACGCGTGGCACACGGCGTACGACGATCCGCGGTCCCGGCTGGCGCGGCGCCTGGTCGCGGTGCGGGAGCGGATCCGGGAGGCGCTCGACGACTGTCCGCCCGGGCCGGTGCGGGCGCTGAGCATCTGTGCCGGGCAGGGGGTCGACCTGCTCGGTGTGCTCGCGGAGCATCCGCGGCGCGGTGATGTCACCGCCCGGCTCGTGGAACTCGACCCGCGCAACGCGGACGCGGCGCGGGCGGCCGCGGCGGCCGCGGACCTCAAGGGGGTCGAGGTCGTGACGGGCGACGCCGCGCTCCCGGCCCGGTACGTCGGGGCGGCGCCGGCCGAACTCGTTCTCGCCTGCGGCGTGTTCGGCAACATCACGGCCGAGGACATCGCCCGCACGCTCGACCACTGCACGCATCTCGTGGCCTCGGGCGGCACTCTCGTCTGGACGCGCGGCCGTGTCGAACCGGACCTGTTCCCGACCGTGCGCCGCTGGTTGGCCGAGCGCGGTTTCGAGGAGCTGTGGGTCTCGGCGCCCGACGCGGATTTCGGCGTCGGCGCGCACCGCTTCGCCGGACGGCCGCTGCCGCTGGCGGATCCGGCGGCGCCGATGTTCACGTTCGTCGGGTACGACCGCCTGCGGCGACGGGCCGGATAATCCGCTTCGGTCGAACACACGGTCGTGCGGCTCGTATGATCACGCCACGTCGACCTGGGGGTGGGGACATGGAGATCGGCCGGACACAGCGCCGGACGCGGATCGTCGCGGTGACGGGCGTCTGCGTGCTGGTGCTCGTCGGATGCGGTTCGGAGCGCGGTGGCGCCGAGGCGGCGGCCGGCGCCTCGGCCTCCCCCTCGCCGTCGTTCTCGGGCCGGCCCTCGTGCGCCGAGGCACCGGCCGATCCCGCGCCATCGGCATCACCCACGGCGTCGATGTCCGTGTCGCCGGTCCCGGACGACGGCGGCGCCGCTCCGGAGAACCCGCACTACGACGAGAACCACGCCTACCGCATGTCGGGGCAGCTCACCGCCGACAACCGGGCCGCCGGTGAGGCGACCGTCCGCCTGATCCGTCCCGCTCTGGAGAAGCTGCGCAAGGCCAAGCGGTTCGGTGAGAAGGATGTACGCGACGCGCTGTCCAGGTGGGGCTGCGGCGACGACAACGGACTCGCGGTCGCCTCCGACGCGCCGCAGTACGAGAGGGTCTGGTTCTCCTTCCACAACGGGAAGTCGTGCGTCTCCGCCGAGATCACACCGGAGCGCGTCACGACCGAGGTCTACGGCGCCTACGCCGAACCCGATCCGGCCGGGCCCTGCGTGGAGAACCGCGGCGGACACTGACGCGGGCCGCGGCGTCGGCCGGTCGTCTCACCCGATGCTGAGCGCGAGGCAGAAGTCGACGCGGTCGCGCAGGGTCGCCAGGCTGTGCCCGGTGAGCTGTTCGACGCGCCGCAGCCGGTACCTCAACGTGTTGACGTGCACGTGGAGTTGCTCGGCGCAGCGCTGCCAGGACCCCGACGCGTCGAGGAACGCGCTGAGCGTGGCGACGAGTTCGCTGCCGTGCTCGGTGTCGTAGCGCTCCAGGACGCCGATGAGCCGGTCGCGGTAGAGGCGGCGGACGTCGTCGGGGACGGCGGCGATCAGCAGCAGGTGCGAGGAGAGTTCGTCGCTGCCCGCGGTGCGCACGGTGCCGGTGCCGAGGGCGGCGACCCGGTGCGCGTGCCGGGCCTCGTCGACGGAGCGGCGCAGCGCGGCGGCTCCGGTGGCCGGGCTGCCGGTGCCGAGGGCGGCGCGGCCGTGCCCGATGAGGGGCGCGAGCCGTTCGGCGGCCTCGGCCACGCCGTCGGTCCCTTCCGGTACGAGCAACAGATACGCCCCGTCGTCGACGGGGATCGCCGCCGAGCAGCCCGGTACCCGGTCGGCGACGTCCTCCAGGACGGTGGCGGCGAGTTCGGCCCCGTACGGACTGCCGGTCGTGCTCAGGTACAGGGCGCCGAGCGCGCTGTCGCCCAGGCCGAGGCCGCGCAGCCGGGCCTCGGCGGCCGTCTCCTGTCCGGCGGCGAGCAGGTCGACGGCCTCGCGCAGGAAGCGGGCCTCGATGCGGCGGCGTTCCTGGACGGCGGTCTTGTCGAGGGCGAGCAGGGCGCACACCTCCCAGGCGGCGTCGGAGACGCCGGGCGCCCAGTCGCGGTGGTCGCCGGACGCGGCGAGATACCCGGCGGGCGGGCGGTGCGCGACGGGTGACTGGACGGGGAACAGGGTGAGTTCGCCGCCGCCGCTCAGGGCTCGTACGGCCGGGAATCCGCCCGCCGCGAGGGCGTCCCGGTGGGCCCGCGCGAGCTGCTGTCCGGTCACCTCGGGGACGCCGCCCGCGATCGGCCGCCCGGTCGCGGACAGCACGGCGCACCACACGCCGGTGGCCCGCGCGAACACGTCCACGAGGCCTTCCGCGCCCGCGCCGGAGGCCATGCTGGCGACGAGGCCGCGGTGCAGCCCGGCCGACGGGGCGCGCCGCTCGGCCCCGTCGAGGGCGGCGAGCACGGTCTCGGTGAGCGCGGCGAACGACACCTCGTCCTCGACGGCGAGCAGCGTGAGCCGGTGCCGTGCGCAGGCGTCGCGCAGCGCGTCCGGGAGCACGCCGACCCCGGCGGTGCCCGCGACGAGCGCGGCGACCCCGGCGCCGGACAGCGCGGCGACGAACACGTCGGCGTCGCGCGGCTCGTGGTACCAGGTGGTGCTGGTCAGGACGAGTTCGCCGCCGTCGAGATAGCGGCCGGGGTCGGGCAGGTCGGTGGTGTAGACACCGCGGATCCGCGGGGCGTCGGCGGTGACGACGGGGCTCAGCCCGAGCCGTGGCATGGCGAGCAGTCGGTCGAGCTGCACCGGACGGCCTCCTCGTGCCCGCCCCGTGGCAGGGCGGCGATTGTTACGGGCATGCACGCCGCTGTGCACGGGATTTGGAGAATAGTACGGGCCGCTCCCGCGAAATCGCGGTGCCGTCTGGAGACGCGTGCAGTCCCGGTGGGGCGGCGTCGACGGTTCACTGAGGGTCATCCGCTCCCGGGGCGCCCCGGGGCCGGTCCGAGCCGCATGCCCCTCCCCCCTTCCCTGTCCCAGCCTGCCGTCGTCTCCCGTGCGAGGAGTCCCCATGCGCGCCCTCCGTGAACGTCCGACACCCATCGAACAGTTGGGGGCCGAGCCGGTGCCCCTCGACCGCCGGCACGGCCGTCCCTGGTCCCTGTTCACGCTGTGGTTCGGCGCGAACGTGCAGTTCGCGACGTTGAGCGTCGGCGCCCTGTCCACGTCGGTCTTCGGCCTGGACTTCGTGCCCGCGGTGCTCGCCGTCGTCACGGGTACGTTGCTGAGCTCGGCGCTCGTCGGACTGTTCTCCACGCGGGGGCCGCTGACCGGCGTCCTCCAACTCGTCCAGTCCCGCGTCCCGTTCGGCCGCCTGGGCAATCTCCCGTCGGCGGCGTTCACCGTCGTCAACGGGGTCGGCTGGTGTGTCGTCGACTCGCTCCTCGGCATCTTCATCCTGCGCGATCTGACGGGGATGGGCTTCGGCCCGGCGCTGGCCGTGATGGCGGTGGCGCAGATGGGCGTGGCCGTGGTCGGCTACCGGCTGATCCACTCCGTGGAACGCGCGCTCGCCGTCCTGCTGGTGGTCGTGTTCGCGGTCATGTCGGTGTACGGCTTCGGCGAAGTGTCGGCCCAGTCGCCCACCGAGCCCGCCAACGGTTCGGCCGCCGCGTTCCTGCTGGTCGTCGCGGTCACGGCGGCGCGGGTCCTCGGCTGGTCGGCGTACGCGTCCGACTACAGCCGCTATCTGCCCGCGACGGCGAAGCCGCGCCGGGTCTTCCTCGCGGCGGGCGGCGGCAGCGCGGTGGCCGGGGTGTGGATCGGTTCGCTGGGCGCGGCCCTCGGCACGGCGGGCGCGCTCGACGACCCGAGCGGCATGGTGAGCGACCTCCTCCCGCACGCGCTCGGGAGCCTGGTCCTGCTCTCCCTCCTCCTGTCCACGCTCGCGTCGACGGTCATCGACCTGTACTCGGGCGCGATGGCGGCGCTCGTCGCCGGTTTCACGATCCCGCGCTGGGTGTCGGTGCTCGCCGTCGGCGGCCTCGGCACGGCGCTCGCCTGGTACGCGGGGCACGGCGACTTCGCGGCGCAGCTCAACGACTTCCTGCTGATGACCGGGTACTGGCTGGCGCCGTGGGCGGCGGTGACGATCGCGGCGTTCTGGATCCGCGGCCGCCGTCGGCCGCTCGCGGACCCGTACGACCGGGCGCACCGCTTCGGCCCGGGTCTGCCCTGCGTCCTGCTGGCCCTCGCGGTCGAGGTCCCGTTCATGAACCAGTCCCTGTACACCGGCCCGCTGGCGGCGGCGCATCCGGCGCTCGGCCCGTTCGGCCTGTTCATCGGATTCGCGGTGGCGGGCGCGGCGTACCTGCTCGCGACGGCCTTCCGCTCCCCCGCACCTCACGACCTCACCTCTCACCCGCACCCGCACGCGACCCACGAAGGAGCAGCACATGACCACGCTCACCCCTGAGGACGAGAAGTTCCTGCGCACGGCGATCGATCTGGCCGCGGCCTCCCGCGCGGGTGGCAACCACCCCTTCGGCGCGCTCCTCGTCCTCGACGGCGAGGCGGTCCTGGAAGCCGGCAACACGGTGGTCACGGAACGGGACGCCACCGGCCACGCCGAGACGAATCTGGTCCGCCTGGCCACGCGTGCCTACTCCCCCGACGACCTGTCCCGGGCCACGCTCTACACGTCGACGGAGCCCTGCGCGATGTGCACGGGAGCCGTGTACTGGAGCGGCATCGGCCGCGTCGCGTACGCCCTCGGTGAGGACGAACTCCTCGCCCTCACCGGCGCGGACCCGGAGAACCCGACGATGTCCCTCCCGTGCCGCGAGGTCCTCGCGAGGGGCCAGCGCCCGGTGGGGGTGACGGGCCCGTGCCTGCACGAGGAGGCGGCGGCGGTCCACGCCGGTTTCTGGGCCTCGTGAGGGGCGCGGGGAACGGCGCGAGCAACCACGACAGACCGTCACACGAGAAGGCGCGGCGGGGGCCACCTCCGACATCCCAGCCCCCACCCACCCGCACGCACACATTCCACGGAGTCGCACCATGC
The DNA here is from genome assembly GCF_000373565.1 of Streptomyces sp. HmicA12. Taxonomy (GTDB): domain Bacteria; phylum Actinomycetota; class Actinomycetes; order Streptomycetales; family Streptomycetaceae; genus Streptomyces. The sequence continues at coordinate 516,511 of NZ_KB891842.1, read as the reverse complement.
AGCGCACCCTGATCCACAACGGCATCGTCATCCCCTGCGACGGCACCCGCACCACCCTCGACCCCGGTTCGGTCCTCATCGAGGGCGACCGCATCACGGCGATCGACCACCCGTCCGCCTTCGCCACCACTGACGCCCACGTCATCGACGCCTCGGGCCACGCGGTGATCCCGGGCCTGCACAACACCCATCTCCACTCGGGCCTGCTGCGCGGAACAGCGGAGTCGAAGTCGCTGTGGGACTGGCTCCGTGACTACGTGGACCCGGCGCACAAGGCGCTCACCCCCGAGATCGCCCAGGCCGCGTCGCTGCTCTGCTACACGGAGTCCCTGCGGGCGGGCACCACCTCGGTCATGGACATGTGGCGCCACATGGAGGGTTCGGCCCACGCCGCCGAGCAGGTCGGCCTGCGCGCGACCCTCGTGCCGTACGTCGCCGACCTCCCCGGCTACGACTACTTCGAGACCCTGGAGACGAACCGCCGTCTCCTGACCGAGTACCGCACCTACGCGCACGACCGCGTCCGGTCCTGGGTGGGCCTGGAGCACCTCTTCTACTGCAGCGAGGAAGCGTTCAAGGAGGCGGCGGCCCTCGCGGACGAGTTCGACACGGGTCTGCACACCCACTCCTCCGAGACGACCTGGGAGGTCGAGGAGTCCGTGCGGCAGTTCGGCCGCCGCCCGATCGAGGAGTTCCACCATCGCGGCATCCTCGGTCCGCGCACGGTGGTCGCCCACTGTGTGTGGCTCGACGACCACGAGCTGGACCTGCTGGCCGCGACGGGGACGAGTGTCGCCCACTGCCCGTGCTCCAACATGAAGCTGTCGTCGGGCCCGGCCCGGGTCGCCGAGATGCGTCGCAGGGGCATAGCCGTGGGCCTGGGCAGTGACGGCGAGAAGGAGAACAACAACCTCGATCTGCTGGAGGAGATGAAGTTCGCCTCGCTGCTGCAGAAGGTGACCTCGCTCGATCCCACCACCGGCGACCCCTGGGACATCCTCACGATGGCCACCGTCGACGGCGCCCGCGCCCTGGGTCTGGACGGAGAGACCGGATCACTCGAAGTGGGCAAGAAGGCCGACGTCGTCACCGTCGACCTGCGGCGCCTGCACACGACGCCGCTGCTGCACGGCCCGGACTTCAACGCGGTCCCGCATCTGGTCTTCTCGTCCCAGTCCGCCGACGTCGACCACGTCTGGGTCGACGGCGAACTCCTCGTGTCCGGTGGCGAGGTACTGAGCGTGGACACGGACCGCGTCCGCGAGAGCGCGCAGAGCGCGGCGGAGGAACTGTTCCGGCGCCGGGCGGCCCTCACGGACTGAGCCACCCGGCGCCGAAGGCATTCACGCCGGGCTGAGCTTCCACTGCTGGCAGTTGTTGTTCAGCCAGGTCCACTGCCGTACGTCGGCGCCGTCGGCCGTCGAGCAGTCGGCGACGTCGGCGACCTTCCCGGTGGCCTGGTTGACGATCCGCACCCAGCCGCCGCTCTCGGTGGTCAGGAAGCGGAACCGCTGGCAGGTGTTGTTCAGCCAGGACCACTGCCGCAGGTCGGCGCCGTCGGCACTGGAGCAGTCGGCCGTGTCGAGGACCTTTCCGCTCGCGACGTTCACGAGTCGGCTGGTGTCGTCGCCCTGGTCCTGGATCCGCCACCGCTGGTTGCCGCCGCCGTCGCACGCGTACTGCTGGACGTTCGCTCCGTCGGCGCTCGAACTCCCGGCGACTTCAAGGCACTTTCCGCTCGCCCGGTTGGTGAGCGTGTACGTCGTGGGCGTGCTGGACGGTTCTCCGGACGGTCCGGCGGTGCTGCTGCCGAGCGCGTTCGGGGTGCCGAGGTTCGGGCTGCCGTCGGCGTTCCAGCCGAAGCCCTGGGCGCGGGTGGTGCGGCCGTTGTCGCAGCCGTCGCTCGCCGCGTCGTTGGCGTGGTAGACAATCCAACTCTGCTGCCCGTCGGGCGAGTTGAAGAACCCGTTGTGTCCGGGCCCGTACACGCCCTTGGCCGCGCTGCTACTGAAGACGGCCGTCGACTTCTTGGTCCAGGACGACGCGGCGGTCGGATCGGAGCCGGCGAGGGTGAGTTGCCCGAGCGCGTAGTCCGGGGTCCAGCAGCCGCTCGCCGAGTAGATCAGATAGGTCTTGCCGCCGTGCTGGAGGATCTCCGGGCCTTCGTTCACGGCGGCGCCGGACTTCTCCCAGGAGTACGTCGGCGTGGAGATGGTGGTGTAACTCCCGCTGACCGTATAGGGGTTGGACATCGGCGCGATCACGAGGTTCTGGGTCCCGCCGCCGCTCGCGCTGCCGAGCACGTACAGCTTCCCGTTGATGGTGGCCACAGTCGGATCCAGCATCCAGGAGCCGCTGAGCTGACTCTTGTACGTGTACGGGCCGAGCGGGTCGCTGCCCGTGGACTCCAGGACGTGGACGCGCTGGGTCGGGTTGTAGTCGGTGATGTTCTGCCCGGCGACGTAGTACAGGTACCAGTGGCCGTCTCCGTAGTGCAGTTCGGGCGCCCAGATGTTGCAGCAGCGGGATGCCGCGTCGCCCTTCCACACCTGGATGCTGGGCGCGGTGTCGAGCCCACCGAGCGTCGGGGACCTGCGCATCGTGATGACGTCGGTCCAACTCGTGGTCACCAGGTAGTAGTTGCCGTCGTGGTACGAGATCCAGGGGTCGGCTCCCTTGACGGACTTCACGGGGTTGGTGAACGAGGCCGCGCTCGCCGACGACTGGCCGAGGCCGAGCGCGAGGAGCAGCGCGGCGAGCAGGGTCAGTAGGCGACGGGCCATCCGGTGCTCCAGTTCAGGAGGTTGATGCCGAGCTTCGGGGTGCCGTTGTCGTTGCCGTCGTAGTAGTGGTAGACGATCAGGTCGCCGTCGGAGTCGTTCATGATGGACTGCCCGCCGGGGCCGATGACGCTGCCGTGCGACTCCAGGACGGCGGTGCCGCCGTTGTTCGTCATGGCGACGCCGTTCTTGTCGTAGTACGGCCCGGTGACGCTGGTGGCCCGCCCGACCTTGACCTTGTACGTGGAGCTGGTGCCCGCGCAGCAGGTGTCGTAGGAGGCGAAGAGGTAGTAGTAGCCGTTGCGCTTGACGATGTACGGGGCCTCGACGGCCTTGGTGCCGGTCGGGCGGGCCGCGAGCGAGGAGCGGGTGGTGTTGGAGGAGAGCTGTTTCCCGGTCGACGGGTCGATCTGGATCATCTTGATGCCGGTCCACCAACTCCCGAAGGACAGCCACCACTTGCCGTTGTCGTCGACGAAGAGGTTCGGGTCGATGGCGTTGTAGTCGCTGGAGGTGGTGGAGGTGTAGACGACGCCGTAGTCGGTCCAGGAACCCGGCAGGCCCGTCGTCGAACCGGCCAGGCCGATCGCCGACTTGTTGGAGCCGAAGGTGGAGACGGCGTAGTACATCAGGTACTTGCCACCGTGGTACGAGATGTCCGGGGCCCAGGCCTCCGTCGCGTACGACGACCACCACGACGGTTTCGTGGTGAACGCGTCGCTGCCGGCGCTGAACGCGATCCGGTCGGTGGAGGTGCGGTAGCCGAGGCCGCCGCCGGTCGCGTACAGCAGATAGCGGCCGCCGGAGGTGCGGATCATGGTGGGGTCGTGGACGACGGTGGATCCGGTGACCGTGCCGGGGTTCGGGTAGGCGGAGGCCGTCGACGGCAGCAGGGCGAGGACGGCTGCGGCCGGGACGGCGAGGAGCGCGGTTCTCATGCGGCGGGGTGCGCGGCTCACGCGGCTCTCCTTCAGGGCGGGGGACAAAGAGGGGTGCGGCGGCTTCGAGACACGGTCGCCGTCCGGGCGCGGAAGGTTGCCCCTCCGCCCCAACGTCCGCGATATCGAACGCCGGTCGTGACTTCGGACGGGACCGTAGAATCGAACCCCTTGCGCGTCAATGACTTCTGCACACCTCTTCTGCCAGGGTGATGCCCGGGTGATCGATCCACCCCGCAACCGTCCCCCCACCCCTGCCGAGGAGTCGCGATGAGCCGCCGCGCGTCCAAGCAACGTGCCGCCACCCTGTCCGCCCTGGTCTGTCTGCTGGCCCTGACCGCCGCCGCGCCCGCGGCACCGACGGTCGTCCACCGCCCCGTGAGGAAGCCGCAGGGCAGCCTGCTCGACTCGGTGCCGAAGGCGGGGGTGCTGCGGGTGTGCACGACGGGCGACTACCGGCCGTTCACGTACAAGGACCCGAAGGACGGCGCGTACAGCGGTGTCGACATCGACATGGCGCGGGACCTCGCCAAGTCCCTTGACGCGAAAGCCCGGTTCGTCGATTCGACGTGGGCGGATCTGACGAAGGACCTGTCGGTCGGGAAGTGCGACATCGCGGTCGGCGGTGTCTCGATCACGCTGCCGCGCGCCCGGCAGGTGTACTTCAGCGAGCCGACGCGCGAGGACGGCAAGACGCCGATCGTGCGCTGCGCGGACAAGGACAGGTTCCGGACACTCGCCGAGATCGACAGGGCGGGGACGACCGTCGTCGTCAACCCGGGCGGTACCAACGAGCAGTTCGCGCGCGCCAACATCAAGAAGGCCACCATCAAGGTCCACCCGGACAACACCACGATCTTCGACGAGATCGTGGCGGGCCGGGCGGACGTGATGATGACCGACGCGAGCGAGACGCTCTACCAGGCGAAGATCCACCCGGAGCTGTGCTCGGTCCACCCCGACAAGCCGTTCACGTTCTCCGAGAAGGCGTACGCGACCCCGCGCGGCGACCGGGACTTCCAGGAGTACGTGAACCAGTTCGTGCACCTCGCGACGCACGACGGCACGTACGCCACGTACGAGGCGGAGTGGATGAGTTGAGCCCCGCGGGAACCCGCTAGAGCAGAGTGGGCGTGAGGTCGGGGGCGTCCCCGGCCTCGTACGCGTCCTCGTCGAACGGGTACAGCGGGCGCTCCACCCGGTGGTGCCCCAGACGCAGCAGATCCTGGTCGACACCGCCGGGGGTGAGCGCGAGCAGCCAGTCGGCGGCCATGTCGTGGAGCTCGGGCTCCAGGTAGCCGATCTTGACGACGACGAGGTCGTAACGGCGCGGGTCGACGCCGAGTCCGCCGTCGGCGGGGCCCATGAAGTCGGCGAGGGTGTGGAACGGCTTGCGGCGCTCGACGAGGATCACGGTGAGGCCGCCGACGCGGACGGCGGCCATGTCGACGCCGCGGTCGTACGCGCCGCCCTCGGCGCGGTCCTTCTGGTCGGCGGCGCGCTGCAACGCCTCGACGGTGCCGGTGAGTTCGTACGGTCCGCCGTGGTTCGCGTCGACCTTGCCGCCGACGGAGAGCGTGACCTCGGCGCCGATCCCGGCCTCGAAGCAGGCGGCGACGGCGACCGGGTCGGTGATGCCCGGGTGGACGGCCGTGACCTTCCCCGTACGGATGGCGTCGTGCGCGAGGAGCTTTCCGAGCATGTACGCGAGGTCGCCCGCGCCGCCGGCCGTCGGGTTGTCGCCGGAGTCGCTGATGAGGAACGGCCGCTTGTCGGAGGCCACCGCCTTCTCGATGCACTCCTCGGCGCTGCCGGTCGGGCCGACGAAGACGAAGTCCTTGCGGGCGTCCCAGTAACGGCGGGCCAGCGACTCGGCTTCCCGCGCGGCGAGTTCGGCGTCCTCGCCGGTGACGACGATGGCGGCCTTGCAGCGCGGCTCGTCGGCCCAGGCGTAGCCGACCCACAGGGCGGCGTCGAGGATGCCGTCCTTCCCCTCGATGTCGGCCAGCGAGGCGTACAGGGACTTGGCGGGCTCCAGGCGCGTGCTGGTCTTCTCGCCGGGGAGCAGGACGGGGACCTGGACCCAGGCGCGGTGCGGGCGGACGCCCTCGCGCAGGCAGTGCACCAGGTTGCGGGCGGCGCGCTCGCGGGTGTCCCAGGCGTCCTCGTGCGGGGCGAGGCGGTGCGCGGTGAGCAGGTCGATCGGCTCGGCGAAGCGGCGCGAGACGTTGCCGTGCAGGTCCATGGCCGTGGAGATCATGGGGCGGGTGCCGTCGGGGGTGCCGTGGTGGTCGAGGGCGGCGCGGACCGCCTCCGTCAGGTCGCCCTCGGCGTCGGTGAGGCCGATGACGCTCATCGCGCCGTGGATGTCGTAGACGAGGCCGTCGAGCGGACCCGCCTCCCGGATGCGCGTGACCAGCTCGTTCTTGAGGATCAGGTACGACTCGGCCTCCACCGGGCCACCGGGCAGCGACGTCGCGTGCAGCAGCGGCACCCACTCGACCAGGTCGGCGAGGTCGGAGTCGGCCCGCGTCCACGTGTAGCGGTCGAGGAGGTCCTGGCCGCGGGTCTGCCGGAAGTCGTCCGTGGTGGAGCGGTGCGGGCAGAACGTGGACGACTCGATGCCGATGCCGCCGATGCCGATGCGCAGTCGGCGTCCGGTTACCGGCGCGGTGGTGCTGGTCATGCGTGAGCGCTCTCTTCCTGAGGTGCGGAGGTGGCGGTGGGGGCGGAGGCGGCGGCCGACAGGTGGTGGTGCAGCGCGGTCAGGCCCGCGCCGAGCAGACCCGCGTCGGCGCCCGCCGATGTCGTGGTGATCTCCAGGTCGGCGGTGGCGAGCGGCAGGCAGCGCTCGTAGAGGACGCCGCGGACGGCGGCGACGAGCGGTTCGGCGGTGGCGAGGACGCCGCCGAGGGCGACGGCCTGCGGGTTGAAGAAGTTGACGACGACCGACAGGACGGTGCCGATGTGGCGTCCGGCGGTGCGCACGAGGGTGGTGGCGACGGGATCGCCGTCGGCGACGAGTCGGAGCAGTTCGTTCGTGCTCGCCACGCGCACGCCGCGGACCGCGAGCTCGGCCATCAGCGCGGCGCCGCTGGCGACGGTCTCCAGACAGCCGATGTTGCCGCAGGAGCACGGCCGTTCCCCCGCCGCTTCTACGCGTACGTGGCTGATGTCGCCGGCGCTGCCGTTCGCGCCGTCGTACGGGCGGCCCGCGACGACGACGCCGCTGCCGATGCCGCGGCCCGCCTTGACGACGACCATGTGGTCGAGGTGCGGGCGCGTCGTGCGGTGTTCGCCGACGGCCATCATCGTGGCGTCGTTGGCCACGACGACCGGCATGCCGAGCCGCTCGGCGAGGACCTCGCGCAGCGGGAAGCGGTGCCAGCCCGGCATCCGGGAGGGGCTCAGGACGCGGCCGTCGGCGGGGCCGACGGGCCCGGGGAAGGCGACGCCGAGGGCCCGGACGGAACGCCCCGACTCCTGCTGCTTCGCGGCCAGTCGAGCCACCTGGGCGCACAGCCAGTCGACGGCCGATTCGGGCCCCGCCGTGATGTCGTGCGGCAGGTCGACCGCGTCGTGCACGGCCCCGGCCAGGTCGACCGCGCCGAGCCGGGCGTGATGGCTGCCCAGGTCGGCGGCGAGCGCCACACCGCCCTGCGCGCGCACCTGGAGCAGTCGGGGCCTGCGCCCGCCGCGCGAGGCGCCCTCGCCCGACTCGGTCAGCACACCGGCCGCGACCAGTTCCTGCACGCGCAGCGACACCGTGGACGGGGCGAGCCCCAGCTCCCGGACGAGATCCGCCCGGGAGGCCGCGGCGCCGGACGACACCAGCTGAAGGATGTGCTGCGCGGACCCCGGCTCGCTCTCGTGCGACGTGTCGGCCATGCGTCCCCCAGCTCAGTTGCCCCACCGGTGCGGCGAGTTCGTTCGGCTTCATTCGGCAAGTTAGTTCGACTGCGGACCGAACACTAACCCTGACCGAACGAAGTTGACCAGGGTCGGCCATATTTTGAACTACTTTCCGAATGAAACTATTGACTTGATTCGAACGGCCGACTTAGCGTTCGGGCGCCGCCTCGTCGATCTCTGGCACGGGTGCGGCTCCCGCTCCCCCTTGGAGGCCCTTCGGCATGCGTTCCCTCAGGTCAACGGCGTCCACCGCGCTCGCACTGGCGGCGATCCTGGTGGCGCTCACCGGCTGCACGCACGAGGGCGGCAGCATCGCGATGGGCCCGACAGGCGGGACCCCCGTCCAGGGCGGCACGGCCACCATGGCGCTGCCGCCCGCCGCGACCCCGAACTGGATCTTCCCGATCGGGGCGCCCGGCTACGGCGCCTCGTACAACTACGCAATCCAGACACTTCTGTACATGCCGGTCTATGACGCGGTGCAGGAGAAGGGCGAGTTGACGACCCAGGGCCCGAGCACGCTCGGCCTGAAGCCGACGTACAGCGACGGCAACCGCACGGTCACCGTCCCGCTGCGCACCGGCGTGAAGTGGTCCGACGGCAAGCCGGTGACGGCGCGCGACCTCGAGTTCTGGTTCAACCTCGTCAAGGCGAACAAAGCCGACTGGGGCAGCTACTCGGTCGGCACGATGCCCGACAACGTGAAGAAGTTCGAGGTCGTCGACGACCACACGGTCCGGCTGCACCTCGACCGCGCGTACAACCCGGACTGGTTCACGGCGAACCAGCTCACCCTCATGCGCGCCATGCCCCAGCACGCCTGGGACGCCACGTCCGACGGCGGGAAGGTCGGCGACTGGGACCGGACGACGAAGGGCGCCAGGACGGTCTTCGCCCGGCTCACGCAGCACGCGAAGAGCCTGGGCTCGTACGGCAGCGATCCGCTGTGGAAGACCGTCGACGGGCCCTGGAAGCTCGCGGGCTGGCGGGACAGCGGCCAGGTGACGATCGTCCCGAACGAGAAGTACACCGGCCCGAAGTCCGAGCGCCCGCACCTCGACAAGGTGGTCTTCAAGCCGTTCACGACCGCCGACTCCGAATACAACGTGCTGCGCTCCGGTGGCGTCGACTACGGCTACATCCCGCCGTCGGTGATGGCGCAGAAGGAGAAGTTCCAGGACAAGGGGTACCGCGTCGACCCGTGGGAGGGCTGGGCGGCGACCTACATCGTCTACAACTTCAACTCCACCCACGCGGGCCCGGAGATGAGCCAGCTCTACATCCGGCAGGCCATGCAGCACCTGGTCGACCAGAACGCGATGAGCAAGGTCATCTGGCAGGGCAGCGCCACGGCGACACTCGGCCCGGTACCGGTCACCCCGAAGAGCCAGTACCTGTCGGACAAGATGGCGAAGAACCAGTACCCGTTCTCGGTGAGCAAGGCCACGTCCCTGCTGTCGAGCCACGGTTGGAAGACCGTCGACGGCACGGCGCGCTGCGTGCGGCCGGGTACGGGTGACGACCAGTGCGGCAAGGGCATCGAGAAGAACGACCCCCTGGAGCTCACCCTTCTGTCCCAGTCCGGCTCGACCGAGACGACGAACATGATGCAGGAGCTCAAGTCGTCGCTCAGCAAGGCCGGGATCGACCTGACCGTGCGTCAGCAGCCGCTCAACTCCGTGCTCGGCAACTCCGTTCCGTGCAAGGCGAAGGACCCCGGCTGCAGCTGGGACATGTCCTTCTTCGGCACGGCCGGCAGCTGGTACTACCCGCTCAACCCGAGCGGCGAGCAGCTCTTCTCCACCGGCGCGTCCGCCAACTTCGGCAACTACAGCGACAAGAAGGCCGACCGCATCATCCGGGCCGTGCAGTACTCGCCCGACATGAAGGCCGTCCACGAGTACGGCGAGTACCTCGCCGAGCGGCTGCCGGTGATGTGGATGCCGAACCCGGCCTATCAAGTCTCCGTGATCCGCAACGACTTGAGGGGCATCGAGCAGAACCCGACCGTGACCTTCGCCCCGCAGCACTGGTACTACGTCACATCCGCCAAGAAGGGAGCCGCGAAGTGACCGGCTTTCTGGTCAAGCGTTTCCTTCAGGCGCTCGTCGTCCTGTTCCTCGTCTCGATCATCGTCTTCACGCTGCTGCATCTGCTGCCGGGCGGTCCGGCCCGCGCGATCCTCGGCCCGAAGGGCACATCGCAGCAGATCGAGCACTTCAACCACCAGCAGGGGTACGACCGTTCGCTGCCGCAGCAGTACCTGCTGTACCTGAAGCGCCTGCTCACCGGTGACCTCGGCGAGTCGTACAAACTCAACTCCCCCGTCTTCGACCTGCTGAAGCAGCGCCTGCCGAAGACGCTGCTCCTGACTCTCCTGTCGACGGTCCTCGCCGTCGTCATCGCGGTACCGCTCGGCCTGCTTCAGGCGGTGCGCCGCGGCAAGGCGTCGGACTACGCGCTGACGGGCCTCGCCTTCCTGATGTACGCGACGCCGGTGTTCTTCCTCGGCCTCATCATGATCATCCTGTTCGCGCAGGTCTTCCCGATCTTCCCGGCGGAGGCCCCGCAGGGCGAGACGATCGGCCAACTCCTCGGCGACTTCAGCGGGTTGGTCCTGCCGGTGGTGACGATGGCGTTCGGCATCGTGGCCATGTTCAGCCGCTACATGCGCTCGGCGGTCCTCGACAACCTCACCGAGGAGTACGTCCGCACGGCCATGGCGAAGGGCCAGTCGAGCCGCCGGATCATGGTCAGGCACGTGCTGCGCAATGCCCTGATCCCGCTCGCCACCCTCCTCGGCCTCTACCTGCCGACCCTGTTCAGCGGCGCGCTCGTCGTCGAGTCGATGTTCAACTACCCGGGCATGGGGCTGCTGTTCTGGAACGCCGCGCAGGGCTCGGACTTCCCCGTCCTGCTCGGTGTGACCCTCGTCGTCGGCATCGCGACCGTCCTCGGCTCGCTGCTCACCGACATCCTGTACGCCGTCCTCGACCCCCGGATCCGGAGCGTGGCATGACGACCGCTGTGTCCCCCTCAATACCCGGAACCGACGACGAGGCAGCGGCCGCGCGGGCCACGCCCTCGCTGGCCCGCCGCACGCTGCGCGTGTTCACCGGCAACAAGCTGGCGCTGACCGGTGTCGTGCTGCTCGTCCTGCTGCTGGCCTTCTGCTACCTCGGCCCGCTGCTGCACCCGACCGAGCAGATCCACACGGACCTTTCCCGGGCGAACCTGCCACCCGGCACCGACGGCCACCTCCTGGGCACCACCGACCTCGGCTACGACATGCTCGGCCGGCTGATGACCGCCGGGCAGACCTCGCTCGAAATCGGTCTGGCAGCGGGGCTGTTGGCGACGCTGTTCGGCACCGTGTACGGCGCTGTCGCCGGGTACTTCGGCGGCTGGGTCGACGCGACGATGATGCGCATCACCGACGCCGCGCTCGCCATCCCGGCGATGTTCCTGCTGGTCGTCGTCGCCGCGATCATCACGCCCAGCAAGGGCATCCTGATCCTCATCATCGCGGGCGTCGCCTGGCTCTCCCCGGCCCGCCTGGTGCGCGGCGAGGCACTGTCGCTGCGCAACCGTGAATACGTACAGGCCATGCGGATGATGGGCGGCGGCGGAGCCCGCGCGGTGTTCAAGCACATCGTGCCGAACGCGATCGGCACGGTCATCGTCAACTGCACGTTCCAGATCGCCGACGCGATCCTCTACGTCAGCTATCTCGCCTTCCTCGGCCTGTCCATCCCGCCGCCGTCCGCCGACTGGGGATCGATGCTGTCCGCCGGCATCACCTACACGCAGAACGGCTACTGGTGGCTGATCTTCCCGCCGGGCATCGCGATCGTGCTGGTCGTCGCCGCGTTCAACTTCATCGGCGACGGGCTGCGGGACGCGTTCGAAGTACGGCTGCGGAAGTAACGGAGACCCATGATGACCGAGCCTCTGCTCAGGATCGACGACCTGCGGGTCGACATCGCCACCCGCGACCGCACCGTGCACGCCCTCGACGGCGTCTCCCTCGACCTCGCGCCGGGTGAGGCGCTCGGCGTGGTCGGCGAGTCCGGGTGCGGCAAGACGATGACGGCGCTCAGCGTCCTCGGGCTGCTGCCGCCCGGCGGCCACGTCACCGGCGGGCGCGTCCTCTTCGACGGCCAGGACCTGGCGGCGGCGCCCGCCCCGGTCCTCCAGGACGTACGCGGCAACACCATCGGCATGGTCTTCCAGGACCCGCTGACCTCGCTCAACCCGACGATGACGATCGGCGCGCAGGTCGCCGAACCGCTGCTGCTGCACCGCGGGATGTCGAAGAAGGAGGCATGGGCGCGCGCCGAGGAAACGCTGCGGCTCGTCGGCATGCCCCAACCGGGCGAGCGCATGAAGGCGTATCCGCACATGCTGTCCGGCGGCATGCGCCAGCGCGTCGCCATCGCCATGGCCCTGGTGTGCGAGCCGAAGCTGCTCATCGCGGACGAGCCGACCACCGCCCTCGACGTGACGACGCAACACCAGATCCTGGAGCTCATCGACGACCTGCGGGCCCGGCTCGGCATGGCGATGATCCTGGTCACGCACGACCTCGGCGTCATCGCCAACCGGGTCGACCGGGTGGCCGTGATGTACGCGGGCAAGGTCGCCGAACAGTCCGACGTACGCGGCCTGTTCGCACGCCCGCGCCACCGGTACACGGAGGCGCTGTTCGCGGCGCTGCCCGAGCGCGCCGCCGACCACGACACCGAACTGCACACGATCCCCGGCCTGCCGCCGAGCCTGACGGTGCGGCCCACGGGCTGCCGGTTCGCCCCGCGCTGTACGTTCGCGACCGACGAATGCCGGTCGAGCGAACCGGAGCTGGTGGACGACGAGGCGCGGGGCGCGGAGCACCGGTTCGCGTGCTTCCACCCGGTGCCGGACGCCTCGGTCGATTCCGCCGAGGCCGAGGTCGTCGCGCCGCCGGCCGTCCCGGCGCCGCCCGCGCCCGGCGGCGTACTCCTCGAACTCGACACGCTCGTCAAGGAGTTCCCGCTCAAGGGCGGGGCGTTCTCGCGCGGCAAGGGCACGGTGAGCGCGGTCGGCGGGGTGTCGCTGACGGTCCGCAAGGGAGAGACGTTCGGCATGGTCGGCGAGTCCGGCTGCGGCAAGACGACGCTCGGCCGGATCGTGGCGGGCCTGGAGGAGCCGACGTCCGGCACCGTCCGCTTCGAGGGCCGCGACCGCGCGGACCTTTCGCGGGCCGAACGGCGGGCGCACCGCCGTCGCGTGCAACTGATGTTCCAGGACTCGACGGCCGCCATGGACCCGCGTATGCGCGTCGGTGAGATCCTGCGCGAGCCGCTCGTCATCCAGGGCGTCGGCAACCGAGCCGAGCAGGAGAGGCTCGTCGGCGAACTCCTCGACGCGGTCGGTCTGCCGCGCGGGGCGGTGCACCGCTACCCGCACGAGTTCTCCGGCGGTCAGCGCCAACGCCTCGGTCTGGCAAGGGCGTTGACGCTCTCGCCCGACCTGGTGGTGGCCGACGAACCGGTGTCGGCCCTCGACGTGTCGGTCCAGGCCCAGATCCTCAACCTGATGCGGGAACTGCAGCGCGAGCGCGGCCTGACGTACTTCTTCATCTCGCACGACCTGGCCGTGGTGCGCTACCTCGCCGACACGGTGGGCGTGATGTACCTCGGCAAGCTGGTCGAGGTGGGCCCCGCCGAGCGGGTGTACGCGAACCCGCTGCACCCGTACACGCGCGGCCTGCTCGACACGGTCAACGTGCCGGATCCCGCCGCCGAGGCCTCCGGCACGCCGCTGTCCGGCGAGACCCCGTCGGCGGCGAAGCCTCCGTCGGGCTGCCGGTTCCGCACCCGCTGCCCCGTCGCCCAGGACGTCTGCGCGACGACGGAACCTCCCGTGTCGACGCCGGACACGGAGGGTCACCAGGTGGCGTGCCACTTCCCGCTGGGGGTGACGGTGCCTGCGTAGCGCGGTCGCGGGGCCCGGACCTCTTCGGTGGTCCGGGCTCCGCCGTCCGACCTGCGCAAAGTCGGGTGAACCGGCCATTGTCAGTGCCGGGGTGCAGACTGGCCGATACCTGGGGACAACGACGTTTCGGAGGTGTTCGGCATGACTGAAGTGCTGCTCGCTGTGGGCACACGCAAGGGGCTTTTCCTGGGGCGCAGGCGCGCGGACGGCGGATCGGGCGCGCCCTGGGTCTTCGACGAGGATCCGTACTTCAACGCGCAGGCGGTGTACTCCGTCGCCATCGACACCCGGGGCCCGGCGCCGCGGCTGCTCGTGGGCGGCGACAGCGCGCACTGGGGGCCGTCCGTCTTCCACTCCGACGACCTCGGCCGGACGTGGACCGAACCGGCCGCCCCCGCCGTCAAGTTCCCTCAGGACACCGGGACTTCACTGGAGCGGGTGTGGCAGCTGCACCCCGCGGCCGCCGAACCCGACGTGGTGTACGCGGGCACGGAGCCGGCCGCGCTGTACCGGTCGGAGGACCGCGGCGAGACCTTCGAGCTGTGCCGCCCGCTCTGGGAGCATCCGACCCGCTCCCGGTGGGTGCCGGGCGGCGGTGGCGAGGGCCTGCACACGGTGCTGACCGACGCCCGCGATCCGCAGGCCCTCACGGTGGCGGTGTCCACGGCGGGGGTCTTCCGCTCCACGGACGGCGGGGCGAGCTGGGACCCGGCGAACTCGGGGGTGTCGGCGGTGTTCCTGCCCGACCCGAACCCGGAGTTCGGTCAGTGCGTGCACAAGGTGGCCAGGGACGCCGTCGACCCGGACCGGCTGTATCTGCAGAACCACTGGGGCGTGTACCGCAGTGACGACGCGGGCGGCCACTGGACCGACATCGGGGCCGGGCTGCCGTCGACGTTCGGTTTCGGCATCGCCGCGCACCCGCACCGCGCGGACACCGCGTACACGTTCCCGATCACCGCGGACGCGGACCGGGTCCCCGCCGACCGCCGATGTCGCGTCTTCCGCACGCAGGACGCGGGCAAGAGCTGGGAGCCGCTGAGCCGGGGCCTGCCGGAGGGCCCGCACTACGGCACGGTGCTGCGGGACGCCCTGTGCACGGACGACGCCGACCCCGCGGGGGTGTACTTCGGGAACCGGAACGGGGAGGTGTTCGCCTCGGCCGACGACGGCGACAGCTGGCAGCAGTTGGCGTCGCATCTGCCGGATGTGCTGTGCGTACGCGCGGCCGTGGTGGGCTGAGGCCCGGCCGCCCGGTGGTCGGCCGTCGGGCCGCGGCCGACCACCGGTTGAAGCGGTCCGCCTGTACGGCAGTAGGGTGACGCCGTGGCACCACGACCTCTGCATGAAATCGTCGAAGCGGGCTGGGCGAAGGCCCTGGAACCCGTGGCCGGGCAGATCGCCGCGATGGGGGACTTCCTGCGCGCGGAGATCGCCGCCGGCCGTACTTACGTCCCCGCGGGCGCGAACGTCCTGCGGGCGTTCCAGCAACCCTTCGACGAGGTACGGGTACTGATCGTCGGTCAGGACCCGTACCCGACGCCGGGTCACGCGGTGGGCCTGTCGTTCTCGGTGGCCCCGGACGTACGTCCGCTGCCGGGCAGCCTGATCAACATCTACCGGGAGCTGAACACCGACCTGGGTCTGGCGCAGCCGTCGAACGGCGACCTGACGCCCTGGACCCGGCAGGGTGTGCTGCTGCTGAACAGGGCGCTGACCACGGCCCCGCGAAAGCCCGGCGCGCACCGCGACAAGGGGTGGGAGCAGGTCACCGAGCAGGCGATCCGCGCCCTCGCCGCGCGAGGCCGCCCGCTGGTGTCGATCCTGTGGGGCCGCGACGCCCGTAATACGCGCCCGTGGCTGAGCGAGTACCCGGCGATCGAGTCCCCGCACCCCTCCCCCATGTCCGCCGACCGCGGCTTCTTCGGCTCGCGCCCCTTCAGCCGGGCCAACGACCTGCTCGTACGGCAGGGCGCGGAGCCGATCGACTGGCGGCTTCCGTGAGCACCGTCCGGGTGCTCGGGGTGGATTCGGGGGGTTCCGGACTGCGCGTCGCGCTCGCCCGCGCCGACGACCTGGCCGGGGCCACGACCGCCGTGTCCCGCACCCCGGTGCGCACGTTGGCGGCCGGTATCGACGCCGCGGACATGATGGAGCAACTGCTGTCCATGGCACGGACGTTGCTCGCCGACGACAGCCCGTCAGCCGACACGGACGCCGTGGACGCGGTCGTCGTCGGCGCGGCCGGGATGGCGACCCTCGGGGACGGCCTGCGGGCCGACCTGCCCGACGCGATGAAGCGCGAACTGGGCGTGGAGCGGCTCGCGTTGGCCGGGGACGCCGTCACCGCGTACGCGGGCGCGCTCGGCCAGCGGCCCGGCGCCGTCGTGGCCGCGGGCACCGGCATGATCGCCCTCGGCAGCGACCTCGGCGGCTGGCGGCGGGCCGACGGCTGGGGGCATCTGCTCGGCGACTGCGGCGGCGGCGCCTGGATCGGGCGGGCCGGACTCGACGCCGCGATGCGGGCGCACGACGGGCGGCGCGGCGGCAGCACGGCGCTGCTCGCGCTCGCCGAGGAGCGGTTCGGCCCCGCGGGCGAGCTGCCGAGCCGGATCTACCCGCGCACCGACCGTCCGGCGGCGCTCGCCTCGTTCGCGCCGGACGTGGCCAGGTGCGCGACGGACGGCGACCCGGTCGCCGCGGGCGTGCTGCGCGAGGCCGCCCGGCACATCGCGGACGCGGCGGCAGCGGTCTGCCCGGCGGGCGGCGGCGACGTCGCGCTCACCGGCGGACTGTTCAAGATGGGCGAGCCGCTGCTGGGCCCGCTGCGCGCGGAGCTCGCGGAGCAACTCCCGCACGCCACCGTGGTCACCGCCGCGGGAGACCCGCTGCACGGCTCCCTGGTGATCGCCGCGGCACTCGCCACCGACGCGCTGAGACTGCCGTGCGACGGACGGCTCCTGTCGGTGGCGTAGCCACGCGTACTCCCCCGGTTGACTCGCACCCCTTCGGACCAGGGCACTTGAACCATCCGCAACCACTCATCCGGAACTGAACGGACAATCGAGGACGGATACCGCTCAGCTGCCCCCTGACCGAACATCGGGGCCTGTCGAGCCAGTAGCATGCGGCCGCATGAGCTCCTCCCAAGGGCCTGCTTCCGGCCTGCCTGTACGAATGCCGCGACCCCGCCAGCCCGGACGGCACCGCCGCCCGGAACCCGTGGCCGCCCCTGAGGGCGCACCGTCCCTCGTACTCGCGGTGCCGGGCACGCCCAGCGCCGCGACGCGCATGCTCGCCGACGAGGTCGTGAGCATCGCCCGCTCCGAGCTGCCCGGTCTGGACGCGCGGGTCGCCTTCGTGGAGGGGGAGGTCACCGACTTCCCGATCTCCGCCGAGTTCCCCTCCCTCGCCTCCGTGCTCGCGCACGCGGCGAAGGAGCGCACGGCCCGCTACGAGCAGGCGCTCGCCGCCGGCATCGAGGGCGTCAGGGAGCCCGAGGGTCCGGTCTCGGTCGTCGTGCCGCTGCTCGCGGGTCCCGACAACGCGCAGGTCCGGCAGATCCGGCAGGGCATCTCCGACAGCCGTGTCGCCGCGGAGCTGACCGACGTCCTCGGCCCGCACCCGCTGCTCGCCGAGGGGCTGCACGTGCGCCTGTCGGAGGCCGGTCTGGCCCGCGCCGACCGCGCCCGCCTGTTCACCGTGGCCACGGCCGCGGACGGCATCGTGCTGGCCACGGTCGGCGGCGAGGAGGCCGTGCAGGCCGCCGGGATCACCGGGATGCTGCTCGCCGCGCGGCTCGCCGTGCCGGTGATGGCCGCCGCGCTCGACGCCGAGGGCTCCGTCACCGCGATCGCCGAGCAGCTGCGCGGCTCAGGCTCGCAGCAGCTGGCGCTGGCTCCGTACCTGATCGGTCCCGAGCTGGACCCGTCGGTGCTCGAGGCCGCCGCCAAGGACGCGGGGTGCGCTGCCGCGGAGCCGCTCGGGGCGTACCCGGCGATGGGCAAGCTGGCCCTCGCCAAGTACACGACGGCGCTGGGGATCACGCCCCAGCCGGTCGCCTCCGGCGGCTGACCGGACTTGTTTCGCGGGGCCCGGGGATGTCCCCGGGCCCCGTTCTTCACTTTCCCTGGCCGAGAATGAACTTCCTTCTCGGTCGTCGGCGGGCTTGGGGCGAGGCGCGTTCTCAGGAGTCGGCAGGCGGGCCTGGAATGCGCTTGCGGCCCACTCGTCCGGGCAGCGCCTGGAGTGAGATTCCGCCTCCGTCGCCAGACCAGTTTTACGTGGGATCAGAACCGGCTTGAATCGTCTTCGCGTGTGGCCAAGGCCGGGCCCG
The DNA here is from genome assembly GCF_000373565.1 of Streptomyces sp. HmicA12. Classification (GTDB taxonomy): domain Bacteria; phylum Actinomycetota; class Actinomycetes; order Streptomycetales; family Streptomycetaceae; genus Streptomyces. The sequence goes on along the minus strand of NZ_KB891842.1, from coordinate 498,572 downwards.
GCTCCCTATCGTCATGGGCATGAGCAGCTACGACGCAGCACTCATGGCAGAGCAGATGGCTTACTACCGGGCCCGGGCGCCCGAGTACGACAGCGTCTACGCCGAACGTGCGGACCTGCAAGAACTGTTGGCGACCACCGCCGAACTGCCGATCGTCGGCCACGTCCTCGAGCTGGCCTGCGGGACCGGTCAGTGGACCCCTCTGCTCGCGGAGCGGGCCCGGTCGGTGACGGCCGTCGACGCCTCTGCCGAGACCCTCGCCATCGCCCGGGAGCGGGCCACCGCGCGCAACGTCCGCTTCGTGCGGGCCGACCTCTTCGACTGGCAGCCACCGCGCCGCTACGACACGGTGTTCTTCGGCTTCTGGCTGTCGCACGTCCCGCCGGCCCGGTTCCCCGAGTTCTGGCGTTCGGTCGCGGCCTCGCTCGCCCCCGGCGGCCGGGCCGTCTTCGTCGACGACGGGCCCACCGAGGCCGTGCACGAGGAACTCCTGACGGACGAGTCAGGGCACGCGGCCCTGCGCCGGCTCGAGGACGGCAGCGCGTACCGCATCGTGAAGGTCTTCCACGAGGCACAGGACCTCATGGACCAGCTCGCCGCGCTCGGCTGGTCCGCCCAGGTGTGGCAGACGGCCAGGAACTTCCTCGCCGGCGTGGCACTGCCGCCGGGCCGGAAGGTCTAGCCGAACACCACGCAGGACGGCGCGGGGACGCGCACCGAACCGCCGCGCACCGGCAGCCCCGACTCCTGGTCCACGGCGAACCAGGTCACGTCGCCGGAGCGTTCGTTGGCCGCGTAGAGGAAGCGGTTCGAGGGATCGATGGCCAGGTCTCGGGGCCAGCGGCCGCCGCAGGAGACGGTGCCGACGAGGGTGATCGCCTCGCCCGTCGCGTCGAGGGCGAACGTCGTGACGACGTCCTCGCCGCGGGTGGCCGTCCACAGGAAACGTCCGTCGGGGGCCACGACGACCTCGGAGGGGAACGCGTCGCCGCGGGCGCTCCCGTCGGGCAGGACCGGCAGTTCCGTGAGCGGCCTGAGGGCGCCCTCCACCGCGTCCCAGCGGCAGACGGTGAGGGTGGGGGCGAGTTCGTTGAGGACGTACGCGTACCGGCCCGACGGGTGGAAGGCGAGGTGGCGGGGGCCCGAACCGGGGCGCAGGGCCGTCTCGTGGTGGAGCACGAGGCCGCCCTCGTCCGACAGCGCGCAGACGCGGACCGAGTCCGTGCCGAGGTCCACGCTCACCGCCCAGCGGCCGCTGGGGTCCGGCAGGATCTGGTGGGCGTGCGGGGCCTGCTGGCGCTGCGGATGCGGGCCCGAACCGGTGTGGCGGAGCACGTCGCGGCCCGCCGGGTACGGGGTGCCGTCGGCCCGCAACGGCAGTGAACTCACGCTGCCGGAGCCGTAGTTGGCGGTGAGGACGCGGTCGCCCCAGATCGCGAGGTGGGTGGGGCCCGCACCGTCCACGGGGACCGGCGGCGCGGCGAGGACGGCCGGGGTGGTGTCCGTGCGGAAGGCGGCGACGGCTCCGTCGCGGGTCTCGCTCACCGCGTAGAGGAGCGGGCCCGCGACCGTGAGGTAGGAGGGGTCGGGCAGGGCGTCGGTGGCGTCGAGGAGCGTGAGGGAACCGTCCTCGGGGTCGAGCCGCGCGGTCACGATGCCGCGGCCGCCCGCCGCCGTGAACGATCCGATGTACGCCCGCCCTGACTGGCTGCCGCTCACTGCTTCCCCTTTCGGCCACGGGCCGGGTGCCCGTGCGGCCGACGGTAGCAGTGGGTCTAGACCAGATCGCGCCAGGGAGCGCGCTGCCGCGCCGGGACGGCGTCCTCGCCGCGGGCCCGGGCGTGGGCCTCGTGATGGTGCACGTACGACGGGGTGTGCCGCACGTCGTCGTAGGTGCGGTGGAAGACGGGCGTGGCCGAGCCGGAGATCGGCGGCACGATCCACGACCAGTCGGCGCCGACGGCGCGGCCGCGGGACTCCTCGCGTTCCAGGTGGGTGAGGAAGCGGAGGGACTCGGTGTGGTGGTCGGTGATGGTGACGCCCGCGCGGTCGAAGGAGTGCAGGACCGAGCGGTTGAGTTCGACGAGCGTGCGGTCCTTCCAGAGCGAGCGGTCGCTGCTGGTGTCCAGGCCGAGGCGGTGGGCGAGGTGGGGCAGCAGGTTGTAGCGGTCGGTGTCGGCGAGGTTGCGGGCGCCGATCTCCGTGCCCATGTACCAGCCGTTGAAGGGGGCGGCGCCATAGCAGACGCCGCCGATCTCCAGGCACATGTTGGCGAGTGCGGGGACCGCGTACCAGCGCAGTCCGAGCGCGGCCCACCAGGCGAACTCCGGGTGTTCCAGGGCGACTTCGAGGACCGCGTCCGGGGGCAGGTCGAAGCAGCGGGGCCTGACGTGCGGCACCTCCTGGACGATCAGGGGCAGCACGTCGAAGGAGGTGCAGGAGGTGCCCGTGCCGCCGCGCCAGCCGAGACGCTGTGCGTACGCGGTGAGGCCGGCGGAGCTCGGGTCGCCGACGACGTGTCCGGAGGGCTGGAGGTGTCCGGCGTAGCGGATCAGCTGCTCGTTCCAGATGCGCGGTCCTGGCCGGCCCGGCCGGTCCGGGGCGAAGACGGTGATGAGCGGGCGGATCCGGCCGTCGGGCGCGGCCTCGCGCAGATGGTCGGCGCAGGCGGCCGCGATGTCCTCGGCGGCGGTGAGGTGGCGCAGGTCGCGCACGCGCAGGGAGCGCCAGTACAGGCGGCCTATGCAGCGGTTGGCGTTGCGCCAGGCGACGCGGGCGCCGTGCTCGAGTTCCCGCGGGGTGTGGGTGTACGTGCCGGTGGCGGCGATCTCCGCCTCGACCTCGGCGATGCGGCGGGCCGGGTCTCCGAGCCCTTCCTCGACGTTGTGCTGCCGGACGAAGTCGGCCGCGGCGCGGGCGGGGTCGACGGCGGGGGCGGCCGGGTGCCTGCGGGCGCCGGTGGCGGGCACCGGGCACAGGGCGTGCCGGGGCCGCTCGTCCGTGCCCCGGGCGGCGGCCAGCCAGCCCTCCACGTCCCGCGGTGTTCCGTTCCTGCGCAGGTTGCTCGGCATGGCGCATCCCCAGCGGCTCGATGGCGACGTCACCCGGCTCGCTCCCGCACGGCCGGGCGGCGGGGCCCGTCCGGTTCGGCGGTCCGGGCCCCAGGCGTCCAATGGCGCGGGATGTACCCCCGGGGCGGACTGATCCACCCTGTACGTGCCCGGGGAAGGTGCCTCATTCGGGGCCGGGCTGTCCACGCCGATGCGAGACAACCACACGTGGGCCCCGATGGGCGGGCGGTCACGCACGTACGGGGAGCGCGGAGGACTGCGTGAGGGCGCGCGTGTCGCCTTACGCGCCCAGGGTCGCGCGCCGTGCACCGCGCAGCGGCACGGCGAGTTCGACGAGGGCCCGCTCCAGGGCGTGCAGGTGGACGAGCACGGGCTGCTCGGACTGGTCGGGCTGGTCGGCGGCAGCGGCCTGCGGCGTCTGCTCGACCGTGCGGGAGTACGGGGCAGGGGCGGTCAGCGCCTCGACCGCGCTCTCCACGCGCCAGCAGGCGGCGGCGAGCCGGGCGTCGTGCGAGGCCTCCGGGTCGGCGGCGACGGAGGCGAGACCGCGCACCTCGCGCGCGCAGTCGTCGAGCAGTGCGAGCACGTGCCGCGCGCGCCCCTTGCGGTGGCGCATCGGACTGAACGGATGCACCAGCGGCGCCAGCGAGAGCCGTACCCGGCCGAGGATCGCCTCCAGCTCGGCGACGCGCGGGGCCGGGTCGGCGTCCGGGCTGCCCGCGAGGCGTGCGGCGGCCTCGGCGGTGCACGCGTGCACACAGCGCAGCGCCCGCTCGACCCATGCCTCGGTCACGGAGTGCGTGGTCACGGGCAGCACCAGGAGGACGGCGAGGACCGCGCCCAGGGCGCCGACGGCCGTCTCGCTCACGCGCAGCGCGAGCAGCGCCGGGTCGAGCACGCCGAGCAGGCCGTACAGCATGCTCGCCATCACGGTCACGGCGAGCATCATCCACGTGTACGAGACGTGGGCGGTGTAGAAGATCCCGAAGACGCTGAGGGCGACGACCACGGCGGCGGCCACCGGGTCGTGGTGCAGCGGGACTGCGACGGCGAAGCCGAGGACGATCCCGAGGACCGTCCCGAGGAACCGCCGAAAGCCCCGGACCACGGTCTCGCCGCGCGACGTCGTCGCCACGAACACCCACCACGTGGCGCCCACGGCCCAGTACCACCGCTGGTCGGACAGCACCTGCCCGACGGCGAGCGCGAAGCCGGCGCCCAGGGCCGCCTGCACGGCCTGCCGCGTCGTGATCCGCGCGAGCCCACGGCCGCCGGTCGGCACCGCGACCGGGACCGGTCCCGGAAGCCTGCGCTCGTAGCACCACACGCCGAACCGTACGAGGGCCGCCGCGCTCAGCGACAGGAGCACGGCCGCGTACAGCTCCGGCAGTTGGCCGGGCACGGTGTGCAGGAACTGGCTGGCGAAGAACATCATGAACGCGAACACGCCGAGCGAGTGCCCGCGCGGCCCCCATCGCCGCGCGTACACGCCCGCTCCCACGACCGCGAGGAACGCCAGGTCACGGGCGACGGGCACGGCGTGCAGTACGGCAGCGAGGGCCAGCACGGGCAGTCCGACGGCCGGGAGCAGCGCCGTGGTCACCGCCTGCCCGCGCACCGTCGCGTCCGTGACGGTGAACAGGGCGAGCAGTGCGGCCAGTCCCCCGGTGATGGCCGCCACCAGCGAGTGGCCGACCGCTCCGCACAGCGCGACGGCGAGCCCGATCCCGAGCACGGCCCGGCTCGCGAACCGCAGCCGCATCCGCCCCGGATCCGGCGCCATGAACGCCCTCTTCAGCAAGTTGCCCCACCCTTCCGTCCATCCGACTTACGCGCACACGAGAAAGGCGCCGCGGAGACCCTCCAGGGTCCGCAGCGCCATCGACGCACTCATCTCACCATCTGACCGACCGACGGTTCAACAGAGGTCGAAAGTCCTGGGCCAATGGCTCAGGGAGAGTGGCCATGGGTCAGCCACGACAGAGCCAACGGTCCATGCGCCGCGGCTAGACGGAGAAGTTCGCGATAGCGTGCCGGCGCGAAAGCGGCCTGGCACCCGACCACCAGGCCAGACCCACGCCTGAGCGCGGCAGTTTGAGTGACACCGCGCTGCGCGCAAAGGATCGGGCAGCGCGGTGTCGGCCCAGGGGCGAGCGCTGGCCGCGGTCGTCGACGGGGACCAAGCTGTGGCCATCGGCCCGCTGTGTAGCCTGTCGCTCTGCTCGAGCGGGATGAGGGTGAGACGTGGAGACGTTGGTGGAGGAGGGCGTCGCGGAGGCGCTTCGTGACGGGGGCGGCGAGGCGCTTCGCCTGTACGTCTCCGCCTGCACCGAACGCATGGCGCCACTGTTCGTGGGCCTTCGGGCGGGAGCGCCGGAGCGGGAAGCCGACCTGGACGTCTACGTAGAGTCCGTACGCGCCCTTTGGTCTGTCGATCGGCCGCTTTCTGACGCCACCGAGCGCGTACGCCTGGTGGAGCGTTTCCCGGAACTTCAGCCGGACGAGGAGGGGATCACCGATGTCGCCGACACCTACGCCTTCTTCGCTGTCCTCTGTCTCCGGTATGCCCTCCTGACCCACGGCTCGGGAAGTGTCGGTGACGCACTGTCCTGCGGCCATACCGCACTCACCGCGATGGGGATGCTGGACCGGAACGTGTCGGGTGCGGGCCATTTCGCCGAGGAGAATCAGCTCCAGCGCCTCTCGCTGAACGGTGACGCGTCGGGCCTGTGGGACGCGAGCGTCACGGCAGGGCGGGAGAGGTTCCGTACGGTGCTGGGTCGCCTGCCCCGCTAGCTGGACCTCTCATCGCCAGAGGCCTGCCCGGCTGCGCCGTCACCACGGTGACGCTGCCGCACGACGATCACGAGGTGCGGGCCCACCTCGTCCGCTCACCCGGCGGGTACACCGTGCGCGAAGGCGGCTGGGCCGTCGCGGACGACGAACCTCTCACCACCACGGCCTCCGGCGGCCCGTCGGCGACGGTGACGAACCGTCAGGGGCTCACCGCGCGCGTCATCGGGCTCCGCGGGTACGACGCCGCGGACGTGTGCACGTACAAGGACGCGAACGCCGTGGGCCCGTGCTCGGCCACCCCCGCGCTCACCGCGGTGGCCCGCGCCGGGGAGACCGTCCTGGTGGGCCTGCACGCCCTGGCTCGCGCCACCGCGCCCGGCGGGGACCTGCCAACTCGGCTGCCGGAGGCGCCTGTTGTGACGGTCTCGGGCACCCTCGTCACCGTCACCTGGCCCGACTGCGGCGAGCAGTCCGTAAACCTCTCGACATTCTGTCCCTGGGACGGGCAGATTCCCGGGGAATGAGTATTCCGACGCCCCGGCCCGCCGGAGCGGTAGCCACGGAAGGATCCATGCGTAACCAGTCACCCGCATCCCTCGTCCACCTGCGGTCCGCGACGGTCAGCGTGGTCGTCGACCTCGGCGACGGCCGGCTTCCCGAGATCGTCCACTGGGGCGCCGCGCTCGGTGATCTCGACGACGAGGCCCTCGCCGCGCTCGCCCTCGGCGCCGTGCGCGACATCGCCCCCAACGGCCCCGACCGGCCGGTCCGGCTCGCCGTCCTGCCCGAGGCGGGCGAGGCCTGGCTCGGACGGCCCGGGATCAGCGGCAGCCGGGCCGGCGCCGACTGGTCACCCCGGTTCACGGCAGAACCCGCGGAGGTCACCGAGCGTTCCCTGCGCGTCCGCGGGACGGACGAGGCGGCCGGTCTCACGGTCCTGGTCGAACTCGAACTGGACGCGGAGGGGCTGCTCCGGGTGCGGGCCACGCTCACCAACACCGGTGACGACGACTACCAGTTGGACGACCTCTCCCTCGCCCTGCCGCTGCCCGCGCGGGCCCGCGAACTTCTCGACCTCGCCGGCCGCTGGGGCATGGAACGCACGCCGCAGCGCACGCCCCTGAACGTCGGCTCCTGGGTCCGCGAGAACCGGCGCGGACGCACCGGCGCGGACGCTCCGCTCGTCCTGAACGCCGGAGTCCCGGGTTTCGGCTTCGCCGCGGGTGAGGTCTGGGGCGTGCACGTCGCCCACAGCGGCAACCAACGGCACTACGCGGAACGGGTCGCCACCGGCGACCAGGTCCTGGGCGGCGGCGAACTCCTCCTGCCCGGCGAGATCGTCCTGCCGCCCGGCGCGCGCCACACCGGCCCGTGGCTGTACGGGGCGTACGGGGACGGACTCGACGCCCAGGCCGCTCTCTTCCACCAGCACCTGCGCGCCCTGCCCGCCCACCCGCGCTCGCCACGACCGGTCACGCTCAACGTATGGGAAGCCGTCTACTTCTCCCACGACCTCGACGTGCTCACCGAGCTCGCCGACATCGCCGCGGCCGTCGGGGTCGAGCGGTACGTCCTGGACGACGGCTGGTTCCACGGGCGCCGCGACGACCACTCCGGGCTCGGCGACTGGACCGTCGACCGGAAGATCTGGCCGCGCGGCCTGCACCCGCTCATCGGCCATGTCCGCTCGCTCGGCATGGAGTTCGGCCTGTGGGTCGAACCCGAGATGATCAGCCCGGACTCCGATCTGGCCCGCGCCCACCCCGAGTGGATCATGAGCGGTGGCGAGGGCCGGCTGCCCGTGCCGTCGCGCCATCAGCAGGTCCTGGACCTCACGCACCCCGACGCGTTCGCCCACGTCCTGGACCGGCTGACCGCGCTGCTGACCGAGTACGACATCGCGGCCCTCAAGTGGGACCACAACCGCGACCTCGTCGAGGCCGGACGCGGACGGCCGCGGCGGCCCGGCGTCCACGCGCAGACCCTGGCCGCATACCGGCTGATGGACGAACTCCACCGCCGTTTCCCGGACTTGGAGATCGAGTCCTGCTCGTCGGGTGGTTCACGGATCGACCTCGGTGTCCTCGAACGGACCCAGCGCGTCTGGCCCTCGGACTGCAGCGACCCGCTCGACCGGCAGCGCATCAACCGCTGGACCAGCCAGCTCGTACCGCTCGAACTGCTGGGCACCCACATCGCGTCGGCCCGTTCCCACACCACCGGCCGCACCCACGATCTGTCCTTCCGGGCGGCGACCGCGCTCTTCGGACACATGGGCGTCGAATGGGACCTGCGCCAGGCCGACGAGGCGGAACGGGCCGGGCTGCGGGACTGGTTCGCCCTCTACCGCACGCACCGCGAGCTCCTCCACACGGGCCGACTCGTGCGCGAGGACCCGTTCGACGACAGCCACCAGCTGACCGGTGTCGTCGCCCCCGACCGCAGCCGTGCCCTGCTCTGTCTCGCCGTGACGGGACGCTCCGACGTCGCACGCCCTGGACGCTTCACCTTCCGCGCACTGGAGCCCCGACGCCGCTACCGAATCAGGCCGGTGGCGGGCGGCGGAGCGCGGCCCGCCTGGTACGGGGCCGACGGCCAGGGCGTGGTCCTCACCGGCGCGGCGCTGGCCCACGTCGGCCTGCAGTGCCCGCCGTCCGACCCCGAACAGGCCCAACTGTTCGAAGTGACGGCAGTGACGTAGGTGACGGAAGTGGCGGAAGTGATAAGAGCTACTGACGTGGCTGTCGTGCCTGAGGTGACCGCGATTTCGGAGGAACGGAACGCACAATGACCGCATCACACACCCCCGCCGATCGCCGCCACGGGCTGCTGCTCGGCGGCGTCGGACGCTACACCGACCCCTGGCACCCGTTCCCCGACACCAACGCGGGCCTGCTCTCCGTCGCCCGGGACGCCGGTGTCGCGCTGGAGCCCGCCGCGGACATCGACGCCGCGCTGGCCTCGCTCGCCGACGGACCGCTGCCCGGCCTCGTCGTCGTCAACATCGGCCTGCCCCGCGACGGCGACCCCGTCCCCGCGGGGCCGCGGGCCGAGGCCGGACTCGCGCGGCTCCTCGACAGCGGCACCCCCGTGCTCGCCGTGCACTCCTCGGCGACCTGCTTCCCCGACGACGAGGTCTGGGAGTCGACGCTGGGCGGCACCTGGGTGCGCGGCACCTCGATGCACCCGCCGTACGGCCGCGCCCATGTCCTGGTCACCGACCCCGGGCACGCCGTCACCGCGGGCCTCGACGCCTTCGAGCTGGACGACGAGCGCTACACGGACCTGCGGTACAGCCCGAAGGTCCGTGTCCTGCTCGCCCACGAACACGAGGGCCGGCAGCACCCGTTGCTGTGGGTGCACACCCGTCCCGGCGGGGGCACCACCGTGTACGACGCCCTGGGCCACGACAGCCGCTCGTACGCGTCCGAGACGCATCGCACGGTGCTCCGGCGTGCTTTGGACACGCTGCTCGGCTGAGACGCCGAGGGGCCCGCACCGGACGTACCGGTGCGGACCCATCGGCGTCTCAGAGCGTGGCGGCGTACGGGTCGCGGTCCGGCGGGACCGCGTGGACGGCTCCGGCCCTGCTCGCGACCTGCTGCGTCTCTCCCGTGGCGACGGCCCGATCGATGGCGACGAGTACGTCGAGGACGTGGTGGCCGAGTTCACCGGTCGCGATGTGCGGCGCGCCGGTCCGGACGGCCCGGGCCATGTCGAGCACACCGAGCCCCCGGCCCCCGCCCGAGGCGACGGACTCGACCGTCTCCCACTGCGCGTCACCGGCTCCGGCGCTTCCCCGCGTGACGCGGACGTCCCCGGCGAACTTGTTCGGATCGGGCACGACCAGGGCGCCCTCGGTGCCGTTGATCTCCACGATCCCCTCGCGGACCAGGGGCGCGTCGAAGCTGAAGACGCTCTGGCTGACGGCCCCGCTCTCGAAGGAGGCGAGCGCGGCCACGTGCGTGGGGACCTCGACGGTGAACTCGGTGCCGGCCCGGGGGCCGGTGCGGATCGTACGGACCTTGCGGCCGGTGGAGCCCACGGCGGACACCCGCGTCACCGACCCGAACAGGGTGATCAGCGTCGTGTAGTAGTAGGGCCCCATGTCGAACAGCGGCCCGGCTCCCTGGGCGAAGAGGAACTCCGGGCTCGGGTGCCAGGCGTCGGGACCGGGTGACTGGCACACCGTGTACGCCGACAGTGCGGACCCGATGTCCCCGCGTTCGATCGCCCGCCGCGCCGTCTGCACGCCGGGACCCAGGGCGGTGTCGGGGGCCACGCCCACCCGCAGCCCGGCAGCGGCGGCCTGGTCGAGGAGGGCGCGGGCGGCGGCCGGGTCGACGGCTATGGGCTTCTCCGACCACACGTGCTTGCCCGCCGCGACGGCCGCGGAGCTGACCTCGGCGTGCACGGCGGGGACGGTCAGGTTGACGACGATCTCGACGCCGTCGTGCGCGAGGACGTCCTGCGCCTTTCCCCACGCTCCGACGCCGTGCCTGCGGGCCTGCGCCTCGGCGCGGTCGGCCATGAGATCGCCGATGATCAGGACTTCGACGTCGGGGAACCCGGCGAGCGTGGTGAGGTACTGCTCGCTGATGTTGCCGGCTCCGACGATGCCGACGCCGACCGGGCCGGAGCGGTTCGTGGGCCGGGTCATCAGGCGATCCCCTTCGCGTTGAGGTGGGCCACCGAACCGGCGATCCCCTCGAAGATGTCCCCGGCGTACGTGTCGAACTCCACGATCGCGTAGGCCGCGTTGGGGGCGGCGGCCAGTGCGGCGTCGACCGGGATCTCGCCCTGGCCCGCCGGGACCTGCCGGGTCAGCGCGTGGTCGAACGGGGCGCCCGAGGTGAACGGGTCGTCGATGACCGCGCCGTCCTTGATGTGCAGGGCCGTGACCCGGGTGCCGAGCCGTTCGAGCAGCGCGACGACGTCGTTGCCGCCGGCCGAGGCCCAGTACACGTCCAGCTCCAGGTCGACCGTGTCGTCCAGGCGTGCGGCGAACCATTCGTAGGCGCTCACGCCGTCGATGGTGGGCGTGAACTCCTGCGAGTGGTTGTGGTAGCCCACGCGCAGTCCGTGGTCGGCGGCGACCGACGCCGCTTCGGCCAGCAGGTCCGCGGTCCGGGCGATCTGCTCCGCGTCGGCCCATCGGGAGGCCGGCACCATCGGCTCGTACACCGTCTCCAGGCCGAGCGTCCGTGCCGCGGCGAACGTCCGCTCGAGCGCGTCCCGTTCCTGCCCGGGAGCGGCGATTCCGGCGTGCCCGGTGCGGGCGCCGAGGCCGTGCCGGGCGAGTGCGTCGGCGAGTTCCTTCGGGCGTTTCACGAAGTCGAACACCTCGACGTTGCGCAGTCCTGTCGCCGCGAGGCGGGCGAGCGTGCCGTCCTCGTCGGCCTTGAGCGCGTCGCGCACCGAGTAGAGCTGGACGGACAACTGGGGGGTGCGGGGTGTGGGCATGGCAGGTCTTTCCGATCGTGGGACGGGGTGAAAGGGGTGATCCGGCTGGGAAGGGGGCCGATGTCGGGTCAGGGTCAGGGGAGTTCGGGCGTCGGAGCGCGGTGCGGCGAGAGGTCCCGCGGGTCCGGGGCCGGAGCACGATGTGATGTGCGCCCGTGTCCCCGTGGGCGCGGGCCGGACCATAAGCTCGTCCGCATGCCCAGACACCTGCCCGGGGAGCACCGAGCCCCATGACCGACCACACTCAGACGCTTTCGCTGCTCCTGCGCATGATCAGGAGCGGGCAGTCCGTGACCCGGCCCGATCTCGGCCGGCGGACCGGTCTCGGCCGCACGGTGATCACCCAGCGGGTGGACCACGCGATCCGGGCCGGCCTGGTGACGGAGGGGGAGCCGGCGCCGTCCACCGGGGGCCGGCCGTCGCGGGTGCTGCGCATGGCGTCCGGGCGCGGTCTCGTTCTGGGCGCGGTGTTCGGCGCCTCGCATCTGCACGCGGCCGTGACGGACATCGACGGGACGGTACTGGCCGACCGGCGTCTCGCCCGGGATGTCGAGAGCGGCCCCGAGGCGTGCGCGGCCACCTTGTTCGAGGTGTCCGAGGAGCTGCTCGACGGCGGGCTGGCGGAGCGGCTGTGGGGGGTGTGCGTGGGCGTGCCCGGGCCGGTCGACTTCGTCCGGGGCACGGCGGTGCGGCCGCCGATCATGCCGGGGTGGCACGGCTTCCCCTTCCGGGAAAGGCTGGAGGCGCACTACGAGGTGCCCGCCTGGGTCGACAACGACGCCAACCTGATGGCGCTGGGTGCCTGGAACCGCACCCGGGCGCGGGCGGGCGACAACATCCTTCTGGTGAAGGCGAGTACGGGCATCGGCCTGGGTGTGATCTCCCGGGGGCGGCTGCATCGCGGGGCGCGGGGCGCGGCCGGGGATCTCGGTCACACGATCGTCGCCGAGGAGTCCCGGCACCGGTGCCGGTGCGGCAAGTTCGGGTGTCTGGAGGCCTTCGCGGGCGGCCCCGCCCTGGTCCGTGACGCGCGGGCCGCGGCGCTGGCGGGGCGCAGCCCTTTCCTCGCCGAGCGGCTGGAACGGCCTTCCGTGCCGCTGGACGTCACGGACGTGGTGGACGGCTGCCTGGCCGACGATCCGGTCAGTGTCGAACTCGTCACCAGGGCGGGCGAGTTGGTCGGCGCCCAGCTGGCCACGCTGGTCAGCGTCCTGAACCCTTCGACCGTGTATCTCGCGGGCCGGCTCGCCCAGGCCGGTGAGGTCTTCCGCCGCCCGGTCGCCGAGGTGGTGGCCCGCCGCTCCCTGCCCCTGGCCGTGGACGAACTGGTCGTCGCCGAGGTCGGTCTGGACCGTTTCGAGGGCGTGATCGGCGCGGCCGCCCTGGCCGTCGACGAACTGCTGCGGCCCGACATGCTCGGCCGGTGGCTGCCGCACGGCGACCCGCGCGGCACCCGGGCACCCCGCGGCGAGTTCGACGACTTCGCGGAGCCCTTCCACCTCGACCCTCCTTCGCCGTAGCCGCAGGAGCGCGTCGGGCGCTGCCGGGGCTCCGGCCTCAACAGAGGCAAACGCACACGGTGTTCGAAATTCTGACGCCGAGGTCCCTTCGGCGTCAGGACTTTCGTTCAGATTAAGCTAAAGCCTGGACGGTGCCAAGGCCGCCCCGACCGACTCCCCGCAGAAGTACGGGCACTTGCCCGGGGCTCGGCACCCCGTCGCGGCGTCATCGCCTCTACGGCTATACGGCCCAGGCCTGCTCCAGCTGGGCGCGGAAGCCGACGGGCTCCCGGCCGATCAGTTCGGCCAGCGTCGGGTCGACGGCGGTGAACTCGCCGTTCCGCGCCGCCGCGAAGATGCTCAGCATCAGGTCGGCGATCGGGGCGGGGGCGCCGTGCGCCAGGGTCTGCTCGCGGAAGGCGTCGTCGGAAACGACGGTGCGGGTGAAGGGGCGCCCGCAGACCTGGGTCGCGATCTCGGCGACGGCGTCGAAGTCGAGCGCCGCCCGGCCGGTGAGCGGCGGCGTGGGCCCCTCGAAGCGGGCCTCGCCGGCGAGGATCGCCGCGGTGGCCTCGGCCAGGTCGTCGTGGCCGGTCCAGGTGACGGGGCCGTCGGCGGGGAGGGCGATGTCGCCGGTGTGGCGGGCGCTCTCCAGGAACTGCAGGGCACTGGCGGCATAGAAGCCGTTGCGCAGTGCGGTCCAGGGCAGGCCGGTGGCGCGCAGCAGATCCTCGGTCCGGGCGTGGTCGCGGCACGCCTGGAAGCGGGAGTCGTGCGCGGCGCCCATCTGGCTCGTGTAGAGGATGCGGCCGACGCCTGCCTTCACGGCGGCGTCGATGGCCGCACGGTGGCCGGTGACGCACTCCTCGCCCACCCGGTCGAGCGAGACGAGGAGCACCTGCTCGGCTCCCTCGAAGGCGTGCGCGAGCGAGGCGGGGTCGTCGAAGCTGCCCTGCCGGACGCGGACGCCGCGGTCGGCGAGGTCCTGGGCCTTGCGGGGGTCGCGGACGCTGACCCCGACGCGGTCGGCGGGGACGCGCTCCAGGAGGCGTTCGACGGTGCGGCGGCCGAGCTTTCCGGTGGCTCCGGTCACGATGATCATGGGGTTGCCCTTCGATGTTTCCAGTGGAATCTCCTCAACGGTAACACCGATACTAACGATGGAAGCAAACGATGGATATCATCGATTCATGCCGATCCGTGACACCACCGAAAGTCCTCGCCGACGCATCGTCGAGGCGGCCGTCGACCTGCTGGAGAGCGGCGGGCCCGACGCGGTGAGCACCCGCGCGGTCGCCGCCGCGGCCGGGATGCAGCCACCGGCGATCTACCGCCTCTTCGGTGACAAGGAGGGGCTCCTGGAGGCGGTGGCCGAGCACGGCTACGCGCAGTTCCTGGAGAGCAAGCGCGCACAGCTCGACCCCGCGCCGGAGGATCCGGTGGAGGAGCTGCGCCGCGGCTGGGACATGGTCGTGGAGTTCGGGGTCGCGCGCCCCGAACTGTTCGCGGTGATGAACCGGGCCACCGGCCGGGGGTCGGACATGGCACACCGCGCGGGTCTGGAGATCCTCCGCGGCCGGGTGCGACGCCTCGCGGCCGGGGGGTGGCTGCGGGTCGGCGAGGAGCTGGCCGCGCAGATCATCCAGGCCACCGGTCAGGGAGCGGTCACCACCTGGCACGCCACCCCGGCGGAGCGCCGCGACCCGGCGCTGCTGACCGTCCTGCGCGAGTGCATGGTCACCGCCGTCACCCGCGCCGAACCGACCGTCTCCGCCACGGCGGAGTCCGGCCCCGCCCCGGCGGCCCGCGCGCTGCGCGCCGCCCTCCCCGACGACGCCGACGTACTGAGCGACGCCGAACAGCGCCTGCTGCGCGAGTGGCTCACCCGTCTCGCGGCGGACGGGGGCGCACAGTCGGCCTGACTCCGCGTCAGTCGACGGCCGGCGCCATCTCGCCCCTGCCGCGCAGCAGGGGCAGCAGGTGGTGTTCGACGGCGGGGGCGAGGCGCAGCTCCGGGTCGAGCCCGTCGGTCCAGCGCAGGGCGGACAGTTCGGCCGCGGGGACCGGATCGCCGCTCAGGGTCGTGGCGAAGACGGTCAGCCGCATCGGTACACCCTCCAGGGCCGCCGTCTCCTCCACCACCGCGAGCCGTTCGAGCGCTCCCGGCGTGACCCCCAACTCCTCGTGCAGCTCGCGCACCAGGGTTTCTTCCGGCTCTTCTCCCGGCTCGGGCTTGCCGCCGGGGATGTAGAAGATGTCCGGCGCCGCCTGCTTGCTGACGACGAGCAGCTTCCCGTCCTCGACGACGGCCGCGGCGACGACCTGCATGACGGTGGGGTCGATGTGATCCATCCACGCATTGTGCACGTGTCCCGTAGGCTGGTCGGCGCAGCTGGTTCGCCCCGTCCGCCAGGCGGGATGCGTCGCAAGAGGGAACCCGGTGGGAATCCGGGACTGCCCCGCAGCGGTGAGTGGGAACGACCGCCGTCATACGCACTGGGCCCGAGGAACGGGACCTGGGAAGCGACGGCCAGTAGGAGTTCCGTACGTGTACGGGACGCGCCCGCGAGTCCGAAGACCTGCCAACTGCCCGTGCCCGCACCACGCGTGCGCGGACATCCCGGTGACCTCGAGGGCGGGTCGGCGTACATACCGAGCGGACCACCGCGCCTCGCCGCGCGACGTCGCGCCGCCGGTCTGTCGCTCCTTCGCGCCTCACGGGTCTTCGGGATCTCAGGGATACGACTCTCGAAGGAGAATCCGTGACCACCAGGACCGCATCCGAGGCAGGCCGGGCCACCGTGTTCGGCTACCCCCGCCAGGGACGGCAGCGCGAGCTGAAGAAGGCGATCGAGGGCTACTGGAAGGGCCGCGTCACCGCTGACGCCCTCCGGGCCACCGCCACCGGACTGCGCCACGCGAACTGGCGCGAGCTGACCGCCGCGGGCATCGACGAAGTACCCACGGGCGACTTCTCGTACTACGACCATGTGCTCGACACCAGCGTCATGGTCGGCGCCGTCCCCGAGCGCCACCGCGCCGCGGTGCGGGCGGACGCGCTGGACGGCTACTTCGCCATGGCGCGCGGCACGCAGGACGTGGCGCCGCTGGAGATGACCAAGTGGTTCGACACCAACTACCACTATCTCGTACCGGAGTTGGGCCCGGACACGGTGTTCGCCGCCGACTCCACCAAGCAGGTCGCGGAGTTCGAGGAAGCTCGCGCGCTGGGGCTCGCCGCCCGGCCGGTCCTCGTCGGTCCGGTCACGTACCTGCTGCTCGCGAAGCCGGCGCCCGGGGTCGCCGCCGACTTCGATCCGCTGACGCTGCTCGACCGGCTGCTGCCCGTGTACGCGGAGGTCCTGGCCGACCTGCGCGCGGCCGGTGCCGAGTGGGTCCAGCTCGACGAGCCCGCCCTCGTGCAGGACCGCACCCCGGCCGAGCTCAACGCCGCCGCCCGCGTCTACCGCGACCTCGGCGCCCTCACCGACCGGCCCCAGCTGCTCGTCGCCTCCTACTTCGACCGGCTCGGCGACGCCCTGCCCGTCCTCGCCAAGGCCCCGGTCGAGGGCCTCGCCCTCGACTTCACCGGTGCGGCCGCGGCCGATCTCGACGCGCTCGCCGCCGTGGGCGGGCTGCCCGGCAAGCGTCTGATCGCCGGTGTCGTCGACGGCCGCAACGTCTGGATCAACGATCTGGCGAAGTCCCTCAGCACGCTCGGCACCCTGCTCGGGCTCGCCGACCGGGTCGATGTCGCCGCCTCCTGCTCGCTGCTCCACGTTCCGCTGGACACGTCCCTGGAGCGCGACATCGAGCCGCAGATCAGGCGCTGGCTCGCCTTCGCCCGGCAGAAGGCCACCGAGATCGCCACGCTCGCCAAGGGCTTGGCCCGGGGCACGGACAGCATCACGGCCGAACTCGCCGCCAACCGGGCCGATCTGGCCTCGCGCGCCGGTTCGCCGATCACCCGTGACCCGGCGGTCCGGGCCCGCGCCGCCGCCGTCACCGAAGCCGACGCCCGCCGCTCCCCGTCGTACGCCGAGCGGGCCGCCGCCCAACGAGCCCACCTGGGCCTGCCGTTGCTGCCGACGACCACCATCGGCTCGTTCCCGCAGACCGGTGAACTGCGCGCCGCCCGCGCCGATTTGCGGGCCGGACGCATCGACACCGCGGGCTACGAGGAACGCATCAGGAACGAGATCCGCGACGTCGTCTCCTTCCAGGAGAAGACCGGGCTCGACGTCCTCGTGCACGGGGAACCCGAACGCAACGACATGGTGCAGTACTTCGCCGAGCGGCTCACCGGCTACCTCGCCACGCAGCACGGCTGGGTCCAGTCCTACGGCACCCGCTACGTCCGCCCGCCGGTCCTGGCCGGCGACATCTCCCGCCCCGGGCCGATGACGGTGCGCTGGACCACGTACGCCCGATCGCTCTCCGACCGTCCCGTCAAGGGCATGCTCACGGGACCCGTCACGATGCTGGCCTGGTCCTTCGTCCGGGACGACCAGCCGCTCGGCAACACGGCCCGCCAGGTCGCCCTCGCCCTGCGCGACGAGGTCGACGACCTCGAGGCGAACGGCACGTCGGTGATCCAGGTCGACGAGCCCGCCCTGCGCGAGACGCTGCCGCTGCGCGCGGCGGACCACGCCGCCTACCTCGCCTGGGCCACCGAGGCGTTCCGCCTCGCCACCAGCGGCGTACGCCCGGACACCCAGATCCACACCCACATGTGCTACGCGGAGTTCGGCGACATCGTCCGCGCCATCGACGACCTCGACGCCGACGTCATCAGCCTGGAGGCCGCGCGCTCCCACATGCGGATCGCCCACGAGCTGGCGGAACACGGCTACCCGCGCGAGGCAGGCCCCGGGGTCTACGACATCCACTCGCCCCGCGTCCCGAGCGCCGAGGAGGCGGTGGCCCTGCTGCGTAAGGCACTTGAGGCGATCCCGGCCGAGCGGCTGTGGGTCAACCCGGACTGCGGTCTGAAGACCCGAGGCTGGGCCGAGACCCGCGCCTCCCTGGAGAACCTGGTCGCGGCGGCCCGCACCGTCCGCGAAGAGCTGGGGACGTCCACGTCCTGATCCGCTCCCGTCCGCGTCGGGCCGGGGCACCGCGGTACCCCGGCCCGGGGCCTCCTTTACCTCCGCTTGGTACGCTGCCGATGCCTCCCGTGGGGGAAGCCGGTGAAAATCCGGCACTGACCCGCAACGGTGTGCGTGGCCTGCTCAGGTCACGCGAGTCCGATCGCCCGCGGCAGGTGTGCGACCCGTCGACCGCTCGCCGTGGACTGCGAGCAGGGACCGCCAGGGGCCCCGGGCCGTACTGGTGCCCTGCGCGATCCGCCGGTGGCGCCAACCCGGAGGATGTGCGCCCGTCTTGTCCCGCACCACCGCTCCACGTGCCCCTGCCGCCGTGCCCGCTGCCGCCCCCGCGCCCGTCGCACGCGGTCGCATACCCACGGCCCCGCTCGTCGTGGGGCTCGCGCTCGTGCTGCTCGCGTCGCTCGCGTGCGGGGTCGCGCTCGGTGCGACGGGGATGGGCCGGGGCCAGGTGCTGCGGCTCGTGTGGGCCGGGCTGAGCGGGGGAAGTCTCGGCGCGGACGACGCGGGCGCGTACACCATCGTGTGGGAGATCCGTTTCCCGCGCGTGGTGCTCGCGGCTGTGGTCGGCGCGGGTCTCGCCGCGGTCGGGGTCGCGGTGCAGGCGCTGGTGCGCAACGCTCTGGCCGATCCCTTCGTCCTCGGCATCTCCTCGGGTGCCGCCGTGGGCGCCAACGCGGTCATCCTGTTCGGCGCGCTCGCCGGGTTCGGCGTCTGGGCGCTGTCCTTCTCCGCCTTCGTCTCCGCGCTCGCCGCGACCGTCCTCGTCTACGCGGTGGCGCGCTCCCCGCTCGGACTCAGCCCGCTGCGTCTCGTCCTGACCGGCACGGCACTCGCCTACGGGTTCCAGGCGGTCACGACCGTCATGGTCTTCGGCGCCGAACGGGGCGAGGCGGCGCGCTCCGCGATGATGTGGCTGCTCGGCAGCCTGGGCGGGGCGACGTGGCCGAAGGTGCCGGTGGCCGCCGCGACGGTGCTCACCGGCTGGCTGTGGCTCAGACTGCGGTCGGGCGCGCTCGACGCGCTCGCGATGGGCGACGAGACGGCGGCCGCGCTGGGGGTGCCGCCCGACCGGCTGCGCCGTGAACTCTTCGTCGTGACCGCGGCCGTGACGGGCACGGTCGTCGCCGTGAGCGGGGCGATCGGCTTCGTCGGGCTGATGGTTCCGCACCTCGTGCGGATGCTCGTGGGCGCCTCGCACACGCGGGTGCTCGCGGTGGCGCCGCTCGCCGGGGCGGTTCTTCTCGTGTGGGCCGACGTGCTGTCGCGGGTGCTGCTCGCGCCGACCGAACTGCCTGTGGGCGTGGTGACCGCCGCTCTCGGCGTGCCGGCGTTCCTGCTGCTCATGCGGCGCGGCGGTCACGCTCTCGCGGGGCGCTGAGTTCCCGGGTCCCCGCCCGATCACCGTTCCACCCGTACCCGTAGAAGCTTGTTCCTGTTCTGGAGGAGGAGACGTGCGGCTCGACGTCGAAGGCGTGTCGGTCGAGGTGGCGGGCGCGCGGCTCGTCGACGAGGTCACCCTCGACGCGCCCGCCGGAACCTTCGTGGGACTGGTCGGGCCCAACGGCAGCGGCAAGTCGACGCTGCTGCGGTGTGTCTACCGGGCACGGCGACCCGACGCGGGAGTCGTCCGGGTCGGCAGCGAGGACGTGCACGGCATGACGCCCCGGGGCGCGGCGCGCCTGCTCGCCGCGCTGCCGCAGGAGTCGGCGACGGACTTCGATTTCACGGTCACCGAGGTCGTCGCGATGGGCCGCCTGCCGCACCGCGACCGCACCGCCGCGCGGGACCGCGAGATCTGCCGACGGGCTCTGGAGCGGGCCGGGGTGGCGCACCTCGCCGCGCGCGGCTTCCTGTCGCTCTCCGGCGGGGAGAAGCAGCGCGTGCTCATCGCCCGCGCGCTCACCCAGGAGCCGCGGGTCCTCGTCCTGGACGAGCCCACGAACCACCTCGACATAGCCCACCAGCTCGACGTGCTGCGCCGGATCCGCGCGAGCGGGCCGACCGTGCTCGCGGCCCTGCACGACCTCAATCTCGCCGCCGCCCACTGCGATCGGCTGCACGTCCTGCACGACGGCCGGATCGTCGCCTCGGGCCCGCCGGACGAGGTCCTCTCCCCCGAACTGCTCGCCGACGTCTTCGGCGTACGGGCACACCGGGTGCGCCATCCCGAGAGCGGTGTCACCCAGTTCCTCTTCGACCCGCTGACTCACTGACCGACCCGCATCCGCATCCCTGGAAGGCTCCTGTGCGCACATTCCTGTCCTCCGCCTCGCTCGGCCTCGCCGCCGCCCTCGCCCTGACCGGCTGCGGCGCGAGAGTCGCACCCGACGACAAGGCCGCGACGTCGCGGGCGGTGACCGTCACCAACTGCGGCAAGAAGGTCACGTACGACCGGCGTCCCGAGCGGGTGGTGACCAACGACGTCGGCATCACCGAGCTCATGTTCGCGCTCGGCCTGGAGGACCGGATGGCCGGATACGTCATGCCGTCCGACAAGGGCTCCGTCGACGGTCTGCCGTACAAGGACGCGTACGCCGAGGTGAAGTGGCTCTCCAAGGACCGCATCACCAAGGAGACGGCGCTGTCCGCGCGCGCCGACCTCGTCTTCGCCGGCTGGAACTACGGCTTCAGCGACAACGAGCTGACGCCGGACGAGCTGCACAAGGAGGGCATAGACACGTACCTGCTCACCGAGTCCTGCCGCAACGCCCGCACCGGCACCTCGCGCGGCATCATGCCGCCGCTCGACGCGCTCTACACGGACCTGACGAACCTCGGCCGGATCTTCGGCGTCGAGGAGCGCGCCGACAAGCTGATCAGGACGTACAAGGCGACGGTCGCCGGCGTGCGCGCGAAGGCACCCCGGGGCGCGGACCGGCCGAAGGTCTTCCTCTACGACAGCGGTCAGGACCAGCCCTTCACCTCGGGCCGCTACGCCGCTCCCGAGCAGATCATCGGCGAGGCCGGCGGTGTCAACCTGCTGCACGACCTCAAGGACTCGTGGACGACGGTCGGTTGGGAGACGGTCGTGAAGCGGAACCCGGACGTCATCGTCATCAACGACTACGGATCGCCGAGCGCCGAGCAGAAGAAGAAGTTCCTGCTCTCGTACCCCCCGCTGCGGAACGTCTCCGCGATCAAGAACAAGCGCATCTACACCCTGGACTACGCCGACCTCGTGGAGAGCCCGCGCAATCCCTCGGCGATCGAGCGGCTCGGGGCGTACCTGCGCCGGACGAGCGGGTCCTGAAGGTCGCTCAGCCCGTCAGGCAGCAGTCCCCGCACGTTCCGCCGCCCGGGGCCCGGTAGAAGAGGCAGCAACTGCGGCGGCGGAACGTCAGGTCCCGGCCGGTGATCCGGCCGGTGCCGCGCAGCCGCCCCGTGTCCAGCAACTCCCGGGTGAGAGCGGTGAGTTCTCCGCGCAGGTCGGGTCGGGCCCGGAGCAGGACCGCCGCCGATCCGACCAGCGCGGAGGCGGCGTTCCCGGCCAGCAGGCCCGGTGCGATCTTGACGGTGAGCTGCCTTTCCAGGGTCTCCAAGGGGCCGTTGACCGCGGCGTAGACGGTTGCCGCCAGGGACGAAGGGCTCGCGGTGGGGTGCTCCTCGGGTTCGGCGAGGCGAAGCGCGGGGCCGCCCTCCGCCCACTCCACGGTGCTCAGGTCCGGCACGATGCCGTGCAGGAGTGCGCAGGCCAGCACCGGTGACCAGAGGCGGGCCGCCAGTCCCAGCTGCGCGATGGAGAAGCCGACGCGGGCCTCGTCCGTGCCCCAGCGATCGTTGACGGTGCGGGCGAGCACCGCGAACTCCGCGGGGGTGAGTCGCCCGCTCCCCCGATGCCCGCGCCCCGCCGCCGTCCCGAGGACGAAGAATCCGCCCAGTCCCGCGACATCGTGCAGCGCCTCGGCCACGTCCGTGACGGGCGCGCCCTGTGACGGCCCGCTCATGGTGACGTGACCCGGCGCGGCGGGGTGAAGGTGTACAGATCGAGGATCTCCGGGCAGGGGGCGACTCCCGGTCCCCCGGCACTGACCCACTCCGCTATGTCCTCGGTCGCGTCACGATCGTTGACCAGGCCCAGCCAGACCGGTCGGGCGCCCGCCGCGCGTCCGGCCGTCGACGGCTGGACGACGATGACGTTGGCCTGGTCACAGACGTCGAGGCACTCCGAGACCCGCACCGGGGCGATCTCCCGCAAGCGTGCGGTCTGGGCCGCGTGATCGCCCGTCACCTTGGCGCTGCCGCAACAGCAGTCGCGGCACACCACCACCCGGCAGGGAACCCCTCGGTCCCGCCCTGTCTTCGCCGTGTCGGCCGGCCTCTTGGGCATGCCGCCTCACCCCTCTCACCGGGGAAGTCCGCCCCGGGGTCCGTCGAGGAGGCGACCGCGTGAGTCTCCTGGCTCTCGGGTCGATGCTCGTCCCGGCCTTCCCGCCCGCCGGGGGCAGTGGCTCTTCGGGATCCGCTCGCCGATCACAGTGGCGGTACCGCACCGGATTCGCACCGGTTTCCTCTGGCCGCCGTCGCCCATGTCGTCGGCCATCATGCCATCCGGGCCGCGGCGCCGATCGACGCCCTACGTCCACAGCCACAGCCACAGCCACAGCCACAGCCACAGCCGTAGGGCGTCGATCGTCACCGCGGTGACCGCGAACTACGAACCCGCCTCCTTCAGTTGCGGCTCGATCCGGAAGATCTGGCCGTCGACCTGTCCGACGAGGCTGTGCCCGGAGACCATCAGCTCGGGGGCGATGCCCGCCCGAACCGGCCTCTTCGGCAGCTCGACCGCGCCGCGCCAGCGCACCGCTCCGCTGTCCAGGTCGACGCCGACCATGTGGCCTGTCGGGTCGAGGTAGTACGCGACGCGGCGGCCGAGGTCCACGGCGGCGTCTGAGGTCAGCTCCTTCGCCATGGGGGCGTCGAGGTCCTCGCGCAGCGTGAGCCCGAGGTCGCGGGACCACATGCGCCGGCCGTCCTGGGCCGAGCGGGCGACGGCGGTGTCGCCGCCGCCCGGCAGGATCCTGCCGTCGACGACCTTCCCCATCGGGATGCCGTCGACGCGGTGCTGCGTGACCTTGCCGGAGCCGGTGTCCACGCGGGTCAGCGTGGCGGGTCCCGGGTCGCTGAAGAACTTCTGCCCGCCCGCGAGGCCCCCGAGGAGCACGGTGTCGCCGTCCGTCCCGATGTGCATGGTCATTCCCTTGACGGTCGCCACTGTCCGCGCCTCCCCGGTCTTCGGGTCGAGGCGGACGACGCTGCTCGGCTTCGGCGACTTGTCACTGTCCGGCGAGCACACCAGGTAGGGAACGCCTCCGATCGAGGCCGGGTCGCAGTCGGCCTGCTTCCACTTGTACGTCCACAGCGTCCGCCCCGTCCTGTCGTCGAGCGCGGCCACGCTCTTGAAGGTGGGGGTGTTGGCGAGGATCCCGCCGTCGAACCGCACGGCGGCGAACTCGTCGCGGCTGTCGTCCGCCATCTTGTGCCGCCACAGCACCTTGTGGCTCTCGACATCGACGGCGACGAGGTCGGTCCCTGCCATGTCTGCGCCGGGCGAGTGATCGGCGTAGGTGTACAGGACTCCGTTCCGCGTCCCGGCCAGGGATCCGGACGGCGTGCTGCCGCCGTGCGGGTCTCCGGACTTCCGCTGCCAGTCGATCTTTCCGTTACGGACGTCGAGGCCGATCGCGTCGTATGCGCTTCCCCGGCAGTAGACCGCGCCGGGACCGAGCGTGCAGGCGTCCCAGGAATCGGTGGGCAGCGTGGTCCGCCAGAGCAGCTTGCTCTCGGTGCTCATGCCGGAGGCCGGCGACGGTGCGGCTTCGTGGCCGGTGCCGTTGGTGGTGAGGACCGTGCCGATGGTGATGCCGGCGATGCCGAGGACCGCGCCGGCCACCCGCATCGTGTTCCGGCGCCGGCGGCGGCGCAGGATGCGGTCGGCGACGCCCGTGGAAGCGGCGGGCTTGTCGGGGGTCCAGTCGTGCAGGACGTCCCGGATCACGTGGTCCAGCTGGTCGGCGTTCATGCGCGGGCTCCCTCGGGGGCGTTGCTGCTCGTGACGGTGAGCGCGTGCTGCGCGGGGGTGCCGAGGTCCGGCGCGAGGCGGCGCAGCCGGGCCAGGGACCGGTGGGTGGTGGAGCGGACGGTGCCGACCGAGCAGCCAAGGGTGTGCGCCACGTCCGTCTCCGACAGGTCCTCGAAGTAGCGGAGGACGAGGATCGTGCGCTGCCGCGGGGTGAGCCGGGCCAGCGCCTGGCCCACGGCGATGCGCAGGTCCGCGGCGTGGGTGCCGTCGGCGACGCCGAGGCTCTCCGGCGGCGCGGCGAACGTCGCCTCACGGTGCGGCCGGCGCAGCCGCCACCGGCTGACCTGCTGGCGGTACATCACCTTGCGCACGTAGCTCTCGGGGTCCTCGACCTGCCGCCAGCGGTCCAGCGCCTTCATGAGCGCGGTCTGGACAAGGTCCTCGGCCTCGTGCTGATCGCCGCCGGTGAGCAAGTTCGCCACGCGGAGCAGGGCGCCCCACCGGGAGTCGACGAACTCCCGGAATCTCTCGTGGTCCTGCGGGTCCATGGGCCCTCCCGTTTCTTGACGCCCCCATAGACGCGTGGAGCACCGGCAATCTATGTCTGCTGTTCCGAACCGGTTCGCCGGGCGCCCGATCGGTACGCCCCGCACCGCGCAGGGTTCTCCCGCTGCCCGGTGTGTGGTGGCTTTCGTGGCGGAAGGCTAGTCTCACGCCACGGTCGGCCGGTTGACGAGATCGGTCGGCCGGTCGATCCGAACGGAGGCGCCCAGACCGTGAACTGGTCCCCCCTGACCGGCTCCGCGCGCGACGTGGCGCTCGCGGTGCTCCTCGACGGACCGTTGCCGCGCGGCGAACTGGCCCGCCGGCTGCGGCTCTCCGCGGGCAGTCTGACCCGGCTGACCAAACCGCTGGTCGCGGCGGGCCTGCTGGTGGAGATGCCGGTGGAGCACGACCCGCTGACCGGCCGTCCGACCCGGCCGCTCGACATCCGCCCGGCGGCGCACCACTTCCTCGGCGTGAAGCTGACCGCCGACACCGCGTACGGGGTGGTCACGTCGATGCGGGCGGAGATCCTCGCGCACGGGCGACGCCCGCTGCCGGACCGCGACCCGGGGACCGTGATCGCCGCGGTCGCCGAACTGGCGCGGACGCTCCGGGAGGGGCGCTGCCCGGGCTTCACCGCGGCGGGCGTCAGTCTCGGCGGGCAGGTCGTCGACCATGCGACGGTGGCCAGCGCACGCTATCTCGGCTGGCGGGACGTCGCGTTGGGCCCGGCGTGCGGGGCGGCGCTCGGCTGCCCGGTGGTCGTCGACAACGACCTGGTCTCGCTCACCCGGGCCGAGCAGTGGTTCGGCGCGGGCAAGGGGTACGACGACTTCGCCCTGTTGACGATCGGCGAGGGCATCGGTTATGGCCTGGTCACGCACGGCCGGGCGCGGACGGGTCCGGACGCCGCCGTCGGCCTGCTCGGCCACCACCCGCTGGACCCGCTGGGGCCGCTCTGCTCGGAGGGCCACCAGGGGTGCGCCGAGGCGATGTTGACGATCCCGGCGATCCGGCACCGGGTCTCGCTGGGCCTCGGCCGCGACGTCGACTACGACACCTGCCTGGACCTCGCCGCGGCGGGTGACCCGGTCGCCGCCCGCACGGTCGGGGACGCGGCGACGGCCCTCGGCCGGCTGACCGCGGCCGTCGGCAACATGACGATGACCGACCGCGTCGTCCTCAGCGGCGACGGCATCCGCCTGGCCGACGTGGGCCGCGCCTCCTTCGACGCGGCGCTGCGCCAGGGCCGCAATCCGTACGCGAGCACGCTCGACGTCGTCGTCCGGCGCACGGACTTCACCGACTGGGCGCGCGGCGCCGCCGCCACCGCCATCCAGACGTACGCCCTGGGCAGCGGGCCGTCCGGGACGTAGCACCGGCGGCGGACCCCGCCGCGGCGCGGGCGTATCCCGCGCGCCTGCGGGGCAGGTCCAGGGGGCCGGGCGGGCCGGTCGAGGGCGGGGCGGACAGGGAGGGCGCGTGGCGATGGCCGAGGAACGTACCGGGGTGGAGCTCTCGGCGAGCGGAATCGGGCTGGCACTCGCCGGTGCTCCGGTGCTGTCCGGGATCGCCGTGCCGGCCGTGGGGCCCGGCCGGGTGCTCGGGATCGCGGGTGGCAGCGGCGCGGGCAAGACCCTGCTCCTCGAGGTGCTCGCGGGGCTGCGGGCGCCCGACGCGGGGCGGGTGTCGGTGCAGGCGCCGCCGGGTGCGCTGCGCCACGGATTCGTGCCGCAGGACGACATCGTGCACCGGGCGCTGCCGCTGCGTACGGCGTTGGAGTACGCGGCCCGGTTGCGCGGCACGGACCTTGCCGAAGTCCCCCTGGTTATGGACGAGTTGGGGCTGAGCGCGGTGGCCGGGCAGCCGGTGCGGACGCTCAGCGGCGGGCAGCGGAAGCGGGCCGGCATCGCGATCGAGCTGCTGTCGCGGCCCCGGCTGCTGTTCCTGGACGAGCCGACGTCGGGGCTCGACCCGTTGGCCGGGGCGCAGTTGACGGAGTATCTGACGCGGCTCGCCGCGACCGGCGTCACCGTCGTGTTCACCACGCACACGCCCGCGGACCTGCTCCGCTGCGACCAGGTGCTGTTCATCGCGCCGAACGGGCGGCCCGGACCGTCGGGCACTCCGGACGAGCTGCTGCGGACCTCGCCGGACAGAACACTGGAGGCGCTGTACTCCGTAGAGGCCGATACGGCACCTCAAGAGGCGGCCACAGAGCACGAGTTGACGCGTACCGCGTTCACGCCGGCCACCGGCAGGCTGCGCCAGTGGGCCGTCCTGACCGGCCGCGATCTGCAGTTGCTGCGGCACGACCGGCTCACCGCCGCCATCACGATCGGCTCACCGCTGATCATCATCGCCATGTTCGCGCTGCTGTTCCGGCCGGGCGTCTTCGACCTGGACGATCCGTCGCCCGCGGCCTCGGCGATGGTGCTGTTCTGGATCGCGTTCGGGGCGTTCTTCTTCGGGCTCGCGTACGGACTGCCGCAGATCTGTGGGGAGTTGGCGGTGCTGCGCCGCGAGCGCAGGACCGTGCTGCGTCTTGGCCCGTACCTGCTGGCCAAGCTCACCGTCCTCGGGCCCGTGCTGCTGTTCGCGGACGCGCTGCTGCTCGTGGTGCTGCGCGCCCTGGACCGGTTGCCGCAGGCCGCGCTGTCCGTGCATCTGTCGCTGTTCGTGACGACGGCGCTGGCGTCGTTCGCGGCGCTCGCCCTCGGCCTGTGCTGCTCGGCGCTCGTCTCCGAAGCCAGCCAGGCCGCGCTGGTCCTGCCGTTGCTCTGCTTTCCTCAGGTGCTGTTCTCGGGCGCGTTCGTGCCCGTGCCGCGGATGGCCGCGGGCGGCCGCTGGATCAGCGTGGCGATGACCAACCGGTGGGCGTTCGAGGCGCTCGGCTCCGGTGCGGACCTCGATGAGCTGTGGCGCGGCGGCGGCGCGGAGGGCCGGGCGCTGCTCGCCTCGTACGGGGACAGCTTCGGGCGCGCGGCCTGGTTCGGCTGGGTGGTCCTGGCCGGTGTCGCCGTGGTCCTCCTCGTCGCCGCGTGGCTGGTGCTGCGCCGCCGCTGCCCGGCGGCGCACCGGCTCGGAAGGTGACCCGGGCCGCCGACTCAGCAGGACAGGCGCGGGGCCAGCGCGCCCGTGGCCGGGGTCGCGGCGGCGAAGGTGTCGCGCAGGAAGTCCAGGAACCGGTCGATGTCGTCGGCGACGTTGGCGATGCCGGGCGAGACGCGCACCGCGCCGCCCGACGGCAGTCCGAGCCGCTCGATGTAGCCGTCGATCGTGTCGGCGCGCCCGCGGCCGCTGCCCGTGCGCCGCAGCAGTCGCGGAGTGATGGCGAAGGCCTCCTCGCCCGCCCCGGGATTGCAGAAGCAGCCGGTGCGCACCGAGATGCCCGCCGCCGAGGACTCGCGGGCCACGATCCGCTCGTCGACGATGCGTCCTCGCGGGTCGAGGACGTTCAACGCGACGGTGCCGCCCCGTCCTTCGGTGCCGCGCGGGCCGTAGACGCGGACGAGCGGGCGGCCGCCCGGGTGCCGCAGCGCGGCAAGGCCGCCGAGTAACCGGTCGGTGAGGCGGGTGACATGACGCGCGACGCGGTCCGCGCCGATCGACTCGTACCAGTCGAGGCCCGTGGCGATCTGCGGCACGGAGTGGAAGTCCGGTGTGCCGTCCTCGAACGCGGCGGGGGCCTGGGCCATCCGGTGCCAGCGCGCCTGCGCGCTCACCACCTGGATGGTGCCGCCCGCGAACCAGGGCCTGCGCAGCACGGCTAGCGCCTCGCGCCGCGCCACCAGGCTGCCGACGCCTGACGGGTAGCCGAAGACCTTGTACCAGCTCGCGACCACGAAGTCGGCGGGCGTCCGGCGCAGCGACAGCGTCCCGGTGGGCAGGTACGCGGCCGCGTCGAGCAGCGTGTGCCAGCCCGCGTCACGGGCCCGCTCCACCCACTCCGGCGGATGCCGTACGCCGCTGAAGTTGCTCTGCGCCGGATAGCAGAACAGGCCTCGGCGCCGTGCCGCGAGCGCGTCGCGCACGGCCGTGCCGTCCACCCTCAGCTCGTCCCCGGAGAACGGCACGAGGCGTACGCGGGCGCCTGCCGAGCGGGCGAACTCCCTTACCCCATTGACGGAGTTGTGGTTGTCCTGCGTGAGGAGCAGCGCCGGGCCCGTGCGGCCGCGGAACGGATAGGACTCCCCCACGAGCTTCACCGCCTGCGACGCGTTGGCCGTGAACACCACCGTGTACTCGGCCGGGTCGGCGTCCAGGAACCGCAGCACCCGCCGCCTGGCCGCCTCCACCAGTTCGGTCGAGGCCGCCGAGGCCGGACTCTCCGTGTGCGGATTGCCGAACGCGGCGCCACGCAGCCGTGCCGCGTGCGCGTCGACCAGCGCGCGCGGCACCGGTGTCGCGCCGGTGTGGTCGAGATACACCTGCCGTGTCGCGTCCAGATACCCGAAGTCGTCGGCGCGCAGCCCCGCGAAGAACTCGTCGTCCTGCCCGTCGTGCCCCATGCCACCCCGTTCCGGCGGCGGGCGGTTCCACCCCGGTCTCGCGCGCCGCCCCTCGCCTGTCGCCCCTCGCCGCTCATCTCTCGGCCTGGCCGCAATATCAGTCAGCCGCAGCCGGTTGTCCAGACCGCCTCGGGGCGGACCCCCTCGGTCCGTGGCGGGGCACCGATGAGTTCCGGGGCGCCCGGGAGTCCGTACTCGTGAACAGGAACCTGACCACCCGGAGGCATCATGTCCAGCGCCGAGAACGCCCTGCCGCCCGTCGTCGACCGCGCCACCTGGGAGAAGGAGCTGGCGACGCTGCGGGTGCGGGAGAAGGCCGCCACCCGTGAGCTCGACGCCATCGCCGCGCAGCGCCGTCGGCTGCCGATGGTCGAGATGCCGGACTACGTGCTGGAGGGCGCCGAGGGACCGGTGCGGCTCGTCGAGCTCTTCGGGGAGCATCCGCAGCTCATCGTGTACAGCCACATGTGGCACGAGGGAGCGGAGTGGCAGTGCGGCGGGTGCACCGGCTTCACCTCGCAGTTCACCCGGCTCCTGGGGCTGGAGAAGTTCGACGCCCGGTTCGTGATCGTCACCCAGGGTCCGATCGACGAGGCGCTCGCGTACAGGCACAAGGTGGGCAACACGATGGACTGGTACTCGACGGCGCGCAGCCCCTTCGGCGGCGACGTCGGCGCCCCGCCGGACGCCGGGTTCGCGGTCAACGTGTTCCTGCGCGACGGCGACACGGTGTACCGGACCTGGCACACGGACGGCCGCGGCACCGAGCAGCTCAGCCATCTGTTCGGGCTCGTCGATCTGTTGCCGTACGGGCGGCAGGAGGAGTGGCAGGACTCGCCCGCGGGGTGGCCCAAGTCCCCCACGTACAGCAAGTGGGCGACGCCGCAGGAGATCGCGGCGGCCTACGGTGAGACCGACGGCTGAGCCCGCCGCAGGGTACGGATCGCCGGGGTCGCGAACAGGGCCGCGCAGCCCGCCAGGCAGGCACCCGCGGACACCAGGAGCAGCCGCTCCGGGGAGGCCAGCGCGGTGGCCGGGCCCGCGAGGATCTGGCCGAGCGCGATCCCGGACACGGAGCCGGCCAGTTCGTAGGCGGAGACCCGGTTGAGGACCTCGGGCGGGGTGTGGGTCTGGACGCTGGTCGCCCACATCACCGACCAGAACGCCAGGGCGCCACCGCCGAGCGCATGGCCCGCGAGGAGCGGCGGCAGCCCGGTGGCCAGGGCCGCGCTGAGCGGCAGCAGGGTGTACAGGGTCAGGGCCAGCGTGCCCGCGGCGAGCGGTCTGGCCGGGCTCAGGCGCAGGGCCAGCAGGCCGCCGAGGACGGTACCGACGCCGAGGAAGGACACGGCCAGGCCGTAGGCGTTGGGGCCGAGCCGGTCGCCGATCAGCGCCGAACTCAGCGGTACCAGCGGCCCGAACAGCAGGACGCCGAAGACGACCCAGACCAGGATCACGGACCACATCCAGGTGCGGGCGCGGAACTCCCGCCAGCCCTGGCGCAGATCGCGCCGCAGTGAGCTGCCGGTGCGGGCCGCCGGTCCGGTGCTCGTCGGGGCGAGGCGGAGGCAGGCCAGGCACAGGGCGCTCAGCAGGAAGGTGCCCGCGTCGATCGTGTACACGGTCCCGGCACTGCTCACCGCGATGAGCAGGCCCGCGAGGGCCGGGCCGAGCAGATGGGCGAGCGCGTCGGCCACCTTGAGCGTGGCGTTGGCCCGCTGCGGTTCGCGGGCGACCAGCGGGACCATGCCGTTCACACCCGGCAGGAACATCGCGACGGCCGCGCCGGCCACCGCGGCCATGGTCACCAGGAGCCAGAACGGCGGCGCGCCGGTGAAGAACGCGACGGCCAGCACCCCTTGCGTGAGCACCCGGACGAGGTCCGCGCCGACCATCATCCGGCGCGCCCCGAACCGGTCGGCGAACACCCCGCCGAACAGGACCAGGAGCACGAACGTCCCGGTCCACACGCCGAGGACGAGCCCGGCCCCGGTGATCCCGTACAGCGCGCCGACCGCGAGCGCGGCGGCCACCGGCATCATCGCGTCGCCGAACAGCGAGACCGCGCGGGCGGCGAAGTAGAGCGTGAAGCGCCGGTCCCACAACGGGGGCCGGGCGACGGGCGGTTCGGTCCTGGCGGTGGGCGTCTCTGTCTGCTCGCTGGTCACGGGACCGATATTGGACTGGACCATTCGGCAATCCCAGTGTCCCGGACGACATGAACAGGTACTTTCGCGCCATGACGCCGTCCCCGTACGCCGAATCCCCCGCGCCGCACCGCGTGGTGGCCCTCGCGCGGCCGCCGCAGGCGACCTTCGTGCTGGCCTGCGCGAGCGAGGTCTTCGGCGACCACGGTCCCGCGGTCCCCGCCCGGTACGCGTTCGAGGTCTGCACGGAGCGTCCCGGCCCGGTCCGCACCGAGGCCGGGTACGACCTGCTCGTCACGGCCGGTCTTGACGCGCTGGAGCGTGCGGACACCGTGCTGGTCCCCGGCTGGCAGCGGTCGCCCGGCGCCGAGGTCCCGGAGGCGGTGGTCGCCGCGGTCCGCCGGGCCCACGAGCGCGGGGCGCGGATCGTCGGCCTCTGCTCGGGCGCCTTCGTGCTCGCCGCCGCCGGGCTCCTCGACGGGCGGCGGGCCGCCACGCACTGGGCCAGGGCCGCCGAACTGGCGGCCCGGTTCCCGCGGGTCCGGGTCGACCCCGCCGTGCTCTACGTCGACCACGGCGACGTCGCCACCAGCGCCGGCGGGGCGGCGGCGGTGGACCTCTGTCTGCATCTGGTCAGCCACGACCAGGGCGCCGCGTACGCGCTGCGGATCGCCCGGCAGCTGGTGATGCCGCCGCACCGCGAGGGCTGCCAGCTGCAGTACGCCGAACTGCCCGCCTCCGGGCCGGTCGCCGACTCGCTCGCCCCGCTCCTGGAGTGGCTGTCCGGGCGCCTCGACCAGCCGGTCACCGTCGCCGAGATGGCGGTCCGCGCGCAGGTCTCCGCCCGTACGCTGACCCGGCGGTTCACCGAGCAGCTGGGGATCAGCCCCGGCCGCTGGCTCCTGGACCGTCGGATCGCCGCCACCCGGGCCCTGTTGGAGGAGACGGACCTCCCCGTGGAGACCATCGCGCGCCGGGTCGGACTCTCCTCGGCCGTCAACCTGCGCCGCCGCTTCCACGAGGCCCTGCGCACCACGCCCGCCGCGTACCGCCGCGCTTTCCGGACGCGGAGGGCCGGCCAGGAGGACACGGCCGCACGGACATCGGCGACCACCACGGTCCCGGGAGCCCCGGCACGGCGGTCGATGAGTGCCACCTCATGAAGGAGAGGCGGACGGGCCGTGTTCCGGCAGCGGGGTAGCGGGGTAGCAAGGTGGATCAGTACCAGGCCGCTCCCCGCGCGACCTCGTACGGCGACCGCCCGGCGCGCGCCGCGGCCAGGACGCCCTCGACCGGTGGGGCGGGCGGGCTCCAGTTCGTCGCCGACCAGCCGTCGCCCGTGTCGACGATCTTCCGGTCCTGTCCGGCGTCGACGTGCACGAACGCGCCGGTGACCACGGCGAGCGCGACGTCGTCCATCACCTCCAGGAGACCGGCGGAGCCGTCGTCGCAGGCGTCGCAGCCGCAGTCCGGGACCTGTTCGAGCCGCACCGCGGGGTCGCCCGCACCCATCATCACGACGGTCCGGGGCACGTCGTCGACGGCCGCGAACCCGAAGACCAGCACCGCCGCGTCCGGCCGCACGGGGCGCACCAGGACGGCGCTGTCGAGCGGGGTCTCGGGCCTGTGCCGCCAGATCTCCGTCGGGTGCTCCACCGTCTCCGCCGCCGCGAGCCCGAGCCCGGTGAGCGCCCGCGCCCAGGCGTCGGCCCGGGCGGCGAGGATGCGGTACTTCCCCGGGTCCAGGCAGCGCGAGTACTCCTCGTCGCGCACCTCGACGCCGTCGTGCGGATCGGCCCAGGGCGGGGTGTCCGCGCCCGTCACGGCGAACGCCTCGTCGACGGCCCTGAGCAGTGTTGCGTGATCCATACCGAAGACCCTACGGCCGCGACGGCCCGATCCCTCGGAGTCAGTCCCCGTAAGGGCTTCCGCCGAGCCAGGTCGTGCCGTCGATCAGTTCGCGCACGGCATCCAAGTGCCCGCTGTGGCAGGCGACTTCGGTGAGTACGTGGATCAGGACGTGCCGCACGTCGGGCAGCCGCCAGTCCGGCCACAGCTCCGTGGGCCACGCGGCGAGTTCCTGGTCCGGGGCAGCGCCGGCGAGTACCGCGTCCGATCGCGAGACGGCAGCGCGGTAGTCGGCGAAGACCTCCTCGACCTTCATCCCCTCGGGGACGTACCAGTGCGCCTCCGCGCCCGCCACGAACCGTGCGGTCACCTCCGGGTCGCCCGCGACCACCCCGGCGAACCAGAAGCGTTCGACATCCAGGGTGAGGTGGCGCAGCAGGGCCAGGCAGCTCCAGCCGCTGGGCAGCACGGGGCGTCGCAGGTCCTCCTCCGAGAGTCCTTCGAGGATTCCGAGGACGTGCCCGCGCTGGCCGTCCAGGGCGCCCTTGAGGGCGTCGAGTTCGGCGCTCACCGGGCGGCCCGCAGCTCAAAGGGGCGTGCCGGCGTGCTCGACATCCGCGTCTGCCACCTGTCACGTCCGCTCACCGCTTCCGCGCTCCGGCCGATATGCCGGAACCACACCACCACGACAGCGCCTGTCGTACTCGTCATCCGCACGCCTCCGTCCACCGAGCAGAACGTGAGCCTGACTCCGGCCCTGACGCTACACCGGGGGTACGACAACGCCCGGCCGCGCACGTGCGGGCTCCCCATCGGCGGAGTCACCATCCCGGCCACGGTCTCGTCGTACTGCCGAGACCTCGCGCCGAAGCG
This sequence comes from Streptomyces sp. HmicA12, assembly GCF_000373565.1. GTDB lineage: Bacteria > Actinomycetota > Actinomycetes > Streptomycetales > Streptomycetaceae > Streptomyces. The sequence goes on along the minus strand of NZ_KB891842.1, from coordinate 464,691 downwards.
AGAGCGAGCGATGCCTACCGGCGCATGACCGAGCGACCTTTGCCGATGCGAGACCCGACGACCGTTCCGGAGACACTCATGCCGACTTCACAGACACCCGCGCCGACCTCCGCGACCACCACGGCGGCGACGGACCACACCGCAATCCTCACCCGCTTCCACGACGCCGCGAACACCGGTGACCCGGCCGCCGTCGCCGAGGCCATGGACGCGTACTTCGCGCCGGACCTCGACTTCCACACCCCGATACCGATGGACGTGACGGGAATCGAGGCGTTGAAGCGTGTCTGGGAGATCCTCCTGCGCGCCTTTCCCGATCTTCGCGTCACCGTCGAGGAGACGATCGCGCAGGCGGACAAGGTCGTCGTCAGGAACACCGTCACCGGGACCCACCTGGGCGAGTACCGCGGCAGGCCGGCCACCGGGAAGAGCGTCTCCTACCGGGAGATCTTCATCTTCCGGTTCGCGGGCGGGCGGGTCGTCGAGATCCAGGGCGTCGTCGATGTGCTCTCCCAGCTGCGCCAGCTCGGCATGGTGCCGTCCTGACGGGGCCGGCACGGCGACCGAAGCTGGACAAGTATCGCCGGAGTGGGATGCCGGGCGATCAACACAGGTCTAGATTAAGCGCGTTGCCGATCACGTGAAGACCTTGAGGAGACCCAGGCATGTCAGACGCGTCGCTGTCCCACGACGAAACCCACGTCCGCACAGCCCGGCTCCGCACCGATGTGTCGCACTCGGCCCGCATCTGGAACTACTGGCTCGGCGGCAAGGACAACTACCCCGTCGACGAGGAGGTCGGTGAGCAGATCCTCGGGTTCGTGCCGGCGCTCCCCCGCTCCGCCGTGGCGGACCGTCAGTTCCTGGCGCGGGCCGTCAAGTTCCTCGTCGGGCAGGCCGGGATCCGGCAGTTCCTGGACGTCGGCACCGGGCTGCCCACGGTCGACAACACCCACGAGGTCGCCCAGCGCTCCGACCCGAGCTGCCGCATCGTGTACGTGGACAACGACCCGATCGTGCTCCGGCACGCGCACGCGCTGCTCACCAGCACCGCCGAGGGCGCCACGGACTACATCGAGGCCGACGTGCACGACCCCGGCGCCATCCTGCAACGGGCCGCCGCGACCCTGGACTTCACGCGCCCGATCGCCCTGACGATGCTCGGCGTCGTCAACTTCATCATGGACACCGAGCAGGCCCGGAGCATCGTCCGCACGCTCCTGGACGCCCTGCCCTCCGGCAGCCACCTGGTGATCTCCCACCCCACCACCGAGGTGGACGGCGAGGCGATGGCGGAGGCGGTGCGCTACTGGAACAGCCAGGGCTCGGCCCCCATGACCCTGCGCACCCGGGCGGAACTCCTCACGCTCTTCGACGGCACCGACCTGCTCGAACCGGGCCTCGTCTCCTGCTCCCGCTGGCGCCCGGACACCGCCGACGAGGCCGGGATCGTGGACGTGACCCATTTCTGCGGAGTGGCCAAGAAGGCGTGACGACAAAGCCGTTCGTCCGGTACGTGGACGGGGGACCGTCTCCGGGCGGGGCCGATGAGGGAGAACCGTGGCCATGTCCAGCTTCGAGATCACACCGATCGGTACGGTCCGCAACGACCGGACGGACGTCCAGGACACCGACAACTGGGGTGCCGTGCGCAGCACGATCACCGTCGACGAGCGGTTCGGTGACGCCTGCCTCCAGGGCCTCGATGGCTTCTCCCACGTGGAGGTCCTCTTCGTCTTCGACCGGTTCCCGGAGAGCGACGACCACCGCGAGCCCCGCCCCTACCGCGGTCGCTCCGGCCTCCCGCCCGTCGGGGTGTTCGCCGGCCGCGGCCCCCGCAGACCGAACCGCATCGGGGTGACGTGCTGCGCGATCGAGTCGGTCCGCGGCCGCGAACTCACCGTGGTGGGCCTCGACGCGGTATCCGGCACCCCGGTCATCGACCTGAAGCCGACGATGAAGGAGTTCCGCGTCGTCGACGTCAGCCAGCCGGAATGGGTCAGCGACCTGATGGCGGAGTACTTCAAGCCGTAGGCGCTGCCACTACCGGACGTCCAGCCGCTCCAGCACCCGCCGCATCGCCTCCCGCACGGCCACGCGCGCGGTGTCGCTGTGGTCGAGCCCCTCGAAGGCGTGGTGACCGTCGGGTACGTCGATCACCTCGACCGGTACGCCGCCGGTCTCGGCCGCGGCGACGAACTCGGCCACGGTCGCGGCGACCGCGGACGTCTCCAGGCCCGCCCGGACGAGGACGAACGGCAGCGTGCCGCCGCGCGCCACCACCTCCGCGGGCCGGAACCGGGGGTCGTTCACGCCCCAGCCCGGCAGCGGCGCCATGATCGGGTAGCAGGCGGCCAGGCAGCGCAGCCACGGCGGCGGCTCGCTCAGCCACGGAGCCGTCATCGGCCCGCTGCCGGAGAAGAACCACAGGGCGATCCGGTCCGCGTCGACCCGTGGGTCGGCGCGCACCTCGGCCACCGCGGCGGCCAGGTCCTCCGCGGCCGTCGGATAGGCGCTCACGTCGTGCAGCCGGTGGTCGAGCGTCACCCCGACCACTCCGTGGTCCGCGGCGAGACGGGCGTAGCCGACGAAGGTCGACCAGTCGCGCGGTGTCGGCTCCACGCCGGCCGGCACGGGCCCGCCGTGCACGAACACGATCGCGGGACGCGGCGTCGACTCCGCGCCTTCGGGAACGTACAGATCGACGGTGCCGTGCCGTTCGCGGGGGATCTCCGGTACGTCGATGAGGAAGGGCCGCAGATATCCGGGCGTCGCCGGCTCCTCCTGCGCGGGGGCGGCGAGGCTGACCCCGTCGCCCGCGGCGGCCGCGAGCAGGGCGCCGGCGAGCTCGTCGGGGCAGGACAGCATCGGCCAGTGCCCGGTGGGCAGTTCGAAGAACGTGACGTCGGGCCTGGCCAGGGCCTGGAGCGCCGGGTCGCCGAAGCTCAGCAGCATGCGGACGGCGGCGATGGTCGCGCCGCTCTCCGCGCAGAGCACTCCGGTGGTCGGGATCGGCTCGGCCGCCCCGGTCAGGCGCAGCGGTAGCAGCAGGGTGCCGAGCGGCTGGGGCACGGCGGCCTCGGTCAGCCGGTCGAGGGCCTCGTCGGTGAGGCCCGCGGTGCTCCCCCAGCGCCGCCACTCGTCGCGGGCGGGCGGCGCCAGCTCTCCCGCCGTCTCCCCGGCCGCGGCGAGGCGTTCGCGCAGCTCCTGGTCGGGGACGGCGGCCAGGGGCGGCATGCCGTCCCCGACCAGCGGCGCGTCGACGTAGACGATCCGCGCGATCCGCCCCGCGCGCCGGTCGGCCGCGCCCACCGCCGCGAACACTCCGTAGTCGTGCCCGACGAGCACGACATCGGGCTCGTCCTCGGCCGCGCCGATGGCGTCGATCGTCTCGACGACCCGTGCGATGAGGGCCTCCAGATCGACGCCGGGCCCCTCCCCGCCGTCCGCCGCGGGCAGGCCCACCACATGTGTCTTCGCCCCCTCGGCCGCCAGCTTTCCGGCCGTCTCCCGCCACACCTGCGGGCCGGTGAACAACCCCGGAACCAGAACGAACTCCGTCATGACCCACACTCCTCGGGACTCCGTCGTCCGCGGCAGGACCGTCCGCCCGCCGCGTCGGCCGGTAGGTTAGGAACTCCCCCTGAGGGAGGTTCAAGTGCCGCTGCCGTCCGAGCCCGTTTCCGCGTCCGTCTCCGGGGCCGATGGCCTGTGGAGCATCGGCGAGCTCGCCGAGCACGCGGGCACCACCGTCAAGACCGTCCGCTTCTACTCCGACAGCGGTCTGCTGCCGGAGCGCTCGCGCAGCGCGGGCGGACACCGCCGCTACGCCCCCGACGCGCTGGAGCGGCTGGCGTTCATCCGTTCCCTGCGCGGCCTCGGCCTGCCCGTCCCGGAGGTGCGCCGCATCGTCGACGAACAGGCGGGCGCGCAAGGGGTTTTGGAGGACGCCGTCGCGGGACAGTTGCGCACGCTCGGCTCGCGGCTCAGCGCGCTGCGCTGGCAGGAGGCGGCGCTGCGGCTGGTCCACGAGTCCTCCCCGCGGGAGCGCGCGGACCGGCTGCGGCTCGTGGGCGCGCTGGGTACGCCGCCGAGCACGGACCCGCTGGCCCGGTTCTGGCGGGCCTGGCTGCCGCCGCGGATGCCGGCGAAGGCGCGGGCCGCCTTCCTGGCGGCCACCGTCCCGGAGCCGCCCGACGCCCCGTCGCCGGCCCAGGTGCTCGCCTTCGCGCGGCTGTGCGCCCTGGTGTCACGGCCCTGCCCGAGCCCGCCCGGCGCCCCCACCCAGCCGGCCGCGCACCGGGCGGCGGGCGCGCGGGAATCCGCGCTGCTGTACGCGGGCCTCGCGGAGGCCTACGACCTGGCGGCCCGCACGATGCGCGCGGGCGCGGGCCCCGCGCCGGGCGACGCCCTCGACTGCTTCGTGGCGACGTACGCGAGCGTGCTCCGGTGCCGGGACACCCCGGGGTTCCGCCACGAGCTGGCCCGGCAGCTCGCGGTCGACCCACGGCTCGACGGCTACTGGGCCCTGGTGTCGGAGCTGGTCACCCCTGAGGGCGCCCGTCCGGAGCCGACGCCGGGCACCGCGCACGACTGGTTGCTGGCCGCGCTGGACACGCAACTCGCGGCCTGAGCGCGCGGGACGGCTACCGCGCCGCCTCCGTCATGAACTCCGCGACCAGCTCGGCCGGGTTGGCCCGCGCGGTCAGCTCGAACATGGCGTCGGGCTCGAACATGTCGTAGAGGATCACCGGCACCGGTCGCCCCAGGACGGCGGTGATCCGGCCGCTCTCGTGCAGCCGCCGGGCCGCCGCGACGCACACGTCGTGGAACCACTCGGCCAGCCGCTCATCGAGGTCGTCCACCTCGCCCTCCCCGTCCGCGTCCTCGTACCACAGGCCCAGCGACTCGATCTCCGCGCGGCACAGTGCGTCGCCGCCCCGGTCGCGCCCGACGGAGGCCACGCCTTCGAGTCCGGTGCGGGGGAAGAACGCGTAACTCCAGCGTGCCTCCCAGGCGTCCGGCGTCCGCCGGACCGACTCCGCGGCGTCCGCCTCGGTCGTGTAGCCGACCGCCACGTACGGACGGCGCGGGTCCTGCTCGACGCTGTCGGCCCGGAACGTCACCGCGTAGATCGCGGCGTCCGCCGGAAACCCCGCGACGACCTCGTCCACAACCCGCGTCACATGCTCCTGAAAACTCGACATCAGTGCCCCCGGAACGCCTCTTCGAGCCACCACGACCCGTGCTCCCTGACCACCTTGGCGTCGACGAGCAGTGGTGTGCTCCGCGGTCCTTCGACCCAGTCCCGTACGGCCTTCAGGTCGGCCGGGGTGCGCACGGTCACCGCCTCGAAGCCGTAGCCGCGGGCCACGGCGGCGATGTCGGTGGGCGGGAACTCGACCGTGCCGAGCGGGAATCCGTCCGGGCCGAAGTGGTGCACCTCCGCGCCGTACGCGTCGTCGTTGTAGACGACGACCACCATGGGCAGGCCGAGGCGGCGCACCGTGTCGAGTTCGACGGCGCTCATCAGCGCGCCGCCGTCGCCGAGTGCGGCCACCGGGAGCCGGTCCGGGCGGGCCAGGGCCGCGCCGATGGTGGTGGCGAGGCCGAGGCCGATGGACTGGAAGGCCTGCGTGAAGCACAGGCCCTGCTCGTCGGGGACGGACAGGTACATCGTCGGGTGGCCCATGAAGTTGCCCGAGTCGATGCCGATGACGCGTTCGGCGGGGAGGATCTCGTCGAGGGCGATGCTGAGCGTGCGCGGGTCGATGCGGTCCCGGGTGCCCTCGTCCTCGTACGGGATGTCGCGCCAGCGCAGGCGTGCGGCGAGCGCCTCGGCGGTGTCGGGGGTGCGGTAGCCCGTCGCGTGGCCGTCCCCGAGCGTGGTGAGTGTCCTGGTCGCGGTCAGCAGGACGTCGCCGGTGACGCCGAGGTGGACGGGGCGCTGCCCGCCGAGCGCCGCGGGGTCGTCGTCGACCTGGGCGAGGGTGGTGTCCGGGCCGATGAGCCGGCCGTGCCGTGTCGTCCACATGGTCAGCGAGCAGCCCCAGGCCACGATCGCGTCGGCACCCTCGATCAGCTCGGCGGCGAGCGGGGAGGCGAAACCGCCGGAGACGTCGAGCGACCATGTGTTGCCGTGGAACAGGCCGCGGGCCACGGCCGAGGTCGCGAGCAGCGCGCCGCAGCGTTCGGCGAGCGCCTCCAGCGCCGCGCGGCAGCCCGGTCCGCGCGCGCCGCGTCCCGCGATGAACACCGGCCGCTCGGCCCGCGCGAGGAGATCGGCGAGGGCCGTGATGTCGGCGTCGACGGGTTCGGCGGCGGGGCGCGGGGACGGCGGCGCGACGGCGGCGAGGGCCCGGTCCGGGTCGGGTACGTCCTGGGTCTGTACGTCGAGCGGGAGGTTGAGCACGACGGTGCACCGCTCGTGGACGGCCCGTCGCACGGCGTCGCGGGTCTGCGCGGCGGCCTCCTCGGCGGACGTCACACGGGCGGTGCGGGCGCCGACCGCCTGCGCCAACGCCCCTTGGTCGACATGGAAGTTGGAGTTCGGCTGTGTGGCCTCGGCCGCGACGACGACGAGCGGTGTCCCGCTCTTGGCGGCCTCGCCGATCCCGGTGAGGGCGTTGGTGAGCCCGCACCCCTGGTGCACGCTGACCGCGGCCACGGCGCCGCCGACCCGGGCGTACGCGTCGGCCATGGTGGCGGCGCCGCCCTCGTGGCGGGTGGCGACGAACCTCGCTCCGGCCGCCACCATCGCGTTGGTGACGTGGAAGTTCCCGGAACCCACCACGCCGAAGACCTGCCCGACGCCCGCGGCGACGAGGGCGCGCCCGACCACTTCGGCGACCTTCATGACGGCTGCCCCGTCCGCTCGACGAGGGCGAGGACGCGGGCCGGTGCCCCGGATCCGGAGACGATCGGCAGCGGCCCCGCGACCACCACGGCTCCGGTCGGCGGGAGTTCGGCCAGGTTCTGCAGCTGCGTCAGGCCGTACTTGCCGCTGCCCATGAGGTACGAGTGGCAGGGGAACGCCGGGTCGAACCCGTGCGCCGCGCCCGCGTCGGTGCCGACCGTCTCCACGCCGAGCCCGAGCACCGGTGCCTCCTCGGCCACCCAGCGGGCGCACTCGACGGAGAGCCCCGGTGTGTGCGGCCCGCTCTCGTCGGCGTTCAGGAACGGCTCCTGCGCGTACGACCTGCTGCTCCAGCCCGTCCGCACGAGCAGCCAGCCACCGTCGGGCAGGGCGCCGTACCGGTGCTGCCAGGCCTGGATGTGCTCCACCTCGACGAGGAAGTCGGGATCCTTGGCGACCTCGTCGGTGACGTCGAGCACGGCGGCGGGCGCCACGAGCTGTCGGGCCGGGACCGAGGCGATGTCGCCGAGGTCCTGGCCGGTCACCCAGTGGTTGGGCGCGTCGAAGTGGGTGCCGGTGTGCTCGCCGGACCGGAAGTTGTTCCAGTACCAGCCGGGCCCCCGGTCGTCGTACCGGCTGATCTCCTCCAGCTCGAACACGGCGGTCTGCCCGAACTGGGGCGGCAGCTGCAGCACGGGGGTGGTGGACGACAACGGCGCGGTGAGGTCGACGACTTCGATCGCGCCACCCCGCAACCCGGCCACCAGGGCGGCCAGTACGGACGGTGACGAGGACTGCGACGCTGCTGCGGCTGCTGCCGTTGACTCAGACATGCCTGCATCCTGAAGGCAGTTGCGGGGGTGCACAAGCGTCGGGGTTCCGGCGGCGGCGGTCGGCGGGAGCAGCGCGTCTCACCGGTCCGGGCGCGGCAGCTCGGCCCGGCGCACCGGGCCGGCGGCGAGGGCGACGACCACGCCCAGGGAGGCGAAGGCGCCGCAGCCGACGAACACCGGTGTCGCGCCCACGGCGCCGATGGCCGCGCCCACGATCGGGTAGCTCAGCGGCGCGATGCCGACCATGGTGAGCATGAGGACGGACGTGGTCCGGCCCAGGTGGGCGGGGTCCGTCGCGGTCAGGACGAGGGCGTTGTCGAGGCTGCCGAAGACGCCCGCGCACACCCCGATGACGGCTGCTGTCGCCACGGCGTACGGCAGGGTCGGCACCAGCGCGATGCCGGCGGCGCCCAGGCAGCCGCCGAACAGGGTCCCGGTCAGCACGAGGCCGGCCCGCGGCACCCAGCCCGCCTTGGCGAGCAGCGCGGCGCTGATCGCCGCCCCGGCGCCGAAGGCGCTGACGATCGTGCCGTAGCCCGAAGGGCCCCAGCCGCGTTCGTCGCCCAGCAGCACCAGGCCGACGTTGAGTGTGCCGGTCAGCCCGAACTCGCTGATGGCCAGGGCGATGACGAGCGGCAGGACGAGGCGGTTGCCGCGGATGTGACGCAGGCCGTCGAGCAGGTCCTGCCGTGCCGTACGCGACACCGGCCGGTCCGTGTCGCGCGTGTCGAGGGGGCGCAGCCGCAGGGTGAGCAGCAGCGGCAGCGACAGCGCGAAGAGCAGCCCGGCGATCGCGAACGCGGTACCGGCGCCGCCGTGTCCCATGGCCAGGCCGCCGACCGGCGGACCCGCGATCTGGCTCAGGCGCATCGAGAGGGCGCGCATGCCGGTCACCCGGGCCAGCTGGTCGAGGTCCGTGAGCCGGGACGGGAGGGCGCCGACCGCGGGCACGAACAGTGCGTCGACGGCGCCGAACAGCAGGGCCACGGTCACCAGGAGCCACAGCGCCGGGGTGGTGAGCGCGACGCCGGCGGCCACCGCGAGGACGATCACGCAGCGCACCCCGTCGGCGGTGACGACGATGCGCCGCGGGCCGAACCGGTCGGCCACCACTCCGCCGCCCAGCATGAGCAGGGCCCTGGGCACCGCGCCCGCGGCCATGACCAGGCCGACCTCGCCGGGTGCCGCGACCTTTTGCGCGGACCAGGCGAGGGCGACGAAGTAGACGCTGTCGCCGACCAGCGACGCGGTGTGGGCGACGAGCCAGCGCAGCACGTTCCCGTCGCGGTGAGCGGGGCGGGCGGGCTGTGCCGTGGTGGGTGCCGAGGCGCGCGCCTCCGTGGTGTCCATGGCGGGCTCCCGAGGTCAGGGCCGGAACGGGAACCCGTACAGGTGCACCGACACGTGCTCGCGCCCCGCGGTGTCACCGGCCGCCTTCGCGCTCTTGCCGCGCTCGCGCCAGCGCCGGGCCACCGCCTCCAACTCGTCGCTCATCTCGGCGAGTTCGTCGGGGCGCAGGTCGAGCAGCCACTCGGAGCTGAACGCGGCGTCGGTCCACCGCCGGTCCCACGCGGCCCGTTGGTCGAGGTACGTGCGGTAGTGGTCGGCCCGTGTCTCGAAGATGCCGCGGGTGACCGAGCCGACGGCGGCGACGCCCTCGGGCGTATCGGCGAAGTCCGAGTCGCGAAAGCCCCAGCCTTCTTCGGAGTCCACCCGCCACCAGCGCTCCCGGCCGTCCGCGCGCTGCGGTTCGGCCTCGGCCACGAAGCCGAGCTCCGCGAGCTTGCGCAGGTGGTAACTGACCAGCGACGGCACCTGATCGACCTGTTCGGCCAGCTGCGAGGCGGTCGCCGTCCCGGCCGCGTACAGCAGCCGGTAGAGCCGCACCCGCAAGGGGTTCGTGAATGCCTTGAGGCGGGACAGGTCGGTGATCCGTTCGGGTTCGTCCTTGGGCCGCATGCCCGCACGCTAGAAGTGAAAATATAGTTTCGCAAGAGAATTTTCAGATCTGCCGGTCACGGCCTGATGGCCTGGCACGCCGACGGCGGGGCTCGGCGCCCCGCCGTCGGCCTCCTGCGACCGGGCCTCAGTCGCCGTCGACGATCTGGTACAGGTAGATGAGGTGGCTGTCGTCGTCCGGCATCGCGTTCACGTCGTCGGAGGAGGCGTCGATCCGGAAGTAGAACTGCGGCGCCTTGGGCCCGCCGAGCTGTCCCTTGTCCTGCATCAGCGCGAGCTGGTCGAGGAACTTGTCGGGCTTCGGCGTCCTGGTGCCCAGGTCGCTCGCCAGCTTGCCGCCCACGACCACCTTGAGGTGGTGGGAGTCGACGAACACGTTCGACGCGGCGCCGGTCGCGCTGGACGGCACGAAGTTCGGCCCGGTGTCGCCGCACTCGTAGTGGCCGAGGACCAGGCCCATCACCGGATACGGGCTCTCGCCGCCCCAGTTGACGGACTCGACCGACCCGTAGGGGCCCTGCCCGCCGTGGTCGCAGACCGAGCCGGACGGCGGGACCTGCCGGTCCGCGTAGTCCCAGTCGTCCCCGCCGCCCTTGCCGTCGGCGGACGCGGCCGGAACGGTCGTTCCCGTCTTGGCCGGGGCCGGCTTCGAGGACGTGCCGCTGGACGGCGACGCCTGAGCGGAAGGACTCGACGACACGCTCGCGGACGGGCTCGCCGACTCGCCGGCCTTGCCGTCCCCGTCGCCCGACCCGCAGGCGGTGACGGTCAGGGCCGCCGCGACGGCCGCTCCCAGTGCGTACAGCTTCATGCTCTTGCGCATCACACGCATGGTCGGATCCCCCGATGTTCCGCGCACGCGATGATGCGCCGGTCAGCTGCTCGAATCGGGGGAAGTGTGCCCGCGGAGCCGATCCCTCCATACCGCCCGTACGGGATCGTTACGGATCACGGACAATGACCCGGACCTGCGACAACTCGGGTGCGCACCGCGTGTCAGAGCACTCCCCTGCCCGCCAGGCTGCGCATCAGCCGCCGCAGCCCGTACTCCCACGGCGGCGCCGCCTCGCTGGTGGTGACGGTGTTGAGCAGGGATCCCAGGCGCGGGCTGGAGACGCGGACCGTGTCGCCCTCGTGGTGGGTGAATCCCTCGCCGGGGGCGTCCCTGTCCTGTGTCGGCGCGAACAGTGTTCCGGTGAACAGCACGAAGCCGTCGGGGTGTTGGTGGTGGTCGCCGTGTACGGACGCGACCAGGTCCCGTACATCGCGGCTGATGCGTCGCATGGTGCTGCTGCCGCGCAGGACGAAGCCGTCCGTGCCCGTCACTTCGAGGTCGATGTCCAAGGTACGTACGTCGTCGAGGCCGAAGCCGTCGTCGAACAGGCGCAGGAACGGGCCGAGGGCGCATGAGGCGTTGTTGTCCTTGGCGCGGGGCAGCAGGAGCGCGCTGCGGCCCTCCACGTCCCGGAGGTTGACGTCGTTGCCGAGCAGCGCGCCCCGGATCCGGCCCCGGGAGTCGACCGCGAGGACGGCCTCCGGTTCCGGGTTGTTCCAGACGGACGCGGCGAGGATCCCGATCCGGGCGCCGGTGCCGACCGCCGACAGGACCGGTGCCTTGGTGAACACTTCCGGGTCGGGGCCGATGCCCACCTCCAGGTACTGCGACCACAGCCCGTCGGCCAGCAGGATCTCCTTGGCCTTCGCCGCTTCCGGGGAGCCGGGGCGCACCGCCGTCACCGCGCCCACGGAGGCGGCGAGGCGGTCACGGGTGCGGGCGGCGAGGGCCGGATCACCGCCGGTGCGTTCCTCGATGACCCGTTCCATGAGGCTCTCCGCGAATGTGACACCCGCGGCCTTGATCACCTGGAGGTCGACGGGGGCGAGCAGGTGCGGCAGGTCGCGACGCCCGGCCACGGTCGCCGCGAGGAGTGCGTCGAGCGACCAGCCGCGGCCGCCCTCCGCGTGCCGGACGAGGTGCTGCGCGTCGTCGCGTTCCAGGAGGTCGGCGACCGTGGGCGCGTACGCGGTGAGGTCGACGACGTGTCCGTCGCGTACGGCCGCCACACAGGGTCCGTCCCACTCGGGTTCGTGGACGCGGGCGACGAGGAGTGCGTCCCGCGCGTCGTCGGGCAGCACGGACTCGGCGGTGATCGTCATGCGGGCTCCTGGGGCGCGTCGGCTCTTCCGTGGTTGCGTCCGTCAGTGCGAGTCGCGGGGCACCGCGTGGCCGCGGCAACCGCGCAGGAAGTCGAAGTCGGCGCCCCGGTCCGCTCCTTCGACGTGCTGCGTGTACAACCACGCGTAGCCACTGGTGTGGTGTGGCACAGGTGGCTGCCAGGCCGCACGGCGGCGCTCCAACTCCGCGTCCTCCACGTTCAGTCGGAGTACGCGCTTCGGGACGTCCAGGGTGATCGTGTCTCCGTCCCGGACGAGTGCCAGAGGGCCGCCGACCGCCGCCTCGGGGGCGACGTGCAGGACGACCGTGCCGTATCCGGTGCCGCTCATCCGGCCGTCGCACACCCGCACCATGTCGGTGACGCCGGCCTTCAGCAGCTTCGCCGGGAGGGGCACGTTGGAGACCTCGGGCATGCCGGGGTAGCCCTTGGGGCCCGCGCCGCGGATGACGAGGACCGTGTGCTCGTCGACGTCGAGGTCCGGGTCGTCGCACACCGCGTGGTACGCCTCCGGGGTGTCGAAGACGCGGGCGGTGCCGGTGTGGGTGAGCAGGTGCGGGGACGCCGCGGACTGCTTGATGACGGCGCCGTCCGGGCAGAGGTTGCCGCGCAGCACGGCGGTGCCGCTGCCGGCCGGCTGGAACGGGGCGTCGACCGGGGTGATGACCTCGTCGCCGACGCGCTCGGCGTCCGCGACGTTCTCGGCGATGCCGTGCCCGGTGACGGTGAGCTGCTCGCCGTGGAGGAGTCCGGCGCGGACCAGTTCGCGGTGGACGGCGGGGAGTCCGCCCGCGTAGCAGAAGTCCTCCATGAGGTACTTCCCGGACGGCATCAGGTTCAGCAACGTCGGTACGTCGCGCGCGAGTTGATCGAAGTCCTCGGCGTCGAGCGGGACGCCGACCCGGCCCGCGAGGGCGGTGAGGTGGATGATCGCGTTGGTGGAGCCGCCGATCGCGGCGTTGGTGCGGATCGCGTTCTCGAACGCCTGCCGGGTGAGGATCCGCGAGGGCCGCAGCTCCTCCTCCACCATCTCGACGATGCGGCGGCCGGCCCGCTGTCCGGTCTCGAAGCGGCGCATGTCGACGGCCGGCCAGGTCGCGGAGCCCGGCAGCTGCATGCCGAGGGTCTCGGCCATGCAGGCCATGGTGGAGGCGGTGCCCATCGTCATGCAGTGGCCGTTGGAGCGCGCCATGCAGCCCTCGGCGAAGAAGCACTCCTCCTCGGTCATCCGGCCCGCCTTGACCTCGGCCTCCATCTGCCACACCGCCGTGCCCGAACCGACGTCCCGGCCCTGGAACTTGCCGTTGAGCATGGGACCGCCGGTGACCATCACGGCGGGCAGATCGACACTGGCGGCGCCCATGAGCATGGCCGGGGTCGTCTTGTCGCAGCCGGAGAGCAGCACCACGCCGTCGAGCGGGTTGGCGCGGATCAGCTCCTCGACCTCCATCGCCATGAGGTTGCGGTACAGCATGGCGGTGGGCCGCATCAGCGTCTCGCCCGTCGCCATCGTGGGGAACTCCAGCGGGAAGCCCCCGGCCTGCCACACCCCGCGCTTCACGGCTTCGGCGACGCGCGGCAAGTGGGCGTTGCACGGGGCGAGTTCGGATGCGGAGACGGCGATGCCGATCACCGGACGGCCGTCGAAGACCTCGGGTCCGAAGCCCTGGTTGCGCATCCACGAGCGGTACACCATTCCGCCGCGGCCTGCCGCGCCGAACCACGCCTGGCTGCGTCGACCTTCGGACATGCGGATCACTCCTCCACGTAGAGGTAGGGGCGTACGATGCCGGGCAATCATTGAATGATTCGATGAAACCGTCCAGGGGGTGCGCACGAGATCGTGGTGGAGATCGTGGAGAAGAGACGTGCCGGACGCCGCACGGGCCATCAGCGGCTCATCGACGACCTCGGCCGCCGGATCGTGTCGGGTGCCTTCCCGGCCGGTGTCCCGCTGCCCGTGGAGGATCTGCTCGCGGCCGAACTCGGGGTGAGCCGTGGTGCGTTGCGCGAGGCGGTGAAGGCGCTCGCCGCGAAGGGCATGCTCGTCATCCGTCCGCGGACCGGGACCCGGGTGCTGCCGTCGGACGAGTGGAACCACCTGGACCGGGATCTGCTGGCCTGGCAGCAGGAGAGCGATCCTCGGCAACTGCTGCGCGAGACGGGCGAGTTGCGGCGGATCGTGGAGCCGGAGGCCGCACGCCTCGCGGCGAAGCACCGCGGGAACGGCCACCTCCCCGCGCTGAATGCCGCGTTGGCCGCGATGGAGGAGGCGGAGGCGCGCGGTGACCGGGCGGCGTACGTGGAGGCGGACACCGTGTTCCACCGCACCCTGCTGGCCGCCGGCGGCAATCGCCTGCTCGGTTCGCTCGGCCGTGCGATCGACGTGGCGCTGCGGCACCACTTCGCGATCAGTACGCAGACGCCGGGCGCCGCCACCTCGTCCCTGCCCGGGCACCGGGCGGTTCTGGACGCGGTGACGGCGGGCCGCGGGGCGGACGCGGCGGCCGCCGTCACCCGGCTGATCACCGCCGCCGAACAGGAACTCGCCGCGTCCCCCGGGTTCCCCGCTCCCTGACCGCGGCTAGAGGGCGGCCGCGACCAGTTCGAGGCCGTCCGCCACGACGCGGCCGTCGTGCAGGACCGTGCGGTCGGTGCCGCGGTCCATGACGGCGCTGCTCGGCGTCTCGCCGTCGACGAGCAGCAGATCGGCGCGGTCGCCGACCGCGAGACCCGGCCGGTCGGTGACTCCGGCGAGGTGCGGCACGTCGTGGCTCATGATCGAGGCGCCGCCCATGGTGGCGACCGCGAGGGACATCTCGATGTGGTCGTCGCGGCGGAAGTTGTTGGTGAAGGCGAGCTGCCAGGTGCGGTCGAGCAGGTCGCAGTTGCCGTACGGGCTCCAGTAGTCGCGCTGCCCGTCCTCGCCGAGGCCGACGCGGACGCCCGCCTCGGTGAGCTGGACCAGGGAGAGCTGGTTGCGGGCGGCGGGGGCGACGGTCGCCATGGCGATGTCGAGCTCCGCGAACTCCTCGATGAGACGGCGGCTGGTGGACTCGTTGACCGAGCCGAGCTCGTAGGCGTGCGACATGGTGACCTTGCCCTGCATGCCGAGCGCGCGGACCCGCTCCAGGATCAGGTCGGTCGAGAAGACGCCGAGCTCGCCGGGCTCGTGCAGGTGGATGTCGACCTCGACGCCGTACTTCTCGGCGAGCCCGAAGACGACGTCGAGGTGGCCCTTGGGGTCGCGGTCCAGGGTGCAGGGGTCGATGCCGCCCATCACGTCGGCGCCCGCCTTGAGCGAGGCCTCCAGGTACTGCTCGGTCCCCGGCTCGCGCAGGATGCCGGCCTGCGGGAACGTCATGATCTGGACATCGGCGAGGTGCCCGTACTTCTCCTTGGCGGCGAGGACGGCCTCGAACTTCTCCAGCTTGCAGTCCACGTCGACCTGCGCGTACGTCCGCACCCGGGTCGTGCCGCGCTCGATCATGCGGGCCAGCGTGCCGGCGACCCGCTCGGGCAGCGGGACCTCGGCGTCGCGCCAGTTCTCGCGGTCGTTCATCATCATCGTCCACACGCCGGGGCCACCGGTGTGCGGGCGGAACGGCAGGCCGATGCGGGTGGAGTCCAGGTGGACGTGGACGTCGCTGAAGGAGGGCAGGAGGAGCCGGCCGCGGCCCTCGACGACCTCGCCCGCGGGCGTGGCGGCCGGGTCGTGCGGGCGGATCGCCGCGATGCGGGTGCCGTCGAGCTCTACGTCGCTGCGGTCGCCGCCCCAGGGGCGGACGTCACGGATGAGCATGTGGTGCAACTTCCTTACGTTGTCGGTCGATGGGTGGGTCAGTGAAGTGCGGCGACGGCCCGGTCGCCGAAGTGGCAGGCGGGTCCTTCGTCGCTCGCCACGGCCGGCACCTCCCCCGCGCACCGCGCCTGCTCGGCCTCGCCGAGGGTGGGGCGCAGCGGGCAGCGCGTACGGAACACGCAGCCGGACGGCGGGTTCGCGGGCGTGGGCAGGTCGCCGCTGAGCCGGATCCTGCGGCCCCGGTCGGCGTCCGGGTCGGGCTGCGGGACGGCGGAGAGCAGGGCCCGCGTGTAGGGGTGGCGGGGGTGGTCGAAGACGTCCCGGGTCGCGCCGCTCTCCATGACCTTGCCGAGGTACATGACGGCGACCCGGTCGGCGAAGTGCCGTACGACGGACAGGTCGTGGGCGATGAAGAGGTACGAGACGCCGGTGTCGGCCTGGATGTCCTGGAGGAGGTTGACGACCTGGGCCTGGACGGAGACGTCGAGGGCGGAGACCGGTTCGTCGCAGATGATGAGGCGCGGTTCGAGAGCGAGGGCGCGGGCGATGCCGACGCGCTGCTTCTGGCCGCCGGAGAACTCGTGCGGGAAGCGGTTGTAGTGGTCGGGGCGCAGGCCCACCCGGTCCATCAGTTCGCGGACGCGCGTCTTGATCCCGCCGGGCGGTTCGATGCCCTGGGCCTGCAGCGGCGCGGCGATGGCGGCGCCGACGGTCTGCCGGGGGTTGAGGGAGGAGGTGGGGTTCTGGAAGACCATCTGGACCTGGCGGCGGTACTCCTGCGCCTCGGCCCGCTTCATCGCGCCGATGTCGCGGCCGTCGAGGCGGATGGTGCCGGAGGTCGGTTCGAGCAGGCGCATCAGGAGCCGGCCGGTGGTGGACTTGCCGCAGCCGGACTCGCCGACGATGCCGAGGGTCTGTCCGGCGCCGACGGAGAAGCTCACGCCGTCGACGGCCTTGATCGGGGCGCCGCCGCGGCCCAACAGGCCGCCCCTGCCCGGGAAGTGCTTGGTCAGCCCTTCGGCCTCAAGCAGCGGGGTCTGCTCGGTGGTGGTCATCGCGCGGCCTCCTCGGTGGTTTCCCCGGCGGTTCTCCCTGCGTCGAGGTTCTCCTGGTGGCACCGGGAGGGATGGTCGGCCGCGTCGCCGGTGACGAACGCGGGCCGCTCGCCGTGGCACAGGCCGTCGGGCACGAGGTGGGTCTGCGGACAGCGGTCCGCGAAGAGACAGCCGACGGGCAGGGCGGTGAGCGACGGCGGGAACCCGGGGATGGGGCGCAGCCGTTCGCTCTCGTCGCCGAGTGTCGGCATGGAGGCCAGCAGGCCCTGCGTGTACGGGTGGCGCGGGTCCCGGAACAGTTCGCGCACGCTGCCCCGCTCCACGCACTGCCCGCCGTACATGACGGCGACGTGGTGACAGACCTCGGCGACGACGCCGAGGTCGTGGGTGACGAGGACGACGGCGGTGCCGGTCTCCTGCTGCAACTCGCCGAGCAGGTCGAGGATCTGGGCCTGCACGGTGACGTCGAGCGCGGTGGTCGGCTCGTCGGCGATGAGCAGTTCGGGCTCGCAGACCAGGGCCATGGCGATCATCGCGCGCTGGCGCATGCCGCCGGAGAACTCGTGCGGGAAGGCGCCGGCCCGCCGCTTCGGGTCGGGGATGCCGACCCGGCCCAGCATGTCGACGGCGACCGCGAGCGCGGCCTTCCTCGACACCTTGTTGTGGACCCGGTACGCCTCGGCGATCTGCGCGCCGACGGTGTGGAAGGGGTGCATCGCGGAGAGCGGGTCCTGGAAGATCATGGCGATCTTCTTGCCGCGCCAGGTCCGCATCCGGTCCTCGGACAGGGAGTTGAGGTCGGTGCCGTCGAGCAGGATCTCGCCGGTGACCTGGGCCCTGCTCTCCTTGAGCAGGCCCATGAGGGCCTGGCTCGTGACGGTCTTGCCGGAGCCGGACTCGCCGACGATGCCGACGGTCTCGCCCCGGTTCAGGGTGAGGTCCATGCCGTTGACGGCGTGCACGAGCCCGTCGTCGGTGGGGAACGCGACGTGCAGGTCCCGTATCCGCAGCAGGGGTTGCTCGGTGGAGGTGGTCATCAGGCGGCCCTCACTCGCGGGTCGATGACGGCGTAGACGGCGTCGACGACGACGTTGGCGACGATGATGAAGAAGGCGGCGAGCAGGGTGATCGCCATGGTCACGGGCAGATCGCCGGCCTGCGCGGCCCGTACGGCGGTGAAACCGACGCCGGGCACGGAGAAGATCTGCTCGGTGAGGACGGCTCCGCCGAGCAGCAGCCCGATGTCGAGGCCCAGCATGGTGACGACGGGGGTCAGTCCGGCGCGGGCGCCGTGCCGGACGACCATCACGGTCTTCGACAGGCCCTTGGAGCGGGCGGTGCGCATGAAGTCCTCGCCGAACGTCTCCAGCATGGAGCTGCGGGTGACGCGGATGTACTGGGCGCTGAACAGCACGGCGAGCGCGACCCACGGCAGCAGATAGTTCTCGAACCAGCCGCCGAATCCGGCCGGGCCGAACGGCGAGGTGATCGCGTTGGTGGTGAACGGCAGCACGTCGAAGGTCGAGACGAAGACGAGCAGCAGAAGCAGTCCGGTGACGGGGATCGGCAGCGAGACGCCGATGGAGGCGGCGCCGACGATCACCTTGTCGGTGAGCTTGTTCTTGCGCAGCGCGGCCAGCGTGCCGAGGGTGACCCCGGCGACCGTCCACAGCACGATCGCGCCGACGGCGACGGAGACCGTGTACGGCAGGGCGCGTTCGAGTACGGCGGTGACGTCCTCGTTCGTCTGGAAGGACTTTCCGAAACAGGGCCACTGGCAGATCGATTCCGCACCGGGCGCGCCGACCGTCCGCCCGTGGAACAGGCCGGACATGTAGGTCAGGTACTGGGTGAGGAAGGGCTTGTCCATGCCGAGGGCGACGCGTGCCTCGGCGACCCGTTGCGGTGTGCACTCCTGTCCGCAGGCCGCGGCCGCCGGGTCGGCGGGCCCGAACTGGAAGAGGCTGAAGGTGACGAAGCTGATGACGATCAGCAGGACGACGGTGGCGCCGAGGCGCCGCAGCAGAAAGGCAGGCATGGTCACCCCTTCTTGGACACGACCGAGACGGTCGACAGGTCGATGGAGCCGAAGAAGTAACCGACTTGCGCGTTACGGATCCGGGATCCGACGACGCTGCGGGTGACGTTCCTGATCAGCGGGACGAGCGGGTAGTCCTGCATGCCGCGGTCGAAGAGCGTCGCCCACTTGCGGCCGAGCTCCTCGCTCGTACCGTTCTCGCCGCGCAGGGCGTACATGGCGTGGGCGAGCTCCGGGTCGTGGTAGCGGGGGATGTTGGAGAAGCCGAAGGACGTGCCGTCGACGCTCGGGCCCAGGTTCGGGTCGACGGTGGTGCGCACCGAGCCGCTGTCGGCGCCGCCGCACCAGCCGCTGCGGGCGATGTCCGGCATGTTCTTCCCGGCGAGCGTCGTGTAGTAGTTCGCGGCGGGGATGGCGCGCAGTTCGAGGTCGATGCCGATCTGCTTCAGGTTCTGCTGGAGCGAGGTGCCCATGTTCTTGTAGCGGGGCGTCGCGTCGGCGTATCCGTAGACGAGCTTCTTCGGGACGTCACGGCCCTTGAGCAGCTTCTTCGCCGCCGCCACCCTGGGCTGCCCGGACGGGTCGAGGGCGGTGTGCTGGGTGACGTAACCGCGCTGGTCGGGGTTGATGTACGACTGCGTGAGCTTGCCGAAGCGGGCGCCGCCGTACTGGAGGTGGATGGCCTTGCGGTCGATGGCGATGGCGATCGCCTCGCGCACGACCGGGTCCTTGATGGACTCGGTGTTGAAGTCGAGGACATCGGTGCAGCCGATGAGCCCGGAGGCGGTGCGCCGCGCGACGTCCGACCCGTCGAGCTTCGCCGCGTCGGACGCCTGCAGGCCGCCCGCGCTGTCGAGCGTGAGGGCCGTCGGGTCGGAGTCGGCGAGCAGCTGCTGGCTGATGGTCGACTGGGCGGTGGAGAGACTGAACGTGAAGGTGTCCGGCAGCGCGGTGCGGTTCGGGTCGGTCGCCGGGTCCCACTGCGGGTTGCGGACGAGCTGCATGGAGCGGCCGCGGTCGTAGTGCTTGATCTTGTACGGGCCGGTGGACACCGGGTGGTTGGTGTAGTCGAGCTTGGTGTCCTTCGCCCGGGGCACGGGCGCGGTGTTGGAGCGCGAGACGAGGGCCGGGAACTCGGCGAACGGCTGCTTCAGCTTGAAGACGACCGTACGCGCGTCGGGCGTCTCGATGCCCTTGAAGTCACCGGCGGAGCCCTTGGCGTAAGGGCCCTTGTAACCGTCGTCGGACAGCGCGGCGTTCAGTTCCTGCGGCGCCTGCGTGTACACGTCGCGGGCGTAGGTCCGCTCGACGCCGTACTTGACGTCCTTGGCGGTGATCGGCGAGCCGTCCTCGAACTTCAGCCCCTTCTTCAGGGTGTACGTCCAGGTGAGGCCGTCCTTGGAGACCTTGCCGAGGTCGGTGGCGAGGTCGGGGACGATCTTCGGCGGCTTGCCGGCCTCCTCCTTCGCCATGGTGAGGGTGCGGTAGTAGAGCTGGCCGACGTTGGCCGTCTGGACGTAGTTGCTGTTGCCCGGGTCGAGGGTCTGGAAGTCGGTGGACATGAGGACGTTGACGTTGCCGCCCCTGGTCGTGTCGCCGTCGCCGACCGTGACGGCCTCGAAGGCGTCGGCGGGGGCGCGCGAGCCCGCGTCGGGCGACGGCTTGGGGCCGCCGCACGCGCTGAGGGTGAGCCCGGCGGACACCGTCAGGGCGAGCACCGCCGTGGTGCGTCGATTCACTGCTGCTCCTGGATTTCCTGGTCGTGCCGGCCGGGCTCAGCCACGGGAGGACTTGGGGTCGAGGGCGTCGCGGACGGCGTCGCCGAGCAGGTTGAAGGCGAGGACCGTGATCACCAGCGCGCCGGCGGGGACGGCGAGGAACCAGGGGTCGGTCAGGTACCAGTTGCCGGCCTGGGCGGCGTTGAGCATCTGGCCCCACGACGGGGTGGGGTCCTTCACGCCGACGCCGAGGAAGGAGAGCGCGGCCTCGGCGGTGATGTTCGTGGGGATCATCATCGTGGCGTAGACGAGGACGACGCCCATGACGTTGGGGACGATCTGGCGCAGGATGATCGAGCGGTGCGAGGCGCCGTAGGCGCGGGCCGCCTCGACGAACTCCTGCTCCCTGATGGACAGGACCTGGCCGCGCACGACCCGGGCGAGATAGGCCCAGCCGAAGAAGCCGAGGATGATCACGAGCGAGGCGATCGGCAGCAGGCTGCCGTCCCCCAGCGCCGTGTCACCGAGCCGGGACTGGAGGATCGGGGTCAGCGAGAGCACGAGCAGCAGGTGCGGGAAGGCCAGGAACAGGTCCATGATCCGGCTGATCACCATGTCCACCTTGCCGCCGAAGTAGCCGGCGGCCGCGCCGAGCACGGTGCCGAGGACGACGGAGACGGCGGTCGCGAGCAGCGCGATGACCAGCGAGACCTGCGCGCCGTGCGCCATGCGGGCGAAGAGGTCGCGGCCGAGGCCCGGTTCGACGCCGAGCCAGTGGTCGACGGACGGGAAGCGGTAGTAGGGCACCGGCAGCCCGGGAGTGCCGTAGTCGTCGAGGACGTCCGGGCTCGTGCGGGTGGTGTACGGGTCCTGGCCCTCCAGGGCGGTGAGCAGCGGGGCGAGCGCCGCGAACAGGATCATGAGGATCACCACGGCGAGCGAGGCGAGGGCGATCCTGCTGCGCCGGATGCGCAGCCATGCCGTACCGAGCAGGGAGCGGGCGGCGATCGCGGGAGTGGTCGAACTCGCCTCGGGAACAGGCGAGTCGGGCACGTCTGCGGCGTCGGCGTCGGAAGGCGGCCGAGCGGGCAGCACAGGGGAATCCGTCACGTCGGGGAGGTCCATTCGGCGCTCGGGGGAAGGTTGGCCCGGACGGTATACCAAGAGAGCGGGCGGGCGGTAGGGGTGACCGGATTTTGGTATACCGAAGACTTCAACCGCCCTCGATAACGGGACAATTCACCGCCACCCGGGATCCGGGGTGCGCTGCCCCGAACTCGCCCTTCCCATCCGGTATACCAACTCGTACGATCACGATCACGGACCGTCGGACACCGTCGGGCGGTGACCGGCACACGTCCCAGGACAAAGAACCCCAGGAGGCAACATGCGCACCCGCTGGCGCGCCCGGCACATCCTCGCCCACCAGGGCGGCGGTCACGCGCTGCTGCGGGACGGCGAGGTGGTGTGGGAGGACGACAGGATCGTCTACGTCGGCCCCCGCTACGAGGGCGACGTCGACCGGGAGCGCGACCTCGGGGAGTCCCTGGTCATGCCGGGGCTCATCGACCTCGACGCACTCACCGACGTCGACCATCTCGTCCTCGACTCCTGGGCGGGCCCGGAGCGCGGCCCGGGACTGCAGTGGTCGCTGGACTACTTCACCCACCACCGCCACGACGTGTTCACCCCGCCGGAGCGGGCGACGATCCGCGCGTACGCCCTCGCCCAGCTCGCCCTGCACGGCATCACCACGTTCATGCCGATCGCCTCCGAGGTGCACAGCCGCTGGGCCGAGCCGTACGAGGAACTGGTCGACATGGCGCGGACCGCGCGCCGGATCGGGCTGCGCGGCTATCTCGGCCCGGCCTACCGCTCGGGCGTCAACGTCGCCCTGCCGGACGGCACCCGGGACGTCGCCGTCGACGAGGAGGAGGGCCGGGCCGGCCTGCGCGACGCGGTCCGCTTCCTCGACCGTCTCGCCGAACTCGACGACCCGCTGCTCACCGGCGTCCTGCTGCCCTGCCGCATCGAGACCCTCACCGAGGAACTGCTCGGCGAGACGGCCCGGATCGCACGCGAGCGCGGTGTCCTGGTCCGGCTGCACGCACTCCAGGGCCTGGTGGAGCGCGACATCATCCAGCGGCGGCACGGGATGACGCCGCTCGAACTCCTCGGCAAACACGGCCTGTTGACCCCGAACCTGCTGATCCCGCACACCGTCACCATCGACCGGCACCCGTCGGTGCACGGCGAGGACCGCGGCGACCTGGACCTGCTCGCCCGCAGCGGCGTCTCGGTGATCCACTGCCCGCAGACGTCCCTGCGCTACGGCGAGATGCTGCACTCGTTCCGCGCCTACCGCGCGGCCGGCGTCAACCTCTGCCTGGGCACGGACTCGTTCCCGCCGGACCTGATCCGCGGCATGGACGTCGGCGTGCACCTGGCGAAGATCGCCGAGCGGCGGTCGGACGCCGCGCCCGCCGAGCACTACGTCGAGGCGGCCACGCTGGGCGGCGCCCGCGCCCTCGGCCGCGACGACCTGGGCCGGATCACGCCCGGCGCCCAGGCCGACCTGGTCGCCTTCTCCCTCGACGACATCCGCGACGGGGTGCTCGACGACCCGGTGCGCACGTTCCTCCTCAACGGCACGGCACGGCAGGCGACGGACTCGGTCGTCGCGGGCAGCCCGGTACTGGTCGACGGCGGACTGCCCGGCATCGACCTGGACGCTCTGCGCCACGACGCGCAGGCCCTCTTCGAACGGATGCGCGCGGCGTACAGCGAACGCGACACCGAGCGGCGCGACACCGCCGCGCTCTTCCCACCGACGTTCCCCGCCTTCGACGCGTCCCGCGTTCCCGCGACGGAGGTAGGTGCGTGACGCTCGCCGAGGTGGCCGAACCGCCCGGCGCCTCACACGTGGAGCGCACCGAGGAGCTGATCAGGGCGCACGTCCACTCCGGGGCGTACAAACCCGGCGCGCGCCTTCGCGAACGCGAACTGGCGGAGGCACTCGGCGTCTCGCGCGTCCCGGTGCGCGAGGCCCTGATGCGGCTCGCCGCCGAAGGGCTCGTCGTCCTGGAGCCGCGGCGCGGCGCGCGCGTGCGCCGGCTCACCCTGCGCGACGTCGACGAACTCTTCGACCTCCGGCTGAGTCTGGAGGTGTTCGCCGCGCGACGGGCGGCCGAGCTCGTCGCGCGCGGCGGCGACCACGGCGTCCTGCGCAAGGTGATGGACGAGGCAGAGGCGGCGACCAGGCACGGTGACGCGGCCGGCATCGCGGCCGCGAACACGGCCTTCCACGCCGAGCTGATCACCATGACCGGCAACAGCCTGCTGCAGTCCTCCTTCCAGCCGTCGATGGGCCTGATGCACTGGCTGTTCCGGCTCACGGCCACCGAACGGGGCGCCGAGCAGCACTGTGCCGAGCACCGGCAGATCTGTGACGCGATCGGCGCGGGACGGCCGCGGCTCGCCGAAGCCCTCACGTTCTCCCACATCGACATCCGGCGCGAGCCCGTGATGCGGTCGCTGGCCGAGACGCTCCCGGCGGACTGACAGGGCGTTCGGTCCGCTCCCGGCGTCAACTCTGGGGTGCCGGCGCACTCCGCGGCGTACCCTTCGACGGGGGTCGGCGCCGTGATCAACGGCGTGCTCGCCCCCGCACGCCCAGGGGGAGGGATCAAGATGACGGACGCGGTGGCACAGCCGTGGGAATCAACGCTCACGTCGGTCGTGGTGCACGCGCGTGGCGCGGTGTGCCGGCGCCTGGCCCGCGGCGTCGTGGCGGCCGACGGCCGGGTGCGGGTGAGCGGGCTGCCGCGCGTGCTGGAGCCGGGCTCCCTGCGCGCCCAGGTGGTGGACGCCGCCGGTGTGCGGGTCGTCGAGGCCCGCGTCGTCGTCGAGGCCGAGCCGCTCGCGGCGGACGCTCCGCCGGAGCTGCTCCGCGAGGTGGAGCGTCTCGGCGAGGAGCGGCGGCGGGCCGAGGTCCGCCGGGAGCGCCAGACCCGGCGGATCGAGGAGGTCTCCGCGCTGCGCCCGGTCCCGCCGACGCGCAAGCGCGACGACCCGCACCGCCGCACCCCCGTCGACGCGTGGCTCGGGCTCGCGGAGTTCGTCGACTCACGGCTGGCGGCCCTGCACTGCGGACTCGTCGAGCTGGACGAGGAACTCCGCCGGATCGAGCACGAACTCGACATCGCCGGCGACCGCCTGGCGCGTGCCTCCACGGACACGCCGTCCACTCCGGTGCACACCACGGTCTCGGCCGACCTCACCGTGGCGGGAGCCACCGCGGCGGCCGTGGAGATCGCGGTCGAGTACCGGGTTCCGGGCGCGGTCTGGGCACCCTCGTACCGCCTGACGCACCATCAGGACGAAGGGGGCGGACGGCTGTTGCTGCGCGCCTCGGTCGCGCAGCGCACCGGCGAGGACTGGACCGGTGTGCGCCTCGGGCTGTCCACCGCGGATCTGCTGCGCCCCACCGGGGTGCCGACCCTGCGCTCGCTGCGGATCGGGCGCCGTCAGCCCGTCCCCGCGCCGTCCGGCTGGCGTGAGCCTCCCGCGGGGCTCGGCGACCTGTTCGCCGGGTACGACACGGCGGAGCGGCGAAGGCCGGCCCGTCTCGACCCGGGGGCCGTCGGTGGGTACGTGCCGGAGAGCCAGGGGTACGCGCCGGCGGGGGAGGTCGCCGGGGCCGCTTCCGACGCGCCCCGCGCCGCC
Organism: Streptomyces sp. HmicA12; assembly: GCF_000373565.1. Lineage (GTDB taxonomy): Bacteria > Actinomycetota > Actinomycetes > Streptomycetales > Streptomycetaceae > Streptomyces. Next base: position 439,531 of record NZ_KB891842.1, on the reverse strand, counting down.
CGTCCGCGCAGGGCTGCGCCTCCCTCGGCCGGCTCCGCTCCCCGGCCCGGCCCGGCGCCCGTGCCCGTCGGGGCTCCCCCGCCCCCTCCTCCCGCTTTCGGGGCTCCGCCGGCCCCCGCGGCGCCCGGCGGTGCGCCCGCCGCGCCACCGCCCCCGCCACCGCCCGGGCCGCCGCGCCCCAGCGCAGCCGAACTGGACTACGCGGACCTGGTCCTCGCCGGGCCCGACAGCCCGGGTGGCCGCCGTGGCCTGCTCGCGCCCGGGACGCCGGTCGACCCGGTGGCCACGGAGTACCGGCGCCGCGCCGAGTCGGTGAACTCGCTGGCGCTGCCCGGGCACGCGGTGCGGCCGCGCGAGTCGGCCGGATCCTTCGACCACCGGTACGACACGGAGGGCCCCGCCGACATCCCCTCCGACGGCACCTGGCACACCGTCACCGTCACGGAACTCCCGGTCGGTCTGCGCACCGAGTACGTCTGCGCGCCGTCCGTCGAGGAGACCGTCTACGCGACCCTCGTGGTCACCAACTCCACCGGTCAGGCACTGCTCGCCGGCCCCGTGGACGTCACGGTCGACGACGACCAGCTGCCGACGACGGCCCTGCCCACGCTCGCTCCCGGCGGCACCGGCCGCGTGGGACTCGGGCCCGCCGAGGCGATCCGCGTCGGCCGCCGCACCGAGCTGCGCGAATCCACCGCGGGGCTGCGGAACACGACCACGGTGCTCGACCACCGGATCCACGTGGAGCTGGCCAACCGGCTCTCCCGGCCGGTCACCGTCGAGGTCCGCGAGCGCGTTCCCGTCGCCTCCCAGTCGGACATCCGTGTCGAGGAGCGGGCCGGCTGGACGGCGCCGGAGCACGGCGACGACAGCGGCGAGCCGCACGCACCCGGCACCCGCCTGTGGCGGGTGGAGCTGCCCGCGGGCGGCACCGCCGAGCTCGACGGCGGCTACGAGATCCGGATCCCGGCCGCCAAGGCCCTCACCGGCGGCAACCGGAGGAGCTGACCCACCATGACCACATCCCTCGCCCCCGACGCGCCGCCCACCGTTCCCCTGCCCGTCACCGCGGTGACCTGCCTGGAGGACCGCGCCCACATCGAGCGCTCGACACAGCTCCAACTCGTCCCGGGTGTGCAGCAGTTGCGCCTCGGCCCGATCAGCGCCCTCGCCGTCGACCGCAGCCTGCACACCGAGCTCACGGGCGCCGACGCCACCGTCCTCGACGTGCGGGTGGTGCGGGCCTGGACCCCGCGCGGGCCCCGGCCGCCGGCCGACGACGACTCCCCGCTGCGCCACCACGTGCACGCCCTCGACGAGGAGCGGCGCACGCTGGAGCAGCGCCGCGACAGGAGCCGGGCGCGCCTCGACCTGCTCGGCAGGCTGGCCGCCGATCTGCTGCGGGAGATCGGCGAGGGCGCCGGCTACGGCGAGACCGAGCAGGAGCGCTGGGCCGCAGAGTTGGACCGGGTGGACGCCGAGCGCGCCACGCACGAGGACGAACTCGGCGTCACACAGAACCGTTTGACGATCCTGAACACCGAACTGCAGGAAGCCCGGCACGCGTTGGACCTCTCGGAGGAGGACCCGCCCGAGCTCACCGCGCACGTGGAACTGACGGTACGCGCCGCGGCCGCGGGCCCCGCCGAGCTGCGCCTGAGCCACCTCACTCCTTGCGCGTTGTGGCGCCCCGCCTATCGGGCGACGCTCGACGCGGGCGAACTGACCCTGCAGACCGACGCGATGGTGTGGCAGCGCACCGGCGAGGACTGGTCCGGCGTACGCCTGACGCTCTCGACCGCCCGCTCGGCGGCGGCCACCACCCCGCCGCGCCTCGTCGAGGACCGGCTGACGTTGCGGGACCGGTCGTCCGAGGAACGCTCCTCCGTCGCCGTCGAGTTGCGCGAGGAGGCGGTTTCCGACGTCGGCCCGAAGCAGGTGACCGGCCTGCCGGGCGTGGACGACGGCGGAGAAGTACGCGTCCTGCGCGCCCCCGATCCGGCCTCCGTGCCCGGCGACGGCCGCGCCCACCGCGTCCCGCTCACCGCCGCCTCCTCGCCCGCGCACAGCGAGTACGTCTGCGCGCCCGAGCTCTCCCCCTTGGTGACCCAGGTGGTCCGGTTCACCAACACCACCGGCCACGCCCTGCTCGCGGGCCCGGTGGACCTGATCCGCGGCAGCGGCTTCACCGGCCGCGGCACCCTGGACTTCACGGCTCCCGGGGCCGCCCACGAGCTGGCGTTCGGCAGTGCGGACACGTATCGGGTGACGCGGGAGACGGAGGAGTCCCGGCACACGACGGGCCTCAGCCAGCGCACCCGGATCACCCGCACCGTCCGCCTGCACCTGTCCCGCTTCTCCGGGCCGGGCGAGACGGACGACCGTGTCATCACGCTCCGCGAACGGATCCCGGTCTCCGAGGTCTCGGAGGTGGAGATCCGCCTGCGCAAGGACGCCTGCTCCCCCGCCCCCGACAGCCTCGACGCCGAGGGCATCGCCCGCTGGGACGTCTCGCTGCCACCGGGCGGGCGGCGCACGGTGACGCTGGTGTACGAGGTGTCGGCGAGCGGGAAGGTCACCGGACTGTCCGACGCCTAGGGGCGGCTACAGCGCTTGCCGACGGTGTCGGCCGGAGGCCTCCGCGTCGGCGGCTGCCTCCGGCCCCGGCGTCACCGCTCGTCGCGCAGGCCGGCCGCCAGCTCCGCCAGCGGTTCTGCCTCCCCCGTGTGGCCGAGGGAGGTCAGGTGGGCGACCGCCGCGTCGAGGCGGGTGAGCGCGGGGGCGGTGCGCTCCAGGTACATGCCCTCGACGACGCCCGCGAGGCGCACGCACTCGGCCCACTCGCCGAGCTGACCGTGCCCGGGGGCCGGTCCGCCGAGCAGGCCGAGCGCCTCCTCCAGCGCCGTCAACGACGCCTCATAAGCACCGGCGTAGGCGTTCACCCTGCCGTGTTCGTAGGCGAGGGCGGAGTCCAGCGGCCGCCCCTGGGCCGTGTACCCGGCCGCGCGGGCCTCGTCGGCCACCCGGCCGGCGTCGGCGAGCACGGCGAGTGCGGCGTCCAGGCCTTCGGCGCCCTGGCGATGGGCCTGGAGGCGGGCGAGTTCGCGCAGGGTGCTGCTGATCTGCTCGTACCGCGGGGCCTTGGCGTGGGCGGCGAGGGCCTGGGCCGCGACGTCGCGTGCCCGGTCGAACTCACCGGCCTCGCCGAGGAGTACGGCCGTCTCCGCGGCGATCATGGCATGGCTGCCGGGGTCGTCGTCCCAGCCCTCCGACTCGGCGGCGAGGGCGAGGAACTCCGCCATGGCGGCCTTCAGGTCCTCCCCCGCGTGCAGGGCACGGGCGCGGGTGAGCCGCAGCTGGGCGGTGAGCCGGTCGTCCAATTCGCCTGCGGCGATGTCCGGTTCGGCCAGCACGGAGTCGAGGAGGGCGATGCAGTCCTCGACCCGGCCGAGGTCGAGGGTGAGGTTGGCGGCGTTGCTGTAGGCGCAGAACCCGTCGATCCGGCTGCCCGCGCGCAGGTGCAGTTCCGCCGCCCGGATCAGGTGCGTCAGCGCCTCGTCGGGCCGGTCCAGGTGCAGGCAGGCCTCGGCCAGGTCGCCGTACAGGCGCCCGGGGTCGCTCCGGTCGGCGGGCCAGTCGGCGGCGAGCCGGACGGCCTCGGCCAGATTCGCGTGGGCGGCCTCGGCGTCCCGCAGGCCGAGCTGGACACGGCCGCGCAGGCCCAGGACGCGGGGCAGGTGCCAGGCGGGGCCGTGCGCGCGCACCCGGTCGAGCAGGGAGTCCAACTCGCCCACGGCGGCGGGCAGATCGCCGGACATGGCGTACGTGCTGGCCCGCAGGTGCTGGGCGCCGGCGGTCTGGCCGACGATGTCGTGCCGCGCGGCGAACTCCTGCAGGACCTCGATCTCCGCGAGGGCCGGCGGAACCTGCTCCTCGTCCTGCGATGCCTGAAGCCGCAGGACGAGCGCGGTGGCCCGCAGGCGGAGCAGGCGGGCCTCCTGGTGCGGGGTGAGCCCGTGGGTCTCCTCCTGCAGGCGCACGATCGAGGCGTGCGCGGCGGTCAGCCGGTCGGCCTTCGCCGACGCCGCGGCCTCCTCGCTCGCCTCCTCGCCCTTCTCGTCCTTCTCGTCGTCGGCCGACGACAGTTCGGCGGTGGCCAGCAGGACACAGGCGCGGGAGACGGCGGCTTCGCCGGGCAGGTCCGCGTCCTCGTAGAGTCCCGCCGCCTCTTCGTAGAGGTCGGCGGCCACGCGGTCGTCGTCCTTGTTCCTCGCCCGGTCCGCCTCGTCGATCAGCAGGTCGGCCCGCAGCTGTACGAGCGTGCCCACGGCCCGGTCGTCGGGGTGCGCGTAGTCGCGAGCGGCGACGAGGGTGCGCAGCCGCGCCCAGCAGGCGTCCGCCTCCGGATGCCCCTGCTCCTCCAACTCCCTCGCCCGCAGGATGAGTTCGGGCAGGCTCTCGGGAACGTCGACGGGTGCCGCGGCCGGGGCGACGGGTGCTGCCGGGGCCGCGTCCGCGAGGTCGCGCGGGCGCAGGGTCAGCTCCAGCGCGTCCAGGAGCGGGGCCCGGTCCAGGCGGGAGCGGCGTCGGTCGGCGTGGGCCGTGGTGCCGTTACGGGCGTCGAAACGGGCGGCGAGGTCGTCGGCGCGCCCGCGCACCTCGGCGCACAGCTCCGCCACGGTCCAGGCGCGGCCCGCGTACCCGGCGGTGGGGAGCTCGCCGTGGCCGAGGGAGTCGACGCGCCGGAGGAGGACTTCCAGGCCGGTGAGGAAGTCGAGCTGCTCCCGCGGATCGTCCACCTCCTCGAAGAGGGTGCGGTTCTCGGCGAGCAGTTCCAGGCCGCGCGCCTCGTTCCCGGTGAGCGCGCAGAACTCCAGGTGCCGGCCGACCTCCCCGGACATCGAGGGGTTGCGGCGGCAGGCGCGGTAGCCGGACAGGTGCAGTTCGCGGGCGCGGTCCACCCGGCCGGTGCGGAGCAGGGGCAGCAGGGCGTACGAGACCGAACGGGCGGGCTCCTCCTGGCAGGAGTCCTTCCCGACGAGGACGGGCTCCCAGGTGCGCAGGGCCCGCTCGTCGTCGCCCGCAGCGAGGTGGAACCGGGCGCGCTGGCAGATCTCGCACGCCTCGCAGTCGCTGAGGCGGTCACGGGTGCGGCTCGCCCACAGCTCGTAGGCGAGCGCGGTGTCCTCGCCGAGGTGCGCGGCGAGCTGGTACGCCTGGCCGTAGTAGGGCTGCAGGTCGAGGCCCGCCTTGGTGTACCGGTCGCGCATCTCGCCCAGCCACTGGCGCAGGCTGGTCAGCGGCACCTCGGGCAGTGCGAGCAGGGCGTTGGCCACCCACTTGAACCGCCAGAAGAGCATGTGCCGCAGGCGCTCGTCGAAGGCTTCGGGCTGCTCGTCGAAGAGGTTGAGGATGCGGGCGAAGACGACGGGCGACTTCCGGGGTTCGGAGCCGTAGGTGTAGGCCTCCTGGAGTTCGAGGAGGGCGCACACGAGCGCGGTGGTGTCCTCGAACTGCTCGGCGGTGTCGACGAGTTCCTCGGCGGTGACGGTGCGGGTGCGGCCGTAGGGGCGCCGGTCGTTCTCGTTCAGCGCGTCGTAGAGCTCGTCGGTGGACTGGGGTGCGGTCGTCGGCATCGTCAGCTGTCCTTGCGGAGGGCGTGGGCGAGGAGGTCGAGGAAGGAGCGGTTGATGAGGCTCGACTCGGCGGGCCGCAGGGGACGTCGGGAGAGCATCGCGGCCTGGCCGTAGAGGGCCTCGGCGCTGGTGCGGGCCAGCTCCGGCTCCTCGATGGTGACGGCGGTGCGGACCAGCGGGTTGAGCTGGTTGAGGATGAGCTGGGCGCGCGGCGCCTCCTGGCGCAGGGCGCCGAGGATGTCGCCCCACAGTCCGCCTTCCTGCTCGCGGGCGAGCTGGGAGCGGGTGCGCTCGTGCCGGGCCTCGCGGCTGTCGACGAGCAGGGCGGGCGCGGAGGCGGGCTGGAAGGTGCGCAGTGCGACGTCGCAGTCGAAGACGGCGAGGGCGTCGCGGGCCTGGCCGAGGTAGGCCGCGGCGGCCAGCTCCGTCTCCCGGTCGACGGGGTCGAGGTGGGCGGTGAGCGTCTCCGGGTCTAGGTCGGCGACGGTGGCCCCGGGCCTGATCTCGGGGAGCCGGTGGACGAGTTCGCGGTCGTACGTGTAGCCGCCGTTGACGACACCGAGCCCGGCTGCCGAGGCGATCGCGGCGACCTGCCGGAACTCTTCCACGCTCGATGTGACGAGGACGGTGCGGTGGGTGCGGGCGAACTCGTCGAGGGTGGCGTGCCCGTCGGTGGTCTCGAACGGCAGCCAGGGCAGCAGCATCCGCAGGATCTCGTCGTCGTGCACGGCGAGGGACTTCACGGCCAGGTGGTGGACCTGGAGGAAGCGGGCGAGCAGGTCCGGGTCGCCCGCGGCGGCCCTGGCGATCCAGGCGCGCAGCCGCTCGGCGAGGGCGTCGCGCACGGCGGCGAGGGTGTCGTCCTCGTACAGCGCCTCGCGCGACGCCGTCGGCCGCAGGCTCTCGGCGTCGACGACACAGCGGACGAAGAACGCCCAGTCGGGGAGGATCTCCTCGGCCTGCTCGGACAGCAGCATGCCCTTGACGTGCACGCGGTGTCCGTGGCGGCGTCCGGCCGGTACCGCCTCGGGCAGGATGCAGGCGATGCCCTTGAGGCCGACGGCCGGCAGGTCCAGCTCGATGGTGTCCAGGGGCGTGAACCCGAAGACCTCCTCCCCGTACGCGGCGAGGGCGCGGGCCCGTGCTCCCGGCGTCGGGTGCGTGATCGCCCAGGGGGCGGGTTCGGGGTTGACGGGCACGGCGAGGCCGCTCGCGCTGCCGTCGTCGAAGGTCACCGGGTGCCGCAGCAGCGATCCGAAGTGCCGAGAAAGGGCGTGCACTTGGCCCGGTCGGGTCCATTCGGCCGCGTCGGCGCGGGGCGTCAGCGTGACGGTCGTACCGGGCCTCGGGCGGGCGGAGGCGGGCAGGGTGCGGACGGAGTACGAGCCGTCGCCGCGGCCGCGCCACTCGACGGCGGGCGCGTCGGGTGTGCGGGCGGAGCGGCTCAGTACGTGGATCTCGTCGGCGACCAGGAAGCAGGAGAGCAGTCCGATGCCGAACTGGCCGATGAAGTCGGCGCGTTGCTCGGCGATCCGGTCGGCGCGCTTGCTGCTGCGGCCGATCGTGGCGAGGAAGGTGTGCACATCGGCCTCGGTGAGGCCGACGCCGTCGTCCTCGACGCGCACCACCGAGCCGTCGGCGTACAGGCGGATGCCGAACTCCCCTGCGGGGGCGGCCGGTTGCAGGCCGTGCCGGGCGGTCAGCGCGTCCACCGCGTTCTGCAGCAGTTCGCGCAGGTATACGCGGGGGCTGGAGTAGAGGTGGTGGGAGAGGAGGTCGACGAGGCCGCGCAGGTCGACCTGGAAGGTGCGGTCGGTGGCGGCCGGGTGGGCAGCGGAGTCGGGCAGAGTCATCGGGCAGTCCGTGGTGGGGTGAAGGGGCGCGAGGCGCGGAGAGGGGCGGCGGGCGGGCTCAGACGTGACGCCGGAAACGGGCGTACGCCTTCTCCGGGTTCGACATGTACTTCCACGGCCACGAGGTGTAGGCGCCGTCCAGCTCGTGGAAGACGCGCCGCGCGGCGGTGCTCTCGGAGGCCAGCGCCAGGGCCATGGCGAACATGTTGAAGTCGGCCTGCCAGCCCGGGCGCCGCTCGTAGTCGGGGTGCAGGATGCTGCGCTGTGCCGCGTCCCTCAACTCGGCCTGGATCGCGGGGGTGTGGAGGCAGTCGTGCCGCTCGGACTCGACCCAGTCCTCGATGTGCGCCATGGCGATCACACAGCCGAGGCGATGCCCCTCGGGCGCGCGGGCGGCGGCCTCGCGGGCGAACGTCACGGCCTGCCCCGGCTCGCCGCCCCAGCGGGGCTGCAGCTGCGACACCCACTCGACGTGAACGTCCAGGTCGAGCGGGTCGCGGCGCAGGGCGGCGTCGAACCGCGTCTCGTTGATGTCTGCGCCGAGTGACATGCCGCGCCCCGAGGTGAGCAGTTGGCGCCACGGCGTGCCCCAGTCCGGCCGCAGCTCGGCGGCCTCGAACAGCTGCTCCTCGGCGATGTGGAGCCGCTCGTGGAAGATCTTCCACTGCTCCCTGGAGACATCCACGGCCCGCGCGGACGTCCGCGCGTCCCAGCCCCATTTGATGTGGCGCGCACCGGATATGAGCAGGGCCGTCGCCCGGTGCTCCTTGTCCCGCTCGACCGCGCGGCCGATCCACTCCTCCACACCGTCGAGCTCGGCGAGTTCACCGAGGACGAGGTGGTCCCGGCCCAGGTCGAAGGGGGCGAGCGCGTCCTTGACGGCGTCCCAGTCGCCCACGTCGGCCGCCTCGATCAGCGTGAGCACGCGCGCGTCGCCGAGTGCGCGCAGCGGGTACGTCTTGTTGCCGCGCCCCCGCGGGGCCGGCAGCACGTGCGGATCCGCCGCCGGTCTCTCCGCACTTTTCCCGAACAGCTTCCCCAACATGCCGCACCCTCCCCAGGTCCTGCGTAAATGTCGCAGCAGCATATGCGCCCCCACTGACACTCCCTTCGCAGGGTGCTCACGGGGGCTTCACACACCACCTGCGTATCCAGTGAATTCCAGGAACGCCCTTCACGGCAACGCGATATGCTGATGCAGATAGTGCAAGCCATTTGCAGAACTAGGAGGGTCATGGCTACTCGGGCGACCGACGCCGGGACGAACCAGAGCGTCGAACGAGCGGTGTCGGTGCTGCGCGCACTCGACTCCGGCCGCGCCGAGCTGCGCGTCTCCGACGTCGCCGAACTCACCGGCCTCGGCTCCTCCACCACGTCCCGGCTGCTGTCCACCCTCGAGCGCCTCGACATGGTCGAACGCGACCCGCTCAGCAACCTGTACCGGCTCAGCCTGGGGATCCTCCCGCTCGCCGCGACCGCGGCCAACCGGCACCCCGTCCACCGGGCCGCCCGGATGGTCCTCCAGGAGCTCGCCACCCGCACCGGCCTCGGGGCGAACGTCGCGGTCCGGCGCGGCACCGAGCTGATGTTCCTGTGCAACTTCGAGGGCTCCCGCGCCCCCAAGTCGTACACGCAGGCCGGGCACACCGCCCCGCTGCACGCCACCAGCATCGGCAAGTGCCTGCTGACCGGCCTGAGCCCCAAGGAGCGGCGCCGGCTGCTGCCCGAGCCGCTCGACGCGCACACCGATTTCACGACCACGAGTCACGATCTGCTCGACACCGAGATCGACTCCGTGCGGCGTTCCGGCTACGCCGTAGAGGCCGAGGAGCGCGCCCTGGGGCGCGCTTCGCTCGCGGCGCCGGTCCGTGACGCCTCGGGGGACGTCGTCGCCGCCATCTCCCTGTGGGGTCCCACGTCGGTGCTCGGCGACCACACCGAGGCCGACGGACAGCGGCAGGCCCTCACGCGTGAGGTCATCGAGGCCGCCGACGCCATCAGTCAGGCGCTCGGGGCGCTCTGAGGCGCGTATGGGGAAGGGGCCCTGCACAGGTCGTGCGACCTGTGCAGGGCCCTTCCCGCACGCCTACGCGCCGTACATCTACGCCCCGTACACCTACGCTCCGTACGCCTTGAACGCGATCACGTGCGCGCGCCGCGCCCCGTGCGTCGCGTCGACCACGAGCCGCAGCGCGTCCGTGCGCACGGGTCCGCCGTCCGGGCCGGTCAGCGGGTGCACGCGGTGCCGGCGCCGGTTGTCCTTCACCGTCAGCAGCGTGAGCCAGGTGCCGTCGAGGTCGCGGCTCTGGATGCGGTAGTCGCGGACCAGTTCCGGCATGACCTCGTACGGGGTGCGGTGGCGGTGCAGGTTGTTCAGGTACTCGTCGACGTCGTCGTCGAACACCACGCGTGCTTCGGTGAGCTGCTGCGCGTGGTCCCAGTCGAGGCTGAGCCACTCCGCCTCCCGCAGCGGCTCGGACGACCACACCTGCGGTCCGCCGTAGGCGCGCTGGAAGCCGCCGACGGACCGCTCGGGCCTGAACGCGGCCGTGTCCGGGCTCGCGCGGAAGGCGAAGGTCTGCCGGCGCAGGCCGCGGGCCTGCCACTCCAGGACCAACTGTCCCTCCTCCTCCGGGATGTCGTGGTCGACGGCCGCGTCCCCCTCGACCCTGCCGCGCAGCGCGAGGACTCCGTCGGTGCGCTCGGGGAGCAGGACGAGGGCCGCGCCGGGGCAGGCCCGCACGATCAGGATGACGTTCTCGGGGGTGTCCGGGTGGTGGTCGAAGCGGGCGGTGACCCAGTGCGGGCCGCCCGGCGCCACGGTGACCTCGGTCGTGAGCAGGTGGTCCACCGGGACCGCGTTCTCCGGGCGGCCCGTGCCCCACAGCTCCACGGTGAGTTCGCGCGGCCGCCCGTCGTCGGCTCCGTGCAGGAGCAGGTCGACCGAGTCGAGCGCGGGGTCCACCGGCAGCAGCAGAGCCAGGTCGCGGGTGAGCGGGTGCGGCTCGCCGGGCGCGTCGGGGGTCGGCTCCGCGGCCAGCCGGGCCAGGTGCGAGGAGGCGGTGACGCGGGCGGTGCGGGCCAGGTTGTCGGGGTCGTCGTCGGCCAGGCCGATCACCGAGGCGTCCTGGCGCAGCAGGGCGCGGCGCACCAGCTCGGGGCGCTTGGCGGCCAGTTCGCGCGGGCTGAGCCCCTCGGTGACGCAGAGCGCGGCCGCGGTACCGGCCGCCTCGCCGATCGTGGCGCAGGTCGCCATGACGCGGGTGGCGCCGAACGCGATGTGGGTGGCGGAGATGTTCCGCCCGGCGAACAGCAGGTTCGTGACGTTCGCCGAGTACAGGGAGCGCAGTGGGATGTGGAAGATGCCGTCCGCGTAGCGCTGGCGGGCGCCGGGCTCGTCGGCGTACATGCCCTGCACGGGGTGGAGGTCGACGGACCAGCCGCCGAAGGCGACGCGGTCGGGGAACTGCCGCTGTTCGAGGATGTCCTGCTGGGTGAGGACGTGGTCGCCGAGGAAGCGGCGGTACTCGCGCTTGCCGGGGAGGCTGCCGACCCATTCCAGCGTGAGGTTGGCGGCGTCCGGGAACTCGCCGGAGTTCTTGATGTGGTCCCAGATGCCCATGACGACGGACTGGAGTTCGTCGCGGATCCGCTCGTTGTCGTGCACGGTGTCGAGCTCGCCGCCCCACTCGACCCACCAGTAGTCGCAGCCGTTGTCCCCGGTGCGCAGGACGCGGTTGCGCAGGATGGGCGTGGTCGACAGATCCTTGGCGTAGGCGGGCGGCACGAACTTGACCGGGCGGCCGGTGTCCTTGGTGTGGAACAGGATCGTCGATCCGAGCAGCGCCTCGTCGCCCTCGTCGGGCGCCCAGGGCTCGCCGAACTCCGCTCGGGCCTCGCGGCCGACGCGGTAGCGGGCGCCGGCGAGATGGCCGAGCAGGCCGTCACCGGTGCAGTCCAGGAACTGGCGTGCGTGGAAGGTGATGCGCCGTTCGGAGCCCATCATCCAGCCGGTGCAGGAGTGCACCTCGCGTGCGTCCTCCGGGCCGCTCGCGTCGGCCTCGCGCACATCGGTGTTGAGGTACAGGTCGATGTTCGGCTCGGCGCGCACCGCGTCGAGGACGACCTGGTCCCAGTAGTACGGGTTCCCCTCGGGGTTGCGGAACTGGTTCTCGGTGTAGAGCTCGCCCATGATGCCGGTCTCGCGGGCCCATCGGTGCACGCCGTGTGCGGTGGCGCCGCAGACCCAGACGCGGACCTCGCTGCTGGCGTTGCCGCCCAGGACGGGACGGTTGTTGACCAGGGCGACGCGTCGGCCGAGCCGGGCCGCGGCGATGGCCGCGCAGGTCCCCGCCAGGCCCCCGCCGATGACGGCGATGTCGTAGTGGACCTCTTCTTCCCGCACGGTGCGGCCTCCTTGATGTGATGCCAGGTGAATCCCAGACGCTCCCCGCCGCAGCGGAGCGACCATGAACGTACATCACATCCACATTGTGCAACTACTGTTCAGCTAGTGGGATGTGTTGTAGATTCCCGGCGCAGCCGCCGGTACGGCTGCCACCAGCACAAGTTCAACTACATGGCAGGTAGGACGAGTTCGCCGGGCCCGCACAGAACCGGCGATTCACCGACCAAAAGGGTTGACGCCGTCGCACGATATGGAGAACGATCCCGCATGCTGCAAGTTGCGTTCAATGGAGCGGGGACGACGTTCACCCAGGGCCCCGGCGCTCCCGCCCCGTTCGAGAGGACACACCCATGAGTACGGCCGCACCTCCCCAGAAGGTCGCTCCACCCCGCGAGCGCACCGACCGTGAGCGGACCGGCGGACGGCTCTCCAACGGCGCGTTCGCCCTGCTGCTGACCGCCCCGGGGCTCGCCCTGTTCGCGGCGATCATCTTCTATCCGCTGATCTCCGCCCTGATCACCGGCTTCTTCAAGCAGGACCTGCGGCTGCCGGGCCGGGAGTTCGTCGGCCTCGACAACTTCACGTACTGGCTGAACGGCGACTTCCTCACGATCTTCAAGCAGACGCTGATCTTCACCGTCGGCGCGACGCTCGTCCCCTTCGTGCTCGGCTTCGCCCTCGCCCTCGCCCTCAACACGGGCCTCAAGGGCAGCGGCTTCATGCGTGGCCTCTTCCTCTTTCCCTGGGTGATCCCGGGTGTGGTGGTCTCCTTCCTCTGGATGTGGATCTTCAACGCCAACTACGGCGTGCTGAACGGCGTCCTCATGAAGACCGGCCTCATCGACGAGTCCATCTCCTGGCTCGGCCAGCCGGGCACCGCCATGCTCGCCGTGATCATCACCAAGACCTGGGCGAGCTTCCCCTGGATGATGGTGATGCTCCTCGCCGGTCTGCAGACCGTGCCCAAGGAGCTGCACGAAGCGGCCTCGATGGACGGCGCGGGCTCGATCCGGCGCTTCTTCAACGTGACCTGGCCCCAGGTCCGCGGGGTCGCCTCGATCGTGCTGCTCCTGGAGTTCATCTGGAACTTCCAGCACTTCGACACCATCTACGTCCTCACGGGCGGCGGCCCGGCCGGTTCCACCGAGACCTTCGCGACCGCCGTGTACCAGACCGCCTTCAAGGGCTTCGACATCGGCCGGGCGACCGCCCTCGGCGGCCTGTGGATGCTGCTCCTGCTCGTCCTCGTCGCCGTCTACCTCAGGATCACCGAGCGGAAGGGCGACGCCCGATGACCTCCACGACCCCCCTTGCCGACATGACCTCCACCCAGATGTCCGGCACCGACGCGCTGCGGCCGTCCGCCTCCGCCACCGGGCGCACCTCGCGCCGCCGGATACGCAAGGACCTGCTGCGCTCGCGGATAGCCGCCTGGACCGCGGTCGTCGTCATCGGCGCCTTCGGCCTGCTGCCGGTCTACTGGCTGCTCGCCACGGCGCTGAGCAGCCCCGAGTCGACCTTCCAGTTCCCGCCGAAGCTGATCCCGACGGATCTCACCTTCAGCAACTTCACGGCCCTCGCCGAGAACGACCAGCTGATCAAGTACCTGGTCAACTCCCTGATCGTCGCCACGATCACCGCCGTGCTGAGCGTGATCGTCGCCACGTACATGGGCTACTCGTTCTCCAAGTTCCGCTACCGCGGGCGCCGTTCCCTGATGCACATGGTGCTGGCGTCCCAGATGTTCCCGCAGGCTCTCCTGCTGGTGACGCTGTACGCCGTGTTCTCCAGCTTCGGCCTGCTGAACACGTACACCGCGCTGGTGCTGTCCTTCACCACGTTCACGATGCCGCTGTGCGTGTGGATGCTTAAGGGCATCTTCGACACCATCCCGGACGCCCTCCTGGAGGCCGCGTCCATCGACGGCGCCTCGCGCTGGCGCACACTGCACTCCATCGTGGCGCCGCTGGCCGCGCCCGGCATGATCGCCGCCGGCCTGTTCGCCTTCGTCCGCGGCTGGAACGACTTCATCTTCGCGGTGACGCTGGCCGACAAGGAGAAGCAGACCCTGCCGCCCGGCCTCGTCTCCACCTACATCGGCGAGTTCCAGACCGCCTGGCCCGAGTTGATGGCGGCCTCGCTCGTCGTCTCCGTCCCGGTGGTCGTCGCCTTCATGTTCCTGCAGCGCTACCTCGTCGGCGGCATGACCGCCGGTTCGGTCAAGTAGCCGAGCAGCACCGCAAGCACCCAGCTGAACCCGGGCGGGCCGAGCCCGCACGCGCCCCCACGCACTTCCCCTTCCGCCTCACTCCCCCATGGAGACACCATGACCACCTCTGGCATCAGTCGGCGCGGCGCCCTGCGCATGTTCGGCATCGGCGCGCTCGGTGTGGCCGGCGCCGGCGTGCTCGGTGCGTGCGCCCCGTCCGGCGCCAGCACCTCCTCGAACGGCGGCGACACCAAGTCGAAGAACTTCGACTTCTCCTCCTGGTCGCTGAACGAGGAGGCCGCCAAGCCCTCGATCGAGAAGATCATCGCGGCGTGGGAGAAGGACAAGAAGTCGAAGATCCGTGCGGTCTCGTACCCGTACAACGAGTACCTGAGCCAGCTCACGCTGAAGCTCGGCGGCGGCGAGACCACCGGCGCCATACACCTCGACATCGCCTGGCTCGCCGCCGTGGCGCAGATGGGCAAGCTCGCCGACCTCGGTTCCGTGGCCGGCAAGGGCGGTTACACGGATGTGGCGCTCGCGAGCGGCAAGTACGACGGCAAGCAGTACGGCCTGCCGTGGAACACCGGCTCGATCGGTGTCATCGCCAACTCCAAGCTCCTGTCGAAGGCGGGCATCGACAAGCACCCCACCACCGTCGAGGAGTTCGAGGACGCGCTGCGGGAGCTGAAGAAGCTCGGCGGCGGGGTCGTGCCCTACGCCGCGGCCACCAAGGTCGCGCAGCTCAAGGACATCTTCCCGTGGATGCAGACCTTCGGCTGCACCCTCATGGACGGCGAGAAGGTGACCATCGGCGACGACGCCTCGATCGACGCGGTCACCTGGTACAAGAAGCTCCACGACGACAAGCTGATCGCCGCGGACGTGGACCGCTTCGACGCGCGCGCCCTGTTCGGGCAGGGCAAGGCCGCGTTCTACGACGACGCCATCATCGGCAAGGGCGTGACCGCGGCCCAGTCCAAGGACAAGACGCTGGCCGACGCGATGCAGCCGCTGGAGCGTCCCGTGCTGAAGGCCGGTGACACGCCGCAGGCGCTGCTGTGGGGCGGTGTCATCGCGATCGTCAAGGGCAAGGGGCAGGACGCGGCGACCGAGTTCGCGCTGCACACCACGACCGACCAGGCCACCGTCACCGACTACTTCGTCGAGCGTGCCCTGCCGCCGTCGACCAAGGCCGGTCTGGCCGACCCGAAGGTCGCCAAGGACACCTTCTCCACCGAGTGGACCGAGAAGATCACCAAGACGGCGACCGGCAGCCCGTTCTGGCGGTACGCGCAGAACGCCCAGATCGAGGAGGCCGTCGCCAAGCAGGTCCAGGCCGTCCTGGTCGGCAAGTCGAAGCCGAAGGACGCGATGAAGCAGGCGGGCGAGGAGGTCGCCGCGCTCATCAAGCGCTGAGCCCGAACGCGGTACGGCCCAGGGGCCCGGTGGACGTCGTACGACCAGCACCGGGCCCTTCGTCGTTCCGCGCTCCCCTCCGGACCGGCCCACGGGCCACTCCTGTTCGGCACCACCCGCACCCGCACCCGCTTAGGAGTTCACGATGAAACGTCCCTCGGCACGCGCGTACGCCGCCTCGGCCGCGACCCTGGCCGCCCTGGTCATGCCGGTCCAGGCCGCCCAGGCCGACAGTGCGGCGGCCACGGCCGTCGAGAAGGTCCCGTACGCGATGGACTCGTCGAACCAGGCCGCCTGGTGGACGCCGGTCGCCACGTACAAGGGCCGCGGCCAGTACACGTACTTCGCCTTCAACGAGCCCGGTTCGACCGCGGCGACCCACCGTCCGGCGATCGCCCGCCGCGACCCCGACGGCGTCTGGAGCCGGCTGCCGCTGCTGAACAGCGACGGGCAGCAGGCCGAGTTCCCCGACGACAACGGCCACAACCAGCCGTCGGTGGCACGCGACGGCAGCGGCCGTCTGCACGTGTTCGCCTCCATGCACGCCAACGCCTGGCGCTACTTCCGCACCGACGCCCCCGGCGGCAGCGTCACCGACCACGCCTCCGAACTGCCCGACCAGGGCGAGGGCATCACCTACCCGGTCGTGACCACGGCGCCCAACGGCGACCTGTACGTGATCGCCCGGGTCGGCACCGGCAGCGACCAGCGCCCCGGCAAGCTCTACCGCTGGGACAACGCCGCCTCGCGCTGGAGCGTGGTGACCACGTTCGCCAGTGCGCTGTACCGCTCGGTGTACCCGGACGACCTGACGGTGGACGCGTCGGGCCGCGTGCACATCCTGTTCGAGTGGGCCAAGGCGCCGGCGGTCGCGTTCCGCCACCAGCTCACGTACCTGAGCTACGACCCGTCGACCGGCTCCTTCGCGGACAGCACGGGCGCGGCGGTCACCACTCCGGTCACGCCCGACACCTCCGACGTGATCCAGGACCTCACCACGGACGAGGTGTGGAGCAACGACAACGCCTACACCGGGCCGGCGGTCCAGAGCGCGAAGCTGACCCTCGACGGCTCGACGCCCAAGGTCGCCTACCGCTACCGCTCGTCCGACAGCGGCGGCGACTTCCGCGTGTACTACGCGTACCCGAGCGGAGCCTCCTGGGTCCGCAAGACCGTGTACGCGGCGGGCCAGACCTCGGCCGCCCTCGGCATCACCTGGGACGAGACGGACACCAAGCGGGTCTACTACGTGACCTCGTCCGGCACCGACCGCGTCTTCTCCGCGACCCAGACGGCCGACGGGTCCTGGACCGCGCAGTCCGCGGCGCCGGGCGTGACCGCGGACCGGCTCGCGGTGCGCCGCGACTCGGACGGGAACGACGTGCTGTACATGCCGGACACCGCGCACAACTCGCTGTACTACGGCCTGCGTTGATCTCCCGCTAGCCCGTCACCGCCGGACGCGCCCGTTCTCGCGGGCGCGTTCGTTCCTCGGCGTCGGCCGGATCGGCCTTGGGTACTTCCCCCCTGCGCGGTACGAGTCGGTGGCGCGGCCGAACGGTCGCGCCACCCCTTCCCGAGCCTTTCCGAGGGGAAACACATGAGGATCGTCATCACGGGCGGCTTCGGCTTCCTGGGACAGCGGGTGGCCGCCGCTCTGCTGGAGCGGCGCGCGTTCGGCGGCGTACCGATCGACCGCCTGGTCCTCGCCGACCTGGTCGTCCCGGACGGGTCGCCGCTCGCGGCGGACCCGCTCGTGGACGTCGTCCAGGGCGATCTGACCGAGCGCCTCGGCGAGGTGTTCGCGGCGCCGGTGGACGTCGTCGTCCACCTCGCCGCCGCCGTCTCGGCCGCGTGCGAGGCCGACTTCGACCTCGGCATGGGCGCCAATCTGGACACGACCCGCGCCCTCCTCGAAGCCGCCCGCGCCCAGTCCGCCGCCGGCGGCCCGACGGTACGGCTGTTCTTCGCCAGCAGCGTCGCGGTCTACGGGCCGGACGCCGCGCTGCCGCTGCCGCCGGTCGTCACCGAATCGACGCTGCCCGCACCGCAGTCGAGTTACGGCGTCCAGAAGCGGATCTGCGAGCAGCTGACAGCGGAGTACACGCGCCGCGGTTTCCTCGACGGCCGCGTCGCCCGGCTCATGACGGTGACGGTGCGGCCGGGCAGGCCGAACGCGGCCGCCTCCGGTTTCCTGTCCGGCATCGTCCGCGAACCTCTCGCCGGACTCCCCGCGATCTGCCCCGTCGCCCCGGACCTGCGCGTCGCCCTGGCGTCCCCGCGCCGCACGGTGGAAGGCATCCTCCGCGTCGCGCAGGCCGGGCGCGGGGACGGTCCCGGCCTGCTGAAGGGCGCTCTTCCGGTCAACCTCCCGGGGCTCACGGTCACGGTCGCCGAGATGCTGGACACACTGCGCCGGGTGGCGGGGGACGCGGTCGCCGATCTGGTGACGGTCGAGCCCGACCCGACCGTGGAGGCCATCGTCGGCTCGTGGCCCGCGGCCTTCGACCACGGCCGCGCGGCCGGCCTCGGCCTCGCGCCCGACCCGGACTTCACGTCGGTGGTACGGCAGTACATCGCCGACAACCCGAAGGGAGTCGGCGCCTCGGCGCCCACAGGCCTCGGCCCGCGGTGACCGCCATGCGGACAGGCGGACGTCGAGATTCCGGATGGTGCTTACGATTCCGCGAACCGTGCCCGCACCACCCCGGAAGGCGCTCGTGAGCTCCACCCCTCCCCCGTCCGCCCCGTCCGCCCTGACCGATTCGTCCGCCGCGTCCGGTACGACGGACTCCGGCGCGGTGACCATCCGCTCGGCCGCCGACGTCTCCGATCTGGTCAACTCCGGTACGGCGCGCGGCCGCCACGCCAAGATGATCGTGGTCATCGCGCTCGGCGGCATCTTCCTCGACGCGTACGACCTGAGCTCGCTGGCCTACGGACTGCCCGACATCACACGGCAGTTCGGCCTCAGCTCGGCGATGGCCGGCACCGTCACCGCGTCGATCAGCGTCGGTTCGCTGCTCGGCGCGCTCCTCGGCGGCTGGCTCGTCGACCGAATAGGGCGCTACCGCGTCTTCATGGCCAACATGGTCTTCTTCGTCGTCACCGCGCTGGTGTGCGCCGTGGCGCAGGACGTGTGGACACTGATCGTCGCCCGGTTCGTGATGGGCATCGGCGTCGGCATGGACATCCCGGTCGCCATCGCGTTCCTCGCCGAGTTCTCACGGCTGCGCGGCAAGGGCAGCAAGGGTTCGCGCACGGCCGCCTGGTCCCCGGCCTGGTACACCGCGACCAGCGGCTGCTACCTGGTGATCATGTTCCTGTACTTCGTGCTGCCGGACGCCCACCTGGGCTGGCTGTGGCGGTTCACCGTCGGGTTCGGCGCGGTGCCCGCGCTGGTCGTGATGCTGCTGCGCCGCCGCTACATGAACGAGTCGCCCACCTGGGCCGCCGAGCAGGGTGACCTGGCGGCGGCGGCACGGATCCTGCGCGAGTCGTACGGAGTGGACGCGCGCGTCGCCGACGACCTCCCGGCACGGGCGGCCCGCCCGGCCCGGCCCGGTCTCGCCTCGTACGCGCGGCTGTTCACCGGTCCGTACCGCGCCCGCACGGTCCAGTCGGTGGCGGTCGGCCTCGCCGAGACGTTCGGCTACAACGCGGTCGCCTTCGGCCTGCCGATCATCATCGCCACGCTGATGACGCAGGGCCCGCTGACCACGATCGCGTCCTCGTTCACCCTCAACCTGGTCTTCGCGCTGACCGGCGGTCTGCTCGGCATCCGCTGGGCGTCGACGCGCGGCGCCTGGCCCATGATGACGCTCGGGTTCGCGATCCAGCTCGTCGCCATCACCGTCCTCGCCCTGATCGGGCAGCCGTCCGGCACGGCCGTCGTCACGGCGGGCATCCTCATGCTCGGGGCCTTCATGTTCGCCCAGGGATTCGGCCCCGGCGCGCACATCATGAGCTACGCGTCACTGGGCTTCCCGACATCGATGCGCGGCGTCAGCATCGGCTTCAACCAGGCGGTGCTGCGGCTCGGCTCGACGCTGACCCTGTTCTTCTTCCCGATCCTCAGCACCGGCCTCGGCACCCACGTGTACTGGGTGATCCTCGCCGCTCCCGTCCTCGGCCTCGTCGCGCTCCTCGTGAAGCGCTGGGAGCCGGTGGGCTTCGACGCGGACGCGGAGGAGCGGGCCCTCCTGTCGCCGGTCACCCCTGGCCGCTGAGCAGACCGACGAGGCCGTGGGGCGCCGTGTCTCCGAAGATCAGCTCGAAGTCGCGGGTGGCCTCGGTGGCGGCCTCGGCGCTGCGCGGGAACAGCGCCCGCTCGTACGCGGTGAGCGCGGCCTCGACGTCGTCGGGGTGCGCGGCGAGGGCCTCGCCGAGTTCGGCGGCGTCGTACATGGCGAGGTTGGCGCCCTCGCCGTTCGGACGCGAGAGGTGGGCGGCGTCGCCGAGCAGGGTCACCCCGGGCACCCGGTCCCAGCGGTGTCCGGTCGGCAGCGCGTTGATCGGGCGCAGGACCGGCGCCGTGTCGCCGTCGGTGATCAGCGCGGTGAGCTCCGGCGCCCAGCCGTCGAACTCCTCGGCGATCCGGGCGGCGGCGGTCGCGGGGTCGGTGAAGTCGATCGCGGCGAAGAACTCCTGGGGCCGGGAGAGCGCCACGTACGTGTGCAGGGTTCCCTCGGTCTCCCGGTGGGCCTGGATCCCCCGGCCGGGTGTGAGGGCGAACATCGCCCCGTCGCCCACGGCCTTCGCGGCGGCCGGGTGCCGGTTGTCGCTGTCCAGCAGGTAGGTCTCGACGAACGACGTCCCCACGTACTCGGGGGTGGCGTCGGACAGCAGCGGGCGGACCCGTGACCACGCGCCGTCCGCGCCGACCAGCAGGTCCGTGACGGCAGTGGTGCCGTCGGCGAACGTCACTTCGTGCCGGCCCTCGCCGAGCGCGCGGACGCCGGCGACCTTGTGGCCCCAGCGGACCGTGCCGGCCGGGAGCGAGTCGAGCAGCATCCGGCGCAGCTCGCCGCGCAGCGCCTCGGGGCGTGTGCCGGTGCCGTCGTCGGGCTCGTCGAG
This sequence comes from Streptomyces sp. HmicA12, assembly GCF_000373565.1. GTDB lineage: Bacteria > Actinomycetota > Actinomycetes > Streptomycetales > Streptomycetaceae > Streptomyces. Next base: position 418,930 of record NZ_KB891842.1, on the reverse strand, counting down.
CAGCACCGTTCCGTCCGTGGCGAGGGCCCTGGTCGCCTCGCGGCCCTCCAGGACGATGCCGCGGAACTCCTCGAGCAGGTCCGCCGCGCGCAGGGCCGGCTGGCCGTTGTAGTCGTGGATGTCGAGCATCCCGCCCTGCGTGCGCGCGCTCGGGGACGCCTCCGCCTCGTAGACCGTGGACGGGATGCCGTGGACGTGCAGGACACGGGCGAGCGTGAGGCCGCCGAGTCCGGCGCCGATGATCGTGACCGGGGTGCGTATGGGGGTGTTCATGATGATCTCTCCTTCGGATGCGAGGCCGTCCGGCGGCAGCCGCTGCCCGACCCTTCTGGAATGTCGTTCCAGAGACCATGTTGGAACAGCGTTCCAGTCATGTCAAAATGGCGGTATGGCACCACGGACACGCAAGAAGCCGGAGCGGCGCACAGAGGCGCTCAGCCGCGAGCGGATCATCGAGGCCGCCGTCGAGCTGCTCGACGCGGGCGGCGAGGCAGGGCTGACGTTCCGGGTCCTGACCGAGCGGCTCGCCACCGGGCCCGGGGCGATCTACTGGCACGTGGCGAACAAGGGGGAGCTGCTCGGCGCCGCGACCGACGCCGTCGTCGCCGATGCCGTGACCCTCGCGCCCGCCGACGCGGCGGACACCCCGCGGGAAGGGATCCGCGCCGTCGCGCTCGGCCTGCTCGACGCCATCGAGGCGCACCCCTGGCTCGCCGCGCAGCTCGCGACCCAGCTCGCCCGCAACCCCGGCGGGACCGTGGCCCCCCGGCTCTTCGAGAGCATCGGCCGCCAGGTCCGGGCTCTCGGTGTGCCCGAGGCCGGCTGGTTCACGGCGACCTCCGCGCTGGTGCACTACATCCTCGGTGCCGCGGGTCAGCACGCCGCGAACACCGCGAGCGCCCGTACGCTCGCCCCCGACGCGGACCGCACCTCGTTCCTCGGCGACGTGTCCCGGACCTGGCGGGAACTCGACCCGGACGACTACCCGTTCACCCGGGCCGTCGCCCACCAGCTCGACGACCACGACGACCGCGAGCAGTTCCTGGCCGGGGTCGACTTCCTCCTCACCGGCATCAACTCGGGCCGCCCGCCCGGCGCGTAGCCAACTTTCACACACGCGTCCCGGTCGATCTCTCGGGCGGCTTCCTCACCACGGGCAGCGGGGCGCTCGGCTGGGGCCTACCGCTGGCCGTGGGGCGTGCGCTCGCCGACCGGCGCCGGGTGGTGTGCGTGCTGGGCGACGGGTCCGCGCTGTACTCGGTGCAGGCGCTGTGGACGGCCGCCCGGCACGAGGCACCGGTCACGTTCGTCGTGCTCGACAACGGCGGGTACGGGGCGGTGCGGGCGCTCGGCCGCCGCATCGGCGTCGAACCGGTCCCCGGCACGGACATAGGCGGCATCGACTTCGCGCGGCTCGCCGCGTCGTTCGGCGTCGCGGCGGACTTCACGGACCGCCCGGACGGCTTGGACAAGGCCCTGGACCGGGCGGTGACCTCGCTCGGCGACGACGACGGCCCGCACCTGCTCCACCTGCGCGTCACCGGTACCGAGGGCACGCTCTACGAACCCTGGGCCAAGTGAGGCGACCGCATGCTCCGACTCGACTCCGTGCACCAGTCCTACGGCGAGCGGCGCGTCCTGCACGACGTGTCCCTGACCGTGCCGGACGGTCAACTCCTGTGTGTCGTCGGCCCGTCGGGCTGCGGCAAGTCGACGCTGCTGCGCACGATCGCCGGGCTGCTGCCCGTGCGCGCGGGCACGGTCACCGTCGACGGCACACCGGTCACCGGGGTCCCGGACCGGCTCGCCGTGGTCTTCCAGGACTACGGCCGCTCCCTGCTGCCCTGGCTCACTGTCCGCGACAACGTGGCCCTGCCGCTGCGCCGCCGGGGCCTGCGCCGGGCCGACCGACGCGCCGAGGCCGAACGGATCCTGGAGCGCGTCGGCCTGGAGGGCTCGGCCCGGCAACACCCCTGGCAGCTCTCCGGCGGCATGCAGCAGCGCGTCGCCATCGCCCGCGCCCTGGTCGTCCGCCCCTCACTGCTGCTCATGGACGAGCCCTTCGGCTCACTGGACGCCCAGACCCGCGAGGACCTGGAGGACCTGCTCCTGGAGGTCCACCGCACGGACGGCACCACGATCGTGTTCGTCACGCACGACATCGACGAGAGCGTCTACGTCGGTGACCGCGTCGTCGCCCTCTCCCCCGGCCCGGGCGCGCGCGTCGCGCTCGATCTGCCGGTCGGGCTGCCGGTGAAGCGCGACCAGATCGCCACCCGGGGCCTGCCCGAGTTCGTCGCGCTGCGGGCGGAGGTGGGCCGGGCCGTACGGACGCCGGGCCGCCTCTGAGTCCGTCGAGCGGGGGTGGAGCGGCGCCTGCTAGGCTCGAAGGGATCTGAACCGTGCAGTGGAGGAGTGGCAGTCGTGGCGGGTGACGACGACATCTCCGGGTGAGACCCGGATCCGGCAGGCCATCGGAAGGCGCTGAGAGAGCGCCGCGGGGTGGCCCCGTTCGTCGTACCCCTTTTTCCCACGCTGCCCAGGGCAGAGGTCTGTCTGCCCGCGATGCTCCGAGGTCGCTTCCATGTCCGATGCCGCCATCGTCTGCTCGAACGTCTCCTTCGCCTGGCCCGACGACACCCCCGTCTTCCAGGACCTCTCCTTCACCGTCGCCGCGGGCCGCACCGGTCTGGTGGCGCCCAACGGCTCCGGCAAGAGCACCCTGCTCAAACTGATCGCCGGTGAGCTGAAGCCCGCCACCGGCTCCGTGTCGGTCGACGGCACGCTGGGGTACCTCCCGCAGAGCCTTCCGCTGGCCGACGGCCTCACGGTCGCCGAGGTGCTCGGCATCGCCCCGATCGTGCGGGCCATCGACGCCGTCGAGTCCGGCGACGTGAGCGAGGAGCACTTCACCACCATCGGCGACGACTGGGACATCGAGGAGCGCACCCGCGCCCAGCTCGACCGGCTCGGTCTGGCCGGGCTCGCGCTCGACCGGAGCCTGAGCACGCTCAGCGGCGGCCAGGTCGTCTCCCTCGGCCTCGCCGCCCAGCTGCTCAGGCGCCCCGACGTGCTGCTGCTCGACGAGCCGACCAACAACCTCGACCTGACGGCCCGGCACCGGCTCTACGACGTGCTGTCCGACTTCACCGGCTGCCTGCTGCTGGTCAGCCACGACCGCGCGCTGCTCGACCGCATGGAACGCATCGCCGAACTCGGCAACGGCGAACTCCGCTTCTACGGTGGCGACTTCACCGCGTACGAGGAGGCGGTGCGTGCCGAGCAGGAGGTCGCCGAGAAGAACGTGCGCAACGCCGCGCAGGAGCTGAAGCGGGAGAAGCGGGAGATGCAGCAGGCCCGCGAGCGCGCCGAGCGCCGGCAGAGCAACGCCGCCCGCAATCTCAAGAGCGCCGGGCTGCCCCGCATCTTCGCGGGCAACATGAAGCGCGGCGCGCAGGAGTCCGCGGGCCGGGCCGGACAGATGCACGCGGGCCGGGTCGGCGAGGCCAAGGCGCGGCTCGACGAGGCCGGTCGGGCCGTGCGCGACGAGCAGCGGCTCACCCTGGAGCTGCCCGACACCCAGGTGCCCGCAGGCCGGAACCTCTTCATCGGCGCGGGGCTGCAGGCCCGCCACGGGGACCGGCCCGTGTTCGCCGACGGCGGGATCGACCTGACGGTCCGCGGCCCCGAGCGGATCGCCCTGACCGGGCCCAACGGCGCGGGCAAGACCACTCTCCTGCGGCTGATCACCGGCGAACTCGCCCCGGACGGCGGGGAGATCAAGCGGGGCGACGGCCGGATCGCCTACCTCTCGCAGCGGCTGGACCTGCTGGATCCGGACCGTACGGTGGCGGAGAACTTCGCCGCGTTCGCCCCGGAGCGGCTGGAGGCGGAGCGGATGAACCTGCTCGCCCGCTTCCTCTTCCGGGGCGCCGGGGCGCATCTGCCGGTCGGCGCGCTGTCCGGCGGCGAGCGGCTGCGCGCCACGCTGGCCTGTGTGCTGTGCGCCGAACCGGCCCCGCATCTACTGCTGCTCGACGAGCCGACCAACAACCTGGACCTGGTCAGCGCGGGCCAGCTGGAGAGCGCCCTCCAGTCGTACCAGGGCGCGTTCATGGTGGTCAGCCACGACGAACGGTTCCTCACCGAGATCGGGGTGAACCGCCGGCTGCTGCTGGCCGACGGGACGCTCCAGGAGAGCGGGGGCCCCGCGGTGTGAGCCGCCGGTGTGCTCGAGGGCCCGCGTCCGAGGCTGACGCCCGGCGGGCCGACCATCGAACGCATCGGACGGTTTCCCGTGCCCCAGACATCTTCCAGGGCCGCTCTGCTCGCCCATGACCTCGTCCGCATCCTCGGGGACCGCCGGGTCCTCGACGGCGTCAGCCTCACCGCGTCCCCCGGCCGTCGCATCGGTCTGATCGGCGAGAACGGCGTCGGCAAGTCCACCCTGCTGCGGGTGCTGGCCGGCGTGGACGAGCCCGACTCCGGGAGCGTCGAACGCCCCGCCGACCTCGGCTTCCTGCACCAGGAGATGCCGTTCGACGCCGACTCGACCCTCGCCGACGTGTTGGACGAGGCGCTGCGCGAGGCCCGCGAGGACCTCGCCGAACTCGACCGGCTCGGCGCCGAGTTGGCCCGCGTCCCCGAGGACTCCCCCAATCACCGGGAACTCCTCGACGCCTACGGCAGGTGCCTCGAACAGGCCCAGGACCGGGAGTCCTGGGACGCCGACCGGCGCGCGGCCCTCGTCCTCGACGGTCTCGGCCTCGGCGGGCTCGGCCACGATCAGTCGCTCGGCACGCTGTCCGGCGGGCAGCGCGGCCGGCTGGCCCTGGCCGCGCTGCTCGTGCGGCGGCCCTCGGCGCTGCTGCTCGACGAGCCGACGAACCACCTCGACGACGAGGCGGCCGCGTTCCTTGAGGAGCAGGTCCGGGCGCTGCCCGCGGCCGTGGTGGTCGCGAGCCACGACCGGGCGTTCCTGGACGCCGTCTGCACCGATGTCATCGACCTCGACCCCGCGGTGGACGGCCCGGTCCGCCACGGCGGCAACTACAGCGCGTATCTCGCCGAGAAGCACGCCGAGCGGGAGCGCTGGGAGCGGCGCTACGCCGAGGAACAGGAGGAGTTGGCCGGGCTGCGCCATGCGGCGGGTGTGACGGCGCACCGGGTCGCGCCGGACCGGGGACCGCGCGACAACGAGAAGATGGGCTACGGCCACCGGGCGGGCCGGGTGCAGAGCCAGATTTCACGGCGGGTGCGCAACGCCACGCGGCGCCTCGACGAGCTGGACCGCACCAAGGTCGCCGAGCCGCCGCGCCCCCTGCGGTTCACCGCCGGGGAACTGGCCGCCCCCACGGAGGAGGACTCCCGGCCCCTGATGGAGCTGCGGAACGTACGGGTGCCCGGCCGCCTCGAACCGACCTCCCTGGAGCTGTCGACGACCGACCGGCTACTGGTCACGGGCGGCAACGGGGCGGGCAAGTCGACGCTGCTCGCGGTGCTCGCCGGGCGGCTGACCGCCGAGGGCGAGCTCCGCGCACGGCGCGATCCGACGGTGGGGCTGCTCACCCAGGACACCGAGTTCGAGCGGGCCCACCGCACGGTGCGCGAGACGTACGAGCAGTCCGTGGGGGCGGCGCGGGCCGAGCGGGTGCCGCTGCTCTCGCTCGGCCTGCTGCACGCGGCGGACCTGGACAAACCCGTCGGGCAGCTCTCCGTCGGGCAGCGTCGGCGCCTCGCGCTGGCCCTCCTGGTGGCGCGCCCGCCCCAGTTGCTGCTGCTCGACGAGCCCACGAACCATCTGTCCCCACGCCTGTGCGACGAGTTGGAGGAGGCCCTGGGGAGCGGCCCCGGCGCGATCGTGGTGGCGAGCCACGACCGCTGGCTGCGGCGGCGGTGGCAGGGCCGCACGATCCGGTTGGCGCCGGACGGCGGGCTCCGGCGGCCGTCGCCCGGCGGGCCGTCGAGCTGCTCAGCGGCCCCGACGTCTCCCCCGGCCGCCGGTCACCCACTTCAGTGATCAGTGCGACGCGCGGCTTCACTCACACGGGTTCTCCGGAGTTGCCACGAGCGTAGGTGGGATCTTGCGGGAGCGGCAGCCGGTCGGTGTACGCGGGCGCGCGGGACAGCAGCCTGGACGAGGACTCGTATCACCCGGTGACCGTGGGCCCGCCCGTCACCGTCGTACCGATCGGCCGGAGTTCGCTCAGCGGCGTCCAGCAGACCGCCGACCGGCTCCGCCGGGTCCCGGCCCTCGGCACCTTCGGCGTGCTGCTCGTCGCCCTCGCGGCCGGTCTCAACAACCTCGCCGGGATCACCCGGTTCACCCGGGCCGTCGCACCCGTCACCGTCCTCAGCGGCAGCCGGCGCATCTACCCGGCGGTGGCCGTGTGGACCCTCTTCGCGCCGCTGTGCCTCGCCACCGTCCTCGGCATCCTCGGCGGCGTCTGGATCACCCTGCCGCTGACCACCCCGCCCAGCACCGGCGTCCTGCCCGACTCGACCCTGGCCCTCATTACGGCCGTCCTGCTCACCCTCGCCCTCGCCCTGGCGACCCGCAGCGCGGTGGTGGAGTCCAGACGGTGGCGCCCGCATCACGAGTGACGGGTGCCCCGGAACCGGTCCTCGACCGGTTCCGGGGCACCCGTGCACATGTCCCTAGCGGCGTCCGGCGTTGACCCGGAACGCCCGGGTCACCGTCTGCGTCACCGCGCTGCCGTCGCTCGCCGAGGCCGTCACCCGCAGCGTCGCGTACGAGGCGTCGCCGGGGGCCGTCAGGTCGGCGTGCGGGGCCTTCCCGTGCCGGGCCGCGGTGAGTTTGACGGGGTGCCAGGTGGCGCCGTCGTCCCAGCTGACCTGGAGCTGCGCGGGGTCGACGGTGGCCGTGGCGGCGCCCGGCGCGCGCTGGACGGCGACGTCCACGCGGGTCGTGGCGCCGCGTGCGGCGCCGCCGGAGGCGTCCAGGCCGTGCGGGGTGAGGCGGGCGGTCATCAGCGGCAGCACGGTTCCCGCGCCGTCGTCCGTGGTGGAGTCGAAGGACCACTGCGCCTGTACGCGGGTGGAGAGCGCCGCGTAGGACTGGTCGCGGGTGAGGTCCGCGCCGAGTGTGTACCGGCCGGACCCGGCCGGGACGGGGACGGTCTTCCCGGCGCCGACGGCGTTCCACTCGTTCACCTTCTGGCCGTCCTTGGCCAGGGTGAGGGTGCCGGTCGCGCCCGAGTCGGTGCCGCCGCGGGTTCCGTCGCCGTCGACGAACCACGGCAGCGCGGTCCACAACAGGGTGTCGCCGACCCGGCGCAACGGCGCGGCGGGCAGCGAGGGACCGACGACCGCGGCCCCGAAGTGGAGGCTGTGCACCTTGTGCGGGCCGATCTCCTGGGTCGAGGTGGCGAGGGTCTGGCGCCCGGCGATGTTGGCGCGGTCGAGCCACTCACCCGGGGTGCGGTAGTCCCGCACGGTCGAGGGGAAGCGGACCGGCTGGTCGATGAAGAGCGGCAGCAGCGTGTCGTCGTCCGGGGCGGCTCCGACGGTGCCCGCGGCCGGGGTGCCCTGTGCGTCGAGGCCGAGCCGTACGTCGGTCAGGTCGCGGCGGCGGACCGAGAAGGCGGGGTCGGCCGGCACGCCGCCGCTCCAGGTGCGGGCCACGTGGTAGAAGAACGGGCTCGGGGCCGCCGACGAGGCGCCCTCCGCCGCGAACACGGCGAACGTGCGGTACTTCGCGTCCGCGTCGTCGAACGGCGTCGCGTACAGCGAGGTGCCCGCGCTCGCTCCATTGGTGACGACGCTCATCGTGTATGTGCCGGTGCCGGCCGGCAGGGAGAGGGCGGCCTGGACCGCCGTGGCCCGGGCCGCGGCGTCGTGGACGTCGGCGCCGACCGGGGCCGCGGTCCGCGCGTCGAGGTCGACCGTGGCGTCGTCGACGGGGGTGACGGACGTGACGGCCATCGTGGTGGTGCGCTCGGTACCGGACCCGCTGGTGATGGTCATGCCGAGCCAGTACTGGGCCTCGGGCACGGACACCGTGCCGGTGCCGCCGGTGACGCGGACCGGATAGCGGTCGCCCGTCCAGCGGTTGACCAGCAGCGCGGTGCCGGTGGCCGGGCTGCCGTCGCGCTGCTCGGCGGTGACCGTGACCCGGTGCGTGGGCAGGGGGCTGTCGACGCCGAGGATCGTGCGGGTGACGGGCTTTCCGTCGTGGGAGGCGGTGAGGACGGCGGACCAGGGGCCGTGCGGCAGCAGGGCGGCGCGGGTGGTGACCGTGGCGGTCGCGGTGCCGTGCGCGGGGACGGTGACCTGGTCGCGGTCGACGGAGAACTGCTCGGGGTTGCCCGGCTGGGCGGTGGGCGACAGCGGCTTGTCCAGGGCCAGTTCGAGGGTGGTGGCCGTGTCACCGGTGTTGGTGAAGGTGACGGTGTGCTCGGTGTTCTTTCCGGCGCCGGCGGACCAATCGGCCGTGGTCGTCAGGTTCGCGGGCGAGGCGAGGAGGGTCTGCTCGACCGCGCGGCCCGCGTCCACCCGGCCGGTGCCCTGCTGGTACGCCGAGCGCTTCGCGTTCGGCGCGGCGCTGTTCATCAGCGCGGTCTTGATCCGCTCGCCGCTCCAGTCGGGGTGCGCCTGGGCGACCAGCGCGGCGGATCCGGCGACGTGCGGAGTCGCCATCGACGTACCGGACTTGGCGGTGTGGCCGCCGCCCAGCTTGGCCGCGACGATGCCGACGCCGGGCGCCGTGATGTCGGGCTTCACCGCGTTGTCGCTCGGGCGCGGCCCTCGGCTGGAGAACGCCGCGAGTTCGTCGTCGCCGTCGACGGCGCCCACGGCGAGCGCGGAGTTCGCGATGGCGGGCGCGCCGACCGTGCCGGTGCCGTACTCGCCGTCGTTGCCGGCCGCGACGACGAAGAGCGTGCCGGTGCTCGCCGACAGATCGTTGATCGCGGCGATCGCGGGGTCGGTCTCGTCGGCGGGGCCGCCCAGGCTCATGTTCACGACCTTGGCGTGCACGGTGTCGGCGGCCCACTCGATGCCGGCGAGGACCGCGGAGGTGGGGCAGGAGCCCGTGCTGTCGCAGACCTTGCCGACGGCGAGGGACGCGTCGGGCGCCACGCCGCGGTACGTGCCGTCGATCCCGGCGATGGTGGAGGCGACGTGCGTGCCGTGGCCGTTGTCGTCCTCGGCGCTGTCGCCGCCGAGGAAGTTCGCCGAGGTCGTGACCCGGCCCGCGAGGTCCGGATGGTCGGAGTCGTAGCCGCTGTCGAGGACGGCGACCGTGACGCCCTTGCCGGTGTACCCGTCGCTCCACGCCTGCGGGGCGTTGATCTGCGGGACGCTCTTGTCCAGGGCGATGTGCATCTCGCCGTCGAGCCACAGCTTCCGGGCGCCGCCGGTGAGCGAGCGGCCGTCGTCGGCGGTGAGGTGCCGCCAGGTGGCGGCGGCGTCCGCACGGCCGTGCGGGGCGAGCGCGGTCAGGCCGAGGCGGGCGAGCGCGTGCCCCGGGCGGGCCTCGTCGCCGGCCGCCGCCCGCGCCTTCTTCGCGGCCGAACTCCCCTTGCCGTGCTGCAGGATCAGCCCCACGGTCTCCTTCGCCGTCGAGCCCCGGGTGCCGTATCCGGCGTCAAGGAGCGCCTCGACGTCGAAGAGCCGGGGGTCGATCCGTCCGGTGGCGAGCAGCGGTTCGGCGTCCGCCGGTACGACGCTGACGTCGCCGGAGCCGACGGAGCCGGTGGTGAAGGCGATGTCACCGCGGCCCGGCGCGGGGGTGACGGTGGCCGAGCGGATTGTGTCGCCCGAGCGTTCGACCGTCACGGTGTCGCCCGTGGGCAGCGGCACCGTGTACGTGGTGGAGTCGGCGGGGCGGGACACGGCGCCCGGCCCGGGCGAGTCCGCCGCCCGCGCGGCGGTGACAGGTATCAGTGCCGCCACCAGAGCGGCGGCGGCGATGGATCTGGCATGCACGGAAGAAACCCCCGGGGATCGCAGAGAGGACCGCGGCGAGGCCGCTGAGCAGCGACGCTCCCGATCCTCGCAGCGAGGAGTCCCTCAACCTGCTTCCATGGGTGGCGACTTGACGACACGTCGGCCTTACGCCATCGCGCCACCCGTTCCGCCGGAAGGATCAGTCCTTATAGTCGGGCGCGATCCGCTCGACGAGCCGGAGCAGCGCGCCCCACGCCAGGTCGTAGGCGTCGAGGTCCTCGAAGTCGGAGGTCGCCTCGCCCTCGCCGGTGAGCTGCTGTGCCGTGTACTCGGCGACCTGGTCCGAGGGGAGGATCAGCGCAGCGCCGCCGGCCTGGGCGGTGACCTGGATCTCGCAGGCCTTCTCCAGGTAGTACATGCGCAGGAACGCCTGCTTGGCGCTGTCGCCGACGGTCAGCAGGCCGTGGTTGCGCAGGATGAGCGCGGGGTGGCCGCCGAGGTCCTCGACGAGGCGCTCCTGCTCGTCGAGGTTGAGGGCGACGCCCTCGTAGTCGTGGTAGCCGACGCGGTGGTGGAACTCCATCGACATCTGGTTGACCGGCAGCAGGCCGCCCTGCTGCGCGGCGACGGCGCAGCCCGCCCTGGTGTGGGTGTGCAGCACGCAGTGCGCGTCGGTGCGGGCCTTGTGGATCGCGCTGTGGATCACGAATCCGGCCGGGTTGACCGGGTGCGGCGTCGGCTCGACGGGGTTGCCCTTGAGGTCGATCTTGACCAGGTTCGAGGCGGTGATCTCCTCGAAGAGCAGGCCGTAGGGGTTGATGAGGAAGTGGTTGTCGGGTCCGGGGAGCCGCTGCGAGATGTGCGTGAAGATCAGGTCGGTCATGCGGAAGTGCGCCACCAGCCGGTAGACGGCGGCGAGTTCACGGCGCAGGCGCAGTTCCTCGGCGGCTGCGGCGTCCGCGGTGACGGGGGTGGTGAGGGTGTCGGTCACGCGAGGGCTCCTTGCGGGCTGGTGGTGCTGGGTGCGGGCATGGCTTCAGGGGCCGGGACGACGACCGGGGTGTGCGGGCGTCCGGTGGTCCACCAGGCGATGACGTTCCGGGCGGGTTCGGTGACGTAGGCACGCAGCGAGGCGTCGCTGAGGAAGGCGCTGTGCGGGGAGAGCAGCAGGCGCGGGTGGCTGCGCAACCGGTCGTCGGCGGCGGGCGGTTCGGTCGGGAACACGTCGAGTGCGGCGCCGGCGAGACGGCCGCTGTCGAGGGCGTCGAGCACGGCGTCGGGGTCGACGAGATCACCGCGGGAGACGTTCACGAGGAGGGAGCCGGGACGCATGCGGGCCAGCAGCGGGCCGTTCACCATGCCCCTGGTCCGCGGGGTGGACGGGGTGTGCAGGGAGAGTACGTCCGCCTCGGCGATCAGCGTGTCCAGGTCGGCCCGTTCGACCCCCTCGGGCCAGTCGGTGGCGTGCGGGTCGTACGCGACGACGCGGCCGAAGACCGGGGCGGCGATCCGGGCGAGGGTGCGGGCGATGCGCCCGAAGCCGACCAGGCCGAGGGTCAACTCGCTCGCCCTGCGGGGCACTTCGGTGAAGTCGGTGTTCCATCCGCCGCCGCGGACCACGGCGTCGGCCTGCGGGAGGCGCCGGACGAGCGCGAGCGCCTGGGCGAGGGCGTGCACGGCGACGTCCTCGGTGGCCGAGTTCGGCAGGTTGGCGACCCACAGGCCGCGGCGGGCCGCCTCGGCGGTGTCGATCATGTCGTGACCGGCGGACATGGTGGCGAGCATGCGCACCTTCGGCAGCCGGTCGAGGAGGGCCGCGTCGACGCGGGCGTACCCGACGATCAACGCGTCCGCGTCGTGTGCGGCGGCGGCGATGGCCTCCGGGTCGCGGCTGCCGACGAACCGCGCGTCGAAGCCGGCCTCGGACAGCAGCTCCAGGCCGGGCCGGGGGTCGAGTTCTTCCGTCTCGGTGATCACGGCTACGGGGCGCGTCACGCTACCCTCCAAGAATGATTCGGTCGCAAGATGAGCCTTGAACCTACGTTTCGACTGCACAACTTGTCCAGCCCGGATGCGACGCTCGCTCGTGGCGGAGCCGACCGCGTCGGCCGTGCCGCCGCCGGAGCGGTCGGCGCACTGCCCGACAATGACCCGAGACCCCGGCCACACCCACGACCGGGCGAACCGAACACCACCGAGGGGACCGATCCGTGGATCTCGACGAGACCGACCTGGCGATCGCGCGCGAACTGCAGACCGACGGGCGGCTGACCTACGAGACGCTGGCCCAGCGGGTGGGCCTCTCCCGCCCCGCGACCCGGATGCGGGTGCAGCGACTGCAGGAGTCGGGCGCCGTGCGCGTCGTGGCCATCGCGCATCCGGCGGTGCGCCGGCTGACCGCGTCCGCACATCTGGCGATCGACACCGAAGGCCCCTCGGGGGATGTGGCGCGCGCGATCGCCGAGCTCCCGCAGGCCCCGTTCGTGACGCTGACCAGCGGGCGGCGGTCGATCATGACGGAGCTGCGCACGGCGGGGTTCGAGGAGCTGGAGCGGACCATCGAGCGGATCCGGGCGATGAAGGGGGTGCGCACGGTCGACCCGCTGGTCGCGACGCGGCACGTGAAGGATCCGTACCTGCCGGCCGAGAAGCCGACCGTCGCGCTGCAGGACGACGTGGACGAACGCATCCTCGCCGAGCTGGAGGAGGACGGACGGCTGCCGTTCGCCGAACTGGCGGCGCGGATCGGCCTGTCGGCGGGCGCGACCCGCTCGCGCACCCTGCGGCTCCTGGAGGGCGGCGTGGCCCAGGTGGTCGCGCTGGTGCGGCCGGAGGTGCAGGGCATGGGCTATCTGTGCGGATTCAGCCTGCGGGTCGCGGGCCCGGCGGCGGACGTCGCGGAGCGGGTGGCCGGGCTGGCGCGTGTGACGTTCCTGTCGACGTGCCTGGGCCGCGCGGAGCTGGTCGGCACGATCACGGCGGAGTCGTTCGCCGCCGTGCGGGACACGCTCGAGGAGATGCGCGGGCTCACCGAGGTGCGCGCGGTGGACAGCTGGCTCCACCTGGAGCTCATCAAGGAGCGGTACGACATGGGGCCACGCACCGCCTGAGCGGGCGACCGGGCGGCGGACAGTCGATCCGTAACCAAGAGAGCGATTCAACTTTACAAACATTCTTCACTGGAACCTCTGGTCAACCAGTCGTTCGCTCTCTATGGTTCAGCGAGTCGAATCGTCTGTCGGCGCACCCCCGTACCTCCCGGTCGAAAGCAGGCCTGCCATGTCCCGTCCCTCCGCATCCCCCGACCGCACGCTGCTCGTCACCGGAGCGGCCGTCGCCGTCCCCGGCACCACCGTCCGCGCCGAGGCCCTGGCCGTGCGCGGCGAGCGCGTCGTGCACGTCGGCACCGCTGAGGAGGCCCGCGCCGCGCTCGGCGGCCGCGTCGACGAGGAACTCGTCCTGGACGGCGGCCTGGTGCACCCCGGCTTCATCGACGCGCACTGCCACCCGGTGATGTACGGCCAGGCCCTCGCCTGGGTCGACCTGCGCCCCGAGCGCGTCCCGGACATCGACACGCTGGTCGAGGTGCTCCGCGAGGCGGCCCGCGACCTGCCCGGCGGCGTCCCGATCCGCGGCTTCGGGTACGAGCACCGGCGCTTGGCCGAGGGACGCCACCCCACCTGCCACGACCTGGACCGCGTCGCCGAGGACCGCGAGGTCTACGTCATGAACGCCTCCGGACACGGCGGCGTCGTCAACTCCCACACCCTGCGCACCTGCGGCATCACCGCCGCCACGCCGTCGCCCGAGGGCGGCAGCATCGGCCACTTCGCGGACGGGGAGCCCGACGGGCAGCTGTGGGACGCGGCCTGCGACCTGCTCACCGGACCGGCCGGGGTGAAGATCGGCAATCACGGCCCGAACTTCCACCTCTCCGAGCCCGACGACATCATGGCCGACCACCTGCTGCGCGCCCAGGAGGTGTTCCTCGCCGCCGGTGTCACCACGATCGGCGACGCCCAGGTCTCGCGCCGCGAGATGGAGACGTACCTGCGGGCCCACGCCGACGGTTCGCTGCGCATGCGCGTCAGCGCCTACCTGACCTCGGCCCTGCTCGACACCGCCCTCGAACTCGGCGCCGTGCGCGGCTTCGGCGACGATCAGTTCCGCATCCAGGGTGTGAAGTTCTACGCCGACGGCACCCTCGGCGGCTGGACCGCCTACTTCCCGGAGGGCTACGCCGCCGACTGCTGCCACCACGGCCAGCTGTACCACTCGGTCGAGGAGTACGCCGAGATCGTCCGCAAGGCCCACGCCGCCGGTCTGCAGACGGCGACGCATGCACAGTCCCCGTACGCCATCGGCATGGTCCTCGACGCGATCGAGAAGGCGCAGGCCGACCGGCCGCGCGACGACATGCGCCACCGCATCGAGCACTCCGGTCTGCCGACCGACGAGCAGATCGACCGCATGGGCGAGCTCGGCGTCGTCCCCGTCATGCAGCCGCAGCACCACCTGCGCACCGGAGACGGCACCCTGACCGCGATCGGCGAGATGGGGCACCGCTACAACCCGGCCGGCCACTGTCCCGGGGCCGGCGTCCCCGTCGTCTTCTCCTCGGACGCGCCGGTCGCCCCGCCCGCCCCGCTGGAGGCCGTCGCCGCCGCGGCGACCCGGCGCACCGTCCTCGGCACGGTCCTCGGCGACGAGTCCCTGCGCCTGCCGGTCGAGGCGGGGCTGCACGCCCACACCGGTGCGGCGGCGGCCGCGCTGCACCGTGAGCACGCGGTCGGCGCCCTCGCGCCCGGCATGCTCGCCGACTTCTGCGTCCTGGACACCGACCCGCTGACCGTGCCGGCCGACGAGCTGACCGGCGTCCGGGTGCGCGAGACCTGGATCGGCGGCCGCCGCGCCTGGGCCCGCTCCGGCCGCTGAGCGACGACGCCCCGAAATCTCCCGGCGGCCGGACGATCCTTTTCACGGCCCGGCCGCCGGGTCCGGTACCCATTCCGGCCCCTCTCCCCCACGCCCGCAGTTCCCGTCCCCTACCGCACTCTTCCCGCCGGAGCTCCCCGTGACGGAACGCCCCACCCCTCGCTCCCCGCAGAGCCCGTTCAGAACGGCCCTCGCCGCGCTGTCCGGAACGTCCATCGAGTGGTACGACTTCTACGCCTTCGCCACGGCGGCGGCGATCGTCTTCAACGACGTCTTCTTCCCCGCCGACATGCCCACGGCCCTGAAGACGATCTCCTCCTTCGCCACCTTCGCCGTCGGCTTCCTGCTGCGTCCGCTCGGCGGCATCGTCTTCGGTCACATAGGTGACCGCGTCGGCCGCAAGAAGACGCTGGTCATCACGCTTCTGATGATGGGCGTCGCCTCGTTCGCGATCGGCCTGCTGCCCACCTACGACCAGGTCGGCGTCCTCTCGCCCATCCTGCTGATCACGCTGCGCCTGATCCAGGGCATCGCGATCGGCGGCGAGTGGGGCGGCGCCGTACTCATCGCCGTCGAGAACGCACCGAAGGGCAAGGCCACCTTCTTCGGCTCCTTCGCCCAACTCGGCTCGTCCGTCGGCGCGTTGCTGTCGACCGGCATGTTCAGCCTCATGAACATGTTCGGCGAGAGCGCCTTCGACTCGTGGGGCTGGCGCGTCCCGTTCCTCGCCTCCGCGGTCCTCGTCGTGATCGGCCTGGTGGTGCGCACCAAGCTGGAGGACTCGCCGGTGATGGACGAGATCCACGCCGAGCAGAAGCGCGATCAGGCGCAGAAGAAGCAGGGCGCGGTCAGCGGGCTCCCCGTCGCCGAGGTGCTGCGCAAGGACTGGCGGACGGTTCTGGTCGGCGTCTTCTCCCTGGCCACCGCGACCGGCGGCTACTACGTCGTCACCAGCTACCTCCTCTCGTACGGCACCGACGACCAGCACCTGTCCGAGTCGATGCTCCTCAACGGCCTCTCGCTCGCCGCGTTCCTGGAACTCGTCGTCACGCCGTTCCTCGCTCTGCTCGGCGACAAGATCGGCGCGCACAAGATCGTCGTCGGCGGACTCGCGGGCGTCGTGCTGCTGTCGATCCCGCAGTTCATGGTCATGGGCACCGGAAGCGTCGCGCTGATCTACGTGATGATGCTCGCCATGCGGTTCGTGATGTCGGCGCTGTACGGGCCGATGGCCGCGATCCTGGCCGACGGCTTCGCCCCGCACGTCCGCTACACCGGCATCTCGCTGTCGTACCAGATCTGCAACCTGATCTTCGCGGGCTTCGCGCCGGTCACCGCGGTGTGGCTGTCGTCGCTCGCGGGCGGCGCGTACTGGCCGCCGGCCGTCGCGCTGATGGCCGTCTCGGTGATCGGCATCTGGTGCACGCTGCGACTGCGCACCTACCACGAGCGACGTGTCGCGGCCGAGAACCTGCCGCTCGCGCAGCCGAAGTACGTTGTCGAGCAGACCAGTTGAGGGCGGCACTCGCGACGCGGCTCTCACTCTGGCAACTCTGCGCAATGGCCTGGCCAATGGCATAATCGCCCCCAGTCCTTCCCTCACACGCTGGAGTCAGGCATGACGGCACCGTCCTCCCCGGAAAGTCGGATCGACACGAGCAAGCCCCATCCGGCCCGGGTCTACGACTGGCTGCTCGGCGGCAAGGACAACTACCCGGTCGACCAGGCGGTGGGGGAGAAGCTGCCGCTGGAGTCACAGCACAGCGCCCGGCGCAACCGGGCGTTCATGCACCGGGCCGCCGCGTGGCTGGCCGAGAACGGCATCGACCAGTACCTGGACATCGGCACGGGCATCCCGACGAAGCCGAACCTGCACCAGATCGTGCAGGGCATCGTGCCGTCGGCGCGGGTCGCGTACACCGACAACGACCCGATCGTGCTGCGGCACGCGGAGGCCCTCCTCGTGAGCAGCCCGGAGGGGGCCACGGACTACATCGAGGCCGACGTCCGCCGACCCGAGGAGATCCTCGAACACGCCCGTACGTTCCTGGACTTCAGCCGGCCGGTCGCGCTCTCGATGATCGCGCTGATGCACTTCATCACCGACGAGGAGGACCCGTACGGGCTGGCCCGCACGCTCGTCGACGCGCTGCCCTCGGGCAGCTACTTCGTCCTCTCGCACGGCACCACCGACGAGCACCCGCATCTCGCCACGTCGGTGAAGAACACGTACCGCAAGGGCGAGATCCCCCTGCGGATGCGCACACGCGCCGAGGTCGAGCCGTTCTTCGAGGGCCTCGACCTCGTCGAGCCGGGCCTGGTGACGTCGACGCGGTGGTACAAGAGCGAGCCCGCGCCGGCCGAGGAGCTCAGCGGCTTCTACGTCGGGGTCGCGCGCGTCCCGTAACCCCGGGCGTGGTGCTGCGACGTCCGTGACGCAGGCCTGCGGGGCACCTGTGCGGCGCCGTGGGCCTACAGTCCCAGATCGCGCGCGACGATCTCCTTCATGATCTCCGTGGTGCCGCCGTAGACGGTGGTGATGCGGGAGTCGAGGTAGTCGTGGGCGATCCGGTACTCGAGCATGTAGCCGTAGGCACCGTGCAGTTGGAAGCAGCGGCCGACGATGTCGACGTAGTGCTCGGTGGCCCAGAACTTGGCCGCCGCCGCGTCCACGGCGCTCAGTTCGCCGCGGGAGTGCCGGGCCAGCAGGTCGTCGATGTAGGCGCGTCCCGCGCGGGCGGTGGTGACCATGTCGGCCAGCTGGAAGCGGGTGTTCTGGAAGGAGCCGACGGTCCGGCCGAAGGCCTTGCGCTCCTTGACGTACTCCACGGTGCGCTCCAGGACGCCCTCGATGGACGCCACGGCGTTGGCGGCGATCGAGATCCGTTCCTGGGGGAGGTTGCGCATCAGGGCCTTGAAGCCGGAGCCCTCCGCGCCGAGGAGGTTGGCGGCCGGAACGCGGACGTCCTGGTAGAACAGCTCGCTGGTGTCCTGGGCGTGCAGGCCGACCTTCTCCAGGTTGCGGCCGCGGGAGAAGCCGGGCCGGTCGGCCTCGACGACGAGCAGGCTGATCCCGCCGTGCCGGTCCGGCCCGGTCCGTACGGCGGTGACGACCAGGTCGGCGTTCTGGCCGTTGGAGATGAAGACCTTGCTGCCGTTGACCACGTAGTCGTCGCCGTCCCGGACGGCGGTGGTGGCGATGCCGGCCAGGTCGCTCCCGGTGCCGGGCTCGGTCATCGCGACCGCGACGACGAGCTCACCGGCGGCGATGCCCGGGAGCCAGCGGGCCTTCTGTCCGTCGTCGGTCAGATCGGTGAAGTACGGCACGACGATGTCGTTGGACAGGCCCACCGCGGCGAGGCCGTCGGACGCGGGGTGGCGGGAGAACTCCTCGCCGATCACCGCGTTGAAGCGGAAGTCGGTGACCCCGCCGCCGCCGTACTCCTCGGGGATGTTGAAGCCGAGGATCCCGGCCCGGGCGGCCTCCCGGAAGAGGGCGCGGTCGACCTTGCCCTCGGCCCGCCACCGCTCGGCGTGCGGCGCGGCGTGCCGGTCGACGAACGCCCGCACCGTCTTGCGCAGGAGTTCGTGGTCGTCGTCGTACAGCGACCGTTCGGTGCGGATCGCACGCGTCATCAGGACTCCGATCTGGTCTGTTCAACTGGCCGGAAGCAGAACGGGCTTGAGCGTGCGGCCCGCCCGCTGGTCGGTGACCGCCCGCTCGAAGTCGCCCAGGGCGTACGGGGTCACCAGGTCGTCGAGGGGCAGGCGTCCCGTCTCGTACCGCCGGATCAGCTCGGGCACGAGCAGCGACGGGTCGGCGTCGCCCTCGACGCAGCCGCGCAGACGGAGCCCGCGCAGCATCAGGTCCCGCAGGTCGATCGCGGCCTCCGCGGGCCCGAGGCCGACCACGGCCAGGGTGCCGCGGGGCCGCAGCAGGGCGAGCGCGCGGGCCACCGCTTCGGGGCGGCCCGTGGTGTCGAGCGCGTGGGTCACCGGCGGCAGCGGGTCGTCGAGGGAGGTGACGGCCGTAGCTCCGTGCCGGACGGCGAGGGCGCGGCGCGCGGCGACGGGTTCCGCCACCACGACCTCGACGCCCTCGGACAGCGCGGTCAGTGCGGCCGCGGTGCCGACCGCGCCGCAGCCGACGACGAGGAGCCGGTCGCCGGGACCGGGGCGCAGGGCGCCCAGCACGGCGCCCGCGCCGGTCAGGAATCCGCACCCGAGGGGCGCGGCGACCTCCGGGGGCACGGCGCCGACCGGCACGCACGACCGGGCGTCGGCCAGTGCGGCCGCCGCGAACGACGACTGTCCGAAGTAGGCGCCGAACACGGGCTCGTCCCCGACGCGGATGGTCGGCGATCCGTCGGACCGCCCGCCCGAACCGTTGAGCACGGTCGCCAGGTCGCAGTACGCCGGATGCCCGGCCCGGCACTGTCCGCACCGGCCGCAGGACGCGAAGGAGATGACGACCCGGTCCCCCACGGCCAGCGTGTCGACGTCCTCGCCTAGCTGTTCCACGACGCCGCAGCCCTCGTGCCCGAGCACCGCGGGCCGGTCGCCGAGCGCTCTGCGCATGGCGAGGTCCGTGGGGCACACGCCGACCGCCTCGACGTGGACGACGACCTCGTGCGGGCGCGGGCCGTCCAGTTCGGCCTCGACGATCTCGCCGGGCCCGGGGCCGCGCGAGAGGAGCACCCTGGTCCTCATTCGCGCTCCAGGCCGAAGTAGAAGTGGCGGCCTTCCGCGAGTACGACGCCGGGCTTGCCGTTCATCACGCCCATGAGGGTGTTCTCGTCCACGCGCTTGAAGTGGTCCAGCACGGGCATGCCGTCGTACACCATCGTGGCGGTCACCTCGCCGCGGAACTCGACGTTCCACAGGCCGGCCCCGCCGCGGCCGGACGTGGTGTCGGAGTAGAGGCTGCCGTCCTCGGCCCGGCAGATGAGCGGTTGGGCGTCGTCCAGCGCGTCGAACCGCTTGCCGTGCCATCGACTGGCGGCCAGCACCTTCTCGATGGGGTGGCCGGTCAGGAACGCGAACCCGCGCCAGGAGCCGAGGATCGACGACGCGTCGACGACCTCCAACTCGGCCCACAGCGCGTCGAGTTCATTCGGGTCGTGCGTTCCCCGCGCCGCCCGGAGCGCCTGCCACCGCTCGTGGACGGTCGTCGCGTGGACGGTCGTCGTGCGGTCGGTCATCGTGCGGTCGGTCATCATGTGGTCGTTCATCGCACCCCCAGGCGGCGCAGCAGGGCCAGTTGTTTGTTGGTTCGGCGGACGAAGTTCTCGACAGAGGCCCGCGTCGGTTTCGGCGGTCCGAGCGGCAGGAGTCGCTGGACGGCGACGGTCTGGCTCTCGGTGTACTTGCGGATCCCCTCGGCCCCGTGGCGTCGGCCGAGTCCGCTGTCGCCCATGCCGCCCATCCCGGCCTCGACGCTGCCGGCCGCCGCGGCGGCGCCGTCGTTGATGTTGACCGATCCGGCGCGGATCCGCTCCGCCATCCGCGCGGCTTCACCGGTGTCCTTCGACCAGATCGACGCGGACAGTCCGTACGTTCCCCGGTTGGCCAGGTCCACCGCTTCGCTGTCCGTGCCGTAGGGCTGGAGCGAGAGCACCGGGCCGAACGTCTCCTCGCCGCACACGGCCATCTCGTCCGTGACGCCTTCCAGGACCGTCGGCTCGTAGAAGAGCGGACCGATGTCGGGGCGGGCCCGGCCGCCCACGAGGACGGTCGCCCCCTTGGCCACCGCGCCGTCGACGTGCGCCTCGACCGCCGCGAGTTGCGCGGCCGATGTGAGGGAGCCGACGTCGGCCGCGTAGTCGTAGGACCGGCCGAGCCGCAACTCCCCCATTGCCCGAACGAGTTGGGTACGGAAGGCGTCGTGGACGGTCTCGTGCACGTAGACGCGTTCGATGTGGATGCACATCTGCCCGGTGTTGGCGAAGGCCGCCGTCACCGTGCCGGCCACCGCCGCGGCGATGTCGGCGTCCGCGCGGACGATCAGCGGGTTCTTGCCGCCGAGTTCGAGGGAGGCCCCGACCAAGCGGCGTGCGGCGCGCTCCGCGACGGTGCGCCCGGTGGCGGTCGACCCGGTGAAGCAGACGAAGTCGACGGCGTCGACCAGGGCGGTCCCCACGACCGCCCCGGGGCCGGTCACGATCTGCCACAGATCGGCGGGCAACCCGGCACGCGCCATCAGAGCGCGCGTCCAGAGCAGGGTCAGCGCGGTCTGCGCGTCCGCCTTGGAGACCGCGGCATTGCCGGCCAGCAGGGCCGGCAGCACGTCGCCGACGCCGAGGTACAGGGGGTAGTTCCACGGGGAGACGATGCCGACGACGCCCTTCGGCACCCGGATCTCCTTGACCTTCGTCAGGCCGGGCACCATCCCGCGCACGGGGTGCGGGGCGAGGTAGTGCCGGGCCCGGCGCCCGTAGTGCCGGGCGATCGCCGCGACCTGGCCCACCTCCTGCCAGGCGTGGTAGCGCGCTTTGCCGGTCTCCCACTGGATCAGGTCGAGCACCTCGTCCTGCCGCGCCAACAGGAGGTCGTGGAAGGCGAGTACGACGTCGCGGCGATGCCGCGGGGGTGTGCGCGCCCACTCCCGCTGAGCGGACCGGGCGCCGGTCACGGCCGCCGTGACGTCCTCCGGTGCGCACGCGGGAACGGCCGCGATCGGCGTCAGGTCGAACGGGGCGATCGCCGCCGACTCCGCCGCGTCGTCGCGCTGTTGAGGCGTGCCGTCCCGGCGCACCCACGCACACCATTGCGCGATCGCGTCGTCCGTCACCCATGCGGGGCGCGCGCTCGCCTTCTCGGGACTGTCGGGCGCCGCGCTGTCGGGCGCGGGGACCCGGTCCTGCTCCGTGGTCATGCGGGCTCCTCGGTCGTACGGGACTGGTTCGAGCCGGAACGCCGTCTCCGATGCCCTTGTCGACGGCAACGCACCTCGCTATGTTAATCAAAAATCACATCCTGGAACAAGCTCCGAAGCGTGGCCGCCTAGCCAACACCGCGCCACGTAAGGCGTGATGAGCCGCACGTCCTACCAGGAAGGCGAGTAAGTTAATGGACAATCTCAGCCGTAGAAAAGTCCTGTCCTTGAGTGCCGCGCTGGGCCTCGTGGGCGCGGCGGGCACGGCCGCTCCCGCGTGGGCGTGGTCCCCGACGGGCTCGGTCGCCGGAGCGGGCGCGGGCACCGACCCGGAGTACGTGTGGGACGACGAGGTGGACCAGCTGGTCGCCTCACTGATCGAGAAGGGCCAGGTTCCGGCGGTCAACACCGCGCTGGCGTCGTGGGTGAACAACAACGACCCGCTGCCCGGCGGGCTGCCGGCCGACCTCACCGCGTACCTGAAGAAGGTCAACGGGCTTCCCTCGTGGGCCGATCCGGCGAAACTGGCGCGTGCCGCCGACTTCAACCGGCGCAAGGACACCTACCTCTTCGTGCTCTACGGTCTCGGCAGCGGAATCATGAGCACGGTGATCCCCCGGGAGGCCAAGAGCGTCTACTGGTCCGCGGGCGGCGCGAACATGAAGGACCGCGCGGCGAAGACGTTCACGTTCGGCTACGACCTGGCCCAGTTGAAGGGCTTCGGGCCGACGGGCCAGTTCGTGGTCACCGCCAACAAGACGCGGCTCGTGCACGCGGGCGTACGGCATCTGCTGCCGCAGTCGCCCCATTGGTCGGCGGTGACGGACGAGTCGATCCCGATCAGCAACGCCGACATCCTGGTCACCTTCCACAGCCTCGGCACCTACGTGCGCAGGCGGCTGCTGGACTGGAAGGTGCCGTTCCCGGCCGCGGACCAGGAGGCGTTCCTGCACAGTTGGCAGGTCGCCCTGCACCTGCTCGGCGTGCGCGACGAGTACATCCCCAAGTCGTGGGCGGACGCGGAGGCGCAGTCGGCACAGGTGCTCACACCGATCCTCTCCCCGACCACCGAGGGCATCGAACTGGCCGAGGATCTGCTGGGGTTGACCGCCCAGGTCGACCTGGGCGTCACGCGCGGATTCCTCAACGAGTTCGTGCGCTACGTCCTCAGTGACGAGATCGGCGACTGGCTGGGGCTGAAGCGCGACTACGCGTCGGCGACCCTGATCCGCACCGTCTGGCCCGCCTTCATCCTGTTCCGCGAGGGCCTGTCACCCGTGGCGCCCGGCGCGTTCTACCTGTTCGACCAGTTCGTGCGCGCCCTGGCCATGGCGTTCCTGAACAACGGCACGTCGGGGACGACCACGCCCATCGTGATCCCGACCGGGAACAGGCCGTCCTCCTGAACCGCCGGGCTCAAAGGCCCAGAGCGCTCAGGACCAGGCCCGTCACGGCGGCACGGTGGCCGGGCGTGTCCCGCCAGCGCAGGCTGCGTCCGGCCTCGACGACCACGCCGAACCCGGCGTGCACCAGGACCCGGGCCTGGCGCGGGTCGAGCTCCGGACGGGCCAGCCGCAACTGCTGCTCCCAGACGGCGATGTGCTCGCGCTGCGCCTGCACCAAGGGGCGCTGCAGCTCGGCCGGCAGACCGCCGAACTCGGCCTCGGCCACGCTCGTCAGCGCGGTGTGCCCGAAGCTGTAGGCCACGTAGGTCGCGGCCAGCGCGGCGACGGCCTCGTGCGGATCGGTCACCTCGTGCAGGCTCTGGTCCACGGCCTGGGCCAGCAGCCCCGCCGCCTGCAGACATGCCGCCGCCAGGATGTCGACCTTGCCCGGGTAGTGGCGGTAGAGCGCGGACGGGGCGAGGCCCACCGCCCGGGCGATCTGGCCGTTCGTGACGTTGCTGAACCCGTCCCGGGCGAACAACGGGACGGCGGCCGCGAGGATCTCCGCGCGCCGGGAGCGGGGCACCGGCAGGGCGGGCAGTTCGACGGGGCGGCCACGGCCCGCGCCCGGCGCGGGCCCGGAGCCCCGTACGGGATCGGTGGCGATCACCCGCAGGGCGCAGGCCAACAGCAGTTCGTCGAGCCGACGTTGAGCGATGGAGGTGTGATGCATCGTGATGGACCCGATCGCGCCGAGCGCCGCCACCGTGCGCAACTGTTCGTCGGGCAGCGGGAATTCACGCCGCGCCGCCTCGGCCACCCGTCCGACGACGCGCGCGAACTTCGCCCTGAGCAGCCGCCGGTCCTCCCGGTCGAGGTACCGGGCCTCCCATCGGTACACGCCGCCCGACGCGCGATGCGCCACGGTGACCCGGACGAGGGCGGCGAGCACGTCCTCGGGGCCCGCCTCGGCCGGCGTCTCGTCGAGTGCGGCGACGAGCCGGTCCACCATGACGTGCGCGCATTCGGCGAACAGCGCGTACTTGTTGGGGAAGTGCCGGTACAGGGCCGTGGCGCTGATGCCCACGCCCGCGGCGATCTCCTCCATGGACGCCGCGTGGTAGCCGCGCTCGCTGAAGAGCTTGCCGGCCGCCTCGACGATCAGCTGCCGGCGATTACGGGGGCGGGTGACCGCGATCGAGTCGGCGGTCATGACCGGCCTGACGCGTACGGAGAAGGGGCCATACGGCTCAGTCAATCACACGCCGGGCCAGGCCAGGGCCCGCCCGCAGCCGGATCGCGCGACGGGCGGCGCGCACCGGACCCCATGTGATTCCTGATTAACAAACTTGCTCCACGCTCCTTCTCGCTCAGCGGACTTGAAAGGCACAATGCCGCAGCGGCCACCGCTCGATACGACGCCTCAGACGCCTCGAACGCCTCAGACACCCCTGACAGCCCTGACACCCCAGGAGTCGCCCATGTCGACAGCCACGGCTCCCGCCTGGTCCTTCCGGCACCACTGGATGTCCCAGGCGGCCACCCACGCGATGATGCGCCCGGACAAGCCGGCGCTGCGTCATCTCGGGGAGACCACGACCTGGGCGCAGTTGTCCCGGCGGTCCCTGCGACTGGCCGCCGCGCTCGCCGACCGGGGCGTCGCCGCGGGTGACCGCGTCGCTCTGCTCACGCTGAACCATCCCTGGTTCGTGGAGAGCGTGTTCGCGGCGAACAGCCTGGGTGCCATGGCCGTGCCGCTCAGCTTCCGGCTCGCGCCGCTGGAGCTCGGCCACATCCTGGCCGACTGCGCACCGTCGGCGATCGTCGTCGACGCACAGCTCCTGCCCCTGCTCCGGGCCGTGCCGAACGCCGCGTCGATCGGCACGGTCGTCGTCATCGGCGCGACGAACGCGCCGGAGGACGGCGACCGCCCCGCGTTCCTCGCGTACGAGGAGTTCCTGGCGGCGTACGAGCCGATGGAACTGCCCGACATCAGCGAGGAGTCGACCGCGCTGATCATGTACACCTCGGGCACCACCGGCCGGCCGAAGGGGGTGATGCTGTCCCACCGCAACATGCAGATGCAGGCGCTCACCTGTATCCGCGCGATGGAGATGTTCGACGACTCCGACGTCGGGTTCCTGACGGCACCCTTCTTCCACATCGCCGGGCTCGGTTCGGTCGTCGCGAACTTCGTGGTCGGCGGCACGGTCGTGCTCCATCCGCTGGGCGCCTTCGACCCGCGGGCGGTGCTCGACGCCTACGAACGCGAGGGCGCCACCGTCGTGTTCAACGTCCCGCAGCAGTGGGACCTGATCTGCGCGCAGCCCGACATCGACAAGCGGGACCTGAAGCTGCGGATCATCAGCTGGGGCGCCGCGCCCGCGAGCGACGCGACGCTGCGCGCGATGGGCGAGGCGTTCCCGGACGCGCTGAACGTGGCCGTGTTCGGCCAGACCGAGACCTCCCCGATCACCTGCGTACTGCGTGGGGAGGACGCCCTGCGCAAGCTCGGTTCGGTCGGGCGGCCGATCCCGAGCATCCAGCACCGCATCGTCGACGCGGACATGAACGACGTCGCCGTGGGCGAGGTCGGGGAGATCGTCTACCGCGGGCCCACGCTGACGCAGGGGTACTGGCGCAAGCCGCGGGAGACCGCCGAGGCCTTCGCCGGCGGCTGGTTCCACTCCGGCGACCTGGTCAGGCGGGACGACGAGGGCTTCGTCTGGGTGGTGGACCGCGCGAAGGACATGATCATCAGCGGCGGCGAGAACATCTACTGCGCCGAACTGGAGAACGCCGTCGCCGCGCACCCCCGGGTCCGGGAGGTCGCGGTGATCGGCAGGCCCGACGAGCGCTGGGGCCAGGTCCCGGTCGCCTACGTCACGGTCGCCCCCGGCGCCGACCTGTCGCTGGGCGAACTGACGGACTTCCTCGACGGCCGGCTCGCCTCGTTCAAGCGACCCAAGGACCTCGTGCTGGTCGACGAGCTCCCGCGGAACGCGGGCGGCAAGGTGGTCAAACCCGTGCTCCGCACCCGCGACGCCGAACACGGCCGGACACCGTAGGGCGGCCCGGCCCCACTCCATGGCCCTTGGTCGCCGGATCGGTGGACCGGATCTCCCGTGTACGCCGCTGGGCTACTCTCGCCGCGTGATCGGCAACCGGATTCGCGAACTGCGCCAGGCCCGCAAGATGACCGTCCGCGACCTGGCCGCGCACGCCGGAGTGTCGACCGGACGGGTCAGCCAGGTCGAGCGCGGCCTGACCGACCCCAGCCTGGAGACGCTGCGCAAACTCTCCGCCGCCCTCGGCCTCCCGCTCTTCGACCTGTTCCGGCAGGACGAGCCGGACGACGTCGCCGTGGTCCGGCGCGACCGTCGGATCGTGGTGCGTTCACCGCAGGGCGGGATCGAGTACACCCGCGTCTCGGCCGGATCCGCCCGCCTCGAAGTGCTCGAGGGCGTCCTGGAACCGGGCGGCGCGTCCTCGCGGGAGGGCTTCAGCCACCCGTCGGAGGAGTGCGTGGTGGTGCTGAGCGGTCGCCTGGTCGTCGAGGCGGGCGGCGGGCGGCACGAGCTGGGGCCCGGGGACAGCTGCACCTTCGACTCCCGGGTCCCGCACCGCTACCTCAACGAGGGCGGCGACCCGGCACGGTTCCTGGTGAGCGTGACACCGCCGAGCCGGTGACCCTCTCCCACACTTCGGCGGGACCGAACCGTTGACGGGCACACGCATCGACTGATTCGATCACTCGCACTGAACACGTTCACCGTGAATGAATTCACGAGGGAAGCGAGTCGCCCTGTGCCCACCGTGCCCGCCGCGCCCCCGGGTGCCGCCGACAGCTTTCGTGTCCGGTTCCCCTCCCTCAAGGACACGGTCCACCTGGCGAGTTGCAGCCAGGGAGCGATGTCCGAGCACGTACTGACGGCTCTTCAGGAGTTCCAGTGGTCCCTGCGCGACCGGGGAGCGCCCTGGGGCGAGTGGATGGCCCAGGTGGACGCCGCCCGCGCCGCGTTCGCCGCCCACATCGGCGCACGGCAGGACGAGATCGCGGTGGTGAGCTGCGCCTCCGAAGGGGCCTACCAGGTGGCCTCCACTCTGGACTGGTCCCGCCGCCCCGGCCTTGTCTCGACGGACATGGAGTTCCCGTCCGTCGCGCACGTCTGGCTGGCCCAGGAGCGACGCGGTGCCCAGGTGCGGTACGTGCCGGAGCGTGACGGCCGCGTCCCCGCCGAGGACTACGCCGCCGCGATCGACGACTCGACCAACCTGGTCTCCGTCCCCCTGGTCTCCTACCGCAACGGAGCCCGGCTGCCGACGGCCGAGACGGTGCGCGCGGCCCACGCGGTCGGCGCCCGGGTGTTCGTCGACGCGTACCAGGGACTGGGCGTACTCCCTGTGGACGTAAGGGAGTTGGACTGCGACTACCTGGTGTGCGGGGCGCTGAAGTATCTCCTCGGCGTCCCCGGCATCGCGTTCCTCTACGTACGCGGCGGGCTGCGCGACGACGTGGACCCGCAGCTCACCGGCTGGTTCGGGCGGGTCGACCCCTTCTCCTTCGACCCGCGCCACCTCGACTTCCCCGACACCGCGCGCCGCTTCGAGACCGGGACCCCGTCGATCCCGTCCGCGTACGCGGCCGCGGCCGGCCTGCGCACCCTGGCGGACGTCGAGCCGAAGGAGATCGAGGCGCACGTCGACGCCCTTGCCGGGTACGCCCATGCGCGGCTGACCGAGATCGGTGAGACTCCGGCCTCGCCCGCCGGTCCGGAGCGGCGCGGCCCGCAGGTGGCGATCGCCGACCCCGCCCCGGACGCGCTCGCGGCCGCGCTCGCCGAGCGCCGCATCGTCACCAGCCCGCGCGGCTCCCTGCTCCGCCTCTCCTTCCACTACTACAACAACCGGTCCGACGTCGACGCGCTGATCGACGCGCTCGGCGAGATACGCGCCCTGTAGCCCGTCCAGCAACACCGCACCCCACGGAGCGAGTCCGATGCCCGACGACGGCAGCAAGAACGGTCAGGAGCAGGGCCTGAAGCGCACCTTGACGGGGCGTCAGCTCAGCATGATGGGTCTGGGCGGAGCCATCGGCACGGGCCTGTTCCTCGGCTCGGGTCTCGCCATCTCCGCCGCGGGCCCCGCCGCCGTGATCGCCTACGTGCTCTGCGCGTCGATCGCCCTGGTGATCGGCTGGGCGCTGGCCGAGATGACGGCGGTGCACCCGGCGACCGGCTCGTTCGGCACCATCGGCCGCCACTATCTGGGCCCGCTGGCCGGCTTCGTGATCCGCTGGACGTACTGGACGATCCAGGTGATCGCGATCGGCGGCGAGGTCATCGCCGCCGGCATCTACGTCCGTTTCTGGTGGCCCCAACTGCCGCTGTGGGCCCCGGTGGTGGCGTTCTCGGTGCTGCTCCTGGCCGCGAACGCGCTGAGCGTCGGGGTGTTCGGGCGCCTGGAGTACTGGTTCTCCACCATCAAGATCACGGCGATCGGTGTCTTCGTCCTGCTCGGCTGCGCCTACGTCCTGCTCGGACTGCCCGGTCACGCGGCGGTCGGCACCGCGAACCTCTCGGGGCACGGGGGCCTGCTGCCGCACGGGCTGAGCGGCCTCGGCACCGCCTTCGTCTTCGTGATCTTCAGCTACATCGGGACCGAGATCATCGCGGTGACCGCCGCCGAGTCCGAGGACCCGGTGCGGGACATCCCGCGCGCCGCCCGGCGGATGGTCGTGCGCCTCGCGCTCTTCTACGTCCTGGCCATGGCGGTGGTGGTCACCGTGGTGCCGTGGCAGCGCACGGCCGCGGGCGGGGACGTCACGGCGAGCCCCTTCGTCCAGCTCTTCGACGTCGCCGGGATCCCGGCCGCCGCGGGCATCATGAACTTCGTGGTCCTGACGGCGGCGCTCTCCAGTGCCAACGCCAACACCTACCTGGCCACCCGCATGATCCACTCCCTGGCCGTGGACCGGCACGCGCCACGGCCGTTCGCCCGGGTCGGCCGCGGCGGGGTCCCGCACCGCGCGCTCGCCGTGTCCGGCCTCGGCCTGGGCGCCGCCGCGCTCCTCTCGGTCCACTCCGAGGACACGGCCTACGTCCTGCTCTTCGGCATCTCGGTCTTCGGGGCGCTCGTCGTGTGGATCCTCATCCTCCTCACGCACCTGATGTTCCGTCGCCATCGCGCCCGCCACGGCCTGCCCGGCTCCCCGGCCCGGCTGCGCGGCGCGCCGTTCACCACCGTCACGGCGGCCCTCGCCCTGGCCGCGATCCTGGTCTCCACCGCGTTCATCGACGGCCTGGAGGACTCCTGGAAGGCCGGTCTGCCGTTCTTCGCGCTGCTGGTCGTCGTGTACCGCTTCGGCGCGCGGCGCCACGAGACGGCCGAGCCGCTGCCGGACAGCACGCTGCCGCCGGAGGGTTCCGGGGACCGCGTTCCCGGCGCCCGCGCGCCCGGCAGCCGCGTCGTCGGCTGAGGTCCGCGCGGACGTCACCGCTCCGCCGCACGCACACGGGACGGGCACGAGGGCGCCTTACGGGATGCGAGGCCGTGCGGCATGCTGGTGATCGTGGGCGCCGACCTGTCGAGCATCCGTTGCGCGACCAGCTCCGTCTGCCGGACGTCTCGTTGCCGCCACCGCCGGATGCGCAGGGCCGCCCGACTCTCCCCCCACCCCACCGTGTGAGGAACTCGCCGTGCCCGAACAACAGTTACTCGTCCTGGACCCCAGCGCCGCCGACCACCATGCCGAGCACCGGGCCCTGCACGCCCGCGGCCCGGCCACCCTCGTGGACATCCTCGGGGTGACCGCCTGGTCCGTGTCCGACCCCGCGCTCCTCAAGAAGCTCCTGACCAGTGCCGACGTCTCCAAGGACGCCCGGGCGCACTGGCCGGCCTTCGCCCAGACGGTCACCACCTGGCCGCTGGCGCTGTGGGTGGCGGTCGACAACATGTTCACCGCCTACGGGAGCGACCACCGCCGCCTGCGCCGGCTGGTCGCTCCCGCCTTCTCGGCCCGCCGGGTCACCGCCATGAAGGCCGACATCGAGGAGCTCACGACCGGCCTGCTCGACCGCTTCGCCGACGTTGCGGCCGGTGGCGTCGTCGACCTGCGCGAGTACCTGGCGGTTCCGCTGCCGATCGCCGTCGTCGGCCGGCTGATGGGCGTACCGGACACGCACGGGGCCGAGTTCCGCAGGCTCGTGGACAACATCTTCTCCACGGTGCTCTCCGCCGACGAGGCGGCCAAGAACACGGCCGCCGTCTATCAGTTGCTCGACGAGCTGATCGGCGAGAAGCGGGCCCGGCCCGGCGACGACATGACCTCCCTGCTCATCGCCACCCGCGACGAGGAGGGCGACGGCAGCACCCTGACCGACGCCGAACTCCGCGACACCCTGCTGCTGATGATCAGCGCCGGTTACGAGACGACCGTCAACGTCATCGACCAGGCCGTCTGCTCCCTGCTGACCGACCCGGCCCAACTGGCCCACATCCGCGCCGGCCGCTGCACCTGGGAGGACGTGGTGGAGGAGACCCTGCGCCACGAACTGGCCGTCAAGCACCTGCCCCTGCGCTACGCGCTGCGGGACATCCCGCTGCCCGACGGTCGCACGATCCGGGCCGGTGAGGCGATCCTCGCCTCGTACGCCGCGGCCAACCGCCACCCGGACTGGCACGGTGAGAGCGCGGACCGCTTCGACGCCACCCGCCCCGCCAAGGACCACCTGGCCTTCGGGCACGGCGTCCACTTCTGCCTCGGCGCCCCACTGGCCCGGCTCGAGGTGACGACAGCCCTGCGGAGCCTCTTCGAACGCTTCCCGGGCATCGAACTCGCCGTCCCCGTCGAGGAGTTGCGGCCGCTCCCGACCCTGATCAGCAACGGGCACGTATCGCTGCCCGTGCGGCTGCGTCCGGCGCAGCCGGGCTGACATCGCCGAGGGCCCGCCTCCCGTGCGCGGGAGGCGGGCCCTGCCTCGGCCGGCACCTCAGTCGGCGAGGGAGCCCATCGGGTCCCAGGCCGGCAGGACGATCGGCGGCTCGTCGAGGACGGCGGCCAGCTCCGCCGGCAGCGCGGAACGCCGCACCGCGACCTCGAAGACGTGCTCGCCGAACCATGAGTCGTTCATCGTCCAGAAGCCCTTGTCGGCCCGCTCGTCGCCCCAGCTGTTCTCGACCCGCCAGCGGCGCGGCGCCCCGTCGACCACGTCCACGCCGGTGAACAGCATCGCGTGGGTCATCAGGGTCTCGCGGTGGAGGAGCCGGGCCGCCTTGTCCATCTCGAACGACGCGTCGTAGACGGCCTCGTAGTCGTACAGCTCGGCGTCCCAGATCCCGAGGTCGGCCCGCATCATCTGGCCGACGTCGCAGCCGAACCACACGGGTTCGCCGCCGACGACGGCGTCCATGCTCAGCTTCTTCAGCAGGTCCATCTCCACGTTCAGATAGACCACCGGCGGAGCCTCGACGATGTTGCCGAGGTGCTCGACGGTGAAGGTCCGCCCGACCGGGCTCGACTCGCGGGGGTCGTGGACGAGGCACACGTAGTCGTCGACGGGTATCTGCACGTACGCGGCGGCGAACTCGGTCGGGGTCATCCAGCCTTCGCGGTGGAACTCCTGGTCCTTGTCACGCCACTGCCACAGGAACTTCTGCGGCGGCGTGCCGAGGTGGATGCTGAGCACCCGGTGCACGGCGGCCAGCACCTCACGCTTGTGCTCACGCTGCGCCTCGACGCCCTCCGCCGCGAGTCGGCGCAGATCCCGGGCGCCTCGCCGCAGCAGTCCCTTCAGGGCGCGGTTCATCGGCCCGGTCGCGGACGAGCTGTCCGTCTCCGGCATGGCCGACTTCGGTACGAGGCCGTGCTTGGCGACGAGCGCCACGAACATGTTCCACTGGCCGCCGTCGCTGATGGGGTCACCGAGCAGGTGCGCCACCGTGCGGTCGTCGACATCGCGGTCGGAGGTGGCGACGATGCTCTCGAGGAAGTAGTTGGCCCGCTCGAACTTGTCCCACCACAGCACATAGTTCTGCGAGAACTCGAAGTCCTTCACACCGAGCTTCTCCGCGGCGCCGACGCGCAGCAGGTTCAGCCCGGCGAACATCCAACATCGGCCGCTCTTCTTCTGGTTGGTGACCTTCCAGTCGTCCAGGTGGTGGGAGACCGAGTGGTCGACGGCGGTCACGATCCGCCGGTCCAGGGCTATGTCGTCGACGGGCGTCTGGGTCACGGCGTTCTGCATCAGCCGGTTCGCCGGGCGGGCGGCGAACTCCTTCTCGAAGTGCTCGAGTTGCGCGGGGGTGATACTGCGGTCGTTGGCCTGAGGGGAGTGAGAGTGTCCGAGCGTCACAGGGATCCGCTTCCAGTTCTTGAGTCGGCCCGTGGTGGCGCGGGCCCGGGGGCAGGTGATGGGGGCTACCCGCTCTCACCGTTCCACGGCGCTTCCACCCCAGTCAACGGGGTCGCCGCCCCGAACCACGAGCTGACCTGCCCGTACGGGGCCCGCGACGGTCCGCCCCGCCTCCCCGGTCAACCGGAGTGCCGCACCGTCCCGGGCCGCGCGCACGCCGCCCAGTCGACGATCTGCACCGCCGCGCCTGCCCCCTCCTCGCCCCGGCAGTGGGCGTGGTGCCTGCGGGCGATGCCGTCCAGGTCGAGGTGGGAGCCGAAGGCGGGATGGGCCGTCAGGCGGCGTGCGTACGCCCACAGGCGGGGGTGGTCGGTGATGCGGTGCACCGCGGCGGCGTCCAGGTGGTGGCGGTGCACCGTGTCGAGCTGGACCAGCGTGACCCACAACTGCACGTCGGCGAGGGTGAGTCCGTCGCCCAGCAGGTGGTCCCGGGAGCCGAGCCGGGACTCCAGCCCGTCCAGCGCGTTCAGGAGCGTGGCGAGGGCGGTGTCGCGGGCCGCCGGGTCGTCGCCGGGCTCGCCCGCGCGCTGGGCGGCCTCGGTGATCTCCCGCTCGCAGAGCCGCCCGACGGCCTCGATCTCGTCCTCGGCGCCGCGCGGGTGCAGATCGGGGCCGTGCCCGCCGAAGCGCCGGGCGAGGTCCCGCAGGATGTCGGGGGTGTGCGTGCTGACGATGGTGCCGGTCCAGCCGTCGCTGAGGACGGGTGCCGCCGTCGCTCCCCGGTACTGGTGCGCGCTGGCCTCGTACAGCGGGCGCAGCGCGCGGTGCCCGCCGTCCGGGGCGTCCGGCACGGCGGACAGCAGTGTCACCGGGAGGGTGTCGCCGAGGTCGAGGAGGCGGTGCGTGACCGCGATCTGCAGACAGTGCGGACAGGACAGCGAGAGGTGGAGCCGGTAGCGGCGCGGCACGGCGTAGTAACCGCTGCGCGCGTCACATCCGATCCTGCTCCGGAAGGACGGCAGGGCGGTCTGGGGTGAGGCGGGCATACGACTCCCTCGGAGTGCTCGGACACAGGCGTACGACGGCTGCAGCGCGGCCGGGATGCGGTGGTTGCGCGCGCCGGTCAGGCCGGCGCGGGGGCATCCGCGAGCGGGGAACTCGCCGCGCTGCACACACGCGCGAGATCGATGTGACGGCGGGACGTCAGCAGGGGCAGCGGCCGGACGGCGACGCGGACAGCGTCACCACCGAGGTCCGGCACGGCACGACCCATGTTTCCCTACCAATTCACTAGGATTCCCGTAGTGGAGTGTCGGGCCCATGTCGAACCACGTCAAGAGGCCCCCGCGTCGTCCGGGTGCGCGAGCCCGAGGTGGTGGCGCAGGGTCGGGCCCTCGTACTCGGTGCGGAACACGCCTCGTTCCTGGAGGAGCGGGACGACCTTGTCGGCGAACTCGTCGAGGCCGGTGGGCGTGATGTGCGGGACGAGGATGAAGCCGTCGCTGGCGTCGGCCTGCACGTACGCGTCGATGGTGCGGGCGATCGTCTCCGCCGAACCGATGAAGTCCTGCCGGTTGCCGGTCTCGATGACCAGGTCGCGGATGGACCAGTTGTGGGCGGCGGCGCGCTCACGCCACTCGCGGGCGGTGGCCAACGGGTCGCGGTACATGCGTACTTGGGCCCGACCCTTGGAGATGTGGGTGTCGCTGACGTCGGGGTCGATGTCGGGGAGCGGCCCGTCCGGGTCGTAGGAGGACAGGTCCCGGTTCCAGACGAACTCCAGGTGCTTGAGCGCGGTGGCGCCACTGACCTGCCGGCGGCGCACCTCCCTGGCGAGCTCCTGCGCCTCGGCGTCGGTGTCGGCGAGCGCGAAGGTGGCGGCGGGGAGGATCAGCAGCTGCTCGGGGCGGCGGCCGTAGTGGGCGAGGCGGCTCTTGACGTCCGTGTAGAAGGCCTGTCCCGCCTCCAGCGTCGCGTACCGGCTGAAGATCGCGTCCGCGCCGGAAGCGGCGAACTCGCGGCCCTCCTCGGAGTCTCCCGCCTGGAAGACGACGGGGCGGCCCTGTGGGGAGCGCGGGACGTTGAACTGGCCGTGGATGTCGAAGTGTTGCCCGGTGTGGACGAAGGAGCCGGCCTTGGCGTCCCGCAGGAAGGCGCCGGTCTCCTGGTCGGCGAGGACCTCGTCGCCGTGCCAGGAGTCGAAGAGTTCGTTCGCCGTGGCCAGGAACTCCTTGGCGCGGGAGTAGCGTTTCTCCTGCGGCAGGAAGCCGCCGCGTCGGAAGTTCTCGCCAGTGAAGGCGTCCCAGGAGGTGACCACGTTCCACGCGGAGCGGCCGCCGGAGAGGTGGTCGAGGCTGGCGAACTGGCGGGCGACCTCGTAGGGCTCGTTGAAGGTGGAGTTGATGGTGCCCGTGAGCCCGAGGTGCTCGGTCACGGCGGCGAGCGCGGCGAGGACGGTGAAGGTGTCCGGGCGGCCGACGACGTCCAAGTCGTAGATCTGGCCGCCCTGTTCGCGGAGCCTGAGCCCCTCGGCGAGGAACAGGAAGTCGAACCTTGCGCGTTCGGCGGTCCGCGCGAAGTGGGCGAAGGAGCTGAAATCTATGTGGCTGCCGGACCGCGGGTCGCTCCACACCGTGGTGTTGTTGACGCCGGGGAAGTGGGCGGCCAGGTGGATCTGCTTCAGTGGCTTGCTCATGATCGTGGAGGTCCCTCCGGCTCAGGCGGTGGCGGCGGCGTAGCGGTTGGCGGGGCGGGCAAGGCCCAGCAGGCCGCGCAGGGTGTCGGCCTCGTAGGCGCTGCGGAACGCGCCCCGGCGCTGGAGTTCGGGGACGAGCCCGCGGGTGATCGCCGGCAGGTCGTGGCCGACGACGGCGGGCCGCAGCCGGAATCCGGTCAGCCCGGCGCTCGCCAACTCCTGCAGCAGATCGGCGAGTTCGCGAGGCGTGCCGGCGAAGATCAGGGCGTCGCTCGTGTACGGCTTTCCCGCGAGTTCGTCGAGCCGTGCCCGACGGGCGTGCGCGGTGGCCGCGTCGTCGTCGAGGAGGACCACCAGGTCGCCGAAGACGTGGAGGGGTTCGGCGGCCCGGCCCGCCGTGTCCTGCTCGGCGCGGATCCGCGCGACGATGGTGCGGGCCTCGTCGGGGTCGTGCGGGGTGACGTAGCCGATGTCCGCGGAGCGGGCCACGAGCCGGTAGGGGACGGTGTCGTGGGCGAGGGCGCTGACGACGGGCTGGCCCTGGGGCGGCCGGGGCGTGATCGAGGGGCCCTTGACGTCGAAGTGCCGGCCCTCGAAGTCGATGTAGTGCAGCTTGTCGCGGTCGATGAAGCGGCCGGTGGCGGCGTCCCTGATCTCGGCGCCGTCCTCCCAGCTGTCCCAGAGGCGGCGCACCACCTCGACATGATCGGCGGCCTCGTCGAAGAGGTCGGCCACCGTGTCCCGGGCGGCGGGGCTGTCGTAGGCCTCGATGCGCGGGACGGTACGGCGACCGAAGTGCGCGGCCTCGTTCGGACGGGCGGTGATCTGTACGCGCAGGCCTGCGCGGCCGGTGCTGACGTAGTCGAGGGTGGCGATCGCCTTGGAGATGTGGAACGGCTCCGTGTGCGTGGCGACGACCGTCGGCACCAGACCTATGTGCCGGGTCAGCGGGGCGACGCGGGAGGCGATGAGCACGGCGTCGAGGCGGCCGCGGACCTGGTCGGTGCGCTCGTCCGGGTCCAGGAAGTGGGAGGACTGGGGGCCGAGGCCGTCCTCGATGGTGACGAGGTCGAGCAGGCCGTGCTCGGCCTCGGTGACCAGATCGGCCCAGTAGGCGGCGGTGAACAGCTCGCGTGGGCGGGCCACCGGCTCGCGCCAGGAGGCGGGGTGCCAGCCGGTGCCGTCCAGGGCGACGGCAAGGTGCAACGGAGAAGGGGGTGTTGAGGACACGAGTGGGTGCCTTCCTGAAAGTCTTCCTGAGGGGCCGTGGCAAGAGAGCGCGCGGCGGAACGGGATCCCCGCCGGAGCCGGGAGGGGAAGGTCAGGGGCGACAGAGCGCGGCGGCCACACGCTGCAGATCGATGTGCGGCCGGGAGTGGAGGCGGACGACGCGGCGCGGGTGCAGGGCACGGGGGCGGGGCAGGTGTCGCACGAGCCGCACCTCCGTCCGCCGCGCGTCAGCGCGTCTCTCGTCGTGCGTCACAACGCCCCGACTCCCTGGTGTGTTCCCGGTGTGGGGCAGGGCCGGCGTCGAGCCGGTTCGCCGCCGAGGGGACCACCCCACCATGTGTAACAGGAAGTTCAGGGGTGGATCATTGCGGCTGCATGAAATCGAGCGCGCCCTCCGACGAGCAGGACTTCACCCATGACATCGCAGCCCGGACCCGACGCCTTCCACCCGCATCTGCCCGAGCCCGGCGAGCGGCCCCTGAGCTCCCGTCTGCATCACGTCCGTGCCGACGGGCTGGACGGTGACACCGCCCAGAGCGGCGGCATGCGCCGGTTCGCCGCCATCAGCGGACGCGGCGTCGGCTCCGAGCGCATCTGGATGGGGCAGACGCATGTCGCGCCCGTCACCGCCTCGTCCGATCACCACCACGGAGCCTCCGAGACGGCGATCCACGTGGTGAAGGGCCACCCGGAGTTCGTGTTCCTCGACGACTCCTCCGGCACGCCCGAGGAGGTCCGCATCCGCACGGCACCGGGCGACTACATCTTCGTACCGCCCTACGTCCCCCACCGCGAGGAGAACCCGAGCGAGGACGAGGAGGCCGTCGTGGTGATCGCGCGCAGCACCCAGGAGGCGATCGTGGTCAACCTCCCGGAGCTCTACGTCCTCGGGAAGGAGCCGGGCGGCGGCGCCGAATGAGCGTTGAGCGCGCCCCGTCAGACTGCCGCCGCGTTCCGGGTGGCGGCGGCCAGTTCGGCCCGCAGAGCGGCGAACCGGGGGTCCCCGCGCAGGGCGGCGACGTCGGTCGTCGCCTCGCGCGGGAGCGGCACGGTCACCTCGTCGATCACCCGCCCCGGGCCCGCCGCCATCACGACGACGCGGGAGCCGAGCAGGACGGCCTCCTCCGCGGAGTGCGTGACGAACAGAACGGTCGCCCCGGTGACCGCCGCCAGCGTCCTGACCTCCTCCTGGAG
Source organism: Streptomyces sp. HmicA12 (assembly GCF_000373565.1). GTDB lineage: Bacteria > Actinomycetota > Actinomycetes > Streptomycetales > Streptomycetaceae > Streptomyces. The sequence continues at coordinate 381,355 of NZ_KB891842.1, read as the reverse complement.
GCGTTCGCGGGTGAGCGCGTCCAGTGCGGCGAACGGCTCGTCCATGAGCAGGATCTGCGGTTCGGCGGCGAGCGCCCGGGCGATGGCCACACGCTGCTGCTGTCCGCCCGACAGCTCCCAGGTCCGCCGCCCGGCCATGCCGGGCAGGCCCACCAGGGACAGCAACTCCTGTGTGCGGGCGGCTCGTTCGGCGCGTACGACGCCGTGCCGGGCCAGCGCGAAGGAGAGGTTGCCGCCGACCGTGCGCCAAGGGAAGAGCCGTGGCTGCTGGAAGACGACGCCGACCTTCCTGCGTACCTCCACCGACCCGGTGGCGGGCCGCTCGAACCCCGCCACCAGCCGCAGCAGCGTCGTCTTGCCGCAGCCGGACGGGCCGACGAGGACCACGAACTCGCCGGGGCCGACGGCGAGCGACACGTCGGCGACGGCTGTCACCGGGGCCTTGGCCGTGCCGTAGCGGACGCCGACGCCGGAGAGTTCGATGTCGGAGGCGGGCACCGTGGCCTCGGCCGGCTCAGCCCGCGACACGGGACAGCTCCTTGACGGCGAGGGCCTCGTCGAAGACCGACTGCTTGGGCACCGCGTCGATGGCCTTCTGTCCCTTGAGGAAGACGGCCGCGTCGTGCAGGTTCTTCGCGAGCTCGCCGGGGGCGCCCGGCTTGCCGAGGTAGTCGGCGCCCTGCTGCTCCTTCGCGGTGAGCAGGACGAGCTGGGCGAGCTGCTTCTTCGCCTCCTCGGGGCTGAGGTTGAGCTCGGCGCCGATGGCGGTGGCCGCCTTCCCCGGGTCGCTCTTGGCCAGCTTGACGGCCTTGTCCTCCGCCGTGAGCCAGGCATCGACGATCTTCGGGTGCTCGGCCGCGAACGCGTCGGTGACCACGCCGAGGTCGGCGGTCGGCTTGCCCTGGTCGGCGATCTGACGGCTGGTGACCAGCACCTTGCCGTCCTTCTCCAGGTCGGTGAGGGCGGGGGTCCACACGTACGCGGCGTCGATGTCGCCGCGCTGCCAGGCGGCGAGGGCGTCCTGCGGCTGGAGGTCGACGAGGCTCACGTCGGATGCCTTGAGCCCGGCCGATTCCAGGGCCGCGAGAAGGGAGTAGTGCGAGGTGGACCCGAAGGGCGTGGCGATCTTCTTGCCCTTGAGGGCCTTGACGGAGGAGATGCCCTTCTTCGCGACGAGCGCCTCGTTCTCACCGATCAGGTCGTGGATCCACACCACCTTGTACGGGATGTCGAGCGGCGCCGACAGCCCCTTGGTGACGGGGCTGGAGCCGGCGAGCCCGAGATCCACCGACCCGGCGATCACTGCGGTGTTCACGTCGCCGCCCGAGTCGAACTTCACCCACTTCACGTCGACGTCCGGCAGCGCCTTCTCCAGGAGCCGCTGGTTCTTCACCACCAGGTCGGCGTTGGGTATCGCCTGGTAGGCGATGCGCACCTGGGTCTTTCCGTCACCGGTGGCGGCGTCGGCACCGTCGCCGCACGCGGTCGTGGTGAGGGCGACCAGGGACGCGGCGGCGGCGAGGAGGACGGTGCGGCGCGGGGACACGGGCATGACGGTTCCTTAGTACGGAGGGAGGAAAGGGCACGGAGACAGAGACGCAGGACCGGGGAAGGGACGCGGGCGAGGCCCTCAGGCGCGGCCCCGCCACGGGACCGCCACCCGCTCCACGCCCTTGAACAGGGCGTCGAGGAGGATGCCGGAGAGGCCGATGGCGATGATCCCGGCGATGACGACATCGGTCTGGTTGTAGCGCTGCGCGTCGCGGATCATGCCGCCGATGCCCGGCACGCCGTTGATCGTCTCGGCGGCGACGACCGAGGTGTACGCGATGCCGACCGCGATCCGCACCCCGGTCAGGATCTCCGGCAGAGCGGCGGGGAGGCGTACGGCGAGCAGCAGGGACACGGGTCCCGCGCCCAGCGCCCGGGCCGCCTCCACCAGTTCGGCCGGCACCCCGCGGACCGCCGCCGCGGTGGCCGCAGCGACGGGCGGCAGCGCGGCGATGACGAGCAGCCAGATCTTCGGGGACTCGTCGATGCCGAACCAGATGACGAGGAGGGAGAGGTACGCGAGCGGGGGCAGCGTGCGCAGGAAGGTGACGGCGGGTTCCAGGATCACCGCGATCGGTTTGACGGCGCCGATGAGCAGGCCCAGCGGCACGCCGACCAGGGCCGCGTACCCGGTGCCGATGCCGATCCGGCGCAGGGAGACGCCCAGGTGCTCGATGAGCAGGTGGTTGCTGAAGCCGCGCACTCCGTCGTGGACGGTCGAGGCCTCGACGAAGGCGTGCCACACGTCCCCGGGCGACGGCACGAGGACCCGGGGCCAGACACCTGCCACGACGACGGCCTGCCAGCAGGCGAGCAGCACGGCGAGGGCGAGGAGGCGCAGTGCCGTCCAGCGCAGGGCCGCTGCCGCCGCCCAGGTGCGCCGGGTCCGGGACGGCGCCCGGTGCGCGTCCTGGGCGGGGCGGACACTCGGGGATTCCGTTCCCTCGATGAGAGTCACGCCGCCGCCTCGGTGAGGGCCCGCAGCCTGGGGGCGACCTCTTCGCCGACGCGGTAGGCCTCCTCCAGGTGCGGATAGCCGGACAGGATGAACTCGTCGATGCCGAGCTGCCGGTACTCGAAGAGCCGCTGGGCGACCTCGTCGTGCGAGCCGACCAGCGCGGTCCCCGCGCCCTCGCGCACGAGGCCGATGCCGGCCCACAGGTTGGGCGCCACGGTCAGGTTCTCGGCCGAGCCGCCGTGCAGGGCCGCCATCCGCGCCTGTCCGGTGGAGTCCATGCGGGCGAAGCGCTCCTGGGAGGCGCGGACGGCCGCCGGGTCGATGCCGGCGAGGATGCGGTCGGCCTCCGCCCACGCCTCGGCGGCGGTGTCCCGGGTGATGACGTGCAGCCGGATGCCGAACCGCAGGGTGCGGCCCAGCCGCGCCGCCTTGTCCCGCACCCTTGCGATGCGTTCGGCGATCGCGGCCGGCGGTTCGCCCCACAGGAGCTGCACCTCGGCGTGGCGTGCCGCGACGTCCTCGGCGGCCGGGGAGGCGCCGCCGAAGTAGAGGGGAATGCGCGACGCCGTGCTCGGACCGTCGAGGCGGGCGCCCTCCACCCGCACGTGACGCCCCTCGAAGTCGACGGGCTTGCCGTCGAGCAACTCGCGGACCACGTGCATGAGTTCGCCGGTCCTGACGTACCGCTCCTCCTTGGGCAGCAGGTCGCCGTACGCCCGCTGCTCGACCGGATCGCCGCCGGTGACCACGTTCAGGGCGATGCGGTCGCCGAACAACCGCCGGAAGGTGTCGGCCTGTTGGGCCAGCAGTGTGGGCTGGGCGAGGCCCGCGCGGAAGGCGACGAGGAAGCCGATCCGCTCGGTGACCGCGGCGACGGCCGGGGTGAGCACCCAGGGATCGACACAGCCGAGCCCCACCGGGGTCAGCAGCCGGGCGAACCCCGACTGCTCGGCCGCACGGGCCACTTGGGCGAGATAGCCGAGGTCGGCGCCGCGCCGGGTGGCGGACGCGGTGCGGTTCTGGACGGCGGTGACGCCGCCGGGGTCGCGGCCGTCGCCGCCGGTGGGCAGGAACCAGTGGAGTACGGGGCCGGGCGTGGACATGCGGGGGCACCTCGGGGAAGAGCGGACGCGGACGGCAGCCGTCCGCACGAGGACGCACACCACACAGGCTCGGCCCGGGAGTTCGGGACCGAGGGAGTGTCGGCGAAGAGGATGCGGAGGCTGCGCCGGCCGACAGCGCATGACGCGGTCAGCGGCGAGAAGGGGTGCTACGGCGCGGTGGGGCCGTCAGCAACAGAGCGCGCTACAGCGCGTGGTGCCCTGACACAGCATCCCCGAGACACGCAGCAGATCCACGTGGCGGCGGGAGACCAGGGCGGGATTCATGGCCGCATGATGACCCGAAGCGCGTGTCCACAACAAGCCTCGTCCATCATGTGGAATCCGTAGTCTTCCATACTGGGATCCGGGCCACCGCCCTCCGGCCCGGATCCCCGTTCCGCATCGAGCCTCAGGCCTCGGGCGCGTCCCCGAAGTCCGGGATCTCCAGGCGCGCGCCGCCCTGGCGCGCGGAGTCGTGGGCGACGATGCCCGGCAGGGTGTAGCGGGCGGCCACCCACGCGTTCACCGACGGCAGGGTCCGCGTGTTGACCGCGGTGACGAAGTCGTCCACCAGGAAGTGGTGGCTGCCCTCGTGTCCGTTGGGCATGTGGTCGAAGACGCGGGGCAGCCGGGCCCGGTCGTGCACGGGCGCCGAGCCCGAGGTGAACGCGGCGCGCAGGGAGGGCGCGATCTTCTCGAGCGACGGGTCGTCCGGGCTCAACGACGGCTTCGGTTCGAGCAGTTCGGTGATGTCCTGCACCCCCTTCTTGTCCTGCCAGAAACTCACCGTGGCGAGCTGCTCCATGCTGGCGTCGGTCCCGAAGAACCGGAACCGTGACTCGCGGATGTGCGAGGGGTAGCCGACCCGCCGGAACTCGTTCGTGCGGAACGACCCGCCGCCCGCGACCTCGAAGAGCGCGGTGGCGTTGGAGATGTCGTTGCCGAACTGGCTGACCTCCGTGTCGAAGACGCCGTCGCCGCGCTCGTCCTTCACCCCGATCGCGGACACGCTGACCGCGTGCGTGCGCCAGGCGCCGAGCACCCCGCCCACGGCGTGCGTCGGGTAGAGCAGCGGCGGGTAGCTGGCGGTCTCCTTCCAGCGCTCGCCGCCGCTGTACTGGTACGCCTCGTAGAACCCGAGGTCCATGTCGTGGACGTAGTCGCCCTCGGCGTAGAAGAGCCGCCCGAAGGCGCCGTCGGCGATCTGGTTGCGGGCGTGCACGGTCGCCGGGTTGTACTCGCTGGTCTCCCCCATCATGTAGGTCAGGCCGGTCCTGCGCACCGCCTCGATGATGGCCGCGATCTCCTCCCGGGTGATCGCCATCGGGACCGCCGAGTACACGTGCTTGCCCGCGTTCAGCCCTTGCAGGACCAGCGGGCCGTGCGTCCAGCGCTGTGTGAAGACGGCGACCGCGTCGATGTCGGGGGACTCGAGCATCGCCTCGTAGGAGGGGAAGGTGCCCGCGAGGTGCTCTTTGGCGGCCATCTGTTCCGCCCGCTCCGGCAGCAGGTCGGTGACGTATACGTCGTCGACGCCCGGGTGCGCGAGGAACAGCTTCGCGAAGCTGCCGGAGAACTGCCCGGCGCCGACGATGCCGAGGGTGAACGTCATGGGTGCGTGCCTTTCGCTGGAGAGGTGTCTGCCGGTCGGGGACGTGGCTACTGGCCGAGCAGGAGGTTGATCTGGTCGTTGGTCTCGTCGAGCCGGCTCGCGGGGGCCCCGTTGCCGTAGACGTCCTGCATGGCCGGGTGCATGAGGGCGTAGACGTCGGCGGCATAGTTGGTGATCGGGAAGGAGAAGGTGCGGTACGTCTTCCGGTCGTCCACCGGGGTGGTGAACGCCGAGACGTCGATGCCCTTCTTCTTGTACGCCGCGGTGGCCGCTTCGGTCCCCGACGGTGTCGCGGGGAAGACGATCCCGTACCTGCCGACCGTCTTCTGGCAGGCGTCGGAGGCCAGGTAGGCGACCCATTTCTTGGCGCCCGCCTTGTTGTGGGCGCCCTTGGTGACGGAGTCGGCGAGCCCGTTCATCATGGTCGCGCGCTTGCCGGTGGGGCCGACGGGGTTGAGGGCGGTGCCGAAGTCGATGCCCTTGAAACCCGAGTAGGTGGAGATCATCCAGGCGCCGTCGAAGGCGGTGGCGGCCCGGCCCGCGGCGAACTGGGCGTTGGGCTGGTTCAGCCCGGAGTTCCAGTCGGTGAAGGGGGCCAGGTATCCCTTCTTCGCGAGCCCGAAGTACCAGTCGATGACGGTCTGGAACTTCTTGTCGCCGTAGCGGTACGTGTCGCCCCACCGCTTCTTGTCCGTGTACGACCAGCCTGCCGAGCCGGTGAACGGGCTCCACTGGGTCTGGCCGTCGGCGTCGCCCGCCCCGTTCGTCGCGAGGCCGTAGACCTTGACGTGGTGCTTGTCGAAGCCGGGTTCGTCGCCGCGTCGGCCGTTCCTGTCGACGGTGAGGTGGGCGATGGTCTTCTCGAAGGAGCCGCCGTCCTCGGGGTTCCAGTTCAGGTCGTTCAGGTCGTCGGCGGACACGCCCGCGTCTGCGGCCATCTTCTTGTTGTAGAAGAGCGAGACGGTGTCCCAGTCCTTCGGGGCGCCGTAGCGGTGCCCGTCCTGGGCGACCCAGTTGGCGGCCAGCCCCGGCTGGTAGTCGGAGTCCTGGATACCGAGGCCGTCCAGAGGTTCGAGCACTTCCAGGTCGGCGAACTGGCCGAACTTCTGGACGTGGTTGGTGAACACGTCCGGCTGGGTGTCCGAGATGAAGCTCGCCGTGAGCTTGGTCCAGTAGTCGCCCCAGCCGAGCTGGGTGAACTGCACGTCCAGGCCCGGGTTCCGCTTCTCGAAGTCCTTCGCGCAGGCTTCGTAGGCGGGCATCTGATTGGCGTCCCACAGCCAGTACGTCACGGTCCTCGACGACGCGCCGGTATCGCCTCCGGCGCAGCCGGTCAGCGACAGGGCCATTGCCCCGGTCAGCGCGATGAGCGTACGGAATCGCATCCGGTGCCTCCTACTTGATGCCGGTGAAGCTGAGGGAGCTGACGATCCGGCGCGCGAACACCCCGAAGAGCAGCAGCATCGGGAGGGCCGCGATGAGCGTCGCCGCCATGAGCCCGGACCAGTCGAAGCCGGACTGCGGGGTCTGCGCGCGGAACATCGCGAGGGCGACGGTGAGCACGCGGGAGCTGTCGCTGTACGACACCATCAGCGGCCAGAAGTAGTCGTTCCAGGACGTGATGTACGTGAGGACGGCGAGGGTGATCACGGGCGTCGACGCCATGGGCAGCAGCACCCGGAAGAAGATCCGGATCCGGCCGGCTCCGTCGAGCAGCGCCGCCTCCTCGACCTCGCGCGGGACGTTCATGAAGAACTGGCGGAGGAAGAAGACCGCGAAGGGCGTCATGAACATCGTGGGCAGGGCGATCCCCAACAGGGAGTCGATCAGGCCGAGCTCCTTCACGAGCACGAAGTTCGGCAGCAGCGTGAAGATCGTCGGCACCATCAGTCCGCCGAGGAAGAGCGCGAACACGGTGTTCCTGCCGCGCCAGTCGAGGCGTGCGAAGGCGTAGGCGGCCATGGCGGAGAACAGGATCTGGCAGACGGTGATCAGGGTCGAGACGACGATCGAGTTGAGCAGGTAGCGCCAGAAGTCGAGCCCGCCGCCCGCGCCGCCCTGCGCGACGGCCTCCTTGGTCGACTGCAGCCCGAGGGCCCGTTCGAAGCCGCCGCTGGTGAGGTCGACGGGGAGGGGTGAGGTCGGGTCGGCGGCGATGCCGGGGTTGGAGGACAGCGCGGTGCGCAGCACCCAGTAGAACGGGAGCAGGGTGATGAGCACGATGACACCCATCACGGTCCAGGCGGCGGCCCGTCCGAGGGAGAGGCGGCGCCGCTTCGGCCGTGCGGCGGGCGGGCGTGCGAGTGCGGTGGTGGCCATGTCGGTTCTCCTCTCCTCAGCCGAGGTCGGTCTGTCCGGCGCGGGTGATGCGGTACTGGACGACGGTGATGGCGCTGAGCACCACGAGGAGGGCCACGGACATCGCGGAGGCGTAGCCGAACTGGAAGCGGCCGAACGCCGAGCCGTAGATGTAGTACTGCAGCACGTTGGTGGCGTTCGCCGGGCCGCCCGCCGTGGTCACGGCCACGGTGTCGAAGACCTGGAACGAGCCGATCACCGTCATGATCAAGACGACGGCGAGGACCGGCCGCAGCAGCGGCATCGTGATGCGGGTGAACATCCGCCACTCGCTCGCGCCGTCGACCCGCGCCGCCTCGTACATCTCGTGGGGTATCGCCTGGAGTCCGGCGAACAGGAGAAGGGCGGTGTAGCCGACGTGCCGCCATACGTTGATCAGGGCGATCGTCGGGATCGCCCAGGTCTCGTCGGCGAGGAACGGGATCCGGTCGAGGCCGACGGCCGCGATGATCTCGTTGCCGATGCCCAGCTGGGTGTCGAGCATCCAGAGCCAGACGATGCCCGCGACGACGTTGGACATCAGGTACGGCGTGAGCACGATGCCGCGCAGCAGCGAGGACTGGGTGAGCCGGTGGAGCAGGACGGCGATGGCGAGCGCGGCCACCGTCTGCACCCCGATGTTGATGACGACGTACTCGACGGTGACCTTCAACGAGTCCCAGAAGATGGGGTCGTTGATCATCCGTTCGTAGTTGGCGAGGCCCACCCACTTCGGCGGTGTCAGGAGGTTGAAGCGGGTGAAGCTCAGCCAGATGCCGCGCAGGGTCGGCCACAGGAGGAAGACGACGAAACCGAGCATGGCCGGGGCGACGAAGAGCGCGGCGATCGCCCCGTCCCCGAGAGGGCGTCGGCGCCTGACCCGCACGGCGCCGCCGGCCCGCGGCAGGTGTCTCGGTGGGCTGCTGGAGGCGACGGTCATCGGAGACTCCCTCGTCCGCGGTTCGGCCTCATCTCGGCTCGATACTTTCGCGACAGAACTCTCGCGCCGTCAAGACGCGTGCAGGAGACTCCTGGAACAAGGATCTGCGCCCCAGGGTGACGTCGTCCCTTTCGCAACAGAAGGTAGGAGAGGTCGAGTTGGCGGTGTACGCCGAGGCTCGGGCGGGCCGGGGCCGCCGGCGTGGCGGCCCCGTCGCGCGCTACTTGCCGTACGTCTTCGCGTAGAGGTCGCCCTCGTAGGCCTGGGCCGAGTTCGGGTTGAGGACGAGCCGGTGCACCGGGCGGCCGCGACCGGCCGGAGCGCCGGGTGCCGGGGCGGCCTCTTCCAGGAGGACCGCGTCGGAGAGGAGTTGGCCGATGATGCCGGACAGCGTGGTGCGGGAGAGCCCGGTGACCTCGGCCACCTCGGCCCGCGTACTGGGCCCTTGCCGGCGCAGCACCGCGAGCCACCCGTTCCACGTTCCCGTAGCGCAGCTGTCGCAGCACGGTGGGGTTCTTGTCCACGGCCATGGGGCACGCGCTGCCCAGGCGCTTTATTTTCGTCAACAGTGCGAACGAAAATCAGCGGGCGGCGCTCGGCTCGCCCGATGCACGACGCGACCCTCCGGAACAGGCCGTGGGCCGGGTGTCCACCCGGCCCACGGTGGGGTGTGTACGGGGATCAGCTCACCCCGGCCACCGACCAGCGCCCGTCCTCGGCCTGTGCGGCCAGGCCGCCGTCGGCCAGGGTCTTCAGATGGCGGGTCACCGTGCGCGGCGTCCAGCCCACCACCTCGCACACCTGCTCAAGCGTGAGGCCTTCGGGCGCCTGCTCCAGGGAGTCCAGCGTGAGCCGGGTGTTCTTGTTCAGCGGCGCCGCCCCCTCGGGAGCGGGGCGGCGCGGGGCCGACTCGGCGGGCTTCACCTGTGCGGCGGGCGCGGCGGGCGCCGCCTGCGCGGTGGTCTCGGGGGGCGCGGCCTGTGCGGCGGGCGCGGCCTGCGCGGTGGTCTCGGCGGGCGTCACCCGTGCGGCCGGTACGGTCGGTGCCGGGACGCGCAGCCGCCCGTAGCCGAGCCCCCGCAGCACCCTGTCCAGGTCGGGTTCGCCCTTCTGCTCCGGCACCGGCATTGCGGCCGCCGTCCGGGCGCCGGGCACCGTGGCTTTGCCCACGGGCCGCGGCGTGCGGTTGACCGTGCGATGCTTGCGGCCCTTCTTCTTGGTGCTGTTACTCATCCGTCGCCTCCTCGAACGCGTTGATCATGGTCACGTGTTCAACGACGGAAGGGCCCCGAGGACGCGCCTTACTCGAACTCGGTTGCGAGCAAAGGGCTGAATGTCCGTCAGCGCTTGAGCACGCCGTCGAGCCATTCCAGGACCTCGGGCGTGACCGGGTCGGTGATGTCGGCGTACTCCTCGTGCTTCTTCAGGAACTTGGCCACGTACGGGCAGACGGGCACGATCCGCTTCCCCGCGCGGCGGACGTCGTCCAGGGCCTCCCGTACGAGCGTCGAGGCCAGGCCCTGCCCCGCGTAGGCGTCGTCGATCTCGGTGTGGAAGAAGACGCGCCGGTCGTCGCGGTCGCGGTAGGCGGTGAATCCGGCGGTGGCGCCGTCGACGTCGATCACGTAGCGGTGGCGCTCGTCGACGCGGCGGACGACCGGGGCGGCGGCGGGCTGGGGCTCGGCGGTCATGGCGGATCCTTCGGTCACGGGCGGGTTCTTACGGGGCGTGAGGGTGGCGTGCGGCAGGGCGGGGGCGGGCAGGCGGTCGCCGGGGTAGCCCACCACCTCGCCGAAGCGGTCGGAGGAGGCCTTCCACTCCGCGCCTCGACGATGTCCTGGTGGTCGCGGCCGATCAAGTTCCACCGCATAGAGAGTACTTCGCTGCTTTGCGCAGGTCAGAAGCACCCCAGTCCTCGGGCGGTCAGCAAACCGTCAGCATTGGGCTTCAGGAGTCGGCGACCGATGGCGAACAAGACCCTGGGACGCCAGCCAGTACGCCTCCACCGACGCCAGTGAGTGTGTGAAGCTCGGCGAGACACTCTTCCACAACGGACCCGTTGGCCTATCGGCGACCACAACTGCCGGTGTGGACACGGGATTCATCCGCAGCCCGCAGGGCTCATTGAATTCCATGCCCCGTAGCGGGAAGAGCTACTACTACCTCACCGACGCCCTCGGCTGTCTTCGCCTCATGTACGAAGCGCATGCTCAACGGCCTTGAGGCGGCCGCTCGCGGTCGGGTGGTTGGGATCGCGAGCGGCCTTCCGCCCGCGGGGGCACGGCGGACGGCGCACCCAACATAGTTGCCGGATGGAAAGTTTTGGCGGCAAAGCCGATCCCGGTCTGCGCCGACAGACCCCCGAGCCCATGTACGACTACCGGACCAGACGGCAAACCTGGACCGTCATGCCGAGGGCGGGGCCGTCCAGTGGCCGGCCCCGCCCTCGGCATGACGGTCGCGTGAGCGTCAGTGGTTTCCATGAGCGCTGGCAGAAGCACCACCGAAGAGCCGCGCGACCGCGCGGAACGGAAGCGTGACGACCGTGGCGATGGCTCCACCGATGGCTCGCAGCACGTCTGCAATCGCCTTCAGCATGTCGGGACCTCCAAGAACGGAACTTGATCTCTTGCACCACGAGCTACGAACTCCTGCACAAGCTGCTCCCTCCCGGCTGCCCGGTGCCCCACGGTGAAAACCAAGAGCGTCGAGGGTCCGATGGTGCGCTGGAACAGCGATGGCAGGCGCCACCACCCGTCCGTCGCCTATACCGTTCCCGCGTCCCTCGTCTCGGACCGTCGCAGGGCATCAACGGGCGTTACCGGCCTGCGCGGACTGGGACGCTACCTCCGTAGGCGTGAAGGCCGGCTACGCAACGGCGCCGTCTCCGTGGCTCAGCTGAAGCCTGTGCCCTTCAAGGCGTCGCAGGTGTGCTGGAATTCCTCCATGAGGCGGGGGCGCCTCGATGTCGAGTTCGGCGACGACGTGCGCGATGTCGCGCAGGCATTCCGCTCAGTCGGCGTAGGCGGCCGGCGCGGGACCGTGGTGCAGGCGTTCTCGCTGTCCCGCCGACGGCCCGGACTCCGGGTCAAGGAAGCCGACTGGAACACCGCGCGCTCCAGGGCCGCGAGGAGGCCGGGAAGCTTGCCGGGCACCAGGTCCCACACGCGGGTGGTGAGGTGACCGTGGACATCGACGGCATCCTGGTCCTGGCCCACTCCGGGAAGGAGCGGATCCGGGGAGCCCGTGGCGGGCCTGCTGCGACCGGGGAACGCGGGCAGTAACACCGCCGCCGACCACATCACCACAGCCCTGATCGCGCTGGCCCAGCTCCCGACCAGGTACCGGCGCGGGCGGCGGACACTGATCCGCGCCGGTACCGGCGACGCCCACGAGATCCACCACGCCGTACTCCTGGTTCCGGCCTCGGTCTGGAGCCCGGCCATCGAGCCCGGCGGCAAGGTCCGCGGCGGCGCACGGGTCGCCGACCTCGCCGGGGATGTCCTCATCGGCCGGCCGAAGGGCAAACGACTGATAGTGCGCGAGGAATGCCCGCACCCGGGCGCGCAGTTGCGCTGCACCGACGTCGTTCCACCGTTCCCAGGCGTCGGCTCCGTGCTCAAGGGTGGCTCCGGCGAAGCGGTGCAGCTGAAACCGGAGGGCGGGGGCATGGCCGGGGCCAATCCGGGCGAGCCGAAGCCGGACGCGAAGCAGTCCGTCCGACCCGCGTCGACGCGAGAAGTGCGGGGCGCCGAGGGGACGGCCCGCATTCTGCCGTCCCCTCAGCGGGCGCCGCTGCTGTGGGCCGCCCCTGCCCCTGTCTCCGAGGAGGCGGTCGCGACGCCCGACTCCGACGGACGACGTCGAGGCGCTGCTTCGCGCGGACGCCGAGGCCGCGTGGTCCGGGTACGGCCCGGCAACGCGACGATGACATATTCCTGCCGTGTTCCGCGGCTTTTGGGGTACGCGGCGACAGCACCCCGGGAAATCCTTCTGCTTCTGGAGATCCATGTCACTCAAAACCCTTCCTCTCCGGCGGCGCCTTCGTCGCAGCGCCCGGGACGTATTCGGCTGGAAGCAGTTGAGGCCCGCTCAGGTCGATGCGATGACCGCCGTGATGAAGGGGCAGGACACCATCGTCGTGATGCCCACCGGCGCCGGGAAATCGGCCGTTTACCAAGTGCCAGGGGTTCTCCTCGACGGCCCCACCGTGGTCGTCTCCCCCCTCATCGCCCTACAGCGCGACCAAGTGGCCTCGCTGACCGGAGCCCGGGGCCGGCCGGACGCGAAGGCCATCAATTCCGCGCAGGGCAAGCGGGCCAATGCGGCGGCTTGGGAGCGGGTACGCGAAGGGGCTCTGGACTTCCTGTTCGTCTCCCCGGAACAACTGGCCAAGAACGACGTCGTCGCCGAGATCGCCGCGGCACGCCCCGCGTTGATTGTCGTCGACGAAGCCCAGTGCGTCTCGACCTGGGGCTACGACTTTCGACCGGACTACCTCTCCCTGGGGCAAGTACGCGAACGGATCGGCCGGCCACCCCTGCTGGCCCTGACGGCGAGCGCCGCGGCGCCGGTCCGCGCCGACATCATCGAGCGGCTCGGCATGCGGGAACCCCATCAGGTGATCGCGGGCTTCGACCGCCCCAACATCCAGTTGGAGGTCGTCCGTCACCAGGAGGGCGCGGCGAAGCGTCGCTGGGTCGTGGAACGCGCGGCAGCCGAGGCGAAGCCCGGAATCGTCTACGTCGGAACGCGGCGCGAGGCGGAGCAGTACGCCGAGGAACTGTCCGGTCTCGGTTTCGACAGCGCCGCGTACCACGCCGGGCTCCAGGCCGCCGAACGCACCCGGACCCATGAGCGTTTCCGCGACGGCGCGCTGGACGTCGTCGTGGCCACCTCCGCTTTCGGGATGGGCATAGACAAGGCGGACATTCGTTTCGTGCTGCACGCCACGGTCCCCGGCTCCCTGGATGCCTACTACCAGGAGATAGGGCGCGCCGGACGCGACGGAGAACCGGCTGTGGCCATCCTCGCCTACCGGCCCGAAGACCTGTCGTCCCAGCGCTATCGCGCGGGCGGCGAACCCAACGCAGACGTCCTCCTGCGGCTGATGGACGCCGTACGTGCCCATGCGGACGGCGTCACCGGCACCGCCCTGCGTGACGAGCTGGAGATGTCGCAGACGGCGCTGACCTCGCTGGTGCACCTCTTGGAGGAGGCGGGCGGCGTACGGTGCGAGGCCGAGGGACTCATTCACGCGGTCCCCGGCGCCCGACGCGACACCTGCGCCAAGGAGGCGCTGCGCATCGCCGCCGCCCGGGTGCGACTCGAGCGCTCCCGCCTGGAGATGATGCGGGCATACGCCGAGACCGCCAGCTGCCGCCGACGTCATCTGCTGGGCTACTTCGGCGAGCTCCTCGGCGCCAGCAACTGCGCGAGCTGTGACGTATGCGCCCCCGTGTCACCCGAGTCTTTGTCCCGCGAGCAGCACCAGGGTGTACTCGCCGGCACGGGCGGAACAGCGCACCGCGGTGAACCGTGCGACGACGTGTTCCTTCCGGGCACGCGGGTGCGGCACAAGTCCTGGGGCGAGGGCGAGATCATGAGCCAGGAGGGGGACCGCGTCACGGCTCTCTTCGCCAGTGCCGGGTACCGCACCCTGTCACTCTCGGCTGTCAGTGACCACGGTCTGCTGACGCCCATGGCTGCGATCGGGCAGAAGACGTCAGCGTGAGCCAGGTCCGTCCCGATCGGGATCCGATCCGGCGACAGCGACCTGTCGACTCCCGCTCGGCGTCAGCGACGACGGCCGGCCCCGTGACCATGTGGCGGTCCGGGTCGCGTGGCCAGGACCGAGATCCGGACCATTCCCGGACCATGCCGCCACTCGCCCGCCGGCAACACGCCATCGCTGCAGTTCAGGGCGGGGCCGGCTCGTGTACCACCAGCAGCCGAAGAACCTGTTGGAACGCTGAGCGCACGGCTGATGCGACCCTCTGGGCACGAAGCACCCATGAGACCTGTCCATGCCTGCGCGACCGCCAGCGGGCAAGAGCCCCAAGTTGTCGAATGTCTCCAACCAGCCCGCTCTTCATCAAAAGGCCGGCCGCGAACCGAGGAGCATGTGCGCCCCGTCGCGCTCCGCCAAGTCAGGAGCGAGCACTGGAGTGATCGGCTCCCACAGAGCAGTGGCAGACAGGGCCGGCGGATCGCCGACACACGGGTCGAACTGACACACCATCAGAAAGATCAGCATCGGGTCAGCATTCGGTTTGCTGAACCTGCCTGCACAAGATCGCATCCTGCAGTCCAGCGCTCCCCCTCAGTACCGGCGCAGAGGATCTCGGCACAGCCTTGATCAGCCGCCTATCGAGCAGGGAACCATATGGATCGCACCCCAGGGCGGTTGGACATGCCTGCAGCTCAGCGCACCCGACCCCGAGGTTTCAGGGGCACAGACGGCAACTCCGGGGCCGGAAGCGGATCCCCGTCGTACCCCAGCACCTCGCCGAACCGGGTCCCGGCCATCCAGTCCGAACGCGCCTGAGCGATGTCCTCGTGCGACCGCCCGATGAAGTTCCACCACATGACGATCTCCTCGCCGAAGGGCGGGCCGCCGAGCAGGACCACACGGGCGGCCGCGTCCGTCTCGTTGCCGAGGGCGAGGGTGGCGCTCCCCGGAGCCGCGTACCCCAACTCGGCCTGGGCGAGCGGGGTTTCGTTCAGGCGGACCGTGCCGCGGTCGACGAGGAGGCCGTGCTCGAAGGCGGGGTCGACGGTGAGGGTGACCCGCGCGCGGGGTGCGAGGACGATCTCGGCGCCGAGCAGAGGAGTGAAGGTGCGCACCGGCGAGACGGAGCCGGCCAGCTCGCCCAGGAACACGCCGATCTCCGCCCCGTCCACCGTGACCGGGGAGGGCGCGTAGTGCTGGAAGTCCCGGTCGGCGTGCCGGTCCGCGTCGGGCAGCGCGACCCACAGCTGGACGCCGTGCAGCACGGTGGTCGCGGGGGTGGAGACCTCCGTGTGGCTGATCCCGTGGCCGCCGGTCATCAGGTTCAGCTCGCCCGGCCTGACCAGGGCGTGGCTGCCGAGGCTGTCGCGGTGCTCGATCTCGCCGCTGAACAGCCAACTCACCGTCTGCAGACCGGTGTGCGGGTGGGGCGCGACATCCATGCCACCGGTGACGCTCACGTCGTCGGGGCCGTAGTGGTCGACGAAGCACCAGGCGCCGATCAGGGTCCTCGCCCGCTGCGGCAGCGTCCGGCGCACGGTCATGGAACGCGGCCCGCCGAGCGGTACGTCCCGTGCGGTCAGGACCTCGACAGTGCTGCTCATGCCCCACCCACCCATATAGGTTAAAGTTCAACTATCTTTGAGTCGATCATACGTCCTCGCCCGCGAAGCGACGACCACAGCCCGCAACAGCCCGCCAAGGAGTCAGAGTTGAGCGCCAGCGCAGCCGCCCGGGACCGGCGTGTCTTCGTCGACAAGCAGAGCCCCGAGGCGTACCACGCCCTCGTCGAGACCGCGGAGGCGGTCCGCGCCACCGCCGCCGACGCGGGGCTCGACCGCAGGCTCGTGGAGCTCGTCAACCTGCGGGTCTCCCAGCTCAACGGCTGTGCCTACTGCCTGAACGTGCACACCCGTGCCGCACTCCGCGCGGGCGAGACGACGCAGCGGCTCGGCGTGCTCGCGGCGTGGCGCGACACCGCGGTCTTCACCGAGCGCGAGCGCGCAGCGCTGGCCCTCGCCGAGGCGACGACCGCCCCGGCGGACGCCGCGCTCCAGTCCGATGCGTACGACGACGCCCGCGCGCACTTCACCGACGCCGAGATCTCGGCGGTCATCTGGGTGGCGATCACCATCAACGCGTTCAACCGGGTCTCGATACTGAGCAAGCATCCGGTACGGGCCGACCGGAGCGGCGGACCGCTGCCGTCGGGAAGCCGGGAACTCGGGAAGCAGAGAGAGGGACTGTGATGGACGAGCGCGAACTGAACCATCTGCGCCGCTGCGTGGAGCTGGCCGCCGAGGCCTTGGACGCGGGCGACGAACCCTTCGGATCGGTCCTGGTGGACGGCACCGGCGCGGTGCGCGCCGAGGACCGCAACCGGATCGCCGACGGGGACTCCACTCGCCACCCCGAGTTCGAACTGGCCCGGTGGGCCGCCGAGCACCTGACGCCCCAGGAGCGGGAGTCGGCCACCGTGTACACCTCCGGTGAGCACTGCCCCATGTGTTCCGCCGCGCACGCCTGGGTCGGTCTCGGCCGGATCGTGTACGTGGCGTCGTCCGCCCAGTTGACGCAGTGGCTGACCGAGTGGGGCCGCCCCCAGGCCCCCGTACGCGCCCTGCCCGTCCAGGAGGTCGCCCCGTCCGTGAAGGTGGAGGGGCCCGTCGACGCGCTCGTGCCCGCCATCAAGGATCTGCATCACCGGCTCGCCCGGCGGTCAGGCGCCCTCTGACCTGGCCGGGTCGCCGCTGGGCCGCGGTGCCTCGTCGGCGGTCGCGGGAAAGGCGCCCGACGCCGTCCGGCCGCGCCGCGACGGTTCGACCGCCGGCGCGAGGAACGCCGCGCAGGCCACACCGCCGAGAACGACCAGCATGGCCCCGCGCAGGCCGACATGCTCGCCGAGGAAGCCGAGCCCGGGCGGTCCGACGAGGAACGCGACGTAGCCGATCGTGGCGACCAGGCCGACCCGGGCCGCCGAGTCGGGCCCCGACTCACCGGCGGCGGACAGCGCGAGCGGGAAGCCCAGCGCGGCGCCGAGGCCCCAGAACAGCACCGCGGCACCGGCCAGGACGGCGCTGTCGGAGACGATGACGATCAGCAGGCCGAGCGCACCGGACACGGCGCTGGCGCGCACGACCGCGGTGGGGCCGAACCGCTCCAGGACGTACGTTCCGCCGAACCGGCCGAGCGTCATGGCCGCGGCGAATCCGACGTAGACGAGAGAGCCCGCCATGGCGCTCATGCCGTGCCCGTCGACCATCAGGAGCGGCAGCCAGTCGTTGGCGGATCCCTCGGCCAGGGCCATGGCGAGCACGATCGCGCCGATGAGGAGCAGCTTCCGCTCCCTCCAGAGCGCCGGACGCCGTTGCCCCGAGGACTCTTCGGCCATGTCCGGCGCGGCGGCCCTGCCACGGTCGGCGTCCGCGGGGACGGAGCGCATCGCGTACAGGAACAGCGCGGTGGCGATCAGGGTGACGGCGGCGAGGTGCAGACTCACGGGCACGTCGGCGGCGACGGCCGCCATGCCCGCGCCGCCGCCGATGACCGTGCCCAGGCTGTAACTGCCGTGCAGGGCGGGCATGGTCGTCACGCCGGTGTCCCGCTCGACGAGCGTCGCGTCGACGTTCACCGCGACGTCACCGGAGCCCACGCCGAGCCCGAACGCGCACAGGCCCAGGGTCACCAGAGCCGTCGAGGCGGCGGCCGCGCCCGCGCAGATCGCGGCGAGGCCCACGACGAGCACGACCGTCCCTACACGCATGACGGCCCGAGTGCCGTACCGGGCGACCAGTCGGCCCGACGAGGAGATGCCCGCCATCGCTCCGAGGGACAGGCCGAACAGCACCAGACCCATCTGGGCCGTGGACACGTCCAGCCGGTCGCGGAGCGCGGGAGTGCGCGTCACCCAGGAGGCCGTGCCGATCCCGGCGAGCAGGAACAGCAGGAACAGCGCCTGCCGGTGGCGGCGCACGGCCTGGTTCATGTCATGCCCTTCCGCTGGCTCACATTGCTCGAAGTTGCTCGAAGAACCCTTCAATCACGCAACATTGACAGTGCATCACCAAGGTGGTCTAGTCCGCTAGAGCATGTGCCAACCGTGGAGGCTCACCTATGTTCCGCACGAAGCACAGAACCACCAGCACCCCGCTCATAGCCGTCCTCGCCGTGGCCGCCCTGGCCGCCGCTCCCCTCACGTTCGGCTCCGGACCGGCCGCGGCGGCGCCCCGGCCCGGTGAGAGCCCGCCCGTCATCAGCCCGACCCCGCACACCGAGCGGCAACGCGCCGACCGCGTCACCGTCACCCCTGACGTCACGCTGGTCACCGGCGCCGACTCCGACCCTGCCGCCGTGGAACTGACCACCGCCGTACTGAAGGCGGCCGGCGCCCGGGACGTCACCACCACCCGGCACGCCCCGGCCGGCTCCGGCTCGCTGACGGTCTACGTCGGCGGGCCGGCCGAGAACCCGGCATCGGCTTCGGCGCTCGACGCGCTGCACACCGACGGCCCGTCCGGACTCGGCGCGGAGGGCTATGTCCTCGCCCTGGGCGGAAAGGGCGCCGGCCGCATCGTCCTGTCCGGCGTCGATCCGACCGGCACGTACTACGCGGCCCAGTCGCTGCGCCAGGTCCTGCCGCACCGGAAGAGTCCGGGAGCCACCGTGCGCGGCCTGACGGTCCGCGATCAGCCGTCGACACCGGTCCGTGGGGTCATCGAGGGCTTCTACGGCACGCCGTGGTCGCACCAGGCCCGCCTGGACCAGCTCGACTACTACGGCAAGCACAAGATGAACATCTACGTGTACTCGCCGAAGGACGACTCCTATCTGCGCGCCAAGTGGCGCGACCCCTACCCGGCCGACCAACTCGCGCAGATCGAGGAGCTGGTGGATCGGGCGCGGGCGAACCACGTCGAGTTCACCTACGCGCTCTCCCCCGGACTCAGCGTCTGCTACAGCTCCGACGACGACCTCAAGGCCCTGACGGACAAGTTCCAGACGCTCTGGGACATCGGGGTGCGGCAGTTCGCGGTGCCGTTGGACGACATCAGCTACACCGACTGGAACTGCGACGCGGACAAGGCGAAGTGGGGCACCGGCGGCGGCGCGGCCGGGCAGGCGCAGGCGTATCTGCTCAACCGCGTCAACCAGCAGTTCATCAAGACGCACGACGGCGCGCTGCCGCTGCAGATGGTGCCGACGGAGTACTACAACACCACCTCCAGCCCCTACAAGACGGCTCTCGCCGGGCAGCTCGACAAGGACGTGCTCGTCGAGTGGACGGGCGAGGGCGTGGTGGCGCCGACGATGACCGTGGATCAGGCGAAGCGGGCCAAGGAGGTCTTCGGGCACCCGATCCTGACCTGGGACAACTACCCGGTCAACGACTACGCGACCGGGCGGCTGTTCCTCGGCCCGTTCACCGGCCGGGAGAAGGGGCTCGCCGAACAGCTCGCCGGGATCACCGCCAACCCGATGATCCAGCCGTACGCGTCGAAGCTCGCCCTGCACACCGTCGCCGACTACACGTGGAACGACTCCGCGTACGACGCCGACGCGTCCTACGACAACGCTGTCCGGGAGGCCGCGGGCGGCGACGCCGGGGTCGAGCGGGCAATGCGGGCGTTCACGGACGTCAACCACAGCTCGCCGATCAACTCGGTCGAAGCGCCGGACCTTTCGGCGCTGATGAAGGGCTACTGGGCGGGGTCGGTCCCCGCCTCCCGGCTCAAGGCGGCGTTCGTGGCGCTGTGGGACGCGCCGGCGACGATCCGCGACGGCGCCGAGAAGGGCTTCGTCGAGGATGCCGGCCCCTGGCTCGACGCGGCGCGGGACTGGGGCGTCGCCGGGATCGCGGCGGTCCGCCTGCTGGAGGAGCAGCGTGCCGGTCACACGGCCGCGGCCTGGACACTCCGCCAGCAACTGCCGGGCCTGATCGCCGAGGCGAAGGCGCACCGGTACACCGACCTCAACGGCGGCAAGATCCCGGTGGTCGTGGGCGAGGGCGTGCTCGAACCGTTCTTCTCGACGGTGCGGAACACGTCCGACGCCCTGCTCGGCCTGCCGCCCCAGCCCACCGCCGGCACGGAGCTGCCGGTGTACAACGGCAACACCGCCGACCGGATGACGGACGGCGACGACTCCACGTACTTCTGGAGCAGCCGGTCGCCGAAGGCGGGCGAGAGCGTCGGCCTCGACCTGGGGAGCCGGCAGCCGCTCGGCTCGGTGACGGTGGCCATGGGCAAGCCGGGCAGCACCGACGACTACCTGCACCGAGGCGTGCTCGAGTACTCGTCGGACGGCAAGGAATGGCACACGCTGGGAGCCGAGTTCGACGGGAAGGCGACGTGGACGGCTGACGTGCCGAGCGGAACGACCGCCCGGTACGTGCGCGCCCGCGCGACGGCCGACCAGACGAGCTGGCTGGTCGTCCGGGAGTTCACCGTGGCCCGCCCCGACCGCCCGACGGTGGGCGGCGGCCCGGCCGCGGCGGACGGCAGCAGCCTGTCCGCGGCCGCCGACGGCGCACCCGAGACCTCGTACCGCGCGGCTTCCGCACCGGCCCCGGGCGACGCCCTCACGGTGACGTATCCGGTGCCGCGCGCCGTGGCCTCGGTGACCGTGCTGCGTCCGGACGAGGCGACCGCCTCGAAGGCCCAGGTGCAGGTACGCGTCGACGGCTCGTGGCGTTCGCTCGGCTCCCTCGACGGCACCGTCACGACACGGCGCGCGCCCGCGGGGACGAGCACGGACGCGGTGCGGCTCGTGTGGGACGACGGCGCGGCCCCGCCCGTGGTGAGCGAGGTGATCGTGAAGTAGCCGGTCGTTCGAGGACAGGTGGGTGCCGGAAGCCGGTCTCGGTTTCCGGCACCCGCCTGGTTCAGGGAGCGGCCCGGTGAACGCTGACGGCGTAGCCGCCGCCGTCGTAGGGGACCGCGTCCCAGGTGGCGAAGCGGTCGACGAGGGTGAGTCCGGCCGCGGCGCAGTGGGCGTCGTACTCCGGCAGCGTGATGGTGGGCGGCACGGGCAGGTGGGCGGCGTCGAGGCCGAAGCCCGCGACCAACAGGCCACCCGGGACCAGCACCGCGGCCAGGCGTGCGACCACCGTGGCCTCCGTCCCGGGGGTGAGCAGCGGCAGGACGTTGCCCGCGGCGACGACGAGGTCGAAGCCCGCGGCGACACCGAGCCGGGCCGGATCGAAGTCGGCGAGGTCCGTCTCGAACCAGGGCAGCTGAGGCGCCTGCGCCCGCGCCACGTCCAGCATCGAGGCGTCGAGGTCGATCCCCACGCAGTCGTACCCGAGCTCCGCCAGCCGGATCATGACCCGCCCGGTACCGCACCCGGCGTCCAGCACGCGGGCTCCGGCGGGCACCAGCGCGGAGCAGAACGCCGCCTCGCCGTGCACGTCCTTCCCGCCCCGCGCCAGCGCCTCGAAGCGCGCGGCGTACTCGCCTCCGGACGTCCCACCGGTCAATTCCTGCCAACGACTCATGAGAGGGACTCTAGATCGTCGCGGTGGTCCGGCCCCCGCCCGGACCCGCGGGTGCGCTCGTACGGTCGGATATCCTGACGAGGTGGCGGACAGAACCGGCGGAGAGCCGCAGATCGACGGACGCTCCACCCGCTGGGACGAGCACAAGGCACAGCGTCAGGTCGAGTTGGTGGACGCGGCGGTCGCCCTCATCGAGGAAGAGGGCACGCGTTTCCGGGTGCAGCGGCTGGCCGAGCGTCTGAGCCTGCCGCGGTCGGTCCTCTACCGGCATTTCAAGGACCGCGCCACGCTCGACGAGTTGATCCGCCGCCGGGTGGTGGACTCGTTCCTGCGCCGCATGGAGCCCACCCTCACCTTCGAGGGGACCGTCGAGGACGCGGTGCACCGTGTGGTGGGCGCGCACCTGGACTGGGTCATCGAACACCCCCGCCTGTACGCCTACATGGGGGTCGCGGAGCACGCGATGGGTGACGGCTCGCTGGTGGCGGACACCAAGACGGCCATCGCCCTGATGCTGAGCGAGCGGTTCGGGGACGTGCTCAAGGCGCTCGGGGTGCCGCAGGCGCCGATCCGTTCGGTCGCGGTAGGCATCGTGGGGTTCGTCGACACCGCGGTCAACCAGTGGGTGCACGACGACCGGCGTGAGCTGTCCGAGGACGAGCTGCGCGAGATGCTGTGCCGCTCGGTCTGGGCGGTCCTCGACACGACGCTGCGGGGCCTGGGTGTGGAACTGTCGCCGCAGCAGCGCGTGTCGGATCTGGAACAGCACTGACCGTCCTCCCCCGCCGTCGGTGGGGGGCTGATCGCCGGGTCCGTCAGCCGCGTACCGCCGGAACGGCCCGGGCCGCCGCGCGGTGCAGGGACTCGGTGTCCGTGAGCTTCACGCGGGGACGGCCCTGGGCCTCGCCCGCCGCCCGCTCCGCCCGGTCGATCGCCCGCCAGGCGTCCAGGCCCAGGGCGTTCGCCGCCACGCTCACGGTGGACACCGGCCGCGTCAGGCGGCCGGCGGCGAAGTCGTCCAGGAGGGACTCGACCGTCTCGTGGGCGCAGGTCTTGTTCGTCCCGATGAAACCGGTCGGCCCGCGCTTGATCCAGCCCGCGACATAGACGCCGGGCTCGACCCGGCCGGACTCGTGCGGGACCGTCGCGGTGTCCTCGTCGAAGGGCAGGCCGGGGACGGGCCGGGCCCGGTAGCCGACGGAGCGCAGGACGAGGCCGGTCTGCAGGACCTGGGTGTCGCCGGTGGGCACGGCGCGGACGGTGCCGTCGTCGTCGGTGCGCAGCGTGGTGGTGGTGACCTCCAGCGCCTGTACGGAGCCGTCGCCGGTGATCCGGACCGGGCCGGTGAGGAAGCGCAGGACGATCCGGCGGCGCCCCTCGACGGGGGTGCGGGCGGCCAGCTCCGACAACAGCTTCGTCTTCTCGGTGGCGTCGGAGGCCAGGTCGTCGGGCCAGCCCTCGACGCTTACGTCCACGTCGTCGAGGGCGCTGAGCGCGAGGAGTTCGGGCACGGTGAACGCGGCCTGCGCGGGTCCGCGCCGGCCGAGGAGCACGACCTCACGGACCCTGCTGGCGCGCAGCGCGGCGAGCGCGCGGTCGGAGATGTCGGTGCGGGCCAGGGCGTCGGGGTCGGCGGTGAGGATGCGGGCGACGTCGAGGGCGACGTTGCCGTTGCCGATGACGACGGCGCGTTCGGAGCCGAGGTCGTGGTCGTCGAGCGCGCGGTCGGGGTGGCCGTTGTACCAGGCGACGAAGTCCGTGGCGGACACGCTGCCGCGCAGGTCCTCGCCCTCGATGCCGAGGCGTTTGTCGGTGGCGGCGCCGACCGCGTAGATCACCGCGTGGTGCTCGCGCAGCAGGTCGGCGTGGGTGACGTCGGTGCCGATCTCGACCCCGAGGCGGTAGCTGAAGGCGGCCTGTGACTCGATGGCCCGGAACAACTCCGTGACCTGCTTGGTGTCCTGGTGGTCCGGCGCGACACCGGCCCGCGCGAGACCGTACGGCGTCGGGAGCCGGTCGTGGACGGTGACGCGGACGCCCGGGTGCCGCAGCAGCTCGTCGGCGGCGAACAGTCCGGCCGGTCCGGCGCCGACGACCGCGACGGACAACTCGCCCTCCGGGAGGCGGCGTTGCTTCGGCACCACGTACATGGGGGCGCGGTCGGCGTGCGCGTTCTCCTTGTAGTACGAGGCGTTGAGCTCCAGGAACGGCAACTCCGCCTCGCCGAGGGCCGTGTGGGGCTTGAGCGCGTCCACGGGGCAGGCCGTCGTGCAGGCGCCGCAGTCGACGCAGGTACGCGGATCGACGTACAGCATCTCCGTGGTCCCGAAGCCGGGTTCGCCGGGCGCGGGATGGATGCAGTTGACCGGACAGGCCAGCACGCAGGAGGCGTCGGCGCAGCAGGATCGGGTGACGACGTACGGCACGGCGGGCTGGTCTCCGTTCGGGCGTTCAGGGAAAGGCGGTGCGGGGCCTGCGGGGCTTCAGTCGGTGAGCGGGGCGGGCTCGCCGCGGAAGCGGGCGGGGCGGCCGTCGATGCGCAGGGCCCTCCACAGCGGGCGGGACGCCTTGTTCATCAGGCCGATGTCCTCGGCGAGCATCCGCACGTCGGAGAAGAGCTCGTGGAGCATCCTCCGGCCCGCCTCGGACTTCCAGAAGACGTCCTTGATCACCCAGGCGGGGATGCCGACCTGCGCGGCGGACTTCCGGTCCGGGATCATGATGACGTCGCACAGGCTGCGCATGATCAGCGGGAAGAGGAGGGACAGGGCACCTCGGCGGGCCTTGCCGAAGCGCGGGACGCGCAGGCGCAGGAACTCATGGGCGAAGGAGATGTGCCTGGCTTCCTCCGCGATGTGGATCTGCATGATCCGCTGCGGCAGGGGGTGCACCGGCTCCCCGCTGCGCAGGGCGCCCTTCTGCAGGTGGTCGATGGGCTCCTCGCCGGCCAGGATGCCGGTGAAGAACGCCTCGGGGTAGAGGGAGCCGAACAGCGGCAGGACACGGCTGAGTTGGCGGAACCAGCGCTTTCCGCCGGCGGTGTCCACGCCGGTGCGGTTGACCAGTTCCTGGAACATCTGGGTGTGGTGGGTCTCTTCGGTGATCTCGTGGGTGAGATACCGGAACTCCTGGTCCTGGTTGCCCAGTTGGTAGACGTAGTCCAGCGCTCCGCGCATCAGCAGGTTCTCGAACTGCATGCCCACCTTGGCGATCACCGCCCAGCGCCAGATCCCGATCCGGATCTGCGTCTCGAGCGGCTGCTCCTGGTACCAGGGGTGCGCGCCCAGCGCGTCGGCCGAGGTGAGGACCCAGCGGGTGTCGCTCGTGTCCACGGCGAACTCGGGATCGTCCCACTTGATGTCGATGAAGGCGTTGAAGTTGACGTTGACGGAGCCCTCGGACAGGGTCCGCAGGCGCTCGTCGTAGGCCTTCCTCGTCAGGTGCGCGGTCATCTTCGTCCTCGCTTGTCTGGTGGGCCGCCCCGATGCGGAGGCGGGTGGACGGTGCGGGGGCCGGCGCGAGGGGGTGCGCCGGCCCGGCGGTCAGGCGGCGCGGGTCGCTTCCTGGGCGTCGGCCGTGGTCTGCGCGGTCTCGGCGGTTTCCGCGCCGGACGGGCCCGCCTTCTCGAAGCGCAGCGGGGCGTCCTCGATGGGGGCGCTCCGCAGCACGGCGCGGTCGCGGTAGTAGTTGTTCCACAGGCGCCACGGGTCGCGGGTGCCCTGGCGCGGCATGGCCTTGTCGGCGCGCGCGATGTAGCCGGAGGTCAGGGCCTCGCCCATGACGGAGAACTCCGAGCGGTCGTCGTCGGAGGCCACCGGGGTGGCGATGTCGTGGCCGTGGCGCCGCATGTGCGCGAGCAGGCGGGCGGTGTAGTCGGCCGCCAGGTCGGCCTTCAGGGTCCAGGAGGCGTTGGTGTACCCGATGACGAGGGACATGTTGGGCACGCCCTCCAGCAGGACGGCCTTGTAGAGGACGCGGTTGGTGACGTCCACCGGGGTGCCGTCGACGGTGAGCGCCATGCCGCCCATGAGGCGGACGTTCAGGCCGGTGGCGGTGACGACGATGTCGGCCTTCAGCTCCTTGCCGGACCTCAGCCGGATGCCGTCGGCGGTGAACGTGTCGATGTGATCGGTGGCGATGGCCGCCTTGCCGCTCCTGAGCACCTTGAACAGGTCGCCGCCGGGGACGACGCACAGTCGCTGGTCCCACGGCTTGTAGCGCGGGCTGAAGTGGCGCATGTCGACGCTCTTGCCGGCCCGGGCGCGCACCAGGCCGAGGAGGACCCTGCGGGCGAGGCGGGGGTACTTGCGGCAGAAGGCGTAACTCCCGCGCTGCAGCGCGATGTTGCGGGTGCGGGCGATCTTGTGGATCAGCCGGGCCGGTGCCCGCAGCTTCTGCAGGACGGAGGTGACGGGGTCGACCTCGGGCAGGGCGAGGATGTACGTGGGCGAGCGCTGCAGCATGGTGACGCTCGCGGCGTCGTCGGCCATGGCGGGGAGCAGGGTGATGGCGGTGGCACCGGAGCCGATGACGACGACGCGCTTGCCCGTGTGGTCGAGGTCCTCGGGCCACTGCTGGGGGTGGACGAGCGTGCCCTGGTAGTCGGCCTCGCCGGGGAACTCGGGGCGGTAGGGCTGGTCGTAGTCGTAGTAGCCGGTCGCGCCGACGAGGTAGCCCGCGCTGTACGACTCGCGCTCGCCGGTGGTCTCGTCCTCGACCTCGATCGTCCAACGGCCGTCGGTGTGCGAGAAGTCGGCGCTGATCGCGCGGCGGCCGAAGCGTGTGCGCTCCAGCACCCCGCCGTCGGCCGCGGCGTCCTCGACGTACTGCCGGATCTCCGCGCCGCCGGCGAGAATGCGCGCGTCGCGCCAGGGGCGGAAGCCGAACCCGAAGGTGGACATGTCGGAGTCGGAGCGGATGCCGGGGTACCGGAACAGGTCCCAGGTGCCGCCGACCCGGGTCCGCCGCTCCAGCACGACGACCGAGGCGCCGGGGTTGTCCCGCAGGACATGGCGCGCGGCGCTGATTCCGGATATCCCGGCGCCTATGACCAGGACGTCGACGTGCTGCTGCTCCATCGCGGAGACCCTCACTCTCGCTCGTGGGCACCTGAGAGGGACAGGGACGGAAGGCCTCTGCCGCTCGGGGCGCTGACGCTTGCTCAGACTCGTGGTGACACCCGTGCGCGTTCCCGCAATTTACCTGCGACACAGCGTTTCAGATACCGTCGGTAACGTGATGTGGATCACGGACGTTCGGGGTCTTCGGGGGGTTTCGGCGTGCGGACGATGCCTACCACCGAGGTGAGGGGCGGTGCGGGGGTCATTCCGCCAACGGGACATGCCCCAGCAGGTGGAGTTCCTCGGTGTCCAGGCGGCCTTGCAGTCGGCGCAGCACCGTGTCGTCGATGTCGCCCGTGTCCCGCAGTCGGATGACGACGGCCCGGCGCTCGGCGAGGAGCGCGAGGCTGAGGGCCGTGTGATCGTCGGTGAGGCGCAGCGGGTGGAGGGCGAGTTCCTCGGGGTCGTCCGGGATCGTGGCGCAGCGCTGAGCCACCGTGTCCGCCCGCAGCTGGTGGGAGCGCAGGATCGCCTCCCGTACGGTGGGTGCCGTCTCCAGTCGGGTGGCCAGGTCGGGCAGGGCCGCGAGCGCCGCCTCGATCGCCGCGGACTCGGCGAGCCATTCCTCCCGGGCGACGGTGCGGTCGTGCGGGATCCGCGCCCAGCGCACCACCCACGGCAGGATCAGCGCCTGCGCCATCGTCACGACGATCACCACGCCGGTGACGAAGACGATGAGCTGGCGGGACGGGAACGCCGAGCCGTCGTCGAGGCGGGCGGGGACACCGAGCACCGCGGCCAGCGAGATCGCCCCGCGGAACCCGGACAGGGCGCTCACGGTCAGGCGACGGTGCGAGTACGTCGTACCGGAGGCGCGGGCGGTGCCCCTGCGGGCGATCCGGAAGAAGCCGGCGACACCGAAGTAGTAGGCGAAGCGGACGGCGACGAGTGTGCCGGCCACGGCGAACCCGGTGGCGATCGCGCGCGGGATCTCGTCGTTGCCCATCGTGCGGACGGAATAGTCGAGTTCGACGCCGATGAGGACGAACAGGGAGCCGTTGAGGAGGTAGGTGGCGACCATCCAGAAGTTCTGCGCCTGGACCCGGACCTCGGCCCGTACGGTGCGCGGCCCGCTCTGGCTCAGCATGAGCCCGCACACCACGACGGCGACCACGCCCGAGGCGTCGACGTCCTCGGCGACGAGATACGCGGAGAACGGGGCGAGCAGCATCAGCACCTGGCCGCGCAACGCGTCCGCCTGCGCCATCCGGGCCCGCAGCCACTGCACGACCGTGCCCGTGACGAGGCCGATCAGCGCCCCGCCGCCGTAGCCGAGGACGAACAGCCACCCGACGTGCGGGACGGTGATGTCCTCCGTGCCGACGGTCACTCCGACGGCGATGCCGTAGACGACCAGCGCCGTACCGTCGTTGAGGAGGCTCTCGGCGCGCAGCAGCGTGATGTCCCTGCGCGGCAGAAGACGGGCCACGACGTTGACCGCGGTCGCGTCGGTCGGCGCGACGGCCGCTCCCAGCACCCAGGCCGGGCCCCAGTCGATGCCGAGTCCGTGCGCGACGCAGGCCACCGACGCAGCCGAGGCGATGACCAGCAGGGTGGCGGCCAGCGCGACGTCGGTGAGGTGGCGGCGGATCTCGCGCAGCGACGTGTTGAGGCTCTCCCATGCCAGCAGCGCGGGCAGGAACAGCAACAGGACCACCTCGGAGGGCAGTTCCACCTTGCTCAGCGCGGGGATCAGGCCGATCAGCACGCCCATGACCATGAGGACCACGGGCGGCGCGATGCGCAGCCGGTCGCCCAGCGCTGAGCCGACCAGCACGGCGATCCCCAGCAGCACGACAAGCTCCAGACCGAGCACACGTTCCTCCCTCAGACACGGTGGTGGCCTTACTGTGCCGTGTGCCTGCGCGGAAGGCGTCTCGGACGACCGGGGTGTCGGGGGCGGTCCCGGATCACCCGGGTGCGCTCGGGGTCGCCGTGGGGCCGCCGCCGTCCGGCGCTGTCGGAGTGGCCGACGGGGACGGGGCCCGGGAGCTCGGCACCGAGGAACTCGACGGTGTGGGGGACTCCGGGCCGGGCGTCGCGCCACGGTCGGGAGCGGTCGGCGCCGAGGGGGCGGCGGGCGGTGCGGGGTTGCGGTCCGGTTCGTCTCCCGGGACCAGGGTGACGTAACCGATGACCAGGGCCGCGGCGGTGGCGAGACCGGCGAGCGGCAGGGCGTACCGGCGCCAGGCGCGGTGGAGCCGGGGCAGGCCGCGCAGGTGCGGTCCGGGCGGCCGTGCCGGGCGCAGTGCTCGTACGTCGATGCTGTCGGCACGGGCGGACAGTGCCTCGCGCAGTCGTTGCTCGGTGGGACGCCCAGGGCGACCGGCCGGCTCGGCCCGTGGCGTTCGGGGCGTCATGTCCGACCCTCCAGGATCTTCTCGAGTGCGTCGAGGGCGCGGCTGGCGTTCGATTTCACCGCGCCTTTGCTGATGCCGAGGGTGGTGGCTATCTCGGCCTCGCTCAGTTCGGCCCAGTAGCGCAGGACGAGGACTTCGCGTCGGCGCGGCGTGAGGCGGGCGAGCGCGGCGAGGACTTCGCGGTGCGTCTCGTCGAGGACGACGGAGTCCTCCGCCGACGGGGCTTCGCCGGCCGGTGGCGGGGTCCAGGCCCGGGCCGTGCGGCGACGGCGCAGCACGGATCGCGCGGTGTTGACGACCGAGGTCCGCAGGTATCCGAGGGCGTTGTCCACCTCCGTGATGTGCTCACCGTGGCGGCGATAGAGAGCGGTGAACGCGTCCTGCACGACGTCCTCCGCGGTGCCCAGGTCGTCCACCAGCAACACCGCGAGCCGGACCATGCGCAGCCGGTGCGCGTGATAGAGCTCGCTGATGGTGGGCGGCCGGTCGGTGTACGGACACGCGTACGACGCGGTGGCCGGGCCGGGCACCGCTTCGAGCGTGGACCGGTCGCGGCGCAGCAGCCCGCGCAGCAGATCCCGCCATCGGCGCGGGACGCTGAACGGTCGTGACGGCAGGGCGAGTTCGGTCGCTGCGGGGCTGTGCACAGGGTTCCTCGGGGTGGGCGACGTCAGCGGTGCGAGCGGCGGCGTACGGCGAAGAGGGCGCCCGCACCACCGGCGACGAGGACGACGGCCCCGGCGCCCATGACGGTGGTACTCGTGTTCGAGGAACCAGTATGGGCGAGCTCGTCCTGAGAGGGGACGGGCGAGGGGGCCTCGGGCGCGGTGGCACCGTCACTGGTCGGCGCTGCGGACGGTTCCGCGGACGGCTCGACGGACGGCGGCACGCTCGCGGTGGCGGTCGGCTTCGGGGTGCTGCCGGTGGGCGCCGGGCTGGGTGTCGCGGTGGCGGCGACCGAGGGCTTCTCCGACGGTTGCGCCGTAGCGGTGGCGTGGGCGGCGGGCGTCGCGGCCAGGGCGGCCAACAGGCCGGTGGCGAGAACGGCGCTGCGGACGGGGACGAGGCGGTTCACGGGCGTACTCCACGGTCGGGGCGAGGACACCGGACGGCGCCCTTCACCCCCACACGACGCGCGACTTGGTGGGAGGTTGCCGCGGTCGCACGAAAATCTTCTCCGGCTCCGGCTCCGAGCGGTCACCGACTTCGCGGTGACCAGCAGCCTGCCGGAAGTACGGCGGCACGCGACCTCTAGCATCGGCGTCGGGTACGGAGCAGTCGAGGAGAGGAACGTCCATGCGCGCTCGGAACATAGGTGCGGCCGCCGCGACAGCGTTGGCGCTGGTGGCTGCCCGCGACCTCGCGCAGAAGAAGCACGCACTGCTGAGAAACTTCCCCGTGGTCGGGCACGCCCGGTACCTGTTGGAGACGATCGGCCCCGAGCTGCGGCAGTACGTCGTGACGTCAAACGACGAGGAGCGCCCGTTCAGCCGCGACCAGCGCACCTGGATCTACGCGTCGGCGAAGGAAGAGAACAACTACTTCGGGTTCGGCACCGACAATGACGTCGAACACGTGCAGGGCCACGCCTACATCAAGCAGCGCACGTTCGCAGGGCCGCTTCCCGATCTGCACGACCCGCAGGCTCCCCTGCCCTCGGCCAAGGTGCTGGGCGGCCCGCGCGGGCGCGCCAAGGCGTTCCGTCCGGCGAGCGTCGTGAACATCTCGGCGATGAGCTTCGGCTCGCTGTCCGGCGCGGCCGTCACGGCGCTCAACAAGGGCGCGGCGCTGGCCGGGACGATGCACAACACGGGCGAGGGCGGTCTCTCCCCGTACCACCGGAGCGGCGGTGACCTCGTCCTCCAGATCGGCACCTCGTACTTCGGCTGCCGCAACGAGGACGGCACCTTCAACCTCGACAAGCTCAAGGCCGTGGTCGCCGGTGCCCCCGTCAAGGCGATCGAGATCAAGCTCTCGCAGGGCGCCAAGCCGGGGCTCGGCGGGATGCTGCCGGGCGCGAAGGTGACCGACGAGATCGCCGAGATCCGCGGCATTCCCGCCGGCAAGGACTGCGCGTCGCCCTCGCGGCACACCGCGTTCCACGACGTGGACTCGATGCTCGACTTCGTGGAACTGCTCGCCACGGAGACCGGGCTGCCCGTCGGGATCAAGAGCGCCGTCGGGGAGATGAGCTTCTGGGAAGAGCTGGCCACCCTGATGGCGCGGGGTGACCGAGGGGTCGACTTCGTGACCGTCGACGGAGGCGAGGGCGGCACCGGGGCGGCACCGCTGATCTTCAGCGACTCGGTGTCGCTGCCGTTCCGGATGGGCTTCTCGCGCGTCTACGGCACGTTCGCCGAGCACGGCCTGACCGACCGGCTCACGTTCATCGGCTCCGGCAAACTCGGCCTGCCCGAGAACGCCGTCGTCGCCTTCGCGCTCGGCGCCGACATGATCAACGTGGGCCGCGAGGCGATGCTGTCCATCGGCTGCATCCAGGCGCAGAAGTGCCACACCGACAAGTGCCCGACCGGCATCGCCACCCAGAACCCGTGGCTGGTCCGCGGTGTCGACGCGCCTTCGAA
Source organism: Streptomyces sp. HmicA12 (assembly GCF_000373565.1). Taxonomy (GTDB): domain Bacteria; phylum Actinomycetota; class Actinomycetes; order Streptomycetales; family Streptomycetaceae; genus Streptomyces. Next base: position 349,566 of record NZ_KB891842.1, on the reverse strand, counting down.
GGCCACCCGCGCCGCGATGTATCTGCGCACCCTGCGCAGGGAGTTGCTGAAGATCTCGGGAGCGGTCGGCGTCGCCCACCCGTCGCTCATCACCCCCGCCGACATCGAGATCCTGAACGGCGACTACGACGCCCGCACCCTGGCGAGCGTCTACGGCTACAAGGACGGCTGGGGCGAACTCGCCCCGGCCCTCGCGCAGGAGATCACCGCCCTGCTCACCGCCGAGCCGGCGCAGCTGCCTGAGGTGGCCGGCTGAGGCGAGGGGCCCGGGCCCGCCGCCCTGGCGGGCCCGCAGGCGGCACGACCTCGATTCACCTCCGAGCCCGGTGCGGTGCCCTTCAGCGAGCCCCGGCCACTGCCCGGCACAGCACAGGACAGGACACCACCAAAGCCTGCGCGTCGCATCGAAGGTGCCCGCCTCGTCGGGCGCCAAGTACCGCGAGGGGATGGCGACTCTGGTGCCGGACACGGTGATCGGTGCCGCCGACGCAATCAAGGATCGGATCACCAGGGTGATGTGCAAGGGCTTCTCCCATGTCTTCGGCCCCTCCCCCATCGGCCCGCTGAACGACTGACCAAGGTGCTCGGCTGAGACCTCCACCCTCAAGCATTGATGAGGTCGCGACGCCGCAACGAATGGCTCGGCGAGCGGCACGCCGTCCTGCACTGCGGCTCGGCGACGACGGGTCGGCCTGTCGGCAGCCCCGCCCTGTCGACAGGCCGTGGGGCCCAGTAGGCTTTTGGGGCCATTGCGACGCTATTTCTCAACGGGGGCGAGGTATGGCCAACGAGTACGCGGTCACGCAGGATGCGTTGACCAGATTCTCCAAGACCGCACAGGAACGAGCCGACCGGCTCAGGAAGATCCGTACGGCGCTTGGCGCGGAGTCGCCGAACTCAGACGCCTTCGGCAAGCTTCCGGAGTCCGAGCAGACCTCCAAGGACTACCTCGAGCGTGTGGAGGCCACTTTGGAGAACCTCGATTTCGCCGCTGGCCAGCAGGAACAGATCAGCGAGTTCATAGAGAAGACGGCTCGCTCGTACCAGGAGACCGAAGAGCACACGGGCGACCAGATCCGCACGATCGCAGCGCAGAGCCGGGCAACGATATGAGCGGGCCCGCGGGAGCGGCGGTTGACGCTTACAGCAAGGTCAACGACTGGATGAGCCCCCTCAGCGGGCTCCTCGACGAATTGATGCGCCCCGTCGTCGAGCCGCTCGCCGAGCAGCTCGAATTCGTCACCGGCGACCCCGAGGGGCTACAGGAAGCGGCCGACCTCTGGAAGAAGCAGGCCGAAGAACTCCGCGACCTCATCGCCGATCAACGCCGCGATCGCAGCGACCTCGCTCATGAGTGGACCGGCGAGGCCGCTGACGCCTTCATGGGGCAACTCGACGAACTGGAATCGGAGTTCGAGGCGGAGGCCTCCGACATGGAGGGGCACGGCCGAACTGCTCCAGGAGGCGGCCGACGAGTGCCGCATGATCCAGGACATGGTCGAGAGCGTCATCCGCGAGCTGATCGAATGGGCGTTGATCACGCTCGCGGCTTCGGCCGCCTTCGCCGCGCTCACGGCGGGAGTCTCGGCCGCCGCCGGGGCCGCCGCCGCAGCGGCGGAGGGCTCGCTCGCTGCCACCCGGATCGCGAGCCTTGTGGCCCGGCTGGCCAGATCCCTCAAGGAGATCGCGGACGCCATGAAGGCACTCAAGGCGCTCGCCAAGACGAGCAGGTTCAGCACCGCGAAGCCGTGGACCTGGAAGCACGTCGGTGACCTCAAGACCGTAGACGGACTGGCCGCGTTCGGTGCCAAGAAGGTCGTCAAGGCCACCGGCAAGGCAGCACTCGGGGCGGTCGGCCTCACCGGGGATCCAGTGGGCCAGACCGCTCAAGAAGGCGCGACAGGCGCTGCCGGCATCGCAGCCGACGAAGCCGACGATCGACTGTCCGGCAACCGCAGTCCCAGCACGGCAGCCCGCGAGGGCACAGGCATCGCCAATCCGTCCGACGCGGATCACCGGACGGTGGAGCCCCGCTTCCGGGACAATCCGTTCGGCTGATCACCCGCTCCGACTGAGGTACGTACCCGATGAACAAGGAATGCAGCAGCCAGGTCGAACCGCACTTGCAGGCTGGCGAGCAGCTGATCGCTGCCTGCGAGTGCGAATTGGCGCCAGGGGTTCCGGACCGGCCGGTCTGGCTGCGCCGGCCGCCGCATGAATCCGATCTGGAACGCCGGATCAAGTCGCGGCTCCCGGGCGCCGTGCAACGCTTTCTGCAACCGAGCCCTCCCAAGCCCGACTCACGAATCGAGCGCACCATGGAAGGCGCCGAGCAGGCAGTAGACAACAGTCTGTCGAGGGTCGCACATGGTGAGGGGCTGCACGGCGGCTGGGAGAGCCAGGCCGGAGAGTTCCTGGTCAGGCACTACGCCGCCGCTCATCTTCCCGCCCCTCGGTTGGCTGTCGCGTTCACCGACCGCCGCGTGCTCGTCCTCGCGGATCGCGCGAAGCTGTGGCAGCTCAAGCAGGCGTACGAACCCCAGTGGGAGGCGCCCCGAGCGGCCGTGGCCGGAATCCGTGCGAACCCCAAGGGCATTGTCCAGCGGGGACGCTTCGAGCTCGTCTTCGCCGACGGTTCGTGGATTGCACTGGTGGCATCGGTGCCGACGCATGCGACGCCGTTCGCCGCGCAAGCAGGCATCTGAGGGGACAGTTCGGCCTACCGCCTGAAGCTTTCCGTGATCGTGGACACGGATTCGTCATGCCGCGAGGGCCTGCCCCGGCTGCTTGGGCCCGGCGCAGCATCCGCGAGCGGGGTATTGGCACCGTCCGGTGCGGATGATGGAACAGAAGAAGGGCCGTTCGAAAACGGCCTCTCACCTGCACCATTCGATGAATCGAACTGTCGGGACGACAGGATGTGAACCTGCGGCTCCTGGCTCCCAGTCAAGTATGGCTGCTCCCAGGCGAGTTCAATCTCGTCATGGACCTCGAGGATGCCGGTTGCCGGGCGCGCTTCCTGATCCGGGACCGGGACGGGAAGTCCCCTGACCTGTTCGACGCCATCCTGGCGGACGCGGGGATTGAGGTTGTGCTCAGCGGGATCCGGATGCCGGGGATGAACTCGATCATGGAGAGGTGGGTACGGACCTGCCGACGCGAGCTGCTGGACCGCACCGTGATCCGGAACCAGCGGCATCTGCTCCACGCCCTGCGCGAGTTCGAACACTTCTATAACGGCCATCGGCCCCATCAGGGCATCGCGAACGCCCGGCCGCTCCGTGCTGACGATCGACAGCGACATCGAAGGATCATCCCAGGCGCCATCGAGGCTGCTGCCCCGCGTGGAGAAGCTCCAGGCCAGAGCCGGAATCGTATTTCCGAGCGGGACATGACGCGCCACACAGCCGAACAGGCTCGCGACGAATCCCAGTTCCTCCTCCGCGGGCAAGCTCTCCACCTGTCCGAGTACGACACTCAACCCGACACCGGCGACTGGCTCGCCCACCAGCAGCCCACCGAACGCCCCGGTCGACCGGCGCGCCCTCTGGCTCAACTTGCGCAGCGTCGCGGCCGCTTCCCTGCTTTCTCGTGCAACCCTCGGACGCCTTTGCGAGTCTCCTGTTTGCCGAACGGTGGTCACGCCTGGAACAAATGCGTGCAAACACCAACGGCCCAGCACCTCATCGAAGCGGGATGTCCGCCGGACGCCTCTGTCCCCTGCAGGAGCTCAACGCATGGCCAAGCACATACGCCCTACCACCCCGCCTCCGACGCGCATCCGCGTCGCCACAGCGAACGCCTCGGCGGCGCCCCTGACCGGCGATCTCCTCGCCGCGTCGGCGGGCACGGCCGGCGCGGCCGACTCCGTCACGCACCACAAGGCGGATTTCGACGGGGAGGGCTACGGCGACGTCGCGTTCTCCGCCGACAAGGCCACTGCGTCCGAGCAGAAGAACGCCGGGGACTTCGTCGCCCTGTACGAATCGGCGAACCGCATCACGTCGGCCGAACGCACCGCCGTCAGCCAGAACACCACCAGCGTGCCCGGCTCCTCCGAGGCGGGTGACGGCTTCGGCCGCGTCAGCGCCTACGGCGACTTCCACCACGACGGCTTCGACGACCTGGCGATCGGCGCCGAGCACGAGAAGGTCGGTACCGGCCTCGACGGCGGCACCGTCGCGATCCTTCAGGGCTCGACCTGCGGCCTGCCCGGCGGCACCACCATCGCCGACTCCGCGGCCTCCTCTCACGACCGCTGGGGCGCCGCCCTCGCCGCGAGCGACATCAACGGCGACGGCTGCCCGATGTTCGGGGCGAACGCCACCAACTGATCCGAAGCCATGAGTAGTTCATCCGACCGGATGACGGGTGGTCCCGTCACACCGAACTGCCGGACAGGCCCGTACTACGACGTCGGCCACCAGGTCCACCTCGGCGACCACTCATTGGCCGATCAGCCACAGCAACACCTCGACTCGTCATCGTCAACAACCCAGTGAAAGGCCCGTCCATGAAGCGCACGCTCACGTTGATCACCGCGCTGGCCGTCACCGCGCTGTCGCCTGCAACGGCGCACGCGGCGGTCAAGAAGGCCAAGGCTCCGCTCAGTTGCGAGTCCCGTACGTTCACCTCAACACCGGGGCCGCGGTTCAGCGACCCCGAGGACGCCGACGCCCAGATGAACATCATGGGACCGATCATCGAATCGATCAACAGCGCCAGTTGCGGGCAGACCATACGCGTCGCCATGTACTCGATAGGCAACACGCAGCCGGGCCCGGACTTCGCCAACGCCCTGATCGCCGCACACCAGCGCGGCGTCATCGTCAAGGCACTGATGGACTCTCACAGCGACAATGCGACCTGGCAGTCGATGGTCACCGAGCTGGGCAACGACCCGCAAGCCTCCAGCTTCGCCGCGCTGTGCCCGGGTGGCTGCCTGACCCACTACTCCGGCTCCGCGCTGCACGCGAAGTACTACATGCTCAGCGGCGGGAGCGACGCGAACAGGACAGTGACCGTCAGCAGCGCCAACCCCACCTCCGCCCAGGCCAAAACCGCGTGGAACAGTAGCGCCACCGTCAAGGGCAACGTCGACCTGTACAACTCCTACGTCCGCTACTTCACAGCCATGGCAAAGGGGGCGCTGGGCGGCCCGGGCCCGTTGGCGCCCGACTACTACAACTCCACCAGTGGCCAGGCCGCCAGGACACTGTCCCCACCCTCCTACCAGTGGCCCAAGGCGCGCTCCAAAAGCGATACCTGGGTCGACTTCCTGAACAACATCAAGGCGCCGGCCACGATCAACATCGCCATGTTCCAGTGGACCTCTCACGGGCAGCCGGGCGACCGGAACTATCTGGAGCTGCCGAAGAAGCTGGTGAGCCTGGCAAAAACCGGCGTGAAGATACAGATACTCTTCACCGCCGGCCAGGTTGACGGCAGCGTGCAGAACTACCTGAAGGACCGGCCGAACATCAACGTGCACGACACCACCCGCGGCACCGACGTGAACGGCAACGCTCTGCACTACACGCACGACAAGTACATGATGGTCAGCGGCAGTTACGCGGGTACGTCCAACTCCAGACTTGTGTTCGTCGGCTCCTCGAACTGGACGAGCAACGGCGTCTGGCACAACGACGAGTCGGACCTGAAGCTGGTCGGCCAGTCCAGCTACGACATGTTCATGACGGACTGGCAGAACCAGTTCAACCGCTGCTGCGGGACCGTGGCGCGGCAGTTGAGCGCCGAGGAGCGCGCCGAGAATACGGCACGCGAGATTCCGATCGATCCGAGGCAGGTCGAGGAATAGGAATTCTCGGTCACCGCCGGTCGGCCACTTGCGGAACTCTGCCGTGAGGCCGCTGGGCAAACGCCGGCGGCCGAACGCGTGGTCAGTGCGTTGAAGAGGGTGACGGTGATGATGGCGGGGCGGGTGGGGCCGCGAGAGGCCCGTACCGCTTCACATCGCCGTCGTCAGGGCCGACCAGGGGTGCCGCGCTCCACGGAGCGCGCATCGGGCGTGATCATCTCTCGTGCTCGTCCGACCGGGCCCTGCGCCTGCGCATGCGCCTGCCGAGAGGGGCGTTCATGCAGATCAGGAGCCTGGCCGGTGGGCGGCAGGATGAGCATTCGTGCTGCCCCGCCGATACGACGCAGGTCGCGGCACTACGTGTCCGAAGCGACTGGCTCGACGGTCGCTGATGGAGCTTTGCCTCCGCTGGGAGTGGTACGCACCCATTGAACGCCCTCGGTTCTCCTCCCGTCTGCACCGTCATTCAAGTTGCCTGCCGGGCTAACGCACCTTCGAGGCTCTTCGGCGCTGTACGCCGCGATTCACCTGAACCGGCGGCGATCCGCCGAACTTGCATGCCGTACGGACATGCTGCCGCCCAACTCCCGTCGGCTGCGCCATGACTCGCGCACAACCAGCCGCTCCACGCCCTACGCGCCCACGAGCACCATTACAACGAGCACCGCACCCACCGATCGCTCCAGAGGGCCACTCCGCCACCCTCTCCCCAACCGCCCGAACCCGAGCGAATCGCCAGCCTCCGCATACGCCGACACGACCGCCTCGGCGGCGTCCTCCACGCGTACCGGCCTGCTGCATGACATGCATGGACCTACTCGCCGACCCCCACAACGCCATGGCCAGCGAAGGCGACCTTACGCATGCCTGTTCTTCGACGGACCGGGACTCACGACTGCGGAGGAACCGACGCTCCGGCTTCCAGTCCGTTTTCCGCGGCCCGGACCGCCTCCCCGGGCCGCTGCCCCGGGACCTGGTCGTCAACCACCGGCTTGCCCATCACCGCGGCGATGTGTTCCTGAAGTACCTTTCGCCGTTCCTCGAAGAAGGCGTCGAAGTCGTCGGCCCGCATCAGCCCGGGGGCCGCAAGGTGTGTGCCGATGCGCTGCTCGACACCCTCCGGGCTGGTCTCGGCCGCCTTCGCGAGCCGCTGCAGATACTCGGACGGCGCGTGGCCGCCGATGATCCGGTTGGTGCGTGCTGTCAACGGTGTCTTATTGACAATGGAGTTATAGACGGAACGCTCGTAACCGTTCTTCTGGCACCAGGCCTGCGGGAAGATGTGATGAATGTCCATCGCCTCGTCGAAATAGACACTGACCTCCGCCTTCTCCCCTGTCCGCCAGTCCGCGGCGCCCGCCTTGAGCAGGAGCGCGTAGATGCCTTTGTACGCGGCGCTCTGCCGGGTCCGCAGGGTCAACAGGCGGCTTGCCGCGAATTGTGCCTGTGTAACCGTACGAGGTTCATGCGTCGAACCGTGAATCCAGTCGACAACGTCGGGGAGATCGAGGTTGAACCGGGTCTCGGTCGTACCGCCGTAGAGCTCGCCGAACACCCCGCACCAGTACCAGCGAGCCAGCTTCTCCTGCGCGCCCGCGGTCTCCGCGTCCTTGCCGGCGAGGGCGAAGATCGCGGCCAGCGGGATCAGTTGTGTGCCGTACGGAAGGAAACGCGTGTCGAAGACGAACTGCTGGCGCAGGAATTTGGCGGCGGCCTTGAAGCCGGCGACGACGTCGGGCGCGTATCGCCGATAGTCCTCCAAGCTCAGCACGAGCATGTCCTTGCGCTTGCAGCCGATACGTGGCAGACGCTCCTCGTCCGTACCGGCCTCTTCCTCTCGACGCCGCCGCTCGGCAGTGGCCAAAAGAGTGACTGCCTGAAGGAAGTCGGTGTTGGAGACATCCCGCAGGATGGCGTACTCAGGCGCCTCCCAGGCGGACCGGCACTCACGCCAGTGACGCCGCAGATCGAACTCGTCGGCAGCGTATGTCGCCGTCAGCAACTCGAACACGGTGAGCGTGACTCCGCCCGTGTTGACCTTCTCGAAGACCTGGCAAACTGCCTGACGCGGGGTGCCCTTGCCGAGTTCGATGACCGGGAAGTGGTACAGGTCGAATGAGCGGATGAAACCGTCCCGGAAGGCGTACCAAAGCTCCATCGCATCCGGTGCGAACCCCCAGTGGCGGGCGAAGCCGTCGCCCCAGGAGTTGTCGAAGAGACTTCGCAGCGGGAAGACACGCTGCTGGTACTCCAGCTCGCGTGTCGAATAGTCTTGCAGGACCTCGCCCCGGAAACTGACCACCTTGCGTGTGGGTGGAATGAAACGGATCGCGTCCTCACGATCCTCGTTCTCGTCCAGCGCCTTGACCATGTCGACGTAGAACCAGCCAGCCACCCGACGCTTGCGCTCGTCCTGCGTCTCCACCGGGCTACCCATCGCAAGCGACTGGAACAGCGAGGTCAGCCTCTGCTGCCCGTCGAGAACCAACGACTCCGGCTGTACGCGCTCGCCCGGGGCCGCCCCCTCGATCGGCCTGTACTTGAACCGGACGTCCCCACCGCCCTCGAGCAGCATCACGGTCCCGATCGGGTAGTTGAGGGACACCGAGGCCAGCAGACTCGCGATGTTGGGCCAGGGCCAAACCCAGCCACGCTGGAACTCGGGCAACTGGATCTTCCCCGCCTCGACCTGCCCCAGCAGATCTCGCAAGGGCCGCTTGTCGATGCTGAAAGTCTCGGTCGCCACATCTCCTCCTTGCCCAGCACACACGTCCGTCGCCGACCCACCGGCCTACGACTCTCACTAATCACACTGCCTGAACATCCGCTTTTCAACCTCCTTCTTGGTCACTTTGGTGCCCCCGCCCGGGCCGCAGTTGAGCCGCAATGGTGTACGTGCTGACCAGTGGCTGTGCCTGGCGGCATCTGCCGCCTGCGTTCGGCACGTCCATCGCCACCGCGCATCGCCGCTTCGCGCTATGGGCCGAGGCCGGCCTGTGGCGTCGGTTGCGTCGGACGGGATGCCGAATTCACATTGCGACGCGGGGCAGTTCACCACGGTCCGGGCCGGGCAGACACCTTGATCTCCGATCTCCGGAAGTCCTCTGTCTCTACCCGGTGCTCACCACACGCACGTCGAGTACTCTCCACCGCGACTCGACTCCAGGGGCGGGCGATGAACAACGAGATTCAGCTGATCAGTGACGGTGACGGACTGGCGGTCATCGGAGATCCGACGGACGTCGACCGCTTCCTCGCCTCGGAGGGGCTGTCGTCGATGGACCTCGGACTGCAGCGGCTCAGGTCCGTGTTCGGTACCGGAGTCGCGGTCGCGCAGGCGGGTTCGGAGATCGCCGCCAACTCCGTTCACTGGGTGAAGCTGACTCCACAATCGGCGCAGCTCGTCAAGAAGTACGGGCTGAAGGAAAGCTCGAAGACGGGCCTCAGCACGGGTGTATTCAAAGGCCAGAAGGGCCAGATCAAGGGATTCGTCGAGTTCGCGAAGGCACCCAGATCGCTTCTGACCAACCCGGCGGCTCTTGCTGGTGTTGCGGGGGTCATGGCGCAGTTCGCGATGCAGCAGACCATGGATGAGATCACTGACTACCTCGCCAGGATCGACGAAAAGGTAGATGACGTGCTCCGGGCCCAGAAGGACGCTGTGCTGGCGGACATGATCGGAGTGCACCTCGTGATCGAGGAGGCCATGACCATCCGCGAGCACGTGGGCCGGGTCTCCGAGATCATCTGGTCAAGGTGCAGAACACCTCGGTGACGATCGCACGGACCCAGGCGTACGCCTTGCGCCAACTCGACGCGCTCGCGGACAAGATGCAGCGCGAGACCAAGATCGGTGATCTCGCCACGACAGCCAAGGATGCCGAACCCAAGGCCCAGGAGTGGCTCACTGTGCTGGCCCGCTGCTTCCAACTGCAGGACGCGATCGCCGTACTCGAACTCGACCGGGTGCTGGACGTGTCTCCGGAGGAACTGGACCGGCATCGTCTCGGACTCCGGGCCGCCCGACAGAACCGATTGAATCTCATCTCTCGGAGCACCGGGCATCTGGTGGCCCGGATGAACGCGGCTGCTGACACAGCCAACACAAAGGTGTTGCTGCACCCGACCAGGTCTCCTGCCGTGGTCCAGTCGAGCAACCGGCTCTCGGCCGGCGTTCATGACTTCCACGAGCGGCTCGGAATCGAGTCCGGTGGCCGCTCATCGGAGACAAGACGATGGGCGGACGCGGCCACGGAGGCGAGGAACAGGGCGCTCGAGACAGGAGCGAAGGGCGTCGGCGCGGCCAGAACCCTCGGCAGTGAGACACTTGACCGAGCAGGATCGGTCAAGAAGGTGTTCTCCAGCGAGATCACGGAGCGACTGCGCCGTCTGCGCGGGAACGACGAGGAGCATGCCGAGAGGGCTGAGTGAGCACCGCCAGTCAGCCACGCGCGCGGCCGACCAGGCCCTCCACTGCTGACCGTTGCTTTCTGCTAGCACCCGGCCTGAAGGAAAGTCCGCCAGCGTCATGACGACGAACCAGATCTCGCCCGCCCGGCTGGCCAGTCGGCCGGGCCAAGGCTCACAGGTACCGCTGGAGCCAGTACACAAGCAATCCAGCGATACCACTTCCCAGGCCGTAGGCCAGGCCGCGCAACAGGGAGAAGGCTGCGGCGTTGCGGAGACGGCGGTTGCGAAGTGATCCCTTACTTAAGACAGTGGTTCGGGGTTTACGCTTCATACCAGGTACGTCCTTCGGGCGTGATGAAGAGCCTGCCAGCGGTCGGTGGCCTAGGAACCGGGACCGCAGGCGGGTTTTTCGTTTGATCCGGGGCTAGGGCCTGTCTTCAAACTCCCGTCTGCCCCGCGGCGCCTGGCACGTGCTCTCGCCGCACCTGGCACAAGGCCAAGTACGTCCAGTACGAGGCCTTGCACCCGGCACGCCGAGAGCACGCACCAGACGCCGCCGGGCCGCCTCCGGGCGACGACGGGAGTTTGAAGAGAGGCCCTAGGAGTGGGCGCAGTCCTGCAGGCGACGGGCAAGGCCGGCATCAGGCCGGCACACCAGGAGGTCGGCGTCAGCGCGGGTGGCCAGTCGGCGTACTTCCGCATCCAGGACGGGTGTGACGGGGGCCGGCGGCCTGTGGCGTCGGGTGTAGGCGGCGAAAGCGCCGACCGCGTTGACGAATATCCGCCCCACGACGGGATCGTCGTCCAGTTCCAGTAGGTCCAGCAGGATGTCCCGCCAGTGTTCGGCCTCTTCGGTCTCGCCCCGGCCCTGGTGCAACAGTTGAAGGCACAGGGCGCTGGCGCTGACGCCGGCCATGGCTGTCAACCGCCACCAGAACTGAGCACTTTCGGGATGGCCGGCGAGATAGAGCATGCAGGCGAATACGTGCGCGCCGTCCAGGTCAACTTCCTCGGTCTCCCGGTCCAGTTTCAGCAGTTGGTAGGAGGCTCCGCTTCCCCCGAGCGTCGCAGCGAGCTGTTCGACGTGGGTGACGGCTCCGGGCTGGTCCACGCTCCAGCCGACGAATTCTTGGAGACTGTGTAGGGCGCGGGAGACCGATGGCCTGGTGTCCGGCACGGAGGTGTAGCCAGCGTCCCGGGCCAGACGGTGCAATCCCGCGGCGACGTCGAAGGCGGGCCGACGCTCGCGCAGGCGTCGCCCGGCCGCGGTCAGCGCTTGTTCGGCGTGCGAGGGCGATCGCTTCGTGGCACTCATGTCACGTGCTCCTTCTGATGCGGGCGGGCATGGCCTGTTCCAGGCGCTGTTTGGCCCTTCGGCCGTGGTAGTCGACGGTGCTGGCCGTCACACCCAGGTACCAGGCAATGTCATCGGTGGCGCAGTGGCACAGGTAGCGCAGGACCATGACGTCGAACTGCCGCGGCGGCAGCGCGCACAGGGCGCGTGCCACGTCGCTGTCCTCTGTCAGTTCGGCGAGGTTGTCCCGGTAGTTGATGAGCCTCTCGGAGATGACGGTGCGCCGCAGGATCGCCCAGGTCTGCTGATGGACGTTGCCATCGGCCAGGAGCGCCGGCCAGTGATGGAGGATTTCGTAGAAGGCCCGGTGGACTGCGTCCTCAGCGCTTTGCTGGTCCATGAGTATGGCCAGCGCGAACCCGTGGTAATCCTCGTGGTTCCTCAGGTACAGCGCCTCGAAATCCAGTGGGAACGGAAGCACCGCGGTGGTGGCCACGGGTCTGCCGTTGCGTCCCGCACGGGCATCGTCGGTCATGAATCCTCTTCGTTGAGGCCGGAAACGAGCGGCTCCGCGTTACGAACGCTCGTTGCGGCGGCGCCTTCTGTCGGTGCCTATAGAACCGGCCTAAACGGCTGTACACGCATGAACTACTGACCGAATCCCACACGGGGATAATTGAACATCGCACCAAGTGATCACGTACCGACAAGTAACGCACGGTGAGCAGCATCTCTCTCGCAACCGTCACCAAATGGTCTACGCCTCCCGCACCCCAACTGTGTCCTACTTCACTCATGGAACCCGCGAATCCACTAAGACCCCCCGCCACTCGAAGGGGTGAATCCTGCACGTGTTCGCACATGAAACATCCGACATCCCTCTCGCGCTTCCTCGTACGACGGCACGCGCAAGGCCCGCACCAGGGAAGCAGCGTGATGCACGGCCTTCCTGGCCGAGCCGACCGTGGCCACCCGGGCCAGATGAAGCGCAGGCCTCTCTGCCTCAACCCAGGTGTCCGGTTAGCGTCTTTCCGCAAGACCCAGCCAAAGATGCACGCATGGACACAGCCGCCCGTCGGCCGCCGTGCCCACTGTCCGACCTGCTGAGCCTCCGGGCCTCGCGCCCTTGCCCTTCGGGGCGCACCGATCGCCCAACTCGCAACCGGAGAGGTCCCGTTCATGACTGCCGTGCCGCCAACGAGTGGCGGGGGATCTGCTCGCCGAGCTGCGCCCGGTGATGTTCCCAGCCTGGAGCCGGATGGACGGCACCGGCCCTCCCCACAAGAGGGCGGAGGGGCGCCCGCTGCGGGGCTCGGCATCGAAGTGGTGCAGAAGCGCGGGCCGTTCTTGCAAGGCCTACCTCGACCTGTGGGCCACTGCCCGACCTTGCCCTGCCGCGACGATTGTCAGCACGGCACCGTGCTCACGATGCCGCCCGTTCCGTCAGTACCTACAACTGACAATGCCGCAACACCCCGCACCGAACTTCCTACGGAACCCGTGATGCATCTCGAGCGGGGATTACGTCACACCCCATATGGAAGTCCAGATCGCTCTTCATACCCCAGCGGCCCCAAGTGAACCCGCGTTCGGCCCGCAGGCCGAACGCGTCAGGGATCGGAGCGATGGAGGCTCCGAACGTGATCAACACCCACCACCGAAACGGAGCACGAGATCAACAGCTCTTGCGCGGCCGGCCCTTGCTCCCCATATCGTCTGCACCACACCCAAGCTCCGCCCCGCAGCGCGGCTTTCGCATGATCACCAGAGATGGAAAGCCCCCGATCAACCGGCTGCGACGGCCGGCGACCGCCGATTACCGATACAGGCGGGCCACCGAAGCACTCCCACCCACGTTCAACACCTCCATGCCCCACGCAACCACCAAGCCCCATAACCGGCATAACACGCAGACACAATCGGAACTGGGGTCAACATTTCGCATGGCCCCATAACCCAGATTCCGGCCAAGGGGACACCACTCCCGGCCCCACACCCAGTGGGAGCGATCCCGACCAGCGCGAAGAGCTCAAGCCCATACCCAGAAAGCCACCCATAGGACGAGGAGCCGTGGGTAACAAACCGGGCGCGGATGTGAACGTGAGCGCAAGGAATCGAATATGTAGGCAACGCCCCGAGTGGGAGCAAACAGCCAAGGGGACACTGGGAGCCCGCCCCCCGCTCCCCCGCCTCCACCCGGGAGCGAGCGGGGAACAGAAAAAGGGCCGTTCGAAAACGGCCCTTCATCTACGACATTCGACGAATCGAACTGTCGGGACGACAGGATTTGAACCTGCGACCCCTTGACCCCCAGTCAAGTGCGCTACCAAGCTGCGCCACGTCCCGGTGCTCGCTGACCTGGGTTTTCCCCGGGCCGAACGCGCACGGAAACCATACCGCACTCGGGGCCGTGGTCGCGCATCCCTTTCCGGTGCGGTCGGGCCCCGACCTCGATCAAGGTTGAGGTTCTGTCGCCGCCGGGGACTGCGCCGGGCTCGGCCGGGGCGTCGGCACGGAGCGTACGGGGGCCGTGTCAGCCCGTACGAGGCCGCGGACCGCCGGGATGAGGAGCAGGGCGAGGGCGCACAGGAGCGTGACCGCGCCGCCCGCGAGCAGGACGTGGTGGGTGCCGAACGCGGCCGCGGCCGGGCCCGCCAGCGACTGGCCGACCGGAGCCATGGCGAGGGAGCCGGCGACGTCGTAGGCGTGGATGCGGTTGAGGACGTCGCGCGGGACCTGCGTCTGCACGCTGGTCGCCCACATCACGCCCCAGAACGACATGCCGGCGCCCGCCACCACACAGCCCGCCATCATTCCGGGGACGCTCAGGCCCGCTCCGACCACCGCGGGGAACAGGGCGAAGGAGAAGAGGGCGAGGGAGCCGGCGCGCAGCATGCGGCGGGGGCGCAGGCGCAGGGCGATCACGCCGCCGACGACCGTGCCCGCGCCGAGGGCGGAGTTCACCAGGCCGTATGCGCGCGGACCGTGCTCCAGGGTGATCTGGGTGGCGACGAGCGGGACGGCCGGGCCGGAGGCGCCGATCATCAGGACGCACCAGACCGCGATGACACCCCAGAGCCAGGTGCGGGAGCGGAACTCGCGCCATCCTTCTACGAGTTCGGTGCGGAAGCGGGTGCGCTCGGCCTTGTCGTCGGGGGCCGCCGGGGGCAGCTTCAGGAGCAGCAGGCACAGGGCGCTCAGGGCGTACGTGCCCGCGTGCGCGGCGAAGACCAGGCCCGGGGAGACGAAGGCGACGAGCATGCCCGCCACCGCGGGGCCCGCGAGCTGGGAGCCGGACTCGGCGACCCGGATCGCGCCGTTCGCCGCCTGCACGTCGTCGGCCAGGCGCGGCACGGTGCTGGCGACGCCGGGCTGGAAGAGTGCGGAGGCCGTGCCGTTGACGGCGCCGATGACGCAGATCTCCCAGAGCACGACATGCCCCGTGAAGAACATGACGGCGGCCAGGGACTGGGTGATCAGACGGGTCGCGTCCGCGACGATCATCAGGATCCGGGTGTCGAAGCGGTCCGCGATCACCCCGCCGAAGATGACGAGGCCCGCGAAGCAGCCCACGGACGCCGCCATCGCGAGTCCGACGGCGCCCGCGCCGTACCCGTACTGGAGCAGGCCCGCGGCGAGCGCGACGGGCAGCATGGTGTCGCCGAGCTTGGCGACGGCCCGCGCGGTGAAGAACAGTCCGAAGTCGCGTGACCAGATGCTCCGGCGCCGGCCCGCTCCCCCGGCGCCGCCCCGCGCCACCGTGCTCCCTGGATCCGTACCGTCCCGCCCCTGCGATGCCCCGCCCGCCATCCCCGCCCGGCTCCTCCCGGCCCGCGCGGCGTCCGCCGCGGCGCCCTGTCATCCACGCCTACGGGCGGATGATGTCATGGGCCTGCCGAGCGGCCCAGTCAATATCAGTCCGCGGTGGCGGCCCCCAACTCCGGGTGAGAATCGAGGAGTCGGGTCGGTGCGGCCTGGCGCCAGGAGTCGGTGAGGATGTCACGCAGTTCGTCCGCGTCGTCGAGCGCGGCCAGCCGGGCCCGGACCCACGCGAAGGACGCCTCGTGGTCGGCGACCCAGAACTTCTTCGGCTCGGCCATCACCAGTTCGTCGCGCTCCTCCTTGGGGCAGCGCACGGCGATCGAGGTCTCCTCGTCGGGCAGCGTGGCGAACATCTTTCCCGCCACCCGGAACGTGGGCATGCTCCAAGCGATCTTCTCCGTCGTGTCCGGCAGGGACAGGGCGATGGTGCGTACGTCGTCGGCGTCCAGCATGGAAGGAACCGTAGCCAAGGCCACTGACAACGGCCCGTCGAAGACCCGTCACGGCACGCGCTTGTCCAGCCAGGCCGTCAGGTCCTCCTGGACCTCGTCGCGGTTGGTCTCGTTGAGGATCTCGTGGCGGGCGCCCTCGTACCCCTTCCAGGTCAGGTCCTCCACGCCTACGTAGCGGAAGTCCTCGAGGAGCTCGTGGACCAGGGTCATCCGCTGGTTGCAGGGGTCCTCCGTGCCGACCGCGACGTGGATCGGCAGGTCGGTGGGGATGCAGGCGAGGTTCGCGGGGTCGTTGATGCGGCGCACCGCGCGGACGAAGTCCAGGGACAGGCCCGTCGCGAACGCGAAGCCGCAGCGCTCGTCGGCGACGTAAGCGTCGACCTCCGCCTCGTCCCGCGAGAGCCATTCGAAGCCGGTGCGGTGCTCGTACGGGTCGTTGAAGCTCGCGAAGAGGTCGGGAACGAAGGAGGAGGCGGCCGCGCGGCCGTCGCGGGCGATCTGCGCCTCGAGGGCCGTGATCGCGCCCTCGTTGTCGGCTCCGGGCAGGGAGCGGAACGTACCCGAGAGGATGACGCCCACCAGGTCGTCCGCGTACCGCTGTGCGTAGTCGCGGGCGAGGAGCGAGCCGAGGCTGTGGCCGAGCAGCACGAACGGGACGTTCGGGTGCAGGGCCCTGGCCTGGTCGCCGATGGCCTTGAGGTCCTCGATGATCGACACCCAGGCGTCGACGGTGCCGGGTTCGGCGTCGTCGGTGACGCCGTAGCCGCCCGTGGTCGCGGCGGTGGCGCCGTGGCCCCGGTGGTCGGAGGCGATGACCCCGTAGCCGTGGGCGGTGAGGTGCCGGGCGAACCGGTCGTAGCGCTGGCCGTGCTCGGCGGCGCCGTGCGCGATCTGGACGAAGGCCCGCGGCCTGCCGCCGTCGGGCAGCCAGGTGTACGTGGCCACGGCCGCGCCGTCGCCGGTGCTGAGCGCGCTGGTGGTGTACGTCGACGTGGGGTCGGCGGCGGTCATGGGCGGCTCCCTCTCGGATGGTCCGGACGGCCAGGTGCGGGCGCGGACGCGCGCCGACCTGCACCTTCCCCTGCCCTTGTGCCGCGGTTCTCATTCCTGCCGGGCGGCACCGAAGCGCCGGTCAGGCCGCCTGCCCCGCCCGGGTCTGCGGGTGCTTGTAGAAGAGCGTCGTGGGGCGCAGGACCCCGGCCGGGTCCGCCGCGTAGTCGGGGATGCTGCCGGCCCGCTGCCACCCGGCGCCCCGGTAGAGGCGTTCGGCGGGGCTGCCGGCCTCCGTGTCGAGGACGAGCAGGGTGATGCCGCGCTCGGCGGCGGCGAGTTCCGCGGTCGTGAGCAGGGTGCGGCCGAGGCCCTGACCTCGGGCCGCGCTGTGCACCATCAGTTTGCACACCTCGGCGCGGTGGCGGCCATTGGGCAGGGCGGCGAAGGCGAGGGAGACGGTGCCGAGGCAGCGGCCCGTCGCGTCGAGGGCCGCCCAGACGGCGAGGTCGCCGCGGGCGACGGCCGGGGCGCGGCCCCGCCACCATTCGGCGGCCTCGTCCCGGGTGAGTCCGTCGAGGAAGCCGAGGGAGTTGCCGTCCGCGACGACGTCCGCCAGAAGGTCCCCCAATGCTTCTGTCGTGGAGGGGAATCGATCGGGCCGCAGGAGGGTCGGGCGGGTCGTCACGGCAGGACCACCACGAGTGCGTAGCGGACGGGTTCGGGGCCCGGGCAGTGGAAGTGGGTGGGGCCCCACAGGCGGAAGCGCAGGCAGTCGCCGGCGGCGAGGTGGTGGGTGACGCTCTGCACCGTGAGGTCGAGGAGGCCGTCGAGGACCCAGATGTGCTGTTCGAGGCCGGGCACGGGCGGACGGTCGTAGGCGATGTCGGCGTACGGTTCGAGGTTGCCCTCGACGACCTCGCCGCGCAGCCCCGGGAGCGGCGGCGAGACGGAGCGCCGCAGGAAGCCGCTGGCGTCGTCGCGCCAGACCTGCTGGTCGGCGGCGCGCACCACCTGGGCGGGGGCGGACTCGACCTCGCTGAGGAGCTGCGACATGGTCCGCCCGTACACGGCGCAGATCCGGTTGAGGAGTGCGGCGGTCGGGCTGATCTCGGCGCGCTCGGCGCGCGACAGGGTGGACCGGCTCACTCCGCTGCGGTCCGCCAACTCGCCCAGGGACCAGCCGTGTTCGGCCCGCAGCTCGGACAGGCGGGCGCCGAGTCTGGCATCCACGGGGTCCGTTTCCATCTCCGCGCCGTGCGAGGGCGCCTCCGTCTCGCGTCTCATATTCGGCACGGTATCCCATATATGAAACGTTCGGGTTACGTGGAGGTGGGGTGCGTTGTCAGAGGCGGTCGTTAGCGTGGACGCCGTTCACGATCCACTACGGGGTGAGGGTGTTCATGAGGCCGGGATCTGCTCTGGTGAAGCCGTGTGCGGCGGGGGCGCCCGCGCTGCGGGCGGTGGACGTCGTCCTGGAGAAGTTCGATCCCGCCGGCCTCGATCCGTCCATCGCCGGGCTCGAGGTGGTCGGGTACCTCATGCCCCTGGAGCAGGAGGTGGTCCGCGACCCCGCGTCGGGCCGGGTCTGTCTCCTCGACATGTACGACCCGCGCTACGCCGACGTGCATGCGCTGGCCCCGTCGCTGGAGTCGCTGCACCGGCTGACGGGCGCGCTGGACGAGTTCGACGGACTGCGCGGGCGGTTCGCGGATCTGGCCGGACGGGTCGGCCTCGACGCCGTGCGGGAGGCGCGCGAGCGGCTGGTCGCGGCGTTTCGCGAAGAGCCCTGGGACGCGCAGGACTGGGGCGAGGGAAGCGGCCCCGCGCAGTGGCCGCTCGGGCTGCCGAACCTGTGGCGGATCATCGTGGCCGTCAGACCCCTCGCGCTGGTAGCGGGGCCGGGGCGCGGGCTGCGGCTCGATCTGCCCGCACAGGCCCTGGTCGGCGTGTTCGGGGAGAACGGCGTGCGCCGGTTCGCGCCCGACGAGCTGCCGTCCGCGCTGGTGCACGAGCCGACACGGCGGTTCCTCACCGAGGTCGGACTGCCGATCGACGCCCTGACGTTCTGGGCCGCCGGCTCGCCCGACGACCCGCTCCTGACGCTGGCCGAGGACCGTGCGGCGTCGTCACAGGACCCCGAGCTCCGGCACCTCTACGAGGAGGTCGAGGACTGCCCGCTCGTCCCCGACGCCGACCGGCGGCTGCGCCTGGGCGGCACCCCGCAGGAGGTCGACGTCGTGCTCGACGGCCGCACCGGCGCCATCCACCACGCCCCCTACACCTTCGACGCGCTGACGCCGATGAACACCGACATCTCCACGCTGGTCCTCGCTCTGTGGATGCACGGAGTGGAGCGGAGACTCGTGGAGCCGTACGACCTCAAGGGCGACACCGACGACTTCTACGTCCATCTCGCCGAGGCCATGCTGGCGACGCTGGCCGCGTTCGACCCGGACTCCTGCCGGGAGGAGAGCGACACGGACGAGTACGTCTACTGGCCGGAGGTGTTCCACGACGCGGCGGGCGGCGTGCTCTAGGAACACGGCCCCGCGGTTCGCTTCAGGCGGCGGCCGCCTCGCCGAGCGCGTCGAGCACCGGGCGGATCAGCGGATGCGTCTCCGCGCCGTGGCGGACCGCCGCGAACACCTTGCGGGTCGGCACCACCCCGTCGATGGGGCGGACGACGACATCGGTCAGGTCCATGCCGCGCAGTGCCGAGCGCGGCACCAGGGCCACGCCCGCGCCCGCGGAGGCGAGCGAGACGACCGCGCGGAAGTCGTCGGAGGAGTGCTCGAACTGCGGGGAGAATCCGGCGTGTTCGCAGGCGAGGACCACCACGTCGTGGCAGGGGTTCCCGGGGTAGGGCCCGATCCAGGTGTCCTTCGCGAGGTCCGCCACCGGCACCCACTCGGCGTCCGCGAGCCGGTGCGTCACCGGGAGCACCGCGTCGAAGGGCTCCGCGTACAGCGGCACCCGCGTGATCCGGTCGTCGTCGGCGCCGATCGCACCCCGGTACTCGACGGCGACCGCGACATCGATCCGCCGCTCCAGGAGCATGGGCAGGCTCGCGTCGCCCTCGGCGTCCTGGACCCGGACCCGGATGCCGGGCGCCGTCCTGGCCAGGTGCGCCAGGGCGGGGCCCACGACCAGGCCGATGCCGGTCGCGAAGGAGGCGAGGGTCACCGTCCCGGCCTCACCCGTGCTGTAAGCGGCGAGCTCCGCCTCGGCCTTCTCCAGCTGGGCGAGGACGGCGTCGGTGTGGGTGAGCAGGATCTCGCCGGCCGGGGTGAGCCGCACGCCCTTGGCGCCGCGCTCGACCAGCTTGTGGCCCGTCTCCTGCTCCAGGGCGGTGAGCTGCTGGGAGACCGCGGAGGGCGTCAGATACAGCGCGGCGGCAGCCGCCGTCACCGTGCGGTGGTCGGCCACTGCTCGGAGGATGTGCAGCCGCCGCGCTTCGATCATGCGCCTATTGTCCCAAACCGGTCAGCCGAGCTGCGCGCGAGCCTCCACGAACGCGTCGACGGCCCGGTTCACGTCCTCCGTGGAGTGCGCCGCGGAGAGCTGGACCCGGATACGGGCCTGGCCCTGCGGGACCACCGGGTACGAGAAGCCGATGACGTACACGCCGCGCTCCAGGAGCAGCTCGGCCATGCGGCCCGCGACGGCCGCGTCACCGAACATCACGGGCGCGATGGCGTGATCGCCGGGCAGGACGTCGAAGCCTTCCTCCGTCATCCGCGTACGGAACAGCTTGGTGTTGGCGGCCAGCTGTTCGCGCAGGTCACCGGCCGATTCCAGGAGGTCGATGACCTTCAGCGAGGCCGCGGCGATGACCGGGGCGAGGCTGTTGGAGAAGAGGTACGGGCGCGAGCGCTGGCGCAGCAGGGCGACGATCTCGGCGCGGGCGGCGACATAGCCGCCGGAGGCGCCGCCGAGGGCCTTGCCGAGGGTGCCGGTGATGATGTCGACGCGGTCCATGACGCCTTGCAGCTCGGGGGTGCCGCGACCGCCGGCGCCGACGAAGCCGACGGCGTGGGAGTCGTCGACCATGACCATCGCGTCGTGGCGCTCGGCGAGGTCACAGATGTCGGCGAGGGGGGCGACGTAGCCGTCCATGGAGAAGACGCCGTCGGTGACGATCAGCTTCCTGCGCGCTCCGGAGGCCGCCTTGAGCTGGGCTTCGAGGTCGGCCATGTCGCGGTTCGCGTAGCGGAAGCGCTGGGCCTTGCTGAGCCGGATGCCGTCGATGATCGAGGCGTGGTTGAGGGCGTCGGAGATCACCGCGTCCTCGGGGCCGAGGAGCGTCTCGAAGACGCCGCCGTTGGCGTCGAAGCAGGAGGAGTAGAGGATCGTGTCCTCCTGGCCGAGGAAGGAGGACAGCCGCGCCTCCAGCTCCTTGTGGACCTCCTGGGTGCCGCAGATGAAGCGGACGGAGGCCATGCCGTAGCCCCAGCGGTCGAGGGCCGCGTGTCCGGCGGCGATGACCTCGGGGTGGTCGGCGAGGCCGAGGTAGTTGTTGGCGCAGAAGTTCAGCACCTCGCCGGGGCGCCCGCCCGCCGTGACGCCGACGGTGGCGGACTGCGGGGTGCCGATGACCCGCTCGGGCTTGTGCAGGCCCGCGGCGACGATCTCGTCGAGGGTGGCCTGGAGGTCTTCGCGTACGTTGTCGAACATGCGTAAGTCCTTATGCGCAGGGGGAGTTCAGGAGGTCCAGTCAAGGATGACCTTGCCGCCGCGGCCGCTCGCCGCGTCGTCGAAGGCCGCGTCGAAGTCGGTGTACGCGTAACGTCCCGTGATCACCGGGGCGAGGTCGAGGCCGCCTTCCAGGAGGACCGACATCGCGTACCAGGTCTCGAACATCTCGCGGCCGTAGATGCCCTTGATGGTGATCATCGAGGTGACGATCCGGGCCCAGTCGACGGCGAACTCCTGCGACGGCAGGCCGAGCATGGCGATCTTGCCGCCGTGGGTCATGTTGGCGAGCATGTCGCGCATCGCGGTCGGGTTGCCGGACATCTCCAGGCCGACGTCGAAGCCCTCGCGCAGGCCGAGCTCGCGCTGACCGTCGGCGATGGTCCCGGTGGCGACGTTCAGGGCCAGGCTGACGCCGACCTTGCGGGCGAGGTCGAGGCGCTCCTCGCTGACGTCCGTGACGACGACGTTGCGGGCGCCGGCGTGCTTGGCGACCGCGGCGGCCATCAGTCCGATCGGGCCCGCGCCCGTGATCAGGACGTCCTCGCCGACCAGGGGGAAGGACAGGGCGGTGTGCACGGCGTTGCCGAACGGGTCGAAGATCGCCGCCACGTCCAGGTCCACGGGGACGCGGTGCACCCACACGTTGGAGGCGGGCAGGGCGACGTACTCGGCGAACGCGCCGTCGCGGCCGACGCCGAGGCCGACCGTCGCGCGGCACAGGTGACGGCGGCCCGCGAGGCAGTTGCGGCACTTGCCGCAGACGAGGTGGCCCTCGCCGCTGACCGTGTCGCCGATCGCGATGTCGGAGACGTCCCGGCCGGTCTCGACGACCTCGCCGACGAACTCATGGCCGACGACGAGCGGCGCGCTGATCGTGGACTGCGCCCAGCCGTCCCAGCCGCGGATGTGCAGGTCGGTGCCGCAGATGCCGGTGCGCAGCACCTTGATCAGCACGTCGCCGGGGCCGATGGACGGCTCGGGCACGTCCGTCAGCCAGAGTCCGGGTTCGGCCTTCTCCTTGACCAGCGCCTTCAACGGTTCGGCTCCTGTCGTCCCGCACGCGGGCAGCACGAAGCCACCCGCGCGGCAGATAAGCAAGTAGAGAGGGGTGGCGACCGTCCTGCGCCGCCGACCCCGACTCTTCCTCACCACGGCGTCCCGGGTCCATCGAGGTTTTCTTAAGCGCCGCCGCAGCTTTGCTTCAGGCCCCGTTCGGGCGCTTGACCTCGCTCGAAGTAGGCGACCAATTCCGCGTCGAGGTCGGGTACTTCGCGCGGTGTCCCGCCGTCCCGCAGCGACTCGGTGGCCCGTACGCCGGCCGCGACGGCCATCCGTGCGGCCACCGGTGAGGTGTCGGTGCGGCCGCCGTCGCGGGCGAACCGCACGAACTCGTCGACGAGCAGCGGGTCGGCTCCGCCATGCCCGGCGTTGTCCTCGGCGGCCGGGACGGGGTACTCGGCGTCGGCCTCGCCGCGGTAGCCGGAGCGGCGGGTGTTCCACACCTTCACCACTCCCCCGGGCCCGTCGCCGAAGTTCTCCAGGCGGCCGGCGTCGCCGATGACGGTGTAGTTGCGCCAGTAGTCGGGGGTGAAGTGGCACTGCTGGTAGGCGGCCAGTACGCCGTTGTCGAGGCGCATATTGACCAGCGACACGTCCTCGACGTCGATGACGGGGTTGAGGCCGCGCTGGGTGTGCGGCGGCCAGTGCCCGTCCTTCGTGTACCAGTCGTCGTGCTTGGGCTCGCCGGGCTCGCGGCGGTGCGGACTGTCGCCGTAGACCATCAGGTCCCCGAGGGCCTGGACCTGCCGCGCGTATCCGTTCGCGAGCCAGTGCAGTACGTCGATGTCGTGGGCGGCCTTCTGGAGCAACAGGCCGTTGGTGTACTGCCGTTCGGCGTGCCAGTCCTTGAAGTACCAGTCGCCGCCGTAGCCGACGAAGTGCCGTACCCACACCGTTTTGACCTCGCCGATCTCGCCGCGCGCGATGAGGTCGCGCATCAGGCGGACGACCGGCATGTGACGCATGTTGTGGCCGACGTAGAGGCGGGTGCCGGTCTCGTACGCGGTGCGCAGCAGGGTGTCGCAGCGCTCGACGGTGATGTCTAGGGGCTTCTCGACGAAGACCGGCTTGCCCGCCTTCAGTGCCTCGCAGGCCACGTCGGCGTGCGTGTGGTCCGGGGTGAGGACGAGGATCGCGTCGACGTCGGGGGCGCCGACCACCTTCGCGTGGTCGCTCGATATCAGCGCTCCCGGGAAGGCGAGGGCCGCCTCCGTGCGGGCTGCCGGGTCGTGGTCGGCGAGCGCGGTGACGCGGGAGCCCGCGCCGGGCCGGTGGGCGGTGCGGGCGAGGGAGCCGCGCAGGCCGTAGCCGAGGACGCCGAGACGCAGGTCGGAAACGGGTGCGGGAGTCGTGGTCATCATCAACTGCCTTTCTGCCGAACGGAGTCGATCACCGGCCGGCGCCGGACACAAGAGCGCCGCAGACCCGTCGCACGGTCTGCGGCGCCCCTCGTCCCAGGGGGTGTTACGGGTGGACGCGGACCTCGGCCAGGCCGATCTGCCCGGTGCCGGTGCGCACGACGCGTACGTAACGGCCGTCCGTGTCGGTGTCGAGCAGGGTGGGGGCGAGCAGCTTGCCGGCGACGTGAACGGTGGTGGCGTTCGCGAAGTCGGGAGTCGTCGCGATCTGTACGTCGACGTCGGCGGTCGGCGTGCCCGCCGCGTTCCAGAGCTCGATCTGCCCGATGTGCCGGACGGCGCCGAGGTCGGCCTGCCACCAGGCGCCCGGTTCCGCGTTCGTCTTCGCGACGGTGGTCGTGAGGTCGCCGTCCAGGGCCAGGTCCGCGGTGGCGGTACCGGAGGTGGAGGACTGGGTGGCGGTGCCCGCCGCGGCCAGGTCCGGCCGCAGTTTCTCCACCGGCCCGGGGCGGGCCCCGGCCGCGCGGGCGAACTTGACTGCCTGCGAGGGCAGTTGGTCGAGTCCCGTCCAATTGTCGGTCATCGTCGAGCCCGTGCCGGACAGGGCGGGCGCCGCGGTGTCGGTCCAGTTGTGGGTGGCCGTGTTGCGGATGCCGTAGTCGGCCCAGTTGGAGACCCACTTGTAGCCGATGCGCGTGATGACGTTGTGCTCGACAGTGATGTGCGAGGACTGTTCGTCGAGGTAGATGCCGTTCCCGTCGCGCTCGGTGTTCTCGTAGGCGCTGCGGTTGATGTAGTTCCCGGAGATCACGGTGCCGGGCTGGGCGCCCTGGGTGTAGATGGCGCCGCCGTCGTGCTGGTCGTAGGCGACGCGCATGACGTCGGTGATCCGGTTGTTCGTGACGCGGTTGTCGCGCAGCACGGACTGCTGGGCCTCGGGCTGGTTCCAGCCCCAGCCGACGGAGATGCCGGAGTAGGGGGTGTCCTCGATGGTGTTGTGGTCGACGGTGAGCTCGGCCTCGTAGCCGGCCCAGACGGCGACGGCGTCGGAGTACTCGACGCCGATGCGGCGGATCGTGTTGTACGCGACGGTGTTGCCGACACCCGCGAGGTCCGGGGCCGGGTTCGGCTCGGTGTCGCCGACGTAGACGGCGCCCGAGGACAGGTCCGTGAAGCGGGAGCGCGTCAACGTCGAGTTCTGGGTGCCCTGTTCGAGTACGGCACCGGCTCCGCCGAGGTGGGTGAAGGAGGCGTCGGTGACGGTCACGTTCCGGCCGCCGCGCACGGTGAGGGCGGCGGCCGGTTTGGTGTAGTAGCGGCCCGCGTGGTCCACGGGTCCGGTGGCGCCGGTCAGGGTGAGACCGGCCTGCATGCCCGCGTAGCCCTCGTCGGTGGACGGTTGCCGGTACGCGGCGTACGCGAAGCCGATGCCCCGGATCGTGACGTCGCGCGCGCCGTCGAGGGTGAGCAGGCCCTCGACGGCCGGGGTGACGGCCTCGGCGCGGCGCATGTCGTCGCCCTCGCGCGGCAGGTACGTGACCGTGCGCGCGGCCGAGTCCCAGACGAACTCCCCCGGCGTGTCGAGGAGTTCGCGGGCGTTCTCGAAGTAGGAGACCTTCGAGTAGCGGGCGGAGTCGACGGTGGTCGAGTCCCAGGCGGGTCCGGTCCGGTCGGTGCCGGAGGCGGAGTTGGTCCAGCAGGGCTGCGCGAACGTCATGAGGTCGCCGCTGACGGCGGCGATGCGGCAGTGGTAGTTGCGCCAGCGGACGCGGATGACGGCTTCGGCGTCGGTGGGTCGCGCCCACTGTGCGATGCCGGTCTTCTCCGCTCCGGTCATGCCGGCCCTGGTGGCGTCGCAGTCGGCGGCGGCGCAGGATTCGCCGCGCGCGCGGACGGCGCGTACGCCGTCGACGAAGAGCTGGCGCGGGGTGATCCCTTCGGGCACCTTCGTCGTCCAGGTGCCGTCGGTGTTCTTCGCCCAGCCGGTGAGCGCTCGGCCGCCGGAGAGGACGGGGTGTGCGCCGGGCGCGGCGGCCCAGGTGACACCGGAGTCGTCGGCTCCGAGCGTGAGCGCCTTGGTCAACGTGTAGGTTCCGTCGGCGAGTTCGACTCGCGCGGTCCGTCCATGAAGGGCGCGCGCGGCGTCCCTGGCTCCTTCCACCGAGCACGGGCGCCCGGGGGTGCAGGCGGCACCGGATCCCTGCGGGGCGGCGTGCAGCACCTTGGGCGCGGGCTCCGCGTGGGCGGCCGGCGCCGTCACGCCGCCGAGGAGCGCGACCGCCCCGATGAAGCCGGTGAGCCAGGATCCGCGAGCTGTACGACGTCGCATCACGCCACCACCGTCCAGTCGGGGTGACCCGGCATCGGCGGATTCGTCGCGCCGAACAGCCAGTCCCGCAGGAACGCGTCGAGCGACCGGTCCCCGGTGACCGCGACCGCGTGCCCGATGAAGTCCTCGCTGGTGACGGTGCGATCCCTGAAGCGTCGTGGCCACAGCCCCATGATCCGGTCGAACTTTCGCTGTCCGACGTGGAGTTGCAGCGCGTACAGGACCAGCGCGCCGCCGTCGTAGATGTTGGTGCCGCCGAGTCCCTTGGGCAGTCCGGGCGGCCCGTCGCTCGCGCGGACCGCGTCCAGCTTCGCGTACGTCGCCTTCATCTTGTCGGCCATGAGCGACCAGCCGCGTTCCTCGCTGTAGAGGGCGGCGTAGTACACGGCGGGGCCTTCGTTGAGCCAGGCCTGCTGCCAGTCGTTCGGGGCGACGGAGTCGCCGAACCACTGGTGGGTGAGCTCGTGCACCATCGTGTTCTCGTAGGTGGGGTCGCCGTCGGCGTTGGGCTTGAACCAGTTGGTGCCCATGAGGGTGAGCGTCGCGTTCTCGAGGGCGTCGGTGTAGCCGTCGTAGATGTGGAGGCCGTAGACGGAGAAGGGGTACTTCCCGAACTTGGCCTCCAGCCAGGCGAGATGGTCGGGCGTGCGGGCGACGATCGGCCCGTACGTGTCCTCCTGGCCCTGCGGGACGACGTGTCGCAGCGGCAGGCCCGTGTGCGATGTCCCGTACAGATACGTGCCCTTGACGACGGCGATGCCGAGCAGCTCGGTGGGCATGCGCTCGCGCAGGGCGAAGTGCCAGACGGCCGAGCCGTCGGCGCGCTTGTCCTTGCCGGTCAACTCGCCGTTCGCGGCGGCGACATAGCCCTCGGGGGCGGTGATGTGGAAGGTCCAGGTGGACTTGTCGGAAGGGGTGTCGTTGCACGGCATGAAGGTGTCGGCGCGCGACGACTGCACGGCGGAGGCGAACCCGCCGTCGGTGCCGAACTTCCAGCCGGAGAGGCTGGCGCGGGGCGCCTTGCCGTTGCCGTGGTACGTCACGGTGGCCGTGAAGGGGGCGCCCTTGTGGAGCGGGGCGCCCGGGGTGACGGTCAGCTCCTGACCCGATTTCCCTACGGACAGGGCGACTTGGGCCGGGCGGCCGTTCACCGTGACGGCGTCGATGGTGTGCCCGTCGGTGTCGAGGTTGAACGACGACAGGTCCTGGGTGGCCCTCGCGTTCAGCGTCACCGCGGCCGTGAAGTCGTAGGTCACCGGGGTGAAGTCGAAGGTGAGGTCGTAGTGGACGACCTGGTAGCCGCCGTTTCCGAGTGTCGGGTAGAGCGGGTCGCCGACGCCGTCCGCGCCGGGCCTCGGGTCGAAGCCCGCGGCGTGGGCCGGCGGCCCGAGCACCGGTACGGCCACCGCCGCCGCGACGGCGGCCTTCGTCAGGAACGAGCGTCTGCTGGTGGTCACTTGGATCCCTTCGCGGAGGCCTGCTCGAACTCGGCGCGGCACTGGTCGCCGCCCGCCTTGCGCCACTTCTTGACGATCGCGTCGTAGTCGGACATCGGCCTGCGGCCGGTGATGATGTCCTTCTGGCCGTCGAGGTGGATGGTGTAGAGGCTGCCTTGGCCCTTGGAGTCCCAGGTCGGCGACGAGTAGCCGGTGGTCGGGTCCTCGATGAGCATCGGGATGAGCTTCGCGTACGCCTCGTGGACGTGCCGCGCGGCTTCGGGCTGCGTGGCGCTGAAGAACGCCGGGGCGGCGGAGGCCAGCTTGCTCCACTGCACGGTGGTGTCCTGGGTGCCCTGCTTGGTGAGGACCGGGGTGCCGTTCTTGTCGCGCTTGTGGTCGGTGCCCTCGACGCCGTAGTTGATGAGCGTGTACTCGACCGAGCCGAAAGGTGAGGCCGCGAAGTCGGCGAGGCGCAGGATCTCCTGGACGCGCGCGTCACCGGCCTTCTTGATGTGGGTGTTCTCCAGCTCGATGTTGTCGGTCCAGGCGACCGCGTCCGTGCCGACGGGCACCATGGGCCGTACGTCGAAGCTCTTGTCGATGGCGGCCATCGCGTCGACGTAGCCGGAGCCCGTGGTGAGGTAGCCGGGCATGCCGTCGTAGACGTAGGCGGCCTTGCCGTTCTTGAACAGGTCGGTGTACTGGGCCTTCTGCGCTCCCGACATCTGGACGGTGCCGGGGTAGAAGCAGCCCGCCTTGTACAGCTTGGCGGCGGTCTCGATGGCGTGCCGGTACGCCTCGTCCTCCAGCTGGTACGTCCACTTGCCGGTCTTGGGGTCGTGCTTCCAGAAGTGCTGGGCGCCCGCCGACATGGCGAGCAGGTTCACGCTGCCGCCGGTGAAGAAGTACTGCTTCTTCTTCGTGTTCGTGAGGTCCTTCGCCAGTTCGACGAGGCGCTCGATGCTGTCGATCTGGTCGAGGTTGGTGACCCCGGCCTGCCGGAACAGGTCCGCGCGGTAGAAGCCCGCGCCTCCGCTGCCGTTGCGGGCGATCGGGATGCCGAACAGTCGGCCGCCGAAGACGGCCTTCTTCCAGGCGTACTCGGGGATCGCGGCCAGGTTCGGGTAGTCCTTGACCTTGGCGCCGGCCAGGAACGGGGTGAGGTCGGCGCACTTCGCCTTCAGGAACGCCGCCTTGTTGTCGACGCCGCCGGTCTCCGGGTACATGAAGATGTCGGGGAGCTGGTCTCCGGCGACCATGGTGGAGAATTTCGCCGGGTAGTCGTCGGCGGGCACGGCCGTGAGGTCGACCTCGGCGCCGAGCAGCTTCTCGACCGCCTTCCAGGCCGCGTTCCCGCTCCGGTCCGTGGGCAGCGGCGCGTACGTCTCGGTGACCACGGTGATCTTCTTGGCGCCCTTGAGCGGGGTGCCCTTGGTGGCGCGGACCGGGGTGGCCGGGTACTTCAGGAAGGCGTTCGGGACACCGGCCGCCGTGCCGGGCAGGTCGGCCTCGATGCCGATGTTGCGCAGGGTGGTGGCGGGAAGCACCTTGGCGCTCTTGGCCTCGGCCTTGGCGGCGGTGCCGCCGTCGCCGCACGCGGCGAGCAGCGGGGCCGCGGCGACACCGAGGCCGGCGCCCGCGCCCCAGCGGAGCAGGGTGCGGCGGTTGACGGGCAGCGACGAGGACAGCGGTGACATCGGGGACTCCTCAACAGGAGAGGGAAACAGGGAAGTTGGGGGGTGAAGGGCGCACGTCAGCCCTTGACGGCGCCGGTGAGCACGCCCTTGGTGAAGAACCGCTGAAGGAACGGGTAGACCAGCAGGATCGGCACGACCGCGATCACCAGCACCGCCATCTGCACGGCCTGCTGCGGGGCCACGGCCTCGCCCGCCACCCCGCTGTCGAGGTTCTGGCCCTGGAGGATGAAGGTGCGCAGCACCATCGGCAGCGGCCATTTGTCGTTGTCGCCGAGGTACAGCAGGGCGTTGAAGTACGCGTTCCAGTACGCGACCGCGTAGAACAGTCCGACGACGGCGACGACCGCCTTGGACAGCGGCAGCACGACCTGGATCAGGGTGCGGAAGTCGCCCGCGCCGTCGACCTTCGCGGCGTCGTACAGCTCCTCGGGCAGGTTCATGAAGAAGGCGCGCATCACGACGAGGTTGAACGCGCTCACCATGGTGGGCAGGACGAGCGCGGCGAAGGTGTTGTACAGGCCGAGTTCCTTCACCAGCAGGAAGTTGGGGATGACGCCCGCGTTGAACAGCATGGTGAACAGGGCCGTCATGAGGATGAAGCGGCCGCCGACGATGCCGCGCCGGGACAGGCCGTACGCCATGCCGATGGTGGCGAGGAGGCTGCACAGGGTGCCCACGACGGTGACGCCGACGCTCACGAACAGGGCGCGGGTCACGCGGCCGCCCGTGAACGCGGTGCGGTAGGCGTCGAGGTTGGGGTGGTCGGGCCAGAGCACGAGCCCGTTGGACCTGATGACGTCGGTCTGCGAGGCGAAGCTCGTGCCGATCACACCGAGCAGTGGGTATGCGACGAGGCCGACGACGATGACGAGGGCGAGCCCCTTGGCGAAGAGGCCGAGGCGCGTGGGCTTCTCCATCCAGGGCGGGCGGGCCCCCGACGGGCACAGTTGCCCCTCCGCCGGTGCCGAACTTTGGCGGCGTGTGCGCGACTTCACCGGTGTCGTCTCAACGGTCAGCACCGCGGTACACCCCTTCATGCCCGAGCCGGTGGGCGAACTTGTTGGCGCCGATCACGAGGACGGTCCCGATGACGGCCTTCACCAGGCCGACCGCGGCCGCGGTGCCCCACTGGTTGTCCTTGATGCCGTGGAAGTAGACGTACGTGTCGAGGACCTCACCGGCGCCGGCGCCCACCGCGTCGCGCTGCAGCAGGATCTGCTCGAAGCCGACGGTGAGGATGTTGCCGAGGTTCAGGATCAGCAGCAGGACCAGGACCGGGGAGAGACCGGGGAGCGTGACGTGCCAGAAGCGGCGCCAGCGGGCCGCGCCGTCCATGGCCGCCGCCTCGTACAGGCCGCGGTCGATGGAGAGCAGCGCGGCGAGGACGATGATGGTGCCCCAGCCGGCGTCCTTCCACATGACCTGGAGCGCGAGCAGCCAGGGGAAGGCGTTCGGATCGGTCATCATGTCGTAGCGCGGCAGACCGACCGCTTCGAGCAGGTCGGGGACGACGCCCGCGCCGCCGAGGATCTGCTGGAAGATCGAGACGATGATGACCCAGCCGATGAAGTGCGGCAGGTAGACGACGCTCTGCACGAAGCGGCGCAGCTTGTCGCTGACGATGCTGTTGAGCAGGAGCGCGAGCCCGATCGGGACCGGGAAGAACAGGACCAGCTGGACCAGGGCGATCTTCAGGGTGTTGCCGGTCGCCGACCAGAAGTCGGGATCCGCGAACGCCGCCGAGAAGTTGGTGAGGCCGGTCCAGGCGCTGTGCATGTAGCCCAGGTAGGGCTGGTAGTCCTGGAAGGCCACCATGTAGCCGAGCAGCGGAACGTAGTGGAACACCACGAAGTACAGGAAGCCCGGCAGGCACAGCAGCAGCATCACCTTGTCGCGCTTGAGGCGCTGCCACAGGGACTTGCGGGGAACGGCGAGGGACGGTGGAGCGGAAGCAGTAGCGGGAGCAGTCATGAAGCTGGTCCTGTTCGGCCGAGTGGCTCAGGAACGACGTGATCGACGTGAACGACGTCTCTGCGGCGGCAAGTTAGTAAGCGGTTAACCCCACCGTCAAGAGATTCGGGCGACAGCCGCGTTACGTGATCTTTTCAAACGACGTTCCTGGACAGGCATTTGACCAGATAGGTGGGCAACTCGACACCTGAGCGGGTCTCTTGACCTTGACGCTGACGCCGAACGGTCCCTAGTTTTCGGTAACGCCATAGAACACGTTTACTGTCCGGAGGCAGGGTGCGTACCACTGACGAGGCGCCGGTCCAGGCCACGGCCGCCGACGCCACACCGCCCCCGCGGCGGCCCCGTACGGTTCTCGCGATGCACGCCTCGGTCGTCGACGACGTCTTCCCGCCGGCCGTGCGGGCGCGCCTCGAGGAGATCGCGGACATCCGACCGCCGCACGTCGTACGGGAGTTCACCAGCGGCGCGGCCCGTGCCGCGCTCGCCGAGTGCGAGGTCCTGCTGACCGGCTGGGGCTGCCCGGCCATCGACACCGCGGTCCTCGACCGCGCGCCACGGCTGCGCGCGGTGATCCACGCGGCGGGCACCGTGAAGACCTTCCTGAGCCGTGACGCGTACCCGCGCGGCCTCGCCGTCTCGTCGGCCGCCGCGGCCAACGCGGTGCCCGTCGCCGAGTTCACCCTCGCCGCGATCATCCTCGGCGCCAAGCGCGCCTTCCCGCTCGCCCACACGTTCCGCACCCGGCGCACCCACCGCACCGCCGCCGACCTGGACCGGCAGCACTGGCTCGGCACGCACGGCATCACCGTCGGCGTGGTCGGCGCGTCCCGGATCGGACGCCGGGTGCTGCAGCTGCTGCGTTCCCTGGACGCGGAGGTGCTCCTGTACGACCCTTACGTCGGCGACGCCGAGGCCGAACTGCTCGGCGCGACCCGCACCGACCTGGACACCCTGGTCGCCACCAGCGACGTGGTGACGCTGCACGCGCCGGACACGGCCGAGACCCGGCACCTGCTGGACGCGCGGCGCCTCGCGCTGATGCGGCCCGGCGCGCTCCTGGTGAACACCGCGCGCGGCCCGCTCGTGGACACCGCCGCGCTCACCGAGCACCTGGTCAGCGGCCGGATCGATGCCGTCCTCGACGTCACCCAGCCGGAACCGCTGCCCGCCGACCACCCGCTGTGGGACCTGCCGAACGTCTTCATCACCCCGCACATGGCGGGCGCCCAGGGCAACGAGGTCGGCAGGCTCGGCGCACTCGCCGTCGACGAGCTCGCCCGCTACGCGCGCGGGGTGCCGCTCAACCATCCGGTGCTGCTCGAGGACCTGGAGCGGATCGCGTGAACGGGGCCGAGCCGCGCGTCATAGGCTCTGGGACGGGTGGACCCGCGGGATATCCCGCGGGTCGGCACCCGGGCGGGCACGACGACGACCAGCACGATCTTCAGGGGGTGGGCCGGATGCCCCGGCAGAGTTCCACGGCGACCGGCCGCGGCGGCCAGGACGCACCGCACGACCAGAGCGGCCGGCGCCGCGCGACCGTCGTGGACGTGGCCCGGCTCGCCGGGGTGTCCACGGCGACCGTCTCCCGCGTGATGAACCGCAACTATCCCGTCGCCGCGGCCACGCGCGAACGCGTCGAAGCGGCGATGCGCGACCTCGGCTATGTCGTCAACGCCCATGCCCGCGCCCTCGCCGGAGTCTCCGGCCGCACGGTCGGCATCATCGTCAACGAACTGATCGACCCGTTCTACGCGTACATCGCGCGCGGCGTCGAACGGGAGGCCACCGACGGCGGCCGGCTCTGTCTGGTCTGCTGCACCCAGGGCGAACCGCAGCGCGAGCTGGCCTTCATCGAGCTGATGCACGAGCGGCGGGCGGACGCCGTGGTGCTGGTCGGCGGCAGTGTCGAGGACCGTTCCTACAAGTCCGAACTGGGCCGCCGTGCTCAGGAGTTGGACGCGGGCGGGTCGAAGCTGGTGCTGTGCGGGCGACCCTCGCTCGGCGACGGGGCACCGACCGTCGGCGTCGAGTACGACAACGAGGGCGGCGCCTTCGCTCTGGCCGACCACCTGATCTCGCAGGGGCACGAGCGGATCCTGTACCTGGGCGGGCCGCCCGGCCTGTCCACGAACCGCGACCGGCTCGCGGGATACCGGCGCGCGCTCGAACTGCGCGGCATCGAACGGGACCCCGATCTGGAACAGCCCGGCGCCTTCAGCCGCGCCTTCGGCTACCGGCGGATGGCGGAACTCCTGCGCGAGGGGCCCCGATTCACCGCCGTGTTCGCCGCGAACGACATCGTCGCGGCGGGTGCGGCCCAGGCCCTGGAGGAGGCGGGCCTGCGCATCCCCGCGGACATGTCCCTGGTCGGATACGACGACATCCCGGTCGCCCAGGAACTGCGTCCGCGCCTGACGACGGTGCGGATCCCGCTGGAGGAGATGGGCCGGCAGGCGGTGCGGCTCGCGCTGCACGGCGGCGACGAGGACGACTGGCGCGCCCCGACCACCGGGACGCTGCGGCTCGGTACGCAGCTCGTGGTGCGGAACTCCGTGGCGGCCCCGCGCTCCGGCCCCGCGAAGCGACAACGGGGCTGACCGTACGGCGCCGCCGAGCCGTGCGGCGCCGCACGCGCTTCGGCGTGCGCAATCATGCGTGAAACGGCGCCCCTTGACGTAGTAACGAACAGAAAATTCCCGGACCCCCTTGCGGCTGGATAGCAACCGCTTACATGCTTTCGCCCAGCCCCGCATGCTCGTCCCGCCCCTCACTTCGACGTCACTCGTCCCTTGGGAGTCCCGGATGCGCCCTGCCCACACACCCCTCGCCGCCCCTTCCGCCGCCGGACCTGCCGGTACCGCCGCAGCTGCCGGCATTGCCGGCCCGGGGCGCCGCACCGTGCTCGCCGTACTGGCCGGGGCCGGTGCCTCGCTCGCCGTCGGCGCCGGTGCGGGCCGCGCCCAGGCGGCCGACGGCTGCACCGTCCGGCTCACCGCCCGTCCCTCCGCCGAGACCGAACGCGTGCGCCTCGCGCAGGCCCTGCGTGCCAGCGAGTTCCAGCCCACCGGCCGCTATGTACCGGCGAACACCGCACTGAAGATCACGGTGCTGCCCTACGACGAGGTGCTGCCGACCCTGTGGATCGGCCAGTGGGACTACTACGGCACGCTCACCGAACCCCGCCGGTACGCCCTCAAGCCCGGCACGAACACGATCACCGACCCGCATGGCGGTCCCGTCTACTTCTCGCTCGAGGGCGACGGGGAACGCGCCGCCGTCACCTTCGGATCCGCGTCCGGGTCCGTGCCGATGCCCGTCTTTCGCCTCGGCCAGACCGAAGAGGCTGATTTCCAGAGGCAGTTGGACACGTACACCGATGTCCCGGTCGTCGAGCTGCACGGACCGCGCTCGATCATGACACTGACCCGCGACGGGGCACTGCTGTACCGCGACGAGGACCACGCGGCGCTGCTGACGCTCGTGGAGAAGATCATCGGCACGGAGTCGGACATCAGCGGTCTCGACGGGTCGAAGCCGGTGCACCGGCCCAAGGCGGGCGGCTATCACTTCACCGAGGTCTCGGTGGTGCCCTCGGGCGTCGGGGCGTACGCCACCCACGGCTACAACGGCTTTCCGCGCGCCTACCTCGACCGGGCCACCACCGTCTCCGGCCTGGGCACCCGAGGCTGGGGGCTCTACCACGAGCTCGGCCATCTGCATCAGCAGTTCGCGTACAAGCCGGGCGGGCTGACCGAGGTCACCGTGAACATCTACTCGCTGGCCGTCCAGCGCGCGCTGGGCCAGACCTCGAACCTCCTCACGGTGGACGCCGCCACCGGGCTGACCTACTTCCAGTCCGCCCGGGCCAAGTTCGGCACGGCGGGCCTCACGTACGAGAAGTCCTTCGGCGCCTACGAGAAGCTGGTGCCGCTGCGCCAGCTGGAACTGGCCTTCGGTGAGGACTTCTGGCCGCGCCTGCACCGGCTGGTCCGCGAGGAGAACCCGGCGTCGGCCTCCACCGAGACCGCCAAGCGGTACCGGGCGCTCGCCACCTACGCCAGCCGCGTGTCGGGGTACGACCTGACCGACTTCTTCCTCACCACCTGGGCGTTCCCCATCGACGCGGAGGGCCGGGCCGAGCTCGCGGCACTCCACCTGCCCGAGCCGCCCGTCGACCCGGCCGCACTGACCGACTGACCCGGAAGGCGACCACCCACGATGGACCTCACGCCACCTCGCGCTCTCACCCGGCGCCCCTCCTTCAGCCGGCGCCAGACCCTCACGCTCGCCGGAGCGGGCGCCGGTGCCGCCGCGCTCGCCCTCCCCTTCGCTCAGAACGCCGCCGCGGCCACGGCCGACACGCCTGCCGGTGCCACCGCTCGTGACACCGCTGCCGGTACCGGTGCGGACGATCCGTACGACACCCTGCTGGCCCGCGCCGAGCAGCAGCTCACCGGTGGTGACTTCGACCCCGAGGACGCCGACTTCGCCACCGCCCTGACCGCCCTCGACACCCAGGCCGCGGCCTGGTGGCAGTCGATCGACACCGCGGCCGGCCGCAAGGCGCTCTGGCCCGACCTGGCGCCGGCCTCCGACCCCGGCATGTTCGGCCAGAGCTATACGCGGCTGCGCACGCTGGCCACCGCGTGGGCCACCCCGGGCACCTCCCTCAGCGCCGACACCTCGGTGCGGGACGGGCTCCTCGACGCGCTGCGCTTCCTGCACTCCACCGGCTACAACGCCTCCCGGCCGGAGACCGGCAACTGGTGGTTCTGGGAGATAGGCGCGCCGCGGGCACTCATGGACACCTGTGTCCTGCTGCGGTCGGCGCTGCCCGCGGAGGACCTCGCCGACTACCTGGCGACCGTCGCGAAGTTCGTCCCGGACCCGGACCGGCGCACCAACTCCCCGACGCTCGCCGAGACCGGCGCCAACCGCGCCGACAAGGCCGTCATCGTCGCCCTGCGCGGCCTGCTCGCCCGCGACCCGGACGTCGTCGCGCTGGCCCGCGACGGTCTGTCGGACATCCGGGACGGCGGCCGGAACAGCCTCTTCCGGTACGTGACTTCGGGCGACGGGTTCTACGCCGACGGCTCGTTCGTGCAGCATTCCTACGTCGCGTACACGGGAACGTACGGCAGCGTGCTGCTCGGCAGCGTCGGGCAGCTCATCGCGCTGCTCGCCGACACCACGTGGGCGGTGAAGGACCCGGCTGTCACCGTGCTGTACGACGCCGTCGACCGCAGCTTCGCGCCCGTCCTCCTCGACGGGCTGATGATGGACGCGCTGCGCGGCCGGGCCGTCTCCCGTGAGCGCGCCCGCGACCACACCGACGGCGCCGTCACCGTCTCGTACATCCTCCAACTCGCCGACGGCGCGCCGCAGTCGTACGCGGACCGCTGGCGTGCGACGGCCAAGGGCTGGATCCTGCGCAACCAGGAGACGCCGTACAGGACCCTGGTCGGACTCCCCGCGCTGGCCCGCGCCAAGGCGGTGCTCGACGATCCGGCCGTGCGCCCGGCCGAGCGGCTCACCGGGCACTTCGCCTTCGCCGACATGGACCGCGTCGTGCACCGGCGGCCCGGCTGGGCGTGCGCACTGTCTCTCTCCTCCAAGCGCATCGCCGCGTACGAGGCGGGCAACGGCGAGAATCTGCACGGCTGGTACACCGGCGACGGCATGACCTACCTCTATGACGGCGACGACCTCGACGCCTTCGGCGACGGCTTCTGGCCGACCGTGGACCCGTACCGCCTGCCGGGCACCACGGTGGACACCCGCGCGCGGGCGGACCTCGGTACCGACGGCGGCACCAGCACGCTCCGTCCGAAGAACGCCGTGGCGGGCGGTACCGTGCTCGACGAGCGGTACGGCGCGGCGGCGATGGAACTGATGGCCGACGGGTCGACCCTGCGCGCCAAGAAGGCCTGGTTCTTCGTGGACAACGCGGTCGTGGCGCTCGGCGCCGGCATCACCGCGAGCGACGGCCGCACGATCGAGACCGTCGTGGAGAACCGGAACCTGCACGCGGAGAGCGCCCCCGTGCTCACCGTCGACGGGCACCGGCAGCCGACCGGATCCGGCTGGTCCGCCGCGCTGCCCGGCGCCCGATGGGCGCACCTGGAGGGCACCGGCGGCTACGTCTTCCCCTCCGGCGGCC
Organism: Streptomyces sp. HmicA12; assembly: GCF_000373565.1. GTDB lineage: Bacteria > Actinomycetota > Actinomycetes > Streptomycetales > Streptomycetaceae > Streptomyces. The sequence continues at coordinate 312,063 of NZ_KB891842.1, read as the reverse complement.
CTCTCCGGGCGCTGCGCGAGGAGCGCACCGGAACCTGGCGTGCCCTCAACACCGGTGCGGACACCGGTGGCAGCACGACTCCGGTCACCCGCCGGTACGCCACTCTCTGGTTCGATCACGGCCCCTCCCCCACATCCGCCTCCTACGCCTATGTCCTGCTGCCGGGCGCGAGCGCCGCCGCGACGGGCGCCTGGTCCCGCTCCCGGCCGGTCCGGATCATCGCCAACGACGCCACCGTGCAGGCCGTGGAGTCACCCCGCCTCGGGCTGCTCGCCGCGCACTTCTGGGCGGCGGGCAGCGCCGACGGGCTGCTCGCGGACGGCCCCTGCACCGTCCTGGTCCGCCGTCGGCACGAGGGCATCACGGTCGCGGTCGCCGACCCGGGCCGCACCACGGCGACGCTCACCCTGCAACTGCCGTTCCCTGTAAGCCGAGTGATCAGCGCCGACGGCACGATCAGCGTCACACCTGGCCGCCGCGCCGTACTCACCGTCCGATTGGGCGGCTCGCGCGGTCATACCCACACGGCCGAACTCATCTGAGCCCGGGCCCACTTCTTCGCCGCCCGACCCGTCCGCCCCGCCCGACCGAGGAGCCAGCGAACCACCATGCCCGCCCCGCACTTCTCCCTGCCGCCCACAGACCGCGTCCGCTCCCCCCGGACGGGCTGGACACGGGCGCACTGGGAGGCCCTGGCCGACCGGCAGTTGAACGCTCTGCTGCCGTACGCGACGCCGGGCTTCGCCCAGTACCGGCTGCCGGGGCGGGCCAGCTGGTCCGGGGTCGTCTCGGACGGGCTCGAAGGGTTCGCTCGGACATTTCTGCTGGCCTCCTTCCGGATCGCGGGCGCGGGCGGGCAGGACAAGCCGGACGAGCCGGGACCGTCCGTGATCTCCCACCTGATCGAAAGGTACACGGAGGGTCTGACAACGGGCACGGACCGTGACAGCGGGGAGGCCTGGCCCGAACTCACCGACTGCTCCCAGCAGATGGTGGAGGCCGCCTCGATCGCGATCGGCCTGCACGAGACCCGGCCCTGGATCTGGGACCGCCTCGACAGCCGGGTCCAGGAGCAGGTCGTCGACTGGTTCTCGGGTTTCGTCGGTCGGCGGACCTGGGACAACAACTGGCGGCTCTTCCAGGTGGTGTCCGAGCAGTTCCTGGCCTCGGTCGGCGCGCCGTACAGCCAGAGCGACATCGACGGCGGCCTGGACCGGATCGAGGACTGGTACGTCGGTGACGGCTGGTACAGCGACGGCGACGGCCGCAACTTCGACTACTACATCGGCTGGGCCATGCACCTGTACCCACTGCTGTGGGCCCGGATGGCGGGCGAGGGCGGGGACGGCGGGCGCGCCGAGGTCTACCGCGACCGGCTGGCCCAGTTCCTCGCCCCCTACCCGCAGTTCTTCGGCGGGGACGGCGCGCCCGTGCACCAGGGCCGGTCGCTGACGTACCGGTTCGCGGCGACGGCTCCCGTGTGGATGGGCGCCCTGGCCGACTGCACTCCGCTCGCGCCCGGGCTCACCCGGCGACTCGCCTCCGGCACGGCCCGGCACTTCGTGGAGCGCGGGGTGCCGGACGAGCGCGGGCTGCTGCCACTGGGCTGGTACGACACGTTCCTGCCGGCCACCCAGCCGTACTCCGGGCCCGCGTCACCGTACTGGGCGAGCAAGGGCTTCCTCGGACTGCTGCTCCCCGCCGACCACCCGGTGTGGACGGAGCGCGAACTCCCGCTGCCCGTGGAGCAGTCGGAGCAGTACACGGCTCTGCCGGCACCCGGCTGGCTGCTGCACGGCTCGCAGCACGACGGGATCGTCCGTCTGATCAACCACGGCAGCGACCACAATCCGCTCGACGGTCCGGCCACCGACGATCCGCACTACGCGAAGCTCGCCTACTCCACGGCCACGGCCCCCGAGTCCGCTCCGCACGCCTGGGCCCGCACCGTCGACAACCACATCGCGCTGCTCGACGCCGACGGCACGCCGTCGCGCCGCCGCCGCATTCACCCCCTCACGTGCGAGGGGCGCCGCGCCTCGTCCCGTCATGAGGCACAACTCCCGGGCAGCGACGCGGAGTTCCCGATCGAGTCGACGAGCGTGTTGCACGGCCCGTGGGAACTGCGGGTGCACCGGGTGCAGGCTCCGGCGGGCTGCACGGTCCGCGAGGGCGGCCACGCGGTCGCCGACCGTGCCCGGCCGCACAGCGCGGATGGCCCGGGCTGGGCGCTCGCGCGTACGGAGCAGGGCCTGACCAGTGCCATGGTGGCCCTGTTCGGATGGGACACGGAGACCGGCGTCGCCCACGAGGTCGAGGCCAACGCGTACGGTCCGCACTCCGCGACCCCGTACCTGCGCTCCACCGGCCATCCGGGCGGCGCGAGCGTCCACGTCGCCCTGGTGGCACTGACCCGCGACGCGGTGCACCCGGAGGCGTTGCGGACGTCGATCACGTGCGAGGTGGACGGGGCGGACGGGGCGGTGCGTGTCACGTTCCCGGACGGGGAGACCGTGACCGTGTGACACGGGGTGTGATCTGGGGCGTCGAAGCGCCGGGCCGTTGTCGGCACTCCACCGCGACGCGTCGAGCGTCATGGATTCGCTGAAGGGCGACTAGCCGATCTGTTCGGCCAGGGCTACCACGATGCCCGCGGGGCCGCGAAGGTTGCACAGCCGGTAGCTGTTCTCGTACTGCGCCACCTCGCCCAGGAGCTCGGCGCCGTGGGGGCGCAGGCGGGCGATGGTGTCGTCGATGTCGTCGACGGCGAACATGACGCGATGCAGGCCCAGGGTGTTGGGCGGCGGGTTGAGCGGTGTGGCGTCGATGGCCGCGGGGGTGTGGAACTTGGTCAGTTCGAGCTTGCCGTGGCCGTCCGGTGTCCGCATCATCGCGATGGCGCTGCGGACACCGTCGAGTCCGACCATGCGGTCCGCCACCAGGCCCTCGATGTCCGCTGTGCCTTCCAGCTCCATGCCGAGCGCGGTGAAGAAGGCGACGGCGGCATCCAGGTCTTCGACGACGATGCCGATGTTGTCCATGCGCTGGATCGCCATGGTGGAACTCCTTCTCGGTCGCGTGGCCCCTTGTGGCCACTGTTACACCGAGGACGGAGCCGGCGTCGCGTTCTCGACACCCGGGAGAGTGCCGATTCGGGAATCCGGAGAATCGACCGTCTGCTTCAAGGAGGCGTCCAGGAGGCATCAAGGAGGCTCCCAACGTGCCGTAGGACGTCCGTCAGACGATCAGGTCCCCCCGCCTGCGCACCAGGTCCATCAGCTCGCCGGCCATCGCCTTGATGGTCGCGAGCCCGGACCGGCCCCATGGGCGCGGTTCGGTGTCCACCACGCACACGGTGCCGAGCGCGAGCCCCGTACGGTCGTCGATCAGCGGAGCGCCCAAATAGGAGCGGATCCCGATCTCGTCGACCACAGGGTTGCCCGCGAACCGCGGATAGTCGCACACGTCTTCAAGGACGAGCGCTTTGCGCCGCACCACTACATGCGGGCAGTAGCCGTGATCGCGCGCCATATAGCGGCTCACCGAGCTGTCGGCGACGGACTCGGCCGCCGCCGCGCTCAGTTCGCCGCCCCGGTGACCGCCGTCGGGCGTGTGCAGTCCGGCGAAGAACTGCCGGTTCTCGTCGATGAAGTTGACCATGGCGTAGGGAGCCCCGGTCACGTCGGCGAGCCGGTCCGCGAACATGTCGAAGGCGGGCTCGGGCCGCTGCCCCAGGTCGAGCCTGCGCAGCCGCCGAGCCCGGTCGGGGCCCTCCTTGTCGACCGGGGTGAGCAGCAGACGCCCGGTCGCGTCGTATGTCATGTGTGGGCTCCGTAGCCGCTGGCGGCGGGCGCGGAGTGGGCCAGCAGATGCCGGACCAGGGTGAGCAGGGTCTGGATGCCGGAGCTGGAGATGCGCGCGTCGCAGCGGACCACCGGCACCGCGGGGTCCAGGTCGATGGCGGCACGCACCTCCTCGGGTTCGTAGCGGTAGCCGCCGTCGAACTCGTTGACCGCCACGATGAAGCCCATGCCGCGCTCCTCGAAGAAGTCGACGGCCGCGAAGCAGTCCTCCAGGCGTCGCGTGTCGGCGAGGATCACCGCCCCCAGCGCGCCCTCGGACAGTTCGTCCCACATGAACCAGAACCGCTCCTGGCCGGGGGTGCCGAACAGATAGAGCACGTGTTCGGGGTCCAGGGTGATCCGCCCGAAGTCCATCGCGACCGTCGTCTCGACCTTGTTCTCGATGCCGTCGAGATTGTCGGTGTCCGCGCTGACCGTGGTGAGCAGCTCTTCCGTGCTGAGCGGAGCGATCTCACTGACCGCTCCGACGAAGGTCGTCTTGCCGACCCCGAACCCGCCCGCGACCAAGATCTTCAGTGCGGTGGGGAACAGGTCAGAGCTGTCGTCGTAGTCCATCGAGCACTGCCTCCAGTAGCGACCGGTCCGTGGGGTTGTCGTGGAACGTGGGGGGCTTGGCGGTGATCGCCCCGCAGTCGACGAGGTCGGAGAGGAGCACCTTGGTGACGGCTGCGGGGAGTTTCAGATGCCCGGCGATCTCGGCGACCGATGTGGGATGCGCACACAGTTCGAGCGCCTGGCTGTGCTCGGGCCCCAGGTAGCCGAGGGGGGTCGCCCCGGTGGCCATGACGAGGGTCAGCAGGTCGAGCGCCGTGCTCGGCCGGGTGCGTCCATTGCTGATCGTGTACGGGCGCACGAGCCGGCCCGCGGCACCGTCGAGCCACGGCCCGTCCTGCGGGGCCACCACCCTCAATTCCTCATCGCCGAAGGTTCGGCCGCGGGCTGCCGGGGTGCTGTCATCAGGTAGGGCCGCACGCTCTTGACGAGCATGGCCATCTCGTAGCCGAGCACGGCGGCGTCGGCCTCCCGTCCGGCGAGCACCGCGAGGCAGGTGCCGGAGCCCGCGGTCGACACGAACAGCAGGGCGGAGTCCAGCTCCACCACCACCTGTCGTACGTCGCCGCCGTCTCCGAACCTGACCCCGGCGCTGCGGCCGAGGGAGTAGAGACCGGACGCGAGGGCCGCCATGTGGTCGGCGCTGTCGGCGTCGAGTCCGTGCACGGACTTGACGAGGCCGTCGGAGGAGAGGAGCACAGCGCTGTTGGTGTGGGGTACGCGCTGGACGAGGCCGCTCATCAGCCAGTCGAGATCGGACACATGACCCGTCGGCACATCGCTCGCCATGGGGGATCGACTCCTTGGTGGACTGCTCGGTGTGGTGCTGGTGGTCGGGGGGACAGCGGGAGTGGGGCCCGGTGGCCCGCCGAATATCGGGCGGTGGCGCACGCGCGCGTGGACGGGCGTCATGCGGTGGTCCCGCCCTCGTCTCCTGGGTCGCGGGGCGGGGTCATGCGCGGATCGGCCGCCTCGGCGAGGGTGATGCCGCGCTGGAACGCCGCCATGAGGCCGGGATCGTGCCCGACCGGCGGTTCGTCGTCCTGCCGCTGCGCCGGGCCGCCGCGCAGTTGTGGCGCGAGGTGTTCCTGGGCTCTGCGCCGGGGCAGTTGGGGGCGGCCCATGGTGCCGCGCACCGCTCCGTTGACCGGTGTGGGCGGTTCCTGAGCGCTCTCGTCGGCGGCCCGGCGGTCCTCGGGGCGGATGCCGGGTACCGCCTCGGCGGGCGTGGCGCGCGAGGCACCCGCGGTGCGCTGCGGCAGGGGCGCGGCGACGCCGGGCGCGGCGGTGGGGGCGGTGCGCGGCCGCCGCGGCACGGCGACCGGAGCCTGTGGTGCGGGGGCGGATGCCTGCCGGACGGGGGGCGGTGACGTGGCCGCCGCCGCGGCCTGGGGACCCAGCACGCTGTCGGCGGTCGCCGCGGCGGCGGCCTTGCGCACGTGGGGCGTACGCTCCGCCTGCTCGGAGCCGAGCAGCGCCTGCGGCAGGACCAGGATGGCCTGGACGCCCCCGTAGATGTTGGTCTGCAGCCGTACGGTGATGCCGTGCCGCCGGGCGAGCTGCGACACCACGAACAGGCCGATGCGGCCGTCCTGGAGGAGGCTCGCGACGTTGACCTGGTCGGGGTCGGCGAGCAGGGCGTTCATCCTGTTCTGCTCGGTGACCGGCATCCCGAGCCCACGGTCCTCGACCTCGACCGCGAGCCCTGAGGTGACCACGTTGGCGCGCAGCAGGACCTGGGTGTGCGGGGCGGAGAACACGGTCGCGTTCTCGACGAGTTCGGCGAGCAGGTGGATGCAGTCGGCGACGGCGTGCCCGCGCAGTGTCCCGTCGATCGGCGGGACCAGCTTGACCCGGGAGTACTGCTCGACCTCGGCGATGGCGGAGCGCATCACTTCGGTCATGGAGACGGGGTGGCTCCACTGGCGGCGCGAAACGGCGCCACCGAGTACGGCGAGGTTCTCCGCGTGCCTTCGGATGCGCGTGGCCAAGTGGTCCACATGGAAGAGGCCCTTGAGCAGATCCGGGTCCTCGACGTCGTTCTCCAGGTCGTCGAGGATCGAGATCTCGCGGTGGACGAGGGACTGGAGGCGTCGCGCCAGGTTGACGAAGACCTCGACCGTCTGCTGGCTGCCGGCCTGGCTGGACAGTTGGGTGGCCTGCACGACGGCGGTGACCGCGACGTCCTGGGCGCGCGCCAGGTCGGCGGCGAGTTTGTCGAAGTCGTCGGCGTCCGAGGGCGCGGGCGAGGACGCGCGGCGCGCCGGTGGCCCCTCGCCCTTGCGCAACTTCTCGACCAGGCCGCGCAGTTCGGACTGGCCGCGGGCGCTGCTGCGGCGCAGTCCGACGACCCGGTCGTGCACGGCGGTGGCGGCGCGGTCGGCGGCGATCGCGGCGATGACGATGCCGGCCGTCGTGACGAGGCAGGCTCCGGCGAGCACGGCCCACAGCTCGGTGCTGGGTCGCACGCCCGTGGACCGGACGGCGAAGATGACGGCGGCGGACGCACCGAGTGCCACCGCGAGCGGCGGCAGCACGGCGATGCGCAGCAGTTGTGGCCGTATGTGGGTCTCGGCAGGCCGTTGACCCTGCGCGGCGGCCCGCCCGGTCGGCCTGCCGTGCCGACCGCCTTCGCGGCGGTCTGCGCGGGCGGCCGGCTGGCGAAGCTGAGACATGCGGCGTCCTCGGGCTCTCTGATCTGGGGCTCTCGGTCTGGGCTCTCCGACGGCACACGGCGACAACCGGGCGTCGCGCGGCGGCCACTCACGGTAGTCGTCAACGCCTCATGTGCGGTGGGCAGTTGCCAAACTCCGACGGCCGACGTCCCGCTCTGGTATGAGTCATCGCACGCCAGACCGATTAAGTACTGGGGGTTCGTGGCGGATCGGATTGTCAGTGGCGTCCCGTACGTTCGGCTCTCATGTCAATGAGATTCGACCTCACGCTCGACTGCGCGGACGCGACGCTGCTCGCCGACTTCTGGAAGACGGCGCTCGGTTACGTCGACGAGCCCCCGCCCGCGCCGTTCACGACGCGCGAGGAGTGGCTCGCCTCGTTCGATCTGCCGGAGGACGAGGAGGAGGACGACGGCGCGTGGCTGTGCGATCCGGACGGGATCGGGCCGCGCCTGTCGATCCTGAAGGTGTGCGAGCCGAAGACGGCGAAGAACCGGCTGCACATCGATGTACGGGTCCCGGGTGACGGGTCACCGCAGCAGCGCTGGTCCCGCATCGAGGCGGAGGCGGACCGGCTCGTGCGGGCGGGCGGCACGATCCTGGAGGAGTTCGACGGCCACCACATCATGATGGCGGACCCGGAGGGCAACGAGTTCTGCGTGGCGGCGGGTCCGCGACCCTCGTAATGAGGGCCTCTCGGGACCGCTCGGCCCTGCACGGAAGGGTGTACGCGCTTCCGCAATGGGCCGAGCTCTAGGCGTCGCGCCGCTCCCCCTTCCCGGCCGCACCCCTCGCCGTACCCCGCTGCGACCCCAATTCCTCCAGTACGCCGTCGAGTTCCCCCGGCGTCAGACCCGCGCCCGGGAGCGGGGCGGCGGTCGGCGCACGGAGGCCGTCGAGCAGAAGGGCGAGAGGGCGCCGCCATGCGTCGGACGTGGTGGCCGCGGTAAGGGCCGGAGCGGCGCGGCCCAGAGCGGCCAGCATGAACAGGACGTCCTCGGTGCTGATGTCGCCGCGCACAGCGCCCTCGGCGCGACCGCGCGCGAGGAGAAGGTCGAGGGTCTCCCGATTGTGCGCGTGTACGGCGTCAAGCGCGTCGACCCCCTGAAGGCGGGTGGTCATCAGATCGTTGGCGCCACGGTCGGCGGCGAGGGTGGCGAACACGCCCTCCAGATAGGAGTGCAGTCCGGTCCATGCGTCGGGAGCGCTTCTCGCACGCTCCCCGGCGGCCGTCGTGCCGCCGAGCTGGTCGCGGAAGACGGCGTCGACCAGCGCCGCACGGGTCGGGAAGTGCCGGTACAAGGTCGCGTTGCCGACGCCCGCACGTCGTGCGATCACATCCAGCGGGGCTTCGAGGCCCTGCTCGGTGAACACCTCGTGCGCCGCCCGCAGCAGGCGGTCGCGATTGCGCCGCGCGTCACGGCGCGGACGGGCCGGGTCGCCGTCCGAACGAGCGCTCATCATCGTCCTCTCGATCCCCCGATCGGTCACGCCGTCACCACCAGAGAAAGCGGGGATGCCTCCCCGGTACGGATGCTATCGTCCCGAAGTGAAACGGGGAGCACTCCCCACTTCACTCGGCCAGGAGGTGTGGCGTGGTCCAGCAGGGCAACGAGAACGCGTTGGTGCTCGGAGGCGGCGGTGCCGTCGGCGGCGCCTGGATGCTCGGCGTCCTCGCGGGCCTCGCGGACGCGGGCGTCGACCTGGAGCACGCCGACGTGGTCATCGGCACCTCGGCCGGCGCGATCTTCGGGTCCCGGCTGGCCTGCGGCCACCCGCCGAGCGAGCTGTATGCCCGTCAGCTCGCCGGTGACGACCGCATCGACCTGCACGTCACCGTCGCGCAGACCGCGCGTTTCCTCTGGGCCGCGCTCGCGAGCCGGGACCCCGAGCGGTCCGTCCGGCGCCTGGGGCGCGCGGCCCAGAGCACCCGGCCCCCGGCCGGCCTGGACCTGCCCGGCGCCGTCGAGGAGCTGCTGCACGGGGCGACACAGTGGCCCACACGAGCTCTGCGGATCACCGCCGTCGACGCCGTGTCGGGCGAGGTGCGGGCCTTCGACGCGGACTCCCAGGTGACGCTGGTCGAGGCCGTGGCGGCCAGTTGCGCGGTGCCTCTGGTGTGGCCACCCGTGACACTCGCGGGCCGTCGCTGGATGGACGGCGGCACGCGCTCCACCGCCAACCTCCAACTGGCCACCGGACACCGACGGGTCCTGGCCGTCGTTCCGCTGCCGTCAGGGGTCGGCCCCCATCCGAGCGCTCAGGAGCAGGCCGCCCGGCTCACCGCCGAGGGCGCCGCCGTCTCCCTCCTGGTGCCCGACCGCGCCGCACGCCGGGCCATGGGCCGCGACATGACCGACAACGCACGCCGCCCGGCCGCGGCCCGCGCCGGCCACGCCCAGGCCTCGACGGCGGCCGAGGCAGTGGCGCGGGCCTGGCGGACATGACCCCCACCCGACGAGAGGCAGCACCGTGACCGCCCCCACCCTGCAGGAACTGGCCCCCTCCGGCCTCGACCTGTCGACCGATCCCCACCGCGCCTACGCCGCCCTGCGCGCCGAGTCCGCCGTGCACCGCGTCCATCTGCCGGAGAGCGGGGACTGCTGGCTCGTACTGACCTGGGACGCGGCGCGCGCCGCACTCACCGACCCACGTCTGAGCAACGACATCCGGCATTCCACGTCCTGGCACACCGACGGGGGCAACGCCCTGGGGCACAACATGCTCCAGAGCGACCCGCCCCGGCACACGCGGCTGCGGCAGCTGGTGGCACGGCATTTCACGTCCGCGCGGATCTCCGCGATGCGACCGGCCATCGAGTCGGCGGCGGCCGCCCTGCTGGCGGATCTGCCGCGGGAGGGAACAGCCGACCTGGTGAGCCGGTACGCGCTGCCGCTCCCGGTCACCGTGATCTGCGAACTGCTGGGCGTTCCGACCGTGCACCGTACGGGCTTTCACGCCTGGTCGACCGAGCTGGTCCGGCCGACCTCCGCCGACGCCGCGGCCGAGGCGGCGGCCGGGCTCACCGATTTCCTGACCCGGCTCATCGCCGACAAGGCCGCGGCCCCTGATCACACCCTGCTCGGCGAACTCGCCGCCGCCGGCGCGGAGCTGACCTCCGAGGAACTGCTCGGGATGGCCTTCCTGCTCCTGGTCGCGGGCCATGAGACGACGGTCGATCTGATCTCGGCGACGGTGCACACCCTGCTGGAGCACCCGGACCAGCTGGCCCTGCTCGCCGATCCGGAGCTGCTCCCGTCCGCCGTCGAGGAGTCCTTGCGGTACAACGCGCCGGTGCACGCCTCCGCGTTCCGGTTCGCCACGGAACCTCTCGACCTGGCGGGCGTGCGCATCCCGGCCGGTGACGCCGTCCAGGTCTCCCTCGCCGCGGCCTCCCGCGACCCGCTCCGCTTCCCGGACCCCGACCGCTTCGACCTCACCCGGCGTGCCCAGGGACATCTCGGCTTCGGCCACGGGGTGCACCACTGCGTCGGCGCACCCCTGGCTCGCGCGGAGGCCGAGATCGCCCTGCGGCTGCTCCTGCGCGATCGACCGGCCATGGCCTTCGCCACCGACCCGGACCAGCTGACCTGGCGCAGCAGCACGCTGCTGCGCGGGCTGACCGAACTGCCGGTGCGCTTCGGGTGACGGCCGAACGCCACGAGGGGCCCGGCGGGCGCTGCCGGGTCTCGCCGTCAGCGCTCGCCGGCCACATCGACCTCGGCGGGCGCGGGGCCCGGCCCCACGCCGACCGGCTGGAGCCGCCGCCACGGGCGGTCGAGGGGCGACGACGCCGTCCGCCACCACGGATCCCGCGGCACATCACCGGTGGGCTCGAACGGCTGCCCGGGCCGCGGCAGGGCCAGGGTCTGCCCCGCATCCGCAGCGGCGTCCGACATCCACTCGCCGGGCTCGGCCCAGGCGTGCGGAGCCAGGTTGAAAGTGCCCCAGTGAATCGGCAGCAGCGCGCCGTGCGGCGCACCGCCCTGAAGGTCGAGGTGGGCGCGCATGCCCTCCTCCGGCGTCATGTGGATGTCGGGCCAGAACTCGGCGTACGCACCGACCTGGATCATCGTCAGGTCGAACGGCCCGTGCCCGGCCCCGATCTCCTGGAAGCCCTGGAAGTAGCCGGTGTCGCCGCTGTGGTAGACGCGGTGCTCGGGCCCCGCGGCCACCCACGACGCCCACAGCGTGTGCTGCGGATTGCGCAGGCCGCGGCCGCAGAAGTGGCGGGCGGGCGTCGCGGTGAGGGTCACGCCGGAGACGGTGGTCGACTCGTGCCAGTCCAGCTCGCGCAGCCGGTCGGCCGGGACGCCCCAGTGCTCCAGGTGCGCGCCGACGCCCAGCGGTACGGCGAAGACGGTGTCGGAATGGGCCAGCGCCTTGATCGTGGGCATGTCCAGGTGGTCGTAGTGGTCGTGCGAGATCACCACCACGTCGACCGGTCCGAGCGCCGCCAGCGGCAGCGGCACGGGGTGCAGCCGCTTGGGGCCCGCGAAGGCGAACGGGGAACAGCGCTCGCCCCAGACCGGGTCGAAGAGCACCCGTACGCCGTCGATCTCGACCAGCACGCTGGAATGGCCCATCCATGTCGCGCGCAGCCCACTGGCGGAGGGCTTCGCCAGGTCGGCGAGTGTCGTCGCGTGGACCGGGACGGTGCCGGTGGGGGCGCGGCGGGCGCGCTCCTCCTTGCGGAAGTAGATCTTCGCGAACTCGACCATGGAACCGTCCGGCCGAATGCGCGCGCCCTCCGGGTTCTGGAACGTGCCGTCCACGAAGTTCGGCGACTTGCGGATGCGCTCCAGACGTGCGCCGGTGGCCTCGGCGCCGAAGGCGGCGGGCTGCAGCGAGCGCAGTCCGGAACTCAGGGAACGTGACACGGCGCCTCCCGTTTGATCGATCAGGGAATCCCATTATGTGCGGCCGCGCCGACAACGCGCCGCGACGCCCCTCGTACCTACCGACTCGAACTGATCCATCATTCAGTTACGCACACATTGACACGGCTCTCGAAGGCTCCGGATACTGACTGACGATTCAGTAGTTCCCTTTGGAGGCAGCGTGTCGGATCTCCCCACCGAGCTGGTCCCGCTCAGCGACGAGCAGCGCGCCGTCGTCGATCTCGCGCGGTCGTTCGCGGCCGAGGAGATACGTCCCCGCGCGCGTGCCGTGGACGAGGCGGACGTCGAGACGCCGTGGGACCTGTGGCGCAAGGCCGCCGAGGTCGGCATCACCGGCTTCATGCTTCCCGAGGAGTACGGGGGCGGCGGCTTCACCGACGTCTTCACCCAGTGCCTCGTCCAGGAGGAGCTGTGCGTGGGCGACCTGGGCATCGGCAATCTGCTCTGCTCGAACGGGTTCTTCGCCGACCCGGTCCTCGCCCTGGGCACCGAGGAGCAGAAGCGCGCGTGGCTGACGCCGCTGGCCGGCCCCGACACCCCGATGACGTCGCTCGCGACCACCGAGCCGGGTTCCGGCTCGGACGCCGCGTCGATCACGACGGCGGCGACCCGCACCGAGGGCGGCTACCTGCTGAACGGCCAGAAGGCATGGATCTCGAACGCGGGCGAGGCCGAGCAGTACGTCGTCTTCGCCAAGACCGAGCCCACGCGGCGTGCGCGCGGGGTCAGCGCCTTCCTGCTGCGCAAGGACACCGAGGGCCTCACCTTCGGTGAGCCCATGCGCAAGATGGGCCAGCGCGCGATCGTGTGCCGGGAGCTGTTCTTCTCCGACGCGTTCGTCCCCGAGGAGAACCGGCTCGGCGACGAGGGCCAGGGATTCGCGGGCCTGATGCGCACCTTCGACATCTCGCGCGCCGTCCTGGGCGCGGCAGCCACGGGTGTGGCCCGCGCGGCCTACGAGTACGCACGCGACTACGCGCGCACGCGCGTGCAGTTCGGCAAGCCGATCATCGAGCACCAGGCGGTCGCCTTCCGCCTCGCCGACATGCGTACCCGCGTCGAGCAGGCCCGGCTGATGACGTGGCGTGCCGCCCGCCGCCTGGACGCCGGTCTCGACGCCACCACGGAAGCGGCCATGGCGAAGCTCACCGCCTCGGAGACGGCCGCGTACTGCACCTGGGCGGCCGTCCAGACGCTCGGCGGCTGGGGCTACTCGCGCGAGTTCCCGGTCGAGCAGTGGATGCGGGACGCCAAGCTGGAGGAGATCGAGGAGGGCACCTCCGACATCATGCGCCTGATCATCTCGAGGTCGCTGTGACGTACGAAGCGGTGCCTCACGAAGCCGTGCCCCGCGAAGCCGTGCCTCACGCACCGCTCCGGCTCACCGGTGGCGAGGCCGTGGTCCGTGCCCTCGCCGCGCACGGCGTCGTCCGTGCCTTCGGTATCCCGGGCACCCACAACCTGGAGATCTACCGGCACCTGACGGCGTACGGCATCGAGCACGTCGCGCCGCGCCACGAGCAGGGCGCCGGATACGCGGCGGACGCCCACGCGCGCGTGACGGGCACACCCGGAGTCGCGATCACGACCACGGGCCCCGCCCTGCTCAACATCGCGGCGGCCGTCGGCCAGGCCTACTCGGACAGCGTGCCGCTGCTCGTGGTCTCGCCGGGGATGCCGCTGCGTCACCCGCGCCAGTCGACCGGCCTGCTGCACGAGATGCGCAGCCAGACCGAGGCGCTGCGGAACGTCGCGGCGTTCAGCCACCGGGTGTCGTCGGTCGACGAGATCGGCGCCGCGGTGGCCCGCGCGTTCACCCTGTTCCGTACGGAGCGGCCGCGCCCCGCGCACATCGAGGTGCCGCTCGACCTCCTGGAGGCGGCGGAGCCGGTGGGCCGGATCCGCAGGGCCCCGTCGTCGAGGCCGCTCGCCCCCGCGGCGGACGCCGTGGAGGAGGCCGCCGCGCTCCTGGCGGGGGCCGAGCGCCCGGCGCTGATCCTGGGCGGTGGCGCACGCGGCGCCGCACCTCAATGCCGCGCCCTCGCCGAGCGGTTGAACGCCCCGGTCACCACGACGGCGAACGGCAAGAACATCGTGGACGAGCACCACCCGCTGTCCCTCGGGGTGTCCCTGCACAGCCCGGCGGTCCAGGAGTGGCTGTCGACGCGGGACGTGGTCCTGGCGGTCGGCACCGAGCTGGCCGAGTCGGACCTGTGGGCGGATCTGCCGCCGCTGCGGGGCCGGTTGATCCGCGTGGACCTCGATCCGACGCAGATGTACGCGAACGCCGTGGCGGACGTACCGCTGGTGGGAGACGCGCAAGCCGCGCTCGAAGCTCTGACGGCGGCCCTGCACCTCGTCAGGGGCGCGGGGAACGCGAGCAGCCAGGGCGAACCCTCCCCCGCCCACAAAGAAGCGGCCGCCCTGAAAGCAACCCGCAACGACGAAACCCGCACCCGGGACGCCACCTGGCTCCCCTACCTGGAAGCGATCGGCAGCGCCCTCGCCCCGGACGCGATCGTCACCTCCGACAGCGCCCAGTGCTGCTACTACGGCGCGCTCCCGCACCTCCAACTGGGCGCATCGGCACGCTACTTGCACCCCACCGGTTTCGGCACCCTGGGCTTCGCCCTGCCCGCGGCGATCGGCGCCAAGGCCGCCCACCCGGACCGCCACGTGGTCGCGCTCAGCGGCGACGGCGGCCTCCAGTTCACGATCCAGGAACTGGCCACGGCCACCGAGCTCCGCCTCCCGCTCCCCGTCGTCGTGTTCGACAACTCCGGGTACGGCGAGATCCGCGACGAGATGAACGCCCGCGGCGACAGCCCCCTCGCGGTCGACCACGCGCGCGTGGACCTCGCCGCACTGGCCCGCGCCTACGGAGGCCGAGGCGTCACCACCCCCTCGCCCGGTGAACTCGCGGCCGTCCTCGCACGCGCCCTGACCACGCCGGGCCCCACTCTCATCACCGTCCCCGAGGAGACCGCATGACCTCCCCCACGCCCCCGACCGCGCCGCTGACCGAACTGACCTGGACCGACCATGTCACCGGCCGCAAGGGCCACCTGGTCATCGACCGCCTCGTCCGCGGTGTCTCCAGCGGCGGCCTGCGGATGCGGCCCGGCTGCACCCTGGAGGAAGTGGCAGGGCTCGCGCGCGGCATGACGATGAAGGAGGCCCTGCACTACAACCCGAAGGGCCGCTACATCCCGCTCGGCGGCGCCAAGGGCGGCATCGACTGCGACCCGCGAGCCCCCGAGGCGTACGGCGTCCTGGTGCGCTACCTGAAGGCGATGCGCCCGTACATCGAGTCCTTCTGGACGACCGGCGAGGACCTCGGCCTCACCCAGGACCTGGTCGACAAGGCGGCCGCCGAGGCGGGCCTCGTCTCGTCCATCCAGGCGGTGTACCCGCTGCTCGACGACGAGGACGCGGCCCGTGAGCGCCTCGCGGCCGCCTTCGCGGTCGACGTCGACGGCATCGGCCTGGACGAACTCGTGGGCGGCTGCGGCGTCGCCGAGTCGGTGCTGGTGGCTCTCGACCGCGCGGAGGTCCCGTACGCGGGCACGCGCGTGGCGCTCCAGGGCCTGGGCACCATGGGCGGCGCCACGGCCCGGTTCCTCGCCCGGGCGGGCCTGAAGGTGGTCGCGGTCGCCGACCTGCAGGGCACGATCGCGAACCCGGACGGCCTCGACGTGGAGGCGCTGCTCGGCGCCCGCGACGCGTACGGCAGCGTGGAACGGTCGGCGCTGCGCCCCCAGGACCGCGAACTGCCGGGCGGCGCCTGGCTGTCGGTGGACGCGGACGTCCTCGTACCGGCCGCCGTCTCGTACGCGATCGACGCCACGAACCAGGAGGAGATCACCGCTCGCTGGATCGTCGAGGCGGCCAACATGCCGGTCCTCGCGGACGCGGAGGAGCTCCTCGCCCGGCGCGGCGTCACGGTCCTGCCGGACGTGGTCGTCAACTCCGGTACGAACGCGTGGTGGTGGTGGACCCTCTTCGGCGACATCGGCGCCGACGCGGACGAGGCGTTCGCCTACACGCGGCGTTCCATGCGCGCCCTCATCGACCAGATGCTGGCCCGTGCGGAGACCGACGGGACGACGCCCCGTGCCGCCGCGCACGCGATCGTCGCCGACCGGCTGCCCGTCCTCGCGGAGCGTTTCGGGTGGTACAGGTGACCAAGACGCCTCTGGAGGAGCTGTACGACCCGGTATCGGTCGCGGTCGTCGGCGCGTCCGACAACCCCGAGAAGTGGGGCTACTGGCTCGCCACCGGCGCCCTCAGCGGCCGGGGGAGACGTGCCGTCCACCTCGTGAACCGCAAGGGCGGCCGGCTGGAGGGCGAACCGTTCCTGCCCGACCTGGCCGCGCTGCCGGCACCCGCCGAGCACGTGGTCGTCGCCGTGCCGCCGCGCCATGTGCGGCCGGTGGTCGCCGAGGGCCTGGCCGCCGGGGCGCGCTGCTTCACGGTCATCACCTCGGGCGACACGACCGCGGAGGAGGAGCGGGCCCTCGCCGACCTGGTCACGTCGAACGGCGCCCGGCTGCTCGGCCCCAACTGCATGGGCGTCGTCGACACGACCAGCCAACTGCGGCTCAGCTGGGGCGACTTCCCCGCGGGCGGTCTCGGCCTGGTCTCGCAGAGCGGCAATCTGGCGCTGGAGATCGGCCGGCATCTCGCGCGCGCGGGCCAGGGTTTCTCGCGGTTCGTGTCGCTGGGCAACCAGCGCGACATCGACGCGGCGGACGCCCTGGAGTCGCTGATCGCCCACGAGCCGACGCGAGCCGTCGCGGCGTACGTGGAGGACTTCCGGGACGGCCGCCGCCTCGCGGGCGTCCTGGCGGCCGCGCACGCCGCCGGTAAGCCGGTGCTGCTGCTGACGGTAGGGCGCAGTGCGGCGTCGGGTCGCGCGGCGGCCTCCCACACGGGCGCCCTGGTCAGCCCGTACGCCACGGTCGCCGCGGTCTGCCGGGAAGCGGGCGCGCTCCTGCTCGACTCGGCCGGTGAACTCGTCGACGTCGCCGTGCACTGGATGGCACGGGGGCACAGCGTCACGGCCGCGCGCCGGGTCGCGGTCATCGGCGACAGCGGCGGCCAGGGCGCCCTCGCCGCCGACGCCTTTGCGGCTCGTGGTCTCGACGTGCCGAACCTGTCCCCGGAGACGGTCGCGGCCCTGGGTGCGCGGCTGCCGTCCGGCGCGGGCCGGGCGAACCCGGTGGACCTGGCCGGGGCGGGCGAGGCCGACCTGGCCAACTACGCGCGCGTGGCGGACAGTCTGCTGCACGGCAAGGACGCCGACGCGGTCGTGCTCACCGGCTACTTCGGGGACTACGCGACGGCCAACCCGGCGCAGGCCGACCGCGAGTGCGAGATCGCGCACGCCCTCGCGGACGCGTCCGTCTCGGCGGGCCGCCCGCTGATCGTCCACACGATGGCCCGCGACACCCCGGCCCTCACGGTGCTGCGCGGCCGCGGCATACCGGTCTACGAGCGCGTCGAGCAGGCGGCGACGGCCCTCGCGGGCGCGGCACGCCTGGCCGCCGCCACACCCCGGCCACCGCAGCCGCAGGCCGCGTCCACGGCCACGTACGAGATCGACGACGGCGGCTACGAGAGCGTCCGCGAGCTGCTCGCCTCCTATGGACTGGCCTTTCCTGTCGCGGAGTTCGTGACGGACGAGGACGCCGCCGTGGACGCGGCGCAGCGCACCGGCTACCCGCTGGTCCTCAAGGCGATGGGTCTCGCCCACAAGACGGAGGCCGGTGGCGTGGCGCTCGGCATCGCCGACGAAGGGGCGCTGCGGAGCGCGTTCGCCCGCATGCGGGAGGCCACAGGTGCCGCCCGCTACGCGGTCGAGGCGATGGCCGCTCCCCCGTACGCGCGTGAACTCATCGTCGGCGTACGGCGGGACGTCTCGTTCGGCCCGGTCGTCATGGTCGGTGCGGGCGGTGTCACCGCCGAGCTGTACGCCGACACGGCGCTCGCGCTCGCCCCGCTCACTCCTGCACGCGCGCGTGCCCTGTTGCTCGACCGATGGCAGGCTCCGCTGCTCACCGGCTGGCGCGGCGCGCCCGGGGTCCATCTTGAGGCGGCCGCCGCGGCCGTCTGCGCGGTGGCGCGGGCCGCGGCGGACCATCCGGAACTGGCCGACCTGGAGGTCAACCCGCTCCTGGTGCACCCGGGCGGGGCGATCGCCCTGGACGCGCACGGCGTGCTCGCCCCTTAGGGCAGGTCAGCCCGCGGCCCGCACCGCCGCGCGGATCACTTCGGCGACCTCCTTCGGGCGGGAGACGGCGACCGCGTGCGAGGCGCCGTCGACCTCGACGACGGTGGCCCCGGCGCGGGTGGCGCCGAACCGCTCCACCTCGGGGTTGATCGCCTGGTCGCCGCCTGCGATCACGGCCCACGCGGGCGTGGTCCGCCAGCCCGCGGCGGCCGCCTTCTCCTCGAACGCGGCGGCGGCGAGCGGGCGTTGGGCCGCCGCGAGGACCTTGGTCGTGTCCTCGGGCACATCGGCCGCGAAGATCGAGGGGAAAGCGTCCTCGGTGATGGTGACCTCGACGGCGGGCTCACCGCCGGCGATCGGGTACGTGCCCTGCTTCAGGTTGCTGACCAGCGGCGACGCCGGGAAGCGGCCCTGGAGCTCGCCGAGGCTCTCGCCCTCTTCGAGGACGTACGCGGCTACGTAGACGAGGCCGACGACGTTCTCCCCGGTGCCGGCGACCGTGATCACGGCGCCGCCGTAGGAGTGGCCGACGAGGACGACGGGGCCGTCGATCTGGGCGGCGACGGAGGCCACGTACGCGGCGTCGGCGGCCAGGCCGCGCAGCGGGTTGGGCGGGGCGATCACCGGGATGCCGTCGCGCTGCAGCTCGGTGATGACACCGGACCAGCTCGCCGCGTCGGCGAAGGCGCCGTGGACCAGGACCACGGTCGGGGTGGGGTTCGTCATGGTTCTTCCTCCGGGGCGTGCGGGTGTCAGGCGGTGTGCAGGGCGGAGCGCAGGGTGCTGATCGCCAGCGCGATCGCGGCCTCGGCGGCGTACGTCTCGCGCAGGGCGTTGAGCATCACGAAGTCGTGGATGATCCCCTGGAAGCGGACGGCGGTGACGGGGACGCCGGCGGCGCGCAGCTTGTTCGCGTACGCCTCGCCCTCGTCGCGCAGGACGTCGGCCTCGCCGGTGATGACGAGGGCCGGGGGCAGGCCGGTGAGCTGCTCGGTGGTGGCGCGCAGCGGGGACGCGGTGATCTGGGCGCGTTCGGCCTCGTCGGTCGTGTACTGGTCCCAGAACCACTGCATGCCGTCGCGGCGCAGGAAGTAGCCGGTGGCGAACTGCTCGTAGGAAGCGGTGTCGAAGGCCGCGTCGGTGACCGGGTAGAAGAGGACCTGCTGGTGCAGCGGGACGCCGCCGCGCTGCTTGGCCATGAGGGTGAGGGCGGCGGCCATGTTGCCGCCCACCGAGTCACCGGCGACGGCGAGGCGGTCCCCGTCGAGCGCCTTGGTCGCGCCCTGGTCCACGATCCAGCGGGCGACGGTGAAGTTCTGCTCGATGGCGACCGGGTAGCGGGCCTCGGGCGACAGGTCGTACTCCGGGAAGACGACCGCCGCGCCCGCGCCGACGGCGAGCTCACGGACCAAGCGGTCGTGGGTGTGGGCGTTGCCGAAGACCCAGCCGGCGCCGTGGATGTAGAGCACGACGGGCAGGACGCCCTCGGCCCCGGCGGGGCGGACGATGCGGGCGCGGACGGTGCCGGTGGGGCCGCCTTCGACCGTGATCCACTCCTCGTCGACCTCGGGCAGTTCGACCGGACCCGACTGCACGTCGTCGACGGCCTTGCGACCCTCCTCGGGGTGCAGCTGGAAGAGGTAGGGCGGATTGGCGGTGGCGTCGGCGAAGGCGGCCGCGGCGGGTTCGAGTACCGGCTCGACGGACATGTGCGTGCTCCAGGGTGTTCGGGAAGGTGGGCCGGTCCTGCGTGGATCGCGGACCGTGCTTCAGGACGCTAGGCCCGTTTCGCGCGGGGCAGTTGACCGCGAGCGCACCGGAACTGTCCCGACCGTGCACGTCCGGCGCCACCTGACCGGATTGGCCTGGCGCCGACCGTTAACACTGCGGATGCCCGCAAGTGCCCCGCACGTCCTAGAATCCAGGAGTTGATCACGCAAGGGGGCGGGTGTGTCAGAGGATCGAACGTCGTTCGGAGTTTTGTTGCGGGATCTTCGGGTGGCCAGGTCACTGACCATCGAAGGGCTCGCCGAGGCGTCCGGGATGAGCGTGCGCGGCATCGGGGACCTCGAACGGGGACGGCGGGCGGCGCCGCAGCGACGGACCGTCGCCGCGCTCGCGAACGGACTGGGCCTCGCCGAGGCCGAGCGGGAGCGGCTGCTCGCATCGGCCCGGTCCGGCCGCGCCACGGGCTACAGCCCGGCGGGCGTGCACGCGTTCCCGCGCGGGGTCGACGACTTCGTGGGCCGGGAGCTTGAGCTCCGGCAGCTCGCGCAGCTGGCGGCCGCGGACCGCACGGCGACCGGTCAGGCGGTCGTCGTCGCGGTGTCCGGTGCCCCCGGCGCGGGCAAGACGACCCTCGCGCTGCACGCGTCGCGGCAGCTCGCCGGGGACTTCCCGCACGGCCAGCTCATGATCGACCTGTGCGGTACGGACGAGCGGCCGCCGCCCACCGCCGAGTTGATGGTCGCCGTGCTCAAGGCCCTCGGCGTGCCGGACAAGGAACTCGCCAAGGCGGGGGCCGGCGGCCGCCCCGAGCTGTACCGGCGGATCCTCGCCGAGCGGCGCTGTCTGCTGGTCCTGGACAACGCGCGCGACGAGGCACAGGTGCGGCCGCTGCTGCCGGGTTCGGGCCCCGCCATGGTGATCGTCACGAGCCGGCGCATGCTGACCGGCCTCGACGCGGTGCACCGGCTCCCGCTCGGCGAGCTGAGCCCCGACGAGGCCGCGGAGTTCCTCACCCTGCTGATCGGCAAGGAGCGCGCGACGGCGGAACCGGAGGCCCTCGCGGACGTCGCCCGGCGCTGCGGTCACCTGGCGCTCGCCCTGCGCATCGCGGGCAACTGGCTGGCCACCCGCACCGGTTGGACGGTCCGCAGGCTCGCCGACCGGCTCGGGCACGCGGAGCGCAGGCTCGACGCGCTGGCCGCGGGGGACGTGCGGGTGAGCGGCGCCTTCGATCTGTCGTACCGGCAGCTGACGGCGACGGCAGCCCGGATGTTCCGGCGCCTCGCGCTGGTCCCGGGCCCCGACGCGAGCGCCGCGCTGGCGGCGCAGCTCACCGGTCAGGAGCTGTTCGACGCCGAGGACACCCTGGAGGAGCTGGTCGAGGCCGGGCTGCTCGGCTCGCACGCGGACCGCTACCGGCTGCACGACCTGCTGCGCCTGTACGCCCGGGCGCGGCTCACGGCCGAGGAGTTCGGGCCGGCCGCCGAGGCGTCCCGGAAGGCGCTGCACCGCTGGCTCCTGGAGACCGCGGTGGTCGCGGGCCGCTGGTACGAGCCCGACCACGGCGCCCCGCCCTCCTCTTGGCGGGGCACCGTCGACCTGTCCAGCGCCGAGCGGGCCCGCCGGTGGCTGCGGGCCGAGGGTGCCAACTGGCTGGCCGCGCTGCGGGCCGCCGCGCGCGACGGTGACCACTCCACGGTGGTGGAGGTGGCGGAGGCGCTGCACTGGTTCTCCGACCAGTGGGTCTTCTGGGGGCACTGGCCGGAGGTCTTCGGCACCGCCGCGCGCAGCGCGCGGGCCCTCGGCGATCCGCTCGTCGAGGCGACGCAGCTCAACTACCACGCGTGGGCGGTCACGTTGTGCGAGGGCAGGCCGCGCGACAGCCTGCCCCTGTCCGCCGCCGCGCTGGCGGCCGCGCGACGGGCGGGCGATCCGGTGCAGCAGGCGTGGGCCCATCAGTACGCGTCCTGGGCGCATCGCATCCTGCACGAGCCCGACGCGGCGTTCGAGGAGGCGGACCGGGCGGCGGAGATGTTCCGGGCTGCGGGCGACGTCCTCGGCCTGTTGCAGGTCCTGCACGGGCGGGCGCTGATCCTGGAGGCCGAGAAGCGGGACGAGGAAGCGCTGGCGGCCTTCGAGGAGGTCGTCGCGTTCCTGGACGAGAAGATCGACGAGGTGGAGCCGCACAGCGCCACCATCACCCGGCTCGGTCTGCTCGCCGGAATCGGTCAGTGCCTGGGCCGGCTCGGCCGCTGGACACAGGCGGTCGAGCATCTGGAGGCGGCCGTCGCGCTGTGCCGGTCCTCGGACAACATCGGCCTCGAAGGCCGCAATCTGTTGCTGCTCGCCGACGCCCTGCTGGCCGCGGACCGGCCGGAGCGGGCACGACGCACACTGGAGCGCTGCGCGGCGCTCGGCCCCGACGCGAACCCGGACTCCGTGGCCCGCGCGCGCGAGCGGTTGACGCAGGGGGAGGGCACCGGCCGGAGCACCGCTCCGGGCATCGACTGAGCCGCCCGGTTTCTGCCTCCTTGTTTCTGCCTCCTTTGTGCCTGGAGTCCGGCGTCCCGCGCCGCTTGACTGGTGGGACCGGGTGACCACGGATCCACGTGACCCCGGGTGGAGAGGAGAGCCTGGTTGAGCCTGTTGCTGAGCACTGACGCCACACCGGCCGGGGAGCGGCTCGCCCGCTGGGCCGACATCGTCGGCCGCGCCCTGGTACCGATGCGGGTGACGCCGTACGGGGCCGGAGAGCCCGGGGCGGACACGGCCGCAGTGGTGTCGGGCCGGGTCGTCGCCGACCGCCTCGGGCCGCTGCGTCTGTGCACCGTCGAGGCCGACGCCCAGCGCCTGACCCGTACGCGGGCGGACATCGCGCGCTCGCCGCGGCCGTTCGTCGCTGCGCACGTGCAGATCTCCGGGCGGGCCGAGCTGCGGCAGGACGGCCGCGCCGTCACCGTGGAGGCGGGCGGCCTCCTGGTCCACGACACGACGCGGCCGTACACCCTGGACTTCCCGGAACCGTTCGCGTGCCGGGTCGTCCTGCTGCCGCGGCACGCCCTCGATCTGTCCGACGACGACCTGCGCCGGATCTCGGGTACCGCGGTGGGCACCGACGCAGGGGTCGGTGCGATCCTCATGCCGTTCCTGGCCACGCTGGTGGCGTCGGCGCCGTCCTGCCCGCCCGCGGTCGCCGACCGGCTGGCGGCGGGGGTCGTGGACCTGTTCGGCACGCTGGTCGCCGAGCACCCGCGGCCCGGGGACGACGCGCGGGACGACCTGGTGCGGCGAGTCCGGGACCACATCGACCGGCATCTGGCCGATCCGGGACTCTCCCCGGACACGGTCGCGGCCGCCCATCACATCTCCGTGCGCTATCTGCACCGCCTCTTCGAGAAGGAGGGCATCACCGTCGGCCGGTACATCCAGCGGCGCCGACTGGCCCGGTGCGCAAGGGAGTTGCTGCGCGGCGGCGCCGCCGGACCCGGCGTGGCGGCGGTGGCACATCGGTGGGGGTTCGTCAGTTCCGCGCATTTCAGCCGGTCGTTCCGCGGGGTGTACGGGCATTCCCCGCGCGAGTGGCGGACGTTGAAGGCGGCGGCGTTCAGCGACGCCGTGGACGACGTCGCGGGCGTGTGAACACAGGCGCCGAGGCACCGCCGAGCACCCCGGGCCCACCGGCCACAACGGACACTCACGGGCACACCCGCGTGCGCCGACAGACAACACGCCGCCCCGGCCCGCGCCTAACGTCACTCCTCCACGACAGCGCCACGACCACCGGAGGCACCCGATGACCACCCCCGCGAAGACGACGCCGGACTCGCAACAGAAGGCGGTGATCCAGGAGTTCGGCACCGTCAAGGGCCACCCGCTCGGCCTGTCCGACGAGGCGCGGACGTACGCCTGCGAGCGCCTCAACAAGATCCTGGCGGATACGCAGATCCTGTACGGCCTCTACAAGAAGCACCACTGGATCATGCGCGGCCCGACGTTCTTCCAGCTCCACCTGCTCCTCGACAAGCACGCGGGGGCGCAGTTGGAGATCGTCGACGCCCTCGCGGAACGCGTTCAGACGCTGGGCGGCGTGGCCGTCGGCGACCCGCGCCACGTCGCCGAGCTGACCTCGGTCCCCCGCCCGCCGGACGGGGTGGAGCCGGTTCCCGCGATGCTGTCCCGGCTGCTCAACGCCCACGAGACGATCCTCGTGGAGAGCCGCGAGAGCGCCGGGAAGGTCGCCGCGCTGGGTGACGACGGCACCAACGACCTGCTGGTCTCCCAGGTCGTGCGCACCGGCGAACTGCAGGCCTGGTTCCTCGCGGAACACCTGGTCGACACCCCGCTGGTCGGCGGCTGAGCGCGACGTCGCGTCACCGGCCGCCCAGGCCGGTGCCGACGCTCACCGACGCGCCCGGCGCGAGTGCCGGCCTCCCGGAGGCGGTGAGGAAGTCCTCCAGGCTGATCACCCCGCGCTCGGTGCCGTCGTCCCACTCGACCACGAGCGCCGAAAGACCGTCGTCCCAGGTCTCCTGAGTGTCGGTGTAGGGGCCGGGATGCCGCTCGACGCAGCCCTCGCCGTGCCGGTACCGGAGGTACAGGTACTGGCCGTCCGCCGTCCAGGCGTCCCACTGGGACGGGTGTCCGGAGCACGTCTGCACCACCCGCGCGAGCAGCATCGCGCGCGCCTCATCCCTGTGTACGTCTTCCGTGTCAGCCACCCCTTGACGGTCGCGCGCCCCGAAACACCGGCTCAGTACCGCACACCCGCACAGGGACACGGCCGTGCATTTCACCGCCCGGACCGTCGCCGTCCCCGCGCCCCCACCGCGTAGAAGACGAGCCCGATCGCGACGAACAGCAGGAGCGGCAGCACCTGGCTGAGCGTGTACTGCAGCCGCTCGCCCGCGAACGACGCGGGCAGCGAGTCCGCCGCGTCGCCCGCCGTGCCGAACCAGCCCACGCCGAAGCCCGGCCAGATCAGCACGATCACCGTGAACGCGACGAACCCGGTGGCCAGCAGGCTCACGACCCACGCGCCGACGCGCCCTCCGGGGACGGCGTAGGGGCGCGGCTGGTCGGGGTACTTGCGGCGCAGCACGGCAAGGCTCGGGAACGTGATGACGTACGAGATGAAGGTGGTGCAGATCGTCAGGCCGAGCCCGGCGGCGAAGTACTTCTCGCCGTCGCCGCCGCTGAGGTTGAGCGCGACCACGAACAGGATCGAACCGATCACCGCCGACAGCAGATTGACCCGCACCGGCGTGCCGTGCTTCTCCGAGATGTGCCCGAGCCAGGCGGGCCCCGCCCCGTCCGCGCACGCCACGGCCTGCGCCCGGTGGGCGCCCATCGCCCAGGTGACGCCGGAGGTGAGCAGGCCGATGACGAGCCCGGCCGCGGCGACCCCGCCGAACACCGAGCCGAGTCCGGTCAGGGTGACCGTGCCGTCGGCGGCGATCGACCCTCCGTAGACCGTGAAGACGGCCTTGCAGGCGTCGATGAACCCGCCGAGGCTGCCGATCTCCTGGCTCGGCAGGACGAAGAGGATGCCGAGGATGGGGCCGCCGTACAGCAGCACCGCGGCGAGTCCGGACCGCAGGATCGACAGGGGGATGTCGCGGCGCGGGTTCGCCATCTCCTCGGCGGCCGAGCTGGGCAGTTCGAAGCCGACGTAGTTGAAGATGAGCACCGGCACGAGCGCGACGAATCCGGCGTACGTGGGGGTGAACTCCCCCGCGGGCAGCGCGTGCACCCCGTGCTGCGCCGCGTACACGATCACGGAGACGAGGAAGAAGCCGAGGAGCACGATGCGCGCGACGGCGCCCGCGATGGGCACCCACTTGCCGATGCGCACGGACTGCACGACGGCGAGCGCGCCGCCCCAGATGAAGGCGAGACCGCCGACGTACTTCCAGGCGCCCGGCAGCGGCGTGAAGAACTCCTCCCAGGTGGTCAGCGCGATGATGCACAGGCTGCCGCCCACCCAGACGGGGTTGGATATCCAGTACAGGAGCTGGTTCACCCCGGCGACGAGCCGGCCGAAGGCGAGGCGCGTCCAGACGTACGGCCCGCCCTGCACGGGGAACGCCGAGCCGAGTTCGGCGACGAGCAGCCCGTACGGCAGGAAGAACGCGAGAGCCAGGATCGCCATCCAGGTCAGCCCCTCGGGCCCCTGCGCGGCGACCGAGCCGATGGTGTCGAGGCCGACGAGCGTGCAGATGAGGAAGAAGAGCACGTCGAGCCGGCGCAGATCCTTGCGCAGCCGCGAGCGCTGCTCGCCCCACCCCTCGGAGAGGTCGGGGGCGTCCGTCGCGGGCGGCGGGGTCGGGGGGACGGATGGCGCTTGGGTCACGGGATGCTCCTGGCAGTTCGCGATGAGCGACGAGCGAAGACAGCACTGTTCCGGCGGGGACGAGCCGCTCCGCGCAGACGTGACCTATTGACTGAATGGCCAGTCAGTAGCGGAGTTACGGGACTGTAGTCGCGGGCCTCGAAGGCGTGTCAAGGGTCCTGCACGAAGCGGCACCCGGAACCGCCCTGCTGGGACCCGCCCGCGCGAACAACTAGGGTGAGCCGGTGACCAGAGTCCGGTTGAGCGTGGCCGAGCGACGCGAAGAACTGCTGCGCGCCGCCATCGAGCAGATCGAGGCGCGCGGGGTGGCCGCCGTGCGCATCGCCGACGTGGCGTCCTCGCTCGGGGTGAGCAACGCCCTGGTGCTGTACCACTTCTCGACGAAGGAGAAGCTCGTCGCGGCCGCGTTCACCTACGCCGCCGAGGACGACCTGGCCCACCTGCGCAAACTGCTGGGCCGGCGCACCACGGCACTCAAGCGGCTGCGCGCCGCGGTGCGCTGGTACGCGCCGACGGGCCAGGCCAAGGGCTGGCGGCTGTGGATCGAGGGCTGGGCCGCGTCGCTGCGCGAGCCCGCGCTGCGGGACGTCACCCGCGACCTCGACAAGCAGTGGAAGGCGGCCATCGCCGAGGTGATCGCGGAGGGCGTGGCCGCGGGCGACTTCAGCTGCCCCGACCCGGAGGCGACAGCGTTGCGCCTGACCGCTCTCCTCGACGGCCTCGCCGTCCAGATGACGACGTACGAGGGCGCGGTGTCGCGGGCCCGTACGCAGGAGTGGGTCGACGAGGCGCTCGCACGCGAACTGGGTCTGGAACGGGCCGAGTTGACGTCCCAGCAGGGACGCTAGAACAAGGGCGGAGCACGGCGAGGATCCTGGGAGACGGCGGTCGGCCACCGCGCCGCCACCCGAGCGTCCCTCTCAGCGGAACGTCACCGCAGCTCGTACACCGCCGTCACGCTCACCGAGTCATCGATCTCACCCGGCGCCACCGGCACCTTCCCGGCCGCGTCGCCGAAGGACTCCATCGACATCGCGACGGGCCGGCGACGGCCCGCCCCGGTCTCCTCCAGCGAGACCAGGCGGCCCAGCTTCCGGCCGCTCAACTCGGCGTACTGGACGGCCTTCCGGTGGGCGTCGTCGTGCGCGGCGGCGCGTGCCTCGGAGCGCAGCGCACCGAGGTCGGCGACGTCGAAGACGATCGAGTGGATGCGTGCGGCGTCCCCGGCGGCATCGGTCATGGCCTGGATGACGGCACCGGTCCGCTTCAGGTCACGGACCTTCACGGAGAACGTCTGCGCGGCCTGGTAGCCCGTGACCTTCGGGGCCTCGCCCGGCTGGTCGGCGTTCGCGTGGACGGCGGACAGGAAGAGGCTCTCCGTGCGGACGTCCTTGTCGGCGACACCCTCCTCCCGGGCGGCGGCGAGCAGCGCGTTCGCCGCCTCGCTCTGCGCGGCAAGGGCTTCCTCGGCGGTCGCCCGGGTGACCTCCACGCCCGCGGTGACGATCGCCAGGTCGGGCGCGGCGCTGGCCGTGCCCTCGCCGGTGACGGTCAGGGTCGTCGCCTGCGACGCCCGGGGAGCCGTCGCCGCGCTCGGCGTGTCGGGGGCGGCGACGGCGGGCAGCGCCGCCATTCCGACGGCGAGCAGCGCGGCGGCGACGGCCGCGCAGTGGCGGGTGCGTACGGGCATGGGACGGGTCCTTCCGGTCGGACCCGCCGGACGGCGGGCCGCCGACATCCCAGCACCCGGGCCCGGCGCGCCGGACCACGCCACTCCGCCCGGTCACCTCACCGGCGCACCGCCCGGCCCCCTACGAGTGCGGGGGATCCGTGCGCGCGGGCGTTCAAGAGGCGGACTCCAGCTGCAACTTGATCTCGTGCGGGTCGAGGAACCCCTTCGCCTGCACCCGGTCGCCGGAGGACTCGCCGCGCAGCCTGCGCCCGATCCACGGCACCAGGAACTCCCGCGCCCAGTGGATGTCGTCGCGCCGCACCTCGAACGTGCCGCGCGGCGGCAGCAGCGGCCAGGCCTGCTCCGGGTCGGCGGGCACCTCGATACCGAGGGCCTGAGCGGCGCGCAGCGCGACCCGGGTGTGCCCCTCGGCGGCGAGGTGCAGCCGGTCGCCGTCCCAGGCCCTGCGGTCCTGGATCGACCTGAGGGACCACAGGTCGAGCACCGGGCACCCGTACCGGTCGGCGATGGCCCGGATGTGCATGTTGTACGTGGCGATCTTGCCGCGCAGGTGCTTGAGCACGGCCACGTCGCGGGTGTCGAAGCCGGTGGCCAGCAGAACGGTGCCGGCGGCCCCGGCGAGCGCGGCGACGGCCTTCTCGAAGCGTTCGGCCACGTCGTCCGGGTCGGTGCCGGGCCGGATGATGTCGTTGCCGCCCGCGACGAAGGTCACCAGATCGGGGGCGAGCTCGACGGCCCGCGGGATCTGGTCCTCGACGATCTGGTCGAGGAGCTTGCCGCGCACGGCGAGGTTCGCGTACTGGAAGGTGTCCTCAGGGGCGCGGTCGTCCAGCAGGACGGCGAGCCGGTCGGCCCAGCCGACGAAGGTCCCGTCGGGGCCGGGGTCCCCGACGCCCTCGGTGAAGCTGTCCCCCACCGCGGCGTAGGACCGAATCGTGCGGCTGGCCAGTGCGTCCGTGAGTGCTCTCGATTCATGTGCCACGACCACACATCTTTCACCCATGCTCGTGACCTACGCCACCGTAACCAGGGGTTGACGAGACGTGAGATACCCAACTCGGCGCCCGGGGAATAAGCCGGGCGCCGAGCGGAACGGGCGGGTGGAGCGGGTCAGACGGTGACGCCCTTGCTCTGCAGGTACGCGACCGGGTCGACGTCCGAGCCGTAGCTCGCGGTCGTCCGGATCTCGAAGTGCAGGTGCGGTCCGGTCACGTTGCCGGTGGCGCCGGAGAGCGCGATCTGCTGGCCCGCGGTGACCGTCTGGCCCGCGGAGACGCCGATCGAGGACAGGTGGGCGTACTGGGAGTAGTAGCCGTCGGCGTTCTTGATGACGACCTCGTT
Organism: Streptomyces sp. HmicA12; assembly: GCF_000373565.1. Taxonomy (GTDB): domain Bacteria; phylum Actinomycetota; class Actinomycetes; order Streptomycetales; family Streptomycetaceae; genus Streptomyces. Next base: position 282,729 of record NZ_KB891842.1, on the reverse strand, counting down.
GCCGTACGCGCCGTCGTTGCCGGCGGAGACGACGGTGCCGTTGGTGACCGCCTTGACCGAGGTGCCGGTGGACACGATGAAGTCGGTACCGGTGTGCGAGCCACTGGACCACATGGAGCCGGACGAGTGGTACTGCGTGCCGATCGAGCCGACGACGGGCTTCACGTAGCCGGAGCCGCTGGACGAGGTGCTCGCCGGGGTGGCGGTGGTCGACGCCTTGCTCGCGCCGTCGGCGGAGCCGCCGATCGCGAGCTTGGTGCCCGGCTTGATGAAGCCGGCGTCGGAGCCGATGGCCGACTTGTTCGCCTTGTAGAGCTGCTGCCAGCCGCCGTCGACGTCCTGGCTCTTGGCGATCTTCGACAGGGTGTCCCCCGTCTTGACGGTGTACGTCGTGGTGGCGGCGGCCGTGGCGTTGGCCACGGAGTCCGCGGTGGCGGCCTGTGCGCCGGTGGCGCCCATGAGCGGCAGCGCGAGCGCGGCGCCGCCGACGGTGGTGAGGGCGGCCGCGCGGGCGGCGCGCTGGGTCTTCGGACGGCGGTGCTTTCCCTTTGCGGGCATGACGCGTTTCCTCTCCGTCGCCTACGAGGTGAGCTGTCGGGTTCGGACTGGAGATGTCCGGCCGGGCCGCGAGAAGGCGTCCGGCTGCACCCCGAGCCGCTCCGGGAGATCCCGGGGCGGCGTACTGCCTGTGGGTCCCCCGCTCCTGCCGTCACGGGTCGTTGCACGGATTCCGGGCGGCGGCAGGACTAGGCGTTCCGTCCGGTGTGATGGGTGACCGTAGAACAGCGGGAATGGCCGCGACAAATACCGAATTCGTTTCCAGGGCCTCTTTTTGACCGGCTGAGAATTTTCTGTGTGACCCTCTGTCGATCGTCACGCTTTGCCGGCGCCATACCTTGGGGAATTCTGCCGTCCGCCATTCCGGGAAACGACCACGCACCGTCACCTGTATGAGCCCGCTCACGCATACGTCCGTAATCTCCGCTCACATGCCGACAGTTGAGACAGAAAGGTGCAAATCAGACAGATGGTTGCTCAGGGAATCGATGTCGTATCGTCAGGGGGCAGGCCCACCGGCGAGCAACGCCGGCGCACCGACCGGGAGGAGCCCCCGTGACGCAGCACGTCCCGTCCACCGAGCCCGAACTGACCGGAGTGCGCAACTTCCGTGATGTGGGCGGCCTTCCGACCGTGGACGGCCGGCGCGTCAAGCAGGGCGTGCTCTTCCGCAGCGGTCACCTCGCGCACGCCACCGCCGAGGACGCCGCGTTCCTCGCCACGCTCGGCCTGCACACGGTCTTCGACTTCCGCAACGCCGCGGACCAGAAGCTGGAGGGCGCCGACGTCGCGCTGCCGGGCGTGCGCAATGTGAACCTGCCGCTGTCCGACCCGGCCGAGGGCGCCGAGTTCTGGAAGATGGTCCGCGACGGCGACATGCAGCAGCTGCGCTCCCTGCTCTCCGAGGGTCGTGGCGCCGACCGCATGATCGGCTCGTACCGCACCATCATCAGCGGGCGCACCGACGAGCACAGCCGCGTGCTGCACTCGATGGCCGAGGACAGCGTCCCCGCCCTCATGCACTGCGCGGCCGGCAAGGACCGCGCGGGCCTGTCGATCGCGGTGACGCTCCTCGCCGTCGGCGTGGAGCGCGACGCCATCGAGGCGGACTACCTGAAGTCGAACGAGAAGCACCGCCGGTACCGGGTCCGGCGCGCGGGCAGCTCGGCCGACGCCTACTCCCCCGAGGTCATGGAGCTGCTCAGCCCGCTCTTCGACGCCCGCGCCGAGTACCTGCACGCGGCCTTCGACACCATCGAGCAGACCTGGGGCAGCACCGACCGCTACCTCGAAGAGGGCCTGAAGCTCGGCGCGGCCGACCGCGACCGGCTGCGCGAGCGCCTCCTCGACTGACCACTCCCAGGGCCCGTCTTCACACTCCCGTCGCCGCCCGGAGGGCGGCCCCGCGGCGTCAAGGGGAAGCGTGCTCCCGGCGTGCCGGGCGCACGACACCCACGAGGGACCCGACGTACTTGGCCTTGTGCCCGGTGCGGCGAGAGCGCGTGCCAGGCGTCGCGGGGCAGGCGGGAGTGGGAGGACAACCCCTAACGGCCGCCGCCCAGGGTGAAGAGCAGGTACACGAACGCCGCGAAGGCGTGTCCTACGAAGACGTAGATGAGCACGCGCACCCAGATCCCGCGGGGCAGCTTGTCCTCGATGTCGCGGCCGCCCGGCCGCTGTGCGTCACTCATGTCAGGCCTCCCGGATGGGGCCCGCCGCCGGGCCGATGCACAGCGCGGCGGTCGGGCTCTGCAGCAAGGTGTGGACGAAGAGCAGCTCGACCCCGCCGGGGTCGGCGGCCGCGAGGCGGTGCGGGGTGAGCGAGTCGAAGTGGGCGCTGTCCCCCGGTCCCAGCCGGTAGGACGTGTCCCCGAGACGCAGCCGGAGCCGCCCTTCGAGGACGTAGAGCCACTCCTCACCGGGATGCACGCGGACCATGTCGCCCTGTGCCCCGTACGGGACGTGCAGGCGCAGGGCCTGCATCCCGCGGCCCGCGGCGCCGGCCTGGACGTACGTCCAGCCGCCCGCCTCGGTCGGTTCCATCGACCCGGCGCGCACGACGGAGTCACGGTCGGCGGGGGTCTCGCCGAGCAGCTCGGAGACCGTCGTACCGTAGATGCGGGCGAGCGCGAGCAGCATCGGCAGCGAGGGCTGGCGCTGCCCGGTCTCGAGCCGGGAGAGATGGGCCGGCGAGAGGCCGGCCGCACGCGCCGCGACCTCGAGAGTGAGGGCGGCGCGGCGGCGCAGGGCACGCAGCTGGGGCGCGACGGCAGGCAGGTCCGGCGGTGCCGGGGCCTCCTCCGGCTCGTCCGGGAGGGCAGGGCTCATACCGTCGATTCAGCCAGAGCCCTGCCCGAGGGGCAACTTTCTTGCCTCAGAGGCAAAGATCGCGGAGGCCTCGGAGCCTGCGGTCGGTCAGCGGTTGGCGACCGCCTGCTTCACCAGTGTCTTCCCGAAGTCCCACATCAGGCCACCCCCGCCGTGCGCGTCGTCCATCACGGCGGTGAAGGCCTCCACGAACCGGTCGACGTCCCCCTCGTCCACGACGAGCGGCGGGATCAGCTTGATGACCTCGAGATGGTCGCCCGAGACCTGCGTCAGGATCCGGTGCTTCTGCAGCAGCGGCACCACGACCATCTGCGCGAACAGTCCCTTCCGCGCCGCCTGCAGCATCGTCCAACGGCTGCGCAGCTTCAGGGACTTGGGCCTGCCGAACTCGATCCCGATCATCAGCCCGCGCCCGCGCACGTCGCTCAGCAGCTCGTAGCGGTCGATGAGCGCGGCGAGCCGGGACTTCAGCAGCTCGCCCATGGCGCGCGCGTTCGCGACGGTCTCCTCGTCCTCCATGACGGACAGCACGGCGAGACCCGCGGCCATGGCCTGCGCGTTGGCGCCGAAGCTCGCCGAGTGCACGAGCACCCGGTCCATGGACGAGTAGACCTTCTTGAAGATCCAGTCCTTGCCGAGGGTGGCGCCGACCGGCACATAGCCGCCCGACAGCGCCTTCGCCACGCACACCAGGTCCGGCTCGACCCCGTCCTCGTGCTGGTACGCGTAGAAGTCCCCGGTCCGGCCGAGGCCGGTCTGCACCTCGTCGGCGATCAGCAACGCCTTGTGCTGGTGCAGGAGTTCCTGCGCGGCCCGCAGATAACCGGGCGGCGCCTCGTGCACGCCCTTGCCCTGGATCGGCTCGACGATGAGGGCCGCGACATCCCCCTTCTTCAGCTCCTTCGCCAGCGCGTCGAGGTCACCGAGCGGGACGGCGGTGTCGGGCAGCAGCGGGGCGAAGCCGTCCCGGAAGCCGTCCTCGCCGTTGACCGACAGGGACCCCGTCGTCAGCCCGTGGAAGGCGTGCGCGCAGTACAGGACGCGCGGTTTCCCGGTCGCGTACCGGGCGAACTTCAGCGCCGTCTCCACGGCCTCCGTACCGCTGTTGGCGAAGAACACCCGGTCCAGATGCGGGCTGAACGTGAGCAGCTTCTCGGCGAGCAGTCCCGGCAGCGGCTGGCAGTCGAACCGGGTGAGGTCGGCGAGCGAGGCGTCGAGGACGTCGTGCAGGGCCTTGCGGACGACGGGGTGGTGGCGGCCGAGGCCCATGACGCCGAACCCGGCGAGCATGTCCAGGTAGTCGTTGCCGTCCGCGTCCCAGAAGTGCGCGCCCTCGGCCCGCTCGTAGACCTTGTCGAAGCCGATGGTGTGGAGCATCTTCGGGAGCTGGTGGTTGAGGTACTTGGCGTGCAGCTCGTACCGTTCGGCACCGCGTTCGGCGAGCAGCGTGCCGAGGTCGAACTCCTTGGTCATGCGTCGTTCTCCTTGCCGGACTTCAGTGTGAGGGAGGTTCCGATCCGCCCGGCGATCTCCACCGGTGTCAGACCGATGTCGGCGAGCACCTCGCCCCGTTTGGCGTGCGCCAGGAACTGCTCCGGGATCCCGAACCGCCGCACGGGGACGTCGACCTCGCCCTCGCCGAGCGCGAGCGCGACGGCGGAACCGACGCCCGCGGCCTTGCTGTTGTCCTCGACGACGGCGACGAGCTCGTGCTCGGCGGCCAAGGGCGCGAGGTCCGGGTCCACGGGCTTGACCCAGCGCGGGTCCACGACGGTGCAGTTGATGCCGCGCTCCGCGAGCAGTTCGGCGGTCTGCAGGCACACCGAGGCCATCACGCCGACCGAGACGAGCAGCACCCGCGCGTCGTCGGCCCGGTGCAGCACGTCGATGCCGCCCACCCGGTCGACGGCCGGGATCGGAGCGCCCACGGACTCCTTGGGGAACCGCAGCATGGTCGGCGCGTCGTCGACGGCGACGGCCTCCCGCAGCTGCGCGCGGAGCTGGTCGGCGTCGCGCGGCGCGGCGATCCGCAGCCCCGGCACGACCTGGAGCACGGACATGTCCCACATGCCGTTGTGCGAGGCGCCGTCGACGCCGGTGACACCGGCCCGGTCCAGCACGAAGGTGACCCCGCACTTGTGCAGCGCCACGTCCATGAGGAGCTGGTCGAAGGCCCGGTTGAGGAAGGTGGCGTACACCGCGACCACCGGATGCAGCCCGCCGGTGGCGAGCCCGGCCGCCGAGACGGCGGCGTGCTGTTCGGCGATGCCCACGTCCCACACCCGGTGCGGGAACTCGGCCGCGAACTTCGTCAGCCCCACCGGGTGCAGCATGGCCGCGGTGATGGCGACGACGTCCTCCCGCTCGCGCCCGATCGCCGCGATCTCGTCGCCGAACACGGAGGTCCAGGAGGGCCCGTTGGAGGGTGCGAGCGGCTCGCACGTCAGCGGGTCCATCACGCCGACGGTGTGGAACCGGTCGGCCTCGTCCGCGAGCGCCGGCTCGTAGCCACGCCCCTTCTCCGTCAGACAGTGCACGAGCACCGGCCCGTGGAAACGCTTGGCGCGGCGCAGCGCGGACTCCATGGCCCCCACGTCGTGCCCGTCGATGGGTCCTACGTACTTCAGGCCGAGGTCCTCGAACATGCCCTGCGGGGCGAACGCGTCCTTGAAGCCCTTCTTGGCGCCGTGCAGGGACTCGTACACGGTGTGCCCTATGACGGGGGTCCGCAGGAGCACGTCCTTGCCCCAGGCGAGGATCTGCTCGTAGCTGTCGGTCGTCCGCAGCGTCGCCAGGTGGTTGGCGAGGCCGCCGATGGTCGGCGCGTACGACCGTTCGTTGTCGTTGACGACGATGATCAGCGGCCGGTCCTTGGCGGCGGCGATGTTGTTCAGTGCCTCCCAGGCCATGCCGCCGGTCAGCGCCCCGTCGCCGATGACGGCGACGACGTGACCGCGCTCCCCCTGGACCTGCCGCGCCTTGGCGAGCCCGTCGGCCCAGCCGAGCGCGGTCGAGGCGTGGCTGTTCTCGACGATGTCGTGCTCGGACTCCTCGCGCGAGGGATAGCCGGACAGACCGCCCTTGCCGCGCAGCTTGCTGAAGTCCTGACGACCCGTCAAAAGCTTGTGCACATAGCTCTGGTGGCCGGTGTCCCAGACCAGCCGGTCGACCGGCGACTCGAAGACCCGGTGCAGCGCGATGGACAGCTCCACCACGCCGAGGTTCGGTCCGAGATGGCCGCCGGTCCTCGCCACCGCGTGAATCAGGAACTCTCTGATCTCCACGGCCAGTTCATCGAGTTCCTCCTCGCTCAGCGCCTTCAGATCGCGCGGCCCCCGGATGGTTTCCAGAATCGTCACGCTCGAGCCCCCTTCCTGGTCGAACTCAGAACGCAGAACTCAGTTCGTCGGATCTCTCGGATCCCGCGGTACTCAGCTCACGGTGACGTCGGGCGCGCCCGACGCGACGCCGTCCTTCTCCATCTGCTCGGCGATCTTCATCGCCTCCTCGATGAGGGTCTCCACGATCCTCGACTCGGGCACGGTCTTGACGACCTCGCCCTTGACGAAGATCTGCCCCTTGCCGTTCCCGGACGCGACGCCGAGATCCGCCTCGCGCGCCTCCCCCGGGCCGTTCACCACGCAGCCCATGACGGCCACCCGCAGCGGCACCTCCATGCCGTCGAGCCCGGCGGTGACCTCGTCGGCGAGCTTGTACACGTCGACCTGGGCCCGCCCGCACGACGGACAGGACACGATCTCGAGCCTGCGCTGCCTGAGCCCCAGCGACTCCAGGATCTGGATGCCGACCTTGCACTCCTCGGCGGGCGGCGCGGACAGCGAGACCCGGATGGTGTCGCCGATGCCCTCACTGAGCAGCGCCCCGAAGGCGACGGCCGACTTGATGGTCCCCTGGAAGGCGGGGCCCGCCTCCGTCACGCCCAGGTGCAGCGGATAGTCGCAGGCGGCCGCGAGCTGCCGGTACGCGTTGACCATCACCACGGGGTCGTTGTGCTTGACGGAGATCTTGAGGTCGCGGAACCCGTGCTCCTCGAAGAGCGACGCCTCCCACAGCGCCGACTCGACGAGGGCCTCCGGGGTCGCCTTCCCGTACTTGAGCAGCAGCCGCTTGTCGAGCGAGCCGGCGTTGACCCCGATCCGGATCGGGGTACCGGTGTCGGAGGCGGCCCGCGCGATCTGCTTCACCTGGTCGTCGAACTTCTTGATGTTGCCGGGATTCACGCGGACCGCCGCACACCCCGCGTCGATCGCGGCGAACACGTACTTCGGCTGGAAGTGGATGTCCGCGATGACGGGGATCTGCGACTTGCGGGCGATGGTCGCCAGCGCGTCCGCGTCGTCCTGGGTGGGGCACGCCACCCGCACGATCTGACAGCCGGACGCGGTCAGTTCGGCGATCTGCTGCAGCGTGGCCCCGATGTCGGAGGTCCGTGTCGTCGTCATCGACTGCACGGACACCGGCGCGCCGCCTCCCACCGCCACCGGTCCGACCATGATCCGGCGGCTGGCGCGCCGCTCGGCGATCGGTCGGACCGGTACCTCGGGGAGGCCCAGTGAGACGGGCTCTCCGGAATTCATGGCCGTGTCACCCACGGTTCCCGGCGACAGTCTCGGTCATGGCGCGGATCGACTCCTTGAGCGATCCCATGGTGGCGAGGACAGCGGTCGGCTCGTAGCCGCAGTGCGCCATGCAGTTGGCACAGCGCGGGTCCTTGCCGCGGCCGTACGCCTCCCAGTCGGTGTCCTCGATCAGCTGCCGGTAGGACGGCACGTACCCGTCGCTCATCAGGTAGCAGGGCTTCTGCCAGCCGAAGAGCGAGTAGTTCGGGATCGCCCACGCGGTGCACGGGAAGTCGACCTTGCCCTCGAGGAAGTCGAGGAACAGCGGCGAGTGGTTGAGCCGCCAGCGTCGCCGGTTGCCGCCCGCGAAGGCCTTCTTGAACAGCTCGCGGGTCTGCGTGACCCCGAGGAAGTGCTCCTGGTCGGGAGCCTTCTCGTAGGCGTAGGCCGGCGAGATCATCATCTCGTCGACCTTGATGTCGTCGTTGAGGTAGTTGAGCACCTCGATGATGTTCTGCGGAGTGTCCGTGTTGAAGAAGGTGGAGTTCGTCGTGACGCGGAAGCCGCGCCGCTTGGCCTCCTTGATCGCCTCGATCGCCTCGTCGAAGACGCCTTCCTTGGCGACGGACTCGTCGTGGCGCTCCCGCATGCCGTCGATGTGCACGGTGAACGCGAAGAACGGCGACGGCTTGAACTTGTCCATCTTCTTGCGCAGCAGCATCGCGTTGGTGCACAGGAAGACGTACTTCTTCCTCGCCACCAACTGCCGCACGATCTCATCGATCTGAGGGTGCATCAGCGGCTCACCGCCAGCGATGGACACCATCGGCGCGCCCGATTCGAGGACGGCGCCGACGGCCTGGGCGACCGGCATGCGCTGCTTGAGCACCCCGGCCGGGTGCTGGATCTTTCCGCAGCCCTCGCACTTCAGGTTGCAGGCGTACAGCGGTTCCAGTTCGACAATGAGCGGGAACTTGTCCCGCCTGCGGATCTTCTGTTCAGCGAGATACGTCGCAACCTTGATGGACTGACGAAGCGGCATAGCCATCTGGGCTCACCTCCGAGGGAGCAGCAAAGAACGGTGCCATTCGAAAAACGCGGGAAGGACGGCACGAAGGACGCGGAAAGCAGATAGTCCACCGCGCACCGTGCCGATCCGGACGAGTTCATGTTCTGGAGCGTCGACGACCACCCGGACGGCGGCAACGGGTCTGCTGTCGCCCCCCGGGGCCCCGACAGCCGTGCGCAGTGTGGCCGCCGACTCCATGTCGACCGCGATCGCGCCGGTGGCGAGCAGGTCGCCGCGCTCGTGACCGCGGACCACGTGATCGGAACCGATGAGCGGACCGGTGTGCACGGTCTGCCCGGGCACCGCCCTCACCAGCTCCTCGACCAGCAGCTCCGTGCCCGCGCACGGCGTGCTGCCGTGCGCGTCGCGGGTCTCCTGGGCCACCACGAGATCACCGGGGTGCATCCCGGGCGCGAGCCCGGCGCAGAACCCGGTGGCGACCACCGAGGCGCTCCGCAGGACGGTGTCGCCGAGGGCACGCGTCACGGCGCGTTCGGCGGCCTTGGGTCCCATGCCCGTACGCAGCACGGTCACGGGGGTGGTCGCTCCGGCCCGGCTGCCCGTGCGCAGCGCGAGGTGTTCGATGCCCAGCGCGCAAGCGACGAGCAGCGGCGCCGTCTCCGGCGGGCCCGTGGCCGCCGGGTTGCCGGTCATCAGCTGTCCCTGTCGCCGAAGGGCTCGCCGTGGACGTACCGGCCGAGTGCGGTCAGCGGGAAGACCTGCCGGTACAGGTGGTAGTTGATCGAGAAGTCCCAGGGGAAACCGGTGCCGGTGAAGTACGGCTCGTCCCAGGTCCCGTCCGCGGTCTGGGTGTCGGCGAGGAAGGTGATCCCGCGCTCGACGGCCTTGGAGTCGCGCTCGCCCGCCGAGAGCAGCGCCATCAGCGCCCAGGCGGTCTGCGAGGCGGTGGAGACGCCGTGCCCCTTCCAGTCCTCGTAGCGGTACGAGCGCAGGTCCTCGCCCCAGCCGCCGTCCTCGTTCTGCACGGACTCCAGCCAGTCGACGGCACGACGGATCGCGGGGTGCGCCGCGGGCATGCCGGCCGCGACGAGCGCGGGCAGCACCGACCCCGTTCCGTAGACGTAGTTGACGCCCCAGCGGCCGAACCAGGCGCCGTTGTCCTCCTGTTCGGCGAGCAGCCACTCGATGCCGCGCCGGGTGCGCGGGTCACGCGAGCGGCCCTCGACGGCGAGCATCTCGACGACGTGCCCGGTGACGTCGGCGGACGGCGGGTCGATGACCTCGCCGAAGTCGCAGAACGGCAGCAGGTTGGGGAACGGGCTGCTGTTGTCGACGTCGAAGGCGCCCCACGCCCCGTTCTTCGACTGCATTCCGAGGTTCCAGCGCACACCGCGCTCGATGGCCTTCTCCAGGCGCACCTTGTCGGGGTGGTCGACGCGGCGCAGCGCGAGCACGACCTCGGCGGTGTCGTCGATGTCGGGGTAGTTGTCGTTGTGGAACTCGAACGCCCAGCCGCCGGGCTCCAGTTGGGGCTTGCGCACCGACCAGTCGCCGGGCCGGTCGATCTGTTCGTCGATCATCCAGTCGGCGGCCTTGACGAGCGCCGGGTGGTCGCCGGGCAGTCCGGCGTCGGCGAGCGCGATGGTGGCGAGGCAGGTGTCCCACACGGGTGACTGGCAGGCCTCGATCATCCGGGCCCCGTCCTCACGCCACACGGCGAACCGGTCGAGGGACTCCAGCCCGGCCTTCAGGACGGGGTGCTGGAGGTCGTAGCCGAGCAGGTGCAGCGCGATGACGGAGTACACGGCGGGCGGCTGGATACCGCCCCAGCACCCGTCGTTCTCCTGCCGCTCGATGATCCAGCGCCCGGCCGAGTTGATGGCGGCCTTGCGCAGCCGCTTCAGCGCCACCTTCTGGTAGCCGTGCATGATCTTGTCGAGCCGCTGGAAAGCGCCGTCCCAACTCGCCACGGGGGCCAGCGGTTTGGGCGGGTTGGGGTTGCGGGCATCGGTGTGCAGCTCGTCGAGCGGGAACGGTGCGGGCCGCACCGGGCGCTTCGCGGACACGATGGTGAGCGGCACGATGGTCTGCCGCGCCCAGCATCCGAAGTCGTAGATGTTGAGCGGCATCCACTTCGGGAAGTAGATGAGCTCCGGCGGAAGTTCAGGGAGGTCGTCCCACTTCCACCAGCCGAACAGGGCGAGCCAGATCCGGGTGAAGACGCGGCTCGCGGCGATGCCGCCGCGCTCGCGGATCCACGCGGAGGCCGTCGCCATGTGCGGGGCGTCCGGGGCGTCGCCGGCCAGCCGCAGGGCGACGTACGCCTCGATGGTGGTGGAGAGTTCGCCCGGCCCGCCGTAGAAGGTGGCCCAGGTGCCGTCCTCCCGCTGCTCGCCGCGGATGAAGAGCGCGGAGGCGTCGGTGGTGGCCTGGTCCCGGATCCCGAGGAACTGGCGCAGCAGCAGGTCCTCGGCGTCCATCGTCACGTTCGTGTCGAGGTCGCCCTTCCACCACCCCTGGGCGTCCTGCCGGGCGAGCAGGAAGTCCGTGGCGCGCTGTATGGCTCGGGTGGCGGCGCTGTGTGTCCCGGCCGCCTCGGGGGTCGTGTCGGTCGTTCGGGCAGTGGTGGCCGAGGTCGCGTCGGGAGCTGCGGCTCCGGTGCTTCCGTCGGTCGTCGCTGTCATGGCTATCCCTTCGTGCAGTGCTTCATCTCTGCTGGGTAACCGTCGGCCGATGCCCTGGCGGGACATCGGCCGGCGACTGCGAGTCATATGCGGCCTATGGCGATCATCTCTTTCGGACGACGACGAAGTCGGCGAGCGCCGCGAACTGGGCGCGCACCGCAGCTGGCATCTGGACGGTGTCCAGGGCTTCGAGGGCGACCTTGTGCTGGCGCCTGGCCTCGTCGGCGGTCCACTCGCGCCCGCCGGCCTCTTCGATGAGGGCGGCGCGAGCGGCGAACTCCGCCTCGGAGAAGTTGTCGAAGTCGTTGTTCTTGGCGTCGGCGGCGAGCAGCTCGCCGAGCCGCTCGGAGGCCGGGCCGCCCGCGGCGAGCGCGGCGACGACCGGCAGCGACTTCTTGCGCTGGCGCAGGTCGCTCCAGGTCTGCTTGCCCGTCGACTCCGGGTCGCCCCAGATGCCGAGCAGGTCGTCGACGGCCTGGAAGGCGAGGCCCAGGTGGTAGCCGTACTTCTCCAGGGCGTCCGCGGTGGCGTCGTCGGCGCCGCCGAGGACCGCGCCGATGGAGGAGGCGCAGGCGAGCAGGGCGCCGGTCTTGTTGCCCTCCATCTCCAGGCACTCCTCGACGCTGACGCGCTCGCGGTGCTCGTAGGAGATGTCCTGCGCCTGGCCGTCGATCAGGGCACGGGTGGCGGTGGTGAGCCGGCGGGTCGCGCGGCCCGCGTCGACGGAGGCGATCTCGAGAAGCACCTCGTTGGCGAGGGCGAAGAGCGCGTCGCCGACGAGGATCGCCTGCGCGGGGCCGTGCACCTTCCACACGGTGTCGCGGTGGCGGCGCTGCTCGTCGCCGTCCATCAGGTCGTCGTGCAGCAGCGAGAAGTTGTGGACCAGCTCCACCGCGACCGCGCCGGGCACGCCGACCTCGGGGGCGGCGCCCGCGGCCTGCGCGGACAGTACGGCGAGGGCGGGGCGCACGGCCTTGCCGCCGTCGCCGTCGGCGGGGTTGCCTTCGGCGTCGATCCAGCCGAAGTGATAGGCGGCGACGGTGTCCATGGGCGGCGCGAGCCGGTCCACGGCCTTCTTCAGGACGGGCGTGGCCAGGGTTCGGCCGCGCTCCAGAAGCGCGGTCACGTCCACCGCGTCGGCAGCCGTTTCGGCCGAGGGCACAGGTGGCACAGTTTCTCCTTGTTGTCGCGTTCCCGCCGTTGTCGGCGTTCCTACCGTGGGAAGTTCGAGGGTCACGCCGCCTCCCGAAACAGATGGCCGCGCGGGCGGCCGAGTGTGGCGAGGGCCGCGTCCGCGGCGCTGACACCGCTGCGAACCGCGCTTTCCATGGTCGCGGGCCATCCGGTGGCGGTCCATGCGCCGGCCACGTACAGGCCGGGCGCACCGGTGCGCGCGGCGGGCCGCAGGGCGCCCACGCCGGGGGTCGGGGCGAACGTAGCCGTGCGCTCCCGGGTCACGAAGAAGTCGTGCACCTTCGCGCCGCGCGCCGCGGGGAGCAGCCTCTCCAGTTCGGGGAGGTAGCGCTCCCGCAGAGCGGCGACGGGCTCGTCGATCTCGTCCTGCGCGGCGGACTGGGAGACGGCGAGGTACTGGCCACCGGCCGGTCCCGACGCGTGCAGTCCCGAGGCCTCGGTGCGGTCGAAGACCCACTGGACCGGGGAGCCGAGCGCGGTGAAGAACGGCTGCTTGAGCACCTTGCGGTCGTACACGACGTGCAGGTTCAGGATCGGCGCGGTGTCGATGTCGAGCAGCCGTGCCTTGTCGTCGAGCGCGCCGTCCGGCAGCAGATCGTGCGTCTCGCGCTGCGGCACGGCGAGCACGACGGTGTCGGCGGCGAGGATCTGACCGGAACTGTCCGGCCCTTCGGGAACCTCGACGGCCCAACGCCCGTTGTCCGTACGGGAGATGGAGGTGACCCGTGTACGGAGTTCGGTGCGTACGCCCGCGGAGTCGAGCGCCTTGCGTGCGAGAGTGTCGTGGAGTTCACCGAGGGGCACCCGGGCCCAGCCGATGTCGGCGGCACCGGGATCGGACAGCAGCCCGGTCTTGAACACCATGGCGGCAAGGCCGAGCGAGGCCTCGCCCGCCACCGCGTTCAGGGTCGCGATCCCGACCAGGTCCCACAGCGCCTCGATGGCCCGCTGCGACTGACCGTGCTCGGCCAGCCAGGAACCGAAGTCCCGCTCGTCCAGCGCCGGATCGGCGAGGTCGAGGCCCTTGAGGGCGAGGGCGGCACGTCCTACGTTGACCCGCTCGGCCAGCGACAGATGCGGGTAGGTCGCCAGGCTCCTGGCCAGATGCAGCGGCACGGGCAGTGCCGTGCGCCGCAGCCGCCCGAGCCGGTTCTTCTCGGCGTCGAGCACCGGCACGTCAAGACGTTCCTGCACAGGTGCAAGCGAGGTGCCGTCGATGCGGTCCAGGAACCAGCGGTAGGCGGTGCAGCAGCGCAGGTACACGTGCTGGCCGTTGTCGACGGTCAGGTCGCCGCGCTTGAAGGAGAAGGCGAGCCCGCCGAGCCGGGGGCGGCCTTCGAGCAGGGTGACGTCCATGCCGCCGTCGGCGAGCGCGAGCGCGGCCGTGATGCCCGCGAGCCCGCCGCCGACGACCACCGCGACGGGCCGCTCCCGCTCATCGGGCGATGCGTCCCCGGTGCTGCTCATGCGCCCTCCCCCTGGGCCGTTCTTTCGGTGCGTACGACCAGCGTGTGGCGGGGTTCGACGGGTGTGACGAACGCGCTGCCGGTCGTTGCATGCAGGGACGCCGCGCCACCCCGGAGGGTTGCCCGCCGCTTCTGATTCGCCCCGACACCGAGCCCCACAATGCCCATCAGGAGCGCCTCCTGGGCACCGTGCGGGACGACGTGCGGGAGACGGTGCGCGCGTCGAGGCCCGACAGGCCGCGCACGGCGACGTACGCCTTCTCGTGGCCGGGCAGCGAGACCCGGCCGCGCAGCACGGCCTCCGGCTCGCGCTCGATCCGGTCGAGCAGCCGCCGGTAGATTCCGGCCATCGCGGCGACGCAGGCCCCGGACCTGCGGTCGAGCAGGGGCAGCAGCCGGTATCCCTCGGCGAACAGGGCGCGGGCGCGCCGCACCTCGAAGTGCACGAGCCCGGCGAAGTCCGATCCGGCGGGCGGCACGGGCGAGTCGAACCCGGCCGAACAGCCGAACTTGGCGAGATCGTCGGCGGGCAGATAGGTGCGCCCGTCGGCCGCGTCCTCGCGCACGTCTCTGAGGATGTTGGTCAGTTGGAGCGCGAGCCCGAGCGTGTCGGCATACTCGGGCGCGCGCTCGGCGCCACGCGCCCCCGGCTCGGTGCCGAACACGCCGAGCGAGACGCGCCCGATGGCACCGGCGACACACCGGCAGTACACCTTCAGGTCGTCCCAGGTCTCGTACGTCTCGCCGCGCAAGTCCATGAGGACGCCGTCGATGAGCTCGTCGAGCCCGCCGAGCGGGATCGGGAACCGGTCGGCGGCGTGCGCGAGGGCGACGGCCACCGGGTCGGTGTCGTCCTCCTCGACCTTGCCGGACTGCACCCGCGCGAGCAGTGCCCGCGTCTCGTCGAGCCGTTCGGCCTTGACGTCGGGCGGCAGTGTGCCGTCACCGATGTCGTCGACGCGGCGCGAGAACGCGTACACCGCCGACATGGCGCGCCGCTTTCCGGTCGGCAGCAGCCTGATGCCGTAGGCGAAGTTGCGTGCCTGTTGTCCGGTGACGGTCTCGCAGTAGCTGTATGCGGCGAGCACCGGTGCCGACACGTGCTGATCAGACTCCACGGCCTTGCTCACCCCTCTCCTCGCAGAGTCGCTCCCACCTCGCGCAGCAGCCGGAGCTTGGTGGGCTTCGGTGGTCCAGGAAGGACGTCGTACTTGACGGCGGAGATCGCGTGGACCGCCGCCTTCCCCCCTGCCACGAAGCCGGCCAGCAGCAGCTTCAACCTGCCGTGGACGCTACCCACGAGGGGGGTGCCTTCATTCAAGAGCCGCAGGGCGCGTTCCGCTTCGAATGCGACCAGGGCGCGCACTGATGCGCCCGTGGTCGATGCGGCGAGATCGGACTCCTGGACGTGGAACTGTTTCATGTCCTCAGCAGGCAGGTAGATGCGGTCGCGGCCGAGATCCTCGGCCACGTCCTGGAGGTGTTCCACGATCTGCAGCCCGGTGCAGACCGCGTCCGAACGGCGGATCCGCTCGGGGGTGGCCGTACCGGTGATAGCGAGGACGAGGCGTCCGACCGGGTTGGCGGAGAGCTCGCAGTAGGCGAGCAGGTCGTCGAAGGTCTCGTAGCGCGTGACGAGCTGATCCTGGCGGTTCGCAGCAACGAGGCCGAGGAACGGCTCCGGGGTCAGCGAACGGCGGCGGACGGTGGGCTGCAGGGCGCTCAGCAGGGGGTGCTTGGGTTCCCCGTCGAAGACCCGTCGCAGGTCCGCCTCGAAGGCGTCGAGGAGCACCAGCCGGTCGTTGGCCTGTTCGGGTGAGACGCCCAGGTGGCGGGCGTCGGCGCCGCCGGGGGCGAGGTCGCCGTCGCCGATGTCGTCGACGAGGCGCGCGAACCCGTACACGGCCATCAGGTCGTCGCGCCAGGCGCGCGGCAGGAAAGCGGGGGCCACCGGAAAGTTCTCGTCGGCGGCCTTGTCGAGGGTGGCGCCCGTCGTGGAATCCGGGCGCACACGAGAGGATGCGCTCACCGCGTGCGGTCCGCTTCCGGAACGACGGCGAAAGCCTCGTGGACCTGGAGAGTTTCCGTAGCCATTGCCGTCACATCTCCCGTTCTACACTGCGGACCCAAGACATCCCATTTCGGACACGCCGCCCGGCAGTCCGCACGGTCAACCCCTCCCCACCGGGCCGGTAGGCCGTGCATTATCGCCCCACTTGCAGCGATTCGGCACCGGTACAGCTTACGTTGTACAACGACGGCCGCCACGGCGGGGTGTTCTGCACATCACAACAACACACCGATTGACGCCAAGATTCCCTGCATGCAAGGAAGTTGACCTCTCCTTGACCGTGATCGAGAAGTAGTTGTCACATGCAGGCATATCAAAGGCCCCACCGCCGTGAGCCGGTGGGGCCTTAAGACGTCGAGGGCGGGGCCTCAGGTTGCCGGATTCACTTACCGGTGAACTTCTCGTACTCCTTGAGTACCTCGGCCGTCGGACCGTCCATACGCAGTTCCCCGCGCTCGAGCCACAGGACGCGGTCGCAGGTGTCGCGGATGGACTTGTTGTTGTGGCTGACGAGGAAGACCGTGCCGGCCTCCTTGCGCAGCTCACGGATGCGGGCCTCGGAGCGCTTCTGGAACTTGCGGTCACCCGTGGCCAGGGCCTCGTCGATCATGAGGACGTCGTGGTCCTTGGCGGCCGCGATGGAGAAGCGCAGGCGCGCGGCCATGCCGGACGAGTAGGTCCGCATGGGCAGCGTGATGAAGTCGCCCTTCTCGTTGATGCCCGAGAAGTCGACGATCTCCTGGTAGCGCGCCTTGATCTCCTCGCGGGACATGCCCATCGCGAGGCCGCCGAGTATGACGTTGCGTTCGCCCGTCAGGTCGTTCATCAGCGCCGCGTTCACGCCGAGCAGCGACGGCTGGCCGTCGGTGTAGACCTTGCCCTTCTCGGCGGGCAGCAGGCCGGCGATGGCGCGCAGCAGCGTCGACTTGCCGGAGCCGTTCGAGCCGATCAGGCCGATGGCCTCGCCGCGGTAGGACGTGAAGGAGACGCCGCGCACGGCGTGCACCTTGCGCACCCCGCGCTCCTCGCCGCGCTTGACGATGCGGCTGAGCGCCGAGGTGGCACTGCCCTTGCCCGTCTTGGCGCCGTTGACGCGGTAGACGATGTGCAGCTCGTCGGCGATGACCGTGGGAATGCGGGCATCGGAGGTCTTGTCGAGATCAGCCACGGCCGTACCGCTCCTCGGACTTCCAGAAGTAGATGAAGCCGCCGGCGGCGACGAGCACGGCCCAGCCGAGCGCGACCGCCCAGACGTGCGGCGGCAGCCATTCCTTGGGGTAGCCGTCGACCAGTGCGTAGCGCATCAGGTCCATGTAGATGGCCGCCGGGTTCCACTGGAGGACGTCCGCGATCCACTGCGGCTTGTCCTTGAGCATGATCGGGATGGCGAACATGACGCCGGACGCGTACATCCACGTACGCATCACGAACGGCATGAGCTGCGCCAGGTCCGGGGTCTTGGAACCGGCCCTGGCCATGATCAGCGCGAGGCCCACGTTGAACAGGAACTGGAGCACCAGGGTCGGGATGATCAGCAGCCAGCGCAGGCCCGGGTAGCTGCCGAAGGCGCACGCCACGATGAAGAGCACGATCATCGAGAACAGCAGCTGCTGGAGCTGCTGGAGCGCGAAGGAGACCGGCAGCGACGCGCGCGGGAAGTGCAGCGCGCGCACCAGGCCGAGGTTGCCGGAGATGGCCCGCACGCCCGCCATGACGGAGGACTGCGTGAACGTGAACACGAAGACACCCGTCACCAGGAACGGGATGTAGACCTCCTTGTCCATGCCCCGGTTGGCGCCCAGGATCAGGCCGAAGATCAAGTAGTAGACGAGGGCGTTCAGCAGCGGCGTCGCCACCTGCCAGACCTGGCCGAGCTTGGCCTGGCTGTACTGAGCCGTCAGCTTCGCCTGGGAGAAGGCGAGGATGAAGTGCCGCCGGCCCCAGAGCTGGCGTACGTACTCGAGCAGACCGGGGCGGGCACCGCTGACGGACAAGCCGTACTTGGCGGCGAGCTCGGCCGGGGAGAGTCCGTCGTCGGGCGACGGGGACGCGTTCACCGCGACTCCGGCGTCGTGCGTTGTCTCACTCACAAAAGGGAACTTTCGTCTTCAAAAGCGCAGCCTGGTCGGGCATCGGCACAAGCAGGGGACAAGGTTTGGCCCGCATGCTCTCAGAGAAGAGCTTGTCAGATCACAGGAGGTCGGCCCAGTCGGGTCAGCCGCCACACCGTACGCCACTTCATCGGACGCCTGGGGCCGCAGGGGCTCGTCCAGCCTTCCTTGAAGCCGCCGAGCCAGGCCTTGAGGGCCGGGCCGGAGGGTCGGCGTGCCAGCGTCAGGAGCAGCCAGACACCGAGGTAGACCGGGACCAGCGGTGCGGGCAGGTTGCGGCGCGCGAGCCAGACGCGGTTGCGGGCCACCATGCGGTGGTAGACCGCGTGCCGGGACGGGGCCGTGGTCGGGTGGTGCAGCACCATGTCGGCGCGGTAGTCGATCATCCAGCCCGCGTCGAGGGCACGCCAGGCGAGGTCGGTCTCCTCGTGGGCGTAGAAGAACTCGTCGGGCAGTCCGCCGACCTCGGCGATGACCTGGGTGCGGCAGGCGTTGGCGCCGCCGAGGAAGGTCGTCACCCGGGAGGAGCGCATCGGGTCGGCGGCGCGCAGCCGCGGGACGTGCCTGCGCTGGGTCTCGCCGGTCTCCGGGTCCGCGATGCGGAAGCTGATGATGCCGAGCTTCGGGTCGGCGGCGAACGCCTCGCGGCACAGCTGGGCCGTGTCGGTGAGCGGCAGCAGGCCGTCGTCGTCGAGGAACAGCAGGATGTCGACGTCGGAGCCGGAGGGCCCGAACGCCTCGATGCCGACGTTCCTGCCGCCCGGGATACCGAGGTTCTCGGGCAGCTCGACGGTGCGTACGCCTTCGGGGACCTCGGGGACGGGCGAGCCGTTGCCGACCACGACCACCTCGACCGGGTCGCCGTCCTGCTTGGCGACCGAGTCGAGGAGGGCGCGCAGCTCGGCCGGGCGGTTGCCCATGGTGATGACCACCGCGCCGACCTTCGCCCCTCGTATCGGGCTGCTCACTTCAGCCTGCTCGAAGCGAGGATGGACACGAGGTGGAGCAGGGTCTGCAGCAGGGCGATGCCCGCGAGCACCGCCACACCGAGGCGCGTGAAGAACAGGTCGCCGCGGATCTGGTCGACGATCGCGAGGACCAGGATCAGCAGCGTCGCCTCGATGCCGAGGATGAGGCGGTGGAACTTGAACGCGGCGGCGGCCCGGCGGGCCAGCGCCATGCCGGAGGAGCGCATCTCGGACGCGGTCTCCTTGACCTGCTCCTTGCCGTTCTGCGCGCGGGCCACGCCGACCAGGTCCGTCTCGGCCTTGATCATGATGGCGCCGAGCGCGGCGAGCGCGCCCAGGAAGGCCCACAGCCAGTCGATCCGGCCCGAGCCCCACAGGTCGGCGGCGCGCAGGCCGAAGCCGACGAGGACGGCCGCGTCGGTGAGGTACGCGCCGACGCGGTCCATCCAGACACCGGCCAGCGAGTACTGCTTGCGCCAGCGGGCGATCTCGCCGTCGACGCAGTCGAGCAGCAGGTAGAGCTGCACGGCGACGACGCCGAGGACCGCGCCCCAGATGCCCGGCACGAGCAGCGCGGGGGCGGCCAGGACACCGCAGACGGTCATCAGGTAGGTCAGCTGGTTGGGCGTGACCTTGGTGTTCACCAGGTGGCGGTCGACACGCAGCGAGACCTCGCGCATGTAGAGCCGGCCCATCCAGTGCTCACCGCTCCGGCGGTCCTTCACCCCGGCGGGGTGCACGACCGGGCGGAGCTCAGCTACCGATGGCTTTTGCATAGTCGGCGTAGGCGTCCCTGATCTGGTCGGTGGAGAGGTCGAGGTGTTCGAGGATCGTGTAGCGGCCCGGGCGGGTCTGCGGAGCGAACTCCACGACCTTCACGAACTCGTCCACGGTGAAGCCGATCTCCTCGGGCGTTACGGGCAGCCCGTGGCGGCGCAGCACCTCGACCATGTACGCGGACTCGTCGCGGGCACCGCGCAGGTGCATCGCGAAGGCCGCGCCCAGGCCGCACTGCTCGCCGTGGCTGGCGGCGCGCTTGGGGTAGAGGAGGTCGAAGGCGTGGTTGATCTCGTGGCAGGCCCCCGAGGCCGGCCGCGAGTCGCCGGAGACCGACATGGCGATGCCGGTGAGGACCAGGCCCTCGGCGAGCACCTGGAGGAAGCCGTCGTCGCCGACGCCTCCGGGGTGCCGCATGACCGCCTCGCCTGCCTGGCGGGCCATTGCGGCCGCGAGACCGTCGATGTCCTCGCCGCGCTCGCGGGCGGCGAGCTCCCAGTCCGCGACCGCGGAGATGTTGGACAGGGCGTCACCGATGCCGGAGCGCACGAAACGGACCGGGGCCTCACGGATGATGTCGAGGTCGATGACGACGGCGATCGGGTTCGGCACACCGTAGGAGCCGCGGCCCGCGTCGTTGTCGAGGGTCGCGACGGGCGAGCACAGGCCGTCGTGCGACAGGTTCGTCGCGACGGCGACCAGCGGCAGGCCCACACGGGCGGCGGCGAACTTGCCGCAGTCGATGATCTTGCCGCCACCGAGACCGACGATGGCGTCGAAACGCCCCGCCTTCTTGATGTCGTCGGCGAGCTTGATCGCGTCGTCGAGGGTGCCGCCACCGACCTCGAACCACTCGGCGGTGGGCAGCGAGGGCTCCAGGCGGGCCCGCAGGGCGGCGCCCGAGCCACCGCTGATCGCGATGGCCAGGCACCCCTGTGACGACGAGATCCTCTGGTCGGCGAGGACCTTGGCCAGGTCGTCGAGCGCCCCCGGCCGGATGTCGACGACGACCGGCGAGGGAATCAGCCTCGTCAGTACTGGCACGCGATCTCCCTGGCCTTCGCGAGGTCGTCGTGGTTGTCGATCTCGACCCACGGCACGTCACCGATCGGGGCGACGTCGACCTTGAAGCCGCGGTTCACGAGCTCCTGGTAGCCGTCCTCGTAGTACAGCTGCGGGTCACGCTCGTACGTGGCCTTCAGGGCGTCGGCCAGCTCGTCGGCGGCCTCGCCCTCGATGAGGGTGACGCCGATGTACTCGCCGGTGGCCTCGGACGGGTCCATCAGCTTCGTGATCTTCCGGACGCCCGTCTCGGGGTCCACGACGACCTTCATCTCCTCGTCGCCGAGGTTCTTCACCGTGTCCAGGGCGAGGATGATCTTCTTGCCGTCGCCGCGGGCGGCGAGCAGCGTCTTCTCGACGGAGACCGGGTGGACGGTGTCGCCGTTGGCGAGGATCACCGTGTGCTTGATGGCGTCACGGCCGCACCACAGGGAGTAGGCGTTGTTCCACTTCTCGGCGACGTCGTTCTCGATCAGCGTCAGCTTCAGGCCGTACTTCGCCTCGAGCGCCGCCTTGCGCTCGTAGACGACCTCCTTGCGGTAGCCGACGATGATGCCGACCTCGGTGAGGCCGATCTCGGCGAAGTTCTTCAGGGTGAGGTCGAGGACGGAGAGCTCGTTCTCGGTTCCCTCGCCCACGACGGGCACGAGCGCCTTGGGGAGCGTCTCGGTGTAGGGGCGGAGCCGGCTGCCGGCGCCGGCGGCCAGGACGAGGCCGATCATGCGGGTTCTCCTTCATCGTGTACGGCGGGTGCTCCAGCAGAGACCCAGAAGCGGATGCTCTCGGCGAGCACCACGAGTGCCACGAGCACGGCGAGCGCCGTGAGCGCGACGGTGAAATCTGTGGCGGTGAGCAGCGCGGCCAGCACGGTGACCACCAGTGTTCGGGTCTCGTGTCCGCCGATCGCCTGCACCAGCCACCGCGGGGGTGCACCGGTGCCGCCGCGGATGCGGTACACCGTGTCGTAGTGATGGTAGGCGACTGCCGCCACCAGGCCGAATGCCGCGGGCAGCGCTCCCTGCACGTCGGCCTTGGCCGCGAGCAGCAGGATCGTGCCGTACTCGGCGGCCCGGAAGATCGGCGGCACGAGCCAGTCGAGGGGCCCGGTGAGGGGGCCGCTGACGGCCACGTCGGAAAGGATCACGTAGGCCCCGGCACCGGCGACGACGGTCCAGGACCCGAAGTCCGAGGTGGCGGCGTCGCTGACGAGGATCAGCGCGCCGAAGAGCGCCGTCAGCGGTGCGGCGTAGCCCCGGCCGCGCAGCTTGCGCACGGTGGCGTTGCGCAGGAGGCCCGCGTCGGCCAGGTCGTCCAGTGCCTGCGCGGCGCGCGGGGTGCGCTGCGCCTTGCGGGTCAGCGAGCGCAGGACGCGGCCCGCGGTCGTGTAGCAGGCGGCGAGCGCGCAGCCCACGAGGAGTACGTAGAAGGTGATGCGCGGCGTGGTGAGCGCCGTGAAGATCGCGATCAGCGCCCAGCGCTCGCCGATCGGCAGCACTATCATCCGGCGCACCCAGACCGTCCAGCCGACGCTGTCGAGCTTGTCGGAGAGGGCGGCGGTCGGGCTCGTGTTGCCGCTCGCGTCGTGGTTCGCCTCGTTGAAGGAGAAGTCGACGACGTGGCGGCAGGTCTGGAGGACCATCGCGCCGAGCGCGAGGGCCCATACGTCGTCGCCGGTCGAGTTGGCCGCGCCGAGCGCGAGGCCCGCGTAGTAGGCGTACTCCTTGGCGCGGTCGAAGGTCGCGTCCAGCCAGGCGCCGAGCGTCGAGTACTGCAGCGAGTAGCGGGCGAGCTGCCCGTCGGTGCAGTCGAGGACGAAGGAGAAGAGCAGGAGCAGACCGGCGGCGACGAAGCCGGGGCGGGTGCCGGTGGCCGCGCAGCCCGCCGCGATCAGGGCGGTGAGCAGCGACGCGGTGGTGACCTGGTTCGGGGTCAGGCCTCGGCGGGCGCACCAGCGCGCGATGTAGCGGGAGTAGGGGCTGATGCAGTACGTGGTGAAGAAGCCGTCCCGCGCCTTGACCGCCGTGCGCAGGCGGATCGCCTCGTCGTCGACGGCGGCGACGCGCTGGCGGGCCTCGTTGCGGGCCTGCGGGTCGTGCGGCACGGCGGCGACGAGTTCGCCGAGCTCGGGGCGGTGCACGTCGGTGCCGGCCGCCTCGATGCTCTTCGCGACGGTGTCGGGGGCGATGCCCGTCTCCCCGACCGCCCGGTTCAGCGCCTGACGGGCCGAGGGCTGCGCGGTGACCGCGCCGGGGATCGCCGAGGCGGGGAAGCGGGGGTCGGTGAGGCCGAGGCGCAGGGCGTGGGCGTGGCCCACGAACCCCGCGTCGACGACCGCGACCCGCTGGTCGCCCGGGACGGCCGCGAGCGCGGCTTCGGCGTCGGCCGCGTCCGGGGCGAGTCGCACGTCGAAGCCGAGTGCCCGCAGATCGCCCTCCAGGGACGACCCGGGAACCGGCTGACCGGTGACGATGGCGGTCGACAGACGAACTCACTCCTTGGGTGCCGACGCGAGCGCGCCGGGCTCATGCACGATGGGGGCGCCCTGTGCCTAGGGGGAGGCCGGGCGGCATGTCGGCAGAGGCTATCGGATGATCTGAAGCGGACGTTCACCGCCCGTTTACGGCCCGATTGGCCCCTGTCTCACGCGGTCTGTGGTTCCGGGACCGCCCTTTCATCATTGTCGATCAAGGCCTCGGCCCACAAACCAGGGGCGGTCGGCGCCCCGCTTAGGGTGGTGCGTCATGACATGGCTGATCACCGGCGGAGCCGGATACATCGGGGCACACGTGGCACGGGCGATGGCGGGCGCGGGCGAGCGCGTCGTCGTCCTCGACAACGTGACGTCGGGGGTGCCCGAGCGGCTGCCGGCCGAGATCCCGCTGGTGCGCGGGTCGGCCACGGACGCGGAGCTGGTGGCCCGGGTGTGCGCCGAGCACGAAGTGACCGGTGTCGTGCACCTGGCCGCCCAGAAGCAGGTCGGCGAGTCGGTCGAGCGGCCCGAGCTCTACTACCGGGAGAACGTCGGCGGGCTCGCCACGCTCCTGGAGACGGTCGCCGGGGCGGGCGTGCGCCGCTTCGTCTTCTCGTCGTCCGCGGCCGTCTACGGCAACCCGGACACCGGCCTCATCACCGAGTCGACGCCGTGCGCGCCCGTGAACCCGTACGGCGAGACGAAGCTCGCGGGCGAGTGGCTGGTGCGGGCGGCGGGCCACGCGCACGGGATGGCGACGGTCTGCCTGCGCTACTTCAACGTGGCGGGCGCCGCCGAGCCCGCCCTCGCGGACATCGGCGTCTTCAACGTGATCCCGATGGTCTTCGACCGGCTCACGCGCGGCGAGGCCCCGCGGATCTTCGGCGACGACTACCCGACGCCGGACGGCACGTGTGTCCGTGACTACGTCCATGTCATGGACCTCGCGGAGGCGCATCTGGCGGCGGCGCGCAGGCTGGCGCGGCCGGACGCGAGCGGCGATCTGACGCTCAACATCGGCACCGGCCTGGGTGTCTCGGTCCGCGAGCTGGTGGACGTGATCGCCGAGGTGTCCGGGGACCGCAGGCCCGCGCTCGTCGAACCGCGCCGACCCGGTGACGCGCCGCGCGCCGTCGGCTCGTCCGCGCTCGCGGAGAAGGAGCTCGGGTGGACGGCGTCACGCGGGGTACGCGAGATGGTCGAATCGGCCTGGGCCGGATGGTGTCTTCGACACCCCGAGGCGACCTCGAAGTGATCTTGCCACCGCCCTGACCTGCGTACTTGCGGACGAGCATTTACGCAGGTCAGGGCACATGACAACGGTGTTCAGTGCAGTGTTTGCAGATACCCCCTACCCGTAGTTCACTGTGATCGCCGCCCGGTTCCGGGCGGTGCGGCGAACCGATGCGGAGGACGGTTTCATGGGGGCCGGACACGACCACGGGCACAGCCACGGACCCACGACGGGGACGGCCGCCGCCGCCCACAAGGGACGGCTGCGCATCGCCCTCGCGATCACGCTGACCGTGATGGTGGTGGAGATCGTCGGTGGCCTCGTGGCCGACTCGCTCGCCCTGATCGCGGACGCGGCCCACATGGCGACGGACGCGCTCGGCCTGGTGATGGCGCTGCTCGCGATCCACTTCGCGAACCGCCCGGCGAGCGATCAGCGCACCTTCGGGTACGCGCGCGCCGAGATCCTGGCCGCGCTCGCCAACTGCCTGCTCCTGCTGGGCGTCGGGGGCTACGTCCTGTACGAGGCCGTTCAGCGCTTCATGGAGCCGGCCGAGACGGCGGGCGGCCTGACGATCGTCTACGGCCTGATCGGCCTGGTCGCGAACATGATCTCGCTCTCCCTCCTGGTGAAGGGGCAGCAGGACAGCCTGAATGTACGGGGCGCCTTTCTGGAGGTGGCCGCGGACGCCCTCGGTTCCGTCGCGGTGCTCATCTCGGCCGCGATCATCCTCACCACCGGCTGGCAGGCCGCCGACCCGATCGCGTCCATCGTCATCGGCCTCATGATCGTCCCGCGCACGGTCAAGCTGTTGCGCGAGACCCTGAACGTGCTCCTGGAGTCCGCCCCCAAGGGCGTCGACATGGCCCAGGTCCGGGCGCACATACTCGCTCTCCCCGGCGTCGAGGACGTCCACGACCTCCACGCCTGGACCATCACCTCGGGCATGCCGGTCCTCTCCGCGCACGTGGTCGTCGCCGCCGACGTGCTCAGCGGCATAGGGAACGAGAAGATGCTCCACGAGTTGCAGGGCTGCCTGGGCGATCACTTCGACGTCGAGCACTGCACGTTCCAGCTGGAGCCGACCGGTCACGCGGAGCACGAGGCGAAGCTCTGCCACTGATCACGGCCCGGTTGTCCCGTTCCGATGATCACGTTCGGTGGTATTCTGGCCATCGCTCTTTGAGGAGGTGGGTTGATGACTGTCGTCGCGGTGACCGCTGCCGTGCGCAGCGACAGGCGCATCCCCACTTCCCGGGCCCTCTTCGGCTGAGCCACCCCTTCTCGCGTGGTCGGCCGGGCCCCTTCACTCAAAGGCTCTTACGTTGACCGACGACAACGTCGTACGCGATTCCTTCTTCGCCCTGCACCACGGACTGCCCCGACAGGGCCCCGGCTCCGACGCCACGACCCGGCGTCTCCTCTCCTTCGTGGGGGAACTGCCCTCCCGTCCGCGCATCCTCGACCCGGGCTGCGGTCCGGGCCGCTCCGCGCTGCTGCTCGCCGCCGAGACCGGTGGCGAGGTGACGGCCGTGGACCTGCACGAGACGTTCCTCGACGAGCTGCGGGCCGCCGCAGCCGAGCGGGGGCTCACCGACCGTGTCCACTGCGTCAATGCGGACATGGGTGAACTCCCCTATCAGGATGGTTCGTTCGACCTGATCTGGGCCGAGAGCTCGGCCTACAGCATCGGGTTCGACACCGCGCTCGCCCGCTGGAGGCGACTCCTCGCCCCCGGCGGGGCGCTCGTGCTCACCGAGTGCGAGTGGACGACCGAGGACCCGTCACCGCAGGCGCGTGCCTTCTGGGATGCGGAGTACGCGCTGCGCACGAACGACGAGAACCTGCGGGCGTGCACGGCCGCCGGGTACTCCGTGCTCGGCGTGCACCGGCAGCCCGAGTCCGACTGGGACGAGTACTACGGGCCGCTCGCCGAGCGTACCGACGAGGCCGATCCCGGGCGTCCCGGCATGGCCGAGGCGCTCGCGGGCACGCGCGCGGAGCTGGCCATGCGCCGCGAGCACGGCGCCGAGTACGGCTACACGGGCTACGCGCTGCGGCCCGCCGACCGGTGGCCCACGCGCCCCGAGACCGACGCCGACCGGGCGGCCGTGCACGCCGTCAACGCCGCCGCGTTCCCCACCGAGGCCGAGGCCGGTCTCGTGGACGCGCTGCGGCGGGACACCGGTGCGTGGCTGGAGGGTCTGTCGTACGTCGCCGAGGCGCCGGACGGCACGGTCGTCGCGCACGCGCTGATCACCCGCTGCACGGTGGACGGCGAGCCGGCGGCGGCGCTCGCGCCCTGTGCCGTGCTGCCCGGGCACCAGCGCACGGGGGCCGGTTCCGCCGTCGTGCGCGCGGTGCTGGACGCGGCCCGCGCGCGCGGGGAGCGGCTCGTGCTGGTTCTCGGGCATCCCGAGTACTACCCGAGGTTCGGCTTCGCGCCCGCGTCGGGGTACGGCATCAGGCCCGGCTTCGAGGTGCCGGACGAGGCGATGATGGCGCTCGTCCTGACCGATGACGAAGGATCCCCGCAGGTCCCGGCGGGCACCATCGTCTACCCGGCCGCGTTCGGCGTCTGACCGGCGCCTACCGTGGTCCCGCCCGGCCCTCGCGGCCGGGCGGGACACCCGGGGCGCGGCACGGACCGTGACTGTCCGTCCCATACCGTCCCGTACGGCAGACTTGGGGTTCGAGGACCGAAGCGAAGGATGGGTATGCCGACCACACCTGCCACCGCGGCGAACAGTTCGTCGAACGGCACCGGAGAAGCGATCTTGCTGGAACTCGTCGACGAGGACGGCAGGACGATCGGCACCGCGGAGAAGCTCGCCGCTCACCAGGCGCCGGGGCAGCTGCACAGAGCGTTCTCGGTCTTTCTCTTCGACGAGCAGGGCCGACTGCTGCTCCAGCAGCGGGCGCTGGGCAAGTACCACTCCCCCGGTGTGTGGTCGAACACCTGCTGCGGACACCCGTACCCGGGCGAGGCCCCGTTCGCGGCCGCGGCCCGGCGCACCTTCGAGGAGCTGGGGGTCTCGCCGTCGCTGATGGCGGAGGCCGGCACCGTGCGCTACAACCACCCGGACCCGGACTCGGGCCTGGTGGAGCAGGAGTTCAACCACCTCTTCGTGGGCATGGTGCAGGCGCCGCTGAACCCGGACCCGGAGGAGATCGGGGCGACGGCGTTCGTGACGGCCGACGAGCTGGCCGAGCGGCATGCCGAGGACCCGTTCTCCTCGTGGTTCATGACCGTGCTCGACGCGGCGCGGCCCGCCGTCAAGGAGCTGACGGGCCCGTCGGCCGGCTGGTGACGCTCAGGCGAGCGCGGATTTGAGGGGCAGGGCGGCCCAGATCACCTTGCCCCCGCTCGCCGTGTGGTCGACCTGGCAGACGCCGCCCGCCTCCGCGGTGATCTCGCGGACGAGGAGCAGGCCGCGGCCGCCCGTCTGACCGCTGGTCGCCTCCAGTGCCGTGGGGCGGTAGGGGTGCTCGTCCTCCACGGAGACCCGCACCCACTCCGCGCCCACGGCGACCTCCACGGCGAGCATGGGCGAGAGCAGTGCGGCGTGTTTGACCGCATTGGTGACCAGCTCGGAGACGATCACCAGCAGCCCGTGCACCAGGTCGTCCGACGCGGGAACGCCCTGCCGGGACAGCAGTTCGCGCACCGCCCGGCGGGCCTGCGGCACGGAGGCGTCGACCGCCTGCGCCGTGAACCGCCAGACCCCCTCGTACGGCAGCGGCCCGCCCGCGGCATGCTCGGGGGGCGCGCTCCCGTGGTCGCTCATCGTCCCGTCCCCGCCCTTGCGCTCGATTGTCACCACGCTCCGAGTGTTGGGAATCCGCTGGTCCGGACCGCATGACTGACCAGAAGTCAGCGAGTATCGACGGAATTTGACCATTGCCGTATGGCACCGTCGGATGTGCGATCGATCCTGTCCCGGTTGTTCCGCTTTCGGGTGCTCTTCAGCTTGTTGTACGAGCCTTGCGACCCCTTCTTGATCGACCGCGGGTCGCGCTGGATAGCATCCGGCCCATGTCCCCTGCTCCCGCCGCCGATCCCGCTCTGACGCACTCCGTGACCGACGGGGTCGCCACCGTCGTCATCGACCACCCGGCCAAGCGCAACGCCATGACCGACACCATGTGGGCCGCGCTGCCACCGCTGCTCGACGCGCTCGCGACGGACCCCGCCGTGCGGGTCCTCGTCCTCACCGGCGCCGGTGACAGCTTCTGTGCCGGGGCCGACATCTCCACCCTCGGCGGGGACGCGGGCGCCGCGCAGAAACTGGCGGTCTCGGCGGAGGACGCGCTGGCCGCCTTCCCGAAGCCGACGCTGGCCGCGATCCGCGGCTTCTGCGTGGGCGGCGGCTGTCAGCTGGCGGCGGCCTGCGATCTGCGGTTCGCGGCCGAGGGCAGCCGGTTCGGCGTGACGCCGGCGAAGCTCGGCATCGTGTACCCGGCCTCCTCGACGCGCCGGCTCGCCGCACTGGTGGGGCCGGCGACCGCCAAGTACCTGCTGTTCTCGGGCGAGTTGATCGGCGCGGAGCGGGCCCTGCGCACCGGGCTCGTCGACGAGGTGCTGGGCGAGGCCGAACTGGACGCGCGGGCAACCGAGTTCACACGGGTGCTCGTGAGCCGCTCGCAGCTGACGCAGGCGGCGGCCAAGGAGTTCACCACGGGCCGCACGGACCGGGACGCGTACTGGGCCGAGCAGGCGCGCGGCAGCGGCGACACGGCGGAGGGCGTCACCGCGTTCATGGAGCGCCGGGCGCCGCGCTTCAGCTGGACCGTGGGACCCGCGAGCCCGGTGCGGCCCGCGGAGTCCTGAACATCTCCACAAGATGGTCCGGCCCCCGTACTCCCGTACGTACCGACCGGTCAGTAACGTGCAGGTATGACTCCTGACCCGCGCCTGCGCGCCGCCCGCCGCTGTCACAACGTGCTCAATCCGTTCCACTCGACGCACTACTTCTCGCCGGACCTGGGCCGGCAAATGGCCGCCATCGGTGTCACGGACCGCAGCGCCGCCTACTTCGCGGCGCGTTCCGCGCCCATGGGAGCCGTCGGCGCCGGGACCGTGACGGCCACCTTCTACAACTTCAAGCACGAGCTGGTGGCCCGGCACGTGCCCCAGGTGTGGCAGACCGCTTCGCCCCAGGATGCCCTCGCTGCACGCGCGCGTGCCGTCGACGCGACACTGCGCCGGCTGCTCGGCGCGGAGGCGCTCGCCTCCAAGGAGATGGCCGAGGCCGCCGAGCTCGCCCTGCGCGCGGCGGAGGCGTGCGCCCGCCAGGCCCGCCCCCTGTACGCCGCGCACGCGGACCTCCCCGTTCCCGAGGAGGCGCACATGGCGTACTGGCACGCGGCCACGCTGCTGCGCGAGCACCGCGGCGACGGCCACCTCACCGCGCTGCTCGGCGCCGGTCTCGACCCCGTGGAGGCCCTCGTCAGCCATGTCGCGACCGGCAAGGGCATGGCCCCCAGGTTCCTGCTCGCCACGCGCGGCTGGAGCACGGACGACTACGACGCGGCGGCGCAGCGGCTGCGGGCGCGGGGACTGCTCACCGCGGACGAGGAGCTGACGCTCACCGAGGAGGGCGTGCGGCTGCGGGCCGAGATCGAGGAGCGGACCGACGTCATGGACCGCGCGCCGTACGACCACCTCGGCGACGCGGGCGTGTCCCGCCTGACCGAGCTCGCGACAGCGTTCATCGGCACTGCGCTCGGCAACGGTGCTTTCCCCGACGATCTGATCGGCAAGGCCGCCTGAGGTCTCGGCCCGGCGGGGCGTGGGTACTCGGCGATCTCGAACGGTCCCGGACACCGTGTCCGGGAGAGACGAGAGGAGCCCTCATGTTCCGTGCCATCGCCGACGTCCTGCGCCAGATCGCGGGCGCGATCGCCACGGTGGTGACGCTGCCGTTCCGCGCGCTCGCCCGGCTCTTCGGCGGCGCCTCGCGCTCCGGCCGTACACGCCGGGTATGACCGGCGGTGCGGTGCCCTGATCCCCCGTTGTCGGTGCCACCTGCCACAATTGCCGCGCAACCTCATTCGACTTAGGCGGTACGGGATCGTGGCGACACCCACTCTTGGGTCCATCGAAGGCAGGATTGCCGAGGAACTCGGCGTACGGGAGCGGCAGGTGAAGGCCGCCGTCGAGCTGCTGGACGGCGGCTCGACGGTGCCCTTCATCGCCCGCTACCGCAAGGAGGCGACGGAGTCGCTGGACGATGCCCAGCTGCGCACCCTCGAGGAGCGGCTGCGGTATCTGCGCGAGCTGGAGGAGCGGCGCACCTCCGTCCTCGACTCGATTCGCGAGCAGGGCAAGCTCACCGAGGAGCTGGAGGCACAGATCCTCGCCGCCGACACCAAGGCGCGCCTGGAGGACATCTACCTCCCCTACAAGCCGAAGCGGCGCACCAAGGCGCAGATCGCGCGCGAGGCAGGGCTCGAACCGCTCGCGGAGGGCCTGCTCGGCGACCCGACGGTGGACCCGCAGGCCGCCGCGGCCGCGTTCGTGGACGCCGACAAGGGCGTCGCGGACCCGCAGGCCGCGCTCGACGGGGCCCGCGCGATCCTCACGGAGCGCTTCTCCGAGGACGCGGACCTCATCGGCGAACTGCGCGAGCGCATGTGGGTGCGCGGCCGGCTCGCGGCGAAGGTGAAGTCCGGCAAGGAGGAGGCGGGCGCCAAGTTCGCCGACTACTTCGACTTCGCGGAGCCCTTCAAGCAGCTTCCCTCGCACCGCATCCTGGCGATGCTGCGCGGCGAGAAGGAGGACGTCCTCGAGCTGGTCCTGGAGCCGGAGGAGCCGGTCGAGGAGGGCCCTTCCTCCTACGAGCCCATCGTGGCCGACCGGTTCGGGATCAGGAACCAGGGGCGCCCGGGCGACAAGTGGCTGCAGGACACGGTCCGTTGGGCCTGGCGCACCCGCATCCTCGTCCACCTCGGCATCGACCTGCGGCTCCGGCTGCGGACGGCCGCCGAGGACGAGGCGGTCAAGGTCTTCGCGGCGAACCTGCGGGACCTGCTGCTCGCCGCCCCCGCGGGCACGCGCGCGACGCTGGGCCTCGACCCCGGCTTCCGTACGGGCGTGAAGGTCGCGGTCGTCGACGCGACGGGCAAGGTCGTGGCGACGGACGTGATCCACCCGCACGTCCCGGCGAACCGCTGGGACGAGGCGATCGCCAAGCTGGCGAAGCTCTCCAAGGAGCACGCGGTCGACCTGATCGCGATCGGCAACGGCACGGCGTCGCGCGAGACCGACAAGCTCGCCGGTGAACTCATCACCAAGCACCCGGAGTTGAAGCTCACCAAGGTGATGGTGAGCGAGGCGGGCGCCTCCGTGTACTCGGCCTCCGCCTTCGCCTCGCAGGAACTGCCCGACATGGACGTGTCGCTGCGCGGCGCCGTCTCCATCGCGCGTCGTCTGCAGGACCCGCTCGCCGAGCTGGTGAAGATCGACCCGAAGTCGATCGGTGTCGGCCAGTACCAGCACGACCTGAGCGAAGTGAAGCTGTCGCGTTCGCTGGACGCCGTGGTCGAGGACTGTGTGAACGGGGTGGGGGTGGACGTGAACACCGCGTCCGCACCGCTCCTCGCGCGCGTGTCCGGCATCGGCGCAGGTCTCGCGGAGAACATCGTGGCGCACCGCGACGCCAACGGCCCGTTCGGCAACCGCAAGGGCCTCAAGGACGTCGCCCGGCTCGGCCCGAAGGCGTACGAGCAGTGCGCGGGCTTCCTGCGCATCCGGGGCGGCGACGACCCGCTGGACGCGTCGTCCGTGCACCCCGAGGCGTACCCGGTGGTGCGGCGCATGGCCAAGTCGACCGGTGGCGAGGTCGGTTCGCTCATGGGCGACACCGGGACGCTGCGCTCGCTCAAGGCGGCCGACTACGTGGACGACACGTTCGGTCTGCCGACCGTGACCGACATCCTGAAGGAGCTGGAGAAGCCGGGACGCGACCCGCGGCCCGCGTTCAAGACGGCCACCTTCAAGGAGGGCGTGGAGAAGCTCTCCGACCTGGAGCCGGGGATGATCCTGGAGGGCGTCGTCACGAACGTCGCCGCCTTCGGGGCGTTCATCGACATCGGTGTGCACCAGGACGGGCTCGCGCATGTCTCGGCCCTGTCCCGTACGTTCGTCAAGGACCCGCGCGATGTCGTGAAGCCCGGCGACATCGTGAAGGTGAAGGTCCTGGAGGTCGACGTGCCGCGCAAGCGGATCTCGTTGACCTTGCGCCTGGACGACGAGAAGCCGAGTGCCTCCGGTGGTGATCGCGGAGGTCGTCAGCGTCCGCCGCAGCAGAAGTCCCGGCAGCAGGGTGGCCGGGGGAACTCCGGTGGCGGGGGCGGTAAGCGGCCCGCGCCCGCGCCGGCCAATTCCGCCATGGCCGACGCGTTGAAGAAGGCCGGGTTGGCGTAGCGCCGTCGGAGTGATGAGCGGGGGGAACCGCGGGCTCGTCGTGGCTGAGCGCGCAGTTCCCCGCCCCCCTTACGGGGCGCTCACCTTCCCTGCGCTCATTTCGAAGCGCCTGGTGGTGTGCACCGCGTCGAGCATCCGCCTGTCGTGGGTGACCAGGAGCAACGTGCCCGCGTAGGACTCCAGGGCCGATTCGAGTTGCTCGATCGCCGGGAGGTCAAGGTGGTTCGTCGGCTCGTCCAGGACCAGGAGGTTGACGCCCCTGCCCTGGAGGAGGGCGAGGGCGGCGCGGGTGCGCTCGCCCGGTGACAGGGTCGCGGCCGGGCGCAGCACGTGGTCCGCCCTGAGGCCGAACTTGGCCAGCAGGGTGCGGACCTCGGCCGGTTCGGTGTCGGGGACCGCCGCGCCGAACGCGTCGAGCAGCTTCTCCGTGCCGTGGAAGAGGGCGCGGGCCTGGTCGACCTCGCCGACCACGACGCCCGAGCCGAGCGTCGCGTGCCCCGAGTCGAGGGGGACACGGCCGAGGAGCGCGGCGAGCAGGGTCGACTTGCCGGAGCCGTTCGCACCGGTGATGGCGACGCGGTCCGCCCAGTCGATCTGGAGCGTGACGGGGCCGAAGTGGAAGTCCCCGCGGCGCAGCTCGGCGTCGCGCAGTGAGGCCACCACCGCGCCCGAGCGGGGCGCGGCCGCGATCTCCATCCGCAGCTCCCACTCCTTGCGGGGCTCGTCGACGACGTCCAGGCGCTCGATCATGCGCTGGGTCTGGCGCGCCTTCGCGGCCTGCTTCTCGCTGGACTCGCTGCGGAACTTGCGGCCGAGCTTGTCGTTGTCGGTGGCCTTGCGGCGGGCGTTCTTGACGCCCTTGTCCATCCAGGAGCGCTGCATCTGGGCGCGGCCTTCGAGGGCCGCCTTCTTGTCGGCGTACTCGTCGTACTCCTCGCGCGCGTGGCGGCGGGCGACGTCGCGCTCCTCCAGGTAGGCGTCGTAGCCGCCTCCGTAGAGGTTGATCTGCTGCTGGGCGAGGTCGAGCTCCAGCACCTTGGTCACGGTGCGGGTGAGGAACTCGCGGTCGTGGCTGACGACGACGGTGCCCGCGCGCAGGCCGCGCACGAACGTCTCCAGGCGCTCCAGGCCGTCCAGGTCGAGGTCGTTGGTCGGCTCGTCGAGGAGGAAGATGTCGTAGCGGGACAGGAGCAGGGAGGCGAGGCCCGCGCGGGCCGCCTGGCCGCCCGACAGGGACGTCATCGTCTGGTCGAGGCCGACGCTCAGGCCGAGCTGGTCCGCGACCTCCTCGGCACGCTCGTCGAGGTCGGCGCCGCCGAGGTCCAGCCAGCGCTCCAGGCTCGTCGCGTACGCGTCGTCGGCGCCGGGCGCCCCGTCGACGAGGGCCTGGGTGGCCTCGTCCATCACGCGCTGGGCCTCGGCGACGCCGGTACGGCGAGCCAGGAATTCACGGATCGTCTCGCCGGGGCGGCGCTCCGGCTCCTGCGGGAGGTGGCCGACGGTCGCGGTCGGCGGGGAGAGGCTCAGGTCGCCCTCCTCCGGCACGGCGAGACCGGCGAGGAGGCGGAGCAGGGTCGACTTCCCGGCCCCGTTGGCTCCGACGAGGCCGATCACGTCGCCGGGGGCGACGACGAGGTCCAGGCCGGCGAAGAGCGAGCGGTCGCCGTGCCCCGCGGCGAGGTTCTTGGCTACGAGAGTGGCAGTCATCAGGGCGTTGATCCTAATCGGACACCGGAGCGCATGAGTCCGGCGAGCTCGTACAGGGCGAGGGAGCCCGCGACGGCGGCATGCGGGTTCATCGTCGTACGGCGATCAGCGGCTCGCCGGGGCCGGTGAGGACCGAACGGGTGGTCAGCGCGCCATCGGCGCCACCAGCACGCTCCCGGTGGTGCGTGCCACGAGGAAGGATTCTCCCTTGGTCGCCTTGTTGTCGAGCGAAATCCGGTGCCGGCCCGGGTCGAGCACGTCGTCGAAGACGTCGTAGGTGTGGGTGCGGTAGAGGCGGTCGAGGCGGTAGGCGGTGAGCCGGACGCGGCAGGTGGAGGTGACTTCGAGGCCGGCCTCGCCGTCGGCGGCGACGAGGCGGGTGAGGCGGCGCTGTTCCTGGGCGCTGCGGTCGAGGGCCGCCTCTATCTGGGCGACCAGGAGCGGGATGATCGGGGCGAGTCCGTCGACGTAGGCGACGTCGGCTCCGGCGCGTTCGAACTCCCTTCGGACGGCGGCCCGTTGAGCGTCGTCGACGGCGCGGCCGAAGGCGACGGCTCCGTAGGCGCGCAGCTCCTCGGGGGGAACGCCGGTCGCGTCGTGAGTGATGTCGGCGCCGATCCCGATGGTGCGCAGGGCGGCGGCGAGCTTGGCGAGGACCGCGACGCGGGCTCCGATGAGCAACACCCTTCTGCGGGACGTGGGTTGAGCCGGATGGTGCAGCAACTGGCCCAGTGCGGTGCGGTATTCGTCGCCGTGGAAGCGGAACGGACCGATGCCGTGGTAGCCGTTGAGCTCCAGGTCGGCGTGTTCGTCGGTCTGCCACGCGAAGTCGCGCCACACGTAGTCGTCGCTGCCGTCGCCGGCCTTCTCGATGACGGCGGTGACGGCCCCGCACTCCAGGCCCTCGCACTCGGGGCAGCCGTATATGACGTAGCGCCCCTCGGCGAGCGGGGCGTCGGCCTCCAGGAGCAGGCTTCTGACGTGGTCGGTGAAGATGGCGGGCGGGATGTCGGCGGCCAACGGGGACACGGCGTCGAGGTCGGAGAGCTGGAACAGCAGCGGGCGTCCGTCGACGATGAAGTCCACGAAGTCCCGGTGGACTTGGTAGTCACCGTTGGCCAGAACACCCCCGGCGCGCATCGCCGGGGCCAGGCCGAAGGTCGCGTACTCGGCAGACATGGTGTGAGTATCCCCACCCCGCACCCGCGTTGAGCACGGCATGACACATTCCGCTACCGTCCGGGCGTGGACAGTGAGGCGAGCGGTGACGTGATCGTGGTCGGCGGCGGGGTCATGGGGATGGCCACCGCCCTGGTTCTGGCGCGGAGCGGGCGGCGCGTGCGGGTGTGGTCGCGCGAGCCCGCCGAGCGCACCACCTCGGCGGTTGCGGGGGCGCTGTGGTGGCCGTACCGGATCGATCCGGTGGAGCGGGTGGGTCCGTGGTCGCTACAGTCGTTGCGGCGGTACGCGGAGTGGGCGCGGCGGCCGGAGGAGACCGGCGTACGCATGGTCGAGGGCGTACACGCGGGCACGCGGCTTGCCGGGCTCGGGGAGTGGGCCGGTGAGGTGGCGGGCCTGCGGGACACGGCGGAAGGGCTCGCGGCGCGGCTGCCGTTGATCGACATGCCGGTTCATCTGGCCTGGCTGCGTGGGGAGTTGGCGGCGGCGGGGGTCGAGGTGGAGC
The DNA here is from genome assembly GCF_000373565.1 of Streptomyces sp. HmicA12. Classification (GTDB taxonomy): domain Bacteria; phylum Actinomycetota; class Actinomycetes; order Streptomycetales; family Streptomycetaceae; genus Streptomyces. The sequence continues at coordinate 246,377 of NZ_KB891842.1, read as the reverse complement.
TGCGTGAGGTGCGGTCGCTGGACGAGGCGGTGCGGGTCGCTCCGGTGGTCGTGAACTGTTCCGGGCTCGGGGCGCGGGAGTTGGTGCCGGACGCCGCCGTGCGGCCGGTGCGGGGGCAGCTGGTGATCGTGGAGAACCCGGGCGTGCGCACGTGGTACACGGCTGCCGACGAGGCGTCGGACGCGACCACGTACTTCTTTCCGCAGCCGGGAGGCCGGCTGTTGCTCGGCGGCACCGCGGAGGTCGACGCCTGGTCGCTGGAGCCTGATCCCGGGGTGGCGGAGGCGATCGTGAAGCGGTGTGCGGCGGTGCGGCCGGAGATCGCGGGGGCGCGGGTGGTGGGGCATCGGGTGGGGTTGCGGCCGGCGCGGCCGGGCGTGCGGGTCGAGCGTGAAGTCGTCGGCGGTGGACGGGTGTTGGTGCACAACTATGGGCACGGTGGGGCCGGCGTGACGGTGGCGTGGGGGTGTGCGGAGGAGGCCGCGGGGTTGGTGGTGGGGCCGGCGGGGCCGCGGTAGGCGAACCGCCGCGGCCCCGCCGGGATCGGAGCTCACTCCTCGTGGTGATGCAGTCCGATGGGGTCGCCCTCCGTCTCCAGACTGTCGCCGGGGCCGATGCGGATCTCGAACTCGCCGCCGTACTTCTCGTGCCCGGCGACGACCGCCGCCTCGACGACCTCGGTGCCCATGTCGCCGCGGACGATGAGCGGGTCCTGGCGCAGGTCGCGCATGAGGGCCACGCACATGCCGATCATCACCAGGGTGAAGGGCGCGGCGACGAGGATCGTGAGGTTCTGCAGTCCGGTGAGCGCGTTGTCGGAGCCGTCGCCGATCAGGAGCATGACCGCGGCCACGGCACCGGTCACCACGCCCCAGAAGATGACGACGAAGCGGCCGGGTTCCAGCGCGCCCTTCTGGGACAGCGTGCCCATCACGATCGACGCGGCGTCCGCGCCCGACACGAAGAAGATGCCGACGAGGATCATGACCAGCAGGCTCATCACCGTGGCGAGGGGGAACTGGTCCAGAACGCCGAAGAGCTGGGCCTCCGGAGTGGTCGCGTCACCCAGTTGCCCGCTCTCCTGCATCTTCATCGCCGTACCGCCGAAGATCGCGAACCAGATCAGGCTGACCGTGGAGGGGACGAGGATGACGCCGCCCACGAACTGCCGGATCGTGCGGCCGCGGCTGATGCGCGCGATGAACATGCCGACGAAGGGCGTCCAGGAGATCCACCAGGCCCAGTAGAAGACCGTCCAGCTGCCGAGCCAGTCGGCGACGCCCTTGCCGCTGGACGCCTCGGTGCGGCCGATGAGCTGCGGCAGGTCGCCGAGGTAGGCGCCGAGCGAGGTGGGCAGCAGGTCGAGCACGATGATGGTCGGGCCCGCGATGAAGACGAAGATCGCCAGGATCAGTGCGAGCACCATATTGGTGTTCGACAGCCACTGGATGCCCTTCTCGACGCCCGAGACGGCGGACGCGACGAACGCGACCGTCAGCACCGCGATGATCGCGACGAGCAGGCCGGTGCTCGCGTTGTCCATCCAGTTCAGGACCTCGAAGCCGGAGCCGATCTGCAGGGCACCGAGACCGAGCGAGGCCGCGGAGCCGAACAGGGTCGCGAAGATGGCGATGATGTCGATGACTCGGCCCCACGCGCCGTGCGCGCGCTGCTCGCCGATGAGCGGCACGAAGACGGAGGAGATGGTCTGGCGGCGCCGCTTGCGGAAGGTGGAGTAGGCGATGGCGAGGCCGACCACCGCGTAGATCGCCCAGGGGTGCAGCGTCCAGTGGAAGAGGGTGGTCGCCATGGCGGTCTCCATGGCTTCGGCGTCGTCCACCGGGTCGGTGCCGGGCGGTGGTGTCGTGAAGTGCGCGAGGGGTTCGCTGACCCCGTAGAACATGAGGCCGATGCCCATGCCCGCGCTGAACATCATGGCGACCCAGGAGACCGTGCGGAACTCCGGCTCCTCGCCCTCCTTGCCGAGGGTGATCTTCCCGTACCGGCTCACGGCCAGCCAGAGCGCGAAGACGACGAAGCCGGAGGCGGCGAGCATGAAGGCCCAACCACCGTTGTGGATCAGGCCGTTGAGGGCCTTCGTGGAGACGCTTTCGAGGTTGTCGGTGGCGACGGAGCCCCAGATCACGAAGGCCAGGGTGAGCGCGGCGGTCACGCCGAACACGATCCGGTCGGTGGCGGGGCTCCGGCCGCCGGTCGCCGCCTCGTCCGCGACGGGAGCGTCGGGTGGTGGTTGCTGAGGGTTTGTCACCCTTCAGGGCCTACCACACCCGACGCTCCCTCCACCTCGTTCACCGGCTTTCAGCAGCTGGTGTCGGGCTCCCCTTCCGTCACGTGGTACTGCGCGCGGGCGTCGAGAAGCAGCGCGACCAGGGCCCGCTCGGACTGCCGCAGCGGGACGTAGGCCCCGTCACGTGTCGTGCGTACGGTGATGCCGTGCAGCGCCAACTCGTCCTTGTACTCGGCGTATTGGGCGGCGGTGAGGCGGTAGCCGCAGGGTGGGTCCTGGATGATGTCGGCGGGTTCGGCGGGGTCGTTGTCGGCGCCACCGACGTAGACCGGACCGCTGTCCCGGTACCCGGCGGCCCGGGCCGCTGCCGTGGCGGCCTCGATCCGGCCGAGCCGCTCGCCGGTGAAGGTGAACAAGCCGCCGAGCGCCGCCAGTTGGGAGTCGCGGCGGCGCCGGTTGTTCAGCGACTCGTCGGCCGCCTCCTGCGGTGTGCCGGGGTCGACGCGGCTCTCGATGAGCAGGCCGAGGGCGTGCTTGACGCCGGACATGTTGCGCAGGATGCGTTCCTGGCCGTCGCCCGCGGTCTGCTTGATCGGGTCGCCGGTGACGGGGTCGGTCCAGATGCCGTACGTGCCCGTGGAGTGCCCGGCGGCGTTGGCGGCCGGGCGGACGTACTCCTCGGACAGTTTCTCGGCCTCGTCGTGCACGGCGGTCGCGGTGTTGAGGTTGCGCGGCCAGAGGTCGAAGAGGTCCTTGTCGTAGTACTCGGGGGTGGCCCCGTACTCGTGCAGGTCGTAGATGATGTCGGGCTTCCGGTCGCGGATGACGGCGGCCGTCGCGCGGGCCTCCGCCGTCTGCAGGGCGAGGTGGTCGCGGTTGATGTCGATGCCGTCGGAGTTGCCGCGGGTGTCGGCGGCGCGGCCGTCGGGGTTGGCGGTGGGCACGACGAGGAGGGTCGTGCGGGACACGAAGCGCCGGGTCTCCTTGTCCTTGGCGTAGGCGAGGTCGCGGATCTCGGTGAGACAGGCCTCGCGGCCGGACGGTTCGTCGCCGTGCTGGCTGCAGATCAGCAGCACGGTGTTCGCCGTGCGGTGCTGCCCGATGCGGACGAGCTGGAGCGGGCGGCCCTGCTTCGTCGTGCCGATGCGGGAGACGGAGACGCGGTCGGACGCCTTGTCGACGGCGGCGAGCAGGTCCTGCTCCTCGGACTGCGACGTCCAGCGGGCGCCGTTCGTCCGCTCGAAGCCGGTGCGCGGGGCGGTGGACGTGGCCTGGGCCGGGGAGGTCACCACGAGGGGCGCGGCGAGGGTGACCGTGGTGGCGGCCAGGGCGAGGGCGCGTTTGCGGGGATTCATCGGTTACTTGCCTCCCGGGACGGGGCGGCTCGGGCGCAGCGTGCTCAGGCCGTCGGCCGCGGTCGAGTGGGGCGTGCCGGTGGTGGATCCGGAGGTGGTGGACCCGGAGGTGGTGGACCCGGAGGTGGCGGCCGCGAACGCCTTGGCGCCGCCGACGACGGGGACGCGGGCCTCGGTGCGCGACAGGTCGAGGCCGAGCGTCGGGGCGGTGGACGGCGGGTCGATGAGGTCCTTGTCGGTGCCCGCGACGATCAGGGCGAGCCGGTGCCCCTTCGGTACGACGTGGTCGCTCGCGGCGAGGGAGAGCGTGAGGGTGTAGGGCCTGCCCGGGGTGAGCGGGCGTCCCCGGTCCGGGTCCGCGTACGTGCCGAGGTCGGCCCAGCCGCGGCTGAACACGGTCGCGTCGACGTCCGCCGTCGTGGCCCGCGTGGTCCTGAAGCAGGAGCTGTCGCCCGTGGTGCTCGGGCCCCAGCAGCTGCGCTCGGCGAGCGTCGCGATGCCCTCGCCGGCGCCCGCGTAGTCACGGATGGTGGCGGGGCCCAGGTCGACGAGGACGGCGGAGAGGTGGGCCGTGGCCGTCGTCGGGGTCGCGGTGACCGTCACCTTCGAGGAGCCGGACAGGCGCAGGTCCTTGCCGAGCGGGCGGCTGATGAATCCGGCCTTGCCGGGCGTGGAGGTGTCGATGTCCGCGGCCCAGTCGGTCTCGCTGAGGGCCGGGTCGTCGGTGAACCGTTCCGTGCCGGAGCCGGGCTCGAGGCCGAGCGTGCCGACGCCGGGGGTGGCGCCCTTGCCGGGGCGCAGCGCGGTGGCGGCCGTCGTGCGCGGCGGCCACACGGTGTCGGTGGTCCAGTGGTCGGGACTGCGCTCGATGTCGGCCATCGGCTCGCGGTCGATGCCGTTGCGGTAGCCGAGGAGTTCGTGGTCGAACCAGCGGTGCAGGGTGTCGACCCAGTCGGCGCGCCGGAAGTCGAACGGGTCGACGTGACCGGTCTGCGCCAGCCAGATCTTGCGCTCGACGCCGTTCTTCGCGAGCGCCTCCCACCACTGGCCGAAGTGCTTGGCGCGGACGTTGAGGTCCTGCATGCCGTGCACGACGAAGACGCTGGCCTTCACCTTGTGGGCGTCCTTGACGTAGTCGCGCTCCTGCCACAGCGAGGTCCAGTCGCCGCTGCGGGGCGCTTCGTCGACAAGTCGCTTCTGGACAGCGGCGCAGCGGGCGCGGGCCTCGGGGCTCTCGACGTAGTCGGACAGCCACTCGGGGCCCGAGTCGTAGAGCGGGGCGCCCTGCTGGAAGTAGTAGTCGTACCAGGAGGAGATGCCGCCGATGGGGACGATGGTCTCCAGGCCCTCGACGCCGGTCGCGGCGACGCCGTTCGCGACGGTGGCGTCGTAGCTCTTGCCGATCATTCCGGTCCGGCCGTTGGTCCATGAGGTGGCCTGGGCGCGCGTGTCGCCCGTCCGCGAGGTGTAGCCCTCGGCGCGGCCGTTCAGCCAGTCGACGACGGCCTTGGCGGACTGGATGTCGGAGCGTCCGCCGACGTCGACGCAGCCGTCGGAGCGGTTGGTGCCGGCGAGGTCGACGCCGACGAAGGCGTAGCCGCGGGGCACGAAGTAGTTGTCGTAGAAGAGCGGCATCTGCACGACGTTCCCGTCCGCGTCGTACGTCTTCTTCTGGTTCTCGTTGCCGCGGCCGCAGCAGGAGTAGTACGGGCTGGCGTCCATGATCACGGGTATCCGGCGGCCCTGCGCGGCGGGTTCGCGCGGGCGGACGATGTCGACGGCGACCCGGTCGGTCCGCCCGTCGCCGTCTCCGTCGAGCCTGGTGTCGACCCAGACGGATTCGCGGATCGCGTTCGCGTACGAGTAGACGGGCCGCGACTCGGTGGGGGCCGCCGCGTGGGCCGCGGGGCCGGGGCCACCGAGAACACTGAGAACGGCGAGCAGGCCGGCGGTCGCCACGCCCACGAGGGTTCTCCCGAGGCGGTGCGTGCGTCTGGCAGGTATCGGCATGGGCGGAAGCTACACGGGTCAACTGCTGTGCGACAGAGGGCAATAGCGTGGCATGACAGGCGCGTGGGACGGAATGGCCCATGTCGGCCGAATGGCGATCGTGTGACAGATGCGGCCATGGACATGACCGGGGTGCCGGGTGCTGAATAGGCTCGCGACAGCGATCAAGCACGGCGGCCGCGGCGTCCTCGCGGGTCCGTCCACGCTCGGTCGGCACCCAGCCTGTCCCTACGACTTGGAGCTCTCGTGTACCGCAGACTCATCGCTCCCGGCGCGCTCGCCGCGGCCCTGATGCTGGCGATCCCGGCGTCGGCCGCGGACTTCTCTCCGGGGGCCTCGGGCATCGGCGACCCCTACTACCCGACGTACGGGAACGGCGGCTACGACGTCTCCCACTACGACCTGCGTCTGAAGTACCAGCCGAAGACGGACCTGCTGGAGGGCACGGCGACGATCCTCGCCTCCTCCACGCAGGACCTGTCCCGCTTCAACCTCGACTTCGGGCTCACCGCGAGCGAGGTCCGGGTGAACGGGAAGAAGGCGGCGTTCGCCAGGTCCGGTGTGCAGGAGCTGGAGGTGACGCCCGCGGCCGGGCTTCCGAAGGGCACCCCCTTCACGGTCGTGGTGAAGTACGCGGGCAAGCCGTCCGAGGTGAAGCTGTGGGGATTCACGTCCCCGCAGCGCACCCCGGACGGTGCCGTCTTCGCCAACGAGCCGGAGTCGGCGGCCTGGTGGTTCCCGTCGAACGACCACCCCCTCGACAAGGCCACGTACGACGTGTCGGTCGCCGTGCCCGACGGCACCCAGGCGATCTCCAACGGCACGCTGCAGTCGCAGAGTTCGAAGCTGGGCTGGACCCGCTTCAACTGGCGCTCCAGCAAGCCGCAGGCCACGTACCTGACGACGCTGGCGGTCGGCAAGTTCGACATCACGACGGACACGACGGCGGACGGGCTGCCCGTCGTCAACGCCTACAGCAAGGATCTCGGCGCGAACGAGGGCGCCGCGAAGGCGAGCGTGGAGCGCACCACCGAGGTCGCCGAGTGGCTGGAGTCGGTGTTCGGGCCGTATCCCTTCGACGCGCTCGGCGGGTACGTGCCGAACGTGCCGTCGTCGTTCGCGCTGGAGACGCAGACCCGGCCGTTCTACTCGCCGAAGCAGTTCGCGAACGGCTCCAACGTGTCCGTCGTCGTCCATGAGCTGGCGCACCAGTGGTACGGGGACAGCGTCTCCGTCGACGGCTGGAAGGACATCTGGATCAACGAGGGCTTCGCCCGGTACAGCCAGTGGCTGTGGTCCGAGAAGGAGGGCGAGGGCACGGCGCAGGAGCTCGCGGACTACGCGTACGCGCAGCACCCGGCGGACGACGCGTTCTGGACGGTGAAGCCGGGCGATCCCGGCGCGGAGAACCAGTTCGACGCCGCCGTCTACGACCGGGGCGCCATGGCCATCCAGGCGTTGCGCAACGCCGTCGGCGAGAAGAAGTTCTTCAAGATCCTCAAGGGCTGGCCGGGGCAGCACGCGTACGGCAACGCGAAGGTCTCCGACTTCGTGTCGTACGCGGAGAAGGTGTCCGGCAAGCCGCTGGCTGGGCTGTTCGACACGTGGCTGTACCAGCCGTCGAAGCCGAGCGCGCCTGCGCTGCGCTCCGCTTCCGTCGCCGGGCCCGAGCAGCCCCGGTCGTGGAAGCAGATCGCGGCGACGAATGGGGTGCACGCCGGGCACTGATCCGTCTGCGGGGCAGTGGGTGGCTGGTCGCGCCGTTCCCCGCGCCCCTCAAAGATCCGCGTCTGCCCACGGACGCTTCGTCGCTGCCTGACGGCCCGGTGGGGCTTCTCGCGCCGTTCCCCGCGCCCCTGAGATGCGCTCTCCGTGCGCCATCTCAGGGGCGCGTCCGCAGGGGAGGCAGCGGCGAAGCCGCATGCCTCAGGGGCGCGGGGAACTGCGCGACCGGCCATCCACCGGACTCGCACCCGGCAACGAACCCGCTCAAGGCAGACGCGAGGCCGCCCGCGCCCGACGGGCGAGCGGCAGATACCGGAGCCGCTCCGGCAGGCGCGGCCCGGCCCACCGGACCAGCACCGCCCAGCGCCGCAACCGCCGTTCCTGCCGCGCGGTCCACGGCAGGCCGATCGCCGCGCGGGCCTCGGGCGGGAGCAGCCCGATCGACAGGAACCGGAGAACCCGGGTGAGCGCGGGACGCAGCAGCGGCCAGAGCACCCTCAGCACCCGGGACCCGGGCGGCGGAGGAACGTCCCGGTGCACGGCCGTGAGCTCGGCGACGACCGGGTTCGACCCGATCTCCTGCGCGAGCACCTTCTCGTAGTACGGCCAGAACTCCTCGACCGTCTGTGGCATGTCCCGGTCATGGATGCCGAGGATCCGGCCGACCATCAGCCACTCCGCGTAGAACCGTTCGTCCTCCTCGGGCGTGAACGGCCGGGAGAAGTAGCGGCGGGCGTAGCGGGCCACGGGGTAGCCGGTGGCGTGGACCCATGCGTAGTGGGCCGGGGTCAGCGCGTGGTAGCGGCGGCCGTGCGGGTCGGTGCCCTGGATGTCGCGGTGGATCCGGCGCAGGCGCCGGCCCTCCTCGGCGGCGGCCTCTCCCCCGTAGACCCAGAGCAGGACCGAGGTGAGCGAGCGTTCGCCGCGCCCCCACGGGTCGGTACGGAACACCGAGTGGTCGTCGACGCCGGCGCCGACCGCGGGGTGGGCGACCTGGAGGATGAACGCGGCGGGCAGCGCGAGGAGGGAGCGGATGTCGCCCGCGGTGTCCCAGAGGATGCCGCCGGGCGGGGGCGGCGGCGGATCGGGGTCGTGCTGCTTCATGCCGCTTCCTGGGACTGGTCCGGACAGACGCGCGGGGCGCCTGGGGTCTGTGTTCCAGTATGCGACGTAGCGGGTGAGGGGCGCCGGAGGGACCCCAGGTGTATTGACCCGCAGGGTTGTTGACGCGGGTGATGGGTGGGTGCCCGGTGCGGCGAGAGCAGGTGCCAGGCGTCGCGCGGCAGACGGGAGTGTGAAGACAGGCCCTAGACCTCGCCCCCATAGCGCTTGGCCAGGTCGGAGGCGAGTTCCGCGACGCAGGTGTGCAGGTCGGTGACGGCCGCGCCGTGGGTGGGGTCGATCGGGAGGGGGTGGGACGGTACGACGGGCACCCGGTAGGACGTGGGCGGGGGCGGGGCGGGGGCCTGCGCCGTCGCGGTGCGGGGCCGCCGCCGCACGGAGGTGACCAGCAGCGTCGTCAACAGGCCCGCGAACGCGGCCAGTTGTCCCGCCTTGAGGTGAATGTCCCAGGGAACCAAGGCCATGCCTGTGTCCTACCCGCGCGTCACGCGTCGCCAACTCCCGCCACGCCCGGGGGCTCAGCCGTCGTGGTCGTACACCGTCACCGGTATCCCCCGGGCGACGACACGCTCGGCGATCAGCGGCTCGACGCGCGACCACTGTCCGCCGGCGAGGCCGCAGCCGATGCGCGGCATGTGGACGGACGCGCCCAGCCCGGCGGCTTTGGCGGCCACTGCCGTCAGTCCCTCGGCGATGGCCTCGTAGCGCACCGGAACACCCTTGACTCCGGTACGGATACCGCGCTGGCCGACCACGTTCGCCACCCACACGTACGGCTCGACCCGCACGAACTGGGCGGCGCCGAGCCCGAAGTCGTTCTTCGCGCGCTCCCGGTGCCAGCGGCGGTAGGCCTGTTCCGGCTCCGGCCGGCGCCGCGACAGCGCCAGGACGAAGCCCTTCCCCAGCCCCCGATGTCGTTGCAGACGTGGACGATCAGCCGTGGGCCCTCGGCCGACGGGGCGGTGGCGTCACCTCGGACATAGGTGATCTCCGACATGACGCCACCGTAGGCGCGGCCACTGACAACGGGCCGTTCACGGGCGGGCGGCCCGGAGGAGGGTTACTCGTTCCGGGACGCGTTCGTCAGCTGCTCCGCGGCCTTGCGCGCGATGTTCTTGCGGGCGCGGAACCAGCCGACGAAGAGCAGCAGCGCGATCACCGGGATCAGGCTGAGGGTCTTGCGGCCGGTCTCCGCGTCGTTCCACATGAGGCCGAGCACGAGGAGCAGGAAGACGATCGTGACGATCTCGGTGACCGGGGATCCGGGCAGCCGGAAGGACGGCCGCTCGACCACGCCCTGCTTGGCCTTACGGACGAACGCCAGGTGCGCCACCATGATCATGACCCAGGTGCCGATGATGCCGATGGACGAGACCTCGATGACGATCTCGAAGGCGTCGGCGGGCAGCAGGTAGTTCAGGCCGACGCCGAGGACGCCGACGCCCGCGGTGAGCAGGATGCCGCCGTAGGGGACCTGGCTCTTGTTCATCCGGGCGGTGAACTGCGGGGCGGAGCCCGACATCGCCATGGAGCGCAGGATGCGGCCCGTGGAGTACAGGCCCGAGTTCAGCGACGACATGGCGGCCGTGAGGACGACCAGGTTCATGATGTCGCCGATGCCGCCGACGCCCAGCTTCGAGAACAGGGTGACGAAGGGGCTCTCGCCCGCCTTGTACGTCGACGCCGGCAGCAGCAGCGCGAGCAGCAGCACCGAGCCGCAGTAGAAGAGGCCGACGCGCCACATGATCGAGTTCACCGCGCGCGGGACGACCTTCTGCGGGTCGGCGGTCTCGCCCGCCGCGACGCCGACCAGCTCCAGGGCCGCGTACGCGAAGACGACGCCCTGCATCACGAGGATCACCGACATGGTGCCGCTGGGCATCCAGCCGCCGTTGTCCGTGATCATGTGCAGGCCCGGTGTCTGGCCGTCGACCGGGTGCTGCGTGGCGATCAGGAAGATGCCGACGAACAGGAAGGCGACGAGCGTGGCCACCTTCACGATCGAGAACCAGAACTCCATCTCGCCGAAGTACTTGACCGAGACGAGGTTGACCGAGAGCACGACCGCGAGGGCGATCAGTGCGAGCACCCACTGCGGGATGGTGGTGAAGGCGCTCCAGTACTGGGTGTAGAGCGCGATCGCGGTGATGTCCGCGATGCCCGTCATCGACCAGTTGAGGAAGTACATCCAACCGGCGACGTAGGCGCCCTTCTCGCCGAGGAACTCGCGCGCGTACGACACGAAGGAACCGGACGAGGGCCGGTAGACGACCATCTCGCCCAGGGCGCGCACGACCAGGTACGCGAAGATTCCGCAGACCAGGTACGCGAAGACGAGCGCGGGGCCCGCGTCGTGCAGGCGGCCGCCGGCGCCGAGGAAGAGCCCCGTGCCGATCGCGCCGCCGATCGCGATCATGTTGACGTGGCGGCTCTTGAGGTCCTTGCTGTAACCGGCGTCGCCCGCATCGGCGGGCGCCTGGGACGCATCTGTGCGCGATGCGTCCACGGCCGTGTTGACGGCGTCCTTGCTCACGTGGGGGTGTCCACTCTGTGGTGCCCGGGGACGTGGGGTCCCCGGGGTCCGGATGTGCTGCGGCCCGCGACACCCCTGACAGTGCGCGGACCGACTGTGCACCTTCCCCCAGAGATCACCGGGAATGCGGTGGCGGACATCACATAGCGGCTTATCTCACATGGCGAGAAGACCTCTTGTGAACTGCTCCGACCAGGCGTATTAGGCGTACAGCGCGTCGAGCTCGGCCGCGTAGCGCTCCCTGATCACCGCTCGGCGCAGTTTCAGCGACGGGGTCAACTCGCCCGTCTCCGGGCCCCATTCGCCGGTGAGGACCCGGTACCGCTTGATCTGTTCGGTGCGGTTGAGGCGGGCGTTGGCGGCTGCCACCGCGCGGGCGAGCTCCTCCTGGAGGGCCGGGTGGTCGGCGATCGCGCCGTCGTACTCGACACCGTGCTCGGCCGCCCAGGCCGGGGCGGTCTCCGGGTCGAGGACGAGCAGGGCCACCAGGTAGGAGTGGCCGTCGCCGTGCGCGAAGGCCTGGCCGACGAGGGGGTGTTCCTTCAGCGCGTTCTCGACGAGCGCGGGCGAGACGTTCTTGCCCGTCGACGTCACGATCATTTCCTTCTTGCGGTCGGTCAGCCAGAGGTAGCCGTCCGGGTCGAGGCGCCCGATGTCGCCGGTCGGGAACCAGCCGTCCGCGTCGCGGGCCGGGTCCACTCCCCCGTCGGCCCGCAGATAGCCGTCGAAGACGGTCGCGCCGCGCACGAGGATCTCCCCGTCGGCGGCCACCCGCACCTCGACCCCTTCTATGGGACGCCCCACCGAGCCGAGCCGGAACGCCGCCGGATGGTTCGTGGTGACCACCCCGGTCGTCTCCGACAGCCCCCAGGCGTCCATGATCGCGAGGCCGAATCCGGCCCAGAACCGTACGACGTCCAGGGGCATGGGCGCCGAGGCGCTCGCGGTCCAGACGAGACGTTCGAAGCCGGCGAGGGTCAGGATCGGGTCGAGGACGGTCTGCTTCGCCTTCTTGTACGCCGATGAGAGCGCGGCGTCCGGTTCCTCGCCCCGCTCGCGGCACTCCACCCACGCGCGGGCGGTGTCGTTGGCGTCCGCGATCGCCCGCCGCTGCTCGTCCGGCAGTCGGGAGATCGCCGCCTTCACGGCCGTGGCCAGCTTCTCCCACACGCGGGGGACGCCGAAGAACTGCACCGGGTGGAGCTCGCCCACGGTCGCCGCGACCGCCGCCGGGTCGGGGCACAGCCGCACGTGCGAGGCGCGGAACACGGACAGGTAGATGCCGAGCATCCGCTCCGCGATGTGCGCGAAGGGGAGGTAACAGATGTGCTCGACGTGCTCGGGCAGGTCGACGACGGCGTCGAGCGCGACCGCGTTGAGCACCACGTTGCGGTGCGTGATGCGCACGCCCTTGGGGTCGCCGGTCGTGCCGGACGTGTAGACGACGGTGAGCGGGTCGCCGGACGCGCTCTCCCGCCAGGTCTTCTCGAAAGCGTCGGGGTCGTAGAGGCGGGCGCCGGACGCGTGGAGCGAGCCGTAGGTGCGGTGTTCGCCCGCGGCCGCCGCCTCGACGACGACCAGCCGCTCCAGCGGGACGTCCGGGTCCGCCGCCAGGGGCTCCCAGAGGGCCACTTCGCGTGCGCCGCCGACGAGCGCGAAGCGGGCGCGGCTGTGCCGGGCGATGTGCGCGACCTGCTCCGGGGACGCGGTGCCGTAGACGCTGACCGGGACCGCGCCTAGGTGTACGAGGGCGAGATCGCTGAGCCAGTGCTCGGGCCGGTTGCCCAGCATCAGCAGGACGTGTTCGCCGCGCCGGACGCCGAGCGCCTCGTATCCGGCGGCGAGGACACCCACCGTGCGGCGCACCTCGCGCCAGCTCCGGGTGGTCCACGGGGCCTCGGGTCCGGTGCGCCAGGACAGCGCGGGCAGCTCCGGGTGGTCCTCGGCGTTGCGCAGCAGCAGAGCGGGGAGAGTGAGCTCGGCGGGCTCCCCGGGGAGTCGCAGGATCGTGGTCATGACCGCCTCCTGTCGCCGTGGGCTGCGCCGGAGACTTTCACAACATCGGTGTGTCAGCAATACTGTTGAACCCGATTGGTACGGGGACGGGGACCGGCACGCGTACAGGTGAGGGCTGCGAGGCGGAGATGACGACGGACGCTGACATGACGACGGACATCGGGGACGCAGGTCCGGCGCACTCCCCCACGCTGACCGTCGACGAACTCGCGGCCCGCGCCGGGGTGACCGTCCGCACGATCCGCTTCTACAGCACCCGGGGCCTGCTGCCGCCGCCGGTGATCGGGCCGCGCCGGGTCGGCCGGTACGGGCAGGACCATCTGTCGCGGCTCGCGCTGATCGAGGAGTTGCAGCACCAGGGCATGACGCTGGCCGCGATCGAGCGGTATCTGGAGCAGCTCCCGGCGGAGCTGGGCGCGCACGAACTGGCCATCCACCGTGCGGTGGTGGCGAGTTGGGCGCCGGACACGGTGGAGAGGCTCACCCGGCGGGAGCTGGAGCAGCGTGCCGGGCGGCCCCTCGACGACGATGACGTGGCGCGGCTCGCGGCGATGAGCGCCGTCGACCGGGACGGCGACGACGCGTTCCGCTGCGACGCGGCGCTGCTGCGGCTCGGGGTCCAACTCCTCGACGTGCCGCTGTCGTTGGACGCGATCCTCGCGGCGCGCGGGGTCCTCGTCGAGCATTCGCGGGCCGCGGCCCATGAGTTGGCGCGGCTGTTCCAGGACGAGGTGGCGGAGCGGGCGGAGCGGGACGTGAAGTCGCTGTCGGCGCACATGCATCCGCTGGTGGTGCAGGCGCTGCTCACCACGTTCCAGCGCTCCCTGAAGGAGGCCATCAGCGAGTGGCTGCCGCCGTCGCAGGAGCCGTCGAGGGAGCCGTCACAGGGGCGGGCCCCCTCCTGACAGGTCGAGCGTCCGGCCGGTCACTGCCGCGCTCCCTTCGTCCAGCACGTACAGGAGTGTCGAGACGAGTTCGCCGGGCGGCTGTCCGGTGCCCGGCACGATCGCGTTGACGGTGACGGCGTACGGCTCCAGCTCCGCGGCCAGGGCGTGCGTGAAGCCGATCAGGCCCGCCTGCGAGGTGACGTACGGGACCGCCCCGGGCGGCGCGGCGGCCGGGGCGAGGGTGACGATGCGGCCCCAGCCCGCCGCCTTCAGGTACGGGAGTGCGGCCCGCGTCACCACGAACGGTGCCTCCAGGTTGACCCGCAGGGTGCGCCGCCACTCCTCGGGGGTCGTCTTCTCGAAGGGTCTCGCCGGCTGGATCCCCGTGGCGTGGACGACGACGTGCAGGGTGCCGAAATGGCCGATCAGGCAGGCGAGTCGGGCCTCGACGACGGACTCGTCGGTGATGTCGCCGACGAGTTCGACGTAGTCGAGGATCCGCGCCGCGGTCGCCGGCTGCGGGAGCGGGTCGAGCCCCGCGACCCGGTATCCGCGCCGGGCGAGCGCGACGGCGAACTCCTGCCCCGGGCCCTGTGCCGCTCCGGTCACCAGCGCGGTACGCGTCTCCATGGGGCGAGTCTCATGAGGCGTGTGTGCGTCCGCAAGGCTGCGCCGAGCCCACTTCCGTGCGGGCCCGGCGCACACTGCTGGACGCGTGTCAGGCCGCGTCGGTGAACGTCTCGCCCTTCTCGGCCTTCGTCACGAGCAGCTCCGGCGGCAGGAACCGGTCGCCGTAACGCTCGGCCAACTCCCGTGCGCGGGCGACGAATCCCGGCAGCCCGCCCTCGTAGCCGTTGATGTACTGGAGCACACCGCCGGTCCAGCCGGGGAAGCCGATCCCGAGGATGGACCCGATGTTGGCGTCGGCGACGGACGTCAGAACGCCCTCCTCGATCAGCCGCACCGTGTCGAGCGCCTCGGAGAAGAGCATGCGCTCCTGCATGTCCTCGAAGGGGATCTCCGTGCCCGGCTTGGTGAAGTGCTCGCGCAGGCCCGGCCACAGGGCGCCGCGCTTGCCGTCCTCCCCGTACTCGTAGAAGCCCGCGCCGCCGCTGCGGCCGGGGCGCCCGAACTCGTCGACCATGCGGTCGATGACGGCCTCCGACGGGTGCTCGGTCCAGGTGCCGCCCTCCGCCTCGACCGCCGCCCGCGTCTCCTGGCGGATCTTGCGGGGCAGCGTGAGGGTGAGCTCGTCCATCAGGGAGAGGACCTTGGCCGGGTAGCCGGCCTGGCCCGCCGCCTGCTCGACCGACGCGGGCTCGACGCCCTCGCCGACCATGGCGACGCCCTCGTTGATGAAGTGGCCGATGACGCGCGAGGTGAAGAAGCCGCGCGAGTCGTTGACGACGATCGGCGTCTTGTTGATCTGCCGTACGAGGTCGAAGGCGCGGGCCAGGGCCTCGTCACCGGTCTGCTCGCCCTTGATGATCTCCACCAGCGGCATCTTGTCGACCGGCGAGAAGAAGTGCAGACCGATGAAGTCGGCCTGCCGCTCGACGCCCTCGGCGAGGACCGTGATGGGCAGGGTCGAGGTGTTGGAGCACAGCAGCGCGTCGGGGGCGACGACGTCCTGGATCTCCTGGAACACCTTGTGCTTGAGCGACGGGTCCTCGAAGACGGCCTCGATGACGGCGTCGCAGCCGGCCACGTCCTGCGGGTCGGCGGTCGGCGTGATGCGGGCGAGCAGCGCGTCCGCCTTCTCCTGGGTGGTGCGGCCGCGCGACACGGCCTTGGCGCAGAGCTTCTCGGAGTAGGCCTTGCCCTTGGCCGCGGACTCGGCCGCCACGTCCTTCAGGACGACCTCGATGCCGGCGCGGGCGCAGGAGTAGGCGATGCCCGCGCCCATCATTCCGGCGCCGAGGACGGCGACCTTGCGCACCTTGCGGGGCTCGATTCCCTTGGGGCGGTTGGCTCCCGAGTTCACCGCCTGGAGGTCGAAGAAGAACGCCTGGATCATGTTCTTCGCGGTCTGGCCGGTGACCAGCTCGGTGAAGTAGCGGGCCTCGATGGCCTGGGCGGTCTCGAAGTCGACCTGGGAGCCCTCGACGGCGGCGGCGAGGATGTTGCGCGGCGCCGGGTAGGGCGCGCCGGCCAGCTGCTTCTTGAGGTTGGCCGGGAACGCGGGGAGGTTCGCGGCGAACTTCGGGTGGGCAGGGGTGCCGCCGGGGATGCGGTAGCCGGGCTTGTCCCAGGGCTGCTGCGACTCGGGGTTCGCGTCGATGAAGGCGCGGGCCTTCTCGATCATCTCCTCGCGGGTGGCGGCCAGTTCGTGGATGAGGCCGTTGTCCAGGGCGCGCTTCGGCGTGTATTGGGTGCCCTGGAGAAGGATCTTCAGGAGGGCGTCGGCGATGCCCATGAGGCGGACGGTGCGGGTGACGCCGCCGCCGGCCGGGAGCAGGCCGAGGGTGACCTCGGGGAGGCCGATCTTCGAGCCGGGGGCGTCGAGGGCGACGCGGTGGTGGCTGGCGAGGGCGATCTCGTAACCGCCGCCGAGGGCCGCGCCGTTGATCGCCGCGACGACCGGGACGCCGAGGGTCTCGATACGGCGCAGGCAGTTCTTGATGCCCATGCCGGTCTCGAAGACGCGCTGGGCGTCCTCGGGCCCTGCCTTGACCATGTCCTTGAGGTCGCCGCCCGCGAAGAAGGTCTTCTTGGCGGAGGTGTAGATGATGCCGCGGATCGAGTCGCGCTCGGCCTCGGCGCGGTCGGCGATCGCGGCGATGGAGTCCTTGAAACCCTGGTTCATGGTGTTCGCGGACTGGTTGGGGTCGTCGAGGACGAGGGTGACGATGCCGGTCTCGTCCTGTTCCCAGCGGATGGTTGTGCTGGCGGTCATGGTGTGTCTCCGTGAAGTCAGGTGCGGGGAGTTGGGGGCGGGTACGGGGGTGGGTTGCCGGGGTTCGTCGCCGTCCTGCGGGCCGGTGGGGGCTGGTCGCGCAGTTCCCCGCGCCCCTGAGGCGTGCGCTTCGCGCAGCCTCCCCTGAAGGCCGTAGGCCTTTCAGGGGCGCGGGGAACTGCGCGAGAAGCCCCACCGAGCCGCGGTCGGCGACGAAACGGTGGCCCTACGGCGCTACACCCGCTCCACGATGGTGGCGATGCCCATGCCGCCGCCGACACACAGCGTGGCCAGGCCGTACCGCTTGTCCTGACGCTCCAGCTCGTCGACGAGCGTGCCCAGGATCATCGCGCCGGTCGCCCCCAAGGGGTGGCCGAGCGCGATCGCGCCGCCGTTGACGTTGACCTTGTCCAGCGACAGGCCCATGTCCTTGACGAACCGGAGGACCACCGCGGCGAAGGCCTCGTTGATCTCGACGAGGTCGATGTCGTCGATGGTCAGGCCCGCCTTGGCGAGGGCCTTGCGGGTGGCGGGCGCCGGTCCGGTGAGCATGATGGTCGGCTCGGAGCCGGACACCGCGGCCGAGACGATCCGGGCCCGCGGCGTGAGCCCGTGCCGCTCCCCCACCTCGCGCGACCCGATCGCGACCAGCGACGCGCCGTCGACGATGCCCGACGAGTTGCCCGCGTGGTGCACGTGGTCGATCTTCTCGATCCAGTGGTACTTCTGCAGCGCCACCGCGTCGAAGCCGCCCAGGTCACCGATGTCGGCGAACGACGGCTTCAGCCGGGCCAGGGAGTCCGCCGTCGTCCCCGGCCGCAGGAACTCGTCGTGGTCGAGGACCGTGAGACCGCTGCGGTCCTTGACCGGGACGACCGACCGCTCGAAGCGCCCGTCCTTCACCGCGGCGGCGGCCCGCTCCTGGGACAGCGCGGCGTACTCGTCGACGTCGCGCCGCGAGAACCCCTCGATGGTGGCGATGAGGTCGGCGCCGATGCCCTGCGGCACGAACCCGGTCTCGAAGTTGGTCATCGGGTCGGCGAACCAGGCACCGCCGTCGGAGGCCATCGGCACCCGCGACATCGACTCGACACCACCGGCGAGGACGAGGTCCTCCCAGCCCGAACGGACCTTCATCGCGGCCAGGTTGACGGCCTCGAGACCCGACGCGCAGAAGCGGTTCTCCTGTACGCCCGCGACCGTGTCGGGCAGTCCGGCCGCGATGGCCGCGACCCGGGCGATGTCGGAGCCCTGGTCGCCGACCGGGCCGACGACGCCGAGGACGATGTCGTCGATGGCGGCGGGGTCGAGGTCGGGGAAGCGTGCCCGGATCTCGTGGATCAGGCCGACCACGAGGTCGATGGGCTTGGTGCCGTGCAGCGAGCCGTTGGCCTTGCCCCGGCCACGAGGGGTGCGGATCGCGTCGTAGACGTACGCGTCTGTGGTCACGGAAGTGCCTTTCGTCGAACGAGGGAGGAGGTCAGGACAGCAGCGAGCGGCCGATGATCTCCTTCATGATCTCGGTGGTGCCGCCGTAGATGGTCTGGATGCGTCCGTCGGTGAAGGCCTTCGCGACGCGGTACTCGGTCATGTAGCCGTATCCGCCGTGCAGTTGGAGGCAGCGGTCGGCGACGCGCTTCTGCAGTTCGGTGGCCCACCACTTGGCCATGGAGGCGTGCACGGCGTCGAGCGTGCCGGCGGAGTGGTCCTCGATGCAGCGGTCCAGGAACGTCCGGGTGACGGCGCACTCGGTGGCCATCTCGGCGATCTCGAACCGGATGTGCTGCAGCTTGGCGAGCGGCCGTCCGAAGGCCTCGCGCTCCTTGACGTAGGTCGTGGTGATCTCCAGCAGGTGCTCGGCGGCGGCGATGGCGGCGACGGCGATGCCCATGCGCTCCTGCGCGAGGTTCGTCATCAGGTGGATGAACGCGCCGTTGAGCTCGCCGAGCAGATTCTCCTTCGGGACGCGGACGTCGTTGAAGAACAACTCGGCCGTGTCCTGCGCCTTCTGGCCGATCTTGTCGAGGTTGCGGCCGCGCTCGAAGCCTTCCGCGCCGCGCTCGACGACGAGTAGGGACAGCCCGTGCGCGCCGCCCTCCTGCGTCGTCTTGGCGACGACGATGACGAGGTCGGCGAGGATGCCGTTGGAGATGAACGTCTTGGAGCCGTTGAGCAGCCAGTGGTCGCCCTTGTCCTCGGCGGTGGTGCGGATGCCCTGGAGGTCGGAGCCCGCGCCCGGTTCCGTCATGGCGATGGCGGTGATCAGCGAGCCGTCGCAGAAGCCGGGCAGCCAGCGCCGCTTCTGCTCCTCGGTGCCGAGCGAGGTCAGGTACGGGCCGATGATGTCGTTGTGCAGGCCGACCGCGAGCCCGGCGGCGCCGGCCCGGGTGAACTCCTCGGCGAGGACGGCGCTGTAGCGGAAGTCGGCGTTGCCGCCACCCCCGTACTCCTCCGGAACGGCGAGCCCGAGCAGGCCCTGGCGTCCGGCGGCGAGCCAGGCCTCGCGCGCGACGATGCCGTCCTGCTCCCACTGCTCGTAGTGCGGGGTCACCTCCTTGACGAGGAAGGTGCGGACGGTCTCGCGGAACGCCTCGTGCTCGGCGCTGAACAGGCGTCGTTCCATGCTCGCGATCAACTGCCTTTCTTCGGGAGGTCGGTGGGTTCGTTCAGGTCCGGTACGCCCCAGTCGCGCGCCACGTCGGCGGTGTCGGCGCCCGGCAGGGCGGGGCCCGTGCGGACGGCGGTGGGGGTACGGGTGAAGCGCGGGGCGGGGGCGGGCTGGGTGATGCCGCCGTGGTCGACGAAGGTGCCGCGGGCGGCGAGGTGCGGGTGGCGCGGGGCCTCGCCCAGCGAGAGGACCGGCGCGACACAGGCGTCGGAGCCCTCGAAGACCGCCGTCCACTCGTCTCTCGTCCGTTGCGCGAAGCGCGCGGCGACGGCCTCGCGCAACTCGCCCCAGCGGGACAGGTCCCCCCGTGCGGCAGCGACGTCCTCAAGGCCCATCAGGTGGATGAACTCGTCGTAGAACTGCTGCTCCAGGGCGCCGACCGCCATGTGCAGGCCGTCGGCCGTCTCGTACGTGCCGTAGAACGGGCAGCCGCCGTCGAGGAGGTTGGCGCCGCGGCGGTCCTGCCAGCCGCCGGCCGCGAGCATGCCGTGGATCATCGACGTGAGGTGCGCCGTGCCGTCGACGATGGCGGCGTCGACGACCTGCCCGGTGCCGGTGGCGCGGGCGTGGTGCAGGGCGGCGAGGATGCCGACGACGAGGTAGAGGGAGCCGCCCGCGTAGTCGCCGACGAGGTTGGCGGGGACGGTCGGCGGCTCGTCCGGCCTGCCGATCATGCCGAGGGTGCCGGTCGGCGCGATGTACGCGATGTCGTGCCCGGCACGCTGCGCCAGGGGGCCCTCCTGGCCCCAGCCGGTCATCCGGCCGTAGACCAGCCTGGCGTTGCGGGCGTGGCAGGTCTCGGGTCCGACGCCCAGCCGCTCGGCGACGCCCGGCCGGTAGCCCTCGATCAACACGTCGGCGCAGTCCACCAGTTGGAGCACGCGCTCGGTGCCGCTCCCGGACTTCAGGTCGACGATCACGGAGCGCTTGTTGCGGTTGGTGATGTCGTACTCGGGGTTGATCCCGAGCCCGGCGCCGCCGGGCCGGTCGACCCGTACGACGTCGGCGCCGAGGTCGGCGAGGAGCATCGCGGCGAACGGCCCCGGGCCGATCCCGGCGAGCTCGACCACGCGGACCCCGGCCAGCGGTCCCCCGTGCTGATCGCGGCTCTCCGTGCCTGCCACCGTCATCCCGCAACGCCCCCAGCCCGTCTGTGACACAACTGATGTAACACCAATGATGCTAAGAACGTGTTCCGGTGAGCACAAGCCCCTAACGAGCAAGCGCTTAGACAATCTAGGGCCGCGACGGCCCGCGGGCCCCCGGGCAGGGCGTGTTCGGCCCGCACGCTAGCCTCAGCCACCGACAACGGCGCGGGACGCACGATGAGGGGTGTCATGAACGAGGCCGAGAAGCCCGGGAAGCCCAAGAGCACGGACCGGGCTTACGACGTGGTGC
This sequence comes from Streptomyces sp. HmicA12, assembly GCF_000373565.1. Lineage (GTDB taxonomy): Bacteria > Actinomycetota > Actinomycetes > Streptomycetales > Streptomycetaceae > Streptomyces. Next base: position 225,519 of record NZ_KB891842.1, on the reverse strand, counting down.
TGTTCGGGGCGACGGGTTTCGTGGGGGTGCTCACGGCCGAGTACCTCGCGGCCCACGCCCCCGAGGGGCTGCGCTGGGCGATCGCGGGCCGCGACACCGCGAAGCTGGAGCGGCTGCGCGAGCGACTGACCGGGATCGATCCGGAGTGCGCCGTGCTGCCGCTGCTGCGCGCGGACGTCGCCGATCCGGCGTCGCTGCGCGAACTGGCCGCCCAGGCGCGTGTGGTGGCCTCCACCGTGGGCCCGTACCTGGAGTACGGGGAGGGGCTCGTCGCCGCGTGCGCCGACGCGGGCACGGACTACGTGGACCTCACCGGCGAGCCCGAGTTCGTGGACCTCATGTACGTGCGCCACGACGCCCGCGCGCGCGAGACGGGCGCCCGCCTGGTGCACGCCTGCGGCTTCGACTCGATCCCGCACGACCTGGGCGCGTACTTCACCGTTCGGCAACTGCCGGAGGGGGTGCCGCTGCGCGTCGACGGGTTCGTCCGGTCCAACGCCCGGTTCTCGGGCGGTACGTTCGCGTCCGCGCTGAACCAGTTCGCGCGCGGCCGGCAGATGCTGGCCGCGCAGCAGGACCGGCGGCGCCACCAGCCGCGGGTCGTCGGGCGCACCGCCTACGCGCCGACGGGGACGCCGCGGTACGCCAAGGAGGTCGGGGCGTGGGCGCTGCCGCTGCCGACGATCGACCCGCAGGTGGTGCAGCGTTCGGCGCGGGCGCTCGAACGCTACGGGCCGGACTTCCGCTACCGGCACTACGCGGCCGTGCGCTCGCTGCCGGTCGCGGTCGGCGGGGTCGCGGCCGTGGGCGTGCTGTTCGCCGCGGCTCAGGTGCCGCCCGCACGGCGCTGGTTGGGCGGGCGGCTGCTGCCCGGCGACGGCCCCGACGAGGAGCGGCGGGCCAAGAGCTGGTTCTCGGTGCGGTTCGTGGGCGAGGGCGGCGGCCGCCGGGTCTTCACCGAGGTGGCCGGAGGGGATCCCGGGTACGCGGAGACGGCGAAGATGCTGGCCGAGTCCGCGATGTGCCTCGTACGGGACGACCTGCCAATCACCGCCGGGCAGGTCACGACGGCGGTGGCCATGGGGGACGCGTTGATCGAACGGTTGCGGGGGGCCGGGATCACGTTCCGGGTGGCGGCGGAGCGCTAGCGCGCGGCGGCCAGCGCGTCCCTGCAGAGGCGGTCCGCTCTGCGGGTCGTCTCCGGTTGGCGGTACTTCGGGGTGAGGGACAGGGTGTGGGCGCAGGCGTTGTCCAGTGACACCCGGTGGCCGACCGAGACGTAGACCGGCTTGACGTGGTCACGGGTGCGCACGGCGCGGCCGACCTCCTCGGCACCGTCGAGGAGCGGGGCCGTGCTGCCGCGCTCCGGGCTCAACACGCCTTCCGCGAACACGAACGGGTTCTTGGCGACGCCCATCGTGGGAAGTCCGGTGAGCACGCCGAGGTGGCTGGCGAGGCCGAAGCGGCGCGGGTGGGCGAGGCCGTAGCCGTCGCAGATCACCAGGCCGGGATCGGTGCGCAGCGCTTCGAGCGCGCCGAGCACCGCGGGGATCTCACGGAACGCCAACAGGCCCGGCACGTAGGGGAAGGCGACGCGTCCCACGGCCGTCGCCTCCTCGATGACCTGAAGGGTGACCGGGTCCAGGACGACCGCGGCCGCGGCGACGACGTCGCGCTCGTCGTCGTAGGCGACGTCGATCCCGGTGAGGGGGCCCGCGCCGGGCGGCGGCCCGGTCTCGTGGCGCACGACCCGGTCGCGCAGCGCGTCCTGCACCGCGCGCGCCGCGGCCTCGTCGGCCGGCCAGCCGTCAGGGATCCCCGTGATCGTCGCCATGGCGCAACCCTAGGGCCTGGGTCATCGGTGGCCCTGGCCCCAGCTCTCCGGGTCCCACAGCCCGGACCGGCGCAGCGACTGCGGGCAGTGCAGATAGATCTCGTCGATGTCCAGGAGCAGGGCGAGGTGCGGCCGTTGGCCTCGCACGGTCATGGCGTCGAAGAACGGCGCGTCGGTGAGGATGCGGGCGCGGCCGTTGACCCGCAGGACGTCCGTGCCGCCGGGTATGAGGAACAGCAGGCCCGCGTGCGGGTTCTGCAGGATGTTGTGGAAGCTGTCGCCGCGGCGGTTGCCGGGGCGGTCCGGCAGGGCGAGGGTGCCCGCGTCGACGATGTGCGCGAAGCCGGGGCCGTCGCCGCGCGGCGAGACGTCGCAGTTGCCCTGCGCGTCGGACGTGGAGACCAGGCAGAACGGCGAGCGGGCGATCAGCTCCCGGTCCCGGTCGTCGAGCCGGTCGTGCACCTTGTCGATCACGATCGGCCACGGCTCGCCGAGGATCTCGCGCAGCTGGGCCGGGTCGCGCAGTTCCACGCGGCCGACGGCCGGTTCGAGGGTTTCGGTGGCGTGCGGCAAGCCGACTCCTGGGGTCGTGCGGGTGGTCACCAAGTAGATGCCGGGCACAGATTAACTGATGTTAGGTTAGCCTCCCCTTACCCCCCTCAGGGCCTAGACCCGACTCCCCGCCGTCGTGTCGGACGACAGCCGCTGGGCTACGTACACGGGGATCACGGACAGCAGGACGAGGACGACGGCGACGACGTTGACCACGGGGGCCTGTTGCGGCCGGGCCATGTTGGAGAAGATCCAGACGGGCAGTGTCTGGACGCCGGGGCCCGCCGTGAACGTCGTCACCACGATCTCGTCGAAGGACAGCGCGAACGCCAGCAGTCCGCCCGCGGCGAGCGCCGAGCGGGTCAGCGGGAAGGTGATGTCGCGGAAGGTGCGGAAGGTGTCGGCCCCGAGGTCCATGGCCGCTTCCTCGTACGTTCCCGAGAGCCGGCGCAGCCGGGCGGCGACGTTGTTGAAGACGACCACGACGCAGAACGTGGCGTGCCCGACGACGACGGTGAACAGGCCGAGGCCGATGCCGATCGGCTCGAGGACCGTGCGGAACGCGGTGTTGAGCGCCACGCCCGTGATGATGCCGGGCAGCGCGATGGGCAGGACGACGGCGAAGGAGACCGCCTCCCGGCCGAAGAAGCGGTACCGGGCCACCGCGAAGGCGATGAGCGTGCCGAGGACGAGCGCGATGGCGGTGGCGCCGAGGCCCGCCTTCACCGAGGTCCACAGGGCGTCGCGGGCGCCCGCGCTGTGCCAGGCGTCGCGCCACCAGTCCAGGGTGAGTCCGGACGGCGGCCAGCCCGAACTGCGGTCCGGGTTGAGGGAGTTGACGACGACGAGGAGCAGCGGCACGTAGATCACGGCGAAGCCGAGCAGCGCGCCGACGCGCAGCGCGATGCGGGCCGGGCGGGACAGATGCACCACGGACTCCCTTCACAGGCTGCCGAGCGCGCCGGTGCGGCGCACGGCCAGCAGGTACAGCACGATCACGACGACCGGGACGGTGCCGAGGGCGGCGGCCAGCGGCAGGTCGAGCGTGATGTTGGAGTAGACGAGGTTGCCGATCAACTGGGTCTTCCCGCCCACGATCTGTACCGCGATGTAGTCGCCGAGGCTGAGCGAGAAGGTGAAGACGGAGCCCGCGGCGACGGACGGCAGGACCATCGGCAGCAGTACGGTGCGGAAGGTGCACCAGGTGCGGGCGCCCAGGTCGGCGGAGGCGTCGAGGAGGCTGTCCGGGACGCGTTCGAGACCCGCGTGGATCGGCAGGATCATGTACGGCAGCCAGAGGTAGGTCAGGACGAGGACGGTCGCCGTCAGGCCGTAGCCGGGCCCTTCGATGCCGAGCGGGCTCAACACCCGGTCGAGGAGCCCGCCTTGGGCCAGCATGACGCGCCACGCGTACGCCTTCACCAGGTAGCTGGCCCAGAGCGGGGTGAGGATCGCGACGACGAGCAGCGGGCGCCATCGGGGGCGGGCGACGCGCGCCGTGTAGAAGGCGATCGGGAACGCGAGCACGACGCACAGCGCCGTGACCGCGAGCGCGACTCCCACGCTGCGCAGGGCGACCTGGCGGTACACGTCGGTCGTGAACAGCGCCTCGAAGTTGTCGAGCGTCCAGGTGCGCACGATGTCCGACGTGAACGGGTCGGTGGTCCACAGGCCGGAGAGGAACAGGACCGCGAGCGAGCCCAGGTAGGCGACGACCAGCCACGTCAGGGGCGCGGCGAGCAGGAGTGCGAGGCGGAGCCGGGGGCTGCGGTGCAGCACCCCGGCGGCTTTTCGCAGGGCCATCCGTACCCTCTCAGCCCTTGATCTCTGTCCAGGCCTGCACCCACTTCGTGTAGGGCACGCATGTCACGTCGGTGCGCCCGTCCAGGCACTGCGGGATGGGCGTGGTCCAGAAGTGGACCTGCTTCCAGTACGCGGCGTCGTCGGCGTGGAAGGTGGCGCAGTGGCTCTTGTCGCTGGTCTCGTCGCAGGCCTTCGCGTTCGCGGGCGCCTCGCCGAAGTACTCGGCGACCTGGGCGTTCACCTTGGGTGAGACGATCCAGTCCAGCCATTTGTAGGCGCAGTTGGGGTGCTTGGCCTTCGCGGAGACCATCCAGGTGTCGGACCAGCCGGTGGCGCCCTCCTTCGGCAGCACGGCCTTCACCGGAGCCTTCTCGCCCTGCGCGGTGTTCACGATGACCTGCCAGCTGGTGCCGACGACGGAGTCGCCGCTCTTGAAGGCGGAGATCTCCTTCAGGTAGTCGCTCCAGTACTCGCCGACGTTGTCGTTCTGCTTCTTCAACAGGGCGACGGCGGCGTCGAACTGCTTCTGGTCGAGCGCGTACGGGTCCTTGATGCCGAGGTCCGGCCGCGTCTTCATGAGGTACAGGGCGGCATCGGCCAGGTAGATCGGCGAGTCGTACGCGGTGACGTGCCCCCGGTACTTCCCCGCGTCGTCGAAGACGGCCTTCCAGCTGTCGGGGGCCGGGGTGACCTTGTCGGTGCGGTACATGAGGAGGTTGGCGCCGCGCCCGTGCGGGATGCCGTAGGCGACCTTGTCGACCGAGTTCCAGGGCTGCATCTTCAACCCGGGGAAGATGTCCCGGTAGTTGGGCACGAGGCCGGTGTTGACGGGGGCCGCGTCGCCGGAGGCGATCAGGCGCAGGGACGCGTCGCCGGAGGCGGAGACGGCGTCGTACTCGCCGGTCTTCATCAGGTTGACCATCTCGTCGGAGGTTCCGGCGACCTTGGTGTCGACCTGGCAGCCCGTCCGTTTCTCGAACGGGGTGACCCAGTCGACCTTCGGGTCGTTCGAGCCGTCCTCCGCGTATCCGGCCCAGGCGATCAGGTTCACCCGGCCCTCGGTCTTGCCGAGGGACTTGGGCGCGGACATCTTCGGCGGGGTGAAGCCCTGCCCGCCGGGTGCGCCGCCGGAGCCCTCGTCGGAGTCGCCGCCGCAGGCGGTGGTGAGCAGCAGCCCGCCGAGTGCGGCGGCGGCCATCAGCGTTCGGGTTGCGCGCACGTGATCTCTCCCGGTGTGTGAGGTGGATCAACTGGCGTGTGTCAGCGGGATGTTGTGGCGTCGGTGCCAGCGCAGCAGGACCCGGGTGCCGGGCAGCGCGTGGGCGTCGGCGGCGGACGTGTCGAGGTTCTGCCGTACGACGACGAAGCGCACCCCGGCGTCGGTGTCGACGACGACACGCGTGTGGTCCCCGAGGTACACGGCGTCGGCCACCGTGCCGTGCACCTCGCTGTGGTCACGGCGATCGTGCTCCGCGTCGGTGTCCAGGACCCGTATCTTCTCCGGTCTGACGCCGAACGTCCCCGGCTTCCCCACGATCAGCTCGGCGGCCCTGCCCGTGACGGTGTTGGTGGTGCCGACGAACGAGGCGACGAATCCGGAGGTGGGCGCCTCGTACAACTCCCCCGGTGTGCCGACCTGTTCGACGCGCCCGGCCTTCATGACCGCCACCCGGTCGCTGAGGGCGAGGGCCTCGGCCTGGTCGTGGGTGACGAGGACGAAGGTGATGCCGACCTCGCGCTGGAGTTCCTTGAGCTCGGTCTGCATCTGTTCGCGGAGCTTGAGGTCGAGCGCGCCGAGCGGTTCGTCGAGCAGCAGGACCCGGGGGTGCACCACCAACGCCCTTGCCAGCGCGACGCGTTGACGCTGCCCGCCGGACAACTGGCCCGGCCGGCGCCCGCCGAACCCTTCGAGGCGTACGGAGGCGAGCGCGGCCCGCGCCCGCTCGGCCTGTTCCTTGCGGGAGGCGCCGCGCACCTTGAGTCCGTAGGCGACGTTCTGCTCGACGCTCATGTGCGGGAAGAGCGCGTAGTCCTGGAAGACGGTGGTGACGTCGCGCTCGAAGGGGGCGCGGCGCGTGACGTCCTCACCCGCGAGCGAGACGGTGCCGCCCGTGGGGGTCTCGAAGCCGGCGATCAGCCGCAGCACGGTGGTCTTCCCGGATCCGGAGGGGCCGAGCAGCGAGAAGAACTCACCCTCGGCCACGTCGAGTTCGACGCCGTCGACCGCCCGGACGTCACCGAACGACTTGCACAGCCCGTGGAGGGTGATCGCGGCGGTCCCGTTGCCCGTAGCCATACGCGTAGATCTTCCACAGTTCAACGACGCCCACAAGACCGCGCGCCCGTTTCCGGCCCTCGGTCCTTGAGACTCCCATTGCCTCTCGTTCCCTGCGGGTTCAACTCACGGACCCTGTGCGTGCCTTATGTCCTCCCTATGGTCCATGAGGCTTGCGAGAGAAGGGTGGCTCATGGACAGACCGCACGCCATACGGGCACGCGGCATCACCAGGACGTTCGGCGACGTCATCGCGCTCGACGGGGTCGACCTCGATGTGGCGCGGGGCCGCATCCACGGTCTGGTCGGGCCGAACGGCGCGGGGAAGACGACGCTGCTCGGGCTGCTCCTGGGCCTCGGCGTCGCGGACGGCGGGACGCTGGAGATCCTCGGGGCACCGGTCGGGCGGGCGCTCGCCGTGCCCGACGCGGTCGCCGGGTTCGTGGACGGTCCCGGCCTGTACCCCTCGCTGACCGCGCGCCAGAACCTCGCCGCGCTCGCCAGGCTCCAGGGCCGCGACGCGCGTACTCCGGCGATCGACGACGCGCTCGGCCAGGTCGGTCTCACCGATGTCGCCGACGACCGCACCCGGGGCTTCTCCCTCGGTATGCGCCAGCGCCTCGGCCTGGCCGCGGCGCTGCTCACCGAGCCCCGGCTGCTGATCCTGGACGAGCCCGCCAACGGCCTGGACCCGGCGGGCACTCGTCATGTGCACCGGGTCCTGACCGGGCTCGCCGCCTCCGGTACCGCCGTCGTCCTGTCCAGCCATCGCATGGACGACCTGGAGGCGCTCTGCTCCGAGGTCACCATCCTGGCGACCGGACGCGTCGTCTTCTCCGGTCCGCTGAGCGAACTGGCTTCGGGGAAGCGTGAGTTGGAATACCGGCTGCTGACCTCGGATCCGGAGGCGGCGCGCAGGGTGGCCACCGACACGGACGGCATCCGTCTCATGGAGACCCGCGGGATCCGGGAGGACCCGGCGCCGCTCGTCGTGCGCGCGCTGGTGCCCGCCCTCGACGACCTGGTGACACGGCTGGTGAAGGCGGGCGTCGCGCTGCGCGAACTGGCGCCCGTGGTCTCGCCGTTGGAGGCGGCGTTCCTGGCGCTCACGGGGTCCGACGGGCCCGGCGGCACGGCGCTGCAGCCCGACGACACCAAAGCCGACGAGAAGGCACAGGAGGCCGCACGATGACGGCGACGCTCGCCCTCGACAACGTTGCCGTGCCACGTCGCGTCCCGGTGACCCGGGGCTACCGCTTCGAGGTCGTCAAACTCGTCGCCCAGTGGCGGATCCGGCTTCTGGTGCTGGTGTGCTGGGTGGCGCCCGCGCTGTTCGTCGCGGCGGTGAGCCGGCAGAGTTCGCTGCCCGTCGACACCCTCTTCGGGCGGTGGATGCACGCGACCGGGTGGGCGGGGCCGTTGGTCATGCTCGGCTTCTCCGGGAGCTGGGCGCTGCCGCTGGTGACGTCCGTCGTCGCCGGGGACGTGTTCGCGGCCGAGGACCGGCTCGGGACGTGGCGGCATCTGCTGGTGGCGGTGCGCTCACCGCGGCGGATCTTCGTGGCCAAGGCGCTGGCCAGCCTCACGATCATCCTGGCCCTGGTGGCGGGGCTCGTCGTGTCCAGCACCTTGGGGGGCCTCGCGACCGTCGGGAACCATCCGCTGGTCGGCCTCGACGGGCATGTCCTGACGGCGTCGGACGCCGCCGGGAAGGTACTCCTCGCCTGGGTCTGCGCCCTCGCGCCGACCCTCGCCCTGTCCGCCATCGGGCTGCTCGGCTCCGTCGCGCTCGGCCGGTCACCGATGGGACTGCTGCTGCCCGCCGTCGTGGCGCTCGTCCTGCAGCTCGGGCAGATGCTGCCGCTGCCGGTCGCCCTGCGGGTGGCCCTGCCCGGCTACGCGTTCATTTCGTGGAACGGCCTGTTCACCGGCCCGCAGCAGCTGGGACCGCTCGTGATCGGCATCGTGGTCTCCCTCGTGTGGGCCGTGGCGGCGACCGCACTCGCGTATCTCCTTTTCGTACGGCGCGACTTCACCAACCCGAGCGCCGACGGCTCGGGGCGCCGCGCCCTCACCGTCGGCGCGCTGCCGCTGCTCGCCATCGGCGCCGTGACGGTGGCCGTCGTCGCGGGCGCGACCCCGGCGAGCGGGTCGGGCATCACCCAGGACAAGGTGCAGCGCTCGGTCGCCACGGCGTTCGCGCACCTCTACGTCGTCCAGACCAGGGAGCTGCACCGGCCCGCCGTCAGCGAGGAGCAGTTGCGGGCCACGGCGGCGTGCAACAAGGGCAGCATCCGCGTCGACGCGGAGGGCCCCGGCAACGACTGGCGCTGCGTCGTGTCCTGGCACCTGCCCGGCATCGACGCCACCGGGCAGGCGATCTACCAGCTCGACGTCACCACCGACGGCCGGTACGTGGCCGACGGCGACGGGCCGAAGGAAGTCAACGGCTACTTCCTGGTCCGCACCCCGACCGGTGACGGCCCCAATCCGCTGTGGCAGTTCGACGCCAACGTCGAGCTGCTGAAGCCCACTTCGGCCGATTCGGCCACTCTGAAGGGATGACCCCATGCAGGTAACACGCCGCAGGCGTGTCGGGAAGGCCCGTACGGGCCTCCTCGCGAGACGCGTCGGCCGCCGCAAACCCCTGGTCGTCACCGGCGTCACGGCGCTGGCTCTCACCGCCGCGGGAGCCGCTTTCGCGAGCACCGAGCAGTTCGGCCACGACCAGGTGGGCCAGGTCACCCGGAACGGCCAGGTGATATCCAGCGACCAGTACATCGCCCCGTACGGCGACCGTCTCGTCCTGAACAGCGGCAAGATCATGTCGTCGTCGGTCAGCCCCGACGGCACGCATCTCGCGGCCTCGGTCACCGACGGCGGCGCCGCGCTGTCCATCGTGGACCTCAAGACGTGGAAGGAGCAGCAGCTCGTCGGCAGCGCCGCCACGTCGAACCCGCGCATCAGCGGCAACGACGTGGGGCAGGAGGGTCCGACGTACTCCCCCGACGGCAAGCAGTTGTGGCTCGGCCGGACCGACGGCTACACCCGCTTCACCGTGAACGACGACGGCAGCGTCGCGAACCCGACGACCGTCACGATCCCGGCGGACGGCGCCAAGCACGCGCTCGTGGGCGAGCCGGTGTTCTCCGCCGACGGCTCGACGGTGTACGCGGCCGTCAACGGGCAGAACCGGGTCGTCGCCCTCGACGCGGCATCCGGCGTGATCAAGCACAGCTGGGCCGTCGGCAACGCCCCGCGCGACATGGCCTGGGCGGACGGCAAGCTCTACGTCAGCAACGAGGGCGGACGCCCCGCGAAGCCCGGCGACACCACCCTCAACTCGTACAACACGCAGGTGCCTGCCGACCCGAAGACCGCGGCCACCACCACCGGCACCGTCAGCGTCATCGACCCGGCGAAGCCGGACGCCGCCGTCGCCTCCATCGACGTAGGACTGCATCCGACCGCCCTGTACGCGCATCACGGCGCGCTGTTCGTCACGAACACCGCCACGAACGACGTGTCGGTCATCGACACCGCGAAGGGCAAGGTCGTCCAGACCATCTCCACCAAGCCGTGGCCGGAGGCGTCCGTCGGCTACGAGCCCGACGCGGTGACGCTCACCGGCGACGGGCATCTCCTGGTCGCGCTCGGCCGCGCGAACGCCGTCGCCGTGTACCGCTACGACTCCCCGCAGGAGCCGGTCAGTTACGTCGGTCTGCTGCCGACGGACTACTTCCCCTCGGAGATCACATCCGTCGGCGACCAGGTCGTCGTCTCCAACACCCGTGGCATCGACGCCCGCCGGCCGACCACGAAGGCCGGGCACGCCACCCACGACACGACGTCGAGCGTGCAGCACTTCACGCTGCCGAGCGACCGCACGATCCGCGCCCAGACGTCGAAGGTCTTCCGGCAGAACGGCTGGACCCACGGCGCCGTCGAGAAGGCCGACAGCAAGCACCCCAAGCCCAGGGCGGTGCCGGTTCCGGCGCGGCTCGGCGACCCGTCGACGATCAAGCACGTCTTCCTGATCGTGAAGGAGAACCGGACCTACGACCAGCTCTACGGCGACATGCCGGAGGGCGACGGCGACCCGGCGCTCGCCGAGTTCGGCGAGAACGTGACGCCCAACCAGCATGCCCTTGCCCGGCAGTTCGGCCTGTACGACAACACGTACGACATCGGTACGAACTCGGCCGAGGGTCACAACTGGCTGATGCAGGCGGACGATCCGGAGTACACCGAGTCCTCCGCCGGTGAGTACGCGCGCAGTTACGACACCGAGGACGACGCGCTCGGCCACCAGCGGACCGGGTTCCTGTGGACCGGCGCGCAGGCCTCCGGCAATTCGGTGCGGGACTTCGGCGAGTTCCAGCAGTTCCTCACCAAGCCGGCCGACGCCAGTTGGCAGAACCTGTACTGCGACGCCAAGAACATGCGCTCCACCGGCCAGGACACCGCGTACGACCTGGTCTCGTCCTCGCCGATCCCCTCGCTCAACGACGTGTCGGCGCACGGCTTCGCGAAGTTCGACACCAGCGTCCCCGACATCTACCGGTCCGAGATCTGGAAGCAGGACTTCGAGAAGAACGGGCCGTCGAACCTCAACATGTTCTGGCTCTCCAGCGACCACACCGGCGGCCCGGCGAACGCGCCCGCGCAGGTGGCGGACAACGACCTGGCGACCGGCCGGATCGTCGACACCATCTCGCACAGCAAGTACTGGAAGGACTCCGCGATCTTCGTGGTCGAGGACGACTCCCAGGCCGGTCTCGACCACGTCGACGGCCATCGCGCGCCGATCCAGATCATCAGCCCCTGGGCGAAGCACGCCTCCGTCGACAGCCGCTACTACTCGCAGATCACGATGGTCCGCACCATCGAGCAGATCCTCGGGATCCACCCGATGAACCAGAAGGACAGCGCGGCCACGCCGATGGCGACGGCCTTCACGAAGAAGGCGGACTACACGCCGTTCACCGCGCTGCCCAACCGCACGCCGCTCACCGACGGTCTGAAGACGCCGCCGTCGTGCGGCGTGGACACCCCGGCGGCTCAGGACACGAAGGCGGCGGCCGTGCCGTCGACGAAGGTCCCGGCGGCGCGGCGCGCGCTGGCGGAGCAGTGGGACGCCTGGAAGTCCAAGCAGCGCCTCACGGGCCCGCACGCCGTGCCCGACTTCGCCAACCCCGCGCAGATGAACCACTTCACGTGGTACGAGACGCACGGCTGGACGAAGCCGTACCCGGGCGAGAAGAAGCTCTACGCGCCCAAGGACGTACCGGGGGCGTTCATCCCGCCGGCCGAGAACGACGGCTGACCCGGCTCCGATCGTTCCCGGGGCCCCGGCGGGCGTACGCGTCCGCCGGGGCCCCGGTCCGTTCTCAGCGCTCCAGCCGGGCCACCCGCCCCTTCTCGCCCGCCGCCCAGCAGGCGCCGTCGCGGGTGCAGTCGACGGTGTCGTACGAGCCGGTGTCCACGGTGCGCCAGGTGCGGCCGCCGTTCGTGGTGAGGTCGGTGCCGGTCGGGCCGACGGCCAGCGCGGCGGCGCTGCTGCGCGGGAGCCAGGCGACGCCGGAGCGGTACGCGGGCGGCGGCTCGGCGGCCTCGGTCCACGTGCGGCCCGCGTCGCCGGTGACCGCGGCGGCCCGCGGTGACGGCTGGTCGGCGCGGTAGTCGCCGCCGACCGCGAGGCCGTGCGTGCGGTCGCGGAAGGCGAGGCCGAAGACGCCGCGCGCCGGGTCGCCCGCGGGGATCGGGGTGTCGGTCGCGGTCCAGTTCAGGCCGCGGTCGCCGGAGTGCAGCACGCGGGACGTGGCCCCGCCGCCCGTCGCCAGCCAGACGTCCTTCGGGCCGGACGCCACCAGGCACTGCCCGGACGCGGCGAAACCCGCCTCGCCGGTCTGCGCGGCCGGCATCCCGGCGCTCGGCAGCACCCGCCAGGAACGGCCGCCGTCCCGCGTCGACAGGATGCGGTACTTGCCGTCGACCGGGTCGCTCATCGCGAGGCCGTGGCGCGGGTCGAAGAACGTGACGCAGTCGTAGAACGCCTTCGGGTCGGTGTTGCGGAACGCTTCCGTCCAGGTCGCGCCGCCGTCGTCCGTGCGGAAGATCCGGGACGCCTCGCCCTCGCCGATCGCCAGGGCCACGGCGCGGCGCCCGTCGAACGCCTCGACGTCCCGCAGCTCCAGGTCCGCCGCGCCGGGCGGGGACACATCGCGCCAGTGCGTGCCGCCGTCGGTGGTGCGCAGCACGGTGCCCTTGGTTCCGGCCACCCAGGCGGTGCCCCGGTCGACGGCGGCGAGCCCTCGGAACCGTACGTCCGCGCGCTGCGTGTCCTTCAGGTGCCAGGACGGTGTGCGCGCTGCGGCGCCGGCGGGTGCCGTGCCCAGCGCGAGGGCTCCCACCAGCGTCGTCACCGCCAGCCCCACGGTGCGCAGAGTTCCCGGTCGCCTCGTTGCCCACAGTCTCCCCATGGCGCGCGAAGCTAGCCCACTGTCACTACCGCGTCCAGAGCCCCCTGCTTGAAACCGGTGACAGAGGTCACTCGTTTTTCGTCCGACAACAGGTGCACGGATTCACCCGTTCCGCCGTCTATTCAAGTGAGGCCATCAGAACGTCCGGCGGCCTCGGTCCGGTCGTCACAAGGGAGCAGGCGTTGTCCAATGTCATCGAGCAAGCCGTAGAGGCCCGTCTCGTCGCCGCCGCGCCGCGCATGGCGAGCATCCCCGCGACGCTGTGCTACGACGCGTGTGACCCGTTCGCCGTCCGGATGTCGTTCCCCGCCGCCGCCACCCTCGAGGGGGTCGACGTGTGCTGGACGTTCGCCCGCGAGCTGATCACGAGCGGTCTCACGGAGTCCGTGGGGGCCGGGGACGTCCGGGTGCGTCCCTACGGGTACGACCGCACCGTGCTGGAGTTCCACGCCGTGGAGGGCACCGCGGTCGTGCATGTCCGCACCGACGATCTGCGGCAGTTCCTGACGGGCACGACCGAGCTCGTGCCGACCGGTGACGAGCACCTGCACGTGGACGTGGACCGGGATCTGGCGGAGCTGTTGCGGGACGCGTACTGACCGTCACGCGACGTTCCGCGTACGACGGAGTTCCGCGTACGGGGCTGTCCGTGCGCCGTACATTCCGTGCGCCCTACTGAAGACGGCTGACAGTGGTGCCCGCGCGTGTGAGGATGCCTGAACTGGCATTCGGGGGAGGCACAGTGCGCGCAGGACGAGACGGCCGCCGGACGCCGCCCGGACCGGCGCTCGCCGCGGGTGCCGTCGCGCTCCTGGCCGTCGCCGCCCTGGTGCTGCGCCCCGGCGAAGGGCTTCTGCACTCCGGCCGGGGCCCGCTCGGCGGCTCCGGATTCCTCGTGGTCGGACTCGCCCTGTGCTGGGCCTACGGCCTCGTCCGCCTGTCCCTTCGCCTGCGGTCGCGGATCGACGGCGACCTGCGGGCGGTGCCGCCGCGCGAGGAGCGGCTGCGACAGGCCGGCGTCCCGCTGCTGATCGCGGGACCCCTCGCGCTCGGTGTGCTCGCCCTGGTGCTGCACCGGTTCCCCACGGGCCGCAAGGAGCCCGCGGGGCCACCTCCGACAGCACCGATGACTCCTTCGCACATCAGAGGGCCCGCGCCCGACGCGCGCTCGGGCCACGGTTCGTCCCTGCCCCTGCAGCTCGTGGCCGGGGTGATCGCCGCGTGCCTGCTGGTGGTCGCCGTCGTGCTCCTGGTCCGCCTGCTGCGCCGGCGCGGCCTCACGTTGCCGCGGGTCCCCGCCCGTCCCGCCACGACCGAGGAGGACGCGGAACGGGAGCTGCTGCTCGCCGCGGTCCGTGAGGGGCGCCGCGCGCTGGCCGACGGCACCGACGCGCGGGCCGCCGTGATCGCCTGCTACGCCGCGATGGAGAACGCCCTCGCCGCGTCCGGCGTGCCGCGCCGCGCCGCCGACAGCCCCGCCGACCTGCTCCTGCGCGCGTCCCGGGCGGGGCTCGCCGCGGGGTCGGCCGCGCCCCGGCTGACGGCCCTGTTCCGGGAGGCCCGCTACTCCACGCACCCGATGGACGACTCCCGCCGCGTGGCCGCCGCGGACGCGCTGGAGGAGATCGCGGAGCTGCTGCGGGAACGGCGGGAACAGGAGGCGTCCCCATGACCGGTCCTGCGCCGGGGCGCACCGGGACGCCGCCGAGCGACACCGGCCCCTTTCCGCGCCGCATGCTTCTGACGGTTCCTCAACTCGTGTCCCTGCTGGGCGCGGTGGCCGTCTCAGGAGTCCTGCTGATCCTTCTCGTCGACGGTCCTGTCCCGGCCGGCGCGACGGCCGCCCTGCTCGCCGCGGGCGCCCTGTTCTTCGCGCGCTACGTCGTCGGCGCGGACGCGCAGGACTCCGGACGGCGGGGCGAGGTACGGCTGCTGCGGACCCGGGCACCGGGCATGGGCGAGTGGCACCGCAACGTACGCATTTCGCTGGGTCCCGACGGCGCCTTGGGCTACCGGGCGGTGCTGAGGCCCGAACTGCGCCGCCTGTTCGCCGCCGCGCTCGCCGAGCACCACCATGTCTCCCTCGACCAACAGCCGGACCGCGCGGCCGAGTTGATCGGCCTCGAGCTGTGGCGCTGGCTGGGCCCCGAGCCGCCCGCGACGGGGCCGGACGGCGCGATCCCGGCCGAGGTGCTCGGCCGCCTCGTCGACCGCCTCGAAGCGCTCGGCGAAAGGGCGCCCCGTACGCGTACCCGCACTCACCCCCGTAAGGAAGAAGCGTCGTGACGAGCCCGTCCGAGACACCCGCCCCGCTCGCGCCCCTGACCCCGCGGGAGGCCGGCGAGCGGGCCTGCGCCGTGCTGCGCGAGGTGGGCCGCGCCGTCGTGGGCAAGTCCGAGGCCCTCGAACTCGTCATGCTCGGCGTCCTGGCCCGCGGGCACGTGCTGATCGAGGACCTGCCGGGGCTCGGCAAGACGCTGCTCGCGCGGTCCTTCGCGACGGCGCTCGGCCTGGACTTCCGCCGCATCCAGTTCACGCCCGACCTGCTGCCGTCCGACGTCACCGGCGCCTCCCTGTACGACCAGCGCGGCGGCGAGATGGTCTTCCACCCGGGACCCGTCTTCGCGCACCTGCTGCTCGCCGACGAGATCAACCGGACGCCGCCCAAGACCCAGGCCGCGCTCCTGGAGGCGATGGCCGAGTCACAGGTGACCGTGGACGGGGCGACGCGCCCGCTGCCCGACCCGTTCCTGGTGATCGCGACCGCCAATCCGGTGGAGTACGAGGGCACCTACTCGCTCCCGGAGGCCCAGCTGGATCGCTTCCAACTCCGGGTCCGCATGGGGTACTTGGCGTCCGACGAGGAACTGGCGATGCTGCGCGCCCGGGTCGACCGCGCCGCGCCCGAAGCGCGCGTCGACCGGCTCGCGGGGCCCGCGGAGGTGGTGGCCTGGCGAGCCGCGGTGGAACGCGTCGAGATCGACGACGACCTCCTCGCCTACGCCGTCGCACTCGTGAACGCCACCCGCGACCACCCCCAGATCAGCATCGGCGCGTCCCCGCGCGGCGGTCTCGCCCTCATCCAACTGGCCCGCGCGCGTGCGGTGTTGGAGCAACGTGACTTCGTGATCCCGGAGGACCTGAAGGCCCTCGCGGTACCGGCCCTGGCCCACCGGGTCTCGCTGCGCCCGGAGTTGTGGGTACGGGAGATCTCCACGGACACGGTGGTGCGCGAGATCGTCGCCACGGTGCCGACGCCGTCGACGCGCCGTACGGAGCCGGTGCGCCCGTGAGCGCCGAACGGCCCCGACCGGGGCGCGGGGAGCCGCGCGACCAGCCCCGTCGACGCGCCGGCCGGATGGCTCGGCGAGGCACCCCGGACGGTGCGCCCGACGCCGCCGTCCTCCGCGCCCTGGAAGGCCGCCGGACCCCGGCCGAACCCCCACCCGCACCCCCGGAGGGCCCCCGCCCCGGCGAGCGCCTCCTCCGCCTCCTGACCGTGACCGCGGTGGCCCTCACCGCGGCGCTGCTCAGCGGCAGGCCGTGGCTGCTCGCCCTCGCCGCCGTCCCCGTGGTGCTGCTCGCCCTGTCCCTGCCCCGCGCCGGTCCGCGCCGCATCGAGACGGCGACGACCGTGGAGCCCCGGCGCTGCTTCGAGGGCGACTCGATCACCGTGCGCATCGAGGTCACCCATGACGGCGACGGCGACGCACGGCTCGACCCGGGCCTCACGCTCGGCCCCGGCGTCCGTCTCGACGAGGTCGTCGCGGGGCGACGGGCGGTCACCCTCCGGTTCACCGCGCTGAGCTGGGGCCGCTGGTCGCTCGGCCCGGTCGATCTCGACGTGTACGACGCCGGGGGCATCGTCCGCCGCACCGTACGGGTGGCGGTGGCCGAGGTGGCGGTGTTCCCGCACGCGGGGCAGCCGCGGTTCACGCCGGTCCCGGCCCGCCTGCCGCAACGGCTCGGGGAGCACACGGCCGCGCAGTACGGGGAGGGCGTCGAGGTCATCGGCGTACGGCAGTGGGAGCCGGGCGAGCGGCAGCGGCGGATCCACTGGCCGTCGACGACGCGGCGCGGCACGGTGCAGTTGCACCGGTTCGCCGCCGAGCGGGCCGCGGACACGGTGATGCTGATCGACGCGTTCGCCGACGTGGTCGACCCGGCGACCGGGGTCTCCTCGCTCGACGAGACGGTGCGCGCCGCGGCCGGTCTCGCCCGCGCGTATCTGCGCACGCACGACCGGGTCGGTGTCGTGTCGACCGGCGGCGCGACGCGCTGGCTGCCACCGCGGTCCGGGGACGCCGCGTTCTACCGGATCGTCGAGAGCGTCCTCGCCGTCCGCAAGGACCGCCGCTTCGACGCGTCCGGGCTGCAGCGCGTCCCCGCGCCCGCGCTGCCCGAAGGCGCTCTGGTCTACGTGTTCACGCCACTGAGCGACGCCCGCATCCTGAAGGTGCTGCGCGACCTCCAGGCACGGGCCAGACGGCCGGTCGTCGTGGAGATCCCGAGCGGCGACCCGGAGGTGCCACCGGGCGACACGGCGGGCGAGTTGGCGCTGCGGCTGTGGCACGCGGACCGGGCGGCGATGCGGTTCGCGCTGCGGGACAGCGGGGTGCCGGTGCTGCGGCACACCGCGGGCGAGCCCCTCGACCTGGCGCTCGCGCCGCTGTTGTCCCGGCGTGTGGGAGGGCGGCCGCGATGACCGTGCCCTGGCGGGAGTACGCCGGCCACGCGGTGCGCACGCTGCCGGTGCGGGTGCTCGGTGTCGCCCTGCTGACGGCGGCGTACCGGCCGTGGGCCGCCGGACACGACGGCACCGGGCTCTTCCTGTTCTGCTGCTCGCTGGTCCTCGGGCTGTGGGCGGCTCCGGGCCTCGATCTGCGGCCGACGCTGCACTCGTTCCGCTGGTGGGCCCGGTTGGCGCGGCACCGGACGACCGCGCTCGCGTGCGCGGCCGTGCTGATCGCCGCGTTCGGTGATCCGCCGCTGTGGCAGGCGGGCTGCACGGCGGTGCTGCTCGCCGGTTACCTCGCGGCGAGCGACGCCTGGTCGACCGGGCTCACCGCCACCCGTCCCGCGCGGCGCACCTGGGGCGAGGCGCTGGCCGCTGCCGCCGCGTCGGCCGCCGTGCTGGCCGCCGCCTGGGTGGACGTGCCGGTGTCCGGGGCGGGCCGGCCGCTGGCGGTGCTGGTGCTCGCGGCGGGCGGAGCCGTCGTCGCGCTGACGGTCCGGGGCCGCGGGCGCGACTCGGCCGACTCGTGAGCTCCCTGGGGCTCAGCCGCCGCCTGACGAGCGGGCCGCCTCGGCGGACTTCACCGCGGCTTCGAGGGCCTTGCGGATCTGCGGCACGTAGGGGCCCGCGCGTCCGGCGAGGTCGGTGAGCCGCTCGGCGTGCTGTCTGCGTTCGCGCCCGGAGAGCAGGCCTCGGAGGTGACCGGCCGCGGCGAGCACGAGGAGGGCCGCCTGGTCGCGGGGCACGGCGTCCGGGGCGGCGGGGCCGGTCAGCGCGGCCCGCGCCTCCATGCGCAGCACCTCCACGTATCCGGAGCGCTCCAGCGTGTGGCGGGTGCCGGGGAACAGACCGAGGACACGGCGCGGCTCGGCGCGCAGGTATCCGTGGGCGACCAGTTCGCGGCGCACGCTGTCGTGGGTGACACGGGCCCGGTGGGTGATCGTGCCGCGCCACGCGCGTGGCCTCGACTCCGCGATGAGTTCGAGGAGCTGGTCGAGAACGGGGTCGTCGGTGCACGCGTCGAGGACCGGCGTCACGACGCCGTCCACCTCGTGGATCAGGTCGCGCGCGGCGAGTTCCGCGAGAGCGCCCGCGCGGACCGCGAGGGGCAGGTCGGGGGCGCCGGACACCCGGTCCTTGCCGGTGTCGTACGCGAGGAGGAGCAGGCGGGCGGGGAGTGCGAGGGAGCCATGGGGCACGTGCCTCACGATAAATACTTTGACGGCCCTCGGACAGCGCCTTACCTTCGATGAAGGTCCTGTTGCCGTCGATAGGAGAAGGACGTTGCTCTTCTGAGGTCTTGAGACACCGCGCATGTCACGCGTACGCAGCTCGTCGCGCGTACCCGCATGTCGTTGTGTGAGACCTCGGCACATGAGCCGTCCTCCCCGCCGGTACAGGCCTTTTTTGTCGCCTCTGGCCCGCGGTGTCTCGAACGCGTCGCATCCCGTCACCGTTCGCACCGAGCAACCGCGAGGCCTTCATGTCACATCCCCAGAGCCACTCCGGCTCCCCCGCCACGTCCGTCGCCGTCACCGGTCTCGACTACGCCTGGCCGGACGGCACCGGCGTCTTCGACGGTCTCCAGGTCGCGTTCGGTCCGGGCCGCACCGGTCTGATCGGCATCAACGGGTCCGGAAAATCAACCCTGTTGAAGCTGATCGCGGGCGAGCTGGCCCCGGCGGACGGCACCGTGCGCGTGTCCGGCGACATCGGCTACCTGCCGCAGAACGTCACCCTCGACACCGCGCTCCGGGTCGACGAGGTCCTCGGCATCGCCAGCACCAGGGCCGCGCTGCACGCCATCGAGGCGGGCGACGTGGCCGAGGAGCACTTCACCACGGTCGGCGACGACTGGGACGTGGAGGAGCGGGCGATCGCTCTTCTCGCCCAACTCGGCCTCGACCGGATCGATGTGGACCGGACGACCGGGGAGGTGTCGGGCGGCGAGTCGGTCCTGCTGCGCCTCGCGGCGCTGCTGCTGCGCCGCCCCGACGTGCTGCTCCTCGACGAGCCCACCAACAACCTGGACCTGCACGCACGACAGCGGCTGTACGCGACCGTCGAGGGCTGGTCCGGCGTCATGATCGTGGTCAGCCACGACCGTGAACTCCTGGACCGTGTGGACCAGATCGCCGATCTGCGCGGCGGCGAGGTCACCTGGTACGGCGGCAACTTCTCCGCGTACGAGAAGGCGCTCGCCACCGAACAGGAGGCGGCGGAAAGGATGGTGCGGGTCGCCGAGTCCGATTTCAGGAAGCAGAAGCGTGAACTGACCGAAGCGCAGGTCACGTTGGCCCGGCGCAGGCGCTATGGGCAGAAGATGTGGGACTCCAAACGCGAGCCGAAGATCGTGATGGGTGCGCGCAAACGGGCGGCGCAGGTCTCCGCCGGCAAGCACCGCATCCTGCACGAGGAGAAGCTCGCCGAGGCCAAGGAGCGGCTCGACGAGGCGGTGGAGGCGGTGCGGGACGACGACGAGATCCGCGTCGACCTGCCGTACACGGCCGTGCCGCCGGGGCGTACCGTCCTCACCCTGCACAACCTCTCGGTCGTCCACGGGGCGCGGGTGAAGGGCGAGTTCGAGGTGCGCGGTCCCGAGCGGATCGCGCTCGTCGGCCGCAACGGCGCGGGCAAGACGACACTGCTGCGCACCGTCGCCGGTGAGCTTCGGCCGGTCGAGGGCGAGGCGGTCGTGCACGTACCGATGCGTCTTCTGCCGCAGCGGCTCGACGTGCTGGACGACACGGCGAGCGTGGCCGAGAACGTGGCCCGGTTCGCGCCCGACGCCTCCAACAACCGGGTCCGGGCCCGTCTGGCCCGCTTCCTGTTCAAGGGCGCCAAGGCCGATCAGCGGGCGGGGACGCTGTCCGGCGGCGAGCGGTTCCGGGCGGCACTCGCCGCGCTGATGCTCGCCGAGCCGGCGCCGCAGTTGCTGATGCTGGACGAGCCCACGAACAACCTCGACCTGGCGAGCGTGCGGCAGCTGACGTCGGCGCTGGAGTCGTACGAGGGCGCGCTGATCGTGGCGAGCCACGACGTCCGGTTCCTGGAGTCGATCGGCGTGACCCGGTGGCTCGAGCTCTAGAGAGGCCGCGGAAGACAGGCCGCTGACGCGGCCGCTCATCGACCGAGCAGCCGCGTCCGAGGCTTCTCGCGGGTCTCAAAGCACGACAAAAGGTGTCCGGTATTCCGCCTAGCGTCGGAGTCATGAGGTACATCCACATCGTCGGAGCCCGCGAGAACAATCTCCGGAACATCACCCTGCGCATCCCGAGGGAAAGGCTCACCGTCTTCACGGGGGTGTCCGGCTCGGGCAAGTCGTCCGTGGTCTTCGGGACCGTCGCCGTCGAGTCGCAGCGCCAGCTGGGCGAGACGTTCACCTGGTTCGTCCGCAACCGGCTGCCGAAGCACGAGAAGCCCCGGGCGGACGCCCTGGAGAACCTCTCCCCCGCGATCGTCGTCGACCAGCGGCCGATCGGCGGGCACGCGCGGTCCACGGTCGGCACGATGACCGACATCCACGCGGTGCTCCGCGTGCTGTTCTCGCGGTGCGGGACCCCGAGCGCGGGCGAGGCGACGGCGTACTCGTTCAACGAGCCGGGCGGCATGTGCCCCGAGTGCCACGGGCTCGGGCGGAGCGTGCGGCCCGACTACGGCCGGATCCTCGACCCGGCGAAGTCCCTCGTGGACGGGGCGATCAGGTTCCCGCCGTTCGCCGTCGGCACCTGGCAGGGGCAGACGTACACGCACACCACCTCGCTCGACACGCACAAGCCGGTGGCCCGGTTCACCGCCGCCGAGCGGGAGTTCCTGATGCGCGGGAGCGGCGCGAAGGTGAACGTCGACAACACGGGCGGCAGCCGCGACATCGACTACGAGGGGCTCGCCGACCGCTTCGAGCGGCTGTACCTGCACCGCGACCTGTCGGCGCTGAGCCGGCGCACCCAGGACGTGGTGCGGCAGTACCTGACGGAGGGCACATGCCCGCTCTGCGACGGGGCCCGGCTGAACGCCGCCGCGCTCGCCACCCGCATCGACGGACGGAACATCGCCGACTGCGCGGCCATGGAGGTCGCCGAGCTGATCCCGGTGCTGCGCCGGATCGACGGCCCGGTGGGCGGGCCGATCGCGGCGGCCGCCGTCGCCGCCCTGGAGCGGATCGAGGCGATCGGGCTGGGCTATCTGAGCCTGGACCGCGAGACATCGACCCTGTCCGGCGGTGAGGGGCAGCGGCTGAAGACCGTACGGCACCTGGGGTCGAGCCTGACCGGGATGACGTACATCTTCGACGAGCCGAGCATCGGCCTGCACCCGCGCGACGTCGGACGCCTCAACGATCTGCTGCTGCGGCTGCGCGACAAGGGGAACACGGTCCTGGTCGTCGAGCACGACCCGGACGTCGTCGCCGTCGCCGACCACGTCGTCGACATGGGGCCCGCGGGCGGCGCGGGCGGTGGGCGTGTGGTGTACGAGGGGACGCCGGAGGGGCTGCGGCGCGCGGACACCCTCACCGGCCGCTGCCTGCGGCGCCGCGGCGGGGTCAAGGAGCGGCCGCGCACGGCCACCGGCTCCCTCCCGATCGAGGGCGCCTCGCTGCACAACCTCAAGAACGTGTCCGTGCGGGTGCCGACCGGGGTGCTCACCGCCGTCACCGGCGTCGCCGGGTCCGGCAAGAGCAGTCTGGTGTCCGGGGCGCTGGTCGCCGCGCACCCGGAGGCGGTGGTCGTCGACCAGTCGGCCATCGGGATCTCGGGGCGGTCCACCCCGGCGACGTACCTCGGGATCATGGACACCGTACGGAAGATCTTCGCGCGCGGGACGGGCACGGAGCCCGGGCTCTTCAGCTTCAACTCGGCCGGTGCGTGCGGGACGTGCCGGGGCCGGGGGATCATCTACAGCGACCTCGCGTTCATGGACCCGGTGACGACGGTGTGCACGGCGTGCGACGGGCGGCGATTCAGGGACGAGGTGCTCGCGCTCACGGTGCGTGGCCGGTCCGTCGCCGACGTGCTCGACATGACGGCGGGGCAGGCGCTCGACCACTTCACCGCGCCGGACGAGGAGCCGGTGCGCCGCCGGCTGCGTGCCCTGAGCGACGTCGGTCTCGGCTATCTCACCCTCGGGCAGCCGCTGAGCACGCTGTCCGGCGGGGAGCGCCAGCGGATCAAACTGGCCACGCAGCTGCACCGGACGGCGGCGGTCTACGTCCTGGACGAGCCGACGACCGGCCTGCACATGGCGGACGTCGACGGGCTCGTGGCACTGCTCGACCGGCTCGTCGACGCGGGCAACACGGTGGTCGTCGTCGAGCACAACCTCGACGTGATCCGGCGCGCGGACCGGATCATCGACCTGGGCCCGGAGGGCGGCCGGCACGGCGGGCGGGTCGTTTTCGAGGGAACTCCCGCCCAACTCCTCGATGCGGAGGGCTCGTTCACCGCCGATCACCTGCGGCGGGCCGTCGCGGGCGCGGGCGGGCCGGGTGAGGAGGCCGTGACAGCCGCGTGACGGGGGATTCCGCCCGGGCTGCCGGGCTGGGCATGATGTGCCCGCCGTCACCCCGCACGCGCGGCACCGCACCCTGCCACGAACCATGGAGAACATCCGTGCCCAGCAAGAAGGCCCTCGTCCGCCGTCCGGGACCGCGACTCGCGGAAGGGCTCGTCACCCACATCGAGCGCACCCCCGTCGACTCCGCGAAGGCGATGGACCAGTGGCAGGGTTATGTCGCCGCGCTGGAGGAGCACGGCTGGGAGACCTTCATCGTGGAGCCGGCCGACGACTGCCCGGACGCGGTGTTCGTGGAGGACACGGTGGTCGTCTTCCGGAACGTGGCACTGATCGGCCGCTCCGGCGCCGCGTCGCGGCACGAGGAGACGCCGGGGGTCGAGCAGGCCGTCGCGCGGCTCGGCTGCTCCGTCAACTGGGTGTGGGAGCCCGGCACTCTCGACGGGGGCGACGTACTGAAGGTGGGCGACACCCTCTACGTAGGACGAGGCGGCCGTACGAACGCGGCCGGGGTGCAGCAGCTGCGCGCCGTCTTCGAGCCGCTCGGGGCCCGCGTGGTCGCGGTCCCCATCAGCAAGGTGCTGCACCTGAAGTCGGCGGTCACGGCGCTGCCCGACGGCACGGTGATCGGCCACGAGCCCCTGGTCGATCACGCCTCGCTCTTCCCACGCTTCCTCCCCGTGCCGGAGGAATCGGGCGCGCACGTCGTGCTGCTCGGTGGAAACCGGCTGCTCATGGCGGCGAGCGCACCGAAGTCGGCGGAGGTGCTGGCGAGCCTCGGCCATGACCCCGTTCTGGTGGACATTTCCGAGTTCGAGAAGCTCGAAGGGTGTGTGACGTGCCTCTCAGTCCGGCTCCGTGACCTCTACGCGTAACCACGGATCTTTATGGAGCGCTTAACCTACGGCAACGTAACCTACGACACCGTAGGTAGAACCACCGCTCGTACCGCTCGCTGTACCTCCGTCCCCCAGGAGCCCCCGTGACCGTCATCTCCCCCCGCCTCGGCTCGTCGACCTCGTGGACCGACGCCCGCCTTCTGTACGCGCTGGAAGAAGTCGTCGAGCAGGAGCTCAACCGGCACCTCAAGGTCGCCAAGGACTGGATGCCGCACGAGTACGTGCCCTGGTCCGACGCCCGCAACTTCCCCGGCCTCTTCGAGGACGGCCAGGCCTGGGAGAAGGAGCAGTCGAAGGTCACCGAGGTCGGCCGGGTCGCGCTGATCGTCAACCTGCTGACCGAGGACAACCTGCCCAGCTACCACCACGAGATCGCGACCCTCTTCGGCCGCGACGGCGCGTGGGGCACCTGGGTGCACCGCTGGACCGCCGAAGAGGGCCGGCACGGCATCGTGATGCGCGACTACCTGCTCGCGTCGCGCGCCGTCGACCCGGACCAGCTGGAAGCCTTCCGCATGTCGCACATGAGCGAGGGCTTCGAGTCGGACAACCGGCACTCGATGCTGCACTCCGTCGCGTACGTCGCCTTCCAGGAGCTCGCCACCCGCATCTCGCACCGCAACACGGGCCATCAGTCCGGTGACCCGGTCTGCGACCGCATGCTGTCGCGCATCGCGACGGACGAGAACCTGCACATGGTCTTCTACCGGAACCTGCTCAAGGCCGCGTTCGAGATCGCGCCCGACCTGACGATGCAGGCCGTGCGCGACGTGGTCGTCAACTTCCGGATGCCGGGACACGGCATTCCCGGCTTCGAGCGGGCCGCCGCGCAGATGGCGATCGGCGAGGTCTACAACATGCGGATCCATCACGACGACGTGATCCAGCCCGTGCTGCGCTTCCTGAAGGTCATGGAGATCGACGGGCTCGGCCCCGAGGGCACGAAGGCCCAGGAGGAGCTCGGCCTGTTCATGAACGGGCTCGACTCGGAGGCCTCAAAGTTCGACGAGAAGCTGGCGGCCCGTAAGGCTCGTATGGCGGCGCGGGCCGCCGCCGTCTAGCCCCGTAAGGGGCGCGGGGAACTGCGCGCTCAGCCACAGACAAGCCGCGGTCGCGTCTGCTCATCAACCGAGCAGACGCGACCGCGGCTTTCGTCGTGGCCGAGCGCGCCCACGCTGCGGAGCCGCACATCGACACAGCCCCGCGCCCCTTACGGGGCTGTACTCACCCGCGCCGAGAAGTCCCGGACGTCCGCGCAGGGGTGCGCCCGCAGCTCCCGGAGGATGTCGCGCCACAGGTCCGGCCACCCCGCGCGCTCGCCCCCGGCACACGTCAGCGCCCAGGCGAACAGGCCCTCCGCGAGGGAGCCGCCCGAGGCCAGGTCCCGCGCCGCCGGCAACAGCACCTCCCCCGGCACCCGCTCCCCGCGGAGCCGGTTCCGCAGTCGGTCGCGGAGGGCGCCCGCCGTCCGCGCGGCGAGTGCGGGGCGGTCGTCGTGCAGCCCGGCCAGCGCCCGCAGTTCGTCACCCGGCGCAGAGAAGTCCAGGCCGGCGAGCCGCACCTGCGCGGCCTGCGGCACGAACGCGTCGTCCTCGGCGAGGACCAGGGCCAGGTCGCGGGCGAGCGGCCGCAGGGCCGGGTCGAGCGTCGCCACGTCGGCGAGCACCCCGGCGACGTTGTCGAGGCGGCGGAGCGCGGGCCGGTCCTGTTCCTCGCCGGCGTCGGGCGCGGTCCCGTGGGCCATGAGCGTGCGCACGGCGCCGGTGAGCGCGTCGGCCGCGGCCGGGCTCTGTCCCGCGGCCGCGACCAGGGTCGATCCGGCCGCGCTCCAGACCCCCGGCGCCCGCCGGTCCAGGTCGGTGAGGAGCCGGGTCAGGGCGTCCAGGGCCTGCGGCGCCCACGGCACCCAGGACGACAGGGCCGACAGCGCGGTGTCGGCGAGTTCGTCGTCGTCCGTCTCGGCGACCCCGGCGACGAGGGCGGCGTAGCGCTCGCGCAGGCCCGGGGCGACGTCGTGCACGTTCAGGCGCAGCGCGGCCCGGCGCAGTACGGACTCGCTGCGCTCGGACGCCGCGTCGGTGAGGATCTCCCAGGCGGCGTCCTCGCGGAGCAGCCGGTACGCGGCGAAGGCGACGCACGCGGCGCGTACGTCGCGGTGGGCGTCCGGGGCCGCGTAGGCGCGGGCGAGGAGGGGCGCGGCCTGCCGCGCGGGGAGCCGGGTCGCGACGAGCCGTGCCGCCTCCTTGCGGCTGGTGACCTTCTTGCCGGGGCCGGTGAGCAACTCGTCGAGGAGCGGGGCGAGTGCGGACGGGCGGGCGTGCCGGGACGCCCGGGAGGCGGCGTACACCGCGACGCGGGCCCGGTCGTCGCCCGCGTGCCCGAGCAGCAGGGGGAGGTCGTCGGGGGTGCGGCCGAGCGCGGCGAGGGCGGCTTCGGCGAGGGTGACGTCCTCGGAGCCTGCCCACCGGCGGACGGACTCCCGGCCGCCGTCCGGTACGTCGGCGGCGCTGCGGATCGCTGCGGTGCGGCGCGCCAGGTCGAGGTCCGCGTCCTCGGCGATCCGCTTCAACTGCCGCAGGTACGCCTGCTGTTGGCGGGGCAGCCAGCCGCGCACCGCCCGCCCGTACGACTCGGCGGGGAAGGCCCACGGGCCCTTGTCCGTCAGGAACCGCCCGTACGGCGGCGGGCCGTCGAGGAAGCGGTCGAGGAGGTCGGTGCGCCGGTACGCCACGGCCCGCGCCACCGAGGGGAGATCGATGGCGGACGGTACGAGGTCGAGGACCTCCGCCACGCGCTCGTCACGGGTCGCCGACGGTTCGAGCCACCGGTCGATCGCGTCCCACGCGGAGGAGTCGTCGCCGCGCTCGATGGCACCGCGCAGCTCGGCCTGGAGTTCCGGAACACCGGCGGCGCGGCTGCCCAGGGAGCGCGCCAGCGAGAGCAGGAGCCGGAAGTCGTTCCGCTTCCCCTCGGCGTCGATGCCCGGGCGCAGCGCCTCGTACACGTCGCGCTCCCGCCCGCGGCGCAAGGTGCGTTCGAGGTCGCCGAGGTACACGGCGCCGGTGTGGCCGTGCGTGGCGACCACGACGTCGAGGGCCCAGCCGACCAGGTCGCGGTCCTGGCCCACCGCCTGGTGACGCAGGATGCCGACGGCGAGCCCGGTGAGCGCGCCCCGGGTGCCGTACGAGCAGTCGCGGGCCTGCAGCGCGTCCGTGACGAGCCGGCCGAGGTGCGGCAGCGCCTCGGCCCGCCACAGCGCGGGGTGCACGTCACCGGCGAGCGACTGCAGGACTGCGCCCCGCACCGGATCCTGCTCGTTGCGCAGCCGACGCGCCAACTCCTCGGTCACGAGCGTCACTTGGCCGGGGTCGGCGGTACGGGCCGCGTTCCGCACGTGGAGCGGCCAGGCGAGGGCGCGGTCGGCGGCGACCGGCCTGCGGGTGGCCGCGTCGAGCGCCTCGCGGACCTCGTCGGGCGGCAGGTAGGACTCGGCGGTCAGCACGGTGTCCCAGGAGTCGGCGCGTTCGCGGGCCGCCCGCGCGGCGGGGCGGGCCACGTCGGCGACGTAGAAGCGGGGCAGCGCGTCGAGCACGTCGGTGTCGACGCCGTCGTGCGCGGCGCCGCGTCCGGCCGTGGCCGCCTCGTACGTGGCGGGCCGGTCGGCGGGGGCCTGGGCGCGCAGCAGCGCGGCGAGGTCGTGGGGCCGGTCGGCGGCGACGGCGGCGTAAGCGGCGAGTTCGGGCGCGCCGCTGCGGGCGACGGCACGCAGCACCGCCGGGGTCAGGGTGCCGCGACCGTGCAGCCGCCCTCGCCAGGGGCCGGTCATCATGCGCAGCACGCGGGCCGGGTCGGCGGCCGCGAGGGCGCCGAGGGCCGGGCGCAGCGGCCACGGGAAGTGCCGGGGCGGGCACGCGTCGAGCAGGTCGAGCACGCGCAGCGGCGCGTCCGGGGCGATCCGGGCGAGTACCGGGCCGTAGTGCTGCCACCAGCCGTCGCGGGCAGCCTCCGGTACCTCGGCGAGCCGGCGCGCGGCGATGTCGAGCACGGCGCCGGCATGCCGCCCGGCGAGCACCTTCCAGCCGCGTACGGCGTGGAAGACGTCCGGCAGGACCCGGGTGACGACCTCCGGGGAACAGCCGGCCAGCAGACGCGCGGCCTCGGCGTCACCCCAGTCGGCGCGCACGGTGGCGACGAGGCGGTCGGCGAGCGCGGTGCGCTCCTGGAGCACGATCGCCCGCAGCAGTTCACGGCGTACGGCCTCGGGCGCGTCGTCGAGGGCGGCCTCGTAGGCGGCGTCGGACACCCCGGCGGTGCGCCGCGCGTGCCCGCGCACGAACGGGTCGGGGTCGGCCAGGTGCGCCGCCGCCCACGCCGCGTCACCGCCCGCGCAGGCGAGCACGGCGCAGACGCTCCGCTCATGAGGGCCCTGGGCGGTCAGCTCCGCGACGACCGGCGCGAGTTCACCGGTTCCGGCGAGTTCGCGCGCCCGGCGGCCGATCTCACGCATGCGGCGCGGATACGGCAGCGGATCGACGCTTTCGAGGAGACGGGCGGCGGTGCTGTTGCTCTGGACGGACATGGCTGGAGTCTGCCCGGCGCGGCGCGCGGGTCCCACTGAATATCGAACAAGTCGCCCTCACATTCCGTGACGACGGACCAGCCGGGCGTGCATCCACATTCATGTCGATCCTGTGCAGCTTTCCGGCCGACCACACATAACCGGGACGAGACCGCCCAACTCACCGTCCGGGGCCCGCCGATGCCGTGATAACACGGAGTGATCAGACACAGTGACCAGAATCGAAGGAGGCTCCGCCCGCATGGGTTTCTTCAGCCGTCGTCCTCAGACCGCGACGCTCGAGCCGGTTCCGGCCGACGGCCCGGCCACGCCGTTCCCGGCCGCCCGGGCGGCCGAGGCCTCGCTCGACCCGGCCCTGCGCGGGCTGACCGGCGAGTGGACCATCGACCGGCCGCACAGCCGCATCGGGTTCTCCGTGCGGCACGCCATGGTCACCACGGTGCGAGGTGCGTTCGCCGACTACGACAGCACGCTGTACTTCGACGGGGCCGTGCCGTCCCGCTCGCGCGCCGAGCTGGTCATCCGGGTCGGCAGTGTCGACACGGGCGTGGAGCAGCGGGACGCGCACATCGTGGGCCGGGACTTCTTCGACGCGGCCCGCCACCCGGAGATGGTGTTCCGCTCCACCGCCGCGATGCACGAGGGCGGCGAGACGTTCCGGATGGCCGGGGATCTGACCATTCGCGGGGTGACCCGCCCCGTGGAGCTCCAACTCGACTATCTGGGCTCCGTGTTGGACCCGTTCGGTTTCGAGCGGGCCGGTTTCGACGGCACCACCACCATCGACCGGACCGAGTGGGGCCTGGTCTACAACCAGCGCCTGGAGGCGGGCGGCACCATGGTCAGCGAGAAGGTCCGCCTCCAGTTCGACATCTCGGCGATCCGGGCCACGCCGCAGACCTAGGCACGCCCCCTCGCCGGTGCCACGGTGCGCCTAGGACTTCTCCAGGGCCCGTGAGGGGTGAACTCCGTGGCGCAGACGCACGAGTGGATGTTCTACGAGGTCATGTGGCGCAGCTGGGCCGGCCGGGCCCAGGTTCCGTATCCCGTGCCCTGGTGGGCGCAGCAGGCCTTCCGGCGGTGGAGCGACGACTTCGACGCGGGAACGTACGACTCGAAGGAGGCGGCGTTCTCCTCGAACGCCCTGTACCGGTACTGGGGCATGGTCGGGGTGAAGGACCACCGGCAGGAGTCGCTGATCGGACAGGCCGGGGAGATCGAGCCGGTCTACGACAAGTACTGCCTGTCGTTCTTCCTCTTCGACCCGGCGACCGGCGCGCTGCACCTGCCGCAGCTGGCCGACGGCGGGACGGTGGAGCAGCGCACGGAGGCGCCGCATCTGCCGGTGGTCCTGACGACCTTCCGTACGGCGGAGGACGTCACGTTCGTGCAGCGCACGTTCGCGACACCGATCGGGGCCAGGCGGCGCGACGCGGTCGTCACCCGGGTGACCGTGGGCTCGCCGACGGGCCAGCTCCGCGAGGGGCTGCTGTGCGCGGCCGTGCTGCCGGCCGGGCCGAGCGGCTTCCAGCGGCACGACCGCAACGGGCGGGAGATCACCGACCGGCGGCTCACCTTCCTGCGCTATCTGCCGGGCGAGCTGCGGGTGGAGACGAACAGCGGCTGGGGTCCCGTCTTCGACACGGCGCCGGACCAGTTCGGCGTGTACGGCAACCCGGACTTCAGCCAGGATCCGGAGACGTACGTCCATCACAGCCCGTTCCGCGATCTGGTGATGGGCGGCAAGCTGAACGGTTCGGCCGAGGCGCAGGACCAGGTGGCCGGGTTGTGCAGCGCGGTGTTCACCTGGCCCTACCGGGTCGCCGAGGACGCGACCGTGGAGATCGACGTCCGGCTCCCCGTCGACCTGTACAGCGGCGCCGACGATCTGGCCGAGCTGCGGGCGAACCCGGCCGGTGAACTGGAGGAGGCCAACCGGGAGTTCTGGACCGGGAAGCTCGTGCGCCAGGGCGTGCAGCCCGAACTGCCGCGCCCGGTGTCGCACTTGACGGACATGTTCCGTCAGGCCCGCTCGCAGCTGCTGATCCTGTCCGACCTCGGTGAGATCCACCCGGGGCCGACGGTCTACGACTCGTTCTGGATCCGGGACTCCTCGGTGGAGGCGACGGCCTGCTCGCTCGTCGGCGATTCCGCGCTGGCAGAGCACCAGTTGGGGACGCACTACCCGCTGAGGTTCAACCGTGGCGGCGGGCGGATCGGGCCGTGCGCCGAGTACGGGTTCTACGGCGGCCCGCACGAGAAGGACGACCGGGAGTGGGACAGCAACGGGCAGGCACTGTGGGCGATCGGCCGCTTCGACCGCACGCGCGGCCGGGCCGCCGCGTTCGGCGCCAAGATGTACACGCCGTACGTCGTCGACGGCGCGCGCTGGCTGCGCGACAACCGGGACGGGAACGGGCTGCTGCACAGCGGCTGGAGCGCCGAGCACCTCGGCGAGCGCGACAAGCCGCACTACTGGGACGACCTGTGGGGACTCGCGGGCCTGTACGAGGCGGCGCGACTCGCGGAGCGGATCGGCGCGCCGGAGGCCGGTGAGCTGTGGGGCGCCTTCGACGACGTGAAGGGGGCGACGGCTGCGTCCGTGCGCTGGGTCCTCGACGAGCAGCGGCGCCGGGGGGCCTGGGAGACGTACATCCCGACGGGGCCCGGTGACGTCGGCCGGCTCGACTCGACGATGATCGGCGCGGCGGCGTACTTCCATCCGCTCCGCCTCCACATGGGCAGCAAGCTCGGCGACGACGTCGACCGGGCGGCGCGGTGCACGCTCGACACGATGTACGCGCACTTCGTGACCGGCGGCTACCGGCACGAGGCGGCCTGGAACGCGTACGGGCCTTATCTGACGCTTCAGTTGGCGCACGCGTACCTGCTGGCGGGGAATCCGGAGCGGGCCGACGAGCTGCTCGGCTGGACCGTCGGGGCGGCGTTCCCGCGCACCCAGGACCGGGCGGCGGCGCTCGGCGCCTGGAACGAGCAGCACGCCTTCCCGATCGCCTCCGACTTCCACGAGGTGCCCGACCGGCACTGGTACATGGGCGACATCCCGCACGGCTGGGCCGCCGCCGAGTATCTGCTGCTGATCCGCGACATCCTCTTCTTCGAGGCGGACGAGGACCGCGATCCGCATCTGTACATCGCGCCGGGTGTGCGCCCGCACTGGGTGCCGGACGGGGAGTCCGTGGCGGTCGAGGACGCGCCGACCCTGTTCGGGCGGCCCTTCGGGTACCGGCTGACGCACGACGCCGGGGCGCGGAGGGTGACCGTGCGGATCGGCTCGGCGCCGGACGGCGTGCGGTACGTGTACCCGTGCCGCTTCGGGGCCGTCCGGTCCGTCGTCGCGGACGGGCGGGAGCTGGACGTCACCGGTGACGACGTCCAGGTCCCCGCCGGAACGCGGGAGTTCGCGGTCAGTTACGCCTGAGGTGGTGCCGCTCCTTCTCGGAGAGGCCTCCCCAGACGCCGAAGCGCTCGTCGTGGGTCAGCGCGTAGTCCAGACAGGCCGAGCGGATCTCGCACATCTGGCAGATCCGCTTGGCCTCTCTGACCGAGCTGCCCGGCTCGGGAAAGAAGAAGTCGCCGCCGGTCTGGGCGCACAGGGCCTGTTCCTGCCAGGTGGGGCCGGCAGGCGTGAGGGTCGTGTTCGCGTACATGTGCCGAGCGTGCCGCGTGGCGGAAAACGTTCGATCAACGCACGATCAACGACCGTCGGAGCAGACGTCTCCGGCGATCACTGCTGGTTCGGGTCACCCCGCAGGACGGCGAACCCGGCGCCGGACGGATCCGCCAGCTTCGCGATCCGCCCCACCCCCGGAATGTTCACCGGAGCCAGGCGGACCGTGCCGCCCAGTTCCTGCGTCCTGTCCGCCACCGCGTCCACGTCCGCGACATGGATGTACGGCGTCCAGTGCGCGCCCGCGCGGGCCTCCACCGGGTCGGCGTCCAGCGGGACGATCCCGCCGAACATCGCGTTCTCGTCCGTGTCCGCCGGGTTGACCGTCGTGTACGTACCACCGGGGAACTCCACGTCGAACGCGCCCCAGCCGAGCACCGTGCCGTAGAACTCCTTCGCGGCGGCCGGGTCGGGGACGTACAGCTCCACCCAGTTCAGCCCGCCGTCCTCCGTCACGTGCTCCAGGCCCCGGTGGACGCCCGGCTGCCAGATGCCGAACGTCGCGCCCGCCGGGTCGGCCAGGATCGCCATGCGGCCGAGGTCGCCGACGTCCATCGGCTGGAGGTGCGCGGTGCCGCCGGCCTGCTCGACCGCCTTGGCCGTGGCGTCCGCGTCGGCCGTCTTGAAGTAGATGCTCCAGGCGGGGCTGCCCTGGTCGGCGGTGACGGTCATGCCGCCGGCGACCGCCTTGCCGTCGAGGTGGAACGTGCCGTACCCGCCGTACTCGGGGCCCGCCGACCGGAACGTCCAGCCGAAGAGTCCGTCGTAGAAGGCGATCGCTCCGTCCAGGTCCGGGGTGCCGAGGTCCAGCCAGTTCGGCGCGCCGTTCACGAAGTCTGTGGTGATCATGGTCATGCCCTCCTCGTCGAGGGTGCCGTCCAAATTCTTCTCCGGACTGACGAGTCTTCCACCGCCCACTGACAATCGCCGTCGCACACACCCTGACCAGGCAAGGTCCGGACCAATGGGCCGTATACGAGTCGCCTTCAACAATTGAACTCAAATATTATCTGGGAGCGCTCCCCGTCATAAGTCTTGACGCTCCCCGTCACTCTCGCCACAGTGGGGCTCCCCCACACACCCCCACATGCCAGGAGTGTCGATCGTGATATCGCGCAGGATGTTTCTCGCCGGTACCGGAGCCACCGTCGCAACTGCCGCCGCTTCCCTGACCGTTCCGTCCTGGACCGCGGGCGCCGCGCCCGCCACCTGCGAACTGGCCCTGGAGAACAAGTCGTTGACCGGTGCCGTCAACGCGTACGTGACCGGCCACGAGCAGTCGACCGGAAACTGGGTCCTCCTCAAGGCCGACGGCAGCGTCTACCGCCCGGAGTCGCCGAGCGCCCCGCAGACGCCGCTGCCCGTCGACTGCGCCATCCCGCTGGGCGCCGCCGGCTCCGCGCCGAAGGTGGTGACGCTGCCTCAGATGTACGGCGCACGCGTCTACTTCGTGCGCGACGACACCCTCGAGTTCTTCCTCAACCCGGGCCCGTCCCTGGTCGAGCCGGCCTTCGCCACCGAGGCCGACCCGAACTACGGGAAGACCTGGTCGTTCTGTGAATTCACCTTCAACTCGGACCAGTTGTACGCCAACATCAGCTACGTCGACCTGGTCACCGCGCTGCCCATCGGGCTGACCCTGGAGGGCGACGCCACCCACACCGTCGCCCCGCTGCCCGACGGCGCCGTGGGCAAGATCGCCGCGGATCTGGCCGCGCAGGCCGCCAAGGACGGGCAGCCCTGGGACAAGCTCGTCATCAAGGGCGGCGACGGCAAGGTGCTGCGCGCCATCTCGCCGCAGAGCTACATGGCGCCGTACTTCGACCGGCCCGACGAGATGCCGTTCCGGGACGTCTGGACCTCGTACGTCGACCAGGTCTGGAGCAAGTACGCGTCCACCGACCTCAAGATCGACCTTCAGGGCGGGCGCGGCGTGTTCACCGGCCGGGTCAGCGGCGACACGCTCACCTTCAACGGCGGCCACACCTTCACCAAGCCGAACGCGAAGGACATCTTCACCTGCAACTACGGCCCGTTCACCAACAACCCGTCGGACTCCGACGACAAGAAGGGCCTGCTGGCCCGGCTGGCCGCCGGGTTCAACCGCAGCATCATGCTCACGCACCCGGACCAGCCGAACGGCGCCTCGTCCGGTGACTACTACCAGGACGCGACGACGAACCACTGGTCGCGGATCGTGCACGCCAACTCGCCCATCGGGTACGCCTTCCCGTACGACGACGTGAAGCCGGACGGCCAGCCCGACGTGTCCGGCGCGGCCAACGACGGGAACCCGCGGCGGTTCACGGTGAGCGTCGGCTCCTGAGCGACGGCGCCACCGGACGGCGGGTGCGGTGGGGGCCGTCATCCCCTCCGCACCGGCCGTACGGCCCCTAGTCCCGTACGGCCCCTAGTCGTCCGCCACGACGACACAGGCGCTGCTGTGGGGCGCTCATCGCGAACGACGAACGCCCCCGGCGCGTCACGGGGCGAGGTTGTCCTCCCGGATCAGCTCCACCGCCTTCTCGGCGAGGGCGACCGTCGGCGCGTGCGTGTGGCCGCGGGTGATGTGCGGCATGACGGAGGCGTCGACGACGCGCAGCGCCTCGGTGCCGCGCACGCGCAGGCGCGGGTCGGTGACGGAGTCCTCGTCGCTGCCCATGCGGCAGGTGCCGACGGGGTGGTAGAGGGTCTCGGCCCCGGCGCGGACGGCCCGGGAGAGCTGCTCGTCGTCGACGACGCCGGGGTAGCCGGCCATGGGGGACGAGTGCAGCGGGCTCAGCGCGGGGTCGGCGAGGAGTTCCTCGGCGCGGCGCACGCCCGCGACGATGGCCCGCAGGTCCTCGTCGGCGGCGAGGTAGTCCGGGTCGATGGCGGGGCCGGAGCCGGACGGGCCCGTCGGGCTGATGCGGCCTTCGCTGCGCGGCTGGAGGAGGACGACGCCGATGGTGATCCCGTGCTCGGTCGGCGGGGTGAGCCCGTGGTTGACGAAGGGCACGGGGGCGAAGACCAACTCGATGTCTGGCGCGGTGAGTTCGGGTCGCGACTTCACGAAGGCCACGGCCTCGCCGACGTTAGAGGTGAGCGGGCCGCGGCCGCCGAGCAGGAAGCGGGCGATGTTGGCGGGGGTGTCGGCGCCGGTGAGGGAGACCGGGCGGGGGCAGCGGACGGTCACCGCGTAGGAGAGGTGGTCCTGGAGGTGGCGGCCGACGCCGGGCGAGGCGACGCGGGTGTCGATGCCCGCGGCGGTGAGGCTGTCGGGGTCGCCGATCCCGGCCTGTTGCAGCAGGTGCGGCGAGCCGATGGCGCCGGCGCAGAGGATGACCTCGCGGGTCGCGCGCAGGGTTCCGGCGGAGACGCCCTCGGCGACGACCCCGGCGGCGCGGTTGCCGTCGAAGTCGAGCCGGGTGACGCGGGCGTCGGTGTAGATGTCGAGGTTGGGGCGGCGCGCGGCGGGCTTGAGGTAGCCGTCGGCGGCGCTCCAGCGGCGGCCCCGGTACTGGTTGACCGGGGTCACCGCGAAACCGGAGTGGTCCGGCTGGTTCAACTCGCCCAGATCGCGCAGCCCTTGGGCCCGGCAGGCGTCGAGGAACGCGGACGTGGTGGGGTTCGGGGAGCGCGGCGGTGAGATGTGCAGCGGGCCGAGCGTGCCGTACACGGACTGCTCGGACCGCTCCCCGTGCCAGCGCTCGGCGCGCTGGAAGTACCGCACGAACCGGTCGTACGCCCACTCCTCGCCCGCGGCCTCGCCCCACGCGTCGTAGTCGTCGCGGTGGCCGCGCACCCACATCATGGCGTTGAGGGACGAGGAGCCGCCCAGGGTGTGACCGCGCGGCCAGTACAACTCGCGGTCGTCCAGGCCGGTTTGCTTGGCGGTGGTGAAGTCCCAGTCGTACGGCGTCTTGAAGAGCTTCGGGAACGCGGCCGGGATCCGTATCTCCGTCTTGCGGTCACGCGGCCCCGACTCCACCAGGGCCACCCTGACGGCAGGGTCCTCGGAGAGTCGCCCGGCGAGGACGCATCCGGCGGACCCGGCCCCGACGATGACGTAGTCGTACGTACGGTCCTTGCTCAACTCGGCTCCCTCTATGGGCTGGTGGCTCCTACAGGTGTTACCGATGGTCTACACCCCGGTGGGGGCGCGCGTACATAACCGGTTGTTCGGGGTGCGGGGGTACCGGACGATCCTCGGGTGACCGAATACTCCCTTCACGCGTACGCCCGGCTGCCGCGCCGCTACCACGACCACCACGTCATGACGTCCACAGTGGACGCGTTCGGGCGGGCGCACTGGCTGCTGCGGGACAGGGGCCGGGACTCGCTGCCCCGGTATGACGCGCTCGTCGTGTCGGTCGGGTCCGGCGCGGCTCCCCACGAAACGCGGCTGAGCGCCGTCACCGCCCGCTTCCCCCACCTCGACGCCCTGCCCGACGGCTGTTTCGTCGTGGCGGACGCACGCAACCGCACCCCCGACGCGGGACAGGTCCAGGTCTTCGACGCGACGGGGTGCTGCGCCCGAACGTTCCGGCTAGGTGACGCGATCGAGCATCTGCTGGTCGACGAGAGCGGGGAGTTGTGGGTCGGATACTTCGACGAAGGAACCTTCGGGGAAGACGAATTGAGCTGCCCGGGCCTGCGCCGGTGGAGTGCGGCGGGCGAGCCGCTGTGGGCGTACACCGCGGTGCCCGGCGCCGACTTCATCACCGACTGCTACGCGCTCAACGTGTCGGGGACGACCGGCTGGTCCTGTGCCTACACCGACTTCGCCCTGGTGGAGAACCGTCCGGGGCGAGCCTCGCTGGCCCGCGCGAACCCGGTCCGCGGCGCGCAGGGGCTCGCCGTGCACGAGGGGCGCGTCGCGTTCTTCGGCGGATACCAGGACGACCACGACCGGCTGGTCGTCTGCTTCCTGGCGGGCCTGGAGGTACGCACGGTCGGGACGGGCCGGCTGACTCGCCCCGACGGCTCCCCACTGAGGTCCGGCCGCCAACGGATCGTCGGCCGTGGCCCCCGCCTCTACCTCCAGCACGCCCCTTGGACGGACTGGTCCGTCTTCGACCTCAGTGTCGTGTGACCACCCCGAGCGCGGGCAGGACCGTCTCGGCCACCCGGTACGCCTCTTCGAGCAGGGGGTTGCCGGAGAGGATGAACGTGTCCACGCCCAGTGCCCGGTATTCCTCCAGGCGCTCCACGACCTGGGCGGTGGAGCCGACGACCGCGGTGCCGGGGCCCGGCCGGAACAGGCTCATGCCGGGCCACAGGTTCGGGTGGGTCTCCAGTTCGCGGGCGCGGGCCGGGACCCTGCCCCCGTGCTGGCGGAACTGGCGCTGCCAGCCGACGCCGTCCTCCCCCGAGCGGTCGCCGAGCTGACGGGCGTACGTCGCCTCGCTGGTGACGTCGAGGAGTCGGTCGGCGGCGGCCCACGCCTCGTCCTCGGTGTCCCGGACGATGAGGTGCAGGCGCAGTCCGACGCGCAGGGTGCGGCCGTACGCGGCCGCGCGCTCGCGGACCCGGTCGAGTTTCTCCTTGAGCAGGTGCGGGGGTTCGCCCCACGTCAGATACACGTCGACGTGTTCCGCCGCCATCTCGATGCCGGGCGCGGAGGAGCCGCCGAACCACAGCGGCACGTGCGGATCCTGCACCGGCTTCAGGTCGCGGAAGGAGGCACCGGCGTTCTTGAGGTCGTAGAAGCGGCCCTTGTGGTCGAAGACCTCGCCCGCCGTGAGGCGTTTGACGATCGACCAGTACTCGGCGCTCAGCTCGTAGCGTTCGTCGTGCTCGACGTGGAGTCCGTACTCCTGGAGGGACTTGGTGGAGCCGTTGACGACGTTGAAGCGGAGCCGGCCGCCGAAGAGCGTGTCGAAGCTCAGCGCCATCTTGGCGAGGAGGGTCGGCGAGATCAGGCCGGGGTGGACGGCGAGCAGCGGCTGGAAGGCCGTGCTCGTGGAGGCGGCGAGGGCGCTGCCGAGCGGCCACACGTCGTACAGGTCGGTGGCGAGCAACGCGCCGGTGTAGCCGAGGCGTTCGACGGTCGAGGCGAGCTGCTGGAGGTAGCCGAGGTCGACGGGGCGGCGGCCCTCGGGCTCCCAGGGGTAGGCGCCCTCGCGCGGGATGATGTACCAGAGGACCTCGGGCGGGGCGGTGGTCGTCACGCCGGCACCTGCCCGGTGCGCGGTACGGCGTCGGCCACCCGGACCGGCCGCTCGACGAACCCGGTCCGTACGAAGATGTCCGCGGCCTGCTGCTGCTCGGCGAGGAACGCGTCCGTGACCTGCTCGATCCGCCAGGGCAGCGCCCTCAGCGCGGTCTCCCAGTCGTCGGCGGTGCCGCCCTGGTGCTCGGCGGCGATCTCGGCGGCCTCGCGCGGGTGCGCCTTCGCCCAGTCGTCGGCGCGCTGGAGGGCGCGGACCAGGGCGGCGACGACGTCAGGGCGCTGTTCGGCGAGGTCGCGGCGGGTGAAGAAGACGGAGCGGTCGGAGATGACGTCGCCGGTGCGCAGCAGTACGCGGACGCCCCCTTCGCGCAGGGCGGCGACGAGCTGCGGACCCTGGGCGACCCAGGCGGCGATCTCGCCCGAGCGCAGAAGGCCGGCGCTGTGTTCGTCGGAGCGTACGGCGGTGATGTCGGTGGCGTACGAAAGCCCGTGGTCGTCCAGGGACTTGGCGATCAGGTGGGTCTGCCAGGAGCCGATGGCGAGGTGCACCGTGGCGCCCTTGAGGTCGGTGACGGTGCGCACGGGACCGTCCTCGGCGACGAGGAGCGCGCCGTGGTCGGGGCGGGGCGCGGAGACGGCCGCGTACACGATGTCGTGTCCCGCTGCCTGCGCGGTGACGGGCGGGGTGGAGCCGGTGCCGCCGAAGTCGATGGTGCCGTCGGTGAGGAAGGCGCCGGTGCGCACGCCGTTGGCGTAGGCGTGGAAGACCGCTTCCTCGCCGACTGCGGCGAGTTCCTCCTGCGCGAAGTCGAGGCGCGAGAGGTAGTAGAGGGTCGGATTGCTGTTGTGCACGCCGATGGTGATGGTCATTCCGGGATCTCCTGTGCGGTGGGGTGGACGCCGAGGTCGGCGAGGAGGCGGCGGCGCAGGGCCGCGAAGGCGGGGTCGCCGGGGTCGCGCGGGTGGTCGACGGCGACGGTCTCGTCGGTGACGAGGCGGCCGTCGCGCAGGACGCAGACGCGGTCGGCGAGCCGTACGGCCTCGTCGACGTCGTGGGTGACGAGGAGGACGGCGGGGCGGTGGACGCGGCACAGTTCGCCGACGAGGTCCTGCATGCGCAGGCGGGTGAGGGCGTCGAGGGCGGCGAACGGCTCGTCCAGGAGCAGGAGTTCGGGCTCGCGGACGAGAGCGCGGGCGAGGGCCACACGCTGGGCCTCGCCGCCGGAGAGGGTGCCGGGCCAGGCGTCCACGTGCCGTTCGAGGCCGACCTCGGCGAGGGCGGCGCGTGCTCTGGTCCGGGTGGCGGCGCCGCGCGGCAGGGCGACGGCGACGTTGGCCAGGACCTTCTTGGAGGGGACGAGCCGCGGTTCCTGGAAGACGATGGTGCGGGCGCGCGGGACGAGCACCTCGCCGTCGTCGGCGGCGTCGAGGGCGCCGAGGATGCGCAGCAGCGTGGTCTTGCCGCTGCCGCTGGCGCCGAGGAGCGCCACGAACTCGCCGCGGGCGATGTCGAGTTCGAGCCCGTCGAGGACGTTCCGGTCGCCGAAGGTGCGGCGCAGCCCTGATATCCGTACAGCGGTCTCGGTGGTCGTCGTGGTCATCGGGCGGCCCCCTGCGCGATACGCCGCCACGGCATCAGGACGCGTTCGAGGAGGCGGACGAGGCCGTCGGCGGTGAGGCCGAGGAGGCCGTAGACGAGGATGCAGACGGCGAGGATGTCGGTGCGCGCGTAGCTCTGCGCCTGCGCCATCAAGTAGCCGATGCCCGCGGTCGCGTTGATCTCCTCGGCCGCGATGAGGGCGATCACGCTGAGCGTCATCGACAGGCGCAGGCCCGCGAGGAGCGACGGCAGCGCTCCGGGCAGGACGACCTCACGGACGATCGCGAGGCGCCCCATGCCGAAGCTGCGCATCGCCTCGACGAGTTTGCGGTCGGCGTTGCGGACGCCGCCGTACGTGGAGACGTACATGGGGAAGGTGGTGGCGACGGCGATGAGCAGGATCTTCGCGGTCTCGTTGATGCCGAACCAGACCATGAAGAGAGGGACGAGGGAGAGGAACGGGATGGTGCGCAGGGTCTGGAGGGAGGAGTCGAGGAGTTCGTCGCCGAGCCGGGTGAAGCCGGTGACGACGCCGAGGGTGAGCCCGGCCGTGAGACCGATGACGAGGCCGACGCCGGAGCGGGTGAGGGAGGTGGCGAGGGCGTCGGGCAACTGTCCATTGCCCCACAACTCCCCCACCGCGTCCAGGACTTCGGCCGGGGACGCGAGGACGTCCTTGGTGAGCAGGCCGGTGGCGGACGCGATCCACCACACGGCCAGCAGGAGGAGCGGGCCGAGGGCGCGGACGGTGAGGGCGTAGCCGCGGCGCCGGGGGCGTTCGCGGGGCGGGCGGGGCGCCACGAGGGTCGTGGGCCGCGCCGGGGCCTTCGCTTCGGTGGTGGTCGCCGTCATGACAGCTTCTCCACGTCGAGGAGGTGCGCGGCGATGTCCACCTTCGTCTTCGTGACCTTCTGGTCGGCGTAGAACCGGGCGACGGCCTCGAAGCGCTCGGTGTCCGCGTCCTCGATGGGTTCGACGGTGCCGCCCTGCCGGGTGATGGCGATCTGGGCCTTCTTCGCGGCGCCGTTCAGGGCCTGCGGTCCGGCGTCCGTGTTCACGTTCAGGTACGCGGCCGGGTCCGCCTTCTCCTTGGCGCTGGCGGTGTGCAGGTAGTCGTAGAGGGCGCGGACGACGTCGGGGTGCTGGTCGGCGAAGGCGGTGCGGACGGCGGTGAGGCTGTAGTTGTCGGAGCGGATCTCCTTGCCGGTGGCGATGAACTCGGCCTTGCCGGTGCCGAGTTCGGCGACGGAGTACGTCGACCAGACGGCCCACGCGTCGACCTTGCCGCTGTTGAAGACGGCGGCCGTCTGGTCGGGGCGCAGGTAGACGCGCTCGACCTTGGAGGCGGGGATGTGGTGCTCGGCGAGGGCCTTGAGGAGGAGGTACTCGCCGGTGCCGCCCTGGTTGACGGCGACCTTCTTGCCGACGAGGTCCTCGACGTCGTCGATGCCGGAGCCCTTCTTGGCGAGGATGCCCTCGCCGGCCGCGTCGGGCGCCGTGGCGGTGAAGAACGTGAAGCCGGGCGTCTGCGCGAGGGAGGTGATGCCGGAGGTGATGGAGCCGG
This sequence comes from Streptomyces sp. HmicA12, assembly GCF_000373565.1. GTDB lineage: Bacteria > Actinomycetota > Actinomycetes > Streptomycetales > Streptomycetaceae > Streptomyces. The sequence goes on along the minus strand of NZ_KB891842.1, from coordinate 183,840 downwards.
TGGCGATGTCGAGCTGGTCGGCGTTCATGGCCTGGGCGGCGGGCGCGAACGGGCCCGCGCTGCCGGTCCACCGGACCTTCGCGTGCGCCTTGGCGAGTGCCTTGTCGAGGCTGCCGTCCTTCTTGCCGAGGGCGAGGACGCCGGAGTTCCCGGGGTCGGGAATGCGGATCACGACCTGCTTGGCGGCTCCGGCGTCGGCCTGCGAGGTGCCGCAGCCGGTGGCGAGGGCGGTGAGCGCCGCGGCGGCGGCGAGGGCGGCGACGGTGTTCTTGGTGTGCATGGCGGGCGTCCTCACGGTGCTTCGTCGGCGGTCGGCAGCAGGCGGGCCCGGCGCAGCGGCTCGGGGTCGGCCCACTGGTGCACGTCCACGGGTTCGGGCAGGAACCCGTGCGCGCGCAGGGAGCTCTCCTGCTGGGCCAGCAGGTCGAGCCGGTCGGCGGAGAGATCGGGGTGGAGGGTGCGGTGGGTGCCGGGGCGGTAGGCGCCCGCGACGCCTTCGGTGCCGGCGCCGGTCTCGGCGCCGAGGATGCGGGCCACGTCGCCGGGGTGGTCCGCGGCCCAGTCGGCGGCGCGCAGCAGCACGGCGAGGAAACGGTCGACGAGGTCGGGCCGGTCGTCGAGGAGGCGTTGGTGGACGGTGACGGGGCGGGGCGTGCCGTTGTTGACGCGATGCCGGCGGTCCGGCAACTCGTCGAGTTCGAGGGCGACTTGGGCTCCGGAGCGGCGGGCGGCCTCGACGGCGAGTGCGCCCTTGACGTAGACGGCGTCGACGTCTCCGCGGCGCAGCGCGGCCAGTTCGGCGGCCCACTGCCCCTCGTGTCCGTCGGCGGGTACGTCGACGAGGCGGGCGTCGTCGAGGGTGAGCCCGGCGGAGCCGAGCGCGCCCTCGAAGCCGCGCAGCGCCATGGCCCGCCAGAAGTCGATGGCGACGGAGTGCCGGGGTACGGCGAGGCGCAGGCCGCGCAGCCGCTCGGCGCCGCGCACCGCGCTGTCCGGGGCGACCAGGATCGTCTGCCGTTCCTCGATCCAGGTCAGGCCGATGAGCCGGGTCTCCTCGCCGCGCGAGCGGGCCCACAGCGCCGGCACGTTGCCGCCCTCGCGGAACAGTCCCGGCAGGGCGTGCGTGTAGTGGGTCAGACGGTCGACGTCCGGCGCGGCGTCCTGGAGGGAGCGTACGGCGATGCCGTCGGCGGCGAACTCGTCCGCGAGCCAGTGCCGGTCGGCGGCGATGCCGGTGGCCGTGGGCACGGGACAGCGGGTGAACCAGATCGTGTCGGGGGTGGTGCGCGGGGCGGTGACGTGCGGGGGCATGGCGGGTCCCGGGGTCAGGGTGCGGGGCAGGGCGGCGCGCGGGCGGGCGGGCGAGGGCCCACGGGCGGCGAAGAAAGAAGGTGTGCGGGGCGCGCGTCGGGCGACGTGCGGGAAGGCGTCCGGCGACGCGTCAGGCGGCGCGGCGACAGGAGGCGCTGGTCACGCGGGCCAGGTCGATGTGACGGCGCGTCGTGAAGGCGGCCGGTGCGGGGCGGGCGGCGGCCAGGGCGTGGTCGGTGCGACGGTGCACGGCTCGGCTCCCTTCCCGGAATCGACGTGGTGTGGTGCGGTGTGGCCGCAGACTGGCACGGGCTCGAGCCGCGCGGCAAGCGACGTCCCACCATGTGGGAGCGAGTGTGAACGCGTTGTTGCGCCGGGCCGTTGGGGGTGCCCGGAGCCGCCGCGATGTGGGACGTTTCCTGTCGTCCCCCTCGCTCCCTCCCCTCCCCCGGGTCCGCCTTGACCGATCACCCTCGCCCGCCCTCCGGCTCCCAGGCCGTGCGCCGCGCCCTCGATCTGCTGCACTGCTTCCACGACAACGGGCCCGACCTGAGCGCGTCCGACCTCGCCCGGCGCCTCGGCCTCACCGGGTCGACGGCACACCGGCTCGCCCGCACGCTGCTCGCGGCGGGCTTCCTGGAGCAGGACTTCCGCACGGCCCGCTACCGGCTCGGCCCCGCGGTGACCGAGCTGGGCCGGCTCTCCTACCACCAGCGGGGCCTGCACCTGGCCGCGCCGGAACTCGCCGATCTCGCCGAGCGCACCGGCGCGACCGCCGATCTGGCGCTGCGCAGCGGCCCGTACGCGGTGATCGTGGCGGGCGGCTCGGTCACCCCGAAGGTGGGCCTGCGTCGCCCGCTGCACTCCACCGCCCTCGGCAAGGCCCTGCTCGCCTGGCCGCGCCCCGGCGACGGCGACCTCGGCACGCTCCCTCCGCTGCACTCCTTCACCGAGCGCACGATCGTCGAACGGATGGCTTTGGAGCGGGAGTTGGCGTCGGTACGGGCGTCGGGCCACGCCCTGAACGACGGCGAGTCCGCGCTCGGCGTGCGCACCCTCGCCGTCCCGGTCCTGGACCGCGCGGGCCACGCCCGGTTCGCGCTCGCGGTGCGCGGGACCCCGGCGTCGCTGCCCGATGTCCGCATCCCGTGGTTCCTGGAGCGGGCCCGGGCCTGCGCGCGGGCCCTGGAGGTACTTCTGCTGCCACCGGGGGAACGCGGCGGCGCGTGAGGAGGCACGCCCGGGGCCCTGAGGTCAGCCGCGTGCGGCCCCGGCCAGAGTGCGGCGCATCGTCAGCACGTAACAGCCGCAGGAGACCACCATGCCGACGGGCAGCGCGAGGTCCACTCCGTCGAGCGCGGCGGCGATGGGCCCGGTGTAGAGCGTGTTCACGCAGAGCGCGGCCGAGCCCGCACCCGCCAACAGGGAGAAAGCACCTGCCCAGTTGACGCCGCCGCGGTACCAGAAGGGGCTGCCCGGACGCTCGTCGCAGAGCGCGGGACCGTCGTAGCGGTTGCGGCGCAGCACGATGTCGGTGGCGAACACGGCGACGGACGGGCCCAGCAGGACGACGGTGAGCTGCAGGACGTTGTTGACCGTGTCGAGGAAGTTGGAGATCAGCAGCCCGTACAGGGTGAGGGCGACCGCGGCCGTGCCGTCGAAGAGCACGCTCACCGAGCGGCGGATGCGCAGCCCGACGGCCTGGAGGGCGAGGCCCGCGCTGTACGCGGTCAGCGCGTTGAGGGCGATCGTGCCGAGGACGAGGGCGAGCAGGAAGACGGGCGTGAACCAGCCGGGCAGCAGCGACTCCAGGGCCGACTGCGGGTCGGTCATGTCGACGGCGGTCGCGGCGAGGACGCCGATGGCGCAGGTGAGGAAGCTGGAGACGATGCCGCCCAGCGCGGTCCAGCCGAGCACCGCCCGCTTCGACGTCGTCCGCGGCAGGTAGCGGGAGAAGTCGGCGCTGGTGGTGTACGAGAGCGGCCCCGACGCGATGAGGGTGATCCCGGCGATGACCGTGGCCCAGAGGTCGACGCCGGCGAGGCGGTGCTGGGGGACGTATCCGAAGTCCGCGTGCCGTACGACGGCGATCCCGACCACGGCGAAGATCGCGGCGAGGACGAGCGTGATGGGCAGGTACAGCTTCACGATCAGGGCGTGGCCGTACACGCTGATGGTCAGGGTGAGCGCGGCGATGACGGCGATCACGGCGATCTTGACGCCGGTGTTCGCGGGGATGCCGACCTTCTCGACGAGGGAGAAGGCGGCGACGGCCGCGGCGGACAGGTTGAGCGCGAAGTAGCAGACGGAGATCAGCCAGCCGGTGACCGCGTTGTTGACGCGGTTGCCGATGACGCCGAAGAGGGCCCGTGTGATGACTTCGCTGGGGGCGCCGGCGGCCGGGCCCGGTATCGCGAGCAGCCCGGTGAACAGCGAGAACAGGTTGCCGACGAGCAGCACCAGGAACGCCTGCCCCAGCGAGAGCCCCATCAGGATCAGGGCGCCGCCGACCACCAGGCTCAGATAGTTGACGCCGGTCGCGGCCCAGACCGCGAACAGCTCGCGTGCCGCGCCGCGCCGCTCCGCGTCCGGGATGTGGTCGATGCCGTGGGCCTCGATACGGCCGGCCACCGGCTCGGGCGGGGCCACGCCCGCGGCGCCGTCGGTATCGGGGAACGGATCGGGAAGCGTGGACGCCATGGAGCCCTCCGAGGGTGCCGAGCGGTGCCGGTTCTGCCGCCTGCTTGCTTATTGGTCGCACACTCAATAACGTGCGGGGCATGTCGTCAAGCGTTGAGCGCAAGCGAATCCGAAAGTCACCGGCCGAGAGACGTACGGAAATCGTCGCCTCGGCCGCTCAGATTGCGCTTTCCGAAGGTCTGGAGTGCGTGACGCTGCGGCGCATCGGCGAGGAGCTCGGCGTCCGGCCGGGGCTCGTGAGCCACTACTTCCCCTCGGCGGAGGACCTGGTCGCGGAGGCGTTCGGCAGCGCGGCGACGGCCGAACTGGACGCCCTCATCCCGGCGGAGCGTCCGGTCGGCACCCCGACGGAGCACCTGGCCCGCTTCCTGGCACGGACCATCGGCCATCCGGCGTGGGACGACATCAGCGCCCTGTGGATCAACGCCCGCCACCTCAGCCGCTACCGCCCGGCGCTGCGCGCGGAGGTCGCCGGACAGGAGGCCGCCTGGCGCGGCCGCCTCTCCGGCCTCCTCGCGGACGGCGTCGACCGCGGCGAGTTCCGCACCCCCGACCCCGTGGTCGTGGCCCTCCAGATCCTGGTCGTCCTGGACGGCCTGAGCGCGGACGGCACGTCGGCCCCGGAGGAGGTACCACCGGCGGTGGCCCGCATGGCGGTGACGACGGCGGAACGCGAACTCGGCCTGCCGCAGGGGACTTTGGCCGCCCCGTAAAGGGCGCGGGGTAACCACGCGACAAACCACGACGCACCCTGCACGCGCGACCGAACACCGCCACACCACCCCCGTGGGCGCGGGTTACTGCGCGCTCAGCCACGGACAACCCGCACCCGCACCACCCGCACAGGAGCCCCATGCACCCCCGACTCGCCCTGCTGAACGCCCGCCTCCTGGACCCGGCGACCGGCGGGGCCCTCCCGCACACGGCTCTGGCCGTGACGGAGGACGGCCGCATCGCCGCCCTCGGCACCGACCGGGAGATCCGCGCCCTCGCGCACCGGGCGACCACCACGATCGACCTCAAGGGCGCCACCGTCACCCCGGGCCTGGTCGACGGCCACCTGCACCCCGCCCACGGCGCCGAGCTCACCCACGGCCTCGACCTCTCCGGCTGCGCCGACCTGTCCGGCGTACGGGACGCGCTCGACCGGCACCGGCGGACCATCGCGCCCGGGGCGTGGCTGCACGCCTGGGGCCTGGACCCGAACGTCTTCGGTGACCGGCCGGTCGAGGCGGCGGCCCTGTCACCGGTGCTCGACGGTGTCCCCGCGCTGCTCCTGCTCTTCGACGCCCACTCGATGCTGGCGAGCCCGCGCGCGCTGGAGCTCGCCGGGGTGGACGGCCCGCGCACCTTCGACCAGGCCGCCGAGGTGGTCTGCGACGAGCGGGGCCGGCCCACGGGTCTGCTCCTGGAGGACGCGGCCTGCGAACTCGTCGAGCGGGCCGCGCCGCAGCCCACCCGCGCCGAGCGCCGCGACCGGCTCGCGGCGGCGCTGCGCGCCATGGCCGGGGCGGGCCTGACCGGCGGACACGCGATGGACGCGAACGGCGACAGCCTCGATCTGTACCGGGAGCTCGACGAGGCGGGTGAGCTGCCACTGCGGCTGCGCGTCGCGCCCTGGTGCCAGCCGGGCGCCGACGCCGACGCGCTGCGAGAGCTCGTCGAACTCCAGGGAACCGGCGGGCAGTTGTGGTCGGTCGCCGGGGTGAAGCTGTTCATGGACGGCACCATCGACAACGGCACGGCCTGGCTGGAGCGGCCCGACTGCCACGGCGAGTCGACGCACGCCTTCTGGCCGGACCCGGCCGCGTACACGCACGTCATCGGCGAACTGCACCGTGCCGGTGTACAGACGGCCACGCACGCCATCGGTGACGCGGCGGTCCGGCACGTCCTCGACTCGGTGGCGAAGGCGCAGGCCGAGTCACCGGCCCGGCTGCGGCACCGGGTCGAGCACATCGAGACCGTGCCCGACGACACCGTGCGCCGCTTCGCCGAGCTGGACGTCGTCGCCTCCATGCAGCCCACCCACTGCTGCGACTTCACCCGCGCCGACCACACCGACAACTGGTCGCGCCGGGTCGGCGAGGAGCGGGCCGACCGCGCCTGGCGCTGCCGCGACCTGTGGGACGCCGGCGCCCGCGTCGTACTCGGCTCGGACTGGCCGATCGCCCCCTACCCGCCGCTCGGCGTCATGGCGGGCGCCCGCCACCGCCGCCCGAGCCGCGACCTGACCCTGCCGCCGCACGGCCCCGAGCAGTCACTCACCGGCCTTGACGCGCTGCGGGCGATGACCGTGAACGCAGCGTACGCGTCCGGCGAGGAGGGGGTTGCCGGGCGGCTGGCCGTCGGGGCGCGCGCCGATCTGAGCGTGTTCGGCGGGGATCCTGTTGTCACCCCCGCGGTTGAACTGACGGAAATTCCGGTGCGGTTGACGGTGGTGGGCGGCTGGGTGACCCATCGCGCCGCCGATCTGTAGAGCTCCCGCGCTACGGACCCTGGGCATCGGAGCGCGCGGCGGCGGCCGCCTCCAGCAGGCGCCAGCCGTCGACCTCGGCAGGCCGCCGCTGCCCCGGATCCCACCCGCCGGCCAGCGCCGCGTCGAGCAGCGCCCGGACGGCGCCCGGCTCGTGCAGGTTCAGGTCCGCGCCCCGGACGAGGCCCACGTCCCCGGAACCGAAGGGGGCGCCGCCCGGGACGTACCGGCCGGAACCGGCGGCGAAGACGATGCGCAGCGGGCCGCCGGTGCCGGACGGTTGCGGGGTCAGGGTCAGGGTCTCGCGGCAGTCCACGGACCGGCCGTCGCCGTCCTTCCGGTGGCCGTGGCGCAGCGTCCACAGGTACGGGCGCCCGTCGGCGACCAGCCGGCGGGGCTTGTTCGCTCGGCGAGGCATGCCGCCGAGGGTACGCGGCCCGCACCGCGGCCGACCCCGCTCAGGCGTGATGCGGGTCGTCGTACTCCGGGATCGACCCGTCCGCCTTCTTCACCAGGAACAACCCCGCCATCCCCATGTCCGAGTGGCTCTGGACGTGACAGTGGTACATCCACGCCCCGGCCCCCACCCCCTCCCCCGCGATGATCTGGAACCCGAAGGAGTCCGCCGGGCCGCAGATCTTGTTGTCGAGGACCTGGGTGGGGTCGTCGGGTCCGGTGAGCATGCCGGTGCGGTTGTCGGCCCAGCGGTGACCGTGCATGTGGAACGTGTGGTAGTACTCGCCGTGCGTGATCATGACGATCTCGACCCGATCGCCCACCGTGGCTTCGAAGTTGGGGGCTTCGTGGGCGGCCTTGTTGTTGATCGTCATGTCGTTGAAGACGATCGTGAAGGTCTTGCCGGGGTCGGGCAGGATGTCGCCCTTGCGGCGCACGATCACCGGGCCGTAGAGCCCCTTCCTGATGCCACCCGTCCCGTGGTCCGTCCCCACCACGTGGTCGTGGTAGTGCCAGTAGCCGGCCGTACCCGCCCGCCAGGTGCCGTCCTTGCGGCGGCCCGGCGCGTGGGTGCGCCAGGTGTAGGTGCGGGTGCCGCCCGGTTCGACATGGCTGCGGTTCATGCGAGTGCCGTCGCTGGAGATCTCGTAGTCCATGCCGTGGACGTGCAGGCTCGCGTCGACGTCGGTGAGGTTCTCGAACTCGATGTGGAGGGTGTCGCCCTCGTTGAGTTCGATCAGCGGGCCGGGGACGGACGCCTTGCCCTTCTCGAAGCCGTAGCCGAGCTGACCGTCCGCGAGCTTCTCCGCGTACATCTTGATCCGCTTGGTCTCGCCGCCCGCGGGCGCGGTGCGCGGCGGGGTGTCGGCGCCCACCGCCTCGGGGGCCGATGCCGCGAGCGACAACGATGTCACACCGGCCGTCGCGGCCACCGCGCCGCCGATCAGCATGCGGCGGCTCAGCGCTCGCCGGTCCTGCACGGTCGCCTGGATCCGTTCGTCGTCTCGTTCCGTGTCACGTTCCGTCACGGCCAACTCCCCACCCTCGTACGGGCTTTCACGTCGCGCTGAGCACCGTAGCCACGTGATCTTCGTTTATCCACACTCAGGACAAAGTTTGTGCGATTGCGGTCATACCTATTGGCGGACCCAGAAAAGAGGTCTAGCTTTCTCCGCGCTGTTGCTGTGTCCGACGAGGGGTGGGTGAACACATGCGGCGCGTACCGCATCAAAAGCCGTTGCCCGTACGAGAGTTCAGAGCGAGCCGACGGAGACGCGCACGGATCTGGGCAGGGGGCGTCGCGGCCGGCGCGCTCGCCGCGGGACTGCTCAGCGGGCCGAGCGCCAGCGCGTATCCGGACCCGGGTGGACCCGTGACAACGATGTCCGTGAAGTCGCCGCCGGGCGGCGCCACGGTGCGGGTCCTGGTCTTCTACGGGTCCGCGGCGGGCGGCGACGAGTCGCCCGTGGTGAACGCGGGCATCGAGGCGATCGAGAAGATCGGACAGTCGGGGCCCGCGGACCAGCGGTTCACGATCACCGCGACCGACGACGCCTCCGTCTTCACGAACGGCACCAAGATGGGGCGCTTCAACTCCGTGGTGTTCCTGACGGGCGGCGGCGACGTCCTCGACCCGGACCAGGAGGCCGGCCTGGAGGCGTACATGGAGGCCGGCGGCGGGTTCGTCGGCATCCATGACGCGGCGCGCGCCGAGCCGTACTCGGACTGGTTCACCGGTCTGGTCGGCGCCCGGCCCGCCGCCTCGTCGCCGACTGCCGTGCAGCGGGCGACCGTCGAGGTCGGCGACCGCCAGAACCCGGCGACGAAGGACCTGCCGACGCAGTGGAAGCGGCCCGACCAGTGGCTGAACTGGACGAAGAACCCGTCCGGCGACGTCCACACGGTCGCGCGGGTGCGCGAGTCGACGTACAAGCCGGGTGACAGCGCCAACGGCTGGGACCACCCGGTGAGTTGGTGCCGTGACTACGACGGCGGCCGGTCCTTCTACACCGGCATGGGCGGGACCGCGTCGTCGTACGACGAGGTGGACTTCCGCGACCATCTGCGCGGTGCGCTGCTGTGGACGACGCGGCTCGTGCGTGCCGACTGCAAGGCGACGATCAACGGCAACTACAAGGCCGAGCGGCTGACCCAGCCGAACCAGGCCGGGCAGAACGACCAGATCGGCGAGCCGCACGGGCTCGTGACCGCGCCCGACGGGCGGGTGATCTACATCGGCCGTGGCGGCGCGGACTCCTCGCAGCCGGTCGTCACCGACTGGAACGACCCCGACGTCGGCAAGGGCAAGGGGCAGATCCACGTCTACGACCCGAAGACCAAGAAGGTCACCCTCGCCGGGGAGTTGACCGTCTTCGGCAACAAGGGCGGCGGGGACGAGCTGATCAAGGTCGAGGAGGGTCTCCTCGGGATCGAGCTGGATCCGAGGTTCGAGCAGAACGGGTGGGTGTACCTGCACTACACGCCGCACTCGGGCCTCGACCGCGACAAGCAGATGGCCCAGCGTCAGGTCTCGCGCTTCACCCTGGACCTGAACACGAACAAGCTGGACCTGAGCAGCGAGAAGGTGCTCCTCAAGTGGCCGGTGCAGGTGCACAGTTGCTGCCACGCGGGTGGCGGGATGGCCTGGGACTCCAAGGGCAACCTCTACATCGCGACCGGTGACAACAACTCCTCGCAGTTCAGCGACGGTTACTCGGGCAACAACCCGGAGCCGAACTACAAGGGCGTCTCGTTCGCCGACGCGCGCCGCACCGCGGGCAACACCCACAACCTCAACGGCAAGATCCTGCGCATCCACCCGGAGGCCGACGGGACGTACACCCTGCCGGAGGGCAACCTCTTCACCGGCAAGGAGACCGCCGAGGGCGGCGGGAAGACGCGCGGGGAGATCTATGTGATGGGTGTGCGCAACCCCGCGCGCATCTCCATCGACAAGAAGACCGACACCCTGTACGCCGGGTGGGTCGGCCCGGACGCCGGTGAACCGTCGACGACGTGGGGCCCGGCCAAGTACGACACGTTCGCCGTCATCACCAAGGCGAGCAACCGGGGTTGGCCGTACTGCATGGGCAACAAGCAGCCCTACCGCGACCGCAATCTGCCGGACCCGACGAAGCCGCTGGGCTGGTACGACTGCGACCACCCGAAGAACGAGTCGCCGAACAACGACGGTCTCGTGAACCTGCCGCCGGTGACCGGCAACAACATCTGGTACTCGCCGCAGGGCGGGGCGCCCGACTACCCGCGCGACGCGAACGGCGTTCCTTCGTACAAGAAGGAGGAGGCCAAGTACCTGCTGCCGTGGCTGAAGGGCGGCGGGCAGGCGGCGATGGACGGTCCCGTCTACCGGTACGACGCCTCGATCCCGAACGCCGACAAGTGGCCGAGCTACTGGGACGGCAAGTGGTTCGTCGGTGACTTCTACGACTCCGACCAGCCGCGCAACGCGGTGCTCACCGACCCGGCGACGCACGGCGACGGATCGATCCCGATCCACTCCGAGTCGCTGAAGAAGATCGTGCCGATCGGCAACGACGGCATCAAGAACCTCATGGACTGGAAGTTCGGTCCCGACGGCGCGCTGTACGTCCTCGACTACGGGCGCGGCTTCTTCACCTCCGACAGCAAGTCGGCGCTGTGGAAAGTCACTTACACCGGCGGCGAGCCGACTCCGGCGGCCGATCAGCTCGCCAGGAAGGGCTGACCCATGCGAACCGTGCGAACTGTGCGACCCAAGAGATCCCACCGATCCCCCGGCAGGCACAGACACCTGGTGGCCCTGCTCGCCGCGCTGCTCATGCTCCTCGGGCTCGGCGGCACGCAGGCCGCGTACAGCCAGCCGGAGCCGTCCGCGGCGGCCGACCAGGTGCTGACGTGGACGGCCGGCGACGACATCACGAAGTACGGGTCGGCGCCGACGACGGCGGTGGCCGGCAAGGCCACGATCGTCTTCGAGAACAGCGCGGCGACCGGCAACACCATGGGGATGCCGCACACGTTGACGTTCGACGTGTCGGACCCCGAGTACAACAACGACGTCCCGCTGAACATCCTGGCCAACCCGAACGACGACCAGGGCGGCAAGCACACGGCGGAGGTCACCCTCTCCCCCGGCCGCTACCGCTACCACTGCACGATCCCCGGCCACACCTCGATGCAGGGCATCCTCGTGGTGACCGAGGACGGCGGCGGTGACGACACGACGGCTCCGGAGACCTCGGCGAAGGCCGAGGGGACGACCAACTCCGACGGCGCGTTCGTCGGTTCGGCCTCGGTGACGGTCGCCGCGTCGGACGACGGCTCGGGCGTCGACCGCATCGAGTACGCCCTCGACGACGGCGCCTACACGCCGTACACGGCTCCGGTCGTCGTCGACCAGGTCGGCGCGCACACACTGAAGTACAAGGCGACGGACAAGGCGGGCAACGCCGCGGCCGAGAAGTCGCTCGACTTCACGGTCGTCGCGCCGCCGACGGACGACCGGACGCCGCCGGAGACGTCGGCGACGGTGACCGGGGAGAAGAACGCCGACGGCGCGTACGTCGGCATGGCCACGGTCACGGTGAGCGCGTCCGACACCGGGTCGGGGGTCAACTCTGTTGAGTACGCGATCGGTTCGGACGGTGCCTGGCAGCCGTACACCGCTCCGGTCATGGTCCACGACCCGGGCACGTACACGGTGCGCTACCGGGCCACGGACAAGGCGGGCAACCAGGCAGCCGAGAAGTCCGTCGACTTCACCGTCGTCGCGCCGCCCGCGCAGGACACGACCCCGCCCTCCGTCTCGCTGACGGTCGGCGGCGACAAGAACTCCGACGGCGCCTACATCAACAGCGCGAAGCTGACGCTGACGGCGACGGACGACGACTCCGGGGTCGACAAGGTCGAGTACTCGCTCGACGGCGGCCCGTACCTCGCCTACACCGCACCGGTGTCGGTGGACCGCGTGGGCGCGCACTCGGTCGCGTACCGGGCGAGCGACAAGGCGGGCAACACCGCCGAGCCGCAGACCTTCGTGTTCGCGGTCGCGTCCGGCGGCGGGGTCCCGGCCCCCAACTGCCCCGAGCTCGACGAGCGTTCCACCGTCTTCGTGGGTGACACGGACACCGGCATTCCGAACCGGGTCACCAACAATCGCTGCCGGATCGGCGAGTTGATCGAGGACGAGAAGGACTGGACGTCGCACGCGCTGTTCGTGAAGCACGTGAAGACGGTCACCGACAAGCTCCTCAAGGAAGGTGTGATCGACCAGCGCGAGTACAACAAGATCAACAAGGTGGCGAAGGCGTCCCCGATCGGCAAGCCCGGCCAGACCGAGGGCTACACCAAGATCCTGGACGGCACTCAGGAGCAGTTCGCCAAGTGGGAGCAGGTCGGCGGCGGCAGGTTCAACCTGAACGAGGACGGCTCGATCACCAGCCGTACCGATGTGTCGGGCATGGGCATGCTGTGGTTCCCGGCCCGCAAGTACGGCGACTTCTCGCTGAAGCTGCAGTGGCGTGACGACGCGCCGGGCACGGGCAACGCCAACGGCGGTGTGTTCGTGCGCTTCCCGTGGGTGCACGACAACCCCGAGGAGCCGAACCCGGAGTGGGTCGCCATCAAGTACGGGCACGAGATCCAGGTGCTCGACAAGCCCGACGGCGACATGTACAAGACCGGTTCGGTCTACGGCTTCGACCGGGTCGGCCTCGCGGGCGCGGGCGTCACCCAGAAGGGCACGTGGAACGACTACGAGGTCAAGGTGGTGGACCAGCACTTCTCGATCTACCGCAACGGTGTGCTGATCAACGAGTTCGACAACACCGGAGGCCAGGTCTTCGAGCCGCCGCGGGGCGACGACCCGGGCACGGACGGCCGGCGCTACGCCTCCGGCTACCTCGGGCTCCAGGTGCACAGCACGACGGATGTCATCTCGTACCGGGACATCCGCGTCAAGGACCTCTGAGTCGTTCGGTCCGTAGGTGAGTCGAGCCGGGTCAGTCCTCGTGTCTGGCCCGGCTCGGCTGCACCCGCTTGGGCTCGCCCGGCATCTTCGGGTACTCGGGCGGGTACGGCAGATCACCGAGGCCGCGGTCCTTCTCGTCCCTGTCGGCCAGTTCGAGCAGCGCGTCGAGGGAGTACCGCTCGGCGTCCATGTCGGCGTGCACGTCGCCGAGTTCGGCGTACCGCTTGGGCATGGAGACGATGTCGAAGTCCCGGGGCAGCGCGTCGCCGAGCTCGTCCCAGGTGAGCGGGGCGGAGACCGGGGCGTGCGGGCGGGCGCGGACCGAGTAGGCGGAGGCGATGGTGCGGTCCCGGGCGGTCTGGTTGTAGTCGACGAAGATCCGCTCGCCTCGCTCCTCCTTCCACCAGGCCGTGGTGACCGACTCCGGCATGCGGCGCTCCAGTTCGCGGCCGCAGGCGATCGCGGCGCGGCGCACCTCGGTGAAGGTCCAGCGCGGCTCGATGGGCACGAAGACGTGCAGGCCGCGTCCGCCGGAGGTCTTGGGCCAGCCGCGCAGGCCGCCGAACTCGTGGAGCACGGCGCGCAGTTCGCGGGCGGCGTGCACGGCGTCGGCATACTCGGTACCGGGCTGCGGGTCGAGGTCGATGCGGAGCTCGTCGGGCCGGTCGGGGTCGGAGCTCCGCACCGGCCACGGATGGAAGGTGAGGGTGCCGTACTGGGCGGCCCACACCACGGCGGCGATCTCGGTGGGGCACATCTCGTCGGCGGTGCGCCCCGACGGGAAGGTGATGGTGGCCGTCGGGATCCAGTCGGGCAGGTTCTTCGGGGCGCGCTTCTGGTAGAACGACTCGCCGGTGATGCCGTCGGGGTAGCGCTCCAGGGTGGTGGGACGGTCGCGCAGCGCGCGCAGGATGCCGTCACCGACCGCGAGGAAGTAGTTCGCGAGGTCCAGCTTCGTATATCCGGACCCGGCGGCTCCCGACCCACCGCCGTCGGGGAAGAACACCTTGTCGGGGCTGGACAGACGCACCGTCCGTCCGCCCGCCGTCAGCTCCACTGCCGCGCCCTTGCTGCCCATGGGCCCACGCTAGGCCGCCCGGCCGCGGCGCGCATACCGGGCGATACCTGAACGTACGGGACAGAATCGAGGTATGGATCTTCCCGTGATGCCGCCGGTCCGGCCGATGCTCGCCAAGTCCGCCGCCAAGATCCCGGCGGGGATGCACTACGAGGCGAAGTGGGACGGTTTCCGGGCGATCGTGTTCCGCGACGGGCCGGAGATCGAGCTCACGAGCCGCAGCACCAAGTCGCTGACCAGGTATTTTCCCGAGCTGGTCGCGGCGCTGGCGCAGCGGCTTCCGGAGCGCTGCGTGCTGGACGGGGAGATCGTGATCGCGCGGGACGGGCGGCTCGACTTCGACGCGCTGACCGAGCGGATCCACCCGGCGGTCTCCCGGGTGAACACCCTCGCCGAGCGCACACCGGCGTCGTTCGTGGCCTTCGACGTACTGGCCCTCGGCGACGAGTCGCTGGTGGCCCAGCCGCTGACGGAGCGCAGGAAGCGCCTGGAGGAGGCCCTCGCGGACGCCTCCGCGCCGCTGCACGTGGCGCCCGCGACGAACGACACCGAGCTGGCGCAGCGCTGGTTCGAGCAGTTCGAGGGCGCGGGCCTGGACGGCGTCGTCGCCAAGCCGCTGAGCCTGCGCTACCGGCAGGACGAGCGGCTCATGATCAAGATCAAGCACGAGCGGACGGCGGACTGCGTGGTCGCCGGGTACCGCTTCCACAAGAGCGGCCCGGTCATCGGTTCACTGCTGCTCGGCCTCTACGACGACGAGGGCGCCCTGCAGCACGTCGGGGTTTGCGCGGCCTTCACCATGAAGCGGCGCACGGAACTGGTCGCCGAGCTGGAGCCGCTGCGCATGGACGACCCGGCGGGGCATCCGTGGGCGGCCTGGACCGACGAGGCCGCACACGAGACGAAGCGGATGCCGGGCGCGGCCAACCGCTGGAGCGGCAAGAAGGACCTGTCCTGGGTGGCGCTGCGGCCGGAGCGGGTGGCCGAGGTGGCGTACGACCACATGGAGAAGGGCGCGCGCTTTCGGCACACGGCCCGGTTCCGCCGCTGGCGCCCGGACCGGGACGCGGAGAGCTGTACGTACGCGCAGCTGGAGGAGCCGGTGTCGTTCGACCTCTCGGAGGTGCTGCGCTGAAGCGTGGTCATCGGCGGCGCCCGCTGGGTATGCAGGGGCCGTGGACGGGATTCGTAGGCGAGGGTTCGTCGCCGGTGCGCTCGGGGTGTTCGTGGCGGCCTGCACACCGGGCGGCCTGCCCGACGGGAAGGGCTCCGGCACGCCCGGCCAGGCTGCTGCCCTGCTCGCCGTGAAGATCGACAACGTGGGCGCGGCGCGTCCGCAGACCGGCGTCGAGGACGCCGACATCGTGTACGCGGAGCAGGTGGAGGGCGGCCTCAGCCGGCTGATGGCGGTCTTCGGGACGCGGGTCCCGGACGTGGTGGGGCCGGTGCGCAGCGCCCGCGAGACCGACCTGGAACTGTTGCGCCAGTTCGACCGGCCGACACTCGCCTACTCGGGGGCGCAGGGCAGGCTCCAGCCCCTGATCGACGCGGCGCCGCTGCGGGCGGCCCCGCAGGGCAAGGAGGGCGGCGCCTACTTCCGGGGCGGCGGGAAGCCGGCCCCGCACAATCTGTATCTGCGGCCGGAGAAGCTCGGCCGGACGACGTCGGGGGCGGGCGCGGGGGCCGCCGCCGGATTCCGGTTCGCGGCGCGGGCGCCCGCCGGCGGCCGGCCGGAGACGGAGCGCACGGTGCGGTTCCCCTCGGCCCGGTTCACCTTCAACTGGTCGGCGGGGAAGGGGCGTTGGCTGGTGAGCATGGACGGGCGGGCCGCGACGACAGCGGGTGGCACGCGGCTCGCGGCGCCGACGGTCGTCGTCCAGTACGTCGACGTCGAGCCGTCCCGCTTCCACGACAAGCTGGGCAACGCCTCTCCCCTGTCGCGCACCGTGGGTTCGGGGCGGGCGGTGGTGCTGCGGGACGGGCGGGCGTACGACGCGCGGTGGGAGCGCCGGGCGCCGCAGGACGGCACGGAGTTCACGGCGGCGAAGGGCGGAAGCCCGCTGGCGTTCGCGCCCGGCCAGGTGTGGGTGGTGTTCGCGAAGGCTTAGGCCGTGTCCGCGAAGTTCCTCCGTCCGCCGGGGCAGGAGGGACTTTGCGGACACGACCTAGCCCGGCTGCGTCGCCGTCAGCGGCTCGGCCGGGTTGCGCAGGCCCTCCGCCGCGTCGCAGACCCGCTGGATCAGGTCGAAGAAGACGGTCTGCTCGGCGCCGTCGAGCGGCCCCAGGAGGACCTGGTTCATCCGGGCCGTGCGCACGGTCAGCTTCTTGTGCGTGCGCAGCCCTTCCGGGGTGAGCCGCAGCAGGGAACGGCGCCCGTCCTGCGGGTCGCGCACCTTGTCGATCAGCTCGCGCCGGGTGAGCCGGCTGATCACCTCGGCGATCGTCGACCGGTCGAGGCCGACGCGCTCGCCGACCGTGCGCTGGTCCAGGCCCGGCTCGGCGACCAGCGTGTTCAGGACCGCGAACTGCGGGGACGTGATCTCCTCCGAGACCATCGTGTTCCACAGCAGATAGTGCGCCTGCTGCAGCCGTCGGGCGAGGTGCCCGGGATGGGTGGTCAGATCCACCGCGGCCATCACGGCCCTCCTTGCGATACGTCGGTCAGCGCGCCCATTTAAGCCGGTGTACTGAGCAATCGTAGACCCTTGACGGTTCACATACCCAGTGGCAACGTGAGGCCCGCTTCGAAAACACTCAGTGCGCTGAGCAATTCACCCACCTCCTACAGACGGGTCTCGCAGACATGGACAAGGTGGTCGCCACGGCCGCGCAGGCGGTCGCCGACGTCGGGGACGGCGCGTCCCTGGCGGTCGGCGGGTTCGGACTGAGCGGGGTGCCCGGCGTACTGATCAAGGCGCTGTACGAGCAGGGCACCGGGAACCTGTCGGTGGTGTCCAACAACTGCGGCGCCCTGGAGTCCGGACTCGCCGTTCTGCTGGCGGCGGGCCGTATCGCCCGGGTCACCGGCTCGTACATCGGCGCGAACAAGGAGTTCGCCCGGCAGTACCTGGCCGGTGAGATCGAGGTCGAGATGATTCCGCAGGGCACGCTCGCGGAGCGGCTGCGCGCGGGCGGCGCCGGGATCCCCGCGTTCTACACCCCGGCGGGCGTGGGCACCCAGGTCGCGGACGGCGGACTGCCCTGGCGCTACGACGGCAACGGCGGGGTGGCGCTCGCCTCGCCGCCCAAGGAGGTCCGTGAGTTCGACGGCGTCGAGTACGTGATGGAGCGCGCCATCCGCACCGACTTCGCGCTGGTCCGGGCCGCGAAGGGCGACCGGCACGGGAACCTGGTCTTCAACAAGTCGACCCGGAACTTCAACCCCCTCGCCGCGCAGGCCGGCCGGATCACCATCGCCGAGGTGGAGGAGCTGGTGGAGCCGGGCGAGATCGAGCCGGACGCCGTGCACCTGCCGGGGATCTTCGTGCAGCGGGTGGTCGCCCTCACCCCGGAAGAGGCCGTGGACAAGGGCATCGAGAAGCGCACGACCTCGACGGTGGGTGAGTGAGCCATGGCATGGACACGGGAGCAGATGGCGGCGCGCGCGGCACGTGAGCTGCGCGACGGCCAGTACGTGAACCTGGGCATCGGTCTGCCCACGCTCATCCCCAACTACCTCCCCGGTGACGTGGAGGTGATCCTGGAGTCGGAGAACGGGATCCTGGGCACCGGCCCGTATCCCACCGAGGACGCGGTCGACCCGGATCTGATCAACGCGGGCAAGGAGACCGTCACGGTCCTGCCCGGCGCCTCGTTCTTCGACTCGGCGCTCTCCTTCGGGATGATCCGCGGCGGCCACATCGACGTCGCGGTGCTCGGCGCCATGCAGGTGTCGGCGGGCGGCGACCTGGCCAACTGGGCCGTGCCCGGCAAGATGATCACCGGCATCGGCGGCGCGATGGACCTCGTGCACGGGGCGCGCACGGTCATCGTCGTGATGACGCACACCGCGAAGGACGGCTCCCCGAAGATCCTCGACGAGTGCGCGCTGCCGCTGACCGGCAAGGCGTGCGTGAACCGGATCATCACCGACCTCGCCGTCCTCGACATCACCGAACACGGCCTGGAACTGGTCGAGTTGGCGCCCGGCGTGAGCGCCGAGGACGTCGTGACGAGGACCGCCACCGAGGTCCGCATCCCGGAGGAGGCCAAGTGAGCGGGATCAAGGACGTCTACGTCGTCGACGCAGTCCGCACCCCCGTCGGCCGGTACAACGGCGCCCTCGCGGCGGTCCGCCCGGACGACCTGGGCGCCCACGCGATCCGTGAACTGATCTCCCGTACACCGGAGTTGGATCCGTCGCGGATCGACGACATCTACTACGGCAACGCGAACGGCGCGGGTGAGGAGAACCGCAACGTCGCCCGCATGGCCGGGCTGCTCGCCGGGCTGCCGACCTCGGTGCCGGGCGTGACCGTGAACCGGCTGTGCGCCTCCGGTCTGGAGGCCGTGGTCCAGGCGGCCCGCGCCATCGCACTCGGCGACGCGTCGGTCGCGGTGGCGGGCGGCGTGGAGTCCATGACCCGCGCGCCCTATGTCCTGCCCAAGAACGACAAGCCGTTCCCGGCCGCGCACACCGAGCTGTACTCCACCACGCTGGGCTGGCGCATGGTCAACCCGAGGATGGAACCGCAGTGGACGGTGCCGCTCGGCGAGTCGGCCGAGCTGATCGCCGACAAGCACGGCATCACACGCGAGCAGCAGGACGAGTTCGCCCTCGCCAGCCACCGGAAGGCCGCCGCCGCGCAGAAGAACGGCCTGTTCGACGCGGAGATCGTCCCGGTCTCCGTCCCGCAGCGCAAGGGCGACCCGGTCGTGGTCGACGCCGACGAGTGCGTGCGCGCGACGGCGTCCCTGGAGGCGATGGCGAAGCTCAAGCCGTCCTTCCGCCAGGACGGCGGCACGGTGACGGCGGGCAACGCCTCGCCGCTCAACGACGGCGCCGCCGCCCTCCTCCTCGTCGACGAGGAGGGCCTGAGGGCCACCGGCCGCGAGCCGCTCGCTCGGATCTCCGCCTCCGGTGTCTCCGCGCTCGACCCGCACTACTTCGGTCTCGCCCCGGTCGAGGCGACGAACCGCGCACTCGCCAAGGCGGGAAAGACCTTTGACGACCTGTCGACTCTGGAGCTGAACGAGGCGTTCGCCGCACAGGTCCTCGGCTGCGTCGCCGAGTGGCCCGACTTCGACCCGGCGCTGCTCAACCCGCAGGGCGGAGCCATCGCGCTCGGCCACCCGCTCGGCGCGTCCGGCGCCCGGCTCGCCGGCACCGTCGCCCACCAGCTCGCCCGCAAGGGCTCCGGGGTCGGCGTCGCCACCCTCTGCATCGGCGTCGGCCAGGGCCTCGCCCTCGTACTGGAACGCTAGGAAGGCCACGAACTCCCATGACTCTCACGCAACACGACATCGACGCGGAGATCGCGGCCGAGCACGCCGCGTACGAGAAGCGGGTCGCCGACGGCGGGCCCGTCGAGCACCAGCCGCGCCGCGACTACGCCCCCTACCGCTCCTCCACGCTGCGCCACCCGAAGCAGCCGCCGATCAACATCGACGTCAGCAGGGACCCGGAGCTGGTGGAGCTGGCCTCCCCCGCGTTCGGCGAGCGCGACATCACCGAGATCGACAACGACCTCACCCGGCAGCACACCGGTGAGCCGATCGGTGAGCGCATCACCGTCTCGGGCCGCCTCCTCGACCGTGACGGCCGCCCGCTGCGCGGTCAGCTGGTCGAGATCTGGCAGGCCAACTCGGCCGGCCGCTATGCCCATCAGCGCGAGCAGCACGACGCACCGCTGGACCCCAACTTTACCGGCGTGGGGCGCATGCTGACGGATGATCAGGGCCAGTACCGGTTCACGACCGTCCAGCCGGGCCCGTATCCGTGGCGCAACCACGTGAACGCCTGGCGCCCGGCCCACATCCACTTCTCGATGTTCGGCTCGGCGTTCACGCAGCGTCTCGTGACACAGATGTATTTCCCCGCCGACCCGCTGTTCCCCTACGACCCGATCATCCAGTCCGTCACCGACGACGCCGCTCGGCAGCGCCTGGTCGCCACCTACGACCACAGCCTGTCCGTGCCGGAGTTCTCGATGGGCTACCACTGGGACATCGTGCTCGACGGCCCGCAGGCCACCTGGATCGAAGAAGGGCGCTGAGCAGCCACCATGACGAAGATCGACACGAGCAATCCGGCCGCGGTCCTGCCGACGCCGTCCCACACGGTCGGCCCGTTCTACGGCTACGCGCTGCCGTTCCCCGGCGGCGCCGACATCGCGCCCGCCGGTGACGGACACGAGGTCGTCGTGCGCGGGTACGTGTACGACGGCGAGGGCACCCCCGTGCCGGACGCGTTCCTGGAGATATGGGGCCCCGACCACGAGGGGAACCTGCCGCAGGTCGACGGCTCGATCCGGCGCGACCCTGCCACCGGCGGCTATCTCGGCCGCAACGGCGTGGAGTTCACCGGCTGGGGCCGCAGCCAGACCGACGCAGGCGGCCACTGGTACGTGCGGACGCTGTGGCCCGGAGCGCGCGGCGACAACGCCCCGTACCTGAGTGTGTGCGTGTTCGCGCGCGGGCTGCTCGTCCACCTGTTCACGCGGATCTACTTCGAGGGCGACCCCGCGCTCGCCTCGGACCCGCTGCTCGCGCGCCTCGCACCGGAGCGCCGCGACACGCTGGTCGCCCGTCCGCAGGCCGACGGCACGTACCGTTTCGACGTGCGCCTTCAGGGCGAGGGCGAGACGGTCTTCCTGGAGTTCACGTGACGTTGTTCGACCCCGGCAGCGAGGACGCGCCCACCGAGCGCACCACCTCCGAACAGGCTTTCCTTCAGGCCTTGTTGGACGCGGAGGCGGGCCTGACCCGCGCACAGTCCTCGCTCGGTCTGGCGCCCGCAGCGGCCGCCGACGCGGTGACCGCGGCCGCGGTGGCCGACCGCTTCGACGTCCGGGACCTGGCGCGACGGGCCCGGACCGGCGGCAACCCGGTGATCCCGCTCGTCGCCGACCTGACGGCGGCGGTGCCGGCGGAGTACGGCGCGTACGTGCATCGGGGCGCGACGAGTCAGGATGTGCTGGACACCGCGCTGATGCTGGTCGCGGCGCGGACCCTGGAAGTCGTCGTCGGTGAACTCGATGACGTGGCTGAGGTGTTGGCGGGTATCGCCGCCGAGCACCGGGACACCGTCATGCCCGGTCGTACGCTGACGCAGCACGCCGTGCCGACGACGTTCGGGCTGAAGGCGGCGGGCTGGCGGTCGCTGGTGCTGGACGCGCGGGACCGGCTGCGGGCTGTCGTGCTGCCGGTCCAGCTCGGCGGCGCCGCGGGAACCCTGGCGGCGTTCGAGGCGTACGGCGCCACCGATCCGACGGCGCTCGTCGACGCGTACGCGACGGAACTCGGCCTGTCAGCACCGGAGTTGCCGTGGCATGTGCTGCGCACTCCGGTCGCCGATCTGGGCGGGGCGCTCGCCTTCGCGGCGGGTGCGCTGGGCAAGACGGCCGTGGATGTGCTCATCCTCTCCCGTACGGAGATCGGGGAGCTGGCGGAGGGCGCGGGCGGTGGTTCGTCCGCGATGCCGCACAAGGCGAACCCGGTGCGGGCCACGCTCATCGCCGCCGCGGCGCGGCGGGCGCCCGGTCTCGCGGCGACGCTGTACGGGTCGCTGCCGGCCGAGGACGAGCGGCCCGCCGGGGCGTGGCATGCCGAATGGGCCACGCTGCGGGAGCTGTTGCGGCTGGTGGGCGGAGCGGTGCGGGATGCCTCCGAGCTGGTCGGCGGGCTCGTGGTGCGGGGCGGTGTGATGCGCGCGCATCTCGGGCTCACCGGGGGCGCGATCGTCTCCGAGCGGTTGTCCGTCGAGCTGGCGGGGTTGCTCGGGCGGGGGCGGGCCAGGGCGTTGCTCGCGGATGCGGCCAAGTCGGCGCGAGGGCGCGGGTGTTCGTTGCTGGACGTCCTCGCGGAGGAACCCGACCTCAAGAGGGTCGATCTCGGTGAGTTGATGGATCCGGCTCGGTACGTGGGGGCCGCGGGGGTGTTGGTGGATCGGGCGCTGGCCCGGTTGTGAGATGTCCCCCGACCCGCCCCCTTCCCGGACTTTCCCTTCCCTGGAGTTCACATGAACCGCCCCCTCCTTCATCACCGTGCCGAAGGCTCCCCCACCGCGCCTCCCCTCCTCCTCGGCCCCTCCCTCGGCACCTCGCTCGCGCTCTGGGACCAGGTCGCGCCCGAGTTGTCGGTCGCGCATCGCGTGGTGCGGTGGGATCTGCCGGGGCACGGCGGGTCCGCGCCCGGGCTGATCTCCGCGGGGGCCACCGTCGGTGAGCTCGCCGGGCTCGTCCTCGCGCTCGCCGACGACCTCGGGATCGAGCGATTCGCCTACGCTGGTGTGTCATTGGGCGGCGCCGTCGGCCTGCATCTCGCCGTGCATCATCCGGAGCGGGTCGGCGCGCTGGCCGTGCTGTGCTCCTCCGCGCACTTCGGCGGGGCCGGGGCGTGGCAGGAGCGGGCCGCGCTCGTGCGCAAGGAGGGCACGGCGGGTGTCGCCGACAGTGCGCCGGCGCGGTGGTTCACGCCCGGGTTCTCCGTGCCGCGTCTCGTGCGGGACAACCGGGACGCGGATCCCGAGGCGTACGCCGCCTGCTGTGACGCGCTCGCCGCCTTCGATCTGCGGGAGCGGCTCGGGGACATCGCCGTTCCCACGCTGCTGATCGCCGGCCGCGACGATCCCGCGACGCCGCCCGCGCATCTGCGGGAGATCGCCGACGCGGTGCCGGGTGCCGAGCTCGCGGAGCTGTTCAACTCCTCGTACCGGCCGGACAACCCCGTCCACGACACCGCGTTCCACGCCGCGTATCTGGCGCCGGTCGTGGCCGCGGGCGGGGATCTCGTCGACTCCTTCTCGTACTGGACGTTCAGCGACATGTTCGAGGAGGAGGGCGTGCCGACGGCGCTCTTCCACGGCGGCTTCGGGCTGCTGACGCACCGCCAGGTGAAGAAGCCCACGTACCACCTGTACGCCTTCATGGCGCGGATGGGCGAGGAGGTACTGGGCCGCGGCGACGACCATCTCGTGACGCGGCACCCGGACGGCCGGGTGACGGTGCTCGCGTGGGCCCCGGTCGACCCCACCGGCGTGGCGCCGGGGCCCGGCCTGCACACCCTTCGCCTCCACGTTCCCCTGTCCGGCGGCACCGCCTTTCTGCGCCGCTCCAGCGTGGACGAGGAGCGCGGCAACGCGTACACGGCGTGGCGACGCATGGGCAGTCCCCGGTCGCCGCGCCCGCGCCAGGTCGACGTTCTGCACGAGGCCGCCGAACCCGCGCGGTCCCATCATCGCCTCCCCGTCGGCGAGTTGGGCGTCACGGTCGACCTCACTCTGGAGCGCCACGAGGTGACGCTCGTCGAGGTGAGCCCGGTCGAGGACGAGACGCCTGCGTGGTGGGACGCGGGACGGCTGCTCGGGGACGGTGAGCCGCGATGAGCACCGCGCAGGCCGCGTTCGGCCGGGGGCCGCTGTCCCGCGGCGCCGCCCTGGTGCACACCCTGCTCACGGTCGAGGCACTGTTCCTGGCCACGCTGGCGCCGAGCCTGGCGGGGCTGCTCCTGCTGGGCGGGGACCCGTCCAATCTGCCGCTCGCCGGGGTGTGCCTGGTGCCGCTTGGTCCGGCGCTCGCGGCGGCCCTGTACGCACTCCAGCAGCGCGGCACCGATCTCGCGGACCTGCGGCCGGCGCGCGCCTTCCTTCACGGTCTGCGCGTCAACTCCAGCGCCGCGCTGCGGCTTTGGCTGCCGTTGCTGGCCTGGCTGAGCGTCATCGCGTTCACGCTCACGCACTTCGCCGCGGCCGGGCTGCCGGGCTGGTGGGCCGTGCTGCTCGCCGTCGTCGGCGTGGGATCTCTGCTGTGGGGCGCCAACGCCCTCGTCCTGACCGCCCTGTTCACGTTCCGTACTGCCGACACGGCTCGGCTCGCCGGGTACTTCCTGCTGCGCCGGAGCGGGGCGTCGCCGGGCGCCGCGAGCCTGCTCGTGCTCGCGGCCGCGGGCACGCTGTGGCTCACCGAGGCGCTGCCGCTGCTGCTCGCCTCGCTCCTGCTGCTCTCCCTGCTGCGCGGCAGCCACCGGATGATCACCGAGACCCGGGAGGACTTCACCGCATGAACCCGTCGACCGGCGCACCCGCCAAGGTCCTGTACGGCGGCGACTACAACCCGGAGCAGTGGCCGGAAGAGGTCTGGGACGAGGACCACCGGCTGTTCACCGAGGCCGGGATCGACACGCTCACGGTGGGCGTGTTCGCGTGGTCGGTCCTCCAACCGGCCGAGGACGCCTACGACTTCGCCGTTCTGGACCGGATCGTCGAGCGTGCCGCCACCGAGGGCCGACGCGTCGTGCTCGCCACCGGCACGGCGGCCGTGCCGCCGTGGCTCGCGCACGCCTACCCCGAGGTGAACCGCACCGACTTCGAGGGCCGGCGCCACGGCTACGGCCAGCGGCACAACTTCTGCCCGAGCTCGGCCGCGTACCGGCGACTGTCCACGGCGCTGGCGTCACGCGTCGCCGAGCGGTACGCGGGCCATCCGGCGCTGCTCGCCTGGCACGTCAACAACGAGTACGGCGGCGCCTGTTACTGCGAGCGGTGCGCCGCCGCGTTCCGCGACTGGCTGCGCGAGCGGCACGGCTCGCTCGACGCGCTGAACGACGCCTGGTGGACGACGTTCTGGTCGCACCGGTACACGGACTGGTCGCAGATCGAGCCGCCGAGCGCGCTCACCGAGCACTGGCGCGGCCCCGACCACACCGCGTTCCAGGGCATCACCCTGGACTACCAGCGGTTCATGACGGACGCGCTGCTCGGCTGCTTCGTCGCCGAGAAGGAGGCGATCAGGGCCCACGACACGGGTGCCCCCGTCACGACCAACTTCATGGGCGCGTACCGGCCGCTGGACTACCACCGCTGGGCGCCGCACCTCGACTTCGCGTCCTGGGACAGCTATCCGCCGCTCGGCGCGCCGCCCACGGTCCCGGCCCTCGCGCACGACCTGATGCGCGGGCTCAAGGGCGGCGCCCCGTTCTGGCTGATGGAGCAGACGCCGTCGACGACCGCGTGCCGGGACGTCAACCCGCTCCGCAGACCGGGCGAGTTGAGGCTCGCGACGTGGCAGGCGATCGCGCACGGCGCGGACGCGGCCCTGTACTTCCAGATGCGGGCCTCGCGCGGCGCCTGCGAGAAGTACCACGGCGCGGTCATCGGGCACGCGGGCCGCGACGACACGCGTGTGTTCCGCGAAGTAGCCCACGTGGGGGAGGAGTTGACGGATCTCGGGCCGCTGACGCTCGGTGCCCGCACCCCCGCCCGCGTCGCGCTGCTCTTCGACTGGGACAGCTGGTGGGCCCTGGAGATCTCGGACGGCCCGTCCCGCCTTGTGCGCTACCAGGACGTCGTGCACGGCTACTACCGGGCGGCCCGCGCGGCGGGCGCCGACGTGGACGTGGTCCCGGTCTCCGCCGACCTCGCGCCGTACGACGTGGTCCTCGCTCCCGTGCTGCACCTGGTGAAGGGCGACCTCGCGGAGCGCCTGGAAGCCGTGGCCGAGCGCGGCGGCACGGTTCTGGCCACGTTCCTCTCCGGGCGCGGTGACGCGCACGGCCGCGCCTTCCTCTCCGATGTGCCGGGCCCGCTCGGGCCGCTGATGGGCGTACGGATCGACGAGTGGGACTCCCGGCCCGCCGACGTCACCCACCCGGTCCGCATCGGCGACCGCGCAGTGGACGCCGGCCTGGTCTTCGAGATCGTGGTCCCGCAGGGCGCCGAGCCGGTCGCGACGTACACCGCCGACTTCTACGCGGGCACCCCGGCCGTCACCCGCCACCGATTCGGCGGTCGCGGCGGCGAGGGCTGGTACGTGGCCACATGCCTCGACGAGGCGGGCACGGACGAGGTGGTGCGCCGGGTGCTCGACCGGCACGGGCTCGTCGGCCCGTACGCCGGGCACGCGGGCGTCGAGACCGCGCACCGGGTCGCTCCGGACGGCACGCGTCTCCTCTTCCTCCTCAACCACACCTCCGTTCCTGTCCAGTTGGCGGCGCACGCCGCCGCGACCGATGCCCTGACCGGCAAGCGGTACGAGCCCGGCGAGCCGCTCGCGCTCGCCCCGCTGGGCGTCGCCCTGCTGCGCCTTCAGTAGATGCGCCGCCCGTGCGCGTCCGGCACCCCGGACTTGCGCAGGAAGTAGCTGTTCACGTGGTCCCGCCACTCGCGGGCGCCGCTCAGCTGCTCCTCGTACAGCTCGGCGACCCTGGCGTGCCGGGCGGGCGCCACGAGGCCGGTGAGGGAGGCCCAGACGTCGCGCGCCGCCGCGACCTCCTCGACGCCTTCGAAGTGGGTGTCGTAGATGTGCTGGATCACGGTGCTCCCGCTGCGCAGGACGTGGTCGTACGGCACGTGGTGGAAGAAGAGCAGCAGCTCGTCGGGGCAGCTCTCGACCCGCTCGTAGGTGTCGGCCCACGCCTTCGCGTACTGCGCCGCGTATCCGGTGCCGGTGGCCCGGGTCCGGTCGACGCCGACGCCGTCGCGGTCGGCGAGGTGGTAGGTGCCCCAGGGGCTGTACTCGTACCCGTCGACGCTCGGCCCGTAGTGGTGCCCGGGCTGCACCATGAACCCGACGCCGAGCGGCGCGGTGTACTTCTCGTACGTGGCCCACGAGCCGTGCAGCACCGCCCGCAGTCCGGAGCGCAGCCGCTCGGGATCCGGGGAGAGGTCGGGGCTGAAGGTCGACTCGGCCCATTCGTCGAGGAGTCGGAGCGGATCGGCGGCCGGGTCCCAGGCGAGGCGGCCGTACGTGTAGAGGTTGGCCTGGGCGAGCGGGTGCCGGGTCCAGAACGCGTCGTCGCCGACGTTCGACACGGCCACCAGGCCACCACCGGAGGCGAGTTGGCCGACCGCGGGCCCGGACTCACCCTCCGGCCGGAACGTCAGCGCCTCGGACCACATCGGCGCGAGCGCGCACACGTGCCGCTGCTGTCCGGTGTACTCCTGGGTGGCCTGCAGCTCGACGGCGACCCGGGTGCGGGGCAGGGCGCCGATGACGGGCGAGACGGGTTCGCGGGCCTGGAAGTCCATCGGCCCGTGCTTCACCTGAAGGATCACGTTGTCGGCGAACTCCCCGTCCAGCGGGGCGAAATGGTCGTACGCGGCGCGCGCCCGGTCCGTCGTGCGCTCGCGCCAGTCCTGGATGTGGTCGTAGACGAAGGCCCGCCAGTGGACGGTGCCGCCGTGCGGGGCGAGCGCGTCGGCGAGGAGGTTCGCGCCGTCGGCATGGCTGCGACCGTGGGCGAAGGGTCCCGGCTGCCCCTCCGAGTCGGCCTTGACGACGAAGCCGCCGAAGTCGGGCACGGCGGCGTAGACGCGGTCGGCGGTCTCGCGCCACCACGCGCGCACGGACTCGTCGTACGGGTCGGTGGTGTCGAGCCCACCGAGCAGCCGGGGCGCGGCGAAGTTGACGGAGAGGTGGGTGCGGATGCCGTAGGGCCGTAACTCGGCCGCTATGGCGGTCACTTCGGCGAAGCGGTCGGTCAGGAGGTGGGTCTCGGTCGCGTGGACGTTGACGTTGTTCACGGCGACGGCGTTGATGCCGCAGGCCGCGAGCAGTCGGCCGTACGCGCGGATCCGCGCCAGGTCGGCCAGGTCCGCACGCGCCCGCCCGTCCCGCCAGAACAGGGAGCCGCCCGCGTAGCCGCGCTCGACCTGCCCCATCACGGGGTGCACGTCGACGTTGTCCCAGTGGTCGAGCATCCGCAGGGCGAGGGCGGGCCGGTGCGTCTCGTCGGCGGCCTCCGCGAACGCGGCCTCGCCGAGCCGTACGACGTGGAAGAAGCCGTACAGGAGCCCGGCCGGGGCGGCGGCCGTGACGGTGGTGCGCCGCGCTGTCCGCCGCAGGGTGAATCCCTCGGGTCCCTCGTCGCCGTCGGCGGCCACCGCCAGCAGCAGGTCGCAGTCCGTGCCCTCGCCGACCACGCTGCCACCGAACTCACGGCAGGCGTAGGTGACTTCGGCCCACACCGTGTCGACGAGCGGCCCTTCGCCCCGCACCCGCACGCGGCGCGCGCCGACCCCGCGCAGCGCCTCGTCGGGCAGCCACGCGGGGTCGACGCGGTCGTCGGGACGGGTCACGACTCCGCCACGTCGAGCGCGGCGATGCCGAAGGCTCCGTCGGCCGCACCGGGGTTCCGGCTGGTCAGGTCGAGGCGCACGCGTCGGCCGCGTACGGCGTCGAAGGTGAGCACGGTCGGTTCGCCGGAGGCGGTGGCCCACTCGATGTCGACGTCGGGGACGGCGGTGTACCGGTCGCCGTCCCCCACGGACACGTCGATCGTCCTCGGCAGGGAGTGCCGGTCGTCGACGGTGAAGGAGACCTCGACGCGGCCGACCGTCCGCGCCTGGTCCCACTCGACGGACACCCAGTCGGCGGGCCGCGCCCCGCTGAAGGCGGGCAGCAGGGCGGTGGCGGACTTCTGGAAGGCGTTGGACCACTGGGTGGCCGCGTCGCCGTCGAGCATCGCGGCGGGCAGGGTCTTGACCGCGCCCGAGTAACTGGCGTCCGCGAGAGGGTACGTGGGCGCGCCGGGGCCGGGGTCGGGGGTGAACGGCTCGCGCGGGGTGACGGGGGCGCCCGCTGGGCCGGTCGCGCGCACCGACACCTGCCCGGTCCGCAGCCCGGCCGACTTCGCGGTGACGGTGAGCCGCCCGGGTTTCGTGCCCGCCCGGACCATCGCGAGCGCGAGGCCGTGGAAGGCGGTGCGGGTACTGGCCTGGTAGCGCTCGGCGCTCTCCTGCCGCCCGTTGTCGAGCCCGGCCACCTGCCCGCCGTCGACGGCGAACTCCAGCAGGTGCTCGGCGTCGGGCACCACGACACCCTTGGCGTCGACGACCTCCGCCGTCACGAAGACCAGGGAACGGCCGTCCGCGGCAAGGGCCTTGCGGTCCGCGCTCAGCCGCACGGCGTGCGGTCTGCCCGCGGTGCGCAGCACATCCGTCGCCACCGTCCTGCCGCCCTTGCGGGCCACGGCCTTCAGCTCACCGGCGGCGAACGGCACCTTCCACATCAGGTGCAGCTTGCCCGCGCTGCCGTTCGGAGAGGTGTAGCTGCCCGGGTAGGTGCCGGAGGTGACCGTCTTGTCGTCACCGGTCGCCTCCGTCGTCTCCAGGTAGGTCCGCCCGTCGACGGTCTTCTTCTCGTCGAAGGAACGCACGCCCAGGGAGCGGCCGTTGAGGAACAGCTCGACCTCGGCGACGTTCGCGTACGCCCACACCTCCACCTCCGCGCCTTCCTCGTGCGTCGTCCAGTCCATGGGCAGCAGGTGCACCATCGGCTCGTCGGCCCACTGGCTGCGGAAGAGGTGGTACATGTCCTTCGGGAACCCGGCGGTGTCGACCGCGCCGAAGAACGACGCCTTCACCGGGAACACGTCGTACGGCGTCGGCTCGCCGATGTAGTCGATGCCGGACCACAGGAACTGGCCGGCGAACCAGCGCCGGTCGCGGTCCTTCTTGTGGCCGTACTCGCCGCTCATCGTCCAGGAGGCGAGGTTGTTGTCGTAACTGGAGGTCGCGCGCCTGCCGGGAGTGTGGTTCTCGCCGGTGTTGAGGTGCTCCGGCTCCTGGTACGTGCCCCGGGTCGACGTCTCCGACGAGGACTCCGACTCGAAGAGGAACAGGTGCGGATAGCGGGCGTGCAGGGCGTCGACCGAGGCGGCGGTGTTGTAGTTGAGGCCGAGCCCGTCGAGCCCGGCCAGGATCAGGTCGGCGGGCGAGCCGACGGCGGGCAGCGAGCGGTACTTGTCGGAACCGATGACGACCGGCCGTGTCGTGTCGAGCGCCTTGATGTCGGCGACGAGGCGCCGGGCCATCGCGACGCCCTCGGTGCGGGTCGAGTCGGGGATCTCGTTGCCGATGGACCACATCAGGACGGCGGGCGAGTTCCGGGCGGCGCGCACCATCTCGGCGATGTCGTCGTCGCTGTGCGCGTCGAAGAAGCGGCCGTAGTCGTAGGTGTTCTTGCCGGTGCGCCAGCAGTCGAACGCCTCGACGAGCATGATGATGCCGAGGTCCTCGCAGGCCTCGATCACCTCGGGCGCGGGCGGATTGTGCGAGGTCCGCAGGGCGTTGACGCCCATGGACTTCATGATCGTGAGCTGGCGGCGCACGGCGTCGGGGTGCACGGCCGCGCCGAGCGCGCCGAGGTCGTGGTGCAGGTCGACGCCCTTGATCTTCACGTACGTCCCGTTGAGCGAGAAGCCGTCGGCCGGGTCGAAGACGGCATGCCGGACGCCGAAGCGGGTGCGGTACGTGTCGACGGTGACGCCGTTCACGCGCAGGTCGGTGACGAGGGTGTAGCGGTGACCGGGCGTCTCGATGGACCACAACTGCGGTTGCTTGAGGGTGAGTTGCTGGTGCGCCGCCTTCGTCGCGTCGGCCGTCACCGAGTCGACGACGGTCTCGGTACGGGCGACGCGGCGGCCCTTGGCGTCGCGCACCGTGGAGACGACGGTGACGTCCCGCGCGGTGCCGGACGCGTTGGCGACGCTCGTGCGGACGTCGACGGTCGCGTAGCCCTTCTTCAGGGTGGCGGCCAGGTCGGGCGTGGTGACGAACGTGCCCCAGCGTTCGACGTGCACCGGCTCGGTGACGACGAGGCGGGCATGGCGGTAGATGCCGCTGCCGGAGTACCAGCGGCTGCTGGGAAGCCGGTTGCGGACCTCGACCGCGAGGACGTTCGCCGTCGCGCCGTCGACGTGGAGGAGATCGGTGATGTCGAGCGCGAACCCGGTGTATCCGTACGGGTGGTTGGCGACGAGCTCGCCGTTCACGTACACGTTCGCGTCCATGTAGACGCCGTCGAACTCGACCGAGATCCGCTTGCCCGCGTAGCCGGTCGGCACCGTGAACTTCTTTCGGTACCAGCCGAGTCCGCCGGGCAGAAAGCCGGTGCCGCTGGTGGTGTGGTGCTCGGTGGTCGGGGTCTGCTCGATGCTCCAGTCGTGCGGGACGGCGACCGTCCGCCACTGCCCGTCGTCGTACCCCGGCTGCTCGGCGTCGGCGTAGGCGCCGGTCGGGTCGGTGATGCCGTCCGGGCTGACGAGCGCGAACCGCCAGCCGTCCGCGAGGTCGACGGTGCGACGGCCGACGGCCCCGGTACGGTCGGCGGCCGCGGCGGGCGTGGCGAGCGCCCCGGCCAGCGGGGTGGCCGCGCCCGCGGCCAGGACGGATCTGCGGGTGACGGACATGTCGAGGCGGCCCCCTTGGAGCGAACACGTTTCACCAGAAAGCAACTTGATGTAACGGATTCTTTCGGGTGCCGCACTGTATTCGTCAAGGGCCTTTCCGAATATGCCTGTTGAGGGGCGGGAGGTCCCTGAGACTTTCCGCCACCGCCGCGGCGATGCGGGCGTGCCCTTCGTCGCCGGGGTGCACGCCGTCCACCAGGTGCTCCGCGCCGAGCAGACCACCCCCGCGCACCAGCCGGACGTGCGGGTCCGCACCCTGCGCCTCCTCATCGGGCGCGGGGCAGTGCGAGCGACCCTCGCGGAAGTGGTGCTCGACCGCCCACACCGTGCGGAAGCCCATCTTGTCGGCGAGCCGGATCTGCTCGACGGCCTCGCGACAGGCACGCTGCTCGGCGGCGCGCTGGCCGTGCGGATGGGAGCCCTTCCAGGGCTTGGGTACGTCGATCTCGTACAGCACATCGAGGTCCATTGCCACGCTCCTTCGCGGTGGGCCGGCCCAACGCCCGTGGACGATGCGGGAGATCTGACGAAGAGTCAAGACGTTTTGATGGCAGGCGACTTACGCGTCCGGGTGGCCCGGCTGTTCACGGGTGGCGCAGTGGATGCCGCCGCCGCCCGAGGCGATGGCGTCGATCCGTACGGGCACGATGTCCCGGTCGGGGAAGTGGTCCTGAAGGATGCCGCGGGCGCGATCGTCGGCCTTCGTGTCGCCGAAGCGGGGCATGAACACCGCGTCGTTGGCGACGTAGAAGTTGGCGTACGTGGAGACGAAGTCGTCGCCGTCGCCGGTGATCTCGTCCAGGTCGGGCTGCGGCAGGTCGGTGACCTCAAGTCGCCTGCCGCGGGCGTCCGTTGACTCCTCGATGACGCGCCGGGCCTGGTCGGCGGCGCGGGACCAGACGTCGGGCGGGCTGCCGGGGAACGCCTGGTCGACGAGGACGACGCCCGGCGCGGCGAACCGGGCGATGCTGTCGACGTGCGCGTCGGTGATGTCCTGCCCCTTGACGCCCTTCAGCCAGATCACACGCGTCACGCCCAGGCTGCTCCTCAGCTCGGCCTCGACGCGGTCGCGGCTCTTGCCGGGGTTGCGGTTCCTGTTGACGACCGAGCTCTCGGTGACCAGCAGGGTGCCCTCTCCGTCGGTCTCGAAGGAGCCGCCCTCGGCGACCAGCGGCGCCACGGTCCGCGCGATGTCGTACGCGGCGAGCAGGCGCCGCCCGACGAGCGCGTCGTGCTCGTGCGTCTGCTGGCCACCCCAGCCGCTGAAGTTGAGGTCGACGCCCAGCACCCGGTCCGCGGACTCCCCGGACTCCTCCGGCTCCCCCGGCTCCTCGGCGAACACCGGCACCGTGTCCCGGGCCCACAGGCCGTCCACCATCAGCGGGATCACGTCGACCTGCGCCCCGCAGGCCCGCTGGGCGGCGGCCCGCTGCTCCGGCCTCGCCATCATCACGACGGGCTCGTACGCGCCGATCGCCCGGGCCACCCGCGCGATGTCCGCGCGCACCGCGTCCAGGTCCTCGTCCCACACCGACGCGAGCGCCGGCCAGGACATGAACGTACGGGCGTGAGGCTCCCACTCGGCAACGAAGCGACGACGCGACTGCGGCTCCTGGGACACCGGCTGAATTCTGCCCGATCACCGCCGCCCTCGCTCCCGCGGCACATGATCCGTTCCGCGGAGTTACGGTGAGATCAGTGATCGCCGCTCCCTCGCGGCGGGCAGGGAAGGTGTGCGGTGCACGGCGAATACAAGGTGCCCGGCGGCAAGCTGGTGGTGGTGGATCTCGACGTCGAGGACGGAGTCCTCCGTGACGTCCGGGTGTCCGGTGACTTCTTCCTGGAGCCCGACGAAGCGCTGCTCGACATCGACGGCGCACTGGAGGGCGCCCCGGCGGACACCGACGCGGCCGGTCTCACGGCCCGCATCCAGGCGGCGTTGCCCCCTTCGGCGGTGCTCTTCGGCTTCACCGCGGAGAGCGTCGCCACCGCCGTGCGCCGGGCGCTCGCCCGGGCCACCGACTGGCGGGACTACGACTGGCAGCTCGTCCACGACGCCCCGCAGTCCCCGGTGCTGCACATGGCCCTCGACGAGGTGATGACGGAGCAGGTCGCGCTCGGGCACCGCCCGCCGACGCTGCGGGTGTGGGAGTGGGACCGCCCGGCGGTGATCATCGGCAGCTTCCAGTCGCTGCGCAACGAGGTCGACCCGGAGGGCGTGGCCCGGCACGGCGTCACGGTCGTCCGGCGGATCTCCGGCGGCGGCGCGATGTTCGCCGAGCCGAAGTCCACGATCACGTACTCCCTCGCGGTGCCCCGGGCGCTGGTCTCCGGGCTCTCCTTCCAGGACTCGTACGCCTATCTCGACGACTGGGTGCTCGGCGCTCTCGCCGACATGGGCATCAAGGCCTGGTACCAGCCGCTGAACGACATCGCGACGGACGTCGGCAAGGTCGCGGGCGCCGCCCAGAAGCGGGTCGCCACCGGGCAGGGCGCGGTGCTGCACCACGTGACCATGTCCTACGACATCGACGCGGACAAGATGGTCGAGGTGCTGCGGATCGGTCGCGAGAAGCTCTCCGACAAGGGCACGAAGAGCGCGAAGAAGCGCGTGGACCCGCTGCGGCGCCAGACGGGCCTGCCGCGCGAGGAGGTCATCGCCCGCATGATCGGCTCGTTCCGGGGGCGGTACGGGCTGACCGAGGGGGCGGTGACCGAGGCGGAGCTGGCACGGGCCGAGGAACTGGTGCGCACGAAGTTCGGCACCGAGGAGTGGACGGCCCGGGTGCCGTAGTCCCGTGACAGCCCCCTGGTAGCCCCCTGCTCGGCTACGCGCCGGCCTGGTCGCTGTCGCGGAACGTGCCCCAGCCGTGCCACCGCTCGATCTCCATCACGGCGGTGACGCGGCTGCGCACCCGGTCGGGGTAGGGCCCGCCGGTGTAGTGCCGGGCGATGCGGTCGATGTCGGCCAGGCCCTCGTCCGGGCGGAGCTCGACGGCCCGCCCGATGAGGCTGACGTGCGTGTACCAGTCGTTCTCGTCGAGCACGGTGAGCGTGAGCCGCGGATCGCGGCGCAGGTGCTTCAGCCGCACCCGGCCCTCGTCCATGTTGAGCAGGACCCGGCCGTCCTCCCACAGGTACCAGGTGGCGGTGGAGACGGGCGCTCCGTCGGAGCGCAGCGTGGTGACGGTGCAGGGGTTGGCACGGCTCAGCATGGTGACGGCGTCGGCGGGGAGCGGGGGCCTGGACACGGTGTCTCCTGTCCTGCGGGGTGACGGAAGGGGCCCTTCGACGGTAGTCGGCATCGCGGCCGGTCGCCTCGGCAGCGGATCTGCTCCACTCGGTCGGTGCGCCGGCCGGTGTACCGGCCAGGGGCCCCGGAGATGCCCTCGGACCCGCAGCCAAAGATGAACGTGTGGGTCCGACCGGCGTCCCTCACATGCAGCCCACGGGCTCCTTCGTCCCGGGCCAGCGCTCCACCGCGCCGTCCGCGGACCGTGCGTACGCGTGGGTCCTGTCCCGCGCCAGCCACAGTTCCCGGCCGTCGTGCCGGTAGCCCGTGTCGACGGCGTCGGCGGGCAGCTGCACGTCCTTCGCGTACGTCGACCTGAGGCCCCGAAGGTCCGTCAACTTCCCTTCCGGGTCCCGGAGATACTCCTGCCCGCGCAGGCGCCCGTCGTTCCCGCGGTCCAGCGTCACGAACTCCACGGACTGCCAGTCGCAGTGCTCGGCCCCCATCCAGCTGACGACCTTCGTGGTGGACACGGCCCGCCCCCGCGCGTCCTCCCACACGTTGATGCCGAGCCGGTCCCGTTCCTTCGCCCGGAACTCCGACGGGTCGCACTGCGCGTGCGTCTCCGCGAACCAGCCGCGCTCGTCCTCGGCGACGATCACCGCGGCGCGGGTGCGGGCCGCGACGTCGTAGGAGTACAGGACGCGCTGCTTCGTACGGGCCTCGACGCGGTAGCCGCGGCCGGGCTCCGATTCGCCCGCCTGGTCGGCGACGTACGCGGCGAGCGCCTCGTCCGCCGAGTCGGCCCCTTCGTCGCCCGAGCCCTCGTCGGCGACCGAGCCCGCCTCGTGGGGTTTCCCGGCGCACTCCAGCGTCAGCACCGCGGCGCCCCCGCCCTCCAACAGACCGTCCTCGCCCACCCACGAGGGCGTCTTCGCCTTCAGCGGGCCGCTGTACGGGGCCGGGGGCGGCGACGCCGACTCCCCGACCACGAGCCCCTCGGGCACCTCCGTGCCGCATCCCGCCAGTGCCAGCGCCAGCAACGCCACGAGTGCCGGCGCCACCTGCCGTGGTCCGTTCCGCATCCCCGCCCCGTCCTCCCCACGCGGCGCCTCGCGCGCCGTACCGCCCTTGGACGCCGAACGCCGCGCAAACGTTCAACGCAGGCTTCCAGCGCGGCGGTTCACCGCGTGACCGGCACCGGACGCAGCACCATCAGCTCCTCCCCCTCCTCGTCCGTCTCCCGGCGAGCCACCATCGCGAAGGGGAACCGGTCGACCTCCACGCAGAGCTCGACATCGTCCGGGTGGAACCCGCTGCGCAGCCCGGCGGCGAGGTCCGCCGCGGCACGGGAGTTCCGCGCGCGGTGGAGGTACGGAGCGGCGTCGACCTCGTCCCCGGCCGCGCGTCGACCGATGTACTCGGCGCAGGCCAGGTCCTCGTCGGCACGGCCGTCCTCGCCGGTGACGACGAACGTCACCGGACCCGCGGCCGCGTTCCGCAGAAACCGCGCGGTCGGTCCCGCCACCACGAAGCTCGCGCACAG
This sequence comes from Streptomyces sp. HmicA12, assembly GCF_000373565.1. Lineage (GTDB taxonomy): Bacteria > Actinomycetota > Actinomycetes > Streptomycetales > Streptomycetaceae > Streptomyces. The sequence continues at coordinate 147,727 of NZ_KB891842.1, read as the reverse complement.
GATCAGCGGCGCGTCGGCGACGGCCAGCGCGCCCACGGTTCCCGCCGTCGTCTTCTGCACCAGAGTGCGGCCGGCGAAGTCGCGTGATCCGAGCAGGCCGGGTGAGTTCACCGCGTCGAAGCCCTCCGCCGGAGCCCCGTCCTTCAGCGCGAGCCATCCCGGGTGGCTCTCCTTCAGAGCGAGTGCGTCGCGCAGCGTCGACGCCAGGACGATCTTCTCGACGCCGCGGGAGAACGCCCAGGCGGCCGTGGTGAAGGCGCGCATGACGTCGATGACGACCGCGACACGGGGTACGTCGGTCAACTCGGGTATGCCTACGAAGTGATGATCCATCGCGTCATCCTGCCGCAGGCCCGGCCGGTCACGCGCGGGATTTGTTCACGGCCCGACGCGGGTCTGGATCACGGCGTGGGTCCCGCCGGTCCGCCAGCCCCCGTCGGGCGTCGCCGCGTCGAGAGCCTGTTCCGTCCGGGCGTCGAGGCCCACGATCACCTGCGACTTGAGCGTGCGCAGAGCGGCCACCGGACCGGGGAAGTACGCCGTGCGCCCGGCGAACGACGTGGTGGCGAGCCACAGCCGATCACCCACCAGGCGACGGTAGTTGAGGTCTCCCTTGAAGACGGTGACGGTGGCGGCGGCGAAGTCCTCGCGCAGATCGTCGGGCATGTCCGCGTACGGCAGCGGAGCGCAGGAGAACGGGTGCGCGCGCACCTCCAGCAGGCCGCCGCCCATCGCCGCCCACAGCCGCTCGCCCGCCGCGCGGGCGGCGCCGTCGGCGCCCGTCAGATGACGCAGGGCGTCGAGCACGTCGGAGGTCGTGGCGTCGGAGACGTAGTAGGGGTACGGCTTGACGTGCAGGACGACGCGCGCGGCGCGGCCGTGTCGCAGCAGATGGTCGACGAGGAGGAGGTCGGGGACGAGTTCGCGGCCCGCGTTGTCGGCGACCAGGCACACGGTGTGCCCGGCCTCGTGCACGCTGTTCCCGGCCCCGGTGGGCAGCAGTTCCCACAGCGTGTCGGAGTCGTCCACGATCACGGGCGAGTCTCCACCGTCGGTCGCGCCGCCCGCGGACCCCATGCGGAACCCGAGGTCGGCGCGGTTGCCCCACAGGGAGCCGTGCAACAGTGCCGCGGCCTGTTCCTCGACCGGCAGCGCGGCGAGGCGGTCCAGGGCGGCGAGTTCCTCGTCGGCCTCGGCCGTGCGCAGTTCCGCCAGCTTGAAGGGGCGGAACGGGTCGACGCCCTGCCAGGGCCCCGGCGCGAAGTAGCCGACGGCGTCGAGGAGTTTGCGGTAGAAGCAGCTCTCGGCCCACAGGAACGGCGCGTCGAGCCACCCCTGCCCGAAGTGCTCGGGGCGCCACGCGTCCCACTGCTCACGGCCGGGCGCGTCGGCGGCCAGCGGTTCGATCACCCCGCCGGTGCTCTCCTCCAGCAACGCGTCCAGCGCGCAGCGCTGTCCGGGCCCGTACGGGAAGGCGTCCCGCACGCGGCGGATCAGCGCCGGGTGCCGTTCGAGGAACACGCTGCGGGGGAAGGAGCCGGGTTCGTCGCTCACGATGACGGGGGCGTCGGGGGCTGGGTCGCGCGTCATGAGGCCTCGTCGTACGTCGTCGTGCTGCTGCGGGTGGCGGAACGCCGATGCTACTTGCGCGGGCGCGGGCGACGGTCGGGGCGCTCCGGGTCACGCCGTCGAACGCACCGCGATCAGCAGGCCGCTCGACCAGTCGAGCCGTGTCGTGCGGAAGCCGTCGAGCCCTTCCACGGTGCGCAGCAGGTCGTCCACCGCCGCCCGATGGCTCTCCGGCCAGTCGGGCCGTGGCGCCAGGTCGTCGATGAGGTAGGTGCCGCCGGGCGCCACCAGGTCGAGGGCGCGGTCGAGGTGGGTGAACTTGCCCGGCCAGGTGTCGGCGAAGACGAGGTCGAACGGCGGCCCGTCGTACGTCTCCAGCCACACCCCGCCGTCCTCCGCGACGAAGGAGACCCGAGGGTCGGCGCCGAGCTCCCGACGGGCCACATCCTGTACGGCGTGGTCGAGTTCGACGGTGATGAGGTGCGCCTTGACGTCCATGCCGTCGAGCAGCCAGGCGGTCCCCTCTCCCACCCCGGTGCCGAGCTCCAGGATCCGGCCGCCGGGTTGGGCGGCCGCCAGCGTGGCCAGGAGACTGCCGGTGCGCTCGTCGCAGGACATTTCGAACCCGGCGGCGCGGGCGGCGTCCCGCAGTGCGGCGAGGCGTTCGGGCCGCGAGGCGGGCGTGTCGTCGAACGCGCCCGCGCCGTCGGGCACTTCGGATTCCGTACCGGTCATGGCGCCCCTCCCCCCACTCTGGGTCGCTGATCACCGCGAGCCTATCCCCGCGGCCGGGACAACCGGTACAGCGCGGCGCCGTGCGCGGGCAGCTCCGCCGCGAGGGCCCGGCCGTCGTGGGGGACGTCGCCGCGGGTCCACAGCTCGCGGACGCGATCGTCGGGCCTCCCGCCGAGCGAGCCGAGCGGCACCGTAACCGGCCGGGCCTCGTCGGCCAGGTTGAACACGGCGGCGTAGCGGCTGTGCCCGTCGCTGTCGCGCGCCGTCCACACCACGAGGCCCGCCTCGCGCAGGACTTCGCGGTTGTCGTCGCTGTGCCACAGCACGGCGAGGGCTTCCTCGTTGGTGAGGAGGGCGATCGTCCCGGGCGGGGTGGTGGGCAGGTCGCCGCCCATCATGAGCGGTGAGCGGGCGATGCACCACAGGGTCAGCAGGCTGACCTGCTCGGCGTGGGTGAGGCGGCTCAGCCGGTCGCCGCCGCGCTCGGCGCGGATGCCGATGTGGCCGAGGGGCAGCATGTCGGCGTCGGCCCAGCCCTGCCGGCCCTGCCAGGGCGCCCAGCGGGCCATGCGCGCGAACTGCCGCTCGACGTCGTCCCAGCGGTCCCACAGGTCGTCGCAGACGCGCCACATGGTGGCGTTCGCGCGCAGGTGGTCGAGGTGGGCCACGGAGACGTCCGTCCCGGGCGACAGGCTCAGCTCGATGGCGCGCCCCGACCGTTCGACGGCCCGGGCGTACGCCTCGATCTCGCGCTCGTGGTACGGGAAGAGCATGTCGTCGGCCTTGATGAAGTCGACGCCCCAGTCGGCGAACCGGGCGACCTGGGAGTCGTAGTACGCCTGGGCGCCCGGGTGGTCGTGGTCCAGGCCGAAGTTGTCGGAGTTCCACGGGCAGACGGAGCCGGTGTCGGCGATCTGGTCGGCCGTGAACTCCGTTCCGTGAACGGGCAGTCGCCGCTCCACCGCGCGTCGGGGTATGCCCCGCATGATGTGCAGACCGAAGCGCAGGCCGAGGGCGTGCACCCGCTCGGCGAGCGGCTTGAAGCCGGCGCCGTCGGCCGCGGACGGGAACCGGTTCGGGGCGGGGAGCTGGCGTCCGTGGGCGTCCAGGACGAGCGGGGCGTCGGTGTTGTATCCGTGGGCGCGGGCCGTCGGCTCGTACCACTGGATGTCGACGACGACGGTGTCCCAGCCGTACGGCAGCAAGTGGCTCCGCAGGAAACGGGCGTTGGCGAGCACCTCGTCCTCGGTGACGGTGGTGCCGTAGCAGTCCCAGCTGTTCCAGCCCATGGGCGGGCGGAGGGCGCGGGGCGGGAGCGGTCGGGTCATGGTGGGGTACCTCGTTCCTGGGTCGGCGGGACCGGTGGCGTCGGGCCGGGCGCGGTCCGGCCGGCCCGCGTCGAGTACCGTCCTGGGAGAACACGCAGGTGAGTGAACTGCGCTGAACAGCCCGGGGGGGCCATGAGTAGGACACGTGACACGCACGTCACAGACGTCACGCATCCGGCTGTGTTGTCGACGTCATCGACGTCATCGACGGCGCACGGGGTCGAGGGCCAGCCCGACTGCTGGACCCGCGCCGCCGAGATGGCCGTGCGGCACCGGGCGCTGCTGCCCCAGCGCGGCGAGCGCGTCGCCGTCGTCGGATCCGGTGCCTCCTTCTCGATGGCCCAGGCCTACGCGGCGCGCCGCGAGGCGGACGGGCACGGCGAGACGGACGCGTTCAGCGCGTCGGCGTTCCTGTACGGCCGCGAGTACGACCGCATCGTGGCCCTCACCCGCACCGGCACGGCGCCGGCGATGCTGCGCCTGCTCGGCAAGGTGCACGACAACGTGCCCAGCGTCGCGATCACCGCGTCGCCCGACGCCCCCGGCATCGCCGACCACACCCTGCGTCTCGACTTCGCCGACGAACCGCGGGCGGCGGTGGCCACCCGGTTCCCCACCACCGCGCTGGCGCTGCTCCGCGCCCACCTCGGCGAGAACCTGGACGACGCCACCGACGACGCGTACGAGGCGATCGAGGAGACCCTGCCGTCGGTCCTGCTCGGGGCGAGCCGGTTCACGTTCCTCGGCTCCGGCTGGACGTACGGCATCGCGGAGGCCGCGGCCCAGTTGATGCGGGACAACGCGGGGACCTGGGCGCAGGCGTACCAGGAGCTGGAGTACCGCCCGCGGCCCGCCGCCGAGCAGCAGGTGACGTGGGTGTTCGGGGACGTTCCCGACCGGCTCACCGAGGCGGTGCGCGAGAGCGGCGGCACCCTCATCGCCTCCGCACGCGATCCGCTCGCCGAGCTGGTGCGGGTGCAGCGGCTGGCGATGGCGGCACTCGGCCGGGCGGCGGCCTGACGTCCGACCCTCCGACACCGAAGCGGAACGCCAGCCGCGTCCGCCCCTCGGGCACGTCGAACGCGAGCCGCAGGAGGTGCACGGTGTCGGGAGCGCCGTCGTGGTCGGTGACGTGCTCTTCCTCGGTGTGCACGGTGCAGCCGTCGGGCAGGACGAGCCGGGCCCACGCCGCGGCGCCCCGCCACGTCACTGAGCCCTCGACCGGTTCGGGCCGCAGCCGACTGACGAAGACCTCCTCCAGCGTCATCGGGCGCTCCGTCTCCACCTCGTCGACGAGCAGCAGCTCCCCCGCGTCCGACCGGCCCGCGCGGCGCCAGGAGAAGCCGCGGCGCAAGGCCGTCAGGCCGTCCACCTCGTAGGCCCGGGTGAGGTCGAGCGTCAGGTCGACGCCCTGCGGCAGCGGTTCCTGGTGCAGCACCCGCGCGGCGTGGGCGCTGCCCGCGGACTGCTCGCGGGAGTCGACGCGGGGAACGGAGTGCCCGCGGGAGGAGGTGTGCAGGTACGCGTAACGGGTGGCGTCGTCGAAGTACCCCTTGCGGTACTCGCCGCCGCCCAGGTCCGCGAGGAGCACCTCGCCGGCGGCGGCCAGGACGAACTGGCCGAGGTCGTTGTGGTTGTGCGGCTCTCCGTTGTGCCCGCCCTTGGCCGCGAAGGCGACGCCCGCTCCCCGGTCGACCGTCCAGGCCAGGTCGGGAAGGAAGGTGGTGGCGGGTTCGGGTTCGGGGTCGCTCACGGGTGCGGGGCCCCGGTCCGGTGTGCCCCGGCGCAGGGTCCTGGAGATGTCGCCCCAGTCCCGCGACGCCAGCGCACCGGCCTCGACGGCTTCCTCGGGGAGGCGCACACCGAGCCGATCCGAGAGCAGGCCCGCGAGGCCGACGGGCACGCGGGGTCTTTCGTCGGCGTCCGAGAAGGCGGGGAAGAGCCCACCGCCCAGGTGCACGGCCGAGGGGAACCGGGCGACGGCCGCCACTTTGGGATGCGCCAGCAGATCCTCGCCGGTCGCCTCCCTCAGCCCTTCGGCGAAGTAGACGAAGTGCGCGAACCCGAACACCCAGTAGCCCACTCCCTCCGCGCAGCCGCCGTCGTCCCCGAAGCCACTGAGGTACGTGAGTTGGGCGGCGCGGCAGCGGTCGAGGACGCGGGTCAGCCGTGGCCCCGGTTCCCACAGGGCCAGGGCCGCGAGCCCCGCGGCGCCGCCGCACACGGCGGCCCAGTTGTGCGCCCAGTCCTCCCACAGGAGCGGCCGTTCGTCGTCCGCGAGGAGGCGGAGCACGCGGTGGTCCACCTGGGCACGCACCCGGTCGGCGACGCGCCGGTCGAGCCGCTCGCCGCAGAACCGCACCGTCTCGGCGAGCAGTTGCGCGGTGAGCGCGGCGAACAGGTCGAGACACTGGTCCATGCCCCGGCCGAAGCGGGTGGCGTGCATCTCGTGGGCGGGCAGCGCCCAGGTGTACTCGCCGCAGACCTCCCACAACGCGTCGGCCAGGGCGTCGAGTTGGGCGTCCGGGTCGATCAGGGCCTCGGCGGCCAGCGCGGTCACGTGCGCGCGGCGCCGGAAGTACAGCTCCTCGTAGGCCAGACGGTCCCCGTCGTCGTCGAAGCGACGGTACGCGGAGAAGGGCAGGGCGGGCATGGGCTCGCCGCGCGCGGCGTCGGCCGCCGCGCGGATCTCGGCCACCTGGTCGGTCAACTCAGCTGCCTCCTTAGACTGTTGGGCGTACGGCGACGGGCCCGAGGGTGTCGGCGACATCGCGCCTCCCCTCTCGTACGACGCTGCTGCCGGACTGCGCGCGATCATCCATGGTCGCCATCACCTGGCAGTTGCGCCACACCACGAACAGCGCGCATCCCGGAAGCACCGCGAGCCCCAGCAGCGGCGCCTGGTTGACGAGGAGGAGCGCCACGGCGCCCAGCACCAGGTTCATCAGGGCGAGCAGCCCGTGCCGGACCACCGCGTACGGCGCCAGCAGGAACAGCCGCCGCTCCACCGGCCCTCCCCCGGCCACCCGGGCGAGCGCGACCGGCCAGGCGGCGACCGCCACCACCGCGACCACCACCGCCATCGGCACAACGGCCGCCCCCAGAGCGGACGTTCGCAGGGTCACGACGTCCGCGACGGCCGCGATCACGAGCAGCACGAAGGGGGCCGAGACCAGCACGGCCCGCCGGAACAGCCGCCGGCAGGCCGAGACGAACAGTCGTACCGACGCCTGCTCGTCCGCGACCTCCGACGACGTGCCGAGGGACGACGAACCGAGATACGCGAACGCGGCCGCGATCGACGGTCCGGGCAGCACCATCAGCAGCAGCCCGAACAGGAGCGGGTGGCGCCACGGCTGATGGGTCAGTTGCAGGGCGGCGAACAGGGGCAGGTTCGCCACCGCCATCCCGAGATTGACGACCAGGACGCGGTGGACGTGCGACCAGATCAACTCCCATGAACCGTAGGCCACGTTGAGCCGCGGGCGCCGACGTGCCTCCATCGATCCCATCCCCTCAGCCCTTCACACCCGTGGTCGCGATGCCCCGTACGAAGTAGCGCTGGCCGAGCAGGAACACCGCGAGGACCGGGACCACGGAGAGCACCGAGCCCGTCATGATCATCGCCGACTCGGCGTCGTACTGGCCGATGAAGGCGCGCAGGCCCAACTGCACGGTCCACAGGCGGTTGTCCGTGAGGTAGATGAACGGGCCCATGTAGTCGTTCCACGTGTTCACGAACGTCAGCAGCGCGAGGCTGGCGAGGGCCGGCTTGGACAGCGGGAGCACGATCCGTGCCCAGATGCCGTACTCGGTGAGGCCGTCGAGGCGAGCCGCCTCGCTGATCTCGTCCGGGATCGTCAGATAGAACTGCCGCATCAGGAAGACACCGAACGCGCCGAAGGCCTGCAGCAGGATCAGTGACGTGTACGAGTTCACGAGGCCGAGCTTCTGCATGATCACGTACTGCGGCACCATGTACGCCTGCCACGGCACCGCGATCGTCGCGATGTAGCCGGTGAACAGCAGGTCCCGGCCGGGGAAGCGCATCTTGGCGAAGCCGTACGCCGCGAAGCTGCCGGTGAGGACCTGGAGGAACGTGATCACGACGCTGAGGAAGAACGAGTTGCCGAGGTAGGCGGCGAACGGCACCCGCGTCCAGATGCTGGAGAAGTTGCTCCACCGGAACTCGTCGGGGATCCACTGGATCGGCACCGTGAACACGTCACGGTCGTCCTTGACCGACGAGATCAGCATCCAGAGGAACGGCAGCAGGACCGCTACCGCCACCACGGCGAGCAGGACGTACAGGGCGATCCGTGCGGCGACCGCCCGCGCGCCGCCGCTCTTGCGGTCCGGGGCCGGGGCGTCGGCGGGAGCCGGGCCGGCGGCCGCCTCGGCGTCCTTGTGCAGCACGGTGGTGTTCATCGCTCGCTCCTTCGCTGCATCTGGAACTGGATCACGGTGATCACCAGACAGATCAGGAAGAGCGCGAGGGAGACCGCCGAGGCGTAGCCGAAGCGGCCCTGCGTGATGCCCTCACGGAAGATCAGCTGGGACAGGACGAGGGTGGACCGTCCGGGACCGCCCTCGGTCATGACCTGCACCAGGTCGAAGACCTTGAAGCTGGAGACCGTGATCATGACGGTGACGAAGAAGGTGGTGGGCCGCAGCCCCGGCAGGGTGACGTGCCAGAACCGCTGCCAGGGGCCCGCGCCGTCCATGCGGGCCGCCTCGTACAGCTCGGCCGGGACGGTCTGCAGTCCGGCGAGGAACAGGACCATGTAGTAGCCCATGTCCCGCCAGACGCTCGCGAGGATCAGCGCGGGCATCGCCCAGTCCTGGGAGCTGGTCCAGCCCGGCGGGTGGTCGACGCCGAGGAACGACAGGAACTGGTTGACCGGGCCCGCCTCGGGGCTCAGCAGCATGTTCCAGACCACGGCGACGGCGACGAGCGAGGTGATGTACGGGAAGAAGAACGCGGTCCGCAGGACGCGCACGCCGCGCAGCTTCTGGTTGAGCAGCACGGCGAGGCCGAGCGAGACCACGAGGGTGAGCGGGATGTGACCGGCCGCGTAGTAGAAGGTGTTCTGCAGGGCGGCCCAGAAGTTCGAGTCGTTCCACAGCCGCTGGAAGTTGGCCAGGCCCACCCACTTCGGGGTGGAGTAGGAGTCCCAGTCGGTGAAGGAGATCGCGAGCGCGCCGATCACGGGGACGAGGGTGAGGGCGGCGAACCCCAGGAAGTTGGGGAGGATGAACGACCAGCCGATGAGGGTGGTCCGGCGCCGCCGGCGCTTCACGGCGGCCCGGTGGGCCGCGGAAGCGCCGACAGGCGTGTCCTGCTGGGTGGGCGGGGCGGCGACACTCACTGGACTTCGTCCTTCACGCGGTCGTCCATCTCCTTGATGCCCGCGTCGACCGACTTCTCGCCGCTCATGATCATCTCGTGTTCCTCCTTGAGGATCTGGTCGATGTCGGAGGACTTGTCGCTGACCGGCATCTCCAGCTGCACCTTGGCCGGCTGCATCGCCTTGCGGGACACCTCGTCGGACGGCATCCCGTCGACGGAGAAGAAGGTGTCGAGGATCTTTCCGCTGGTGTAGGCGGGCGTGACGCCGATCTTCGCGATGGCGGCGGCGCCGTCGGGGCCCGAGGCCCAGGTGACGAACTTCTTGGCGGCGTCCGCGTTGCGGGCCTTCTTGTTGACGGCGAACGCGGTCGGCGAACCGAAGGTGACGGCCTTGCCGTCGTTCTTGACCTGCGGCATCGGCGCCATGCCCCACTTGACGTCGTTCTTGCCCTGCTTCGCCTCGGCGAGCAGCGCCGCCGCCCACCACGACCCCATCGGGACCATCGCGGCCTTGCCGGTGGTCAGCTGGGAGTCGTACGTGATCTGGTTGCTGGAGGCGGTGGCGAACGGCAGCGTCGCCTTCGACTTCTGCAGGTCGAGGGCCATCTCGTACTGGTCCTTGAAGAACGCGTAGTCGCCGCCGAGCTGGTCGCCGCCGGTCTGCGCGGAGGAGATCGCCTGGACGACGGAGCGCCAGGTGTGCAGGTAGGTGCCGTAGACCTTGTCGGCGCCGGAGCCCTTGGTGAACTTCTTGGCGAGCTTCGCGTAGTCGTCCCAGGTCAGCTTGGACATGTCGGTCTTGCCGACCATGGCCTTGTTGTAGAAGAGCACCCAGAAGTCCGAGCGGTACGGCAGCGCGTAGTACTTGCCGTCGAGGTCGTAGTCGCTGAGACCGGAGTACGACGCCTTGTCCAGCTTTGACGCCTCGTCGGTCAGCGGCAGGAGCTGGCCGCGGGTGCCGTAGCGGGCGTAGTCGGTGACGTTCTTCATCGTCAGGACGTCGGTGGTGTCACCGCCCGCCAGCATCGTGGTGATCTTGTCCGGGTAGCTGTCGGCGAGGATGTCGACCGGCTGTATGTCGATGTCGGGGTTCGCGGCCTCGAACCCGTCGAAGAGCGCCTTGAACTCGGGCGTCGTCTTGTAGTTCCACAGCGCGACCTTCACGACGGTCTTGCCGCCGGACGACGAGGAGTTGTCCGTACCGCTGGCGTCGCAGGCGGTGGCGGTGAGTGTGGCCGCGACGACCAGCGGCGCGATGCGGGCGAGGTTCTTCTTCAACTTCATGGCGGCGGCTCTCCTTTGAGCTCACGGACGGAGCGGTTGAGGACGGAAGGTGACAGGCGATGTGGGGGGATCGGGCGGGGCGGTTTCAGGCGCTGAGGCCCAGGGCCCAGCTCTCCGCGGTGATCTCGGCCCGCAGCGGCTTGCGGGCGACCCAGCGGGCGAGTTCGTCGAGGACGTGGTCGGTGAGCCGGCCGATCTCGGAGCCCAAGGATCCGGCGATGTGCGGCGTGATCATGACGCGGGCGACGCTGCGCAACGGCGAGTCGGCGGGCAGCGGTTCGGGGTCGGTGACGTCGAGGATCGCGAAGAGCCGGCGGGCGGCGCACTCGGCGGCCAGCGCGTCGGGGTCGACGAGCGAGCCGCGCGCGGTGTTGATGACCGTGGCGAAGTCGGGGAGCAGCTTCAGCTGTTCGGCGCCGATGAGGTGATGCGTCTCGGCCAGCTCGGGGGCGTGCACGGACAGCACGTGCACGCGCGGCAGCATCTCCTCCAGCGGTACGAGCGTCGCCCCGGCGCGGGCCACCTCGTCCGGGTCCGCGTACGGGTCGGCGACCAGGCAGGTGGTGCCGCGCAGCACCTTGAGCAGTTCGACGACCTGCCGCCCGATCCGCGAGAAGCCGACGATGCCGACGGTCCGCCGGAAGTTGGACAGGTCGCCGTAGCCGGTGACCGAGCCCCAGCCGCCGTAGGCACGCTGCTCGTCGGCGGCGAGGAACGGGGCCTTCTTCCCGGCGAAGATGATCGCGGCGAGGGTGTATTCGGCCACCGGTACGGCGTTGGCGTCGGCGGCGCTGGTCACGCGGATCCCGCGCCGCCACACCTCCTGGCCGATCAGGTCGCGCACACTGCCGGCGCCGTGCAGCACCGCCCGCAGCCGGGGCGCCGCCGCGAGCCGCTGCGGGGTGAGGGCGGGTGCGCCCCAGGACGTGAGCAGCACTTCGGCACGGGCCAGGCGTTCACGGGACCGGGCGCTGTCGAGGTCGTCCGTCCAGCAGGGCTCGTCCAGGGTCACGAGGTCGGCGAGGCGGCGCAGCCGGTCCTGGTCGAAGTGTGCCTCGAAGCTGGACCTGCTCATCACGAGCAGAGCTCGGGCCTTGGTCTGCATGCGGTGCGGGCTCCTCTGCCTCCGGGCACCCGCTGGCGCGGCGGGTGCCATTCGTGTTTCCGGCGAGTTCCAGCCAGAAGACGCTGAGTCAGAGATAGTGGTCGCCCACACAGACCCACCAGAGCTCGATCACGTAAGAAACGACCTGAACAGATTCGAACATCCCGCTGGGGCGAGGGCCGGGCGGGACCGGGAGGGGACGCGCCATGGAATCCGCTGGAGAAGACAGACCGACGGGAGGGGACCCGCTCTTCGCCCTGCAACGCCGTGAACGCCTGATGGATCACCTGCGGCTGCACGGCGCCGTTCGCGTTCGCGATCTCGCTCAGGACCTGTCGGTCAGCGAGCTGACGATCCGGCGCGACATCGCGGCTCTGGCCGATCGCGGCCTGCTGACCCGTGTGCACGGCGGGGCGACGCTTCCCTCGCCCCTGGAGCAGGAGCCGGTGCGCAGGAGGCGCATGGCGACGCCCGCGTTCACGATCGGGATGGTCGTTCCTTCGCTCGACTTCTACTGGCCGCACATCGTGAGTGGCGTCCGCAACGCCGCGGCGGCGCACGGGGTCAACGTCCAGCTGCGGGGATCCAGTTACGACCAGGCGGAGGACCGGCGCCAGATCGTCCGGCTGACCGAGTCGGGCCGGGTCCAGGGGCTGCTGCTCGCCCCGAACCTGGAGGGCCCCGGCATGCACGAGATGATCGACTGGATCGGCAAACTGCCGGTGCCGGTGGTCTTCGTGGAGCGCCAGACGCCCGAGTGGACGCCGACGCCGCACCAGCTCGAATGGGTGCGCAGCGACCACGCGACGGGCCTGGAGATGGCGGTCCGGCATCTGCACTCGCTCGGCCACCGCAACATCGGGCTCGTGCTGTCCAAGGGCAGCCCCACCTCCGCCCATCTCGCCGTGGGCTGGCATCGCGCCTGCGCCGAGCTCGGGCTGCCCGACGACTTCCTGATACGCGAGAGCGTCGCCCTCGACGTGCCGGGGCACCGCCGGATCATCGCCGACATCCTCGAGGGCTGCCGCCGCTCCCGCATCACCGCACTCATCGTGCACAGCGATCCCGACGCGCTCTCGATCGTCCAGTACCTGACCGAGCAGGGCATCCGCGTCCCGGACGACCTGGCGCTCGTCAGCTACGACGACGAGGTCGCGCACCTCGCCGATCCGGCGATCACGGCCGTGCGGCCGCCGAAGGCGCTCGTGGGCCGTACGGCCGTGGAGATGATGGTGGCGCGCCTCCTGGAGGGCAGTCGTCGCCCCGCCCAACGGGCTCTGATCCTGCCGGAGTTGATGATCCGCTCGTCGTCGCTCCCGGCCGCGCCGCCGCCGCTGCCGGCACCCGCGCCCCGGCGCCGCGAAGCGGTCTGAGCGACCCCGGCGGTGTGACCTCCGGGGCCGCCCTTCGTGCTCGTCGCTCCTACCGCGCGTCGGCGTCCGCTCGCACCAACTGCCCGTACGCCGCCCGCAGCCGGTCCGCGACCTGCTGAACACCCTCGGTGTCCAGCCCCTTCTGCCCATCGAGGGCGGCCCGCGCGGCGGCGAGCGAGCGGGCGAACAGGGGCCAGGACTCGGCGGTGCTGTCGCCCTTGTCCGGCGTCCCGACCTCGGTCAGGGCGCTGCGGATCGGGGCCGTGTCGACCACGCCGCCGACCCGGTCACCCGGTGCGGTGTCGAAGGCGTCGAGGACGAGTTTGCCGGACTTCAGGACGAACCGTGCCTCGTGCTTGCCGTCCGGCAGACCGCGCAGCGCGTACGTGGCGAGCCGCTTGTCGGAGACGGCGGTCTTCGCGTCCTTGGCGACGAGTTCACCGTCCACGTACACATCGACGACGGCGCTGCCGTCGTTGCCGCCGATGACATCGAGGCCCGTGCCGCGGAACGGGACGGTGAAGGACGCGCCGGCCGTCGTGCTCGTCGACGTCGACCGGTACCAGTCCATGGCGTCGCCGTTGGACGCCTTCCTGCTCCAGGTGCCCTCGTACGTCACCGCGCTGTCCATGTTGTCCGTCTGTGCGGTGGAGTACGGCGCGTACCCGGCGACCTTCTCGACCTTCAGGTTGTCGAAGCCCGTCTTGTGGAAGTCGCTGCCCAGCTTGACGCGCCCGGCCGTCTCCGGGGTCGGATCCTCGTACGTGGCGACGGACTCGCCGTCGACGAGGGCGGTGACGGTCGCGCCCTTCGCCTCGACGGCCAGCCGGTAGTGGTCGGCGGCCGCGACCTTGCCCTGTGCGCGGGCGGTGCCGTACTCGTAGAACGTCCAGCCGCCGTCCGGTCCGATCCGCAGGTTGTAGGCGGCGTCGCTGATCGCCATGCCCTTCTGCTGGCGCACGCCGAGCGCGGCGAGACCGCCGTCCGGGTCCGGGAACGAGACGTCGACGGACGCCTTGTAGTTCTCCCAACGGAAGTCGCCGACCGTGGTGTTGGGCGTGTTCTTGTTCCAGGCGGCGGTGTCCTTCATGGAGGGGTCCATGTACTGGTACAGCACGCCGTCGCCGACCTCCCACGCGCCGGTCTGGTCGACCATGTAGCGGGGCTGGTTGCCGCGCGAGGCGAGATAGGGCCGGTACGACGTCCCGACCCGGACCCTGCCCTCTTCCGCGTACCCGAAGTCGTCCGCGTACAGGTACGTGTCATGGGTGTCGCGCCGCTTGCCACCCCGGTCGGTGTCGAGGACGGCGCGCTCACCGGACTCGGGCAGCCGCCGCTTCGTGGCCGCGTCACTGCTCTTGTCGAGCGTCGTCAGCGTGGTGACGGACCGCGGCTTCACCGTGTACGTGTACACGCCGTCGCCGTCGGGCCGGAACTGCGCGGCGAGGTGCTTGAAGTCGGCGTCGTACCGCTGCCCGGCGTCGGCGGCGCGGGTCTCCCACGCCTCCATGGTCGTATCGCGACCGAGGCTGAGCCCCTCGGCCTTGATCCGATAAGTCTTCGGCTGATCACTGTCGTTGACGACGACGGTCGAGAAGTCCTTCTTGGCGGGATCCGCGAGCGTCATGTAACTCGGAGCGCCGTTGGAACCGTCGAGATTCTCGGTGCCGCTCACACCGCTGTAACTGGCCTCGGGAACGGTGCGCCAAATACCCGCGGTATTCGTGTCGTTCTCCCAGCCGGTCTTCGCGAACTGGGTGAAGTGCTGCATCACATAGAGCGCCGCGTCGTAATGCAGATATCCCGACCAGGGGTCGCGCGCGCTGACGAGTTCCTTGTGACTGTACTGAGCACCCTCGTAGAACGACCCGATGGCCGGCTGGAAAATATAATGCGTGCGCTTGGAGTTCGCATAGCTCTTGACGACACGGTTGGCGATGTCCAGAGCACTCTGCACACCACCGATCCCCGTACTCGCCCCGCCCGGCCCCTCGGTGTTGTTCACGCGATAGTCGGTGAACCCGAACGACCCGGTCCCCTCGCTGTACCAGACCTCCTTGTCCTGCCCGTACTTGTTCTCCCCGGTCGCCAGCTTCGTGTACGGCAGATACGTGTCGGCGTCGGCGGCACCGTCGCGCCGGTCCTCGGTCGTGTAGTGGTAGCCGGTCGCGTCGACGATCCCGAAGAGATCGGCGTCGCTGAGCATGTTCGGCCCCATGTTGAGGGTGTTGTTCTCGTCGGAGGCAACGATCTTGATGCGATGGTAGGCAGCCGCCACCTTTTCCTGCTCCCGCGCGGGAATCCCGTAGCGAGCGTCCGAGAAATCCGTGTCGCTGACGATGGCGTTCTTGTACCACTTGATGAACGACACGTCAGGCGACCGTGTCTCGTTCTTGTCGGGGTTCACATAGTCGACCATGTACCCGTACTTCTGGTACACGTCGAGAATGGTCTCCTTGTACCACCGGTACATCTCATCGGTGCCGGTCCCCTTGTTCCATTCCTGCTGCACCCACTGGGGCATCTCCCACCGCAGAACGGAGACCTTGAGCCGCGGATTGACCGTCTTGGCGTCGGCGGCGAGCTGGAAACCGGGGGAACGGGACGCGTCCGCGATCTCGCTCGCCGTCCGCATGGTCGCCGGGTCGGCACCGGTGGAGGTGTTGGTGTCCGAACCCATCTCCACCTTGACGTGATTGATGAGGGGGTTCGGGCCGCCGAACATGGTCCGGATGAGCTGCCAGTACCGCTCGGGGTGCTCGGCCTTGTAGTCCATCAACAGGTTGCTCGTACTGTTGCAGCTGAGAATGCCGAGGCCTTTGTATGTCAGGCCGTTGACGTTGTCGGCTCGTATGTCGTCACCGTCGACCACGATGTTGACGGGGTCGGTCGCGTCGGCATGGGTGGGCGGCGCGGAGATCATTCCCGCCCCCAGCGTGACGGCGGCCGCCGCGAGCACGGCCCACCTCGGTCTCCCCAGCGCACGCATCTTCGTCTCTGAACGCATCCAGCATCGATTCCTCTGCCTCGTGTGCCTCGTCCTGGCTCAGGCGCGGGAACATGACACAACGACGCGGTTCGGAACCTCTACGGATCACCCGCACCCGACCGCAGTCGTTCGGACCCGAACATGGGCGGGTCGCGGCTCTGGCGCGGGCCAACGCAAAAAGTGCCGGTCGAGACGAATCTCAACCGGCACTCTTCGGTATCCCGTGCATCACGGGGCGGTGTCCGAGGGGGGACTTGAACCCCCACGCCCGATAAAGGGCACTAGCACCTCAAGCTAGCGCGTCTGCCATTCCGCCACCCGGACAAGGTGTGCGCCGCCTTCGTGCGGGGTGTTCCCGCGGCGACGTGGATAACCATATCAAGCTTTCAGGGCGCCTCTCACCTGCATAAACGCCCCCGAACGGGCTGCCGTCGGGGGCTACGCAGAAGTGCCGGTCGGAAGGGTTTCCGACCGGCACTCTGTGATTACGCTCTGTGTCCGAGGGGGGACTTGAACCCCCACGCCCGATAAAGGGCACTAGCACCTCAAGCTAGCGCGTCTGCCATTCCGCCACCCGGACCAGGTGTCTGTGCCGTCGCGAGTGATCCCCGCGGCGACACGGACAACAATACCAAGGTTTCGGGGTGGCTTTCACCTGCGTATCCGCGCTCTCGCGGAGCGCCCGGGGTCAGCTCTTGGCGGGGCCGATGTTCCCGACGCCCTTGGGGTTCAGGTGGGCGATGTGGCCGCTCTCCGTGCCCGCCGACGGGTCGATGACACAGTCGATCAGCGCCGGGCCGCCGGACTCCAGGGCCTCGGTGAGGGCCGCGGTCACCTCGGCAGGGGTGGTCGCGCGGTAGCCCTTGCCGCCGAAGGCCTCGATCATGCGGTCGTGGCGGGCCGCCGTCATGAGCGCGGTCGGGGCAGGGTCGTCGGGGCGGCCACTGGCCTCGTCGCCGCGGTAGACGCCGCCGTTGTTCATGATCACGGTGACGACGGGCAGGTTGTAGCGGCAGATCGTCTCCAGTTCCATGCCGGAGAAGCCGAAGGCGCTGTCGCCCTCCACCGCGACCACCGGCTGGCCCGTCTCCACCGCCGCCGCGATCGCGTAGCCCATGCCGATGCCCATGACGCCCCAGGTCCCGCTGTCCAGGCGGTGCCGCGGGACGGACATGTCGATCACGTTGCGTGCCATGTCGAGGGCGTTCGCACCCTCGTTGACCAGGTACGTCTCCGGGCGCGGGCGCAACACGTCGCGCACCGCCCTCAGCGCGCCCATGAACTGCATCGGGTGCGGGTCGGCCTCCAGCCGCTTGGCCATCTTGGCGACGTTCTGGGCCGAGCGGGCCGCGAGCTCCTCCTTCCAGGCCGCCGGCGCCGCGATCTGGCCGGGCTTGGAGCGCTCGGCGATCGCGTCCAGGACCGACTCGATGTCGCCGACCAGCGGGGCGGCGATGGGCTGGTTGCTGTCCATCTCCCTGGGCTCGATGTCGACCTGGATGAACTTGGCGTCGGGGTTCCAGCCGCGCTCGCCGTGGTTCAACAACCAGTTCAGGCGGGCGCCGACCAGCATCACCACGTCGGCCCGCTTGAGCGCGAGGGAGCGGGCCGTCGCCGCGGACTGCGGATGGTCGTCGGGGAGCAGGCCCTTCGCCATCGACATCGGTACGTAGGGAATGCCCGTGGACTCGATGAAGTCGCGGAGCTTGGCGTCGGTCTGCGCGTACGCCGCACCCTTGCCGAGGAGGACGAGGGGGCGCTCGGCCGAGGCGAGCAGCTCGATCGCGCGGTCCACCGACTCGGGCGCGGGCAGCTGGCGCGGGGCCGGGTCGACCAGGCGGCTCAGCGTCTTCGCGCCCTCCGCCTTGTCCATGATGGAGCCGAGGACCGCGGCGGGGATGTCCAGGTAGACGCCACCGGGGCGGCCGGAGATCGCCGTGCGCAGAGCCCGGGCGATGCCGCGGCCGATGTCCTCGACGCGGCTGACCCGGTAGGCGGCCTTGACGAACGGCTGGGCCGCGGCGAGCTGGTCCATCTCCTCGTAGTCGCCCTGCTTGAGGTCGACGAGGTGGCGCTCGCTGGAGCCGGAGATCTGGACCATGGGGAAACAGTTGGTGGTGGCGTTGGCGAGGGCCACCAGGCCGTTGAGGAAACCGGGGGCCGAGACCGTCAGGCAGATGCCCGGCTTCTTGGTGAGGTAGCCGGCGATCGCGGCGGCGTGCCCGGCGTTTGACTCGTGGCGGAAGCCCACGTAACGGATGCCCTCGGCCTGCGCGAGGCGGGCCAGGTCGGTGATCGGGATGCCGACCACGCCGTAGATGGTCTCGATGTCGTTCATCTTCAGCGCGTCGACGACGAGGTGGTATCCGTCGGTGGGCTCGGCCGGCACGTTCGCTGCGGCCGCGGTCCCAGCGGTGTTCTCAGCGTTCGAGGGGGCGGTCATGGTCCGGATCCTCCTTGGGCAGGTCCTGCCGGAGCGGCTACTGACCCCACCTTCGACAGCCCCTGGGCCCGCGTCCAAGACCCATCGGCTTCCAGCCGATAAACGGTGTCTATCGACTCGCCTCCGACCCCTGTGGCCTGCGCGGACGTGCTCGATAAGCGGCTGCTATCAGGTGTTCGGCAGTGCGTATTGGACGCGGGACGCGCGGCCTCGCACGCTCGCTGAGTAGCGCTGGGCAGGGAAGGAGGGAGGAGGGGGCATGGCCATGTCGGCCGCGGCATCCGCGCGCGATGTCCACACCTACCGGCCGCCCGCGATCACGGGCCTGGCCGACCTCGTCGACCGGCCGGTGCGGGATCGACCGGACGCTCGCGCGCTCGTCGTCGGTGCGGACCGGCTGCCGCTCTCCTACCGCGACCTCGCCGCCCTCTCCGACCGGGTGGCTTCCGGTCTCCTCGCGGCGGGGCTGCGCCGCGGCGATCTGGTCGGCCTGGTGTCGCGCGACGTCGTCGAGTTCGTGGTCGCCCTGCTGGGCGCCGCGCGTGCCGGGCTCGTCACCGCGCCGCTCGATCCGTCCCTGTCCGACAGTGAACTGGCAGCGCGGACGAGGGAGTTGGGAGCTCGGGCGGTGCTGTGTCGCGGCGACGGTCCTGGGTGGGCGGTACGCGTGGACGTACGGTCCGACGGTACGAGTACGGTCGCGCTGCGCACCGGCGCCCTCGCGCCGAGCCCGGGTCCGGAGCGGGGAATCGTGTCCGACGACGCCCTCGTGCTGTTCACCGCCGGCACGATGGGGCGGGCCCGCCGGGTGCCGCTCACGCACGCCAACGTGGCCGCCTCGGTGCGCGGCATCTGCGCCACGTACGAGCTCGGACCGCGGGACGCGACGGTGGCCGTGATGCCGTTCTTCCACGGGCACGGGCTGTTCGCCACGCTGCTGTCGACGCTGGCGAGCGGAGGCTGCGTGCTGCTGCCCGCCGGCGGGCGCTTCTCGGCGGAGACCCTCTGGGAGGAGCTGCGGGCCGCGGGCGCCACCTGGTTCACCGCTGTGCCGACGCTCCACGAGGCACTGCTCGACCGCTCCGAGACGCAGCATCCGGGGCCGCGTCCGCTGCCGCTGCGCTTCGTCCGCAGTTGCGGCGCGCCACTGAACGCGGCGACGCAGCGCGCCCTGGAACGGATGTTCGGGGCGCCGCTGCTGTCCGCGTACGGGACGACGGAGTCCGCGCATCAGATCTCCAGCGAGCCGCTGCCGCAGCGCGGGCCGCTCAAGCACGGGTCGGTCGGCCGGGCGACCGGGGTGCGGCTGCGCGTCGTCGGCCCGGACGGGCAGGTCTGTCCCGCCGGGGTGCGCGGGGAGGTGTGGGTGCAGGGGCCCACCGTCGCGCGCGGGTACCTCGCCGAACCCACCCTTACAGCGCGGGGGTTCACCGCCGACGGCTGGCTGCGCACCGGCGATCTCGGCTCCCTGGACGAGGAGGGCTATCTGTCGCTCGCGGGGCGGATCGGCAATCTCATCGAGCGCGGGGGCCGGACGCTCTCGCCCGAGTACGTGGAGGACGTGCTCGCCGGGTGCCCGTCCGTCGTCGAGGCGGCCGTGTTCGGGGTGGCCGACGCGGCGGGCGGGCAGCGGGTGGGGGCGGCCGTGGTGGTGCGGGGCGAGGAGTGCGCGGGGCCGGAGGAGATCCTGCGCTACTGCCGCGACCGGCTCGCCGCCTTCGCGGTGCCGGAGCGGATCGTGCTGGTGACGTCGCTGCCGCGGACCGCGCAGGGCGGACTCGACCGGCTCGCGGTGCGGGACCGGTACGCGTGAGGGCGACGGAGCCCGGATCAACGGGCCCGCTCCGGCACCGGCATCGGTTGCTCGAAGACCTCGTCGAGGTTGAGGGCCGTGGCCGCGCTGACGAAGGCGCGGGCCGCGACCGAGCCGGGGGTGCCCGCGTGGATGGCGACCGAGACCTGCGCGCCGGCCGCCGGGTCGACCAGCGGCAGCGCCCGCGCCCTGCCGACCACGGGCATCGCCCGCAGCCAGGTGTGCGGCACGATGCTCGCCCACTCGCCGCCGCCCACATGCGCGTACAGGGAGGCGATCGAGTCGGTCTCGACCTGCGGGGTCACCTCCAGGCCCTTGTCGACGAAGACCTTGTCGACGATCTGCCGGATGCGCATGTCGGGCGTCAGGAGCGCGAGCGGGAGCTGGGCCGCGTCCGCCCAGGTGAGGCTGCCGGTCGTCGACTTGAACTGGTCGACGGTCCTTTCGGAGACCAGCAGCATGTAGCGCTCCTGGTAGAGGGGGACGACCTGGAGGCCCTCCTGGTCGTACGGATCGAAGTGGGCGATGGCGACGTCGAGTTCGAAGTCGCGGAGCTGGCGGTGGAGTTCCTTGGTCGACAGGCGCGAGCGGACCTGCACCTTGGCCAGCGGGTGCGCCGAGCAGAAGGCGGCCACCGGGAGGGCGAGCGTGGTGGACGCCGTGGGGTCGGTGCCCAGGCGCAGGGTCCCGGTGATGCCCGACTGCACGGCGGCCACCTCGGCCTTGAACGCCTCCTGCTCGGCGAGGATCCGCTTCGCCCAGACGACCAGGCGCTCGCCCTCGGCCGTGAGGCCCTGGTAGGTGTGGCCGCGGTTGATGAGGGTGACGTTCAGTTCGCGTTCCAGTTTGGCGATGGCCGCCGAGAGCGCGGGCTGGGAGACGTAGCAGGACTCCGCGGCCCGCGCGAAGTGCCGCTCGCGCGCTACCGCCACGAAGTACTCCAACTGCCTGAACAGCATGTACGACTCCTTTCCCGCGATGAGCCTGCGATGATCCTCGGCGGCCCGCGCCTCACGGGCAAGACCCGCTACGGACCCGCTACGGCACCACCGTGCGGGCCAGCAGGTCGGTGGCGGCGTGCACCGTGCGCAGCGTCGGTGCCTCGGCGCCGGTGATGTCGGCCATCTCCACGACGGCCGTGACGATGGCGTCGAGTTCCAGCTGCTTGCCGGCCTCCAGGTCCTGGAGCATGGACGTCTTGTGGGGGCCGACTCCCTCGGCGCCGCGCAGCCGCTTCTCGATGGAGATGTCGGGGCGGGAGCCGACGCGGGCCGCGATGTCGAGGATCTCCTCCATGACGCGGGTGACCATGGTGCGGGTCGGCGGGTGGCGGCAGATGTCGACCATGGTGGCCCGGGTGAGGGCGCTGATCGGGTTGAAGGCCGCGTTGCCCATCAGCTTGATCCAGATGTCGTCGCGGAGGTTCTCCTCGACCGGGCACTTCAGTCCGCCCGCGATCATGGCCTCGCTCAGTGCCGCGCACCGCTCGGAGAGCTCGCCGCCGGGCTCGCCGACGGAGAATCGGGTGCCTTCCAAGTGCCTTATGACGCCCGGGGATTCGATGACGGTGGCCGGGTACACGACGCAGCCGATGGCGCGCTCCGGGGGCAGTACCTTGCTGGTGGCTCCGCCCGGGTCGACGGCCTCGATGCGGCGCCCCTCGTAGGGCCCCTTCAGCTGGTGGAAGTACCACCAGGGGATGCCGTTCTGTCCGGCGACGACGGCGGTGCGCTCGCCGAGGAGCGGGCTGATCAGGGCGCCGCTGGTGGGGTACGCGTGCGCCTTCAGGCCGAGGAAGACGTAGTCGACCGGGCCGATCTCGTTCGGGTCGTCGGTGGCGTGCGGGTGGGCGGTGAAGTCCCCCCGGGCGCTGAGGACTTGGACTCCGTTCCGCTGGATGGCGCGCAGATGGTCGCGGCGGGCGACGAGGTGGACCTCGGCGCCGCCGCGATGCAGTGCGGCTCCGACATAGGCGCCGATGGCTCCGGCGCCGACAACTGCGATCTTCATCGTGACTCCTCCGGGCATTCGAGGGTGTGGGGAGTTACTGGTGGATCACTGGGGAGTTGCTCGGCAGAACGTGCAGGCTGAAGCCGGTGGGGCGACGCGGTTGCACAGCCGCGTCGCCCCACCTCCTGCGGGAAGCCCTACGGGAAGGTCGTACGGGAAGGTCGTACGGGAAGCTCTTACGGGAGCGTGTCAGCGCATGAGCTTCACTGCCGCCGCGACGAGCGGGTCGAGCCCGTCGGCGCCTTCGTCCACGTACACGTGGAGCCGTTCGCGCATCCGCGGGTCCCAGAACTTGGTGAGGTGGCCCGCGATCACCTCGGCGGCCCGGTCGGCCGGCAGGTGGGCGTGGTGTGCGGCGATGTCGTTGGCCATGCGGAGTTCGGCCGGGACGGCGGTGTGGGTCATCTCAGTCCACCGCCGCGGTGGCGAGTGCGCGCCGTACCTGTACGGCGGTCACCTTGTACTCGGGGCAGTTGGTGGCCCAGTCCGAGTTCTCGGTGGTGACCACGTTCGCCCCGGTGACCGGGTGGTGGAACGTCGTGTAGACGACGCCGGTCGGCATCCGGTCCGAGAGCCGCGCCTTGAGCGTGGTGGTGCCGACGCGGCTGGACAGGGTGACGACGTCGCCGTCGGTGATGCCGCGCTCCTCGGCGTCGTGCGGATGCAGTTCGAGGATGTCCTCGGGGTGCCAGGCGACATTGCCGGTGCGCCGGGTCTGCGCGCCGACGTTGTACTGGCTGAGGATGCGGCCCGTGGTGAGGACCAGCGGGAAGCGTCGGGTGCTGCGTTCGTTGGTCGGCACGTACGAGGTGACGACGAACCGGCCCTTGCCGCGTGTGAAGGCGTCGGTGTGCATGATCGGGGTGCCTTCGGGGGCCTCTTCGTTGCACGGCCACTGGATGCTGCCGAGCTTGTCGATGCGGTCGAAGGAGACTCCGGCGAAGGTCGGCGTGACCTGGGCGATCTCGTCCATGATCTGCGAGGGGTGGTCGTAGGACATGGGATGACCCATCGCGGTCGCGATGTCGCAGACGATCTCCCACTCGTGCTTGCCCGACTTGGGTGCCATCACCTGGCGGACCAGGTTGATGCGGCGCTCGGCGTTGGTGAACGTGCCGTCCTTCTCCAGGAAGGAGGCGCCGGGCAGGAAGACGTGCGCGAATTTCGCGGTCTCGTTGAGGAACAGGTCCTGGACGACGACCAGTTCCATCGCTTCGAGGGCGGCCGTGACGTGCTTGAGGTTCGGGTCGGACTGGGCGATGTCCTCGCCGTGCACGAACAGCCCGCGGAAGCTGCCGTCGATGGCCGCGTCGAACATGTTGGGGATGCGCAGGCCGGGCTCGGCGAGGATCGTGCCGCCCCACAGGTTCTCGAAGACGGAGCGCACCGCGTCGTCCGAGACGTGACGGTAGCCGGGCAGCTCGTGCGGGAAGGAGCCCATGTCGCAGGAGCCCTGTACGTTGTTCTGCCCGCGCAGCGGGTTGACGCCGACTCCGTCGCGGCCGATGTTGCCGCAGGCCATCGCCAGGTTGGCCATCCCCATGACCATGGTCGAGCCCTGGCTGTGCTCGGTGACGCCGAGGCCGTAGTAGATGGCGCCGTTGGGCGCCGACGCGTAGAGGCGTGCGGCGGCGCGGAGTTCGGCGGCCGGGACGCCGGTGATCTCCTCGGTGGCCTCGGGGCTGTTCTCCGGCCGGCCCACGAACGCGGCCCATTCGTCGTAGCCCTCGCAGCGCTGCGCGACGAACGCCTTGTCCACCAGGTCCTCGGTGACGACGACGTGCGCCATCGCGTTGACCACGGCCACGTTGGTGCTGGGCCGCAGCTGGAGGTGGTGGCTCGCCTCGATGTGCGGGGAGCGCACCAGGTCGATGCGGCGCGGGTCGACCACGATGAGGCGGGCGCCCTCGCGCAGGCGGCGCTTCATCCGGGAGGCGAACACCGGGTGGCCGTCGGTGGGGTTGGCGCCGATGACGACGATGACGTCGGCCTCGGCGACCGAGCGGAAGTCCTGGGTGCCGGCCGATTCGCCGAAGGTCTGCTTGAGCCCGTAGCCGGTGGGCGAGTGGCAGACGCGGGCGCAGGTGTCGATGTTGTTGTTGCCGAAGGCGGCGCGGACCATCTTCTGGACGACGTACACCTCTTCGTTGGTGCACCGCGAGGAGGAGATGGCGCCGATGGCGCCCTTTCCGTGCCGGTCCTGGATCTCGCGCATGCGGCGGGCGACGGTGCCGATGGCCTCGTCCCACTCGACCTCGCGCCACGGGTCGGTGGTCTTCTCCCGGACCATGGGCTTGAGCCGGCGGTCGGGGTGGGTGGCGTAGCCGAAGGCGAAGCGGCCCTTCACGCAGGAGTGGCCCTCGTTGGCTCCGCCGTCCTTGTACGGGACCATGCGGACGATCTCGTCGCCGCGCAGCTCGGCCTTGAAGGAGCAGCCGACACCGCAGTACGCGCATGTGGTGACGACCGAGCGGGTCGGCATGCCGAGGTCGACGACCGAGCGTTCCTGGAGCGTGGAGGTCGGGCAGGCCTGGACGCAGGCGCCGCAGGAGACGCACTCGGAGTCCATGAAGGACTCCCCCGCGCCCGCCGCCACCTTCGACTCGAAGCCCCGGCCCTCGATGGTGAGCGCGAAGGTGCCCTGCACCTCGCCGCAGGCCCGCACGCAGCGCGAGCAGGCGATGCACTTGGACGGGTCGAAGTCGAAGTAGGGGTTCGAGGTGTCCTTCTCGGCTTCCAGGTGGTTCTCGCCCTCGTAGCCGTAGCGGACCTGGCGCAGTCCCACCACGCCCGCCATGTCCTGCAGTTCGCAGTCGCCGTTGGCGGGGCAGGTCAGGCAGTCGAGGGGGTGGTCGGAGATGTAGAGCTCCATGACGCCCTGGCGCAGCTTCTCGACCTTGGGGGTCTGGGTGCGCACGGACATGCCGTCGGAGCAGGGCGTGGTGCAGGAGGCGGGGGTGCCGCGGCGGCCGTCGATCTCCACGACGCACAGGCGGCAGGAGCCGAACGCCTCCAGGCTGTCGGTGGCGCACAGCTTGGGTATGTCGACGCCCGCCTGGGCGGCGGCGCGCATCACCGAGGTGCCCTCGGGCACGGTCACCGGCATGCCGTCGATCTCCACGGAGACGGTGGCCGGTCCTGGGCGCTCGGGTGTGCCGAAGTCGGGTTCCTTGAGGAGCGTCATGCCGTGCCCTCCGTCCGTGCGGTCACGGAAGTGTTGACGGGGTGGATGTCGAGCAGCTTGCGGCCGCCGAGGAAGTCGTCGGGGAAGTGGGCGAGCGCGCTGCGCACCGGCATGGGGGTCAGTCCGCCCATCGCGCACAGCGAGCCGTCGGTCATCAGGTCGCAGAGGTCTTCGAGGAGTGCCAGGTTCTCGTCCCGGTGGGTGCCCGCCACGATCCGGTCGATGACCTCGACGCCGCGGACGGCGCCGACGCGGCAAGGGGTGCACTTGCCGCAGGACTCCTCGGCGCAGAACTCCATCGCGAAGCGGGCCTGCGCGGCCATGTCCACGGAGTCGTCGAAGACCACGACACCGCCGTGCCCGAGCATCGCGCCGGCCTCGGCGAACGCCTCGTAGTCCATCGGCAGGTCGAACTGCTCGACCGGGAGGTACGCGCCGAGCGGCCCGCCCACCTGGACGGTGCGGACCGGGCGGCCGCTGAGGGTGCCGCCTCCGTAGTCCTCGATCAGCTCGCGCAGGGTGATGCCGAAGGCGGTCTCGACGATGCCGCCGCGCTTGATGTTGCCGCCGAGCTGGAAGACCTGGGTGCCGCGGGAGCGGCCGACGCCGAGATCCTGGTACGCCTTCGGTCCGTCGGCGAGGACGACGGGGACGGTCGTGAGGGTCAGGACGTTGTTCACGACGGTCGGCCTGCCGAAGAGGCCCTCGATCGCGGGGATCGGCGGTTTCGCGCGGACCATGCCGCGCTTGCCCTCCAGGCTCTCCAGCATGGAGGTCTCCTCGCCGCAGATGTACGCGCCCGCGCCGACCCGGACCTTCAGGTCGAAGTCGAGCGACGAGCCGAGGATGCCCTTGCCGAGCCAGCCCTGGGCGTGCGCGATCTCGATGGCCGCGTTCATCGTGGCGACGGCGTCGGGGTACTCCGAGCGGAGGTAGATGTAGCCCTCGCGCGCGCCGACCGCGTGCGCGGCGATGGCCATGCCCTCGATGAGCAGGAACGGGTCGCCCTCCATGACCATGCGGTCGGCGAAGGTGCCGCTGTCGCCCTCGTCCGCGTTGCAGCACACGAACTTGAGGTCGTCCCCCTCGGCCGGGCAGTCGAGCACCGTCTTCCATTTGATGCCGGCCGGGAATCCGGCGCCGCCTCGGCCGCGCAGTCCGGACTCGGTGACCTGGGCGACGACGTCGGCGGGGTCGAGCGCGAGGGCGGCGCGCAGTCCGCGCAGGCCACCGTGGGCGACGTAGTCCTCGGGCGAGAGCGGGTCGATGACGCCGACGCGGGCGAAGGTGACCCTGTTCTGCCGTGCCAGCCAGGGGAGTTGGTCCATGAGGCCGAGCCGCAGGGGGTGTTCGCCGCCGTTGAGCATCCCGGCGGCGAGCAGTCCGGGCACGTCGTCGGGGGTCACCGGGCCGTAGCCGATGCGGCCCTGCTCGGTGACGACCTCGACGAGGGGTTCGAGCCAGAGGGCGCCGCGCGATCCGTTGCGTACGACCTCGATGCCGAAGTTGTCGAACTCGTCCTGCCACCCTGCCTGTTGGAGCGCGGTGGCGACTTCGTCGGCGCCCACCGAGCGGGCGGCGGAGTCGCGCGGAACGTACACGAGGGTCGGGTTCGCGCTGAGAGGGTTCGCGCTGGTGGGGTTCGCGTCGGTGGCGTTCGCGTCAGCGGGGTTCGCACTGGTGGGGTTCGCGTTGGTGGGGTTCGCGTTGGTGGGGTTCTGCATCGTCACACCGTTCCGTTGAGAAGCGTGCCGAGCCGCTCGGGGGTGACGCGGCCGTGCAGTCGGCCGTTCACCTCCACCGACGGGCCGAGGGCGCAGTTGCCGAGGCAGAAGACCTGCTCGACGGTGACCGCGCCGTTCGCGGAGGTCTCCCCGACGGGCGTGCCGGCCTCCCGTGCGTAGGTGACCAGGCGCTCGGAGCCGAGGGCCTGGCAGGCCTCGGCTCGGCAGATGCGGACCGTGCCGCGGCCCGCGGGCTCGCGGCGGAAGTCGTGGTAGAAGGTCACCACTCCGTGGACGTCGGCGCGGGAGAGGTTGAACTCGTCGGCGAGGACGGGGACGGCCTCCTGCGGTACGCAGCCCAACTCGGCCTGGACGGCGTGGAGTACGGGCAACAGTGCGCCGCGCTCCTCGCGATGGGCGGCTGCCACTCTCCTGACCACGCTCTCGACCGAAACGTCCGTCCCGCTGGTCGTCATGATCGCTTCGCCTCCGTCATGCGGGTCCCCGGCGAAAGTTGCAGGAGACTGGACAGTACCCCATACAGACTTCTGTATACAGAAGCCGAACGTAAAGAGCCCGGACCGGATCCGCGCCCCAACACCCTTGGATCTATTGGTTGTTCACGACGCGGCCAGAGTGACCTGCGGATCACCGGCGGCCCGCGACTCCATGAGCCACGGCAGCACCGTGCGCAGCAGGATGTCGAGGCCACCGCCGTCCTCACCGAGCAGCGCCTCGGCCGGCACGAACGTCGGGTCGGCGAGCACCGTGGAGGTGGCACTGCCGGGCGGGCCCGAGCGGCCGGGGCGCGCGGGGACGAACAGATCGGGGGCGTGCGCGGGAACCGCCCACAGGCTCAACCCCTCCCGCTCCGTGGCCGGTTGGGACGACCACAGGTACATGTCGGCCTCGCCCGCGGCGACGACCTGGCGCTTGCGGGCACGCAGCGCCACCACCCCGCCGCCCTGTTCGGCGGTGCCACGCGGCGCGAGAAGCGGGGTGCCGCCGAGGCCCGGGGCGCCGGGATCCTGCCCCGCCTCCCCGTCGGCGAGCGCGAGACTGCAGAGATGGCGGCCCGCGGCGATCTCGCCGCGCAGCCAGGGATCGCCGTACTCCTCGACGACGGCCACGGCCGCGTAGTGGGCCTGGAGCACGGCTCCGGTCGCCGGGCAGATGCGGGCGGCGCTTTCGACGACGTCGGCCGCCTCGGTCAACCCCCTTCCCCCACCGCCCAGTTCGGCGGCGACGGTGAGGCCCAGGAGTCCGGCGCGTCCGAGCTCCGTCACGGCGGAGCGCGGGAACACGCCTTGCGCCCGCGTCAATTCGGCGCGGGGCGCGACGACGTCGGACAGAACGTGTGTGAGTGCGGTGCGGTACGACACGGGGTGACCCCCTCGTAGCGATGTCTGGTCGCTGCCATACGGCGGGCGTTGATTGCATACAGTATTTCGGATGCACAGGACAACGCCAGGGGTACGGCGGACCCTTTTGGATTTCCTCGCCCCGCACGCGGGCGACGACAACCGCCCCATGCCTGCTGCGCGCTAAGTACGTGTAATGCGCAACCCAAAACTCGCGCAGCCCCCTGGACATCACCCACCGCACGAGAGTAACCATCCTCATACAGTATTCGTCGACTGTATGCAATCTCCCCGGCCGGGATGGCACCGCTGGCACCGCACATGAAGCAACCCGCAGCTCTGTGAGGGACGGCCCGAGATGACTTTGAACCGCAGCACGGAGAACGGGGTACCGGAGCGATCCGGAGCGACCCCCCGCACGTACCGCGAAGTGACCGACGCGCGCGGCCGCGTCTACCGCATCGGAGAGACCGACCGCGACATCCTCGGTCACTCCCGCCGCCTGATGGTGTACCTGCCCTGGGTGGCGATGATGGCCATCAGCGTCTTCGAGTACGCGTACGGCTCGGCGGAGGACACGCTGTCCCACGCGCACGGCTGGACGCAGTCCAACACCTTCTGGATCCTCAGCGTCTGGATCTTCTTCCAGGCAGGCGTCTCGTTCCCCGCCGGATGGATGCGGGAGAAAGGCATCCTGACGGCCCGTCGGGCCATGTTCGTCGGCTCGGGGATGTGTCTGATCGGGTTCCTCGCCCTGTCGCACGTCAGCGAGGTGCTGCTCGCCATCATCGGCTTCGGCGTGGTCGGCGGCATCGGCTCCGGGCTCATCTACTCGACCTGCGTCAACATGGTCGGCAAGTGGTTCCCGGAGCGGAAGGGCGGCAAGACCGGCTTCGTCAACGGCGGCTTCGCGTACGGGTCGCTGCCCTTCATCTTCATCTTCAACTACGCCTTCGACACCGGGAACTACCACCGCGTCCTGGACCTGATCGGCGTCTACGTCATGGTCGTCGTGTTCGCCTGCGCGTTCTTCTTCAAGGACCCGCCGAAGAACTGGTGGCCCGGCCACATCGACCCGCTCACCCACGGCGGCACCGGGAAGAGCGCCGCGAGCCTGAGCAAGAACCCGCCGGCGGTCCGGCAGTACACGCCGATGGAGGCCATCAGGACCGGCATGCTGCCGCTGATGTGGATCGCCCTCGTCATCACCGCCGGAGTCTCCATCTTCGGCATCTCCTTCCAGGTCGACTACGCGAAGGAGATCGGGTTCGGGCCGCTCGTCGCGGCCTCGTCGATGGGTGTCATGGCGGTCATCAACGGCGTCGGGCGCGGCGTCGTCGGCTGGGCGTCCGACGCCTGGGGGCGCAAGCCGACGCTGGTGATGGTCATCCTCGTCCTGGGGCTCGCGCAGTTCGGGGTGATCTGGGCCGGTGACGTGAAGAGCGAGGCGCTGTTCCTGTTCTTCGCGTTCCTCTCCGGGTTCGGCGGCGGCGCGTTCTATCCGCTGTTCGCGGCGCTCACGCCGGACTACTTCGGCGAGAACTACAACGCCTCCAACTACGGCCTGGTGTACAGCGGCAAGCTGATCAGCGGTCTGTTCGGCGGCGGGCTCGGCTCCATGGTGGTCGGCGCGTGGGGCTACGACGGCGCGTACGCCCTGGCCGGGGGTACGTCCCTGATCGCGGCGCTGATCACTCTGCTGCTGCGCCAGCCAGGACGGCCGACGCCGGGCCGCGGCGGAGCTCCCGTGGCACAGCCCCGAACGGCCTCCTGAACACGACGGTTCGACCGCGCGGCCCACGCGGATGACACGGGCCGCGCGAGCCGCGCAGGAGGCATGCAGGAGATGGCTCTCCCCGACGCCCACCGGGGAGAGCCATCTCCTGCATGCCTCCTGCGTTCCGTGCCCTCCTCCGCGCCCGCCCGGCGACCTCAGCGCTCGCGCTCGTGGTACGACCTGCGCGTGTGTTCCGTGTGGGCGTGCATCACCGACGCGGCCCGCTCCGCGTCGCCGGCGGCCAGTGCCGCGATCAACTCCCGGTGTTCCAGCCAGGATCGCTTTCCGCGCTGGCGTGCCACGGGTGTGTAGTACCAGCGGACCCGGCGGTCCACCTGAGCCGAGAGATCGATCAGGACGCTGTTGCCGGCCAACTCCCTGATCATGCCGTGCAGTCGGGCGTTGAGCACGACCACACCCTCCGGGCCGTCGACGTCGTCGACGGCGACGGCGCGCTCGCCCGCCGCGCACAGTTCCTCGAGCACGGCGACGGCCTGGGCGTCCACGCGGGCCGCGGCGAGCCGGACCGCCTCGGCCTCCAACAGTGAGCGGACACCGAGGAGTTGATCGGCCTCCTGCTCGGTCGGCTCGTGCACGAAGGCGCCCTGCGCGGGTCGCAGATCGACCCAGCCCTCGGTGTTCAGCCGCTGGAGCGCCTCGCGTACGGGCTGCCGTGAGACGCCGAGCTCTCCGGCGAGTTCGGTCTCGACGAGGTGCGCGCCGGGTGGCAGCGTGCGCGTGACGATGAGTTCGAGGAGCGTGTCGTAGACCCGCTGACGCAACGGCCCGGGCCGATCCAGCTTGGGCACGGCACTCCGCGACAGTCCCGCGGTCGGCAACATCCCAGCCCCCTTTCCGAGTTGGGCACCCTACGCGACGGTGTACCCGGCAAGAGCCCAACTGCTGCGACATCTCTTGCCGCCACCTGACCCATCCTGTACACAGTATCCCGTCGACACGTTTCGGCCTTGTCCGAAAGACATCGATCATGAAATCCCCAGAAGCGTGTACGCAGGCGGCCGGTGGGCCGCCCCGCGGCACGGCGACGGGGTCCGGCGGCGGGGAGCGCCCCCTGCGCCGCGCGGACCCCGTCGCAGCCGCTGTCAGACCTCCGGTGTCGTCGTGTAGGCCGGGAAGTTGCCGGGGAGGCGTTCTCCGGCCGGGCCCTGGGTGACCGCGCGGACGAGCAGCTCGCCGCCGACGAAGGCGCCCCGCCAGGAGGCGCCGAATCCGCCGAACAGCTCCTCGCGGTCACCGCGTGAACGCGGCTTGCCCTGGCCGACCTTGAACGCCCTGATCTGCGGGGCCAGCCGCCCGAAGGTCGCCTCGTCGTCCGTCGACAGCGTCGCCACCAGCGCACCGTTGGAGGCGTTCATCGCCGCGAGCAGCTCCGCCTCCGTGTCCACCAGCACGATCGTGTCCACCGGGCCGAACGGCTCCGCGTGGTGCAGCGGCGACGACGCCGGCGGCCCGAGCAGCGTGACCGGATGGACGTACGCGCTCGTGTCCTGCCCCGGAAGGAAGCGATCGGGGTCGGGCGCGGAGCGGTGCAGCGGTACGGCTCCGCGGTCGATGGCCTCGTTCACCTGGTCGGTGAGTTCCTTCGCCTTCGCCGCGTTGATCAGAGGCCCGAAGTCCAGCTGCGGATAAGGGTCTTCGGGATGTTCCACGGCGAGCGGGTGGCCGATCCGCAGCTGTCGGACGGCCGGGAGGTAGGCGTCGAGGAACGCGTCGAAGGCGTCCCGCTGCACGACGAACCGCGGGTAGGCGGTGCAGCGCTGCTTGCCGTAGTCGAACAGCTTGGGGATCACCGCGGTCAGCTTGTCCCAGTCGCTGAAGTTCCAGATCCCCCAGGTGTTCAGGCCCTCCTGCTCCAGGATGTGCCGCTTGCCCAGGTCGGCGACCGCCGTGGCCACCGCCGCACCGGTGTCCCGACCGCCCACGAACGACACGCACCCGATCTCCGGCGCCCGCACCAGCGCCTGCGAGAGCTCTCCCCCGCTGCCGCTGACCAGCGTGAACGGCAGTCCTTCACGGACGGCCAGCGCGCACGCCAGCGTCAGACACGCGACACCTCCGTCCGTCGGCGCCTTGGCGATCACCGCGTTGCCGGCAAGGGCCTGCACCAGCATCGCGTGCACCAGCACGCTCATCGGATAGTTCCAGCTCGCGACGTTCGACACCGGGCCGTCCAAGGGCGTCCGCTCGCCGAGCATCTCGTCGGCGTGATCCACGTACCAGCGGACACCGTCGATCGCCCGGTCCACATCCGCCGTCGCCAGCCGCCACGGCTTGCCGATCTCCCACACCAGCAACAGCGCCAGCAGGTCGCGGTGCTGGGTGAGGGCGTCCAGGGTGGCGGCGACGCGGGCGCGGCGTTCGGGCAGGGCGATGTGGCGCCAGGCGCGGTGCTGGTCCAGTGCGGCGCGTACGGCCCGGTGGGCGGTGTCCGCGTCGAGCCGCGGCGGGCCCGCGATCGGGCTGCCGTCGACGGGGCTGGTGGCCGGCAGCGCGCGGCCGTCGGCGTGCCAGACGCCGTTCCAGAGGTTGAGGACGCGGTCCTCCTGGAACGCCTCGGGCGCGACGGCGAGGCACCGCCGCCAGGCGTCGTCCCAGGACGTTCCGGCTTTGAGGGTGGTGGCCATTGTTCTCTCCGCTCTCGGTGCACATTCGGGGGCGGTCAGTTGCATGGCTTGGTCGGCTGGTGAGCTTCCCTTGAGGGTTCGCTTGCGGGTTTCGCTCGTGGACGGGAGGTGCCCCAGGGACACCTCCCGTATGCGAACTCCCTCATAAATATGTGGCGTTGACGGCTATGAAAAGCGTCACTGTTCGGCCGCGAGCCGGTCCAGGACGAGGCGCGCGGTCTCCGTGGGTGTCGAGCCGACGCGTACGCCGACGGCCTCCAGGGCCTCCTTCTTCGCCTGCGCCGTGCCGGACGAACCGGAGACGATGGCGCCCGCGTGCCCCATGGTCTTGCCTTCGGGCGCGGTGAACCCGGCGATGTACGCGACCACGGGCTTGGTGACGCTGTCGCGGATGTAGGCGGCCGCGCGCTCCTCGGCGTCGCCGCCGATCTCCCCGATCAGGACGATGAGTTCGGTCTCGGGGTCGCTCTCGAACGCGGCCAGGCAGTCGATGTGCGTAGTGCCGATGACGGGGTCGCCACCGATACCGACGCACGAGGTGAAGCCGATGTCCCGCAGCTCGTACATGAGTTGGTAGGTGAGCGTGCCCGACTTGGAGACGAGTCCGATCCGGCCCTGCTTGGTGATGTCGGCCGGAATGATGCCCGCGTTGGACTGCCCGGGCGAGATCAGCCCGGGGCAGTTGGGGCCGACGATCCGGGTGCCCTTCTGTTTCGCGTACGCGGTGAAGGCGACGGAGTCGTGGACCGGGATGCCCTCGGTGATGACGACGGCGAGCGGGATGCCCGCGTCGGCGGCCTCGACGACGGCCGCCTTCGCGAAGGCGGGCGGCACGAAGACGACGGTGACATCGGCGCCGGTGGCCCGCATGCCCTCGGCGACGCTGCCGAAGACGGGGACCGCGCGGTCGTCGAAGTCGACCTGGGTGCCGGCCTTGCGGGGATTGACCCCGCCGACCACGTTCGTTCCCGCGGCGATCATGCGGCGGGTGTGCTTGGTGCCCTCGGCCCCGGTCATGCCCTGGACGAGGACCTTGCTCTCCTCGGTGAGATAGATGGCCATGTCCGGGCTCCTCAGGCGGTCGCGGTGGCGAGGTCGGCGGCGCGGCGCGCGGCACCGTCCATGGTGGTGGCCTGCTGGATCAGCGGGTGGGCGCACGTGTCGAGGATGGCGCGCCCGCGCTCGGCGTTGTTGCCGTCGAGGCGGACCACGAGCGGCCTGGTCAACTCCACGCTGTCCAGGGCCCTGACGATGCCGTCGGCCACCGCGTCGCAGGCGGTGATCCCGCCGAACACATTGACGAAGACGGACTTGACGGCCGGGTCGGAGAGGATGACGTTCAGCCCGTCGGCCATGGTCTCGGCGGACGCGCCGCCGCCGATGTCGAGGAAGTTGGCGGGCCGGGCGCCGCATCCCGCGACGACGTCGAGGGTCGACATGACGAGCCCCGCGCCGTTGCCGATGATGCCGACCTCGCCGTCGAGCTTGACGTAGTTGAGGCCCTTGGCGGCCGCCTCCGCCTCCAGCGGGTCGTCGTGCGCGACATCGGCCGCCCCCCAACGTGCCTGCCGGAAGCGGGCGTTGTCGTCGAGGGTGACCTTGCCGTCGAGCGCGAGGATCTGCCCCTGCCCGGTGCGCACGAGCGGGTTCACCTCGACGAGGACGGCGTCCTCCCGGGTCAGTACCTCCCACAGACGTACGAGGACGTCGACGGTCTGCGACGGCAGGCCGGCCGCCTCGGCGATCTGCGCGGCCTTGGCGGTGGTGACGCCCTTGGCCGGGTCGATGGGGACACGGGCCACGGCCTCGGGCCGGGTGGCGGCGATCTCCTCGATCTCCATCCCGCCCTCGGCGGAGGCGATGGCGAGAAAGGTGCCGGCCGCGCGGTCGAGGACGTAGGAGACGTAGAACTCGCTCTCGATGTCGACGGGTTGGGCCAGCATCACCGTGCGGACGGTGTGGCCCTTGATGTCCATGCCCAGGATCTGGCGGGCCGTGAGCTCGGCGGCGGCCGGGTCGGCGGCGAGCTTGACGCCGCCGGCCTTCCCGCGGCCTCCGGTTTTCACCTGCGCCTTGACGACGACCTTGCCGCCGAGCCTGCGCGCGATCTCCCTGGCTTCCTTCGCCGAGGCTGTGACCTCGGCCTGCGGCACCAAAATGCCGTGTTCCGCGAAGAGTTCCCTTGCCTGGTGTTCGTACAGGTCCATTCTCGGCTCCTGAAATAAGTGCCGCACGCCCCCTGGACATCACCATCGGATGCGGGATACCAAGTTCATACAGTATTCGAGCACTGTATGCAATGTACGAGCGACAGGCCATGCACCGGGGCCGCGGTCCTCCGCGCCCCTGTCCCGGCGCGGCACGCAACTCCCAGGACGCGCAAGCGATCCACGCCGTGCACGCCGGGTCGGCACCACCGCTGGTCGACGACGGAACCACGAACCGCAACCCGTACAAGTAGTGAGGTGAGTCGGCAGTGACCAAAGCTCTTGAAGGTGTGCGCGTCCTCGACATGACGCATGTGCAGTCGGGTCCGTCCGCCACGCAGTTGCTGGCGTGGCTGGGCGCGGACGTGATCAAGCTGGAGGCGCCGTCAGGGGACATCACACGCAAGCAACTGCGTGACCTCCCCGACGCCGACTCCCTCTACTTCACGATGCTCAACTGCAACAAGCGCAGCATCACCCTCAACACCAAGACCGACCGCGGCAAGGAGCTCCTCACCCAGCTCATCCGCACCTCCGACGTCCTGGTCGAGAACTTCGGCCCCGGCGCGGTCGACCGCATGGGCTTCACCTGGGACCGCATCCAGGAGATCAACCCGCGCATCGTCTACGCCTCGATCAAGGGCTTCGGCGACGGCCCCTACACCAACTTCAAGGCCTACGAAGTCGTGGCCCAGGCCATGGGCGGATCCATGTCCACCACCGGCTTCGAGGACGGACCACCGCTGGCCACCGGCGCCCAGATCGGCGACTCCGGGACCGGCATCCACACCGTCGCCGGCATCCTCGCCGCACTCTTCCAGCGCGAGAACACCGGCCGCGGGCAGCGCGTCAACGTCGCCATGCAGCACGCCGTCCTCAA
Source organism: Streptomyces sp. HmicA12 (assembly GCF_000373565.1). Classification (GTDB taxonomy): domain Bacteria; phylum Actinomycetota; class Actinomycetes; order Streptomycetales; family Streptomycetaceae; genus Streptomyces. The sequence continues at coordinate 111,950 of NZ_KB891842.1, read as the reverse complement.
CCTCTGCCGCGTGAAGCTCCGCGACCAGCAGCGCCTCACCCACGGCCCCCTCAACGAGTACCCCAACGAAGACTTCGGCACGGAGGTCCCGCGCTCCGGCAACGCCTCCGGCGGCGGCCAGCCCGGCTGGGCCGTCCAGTGCGCGCCCGGCGGGCCCAACGACTACGTCTACGTCATCGTCCAGCCCGTCGGCTGGCAGCCGCTCAGCGAACTCATCGGACGCCCCGAGCTCGCCGAGGACCCCGAGTGGGCGACCCCGGAGGCGCGACTGCCCAAGCTCAACAAGATGTTCCAGCTCATCGAGGAATGGTCCTCGACGCTGCCCAAGTGGGACGTCCTGGAGAAGCTCAACGCCCACAACATCCCGTGCGGCCCCATCCTCTCCACCAAGGAGATCATCGAGGACCCCTCCCTCATCGCCAACGAGATGGTCGTCGACGTGCCGCATCCCCAGCGCGGCACCTTCAAGACCGTCGGCTCCCCCCTCAAGCTCTCCGACTCCCCCGTCGACATCACCAGCTCACCCCTCCTCGGCGAACACAACGAAGAGGTCTTCATCGGTGAACTGGGCCTTGGCGACGAGGAGTTGCGCCTCCTGAAGTCGAACGGAGTGATCTGATTGATGGCACAAGACCGGACCGCGACGGTACGGGCGCTGCTCGATGCCGTACGGGCGGAGGGCCGCACCGCGCTCACCGCACCCGAGGGCAAGGTGATCGCCGACGCGTACGGGATCGCCGTGCCCGGCGAGGAACTCGCACCCGACGCCGACGCGGCCGTGGCGGCCGCGGCACGCTTCGGAAAGCCCGTCGTACTGAAGATCGTCTCCCCGGACATCCTGCACAAGACGGATGCCGGCGGCGTCATCGTCGGTGTGCGGGGGGACGCCGACGTGCGCGCCGGATTCGACAAGATCATCGAGAACGCCCGCGCCTACGCGCCCGACGCCCGCATCGAGGGCGTACAGGTGCAGGAGCTGCTGCCCACCGGGGCGGAGTCCCAGGAGGTCATCGTCGGAGCGGTCACCGATCCGACGTTCGGCAAGGTGGTCGCCTTCGGGCTCGGCGGGGTGCTGGTGGAGGTCCTCAAGGACGTCACCTTCCGGCTCGCGCCGCTGGACGCCGACGAGGCCCTGGGCATGCTCGACTCCATCAAGGCGGCCGAGATCCTGCGCGGGGTGCGGGGCGCCCGCGGGGTCGACCGGGAGGCGCTCGCCGAGCAGATCCGTCGCGTGTCCCAACTGGTCGCGGACTTCCCGGAGATCGCGGAGATCGACCTCAACCCGGTCATCGCGACCCCCGAGGGCGCCGTCGCCGCCGACATCCGCGTGATCCTCGCCGAGGGCGAGCAGAAGCAGCGCCGCACCTACACCCGGGAGCAGATCCTCGCCACCATGAACCGGCTGATGCAGCCGCGCTCGGTGGCGGTGATCGGCGCCTCCAACGAGCAGGGCAAGATCGGCAACTCGGTCATGCGCAACCTGATCGACGGCGGCTTCTCCGGAGAGATCCACCCGGTGAACCCCAAGGCCGACGACATTCTGGGCCGCAAGGCGTACAAGAGCGTCACCGATGTGCCCGGCGAGGTGGACGTGGCGGTCTTCGCCATTCCCGCCAAGTTCGTCGCCTCGGCCCTGGAGGAGGTCGGCCGCAAGGGCATACCCAACGCGGTGCTGATCCCCTCCGGCTTCGCGGAGACCGGGGAGCACGAGCTCCAGGAGGAGATCGTCGGCATCGGCGAGCGGTACGGTGTGCGGCTGCTCGGGCCGAACATCTACGGCTACTACTCGACGTGGCAGGACCTGTGCGCCACGTTCTGCACGCCGTACGACGTGAAGGGCGGCGTGGCGCTGACCTCGCAGTCCGGCGGCATCGGGATGGCGATCCTCGGCTTCGCCCGGACCACCAAGACAGGTGTGTCGGCCATCGTCGGACTCGGCAACAAGTCCGACCTGGACGAGGACGACCTGCTGACCTGGTTCGGCGAGGACCCCAACACCCAGTGCATCGCCATGCACCTGGAGGACCTCAAGGACGGGCGGGCCTTCGTGGAGGCCGCGCGCGCGACGGTGCCGAAGAAGCCCGTCGTCGTCCTCAAGGCGGGACGGACCGCCGCCGGCGCGAAGGCCGCCGGCTCGCACACGGGCGCCCTCGCGGGCGACGACGCCGTGTACGACGACATCCTCAAGCAGGCCGGTGTCATCCGGGCCCCGGGCCTGAACGACATGCTGGAGTACGCGCGGGCGCTGCCCGTGCTGCCGACGCCGCAGGGCGACAACGTCGTGATCATCACCGGTGCGGGCGGCTCGGGTGTGCTGCTCTCGGACGCGGTGACGGACAACGGGCTTCGGCTGATGGAGATCCCGGCCGACCTGGACGCCGCCTTCCGGAAGTTCATCCCGCCCTTCGGGGCCGCGGGCAACCCCGTCGACATCACGGGCGGCGAGCCCCCGTCGACGTACGAGGCGACGATCCGGCTCGGCCTGGAGGACCCGCGCATTCATTCGCTCGTGCTCGGCTACTGGCACACCATCGTCACCCCTCCCATGGTCTTTGCGGAGGTAACGGCCCGCGTCGTGCAGGAGTTCCGCGAGCGCGGGATCGAGAAGCCGGTGGTCGCGTCGCTCGCCGGGGACGTCGAGGTCGAGGAGGCGTGCCAGTACCTGTTCGAGCGCGGGGTGGTCGCGTACCCGTACACGACCGAGAAGCCGGTGGCCGTGCTCGGCGCGAAGTACCGGTGGGCGCGGGCCGCGGGGCTGATGGGGGGCGGTCGATGAGGTGACCCGGTAGCGGTTCCGGCCGGCGGTGCGCGCCGGCCGGGCCAGGACCCATGCGCACGCGAAAGCAATTTGGACAGGGGGCGCTGCCCAGATCTTTCGACGCAAGGGGTACGACAGTCATGACCACCACGGATCTTCCGAGTTCAGTCCCCTACCGGGAACTGACCGACAAGAACGGACGCGTCTATCGCGTCGGTGAGTCCGACATCGACATCATGGGCCGCAAGCGGAAGTGGATGGTCATCCTTCCGTGGGTCGGCATGATGGGCATCAGCTCGGCGGAGTACGCGTTCGCGTCCGCCGAGGACGCACTGCACGACGCACATCACTGGTCCTCGGGAAGCATCTACTGGATGCTGACCACCTGGGTCTTCTTCCAGGCGGCAGTGGCCTTCCCGGCCGGACGACTGCGGGAGAGCGGCAAGCTGCCGGCCCGGCAGGCGATGGTCATCGGAGCGTTCGGAACGCTCTGCGGTTACCTCTCGCTGGCCTTCGCCCCGCATCCTGTGCTCGCCTTCATCGGCTTCGGCATGTTCAGCGGTATGGGCGCGGGCATGGTGTACGCCACCTGCGTCAACATGGTCGGCAAGTGGTATCCGGAGCGCAAGGGCGGCAAGACCGGCTTCGTCAACGGCGGTTTCGCCTACGGGTCCGTGCCCTTCGTCTTCCTGTTCACGACCGTGATGGACGTGTCCAACTACGCGGTCATCCTGGTCTCGGTCGGCGTCTTCCTGGCCGGCATGGTGGCTGTCGCCGGGTACTTCTTCAAGGACCCGCCGAAGAACTGGTGGCCCGCGGAGGTCGACCCGCTCAACCCGCCGGACGACCCGCGCGCGCGTCGCGCAATGGAGAAGAACCCGCCGGCGGTGCACCAGTACAGCCCCATGGAGGCCTGGCGGACCGGCCGGGTGGCGCTGATGTGGTTCTGTCTCGCCTGCACCTCGGGCGTGAACATCTTCGGCATCTCGTTCCAGGTGGACATCGGTGAGCACGCGGGATTCGCCGGCGGCATCGTGGCCACCGCCATGTCCCTCAAGGCGGTCGTCAACGGCACCGGGCGCGGCGTGATCGGCTGGCTCTCCGATCTCTACGGCCGCAAACAGTGCCTGCTCGCCGTCTGTGTCATTCTCGGCCTGGCCCAGTTCGGCATCCTCTGGTCCGCCGAGCAGAAGATCCTTTCCCTGTTCCTGATCTTCTCCGCGATCTCCGGTTTCGGCGGCGGTGCCATCTTCCCGATGTTCGCGGCGATGACCGCGGACTACTTCGGCGAGAACAACAACGCGACCAACTACGGGATGGTCTACAGCTCGAAGCTGGTCTCCGGGCTCGGCGCGGGAATGGGTTCCTTCGTCGTCGGCGCCTGGGGGCTGGACGGCGCCTTCATCCTGGCCGGCTGCATCTCGTTCTTCGCGGGCATCGTCGCTCTCTTCCTGTCCCCTCCGGGCAGGCCCAAGTCCCGTGGCATTCAACCCAACCCGCAACCGCTCGGTGAGGAGATGGCTTGATATGACGGCGGAGCCCATCGCCGCAGGAAGTTCGACACCGTCCACCGGCACCACGTACCGAGAAATCACCGACGAGAACGGCCGGGTCTATCGCATCGGCGAGACCGACCGCGACATCCTCGGCCATTCCCGTAAGTTCATGGTGTACCTGCCATGGGTCGCGATGATGGCCATCAGCGTCTCCGAGTACGCGTACGGCTCGGCGGAGGACACCCTGTCCGCCGCCCATGGCTGGACGCAGTCGAACACCTTCTGGATCCTGAGCGTCTGGGTGTTCTTCCAGGCAGGTATCGCGTTCCCGGCCGGCTGGCTGCGGGAGAAGAACATTCTCCCCGCCAAGCGAGCGGTCATGCTCGGCGCGTTCATGTGCATGATCGGCTTCCTCGCCCTCTCGCACATGCACAATGTATGGCTGGCCATCCTGGGATTCGGCGTCATCGGCGGATTGGGCTCAGGCCTCGTCTATTCGACGTGCATCAACATGGTCGGCAAGTGGTTCCCGGAACGTAAGGGCGGAAAGACCGGGTTCGTCAACGGTGGTTTCGCCTACGGGTCGCTGCCCTTCATCTTCATCTTCAACTACGCCTTCGACACGGGCAATTACCACCGGGTGCTCGACATGATCGGCGCGTACGTGCTGGTGGTCGTGCTGGTCTGCGCGTTCTTCTTCAAGGACCCGCCGAAGAACTGGTGGCCGCACGACGTCGACCCGCTCGACAAGACCGGTTCCAGCAAGCGTGCGAGGTCGCTCGCCAAGAATCCGCCGGCGGTACGCCAGTTCACGCCGATGGAGGCCGTCAGGACCGGAATGCTGCCGATCATGTGGGTGAGCCTGGTCCTCACGGCCGGTGTGTCGATCTTCGGGATCTCGTTCCAGGTGGACTTCGCCAAGGAAGTCGGCTTCGGTCCCCTGGTCGCCGCGTCGTCGATGGGTGTCATGACGGTCATCAACGGCGTCGGGCGTGCCGTCGTCGGCTGGCTCTCGGACATCTGGGGCCGCAAGTCGAGCCTGGTGTTCGTGATCGTCGTGCTGGGTCTCGCGCAGTTCGGCGTGATCTGGGCCGGGAACATCAAGAGCGAATGGCTGTTCCTGGTCTTCGCGTTCCTGTCGGGCTTCGGCGGTGGCGCGTTCTACCCGATGTTCGCGGCCCTGACCCCGGACTACTTCGGGGAGAACTACAACGCCACCAACTACGGCCTCGTGTACAGCGGAAAGCTGATCAGCGGTCTGTTCGGCGGCGGGCTCGGCTCGATGGTGGTCGCCGCCTGGGGCTACAACGGGGCGTACGCGCTGGCCGGTGCTATATCGATCGTCGCTGCCGCGTTCGCGCTGCTCCTGCGGCAGCCGGGGCGCAAGGAGGCGGAGAAGGTGACGGCCACCGCCTGAACCACCTGCTGCGCGTCCACACATCAGAGGGCCCGGCCGTTTCGGCCGGGCCCTCTGATCGCGTCATGCGTATGGCGGGACGGTCACTTCTTGCGCAGCGCCGCCAGGTTGTCGTAGCCGATCCTCGCGTACTTCAGGGACTGGCCGAGGTCCGTGTCACTGGGCGCGTTGTCCTGCTCGACCATGGGGTTGTGGTAGTTCTTCGCGCCGACCCGGCCGAAGAACCTGGTGTAGTCGATGACGCCCTCACCGAACGGGACCATGTCGTAGCCCTGGCCGCTGGTGTCGTTGCGGGTGCCGTCCTTGGCGTGGAACAGCGGGTAGCGCTTGTTGTGGGCGCTGACCAGGCCGGCCGGGTCGAAGACCTTCTCCCGCTGGGAGCCGTCGTGCGCGGTGTACGTGTGGAACTTGTACTGGGCCACGTGCGCCCAGAAGATGTCCATCTCCAGCCACACCGTCCTCGGGTCGGTGACCTTGAGGAAGTACTCGAGCTTGCGGATGCCGGAGCTGCGCGTCGGGCGTCCCTGCGCGTCCAGCGGGCCGCCGTCGAGGAGGAAGCCGTACGCCGCGTCGTGGTTGTGGGTGTAGAGCTTGATCCCGGCGCGGTGGGCGATCTCGCCCAGGGCGTTCCACTTGTCGGCGGCGACGTCCCAGTCCGCCTTGTACGAGCTGTTGGTGGGGTCGCCACCGGTGCCCATGTGGTCCATGCCGAGGATGTTGGCAATCTCCAGGTGCTTCTTGAACGTGTCGAGGTCGGCCTGGCTGAGCGGCCACGACGACGGGATGAAGCCGTGGTTGCCCTGGGCGCGCAGACCGTACGCGTCGAGCCACGAGCGCAGCAGTTTGGCGCCCTGCGCCGATTCGAGGTTGGCGCCGCCCGGGGCGTTCGCGTGCTGGCCGTAGCCCGCGAACTCGACCTGCCGGTAGCCGTACCGGGCCAGCTCCTTGAACACCTCGCGGAAGCCGGAGGGCAGGTCGGTGGAGAGCGGGTCACGGCCGGTCGCGTCGCGGACGGTGTAGAGGATGATGCCGCGCTTGTCGGCCGGCACGAGGTCGTGGCCCCGGCCGTGGCCGCCGTCCCCGTGCGACGGCTGGGCGAAGGCGGGTGCGGCGCCGAGGACGGGTGCGGCGACCGCGCCCGCGGCGACAGCGGTGCAGGTGCTGAGGAAGCGGCGACGGTTGATGCCGAGGCGCTGTCTGAGGGCGTCGTCGGTGGCGGGGGTGTCGTGGAAGTCGGTCACGGGTGCCTCTCTCCGGTTCTCGTGCGGGGTTCGTCGGGGTGTCGCCCGGTGTTCTCCGGCGTGCGGGTCGGACGCCACTGGCGTGTTGTCGGTGGCGTGCGCTTCACTCTCTGTAACTGCTTCTCTGTGGGCGGGACTTGGGGTGGCGTGTGCCTCAGCCCAGCCCTGCCAGCTTGAGGAGCAGGGATTTCACGGCGGTCGCGGCGACGCGATCGGGGAACGCGTGGGGGGTGGAGCTGATGAGGACGGGTCCGTCGTCACTGTCGGTGTCTGAGGGAAGGCGGCCGTGGCTGCCGCGAATAGGTGAGGGGTCGAGCGGTACGACGGCCATGCGGTAGCGCAGGCCGAGCTTCTTGCGGGCGAGCGCGCTCGCGGCCTTGACCTTGACGTAGGGGTCGCGAGGGTCCATGAACAGTTCGACCGGGTCGTAGCCGGGTTTGCGGTGGATCTCGACGAGCTGCGCGAAGTCGGGCGCACGGTCGTCGTCGAGCCAGTAGTAGTACGTGAACCAGGCGTCCGGTTCCGCGACGGCGACGAGTTCGCCGGAGCGCGGGTGGTCGAGGTGGTGGGCCTTCTTGCCCTCGTCGTCGAGGAGTTGCTCGATGCCGGGCAGGTCGGCGAGGGCCGCACGGGTGACGTCGAGGTCCTCAGGGCGGCGCACGTAGATGTGGGCGATCTGGTGGTCGGCGACGGCGAAGGCGCGCGAGGCCATCGGGTCGAGGTACTCCATGCCGTCCTGGGTGTGCACTTCGAGCAGGCCGGCGCGGCGCAGTGCCCGGTTGATGTCGACGGCCCGCTCGACGCGGGTGATGCCGTACTCGGACAGGGCGACGACGGTGCGGCCCTCGGCCTTGGCGTCGTCGAGCAGAGGGGCGAGGGCCGCGTCGAGTTCGGCGGCGGCCCGCAGGGAGCGCGGGTCGTCCGGGCCGAAGCGTTGCAGGTCGTAGTCGAGGTGCGGGAGGTAGCACAGGGTCAGGTCGGGGTGCCGGGTGGAGATGACGTGGCGGGTGGCGTCGATGATCCACTGGCTGGAGACGAGGTCGGCGCCGGGGCCCCAGAAGTGGAAGAGGGGGAACGTGCCGAACTTCTCGGTGAGTTCGTCGTGCAGGGCCGGCGGCCGGGTGTAGCAGTCGGGTTCCTTGCGGCCGTCGGCGTAGTAGACCGGACGGGGGGTGATGGTGATGTCGGTGTCGGCGCCCATGGCGTACCACCAGCAGATGTTGGCGACCGTGTAGCCGGGGTGGGCGCGGCGGGCGGCGTCCCAGAGTTTGTCGCCGGCGACCAGGCCGTTGTGCTGGCGCCACAGCAGGACGTCGCCGAGTTCGCGGAAGTACCAGCCGTTGCCGACGATGCCGTGTTCGGAGGGCATGGTGCCGGTGAGGAACGTGGACTGGGCGGCACAGGTGACGGCGGGCAGCACGGTGCCGAGGGACGCTCGGGTACCGGACTGGCCGAGTGACTTGAGGTGCGGCATGTGGTCGAGGAGGCGGGGGGTGAGACCGACGACGTCCAGGACGAGGAGGGGTGTCGGCTTCGGGGGCGTGTCCGTCATGGCAGTTCCTTCAGGCCGAGGTCCGTCAACAGGTCGCGGGCGAGCGTGAGTTCGGCGGCGATGCCGTCGGCCAGCTGAGCGCGGGCGCGGGGTCGCAGCTGCGGCGGCAGGGCCTGCCAGGTGTAGGTCTCGACCTCCAGGTGGCGGGTGCGCGGGTGCGGGCCGCCGACGAGTCGGGTCAGCGTGTCCTTGAGGACGCCGAGGGTGGAGGTGAGCGGGGCGGCGGGGGCCGCGTGCAGGGGGACGTGGAAGTGGGCGCGCCAGGCGGTGGCGTCCGGCAGGGCGGCACCGTTCAGGGCGGGGCCGAGGTCGTCGGTGCCGCGCAGGCCGTCGCCGGTGACGGTGCGGGTCTGGTGAAGGAAGCGGGGTTCGTCGAAGGCGGCAAGTGCCCTGCGTACGGCGGGAGTTCGGGGGTTATCGGCATGCAGGGCGGCGGAGAGCTGCGATTTGACGACGGGGATGTGCGCGGCGGCCAGGCCGTCGAGTGCGGTCCGCGGGTCTTCGAAGGAGGTGGCGAGGTGGCAGGTGTCGAGGCAGAGGCCGATCCGGTCGGGCCGGTCGACGGCGGTGAGCGGGGCGATGGCGTCGGCGGTGGTCTCGACGACGCAGCCGGGTTCGGGTTCGAGGCCGATCCGGATCGACTTCCCTGTCAGCTCTTCGAGGGCGTCGAGGCGTTCGGCGAGGGTGACGAGCGCCGTGCGGGCGGTCTCGGCGCGCTCCGTGTCGTACGCCGTGCGCCAGGCGAGCGGGAGCGTGGAGATGGTGCCCTCGGTGACGTCCGCGGGGAGCAGCGCGGCGAGCAGGCGGGCCAGGTCGCCGGTGTGGGAGAGGCGTTCCGGGTCGGCCCAGTCGGGCTGGTAGACGCGGTACTTGACCTCTTCGGCGCCGAAGCCTTCATAGGGGAAGCCGTTGAGGGTGACGACTTCGAGGCCGCGCCGTTCGAGTTCGGTGCGCAGTCCGCGCAGGGCGGCCGGGTCGGTGGTCAGGGAGCGGGCGGCGTCCTTGGCGAGCCACAGGCCGATGCCCAGGCGATCACGGCCGAGTCGTTTGCGGACGGGTTCGCAGTGGTCGCGGAGCTGTGCGAGGACGCCGTCGAGGGTCTCGGCGGGGTGCACGTTCGTGCAGTAGGCGAGGTGGACGGTGGATCCGTCGGGGTGGCGGAAGCGCATGGGTCACGCCCCGCCGCGCAGGATGGAGTTGCCCTCGTGGGTCGCGGCATCCGTCGGTGGCGCGTCGAGTTGGAGGCGGCCGCTGAGCGAGTAGAAGGCCACGGGGTTGCGCCACAGGACCAGGTCGACGTCATCGTCGTCGAAGCCGGCCTTCAGCATCGCCTCGGCGACCTTGCGGGTCTTGAGGGGGTCGCTCTTTCCCCAGTCGGCCGCGGAGTTGACCAGGACCTTCTCGGTTCCGAAGGTGCGCAGGATCTCGACCATCCGGTCCTCGTCCATCTTGGTGTCGGGATAGACGGAGAAGCCGAGCCAGCTGCCGGCGTCCTTGGCCTCCTTGACCGTGGTCTCGTTCAGGTGGTCGATCAGGACCCGGTCGACGGGCAGGGCGGATTCCCGGACGACGTCGAGGGTGCGGCGCAGGCCCGCGAGCTTGTCGCGGTGCGGGGTGTGCACCAGCGCGGGGAGGTCGTGGTCGGCGGCGAGTTGGAGCTGGGTGGCGAGGGCGGTGTCCTCGGCCGGGGTCATCGAGTCGTAGCCGATCTCGCCGACGGCGACGACGTTGTCCTTGACGAGGTAGCGCGGCAGGGCGTCGAGGACCGGGGTGCAGCGGGGGTCGTTGGCCTCTTTGGGGTTGAGGGCGATGGTGCAGTGATGGGTGATGCCGTACTGGGCGGCGCGGAAGGGCTCCCAGCCGAGCAGGGCGTCGAAGTAGTCGAAGAAGGAGGCGGGCGAGGTACGGGGCTGGCCCAGCCAGAAGGCGGGCTCCACCAGGGCACGGACTCCGGCCGCGTGCATGGCCTCGTAGTCGTCGGTGGTGCGGGACGTCATGTGGATGTGGGGGTCGAAGATGCGCATCAGGACTCCTTCGCCGTGGGGGACGCGGGGGACGTCAGGGCCAGGACGCGGTGCAGGTCGTCGGGGACGGGCCGGCCGGCGGAGGTCCGCTCCGCCGCGAAGTCGCCGAGCATGCGGGCGAGTTCGCTGTCGCCGTGGGCGCGCTCCGGCAGTTCGGCGACGGCCGCGACGGGGACGCCGGTGAACAGGCACTTCAGGACGGCGTGCCGCCACTGGTGGGCGGGCAGGTGTGCCGCGGCGTACAGGCCGACGGCCGCGGCGACGAGCCGGGTGTCGTTCGTCCGCAGCGCGTCCTCGATCAGCGGCAGTCCCTCGGGGCCGGGGACGAGGGCGGGCAGGGCGTGCAGGACAGCGCGGCGTTCGGCGGCCGAACCCTGGGCGTACAGGCGCGTGAGGGTGTCCGTGCCGGCGCGGGCGGTGTGCAGCAGGAGCACGCGGGTGGCGTCGGCGTGGTCGTGCCCGGTGCGGCGGCCGGCTTCGGCGAATCTCAACTCCCATACGGGCGGCTCGGTTTCCCGACCGTCACCGCTGTCGGCGGCTGCTTCGGCCAGCGCCTGGTCGAGCCAGGCACGGGCGCTTCCGGGGAGGGACGCGTCGAGCTCGGCGCGGAGGGCGTCCGAGGCGCTGCTCGGGCTGCTCGGGCTGCTCGGGCTGCTCGGCAAGGGTGTGGCTTCGGGGGGCGGAGAGGTCACCGACGCACCGGTGCCGTCCGGGGTGTTGGGACTCGTCGGCGCTTCTGGGTTGTCCGCGTGCTTCGGGCTTGTCATGAGGTGCCTCCTCCCGCGATCCGGCCGCTCGTCGTTGTCCGGAGCCCGCTCCTGGCCGGGTCGGCCGTCTTCGGGTGGAGGCCGGGCTCGTTCCGGTCGGCGGGTTCGGGGCTCGAACCCGTCGTCCCCGGTGGGCTGCTCGACGCCGCGCTGTCGGGGGCCTGCGCACGAGGTCCGGCGCCGGTCCCGGCACCCGGGTGGGTCTGCGCCTCCTCCCCCGACCAGGCCACGGTTGGCGCGCCCGCGCGTGCCGCTGCACGGAGGAACCGGAGCGATTCGGCGGCGAGTTGAGGGCCGGCGTGGGAGTGGCGGGGCAGTTCGACGACGGTCAGGCCCTGATAGCCGGTGGCGGACAGGGCGTCGAGGACAGGGGGAAAGTCGATCTCGCCGTCGCCGAACGGCAGGTGCTCATGGACGCCGCGACGCATGTCCTCGATCTGGACATGGCGCAGCCAGGGGGCCGCCGCCCTGATGCAGTCGGCGGGCGACTCGGGCTCCAGGCACTGGCAGTGGCCTATGTCCAGGGTGAGGCCGAGAGCCTCGGGGCTGCCGAGGGTGCGGCGCAGGTGGTGGAAGTCGGCGAGTGTGGCGAGGAGATGGCCGGGTTCCGGCTCTATGGCGAGCGGGACGCCCGCGCCGGTGGCCGCGTCCAGCACGGGGCCCAGTTCATGCGCCAGGCGCTGCCACGCGATGTCCGGGTGGGTGCCGGCCGGGGTGATGCCGCTGAAGCAGTGCACCGCGTGCGCTCCGAGATCGGCGGCGACCTGGACCGCGCGGACGAGTAGTCGGACACGGGCCGCGCGGGCGTCCGGATCGGGGTCGAGGAGGGAGGGGCCGTGTTTGCGGCGCGGGTCGAGGACATAGCGGGCGCCGGTCTCGACGGTGGCGGTGAGGCGGTGCCGGTGCAGGGTGCGGGCGACCTGGCGGGTACGGGTCGCGAGGTCCGGGGCCTGCGGGTCGAGGTGCATGTGGTCGAGGGTGAGGCCGACGCCGTCGTAGCCGAGGTCGGAGAGGAGAGCGAGGGCGTCGTCGAGGCGAAGGTCGGTGAGGCCGTTGGTGCCGTAGCCCCAGCGCGGGGCGGGGCGCGTCAGACGGGGGGTCATGTGACACTCACCCGCTTCGCGAAGCGACGGGCGAGCGGGGCGAGCGCCGCGGTGACGAGGGCTGTTCGGGGAGCTCCGGCCCGGGCGGCCAGTGCCGCCTGGAGGGGGATCATCGCGCGGATCCCGGCGCCCACGGCGCTTTGGGTGAGGGGTGGGGAGGGGTTGAGCGTGGCGTGGAGAAGGGGGCGGGCCGTGGTGACGGCGTATGCGGTGGGACCCGGTAGGCCGAGGGGGGCTGCGGCGCCTCGGCCCACCGGGGGTCTGAGGAGAGCGGTGGTCAGGGCTGCTGTGGTGGCCAGCGCCGCCGCCGGCGCCAGAACGTTCCCACCCGTCGTCTCGTGGCGGGACACCGTGGTGACGGCGACGGTGTGGGTGGCGAGGACCAGAGCGGCGGTCGCGGCGGCGCGCAGGGGCCGCGGAGCGTCGGCGCCGCGACCACCGGTCAAGGGCGGCGCGGCCGCGGAAGTCGAGCGGCGGGGCCGGGACGGCGTGGCAGGTTGTCCGGTCGCGCCGACAGGGCTCGACGCCGCTCGTCCTGCCGAGGCCGACGCCGCAGGTGCGGGCGCACGTCCACTCGCGCGGTGCGACTTCACGGAGTCGTGGTGGGCGGCGCCTGCGCCGAGGAGGACGTCGAGGCCGCGGGCCGCGCCCATGGCGGCCGGACCCGCCGGGGTGTGCTTCAGGCCCAGGTCGTATGCCCACACCGTCGCCGCGAGGGCGGTGCCCAGCAGGCCGGGGGTGCGGCCCGCGCGGAAGGCCAGGGTCACGCCGGCCGCGGTGAAGGCTCCGGCCGCGGCCAGGGCCGCGGCGGGGCGGATGCGGCCCGACGGGATGGGGCGATGGGGGCGGTCGACGGCGTCCTCGGCACGGTCCGCCCAGTCGTTGAGGGCCATGCCCGCCTCGTACAGGCAGAGCGAGGAGCCGATGGCGAGGAAGGTGCCGCGGCCAGGGGGTGTGCCGACCGCCGCCGCTCCCGCCAGGGCGTCGCCGGGGACGGTGAACAGGGCCGGCAGGCGCAGGAGTTCGGCCCAGGCGCGCAGGGCTGAGCTGCTCATACTGCGCCTCGCAGGCGGGCCGCGAAGTCCACCAGTGTGGCGTACTGCTCGCCCAGGGCCGCGGACGACCCGGGGTCCGGGTCCTTGAAGTAGAAGGCCAGCTCCGGTCGCGGGCCGGTCAGTCCGACGGCCCGGGCGCGCAGCAGCAGCCGGGCCAGGTCCAGGACCAGGGGTGCGGCGAGTGCGGAGTCGCAGCCCTGCCAGGTGGTCTGGAGGACCATGCGGGCGCCGAGGAAGCCGTCGAACGCGATGTGGTCCCAGGCGGTCTTCCAGTCACCGAGGGCGGGGACGTCGTCGATGTGGACCTCGCCCTGCGGGGTGGTGCCGAGGGTGTCGGTGAGGACGCGTTCCTTGCCGGCGTTCTTGGCGGCGGCCGCGGCCGGGTCGGCGAGGGCGGCGCCGTCGCCGCCGCCGAGGAGGTTGGTGCCGGACCAGGCGCGTACGGCGAGGGCGCGCTGCAGGAACATCGGGCCGAGCACGGAGCGCAGGAGGGTCTGCCCCGTCTTGCCGTCGCGGCCCGCGAAGGGGACACGGGCCGACGCGGCCGGCTCCGCGAGGGACGGATGGTGCAGGCCTGACGAGGGGGTGAAGTTGACGTAGGGGCAGTCGGCGCACAGAGCGGCCGCGGCGTAGAGGGAGCTGGGCGGCAGGGCGCCGTCGGTGGGGACGGGTTCGGTCGAGGCGACGTTCACGACGACCGCGCCGGCGAGGCCCTGGTCCCGTACGAAAGCGCGGATATCGGCGGCGAAGGTGTCGATCAGCTCGTCCTGCGAGCGGGTGTCGTCGCGGCCGGGCAGCGGGCCGCCGGGGCGGATCTCCCGGTCGGCGGCGGCCAGTTCGGCGTGGACCGCGGCGGGGAGGCCGTGCGGCAGGACACCGCCCGCGGCCAGTTGTTCGGCGCGTTTGGGCAGCGGACAGGAGGTGGTGTCGTGGCCGCCGAAGACGAGCGACGACAACGTTGGCAGACCGGAGTCGGTGAAGGGGGTGGTCTCGGTGACCATGCCGGTCGGCGGGTGCAGTCCCGCGGCGACGGCGGCGCAGCCCGCGACGGCGGTCGTGGCGACGGAGCCGCGGGCGCCGATGAGCCAGACACCGAAGCGGGGCGAGGTGGTGGGGAGGGACGGTTCGGCGGACATGGGCAGCCTCCTTGTCGAACACGAACCGGGGGTGAGCCTGGAATGAGCGGTGCCGGACGGGGTGGGGTGGGACGGCGGGCGGAGGTCCGGCGTCCTCCGCCCGCCGCCGTTCGATGGCCCGGGGGCCATGGCGGCGGATCCGGTCGCGGGTGCGGGTGCGGGTCGAGGGCGTGCCGTCGCCCTCGTGCGACCGGATCAGCCGGGTGGGCCCTAGTCGGGCAGTTGCTTGAGCTGGATGTCGCGGAAGGAGACCTGGTCGTCGGCGCCGTGGTTCTGGATGCCGACGTAGCCGTCGGTCAGGCTCCGCTCGGGGTCCTTGTTGGTGAAGTCGTTGATCTTGACTCCGTTGAGGAACACCTGGAGGCGTTCGCCCTGGACCCTGATCTCGTAGGAGTTCCACTGGCCGGGCGGGCGCAGGGCCGCGTCACGGGCCTTGATGTTCGCCGCCTTGAACGTGTAGATCGAACCCGTGGTGCGGTCCGCCGCGTCGGTGGCGTCGATCTGGATCTCGTAGCCCTTGTTCACCGCGGACCAGGGGTCGTCGGAGGCCGGGAAGCCCACGAAGATCCCGGAGTTGTCATCGCCCTGCATCTTCCAGTCGAGCTTGAGGGAGTACGACTTCAGCTCCTTGGCCTGGTACCAGAGCAGGCCCATGCCGCCCTCGGACTCCAGGGTGCCGTCCTTGACGTTGAACTTTCCGGGGCCTGCCTGCTTCCAGCCGTCCAGGGACTGGCCGTTGAAGATCGGCCGGTAGTCCTTGTTGGGCCTGCAGTCCGCCTTGACCTGTCCGGCGGCGTACTTGAGGCCGCCGAGGAGGTGGGTGCGGAAGGCCTCGTCGGCGTAGGACTCCTTGGTGTGGCCGAGGCCGGTGTAGAAGGAGCGGCCGCCGCCGTAGCTCTGGCACCAGGCGATCGGGTGGTCGCCCTTCATGGTGCCGCCCGAGTACGTGGTCTCGTCCAGGTTGGCGAGGACGTGGACCTTGTCGCGCGGGTTGGTGCGGTAGTTGTACAGCTCGTCGGTCTTCTCCCAGGCGCCGCCGAGGTGCGCGGTGGCCGGGTTGGCCTGGTCCTCGACGCGCACGGTGGCCTTCTGGACGGCCGGGTGCGAGTCGAAGTAGGCGCCGACGAGGCCGCCGTAGTAGGCCCAGTCGTACTCGGTGTCGGCGGCGGCGTGGATGCCCATGTAGCCGCCGCCCTTGGCGATGTAGTCCTCGAACGCCTTCTGCTGGGTGTCGTTGAGGACGTCACCCGTGGTGGACAGGAAGACCACCGCGTCGTAACGGGCGAGGTTGTTCGTGGTGAACTGGTCGGCGGACTCGGTGGCGTCGACGGTGATGTCGCTCTTCGCGCCGAGTTCCTTCAGGGCGGCGATGCCCTCGGGGATCGCGTCGTGGCGGAAGCCGGCCGTCTTGGAGAAGACGAGGACCCGCTTGGCGCCCTTCACCGGGGCGTCGCCGGTGATCTCGAAGTCGTCGACGTCGTAGAGCGCGCCGTCACCGCCCTTGAACACGAGGTACAGGTCGGTGGTCTTCTTCGGGACGTTGCGCAGCGCCACGTCGACGTTCTGGAACGTCTCCCAGCCGCCCGTCACCGGGACCGGGGTGGAGCCCAGCAGGGTGCCGGTCGCCGACCCGGTGCGCACCTCGAGGAAGCCGCCCGCGCCGCCGGAGGAGATCCGGGCGGTGAGCTTGTTGGCGCCGGTGAGGTTGTACGGGGTGAAGGAGATCCAGTCGCCGTCGTTGATGTCGCCGACGGTCTTGCCGCCGTTGGCCTCGGTCTTGTTCTGCAGCGTGGTGCCCTGCTGCTTGGTGTAGTGCTCGGCCTGGCGGTGGCGCGGCTGGAGCTGGACCTGGTCGTGCGAGGTCAGCGCGGCCTGGCCGCCGCCCCCGCCGTCGGTGTACTCGGCGTCGAGCACGCCGTAGATGTTGGCGTTCGGGTCGTGCTCGGAGTCCGCGGGCACGGTGATGGTGCCTTCGCAGCCCTTGACCGAGGTGAGCTCGTGGGCGTGGTTGTCGTGGCCCAGGAGGTAGCGCACGGTGACCTTGGAGCAGTCGATCGTGCCGTCCTCGGGGTCGCTGACGGCGACCTTGAACGGGATGGTGTCACCGAACTTGAACAGCGAACCGTTCGCCGGGGACTGGAAGTCGACCGTCGGGGCGGTGTTGCCGACGACCACACGGACGTTGGCGGATCCGGTGCGTCCCGTGCCGTCGTCACCGGTGACGGTCACGACGTACGTGCCGTCCTTGCGGTACGTGTGGCTCGGGTTGGCGCCGGTCCCCTTGGTGCCGTCGCCGAAGTCCCAGCTGTAGGTGATGGGATCGTCGTCGGCGTCGGTGCCGGTCGCCGTGAAGGTCGTGCGCAGCGGCGACTGACCGGAGGTCTTGCTGGCCTTGGCCTCGACGATCGGCGAGTGACCGCCGGTCGCGTTCTCGATGCGGTAGAGCGCGGAGTGCTCGTCGCCGCCGAACCAGGAGAGGCCGTAGTCGAGGACGTAGAGCGCGCCGTCGGGGCCGAAGGCGCTGTCCATGACCTGGGTGCCGGACCACGGGAAGTCGTTGATCTTCGAGACGTTCCCGTCGCCGTCCTGCTCGATCCGCTTGATCCACTGGCGGCCGAACTCGCCGGCGAAGAAGTCTCCGTCGTACTCCTCGGGGAACTTCACCGGGGAGTCGAGGTTCGCGTCGTAGCGGTAGACGGGGCCGGCCATCGGCGACTCGGACCCGGTGCCGAACTCGGGCACGGACGGGCCGTCGTACGGGATCCAGGCGGGCTGGGCCGCGGGCAGGTCGGTGATGCCGGTGTTGTTCGGCGAGGTGTTCTTCGGCGCGGCGCAGTCGAAGGTGGCGCCGGACGCCTTGGTGGCGAAGTCGTAGTCGACGTAGGCGTCGTTCTTGCCGGTGCAGTACGGCCAGCCGAAGTTGCCCGCCTTGGTGATCTTGGCGAACTCGACCTGGCCCGCCGGGCCGCGCTTCGGGTCGGCGGCGCCCGCGTCCGGGCCGTAGTCGCCCACGTAGACGGTGCCGGTGGGCTTGTCGACGCTGATGCGGAACGGGTTGCGGAAGCCCATCGCGTAGATCTCGGGGCGGGTCTTCTCGGTGCCCGGCGCGAAGAGGTTGCCCTCGGGGATGTCGTACGTGCCGTCGGCCTTCACCTTGATGCGGAGCACCTTGCCGCGCAGGTCGTTGGTGTTGCCGGAGCTGCGCTGCGCGTCGAAGGCGGGGTTGCGGTCGGCCCGCTCGTCGATCGGGGTGTAGCCGTCGGAGGCGAAGGGGTTGGTGTCGTCGCCGGTCGACAGGTACAGGTTGCCGTCGGCGTCGAAGTCGATGTCGCCGCCGACGTGGCAGCAGGTGCCGCGGGAGGTCTTGACCTCGAGGATGTTCTTCTCGCTGGCCTTGTCGAGGGTGCCGTCCTCCTTGAGGACGAAGCGGGCCAGGCGGTTCACGCCGTCGAACTTGGCGAAGTCGGCGGCGGTGCCGTTCTCCGGGGCGTCGCCGGACGGGGTGTCCAGGGGCGGCGCGTAGTAGAGATAGATGAACCGGTTGTCCTTGAAGCCCGGGTCGATACCGACGCCCTGCAGGCCCTCCTCGTCGTGGCTGTACACGTCGAGCTTGCCGGCGACGGAGGTGCTGCCGCCCGCGTCGGTCAGGCGCAGGGTGCCGTCACGGGAGGTGTGCAGGACGCTGCGGTCCGGGAGCACGGCCAGCGACATGGGCTCGCCGGTCTCGTCCGCGCCCTTGGCGAGGGTGACCTGCTGGAAGTCCGATGCGGCGGCGGGCTCGTCCGGGTGGTCCGGGTGGGCGCTGGCCGTGCCCGGCGCGGCCAGCGCCAGGGACGAGCCGATCAGGACGGAACCGGTGAGCAGAGCGAGGGTGGTGCGAAATCTGGAGCGCCGTGTGGTCCCGGCTCCGGTTCTGCTGCGGGTTCTACTGCTGCTGTGCACGAAAATCCCTCCGGGAACGGGGTGGGCCGTACGGGATGGGTGCGTAGACGTGCGGTGCGGGCGCCGGGGTGCGCCGTCACCCCGGAGGCGTGCCATGACTGAGCGCCATGAACTGTGCGCCATGAACTGTGTGCCATGTACACGGCAGGAAGTTAGCCGCGTTTGTCTTGCTCGGATAGACCTTGTGCGCAGGTTCGTTGAGCTTTCTCCTGCACGTGGACAAAGGGGGTTTTGGGCAGGGTGCAGCGACTGCGCGTCCGTTGTGGCTGGTCGCGCAGTTCCCCGCACCGCTACGGGGCGCTAGCTGCTGAACGCCGAATCGAACGACGAGGTGGGCGGCTCGAAGTCGAACGCCTTCAGGCTGCGCAGCGCCTCCGGGGCGCCCTGGAGGCGATCCATGCCCGCGTCTTCCCACTCCACCGAGATCGGGCCCGCGTACTCGATCGAGCGGAGCATGCGGAACACGTCCTCCCACGGCACGTCACCGTGGCCGGCCGAGACGAAGTCCCAGCCGCGTCGCGGGTCGCCCCACGGGAGGTGGGAGCCGAGGCGGCCGTTGCGGCCGTCGAGGCGCTTGCGCGCCTCCTTGCAGTCGACGTGGTAGATGCGGTCGCGGAAGTCCCAGAGGAAACCGACCGGGTCGAGGTCCTGCCACACGAAGTGCGACGGGTCGAAGTTGAGGCCGAAGGCCGGCCGGTGGTCGACCGCGGCGAGCGCCTTGTGCGTCGTCCAGTAGTCGTACGCGATCTCGCTCGGGTGGACCTCGTGCGCGAAGCGGACGCCCTCCGCGTCGAAGACGTCGAGGATCGGGTTCCAGCGCTCGGCGAAGTCCTCGTAGCCGCGCTCGATCATCGACTCGGGCGCGGGCGGGAACATCGCGACCAGGTGCCAGATCGACGAGCCGGTGAAGCCGATGACCGTGTCGACGCCGAAGGCCGCCGCCGCGCGGGCCGTGTCCTTGATCTCGGCGGCGGCCCGCTGCCGTACGCCCTCGGCCTCGCCGTCGCCCCAGATCCGGGCGGGCAGGATCGCCTCGTGGCGTTCGTCGATGATGGCGTCGCAGACGGCCTGGCCGACCAGGTGGTTGGAGATCGCCCAGCACTTGAGGCCGTACTTGTCGAGGACGGTGTGGCGGCCCTTCACGTAGTCCGGGTCGGCGAGCGCCTTGTCGACCTCGAAGTGGTCGCCCCAGCAGGCGAGTTCCAGGCCGTCGTAGCCGAAGTCGCGAGCCAGTCGGCAGACCTCCTCCAAAGGCAGGTCCGCCCACTGGCCGGTGAAGAGAGTGAACTGACGTGGCACGGAAGGGCCTCCTCAGACCGGTACGGGGGTGTAGACGGAGTTCTTCGCGGCGCTCTCCTCGACCGCGGCGAGGACGCGCTGCACCTGCAGCCCGTCGGCGAACGACGGTGCGGGCGGGGTGCGTTCGGCGATCGCGTGCACCAGGTCGCGGGCCTGGTGCACGAAGGTGTGCTCGTAGCCGAGACCGTGGCCCGGCGGCCACCACCCCTCCAGGTAGGGGTGGTCGGGCTCGGTGACCAGGATGCGGCGGAAGCCGGCGCTGTAGCCCGGTTCGGTCTGGTCGTGGAAGTAGAGCTCGTTGAGTCGCTCAAGGTCGAAGGCCAACGAGCCTCGCTCACCATTGAGTTCGATCTTCAGGGCGTTCTTGCGGCCGGTCGCGAAGCGGGTCGCCTCGAAGGAGGCGAGCGCGCCGGAGGCGAAGCGGCCGGTGAAGAGCGCGGCGTCGTCGACCGTGACCTGGCCGAGGCCCCGCTCCCCCGCGCCGGCCGCGGACAGGCCCGCCGAGGCGCCGTCGAGCAGCGGACGCTCCCTGACGAACGTCTCGGTGAGCGCCGAGACCCCCGCCACCGGCTCGCCCGCGAGGAACTGGGCGAGGTCGACGGCGTGCGCACCCAGGTCGCCGAGTGCGCCGGATCCCGCGTACGCCTTCTGCAGCCGCCAGGTCAGCGGGAAGGCCGGGTCGACGAGCCAGTCCTGGAGATAGCTGACCCGCACGTGCCGCAGGGCGCCGACGCGCCCCTCGGCCACCATGCGGCGGGCCAGGGCGATGGCCGGAACACGCCGGTAGTTGAACCCGGTCATCGCCAACTGTCCCCGCTCGGCGGCCCGTTCGGCCGCCTCCGTCATCGCCTCCGCCTCCTCGACGGTGTTGGCGAGCGGCTTCTCGCACAGCACGTGCTTGCCCGCCTCGAGCGCGGCGATGGCGATCTCCGCGTGGCTGTCGCCGGGCGTGCAGACATCGACGAGGTCGACGTCGTCCCGGGCGATCAGCGACCGCCAGTCGGTCTCCGCCGCGGCCCAGCCGAGCCGGTCGGCCGCGGCCCGCACGGCCTGTCCGTCGCGTCCGCAGACCGCGGCGAGCCGCGGCGTGAGCGGCAGGTCGAAGACACGGCCGACGGTGCGCCACCCCTGTGAGTGGGCGGCGCCCATGAACGCGTAGCCGACCATGCCGACGCCCAGGACGCGCCGCGGACCCGGGGGCGATGCCGGTTTCGCCTCCCCTTCGTTGTCACCACCCGGTTCACGGGCCGTCGTGCCGGTGCTGCTGCCTGCCATGCGGAAGTCCTCCTCGTCCACGCCGAGTTCGCCAGGTGCGCCGTGCCCGCGGCGCGGATCACTTGAAGCCGGTGGGCATGTACTTGTCGACGTTCGTCTTGTCGACGACGGCCGAGTACAGCGTCACGTGGGCGGGGATCTCGAACTCGGCCATGCCGCTGATCCCCTTGCCCTGGCCGAGGGCGCGGGCCAGGTCGATGGCGGACGCGGCCATGGTGGGCGGGTAGAGGACGGTGGCCTTCAGGACGCCGGAGCCCTTCTCGATCTCCTGGAACGCGGAGAGCGCGCCCGCGCCGCCGACCATCAGGAAGTCGTCGCGGCCCGCCTGCTGGATGGCGCGCAGGGCGCCGACTCCCTGGTCGTCGTCGTGGTTCCAGAGGGCGTCGAAGTTCTTCTGCGCCTGCAGGAGTTGGGACATCTTGGCCTGTCCCGACTCGACCGTGAACTCGGCCGCCTGACGGGCGACCTTCTCGATGTTCGGGTAGTTCTTCAGCGCGTCGTCGAAGCCCTGGGTGCGCTGCTTGGTGAGTTCGAGGTTGTCGAGTCCGGCGAGCTCGACGACCTTGGCGTTCTTCTTGCCCTTGAGCTTCTCGCCGATGTAGTTGCCGGCGCTCAGACCCATGCCGTAGTTGTCTCCGCCGATCCAACACCGGTACGCCTGGGGGGTGTTGAAGATCCGGTCGAGGTTCACGACGGGGATGCCGGCGCGCATCGCCTTCAGGCCGACCTGGGTCAGCGCCTTGCCGTCGGCGGGCAGGATGACGAGGACGTCGACCTTCTTGTTGATGAGGGTCTCGACCTGGCCGATCTGGGCGGCGGTGTCGTTCGAGCCCTCGGTGGCCTCAAGTGTGACGTCCGCGTACTTCTTCGCCCGCTCCTTCGCGTTGTCGTTGATCGCGTTGAGCCAGCCGTGGTCGGCCTGCGGGCCCGCGAAGCCGATGGTGACCTGCTTGCCGGGCTTGTCGTCGGCGACCGGCTGGTCGGCGGCCTTGCTGCTGTCGTTGCCCTTGTCGCTGGGCTCGTTGCTGGTGCAGGCCGTGAGCAGGCCGCCCGTCGTGACGGCTGCGGCCGCGCCGAACAGAAGGCTTCTGCGGCTCGACACGCTTGTCGACTCTGGCATGGCGTCGTCCCTTCCCGAACTTACGAGGCTTACGAGGCTTACGAGGCTTACGAGGCTTACGAGGTGGTTTTTGCCGTACGTCGCTGGACCAGGACCGCCGCGACGATGATCGCTCCCTTGGCGATCTGCTGCGTCGCGGTCTCCAGGTTGTTCAGCGCGAAGATGTTCTGGATCGTGATGAAGATCAGGACACCGAGGACGGAGCCGACGATGCTGCCGCGGCCGCCGGTGAGCAGCGTGCCGCCGATGATGGCGGCGGCGATGGCGTCGAGTTCGTACAGGTTGCCGTTGGTGTTCTGGCCCGATCCCGCGAGGATGAGCAGCAGGAACGCGGCGATGCCGCAGCACAGGCCGGACAGCAGGTACAGGTACAGGCGCTGCCGGCGTACGTCGATGCCGGCGAGCCGCGCCGCCTCCGCGTTGCCGCCGACCGCGACGGAGCGGCGGCCGAACGTGGTGCGGTTCAGGACGAGCCAGCCGATGACGGTGACCGCGGCGAAGACGAGGACCAGCGGGGGGATGCCGAGGATGAAGGAGTCGGGTTCACCGAGCTTCAACACGCTGTCCACGGTGACCATTTGGGTGTTGCCGTCGGTGATCTGAAGGGCGAGGCCGCGGCCCGACGCCAGCATCGCGAGGGTGGCGATGAAGGGGACTATGCCGCCGTACGCGATGAGGAGACCGTTCACCAGACCGCAGCCGACGCCGACGAGGATCGCCGTGAGCAGGATGCCGGTGAAGCCGTACTCCTGGGTCGCGACGGTGGAGGCCCACACGCTGGCGAGTGCCACGATCGCGCCGACCGACAGGTCGATGCCGCCGGAGATGATCACGAACGTCATGCCGACCGTGACGATGCCGATGACCGAGGCCTGGGTGAGGATGAGCTGGACGTTGTCGGTGTCCAGGAAGCTGTCGGGCTGGGTGATGCCGCCGATCAGGACGAGCGCGGCGAGGACGCCCAGCAGGGAGAGGGTGCGGACGTCCACCCGGAGGGTGCTCAGGGTTTTGGGGCGGTGCTTGGAGGTCTCGGCGCGATGGGGCTCCGCCGGGCGGGTGGGTGAGGCGGGCTGCGTCATGGCGCCGGGTCCCTTCTTGTGGGGTGGGTGTCGTGGCTCTCGTCGGGTGCGGGTTGTGGGTGATTGCTCGCGCCGTTCCCCGCGCCCCTTGCGGGGCTTCTCACGTCGGGGTGCCTTCCATGACCAGGTCCAGGACTCGGTGTTCGTCCAGGTCGCGGGCCGGGGCCTCGTGGACGACGCGACCCTCGCGCAGGACCAGGACGCGGTCGGCCAGGCCCAGGACCTCGGGAACCTCGCTGGAGACCAGGAGGACGGCCAGGCCCGCGTCGGCCAGTCGGCGGATCACCGCGTACAGCTCGGCGCGGGCTCCTACGTCCACGCCGCGCGTGGGCTCGTCCAGGAGCAGGACCTTGCAGCCGCGCAGCAGCCAGCGGGCCAGGACCGCCTTCTGCTGGTTGCCGCCGGAGAGGGTGCGGACCGGGACCGAGGGGTTGTCCGGACGGATGTGGAGTTCGCGGGTGGCTTCGAGCGTCGCGGCGCGTTCGCCGCGCCGATCGAGCCAACCCCCGTACGCGAAGCGGGACATGGAGGAGACGGAGACGTTGCGGGTCACCGATTCCAGCATGAGGAGCGCTTGCGCCTTGCGCTCCTCGGGAGCAAGGCCGAGGCCGGCCCGGACCGCGGCCCGGACGCTGCCGGTGCGCAACTCCCTTCCCCCCAGGGTCACTTGTCCGGTCTTCGGTTTACGGGCGCCGTAGATCGTCTCCAGGATCTCGGAGCGGCCCGAGCCGACCAGGCCCGCGATGCCGACGATCTCGCCGGGCCGCAGGGACAGGTCCAGCGGCTCGAACTCGCCCTCCCGGGAGAGGCCGCGGACCGTGAGGACCGGTTGCGCGGGGGCGATCGTCGCGGGCCGGTCGGGGAAGACGTACTCCACGTTGCGGCCCGTCATGAGGGAGACGACGTCGCGCGTGGGGGTGTCCTTGGCCGGGAGGCCGCCGGCCACCGCGCGGCCGTCCTTGAGGACCGTGACCCGGTCGCCGATGCGGCGGATCTCCTCCAGGCGGTGCGAGATGTAGACGACGGCGACGCCGTCGGCGGTGAGGCCCGCGACGATGCGGAAGAGGTTGTCGACCTCGTCGGGGTCGAGCGCGGCAGACGGCTCGTCCATGACGATGAGGCGGACGTCGTGGGAGAGGGCGCGGGCCATCGAGACGATCTGCTGACCGGCCGCGGAAAGGTCGCCGACCAGGGTGTCCGGGTCGATCTCTCCGTGCCCGAGCCGCTTGAGCAGCGCGGCGGTCGATGCCTTCGCGTCCCGTCGGCGTACGACGAATCCGGCCGCCGTCGGCTCATGGCCGAGGTGGACGTTCTCCGCCACCGACAGGTGCTCCACCAGGTCGAGTTCCTGGTAGATGGTGGCGATGCCGAGGCGCATCGCGGCGATCGGCGAGCGCAGGGTGACCGGCTCCCCGCGCCAGGTGATGGCGCCCTCGTCGGGCTGGTGGGCGCCCGCGAGAACTTTGATCAGGGTGGACTTGCCGGCGCCGTTCTGGCCCAACAGGCAGTGCACTTCTCCTGGTTGGACCTCCAGGTCGACGCCGTCGAGGGCGCGTACGCCGGGGAACGACTTGGTGATGCCGGACATGGTGAGCAGCGGTGATTCTGGTGCCGAAGGTGCCATGGCGGTTCCCCTATGAACGGGTGCGGGCCGGTTTCAGGGCAGGGCAGAGCAGGGCGCTGTGCGAAGGTGCTGTACGCGGGTGCGATACGCAGGTGCTGATCCCGCGGCGGTGACTACGCGGGCGAGAACAGGTGGTCGCTGATCAGCCGGGCCCCGCCGATGACGCCCGCGGTGGGGCCCAACTCGCCGAGGACGATGGGGAGATTGCCGGTCGCCAGCGGGAGGGACTGACGGTAGACCTGGGTGCGCAGCGCGGCGAGGAGCGTGTGGCCGAGGCCGGTGACACCGCCGCCGATGACGACCAGGCCGGGGTTGAAGAAGCTGACGAGTGAGGCGATGACCTGGCCGGTGCGGTTGCCGCCCTCGCGGATCAGATCGAGGGAGGTGCCGTCGCCGGCGGCGGCCGCCACGGCGACGTCGGCCGCGCTGAGCCTGCCGGACGCCTCCATGCGGGTGGCCAGTTCCGGTGACCGGCCGTCACGGGCGGCCTCCTCGGCGTCGCGCGCCAGTGCCGCGCCGCTGAAGTAGGCCTCCAGGCAGCCCTTGTTGCCGCAGGCGCACTGCCGGCCCTCCGCGACGACCTGGATGTGCCCGATGTCGCCGGCCGAGCCGGTGGTACCCCGGTAGACCTCGCCGCCGACGACGATGCCGCAGCCGATACCGGTACCGATCTTGACGCAGAGGAAGTCGCGGGCGGTGCGGGCGACACCCGCGTGCTGCTCGCCCATCGCCATCAGGTTCACGTCGTTGTCGACCATCACCGGGCAGCCCAGCTCCTGGCTGAGTGCCTCACGGACCGGGAAGCCGTCCCAGCCGGGCATGATCGGTGGAGCGACCGGCACACCTTCGGGGAAGCGGACCGGGCCGGGGACGCCGATCCCCGCTCCGTCGAACCCTTCGGCGAGCCCGGAGGCCCTCAACTTCGCGGCCATGGCGAGGACTTGCTCGAAGACCGCGACCGGTCCTTCGCGCACGTCCATCGGCTGGTTGATGTGCCCGAGGACCTCCAGCTCCGCGTTGGTGACGGCGACGTCGACCGAGGTCGCGCCGATGTCGACGCCGAGGAAGCGCAGTTGGGGTGCGAGCCGGATGTTGTGGGAGCGGCGGCCGCCGCGCGAGGCGGCGAGTCCGTCGGCGACCACGAGTCCGGTCTCCAGGAGCCGGTCCACCTCGACGGCCAGTTTCGACCGCGAGAGGTCGACCTGATCGCCCAGCTGGGCACGGGAGTTGGGCCCACCGTCACGCAGCAGCCTCAGCAGCCGCGCCTGGTGCGCGTTGGCGGGTCGAGCCGTCATGCGCCTCACGTGCCCCTCCCCGCCTCTTCGGGCCCCATCACCATGTACCTGGTCCGGCTTTCGATGGGGAACGTAGCAGCGCCTGCCGGGACTGGGAAGAAGTTGAGCAGGAATTACCCATGACTTTCTCCCGTCACAGGACAAAGCCGGGAGCGCCCCGTGTCCCCGGGCCCGCGCCGTAGGCTGTCCGCCGCCACAACGCACCACGTCGGAGGGGGTCCGGACATGACACCGGAGGCGGCACGGCCGCAGCGCACGGACATACCGTCACAGCACAAGGACGGACCGCCGCGGGAGACGGACACACCGCCGCGGCGCACGGGGACATCGGCCGCGCGGAACCCGGAGGTACCGCAACGCGTCACGTCGCTCGAGCTCTTCTTCGACCTCGTCTTCGTCTACACGCTGACCCAGCTCACCGTGGTGATCGCGCACGACCTCACCTGGGCCACCGCGGGCCGCGTCGCGCTGGTCTTCGTCGTGCTGTACTGGATGTACTCGGCCTACGCGTATCTCACCAACCAGGTGCCGCCGGACCGCCCGTCACGACGGCTGCTGATGCTGTGCGGCATGGGCGCGTTCCTGATCTGTGCCCTGTCGATCCCGCACGTCTTCGACCCCGACTCGAACGCCGGTGTCGTCTTCGGTCTCGGCTTCCTGCTGGTCGTCGTCGTGCACAGCGTGCTCTACACGCGCAGCCACGGTCGGGACGTCATCTGGTACGCCGTGCCCAACTCCCTCGCGGCGCTGGCCGTCACCGCGGCCGGTCTGTGCACGGGGCCGCTCGCCGACGGGCTGTGGATCCTGGCGATCGTCCTGCAGTTCCTGACGCCGCGCCTGGCGGAGTACGGTCCGGCTCGCCGCAGCGGCCGCTCCACCTCCGAACTCCGCATCCAGATGGGCGAGTTGCATCCCGGTCACTTCGTGGAACGGCACGGCCTGCTGCTCATCGTGTCGTTCGGCGAGTCCGTCATCGCGATCGGCGTAGGCATCGGCGACCTGCCGTTCACCGCGAGCGTGTTCACGGGGGTGTTCCTGGCGCTCACGCTCGCCGGCGCGCTGTGGTGGACGTACTTCGTGCGCGACGAGGGCGGCGCCGAGCACGCGTTCGCGGCGACGCCGCCGGACCGCCGCTGGTGGCTCGCGATGACCGCGTACTACTACGCGTTCCTGCCGATGCTGCTCGGCGTCGCGTTCCTGGCCGCCGGGATCAAGAAGTCCCTCGGGCACATCGGCGAACATCTGCACACCGGGCCCGCCCTGGCCCTGGCCGGCGGTGTGGCACTGTTCCTCGTCGGTGACGTGGCGTTCCGCGCGGCGATGCGGCTGTTCCCCGTGGGGTACCGGGCGGCCGCCGTGCCGGTCGTGCTCGCCACCGCACTGCTCGGCGTGCACGTGTCCGCACTCGCTCAACTCCTCGCCCTCGTCGTGGTGTTGGTGTCTATGCTGGCCGCCGAGGCACGCTGGTCGCCTTGCGCTCGACGAGCGGTGACCCCTGAGGAGTTGACGTCATGAACCCTGTCGATGGCTCTGTCGACGGCCACAAGGTGATGCGGCAGGCCCACGACTACCTGCTGGCCGCCGTGCGCGGCGTGCCCGCGGACGGCTGGGGGCGGGCCACCCCGTGCAGCGCATGGACGGTTCGGCAGGTGCTGAACCACGCGCGGCTCGATCAGCTGGGGCTCGTGGCGCAGATCGTCGAGGTCGCTCCCGACGGCGATCCGTTCGAGCCCGTGGACGCGCTCGGTCCCGACCCGGTGGGCGAGCTGGAGCGGGTGCTCGCGACGGCGCAGGCCGGGTGGGCGTCGGTGGGGCCCGACGCCGAGGACGTGCCGACGCCGTTCGGTCCCGTGCCGGGATGGCTCGGCATGGCGGCCGCCGCCCTCGACGCGGGCGTGCACGCCTGGGACATCGCCCGGGCCACCGGCCAGGACCTGCCCCTCACCGACGAGTTGGCGGCGGGGCTGCAGGTCCCGGCGGACCGGTTCGTCGATTTCGTACGGGACACCTTCCAGAAGTACGCCCCGGCCGTGCCGGTCTCCGGGCAGGCGGGCGCGGCGGCCCGCCTGCTGGCGTTCACCGGGCGCGATCCGGAGTGGACGCCGTAGGCATCCGGAGACCGGCGGGCGAGATCAGTCGCGGTCGCGGTGGTGGTACGTCTCGCGGGTGTGCTCGGTGTGCGCCCGCATCACCGCCGTGGCCCGCGCCTCGTCGCGCGCCGAGATCGCCGCGATGAGCTCGCGGTGCTCGATCCACGACTGCTTGCCGCGCTGGCGGGCGACCGGCTGGTAGTACCAGCGGACGCGGGCGTCGACCTGGCCGGCGAGTTCGGCCAGGACCACGTTGCCCGCGAGTTCCATGACCTTCGCGTGGAACTCGGCGTTCGTCGCGACGACCACGTCCACGTCCCCGTCTGCGACGGCCTGCTCACCCTTGGCGCAGAGTACCTCCAGGGCGGTGATCCCGGTCTTGCCCGCGTTGGCCGCGGCGAGCCGGGCGGCCTCGGCCTCCAGCAGCGTACGGACGGTGAGGAGTTGGTCCGCCTCCTCCTCCGTCGGCTCGTGCACGAAGGCGCCCTGGGCCGGGCGCAGATCCACCCAGCCCTCGGTGTTGAGCCGCTGCAGCGCCTCGCGCACCGGCTGGCGCGAGACGCCCAGGTGCCCGGCGAGCTCGCTCTCGACCAGGTGCTGGCCGGGCTGCAGCGCGCGCGTGGTGATGAGTTCGAGCAGCGCCTCGTAGACCCGCTCGCGCAGCGGCCCCGGGCGCTCGAGCTTGGGCACCGCCCCCTGCGGCAGTCCTGTGGACAACATCGCGGTCCCCCTCCTGGGCTACGGGCTCCTCGGCCCCTGGGCCTCGGTACGTCCGGCAAGCCG
This sequence comes from Streptomyces sp. HmicA12, assembly GCF_000373565.1. Taxonomy (GTDB): domain Bacteria; phylum Actinomycetota; class Actinomycetes; order Streptomycetales; family Streptomycetaceae; genus Streptomyces. The sequence continues at coordinate 82,894 of NZ_KB891842.1, read as the reverse complement.
ATTCCGACGGATTGTCTTTGGAATACAGTTTACCGAGCACAATCGCTACAGCTAGGGGGAGTTGGCCTCGTCACATCTCCGGCACCCCGGATACCCCTTCGGGCCCGTGTGTCACGGGCAGCGGACGACCTGTCCGGCGTACGAGAGGTTCCCGCCGAAGCCGAAGAGCAGTGCGGGCTCCCCGCTGCGCAGTTCGCCGCGCTCGACGAGCTTGGACAGGGCCATCGGGACGCTCGCGGCGGAGGTGTTGCCGGAGTCGACGACGTCCCGGGCGACCACCGCGTTCACGGCGCCGATCTTCTCCGCGAGGGGCTCGATGATGCGCAGGTTCGCCTGGTGGAGCACGACGGCGGCCAGGTCGGCCGGGGCCAGGCCCGCCTTCTCGCAGGCCTCGCGGGCCAGCGGGGGCAGGAAGCGGGTCGCCCATCGGTAGACGGACTGGCCCTCCTGGGCGAAGCGCGCGGGCTCGCCCTCGATCCGGACCGCGTTGCCCATCTCCGGCACCGAACCCCACAGGACCGGGCCGATGCCGGGCTCCTCCCCGTCCGGGCACGGCTCGATCACGACAGCTCCCGCGCCGTCGCCGGTCAGGACGCAGGTGGTGCGGTCGGTCCAGTCGGTGACGGCGGACATCTTGTCGGCGCCGACGACCAGGGCACGGCGTGCGGCCCCGGCGCGCAGCGTGTGGTCGGCGGTGGCGAGGGCGTGCGTGAAGCCGGCGCACACGACGTTCAGGTCGAGGGCCGCCGGGGACGGGACACCGAGGCGACGGGCGACGCGCGACGCCATGTTCGGGGAACGGTCGACCGCGGTGGAGGTGGCGACGACGACCAGGTCCACGCTGTCGGCGGTCAGGCCTGCCGCCGCCAGGGCCTTGGCGGCGGCGTGCGCGGCGAGTTCGTCGACCGGTTCGTCGGGTCCGGCGATGTGCCGGGTGCGGATGCCGACGCGGGAGCGGATCCACTCGTCGTTGGTGTCGACCATGCCCGCCAGCTCTTCGTTGGTGAGGATCCTGGCGGGCTGGTAGTGGCCGATACCGACGATGCGCGAACCGTTCATGGAGGGTCCCCTCGTTGCCTTGCCCGTGGGCCCTGCGTCCCGTGCGAGCTGCGGACATTCCAGTCTGGCCAGCGACCCGCGAGTACGGGATGACGTAAGCGACAGGAATGCGCCGCAAGGCTTGGAGAGTTCCGCCCGATCAGCCCGTGAACAGCTGTGTCGCCTTTTGCACCAGTTCGTACAAGCCGTAGGCGAGCGGCGCCCCGACCCACAGCCAGGCGAAGGCGATCAGGGCCCTGCGCTCAGGCGGATTGCTGACGGTCTCGGGCGGCGGCTGCGTCATCGGAGGACTCCCTGGGGGCGGGGACGAGGTGGTGGCGGTGGTGGACCGGGCGGACGAGTTCGTTGGCGACGAAGCCGACGACCAGCAGGCCGATCATGATCATGAACGAGAGGCCGTAGAGGTCCTGTCCATGCTTGCCCGCGTCTTCCTGGCTGTCGGCGATCCGGTTCACGATGAGCGGGCCGAGCACGCCCGCCGTGGACCAGGCGGTGAGCAGGCGGCCGTGGATGGCGCCGACCTGGTGGGTGCCGAAGAGGTCCTTCAGGTAGGCGGGGATCGTCGCGAAGCCGCCTCCGTAGAAGGAGAGGATCACGAGGGCGCAGAGCACGAAGAGGGGTTTCGAGGAGTCGCCCCAGAGGGCGATGAGGAGGTACATCAGGGCGCCCGCGCCGAGGTAGAGGCGGTAGACGTTCTTGCGGCCGATGAGGTCGGAGGTCGAGGACCAGCCGATGCGGCCCGCCATGTTCGCGGCGGACAGCAGGGCCACGAAGCCGGCGGCGGCCGACGCGGAGACCGGGGTGCTGGTGTCCTGGAAGAAGTCGGTGATCATCGGCGCCGCCTTCTCCAGGATGCCTATCCCGGCGGTGACGTTCATGCAGAGCACGACCCACAGGCACCAGAACTGCGGCGTGCGGATGGCCTGATTCGCCGTCACCTGCGGTCCCGTGGGTGTGGAGCGCGCGGTTCCCCGCGACTCCGCCCGCACGTCCTTGCCCGGCACCCTGACAAGGAGCACGCCCAGCGACATGAAGACCGCGTACACGAGGCCGTGCACCAGGAACGCCAGTTCCAGGCCGCCGTTGCCGTCGCCGAACGACTCCAGCATCTGCGCGCTCCACGGTGAGGCGATCAGCGCGCCGCCGCCGAAGCCCATGATCGCGATGCCGGTGGCCATGCCGGGGCGGTCCGGGAACCACTTGATCAGGGTGGAGACCGGGGAGATGTAGCCGATGCCCAGGCCGATGCCGCCGACGAAGCCGTAGCCGAAGACGATCAGCCAGTACTGCTCCAGGCCGGCGCCGAGCGCGGAGAGCAGGAAGCCGAGCGAGAAGCAGACGAGGGAGACGGACATCGCCCAGCGCGGCCCGTTGCGTTCGACGAGCGTGCCGCCGAACGCGGCGGACAGGCCGAGCATCACGATGCCGAGCTGGAACGGCAGCGCGCTCTGTGTGCCGCTGAGGTGCAGCGACGATTCGAGAGCGGGTTTGAAGACGCTCCAGGCATAGGCCTGGCCGATGGAGAGATGGACGGAGAGAGCGGCCGGGGGTACGAGCCAGCGGCTCCAGCCAGGTGGCGCGACAGGGAGCTTCATGATCCCGAAAGGTAGGCAGAGCCAAGGGAGTTGGGAAGAGCGCCTGCGGAAAGAGCCGGGCGGACCGCCCGCGCCGCGGACCCTTGTCGGCTCGGCATCCATACTGTAGACAGTATTCCATCGGCACTCTCCGCCCGCGCCCGCCGCCTCGCACTCGATGTGCAGGACAATGAACTCGTCGGCAACCAGCACGGACAGAACCGGGACTGATCAAGCTATGGGACGTGTCACGGAACGACGCAAGGTGATCCGCATACGGGACGGGCACGTCACGTCCCGGCCGGACACCCTCGTCGCCGAGGAACCCCTGGAGATCCGGCTGAACGGCAAGCCGCTCGCCATCACGATGCGCACCCCGGGCGACGACTTCGCGCTCGCGGCGGGCTTCCTGGTCAGCGAGGGGGTGCTCGGCGCCGCCGCCGATCTGCAGAACATCGTGTACTGCGCGGGCGCGACGCAGGACGGCTCGAACACGTACAACGTGGTGGACGTGCGGACGGCCCCCGAGGTCGTGCTCCCCGACATCACCCTCGAGCGGAACGTGTACACGACCTCGTCGTGCGGGCTGTGCGGCAAGGCGAGTCTCGACGCGGTGCGCACCACGGCCCGGTTCCCGATCTCCGACACTCCCCCGGTCCGGCTCACCCCGGAGCTGCTGTCCTCGCTCCCCGACCGGCTGCGCGAGGCCCAGCGCGTGTTCGACCGGACCGGGGGTCTGCACGCCGCCGCGCTCTTCGACGAGGAGGGGACGCTCGTCGACATACGGGAGGACGTCGGCCGGCACAACGCGGTCGACAAGCTGGTCGGGCGCGCGCTGCAGAGCGGCGACCTGCCCCTGTCCCGGTCCGTCCTGCTGGTCTCCGGCCGCGCCTCCTTCGAGCTGGCGCAGAAGGCGGTCATGGCGGGCATCCCGGTGCTCGCGGCGGTCTCGGCGCCGTCGTCGCTCGCGGTGGACCTGGCCGCGGAGACCGGGCTCACGCTGATCGGCTTCCTGCGGGGTCCCCACATGAACGTGTACGCGGGCGAGCACCGGGTCGACCTGCGGGTTCCGGCCGCGCGGAGCTGACCGGCGCGCAGTTTCCCCTACGGGGCGGCCACCACCCTGCGCAGCATCTCCAGGAACTGATCGCGTTCGGCGGGTTCGAGCGGGGCGAGGAGATCGTCGTTCGCCACGCGGGCCGCGCGGGCGCAGTCCGCGACCAGGCGGGTGCCGTTCCGCGTGATCGTGACCGCGTTCTTGCGTCGGTCCTTGGGGTCCGGGGCGCACTCGACCAGGCCCGCGTGGTGCGGCGCGGTTTACCCGGGGTGCGGGGGACGTTAGCGTCGCCTTCCGTGTGGGGTCGTGAGCGATCGTCGGCGGCTCGCGGTCCGTGGGGGCTGATCGCGCGGTCCCCCGTGCCCCTGATCGTTCTGCTGCTCGCCGTCGTCTGCGGGCTGGTGCTGCTGATCGCCCTCCCCGGCGGGGAAGGCGGTTCCCGTTGCGGGGCTCTGGCCGTCTCGTCCTGGTCCTCCGACTCGCGCCTGAACGACGAGTTCGTACGGTACGGGGACGACGCCTCCCGTACCGACGACTGGACCGGCGGAGACGGGTCGCACTCCGTGCGGCTGCCCGACGGGCGGGTGCTGTGGCTGTTCTCCGACACGTATCTGGGGGCCGTGCACCCGGCGCCGAACCCGGCCGGGCAGGACCACTCCTGGCGGGACGGCAGCGCCCCCTTCGTACGCAACTCGGCTGTGGTGATGGGGCGTTCGGGCCGCCTTCAGCGGACGGTCGCCGCGCCGCTGTTCCCGGACACGGGCGTCGGCGAATGGCGGTGGCCCGTCGCCGCGCGGGTGGAGGCGCGCTCCCCCGGGTCCGCTGAGAAGGTCGTACGGGTGCTGCTGTGGACGCGGGCCGAGGGCAGCGGATCCTGGCTCTACGGGGTGCCCACCGCGACCGAGGTCGCCACCTTGTCGCTGCCCGATCTGCGCCTCGAAGGGATCACCCAGATCCTCGATCAGCGACAGGTGCGCGACCCGGCGCGGCGGGTGCTGTTCGGGACGACCCTGGTCGCGGGCGGGGACGGATGGACGTACGTCTTCGGCGGCGACGACGGGCAGCGGCCCGTGCACCGGGCCTACGTCGCGCGCGTGCCGGACGGGCGGCTCGGGGACGCCGCGGCCTGGCGGTACCGGGACGGGAAGCGGTGGGGCACGCGCCCCGCGCCGGTGCTCGGGGACGGGGAACGGCGCGGGGTCGGCAGCGCGTTCAGCGTCGTACGGCGGTCGGGGACGTACGTCCTGTTCACCACGGCGGCGGGGTCGGGCGGACTGCGGCAGGTCACGTCGTACTGGGCGTGTTCGCCGGCCGGGCCCTGGCACGGGCCCGCGAAGGCGTTCGCGCCGCCCCTGCCGCGGGACACGGACGCCGGGCGCGGGCTCGCCGCGTACAACCCGCAGGCGCATCCCGAACTCGGCGGCGGCGGGCGGCTCGTGCTGAGCTACGACGTCAACTGGCTGGACCCCTCGCCCGCCGCCGCGCAGGCGCAGCTCAGCCGGAACGTGTCGCTGTACCGACCGCGGTTCGTGTCTCTGCGCCTCGGACCTCCCGGCTGAGCCGGTTGTCCGCGGGCTCCTCGGGGTCCTTCGCGCGGCGCTTGGCGATGACCGCGCACACCATCAGCTGCATCTGGTGGAACAGCATCAGGGGCAGCACCGCGAGCGAGGCGTGCGCGCCGAACAGGACGCTCGCCATGGGCAGTCCGGACGCCAGGGACTTCTTGGATCCGGCGAACTGGATCGCGATCCGGTCGCCCCGGTCGAAGCCGAGCGCCTTCGCTCCGTACCAGGTCGCCGCCAGCATCACGGCGAGCACCACCGCCTCGACCACCAGGAGCCCGGCGAGCCGGACGGCGCTCACCTGGTGCCAGATGCCCTGCACCATGCCCTCGCTGAACGCCGTGTAGACGACGAGCAGGATCGAGCCGCGGTCCACGTAGCCGAGGATCTTCTTGTGGCGCGCGATGAAGCCGCCCACCCAGCGGCGCAGCAACTGCCCGGCCACGAACGGCACGAGGAGTTGCAGCACGATCTTCACCAGGGAGTCCGTGGAGAAGCCGCCGCCGCTGTTGCCGAGCAGGGCCGCCGCGAGGAGTGGGGTGATCACGATGCCGGCGAGCGAGGAGAAGGAGCCCGCGCAGATCGCCGCCGGGACGTTGCCGCGCGCGATCGAGGTGAACGCGATCGACGACTGGATGGTCGACGGGACGAGGGTGAGGAAGAGCAGGCCCTCGTACAGGTTCTGCGGCAGCAGGACCGGGACGAGGCCGCGGGCCGCCAGGCCGAGCAGCGGGAAGAGAACGAAAGTGCAGGCCAGGACCGTGACGTGGAGCCGCCAGTGGCGCAGGCCGTCCATCGCCTCGCGGGTGGAGAGTCTCGCCCCGTAGAGGAAGAAGAGGAAGGCGACGGCGGCGGTCGAGGCGCCGGAGGCCACGTCGGCCGCGGCGCCGCGCGCCGGGAGGAGCGCGGCGAGGCCCACGGTCCCTATCAACGCCAGGATGTACGGGTCGATCGGCATCCAGCTCGGCCAGCTCAGGCGTTTCATTGGTTCCTTGCTCTCGGTTCAGGTCGTGCCCTCTCCATCGTCCACCTCTCACGCTTGATCGGGAATCCTGCATACCGCTCTGACTGTGATCGTGCTCCGTGATGAGCGGGGGTAGGGTCGGCGGTATGTACGACCCCGGGCAGTTGAGGACGTTCCTGGCCGTCGCGCAGACGCTGAGCTTCACGCAGGCCGCGCGACGCCTCGGCCTGCGGCAGTCGACGGTCAGCCAGCACGTACGGCGCCTGGAGGACGCGACGGGGCGGACCCTGTTCACCCGGGACACGCACTCCGTGGAGCTCACGCAGGACGGGGAGGCGATGCTCGGGTTCGCGCGGCGGATCCTGGAGGTGCACGAGCAGGCCGCCGCGTTCTTCACCGGGACGCGGCTGCGCGGGCGGCTGCGGTTCGGCGCCTCCGAGGACTTCGTGCTGACCCGGCTGCCGGAGATCCTGGAGGCGTTCCGGGTGGAACACCCCGAGGTGGACCTGGAGTTGACGGTCGAGCTGTCCGGGACGCTGCACGAGCAGCTCGACGCGGGCAAGCTCGACCTCGTGCTCGCCAAGCGGCGGCCCGAGGATCCCGGCGGTCAGTCCGTGTGGCACGACCGGCTGGTGTGGATCGGCTCCGAGCGGCTGCGGATCGATCCGGAGCGGCCGGTGCCGTTGATCGTGTATCCGCCGCCGGGTATCTCCCGGGCGCTCGCTCTGGAGGCGCTGGAGCGGCAGGGGCGGGCGTGGCGCATCGCCTGTACGAGTGGGTCCCTGAACGGGCTGATCGCGGCGGCCAGGGCCGGGCTCGGGGTGATGGCGCACTCCCGTGGACTCATCCCGCCGGGCCTCGTTCGGGTGCCCGAGCGGGTGGGGCTGCCGGAGCTCGGGGAGGTGGACTTCGTGCTGCGGGGTGCCGCGGGGCCGGGGCCGGGGGCGGTGCTGGCGCAGGCGATTCTGGGGGGCGGGGAGCGGTTGCATCGGGCTGTGGGGTAGCGGCCTCTCGCCGTTGATCCGGCGGCCCGGCGGTGGAGTGCGGGTTTCGTCGTGGCTGGTCGCGCGGTTCCCCGCGCGCCCCTGAAGCGAGCTTCGCTCGCCCAGGAGGCTGCGCGGAGCGCATACCTCAGGGGCGCGGGGAACTGCGCGAGAAGCCCCATCGGCCCGCACCCGCCCGCACGACAACAGCCCGGCAGACGCGAAGGCGACACGGGGCGCGGGGAACCGCGCGACCAGCCACGACGGAACCCGCACCAGGCGCCCCAAGAACACGTCACCGCATCGGCGGCCGATACGTCAGCTGCTTCACGCGGCGCATGTACGGCGCCGTCTCCACGTGCTCGACCCCCTCAAGGCGGCCCAGCTTCCCGCTCACGTACGCGTACAGGTCAGCCGTGTCGCGGGCCAGGGCCGTGGCCACCAGGTTGGACGGGCCCGCCGTCGCAGCCGCGTGGGCGATCTCCTGGTGGTCGGCCAGGGCGCGGCCCACGGCGTCCAGGTGGCGCGGGGCCGCGGTGATCCAGAGGATCGCGGCGACGTCGTAGCCGAGGCGCTGGGTGTCGTACTCGACGTCGATGTAGAGCGCCCCGGAGCCGAGGAGCTGGGACAGGCGGCGTTTGACCGCAGACTCGGAGCGGCCCGAAGCCCGCTGCAGTTCGGGATGGCCGGCGCGGCCGTCGCGCTTGAGGACGGCCAGCAGCGGGGCGTCCTCCGGGGTGATCGTCACCGGTTCCGCCGACACGGGCGGGGGCCGGAGCGCCGCGACCTGGTCCTCGGCGAGCGGGCCGTACTTGCGCAGCCAGCCCTCGGGGCCGCCGAAGAAGCGGTGCAGGAGGAGGTGCGCCCGGATCTCCACGATGTGCGGGGTGCGGGGCAGCTTGCCGAGCAGGAGGTCGTCGTGGTCGCCGGGGGTGCGCGGCACGGTGCCGCAGACGATCTCGGTGCCGCCCGAGGTCAGACCGATCCAGGACGTGTCGGGGCGGCGGGCCAGCGCCGCGGCGATGGTCTCGGCGCCCTCCGGCGCGCAGCGCAGCCGCAGCATCCAGTTGTCGTAGCCGAGGACCTCGCTGTCCTGGAGGCCGACGACGCGCAGGCCGCCCTCGGCGACGAGTCGGCGGTAGCGGCGGGCCACGGTCTGGTCCGAGACGCCGATGACGTCCGCGATCCGGCTGAACGGCGCCCGCCCGTCCGCCTCCAGGGCCTGGAGGATCCGGAGGTCCAGCTCGTCGTACCGGGTGGATTCCATCTCCAGGGTCCGCCTTCGTGTCGGATTCCGTCGCGTCGAGGGCCGTGAGCATCGTGATCGGCCGCCTCCCCCGCATCGTACGGAGCGAGACGCGCACGGCGACGAGACGTGCGCGACGGGACGACGAGTCGATGACGAAAGGTCGGAACCGACATGCGTACATGGGGGACCCTGACGGCGGTCTGCCTCGGCACGTTCATGCTGCTGCTGGACGTGTCGATCGCCGTCGTCGCGCTGCCCGACATGGCGGGCGCGCTGCACGCCTCGCTCAGTGATCTGCAGTGGGTGATGGACGGATACGCGCTGGCGCTCGCCGCGCTGCTGCTCGGCGTCGGCGCCGCCGCCGACATTCTGGGACGGCGGCGGGTGCACGTCGTGGGGGTCGTCGTCTTCGCGGCGGCGTCCCTCGCGTGCGGGCTCGCGGGCGGGCCGACGGCGCTCGTGACGGCCCGGGTGGTGCAGGGCCTCGGCGCGGCGGCGATGTTCGCGACGACGCTGCCGATCATCGGCGCCGTCTATCAGGGGCGGCAGCGGTCGGCGGCGCTCGGTGTCTTCGGCGCGGTGAGCGGCGGCGCCGCCGCGATCGGGCCGGTGCTCGGCGGGCTGCTCACCGAGGGGCCGGGGTGGCGGTGGATCTTCTGGGTCAATCTGCCGGTGAGCGTCGCGGCGGTGTGGCTGACCCTGCGGTACGTGCCCGAGTCGCGCGGGCCGAAGGAGCGGCGGATCGACTGGGCCGGGACGGCCGCGTTCGCGGCCTTCGCGGGCGCGGCGACGTACGGCGTGATCCGGGCGGGCGAGCGGGGCTGGGGCGAGCGGGGTGCCCTCGTGTCCTTCCTCGTCGCCGCTGTCGCGCTCGGCTGCTTCGTGGGCGTCGAGCGGCGGTCGGCGCACCCGATGCTCGATCTCGGGCTGCTGCGCCGTCCGGCGTTCGTGGGGGTGATGGTGGGGGCCTTCGCGTTCAACGCGGCCGCGTTCGGCGTGCTGCCCTACACCTCGCTGTGGCTGCAGACCCTGCTGGGCATGAGCCCGGTCCACGGCGGCCTGGTGTTCCTGTCGCTCTCGGGGGCGTCGATGGTGGTGGCGATCGCGGGCGGGAAGCTGCTGCACGGGGTGCCCGCGCGGATCACGGTGGGCGGCGGCCTCGTCCTCATCGGGGTCGGCGCCTGCTGCCAGGCGGTGCTCGGCGCCGGGTCGACGTGGACCGCGCTCGTGCCGGGGCTCGTGCTCGCCGGGATCGGGGTGGGCCTGGTCTCCCCCGGGATCGCGGGCGCCGCGCTCGCCACCGTGGAGCCGGCGCGGGCCGGGATGGCGGGCGGTTCGCTGAACACCTTCCGGCAGCTGGGGTACGCGCTCGGCATCGCCGCCTTCGGGACCGTGCTGATCTCGCGCATGCAGGACACGCTGCCGCGCGGGGCCGCGCACGCGCTCGCGGGCGGCGGGGCGGACGGTCTGCGCGGCCAGGTGGCGGAGCGGGCGCTGCGCACGGCCTTCGCACAGGGGCTCAACTCGGCCTCGGTGCTGGCCGGTTGTGTGGCGATCGTCTCAGGATTCCTGGTGCTCGTCCTGGTACGGTCGCCCAAGACGCCCGTAGTGGAACCGACCACTCCGCCCAAAAAGCCGGTGAGCGCCCCGCGGTGATCCCGGCGACCCCGGTGGCCTCTCCGTACAGATTCGGTGCAGACCGATGAGGAACGGTGAAGAGCGCCGGGAGATTACGGAACCGAAACTTACCGAAGCGTAAGTATTCTGTCCCGCCGCTTCCCTTGTGGCCGTATTTAAACGGCTGACCTGTGCATATTCCGCGTGCTCCCGGCGAGTTGGCACCCCTCCCGTCGGGGCGCGCGGTCGGGTACCGTCACCGACGCTGTGCGGAGCGCCACAAGGAGCAACATTGCGTGAGTTCACCACCCCCGCTCTGGCGACGGCGCCGCCGGTGGGCGGCCTGGCCGACGCCGTGTTCGACCATGCCCTGGACGACCCGGGCCACATCGCCTTCGGCCGCAAGGACGCCGACGGCAAGTGGCACGACGTCACGTCGGAACAGTTCTGCGCCGAGGTCCTCGCCCTGGCCAAGGGACTGCTCGCGCAGGGCATCAGATTCGGCGACCGCGTCGCCATCATGTCCCGTACGCGCTACGAGTGGACGCTGTTCGACTTCGCGCTGTGGACCATCGGCGCGCAGGTCGTCCCGATCTACGCTACGTCCTCGGCCGAGCAGGTCTTCTGGGCGCTCTACGACGCCCAGGTGTCGGCGGCGGTCGTGGAGCACGAGGACCACGCGATGACCATCGCCACGATCATCGACCGGCTGCCGCACCTGCACCGGCTGTGGCAGCTGGACGGCGGCGCCGTCGAGGAGGTGACCGCGTCGGGCACCCACATCGACGACGACACGGTGCACCGCCACCGCCGGGCGGTGACGCCCGACTCGATCGCCACGATCATCTACACGTCCGGCACCACGGGCCGCCCCAAGGGCTGCGTCATCTCGCACGCGAACTTCATGTTCGAGGCGGACACGATGGTGAAGCGCTGGGAGCCGGTCTTCGCCTCCAAGCGGGAGCGGGTCGCCTCCACCCTGCTGTTCCTGCCGCTGGCCCACGTCTTCGGGCGGATGGTGCAGGTGGCGGCGGTGCGCGGCGGCGTGAAGATGGGCCATCAGCCGCAGCTGAACGCGGCCGCGCTGCTGCCCGACCTCCAGGCCTTCCGGCCGACGTTCATCCTCGCCGTCCCGTACATCTTCGAGAAGGTGTTCAACGCGGCCCGCAGAAAGGCCGAGAAGGAAGGCAGGTCCGGTCCTTTCGACAAGGCCGTGGAGTGCGCCGTGAAGTACGCGGACGCCCAGGAGGCGAAGGCGTTCGGCACGGGTCCCGGACCGTCCGCCTCTCTGCGGATGCAGCATTCGCTCTTCGACAAGCTCGTCTACTCCAAGGTGCGCGAGGCGATGGGCGGCCGGGTGCGGCACGCGATGTCCGGCGGCAGCGGCATGGACCGGCGGCTCGGGCTGTTCTTCGCCGGCGCGGGCGTCGCGATCTACGAGGGTTACGGCCTGACCGAGTCGACCGCGGCGGCCACCGCCAACCCGCCCGAGCAGACCCGCTACGGCACGGTCGGCAAGGCCATTCCGGGCACCACCGTGCACATCGCCGACGACGGCGAGGTGTGGCTGTACGGCGGCAACGTCTTCCAGGGCTACCTCAACGACCCGAAGTCGACCGACGCCACGCTGCACGACGGCTGGCTCGCCACCGGCGACCTGGGCGCGCTCGACGAGGACGGCTATCTGACCATCACCGGGCGCAAGAAGGAGATCCTGGTGACCTCCGGCGGCAAGAGCGTCTCGCCGCACCAGCTGGAGGAGCGGGTGCGCGACCACCCGCTGGTCGCCCAGTGCATCGTCGTCGGCAACGACCGGCCCTACGTCGCCGCTCTCGTCACGCTCGACGCGGAGGCCGTCGAGCACTGGCTCGGCATGCGCGGCAAGCAGATGATGCACCCGGCCGAGCTGGTGCGCGACGGGGACCTGGAGATGGAGGTGCGGCGTGCCGTCGTGGCCGCCAACACCCTGGTCTCGCAGGCGGAGTCGATCCGTACGTTCCGGATACTGGCCCACCAGTTCAGCGAGGAGCACGGCCTGCTCACTCCGTCCCTGAAGCTGAAGCGCAAGGCGATCGAGACGGCGTACTCGGCGGAGGTGGAGGCGCTGTACCGGGCGTGAGCCGCACCGGTCCCGGCCCCTGACGGTCACCTCGAACGTTTCTGACGGTTCATCAATTACCGATGCGTCAGTTATTGACGGTTCATCAGGTCGCACACAGAATCACCCTCACTTCGACGGAGGGGGCCCGACCGTGTCGCGACCGATCCGCGCCATCACCGCCACCGTGGCGGCACTCCTGCTCGCCACCGCCTGCAACTCCACAGCAACCAGCACCTCACCCGACGACAAGGGGAGTTCGGTACGCGGAGTGACCGACGACTCGATCAAGGTCGGCGGCATCGTCTCCATGACGACGGCGAGCGGGTACAGCAAGAAGGACACCGACCTGGGCGCGAAGGCCCGTTTCGACCGCGCCAACGCCGAGGGCGGTGTCAACGGCCGGAAGATCGACTACCTGGGCGCGGAGGACGACGGCCAGGACCCCGCGAAGAATCTCGCGGCGGCCCGCAAACTCGTCCAGCAGGACAAGGTGTTCGCCATCGCGCCGATGAGCTCGGTGACGTTCTCCGGGGCGGACTTCCTGCAGAAGCAGAAGGTGCCGACGTTCGGCTGGGGCACGCTGCCGTCGTTCTGCGGGCCGACGTACATCTACGGTTTCGGCGGCTGCATGGTGCCGATGCCGGGCGGCACCATCTCGCAGACCTGGCCGGAGGGGCTCAAGAACGTCACGGGCGGCTCGCGGGGCAAGTCGGTCGCGATCCTCGCCAACGACAACGACGCGGGCACCTTCGCGATCCGCACGTACAAGCAGTCGTTCGCGTCGGCCGGCTTCAAGGTGACCTACGCGAAGGCGTCCGTGCCCGCGACGTCCGTGCCGAGCGACTGGTCGGCGTACACGAAGGAACTGCTGCGCAGCGACGGCGGCAAGGCGCCCGACGTCGTCGTCTCCGTGATGCAGACCCCGTACAACATCGGGCTGTTCACGGCCGTCAAGCGCACCGGCTTCCAGGGCGTGCTCACCGACCCGACCGACTACGACCCGGGACTCCTCGCCAAGAGCGCGACCAAGCAGGCGCTCGACGGAGTGCACGTACTGCTGTCCTTCGAGCCGTTCGAGTCGACGAGCCCGCGGATGAAGCAGTTCAAGGCCGACATCGAGAAGGCCGCGGGCAAGAAGGTCCCGCTCAACATGCACATGATGACCGGGTACATGAGCGCCGATCTCTTCCTGGCCATCGCCAAGAGGACGGGCAAGGACCTGACCGCGACGTCGTTCCAGAAGGCCGCCGACGGGTTCTCGGACTCGGAGACGATGGTCGGCGACCGGCGATTCCCGGCCGGACACGCGGAGTCGTTCGGCTGCGGGGCGCTGGTGGAGCTCAAGGGCGGGGCGTACCGGGTGTCGTCACTGTTCAAGTGCTACGCGCCCATTCCCTTCAAGTAGGCCTGTCCGAGGGGGACTTCCTATGGCTGACCTGCTGGCCTTCGTGCTGAGCGGGCTGGTGTCGGGCGCGCTGTACGCGCTGCTCGCCACCGGGCTCGTGCTCTCCTACTCGGCGTCGGGACTCTTCAACTTCGCGCACGGCGCGACCGCCTACCTCTGCGCGCTCGCCTTCTACGAGCTGCACTCGGGCTTCGGCTGGCCCGCCGTGCCGACGGCGCTGCTGCTCGTCCTCATCATGGCTCCCCTGCTGGGGTGGGGACTTGACCGGCTGATGTTCCGCAAGCTGGCGCGGGTCGGGGAGACCGCGCAGATCGTCGCGACGATCGGGCTGCTCGTGGCGCTGCCCGCGCTCGGCCTGTGGGTGGTCGAGCTGCTCGACGACGCGGGGGCGTCCGTACTGCCCGCGGAGAACCAGTTCGGCCTGCCGGGCGTCGGGCCGAGCCCGGCGAGGAACTGGCAGTTGACGGACGGGGTCGGCATCGACTCCGACCAGCTGATCACCTGGGTGGTGACGGCCGTCGTGGCGCTCGGGCTGTGGGTTCTGCTGCGCCACACGGTACTTGGGCTGAAGCTGCGGGCGGCTGTCGACAACCGGTCGCTCGTCGAACTGCGCGGGATGAGCGCGGACCGGCTGTCGTCGGTGGCGTGGATGCTGTCGTCGGGTCTCGCGGGGCTCGCCGGGGTGCTCGCCACTCCCCTGCTCGGCCTGTCCTCGCACGACTTCACGCTCTTCCTGTTCGTGTCGGCGACGGCGGCGGTGCTCGGCCGCTTCCTGTCGATCCCGCTGGCCTTCGCGGGCGGGCTCGGTCTCGGCGTGCTGCAGAACCTGGTCGCGGGGTACGCCTCGTTCGCCGAGCGGATCACCGGGTTCCGTACGGCGGTGCCGTTCCTGATCCTGTTCGCGGGTCTGCTGCTGCTCACCCGGCGCCGGCGCACGGCGGGCACGGCCGCGGCGGACGCGCCGCCGGTGGACTATCTGGCGGGGCGGTCGTGGGCGCGGCGGTGGGGGCCGTGGGCGGGGGCGGGGGCCTTGCTGGCCCTCGCCTTTTACACGGTCACGACACCTTTCTGGAGCGGGATCCTCGCCCAAGGGCTCGCGATCTCCCTGGTGTTCATGTCGTTCACCGTCGTGACGGGGCTGGGTGCGATGGTGTCGCTGGCGCAGGCGACATTCGTGACGGGCGCGGCGCTGGTGGCCGGGCTGCTGATGAGTCACGGGGTGCCGTTCCTCGGGGCGGCGCTGATCGGGACGTGCGCGGCGGCCGCGCTCGGGGCGCTCGTGGCGCTGCCCGCGCTGCGGCTCGGCGGCCGCTCCCTGGCCCTGGCGACCCTCGCCCTCGCCTTCCTGGCCGATCAAGTCCTTTTCCAGATCGGCTGGTTGAGGAACGGCGACACCGGGTGGGAGATCCCGCGGGCCGTCTTCGGCCCGGTCGACCTGGGCGACGACCGGGCGATGGGTGTCGCGATGCTGGTGCTGTGCGCGGCGGGCGTGGCGGCGCTCAGCGCGCTGCGCGGTTCGCGGGCCGGGCGGGCGATGCTGGCGGTGCGTTCGGCGCCGGCGGCGGCGATGGCGTCGGGCGTGTCCGTGGTCCGCACGAAGCTGCTCCTCTTCACGCTCTCGGCGGGGCTCGCCGGGTTCGGGGGCGTGATGTACGCCTCGTACAACACCCGTGTCACGGCGACCGACTTCACGGCGATGACGGGTCTGATCTGGCTCGCGGTGGTGGTCGCGGCCGGGGTGCGCAGGCCGCAGTTCGCGGTGGTCGCCGGGCTCACCTTCGCGGTCGTCCCCCATCTCATCAGCGACTACGTGACCGAGTCGGTGCAGCTTCCGGTGATCCTGTTCGGGCTCGCCGGGCTGGCGCTCGCCAACGATCCGGACGGGTACTGCGCGGCGTTCTCGGTCCGCAGGCATCGCTGGAAGGCGGCCGTGACGGCGGCGCCTCCCGAGGCCGACCACGGCGCCCCGGAACCCGGTGCCGCGCTCCAACTCCGCGGTGTCCGGGCCGGATACGACGGCGCGCCCGTCCTCCAGGGCGTCGATCTCACCGTCCGCCCCGGCGAGATCGTGGCACTGCTCGGCCCCAACGGCGCCGGCAAGTCGACCACGTGCAGGGTGGCGGCCGGGCTGCTCACCCCGCTGCACGGGCACGTGTACGTGGCTGGGGACGCGGTGGGACGACAGGGCGCGGTGCGCCGGGCGCGGGCGGGGGTGGTTCTGGCACCTGAGGGCCGCGGCATCTTCCCCTCGCTCACGGTCGACGAGAACCTGGCCCTCCAACTCCCCGCCAAAACCGACAGGTTGGCGGTGTACGAGCGGTTCGCGGGGCTGGCCGCCCGGCGGAGCGTGACGGCCGGTTCGCTCTCCGGCGGCGAGCAGCAGCTCCTCGCGCTCGCGGCGCTGCTGCACCGGCCGCCGCGCGTGCTGATCGCGGACGAGCCGTCGCTCGGGCTCGCGCCCCGCGTCGTCGACGAGGTGTACCGGCTGCTCGCCGAACTCCGCGACGCGGGAACGGGGTTGCTGCTCGTGGAGGAGAAGGCGTCCGAGATCCTCGGCGTCGCCGACACCGTGGCGTATCTCGCGCAGGGCCGGGTCACGTGGTGCGGGCCGCGCGAGAAGGTCGAGGAGCGGCGGCTCACGGACGCGTACCTCGGGATCGCCGCGGCCAAGGAGGCGGAGCGCTCATGAGCCACGTACTGGAGGCCGAGGGCGTCGGCGTGCGGTTCGGCGGCGTGCGGGCCCTCGACTCGGTGGACCTGCGCCTCGCCGCCGGCGAGGTGTGCGGGCTGATCGGGCCCAACGGCGCGGGCAAGACGACCTTCTTCGACGTCGTCTCCGGGATCCGGCGCCCGGACGCGGGCCGGGTGCTGCTCGACGGGGTGGACGTCACGCGGCGCTCGCCGGTGTGGCGGGCGCGGCACGGGATGCGCCGCACGTTCCAGCGCCAGCAGCTGTTCGGTCAGCTCACGGTCGCGGACAACCTGCTCGTCGCGCAGGAGTGGCGGCGCGGCGGCGCGGACGCCGAGCGCGCGGGCGAGCTGCTGCGCGCCTGCGGGCTCGACACGCTCTGCGACGCGTACGCGGGAACGCTGCCGGTCGGGCGGGCCCGCATGGTGGAGCTGGCGCGGGCCGCGGCCGACCGGCCGCGGGTGCTGCTGCTCGACGAGCCCGCGTCCGGCATGACGGCCGAGGAGCGCGGGCTGCTCGCGGCGGCGGTGCGGCGGCTCGCCGAGGAGGACGGCTGCGCGGTGCTGCTCGTCGAGCACAACGTGGCGTTCGTGATGGAGCTGTGCTCCCGGGTCGTGGTCCTCGATCTGGGCGGCGTGCTCGCGGAGGGGACTCCGGAGAGCGTGCGGGCGGACGAGCGGGTGCGCGAGGCGTACCTGGGAGCGGCACCCTCTGCCGGTCCACTCCCGGACCAAGGTTCACATACATGACCGGCAACGTGACTGGCATGCTGGGGAGAGAAAGAAGTCCGCCATTGGAATGCGCGTGCGCCCGTGATCGTTGACCATGGGAGTACCAACCGACGACTTAAAAGGATCGACACCTCGTGAGCAAGGTTCCCCCGATCATCCTGAACAACGGCGTCGAGATGCCGCAGCTCGGCTTCGGCGTGTGGCAGGTGCCGGACGACGAGGCCGAGACGGCCGTCGCGACCGCACTTCAGGCCGGGTACCGCAGCATCGACACCGCCGCGATCTACGGCAACGAGAAGGGCACCGGCAAGGCGATCGCCGCGTCGGGCCTGCCCCGCGAGGAGCTCTTCGTCACCACCAAGCTGTGGAACGCGAACCAGGGCTACGACGCGACGCTGAGCGCCTTCGACGAGTCCCTCGGCAAGCTCGGCCTCGACTACGTGGACCTGTACCTGATCCACTGGCCGCTGCCGTCCAAGGACACGTACGTGGACACGTACAAGGCGTTCGAGAAGATCTACGCGGACGGCCGCGCCAAGGCCATCGGCGTCTCGAACTTCCTGCCGGAGCACCTGGACCGGCTGACCGGCGAGACGTCGATCATCCCCGCGGTCAACCAGATCGAGCTGCACCCGCACCTTCAGCAGCACGCGTCCCGCGAGAAGCACGCGGAGCTGGGCATCGCGACCGAGGCCTGGTCGCCGCTCGGCCAGGGCAAGGGCCTCCTGGAGGTTCCCGCCATCGTCGCGATCGCGCAGAAGCACGGCCGCACGCCCGCGCAGGTCGTCCTGCGCTGGCACGTCCAGCTGGGCAACGTGGTGATCCCCAAGTCCGTGACCCCGTCGCGGATCGCGGAGAACATCGACGTGTTCGGCTTCGAGCTCGACCCCGAGGACCTCGGCGCGATCTCGGCACTGAACGAGGACCGCCGACTCGGCCCGAACCCGGCGGAGTTCGACGTCGCCTGATCCTGGCCACACCTCCTCAGCACACCTCCCGATAAGGGAGTCCGGGCAGATACGTCTGCCACTCCGTACGACCGGGGCCACCGGCGCGGGCACACACGGTGTCCGCGGCGGTGGCCTCGTTCATGAGATGGGTGCGCCGGGATCCGCGGGCGGTGGCGACGCGGAGGGCGTCACCATCCGGGGTGAAGGCGAGGCCGAGCACGGGACTCGGCGCGGGTGCGGGCAGCGGGGTGCCGGAGAGGTGGGGCGCCTCGGTCTCCCACACCTGTACGTCGCCGTCGGCGCCGCCCGCCGCGAGCCGCCGGGAGTCCGGGGAGAAGGCAAGGACCGTGCCACCCTCCCGGCCGTCGGGCCTGCGGAGTACGCCGAGGCGGTTGCCCGCGCGCCACAAGGTGACGCGGCCCTCGCCGTCCACCGCGGCGACCAGACGGCCGTCGGGGCTCGACTCGGCGGCCCGGAGCCTGCCTTCACCGTGGACGACCCGCCGGGTCCGGCCACCCTCCAGGTCGTGCAGCACGCCGTCGGAGGTGAGGACCGTGTCGCGGGTGAGGGCGATCGCTTCACCGCCGGTGGACTTGCGCAGGAGTCGCTCCCCGGTGCCGCCGGCCTTGAGCCGCCAGGCTTCGACGCGCGGGTGGTCGTTGTCGCCGATGCCGGCCGGCTGTCCGGCGGCGACGACCGAACGGTTGTCGCCGCCGACCGCGAACAGCCAAGCGTTGAAGTCCAGTCGAGCGTGGAGCAGTTCGCGTCCCGTGCGGACGTCGACGAGGCGCACCTCGTGCGGGTCGCCGTACGCGAGGGTGCGCCCGCCCGGCCCGAACCCGAGCATCGGCGAGTCTCCGCAGTCGGCGCAGGCCCGCCCCGGCAGAGTGCGCCGTAGGGAGCCGTCGGCCGCGGAGCGCAGCCGGACGCGGCCGTTCTCCACCGTGACGAGGGTGCGGCCGTCGGGGCTCCACCTGGCCCGGTCGTACGCCGATCGGCGGGCATCGGATCCGAAGGTTGCTGTGCTGACGACGGTGGCGCCCGCGCCGTGCTGGTAGCGCACGGCGTGACCCGCGCTGTCGATCCGCACCTCGCTGGTGGAACTGACGAGGCCGGCGATGCGCGCGACGCTCCGGCCGTCGGAGGTGCGCCGGACCGTGATCTCGGGGTGGGAGAGGATCACGGCGTACCGCCCGTCCGCGCTGAACCGGAACGCGCCGGGCGGGCCCTGGGTGGCCAGGGCCTGGCGGGGGCGCCGGGTACGCAGGTCCCAGATGTGGACGCCGTCGTGGAGTGCGTAGGCGATGCCGTGTCCGTCCGGGGTGAAGCGGTAATCGGGGTCACCGTTCGCGCACACGTCCATGGCCACCGACTCCGGGGCGACACGCGGTCGCTGCCGGCGTTCCCCGACGTCCCAGAAGCGGAGTCCCTGGCGCGTGCAGACGGCGAGCAGGCGGCCGTCCGGGCTGAGCGAGGGATAGGGGCGGCTTCCGGTGCGATAGCCCGGGACGGTCAGCAGGCGGCGACCGGACGCCGTCTCCCACAGCTCCGCCCCACTCTTCCCCGCCACGATGAAGAAGCGGCCGTCGGGGGTCAAATCCGATGGGCCGTCGCCGAGTTCACTGATCGGAAGCGTGGTCGTACGTCCACTCGGCAGGTCCCGGAGCGTGACGGCGCCGTCGGTCCTGTAGGCGAGGCGGCGCCCGTCCTCGCTCAGACTCAGGAACCCGTCGGACACGCCGGGCACGGTCGCCGACCACAACCTCCGGTGCCGGGGCACGTCCCACTGCGTGACCTTGTCGTGCTCGACCGCGGTGGCAAGCCGCCCGTCCGCGCTGAGCACGGAGACCTGGCCCGGCACGGTGACCGCGTCCCGGCCGGGCTGCGCCGCCGCGGCCCGTACCGCGGAGCGGGTCTCCGGGGTGTCGGCGATCCGCCACGCGGCGACGCTCAGCCGCTGGGCGAGGCGCGGGTCCGACGTGCGCAGGCGGTCCGCGAGCGCGGCGGCGGAACGGGCCTCGGCGGCCGCGCGCTGCCGGTCGGCCGCGCGGGACTGCTGCCGGGCGACCCCGGCGGCGACCAGCGCCACGCACAGCAGTCCCGCGAGGGCGGCGGACAGGGTGCGCAGGCGGCGGGTGGACCGGACGGCGGCACGCAGCTCCCGCTCGTGCGCCGCGACGCTCGCGCCGAGGAACTCCCTCTCCAGGTGCGTCAGTTCGAGGTGCACCACCCCGAACACCTCTCGCGCGGAGGCCAGCCGTGCGCCCCGGTACAGCGCGCCGGCGTCGCGCTCCAGGTCCGCCCAGGCGCGGGCCGCCTCGGTGAGGGCCCGGTGAACGCGAAGCCGTCCCCGGTCGGCGTCGACCCACCTGCGCAGCCGGGGCCAGGACGTGATCAGCGCCTCGTGCGCGAGGTCCACCAGGTCGCCGTCGACGGTCAACAGGCGTGCGGTGACAAGGCGTTCGAGAACGATTCCGGAGCCCGGGGCGAGTTCGGCGCGGTCGACGGGTCGCCGGGTGTCCGGAGTTCCGTCGCCCGGTGCGACCATGCGCAGCAGCAGGGCCCGGGCGGCTGCCGCCTCGTCCGCGTCCAGCCGCCCGTACACGTCCTCCGCAGTGTGCGCGACGGCACCTTCGAGTCCGCCGACAGCCTCGTACGCGGCGAGGGTGAGGAAAGTCCCGTTGCGGCGCCGCCACACCTCGCGCAGCGCGTGCGCCATCAGAGGCAGGCCGCCGGGGCGCCCCTCGGTGTCGGCGACGACGCGTGCGGTCAACGCCCTTTCCACGACGAGCCGTTCGGTGGCCGCCGGGCGGACGACGGCCTCCCGCAGGGCGTGCGCGGGCATCGGCCCGACGAGCAGCGTGGCGTCGCGCAGGGCGTCGGCGAGCGGGCCGTGCTCGGCGAGCCGCCCGTAGAAGTCGGCGCGTACGGCGAGCACGACGCGCAGCCGGTGCTCGGGCCGCACCGCCCGCAACAGCAGGGCGATGAAGGCGTCCCGTTCGGCCGTGTCGTGGCAGAGCGAGAAGACCTCCTCGAACTGATCGACCACGATGACGGTGTCGCCGGGTCCGTCGACCGGGGCGAACCGGTCCCGGTGGGTGCGGGCGGGCCGCCCACCGGGGGCCAGGATGCGGATGCCCGCCGGGCGGTCCACGGTCTTCTCCGGTGAGCCGCCCGCCCGCAGCAGCGGCACGAGCCCCGCCCGCAGCAGCGACGACTTGCCGCTGCCGGAGGCGCCCGTCACGGCGCAGATCCGGCGGCGCGCCACCAACCCGGCAAGCTCGCGGATCAGTTCGTCCCGGCCGTGGAAGTGGGCACGGTCGGCGGGGTCGAAGCGGGCCAGGCCGGGGTAGGGCGAGGCGCTGTCGTCGGGGTCCGGGGCGGACCGCTCCGCGACGGCCGCGCGCCAGCGTTCCTCCCACTCCCGCGCGTCGCCGCCGCACGCGGCGACGTACCCGAGCAGTACCGGCAGGGACGGCAGCTTCTCTCCCGCGGCCGCCCCGGAGAGGGTCGGCGCGGAGAAGCCGGCCGTCTCCGCCATCGCCCGGTACGTCGGTGAACCCGCCTCCGCGCGCAGCTTCCGCAGCGCGTACGCGAACCGCTGCACCGGTCCGGCCGCGGGGTCGAGCTCCTTCTCCGGACGCCCTCCCGCACCGGCCCCTCCGCCCCGTCTCGTCATGAGCGCCCACGGTACAAGGCCCCTACCTGGCAGGGAGGTTGATAGGCGGCCCAGAGCAGGGCTGCCCATCAACCATGGCACGTCTTGACTCGGCTCTCGTCCGGCATCGTTCGCCCCACGGGAGCCCGCCATCACCTCCGTCGCCGCAGCAGAACCGTCCACGCTGTCCGCTCCCGCACGCCGTGTGCCGCGGCGAGGATCCCGCACCTGGGCGCCCGCCCTGCCCGGCTGCGGGCTCGCCCTCGCGCTCGGTGTGTGGGGCGTGCGGCGCGGCGGCACGATGTGGCGCGACGAGGCGGTGACGTACGACGTGGCGCGGCGCCCGCTCGCCGATCTGTGGCGGCTGCTCGCCGACGCGGACGCCGTGCACGGCGTCCACTACCTCCTCGTGCACGGCCTGTTCGCCGTGCTGCCGTCCGGCGCGGATCCGCTCCTCGTGCTCCGCGTTCCGTCGGTACTCGCCACTGTCGTCGCGGCCGTCGGGGTGACCAGGCTCGGCGTACTGCTAGCGGGCCCGTCGACGGGCGCCTGGGCCGGCGTGGTGTTCGCGGTCCTGCCGCAGGTGCAGCGGTACGCGCAGGAGGGCCGGTCGTACGCGGTGGTCTGCGCGCTGGTGGTGTGGGCGACGTACGCGCTGCTGCGGGGGCGGTGGATCACGTACGCGGCGCTGCTGCTCGCCGCGTGCGCACTGCATGAGTTCGCGGTCCTCGCCGTCGTCGCGCACGCTCCGGTCGTGCCGCGGGCGCGGTGGCGGCCGTTCGCCCGGTCGGCCGGTGCGGTGGTGGCGGGGGTCGCGCCCCTCGCCGGGTTCAGCCTGACGCAGTCGGCGCAGGTGGAGTGGATCGCCGCCGTCGACGGCTGGGGGCTGCTCTGGTTCGGCGTCGCGGCCGGTGTGAGCGTGATCGGTGTACGGGCGGGGGCTCCGCGCCCGCTCGTACGGCTCGGCCGGGGCCTGGCGCTGCTGCCCGCCGCGCTCCTGATGGCCGCCGCCCCGCTGAAGCCGCTGTACGTCGACCGGTACGTGCTGTACGGGTGCGCGGGGCTCGCGCTGCTCGCGGGCGCCGCGCTGGCCCGGCTGCGGTGCCGCTCGCGCGCGGCCGTCGCCGTGGTGTGCGTGCTGGCGCTGCTCCCGGTCGCGTGGGAACTGCGGACGCCGGGCGGCCGCAAGGACGACGTGGCCGCCGTCGCCGCGGCCGTGCGGGAGGTGTCGCGGCCCGGGGACGCCGTGGTGTACCTGCCGTCGCGGCGACGCGTGTGGTCCGTGACGGGTGGCTCCGCCGGGTTGCGGGACATCGGGCTCGCCGCGTCACCGGTCGCGTCCGGAACGTTGTACGGGGTCGAGGTGCCCGCCCCTGTCCTGCGGGAGCGGATGCTGCGGGAACCGCGGATCGTGGTCGTGGGGGATCGCGGGGAGGTGCCGGGGCGGGGGTTCCGGGCTTGCCGAGTGCTGCGGCCGCACGGGGGTCAGGTGGCGTTGTACGCGCGCAGGGGGGTTGGGGGTGGTGGCTGTTGCGTGGGTGAGTGCGGGTGATTGGGAACTACGCGACCAGCCCCCACCGGGCCCGCACCCGTCGACGTCCCCTTACGCCTTCACAGCGATGTGCACCGTATTCGCCGTCAGCAGGAAGACGTCCTTCCGGTTCTGCAGGCTCTGCGGGTCGTCCGGGTCCACCAGCCGACCGATCACGTCGAGATCCTCCGCCGGGACGACGTCCGCGTACGCGTCCCGCCTGCGCTGCCAGAGGTCGACCAGGACACCGCGGGCCTCGTCGGACAGTGGTGCCGGGAGGTCCAGCAGGAACGTGCGGGACCGTGCGGCGGTGAGGCCCGCGTCCGTGAGCAGCGCGGCCCAGTCCTCGGTGTCCTGCTTGGCGCCGGGCAGGGAGCGCCGCATCTCGTCGAACCATTCCTCCTCGATCGCCTCGGCCCGCGACTGCAGGCCGGGCTTGCCGAGGCCGAAGTCGCGCGGCAGGCAGCGCGTGGGCAGGCCGCCCTCGACGAGCGCGAGGGTGCCGCCCGGGGCGAGGCGTCCGGCGAGCGCCGCGATCGCCGCCCGCTGGTCGCCGACGTGGTGCAGGGAGCGCGCCGCCCAGATCAGGTCGGCGTGCGGCAACTCGCCGATGTCGTCCGGCAGTTCGACGCGCAGGGTGTCGGTGCGGTCGGTGAGCCCGGCGGCCGCGAAGCGTTCCGTGGCGCGGGCGAGGAGCGCCTCCTCCGGGTCGGCCGCGATGATCCGGGCCTCGGGGAAGGCCGCGGCCAGGTGCAGGGAGACCGCGCCGGGGCCCGCGCCCGCGTCGACGATCAGGCCGGTGCCGTCGGGGCGCGTCCCGCGCAGCCAGGTCAGGGCCTCGGTGTAGAGGGGCTCGTAGACCGCCGCGCCGTGCTCCAGGTGCGGGATCATCGTGGCCCAGTCCAGGTCCTTGCTGCCGTGCTGGTGCCCGTGGCCGTGACCATGGCCGTGGCCCTGCCCGTGCTCGTGTCCCTGGCCCTGCTCGTGGTGGCCGTGTGCCATGAGTGTGTTCGCCGCCCTTCGTACTGCCGCGTCGCGGTGTGTACGTCCAGCGTGCGCGGGCCCCGCCACGACAGGCAAGTCGAGTTGCCGATCGAGCAAAAGGGAGGGGGCGGGGCCCGCGCGGCATCGGCTAGAGCGCCGGGTACGCGTTCTTCAGGAGCTCCTGGAACTGGGCCGAGAACCAGTGCCCGGACAGCGGCGCGTCCGGCAGGGCACCGGACAGGTTGTTGCCGTTACGGGCGTTCCCCGTGTACGTGGGATCGCACATGCGGTCGAAGCCCTTGCCCTCGTCGTTGTCGATCGCCTCGCTGGCGCCGTCGGACTCCCCCGGCGGCTTGACCCAGACGTAGGCGTCGATCCCGGCCTCCGGCGAGGCCTGCGGGCGTTCGCCGAGGCCCGCGCCCGCCTGGTTGCACCAGTTGCCGATGTGGATGCGACGGTCGACGCGGCCGCCGTCGACGTACGTGTCCACATCCGTCGACGCGCCGGGTCCGGTGGGCCGATCGGAGCCGCCCCAGCCGTTGCGCGACGTGTCGATCAGCATCCCGACGCCCGAGTCGAAGCCGACCGAGACGAGTTCCTCGCGGAAGGCCTGCGCGAAGGAGAGTTCGTCGGTGTAGCGGTTCCAGTCGACCCACTTGGACTCGCGCACCGACTTGCCGGCGACGGTGTCGTCGATCGTGAAGTTCTCTTCCTTCAGCGCGCTGTAGTTGGCCGTGTTGGTGATGAAGCCCGCGACGTCGTCGACCGTGGCGCCCTCGGCGGTGGCCGCCTCGTGCAGGACCTCGGCGGTCGCGGCGAAATTGTCGTCCCAGCCGATCCAGCCGTGGTGCCCCGCGTCCACGTAGTTGTAGACGTTCGGGGAGTCGCCGAGCTTGTTCAGGGCGTAGCCGACGCCCTTCACGTAGTTGCCGTTGGCCTTCATCGTGTCGCACTCGGGGGTGGCGGTGGCGCGACTGCCGGTGTTGGTGACGAGGTTGGGCAGCGAGTCGATCTCCACCGTGTTCACGATGCGCAGGCTCGCGTACTTGGCGTCGGCGAGGATCGCGGCGATCGGGTCGATGTAGTCGTGCTCGTACGCGTCGATGTCGGTCGGGCCGAGTTCGCCGTTGGAGGCGAGGGCCGCG
Source organism: Streptomyces sp. HmicA12 (assembly GCF_000373565.1). Lineage (GTDB taxonomy): Bacteria > Actinomycetota > Actinomycetes > Streptomycetales > Streptomycetaceae > Streptomyces. The sequence continues at coordinate 57,635 of NZ_KB891842.1, read as the reverse complement.
CAATCGCGTCCCGGCAGGTTGTAGATGACCAACTGGACGACGTCCGCGCCCTGTTCGAGGGCGGCGTCGAGGTGGTCGCGCAGGCCCATGCCGTCGCCGACGCCCTCGATGGCGGCCGTGCGGTCGAGCCAGACGGCGGTCGGCTGGTCGGCGATCGCGTCACCGCCCGGCTCGGCGGCGGCCTTCGCGGACCACTCGGGATTGACGTAGACCTGGGCGCCCTCGTACGGGTTGTCGACGCGTTCGGCGGCCTGGGCGGTGCCGGTGAGGGTGACGGCCGCCGTGGCGGTGCCCGCGGCGACGAGGGTGCTCATCGCGAGGAACAGACTGCGGCGGCTGGTGCGTGCTCTGCGGCTCATGGGGGGGGTGCCTTTCAGTGGGAGGTGCCGGCGGTCACGGCGGCGAAGTGGTCACGCAGACCCGCGCCGAACCCGGTGGGGGTGCCGGAGTAGTCGGAGATGAGGGCCGGGCCCGAGGAGCAGTCCCAGGTGTTCCAGGTCCAGCCGAGGTAGGAGGCGTCGTGCTCGTCGAGCCACGCCATGGCGGTGTCGATGAAGGAGTGGGCGCAGGTGTTCTCGCCGATCTCGCCCGCGACGAGCGGCACCTCGGCGGCGACGGGCGCCAGCGTGGAGTCCCAGCACGACGTACTGGCACAGGTGTTGAAGTTGTAGACGTGCCAAGCCGCGGCGAGATTGCCGGTCGGGTCGTCGGGCTTGTGCGCGAGCCACTGGCTCAGGTCGTTGGAGTACGCGATCCCGGCGGCCAGGATCAGGTTCTCGGCGCCCGTGGCGCGTACGGCGTCGACCAGGTCCTGCATGCCGGCGACCTCGTAGCCGATGCCGGGGCAGGTGCCGCCGTCCTTCCAACAGGCCCACGCGGCCGCCGTGTCGGAGGTGGCGCGGTCCGGGTACGGCTCGTTGAACAGGTCGAAGGCGACGACCCGGTCGCCCTTGAAGGTGTTCGCCACCGACGTCCAGAAGTCCGGCGTGTACTGCGCGTCCGGCATGGGTTTCTGGCAGGTGGCGTGGACGTCGGAGCAGCCGGCGCTGTTGCCGGTGTACTGGCCGTGGGTCCAGTGCAGTTCGACGACCGGGGTCATGCCGTGGTCGATGACGCCCCGCACCAACTCCTGCACCGCGGTGCGGTAGTTGGCGCCCGCGTACGCGGGATCGATGTTGTCGAGGCCGAGCCAGCACTCCTCGTTGAGCGGGATGCGGACCGTGTTGGCCTTCCAGTCCGCGATGGCCTGGATCGCGGCGTCGTCGACGGGACCGTCGAAGATGCCGTAGCCCTGGACGCAGGCGAACTCGCCGCCGGAGCGGTTGACTCCGAGCAGCCGGTGGGGGTTTCCGTCGGCGTCGACGAGCTGGTTGCCCTCGACAGTGAGCACGGGTGGGGTCGCGGCGGCCTGGGCCGCGCCCGCCGCGGGGAGGAGCGAGGGCACCGTCAGGCCGGCGGCCGTGAGCAGCACGCCCGCGAGCACGGCGAGCCGTCTCCTCAGGCGGCCTGCGCGGTGCCGTCGTTCGGGGGGTGGTGGGTGACGCATGAGCGAGTCCTATCCGGTCTCGGTGTGCCACGAATGTGCACTTCACACGGGCGGATTCACCCCTCAAGTCGCCCCGGACACAGGGAAGGTTGCCGCGCTTCTCAGAAATTGTTTGTCGAATTGATTCGACAGCCGAATACCGGTGGACCCTCTTGACATCATTCCGCACCGGCGGTTTCTTGGGAGCGCTCCCAACCACCCCACAGGAAGGGGCACCCGCATGCCCTCAAGACGTCGGCCCCCGCATGCCCGCGGCACGCTCAGCCGCCGCAAGCTGCTCGCGATCGCGGTCGCCACCGTGGCGGCACCGGCCACCATCACCCTCACCACCGCAGCTCAGAAGGGTTCTGCGGCCCCGGCAGCGGTCGCGGCCACCGCGTACGAGCAGCGGTTCCTCGACCTGCACGCGAAGATCACGGCGGCGTCCAGCGGCTACTTCTCGCCGGACGGAATTCCGTACCACTCGGTCGAGACACTCATCTGCGAAGCACCGGACCACGGGCATGAAACCACCTCGGAGGCGTATAGCTATCTCATCTGGCTGCAGGCCATGTACGGCAAGGTCAGTGGCGACTGGGCGCCGTTCAACGACGCGTGGGAAACCATGGAGAAATTCATGATTCCCACCCATGACGACCAGCCCACCAATAGCTTCTACTCTCCGTCCAAACCGGCGACCTACGCCCCGGAATGGGACGAACCCGCGCAGTATCCGGCACAGCTCGACCCGTCGGTCACCGCGGGCGCCGACCCGATCGCGGCCGAGCTGAAGAGCGCGTACGGCACCGACGACATCTACGGCATGCACTGGCTGCAGGACGTCGACAACACGTACGGCTACGGCGGGGACGGTGCGACCCCGACGTACATCAACACCTTCCAGCGCGGCCCGCAGGAGTCGGTCTGGGAGACGGTGCCGCAGCCGTGCCGCGACGAGTTCGCGTACGGCGGGAAGAACGGGTACCTGGATCTGTTCACCGGCGACGCCTCGTACGCGAAGCAGTGGAAGTACACCAACGCCCCGGACGCCGACGCGCGCGCCGTGCAGGCCGCGTACTGGGCGCACGTCTGGGCGTCGGCGCAGGGCAGGGAGGCGGACGTCGCGGCGACCGTCGCGAAGGCCGCGAAGATGGGCGACTACCTGCGCTACGCGATGTACGACAAGTACTTCAAGGAGATCGGCGAGTGCACCTCGCCGTCCGGGTGCACCCCCGGCAGCGGCAAGAGCAGCTCGCACTATCTGCTGTCCTGGTACTACGCGTGGGGCGGCGCCACCGACACCTCGGCGGGCTGGGCCTGGCGCATCGGCTGCAGCCACGCGCACGGCGGCTACCAGAACCCGCTCGCCGCGCACGCCCTCGCCTCGTACGACGCGCTGGCCCCCAAGTCGGCCACCGGCAGGGCGGATTGGGCGGCCAGCCTGAAGCGTCAGGTCGAGTTCTACCGTTGGCTGCAGTCCGCCGAGGGCGCGATCGCGGGCGGCGCGACCAACAGCTGGAAGGGACGGTACGGGGAGGCGCCCGCCGGCACACCGACCTTCTACGGCATGTACTACGACGAGGCGCCGGTCTACCACGACCCGCCGTCCAACCAGTGGTTCGGCTTCCAGGCGTGGTCGATGGAGCGTGTCGCTGCGTACTACCACGAGACCGGCGACGCGGACGCGAAGACGGTCCTCGACCAGTGGGTCGCCTGGGCGCTGTCGGAGACGAAGGTCGCCGACGACGGTACGTTCACGATCCCGTCGACGCTGAAGTGGTCGGGCGCCCCGGACACCTGGGACGCGTCAAATCCCGGTGGCAACACGGGCCTTCACGTCTCCGTCGCCGACCACACGGACGACGTCGGGGTGGCGGCCGCGTACGCGAAGACGCTCATCTACTACGCGGCGAAGTCCGGCCACGCCGCGTCGAAGACCACGGCGAAGGCGCTGCTCGACGGCATGTGGGCGAACAGCCAGGACGCGCTGGGGATCGCGGTGCCGGAGAAGCGCGCCGACTACAACCGGTTCGACGACGCGGTGTACGTGCCCTCCGGCTGGACCGGCACCATGCCGAACGGCGACACGATCGACTCCACCGCGACCTTCACGTCCATCCGGTCCTTCTACAAGGACGACCCGAACTGGGCTGCTGTAGAAGCCTACTTGGCGGGAGGCGAGGCGCCGACGTTCACGTACCACCGCTTCTGGGCGCAGGCGGACATCGCGCTCGCGATGGGGGTGTACGCGGAACTGTTGGAGTAGCACGCCAGCGTCCGGCCCCCGCCACGCACGCGCGGGGGCCGGACGGCCGTGGCCTACGGCGTCACAGTGCCGGGTAGGCGTTCTTCATCAGTTCCTGGAACTGGGCGGAGAACCAGTGCCCGGACACCGGGGCGTTCGGCAGCGCGCCGGACATGTTGTTGTTGTTCCGCGGGTTGCCCGTGTACGTCGGGTCGCACATCCGGTCGAAGCCCTTGCCCTCGTCGTTGTCGATGGCGGTGCTCGAACCGTCGGACTCACCCGGCGGCTTCATCCACACGTAGGCGTCGATCCCGGTCGCGGGGTTGGCCTGCGGCCGCTCACCGAGGCCGGCACCGCTCTGGTTGCACCAGTTGCCGAGGTGGATGCGGCGGTCGTAGCGGCCCCCGTCCACGTACGTGTCGACCGTGGTCTTGGCACCCGGTCCGGTGGGCCGGGCGGCGCCGCCCCAGCCGTTGCGGGAGGTGTCGATCAGCATGCCGAGGTTCTGGTCGAAGCCGAGCGAGACCAGCTTGGTGCGCATGGCCTGGGCGTACGACAGCTCGTCGGTGTAGCGGTTCCAGTCGACCCACTTGGACTGGCGGACCGAGGTCCCGTTGACCGAGTCGTCGATCGTGAAGTTGTTCTCCTTGAGGGCGCTGTAGTTGGCCGTGTTCACGATGAAGCCGTGGACGTCGGACAGCTTCGCGCCGTTGCTGGAGGCGGTCGACTTGAACAGTTCGGCGGAGGCGCCGAAGTTGTCGTCCCAGCCGAGCCAGCCGTGGTGTCCCGCGTCGATGTAGTTGTAGACGTTCGGGATGTCGCCGAGCTTGTCGAGGGCGTAGCCGACGCCCTTCTGGTAGTTCCCGTTCGCCTTCATCACGTCGCAGTTGGGGGTGGCCGTGGGGCGCCCGCTGACGTTGGTGACGAGGTTGGGCAGCGAGTCGATCTCGATCGTCGTGACGATGCGCAGGCCCGCGTACTTGGGGTCGGCGAGGATCGTGGCGATCGGGTCGATGAAGTCGCTCTTGTACTTGTCGATGTCGGTCGGGCCGAGCTCACCGTTGGAGGCGAGCGCGGCGCAGTCGCGGCCGGGGAGGTCGTAGACGACGAGCTGGACGACTTCCTCGTTGCTGCCCTTCTGGGCGAGGGCCGCGTCCAGGTGGTCGCGCAGGCCCATGCCGTCGCCCACGCCGTTGATGGCGGCGATCCGGTCGAGCCAGACACCGGTGGGCTGGCTGGAGATCTTGCTGCCGCCGGGTTCGGCGTCGGCCTTGGCCTTCCACTCCGGGTTCACGTAGACCTTGGCGCCGGCGTACGGGTTGTCGACGCGGCCGCTCGGGTCGGTCGGGTCCGTGGGATCGGTCGGATCCGTCGGGCCGGTGTCCTCGTTACAGGTGACGCCGTTCAGCTTGAACGCGGTCGGCAGGGCGTTGGTGCCGCTGTACGTGCCGTTGAAGCCGAAGGAGGTCGAGCCGCCGGTGGCCAGGGCCCCGTTGTAGGAGAGGCTCTTGGCGGTGACGGCGGTGCCGGACTGGGAGATGTCGGCGTTCCAGCCGCTGCTGACCTTCTGGTTGCCCGCGAAGGACCAGGTGAGGTTCCAACTGCTCACCGCGGCACCGTTGTTGGTGACGCTCACGGAGGTGGTGAAGCCGGTGTCCCACTGGTTCTGCACCTTGTAGTCCACGGTGCAGGCGGCCGCGGCGGCGCTGTCGGGGGCGGCGACGGCGGTGCCGACACAGGCGGCGCCGGAGAGGACGAGCGCCGCGGCCAGCGCGGTACTGCCTCTCAGTCGGGTTCGGTCGGTACGGGTACGGCTCATGGTGGGGGTGTCCCTTTCGGTGATGGACGTGCGTAGATGGACGTGCCTAGATGGACGTGCGTACTTCCGGGGGTTACTTGGTGACGGCTTGCAGGTGATCGCGCAGGCCGGCGCCGAAGGCGGTCGGCGTGCCGTCGTAGTCGCTGATCAGCGAGGGGCCCGAGGCGCAGTCCCAGGTGTTCCAGGTCCAGCCGAGGTACGACAGGTTTCGGTCGTCGAACCACTTCATGACCCGGTCGATGAAGCCGTGGGAGCAGGTGTTCTCGCCGATCTCCCCTGCCACCAGCGGGACCCCCGCCGCGACGGGCGCGAGCTGCTCGTCCCAGCAGCTCTCACTGGCGCAGGTGTTGAAGTTGTAGACGTGGTAGGCGGCGGCGATGTTGCCGGCCGGATCGGACGGCTTGTGCTGCAGCCACTGGCGCAGGTCGTTGGAGTAGGCGAGGCCGCCGATCAGGATGAGGTTCCCGGCGCCCGCCGTGCGGATGGCGTCGACGAGGTCCTGCATGCCCGCGACCTCGTAGCCGATGCCGGGGCAGGTGCCGCCGTCCTTCCAACAGGACCATGCGTCGGTCAAGTTGGAGGTGGCGCGGTCCGGGTAGGGCTCGTTGAACAGGTCGAAGGTGACGGCCGGGTCGTCCTTGTACTCGCCGGCGACCGACGACCAGAAGGCGGGCGTGTACTGGGCGTCCGGCATCGGCTTCTGGCAGGTCGCGTGGACGTCCGAGCAGCCGGCCGAGTTTCCCGTGTACTGGCCGTAGGACCAGTGCAGTTCGAGGATCGGCGTCATGCCGTGCGCCTTGACCTTGGCGACCAGGTCCTTGATGGCGGACCGGTAGGTGGCACCTCCGTACTCGGGTTTGATGTTGTCGAGGCCGAGCCAGCACTCCTCGTTGAGCGGGATACGGACCGCGTTCGCCTTCCAGTCGGCGATGGCTTTCACCGACGCGTCGTCGACGGGGCCGTCGAAGATCCCGTATCCCTGTACGCACATGAACTCGCCGCCCGAGCGGTTCACGCCGAGGATCCGGTGGGTGGCGCCGGAGTCCGCGTCGACGAGCTTGTTCCCGGACACCTTCAGGGCCGGGGCACTGCCGTCACCGGGGTCCGTGGGATCGGTCGGATCCGTCGGGTCGGTGATGTCCTCGTTGCAGGTCACGCCGTTCAACTTGAAGGTCTTGGGCACGGTGTTGGCGCCCTTCCACGACCCGATGAACCCGGCGGACACGCTCCCGCCGGAGGCGAGCGCGCCGTTCCAGGACTCGTTGGCCGCGGTCACCGTCGTACCGGACTGGGACCACTTGGCACTCCAGCCCTGGGTGACCTTCTGACCGTCGGCGAAGTCGAAGGACAGGCTCCAACTATCCTTCGCCGCACCGTTGTTGGTGACCTTCACGGCTCCCTGGAAGCCACTGTCCCACTGCCCGGTGACGGCGTACTCCACCGAGCAGGCGGGGGCGGCCGCGGACGCGGCGGAGGTCAGAGGGACGAGCGCGGCCGCCGCGAGTGCGGCGCACGCCCACATGGACAGGTAGCGCGGGGGGTGTCGCATGAGCGACTCCTTGCAGCTCTGGCGCGACGGCGGAGGCCGGCGCGTCGACTGATGGAATCGCTCCCACTGGTTGCTGGGTGGACTGTAGAGAAGGAACTCCCGTCAAGCAACAGAGGGGTTCCGAAAAGCCACTGTCGAATTAATTCGACTCTTCAAGTCTCTTGACCCCCATTTGACTCCTCCCCATCCTGGGAGCGCTCCCACTGGTTCACAGGTTGTCGAGCCGCACCAGGAGGAACCCCCCATGCCCAAGAGACCGGCCCGGCGGTTGTGGACCGCCGCAGCGGCCGCACTGGCACTACCGCTCGCCACACTTGCAGCACTGCCAACTACCGCTGAGGCAGCGGCAGTTGAGTGCAGCGTCGACTACAGAACCAACGACTGGGGATCCGGCTTCACGGCCGATCTGACGATCACCAACCGCGGCAGCGCGGCGATCGACGGCTGGACCCTCACCTACTCCTACGCCGGTGACCAGAAACTCACGAACGGCTGGAACGGCACCTGGTCGCAATCCGGCAAGAACATCACCGTGAAGGACGCCGGATACAACGGAAAGATCGCGGCCGGCGCCGCCGCCTCCACCGGGGCGCAATTCACTTACAGTGGCTCGAATTCAGCGCCCACGAATTTCGCGATCAATGGCACGACGTGTGCCGGCGCCCATCAGCCGCCGGTCACCGTCCTCACCAGCCCCAAGGCGGGCGCGGTCTACACGGCCGGGGACGCCGTGCCGCTCGCGGCGACCGCGGCGGCCGCCGACGGGGCGAGCATCGCGAAGGTCGAGTTCTACGACGACACGAAGCTGCTCGGCACCGACGCCACGTCCCCGTACGAGCTCGGCACGGACTCCCTCGCGGCCGGCACCCACTCGCTCTACGCCAAGGCGTACGACAGCACGGGCGCCTCCGGCGAGTCGACGCCGGTCGGCATCACGGTCGCGACGGGCCCCGCCGTGGTCGCGACACCGTCCCAACTCGGCGTCCAGCAGGGCAAGTCGGGCACATTCGACGTGAAGCTGTCGACGCAGCCGTCCTCGAACGTGACGGTGACGGCGGCCCGGTCCGACGGCAACACGGGCCTGTCGGTCTCCTCCGGCGCGAGCCTCACCTTCACCCCGTCGAACTGGAACACGGCGCAGAAGGTGACCGTCGCGGCGGACTCCTCCGGGACCGGCGCCGCCACGTTCACGGTCACCGCGCCCGGCCACAGCAAGGCGACGGTCACGGTCACGCAGCTCGCGGCCGGCAAGGAGTACGACACCCGCTTCCTCGACCTCTACGGGAAGATCACCAACCCGGCGAACGGCTACTTCTCGCCGGAGGGCGTCCCGTACCACTCGGTCGAGACGCTGATCGTCGAGGCGCCGGACCACGGCCACGAGACGACGTCCGAGGCGTACTCGTACCTGCTGTGGTTGCAGGCCATGTACGGCAAGGTCAGTGGCGACTGGTCCAAGTTCAACGGCGCCTGGGAGATCATGGAGAAGTACATGATCCCCACACACGCGGACCAGCCGACGAACTCGTTCTACAACGCGTCCAAGCCCGCGACGTACGCCCCCGAGGAGGATCTGCCGTCGCAGTACCCGGCGAAGCTCGATCCGTCGGTCTCCGTCGGCAGCGACCCGATCGCGGCCGAGCTGAAGAGCGCGTACGGCACCGACGACGTCTACGGCATGCACTGGCTTCAGGACGTCGACAACGTCTACGGGTACGGCAACGAACCCGGAAAGTGCGAGGCCGGCCCGACGGCGACCGGCCCGTCCTACATCAACACTTTCCAGCGCGGCGCGCAGGAGTCGGTGTGGGAGACGGTGCCGCAGCCGACCTGCGACGCCTTCAAGTACGGCGGGAAGAACGGGTACTTGGACCTGTTCACCGGTGACGCGTCGTACGCGAAGCAGTGGAAGTTCACCAACGCCCCCGACGCCGACGCGCGGGCCGTGCAGGCCGCGTACTGGGCGGACATCTGGGCCAAGGAGCAGGGCAAGGGCTCCGAGGTCTCGGCCACCCTCGGCAAGGCCGCGAAGATGGGCGACTACCTGCGCTACGCGATGTACGACAAGTACTTCAAGAAGGTGGGCAACTGCGTCGGGCCGACGACCTGCCCGGCCGGCACCGGCAAGGACGCCTCGTTCTACCTGATGTCCTGGTACTACGCGTGGGGCGGCGCCACCGACACCTCGGCGGGCTGGGCCTGGCGCATCGGCTCCAGCCACACCCACGGCGGTTACCAGAACCCCCTGGCGGCGTACGCGCTCTCCTCGGTCGCCGACCTGAAGCCCAAGTCGGCCACTGGGCAGGCGGATTGGGCCAAGTCGCTCGACCGGCAGCTGGAGTTCTACCGCTGGCTGCAGTCGGACGAGGGCGCCATCGCGGGCGGTGCGACCAACAGCTGGTCCGGCCGGTACGCGACCCCGCCGTCCGGCACGCCGACCTTCTACGGCATGTACTACGACGAGGCGCCCGTCTACCACGACCCGCCGTCCAACCAGTGGTTCGGCTTCCAGGCCTGGTCGATGGAGCGCGTCGCCGAGTACTACCAGCAGACGGGTGACGCCGACGCCAAGGCCGTCCTGGACAAGTGGGTCGACTGGGCCCTGTCCGAGACGACCGTCAACCCCGACGGCAGCTTCCAGATCCCCTCCACCCTGAAGTGGTCGGGCAAGCCGGACACCTGGAACGCGTCAAGTCCAGGCGCGAACAGCGGACTTCACGTCACGGTCGCCGACTACACGAACGACGTCGGGGTGGCCGCGGCCTACGCAAAGACCCTCACCTACTACGGCGCCAAGTCCGGCGACGCGGAGGCGAAGTCCACGGCGAAGGCCCTGCTCGACGGCATGTGGAAGAACAACCAGGACGCGCTCGGCATCGCGGTGCCCGAGACGCGGGCCGACTACAGCCGCTTCGACGACGCGGTCTACGTGCCGTCCGGCTGGACCGGCACCATGCCGAACGGCGACGCGATCAACTCCTCGTCCACCTTCGCCTCGCTCCGCTCCTTCTACAAGGACGACCCCAACTGGTCGAAGATCGAGGCCTATCTGGCGGGCGGCGCGGCGCCGACCTTCACGTACCACCGGTTCTGGGCCCAGGCGGACATCGCGCTCGCCATGGGTTCCTATGCGGAGCTGCTCGAGTAGGCCTGGTCGCGGCGCTGGCGTCGTCCGCCCGAAGGGCGGGCCGGGCGGCGTCTCGAGCGTGCGTGCCAGGCACCGCCCGGCAGACGCCAGCGCCGCGACCAGGCCGGGGCCCCGCCCGGCAGTGGCTCCGCAGAGGGTCGGGTCGTCCTCCTCCCCGAGGGCGGCCCGGCCCACCGCCCTGCACCCCCGCTCCCCCTTCTCACCCCCCGGGACCCTCCATGCGCACACCACGAAGAACGAGGCTGCTCGTCGCGGCCGTACTCGCCCTCACGGCGGGGTTGTTGACGGGCACTCAGAGCGCGCAGGCGCAACCGAAGCCCCACATCGCCGCCGACACCTACACCTGGAAGAACGCCCGTATCGACGGTGGCGGCTTCGTGCCCGGCATCGTCTTCAACCGCTCCGAGAAGAACCTCGCCTACGCCCGCACCGACATCGGCGGCGCCTACCGCTGGGAGCAGGACACCAAGTCCTGGACGCCGCTGCTCGACTCGGTCGGCTGGGACGACTGGGGCCACACTGGCGTGGCCTCTCTCGCCACCGACTCCGTCGACCCGGACAAGGTGTACGCCGCCGTCGGCACGTACACGAACGACTGGGATCCCGGAAACGGCGCGATCCTGCGCTCCGCGGACCGCGGCGCGACCTGGAAGAAGACGGACCTGCCGTTCAAGCTCGGCGGCAACATGCCGGGCCGTGGCATGGGCGAACGCCTCGCGATCGACCCGCACGACAACAAGGTCCTCTACCTGGCCGCGCCCAGCGGCAAGGGCCTGTGGCGCTCGACGGACGCGGGCGTGAGCTGGTCCCGGGTGACCGCCTTCCCGAACGTGGGCAACTACCAGCAGGACCCGTCCGACACGTCCGGCTACGCCTCCGACAACCAGGGCGTGGTGTGGGTGACGTTCGACGAGTCGACGGGCACCGGCACCGGCCGCACGCAGACCGTCTACGTCGGCGTCGCGGACAAGGACAACTCCGTCTACCGCTCGACGGACGCGGGCGTGACGTGGCAGCGGGTGGCGGGCCAGCCGACCGGCCACCTGCCGCACAAGAGCGTGCTGGACGCCGAGAACGGCTACCTGTACGTGGCGTACAGCGACACCGGCGGCCCGTACGACGGCGGCAAGGGCCAGGTCTGGCGGTACGCGACGAAGACCGGCGAGTGGAAGGACATCAGCCCGGTCGCGGAGGCCGACACCTACTACGGCTTCAGCGGTCTGACCCTGGACCGGCAGCACCCCGGCACGGTGATGGTCTCGGGCTACAGCTCCTGGTGGCCGGACACGCTGATCTTCCGCTCCACGGACAGCGGCGGCACCTGGACGAAGGCGTGGGACTACACGTCGTACCCGAACCGCGCGAACCGCTACACGATGGACGTCTCGTCCGTGCCCTGGCTGACGTGGGGCGCGAACCCGTCCCCGCCCGAGCAGACGCCGAAGCTGGGCTGGATGACGGAGGCGCTGGAGATCGACCCGTTCGACTCGGACCGGATGATGTACGGGACGGGCGCGACGGTCTACGGCACCGAGGATCTCGGCAAGTGGGACACGGGCGGCACCTTCTCGATCTCCCCCATGGTCAAGGGACTTGAGGAGACGGCGGTCAACGACATCGCGTCGCCGCCGTCCGGTGCACCGCTCCTGTCCGCTCTGGGCGACATCGGCGGCTTCCGGCACACGGACCTGACGAAGGTCCCGTCGATGATGTTCACGTCCCCCAACTTCACCTCGTCCACGAGCCTGGACTTCGCCGAGAGCAAGCCGGACGTCGTGGTGCGCGCCGGGAACGTCGACTCGGGCGCGCACGTCGCGCTCTCGAACGACAACGGCGCCAACTGGTACGCGGCCGGCACGGACCCCTCGGGCGTCACGGGCGGCGGCACGGTCGCGGTGTCGACGGACGGCGGGCGGATCGTGTGGAGCCCGGACGGCGCGGCCGTACAGACCGGCACGGGGTCCTCGTGGACGGCGGCGAGCGGGGTGCCCGCGGGCGCCGTCGTGGAGTCGGACCGCTCCGACGCCAAGATTTTCTACGCCTTCAAGTCCGGTACTTTCTTGGCCAGTTCGGACGGCGGGGCGAGCTTCACCGCGAAGGCGTCGAGCGGGCTGCCGACGGAAGGGCCGGTCCGGTTCAAGGCGGTGCCGGGCGCGAAGGGCGACATCTGGCTGGCGGGCGGCGCGGCCGACGGCGCGTACGGGCTGTGGCACTCGACGGACGGCGGCGCCACGTTCACCAAGCTGTCGAACGTCCAGCAGGCCGACACCATCGGCTTCGGCAAGGCGGCGCCCGGTGCCACGTACCAGACGCTCTACGCGAGCGCGAAGATCGGCGGGGTGCGCGGCATCTTCCGTTCGACGGACGCGGGCGCGTCGTGGACCCGCGTCAACGACGAGGCGCACCAGTGGGGTTGGACGGGCGCGGCGATCACGGGCGATCCGCGCGTGTACGGCCGGGTGTACGTGTCGACGAACGGCCGGGGGGTCGTCTACGGCGACACGGCGGACACACCGACCACGCCGGGTGACGGCGACGGCGGCTCCGGCGGCACGGCCGCCTGCACGGTCGCGTACAAGGTCACGAACGAGTGGTCGGGCGGCTTCCAGGCGGACGTGACCCTGACCAACACGGGCTCCACCGCCTGGAACGGCTGGTCGCTCGGCTGGTCCTTCGCCGACGGCCAGAAGGTCTCGCAGCTGTGGAACGCCTCGTACAGCCAGTCCGGTACGGCGGTCACGGCGAAGAACGTGAGCTGGAACGGGACGGTGGCGGCCGGGAGTTCGGTGGCGTTCGGCTTCACGGGGTCGCGGCCCGGGACGGCGAACGCGAAGCCGACGGCGTTCAAGCTGGGTGAGCAGAGCTGTGCGGTGAGCTGACGCCCGGGCACGGGGAACGACGTGGCAGGGGGTGCGCGCCGACAGCGGGCGCGCACCCCCTTCTACGATCTGCCCATGCCCGGAGATCGCCCCTGGGCAGATCGACCACGCACAGTCGCGGACCGGCTGCGGTGGTACTGGACCGAGGACGCGGGGGTTCCGCTTCAGCGCGTACGGCCGCAGCGAGCAGGCCCTGCGCCGGCACAGCGAGAGACGTCGGGCCTGTACCGGAAACGGCACCAGGGGGCGCGCCCGTGTCGCGTGACGCCCCCATTTCGAGGGGTGCCTGACGCAACGCGCCCCGCCCGGAGGACACCGCGCGCTAACGTCTCGCCATCGCACAGGTCGGCGGGAGGGGCAGGGATGGGTCGTTCCGAGGGGCACTTCGCTCTGTTGCGGCGCGTGGCGGACGCCCAGCGCGAACCGGACGGCTGGGCCACCGAGGGCCCCGGCCTCGACGAACGCACCGCGGCGCCTCTGGTGGGACTCGGCCTGGCCCGGTCGGCGTCCACGGAGGAACGAACGGAGCTCTCCGCGCGGGCGGGCCACCCGGTCCCCTGGGCGGTCCGGCTCACCGCGGACGGGTGGGACGTCCTGCTCTACGCCCAGGTGCGGGCCACGCCCTCGGCGGTCGACGAGCCGCCGGAGCCCGGGCTGCAGAAGGTGGCGCTGCGCCGCTCGGACCTCGACGTGCTCAAGCGGTTCGTCGCCCTGGGCGAGCGTCTGCGCGACGGCCCGGCGCACGGTCTGGGGACGGCCGTGGAGACGGCGCGGTTCAGTGCCGCGGCCAACCGGTGGGTCGTGCACGTGACCGGGGAGCAGATGCGGTCCATGGCCCGCGCGTTCTTCCTGGAACGGCTGGGCGGCTCGGCGGCGCCCGCGAACCGGTTCGCCCGGGTCTACGGGGTGCTCTACCCGTAGACCCCGGCCGGGGCGACGACGAGGACGAGCTTCCCGCGCGCGTGGCTGCCCGCCTTGCTGACGCGGTGCGCCTCGGCGACCTCGTCGAGCGGGAAGGTCCCGGCGACCGGCAGCGAGAACCGGCCGCTCTCGATCAACTCCCCGATCTCGCCCAGCACATGGACCGCGCGCCCCTCGTCCCCACGGCTGAACCGGACCCCGTGCTCCCGCGCACCGGCGAAGTCGGCGACCGTCACGACGTGCTCCGCGCCGCCCGCGAGGCCGATGAGTTCGGGCAGCACACCGCTCCCCGCGACGTCGAGGGCGAGGTCGACGCCGTCGGGGGCGAGCGCGCGGACCCGCTCGCCGAGCCCTTCCCCGTAGGCGACGGGCTCGGCGCCGAGCGAGCGCAGGTACGCGTGGTTACGGGGTCCCGCGATGCCGATCACGTGTGCGCCCCGCACCACGGCGAGCTGCACCGCGGCGCTGCCGATGCTGCCCGAGGCGCCGTTGACGAGGAGCGTGCATCCGTGCCGCACACCGAGCTGGTCCAGCGCCCGGGTGGCGGTCTCGATCGCGGCGGGCAGCGCGGCGGCGTCGGCGAAGTCGAGTGACGGCGGGATCGGCGCGTAGAAGGACAGCACGGCCAGCTCGGCCTGGGCGGCCCCCGCGCCGGCGAGCCCGAAGACACGGTCGCCGACGCCCACGTACGTGACACCGGCTCCGACGACGTCGACCACGCCGGCCGCCTCGTACCCCAGGGTCTGCGGGAGCTCCTCGTCCATCAGGCCCTCGCGCTTCTTCCAGTCGCTCGGGTTGACCCCGGCGGCGCGCACCGCGATACGGACCTCGCCGGGGCCGGGCCGCGGATCGGGGAGCTCCACGATCTCCAGCACCTCAGGCCCCCCGAACCGGCTGAACCGCACCGCCTTCATGACCCACTCCGCTCTCGACCGCGCACGCGGGCCGCTGTGATCACCGTAGAACTTCCTTCGCGATACCGCCCCCGGCCCACTCGAACGCGTGATCTGATCGCGTACGGCGTTCTGCCGAGGAGCTGTCGGTATCGGGGAGAGGATCCATCCATGTCGTCTTGGTCGTCCGGGTACGGCTTTCATCCGGGAGCGCTGGCCGTGCGCTTCGCGCTGGAGCTCGCGGCGCTGGCGTCCTTCGGCGTCTGGGCCTGGGCGGTCTCGTCCGGGGCCCTGCGGTACGCCCTCGTGGTCCTGGTCCCGCTGGCGGTGGCCATGGCGTGGGGCGTCTTCGCCACCCCCGGGGACGCGTCCCGTTCCGGCGACACGGTGATCGCCACGCCGGGCGCCCTGCGCTTCCTGCTGGAACTCGCCGTCTTCTTCGGCGGCGCGGCGGCGCTGTACGCGGCGGGAAGGCACCTGCCGGCGGTGATTCTGGCCGGTGTGCTGGTCGTCTACCACCTGCTGTCGTGGAACCGGGTGGTGTGGCTGTTCCGCAACTGACGAACCCCACCGAGCAACGCCGAGCACCGCCGAGCACCGCCGAGCACCGCCGACCGTGAATCACATGTTCATCACTTAGGCTTCACATCTCCCCCACATTCCGGCGGAGCGCATTAACCTCCCTCTTCTCACCAAGAAGCAGGGGGACCGCATGACCAGCCCGTACACACCCGTGCCGCGTTGGGCACGTAAGCGCATCGTGATACCCGTCGTCGGCGTCGCCTTCCTTCTGGGCGGCGCCCTGGGCACCGCCGGTGACGGCGGCCAGGACAACGGCAGCACCAAGGTGGCGGCGAGCCGGCCGCAGCCCACCGCCACGGTCACCGCGACCGCCACGGCGACGGAGTCGGCGAGGCCCGAACCGGCGCCCACGGTGACCGCGACCAAGACGGTGAAGGTCAAGGTCACGGTCACCACGAAAGCCGCCGCCGGCTCCGGCACCGGCGGCTCCACGACCACGGGCGGAGGCGGAGGCAGCGGTCAGGCCGCCTCCGGCACCTGCTCGATCGTCTCGAACTCCGGCAACTGCTACGCGGCCGGGCAGTTCTGCCGCAACAGCGACCACGGCGCCTCCACCACGAACGCCGGCGGCACGGCGATCACCTGCCGGTACAGCTCCAACGCCTGGCGCTGGAGCTACAGCTGACCGCGCGGGCCGGGTGCGGCTACGGCGTCGTGATCGTCGGCCGTGGTGCCGTCGGCATCTTGTTGCCGATGAAGAAGCTCGGGTGCGGGGGCTGGTTGTAGGCCGTGTTCTGCCAGGCCAGGCCCGTGCGGTACATCGTGTCGTGGAGCAGTGTCGTGATGCGGGTGCTCGTCTCGATCGGGGTCGAGTAGATGCGCAGGGCCGTGTTGTTCGTCGTCGGCCAGACGACCTCCTCGCGCCAGTCGCCGAGGATGTCGCCGGACAGCGACGGGGTGGCCTTGGTGGTGTTGTTGGAGTGGACGCCGGAGGCCGTCAGGAGACGGGTGTCGGCGGAGGGGCCGTACTTGTCGATGTGGGTGCCGTCGAGGAGTTCGCGGGTGGTGTCGCCGTCCCACCAGGACAGGAAGTTGACGGAGGACGGTTCGCGCCCCTTCGTCGCGCCCGCCTCGTCGCGGATGTACGTGTCGGACGCCGACCACGCCTCGGCACCGTCGTTGCCCGCGTAGATGTCGTCGGCGACACCGCGGCCGTTGTCGCAGCAGGCGGCGAGCTTCCACTTCACCGTGCCGCCGGCCGGGTCGATGTACAGCTCGGCCGGCTGCGACGTCGACTCGGACACCTTGAAGTATTCGAGGCCGGGCGAGGACGGGTCGAGGTCGGCGAGGTGCTGGGCGTCGCCGTGGCCGGTCTTGGTCGTCCACAGGCCACTGCCGTTGTCGTCCACGGCCATCGCGCCGTACACGATCTCGTCCTTGCCGTCGTTGTCCACGTCACCGACGGAGAGGGAGTGGGAGCCCTGACCGTCGTACCCCTTGCCGGAGTTGGTGGACGCGTTGGTGTCGAACGTCCAGCGGCGGGTGAACTTGCCGTCGCGCCAGTCCCAGGCCGCGATGACGGTGCGCGTGTAGTAGCCGCGGGCCTCGATGAGGGAGGGACGGGAGCCGTCCAGGTAGGCGGTCCCGGCGAGGAAGCGGTCGACGCGGTTGCCGTACGAGTCGCCCCACGAGGAGACCGTGCCGCGCGCGGGAACGTAGTCGACGGAGCCCATGGCGGCGCCGGTCTGCCCGTTGAACATGGTCAGGTACTCGGGGCCGGAGAGGATGTACCCGCTGGAGTTGCGGTAGTCGGCGGACGAGCTGCCGATGACCGTGCCCTTGCCGTCGGTCGTCCCGTCGGCGGTCTTCATGGCGACCTCGGCCTTGCCGTCGCCGTCGTAGTCGTACACCTGGAACTGCGTGTAGTGCGCGCCCGAGCGGATGTTGCGTCCCAGGTCGACGCGCCACAGGCGGGTGCCGTCGAGCTTGACGGCGTCGACGATGGTGTTGCCTGTGTAGCCGGACTGGGAGTTGTCCTTGGCGTTCGTGGGCTGCCACTTGAGGACGAACTCGAGGACGCCGTCGCCGTCGAGGTCGCCGACGGACGCGTCGTTGGCCTCGTAGGTGTAGGCGACGCCGTCCGGTGTCGTGCCGCCCGCGGGCGGTGTGATCGGTACGTCCTTGTAGCCCGTGCGGAACTGGACGGCGTGCGCCGAGTCGGCCTGCTCGGTGCCGTTCACGATCGCGCGGACCGTGTAGTCGGCGGAGCTGGGGGCGTCGGCGTGGAAGAAGTTCGTGGAGCCCGTGACGGGCGTCGAGTTCACCTTCGTACCGGCCCGGTAGACGTTGAAGGAGACGTCGTCCGGGTCGGTGCCGAGCCACCGCCAGCTGACCAGGTTCCCGGCGTCGGTGTGCACGCTGACCAGGCCGCGGTCCAGCTTCTCGGCCTGTCGCGCGGTGGCGGCGGAGGCGTCGTCGCCGGGCAGGAAGGTGATGCCGGTGACGGCGAGGGCGGCGGCAGCGGCGGTGGCGAGCAGCAGACGGCGGCGTCTGCGGTGGGGACGGGAGCGGGACATGGGTGGGCTCCTGGGGGTGAGGAACGTGCGGGTGACTTACGTTCCGTCAGTTGCCGCTGCTCGCCGATCAGTTGCCGCCCACCTAAAGTCGCTTGCCGCCCGCGTACAGCCGCGCCAGGGCCGCCGCCGTGGCGGCGATACGGTCCCGCAGCGCGGCCGGTTCCAGGACCTCGATGTCCGCGCCGAGCCGCAGGAAGTCGTCGTGCGCGCGGTCCTGCGACTCGACGGGCAGCACGGCGCGCGTCCAGCCGTCGGGTTCGGCGCGGCCGGTCGTGCGGGCGGCGCGGGCGGCGGCCCCGGACAGCCGGTCCGCGGCGCCGGGCGCGAGCCGCACCACGGCCTCGCCGGTGTGCAGTCGCCGGTGGAAGTCGTCCTGGTACGCCTGCCAGTACGCGGCGAGATCGAAGTCGTCCGGCGGCGCGAACTCGTCCTGCGTGCAGCGGAGTTGGAGGATCTGGTCGACGCGGTAGGTGCGTGGCCCGGCGCCGTCCGCCCGGGCCACGACGTACCAGCGGCCCGCCTTGAGGACGAGTCCGTACGGTTCGAGGCGGCGCTCCACATCGGTCGGCTCGCGCCAGCGGCGGTACGTGACGTGCAGGACCCGGCGCTCCCAGACGGCGGCCGCCACCGCGGGCAGGTGCTCCGTGGTGTCCTCGTCCGCGTACCAGCCGGGGGCGTCGAGGTGGAAGCGGGCGCTGATCCGGTCGGCGTGGGCACGCAGCTCGGTGGGGAGCGCGGCCCGGACCTTCAGCTGGGCGGCGGCGAGCACGGGGCCGAGCCCGAGGTCGGCGGCGGGTCCCGGGGCGCCGGAAAGGAAGAGGGCCTCGGCCTCGGCGGTGGTCAGGCCGGTGAGGCGGGTGCGGTAACCGTCGAGGAGGCGGTAGCCGCCCGCGTGGCCCGCGTCCCCGTACAGCGGGACGCCCGCCGCGTGGAGCGCCTCGACGTCGCGGTAGACGGTGCGCACGGACACCTCCAGTTCGGCCGCGAGCTGGGCGGCGGTCATCAGCCCCCGGGTCTGCAGCAGGAGCAGGATCGAGACGAGTCGGCCGGCCTTCACGCGAGCTCCCGCGACTTCCGTGACATCACTGACACAGGATGTCAGTGGACCCGTCCTACCGTCCCGTCATGGCCTTCGAGGAGAAACTGCTGACGGTTCCGCCGCCCATCGAGGTGGCGGGCCGCCGCGTCAAGCGCTACCACGTGACCACCGACCCGCGCGGCATCGCGCCCGACGTCGAGAAGGCGGCGTACGCGATCCTGCCCGAGCTGCTGCCCGAGCCGGACGGCACGCCGCCCGCCACGTTCGTCGTGCTGCACCGGGGCGGCGACGACGGCGCGTACCTCAACGCGTACAGCTGGGTGTGGGACAACGTCCTGCATTTCCGGGGCGCCGCCGCGGGGCAGCCGGTGCTCGGCTGCCCGGACCGCGACCCCGCCCACTTCATCGTGACGGACCCGGCGGACCGGCCGTGGATCGGCTGCGTGTGGGAACTCCCGCCGCTGCTGCACGAACGCGACGCCTGGGTGCGGCACATGCTGGCGCCCGAGCTGCCCGACCTCGACGGCTACGTACGCGACGCCCTGCCCGAGGGCACCACCGGAGGACGCTCATGAGCACCGCCCACGACTTCGACTTCTTCTTCGGCGAGTGGGACGTCACCCACCGCCGGCGCCTCGACTTCCTCGACCCGGAGAGCGGCTGGGAGGAGTTCGGCGCGACGAGCAGCTGCCGCCCCCTGTTCGGCGGGGCGGCGAACATCGACGAGATGCCGGTGCCGGCGCGGGGCTGGACCGGTATGACCCTGCGCCTGTTCGACCCGGTGACCCGGCTGTGGTCCCTGAACTGGTCCACCGACCGCACGGGCCGCCTCTTCCCGCCGGTGCACGGCCGGTTCGCGCCCGACGGGCGCGGCGAGTTCGTCGGCGCCGACACCCACGACGGGAAGGACGTGCGGGTGCGGTTCACGTGGTCCGGGATCAGCGCGACGACGGCCCGCTGGGAGCAGGCGTTCTCGGTCGACGGGGACGTGTACGAGCCCGACGAGGACAGGACGTGGCTGGTGAACTGGTCGATGGACTTCACCCGGCGCGCCACCGGTGCGGCTCCCCGACTGCCTTGACTTCGCGTGCACTTCAACGCGTTGACTCCCTTCCGCAGCCCGGCGCGCACCCGGCGGCCGGGCCCATCGAGGGGGAACTCCCATGAAGTACCGCACCATCGGCGGCGACCCGGCGCGGCGCCGCGAGGTCAGCGCGCTCAGCCTCGGCGCCATGCTGTTCGGCACCGTCACCGACGAGAAGACGTCGTTCGCGATCCTCGACCGGTACGTGGAGGCGGGCGGCACGTTCGTCGACACGTCCGACAACTACGCGTTCTGGATCGACGGGACCGTCGGCGGCGAGAGCGAGACGCTGCTCGGCAACTGGCGGCGCAGCCGCGGCATCGGCGACGAGATCCTCATCGCCACGAAGCTGGGCGCGGTACCGCTGGCGCCGGGCACCGGGTACATCGACAACCCGGAGGGTCTGTCGGCGGCCGCGATCCGCTCGGCGGTGGAGGGCAGCAAGGCACGGCTCGGCATCGAGAGCCTGGACCTCCTGTACGCGCACATCCCGGACCCGAAGGTCGAACTCGCGGAAACGGTCCGGGAGTTCGGGGCTCTCGTGAGCGAGGGCACGGTCGGTCTGCTCGGTGTGTCCAACCACTGGGCGTGGCAGGTGGAGCGGGCGCGGGGCATCGCGCGGGCCGAGGGGCTCGCCGGGTACGAGGTGCTCCAGTACCAGCACAGCTATCTGCGGCACCGTACCGATCTGCCCTCCGAGCTGTCGCCGGACGGCGTCTGCGCCACCGCCGACGGCAACCTCCTCAGCATGGTCCGCGCCGAGAAGGACCTGACGCTGGTGGCCTACTCGCCGCTGATCGGCGGTGCCTACGTGCGCGACGACAAGCCGCTCGGCGCCGGGCACGACCACGGCAGCACCCAGGCGCGGCTCACGGCGCTGCGCGAGGTCGCCCGGTCCTGTGGCGCCACCGTCAACCAGGTCGTGCTCGCCTGGATGCTGGCCGCGGACGTCCCCGCGATCCCGCTGGTCGGCGCGTCCTCGGTCGCGCAGCTGGAGGAGAGCCTCGCGGCGGTGGACCTGGAACTGACCGAGGAGGAGCGGGCCCGCCTGAACGAGGCGTGACGGACCCTCTTGCCTCCGTGAACCCCTGGTGTCACCATTGGTCCGAAATTACGGCGAGCGGCGGCGCGACGGAGGACACATGGGCACGGGCACTCGGCGGACTCCGCGCGGGCGGGCGGGCGGCGCCCTGGCGGTCGGGGCGGCGGTCGCCGGCCTCGGCGCCGGGGCGAGCTGGCTGTGGCGGCACCAGGCCGACATCGCGTTCTCCCGGCCGGTGAACGAGTGGGCGTTCACGCACATGTCCGCGGTGCTCCCGACCGACCCGGTGCCCCGAGCGTCGGCGCCCCGCCCGCTGCCGTACGAGCCGGGGCTGCGGGGATTCACGTACGGGTTCGGGGGCGAGCGGCGCACTCTGGCGGAGCTGCACCGGCGCACCCACACGACGGGATTCGCCGTGCTGCACCGCGGGGTGCTGGTGGGCGAGGACTACCCGGGCCGGTTCGCCTCGCCGACGGCCAGGTTCCAGCTGTTCTCGCTGACCAAGTCGGTGACGTCGATGCTCCTCGGCATCGCGCTGGAGGAAGGGGCCCTCGGCTCGACGGCCGACAAGGTCGTCTCGTACGTCCCCGACCTGGCCGGCAGCGCGTACGACGGCCCCACGGTCGAGGACCTGCTGCACATGAGCAGCGGCGTGGAGTTCGTTGAGGACTACGCCGACCCCGAGTCGTCGTTCGGCCGGTTCGAGCGGGCGGTGTCGGGCGGCGGTTCCCTGCTGGAGGTGGTGCGCTCGCTGCCGCGTGCGGCGGAGCCGGGCGGCACCTTCAACTACTCGACGGTGGACTCCCAGGTCCTCGGCTGGGTCCTGGAGTCGGCGACGGGCATGCCGCTCGCGCGGTACGCGCACAGCCGCCTGTGGAGCCGCATCGGCGCGGAGCGCGACGCGTACTACTTCCTCACCCGGGGACGTCCGCGCACCGCGCTGGGCGGCGGCTCGCTCAACGCGGCCGTGCGGGACATGGCCCGGGTGGGCCTGCTGATGGCCCGCGGCGGCGCCCTGGACGGACGGCAGATCGTGCCCGCGGCGTGGGTCGAACGGAGCCGGGGCGCGGACCTGCCGCACCTGGCGGCCGGAGCGCTCGGGGCCGACCTCCCACGGCACTACGGGTACGCGAACCAGTGGTGGACGCTCGACGGGGAGCGCCGCTCGTTCACCGGGATCGGCATCCACGGGCAGTACCTCTGGGTCGACCCCGAGGCGGACGTCGTCGTGGTCAAGACGAGTGCCTGGAACACGGCGGAGGACGAGGACCGGGACGCGGAGACGGTGGCCGCGCTGACGGCGCTGGTCGCGCACCTGGAGGCGACCGCTTGATCCCCGGGCGGCCGGGCCCCGCTCGATAGAATGCCGGACATGACCGCACCACGGGCCGAAGCGACGCCGCAGAGCAAGGCCCGGCGCGGTCGTCCGCCGTCCACCTCGCTCAACCAGGACGTGATCCTGGACGCCGCGTTCGCCCTCGTCGACCGCGAGGGGCCCGACGCACTGACGCTCCGCCGCCTCGGCGCCGACCTGGGCGCCAACCACACGGCGGTGCTCCGGCACTTCGCCGGCAAGGACGAGATCCTGCTCGGCCTCGCCGAGCGCCTGATCGCGCGGGCC
Organism: Streptomyces sp. HmicA12; assembly: GCF_000373565.1. Taxonomy (GTDB): domain Bacteria; phylum Actinomycetota; class Actinomycetes; order Streptomycetales; family Streptomycetaceae; genus Streptomyces. The sequence goes on along the minus strand of NZ_KB891842.1, from coordinate 34,772 downwards.
ATGGACGGCTTCGCCCCGGCCGACGGCTGGCGCGAAACCCTGGAGACGCTGGCCCGCCGCATGCGCACGGCCTGCCTCGCCCATCCACAGGTGGCCGTACTCGTCGCCACCCGGGTCGCGCGGCGCGAGGCGGAGTTCCACGGCGCGGACGTGGTCATCGGCGCGCTGCGCTCGGCCGGCTTCGACGACCGCGACGCGGCCCGCTACTACCGCTCTTTGGTCGACACGGCCCTGGGCCTGGCCGCGTACGAGGCCTCGGTCGTCGCGCTCGGCAGCGCGTCACGGGAGGGCGACCGCAGGGCGTGGCGCCGCGAGTACCTGGCCGTCTCCCCCGACCGCTACCCGGATCTGGCCGCGGTGGCCCCGCATCTGGCCGCCGCTGACGAGGACGACCAGTTCGAGACGACGCTGGGCCTGATCCTGGACGGGGTGGAACTCCGGGCCGGCAAGAACTGAGCCGCAGGCTCAGGAGGCTCCGTGCCCCGGCGCCAACTCCTCGACCCTGCGCGCGAGTTCGAAGTCCTTCACGGTGACGGCCCCGCCCGCGTCGTGCGTGTTCACCGCGAGGCTGACCGTGTTGTAGCCGAGGGTGAGATCGGAGTGGTGGTCCAACTCCTCCTGGGTCTGGGCGATGTGCACGACCAGGGCGGTCGCCGCGAAGTGCGTGCCGAGGCGGTAGGTGCGGGTGATCCGGGCACCGTCGAGGGACCAGCCGGGCAGTTCGGCGAGACGGTCCTCGATCTCCTTAAGGGACAGCGGCTCTGTAGGCATGACTCCAGCCTGCCACCACTTCCGGTTACGGTCTCCCCATGACAACCCGGGCGATACCCGCGACGCGCACCGCGCCGCGCAAGAACACCTCGGAAGTGGGCCGTCTGCTGCGGGGCTGGCGGGAGCGGCGCAGGGTCAGCCAGCTGGAGCTCGCGCTGCGCGCGGACTCGTCGGCGCGGCACATCAGCTTCGTGGAGACGGGTCGCTCGCGCCCCAGCGAGGACTTGCTCCTGCGCCTCGCCGAGCATCTCGACGTGCCGGTGCGGGAGCGCAACGCCCTTCTCCTGGCGGCCGGTTACGCCCCGCGTTTCACCGAGACCTCGCTCGACGACCCCTCGCTCGGCTCGCTGCGCGCGGGCCTCGACCAGCTGCTGCGCGGCTACGAGCCGTATCCGGCGCTGATCGTCGACGCGACGTACAACGTGATCGCGGCGAACCGCGGCATCGCGCTGCTGACGGAGTCCCTTCCCGATCACCTGCTCGCCCCGCCCCTGAACGCGATGCGCCTCACGCTCCACCCCGAGGGCCTCGCACCCCGGATCCGGAACCTGCCCGAGTGGCGCGGGCACCTGCTGGCACAGATGGAGCGGCAGATCGCGCTGGTCCGGTCGGACGCGTTGCGGGAGCTGTACGACGAGGTGTCCGCGTACCCGATGCCGCACCAGGACCCGCCCCCGGAGCCGACCGCGCCCGTGCCGTGCTTCGCGCTGCCGATGATGGTCGAGCACGACGGGCACCTGCTGTCGTTCGTGTCGTCGATCTCCACGTTCAACACCCCGATGGACGTGACGGTGGCGGAGCTGGCGATCGAGACGCTGCTCCCGGCCGACCCCGCGACGGTGAAGTTTCTTCAGGAAGCGTTGAGCTGACCTCGGGCGCTCCGGCTGGTCGCGCAGAACCGAGGTAATGACTGGTACCCACCCATACGGCCCCTGCCCGAGGGTGCTCCCGCCCCCGTCCCCCTAGCGTGCGAAGGACGGAGACCGAGGGAGCAGACGGTGACTGACACGACGGGCGCTCCGGCCGAGCCGGAGGCGGCGCTGCTGAAGGCCGGGCGGTTCTTCCGGCGCGGGAAGGCCGCGGCGGACCTGCACAGTGTGCGGATCAAGGGCGGCAGGGACGGGGACGTCTTCTACCGGGACCGGTGGAGCCACGACAAGGTCGTGAACTCGACGCACGGGGTGAACTGCACGGGCTCGTGCCGCTGGAAGGTGTACGTCAAGGACGGCATCATCACGTGGGAGACCCAGCAGACGGACTACCCGAGCGTGGGCCCGGACCGCCCCGAGTACGAGCCGCGGGGCTGTCCGCGCGGTGCGGCGTTCTCCTGGTACACGTACTCGCCGACGCGCGTGCGCTACCCGTACATCCGGGGTGTGCTCCTGGAGATGTACCGGGAGGCGAAGGCGCGGCTGAAGGACCCGGTGCTCGCCTGGGCCGACATCCAGAACGACCCGGAGCGCCGCCGAAGGTATCAACTCGCGCGCGGCAAGGGCGGGTTGGTGCGCGCCACGTGGGACGAGGCCGTCGAGATCGTCGCCGCCGCGCACGTGCACACCATCAAGACGTACGGGCCCGACCGCGTCGCCGGGTTCTCCCCCATTCCCGCCATGTCGATGGTGTCGCACGCGGCCGGGGCCCGTTTCATGTCGCTGATCGGCGCTCCGATGCTGTCGTTCTACGACTGGTACGCGGATCTGCCCGTCGCCTCGCCGCAGGTGTTCGGCGACCAGACCGACGTACCGGAGTCGGGTGACTGGTGGGACGCGGCGTATCTGATGATGTGGGGCTCGAACGTCCCCGTGACGCGTACGCCCGACGCGCACTGGATGGCGGAGGCCCGTTACCGCGGGCAGAAGGTCGTGGTCGTCGCGCCCGACTACGCGGACAACGCGAAGTTCGCCGACGAGTGGCTGCACCCGCACCCGGGCACCGACGGGGCGCTGGCGCTCGCCATGGGGCACGTCATCCTCAAGGAGTTCTTCGTCGACCGTGAGACGCCGTTCTTCACGGACTACGTCAAGAAGTTCACCGACCTGCCCTTCCTGGTGACGCTGGACGAGCGCGACGGCGCGTACGTCCCGTCGAAGTTCCTGCGCGCCGCCGATCTCGGTCAGGGCGGCGAGGGCGCCGACTGGAAGACGGCCGTGCTCGACGAGGCTACCGGGCAGCCCGCCGTACCGAACGGCTCCCTCGGCTTCCGCTGGACCGAGTCGGGCGCCGGTAAGTGGAATCTCGAACTGGGCAACATCAAACCGCAGTTGAGCCTGCACGGCAGTGACGTCGCCAGCGGGGTCGAGGTGCTCCTGCCGCGGTTCGACACCGACGGCGGCACCCACGGGCAGGGCCGCGGCGACACCGTGCGGCGCGGCGTGCCCGCGACCCGGCTCGGCGGGCCCGGCGGCCCGCTCGTCACCACCGTCTTCGATCTGCTCCTCGCCCAGTACGGCGTCGGCCGCGACGGCCTGCCCGGCCAGTGGCCCGCGTCGTACGAGGACGGGGAGTCGCCCGGCACGCCCGGCTGGCAGGAGGCGCACACCTCCGTGCCCGCCGCCAAGTGCGTCAAGATCGCGCGGGAGTTCGCGCAGACGGCGGAGAAGTCGCGCGGGCGCTGCATGATCCTCATGGGCGCGGGGACCAATCACTGGTTCCACTCCGAGACCATCTACCGGGGCTTCCTCGCACTGCTCCAGCTCACCGGCTGCCAGGGCAGGAACGGCGGCGGCTGGGCGCACTACGTCGGCCAGGAGAAGTGCCGGCCGGTGACGGGGTGGGCCTCGCTCGCCTCCGCCAACGACTGGTCGCGGCCGCCGCGGCAGATGATCGGCGCCGCGTACTGGTTCCTCAACACCGATCAGTGGCGCTACGACAAGTTCGGCGCCGACGTGCTCGCCTCGCCGCTCGGCAAGGGCGCCTTCGAGGGCATGACGGGCGCCGACTGCCTCGCGCTGTCGGCCCGTTCGGGGTGGATGCCGTCGTACCCGACGTTCGACCGCAACTCGCTCGACCTGGGGCAGCAGAGCGTCGAGGACACCGTCGCCGAGCTCAAGTCGGGCTCCCTGAAGTTCGCCTGCGAGGATCCGGACGCGCCGCAGAACTGGCCGCGCGTGCTCACCCTGTGGCGGGCCAACCTGCTCGGCTCGTCCGCCAAGGGCGCCGAGTACTTCACCAAGCACCTCCTCGGCACCCACTCCTCCCTGCGGGCCGAGGAGGCCTCACCCGACGAGCGGCCCACGACGGTCACCTGGCGCGACGAGGCCCCCGAGGGCAAGCTCGACCTGCTCCTCTCCCTCGACTTCCGGCAGACGTCGTCGACGCTCCTGTCCGACGTCGTGCTGCCGGCCGCGACCTGGTACGAGAAGCACGACCTGTCGTCGACGGACATGCACCCGTACGTGCATTCCTTCACCCCGGCCGTGGACCCGCCGTGGCAGGCCCGCACGGACTTCGACACGTTCAAGGCGCTGGCCGAACGGCTCAGCGAGCTGTCCGTCGACCACCTGGGGACCCGCAAGGACCTGGTGGCGGCGCCGCTGCAGCACGACACCCCGGGCGAGATCGCGCAGCCCGGCGGCGTCGTCCTGGACTGGCGCAAGGGCGAGTGCGAGCCGGTGCCCGGCAAGACGCTGCCGAACCTGGTCGTCGTCGAGCGGGACTACACGGCGATCGGCGCCAAGTTCGCCTCGCTCGGCCCGCTGGTCGAGCAACTCGGCCTGCCCGCCAAGGGAATCACCCTGAAGCCGGACCAGGAGGTCGAGGAGCTGCGCGAGCGCAACGGCGTCGTGCGCGGCGGTCCCGCCGACGGGCGTCCCCTGCTCGACACGGCGGTGAAGGCCGCCAACACGATCCTCGCCCTGTCCGGCACCACCAACGGCCGGCTCGCCACGCAGGGCTTCCACACCCTCGAAGCCCGTACCGGCCAGGGCATGGCGCATCTGTCCGCCGAGCACGAGGGCAAGCGCATCACGTACGCGGACACGCAGGCCGCCCCCGTCCCGGTGATCACCTCGCCGGAGTGGTCGGGCAGCGAGTCCGGCGGGCGGCGCTACACCGCGTTCACCCTCAACACCGAGCACCTGAAGCCCTGGCACACCCTCACCGGGCGCCAGCACTTCTTCATCGACCACGACTGGATGCACGAGCTGGGCGAGGCGCTGCCGGTCTACCGGCCGCCGCTCGACATGAACCGGCTGTTCGGCGAACCGAACCTCGGGCCCGACGGGGAAAAGGAGGTGACGGTCCGTTACCTCACGCCCCACAACAAGTGGTCCATCCACTCCGAGTACCAGGACAACCTGTTCATGCTCGCCCTGTCCCGCGGCGGCCAGTCGATCTGGATGTCGCCGCAGGACGCCGACTCCATCGGCGTCAAGGACAACGACTGGATCGAGGCGGTGAACAGGAACGGTGTGGTCGTCGCCCGTGCGATCGTCTCGCACCGCATGCCGGCGGGCACGGTCTACATGCACCACGCGCAGGAACGCACGGTGAACGTCCCGAAGGCGGAGACCACCGGCAAGCGCGGCGGCATCCACAACTCGCTCACCCGGCTCATCCTCAAGCCGTCCCATCTCATCGGCGGCTACGCCCAGTTGAGCTGGGCGTTCAACTACCTCGGCCCGACGGGCAACCAGCGAGACGAAGTCACCGTCATCCGGCGCCGCTCCCAGAAGGTGGAGTACTGATCCCATGCGCATCATGGCTCAGATCGCGATGGTCATGAACCTCGACAAGTGCATCGGCTGCCACACCTGCTCGGTCACCTGCAAGCAGGCGTGGACCAACCGCAACGGCATGGAGTACGTCTGGTTCAACAACGTCGAGACCCGCCCCGGGCAGGGCTACCCGCGCCGCTACGAGGACCAGGAGAAGTGGCGCGGCGGCTGGGAGCTGAACAAGAAGGGCGCCCTGCAACTGAAGGGCGGCGGCCGCTTCAAGAAGCTGCTCGGCATCTTCTCCAACCCCAAGCTGCCGGAGATCAAGGACTACTACGAGCCCTGGACGTACGACTACAAGAACCTGACCGACGCCCCGCTCGGTGACGACTACCCGGTGGCGCAGCCGCGCTCGCAGATCACCGGCAAGCCGATGAAGATCGAGTGGTCGTCGAACTGGGACGACAACCTCGGCGGCGCCACGGAGTACGGCGATCTCGACCCGATGGTGGAGAAGACCCGCCAACAGGCCGCGGACAAGGTGAAGTTCGCGTTCGAGCAGACCTTCATGTTCTATCTGCCGCGGATCTGCGAGCACTGCCTGAACCCGTCGTGCGTGGCGTCCTGTCCGTCGGGCGCGATGTACAAGCGCGAGGAGGACGGCATCGTCCTCGTCGACCAGGACAGCTGCCGCGGCTGGCGGATGTGTGTGACGGGCTGCCCGTACAAGAAGGTCTACTTCAACCATCGCACCGGCAAGGCCGAGAAGTGCACGATGTGCTACCCGCGCGTCGAGGTCGGCCTGCCGACGGTCTGCTCCGAGACCTGCGTGGGCCGGCTCCGCTACCTCGGGGTGATCCTCTACGACGCCGACAAGGTGACGGAGGCCGCGCGGACAACGGACGACAAGGGGCTGTACGAGGCCCAGTTGGGTGTCTTCCTCGATCCGGAGGACCCGGAGGTGCGGCGCGCGGCCGAACAGGCGGACATCCCCTACGACTGGATCGAGGCGGCCCGCCGCTCCCCCGTGCACGCGCTCATCAGCAAGTACAAGGTGGCGCTTCCGCTGCACCCGGAGTACCGGACGATGCCGATGGTCTGGTACATCCCGCCGCTCTCCCCCGTCGTCGACGCGCTCACCGAGACCGGCCACGACGGCGAGGACGCGGAGAACCTCTTCGGTGCCATCGACACCCTGCGCATCCCGCTCGAATACCTGGCGGAGATCTTCACGGCCGGTGACGTCGGCCCGGTGAAGTCGTCGCTGGAGAAGCTCGGCGCGATGCGCTCCCACATGCGCGCCATCAACCTCGGTGACCGGCCCGACAGTTCGATCGCCGAGCGGGTCGGCATGTCGGCGGTCGAGATCGAGGAGATGTACCGCCTCCTCGCCATCGCCAAGTACGAGGACCGCTACGTCATCCCCACCGCGGCCGTCGGCGACGCGCAGCGCCTGGAGGAGTCCGCGCTCCCCGACTCGTGCTCCCTCGACTACGAGGACGGTCCAGGCATGGGCGGCGAGGGTCCCTTCGGCGGCGACTCCGGGTCCACGACCGGCGGCCGCAAGCTGCTGCCCGTCGTGTCCGTGGAGAGCTTCCACCTCACCAAGAACCGCCAGACCGCCGACGACCCGGAGGAAACCTGATGACCGACCGGACCTCCCTGCTCTTCCAGGCGGCGGCGCTCTGTCTCACGTACCCGGACGAGGAGCTGTACGAGCGGCTGCCACTGGTGCGCGCCGCCGCGCCGGAGCTCGCCCCGTTCGTCGACCACGCCGAGGCGACCGCGCTCCCGGACCTGGCCGCCCACTACGTGCAGGTCTTCGACTTCAAGAACCGGCACAGCCTGTACCTGACGTGGTGGCGCGACGGCGACACCCGCAGGCGCGGCATGTCGCTGGTGGAGATGAAGCAGGTCTACCGCGAGCACGGTCTGGAGTTCACCGGCGAGGAGCTGCCGGACTATCTCCCGGCGGTGCTGGAGTTCTCCGCGCAGGCGGGACCGTTCCTGCTGGAGGAGCACCGCAGCGGCATCGAGCTGCTCCGCCTCGCCCTCACCGAGCACGGCACCCCGTACGCGGGCGTGCTGGACTCCGTGTGCCGGGCGCTGCCGGGTCCGTCCCCCAAGGACCGGGCCGCGGCGCTCGCGCTGGCCCGGTCGGGTCCGCCGCGCGAGGAGGTCGGCCTCGAACCGTTCGGCACGCTGCCGCTGCTGGAACTGGAGAAGGAGCACGCCCCGTGACCACGCTCATCTGGGGCGTCCTGCCCTACGTCGCCGTCGTGCTGCTCGTGGTGGGCACGATCTGGCGCTACCGCTACGACAAGTTCGGCTGGACGACGCGCTCGTCCCAGGTCTACGAGTCGAAGCTCCTCAACATCGCCTCGCCGGTCTTCCACTACGGCATCCTGTTCGTCCTCGTCGGCCATCTCGTCGGCCTGTTCATCCCGATGTCGTGGACCGAGAACGTGGGCGTCAGCGAGCACACGTACCACCTGTTCTCGCTGATCGGCGGCACGTTCGCGGGCGTCCTGACGGTCCTCGGCATCTTCATGCTGCTCTTCCGTCGCCGCTTCAAGGCCCCGGTGTTCCGGGCCACGACGCGCAACGACAAGCTGATGTACCTCGTGCTGCTGGCCGCCATCGTGCTCGGCATGGTCGCCAAGCTGACCCACTCCTCCGGCAACGGCTACAACTACCGCGAGACGATCGGCCCCTGGTCGCGCAGCCTGTTCACGCTCAGTCCGGACATCGACCTGATGCACGGAGTGCCCGTGCTCTATCAAATTCACGCAGTAGTGGGCATGTCACTGATCGCGCTGGTACCGTTCACCCGGCTCGTTCATATGTTCAGCGCGCCGGTGCAGTACCTGTTCCGTCCGTACGTGGTCTATCGCAGCCGCGATCAGCGGCGCCTGGCCGCGCGGCCGGAGCGACGGGGGTGGGAGCGCACTGGCTCCTGATTCCTGACTTTCTTGGGGGCTGGAGAGGTGAGTGAACGACGGCCCGCTCCCACCGTGGGCCAGGTCGTCCTCGGCAGACGGCTGCGCGATCTGCGGGAGGCCAAGGGCCTCAAGCGGGACGAGGCGGCCCACGCACTGCGCGTGACCGGGGCGACGATCCGCCGGATGGAGACCGCCGAGGTCGCGCTCAAGATCCCGTACGTGCAGATGCTGCTCGAACTGTACGAGGTCCCCGAGCGGGAGATTGAGGCCTTCGTCGCGCTCGCCGAAGAGGCGAACCTGCCCGGCTGGTGGCAGCGCTACCACGACGTGCTGCCGGACTGGTTCAGCCTGTACGTGAGCCTCGAGGGCGCGGCCGAGATGATCCGCTCCTACGAACCGCACTTCGTGCCGGGCCTGTTGCAGACCGAGGACTACGCGCGCGCGGTCTTCGACGCCGGCACGGTGGGCCGCTCCAGGCCCGAGGAGATCGAGCGGCACGTCGCGCTGCGCATGGCCCGCCAGTCGCTGCTCACGCGGGAGGACGCGCCGCACCTGTGGGCCGTCATGGACGAGACGGTGCTGCGCCGCCCGCCCGGCGACCCGGCCGTGCTCCGCGGCCAGCTGGACCGGCTGATCGAGACGGCCCGGCTCCCCCATGTGACGCTCCAGATAGCCGAGTTCGCCTCGGGACCGCACCCGGCGACCTTCGGCCCGTTCACCCTGTTCCGCTTCCCCGTCCGGGAGCTGCCGGACATGGTCTACAGCGAGTACGTGACCGGCGCGCTGTACCTGGACTCCCGCGAAGAGGTCGGCGTGCACCTGGAGGTCCTGGACCACTTGGCGGCCCAGGCGGCGAGCGCGGAGCGGACGCTGGAGCTGCTGCGCAAGATGCGGGCCGAGCTGTAGGGCTCTTAGGCGGCGCCCCCTTTGCCGTCCTTTTTGCCGTCCTTGTCGTCGTCGACGATCTCGGCGTCGACCACGTCCTCGGGCGGTGCCTCGGTGTCCTGCGCACCGCCGGAGGAGGCCGCCTGCGCGTACATGGCCTGCCCCATCTTCTGGCTGACCGTGGCGAGCTTCCGCACCCCTTCGCGCAGGGCGTTGGTGTCGGGCTGCTCTGCGGCCAGGGTCACCTTCAACTCCGCGGCGGCGGACTCCACTTCACCCTTCGTCTCCTCGGGGATGCGCTCCGCGTTGTCCCGCAGGAACCGCTCGGTCTGGTAGACGAGCTGCTCGGCCTCGTTGCGCGCCTCGGCCGCCTCCCGCCGCTTGCGGTCCTCCTCGGCGTGCGTCTCGGCCTCGCGCACCATCCGGTCGATGTCGTCCTTGGGCAGCGCGGAGCCGCCGGTCACGGTCATCTTCTGCTCGCGCCCGGTCGCGAGGTCCTTCGCCGAGACGTGCATGATCCCGTTGGCGTCGATGTCGAAGGTGACCTCGATCTGCGGGACGCCGCGCGGCGCCGGCGGCAGCCCGGTGAGGTCGAAGACACCGAGTTTCTTGTTGTACGCGGCGATGTCCCGCTCGCCCTGGAAGACCTGGATGCCGACCGATGGCTGATTGTCGGTGGCGGTGGTGAAGGTCTCCGAACGCCGGGTCGGAATGGTCGTGTTGCGCTCGATGAGTTTGGTCATGACGCCGCCCTTGGTCTCGATACCGAGGGACAGGGGCGTCACGTCGAGCAGCAGTACGTCCTTCACGTCGCCGCGGATCACCCCCGCCTGCAGTGCGGCCCCGACGGCGACGACCTCGTCGGGGTTCACGCCCTTGTGCGGGTCCTTGCCGGTCAGCTCCCGCACGAGGTCGGAGACGGCGGGCATCCGGGTCGACCCGCCGACGAGGATGACGTGATCGACGGCGGACAGTTCCACCCCCGCGTCCTTCACGGCCTGGTGGAACGGCTTCTTGCACCGGTCGAGCAAGTCGCCCGTCAGTTCCTGGAACTGAGCGCGCGTCAGTTTCTCGTCGAGGTGCAGCGGACCCTCCGCGGAGGCCGTGATGTACGGCAGGTTCACCGTCGTCTCGCTCGACGACGACAGCTCGATCTTCGCCTTCTCGGCGCCTTCGCGCAGCCGCTGCAGCGCCATCTTGTCGTTGCCGAGGTCGATGCCGTACGCGTTCTTGAACTGCCGTACGAGATGGTCGACGACGCGCTGGTCCCAGTCGTCGCCGCCGAGTTGGGTGTCGCCGTTGGTGGCCTTGACCTCGATGACCCCCTCGCCCATCTCAAGGAGCGAGACGTCGAAGGTGCCGCCGCCGAGGTCGAAGACGAGCACCGTCTGCTCGTCGCCCTTGTCGAGCCCGTACGCGAGGGCGGCGGCGGTCGGCTCGTTGATGATGCGCAGCACCTTCAGACCGGCGATCTCACCGGCCTCCTTGGTGGCCTGCCGCTGCGCGTCGTCGAAGTAGGCGGGCACGGTGACGACGGCGTCGGTGACGTCCTCGCCGAGATACGCCTCGGCGTCCCGCTTCAGCTTCTGCAGGACGCGGGCGGACAGTTCCTGGGCGCTGTACCGGTGCCCGTCCACGGAACCGCTGTCCGGGAAGTGCCAACTCCCGTCGCCCATATGCCGTTTGACGGAACGCGCGGTGCGCTCGATGTTCGTGACGGCCTGCCGTTTGGCGACCTCTCCTACGAGAACTTCCTTGTTCTTGGCGAAGGCGACCACGGAAGGCGTGGTGCGGGCGCCTTCCGCGTTGGCGATGACGGTGGGCTCACCGCCCTCCAGCACGGCCACCACCGAGTTCGTCGTACCGAGGTCGACACCGACCGCACGCCCCATGACGCGCCCCCTGTCCCCTGAGTAGGCCCGCTCACGTTGTCCTGGATTCCAGCACAAAACTTGAGCGGGCCTATGTCAAGGGGGCATCGGGACGGACGGGGTCTACGCCGGTCGAGGGGAGACCTGGCCGCTCGCGAAGTAGGCGACGAGTTCCGGGTCGAGCGGCGGCACGTCGTACGGGGTGCCGCCGTCCCGCAGCGAGCGCGTGGCCAGGGCCCCCGCGGCCACGCTCATCCGGGCCGCCACCGGGTCGGTGTCGGTGACTCCGCCGTCCCGGGCGAAGCGGCAGAACTCGCCGATGATGCTCGCGTCGGCGCCGCCGTGCGAACCGGCCGCGTCCGGCACCCGGTGGACGACGTCGGCGTCGGCGCGGTAGCCGCTCGGGCCGGTGTTCCACACCCGTACCTCGTCGCCCGGCCGGTCGCCGAAGTTCTCCAGGCGGCCCTCGGTGCCGATGACGGTGTAGTTGCGGAAGTAGTCGGGGCTGAAGTGGCACTGCTGGTAGGCGGCGATGACGCCGTTGTCCAGGCGCATGTTCATCACGGACACGTCCTCGACGTCCACCACGTGGTGCAGGTCCTTGCGCTGCGCCGGCGGCCAGTCGAACTCGCGCAGCCAGCCGTCGGGGCGCGGGGTGTCGGGCTCCCGCCGCGGCAGGTCGCCGTAGACCATCAGGTCGCCGAGGGCGTTGACGCGGGTGGTGTAGCCGCCGGCCAGCCAGTGCACGACGTCGATGTCGTGCGCGGCCTTCTGCAGCAGCAGACCGGTGGTGCGTCGCCGGTCGGCGTGCCAGTCCTTGAAGTAGTAGTCGCCGCCGTAACTGACGAAGTGCCGCACCCAGACGGTCTTCGGCTCGCCGATGTCACCCCGCGCGATGATGTCGCGCATGGTCCGCACGACACCCATGTGCCGCATGTTGTGGCCCACGTAGAGGCGGGTGCCGGTCTCGTGGGCGGTGCGCAGGATCGTGTCGCACTGCTCGACGGAGATCCCGAGCGGCTTCTCCACGTAGACGGGCTTGCCGGCGCGCAGCGCGTCGCAGGCGATGGCCTCGTGGGTGTCGTCGGGGGTGGCGACGATGACGGCGTCGACGTCCGGGGTGTCGAGGAGGGTGCGGTAGTCCTCCACGGCCACGGCTCCCTCGTAGGCGTCCGGCACCGTGGCCCGTACGGCCGGATCGAGGTCGGCGACCGCGACCACCACCGAGCCCCGGCCGGGGCGGTGGGCGGCGGTGGCCAGGTTCTTGCGCAGGCCGAGGCCGATGACGCCGATGCGGAGGTCGTCGCTCACTTGGTGCCCTTCTCGATGGCCTGCTCGTACTCGTGGCGCATGGCGTCGCCCGCGGTGCGCCGCCACTTGGGCAGCACTTCCTTCTTGAAGGAGGAGAGCGGCTTGCGGCCGGCGACGATGTCCTTGATGGCCGTGTACACCTCGTCCTTCGCGGACGCGCCCTTCTGCGCGAAGGTGTCCGAGAAGTAGCCGATCGTCGGGTCGACCTTGGCTATCTTCATCAGCTCCGACTGTGCCTGGTGGATGGAGCGAGTGACGTCGGGCTTGTTCGGCAGGTACAGGGTCTCGGGGGCGTTGCCGAAGAAGTTGATGGCCTGCCGTGTCGTGAGGACCTCGGCGTTGCCCTTCTTCGTCAGCATCACGTCACCGTCCTTGGACCGGGTGTGGTGCGTACCTTCGAGGCCGTTGTCCAGGAAGAGCCGCTCCTCGGTACCCATGGGGGCACTCAGGTAGTCGAGGACCTTGAGGAGCGTGGGGATACGGGACTTGGGGACGTTGTTGTTGATGGCGGTGAAGCCGACCGAGCCGAAGCCGTAGGCCCAGGAGGGGGTCATTCCCTTCTCCGCGGCGAAGGGCACGACGACCTTCTCCGGCCAGTCGTACATGTTGCTGTCGTTGAGGAAGCCGGGGAAGGACTGGACGTGGAGGCCGAGGAAGCCGCCCTCCATCTTCTCCAGGGTGGTGGGGAGGTTCGGGTCCGGCCAGAAGAGCTCCGCCTGCTGGCATTTGAGCGCGAACTCGATGGCGGCCAGGTACTCCTCGGTCTCGAAGAAGTAGGTCAGCTTGCCGCCGTCGAGGCTCCACGTGTTCGGCGCTCCGTGCCAGTACGCGAACTGCTGGATGTGATTGGCGTACGCCGGCTCCAGTACGTACTTCTTGCGCTTGGTGTCCAGGAGTTCCTTCGCCTTGTCGAAGAAGTCCTGCGCGCTCTCGAAGTCCGTGCCGCCGACCGGCTTCCAGAAGTCCTCGTTGGCCACGTACACCTGGCCGCTGCGGCCGTACGGGACGGCGTAGCCCCAGATCCGGCCGTTGATGACGGCGGTCTTCCAGGCGTAGTCGGGGATGTTGGCGAGGTTGGGGTACTTCTTGACGGCGTCGCCCGAGAGGTACGGGGTGAGGTCGTGGAACTTCGCCCGCAGCAGGTCGGGGACGTTCTTCAGGCCCTGGTTCGGTGGGAACCACATCAGGTCCGGCAGGTCGCCGCCCGCGATGGTGGCGTTGAACTTCTCGCGGTAGACGCTGTCCGCGCCGAGGCCGTTGACGATCGTCAGCCTCAGCTCGGACCCGACGCGCTTGTTCAGCTCCTGCCAGTACGCGTTCCGGTTCATCGCCGGGGCGGGCGTCGTGAACGTCTCCGTCAGACAGGTGACCGGCTTGCCGTCGCCGGGCGCCTTCGCCACGCTCTTGACCAGGTCCTTGGGGTAGCGCAGATAGGCCGGGTCCAGGCCCTGCGCGGTGCCCGCCAGGTCGGGTGCGGGCACCTTCGCCGGTACGTACGTGGGCAGCTTGAGCTTGGCGGAGGCCTCCGCCCCGCCTCCCGTCGTTCCACCGTCACCGCACGCGGTGAGCAGGCCGCCGCCCGCGACGGTCAGGCCGGCCGCACCGGCGGCGCCGAGGAACCCTCTGCGGTTGAACTTGCTGGAAGGCATGGTTCTCCTAGGGAGCGGTGAACAAGGTGATTGAAAACGGGACTTGACGGGCCGTCAGGCCTTGACGGCTCCGGTGAGCACGCCCTTGACGAAGTACTTCTGCAGGAAGGGGTAGACCACGACGATCGGCAGCACGGCGAGGATGAGCACCGCCATGGACAGTGCCGTGGTCGCGGGCAGGACGCTCACGCCCAGCGCCTTCGCGTTGAAGGTGTCGCCCTGGATGACGTACGAGCGCAGGATGACCTGCAGGGGAAGCTTGTTGGAGTCGTTGATGTACAGCATCGCGTTGAAGAAGCTGTTCCAGTACGTGACGGCGTAGAACATGCCGACGACCGCGATGACCGCCTTGGACAGCGGCAGCACGATGCGGCACATGATGGCGAGTTCGCCCGCGCCGTCGAGCCGGGCCGCTTCGTGGAGTTCGTCGGGGATGCCCTGGAAGAAGGCCCGTACGACGATGACGTTGAAGGCGTTGAGCATGATCGGCAGGACCATGGCGCCGTAGGAGTCGATGAGCCCGAGTTCCTGCACGACCAGGTAGCTGGGGATGACACCGGGCGTGAAGAGGAACGTGCCGACGACCACGAGCAGCAGCGGCTTGCCGCCGAACGTCCCGGGCCTCGACAGGCCGTACGCCAGGCACACCGTGCACAGCAGGCTCAGCGCCGTGCCGATGAGGGTCACGCCGACGCTGACCAGGGCGGCCCGGGTGACGACGCCGCCGGCCAGGACCACCCGGTACGCCTCCAGGGTGGGGTGCTGCGGGAAGAGTACGTAGCCGCCGTTCGCGGCGAGTTCGGCCTTGCTGGAGAGGCTGGTGCCGATCGCGAGCAGGAACGGATATCCGACGGCCACGATCATGGCCACGATGACGACCAGCTTGACGGCCTGCCCGGCGGGGCTGGGCGGCTCCATCCAGGCGGGCCGGTCGGGACGGCGACGGCGGCGCAGGAACTGCGGGGCGAATGCGGTGCTCACTGATAGACCCCTTGCTCGCCGAGCCGGTGGGCGACCTTGTTGGCGACGACGATCAGGACGAAGCCGATGACGCCCTTCATCAGGCCGGCGGCGGTGGACATGCCCCAGTCGCCGTCCACGACGCCGTGGAAGTAGACGTACGTGTCGAGGACTTCGGAGGCGTCCGCGCCGACCATGTCCCGCTGGAGCAGGACCTGCTCGAAGCCGACGGAGAGGATGTCGCCGAGGCGCAGGATGAGCAGCATGACCATCACGGGGCGGATGCCCGGCAGGGTCACGTGCCACATGCGGCGCAGCCATCCGGCGCCGTCCATGGCCGCCGACTCGTAGAGCCCGGTGTCGATGGAGGCCATCGCGGCGAGGAAGATGATCGCTCCCCAGCCCGCGTCCTTCCAGATGGACTCCGAGGTCAGGAGCAGCATGAACGTGTCGGGGTTGTTCATGATGTTGCCGACGTGCACCCCGTGGTCGTTCAGCACGCTGCTGATGGTGCCGACGCCGCCGAACATCTGCTGGAAGAAGCTGACCACGACGACCCATGACAGGAAGTGCGGCAGGTAGACGACGGTCTGCATGAGGCGCCGTGTCTTGGTGCTGATCAGCGAGTTCAGGAAGAGCGCGAGCAGGATCGGCGCGGGGAAGTAGAGCAGCAGCTGGACGGCGCTGATCTGGAGGGTGTTCCACACCGCGGTCCAGAACTCCGGTTCCTGGACCAGGGCGCTGAAGTTGTCCACGCCGACCCAGAGGCTGTGCATGAAGCCCAGGTACGGCTGGTAGTCCTGGAAGGCCGTGATGTTGCCGGCCAGCGGCAGATAGAAGAAGACCGCGAAGTAGACGATGCCCGGCACGCACAGGAGCAGCAACATCCGGTCGCGCCGCAGCCGTTGACGCAGCGGTGCCTTGCGCGTCGTGGCCTTGGTGTCGTGGTCCTGCCGTGAATCCGGTGGATCGGCGGGCCGGGACACGACCTGGGCGGGCGATGTGGACGCAGGGGACGTCACATACACCTCCGGCATCGAGGGTGGCGGGGTGGGTGGAGCTGAAGGGGCGGCTGCGCCGGTCCCCGAAGCTGGCTGAATCTTGCACCACGCAGGCCGATCGTGACAATAGGTGCTTGAAGTAGGCGTGAATCTTGCAGCTTCGATCACCACATCGTGATGAACCCCAGAGGTGAACCCAGAGGTGAACCCCAGAGGTGACCCGGAGGTGAACCCAGAGGTGAACCCCGCTCCCGCACATGACTGCGCCCCGGAACCCATCCCGGGTCCGGGGCGCGGTCACGCACGCCCGAGGGCGCGTCAGGTGCTCAACCCAGCTTGGCCGTCAGCGTGATCGACGTACCCGCGAGCGCCTGGCTCACCGGGCAGTTCTTCTTGGCGTCCTCGGCCGCGGCCTGGAAGCCCTGCTCGTCCAGGCCCGGGACGGTGCCCTCGACGGTGAGGTGGATGCCGGTGATGCCCTCGCCCGGCTGGAACGTCACGTCGGCCGAGGTGATCAGCTTGGTGGGCGGGGTGCCCGCGCCGGACAGGCCGTGCGACAGGGCCATGGAGAAGCAGGACGAGTGCGCGGCCGCGATCAGCTCCTCCGGGCTGGTCTTGCCGTTCGCCTGCTCGGCGCGGGACGGCCAGGACACCGCCTGCTCGCCGATGCCGGACGAGTCGAAGGTGACGGTGCCGCTGCCCTCGGCGAGGTTGCCTTCCCACACGGTGTGCGCGGAGCGCGTGGTTGCCACGATGGTTCCTTTCGGTTTCCGGAGCCCGACTCGGCTCCCGGTCGGCTGTGGCCACCATCCGATCACATCTGGTCCGCGCGCACGCGCCGACAACGCTCCGGTCCCGGCCGGAAGTTCCACGGTCCCCGCGATTGCCGGCGGCGGCGTCGCAGAGGCGGGAGGGGCCCCGGACTCCGCCCGTGGCACGGTCACCATGGCCGGAATGCGCGCTGGGCAAGACGGCACCGCGGTGACACTTTGAGGCCTCCCGACCAGGGGGGTCCGCACGGGGATCCGCAGGGGGTTTGACCATGCGCATGATCTACGCGGACCGCGGTCCGTCACCACTGGACTCCGGCAAGCCGGGCGCGGCCGACCGGGATTCGACCTTCGGCTGGTGGGGTGCGTTCAGCATCCAGAGGTTCGTGGACCAGAACCCGCTCTCGCACACGCACGAGGACGCGACGGGCTGGCTCGCCTATCTGCAGCAGTTCTACGACCGCAACTTCTGGTTCGCGGACAGCGGCGCCCAGGTGTGGGCGTACGAGGAGACGTACGACAACTGGCAGGACCGGTACGGCATGGACGCCGTCGTCGCCGTCTACCACTCGGGCCACGGCGGCATGGACGGCAACGGGGTGTTCTTCGCGCCGCTCGGCGCCAAGTGGGACAACCGCTCGGACGCCGTGTCCAACCGCATGGCCTTCGGCAACGAGCGGGCCAACTACGTGTTCTGGTCGACGTGCAGCTCCCTGCGCGTCCTCGACGGACACTCCCCCGTCCGCACCTGGGCGGGTCCCAACCTCGGCTCTCGGATGATCTTCGGCTTCGAGACGACGAGCATCGACAGCGGCGACTACGGCAAGAAGTTCTGGGAGAAGTGGCGGGCCGGGCAGACGTACTGCGACGCCTGGCTCAACGCGAGCTGGGACATCTACCACGGCCAGGCCCCGTCCGTCGCGGCCACGGGCCCCACGCAGGCCGACGCCGTCAACCGGCTCAACTCCGAGCGGAACTTCTACCGCGAGCACGTCGCCGACTCCTGGTACGCCTGGCGCTGGTACAACGCGCGCGAAAGCCTGCGCGAGGCGCTCACCCAGGCGCCGCCGAACCCGCGGATCGTGCAGCTCGCGCCGCGCGACCCCAGCCACGAGCTGGCGACGCTCGGCCGGCTCGCCCACTTCCCGCAGGCCGCCCTGCAAGAGGTGCAGGTCGAGCGGCAGGGCGTGATCGGCGCGAGCTCCGGCGACCGGTTCATCTCGACGGCGCCGCAGGCGGTGCGCTGGGTGAAGCTGGCCGAGGCCAACCACCGCAACACGCAGCCGCTGGCGACCGAGCGAGCCGTGGAACTGGCCCGGCAGTTCATGCAGCAGCACCCCGAAAGCACGGACGGTGCCGAGCTGGTCGTCGACGGCGTCCACGACCTGATGCAGAACTCCGGCACGAAGGACGGCTCACAGATCGGTGAGCCGGTGTCGCTGCAGACGCACGTCACGTTCCGGCAGGCCTTCGACGGCGTACCGGTGATCACTCCGGGGCGCGGCGAGTTCCGCGTGGTCCTCGACAACGACGGCACCGTCGTCCAGGCGACGCTCTCGACGCGGCGGCCCACCGGCGACACCCGCGTCCCGAGTTCGGCGGTCGCGCCCCCGTCGGGCAAGGGCACGCAGGCGCTCTCCTCGCCGGGGTCCCGTGACCCGCGCCAGGCGCTGGACGAGGCGCAGCAGCGGCGGATCGCGCATCTGACGGCGATGGCGGCGGACAGTGAGCGTTCGGCGGCCGACATCGAGGCGCGGCTGGAGATCAGGGACGTGCCGGGGACCTTCCAGGTCGGTTACGAGATCGAGGGCAACGAGGCGTATCCCGCGGCGCGGAAGCTGATCGAACTGGGTTCGCGCGACTCCATGTTCAAGAAGCTGAGGTGGGTTGTGGCGCCGGTCGCGCGGTGACGTCTGCGGGGCTGCTCCGGTTTCGGCGGCTGCGGCCCGGTGGGGCTTCTCGCGCAGTTCCCCGCGCCCCTGAGGCATGCGCTGCGCGCAGCCTTCCCTGAGCGAGCGAAGCTCGCTTCTTAGGGGCGCGGGGAACTGCGCGATCAGCCCCCACCGGCCCGCAGCCGAACCACTACGCCGAAGCGTCGGCCCGCTGCTTCCGGGCCGCCATCCACGCGTACACGAGCACCCCCACGAAGAGGAACAGCACACCCTGGTACACGGCCGCATACCCCGCGCCGCCGACCAGCCACATCGAGAAGCCGAACGCGGCGAGGGCCAGCACCATGTCCCGGACCAGACGGGACCCCCGCACCCGCTCCCCCTGCCCCGACAGCAGGAAGTAGATCTGCGCGGCGGTGGCCAGGAGGTACGGCACGGTCGCGGTGAACGTCGTGACGAGGACCAGGGTGTTGAAGACCGCGGCGGAACCGGCCGTGTAGTTGTAGATCGTCAGCAGCGAGGCCAGCGACACGGCGACGAGCACGCCGAACGTCGGCACCCCGC
This sequence comes from Streptomyces sp. HmicA12, assembly GCF_000373565.1. Taxonomy (GTDB): domain Bacteria; phylum Actinomycetota; class Actinomycetes; order Streptomycetales; family Streptomycetaceae; genus Streptomyces. Next base: position 15,501 of record NZ_KB891842.1, on the reverse strand, counting down.
GCCGCTTCCGCTCGAACGCCTTCGGGAAGAGGCCGTCCTTCGCGGCGGCGTACGGCGTCTGGGCGCTGAGCAGCGTCCAGCCGTTGAGCGCGCCGACCATCGACACGAGCGCGGCGACGGCGACGGCGGTGCCGCCCCAGGTGCCGCCGAACATGGCGTTGACGGCGTCGGAGAACGGGGCCGTGGAGTTCACCAGGTCGTCGTGCGCGACGGTGCCGAACACGGCCACGGTGCACAGCAGGTAGAGCAGCGCGGCGAGCCCCGTGCCGAGGACGGTGGCACGCCCCACGTTCCGCTCCGGGTCGCGGACCTCCCCGGCGCTCACGGACGCCGACTCGACGCCCAGGTAGCTGAAGAGCAGGATCGCGGCGGACGCCGAGATCGCGCCCATGGCCGAGTCGCCGCTCGCCCGGAACGGCCCGAGGTTGTCGCTCTGGAAGAAGAAGAGCCCGCCGACGGCGACCAGCAGCAGCGGCGCGAACTTCAGCACGGTCGAGACGAGTTGGACGGCGCCCACGTACCGCGTACCGGCCAGGTTCGCCAGCGCGGGCAGCCACTGGCAGGTGAGCGCGGCGACGATGGTCCAGAAGGTGGAGCCGTGGATCGGGAGGAGCACGTCGAGGTAGCCGACCGCCGCGACGGCGAGCGCCGCGTTGCTCACCCACGTGGTGATCCAGTACGACCAGGCCGCGAGGAACCCGGCGAAGTCGCCGAACGCCTCACGGGCGTAGACGTACGGGCCGCCGGTCTGCGGATGCCGGTTCGCGAGCCGTCCGAAGACGAGCGCGAGCGCGATCGCGCCGACCGTCAGGACGCCGAACGCGACGAGCGCGATCGTGCCGTACGGGGCGACGGACGCCGGAAGGAGGAAGATGCCGCCGCCGATGATGTTGCCCATGACCAGGCAGGTGGCGATCGGCAGCCCGAAGCGCCGGGCGTGCTTGCCGTCGCCGTGCCGCGCGGGGCTGTCGGCCGGAGCCGGCTGGGGGTCGGTTCCGGTGTCGTGCATGTGGGGGGTGTGCCTCTCGGTCGTGCTGACGCCGCCACGGGATCGCCGGGCGACGCCACATCGTCCGGTGAGCGGACACCCTGATCCAAATCAGGCAGGTTTGTCCTGCGGCTCGTGGGGCGTGGCCGCAAATGATGCAGCACCCGGGTCTTGACGTAGCGAATTCTCCAGGGGTCCGGGAGGCGCCGCCAGCGGAACCTGCGGGCCGTGCCCCTCGCGCAGCCAGCGGCGCAGTACGTGGTGGACCTGTTCGGCTCCGACGAGGTCACCGCCGCCCTCGACCGGTTCGGAGAGCGCGAGCGGCGAGAGCAGGAAGGGGCGGCCCTGCGCGCCGCCGAGCCCGCCGTGCGAGCCGATCTGCTCCTCGAACGCGAGGACCTCGCCGTCGAGCGGGTCGTACATGGAGTTGACCATGAGGTCGGCGGTGTGCGGGAAGGAGTCGGTGCGGCGCACGGCATCGGCGGCACCGGGCCCGAAGTCGGCGAGGGGGCCGTGTCCGTCGGCCAGTTCGGCCACCGGCACCTCGGTGCCCTGGGCGCCGAGGACCACCGCGCCGTGTTCCTCGCTGCGTACGAGGAGGAAGCCGATGCCGGGATGGTTGGCGAGGGTCGCGAGCAGGGCCGGGTGGCGGGCGTCGATCTCCTCCTTGCTCATCCGGTGCGGGACGTCGGGGAAGGAGACGAGGCCGAGGTTGCCGGAGGCGAGCACGACGGGCTCGCTGCGCCGGCCGCCGCCCGCGCCCTCCTCCACGGGCCGGTGCAGGGCGGCGCGCACCGCGGAACGGGCCTCGGCGCCGGAGCGGGTGCGGCGCGCCCGGCGCGGCACGGGCAGCCCGCAGCCGGCCCGGACCAGGTCCTGCAGGGTGAGCCCGTAGCGGGAGCGGAAGGTTTCCCCGGGGCTCTGTCCGTGGTCGGACAGGACGACGATGCGGTACGGGCGCGGGGCGTGCTCGGCGACCTTCGCGATCAGCGCGAGCGACCGGTCGAGGCGGGCGAGGACCTGCTCGGCGTCCCGGCTGAACGGGCCCGAGTGATGGGCCACCTCGTCGTACGCGACGAGGTCGGCGTAGACCGCGCTGCGCCCGGCGAGCATGTCGCCGATGACGGCCGCGACGACGACGTCCCGCTCGACGACGGTCGCGAACGCGCGGATGAACGGGTAGAGCCCGCCGCGGGAGACGCGCGGGCGGTGCTTGCGGATCCGGGCGTGGCTGGACTGGCCGATCTCCCGGCCCACCTCGGCGCAGAAGGAGAGGGCGGTGCGCACGGCGTTCGCGGGGTCGCAGAAGTAGGCGAAGTATCCGGCCCGGGACCGGTTCTCCTTGCCGCGCCGGGCGGCCACGGACAGCACCAGGGCGACCTGTTCGGCGCCGCCGCTGAAGAGGTTGCCGCGGCTGGCGCCGTCGACGGTGAGCAGTCCGCCGTCGCCGGTGCGCTCGATGGCGCGGCGCTGCAGTTCGGCGGCGCTGGTCGGGCGGTTGGAGACCTGGGTCTCGCCGGTTTCCTTCTCGTACCAGCGGAAGGCGGGCACGTCGTGGTTGGAGCCGTGCAGGATGCCGAGCTGGCTCGCCCCCGTCTGGCTCGACCAGTCGGTGCGCCACGGGACGAGGCGGTGGCTGCCGTCGCGCAGCCAGGTGTTGACGGTGGGCATCAGGTCGTCGCGGGCCACGCGGCGCAGCACCTCGTGGCCGACGCCGTCGAGCTGGAGGAAGACGGTGCCGGGGGTCGGCGGGCAGGCGTCGGCCTCGTCGCTCTTGCGCCGCCTGCGGGCGGCGAGCCGGTACAGGCGGCGCCGGTACGCGTCGTCGTCGCGGACCGCGAGGGCACCGCCGGTGGCGGAGGCGACGGCGGACATGACGGCGGCGACGACCACGGCGGTCTCGGGGCCGACCTCGCCCCGGTTCTCGGGGACCAGTTTCAGGGCGAAGAAGAGCAGCGCGCCGTTGAGGAAGAAGACGACGAGGCCGAGGACGAGCGCGGGCACGAGGAGCAGGGCGCGCACGAGGACCGGCCACACCAGGGCCGAGAGCACCGCGAACGCGCCGGCCGCCAGTGCCGCGGTGAGCGCCACGCGGGTCAGGCTGTCGCCGTCGTCGGACTGGAGCTGGAAGTCCGGCAGGAGCCCGGCGAGGATCATCATCGTCAGCGTGCTCGCCGCCCAGACGGTCAGCGACCGCCACGCCTGGCTCGCCGCCCGCCGCCACCACCGGCCTCCGGCCACTTTCGGCTCCCCTCGCCCTGAGCTGTCTAGGTCTGGCTTCGGGCAAGGGTTTCATACCTTTTGCACGGGATACTCAAGCGGCTCCGGCCAATCAAGCGGCTCCGGACCCTCAAACCCTTCCGGCGATTGAGGAGCGGGGTCCGGGTCGGAGCCCCGTGACGGCACGCCCGACGGGGCGCACCTCAGATTTCACCTAACACCCGTCGTATCCCGCCGTGGGCATCGACAACCGGCGATGCACGCGAGCCTTCATGTCCGCGTCGTAGCGGGGCTCCGCGAGTCCCGCCCGCTCCAGCCGCACTCCCCGACGTACGCACTCCGCCGAGAACGCGTCCACCGAACGGAGCGCGACCCTGAGGACCCGGTCGCTGGGCGCGACGAACAGGTCGACGAGCCCCGCGTCGACGTCCGCCCACAGCACCTCGTGGTCGGGGCGCAGGTCGTGCACGAGAAGCTGGCGGGTGACGACGTAACCACGGTCCGCGGCCCAGCGGGCGCACATCGCGTACTGGCTGCGCGAGTCCACCAGGAAGGGGTCGGCGTCCAGCTGCTCCAGCGGGGTCAGCCCTGCGATGGCCGTGACCCGCACGGCACCCGCCCGCGCTCCGCCCATGGTGTCCCCCTCACCTCCAGCTTTCGGCGTCGACCCTACTCCTGCACGTAGGCTCGGGGGAGTCGTAAGAAGGAGCCGAAGGAGACAGCGCGTGCCGGTGGAGATCACCTGGTGGGGTCATGCCACCTGCACGGTCCAGGATTCGGGCACGCGTGTGCTCACGGATCCGCTCTTCGCCCGGCGCCTCGCGCATCTGCGGCGCCGCCGCGGCGCTCCTCCGCCGCCGAGCGCCGCGCTCGCCGATGTCGTGCTCGTCTCGCATCTGCACGCCGACCACCTGCACCTTCCGTCCCTCGCCCGGCTCGCGCCGGGCACCCGCGTGCTCGTACCGAAGGCCGCGGCCCGCTCCGTGCCGGGGCTGCGGCGGCTGCGCACGCTGAAGATCATCGAGGTCGAGGCCGGCTCCCGGGTGGAGGTAGGGAACGTCGTCATAAGAGCCGTGCGCGCCGACCACGACGGGCGCCGGCTGCCCGTCGGACCGCAGCGCTCGCCGGCGCTCGGTTATGTCGTCGACGGCGAGGCCCGGACGTACTTCGCGGGCGACACCGGACTGTTCGAGGGGATGGCCGACGCCGTGGGCGACGTGGACGTGGCGCTGCTCCCGGTGGGCGGCTGGGGCCCCAATCTCGGGGCGCACCATCTCGATCCGGCGCGGGCCGCCGTGGCGCTGGCCCGGATCGCGCCGCGCGCCGCGGTGCCCGTGCACTACGGGACGTACTGGCCGATCGGCATGGACGCGGTGCGGCCGCACGAGTTCCACACGCCGGGCGACGAGTTCGTACGGCAGGCGGCGCTGCACGCGCCCGGCGTGGCGGTGCACCGGCTCGAACACGGCGAGAGCGTGCGGCCGAAGGTGGCGGGCCGGTGATGCTCGCCGCGACGACGGTCGTGACACCCGAGTCGACGCAGCAGGCCGTCGGCTATCCCACCCTGTTCCTGCTCGTCTTCATCGGCGCGCTCGTGCCGGTGGTGCCGACGGGCGCGCTGGTCAGCTCCGCCGCGGTGGTGGCCTTCCACCAGACGCTGCCGTTCTCACTGCTGCTCGTGTTCGCGGTGGGCGCGATCGCCGCGTTCCTCGGGGACCTGGCGCTGTACTGGCTCGGGCAGCGCGGCATGCGCTCGAAGAACGGGTCGAAGTGGCTGGAGGCCATCCGCAGCCGCGCCCCCGAGGAGCGGCTCGCGCAGGCGCAGGACAAGCTCGCCGACCACGGGGTGATGGTGCTCGTGCTGTCGCGCCTGGTGCCCGCCGGGCGGATCCCGGTGATGCTGGCGTGCCTGATGGCCAAGATGCCGCTGCGGCAGTTCGCGCGCGGCGACATCCCGGCCTGCCTCGCCTGGGCGGCGACATACCAGGTGATCGGGATCCTCGGCGGCTCGCTGTTCGACGAGCCGTGGGAGGGCGTGGTCGCCGCGATCGCGCTGACCCTGCTGCTCAGCGTCATCCCGTCGGTGTGGCGGAAGCTGCGGCGGCTGTCAGGCAGTCAGCACGCGTGAGCCGCCGACCGGCAGGTCCCACAGCGCCGTGCGCGGCAGGCCCGCCTTCTCCCAGGCGGTGCGCAGGCGGGTGAGCGGTTCCAGGACCGGCTCGGCCGAGAGCAGGAACGTGGCCCAGTGCATCGGCGCCATGAACCGGGCGCCCACGTCCCGTGCCGCCTGCACCGCGTCCTCCGGCGAGCAGTGCACGTCCTCCAGCCACCAGCGCGGGTCGTACGCGCCGATGGGCAGCAGGGCCAGGTCGATGCCCGGGTAGCGCATGCCGATCTCGGCGAACCAGTGGCCGTAGCCGGTGTCGCCCGCGAAGTAGAGGCGCTGCCCGTCGCGGTCGGTGAGGACCCAGCCGCCCCACAGGGTGCGGCAGGTGTCGGTGAGGCTGCGCTTGGACCAGTGGTGGGCCGGTACGAAGTCGAAGCGGACCCCGCGCAGTTCCGCCGCCTCCCACCAGTCCAGCTCGGTGACGTGCGTGAAGCGGCGCCGGGTGAACCAGCGGCCGAGGCCCGCGGGCACGAGGACGGGCGTCTCGCGCGGGAGCCTCTTGAGGGTGGGCCAGTCCAGGTGGTCGTAGTGGTTGTGGCTGATGACGACCGCGTCGACGGCCGGCAGGGAGCTCCAGGCGACACCGACGGGCGTGATCCTGGCCGGGGTGCCGAGGATCTTCCTGGACCACACCGGGTCGGTGAGGACGGTGAGGCCGCCTATGCGCACCACCCAGCTGGCGTGGCCCGCCCAGGTGACGGCGACGGTGCGGGTGTCGACGTCCGGGAGCGGGCCGGGTGCGAACGGCAGGTTCGGGATGTCGGCCAGGCCCTCGGCCGAGGGGCGCACCTTGCCCTCGCGGGCGAACCGGGCGAAGGCCCGCAGGCCCGGCAGCGGTGCGGTGAGGCGGTCGGCGAAGGACTTGGGCCAGCGGCGCGGCACGAATCCGGTGCCTCCCCCGCCGAGCGGCCGTGGCTCGACGAGGGGTCTCGTGGACGCGGTGGCATCAGCCCGCCGCACACCGCTGTCGTCGGTCGTCGCTCCGGACGCCTGCGTCATCGCTCGGACTCCCATCCTTCGCCGGCCGCACCCGTGCCTTCCGGGCCCGCGCGGTCACCGAGTTCGCACAGATCGCCGAACACCGACTCCACCATGCTCAACACCCTTGCCACATGCGGCAATTCCAGGGGCTCCGGTGAGGTGAGAGACGCCCTGCGTTCGTCCGGGGTTGAGCCGATCAGCGGCCCCGTGCAGAGCCGGACGCGCAGCGCGCCCAGGTCGTCGCCGAAGCGGTGGCCGCCGGGCGCGGGCATGCCGAGCCGGTCGCCGAGGAAGTCCTCCAGATCCTGGGCGTCGGTGACCCCGCGGGCCGACAGGCGTGGGCGCAGCCGCTCCAGGTCGACGTAGAGATGGCGGCCCGCGGCCGGTGGCCTGGCCACGCCGCCGGCCGCGAGCACGATGCGGTGCAGGGCCGCGGCGACCCGACCGTGCAGGGCGACGGCGGCGCTGCGGCGGGCGGTGACCTCCTCGCCCTCGTCCAGGACGTACGTCGCCGCTGCCGCGACCGGCGCGGAGAGACCGGCGCCGGTCGCGGTGAGGACGTCGAGGACCCGGGCGGCGAGCCGGTCGCCCTCGGCGGTCGGCGGGAAGCGGGCGCAGGCCGCGGGCAGCGACGGCGGCAGGTAGGCGCCGGTCAGGTCGGTGAGGACGGTGACCAGGGCCGGGAACATCTCGGCCGGGCTGAACAGGACGGTCCCGCCGGCACCCGGGTGCACGGTGTCGCGCCAGGTCTCGTCGCTGACGACGTGCAGGCCCTCCCCCGCGGCGGCCTCCACGGCCTCGTGCAGCACCTCGGGCGGCGGCACGGTCGCCGTCGGGTCGTCGGCCACGGAGACGACGAGCAGCCGGGGGTCGCCGCCCTCGGCTCTGACCCGGCGGACGGTCTCCAGGAGGGCGTACGGGTCGGGGACGCCGCCGCACTCGGCGGGCGTCGGCACGGAGAACACGTCACGGCCGAGCAGCCGGGCCTGCGGTCCCCACCAGGCCGGGCAGGGACGCGGCACGAGGACGTCGCCGCCGAGCGCGGCCGTCAGAGCGAGCAGCAGCGGGGCGCCGCCGGGCGCCGCGGTGACCTGGGCGCGCTCGGGAGCGAGGCCCCGGCGCTGCCAGTGGCCGCGGGCGGCCTCGAGGAGGGCGGGCGGGCCGCCCGGTGGTTCGGGGTGGCTGCGGCCCGCGGTCGAGGCGACGACCGCGGCGAGCTCGGGCAGCACCGGCAGACCGGGCTCGGGCAGCGGTGGCCCGTAGCGCACGGGGCCCCGCCCTTCGCTCCGCTCGGGAACCGTGGAGTCCGGGTGCCGCATGGTGCCTCCGTGCCGTGTCCGTCGCAGCGTGGTGGTTTCGCTGCAACCAGACTCACATCCGGGGCCACCTTTGCGCGCGCCGTGCTGCGCCGTTGCCGGTCGGGGGTGCGTGGTCGGGTGCGGCTCCGATGGGGGCTGGTCGCGCAGTTCCCGGCGCCCCGCTCGCTTCAGGGGAAGCTGCGCGCAGCGCATGTTTCAGGGGCCACCCCCACAACACGTCACCGTTTCAGCGCGGCGAACTCCCGCTCCAGACCCCGGCCCCGCTTGTCGACGACGGCGGACGCCACGTCGGCCAGTTTCCGGTTGCTGGCCTGCGAGATGCGGCGCAGCACGGTGAACGCGGCGTCCGCGTCGCAGCCCAGCACATGCATGACGATGCCGCACGCCTGGTCGACGACGGGCCGGGTGCGCAGCGCAGCGCCCAGCTGGTCGAGCTCGGTGAGCGCGGCCTGATAGGAGCGGTCCCGCACCAGACAGGTCGCCGCGAGGTCGCCGAGGGCGCGGACCGGGCCGTGCGGGGCGTCCGCGAGGGTGCCGGGGCGGAAGCCGTACAGGCTGAGCGTGACGGTGAGGTCGGCGCTGCGGAAGGGGATGGTCACGCTGGAGCGCACCCCGGCGTCGAGCGCGAGCGCGCGGTACTCCGGCCAGCGCCGGTCCCGCAGCAGGTCGGTCGCGTCGACCGGGCTGCCGCACTCCTCCGCGACGGGGATGGGCCCCTCGCCCGACCGCAGTTGGAGCGAGACCAGGGCGGTCAGATCGGGATGGGTGGCGGCGGAGGGCCGCTCGTCGGTGCCGTCGCTCACCGTCGCCACCGCGCCGCAGCAGTCCGCGGTGCAGCGCACCGCCTCCTCCACGAGCTCGGACAGACGACGGGCCGGCAGCCCCGGCTCCGGCGCTTCGGGGGCGGCCTGGGCCGGCTCGGCGGGGTAGGTCCCGTCGGCGTCCTGGGTATCCCTGACGATGTCGGTCTGCTCGGACTTGCGCATGGGATGACGCCTCCTCACCGCTTCGGCTTCCCCCACGGTGTCCCGGGAAACGGCCGGACGGGATACGTTCTCGGCATGGCGCAGATGGAAGAGTTCGGTGAGGAACTGGCGGACTTCGTGCGCCGGGTGACTGAGTTGAAGGCGGCTCGTTCCGTGCCCACCGATGAGCTCCCGGCCGTGCTGGACGCGGCCCTGTTCGAACTCGACCACGCGGTGCGGAAGTTGTGGCCGTGGTACGAGCAACTCAGCACCGAGCCGGCCGGATCGGGGGGCCGCGGCGCGGCGGCCGACCGGCAGGAGCAGCAGCTGCTGCGCGCCGTCTTCCAGCGGATTCCGCTGCCGGTGGCCCTGGTGGACCGGGAGTCGGTGGTCCGGCGCCTGAACTTCGCCGCGACGCACTTCACGGGGGTGCGCGCCGGATACGCGACGGGGCGTCCGCTGACCGGGCTGCTGGCCCACGCGGACCGGGCCGCGTTCCGTTCGCAGGTCGCCGCGGTGGCCCGGGGCGAGGGGGACCGCGGCCTCACCGTGCATCTGCAGCAGGACGCGCGGCATCCGGTCCGCGCGACGCTGACGGGACTGCGCCCGGGCAACGAACCGCGCACCAGCGTCCTCGTGGTGCTCCAGCCCGACGACCCGGTCGACGCGGACGCGGGCGCCGAGCGGGGGCAGTCCCGGCGCGCGGCGCGGGTTCCCGACCTCACGGAGACCAGCCGGCACCAGGCCCTGATGGATCTGATGGACCTGATGACGCGGGAGCTGCTCGGCGCGCCCGCCGACGATCCGGCCGAGCCGCTGCGGCGTGCCGCACACGTCCTGCACGGCCGGTTCTCCGACTGGGTGGTGGCGGACGCGGGCGCCGCCCGTCTCAGCCGTACCTGCGTGCTCGGCGCCGACGACGACGCCGTACGGGACATCGCGGCGCAGGACCCGGCCACCGCTCCGCTGATCGTCGAGGCGACGCGGGGCGGTGGTCCCACGCTCCTGGTGCGCCCCGAGGACAGCACGTCACTGGGGCTGGACGCGTCCGGCGCGCAGGTCCTGGTCCGCGCCGACGTCACGTCGCTGCTGTGCGTGCCCCTCGTCCCGTCCCCCGGCGAACCGGTCCAGGGCATCCTCACCCTGTTCCGGTCCGCGGGCCGCCTGGCGTTCTCCATGGCGGAGGCCCAGGCGTTGGACGTGATGTCCCGCCACATCGCGCTGGCGATGCAGCGATGCCGCTAGCTAGGCCGCGTCGGTGAGCACCTGGTCCCGCAGCCGGTCGCAGCAGCGGCTGATCAGCCGCGACACGTGCATCTGCGAGATGCCCAGCTGCTCGGCGATCCGGCTCTGCGTCATGTCCCCGAAGAACCGCATGTACAGGATCTGCCGCTCCCGCTCGGGGAGCGCGGCGATCCGCGGCTTGACGGCCTCGCGGTCGACGACGATGTCGAGCGCGGGGTCGGCGGAGCCGATCGCGTCGGACAGCGAGTAGCCGTCGTCACTGCCCGGCAGCTCCGCGTCGAGGGAGAGCGCGGTGAAGCTCTCCAGTGCCTCCAGGCCGGTACGCGCCTCGTCCTCGGTCATGCCCGCGTGCTCGGCGATCTCGGTGAGGGTCGGGGCGCGCCCCGAGATGGTCTGGGCGAGCTCGTGCCGGGCGAACCGGACGCGGTTGCGCAGGTCCTGGACGCGGCGCGGCACGTGCAGGGTCCACATGTGGTCACGGAAGTGGCGCTTGATCTCACCCGTGACGGTCGGCACGGCGTAACTCTCGAAGGCGTTGCCGCGCTCCGGGTCGTACCGGTCGACGGCCTTGACCAGGCCGAGGGCCGCGACCTGACGCAGGTCGTCGAGGGATTCGCCACGGTTGCGGAAACGGCCCGCGAGCCGGTCGGACATGGGCAGCCAGGCCTCGACGACCTCACGGCGCAGTTCGTCGCGCTCGGGCCCGTCGGGCAGATCGCAGAGCTTGGTGAAGGCCTCGGCGGTGTCGGGGGCGTCGTCGTGCGGGTGGCGCTTTCCGGACTTCACCGGGTTCAAGGGCGTGTCGGTTCGCGTGCGCATGGGCTCGCAACTCCCTGATGGTGCGTCATGGTGCTTGGTTCGGGGTCACCGTGGGAGTCACGCCTCTGGGCGGAGTCGGACACACCCGGGGCCGGGGCAGCGGTGCGCTGTTCCCGTGGACGGATACGCCGTGCGTACCTGTCCCTCCCACGGACGTGCCTTCTGTCCGAAGCACTGACTTTCGCCTGCCCCTGCCATGCCGGGCCAAACACCGCGGCACCCGTAGGGCTTTCGGAGGGATCTTCGGTGGACGGGCGCGGTGGGCCCGAGCGCGTCCACATCCTCCGGGCGCCTCACGGGTCTCCCCGGAAACGCCGGGCAAACCCGTACGTGTCAGCCAGGACCGGTCGGGTACGCGGTCGGCCACCACCGAGTGACTGGAGGGACGACAGATGCAGCGAGGCAGCGACCGGCACAGCGCACACCGCGACGACGAGATGAAGCACGAACTGCAGGGACTGCTGCGCTCCGGCCATCCCACGCGCACCGCGGAGTGGCACGACCCGGAGCCGGTGGCGGACGACGATCCGGAGGTGGCGGGCGGCCCGGTGCTGCCCGGCAGTGGCCCGGGCCGGCTCGAAGCGGTCCGCCTCGAGGTGGGAAGGCTGCTCGGCCGCACCGCGTTCCCCGCGGGACCCGCCGCACTCGCCGCGGTGCTGCGCGAACGGTCCGCGCCCGACGGGCTCGTCGACCGGGTGGCCGCGCTGCCGCCGGAGTCGACGTTCCGTACGGCGTCGGAACTGGCCGGGGCGCTCACCGGCGACCGGGCATGAAAGCCCCTCCCTCGGGTACTGCGGCCGGGGCCATGGAGGAACCGAGGGAGCAGAAAGGCCGACAGTCATGGCCGATTTGGTGAGGGAAGTCATGACACCAGGTGTGGTGGCGGTACGTCCCGACGCCTCGCTCGTCGAGGCCGCCCAGCTGATGCGGGCCCAGGACATCGGTGATGTCCTGGTCGCGGACGAGGTGGGCCTTGTCGGCGTACTCACGGACCGGGACATCACGCTGCGCGCGGTGGCCGACGGCGCGGATCCGCTGACCGTGAGCGCCGAGGCCGTGTGCACGCCACACCCGGTGGCGGTCGGCCCGGACGACGAGGTGTCCGCCGCGGTGACGCTGATGCGCGAGCACGCGGTGCGTCGGCTGCCGGTCGTCGAGGACGGCCGGGCGGTGGGCATGGTGAGCCTGGGCGACCTGGCGCTCGCCCAGGACCCGGCCTCGACGCTCGCCGACATCAGCGGGGCGGTGCCGGACACCTGGCGGGACTGAACCCGGTCCGGGTTCGGACTCGTGACGATCAACATACGCAAGTCGTGCAAGGGAGTTGAGCAACTGATGCGCATCGCGTTCCTGGTGGCACCCGAGGGCGTCGAACAGGTGGAGCTGACCGATCCCTGGCAGGCCGTGCGGGACGCGGGCGGTGAGCCCGTGCTCGTGTCGACGCGGCCGGGCGAGGTGCAGGCGTTCCACCACCTGGACAAGGCGGACACGTTCCCGGTGGAGAAGACCGTCGCGGAGCTCGCGGCGACCGGAGCCGAGGGCTTCGACGCGCTGGTCCTGCCGGGCGGCGTCGCCAACCCCGACCACCTGCGCACGGATCCCGACGCCGTGGCGTTCGTCCGGGACTTCTTCACCCGCGGCCTGCCGGTCGCGGCGATCTGCCATGCGGCGTGGACGCTGGTGGAGGCGGATGTGGTACGCGGCCGCACTCTGACGTCGTGGCCGAGTCTGGCCACCGACATCCGGAACGCCGGGGGCACCTGGGTGGACCAGCAGGTGAAGGTCTGCACGGGCGGACCGAACGTGCTGGTCACCAGCCGCAGGCCGGATGACCTGAAGGCCTTCGACGCGGCCCTGCTCGAACAGGTCAGCGGGGTCTGAGCCGACCGGGTCGGCAGGGCCGGGAGCCGAAGCAGGCGCCGGCCCGGCGGGGTAGAGCCGGGCCGGAACGTCTTGGAGACCCATAGCGGTCACGATCCCGGAGACGGCAAGTACCCAAGACCGAGGACCAGTTCCCCGCGACATACCGACGGTAGATCGTCCGTGGGCGGCGGAACGATCCGCTGAGCGCGAGCGCTGTCCGGTCAGCGCGTCGAGCGCCTCGTCCTGCTGAGTCGTCGAACCGGCTCGTCGTGCGGTTCTCCTCGTGCGGCCCGGCCGTCCCGTCCCGTTGTCACGGGGAGCCGCCGACTCCTTCCCGCAACGTGCGGGACGGCACCTGGCCGTACTTGGTCCGGTACTGCTCCGCGAACCGGCCCAGATGCCCGAAGCCCCAGCGGTACGCGATGTCGCTGACGGTCGTGACGTGCGAGTCCGCGACCAGCAGATCGGCGTGCGCCCGCTCCAGACGGACCGAGCGCAGGTACGCCATCGGGGGCATGCCCACGTAACGGGCGAACGCCTCCTGGAGCCAGCGGACGCCGACCCGGGCCTGCGCGGCCAGTTCGGCGGTGGTGAAGGGGTGTTCGGGGCGCTCACGCATGGCGTCCATCGCCCGCTTGACCGGGGTGGGGCGCAACTCTCCTACGGGGTGCTCCACTTGATCGCGATAGGTGTGACCGGCCGACAGGAGCAGACCGTTCAGCACCGCGTCTCTCAACGGTGCTGCCACCAGCGGATGTTCGAGCAGGCGGGCCTCCCTGCCCAGATCCTCGACGAGGGTCCCGACGAGTCCGGCCCACGCCTTGCCGCGTCCACGCGTCAGATCGAGCGCGGAGTCGAGGACGACGGGTCCGCGCGGGGCCCGGCCGGTCAACTCCTCGATGCGCCGCTCCAGAAGGGGCCGTTCGATCTTCAGGGCGACGATCCTGCCGTGACCCGCCCAACGGTCCACGACCGTGGTGCCGACCGGCTGGAAGAGCGCGGCCGTGCCGGGCGCGGTGATCATCTCGGGCCGGCTCGACTGGTGCCAGGAGAAGGAATCGCCGACGGGGATGTTCACGTGGTAGGAGCCCAACTCGCCGCAACGCACCCGGACATCGGCCCCGCACGTCAGATCGCCGACCGTGATCCCGCCGAGTTCGAGCACCTCGAACGAGGCGCCGAACCGTTCGGGGCGTGCCAGCACGTCCAACCGGTTGGTGTAGAAAGCGTCCTTGATCGCTTCCATGGCCCGGTCGACGTCATCCGTCCGGAAGGACGTCCTCGTCACCGCTTCTCCTCGTGATCATCGTGATGGTCCGTCATGATCGGCCGTACACAGGGGATTCCGCTGTGTTTCCGACGACCTAGCAGCGTACGACGGCCGCCGATGCGTGGCGACGGCACCCGCGACGTACGCCCGGACGCGGGCGTACCTGTGATATCGCGCGTTCCCGCCGGTACCGCAGTCACTCGGCATCCGATGCCCCGCCGCTCGTCTTTCACTCGTGCGCGTCACGGGGTGCCTGTCCGCGTGTGCGCCGGGTATCCGCACCGAACGCGGCATTCCGCTCCCCGCCGCGCCCACGAAACTCGGAAGGCAGACATGGACCTCGCGTTCCTCTCCCCGCTGTTCGACCGGCCCGGCCCCTGGGCCTCCGTGTACGTCGACGCGGCCCGGCACCGCGAGTCCACCGACGAGGAGCGCACGCAGGAGGCGCTCGGGGTGCAGCGCGCGCTCGCCGCGGCCGGGGCCGACGAGGCGACGTGCCACGCGGTGCGGTTGGCCGTGGACGAACTGCGCCACACGGGGGAACCGGTCGGCCGGGCCTTCTTCGCCACGCGCGGCGAGGTCGTGCTCGATCCGGCGCTGAGCACGGCGCCGCCCGGTACGTCGGCGTGCTGGGCGGCGCTGCCGCACACCACTCCCCTGCTCGATCTGGCCGGCGCGGATCCGCTCTGTCTGGTCGCGTACGTGGACCCTCGGGGAGTCGAGCTCGAACTGCGCTCGGCGGGCGGGATGACGGGATGGCCGGAGCGGCACGTCGAGCTCCGGGTTCAGGACACCGAGGAGGCGGACGCCGCCGAGATCGCGGAGGCGCTCACGCGCTGCCGGGCGGAGACGCGGGCCGATGTGGTGGTTCTGGTCGGCGGCGAGCGTGCGTGCGAGGCCGTACGGGACCGGCTGCCCGGCGCGGTGCGGGAGCGGGCGCTGCGGACGCGGCACGGCGCCGGGAGCCGGCTGCGGGACGCCGAGGTCGCGGCCGCCAGGGCCGAGTACGTGGGGCTGCGCGCGGCGCACGAGGTGGAGCTGTTCGACGAGGGGCGGGGGTGTGACGGGGTGGCCGCGGAGGGGGTGCCCGCGGTGGTCCACGCGGCGCGCGGGCACCGGATCTCCGAGCTGCTGATCCGGGCCGACGGGGACGATGCGGGGCGGCAGGTGTGGGTCGGGGCGGAGCCGGACCAGGTCGGGGTGCGGCGGGAGGATCTCGTCGGGCCACGGGCGGCGGCCGCGCGGGCCGACGACGCGTTGATGCGGTGCGCTGTCGCCGGTGGGGCCGGGGCGGTGTCGGTGGCCGGCGTGGAGTCGGGGGGTGGGCCGGTCGGGGGGTTGGGGGCGTTGTTGCGGTGGGGTGAGTGAGGGGGCCTCCGGCGGGGTGCGGTTCGTCGCGACTGGGCGGGCTGCCCGTCGCGGCCCGCGCCTCTCGGCAGGCCGCCGTTGCCGGGTGCGGTTGTGTCGGCGGGTGGCGGCTCGTCGTGGCTGGGCGTGAGGTTCCCCGCGCCCCCTGGCGCCACCTCGCCGTTACCGGTGCGGTTGTGTGTCGGCGGGTGCGGGTTCGTTGTGGTTGCTCGCGCAGCTCCCCGCGCCCCTCGGCAGCCCTCCGTCGCCGGACGGATACGTTGCCGAGTCGCGGCTCGTCGTGGTTGCTCGCGCAG
>NZ_KB891841.1 GCF_000373565.1 Streptomyces sp. HmicA12 | reverse complement strand
ACGCTGAGGTGTTGGACCGGTATCTGCACCACCTGCCACCAGCCCCTACCGAGCCGACCTCCGAGAGCAAGACAGATCTAACGGAGTCCTACTAGATAACACAGCTGCACTTGGCCGGGGGCAGCCTCGGCACCGGCACCCCCACGGGTGGGGCATCGGCCTGTTTGCCTCGGGCCCTCAGCTTTCGGTGCCTGGCCGACGCCGAGGAAAAGCTTCCCCGATCGGCCAGTTCTCAGGCAGGCCGAGGGACGTGTGGATGGGGCGAGCCGCTGACTGGCGTTCGACGCGAGAATCGACCAGCTGTACCGATTCCCAAGTAGGGAGTACGGGGGCGGGGAGTGAGTCAGGTGCGGGGCTTTGCCAGAGAGCTGGGACCTTCTTAGCCCAGGTCCAAGGTGCCGGGTTGTCGACGGTCAGTACGCCGCTGACCCGACTATGGGGCTGATCTTGCGCAGCAGTCCAGTAGCCATCGGAATTGCGACCGAAGGTCGATCCGGTGCGGTGGACGTACTCGACCGAAGTCCCGTACAACGCGTTTTCGGTGTCCGCGTCTTCGGGAAAGACTGCCGAATTACCAACCGCCACGATGAATGGAAGTGCCAAGTCCCCGTACTTCCTGCCCTTCTTTCTCACGGCTTTGAGTATCCGATCTGAGCCCTCTGCTACCCACGCCGAGGGATGAAAGCCGATTGTCCTGCTCGTTGGATCGCCTCGCCTGCCAGGGCTGCGGGGGATCGCCTCGAAGCTGAGGCGCCAACCTGCCTCCTGCCAGGTATGCCTGGGCAGCGGCACCTTCTGCTCATGCGCAGCAGTGACTTGGTCGGGGTCCAAGCTGGCCAGCCATCGGGTCAGCTCGTTCTTCAACCGTCGTTGCTGTGGCGTGGTCGAGCCAAGACTGTCAACCTTGTAGGCCACGTAGAAGTTTGGGCTCGAAACGCCGTCAATCGCGTCCACCACCTGTGGCGGGAGCGAGCTGTTCCCGGTTGTGTCGAGACTCTCTGCTGTCCATATCGCCTCGACAATGAACTGCTCGTCGTCACGGGTGACCAGGAAGTCAGGGTACTTTCCCCCTGTGCCTATTTGCTGCTCGATCTCCACGAGGCAACCGGCACCGAGCAGCATTTCGTGCACGTACAGCT
This sequence comes from Streptomyces sp. HmicA12, assembly GCF_000373565.1. Lineage (GTDB taxonomy): Bacteria > Actinomycetota > Actinomycetes > Streptomycetales > Streptomycetaceae > Streptomyces. Next base: position 503 of record NZ_KB891841.1, on the reverse strand, counting down.
CCCACATCGTGGAGAAGACGTTCGCGTCGGAATTGCGATCGCGTAGCCGACTGCGCAGGCCGGGCTGAGCATCGGGGGGAAAGTGGGACCACCACTCGTTGATCACATCTCGAACCTGGTCCCAGAACGGGCCGGCGATCCTTTCGAGGAATTCAGCATCTGACTCGGACGCCCGCTTCGGTGCCGCATCTGTCCGACTTCGGCTCATGTACACGCCCATGACGAACGATCATAGATTGCTCCGTGCGCTGCTCTCACCCGTTTTCTGGGGCGTGTGGGGTGACTCTGACGACTCAGTACTCACGGGCTTGTGTGCCGGGTGCGACTCATCCACTGGTGTACCTCTGACGGCAGGAAGCGCAGCTGCTGACCGATGCGAAAGCTCGGAATGTTCTCCTTCTCGTGGTTGGGCCTTGACCCCTGATGTTGAACACACGAGACACTGGATCCTGAGGATCTGAGAACGGACATCTCGTGGTCATGAAGAACTACCCGCCGGAGTT
>NZ_KB891840.1 GCF_000373565.1 Streptomyces sp. HmicA12 | reverse complement strand
CCCGCCGGTCCCACAGGTTCCTCGACGAGTCCTCGTGAGACCGGCTGCCCGCGTGTGTGACCTGCACAGAGGTACATCCGTGGAACTCGTGAGACCGTCCTACGCGCGCGCGGAGTCATCCGTGGGCCCGAGACCGTAGAGACTCTGGCCGGTCATGGTGCCGGCATGACAGACGAGACCACATTGAAGGACATCCGCCGACAGGCTCCGACCGCTGCTGCCTCGTTCGCAGCTCTGGTCGAGGAGTGGGTTCGGTGGGCCGAGAGGTATGGCGCCGAGCTGGAGAAGGAGCTGCAAGACGCACGGAAGCGCCAGCATTCCGGCTTGCGGTAATGCTGGCGCTTCCGCTGGCTGCTATCGGGGCAGGACCTGACGTCGGCCCTGTCGTGGGCTGCGGTCGGTGCGCTCGACGGTCGCCTCCTGGTCGTGCTCGGTGTCCGTCGCCTTCGGTTCGAGGAGCAGCACCTCCATGTAGATCCGGGCGCCGGGGCCGCGCCGGTTGGGCACGACGGCGACGTTGCCGACGACGACCTCGGGCGACGCCTCCAGTGCGCGCTGCACAGCATCGGCCGTGCGCTGGGCCTTGGCCGAGTCGGAGTCCATCAGCCTGATCTGGCTCATACGGCAACCATCCTTTCGGCGGCCGCGCGTACGTGGGGGAGGCTGAGGTCAGGTTGGCCTTTCTGGTCTGCCATCCAAAGCGCGCCGGGCCACACGGGGCTGCTGCCGTCGGCGATCTGCTGCACGAGGGTGGCCAGGTGGCGGGCGTCGTGGTCGGCGGCCGCGGTTCGGGGCCAGGGCAGGTCGATGCCCGCGCGCCAGGGCATCGACGGGTAGTACGAGCCCGGGTGATCGGTCCAGGCGAACCACTCGCGCCAGAACGTCGCCACGGTGCCGCCGCCCCACACCCACGGGTGGGCGTCGGTCGTCCCGGCCGGGCGCGGCCGCTCGCCGTTGTCCAGGAGGCGGCTGGCGATGCGGTGGCCCTCGTCGCGGTCGCTTTCGGTGAGGACCCTGCGGCCGGCGAGGAGCGTGTCGAGCTGGTCGACGACGTCGGCGCGTTGGGTGCTGGAGTGCTGTCCGGCCTCGGCGGCGTAGAGGAGATGGCCGTCCTGGAGGCCGACGACGGCGACGGTGGCCGGGCCCGTCGCGCCGGGGGCGTCGGGATCGTCGGCGACGACCAGGAGCACGGTGCCGTCCTCGGCGAGCGCCTGGCGGGCGTGCTGCTGGGCGCCGTCGTGGATGGCGAACGCCGCTACCGAGCAGGCGCACGGTTCGCACCAACGGCCGCGGCCCAGCGGGTAGTCGCGGCGTACGCCGCAGCGCCGGCACTCGCGGCGCAGGGATCGGGCGCGGTCGAGGACGGCGCGCTGTGCAGGCGAGCAGGCCCGCTTGGGCAGTGCACGGTCCGCCTCGTACAGCGGCGCATACGAGTTGCCGTGGTAGAGGACCTGACCGACTGGCTCGGAGCCCGGCTTGAAGCCCTGCCGGGCGAGGTCTGTCTTGGTGAACAGACCCTCGGGGACATCGCCCCACCAGGTGTAGCGGGTGACGTCGGGGAGCGCTGGGACGTACGACACTGCGGCCTCCTTGGCGCGGCTTACTTGGCTCGAAGATAGAGGCATCAACATGCCCTCGCAACAACCCAAAACACGGTCTGAACTGCGTATTTACTGGCGCAATATCTAGCTTGTTTGGTCGCTTTTTCGCTAGCCAGAACGCTAGCGAATATGAGAGCGGAAAGGGACGCCGCATGTCCGGGAAAAGCGTCGGCTTCGGGTTATCTAGCTAGACTCCACGCCATGTCTCACATGCCCTTCGTGATCGCTGTCGAGGAGGCCGACCTCCTGGCCGTGAACGAGGTCGTCAAGACCGGCCTGGCTGCCGAGAAGGAGTGGCTGG
>NZ_KB891839.1 GCF_000373565.1 Streptomyces sp. HmicA12 | reverse complement strand
CCCCGAGGCTTCCCGGCCGGGCCGCCTCAGCCCGTGCACCGAGGACAACGAGCCAGCATCCCCGTGCGTGAGGCTCCCCTCAGTGACAGGTGATCTCCGCGGATGATTGAGTGGCACACCGAAGGCCCTCAGCCCCGGCCAGTCCTTCCTTGCGTATCTCTCCCGCCGAGTGCGGATCAAGATCAAAAAGAGAGGAAGGACCAACGCGGTTCCCCTGTCGGGGAACCACGGCATAGCCGGGTAAAGGCCACAAAGCACAAAGCGCGCGTGGCGCGCTCGTACGGGGGAGCACAGCCGTGGCCTGGGTGACGAAGATCGTGGCTGACGAGCAGGTCGAGTACCGGCTCAAGCAGCAGGCCGGGTGCGCCGTGGTGATGGAGGACGGCGCGAACACGGTCGTCCTCGACGACGGTGAAGACCGCGTCGTCGATTACCGTCTGCGACCCGAGGGCGGCGCCGACCTCGTCTGGATGGGCAGCGGACTGGCCGACCTCGGACTCGTCGAGGGCGCCGTCCTCGACGAGGAGGGCAAGGCCGCGGCCCGCCTCATCATGAACGGCTGCGATCCGCGCACCGGTGCCCGGCTCATCAAGGGCACCACCTCGATGCGCACCCACGAGAAGGCCCAGCTGACCCTCGCGCGGGCCGTCGAGGCCATCGCGGCCGCCGCCGAGGAGAGGGGCGTCACGGCCGCCGAACTCTTCGACGGCAAGCCCAAGCAGCTCCGCGTGTTCGAGGCGCAGCAGCGCAAGGTGACCGACCAGGGCGAGCGGGCCCGGCTCCAGGTCGGCACGCTCCACAAGCTCGTGCGGGCGGCCGGCCTCTCCCTCGACGACATCTACGACGCCGACGAACTGGCGACCGCCTGGCAGTACAAGGACGTGCGCACCGACAGCCGCCAGCGCGGCTGGGACGTCGTCCTCGACCTGCCGAAGTCGGACAGCGTGCTGCAAGGGCTGATGGACTCGCTCGACGAGCGGGAGTTCCGCGACCTGGTCCACCAGGCCAAGGCCGACACCGTCCGGCAGATGGAGACGTGGGTCGGCTACGCGATCAGCAGCAAGGACGGAGAGCCGGTGCGCGTGGCGACCGGCGGACTGCTCGCCTGGTCGGTCGAGCACCAAAGTGCCCGTCCGGTGCGCGCCGGAGAGCCCGGGGACCCGCACCTTCACCTGCACGTCACCGTCGCCAACATGGCGCGCTGCGAGGACGGGAAGTGGCGCTCGATCGGCAACCGCGGCCTCGACCTGTACCGGCACGCCTCCGCCCTCGACGGCTACTTCAAGGCCCGGGTGCGCGCACTGACCTTCGAGCGCTTCGGGGTACGGCGCGAGCGCAACGAGCGGACCGGTGCGTGGGAGATCACGGGGATTCCGGAGCAGGTGCGCGACGGATTCTCGCGGCGCGCGGCGCTCGTCGACGCGAAGGCCGGCGCGGATGCGTCGCTCACCGAGAAGAAGACCATCTCGGCACAGACCAAACGCGACAAGCTCGACGCTGACGCCACCGAGATGCGCACCAGCTGGCGCACCCACGCGAGCGAGATGGTCAACGACGTCGACGCGATGGTCTTCGCGGCCGCGCCCGGACGCCCCGGCCCGGACGGCGGCGCGGGCCTCGACGGACCCGGCGGCGGGCCGCGCGTCCCGCCGCCCAGCGACATCGCGGCGATCGTCTTCGACCCCAAGACCGGACTGACCGCGAACGACAAGCTGTTCACCCGCGCGCAGCTCCTGGCGGCCGTCGCCAACAGCCTGGAGTACGGCATCGGCGGCGAGCCGGACGTGCTGGAGACGCTGTGCGACGAGGTCCTGAAGGTCGAGGGCTACGCGGTGTTCGTGCCACCGGTCGGTGCCACGCTGATGTCGTCGAACGCCAGGTACACGACCCAGGACATCCTCGACGCCGAAGCCCTGGTGATGCAGGAAGCCGTCGACCGGCTCGACTCCCGCGCGGTGCAGCTCGCCGAGCACCAGGCGCAGGCCGCTCTGTCCGTGTTCGAGATCGCGGCCGGG
>NZ_KB891838.1 GCF_000373565.1 Streptomyces sp. HmicA12 | reverse complement strand
CCCCAGCCGATCCCGGCCGCGAGGGCGCCGCCGCCGACCAGGCGCTGGGCGGTGGGGTCGAGCAGCGGCTGCGGGGTGAGGTCGCGGGGCGGCATCGGCTGCATCGGCGCCGGCGCCTGGGAACGGCGCATCGGGACCATCTGGCCGTAGGCGTCGGGGACCCAGACGACCGGCTCGCGCTCGTCGTAGGTCTCGACCGCGCCTGACAGCGGGACCTGCATGGGCATGCGGTAGTGCGGGCTCGCCTCGACCTCGTGGGGACGGTAGGGCTGCACCGCGGCGACGGTGCGCAGGTGCTGAGGGGCGCTCTCGGTGCTCACGGTGGTGACCTCCGTCTGGGTCGGGGAGAAGGGGGGCTGGCCCCGGGCGAGGGGAGGCCCGGGGCGGGCCGGATCAGTTCTTGCGGTGCGGCTTGGTGCGGCGCAGGACGTGGTCGCGGGAGAAGCCGGTGGCCTCGACGACGTCGCGCTGGAGGACGGTCTTCGCGTCCAGCTCGGCGGCGATGGCCTTCCACATCGCCTCGTCGGCGGTGGCCTTGGCGTTCTCGGCGTCGGCGTGCGCCTGGTCGCGCACCTTCTTCAGCTCGGCAACGCGGTCGGTGGCCGCGGCGCGGGTGTCCTTGTCGGGCTGTGCCATGACGGGCTCCTTGGGTTCGTGAGGGACGATGGGGCTCCCCCCGCTGCCTTCAGGAGCGGGATTCGGGGCCCGGGGCGGCCGGTGATCCTTGGCCGGGTAGCGGCCGCCCCGGGGCGTTTCTAGTCGGTGATGAGCGGAACCTCGAACGGCTCCCGGGTTCCGACGGCTCCGAAGGCCGACGGGATGGTCTCCTCGGCGGCAGCGGCGACGTGCCGAAGGGCGTGTCGAATGCTGTTCGCCGCGTCAAAGCACTCGTCGGTCAGGCCCGCCGCGTTGAGGCGCTCGGCCTGGTGGCCCAGCGCCTTCAGCTCGTGCCACATGTCGAGCAGCTCGTCGTGCAGGGTGAGCAGGCCGGGCTGGAGGGCGTACGGCACGGACAGCTTGGCGGCGGCGTCGTTGTGGGTGCGGACCCGCTCGGCGGTCGTGTCGAAGGCGTTGCGGGCGATGACGTCGCGGACCTCGTCGACCGACTCGTAGGCCCAGACCCTGCCGAAGAGGCCGTAGACGAAGGTCATGAGGCGGCTGGGCTGGTTCACGCTGGCTCCTCTGCTGTCTTTTTCGCTGGCTTTTTCGCTTGCTCTCCCGGTAGTCAGCGGGCGCATCCCCGGGGGGTCGAGACGTGCCCGGACATGCTGCTGGCGCGGACGGTGAAGCCCTGCTGGATGGCCTGGGGGGTGGCGGTGACGTCGACCGCGCCGGACATCGTGTGGGCCTGGATGAGGCCACCGCCGACCGCGTTCGCCTGGATGCGGCCGGACATCGTGTCGAGGTAGCCGTCGCGGACCAGGGCGGAGACGTGGATGGCGCCGGACATCGTCTTGGCCCGCGCGAACACCGCCGCGCCGATGGAGACCGCGCCGGACATGGTGCTCGCCCGCAGGTTCTGCGCGCGCTCGACTTCGACGCGGCCGGACTGGGTGTCGGCGGAGACTGCGGCGAGCGGGCCGGTCGTCGTCAGGGCCGACGAATCCGACTGGGAGATGACCGTGCTGTTCAGCGGGACGGTCACGGTGATCTCGACCGGCGAGATGTGCTGGACGACGGTGCCGCTCCCGCCGGTGATGACCTGGCCGTCGACGATCGTGACGCCGGTGACGTTGCCGCGGATCGTCCCGCCGCTCTGGATGACGGTGGTGCGTCCGCCCCGAGTGAAGACCGACTGCGTGATGCCGCTGCCGTGGTCTTCGCCGGTGACCTGAGCAACCAGGGTGCCGTCGTTCATGCCGAGTTCGGCGGTGCGGACGGCCTCGGCCGCCGGGCCCTCCTCGTCGTCAGTGCGGATGGTGACAGAGGCGCGCTCGCACTTCTCGCTGGCGTCGACGGTGATGACCCCGTGGATGCCGAGGATGCTCGCGCTCAGGACGATCGCTCCGGGCTGGTCGGTGGTGAAGTGGCGGCTGGTCATGTCCGTCTCCCTTTAGGTCAGCTTTT
>NZ_KB891837.1 GCF_000373565.1 Streptomyces sp. HmicA12 | reverse complement strand
CGGTCCGGTTCGGCATAGACGGCAACGCTCGCGATCCCGGCGTCCCGACACGCCCGGGCCACGCGGACAGCGATTTCGCCACGATTGGCGATGAGCACCTTGCGCACGATGGCTCCCTCCTTGAAACAAGCCGAGTTTAGGGACAGCCGACACGGGCTTACGAGCCGTCCCCAATGGTGAGCTTGCCCACACGGAGTGTGACTCGAGGCCCGCTCGGTACGTGAAATCCCTTGTCGCGCCTGGCCGCACGGGATCCCTCGGTGGAACCCTAACCCTCTGATGTGGTCTAGGTCTCTGTGAGACCGCGCTGCGGCCGGTCGGCTTTCTTTGTGGAGTCCCTACGAATGGCCCAACGATTCTTTGCCTTCGGCAGAACCCTTGTCCGGAGGTTTACCCGTTAGTAGCGTTCGCGATGTCTCGTACGTACTCCCGGTAACGGGTAGCTGAAGGTGGGTGGGACCGGTGGCGCGCAGGCCGGTGGCGTGGGTGGCGGCGATCGTGCTCCTCGCGGAGGCGCTCGGAATCGTGTTCGTGAACTGGTTCCTCGGACTGGTCGTCGACCACCAGGACATGTCCCTCGCCGGGCTCGACCCGCGGGCGATGTCGATCGGCGCGTGGGTCGCGGGCGGGATCTTCGGCCTCTATCTGGTGCTGTGCGCCGTCGTGCTGGTGCGCGCGGCGATCACCGACCGGGCGCCGGGCGGGTTCGGGCGCATCCTGCTGATCAGCGCGGCCGTGGTGCACGGACTGCTCGGCGCGTTCTCCGTCGGCCTGGTGGGCTGGCCGGCCTTCGTCGCGATGATGGTCGTGCTCGGGCTCGTCGTGCTGACGCTGGTGGCGTACGACCGGCGGGAGAACGGGACCGGGGGTGACTCCGGCGCCACCCCGCCGCCCGCGCCGGCCGGTCCGCCTAGCTCGCCGGAGCCCACAACTCCGTGACGCTGACGCCCAGTTGGGCGAGGAGGCGGCGCAGCAGCGGCAGCGACAGGCCGATCACATTGCCGTGGTCGCCGTCGATGCCGTCGATGAAGGGCGCCGAGCGTCCGTCGAGCGTGAACGCGCCCGCGACGTAGAGGGGTTCGCCCGTCGCGACGTACGCGGCGATCTCCTCGTCGCTCGGCTCACCGAACCGGACGACGGTGGAGGCGGTGCCGGACACGTACCGGCCGCTCGCCGTGTCGTACACGCAGTGCCCGGTCTGCAGCGTCCCGGCCCGGCCGCGCATCGCCTTCCAGCGGGCCGTGGCCTCCTCGGCGTCGGCGGGCTTGCCGAGCGCCTCGCCGTCCAGGTCCAGGACCGAGTCGCAGCCGATGACCAGCGCGTCCCGCGCCGCCGGGAGGGCCGCCACCACGGAGGCCTTGGCCTCCGCCAGGGCGAGGGCGAGCTCGGCGGGGGTGGGGGCGGTGACCTTGTCCTCGTCGAAGCCGCTGACGATCACCTCCGGCGCGAACCCGGCTTGTTTCAGGAGGCCGAGCCGGGCGGGGGACTGGGAGGCGAGGATGAGGCGGCGGGGGGTCGTCATGGGGGCCAGGGTAGTGGTGGCCTCGCGTCTGCCGGGTGGGGGTTTCGTCGGCGGGTGCGGGCCCGGTGGGGGCTGGTCGCGCAGTTCCCCGCGCCCCTGAAGGCATGCGCTGCGCGCAGCCTTCCCCGTCGAGCGTGCCGTCCGCCTACAGCACACCCAGCACGAACATCACCAGGATCATCGCCAACGCCAGGACGAAGCTCGCGCGGCGCAGCATCGCCTGCGTTTCGCGGAGCTCCTCTGGAGGCTCGTCCTCGGGATCTGACCACAGCACGCCATCGATACTGCGACGCACGCGCGCGGGGCGCCTGAGTACGCGTACTCAAGCGCCCCGCGCGGAACGGACTAGTTCAGGAGGGCCAGTACGAACGGGTCCAGCTGGACGGGCCCGGCGCGGGCAGCCGGTGGCGGGCGATGCGGGACGGGTCCGCCCACGCGTCCCGCTCGGCCGCGGACGCCGGGGCGTCGGACGTCGCCGCGGCCCGGGCCTGGACCACCGCCAGTGCGGCGGCCAGCTCCTCGGGGGTCGGGTTTCCTCGTACGACCTTGATCATCATGATCCGGGCTCCCTGGTCTAGAGGGGGATGTTGCCGTGCTTC
>NZ_KB891836.1 GCF_000373565.1 Streptomyces sp. HmicA12 | reverse complement strand
CCTTGCCCTCCAGGACCTGGCGGGCCGACTCGACGACGGCCGCGCGGTCGGTGGTCTTGGTCAGGCCACCCAAAGCGGGGGCGGTCTCTGCGGGGCTGCTGTCGGTGGCCGGCCCCGCGCCGTGGACGTAGGTGATGGTGGCCAGGTCCGTGCTGTCGTGGCGCGGGCCGGTCGGCATCTCGGTCATGCTGGTCCTTCTCCTTCGGGAGGAAGCGGGGCCCGGCGGCGACTGTGGAAGGGAGGCGCCGGGCCCCGCGCTTTCGGGGGAGGGCAGATCAGGAGACGGGGTCAACCGTCCAGTTCCAGGGCTCGCCGTCCGCCGCGGCTCGTTCCGCGGCGTCGGACAGGGAGCGGGCGAGGGAGCAGATGGCGGGCTTGGTGCGCGGGGTGCGCGAGACCTTGAGGAGCTGGATGCAGAGCTCGGCGGCCTCGGCGGCCGGGAAGGCCAGGTCGACCGGCGCCCGCAGCTGCTCGACGAGCGGGGCGACCGACTTGCGGTCGACGTAGGAGACGGAGTTCTCGACGTACGGGACCAACTCGGCGAGCGACTTCACCGGGTGGCGGTCCTGGCCGAAGAAGTCCGCGCCGTGCGAGACGACCACGTGCGGCTCCGCGTCGCGGATGGCTGCCTTGCGCGTCATCGTCAGGCTCCGATCGCGGGGGTGTCGGTGTCGCCGTCGACGAGCTTCAGCTTCCGCTCGGCGATGACCATGTCCCGCAGCCGCCGCGCGTCGTCCCGACGGATCCCGACACGCTTCGAAAGTCCGGCGGCGGAGATCGGGTTGCCCTCCGCGACCAGCTCGGCGGCGGCCCGCAGCCCCTGCGGCAGGAGCGCCTTCAACTCCTCGTCGGAACGGCCCGGCCGGGTGTTCCCGCCAGCGTTCCCAGTGGCGTTCCCGGAAGCCTTCTCGCTGCCTTTATCGCTGGCGTTTTTGCTAGCACCCTCAGAGCCGTACACCCCAATTCCCGCAAGGGCTGTAGCGCCCTCAGAGGGCCGCTGGAGAGCCGGGAGCGGGACGGTCGGACCGAGGCTCGGGATGCCCTCGGACAGGCGGTGCGGGAGCGGGTTGTAGAGGCTGGCGAGCATCCCCGCACGGACCAGCTCCGGGCGGACGTGCTCACCCAGCTCGAAGGCGGCGCCGAGGGCGACCCGGGCGTTGGTGGCGTCGGCATAGACCTGGGCGGACAGGCCCGGCTCCGCGCCCCGCTTGATCCGCCACGCGGTCGCGAACGCCTCTTCCTCAGAGACTGCCTCGAAGGGCAGGGCCGACAGGAGCCGGTCCGCCTCGGCGGCGATGTCCTTGTGGTGCTTGCGCCGGTTCTTCAGGTGCTTCCTTCGGGCCTTCTCCTGGCGCCGCTGCTCCTTGGTCTTGCCGTGCGAGCCGTGGGTCTTCATGTCCCACAGGTAGATCGCGACGATCGACGACCCGGCGAAGACCCAGGCGACCCAGGTGTGCTCGGGCAGGGCCTCGGTCCAGTGCCAGTACTGCACAGCGGCGGCGAGGAACGCGGTCGTCCAGGTGGCGACCCGGTACTTGCCCGCCGGCCGCCCGGCGTCCTCGGCCTGCTTGCCCATGAAGGTCAGCGCCCAGGCGGTGCCCTCCAGCATCGCCGAGAGCAGCGCGGCCAGGAGGACGAACACCCCGGCCCCGGCCAGCGAGACGACCTGCGAGATAACGGCGGGGACGATCGAGCAGACCATCACGAAGCCCACGAACGCGGTGACCGGGTTGGCGGTGAGCCAGCCGGTCAGCTTCGCGAACTTCGCACGGCGGGTCGCGCGCTTGCGGTCCTTCTCCTGCTGGCGGGCCCGGCGGTCGGCCTGCTCCTGGCGGCGCTTGGCCTCGGCGTCCTTGCGGGCCTGCTCGCGCTTCGCCTCGTCGTCCGCCCGCTTCTGCTCGGCGGCGATCTCCTTGGCCTTGAGCTGGGCCTCAATCTTCAGGCGCATGTCTTCGCGGTCCTGTGCGCGCTCGGCGGCCTGGTCGGCGCGGCGCTCCTCGCGATAGCTCATCGGGTACCTCCAGCGGCCGGGGTGGCGAGTCCGGACAGCACGTTGGCCATCTCGGTGCGGAGTCGGGGCGAGACGGGGCGGACGCGGGCGTGGCGGGCGAAGGAGTCGCCGCCGGCCGCCGTCGCGCGGGCCACCATCTCGGTGATGACACTGACCAGGGCGGCGACCCCGGCAATCACGCCGAGGGTCATCTCCAGCACGATCAGCAGGAACAGGGCGAGGTGGGCGAGGGAGCGCTTCATGCCGACACCGCCTTCGGGAACGTCACCCGGGCCCGGCGGCGGGACAGCACGCGGACGTTCTGGGTGAGACTGCGGTAGTGCAGGGCGTTCTCGGCGTCGACCTCGGAGCCGGAGGGGTCGGTGACCTCCTCGACGAACTCCGCGAAGTCCTCCAGGTCGGCGGGACCGGGAACGAAGACCTTCGGGGCCGGCGCCTTGGCGGCGGGCTCGAAGCCCATCGCAACCTCGGCAAACTCGGCGGCGGTAACGATCCTCTGACCAGCGACGATGGTGTTCATGTGGGTCGTGTTCCTCTCGTAGGACGGCCCTCAAGCGGCCCTGACCGGCCGCTAGTGGCCCCGGATTCGCCCTGCTTGGCGAGCCGGGGCCGCGCCTGTTTCTGGACATGGCTGTGACCCGGAATCCGTAGACATGCCGGGCCCTTCGCCGCCCTTCCCTGAACTAGTTCTGAGGGGCGACGTGATGATTAAGACACCGTCCGCAGCCGATGTCAACAGAACTAGTTCTGACATCGTTTCGTGCTTCCATTCGGCCGCGTGGCGAAGGTATGGTCATCCCCGTTGGGCACGTAGAACTAGTTCTGTCAGACTGTGCCTGAGCAACCAGAGAGAGGAAGTCACCGAGTGGAGGAGAGCAAGGTCCCGAAGGTGCAGCGGCTCGCCGCTGAGCTTCGAGACAAGATTCGTAGGGGGG
>NZ_KB891835.1 GCF_000373565.1 Streptomyces sp. HmicA12 | reverse complement strand
CGCTGTCTTTTTCGCTTGCGGTAATTCCATAATGCAGACTCCGAGTCTGCATGTCCAGGGGTTCGCAGACTCGGAGTCTGCATAGCGAAGGTTCGCGCTGGTCAGCGGGCGAAATTTGTTCCGCGCATGGGCTTCGTCAGGTGCTGGCGCGGTGGCAGACACCGCACGGGATCTTCATCTCGCGGGTCTTGCCGGTGGGGGAGTGCAGGCGCGTCGAGAGGGTGACCATGCCGCCCCGGCAGCCCTTGACGGTGCAGCGCGTCCGCTTGGGCTTGGAGGTCGGTCCGGCGCCGCCGGTCTGGAGCGTCCAGGCGGTGCTGAGGGCGGCGGCTTTGGCACTGCCGACCGCGTCCTTGGTCTTACTGCGGGCGGCTCCGGCGACGGCTCCGGTGACGGCGCCGGCCTTCTCCTTCACCCGGGCCTTGGCCGCCTTCTTCTTCGAGCGGCCCCACGCCTTCGTGTCCTTGGAGACCTGTCCGCCGAGTGCCTTCACCACTGCGAGCGCGTCGTCGAGGACGAACTGGGGATGGAGTTCGCCGGTGAAGGTGATGCCGCGCCACTGCGCCTTGAAGGTGTCGCGGTCGGCGGCCTTGGTACGGCCGGTGCGAGCCGCCAGGACGGCGTCGACGAGGCCGTTGGTGATGACCGCGTGGTCGTCGCCCTTGCCGCAGGACAGGCAGGTGACGAATGCGGGCCAGACCTCGCGGAATCCTCGCTTGTAGATCTCCAGGGAGTAGCCGTTGCCGCATTCGCCGCACAGCAGCGGTTCCTTGTTGACCTCGGCCATGCCCTGCAACTTCAGGTCCGGCGCGGACGTCATCTCAGGACTCCTTGGGCGAAGGGCTGCGGGGCTGGGTGATGCTCGGCGACGGGCTCGGGTGGTGCGGCGTGGAGCCGGATCCGGCGTCGCATCCGCCCGCGAGGTAGAAGCCGATCGCCAGGCCCGCGACGGCGGCGACGGCCGCCTTGTTCTTCGCCCACCAGGAGGGGGGCAGTGGCTCGCTCAGCACGTACTTGACGCCCATCGGGAGTCGTCCTCCGCGTGATCGGTTTGTCATGGTTTGGGACCTGGATTGGTCCCGGACGGCTGGTGCGTTGATGCAGGTCAGAGGGGGTGCCGATCCTGGACGGGGGCCCCTCGGACCTGGATGGGGGCTGTCCAGGTCCGAGGGGGTCGGGTCCGGGTCCGGGGCCGCCCGGTCCGGGGTGATACCGGGGCATATCGGGTGGCTGTCCGGGTTGGATCCGGGCTGTCAGGCGGTCAGGCCGTACTTCGCCTGGACCGTGCGGAGCACGGCGGCGAGGGGGAATCCGTTGAGTGCGGAGGTGCTCCCCTCGAAGGCGCGCTTCTTCTTCTCCTCGGCCTCGCGGACCACCAGGCGGCCGAGCTTCTCGGCGGTGACTTCGAGTCCGGCGGCCTTGAGCGCGTCGACCAGGACGCTGCCCGGCAGCCAGTCGATCTCGGCGTTGGCGTCGTCCTCCTTGGCGGCCTGGTCGTAGGCGCCGAAGACGTCGACGAGGACGGCCAGGACGTCGGCGTCGGCCTCGCCCTTGTCGCGGAGCTGGTCGGCGAGCGTCTTGGGCTGCTCGGGCAGCGTGCCCGCGGCCTCGCGCAGGGCGTAGGCCCGCTTGCACAGCAGCTCGACCTCGTCGTCGGAGTAGTAGTCGGCGCGGGTGAGGACCGGGTTGGCGCCCTCCGCCCACAGCAGGCCGGCGCCCCGCATCTCCGGCTCGATGGACTTGGCGCTGTATCCCGCGGCCGCGGCGCCCTTGCCGAGGATCGTGTCGGACGCCTCGGGGGTGGTGCAGCGCAGTGCCCAGCGGATGGACAGCAGGTCGCGCAGGCTGGTGTCGACGACGTCGGAGCCGGGCTTCTGGGTGGCGCAGAAGGTCACGATGCCTGCGGCACGGCCCCGGCTGACGAGGTTGCGCAGCCGCTTGGTGATCTTCTTCCCGTAGTCGTCGTCGGTCGTGTAGAACATCAGCTCGTCGACCCACAGCAACTTCTGCCGGAGCAGCGGGTACTTGTTGGCGAGCTCCTCGGTGACCTTGCGCTTGCCGAGCTTCTTCAGCAGCGCGTACCGCTCTCGCATGTCGGCGACGGCGGCGTCGAGCATCTCCAGGAACGCCTCGGGGTCGGCGTCGCCCTCGAAGTACTCGCAAAGCTCGCGGTAGGGCTCCAGGTCGCCGCCGGCCTTTCCGTCGGCGAGCCAGAGGATGACGCGCGGGTCGAGGGCGGCGGCCAGGAGGATGACGTTGCCCGACGCGCTCTTGCCCGCGCCGGGCTCACCGCCGACCAGGCCGGAGCGCTCCACCACGGAGATGGAGATGGCCAGCCCCCGCACGTCGGGGCCGATCGCGATGCGCCCCCAGAAGTTGGCCGCGGCCTCCAGGGCGAGGAGCGGACCCGGCTCGGCGGTCTCGGTGAAGGGCAGCTCCTTGGCCACGAAGATCTCCAGGCGGCCCGCGCGGGCGCCCTTGCCCTTGGTCTTCACGAGGTTGACCTGCGCGTCCTCGACGCCGAGCGCTGAGGCGATCTCGGAGACCGAGCGCATGGCCTTCTTCGCGGGGATGCCGGGCGGCAGGTCGATGACCGCCGACCAGGCACCGCGCGCGTCGAGCATGGGCATCTGGACCATGTGCAGCGACTCGTCGGCACCGATGACCTTGGCCTTGCGGAAGACCTCGTCGAGCATCGGCGCGGACATCGGGTCGCCGTCACCGAGGGAGCGCCAGTCCATCGACCAGTCCGTCTCCTCGTCAATCAGGTGCCGTCCGGCGAAGGCGCCGCCGGAGAAAGTGGCGAGCAGTCCGGCGCCCGCGCCGAAGGCTCCGGCCTCGACGTAGCCGCCGGTGATCGCGGCGAGCGGGGTCCCGTAGGCGGCTCCGGCTCGCATCGCGCGCATCTTGATGCGGTAGCTCTTAGCGTTCTTGTGGGCGGCGATGGCCTGCATGGCAACGGTCTGGGTGCGGTCGGCTTCCCGCAGCGCGACATCCTTCTTCTTCTTCAGCAGGCCGGGCGTGAACCGGGCCGACCTCGCGGCGGCGCGGGCCTCCCTCGCAGCGATGTGCGCCTGGTGGGCGAGCGCCTGGGTCTGGATCCCCTCGAAGCCCGTGACCCAGTCAGCGATGCGGCGGCGGCCCCGCTTGAACTGGGCGACGTGGCCGCGCTGGGTGCGCTGGCGGCGGACCCAGCGGCGGTAGGCCCGCAGCCGGGAGCGGTAGAGGACACCGGTGTACATGGCCCAGCCCTCGGGCGTCTTGGCCCAGGCCGGGATGAGCGGGCTGTCGTCGAACGCGTCGAGGTCGAGGTCGGCGGGCTTGTCGACGTCGGCGGGGG
>NZ_KB891834.1 GCF_000373565.1 Streptomyces sp. HmicA12 | reverse complement strand
CGGTTCTCGGGTCTCAGGGCCCGGCGATGATCCAGAGGATCAGGACGGCGTCGAGGTCCTGGGAGTGGCGGTAGACGACGCTGATGCCGCGGCCGCCGGTCCGCTCGGGCAGTAGCTCGATCACATACGTCTCCGAGGCCGGGTCGGCGTCGGGCAGGCTGCGGGCATGGTCGGGGGTGGGATCGTCCTCGAGGGAGAACGCCACCGACATGACGGCCGTCCGCTCGCTGACGCTGAGGTCGCCCCGCAGGATCTTCTCGGCGGCGTCGGAGAAGAACGCTGCGGTCACCGGCCGCGCGCCTGCGCCATCTTGCGCTGCAGCTCGGTGGTGACGTCGTCGGTGCTGCGTATGACCTGCGCCATCCCGGCCGGATCGAGGGCTAGCAGAACGCGGTGCCGGTACGCCTGGGCGATCTCCCGTACGGCGGTCAGGTCGTCGAGTTCAGCGGCGTCGAGTTCAGCCTCGAAGGATGCCGGGTCACCGGGAAAGCCGTAGGCGCGCAGTGCGATCCGCAGCTCGGCAATCGTGCGCATGGGCGGCGGGGTGTGCTGGTGGTCGGTCTGCGCAGTCATGGCGGCCTCCCTGATGGCGTGAGTCGAGTGTCCCATCACGCCCCCACGGCCTGTGCTGCCTGCCGAGCGCTGAGGGCACGGCCGACGATAGCGGCGTGGTCGAAGGCGAGGGCAGGGAGCGACGAGATCGGCCACCAGCGGGCGGCGGCCGCGTCGTCTCCGGCGGTGGCGACGGTGTCCGCGGGGACGAAGACCAGATAGGCGGTCGTGGAGTAGGAACCGCGGGGGTCGCGGCCGGGCGCGTTCCACACTCCGAGTTCGAGAAGTTCGCTTTCGGCGACGACGACGCCGGTCTCCTCGGCGAGTTCCCGGGCGGCGGCGGCCCGTGCGCTCTCGCCGGGGTCGACGTGGCCGCCGGGAAGCGCCCACATGCCCTCGAAGGGAGGCCAGCCGCGCTCGATGAGGAGCATCCGTCCGTCGCGGGTGATGGTGACGACGTCGGCGGTGTGCCGGGTGACCTGCTCGGTGCGGTTGTGGACTCCGGCGGGCAGCAGGGCCTTGTCGACGTCGCGGTGCTCGACTGTGACCTCGTCACCGACGCCCCGGAGCAGCTCGTGGGCGAGGCGGGCGAGAGCGACGCTGCGGTGCCGGCCGCCGGTGCAGCCCCACGCCATCGTGACGTCGGTGCCGGTGTCCTCGGCGAGGCCGCGGGCGGTGGCGACCGCGTTGAAGGCGAGCCGGTCGGCGCCGGGGGTGGTCATGACGTGGTCGTAGACCGCCTCGTCGAGGCCGGTGAGGGTCTTGAGCTTTTCGTCGTGGAACGGGTTGCGCAGGAGCGCGCGCAGGTCGTAGGTGAGGTCGGCGGTGGGCGGCTGTCCGTGGCCGTAGCCGAAGGAGACGATGCTGATGGTCACGAGTCCTCGAATCGGTCGGTGGCGCAGGGCGGGCACAGGGTCATCTGCGGGGGCGTGGCGTGGACGGGGTCGACCTCGGCGACGTACGGGTCGGTCATGACCGTGACGTCGGCCTGGCGCCTGCCGCACATCTCGCACCGCAGCAGGAGCGGGGCCAGGAGGTCGAGGACGTGGCGGATGCGGTCACCGGTGGAGTCCTGGACGTGGGCCTGGGCCTCGTCGAGCAGCTCGGTGACGCGCTCGTTCTCGTCGTGCTCGACCTCGCTGATCGACACCGTGATGGTGCCGATGACGTCGGCGACGGCGCCGAGGACACCGGCGTCCGGCCTGGCCGGGTCGTACAGCGACTGGAGGGCTGCGACGTGCGGGCCGACCTCCTCGGTGCGGCACGCGGCGTCCCGCAGCCGGTCGAGACCGACGCGGACGATGGCGACGGCCGCCTGCAACTCCTCGTCGAGAGCGAGATTCGGGGTGCGTTCCACTGGGGTCCTTCCGGAGTGAACGGCGGTTTATCTAGCTGGTTTATTCGTGTAGGCGCTGTTCAGAGGGCTGCGATCAGGAGTGCGGCGACGCCGAGGAATAGGTGGTGGAACGACTGGTCGAGGGCGTAGGCGCCGGTCCCGAGCGTCGGCGCGTACTTGCCGTCAGCGGTCGCCGGGTGCGCCGGGTGGGCGGGCGTGCCGAGGCTGAGGAACTCGGTCTTGCCGGTGACCTTGGCGAGCCAGGCGAGGGTGCTGCGCCGGTCCGCCCACCAGTGGGTCGCAGCGTCGATGCCGAGGCCGGCCACCACGCCAAGGCCGGTGACCGGGAGGTCGAGGGCCAGGACGACCGCGGTGAGGGCGATGCCCTTGGTGATGGTCAGTCCGAGGACGTGCAGCGTGCAGGCGATCCGACCGGCGCGGCTCGACTGGCCGGGTGTCCCGTCGTGCTCGCCCTTGTGGGCGGCCTGGTGGGAGGTCTGGACCCAGTGGTCGCCGACGCTGTGCGCGATGTAGAGCGCGATGAACACGGCGGCGAATACGGCGGCGGCGTTGCTCATTGGGGACTCCTTCGTCGGGTACTGCGGGGCGGTCGGTCAGTAGCGGTCGGGGCGGACTTCCCAGCCGCCCTCGAAGTCGGGGCGGATCTGGAGGCCGGGGCCGGAGATGGAGCCGGGACCGGCCTGGACGCTGCCGGGCTGCAGGGCGTCGAGTTCACCCAGGAGTGCCGCGATCTGCTCGGCGATCTCCAGTGCGCGGGCCTTCTCGTCGCCGGTCGGCATCGTCTGTCGCATGTCATCCACCTTTAGCTGCCGTCGTTTCCGCTTGCTTTTTCGCTTGCGGTAATTCAATGATGCAGACTCGGAGTCTGCATGTCTAGGGGTTCGCAGAGTCCGACTCTGCATTTCTGCTTCGGTGCAGGTCACAACTGCGCCATGCTCGGTGTGGCGGACACACCCGCGCGGCGCCCTCCTCTTAGGGGGAGGGGTAAAGCGGACGGGCGCGTCCGCGCCCGGCGCTCCCGGGTGCGGGCCTATGCGGAGCGCGCGTTCACCGTCCCCGCCCGCTCGGCCGCAGGCGGCCTCCCGTGCGGCGCCGGGCGCGCTCCGCCCCCTGCCGCACCTCACACGCGCCTGAGACGCACTGAGCCCCGCTGAGCGCTGCGGCTCGGCGGGGCTCGTTGATGCCACCCAAAGCGGGGGGCGCACGTCGCTGGCTGAGCGGGCGGGCCGGGTCATTTCTGGGTGGGCTGCTCCGGCTCATCCATGTCAGGCCGCCTTCACGATCATGTTGTCGGGGCAGCGCCCGCCCATGTGCGAGACGCACTGCGGGCAGTCCTGGCCGGGCTTGAGGCCGCGATGGGCTTCCTTCGAGGCGTACGCGTGGAACCAGCACTGGCGGCACTGGCCGACCGGCGGGTTGAGAGCCTTCCTGTTCGACATCAGCGGGTCCCCTCGTTCGTGTAGGTAGTGGGTGCGCTGTTGCGTCCGAACAGGCCGGAGCGCTGCTCGATGTGGGTCTCCTGGTGGATGTGCTGCACGGTGCGTCCGACACGGGCCGGAAGGGCGCGCAGGAGGACGGCGGCTAGGCAGACGGCGCCGATCGTGAACGGTCCGGCGGAGGCGATCGCGCCGATGGCCTCC
>NZ_KB891833.1 GCF_000373565.1 Streptomyces sp. HmicA12 | reverse complement strand
CTGGCTTTTCCGCTTGCCGATTCACTTGCTGCAATGTCGGCGAGATGGCTTGCGTTTAGGCTTCCCCCTACCTGATGGAGGAAGGAGGACCCGTGGCCGAAGATCCGGACGTTGTCGCGGAGGTCAGCGAGAAGGGGGGCGTGGGGAAGACCTCGCTGACGACAGGTCTGATCGCTGTCGCTGCCGAGTACGGCCTACGTGTGGCCGGCGTCGACCTCGACCCGCGCGCAACCCTCACTGACGAGCTGGGTGTCAGCAACCCCAAGAAGTCGGTGAACGACATCTACTTCGTCGACCCCGAGAAGCGACCGCGCGACCCTGCCGAGATCGCCCGCGAGGCTCTCACCCGGGCCGGGAAGCACTGGCCCTCGAATGCCTGGGTACTGCCCGCGGTCAGGAAGTTCGGGAACCGGGAGACCGACGGGACGACCGGAATGGAGTTCCGTCTAAAGCGCGCTCTGTGGGGTCTGCGAGACCTGGTCGACGTCGTGTTCATTGACGCCCCGCCCCGGCCTGGCGGGAAGATCGTGGGTTCTGCCCTCATCGCGTCCACGAAGGTGCTCATGCCCTCGACGCTGACGAAGGACGGTTACCTCGGCGTCAGGGAAGCAATGGGCACGATCGAGCACTACACCGTTCCCGGCGGCCTCAACGACTCTCTGACAATCGCCGGGATCGTCCGGAGCATCGTCCCGACCGGGAAGAAGTACACCAAGGTTCAGAAGCTCTGGAACGGCCGCCTCCAAGAACGCTTCGGCTCCCTTGTGCTGCCCTCAATCCTCCACGATTACGCCGTGCGTGAGGCGTGTCGGACCGGCTCCATGCCCATCACCGCGGCGCCCGGTCGGGAAGCCAAGCTTCTCGTCTCTGGGTACCGCGAGATCCTGAACCACACCCTGCCTGACCTCAAGGAGAAGCTCTGATGCCGTCGTTCCTGGACAAGGCCGCCGAGTCCGACGAGGAGATCCGTTCAACCCAGGAGAAGGACCCCGCCGACCTCAGCGGCGCCCAGGAGCCCGACTGGGACAACCCTGACGCCTGGAGCGGCAGTACCGAAAGCGCCAGCAATTCCGCCAGCGAGAACGCTGACCGCACCGCCCCTCCTAAGAGCAAGAAACCCAAGGCTCCTGCATCGAAGTCCAAGGCCGCAGCTACCCGTACGCCGGCGCTTCGCCGAGGACGCCCAAAGGGCCCCGACCGTAAGCCGCTCAGCACCCGCATTCTTCCCGAACTCGACCGGATGCTGACCAAAGCGGTCGAAGAGACAGGGAAGAACCCACAGACCCTGGTCGAAGAGGCCCTGGCCATGTACTTCCGCCGTCTCAAGATCGAGGACCCCGGCCCGGGAGAAGGATCCACCGCAGCCTAAGAGCGCCTGGAATCCCCGTGAGCCGCCCTCTGGAGCCACAGAGGGCGGCTCCACTCTTCTTAGCGCCACGCAACGCCGCACAACCCCGTGTGGGCGCGATGAGGCCAGTCCGTGCCCTCTGCCCAAGAGAGCCACCCAAAGGCGGGGGCGCTCCGGGGTTCCTCGGCGCGTGCCCGGCTCACCCTGAGACCCCGATTTTGGTTGTCAAGCGCAACTAGTGTGCAGGGTTATGAGGGGTTTTCCGAAACTCTCCATACGCGCACCCATGGAAGGTTATCGGGAAACCCACCACAACCCTACATTCTTGCAGGTCAGCGCGTTTTGACCGGCTACATGAAACCGCCCTGCACGGGGTCCCGTGCAGGGCGGTTGTGGTGCTGGAGTGCCGGATAGTCCTGGGGCCTACTCGCCGTCGTCGGAGTCGTCGCCCGCGAGCATCAGCCCGCGGTACACGTAGCCCGCGCCGGTGCGCTTCTTTTCCCAGCCCCTGGCGACCATCGACTTGGCGAACTCGACCTCGCTGCATGCTTGCTCACCGCTCGCGTGGCACCAGCTGGTCCAAGCGTTGAACAGCTCGCGCGCTGACACAACCCCGTGCGGCGACGCGATGGTGCGCTCGTCGACGAACCGACCGAGAACGTCGCTCGATGCTTTGTACTCCTCGGTCTTCATCCGGACGACCTCCGGAGGGGCGAGTCCCTTCTCCATGTACTGGTGCCAGCCCTCGTACGCCCACTCCAGGACTGCGGGCGCGGCCTTCTTCAGCCGGTCGGGCAGGCCGCCGTCGCGCTCCTCCTCGGGGATCACCACGTCGAACGGGACCACCAGGATGCGTCGCCAGACGGCAGGGTCGTCGCCAGAGACGAGCGGCAGGTGGTTCGTCAGCATGATGAGCGTGTGCGACGGGTCGAAGGTGATCGGGTTCTTGTGCATGAGGTTCGCCTCGATCGGGTCTCCGCCGACCAAGCGCTTCATGGTGGCCTCGGCGAACCGCTTGCCCTTCTCCGTCTCGGAGCAGAACGTCAGTCGAGCGCCGCGGAGCCGCATCTTGAAGGCGCCGTGCCGCTCGTGCTTCGACTCCATCAGGATCGCCGGGTCCACCTCAATCGCGTAGTCCCCGAAGGCTGCCATCAGCGCGTCGCGAAGCGTGCCCTTGCCGTTGGCACCGGTGCCGGTGAAGATCGGCATGACGTGCTCGGTGACCTTCCCGAGCATTGCGTAGCCGAACAGGCGCTGGACGAAGGCCCGCACCTCGGCGTCCGGCAGGATGCGCTCAAGGAACTGCTCCCACTCCTGGGCGCCGGCCACCTCGCCGTCCTCTTCCTCTGGCATCGCGGCGCCCGCGACCTTGGTGATCAGGTCCTCGCGTGCGCACGGGTCGACGGTCCCCTCCGTGAGGTGGACCGTGCCGTCCGGGGTGTTGAACTTGAACGGGTCCGCGTCCAGGGCCTTGGAGGCCGTCGAGATCGGCTTCAGCGACGAGGCGATCTTCAACAGTCCCTCCAGGCCGGAGGCGGACTCAGACCTGCGGACGTCCTTGTACAGGTCGTCGCGCTCGTCGCCGCTCATGTCCTCCAGGGCGTGCAGCGCGGTCTTCACCGTCTTCACGGCGTACGCCATGTCGACGCGCTGCTCGTCGAGCAGCCAGCGGGCGTCATCCCACTCGTGCCAGCCCAGGCCGTGGACGAACCGGAGCTTGTCGCCGTGTTCCTCGAGGAACCGCTCAGCCATACGCAGCTGGCCACGGTGCTGGATCGATTTCGTAGGCCGGGGACGTCGAGGCCGGCGGGGACGCTCAGTCGTCGTGGTGGTGGAGCCAGCCCACATGTCGTCGTCGGGCTCCGTGTCGCGTGCTGCGGGGACGCTCATACTGCACCCCCGATCTGGCTAGCATTCCCGCCAGCGAAAACGCTGGCAACAACGCGCGACGTAACCGCGGTTGAGCAGGTAGAACCGGAACGCATTCGAGTCGTACTCCTCGGGTGCCCGGCCTCGGGACGCGCCAACGTCGCCGGGGCCTTCATCAGTGCCGAGGTGTGGTGTACGTGGCGCTGAACCTTAGTGTCCTGGGGTGCGGTTCGCATCAGGCGGCACCGCCCATCCGGCGCGGACGCGCGAGGCCGGCGGTCATCCCGGATCGGAGCGTCTTCTCCACCTCGCGCGGCGTGTCCACCCCGAGTCCCGCAGCCTGCGCGGCCTCCGCCAGGTACTCCTCGGCGACGGCCTGGTCCACGAGCCCGGCCGCGACCAGCTGGCCCGCGCGGTACGCCGCGAGGTTCAGTCGGTTGTTCCGGCCGCCCGCCTGCTTCATCGCCGCCAGCTCGTCGCACTCCGACCGCAGGATGCCCGCCGCCCACCGCTGCTCGCGCGTCCCCTGCCGCGTCATCTCCCGCAGCCGGGCCACCACATCGGCCCGGCGAGGCGCTCCCCCGGCTTTGGGTGGCGTCGGTGCCGTCGTGATTAGGGTGAGCAGCCAGTCCGGCAGTACCGCCGGAGTGGTGGGGCTCCCGTCCTCCAGGAGGTAGGGCGCCCCAGCG
>NZ_KB891832.1 GCF_000373565.1 Streptomyces sp. HmicA12 | reverse complement strand
TCGAGCTGTCCGCCGAGCAGCGCGCGGCGGTGACCCGGATCCTCACCGCAGGGCACGGCATCGAGGCCCTGGTCGGCGTCGCCGGAGCGGGCAAGAGCACCCTGATGGAGGCGTGCCGGATCGCGTGGGACGCCACCGGCACCACGTACGCCGGCGCGACGCTCGCCGCGGCCGCCGCAAAGAACCTCACCGACGCGTCCGGCATCGAGGCGCGCACCGTGGCGGCCTGGCTGAAGCAGATCGAGGACGGCGACGGGCTGCGCGGCATCGACGTCCTGGTCGTCGACGAGTCCGCGATGGTCGACGACCGCGCGGCCGCGGCGCTGATGACGGAGGCCGCGCGCACCGGCACGAAGGTCGTCGCGATCGGCGACCATCTCCAGCTGCAGGCGGTCGGGCCGGGCGGCTGGTTCCGCGAGACCCACACGCTGGTCGGCGGCCTCACGCTCACCGAGAACCGCCGCCAGGAGGACGCAGCCGAGCGGGCCGCGCTGGAGGTCTGGCGCACCGGGGACCACGAGCGCGCCCTGACGATGCTCGCCGAGGGCGGGCGCCTGCACGCCGCCGAGACCGCCGACGAGGCGCGCTCTCAGATCCTGATGGCCTGGGACGAACTGCGGTCGCAGGAGTGGATGGACCCGCACGACCTGATCGAGAACATCGTGGTCCTCGCGGCGAAGAACAGCGACGTGCACGCCCTCAACCTCGGCGCGCAGCAGATCCGCCGGGTCGCCGGCGAACTCGGCGAGGAGTACACGTACGCGCTGCCCGGCGGCGACACCCTCACGCTCGCCGTGGGCGACGTCGTGCGGGTGCGGGAGAACGACTACCGGTCCCGGCGCGGCGAGGGCCCCGACATGCTCAACGGCTACCGGGCGGTGGTCACCTCGATGCGCCCCGACCACAGCGTCGAGATCACCTGGAAGGTGAAGGACGCGCACGCCGACGAGGGCTTCCGCTACGAGTCGGGCTGGGTGAAGGCCGACAAGGTCGCCAGCGGCGCCCTGACCCTCGGCTACTCCATGACGATCGCCGCGAGCCAGGGCCTGACCACTGACACGAGCCTGATGTACGGGCACGGCG
Organism: Streptomyces sp. HmicA12; assembly: GCF_000373565.1. Lineage (GTDB taxonomy): Bacteria > Actinomycetota > Actinomycetes > Streptomycetales > Streptomycetaceae > Streptomyces. The sequence continues at coordinate 3,932 of NZ_KB891832.1, read as the reverse complement.
CGAACGCCTTCGCCACGTACCCGGGCATCACCCGGGCTCGCAAGCAGAACCACCTGTGGTTGCCCCTGGCGGTCCTCGAGGACGAGGAGACCCGCGTCCGTCTCGGTAGCGCGCGCAGCGAGAAGGAGCTCCTGGAACGCTCGATCGCCTCGTTCGCGCAGTTCCTGCGCCAGTCCCGGCCCGACAGCATGGTCTCCGACCTGATGCCCGAGCCGCCGGAGCCCGCGCCGCTCCCCAAGCAACGCGACCTGGCCGCCGAGGAAGCGCAGGCGGAAGCGGATCGCAGGCTGACCCAGTCGAGGATGGCCGCGGCCGCGCGGGCGAAGTCCACCATCCGCCGCCCCTCCCCAGCCGATCAGGCGCAGAGCGAGGCCCTGCGCAAGGACGAGCCGGAGCTTCTGGAGAAGCACCTGCAGAGGCTCCGGCAGATGCGCGAGGAGCGCGAGGTCGAGCCCTGGACGTCGCGCACGTACGGAAGGATCAGCGACGCCGAGCTGAATCGGACGATCGAGCGCAACGCGCGCCATGCCAGGGACCAGGACGCGGCCGCCGACGAGACCGAGGCCCGCCTCACCGAGCTCGTCGACCGCATCGACCAGGCCAAGGCCGAGGACACCACTCCAGGACAGCAGTGGGCCGCGGCCGCGATCGGGCTGGTCGACGCCGCCGAGAAGTCGCTGACCGCGGTCTACACCGCGCTGGACACCGCGACCGCCGAGAAGCGGACCGCCGAGCAGCGCACCGAGTGGCTCGCCGAGATCAGCAAGACCGACAAGAAGTCCACGCTCAGCGTGTGGATGTCGGGCAACACCCGCAAGGGCCAGAAGAAGCTCACCGACCAGATCACCGCACAGCGAGCCGTGGCCTGGCAGGAGCACAGCCGGGCCGCCGTCGCCGCGAAGGTGACCCTCCAGGAGGCGTGGGATCTGCTGCGCCACAGCAAGTTCGCCGAGCCCCTCAAGGCGAACAAGCCGGTGCCCGGCGACGTCGACAAGGTCGCCGAGCAGCTCACCGAGATGCGCAAGCTCGCCCAGACCCACGGCCACAGCATCGACGTCCGCAACGGCCAGCGGGTCGGCTACCTGCAGAAGGAAGCAGCCGCCCAACGGCGGGAGGCCGCCTCGTTCCGCAGCAGCGTCGCCGACGCGCGCACCGAGAAGCAGCAGCGTCAGATCATCGCCGAGAAGTTCCCCCGCCTCCACGAGCAGGAGAGCACCGCCCGCGCCAAGGGCCTCCAGGAGCAGCAGGCCAGGGCAGCCGAGCGAGGCCGCGGCTATACCGCCAACGCGAGCCGGTACGAGCCGCCGGCGCCCACCCGGTCGAGGGGCGGGCCGAGCATGGGCCGCTAGCGCCAGCGATTCGGCCTGCGGGAATGCTGGCGTTTCCGCAGACGGCGGGAGGTCGCATCCTGGGTCGCGCTCCGGGGCTCATCCTGGGTCTCCTCCTCGGTCGCGCCCTGAGTCGCATCGCTCTCTCCCGCCGAAGGCCGCGCTATCGGGCGCTGACCTGCTGGACAAGGGGGTCCGAACAAAGCTCCCGGAGCGCCGACTACTTCCCTCAGCCGTTGTGTGCACGGAGTCGACGGCCGGGAAGTTCGTCCGCGACCCTGCACAGCAGGCTCAACGGGGCGCCGTACGCCACCGTGCGGGCTTGTTGGGCGCTCGGCGCATCAGGCACCCACGAGCGGCCCGCCAGGGCCGGGAGGGCCCGGTGGCCGCTGGTGGCCTTCGCCGGCCCCCAGACCCCCGCTCCGGTCGGCGTCACCCGGCGCGAACCGGTGTCGCCGTGGTGGCCCGCCATCCGCGCCAGGCGACGCCGCCCTGTGCTGACCACCTCCGTACGATGCTCGCGTGACAGCATCCCGCCGCACTCTCGGCACCGGCCCCACAGCACGCATTCAGGCTTCGCAGGCCGACCTGGAGGTGCTCCCCTCCGTGAATCTGCCGGACGTCGCGGAGCTCCGTGCACGCGGTGTCCTCGGCGGCCAGAAGCCGACCGGTTCGACCGCGCGACGCGTCCTCGGCTCAGGCCGGATCGGCGACACCCCCTGATCCAATCCACCAGGGGGGCGGAAACGGTCGATTGTCCCTCCCTTCGCCGATCCATTGGGCCGAATCACCCACATGGGTGAAAACAGGCGCAATCCGGGGTTGCGATCCAATGGATTCCAATCCGTAGTTGCGCCTCCCCTTTTCGCCCCCCTAGGGTGTTCATCGACCGCCGGATGCCGCCATGGCCCGGCCCACCGAGGGGACACCCATGTCATCCGACCCGGAGTCGACGCCCACCCCCAAGCAGGAGGGGCAGCTCGCCGCCACGATCGCGGCACACCCGATGCTCGACAGCGTCGGCGCCCTCACCGCTCTGCTCGCCCAGCTCCCGCCCGAGATGGCGCTGAAGCTCGACGAGCACGTGCGCGCGGACCCCTCCGAGCGCGATCAGGTCTACACGGTGACCCCGCGCCTGGTCGGCATGGTCTCCGGCATCGGCACCGAGACCGCGCACATGACGCCCGGCCTGGAACTCGGCACGGTGTACGTGCCCGCTGACGGCGAGGAGGACGTCCAGGCGGCCGCGGCCGTCCGTCGTCACCTGCCGCCGTTCGACACTCTCGCCCGCGCCGAGGACCGGATCGACGACGGCAACCTGCGCGAGGGCCTGAAGGACTTGTCGGCCGTGCTGCAGAACATCGCGCTGCTCTTGGAGGAGACCGCGCCGAAGTGGCTGGCCCGCGGGGATGAGGCCGCCGAGTCGCTGCGGGTCGAGGCCGGGCGGATCGCGCACGCCGCCGACCGCGTCACCCAGCTCGCCGAGACGGTGGAGGTGCCGGAGTGACCGACCGGCTGTATCTGCGGCACTCGACGGACAAGCAGACCAATGCCCGTCAGCTTCACGCACTCGCCGAGCTGCTGAAGGCCGGTGCCCCGAAGTACGAGGACCCGGCGACGTCGTCGCGGGTGTACGCGGTGCGCCGGGCCGGGTTCCGGGAGCTGCTCGACGAGTCGGCGGTCGGTGACACGGTGAGGATCGCGGACGCCGCCCGGCTGTTCCGCTCGACGAAGGACGTCATCCAGATCAGGGAGGTCCTGCAGCGGCGTGGGCTGCACCTGCGGATCGCGACGGGCGCGTGGTCGGGCTTCGACCTGGCGGCCGACGACCCACAGACGAAGCTGTTCGTGACGATGCTCGCCGGGGTCCTGGAGTTCCAGCGGGACATGATCAGCGAGAACACGAAGGAAGGCGTCGCCGCCGCCGAGGCATCCGGCAAGACCCTGGGTCGTCCGTCCGCGCTCAGCGAGGCCGACGTCACCGCGGTGGTGAAGGCGTACACCGAGGAAGGCTCCGCGGTGAAGGCGCTCGCCCGGGAGCACGGGGTGGATCCGAAGACGATCCGCCGCGTGCTTGACATGAACGGCGCGCGCAGCGTCGTCGACCAGCTCCTGGAGGACGAGGTGCCTGGCGACGTCGCCGAGCCGGAGCCGGTTGTCGACGTCGATCCGGTGATGGCCATCGACATGCCGGGGCTGCTCGGTGAACTCCTTGAGCACAGTGGTTCCGAGGAGATCCGGGCCGCTCTGCGGGACGCTCCGCTAGTTCGCCGGGGTCAGGGGCACTCGATGCGGGTGACCGCTCCTCTGTCGCTGCACCGGCTGATGCTCGACCAGGCCGCCCCTCAGCAGGGATCGGTGACCCCGGCCCGCCGCAAGGCTCACGGTGTGTACGCGAGCCGTGTCGCCGCGGCCGCGCCTGACCTCTGAGTCCTCCTCAGCGCCCCGATCGTCTGTCCGGCGATCGGGGCGCTGAGGTTTCTGGACTTTCTGGACCGCTCTACGCGTGCGCACGCGTAGGGACCGCTCAAAACGCTCGAAACTCCGGACGTAACCAGCCAGGATGAGGCCCGTTGGAACCTCGTGGGGCCGGTTCACCGTGGT
>NZ_KB891831.1 GCF_000373565.1 Streptomyces sp. HmicA12 | reverse complement strand
CGGCCTGTTCGTCGGTGCCGAAGGACGGTGCCGGTTCGTTCGACGGCATGGCCAAGGACCCGGTGGCCACCGCCGCGTCGAACAACCCGGCCCTGTCGACGCTCGTCACGGCCGTGAAGAAGGCCGGGCTCGTCGACACGCTGAACAACGCNGAGAACATCACCGTCTTCGCGCCGACCAACGACGCCTTCGCCAAGATCCCGAAGGCGGACCTGGACAAGGTGCTGAGCGACAAGGCCCAGCTCACCAAGATCCTGACCTACCACGTCGTGGGCCAGAAGCTCGCGCCGAAGGACCTGGAGAAGGGCTCGTTCGACACGCTGGAGAAGTCGAAGCTGACGACGTCCGGTTCCGGTGAGTCGTACAAGGTCAACGACAGCGCGAACGTGGTGTGCGGCAACGTCAGGACGGCCAACGCCAACGTCTACATCATCGACAGCGTGCTGATGCCCAAGAGCTGACCGAGGCCCCGTCCGACCGAGTTCAGCGGCAGTACCTGTTCCCCAAGGAGGAATCCCACCGATGACCATCCCCCGCCCCGACCGGACCGGTGCCTCCCACCGGCTCGCCGCGCTGGCCGAGACCGCGCTGGGCGGCCCGCTCCCGGTCCGCCTGCGGACCTGGGACGGCACCGAGGCCGGCCCGGCCGACGGACCCACGGTCGTCGTGCGCTCCCGGCGCGCGCTGCGCCGACTGCTGTGGCAGCCGGGCGAGTTGGGCCTCGCCCAGGCGTATGTGACCGGCGAGATCGACGTCGACGGGGACCTGGCCGAGGGACTGCGCACCCTCTGGTCGGCGGCCCGGGAACGGAACCTGAACACGCCCGGCCTCACCCTCGCCGACCGGGTCCGGGCGGCCGGCACGGCGGCCCGGCTGGGTGCGGTCGGACCACCCCCGGCGCCGCCCGCCTCCCAGGCCCGGCTGCGGGGAGCCCTGCACACCAAGTCCCGCGACCGGGCCGCCATCAGCCACCACTACGACCTGTCCAACGCCTTCTACCAGCTGCTCCTGGACGAGACGATGGCCTACTCGTGCGGCTATTGGGCGAGCGACGACGCGAAGTTCACCGCGGCGGACGCCCAGCGCGCCAAGCTGGAACTGATCTGCCGCAAGCTGGGACTGGTTCCCGGTGCCCGCCTGCTCGACATCGGCTGCGGCTGGGGCTCCCTCACGCTGTACGCGGCCGACCGGTACAAGGCGCAGGTGACCGCAGTGACGCTGGCCGCCGAGCAGGCGGCGTACGTACGCGAACAGGTACGCGAGCGCGGCCTCGCCGACCGGGTGGAAGTGGTGTGCCAGGACTACCGGGACATCGTGGGCGGCGGATACGACGCGGTCACCACCATCGAGATGGGCGAGCACGTCGGCGACGCCGAGTACCCGGCGTTCGCCGGCACGCTGCACCGCATGGTCCGGCCGACGGGCCGCGTCCTGGTCCAGCAGATGTCCCGCGGGTCGACGGCGCCGGGCGGCGGTGCCTTCATCGAGGCGTACATCGCGCCCGACATGCACATGCGCCCCATGGGCGAGACCGTCGACCTGCTGGAGACGGCGGGGCTGGAGGTGCGGTCGGTGGAGTCGCTGCGCGAGCACTACGTGCGCACGGTCGCCGCCTGGCACCGCACGCTGGAGGAGCGCTGGGCCGACGTCGTGGGGCTCGTCGGCGAGGAGACGGCACGCGTCTGGCGGCTCTACCTGGTCGGCGGCGGCCTGGCCTTCGAGGAGCGGCGCATGGGCGTCGACCAGATCCTCGCCGTCCGCCCGTCGGCCGCCGGGCAGAGCGGTGTGCCCGCGACGCCGACGGACTGGTACACCGGGCTGGACCAGCTGTGAACCGGCGGTGACACGAGGACGAGGAGAACGGATGACCGGGAACGACCGGCGAGCGCCCGTGCGGGCGGCCGTGGCGGGCGGCGCGCTGATCCCGCGCCGTACCCCGCCCGGGGCGCGTGCCGCCGTGCTGTTCCTGCACGGCGGGCGTGCCGACGGCCGTTCCCCGTCCCGGCCCTGGCACCTCGCGGCCCTGCGGATGCGGCCCTTCGTCCGGTCGGTCGCCGAAGCGCTGGCGGACGACCGGGTCCTGCTCGGGCAGGTCCGCTACCGGGTGCGCGGCTGGAACGGCGCCGACGCCGACGCCCTGCACGACGCCGAGCGGGCGCTCCACGAGCTGCCCCGGCTCGTCGGCGACGTGCCGGTGGTGCTCGTGGGCCATTCGATGGGAGGGCGCGCTGCCTTGGCCGCCGCGCGAGCGCCCCAGGTCAGGGCCGTCCTCGCGTTGGCGCCCTGGTGTCCGCCGGGCGAACCCGTCGCGCACCTGAGGGGCAAGGACATCGTCGTCCTCCACGGCGACCGCGACCGCGTCACCGACCCGCGGGAGTCGGTGGCGTTCGTCCAGCGGGCGCGTGCGGCCGGTGCGCGGGCGCAGGCTCGTCTCGTGCCCGGCGGCGATCACGCGATGCTGCGCGACAGCGCGGGCTGGCACCGCGCCACCGCCTCGACGGTCGTGGATCTCTTGCGGCCGTGAACCGGTCGTCCCGTCGTCCTCGGCCGGCGCCGTCGTCCTCGGACGGTGCCGTCGTCCTTTGCCGCTGACGCGAGCCTCAGCTGTCGTACGGCGTGAGCTCGGCCCGCTTCGGCGGCAGTCCGTCCCCCGAGGACCTGCCCGTGAGGCGCCGGCCGATCCACGGCACCAGGTGCTGCCTGGCGAAGCGGGCGTCGCTCACCCGGCGCGCGACCCACTTCGGCGGGACCGCGGCCGGCAGCGGGGTGCGCCAGTCGTCCTCGGGGTCGTAGCCGAGCGTCTGCCAGACCGCCTCGGCGATCCGTCGGTGGCCCTCCGCCGTCGGGTGCAGCCGGTCCACGTCCCACAGCCGCTGGTCGCCGAGGACGTCGGCCCCGTACAGGTCGACGACGACGGCGCCGTGCCGGGCCGCGAGGTCGTCGATGCAGGTGAACAGCTCCTCCATGCGCGGCCGGAACCGCTCCATGACCGGGCCGTTCCGCCCGGGGCTGTGCATCAGGACCAGCTGCCGGCAGGACGGGGCGAGCTTCTCGACGGCCTCGGTGAGCAGGTCGCGTACCCGGACCATGTCGCACTTGGGGCGCAGTGTGTCGTTGAGGCCGCCCACGAGCGTGACGACGTCGGCGTTCATGGCGGCGGCGATGTCGATCTGCTCGTCGACGATCTGGCCGATGAGCTTGCCGCGCACGGCGAGGTTCGCGTAGCGGAAACCGGGGGTGCGGGCCGCCATCCGGCCGGCCAGCAGGTCGGCCCAGCCGCGGTAGGAGCCGTCGGGCATGAGGTCCGACATGCCCTCGGTGAAGGAGTCGCCGACCGCGACGAGACTGGTGTAGTTGGCATTCATCTGCATGGCGTCTGCGATCGTAACCCGGGCCCGGCCGTCCATGTACGCCGCAGGTCTGGGCGCCGGGCGGGGACCGCGGTATGCCGGGAGCAGGCAGTACGGCACACCGAACGGGGGAGTACGTCATGGGCATGGGAACCATGTGGACGGCCGGCTTCTGGAAGGCCACCGCCGAGCGCGCGATCAGGACGTTCGCGCAGGCTCTGGCCGCCGTCCTGGTCGCGGGGGCGACCAATCTGCTGGACGTGGACTGGCCGGCCGCGCTCGGCACCGCGGGGCTCGCCACGCTGCTGGCCGTCCTCACCGCGGTCGGCACCGCGGGTGTCGGCCCGCACGGGCCGGGTCTGCTGGAGAGCCCCACGCAGAAGGCGGCCCCGGTGCCGCCCGAGCAGTCGGCCGTCTGACCTCAGGCGGTCACGGTCCCGTCGGCCACCCGCACCCGGTCGCCGTCGAACCGTTCGCGCAGCCTGCGGTCGTGCGAGACCACGACGAGGGTGCCCGTGTACAGGGCCAGCGCCGCGTCCAGGTCCTCGACGAGCGCGGGAGCCACGTGGTTCGTCGGCTCGTCCAGGAGCAGCAGGTCGGCGGGGCGGGTGACGAGCCGGGCCAGGTCGAGGCGGCGGCGCTGGCCGACCGACAGGTCCCGCACCGGCACGGCCAGGTCCTCCTCGCGGAACAGGCCGAGGGCCAGGAGCGCCTCGGCATGTTCCTCGGGCAGTCCGCCGCGCCCGGCCGCGAACGCGTCGAGGAGCGGCCGGTCCGTGCCTTCGTGGCTCACTTCCTGCGCCAAGTACCCGATCCGGGGCGGGAATTGGACTTTCCCCCGGGAAGGGGTGAGACGTCCCGCGAGCAGCGCGAGGAGTGTCGACTTGCCCGCGCCGTTCGGCCCGGTGACCAGGGTCCGCGAGCCCGGCGCGAGAACGAGGCGGTCCACGGTGAGCCGGTCCTCGACCACCGTGTCCGTCACCTCGACGGGACGGACGAAGGGATGGTCGCCGCCCTCGAGCGCGCCCTGCGCGACGGTGAACCGCAGCGGGTCCGGAGGCCGTGGCACCGGGTCGGCGCGCAGCCGCCGCAGCCGCTCGCGCGCGTTGCGGACCATGCCGGAGACCTGGCCCTCCACCGACCGCTGGTGCTTGGAGAACGTGGCGAACGTGCTGCTGTCCCGCATCCGCCAGCCGCTGCCGAGCCGGTCGGCGGCCCGCCCGGCGATCTCCTCCTGCCGCGCCACCTCGTCGGACCAGGCGCGGTGGCGCTCCTCCCAGCGGTGCCGCAGGGCCGTGCGCTGTTCCAGGTAGCCGTGCCAGCCGTTGCCGTAGCGGGCCACGGCCCTGCGGTCGCCGTCGACCTCGATGATCGAGGTCGCCACCCGGTCGAGGAAGACACGGTCGTGGGTGACGGCGACGACGGTGCCGCGGTGGCCGCGCAGCCGGTCCTCCAGCCAGGCCAGGGCCTGGTCGTCGAGGTGGTTCGTCGGCTCGTCCAACAGCAGCAGCTCGGGCTGCGGGGCCAGCGCGCAGGCCAGCGCCAGCCGTGCCGCCTCGCCGCCGGACAGCGAGCCGAGTGTGCGGGTGCGCGCCAGGTGCGGGACGCCGAGGCCGTGCAGGGCGGCCTCCAGACGGGCGTCGGCGCGGTAGCCGTCGCGTGCCTCGAAGGCCGCCACCAGGTCGGCGTACTCGGCGAGCCCCTGCTGGTCCGCCGAGCCGAGCGCGGCCTCCGCCGCCCGCATCCGCCGCTCCAGGTCGCGCAGTTCGGCGAGCGCGTCGTCGACCGCGTCCCGCACGGTGGCGTCGGGCGGCAGCGGAGGTGTCTGGGCGAGGTACCCGGTGCCGCCGTCGGCGACCACGACGACCGAGCCCTCGGCGGCGACCAGTTCCCCCGCGACCAGGCGCAGCAGTGTCGACTTGCCCGAGCCGTTCTCGCCGATGACGCAGACCCGCTCGCCGGGCCGCACCGTCAGCGAGACCCGGTCGAGCACCGGCCGGTCCGGATACCCGTACGTCACGTCCTTCAGTACGAGCCGGCTCACACTCCTGCCCCACTCCTGTCACACGGTTCCCGTCACACGGTCTGCCCGAACAGCTCCCGCAGTACATCCTCCATGGTGACGAGGCCGGCCAGCCGGCCGTCCGCGCCGAGCACCGCCGCGACGTGCGTACGGCTGCCGCGCATGGCGGTCAGGACATCGTCCAGCGGCGTCGCCTCGCGCACCCGCGCGATGGACCGCATGTCCGGCACCCGGAACGGCAGATCGCGCGGCGCCGCGTCCAGCGCGTCCTTCACATGGAGGTAGCCGACGATGCGCCGGCCCTCGTCCACGACCGGGAAGCGCGAGAACCCGGACTCCGCGGACAGGCGCTCCAGCTGCTCCGGAGTGACGCCCACGCGCGCGTAGACGACCTTCTCCAGCGGAAGGACGACGTCCTTGACCGGGCGGCGGCCCAGTTCGAGGGCGTCGCGCAGGCGTTCCTGCGCGCGGTTGTCGAGCAGACCGGCCTCGGTGGAGTCCTTGACCAGACGGGCCAGTTCGTCGTCCGAGAACGTGGCCCCGACCTCGTCCTTCGCCTCCACGCGCATGAGCTTGAGCAGCGTGTTCGCGAAGGCGTTGATCGTGAAGATCACCGGGCGCAGGGCACGCGCGATCGCCACCAGCGGCGGACCGAGCAGCAGCGCCGAGCGCACGGGTTCGGCGAGGGCGATGTTCTTCGGCACCATCTCGCCGAGCAGCATGTGCAGATACGTCGCCACGGTCAGCGCGATCACGAACGCGATCGGGTGCACCAGACCGTGCGGCACCCCGACGGCGTCGAAGACCGGCTCCAGCAGATGCGCGATGGCGGGCTCGGCGACGATACCGAGGACCAGGGTGCACAGCGTGATGCCGAGCTGCGCCGCGGCCAGCAGCGCCGACACGTGCTTGAGACCCCACAGGACGCTGCGCGCCCGGCGGTTGCCCTCCTCCGCGAAGGGCTCGATCTGGCTGCGGCGTACGGAGATCAGCGCGAACTCCGCGCCGACGAAGAAGGCGTTGACGACAAGGGTCGCCAGACCGATCAGGAGCTGGATCGCGATCATCGGGCCTCCTCCTGAACCGGGTCGGTGGCGAGCGGGGCGTGCAGCAGGACGCGGGCGGCACGGTGCCCGTGCGCGTCCACGACGTCGAGCCGCCAGCCGGCCACCTCGACGCTGTCGCCGATGTCGGGGATGCGGCCCAGCTCGGTGGCGACGAGCCCGGCCAGCGTCTCGTACGGGCCGTCGGGCGCGCGCAGTCCGACCCGCGCGAGCTGGTCGGTGCGGGCGGCGCCGTCGGCCGAGTACAGGGTCCGCCCCTCCTCGTCCGTGCCGGCGGCCGCGATGTCGGGCGTCTCGTGCGGGTCGTGCTCGTCCCGGACCTCGCCGACGACCTCCTCGACGATGTCCTCCAGGGTGGCGACGCCCGCGGTGCCGCCGTACTCGTCGATCACGACGGCCATGGTGCGTTTGCCGGACAACCGGTCGAGCAGCTGGTCCACGGAGAGCGTCTCGGGCACGAGCAGCGGTTCGCGCAGCAGCTCGGCGACGCGTTTGCGGGCCCGCTGCTCGTCGGGCACGGCGAGCACGTCCTTGATGTGCGCGACGCCGACGACGGAGTCGAGGTTGCCGCGGTAGACGGGGAAGCGGGACAGGCCGGTCGCGCGGGTCGCGTTGGCTACGTCCTCGCAGGTGGCCTGCACGTCGAGGGCGATGACCTGGACGCGCGGCGTCATGACGTTCTCCGCGGTCAGGTCGGCCAGGTTCAGCGTGCGCACGAACAGCTCGGCGGTGTCGGCCTCCAGGGCGCCCTCCTTCGCGGAGTGGCGGGCCAGGGCCATCAGCTCCTGCGGGCCGCGCGCGGAGGCCAGCTCCTCGGTCGGCTCGATGCCGAAGCGGCGCACGAGCCGGTTCGCGGTGTTGTTGAGGTGCGTGATGAACGGCCGGAACGCCGCGCTGAACCAGCGCTGCGGCGTCGCCACCCGCTTGGCGACGGCCAGCGGCGACGAGATCGCCCAGTTCTTCGGCACCAGCTCACCGATGACCATCAGGAACACGGTCGACAGGGCGGTGCCGAGGACGAGCGCGACCGACGACGACGCGCCCTTCGGGATGCCGACCGATTCCAGCGGCCCCGCGATGAGCTTGGAGATCGACGGCTCGGCGAGCATGCCGACGACCAGGTTGGTGACGGTGATGCCGAGCTGGGCGCCGGAGAGCTGGAACGTGAGGTTCCGTACGGCCTTCAGGGCGCCCGCGGCGCCGCGCTCACCGCGCTCGACGGCGTCCTCGAGATCGCCGCGCTCGACGGTGGTGAGCGAGAACTCCGCCGCCACGAAGGCGCCGCAGGCCAGCGAGAGCAGCACTGCGACGGCGAGCAGAAGCACTTCGGTCATCATCGGGTCGTCACCTCCGTCCCATGATCGGCCAGGGGCGGGACGGGCGCGCGATCTCGGGGACCACGCAGGGGGAATGACCTGGTACTGGGGGGCTCGCCCATGGGTGGACGCTCACACCTTTCGCAGTGGAGTTCGAGTGACACGCCCATAGTAAAGGATCGGCAAAGCGGCCTAGGCGGTCAGCGGCTTGACCCAGCGGCTCCACTGCGGTTCGGGCGCGTAACCGGCGGCCTTCCATGCCTGGTGCGCCCGCTCGTTGCGGTCCAGGACCATCGCGTCGCCGCGCCGGCCGCCGAGGGCGACGAACCGCTCCTCGGCGGCGGCCAGCAGGGCCGAGCCGATGCCCTGCCGTCGCGCGTCCGGATGCACGGCGAGCCGGTACAGATGGCACCGCCAGCCGTCGAACCCGGCGATCACCGTCCCCACCAGCTCCCCGTCCCGCTCGGCGAGCAGCAGCGCCTCGGGGTCGCGCGCGACCAGGCGTTCCACCCCCGTGCGGTCGTCGCTGATGCTCGTGCCCTCGGCGGACACCTTCCAGAAGGCGAGCACGGCGTCGAGATCGGCGGGGACGGCGGACCGGATACGTAGATCACTCATGGCCCGAGCCAACCAGGCGGCGCGCGAGCCCGGCAATCGATTTCAGGGGCCGGTGACCGACCGCCCCGCCCACTGCGGCGGCGCCTCCGCCAGGGCGGCGAACCGCTCCCGCACGGCGTCGGGGAAGGGGACCGCGCGGCCCGCCTCCTGGTCGACGTGCAGGGCGAGCAGCTCGATGGTGGCGACGGGCTCCGGATCGTCGGCGCCGATGGACATCTCGTGCGTGAACCGCGCCTTCTTTCCGGCCGCGCCGAGCACGCGCGTGCGCACGGTGAGCGCGGCCCCCTCCGGCACGTCGCGCAGATAGCGGACGTGCGACTCGACCGTGTACAGGGAGCAGCCGGTGCGCTCGCGGTAGGCGGCGTCGAGTCCCGTGCCGTCCATCAGGGCGTCCGTCGCGTACCCGAAGACGAGGACGTAGAACGCCTCGCTCATGTGGCCGTTGTAGTCGATCCACTCGGGTCGCACGCTCGTGTGGAACAGGGGCGGTCCGCTCATGCGTCACCCGTCCCGTTGCCGGGGAGGCGGCCCGTGGCGCGCAGGACGGCGATGACGTCCCGGTCGCGCGCGGCGACCAGGTCGGCGATGCTGCGCCCGTCGGCCGCGTCGTCGCAGCCGGAGACGACCCCGTCGTACAGCTCCTTGTCCAGCTCAGGGGCCTCGAGCCGGGTCCACGGGGACTTCAGGGACGGCCCGAAGTGGTCGAGCATGTGGGCCATGCCGCCCTCGCCGCCCGCGAGCGCGAACGTCAGCATCGGGCCCATGACCGCCCAGCGCAGGCCGGGGCCCTCGGTGATGGACCGGTCGATGTCGGCGACCGTCGCCTCGCCGTTCGCGACCATGTGCAGGGCCTCGCGCCACAGGGCCTCCTGGAGGCGGTTGGCGATGAAACCGGGTACCTCGCGGTCCATGGTGATGACGGACTTGCCCGCGATCTCGTAGAACCGGGACGCCCAGCGCACGGCTTCGGGGTCGGTGTGCTCGCCGCCGACCACCTCGACGAGCGGGATGAGGTACGGCGGATTGAAGGGATGGCCGACGACGAGACGGCCGGGGGTGGCCGCCTCCGTCTGCATGTCGGTCATCGGGTAGCCGGAGGTGGAGGACGCGATCACGACCCCGGCGGGCGTTGCGGCGTCCAGCTTCGCCAGCAGTTCGCGCTTGAGGTCGAGTTTCTCGGGCGCGCTCTCCTGGACGAACTCGGCCTCGGCCACGGCCTGTTCGAGCGTCGGAGCGACCGTCAGGCGGTCCGGCGACGCGTCCGGGGCGAGTCCGAGCTGGACGAGAGCGGGCCAGGCCGCGTCGACGAGCCGCCGCAGCCTGGCCTCGGCGTCGGGCGCCGGGTCCCAGGCGGTGACGTCGTAGCCGCGGGCGAGGAAGTGGGCGACCCAGCCGCCGCCGATCACTCCGGCGCCGACGCAGGCGACACGGCGTACGTCCTCGGGGGAGGTCTTCTTCAAGGAAGGCTCCTTGTGTGGGGGGTGGGTGCTCAACCGCGGGGCTTCAGGCCGAGCTTGAGACGGGCCTCGTCGGGGGAGGCGACCCGTGCGCCCATCGCCTCGACGAGGGTCACGGCGCGCTCGACGAGCTGGGCGTTGGTGGCCTTCACGCCCTTGCCGAGGTACAGGTTGTCCTCCAGGCCGACGCGTACGTGCCCGCCGAGCAGCACCGACTGGGCCACCCACGGCATCTGCATCCGGCCGAGCGCGAAGCTGGCCCACTGGGCGCCCTCGGGGAGCATGTGCACCATCGACTGGAGCACCCCGGGGTCGGCGGGCGCGCCCCACGGGACACCCATGCACAGCTGGAAGACGGTCGGATCGTCGAGCAGGCCCTCGGCGAGCAACTGCTTGGCGAACCACAGGTGTCCGGTGTCGAAGATCTCCAACTCCGGCCGCACGCCCAGCTCCTGGATGCGCTTGGCCCCGGCCCGCAGCATGTCGGGCGTGGAGATGTAGAGGTTGGAGCCGTCCCCGAAGTTCAGCGAGCCGCAGTCCAACGTGCAGATGTCGGGCAGCAGTTGCTCGACGTGGGGGAGTCGTTCGAGGCCGCCGACGAGGTCGGTGCCCGGCAGCTGCCGCAGCGGTTCGTCCGGGTCGACGACCAGGTCGCCGCCCATCCCCGCGGTGAGGTTGATGACGACGTCGGTGCCGGTCTCCTTGATGCGCTCGACGACCTCGCGGTACAGCCGCGGATCGCGCGAGGGCGCCCCGGTCTCCGGATCGCGTACGTGGATGTGGACCGCGGCGGCACCGGCCTCGGCGGCCTGTACCGCGGAGGCGGCGATCTGCTCGGGGGTGACGGGGACGTGCGGACTCTTGCGCACGGTGTCACCCGCGCCGGTCAGGGCGCAGGTGATGATGACGTCCTGGTTCATGGTCGCGGTTCCTCTCGGGCGGTCGGGACGTCACGACCGTAGCCGCGGAACGGCGACCGGCTCAAGGTCTCGTTTCATGATGCGAGCGGGGGCTGCACAAAATGAACACGCGTGATGGTGTGGTTCAGAGCGTCTGCGCCGCCCGCGCGATCTCCTCCGCCGCGGCCTGCGCGAGCGGTCCGAGCGTCGCGAACCGGGACTCCGGGACCCGGTCCTGCGGTCCCCAGATGCTGACCACCGCGAAGGGCCGGCCGCGGCTGTCGAGCACCGGCGCCGAGACCCCGTACAGGCTGCGCTCCATCTCGCCCACGCAGACGCTGTATCCGCGCTCGCGGGTCCGCTCCAACTCGGCGCGCAGCCGCGTCCGGTCGGTGGTCGTCGTGTCCGTGAACGCGTCCAGCCGTCCGCCGAGCAGTGCCTCGCCCTCCTCCTCGGGCAGCCAGGCGAGCAGCGCCTTCCCGGTGGACGTGGCGTGCAACGGCACCTGCCGGCCCAGCCACTTGGCGGCGAGCACGACCGGGGGCGTGACCTCGTCGACGTAGGTGAGGCCGAGTTGCTGTGCCACGGCGAGGTTCGCGGTCTCGCCGGTCTGCTCGCTGACCCGGCGCAGCGTGCCGTGCGCGCGGCGGATCAGCCCGTCGTACCCGGCGACCGACGCCATCCGGGCCACCTCGAAGCCGATCGTGTAGCGGTTGGTGACGGGGCTGCGCTCCACGAGGCCGAACCGCTCCATCGTCGACAGGAGTCGCCAGGCCGTCGCGCGATTCAGATCACAGCGGGCGGCCAGATTCGTGGCGGTTTCGCCCTCCGGCGCGCTGTCGGCGGTCGCCTGCAGCAAAGTGATCGCGCGCTCCAGCGACTGCACCTTGCCCGAGCTGCTGCCACCCTCGCTGACCTGCGCTGATTCACCACTGTCCGCGGTGCGCCGTGCGTTCGACATACGTATCTGTTCCTCGGTTCTCTCTCGCGGTTCTCAACTGGGGGGATTACGCGTGTCCATTGGGGGCAGGAGCGCTGGCGCACGGCCTGCGACCTGGATCTTCCCCACTTGACCTCCATGACGGCCGTCCCTATGTTCTCAGCATCCGAACGGCCATCGCGCCATGTGAACGTATCGAACGTCTTATGACCTGGAGGCGAGGCCAGACCATGCCCGACAGTGTTTCTCCGCCCGGCGATTCTTCCCGGGCACGTCCCCGCGGCCTGAGCCGCAGGGACGTGCTGCGCGGCAGCGCCCTGCTGGCCGGCGCGGTGCCGGCCGCGGGCCTGCTGTCCGCCTGTTCGCGGCCCAGCGTCGCGGCGTCGAACGGGAAGCCGCAGCGCGGCGGCGTACTGCGCGTCGGTGTCAGCGGCGGCAGCGCCAAGGACAGCCTGGACCCGCACAGTCCGCTGACCTACCCGGACCAGTCGCGCGTGGTGAACCTCTTCGAACCGCTCTTCACGCACGACGCCGACTACCGCATCCGGCCGATGCTCGCCGAGTCCGTCGAAGCGTCCAAGGACGGCAAGACCTGGGTGGTGAAGCTGCGTTCGGGGATCGAGTTCCACAACGGCAAGACGCTCGATGCCAACGATGTCATCGCGACCCTGCGCCGGGTCGTCGACCCCAAGGCACCGACCGCGGGCGCGGGCAGCCTCGCGATGCTGGACGCGAAGGCCCTCAAGCGCGAGAACGCCACCACGGTGCGGATCCCGCTGAAGACCCCGTACGCCCTGTTCGAGGACCTGCTCGCGCAGTACACGCTCGGGATCATCCCGGAGGACTTCGACCTCAAGAAGCCCGTCGGCACCGGGCCGTTCGTCTTCAAGTCCTTCGCCCCCGGCGACCGGTCCACCTTCACCCGCTTCGCCGACTACTGGCGACGGCCCGCGTACGTCGACGAGGTGCACATCCTCGACTTCCCCGACGACACCGCGAAGATCAACGCGCTGCTGAGCCGGCAGCTCGACGCCATCGACAATCTCCCGCCGGCCTACATCGAGATGATCAAGAACCAGGGCGGGCAGGTGCTGATCTCCAAGACCGGCTCCTGGAGCCCGATCACGATGCGCGTCGACACCCCGCCCTTCAAGGACGCCCGGGTGCGGCAGGCCTTCCGGCTCATCGTCGACCGCCCGCAGATGGTCGACCAGGTCCTCGGCGGCCAGGGCCGCGTCGGCAACGACATGTACTCGCCGCTCGACCCCGCCTACGCGAGCGGACTCCCGCAGCGCCACCAGGACTTGGGGCAGGCCAGGTCCCTGCTGAAGGCGGCCGGACACGAAGGGCTGAGCGTCGAGCTCGTCACCTCCACCGGCATCGGCGCGGGCTCCATCGAGGCGGCCCAGCTCTTCGCCCAGCAGGCCAAGGGCGCCGGGGTCAAGGTCAACGTCCGCATCACCGACTCGGCGACCTTCTACGGCGACCGCTACCTGAGCTGGCCGTTCGCCCAGGACTACTGGATCACCCGGAACTACGTCCCGCAGGTGGACTCCGGCTCCCTGAAGACCTCCCCGTACAACGAAACCCACTGGAACGATCCGGAGTTCACCAGCCTCATGACCCGGGCCCGCAGCGAATTCGACGCCGACAAACGCAAGGACCTCCTCCAGGCCGCCCAGAAGATCGAGTACGAGCGCGGCGGACACATAGTCTGGGGGTTCAAGAACCAGGTCGACGCCTACGCGGCCAACGTCACCGGGTTCACCCCGAACCCCAACCTGCCGCTGTCCAACTACGAGTTCCGCAATGTCTCGGTCAGTGGCTGAGCCGGCGGCGGTTCCCGCGACGGACGGTTCCAGGCCGACCCGTCGCGACGACGCCCCCGCTCCCGCACGCACCTGGACCCTGTGGGCACTGCGCCGCGTCGGCATGGCGGCCCTCACCCTCTGGCTGATCTCGCTGCTGGTCTTCACCGCCACCCATCTGCTCGGCGACCCGGCCCAGGCCATCCTCGGCCGCTCGGCGACGCCCGAACGCCTGGCCGCGCTCCGCGACCAGCTCGGCCTCGACGAATCGCCCGTGCACCAGTACTTCTCCTGGCTCGGCTCCGTGCTCACCGGCGACTTCGGCACCTCCCTGGCCACCAAGGGCCCGGTCTCCGCCCTCATCGGCGGCAAGATCGTCAACAGTGCCGTGCTGGTCGGCATCTCCGCCGTCATCATCGCGCCGCTCTCGGCCCTCGTCGCGCTCTACTCGGCGCGCCGCCGCGACCGCGCCGCCGACCACGTCATCCAGGTCGCGCTGCTCGGCACCGCCGCACTCCCCGAGTTCGTGATCGGCATCCTCCTGGTCACCCTCTTCTCGACGGTCGTCTTCACCTGGCTGCCGTCGGTCGCGGTCTCCTGGAGCGGCAGCCCCTGGTCCGACCCGGTCGTCATGATCCTGCCGGTGGCGACCCTCACCCTCGCCGTCGTCCCGTACGTCGCCCGGATCCTGCGGGCCAGCCTCATCGAGGTCCTGGAGAGCGACTACGTGGAGATGGCCCGCCTCAAGGGCGTCCCCGAGCGCAGGGCCGTCGCCCGCCACGCGCTGGGCAACGCCGTCGTCCCCGCCATCCAGGTCATGGCCCTCCAGCTCGCCTGGCTGGCCGGGGGAGTCGTGGTCGTGGAGAGCCTGTTCCTCTACCCGGGCATCGGTACGGCCCTGGTCGACGCCGTACGCAACCGCGACGTCCCGGTGATCCAGGCGCTCGCCCTGCTCATCGCCGCCGTGTACGTCGTGGTCAACCTGATCGCGGACGTCCTGACCATCCTGGTGACACCCAAACTCCGGACGGGGGTGCGGTGATGGCCACCGCTGTGCTCGACACGAAGACCGGGGCGACCGGAGCCGATCCGGCCGCCCGCCGCCCCCGGCTGCGCGGGGCGCTCGCCTCCGGCCGCACCTGGGTCGGCATCGTGCTCACCGTCGCCATCGTGGGGATCGCCTTCCTCGGCCCGCTGTTCTCCCCGCACGGCGAGAACGACATCGTCGGCGCCCCCTACTCGGACTCCGCGCCCGGCGCGCTCCTCGGCACCGACTACCTCGGCCAGGACGTGTGGAGCCGGCTGCTCGCGGGCGGCAACTGGGTCGTCGTCACCGCCGTGTCGGCGACCGTGCTCGGCATGGTGCTCGGCGTCGCGGCCGGGCTCGTCGCCGGGTACGCGCGCGGCTGGCTCGACGAGGTGATCATGCGGGTCTGCGACGTGATCCTGGCCTTCCCGCAGATCGTGCTCGTCCTGGTCCTGCTCTCCGTGGCGGGCCCCAAGCGCTGGCTGGTCGTCCTGGTCGTCGGCGTCTCGCACGCACCGCGCGTCGCCCGCCTCACCCGGGGTATGACGACGGGCCTCGCGACCCGCGAGTTCGTCCAGTCCGCGGAGGCGCTGGGCGAGAAGCGCACCCGCATCCTCTTCCGCGAGCTGCTGCCGAACATGTCGGCGCCGCTCCTCGCCGAACTCGGCCTGCGCCTCACCTACTCGGTCGGCCTGGTCGCCTCCATCGGCTTCCTCGGCTTCGCCTCCGACCCCAGCGCCGCGGACTGGGGCCTGATGATCAACGAGAACCGGCTGGCGCTCGCGGTGCAGCCGTGGGCGATCCTCGCGCCGGTCGTCGCCATCGCGGTGCTCGCTCTGGGGACCAATCTGATCGCCGACGGGATCGCGCGGGCCGCCGCGGGCGCCGATGGCGGTAAGGGGGGCGGGGCGTGAGGGGTTTCGTCGCCGGGTGCGGGTTCGTCGTGGCTGGTCGCGCAGTTCCCCGCTCCCCTGAGGCGAGCTTCGCTCGCCCAGGGGAAGGCTGCGCGCAGCGCATGCCTTCAGGGGCGCGGGGCTGTATCGATATGCGGCTCCGCCGCGGGGCGCGAGAAGCCCCACCGGCCCGCAGCCCGCACACCACACCAACCCGGCAGCCGGGGTCGGCCCCCGCAACCGAGGGAGCCACCTCATGAACCCCGCGATCACCATCACCGACCTGCGCGTAGTCCTGGGCCGCACCGGCCCCGACGTCGTCGACGACATCGCCTTCGACGTCGCCGCCGGCGAGATCCTCGCCCTGGTCGGGGAGTCCGGCAGCGGCAAGACCACCATCGCGACCGCACTGCTCGCGCACACCCGGCGCGGCGCCCGCGTCGACGCCGGCGAGGTCGTGCTCGACGGGCGCGAACTGCTCGGCGCCCCGCCGGCGGAGGCCCGTAGGCGCCGCGGATCCGAGGTCGCCTACGTCCCCCAGGACCCGGCCGCCTCCCTCAACCCCGTGATGCGCGTCGGCAGCCAGATCCGTGAGGTCCTCGACGTCCACCACGCGGGCACCCCGGCCGAGCGCGACGCCCGCGTCCGCGAGGTGCTCGCCGAGGTCGCCCTGCCCGACGACGACGCCTTCCTGCGGCGTTACCCGCACCAGCTCTCCGGCGGACAACTCCAGCGCGTCGGCATCGCCATGGCGTTCGCGCTGCGCCCCAAGGTCCTCGTCCTCGACGAGCCGACGACCGGCCTAGACGTCACCAC
This sequence comes from Streptomyces sp. HmicA12, assembly GCF_000373565.1. Lineage (GTDB taxonomy): Bacteria > Actinomycetota > Actinomycetes > Streptomycetales > Streptomycetaceae > Streptomyces. Next base: position 568,382 of record NZ_KB891831.1, on the reverse strand, counting down.
CCAGGCCCATGTCCTCGCCACAGTCCGGGAGTTGTGCGCCCGCCACGACGTCGCCGCCGTGTACGTCACCCACGACCTCTCCGTCGTCGGCGAGTTCGCGCACCGGGTCGCCGTGATGTACGCGGGCCGCATCGTCGAGATCGGCCCGCGCGAGACCGTCTTCGCGACGCCCTCGCACCCGTACACCCGCGCCCTGCTCGCCGCCGTCCCCAGCGTCAACGAGGCCCGCGTGCTCACCGGCATCCCCGGCAGCACCCCCTCGCCGGGCCGCCGCCCCACCGGCTGCCGGTTCCGCGACCGGTGCGACTTCGCCGAGGCCGCGTGCGCGGAGGGGGAGCCCGAGCTGGTGCCCGTCACCGACAGCGAGGTGCGCGCCCGCTGCCGCCGCATCGACCACGTCCGCACCCGGCCGCTCACGTACACCGTGGCCGCCCCGGCCGGCACGGAACGCCCCGAACCCGTCCTCACCGTCAGGGACTTGACCGCCGGCTACGGGTCCCGGCAGATCCTGCACGGCATCGACCTGGACGTCGGCCGCAACGAATGCGTGGCCGTCGTCGGCCAGTCCGGCAGCGGCAAGTCCACCCTCTCGCGGGCCATCGGCGGACTGCACGACGAGTGGACCGGCGCCGTGACCTTCCAGGGCGAGCCCGTACCGGCCGGCGCCCGGCACCGCAGCCGCGAGCTGCGCAAGGCCGTCCAGTACGTCTTCCAGAACCCCTACCTGGCCCTCAACCCCCGGATGACGGTCGGCAAGATCATCCGTCGGCCCCTGGAGTTGTTCGGCCTGGCCAAGGGCGCCGCCGCCACCGAGCGCGTCCACGAACTCCTCGCCCAGGTCATGCTCTCGCCCGGAGTCCACGACCTGCGCCCGGACCGGCTCTCCGGCGGCGAACGCCAGCGCGTCGCCATCGCCCGCGCCCTGGCCTGCGAGCCCGAGCTGCTGATCTGCGACGAGGTGACCTCCGCGCTAGACGTCTCCGTGCAGGCGTCGATCGTGACCCTGCTCGACGACCTGCGCACGAGCCGTGGCCTGTCGATGCTGTTCGTCACCCACAACCTCGCCCTCGTCCGCTCCCTCGCGACCCGGGTGGCCGTCCTCTCGGACGGCAGGATCGTCGAGGAGGGGCCGACCGCCGCCGTACTGGACCACCCCTCGGACCCGTACACCCGGCAGCTGCTCTCGGACACGCCGGGCCGGTCCGACGGCGCCCCCGAACTCGTAGGAGAAGACGCCTGATGCCCACCGCCACCCGAGCCACCCCCGACGTCGAGTCGCTCCGCGAACCGCAGCGCTGGTTCCCCTGCACCACCGAGATCCCGCGGGCCGTCGCCCCCACGCCCTGGCCGCGCGCCGAACGCCCGCTCGCCGCCCGCGTCACCGGCGCCGGGCGGACCATGGACCTCGACGAGTTCCTCGACGTCACGTACACGACGTCGCTCGTCGTGATCGCGGACGGCACCCTCGTCCACGAGCGCTACTTCCACGACGTCGGACCCGAGGACCGGCTGCTCGGCAACTCGGCGACCAAATCCGCTCTCGCTCTCCTGGTCGGCGACATCCCGGACCTGGACGTCGACGCGCCCGCCCGCACCTTCGTCCCCGAACTCGACGACCAGGCCTGCGGCTACCGGGATGTGACGATCCGTCACCTTCTCGCGATGACCACCGGCGTGGACTGGGCCGAGGACCACCGCGACCCGGAATCACCCGCCGCGCGTCTGATCGCCCCGGTCCGCGAGGGCAAGGGCAGCCTCCGCGAGCACCTGCTGCGCGTTCCGCCGGGGCGGACGCCGGGCACCTCGTTCACGTACTGCACCGCCGACTCGCTCGTCCTCGACTGGGTCCGGGAACGCGCCACAGGGCTCGACTTCACCACGCACCTCTCCCGCCTGTGGCAGGCCGTCGGCGCCGAACACCCGGCCGTCGTCGGCCACGATCCGCACGGCGTCGCCATGGCCGGCGGCTCGCTCGCGGCGACGGCCCGCGACTGGGCGCGCCTCGGATGGCTGCAGATCGACGGGCAGTGGGGCGGACGCACCCTGGCCCGACAGGAGTGGACCGACGCGTCGAGCCGCCCTGGGGAGCCTTTCCTGCATCCCGGCCGACTGCCCACCACGATCACCACCCACGCCGGGTTCGGCTACCACTGGTGGCCGCTGGACGACTCCGGCCGGCGGGTCACCGCGGACGGCATGCGCGGCCAGTTCGTGTACGCCGACCGGGACCGCCGCGTCGTGGTCGTCAAGACGTCGGCCTGGCCGCACGGCGACGCCTGGGCGGACATGCAGTACCGCGACCTCTGCTACCTGGCGCTGCCCGCGATCGCCGAGGCCGTGACCGGCTGAGCCCTTCCGGCCCGGGGCGGTCAGCGGCCGCGCAGCTCCTCGACGACCGGGGCGAAGGCCTCGAAGTACGGCTCCAGCACGGTGATGTACGAGAATCCGTACCGCTCCCGTGCGGCCAAGAGCTGTGCGGTGATCTCCTCGACCGTCCCCACCAGCAGGAGCGGCGATGCGAGCAGGTCCTGCTCGGTGAGGTGCGGTGTGTGCCGCAGCCACGGCCGGACGGCGGCGCCCCGGTCCTCGGTGACGGCCACCAGCTGCACCAGTAGATTCAGTTCGGCCGCCTCCGCCCGGTCCGCGGCGAACTTGCGGTACGCGGCGACGCGGCCCTCGATCTCGTCGGCGGTCAGCGGCACCAGACCGCCCGCGTTGTCCGGGGCGGGCCGGGCCCCGGTGAACGCCGCGATGTCCGCGTGCGCGGCGGTGACGCGCAGCATCCGGTCGCCGTTGCCGCCGATCAGGAGCGGCGGCCGCGGCCCCTGTTCCGGTGAAGCGAGCTGCCGGTCCAACTCCGCGATCGTGCGCTCCAGCCGGTCGACCCGGGTGCCCGGGGTGCCCCATTCCACCCCGGCCTGCTCGAACTCCTCCCGTACGTATCCGGTGCCGAGCCCGAGCTCCAGGCGGCCGCCGGTCAGCGCGTTGGCGGTCGTCACCTCGCGGGCCAGCAGCACCGGGTTCCAGAAAGCGCAGTTGAGGACGAACGTGCCGACGTTCGGCCGGGTCGTCGCCTCCGCCGCCGCGACGAGCGCGGGGAACGGCGACGGCGTCCCCAGATGGTCCGGGACCAGGATCACGTCGTAGCCCAGGTCCTCCGCCCGGCGGCACTTGGCACGCCACGCGTCGCCGGGATCGGGGCCGACCATGTTGACGCCGAAACGGAACGGACGAGTCATGCCGAACTCTCCTCACTGTGCGGCTGCTTGACGGTCCACGCGGTCGTCCCCTCACTCGTGCGCGATCGCCGCCAGTACGTTCATGCGCGACGCCCGCAACGCCGGGAGCAGCGCCGCGGCGAGTCCCACGAGCACCGAGCCGACCACCACCGCGACGATCGTCGACCAGGGGATCGCGAGCGCCGTCATGCCTTCGAGCGCCAGCACCTGGTGCGCGGCCACGCCCCACACCAGGCCGAGCGCGAGTCCGAGGACGGCGCCGAAGACGGCGATCACCACCGACTCCAGCCGGATCATGCGCCGCAACTGCCGCCGCGCGAGGCCGATCGCCCGCAGCAGCCCGATCTCGCGGGTGCGCTCCACGACCGACAGGGCAAGGGTGTTGACCACGCCGAGCACCGCGATCACGATCGCGAGGCCGAGCAGCGCGTACACGAGATACAGCAGCACGGCGATCTGATCGTGGATCAGCTCCTTGTAGTCGGACTGGTCACGCACCTGCACCTGCGGGTACGGGTCGAGCGTCTCGTCGAGGCGGGCGCGCAGCGTGTCGGGCGAGGTGCCGGACGCCGCGTTCACGTAGACCGCCGAGTCCTGGCCGCCGGGCACGTACCTCAAAAGCGTCGACATCCCCATGTAGAAGCCGCCCTGCAGACCGAAGCTGTTGCCCTCCTGGTCGGTCAGGGCGCCCACGGTGAGATCGGCGCGGCGCCCGCCGGGGAACTCCACCGGCAGCACACTGCCCACGCGCGCGCCGTGGTCGTCGGCGAACTCCTTCTGGAGCGCGATGCGCCCGGGCGCGAGCGCCTGTGCGGTGCCTCCCGCCTCGTACGTCACGTGTCCGACGTCGTCGAGGCGCGCGCCCCAACCGGCGGCGGTCGTCTCGACGCGCTCGCCGTCCGGCATCCGCACGGCGAGCGCCGTGAACCGCTGCCGTACGACGAGACCGACGCCGTCCGTGTCCCGGATCTTCTCGGTGACCTCCCGCGGGAACGGTACGAAGTTGGCGTTCTGCACGGTGAAGTCGGCGCCCAGCGTCCGGTCGATCTGTTCGTCGAACGACTTGCTCATGGACGCGCTCGCCACCGACATGCCCGCGACCAGGGCGAGCCCGACCATCAGGGCCGCCGCGGTGGCGCCGGTGCGGCGCGGGTTGCGCAGGGCGTTGCGCTGGCTCATCCGGCCGACCGAGCCGAACACGGCGGGGAACGCGGCACCGAGGACGCGGACGACCGGGCGCACGAGCAGCGGCCCCGCGATGACCATCGCGATCAGGGTGAGGACGATGCCGAGACCGAGCAGCGAACCGGCCGTTCCTGTCCGCGTGGACACCGCGCACCCGACGAGCGCCGCCGCGCCGGCCGCCCCGACCAGCATGCCGAGCACGGCCCGTACCCGGAGCGGCCGCCCCACGCCCGCGATCTCCGCGTCGGCGAGCGCGGCCATGGGGGAGACCCGGGCCGCCCGCCGCGACGGCAGATACGCGGCGACGAACGTCACCCCGACACCCACCACGAACGCCGCGACCGGAGTGCCCCAACCCACGACCATCTCCGTGGACTTGAGGTTCATCCCGAAGACGCCCATCAGCTTGATGAGGCCCGCCGCCAGCCCGACGCCGAGCCCGAACCCGACCGCGGAGCTGACGAGCCCGAGCAGCACCGCCTCGGTCAGCACGGAGCGCCGCACCTGCCGCCGGTCCGCGCCGAGCGCCCGCAGCAGCCCCAGCTCCCGGGTCCGCTGGGCGATGAGCATCGAGAACGTGTTGACGATGAGGAAGACGCCGACGAGCACGGCGATCCCCGCGAACCCGAGCATCACGTACTTGATGACGTCGAGGAACCCGCCCAGGTCCTCGGCCGCGGACTTCGCGTCCTCGTCCGCCGTCTTCAACTCGTACGTGGAGCCGAGCCGTTGGGCGATGCGCTGCTTGAGGACGGCGTCGCTGACGCCGGGCGCCGCGTCCACCGAGACGCTGGTGGCCCGTCCGGTGCCGCCGAGCAGCCTGCGCTGGGCGGTCCTGGTGTCGAGGAAGACGAGGGCCGCGCCCGGGTTGGTCGTGCGGAACGTGGCGATGCCGACGACCTCGACCCGGAACGATCCGGGCCGGGCGAGGACGCGCAGCGTGTCCCCGATCCGTACGTCCTTCTTGTCGGCGGTGTCCGCGTCGAGCAGCGCCTCGCCGTCGCCGCGCGGTGCGTGCCCCGAGGTCAGCCGGACCGGACTGCGGTCGGTGGGCTCCCAGTTGGTGGCGATGGTGGGGGCCCCGGTGGTCGGTCCCACCGAGTCGTTGTGCCGGTCGACGACGGTGATGTTCTCGACCCCGGCGTCGAGCTGCGTCCCGGCGACCCCATCGACACCTTCGACCCGAGCGGCGACCGACGCCGGCAGCGTCCGCACCTCGCCCGACGGGACGGCCTCGTCGAAGTCGTCCTCCTTCGGGCTCACCCGGACATCCGCCGACGTCGAGGCGAAGAGCCGGTCGAAGGTGCGCGCCACCGTGTCCGAGAAGATCAGACTGCCCGCGACGAACGCCACCGACAGCACGACGGCGAGCGCGGACAGGACCAGGCGTCCCTTGTGCGCGAGGAAACTCCGTAACGTCGCCTTCAGCATGGCTACTTCCGCAGGTCGGGGAGGTCGGAGGCGGCGCCGCGCACCACGTCGAACCGCTTCATGCGCTCCAGGACGGTGTCCGCGGTCGGCTCCCGCATCTCGTCCACGAGGCGCCCGTCACCGAGGAAGAGCACGAGGTCGGCGTGGGCGGCGGCGCCCGGGTCGTGGGTCACCATCACCACGGTCTGCCCCAGCTCGTCGACGGCCTCGCGCAGGAACCCGAGCACCTCGAGACCCGCCCGCGAGTCCAGGTTCCCCGTCGGTTCGTCGGCGAAGATCAGCTCGGGCCGCGCCGCCAACGCCCGCGCGCACGCGACGCGTTGCTGCTGCCCGCCCGACAGCTGAGCGGGCCGGTGCTTCAGCCGGTCCCGCAGCCCCAGGGTCTCGATGACCCGCTCCAGCCACTCCCGGTCCGGGGCCTTGCCCGCGATGTCCATCGGCAGCGTGATGTTCTCGGCGGCGTTCAGCGTGGGAATGAGATTGAAGGACTGGAACATGAAGCCCACGCGATCGCGCCGCAGCCGCGTCAGCTCCCGCTCCTTGAGCCCCGTGATCTCCGTATTCCCCAGCCACACCTGCCCGGCCGACACCGTGTCGAGCCCGGCGAGGCAGTGCATGAGCGTGGACTTCCCCGAGCCGGAGGGCCCCATCACCGCCGTGAACCGCCCCTTGGCGATGTCCACGTCCACGGCGTCGAGCGCCAGTACCTGGGTCTCTCCGGATCCGTACGCCTTCGTCAGGCCCCTGGCCCGCGCGGCGACCACATCCGTGACCACATCCGCATCGCCCACCCCAACTCCCTTGCATGGAAGGTCAGTTGTTCATCGGACCGGCTACGAGGATAGCGGGACGGGCGGGTCTTGCGGGTGCTAGCTGACCGACGCTAGCGTGGCGCCATGGCGAAGACCCAGCTGAACGTGCGGGTGGACGCGGACACCGCCCGCGCCGCCCGCGAGCGGGCCCTGGCCCGCGGCATGAGCGTGAACCGCTACATCGAGGAACTGGTGCGGCGGGACGCGGGCGAGCAGGGGCGCGCGTTCGTCGACGCGGCGGCCGACTTCATGCAGCGGTACGAGGCCGTGTTCGCCGAGGAGTTCGGCGTCGACGCGGAAGGCCGGCGCCGCCCCGTTGAGTGACGAGAGCGGCTCCCCGCACTTCACGGTCGACCTCGCCTGGCTGCTCATGGTCGCCGAGCGCAAGACCCCCGGCGACCCGCAGGTCACCGACTGGGGCGCTCTCGTGGCGGCCGTCTCCCGGCACTCCGCGCGGATACTCGACCTGCCGGTCTACGACACCCCGCAGGCCCGCGCCGCCGCCCTGCTCCAACTCCTGATCCACGTACCGGCGTTGGAACGCTCGAACGCGATGTACGCCACCGCCGTGGCCTACGCCTACCTGGTCGCGAGCGGGGTGCGCGTGGCGACGTCACCGGAACAGGTCAGGGAACTCGCGCGCCTGGTGAAGAGCGGCAGCGCGAGCGTCCACGACATCGAGAAGGAACTGCGCCGCTGGACCCAGTGACGCCTACGGCCGACGGGCGGTGCCGAGCACGCAGTACGAACTGGGCAGCCGCGGCCCGCGCTCCGGCATCAACAGCTCCCGGTGCTCCCCGAGCTCGAACCCGGCGCCGCGCAGGGCGCCCACCGCGTCCCGTCCCACGTGACACCCGCCGAAGAGCAGCGGCCACACGGTCCGGTCGAGCCCGGCCTGCGCGGTCCGCATCGCCCGTCCCGGGGCCCGGCCGTGCTCGAAGAACCGCACCTCGCCGCCGGGCCGCACCACACGCCGCACCTCGCGCAAGGCCCGCGCCACATCCCGCACGCTGCACAGGACGATGCAGAGCACGACGGCGTCGTACCCCTCGCTCTTCACCGGCAGCGCCTCCGCCGCCCCCGGCACCACGTCCACCGGCACCTCGGCCCGCTGCGCCGCCTCGACCGCCAACTGCCGCAACGCACGCTCCGGTTCGATCGCGACGACCTCGGAGACGGTGCCCGGGTAGTACCCGAAATTCAGTCCGTTCCCCGCCCCGACCTCCAGCACTCTGCCCGACAGACCGCTGAGCAACTCCCGCCGCACCGGCGCCATGACGGGCTCCGCCCGTTCACTCAACCGTGTGTAGAACCGCGCGAACACGGGATGCCGCACGACGTCCCCCGCCGCCTTCCGAGGCCGTCCGACCATGGCGCCTCCTCAGCCTTAGAACTCCTAGACGGAGTGTGCCCCCGCAGGGGGCGCGGGGAACTGCGCGACAAGCCCCCATGGAGTGGCAGACGAAACGAAACCCGTGGGGGCCCGGGGGCGAGGCCCCCGGTTCCGGGACGGGACGGGGAGGAGGGGGCGACCTCGAAGACCTCGGCCCTCACGCCCCCCACTGTCGAGCGAACCGCCCCCCGTCCCACACCCCACCCAGCTCGGGCGCGACCCACCCCCCGGCAGCCTCCCGGAACTCCGCGACCCCGAGCCCCCCGGCCCCCGCCGGCACCGCCCCCACCAACCCGGCCCCGGCGACCCGCGGCAGATCCCCCACATTGCACCGCTCCGCGAGCCCCGGCTCCCCGGGCCAGCTCCCGATGACCACACCGGCGCACGACAACCCCCGAGCCCGCAGCGCCTCCGCGGTCAACTGCACGGAGTTCAGCGTCCCCAACCCTGCCTGCGCCACCACGAGCACCGGCGCCCCCAGCAGCCGCGCCGCGTCCGCCAGCGTGGACCCCTCGGCGTCGAAGTGCACGAGCAACCCGCCCGCACCCTCGACCAGCACCAGATCGTGCGAGGCGGCCAGCTTGCCGACCGCTTCGGCGACCTGCGCGGGCCGCACGGGGGCGAGACCGGCCCGCGCCGCGGCCGTGCCCGGCGCGAGCGGCTCCGGATACCGGCCCAGCTCAAGGCCGGTCACCCGGTCCCCGGCCAGCCGCACCACCTCGTCGACGTCCCCGGGTTCCCCCGGCGCGACGCCGGTCTGCGCCGGCTTGAGCACCGCCACCGAGCGTCCGGCCCGGACCGCGACCGCGGCCAGTGCCGCGGTCGTCACCGTCTTGCCGATCTCGGTCCCGGTCCCGGTGACCACGAGCACCGTCATGTCCCTCACCCCTCCCGCGCGGCGGCGCACACCGCACGCCCGATCCGCGCCAGATCCTCGTCACCGGTGACGTACGGCGGCATGGTGTACACGAGATCCCGGAAGGGCCGCACCCACACCCCCTCGGCCACCGCGGCGCGCGTGGCCGCGGCCACATCCACCTCGTGGTCCAGCTGCACGACACCGATGGCGCCGAGAACGCGTACGTCACGAACTCCCGGCAGATCGAGAGCAGGTGACAGTCCGTCACGCAGTCCGGCCTCGATCCGCTTCACCTCACCGCGCCAGTCCTGCCCGAGCAGTAGATCGATGGAGGCGCAGGCCACGGCCGAGGCCAGGGGATTGCCCATGAAGGTGGGCCCGTGCGCGAGCACCGGCACCTCGCCGCGCGAGATCCCCTCGGCCACCCGCGCCGTGCACAGGGTCGCGGCCAGCGTCAGGTACCCACCGGTGAGCGCCTTCCCGACACACATCACGTCCGGCGTCACCGCCGCGTGCTCGGCGGCGAACAACGCCCCCGTCCGCCCGAACCCCGTCGCGATCTCGTCGAACACGAGCAGCACGTCATGCGCGTCGCACGCCTCCCGCAGCACCCGCAGATACGCGGGGGAGTGGAACCGCATCCCGCCCGCGCCCTGCACCACCGGCTCGACGATCACGGCCGCCAGCTCGTGCGCGTGCCGCCCGATCAGCTCCCGCAGATGCTCCGCGTACGACTCCTCGTACGCGCTCGGCGGCGCGTCCGCGAAGACCTGCCGCTGCAGCACCCCGGCCCACAGCCCGTGCATCCCGCCCTCGGGGTCGCACACCGACATCGGCTGCCAGGTGTCCCCGTGGTAGCCGCCGCGCCAGGTCAGCATCCGCTGCTTCTCGGGCCGGCCGAGCGAGCGCCAGTACTGCAGACACATCTTCAGCGCGACCTCGACGGACACCGACCCCGAATCGGCCAGGAACACGTGCTCCAGACCGTCCGGCGACAGCTCGACGAGTCGCTGCGCGAGCCGCACGGCCGGCTCGTGGGTGAGCCCGCCGAACATCACGTGGCTCATGCGCTCCAGCTGGCCGTGCGCCGCCTCGTTCAGCACGGGGTGGTTGTAGCCGTGGATCGCCGACCACCACGACGACATCCCGTCCACCAGCTCGCCGTGGCCGGCGACCCGCAGCCGCACCCCGGCCGCCGACTCGACGACCAGGGGCGGCTGCCGGCCCGGCATGGGCCCGTACGGGTGCCAGACGTGCCGGCGATCCAGATCGAGCAGTTCCTCGATGCGCGGCTCAGGCATTGGGGGCGAGATCCGTCCCCGCGCCCCGGCGGCGAACGGCGACCAGATCGGTGCGTGCCTCGGGCACCTCCTCGGCGGCGCCGGCGGGCGCCTCGTCGGAGGAGCAGACGGAGCCGCATCCACCGCCCGCACGATGCTCGGGCAGCGTGACCTGGTCGGTGCCCTCCACCTCGAAGCCGGCGTCCGCGATCATGTCCAGGTCCGCCTTGCCGGCCTGGCCCTCACTGGTCAGGTAGTCGCCCAGGAAGATGGAGTTGGCGATGTGCAGGGCCAGCGGCTGCATCGAGCGCAGATGCACCTCGCGCCCGCCCGCGATCCGCACCTCGACGTCCGGGCACACGAACCGGACCATGGCCAGGATCCGCAGGCAGCGCTGCGGCGTCAGGTTCCACTCCTTGGCCAGCGGCGTCCCCTCGAAGGGGATCAGGAAGTTGACCGGGACCGAGTCCGGGTCGAGCTCGCGCAGCCCGAAGACGACATCGACCAGGTCCGCGTCGCTCTCGCCCATGCCGGCGATCAGCCCCGAGCACGCCGACAGACCGGCCGCGTGCGCCTTCTGCACGGTGTCGACCCGGTCGGCGTAGGTGTGCGTCGTGGTGATGTCGCCGTACGTCGCCTCGGACGTGTTCAGGTTGTGGTTGTACGCGTCGGCGCCCGCCCCGCGCAGCCGCTCCGCCTGCCCGTCGGAGAGCAGGCCGAGACAGGCGCAGACCTCGACGCCCTCGTTCTGCGTCTTGATCGCGTCGATGGTCTTCGCGACGCGGTCGACGTCCTTGTCCGTGGGGCCGCGCCCGCTCGCCACCAGGCAGACCCGCTTGGCGCCGCCCGCGACCCCGGCGGCGGCCGCCTGCGACGCCTCGTCGGGCTTCAGCCACGTGTACTTGAGGATCTCCGCCTTGGAGCCGAGTCGCTGGGAACAGTACGAGCAATCCTCCGGGCACAGGCCCGACTTGAGATTCACCAGATAGTTGAGTTTCACCCGCCGCCCGAACCACTGGCGGCGTACTTTGCCGGCCGCGGCCACCACGTCGAGCAGTTCGTCGTCCGACGTCGCCAATACGGCGAGCGCCTCTTCACGGCTCGGCACCTCGCGCCGAAGCCCCTTGTCCACCAGCGTGTTCAGCAGGTCCATGGGGCCTGATCCTGGCTCATCGGGGCGTCCGAGGGAAAGGAGACTTCAGACAAAGGACGGCGCTCGGCGTGTGGGTATTGCCACACCCTGGGCCGGTGGCGAGGCGACTAATGTCTGTGCATTACCTACAAAGAGCGGCCGTCATGCAATCAGAGGGAGTCATGGCCCCAGAGCACCGCACCCCCGCCCCCGCCCAAGCCTTCGGCTGGCTCGGCGAGCAGCGCCGCGCCCGCGAGGCCGCCGGACTCGTGCGCACCCTGCGCCCCCGTCCCGCCGACTCCCCGCTGCTGGACCTGGCGAGCAACGACTACCTGGGCCTGGCCCGGCACCCCGAGGTCGTGGCGGGCGCCGCGGAGGCCGCCCGGCGCTGGGGCGGCGGCGCCACCGGCTCGCGGCTGGTCACCGGCACCACCGAGCTGCACACCGAGCTGGAGCGGGAACTCGCGGAGTTCTGCGGATTCGAGTCGGCGCTCGTGCTGTCGTCGGGATACGCGGCGAACCTCGCGGCCGTCACGGCGCTCGCCCCGCACGGCTCGCTGATCGTCTCCGACGCGGCCAACCACGCTTCCCTGATCGACGGTTGCCGCCTGGCCCGCGCCACCACGCAGGTCGTGCCGCACGCCGACCCGGAGGCCGTCCGCAAGGCACTCGGCACGCACGAAGGACCGGCCGTGGTGGTCTCCGACACGGTCTTCTCCGTCGACGGTGATCAGGCACCACTGTCCCAACTGGCTTCGGTGGCACGGGAGTTCGGGGCCGGGCTGATCGTCGACGACGCGCACGGCCTGGGTGTCCTGGGCGCGGGCGGACGCGGCGCCCCGCACGCGGCGGGCCTCGCCGGCGCGCCCGACACGGTCGCCACGGTGACCCTCTCGAAGTCCTTCGGCAGCCAGGGCGGCGCGGTCCTCGGCCCGGCGCCCGTCATCGAGCATCTCGTCAACGCGGCCCGTACGTTCATCTTCGACACCGGTCTGGCGCCGGCGGCCGTCGGCGCCGCACTCGGCGCACTGCGACTGTTGCGCCGCGACCCCGGGCGGGCGGCACGGGCCCGCGAGGTCGCGGCGACGCTGCATCAACTCCTCACGGATGAAGGGCTGTCGGCCGTCCGTCCGGACGCTGCGGTCGTCTCGGTGCGCGCCCCCTCGCCCGACGATGCGGTGAGCTGGGCCGCGGCGTGCCGGAGGGCCGGCCTCGTGGTGGGCTGTTTCCGTCCGCCGTCCGTACCGGACGGCGTCTCACGGCTGCGGCTGACCGCCCGCGCCGACCTCACCGACGAGCAACTCGCCGAGGCCGTCCAGGTGATCAGCCGCACCGCACCTCAGGCCGCTGTCACCGAAGAGAGGTGAGGAAGCCTTCCCAGGCGCGGGAGGTGAACAGCACGGCGGGGCCCGCCGTGTTCTTGGAATCACGGACGGCCATCAGGCCGGCCGTGGACCCCGAGGGCAAGGGGGCCGCCTCGACGCAGTTGTTGGCGCCGGTGCTGCGGCTGCTGCGCCGCCACCGTGCGCCGTTCAGCGACGTACTGTCGGGCACGTACCGAGGCAGTGCATTCATGGTGCCTCCTTGACGCAGTGCCGGGCCACGACGGGGCGTCGGCGACCCCGCCGGCATGGCGTCCGGCTTATCCGGCGATCTGGGCGATGAACTCCAACGAGTCCTCGGGCGAGAGGGCGTGGAGCAGAAGAGCGTCGAAGGCGTCCGTGTACGCCTTGAGGTCTTCTTTCCGCTCGAGGTAGAGGCTACTCGTCAAATGGTCGAGAACAACCACATCCAGATCAGTTGTGTTCGGAAATGAGAACACAACGAAAGGGCCGGTGAGGCCTATGTGACCACCTGCTGAGAAAGGAAGCACCTGAATTCGGACATGCGGCATCCGGGCCGCCGCGGCCAAATGTGCCAACTGCCTTTGCAGAATGCCGTTTCCACCCACCTCACGACGGAGCACCGCTTCGTCGAGCACCGCGGTCAACTGCAGCGGCGTCTGCGACCGCAGCACCTCCTGGCGCGCCAGCCGCACCTCCACCAGTGCCTCGATGTGCTGCTCCGAGGTGCCGTCGAGAACCGAGCGCGTCACCGCGTACGCGTACTCCGGTGTCTGCAGCAGCCCCGGGATCACCGTGGTCTCCAGCGTGCGGATCCGGCACGCCTGCGACTCCAGGCTGATGAAGTCGCGGTAGGTCGGCGGCAACAGGCCGCGGTACGCGTGCCACCAGTGATGGCCGCCGATGTCCTCCGCGCCCGCCAACGCCACGACGAGTTCGCGGAGTTGGGTGTCCTTCGTCTCGAACGCGTCGAGCAGACGCAGGACGTCCGACGCCTTCACGCCACTGCGCCCCGTCTCGATCCGGCTCACCTTCGACTGATGCCATCCGACGAGGCGCGCCGCCTCGCCACTGGTGAGTCCGGCCCGGACGCGCAGGGCACGCAGTTCGGCACCGAGTTTGCGGCGACGTACCGCGGGACCGTACTTCATACTGACTCCTCGTGGACCTCGGGCCGCATGGCCGTTCTCCCTCACGGCTCATCGGGGACGGCTCCAGGGCAGACGGTAGAGGAAGTGGCGTGCGCGCGCCCAAATACGTTCTACCGTCGCAGAGTTCACCGCTTCGAGCGACAGATATATGCATATCTTGGGGGATCGCCACCACAGGAGCCTGTACAAGTGGCAGTCTGGCGCGAAGCAGCGGCCGGGGCCGGTACGTGAGCGATCCGCGGCGGGCGGACAAGTGACCCCGGCGGGAAAGGGACGACGTCGTCATGGCCGACCACCTGGAAGCATCCGTCACACTGCCGAGCGATCCCGCCTCGGTCTCCGCGGCCCGTAGGTACGTGAGCAACGTCCTGAGGGAGTGGGGCATGCCCGGTGACACCGACGCCGCCGACACCGTCCGCCTGATCGTCTCCGAACTCGCGACGAACGCGGTGCAGCACACCCTCGGGCAGTCACCCACCTTCACCGTCGACGTGGAGCTCGAACGGGACGAGCGACTGCGGATCGGCGTCACCGACAGCCACCCCCGCTACCCCAGGCGACTGCCCGCCGCCGTCCAGCAGGACAACGGGCGCGGCATGGTCATCATCCGCTGCCTCACCGCGGAGTGCGGCGGCAGACTCTCGGTCAGCCCGACCCCCGAGGGCGGCAAGACCGTGTGGATCGCGCTGCCCTGGAACGCCCCCGTCGTCGAGGGCAACGGACGCCCCGCGTCAGCCGTCTGAGAGCCCGTCACTCGGACGGCCTGCCGAACGCGCCGCGCAGCAGGGCGCGGAAGCCGTCCACGGCCGGGTTCGCCTCGTCGGCCCGGTGCACCACCGAGATCGTGCGCCGCAGATCACCGGGGTCGAGGCGTCGCACGCCCACCGGTGTCGCGGAGGTCCGCGCCACCATGTCCGGCACCACCGCCAGACCGAGCCCCGCACTCACCAGCGCGCACACCAGTGCGTAACCCGGCGTCGCCACCAGCACGGACGGTGTGGCCCCGGCCCGCGTGAGAGCCGACTCCACCCCCTGACGCGGCGGATGCGTCGGCGCCATGCTGATCAACGGCTGCCCCGCGAGCTCCGTCAGCGGCAGCCTCGCCGCCCCCGCCGTCCCGGCGGTCAGCGCGTGCCCCGGAGCGGTCACGAGCACCAACTCCTCGACAAGTAGCGGCTCCTGGACCACCGAGGCCGGCACCGGAACCGGTTCCGCGGGCTCGTACGCGTGCGTGAGCGCCACGTCCACCTCGCCCGCCGCCACCGCCGCGATACCGTGCGGCGGCTCGTACCCCGCGACCGTCAGCCGCACATCGGGATGCGCGCGGCGGAACGCGGTCAGCGCGGGCGGCAGCAGATGCATCCCCGCCGTCGTGAACGTCCCGAGCCGCAGGCGCCCGCCCGACAGGCCCGCGAGGCGTGCCAGGTCGTGCCGCGCCCGCTCCATCTCGTCGAGCACCCGCCGGGCCGTGACCACGAGCAGCTCGCCCGCGCCGGTCAGCCGGGTGCCCTTGTGGTGGCGCACGAGGAGCGCGGCGCCCGCCTCCCGCTCCAGCTTCGCGAGCTGCTGCGACAGCGCGGGGGCCGTGTAGCCGAGTCGTCGCGCGGCCCGGGTGATCGACCCGGCCTCGGCGACCGCCACCAGGGCGGCGAGCCGCGTCGGGTCGTACATGAACGGCCTCCGGAGCCCGGTCAGGGGTTAAGCGATGCTTTGGGCAGACCCAGGATATTGCACATACCTGCCTAAGGCCCGGCTCGGGCAGGCTGGCGGGCATGGACGCTCAACTGGTCGCCTTCACCGGCGTCGCCGCGGGCATGGTGGCCCTGCCCGGCGCCGACTTCACCGTCGTCGTACGCAACTCGCTCGTCTCGCGCCGGGCAGGGGTCGCCTGCGCGCTCGGCATCGCGGGCGGCCTGCTCGTCCACACCGCCCTCGCCGTCGCCGGGGTCGCCGCCGTCCTCACCGCGGTCCCCGCGCTGTTCCGCGCACTCCAACTCGCGGGCGGTGTCTACGTGCTGTACCTCGGGGCGCGGACCCTGCGATCGGCGTCGCGGCCGCGCGCCGAGCAGGGCGAGGTCCCGGTGCCGACGGGGGGTGCGCTGCGCCAGGGCTTCCTCACCAACACGCTCAACCCGAAGGCGCCGATCACGTTCCTCAGCGTCCTGCCGCAGTTCGTCCCGGCGGGCAGCCCCGCGCTGCCGCGCACGGCGATCCTCTCGGCGATCGTGGTCGCGTTCGCGCTGCTCTGGTTCCCCGCCGTGGCCCTGCTCGTGGACCGGCTGGGCCGGTGGTTGCGCCGGCCGCGCACGGCGCGCGCCCTGGAGGCCGTCACGGGCGGCGCTCTGGTGACGCTGGCTCTTGTTCTGCTGCTGGAGCCGTTGGTCGCCTGAGGAGGCTGTGGCGCAGCAGACGGGGCAGTAGTCCCCACAATCCCGCGCACACCACGAACGTCCCGGCGCCCGCCGCGATGCCGCCGCCCCTGCCGACCGTCACATCGACGACGAGCAGCACCGACCCGGTCAGCGCGAGGACGAGCGCGGTCATCCCGTAGGCGGCCAGCCGCGACGAGACCCGCACGATCTGCTCCTTGGCCCCCAAATGGAAGAGGACCCGGTGCACGGCGGCGGGAGCGGTGAACAGCGCGGCCGCGACGACCGTGAGCAGCAGCGTCGTCAGATACGTGGCGCGCTGCGTCGTGTCGAGCGAAGGAAAGCGCTGGGTGAACGCGAGCGTGAGGAGAAAGGCGAACAGAAACTGCACTCCGGTCTGGATGACGCGGAGTTCCTGGAGCAACTCGCCGAAGTTCCGGTCGGCACGTTCCAGACGTGTTTCGTTCCGCTCGTTCATACCTCCCGAGTATCCAGTGACGGGCGTTCGAGCCGCATTCTGTTCGTGGGGACGGGCCGGGCGCCCGGCCCGTCCCCACGAGCCGGTCGACAGGGGCGTCAGCGCACCCGGCCGTACCAGACGCTCTTGGTCCAGATCTTCTGCAGCTTCACCACGTCACCGGTCTTGGGGGAGTGCCAGATCCGCCCCTTCCCGGCGTAGATCCCGACGTGGTAGACGCTTCGGCCCGAGTGGAAGAACACCAGGTCACCGCGCTTACGACCGGACGCGGAGACATGACGGGTCTTGTTGTACTGCTGCGCGGCGGTGCGGGGCAGCTTCTTGCCCGCCCGCTTGAACGAGTAGAGCGTCAGGCCCGAGCAGTCGAACCGGTGCGGTCCCGTGGCGCCCCACTTGTACGGCGATCCCTTCTTCGATGCCGCGACCTGAAGTGCCTTGGTCGAGGTCGCGGCCGCCGACGCCTCCGGCGCGGCGCCGGGCACCATGAGCCCGGCTCCCGCGACGGCGAGGGTCAGGACCGAGGCGGTGCCGGCCCGTGTCAGCAGCGAGGGAACACGATCGAGCGCAGTCATGCGCAACCCTTCGTCAGCCGCCTGCGAAGGATGACCTGTCGGGTTCGGGCTGGCGAAGTTGCCCGGCCGCGTGGTGCGGCTTCACCCCAAGGGCCGCTCGCAGCGGGTGCTGCGGCGACCCGTCGTGCCTGGGTCCTCCACTCCTGCCGAACCACTCCTGTCGACCTGACATCCGGGCGGCGGCAGGACTCGGCGTCCGCACGGACCGCCCCGCCGCGGTGGCGGGGGCTTGTCGTCGGAAGGGATCTTCACGCACGGGTGTCGCGAAAACCGAGCTGAACCGGCGGTAAGTGAGGCTCCTCACGCTTGACCCGTTCAGGTGGACAGTGCGGCTTTCGAACCCCGGCGGCCACGCCCGACGACGCCCGCACCAGGGGCGGAACAGGAAATTCCGGCGCGCGCGTACCGTCGCTGCGCAACTCTGACGGGCTTCTTGACCTACGATCGTCTACGCCATCCGGGGGTACACCATCTGGGCCGTTTCAAGGCCGAAGCGGACGACTCGACGCCGGGCGAGCATCTGGGAACGTGAACTGATCGCTAGCCGACGGTTTCTGGTGGCAATGTGACCCTCTGTGTCCGCCTCTCGCCGTCGAGGACGCGCAGCGCCCGGGCGAGGGTTGCCGCGTGCACCTCGCGCTCGCCCCGCTGGTGCATCAGCGTCAGGGCGTCCCGCAGGGCCGAGGCCCGGCTGACGAGCGCCTGGGCGGCCCGCAGTCCCCGATAGGTGTCGTCCCCCCGGGCCGGATTGATGCGCGCGAGCAGATCGATCACCGCCAGATAGCTGTCCACGAAATCGCCCTCGGCGCGGGTCAGCGCGGGCAGTGGCGGGAGTTCCGGTGGATACACGGGCACCTCACCTCGAACCCGGGACGCCGAGCGTGCTCTTGCGGCTCTGTATGACCCCGTCCACCAGGCCGTACTCCAGGGCCTGTTGGGCGGTGAGTACGGTGTCCCGCTCGATGTCGGCGCCGACCTGTTCCTTCGACCGGCCCGAGTGCTCGGCGAGCAGCTCCTCCAACTGCTCGCGCATGCGCACCATTTCGCGGGCCTGGATCTCCAGATCGGTGGGCTGGCCCTGGGCCGGCTCGGGCAGAGAGGGCTGGTCGAGCACCACACGTGCCCCGGGCAGCATCGACCGCTTGCCCGGTGTCCCGGCGGCCAGCAGCACGGCGGCGACGGACGCGGCCTGCCCCAGACAGGTCGTCTCCACCTCACAACTGACGTACTGCATCGTGTCGTAGATCGCCGTCATCGCGCTGAACGAGCCGCCGGGGGAGTTGATGTACAGCGAGATGTCCCGGTCGGGCGCCGTGTACTCGAGGTGCATGAACTGCGCCATCACGTCGTTGGCCGACGTGTCGTCGATCGGCGTCCCGAGGAAGACGATGCGCTCCTCCAGGAGCTTGGAGTACGGATCGAGCGTGCGCTGTCCCGACGTGGTGCGCTCGGTGAACTCGGGCAGGACATAACGGCCGGACGGGCGGGTCATGGTGCCTCCAATGGCGATACGGACGCTCTGGGCGCCGTCTCTGTCAAAAATGTACAGGACGTACATGACGTACGATGGGGAGCATGGCCTACGAGATTCCGGTGACGCAAGCCAGGGCAGAGCTCGCCGAATTGATCAACCGCGTGGTGTACGGCGGCGAGCGCGTCGTCGTCACCCGCCACGGCAAGCCGCTCGTCGCCCTCGTCTCGGCCGCTGACCTGGAGCGACTCGAAGCGATGGGGGTCAAGCCGGGCGACCCGGCGGAGGAGCCCGTGATCAGTTCCGTGTCCCGGGTCGGATCCCTGTCGTCCGCTCCGAGCGAACAGCAGCGGTTCGGGATCGCGGCGGAACATCGCGGCCCCGAGGTCAGGTAGCCGAACTCCCTCCGCGCACAGGTTTCTTGCGCGCGCCGCCGCGCAAAAAGGCCGCGCACCCCCGTCCGCTACAGCGGGGATGCGCGGCCGGTCCGCGTCTGTGCCAGGTTCAGCCCACCGGCTGCGGCGCCGGGGTGGCGGCGGGCGACTCCCGCGGCGCAGCCGTGCGCCGTCCGCGCAGACCGCCGACGAGCACCGCCAGCAGGCCGAGTCC
Source organism: Streptomyces sp. HmicA12 (assembly GCF_000373565.1). Taxonomy (GTDB): domain Bacteria; phylum Actinomycetota; class Actinomycetes; order Streptomycetales; family Streptomycetaceae; genus Streptomyces. Next base: position 549,058 of record NZ_KB891831.1, on the reverse strand, counting down.
CGCCCATGCGGCGAGCGTGATCGCGGGCGTCGCCGCCCGGGCCCCGTCGAAGAAGGCGACCGAGCGCAGCAGTGAGCCACCGGCGCCGGGCGGCAGCAACTGGCCGAGCAGGCCGACCGGTTCGGGCAGCAGCTGCGGAGCGGAGGCCACTCCGGAGAACGGGTTGCCGAGCAGGACCATCGTCAGCGCGCCGAGGCCGATCCCGGCCGGTCCGATCAGTGCGGCGAGACCGGCGACGGTCGCGCCCACCGCGAGCGAGGACAGGCCGAGCACTCCGGCCACGGCCCACCAGTCACCCGCCAGCACGCCGAGCCAGCTGTGTGCGAGGGCGGCGCCGGCCAGGCCGACCAGCGCCGCGGCCCCGACCAGGGTGAGCGCGGCGCGCACCCCGCGCAGCCGCAGCATCGTGACGAGCGCACCGCCCGCGACTCCCGCGATGGCGAGCGGCAGCACGCTCGAACTCAGAGCGGAGCCACGGGGGTCGGCGGCGGGGGCGGGCACCACGTCGACGGTCCGCACCGTCGCCCCGGCCGGCGCCTGGGCACTCACCGCCTGCTGCAACAACTGCGCGACGACCGGGCTCGCCGCCGACGCGGTCAGCAGCTTCGGGGCGCCCGCGCCGGCGACCACCGCTCCGTATACGGCCCGGTCCTCGATCGCGGCGCGGGCCGCGGCCTCGTCGGCGTACCGATGTATCTCGAACGCCCCGTCCCGCGCGGCCAGTTGATGCTCCACCGCGGAGGCGGCGGCGGCGGGCCCGGCGACACCGAGCGGCAGATCGCGCGGCGCCGTCCGGGCCGCGGGCCAGGCGAAGGCCCACAGGGCGAGAGCGGCGAGCACCGGTACGAGCAGGATCGCCGCGGCGGATTTGCGGGTCAGGGCTGACATGCGTTCCCCCTGGGGGAGCCGTGGACGGCTGAGAGAATGACCGTTCGTTTTATGGGATGCCCCCACTCTCGCCACCAGGCTCTCTCCTTGTCAAGAATGAATGTTCGTTTTAACTTGAGGCGCATGGCCCGTGTATCCCAAGAGCACCTCGACGCCCGCCGCCGCCAGATCCTGGACGGCGCGGCGCTCTGCTTCGCCCGCAACGGCTTCCATGCCACCTCGATGCAGGACGTCCTCAAGGGGGTCGGCCTGTCCGCCGGGGCGGTCTACCGCTACTTCCGCGGCAAGGAGGAGCTGATCCACGCGATCGTCACCGAGGTGCTCGACGACGTGGGCGCGATCTACGAGGAGGCGGCCAAGGAGGTGCCGCCCTCGCCGCCCCACGAACTGGTCGACAAGGTCATGCGGCAGGTGCAGGGGCTCCGGCCCGGCCTGCGCGACGAGGGCGGGATGCCGGTCATCGGGCGGCTCATGGTCCAGGTGTGGACGGAGACCCTGCGCGACCCGGCGCTCGCCACCGCCATCCAGGAGGGCTACGCCAGGATCTGCGCGTCCTGGGTGACGATCGTGGAGGGCTACCAGGAGGCGGGCCTGATGGCCGCCGACGCGGACGCGGACGCCGTCGCGCGGACGATGATCGCGGCGGTGCAGGGTTTCATCGCCCAGCAGGCCCTCTTCAAGGACGTGCCGGCCGAGGCGCTCCAGGCCGGCCTGCGGAGCCTGATGGGCATGCGGGAGGTCAGCTGATCACCATGGCTCGGTCAAGCGACGGTTAACGTCGTTGAAACTCCGCCCAACTAGCCTGCAGCCCACGCCATCAGGGGTTTTCGTAACCGGGGTGCGCAAGATCGCGCGCATTTCATGTGTGTTACATCTATACCCGTCGCGGTGGCCGCGGCAGCCGGGCCCCGCACGGCCCGGAGTGAAGGACTATGAGGTGGGACCGTGCAACTGACCCCGCACGAGCAGGAGAGACTGCTCATCCATGTAGCCGCGGACGTGGCCGAGAAGCGTCGGGCCCGGGGTCTGAAGCTCAATCACCCCGAAGCCATCGCGCTGATCACCTCGCACATCCTGGAGGGCGCGCGCGACGGCCGTACCGTCGCCGAACTCATGTCCTCCGGGCGGAAGTTGCTCACCCGCGACGACGTCATGGAGGGCATCCCCGAGATGATCCACGACGTCCAGGTCGAGGCCACCTTCCCGGACGGCACCAAGCTCGTCACCGTCCACGAACCGATCGTCTGACGGGGGCGCGGCACATGATTCCCGGAGAGATCCTCTTCGCCGACGAACCCGTCGTATACAACGCGGGCCGCGAGGTCACGCGCATGACGGTGCTCAACGCCGCCGACCGGCCCGTCCAGGTCGGCTCCCACTACCACTTCGCCGAGGCCAACCCGGGCCTCGACTTCGACCGCGCCGCCGCCCGCGGCCGGCGGCTGAACATCGCCGCGGGCACCGCCGTTCGCTTCGAACCCGGCATCCCCGTCGACGTCGAACTCGTACCCCTCGCAGGCAACCGCATCGTCACCGGCCTGCGCGGCGAGACCGGAGGTGCCCTCGATGCCTGAGCTGTCCCGCGCCGCCTACGCCGACCTGTTCGGTCCCACCACCGGCGACCGCATCCGGCTCGCCGACACCGACCTTCTCGTCGAGATCGAGGAGGACCGCTCCGGCGGCCCCGGCCTCTCCGGCGACGAGTCCGTCTTCGGCGGCGGCAAGGTCATCCGCGAATCCATGGGCCAGTCGCGTGCCACGCGCGCCGAAGGCACCCCCGACACCGTCATCACCGGTGCGGTGATCATCGACCACTGGGGCATCGTCAAGGCCGACATCGGGATACGGGACGGCCGGATCACCGCCATCGGCAAGTCCGGCAACCCGGACACCATGGACGGCGTCCACCCCGACCTCGTCATCGGCCCGGAGACCGAGGTCCTCGCGGGCAACGGCAAGATCGTCACCGCGGGCGGCATCGACACCCACATCCACTTCATCTCGCCGACCATCGTCGACGAGGCGCTCGCGTCCGGCGTGACGACGCTCGTCGGCGGCGGCACCGGACCGGCCGAAGGCTCGAAGGCGACCACCATCACCCCCGGCTCCTGGCACCTGGCCCGGATGTTCGCGGCGATGGAGAACAGCCCCGTCAACATCGGCTTCCTCGGCAAGGGCAACACCATGTCGAAGGAGTCCATGCGCGACCAACTGCGCGCGGGCGTCTGCGGCTTCAAGATCCACGAGGACTGGGGCGCGACCCCGGCCGTCATCTCCGCCTGCCTCGACGTGTGCGAGGAGTCCGGCGCCCAACTCGCCGTCCACTCCGACACGTTGAACGAGTCCGGCTTCGTCCAGGACACCTTCGACGCCGTCGGCGGTCGCACCCTGCACGCCTTCCACGTCGAGGGCGCGGGCGGCGGGCACGCGCCCGACATGATCACGGCCGTGCAGCTGCCCAACATGCTGCCGTCGTCCACCAACCCGACCCGGCCGCACACCGTCAACACCGTCGAGGAACACCTCGACATGCTGATGGTCTGTCACCACCTCAACCCCGCCGTCCCCGAGGACCTCGCCTTCGCCGAGTCCCGCATCCGGCCCACCACCATCGCGGCCGAGGACATCCTGCACGACATGGGCGCCATCTCGATCATGTCGTCGGACTCGCAGGCCATGGGCCGCATCGGCGAGGTCATCATGCGCACCTGGCAGACCGCGCACGTGATGAAGCGCCGCCGCGGCTTCCTGCCCGGCGACCTCCGCGCCGACAACCAGCGCGCCCGCCGCTACGTCGCCAAGTACACGATCAACGCGGCGATCGCGCAGGGCATCGAGGGCGAGGTCGGCTCCGTCGAGACCGGCAAGCTCGCCGACCTGGTGCTCTGGGACCCGAAGTTCTTCGGCGTCAAGCCGCAGGTCGTGATCAAGGGCGGACAGATCGCCTACGCGCAGATGGGCGACGCCAACGCCTCCATCCCGACGCCGCAGCCGGTCATGCCGCGCCCGATGTTCGGCGCGTACGGCAAGGCCCCCGCCGCCAACTCCCTCAACTTCGTCACGGAGACCGCGATCGAGGACGGGCTCGTCGGGCGGCTCGGCCTCGACCGGTCCTTCGTCCCGATCCGCTCGACCCGCGGGCGCAGCAAGGCGGACATGCTCAACAACGACACCCTGCCCCGCGTCGAGGTCGCCCCCGACTCGTTCGCCGTGACCATCGACGGCGAACTCGTCGAACCCGCCCCGGCCGCCGAACTGCCGCTCGCGCAGCGGTACTTCCTGTTCTGAACCGCCGGGTGAGCACGAGATGACGCGCGCAGCACTGCTCGTCCTGGCCGACGGCCGCTTCCCCGCCGGTGGGCACGCCCACTCCGGCGGGGCGGAGGCCGCGGTCAAGGCGGGCCGCATCACCGGCGCCGCGAGCCTGGAGGAGTTCTGCCGGGGGCGCCTGTACACCAGCGGGGCCGTCTCGGCCGCCCTCGCCGCCGCCGCGGCGCTCGGCATCGACCCCGTCGCCCTCGACACGGCCGCCGACGCCCGCACCCCGTCCGCGGCGCTCCGGGGCACCGCGCGCAAGCTCGGGCGGCAGATGATGCGGGCCGCCCGCGCCACCTGGCCCCACCCCGAACTCGACGCCCTGGCGAGAGAGTTCCCCAAGGGCGCGCACCAGCCGGTCGTCCTGGGCCTCGCCGCGCGGGCGGCCGGGCTCGGGGCCGAGGACGCCGCGTACTGTTCCGCGTACGAAGGGGTCAGCGGGCCCGCGACCGCGGTCGTACGGCTGCTGAGCCTCGACCCGTTCGACGCGACCAGGGCGCTCGCGCGCCTCGCGCCGGAGCTGGACCGGATCGTCGCCGACGCCGTGGACGCGGCGAGACGGGCCGTCGAGCTCGGGCTCGACGAGCTGCCCGCGGGGTCCGCTCCGCTCCTGGAGATCGGGGCCGAAGTCCATGCCGGCTGGCCTGTGAGGCTGTTCGCGTCCTAGGTCGTGTCCGCAAAGTCCCGTCTGCCCCGCTTCCCCAAGCTCTCGACTCCGTTCGAGCAGGGGAGACCCCATTGACGCCGCGGGGCCCGCCCTCCGGGCGGACGGAGGGACTTTGCGGACACGACCTAGCGGAGCGCCGTACGGGAATCTCGCCCCGCCGACCCTTCCCCTTCCCGAACCGGGGGGCTTCGCCCCCAGACCCCCATCGGCCTGAACGGCCTCGTCCTCAAACGTCGGACAGGCTGGTTGAACCAACTGGAGCCGTGATCACCATGCACCTCGGACACTCGCACGACGAGGCCTCCGCCGTCTCCGCCGACGCCCACCGTCCCGACGGGACCCGGCGCGCCCTGCGCATCGGGCTCGGCGGGCCCGTCGGCTCGGGGAAGACCGCGACCGTCGCCGCGCTCTGCCGTGCCCTGCGCGAGGAACTGTCCCTCGCCGTCGTCACCAACGACATCTACACCCGCGAGGACGCCGAGTTCCTGCTGCGCGAAGCCGTGCTGCCGCCCGAGCGGATCACCGCCGTGGAGACCGGCGCCTGTCCGCACACCGCGATCCGCGACGACATCTCCGCCAACCTGGAGGCCGTCGAGGACCTGGAGGACGAGGTGGGGCCGCTGGACCTCATCCTCGTCGAGTCCGGCGGCGACAACCTCACCGCCACCTTCTCCAAGGGGCTCGTCGACGCCCAGATCTTCGTGATCGACGTCGCCGGCGGCGACGACATCCCGCGCAAGGGCGGGCCCGGCGTCACCACCGCCGACCTCCTCGTCGTCAACAAGACCGACCTCGCCCCGTACGTCGGCTCCGACCTGGCCCGGATGGCCGCCGACGCCAAGCAGGCACGCGGTGAACTCCCGGTCGTCCTCCAGTCGCTGCGCTCCGAGGCCGGCGTCGACGACGTCGCGGCCTGGGCGCGCGGGCGGCTCGCCGCGTGGACGGCGCGATGACGGCAGGGGTCCGCTCCCTCGCCCGGATCGCCGCCCGCGGCGACGGCCGGGGCGGCACCGCGCTGCCGGCGCTGGAGAGCGAGGGCTCGCTCGCGCTGCGCCGCACCCGGGCCGTGGGCGAGGGCGAAGCGCGCGTCATGCTCGTCGGAGCGATGAGCGGCCCCCTCGGCGGCGACCACTTCACCGTCGAGGCCCGCGCGGACGAGGGCGCCCGGCTGCACGTCGGCTCGGTCGCCGCCACCCTCGCGCTGCCGGGCCAGGCCAAGGGCGAGGCCCGCTACGACGTCCGGCTCACGGTGGCCGACGGGGCCCGTCTCGACTGGCTGCCCGAGCAGCTGATCTCGGCGCACGGCAGCGACCTGCGCGTCACCACGCGCGCCGAGCTCGCCCCGGGCGCCCGCCTCGTACTGCGCGAGGAGCAGGTGCTCGGCCGCGTGGGGGAGGACCCGGGCCGCCTCACCAGCCGCCTGACCGTGTACCGGGCCGGCCGGCCCCTGCTCGACCAGGAGCTGGCCTGCGGCCCGGGGGCGCCCGGCGGCTGGGACGGGCCCGCCGTCCTGTCCGGACACCGCGCACTCGGTCAACTCGTCGTCGTACGGCCCGAGTTCGAGACCGAGATGCCGTCCGCCGCCGTCCTCGACGAGCAGGGCACGGCCGCACTCACCCCGCTCGCGGGGCCCGCTGTCCTCGTCACCGCCGTCGCGCCGGATGCCCTGCGGCTGCGCCGTACGCTCGACGCGGCATTGCGCCGACTGGCGGACTGACCGCTCACCGGGACGAGTTATCCCGTTTATCGGATTGGTAAAGAACGCCTGTCTTCTCTGTCCTCAGGGTGCTCACAGCCGACAGGATCCCCGTACCGGTCGGCAACCCGATCGACGTAACGATCGAATCCATGTACGGGAGGGCTCACTTGAGACGGACTGGACAGACGGGTCGCGGCAGCCGGAAGGTGGCGATCGGCTCCGCGGGCGCCGTCGCCGCGGCCGCGTTGATAGCGGGAGCGGTCGCCGCCCCCGCCGCCAACGCCTCGGCGCAGCACGGCACGTCGGGCACCAGCACCCACAACCGTGAGGCCGTGGGTGCGGCCATCGCTGCGGCCAAGGCCGAGGCGAAGGGCATCGACTGGAAGGACTGTCCCGAGGACTGGGGGCTCGCCAAGCCGATCCAGTGCGGGTACGTCACCGTTCCGCTCGACTACGCGAAGCCGTTCGGCAAGCAGATCGAGCTCGCCGTCGACCGCATCGGCAGCACGGGCACCAAGGACGAGCGCCAGGGCGCCCTCGTCTACAACCCGGGCGGCCCCGGCGGCTCCGGCATGCGCTTCCCGGCCCGCGTGACCTCCAAGAACCCGCTGTGGACGAAGACCTCGAAGGCGTACGACTTCGTCGGCTTCGACCCGCGCGGCGTCGGCCACTCCGCGCCGATCTCCTGCATCGACCCGCAGGAGTTCGTCAAGGCGCCCAAGGCCGACCCGGTCCCCGACACCGAGGCGGACAAGCTCGCCCAGCGCAAGCTCGCCAAGGAGTACGCGGACGGCTGCTACGAGCGCAGCGGCGAGATGCTGCCGCACATGACGACGCCGAACACCGCGCGTGACCTCGACGTCATCCGCGCCGGGCTCGGCGAGAAGAAGCTCAACTACCTGGGCGTCTCCTACGGCACCTACCTGGGCGCCGTCTACGGCACCCTCTTCCCGGGCCACGTCCGCCGCATGATCGTGGACAGCGTCGTCAACCCGGCGAAGGACAACATCTGGTACGAGGCGAACCTGAACCAGGACATCGCCTTCCAGGGCCGCTGGAACGACTGGCAGGACTGGGTCGCAAAGAACGACGCGACCTTCCACCTCGGCACCACGCGTGCCGCGGTGCAGAAGCAGTGGGAGACCCTGCGCGCCGCCGCGAAGAAGAACCCCATCGGCGGGGTCGTCGGCCCGGCCGAGCTCATCGGCTTCTTCCAGAGCGCGCCGTACTACGACTCCTCATGGGTGCCCGTCGCCCAGACGTGGAGCAAGTACGTCGCCGGCGACACGCAGGCCCTGGTCGACGCCATCGCCCCCGACATGTCGGACACCGCGGGCAACGCCGCCTCCGAGAACAGCAACGCGGTCTACACCGCGGTCGAGTGCGCCGACGCCAAGTGGCCCACCAGCTGGAAGAAGTGGGACCGCGACAACACGGAACTGAACAAGAAGTACCCGTTCATGACGTGGGCGAACGCGTGGATGAACCTGCCCTGCGCCACCTGGAAGACCAAGCAGCAGACGCCGATCGACGTCAGGACCGGCAAGGGTCTGCCGTCGGTCCTGATCGTGCAGTCCACGCGTGACGCCGCCACCCCGTACGAGGGCGCCGTCGAACTGCACAAGCGCTTCAAGGGCTCCCGCCTGATCACCGAGAAGGACGCGGGCTCGCACGGTGTCACCGGTCTGACCAACCCCTGCATCAACGACCGTGTCGACACGTACCTGCTCACCGGCAAGGTCGACAGCGAGGACGTGACGTGCGCCCCGCACGCCACCCCGAAGCCGTGACCTCAGGTCGCTGAGAGGCCCGGCCCCTTCGTGGGGCCGGGCCTCTCGTCATCCGCGGGACGCCAGCCAGGCGTCCTCGGCCGCGTAGTCGAACAGACCGGTCGTGTAGGCGGCGACCATCCGCGGGAAGCCGTCCCGCCAGTCCTGCTCGCGCAGCCGCCCGGTCAGCCAGCCCACCGTCTCGGGAAGGGCTTCGGCGTACGTCGTCACCGGCTTGTACCCGAGCTCGCGCTCGGCGGCCGACATGCCGAAGACGACCGGGTGCGCCGCCGACCACGGCGTGGACCCGACCTCGGGCGACGGCGGCTCCCCGTCGATCAGCACCGTCTCCGTCTCCACGCCCATCAGCCCGTCGATCATCGCGCCGATCTCGGCGACCGTGGGGGAGTCGGGGTCGGCCCCGTTCAGCACCCGCGATCCGGGCCGGGCGGCCGCGAGCCGTACCAGCTCCGCCAGATTGCGCACGCTCGCCGGGTGGAAGCGGCTCTCGCCGTTGTACGCGAGGACGCGCGTGCGACGCCCGTCGAGGTTCCGCTTCACGAAGTACAGCTCGCGCGGCGTCCTGCAGTGCGGGCCGTGCACCGCGCCCGCCCGCACCAGCGTCGTCGGCATCCGGTCACCGAGGGCCAGCAGGTCCTGCTCGATGCGCACCTTGCGGGGCCCGTACCCGTCGCCCGGCGCCAGCGTCCGCCAGTTCTCCGGTATCGGCACGGGATATCGCGGCGCGCCGTCCGGCTCCTCCTGCGTGAGGAAACTGCGACCCCGCTCGTCCTCGTAGATCGCGCCGCTGGAGATCACCACGGCCGAACCGACCCGGTCGGCGAGCCCCGCCAGTTGCCGCCCGTGATCCGCCGTGAGGGCCACCATGTCGACGACCAGGTCGACCCCGTCCCCGACGAGCGCCACGACCGCCGCGTCGTCCTCCCGGTCGAGCCGCACCGCCCGCACCTCGTCCGGCCAGTCCGCGTCGCGCCCGCCCCCGAGCGAGGCCGCCGTCACCGCCCAGCCGTCCTCCGCGAGCGCCCGCACCGCCGGTCGCCCGATCTGCCCTGCCGCACCGATCACCAAAGCCGTCTTCATGTCCGGACCGTACGTCGATCAAGAGCGCCGGCCCGAGGTTCTCTGCCCAGCGCAGAGAACCTCAGCTCAGCGGCATGCGCGGGAACTTCCGCGCCTTCGCCTTCGCCTCCTCGGCCTCGGCCTTCACCAGGGCCGCGTACTTGTCGACGTACTCCTGCCCGGACAGCTCGAGGATCGCGTACATGATCTCGTCGGTGACCGCCCGCAGGATCGCCTTCTCGCCCTCCAGCCCCGTGTACCGGGAGAAGTCGAGCGGACGGCCGAAACGGATGGTGATCCGCCGCATGTTCGGGATCTTCTGTCCCGGCGGCTGCGCCTCGAACGTGCCGATCATCGCGCACGGGATCACCGGCACCTGCGCCTTCAGTGCCATCGCCGCGACCCCGACCTTGCCCTTGTAGAGGCGGCCGTCGTGCGAGCGCGTGCCCTCCGGATAGATGCCGAGCAGCTCGCCGCGGCGCAGCACCCCGAGCCCCTCGCGGATCGCGGCCTGGCCCGCCTCCTTGCCGGAGCGGTCGACCGGGATCTGTCCCGCGCTGCGGAAGAACGCGGCGGTGAGCCGGCCCTTGATGCCGGGCCCCGTGAAGTACTCGGCCTTCGCCAGGAATGTGATCCGCCGCTTGATGATCGCGGGCATGAGGAAGTGGTCGGAGAAGGACAGATGGTTGCCCGCGACGATCGCCGCGCCGTCGTCCGGGATGTGTTCCAGACCCTCGATCCGCGGCCGGAACATCAGCCGCAGCAGCGGCCCGAGTAGCACGTACTTGAGCAATCGGTAGAACATGGCCGTCGCCTTCCCCCATGAAACACATACAGATCATGAAGCACATGCGGACGCACACGGATCAGGTGCGCGGACGCGAACGCACAGTAGCCAATGCCCAGAGCACGCGCGAGGGCCTGATCGGGCCCTGTCCGATTGCCGCCCGGCGCGGCCGCTCGCGCACGGTGTCCGGCGACGAGGACACCTGTGCGCCAGAGCCTTCGGGGCACCCTCCGCACGCACCGGAGGACTGTGCCGCCCTGGACGCGGCCACCGGCCCCGTGTTCCGGTTCTGCGGCCCCGGCCGGCCGGTCAGGCGCCGCGTGAGGCCACCATCGCCACGGTGAGCAGGCCGAGCACGACCCAGCCGAACCACAGCCATCCGTTGCTTCCGAGCGCCACCGTGTAGGCGGTCACGGCCACCAGGCCGCCGACGGTGAACACGCCCATCGTCTTCGTGGAACCGGGCATCACACACCCTCCTCCCGGCAGCCGGGACACCGCACGACGGTGGGGTGCGGTGCCCGTGCCGCGGCCAGAAGGCCATAGTCACCCGGGACCGGGCAGTGGCGCTACTGTCCGCGCGTGTTCAAAGAGGCCAGGTAGGCGTTGTACGCCTCCAGCTCCTTGTCGCCGTCCCGGTCCGCGGCGCGGTCCTTGCGCCGCGCCTGCCGGTCCTCCGACTTCTTCCACTGGAAGAGCAGGGCGAGCAGCACCAGGACCGACGGCACCTCACTGAAGGCCCAGGCGATACCGCCCGCCGCCACCTGATCGGACATCGGATCGATGCCCAGCGAGGCCGGCGGGTTCGCGAACGTGTCGACCATCGTCGTGCTCGCCATCATCAGCGCGATCCCGAAGAACGCGTGGAACGGCATGCCGGCGAACAGCTCCAGCATCCGCATCACGTAGCCGGGCCGGTGCGGCCCCGGGTCCACGCCCATGATCGGCCAGAAGAACACCAGGCCCACGGCGAGGAAGTGCACCATCATCGCGAGGTGACCGACCTTCGACCCCATCAGGAAGTCGAACAACGGCGTGAAGTAGAGCGCGTACAGGCTCGCGATGAACAGCGGGATGGTGAACACCGGATGCGTGACGATCCGCATGTACCGGCTGTGCAGCAGCATCAGCAGCAGCTCGCGCGGCCCCTTGTCGCCGCGCTTCGCCGCGACGGGCAGCGCGCGCAGCGCGAGCGTGATCGGGGCGCCCATCAGCAGCAGGATCGGCGACAGCATGCTGATGACCATGTGCTGCACCATGTGCACGCTGAACATGACCATCCCGTAGTCGTTCAGCTTGGTGCACATCACCAGACCGATGGTGAGTACACCGACGGTGAACGAGAGGGTGCGGCCCACCGGCCACGAGTCACCGCGCCGTACGAGGCGGACGACGCCCCACCCGTACAGCGCGAGCGCGAGGACGCAGCCGACGAGGAAGAAGGGGTCGGCCGACCATTGCAGGCCGTTCCCCAGCGTGAACGGCGGCAGATCCATGATCATGCCGTCCATGCCGTGCCCGCTGTGATCCATCGGCCGGCTCCAGTTGCTCGTTTCGTACGGATTGTGCGCCACCAGAGTAGAACTGCCCCCGGCCGAGGCTTCGGCCGGGGGCAGTCTCTTCAAAGAGGAACTGAAGCAGGGGGCGGGCGGCGCGGCCGACGGCCGTCAGAGCACGCACTCCGCCTCGGCGTACCGCTCCGCGGGCACCGTCTTGAGCGTCTCCACGGCCTCGGCGAGCGACACCATCACGATGTCGGTGCCGCGCAGCGCGGTCATCTTGCCGAACTCGCCCCGGTGCACGGCCTCCACGGCGTGCCAGCCGAAACGCGTCGCGAGCACGCGGTCGTACGCGGTCGGGGTCCCGCCGCGCTGCACATGCCCGAGGATCACCGGACGCGCCTCCTTGCCGAGCCGCTGCTCCAGCTCGACGGAGAGCTGGCGGGCGATGCCGGCGAAGCGCTCGTGGCCGTAGACGTCCTTGACGCCCACGTCGTACGCCATCGAGCCCTCACGCGGCTTGGCGCCCTCGGCGGCCACCACGATCGCGAACTTCTTGCCCGCCTCGAACCGCTCGCCGACCTTCGCGGCCAGCTCGTCGATGTCGAAGGGCCGCTCGGGCACGACGATGGCGTGCGCGCCCGCCGCCATGCCGGAGTGCAGCGCGATCCATCCGGTGTGCCGGCCCATGACCTCGACGATCAGCACCCGCTGGTGCGACTCGGCGGTCGTCTTGAGCCGGTCGAGCGCCTCGGTCGCCACGCCCACGGCGGTGTCGAACCCGAAGGTCACGTCCGTGACAGCGATGTCGTTGTCGATCGTCTTCGGCACGCCGACGATCGGCAGCCCGCCGTCGGAGAGCAGCCGGGCGGCCTTGAGGGTGCCCTCACCGCCGATCGGGATGATGGCGTCGAGGCCGAGGTCGGCGACGTGCCCCTTGGCCCGCTCGACACCGTCCCGCAGATGGGCGGGCTGCACGCGGGAGGAGCCGAGGATGGTGCCGCCGCGGGCGAGGATGCCGCCCACCGCGTCCAGGTCCAGCTTGCGGTAGTCGCACTCGAGCAGACCCTTCCACCCGTCGTGGAAGCCGATGACCTCGTCGCCGTGGTCGACGACTGCCCGGTGCACGACCGAACGGATCACGGCGTTCAGGCCGGGGCAGTCGCCGCCGGATGTGAGGACACCAATACGCATAAGCCCGGAATACCTTTGCAAACGTGGGCAGATGACCGGACCACGTCGTCCGGCTGGATCGCGGCTACCTTAGCGGCGGTCGGGGGGCTGCCCGGAAGGGGCGTCCGCCAGGTGGACACGCCCGCTCATATGGGCGAGGAAGCGCCCCGAAGGGGCGCGGGACCGTGTCCGTGTGCGGCTCTGCCACGTGCGCGTGACCAGCCACAACGGATCCGTACCCGCCGGACGACCGAGGAGGGCGGTTGCTTACGCGGACGGTGCCGCGGTGGCGGCGGCGATCCGCTCGTTGCGGAGCGCCTCGTACCACCGGTCGTCGACGGGCGGCAGCGCGTTCACATCGAGCGCGAGCTTCAGCAGCAGGTCCGCGATCTGCGGGTTCCGCGCCAGCACGGGCCCGTGCATGTACGTACCGAACACCGTGTCGTTGAAGGCGCCTTCGGTGCCGTCCCCGGTGCCGTTGCCCTTGCCGATGCGGGTGCGCGCGAACGGCCGCGCCGACGGGCCGAGGTGCGTGATGCCCTGGTGGTTCTCGAACCCGGTCAGCGGCGGGAGCCCCAGGTTCGGGTCGATGTCGCCCAGCACGTCACCGACGCACCGCTCGCCCTCGCCGCGCGTGGAGACCACGTCGAGCAGGCCGAGGCCCGGCTCGCGCTCGCCCAGGTCGTTGATGAACTCGTGGCCGAGGATCTGGTACCCGGCGCAGACGGAGAACACGATGGCGCCGTTGCCCACCGCGCGCTGCAGGCCGCCGTCACGGCGCAGCCGCTCCGCGGCGAGCCGCTGCGGCCGGTCCTCACCGCCACCGATGAGGTAGATGTCCCCGGAGGTCGGGACGGGCTGGTCGCTGCGGACGTCGTACCGCTCGACCTGGAGGCGGCGCTGATGGGCGCGGCGCTCCACCACGAGGGCGTTGCCCTGGTCTCCGTACGTGCTGAGCAGGTCGGGGTAGACCCACACGAGACGCAGGCTGCTGTCACTCATGCTCATGATCCTTCGCTGGCTCGCGATCGCTGTACTGGGGTTCCGGGTCAGTTGCCGACGCGGCGGCGGACGTCCTGGAACGCGGTGTAGTTGGCGATCAGCTCGATCCGACCGGGCGGGGAGGCCTGCACGGCCTGGTCGAGGGTGTCGCAGACCTGGAACTGCAGACCCGCCACCTCGAGGCGCACCGCGAGGTCGAGCTTGCGGTCACCGATGACGGCGATCGGGTGCCCGGCCAGACGCGTGTAGTCGACGTCCCACAGCCAGGAAGTGTCGGTGCCGTCCGCGCCCCGCGCGTTCACCGAAAGGATCACCGGGGTGGGCGGCGGGTCGATCAGAGTGAACGTTTCGAGCCAGCCCGCGGGGTTCTTGGCGAGCAGCAGGCGCAGGTCGCGGTCCAGGAACTGCACGACGTCATACCGGCCGGCCACGGCCTGCACCTGGTACATGCGCTCCAGGGCGACCTGCGGCGGAACGCCGAAGCAGGCGGCAACGGCGGCGGACGAGGCCGCGTTCGCCTTGTTGGCGCGGCCGGGCAGCTGGAGGTGGATCGGCCAGGCGGACCCGTGCGGGTCGAGGACGAAGTCGCCCTGCAGCGCCCAGCTCGCGGTGGGACGGCGGAAACCGCACTCGCCGCAGAACCAGTCGTCACCGGGGCGCTGCATCACACCGCCGCACGCCGGGCAGGACCAGGCGTCGTCCTTCCACTCCTGGCCCGCGGCGACCCACACCACGTTCGGCGAGGAGGACGCGGCCCACACGACCAGCGGGTCGTCGGAGTTCGCGATGACGATCGCCTTCGAACCGGCAAGCCCCTCACGCCACTTCTCGGCGAGCATGCGGGTCTCGGCGGCGCGGTCGAGCTGGTCGCGCGAGAGGTTGAGCAGCGCGATCGCCTTCGGGGCCACGTCGCGCGCGACGCCCGCGAGGTACTTCTCGTCGACCTCGATGACACCGAACTTGGCGTCCGAGCCGCCGGCCAGGGCGGAGGTGATCCCGGCCGGCATGTTCGCGCCCAGCGCGTTCGAGACGACGGGGCCGCTGGCGCGCAGGGCCTCGGCGATCAGACGGGTCGTGGTCGTCTTGCCGTTCGTGGCCGAGACGAGCACCACGTCCAGGTGCTGGGCGAGCCGTCCGAGCAGCTCGGGGTCGAGCCTGAGCGCGACCTTGCCGCCGATCACCGATCCGCTGCCGCGGCCCGCCGCCCGCGACACCGCGGCCGCGGCCTTGCCCGCCGTCACGGCGAGCTTGGCCCGCGGAGTCATCGACTCCGAGTTGCCTGACATCTTCCTGGGTCCTCCTTGCGTACGGCGTCGCGTCTGCCCCCGACATCGCTGTGTCGGCTCAGCCTATCGAGATCCTCTGACAAGCCCGAACTGCGGCTCGGGGTGCCGCTCGACCGTACCCTTACGCCCATGCGACACGGCTCGATCCCCGGCGCCTACGGGCGCGTACGACCCCTGACCCTGCTCGGCGATCCCGTGCTGCACCAACCGTGCGCGGACGTCACGGACTTCGGGCCGTCCCTCGCCCGCCTCATTGAGGACATGTACGCGACAATGTACGCCGCCCAGGGGGTCGGCCTCGCCGCGAACCAGATCGGCACATCGCTGCGCGTCTTCGTCTACGACTGCGAGGACGACGACGATGTGCGCCACGTGGGCCATGTGGTGAACCCGCGCCTGGTCGAGGCGGACGGCGTCGTGATCCGCGGTCCCGAGGGCTGTCTGTCCCTCCCGGGCCTGGAGGCGGGCACCCCGCGCTTCGACCACGCGCGCGTGGAGGGCCAGAACGTGGACGGCGACCCGGTGGTGATCCACGGCACGGGCTGGTTCGCGCGGTGCCTGCAGCACGAGTGCGACCACTTGGCGGGCGGTGTCTACACGGACCGCGTCACGGGCTGGCGCCGCCGCAGAGTGCTGCGCCAGGCGGCAAGGGCGCCGTGGTCAAAGGCGCCCAGCTAGGGCCGCGGGGAGCTGCGCGACAGGCCACAGACCGCCCGCACCCGGCAACGCAGGACAAGCCCCGAAGGCGCGCAGCCGAGCCATCGGGGCGAGGCCGGTCAGAACCCGGGCCCGCCCACCTTGTCGCCCGCGGCGGCGAGCCGCCCCCAGAGCAGATCGGCGAGTCCCTGCACCAATTCGGCCCGGGTGCAGGGCCGTTCGCCCAGCCACCAGTCGCCGGCGGCGTGCATCATCCCGACGATCCCGTGCCCCCACACGCGCGCGAGTTGCTGACTCCCGGGTCCGAGATCGACCCGCTCCTCGACGACCTCGGCCAACTCCTCGCCCATCCGCCGCAGCAGCGGTGCCGAGTGCCGTCCGATGTCGAACCCCGCCTCGACGGGGGCGCCCTCCGCCGGATGCATCAGGAACCGGTAGACCTGAGGCCTGGCCTCGATGGCCGCGAGATAGGTGTCCAGGGTCGCCTCGACCCGCTCGCGCCGCTCCGCGGGCGCGTCCAGGGCCGCGCGCAGGGACGCGAGCAGCGCGTCCGTGTGCCGCTTGGCGAGTGCGGCGTAGAGGCCGCCCTTGTCGCCGAAGTGGCGGTACAGGATCGGCTTGGTGATGCCGGCCTCGGCGGCGATCGCGTTCATCGAGGCGCCGGGCCCGTCCCTGAGCACCACGCGGTCCGCGGCCTCGAGCAGCTCACGCCGCCGCCGCTCGGCGGCGGACTGCTGCTCCACGCGCTGCTCGGTCCGCTGTGTGGTCTCCATGAGGTTCTCCCCGCCCGTGCGATTGCTTGACGCACCGCGAAAGGTAACACTCGCCGGCTCTGCGGTATCGAACGCCCGCTCGGAGGTTGACACGAGCTACTGGCGAGTAACAGACTCTAGTTACCGCTAGTAACATATGCAGTGTACGCAGCCCTGGAGGGGTCATGGCCGAGTTCACGATGGATCTCAACGACGAGCAGAAGGAAGTGCGTGACTGGCTTCACGGCTTCGCCGCCGATGTGATCCGCCCCGCGGCCGCCGAGTGGGACGAGCGCGAGGAAACCCCCTGGCCGGTCATCCAGGAGGCGGCCAAGATCGGAATCTACTCCCTCGACTTCTACGCGCAGCAGTTCTTCGACCCGAGCGGCCTCGGGATCCCGATGGCGATGGAGGAGCTGTTCTGGGGCGACGCGGGCATCGCCCTGTCGATCGTCGGCACGGGCCTCGCCGCGGTCGGCGTCCTCGCCAACGGTACCGAGGAGCAGATCGGCACCTGGATCCCGCAGATGTACGGCGACGTGAACGACGTGAAGGTGGCCGCCTTCTGTTCCTCGGAGCCGGACGCGGGCTCCGACGTCGCCTCCATGCGCACCCGTGCCGTCTACGACGAGGCCAAGGACGAGTGGGTCCTGAACGGCACCAAGACGTGGGCGACGAACGGCGGCATCGCCAACGTCCACGTCGTGGTCGCCTCCATCGACCCGGCGCTCGGCTCCAAGGGCCACGCCTCCTTCATCGTGCCGCCGAACACCCCCGGCCTGTCCCAGGGGCAGAAGTTCAAGAAGCACGGCATCCGCGCCTCGCACACCGCCGAGGTGGTCCTGGAGAACGTGCGCGTTCCCGGTTCCTGCCTCCTCGGCGGCAAGGACAAGCTGGACGAGCGCCTCGCCCGCGCGCGTGAGAAGGCGGCGAAGGGCGGCGAGCGCGTGAAGAACGCCGCCATGGCGACCTTCGAGGCCTCGCGCCCGGCCGTCGGCGCGATGGCGGTGGGCACGGCACGCGCCGCGTACGAGGAGGCGCTGGAGTACGCGAAGACGCGCGAGCAGTTCGGCCGCCCGATCATCGACAACCAGGGTGTCGCGTTCCAGCTGGCCGACATGCGCACGCAGATCGACGCCGCGCGTCTTCTGGTGTGGCGTGCCTCCTGGATGGCGACCACGGGCAAGAAGTTCGAGAACGCCGAGGGCTCGATGTCCAAGCTGTTCGCGAGCGAGACGGCCAAGAAGGTCACCGCCCAGGCGATCCAGATCCTGGGCGGCAACGGCTTCACGCGTGAGTACCCCGTGGAGCGGATGCACCGCGACGCGGCGATCTACACGATCTTCGAGGGCACGAGCGAGATCCAGCGCCTGGTCATCGCCCGCACTCTCTCGGGGATGCCGATCCGCTAGCGGTACGGACTTGCGCAGGGCGCCCCGGTCGGCCGGGGCGCCCTCCGCGCCTTGTGCCGCTACCCGCCATGGCGCAGCGGCGTCAGCTGCTCGATGTCGTAGCGGGAACGGAGCGCGGCGATCGCCGCGTGGTCGGGCGGGCCGCCCGCGGAGAGGATCTCCAGCAGTTCCTCGAAGTACCGCTCGTGGTCGGGCGGGGGAGAGGCCTGGAAGAACATCTTCGCGGGGGCGTCCGTCGGGTTGGCGAACGCGTGCGGGCAGCCAGGGGGCACCACGATCACCGTGCCGGGCGTCGCCCGCACCACCTTGTCGCCCGAAGGGGCCTGCCAGCGTTGCCAGTTGTCCGGGGTGCGCACCCGCGGCTCGAAGGCGAGCACGTCCAGCTCGCCTTCGAGGACGTAGAACAACTCCTCGCTTCTCGTGTGCACATGGGCGCCGACGTCGAACCCCGGCGGCACCACGACCTCGAAGCTGGACGCCATCCGTGAATGGTCCCCGGTGACCTTGAAGGTGACCTGTTGGGCCGCCGTCTGCACGGTGCGGCCGTGCCCGGGCGGCACGAGCAGACCCTGCGCCGGTGTCAGCGCCGTCATCCGGCCGCCGACCACGTCACGGGAACGGCCTCGGGACCACGGATCAACGCTCCCTTGCGGAAGGGAACTCGATCGGCGGGGACGGTCAGACGCAGATCGTGGAAGCGGTCCAGCAGCGCCCCTACGAGGAGCTCCGACTCGAGCTTCGCCAGCATGCCGCCCACGCAGTAGTGCGGCCCGAAGCCGAACGACACGTGCGGGTTCGGAGCTCGGTCGAAGTCGATGCGATCGGGGTCGGGGAAGACCTCGGGGTCACGATTGGCCGCCAAGTAGGACACGTAGACCGGATCGCCCTCGGAGATCCGTACACCCGCGATGTCGACGTCCTCCATGGCGATGCGGGACAGGCCGACGGAGCTGCGGTGCGGGATGTAGCGCAGCAGCTCGTCGATGGCCTGGGGTCGCAACGCGGGCTCCGCGCGCAGCCGGTCCATGAGTTCGGGGCGCGTGAGCAGGAGATACGCCATGTTGCCGCAGTTGTTGGTGACGGCCTCGCCGCCGATCTGCACCAGGACCGCGAGGCCGACGGCCTCGTCCTCCGTGAGATCACCCGCGCCGACGGCCGTGCCCAACAAGGAGGTCACGTCCTCGCCCGTGCCGTCGTCGCGCGAGCGGACCGAGCGGGCGAAGTAGGCCGACATCTCGTTCTTGGCACGCTCGCTGACCTCGGCCCCGTGAGCCGACGACAGGATCAGCTGCGTCCAGGTGTGCATCAGATGCCGGTCGTCCGCGGGTACGCCCATCAGCTCGCAGATCACCGCGATCGGGAACGGCGCGAGCAGGCGTTCGGTGAGGTCGGCGGGGGGCCCTTCGCGCAGCATCGCGCCCACCAGCTCGTCGAGGAGCTCCTGCGCGCGCGTGCGCAGCCGTTCGACGCCGCGCGCGGTGAACGCCGCGGCCACGGAGCGCCTGAGCCGGGTGTGGTCGGGCGGGTCGGCGAAGCCGACGGCGCCCGCCTGCGGGATGAAGTGCGGTGCCAGACGCGTGACTTGACGGCCCACGACGGCCTCGCGGCTGAAGCGCGGATCGTTGGTCACGGTCCGCACGTCGTCGTAGCGCGTCACCAGCCAGGCCCAGCCCTCACCGTTGGGCAGCTGGATGCGGGTCACCGGCCCTTCGCGCATCAGCCGGGACAGGACCGGGTCGAAGTCGACGCCGTGGAGGTCCAGGGCGGGCCACTGGCGGACCGGCGGGCGCGTGGTGGTCTCCTCGGTCATACGGCGGCCTCCACGAGCTCTGGGAGGCCGTCACGGTCGTCCGAGCGACTCCAGCGGCCGAGCGACATCTCCGCGGTGATCCCGGGGCCGAACCCGGCGAGCAGGCCGCGGGCCGAGTCGGGTGCGCCGCCCTCGTCGAAGAGCCGGCGCAGCGCGTCCAGGACGACGGCGCTGGCGATGTTTCCGTACTCGGTGAGCGTGGCCCGGCTGAACCGGAAGGCCTCCGGCGGCACTTGGAGGAACGTGCTGAGGTCGTCCAGGATGCGCGGGCCGCCCGCGTGAATGATGTAGAAGTCCAGCTCGGAGGCGTTCCAGCCGTGCAGCCCGGCCAGTTGCTTGAGCGCCGGGGCGAGCGGCTCCATGGTGGTCGGCACCCGCTTGTCCAGCATGAAGTGGAACCCGGTGGCGCGGACGTCGTACGCGATCCAGTCCTCGGTCTTCGGAATGAGGTACGAGCCGTTGCGCTCCAGGGCGATGCCGGTTCCGCCGCGTCCGCGCACCACTGCGGCCGCGACGCCGTCGCCGAAGAGCCCGTTCGACAGCAGCGAGCCGATGCCCAGGTCGGTCGGCTGGTAGCACAGCGAGCAGAACTCGCAGGCCACGATCAGGGCGTTCGCCTCCGGATAGGCCGTGCAGAAGTCGTGCGCCCGGTTCACCGCCGCTCCGCCCGCCGCGCAGCCCAGTTGGGCGATCGGTATCTGGCGGGTGTCGCTGGAGAAGCCCATCTCGTTGATCAGCCACGCGGTCAGCGACGGCATCATGAAGCCGGTGCAGGACACGTAGATGATCACGCCGATGTCGGTGGGCCGCAGCTGCGCGTCGTCGAGCGCGCGCCGCACGACGGCGGGCACACGGGCCTTCGCCTCGGCCTCGTAGAGCGCGTTGCGGTCCGCGAACCCGGGGTGCTTCAGCGTCTCCTCGATGGGCTGCACCAGGTGCCGGGTGCGTACGCCCGTGTTCTCGATCAGACGGAGCGCCAGCGGTAGTTGAGGGTGGTTCGCATGGTGGGAGCGTGCCAGAGCGAGTGTCTCCTCCATGGTGATCACGTGTTCCGGTACGGAGACAGCGGGTCTGCACAAAGTCGCCATGAGCCTGCGCCTTCTGGTCGCCCCCCGACTGAAGGGTGCCTCCCTCGACGAGGGAGGTCCACTCACGATCACCCGCCACGCGCCGTTCGTCCCGTCGGACTACTCCATTCCATGCCGGTCGAGCGGCGGGCACCGGCTCCCTACGCCTCGGCGGTGCCCAGAGCCGCGGCCAGCGCGGACGCCGGATCGGACGCCGCGGGACCCGCGAGGGCCCAGCGGCCGCGCTCCTTGCGGAACGGCCACCAGCGCCCGTCGCGGCCCAGGCGCAGCTGGGCGTCCGCGCCCGCGACCGTCCAGCGGCCACGGGCGGCCCTGAGCTCGGGCCGCTCGCCCTCCTCCCAGGCGGCGTCGAATGCGGCACGCGCGCGTGCCGCACTGTTCGCGTCCGGGGTCCACTCGTCCTCCAAGGCGGCCAGCGCGGCGGCGCCGCCCTGCTCCCAGGCGCGCGCGGCCAGCGTCAGGCCCTCGATGCTCCGGCCCGAACCCTCGGCGAGCCGGGCGGCGATGTGCCGCTCCGGCGCGGCCGCGGCCAGCCGCGCCGCATCCTGGGACGGGCTCGGCTCCGGCGCGGCGGCGCGCTGCTCATGCCCCGGGGTGAGCGCGTCGGCCAGCAGCCGGTGCGCCTCCGCGGCGGCCTGCGCGGCCAGGAACTCCAGCGCGGCGACGTCGGTGCCCGCCGGAGGCGGCGTCTCCGTGTCCAGGGACGGCGGCAGCCCGGGTTCCGCCGGCAGCGGTGGCGGCGCCGGCAGGGGAGGCAGCACGATCGCGGAGGCATGGGCCTCCGCGGCGTCCACGCCCTCGGCCTCCTGGCGCGGAGCCACCGGTTGCGTGTGCGCGGCACTGCGCACCTGGAGTTCGTCGAGGAGCGGCCGCTCGCCCCGCCCCCGCAGCAGGAGCAGCACGAACGGGTCCTGGTCGAGCAGACGGGCCACCTGGTAGCTCAGAGCGGCCGTGTGCGCGCAGTGGTCCCAGGCGTCGCAGTCGCACTGCGGCTCCAAATCGCCGATTCCCGGCAGGAGTTCCACGCCGGCCGCCGCCGCGTCCTCGACCAGATGCGGCGGCATCTCCCGGTCGAGGAGCGCCGCGATGTGCCCCGACCGTTCGACAGCCATGCCCAGGAAGTGGTCCCAGTCGCCGCTGTCCAGTTGCTGCAGCAGCACGTCGGAGCGGTGCCGCGCACCACCGCGGTCCGTCACGACGGCGGTGATGCGCCCGGGACGCACCGACACGGCACCGACCGCACCGGCCCGCGCCAGCCCGCGCCCCGCCTTGAGCTGCGCCAGATCGAGCGCCGTGTCCTCCAGCGCCTTCAGCCACGCCTGCCCCCACCAGGTGCGCGCGAAGCCCCGGCCCTGGATGGGCGGCAGGGCCGCGAAGGTGCGCTCCTGCGCGTCGGCGCTTTCGTCGAACGCCTCGTGCTCGTCGTACGGATCACTCATCGGGCGCCCCCTCGCAGCTCGACCAGATCGGCCAGTTCGGCATCGGTGAGTTCGGTCAGGGCCGCCTCACCGGCGCCCAGGACGGCGTCCGCCAGGTCCTGTTTGCGGACCAGCATCTCGGCGATGCGGTCCTCGATGGTGCCCTCCGTGATCAGCCGGTGCACCTGCACGGGACGGGTCTGCCCGATCCGGTACGCGCGGTCGGTGGCCTGGGCCTCCACGGCCGGGTTCCACCAGCGGTCGTAGTGGACGACGTGCTCCGCGCGCGTGAGGTTGAGACCGGTGCCGGCCGCCTTCAAGGAGAGCAGGAACACGGGCACTTCCCCGTCCTGGAAGCGCTGCACCATGGCCTCGCGCGCCGCGATCGGGGTACCTCCGTGCAGGAACTGGGTGGGCACGCCCCGGGCCGCCAGATGACGTTCCACAAGACGGCCCATCTGCACGTACTGCGTGAAGACCAGCACGCTCGCGTCCTCGGCGAGGATCGTGTCCAGAAGCTCGTCGAGGAGCTCCAGCTTTCCGGAGCGGCCGGCGACGCGGGGCCTGTCCTCCTTCAGGTACTGCGCCGGGTGGTTGCAGATCTGCTTGAGCGCCGTCAGCAGCTTGACGATCAGGCCGCGGCGCTCGAACCCGTCGGCGCCGGAGATCTCCGCCAGGGTCTCGCGCACCACGGCTTCGTAGAGGCCCGTCTGTTCCTTGGTCAGCGACACGGCCCGGTCGGTCTCGGTCTTGGGCGGCAGCTCCGGCGCGATGCCCGGATCCGACTTGCGGCGGCGCAGCAGGAAGGGGCGTACCAGTTTGGCGAGGCGTTCGGCGGCGGCCGGATCCTTGCCGCCCTCGATCGCCCGGGCGTACCGGGTGCGGAAGGTGCCGAGCCGGCCCAGCAGGCCGGGCGTGGTCCAGTCGAGGATCGCCCACAGTTCGGAGAGGTTGTTCTCGACCGGGGTGCCGGTGAGCGCCACGCGCGCGCGGGCGCCGATGGTGCGCAGTTCCTTGGCCGTCGCCGAGAACGGGTTCTTCACGTGCTGCGCCTCGTCGGTCACCACCATCCCCCAGGAGGCGGAGGCCAGTTGAGCGGCGTCCAGGCGCATCGTCCCGTACGTGGTGAGCACGAACTCGCCCGCGGCCAGATCCTCCAGGGAACGGCGTGCCCCGTGGAAACGGCGAACCGGGGTGCCGGGAGCGAACCTCTCGATCTCGCGCTGCCAGTTGCCCATCAGGGAGGTCGGGCAGACCACCAGGGTCGGGCCCGCGGTCTCGGGCGCGGTCTGCCGGTGCAGGTGGAGCGCGATCAGCGTGATCGTCTTGCCGAGACCCATGTCGTCGGCCAGACAGGCGCCCAGGCCGAGCGAGGTCATCCGGGCCAGCCAGTTCAGCCCGCGCAGCTGGTAGTCGCGCAGCTCGGCGGCGAGCGCGGCCGGCTGGGCGATCTGCAGGGCGGGCTCCATCCCCTCCGGGTCCGCGAGACGGTCCCGCAGGCCCGCCAGCCAGCCCGTCGGGCGCACCTCGCGGCGGCCGTCCACCTCCGCGGAACCCGTCAGAACGGCGCTCAGCGCGTCGACCGGGGTGATCTTGCGGTCCTGGTGGGCACGGGCCCGCCGGGCCTCGTCCGGATCGACGAGCACCCACTGGTCGCGCAGCCGCACCACGGGCCGGTTCGCCTCGGCGAGCCGGTCCAGTTCCTCGCGGCTCAGCTCCTGGTCGCCGAGGGCGAACCACCAGTCGAACGCCAGCAGCGCGTCCGCGGACAGGAACGACGGAGTGTCCGCCGCGGCCCTGCCCGCACCCTCGGCACCCTCCTCGTCGGGTGGACCGATCACCGCGCGTGCCGTCAGCTTGCGGGCGAGCTCCTTGGGCCAGTGCACCTCGACGCCCGCCGCGGACAGGGCCCGCGCCCCCTCCCCGAGCAGGTCGGTGACCTCCTCGTCGGCCAGTTCGAGCGCGTCCGGGACGGCGGCCGACAGCAGAGGGGCCAGGGGAGCCCACGCGCGCGTGGCTCGCCGCAACGCCAGAAGGGCGTCCATCCGGGCGCGCCCGCCGAAGGCCCGGGCCGCGCCGGATCCGGCCCACACCTCGGCCGCGTCCGCCACCAGCGTGGGGTCGGCGACGCTGTGCAGCTGAAGCACGGCCCGGAACGGGAGGCGGGTCTCGTCGTCGGTGGCCTGCGCGAGACCGGGCACCTCGACCCGCAGGGAGACGCGCACCCCCGCGTCGTGCCCGGCGGCGACGTCCGCCGCCCACGGACGCAGCTCGGGCACCGGCTGCGGCCGGCGGGCCGCGAAGGGCGCCCCGCCGGCCGCAGCCGACGCGGCGGGGGAGCGCGGCAGGGTGTCGGCGACGGCGTCCAGGAAGGCCCGCAGCAGCCGCTCCGGGGCATGCAGCCGGGGCGGCTCGTGCCCGTCGAGCGGGACGGCGTGCGCCTGGGGCGGCATCGCGGCGGCCAGCTCGCGCACCCGCTCCAGGTCCTCGGCGCGCAACGGCCCGGCCCGCCATGCGTCATGGTCCTCGGAGCTCACTCCTGGCAGCAGGAGCCCTCGTGCCGCGAGTTGGAGCGCCAGCAGGGCGGCCGCGCCCCAGAAGGCCGTCGTCTGATCGGCCTGCGCGGAGGCCCGCGCGCGCGTGAGCACCGGCAGCGCGGCCCGCACCGGCAGCGCCACGGCGGGGACCGTCACCTCCTCGCCGGGCAGCACCAGCGGCACCTCCACGGGAGTGCCCGCCTCCGGCCGGGGCAGCTCGCCGCCGTCGGCTCGCCAGAAGGCGACGGTCGACTCGCGCGCGGGGTCGGCCGGCAGGAACAGGGCGCAGCAGCGCACGAGATCGTTCGTCTCGGCGGGGGTGGGTGCGGGATGCGTGTGCTCGGAGATGGCTGCTTCCTCGTCTTCCTCGGATTCCCCGGAGTCTTCCTCCGCGGAGTCGTCTCGCTCGAAGTCTTCAAATTTGACTACCCGCTCTGGAGGCGCCGAGAGTACACCGCTGAATCGAGCGGACGGGCACCCTCCGGCCGTGATGTGGATCACCCCACCCCTAAGGGTGTAGCTAACCCCCCATGCGCGGCGGGGTGTCCCCCTGTCGTAGTCGGGTGGTGGCGCCATGGCCGCCCAAGCCCCCTGATCCATACGTTCTTTGGGGTCGGGCCTTGCGCAGCCCGCCGCTTCGCCCTCGCCCACCAAAGACCGGAGTACAGCCATGTCCTTGGCCGTCCGAACCGCCCCGGACCCTGCCGCACGCGGTGTCGTGCCGCCGTCCCCCACCGACACGGGAAGCGAGTTCACACCACTGCTGAAGGACGTCAAAGGGCGGGGGCTGCTCGAACGGCGCACCGGCTGGTACGTGGGGACCATAGTGAGCAACGCGCTCGCCCTGGCCGCCGTGATCACCGGGACGGCGCTCATCGGCGGCTCCTGGTGGGTGCTGGCCCTTGCGCCCGTCCTCGCCGTCCTCAGCGCGCGTACGGCGTTCATCGGTCACGACGCGGGGCACGCCCAGATCACCGCGAACCGCTCCGTGAGCCGGGTCATCGGGCTGATCCACGGCAACCTGCTGCTCGGCATGAGCTACTCCTGGTGGAACCAGAAGCACAACCGGCACCACGCGAACCCGAACCACATCGACAAGGACCCCGACGTGGCCGCCGACGTCCTCGTCTTCACCAGCGAGCAGGCCGCCACGCGCACCGGGTTCCGTGGCTGGCTCACGCGCCACCAGGCCTGGCTCTTCTTCCCGCTCACGCTCCTGGAGGGCCTCGCCCTGAAGGTGTACGGATTCCAGGACCTGCGGCGCCAGAGCGGGCGTGAGCGCCTCGTGGAGGGTGCGCTCCTCGTCGCCCACGTCGTCGGCTACACGGCCCTGCTGCTGACCGTGATGCCGCTCGGTCACGCCCTGGTCTTCGCCGCGCTCCACCAGGCGCTGTTCGGGCTGCACCTGGGGATGGCCTTCGCGCCCAACCACAAGGGCATGGAGATGCCCGACCCCGAGGGCGACAAGTGGGGCCACCTGCGACGCCAGGTCCTCACGTCGCGCAACATCAAGGGCGGCATCCTGACCGACTGGTTCCTCGGCGGCCTCAACTACCAGATCGAGCACCACCTGTTCCCCAGCATGCCGCGCCCCCACCTGCGCCTCGCGCAGCCCATGGTGAAGGCGCACTGCCGCGAGCTGGGCATCCCCTTCGTGGAGACCGGTCTCGTCGACTCCTACCGCCAGGCACTGCGGCACATGTATGAAGTGGGAGAGCCGCTGCGGGTCGACATCTGATCCGATCCCCGGGGCGGTGTGCCGCCCCGGGGACATCTCAGGGGCGCGGGATCAGGGATTTGTCAGGGTCGCGCGTCGGAACCGTGGACGTCGCCGGCCCGTTTCACACAGCAGAGGCGGGCCCGCTCCACTCAGCCGAGGGCGAGTCGCCCCCGAAGGAGGCCACACACATGTCGAGGAACGCGAAGATCGCCGCGGGAGGCGTGGCGGCCGGGATCATCCTGCTGATCTGGCTGCCCTGGTGGGCGGCCCTGCTCATCGTGCTCGGCGTGCCCGCCGCGGCGTACCTGACGCTCGACCCCTCTCAGCGGCGCAGGCTGCGCCGCGTGTCGCGCAAGGAGCTGGGGCGTTAAGAGGCGCCGACGGAGCACGAGTTGACGACGTCACCGGTCGCGGGCCGACGCACGATGTGGTCCGCGGGCGGCTGCGTGCCGCGCTCCACCCACCGGGTCAGCGTGTCGAAGGCGTCCCGGTAGCACGGCAGGATCGGCCGCAGCCGATCCGGATAGGTGTCGGACAGCCCGTCGGTGTGCGTGCCGTCCTGGATCGTGTACGTGCGGTGCAGCCGCCCGCGCCCCCGGGCGTCGGTCATCCGCGCGTACACGGCGGCGTCCGTGGCGATCGGCAGCAGCGTGTCCAGGTCGCCCTGGAGCGTCAGCAGCGGCTTGCCGACGCGTCCGGTCAGTGCCACGCGCGCGACGGCCCGGCGCACGGACGCGGGGCGGTCGGCGTAGGCGTAGGAGGCGTCCGACGCGCAGGGCGCGAGGATCTGCTCCACCGTCGAACCGGCGGACGCACCGGGACAGTCAGGGTCGAAGGAGGGGTCGAACGCGGCGCGGTACACCTTCTGCGTGAGACCCCAGTACGCCTTCTGGTGGTAGGGCCACAGAAACTCGGAGCCACGGGCGAAACCGGCCGCGTACATGTCGTCCGCGTCGGCCTCTCCCCGCCCGTACGCCACCGCGGTCGGCAAGGAGGTGAGCAGAGGGGGGCCGTTCTCCGTCCAGAGCACACCCTCCCAGTCGACGCCGCCGTCGTAGAGCCCGGGGTGGTTCTCCAATTGCCAGCGCGTCAGGTAGCCGGCGTTGGAGATGCCGGTCATGTACGTGTGCCGGGGAGCGTGGCCGTACCGCAGGGCGACGGCCTTCCTGGCCGCCCGTGTCAGCTGGGTGGCGCGGGCGTTCCACTCGGCCACGGCGTCACCGGCGCGGGTCCCGTCGCGGTAGAAGTCCGGCCCCGTGTTGCCCTTGTCGGTGGCCGCGTACGCGTAGCCCTGGGCGAGCGCGCGGTCGGAGATCGCCGTGTCGGTCGCGTACTGCTTGCGGTTGCCGGGCGAGGCCGTCACGACCAGGCCGCCGTTCCAGTGGTCGGGCAGTCGGACCACGAACTGCGCGTCGTGGTTCCAGCCGTGGGTGCCGTTCGTGTGCGAGCTGTCGCGGAAGTAGCCGTCGATCTGGATCCCCGGCACACCGGAAGGGTTCCGGGTGCCGTTGGCCGTGAGCCCCGCCTGGTCCGTCAGGTCGGTGTACGAGGTGCCGGCGAGCCCCGCGGTCGTCAAGTCGTCCAGACAGGCCCTCTGTTGGAAGGCCGCGCCCGGCACGCGCGCGTGCTCCTGCCGGGCGCAGTGCGCGACCTGCGAGGTGGCCGCACTCGCGGGGTGCGGCTCGGAAGCAGCCAGGGCCACAAGCGCGGTGGCCGACAGGGCAACGGTTCTGGGCATACGCATGGAACGGCCTCCTCATGAGCGGGTGAAGAGGCCTCATGGTGGGCGCGCGGCCCTCGCACACCTATGGGCTGGGGCCACATCGAGCATGAACGCCCTATGTGGCAGCGGCGGTGCAGAGGCGGTGGCGGTTCAGACGGGGCGTACCGCCATCTTGTCGAGCGCCTCCAGGAGACGGGGCAGTTCGGCTCCCCGGCCGACCGGAAGCACCTCGCCCGGCTCGTCGTCGAGCAGGACGAAGGCGATGTCGTCCGTCCGCGCCACCATCGACCAGCCGGGGCCGTCGGCGCGCAGCGTCCGGGCGTCCCCCGACGCGAAGGCCGACCGCACGCGTCCCAGCGGCGGCGGAGACTCCACGTAGCCGCGAACCTCGGCCAGGACGCGGCGAATGCCTTCGTGCGAGGTGCTCGCCGAGGTCTCCGCGCCGTCGGCGTCATCAGGGTCGTCAGGGGTCTCGGAGGCGGCGGCATCGCCCGCGCGGTCCCGTGCGGACGCGTCGTCAGTCGTCTCGTCCGTCGCCCCGTCGGTTGCCCCGGTGGGCTCCTCGCCGGTCTCCGCGGCGAACGCGGAGTCGTCGATCTGCTCACGCCACGCGGCCCACTGAAGGGCTATCTCGTCCGCTCCCAGGCGCCGCTGAGCCGGTCCCCACGTCTCCGTGTCGGGCGGCGTCAGCGGTGGCGCGTCGTCCGCCTCGGCGTCGGGCGCCGGGTCGTGCGGCGCGGGGACGCCCGGCGCCGACACCGCGAGGGCGAGCGGCCAGCCCGGCAGCGCCGTGACCATGCTGTTCTCGTCCGGGGACAGGTCGTACTCCATGCCGCAGTCCCAGGACGCGATCGCGACGGCGACCAGGGACACGTCGTCGACGACGACCGTCCACCGCGCGCCGTCCCCGTCCTGGCCGAGCACCAGCCCGTAACCGTCCGCCATCGGGGCGAGGCCCAGCGCGGCACACGCCTCCGGGTAGTCGTCACCGAGCACGCTGGGGAACTTCGCCGGTGTCAACAGCACCGCGGTCAGTACGTACAGCGCGTCGTCCTCGGCGGCGACAGCGTCGTCCGTCCCGGCCATGCCAGCCTCCCCTGAGCTACTTTCCGTCGGCGTGACCTTAGTCAGTCGCGGACGATGTCGTACAGGGGCGATGACCAGGAAATCTGTCGTCCTGACAGGCGCGTACTCCGCTGGTGGACGGTGTGTCGGCAAGGAGTGCGTACTTTGTGTGCCTCCCGTGTGGATTCGCCCCTGCCGGATGATCCGTTCCAGGTCACCCGCGCCGCCCGCCGGGTCACCCGCATCGACGCGCGCGGAGGTCAGGCGACGGGCAGGCCGAGGAGGCTTCGCGCGACGGCCCGCGGTGACTCGTCGCGCTCCCGCGCGAGAGCGATGAGCGCCCGGCACGCCAGCTCGTTGACCCCGAAGGCCAGGGCGTTCGGCTCCACCCAGCCCACGGCCTCGTCGACGCGCTCCTGGTCGTCCTCGACGCACGCCGCCACATAGGCGGCCGCGGCCTCGAAGAGGTTGGGCGAGCGCCGCGGCCCGCCCGCCGCCCGCGCGGCCCGCTCCTCGCTCTTCGGCCGCTCCTCGTGCCGCGCGACCTTCTTGCGCCATGTGCTCCATGCCTTGCGGGCTCTGCCGAGCATGCGCGCCACCGTCCCCCTGTTGATCGCCTCGGGCTCCACAACTGCACTTGTGCAGCGGCTGGTTGCCGCAATGGTGACAGAACCCGGAGCGGGCTACTCCTGCGCGATCGGTGTCAACACCCAGCTTTTTCAAGTGAGTTGAGCATGTCGCGCAACCAGGCGAGCTCGGTGTGGCTGGTGGCTCGCGCGATGGTGAGGATCCCCTGCCGGAAGGGGTCGTCCAACTCCTCGGCGCGCAGCGGGCGCTCGCCCTCGTAGAAGAAACTCGCGGGTTCCTCCAGGAAGTCGAGCCGGCGCCGCAGCACCTCCGCCTGTTCCCGAGGGTCGTCCAGGTGCCGCAGAAACGCGAGCACGGTGAACCAGCGGTTCTCGTCCGTGATGTCCGGCCGGGCCGGCTCGCGCAGCCTGCGCCGCAGCTCCTGACGGCCCGCCTCGGTGAGGCTCAGCATGTGGCGCGGCGCCGCCACCGCGCCCGGCTGCGTCTCGCGCCCGAGCATTCCCGCCTTCTCCAGGCGCTTGATGGCCGGGTACAGGGTGCTCTCGGCGACCGGCCGTACGTGGCCGGTGAGTGCGGTGATGTGTTTGCGCAGCTCATAGCCGTGCAGAGGGGCGTCGTACAGGAATCCGAGGATGGCGAGCTCCAGCATGACCACATTGTGACGCACCTCGCCGTTGTCGAAGTACATCGCCTGCGTAGTACTGCGGTGGCGATGTATTGTCTTCGAGTGGCGGCCGTGAGGGTCGAGGGCCGATCAAGTTACGAAGGAGGTCGTCATGCGGCAGGCGCCGTTCGATGCGCAGGGGAGCTGCGTCCGATGGACGGAGGCGGCGGGGGCGGAGCCTGCCCGTGTCTACGTCCACGGCCTGGGCTCGGCCTCGACGGTCTACCACGCGCACATCGCCGCCAGGGCCGAACTGGCCGGACGGCGCTCGCTCTTCGTGGACCTGCCCGGTCACGGAATCAGCGACCGTCCGGCGGACTTCGGCTACACGCTGGAGGACCACGCCGACGCGCTGGCCGCGGCGCTGGACGCCGCCGGTGTCAGCGGGGCGGAACTCGTCGGACACAGCATGGGAGGCGCCGTGGCGATCGTGCTCGCGCACCGGCGGGGCGATCTGGTGTCACGGCTCGTCGTCACGGAAGGCAACCTCGACCCGCATCCGCCCCTCACCGCGGGCAGCAGCGGAATCGCCGCCTATGAAGAGGCGGCGTACGTCTCCGGCGGTGGCCACACGCGCGTGCTGGCCGAGGTGGGTCCCCTGTGGGCCGCCACCATGCGCCTCGCCGACCCGCTCGCCCTGCACCGCACCGCGTCCGGCCTCGTCCGCGGCACCGACCCCACCATGCGCACCATGCTGGAGGAGGCGAAGATCGACCGGGTGTACCTCCAAGGTGCCCGCAGCGGCGAACTCCCCGGCAAGGACTCCTTGGAGGCCTCAGGTGTCCGGGTCGTCGAGGTGCCCGACGCAGGGCACAACGTCATGTTCGACAACCCGGACGCTTTCGTGGCCGCCGTGCACGGGTGACGCGCGGCCGGGACACCGCTCAGCTCGCGCGCACCGCCAGCGCGAGAAAGCGGGAGTCCTCGTCCACGTACGACGTCATGCGCCAGCCCGAACGGGCCAGCAGCGGGCGCAGGTTGGGCTCCGCCCGCAGGTCTTCGGGCGTGATCTGCCGCCCCTGACGTGCGGCGAGGGCCGCACGCCCGATGGGGTGGAAGAGCGCGAGGACACCGTCGGGGCGTACCACGCGCGCGAGCTCGCGCAGGTTCTCGGCCGGGTGCGGCAGGTGCGAGATCAGGCCCGCGCCGAACACCGCGTCCAACACGCCCGCCCGCAGCGGCAGCCGGGACACGTCCGTCAGCAGCAACTGCCCCTCACGGTCCCTGCCCGCCCCAACGGCCGCATCCAGCATCGCGGGTGTCAGGTCGGCGCCCAGGACTGCCCCCGACGGCCCCACGGCTGCGCGCAGCGGCGCCAGCGCCCGCCCGGTGCCGCAGCCGGCGTCGAGCACTCTGCCGCCGGGGCGCAGTCCGAGGGCGGCCACCGAGGCCGCGTACGCCGGACCGTCGTCGGGGAAGCGGGCGTCCCAGCCGGCGGCCCGGGCCGAGAAGAACTCCTGCACGCGTGTGGGGTCGTCGCTCATGCGCTCCATGATTGCGCAGTCCACCGACAACGGGCGCGACACCTGTGAGGGACGCCGAGTCGAAAGATCCCCGTCCGAACCGAAAGAGTCGCAAGCGCGTACGGTGCACACGTTCGACCCTGACGCGGTCGTTCAGAAGCTCTTCTCTGTCATCTTCCAACAGCTTTCGAAATGCGCCCCAGTTGCGCGCCCTGTTCGCGGCTAGCGTCCCTGGGCCATGGGACACCTGGACCACGCCACCTTCGGCTGGCTGACCCCCGCGCTGTCGTTCGCGATGGCCTGTATCGGCGCCGCGCTCGGCCTGCGGTGCACCGTGCGCGCGCTCAACGCCACCGGACGCACCCGGCGCAACTGGCTCCTCACCGCGGCCTCCGCCCTCGGCACCGGGATCTGGACGATGCACTTCGTGGCGATGCTCGGCTTCGGCGTCACCGGTACCGAGATCCGCTACAACGTGCCGCTCACCATCCTGAGCCTCGTCGTCGCGGTGGCCGTCGTCGGGGCCGGGATCTTCGCCGTCGGCTACAGCCGCGACCGGGGAAGAGCGCTCGCCCTGGGCGGCCTCACCACCGGGCTCGGTGTCGCGAGCATGCACTACCTCGGAATGGCCGCACTACGGCTGCACGGAAGCATCCGGTACGACCCCGTCCTGGTCGCCCTGTCCGTCGTGATCGCCGTCGTCGCCGCGACCGCCGCACTCTGGGCGGGCCTCAACATCAAGTCGCCCGCGGCGGTGGCGATCGCGTCCCTGGTGATGGGCGCCGCCGTCAGCAGCATGCACTACACCGGGATGTTCGCGGTGAGCGTCCGTGTGGCCCCCTCCGCGACGTCCCTGCCCGGAGCCTCGGCCATGCAGTTCATCTTCCCCCTCGCCGTCGGCCTCGGCTCCTACCTCTTCCTGACCTCGGCGTTCGTCGCACTGTCCCCGACCTCCGACGAACGGGAGGCCTCCGCGTCGGCCCAACAGCCGCTGGAGAGCCCGGTCCACTGACCTCCGGCCACGACGCGTCCGCCCCAGACCCCGATCGAGGAGACCATGCGACCGCCCCGCAGAACTCCCGGCTCAGGCCCGCCGCCGGTACCCGCGTCCATGGCGCGCGGACGACGAGCGCACGCCGGGCCACCCGCCGCAGAGGACGCCGACACCGACGTCTGGTCCGACCCGGACGCGCGACCCGCGCGCGTGGTGAGCAGGCGCCTGCGGCCCCGCACCGTCCGAGCGAAGATCGTCTGTCTCCTCATGGTGCCCGTCGTCTCCCTACTCGCCCTGTGGGCCTACGCGACCGTCACCACCGCCCAAGACGTCGCGCGACTGCGCCAGGCGCAGCAGGTCGACACCATGGTGCGCAAACCCGTGGCGGAGGCGGTCGCCGCTCTCCAGACGGAGCGCGAGACCGCTGTCGGCTATGCCACCGAACCCGCGGTCGACCGGAGCGACGAGCTCAAGCGGCTCGGCACCGCCACCGACCACGCGGTCGCCGCGCTGCGCCTGGGCCGCGGCAACACCGTCGCCGACGGCGCGGACCTGCCGCACGGAGTGGCCGGCCGCCTCGAGGCCTTCGTCGGGGGCGCCGAGAAACTGCGTACCGTACGCGCCGCGGTCCTCGAACAGCGCGCCGGCTGGGACACCGCGTACGGGCAGTACACCAGGGCCATCGCCGCGGCCTTCACCGCCGGAGGGTCGCTGACCGGCATCCAGGACTCCGCGCTCACCTCCGACGCGCGCGTGCTGCTCGAATTCAGCCGCTCCGCCGAGATGCTGTCGCGCGAGGACGCGTTGTTGACGAGCGCGCGCCTCGCCGGATCCCTGGACGGCGAACGACTGCGGCTGTTCACCGGAGCGGTCGACACCCGCAGGACCCTGATCGACACGGCGACCACCGATCTGAGCGGACCCGAACGAGCCGCCTGGAACCACCTCGCGGAGGGGAGTGCGTACGGCGACGTACGCGCCGTCGAGGACCGGACGCTCATCGCGCAACCGGGCGGCAAAGCGCTCGCCGCCGCGACCGTCGGCACCTGGGACCGGTCGCACACGACCGTGCGGGACGGGATGCGGGCCATCGAGACGGACGCCACGCGCGGCGCCGACCGAACCGATCCGTTCACGCGGGTGCTGCTCACGCCCGCGGGGGCGGCCGTGCTGTTCGGGCTCGTGGCGGTGGCCGCCTCGCTGGTGATCTCCGTCCGGATCGGCCGCGGACTCGTCGTCGAACTGGTCAGCCTGCGCAACACAGCCCTGGAGATCGCCCGGCGCAAACTCCCGCACGCCATGCGCAAGTTGCGGGCGGGCGATGAGATCGACGTATCGGCGGAGGCGCCCCAGGGGCCACCGGCGGAGGACGAGACCGGGCAGGTCTCCGAAGCGCTCACGGCGGTGCACCGTGCGGCCCTGCGCGCCGCTGTGGAGCGCGCCGAGCTCGCCAGCGGCATCTCCGGTGTCTTCGTCAACCTGGCCCGCCGCAGCCAGGTCCTCGTCCACCGGCAACTCGGCCTCCTGGACAGCATGGAACGCCGATCCGACGACCCGAACGAACTCGGCGACCTCTTCCGCCTAGACCACCTCACCACGCGAATGCGACGCCACGCGGAGAGCCTCATCATCCTCTCCGGAGCCGCACCGGGCCGCGCCTGGCGGACGCCCGTCCAGCTGACCAACGTCGTACGGGCCGCGGTCTCCGAGATCGAGGACTACGCGCGCGTGGAGGTACGCCACCTCGCCGCGGCCGACGTGACCGGCGCCGCGGTCGCCGACCTCACCCATCTGCTGGCCGAACTCATCGAGAACGCGGCCCAGTTCTCACCACCGCACACGAAGGTGCGCATCAGCGGTGAACCGGTCGGCAACGGGTACGCGATCGAGATCGAGGACCGCGGCCTCGGCATGGGCAAGGAGACCCTCGACGAGGCCAACGACCGCATTCAGCAGACCGAGGCCCTCGACCTGTTCGACAGCGACCGGCTGGGCCTCTTCGTGGTGAGCCGACTGGCCCATCGGCACGACATCAAGGTGCACCTGCGCACCTCCCCCTACGGGGGCACCACCGCCGTGGTCCTGATGCCCACCTCCTTGTTGCACAAGGACGGCCTGGAGACATCCGGCGACCGGCACCCACCGTCCGAAGAAGAGCGGCGCTACGCGCGCGTGCCCGAGCCCGAAGCAGCGCCCATGAACGGAAATCCCGTACCCGCACCCGCCCCCCGTCCGGCTCTCGCGCCTTCGGCGGGACCCGCACCCGAAGAAGCGCCGCACCCGCCCGGTGTCACCGCGCTCCGCCTGCGCAGGCCGCCGGACGAGGGCGGCGGCGACGAGGCGCAGGACACCAACGGCCTGCCGCGCCGGGTGCGTCAGGCCAGCCTCGCCCCGCAACTGCGCACACGCCCCGAGGAAGAGGCCTCGTCCGCGCGGCGCGCACCGGAACCGCGAGAGCGAACGCCCGAACAGGTCAGAGCCCGGATGGCGTCCTTCCGGGACGGTTGGGTCCGCGGCGGCGGACGTCCACCAGGCAGAGACAGCAGCGGAGGAGACCTCACATGATCAAGGATCCGACCACGGGCACGGCCCACGGCTCCGGCGAACTCGACTGGCTCCTCGACGACCTGGTGGTGCGTGTCACGGAACTGCGGCACGCCGTCGTGCTCTCCAACGACGGCCTGGCCGTCGGTGCGTCCAACGGCCTCGGCCGCGAGGACGCCGAACACCTGGCCGCCGTCGCCTCCGGGTTCAACAGCCTCGCCAAAGGCACCGGTCGGCACTTCGGCACCGGGGGAGTGCGGCAGACGATGGTCGAGATGGACGACGGCTTCCTGTTCGTGGCCGCCGCGGGAGACGGCTCGTGCCTGGCGGTCCTGAGTACGGCCATGGCCGACATCGGGCTCGTCGCCTACGAGATGGCCCGTCTGGTGAAGCGGGTCGGCGAGCACCTCTACACGCCGACCCGGTTCGCCGGACCGTCGGCCACCGCGGGCTGACGGAAACCGCCGGTCGCATGGACGACGACATGGATGACGGCATGGACGACGACCTGTTCGGCGCACCGTTCCGTGACGCGGGGGCCCCTACGGGCCACCAGAAGCGGGGCAGCCCCGAGGACCAGGGCAGCCAGTGGTTCGACAACGAAGCCGGGCCGCTGGTCCGCCCCTACGCGATGACCGGCGGCCGGACCTCCGCCGGCCCGCAGGGAGCGCGGTTCGACCTGATAGCCCTGGTGTCGCTCGACGCCGCCGCCCCGGACACCCACGACGACATCGCGCTCGGCCCCGAGCACCGGTCGATCATCGAGCTGTGCCGGGCCGAGACACAGACGGTCGCCGAACTCGCCGCCGGCACCGACCTGCCCGTGGGGGTCGTCCGCGTACTCCTCGGCGACCTGCTGGAACTGGGCTGCGTCAAGGTCAGCAGGCCGGTTCCGCCCGCACAGCTACCGGACGAGACGATCCTGAGAGAAGTCATCGATGGACTCCGAGCACTCTGACGCCACGGCCGTGGGCACCTCCGCCGCCATGGCCCTGAAGATTCTGGTCGCGGGCGGCTTCGGGGTGGGCAAGACCACCCTGGTCGGCGCGGTCAGCGAGATCCGGCCCCTGCGCACCGAGGAACGACTCAGCGAACTCGGTGAATCCGTGGACGACACCGCGGGCGTGGCCCGTAAGACGACCACGACCGTCGCCATGGACTTCGGACGCATCACCATCAGGTCGGGTCTTTCGCTCTATCTGTTCGGCACGCCGGGCCAGGACCGCTTCTGGTTCCTGTGGGACGAGCTGTCGCAAGGGTCCCTCGGCGCCGTCGTCCTCGCGGACACCCGACGGCTCGAGGACTGCTTCCCCGCCGTGGACTACTTCGAGCACCGCCGCATCCCGTTCGTCGTGGCGGTGAACTGCTTCCCGGGCGCAAGGGCGTTCGGGGCGCACGAAGTGGCACAGGCCCTCGACCTCGACCGCGGGACCCCCGTGGTGCTGTGCGACGCGCGCGACAAGGACTCCGGGAAGGAGGTGCTGATCAGACTGGTCGAGTACGCCGGGCGCATGTACACCGCCCGGCTGCTCGACTCGGTGAGCTGAGCGTCTCGCTCAGCTCGCCACGTCCCCGAGGGCCACGACCTTGTCGACGCGGACGCGGACGACGAGTTCACCGGGCACGCCGTTGCGCCTGCCGAACTCCTCGGCGCGGTCCGCGCCCATGTACCGGCCGCCGATCCGGGTGGCCGAATCCAGCAACTCGGCCGGGTTCTCGCTGAGTTCGGCCTGCCCCTGGATCGTCACGAACGAGAACGGCGGACGCTCGTCGTCGATGCACAGGGCCACGCGGCCGTCGCGCGCCAGATTGCGTCCCTTGACGGTGTCCTTGCCGGTGTTGAAGACGATGTCGTCACCGTCCAGGACGAACCAGATCGGCGCGATGTGCGGGCTGCCGTCCGCCCGCACCGTGGACAACTTCGCCGTGCGCGTGCCTTCCGAGACGAAGGCCCGCCATTCCTCATCGGTCATCTTGTGTGCCATGGGTCCATCCTGCTTGCCGGGACGGCGACCGTGGGGAAGGCTTGCGAGACAGATCCTCCGGGTGCGGGAGCAGCTGCGCCCGGGGCGGGGAGTCACGGGAAAACGGGGAGACGGGAACATGACGGAGAACGCGGGCCTCGGCTGGCTGCTGGACGACCTCACGCAACGCGTCGAGCACGTCCGGCACGCCCTGGTGCTGTCCAACGACGGCCTCGTCACCGGGGCCAGTACGAGTCTGCGCCGCGAGGACGCCGAACACCTGGCCGCGGTGTCATCGGGTCTGCACAGCCTCGCCAAGGGGTCGGGGCGGCACTTCGGGGCCGGCGGCGTGCGCCAGACGATGATCGAGTTCGATGACGCGGTGCTGTTCGTCACCGCGGCGGGGGACGGTAGCTGCCTGTGCGTGCTCAGCGCCGCCGAGGCCGACATCGGCCAGGTCGCGTACGAGATGACGCTTCTCGTCAATCGGGTCGGCGAGCACCTCGGTGTCGATGCGCGGCAGCCGGAGAAGACATCCGCCAGCGAGCTCTGACCTGCGCATTCTTGGGCTCGGCAGAGTTATCCACAGGTTTGCACGGAGAGCGGTGATCGGCGCTACGGTTTTCCCGAGCGGTCACGGAGAGTGATCGCGTCGTTCGGATCGACGGGGGAGAACCATCGTGCACAGCAACACCATGACCAGGCCCCAGGGCAGCGCGGCCCGCGAACTGGGACTGAAACGGGGCGAGTTCGACCTCGCCGTACGGCTCGGCCGCATCCGCACCGTCGCGGCACCGGACGGCGGCCGACGCCGGGTGCCACGCGAGGAGATCGACCGGATCCGGGAAGCCGAAGGCTTCCCGGACACGCTCCGAGAACAGGTGCGCGTGGTGGGCACCGCGCAGGGCGCCGAGATCATGGACATTCCGCCGACCAGGTTCACACGGCTGGCACGCGCCGGAATGCTGACGCCGGTCACGTTCTATCTCAATCGCTACCGGGCCGTGGTCTGGCTCTATCCGGCGCAGGAACTGAAGGAGTTCGCCGACTCCGAGGTCAACGCCCCGCTCCTGACCGGGCGGGCGCCGGACAAGATGCGTGCCCGCATCGCGGCGGGCGAGGACCGGCGGCCACGCACCTGGCGGGCCCGGCACGCCGGGTACCTGCTCGGGCAGTGCGGCGGCCCGTGGGAGCGGGCCGCCGCGATCGCCACCCTGCTCGACCCGACCCAGCTCGCCGAACTGGTCGAGAGCCCCTACGAGCGGGCCCACCTGCACCGGCTGCGCCCCGAGGAGAGGTGGTACGGGGCGCCCGAGTCGCCGACCGCGCGGGTCGTCGAGCGCATCCTCGTCGCGGACGACCCGGGCGAGATCAGCTGGTTGCGGGCGAACCTGCTGCTGAGCCTGGACGAGGCACGCCGACGGGAGCCCGCGCCCCGTCCCGCCGCACCGCAGCCACCGCCCGAAGTGGCCAGGGAGCCCCAGGGCACCCTGGCCCCTGAGCCGGCACCGGCCGAGCCGACCCGAAGCCTGTGGGGGCGCCTGCTCGGCAGACGAGGCTGAACTCCCGGGAGCGGCACGCTTGTTCCGCTACTCCGCGCCGCCCGCGGTGTCGCCCTCCACGGCGTCCAGGTCCTGGGCGTAGTACTCGATCGCGGGCCGGTAGCCCGTGACGTCCGGGTCGGCGCTGGTCGCGGCCAGCACGGTGAGCAGCAGCCGCATACCGTCGTGGGCGCGCCCCACGTTGTACAGGGCCATCGCCAGGAACGTCTTGAGCGCGTTGTCGTCCGGGAACTCGACGGTCGCCTCGCCCAGGGTGGCCACGGCGTCCGTGTAGCGGCCGAGCGTGCGGTAGGTGCTGCCCAGACCGAGCAGGGCCCCACGCCGGTCCTCCGTGGACAGGCCCGGTCCGGCGAGCGCGTCGACGTAGTGCGGGACGGCGTCCGCCTCCAGGCCGAGCGTGTCGTGAACCCAAGCCGTCTGGTAGGCGACCCGCGCGTCGTCGGGGAAGCGGGCGCGCAGCGCGAGGAGTTCCTCGCGCGCTTCCTCCTTGCGACCGGCCTCGCGCAGTCGGACGGACCGCGCCAGCAGGGCATCGAGGTCGTTCGACGGTGTCGCGCTCACGCGTCGAGCTTCCGGAACAGACCCTCCTGGACCACGGACACCAGCAGCCGTCCCTCGATGTCGTAGATGCGACCGCGGGCCAGACCTCGGCCGCCCGTCGCGATCGGCGACTCCTGGTCGTACAGGAACCACTCATCGGCACGGAAAGGACGGTGGAACCACATGGCGTGGTCGAGCGAGGCCATGTCGAAGCCGCGCGGGCCCCACAGCGGCTCGATCGGCAGACGCACCGCGTCGAGCAGCGTCATGTCGCTCGCGTAGGTGAGCGCGCAGGTGTGCACGAGCGGGTCGTCGCCGAGCGGGCCGACCGCGCGCATCCACACGGCGCTGCGCGGCTCGGCGGCCTCGACCTCCTCGGGGGTCCAGCGCAGCCGGTCCACGTAGCGGATGTCGAAGGGCTGACGCCGGGCCATGCGCTCCAACGCCTCCGGCAGAGCGCCCAGATGACCCTTGATCTCGTCGGCGATGGTCGGCAGCGACTCCGGGTCCGGGACCTCCCGGGCCGGCGGCAACTGGTGCTCGAAGGCTCCCTCTTCGGGCTTGTGGAAGGAGGCGGTGAGATTGAAGATCGTGCGGCCCTGCTGCACGGCGGTGACGCGGCGGGTGGTGAACGAGCGGCCGTCGCGGACCCGTTCGACCTGGTACACGATGGGCACGCCCGGGCGGCCCGGGCGCAGGAAGTACGCGTGCAGCGAGTGCACGGGGCGGTCGCCCTCGGTGGTGCGGCCGGCGGCCACCAGAGCCTGCCCGGCGACCTGCCCGCCGAAGACGCGCTGCAGCGACTCCTGCGGGCTGGGCCCGCGGAAGATGTTGACCTCGATCTGCTCCAGGTCGAGCAGGTCGACGAGCCGCTCCGCAGGATTCGTCATACGTGGTTCTCTCTCGTGTGTGCGGCCGGACCGCTCCGGCGCGGGGACGCGGCCGGACTTTACCGCCCGGCCGGTCGACGTCCTACAACTGACCGACGTCCGTGACCCGGACGACGGCACGGCCCTCGGTGTCGGAGGCCGCGAGGTCCACCTCGGCGCTGATGCCCCAGTCGTGGTCGCCGTTCGGGTCGGCGAAGGTCTGGCGGACCTTCCACAGGCCGTGCTCCGGATCCTCCTCGATCATGAGCAGCTTGGGGCCGC
Organism: Streptomyces sp. HmicA12; assembly: GCF_000373565.1. Taxonomy (GTDB): domain Bacteria; phylum Actinomycetota; class Actinomycetes; order Streptomycetales; family Streptomycetaceae; genus Streptomyces. The sequence goes on along the minus strand of NZ_KB891831.1, from coordinate 508,241 downwards.
GCGCGTCGGGGCCGGTGCCGAGGTCCTCGTACTCGTCCCAGTACGCGTCCATCGCCTCGCCCCAGGCGTCGGCGTCCCAGCCGGAGTCGCCGTCCATCTCGCCGAGCTCGTCGACGTTGTCGAGCGCGGCGAGCTCGACGCGGCGGAACATGGCGTTGCGCACGAGCACACGGAAGGCGCGCGCGTTCGCGGTGACCGGCTTGACCTGGTCGGCCCGCTCCTGGGCCTCCTCGGCGGTCATCACCTCCGGGTTGGCCAGCTGCTCCCACTCGTCCAGGAGGCTGGAGTCGACCTGGCGCACCATCTCGCCGAGCCAGGCGATCAGGTCCTCCAGGTCCTCCGACTTGAGGTCGTCCGGCACGGTGTGGTCGAGCGTCTTGTACGCGCTCGCGAGATAGCGCAGGACGATGCCCTCGGTGCGCGCGAGTTCGTAGTAGGAGGTGAACTCCGTGAAGGTGAGCGCCCGTTCGTACATGTCACGGATCACGGACTTCGGCGACAGCGGGTGGTCGCCGACCCACGGATGGCTCGTGCGGTACGTGTTGTACGCGTGGAAGAGCAGCTCTTCCAGCGGCTTCGGGTAGGAGATGTCCTGGAGGCGCTCCATGCGCTCCTCGTACTCGACCCCGTCCGCCTTCATCAGGGCGACGGCCTCACCCCGCGCCTTGTTCTGCTGGGCGTGCAGGATCTGCCGCGGGTCGTCGAGCGTGGACTCCACGACCGAGACCATGTCGAGCGCGTACGACGGCGACTCCTTGTCGAGCAGGTCGAACGCGGCGAGGGCGAACGTGGACAGCGGCTGGTTCAGCGCGAAGTCCTGCTGGAGGTCGACGGTCAGCCGGACGACGCGGCCCGTCGCGTCCGGGGTGTCGAGCTTCTCGACGATGCCGCCGTCGAGCAGCGAGCGGTAGATCGCGATGGCGCGGCGGATGTGCCGCAGCTGCGCCTTGCGCGGCTCGTGGTTGTCCTCGAGCAGCTTGCGCATCGCATCGAAGGCGTTGCCCGGGCGCGCGATGACCGACAGCAGCATCGTGTGCGTGACCCGGAAGCGGGACGTGAGCGGCTCGGGATCGGAGGTGATCAGCTTCTCGAAGGTGCTCTCCGTCCACGCGACGAAGCCCTCGGGGGCCTTCTTGCGGACGACCTTGCGGCGCTTCTTCGGGTCGTCGCCCGCCTTGGACAGAGCCTTCTCGTTCTCGATGACGTGCTCGGGGGCCTGGGCCACCACGAAGCCCGCCGTGTCGAAGCCGGCCCGACCGGCACGGCCCGCGATCTGGTGGAACTCGCGGGCGCGCAGGGTGCGCACCCGGTTGCCGTCGTACTTGGTGAGCGCGGTGAACAGCACCGTGCGGATGGGCACGTTGACGCCGACGCCGAGGGTGTCCGTACCGCAGATGACCTTCAACAGGCCCGCCTGGGCGAGCTTCTCGACGAGACGGCGATACTTCGGCAGCATGCCCGCGTGGTGGACGCCGATGCCGTGCCGTACGTAACGGGACAGGTTGCGGCCGAACTTGGTGGTGAACCGGAAGTTGCCGATCAGCTCGGCGATCTGGTCCTTCTCCTCACGCGTGCACATGTTGATGCTCATCAGCGCCTGTGCCCGCTCGACGGCCTGCGCCTGCGTGAAGTGCACGATGTAGACCGGCGCCTGCCTGGTGTCGAGCAGTTCGGTCAGCGTCTCCGTGAGAGGCGTCAGCTTGTACTCGTAGGAGAGCGGGACCGGGCGCGTGGCCGAGCGGACCACGGAGGTGGTCCGGCCCGTGCGGCGCGTGAGGTCCTTCTCGAACATCGAGACGTCGCCGAGCGTCGCCGACATCAGGATGAACTGTGCCTGCGGCAGCTCCAGGATCGGGATCTGCCACGCCCAGCCGCGGTCCCCCTCGGCGTAGAAGTGGAACTCGTCCATGACGACCTGGCCGATGTCGGCCTGGGCGCCGTCGCGCAGCGCGATGGAGGCGAGGACCTCGGCGGTGCAGCAGATGACGGGCGCGTCCGCGTTCACGGAGGCGTCGCCCGTGAGCATGCCGACGTTCTCGGTGCCGAAGAGCTTGCACAGCTCGAAGAACTTCTCGGAGACGAGCGCCTTGATGGGCGCCGTGTAGAAGGTGACCTCGTCGCGGGCGAGCGCGGCGAAGTGCGCTCCGGCCGCGATCATGCTCTTGCCCGAACCGGTGGGCGTCGACACGATCACGTTCGCGCCCGACACCACCTCGATCAGCGCCTCCTCCTGGTGCGGATAGAGGGTGAGACCCCGCTCCTCGGCCCACGACTCGAAGGCGTCGTAGAGGGCGTCCGGATCGGTGGTCTGGGGGAGCTGATCGATAAGGGTCACGTCACCATCTTGCCTGTCTTCCCACTCGATCCGGCAATCGGATGCCCGTACGAAGATCACGAAGGATACGCTGGGCCGCCGACGGGGCGTCAGGGCGCGCACACCCCCATGGGGTCAACAGAGCGTCGACACAAGGGACATGTAGGACTTGCCGGTGCGACGCGGGCGGTCCGCACAAGTAGGACAGGGGCGGAACACAGCCATGATGGGACCGGCACACTCGCTGTCAGGAGCGGCGGCCTGGCTGGGGGTGGGCGCGGCCGCGGCGGCCGCGGGACACCCGATGCCCTGGCCGGTCGTCCTCGTCGGCGCACTGATCTGCGCGGGCGCCGCGCTCGCCCCCGACCTCGACCACAAGGCGGCGACGATCTCGCGAGCCTTCGGCCCGATCTCGCGCGGGCTGTGCGAGATCGTCGACAAGCTGTCGTACTCCGTCTACAAGGCCACCAAGAAGCAGGGCGACCCGCGCCGCTCCGGCGGGCACCGCACCCTCACCCATACGTGGCTGTGGGCGGTGCTCATCGGCGCGGGCGCGTCGGTCGTGGCGATCACCGGTGGCCGGTGGGCCGTGCTCGGGATCCTCTTCGTGCACATGGTGCTCGCCATCGAAGGGCTGCTGTGGCGCGCGGCGCGGGGCTCCAGCAGCGACGTCCTGGTGTGGCTGCTCGCGGCTACCAGCGCCTGGATCCTCGCCGGAGTCCTGGACAAGCCGGGGAGCGGATCGGACTGGCTCTTCACCGCGCCCGGCCAGGAGTACCTGTGGCTGGGCCTGCCGATCGTCCTCGGCGCCCTGGTGCACGACATCGGGGACGCGCTCACCGTCTCGGGCTGCCCGATCCTGTGGCCCATCCCGGTCGGCCGCAAGCGCTGGTACCCGATCGGCCCGCCGAAGGTCATGCGGTTCCGGGCCGGCAGCTGGGTCGAGCTGAAGGTGCTCATGCCCGTGTTCATGCTGCTCGGCGGAGTGGGCTGCGCGGCCGCGCTCAACTTCATCTGAGCCCGGCCGCGCCCCACCTCACGGCACGGTCACCCGTGCCAGGACCGCCACAGCGCGGCGTACGCCCCGTCGGCCGCGACCAGCTCGTCATGGCTGCCGAGCTCGCGAATGCGGCCGTCCTCGACCACGGCGATCACGTCCGCGTCGTGCGCGGTGTGCAGCCGGTGCGCGATGGCCACGACCGTGCGGCCGTCCAGGACCCGGGCGAGCGATCGCTCCAGGTTCCGGGCCGCGCGCGGGTCGAGCAGCGAGGTCGCCTCGTCCAGGACCAGGGTGTGCGGGTCGGCGAGGACCAGCCGGGCCAGCGCGATCTGCTGGGCCTGCGCCGGCGTGAGCGCCACTCCGCCCGAGCCGACCTCGGTGTCCAGTTCCTCGGCCAGGCCCCGGGCCCAGCCGTCGGCGTCGACCGCGCCGAGGGCCGCCCACAGCTCCGCGTCCTCGGCCCCGGTACGAGCCAGGCGCAGGTTGTCGCGGAGCGAGCCGACGAAGACATGGTGCTCCTGGTTGACCAGGGCCACGTGCGAACGGATCCGCTCCGCCTGCATCCGGGAGAGCTCCGCGCCGCCCAGCGTGACCTGTCCGGCCCGCGGCGCGTAGATACCGGCGAGCAGCCGGCCCAGCGTGGACTTGCCCGCGCCGGACGGGCCGACCAGAGCCAGTCGCGTGCCCGGCTCGACCTCCAGGGACACCTTGCGCAGCACGTCGACGCCCTCGCGGTAGCCGAAGTGCACCTCGTCCGCGTGCACGTCACGCCCGTCGGGGAGCACCGATGCGTCGCCCGCGTCCGGCTCGATGTCCCGGACGCCGACGAGCCGGGCCAGGGACACCTGGGCGACCTGGAGCTCGTCGTACCAGCGCAGGATCAGACCGATGGGGTCCACCAGCATCTGCGCGATGAGCGCGGCCGTGGTCAGCTGACCGACCCCGATCCAGCCCTGGAGGACGAAGACGCCGCCGATCAGGAGGACGGACAGGAGCACCAGCACGTGCACCGCGTTGATGACCGGGAAGAGAACCGAGCGCAGGTACAGCGTGTAGCGCTCCCACGCCGTCCATTCCTTCACCCGCCGCTCGGACAGCTCCACCCGACGGTCGCCGAGACGGTGTGCCTCGACGGTGCGGCCCGCGTCCACGGTCTCCGCGAGAGCCGCGGCGACGGCCGCGTACCCCGCCGCCTCCGAGCGGTACGCGGAGGGCGCCCGCTTGAAGTACCAGCGGCAGCCGAGCACCAGCACCGGCACCGCGATCAGGATCGCCGGGGCGAGCGGGGGCGCGGTCACCGCGAGTCCACCGATGAGCAGGCCCGCCCAGACGACACCGATGGACAGTTGCGGCACGGCCTCCCGCATCGCGTTCGCGAGGCGGTCGATGTCCGTGGTGATACGGGAGAGCAGGTCGCCGGTGCCGGCCCGTTCCAGCACGCCCGGCGGCAGTCCGACCGAGCGCACGAGGAAGTCCTCGCGCAGATCAGCCAGCATCCGCTCGCCGAGCATCGCCCCGCGCAGCCGCATCTGCCGGGTGAACACCGCCTGGATCACGAGGGCGATCACGAACAGGCCCATCGCGCGTTCCAGGTGGAGGTCGCGCAGCCCGCTCGCGCCGTCCGTGACGTCCTGGATCAGGTCGCCCAGCAGATACGGCCCGACCATGGACGCCACGACGGCGACCGTGTTCGTACCGATGAGCAGCAGGAACGCGCGCCGGTGGCGCTGGTACAGCTCGCGTACGTAACCGCGGACCGTGGCCGGGGCGCCGACCGGCAGGGTGTTCGCGGTGGTCGGGGCCGCCGGGTCGTAGGCCGGTGGCGCTACGCCGATCATGCCGTCTCCTCGATGTCGATCTCGATGTCCGCTTCGGATGCCGTCCTCGGGCCCCGGGGCGCGCCCGCCGTCTCCGCGTCGGCCTCACGGGTGACGACCGCGCGGTACCGGGGCTCGGTGCGCACCAGTTCACGGTGCTCGCCGACCGCGACGACCGTGCCGTTCTGGACGAACACCACACGGTCGGCACGGTCCAGGAGCAGCGGTGACGAAGTGAGGACCACGGTCGTGCGGCCCTGCCGCAGGGCGCGGACCCCCTGGGCGATCCGGGCCTCGGTGTGCGAGTCGACGGCGGACGTCGGCTCGTCCAGGACCAGTGCCTCCGGGTCGGTGACCAGCGACCGGGCCAGAGCCAGACGCTGGCGCTGGCCACCCGAGAGGGAGCGGCCGCGTTCGGTGATCCGGGCGTTCGACGGGTCCTCGTCCAGAGATGCCTGGGCCAGGGCGTCGAGGACGTCGGTGCACTGTGCCGCGGCCAGCGCCTCGTCCGGCCGGACCGATCCGGAGGACGGTACGTCGAGCAGTTCGGCGAGTGTCCCGGAGAGCAGCACCGGGTCCTTGTCCTGGACGAGCACCGCCGAGCGGGCGACGTCCAGCGGGAGCTCGTCCAGCGGCACTCCGCCCAGCAGGACGGAGGGCAGCGGCTCGCCCGCGGTCCTCGGGGTCTCGGAACCGTCGGCCGAGCCGTCGGACCCGGCGGTCGTATCGGCGTCGGTGTCGACGGACGTCGGGTGCCCGCCGAGCCGGTCGGCGAGCCGCCCCGCCAGGTCGGGGTCGCCGCACACCACGGCGGTCAGCTGCCCGGCCGGGGCCAGCAGACCGGTGGCCGGGTCGTACAGGTCACCGGTCGGCGCGGTCGCGTCGCGCAGCTCCCCGGAGGGCTCGGTGACGCGCCGGAGCGCGAGGACCTTGGCGGCACGCTGCGCCGAGGGCCGCGAGAAGGAGTACGCCATGGCGATCTCCTCGAAGTGCCGCAGCGGGTAGTTGAGGATCATCACCGCGCTGTAGACGGTGACGAGCTCGCCCACGCTGATCCGGCCCTCACGGGCGAGATGGACCCCGTACCAGACGACCACGATGAGCAGCAGACCGGGCAGGAGGACCTGGATCGCGGAGATCAGCGACCACATGCGCGCGCTGCGCACCGCGGCCTTGCGTACCTCCTGCGAGGCGCGGCGGTAGCGGTCGAGGAAGAGTTCCTCACCGCCGATGCCCCGCAGCACGCGCAGTCCGGCGACCGTGTCCGAGGCGAGTTCGGTGGCGCGGCCCGCCTTCTCCCGCTGCTGGTCCGCGCGCCGTGTGGCACGGGGCAGCAGTGGCAGAACAGCGAGCGCGAGCACCGGCATGCCGACAGCGACGACGACGCCGAGCGCGGGCTGGTACACGACGAGTCCGACGCAGACCAGGACGACGGTGAGCGCGGCGGCGGCGAAGCGGGACAGGGCCTCGACGAACCAGCCGATCTTCTCGACGTCACCGGTGGACACCGCGACGACCTCACCGGCGGCCACTCGCCGGGTCAGCGCGGCCCCGAGCGAGGCGGCCTTGCGGGCGAGCAGTTGCTGGACGCGGGCGGCCGCCGAGATCCAGTTGGTGACGGCGGTGCGGTGCAGCATCGTGTCGCCGAGCGCGATGGCGATGCCGAGCAGCACGATCAGCCCACCCGCGAGGGCGAGCCGGGTGCCGGAGCCGTCGACGACGGCCTGGACGGCGTAGCCGACGCCGTACGGGAGGCTGGCGACCGAGCTGAAGTGGAGCAGTCCCCAGGCGAGGGACTTGAGCTGGCCACCGATCTGGTTCCGGCCGAGCCAGAGCAGGAACCGGGGGCCGGAGCGTGCGTCGGGCACGCCCGGGTCGGGATACGGAAGGTCGGAGATCTGCATGACGTCCCAGGGCTCGACAAGTCGATGAGCGGAGAGGAGAGGAGAGGAGGTGAGAGGAGAGGAGGTGAGAGGGGCAGGGAGGGGAGAACGCGGAGCGTGGGTTGACGAGGGCGGAGTGGGTGGAACAAACCGTGAAAGGTTCGCGCCCCTCGGTGACCGGAGGCAAACGGTTTTCCGTCGCGGAGCAAAGATTCGGCCCGGATCGTCCGCTTCGGGCGGGCCCGGCGCCGGGGTTCGCGCGACGGAGTGCGAGCATGGAACGCATGCGTATTGCGGGTGCGGTTCGAGCGGGTGTCGCGGCGGCGGCCTGCGGTGTGTTGCTGACGACGGTCGCCGCGTGCGGCGCGGACAGCGGCGACGGCGGGAGCGGCGACTCGTCGGGGGCGCACAGTTCGGCCGACGGCGGGCGCAGCGACGAGGCGCGCGCCGTCGATCTGAAGACGATCCCGGACGTGGGCGCCCGCTACCAGAAGCAGATTCCGGCCGATTCCCAGCAGGTCGTCGCGGTCTACGGCGACGGCAAGAACTCGGCGGACTCGACGATCGTCCTCTACACCAAGTCGGGCGACACCTGGAAGAAGGACCGCAGCTGGTCCGGGCACAACGGCAAGAAGGGCTGGACGACGGACCACCAGGAGGGCGACAACCGCAGCCCTGTCGGTGTGTTCACGCTCAGCGACGCCGGTGGTGTGCTGGCCGACCCGGGCGCGAAGCTTCCGTACACGCACTCGGCGTCCTTCCAGGCTCCGCACTACTGGGCCAAGTCGCACTGGCACGACTTCGACTACGTGATCGCGATCGACTACAACCGCGCCAAGGGCACCTCGCCGAACGACCCGACACGTCCGCAGGGCCAGTCCAAGGGCGGCAGCATCTGGCTGCACATGGACCACGGCAGCGGTACGTCGGCATGCGTGAGCCAGTCGAAGGCGAACATGGAGTACCTGCTCAAGACGCTCGACCCGAAGCAGCACCCGGTCGTGGTGATGGGGGACAAGGCCGACCTCAAGGCCGCCTGACACTCAGTACGGCGACGGGCCCGTCCGCCGAGTCGGACGGGCCCCGGTCGGCGTGACTCATCGGGCCGGAGTGGGGGGCGCGGCAGCCCGCGCGGGACCGTACCGTTCCCGCGTTGAGCGCGCCCGACACGGCCGGCGCACCGGTCGTCAGCGCACCCCTCACCCCGACGCGACCGGCTCAACCCTCGGCGGGCTTCTCCGAGTCGACGCCGCCGCGTTCCTTGCGCCACTCGCCGCGGGTGAAGTCCGGGATCTGCTGCGGCGCACCCTTCGCCTTGATGGAGAGATGACTCAGTGGCACCGGCGAGGTCCACGTCGCGGCGTCGTACACGTCGAAGTCGGGGACGAGACCCAGCCGCATCGTCTGCGTCAGCCGGTAGACCATGATGTAGTCCATGCCGCCGTGTCCACCGGGCGGGTTGGCGTGCTCCTTCCACAGCCAGTGGTCCCAGTCCGCGTACGCCGCGAAGTCGCCCCACGCGTCGTTCGTGTGGTCCGGCTCGATGTAGATGCGCTCCGGATAGTCCTCGAACACGCCCTTGGTGCCGCCGAGTTGGTTGATACGTGAGTACGGGTGCGGGGTGCTGACGTCGTGTTCGAGGCGGATGACGCGGCCCTTCGCCGTCTGGACGAGGCTGATCGTGCGGTCCGACTCGATATACGTCTCCTTCCAACTCGGGTCGCTCGCGGGCATGTTGGCCGCGCGGTACTCGGCCAGGCCGAGCGAAGGGGTGCCGAAGCTGGAGATGTGCGTGACGCGGTCGCCGCGGTTGATGTCCATGTAGTTGGCGACCGGGCCGAAGCCGTGGTTCGGGTAGAGGTCGCCGCGCAGCCGGGTGTGCCACAAGCGGCGCCAGGGTCCCTCGTAGTAGTCGGGGTCGAACATCAAGCCGCGCAGATCGTGGTTGTACGCCCCCGCCCCGTGCAGGAGGCGGCCGAACTTGCCCGCGTGCGCCATGCGCAGCACCCGCATCTCGTTACGGCCGTAACAGCAGTTCTCCAGCTGCATGCAGTGCCTGCGAGTGCGCTCGGAGAGGTTCACCAGCTCCCACAGCTGGTCGAGTTGGAGGGCGATGGGACATTCGACGCCGACGTGCTTGCCGTTCAGCATCGCCGTCTTCGCCATCTCGAAGTGCCAGTCCCACGGAGTCGCGACGTACACGAAGTCCACGTCCCCGCGCTTGCACAGGTTCTCGTAGTCGTGATCGCCCTTGATGTACGTCGCCGGAGCCGGCTGGCCCGCGGCCGTCACCTTGGCGGCGGCCTTCTCCGTCTTGTCCTTCACCGGGTCGCACAGCGCGACGACCCGGACGCCCGGCATCGCCAGGAACAGGTCGATCATGCTGCCGCCGCGGTTGCCGAGACCGACGATCCCGACGCGGACCGTGGAACGCCGCTCGAACGGGACGCCGATCATCGTCGCGCCCTGCCGTGCCGGCGACGTGCCGACCTCCGCACTCTCCTCCGCGGCAGGCGCGGCCTGTGCCGTTGCCGAACCCGGCGCGCCGAGCCCGAGGCCGAGTCCGGCTCCCGCGACGCCCGCCGTGCGCAGCACGTCGCGGCGTGAACGGCCTTCGGGCTCGGGGGTGTTGAGGGGAAGGCTGTCGTCGTGCATCGGACCTCCAGAATGGTGGGTGCGGTGCGTGGCAAACGCAAGCCACCCTGGAGGCGGTGAGAGCGGGGCGCAAGAGCCCCAAGTGGTCAGGGAGTTGGACTTCCTTTACTGAGCCTTTGGACTTCCGTGAACGGCTACCGGGCCGTCCAAAGGCGGGCTACGTGGGCGGTGTGGGCCGAGTGGCTCGCTCCAGCTCCACGAGAACGGAGTAGTAGCTGCGGCCCGTGGCGTGGTCCATGCCCACCTCGCACATCCGGTTCGCCGAGAGATGCGCGTCGTAGGAGCGGGACGTGACCTCCGCGGCCTCCTTCGCGGTCGCGGACTCGGTGAGCTCCTTGTGCAGCATCCCGCGGTCGCCCGCGAACGCGCAGCACCCCGCGTCGTCCGGGATCACCACCTCGTCGGCGCAGGCCTCGGCGACGGCTCTCAACTGGGCGACGTCTCCGAGGTGTTCCATCGAACAGGTGGGGTGCAGCACCGCCGATCCCACGGTGCGCTCGACCGTGAGGCGCGGCAGCAGCTCCTCGGCCGCCCACACCAGGGAGTCGACGATCGTCAGCTCCTTGTGCAGCTCCCGGTTGTCGTCCGTGAGGTACGGCACCACCTCGTGCGCGATGCCCAGCGTGCACGAGGACGCGTCCACGACCAGCGGAAGCCGACCGCCCGCGGTCCAGCCCCAGGCCGCCTCGACGATCCGGTTCGCCATGACCGTGTTGCCCTCGTCGTACCCCTTGGAGTGCCAGATCGTGGCGCAGCACGTCCCCGCGACGTCGTCCGGGATCCACACCGGCCTGCCCGCGCGCGCGGAGACCGCGACGACGGCCTGGGGGAGCGGCACGTCCCCCGGAGTGCCGAAGATGCGGTTCACACACGCCGGGTAGTACACCGCCGTGGCGCCCTCGCGCGCGGTGCGGGGCAGCGCGCGGGCGGCCGCCCCGGGGATCTCCGGAAGCCACTCGGGCACGAGGTCGGGACGGATCGCCTTGCGGGCAACGGACGTCACGGAGGTCAGGAGCCGGTCACCGATCTTGTCGGCGGCCGCCACCGCGAGCCGTGCCGATGCCTCGACGGCCTTGAAGTTCTTCGCCGCGAGGGCGGCCACCTTCTCCTCGCGGGGCGAGTGCCGCGCATGCCGGAAGCTCTTCATGAAGGCACCCGTGTCGATGCCGACGGGGCAGGCCAGCTTGCACGTCGAGTCCCCGGCGCAGGTGTCGACCGCGTCGTATCCGTAGGCGTCGATCAGCGCCTCCTCGACCGGAGAGCCGGACGGCTGGCGCATCATCTCGCGTCGCAGCACGATGCGTTGACGCGGTGTCGTGGTCAAGTCCTCGCTGGGGCAGGTCGGTTCGCAGAAGCCGCACTCGATGCACGGGTCCGCGATGAGCTCGACCTTCGGGATGGTCTTCAGGCCGCGCAGATGTGCCTTCGGGTCGCGATCGAGGACGATGCGCGGGGCGAGCACCCCGTCCGGGTCGATGACCTGCTTCGTGCGCCACATCAACTCCGTCGCCCGCGGGCCCCATTCGAGCTCCAGGAACGGCGCGATGTTGCGGCCCGTGGCGTGCTCGGCCTTGAGCGATCCGTCGAACCGCTCGACGGTCAGCGCGCAGAACTCGTCCATGAAGGCCGCGTACCGGTCCACGTCCGCGGGCTTGCCCGCGTCGAACGCCAGGAGGAAGTGCAGATTGCCGTGCGCGGCGTGCCCCGCCACGGCCGCGTCGAAGCCGTGCCGCGTCTGCAGCTCGAGCAGCGCCTCGCACGCCTCCGCGAGGCGCGCGGGCGGCACGGCGAAGTCCTCCGTGATCAGCGTGGTGCCCGAGGGGCGCGATCCGCCGACCGCCGTCACGAACGCCTTGCGGGCCTTCCAATAGCCGGCGATCGTCTTCGCGTCCCGGGTGAACTCATTGGTCACCGAGGCGACGGGCGCGACCAGTTCAAGCCCTTCGAGTACCTCGGCGGCCTTCTGCTCGTCACCCTTCTGCCGCTCCTCGTCGGGCGCGCGGAACTCCACCAGCAGCGCCGTCGTCTCCTTCGGTAGCTGCGCCCAGTCCTGCGGCACTCCCTGCACGCTGACCGACGCGCGCAACGTATTGCCGTCCATCAGCTCCACGGCCAGCGCCCCAGCCTCGTTGAAGACGGGCACCGCCGCGGCGGCCGCCGTGAGGGAGGGGAAGAACAGCAGCGCCGTCGTGACCTTGCGCTCCAACGGCAGCGTGTCGAAGACGACGTCGGAGATGAAGCCGAAGGTGCCCTCCGAACCCACCATCAGACCGCGCAGGATCTCGACCGGCGTCGCACCGTCGAGGAACGCGTCCAGCCGGTATCCGTTCGTGTTCTTGATCTCGTACTTGGCGCGGATGCGGCGCGTCAGTTCGGCATCCGCCTCGATCTCCCGCTTGATCGCCAACAGGCCTTCGCAGAGCGCCGGTTCGGCGTGCGCGAGGTCCTCGTCCGCCCGTGGGTCCCCGGTGTCGACGACCGTCCCCGACGGCAGCACGAAGGTGAGTGAGGCGACCGTCCGGTACGAGTTCCGGGTCGTGCCCGCGGTCATGCCCGACGCGTTGTTCGCCACCACGCCGCCGATCGTGCAGGCGATGGCGCTCGCCGGGTCCGGGCCGAGGACGCGGCCGTACCGGGCGAGCGTGGCGTTGGCCCGCACGATCGTGGTGCCCGGGCCGATACGGGCCCGCGCGCCGTCGCCGAGGACCTCGACGCCCGCCCAGAACTTCCGCACGTCGACGAGGATGTCCTCGCCCTGCGCCTGTCCGTTCAGCGACGTGCCCGCCGCGCGGAAGACGACCTCGCGGCTCTTGCCGTGCGCGTACGACATGACGGCCGACACGTCGTCGATGTCCTCGGCGACCACCACGACCTGCGGCACGAAGCGGTACGGGCTCGCGTCCGAGGCGTAGCGCACCAGGTCCGAGACCTTCGTGAGCACCTTGTCGGCGCCGAGCAGCTCGGTCAGGTCCGTGCGCAGCGGCTCGGGCGTGCCACCCGCCTGCCGGTCCGGCACCCGGTCGGGCGCAGGGCCCGACGGGCGGGGCCCGGGACGCAGGGCTTCCGGCTTCGGCTCCAGCAGCGGCATGGGCCTCTCCTCGGTCGACGGATCGGTCGGCGGACGGTCAGCGGTCCGCGGGGTCGGCGGTCCGCAGCGTCAGCAGTCCCGCTCACGCGGGGCTTCGAACAGCGCGTTCAGCAAGACCGTCAGCTGCGCGCGCTGTTCCGTGTCCAATGGAGCCAGGATCTCCTCTGCCGCCGCGCGGCGCGCGCTGCGCAGCTCCCGCAGGGCGGCGCGGCCCTTCTCCGTGAGCTCGATCCGGATGACCCGGCGATTGGTCGGATCAGGCACGCGGCGGACCAGATCGCCCGCCTCCAGGCCGTCCACGACCGTGGTCACGGCCCGTGGCACCACCTCCAGGCGCTGCGCGAGATCGGCCATCCGCGGGGGCTTGTCGTAGTGCACCAGCGTGCGCAGCAGCCGCGACTGGGCAGGCGTGATGCCGACCGGCTCCAGCTGCCGCCTCTGGATGCGGTGCAGGCGTCGGGTCAGCCGCAGCAACTGCTCGGCGAGGAAGCCGTCAGCGTCCGGGGTGTTCATGCCGGGAACATTAGCAGAACTTTGTGCATTGTGAGTATAGGTAACAATGAGCTATGCTCCTGAAATCGGTCAGAATCTCAGAATCTAGGAGGCCCATGCCCCGCGACGACATCAACTGGACGCCGCCCCCCGATGCCAAGGCATCGGGGCAGCCGCGGCAGATCCGCCGCATCCTGTCCCTCTTCCGCCCCTATCGCGGCCGCCTCGCCCTCGTCGGGCTACTGGTCGGTGCCGCCTCCCTGGTCACGGTCGCGACGCCGTTCCTGCTCCGGGAGATCCTCGACGTCGCCATCCCCCAGGGCCGCACCGGGCTGCTCAGTCTGCTCGCCCTCGGCATGATCGCCAGCGCCGTGGTCACCAGCGCGTTCGGCGTTCTACAAACCCTGATCAGCACGACGGTCGGCCAGCGCGTCATGCACGACCTGCGCACGGCCGTCTACGGCCGGCTGCAGAGCATGTCCCTCGCCTTCTTCACGAGGACCCGCACCGGCGAGGTCCAGTCCCGCATAGCCAACGACATCGGTGGCATGCAGGCGACCGTGACCTCCACCGCGACGTCCCTCGTCTCGAACCTGACGAGCGTCGTCGCCACGATCATCGCGATGGTCGTCCTCGACTGGCGTCTCACGGTCGTCTCCCTGCTTCTGCTGCCGCTCTTCGTGTGGATCGCCCGGCGCGTCGGCCGTGAGCGCAAGAAGATCGCCACCCAGCGCCAGAAGCAGATGGCCGCGATGGCCGCGACCGTCACCGAGTCGCTGTCCGTCAGCGGCATCCTGCTCGGCCGCACCATGGGCCGCGCCGATTCGCTCACGAAGTCCTTCGCCGACGAGTCCGACCAGCTGGTCGACCTCGAGGTCCGGTCGAACATGGCGGGACGCTGGCGCATGGCCGTCATCGGCATCGTCATGGCCGCCATGCCCGCGGTCATCTACTGGGCGGCCGGCATCGCCTTCCAGGTCGGCGGTCCGACCGTCTCCATCGGCACCCTCGTCGCCTTCGTCTCGCTCCAGCAGGGACTGTTCCGGCCGACCGTGAGCCTGCTGCAGACCGGCGTGCAGATCCAGACCTCGCTCGCCCTGTTCCAGCGCATCTTCGAGTACCTCGACCTACCGATCGACATCACCGAGCGGGAGAACGCGGTCCACCTGGACACCGTCAAGGGCGAGGTCCGCTTCGAGGACGTCGAGTTCCGCTACGACACCGCGGACGACCGGCACGGCCCGATCCTCGACGGCATCGACCTCACCGTCCCCGCGGGCGGCAGCCTCGCCGTCGTCGGCCCCACCGGCTCCGGCAAGTCCACCCTCAGCTACCTCGTGCCCCGTCTCTACGACGTCACCGGCGGCCGGGTCACCGTCGACGGGGTCGACGTACGCGACCTGGACTTCGACACTCTCGCGCGGGCCGTCGGCGTCGTCTCCCAGGAGACCTACCTCTTCCACGCCTCGGTCGCCGAGAACCTGCGGTTCGCCAAGCCCGACGCCACCGACGAGGAACTGCACGCCGCGGCCAGGGCCGCCCAGATCCACGAGCACATAGCCGGGCTCCCCGACGGTTACGACACCGTGGTCGGCGAGCGCGGACACCGCTTCTCCGGCGGCGAGAAGCAGCGCCTGGCCATCGCCCGCACCATCCTGCGCGACCCGCCGATCCTCATCCTCGACGAGGCGACCAGCGCCCTCGACACCCGTACCGAGCACGCCGTGCAGGAGGCCATCGACGCCCTGTCGGCCGACCGCACCACGCTCACCATCGCGCACCGTCTCTCCACGGTCCGCGGCGCCGAGCAGATCGTCGTCCTGGACTCCGGCCGGATAGCCGAGCGCGGCACCCACGAGGAACTGCTCGAGCACGACGGACGGTACGCGGCTCTGGTGCGGCGCGACGCCCAGCTGGAGAAGGCGGCGGCGTGAGGGCGGCCCTCCCGCCGCGGGCACTGGCCCACCCGGGGCCGCTGCGGGCTCCGGCGTGAAGATATGCCGGGAATGCCCAAAGCCGCGGGTTACCGTTCCCGCATGCTGAACGAGACCCCGCGGACCCCGCGGACTCCGCGACGGAGCACGATCCGACTCACGCGCAGAGGGCGCATCGCCCTGCTCGCGACCGGGGCCGTGGCGGCCATCGCCGTCGCGGTACCGCTGGCCCTGTCCGGCGAGGACGACGGCCGCCCCGAGGCGCTCACCATCCCCGAGGGCTGGCGTTCCACCCAGGTCTACGACGCCGTCGACAAGGCGCTCGGCGTCCCGGCCGGCACCACGAAGAAGGCCGCCCCCAAGGCGGGCCTCAAGCTTCCTGGCGAGGCGGGCGGCAACCCCGAGGGCTACCTCTTCCCGGCGACGTACCCCCTCGGCGACAAGTCGACACCGCAGTCCGTCCTGTCGTACATGGTGAACACGGCGAACAAGAAGTTCAACGGGCCCAAGCCCACCGCAGGCGCCCAGCAGAACGCGGCGAACCTGTACCAGGTCGTCACCATCGCCAGCATCATCGAGGCCGAAGCCGACAACAAGGAGGACATGGGCAAGGTCGCCCGCGTCATCTACAACCGGCTCGACCACGGCATGCCCCTGCAGATGGACTCCACCCTCAACTACGGGCTCGGCCGCTCGACGCTCGCGACCAGCGACAAGGACACGAAGAGCGACACCCCGTACAACACGTACGCGCGCATGGGCCTGCCGCCGTCACCGATCGGGAACCCGGGCGAGCAGGCGATGAAGGCGGCGGCCAACCCGACGCAGGGCGACTGGCTGTACTTCGTCACGGTCAAGCCGGGCGACACCCGCTTCACCGCGGACTTCACCGAGCAGCAGAAGAACGTCGACGAGTTCAACAAGAACCAGGCCGAAGCCAAGAAGAACGGCTGAAGCCCACGGCAGCGCGGGCGCGGCGGGGCTCGCCGCGCCCACTACGCGCTTCAGGCCACCACCGGAGCCTCTCGCGAGAGCAGCCGCCGGATCTCCCGCACCGCTGCCCGCCCCGCACGGTTCGCGCCGATCGTGCTGGCCGACGGCCCGTATCCCACCAGATGCACCCGCGGGTCGAGCGCCGCGCGCGTGCCCTCCATCCGGATGCCGCCGCCCGGTGTGCGCAGCTTGAGCGGCGCCAGGTGGTCGATCGCCGCACGGAACCCGGTCGCCCACAGGATCACATCGGCCTCGACCGCATGCCCGTCGTCCCAGGCCACCCCCGTCGGCGTGATCCGGTCGAACATAGGGAGCCGGTCCAGGACTCCGTTCGCCCGGGCCTCGCGGATCGCGTCGTTCACCGGAAGCCCGGTCACCGACACCACGCTCAGCGGCGTCAGCCCCTGCCGCACCCGCTCCTCCACCAGCGCGACGGCGGCCCGGCCCCGTTCCTCGTCGAAGGGGCCCTCGCGGAAGACGGGCGGCCGCCGCGTCACCCAGGTCGTCGAAGCGGCGTACGGGGCGATCTCCATCAGATGCTGCGTCCCGGACGCACCGCCGCCGACCACGACGACCCGCTGCCCCGCGAACTCCTCGGGCCCCGGGTACTGCGCGGTGTGCAGCTGCCGCCCGCGGAACGTCTCCTGACCCGGATAGCGCGGCCAGAACGGCCGGTCCCACGTCCCCGTCGCGTTGATGAGCGCCCGCGTGGCCCAGACGCCGTCCGACGTCTCGACGATCAGCCGCTCGCTGTCCTCGCCCTCGCCCTCGGACACCCGCCGTACGTCGACGGGCCGCCGCACGCGCAG
The DNA here is from genome assembly GCF_000373565.1 of Streptomyces sp. HmicA12. Taxonomy (GTDB): domain Bacteria; phylum Actinomycetota; class Actinomycetes; order Streptomycetales; family Streptomycetaceae; genus Streptomyces. The sequence continues at coordinate 491,256 of NZ_KB891831.1, read as the reverse complement.
ATCGAAGGTCCGCTCGTAGGCGGCGAAGTACTCGGCGACAACCTCCGCCGACGGCCGCGCGGGATCGGCGCCGGTCAGCTCCATGCCCGGCAGGGAGTGCATCCCGTGCACGTTGCCGTACGTGAGCGAGGGCCAGCGGAACTGCCAGGCGCCGCCCGGCCGGGGCGCGTGGTCGAGGACCACGAAGTCACCCTCCGGCTCGAAGCCCGCCCGGCGCAGGTGGAAGGCGGCGGACAGCCCGGCCTGGCCCGCGCCGATCACCACGACCTCGACCTGGCGCGCCTGGCGCCCGCTCCCGGCTGCTCGTACCCCGATCTCGTTCACGTTTCTACCAACTCGACCGGGGCCCGAGATCTTCCCGCCCGTGCCCGGGAGCGTCAGCGCCCGCCCGCGACCAGCAGCGGCGCTCCACCCCCGGCCGTCACCGGGGCCACGAGGCCGCGCGCGACCAGTTCGGGGATCACGCCCTCCCCGAACCAGTACGCCTCCTCCAGATGGGGATAACCGGAGAGCACGAAGTGCTCGATGCCGAGCGCGTGGTACTCCTCGATCCGGTCGGCGACCTCGGCGTGACTGCCGACGAGCGCCGTCCCGGCACCCCCGCGGACGAGCCCGACACCGGCCCACAGATTGGGCGAGATCTCGAGGCCTTCGCGCTTGCCGCCGTGCAGGGCGAGCATCCGCTGCTGCCCCACCGACTCGCTGCGTCCGAGCGCGGACTGCGCCGCCGCGACCGTCTCGGGGGAGAGGTCGTCGAGCAGCCGGTCGGCGGTGCCCCACGCATCGCGCGCCGAGTCGCGCGAGATGGTGTGCAGGCGGATCCCGAACCGTACGGTGCGCCCTTCCTCGGCGGCGAGCTCCCGGATCCAGTCGATCTTCTCCTTCACCAGCTGAGGCGGCTCGCCCCAGGTCAGATACACGTCCGTGTGGCGCGCCGCGACCGGTCCCGCCGCGGCCGACGAACCCCCGAAGAAGATCTGTGGCACCGGCTCGGGCGGCAGCGCCGAGTACCCGCCGTCGATCCGGTAGTGCTCGCCTTCGAAGTCGTACGGGGCCTGCGCGTTCGCACCCCACACACCTCGTACGACGGACAGGAACTCGGCGGTGCGGGCGTAGCGGCGGTCGTGATCGAGGTGGTCGCCGTAGCGCCGCTGCTCGGCCGAGTCGCCGCCGGTGACGACGTTCAGCAACAGCCTTCCCTGCGTGAGGCGTTGATACGTCGACGCCATCTGCGCGGCGAGCACGGGGGAGATCACGCCCGGCCGGAACGCGACGAGGAACTTCAGACGCCGCGTGTGCTGGGCGAGTGCGACCGTGGTCAGCCAGGCGTCCTCGCACCAGGTGCCGGTCGGCGTGAGCACGGCCTCGAAGCCCAACTGCTCGGCGGCCTTGGCTATTTGGATCAGATACTCGAGGTCGGGCGCGCGCACGCCGCTGATCGCCCCACCAGGAGTGCGCTGCAGCGCGCCGCCGCTGAAGGCGTGCCGGTCGACCAGGGTGCGTCCGTCGCCACCGGTCGGCAGGAACCAGTGCAGATGAACCGTCATGGGATCAGGACTCCTTGCCGTAGGTGCGCGGGGCGGTGGTGGAGGCGGGCAGCTCGCCGTTGAAGCGCGTGTCGACGAACTCCGAGAAGTCGACCTTGCGCGGAATCAGCTTCAACTGTGTGAAGGTGTCGGCGATCTGCTGCTCGGAGGCGATCACGCCCTTGTCGATGGCGACCGTCACGCGCGTGCCGTTCGTGCGCTTCACCGCGTCGAGCGCCACGTCGTACGGCAGCCCGGTGTCCTTCGCCCAGACCTTCGCCCACGCCTCCGGGTGCTTGTAGACCCAGTCCTGGGCGCGCCGCAGCCGGCCCAGGAAGTCCTTGATGGCCGCGGACTTCTTCTTGTCGGCGAGCGCGGTGGGTGAGGCGACCTGGAAGGCGAGCCCGTTGGTGACGCCGTCGCCGTCGGTGAGCACTCGGCCCTGCTTGGCGCGCAGCACCTGTGAGGTGTACGGGTCCCAGACCGCCCACGCGTCGACCTTGCCGCCGGTGAACGCGGCCAGGGCATCGGCGGGTTGGAGGTACTTCACCTTCACGTCGTCGAACCCGAGCCCGACCTTCTTCAGTGAGGCGACCAGCTGATAGTGCGCCGACGACCCCTGCGCGACCGCGATCGACTTCCCCTTCAGCTGCGACGGTGTCCGCAGCGAGGAGTCGGTCGGTACGAGGATGGTGTCGCCCTTCGCGGTGCCGTGACTGGCCGACACCACCTTGATCTTCGAACCGGCGCCGGCCGCGAAGACGGGCGGGGTGTTGCCGACGCCGCCGATGTCGACAGCCTTGGCGTTGACGGCTTCGAGCAGGGGTGGTCCCGAGGTGAAAGTGGACCAGCGGATCTTGTACTTCAGGTCGTCGAGTTCACCGGCGGCCCGCAGCACGGCCTCCGAACCTCCCTTCTGGTCTCCGACGTTGAGGGTGAGTGACCCCTTTCCGTCCGTGTCGCCGCCGCCCGCTCCCGCGGTGGACGTACTGGCGGTGGAGGAGCCGGAGCAGGCGGCGAGGAGCAGGACGAGCGGGGTGAGCAGCGCAGGGAGGGCAGGGAGGGGGAGGAGGCGACGCATCGTCAAAGTCCGTTCAGGGGTGGGTGATGGAGGAGTGGGGGCGGTCAAGCGACGGGCTGGTCCGCGACGGGGTTCCTCGCCACGTGCGGTGCGGCGGGCTCTTACGCGACAGGCTCTTTCGTGACGGGCCCGTCCGTGACGGACCCGGAGGTGTCGTGAGATGGGGCGGCCGAGCCGGGGTTGCCGTCGCTGTGGCCGTCGCCGTCGCCGCCCCGCAGGCCGTGCGCATCCTGCTCGGCGTCGTCGACGCCGAGGCGCCGCAGCAGTTCGGCGCGCAGTTCGGCGAACCGCGGGTCGCCGATGTCGCGCGGCCGCTCCAGGTCGATCCTGGCCTCGTGGGCGATGACGCCGTCGTCCATCACGAGGACCCGGTCGGCGAGGAGCACCGCCTCCTCCACGTCGTGCGTGACCAACAGGACGGCGCAGCCACGCTGTTGCCACAGTTCGCCGACGAGGCGTTGTGCCTTGATCCGGGTGAGCGCGTCGAGCGCGCCGAACGGCTCGTCGAGCAGCAGCAGTTCGGGTTCACGCACCAGGGCACGAGCGAGCGAGGCGCGCTGGGCCTCGCCGCCGGAGAGTGTCTTTGGCCAGGCGTTCGAGCGATGGGCCAGTCCGACCTCGTCCAGCGCCCGCTCGGCGACGTCCCGCCCCGGCTTGCCCGGCAGGCCGAGCAGGACGTTGCGCCACACCCGCTTCCACGGCATCAGGCGCGGCGCCTGGAACGCCACCGCCTTGCGGCGCGGGACCAGGACGGTGCCCTCGATGTCGCGGTCGAGCCCGGCGAGAATGCGCAGCAGGGTCGACTTGCCGCAGCCGCTGCGACCGAGCAGGGCGACGAACTCTCCTTCCTGCACTTCAAGGTGGAGATCATCGATGACGGCACGTCCGTCGAAGGCGCGGGTGAGCCCTGCGACGCGTACGGCGGATCGGGCGGTGGTGGACGGGGTCACCGGCCGGTGAACGTCGGTCGCCATTGCAGCAACAGCCTTTCGAGGGTGCGGACTACGAAGTCGGCGAGCAGGCCGAGGAACGCGTAGACGATCAGGCAGACGACGATGACGTCGGTGCGCAGGAAGTCGCGTGCCTGCACCATCAGGAAGCCGATGCCGGCGTCGGCGTTGATCTGCTCGGCGAACACGAGCGCGAGCCAGGCGATCCCGAGCGAGTAGCGCAGCCCGGTCATGGCCCCGGGCAGTGCCCCCGGCAGCACGACATGCCGGACCAGGCCCCATCGGCTGAGCCCCAACGACTCACCCGCCTCGACGAGTTGGGAGTCGACGCCGCGGATTCCGGCATAGACGTTGAGGTAGAGGGGGAAGGAGACGCCCAGCGTGATGATGGCGATCTTCGGCGCCTCGCCGATCCCGAACCAGATGATGAACAGCGGGATCAGTCCGACGAACGGCACGGTCCGCAGCATCTGCACACTCGCGTCGACGAGATCCTCACCGACGCGGAAGAGCCCGGAGACCAGAGCGAGCCCGACGCCGACGACCACGCCGAACAGCAGCCCCAGGGCGACACGTTGCAGCGAGACCCCCATCGCTGTGGCCAGCGAGCCGTCGGCGAACAGATCGCGGGCGACCCGCGCGATGGTGCCGGGCGGGGCCAGCACGTCGGGTGTCAACACGCCCGTAGTGCTCAGGAGTTGCCACAGCGCGAGCAGGAGAAGGGGGCCCGAGGTGCGGCGCAGCCAGCGGGGGACGCGGGCGCGTCGGGTGGAGGAAGGGACGATCGGCTCCAGCTCGAGCGCGGCACCCGAGGAGGCGACTGATGCGGCCGGATCGACCGCATCAGTCGTCTCCGAAGTATCCGAAGTATCCGAAGTATCAGATGAACCGGATATGTCGCTCGATGGCTTCTGGGGCGGGGCATGACTGATGCTCATGGCACTCCACGGCAGGGGAAGGTGCGCTCCGGCTTCAGCGGACACATGTCAGTGACGCGTCAGCGCCAGCGAGCACCGTGAACCGGTGACCGAAGCGCGGAACGAAGCGGTGGAGCGAAGAGGTGGAAGAGAGAACAGGAGCGCGAAGAGGAACGCGCGGAGAAAAAAGGCGTCAGCAGCCGCGGCGACACGCGGCGGAGGCCACCCGCAGCAGGTCGATGTGACCGCGCGTGGTGAGCATGGCTGAACGCAACATGCGCCAGAACGTAGCCAGTTGTCGACGTACCGTCAATGCCGTCTCGCTGGTCGGACTCCTCGTATCAAGGTCCGAGCGATCCGCGGTCCGTCGCGCCGCGGCCCGGGTGGGCGAGAATGGCCCGCATGTCCGATGCCTTCACCACCCGGGTCCTGAACGTGACCACCGGGTCCAGCGAGCAGATCGTCGACCTGACCCGCGACTGCGAGTCCTTCTTGCGCGAGGTCGCCCGCGGACGCGACGGCCTCCTCAACATCTTCGTCCCGCACGCCACCGCGGGCATCGCCGTCATCGAGACGGGCGCGGGCAGCGACGACGACCTTCTCGCGGCCCTCCACACCCTCCTCCCGGCCGACGACCGCTGGCAGCACCGGCACGGCAGCCCCGGCCACGGCCGCGACCACGTCCTGCCGGCCCTCGTGCCGCCGCACGCGACGCTGCCGGTGGTCGCCGGCGGGCTGGAGCTGGGGACGTGGCAGTCGGTGTGCTTGGTGGACACCAATGTTGATAACGCCAACCGGAGGGTTCGGTTGAGCTTTTTCGGTGGGTGACATCAGTAGGCAGTCGCCAAGGGCGGCTTCCGCGCCCATTGCAGCGGTGCTCTGCGCGTGATGCTGCTCCCGGGCACGGCACCGCCGTGTGTGTCGCCCGATTGGCCAACGCGGCGGTGCCGGACTCGTCGTTCAACTGAGGGGCGGGATGCCGCCAGCACTCTTCCCGAAGCTCGGCGCAGCGGGGATTCCCGAGCAGCACAGTGGCACCGGCTCCGGCCTGCTCAACACCTTCAATGAGGCTGGGGGTGGGCATGGCTCGTCATCGTCGCCTACATCGGCACCCACCAGCAGGCCACGTGCACCAGCCAGCCCGCCGCCGATGGCCACGGCATTGGCGACGGCGGCTCCGCGAGCCCTGGACGGACGTTGTGTGTAAAGAATGCACATTCGGCCAATCCCGGATGTGAAGCGAGGAAACTGGCCACATCCCTACCTGTCTGTTTGTCGGCTGGCAACTCGACGGCAGCATGGTCGGGCACCTGCAAGGTGCGCTGCACTGCGGAGTGAGATCGCGGGGGTGTTGGTGTATCAAGCATGGCCGCCATCGACCTTTCTCGGCCGCTTGCGGAGCGCGTCACGGGAAGAACTCCTGGGCCAGGGAACCCCGATCACGTATCCGCCCCATCGCGCTCTGCTGCAACAGGGCGACGAGAGCCGTCACGTTCTATTGATCACGAGTGGTGTCGTTAAGGTTGTCGCCAGCGCTGAGAGCGGCTACGACATGCTGCTCGCCGTACGGGTAGCGGGTGACTTGGTCGGCGAGATGGCGGCCTTCGAGGAGCGTCCCAGGTCCGGCACTGTGATCGCGTGCAGTGACGTGACTGCGAGGATCATCCAGATGCGGACGTTGGAGGCATTCCTCACCCGCCACCCGGACGCCACGCGGGCCATCCTCCACATGCTGTCTACCCGGCTGCGCTGGGCCAACCGGCGGCGGGTCGATTTCCAGGCGTACGACTCGCTGACTCGACTGGCCCGGGTCCTCGCCGAGTTGTGCCAGGCATACGCGAAGACCGCACCGGACAGTGATGGCAAGCGGTGCGACCTCGGCGTGACACTGACGCAGAATGAACTCGCCTCACTGGCCGGCCTGAAGCTCAACACGGCGGAAAAGAGCCTGGCTGTGCTGACAGCTCATGGCTTGGTGGAGCGTCATTACCGAAACATAACCATCTGTGACGTTCCGAAGCTACTTGAATTCGCCAAAGTCTTTGCTGACAACCCGTACTGATACGGGATCACTTCGCGCGCCTTCTCCTAGCCTCTCGGGCAGCACTTCATGGGCAGTGTCTGCCCATCGCCTGTCCAGAGAGGAAATGATCGAGTGGCTGCGTGGCCTGACTTCTATCCCTGCGCCTGCATAGCCGTGGACGCACAGGCGTACGGGAGCAACAGCGACCGTAGGCAGTCGGAGATCCAGCACGATCTGCCGCGGCTTCTCGACCGTGCCGCCAGAAGCGCCGGCCTTGACCGTCAGCAGTGGCAGATCCAATGCAAGGGCGACGAGCAACTGGCCGTGCGACCCCTCGACGGCAAGGAACCGCGCCTGGTGGATGACTACGTCCGCCATCTCGTCGGGGAGTTGCGCGACTACAACGCCCAGCGCGTTCTCGCAGCTCGCATGCGACTGCGGGTCGTCATCCACCAGGGACTGGTGGAGCTGGCCGACAACGGCTTTGCCGGTACGGCCGTGGTGGCCACGGCACGCCTGTTGAACTCGGGCCCGCTCTATGGAGCTCTGGCCGAACACCCTGAGGCCGACCTGGCGCTGCTGCTGTCCGATGAGGTCTTCCGGTCCACCGTGGCGGGCGGTCACACGACCCTGTCCACAGGTGATTTCCGCCGCGTCCCTGTGCAGGTAAAGGAGTTCGAGGCTACGGCTTGGCTGCGCGTGCCCGCGCTCGGTGCGCCGACCGTGGCCTCACACGAGACAGGAGCCGCGGAGGAAGGGGAGTCCGCGGCCCCTGCACCGGGGGAGCCCGCGGCGGACCGGAGGGAACCGGCCGCCGCGGGCGAGGCCGGCAGCAGGGTGCGGATCAGCAACGAGTACCGGGCCGACAACGTCAACGTCACCAATGTCGCGGGTCCTGTGGACGCCAGGGGTGCTGTCTTCGGCTTCGGGAGCGTCGGTGGCTGACGATGCGCCCCCGGACGACATGGCGGTCGTACTACCTGTATCCGCACCCGATGAGGACGTCCTGCCGCCCACACCGGAGGACGTGGACGGGGCCCCGGAAGGGGATGTGGAGGCCCAAGACCCGGGTGCTGGACCGGACGTGCCATTCGGAGGGCGCAAGGAGCCGGACGAGCACGAGGAGGACGAACGGGGCTACGGCGAGTTGCGCCGCGTCCATCAACTCGTCAACAACAACTTCTACGGCGGCGTCGATGCCTCCGGAGCGGCGTTCGGATTCGGCGCCGCGCCGTCTGTCGGTCTGGCACCCGGCACCATCGAACCCGAGGCGGCTGACCAGGCCCTGCGGTTCTATTACCCGCCGCAGCCCTGCTTCGACGAGGCGTTCGACAAGCTGTGTCGGAACGCCCTCGTGGTGCTGACCGGCGAGGACCGCTGTGGCCGCGGCGCAAGCTCCCTCGCCCTGATCAGGGAGGTCCTGGGCAAGGAGGCCAGGCTGCGCAGCCTGTCGCCCGCCAACGCCCTGGCCGAGCTCGCGGGGTCGCGTGACCTGAAGCCGGGGCAGGGTTACGTCATCCTCGACTACGTCGGCGAGCTGCATGTCGAGTCCGTGCAGGCATACGCGATCGGACGGCTGAGCGAGGAGCTCCGCCGCAAAGGGTCGTATCTGGTGATCACGGCGGGTCGTGAGACCCGTCGGCGACTGGCGTTGCGTGACCACTGTGTGCCGTGGCAGGCCCCGGACCCCGTGGAGCTGTTCGAGCACTGTCGGGAGAAGCTGCCGCACTCCTCTCTGGAGCTTGACACCGAGAAGGAGCTGCTGGAGCGGGTCGGCGAACAGCGACGGCCTACAGACGTCGTCGCTGCGGCTGTGGTTCTGTCCAGGGAAGGAGCGCAAAAGGCGCTGGATAACCTGCAGGACACCCACCAGGAGCTGGTTCAGGAGCTGTTCCGCAAGCAGCCGTCCGCGGCCGATCTGATTCCGCTCGCGGCCCTCGCCTTTCTTGAGGGCATCCCGGAGCGGACGTTCGAGAAAGAGTGTGCCGCGCTCACCACCCACATCCACAACTGGGAGCAGAGCGGCGAAACACCGGTGGTGGAGCGGGGCGAGGAGGCCGCATCGCCCCTTCGCGGTGCGGTTGACCAGCAGTCGCGGGCCCGGTGGAGGGAACGGGCGGTGGGACTCGTGACGACTGAGCATCGGGCCGAGTCGGGTCGGAGCGCCGGACGCAGCGAGCGCCGTCTGGTGTTCACCACGCCACGCGTCCGTGAGCTTGTCATCAAGGAACTGCACGACCTGTACGGCTATGAACTCTGGTACCCGTTGCGCCAATGGCTGGGCGAACTGGCCCTGCTGGGCGACCTGGCCACTCGTACGGAGGTGGCCCGTGGTGTGGCGCTCTTGGCTCAGAACGCGGTCGTCGAGGTCGACGAGAACATGTTGAAGGTGTGGTCCAACGGGCTCGCCAGCCAGCGGGTGACCGCCGCGCTGACGCTGCAGTTCATGTGTGACGACGAACATCTCGCGCCGCAGGCCCTGAACATAGCGCTGAGCTGGACGGACAACAGCGGGCAGGGCCGCGCGGTGACGGCGGCCATGGCGCTTACGGGCCGCCTGGGATCCCTCTACCGTCTGGACGCGCTCAAGTTGCTCTGGTTCCTGACACAGCGTGGGGAGCGGATCGCCTTCGCAGCCCACCGCTCCATGGTCCTGCTGCTGCAGACTTCCGAACAGGACACGGAACGCGCTCTGATCATCCTGCGGTTCATGCGGACCGTGATCGCCAGGACGACTCCAGGATCCCGAGAGCGGTCGATCGCACTGCGAACCGCCGTTCAACTCCTTGAGGCGGCCCGGTTGGAGACTCCCGAAGCGCTCACCTCGGCACTCCTGCGCAACGTCCCAGACAGCGCCCGCCACTTCGGGTCCCTGTGGGCGGATGTCCTGCGCAGCGGCAACCGCAGCCGGGCGGTCAGCGCGCTGTGCCGGACGCTGGTGCAGCTACGGGATGACCCATCCGTCACCGGCGCCGTACACGAACTCACCGCGAGCAACAGCGGAGTGAAGGTCCACGATGCCGAGGTCCGGCTCACCGAATACCGGGCCATGGCGGACATCGAGATCGCCCAGGACGCCATCGAACAGGAGGTCCGGCGGCACCGCGCCGAATCGGAGGCGGTGCTCCGGGAACACACGGCAGCGATGAACATCCGGGTGCGGCAAGCGGTGAACGCGCTGGAGGACGAGATCCGCCGCCAGTCGACGGTCTGACGCAGCTGTCTGCATCAGAACACAGCATCTCGGCCGCCCCGTACACCGGAGCGACCGTCTGACATCGACGCAACGGAAGGGAAGGCATGACCACACCCGGAAGCGACGGCGGTACGGTGCCGGATGCCGACACGACAGCCGTCTGTGGCGCAGAACTCGCCAGGGTCCTCCTGGCCGAGGCTCGCGAGGAGGTCATGAAGGCTGACAACAAGGCCGGACTCATGCTTGCGTCCCTGGGGGCCGCACTGGCCGCCATGCTCAGTGCGATCGCAAGCGGTGTGATTGCCCCACGTCAGTACGCCGTCGTTCCGCAGGTCCTTCTGTGGGCGGGCTGCGCCGCCTGCGTACCGGCACTCGTCCTGCTGGGGCTTGCCGTGACCCCGCGGATCGGGCGTCCCCACCGCTGCCGCACCCACTACTTCGGTGACGCGAGGCTAGCGACGACGGTCGGGCACCTAGAGCGGAGGGTCAGCCACACCGACCTCACGTCCCGGAACCTGAGCCAATTGGCAACCGTGTCCCAGATTGCCTGGACCAAATACCGCTGCATACGCCACGCACTGGCGTGGACCGCAGCCTTCTTTACCCTCTCGCTACTGGGCATGGTGCTGGGGACAGCGACCTAGTGGCACGGCCCCCTACAAGCGCTCAGGGGCCTGATCCGTGCTGCGGATCAGGCCCCTGAGCGGTATGTCAGCTGTCGGATGACGGGATGGCAACCCATGACCTCTTCGTCCCGAAGGACGACCCGAGCGCTCGTGCACAGTTCACGGCTACGCTGACGGTTGTCTCAACGGAGTTGCCGGCTCACCCCGCGCTGCGACGATGCGATCAGCTTCACACTCGCCTCGGCCCTCGCCAGTGACACGATAACGTGGCCGCCAGACCGCGATCAGAAGGCCTTGCAGCGCTGTCCATAGCTGCTGTGAGGGCGGGGAGGCCGGAGTGGGTGACCACTTCAAGACGGACACCGATGAGCTCGCGTCGTTCATGAAGACCCTGAACGACGCCAAAACTGCCCTCGAAGAAGTCCGCAGGTCCATGCAGAACGTGTCGTCTGCAGGCATCGGGACCATGGATCTCGACTCGGCATGCAACGAGTTCCAGGAGCACTGGAAGTACGGCTCAGAGCAGATCGCCGAGCAGACCGGCAAGCTCGCCGAGGGCATCAAGCAGACCAAGAGCAACTACCAGGAAGTCGAGACGGCTCTCGAAGACGGCTTCCGCAAGGCTGCGGGAAAGTCGGGGGAAAAGTGACCGCGAATCCATACACCCACCTCGGCTTCAATCCGACACCGGGGAACCTCGGCACCGTGTCCGAACTGACGGCGAAACTGAAGAAGTCAGCCGAGGTGATTTCCGAAGCGCACAAGATGATCACGAAGCTTCGGAGCGGGACCTCATGGGAGGGCGATGCGGCAGTCGCCTTTCGGGAAGAGCTCGACGGCGCGATTCCGACGAACCTCAAGAACGCCCATACCTCCATCGGCAAGGCTGCAGCTGCGCTGACCGCTTGGCAGGGCGCTCTCGATGGCTACCAGGACCGGGCGCGGAGGCTCGACGGCGAGGCTAAAGCGGCCAAGGACGAGGTCCGTACTGCCGAGAGTCAGGAGGAGAGCGCATCGGCCAACCCTGATCTCAAGCTTGCCGGTAGGACGTTCACCGACGATGCCGAGCTCAAGAGCGCCCAGACCCGGCTGGACAGGGCGACCGAGGAACTGAACAAGGCGCGCGAGTCGGTCACCAACGCCAAGAACGCCTACAACGATGTGATCAGGCGGGCGAGAGAGCTGGAGGACGACCACTCCACTGACGCTCGCAACCAGGCCCGTGTCATCCGTGATGCGACGGACAACCTGGCTCCCGAGGAGCCGAACTGGTTCGAGAAGGCGATGGACTGGGTCGGTGACAACCTCACCGACATCCTCGGTGCGATTGCCGCGATCGCAGGTCTCGCCGCTTTGTTCTTCGCAGTGCCGGTCGGCCCAATCTTGCTGCTGGTGGCCGCGGCGGCCAGCGCCGCCACCCTGGTTTCCCGGCTGTCGGACCCCACGGTGTCGGCCTCGATCAAGGACGGTTTCACCAAGGGCGAGTTCGACGCGGACTTCTGGACCAACTCCGTCGGACTGGCGGGTGACGCGCTAGGAGTGGTTCCAGGTGCCGGGGCCCTGGCTCGCGGCATCAACGGCGCAGCGCGGGCGGCAGGCGCCGGTGCGGAGGCCCTCTCGCTGGGGCAGAAGCTGTCCAGCGTGGGCAGCAACACTTGGACTGCAGCCCAGCGCATCGCCTCCGCCGACAACCCCCTCACTACCTGGATGGTGAAGGGTGCGGCAAATCCGTCTGCCTGGGCCAACGGCATCGACATCGGCGTTTCCGGCGCCGGTGCGGTTACTGGCGCCTACGGTGTCGCCAAGAACGCGTGGGACGACATCAAGAACGACACCGTGGAAAACGTCGGCACCGGCATGGATGCTGCCCGTGCCGGCTCGTTCGACGCCGCCGGCCACGGTGCCACTGCCCTCAAGACACTGCAGGTGCTGTTCAGGTGACACACACGACACCAGCCGATCCTGACGACAGCGTCGAGTACGGGTACGAGATTCAGGATTCCGCGATGCGGCGCGATTGCGCTGTGTGGTTCGCGACTCCGCCAGGCTTCGTGGAGATCCCGATTGCTGATCTCTTCGCCGACCCTGATTCGCCCGAGGCTGCTCGGAGCGTCGAGGCTGTCGATCTGCTCCTCGACCTTGTGCCGGAGGGAAAGCGTGAAGGCTTCCTGACGCAGCTGAGTGAGGCGCGGACTCTGAGCGGGCTGATGATCAAGGAAGGCGTGGTGCATGTCGCCATCGGCGCGCACGAAGGCGACGACGGCGACATGATTTCCTCCGTTCTCACCCTCACCAGCAAGGAAATGCCGTTCTCCCCACCGAAGTTGGCGGCTGCACAGGCCGCGACGGCGCGCGAGAGCGCCCTACCCGTGGCCGTGGTGGATCTGCCGTGCGGCCCCGGCGCGTTCACTGAGGCCGTGGTCGAGGTGCCTGCCGAAGCCGATCCGCAGCAACCCTCCCTCTATGAGGTGGCGGCGTATCTGCCCTACCCCAGTGGACAGAGACTCCTCGTCCTCACCCTCACGACCACGGCGGTCGAGGCCCGGATGCATTACCGCGACATCCACCGGGGGATCGTCCATACGGTGAGCTTCGACAATCCGCTCCCAGAGGAACTAAAGGAGACGATTCCCGAGTCCGACGTCGAAGTGTCCGTACGCACCGCTTTCGGCTGACCAGCGTGGAGAATGAACCGTCCATGGAGATGACCGGGATCAAGACGGCCTATGGAGACCCGGCGACCCGGCAGGGCTGGCGCCGCACGGCCGTGTTCCGACTGTGTGCCTTCCTGTTGTCGCTGGTGTCCTTCCCTGTCTGGCTGTTCTTGGTGATCATGACGCCAGTCTGGGCTCTGGTGGTGTTCCTCCCGGTCTTGTTGGTCCTGCTCTACATGGCCATGCTGAACGTCGTACGACTCTGGGAGGTCATGAGTCTGCGTCGGATTCTGCGGGTCTATCCGTGGCAGTCCTGCCGTGGGGCCGCCGGCCTGGCAAACAATGGCACCACCCGGTTCTCGCTGCCCGACCCGGAGCGCCCCGCGAGGGACATCTCGGTCGGCCATGGCGACTGGCTGGGCAGCGGATTCACGTTCTGGGTACGCGCGGTCAAGGCAGGAACCGTGCACGAGGTGTGGTTCGCGGGCGATCCGCGGTTTCTCGGCGTCGTCGCGGTGCCCGGGCCACGGCGGCTGGTGAGGGTGGCTCAGCGAGAGGCCCTAGACGGCCGGATGTCGGCCCGCAAGCGGGGGATCAGCCCCGAGGCGCGGGAGCGAGCCAAGGCTGCGGGCGCGCGCGTCGGTTGACGATCTCGCCGTCGCCATGGGAAGGGGAGGACGCGGCGCTGGTCGGCGCGGGGTCGGTAGCTTGGTGTTGTCTTAATGGAGTTTCGTGGACACCAACAAGGACAATCCTGGGCGGCAGGTGCGGTTGAGCTTCCTGGGATGACCAAGATCTTCGCTCAGGGTGTGGCCGCGCCTCTTCGCCGGAGCGTCAGCGGTAGGACGTACGGCGGTTGATCCCACGAGAACGGACGCGCGGCACACGATGCGATCACCGTGTGCCGCGCGTTCACATCAGAAGGTCAGTTTCCAGCTGTCGATGTAGCCGGTGTCCTGTGCTGCCACGTCCTGGACCCGCAGCTTCCACGTTCCGTTGGCGGTCTCGCTCGACGCGTTGACCGTATAGGTGGCGATCACGTTGTCCGCGGAGTCGCTGGAGCTGGAGCTCTTGAGCCGGTACGCGGAGCCGTCGGGTGCGAGGAGGTCGACGACCAGGTCGCCGCGGTAGGTGTGCTTGATGTCGACGCTCGCCTTGAGCGTGGCGGGCGCGTTGCCGGTGCGGCCGGTGACGGAGACGGGCGACGTCACGGCCGCCCCGTTGTCCGGTACGGCCACGTCCGCGGTGTTCTCGAAGACCGTGCCGGTGGGCGGGGGAGTGGTCGCGGCGGACAGGCCCCAGACCGCGTAGGCGATGGCGTCGCTGTTCCGGTCGAGCGCCGTGTCGTTGATGTTGGCCGAGGTGTCGCAGGACGCGTGGTAGCACCGGTCGAAGGCCAGGCCGGAGGTGCCGCCCCACTTCTGGGCCTGGGCCGCGGTCTTGATGTAGTCGGCGCCGGAGAAGAGACCGCCGACGGGTATGCCGGCGTTCTTGAACGGCGCGTGGTCGGAGCGGCCGTCGCCCTCCGTCTCGATCTCGGTCGGTATCGAGAGGCCGGCGTAGTAGTCCTTGAACGTCTTCTCGATCGTGGGGTCGTCGTCGTACACGAAGTAGCCGGGGTTGGGCGAGCCGATCATGTCGAAGTTCAGATACCCGGTGATCTTCGCGCGGTCGGCCGTGGCGAGGTGATTGACGTAGTACGTCGATCCGACCATGCCGAGCTCCTCCGCTCCCCACCAGGCGAAGCGCAGGTGTTTCGACGGCTGGTAGCCGGCCCGCGAGACGGCGAGGGCGGTCTCCAGGATCGCGGCCGAGCCGGAGCCGTTGTCGTTGATCCCTGGACCGGCCGTGACGGAGTCGAGGTGCGCGCCGGTCATCAGGACCTGGCTCGCGTCGCCGCCCGGCCAGTCGGCGATCAGGTTGTACCCGGTGGACCCGCTGGAGGTGAACGTCTGGAGCGTGGTGGTGAATCCGGCGGCGTCCAGCTTGGCCTTCACGTAGTCGACGGAAGCCTTGTAGCCGGCCCTGCCGTGGGCGCGGTTGCCGCCGTTGGCGGTGGCGATGGACTGGAGCTGCGCGAGGTGCGCCTTGACGTTGGCGAGCGGGATGTCCGGGGCCGCGAGGACGGCGGCGGACGACGGGGCGGTGGACGGGGCCGCGGATGCGGGGACGGCGGAGGCGAGGAGGGCGGCGAGTGCGAGGGAGGCCGCTGCTGCCACGGTCGTGCGTCTGGGGAAGGAGAGAGTCATGTGAGGGCTCCGGGTTCCGTACGCGCGAAGGGATCGGGGTGTGGAACTAGCCGTGCGCCCCTCCCCGTGGCGGACGGGAAGGGGCGCGGTGCGTGCCCGATCGTGGACTCTTGACGGCGCACCGTCAATACGGCATCCGGTCAGCTGTGTCCGCTCAGCGGACGCGGCCGATATCAGCCCACCAGGGCGTCGGCGGGGGCGACCGAGCCGAGCTTGTCGACCGCCTGGTAGTACGTCCAGGCCAGGGACTTGCAGGAGGTGGCGCTGGCGCCGGAGTAGTTGGCGCAGACCCGCTTGAGGTCCTCGTACAGCATGCTGTCGAGACGTGCCTTGTTGGCGGAGAAGGTGCCCGCGGCCTTGTAGTTGCGGTAGCCGAAGTCGTGGCGCGCGCAGGCCGTCTTGAACGGGAAGCCGAAGGGGTTGTCCGGCGAGGTGGAACAGTAGTCCGTGGACCAGTCGAATCCGTAGGCGCTCCAGGCGCTCTGGTTCTGGCGCGCGGCGTTCCAGCTGTTGTAGCTGGACGCGCTGGTCTGCGTCCAGGAGCTGAGTACCTGCGGTTTGTCCGCCGGAGCCGCCGAGGCGGGTGAGGCCGCCAGGATTGCTGCGGCGAGAGCGGCGGCGGGAACGGCCATCAGGCCGAGGGGTCTGGAGCGCATGACGGTGACCTCCGTGGACGACACGAATGCGGGTGCCCGGGGCAGGCGTTCAGCCCGGGCAGACACATGATGTCCCGTCACCAGCCGTCCCACTAGAGGGCGTTGACCTCACCCGTGACTTGCGAACCGCCTGTGGATTCACGTTTCGGGTTCGCTCGGTGAAAGCGGGGACGGCGCCGGGAGTCTGGTTCGCGGGGGACCCGCGGTTCCTCGGCGTCGTCGCGGTGCCCGGTGCGCGGGGGATGGTTCGGGTCTGCACCCTCGCAGGGTCCGCCGGCAGAAACAGACGTGTGCGGGCCCGGCGCAGCGCTGCGCCGGGCCCGCACACGTCCGCGAGGGCAGGAGCCATCAATAGATGTTGGCCGCGACCTCCGCGTCGTTGTTCCGGCCCGCGTTGATCTGGGCGCGCAGCGCGATCTCGTCGTACACGCGGACCTCCTTCACGATGCGGCCGCCTTGGATCAGGAACTGCGAGACGCCCAGCACCGTGACGGGCTGACCGGTCGCGCTGACGTAGTGCACCTCGTCGCGCAGCAGCGGCGTCACCTGCAGTTCCTCGTCGTCGATGGGGAGCACCACCGGGCCCGCCTCGGTGCGTCGCGCCGCCACGGCGGCCGCCGTCTCCGTCGAGTTCTGCCCGACGAGCCACACCCGCACCGACGGATAGCGGGCGTGGAACATCTGGACCAGGTTGGACAGCAGGTGGTAGTCGGCGTTGCGCAGGACCCCGAAGGTGGCGGTGCCGCCGCCGAGCGAGCCGAGGGAATGCACGGCCCGCGTGCCGCTGTCGGCGGCGTCCACGGACTGCTGGGCGTAGGGCAGCAGCTCCTGTCCCGCCGAGGTCAGCGTCAGGGCGCGGCTGCCGCGCGCGAACAACTCGGCGTCCAGCTCCGCCTTCAGGCGGCGCACCAGTTAGGAGGCGGATGCCTGGGCGATGTCCATGGCTCGCGCCGCGGCGGTGAACGATCCGAGCCGCTCCGCTTCGACGAAGGCCCTCAGCTGGTTGAGGGTCATGCGGCACAGGATATTCCTGTGCTTGCCACGGGAACTACGGGGCTTCTCCTGTGGAAGACGGCCTGCGGGTGAGTCGCTGCGGCTGCCCTGGGAGGGCACGTGCGGGCGCACGAACCGCCGACCGATCGACGGGAGGCCCGGTGCTCACCAGCACCGGGCCTCCCGTCGATCGCTGCGAACCTGTGCAGCTGGGGCGATGGGGACCGTCAGCGTTCCAGCGTCATCGCGTAGATCCCAAGGGCGCTGTCACGTTGCCAGTCGAGGCCTCCGGACCCGGGGGCGACCCATGCCGGAACGGACGGTGTCGCCAGGGAGAGGGACCGGACCTGCTTCCCGGGGTCCAGGGGGACCGTCGTTTCGTAGAGCGACGCCTTGGTCGTGGTCTTCCCCGTTCCGGCCTTGAGCTGGTACGCGGTCGTCAGCGCGACGTCGTTGCCGAAGTCCGGGGCCTTGTTCGCCCAGCCGGTGAGCTGGAGCGGAACCGTCGAGGTGCTGCCGTCGGTGTAGGTGACGACGGCGGTGGCCGACGCGGCGCCGGTGCTGCCGTTGTCGGACGCGCCCACGAGGTGGAGGCTCTTGTAGTCACCGGAGGGGAGGGAAAGTGCCTGCCCGGTGGACTTGACGAAGTTCTTGCTGCTGCCGGAGGTCGGGGGAGCCTGGTAGGTCACTCCGCCGAAGGTGATTGGGCCCGGCGCGGGCAGCTGGTCCGCGGCGAAGCTCAGCCCCGTGCCGTCGAAGTTCCCCTCGTCGGGTGCGGCGAGTGTGGCGACGCCGTCGTTGTTGTAGGCGGCGTTCAGATCGACGGCGCACGAAGTGGTCGTCTCGATGGCGCAGTTCGCCGCCTGCTGGACCACTACGGTGACGGTTTTCTTGACCGGCGTGGCTCCGGGGAGTGCGGCGGCGACCGACACCTTGTAGGCGCCTGCCTTGGTTCCGGCCGGCGCGGTGATCTGCAACTGCTTGTTCATCTGGGCGGGGAGCCCGTCCGAGGTGGCCGTCGCCGTCGTGCCGGCCGGGGACACCGACCACCCCTTCGGCGCCTTCGCCGTCACCGTGACCCGCGCGGTGTGCGCAGACGTGGCCAGCAGCGTCAGGTCGATCCGCTGCCGCGACGCGTGAGCCGCCGTGGGCTCCATGGCGACCTGGTCGGGCCCCACGTCGGCGCTGAGCTGATGCCGCGGGTTCGGCGCCGTGTTGATCGACGGCGGTGCGTCCTTCGCGGCCGTCGCCCACGCGGTGGGCTTGGTGCTCAGGGCGTAGTCGATGCGCCCGCCGTGGGCGATGTCGGGCTGGTCGACCCATGCTTTGTTCCACGCCTTGCCGTTCACCGTCGCGGAGGCGATGTAACGGTTGGCCATGCTGGTGCCGGGCGCGGAGATCGTCAGCGTCCCGCCCTGCGTCTTCCCGTACTCACCGATCCGCACCTGGGCGTTCGGGAACTGCGGCGTGGTGAGGACGTCGAAGTTGCCGCCACTGGTCGTGGGGTAGAGCCCCAGCGACGACATCACGTACCAGGACGACATCTCGCCCATGTCGTCGTTGCCGGGGATGCCGCCGGGGCTGTTCGTGAACAGGGTCTCCTGCGCCTTGATCACGGTCGCGGTGCGGCTGGGCTGCCCGGTCCACGCGTAGAGGTACGGCGCGATCATGTTCGGCTCGTTGTTCGGGTTGTACTTGGTGGAGTCGTAGTAGTTGTACGGGTCGCTGACCCAGGCCGTGCGCGCGGTCCCCTCCGGGTCGCTGACGAGGTCGTCGTAGGCGAAGAAGTCGTTCAACCGCTTGTTCGTCGCGTCCTTGCCGCCCAGCATGCCGACGAGCCCCGCCGGGTCCTGGGGCACCAACCACTGGTACTGGCTCGCGTTCTGCTCGTGCAGTGCGTGGTTGCTCGTGACCGGGTCGTACGGGGTCAGCCAGGTGCCGTCGGCCGCGGTGCGCGGTCGGAACTGGCTGGTCCGCCTGTCGAAGACGTTCTTGTACGACTGACCGCGCTCGGCGAACATCTTGGCGTCGGCCGTGTGGCCGAGCCCCTTCGCCATCAGAGCCAACGAGGCGTCGGCCGCCGCGTACTCCAACGTGGCCGATGTTCCGTAGTAGCAGTCGTTGTCGTTCGACTTGGTCGGGCAGCAGTTGCCGTTCGTGTCCCCGCCGCAGTCGGCGTTCGTCTTCACGTTGAGGCCGTAGGGGATGTACCCGCGCTCCGCGTAGTACGCGGCACCGGCACGCCCGTTCTCACGGACGTCGGCGGGCGGCACCTCGGTCGCGTTCGCCCGGAGGTACTTGTACGCCTCTCTGGCGTCGGCTCCGGTGAGCAGTCCCTTCGACCAGCCCTCGACCAGGAACGGCGTGACCGGGTCGCCGGTCATGATGTTGCCTTCCTCGTTCTCCAGGTACCAGCGCGGCAGCGCGCCGCCCTCCCGGGCGATCGCGAGGATCGACATGTCGATGTCGTGCGCGACCTTGGGAACGAGCATTTCGAGGAGCTTGTTCTGCGTCCGGTACGTGTCCCACAGCGAGAGGTTGCTGTAGGGGGTGTAGCCGTCGGCGGTGTGGATCTTCTCGTCGGCTCCGACGTAGCGGCCGTCGACGTCACCGATGAGGTTCGGGTCGACCAGGGAGTGGTACAACGCCGTGTAGTACGAGACCTGTTGGTCGTGCGAACCGCCACCGATCGCCGCCTTGTGCAGCATGGTGTTCCACTCGTCGTTCAACGCCTTGTGCACGGCGTCGAAGTCGAAGCCGAACTTCCCCGTCTCCGTCGAGAGGTTCTTGTGGGCGCCGGCGAGCCCGGTGAAGGAGAGCCCCACCTTCGCGACCACGGGATCGTCGTTCTTCGTGGTGTCGAACGTCGCCCACGCTCCGTTGGAGCCCTTGGCGGCCGACTCGCGGGACCCCGGGCTCCGTTCGGTGCCCTTCCACGTGCCGTACGACGTGAACGGCCGGCTGAGCTGTGCGACGAAGTAGGTCTTCTTGGAGTCCTCGACCCAGCCCTCGATGGTCCGGTCACCGACGACGTGGATCTCGGAACCGCTCACGCCGGCACCGGCGTTGAACATCACGTTGGCCTGACGCGTCCGCGGGAACGTGTACTGCTGCCACCCGGTCCGTGCGGTCGCCGTCAACGCGGCGGTCACGCCGTACTTGTCGAGCTTCGTCCGGTAGTAGTCGGGCCCCGTCGTCTCGTTCTCGTGACTGAAGGTCGACGCGTACTGTGCCGGATCGGTCGAGCTCACCTCGCCGGTGGTGGGCATCATCGGCAGGTAGTTGAACCGGCACCCGTTGATCGTCGTCTGACTGAACCCGACGACCGTGTCGGACGACTCCTTGTCACAGCCGGTACCACCGGCCGTCTTCATCAGCGGACTTTCCTGCACCAGCCCGAACGGCGCGCCCGCGGCCGGGAAGGTCAGCCCCTCGTTCTCGGTCCCGATGAACGGATTGACCAGCTTCGTCAGATCGGCCCCCGCTCCCGGTGTCGCGTCCGACGACGCCGCCGCCGACGGCGTCGGGGCGTCCGCGCTCGCCGCGGTCCCGGTGGCGGATCCCACGGCAGCGAGGGCGATGCAGAGCGCAACCGCCCCCAACCGGTCTCTCAGGCGCCGTGTCGTCGACCTGCTCCGGGTCGGTGCGTATCGCGTTGATTGCATACCACTCCCGCCGTGCTGCCACTCTTGGACATCGTTGTCATGCACCGCACGCGACGCTAGATCGTCTCCTCCACCCCCTGCAAGGGGTTACCCCTCGATCACCGGGCCGAGGTGGTGACCGTCGCCGCGTCACGGAATACGGAATGGTGTGCCGTCGGTACAACGTCGTCGCATGTGGTGAGTTGCCGGAAGTGGTGGGCGAAGTCATGAGTCTGCGGCGGATTCCGCGCGCCGGCTCGTGTCCCGGAGGGGCCGTCTCACCGAGGTGACCGATCATCGGGTGCCCTCACTGATGCCCTCACTGATGCCCTCACGGACGTCCTTACGGAGATTCGCGCATCACCCTTCAGATGCGAGCTCCCAGCCGTCACCGACGAGAGTCTCCACGGAGCGTCGCAGAGGCGGGTACGCGGAACCTCCCGGGCACCAAGGCGTCCAGAGCACGGAGACGTTCAGATCGAGTTCTCCGTGCTCCTGCGAGATCCAGCACTCCAACGGCGCCTGGATCATGGACGGCGAGGTGGGACCGGCGGCCCACCTCGCCCCCTCATGAATCTCGACGCGATGGCGCACGATTCCGCGCCCGACCTGAACCGGCAGAGTTCCGTCGTCCAGCGGAACATCGGTGGGCAGTCGAACCGCGCAGGCGTGGACCTCCATGGTCCTCCAGCCCACGGGCCACTGGCTCATGTCACGATCGGTCCTGCGCAGGGCGTCGGCCACGAACGTGCGGCAGCCGTTCGGGTCGACCGCCGGGGCGCGGCGTACCTTTTGGTCCTTCGCCCGGGGCCTGATGCGGAGTTCGGGAGGGAGCCCCTCGGAATGGAGCGCCCAATCCGCATCCGGCCTGGCCGGGGAATCCAGCGGAACGCCGAACTCCCCGTCCAGGTACGCCGTCGAGAGCTCCAGCGTCAGCGGAACCTCACCGGCAGCGGCATAGAGACCGAAGAGCGCGGTCAACGCGACGTCCGCCGTGCCCAGTTGCGTGGCGTCCGCAGCGTCCGCAGCGTCCACAGCGTCGACGTCGCACGAGAGAGCGATCGAGTGGCCCGGAAGGTCCCGCATCCGGACGGGGCCGGGGTTGGTGTTCGTCGTCATCGCAGCCTCCGCCGCCATTCTCGCCGTACTCAACAGGCGTCGATCAGGCGGAGGCATCGAGGGCAGCGCGCAGGTGCAGCGCTACTACGTACGCCTTGATGTCGCCTACGCACGGATACCCGTGACGCGGCACCCTTGCCGTGGGCCCTGTCCTGGTGCGCCGACGCCGCGACCGCCCGCGTGCGCGCCTTCAGCGACTGCGTGCTCAGTCCGGTCGGCGCCTGACCGCAAGCCCGTCGGCCGGTCCCCGCGCACAGCCCTGTTTCACATGACTCCCTGCAGCGGTCTTTCGATATCGTTCGGAGTCGTGTCACCATGCGGCGGGCGATTGCCTCCGATTCAATTCAAGTGATGTCGTTTGATTGATCGGATGGAGGACGCGCTCGATCACACCTGTAGCCCCATGTCGCCAAAGAGGTGAAATGACCAAGCTTCGCATGGTTACGACGACACTCTGCGCGGGAGCGCTGGCCGTTCCGTTCCTGTTCTCGCAGGCCGGGGCGGCCGAAGCGGGAGCCGCCGCCGAAGTGCTGAGCGTGGACTACGAGAGCGGAACCCTGGACTCGGGAGTGGCGGGTCTGACGACCACCCACGCGACGGCGCCCGACGCCTCGGGGGTCGTGGAGCCCGGGCACGCGGGCTCGTTCGCCGTGCAGCACAAGGTGACGCTCGGCGATCCGGGCTACGAGTCCAACGGTGCACCGCGCAGCGAGAGCGCGACGGACCTGCTCGAAGCGGGGCAGTTCAACGTGGGGGACGTCCAGCGCTACGAGTTCAGCGTGCTGCTGAAGGACTGGAAGCCGTACGCGTCGGGAGACAGCGAGTCCGGCGACATCGTCTTCCAGGGCAAGTACGCCGGCGGCAACGTACCGGCGTTCTATCTCATGGTGAAGCGCAACGAGATGGCGTTCCGCTCACCGCACCTGAACCGGCAGACGTCGGTCGTGGCGGATGTCCGCCCCTACGTGAACCAGTGGATGAGCTTCCGCGTGGACGCGCGCTGGACCACCGACGAGACGGGCTACTTCAAGGTCTCCGCGCAGCTCCCGGGCCAGTCCGGATACACGCCCGTCGCCGCGTACGAGAACGTCCGTACCTACCAGCCGGAGAACCCGGCCGACCACGGATACGTCAAGTGGGGGCTCTACCGGCCCACGGAGTCGATCGCGAACGGCGACGTGCCCACGCGGATCGTCCAGCACGACGACATCCGCGTCTTCGACCTGTCGTGACGCGCATCCGCCGACGCGTCCCGCCGGACACCCTTCATCGAGGAGCAGACATGACCGACCCTTCTTCCCTGAGCAGGCGCCGACTGCTGCAGGCCGGCGGCGCGTTCGGGCTCGCGGCGGCCGCCGAGTCCCTCGTCGCCGCGCCGGCTCACGCCGAGACCGCAGAACGCCCCACCACCGTGGTGACCGACCTGGGTCCGGGGCTGGTCCAGTTCTCGCTGATGAGCGGCTTGTTGGTCGGCGACACCGTGTACATAGGCTCGCGCAACCTGAACCCGCCCAGCGTGATCGGCTTTCATCTGCCGAGCCGCAAGGTGGTGTCCACCACCACCTTCGACGCAGGGCCCGAGCCCTCCATCCAGGCGCTCGCGGCGGATCCCGAAGGCCGGTATCTGTACGTCGGATTCCTGGTCAAGTCCGACCAGGGCAGGCCCAACCTCTTCCGGTGGGACCTGCGGACACCCGAGAAGCCCGCCGTGGCCATCGGCAGGACCGAGGACCGCGACATCCGGGATCTCGCGGTCGCTCCCGACGGTGCGGTCTTCGCGGTGGGTGGCGCCCCGGGCAAGGCACCCGTCCTGTGGGAGTACGACCCGGCCACCGGCGCCGTCACCGACCGGGGCACCCCCGACCCGAACGCGACCCTCGCGCGGGCGGTGGCGGCCACGGACACCACCGTCTTCTTCGGCGCGGGCAGCGTCCTCGCCGGCGGGGGCAGCGCCAGCAAGGCGTCGCTGTTCGCGTTCGACCGGGCGACGCACACATTCACCTCGGTCGTGCCCAAGGAGATGGAGAAGGATCCCAGCCTGCGCGAACTCGCCGTCATGGACGGCCAGTTGGTCGTCGGCACGTCGGGCGGAGTCGATCCCGCGAAGTTCGCCGTGATGGACCTGGACGACCTGTCCTCGTACACCGTGGTGCCCACGGAGGGGACGACGGTCAAGTCGTTCGCCGCCGACGCGGACCACATCTACTTCGCCTCCGACACCGGCATGAACGCCTACTCCAAGGCGGACAGGACGGTCTCCCCGCTGGAGTTCGACGGTCCTGACCTCGGTGAGATCTGGGGAGTCGACCAGGTGGAGGGCAAGCTGGCGGTCGTCTCGGCCTACGGGTTCGTCGCCGAGATCGATCTGTCGGCCGGTACGTCGGTGGTCACCGACCTGCACGACGCGGGCGCGAACGCCGGGGCGCAGGCAGGCATGGGGATCGCCGCCGGCGGTGGCTACGTCTATCTGGGCGGCAACGGCGCCATTTCCCGACGGAGCCTGCGGACCGGCGAGGTGGTCAACCTGCGGGCACCCGGCGAGGCCAAGGACGCCGAGGTGATCGAGGGCCGCCTGTACACCGGCCAGTACAACGCGCAGGGCATCTGGCGGTACGACCCCTCCCGGGGCGCCGGACCGAGCCAGATCGCGCGCTTCCCCAGCGCGCAGAACAGGCCGCTGGACACCTCGTGGGACCCGGAGAGCGAACTGCTCCTCGTAGGCGTGCAGTCCGACACCGAGGGCGGCGGCGCCCTGTGGACGTACTCCCCGAGGACGGGCAAGGCGGCCTCCTACGTCAATCCGATCGACGACGTCCAACTCGTCCGGGCGGTGGCCAATCGGGACGGGGTCGCCTATCTGGGCGGCGACAACGCCTCCAAGGTGGGGCCGCGCGCCACGGTCGTCGCACTCGACCCGGTCACCGGGGAGGAGAAGTGGCGCGTCGACCCGAAGCAGGACGCCGGAGTGGCGGCGCTCGCGGTGCAGGGCCGAAGCCTCTACGCGCTCACGACCAAGGGCACGTTGTTCGTCGTCGACCTGAGAAGCCGGAAGGTGGTGCACACCGCTGACGTGAGCAGTGTGTCCAAGGGCTTCGCGGCGATGGTCGTGAACCGTGGAGTGGTGTACGGCGTCTCGGACACCACGCTCTTCCGCTTCCACCCGAGGACGTTCGCCGTCAGCACGGTCGTCGCCGGAATCAACGGCGCCTGGTACAGCGGTCCGCACGTCAACGCCCACGGAGGCCGGCTCTACACGCTGCGTGACCACAACCTCGTGGAGGTGGAGGACCGGCCGTGGCGCTGATCCGCCGCCCCTGACGAAAACCGTGATCCCAGCCGGTGCCTGCCTTTGATTGATATCTTTCGGCTATCGAGTGAAAGTGGACGGCTCACTCGTTTCCGAGAGGGGACTGCAGATGTTGGCTGACGAGCGGCGGCAAGCGATTCTGCGCGCGGTGGAGCGCGAGGGGTCGATCACGGTGAAGGACCTGGCGGCGGAGATGGGCGTCTCCGCCGTCACCCTGCGCCAGGACGTACGCGAGCTGGCCGGCCGGGGTCTCCTCGCCCGGGTGCACGGCGGCGCGCGGGCCCTGGCCCCGGCCGCCGAGACGCCCGCCGCCGACAGGCCGGCCCCTGCCGCCGTCCCGTCGCCGACGTCCGCCGCGGGGGAGGCGTACGTCATCGGGCTGGTGGTGCCTCCTGGCGGCTACTACTACGCCGAAGTGATCCGCGGCGTGCAGGACGCGGCCCGCGCGCTCGGGGTCCGCGTCGTGCTGGCCGTGTCCGGGGAGTCCCTCGCGGAGAACCAGGAGCAGGTCCGCCAGCTCACGGCGGGCGGCATCGACGGCCTCCTGCTGATGCTGCACCCGGGCCTGAGCCCGCTGGACGAGGCCGAGCAGTGGCTGAGCACGCTCGGGGTCCCGGCCGTCCTGGTGGAGCGCCGGGTCGGGCCGGGAGCGGGGCGGCTGGAGCAGGTCACCTCCGACCATGCCTACGGTGCGGCGCTCGCGGTGCGCCACCTCGCGGGCCTGGGACACGACAAGGTGGCGCTGGTCGCACGGGTCGAGAGCCCCAACACGCCCCTCCTGAGCGCCGGTTGGGCCGAGGCCGTGCAGGCCATGGATCTGGCGCCGGGGCCCGAGTACCTCATCAGCACGGCCGATGACGCGGCCCCCGCCGACGCGCGCTTCGAGAAGGTCGTGCGGGCCGTGGAGGAGGGTGAGGTGCGGGCGGCGCTGGTGCACAACGACATCGACGCCATCGCCCTCGTGGGCATCCTGCGCGCACGCGGACTGCGGGTCCCGGAGGATCTGGCCCTGGTCACCTACGACGACGAGGTCGCCGAGCTCAGCGAGGTCCCCCTCACGGCCGTGGCACCGCCCAAGCAGGCGGTGGGAGCGTGGGCCCTGGACCTGGCGGTACGCCGGCTGTCGGCCCCCGCCATGCCCCTCGCCGAGATCCTGCTGCGCCCCGAACTGCGGGTGCGGGCGTCCTGCGGCGCCGACCGCGGAGCCACCGCCTGATCACCTGATGCCACATTGCTTCGTTTCTAACGAACGAAAGCAAATGCATTGACTCGCTGTCGTCTCTACCGAATGATTGCGGTGACACCCCAGCGAACGATCGGTGGCACTTTCATGTTGCGTAGACGTCTGACAGCGATGGCCTGCTCCGTCGTGGCACTCGGCCTGACCGCCACGGGATGCGGCGGCTCGGACAGTGCGGGATCCGCGACGCAGAAGAAGACCGGCGAGGTCACCTTCTGGTCCTTCGTCAAGGGCTCCGACAAGGTGGCGGCCGCCTTCAACCGGACCCATCCCGACATCAAGGTGAAGTTCGAGACGGTGCCGTCGGGCCAGGAGTACTACTCCAAGCTCTCGAACGCGGTGAAGGCCGGCACGGTCCCGGACGTCGCGGTCGTCGAGTACCCGCAGCTCCCCGAGTTCGCCACCCAGGGCAAGCTGGAGAGCCTCGACACGACGCTCGGCCCCCTGGTGGACAAGCACTTCCCGGCGCCGGTGCGCCGGCTCGTCCAACTGGGCGGCCGGACCTGGGGTGTTCCCCGCGACGCGGCGCCGCTGATGCTCTACTACCGCAACGACTTCTTCAAGGCGCACAAGATCGACGTCCCCAGGACCTGGGACGCGTACCGGAACATGACCGAGCGGGTGAAGAAGGCCGACCCGAAGGCCCGCGGCGGCGTCCTGTACACCGACAATCCGGGACTGCTCAGTGCCCTCACCTGGCAGGCCGGAGCGACCTGGTTCGCCACGAAGAAGGACGCCTGGAAGGTGTCGCTCGACGACGCGCCCTCGAAGAAGGTGGCGGACTACTGGGGCGACCTCGCCCGCAAGGACCTCGTCAGCTCGCTGAGCACGCTCGACCCGTTCTGGACCAGCGTCCAGCAGAACCGGACCGTCGCCTACGTCTGCGCGAGCTGGTGCGCGGGGGCACAGCAGGCGACCGTCGCCGACCAGGCGGGCAAGTGGTCGGTCGCCCCGGTGCCGACCTGGGACGGCAAGCCGGCCTCCGCGATGTACGGCGGCTCCACCTTCGTCGTCCCGAAGGGCGCCAGGAACAGCGGTGCCGCGGCGGAGTTCATCAAGTGGATCACCACCGACCCCGCCGGCATGAAGGCCTGGGTCTCCGACGGCACGAGCAGCATGTTCCCGGCCGACCCCAGCCTCGTACCGGTCACCAAGAAGGCCTTCCCCACGGACTACTTCGGCGGCCAGGACGTGTACGCCGTGGGCAGCGAGTCCTACGACGCGGTCGTGCCCGGCTGGACGTGGGGCCCCGTCATGGGCACCACGAACACGGCCATCGTCGACCGGCTCCCGAAGGTCGCCGAGGGCGACGTGACGCTCGCCGACGTCCTCGACGGAGCGCAGAAAGCCACCGTGAAGGACATCGAGCACCGCGGCATGACGCTGGCCCCGTAGCCCGCGAACGCCTCTCTGCCGGACCCCCGCCCGACGACCGGGCGGGTCCGGAACCCGGTTCACCCCCCGCACTGTCCCGCTCTCCTTGAGGAAGGCCGGTATGGCAAGCCTGTCAGCCCGTGCCCAGCGCCGCACCGCCGCGATGCTCCTGGCACCGTTCTTCGTCGTCTTCACCGCCGTCACGCTCGCACCGCTGCTCTACGCGGGCTGGATGAGCCTGTTCACCACCCGCACCTCAGGTCTCGGCTTCGGCGGCAGCGAAGACGTCTTCGCCGGCCTGGACAACTACGTGAGCGCGCTGTCGGATCCGGCGTTCCGCGACGGGTTCCTCACCATCGCCGCGTACGTCGCCGTCTACATCCCGATCATGATCGGCGGCGCGCTCGTCCTCGCCCTGCTGCTCGACTCGGCACTGGTGAGGGCGCGGGCCTTCTTCCAGCTGGCCCTGTTCCTCCCGCACGCGGTCCCCGGTCTGATCGCGGCGCTGATCTGGGTCTACCTGTACACGCCGGGACTCAGCCCGGTGATCGACTTCCTCGACTCCGGCGGCCTCGACATCAACTTCCTGTCGGCGGACAACGCGGTGTTCTCGGCGGCGAACATCGCCGTCTGGGAGTGGATCGGCTACAACATGGTCATCTTCTACGCCGCGCTCCAGGCGGTGCCGGGCGAGACGCTCGACGCGGCGAGGATCGACGGCGCCGGGGGCATCCGCACCGCCCTGTCGATCAAGGTGCCCATGATCCGCCCGGCCATCGCGCTGTCCGTGCTGTTCACCGTGATCGGATCGGTCCAGCTGTTCACGGAACCGAAGGTCATCTACAGCGCCTCCAGTTCGATCGGCAGCAGTTGGACGCCCAACATGTACGTCCAGGCCGCCGCCTTCACCCACAACGACTTCGGTCTTGCGGCCGCCGCCTCCCTGCTCATCGCGCTGTTCGCCGCGGCGCTGTCCTTCCTCGTCACCCGCTTTTCGCGCGGCAGGAGCCAGTCGTGACCAAGACCCTCATCGCCCCTTCGCCCGCCGCGCCGGCACCGGTCCGCAAGAGCGCGGGCGTCCCGACCGGCCGCCGTCCGCGCAAGAGTTCCTCGGCCCTGCTGTCCAGGACCGGCGTCACCGCGATGCTGGGTCTCGCCGCCCTCTACACACTCCTGCCGATGCTCTGGCTGGTCCTGTCGTCCACCAAGAGCCGCAAGGACCTCTTCGCCACGAACGGTTTCGCGCCGGGCAAGGACTTCGCGCTCTTCGACAACCTCGGCCACCTGTTCCAGGTCGACAACGGCATCTACCTGCGCTGGATGGCCAACACGGTCCTGTACGCGGGGGTCGGCGCCCTGCTGGCGACCGTCTTCAGCGTGGCCGCCGGGTACGCCTTCGACAAACTCGCCTTCCCCGCGAAGGAGAAGCTGTTCTCCTTCGTCCTGCTGGGCGTCATGGTTCCCGGCACCGCGATGGCGATCCCGCTGTACCTGCTCGCCGCCAAGGTCGGTCTGGTGAACACCTTCTGGGGTGTGTTCGTCCCCGGGCTCGTGTTCCCGTTCGGGGTCTACCTGGCCCGGGTGTTCAGCGCGGCCTATGTGCCGGGCGAAGTCCTGGAGGCCGCCCGCATGGACGGGGCCAGTGAGTTCAAGGCCTTCTGCCGCATCGCCTTCCCCATGCTCGCCCCCGCCTTCGTGACCATCTTCCTCTTCCAGTTCACCCAGATCTGGAACAGCTTCTTCCTGCCCCTGGTGATGCTCTCCGACAAGCACCTCTACCCGGTCAACCTCGGGCTGTACGTCTGGTACTCGTCCGCGCTCTCCCAGGGCCACCCGCAGGACTACCTTCTGGCCGTCGTCGGATCGCTCGTCTCCGTCGCGCCGCTGGTCCTCCTCTTCCTGATGCTCCAGCGGTACTGGAAGTCCGGCATGACCGCCGGCGCCGTCAAGTAGGCCACCCCCATGAGGAACACAATGCCATCCGCTGATTCCCGCCCCCGCGCCCTCTTCGCCATGGGCCGCTCGCACCACGACGCCCTCTTCCCACCGGCCTCGGCCCAGCGGCTGACCCGGCACGTCGACATCGACCCGCAGTACGTGGCCGAGGACTTCGACCGGGTTCCGGACCAGGTTCTGGCAGCCGTGGAGGTCCTGATCACTTCCTGGGGATGCCCGCCGCTCGACGATCCCCTGCTGGACCGCATGCCGGCGCTGAAGGCGGTCGTGCACGCCGCCGGGAGCGTCAAACACCATGTCACGCAAGCCTGTTGGGACCGCGGGGTCCTCGTCTCGACCGCCGCCGCCGCGAACGCCGTACCCGTCGCCGAGTACACGGTCGCCGCGATCCTCTTCGCCAACAAGCGGGTACTGGAGATCAGCGGCCTCTACCGCGAACACCGGTCCGCGCTGAACTGGGCGGCGCACTTTCCCGGCTTCGGCAACTACCGCAGGACGGTCGGCATCGTGGGCGCGTCCCTCGTGGGGCGCAGGGTGCTGGAACTGCTGCGCCCCTACGACCTCGACGTCCTGCTGGCCGATCCGCACATCGACGCGGCGACGGCCGACGGGCTGGGAGCCCGGCTCGTCGACCTCGACGACATGCTCCCGGTCTGCGATGTCGTCTCGCTGCACGCCCCCGAGCTGCCCGAGACCCGTCACCTGATGGATGCCCGCAGGCTGGCGCTCCTGCGGGACGGCGCCACCCTCGTCAACACCGGGCGGGGCTCGCTCGTCGACACACGGGCCCTCACCGCGGAGGCCGCCTCGGGCCGCGTCCACGCCGTCCTCGACGTCACGGAGCCCGAGGTGCTGCCCGCGACGTCGCCGCTGTACTCGCTGCCCAACGTGCTGCTGACCCCGCACATCGCCGGATCGCTCGGCGGCGAGCTGGAGCGCATCACCCGCAGCGCCCTTGCGGAGGTCGAACGCTACTGCGCGGGGCGGGAGTTCCACCATTCCGTGACCCGGGCAGCCCTGGCGACGTCGGCCTGAGGTCCGCCGCCCGGTCGGCTTCCGGGCGGGACGGCGCGCAGCTGCTCACTCAACTGACCTGTCAAGCTGTGCAGTTCGGCCGGTGTCGCGGCCGTTCCGAAGAGATGGAAGTCGGGACGCACGACAGCCGCGACGTGTCCGTGCTCGCGCAGATGCGGCAGGTGGGCGTCGTCGGTGTCTGCGTACTCCGCTCCGGGAGTGGCGGAGGAGTGCAGCGGGAGGATCGTCGCGCCGATCCGGCCGAGGAACTCCCGTTCGTGGGAGTCGAGTTCGCCGCACGCCGCGTCGCCGTCCGCCAGGACGACGAAGCCGCCGCCCGTGATGTCGTCCGGCGGAGCGGTCCTGCCCCGGTGGGTGACGCGGTGCTGTGGAGTGAGGTGCCCGGCGCCCGGTGCCCGGTGCCCGGTGCCCGGCGCCCGGTGCCCGGTGCCCGGTGCCCGGTGCCCGGTGCCCGGCGCCCGGCGCCCGACGCCCGGGACGAGCCGTCGGCGTCGCTCTGCAGCACGCCGTCGCCCAGGACGGGCGGAGGCGTGTCCGGCAGGACGCGCGGGATCCGCGTCGACGGCGATCATCCGGGCGTCGCGCTCGGCGGCCTCGGCCTCGTCAGGGACGCAGATGACCCGGCCCAGCGCCATCGACATGCCGATGGTGTGCTGGACGTGGTCACGGCGTTCGCTGGTGTAGGTGTCCAGCAGGGCGGCGGACGTGGTGCCTTGCAGGACCAGGCCGAGCTTCCAGGCGAGATTCATCGCGTCGCGCAGACCGGAACACATGCCCTGTCCGGCGAACGGTGGCATCTGGTGCGCGGCATCCCCCGCGAGCAGCAGCCGGCCCTCGCGCCAGGTGTCGGCCCAGCGGGCCTGGAAGGTGTAGACGGCGTGCCGCTCGATGGTCGTGTTGTCGGGCGTGCGACCCCACGGCTTCGGCAAGTCCCAAGCGGAGTACAGGGTGTTGAGGGACTCGACGTTCTCGTCGGGCAGGCGCATGAACTCCCAGCGGCGCCGTCCGGGACCGCCCGAGACGATCGTCGTGGGCCGCTTCGGGTCGCGCAGCTGTCAGTTCATCGGAGACCAGACGGTGTCGGTGTTCTGGGGGACGACGTCGACGATGAGCCAGTCGTAGAAGAAGCCCAGGTCGGTGACCGCCGTGGTCATCCGGGAGCGGACGAAGCTGTTGGCTCCGTCGGCCCCGACGGCGTAGCGGGCGCGGAACGCCGCTCCCGCAACTTCGGTCAACTCGACTTGCCCAAATTCTTCTTGACGGTGCGTCACCTCCTGGTCGCGATACAGGGTGATGCCGGACTGTGCCGCCGCGGCCGCCGTGAGGACGGCCTCCAGGTCGGGCTGGGAGAAGAAGCCGGCGACCGGCCAGCCGGAGGGGCCGTCGCCCGACCAGTCGATGCGGACCAGGGCGTCGCCGTCGCGGTTGCGCCATTCGTAGTGGTCCGGCACCGGCTCGGTGACGGACCGTACGCGCTCGCCGACGCCGGCGGGCCTGGAAGATCCGGCCGATCTCGTCGTCGAAGTGCACGGCCCGCGGCAGGTCGTACGGCTCGGGCCAGCGCTCGAGCACGAGGACGTCGAGTCCGGCGCGGGCCAGCAACAGGGACAGGAGCTGGCCGACGGGCCCGAAGCCGACGATCGCCACGTCATGGGTGCGGGATGCCTCACTGGTCACCGGGTCACCGCTGCGCACTGTGGGCGCCGGTCATCAGCGCGCCGAGGTCCTCGGGGTGCAGGAAGGACGGGGGGCGGTGACGGGCCCCAGTTGAACAACCCCTGGGCTCCTTCGAGGACTTCGGGCGTCCACAACTGGTCGTCGACGACGCAGTCCATGTCGGAGTAGTACGCGGAGAAGTTGCCGGCCGGGTCCTTGCGGTACCAGAAGAAGTTCGACCCCGCGTGGTGCCGGCCGAGGCCCCACACATGCCGCTCGGGGTTCCCCTCCAGCATGGCGATGGCGCCGCGCCCGACCTCGTCGACGTCGTCGACCTGCCACGAGGCGTGGTGCGGGAAGGCGACCGGGGCGTTGAGGACGAGGATGTTGTGGTGGTCGGTCGAGCAGCGCAGGAACGCGCCCGCACCCTTGATGTGGTCGCTGGCCCGGAAGCCCAGGCCCGTCGCGGAAGAACGCGGTGGTGGCGTCGAAGTCGGTGGTGCCGACGACGGCGTGGCCGAGCTTGCGCGGCCGGACCGGGCCGGTGCGCAGGACCCCGGGGCACGCGAGCCGGTGCGCTCGGCGCGGCCCGGACCGTTGCAGGGCGTCGCGGGCACGGCGGGCCGGCTGAGCCTGGGGGGCGACTTCGAGCACCGCGCGGACCGCGGTGGCCCGTTCGTATCCCGCGGCCTGGTCACGGTCAGACCGGGTCCCGGCGGTGGAATCTTCGCGGCGGAGCAGTCCCCGATGGTCCGCCTCGGCAACTCCGTCCTCGCGCTCGACGCCCAGGAGACGGACGTCGCGGACGCCGTACGCATCCGGGACGCGCTCGACCCGCCGCTGATCGAGGACGCCCTGTGGCACGCCTCGCCCGCCGACATCGCGAGCCTGCGCCGGCACATCGAGGCCATGGCGGAGGCGGTCACCAAGGCCGACCCCGTGGCCTTCGTGCACGCCGACTGGAAGCTGCACACCCGGATCGCCGCCATCAGCCCGAACCCGCCGCTGAGGTCGCTCTACAAGAACCTGCTCGACCTGATCGAGTCGCACACGCCGGCCGTGCTGCCCGCGAGCGAGCAGCCGCTCGCGGAGTACATCGCCGAACGCCACGAACTCCACCGCGACCTCGTGGACGCCGTCGACGCCCGGGACCGCGAGAAGGCGCTGCGCCTCATCCACGCGCACAACACAAGCCTCACCGACGCGGGCTGACCGCCCGCCGCACCGCCACAGCCGCGAGCCCCGACCGATGCGACTGGCGCGGGATCCGCAGGCTCGGACAGGATGAACCCATGAAGACGATCTCCTTCCCCCGGACCGAACTGCGGGCCTCGAACATCGTCCTGGGACTGATGCGCATCGCGGAACTCCCCGACGAGGACATCCGCGCGCTGTACGGCAGCGCCCGGGACGCCGGCATCAACACCTTCGATCACGCGGACATCTACGGCCCCTCGCGCCACGCCTGCGAGGAGCGTTTCGGGCAGGCCGTCAAACTGACCGCCGCCGAGCGCGAGTCGATCGTCATCCAGAGCAAGGTCGGCATCAGGACCGGCTACTTCGACTTCTCCCGCGAGCACATCGTGCGCACCGTCGACGAGTCGCTCGCGGCCCTGGGCACCGACTACCTCGACATGCTCCTGCTGCACCGGCCCGACACCCTCGTGGAGCCCGAGGAGGTGGCCGCCGCCTTCGACGCCCTGCACGCGGCCGGCAAGGTCGTGAACTTCGGCGTCTCCAACCACACCCCGGGCCAGATCGAACTCCTCAAGACCGCCGTGCAGCAGCCCCTGGTCGCCAACCAGGTGCAGCTGAGCATCACGCACTGCCCGCTGATCGCCTCCGGGATCGCCGCCAACATGGCCGGGCTCGACCAGTCCCTCGACCGCGACAACGGCCTGCTCGACTACTCCCGCCTCAAGGGCATGACCCTGCAGGCGTGGTCACCGTTCCAGAAGGGCTTCTTCGACGGCGTCTTCATCGGAGACCTCGACGCCTACCCCGAGCTCAACTCCGTACTGGACGAGTTGGCCGCAAAGTACGAGGTGACGCCGACCGGCATCGCCGTCGCCTGGATCACCCGTCACCCGGCGAACATGCAGGTCGTCCTCGGCACCACCAACCCCGGCCGGGTGGCCGAGTCCGCGGCGGGCTCCGAGCTGCCGCTCACCCGCGAGGAGTGGTACCGCCTCTTCCGCGCGGCCGGACACACCCTCCCGTAGGGGAGGGCACCGGGCGGTGACCCGAGGCCCGTGCCGCCTCCGGTCACCGCGCCCGCTGCTGTCCGAGCACGGTGCGCAGCAGCGAGTCCGGGGCCATCGACTGAGCCTTCCTCACCTGTTCGTCGTACTCCGCACCACCCAGCCGCGCCCTGGTACGGGCTCGTGTCTGCGCGTGCATCGGCAGAACCTCGGGGGTCGCGCGCCGGAGCAGGCCGACGGCGCCCCAGAACCGGTGGCTCGCCGCGATCGCGACGACCGCTCGGCCGGGATCGTCCAGTGCGCACCAGCCGGTGGCCAGCAGGTCGAGGCCCATGGCGATGCCGAACTGGTCACCGATGCGCCGCTTGGCATCGAGCATGTCGCGCGCATGGCCGACCGCCGCGTGATGGTGGCCCTCGGCCAGGGCGATCAGGGCGAGCTGGTAGTCCAGATACGACCGTGTCCAGTACTCCTGCAGGTCGACGCAGGTCTCGCGCTGCACCTGCGCCTCCCGCCGGGCCTCCGCCAGACGTCCGCAACCGGCGAGGGCGAAGACGCGAACGAGCCTGCACAGCACCAGTCCGAACGTGCGCGACGACTCCGGTGCGACTGTTCCGGACCCGCCGGCGTCGGGCGGCACGGCGCCTCCCGCGCGCAGCGCTTCGTCGGCACTGCGCAGCGCTCCGTCCGGCTCGCCGTCGAGGAGGGCCGCCAGCCCTTCGAGGTAGACCGCCTGTCGGACCCCTTCGACGTCGCCGGCCCCGAAGGCCGCTCGCAGACTCGCGTTCGCGTGCCCGCGCCCCGACGCGTGGTCGCCCTGGAGGATCCGGGCCAGGCCCAGCGCCCACAGCGCCCGCGACCGCCCCGGGGCCTGGAGCGGAGCCACCTCCAGAGCGAGCTGCGCGTAGTACGTCACCTCGTGCAGGTGGCCCGAACAGACCCAGAAGAAGGCGGTGTTCCCCGTGAGTTCGAGCGCCGACGGGGCCTCCGAGTCGATCAGATGGCGCGTGGCGGCGCACACGTCGTGGTACAGATCCCGCATCCGGTCGTACCAGTGCTGCTGCTCGGAGGTCAGCCACCCTTCGTGGGCACGGCGGCTCGTGTCCAGGATCGCGGCGGCGTGCCGGTCGGCGACGACCGGCTCTTCGCCGAGTTCACGCAGCCACATGCGGCCGTAGGCGCGCACGGCGTCCAGCATGCGGTACCCGCCGTCGTGCGCGACGACCACGGACTTGCGGACCAGACCGGTCAGCACCTCCCGCAGCGTGTCGGCCGTCAGCGGTCCGCCGAGACACACCTGGGAGGCGAGTTCTACGTCGAAGGACCCGGGAAACACGGCGAGCCGCGCCCACAGCAGGCGTTCCGCCGGGCGGCACAGTTCGTGGCTCCACCCCACCGCCGTGCGCAACGCGCCGTGCCGCGAGGGGAGGGGGCCCGGCGCGTGGCCGTCCAGCACCTCCAGCCGTTCCTCGGTCAGTTCCCAGGCCTCCTCCAGCGTCCAGCGCCGCAGCAGGCCCGCCGCCAGTTCCAGAGCCAGCGGAACCCCTTCCAGGTGGAGGCTCAACCGCCCCGCCAGCAGCCGGTCCGTGGTGTCCCGCAGCGGCCGTCCCGCCGCTGCGGCCCGCGCCTCGAAGAGAGCGACTCCCTCGGTCGCCGGGTCCAGCGGACCCAGTTCGACCACCTTCTCGTTCACCACGTCCAGCGCTTCCCTGCTCGTGGCGAGCACGGTCAACCGGGGGCACACCGTCAGAAGATCGGCCACGAGCGTCCGGGCCGCCGCCACGAGGTGCTCGCACGAGTCCAGGACCAGCAGGACGCGGCGATCCCCGATCCAGTCGCAGATCGCGTCCGCCAGCGAGCGCGACGTGTGGTCGGACAGGTCCAGAGCCTGCGCGACGGCGGCGGCCAGCAGATCGCCGCCCTGGACCGGCCACAGATCCGCCCAGCACACCGCGTCGAATCCGGCCCAGTCACCGCCGTGCACACCGCGGAGCGCCAACCGTGACTTCCCTATGCCCGCCCCGCCGGTCACCGTCACCAGCCCCGGCTCGCGCAACAACTCCCGCAACTCGAAAAGCTCGGCGGCCCGGCCTACACAGCGCGTCGTCTCACAGGGAACTCTGGTCAGCACAGGAGGATTCTCCCCGCGCGGTGGTCGACGTGTCCCCCACTCCGGGGAATGCCCCGCACGGGCACCGGCGGCACGGGCGAGGCCACTACCGGCAGACGGCCCCGTGCTAGCGTGGAGCGTTTGCAGCGCCCTCGTCCCGGACCCTCGCCCGCTGCCGGGACCGGGCACCGGTCGCTGCCTCCCCGCCGCGCCTTCCTCGGTACGGTCCCTTCGGAGGAAGGCTCTTTGTGAGCGATTCAGCACGCGCCGGCGACCGGCAGGACGACCTGTCCGCGGCATCGACCCCGGCC
Source organism: Streptomyces sp. HmicA12 (assembly GCF_000373565.1). GTDB lineage: Bacteria > Actinomycetota > Actinomycetes > Streptomycetales > Streptomycetaceae > Streptomyces. The sequence goes on along the minus strand of NZ_KB891831.1, from coordinate 454,432 downwards.
CCCGCGACGACCTTCGCCGAGCTCGGGCTGCCCGCCGCGGTGCTCCGCACACTCGACGGACTCGGCGTGACCACGCCCTTCCCCATCCAGGCGGCGGCCCTCCCCGACGCCCTCGCGGGCCGGGACGTCCTCGGCCGGGGCCGCACCGGATCGGGCAAGACGCTCGCCTTCGGCCTCGGACTGCTCTCCCGGATCGCCGGACGGCGCGCGGAGTCCAAGCAGCCGCTGGCACTGATCCTGGTGCCCACCAGGGAGCTGGCGCAGCAGGTCGGCGGAGCGCTCGCCCCGTACGCCGAGGCGCTGCGGCTGCGTCTGACGACCGTGGTCGGCGGGGTGTCCATCGGGCGCCAGGCCGCCGAGCTGCGCGAGGGCACCGAGGTCGTCGTGGCCACCCCCGGGCGGCTGCACGACCTCATCGAGCGCAAGGGCTGCCGCCTGGGCCGTGTGCGGATCACCGTGCTGGACGAGGCCGACCAGATGTGCGACATGGGGTTCATGCCGCAGGTCACCGAGATCCTGGACCAGGTGCACCCCGACGGGCAGCGCATGCTGTTCTCGGCCACCCTCGACGGCGACGTCGATCAGCTGGTCGGCAGCTACCTGCACGAGCCCGCCGTGCACGAGGTCGACCCGTCGGCCGGTTCGGTCTCCACGATCGAGCACCACGTCATGGTCGTGCACGGACCGGACAAGTACGCCGTCGCCACCGAGATCGCCGCCCGCGACGGCCGCGTCCTGATGTTCCTGGACACCAAGCACGGGGTCGACCAGCTCACCCGGCACCTGCGGGCCAGCGGAGTCGCCGCCGCGGCCCTGCACAGCGGCAAGGCACAACCGCAGCGCACCCGGACCCTGGCCCAGTTCAAGGACGGTCAGGTCACCGCGCTGGTCGCGACCAACGTCGCCGCGCGCGGCCTGCACGTCGACGACCTCGACCTCGTGGTCAACGTCGACCCGGCGACCGACCCGAAGGACTATCTGCACCGCGCGGGCCGCACCGCGCGGGCCGGCCGCTCCGGCACGGCCGTGACCCTGGTGCTGTCGGGCCAGCGCCGGGAGGCGGGCCAGGTCCTCGCGGACGCCGGTGTCGCGGCCAGGACCACCAAGGTGCGGTCCGGCGAGGCGGAGCTCAGCCGCATCACCGGCGCGCGCAAGCCGTCCGGCACCCCTCTCGACGGCGGGCCCGCCGCGGCGCGGCCCAAGAACCACAATGCCCCGTTCCGCGGCCTGGGCACCAGCAAGGACACCAAGAGCGGCTCCGGCGGCAAGCCGTCCCGCAAGGGCGGCGAGGCCCGCAAGCTCGCGGAGGCCCGCAAGGCGGCCCGCGTCCGCCGCGGCGGCTGAGCCGAGCGGCCCCGGCCGCTCGGCTCAGGCCAGCTTCTTCAGCACCTCGGCGGCCAGCGGTGCGGAGGACGCCGGGTTCTGGCCGGTCACCAGGTTGCGGTCGACGACCACGTGCGGTGCCCAGGGCTCGCCGACCTTCACCGTCACACCGGCCTCGGTGAGGCGGTCCTGGAGCAGCCACTTCGCCTTGTCGGCGAAACCGCCCTGGGTCTCCTCCTCGTTCGTGAACGCGGCCACGTCGTAGCCCTTGAACGCGTTGCCGCCGTCGGCCCCGGTCGCGGCGAGCAGCGCGGCCGGGCCGTGGCAGACCACCGCGAGGGGCCTGCCGGACGCGAGGGCGCGGGTGAGCAGCTCGCCGGATACGGCGTCGACGGCGAGGTCCTCCATCGGGCCGTGGCCGCCGGGGTAGAAGACGGCGGCGTAGTCGTCGAGGTCCACCTCCTCCAGCTTCAGCGGGGAGCGCAGCTCGGCCATCGCGGCGAGCGCGTTCGCGATCCGGTCGGCGCCTTCCTGGCCGCCGTTGACCTCGGGCGCCAGGCTGCCCTTGTCGACGGTGGGGACGACGCCGCCGGGCGTGGCGACGACGACCTCGTGGCCCGCGGCCCGGAACGCCTCGTACGGGGCGACGGCCTCCTCGGCCCAGAAGCCGGAGGGGTGCCGGGTGCCGTCGGCGAGGGTCCAGTGGTCGACGCCGGTGACGACGAAAAGAATCTTCGACATAGGGGGCTCCGTGTTCCGGGATGCGGTGCGAACAGTGACGTACCCGACCGTAAAGCCGGCCCCGCACGGGAAGCCAACGGGCTCACGCAGGTGAGGGACGGGGCACCCGATGACACCCCATCCGCGCGAGCACGAGCATCGTCTCCAGACGGTTGTCCGCGCTGGGCAGCGCGTCCCGGGTCACCTCGGCGATCTGCCGCAGCCGATAGCGCACGGTCTGCTCGTGCACGAACAGGCGCCGGGCCGTCACCACGGCGTTGTCGCCGCTGTCGAGATACGTGAACAGCGGGCCTCGCCTTCCTGCCGCTCGCCGGGGCGCTCCTCGCGTGCACGCCGTTCGCCGAACGCGCCGCCCGGCTCGTCGGCGCGCACCGCTCCATCGCGGCCGGGCTCGCGCTGGTCGCCGCGGGTCTGCTCCTCGTCTCCCGCACCGGCGCGCACGCCTCGTACGCGGAGCTGCAACCGGGGCTGCTCCTGATCGGCGTCGGCTCGTCGCTCACCACGCCCCTGACGGTACGTTCCGTCGCCGGTGTCCCCGCCACGCGTACCGGCATGGCGTCGGGCCCGGTCAGCGCGGCGCGGGAGATCAGCGGCGTGTTCGGCGTCGTCCTCGTCGGCATCGTGCTGACCCGCACCGAGCACGACCGGTCGCGCGGCGGCGCGGACCCGCGCACCTCGTTCCTCGACGGCTACGACACCGGGCTCCAACTGGCCTCAGGCTGCGTACTGTTGGGCGCCGCCGTCACCTGGCTGACGCTGCGCCGTCAGGGCCGCCACCGTCGGGATCGGCACGGTCGTCGTCGAGGAGCGTGACGAACCCGTCGGGCCCGCGCAGCTCCAGCCGTCCCGTACGCACCCAGCCACCCGGCAACGCGTCCTGATACCCGCCGACCCGGAGCCTGCTCACCTGCGGTCCGCGCAGCAGCAACTCACCCGCGTGCCCCGGCAGCGCGTCCGCCGCCAGGGTCCCCTCCACCGCGATCCGCACCTGCGTGCCGGGCAGCGCGAGCCCCGCCGTGCCCGAACGGGCGTCGGCCGTCGGCGGGTTGGCGAGCGCGACGCCGCACGCCGCGGCCGGACCGTACCCCGCGATCACCCGGGCGTCGACGACCGCCCGCAGGCGTGCCCCGGTGACCGTGCCCAGCGGGGCCGTGACCACCGTCCGGATCGTGGCGAGCGCCTCGTGCTCGTGCGCGGGACGGGCCAGCAGGCCGCGCAGGGTGGCGGGCGACGCCGCGAGCACGGTGGGCGCGGCCCGGCGCGCGGCCCGCAGCGCGGTCGCCGGCGACGGGTCCACCACGAGCACGACCCGCGCCCCGACGAGCGGCGCCACCAGCGCGCCCAGCACCAGCCCGCGCACCGTCCACAACGGCACCAAGGACAGCATCCGCGCCCTGCCCCCGGCCAACTGCGGATACCAGGAAGCCAGTTGATGCGCCGCGGCGACCAGGTGCCGGTGGCACAGGACGATCGGGGCGCCCTCGCGCCGGTGCAGCACGGCCGCGATGTCATCGGCCTGAGGATCACGGGACCACTGCCCGTGCGCCACCTCCGGCAGCGTCCCGGCACGTCGCCGGTCGAGATCGCGATAGGCGACGACCACCGCGGTTGCCGAGGGACGCGATGCGACACGCACCCGGGAACTGCCCGCCGTACCGGACTCCTTCCCCGCGTCGTCGACGGCCCAGGACGGCCGCGCACGGGGCGGCACCGCCACCCCCACCGTCACCACAGCCACGCACCCCCAACGGCCCGCGACCTCCGCCGCCCGCTCCTCCGGCACCACGGCCACCGCCGACCCCGCTCGGGCCGCGAGCGCCGCGGCGGCCGCGCCGTGGTCGGTCGGGTCCCACGGCACGGCCACCGCGCCGATCCGCCACGCGGCCCGGTACAGAACGACCAGCTCCGGGCAGTCCGGGAGCAGCAGGAGGAGCCAGGTGCCTCGGCGCACACCGAGCCGTTCGAGGTTCGTCGCGACCCGCAGCACGGACCGGTGCAGTGCGCGGAAACCCGTCCGGCGGCCGCGGTGGGAGAGCGCCGTGCGGCCCCCGTGTCCGCGGGCCGCCTCGTCGAGCAGCGCGGGCAGGGTCACCTCGGGCACCGACAGGTGCGGCGACACCCCGGCGGCGTAGAAACGCGGCCCCGGCTCACCGCCGGGCCGTCGCGCGAAGACGTCCGTCATGCACGGATGGTGGCGCAATGCGCGCGGTCGCCTCTTGTGCCCCGCCCCCGATACGTACGGGCGTCCGTTGTCATCCCGCTGACAAACGCGGCCCCGCTCACATGCGCTCGGCGCCCGCCCTGATCGCCTCGCGGATACGGACGTACGTGCCGCACCGGCAGATGTTGCGCAGGGAGTCGAGGTCGGCGTCCGTGATCGTGCGGCCCTCCTCCTTCACCCGGCGGACCAGCGCCACCGCGGCCATGATCTGGCCGGGCTGGCAGTACCCGCACTGCGCGACGTCCCGTTCCAGCCACGCCTCCTGCATCGGGTGCAGTTCCGCGCCGACCGTGGCGGGCAGCCCCTCGATCGTGGTGACCTCGTCGGTGGGTCCGAGGTCGCCCACGGGGATGGAGCACGGGTTGGCGGCCTTGCCGTTGACATGGCTGGTGCACGCCTTGCAGACGTTGATGCCGCAGCCGTACTTCGGCCCGGTGATGCCGAGGAGGTCGCGCAGCACCCACAGCAGACGTTCGTCGTCGTCGGCCTCGACGGTGACCTGTTCGCCGTTGACGCGGAAGGTGTGGTGAGGCACAGCGGCTCCAGAGGATCAGCGGAGGTGGTCGAGGCCGTCGGTGGGCGACGCGGGTACCGGCGGCACGGTCGGCTTCGGTGTGAACGACAGCGTGCCGTGGTTGATCGGGAAGCTGGTCGGCATCGTGCCGGTGGCGCGGCCGTACGCACAGGCCACCGCCGCCATCGAGGCGGCCACCCCGAGCTCACCGGCCCCGCCGGGAGCGCCCGTCGTCGTCGGCATGACGATGATCTCCAGCTCGGGCGGGGTGTTCCACTGCCGGGTGTAGAAGTAGTTGTCCCAGCTGGCCTCCAGGAAAGCGCCGCCCCGCAGATGGAGGCTGGAGGTCAGCGTCTGGGCGATGCCGTCCATGAGGCAGCCCATCATCTGCGCCTCCAGACCGCGCGGGTTCACCGCCAGGCCCACGTCCACGGCGAGCACCGCCTTCGTCACCCGCGGCCCGGCGACCCCGTCCCGGATCGGCCGGTTGACGGTCTCCTCGCGGCAGTCGAGCTCCACCAGGACCGCGCAGGCCGAGTGGTACTCGCCGTGGAAGGCGATGCCCTGGGCCGTGCCGGACGGCATCGTCCGGCCCCAGCTCCCGGCCTCAGCGACCTTGTCCAGGACCGCCTTCGCCCGGTCGTCGCGCACGAAGTCCCGCCGGAAGCGGTACGGGTCCTTGCCCATCTTCGCCGCCAGCCGGTCCACGATCAGCTCGCGCGCACACGTCACGTCGGGGGAGTAGACGCCCCGCATGCTGCCCGTGTTGAAGCCCTTGTCGACCTCGGACAGCAGCCTGCTGTACGCGCCGAAGCCGTACGGCATCGACTGCGACAGCTGGAAGAACGTCTCGGAGAAACCGATGTCCCCCACCGGCAGCTTCGCCGCGAGCGCGGTGAGCGCCTCGCCGAGCCCGTGCCCGAGGTCGGTGGAGACACTCGTGTGCCGTTGCTTGAAACTCAGCACCGAGCCCCCGACATGCGTCGCGCGGACCCGGGACGTCGCCATGGGATGGACGCGGCCCTGACGTGCGTCGTCGGCCCGGTGCCACATCAGCTTCACCGGCTTGCCCAGCTCTCTGGACACCTCGGCCGCCTCGAGCGCCGCGTCGAAGAACAGTTTCCGCCCGAACGAGCCACCGCCCTCCGTGACATGGACGGTGACCGCGCCCTGCGGCAGGCCGAGCTTCGCCGCGACGGCGGCCTGCGCCACGATCGGCGACTTGAGACCGGACCAGATCTCCGCCCGGTCAGCCCGCACGTCGGCGATGGCACAGTTGGTCTCCAGCGCACTGTTGCCACGGAAGTGGAACGTGAAGGTCTCCTCCACCGAAGGCGTCAACGACGGCAGCCCCATGGGCAGTTCCGCCTTGCGCAGCTCCTCCCGCACGCTCGCGTCGGACGTGCCTTCCGCGGTGCCCGCCCGCCAGGTCACCCGCAGCGCGCGCACCGCGTCGATGCACCGGCCGAACGTCCGCGCCCGCACCGCGACCCCGGTCGACACGACGGCCACATCGGTGACCCCGGACATGGCCCGCACCTCGTCGAGGTTCTCCACCGAGCCGACCGTGCCGTTCACCGTCGGCGGCCGGCACACCATGGTCGGCAGCGCGTCCGGGACGTCGAGGTCCATGGCGAACCGCTTGCGCCCGGTGACGGCGGCGAGCGCGTCGATCCGGTTCCGCGGGGTGCCGATGACGGTGAAGTCCGCCCGCTCCTTCAGCTCCACCGACACCGGACGCTCCGTGCCGCTCGCCGCCTTCCGCGCGAGTTCGCCGATGCCGATCGTGTTGCCGAGCAGGTCGGTGACGGCGCCGGCCTTGATGGTCAGATCCCGTACCGGCGCGCCGAGTTCGAGCGCCGCCGCGTCGAGCAGCCGTCCCCGCGCCACGGCGGCCGCGACCCGGACGGGCGTGAACGTCGAGATGGTGGTGTTCGAGGCGCCGGTGAGCTGGTTGAACAACAACTCGGGCCGCGCGTCGGCCAGTTCGACCCGCACCCGGTCCAGCGGCACGTCCAGCTCCTCGGCGATCAGCATCGCCGTGGACGTCGTGATGCCCTGTCCGACCTCGGCCCGCGGCAGCGCGAACGACACCGTGCCGTCCGTGTTCACCGTGACCTTGACGAGGTTCGACGTCGGCTTCGCCGCCAGCGTCAGGACGTCGTTGAGGTCGACCACATCGGTGACCTCCAGGGACGGAACGCCGTCCGCCGCGGCCCCGGGAGCCGCGCCGAGCTCCGCCGCGGTCACGAGCGTCGGGGCCGCCAGGACGTAGCCGAGAAAGCGGCGCCTGCCGATGCCGCGCGTACCGGCCCCGGGCTCCAGGGCCTCCGCGCGCCCACCTCTGCCCATCGGTAACGCCCTTCCCGTCGGCCTCGTGCGCCGCATGTCCGGGAGGGCAGCATCTCACCTTCGTTCGCGCCCGGGATCGTGAGAATGTGAAGATTCTGAATCATCGTCAGGCCGGCGGCTTGGCGTCCCGAGCCGCCCGGCGGCGCAGCCTGGCCGGCCACTTGCGGGTGTCGCGCGGCTCGACGTACGGCTCCTCGCCCTCGGGATGTCCGCCGGTGATGGCTCGCTGCCGGGCCAGCTCGGCGTCGAGTTCCAGGCCCAGCAGGATCGCCAGGTTGGACAGCCACAGCCAGATCAGGAAGATGACGACACCCGCCAGCGTCCCGTACGTCCTGTTGTACGAGCCGAAGTTGGCGACGTAGAGCGCGAAGCCGCCCGAAGCCACCAGCCACAGCACGACCGCGAGGACGCTGCCCGGACTCAGCCAACGGAACCCCGGGCCACGGACGTTGGGCGCCCGCCAGAACAGCAGCGCGACCATCAGGGCGACCAGCACGAGCAGCACCGGCCACTTGGCGACGTTCCAGGTGGTGAGCGCGGCGTCACCGACACCGAGCGTGTCACCGGCCCGCCGGGCGAGCGGCCCGGTGAACACGACGATCACCGCGCTCACCGCGAGCAGCACCATCAGCGCGACGGTCAGCGCGAGGCGCAGCGGCGTGAGTTTCCACACCGGGCGGCCCTCCGGCAGGTCGTACACCGTGTTCGCGGTCCGGATGAACGCGGCGACATAGCTGGACGCCGACCACACCGCCGCCAGCAGGCTCAGCACGGCGACGACACCGCTGGCGCCGCTCGCGTCCCGCAACTGCCGCACCGATTGACCCAGCAGGTCGCGGGCGGGGCCCGGCGCGAGATGGCGCAGATTGTCGAGGACGGCATCGGTCGCCGCCTCACCGATCACACCGAGCAGCGACACCATGACGAGCAGCGCGGGGAACAGCGACAGCACGCCGTAATAGGTGAGCGCGGCCGCCTTGTCCGGCAGGTCGTCGTCGAGGAACTCCTTGGCCGTGCGCCGCAGCACCGCGGTCCAGGACCGGGCGGGAAGATCCGTCGGGCCCGCCACTTCGGTCCCTGGGACCTCGTCGCGCTCGTCATGGTTCATGCGCCTCTCCTCGGATCCTCGGGACGGGTCGTGCGGACCGCCCGAGTGCCCGCGGAACCCTTGCTCACGCAGGACGGCGGGGAGAGAGAGGGCGCCGTCCCGGCCGGCCATCGCCACCGGGCCCCGCTCGACGTCGTACGGGACGGCGGCCCAGGTGGGAGCGGGTCCCGCCGCGTGCCCCGGGTAGGGTCGTGTGCATGGCGGACTGGGAGATACGACCTGCTCACGCGGGCGACGTCGAGGCGATCGTCGAACTGCGGGCCGTGGTGATGCGACCCGATCTGGAGCGGCTCGGCCGGTTCGACCCGCACCGGGTGCGGCAGCGGTTCCGGGACAGCTTCGTGCCCGCGTACGCCTGGGTGATCGAGGTCGGCGGCGCGTTCGCCGGATGCGTGGCCCTGCGCCCCGCCGACGACTGCCGCTGGGTGGAGCACTTCTTCCTCTCGCCGCACCTCCAGGGCAGCGGCATCGGCACGGCCGTGCTGCACCACCTCCTGGAACGCTGCGACCGGGACGGTGTCGTGGTCCGGCTGAACGTGCTGCGGGGCAGCCAGGCCCAGCGGCTCTACGAGCGGCTGGGGTTCACCGTCGAGTCCGAGGACCCCGTCGACGTGTTCATGGTCCGCGCACCGCAGACCTTCGCGCCCCGCACGCTCGGATGACGCGGCGGGGCTCAGCCCCGCAGATGCACGCCCAGGCCGTCGCGGCCCGCCGCGAGGCCGGGCCGCAGGACGAGCCCCTCGTCGTACTCGCCGCCCGCCTCGGGCCGGAAGTCCAGCGGCTCGGCGTCGGGCAGGGTGCGCAACCGCTCCCGCAGCGCGGCGGACGTACGGGCGTAGTCCGCCGCACCGTGCCGGTCCGCCCCGTACGCGACGAACGGCTCCAGCGGCGCCATCCCCGTGTACCAGAACGTGCCGTGCAGCAGCGGGAACAGCACCTCGTCCACGTGCCCGTGGATCCCGCGCGGTCCGAACCCGGACGGCCGCGCCCCCACCGACGTGACGACCAGGGCCCGCTTCCCTGCCAGACCGCCGTCGCCGTACCTGCGGGTGTGTCCGTCCGCAGCCTTCACGCCGAACCCGAGCCCCTGCACCAGGACCCGGTCGAACCAGCCCTTGAGGATCGCCGGAGGCCCGAACCACCACAGCGGGAAGTGGAACACCAGGACGTCGGCCCAGGCGATCTTCTCGATCTCGGCGCGGATGTCGGCACTCAACTCGCCCTCCGCGTACGCACGTTCCTGCTCGGCCCCGACGAACAGCCGCTCACGCCCGGCCGTCCCGCCGAAGTCGTCGGCGTCGACCACCGCCTTCCACTTCATCGCGTACAGGTCGGACACCCGGTGCGCGTGCCCGAGCCCGTCGAGGGCGGCGAGCGCGTCGGTCATCAGGGAACCGTTGAGGGAGCGCTGTTCGGGATGGGCGAAGACCCAGAGGAAGTTCATGCCTCCGATCGTGCGCCCTCGCCCCGGCCGCCATCAGTGGCCAGACGGCCATGAGGCGAAAGAATCTGGCCGCGCCGGACATCGGCTCAGGCGGCGGGCTCGTCCGCCAGGTACGGCGGCGCCGGCTCGTACTGCAGAGCGCTGCGCACCGCGCGGGCATGGTCACGGCCGTGCAGCCGCCCGACGAGCCAGAGCGCGCTGTCGATGCCCGCCGAGACGCCCTGGCTGGTCAGCAGATCGCCGTCGACGACATAGCGGGCGTCCCGCACCACGGTGACGTCTCCCAGCGCCTCCAGCCGCTCCTCGTGGTGCCGGTGCGTGGCGACGCGACGCCCTCGGGTCAGCCCGGCGGCATGCAGCAGAAAGGCGCCGGTGCACACACTGTGCGTCCACCGCGCCCGCTCCGCGGTCTTGGCGAGCCAGCCGGTCACCACCGAGTTGTCCACCTGGGCGGTGCGCGCGCCCACACCACCGGGCACGACGACCACGTCCAGCGGCGGGTGGTCGTCGAGGGTGTGGTCGGGCAGGACGCGCAGCCCCTTCGCGAAGCGCACGGGGCCGAGGCGCTCGGCGACGAGCACGGCGCTGTCGGCGCCTCCGCGCAGCTGCGCGGAGGTGGTGAACACCTCCCACGGTCCTACGACATCCAGGTCCTCGGCGTCGTCGAAGACGAGCAGTCCGTACACGGTCATGGTGAACTCCCTCTCAAGAGGCGTTGGTCGAACGGAAGCGGGCCCGGTACTCGGACGGGGCGACGTCGAGCCTGCGGTGGAACGTGCGCCGCAGCGTCTCCGCCGTGCCGAAACCGTGCCGCCGCGCGATCGACTCCAGCGGCTCGTTCCCCTCCGCGAGCGAGCGCTGCGCCGCCTCCACCCGTACCTGCTCCACGTACACGGCGGGCGTCACGCCCACCTCGGCGGTGAACCGGCGCTGCAGGTGCCGCGGGCTCAGCGCGGCGTGCGTGGCCAGGTCGGAGATGCTGTGCCGGGCCCCGGGGTCCGCCTGGATCGCGGCGACGGCGGCCCGGATCGGGTCGGTGCCCGGCTGCCGCGTCGCCATGGCCACGCTGAACTGCGCCTGGTTGCCCGGCCTGCGCAGGAAGAGCACCAGGTCGCGGGCGACGGTGTGCGCGAGGTCGCGGCCCAGATCGTCCTCGACCAGTGCGAGGGCGAGATCCATGCCGGCGGTGACCCCGGCCGAGGTCCAGATGTGCCCGTCGCGGATGAAGATGGGCCCGCAGTCCGCGACGATCTCCGGGTGCTCCGCGGCGAGTTGACGCTCGCGGGACCAGTGCGTGGTGACCCGGCGCCCGTCGAGCAGACCGGCCGCCGCGAGGAGGAACACCCCGCTGCACACCGAGGCGACGCGCCGGGCCCCGAGCGCCGCCTCGCGGACCCAGCCGACCAGCTCCGGATTTTCCCGGGCCCGGTCGACCCCCCGGCCCCCGGCCACCACGAGCGTGTCCACACCCGCCGGATCCCGCTCGGCCAGGGAGTGCTCGGCGTGCGTGAGCAGCCCGCTGCGCGAGCGCACCGGCCCGCCCGTCGGGGCGACGACCTCGCACGCGTACGGGCCGCCGAGCCGGCCCCCGTGCTGGAACACCTCGTACGGGCCGACGAGGTCGAGCGACTGGAACCCGTCGAAGATGACGAAGACGATGCGGCGCTGTGTCACCCCTCCACCCTCAGCGCCCCGGCGAATGGCGTCAACGACACGCATCCCACGGATCGTGCCATCGGCCCGCCCCGCACGCGCGGGACGGGCCGAAGCGGTGGGCGGATCGCCTACGGGGTGACGGCGCTGCCCCCGAACGTCACGACGAGCTTGCCGTCCGAGGCGTACGACCAGCCGAGGGCGCCCGTGTACGCGGAGCACCGGGAGCCGTTCGTCCCGGACCAGAACTGGTTCGAACTGTCGGAGTCGCCGATGATCCGGTCGTTGGTGCCGCTGCCCGTGCGGCACGAGGTGTTGCCGCGGAAGACCGAACTGCCGCCGTCGAAGCTGAAGTTGTGTTCGCCGTTGTCGACGGCGACGTTGTTCGAGACCGCCATCGTGCCCGGGTTGCTGTTCCAGGTGAACCCGTGCTTGCCGTTCTTCACCGCGAAGCTGCGCCTCACGATGTGGTTCACGGCGATGTCCTCGCCGCCCAGCTTGTAGCCGTTGCGGTCGCCGTTGCCGGCCTGGGAGCCGTCGCTGAGCGTGCCGTTGTTGTACGAGAGGGAGTCCTCGACGGTGACCGGGCCGATCGCCCCCGTGTCCGACTTCGTGTACAGGTCCCAGCCGTCGTCGATGTTGTTGTGGGAGACGGCGTAGCGGAACACGTTCCCGGTGCCGGTGGTGAGCTTCGCGGCGAAGCCGTCCGCGTCCTCGCCGTCCGAGTCGGCGTTGTCGTGCGACTCGGCGCTCAGGATCAGGTTGTCGGCGGGCCAGTCGGCGGCGGGCGTGCTGGACGCGGTCCGGCCGAGCTGCAGGCCCGTGTCCCGGTTGAAGCGGGTCACCGTGCGCTCGACGACGTTGTGGCTGCCGCCGATGTAGATGCCGTTGTCACCGGCGTGCTCGACCGTGATGCCGTGGACGCGCCAGTAGTTGCCGAACAGCTGGAGCCCGCGGTTCGTCGAACTCTCGCTCTGCGCCGAGAAGTTGAGCACCGGCTTCTCGCTCTGGTACGCGGAGATCGTGGTGCGGGCGGCGGACGTCCCGTTGTTCCCGGCCGGGACCGTGATCGTCGAGGACTGGCTGTACGTGCCGCCGCGCAGGTAGATCGTCCCGCCCGCGGTGACCCGGCCGATCGCGGAGGTGAGGGTGGTCGGGGCGTCGATCGTGCCGGCCGCGCCGTCGGTCCCGCCCGGCGCCACGTAGAGCGCACCGCTCGCGGGCGGGGTGGTGGTGCCGCCGGACGTCTCGACGTCGGCGTAGTCGATGTTGGCCAGGCCGTTCGCGGTGGTGGGGTTCAGCCGGATCGTGTTGCTGCCCGCGTTCACCGGGACGGTCAGCGTCTTGGTCGTCCAGCCGGTCCAGGCTCCGGTGCCCTCGAACGACGCGGTGGTCACGGTCGTGCCGTTGACCACGACGCTCGCGGGCCGGGCGGTGGTGGTGCCGTTGGCGAAGCGCACGCCGAGAGTCGCCGTGCCCGATGCGGGTGCGGTCACGGTGAACTGGGCGTACGCGCCGACGGCGTTGGTGGCGTTGCAGAATCCGCTGCCCGAGTAGCCGGACCACTCGGTCTCGACGGCGCCGGTGCAGACGGCGGGGGAGGACTCGGCCTCGTAGCGGACGGTCGCGGCCTGCGCGGAGGTGCCGGACACGGCGACGAGGGCGCCGGCCAGCAGACCGGCGGAGGAGAGGGCGATGACGGGTCTCGCGGCTCGTAACTTCATGGTTCGTCTCCCGATGCGTGAACGTGGCTGGTTTGAATCCATGAACGGGGTCACTCCGGGGCGCCATAATCGGAGGGGGAAAGCCCTTTCTGCGGACGGTAGAGCTGCTGCCATGCGCACGTCAATAACCATGTATGTGTTTAGTGTTCACTGACATGAACGAAGGTGTTCTGAGGCCGGACGGTGGTCCCGGCCTACCGGCCGTCCGGGCCGCGCCGCATCACCTGTCGCTCCAGCTCGTCCCGGACCGGCCGGGGGAGCTCGCCGGAACGCGCGTACTCGACCAGCTGCCGCGCCACCTGACGCACCGTGACGTCGGTGCGCATGGAGACCTCCCGCAGGACGTCCCAGGCCTCGGCGGGCGTCATCCGGCCCATGGTGAGGATCACGCCGACCGCCTGGTCGATCCCGGCGCGGGCGCCCATCGAGTCGCGCAGCCGGGCGATCTCGGTCTCCAGTGCCGCCTGCGCTTCGGACGCCTCGGTGGCGTCGGGCGCGGACTGCGGTTCACAGGCGTCGGGTTGCAAGGCACGGCCTCCGGGGGCTGGGGGGTCGTCACGTCTCGGTGGTGGGACGAGGGGAGTGGCACGGGACGTGGTGGTCAGTGACCGGCCAGCGTGTGGTGCGGCGGGTGCCCGTAGGCGTCCCGGTAGAGCATCGCGAAGCGCCCGGGATGGTAGAAGCCCCAGCGTGCGGCGACCGCGGTGACCGTCAGCCCCGAGTCCGGATCGGCGGCCCGCAGTTCCTCGTGAACGTGCGTCAGGCGCACCCTGCGCAGGTAGGCGAGCGGTGTCGTGTCCAGATGCCGCCGGAACGCGTACTGCAGCGCGCGGACCGTGACATGGGCCGCGGCGGCGATCTCCGCCACCGTGAGCGGTTCGTGCGCGTGGCCGTCGATGTGGGCGACGGCGCGGCGCAGCGTGGCCGAGTGGGCGTCGTGCCGGTCGGTCCCGGTGGGCTCGGTCAGCGCGGTGTTGGGGAAGGCCGCCAGCACGCTCGCGGCCAGGTGCTGGGCGGCGGTCGACACGATCAGCGGTTCGGCGGCCACCGCGGGATCGGCCAGCACGTGGTCGCGTACGTGGATGACGGTCTGCCGCAGATGCGCGGCCGTGGCGGCCGAGGTGGGCCGGTGACCGGTGAGCCGCACCGGGCCCGGCTTCGCCCGCGGATCGCCGGCCGCGACCCGGGTCAGCAGCTCCGGGTCCAGCATGGTGATGTTGTAGCGGGCGCCGCAGATCCGTCCCTGGTAGGGCAGTTCGGGCGGGGCGAACGACACGACGTCGCCGGGGCCGAAGGCGTCCTCGACGTCCCCGAACGCGTGGTCCTGGACGGTGCCCTCGTGGACGATGCACAGGCAGATCTTCCGCAGCGGCGTCACCGCGTAGCTCATGTCGAAGTCGAGGTCGAGCTCGTCGACCGTCACGCCCGGCATCGTCTCGCGCGTGATGCGCGCCCGGCTGGTGCCGGGGCTGCCGTTCCCGATGCGCATCCGCGCGTAGTTGCGGGAGAGGAAGTCCTCCGTCACCTCGAGATCGCTGCTGTCGAAGTGCAGGGTGCTCATGCCGCCTCACCTAGTGCGTCCGTCTGCCGTGTATCCGCAGGCAGAGTAAGGCCGTGGGCGGTCGCGCTGCCACGGAACAAGTGAGGCCGTGGCGGGCCGACTTCGTTTTACGGACAGGCGTGACCAGCACTGTTCGTTTGCCGTGTGGTGGGGGGTGACCAGGGGTGAGCACAGTGGTGTGTGCGCCCGGAGTCGGCGCCACGCCGATGCGCGCTGCGCCGGGCCGGAGGAAGAAGGTCGGAGGTGCGGTGCGCCATGGCACGGCAGGACGGGGCGCACCGCCGCATCACGGTGCTGCAGGACGAGGTGCGTCAGCTGCACCAGGCCATCGCCTCGCACACCGTCGTCGACCAGGCGATCGGCGTCGTCATCGCGCTCGGCGGACTGACGCCGGACCAGGGCTGGGACGTCCTGAAGGAGGTCTCCCAGCACACGAACACCAAGCTGCGGGAGATCGCGGACCAGGTGGTGCGGTGGACGAACCGGGGCTGGCTCCCCGACGACACCCGCCAGGCCCTGGACGCGGCACTGGTCCGCGCGCGAGACCGCGGGGCGGGGCCGGGAGGGGCCCGCTGACCACCGCTCGCCCCTCGCCGGCCGGCTTCAGTCCAACTGCCGCCGCATCAGGGTCAGATCGAGCCACCGGCCGAACTTCGTGCCCACCTCGCGCACCGTGCCCGCGTGTTCGAAGCCGTGGCGTTCGTGCAGGCGGACCGACGCGGTGTTCCGCGCCTCGATACCGGCGATCATGACGTGCAGGCCCGCCGCCGAGGCCGAGGTGACCAGCGTGCCCAGGAGGTCGGAGCCGATGCCGCGGCCGTGGTGGCCCTCGGCGACGTAGACCGAGTTCTCGACCGTGTGCCGGAAGCCGGAGTAGTCCTTCCAGGGGCCGTAGACGCCGAACCCGACGACCTCGCCCGCGCTGTCGGCCACGTACGCCGAACCGCGCTCCAGGTGCGCGCCGAGCCACGCCACGCCCTCGTCCCGGGTCTGCGGGGTGTCCGTCCACAGGGCCGTGCCGTGCTCGATGGCGTGATTGCGGATGGCGAGGACGGCGTCCAGGTCGGCGGGGTGGGCCGGACGGACCTTCACGGACCCCGGCCGCGTCTCATATCGTAGATCCATGTCCAATATCGTAGATCCCCTGGTGGAGCGCATCGGTGCCCGCATCCGTGCCGAGCGGGACCGGCGGCACTGGACGCTCGCCGAGCTCGCCGACGCGTCGGGGGTCTCGCGCGCCATGATCCACCGGATCGAGCGGGGCGAGAGCAACCCGACCGCGGTGGTGCTCGGCAAATTGTCCGCGGCGTTCCGGCTCAGCGTGGCCACACTGCTCGACCCGGACGGGACGGGGGAGGCGGAGCGGGTCCGGCGCGCGGACGAGGCACCCCGGTGGCACGACCCCGGTACGGGGTACGCGCGGCGCCAGATCTCCGGCCCCGGGTTCCCCGCCGAAGTGGCCGAGATCCGGCTGCCCGCCGGGGCCCGCGTGCCCTACCCCGCGGCGGCGTTCGCGTTCCACCGGCAGACCATCTGGGTGCTCGACGGGCGGCTCACCTTCCACGAGGGCGACGCGGTGCACGAACTGGACGCCGGTGACACGGTCGAACTGGGCGCCCCGGCGCCGTGCGTCTTCGTCAACGCCACGGACCGGGAATGCCGTTACGCCGTCGTCCTCGTGCGCGGGGAGGCACCGTGAGCCTGGCCCGGGGAGGTGTCGCGCTCCTCGGCTGCGTCGCGGGCGTCGCGATCGCCAACAACTACGCCGTCCAGCCCGCCCTCGGTGACATCGCCCGCGACACCGGGACGTCGGCCGCCGCCATCGGCCTCGTCACCACGGCCGCGCTCGCCGGGTGCATCGCGGGCTTCGCGTTCCTGATGCCGCTCGTCGACCGCGCGGCGCCGCGCCGCCTCGTCGCGGGGCAGCTCGCGCTCCTGTCGGCCGGCCTGCTGCTGGCGGCGAGCGCGAGCGGGCTCGGACAGCTGCTCGTCGCGTACGTCGTCGTGGGCGCGGGCGCCAGCGTGAGCGCCATGGCCTCGGCCATCGCGGGGCGCGGCGTCCCGGGGGAGCGGCGCGGCGCGGCCGTGTCGCTGGTCGCCGCCGGGATGTCGGCCGGGATCCTGCTCAGCCGGCTCGTCGGCGGGGCGCTCGCGGACGCGCTCGGCTGGCGCGGCATGCTGCTGGTCTTCGCCGGGCTCGTGCTCGTCTGCGCGGGCGGCGCGTGGTGGCGGCTGCCCGGGGAGCGGCCCGCGCCGCAGAGCGGCTACCTGGCCACGCTCGCGGCCCTGCCCGGGCTGCTGCGCCGCCATCGCACGCTACGCCGCGCCGTCGTCCAGGGCTGCCTGTGGTACTTCGCGTTCAGCCTGGTGTGGGTGGCGCTGACGGTACGGCTCGCGCAGCCGCCGTACGATCTCGGCGCCGCGGCCATCGGGCTCTACAGCCTGGCCGGTGCGCTGGGCTTCGCCGCGCTGCCGGTGGCAGGGCGGCTCGGTGACCGGTACTCGCCGCGGGCCGTCATCTGCGTGAGCATGGCCGTCGCCGCGGTGGGCGCCGCGCTGCTCTGCACCGGGCTCGGGCGGCCCTGGGTGACGGGGCTCGGGCTCGCGCTCGTCGACGCCGGGTGCTTCACCGCGCAGGCCGCGAACCAGTCCCGCATCCTCGGGGTCGATCCGGAGCGGGGCGGGAGTCTCAGCGGGGTCTACCTGCTGCTGTACTTCGTCGCGGGGGCGGTGGGAGCGGGGGTGGCCGCGCCGCTGGGCTGGGGCGTGGCGTCCGCGGTGGTGCTGGGCGCGCTGCTGGCGGCCGGGGGGTTGGCGCTGGGCTGGGACGCGGCTGGCTCCGCCGGGTCGGGGGTGCGTGGGCGTCTGCGGGCCGGTGGTCCTGCTGCGCGCAGTTCCCCGCGCCCCTGAGGCATGCGCTGCGCGCAGCCTCCCCTGGGCGAGCGAAGCTCGCTTCAGGGGCGCGGGGCTGTGCCGATCAGCGGCTCCGCCGCGGGGCGCGAGAAGCCCCACCACCCCGCAGACGCCGCACCCGGCAGACGGATCAGCGGCCCGGGGAACTCAGGAGCGGGCCCGCTTCTCCGCCTCGTCCGCGTGCTTCTGCTTGATGCGGACGTTCTCCTTGCGGACGTCCGCCTGCGTGGAACGTTCCTTCCGCAGCCACTCCGGGTTCTCGTCCTTGAGCGCGTCGATCTGCTCCGTGGTGAGCGCCTCGGTGACACCGCCGCGGGCGAGGCCCGCGATGGAGACGCCCAGCTTCTGCGCGACGACCGGACGCGGGTGCGGGCCGTCGGCGCGCAGGTCGGTGAGCCACTGCGGCGGATCGGCCTGCAGCGCGGCCAGCTCGGCGCGCGTGACGACACCCTCCCGGAAGTCGGCGGGCGTGGCGTCGAGGTACACACCCAGCTTCTTCGCCGCGGTGGCGGGCTTCATGGTCTGGGTGGTCTGGTGCGAACTCATGAGGTCAAGGGTATCGAGCCGAGCGGAGAGGTCCGACCACGGCGGGTAGCCTTGCCGCGTGACAGGCACGGAAGAAACCCCCGCACAGCCCGAGGTCCCCGGGTTCAGGCTCGCGTACGTTCCCGGAGCGACCCCCGCCAAGTGGGTGCGGATCTGGAAAGAGCGCCTGCCCGACGTCCCGCTGACCCTCGTCCCCGTGTCCGCCGCGGAGGTCTCCGACGTCCTGCGGCGCGGGGAGGCCGACGCGGGTCTGGTGCGGCTGCCCGTGGACCGTACGTTCTTCAGCGCCATCCCCCTCTACACGGAGACGACCGTCGTCGTGGCCCCGAAGGACCACCTCGTGACCGCCGTCGAGGAGGTCTCGGTCGCGGACCTCGCCGACGAGATCGTGCAGCACCCGCTCGACGACGTACTGGAGTGGGAGGAGCGCCCGCCCGGACAGGCCGCCTTCGAGCGGCCCGCGACCACCGCCGACGCCGTCGAGCTGGTCGCCGCGGGGGTCGGCCTGCTCGTCGTGCCGCAGTCCCTGGCCCGCCTGCACCACCGTCGCGACCTCACGTACCGCACGGTCACGGACGCGCCGGAGTCGGGCGTCGCGCTCGCCTGGCCGGAGGAGCGCACCACCGACCGGGTCGAGGACTTCATCGGCATCGTGCGCGGTCGGACGGTGAACAGTTCCCGGGGCCGCGCCACGTCTCCGGCCGGGCAGGACGACAGGCGGGCCGCGAAGAAGCCCGCCGGTACGGGGAAGAGCGCGGCCCGTCCGAAGGCGGCCGGCGGCCGTCGCCAGGGCGCAAAGCCCCAGGGCGGCGCCAAGCAGGGCGGCAACAAGCAGCAAGGAAGCAAGCAGCAGGGCAACAAGCGCGGCAAGCCCCGCAAGCGCTCGTAGCGCCGTCGCGGGCGGCGGCACCGCGAGAGATTCAGCCGCGCGCCCCCGCCCGCAACCCGTCCATCACCAGATCCAGCAGGCGCCCCGCGCGGGACTGCCAGTCGCCGCCCGGGTCGATCTGCCACAGTCCCGCGATCGCCAGCATGAAGTCGTCGGGCGTGACGCCCGGGCGGATCGTGCCCGCCGCCTCGTTCGCGGCCAACAGGAGTGTGACGGCCTCGGTCAGCAGGTCGTGGGCGATGCTCTTGAACGTGCCGCGGGCGGTCGTCGCCTCGCGCAGCGCGTTCGCCAGGCCCGCCTTGGCCATCGCGTACTGGGCGAGCCGGTCCATCCACTCGCGCAGTGCCACGTCCGGCGGCCGGCTGCACAGCAACTGGGCCGCCGTGTCGGCGACTTGCTGCACCTCGTACCGGTACACCTCCAGGACGAGCGCCTCACGGCTCGGGAAGTTCCGGTAGAAAGTGCCCTGCCCGACACCGGCCTTCTTCGCGATCGCGCTCAGCGGCGCGGTGGCCGACCGGGTCAGCTCGGCCAGGGCCACTTCCAGGATGCGCTCGCGGTTGCGCTGGGCGTCCGAGCGCAGGGGGGCCTGCTTGTCCGGGTGGCGCACGCGTCCTCCTCGGGCCGTGGCGCGGAAGCGTCCTTGATGAACGGACAGTTGTCCACTACGTTCAAGAACCATAGAACGGACAGATGTCCACTTAGGGTCACCATAGTGGCCCGCGCTTTCCGAGTACAGCGCCGATTCTTTTTGCACCAGAGCAACGGATATGCGAAAGAAGGCTGTTCATGGCTTCGGCCGACAACTCTGCCAACTCTGCGTCCAGCACTGTCACTCTGCACGTCAACGGGGAGAAGCACACCCTGCCCGTCGACCACCGCACCACCCTGCTCGACGCCTTGCGCGAGCGCCTCGATCTGACCGGCACGAAGAAGGGGTGCGACCAGGGCCAGTGCGGCGCGTGCACCGTGCTCGTGGACGGACGTCGCGCCGTGTCCTGCCTCCAGCTCGCGGTCGCCGCCGAGGGGCGGGAGATCACCACCATCGAGGGGATCGCCGAGGGCGACCGGCTGCACCCGGTCCAGCAGGCCTTCCTGGAGTCCGACGGCTATCAGTGCGGCTACTGCACGCCGGGCCAGATCTGTTCGGCGCTCGCCGTCCTCGAGGAGCACGCGGCGGGCTGGCCGAGCGCGGCGACCGACGACGTGCGGCCCGAGGCGGGGCCACCACCGCTGACCCCGGAGGAGATCCGGGAGCGGATGAGCGGCAATCTGTGCCGCTGCGGCGCGTACGTGTCGATCGTGCGGGCCGTCGCGCAGGCCGCCGAGCACGTTGACGGACAGGTCGACGGCCAGGCTGCCGACGAGGCGAAGGAGCAGGTGGCGTGAGGGAGTTCGGATACGAGCGGGCGCTCGACGTGTCGGGTGCCGTGGCGGTGCTCGGCGCCGATCCCGAGGCGCGGTTCCTCGGGGGCGGCACCAATCTCGTCGACCTGATGAAGGCCGGGGTCGAGCGCCCCGCGCGCCTCGTCGACGTACGGGAACTCCCCCTGGACCGGGTGGAGTCGACCCCCGACGGCGGACTGCGGATCGGCGCGACCGTCACCAACAGTGATCTCGCCGCCCATCCCGAAGTGCGGCGCCACTACCCCGCGTTGACGCAGGCCGTGCTCGCCGGGGCCTCCGGGCAGCTGCGGAACATGGCGACCGTCGGCGGCAATCTGCTGCAGCGCACCCGCTGCGGCTACTTCACCGACGTCAGCAAGCCGTGCAACAAGCGGACGCCCGGCAGCGGTTGCCCGGCCGTCGAGGGCGAGCACCGCAATCACGCCGTCCTCGGCGCGAGCGAGCACTGCGTGGCCGTGCACCCGTCCGACATGGGCGTCGCGCTCGCCGCGTTCGACGCCGTCGTCACCTACGAAACCGCCGACGGCTCGGGCGAGTTGGCGCTGGCCGACTTCTATCTGCCCGTCGGTGACACACCTCATCTGGAGACCGCGCTGCCGGCCGGCGCGCTCATCACCGGCGTCACCCTGCCGCCCGCGCCGGTCGCCGCCCACTCCCGCTACCGCAAGGTGCGCGAACGCGCCTCGTACGCCTTCGCCATCGGGTCCGCCGCAGCCGCGCTCGATGTGCGGGACGGCGTCGTGCGGGACGTACGGCTGGCCTTCGGGGCGGTCGCGTCCCGGCCGTGGCGGGCGCATGCCGCCGAACAGGCGCTGCTCGGCGGGCCCGCCACCGGTGCGGCGTTCGCCGCCGCGGCCGACGCCGAGCTCGCCGCGGCCCGCCCGCTGCCGCAGAACGCGTACAAGGTTCCCCTGCTGCGCAATCTCGCCGTGGCGATGCTCACCGAGCTCGCCGGACTCGCCGATCTGGACCAGGAGGCCGGCCGATGACCACCACTGTGAAGCCCGCCGCGACGAACGCGTCCGGGATCGCGCGGACCCGGATCGAGGGCGTCGAGAAGGTGACCGGCGCGGCGCGCTACGCGAGCGAGCTGCCGTTCACCGAACTCGTCCACGGCTGGCTGGTGTTGTCCACCGTGGCACGCGGCCGGATCAGCGGGATCGGCGACGAGGCGGTGCGCGGGATGCCCGGCGTCCTCGCCGTCCTGCACCACGGGAACGCGCCCCGCGTGACCACCGACTACATCGGCCAGCTCGGCGCACCCGACCCGATCCTCGGCGTCTTCCAGGACGACCGGGTGCCGCACGCGGGCTGGCCCGTGGCGCTGGTCGTCGCCGAGACGTCCGAGCAGGCGCGCGAGGCCGCGGAGGCGCTCACCGTCACGTACGACACCGAGCCGCACGACAGCGTCTTCCGCGCCGACCACCCGGCCGCCTACACGCCGGACGCCCTGACGGAGACCAAGGGTGACCTGGAGGCCGAACTCGCCTCCTCCGCCGTGGTGTTGGACGCCGAGTACACGACGCCCGAGCAGCACCACAGCGCCATGGAGCCGCACGCGTGCACCGCGCGCTGGGAGGACGGGCGCCTCGAGGTCGTCGACTCGAACCAGGGCAGCATGTGGGTCGCCGACGAGCTGGCCAAGCTGTTCTCCCTCGACCTGTCGGCCGTGCGCGTCACGTCCGAGCACGTCGGCGGGGCCTTCGGCTCCAAGGGCGTCCGGCCCCACCACGTCGCCGCCGTGATGGCAGCGACCCAGCTGCAGCGGCCGGTCCGCATCTCCCTGACGCGCCGCCAGGTCTTCGCGGCCACCGGGTACCGCAGCCCGACCGCGCAGCGCATGCGGCTCGGTGCCGACGCCGACGGACGGCTGCGCGCCTTCGGGCACGAGGCGAGCTGCGTCACCTCGCACCTGCGGGAGTTCGTCGAGTCGAGTGCCGGGTACGGGCGCGCGATGTACGCGGCCGACGCGCACCACACCGTGCACCACGTCGTGCCCGTGGACGTGCCGACACCGACGTTCATGCGGGCTCCGGGCGAGGCGCCGGGCTCGTTCGCCGTCGAGTGCGCGCTCGACGAACTCGCCGAGAAGCTCGGCATGGACCCGATCGCGCTCCGCGTCCGCAACGAACCGGACGTGGGCCCCGTCTCCGGCCTGCCCTTCAGCAGCCGCAACCTGCTGGCCTGCTTCGAGGAGGGCGCACGGCGCTTCGGCTGGGCCGACCGAGACGCGCGGCCACGCGTGCGCCGCGAGGGCCGCTGGCTGATCGGCACCGGTGTCGCGGCGTCCACGTTTCCCTCCGGGGTCGCCCCGTCCACGGCCTCGGTGACCGCCGAGCCGGACGGCACGTACACGGTCCGGATCACCGCGTCGGACGTCGGCACGGGAGCGCGTACGGCCCTCACGGCGATCGCCGCCGATGCGCTGGACGTCGCCCCGGAGCGGGTCGAGGTCCGCATCGCCGACAGCGACTTCGGGCCCGCCTGGGTCTCCGGCGGCTCCATGGGCACGCGCTCCTGGGGCTGGGCCGTCATGGCCGCGGCCCGCGAACTGCGCGAGCGCCTGCCGCTGGCCTCGGGCGAGATCCCGGAGGGCGGCATCACGGTGCGTACGGACACCGCGGCACTCGTCGGGGAACTGGCGCAGAAGGAACGGCACTCGTTCGGCGCGCAGTTCGCCGAGGTGGCGGTCGACGTGGCGACCGGCGAGGTACGCGTACGCAGGCTCCTCGGCGTCTTCGCCGCGGGCCGGATCATCAACCCGCTCACCGCGCGCAGCCAGTTGGTGGGCGGCATGACGTGGGGCGTCTCGATGGCGCTGCACGAGGAGGCCGTGCGCGACGAGACGTCCGGCGGGCACGTCGGCGCGGACTTCGCCGGCTACCACTTCGCGGCCAACGCCGACATCCTCGACATCGAGGCCGACTGGGTCGATGACCCGGACCCGGACGACCCCGTCGGGATCAAGGGCATCGGTGAGATCGGCATCGTGGGGACGTCCGCCGCGATCGCCAACGCGGTCTGGCACGCCACCGGGGTCCGGCACCGCGATCTGCCGATCCGGCCCGACCGGGTACTGCTCGCGGAGGCCGAGACGGAGCGGCATGCTTGACCTCGCCGCCGAACTGGCCGGGTGGGCCGACCAGGGCCGGGAGTTCGCTGTCGCCACCGTCGTCTCGGTGAGCGGCAGCGCGCCCCGGCCGCCCGGCGCGGCCCTGGCCGTCGACAGCGCGGGCGAGGTCATCGGCTCGGTCTCCGGGGGCTGCGTCGAGGGCGCGGTCTACGAACTGTGCGAGCGGGCCCTCGCGGACGGGACGCCGATCAGGGAGAGCTTCGGCTACAGCGACGACGACGCGTTCGCGGTCGGCCTGTCCTGTGGCGGGGTCGTGGAGGTCCACGTCGTCCCCGTCCGGGCCGACTCCTCGTCCCGTACGACGGTTCGCACGGCCCTCGCGCTCGCGGCGCGCGGGGAGGCGGTGGCCCTGGCCCGGCTCCTCGACGGCGGCGCGGGCCTGGTGCTTGTCCGCCCCGACGGCACGTACGAGGGCGCGCTCGGCACGGCCGACGACGCGGGGCTCGCCGCGCAGGCCCGCGCCCAGCTCGACCTCGGGCACACCGGGACGTGCGTGGTGCCGCAGAGCGAGACGGGCTGCGACAGCGACGTCACGCTCTTCGTCGAGTCGAGCGTGCCGCCCGCGCGGATGATCGTGTTCGGCGCGGTCGACTTCGCCGGGGCGCTCGTCCGCGTCGGCAAGCTGCTCGGGTTCCACGTGACGCTGTGCGACGCGCGCGGGGTGTTCGCGACGCCGGCCCGTTTCCCGGAGGCCGACGAGGTCGTCGTCGAGTGGCCCGACCGCTATCTGCGGGGCACGGAGACGGACGCGCGCACGGTGCTGTGCGTGCTCACGCACGATGCCAAGTTCGACATCCCGCTCCTTGAGGTCGCGCTGCGGCTGCCCGTCGCGTACGTCGGCGCGATGGGGTCGCGGCGCACCCACGACGACCGTCTGCGGCGGCTGCGCGATGCGGGCCTCGGCGACCGCGAACTCGCCCGGCTGCGCTCGCCCATCGGCCTCGACCTCGGCGGCCGCACCCCGGAGGAGACGGCCGTGTCGATCGGCGCGGAGATCGTGGCGGTACGGCGGGGCGGGAGCGGGGTGCCGCTGGTCGGCCGGGGCGGTCCTGTCCACGCGGGGTGAGCCTGTTCGTCGGCTGACGGCCGGTGGGGACCGGTCGCGTAGCCCCCCGCCCCCGGCGGGGCGCGGGGAACTGCGCGCAGCAGGACCACCGGCCGTCAGGTCGCGACGAGACCCCCGTGGGGCAGACGCGGATCTCTCAGGGGCACGGGGAACTGCGCGACCAGCCCCCACCGGCCCGCAGCCGAATCACGACCAGCAACGACTACGCCCCGACGGTGCCATCGACCCCCTCGCGCAAAAAGTCCGCGTGCCCGTTGTGCCGGCCGTACTCCAGGAGCACGTGCACCATCACCATGCGCAGCGACACGTCCTCGCCCCACCGCGGCTGATGCCCGGCGACGTCCAGCGACGCGGCCTCCCGCTCGATCCGACGGGAGTTCTCCACCTCGGTCTCCCACGCCCCGAACGCCTCGGCCCGGGTCGAGGCACTCGCGTCGTACGCGGCCTGGAAGTCGATCTTGTCGGACCAGACCATGGGCGCGTCGTTGTCCTCGAAGCACCGGCGGAACCAGGTGCGTTCGACCTCGGCCATGTGCCGGACCAGGCCGAGCAGCGACAGCGTCGACGGTGGCATCGACCGCTGCCGCAGTTCCTCGTCGGTGAGGCCCTCGCACTTCATGGCGAGGGTCGCGCGCTGGTAGTCGAGGAAGGCCCGCAGCGTGTCGCGTTCCGAGCCGAAGTGCGGGGGGCCCACACGGGTGTCAGTGGTCACTGGTGGCAGATCCTTCGAGCGGTTTGACGCGGCCCTTGAGCAGGCAGAACACATTGCCCTCGGGGTCGGCGAGCACCTTCCAGGGAACGTCCGCGCCCTGGTCGATGTCGGCCGGCCCGGCCCCGAGGGACAGCAGCCGCTCCAGCTCGGCGTCCTGGTCGCGGTCGGTGGCGCTGACGTCGATGTGCAGCGGGTGCGCGGAGTTGTCCGGTGCCTCGTGGCGCAGCAGGAAGAGCACCGGCTGCGCGCCGCCGTATCCCTCACGCGGTCCGATCTCGACGCCGTACTCTTCGCCGTCGACCTCGCCCTCGCGGCTGAGGACGACGAAGTCCAGGACCGCGCACCAGAACTCGGCCATGGCGTCCGGGTCACGGCACTGCAGAACGAGTTCGCTGATGCGGCATGCCATGGACGTGACCTTCTTCCGGCGGGAGGTGTCGGGGCTCTCGCACGGCACGACGGGCGGCCGCGGCGCGAGCATCCGGCGACCGTACCCGCTGCCGTGATCTTGGCGGAAGCGATTTCCCGGCCCCCGGAACCTAGGCCGCGGCCTCGACGCGCTCCGTTCCCGTGCCCTCGGGCGACGGCACCCCGGCCCGCGCCGTACGACCCCCGTTGAACGCCAGGTTCAGTCCGAACGCCAGCAGCGTCGCGCTGGTCACCGGCGACCCGAGCACGATCCCGACGCCTTCCGGGAACCGCGAGTACAGGTCGGGCGCCACCTCCGGGGCCATCCCGACCCCGATCGAGACCGCGACGATCAGCAGATTGTGCGTGCCGTCGAAGTCGACCTTGCGCAGCGTGTTGATGCCGACCGTGGCGACGGTCGCGAACATCACGAGCCCCGCCGCGCCGACCACCGGCTGGGGCAGCCCGGCCACCAGGGCGCCCAGTTTGGGGATGAGACCGAGGACGACGAGCATGCCGCCGGCGACCGTCGCGACGTGCCGGCTGCGCACCTTCGTCATCGTCACGAGGCCCACGTTCTGCGCGAACACCGTGTCCAGGAAAGCGTTCATGACGCCGCCGAGCACCCCGGACAGGCCGTCCGCCGCGAGGCCGCGCGCCATGTCGGCGGGCGTCAGCTTCTTCCCGGTCAGCTCGGCGACCGCGATCAGGTCCGCCGTCGACTCGGCGAACAGGACCAGCATCACCACGCACATCGACAGGACGGCGACCGCCGGGAACTGCGGCGCCCCGAAGTGGAACGGCGCGCTGACCCCGACCCAGTCCGCCGTCCGTACGGCGGAGAAGTCGACGAGGCCGAACGGCACCGCCACCGCCGTCCCCGCCAACAGGCCCAGCAGCACGCCGGTCTGCGCGAGGAAGCCACGGCCGAACCGGGCCACCAGCAGGATCACGATCACCACGAACGCGGCGAGCGCGAGCCGGGACGGAGCGGCGTGATCGGCGGCCTTCGGATCGTTGCCGACGACCAGGTTGACCCCCACCCCGATCAGCGCGAGTCCCACCACCGTGATGACGACCCCGCTCACCAGCGGCGGGAAGAAGCGCACCGCCTTGGCGAACGGGTAGGCGATGAGGAGTCCGAAGACCCCGGCCGCCAGCATCGAGCCGTACACGGCCTGGATGCCGTACTCGCCGGCGATCAGGATCATCGGCGTCACCGTGGTGAACGCCGCCCCCGCCATCACCGGCATCCGCACGCCGAGGATCCGGCCCACCCCGGCGCCCTGGATCATCGTGACGACGCCCGCGACGAGCAGATCGGCGTTGATCAGCAGACCGATCGTCGCGGCGTCGAGCCCGGCGGCCGCGCCGAACACCAGCGGCACGGTCACACACCCCGTGTACATCACGAGCACGTGCTGCAGACCGAGCACGGCCAGCCGCCCGAACCCCGCCTTCACCTTCGTCGCAGGCGTCGTCACGTCAACCATCCTCCTAGCGGGCGAAGTTGGCAGCGATGCGCTGCTGGATGTAGTCGGCGGCGGTGATCGCCGGGTAGCGCCGCTCGGGCCCCTCGATCACCACGTCACGGTCGGCCTGCGCGAAGAACGCGATGCTGTAGCGCGCCGACCGGTCGTCGTGCGGGCCCGGCGACTTCACCCGGTGGAAGTTCGACGGCAGCTTGTCGTCGCTCCACCGCATCAGCATGTCGCCGATGTTGCAGGTGATGGCGTCGTCGGCCGGCTCGACCGGCGTCCACTCCTGCGCCTCGGCCTCCTTGCCGGGGCAGACCTGGAGCCCGCCCTGTCCGTCCCGCTGGAACAGCAGGGTGAGGCAGTCGAAGTCGGTGTGCGCGCCCGCCCGCCACACGTCCGCCGGGATCTCGGCGTCCTCGGGCACCGCGAAGTAGTGCAGCATCCGCAGCGTCGACTGGTACTGCGCGCTCTCCGGGTCGTGGGCCCGCGCGAAGAACCCTTCAGGAAGCCCCAACTTGTCGGCGAAGCAGCCCAGTACGCGCATCGCGAGCTCCCGGCACCGCGCCTCGAAGGCGAGGGTCCGCTCGCGGAAGTCCGGCAGTACGTCGTCGGGCCACAGGCCGTCCATGTGCGGCCGCGTCAGCTGGTACGACTCCTTCTGGTCCGGCGTCCCGACCGACGGCCTGACCTGGGTCATGGACTCCCAGCCGGAGTTGAGGCCCTTCTTGAGGCCGTGCCGCGCCTTCGTCTCCTTGGGCAGGGCGAAGAAGCGGGAGGCGTCGGCGAACGCCCTGTCCACGACGGGCTGTTCGATGCCGTGGTTGACGAGCTGGAAGAAGCCGATGTCGGTGGCGGCCGCCCACAGCTCCTCGGTGATCTCGGCCCTTCGGGCGTCGAAGTCGGTGAGGTCGATCCGGCGGATCTCCCGGGCGGAGGTCTCCGTCCCGGCCCCGCCCATGCGGGTTTCCTTGGCCAACTCGGCAAGCTGGTACGTGGTGTCGGTCATCGCGGCTTTCGCTCCTGAGGAGTGAGGTCCTACGGGATGCAGTCACCGCCCCTGCGCATCCCCACCGCGGACACTCAGAGGTCCGCGGGCACGGTCGCGGCGTACCCCGTCCGGGTCCGGCGCCGTGTGCTGGCACGGGCCCCGGTCTCCCGGGGCCGTGCGCGATGACCTCACCCTGCCCGGCGCGTGTTTCGTCCGCGGATCATGGTGTTACGCGGCCGTAAAGGTGAGGCCGGCCGCCAACTCGCTTCCGGGCAGCCGTACATGCTCCCCGTCCTGGACCAGCACCTCGCCGCCGACCAGCACGGACGCCACCGTCCTCGTGCCCGCGCACGTCAGCAGGGTGGCCCCTGGATCGCGTACGGGAAGGCAGGCGTAGTCGCGGTCGAAGCGGTGCAGCACCAGGTCCGCCTGCATACCCGCCCGCACGCCTTCGGGGCGTTCCTCCAGGCCGAGGACGCGGTTGGCGCCGTTCGCGGCCAGCGCGAACATCTCCGGGAAGCCGAGCAGGTCGGACGTGCGGTGCGCCGCCCGCTGCAGATACGCGCCGATGCGCAGCGCCTCCAGCATGTCCTGGGTGTCGTTGCTGGCTGCCCCGTCCACCCCGAGCCCGACCCGCAGGCCGGCCTCCAGCATGTCCGGCACGGGGGCGATGCCGCTGCCGAGCCGCATGTTGCTGAGCGGGTTGTACGAGACGCCGACACCGTGCCGGGCCAGCGTCGCGCGCCCCGCCGCATCCAGCTCCACACAGTGCACGGCCAGCAGCCGGTCCCACAGGAAGCCGGCCCGCTCCAGATACTCGACGGCGCCGACCCCCGCGTGCTCCCGGCACATCACGTCGTCGGTGGTCGTCTCCAACAGGTGCAGGGAGACCGGTAGTTCGCGTTCGTCGGCGAACGCGCGCACCGCCGCCATGCCCTCCGGCGTCAGGCACCGCGGATTGGGCACGGCGACCCCCACCTCGACCCGGCTCCCGCGCGCGGCGCCGATCAGCTCGTCCGTGTGGGCGAGGGACTCCTTGAGCGGCTGCATCAGGCGCGGGTCGAACCCCCACTTGCGGCTGCCGTCGGCCCGGTCGGCGACCCCGCGGCCCAGCACGGCCCGCACCCCGCTGTCGCGCAGCGCCCGCAGCACGGCGTCGTGCACCTCGGTCGAGGGATGCGGCCACATGTGCTCGACGAGGGTCGTCGTGCCGCTGCGCAGGGCCTCGGCCGCGGCGGCGGCAGCGGTCCAGTAGGCCCGCTCGGGGGTGAGCGCCACCGCCTCCTCGCCGACGGCGCTCAGCCACGACAGGAGCGGCAGTCCTTCGCCGATGCCGCGCAGCCCGGCCTGGAAGAGGTGGGTGTGCGTGTTCACGAGGCCGGGCGTGAGATGGGCCCCGGATCCATCCAACACCGTCTCTCCGTGCGGCAGTTCACCTTTCGGTACGAGGGCGTGGACGCGGCCGTCGACGAGGTGGACGTCCGTACCGGCACGCCACTCGCCGCCGCTGTAGACCGTGACGTCGGTGATCGTGTCGATGCTCATCGTGCGGCTTCCTTACGGAGACGGAAGGGGAGTTCGGGCGTGTGGTGGAACAGCAGGTTCAGGAGGAAGGCGACGATGCCGGTGACGGCGATGCCGCTGTCCAGGACGGTGCGCGCGAACGAGGGGAGCGGCGCGTAGAAGTCCGGGGCGCCGACCGGGATCATGCCGAGCCCGAAGGCCAGCGCCACGGTCAGCAGATTGCGGGAGTCCGTGAGATCGGCCCGCGCGAGGATGCGGAGGCCGACCGCGCCGACCGTGCCGAACATGACGAGCGACACCCCGCCGAGCACGGGCCCCGGCACGGCGGCGACGGCCGCCCCGAGCACCGGCACGAAGGCGAGTACGACCATCAACGCGCCGGACAGTGCCACGACATGACGGCTCTTCACCCGCGTCACGCTCACCAGCCCCACCGACTGCCCGAACGTCACGATGGGGAAGGAGGCGAGAGCGCCCGAGACCACGGTGGCCGCGCCGTCCGCGCGCAGCGCCCGTACGACGGTCGGCGCGTCGTCCCCGCGCCCCACGATCTGCCCCACGGCCAGGGTGTCGCCGACGGACTCGACCATGTTCACGAGCTGGACCACGAGCATCGCGGCGATCGCCGGCACGACGAACGTGGGCGCCCCGAACGCCGTCGGCTCGGGCACGGTGACGGCAGCGGCGTCCGTCACCCCCGACCCGTCGAACAGGCCCATCGGCACGGCGAGCACGGTCCCCACGGCCATCGCCACGAGCACCGAGAACCGGGCGAGGGCGGGCGGCGCGAGCCGCTCGACGAGAATCACCAGGACGACGGTCACGGCGGCGAGGGCGAGCCCCTTGCCGCCCCCCTTCCCGCCGCTCACGAGCCCGGCCGCGGACGGCACCAGCGAGAACCCGATGACGGCGATCACGGTCCCCGTCACCAGTGGCGGGAACAGATGCAGACACCGCCCGAACCACGGCGCGACGGCCAGCGTCACCAGACCCGACACGATCGTCGCCCCGAACACCGCGGCGAGTCCGTGGTCCTGCCCGATGAGGATCGCCGGGGTGATGGCGGTGAACGTCGAGCCCATGACGAGGGGGAGCCGCGCCCCGACGAGCTTCTTGAACCCCAGCGACTGAAGCAGCGTGGCGAGCCCGCTGACCAGCAGATTGGCGCTGATGAGGATCCGGATCCGGTCCTCCGGCAGGTGCAGCGCGGTGCCCACGAGCAGCGGCATCGTGGCCATGCCCGCGTACGCGACGAGCAGATGCTGCAGGCTCAGCGGTACGAGCCGGCGCCACGGCGGCCGCACGTCGACGGGGTCGGGTTCGGAGTGCGCGCCCTGCTCGGGCACGCGTGTGTCCACAGCCATCGTTCCTCCCGGGAACCTCGGTGGAAGACGGCTGGTTCGCACCCGGGCCCGTGAACGGCCCCGCGCCCACCGGCCGTTGCAGCCATGACCGGTGTGTCGGGGACGCTAGGGAGGCCGTGTTTCGTCCGCGTTGCGCCGAGGAAACCGAACGGAACCGGCGGCTCTGACCCGGGATTTCATATTGGTCCAGACCCATTGACGAAAGGTCTGGACCTCCTTAACGTGCGTCATGCTCGCGACAACCCAGGCACCCCACCCCTGTCCGGCGATCAGCGATCACACGGGAGCCCCCATGCCCTTCCGCCCGCGCACCCCCCGCCTCATCGGCGCCGCCCTCACCGCCGCCGCCACCGTCACCGCCCTTCTCGCCACGGCGCCGACCGCCCCCGCCGCCGCGGCGGCCGACACCTGCGCCACGAAGCCGAGGCCGTCCGGCAAGGTCCTCCAGGGCTACTGGGAGAACTGGGACGGCGCCGCCAACGGCGTCCACCCGCCCTTCGGCTGGACCCCGATCACCGACCCCGCGATCGCGCAGCACGGCTACAACGTCATCAACGCCGCCTTCCCCGTCATCCGCTCCGACGGCACGGCCCTGTGGGAGGACGGCATGGACACCGGCGTGAAGGTCGCCACCCCCGCCGAGATGTGTCAGGCCAAGGACGCGGGCGCGACGATCCTCATGTCCATCGGCGGCGCCACGGCCGGAATCGACCTCAACTCCACCACGGTGGCCGACCACTTCGTCGAGACGATCGTCCCGATCCTGAAGAAGTACAACTTCGACGGCATCGACATCGACATCGAGACCGGCCTGAGCGGCAGCGGCGACATCAACCGACTCTCCGCGTCCCAGGCCAACCTGATCCGCATCATCGACGGCATCCTGGCGCAGATGCCGGCCGGCTTCGGCCTGACGATGGCCCCCGAGACCGCGTACGTCACCGGCGGCAGCGTCACGTACGGCTCGATCTGGGGCGCGTACCTGCCCATCATCAAGAAGTACGCGGACAACGGCCGCCTGTGGTGGCTCAACATGCAGTACTACAACGGCTCCATGTACGGCTGCTCCGGCGACTCCTACTCGGCGGGCACCGTAGAGGGCTTCACCGCCCAGACGAGCTGCCTCGACAAGGGACTCGTCGTCCAGGGCGCCACCATCAAGGTCCCCTACGACAAGCAGGTACCGGGCCTGCCCGCCCAGTCCGGCGCCGGAGGCGGCTACATGACGACCGGTCAGGTGGCGCAGGCCTGGAACACGTACGGCGGGGCGCTCAAGGGACTGATGACCTGGTCGATCAACTGGGACGGGTCGAAGGGGTGGACCTTCGGGGACAACGTGAAGGGGCTGTCGTAGAGCGCCGCGGTCCGGTGCGAGCGCGAGGGGCGCTCCGGCGATGCCGGAGGGCCCCTCGCGTCAGTGGTCGGCTCAGGCCGAGACCGGTGCGCCCGTCGGCCCGTCGGCGTCCGGCGCGGGGTCCGCGGGGCCGAGCGGCTCGCCCTCCCAGACGAGGACCCGCCAGCCCTCCTCGGGCGCGCCGGAGAGGATGACGACGCCGGTGTTGGCGAGCGGGTGGGACCGGGAGTACTCCACGTCGACGTTCGTGGCCCGGGCCGCGACCCAGGTACGGATCGCCGCGCCGTGGCTGACCATCGCGACCGTCGCCGCGCCGGACGCGGCGGCCTCCGCGACGACGGTGTCGAAGCGGCCCAGGGCCTGGTCGCCGGTCTCGCCGCCGGGCATCCGGCGCGCGGTGTCGCCCGAGGACCAGGCGAACGCGGTCGTCATGTAGACGTGCGCCGCCTCGTCGTCGCCGCGCATCTCCAGGTCGCCCGCGATCAGCTCCCGGATGCCGTCACGGATGTGCGGCTTCAGCCCGGTCGCGGCGGCCAGCGGCGCGGCCGTGAGCTGGGTGCGCAGCAGCGTCGAGACGTACAGGGCGCCGATCTCCTCCTGCGCCAGGGCCTCCGGCAGCGCCGCGGCCTGCTCCTGGCCGAGCGGGGTCAGGCCAGGGCCCGGCGCGTCGGTGTCCAGCAGATGCTTCAGATTGGACGGCGTCTGGCCGTGGCGGATGAGGATCAGGCGCATGCGGAAATGCCTCCCGGGGGTCGTGAACGGTCTTCTTCCACTGTGTCACCCGAACCGTGCGTGTCACCCGAACCGGGGGACCCCTCGGCCGCTAGTGCACCATCTCCTCGGCCGTGACCGTGTCCTTCGTCTCAGGCGCCCACAGGAAGCTGCCGACGGTGCCGAGGGCGAGGACGCCGGCGAGCCAGGCCATCGACCAGCCGACGCCGACCGCGGTGAGGCTGACCGGCAGGACGAAGGTGCCGACGGCGGAGGCGACGCGGCTGGAGCCGTTGAGGAGGCCGACACCGGAGCCGCGCAGCGGGGTGGGGAACAGCTCGGCCGGATACACCTGGGTGATGTTGGAGGCCCCGGCCATGATGAACGTGTACAGCAGGAACGGCACCATCAGCCACCAGGCTCCGGCGCCGGAGAGCAGCGCCATCGCGGACAGACAGACGGTCATCAGGAGGAACGACCACGTCGTGAACGGGCGCCGGCCGACCCGGTGCAGCGGCCACAGGCCCAGCACGCCGCCCGCCAGCAGGAAGAGGTTCAGGAGCACGTACTGGAGGTCGGCGTCGGAGACGCTCAGCGCCGACAGGATCGACGGGACGAACGTGTAGATCGCGAAGTACGGCAGCACCTGAGCGCTGTAGAAGAGGACACCGAACCAGGTGTTGCGGCGCTGCCCCTTCGCGAACAGGTCGCGGTAGCGGGCCGTGCTCTTCGGCCGCGCGCCCGGCTTCTCGGTCAGCGGGCGGGCGTCTCTCTGGCCCAGGTAGTCGCGGCGGATCCTGGCCGCCTCCTCGTGGCGGCCGCGGGTGTCCAGCCAGGACGGCGACTCGGGCGTGCCGATGCGCAGGACGAGCACGAGGACCGCCGGTATCGCGCCGGAGGCCAGCAGCCAGTGTGCGGCCGAGTCGCTGAGCGGCACGAACGTGCCGAGGATGTTGGCGACGACGTAGCCGACGGTCCACATCACGGTGAGCGAGCCGAGGAGGATGCCGCGCAGCCGGCGCGGCGCGAACTCGGAGAGCAGCGTCGGGCCGACCGCGTAGTCCGCGCCGAGTCCGAAGCCGATCAGCAGGCGCAGCACGAACAGGGTCGCCGGGTCGTGGGCCCACAGCTGCGCGGCCGAGGCCAGCGTGATGAGGATGAAGTTGGCGACGTACAGCTTCTGGCGGCCGATGCGGTCGGCGAGGCCGCCCAGCAGGATCGAACCGAAGAAGAGGCCGATCAGCGCCGAGGCACCGAGCAGGCCCTGCCAGACACCCGACAGGTGCATGGTGTTCGTGAGGACGGGCAGGGCCGCGCCGATGATGCCGAGCGCGTAGCCGTCCGAGAAGTTGGCGCCGAAGGTGGTGGCGGTGACCCGCCAGTGGAACCGGGTGACCGGTTCGTCGCCGCCCCCGGAAGAGGCGGCGGAGGCGGACGAGGCGGACCCTCTGGGCACGCCGCCCGACGCCGGATCGCGGGTCGCGGCTTCAGTGTCGAGCTGCTGCGAGAGTGCCATACGTGCACCTCCAGGTGGAGCGGAAGGACAGGAGAAAACTGGAGAAAAAGGGAGTGGGGCGGCGGCCGTGAGGGCGGCCGCCGCCCCGGAACGGGAACCGGACTCAGGGCTTGAGCGGCTCCCACGAAAGGGCCGTGCGGTGGATCAGGCGGGCGGCCGCGCGAGCGGTGCGCCGGTCCACGTCGTACGACGGGTTGAGCTCGGCGACGTCGCACAGGGCGAGCTTGCCGGAGGCGGCGACGCGGGCGCAGACGCGCTCGACCACCGGGATCGGGACACCGTACGCGGCCGGGGCGGACACCCCGGGCGCCTCGGCGGCCGGCAGGACGTCCAGGTCGATCGTCAGGTGGGCCACGTCGCAGCCGTCCAGGAACGTGTCGACGAAGGCGTCCACGGCCGGCAGGTTGTCCACCCCGCACTCGGTGTCCGGCAGATGCCGTACGCCGAGGTCGCGGGCGGTCGCGAAGAGCCGCTCCGTGTTCGCGGGCTGGCTGATGCCGAGCACCGCGTAGTGGAACGGGCGCCCCGCCGCGTGCTCGTCCCGAGCGATCTGCCGGAACGGGGTGCCGGAGCTCGGCACCGCGTCGTCGCGCAGATCGAAGTGGGCGTCCAGGTTGAGGATGCCGAGGCGCCGGCCGTCGTCGAGGAGGCCGCCGTGGGCCAGGGCCCGATAACTGGCATAGCCCACGGCGTGGCCGCCGCCGAGCACGAACGTGCGGCGGCCCGCGGCCAGGTGCGGGCCGACGAGCGCGCCGAGGCGCTCCTGCCCGGCGCTCAGGTCGCCGTCCGCGACGACGACGTCACCGGCGTCGACGGCGGTCGGCGCGTCGCCGGGCAGCGCGAGCCCGGCCAGGGCGGCGCGCAGCTCGGCAGGACCCTCGGCGGCACCGACGCGGCCCTTGTTGCGGCGCACGCCCTCGTCGGAGGCGAACCCGGCGAACACGAAGTCCGACCAGCTCTCCGCGGAGGCCGTACGGACCACGTGGTGCCAGCGGCGCAGATCCGGGTCCGGGCCGTCGTCGCGCCCGGACCAGGCGACTGCCGCGCGGTCGGGATCCGTCACTTGTCTCCCTCGCGCATGGGCACCCGCACCCCGCGCTCGGCGGCGACGTCCGACGCGTGCTCGTACCCGGCGTCGACGTGACGGATGACACCCATCGCGGGGTCGTTCGTCAGGACGCGCTCGATCTTGCGGGCGGCCAGCTCGGTACCGTCGGCGACACAGACCTGACCTGCGTGGATGGAGCGGCCCATGCCGACGCCGCCGCCGTGGTGGATGGAGACCCAGGAGGCACCCGAGGCGGTGTTGACCAGGGCGTTGAGCAGCGGCCAGTCGGCGATCGCGTCCGAGCCGTCCTTCATGGCCTCGGTCTCGCGGTACGGGGACGCGACCGAGCCCGAGTCGAGGTGGTCGCGGCCGATGGCGACCGGGGCCGACAGCTCGCCGGAGGCCACCATCTCGTTGAACTTCAGCCCGGCCAGGTGGCGCTCGCCGTAGCCGAGCCAGCAGATGCGCGCCGGGAGGCCCTCGAACGCGATGCGCTCGCCGGCCATGTCGATCCAGCGGTGCAGGTGCTTGTTCTCGGGGAACAGCTCCTTGATCGCGCGGTCCGTCTTCGCGATGTCCTCCGGGTCGCCGGACAGGGCGGCCCAGCGGAACGGGCCGAGGCCCTCCTCGAACAGCGGGCGGATGTGCGCGGGCACGAAGCCGGGGAAGTCGAAGGCGCGGTCGTAGCCGGCCTTGCGGGCCTCGTCACGGATCGAGTTGCCGTAGTCGAAGACCTCGGCGCCCGCGTCCAGGAAGCCGACCATGGCCTCGACGTGCGCCCGCATCGACTGCCGCGCCTTGTCGGTGAAGGCGGCCGGGTCCTTCTCGGCCTCCGTGTGCCAGTCCTCGACCGAGATGCCGACGGGCAGGTAGGAGAGCGGGTCGTGGGCCGAGGTCTGGTCGGTCACGATGTCGATCGGGGCGCCGCGGCGCAGCAGCTCTGGGAAGACCTCGGCGGCGTTGCCGACGACACCGATGGACAGGCCGCGCCGCTCGTCGCGCGCCTGGACCGCGAGCTCCAGGGCGTGGTCCAGGCTGTCGGCCTTGACGTCCAGGTAGCGGGTCTTGATGCGGCGGTCGATGCGGGTCACGTCGACGTCGACGCAGATCGCGACGCCCTCGTTCATCGTGACGGCGAGGGGCTGGGCGCCGCCCATGCCACCGACACCGGCGGTCAGGGTGATGGTGCCCGCGAGCGTGCCGTCGAACTTCTTCCGCGCCACGGCGCCGAAGGTCTCGTACGTGCCCTGGACGATGCCCTGCGAACCGATGTAGATCCACGAGCCGGCCGTCATCTGGCCGTACATGGTCAGGCCCGCGGCCTCCAGCTTGCGGAACTCCTCCCAGTTGGCCCAGTCGCCGACCAGGTTGGAGTTGGCGAGCAGCACGCGCGGCGCCCACTCGTTCGTGCGCAGCACGCCGACCGGCTTGCCGGACTGGACGAGGAGCGTCTCGTCGTCCTTGAGCGTCTTGAGGGTGCGCACGATCGCGTCGTACGCCTCCCAGGACCGGGCCGCCTTGCCGGTGCCGCCGTAGACGACGAGCTTGTCCGGGTACTCGGCCACCTCGGCGTCGAGGTTGTTCATGAGCATCCGCAGGGCGCCCTCCTGCTGCCAGCCCAGAGTGGTGAGCTCGGTGCCGCGCGGGGCGCGTACGGGGCGAGGGGCGGAGCCGGTCATGAGACCTCCAGGTGACGCGGAAGGGGTGGATCACCGTCTCGGACGGGAGACGGTTCGTGCTCCGACATCACAGAAGACGGAGCGGGACCAGACCAGTACGGCCGTGAACATGTCTCGGATCCGAGACGAATGTTGGTCGGTGCGCGCATGAGGCCGACGGGTCCGGGGCGGGTCACGCGGGGGAGTGCCCGAGCATCGAGGCGGTGAGCCGGGCCGCGGCCCGCCGCAGCCGCTCGGCGATCTCGTCGACGGAGTGGTGCCCGGCCGCCCGGCGCCAGGTCGTGGACAGGGCGGCGACCGGCTGCCCGAGGTGGTCGAAGGCGGGCGCCGCCAGCGAGCGCATGCCCTCCGACACCAGCTCGACCTCCTCCGACCAGCCCCGCTCCCGCTCGACGGCGAGGCTGCGCCGCAGCTCGGCGGGGGTGCGCGGTCCGCGTCCCGTACGGGTGAGCAGCGGCCCGGACGGGAAGAGCGCGCGTACCTGGGCGGGCGAGGAGTGGGCGAGCAGGGCGCGGCCGTTCGCGGTGAGGTGGGCGGGCAGCCGGACGCCGACGTCCGTGACGAGTTCCGGCGCGGGCTCCGGGGCGTGCGAGGCCGACGGCAGCTCTTTCAGCAGGTAGACGCTCTCCGTCCCGTGCAGCACACCGAGGTGCACGGGCTGCCCCAGCTGCTGGGCGAGAGCGCGCACGAGCGGCCGGGCGAGCCGCTCCAGGGGCTCGTGCCGCAGATAGGCGGAGCCGACCTCGAAGGCGGAGACACCGAGCCCGTACAGCTGTCCCTCGGGGATGTACGTGACGAAGCCGCGGTCCACCAGGACGGTGAGGATGTGATAGACGCTGGACCGCGGAATGCCCAGGTCGGCGGCGAGTGCCGGAGCGCGCACCGGGCCCGGCCGGCTGGACAGGTGGAGCAGGATGTCCAGGGCGCGGCCGACGGCCGGCGAAGCGCTGGTGGGCATGGGACGGCACCGCCTTTCGCGAATGGTGCTGCCTGGCGGAGCCTACGTGGGAGAGCTGTGATCTGGGAAAATGGCGATCTTCGCGCAGGATTCCCGTCACGACAGGCGGACCCGCAGCTCCTCCTCCAGTTCCTCCAGGGTCCGGCCCTTGGTCTCGGGCACGTACCGCCGTACGAAGCCGAGCGCGACGAGCCCCGCCCCGACGAAGAGGAAGAACGTGCCGGCGATCCCGATGCCGGAGACCAGCGGCGGGAAGAGCAGCCCGACGGCGAAGTTGGTGAGCCACAGCACGACCACGGCCACGCCCATCCCGAAGGCCCGCATCCGCATGGGGAAGATCTCGGACAGCATCAGCCAGGTGACCGGTGAGATCGCGCCCTGCTGGAACGCGAGGAACGTGACGGTCATCGACAGCACGGCGAACGCGCGGCCCGTCCCCTCCGGGATCGCCAGCGAGAAGACGCCGATCAGCAACAGGCAGCAGATCGTGCCCAGTTGACCCGTCATCAGCATCGGGCGGCGCGGCACCCGGCCCAGCAGCCAGATGCCGACGAACGTGGCGAGGACCGAGATCACGCCGTTGGCGATGTTCGCGGTGAGCGCGGCGTCGGAGGTGAACCCGGACTCGGTGAGGATCTGGGTGCCGTAGTACATGATCGTGTTGACGCCGGTGATCTGCTGCACGACCGCGAGGCCGAAACCGATCAGCATCAGGCGGCGCAGCCACGGCGTGGACATGAGGTCGTGCCGGCCGCCGGAGCGGGCGCGCGCGTCGTCGGCGGCGAGCACGGCGACCTCGTCGACCTCGGCACGGGCCCGCGCCTCCGGTCTGACCTGCCGCAGGACGTCGAGCGCCGCGTCGCGCCGACCGTGCGCGGCCAGCCAGCGCGGGCTCTCCGGCATCACCAGCATGCCGAGCCACAGCACGAGCGCGGGCAGCGTCGCGACGGCCAGCATCCACCGCCACACCCCGTCGGACTCACCGCCGAGCCGGGCGATGACCGCGTTGCAGGAGAAGGCGAGCAACTGACCGGTGACGATCATGAGTTCGTTCCGGGTGACCAGGGCGCCGCGTCGCTCGGCCGGTGAGATCTCGGCGAGATAGACGGGCACCGTCACCGAGGCGCCGCCCACCGCGATCCCGAGCACGAAACGGGCCACGACCATGAACGCGGTCGTCGGCGCGAAGGTGCAGGCGACCGTCCCGGCGACGAACAGGACGGCGAGCAGCAGGATGCCGCGCCGCCGCCCGCTCCGGTCCGCGACCCTGCCGCCCAGACCGGAGCCGAGCGCCGCGCCGAGCAGCAGCGAACTCGTCACCATGCCCTCGGTGAAGGGCGTCAGGCCCAGGTCGTCGCTCATGTACGGGAGCGCGCCGTTGATGACCCCGGTGTCGTAGCCGAAGAGCAGACCGCCGAACGTCGCGATCACCGTGATGATCCACAGCCGCCGGGACACGTCGCTCATGGGGCCGCCTCCGGGTGGGTGGGGTGGGGGTACGCCGCCCGCCGGCGGACGCTGACGCCGATCATGCCCACCGGGGCCCGGGGGAGCCGGAAACGACGCGCCCCCGCCCCCCCCGTCGCGCCGGTAGCGTGCGGGGCGTGGATCTCTTCTCACGCACCTGGACGGCCCTGCTCGAGGCGGTCGGGAACCTGACGGCCGAGGACTTCGCCCGGCCTTCCGGCTGTACGGGCTGGCTCGTCCGGGACCTGGTCTGCCACCTCGTCATCGACGCCCAGGACGTCCTGATCACCCTCGTCACGCCGGCCGACACCGCGCCGACCCGGGACGCGGTGACGTACTGGACCATCGACGACCACGAGGCGGGCGGCGACGATCCCCTCGCCGCGCTGACGGTCCGGCTCGCCGCCGCGTACCAGGACCCGGCGCTGCTCACGTTCCACCTCGACGACGTCGGCTCCGCCGCGGGCCGCGCGGCCCGGCTCGCGGACCCCGCGCTGCGGGTCGCCACCCAGGGCGAGGTGCTCACCGCGGGCGACTACCTCGACGCGTACGTCCTGGAGTGGACCCTGCACCACCTCGACCTGATCGCCGACCTTCCCGGCGCGGCCCGCCCGCCGGCCGAAGGGCTCGCCCGCGCACGGCAGTTGATCGAGGGGATCGCCGGGGGCCCGTTCCCCGCGGCGCTCCCGGACACGGACGTCCTGCTGATCGGCACCGGGCGGCGACAGCCGGACGAGGCGCAGCGGGCCGCGCTGGAGCGGAGCGGTGTCCGCTACCCGGTGGCGCTCGGGTGAGAACGATGGGCGCGTCGGCCGACGCCTCGTAGGGTGAGGTGCCGTACGGCGCGAGCGGACCGAGCAGGGGGAGAGGCGTACATGCCGACATGGGGGCTGGTCGTCGAGACGACCGTGGGCACGGGGGACCGCAAGCACATCGAGGCTGCCGTGGCGGCGCAGGTGGAGGGCTCGCGGGACGACGCGCTCGCCGAACTGGAGCGGCGGGCCCGGGCGTTCGTGCCCACGCATCCGATGAGCCCGAAGCGGCGTCGGCTGTACCGGCAGACGGACGGCTTCCTGCTGGTCGTCGAGGGGGCCTGGCAGACGTTCAGTACGCGGTTCACGGTGGCGGAGCTGCTGGCGGACTCGGCGGCGCCTTAGCCCGCGCCGCCGGTGGAGCCGGTGGCGGAGACCCCCGCGGCGCCGGTCCCGAAGCCGGTCCCGAGGCCCGTTCCGA
Source organism: Streptomyces sp. HmicA12 (assembly GCF_000373565.1). Taxonomy (GTDB): domain Bacteria; phylum Actinomycetota; class Actinomycetes; order Streptomycetales; family Streptomycetaceae; genus Streptomyces. Next base: position 413,397 of record NZ_KB891831.1, on the reverse strand, counting down.
AGTCCGCGCCGGAGCCGGCTCCCTTCGTGCGCTACGACGAGGACGGCATCCCGGTGAAACCGTCCTGGCTGGGGCGCCCCGATCTCTCGTGACCCGCACCGGTGCGGAGACGCCCGGGCGTCGGTCATCGGCATCAAGGACGCGTAAAGATTGCCGGGATCCGGCAATGCGCCGCACGGGGTCGCCGGGCCAGGATGAGGGCGGCAGAAACGGGGGCCGAACCCCGGTGCCGGACCCCGGAAACGGGGTCCGGCACCGGGGTGGAGTCGAGCGCGGTGGCAGCAGCGAAGGGGGCGCGGGAATGGGGGAGTTCCTCGCTGCCGTCGTCGGGTTCCCCGGACTGACGCTCAGTTGCGCGCTCGTCGTCGCCGCGGCCACGCGGCTGCCGATCGCGACAGGGCGGGCCGACGTGGCCACCTCCGACATCGTGTACGGCGCGATCAAGCACGCCCCTGACGAACCCGGGCCGCCGTCGTACGGCGTGCCTCGCTAGCCCACCTCCGCCCGGAGGGCTTCGGCGTCGCCGGACGCGTACGACGCGGCCACCCCGGATCCTGCTTCTCTCGTCCTCGTCACGGGGTGCCGACTGCCCCCGGATCCAAAGGATTTCACCATGGATGCCACCACCGTGGGCATCGGCGTGTCCGCCGTCGTTGTCCTGCTCGTCGTCGCCGTACTGGGCTTCGCGTTCGCCCGATTGTTCCGCAAGGTGGAGCAGGGCAAGGCGCTGATCGTCTCGAAGATGCGCGCGGTGGACGTGACGTTCACCGGGCAGGTCGTGCTTCCCGTGCTCCACAAGGCCGAGGTGATGGACATCTCGGTGAAGGCCATCGAGATCACCCGGACCGGACGCGACGGGCTGATCTGCCGGGACAACATCCGCGCCGACATCCGGATCTCGTTCTTCGTGAAGGTCAACAAGACCGTCGACGACGTGATCCGGGTCGCCCAGGCGGTCGGCACCGCCCGCGCCAGCGACCAGAAGACCCTCCAGGAGCTGTTCCACGCCAAGTTCTCCGAGGCGCTCAAGACCGTCGGCAAGCAGATGGACTTCACCGACCTCTACACCAAGCGCGAGGAACTGCGCTTCAAGATCATCGAGGTCATCGGTGTCGACCTGAGCGGCTACCACCTGGAAGACGCGGCGATCGACTACCTGGAGCAGACACCGCTCGCCCAGCTCGACCCGCACAACGTCCTCGACGCCCAGGGCATCCGGAAGATCACCGAGCTGACGACGATCGAGCACGTGCGCACGAACGAGTTCCAGCGCACGGAGGAGAAGGAGATCACCCGGCAGAACGTCGACGCCCGGGAGACCATCCTCGAACTGGAGCGGCGCCAGGCCGACGCCGAGATCAAGCAGAAGCGCGAGATCGACACCGTACGGGCCCGCGAGGAGGCCGAGACGGCGCGCGTCGTGGAGGAGGAGCGGCTGCGCTCGCAGGGCGCGTTCCTCGCCACCGAGGAGAAGCTCGGGGTGCAGCGCGAGAACCAGGCCCGCGAGGTCGCCGTCGCGCAGAAGAACCGTGAGCGCGTCATCGCCGTCGAGAACGAGCGGATCGAGAAGGACCGCCTCCTCGAAGTGATCGCGCGGGAGCGGGAGACGCAGCTGACGCGGATCGCCGCCGAGAAGGAGGTCGAGGCGGAGAAGCGGGAGATCGCCGAGGTCATCCGCGAACGCGTCGCCGTGGACCGCACGGTCGCCGAGCAGGAGGAGTCCATCAAGAAGCTGCGCGCCGTCGAGGAGGCCGAGCGCGACCGGCAGGCCGTCGTCATCGCCGCCGAGGCCGAGGCGCAGGAGAAGCTCGTCAAGGACATCAAGGCCGCCGAAGCCGCCGAACAGGCCGCGACCCACCGCGCGGCCGAGCGACTCACTCTCGCCGAGGCCCAGTTGAAGGCGTCCGACCTGGAGGCCAGGGCCAAGGTGCGGCTCGCCGAGGGCATCCAGGCCGAGAACGCGGCCGTCGGGCTCGCCGAGATCCAGGTGCGCGACAAGGAGGCCGAGGTCATCGAGAAGACCGGGCGCGCCGAGGCGGAGGCCACCGAGGCCCGGATGCGGGCCGAGGCCGAGGGCGACCGGGCCAAGGCGCTCGCGCAGGCCACGGCCATCGCCGAGAAGCTGAAGGCCGAGGCCGAGGGCATCAACCGGAAGGCCGCCGCCATGGCCGCCCTCGACGACGCCTCGCGCGGCCACGAGGAGTACCGGCTGCGCCTGGAGGCCGAGAAGGACATCCGGCTCGCCGGCCTCGACGCGCAGCGGCAGGTCGCCGAGGCACAGGCCACGGTGCTCGCCACCGGCCTGGAGAACGCCGACATCAACATCGTGGGTGGGGAGTCGGCCTTCTTCGACCGGCTGGTCTCCTCGATCTCGCTCGGCAAGGGCGTCGACGCCTTCGTGCAGCACTCCGACACCGCGCAGGCCCTCGCGAGGCCCTGGCTGGACGGCTCGGCCAGCTTCACCGAGGACATCGGCAGGATCCTCGGCTCGGCCTCCACGGCCGACGTGCAGAACCTCACCGTCTCCGCTCTCCTGATGAAACTGATGAACAGCGGCGGCGCGCAGGCCGGACAGCTGCGGGAACTGCTGGACAAAGCAGGCCAGTTGGGCGTCGCCGACCTGCCGCTCGGTCACCTCAACGGCGCCGCGCGCGTCTGACCGCACAGACCGGCCGGGGTCACCGTACGGGGGTCGGTGGCCCCGGCCATTCAGGACCGCGGGACTTCCAGCACCGCGGGGAACGAGAAGGAGCGCCGTAGATGAAGACCGGGACGGCCGGGCCGGTCGACGGCCTGGACGCGGGAACGTACGAGGTGCTGCGTGACAGGCTCGCCGCGCAGGCCCGCGAACTGGCAGACCGCACCGACGAGTTGAACGAGCGGCGCGGCGTCGCGTTCGGCTCCACCGGGCTGACGCTCACCGGCACCGCGGCCGTGCGCACCGACACCCCGCGGCTCGCCCGTGACGTCGTCGCCGTCGGGGGCGCCCTGCTGATCGGCGTACGGGACGTCCTCGGCGCCCGGCCGCCCGCGGTCGGCGACATCCTCACCCTGCACGCCCCGGACCGCGACTGGGCGCGACTGCCCGACGAGGCCGTGCCCGGACTGCTCGACGACCCGGCGTTCGCCGCCGAGTTCGCCGCCCTCTTCCGCTACTACCGCGACAGCCGCCTCCTTGAACTCCGCCTGATCGACGGCAAGTTGCTCGCCGTGTTCCAGACCGGCGACAAGGCCGCCGACATCCGCGTCCTGCGCTGGGAACTGGACCCGTCCGGCGGCGGCGCCCGGTTCCTCGACGCGCGCGGCGACCGGGACGACGTCCGCCCGCCCGCCCACGACATCACCTGGCAGGACACGACCCGTGAGGACCACGTCCTCGGCCGCCACCCGCACGTGGCGATCCAGGGCGGTGAGCTGTACGTGTCGACCGTCGGCGGCAGCCTCACCGTCAAGACCGACGACGACACCGAGACCGGCGAGGGCATCCACACCGAGCCGGTCGACGAACCCCTCCAGTCGCTCGCCGACGCCGACATCGCGCACGCCCGCGTGGGCCCGCTGATCCTGCTGCGCGTGCGCCCCTACAAGGAAGAGACCGAGCGGCACCTCGTCTTCGACACCCTCACCAAGACCGTCGTCCGCCTCGACGGCATCGGGCAGGCGTGCCGCGTCCTCCCCGACGAGCAGGGCGTCGTCTTCCCTGGCGGCTACTGCCTGGCCGCCGGCCCGCACAAGACGTTCGACGCCGTCGACACCGCCGGCCTCGCCTACGAGCGCACCGTCCGCGCCCCCGACGGCGAGCACGTGCTCTACGTCTTCCGTGCCCGCGCCGCCGGCCGCACCCTGCTGCTGCCGTACCACCTCATCCGCAAGGAGATCGCCACCCCGCTCACCGGCCGAGGCCACGCCCTGTTTGACGACGGCACCCTCGTACTGCTGCGGGACGACGCCGCGGGCGAACCCGCGCGGACGCACGCCGTGCAGACCTGGTCGACGCCGTTCGCCGCCGACACCCACGCGACCCGATCCGGTTCCGGCGACCCGGAGCTGGCCCGCATCGGCAACGCGGAACTGGTGCGCGGCATCGCCGACTGCCTCTCCCTCGTCCGTACGGTCCAGGAAGCCGCCCGCACACCGACCTCCGCCGCCTACGAGGCCCTCGCCGCCGCCTGCGAACGCGTCACGGACTCCTACCCCTGGCTCGGCGACACCGGCGAACTCCGTGACGTCGTCGACGTGTTGCGGGCCACCGCCACACAGATCATCACCGAGTACGCGACCGTCCGCGACCTCACCCGAAAGGCCGACGACGCCCTCGGCGAGGCCGCCGCACGCACCACCACCCTCGTGCGCCGCATCCGCGGCGAGGCGCCGCGCAGCGCCCACGAATGGGTCGACCGGCTCACCGAACTGCGGCGCGCACAAGGGCAGTTGCTCACCCTCAAAGAACTGCGGTACGCCGACGTCGAGCAGATCGACAGCCTGGCCGGGGACCTCGCGGCCGACCTCGCGTCGGCGGGCGCCCGCGCCGTCGCCTTCCTCGCCAGGCCCGACGCCCTCGCCGCCCACCACGCCGACCTCCACCGGCTCACCGAACAGGCCGGACAGATCGCCACCACGGCCGAGGCCGCACCGGTCGCCGAGCGCGTCACCGAACTCGCCGACCAGCTGCGCACCGTCGCCGATGTCGTCGGCGGCCTCGACATCGACGACGCGACCGTACGGGCCGACGTCCTGGAGCGCGTCGCGGGCGCCCTCGCCGGGGTCAACCGTGCCCGCGCCACCCTGGACGCCCGCCGCCGCGAACTCGCCGTCCACGAGGGGCGGGCCGAGTTCGCCGCCGAACTCTCGCTGCTCGGCCAGGCCGTGGCCGGTGCCCTGGCGGCCGCCACGACGCCGGAGGAGTGCGACGACCAGCTCGCCCGCCTGCTGCTCCAGCTGGAGAACCTGGAAGGCAGGTTCGCCGAGAGCGACGACTTCCTCGCCGACCTCGACGCCCGGCGCATCGAGATCCACGAGGCGTTCGCCACCCGCAAGCAGACCCTCGCCGACGCCCGCGCCCGGCACGCCGAACGCCTCGCCGCGTCCGCGCACCGCATCCTGGAGACCGTCGCACGCCGCCTGGCCGGCCTCGGCTCCCTCGACGAGATCAGCACGTACCTCGCCTCCGACCCCATGGTGGCCAAGGTCCGCCGCACCATCGGCGAACTGCGCGAGCGCGACGACCAGGTCCGCGCCGACGAACTCGACGGCCGGCTCTCCGCCGCCCGCCAGGACGCGCTGCGCGCCCTGCGCGACCGCACCGAGCTGTACGCCGACGGCGGCACCGCACTGCGCCTCGGCCGCCACCGCATCGCCGTCAACGGCCGCCCGCCCGAGCTCGCCCTCGTCCCGCACGGCGACGACCGCATGGCGTACGCCCTCACCGGCACCGACTACCGGGCCCCCGTCGACGACCCGGCCTTCACCGAACTCCGCGACCACTGGGGCCAGTCGCTGCCCTCCGAGAACGCCCACGTCTACCGCGCCGAACACCTCGCCGCCCGCCTCCTCGCGGAACACGGCCCCGAGGACCTCCTCGCCCGCGACGACCTGGCGGCCCTCGTCCGCGCCGCGGCGGAGGAGGCGTACGACGAGGGACACGAGCGCGGCGTCCACGACCACGACGCCACGACGATCCTCGCCGCGCTGCTCCGCCTGCACACCGAAGCGGGCCTGCTCCGTCACACCCCGGCCGTCCGCGCCGCCGCCCAGCTCTTCTGGGCCCACGCGACCGACGGGGCCGAGCGCGCGCAGTGGACCCGCCGGGCCGTGTCCCTGGCCCGCGCCCGCGACACGTTCGGCCTGGCACCCGCGATCGACGACTGGTGCGCCGAGCTCGCCGAGCGGATCGGGGACAAGGGCACCGCTCACCCACCACACGTCGCCGCCTACCTCTTCGAGGAGCTGACCACCGGCCCCGCGGGCTTCGTCACCTCCACCGGCGCCCGCACCTTCCTCGACAAGTTCCGCCGCGCCGTGGACAGTTCGGCCTACGAGGACGATCTCGCCGCCGTGCCGGAGCTCACCGCGCGCCGCTCCCTCGTCGAGGCCTGGCTGACGGCGTACGCGAGCGCCGCGGGCGACGGCGCCGGCGACCTCCCGGAGGCCGTGGCCATCGAGCTCTGCCCGGAGCTCGACCGGTACGACACCGACGCCCCGCTGACCGCCACCGTCGAGGGACTGCTCGGCACCCATCCCCGGATCGACGGCCGCCGCCTCACCCTCCGGCTCGACGAACTCCTCTCCCGCACAAGGGACTTCCGCGAGCGCGTCGTCCCGGGCTTCCGCGCCTACCAGCGGCTGCGCACCTCCCTCGTCGCCGCCGAGCACGCACGGCTGCGCCTCGACGAGCACCGGCCGCGCGTGCTGCCCACCTTCGTGCGCAGCCGGCTCGTCGACGAGGTGTACCTGCCGCTGATCGGCGACAGCCTGGCCAAGCAACTGGGCACCACGGGCGGCCTGTTGCTGCTCCTCTCGCCACCCGGATACGGCAAGACGACACTCGTCGAGTACGTCGCCGACCGGCTCGGCATGCTCCTCGTGAAGATCGACGGGCCGGCCCTCGGGCACACCGTCACCTCCCTCGACCCCGCCGAGGCCCCGAACGTCACCGCCCGCCAGGAGATCGAGAAGGTCAACTTCGCGCTGGAGGCGGGCAACAACGTCCTGCTGTACCTCGACGACATCCAGCACACCTCGCCCGAACTGCTGCAGAAGTTCATCGCCCTGTGCGACGGGCAGCGCCGCATGGACGGCGTGTGGAACGGCGAGCCGCGCAGCCACGACCTGCGCGGCAAGCGGTTCGCGGTGTGCATGGCCGGCAACCCGTACACCGAGTCGGGGCAGCGCTTCCGCATCCCCGACATGCTCGCCAACCGCGCCGACGTGTGGAACCTCGGCGACGTCCTGACCGGCAAGGAGGACGTCTTCGCGCTGAGCTTCGTCGAGAACGCGCTCACCGCCAACCCGCACCTCGCCCCGCTCGCCGGCCGCGACCGCGCCGACCTGGACGTCCTGCTGCGGCTCGCCGCGAACGACCCGACGGCCCGCGCCGACCGGCTCAGCCACCCCTACGCCCCGGCCGAGACCGCACGCGTCGTCGCCGTGCTGCGGCACCTGTGCGCGGCCCGGGACACCGTCCTCGCCGTCAACGCCGCCTACATCGCCTCCGCCGCCCAGTCCGACGACGCCCGCACCGAACCCCCGTTCCTGCTCCAGGGCTCCTACCGGAACATGAACAAGATCGCCGCCCGCATCGACCCCGCCATGAACGACGCGGAACTCGCCGCCGTCCTCGACGACCACTACACCGGCGAGGCCCAGACCCTCACCACGGGCGCCGAGGCGGGCCTCCTCAAGCTCGCCGAACTCCGCGGCCGGATGAGCCCCGAACAGGCCGACCGGTGGCGGGAGCTGAAGGCCGCCCACGTGCGGGCGCGCACCCTCGGCGGCGCCGACGGCGACCCCGTCGTCCGCGCCGTCGCCGCGCTCGGCCTGCTCGCCGACCGCGTCGCCGCCGTGGAGTCCGCCATCACCCGCGCCACCGGCCCCGACCGGCCGACCGCCCCCGCCGCACGTCACGCGCACCGCCCGTGACCGGGCGAACCACGGACCCCCGCACGATCGTCCCCGTCGGCAGTGCGTTAAAAAGACGGAGCCGACACAGCACGACAGCGAGGGCGAGCATGGCCGACCACGACATACCCGCCCCGTATCTGCACGGGTACGCGGACCTGCTCGCCGACGCCTCCGCCACCGGCCGCCGCCTCACCCGCGACGAGATCGCCGCCCGCCGCGCGCTCGGCGAACAGGCCGCCGAGGCCGGGTACGGACTGCGCGCCCTGGTCGCCGCCCACCTGGCGGACGCCCGTGTGAACTGGCCGGCCGGCGGGGTCGCCCCGGACAGCGTCATGGCCGCCGTCGAACAGGCCCTCGACGCCTTCGCGGAGGGCTACGAACGCGCCCAGCGCCAGGCCATGCGCCAGGAGGAGGCGGCCCGCCGCGAGTTCATCGACGACCTCCTCTACGGCCGCAGCGACCTGGGTCAACTCGCCGAGCGCGCCGAGCGGTTCGGCCTGCGCCTGTCCCACGAGCACGCCGTCGCCGTGGCCGAGGGCGAGGCCGCGTACGACGAGGGCGACGCCGCGCCGCGCAGCGTGGAGCAGGCGATGATCGGCCGGTTCGGCGACCGCGACATCCTGCTGACCACGAAGGACGGCCGCCTGGTCTGTGTCGCCCCCGGCGACCAGGCGGAGATCCTCGGCTTCTTCGCCAAGCAGGCCTACGCCGCCACCGACGGCGGCCATGTCGCCATCGGCCGCCCCCAGCCCGGTCCGGGCGGCGTCGTCCAGTCCTACGAGGAAGCCCTGAGCACCCTCGAACTCGCTGAACGCCTGGAGTTCGACGACCCGGTGCTGCACGCCGCCGACCTCCTCGTCTACCCGGTGCTCACCCGCGACCGGCAGGCCATGGCGGACCTGGTGCGCTCCACGCTCGGGCCGCTGCGCGAGGCACGCGGCGGGGCCCAGCCGCTCGTCGACACGCTCGTCGCCTACTTCGACTCCGGCTGCGTCGCCGCGGAGGCGGCCCGGCGGCTCGCACTGAGCGTGCGCGCGCTGACGTACCGCCTGGAACGCATCCACAAGCTGACCGGCGCCGACCCCTCCGACCCCGTCTCCCGCTACACGCTGCAGACCGCGGTGATCGGCGCCCGTCTCCTCGACTGGCCGAACCGTCCCCTGTAACCGCCTACACGGGCAGGAGGCGTCCCACCAGCGCGCTCAACTGCCGTGCGTTGCGGCACTCGTACATCTCCACGACGTCCCCGTAGAGCCCGGCCGCCGAGTCGCCGGTGTCCCACTGGGAGCGGGACTCCGGGTTGAGCCAGTACGTGCGGCGGGCGGCGCGCGCGATGCGGCGCAGGGCGGGCAGGTTCGGGTCCTGCTGGTTGTTGCGGGCGTCGCCGAGGACGAACACGGAGGTGCGCGGGCCGACCGCGGCCCCGTAGCGCTCCACGAACTCGCCGAGCGCCGTGCCGTAGTCGCTGCTGCCGTGCCAGCCGGTCAGCGTCGCCTCCGCGGTGATCCGGCCACTGAGGCCCTCCGGGTCGGCGGCGCCGTGCGCGATCAGCTCGGTGACCTCGTCGACACGGTTGACGAACGCGAACACGCGGATCTTGCTGAACTGGTCGTGCAGCGCCTGGACGAGCAGCATCGTGAAGTTCGCGAAGCCCGCCACCGAGCCGGACACGTCGCAGAGCAGGACCAGTTCGGGGCGGGACGGGCGCCGCTTGCGCAGCACCGGATTCATGGGCACGCCGCCGGTCGACAGCGAGCCACGCAACGTACGGCGCAGGTCGATGTGGCCGCGCGCGGCCCGCCGCCGACGGGCCGCGAGACGCGTGGCGAGCTTGCGGGCCAGCGGGTGAACGGTCCTTCTCAGCTCGGCCAGTTGGTCCTTGCCCGCGTACAGGAACAAGGTCCTGTCGGGCGTCTGCACCGGCATGCGGCGGGCGATCTCGTCCCGGTCGCGCGCCTCGGCGACCCGCCGCCGGGCCTCCCCGCGCACCTGCGCGCGGAACGCCTCGATGCGGCGCCGGATCTCGTCGGCCTCGATCCGGTCGGTGAACGCCCCCGATCCGCCGCCGCCCGCCCGGATGCCCGCCATGATCTGCGCGAGGAGCGTCTGGGGGCGCAGCCGGTCCAGGGTCTGCTGCGATGACCAGCCGGAGCCGCCGTCGTAGCCGCCGAAGCCGGCCACTGCCTCCGCCGCCAACCGGGCCGTCGCCGCGCGGTCGTCGGCCGCCAGCGCCTCGGCGAGCCGCTCGCGCAGCTCGTCCCGGTCGACCGTTCCCGACGGCTGCTCCGGCGCCCCGACGGCGCGCGGGAAGTACAGCTCGAAGACCGGGTCGAAGACGGCGCGCTGCCCCTGGTCGTGCAGGAGCGCGGAGGCGAGGCCCTCCCGCAGGTGGTCCCGGTTGTCGAGGCCGAGCGCCGCGACGGCCCGCGCCGCGTCCACGCTCTCGCCCGTGCCGATCCGGACCCCGTGCGCGCGCAGCGCCCGCACCAGCGACGTGACCCGCTCGGCGGTGCTCACACGGCGTCCAGGTCGAGCTTGGCCGCGGCAGTCTGCACGTCCTCCTGGTGCTTGAGGACGACGCCGAGCGTCGCCCGTACGACCTCCTCGTCGAGCCGGTCCGCGCCGAGCGCGAGCAGGGTGCGCGCCCAGTCGACGGTCTCCGCGACCGACGGAACCTTGCGCAGATCCATCGCGCGCAGCGCGCCGACGACGCGTACCAGCGACTCGGCGAGCACGGTGTCCAGCTCGGGCACCTTCAAAGCGACGATGCGCCGCTCCAGCTCCTCCTCCGGGAAGCCGATGTGGAGGAACAGGCAGCGGCGGCGCAGCGCCTCGGACAGCTCACGGGACGCGTTCGAGGTGAGGACGACGAACGGGCGGCGCGTCGCCTGGATCGTGCCGAGCTCCGGCACCGTCACCTGGAAGTCGGAGAGCACTTCGAGGAGCAGCCCCTCGACCTCCACGTCGGCCTTGTCCATCTCGTCGATGAGCAGGACCTTGGCGTCGTCGTCGCGGATCGCGCTGAGCAGCGGGCGCGCGAGCAGGAACTCCTCGCTGAAGATGTCCGTCCGCGTCCGGTCCCAGGTCTCGTCGCGCCCGGCGGTGATGCGCAGCAGCTGCTTGGCGTGGTTCCACTCGTAGAGCGCGCGGCTCTCGTCCACGCCCTCGTAGCACTGGAGCCGGATGAGCCGCGCGTCGCCGATCGCCGCGACGGCCTTCGCCAGTTCGGTCTTGCCGACGCCCGCCGGGCCCTCCACGAGCAGCGGTTTGCCGAGCTTGGCGGCGAGGAAGACGGTGGTCGCCACGGCGGGGGAGGCCAGGTAACCGGTCTCGGCCAGACGGGCGGTGACATCGTCCACGGACGCGAACGTGAACAACGGGGCCTCCAGAGCGGTGCGTAGCGGAGCCTTCAGCTGATCAGTCCCGGCGGCCGCCCACAACAGGGTTGAGCGCTTTCATGGCGAACGTCACGTCCTGAGTCTTGTACAAGGACTGACAAGGACCGGCACGGACTGAGCAGGGTTCACTCGGCGGGCCGTCCGTATCCTGACCTCATGAGGCGCACTTCCTTTGCCGACTGGCCCTGCTCCATCGCCCGCACCATGGACCTCCTGGGCGACTGGTGGACGCCGCTCGTGCTGCGCGAGGCGTTCTACGGGATCACCCGCTTCGACGTCTTCCAGCAGGAGCTCGGCATCGCCCGCACCACCCTCGCCGAGCGGCTGCGCCGCCTGGTCGACGCGGGCCTGATGGAGAAGCGTGCCTACGAGACGGCGCCCGTCCGGCACGACTACGTCCTCACCGAGAAGGGCCGCGACTTCTTCGGCGTCCTCGCCGCCATGAACGCGTGGGGCAACCGCTGGCTGTCCGGCGACGAGGGCGCGCCGGTCGTCTTCGAGCACGACCGGTGCGGGCACGTCGCCGAGGCCGCCGTCGTCTGCGGCGACTGCGGCGAGCCGATGACCGCCGCCGACACCCGCCCGCGGATGGGCCCCGGCTACCCGGAGCGGCTCGCCGCGCGCCCCGACATCCGGGATCGTTTCACCCGCTGAACCGCGCCGCCCGACGACCGTGTACCTCTTGACTTGGTGAGTCCATCTACGAAACTCTCATGGTCAGAGCCGTGGATACAGAGAGGTGGGCCATCATGGAGTGGACGGGCGCGCGCTACGCGGACACGCCGACGGTCGAGGTGCGGCGCACGATCAGGGCGGCACCGGAGCGGGTGTGGGAGCTGGTCACGGACATCGGCCTGATGCCACGCCTCAGCGACGAACTGCAGGCCGCCGAATGGGTGGGGGACAGGAGCGGGCCCGAGGTCGGCGCCCGGTTCGTCGGGCACAGCCGGCACGAGGCGTTCGGCGAGTGGGAGACCACGTCCTACGTCGTCGAGTGCACACCGCACAAGGTGTTCGCCTGGGCGGTCGCCGATCCCGAACTGCCCAGCGCCGTATGGCGTTTCACGCTCGACGCGCAGGACGAAGGCTCCACCGGGCTGACCCAGTGGGCACAGCTCGGCCCCGGCCGCTCCGGGCTCTCGTACGCCATCGACCGGATGCCCGAGAAGGAACAGAAGATCGTCCACGTGCGGCTGCAGGAGTTCGAGCGCAACATGGGCGCGACGCTCGACGCCCTGAAGGCGCTCGCGGAAGGCACGGTGACCCTCTGATGCGTACGTCGACGACGATCGAGGCGTCCGGCGGGAACTGGCGCGAGACGGTCGACTTCGTGACCGAGGCCGAGAAGCTCGGCCTGGACGTCTGCTGGGTCGCCGAGGCCTGGGGCTCCGAAGCGCCGTCCCCGCTGGGCTACTTGGCGGCCCGCACGGAACGGATGCTGCTCGGCTCCGGCATCATCCAGCTCGCCACCCGCACCCCGGCCGCGATCGCCCGCGCCGCGATCACCCTCTCGAACATCTCGGAGGGCCGCTTCCTGCTGGGCCTCGGCCCGTCGGGGCCGCAGGTGATCGAGGGCCTGCACGGGGTGCCGTTCGCCCGCCCGCTGACGAGGATGCGCGAGACCGTCGAGATCGTGCGGATGGCCGCGTCCGGCGAGAAGATCGCCTACGAGGGGCGGGAGTTCACGCTCCCCCTCCCCGGCGGCGACGCCCGCCCCATGCGCCTCTCCATGGCCGCCGAGCACGAGATCCCCGTCTACCTGGCGACGTTGTCGCCCAAGATGCTGCGCCTGACGGGCGAGGTGGCGGACGGCTGGCTGGGCACGAGCTTCGTCCCCGAGGGCGCGAAGGAGGCCTACTTCGACCACCTCGACGCCGGTCTGGCCGCGGCGGGCCGTACCCGCGCCGACCTCGACATCTGCCAGGGCGCTGAGGTGAACTTCGCCGAGGACGAGGACTCCCTGCGCACGATCGTCGCGAGCCGCAAGAAGGAACTGGCCTTCAGTCTCGGCGGCATGGGCTCCGCCTCCACCAACTTCTACAACCAGGCCTACAGCAGGCAGGGATGGGCCGATGTCGCCGCCGCGGTCCGCGAACGCTGGCAGTCCGGCGACCGCGACGGGGCGGCCGGTCTGGTCACCGACGACATGGTGCTCGCCACGACGCTCATCGGAACCGAGGACATGGTGCGGGACCGGTTGCGGGTGTGGCGGGACGCCGGGGTCGACAACGTACGGATGTATCCGGCCGGCGACTCGCTGGAGGCCCGCTTGTCGACGCTCGGGCGGGCGATTGAGCTGGTGCGGGAGGTGGATCGGGGCTGAGGCCCGGCGGGTTGCGCCAGGGCGCCGTGGCTCCGGTTCGTCGTCGTGCGGCTGCGGCCCGGTGGGGCTTCTCGCGCAGTTCCCCGCGCCCCTGGAGCGAGCTGCGCTCGCCCAGGGGAGGCTGCGCGGGGAACTGGGCGAAGCAGGACCACCGGCCGTCGGACCGCGACGAAGCCTCACCCGGCAGACGCGGATCCTTGAGGCCCTGACCAGCCACACGCCACCCGCACCCGCCGGACGGCAAGGGCGTTCACTCAGGACTGCCCGGCCACCCTCAACACCCGCGGCGCGCCCGGCGAAACGACCGGTTCCGCCCACGCCGCGCCGTCCCCCTCGATCCGCCGCAGCAGAATCCCCTCCCGGATCGCCCACGGCGAGATCGTCAGGCGGCGGATCCCCATCAGCTTCATCGCGGTGTGCCCGACCAGCGCCCCGGCCAGGGACTGCGCGGCGCGCGGCGCCGAGATGCCCGGCAGCTCGGCGCGGCGCGCGACCGGCAGCGCGGCGAGATCCGAAACGGCCGAGCGCAGCGCCGACCGGTGCAACTCCCTTGGCACAAAAGGCCCGTGCCGCCCCGCAGGCGCCCCGCACAGGCGGGCCAGCTGCGTGAACGTGCGCGACGTCGCGGCCATCGTGATCGGCCCCTCCCAGCGGATCCGCGCCGCGACGTCCCGGAGCTGATGGCGCACATACCGGCGCAGGGCACGCAGTTCCTCCTCGCCGGGCAGCTCCGCGTCGTGCAGATGCTCCCGCGTGAGCCGTCGCGCACCGAGCGGCAGCGACACCGCGAAGTCCGGCAACCGGCCGCGCCCGAAGGCGACGTCGAGCGTCCCCCCGCCGATGTCGAGCACCCCGAGGGGACCCGCCCGCCAGCCCATCCACCGCCGGGCCGCGAGGAACGTCAGCTCGGCCTCCACCTCGCCGGGCAGCACCCGCAGCCGTACCCCGGTGCTGTCCGCGACCGCGCCGAGCACCTCGTCACGGTTGGGCGCGTCACGGACGATGGCGGTGGCGAACACGAACGGCTCCTCGCTGCCCCACCGTTCGGCCTCCGCGCAGGCGTCCGTGACCGCGGCGACGATCCGCCGGACGGCGCGCGGGCCGAGTCTTCGGTCCCCGTCCACCTGCTCCGAGAGCCGCAACGGGTGCTTGGCCGTGTGCACCGGCAGCGGCGCCCCGTCGCGCGCGTCCACCACCGCGAGCCGCACCGTGTTCGACCCGACATCCACCACACTGATTCTCATGATCGTTCGAGTACCCCTTCCGCGTACCGGTCAAAGCCGTGCGGCGGGCGCGTCGAGGGCCGCGAGCAGCCAACTCCGCGACCGGGCCGGGTCGATGACCGCGTCGATCTCCAGCGCGGCGGCCGCGTTGACCGCCTTTCCGTGTTCGTACAGTTCGGCGACCCGCGCCTCGAAGGCCCGCTCCCGCTCGGCGGGATCCGCGATGGCCGCCAGCTCGCGCCGGTAGCCGAGCCGCACCGCGCCCTCCAGACCCATCCCGCCGAACTCCCCGCTCGGCCAGGCCGCCGTCGCCACCGGCGCCTGCGTCGAACCGCCCATCATGGCCATCGCCCCGAGCCCGTACGCCTTGCGCAGCACGAGGCACACGAGCGGCACCGTCAGCCGCGCGCCCGCGACGAACAGATCCGCGAACTGCCTTACCGTACCCGTCCGTTCGGCGTCCGGGCCGACCATGAACCCCGGGGTGTCGCACAGCGAGACGACCGGCAGCCCGAACGTCTCGCAGAGCCGCAGGAACCGGGCGGCCTTGTCGGCGGCGTCCCGGTCGATCGCGCCGCCGAGATGCGCCGGATTGTTGGCGACGAGCCCCATCGGCCGGCCCTCGATCCGCACCAGCGCCGTGATGACGCCGACCCCGAACCCGCGGCGCAGTTCGAGCACCGAGTCCGTGTCGGCGAGCCCGTCGATCGCGGCCCGGATGTCGTACGCGCGCCGCCGGTTCTCGGGCACCGCATGCCGCAGCAGCCGCTGATCCGGCGCCTCCCAACTCACCGGCGAACCCTGGAAGTACGCGAGGCACGCGCGGGCGACGCGCACCGCCTCCGCCTCGTCGGCGACCGGCACGTCCACCACCCCGTTCGGCACCTGCACCGACAGCGGGCCGATCTCCTCCGGCCGGTACACGCCGAGGCCGCCGCCCTCGATCATGGCCGGGCCGCCCATCCCGATGTTCGCCTCGGGCGTCGCGATGATCACGTCGCAGCAGCCGAGCAGCGCCGCGTTGCCCGCGAAACAGCGGCCGGACGCGATCCCGACCAGCGGCACCCGGCCGCTCAGCCGCGCCATCCGCTGGAACGTCGGCACGTTCAGGCCCGCTATGACGGCCGTGTCCGTGTCGCCGGGCCGCCCGCCGCCGCCCTCCGCGAACAGCACCACCGGCAGGCCGCGTTCCTCGGCGATGTGCAGCATCCGGTCGGTCTTGCGGTGGTTGTTGTGGCCCTGTGTCCCGGCGAGGACCGTGTAGTCGTACGACATCACGACCGCGGGCGCGCCGCCGACCCGCCCGGTGCCGGTGACCATGCCGTCGGCGGGCGTCGCCCGGATCAGCTCCTCCAGCGGGCGGCGCTGCCGCTGTGCCGCCACGGCCAGCGCCCCGAACTCGGTGAACGTGCCCGGGTCGCACAGCTCCTCGATGTTCTCGCGGGCGGTGCGCCGGCCGGTCGCGTGCCGCTTGGCGACGGCCTCCGGACGGTTCTCGTCGAGGCCGAACGCGTGCCGGTCCAGGGCCGCGGCGAGGTCCGGCCGCACGGCGTCGGGGTCCAGCGCGGCCGCCGCCTCCCGCTGCTCAGGTCCGTCGTCGTCCGCCACGTCCAGGAGAACCAACTCGGTACCCTCCGCGACTGTTTCACCGATGCTCGCCCGCACCTCCCGTACGACACCGGAGCCCTCGGCGCGCACGACGTGCTCCATCTTCATCGCTTCCAGGACCAGCAACACCGTCCCGGACGCCACGTGTTGACCCGGCCGGGCCTCGACGGCGACCACGGTGCCGCTCATCGGCGCCGTGACCGTTCCCGGTTCCGGGGCGGACGCCTCCGTGAGCGGCGCGGGGTTCAGCTCCGCGAGATGCCGCCGCACGAAATCGGTGTCGACGCCGCCCGCCGTGAACCCGGGATGCTCAAGCAGCGCGCCCAGCAGAGGGATTCCCGTCCGCACGCCCTGCACCGCGAACTCGTCGAGGGCGCGCCCGGCCCGCGCGCAGGCCGCCGCGAACCCGCCCCGCGGCGCATGTGCGATCACCTTCGCGAGGAGCGAGTCGTAGCGCGTCCCCACCTCCGTGCCGGTGCGCGCGGCCGTGTCGACCCGCACCCCGGGCCCCGTCGGTACGTCGAAGCGGGTGATCCGTCCCGCCGACGGACGCACCGCCCCGTCCGGCGCCGTCACCTCCGCGTTCACCCGCGCCTGCACCGCGAACCCGCGCACCGGCGGCGGCACGTCGAGCCCCAGATCGGCAAGCGTCTCGCCCGCCGCGATCCGCAGCTGCGCGGCGACGAGGTCGACACCGGTCACCTCCTCGGTCACCGTGTGCTCCACCTGGAGCCGCGGATTGGCCTCGATGAACACGAACTCCTCGCCCCTGACGAGGAATTCGACCGTGCCGAGCCCCTGGTAGCGGGCGGCGCGCGCGAGCCGCAGCGCCGCGTCGAGCAACCGCTCCCGCACGGCCGGCTCCAGTACGGGGGCCGGGGCGATCTCGACGAGCTTCTGATGGCGTCGCTGCGCGCTGCAGTCCCGCTCCCACAGATGCCCGACCGTCCCGGCGCCGTCGGCGACGACCTGCACCTCGATGTGGCGCGCGCCCTCCCACAGTCGCTCCACGTACAACTCGGCGCGACCGAAGCCCTGTTGCGCCTCGGACCGGCACCGCTCCCATGCCGGCTCCAGCTCCTCGTCTGCGCGGACGACGCGCATCCCGCGGCCGCCGCCCCCGCCCACCGCCTTCACCATCACCGGACCGCCGGCGAGGAACGCCCGCGCCTGCTCCAAGGACGTCGCACAGTCCGTGCCCGGCAGCACCGGCACGCCCGCCCCGACGGCCAGCGCCCGGGCCCGCGCCTTGTCCCCGAACAGGTCGAGCGCCTCCGGCGAAGGGCCGACGAACACGATCCCGGCCTCCGCGCACCGCCGCGCCAGACCGGCCGACTCGCTCAGGAACCCGTACCCCGGGTGCAGATACCCGCAGCCCGTCCGACGGGCGGCCGCCACCAGCGCGTCCGCGTCCAGATAACCGCCCGCCGCGAGCGGGACCACCTCGTCCGCTCGCCGGACATGCCCGTCGTCGCCGGGCTCGTGCACCGCGATCGCGCGCAGCCCCAGGTCGGCGGCGGCGCGCAGGACACGTACGGCGATCTCGCCCCGGTTGGCGACGAGTACGGCGGCAGACCCCATAAGACCCTCCGGAGAGTGGCGTGCACGAGTTCCGTCATGCTCATTGACACTGACGTCAACGTCAATAGTCTGGCGCTGTGGCAGCACGCAGACGACAGGCAGCTCAGGAGTGGGCGACCCGCACCGCCCGCGACCGCACGGACGCACCGGCGCGCGGCCGGCTCCTCGACGCGGCCGAGTCGGTCTTCGGACGGCTCGGACACGGACCCGCGACCATCGCCGACATCACGGCGGAGGCCGAGGTCTCACGCGCGAGCTTCTACGTGTACTTCGCGTCGAAGGACGAGGTGTTCCGGGTGCTCGCGGCGCGGGTACGGGACGCGTTCCTCGCCGCGCAGGACGTGCCGGGCGTCGACACCGACGACGTGGCGGCGGTCGCCGGGGCCTCGACGGCCGCCTTCATCGCCGCGTACGCCCGCCACCTTCCGCTACTCGGCCTCCTTGAACAACAGGCGCGCGGCGACGCCGAGGTGCGCGCCCTGTGGGAGGAGATCCGCGAGCGGCCGGTCCGTCGCGCCGCCCGCTACGTCCGCCGCGTCGCCGCCGAGGGGCGCGCGCACCCCGTCGTCGACCCGCTCACCCTCTCGCGTGCCGTCGGCGGCATGAGCGTGGAGTTCGCGCGCATCGTGGCCGCGCACCCGGCCTCGTACGAGTCGGCGGTGCGGGACGTCACCACCATGTATCTGCACCTTCTCGGTCTCGGGGCACCACCGCAGCAGTAGCCGACAACAGGGAGCCGCACCTTGTCCACAGGCATAGCGATCGACGCCTACCTGAGCGACCTCAGGGCCCGCCAGGCGAAGGCACGGCAAGGCCGCCAGCCGTCCGGAACCGCGCACGAGGCAGGGGAGTTGACGGTTCCCGCCCATGTCGCGCGCTGGGCCTCGCTCCACCCCGACCGGCCCGCGCTCGTCACCGCCGACGAGACGCTCTCGTACCGGCAACTCGACGACCGGGCGGCCCGGTTGGCGGGATGGCTCGCCGCGCACGGCGTGGCGCCCGGCGACCGTGTCGGTGTCTTCCTGCCGAACGGCGCACGCTTCGTCGTGGCCTTCCTCGCCGTGCTGCGGCTCGGCGCGGTCCACGTACCCGTCAACCCGATGTTCCGCGCGGCCGAACTGCGCCACGAACTGAACGACGCCGCACCGGAGCTGGTCATCACCGCGGCCGCCCTGCTGCCGGTCCTCGACGAGGTGCGGGACGACACGCCCGTACGCGCCGTGCTCGCCGACGCCGACTGGCCCACCGCCCTCGCCCACCCCCGCCACGAGCCGATCGCGGACGACCTCGACGCGCTCGCCGCCCTCAACTACACCGGCGGCACCACCGGACTCCCCAAGGGCTGCGAACACACCCAGCGCCACATGGTCTACACGGCCACCGCCATCGACAACGGCCGCATGCCCGACGCGGACGCCCGGACGAACGGCATCGTCTCCGTCTGCTACCTGCCGATCTTCTGGATCGCCGGAGAGAACCTCGGCGTGCTCGCCCCGCTCGTCTCCGGCGGCACCAGCGTGCTCCTCGCCCGCTGGGACGCCGGTGAGGTGCTGCGCGCCGTCGCGACCCACGGCGTGACCACCATGGCGGGCACCGTCGAGAACTACCTGGAGATCCTGGAGCATCCCGAGCTCGACCGGTACGACCTGTCCACGCTCACTACCCCGCTCACCGTCTCCTTCATCCGCAAGCTCACCCCCGCGCTGCGCGCCCGCTGGAAGGCGGCCGTCGGCGAGCACAGCGTGCTGCGCGAGGCCTCGTACGGGATGACGGAGACGCACACCAGCGACACCAACACCCTCGGCTTCCAGGACGGCGACCAGGATCTGCTGAGCGATCCCGTCTTCTGCGGGCTGCCCGTCCCCGGCACGGACTTCATGGTCGTCGACTTCGCCACCGGCGCCCCGCTGCCGCTCGGCGAACGCGGCGAGATCGTGGTCCGCGGCCCGTCCGTGCTCACCCGCTACTGGCGCGCGCCCGAGGCCACCGCGGGCGCCCTGCGCGACGGCTGGCTGCACACCGGAGACATCGGCGCCCTCGACGAGGAGGGCGCTCTGCACTACCTCGGCCGCGACAAGGACATGATCAAGGTGAAGGGGATGAGCGTGTTCCCGACCGAGGTCGAGACGCTCCTCGCCCAGCACCCGGACGTCCTCGCCGCGGCCGTCGTCGCCGTGCCGGACCCCGAGCGCGGCGAGCGGCCCTACGCGTTCGTGCGCACCGTCCCCGCGTCGACGCTCACCGGGGAGGCGCTGCGGGAGTGGGCGGCCGCGACGATGGCGACGTACAAGGTGCCCTACGTCGTCGAGGTCGTCGACGACCTTCCGCTCACCCCCACCGGGAAGATCAGGAAGACCGAGCTGACCGTTCGAGCCAGTCGCACGCGGCCCGCGCCGTGAACTCCTCCTGACCGCCCTTGAAGAGCAGGTCGGCCGCGGTGAACGCCGGATCGTCCGCCTGCGCCGCCACGTACGGCAGCGCGATGCAGCGCATGCCCGCCGCGTGCGCGGCCCGCGCGCCGGGCGCCGCGTCCTCCAGGACGACGCAGCGCGCCGGGGTCACGCCGAGCCGGCGGGCCGCCTCCAGGAACACGTCGGGGGCCGGTTTGCCGTGTGCGACCTCGTCCGCCGAGACGTGGCGCGGGAGTTGGGCGATCAGGCCGGTGCCGGTGAGGATCGTCCCGATCGCCTCCGGGGACGACCCGGACGCGACGATCATCGGGACGCCGGCCGCGTGCAGCCGCTCCACGAACAGCCGCATCTGCGGGAAGACGTGGGTGTCGGCGCGGGCGATGTCGAGGTAGCGGACGTTCAGGTCGGCGAGGAGTTCGGCGGCCGACGCCTCGATGCCGTACCTCCGCCTCCAGATCGCGATCGTCTCGAGCGTGGAGATGCCGACGTAGGTCTCGTGGTCGGCCCAGGTGAAGTCGTGCACGCCGTAGCGGGCCAGTGTCCCCAGGGACGCCTTGAAGTAGTTGGGCTCGCTGTCGACGAGCGTGCCGTCGAGGTCGAAGACGACGGCGGTGTCGCCGAAGAGGTGGCTGGGGTCGTTCATGCCTTCCAGCATGCAGGAAGCGACGGACGAGTGATCACTTACGGTCCGCTGCCGCCGCCTTGCCGATGGCCTCCACCAGCGGCAGCACCCGGTGCGGCACGCGCTCGCGCAGCGCCACCTCGGTACGGGTGCGGACCACCCCGGGCAGCCGGTTGAGCTGCTGGATGACGTCCTCCAGGTGCTCGGCGTCGCGGGCCGCCGCGCGGGCGAGGAGATCGCCGCCGCCGGTGATCGAGTGCGCCTCGATGATCTCCGGGACCCCGGCCAGTTCGTCGGCGACGTCGGCCAGGTGGCCCTGCGTGACCTCGATGTGCACGAAGGCGAGGACCGGGTGGCCGAGCGCGGCGGGGGAGAGGGTGGGGGCCGCGCCGGTGATGACGCCGTCCCGCTCCAGCCGGTCGAGGCGGGCCTGCAGGGTGCCGCGGGCCACCCCGAGGATGCGCGCGTACTCGCGGACGCTGGTGCGCGGCTGCTCCAGGAGGAGCCGCAGAATACGGGTGTCGAGCTGGTCCACGGCCATCGGCGGCGGGCTCCTTCAGGGGCCGGAACTGCTGGGCTGATCCTTGCCGACTGTACCAATGGGCCAGTGCGCGGCGCCTGCCGTGGCCGATGAGTCAGCCCGGGGTGGTGGCCGTGGCCGGAAGGCCGACGAACTCCCCGTCGTGGTGGACCAGCGGCCCGGCGTCCGTGACCCGCACGGCCCGCACGACGAGCCCGATGACCAGCGCGTGGTCACCGACCGGGCGGAAGGTGACCGGTGCGAGCACGAACCGGGCGAGCACCCCGTCGAGCGCGGGCAGCCCCAGCGGATCGCGGTGCCAGCGGGTGCCGGGCCCGAACCGGGCGTGGCCCGGGCCGCCGAACACCCGGGCCACCTCCTCCTGCCCCGCCGCGAGAAGCTGCACCATCACCCACGTCGCGTCCCGCACCGCGCCCCACGACGCCGAGCGCAGCCCGACCGTGAACGACATCAGCGGCGGGTCGAGGGAGAGCGAGGCCAGCGACGTCACGCAGAACCCGACGGGCGGCTCCCCGCCGACCGTCACCACGGCGACGCCTTTGGCGTGCCGCCGCAGCACGGAGCGGACGAGGTCGGCGCGGGCCGGCTCCAGCGGCCCGGCCGGGACCGGGCCGCTGTCCTGCCGCACCGCTTCGGCGCCGCTCACGCCGCGCCTTCCCGCAGCGCGGCCCCGGCGCGGGCGTGGATCCGCTCGGCGTGCGGCGAGGCGTCGTCCTTCGGGTACGCGGCCAGATGGGCCCGCCAGTCCGCGAGGGCGCCCGCCTCCTCGCCGAGAGCGAAGCGGCTGACCCCGCGCAGATACAGCAGTTCCGGGTCGGGGGCGCCGGACGCGTCGAGCACCGCCCGGTCCAGGTCCTCGACGGCCCGCCGGTGGTCGCCCAGCGCCTGGAGCGCGACGGCCCGGTTGGTCCGCAACTCGGCGTCGTCGCTGAGCGCGAGCGCCGCGTCCAGGTCGGCGACCGCCCGGCCGTGGTCCCCGGCCTCGAAGGCGAGCACGGCTCGGTTGGCCCAGGCGGCGACACAGCCGGGGTCCGCCCGCAACGCCGCCGAGTAACTTTCGTACGCGGCACCGGTGTCGCCCCGTTCGGCCAGCAACGCGCCCCGTGCGGCGAGAAGTTGGGGCTGACCGGGGGCGAGGGTGAGGCCGTGGTCGATGTCGGCCGCCGCCCGGTCGAGGTCGCCGCGTCCCAGGTGCAGGTCGGCGCGGTGCACCAGGGACTCGATGTGGTCGGGTTCGAGGTCGAGGGCGTGGTCCAGGTCCCGCGACGCGCCCGCCTCGTCGCCGAGCTCGCGCAGCAGGTCCGCCCGGTTGAAGTGTGCCTCGTAGAACGGCGGGGTGAGCCGGATCGCCGCCGCGTAGTCCGCGAGCGCCGCCCGGTGCCTGCCGAGCGCCCGGTGCTGCGCGGCCCGCTCGAAGTAGTAGTCGCCGTAGTCGGGATCACGGCGGATCACCTCGTCGTAGTCGCGCAGCGAGCCTGAGTGGTCGCCGCGGGCGCCGCGCACCTGCGCCCGGTTGTACAACAGCACGCTGCGGTGCAGGAGTTGCTCGTCCGGGCCGAAGTCCGCGTCCGTGATGGCCATCGCCTCGTCGACCAGGGCGAGCGAGCCGTCCACATTGCCGCGGTGCAGCTCCACCAGGGCGCGCGCGTTGCGCATGAACGCCCGCACCAGGATCCGCTTGTGCGGGTCGGGGTGCACGTCGGCGATCGAGATCGCCGTGTTCACCCAGGCCAGAGCGAGATCCTCGTCGTGGTCGTCCTTCGGCAGGAAACGGGTGTACAGCATCGCCATCAGATACGCCGTACCCATGTGGACATCGGGCGAGAGCGAGCCGCGCCGCATCTCCTCGAAGCGGGGGAAGGCGTCGTGCCCGCGCCCCAGGTAGCACAGGCACGCCCCGATCTTGTGCGTGAGGTTCCAGTACGTGCGCGAACCCTCCCCGGGGCCGAGCAGCGCGCGCCCGCGCTCCGCGAGGTCGATCACCGCCTCGTAGAAGCCCTTGTCGAAGCAGGTGTTGACCGCTTCGACGATCGCGGCGACACCCGCGCCGCGCGGGTCCGTGCCGCGTTCGAGGTGGTAGGGGATCGCGCCGAGCCGCAGCGTGGGCTCCTCGCGGGCGGCGAGCAGCGCGGCCCGCGCGGAGTGCCGGCGGGCCCGCTCGTCGGCGGGCAGCGCGTCGTAGGCGTGGCGCAGGCGCGGGTCGTCTCCGGTGCCGTCGGCGTCGACGTACAGCTGCGCCGGATCGCTGTCGGGCAGCAACTCCCCGTCCATGAAGGGAAGCCGGGGTGCCCGGTGGGCGTGCGCGGCCAGGGCCTTGCCGAGCAGGTCGTCGGCGGCCCCCGCGCCGTCGACGACCACGGTGAGCACGGCGGGATCGCAGCGGCGCAGCAGCACGGCCACCAGATCGCGGTCCGTGGGATCGGCGTCGTCGAGGCCGCGGAAGGCGACGGCCACGCCCTTCGGGTGGGCCGACCGGGCCCAGTCCATCAGGAGTTCGGCCACACCGTGCGCGATGCGCAGGGCGCGCGTCGCCGGATAGAAGCGGGTCCGCTCCTTGGCGGCGGCGAGGTTGGTGAGGGTCTGCGGCGGCGTCGGCACCATCGCCATCAGCTCCGGCGCGATCGACTCCACCTCCAGGGCGCGGGCCGCTGCCACCAGCTCACTGTCCCGCTCGACGAGTTGGGGCACCGCTTGATGCAGCAGGCAGTGCGCGGCGGTGAACGGTCCGCGCAACCGGCGGTGGGAGCGCACCGTCAGCGCGGCGGTCGGCGGGGGCTGCCCGTCGGTGAGGTGCGTGGTGGCGTCCAGCCACCAGTGCCGGGTGGACACGGCAGAGGTCGTCATGACAGGTCTCCTTGAGGTACGGGTGTGGACGGGTGGGCGGGGGCGCCCGGCGCGCGGCGCGCACGCCGGTCCCGCAGCGTCACGTGGACGAGCAGCCCGATCTGCAGCCCGGACAGGGCGATGAAGACGGCCGCGTCGAACAGATCCCAGAGCGGGGTGTCGCCACCGCCGAGCCGGTCGGCGATCGTCGACCAGAAGTGCACCGCGGTGGGCAGCCCGGCCCACGCGAGCGAGGCCAGCGAGAACCCGTACCCGGCGATCAGCAGCGGCGCGTACCAGCGGGCCACCGCCCGGTCCCGCTCCGAGAACGCGGACCCTTCCACGTCCGGCGCGGGCCGCCGCAGCGCGCGCCGCACCCCGCCGCGGATCCGGAACCGCGTGGCGTTCTGCAGATCCGTGCAACGGGCCGCTGTCGTCACCACGTAATAGAGGTCCGTCTCCAAATAGAAAAGGAATTGCCAGATGATTCGGAGGAGACACGTGAAGGCGACAGCGAGACAGAGTTTGTGCACCCACGAAGGAAAGCCGAAATCTTCGATAGCGAGCGACAGCAGTGTGAGCCCGCACAGCAGAACGACATCGGCCAGCATGCCGGCGCAGAACGGAAGATAGCGTTTCCGGCGCTCCACGCTGAGCAGGGAATCGAGCCGGGTCTCCGCGACCAGGTAGTAGAGCCTGCGTCCGATCCCGAGCGTCGACGGAAGGCCGAGCCGGCGCCCGGCCAGCGCGTGGGCGCCCTCGTGGATCACGATGCACGGGATGGCGAGGGCGAAGACGGTCAGCGGGATCAGCGACAGATAGTGGGTGAAGAACACCTGGTGGTACGAGGGCCGCAGCCCCGGATCGCGCACCATCACGGTCACCGCGACCGCCACGACGACGCCGTACGCGCACCAGGCGGGCCAGGAGAACACCAGTTGTCCGAGCCGCTGCCAGCGCACCCGGCCGGCCTCGGGGACCGGCTCACCGGTGTGCAGAAAGCCCAGGTCGGCAAGGGTCTCCAGGAAGTCGTCCATGTCGAGCGGCGCCCCGTAGGCCCGCTCGTACCAGGCGGCGACCTCGTCGACGCGCGCCCCGTCGCCGAACATGCGCAGCGCCTGTGCCCCCTCCTCGGGGAACACCGCGTACGAGCCGGTGTCGGGCCGGCCGATCATTACTCCGTCGTCCTCGGCGACCATCGTGAGCCGGTGCAGACGAACGGTTGCGCTCATCCGGCGCACCTCCCTGAAAGGGACTCTCTGAAGGGAACTCCGAAAGGGAGATCGGAGCCGGCCCCGGAGGCGGCACGGCTCCGATCCGCGGGCAGGACTTACGCGGCGTCGCCGCAGAGGTAGTAGCAGGCGGTGGTCAGACGGATCGGACCGGCCTTGCGGACGGAAATCTTCTTCATGGTGTTCCTCCTCTCGCACCGATTGGAGTTCTGCGAATTTCCGGAATCGCTGGTGACGCAGCCAGCATTGAGGCCCCGGATCGGGCTTGTCAACGAGGAACGAACACATCCGGAAAAGAATTCGCGCAACCGATTTGACGCTTTTTTCGGGCAGGGGAAAGCGCAACTCCGAGCGTGGAAAAAGGAATGAGGCACCCACCCGAGAAGAGTGAAGTGATCAACGGCCGGACACGTCACGGCCGTACCGCCCGCCTCAGCGGAGCGCTCTGCGCACCATCCGTACCTCCCGCACGGCCCCCGTCGTCGTCCGCCCGTCCTCAGGACCGCGGACTCTCAGCAGCATACGGATGGCCGCACCCGCGCGTTCAGCACCCCCCGCTGTCCGCCTTCTTCTACCTTGTCCGGATGAGCCAGCACTCCACGGACCAGTCAGCAGTGACCCCCTCGTTCGTCACGACCACCCGAGAGGCCGTCGACTGGTGGCGGGATGCGGTCATCTACCAGGTGTATCCGCGCAGTTTCGCCGACAGCAACGCCGACGGGACCGGAGACCTGGAGGGCGTCAGGCGGCGGCTGCCGTACCTCAAGGAGCTGGGTGTGGACGCGGTCTGGCTGTCGCCGTTCTACGCGTCGCCGCAGGCCGACGGCGGGTACGACGTCGCGGACTACCGGGCCGTCGATCCGATGTACGGCACGCTGCTCGACGCGGACGCGGTGATCCGTGACGCGCACGCGCTCGGTCTGCGGATCATCGTGGACCTGGTGCCCAACCACTCGTCGGAGCGGCACGAGTGGTTCAGGCGGGCGGTGGCGGAAGGCCCCGGGTCGCCGTTGCGCGAGCGCTACCACTTCCGTCCCGGCAAGGGCGCGGCCGGTGAACTGCCGCCCAACGACTGGGAGTCCATCTTCGGCGGCCCGGCCTGGACGCGTCTGCCCGACGGGGACTGGTACCTGCACCTGTTCGCGCCCGAGCAGCCGGACCTGAACTGGGAGCACCCGGCGGTCGCGGACGAGTTCCGCTCGATCCTGCGGTTCTGGCTCGACATGGGCGTGGACGGTTTCCGTATCGACGTCGCGCACGGTCTGGTGAAGGCGGCCGGGCTGCCGGACCTCGGGGGTGGCGGTCAGGCCCGGCTCCTCGCCGGTGACGCCATGCCGTTCTTCGATCAGGACGGCGTGCACGCGATCTACCGCTCCTGGCGCACGGTCCTGGACGAGTACGACGGTGAGCGCATCTTCGTGGCGGAGGCGTGGACGCCGACCGTCGAGCGCACCGCCAACTACGTCCGCCCCGACGAGCTGCACCAGGCCTTCAACTTCGAGTATCTGTCGGCCTCTTGGCTGGCGGACGACCTGCGCGCCGTGATCGACCGCTCGCTGGACGCGATGCGTCCCGTCGGCGCCCCCACCACCTGGGTGCTGTCCAACCACGATGTGACCCGGCATGCGACGCGGTACGCGAATCCGCCCGGTCTGGGTACGCAGATCAGGACGGCCGGCGATCGGGAGCTGGGGTTGCGGCGGGCCCGCGCGGCGACGCTGTTGATGCTGGCGCTGCCCGGATCGGCGTACATCTACCAGGGCGAGGAACTGGGTCTGCCGGACGTGACGGACCTGCCGGACGAGGTGCGCCAGGATCCGTCGTTCTTCCGCGCGCAGGGCCAGGACGGGTTCCGTGACGGCTGCCGGGTGCCGATCCCGTGGACCCGGACCGGAGCCTCGTACGGCTTCGGGGGCCGCGGCAGTTGGCTTCCGCAGCCTTCCACCTGGGGCGAGTTGAGCGTCGAGGCGCAGACCGGGGCCCCGGACTCGACGCTGGAGCTGTACCGCGCGGCGCTCGCCGTGCGCCGCGAGCGGCCCGGGCTCGGCGCGGGCGACAGTGTCACATGGCGGGACGACGTGCCCGCCGGAGTGCTGCACTTCGAGCGGCCCGGTTTCGCCTGCACGGTCAACACCACCGCCACGCCCGTCCGCATCGCCGCGCCCGGCACCGTGCTGCTCGCCTCCGGACCGGTCGCCCCGGCGGACGGACACCTGGACCTGCCCGCCGACACCACGGTGTGGTGGGCGGCGGAGTAGGCCCCAACGGGCAGGCGTGACAGGCCGGTTGGCGACGGCCTGCCACGCCCCCACGCGCTACGTCACCTGAGCAGCCCGAGCGGGAACGCCGCGGCCATCGCGGCCATTCCCGCGTCGTTCGGGTGCAGGCCGTCGCCACTGTTGTACGCGGGCAGCAGCCGCCCGGGGTGGTCCGGGTCGCGGGTGGCCGCGTCGAAGTCCACGACACCGTCGTAGGCGCCGCTCGTCCGGATCCACCGGTTCACGGCCTGCCGCACCGCCTCTCGCCGTGGCGTGTGGAAGCCGAGCGTGTCGCCCTCGAAGGGCAGGATCGTCGCGCCGAACGCACGCAGCCCCCGGTCGTGCGCACGACGGATCAACTGCCGGTATCCGGCGATGAGTTGGTCGGCCGTGACCTCCTCGTCGGCCGGGGCCGTGGTGCCCGGATGGCCCAGGTCGTTGACGCCGAGCAGGACCACCACCGCGGCCGCCCCCGGCTGGCTCAGCACATCGCGGTCGAACCGCTTCAGGCCCGCCTCGCCGAAGTACGCGGCATAGGACTCGGCGGGGGAACCCTCGGGCGGGTGGGGGTCGCGCAGCAGACGGTTGCCGCCGATGCCCGCGTTCAGCACTCCGGTCGCGGCCAACTCGTTTTCCGTGCGCAGGCGTTCGGCGAGCCGGTCGGGCCATCGGTGGTTGGCGTCGACCTGCGTACTGGACCCGTCCGTGATCGAGTCGCCGAACGTGACGAGCGCCGAACTCGCCTTCCCCCGGCGCCGGTCGACGGCGACGCCGGACAGGAAACGCCAGCTCGTGGTCGTGGCGGTCGGGGTGAGGTCGGGCTTGCCCGCGACATTGCCCGCCGCGACGTAGTTGTGCTGGAAGGCGGAGGAGTGGACCGTGGCGGCGGGTGTGCGGCGCGGCAGATAGAGGCTGATGACGAGATCGCCGGCCGCGGCTGTGGGCAGAGCGACCGGGTCGCTCCAGCGCTGTGTGCCCGCGGCGAGCGTCGCCCCGGCTCTGCCGCCGAAGCGCAGCAGCCGGTCGGAGGCCGAATCGACGGCCGTGGCCGGACCGCCCGCGGCCCGCCGCGCGACATGCGCCTCGCCGATCGTCAGCGGCGTGCTGCCGAACTCGTTCGTGAACCGGACGCGCAGGGTGCGCCCGGCGACGCTGGTGCGCACGATCTGCCGCAGCGTCTGGTCCTCGTACGTCGTCGTGTCCGTGGCGGGCACGCCGGTGGGCGCAGCCGCCCAGGTGCCGGTCCATCCGCGCGGGGCGTCCCGCGCGGACGCCGGCAGCGCGAGCGTGGCGGCGAGCAGCCCGGCGAGGGGCAGGACCATGACCCTGGCGAGGGTGCGTCTGTGGCGCATGGGCGTCGTTCCTTCCGTGGCAGGGGCGGGACGGCGCGAGGAACGTACGGGTGGGCAGGCGGCGCGTCAATGGGGCGGATGGTGCCGGCCGCGATGATGGGGTTGACCCTGACACCGTGTGAGCCCGTGGAGTGGGAGACGTCATGTTCACCATCGGAGACTTCGCCCGCCACGGCCGCGTGTCGGTCCGCATGCTGCGTCACTACGACGCGCTCGGACTGCTGCGTCCGGCCCATGTCGACACCGCCACCGGCTACCGCCACTACACCGCCGCCCAGCTCGCCCGGCTCAACCGTGTCATCGCGCTCAAGGACCTCGGCTTCACCCTCCAGCAGGTCGGGGAGATCCTCGACGAGAAGCTGGACGCCGAGGAACTGCGCGGCATGCTGCGGCTGCGCCGCGCCGAACTGGAGGCGGAGATGGCGGCGGCCGCGGCACGGCTGACGCAGGTCGAGGCGCGGCTCCGGTCCATCGAGAGCGAGGGACTCATGTCCACCGAAGATGTCGTCGTCAAGCGCCTCCCCGGAGTGCGCGTCGCCGAGCTGACCGCCGTCGCGCCGGACTTCGAGCCGCCCGGCATCAGCGCGGTGATCCAGCCGCTGTACGAGGAACTGTTCCGTCGCCTCGAAGCGGCCGGCATCGAGCCGACCGGACCCGGTGTCGCCCGCTACGAGGACGCGCCGGGGGGCGGCATCCTCGTCCACGCGGGCATCGAGGTGTCCGCCGCGCCGCGCGACGACGACGGCCTGCGCGTCCTCGACCTGCCGCCCGTGGATCGCGCGGCGACGGTGGTGCACCGTGGCCCGATGGAAGCGGTCCTGCCCTCGGTGCAGCTGCTCGCCCGGTGGATCGACGAGCACGGGCACCGCTCCGCCGGCTACCCGCGGGAGATCAACCTGGAATGCCCGGCGGACCGGGAGGAGTGGGTGACCGAGCTCCAGGAGCCGATCGCCTAGCCCCGCACCTCCCGAAATAATCAACAGCCCAGACTGTGCAGTTTTAGTTGCACAGTCTGGGCTGTCGAATTACGGTGGAGGCATGACCGAGAACCAAGAACCCGTGTCCGAGGCCGCCGCGCAGGCGGCCGCCGAGGTGTGGGTGGTCGTCGGCCGGCTCCGCCGCAAGCTGCAGTCCCTGCTCGGCGACATGGACGGGGGGAGCGACCTCTCCCCGGCGCAGGCCTCCGTCCTCGTCCGCCTCGACAAGGCCGGCCCCGCCTCCGCGAGCGACCTCGCCGCGATGGAGGGCGTGCGGCCCCAGTCCATGGCCAAGACCGTGATCTCCCTGGAGGAGGCCGGGCTCGTCGAGCGGCACCCCGACCCCGACGACGGGCGCCGCCAGCTCGTCACCCTCACCGAGAGCGGCCTGGAGCGACGCCAGGACGACCGCGAGGCCCGCCGCGTCTGGCTCGCCCGCGCCCTGGACGAGCACGGCACCGAGGAACAGGTCCGCGCCGTGATCACCGCCATGGCCCTGCTCGACGAGGTGGCGCAGGCGTGAGCACACTCGCCGGGCGGATACGCCGGGCCCGGACGGGTGACCCCGCGGGCTTCGACCACCGCCTCGTCGCGCCGATGATCCTGGGCTCGATCCTGAACCCGATCAACTCCTCGATGCTCGCGGTGGCGCTGGTCCCCATCGGCCACGCCTTCGGCGTCCCGCCGTCCCAGACGGCCTGGCTCGTCTCGGGCCTCTACCTCGCCACGGCCGTCGGCCAGCCGGTCATCGGCCGCCTCGTCGACTCCTACGGGCCGCGCAAGCTCTACCTCATGGGCACCGCCCTCGTCGGTGTAGCCGGACTGCTCGGCGTCCTCGCGCCGAGCCTGTGGGTCCTCGTCCTGTCCCGGGTCCTGCTCGGCTTCGGCACCTCCGCCGCGTACCCGGCGTCGATGACCCTGCTGCGCACCGAGTCCGAGCGCACCGGCATGAAGAGCCCCAGCGGCATCCTCGCCACGCTGACCGCCTCCTCCCAGGTCATCGCCGTGATCGGACCCACCCTCGGCGGCGTCCTGATCGGCGTCGGCAGCTGGCACCTGATCTTCGCCATCAACGTGCCGCTGTCCGTGCTCTGTCTCTTCCTCGGCGCGCGCCGACTGCCCAAGGGGGCACCGAAGGGAGCGCCCCGGGGCACGGACGTGCCCGGCATGCTGCTGTTCGCCGCATCCCTCACCGCCTTCATGCTGTTCCTGATGGAACCGGGCCTCGCGCACTGGTACCTGCCCGCGCTCGGCCTCGCCGCGGGCGCCTGGTTCGTCCGCCGGGAACACGGCGTCACCGAACCGTTCGTCGACCTGCACGTGCTGCGCGGCAACACCCCGCTCCTGGCCACCTACGGCCGCCAACTCCTCGCCTACACCACGTCCTACGCGTTCCTGTACGGCTACGGACAATGGCTCCAGGAAGGACGCGGCCTCAGCGCCTCGCAGGCCGGACTGCTCCTGCTCCCGATGTCCGCCGTCGGCATCCTCGTCACCGCGCTCACCGGCCGCCGCCGCGAGGTCCGCGCCAAGCTCGCCGTCGGCGCGGTCGCCCAACTCGCGGGCTGCGTCGCCCTGTTGCCACTCGGCGACGACAGCCCCGTCTGGCTCCTGGTCGTGATCGGCGCGCTCTTCGGCATCCCGCAGGGCCTCATCGGGCTCGCCAACCAGAACGCCCTGTACGCGCAGGCCGATCCGGCCCGGATGGGCTCCTCGTCGGGGCTGCTGCGCACCTTCACCTACCTCGGCGCCCTGCTCGCCTCCGCCGCGAACGCCGCCTTCTTCCACGACGGCGCCACCAGCGCCGGGCTGCACAGCATGGCCTGGATGCTGATCGGCGTGGCCTCGCTGTGCCTGGTGGCGAGCGTCGCCGACCGTTCGCTGGCCCGCGTCGGCCGCGACGCCTGAGAGACCTCCCTCCGTTCCCACACCCCTTTTCCAGAGAGCGAGTTCAGCATGTCCCTCACGACCCTCGATCCCCGCACCGCACTCGTCGTGGTCGACCTCCAGAACGGCGTCGTCGGCCTCCCGGGCGCCCCGTTCCCCACCACCGAGGTCGTCGAGCGCAACGTCCGGCTCACCGACGCCTTCCGTGCCGCCGGGCTCCCCGTCGTCCTGGTCCGGGTCTCCTTCGCCGGGGACGGCGCCGACGTGGTCCCCGGCCGCACCGAGCGGGGGCCGCGCAACGCGACCCCGCCGGCCGGCTGGGACCAGATCGTCGACGCGCTCGCCGGGCACCCCGAGGACATCGTCGTCACCAAGCGGAACTGGTCGGCCTTCTACGGCACCGACCTCGATCTGCACCTGCGCCGCCGCGGCATCACCCAGGTCGTCGTGACCGGCGTCGCGACCAGCATCGGCGTGGACTCCACCGCCC
Organism: Streptomyces sp. HmicA12; assembly: GCF_000373565.1. GTDB lineage: Bacteria > Actinomycetota > Actinomycetes > Streptomycetales > Streptomycetaceae > Streptomyces. The sequence goes on along the minus strand of NZ_KB891831.1, from coordinate 381,051 downwards.
GCGCCGCCCACGAGCACGGCTACCACGTCACCCTCGCCACGGACGCCATGACCGACCTCGATGCGGAGGCGCACCGCAACAGCGTCGAGCGGATCTTCCCGCGCCTCGGCGAGACCGGCACGACGGACGACGTTCTGAAGCTCCTCGCGGCGCTCTAATCGTTGGGTGATCACACACGCAAGACCTGTGCAGTATGGCGTTTTTCACCAAGTGATCACCGGCCGGAATCTGTTGACCTGCTGAAATCCCCACCCGTAACGTCCACTCCGCAGCAACGGAAGATTCATTTCGTATAGCGGAACGGGAGGGGTCCCCAGTGGCCACTGCTCAGCAAAGGACCCCATCCCCGGCGCAGGACCCCGTGACGGTGGCAGGCGTGGACATCAGCCCGCGCCTGTACCACCACGATCTGGCGCCCACCAAGACGCAGGGCCGCAGTTGGGGCGCGTACAACGTCTTCACCCTCTGGGGCAACGACGTGCACAGCCTCGGCAACTACGCGTTCGCCATCGGGCTCTTCGCCCTCGGCATGAGCGTGTGGGACATCCTCATCGCGTTCGCGATCGCCTCCGCGCTGCTGTTCGCGCTGCTCACCCTCTCCGGACGGATGGGACACCGCACGGGTGTCCCGTTCCCGGTGATGAGCCGCATCGCCTTCGGCGTGCGCGGCTCCCAACTGGCCGCCGTGGTCAGGGGAGGCGTCGCGATCGCCTGGTTCGGCATCCAGACCTATCTGGCCTCCCAGGTGCTGCGCACCCTCCTCAAGGCGCTGTGGCCGGGCGTCGCCTCGTACGACACGAACTCCTTCCTCGGCCTCTCCACGCTCGGCTGGATCACCTTCCTCGCCCTGTGGCTGGTGCAGGTCCTCATCGTCAGCTTCGGGATGCAGGTCATCCGCCGCTACATGGCCGTCGCCGCGCCCACCGTCCTCGTCACGATGCTGGCGCTCGCCGTGTGGATGTTCGTGCGGGCCGACGGGTCGATCGCGCTCAGCGGCGACACCCACTTCACCGGCGGCGCCCAGTGGCTGCACATCTTCGAGGCCGCCGCGCTGTGGGTCGTCGTCTACGGCACGTTCGTCCTCAACTTCTGCGACTTCACCCGCTCCGCGACCTCCAACCGGGCCATCGTGCGCGGCAACCTCATCGGCATCCCCGTGAACATGCTGTTCTTCGCGGCCATCGCCGCCGTGCTCAGCGGTGCCCAGTTCCGCCTCGACGGCGAGGTCATCACCAGTCCCACCGACATCGTGCGGACCATCCCCAGCACGACACTGCTCGCACTCGCCTGTCTGGCGCTGCTGATGCTGACGGTCGCGGTGAACCTCCTGGCCAACTTCGTGGCTCCGGTGTACATGCTGGTCAACCTCTTCCCGCAGCGGCTCGACTTCCGCAGCGCGGGCGTCGTGAGCGCCGTCATCGGCCTGGTGATCCTGCCGTGGAACCTCTACGACAGCCCGGTCGCCGTCACCTACTTCCTCGGCGGGCTCGGCGCGCTCCTCGGCCCCGTCTTCGGCATCGTCATGGCCGACTACTGGCTGCTGCGCAAGGCCCAGATCAACGTCCCGCACCTGTACACCGAGGACCCCACCGGCACGTACCACTACCGGCGCGGCGTCAACCCGAGGGCCGTCGGCGCCTTCGTGCCCGCCGCCGGGTGCGCCGTGGTCGTCGCGCTCGTGCCCGCCTTCTCCGGCATCTCGGGCTTCTCCTGGTTCATCGGCGCGCTCCTCGCCGCCGCGCTGTACTGGGTCGTGAGCGACCGCACGCAGACCTTCGAACACGTCGACGGCGAGGCCATCGCCGTCGCCGCCGAGTGACACCCCCGCTGTTCAGGAGAACACCCATGCGCATCCTCGTCGCCAACGTCAACACCACCGAGTCGATGACGAAGAGCATCGCCTCGCAGGCCGAGGCCGTCGCCGCTCCCGGCACCGAAATAGTGGGGCTCACCCCGGACTTCGGCCCCGAGTCGTGCGAGGGCAACTACGAGAGCTACCTCGCCGCCATCGCCGTCATGGAGAAGGTGCGCGCCTACCAGGAGCCCTACGACGCCGTCATCCAGGCCGGCTACGGCGAGCACGGCCGCGAGGGCCTCCAGGAACTCCTCGACGTGCCCGTCGTCGACATCACCGAAGCGGCCGCCAGCACCGCCCAGTTCCTCGGCCACAAGTACTCCGTCGTCACCACCCTCGACCGGGCCGTGCCGCTCATCGAGGACCGGCTCAAGCTGGCGGGACTCACCGACCGGCTCGCCTCGGTGCGCGCCAGCGGACTGCCCGTCCTCGCCCTGGAGGAGGACCCGGACGCCGCCGTCGCCGCGATCGTCGAACAGGCCGTCGCCGCCGTCGAGTCGGACCACGCCGAGGTCATCTGCCTCGGCTGCGGCGGCATGGCGGGCCTGACCGAACAGGTCGTCGCCCGCACCGGCGTCCCCGTCGTCGACGGCGTGGCCGCCGCCGTCACCATCGCCGAGTCGCTCGTGCGGATGGGCCTGACCACGTCGAAGGTCCGCACCTACGCGCCGCCGCGCCCCAAGAGGATCCGCAACTGGCCGCCCCGCCAGGCGGGTTGACGAGGGACCGGCCCCCGGGACGCGGGCGCCGGTGTACGAAGTCCCTTTCGCCGCGCCGCAGGGATCGGTCACGATGACCTTCATGACCATGATCCCGACGGGCGCCGACAAGGTCGCCGCCGCCCTCGACGCCCGTACCCGCGACGGCTTCGTCCTGGTCGCCCTGGAAGGGATGGGAGGCTCGGGCAAGTCGACCCTGGCCGAGGCGCTCGCCGGACTGTGCGCGGCGACCGTCGTGCACGGCGACGACTTCTACCGGCCCATGGACCCCGGCGAGCGCGCCGCCCTCACCCCGGAGGAGGGCGTCGACCGCTACTTCGACTGGCAGCGGCTGCGGGACGAGGTCCTCGCCCCGCTCACCGCGGGCCGCGACGCCGTGTACCGCCGCTACGACTGGGGCAGCGGCGGCCTCGCCCCGGACGAGACGCACCCCGTCGCCCGCACCGGCGTCGTCGTGGTCGAGGGCGTGTACACGGCCCGCCCCGAACTCGCCGGGTTCTACGACCTGGTGGTCTACGTCGACACCCCGCCCGAGGAGTCCATGCGACGGCTGCGCGAGCGCGGCCACGACCACGGTCCGCTCGACTGGGAGGCCCGCTGGCGCGTCGCGGAGGAGCACTACGTGGCCACGACCCGACCGCGGGAGCGCGCGGACCTCGTCGTGCCGGGGCACTGAGGTCCCGGGCGCGACGTACGGGACCATCGGCCGTTCGAGAAAGCCCTGCGGTCAGCAGACGCTGTCCGTCGGCTTCGGGTTGCCCAGGCCGAACAGGGGGCGCAGGCGCAGCCCCGCCCAGGTGCCGACGAGCGCGACCGCGCCCCAGATCCAGCCGTGCAGGGAGCCGGAGGCGATCCCGGCGAGGTAGGCGCCGATGTTGCAGCCGCCCGCGAGGCGCGCGCCGATCCCCATCAGGATGCCACCGAGCACCGCGGCGAGGGCCGTGCGGGCCGGGACGCCGCGGTGCAGCTGCCACACGCCGCCCGCCGCCGCCGCGACGGCCGCGCCGACCATGATGCCGATGTCGGTGAGACTGTTCTTGTCGGCGAGCACCGGACCAGCCAACTGGGCCGCGCTGCCCGGCTGTTGCCAGAAAGCCCAGGTCTCGGGGGAGCCGCCGAGTACGCCGACCAGCTTCGAGCCCCACAGGGCGAACGCGCTCGTGATGCCCCAGGCGCCGCCCGACACGAGCAGCACCCCGGCGCCGAGCACCGCGAGCACGAGGGCGCCCACGGCCAGCGGCCAGGAACCCCGGACGGTGCGGGCGAGCGCGCCCCGGGCCGACGGCGGGGCGCCGACCGGCGGCGGTGTGCGGCGGGCCTGGACGGCACGCGCCACCCACCAGATCGCGGCCAGCGCCAGGATCGTCACCGCCCAGGACCCGAACCAGCCGACATGGTCGGACAGGAGGTACGGGTCGAGGGAGGGAAGATCGTTCCAGAGCCCGAACTGCCAGGCGGCCAGGGTCGATCCGGTGATGAATCCGAAGAGGGTCAGCACGATCGTGGACTGCCCGGAACCTACGGCGAACAGGGTGCCGGACGCGCAGGCGCCACCGAGCTGCATGCCGACGGCGAAGAGGAACGCGCCGATCAGCAGCCCCACACCGATCGGCCCGGCGCTGGGCGCGGGCACCGCGCCGAACAGTCCGCTGCCGGTGCCGATGATCAGCGCGAAGAGCGTCGCGGTCGTACCGAGCAGCAGGGTGTGGGCGCGCAGTCCGGTGCCGTTGCCGACGGCCACCAACTGCCGCCAGGCGGAGGTGAACCCGAACCGCGAGTGGAACAGTGCGAACCCGAGGCCGATGCCGAGCAGCAGCAGGACGCCGGGCTTGGCGCCGTGCTCCGCGAAGACGTACGTGGCGAGCGCCGCGCCGATGACACCGGCGACGGCGAGCGGCCACCGGCGGACCGGCGGCGCGGGCTCGGCCACCGGAGCGGGAGCGGACGTGGGGGCGGGCGGGAGCAGGGCGGCACGAGGTGACGCCCCGGCGGGGGGAGCGGTGGTCACGGCAGGACTCCGGAGAGATCAGGCGGGGAGATCGGACGGGCGCGGGGGAGTGGTCAGCGGCGACAGAGCGCGTCGTCGACGCTCCACGGCGTGGCCGCGAAGAGCGCGAGAGCCAGCTGACGGGCGGGTCCGAACATGTGCGCCACTCTAAGGACCGGAGCCCCATCGCAGAATCCTGTCTCACATCGCGGTCGCGGGGGTGGGTCGCGGTGAGACGATGCCGCCGCCACCTGCGAAGACCGTGTTCGTGCTCGACACGGCGAAACGGCCGACCGGGTGGGGTGCCCGGCCGGCCGTTCGCCGTGTGCGGTGGTGCGCGGCGACGTGGTGCGGATCAGACCGCCGCGCGCTGATCCTTGCGCTGCTTGACGTATCCGGCCAGGGCGAGCGCGCCGACCAGGATCGCGGAGACGTACAGCTGGTCGCGGCCGCCGTCGGTGGTGGCCATGGCCACGAACACGCCGACGATCGCGACGAGCGCCACCCAGGTCAGGTACGGGAAGCCCCACATCCGCACGGTCAGCAGCTCGGGCGCCTCGCGCTCCAGGCGCCGGCGCATCCTCAACTGCGTGACGCAGATGAAGATCCAGCCGACCAGGACGGCGACACCGGTGGTGTTCATCAGCCAGGTGAAGACGGTGTCCGGCCACCAGATCCCGGCGAAGACGGCGAAGAAGCCGAAGGCGCAGGAGGAGAGGACCGCGGCCATCGGCACGCCGCGCGTCACCTTGCCGATGAAGCGCGGGCCGAGGCCCCGGCTCACCAGGGAGTACGCCATGCGGGACGAGCCGTAGATGTTGGCGTTCATCGCGGACAGCAGGGCGACCAGGATGACGACCTGCATGATCGTGCCCGCGGCCGGGATGCCGAGCCGGTCCAGGACGGTGACGTACGGGCCGTCGGCGACCACGGACGCGTCGTTCCACGGGACGAGGACGACGACCAGGGCCATGGAGCCGACGTAGAAGAGGCCGATGCGCCAGACGGCGGTGCGCACGGCGCGGGCCACGTTCTCGCGGGGCTTGTCCGACTCGGCGGCCGCGATGGTGACGGTCTCCAGACCGCCGTACGCGAACACGGCCGTCAGCAGACCCGCGATGAGCCCGGCGGTGCCGGTCGGGAAGAAGCCGCCGTCGCCGGTGAGGTTCGAGGTGCCGGGAGCGTCGCCGAAGACACCGCAGATGCCGAGCACGCCGAGCACCAGGAAGGCGCAGATCGCGGTGACCTTCAGGGCGGAGAAGACGAACTCGAACTCGCCGAAGTTGCGCACGGCGAGGAGGTTGCTGGCGCAGAAGAACACCATGAAGACGGCGACCCAGCCGTACGCGGGCAGGAACGGCACCCAGCCGTGCATGATCTGCCCGGCCGCCGTCGCCTCCGCGGCCACGCCGCAGCAGAGCATCGTCCAGTACGTCCAGCCCGAGGTGGCCCCGGCCCAGGCGCCGAGCTCCTTCTCCGCGTGCACCGAGAACGACCCGGTCGCGGGGCGGGCGGCCGACATCTCGCCGAGCATCCGCATGATCAGCATGACGACGGCGCCGGCGGCGGCGAAGAGCAGCACGATGGCGGGGCCCGCGGCCGCGATGCCCGCGCCGGATCCGACGAAGAGACCGGCGCCGATGACGCCACCGAGGGCGATCATCGAGAGATGGCGCTGCTTGAGGCCGTGCGTGAGGCCGGTGCCGGCCTCCGGCGCGGGGGCCTCCGTGGTGTCCGCCGGCCGGTCGGCGACGGGTGTGGGGGTGCTGGTCAAGGTGGTGCCTGTTCTGCGCGTTCCGGACCGGAGCGGTCCGTGATGTGAGACAAGGGCCGCCCAGTATGCGGGCACTGTCCGATGATCAAAGTTGAGTGTTCGTTATTCGGACGCACCGATCACGCGGTGTACCGAGGTGATCCCGCGGCGGAACGATCGGGGCCGGAAATGGTCAACAATTTCGTCGACACCCTTGTGGTGGGGGAGCGGCCGGAGCTACGTTCCTTCGCCGTAACACCCCTGACAGGCCGCGCAGTTGCAGATCGGAGACCGAGCATGCCCACGCTCCTCAGATGGTGCCGGCGCAGAACAACCCCGCTTCTGGCGTCCCTCGCCGCCGTGTTCGCGCTCGTCGCGGGCTCGACCCTGGCGCTCGCCGACCCGGCGTCCGGCGGCGCTGCCGCCGGTATCGCGCCGGCCATGGCCTGCTCCGGTGTCACCGGCCTCGACCTGGCCGCGGCGGCGCCCGGCGCGCCCTTCGAGATCAGCTCGGCCAAGGAGGTCGCCGCCGATGCCAACTCCCTCGGCGACTGGGCGTACTGCGACGTCCAGGGCGTGATCGCGCCGCAGATCCACTTCCAGCTGAGGCTGCCGCAGACCGGCTGGCAGGCCGACTATCTGCAACTCGGCTGCGGCGGGCTGTGCGGCAGCGTGAACACCGGCAGCGCCCCCGCGTCCAACGGCTGCGTGCCGCTGACCGACGGCGCCTTCGCGGTCGCCTCCAGCGACGAGGGGCACTCCCAGGGCGGCGGTCTGTTCTCCACGGACCCGACCCTGCGCGCCGACTTCGGCTACAAGTCCGACCACCAGCTCGCCCTCGCCGCGAAGGCCGTCATCGCGCGGTACTACGGACGCGCCCCGGCCCACTCCTACTTCGACGGCTGCTCGCAGGGCGGCCACCAGGCGCTCACCGAGGCCCAGCGCTATCCGGACGACTTCGACGGCATCGTCGCGGGCGCCCCGGCGAACAACTTCACGGCGCTCAACACCTTCTCGCACGCCTGGACCGCGCAGTCGGTCTTCCTGAACGGCGGCCCCGCCACCCTCACCACCGCCGACCTCGCACCGCTCCACAAGGCCGTCCTCGAAGGCTGTGACGCGCCCGCCGACGGCATCATCACGGACCCGCTGAAGTGCACCTGGGACCCGGCGTCCATCCGGTGCCGGGCCGGGCAGACGTCCACGGCGTCCGCCTACTGCCTGACCGCCGACCAGGTCACCACCCTGCGCCGCATCTACGCGGGCCCGACCGACGAGCACGGCCGACTGCTCTACCCCGGCTACCAACTGCGCGGCTCCGAGCTGAACTGGCCCGGCGTCATCGTCCCGACCACCGCCACCGGCACGACCGGCGACATGAACTTCGTCAAGGAGACGATCCGCTACCAGATCTTCGACAGCCCGCAGCCGACCGCGACGTACAAGGACATCGAGTTCACGGCGGCCTACTACAAGAAGGTCATGCGGCTCGGCGAGGGCATGTACGACGCCACCGACCCGGATCTGAGGGCCTTCAAGAAGGCCGGCGGCAAGCTCATCCTCTGGCACGGTCTGGGCGACCAGCACATCCCGGCCGTCGGCACCATGGCGTACTACAAGGCGGTGCAGAAGGAGATGGGCGGCGCCTCGGCCACCAGTGATTTCGCCCGGCTGTTCCTGCTGCCCGGCGTCGCCCACTGCGGCGGCGGCCAGGGCCCGGACTCCTTCGACGCGCTGAGCGCGATCACCGCCTGGGTGACGAAGGGGAAGGCCCCGCAGAGCCTGCTCACCACGTCCGAGGACAAGGACGGGAACGTCACCGCCTCGCGCCCCGCGTACGCGTTCCCCTACGTCGCGCAGAACACCACGGGCGGCCCGGCCGACGACCCGTCCAGCTACACCCCGGTCCGGTCCACGGCCGAGGCGGGCCTGACGCTCGACCGGCTCGGCTCCTTCCGCTCCGGGTACGAGACGGAAGGCAACTGGGTCGGCGGCAAGTGGGTGGTGAGCAGAGCCAAGATGTGACGCGCGGCGCCCGCGCGCACCGGAAGTCCGCGGCGTCCGCGCGCCCCGGACCTCCGGTGCGCGCGGACCGTCGACTGGACCCGCGGTCCCGCGCACCGGTAAGACAGGCGCAGGAGCGGGCTCGCCGGTCTCAAGGAGGACACATGGATGTCACCGTCGTCACCGACCACTACGACCTCGGGCGGCACACGCGGCCCGTGACCACGTCCTCCACCGCGGCGCAGACCTGGTTCGACCGGGGCCTGAACTGGACGTACGCCTTCAACCACGAGGAAGCGGTGCGCTGCTTCGAGGCAGCGGCCGCGGCCGACCCCCGGTGCGCCATGGCGGAGTGGGGCGTGGCCTACGCCCTCGGCCCCAACTACAACAAGCCCTGGGAGTTCTTCGACGAGCGGGAACTGGCGCAGACCGTGGAGCGCACGCACGCCGCGGTGCAGCGGGCCCTCGCCAAAGCCGATGAGAGTGACGTCGGTCCGGTGGAGCGGGAGTTGATCGATGCCCTGCGCGCCCGCTACCCGCAGGCCGGCGCCGCGTCCGCCGACGACTGCGCGGTGTGGAACGCCGCGTACGCCGACCGCATGCGCGACGTCCACCGGCTCGCCCCCGACGACCTCGACGTGGCCGCCCTGTACGCCGACGCGCTGATGAACCTCACCCCCTGGCAACTGTGGGACATCCACGCGGGCAGGCCCGCGCAGGGCGCGCGCACCGTCGAGGCCAAGGACGTCATCGAACGGGCGATGGCGACGGAGGCGGGCGCCCACCACCCGGGACTGCTGCACTCCTACATCCACCTCATGGAGATGTCCCCGACGCCGGAGCAGGCGCTCGCGGCCGGTGACCGGCTGCGGGACCTGGTGCCCGACGCGGGACACCTCCAGCACATGCCCTCGCACCTCGAAGTGCTGTGCGGCGACTACCGGCGCGTGCTCGTCGACAACACCCGCGCCGTCGAGGCCGACGAGAAGTACCGTGCCAGGGCGGGGGAGTTGAACTTCTACACCCTCTACCGGTGCCACAACATCCACTTCAAGATCTACGGAGCGATGTTCCTCGGCCGGTACCAGGACGCGATGGACGCGGTGCGGCAGCTCGAAGAGGCCGTGCCCGAGGAGCTGTTGCGTGTTCCGAGCCCGCCCATGGCGGACTGGCTCGAAGGGTTCGTCGCGATGCGGGTGCACGCCCTGGTCCGCTTCGGCCGCTGGTCCGACCTGCTCGCCCTGCCCCTGCCCGGCGACCCCAAGCTGCACTGCGTCACGACCGCCATGCTGCACTACGCGCGGGGCCTCGCCCACGCGGCCGGCGGTCACCTCGACGAGGCGGAGACGGAGCGCGAGCTCTTCCGTGCGGCGGTCGGCCGGGTCCCCGAGACCCGCATGCTGTTCAACAACACCTGCGTCGACCTGCTCGCGATCGCCGCGGAGATGCTCGACGGCGAACTGGCGTACCGCAAGGGGGACTTCGACGAGGCGTTCGCGGCGCTGCGCCGCTCCGTCGAGAAGGACGACACGCTGCCCTACGACGAACCGTGGGGCTGGATGCAGCCGACCCGGCACGCGCTCGGCGCGCTCCTGCTCGAACAGGGCCGGGTCGCGGAGGCCGAGGCCGTCTACCGCGCCGACCTGGGGCTCGACGACACCCTCCCGCGCGCCCAGCAGCACCCGGGCAACGTCTGGGCGCTGCACGGATTCCACGAGTGCCTGGTGCGGCTCGGCCGGGACGGCGAAGCACGCATCGTGGCCCAGCAGTTGAAGATCGCCACGGCCTTGGCGGACGTACCGATCCAGGCGTCGTGCTTCTGCCGCCTGGAGGCCGTGACCGCGCCCGGCTGCTGCTCGGGCCAGGACGGGCCGACCGACTGACCGGCCGAGCGAGCGACGGACCGGCCGGGTGGCCGACAGGCCGACGTCAGGCGGTCACCTTCGCGACGAACGCGGCGACGTTCGCCACGGTGCGCTCGATCTTCTCCTCCAGCGTGAGCGTCTCGTGCATCCGTGCACCCGCGCCCGCGTCCTTCTTGCCGCGCACATACAGCGAGCAGGCGAGATCCACGCACATGTAGGCGCCCACCGAGTCCCCCTGCTTCCCGGCCTTGCCCGCCTTCGGCGCCACCAGGAGCGAGACGCCACCGGTGTGCGTCGTCACGCAGAGCGAGCACATGCTGCGCCGCGTCTGCCAGGAAGCGGCCGACTGCGCGCCGCGCAGGGCGACGCCCCGGAAGCGGCCGTCGATCTCCGCGACCAGATAGGCGCGGTCGGGCGCCTGCGGGTCGCGCCAGCCGAAGAAGTCGAGGTCCTCCCACGGCTGCTCGGCCAGATCGCGCGGAACGGACAGGCGCTTCGCTTCGCCCTTGCTGCAGTTCACGAAGGCGCTACGGATGTCTGTCTCGGTCAATGGCTTCATACACATGAGGCTAAGTTGCCTAAAGGTTTTAGGCAAATGCATAATGGCCATGGTCGAACGGAAGGATGGTTATGGTGCGCGTGGGGCTCAACACTGAACGCCTGGCACAGGCCGGTGCGGAGCTGGCCGACGAGGTCGGCTTCGAGCAGGTGACCGTGTCGGCGCTCGCCCGGCGGTTCGACGTCAAGGTCGCGAGCCTGTACTCCCACGTGAAGAACTCGCACGACCTCAAGACCCGGATCGCGCAGATCGCCCTCCAGGAGATGGCCGACCGGGCCGCCGACGCGCTCGCGGGCCGGTCGGGCAAGGACGCCCTGACCGCGCTGGCGAACGTGTACCGGGACTACGCCCGCGAGCACCCGGGCCGGTACGCCGCCGCCCAGTTCCGCCTCGACCCCGAGACCGCCGCCGCCAGCGCAGGTGTGCGGCACTCGCAGATGACCCGGGCACTGCTGCGCGGCTACGACCTCACCGAGCCCGACCAGACCCACGCGGTCCGGTTGCTCGGCAGCGTCTTCCACGGCTACGTGAGCCTGGAGATGGGCGGCGGCTTCAGTCACAGCGCCCCCGACTCCGACGTGACGTGGGAGCGCACCCTGGACGCCCTCGACGCGCTGCTGCGTGCCTGGCCGGAGGAGAAAAAGTGACCACCCCCTTGATGACGGCCGACCTCACCGCCGAGCTGCTGCGCGGCGCCCTCGACGTCGAGCGCACCCCGGCCGGCCTGCTCCCGCACCGGCTGCCCGCACGGGCGCGAGCCCAGAACACCGACGGCCAGCTCGCCATGGCCGAGTCCCAGCCCGCGGGCGTCCGCGTCGCCTTCCGCACCCGGGCCACCACCGTCGAACTGGACACCCTGCCGACGAAGCGCGTCTACGTGGGCGCCCCGCCACGCCCCGAGGGCCTGTACGACCTGGTCGTCGACGGCCGTCTCGCCGGGCAGGGCAGCGTGCACGGCGGCCACACGCTCACCATCGACATGAGCGCCGGAACCTTCGAGCACACCCCGGGCGCGCCCGGCACCGTCCGCTTCACCGGCCTGTCCGACGCCATGAAGGACGTCGAGATCTGGCTCCCGCACAACGAGACGACCGAGCTGGTCGCCCTGCGTACCGACGCCCCCGTCGAGCCCGCCCGCGCCGTGCGCCGCCCGGTCTGGCTGCACCACGGCAGCTCCATCAGCCACGGCTCCGACGCCGCGAGCCCGACCACCACCTGGCCCGCACTCGCCGCGTCCCTCGGCGGCGTCGAGCTGATCAACCTGGGATTCGGCGGCGGCGCGCTCCTCGACCCCTTCACGGCCCGCGCCATGCGCGACACCCCCGCCGACATCGTCAGCGTCAAGATCGGCATCAACGTCGTGAACTACGACCTGATGCGGATGCGCGCCTTCACCCCCGCCGTGCACGGCTTCCTGGACACGATCCGCGACGGCCACCCGACGGCGCCCCTCCTGGTCGTCTCACCCCTCCTCTGCCCGGTCCACGAGGACACCCCGGGCCCGGGCGCCGCCGACTTCCGCGGGGCGGACAGCGGGCGGATCACGTTCAAGGCGACCGGCGACCCCGCGGAGGTCGCCCAGGGGAAGCTCACCCTGCGCACCATCCGCGACGAACTGGCCCGGATCGTGAAGCAGCGCGCGGCCGACGACCCGCACCTGCACCACCTGGACGGACGCGAGCTCTACGGCGAGGCCGACTACGCCGAGCTGCCGCTGCCCGACGAGATCCACCCCGACGCGGCCACCCACCGGCGCATCGGCGAGCGCTTCGCCGACCTGGGGCTCGGCGCTCTGATCAAGGGGGTTAGCATATGAGCGCCATCTAGCTCGAAAGAGATGATCGTGACTGTCAACGACGACTCGTTCACCAATTGGAAGCACCGCGAGGAGACCGCGGAGGCGATGATCCCGATCATCGGGAAGCTGCACCGCGAGCGGGACGTGAACGTCCTTCTGCACAGCCGCTCCTTGGTGAACAAGTCGGTGGTCAGCATTCTCAAGACCCACCGATTCGCCCGGCAGATAGCCGGCGCAGAGCTCTCGGTCACCGAGACGATGCCGTTCCTGCGGGCGCTCGCCGCCCTCGACCTCGGCCCCTCGCAGATCGACCTCGGCATGCTCGCCGCGACGTACAAGAGCGACGAACGCGGCCTGAGCGTCGAGGAGTTCACCGCCGAGGCGGTCGCCGGGGCCATCGGCACCGGCTCCGTCGAGCCGGGCGCCGGCCGCGACGTCGTCCTCTACGGCTTCGGCCGCATCGGCCGCCTCGTCGCCCGCCTGCTCATCGAGAAGGCGGGGTCCGGGAACGGCCTGCGCCTGCGCGCCGTGGTCGTGCGCGGCGGCGGCGAGGCCGACCTGGTGAAGCGGGCGTCACTGCTGCGCCGCGACTCCATCCACGGCCCGTTCCAGGGCACGATCACCGTCGACGAGGCGAACAGCACCATCGTCGCCAACGGCAACGCGATCAAGGTCATCTACGCGAACGACCCGTCCGAGATCGACTACACCGCGTACGGCATCCGCGACGCGATCCTCATCGACAACACCGGCAAGTGGCGCGACCGCGAGGGCCTCTCCGAGCACCTGCGGCCCGGCATCGACAAGGTCGTCCTCACCGCGCCCGGCAAGGGCGACGTGCCGAACATCGTGCACGGCGTCAACCACGACACGATCAAGCCGGACGAGCGGATCCTGTCCTGCGCCTCCTGCACCACCAACGCCATCGTGCCGCCGCTGAAGGCGATGGCCGACGAGTACGGGGTGCTGCGCGGGCACGTCGAGACCGTCCACTCGTTCACCAACGACCAGAACCTGCTGGACAATTACCACAAGGCCGACCGCCGCGGCCGCTCCGCGCCGCTCAACATGGTCATCACCGAGACCGGCGCCGCCTCCGCCGTCGCGAAGGCGCTGCCCGACCTCAAGGCACCCATCACCGGCAGCTCCATCCGGGTGCCCGTGCCGGACGTCTCGATCGCCATCCTCAGCCTGCGCCTGGGCCGCGAGACGAGCCGCGAGGACGTCCTGGAGTACCTGCGCGACGTGTCGCTGACCTCGCCGCTCAAGCGGCAGATCGACTTCACCGACTCGCCCGACGCGGTCTCCAGCGACTTCATCGGCTCGCGCCACGCCTCGATCGTCGACGCCGGCGCCACCAAGGTCGACGGCGACAACGCGATCCTCTACCTCTGGTACGACAACGAGTTCGGCTACTCGTGCCAGGTGATCCGCGTCGTCCAGCACGTCTCCGGGGTGGAGTACCCGACGTTCCCGGCGCCGGTTCCGGCCGTCTGACCGGGAACACGCGTGTGAAGGTCCGAGGCCGTCTGTGAGGGCGGCCTCGGCTCTTTGTGCGGGCCGCCGAAGGGCAGCCGTCGTCGCGGGGCCGCCGTCAGTGACGCGTCAGGGCCGCCGCCCCGGCCGTCAACATGGCGTCATGGGTGGGCGGTCGGAGGGTGTGGCCGGGCAGAGCGTTCGTAGCGTTCCGGAGACGGAACCGAACGAACCACCTGAATCACCTGAACCACGGGAACCACCGGGACCACCGGCCCCCCCGACGCCTCCAGGAGGCACCCCATGGCAGACCACATCTGCGGCGACGACCCCGAGCCCTGTGAACCCGGCCCGGCCGGATGCCGGGGATCGCTCTACGTCCCCGTCCGGCCGGGACCCGCCGGATGTGCCGCCCTGCTGCTGCGCACCCCGCTCGGCGGCCGCACCGCCGTCGGCTTCACCAGCGCCCAGCGGCTCACCGCGACCCTGGGCCGCGAACAGGGCTGGATCAGGCTCGCCGAACCCGCCCTGCGCTCCCTCACCGAGCCCCTCGGCGTGACGGCCGTCGCCGTCGACCCCTCGATCCGCCCCCTGGCGGTGGCCCGATGACGACACTGCACCCCGTCGCGCCCGTCACCGGCGAACTGTCCGTGTGGCCCGCCTCCGCCGCCCCGCTGCCCGACGGCGACCTGGCCGTCGGCGGAGTCCCGCTCGCCGAGATCGCCGACCGGTTCCGCACCCCCGCGTACGTCCTCGACGAGGACGAGGTCCGCGAACGCTGCCGCAGGTACCGCGACGCCTTCCCCGAGGCCCAAGTCCTCTACGCGGCCAAGGCGTTCCTGTGCCGCGCGATGCTCCACTGGGTCGAGGAGGAGGGCCTCGGCCTCGACGTCTGCTCCGCCGGCGAACTCGAACTCGCCGTCACCGCGGGATTCCCCGCCGACCGGATCGTGCTGCACGGCAACGCCAAGACACCCCAGGACATCGAGGCCGCCCTGCGCCTCGGCGTCGGCCGCGTCGTCATCGACAGCCCCTCCGAGATCGCCCGGCTCGCCGCCGCCGTGGGTTCGGACGGACACCAGAAGGTCATGGTCCGCGTCGTGCCCGGCATCAGCGCGGGCGGCCACGACAAGATCCGTACCGGTACCGACGACCAGAAGTTCGGGCTCTCCCTCACCGACGGGTACGCGCAGCACGCCATCGCCCGCATCCTGGACCAGCCACAGCTCGAACTCACCGGCCTGCACTGCCACTTGGGCTCCCAGATCACGACGGTCAAGCCCTATCTCGCCGCCGTCCGCCGCATGGTCGGCCTCATGGCCCGTATCCGCGACGCGCACGGCGTGACGCTGCCCGAACTCGACATGGGCGGCGGCCACGGCATCGCCTACCGGCCCGGCGACACCGCGCTCGACGTCACCGGACTCGCCCGCAGGATGCGCGCCGAACTCACCGAGAGCTGCGCCGCCGCGCACCTGCCCGTGCCCCGCCTCCTCATCGAACCGGGCCGGGCCGTCGCCGGGCCCGCCGGAGTCGCCCTGTACCGCGTCCTCACCGTCAAACACTCCGGCGACCACGTGTACGCGGCCGTCGACGGCGGCATGAGCGACAACCCGCGCCCCGCCCTGTACGGAGTCCGCTACGCCCCACGCCTGGCGGGCCGCGCCTCCGCCGCCCCGCCGCGCCCGGTGACGGTGGTGGGCCGCCACTGCGAGGCGGGCGACGTGCTGGCCCAGGACGTCCCCCTCCCGGGCGACCTCAGGGCCGGCGACCTCCTGGCGGTCCCGGTGGCGGGCGCGTACCACCTGTCGATGGCGTCCGGCTACAACCTGGTGGGCCGCCCGCCGGTGGTGGCGGTGCGGCGCGGCACGGCGCGGTTGCTGGTCCGCCGCGAATCCCTCCAGGACCTGTACAGCCGGGATGTCGGCATGTGACCCCAGGCGCAAATCCCCCGCACCGGCGAGGCAGGCGACAAACCGGCACCCCATACTGACCGGGCCCCGCGCATGAACCTGCCCCGCACCCACGCCCCCTACGTCGTCGACGGCACCCTGGCCGCCCTGGTCCTCTTCGCCGTCTCCCTCCGGCTGCTCGTCCCGGGCCCGCCGCGAGGCGACACGGTGCGCACGCTATGAGTGCACTGTGAGAATCCTCAACTACCTGCCCCTTATGGGCATTGACCCTCTAGGGTGCGGGCTCTACGTTCCCGCTGAGCATCAGGCATCAGTTGGGGATGGCTGAGCATCCGGGGGGACACATGCGCTGTACTCACCGCACGTTCACCGCACTGGCCGCCGTGGTCCTGCTCGCCGCCACGGCGGCCTGCGGCTCCGACTCGGACTCCGACAACCCCAAGTCCCCGGCTGCCGGCGGCACCGGGACCACCACGATCAAGGTCGGCGTCATCCCCATCGTCGACGTCGCCCCGCTCTACCTCGGACAGCGGCGGGGCTTCTACAAGGAGCGGGGCCTGAAGCTGGAGATGACCACCGCGCAGGGTGGCGCCGCCATCGTGCCCGGAGTGGTCAGCGGCCAGTTCCAGTTCGGCTTCTCCAACTCCACGTCCCTGATGATCGCGCAGTCGACGGGCGTCCCCGTCAAGGTGGTGGCCAACGGTGTCGCGTCCACGGGCGAACAGGGCGCCGACTTCGGCGCCGTCGTCGTCAAGAAGGGCAGCTCCCTCAAGTCCGCCAAGGACCTCGAGGGCAAGAAGGTCGCCGTCAACACCCTCAAGAACATCAACGAACTCACCGTGCGGGAATCCGTCCGCAAGGACGGCGGCGACCCCGACAAGGTGACGTTCGTGGAACTCGCCTTCGACCAGATGCCGGCCGCCCTCACCAAGGGCCAGATCGACGCCGCCCAGGTCGTGGAACCCGCCCTCGCCACGGTGAAGGCCCAGGGCGGCACCGAGATCGCCTCCAACCTCGTGGACCCCGCACCGAACCTGACCGTCGCCATGTACTTCGCGTCCACCCAGTACCTGCAGCAACACCCGGACATCGTCAAGAAGTTCCAGGCCGCCACGGCAGAGTCCCTGAAGTACGCGAGCAGCCACCCCGACGAGGTCCGCGAGATCCTCACCACGTACACGAAGATCCCCCGGGGGACCCTCGACAAAATGGTGCTGCCCGACTGGCCGGCCGACCCGAACCGCGCCTCGCTCGACGTCCTCGCCGAACTGGGCCAGAAGGACGGCCTGTTCAAGAAGTCCCCGGACCTGAACGCACTCCTCCCGTGAAGGTTCCCGTGCGGACGGCGATCCCCGGGGCGATCGGCCTGCTGGTCTGCGCGGCACTGTGGGAGGCCGTGCCGCGCCTCGGCCTGGTGGAGTCCGACTACCTCCCGCCGTTCACGACGACGCTGCGCGCGCTGGGCGACGAACTCGCGGACGGGGCCTTCTGGTCGGCCCTCGGCGACACCCTGACCGGCTGGGCCCTCGGGCTGGCCCTGGCCACGGCGGGCGGTGTGCTGGCGGGCCTCCTGATCGCCACGGTCCCGTACCTGCGTGAACTCACCACGTCCACCGTCGAGTTCCTCCGCCCCATCCCGTCCGTCGCCCTCATCCCGCTGGCGATCCTGCTGTTCGGCACGGAACTGCGGTCGGTGCTCCTGCTCGTGGTCTACGCATCCTTCTGGCAGGTCCTCGTCCAGGTCCTGTACGGGGTGCAGGACGTCGACCCGGTCGCCGAGGACACCGCCCGCTCCTTCGGCCTCGGCCCCTGGGCCCGCGTCCGGCACGTGGTCTGGCCGACCGCGCTCCCGTACGTCATGACGGGCGTCCGCCTCGCGGCCGCGGTCGCCCTCATCCTCACCATCACCGTCGAACTGGTCATCGGGGCACCGGGGTTGGGCCACGAGATCAACGTCGCCCAGTCCTCCCAGGCCGTCCCCGACATGTACGCCCTGATCCTCGTCGCGGGCTGCCTGGGCGTGGCCATCAACGTGGCCGCGCGGATCGTCGAACGCCGCGCACTGTCCTGGCACCAGTCGGTACGTTCCGAGGTGCCGGCATGAGACGCCCCAGCCCGCGGCGGATGCTGCGCGCCACGCTCTTCGCGCTCGCGCTGCCCTGCGTCCTCGTCGCGGTGTGGTGGCTGGCGTCCGACCAGAGCACCAGCTTCTACGCGCCGCCCCTGCGCACGATCCTCTCCCGCTTCGACGACACCTGGACACCGGACCGGCTGCGCGACGACGTGCTGCCGAGCGTGGCGCGGCTGGTCGCGGGGTACGCCGTCGCGGGCGTCGTCGGAGTGACGGTCGGCGTCTTCATCGGCACGTCCCGACGGGCCCGCGCCTTCAGCGAACCGGCCCTGGAGTTCCTCCGGGCGATCCCGCCCCCGGTCCTGGTCCCCGTCATCATGCTCTTCGCGGGCATCGGCGACACGATGAAGATCGCGGTGATCGCGTCGGGCTGCGTGTGGCCGGTGCTCCTGAACACGGCGACAGGAGTGCGCTCCGTCGACCAGGTGGCATCCGAGACGGCCCGCTCCTACGGAGTGACGGGCCGGGCCCGGCTGCGCCACCTGGTCCTCCCGGCGGCGAGCCCGCAGATCTTCGCGGGCCTGCGCCAGGCGCTGTCCATCGGCGTCATCCTCATGGTCATCAGCGAGATGTACGCCTCCAGTAGCGGCCTGGGCTTCGCGATCGTGCAGTTCCAACGCTCGTTCGCCGTACCGGAGATGTGGACGGGCATCCTGGTCCTGGGCCTGCTGGGCTTCGCCCTGTCGGTGCTCTTCCGGATCGTCGAACGACGCGCCCTCGGCTGGTACCACGGATCGCGCGGCGCGCGACGGAAAGCGGGTGGCGGGAGTGCTTGAGGTCAAGGGCCTGCGCAAGGTCTACGAAGGTTCGGGCAGGCAGGTCGAGGCACTGCGGGACCTCACCTTCCGGGTCGGGGCCGGGGAGCTGGTGTGCGTCGTCGGCCCGTCGGGATGCGGCAAGACGACACTCCTGAAGTGCGTCGCGGGCCTGCTGCGCCCCACAGACGGATCGGTGTCGCTGGCCGGAGTCCCGGTGACGGGCCCGCGCCCCGGCCTCGCGGTCGTCTTCCAGGAGTACGGCCGGAGCCTGTTTCCCTGGAAGCGGGTGACGGAGAACGTCGAACTCCCGCTGCGCCAACGGGGAATGAGCAAGCCGGAGCGCCGCGCCCGGGTGTCCGACGCGCTGGAGGCCGTCGGGCTCGGGGACGTAGGACGGGCGTACCCCTGGGAACTCTCGGGCGGCATGCAACAGCGGGTCGCGATCGCGCGGGCGCTGGCCTACGAGCCCGAGGTACTGCTGATGGACGAGCCGTTCGCGGCGGTGGACGCGCAGACCCGGGCCGATCTGGAGGATCTGGTGCGGGGGCTGTGGCGGGAGCGCGGGATGACGGTGCTGTTCGTGACGCACGACATCGACGAGGCGGTGTATCTGGGGGAGCGGGTGCTGGTGTTGTGTTCTTCGCCGACGATGGTGCGGGAGGAAGTGTCTGTCGAACTCCCCCTGGAACGGGATCAGTTGACCACGCGGGCGGATGCGAGGTTCACCGGGTTGCGGAGTCGGGTGCTGGAGTTGATCCGGGGTGACGGGCGGAGTGAGGATCAGGGGGTGTCGAAGAGCTCGGGATAGTGGCGTTGGAGAATTCTGTGCAGGCGGTTCCCCAAGCCGCTGGGTGGCGTGTGCGAGGCGAGGTAGTCCGAGAGCCGCTGGCCCAACGCGGTGAACTCGTTCACGGACGCGGCAGGGAGGCGGTGCTGGTCACGCCGGTAGGCGGTGAGGAGGAGATCCAGCAACGCGGCCGAATCCGACGACATGGGTATCAGGTTGAGGCCGCGTAGCAACCGGTCGTAGCGGACGACGAGCTCGGCGTCCGACCACTGGTCGGGATCGTCGAGGGTCAGACTCAGCAGCTCGTGCGCGACAGAAGCGGCGGGCTTGCCCTCCTCGGGCAGGAAGGTGGTCAGTGTGAGTCCGAGATTGCGGAACACCGGATCCATCGCGTGCCGCACGATCCCCTCGGGCGTCGGGCCGGCCAGGGACATCTTGTGCCAGATGTCCGGCCAGTACGTCCGCTGCCAGTGTTCGCCGCCGTGTCCCTCGGGATAGCCGAACAGCCAGTTCGCGTCGATGGGCTGCGGATCGTTCGGAGGCCCCGCATCCCGCAGGATGATCTCCAGCGCTCGGTGCCCGTCATCACCCCAGTGCCGCCGCGTCGTGAAGGTCAGGGCGAAGTCCGTCCACTGCTCTTCGTCCATCGCGGAACGCCACAGCAGACAGTGCCGGTTCCACAGGTGCACGGGTTCGTCCGCGTCGGGGAAGACCTCGGCCACCGTGGTCCGGCCGAGCAGAACCACGATCATGAGAACGAGATTCGCCCCGTAGAGGCCGTGCCGTGAGGCGGTGCGCAGATCGGAGGGCCGGTACTGGACATGCCGCTCCGTGGTCCGGGTCCGGTGCGCGCGCAGCGCCTTGATCAGCTGTCGGGCCAGCCGGTCCCGCTCGGCCGCGGGCCGCTGCCCGGCGAGTTCACGCGCGAACCGGAGCATCTGCCGGGACGACAACGGCGCGTACGACAGCAGGGAGTACACCAGGTCGTCGTCGATGCGGCTCGCGCCGAGGGAGAGGGACGGGCGCGGCGCCAGCAGATCGGTGAGCAGCCGCAGCGCGAGCCGCACCACCAGATACTCGCTGAACGTCGCGTGCAGGAACTCGTACGTGGACAGGACCTGGCCGCCGCGGACGGACTGGGCCCGCTGAACGAAGAAGAACCGGCCGAGCGCGACGTCGGCCGCTCCGAGCGGCGCGCGGAAACCGGCGGACTCGACCGCCCGCTTGCCGAGCAGCGCCGTCAGGTCCTCGTCGAGCTCGGCCGCCGACACCCACTGGCGGTTCCGGTTGACCAGGGCGAAGGCGACGAGGGAGAGGCGTTGCAGTTCCTGCTCGACGCGCTGCGCGGTCTCGTCGTCCGGCACCGCGTCCCGGGTCGCCTTGCGCACTTCGCGGCGCGCGAACGACGACAGCAGTTCCTCGTACAACTCGGTGACGTCGAGCGTGCCGCCGTCCCGGTTCAGCCGGCCCTCGGTCGCGTCGTAGAGGGCGAGCATGGTCAACAGAAGCGGCTGGGAGGCCAGTTCGGCGTGCCGGGTCACCGCCTCCCAGGTGAGGGGGCGCAGGGTGTGGGCGTTCGCCTCGTTCCAGATGGCCAGCCACCGCTGGATCTGCTCGGGGCGGAACGGTTCGAGACGCAGGGCGACCATCCCTTGCGGATAGCGTGCCCGGTCGGCGACGGAGGTGCGGCTCGTCACCAGAGCCACCACCGGCCGGCCCTGTTCGGCCTCGCGCTGCTGGAAGCGGGCCACCCTGATCAGGAAGTCGGTGTGGTGGACGCCGGTGGTCTGCAGCAGTTCGTCGAACCCGTCGAGCAGGAGGACGGGAACGGCGCCACGCGCCGAGCGAACCAGCTCGGGCCATGTCGTGCGCTCACCCGTGGCCGCGCGGATCGCCTGCTCGATCTGGTCCTGCAACTCGTCCTCGGCGCGGACGTCGCGCAACGGCACCCGCACGGGCAGGAACCCGGCGTCCGGCAACCGCGCGGCCAGCACCCGGGTCAGGACGGACTTGCCCGCGCCCGGCTGGCCGAGGACCAACAGCGGGGCCGCGGTGACCCCGGGATTCGTGAGCGCGCCCGCGAGGTAACGGGTCAGGTCGTGGCGCACGTCGTGCCGGTCCCACCACGACTCGTCGGCGGGGCCGGTCTGTCCGGACGGTTCGGCGATGCGGAAGTCCGGGTCCAGGTAGAGGTCGCGGAGGGTGGGGACGCGGATGCCCTCGGGTGCGGTGGACGCGTCGAGAACCAGCTGGTCGAGGACGGCCTCGTGGTGACGGGCCAGCGCCGCGGCGATGTCGACGGGCGACGCGAACCCGTGCGCGGTGGCGGCCAGCAGAGTGTCGATCCCGTCGAGTGCGCGGCGCACTTCGACGCGGGTGGCCTGATGGTCGTTCTGTGCCACCCAGAAGGCGAACTCCGGTACCTGTACGGCCAGTTGAAGGAAGAGGGACCGGTACCGGTTGACTGCGGCGACGTCGAGCGTGAACAGGCTGCCCGCGGCGGTCCGCTGCTGCGTCACGGTCAGGCGTTCCCACAGGGCGAGACCTTCGATGAACGTCAGCATCCGGCCCGCGTACGCGTCGAACCACTCCAGGAGGCTCTCGCCCAGGCTTTCCGGCGGCATGTGGGGCGACGGGAAGGGCAGGTCCGCCGTGAACAGCGGGAACCGGTTCGGGCCCGACGCGCCACCCACGAGTGCCAGCTGTTCCTCTCGTGTCAGCTCCAACTCCGACAAGGAGAAAGGCAGTTCGAGTTCCTCCAGGACCTCGAACCATGCCACGATCACGATCACCGCATGCGCCGCCCGCACCACCTCGCCGCGCTCGGTACGGCTCCCGGCCCGCCCGAGGCGTGCCCCGACGCCCCGCACCGCGTCCCGGCCGAGCCCCAGGATGCGGCCCCGCTCGCTCACCATCCCGACCACGGTTCCGCTCACCCCGCCGGTGGCCAGATTCAGGGCGCCACCCAACGCCCGGTCCACCGCGGCGACCCGCGCGGACTCGACCCCCAGCAGCGCCAACGCATCAGCGAACGACAACAGCCTCCGCGACCCCACCGCATCCCCCGTCTCCCCGTACTACGCAGCACCTTACGAGGACGGCACCGCGGCCATGACGTCTTCCGGCAATGCCGGAATGCTGTGCGTACCCAACCTGTTTACGCTCCGTGCGCCCCCATGGCTTACGGTGTGGCGCGTGGACAGTCAAGGTGAGCGCGCGCTAGGGCTGCGCCTGACCGGGGCCGCGGCCCTCGCCGCCGTATCGGCGGCGGCCGGTTCATGGGCGTACGCCCGGACCGGCGCGTCCGCGTCCGGCCTGGTGCGCGACCTCGCGGTCGGCGGTGCCTATGTGGTCGCGGGGACCGTGGCCTGGAAGCGCAGGCCCGCCAACCACACCGGCCGTCTGATGGTCGCCGAGGGCATCACCTGGTTCTTCGGCAATCTGCAGGGCACCAGCGTGCCCGCGCTGTTCGCCTTCGGCGCCTGGTGGGAAGCGCTGAACATGGCGGTGCTGCTGCACCTCGTGCTCTCGTTCCCCGAAGGGCGCCTCACCACGGTCCTCACCCGCCGCCTCGTGCAGTTCACGTACGGGCTCGTGGCCGTCGGCGGCCTGATCCGCACGCTTCTCTTCGATCCGGCCACCGACACCGGCGCGACCTACCTGGACTGCCGCGCCTGCGGCCCGAACCTCTTCTCGGTCCCCGGCTGGCACCGGTTCTTCGACACCTTCGACGCGGCGTACCACGCGGTGGGCTGGGTGATCTCCGTCGTGGCCGCGTACGCCGTCGTGCAGCGCTGGCGGCACGCGTCCGCGGCCCGGCGCCGCGCGCTGCTGCCCGCATGGTTCGGCATCGGCACCGCCGTCGCCTTCCTGATGTGGGACATGCTCTTCTACGTCGTCCCGTGGTTCGGCGGCGTCGGCTCCCTCGGCGAGCAGGCCGTGTACCTGATGTCCGACCTCGCCCAGGTCGCCGTCCCGTTCGCCTTCCTCGCCGGTCTGCTGCGCATGCACCTGCAGCGCGCCGAGGTCAGCGGTCTGGTGATCGACGTCGGCACCGACCCCGACCCCTCGCGCGTCCGCGAGGCCCTCGTCCGCGTACTCGGCGACGCGACACTGCGGCTCGGCCTGTGGCGCGAGGAACGGCGCGCGTACGTCGACGGTTCCGGCCGCGAGGTCGCCGTCGACGGTCCCGGACGCACCCCGGTGCGCGCCGCCGACGGCCGGCCGCTCGCCCTGCTGCACCACGACCCGGCCCTCGCCGACGACCCCGAACTCCTCGACTCCGTCGCCGCCGCACTCCGCCTCGCCCTGGAGAACGTGTGGCTGCGCACCCGCGCCAAGGACGTCGCCAGCCGCATCGTCCAGGCCGCCGACGCCGAACGCGGCCGGCTGGAGCGCGACCTGCACGACGGCGCGCAGGCCCGCCTCGTCTTCGCCCTCATGTCGGTGCGGCGGGTACGGCGCGGCCTCGCCGACCACCCCGACGAGACGCTGCGCGCGGCCGCCGACGAGGCCGAGTCGAGCCTGCGCCTGGCCATCGAGGAGTTGCGCGGCATCGCCCAGGGCATCCATCCCGCCGTCCTCACCCGTGAGGGGCTCGCGCCCGCGCTCAACGCGCTCGCGAAGGAAGCCGCCATGCCGGTCGTCGTCGCGGCCGATCCGCGCCGCTACGACCCCCTCGTCGAGACCACCGCCTACTTCACGGTCTGCGAGGCCCTCTCCAACGCGGCCAAGCACGCCAAGGCCCGCGCGGTCAGCGTCTCCGCCCGGCACGAGGGCGGGCGTCTCGTCGTCGAGACCGTCGACGACGGCGTCGGGGGAGTCGACGCCGCGCGCGGCACGGGCCTGCGCGGCCTCGCCGACCGGCTCGCCGCCGTCGACGGCGTCCTCCACATAGACAGTCCCACCGGCGGCGGGACCAGGATCAGGGCGGAGCTTCCGTGCGGGTGATCGTGGCCGAGGACTCGGCACTGCTCCGGCAGGGGATCGTGCGGCTCCTCACCGACGAGGGCATCGAGGTGGCCGCGGACTGCGGCGACACCGCGCCGCTGCTCGCGCTCGTCGCCGAGCACACCCCCGACGCCGTTCTCCTCGACATCCGGATGCCGCCCACGCACACCGACGAGGGCCTGGTCGCGGCGGCCGCCATCCGCTCCGCCCACCCCGGCACCGGAGTCCTGCTGCTCTCCCAGTACGTGGAGACCACCTCGACCGTGCGAGCACTCGCCGAGGAGCCGGAAGGCTTCGGCTATCTGCTCAAGGAGCGGGTCGCCGACATCGACGAACTGGGCGGCGCCCTCAAGCGGGTCGCGGCGGGGGAGACGGTCCTCGACCCGCTCGTGGTGGCCCGCCTCATCGACGCGCCACGCGCCTCTGGGCCGCTCGACAAACTCACCGGGCGCGAGCGTGACGTCCTGGCCCTGATGGCCGAGGGCCGCTCGAACGAGGCCATCGCGCAGAAGCTGGTCATCGGTGGGAAGACGGTCGAGACCCACGTCCGGAACATCTTCACCAAGCTGCGCCTGGAACCCGACCTGCTGGAGCACCGCCGGGTGATGGCCGTTCTCACCTACCTGCAGGGCTGACCGCTCCCGCTCTCCCCGCGCGGGGAGCTTCGTGCAAGAGATTCCGGCTTTCCGCTCCGGAGACGACGCCCGTTCCCCCGTTCCCCCGTGGTCCCCCGTGCGTCGTCCGCGGAGCGGTGCCGGACCTCCACAGTAGGCAGCCCGGAAGCGCGGGACATCAGGGCCAGCCCTGAGATGTGGAATCCCCCTTGCCTCTTTGATCACGGCATACCCCTTTTTGATCACCCAGAGATACTTCACAGCTGCCGCGACGCGGGTCTATAGTCCAAAACTAGCAGTGCTAATTAAGTGCCGTTCCAGCCGTTCACTGGAGTTGACCGTGCGCCCCGTTCACTTCGCCGCCGCCCGCCGCACCCCGATCGGGAAGCTGCGCGGCGCGCTCTCCTCCGTGCGCCCCGACGACCTCGCGGCCGCGGTCGTCAAGGGCCTCGTCGCCGACGCGCCCGCGCTCGACCCGGCCCGCATCGACGACATCTACTGGGGCGCCGCGAACCAGGCGGGCGAGGACAACCGCAACGTGGCCCGCATGGCCGCCCTCCTCGCGGGCCTGCCCGAGACCGTCCCCGGCGCGACCGTGAACCGCCTGTGCGCCTCCGGAATGGAAGCCGTCACCAGCGCCGCCCGCGCCATCGCCTCCGGCGAGGCCGACGTCGTCCTGGCCGGCGGTTCCGAGTCCATGAGCCGCGCCCCGTTCGTGCTGCCGCGCCCCGACGACGCGCTGCCGCACAAGATGGAGACCTACGACACCCGGCTCGGCTGGCGCATCGTCAACCCGAGGATGAAGGACCTGCACGGCGTCCTCGCGATGGGGGAGACCGCCGAAGAGGTCGCCGACCGGTTCGGCATCTCGCGCGAGCGCCAGGACGCGTTCGCCCTGCGCAGCCACCAGAAGGCCGCCGCCGCCCGCAAGGACGGCCTGTTCGACGCCGAGATCCTCCCCGTGACCCGGCCCGACGGCGTGGTCGTCGACGCCGACGAGTGCATCCGCCCCGACACGTCGCTGGAGAAGCTCGGCGCCCTCAAGCCCGTGTTCCGCAAGGGTGGCTCGGTGACGGCGGGCAACGCATCGCCGATGAACGACGGCGCGGCCGGCCTGCTCCTGGTCAGCGAGGAGGCCCTGGAGGAGTTCGGCCTCGTCTCCCTCGGCCGCTACGTCGCCGGCGCCTCGGCCGGCGTCCACCCGGACGTCATGGGCATCGGCCCGGTCCCCGCCACGCAGAAGGCGCTCGGCCGCGTCGGCTGGTCCATCGGCGACATCGAGGAGGCCGAGTTCAACGAGGCGTTCGCCGCCCAGGCCCTCGCCTGTGTCGACGGCCTCGGCATCGACCCCGAGGTGGTCAACCCGACCGGCGGCGCCATCGCCATCGGTCATCCGCTCGGCTGCTCCGGCGCCCGCATCCTCACCACGCTCCTGCACCGCCTGCGCCGCACCGGCGCGACCCGCGGCCTCGCCACCATGTGTGTCGGCGTCGGCCAGGGAAGCGCGGTGCTGGTCGAGCGCGCCTGAACCCGCCCCTCCCGTACGACACTTCAGAGCTTAAGGACACAGATGAGCAGGTTCAACGGCCGCGTCGCCGTCGTCACCGGAGCCGCCCAGGGCATCGGCGCCGCCACCGCCCAGCGGCTCGCCGAGGAAGGCGCGGCCGTCGCCGTCGTCGACCTCACCGCCGAGCGCGCGCAGGCCACCGTCGACGCCATAGAAGCCAAGGGCGGCACCGCCCGCGCCTACGGCTGCGACGTCACCGACCAGGACGCCGTCGAGGCCGCCTTCGCCCGGATCGACGAGGACCTGGGCGCGCTCCACATCCTCGTCAACAACGCGGGCATCACCCGCGACGGCATGTTCTTCAAGATGCCGAAGACGGACTGGGACGCGGTCATCAACGTCAACCTCAACTCCGTCTACACCTGCTCGCAGGCCGCCCAGAAGTACATGTCGCGGCAGAAGTACGGAAAGATCGTCTCGCTGTCGTCGCGGTCCGCCCTCGGCAACCGCGGCCAGGCCAACTACGCCGCCGCGAAGGCCGGCATCCAGGGCTTCACCGCGACCCTCGCCATCGAGCTGGGCCGCTTCAACATCAACGTCAACGCCGTGGCCCCCGGCTACATCGCCACCGCGATGACCGCGGCCACCGCCGAGCGCGTCGGCTCCAACGCCGAGGAGCACCAGAAGCTCGCCGCCGAGCGCACCCCGCTCGGCCGCGTCGGGCAGCCCGAGGACGTCGCGGCCGTCGTCGCGTTCCTCGCCAGCGACGACGCCTCGTACGTCAGCGGCCAGACGCTGTACGTCAACGGCGGCGCCCGCTAGGCCGGTTCACGACCCACGACCTGGTTCACCGAAGCACCAGCAGTCAGCACGAAACGGAGCAGCACCCCATGGCCACCCTGTCCCTCGCCGCGATCCTCGCCGAGAACGCCCGCCGCCACCCCGCCAAGGTCGGCCTCGTCGAGGGTGAACTCCGCCTCACCTTCGAGGAGTTGTGGCTCCAGGCCCGCAAGCAGGCCGCGGCCCTCACCGGCATCGGCGTCCGCCCGGGGGACAGGGTCGCCCTGATGGCGCCGAACACCGCCGAGTTCCCGCGCGCCTACTACGCCGCGCTCGCGGCCGGCGCGGTCGTGGTCCCCGTCCACTTGCTGCTGTCCGCGGAGGAGGTCGAGCACGTCCTGAAGGACAGTGGCGCGACGCTCCTGCTCTGCCACCCGGCGCAGGCGGCGGTGGGCGCGGCCGCGGCGCAGGCGACGGGCGTGCGCATGGTCACCCTCGGCGCGAGCGGCGAACTGGAGCAGCTCACGGCCGCCGCCGAGCCGCTGGTCACGTACGTCAGCCGCGAGGCGGACGACCCGGCGGTCATCTTCTACACGAGCGGCACGACCGGCGTGCCCAAGGGCGCCGAGCTGAGCCACTTCAACCTGGTCATGAACGCCACGGTCTCGGCCTTCGACGCCAACAACGTCGCCGCCGACGACATCGCCCTCGGCGCGCTGCCGCTGTTCCACGCGTTCGGCCAGACCGTCTCGATGAACGCGACCTGGCGCGCGGGCGCGACCCTCGTCCTGCTCCCGCGCTTCGACGCGGCCCGGGCGATCGACCTGATGGTCGCGGAGAACGTGAACACGTTCCACGGTGTCCCGACCATGTTCGTGAACCTGCTCGCGGCCGCGCCCGCCGCGGAGAAGCTCCCGCGGCTCAAGATCTGCATCTCCGGTGGCGCCTCGCTCCCGGTCGCGGTCCTGGAAGGCTTCGAGAAGGCCTTCAGCGCCACCATCTACGAGGGCTACGGCCTGTCGGAGACGTCCCCCGCGGCCTCCGCCAACCAGCCGGTCTTCGGCGCCCGCCCCGGCACCATCGGCCGGCCGCTGTGGGGTGTCGACGTGGAGATCGCCCGCGCCGAGATCGAGGACCGGGTCGAGTTCCTCCCCGAGGGCGAACTGGGCGAGGTCGTCGTCCGTGGACACTGCGTCTTCAGCGGCTACCTGGGCCGTCCCGACGCGACGGCGGAGTCGCTGGTCGACGGCTGGTTCCGCACCGGCGACCTCGGCACCAAGGACGAGGACGGCTTCCTGCGCATCGTCGACCGCAAGAAGGACATCATCATCCGCGGTGGCTACAACGTGTACCCGCGCGAGGTCGAAGAGGTCCTCATGCGCCACCCCGCCATCGGCCACGTCGCGGTCATCGGCCTGCCCGACGACATCCACGGCGAGGAGGTCTGTGCCGTGATCGTCCTGAAGCCGGACACGACCCTCGACGCCGCGGAACTCACCGAGTGGTCCAAGGAACACCTCGGCAAGCACAAGTACCCCCGCCGCATCGAGTTCACCGACCAACTCCCGCTGGGCCCGAGCATGAAGATCCTCAAGCGCGAACTCCGCGCGACGTACGGCAAGTAGCGAGCGCCCCGCAAGAGAGCGCCCCGCAGGGGCGCGGGGAACTGCGCGAGCAACCACCCACGCACCCGCAGTCGCCACGCGACGAACGCACCCACCCCCGTAGGCAAAAGAGGACCGGGCCCGACGCCTCCCAGCGCCGACCCGGTCCTCTCCGGTGATCCGACGGAGTCAGTCCGTGCCGAACTCCATCGCGGCCCTGTCCAGCGCCTCGTCGTCCCCGGCGACCTCACCGCGGGAGGCGATGGCCTGCGCCCCGCCCTCCGGCATGGTGCCGATCAGCCCGGTCGCCGCGGCCTGGGCGGAACCGACCGCCGAGTCGCCGGCGCCGAGCAGGCCGAGACCGGCGTACTGCTCCAGCTTGGCCCGCGAGTCCGCGATGTCGAGGTTGCGCATCGTGAGCTGGCCGATCCGGTCCACCGGGCCGAACGCCGAGTCCTCGGTCCGCTCCATGGAGAGCTTGTCCGGGTGGTAGCTGAACGCCGGTCCCGTCGTGTCGAGGATCGAGTAGTCCTCGCCGCGGCGCAGCCGCAGCGTGACCTCGCCGGTGACCGCGGCGCCGACCCAGCGCTGCAGCGACTCGCGGATCATCAGCGCCTGCGGGTCCAGCCAGCGGCCCTCGTACATCAGACGGCCGAGACGACGGCCCTCGGTGTGGTACTGGGCGAGGGTGTCCTCGTTGTGGATCGCGTTCACCAGGCGCTCGTACGCCGCGTGCAGCAGCGCCATGCCCGGGGCCTCGTAGATACCGCGGCTCTTGGCCTCGATGATCCGGTTCTCGATCTGGTCGGACATGCCCATGCCGTGGCGGCCGCCGATGGCGTTGGCCTCCATCACCAGGTCGACGGCGGAGGCGAACTCCTTGCCGTTGATGGTGACCGGCCGGCCCTGCTTGAAGCCGATGGTGACGTCCTCGGTGGGAATCTCCACCGACGGGTCCCAGAACTTCACGCCCATGATCGGCTCGACCGTCTCGACACCCGTGTCCAGGTGCTCCAGGATCTTAGCCTCGTGCGTGGCACCCCAGATGTTGGCGTCCGTCGAGTACGCCTTCTCCGCGGAGTCCCGGTACGGCAGGTCGTGCGCGACCAGCCACTCGGACATCTCCTGGCGGCCGCCCAGCTCGGCCACGAAACCGGCGTCGAGCCACGGCTTGTAGATCCGCAGGTTCGGGTTGGCCAGCAGGCCGTAGCGGTAGAACCGCTCGATGTCGTTGCCCTTGTACGTCGAGCCGTCGCCCCAGATCTGGACGTCGTCCTCGAGCATCGCCCGGACCAGGAGCGTGCCGGTGACCGCGCGGCCCAGCGGCGTCGTGTTGAAGTACGCGCGGCCGCCCGAGCGGATGTGGAACGCGCCGCAGGTGAGCGCGGCCAGGCCCTCCTCGACCAGCGCGGCGCGGCAGTCGACCAGGCGGGCGATCTCGGCGCCGTAGGCCTGGGCGCGGCCGGGCACCGAGTCGATGTCGGGCTCGTCGTACTGGCCGATGTTCGCGGTGTAGGTGCACGGGACGGCGCCCTTGTCGCGCATCCACGCGACCGCGACGGACGTGTCGAGGCCGCCCGAGAAGGCGATGCCGACGCGCTCGCCGGCGGGAAGGGAAGTGAGGACCTTGGACATAGGAAGAGTATGCATCATCACGCATGGTCATGCAAAGGCCGTACGGCCATCAGCTGTCATGAGGCGCGTATCACCATGTGGCGACCCTGACGCACGGCAGATAGGTGGGTCTAGCATCGGTCCCCGCCATGTACGACATATTCGGGGTCACCCCATGGGAGTTCACCGCTCTCGCCGCCGCGGCCCTCCTGGTGGGCTTCTCCAAGACCGCCGTCAGCGGGGCCAACACCGTCAGCCTCGCCATCTTCGCCGCGATCCTGCCCGCGCGCGCCTCCACCGGAGTGCTGCTGCCGATCCTCATCTGCGGCGACATCCTCGCCGTGCTCACCTACCGCAGACACGCGCACTGGCCGACCCTGTGGCGGCTCTTCCCGGCCGTGGCCGGGGGAGTGGTGGTCGGCACCGTCTTCCTGGCGTTCGCCGACGACGCGCTCGTGCGCACGTCGATCGGGGCGATCCTGCTCCTCATGGCCGCCGTCACCCTGTGGCGGCGCCGGCGGGCCGAGGCACCCGGGGCCGAGGAGACGGCGACCCGCGCGGCCCGCGTCAAGGCGGGCTCGTACGGGGTGCTGGGCGGCTTCACCACGATGGTCGCCAACGCGGGCGGCCCGGTGATGTCCATGTACCTGCTGTCCGCCGGGTTCAAGAAGCTGGGCTTCCTCGGCACCTCCGCGTGGTTCTTCCTCATCGTGAACTCCGCGAAGGTGCCCTTCAGCGTGGGCCTCGGCCTGATCGACGGCCGCTCGCTCCTGCTCGATGCCGCGCTCGTCGCCTTCGTCGTGCCGGGCGCGCTCATCGGCAAGGCCGCCGTGAACCGCATCAATCAGCGGCTCTTCGAGCGGCTCGTCATCGCCGCGACGATTCTCGGCGGACTGCAGCTGCTCCTGCGCTGACGTTCGGCGCCGGGCTAGGAAGCGCTGAGCGACCGGTCCGTGCCGGACTGGTGCGGCAGGCCCTGGGCGAGGTCCTCGACCAGCAGCCGCTTGGCGATCGAGTCGACCGCGGCCCGCAGTTCCTTGCCGGGCGGCCTGCCGAGATCGGCCTCGACCTGCTTGCTCAGCCAGTCGCCCCATGCGCGGTTGAGCACGTCGGCCTCGCGCCGGCCCGCGTCCGTGTGCGAGAAGTACGAGCCCGTACGCGTCAGATAGCCCTCGTCGACCATCCGCTGGAACACCGGCACCAGCACCTCCGGCGGCACCCTGCGGCGGGCCGCGATCATGCCGAGGGACGCGTGCCCGACCATCCGCGTGTAGAACTCCACCTGCATCACGGCCCAGGAGCCCGCGATGTCCAGGCGGCTGTCGGAGGCGGCGAGGATCGTGCGGGCGGTGTCCAGGCTCGACTTCTTCACGATGTTGCCCACGGCCCGCTCCAGGAGGTGCGCCGGGTCGCCGGTGCTGGGCTGCGCGAAACCCTCGCCCATGTCCGTCGACCCCGCCCGCGCGGTGTCGCGCAACTGCACCTGCTTGAGGAAGAGCGCCACCACGAACCCGACCAGCGCCACCGGCACCGTCCACAGGAACACCGTGTGCAGCGAGTCCGCGTACGCCTGCGCGATGGGTTCCCTCGCCGCGGCCGGCAGCGAGTGCAGCCCCTCGGGGCTCTGCGCGGCCTTCGCGAGCGCCGCCGGATCGATGCCGGTCCCGGCCCGCGCCGCCTCCTCGACGCCCTGCGTCAGATTCGGCTTGAGGCTGTTGGCGTAGATGGTGCCGAACACCGCGGTGCCGAAGGAGCTGCCGAGCGTGCGGAAGAACGTGACGCCGGACGTGGCCGTGCCCAGATCCGCGTACTCGACGGTGTTCTGCACGGCGATGGTCAGCACCTGCATGCACAGCCCGATCCCGAGACCGAGCACGAACATGTAGAGCGACTCCAGCCAGGCGGAGGACGACGTCCCCATCAGGGAGAGCAGATACAGGCCGACACCCATGACGAGCGAGCCGACGATCGGGAAGATCCGGTACTTGCCCGTCTTGCTGACCACGTTGCCGGAGAAGATCGACGCGATCAGCAGACCGATCACCATCGGCAGCGTACGGACACCGGAGATGGTGGCCGAGTCCCCGTCCACGTACTGCAGATACGTCGGCAGGAACGTCATCGCGCCCAGCATCGCGAAGCCCACGATGAAGCTGAGGATCGAGCAGACCGTGAAGACCGGGTTCGAGAACAGCCGCATCGGCAGCATCGGTTCGGCCGCCCGGGACTCCGCCCAGCAGAACAGGGCGAGCGCGATGATGCCGCCCGCGAAGAGGCCGATGATGACGCCGGAGGTCCACGCGTACTCGTTGCCGCCCCAACTCGTCGCCAGGATCAGGGCGCTCGCCCCGATCGCGACGAGCCCGATGCCGAGATAGTCGATGACCGGCCGGACCGCCGACTTCACCACCGGGATGGTGCGGGCCGCCGCGATGACGACCACGATCGCGATCGGCACGTTGACGTAGAAGGCCCAGCGCCAGGTCAGATGGTCGGTGAACAGGCCGCCCAGGAGCGGGCCGATGACCGTCGAGACACCGAACACGGCACCGATCGCACCCTGGTACTTGCCGCGCTCGCGCAGCGGGATGACGTCCGCGATGAGCGCCATCGCGGTCACCATCAGGCCGCCCGCGCCGATGCCCTGCACCGCGCGCCAGGTGATGAGCAGCGACATGTTCGTCGACAGGCCGCACAGGAACGAGCCGGTGATGAAGATGATCGCCGAGAGCTGGAAGACGATCTTGCGGCCGAACATGTCGCCGAACTTGCCGACCAGGGCCGTGGCGACCGTCTCCGCGAGGAGGTACGACGTGACGACCCACGACATGTGCGACGCGCCGCCGAGGTCCGAGACGATCGTCGGCAGGGCCGTGCCGACGATCGTCTGGTCCAGGGCCGCGAGCAGCATGCCGAGCATGATCGTCGCGAAGACGACGTTGCGGCGACGCTTGTCGAGGACTGGCGGGGCCGGGGCCGGAGCTTCTGCCGTAGTGGTGGTCACTCTCGCAGGGTCACACCGGGGTGGGGGCGTCGCATGCGGGTGGGGGCCGGATTGGTGACGGTCCCGCGCCCTAGGTCAGCCGGGGCGCGCCGGTGGCCGGATCCACCGGGCCTCCGTCCCGTTCGACCCCGTCCGCGAGCGACCGGGCCCAGGCCACGACCGTCTGCGTGTCCAGCCGGGCGGGCGGGGTCCCCGGCCAGTCGGCCACCGCGTCCGCGCCCCGGCGCAGCAGGCGGGCGCCGCCCGTCGTGTTGCCGCGGGCCGCGTGGGTCAGGCCGACCGCCATCTGGGCCAGGCCGCGCCACAGTTCCCGTTGCTCCGGTGGGCCCGCCTTCCACGCGTCCTCGAAGACCTCGTGCGCGTGGAAGGGGTGCCCCGCGTCGAGCAGCGCCTGAGCCTCCGCGACGGTCTCCTCGGGGGTGCGGACGACGCCCTCGGGCTGGCGGGCGACGCCCGGGGTGCCGTAGGGGAGCGGGCGTCCCAGGCCGTCGCGTGGGCGGGCGTTGCGGGCCCGGCCCTCGTCGTCGCGGTCCCGGCCGGCGTGGCGATCGGTGCTCATGGCTCGATTGTCGCCCAGGTCGCGCGGCGGTCGCGGAACCGGTTTCAAACCACCCGTGAGCTTGGGGTATTGTTCTTCCTGTCGCCGCCGGAAAGGCCCAGCAGGACAGGGTCGGGCCGCAGTCGACATCGGGACGTGGCGCAGCTTGGTAGCGCACTTGACTGGGGGTCAAGGGGTCGCAGGTTCAAATCCTGTCGTCCCGACTTTTCGAAGTCGTAGGCCGTGGGGCCGTTTCAGAGAGATCTGGAGCGGCCCCATTGTCATGTCGCCCGTGGCGCAGGGGAGTTCACGCACGGGCGGCGCGCCAGGCCGCCATCGACGTGTTCCAGTCCTCGCCCGACAGCGCGGTGAGGGACGCCGGGAACAGACCGTCCTCCTCCTTCGCGATGTGCTGGTGCAGCTCCCGCACCGCGTCGGTGAACGTGCGGACGTCGGCGGGCGCCGTGAGGTCCAACGAGGGCAGTAGCGCGGCCAGTTCACGGTGCTCACCCTCCAGTGCCGCGATGTAGTCGGCGTACTCGGGGTCCGCGCTCATCACCCGGAACAGGCCGTCCTCCTCGCCGCGCCAGTGCGCCGCGAGCTCCACCGCCATCCGGTCCACGAGTTCGCGCGCCCGCCCGGCGTCCCCCCGCTCCAGGGCGCGCAGCGCGTCCCCGGCGGCGTCCGTGACGCGTTCGTGCTCGGCGATGAACTCCTTGATGAGCGGGATCTCCCGGCAACCGCAGTAGTGGCACATGAGGTCAGTGTCAGGGCGCGGGCTGCGGTGCGGCCGGATTGCCGCGCCGCAGCGCCATCAGGCACGAGTCGTCCTCCTGCGGCGTCGGCAGCAGCTCGGCGCTGACCGTGTCCACCAGCTGCTGGGGCGACAGGTCCGCGTGCCGCTCGACCGCGCGCAGCAGCGCCGTCAGCCCCTCGGTGATGTCCTCGTCGCGGCGCTCCACCAGCCCGTCCGTGCACAGCAGCACCGTGTCGCCCTCGCGGAAGGGCAGCTCGCAGGCCGTGTACGTGACCTCCGGCAGCACCCCGAGCAGCAGTCCCGTGTGCTCGTCGAGGAGGCGGGCCGTCCCGTCGCGCAGCAGGACCGGCGGCAGATGGCCGGCGCACACCCAGCGCAGCAGCTCGCGGTCCGGGTGGTAGCGGCAGACCACGGCGGTCGCGGTGCCGTCCATGCCGTTGTCGCAGGTGATGCGGTTCAGCCAGGCGGCCAGTGCCTCCACCGGCTGCCCGGTGTACGCGAGCCCCGCGAGACCGCCGCGCAGGGCCGCCATCCGTGCCACCGCGTCGAGCCCGTGCCCGGCCGCGTCACCCAGGGCGTACAGCACCCGGCCGTCGGGCAGCGGAGACACGTTGTACCAGTCGCCGCCGATCGAGGAGTGGGTCTCGGCGGGGCGGTAGGCGACCGCCGAGGTCATGCCCTGCACCGTCGTCTCCGGCGGATGGGAGGGCAGCACCGCCTCGCGCAGCCGGGCCGCGACCCTGGCCTCGGCCGACGCCCGCTGCTTGCGGCGTTCCGCCGTGTGCACCGCGGCGTCCAGCTGGAAGCGGCTCCGGTACGACTTCGAGACGTCCTGTACGAGGGCCTGGACGCCCCACACCGGTCCGGTCGGCGACCGCCGCGGTTCGAGGAGGAAGCGGATGTGCCGCACCTGCTCCGTGAGACGCAGCCGCAGGTCCTGTTCCATGGGGATCCCGGACAGTACGTGCTCCAGGGCGACGCGGAAGGCGGTGCGGTCCTCGGGGACCAGGTGGCCGGCCAGGTCACCCAGGGTGAGCGGTGGCGTGTCCAGGGGCAGGTCGAAGATCACGTACAGGCCCGGTGACCAGTCGCAGCGCCCTGAGGACAGCTCCCACTCGCCCCAGCCGATCAGGCCCTGTTCCTGCACCCGGTCGCTGATCAGCTCGTGGCGGCGGGCCGATTCGTCGAAGGTCAGCACCACGTGGTCGCGGTAATGGGTCGCTGTGAGCCGCAGCCGCCGGTGCAGGGGCGCGCCCTCGATCAGCAGCGTCGCGTCCCAGTCGCGGCCGGTCAGTGGCTCGCCGGTGTCCAGGACCTGCCGCATCGCCGCGAAGATCCCGGAGGGGGCCGCCGACGGCTGGGTCACCGTGAGCAGCTGCCCGCGCTCCTGCCGGACACGCGGAGCCAGCGCGCGGGCCGCGAGGTTCACGGCCACGTCCACGAAGTCCACGACCTGCCCCGACGCGTCCCTGACCGGGGCGAACACCACGGTCGGCTCGGCCGCCGCGTCCGCCACCGCCTGCGCCCAAGGGGGCGGGGTCACCGGTACCGGGGGCGTGGTCAGGGCGGCCTCGCGCGCCGCGTCCCCGCCGAGCAGCTGGAAGGAGTGGCGCAGCGCCTGCCGGGCCTGCCGGGCCAGGAGCGCGTGGATCGCGGTGAGCTCCGGTGGGCCGGGCGGGGCCGGTGTGTCGGGGGCCGCGTGGGCCATGGTGCGTCCTTCGGGAGGTCTGGGATCTCGTGGGGCGCGGGCGGGGTGGTACCTCCAGTGGACCCTGGTCCGTGGCCGGGCGCACACCGGCCGTGGCCCGGCCGGGCCACGGACCCCTTCACGGGGTGGCCGCGGCAGGAGCGGGAGCCCCCGGAGCGCCCCGGGAAAATGCGGGTGCCGCTCGCGGAGCCCCTCGGTATCGTCGCCCGCCGGATCACCGGCCCCGAAAGGCGACCATGACGGCTCCGCGCAAGCTGCACGACGGCGAACCCGACATCGACGCGGGACTGGTGCGGGAGCTGCTCGCCGACCAGTTTCCCGAGTGGGCCGGGCTGCCGGTGCGGTACGTCGAGTCGGACGGCACCTCGAACATGCTGTTCCGGCTCGGCGACGACCTGGTCGTGCGGCTGCCGCGCACCCCGGGCTCCGCCGCGGACGTGCCGCGGGAGCAGCGCTGGATGCGGCGGCTCGCCCCCGAACTGCCCGTCGCCGTACCGGCTCCGCTCGGCGCGGGTGCGCCCGGGCGCGGCTATCCGTGGCCGTGGTCGGTGTACCGGTGGATCCCCGGCGTGCTGCCGACGGTCGGGGAGGGGGTCCAATCCGAGCTGTTCGCGCGGGACTTGGCCGGCTTCGTGCGGGCCCTGCAACGGGTCGACACCGCCGGCGCCCCGGCGGCCGACCGCGGCAAACCCCTCGCGCCGCGCGACGCCTCGACCCGTGACGCCATCGGGCGGCTCGACGGTGTCATCGACACGGCAGCGGCTCTCGCCCTGTGGGAGACCGCCCTGCGCGCGCCCGGGTGGGCCGGGCCCGACGTCTGGGTGCACGCCGATCCGGAGCCGGGGAACGTGCTCGTGGACCCGGTGAGCGGGCGCCTGGCCGCCGTCATCGACTTCGGCTGCATGGGTGTCGGCGACCCGGCCGTGGACCTGATCGTCGCCTGGTACGTCCTCGACGACGCCCTGCGGGACACCTTCCGCGCGGCCGTCGGCTGCGACGCGGCGACGTGGACACGCGGCCGTGGCTGGGCCCTCACCATCGCCGTCCACGAACTCACGTACTACCGGGGCCGCAACGCCTTCATGGCCGACACGGCGGCACGGGTGGTGGGCCGACTGCTCGGCTGACCCGTGCCGGTGTCACGCGGCCCGGCCTCAGGCGATCGGGTCCTGGACGCTCTCCGCGCCGCTGCGCTGGTGCGGGATCACGATCTGCGGGTTGCCCGGGGCGATCGCCACCTGCCGCACCGGCGACGGGATACGGATGCCCTCCGCGCGGAAGCGCTGGTGCAGGCGCTTGATGAACTCGTGCTTGATCCGGTACTGGTCGCTGAACTCACCGACGCCGAGGATCACGTTGAAGCTGATCCGGGAGTCGCCGAACGTGTGGAAGCGCACCAGCGGCTCGTGGTCGGGGACCGCGCCCTCGACGTCCTTCATGACCTCGGTGACGACCTCCACCGTCACGCGCTCGACCTGCTCCAGGTCGCTGTCGTAACCGACACCGGCCAGCACGGTGAGCGTCATCTCCTGCTCGGGGCGGCTGAAGTTGGTCATGTTCGTGCCCGACAGCTGAGTGTTCGGGATGATCACGAGGTTGTTGGAGAGCTGCCGCACCACCGTGTTGCGCCAGTTGATGTCGACGACGTAGCCCTCCTCGCCGCTGCTGAGGCGGATGTAGTCACCGGGCTGCACCGTCTTCGACGCGAGGATGTGTACGCCCGCGAAGAGGTTCGCGAGCGTGTCCTGCAACGCCAGGGCCACCGCGAGACCGCCCACACCGAGGGCGGTGAGCAGCGGTGCGATCGAGATCCCGAGGGTCTGCAGCACGACGAGGAAGCCCATCGCGAGCACCACGACCCGGGTGATGTTCACGAAGATCGTCGCCGAACCCGCCACCGCGGCGCGGGACTGCGCCACCGTGCGGACGAGCCCGGTGATGACCCGGGCCGCCGTGAGCGTCGCCGCGACGATGACGAACGCGGTCAGCGTCATGTTCACGTTGCGTCCGGTGCGCGCGCTCAGCGGCAGCGCCTCGGCCGCCACCGCCGCGCCCGCGGCGACCGCCGCCCACGGGACGAGGGTGCGCAGCGCGTCGACGATCACATCGTCCCCGCCCCACCGGGTCCGCCCGGCCCGCACGCCGAGCCAGCGCAGCAGGATCCGCAGCAGCAGCCCCGCCAGCAGCCCGCCGAGCAGCGCGGCACAGGCGAAGATCAGGTCGTGGACCTCGACGGCGCGCGTCATCGGCCACCTCCGACCGGCCGGAACGCGGCTGTGGGGACGGGTATGTGATGTTTCGTCACGTGGTACCTGCTTGCTCGGGGATGTGGAGGGCGCGTGTCGACAGGGTGACGATCCGCGCGCCGGGGCCATCCTGCCGTACGCGGCCGGCCCGGGGTGCGGGGGTGTCGTGTGCCGGGTGCGGTCGTGATGCCGGTGCGGCTGTCGTCGTGGCTGGTCGCGCAGTTCACCGCGCCCCTGAGAAGCGAGCTCCGCCCGCTCCCAGGAGAAGGCTGCGCGCAGCGCATGCCTCAAGGGGCGCGGGGAACCGCGCGATCAGCCCCCACGCGCCCGCACCCGCGGACGAACCTCCGTGTCCCTAATCGAGCCGCACCGCGCACCCCGTCCGGGCCGACTCGTACGCCGCCGAGACGATCCGTAGCGCGCGCAGCCCCGCCGCGCCGTCCGTGACATCGATCGGGCCCTCGCCGAACAGGAACGCGCGCAGCATCAGTCCGTCCAGGTCGACGCCGTAAGGGAGTTCCATCGCGGCCCGCGACGACTCGCTGAAGCCGTGGACCTTCTGGTCGAAGGCGTCCATCTCCAGGATCGCCCGGTCGCCGACGACCTGCATCGACAGGCCGCCCCACGCCGGGTGGTGGCGCGGCTGGCTCCAGCTGCAATCGAGGGTGAGCACCGCGCCGTTCGCGTACGTGAGGGTGAGCAGGCCCGCCGTCTCCACCGGGACGTCGCCCACTGCCTCGTACAGGATGTTGTTGGTCTGCGCGTAGACGGAGGTGACCTCGCTCGCCTCGAAGAGGTCGTCGAGCAGGTCGACGACGTGCACGGTGTGGTCCATCAGGGCGCCGCCGCCCGCGAGTTCGGGGTCGACGAACCAGCGGCGCCTGGCCCCCGGCATGTAACCGTTGTTGGCGCCGGACACGGTGAGGATCTCGCCCGCCGTGCCCGCGCGCACCGCCTCCCGGACCGCCAGATACGCCGGGCTGAAGCGGACCGGGTGCGCCACCGCGAGCCGCACGCCGGCCGCCCGGCACGCCTCGACCATGGCCGCGCCGTCCTCGGGCGTCGTCGCGAGGGGCTTCTCGCACAGGACGTCGACGCCGTGCGCGGCGGCGAGTTCGACCAGGGGCCGGTGCCGTACGTTCTCCGCGCAGACGACGACCTTGTCGGGCCCCCAGGCGAACAACTCCTCGTACGTGTCTACGTAGTTCACGCCGATCCGGGCCGCGAACTCCTTGCCGCGCAGCTCGCCCGGCGCCGCCAGGTCCGTGTCCGGGTCGGCCGCGAGGACCTCCACGCCGTCCATGGCGGCGAGCCCGCGCGCGAAGCCGCCCGCGTGCACGTGCGCGAACGACAGCACTCCTACCTTCATGGCCTTCACAGCCCGGCCTCCTCGGTCTGCTTCAGTTCGACGGGGTCACCGCTGCGGGCCGACTCGGCCGCCGCCACCGCGATCCGGACCGCCTCGACACCGTCGCGCGCCGACACCCGGGGCGCGGCACCGCCCGAGACGGCGGCGGCGAACTCCCGCAGCTCCGTCAGGTACGGGCTCTCCGTCATGGGGCTGCCGGGGATGCCCTCGCCCCGCGTGCGCTCACCTTGGGCCAGAACCCGGAAGCCGGTATGGGCGGTCGAGTCGTGCTCCAGGATTCCGTCGGGACCGGCGACCCGGAACGTGGTGCGGAACCGGAGGTCCGGCGGGCCCCACACGCCGAGCACATGGCTCACCGCGCCGGAGGCGTGCGTGAGGACCGCCGTGCCGGTGGTCACGTCGCCGGGCTGCGCGCCCGGGCCCTGGTGACCGCGGACCTGTGCGTGCACCCGCACCACCTCGCCCGCGAGCAGCCGCGCGAAGTCGAGATCGTGGATCATCTGGTCGACCAGGATGCCGCCGGACAGGGAAGGGTCGGCGAACCAGGGCGCCCACACCGGGAAGCAGCCCGAGCGGGTGAAGCGGAGCACCGCCGGGTCGCCGATGCCGCCCGCCGCGACGGACTCGGCGAGCGCCGCGTAGGCGGGGAAGTAGCGGACGACGTGCGCGGGGAAGAGCAGCACTCCGGCGGCCTCGGCCGCGGCCGCCATCTCCCGCGCCTCGGCGACGGTGAGCGCGAGGGGCTTCTCGCACACCACGTGCTTGCCCGCGGCGATCGCGTCGAGGGCGAGCCGGTGATGCGTGAACGTGGGGGTGCAGAGGTCCACCAGAGCGCTGCGGTCGAGGAGTTCGGGGAGGGACCGCGCCACCGACACGTCGTGATCGGGGTACCGGGCGGCGAGTTTCTCCGCGTTGCCGTCGGTGGACAGGATCGCGACGCGTGCGCCGAGCGCGGTCCAGGCGGGCAGATGCGCACGGGCGATGCCGCCCGCGCCGATCAGGCCCACGTCGAGGCGTGCCATGAACGTCCTTTCGGGAGTGCGGTGATGCGGTGTTCAGCCCTTCGTGCCGCTCTGGGCGATGCCCTGCACGAAGTGCCGCTGGAGGAACAGGTAGAGAAGGATCATCGGCAGGCTGGCGATCAGCGAACCGGCCATCATCACCGGATAGTTGGTCTCGAACTGTCCCTCCAGGGAGGTCAGCCCGGCACTGATGGGCATCTTCGCCGGGTCGGTGTTCACGACCAGCGGCCACAGCAGGTCGTTCCACGACCACATCGCGGTGATGACGGCGAGTGCGGCCAGCGCGGGTCGGATCAGCGGCAGCATGATCGACCAGAAGATGCGGAAGGGCCCGGCGCCGTCGATGCGCGCCGCCTCCTCCAGTTCGCGCGGCAGGGCGAGGAAGAACTGCCGCAGCATGAACGTCCCGAACGCGCTGAACATGCCGGGAAGGAACAGCGCGGGCGGGGAGTTGAGCAGCCCGAGCCGCTGGATGATGTCGTACTGCGGCAGGATCAGCAGGGACGAGGGGACCAGGAGCACGGACAGGAACAGGGCGAACAGAACGTTCTTGCCGCGGAACCGCATCCGCGCGAACGCGTACGCGGCGAGCGAGCAGAACACCAGCTGACCGGCGGTCCTGCCGACCGTGTTGATGACGCTGTTGCCGAGCATCTCCCCGTACGGCATCGCGGTGAAGACCTCTTCGAACGAGGCCCAGTTCCACTCCTGCGGCAGGAACGTCGTCGGTACGTGCACCGCCTCCGGCAGCGTCTTCAGCGCCGTGAGCAGCTGCCACAGGAACGGGAAGACCATGACGAGCGCGCCGAGCGAGAGCAGTATGTGCGTGGTGACGGCCCCGCCGTCCACGCGGCGCAACCGGTCACGCATAGTGCACCCACCTCTTCTGGAGCCGGAACTGAAGGAACGTCAGGGCCGCTGTGAGCAGCATCAGGAGGAAGGCCAACGCGGCCGCCGCGCCCTGGTTGTTCTGCTGGAACGCCCACTGGTAGAAGAGGCTCACCACGGACTGGGTCGAGCCGAGCGCAGGATTCGTCGGGCTCATCATCACGTAGATCAGGTCGAACATCTGCAGCGAGTTGATCACGCAGATGACCGCGGCGAAGAAGATGCTCGGACTCAGCAGCGGAAGCGTGATCGTGAAGAAGCGGCGCACCGGTCCCGCGCCGTCCAACTCGGCTGCCTCGTAGTAGTCCTGAGGGATGCCCTTGATGCCGGCGATGAAGATGATGAGGTAGTAGCCGACGCTCTGCCACACGGCGACGACACCGATGGCCCACAGCGCCGACGACGGGTCGGAGGCCCAGAAGTGCCGGGACATCCCGAACCAGGACAACACCTCGTTCAGGAGGCCGAAGTTGCCGTTGTAGAGCCA
This sequence comes from Streptomyces sp. HmicA12, assembly GCF_000373565.1. Lineage (GTDB taxonomy): Bacteria > Actinomycetota > Actinomycetes > Streptomycetales > Streptomycetaceae > Streptomyces. Next base: position 338,358 of record NZ_KB891831.1, on the reverse strand, counting down.
GTTCCAGACGAGGCCGACGGCCACCGGAAGCGTGACGAACGGGATGAAGTACAGGGCGCGATAGACGGCGACGCCGCGCAGGCCGCGCCGGTTGAGCAGCGCCGCCACCATGATCGACAGAGGCAGGGTGAGCAGCCCGATCGCTCCGTACAGGAGGGTGTTGCCGACGGCCCGCCACACCGTGACGTCCTGCACGACCCGCGCGTAGTTGTCCCCGCCGATCCAGCTGTTGCCGCCGAACGGGCCGAAGGCGGTGAAGCTGTAGCCGAACGTCTGCAGCATCGGCCAGATGTAGAACAGCAGGAAGCCGAGCCCGATGGGCGCGATGAAGAGGTACGCGGCCTTCTGCGTACGCGAGTTGGGTCCGCGCGCGGTGTCGTCGCGCCCTGCCTTCGCGCGCGGCTTCCTGATCCGGCCCTCCGCCTCGGCGGCGGCCGTCGACGGGAACACGGCCATCACTTGCCCTCCTCGTCGAGCGCCCGGTCCATCTGCTTCGCCAGCGTCCGCGCCGTCTGCTCGATGCCGCCCTTGCCGCTGAACGGGGCACCGAGCAGCAGGTATTCCTGGTCCTCCCAGACGGCGGTGTTCCGCGAACTGGGGTACGGGAACGCGTAGTCGAGCATGTCGATGAAGACGCGCAGATCGAACTCCGGCATCGACTTCAGCCAGGCGTCCTGGGTCCCCTCGTACGAGGGGATGGTGACGCCGCCCTTCGCCTGGATCTCCGCGGCGGGCCTGCGGGCCATGAAGTCGACGAACTTCCAAGCAGCCTGCTTGTGACGGGACTTGGCGCTGATGGCGTTCGCGAGACCGTGGATGACCGTGGCCCGTCGGCGCCCCTTCGGCAGCACGGCCACACCGCCGTGGTCCTTGATGGCGGGCGTGCCGTACATGAACGAGGCCATCGCCGACAGGTCGTAGTTCATGGCCACTTGCTCCGACAGGAACAGATTCCTGGCCCGCACCTCGGACATGGCGCTCTGCGGCGGTGACCAGCCCCGGTCGACGAGGTCGGTCCACAACCGCAGCCCTTCGACGGAGCGGGGGTCGGCGAATCCGGACTTCCCGTCGCGCAGCACGTATCCGCCCGCGCCGAAGACGGACGGATAGAACTTGGTCTGCCGGTCCATCTCGGCGGCGATCCCGTACACCCGGTTCCCGGGGTCGGTCAGCTCGCGTGCCGCGTCCCGCAGATCGTCCCAAGTCCAGCTGGAATCCGGGTATGTGACTCCCGCCTTGTCGAACAGCTTCTTGTTGTACCAGAGCCCGACCGTGTCGAAATCCTTGGGCAGGCCGTACTGCGTTCCGTCGTACGCGTAGATGTCGACCAGTGCCTTCGGGTGCCTGCCGACCGGAGTCCGGTCGCGTGCGATGTGCGGGTCCAGTGGTTCCAGGACGCCGTTCGACGCGTACAGCTGAAGGTTCACGGCGTTCATCCAGAACACGTCCGGCGCCGTCCCGCCACGCATCGACGTGCGCAGCGTCGTCCAGTACGAGGCCCAAGGGGTGAGCTGGATCTCCACGGAGATGCCAGGGTTCTCGCGCTCGAACGCCGTGATGATCTGCCGCATCCCGGGCACCTGGGCGACGTCCCAGATGCCGTACGAGAGGGTGGTGCGGCCGTCCGACGAGGCGGTGTCGGAAGCGTCGCCGTCCTTGCTGCACGCCGTGGCGAGGGGGGTCGCCGCGAGAGCACCGGCGAGCAGGGTTCTCCTGCGCATTCGCGTCTCCGGTCGGTAGCGGGTGGTGGGGGAAGGTCCAGCGTTCGGGGGCAGGGCCTCAACGGGCCCTATGGGCCCGGGAGGTGTGCTTCGGCCGCGTCCAGGGCGCGGCGCACGGCGCCGAGCGCGACGCCCTCGCGGCCGAGCGTGCTGACCGCGATGCGCGGCACGTGCAGGGTGAGGGGCTCGAGCCGCTCGGTGAGCAGCGGGGTCAGGGGTTCGCCCACAGGAGCCAACGCGCCCGTCAGGACGACGAGTTCGGGGTCCAGGGCGAGGACGAGCGCGGCGACGGCCGGGGCGACACCGGCCAGGAACCGGTCAAGGACGGCGAGCGCCTCCGGGTCGCCGTCGCGCACGGCGCGGGCCAGCGCGTCGGTCTCGGACTCGCCGGGCAGCCGTTCGCCGGTCCACGCGAAGCCCTTCTCGGCCTCGTCCACACCGAGTTGGGGCAGGATGCCGAGCTCGCCCGCGCCGCCGCGCCGGCCCCGGTGCAGTCTGCCGTCGATCATCAGGCCGCACGAGATGCGCGGCCCGAGCAGCACGCACGCCACGTCGTCCGCGAGCCGTGCGGCGCCCCGCCAGTGCTCGGCCAGCACCGCGAGGTTCACATCGTTCTCGACGAGGACGCGGTCGGTGCCGGGGAAGTCGTCCGCGAGCCGCCGCGCGAGATCCAGGTCGGTCCAGTCCGGCACGATCACCGACCGGATCCGGCCGGTGCGGTCGACCATGCCGGGCACGCCGATGCCGAGCGTCCACACATCGTGCGGGGCGAGCCCCTGCTCGGCGAGGAAGCGGCGCAGCCGGCCGCGCAGCAGCTCGATGCGCTCCGCCCCCGTCAGCTCCGGGTCGAAGGACTCCCTTTGCCGGGCCACGACCTCGCCGTCGAGTCGGGCGAGGAGCAGCACGATCTTCTTGAGCCCGATGTCCACGCCGACGACGTGCCCGGCCTCGGCCCGGAACCTGAAGCGTCGCGCGGGCCGCCCGGGGGCCCGCCCCGTCGCCGGGATGTCCGCCTCGGCGATCCACCCCTGCGTCGCCAGCTCCTCGACGAGTGCCTCCACCGTCGGCCGGGAGAGTCCGGTCGCACCGGCCAGGCCGCTCACCGTCTGCGGACTCTCCTGCCGCAACGCCCTCAGCACCACACCGGTGTTGAGGCCGCGCAGCGCCGCGAGGTCGTGCCCGCGTGCGCGGTCGTGCACCGCCACGGATTTCACCTCCGGCGGATCGACTTCTCGCGTTTTCTCGCGCTCGAATACGCAGGACTGTTGCAGAACCGTCCGGGCTTGGGAACCCCGCCCGCAAGTAAATTACGCAGAACTCCTGCGAATTGAGAGCGCGCGGCCTGCGGGTCCCGGTCCGCGAAACGTCACAGATGGCCCATTGACGCCTCTTCGGCCGGGCACTGAGGCTGGGGTCATGACCCAACTGTCCGAGCACTTGCGTCAGGCCACTCCCGTCGTCGCTCAGCGCGGGGAGGGCGTCCACCTGTACGGGATCGACGGCCGCCGTTATCTGGACTTCACAGCGGGAATCGGGGTGACGAGTACCGGCCACTGTCATCCGCGGGTGGTGGCGGCCGCGCAGGAGCAGGTGGGCACGCTCATCCACGGCCAGTACACGACGGTGATGCACCAGCCGTTGCAGCGGCTGGTGGAGAAGCTCGACGGCGTACTGCCCGACGGTCTGGACAGCCTGTTCTTCGTGAACTCGGGCAGCGAGGCGGTGGAGGCCGCGCTGCGGCTCGCCCGGCAGGCGACCGGGCGGCCCAACATCGTGGTGGCGCACGGCGGTTTCCACGGCCGGACCGTGGCGGCGGCCTCGCTCACGACCTCCGGGACGAAGATCCGTACGGGTTTCGGACCGCTCATGGCGGGGGTGGCGATCACGCCGTTCCCGAACGCGTTCCACTACGGCTGGGACGAGGAGACCGCGACGCGGTTCGCGCTGCGCGAGCTGGACCATCTCCTCGCCACGGTGTCGGACCCGGACGACACGGCGGCCATCCTGGTCGAGCCGGTCCTCGGCGAGGGCGGTTACGTACCCGCCAACTCGGCCTTCCTGCAAGGGCTTCGGGAGCGTGCCGACCGGCACGGCATCCTGCTGATCCTGGACGAGATCCAGACGGGCGTCGGCAGGACCGGACGGTTCTGGGGGCACGACCACTTCGGGGTGCGTCCCGACGTGCTGATCACGGCGAAGGGGCTGGCCTCGGGGTTCCCGCTGTCCGGGATCGCCGCGTCGCGGGAGCTGATGAGCCGGGCACGGCCGGGCTCGCAGGGCGGCACGTACGGCGGCAACGCGGTCGCCTGCGCGGCGGCGTGCGCCACGCTCGACGTGATCGAGGAGGAGGGGCTGGTCGCGAACGCGGCGACGATGGGGGCGCGGCTGCGCACCGGGCTCGAGGAGGTCGCGGCGAAGACACCGGCGATCGGGGACGTACGCGGGCTCGGGCTGATGCTGGCGAGCGAGTTCACGACGCCGGACGGCGAGCCCGACCCGGCGACCGCGCTCCGCGCTCAGCAGGCGGCGGCGGACGCGGGGCTGTTGCTGTTGACCTGTGGTCCCTGGGGGAACGTGGTGCGCATGATTCCGGCGCTGGTGGTGTCGGAGGAGCAGGTCGACGAGGCGCTGGGGATGTGGAGCGCGGCGGTGTCGACGGCCACGTCGGCGCCGTAGGGGTTCGCCTCTTCGCCGCCGGGTGCCGACCGATGGGGCGTCCCGCGCAGTTCCCCGCGCCCCTGAGGCATGCGCTGCGCGCAGCCTTCCCCTGAGCGAGCGAAGCTCGCTGCAGGGGCGCGGGGAACTGCGCGACCAGCCACACTCCACCCGCACCCGCCCCCCCACAAGAACCGTCACCCTCCCCCCTGATGGAGCCCCACCATGACCACACCCCCCGTCATCGCGGCCGTACCCAAGAACCTCCACATCGACGGAACCTGGCACCCCGCGGCAGCGCACCGCACGATGGCGGTCGACAATCCCGCCACCGGCGCCACCCTCTGCGACGTCGCCGACGCCGGCCCCGAGGACGGCGAGCGGGCCATGGACGCGGCAGCGAAGGCGCAGCGCGCCTGGGCGGCGACCGCACCCCGCGAGCGGTCGGAGATCCTGCGCCGCGCCCACGAGATCATCCTCAGCCGCACCGAGGACCTCGCCCTGCTGATGACCCTGGAGATGGGCAAGCCCCTCGCCGAGGCCCGCGGCGAAGTCGCCTATGCGGCCGAGTTCTTCCGCTGGTTCGCCGAGGAGGCGGTCCGGGTCGACGGCGGGTACGCGCTGAGCCCGGACGGCCGCAACCGCCACCTGGTGCTGCGCCAGCCGGTCGGCCCCTGTCTGCTGATCACCCCGTGGAACTTCCCGCTGGCGATGGGCACCCGCAAGATCGGCCCGGCGATCGCGGCGGGCTGCACGATGATCCTCAAGCCGGCCCCGCAGACCCCGCTGTCCACCCTCGCGCTGACCGAGATCCTCACCGAGGCGGGCCTGCCCCCGGGCGTCCTCAACGTCCTGACCACGTCGGACGCGGCCGGTGTGGTCGAGCCCCTGCTGCGCGGTGGCGGCATCCGCAAGCTGTCGTTCACCGGCTCCACCCAGGTGGGCCGCATCCTGCTCGCCCAGTGCGCGGACACCGTCGTACGCACCTCGCTCGAACTGGGCGGCAACGCCCCGTTCATCGTGTTCGAGGACGCCGACCTGGACGCCGCGGTGGACGGCGCCATGGTGGCGAAGATGCGCAACATGGGCGAGGCGTGCACCGCCGCCAACCGCATCTACGTGCACACCTCCGTCGCCGAGGAGTTCGCCACCCGGCTCACGGCCCGCATGGCGGCGCTGACCTTCGGCGACGGCACCGCCCCCGGCACCGACGTCGGCCCGCTCATCGACAGCACCGGCCGCGACAAGGTCGTACGACTCGTGCGGGACGCCGTCGACCGCGGGGCGAAAGTGCTCACCGGGGGTGAAGTCCCGGACGGGGAGGGGAACTTCTACCCGCCGACCGTCCTCGCCCAGGTGCCCCGCGACGCCGAACTCACCACCACGGAGATCTTCGGGCCGGTCGCCGCGCTGTTCACGTTCGAGGACGAGGACGACGTCGTGGGCGTCGCCAACGACACCGAATGGGGACTCGTCAGCTACGTCTACACCCGCGATCTCGACCGGGCGCTGCGCGTCGGCGAACGACTGGAGACCGGCATGGTCGGCCTCAACACCGGGCTGGTCTCCAACCCGGCCGCGCCGTTCGGCGGCGTCAAACAGTCCGGGCTCGGGCGCGAGGGCGGACGCGTCGGCATCGAGGAGTTCCTGGAGTACAAGTACCTCGCGATCCCGGCGGCGGGCGGGTGACGAGCCGCGCCGCGCTCACAGCCGCTCCACCGCGCGGAACCCGGCGAGCCGTGACACCAACGACCGCGCGCGCGGGGCGAGTTCGCTCACCAGGACCGTCTCTCCCGCGTTGAGCAGGCCGAGGACGGCGGAGAGCTCGGGTGCGGTCAGGTCCGTCTCCAGGACGTGCCCGCACGCCGCGACGAGCTGCCGCCCGCAGGCCGGGGACCACAGCACGCGTTCGGTCGCCCGCACCGCGTCGTCGTCGGTGAAGTGGCCGGGGCGCGCGGGCGGCGGCACGGGCCCGAGGCCCCCGTTCGTGGCCTGGCGCAGCGTCTCGCGCACCACCCGGCGCTGCAGTGCCGCGGGCCGGGCGGCCTGCCGGAAGTGGTCGAGCGCCGCCGCGAACACCGGCGGCAGTCCGGCGGGCAGGTCGTCGGGCGGGTCGCCGTCCGGTACGTGGATGCCGTCGCCGCCCCAACCACCCTGCGGGGAGAGGGGGTTGGGGCCCGGCGCGAGCAGCGAGTGCAGGCCGGTGCCGGGGCGGGGCGACTCCCGGGGAATGCCGATGTGCACGCCGGCCGTGGCGGAGGGCGGTGACGCGGCGGCCGGGGTGGGCGCCGTGTGGCGATAGCCCGCCGGCCAGTACAGCAGATCGCCGGGGGCCGATTCCGCCGCCACCCGGTGCCCGGCGCGGTCGAGCTCCAGGCGCCGGGAGCCGAGGACCACGTACAGGAACGTCGCACCCCGGTGGGTGCGGGACTCGGAGGGGGAGCGGGTTCCGTGGAAGAGCGTCGTGGTCGCGCCCGCGCCGGGCTGCCCGACCCGGCTCCACAGGCCCGCGAGGAAGTCGCGTTCCCGTGCCCAGAGGGGGTGGTGGCGTGAGTGCAGCCCCCGAATCACGAGGGAGAACGATTCGCCCGCCAACTGCCCCGCAAGGCGCCGGTCGTAGGCGTCGAACGATCCGTCCTCGGGCCCGGGCAGCAGATCCCCGGGGTCGCTGAGACGGCGCTGTCCGACGGTGAAGCCGACCCGGTCGTGGCCGGCGGGCCGTTGCGCGGCGACGACGGCGCTCTCGAAGACCTCGTTCCGGTCGAACGGCGCGTGCGGGAGTGCGGATCCGCGGAACAGGACGGGGCGCCGGTCCCAGTACTCGGCGGCGAAGTGCTCCCAGTCGAGCCGGTCGAGCCGGTCGATGGGCGCTGTGCCGACGGTGCTCATCGGCGGCGCTCCGGCCCTGTCGCCTCCACGGCACGCGAGCGGTACAACTCGCTCAGCAGGGGGAGCAGTTCGGGGTCGTCGGCCGATGTGTCGGCCGACTGCGCGAGCTCTGCCACGGAGCGGGCGTCGTGCGTCGTGCGCAGTCGGGCGAGGAGGCGGTCCGCTGCGGCTCCCGGGGCCGTCCAGGCGTGTCCGTTCGCCGCCCAGACCGCGGGGCCGTGGCTGTCGGGGTCCCCGGGAGCGCGGACGATCTCGGCGACTCGTCGTAATCGGTGCTCGGGGGTGAGGCGGATGCCCGGTCGGCGCGGCGGCGCCGGGTCGAGACCGGCCGCCGAGCGCAGTGCGGCCCAGCGCAGAAGCAGCTCCCGCTCGGGCTCGGGTCCGGCCAGGGTGTCCGTGAACAGGTCGGCGGAAGCGGTGAGTCGGGGCGGCGCGGTCAGACGGCCGTCAGGGTCGGCGGGCATCGGGTGAGGGTACGTGATCGGCCCCTCGACGTAGGCGGGGTGCCGGCGCATCAGGTCCGCGAGGACGTCCGCCACCAGCGGCAGGGCCGATGTCGTCCGCGCGGGCACGGTCAGGCGCAGCGTGGTGCACCGGCCGGGCCGGTGGTCGAGGTGGGTGCTGCCGGCGGGCCAGTGGACCACGTCGCCGGCCCGGGCCCGCAGCTCGTACTCGGTGCCCGTGTGCTCGGGCCGCACCCGTACCGTCAGCTCCCCGTCGAGCACCCAGGTCAGGGCGGCCGCGTCCGGGCGGACAGCCTCGTCCTCCACGGTGTGGTGCCGGTCGCCGACGGCCAGGTCCGCGGTGACGGGCAGCGGGGCGCGGCCGATGTGCCGCCAGAGGTCCGCGAGCACGTCCCGCACCCGCGACCACAGCGCGAAGTCATGGCTGAGCGGGTCCGTGACCGTGAGCAGCCACCCGTCTCCGGCGAGCCGCGGATGCCCGGCGAGGCGGTCGGCGTACCCGGCGAGGTCCGGGTCCGCTGGCCCCGGCAGGAGCGGCCCCGGGTCCTTCAGCCGGCCGTCCGTCGTGGCGAGCCGTACCCGCTCGGGCGGTGCGGCGGCGGTGGCGGCCCGCAGCAGGGCGTGGGTCTCGGCGGGGCCGAGGCCGAGCGCGCCGGCCCCCGGAACCACCACCGGTTCCCTGGCCCAGTACGTATGGGCGAAATGCCGCCAGTCCGGGCCGGGTGCGAGTCCGGTCGGATCGAGGCCGGGGATGGGTGCGGCGCTGTCGTTCATCGGGACAAGGGGCTCCTCGGTCCCTCACCGGGGATGGTCGGTCGGGCCCCGTGACCCTGCCACTGCGTTTCGCGCGCCGTCAACGTCTTCCGGAGAAGCTGTGAACATCTGGCGCAGAACATGCGCCTCGATCCATGCCGTCACTTCAGCCCCGGGCGCCTCAGACCGCGCTGCCCGCCTTCCAGTCCGCCCACGACACATTCCAGCCATTGAGGCCGTTCGACGGATCGACCGTCTCCTCGCCGGAGCGGCGCACCTCCACCACGTCGCCGACGATCGAGCTCTTGTAGAACTCGGCCCCCGGCGTCGACGCGTCGTCCGCGCCCTGCGCGTCGCGCAGGCCTATGCAGCCGTGACTGGTGTTGCTGGTGCCGAAGACCGACGGGGACGCCCAGTAGTTGCCGTGGATGAACGTGCCGGAGGTGGTGAGCCGCTGTGCGTGCGGCACGTCGTCGATGTCGTACTCGTCGCCGAGGCCCACGGTCGTCGAGTCCATCCGGGTCTCCTCGAACCGCTCGGAGATCACCATCTTCCCGGCCCACGTCTCGTACCCGGAGCCGCCGCCCGAGACGTCGTAGGTGGCGATCTCCTCGCCGTCCCGTGACACCGTCATCGACTTCTTGCTCAGATCGACGACGCTGATCTGCTCGCGCCCGATGTGGAAGGTGACGTCCTTGTCCTGGGTGCCGTACACCCCGTCCGCGCCCTCCACGTCCTTGAGACGCAGCTTCAGCGTGATCTTCGTGCCCGCGGCCCAGTACGTCTCGGGCCGGAAGTCGAGCCGGGTGTCGCTGAACCAGTGTCCGACGATCTCGACGCCCGGATCGGCCGTCACCGTGATCGCCCTCTGGACGGCGGCCCGGTCCGTGACGGCCCGCGTGAAGTCGAGCGAGACCGGCATGCCGACGCCCGACGTGGAGCCGTCCTCCGGGGTGAAGTACCCGACGAAGGTCGCGCCCGGCTTCTTGGTGGTGAAGGTGGAGGTGTGCGTGGAGCCGCCGCCCTTGACCTTCGCGGTGACGGTGTAGTCCGTGTCCGACAAGGGGTTTGCGGCGGACGTCCACGTCGTACGGGCGTCGTTGAACGTGCCCTTGAGGGCGGCCCCGCCGTCGGCGGTGACCCGGACGTCCGAGAGCGTCCCGCCGGACACCGACACGGTGACCGGGCTCGTGAAGTCGGCCGATGTCGAGCCGCTCGCCGGGGTCACGCTCACCGTGGCGCTGTCGGCCGTGCCGGAGCCGGCCGACGCGGTCTTCGCCCCGGCCGCGCCGGCCGCCCCGGCGCAGCCCGCGACGGTCACCAGGGAGGCCGCGCCGAAGGCGGTGAGCAGCCCTCTGCGTGACCAGTGGTCCGCCCGCGCCTGCCGCGCCCGCGCTGCCTCGTGCGCTGTTCGATCCCGAGAGTCGCCCACATCCGAGCCTTCCTGATCCATGGCTGCTGCGGTCAGGAATGCTGCCTCCGCGATCTGGGCGGACTCTTGGAAAATGGGCCTCTTGTCTTAATTTTCCCTTGGAGAGCGGCACGGGGTGCCGCGCGGGCCGGATCGCGGGACCGCGGGCCCTGTGGAATGGTGAGTGGGCGAAATGCGCTCAATGCCCGCTATCTCCGTAGGAGGCGTCATGTCCTCGAAGCGTCGCCGCAAGAAGAAGGCCCGCCGCAAGCACGCGGCGAACCACGGCAGCCGTCCCCAGTCCTGAGTCCTGAACCCCGGGGCCCGGGCTCTTGAGGAGCCTCCGGTTCCGGTGGCCTCAGGCCTTCTGTACGACTCCTTCACCGGTCGCGGCCGCCCACTCCGTCACCAGTGCCTCGTACTCCGCGCGGTCCTCGGCGGTCAACTGCCCACCGGTGCGCGACCAAAGGTCACGGATCCGCTCGTTGAGCACGTCGGCTGTGCGTGCGGAGCGCGGGGCAGGGGTGGAGGACATGTGAACGAGGGTAGGGGATCGGTACGACTTTCCGCTTCGGTCGGTGACGTGGGTATCGCCATGTGTGATGTTCGCCATGGTCGTTCGCACGAGTAAGTCCTGTCAGGGCTTGCGCGCCACTCCCGCGTACAGCGGAACCGGGCTCCCGTTCCGCTCTTCGTCGACGGCGAGCTCCGGGTGCCAGTCCGGCAGCCACACGATGCCCGGATCGAGCAGATCGAGACCGGTGAAGAACGTGGCCGTCTCCTCGCGGGAGCGCGGTACGAGCGTGACCCCGCCGGCCGCGTACATGTCGACGGCCTGCCGGGTGCGCTCCGGGTCGTGGTCGGACGCGAGGTGGGACAGGACGAGATGGCTGCCGGAGGGCAGCGCGTCCACCAGGGTGCGCACGAGGTCGTACGCGCCCGCCTCGTCGGGGACGAAATGCAGCAGCGCGATCAGTTACACCGCCACGGGCCGGTCGAAGTCCAGGACGGAACCGGCCAGATCGAGGATCTTCCGCGGCTCGCGGACGTCCGCCTGGAGATAGCGGGTGACGCCTTCCGGCGTGCCGTTCAGGAGTGCCTGGGCGTGGGTGAGGACGAGCGGATCGTTGTCCACGTACACGACGCTCGCCTCGGGCGCCGCGGTCTGCGCCACGCGGTGCAGGTTCGGCTCGGTGGGGATGCCGGTGCCGATGTCGAGGAACTGGCGCACCCCGAGCCGTGCCGCGAGCATCCTCGTCGCCCGCTGCATGAACCAACGGTTGTGCCGCGCGCCGTACTTGGCCGTCGGCTCCATCGCCACGATCTGCCGGCCGAGCGCCTCGTCCGCGGGGCCGTGGTCGCTGCCGCCGAGGAACCAGTCGTAGACCCGGGCCGGGTGCGGTGTGTCGGTGTCGCTGCGCGATGTACCGGAGGACGTGTCCGTCATGGGGCAACTCCCTTTTCGGTGCGGCCTGTTCGGGATGCGTACGTACGCTCCGTGTCATCCTGCCGTACCGGCGTGACGCGGGGGGAGGGGCGTCACGCCTGATACGAGAAGGGCGGGACGGACCATGCGGAGGCGCGCCGCGGGCCGGGATCTCGGGGCGCCCCCGTCGGGACCCGGCCGACCCAACCACCCCGGGATGCGGTGGAGTTGGTGTCCTTGACGGCGGTCGTCCGGGTGGCGCAGGCTGACCGGCGGAGATCACGGACCGGGGGATGGGGTGACGGCGCCATGGTGAGCGGACCCGTGCTCGCCGTCGACCAGGGCGCCTTCGGCACCGAAGCGCGCGCCGTCCGCCCGGCGTCCGGCGACCTCGGCGCGAAGGGCGCGGTCGCGGGGGGACGCCTCGCAGTCTTCCGGGCCGCCGTGGGCCGCGCGTCGTGACGGTCACCCGTGTCGGGCCGCTGCCCGCCGCCACGTACGACATCACGGTCGTCGGCGCCGGAGTCGTCGGCTGCGCGCTCGCCCGGGAGCTGGTGCGGAGGGCGCCCGGAGCGCGGATCGCGCTCCTCGACGCGGCGGACGACATCGGCGAGGGCACCTCCAAGGCCAACACGGCGATCCTGCACACCGGCTTCGACGCCGCGCCGGGCTCGCTGGAGGCGCGGCTCGTCCGCGACGGCAGCCGCCGCCTCGCCTCCTACGCGGCCGAGTCCGGCATCCCCGTCGAACCGGTCGGCGCCCTGCTCATCGCCTGGGACCCCGACCAGCTCGCCGCCCTGCCGGGGCTCGCCGCCCAGGCCGAACGGAACGGCCACCACGCCGTCCGCCCCATTCCGGTGGAGGAACTCCGGTCCCGTGAGCCCCACTTGGGACCGGGGGCGCTCGGCGCACTCGACGTACCCGGCGAGAGCGTCATCTGCCCCTGGACGACCACGCTCGCGTACGCCACCCAGGCGGTCCGCGCGGGGGTCGACCTGCACCTCAACTCCCGTGTGGAGAACGTCAGATCAGGTACGGGGACGCATCGGCTCATCGTCGCGGGGCGCGGCTCGCTCACCACTCGATGGCTGGTCAACGCCGCGGGCCTGCACGCCGACACCGTCGACCGGATGCTCGGCCACGAGACGTTCACCGTCACCCCGCGCCGGGGCCAGCTCATCGTCTACGACACGTTCGCCCGCGACCTCGTGCGGCACATCCTGCTGCCCGTGCCCACCGTGCGCGGCAAAGGCGTCCTGGTCACCCCGACCGTCCACGGCCACGTCCTGCTCGGCCCGACGGCCGAGGACCTGTCGGGGGACGACGCCAAACGGGCCACGCACAGCACGGCCGACGCCATCGACCTGCTGCGCGCCCGGAGCCGGCGCATCCTGCCGCGGCTCGTCGACGAGGAGATCGTCGCCGTCCACGCCGGACTGCGCGCCGCCACCGGCCACGACGACTACCGCATCGACGCCCGGCCGGGACGGCACTACGTCACCGTCGGCGGCATCCGCTCCACAGGGCTCACGGCGTCGATGGGCATCGCCGCGTACGTCGCCGACCTACTCGCCGACAGCGGATGCGCCGCGCTCGGCACGCCGCGCGAACTGCCGCCCGTGACCGTGCCCAACCTCGGCGAGGCGTTCCCGCGCCCCTACCAGCGGCCCGAACTCATCGCCAGGGATCCGGAGTTCGGTGTCCTCGTCTGTCACTGCGAGCGCGTCACCCGCGGCGAGATCCGCGCCGCGCTCACCACCACGATCCCGCCCGCGTCCCTCGCCGGACTGCGCCGCAGAACCCGCGCGGGCGCGGGCCGCTGCCAGGGCGCGGCGTGCGGGGCCGCGGTGCGGGAGCTGTTCGGGCGGGGGAACGGGGCGCGGGGGTGACAGGCGCGGGGAGCGGTGCGGCGCGGGCGGTCGACGTGCTGATCGTCGGGGGCGGGCCCGCCGGGCTGGAGGCCGCGAAACGGCTGGCCGCGGCGGGCGTCGGAGCCGTCGAGGTGCTGGAGCGTGAGCAGGCGGCCGGCGGGACGCCCCGGTACTGCCTGCACGGCGGCTTCGGGCCGCGCCGGCGGCCGCTGAACGGGCCCGCGTACGCGAGCCGCGCCGTGTGGGACGCCGAGGCCGCGGGCGCCACCGTCCGTACCGGTGTCACCGCCCTAGGCTGGGCGGACTCCACGACGCCCGCCCTCGACACCGTCGGCGCCCACGGGCACGAGCGGATCACCGCCCGCGCTGTTTTGCTCGCCACCGGCGCCCGCGAACGCCCCCGCGCCGCCCGGCTGATCCCCGGCACCCGCCCCGACGGCATCCTCACCACCGGCGAACTCCAGCAGTCCGTCCACCTCTTCGGGCAGCACGTGGGGACGCGGGCCGTCGTGGTCGGCGGTGCACCCGTCGGCCACGCGGCGCTCGCCACGCTGCGCAGCGCGGGCGTCGCCGTCACCGCCCTGATCACCCGGAGCCCCGCGAGTGCCCGCGAGGCCGACGCCCGGCTCCGCCACGGCGTCCCGGTCCTCACCCGGACCGCGGTCACCGAGATCCTCGGCCACTCGCGCGTGGCCGGTGTCCGCGTGCGGCACGCCGACGGCCGCTCGGCGGTGCTGCCCTGCGACACACTGGTCCTCACCGGCGACTTCGTCCCGGAGGACGAACTGGCCCGCAGAGGAGGGCTGTCGATGGATCCGTCCACCCGGGGCCCTCGGGTGGACGGCGGCTGGCACAGCACCCGGAGCGGTGTGTACGCGCTCGGCAACCTCGTGCACGTCACCTGGTCGGCACGGGCGGCAGCGGCGGAGGGGCGCCGGGCGGCCGCGGCCGTGCTGCGTGACATCCGGGCCGGGTGAGACGGGACGCGGCCGCCTCAGCCGGCCCGGAGTTTCGCCGCCCGCTCGCGCGGGTCGTAGTCCGCGCCGACGCCCTCGATCAGCAGCACGTCCCCGTCGATGTGGTCGGTCCGCAGCCGCAGGATCTCCTGGTACGCGGGCGAGGCGTACCAGGCGCGGGCCGTGGCCAGATCGGGGAACTCGATGAGCACCATGCTGCCGGGCCAGGTTCCCTCCACCACCTCGGCCGGCGGCCCGTGGACCACGAACCGGCCGTCGAACGGATCGAGGGTGGCCTGGATGCGCTCCAAGTACTCCAGGATGTCGGGGTGCGGGCGACGGCTGCGCAGATGCGCGAACCCGAAGGCGGACATGGTCGGCTCCTCGTCGTCGGACTCGGGGTGTCCAGAGGGCCCGAACGTAGCCGCGGCCGCCGGTGCGCGGCGATTACCCGCCGGGTAAGGGCGGACCGACGCTCGCTCTAGGAGGGCTCGCCGAACGACCCGTGCCGGCCCGCCCCGGACGCGAACCGGCCCGCCCCTTCGAGGCCCTCCTGCAACACGCCGACACCGTGCCGGAGTTCGGCGCGCATCGCCTCCTCCTCGGTCAGGCCGTGCTGCTCCCGCGCCGACGCCCGGTCGCTGCGCAGGCACGCCTGCGGGAACTCCGCGAGCCGCGCGGCGAGCGCCTCCGCCTCGGCGCGGGCCCGGCCCGGCGGTACGAGGCGGTTGGCGAGCCCCATCGCGTGGGCCTCGGGCGCCGGGACCGGGCGGCCGGTCAGGATCAGGTCCATGGCCCGGCTCTCGCCGATCAGGCGGGGCAGCCGGACCGTGCCGCCGTCGATCAGCGGGACGCCCCAGCGGCGGCAGAACACCCCGAACACGGCGTCCTCCTCGGCGACCCGCAGATCGCACCAGAGCGCCAGTTCCAGACCGCCCGCCACCGCGTGCCCGCTCACCGCCGCGATCACCGGCTTGGACAGGCGAAGCCGGGTCGGGCCCATCGGCCCGTCCCCGTCGGGCGCCACCCGGTTGCCGCGCTCCGTGCCGACGGCTTTGAGGTCCGCGCCCGCGCAGAACGTTCCGCCCTCGCCCCACAGCACCGCCACCCGCGCCGCCTCGTCCGCCTCGAACGCCCTGAAGGCATCGGCCAGTTGGATCGCTGTCGCGCCGTCGACCGCGTTGCGGGCCTCCGGGCGGGACAGGATCACCGTGGTGACGTGCGCGGTGCGCTCGACGCGGACGGGCGAAGGTGACATCTCGGTGCTCCCGGGTGAACTAGCCGACTTTCAGGGTGAGTTCGGCGTCGGCCGTCGAACTCGTACCGACATACAGCTTGAACGTCCCCTCCTCCACAAGGAACTCACCGCCCGGATCGTTCGTCCAGAACCCCAGGTCCTCCGCGGACAGCCGGAACCGGACCGTCGTGGAGGCGCCCGCGTCGAGCGTGACCCGCTTGAACCCCCGCAGCCTGCGCACCGGTTGGGTGATGCTGGCCGCGACGTCCTGGACGTACAGCTGGGCCACCTCGTCGCCGGAGCGCTTGCCGGTGTTGCGCACCGACACCGACACCTCGACCGTGTCGCCCTTGCGCAGCGCCCCCGCGGAGACGCTCCCGCGGCTGAGCTTCGGCGTGCCGAGGGCGAACGTCGTGTAGCTGAGACCGTGACCGAACGGGAACTGCGGCGTCGGCGGCAGGTCCAGGTACTTCGACGTGTACTTGTTGTCCGCGTCGTACGGGCGGCCCGTCGACTCGTGGTTGTAGTGGATCGGGATCTGCCCGACCGTGCGCGGGAACGACACCGGCAGCTTCCCGCCCGGGTTCACCGCGCCGAACAGGACGTCGGCCACGGCGTGGCCCGCCTCGGTGCCCGGATGCCAGGCCTCCAGGACGGCGGGCGCCTTGTCCAGCCAGTCGCCGACCGTCAGCGGGCGGCCGTTGACGAGGACCACCACGAACGGCCGGCCGGTCTCCGCGATCGCGGCGATCAGTTTCTCCTGCGCGCCCGGCAGTGAGATGCCGCTGCGCGCCGACGCCTCGCCGCTCATCGACGCGGGCTCGCCCACGACCACGACCGTCACGTCCGCGGCCTTGGCCGCCGCCACCGCCGCGTCGATCCCCGCGGTGTCCTCGCCCTCCGGGTCGACACCCCGCGCGTACGTCACCTTCGCGTCCGGCGCGGCCTTCTTGACGGCGTCCAGGATCTTCACCGCGGGGAACTTCTCCGCCGACGCGGGCACCACCCACGTACCGAGAAGGTCGGTGGAGTCCGCGAACGGGCCCACCACCGCGAGGGAGCCGACCGACTTCTTCAGCGGCAGGGCGCCGTCCTCGTTCTTGAGCAGCACCATCGAGCGGGCCGCCGCCGCGCGCGCCGCCTTCCGGGCGCCTCCCGACGGCTCCGTGATCGCCGCGTCCTCGTCCACGTACGGATCGTCGAAGAGCCCGAGCGCGTACTTCAGCCGCAGCACACGCGCCACCGCGTCGTCGATCCGCTGCTGCTTGATCCTCCCCGCGCGCAGCAGCTTCTTGCCGTTGGTGAGGAGGTTCGTGCTCGACATCTCCATGTCGACGCCCGCGTTCAGCGCGAGCCGCGCCGCGTCCGCCCCGTCCTCGGCGAAGCCGTGCGCGATCAGCTCCTGGACGCCCGTCCAGTCGCTGACCACCATCCCGTCGAAGTCCCACTCCCGCTTGAGGATGTCGGTCAGGGTGTGCGCGTTGCCGTGGGCGGGGACGCCGCTGATGGTGTTGAACGAGGCCATGACCGTCGCCACGCCGGCGTCCAGCGCCGCCTTGAACGGCGGGAGATAGAGATTGCGCAGCCGGGACTCCGACACGTCCACCGTGTTGTAGTCGCGGCCGCCCTCGGCGCCTCCGTACGCGACGAAGTGCTTGGCGCAGGCGGCGAGGGTCTCCTTGGCGCCGTAGCCCGAACCCTGATAGCCGCGCACCTTCGCCGCCGCGAACCGGGCCGTCAGGTACGGGTCCTCGCCGTTCCCCTCCGCGATCCGGCCCCAGCGCGGCTCGTGCGTGACGTCCATCATCGGCGAGAAGGTCCAGTGCACGCCGTTGGAGCGGGCCTCCTTCGCGGACACCTCGGCGTCCGTGCGCGTCACCTCGGGGTCGAAGCTCGCGGCCTGCGCGAGCGGGATCGGGAAGTTCGTCCAGAAGCCGTGGATCACGTCCAGGCCGAAGAGCAGCGGGATGCCGAGGCGGGACTCCTCGACCGCCAGACGCTGCAGCGTGTTCGTCGTTTTCGCGCCGAAGATGCTGAGCACCGAGCCGAGCCGGCCCGAGCGTGCCGCGTCCTCGACCTCCTTCGTCGAGCCCGAGCCCGGATTCAGGTCGTACGCCCACGGAAGCTGCTGCAGCTGGCCCAGCTTCTCTTCGAGAGTCATACGGGAGAGGAGGGCCTGGATCTTGTCCTCGTACGCTGCCCCACGCTGCTCCCCGGCCCCGTACGCGACCGGGGTCTGACTGGTCGCGACGGCCCCCGCGGCGGCGGTGACGCCGATCGCGGACAGCAGAGTACGCCTTCGTAGCTCCGGCATGTCTTCGCTTCCCGATAGTCCGAGACCCACAACTTGTGTGGTGGGCACAAGAATTGAAGTGAAGTTACGTTCCTGTGACCAGCGGGTCAAGAGATGCGACAGGGGTGTCGGGGGCGTCCGCGCGATCTTCCCTCATCCTGTCCCCGCGAACTCCGCGGGCGGGATGTTGACCTCAAGTTAGCTTGAGGTCATACCGTCATCGGTATGAGCATGGAGACCACAGCCTGGACGCAGCTGCACAGCGTCATGAACGCCCAGAGCGGCGGACCGAAGAACCGCCCCTTCGCCCGCGCGACCCTGCGCCGCATCGCCGCCTTCGCACGACCGCACCGGCGGCGCATCGCCCAGTTCGTGTTCCTGAGCATCCTGACCGCGCTGCTGGCCGTCGCGACCCCGCTCCTCGCGGGCGACGTCGTCAACGTCATCGTCGGCGGCCACGACCAGGGCCGCGTCGTCCGGCTCGCCGTCCTCATCGCGGTGATCGCGCTCGCCGAGGCCGGCATCGGACTCCTGGCCCGCTGGCTCTCCGCGAACCTCGGCGAAGGACTGATCCTGGACCTGCGTACCGCCGTCTTCGACCACGTGCAGAAGATGCCCGTCGCCTTCTTCACCCGCACCCGTACCGGCGCGCTCGTCAGCCGCCTCAACAACGACGTCATCGGCGCGCAGCGCGCCTTCAGCAACACGCTGTCCGGCGTCGTGGGCAACGTGGTGACGCTGATCCTGACGCTGGCCGTCATGCTCACCCTGTCCTGGCAGATCACCCTCCTCGCGCTGCTCCTGCTCCCGGTCTTCGTGCTCCCGGCCCGCCGGACGGGCGCCCGGATGGCGCGCCTCCAGCGGGAGGCCGCCGCGCACAACGCCGCCATGGGCACGCGCATGACCGAACGCTTCTCGGCGCCCGGCGCCACCCTGGTCAAGCTCTTCGGGCGCCCCGAGGACGAGTCGCAGGAGTTCGCGGCGCGGGCCCGGCGGGTGCGTGACATCGGGGTACGGACGGCGATGGCGCAGTCGGCGTTCATCACCGCGCTCACGCTCGTCTCCGCCCTCGCGCTGGCCCTCGTCTACGGCCTCGGCGGCTACTTCGCCCTCGACGGCAGCCTGAAGGCCGGCACCGTGGTGACGCTGGCACTGCTCCTCACCCGCCTGTACGCGCCGCTGACCTCGCTGGCCGGGGCCCGGGTCGAGGTCATGAGCGCGCTCGTCAGCTTCGAGCGGGTCTTCGAGGTCCTCGACCTGAAGCCGCTCATCGAGGACAAGCCGGACGCGAAGCCGATGCCGCAGGGGCCGGTCGCCGTGGAGTTCGACGACGTGCGCTTCGGCTACCCGTCCGCCGACAAGGTCTCCCTGGCATCGCTGGAGGAGGTCGCCTCGCTCGACACCCGGGGCGGCGCCGAAGTGCTGCACGGCGTCTCGTTCCGCGCCGAACCCGGCCAGACCGTCGCCCTCGTCGGATCCTCCGGCGCCGGGAAGTCGACCATCGCGCAACTCCTGCCCCGCCTCTACGACACCGACGCGGGCGCCGTCCGCATCGGCGGCGTCGACGTACGCGACCTGACGGCCACCTCGATGCGCGCCACGCTCGGCATGGTCACCCAGGACGGACACCTCTTCCACGACTCCGTCCGCGCCAACCTGCTGCTCGCCCGGCCCGGAGCGAGCGAGGACGACCTGTGGGACGTGCTGCGCAGGGCCCGCCTCGAAACCCTGGTGCGCGAACTGCCCGACGGGCTCGACACCGTCGTCGGCGAGCGCGGCTACCGCCTCTCCGGCGGCGAACGCCAGCGGATGACCATCGCCCGCCTGCTCCTCGCCCAGCAGCGCGTCGTCATCCTCGACGAGGCCACCGCGCACCTCGACAACACGTCCGAGGCCGCCGTGCAGGAAGCCCTGGCGGAAGCGCTGGAGGGGCGCACCGCCGTGGTCATCGCGCACCGGCTGTCGACGGTGCGCTCGGCCGACCAGATCCTGGTCGTGGAGGACGGACGGATCGTCGAGCGGGGGACCCACGACGAACTCGTCGGCGCCGGCGGACGGTACGCCGAGCTGTACCGGACCCAGTTCGCGGCGGGGGAGCGGGAGACTGCGGTCGAAGCCGCGTGAGCGCGCCGCCGCGGGTGCCGGGCGCCCGGCCACGGATTCGTCGTGGCCGGGCACCCGGCTCGCCCACTCCTTCGCAACGCGCGCCGGAACTCCCCCACCAGATCCGACAAAACGCAGGTTGACAGGATGCCGCCGACATGAGCGACGGCGGTTACCCTGGCCGCATGCTGCTGGGTCGTACAGCGGAGTGCGCGCGGCTCGAGGACCTCGTCGACGGTGCGCGCGGCGGGCGCAGCGGGGCCCTGGTGGTCCGCGGCGAGGCAGGGATCGGCAAGTCCAGCCTGCTCGCCTACGCCGAGTCGGTCGCCGGGGACCTGACCCAGCTGCGCACCCACGGCATCGAGTCCGAGACCGGGCTGCCGTACGTGGGCCTCGCGGACCTCTTCCGGCCGGTCACCCACCAGCTGGAGCGGATACCGGACCGTCAGGCCGCCGCTCTCACCAGCGCGCTCGCGCTCGGGCCCGCCGTCGCGCAGGACCGGTTCGCCGTCGCCGCCGGAACGCTCAGCCTGCTCGGCGCGGTCAGCGAGTCGGGGCCCGTGCTGATGGTCGTCGACGACGCGCAGTGGCTCGACCCCTACTCCCTGGACGCCCTCGCCTTCGCCACCCGCAGGCTCGGCCGCGAAGGTGTCGTCGCCCTCTTCGCCACCCGGGACAGCGGGGAGGCCGCCTCCCGGCTGGCCCCCGTCGAGACCCTCACCCTGCACGGCCTGGACGCCGACGCCGCGCGCAGACTCGTCGCCGACGAACCGCTCTCGCCGCACGACGTCAGCTGGCTGCTGGCCGAGGCCCGCGGCAACCCGCTCGCCCTCGTCGAACTGCCCGCCCTCCTCGCCCGCGGCGGCCACCGGCCCGACACCGGCGCCCCGCTGCCCATCGGCGAGATGCTCGCCCGCACCTTCCGCAGTGCCATCGACCGCCTCCCGGAACGGACCCGGGATGCCATGCTGCTCCTCGCCGTCCTCGGCCCGCGCCCCCTCGCCGGCACCGAACGCGTCCTGCGCGCACACGAGTTGACCTACGAAGCGCTCGAACCCGCCGAGCAGGCCGGCCTGATGACCGTCGAGGAGGGGGCGTACATCTTCCGGCATCCGCTGATCCGCTCCGGCGTCTACCACGGAGCGAGCGCCGTGCACCGCTGGCGGGCCCACCGGACGGTCGCCCACGCCCTGCGGGACGCCAAGGCGCCCATCGCCCTGGAGCGTTACGCCTGGCACCTCGCGGAGTCCGGCGCCGACCCCGACGAACAGGTGGCCGCCGCCCTGGAGCGCGCCGCGTCCGGCGGCCCCGCCGGCCTGGCCTTCCCGCTCGCGGCCCGCCTGTACGCGCACGCGGCCCGCTTCACCCCCGGCGACGAGCACAAGGCGCGCAGGCTGCTCGCCGCCGCCCGCGCCGCCCAGGCCGCGGGCTCGCTCGACGAGGCGGCGGAACTCCTCGACCGCGCCCTCGGCCACGCCGCCGGTGAGCGCACCGTGCTCGACCTGCGCCAACTCCGTTGCTACGTCGACATTCAGCGCGGCCGCCCGGCGCACGCCCGCGAGCAGCTCCGGGCCGCCGTCGACGAGGCACGGCGGGTCGATCCCGCCCTGGCCGCCGTCATGCTCGGCGGCATCACCCTCACCGAACTCGCCATCGGCGACCTCACCGCGGCGCGCGCCACCTCCGCCGAGTCGATGCAGATCGCCGAGGCGTTCGGCGACCCGGCCGCGGCCCTGCCCGTACGCCTCCTGCACGCGCTCGTCGAACTCCTCGGCGGTGACGCGCGGGACGGCCGCGCCCTGCTCCACGACCTCGAGAAGCCGCTCTCCGCACCGGACCTGGCGTTCCCCTATCCGGTGTCCGGCGTGGGCGGCCTGTGCTACCTCGCGGCCGAGGAACTCGACGCGGGACACGCCCTGCTCGACCGCGCCGTGCACGCGGCACGCGCCTCCAGCACCGTGGGACTCCTCGCCCACCTTCTCGGCACGTACTCCGTCGTCGAGTTCTGGAGCGGCCGGTGGAACGCGTCGCTCGCCCACGCCGACGAGGCCGCCCGGCTCGGCGAGGACACCGGACGCGTCATCGAGGTGTGCCGGGCGCTCGCCGCCCAGGCCAGGACCGAGGCCGCCCGCGGCAAAGAGGCCGACTGCCGGCGCCACGCGGCACAGGCCTGGTCCCTCGCGGAGACCGCCGAACTCCCCATGGACGCGGCCCGTGCCCACAGCGCGCTCGGGCTGCTCGAACTCGGCCTCGGCCGCTTCGAGGAATCCGTCCGGCACCTGGCGAACGTACGGGAGTTCTCGCTCGCCAACGGCCGCGGCGACGGCCTCTATCTCTCCTGGGCCACCGACCTCGCCGACGCCTACGTCCACCTCCACCGCACCGACGAGGCGTACGACGTGCTGCGCGTCCTCGATCACGAGGCGGGCCGCGGCCACCGCCCCGTCACCGCGGCGGCGGCCGCCCGGGTGCGCGGCATGCTCCAACCGGCCGAGGCCGACGTCCACATGGGCCGCTCGTTGGACCGACTCGCCGAGGTGAACGCTCCGTTCGAGCGGGGCCGCACCGAGTTCGCGCGCGGTGAACTGCTGCGCAGGCAGGGGCGGCGCGGCGAGGCGCGGCGGTGGCTGCAGCGCGGACTCGCCACCTTCGAACGGCTCGGCGCGAGCGGCTGGGCGGCCCGCGCCGCCGCCGAACTGCACGCCGCGGGCGGCGACGGCTCCCGCACCGGCGACGCGGGCCGCACCCCGCTCGACGGCCTCACCCCGCAGGAACTGCGCGTCGCCCTCGCCGTAGGACGCGGAGTCACCAACCACGAGGCCGCCGAGCAGCTCTTCCTGAGTGTCAAGACGGTCGAGTTCCACCTCGGCAACATCTACCGCAAGCTCGACGGAGTGCACCGCAGGGCCCAACTCGTGCGCCTCATCAGCCAATCCGCCGATGCCTGACACACGCCCCGACGCACGACAGCGGGGGTGCCCGTGGTGGGCACCCCCGTCCCCCGTTCGTTCCCCCGTGATTCCCCCGTTCTTCCCCCATGTACGAAAGCCCCGTGAACTTTCGTGTTCTCCACGATGGACCCGCGGCGCCGCCGTGGCCACGGTGAAAACCCTGGGATCGCGGACCAGGGGAGTACGGCCGTTGATGTAGTCGCAGGGAGCCGCGATGCGGGGCCGTCCGGCCCTGCGGGTGAGGGCCGGATGGCCCCTCCCACGCCGCTCCGGGCGGCGCGACGGTGTGCGTCCGTCGAGGTCGGGGGGCGACCATGGCCTGGGATCCCGTACGCAGGCTCCGCCGCCGGACACCGCGCGCACCGCGCACGAAGAGCCGGACGCCGCCGGTGGTGGTGCGGTGCGTCGCCGGATGTCTGGTCATCGAGGTGCGCGCGGAACTCGGGCCGGCCGCCGAAGCCTCGGTCGGGAGGTTGCTGCACGGTGCGATCCGCCCCGGCGCCGCGGGCGTCCTCGTCGACCTGCGCCACACCGAGCGGCTCGGTGCCGGGGGCGTCAGTGTGCTGTGGCTCGCCCGCATCCTGGCCGACCGCAACGGCCTGCCGTTCGGCCTCATCGGGGAACGCGCCGAACTCCCCTCTCCGACAGGGGGATCGATCCCCGTGAACGGGTCACCCGGCAGCCTCCTGGGCGCCCCGGGCCAAGGCCTCCTGCACCGTCGGCAGCGGAGCGAACCGGTCCAGCAGGCCGCCCGCCCGCAGGAGCTTCAGGATGGGCGGTTGCGCGCAGACCACCAGGAGCAGGCCGCCGCGCGCGACGACCCGGTCCTGGGCCCGGCACAGCAGGCGCAGGGCGTAGATGTCGAAGAACTCCACCGGCTCGAGGTCGAGCACCACGGTGTGCCCGACGGCGCTGGTGGCGGTGTCGAGTGTCGGCAGGATGTGCAGCGCCGCGGCGATGTCGATCTCGCCGTGGAACTCGATCACGGTCAGTCCGTGGGCCTCGTGGACCAGGACGTGCCCGACGGGCCATGCGCTTCTTTCCAGCATGGCGACTTCCCCTAGGCGGATCGGACTTCCGGAGGTGGTCCGGGAGGCAGGACGACGGGGATCGGCCACCGGGGTCACGGACGGCCTGAAATCATCAGAATACGGCCTGACGTGGCGTCCTGGGCAGGAGAACGACATGCTCGGTCGATGATTCCCGTACGGCGGTCCTGCGCACCCTGCGCGCGGGCCCAACCGGCCCCAGATGTCGCCCCGTTCGGGCCCGCCGGGCGGCGACTCACCCGCGGTGGATGATGCCCGGCCGCGCGGTCCCTGCTGCGGTCTGGTGATGATGCGTGAATGCCATGAATACGCGGACGGCCTCACGGGTTTCGTCACGCGGCGGGTGCGCGACGCCCGGCACGCGGTGGAGGCGGTCGGGGGAGCGGTGATACGCGGCGCGGTCGGTCTGGTCCTGGACCGGATCGACCTGGACGCCGTGGTGGCGCGGGTGGACGTGGACGCCGTGGCGGCCCGGCTCGATGTGGACGCGGTCGCGGCCCGGCTCGATGTGGGCCGGGTCGTGGACCGGGTGGACGTGGACCGCGTGGTGGAGCGGGTCGACGTCGGCCGGATCGTCGAACGGGTGGACGTGGATGCGGTGGTGGACCGGGTCGACGTGGGTGCGGTCGTGGAGCGGGTGGATGTGGACCGGGTCGTCGAGCGGGTGGACGTCGACGCCATCGCCTCCAGGGTGGACGTGAACACCATCGCCTCCAGGGTGGATGTGGATGCCATCGCGACCCGTGTGGACGTGGGCGCGATCGTCGAGCGGGTCGACGTCGACGCCATCGCGGCGCGCGTCGACGTGAACGCCGTCGCCGACCGCGTCGATGTGGGCGCGATCGCCGCCCGCGTCGACGTGGACGCCGTCGCCGACCGCGTGGACGTGGAGCGGATCATCGCCCGGATCGACCTGGTCGGGCTCACCCGCGACGTGCTGCGGGAGATCGATCTCGGGGTGATCGTGCGGGAGACCGGCGGCGGCATGGCCGCGGACACCGGCGCCGCGTTCCGGGACCTCGGGCGCCGGGGGGACCGCGGGGTGAACCGGCTCGCCGACCGGATGCTCCGGCGCGGGGCGCCCGCGAACGGGCGGGCGGGCCGATGAGCGTTCCGGAGGGCAGAGGCGGGGCTGAGCCGGCCGGGCTCGTCTCGCGCGGGATCGCGGCGCTGCTCGACATCCTGGTGCTCGCGCTCACCGGCGTCAGCGTCCAACTGGGCGCGGGATGCGCACGGTTGCTCGTCGCCGGGCCGCCGTTCCGGATGCCCGCGCTGGACGGGCGGATCGCGGGGGTGATCGGCTGGACGTTCGCCGTGTGCTACTTCGGCGGGGCCTGGGCCATGACCGGGCAGAGCGTGGGCGGGCGGCTGATGGGGATACGGGTCGGCGACCGCGCGGGACACCGGCTCGGTCTCCCGCGGGCGCTGCTGCGGGCCGCGCTGAGCGTGACGTTCCCGCTGGGACTGCTGTGGATCCCGTTCAGCCGGCGGCGGGCCGCGGTGCCGGACCTCGTGGTCGCCGCCGCCGTCCGCTACGACGGGCCGTGAACCGTCCGGGGGAGCTTGGCCGCGGCGACCAGACCGCCGAGCCCGATGACGGCGATGACCACCAGCGCGGCCATGTACGGGCCGACGGCCGGGTCCGCGACGAGGATGGTCCCCGCGACCGCGGTCCCCACCGACGAGCCGAGGTTGGAGATGCTGCGCGACAGGCCGGAGATCTCGCCCTGGAGGTCCTCGGGGAAGCTCGACTGGACGATGTTGACCGACGGGGTGAGCATCAGCCCGACCCCGAGGCCGATCAGGAACAGCCCCGGGACGTACATCCAGGCGTTCGTCGTGCTCTGGGCAAGTGCGATGAGCACGCCGATGCCGCAGACCGTCGTGATGAACCCGGCCATCACGAGCGTGCGCTGCTCCCTGCGCTTGGCGAACCGCTCCGCGCCCAGCGAGGACAGCAGCAGGCCCAGCGTGGACGCGGTGAAGACGACACCGGTGCCGATCGCGCTGTAACCCTGTACGACCTGGAGGTAGGTGGCCACGACGAACGAGATGCCCATCAGCGTCAGCCACTGGATGTGCTGGGTGATCAGGCCGAGATTCGAGGTGCGGTTGCGGAACAGGGCGGTGGGCAGCAGGGGCTGACGACCCTTGCGCTCCCTCGCCCGCACCCAGCGGAAGAAGGCGAACAGGAGTACGGCGCCGGTCAGTAGCAGGGCCAGCATCAGCCAGACGTTGTCGTCGGCGGCGAGGATGCCCATGACGACCAGGACCAGGCCCGAGGCCGAGAGCACCGCGCCCCAGGTGTCGAAGTCGCACTCCGGGTCCGGCGGCAACGGGTCGTGCACCCGCCGGGCGAGCACGATGATCACCACGACGACGAGCGCCTGGAAGACGAACGCCGCCCGCCAGCTGATCGCCGACGTGATCAGCCCGCCGATCAACGGTCCCGCGGCCGCGCCGATCCCGGCCATCGCCATGATCGCCCCGAACGCGCGGGCCCGGTCGGTGACCTCGGTGAACAGCAGTGTCGTCAGGATGTAGACGGGCGGGATGAGCAGCGCCGTCCCGATGCCCTCCAGGATCGAGTTGCCGAGGATGAGGACGCCCAGGCCGGGTGCCGCCGCGCTGAGCAGCGCGCCGACCCCGTAGATCGCCAGGCCGACGACGAGGCACCGTTTGCGGCCGTAGCGCTCGGTGAGGATGCCGCCGGGGATCATCAGCGCGGCCATCACCAGCAGGAACACCGTGATCGCGGTCTGCACGCCCTGCACCGTGGTGTCGAGGTCCTCACTGATGTCCTGGATCATCACGGTCATGTTCGACCCGGCGAAGCTGCACACGAACTGGGCCAGGGCGAGCGGCGCGAGCACCTGGCGGGGCCAGGGGCGTGGCTCGTGCGGGGCTGCGGCCCCGCCGTCACTGGACGGCACGGTCATCGGCTGGCCTCCGATCTGGGGCGGGACGACGGCCAGAGTCCCCTGTGGCCCCCGCCCGGTCGTCACCCCCGGAGGGTGACGACCGGCACCCGGGGCCGGGCGCAACACTCGGGGCACCACAACGGTGCATTCGGCACCGGCACCGAACACGGAGGTCCTGCCATGGCCACCTCGACGAGTTCACACCATCAATCCGGCGCCAAGGCGGCCGCGGCCGGCGGGCTGACCGTCTTCGCCGCCGTGCTGCTGTTCATCTCCGGTTCCATGGACTTCTGCCGGGGCTTGATGGCCGTACTGGAGGACCAGGTCTTCCTGCGGACGCCCAACTACGTCTTCGAGTTCGACCTGACCACCTGGGGCTGGATCCACCTCGTCCTCGGCGCCATCGCGGTGGTCGTCAGCATCGGTCTGTTCGTCGCGATGACGTGGGCCCGGGTCATCGGCGTGATCCTCGCCGGGCTGATGATCATCGCCAACTTCCTGTCCATCCCGTACCACCCGCTGTGGTCCCTCACCCTCATCGCGATGGACGGGTTCATCATCTGGGCGCTGTGCGTGGTGCGCCGCGACACGCTCTACTGAACCGGCCTCGCGATGGCCAAGGACGAAAGGGCCCGGCGGATCGCCGAGTTCATCGAGCCGCTGAGGGTGCGGCCCCACACGAAGGTGGACCTGGCTCGGGACTACGACCCCGCGTACCGGGTGGGCGTGAAGAACAAGAAGGCCGGCCGGGAGCTGCTGCGCAGCGGCGTCGAACTCCTTGCCGACTACCAGCGGCGGCTCGCCGCCGACGGCTCGTCCGGCGTCCTGCTGTGCCTGCAGGCGCTGGACGCGGGCGGCAAGGACGGCACCATCCGCCATGTGATGAGCGGAGTGAACCCGCAGGGGGTGCGCGTGGCGGGCTTCCGGGTGCCGTCCGCCGACGAACTGGGCCACGACTACCTGTGGCGCTACGCCCGCGGACTGCCGAGCCGCGGGGAGATCGGCATCTTCAACCGGTCCCACTACGAGGAGGTGCTCGTGGTCCGGGTGCACCCCGAACTCCTCAGCCGCCAGCGGCTGCCGGACGACGTCACGGGCGCCAAGCTGTGGCGGCGCCGCTACCGGGAGATCAACAACTGGGAGCGGTACCTGACGGACAACGGCTTCCGCGTGGTGAAGCTGTTTCTCAACCTGTCCAAGGAGGAGCAGCGCGTCCGGTTCCTGAAGCGGATCGACCTGCCCGACCGCAACTGGAAGTTCTCGGCGGCGGACGTCCGTGAGCGCGGCTTCTGGGACGCCTACCAGGACGCGTTCTCCGAGATGCTCTCCGCGACCAGCACCCCCTGGGCGCCCTGGTACGTGATCCCCGCGGACCGCAAGTGGTTCGCACGGATCTCCGCGGCCGCCGTGCTCGTCCACACGCTCATGGACATCGATCCGCAGTATCCCGAGATCGGTGACAAGAGCCGAAGTGAACTGGCGCGGGAGAAAAGGAAGTTGGAGCGAGAGGCGCCCGCCGGTGCGGTGCCCGACCCGTACGCCGCCGAGGCGGAAGGGCACGGCCGGGACAACCGGAAGGATCGGAGGCGGAAACGATGACCGCGGACGTGGCGCCGGACCTCTGGTACACGCGGTCGGCCGAGTCGGTGGCCGGCGAGCTCGGGGTCGACCCGGCCCTGGGCCTGAGCGCCGCCCGGGCCGCCGCCCGGCTCACCGACGACGGGCCCAACGCCCTGCCGCAGGAACGGACGAGCGGCGCCCTCGCCCGCTTCCTCGGCCAGTACACCTCGTACATGCAGATGATCCTCGTCGCCGCCGCGGCGGTGTCGTTCGTGATCCAGGAGTGGGGCACCGCGGTCGTGCTGCTCGCCCTGACCGTCCTGAACGCGGTCATCGGTCTCCGCCAGGAGGGCAAGGCGGAGAGCGCCATGAACGCGCTGAAGGAGATGACGAAGACGACCGCGCGGGTGCGCCGCGACGGGACCGTGGCGGAGGTCCCCACCGAGGAGGTCGTCGTCGGTGACGTCGTGCTGCTCGCCGCCGGCGACGAAGTCCCCGCCGACGGACGGCTCCTGGCGGCGAGCTCCCTGCAGATCGACGAGTCCGCGCTGACCGGGGAGAGCGTCCCCGTCGCGAAGGACCCGGCGCCCGTGCGGGGCAGCGACCTGGGCCCCGCCGACCAGACCGACATGGCGTTCATGAACACCCCGGTCACGCACGGCAGCGGCGTCCTGCTGGTCACCGCCACCGGGTCCGGCACCGAACTCGGCCGGATCGCGGGCATGCTGACGACCACACGCCCCGAACCGTCGCCACTGACCCGGGAGTTGAACCGCCTGACACTGTGGATCGTGGGCGCGGCCGGGATCACCATGGTCGTCATGTTCGGCCTGGGCCGCGGCCGCGGCGAGCCCTGGGACGCGCTCTTCGTCAGCGCCGTCTCGCTCGCCATCGCCGCGGTCCCCGAGGCGCTGCCCACCGTCACCCAGACGATCCTCTCGCTCGGCGGCCTCGACCTCGCCCGCCGCAACGCCATCGTCAAGGACCTGCCGTCGGTGGAGACCCTCGGCTTCACCTCGGCCATCAACTCCGACAAGACCGGCACGCTGACGATGAACCAGATGACCGTGGTCGAGGTCGTCGACGCCTTC
Organism: Streptomyces sp. HmicA12; assembly: GCF_000373565.1. GTDB lineage: Bacteria > Actinomycetota > Actinomycetes > Streptomycetales > Streptomycetaceae > Streptomyces. The sequence continues at coordinate 309,007 of NZ_KB891831.1, read as the reverse complement.
GACCGGTACACGGTCTCCGGCACCGGCTACTCCCTGGAGGGCCGCATCCACCACGCCGCGGGCTCCACCGCGAGCATCGAGGAGGCGATCCTGCCCTACCTGCACGCCAGCGACGCCGCGCTCGTCGACGGCGTCGTCGTCGGCGACCCCACCGAGGGCGCCCTGCTGGTCCTCGGCCACAAGGCGGGCCTCGACATCGACGCCACCCGCGAGCGGCTGCCCCGGCTCGCGACACTGCCGTTCGACCCCGCGCACAAGCTCATGGCGACCTTCCACGAGGCCCGTGACGCAAGCGGCCGGCCGGTCGTGCGCTGCTTCGTGAAAGGGGCGGCTCCGGCCGTGCTGGCCCGTACCACCACCGCACGCTCGGACGGAGCGACCGTTCCCTTCGACGCACCTCTGCGCGAACGCGCCGAGGCGGAACTCGTACGGATGGAGCGGGCGGGCCGCCGCGTGATGGCCGCGGCCGTGCGCGACCTCGACCCCGACCGGTTCGCACCGAGCGGCGATCTCCTCGCCCTCGTACGGGACGTGAGCATCACGAGTCTCGTCGGCATGGCGGACCCGCCGCGCGTCGAGTCCAAGGAGGCCGTCGCCGCCGCCCAGGCCGCCCACATCCGCGTCCGTATGGTGACCGGCGACGACGTCATCACCGGCGCGGCCATCGCCCGGCAGGTCGGCATCGACGGCGAGGCGATCCTCGGCGCCGACTTCGCGGCCCTGTCCGAGCAGGAGCGCCTGGACCGCATCGAACGGATCGGCGTGGTCGGACGGGTCGCGCCCGAGCACAAGGTGCTGCTCGCCGACACGCTGAAGAAGAAGGGCGATGTCGTCGCCATGACCGGGGACGGCGTCAACGACGCCCCCGCCATCAAGGCCGCCGACATCGGCATCGCCATGGGCTCGGGCACCGAAGTGGCCAAGAACGCCGGGCGGATGATCCTCTCCGACGACAACTTCGCGACGATCGTGCACGCCGTCGAACAGGGCCGCAAGATCTACGACAACCTCACCAAGTACATCCGGTTCGTCCTGGTCCTGCTCGTCGTGTTCGTCCTCACCTTCCTCGGCGCGACCCTTTTCGACATCGCGGGCGGCGAACCGTTCACCCCCGCCCAGGTGCTGTGGATCCACTTCTTCGTCAACGCCGCCTTCGGCTTCTCCCTCGGCTTCGACCGGATCCGTCCCGGCCTGATGTCCCGCCGCCCGCGACCGCGCGGCCAGCCGGTGATGACCGGCGGCCTGATGCTCACCGTGGGGCTCGTCGGCACGGGCATCGCCGTCGCCCTCCTCGCCATGATCGAGCTGGGCCAGGAGCGCTACGACAGCGCGCGCATCGGCAACTCCCTCGCCTTCACCGCGTTCGCCCTCTGCCTGATCGTGGCCGCGCTCGAATGTCGCGACCAGACCGGCACCGTCCTGACGACCGGGACCTTCGACAGCAAGCAGCTGAACTGGACGGTCCTCGGGGAGTTCGTCCTCGCGGTGCTCGTGACCCAGATGGACGTCTTCAACCGGCTGCTCGACACGACGCCGCTGCATCTCGGCCAGTTCGGCTGGGCCCTGCTGCCCGCCCTCGCCCTGCTCGCACTGTGGGAGCTGGGCAAGCTCCTCGCCCGCCGCCGCCGACTGCGGAGGTGAGCGCCGCATGGGGTGGGTGCCGCCCGGAGTGCGGACCCTGCGGGAGTACCGGCGTGCGTGGCTGATCAAGGACGTCGTCGCGGGCGTCGTCCTGAGCACGCTGCTCGTCCCGCAGGGCATGGCCTACGCGGAACTGGCCGGGCTGCCCGCCATCACCGGCCTGTACACGTCGGTGCTCTGCCTGCTCGCCTACGCCGTCACCGGCCCGTCCCGCATCCTCGTCCTCGGACCCGACTCCTCGCTCGGCCCGATGATCGCCGCGACGGTGCTCCCGCTGGTGGCGTCCGGCGGCGACCCGGAGCGGGCCGTCGCGCTCGCCTCGGTGCTCGCCCTGATGGTCGGCGCGATCACGGCCCTGGCCGGGGTGGCCCGGCTCGGCTTCGTCGCCGACCTCATCTCCAAACCCACCATGATCGGCTACATGAACGGCCTGGCCCTGACGATCCTCATCGGGCAGCTGCCGAAACTGTTCGGCTTCTCCACGGACGCGGACGGGCTGGTCGAGGAGATCGACGCCCTGATCAGGGCGCTGGCCGACGGTGAAGCGGTACCGGCCGCGGTCACGGTCGGCGTCTCCTGCATCCTCCTGATCGTCCTGCTGCAACGCCTGCTGCCGAAGGTGCCCGCCGTCCTCGTCATGGTCGTGCTCGCCATCACGGCGTGTGTCGTCCTCGACCTCGACGACCATGGCGTGCGCACGGTCGGGCGACTGCCGGAGGGACTTCCGCCGTTCACGATTCCGCACGTGGCGTGGGGCGACCTCGGGCCGCTGTGCGTCGGCGCGGTCGGCATCGCGCTGGTCTCCCTCGCCGACACCATCTCCAACGCCAGTGCCTTCGCGTCCCGCGCCGGCCAGGAGGTCCGCGGCAACGACGAGATGATCGCGATCGGCACCGCCAACATCGCGGCGGGCCTGTTCCAGGGCTTTCCCGTCAGCACCAGCGGTTCGCGCACGGCGGTGGCCGAACGGGCGGGTGCCCGAAGCCAGTTGACGGGCGTCGTCGGTGCCTCCCTGATCCTGCTCATGCTCGTCCTGCTGCCCGGCCTCTTCAGCGATCTGCCGCAGCCCGCGCTCGCCGCGGTCGTCATCACGGCGTCCCTGTCGCTCGCCGACCTCGCAGGGACGCGCCGCCTGTGGCGCCAGCGGAAGGCGGAGTTCTGGCTGAGCATCGCCGCGTTCCTGGGGGTCGCGCTGCTCGGCGTGCTGCCGGGGATCGCGGTCGCGGTCGGTCTGTCGATCCTCAACGTCTTCCGGCGCGCCTGGTGGCCGTACAGCACCGTGCTCGGGCGGGTGCCGGGGGTGGAGGGCTACCACGACGTGCGCTCGCACCCGGCCGCCGAACACCTGCCGGGCCTCGTCATCCTCCGCTTCGACGCACCGCTGTTCTTCGCCAACGCCAAGTCGTTCCGCGACGAGGTGCTGCGCGCCGCACGCGGCACCCCGCCGCCGCGCCAGGTGCTGGTCGCGGCCGAGCCGGTGACCGACGTCGACACCACCGCCGCGGACATCCTGGAGGAACTGGACGCCGCACTCCAGAAGAAGGGGGTCACCCTCGTCTTCGCCGAACTGAAGGACCCGGTGCGGCGGAAGATCGAGCGGTACGGGCTGACCCGGGCCTTCGAGCCGGACCGCTTCTATCCGACCGTGGAGGGCGCCGTGGCCGCGTTCCGGGCGCGCAGCGGCGCGGACTGGGCCGTGACCCCGGGCGACGGCTGAGCCGCGCAGCGCAGCGGCCCGCGCCCCCGTCCTACGGGGGGCGCGGGCCGCACCCGTCGTCGTGCGGTCAGGGCCGGCCCGCCGCCACCGAGAACACGTGCGTGCCCCAGGGCGGCAGATCGACGTACAGGCCGGTGCCCAGGAGGTCCGCCCCCGAGCGGCCGTAGCGGTCCTCCGAGAAGACCAGATCCGTCAACTCCCAGACGTCCTCTCCCAGTTCGGGCCACGGCAGCGGGATGTGGGCCTGTGCCGGATGGTCGGACAGGTTGACCACGGACAGGAAACGGCCCGCGCCGCCCGTCCAGCAGGAAGCGATCAGGTCCCGCCCGGAGTCGTTGTCCGGCCAGACCTGGCACTCCAGGAGCCGCCAGCTCCCGGTCCGCATACCGCTGTGCCGCACCCGGGCCAGCAGCCGCTCGTGGAAGGCGCGCAGACCGGCATCCGGCGCCTCGTCCACCCGGCGGTCCAGGAACACCGGCAGATGGATCCGGCGACCGGTGAACTGGCCCTCGTGCCACAGCGTCGCACCGGGCAGCGTGGCGATCAGGACGGCCGCCGCGCGCTCCTTGTCCGGGGGCAGCGTGTGCGCGGCCCGCGGCTCGTCGTGGTTCTCCAGGAAACGGACCAGGCCGCGCTGATAGCGCTCGTCGGCCCGCAGATGGTCGCGTACCGAGGTGGCGCTCTCGTGGAGGATCCGGTCGTAGAGCCGCTTGTCGTAGCAGAAGTCGAACCCCTGCTCCTGGAGGGCCCATTCGAGGTCCCAGTACGCCTCGGCGGCGAACACCATGTGCGGGTGCCGGGCGCGGACCCCGGCGACGACCTCCGGCCAGAACTCCCGGTCGGGCGGCGTCCCCGCACGGTCCCCCCAGGTCCGCGCGAAGACGTCGTTCATCAGGAGCATCGCCATGTCGCAGCGCACCCCGTCGCAGGCCTCGCCGATCTCGGCCAGCACGTCCGTGGTCGCCCGTCGCAACTCCGGTGCGAACGCGTTGAGTTGCACGACGTCGGGCCAGGGCGGGAAGAACGGGTCGCGGCCGCGCGCGATCACGGCCCGCCCCGTGTCCAGGAAGGCCGCCGGGTCCCGGCGCGCGTCGTCGGCGTCCCCGCGCACGAAGTACTCGGGGTGCTCCGCGACCCAGGGGCTGTCCGGCGCCACATGGTTCGGCACGTAGTCGAGCAGTAGACCGACCCCCCTGCGGTCCAGCTCGTCGCGGGCCGCCGCGAGCCCCGCCGGCCCGCCGATCGCCTCGTCCACCACGTAACGGCGGATGCAGTACGGCGACCCGGCGATGTCCTCCTCGCCGACGCCCGGCACCGCCGCGTCGAACGCGGCCCGCAGCGTCGGATTGTCCAGGGCGATGGAGCGGCCCAGCGGGCTGCGCTCCCACACGCCCATCAGCCACACGGCGTCGACGCCTGCGGGCGTCACCTCGTCCCAGATGTCCTTGGGCACCTCGGCGAGACCGACGGGCCGCCCGATACGCAGGCCCAACTCCCGCAGCCAGACTCGGGTGTTGACCTCGTGGATGACGGGTTGCGCGGGCAGTTCGGTCATCGGATGCGCCTCCTCGCGGCGTCGGGGCGGAAGGCGTCCGGTCCGATCGTGCCGAAGATCTTCATCAGCGGGGCGATCAGACCGGTCCAGCCGGTCTGGTGGGAGGCGCCGATCCCGGCGCCGTTGTCCCCGTGGAAGTACTCGTAGAACGAGATCAGATCACGCCAGTGCGGATCGTCGCGGAACCTGGTCTGGCCGCCGTAGACGGGCCGGTTCCCGTCCTCGCCGCGCAGGAAGATCCGCGTCAGCCGCGCCGTGATGTCCTCGGCGACCTCGAAGAGGTTCTTCCGCACGCCCGAGCCGGTCGGGCACTCCACGGTGAGGTCGTCGCCGTAGAAGCCGTAGAGATTGATCAGGGCCCGCACCACGAGCGCGTTCATCGGCAGCCACACCGGGCCGCGCCAGTTGGAGTTGCCGCCGAACATGCCGGTGTCCGACTCGGCGGGCAGATAGCCGACCCGGAACTCCTGGCCGCCCGCCCAGAACGTGTACGGGTGCTCGGCGTGATGCCGGGACAGCGCCCGGATGCCGTACGGGCTGAGGAACTCGTCCTCGGAGAGCAGGTGGCCGAGGACCCGGACCAGCTTCTTCTCGTCCAGGACGGACAGCAGTCGCGGCCCGCCCGCCGTCCCGGCCTGAGCCGCGCCCATCGTGACCGAGAGCGACGGGTGACGGGCGGCGAACCGCTGCAGGCGCTCCGTGAGGCCGGAGATGCCGGCCAGTTGTTCCGGCCGGAACACGGTCGAGGCGCACAGCGGAAGCAGCCCCACCATGGACCGCACCTTCAGCCGGACCGCCTGCCCGTCGGGCAGCCGCAGCACGTCGTAGAAGAACCCGTCCTCCTCGTCCCACAGCTCGTCGCCGAGGTCCCCGATCCGGTCCATCGACGCCGCGATCCACAGATAGTGCTCGACGAACTTGAGCACCAACTCGTCGTACGCGGAGTTCTGCTGGGCCAGCTCGAGAGCGATCTGCAGCATCGACTGGCAGTACAGCGCCATCCACGCGGTGCCGTCCGCCTGCTCCAGGGTGCCGCCCGTGGGCAGCGGGGCGCTGCGGTCGAAGACGCCGATGTTGTCCAGGCCGAGGAAGCCGCCCTGGAAGACGTTGCGACCCGAGGGGTCCTTTCGGTTGACCCACCAGGTGAAGTTCGTCAGCAGCTTCTGGAAGGTGCGCTCCAGGAAGGCGTGGTCGGCGTTGCCCGTGGTGCGTTCCTCCATCATGTAGACGAAGTACGCGGCCCAGGCGTGCACCGGCGGGTTCACGTCGCTGAAGTTCCACTCGTAGGCCGGGATCTGTCCGTTGGGGTGCAGGTAGGAGTCCCGCAGCAGGAGTTCGAGCTGCTCCTTGGCGAAGTCGACGTCGACGACCGAGAGGGCCACGGTGTGGAACGCCAGGTCCCAGGCGGCGAACCACGGGTACTCCCACTTGTCCGGCATGGAGATCACGTCGTCGTTGACCATGTGGAACCACTCGCGGTTGCGCACCCCGGGCCGCGGCAGACTCCACGGCGACAGATCGTGCTCGGCCAGCCACGTCTCCAGGTCGAAGGAGTAGTACTGCTTGGACCACAGCATCCCGGAGAGGGCCTGCCGCAACACACGCGCCTCGTCCTCGCTCGCCCCCTGTGGGGTCAACTCCTTGTAGAACGCGTCGGTTTCGGCGATGCGCTCCTTGAAGACCGAGTCGAACCCGCGAGCCAGCGAGAGCTTCCCGCCGGCGGGCCCGAGACGCAGCCGCAACGTCTCGGACCCGCCCGGGGCGACCACCATCGAGTAGTGAGCCGCCGCTTTGGTGCCCTCCCGTTCCGGATTCACGGCCGCACCCTCGCCGTCGACGACGTACCGGCCGATGCCGTCCTTCACATAGGGAGAGGCGTTCTCGGCGCCGAACAGCCGCTCGTTGTTCGTCTCGTTCTCGGTGAACAGCAGCCGCGGCGCGTCGGCGCACCTGAGGTCGTAGGAGCCGAGCTCGGGATGGTCGGCGCGGACGGTGGAGACCTGCCGCGGACCCTCGACCGCGCGCAGCCGCGGCGCGGTGTCCGCCCCCGTGCCGTTCTGCCAGGACCAGGTGTTGCGCAGCCACAGCGTCGGCAGCACATGCAGCGCCGCCTCCTCCGGGCCCCGGTTCTCGACGGTGATCCGCATCAGGATGTCGTCATGGTCCGCCTTCGCGTACTCCACCGTGACGTCGAAGTAGCGGTCCTCGTCGAAGATTCCCGTGTCCATGAGCTCGTACTCGAACTCCTGGCGCCCGCGGGAGCCGTTGACCGTCAGGAGTTCGTCGTAGGGGTAGGCGGCCTGCGGGTACTTGTACAGGTAGCGCAGGTACGAGTGGCTGGGCGTGCTGTCGAGGTAGAAGTAGTACTCCTTGACGTCCTCGCCGTGGTTGCCCTCGCCGTTGGTGAGACCGAAGGCCCGCTCCTTGAGGATCGGGTCGTGGCCGTTCCACAGGGTGATCGCCAGACACAGGCGCTGCTTGTCGTCGCAGATGCCGCCCAGGCCGTCCTCACCCCAGCGGTAGGCACGCGAGCGCGCGTGATCGTGCGGGAAGTACGACCAGGCGTCGCCGCCCGGACTGTAGTCCTCGCGGACCGTGCCCCACTGCCGTTCGCTCAGGTACGGCCCCCACAGGCGGGCCCGCGTGTTGCCGGCGGCCTTCGGCCCGACACCTGCGGTCTGCTCTTGCCTCTTCATGAGCGCTCTCCCTGCGTCGGTCAGCCGGATGCGCCAGTCTTGGCGGGGTCCGCACGGCCTGCCTCACCTGACGGGGGTGAGCCCGGCGTGCGGGCCAGCAGCGTGATCGCGATCTCGTACGCGGCCAGCAGCGCGCCGACCACGAACAGCGCCGTCCACGAGGACAGCAGCAGCGCGATCACCACGGCGACGATCGCGCCGGACACCCGCAGCACGTCGGCGTGGCGGGCCAGCCACGGTCGAGCCGCCTTGTCCTTGGTGATCCGCGAACCCGCCCGCGCCGCGAACTGGCCACTGGCGCGGGCCCCTTGAGCCGTACGGCGGCGCAGCGCCACCGGCAGCCGGCCGGGCCCGATCAGATACATCAGGACGGCGATGCCGACGCCCAGCCACAGCAGCTGGTCGCCACGGTCGCGCAGCGTCGTGAACACGGTCCACAGCGCGGCCTGCAGCCCGTCGCGATAGACGCCCTCCGGCATCTGATCGAGCAGCTGATTCCGCACGGCCCGCAGCACGGTCGTCAGCACCGTGACCGCCACCACCAGCCACAGACCGAGCTGGAGCAGGGTGCGACGCCGGTCCGGCGCGGCCCACAGCGCTAGCGCCAGCAGCACCGGCACGGCGATCAGCAGACCCACCAGAGCGCGCTTGAACAGCAGCACGGCCTCCTGGAGCTGCCCCAGCTCGCTCCGGTCGTAGAGACGTATCTGGGCGAAGTCCTCCGGCAGTTGGACCCCCAGCGCGTTCTCGATGCGCTCGTGCAGACCGGGGGGAAGCTCACCCGACTTCAGGGTGGGCAGGTCCAGCTTCTTGCCGAACAGGGACGGGAGTTCGGCTTCCAGGGAGTTCAGCACGTTGTTGACCATCGGCAGCAGATTCAGGGACACCGTGTCACCGCTCACCTGCACGTTCTTGCTGCGCTTCTCCAGGAGCGCGACGATCCGCTCGTGCGCGAGCCGGTTCGTCGCCTTCCAGATCGACTCGAACTGGTCCGTGGCCAGCAGCTTCGAGATGGACTCGCGCACATAGTCGTGGACGGCGCCGGTGACCGGCGCCGCGAGGAAGGTCGCGCGGGGCGGCAGTGCCTCGGACAGCCTTTGCTGCACGTCGAGCTGGTCGAAGATCTCGGCGGCGAGATACGTGGACACCGCCTTGTTCACGTCCGGGTCCTCGGGCAGCGGACCGACCGCGGCGACCCAGCGATCCGTGTTCAGCGTGGTCCGCGCGCCCCACAGGCCCACCACGGACGTCACACCGACCACGGCGACCAGCGCGATCAGCACCGCCGCCAGTGTCCGCCGCACCGTCAGAAGACGGGCCCTGCGGCGCCGTTCCGTCCCGTGCCGGTCACGCAACTCGGAGACCTCGGCACGCAGCCGCTCCAGTTCGGCTTCGGCCGGCTCGGCACGCTCCGGAGTCTGGTCCTGGGACATGGCGTCACCTCCACCCTCCACCGTCGCCGCGGACCGGGCCCCCTCCTTCACCTGCGGCGGGTGACGCGGTGCGGCGGCCGCGAGCGCTGTGATGACGGACATGACGGGGGCGGATCCACGGAAGGGAGGCACGATGGCTGCGATCGGACCGGTGCAGCTCCTGACGGTCGAGTTCGGGCCGGACGCCAAGTTCGAAGGCCGGATCATGGAAGAGCTGTCGATCCTGGAGGCGAACGAGCAGATCCGCGTCCTCGACATGCTCTTCGTCAGCAAGGAGACCGGCGGAGACCTGTTCACCATGGACTTCCAGGCGGAAGGCATGGGAGAGACCGTCGCCGCGCTGCTCGGTATCTCGGGCAAGCAGGTGAAGGCCGCCGAGAAGGAGTTCCCGAGCATGGTCGAGGGCAACGCCTTCGGTCTGAGCCTCGACGAGATCCGGGAGATGGCGGAGGCCCTCGACCCGGGCACGGCCGCCGCGTTCGTGCTCCTGGAACACGTCTGGGCGAAGTATCTGCGCACAGCGATCCGTGACGCCGGCGGTGTGCCCGTCGCGGAAGGCTTCCTCACCGAGGAGGCACTCGAACCCGTCGCCGAACAGGTCGCCGCCGCGGCACAGCGGCTCGGCGACCCGGTGGCCCCGGACCCGGGGCAGAACCGGACGGCGCACCACCACCCCAGGAGGCCCTGATGGCCGATCTCGTCGTGCTCGGATTCGCGGACAAGGAGAAGGCGGAGGCGGTGTTGCGCCTCTCCAAGGAACTGTCCCGCCAGGAACTGCTCGACCTGGAGGACGCCGCCCTCGCCTGGCGCACCATGGACGGCAAGATCCATGTGAAGCAGACGTACAGCACCACGGCGACCGGGGCGGCCGGTGGCGCCCTGTGGGGCGCGCTGTTCGGCATGCTCTTCCTGATGCCGGTGTTCGGCGCCGCGGTGGGCGCGGCCACCGGAGGCGTCGCCGGAAAGCTCACCGACATCGGCATCAACGACGCGTTCGTCAAGGAGATCGCGAGCACCCTCGAACCCGGCCGTGCCGCCGTATTCGCCCTCGTCCGCCGCTCCACGCCCGACCGGGTCCGTGACGCGCTGCGCCCCTTCAATCCCAGCGTGATCCGTACCTCGCTCACCAAGGAACGGGAGGACGAGCTGGTCAACGCCCTGCACGGGGCGTGACGTCACGAGAAACGGCCGGCCCGGTCAGGCGCCGTCGCACACCGGAACTTCACCCGGGTGAGATGGCGTCCGCCGGGCCGCTCTGTCGCCCGGACGGGACCACACTGGCCTGTGCCGCACCTTGGGCCGTGTCCGCAGCGCCTCGCCTGCCCCCCGAGGCCTGCCCCCGACGCCCGGCACGCCCCTCGCCGCACCGCCCGCCTCGACAGGTGGACGACGGGGCCTTGCGGACACGACTCAGGCCTTCTCGAGAGCGAGGTTCCGCCGATGGCCGAGCGGCTCTGCCCCGAGGGCGCAGGACCGGAGCGCGAGGCACTGAGCACGGCGCCCGCGCTGCCCACCTGGATCCTGCCGCGACCGCGCCTGACGGACCGTCTGTCCCGCGCTGTACGAGGCCAGTTGACCGTTGTCGTGGGCCCGGTCGGCGCGGGCAAGACTGCCCTCGCCCTGGAATGGGCGCACACCCGGCGTCTGCCGGGCCCTCTCGCCTGGGTGACCTGCGACGGCCGCGCCGAGCAGCCCGCGGTGTTCTGGCCGCGCGTCACCTCGGCCCTGCGCGACGCGGGTGTCCGGGTCCCCGACTCGGTCGCCGACGGCGAGGGCCCCCTGCTGGTCGCGGCGCTCGCCGCCGAACTCAACCGGCGCGGCGAACCCGTCGTGCTGCTCCTCGACGACTTCCAGCCCGCCCCCGGCTCACCGATCGCGGACGGCGTCAGCAGCCTGCTGCGCCACACGCCCGGTGTGCTGCGCCTGGTCGTCCTGGCCCGCCGTGATCCGCCGCTGCACCTGCGCCGTGGCCGGCTCGCCAGTGATCTGACCGAAGTGCGCACCGCCGACCTCGCCTTCGACGACCGGGAGACCGCCGCGCTGCTCGCCCAGCACGGCATCGACGTGCCCAAACAGACCATCAGCGTGCTGCGCCGGCGCACCGACGGCTGGGCCGCCGGGATCAGGCTCGCCGCGATGTCCATGGAGAAGCTGGGGCAGCAGGGCGAACCCGAGCGGTTCGTCGACCGGTTCGCGGGGGACGACGAGGCGATCGCCAGCTACCTCGTCGAAGAGGTCCTCGATCTGCAGTCGGACGCCATGCGCCAACTGCTGCTCACCACGAGCGTCCTGGACCGGGTCAACGCCGAACTGGCCGCCGCGCTCTGCGGCGAGGACATCGGCCGCCACTTCGCCGACCTCGTCCGGGAGAACTCCTTCCTGCACCCCCTCGGCCAGGGCTGGTTCCGCTGCCACCAGATGTTCGCCGACGTGCTGCGGATGTGCCTGCGCCACGAAACCCCCGGGCTCGTCGTCCCGCTGCACCGGCGCGCGGCGGCCTGGCTCGGCACGCACGGGCTGCTCGCCGACGCCGTCCAGCACCTGCTCGCCGCCGACGACTGGGAACTCGCGGGCGAACTCATCGTGCGCCGCCTGGCCATCGGCCAGGTCCTCGGCCTGTCCAGGACCCGGCTGCCCGCGGATCTCACCCGCCGGATGCCGGAGGACACGGCCGGCGACCGGCCCGAGCCGGTGCTGCTCTTCGCGGCCGTCGCCCGGGTCCGCGACGACGACCCGGCGTGCGGGCGCCACCTGGAGCGGGCCGAACAGCTCCTCGCCGAACTGCCGCGGGACACGGCGGAGCAGCACGACCGGGCCGCCCGCTGCCGCCTGGCCCTCGCCGTGATCCGGATGGAGCGGATGCGCGCCCGCGACCCGCAGCAGGCGTACGCCGCGGCCCTGGAGGTGGAGGCCGTCGGGCCGCTGCTGCCGCACGCGGCACTGGCCCAGCACCCCGAGATACCCGCGCTCACCCTCGCGGTGCGCGGCAGTTGCGAGGTGCGCTCCGGTCACCTCAAGGCGGCGGAGGCCTCCCTCACCGGGGCGCTCAAGGCAGCGGGCGCCGCCGGCAACGGCGCGCTGCGCCGCGACAGCCTTGTCGAACTCGCGCTCCTCGAGGCGCTGCGTGGCCGGTTCCGGGCCGCCGACGAACTCGCCGCCCACGCCACCCAGCCGCCGCTGCCCAGCTGGTCCGCCGCCGAACGGTCCCGGGCCGCCCTGCACCTGGTGCGCGCCTGGGTGGAGCTGGCCCGTGGCGAGCCCGGCCGCGCCCGGCACGAACTCGCCCGCGCCGACGTGGTGTTGCGTACGGCCCCGGACCCGTTCCTCGCCGAGATCCGCCTGCTCGCCGCGGGTCTGGCCATGGCGGTGGAGCGGGGCGGTGTCGCCCCGCAGGTCCTGGGCGACCTGGTGAACGCGGCCAGGCTGCCCGGCACGGTGCTGCGGACGATGACGCCGGCCTGCGCCTTCGTGCTCGGCGCGAGCCGGCACGGCCGTCTGCTCACCACGGCGGTGCCGGACGGCGCGAGCGGGCGGCCCGCCCGCGCCGAGCAGTTGAGCCCGCGCGAGCGCGACGTGCTCGGCCGCCTCGCGCAGATGATGACCACCGAGGAGATCGCCGCGGAGCTGTATCTCTCGGTGAACACGGTGAAGACGCACCTCAAGAGCGTCTACCGCAAGCTCGCCGTGACCCGGCGCTCGGCCGCGGTCCGGCGCGCTCGTGAACTCCAGCTTCTGTGAGCACCAACGAACTCCTGAAGGTCAGTTGACCGGCGGCTGCACCCGCGCGGGCCGAGCAGGCACCAGGCCCAGCTCACGTCCGCGCGCCACGGCCTCGGCCCGGGAACACGCGCCCAACTTCCGGTACACGGCACGGACATGGCTCTTGACCGTGTTGTGCGACACGTACAGCCCGTCGGCGATCTGCCGCAGCGGCACCTCTCCGTCGAGCCGGCTGAGCACGGCCAGCTGGCGTACGGTCAGCGGCTGGAGCGGCGGCGCCCCGGACTGGGCCTGCGGTACGCGGGCGAGCACGGCCGCCGCCTCGTCCACGAGCACTCCGGTGCAGCGTGGATCCGCCACGACGGCGGCGACTCTGACCAGCGTGCCGGCGACCCACACCAGGCAGGCCGTTATCGTCGCGTCCTGCTCCTGGGTCAGTCTCGGTTGTCGGTCGTAGAGCACTGCGGGCATGCCCCTCACCTCCCCATGTGGAGGGCATCACCCCTACGGTGAGGGGCGCGGCCCGCTTGCGTAAGGGGCCCGTCGGCCTGTTCACAGGGGGACGCTTTGCCTCCCGGCGTCTGGTGCCCCGACCGTACACCGGGGGCGAAGGACTCAGGAGCAGGCGTCGGGCAACCGGCGCACCTCGAGCAGTTCCAGGCCGAGTGCCTGGATGCGGTCGAGAATCCCGTACAGCGCGGCCTGGTCGAGGCCGGAACCCACGAGGACCGTCTCGGCCGGATGCAGTACGACGGTCAGCTCCGCGAACGCGGACCGGAAGGCGTCGCCGAACCTGCCGCGTACGTGGATCTCGAAGTCGCCCATGGCGACACCTCCAGTGCGACGGCTCGGCCCACCGGTCATTGTCGTGGCGGCGTGGCCGTCGGCATCACCTTGTGCGGGTGACGGTACGGCGGGCCCGGGGCGGGATGCTCCGGACTCCATCAGGATTCCCGGCGCACCCGTCGCGGACTCCGCGAGGAGAAGAAGAGGAGGGATGCGACATGGCCGGTCAGGCCCCACCGGACCGGACCCCGCGGTCCGGCGCACCCGAACCGGAGCCCCACGTCAGTGTGATGTCGCTCGGCGGAGTCGTCTTCGCCGTGTGCATCCTCGGCATCGTCGGCGGGTTCCACGCGATCGCGGGTCTCTCCGCGATCCTGAACGAGAACTACTACCAGGCGCAGAACGACTACGCGTTCGACTTCGACGTCAACGGCCGCGGCTGGGTCGAGATGATCACCGGAGTGGTGATGCTCGTGGCGGCGATCAGCCTGTTCAGCGGCCGCACCTGGGCACGCGTCGTCGGTATCGTCGTCGCCGGTCTGAGCGCGATGGAGAACTTCTTCTTCACCCCGTACCACCCGGTGTGGTCGGCGATCATCATCTTCCTCGACGTCCTGGTGATCTGGTCGCTGGTGACGTACGGACACCGTGAGGCGCACAAGGTCTACGGAGCGCCGATGTAGCCGCGGGCCGGCGGGGCGCGGTCAACTCCCGCTCGTCAGGCCGAGCCTGCAGATCGTGCGCCAGTCGAGCGCCGGGCGTTCGCGGTAGACGCCCGGCCGCCGCCGGGGCACGACCACACGCAGCGCTCCGGGCCTGACCTCGCAGTGCACGGGCACCGGCAGCCGTACCGCCTCGCCGTCGATGCCGACCGGGAGTTCCTTCTGGTCCGCGTCGACGACGACCGTGGCCGCCTGCGCGCGGGTGAGCCCCGCGGACCGGCTGCCCCGCAGCAGGCCCGCGGCCTGGGCGGCGCTGGTGACGCGGACGCCCACGCAGCCGAGGACACCGCCGTCGATGCGGGTGCGCCGCCCCAGGCCCGCGATGTCGCGCTCGCCGTAAGGGTTGTTGCTGACGAGCAGGGCCTGCGGGTCCGCGAAGGTGTGCTCCCCGGCGAGCGCCGTCAGCCGGGCGCCGCTCTGGCCCAGAAGCAGATCGGGCAGCAGTTCCAGGGTGGTGCGGGTCTTGCCGTCCCGGTAGGCCGGGCTCTGCACGACCTCCGCGTACGCGCCGAACGAGACGTTGTTGACGAACGGGCGGCCGCCCGCGCGGCCGAGATCCACCCGCAGTTCCACCCCGTCGCGCAGCGCGTCCAGCGCCTTGGCCGGGTCGTCGCGGTCCAGGCCGAGGTCGAGGGCGAAGTGATTGCGGGTGCCCGCGGGGATCACCAGGAACGGCAGGCCCAGCTCGGCGGCGACCTCCGCGACCAGGGCCTGGGTGCCGTCACCGCCCGCGACGCCCAGGAGATCGGCGCCCCGCGCGGCGCACGCGCGGGCCAGCGCTCCGACGTCCGTCTCGCCCGTCGTCCCCAGCAGGACCACCTCGGCGCCGAGCGCGTCGGCCCGCTCGCGCAGCCCGAACCGGTCCACCTTCCCGCCCCCGGACCGGGGGTTCATGATCAGTACGGCGCGGTGGAACTCCGGCGCCGGACGTTCGGCGGGGCCGGCCGGGGCCGCCCCCCGCGCGAGCGCGGCACGCCCGGTGCCCGCCGCGAACAGCCACAGCGCCCCCGACACCAGCACCACCCACAGCAGTTCGGCCCGCGCGTACGCCACCAGGACCCAGACCGGCGCGGCGACCGCGAGCAGCAGGGCCAGATACCGCAGCACACCGTGCCGGCTGAGGACCCACCACACGGCCACGATCGTGAGCACCAGACCCGCGAGCCCCACACCGAGCAGGGCGAAGGTGCGCAGTCCGGCGAACACACCGAGCACCAGCACCGCGGCGGCGGCGGAGACCAGACACGCACGGGACAGCCAGCGCCGCCCCTGAAGTCCCGCGATCTTCGATTCCATGTCGGGAAGTCTGCGGCCGGACCACCGGACGGTCCTCACCCCTGACAGGCGACTTGGCCGCACGACTTCACACGGCCGGGGTGACGCCGACGACGCCCGCCTCACCCAGTCTCCTCACCACCGGCGGGCGCCGGGCACCGGCAGCCGGGAGGGAGCACGCCATGAACGAGAGCCGGAACGACACCGACACGACCGCACACGACCCCACTTCGCACGACCCGACCGCGGTCACCCGCGACCGAGCCACCCCGAAGGAACGGGCGAGCCGCGGCAGGGCCGCCCGCTCCCGCGTCCCCCGCTCCGCCCACGGCGAGTTCGTGCCCGCGGACGACCGCCCCGACCCCGTCGAGGTGATCGAGCGGCAGTCCGCGAGCCGGCTGTCCGAGCTGGTGCCGCTGCGCTACGGGCGCATGACGGAGTCCCCGTTCCGGTTCTACCGCGGCGCCGCCGCCGTCATGGCCAACGACCTCGCGCACACCCCGGCCACCGGTCTGCGGGCCCAACTGTGCGGTGACGCACACCTGTTGAACTTCCGGCTGCTCGCGTCACCGGAGCGGAGCCTGATGTTCGACATCAACGACTTCGACGAGACGCTGCCGGGCCCGTGGGAGTGGGACGTCAAACGCCTCGCCGCCAGCATGGTCATCGCCGGGCGCGGCAACGGCTTCAACCCGGCGCAGCGCACCCGTGTGGTGTGCGCGACCGTCGCCGCGTACCGCAAGGCGATGGCCGACTTCGCCACGATGCGTACCCTCGACGTCTGGTACGCGCACATCGAGGCCGACGAGCTGTTCGCGACGCTCTCCACCCGCCTCGACGCGCGCACCCGGCGCCGGATGTCCGCCGCGCTCAGCAAGGCCCGCACCCGCGACCACCTCCAGGCCCTGGACAGGATGGCCCGGGTCGTCGACGGCGAGCTGCGCATCACGCCCGATCCACCGCTGGTCACCCCGCTCGACATGCTGCTGCCGGGTGTCGAGCGCAAGCACCTGGAGGACCAGCTCCGCGAACTGGTCGAGCGGTACGCCGTGTCCCTGCCCGCCGACCGGCGGGCGCTGCTCGGCCAGTACCGGGTCGTCGACATGGCACGCAAGGCCGTCGGCGTGGGCAGCGTCGGCACCCGGTGCTGGGTGATCCTGCTGCTCGGCCGTGACGCGCGCGATCCGCTGATGCTCCAGGCGAAGGAGGCGCAGCCGTCCGTCCTCGCCCCGTTCGCCGGGGCCGCGGCCCACACCAACCAGGGCGAGCGGGTCGTCGCGGGCCAGCGGCTCATGCAGGCGGCCGGCGACATGTTCCTCGGCTGGGAGCGCGCCGAAGGCATCGACGGGCAGCAACGCGACTTCTACATCAGGCAGTTGCGGGACTGGAAGGCCATCCCGCAGGCCGACCTGATGACCCCGGACGTGATGCGCCTGTTCGGCCGCACCTGCGGTGTCACCCTCGCCCGCGCACACGCCCGCTCCGGGGACCGCATCGCGATCGCCGCCTATCTGGGCCGCTCCGACACCTTCGACCGGGCCGTCGCCCGGTTCGCGGAGGCGTACGCGGATCAGAACGAGGAGGACTTCGCGGCGCTCGCGGCGGCGGTGAAGGAGGGCAGGGTGCGCGCCGAGTCAGGGTGACCCGGGTGTCTCCCGGGCCGGTGCGGCGTCACCGAGCCACCGGCGCAGGAACTCCTCCTGCGCCAGGACCCGGCCGATCGCGACGCCGCTCACCACCACGGTGAAGTAGACGATCAGCCACGACAGCACGGTGAACACCGAGCCGAGCGCCCCGTACCGCTGCTCGCTCATCCGCAGCGCCCGCGGCAGCCACAGCCCGGACGCGACGCCGAACGCGACCGCGCCGCCACCGGTCAGCACCGCGCCGGGCAGCAGCGGCGGCCACGGGACCCGCCCGACCAGCAGCAGATGCTGCGTCCACCACCACATCAGCACCGCGGCCACCGCCTGCAACGGCACCCCGAGCGCGGGCCCCACCCCGAACGCCCGGTGCAGGACGCCCTGGAGCACCAGCATCACGATCCACACCAGCAGCCACGCCGCCCAGCGCCACGCCACCAACCGCACACTGGCGCGCGGCAGTTCCCAGGCGCGCTCGCACATCCGCTGCAGGGCCCGGGTGAACGAGGTCGCCGACACCAGGGCCACCAGGACGCCCGTCGCACCCCAGTTGTGCAGGGAGCTGTCGTCGCCGTTCGTCAACGCACTGACGTCCGCCACCACGGGACCTCCCGACCCCACCAGGACGCGCAGCGACTGCCGGATCTCGCGCCGCACCGGCGGCGGGCAGAACGAGGCGACGGCGATCAGCATCGGCAGCGCGGCCAGGAACGCCTGGGCGGCGAGCCGGGTCGCCATGTCGAGCACGGTGACCCGGATCAGCTGGTGGGTGCTGCGGGCCACGAAGGACCGGGCGGCCTCGACGATCGCCATGACGGTGTCCTCTCGTGGCAGGTCGCACTCCTGCCGAGCACCGTGCGACACGCCGAGCACCTTCGCGCCACCCGGGACGGGCGACGTGGCGCGCTCGGCCAGAGGCGTTGTCGGTGCGGGGAGTTACCTTCAACCCATGTCGATCACCGCACAACTCCGTGCCTCGGCAAGGCTGCCGGGCGGCGTCGCACTGATCAACGGCGCTCCGTTCGAGAGAACCGCCGCACTGGCCCCCTGCGCCCTGCTGCGCAACGGGCACGAGCTGGAGGTCCACGCCCTGGAAGACCTCTTCGCCGGTGAGAGCGCCCCGAGCGCCGTCTTCCCGCTGCCCTGGCCCTCCTGGGACAGAGGCGTGGACTCGGTGAGCCCCGACGGTTCGTTCGCGGTGTTCTCCGGCCAGCGGGCGGTCCGCGCGGTGAGCGCGAGCGGCGAGACGCTGTGGGAGCACCGGCACGGCTGCTGGGGGTCGCTCCTCGGCCATCCGCACACCGGCGACGACCAGCAGGTGTGCGACGGCCTGGAGCACGGCTCCTGCCGGATATCCGACGACGGCCGGCTTGTCTGGGCCCATGTGGCGCTCGGTTCCGACAAGGCCGTGCGGCAGGAGGCCTGGCTCGTCCTCGACGCCCGTGACGGCCACGAGCTGGCCCGGCTCGCCCTGGACAGCGCGGCCGCCGGCTCACATCAACTCGCCCACCCCGACGGCCGGCACATGGGCCTGTGCATCGGCTTGGGCCAGGACGGAATCCTCCTCCACTGGGCCCGCTGGGACGGGGAGAAGCTCACCGCCTGGGACGTGAACGAGGACATGGACCGCATCCTGGCCGACGTCCACGAGGCGCACCCCGGCTTCCTGACGATCCAGCACTACGGCTCGGACCTTCGGCTGCACGCCCTGGACGGGACGGTCCTGGCCGAGGCGGAACCGTCGGCGCCGGAGAGCGAGAACGGCGCGGACAGCACGGACGGGTACGAGGAGGACGACCTTTACTGGGACTACTTCGCCGGGTTCGTCGACGCCGGAACCGTCATCGCGTCCACGGTCGAGTCGGCCGACGGTTCCGACCGGGCCCGCCACTGGCTCCTCGACGCCGCCACCCTGCGCCTCCGCGGCCCGGTCGGCTATCCCACCGGCCCGAACCAGGGCTACGCACGCGCCTTGGGGGACGGCACCTGGATCACGTACGACGAGCGGGACCAGACGCTGCGCCGCTGGGCGGAAGCGCCCGGCACCGAGGACGGGGCCTGAGTCGTCAGGCGGCGTCCCGCCCGACCTTGCGTGCCCACAGGACCAGTGGGACCTGGAGCGGCACCCGGGCCAGGGCCGCGTTCCTGAGCGGGGCGGGCTTGTCGTTCCAGTCCGCGGCCATCTTGATGTTGGCGGGCACGACGGCGACGAAGAACGCGGCCGTGGCGTTGGCCGCGCGGGCCCGGGTCCGCGGCAGTGCGACCCCCGCCGCGAGCGCCAGCTCCACGGCGGCGCTCGCGTAGGTCCAGGCGCGCGGCGAACCCGGAAGCGAGCGCGGCACCATCGCGTCGAACGGCTTCGGCAGCAGGACATGCGTGACCCCCGCCCCGGCGAGCAGTCCGGCGAGGAGCTGGTGAGAACGTGCGCGGCGCAACGGGTCCTCCAGGGAGAGTCGGCGACAAGTCGGCGAACGAGGGGCGATCTTACTTACCAGTAAGTAAGAAAGTCGAGGTCCGCGGCGGGCTGTGAGTTCACCGACAGGTCGCCATCGGCCGGGGCCGTGACGCTCGCGCGGCATGAGCAGGTGATGGTGAAGTCGGTCGGTCCGCGCAGGTTGCGCAGGTGCTCAGAACGGTGCACTGCCCGCTCAGGGTCGGCCTACCGCAGGCCGTGAGTCCTCCGCGCCGCTTTCGACGGCTTGCGGACGGACAGTGGCGCACGTCGAGGGCGGCGTCGGCTGCCTCCCGGTGACGGCGGACCGTGCCTGAGACGCCATTTCACTTGGCCGGTCCGCGGTGACATATGAGAGGTGCGGCGATGGCAGTGAGGGCCAGGAAGTGTTCTGGCTCGCGCTCGTTGCGGCGGTGCAGGCGTCGGCAGCCGGACAGCCAGGACACGGTCCGCTCCACGACCCAGCGGTGTCGTCCCAGGTGCTGGGACGACTCGATGCCCTTGCGGGCGAGGCGGTGCCGGATGCCGCGGGATGCCAGCCATCGCCGCAGGCGGCGGTAGTCGTAGCCCTTGTCTCCGTGCAGTTTCCCCGGCCGTCTGCGTCGCGGGCCGCGACGGGAGCGGATGGGCGGGATGCCACGGACCAGTGGGATGAGGGCCTGGCTGTCGTGGAGGTGGCTGCGGAGATGCCGATCGACAGGGGCAGGCCCTGCCGGTCGACGATGAGGTGGATTTTCGATCCCCTCTTGCCGCGGTCGGTCGGATTCGGTCCCGTCAGCAGCCCCCTTTGAGGGCCCGGACACCGACGGAGTCGATCGCACACCGCGACCAGTCCAGCCCTCCCTGGGCGCCGAGTTCGTCCAGGACCAGGCGGTGGATCTTGGCCCGTACCGGGTGCTTGAGGGTGTACTTATCGCCGAGAGTCTGCGCGTGGGAGCCGAGCTGAGCGGGATCCCACTGCAGGTCAGCAAGATTGCGCGGATCGAAGTGGCCACCGCGTCCGGTGACCAGTCACGGCAATGGACTCTCCTGTACTTCACCGCCCCGGTGGCCGACGCCGAACGTCTTGCCCAAGACCTGGCCACCTGCCTCGCTCCGACGGGCGGCTGGTACGTCGACTTCCACACCCCTGGAGAGACGTTCGTGGTCTTCAGCAGCAAGACCTTTCGATACCCACGCGGTCAAGTCGAAGGCCGCCAAGCAGCACAGGCACACGGGCGCTCCATCGGAATCCCCGAACCACAGCTGGACTGGCACGTCTGACGGCTCCCATAGCGCGAACCACACCCATGGAAGTTTGCACCACCAAGGTGGTCGGTCTCGGCGGGACGACGTTCTCCAGCGGAATGATCGGTTTCGCTTTCGTCGCGGGTGCCACACCCGCCGGCAGATGCCACCGGGCGATCGCCAGGTTTCCGCAGCACATCGAAGAGTTCACCGGGCGCCACGGACGAATCGGACGGCGAAGGCCCCGAGGAGGGCGAAGGCCGCGGCAGCCAGATACAGCGCCGTGTAGTTGTCCTCACCGCCCGCTCCTCCGATGGCGAGGAAGACGGGAGCGACGGCCGGGGCGACGCTCTGCGGCAGAGCATTGGCGATGTTGAACAAGCCCATCCCCTTGGCGGCTTCGCTCTTGCTGTCCGGGAGGACGGAGGCGACCAGGGCGTAGTCGATACCGACGTAGACGCCCTGTCCGATCCCGGAGACGCCCACACCGACGAGGAAGCCGGTCACCGAGTTGCTGAAGGCGATGACGACCATGCCGGCGGCGAACAGCAGTGCCGCGACGCCGATGAAGACCTTGCGGCGCCCCAGCAGGTCGGACAGCCAGCCGGCGACATTGCTGCCCACCACGATGGCGATGGCCAGCAGCAGCATCGTCCAGCTCAGGATGCGCGCCGCGTCGTCGGCGTCGTATCCCAGATGGTCCATCAGGAAGTACGTCTTGTACGTCAGCAGGAACGCCTTGCCGGTCCACACCAAAAAGCGGCTGAGGAACGCCCAGGCGAAGTCGGTGTGACGCAGGGGGTTGATCCACATGCTGCGCGGGATGTCCGCCCAGGACAGCGCTCGGCGTTCCGCGCGGCTCTGCGGCACCTCGCGCAGGTGGCAGGCGAAGACCACTACCAGGACGACGCCGATGAGGGCCGGGACCAGGAACATTCCCAGGCCGTGCGTGCCGGTGAGCTGGATCAGGAACGTGCCGGCGACCGTGGCCACCTGGTTGGTCATGCCCATCAGCCCGGAGACGCGGCCGCGCCGGTGTTCGGGAATGCGGTCGGGCAGCACCGCGATCAGCGCGGCGAGGGCGGCATTGACACCGATCTGCAGGACGCACCAACCCGCCAGCATGGTGGGGATGTTCGGCGCGGTGCCGACCACGACCAGGGCGAGGGTGGCGAGCAGGATGCCGCCGACCATGAATGGCCGGCGCCGTCCGAAGCGCGAGGCCGACGCGTCGCTGAGCCTTCCGCAGACGGGGTTGGCCACCAGGGCGAAGATCGCGCCCACGCCGGTGACCAGGGCCAGGGAGGAGCTCTTGTGCTCGGGGTCCAGTTCGGCGACGCGCAGTGACAGGGCGACCGCGGTGGGCGGGAGCACGGCCAGCCACAGGCCGATGATGGCCAGGACGTACAGGCTGATGAAGGTGGTGCCGACCGGCTGGCCGGTGAGCCGGAGGGACCGTTCCGGCATGGCCTCGGCGGGCGTCTGGTGAGCGTCCGCTTCCGGAGCGGCGGCGTGTGGAGAAGTCATGGGGCGACTCCATTGTCGTCAGGGTGAGCAGGGGTGACTTGCCTTGCGGGTACGGACGGGGCGCGGCTGGTGTGGAGGCGGGCGCTCAGATGTGGTGTGTGGCCGCGAGTGCGGCGGCATCGCGCAGGAGACGGGTGTCCGCTTCCACGACCCTGGCGTGCAGATCCGCTCCGGTGCGGCGGTGCCGGTCCAGGTCGAGTTCGGCTTCGTGGGCCAGTTCCTTGCGGCGTGCCGCCGATGTGCCGCCCTGGCTGGTGCGGGTCTCCACGAAGGCGGCCGCGTCGAGGATCCGTGCCAGGTCCTCGGGGGTGTAATCGGCCAGCTCTCCGGGCGCCGGATCCCGCGGCTGTGCCGAGGTGTTCGTCTCCTGTGCGGCGATGTACCGGGCGACCGTCTCGTGGGCCTGCCGGAAGCTCAGCCCGCGGGTGCGGACCAGGTCGTCGGCGAGTGCGCTGGCGGTGGACCAGTGGCGTCCCGCCGAGGCGCGCAGTGCCTCCGCGTCGACCTCGAGAGTCGTGACGGCCTCGGCGAGGAGGTCGAACGCGCCGGCGCTCTCCCGGCAGTACCCGGGGATGCGGTTGTGGACATAGGCCTGGTCGGCGTCGGTGGACGTGGCGGAGTGGAGCGTGCCCAGCTGGCTCGCGGTCCAGCCCGCGGCCTCACCGGCCAGTCCTCGGATCCGCTCCAGGACGATGGGGTTGCGCTTCTGCGGCATCATGCTCGACGTGCCGCACAGTGCGGAAGAGAGCCGGACCAGGCCGACTTCGGAACTGGACCAGTAGAAGAGGTCGGACGCGCAGCGGGCCGCACCGGCCAGGGACAGGCCGAGCACGGCCGCGATCTCGGCGCCGCCGTCCTGTGCGGACAGCCCGGCGTCCCGGGCGTTGCGCACGGGCCTGGCGAAGCCGAGGTAGGAGGCGGTGGTCTCTCTGTTGATCGGCCACGACGTGCCGCTGTGCGCCGCCCCGCCCAGCGGGCATTCGTCGAGCCGGCGCAGGGCGTGGATCGTGCGGTCCAGCGCGCGGGACACCGGCCAGTACTGGGCGTTGAAGTAGTGGCCCAGCGTGGTCGGTTGGGCGTGCTGAAGATGCGTATAGCCGGGGGCGAGGACCGCGTCGTGGCGCTCGGCGGCGGCCAGCAGTGCCTCGCCGAGGCGCAGCATGGCGTCCATGGTGTGCAGCAGGGCTTCCCGGTCGGCCAGGCGGATGCCGGTGGACTTCTGGTCGATCCGGCTGCGCGCCCGCTGAATGTCGAGCCCGGACGGGCCGCACTGCTCCTCGAGGTAGCGCTCGATCTGCAGGCCGAGCGTGCCGATCGCAGGGTCGCCGGCCAGGAGCGTCCGCGGATCCGTGTCGAGCAGCCGGAGCAGGGCCGCGGTGATGGCCGCGCCCTGCTGCTTCCGGAAGATGCCCTCCTGGGTGAGCATCAGGGTGTGGGCGAGGTCCATGCGGACGTAGTGCGCAACGGCTGCGGTCTCGTCGTCCAGCTCGACGGCGTTCACGTGGTCGACGAGCTCCCGGGCGGGTCCGCTGCCGAGCCGGGCTTCAGTGAGGGTGGGACTCACGATTTCTGCTCCCTCCATGGCGCCATTGCCGTTATGTAAACGTCAACATGGCCATGTAAACGTTGACACGCGGAGTATTGGATACCGGCACCTCCATGTCAACGTTTACATTGGGAGCACCCGCAGGTAACCGTGACCAGGCCGGGCGGACGCACGACCGCCGCGCCAGGAGGAGAGACATGCCGGACGAGCGCGCAGCGCGGAGGGTCACCCTGCGAGAGGTCGCCCGGGCGGCAGGGGTGAGCACGGCCACCGTCACGCGCACGCTGCAGCACTCACCGCGGGTCGAGGAAGCCACCCGGGACCGTGTCATGGCGGCGGTCAAAGAACTCGGCTACACCCCCAACCCCATGGCCCAGGGGCTGCGCGACGGTCGGCGCGACGGCGCGGTCGGCCTCGTGACCAGCGGCTTCACCAACGTCTTCCAGGCGGGTGTCGCCGCCGGCGCCGAGCGTGAACTGCGCCGCGCCGGACTCCAGATGATCATCGCCTCGACCGACGAGGATCCCGCCCGCGAGCCGGAGGTGGTTCGCGCCCTGATCGACCGGCGGGTCAGTGCGCTACTGGTGATGCCGGACAGCGACGCACGCGACCACCTGACCCCGGAGCACACCTTCGGCACGCCGGTGGTCATGGTGGGCCGCCCGACGGCCGGCCTGTCGGCCGACCTGGTGACCACCGACGACGACGGGGCCGTCCAGGAGGCCACGGAGCGGCTGATCGGCCTCGGGCACCGGCGCATCGCCGCACTCGCGGGCCGCAGTGCCACCTTTCCGGCGCGCCGCAGACTCGAAGGCTTCCGCCGCGGCCTGGCCGGCAGCGGGGCCGTCGAGGAGGACCCGGAACTCGTGGTGAGCGAACTGGCGACCTCGGAGCAGGCCCGTACCGCGCTGCGGGCCATGCTGCGCCGGCCCCATCCGCCGACTGCCGTTCTCGCCCTCAACCTGGGCATCAGCACCGGCGTCCTCCTCGAACGGCTGGCCGGCGCCGCTCCGTTCGCCTTCATCGGCTTGGACGAGACCGAAGTGTCCGCGGGCCTCGGCATCTCGGCGATCGTCCGTGACCCCCAGGACGTCGGCCGGCAGGCCGCACGCCTGGCAGTGACCCGCCTTGCCGAACCGGGCCTCGCCCCAAGGACACTGACCTTGCCAAGCCGCCTCGTCGCTCGCGGCTCCGGTGAGATCCCGGCGGACGAGCTCGCGGCCGGGACGACGCCTCTGACCACGCGCTGACCGCTGCGCGGCACGGTCAGTGGTTGAAGATCCGTCGTGCATTGCCGGACAGGACCAGCTCAGGGCCTCGTCGTCCAGGTTCAGGTCGGCGAGTGTTAACAACGCTCGTGATCAATACGGCTAGGGCCTGTCTTCAAATCTGCCTGAGCGTGCGCGTTGTCGGGGGCCGACCTGTGTGAAGGGTGAACTCCTGAACTCACACGCCGTCGGATAAGTCAGCATCGACTCAGCATGAGTCCAGCAAAGCCTGAGGAAGCCTGCCCAGAGGTGGGACTGGTTGTAGCCTGAGCGAGGAGCACTTGACCTGCAAAAATGCAGGCAGGGAGCCTATTTGTGGGAGTACCTCGATGTTGCGCACCATGTTCAAGTCCAAGATCCATCGCGCCACCGTCACCCAGGCCGACCTGCACTACGTCGGCTCGGTCACCATCGACGCGGACCTGCTCGACGCCGCCGACCTGCTGCCCGGCGAGCTCGTGCACATCGTCGACATCGACAACGGGGCCCGTCTCGAGACGTACGTCATCGAGGGCGAGCGCGGATCCGGCGTCATCGGGATCAACGGGGCGGCGGCCCATCTCGTGCACCCAGGCGACCTGGTGATCATCATCAGTTACGCTCAGGTCGACGACGCCGAGGCGCGTTCGCTGCGGCCCAGGGTCGTGCACGTGGACCGGGACAACAGGATCGCGGCGCTCGGCGCGGACCCGTCGGAACCGGCCCCCGGCGGCGGTCAACTGCGCAGCCCGCAGGCTGTGCCCGCGCACTGAGGCCGGACCCGCGAGACCCGGGGAGTGGTCACCATGAGCGACACAGAGATCCACGACGACCGTGACGCGGGCTTCCTGCGCGCCCGCGTCGGCGGCGCCGACGGTGAAGTCGCCGGATACCTCCAGTACTTGGTCCTCGACGAGCCGCGGCGCGCCCTCGTGCCGGTGCACACCGTCGTGGAGCCGGAGCACGAGGGGAAGGGCATCGCGGGATCGCTCGCCCGTGAGCTGTACGCCATCGCCGCCCGGGAGGCGATGGCGGTCGCGCCGCTGTGCCCGTTCGTCGTGCGGTGGGCCGCCCGGCATCCGGGCGAGGCGCCGGCGGTCGGCGATGAGCTGATCGCCGCCGCCAAGGCGGCCGTGGAGGCCGATCCGCACCAGTGGTGACCTGCGCTCACGGGGGAGTGGCGGGTGCGTGACGGGTGAGTAGGGTGCCTGGCATGAACCTGGCGCTCCTGCACACCTCGCCCGTCCATGTCCCCGTGTTCGACGCCCTGCGGGACACCGACCACCCCGGCCTCGCCCTGGGCCACGTCGTCCGCGAGGAACTGCTGGAGCGGGCCCGTGCCGCGGGGCCGGACTCCGTCACCGACGATGTCCGTACGCTCCTGAAGGCGGCGGTCGCCGACGGCGCCGACGTCGTGCTGTGCACCTGCTCCAGCATCGGCGGCATCGCCGAGGAACTGTCCGCCGAGGCCGGCGTGCCGGTGCTGCGGGTGGACCGGCCGATGGCGGCGCTGGCCGTCGCCGAGGGGCCGCGCGTCGTCGTGGTCGCCACCACCCACAGTACGCTCGGCCCGACCGCCGCCCTGGTCGAGGAGGAGGCCGCCCGCGCGGGCCGCCCCGCCGACGTGCGCACCGTGCTGGTCGAGGACGTCTGGGACCTGTTCCTCGCCGGTGACCGCGAGACCTACCTCGACCGGGTCGCCGCCGCCCTCGACGGCCTCACCGGTGACGAAGCCGACGCGATCGTCCTCGCCCAGGCCTCCCTGGCCGATGCCGCCGGACGCACCCGCACCACGGTCCCGGTGTTCTCCAGCCCCCGTACCGGACTCGCGGCCGCCGCAGAGGAATGCGCGCGGACCCGGAGCGCTTAGGTTGAAGGGAATTGTCCGCACCGCAGCAGTTGTCCGCACCGCAGTCGAGGGACGAGGATCCGCCATGACCGACGTCGTCATCAGCCCCACCGGATGGGTCGCCGACCAGGCCCGCATCTACGAGGAGTCCGGCGGCACGAAGGGCACCACCATGCAGGGCGTTCCCTGCCTGCTTCTCGACTACCAGGGCCGCAAGTCGGGGCAGTGGCGCCGTACCGTTCTCATCCACGGCCGCGACGGCGACGACCTGCTGATCGTGGCGTCGTACGGCGGCTCTGACCAGCACCCCCTGTGGTACCTGAACATCGAGGCCAACCCGGACGTGCGGCTGCGCGTCGGCACCGAGCGGTTCACGGCGCGGGCCGAGACCCTGACGCCCGAGGACAAGGCCCGGGTGTGGGACTCGCTCGTCGAGCTGTTCCCGCGCTACGCCGACTACCAGAAGAAGACCAGCCGCGACATCCCGGTCGTGCGGCTCGTACGTACGGACGGCTGATGCGTACGGACGGCTGACGGGACGCGTGGACTCGGCGGGCGTGGGCACGCGCCGAGGGAGACAGTGGAAGTTCACCTCCGCCACCGGGCGGGAGTGAACAGGAAATCCCTCCGAACCGCTGGAGGCACCACCATGACCCACCCGTTCCCCGACCCCGTCCCGCCGGGCCCCACCCCGGGCCCCGGACCGAGTCCGGGCCCGGGACCGGACCGGCCGGATCCGGCGCCGCTCCCGGATCCGTTCCCGACGCCGCAGCCCCGGCCCGTGCCGGAGCCCTCGCCGTCACCGGTCCCGCCGGGCCCGACCCCGGACCCCGACCCGACACCGCCGGAGCCCGAGCCCTCACCCGTGTGACTCAACCCGGGTGACTCACTCCCTGTGACGCACCCCGGGTGGCTCAGGCGTCCACCTCGGAGCGGTCACCGCCCCAGAGCGTGTGGAACGAGCCCTCGCGGTCGGTGCGCCGATAGGTGTGCGCGCCGAAGAAGTCCCGCTGGCCCTGCGTGAGCGCGGCCGGCAGGCGCTCGGCGCGCAGCGCGTCGTAGTACGCGAGCGCCGCCGCGAAGCCCGGCGTGGGCACACCCTGCGTGGTCGCGGCGACCAGGACGGCACGCCAGTCGTCCTGGGCCGCCGCGATCTCGTCCGCGAAGCCCTTGTCGGAGAGCAGGCTGACCAGTTCCGGCTCGGCCTCGTAGGCCGCCGTGATCCGGTCGAGGAAGGCCGCGCGGATGATGCAGCCGCCGCGCCAGATCCGGGCCACCGCGGCCGAGTCGATGTTCCAGTCGTACGTCTCGCTGCCCGCGGCGATCTCGTGGAAGCCCTGGGTGTACGACACGATCTTCGAGGCGTACAACGCCTGTTCGACGCGGTCGGCGAAGGCCGCGGCCTCCGACTCGCTCAGCGCTGTCGCCTTCGGCCCCGCCAAGTGCCGGGAGGCGGCGCGCAGTTCGGCGTGCCCGGACAGGGAACGCGCGAACACCGCCTCCGCGATGCCCGAGACGGGAACCCCGAGGTCGAGCGCGATCTGCACCGTCCAGCGGCCGGTGCCCTTCTGCTCGGCCTGGTCCTGCACGATGTCCACGAACGGCTGGTCCGTGGCCGCGTCGACGTGGGACAGCACGTCCGCCGTGATGTCGATCAGGTACGAGTCGAGCCGGCCCTCGTTCCACGTGCGGAAGATCTCGGCGATCTTCTCGGGGGAGTAGCCGGCGACGTCGCGCAGCAACTGGTAGGCCTCGCCGATGAGTTGCATGTCGGCGTACTCGATGCCGTTGTGCACCATCTTCACGAAGTGGCCCGCACCGTCCGGGCCGACGTGCGTGACGCAGGGGGCGCAGGCGCCGGCCTTCGCGGAGATCCGCTCCAGCATCGGGCCGAGCGCGGCGTACGACTCGACGCTGCCGCCGGGCATGATGCTCGGTCCGTGCAGCGCGCCCTCCTCGCCTCCCGAGATGCCGGTGCCGACGAAGTGGATGCCCTGCTCGCGGAGTTCCTTCTCGCGGCGGCGGGTGTCCGCGAAGTGGGCGTTGCCGCCGTCGATGATCATGTCTCCGGCCTCGAGCAGCGGCGCGAACTCCTTGATCACGGCGTCCGTCGGCTCACCCGCCTTCACCATGATGACCAGCCGACGCGGGCGCTCCAGCGCGGCCACGAACTCCTCGGCCGAGTCGGTCGGGACGAAGATGCCTTCCTCGCCGAACTCCTCGACCAGCTGGTGCGTCCGGGACGCGGTGCGGTTGTGGAGGGCGACGGTGTATCCGTTGCGGGCGAAGTTGCGGGCGAGGTTGCGCCCCATGACAGCGAGCCCGGTGACACCGATCTGGGCGGTAGTGCTCATGCCTGTCGCTCCTGGATTGGGAAATTGAAAGATCTTGTTCAGTTGTGGCGTCGTACGGCGTAGCGTGTCGATCGTCCCCCACACGACGTGCCGTCCGCACTTTCTACCTTTACGACCCTGGAGCCGTGCGTGCCTCATTTCGACCTGTCGCTCGACGAACTGCGTGCCTACAAGCCCGCGTCGACGGCCCCCGACGACTTTGACGCCTTCTGGGACAAGACGCTCGGAGAGGCGAGGCAGTACGACCTCGACGCGCGCTTCGAGCCCGTGGACGTGCCGTACACGGCCGTCGACGTCTTCGACGTCACGTTCGCCGGCTTCGGCGGGCACCCGGTCAAGGGCTGGCTGATCCTGCCCGCGGGCACGAACGAGCCGATTCCGGCCGTCGTCCAGTACATCGGCTACAACGGCGGCCGCGGCCTGCCCCACACCCACCTGCAGTGGGCCGCCGCGGGGTTCGCGCACTTCGTGATGGACACCCGCGGCCAGGGCAGCGGCGGCAGCGTCGGCGACACGCACGACCCGGTGGGCAGCGCCCCGTCGGTCGCGGGCTTCATGACGCGCGGCGTCCAGGACCCGCACGACTACTTCTACCGCCGCGTCTACACCGACGCCGTGCGCGCCGTCGAGGCCGCCCGCTCGCACCCCCTGATCGACGCCTCGCGGGTCGCCGTGACCGGTGGCAGCCAGGGCGGCGGCATCACGATCGCCGTCGCGGGCCTCGTCCCCGACCTGTTGGCGGCCGCCCCCGACGTGCCGTTCCTGTGCCACTTCGGGCGCGCGGCCACGCTCACCGACCGTCACCCGTACCGCGAGATCGCCATGTACCTCAAGACGCACATCGGCGAGGACGAGCGCGTCTTCCGGACGCTCTCCTACTTCGACGGCATGAACTTCGCGGCCCGCGCCACCGCGCCCGGTCTGTTCTCCGTCGCCCTGGAGGACCTGACCTGCCCGCCGTCGACGGTGTTCGCGGCGTACAACCACTGGGCAGGTGCGGAGCGGTCGATGGAGGTGTACGCCTTCAACGACCACGAGGGCGGCGGCGCCTTCCAGCAGGCGGTGCAGCTTCGCTGGATTCCGGGGCACTTGAGGGGCTAAAAGCAGCCAAGGTGGCTTGCGGCACCCTTGTCACGCGTGCGTAGGAGCGGCTACTTTGCGGCTCCTACGTGTGCCTGTGGGGATCCCGGGCAACTAAGGGGGCGTTCATGGCGTTACGCGGCCGGCACCGCCGGTATCA
Organism: Streptomyces sp. HmicA12; assembly: GCF_000373565.1. Classification (GTDB taxonomy): domain Bacteria; phylum Actinomycetota; class Actinomycetes; order Streptomycetales; family Streptomycetaceae; genus Streptomyces. Next base: position 278,377 of record NZ_KB891831.1, on the reverse strand, counting down.
GCCGAGCCGGGTCAACCGGGCCTCGCTCACCGTGACGGTCGGCGGCGCCGGTATGGCGATCCCGCTGATCGGCGCGGGCGCCGCGCAGGCCGCGGACGTCGGCACCTGGAACAAGGTCGCCGCGTGCGAGTCCAGCAACAACTGGAGCATCAACACCGGGAACGGCTTCTACGGCGGCCTCCAGTTCACCGCCTCCACCTGGGCCGCGTACGGCGGTGGTGCCTACGCCTCGCGTGCCGACCTCGCCACCAAGGACCAGCAGATCGCCGTCGCGGAGAAGGTCCTCGCGGGCCAGGGCCCCGGCGCCTGGCCGGTCTGCTCGCAGCGGGCGGGACTGACCCGTACCCCGGCCACGCCCGTCCGTACGGTCAGGGAAGTCAAGGACGTCAAGGACGTCAAACCCGAGATCACCCCGCAGTCGACGGCGGCCAAGGGCCGCGCGGAGATGTACACGGTGGTCAGCGGCGACACCCTGTCCGGCATCGCGGAGTCCCGCAAGGTGGGCGGGGGCTGGGCCCGGCTGTACGCGGCGAACCGGACGACCGTCGGCGGCGACCCGGACCTGATCGTTCCGGGACAGCGGCTGACCGTGCCGGGCCAGGGCGGCAGCGCGCCGAAGAAGAGCGAGCCGAAGAGGGCCGACGCCAAGAAGACCGCGGTCAAGAAGGCCGAACCCAAGAAGTCCGAGCCGAGGAAGACCCAGCCCAAGAAGGCCGAGCCGAAGAAGACCGATGTCGCCAAGAAGGCCGCGGGCGGCGTCGTCGCGCCCGTCTCCGCCTCCCTCGGCACGCCCTACCACGCGGCCGGTTCCTCCTGGTCGAAGGGCTACCACACGGGCGTCGACTTCGCGGTGCCCACGGGCACGTCGGTCAAGGCCGTCTCGGCGGGCACGGTCGTCTCGGCCGGCTGGGGCGGCTCGTACGGCTACGAAGTCGTGATCCGGCACGCCGACGGCAAGTACAGCCAGTACGGCCACCTCTCCGCGCTCACCGTGCGCAGCGGGCAGCGCGTGGTGGCCGGACAGCGCATCGCCCGCTCGGGGTCCACGGGCAACAGCACGGGCCCGCATCTGCACTTCGAGGTGCGGACCGGGCCCGGCTTCGGCAGCGACGTCGACCCGCTCGCGTATCTGCGGGCCCACGGCGTACGGATCTGAGTACAGGAGGATCCGGGCGTCAGGACGAGACGTCCTCGTACGGATTGAGCCTGTCGCGTCGCGTCTTCGGCTGACGCGGCAGGCCGTCCAGCGCGGCGGGGCTGTCCGGCACCGTCGGGGTGTCCTGCGGCGCGGGCGCGCTCTCCGGCAGGTTCTGCGCGACGACCTGGGGAGCCTCCGTCGCGTGCTCCCGGCCGATGCGCTCGGTCGTCAGCAGTATCAGACCGCCCGCGGCGACGACCCCGCAGCCGAGCGCCAGGACCGTGCCGATCGTGCCGTGCCGGAACGTCTCGCCGAAGAGGGTGAGGCCGACGGCCGCCGCGGCCACCGGGTTCACGACCGTCGCGGTCGCCAGCGGCGCGGCGAGTCCCGCCCCCCGGTAGGAGGCCTGCGACAGCAGCATGCCGGTCATGGCGAGCCCCGCGATCGCCAGCAGGGTGGCGAGCTGTTCCATCGGCTCGCCGGACCAGTCCACGGCCACCGACTTCGTGAACACCGACGCCATGCCGAACGCGCCGCCCGCCGCGACGGCGAGCAGCACCGCGCGCACCACCGGGTGCCGGTGCGCGGCCCGCGCCGACGTCATCAGGACCAGCACGCCACCGGCCGTGATCAGGCCGACGAGAAGCCGCTCCGGGCCGTCCAGGGACTGCTCGGACGGCGTGCCGGTCAGCGCGAGCAGGCCCGCCAGGCCGGCCGTCGCCATGATCGCCCCGCGCCAGGCGGTGGCCCCTGCCCGACGCCCCACGAGCAGGGCCGCCATCGGCAGCGCGAGCACGATCGTCAGCGCCCCGAGCGGCTGCACGAGGCTGAGCGGCCCGTAGGCCAGCGCGATGACGTGCAGCAGCGCGCCCAACCCGTTCAGACACCCGGCACCCCACCAGGCGGGCCTGCGCAGCGGCGCGTACGCCGCGGACGGGGAGCTCTCGGCCACCCGCTCCTGCACGATCGCCCCGCCCGCGTAGGCCACCGCGGAGACGAGGGAGAGCAGCACGGACAGCGCCAGGGCACTCATGAGGTGCTCCTGGGGATGCGGCGCGGCAGGCGGTCGGTTGTCATACCTCTACGATCTCGCGCGCACGCCTCCGTGTCGTCCGACCTGAGCAGGCATTGGGTCCTACTACCGATGGAGTACGCCGACTCCTGAGTCATCCCCAGGACGGGTGCCCGTGGGACTACTGACCGTGCCCGCACTCTTTCGCGCGGAGCCGTTCATGGGTGACCATGGGACGCGCCTCGCGAACAAGCAGCACGGGAACGACAGTGCGGGTGCGCTTGCGACCTTTCAGCAGTGTTGCCGACCGACGACGGGGGCCGCGCGTGCGAGTGGGACTGCTCAGCCGGGAGTACCCGCCGGACGTCTACGGCGGCGCGGGGGTCCACGTCGAGTTCCTGGCGCGGGAGCTCAGGCCGCTCGTCGACCTGGAGGTGCACACCTGGGGCGAGGGCGCGGGCGACGGAGTGCGCAGGCACCGCGCCTGGCCGGCCCTGGACGGGGCGAACGACGCGCTGCGCACCCTCTCCGTGGACCTCTCCATGGCCGCCGCACTCGAAGGCCGCGACCTCGTCCACTCGCACACCTGGTACACGAACCTCGCGGGTCATCTCGCGTCGCTCCACCTCGGCATCCCGCACGTGCTGACCGCCCACTCCCTCGAACCGCTGCGCCCCTGGAAGGCCGAGCAACTCGGCGGCGGCTACGCCCTGTCGGCGTGGGCGGAGCGCACCGCGATCGAGGCCGCGGACGGCGTGATCGCCGTGTCCCGGGCGATGCGCGACGACATCCTCGCCTGCTATCCGGCCCTCGAGCCCAAGCGGGTCCGCGTCGTGCACAACGGCATCGACGTCTCGCTCTACCGCTCCGACCCCGGCACCGACGTGCTGCGCCGCTTCGGCGTCGACCCGGAACGCCCGTACGTGCTCTTCGTCGGCCGTATCACCCGGCAGAAGGGCGTGCCCCATCTGCTGCGCGCCGCACGGGAGTTGACGAAGGGCGTGCAGCTGGTGCTGTGCGCGGGCGCGCCGGACACCCCCGAGATCGGCCGGGAGTTCCGGGAGCTGGTGGACGAGCTGAAGCGGACGCGGGACGGGGTGTGCTGGATCCCCACGATGCTGCCGCGCTCCGAGGTCGTCCAACTCCTCGGCCACGCCTCGGTGTTCGTCTGCCCGTCCGTGTACGAGCCGCTCGGCATCGTCAACCTGGAGGCGATGGCCTGCGGTACCGCCGTCGTCGCCTCCGAGGTCGGCGGCATCCCCGAGGTGGTGGCGCACGGCGAGACCGGTCTGCTCGTCCCGTACGCGGAGGCGGACCCGGAGGGCTTCGAGTCGGGTCTCGCCGAGGCGCTGAACACCGTGGTCGCCGACCCGGACGCGGCGCGCCGGATGGGCGCGGCCGGGCGGGAGCGGGCGGCCGCCGAGTTCGGCTGGGACGCCGTGGCCCGGCGCACCGCCGACCTGTACCAGGAGATCCTCAGCGGCACGTGACACACAGGGGACAAGAGGGGGCTGGCCATGCGCGGTGGACCTTCGGTGCTCGGGATCGTACTGGCGGGAGGGGAGGGCAAGCGGCTGATGCCGCTGACCGCGGACCGGGCGAAACCCGCGGTGACGTTCGGCGGCATGTACCGCCTCGTCGACTTCGTGCTGTCCAATCTCGTCAACGCCGACATCCTGCGCATCTGCGTCCTGACGCAGTACAAGTCGCACTCGCTGGACCGGCACGTGTCGACGACCTGGCGGATGTCGAGCCTGCTCGGAAACTACGTCACCCCCGTCCCCGCCCAGCAACGCCTGGGGCCGCGCTGGTTCTCCGGCAGCGCCGACGCGATCCTGCAGTCCCTTAACCTGGTCCACGACGAACAGCCCGACTTCATCGCGGTGTTCGGCGCCGACCACGTCTACCGCATGGACCCGCGCCAGATGCTCACCCAGCACATCGAGTCCGGCGCGGGCGTCACCGTCGCCGGGATCCGCGTCCCGCGCGCGGAGGCGTCCCAGTTCGGCATCATCACGCCCGCCCGGGACGGCACCCGCGTGGAGGCGTTCCTGGAGAAGCCGACCGACCCGCCGGCGCTGCCCGGCTCCCCGAACCAGGTCTTCGCCTCCATGGGGAACTACCTCTTCACCACGAAAACCCTGATCGATGCTCTCCAGCAGGACGCCGAGGACGACGACTCCGCGCACGACATGGGCGGTTCGATCCTGCCGCAGCTCACCGAGCGCGGCGTCGCCCAGGTCTACGACTTCGACGACAACCACGTCCCCGGCGAGACGGAGCGCGACCACGGCTACTGGCGCGACGTCGGCACCCTCGACTCGTACTACGAAGCACACATGGACCTGATCTCCGACGCCCCGGCGTTCAACCTGGACAACCGGCGCTGGCCGATCTACACGCACGCCGGGCAGCTGCCGCCCGCCAAGTTCTGCGCGGCGGGCATCGCGAGCGAGTCGATCGTCAGCCCGGGCTGCGTCATCCGCGGCCAGGTCACCCGCTCCGTGCTCTCGCCCGGGGTGACGATCGAGGACGGCGCCGTCGTCCAGGGTTCGGTCCTGCACGACAACGTCCGGGTCGGCCGGGGCGCGGTGGTGCGCGGCGCCGTCCTCGACAAGAACGTGGAGGTCCCGGCCGGGGCGACCATCGGCGTCAACCCGGGCCGCGACACCGACCTGTACACCGTCTCCAAGGGCGGCGTGATCGCGCTCGGCAAGGGGCAGTCGGTGCGCTGAGCACCGAGCCCTTCGGGACGCACACGACCTAGGGAGCCACGGCTCTGACGTCGATCGGCACCGCGCCCGTGCGGTAGCCGCGCTCGTCGAGCAGATGTCCGTTCAGCTTCATGGGCCACAGGGCCACCGCCCGGTCGACGACGGTGAGCGCGGGCACGCGCTCGGCGAGCCGGACCTCGAAGCGCTGCGCGTCGTCGAGCGAGCGGACCCAGGCGACCACCTTGAGGTTGTGGCGGCCGATCACGCCCGCGCACAGGCGCACCTCGCGCGCGCCCGCGACCTGTTCGGAGACCGGCCGCAGATCGGCGGGCGCGACCCGGCCCCACAGGATCAACGAGACCGGCCACTCCGACAGGGGCCTGGCCACCTCGCAGCGGACCTGTGCCATCCCTGAGGAGAGAAGGCGGTTCACCCGGCGGCGCACGGTGTCCGGGCTGGTCCCGCATCGCTCGGCCAGCGCCTTGTGGCTCGCCCTGCCGTCCACGGACAGCGCGGCGAACAACGCGTGGTCGAGGTCGGTGAGTTCGAAGACGGGCGTGTCCGCGCGGGGCGCCGCGGAGTCGGCGAGCCGGGCGATCTGCTCGCCGCCCAGGGCGCGCAGCCGCCACCGGCTGCCCTCCGTGTACACCGTGCTCGCCAGGTGGGTGCGGGTGGTGACGATGCCGGTGAGTCCGCCGAGCCGGTGAGTCACCCAGTGGGTCAGCGCCGACAGGCGGGGCGCGAGGACCGTCAGCAGCAGGTCGCGGCCGCCGCTGACGTGCTCGACGGTGATGACGTGCGGGTCCGCCATGAGCGTGCGGCCGACCTCGGCCAGGCGGCCGTTCGCGCAGTCGACCTCGACGAACGCCAGACACCCCTGGCCGGCCTCGGCGACGGCCGGCGCCGGATGGCAGCCGATCCAGGCGGAGCCCGTCCGCGTCAACCGGCTCCAGCGCCGGGCCACCGTCACCGGATCCACCCCGACCGCCGCGCCGATCCGGGCCCACCCGGCCCGCGGCGCGATCTGCAGGGCGTGCACCAGGGCCTGGTCCAGGTCGTCGAGCGCGGGTCTGCCGAATTCCTGCACTACAGCTTCTCTCCTGCGTAATCCCTGCGATTCGGATCCCCATCCTGCGTCAGGGCCGCACCCTGACGCCATTCCTCGCGTCTCCCCGCCGCCCGCCGGCCCGTATCAGGAGGTTCGTCCCGCATGCCGCTCATCGAACGCGCCCAGGAACTCCAGCCCGCACTCGTCCGGCTGCGCCGCGCCCTGCACCAGGACCCCGAACTCGGTCTCGACCTGCCCCGCACCCAGGAGAAGGTCCTCGCCGCGCTCGACGGACTGCCCCTGGAGATCACCCTCGGCAAGGGCCTGAGCTCCGTCACCGCGGTGCTGCGCGGCGGGCGGTCCGGCGGCGCGGTGCTGCTGCGCGGCGACATGGACGCGCTGCCCGTCACCGAGCGGAGCGGCGTGGACTACGCGTCCCGGGTTCCGGGCGCCATGCACGCCTGCGGCCACGACCTGCACACCGCCGGGCTCGTCGGCGCGGCGACCCTGCTCTCCGAACGGCGCGAACAGCTGCACGGGGACGTGGTGTTCATGTTCCAGCCGGGGGAGGAGGGCCACAACGGCGCGAGCGCGATGATCGAGGAGGGCGTGCTCGACGCCGCCGGAAAGCCCCTCGACGCCGCGTACGCGCTGCATGTCGCCGCGAACACGCTGCCCGGCGGCTGGGTCGCCACCCGCCCGGGCACCGTCACCTCCGCCTCCGACCAGCTGAGCGTGACCGTGCGCGGCAAGGGCGGCCACGGTTCCACCCCGTACAGCGCCAAGGACCCGATCCCGGTCGCCTGCGAGATCGTCACCGCGATCCAGACCTGGGTGACCCGCCGCTTCGACCTCTTCGACCCGGCTGTCGTCACCGTCGGCACCTTCCACGCCGGCACCACGCAGAACGTCATCCCGGAGACCGCCACCTTCAAGGCCACCGTGCGCAGTTACTCCGAGACCGCCCACGAACGCCTCATCGAGGGACTGCCCCGGCTGGTGCGCGGCATCGCCGAGGCACACGGCATCGAGGCCGAGGTGACGTACGACGTGATGTACCCGGTGACGGTCAACGCTCCGGACGAGACCGCCCTCGCGCTCGAGACCGCCCGCGACCTGTTCGGCGAGGACCAGGTCTGGCAGGCACCCAACGCGTCCAACGGCTCCGAGGACTTCGCGTTCGTGCTGCGGCGCGTGCCCGGCGCGATGCTCATGGTCGGCGCCGCACCCGAGGGCGCCGACGTCGCGCACGCCCCGATGAACCACTCCCCGCTGGCCGTCTTCGACGACACGGTCCTCGCCCGCCAGGCCGCCCTGCTCACCGCGCTCGCCGAGCGGCGCCTCGCGCAGGGGGCAGCCGCGTGAGCGCCACGGGCGCCGCCACGACAGGCAGGGGCGAGGTGCGTGCCGTTGTCGGGCTGCTCGTGGCCTTCGAGCTGGTCAGCGGGTTTCTGCAGGGCGCCGCCGTGCCGATCGTGCCGGAGATCCGGGACTGGCAGGGCATCGGCACGGGCCAGGCCCAGTGGTTCACCACCGTCCAGTACCTGGCCGCCGCGGTCAGTGTCCCGGCCTTCGGCCGCCTCGGCGACCTGTACGGACAACGACGGCTCATCCGTGTCGCCCTCGTCGTGATCGCCGTCGGCACGGTCCTCGTCGCCTTCGCCCCGAACCTGGGCGTGCTGCTGCTGGGCCGCGCCCTGATGGGCCCCCTCGCGGCCCTCCTGCCCCTGGAGATCGGTCTGGTACGGGACCGGCTCAGCGTCGACGGCGGACGCAGGGCCGTCGGACTGCTGGTCGGCACGCTCACCCTCGGCACCGTCCTCGGGCACGCCCTCGTCGGGCCCCTGCTCAGCCTGCTCGGCGAGCTGCGCCCCACGCTGATCGCCCTCGCCGTGCTCGCCATCGGCTGCGCGGCCCTGTCCTGGACCGCGATACCCGAGTCCCGCACCCGGGCGAGCGGCAGGATGGACTGGTCCGGCGCCGCCCTGCTCGCCGTCGCCCTGGTCACCCTGCTCGGCACCGTCGCGCGCGGGCCGTCCTGGGGCTGGCTGTCCGCGCCCACCCTCGGCGGACTGCTGCTCTGCGCCGTGCTCCTGTACGGCTGGGCCCGGCTCCAACTCGCCCGCCCGTACGCCCTGGTGGACGTCCGCGCCCTCGCCCGGCGGGACAGCGCCCTGTACTACGCCTGCGGGTTCGTGCTCGGCGCCGTGATGTTCGGCGGGCAGACCGTCGCCGTCACCTTCATGGCCGCCTCACCGGCCGACGAGGGGTACGGGTTCGGCCTCGCGGCCTGGCAGATCAGCCTGTACGGCGTCATACCCAACATCATGGCGTTCGCGGGCTCCGCGCTGTGCGCGGCGTTCGCCGTCCGCGTCGGATACCGGCGGCTGCTGTTGCTCGCCTTCGCGCTGCTCACCGCGGGGTACGTGGGTCAGATCGCGCTGCACTCCGCGCTCCTGCCGTTCGCCGTCGCGGGCGCCCTGGTCGGCGTCGGCTGCGGGCTCGCGCTCGGCGGGCTGCCCACCGTGATCGTGGAGGAGAGCGCGGCCGACCGCACCGCGAGCGCCACCGCCGTCTACAACAACCTCAAGACGCTCGGCGGCAGCGTCGGCGGCGCCGCCTTCTCGGTCGTCCTCGGCTCCGTGGTCATCGGCACCACGGACACACCGGCCCTGGCCGCCTATGTGACCGTCTGGGCGGTGGGTGGAGCGGTCTGCGCGCTCGCCGTACTGCTCCAACTCGCCCTCGGCGGGAAGGAGTCCAGGTCACAGGTGTCCAACCTCGGCGCCCCGGCGGGATCAATTCCGGACGGCCCTGGCTAACCTGCACGGGTGACCACCGACCTGATCCTGCTGCCGCGCGTCGCCTATCGCGGGCAGGAGATCACCGCGCCCCGGCTCAGAGGGCTGCTCGCCCTGCTCGCCGGTGACCCGCGCACCGGCTGCAGCACCGAGCGGCTCGTCGCGGGCCTGTGGCCGGACGAGCTGCCCGAGCGGCCGGGCAAAGCGGTGCAGGTCCTCGTCTCCCGGGCCCGCGCCCAGCTCGGCGCCGACGTCATCGCCAGCACCCCGACCGGCTACCGGCTCGCCCTCGCCGCCGACCGGGTCGACAGCACCGCTCTCCTGCTGCACGCGGCCACGAGCGCGGAGCGGGCCCGGGCCGGGGACCACGCGGGAGCGCTGACCGCGGCGGAGGCCGGGCTCGCCCTGTGGGAAGGAGCCCCGGACGCCAGCGGCGACGACCCGGTCGCGGCGCTGCGTGGCGAACGCGCCCCGGTCCGCGCCGCGCTCGCCCGGGCACGGGCCCTCGCCCTCGCCCGCCTCGGCCGGCACACGGAGGCGGCCGGACCGCTCGCCGAGACCGCCGCCCGGCACCCGCACGACGAAGAGGTCCTCGCCGAACTGCTGCGCGGCGAGGCGGCGACCGCGGGCCCCTCCGCCGCCCTGACCCGCTACGAGGCGTACCGCCGCGAGCTGCGCGACGCGCTCGGCACCGATCCGGGGCGGCAACTCAAGGACGTGCAGCAGGAGTTGCTGCGCGGCGAAGCGCCGGTCGTCCGCCGCGGGGTGCCCCACGAGCCGAACCGTCTCCTCGGCCGAGACGAGGACGTCACAGCGGTGGAGACGCTGCTGCGCACCTCCCGCGTCGTGACCGTCGTCGGCCCGGGCGGCCTCGGCAAGACCCGGCTCGCGCACGCCGTCAGCCGCCGGGCCGCGCAGCGCGTCGTGCACTTCGTGCCGCTGGCCGTGGTCTCGGCCGACGCGGACGTGGCCGCGGAAGTGGCCTCCGCACTCGGCGCGGCCGCCGCCCCGACCTCACCGTCCGACCCGGTTCCCGGCATTCTCCGCGAGCTCGGCCCCGGGCCCGCCCTGCTCGTCCTCGACAACTGCGAGCAGGTCGTCCGGGGCGCCGCCGACCTCGTACAGGCCCTCGTCGCGTCCTCCGGGGACCTGCGCGTCCTCGCCACCAGCCGGGCCTCGCTCGGCCTGACCTCCGAGGCGGTGTACGCGCTGCCGGAGCTCGAACTCGCCACCTCCATCGAGCTGTTCACCCAACGCGCCCGCGCCGCCCGGCCCGGCGTGGAACTGCCGCCGGACGTCGTGGCCGGGCTCTGCCGCCACCTCGACGGGCTGCCCCTCGCCGTGGAACTCGCCGCGGCACGGGTCCGTGCCCTGTCCGTACCGGAGATCGCCCGCCGCCTCGCCGACCGCTTCACCCTCCTGCGGGGCGGCGCGCGGGACGCCCCCGAACGCCACCGCACCCTGCACGCGGTCGTGGACTGGAGCTGGAACCTCCTCGACGACGACGCCCGCGCGGCGCTGCGCACCCTGTCCGTCTTCCCCGGCGGCTTCGCGGGGCAGGCGGCGGAACGGATCCTGGGCCCGGACGCGCTGTTCCTCCTGGAGGAACTGGCCGGGCAGTCGCTGGTCACGGCGGCCGACACCTCGACCGGTGTGCGGTTCCGGATGCTGGAGACCGTACGGGAGTTCAGCGCGGCCCGACGCGCCGAGGCAGGTGAGGACGAACCCGCCGTGGACCAACTCCTGCTCTGGGCACGTGAGTTCGGGGAGGCCCACCACGACGTGTTCTTCGGCTCGGAGCCGCTGCCCGGCTGGGAGCGGATCAAGGCCGAGCAGGACAACCTCGTCCTCGCCCTGCGCCACGCCCTGGCCCGCACGGACCGTCCCACCGTCGCCGCGCTCACCGCCGTCCTCGCCACCCTGTGGTCCAACGACGCCAACTATCCCCGTCTCGCCGGCCTCGCCGCGGACACCGGACCGGTCCTCTCGCACTACCGTCCCGGGCCCGCGGACGTCGAAGTCGCCCGCGCCGCGGCGGTGTTGTGCGTGGCGGCCCTGTTCGTCGGCTCGGGCGTCAGCGCCGTACGCCAGCTCGTCACCCTGCGCCGACTGCCTCCGGCGCCGCCGGACACCCTGCTGCGGGCCGCGGCGGTGGTCCTCGGCGCGGTGCCCGAGATGGTGCCGCCCGACTACGCCGTGCTGCGGCGGCTGTGCGCCGACGAGCAGCCACTGGTCGCGGGGATCGCCGAGAGCATCGCCACGTACGTCTGGGAGCACGAGCACGACATCGGCCGCGCGATCGACTCGGCCCGCCGGATGCTCACCGAACTGGGACCGGCCGACAATCCGTCCGTTCAGCTGATGGCGCACTCACGGCTGAGCGAGCTGCATCTGCGCACGGGCCGCGGGGAGGAGGCGTACGAGCATCTGCGCGCGGTCCTCGCGATCGTGCCACGACTCAACGACGGGCACGACTACCTCTTCATCCGCTGGCACCTGGTCCTCGCCTGTCTCCAGCGCGACGACCCCGACGAGGCCGAGTACTGGCTGCGGCAGACGGAGCGGGACAACGCCCGCCGGCAGGACACCTACTACCGGCCCGACCTCGGCGGCCGCGCCGAGATCGCGCTGGCGCGCGGGCTGACCGAGGTGGGGCTCGGACTGTGGCGCGGTGCCGTGGAGCAGATGCTCGCCGCGGGAGCGCGGGACAGCGCGGACGCCACGCTCGAACCATGGGCGCTGGTCATGCAGTCGGTGGCGGTGACGGCCCATGCCCACGCGGGGCGTCTCGAACCGGTCGCGAAGACGGTCGGCCGGCTGCGGGGCTGGCTGCACGCCGTGGCCTGCGCTCCGTCCCCGGCGGACCTCTACGCGTTGGGGCCGGTGCTGCACGCCCTCGGACTGGTGGAGATCGGGGCGGACGCCGCACACGCCGCACGGATGATCGCGCTGGCCGAACGGCTCGGCGTGGGCCGCGAGTTCCAGCCGACGATGTCGCGGGACCGGGCCCGCCGAGCGGTCGAGGCCGCCGGAGACACGGCCGGGGCGGCGTACACCGACGCGGTGTCGGAGTACGCCGCCCTGGAGCGGGACGAACTGGGCGACGCGGCCCGCTCGCTCACTTCGGGTCGCGGTTGAACGACGCCGTCGCCCAGCGGTAGCCGAGCGCGGCCAGCGCGACGCACCAGATGAGCGCGATCCACCAGTTGTGCCCGATCTCGGTGCCGAGCAGCAGCCCGCGCAGCGTCTCGATGGCCGGGGTGAACGGCTGGTACTCGGCGATCGGCCGGAACCAGCCCGGCATCGTGTCCGCCGGGATGAAGGCGCTGGAGATCAGCGGCAGCAGGATCAGCGGCTGGGCGCTGTTGGCGGCCGCCTCCGGGTTCGGGCTGGCCAGCCCCATGCCGACGGCGATCCAGGTGAGGGCGAGCGAGAACAGCACGAGCAGCCCGAACGCGGCCAGCCACTCCAGGACCGTGGCGTCGTGCGACCGGAACCCGATGGCGACGGCGACGGCGCCGACGAGCACCACGCTCGCCACGCACTGCAGCACACAGCCGGCGACGTGCCCGATGAGCACCGATCCGCGGTGGATGGCCATGGTGCGGAAGCGGGCGATGATGCCCTCGGTCATGTCGGTGGCGACGGAGACCGCGGCGCCGATCACCGTGCCGCCGATGGTCATCATCAGGATGCCGGGGACGATATAGGCGATGTAGTCGGAGCGGTCGCTGCCGCCGATGCCCGCGCTCATCACGTCGCCGAAGATGTACACGAACAGCAGGAGCAGCATGATCGGCGTGAGCAGCAGGTTCAGCGTCATCGACGGGTAGCGTCGGGCGTGCAGGAGGTTGCGGCGCAGCATCGTCCGCGAGTCGCGGACGGCCAGGTTCAGAGCACTCATCGGACGGTCTCCTTCGGCTGGTCGGTGCTGGTGCCGGTGCTGGTACTGGTGCTGGTCAGGGCGAAGAACACGTCGTCCAGGTCGGGTGTGTGCACGGTCAGCTCGTCGGCCTCGATGCCCGCGGAGTCCAGCCAGTCGAGGATGGAGCGCAGTTCGCGCTGGCTGCCGTCGCTGGGGATCTGCAGGGACAGCGCCTCGTCGTCGCGGGTGCCCTCGCGCAGGGTGACGGCGGCGGACCGGTAGGCGGTCGGGTCGGTGAAGCGGAGCCGGACGTGGCCGCCGGGGACGATCCGCTTCAGCTCCTCCGCGCTGCCCTCGGCCGCGATCGCCCCGTCGTGCAACACGGCGATCCGGTCGGCGAGTTGGTCGGCCTCTTCGAGGTACTGCGTGGTGAGGAAGACGGTCACCCCGTCCGTCACCAGCTCGCGGATGATGCCCCACATGGTGTGGCGGCTGCGCGGGTCCAGGCCGGTCGTCGGCTCGTCGAGGAAGATGATCCGCGGGCTGCCGACGAGCGTCATGGCGATGTCGAGGCGCCGCTTCATGCCGCCCGAGTACGTGGAGGCGGGCTTCTTCGCGGCCTCCACCAGGTCGAAGCGCTCCAGAAGTTCGGCGGCGACCCGTCGTCCCTCGCTCGCGGACAGGTGGTGCAGGTCGGCCATGAGGAGCATGTTCTCCTCGCCCGTGATCAGGCCGTCGACCGCGGAGAACTGACCGGTCACGCCGATCACGGCGCGCGCGGCCTGCGGGGCGACGGCCAGGTCGTGGCCGCCGACCCGCAGCTCACCCGCGTCGGCACTGATCAGGGTCGAGAGGATGTTGACGGCGGTGGTCTTGCCGGCGCCGTTCGGCCCGAGCAGGGAGAAGATCGTCCCCTCCGGCACGGCCAGGTCGATGCCGTCGAGCACCACCTTGTCGCCGTAGGACTTGTGGAGCCCGTGCGCCGCGATGGCGAGCGTGGGCGATGTCGTTGTCGTCATGCCGCAGAGATTGCGGCATGACGCTCTCAACGTGGCTTCACACCGGTCTCAGTCCCCAAGAGAGTCGTGAAACCGGCTGAAACCACAGGTCACAGCACCCGTCGCCGCCTGCCGAGCCAGGTCTGCGCGATGACCACGACGGCCAGGAACGCGCCGCTGACCACCTGCTGGTACGCGGAGTCCAGCGAGCCGATCTGGTTGATCACGTTCTGGATGACCTTCAGGAGCAGTACGCCCACCAGCGACCCGCTGATGAAACCGAAGCCGCCCGTGAGCAGCGTGCCGCCGATGACGACCGCCGAGATCGCCTCCAGCTCCATGCCGGAGCCGAGGATCGTCACCCCCGACACCAGCCAGGCCGCGTTGAGCGCCCCGGCGAGGCCCGCGCACAGCCCGGACACCGTGTAGACGCCGATCTTCGTACGGGCCACCGGCGCACCCATCAGGGCCGCCGCGTCCTCGTTGCCACCGACCGCGTACACGTACTGCCCGAAGCGCGTACGGCGCAGGGCCACCGCACCCAGCACGAACAGGGCCAGCGTGATCCACACCGGGACGCCGACGCCGAGCAGCTTGCCCTGGCCGAGCGTCGCGAAGAACGTGGACTTGTCGACGAGGTACGTCGTCGAGCCCTCGTCGGTGATCGCGAGGAGCAGGCCGCGCGCACCGAGCATCGCCGCCAGCGTGACGATGAAGGGAGCGAGCCGGGAGCGCGCGATGAGCAGCCCGTTCACCAGGCCGATCAGCCCGCACACGGCCAGCGGGAGCAGCAGCGCGACGACCGTCCCGTACTGCGAGCCCCAGGCCGCGAGCACGCCGCCGAGCGCGAACAGCGAGCCCACCGACAGGTCGATGCCGCCGGTCACGATCACGAACGTCATGCCGAGCGCCACGATCGCGAGGAACGCGGACGACAGCGCCATGTTCTCCAGGTTGTCCCCGGTCAGGAACGTGTCGAAGGAGAACGACGCGACGATCACCGCGATCACCAACGTGACCAGGGCGCCGTGCTGTTGAGCGAGCGCGCTCAGCCGCTCCGCGCGCGTCGCGCCGAGAGGTTCCTCCTCGACCGTCCTGGCCGGCCCCACCGGTGCCGCTTTCGTGGAGTCCGTCATCGTCATCGCTTCCCCCGCTCCCTGGCCGCGTAGACGGCGAGCACGATCACCACGGCCTGCGCGATCTGTGTCCACGACGGCGGCAGGTCGTGCTTGATGAGCGTGGCCGTGAGCAGCTGGATGAGAACCGCGCCCGCGACCGTGCCGCCGATCCGCACCCGGCCGCCGGTGAGCGGCGTACCGCCGACCACGACCGCCGTGATCGCGGAGAGTTCCATCAGATTGCCGAGCGACGTCGGGTCGCTCGCGGTGAGGCGGGCGGTCGCCAACACCCCTGCCACGGCGGCCAGTACGCCCGAAATGACGTAGACGAGGACGAGGACCCGGCGCACCGGAAGTCCCGCGAGCTTCGCGGCCGGCCGGCTGTCACCGATGGCGAGCAGCTGGCGGCCGAACGTGGTGCGCCGCACGACGAACGCGACCAGGAGCGCGAGCGCCGCCGCGATCAGCACCAGGTAGGGGATGCCGAGCACGTCACCGGTGCCGAGCGAGCGCAGGCCCGGGTCCCGGACGTCCTTCAGCTGGGGGAGCAGCACGAGCGCCAGACCACGGCCCGCGACCATCAACGCCAGGGTGGCGACGATGGGTTGGACCCCGATGAAGGCCACGAGCGCGCCGTTCGCGACGCCGACCAGGGCGCCGCCGACGAGTGCCGCGACGACGGCGATCCACGCCCCGTACCCGAGATAGAGGGAGATGAGGGAGGTCGCGAGCGCCATCACCGAGCCGACCGACAGGTCGACGCCCTCGCTGCCGATGGCCAGGGCCATGCCGAGCGCCACGATGAGCACCGGGGCGACCTGCACGGCCTGCGTGCGGAAGTTCTCCGCGGACAGGAAGTGCGGGGTGAAGGCGATGTTCGCCAGGAGCAGGACCGCGACACCGGCGTACACGCCGTAGTCCTGGAGGAGGCGGAGCAGCCGGTCGCGGTCGAGACCGGCCCGGCCCAGGGTCAGATCAGTCAACGGACGGCCCTCCAGGCCCGCCGAGTCCGTCGGACTTCCCGGTCTTCACGGTCTTGACGGTCTCTACCGTGGTTCCGGGCGCTCCGGCGGGAGTTGCGGCAATGGCGCGCATCAGTCGGTCCTCCGTGACCGCGTCTCCGGTGAGCTCGGCGACCACCGCGCCGTCCTTGAGGACGACGACCCGGTCCGAGCCCTCGATCAGCTCCTCCATGTCGGAGGAGATCAGCAGCACGCCGAGCCCGTCGTCCGCCAACTCGTCGATGAGCTTCTGGACTTCGGCCTTGGCGCCGACGTCGATGCCGCGGGTCGGCTCGTCGAGCAGCAGCACCTTCGGGTTCATCGCGAGCCAGCGGGCGAGCAGCACCTTCTGCTGGTTGCCGCCCGACAGCTCGCCCACCTTCTGGTGCGGGCCCGACGCCTTGATGCGCAGCCGCTCGACGAAGGTGTCCACGATCCGGTCGATCCGCGCCTCGTCGACGAGGCCGAACCGGGACAGGCCCGGCAGCGCCGCCAGCGCGATGTTCTCCCGCACCGAGAGGCCCGGCACGATCCCCTCCGCCTTCCGGTCCTCGGGCAGCAGGCTGATGCCGGCCCGGATCGCGGCCGGGGTGGATCCCGTACGGACCGCGGTCCCCGCCACCACGACCCGGCCGCTGTCCGTGGGCAGGGCGCCCGCGATCGCCTTCGCGGTCTCGCTGCGCCCGGAACCGAGCAGCCCGCCGAGCCCGACGACCTCCCCGGGCCGCACCTCCAGCGACACCCCGTGCAACTGGTGGCGGACGGTCAACTCCTGTGCCCGCAAAACTGGTTCGGAGGCCGCGTCGTGCTCACCGGAGAACTTCGTGAGTCCTTCGTCCTGTACGTCGCCGATGGCGCGGCCCAGCATCAGCGACACGAGGTTCAGCCGGTCCAGGTCCGCGAGCCGGCCCGTGTGCACCAGCTTGCCGTCACGCAGCACGGTGACCGCGTCGCACACCTCGTACAGCTCGTCGAGGCGATGGCTCACGTACACGACCGCGATGCCGCGCTCGCGCAGCATGCGGATCACGCCGAACAGGGTCTGCACCTCACGCGGTTCGAGCGACGACGTCGGCTCGTCCATGATGACGACCTTCGCGTCGACCGACACCGCACGGGCCAGGGCCACCATCTGCTGCGCTCCGACGCCGAGTTCGCGCAGCGGGCGCTGTACATCCACCCGCACCCCCAGTTCACGCAGGGCCGCGGCCGCCTCCCGGTGCATCCGCCGGAAGTCGATCAGTCCCAGCCTGTTGCGGGGCTCGCGGCCCAGGAACAGGTTGCGGGCCACGCTCATCAGGGGGACGAGATTGACTTCCTGGTAGATCGTGGAGATGCCCGCGTGCTGGGCATCGAGCGGCGTGGAGAAGCTGACCCCTTGACCGTCGTAGGTCAGCTCGCCCGCGTCCTGGTCCGGCTGGTACACGCCCGTGAGCACCTTGATGAGCGTGGACTTGCCCGCCCCGTTCTCCCCGATGAGCGCGTGCACCTCCCCGGCGCGCGCGGTGAAGTCGACACCGTCGAGAGCGCGCACGCCGGGGAAGGTCTTGCTCAGGTTCTTCACCGACAACATGTCAGAAGGCCTTGCCGAGGTCCGACTTGGCGTTGTCCTTCGTGTACGAGCTGTCCTTGATGACGATGTCCTGGCCGACCTTGTCACCCTTGGTGAAGGAGTCCAGGGTCTGGAAGGCGAGCGGGCCGAAGCGCGGGTTGGACTCGATGACGCCGGAGATCCAGCCGTCGACGATGCCCTGCACCGCGTTGCGCGTGCCGTCCACCGTCACGATCTTCACGGCACCCGGCTTCTTGCCCGCGCTCTTGAGGGCGTTGACCGCGCCGAGGCCCATCTCGTCGTTCTCGGCGTAGATCCCCTTGATGTCCGGCTTGGACTGGATGAGCTGCTCGGTGACCTGCTGGCCCTTCTCGCGGGCGAACTCGCCGGTCTGCTTGAAGACGACCTTCAGGCCCGGGGCCTTCGCCTTGATCTGGTCCTCGAAGCCCTT
The DNA here is from genome assembly GCF_000373565.1 of Streptomyces sp. HmicA12. GTDB lineage: Bacteria > Actinomycetota > Actinomycetes > Streptomycetales > Streptomycetaceae > Streptomyces. The sequence continues at coordinate 260,679 of NZ_KB891831.1, read as the reverse complement.
GGTCCGCTCGGTGGTGACGTTGTTGCCCGCGGCGCCGAGCAGGATCGCGATCGTGCCCTTGCCGCCGGTCGCCTCGATCATCTGGTCGGCCGCCCGCTTGCCCTGCTCGACGAAGTCCGAGCCGATGAACGAGACGTAGTCCTTGCAGGCCGTCGCGTTGATCTTCCGGTCGACGGTGACGATCGGGATGTGCTTGGCGCTCGCCGCGCGCAGCACGGGCTCCCAGCCGTCGGAGTTGAGCGGCGCGATGACCAGCAGGTCGGCGCCCTTGGCGATCAGGTCCTGGACGTCGCTGATCTGCTTGGAGAACTGCGACTGGGCGTTCGCGGTGAGCAGCTTGATGCCGCGCTTCTGCGCCTCGGCCTTGATGGACGCCGTCTCCGCGATACGGAACGGGTTGGCCTCCTTCTCGGACTGCGAGAAGCCCACGGTGGCGCCCTTGAGATCCAGCTTCTGGCCGCCGAAGGCGGTGATGTCACAGGTCTCGCCGGTGCCGGAGGAGGCGACCTCCTGCCCGGCGTTCTTGTCGGCGGCGCTCGAACTGCCCTTGTCCGAGGAGGAGTTGTCGTCCTCGGACTTGGCGCATCCGGTGGTGAGGGCGAGGCCCGCGACGAGGCCGGCGGCGAGCAGGGCCCGGGCGGAGGTACGGCTGCGGCGGTGGAGCGCGATCTGCGTCATGTTCAGGTCCCCAAAACGGCACGGCCCGGCGCGTGAACGCGCAGACGGGATGGGTCGGCTGGTGCGATGGCTGAGTGTTCGACCGGTCGGAAGTCGGTACGGGGAGGGTTTTACATCGTTGGAAGGAGGCTGTAAAGGCTTCTCACAACGGACGGCCCCGAGCCGCGGGTGTGCGGGTGTCAGCGCCGCCCCAGGGTGCTCTCCCGCTCCACCAGCCGGAATTCCGCGGTCAGTTCACGTCCCGCGGTCTCCTCGGGGTGCTCCAGGCGGCGCAGCAACGACTGCACCGCGAGCCGGGCGATGGCCTGCTTGTCCGGCGAGATCGTGGTCAGTGTGACCGCCCCGAAATGGCCCTCGGCGATGTCGTCGAACCCGACCACCGCCACGTCCCACGGAACCCGCAGGCCCCGCTCGTGCAACACGCGCATCGCCCCGATCGCGACCAGGTCGTTGTACGCGAACACGGCGTCGGGACGGACCCCCGAGTCCAGCATCCGGGCCATCGCCTCGGCCCCGTCGCCCCGGTCCCAGCCGCCGGTCGCCCCGACCAGGGTGTCCGGCGCCGACAGGCCCGCCTCGGTCAACTCCCGCCGCCAGCCGTCGAGTCGCAGCCGGGCCGGCTGGTTCGCCGAGTCGATGCGTTCGCCCAGGTAGGCGATCTGGGTGCGGCCCCGGCCGACCAGGTGGCGCACGGCGGTGCGGGCGGCCGCCACGTTGTCGATGGCGATGTGGTCGTAGGCCAGGTCGTACTCGCGCTCGCCGAGCAGCACGAGCGGCACGTCGTCGCCGTCCCGGCCGAGCAGATCGTCGGCCTCCAGCTCCAGCGGGCTCAGGATCAGGCCGTCGATCACCCGGGCCCGGAATCCCTGGCTGACCAGGAGCTCCTGCTCGCGCTCGCCGCGGGTGTGGTCGAGCAGCACCGTGACGTCGTGCTCGGCGGCCGCGTCGATGACCGCGCCGGCCAGCTCGGCGAAGTACGGGTTGCCGAGCTCCGGCAGGGCCAGCGCGATGATGCCCGTACGCCCTTTGCGCAGGTGACGGGCTGTCAAGTTCGGTCGGTAGCCCAGCTCGTCGATGGCCTCCTGGACGCGGGCGCGCATCGCGGGGGTGACGTGCTGGTAGTTGTTCACGACGTTCGAAACGGTCTTGATCGAGACGCCCGCGCGTTCCGCGACATCCTTGAGGCTCACCCGCACGGAATCTCCTCCTGGGGTTCTGACGATGGGTTTGTCGATGGTCTGTCGGTGGGTTTCGTCGGTGGGGTCGTCGGTGGTTTCCACGATGGGTTTGTCATGACCCTGGACAGCGCGCCGAGCGCGTGCTGTCATGCCAACTGCCGTTCATTCCAACGTTGTAAGAACGAGTTGTACCGACTCGAGCGGCGAGCCGCCACCCTTCCTCAACGCCTTCCCCGCGTTCCACACCAGGAGGATCCGTGCGCACCAGAACCGGCCCCCGACACCGCGGCCGACCCCTGCCCCTGCTGCTCACCGCGGCACTCGGCCTCACCGCGCTGACCGTGGCACCGCACGCCACGGCCGCGGACGAGCCCGTCGTGCCGCACGGGCTCAAGGGCGAGTACTACACCCAATCCGCCTCGGGAGCCTTCGACTTCGACCAGTTGAAGGCCACCGGGTTCGATCCGCAGATCGACTTCGGCAGCCTGGACTCCCGGCTGCAGTCCGCCACCGGCCAGGCCGACGACGCGAGCGTCCGCTGGACCGGCGAACTGGTCCCGGAGAAGTCCGGCTTGACAACGTTTTCCATCACCGGGGACAACGGTTTCCGGCTCTGGGTCGACGGCAAGCCGGTGATCGACCACTGGGTCGACGACTGGGACAAGGAACAGACCTCTGAACCCGTCGAGTTGACCGCCGACAAGGCGGTCGACATCAAGGTCGAGTACTTCGAGCACTTCGGCGGCTCCAATCTGCATCTGCGCTGGACCGAGCCGGGTGAGTCGAAGGAGGCCATTCCCTCCTCGGCGTTCCGGCTGCCCGGCGACTGGAAGTACGACGGCGCCATCGGCACCACCGTGCTCGGCGACGGCCGCACCCTCAAGCTCGATTTCGCGCAGAAGCTGGGCACCGTGCCCGGTGACGTCAACGACCACCTCTCCGCGGTCATCGGCGGCGCCAAGTGGCCGCTCAGCACGGTCAAGGCCGACCCCGACGACCCGCGCTCCCTCGTCGTGGGCCTGAAGGAGCCGGTCGTCGGCAACAAGAAGGGCGACGCCGCGGGCCTCGCCGACGTCACCTACGACGGCAAGGGCGGTCTGACCGGCGCCGACGGCACGGCCGTCGGCACCTTCTGGTCGAGCGGCCCGAACCACTCCACGTACGAACTCTCCACCAAGTGGGGCGACGACGTCACCCCGTCGAACGCGCACCGGGAGTACCCGCGCCCGCAGCTCACGCGTTCCGACTGGCAGAACCTGAACGGCAATTGGGAGTTCGCCGCCGCCAAGGCGGGCGACCCGGTGCCGGTCGGCAAGAAGCTCGGCGAGAAGATCCTCGTGCCCTACCCGGTCGAGTCCCAGCTCTCCGGGATCGAGCGCCACGAGGACCGCATGTGGTACCGGCGCACCTTCACCGTGCCCAAGGACTGGAAGGTCGGCAGCGGCAAGCGCCTCCAGCTGAACTTCGGCGCCGTCGACTGGAAGTCCGAGGTCTACGTCAACGGCAAGAAGGTCGCGGACCACAAGGGCGGCTACGACAAGTTCAGCGCCGACATCACCGACGCGCTGAAGCCGGGCCGCACCCAGGAGCTGATCGTCGGCGTCTACGACCCGACCGACGCCGCCGACGGCGAGAACCCGCCCATGGGCAAGCAGCGCCTCGACCCCAGTGGCATCTGGTACACCCCGTCGTCCGGCATCTGGCAGACGGTGTGGATGGAGCCGGTGGCCACCGACCACGTCACCGACCTGAAGCTGACGCCCGACGTCGACAAGGGTCAGCTGTCCGTGGAGACCACGGGAGTGCGCGACGGCCTGCCCGTGACCGCCACCGCGTACGCGGGCAAGCGCAAGGTCGCCACCGCGACCGGGACGTCCGGCAAGCCGCTCACGGTCAAGATCGCCAACGCGCATCTGTGGACCGCCGACGACCCGTACCTCTACGACCTCAAGGTCAGCGTCGGCTCGGACCGGGTCGGCAGCTACTTCGGGATGCGCTCCATCAAGGTCGAGAACGTGAACGGCACGCCGCGCACCGTCCTCAACGGCAAGCCGGTCTTCATGATGGCCACCCTCGACCAGGGCTTCTGGCCCGACGGCCTGCACACCGCGCCGAGCGACGAGGCGCTGGCCTACGACCTGAAGATGCACAAGCAGATGGGCTTCAACTCCGTCCGCAAGCACATCAAGGTCGAACCCGACCGCTGGTTCTACTGGGCCGACAAGCTGGGCCTGCTGGTCTGGCAGGACATGCCCGCGATGACGGCCGGCGTCAACCCGTCGACCGCGGCCCGCGCCGAGTTCGAGCGCGAGATGAAGATCATGATCGACCAGCACTACAACCACCCGTCGGTCGTCATGTGGGTCACCCTCAACGAGGGCTGGGGCCAGTACGACGAGGGCCGCCTCGCCGACCAGGCGAAGTCCTGGGACCCGACCCGCCTGATCAACGGCATGTCCGGCCTCAACCTGGGCAAGGACGGCGGCACCGGCGACATCATGGACGAGCACGGCTACCCGAGCCCGGCCCTGCCACCGCATCCGGACGGCAAGCGCGCGCTGGTCGCGGGCGAGTACGGCGGCCTCGGCCTCGCCGTGCCCGGTCACGCCTGGTCCGTCCAGCAGTCCTACGTCGACGTGGACCCGGCGACGTACACGGACGACTACCTCACCAAGCTCGCCGAGGTGCACGCGCTGGCCTGCAAGGGCGGCAACGGCGCCGTCTACACGCAGATCTCCGACGTGGAGGGCGAGCTGAACGGCCTGGTCACCTACGACCGCAGGGTCGTCAAGCCGGACGTGAAGCGCGTCCACGACGCCCAGCAGGCGCTGATCAAGGACGCCTCCCGGGCGACCGTGGCGAACTGCGCCTGACGGCACCCGCCTGATCCCGTACGTCCCTGGGGCGGGCCCGCACCGCCGGGCCCGCCCCCTCTCATGTGGGAGACACCTCATGACAGTGACACGACGCGGCGTGCTGCAGGCCGCGACGGTGGCCTGCGCGGCCACCGCGTTCGGCGGCGCGACGGCCGTGACGGCCCGCGCGGACGCGGCAGGGCCCGCCGCCGACGCCTTCACCCGGCTGCCCGTCGGCAGCATCACCGCCCGCGGCTGGCTCGACGGCCAACTCCGGCTGCAACTGGCCGGGTTGTGCGGCCGCTACGCCGAGAAGTCCCACTTCCTCGTCATGGACACCTGCGGCTGGGTCCACCCCGAACTCGGCGGATGGGAGGAACTCCCGTACTGGCTCAGGGGATACGTCCCCCTCGCGATCGCCACCCGGGACGCCGACGCGCTCGCCACCTGCGAGCGGTGGATCGACGCGATCCTCGCCACCCAGGAGCAGGACGGCTTCTTCGGCCCGCGCGCCCTGCGCACATCCCTCAACGGCGGCCCCGACTTCTGGCCGTTCCTGCCGCTGCTGATGGCGCTGCGCACGTACGAGGAGTACACGCACGACGAGCGCATCGTGCCGTTCCTCACCCGGTTCATGACGTACATGGAGGCGCAAGGCAAGGGTGCCTTCGACTCCAGCTGGGTCTCCGTGCGCTGGGGCGACGGCATCGACACCGCGCGCTGGCTGTACGACCGCACCGGTGACGCGTTCCTGCCGCGCCTCGTCGAGAAGATGCACCACTTCGGCGCCGACTGGACCGGCGACCTGCCCACCCCGCACAACGTGAACATCGCCCAGGGCTTCCGCGAACCCGCCCAGTACGCGCAGTGGGCGGCCGACGGCGCCGACGCCCTGGTCCGGGCCACGTACCGCACGTACGACCAAGTCCTCGCCGAATACGGTCAGTTCGCGGGCGGCGGCATCGCGGGCGACGAGAACTACCGGCCCGGCTTCGGAGACCCGCGGCAGGGCTTCGAGACCTGCGGCATCGTCGAGTTCATGGCCAGCCACGAGCTGCTCACCCGCGTCACCGGCGACCCGGTGTGGGCCGACCGCTGCGAGGACCTGGCCTTCAACATGCTCCCCGCGGCCCTCGACCCCCAGGGCAAGGGCATCCACTACGTCACCAGCGCCAACAGCGTGGACCTGGACGACGCCCGCAAGACGGACGGGCAGTTCCAGAACGGCTTCGCCATGCAGTCGTTCCAGCCGGGCGTCGACCAGTACCGCTGCTGCCCGCACAACTACGGCATGGGCTGGCCGTACTTCACCGAGGAGCTGTGGCTCAGGACACCGGACGGCGGGCTCGCGGCCGCGCTGTACGCCCCGTGCGAGGTGAGCGCCCAGATCGGCGACGACCGGGTGACCGTCCGAGAGGAGACGGACTACCCGTTCGACGAGACCATCACGCTCACCGTCGGCGTACCGCGTCCGGTCGACTTCCCGCTGCGCCTGCGCATCCCCGGCTGGTGCGCCAAGCCCCGTCTCGAAGTGAACGGCCGAGCCATGAAGGCCGGTTCGGGCCCCTCCTTCACCGATATCCGCCGCACCTGGCGGGACGGCGACAAGGTCACCCTGCGCCTTCCCCAGCGCACCACTCTGCGCACCTGGAGCGGCAACCACGACAGCGTGAGCGTCGACCACGGACCGCTGACCTACTCGCTGAAGATCGCCGAGAAGTACGTGCGCACCGGCGGCACCGACACCTTCCCCGAGTACGACGTGCACGCCGCCTCCACCTGGAACTACGGCCTGGTCCCCGGGAGTTCACCGGAACTGCGGCGCCGGAGCGGCCCGCTGCCCGCCAACCCCTTCACCCTCGACGGCACCCCGCTCACCCTCGCGGCCAAGGCCCGCCGGCTGCCCGAGTGGATCGCGGACGACGAGCACGTGGTCGCACCGCTGCAGCCCAGCCCCGCGCGCAGCCGCGCGAGCGTCGAGACCGTCACCCTCGTGCCGATGGGCGCGGCCCGGCTGCGCATCACGTCCTTCCCGACCGCCGCCCCCGACGGCCGGCCCTGGATCCCCGAACCGCCCTACCGCCGCGTCCAGAACAAGCACAGCGGCAAGGTCCTCGCCGTCGACTCCATGTCCACCGCCGACGACGCGCGGGTCGTGCAGTTCGACAACTCCGGGACCGGCGACCACGCCTGGCAGCTCCTCGACGCAGGCGACGGCAGGCTGCGGATCCGCAACGGGCAGAGCGGCAAGTACCTCGCGGTGCAGGGGAGTTCGACCGCCGACAGCGCACACGTCGTCCAATACGAGGACAACGGACGCGCCGACCTGGTGTGGACCCGCGTCGACCGGGGCGACGGCTGGTTCCTGCTCCGCAACGAACACAGCGGCAAGGTGCTCGGCGTCGACGGGATGTCCACCGACAACAGCGCACAAGTGGTGCAGTTCGCCGACAACGGGACGGAGGACCACCTGTGGCGCCTGACGTCTTGACGGGCCACCGACACCGACGAAGAATGATCGCGCTTGCTGACAACGTTGTCGAAAGGCCCAGTATGAGAACGCGTACGACGAGAACGCGCACGACGGGAGCGAGAGCCCGCCGCGCCCTGGGGGTGCTCGGCGCGGCCGCGCTGCTCGGCACCGGCCTCGCGGCCCCGGCGGCACAGGCCGCGTCCGGCGGGGACGGCCGACTGACCGATCTGGTCAACCCGTTCATCGGCACCGAGAACGAGGGCAACACCTATCCGGGCGCCGCCGTGCCGTTCGGCATGGTGCAGTTCTCGCCGGACACCGGGCACAACACCGGATACGACTACTCCGAGAACCACATCCGCGGCTTCTCCACCGTCCATCTGTCGGGTGTCGGCTGCGGACTCGGCGGTGATCTCCCGGTGCTGCCCACGACCGGCGACATCACGTCGACCGACTACGCCAAGTACGCGGCCGAGTTCAGCCACGACGACGAGACGGCGTCGCCCGGCTTCTACAAGGTGGGCCTGAAGACCGGCATCGAGGCCGAGTTGAGCGCCACGAAGCGCACCGGCGTGCAGCGCTACACCTTCCCGGACAAGGACACCGACAAGGCCAACGTCCTCATCAACGCCGGGCAGTCGCTGCACAAGACGCTGCACACCAAGGTCGAGATCCTCGACAGCCGTACCGTGCGCACCGCCATCACCGGCAGCGGCTTCTGCCAGGACACCAAGCCGTACACGGTCTACACGATCACCCGCTTCGACCGGCCGTTCAAGACGTCCGGCACGTGGAAGGGCGACACGGTCACCGCGGGCTCGAAGACCTCGGACGCGGACGCCGAACGCAACGGCGCCTACGTGCGGTTCGACACCAGCAAGGACCGCACCGTCGAGGCGACGACCGCGATCTCGTACGTCGACGCGCAGGGCGCGGCCCTCAACCTCCGCGCGGAGGGCGGCCGTTCCTTCGACAAGGTGCGTGACGCCGCGCAGGCCGCGTGGGAGGACCGCCTCGACGACGTCCGCGCCCAGGGCGGCGGCGAGACGCTTCGCCGCACCTTCTACTCCTCGCTCTACCGGTCCTTCCTCGCGCCCAACATCGGCAGCGACGTCGACGGCCGGTACACCGGCTGGGACCAGAAGACCCACCGTGCCAAGGGCTTCACCTACTACCAGAACTGGTCTCTCTGGGACACGTACCGCACCCAGGCCCAGCTGCTCTCGCTGCTCGCGCCGCGCGAGTCGCGGGACATGGCGCTGTCCGTGATCCAGATCGACAAGGACAGCGGCTGGCTGCCCAAGTGGGGCTACGGCACGGTCGAGACGAACATCATGACCGGTGACCCCGTCACCCCGTTCCTCACCAACGCCTACCGGCAAGGGCTGTTGAAGGGGCACGAGGAGGACGCCTACCGGGCGCTCAAGAAGAACGCCGACGGAGTGCCGCCGGCCGACTCCGCGCCGGTGGGCCGCGAGGCCAACAAGGAGTACCTCGCCGACGGTTTCGCGCCGTACATCAAGGACCGTGCGCACGTGAAGCCCGGCGACTCCGACTACGACCACGGCGCCTCCGCCACCCTGGAGTACGCCCTCGCCGACGCGATGCTCGGGCAGATGGCCAAGAAGCTCGGTCACGAGGACGACGCGAAGCGGTACACCGAGCGGGCTCAGAACTACCGGAAGATCTTCGACGGTTCGACCGGTTTCTTCCGTGCGCGCGACGCGTCGGGTGCCTTCACGGGACCGGCCGACCCGGCACAGAGCGAAGGCTTCCACGAGGGCACGTCCTGGCAGTACCAGTGGCTCGTCCCGCAGGACCTGCCCGGCATGGTCGACCTGATCGGCGGGACGGACGCGGCGAACCAGCGCCTCGACTCGTTCTTCGCCTACGACCAGCTGGTCGCCGACCCGGCGAAGACCGCCCGCGAGGTGTGGGTCAACGGGCCGTACGACTACTACAACGCCGACAAGTACAACCCGCAGAACGAGCCCGACCTGATCGCGCCCTACACGTACCTGTCCACCGGGCAGCCGTGGAAGACGACGGACGTGGTGCACGCCGCGCTCACCCTCTTCACCGATGCCCCGACCGGCATGACCGGCAACGACGACCTCGGCACCATGTCCGCCTGGAACGTGCTCTCCTCCATCGGGATCTTCCCGGTGCAGCCGGGCACGGACACCTGGGGTCTGTCGACGCCCGTCTTCGAGCGCGTCGACCTCACGCTCGACCGGCGCTACTACCCGAACGGGAAGCTGACCGTACGGGCGAAGGGCAGCTCGGACACGGACCGGTACATCCAGTCGGCGCGGGTGGACGGCGCCGCGTACGGCAAGACGTATCTGACGACGAAGGACCTGCGCGGCATGAGCGACCTGTCGTTCACCGTCGGCGGCTCGCCGTCGCAGTGGGGGACCGGTGCCGACGCGGCGCCGCCCGCGCTGAAGTGACGCGGTGCGGTGACGCAGCTGAAGTGACGTAATCGACACGGCACTTGAGCCACACGAGACCCGCCACTCCCGGGGATGTCCGAGAGTGGCGGGTCTTAATCTGTTGTTAACTGAGCGTGCCTAGATCGTACTTGACCGTAATCGAGTGTCGGCTGTTGACTGCGACTTCCCGTCGTCGACGCGAGAGCACTCCATGACTGCGAATGGCTCGGACCTGCTCGCCCCACTCGACCTTGCGTTCTGGAACATCGAGACCGCCGAACACCCCATGCACCTGGGCGCGTTGGGCGTCTTCGAGGCCACCGAGCCGGGCGCCGCCCGCCACGCCCACGAACTGCTCGCCGCCCGCGCGGCCGCGGTGCCGGGCCTGCGCATGCGGATAGCCGGGGTGCTCGTCCCCGTGGGCGGCGCGGCCCGGGTGCCCGTCGCCGACTTCGACCCGCTGGACCACGTACGCATGGAAGAGCCCGTGGCCGACTTCCACGCCGCGGCGGGCGCGCTCATGGAGCGACCGCTGGACCGCCGCAGGCCGCCGTGGGAGGCGCACGTCCTGCCCGCCGTGGACGGTGGCTCCTTCGCCGTGCTCTTCAAGTTCCACCACGCCCTCGCCGACGGGCTGCGGGCCCTCACCCTCGCCGCCGCCGTCATGGACCCGATGGAACTGCCCGCCGCGCGGGCGCCCAAGCCGGAGCCCGAGCGGCGGCGCGGCCTGCGCCTGCCGTTCCCCGGCCTGCGCGACATCACCCTCGGCGACCTCGACCCGCGCCGCTACCCGGGCCATGTCCGCGCGGTCGCGGGCGCCGCCACCCAGGCCGTCGCCATCGGCGCGTCCGTGGCCAAGGCCACCTGGGGCGTGCGCACGTCACCGGCGCTCACGTCCGATGCCAGCGGGACACGGCGCGTCGCCGGTGTCGCGCTCGACCTCGACGACGTCCACCGGATCCGCAAGACCGAGGGCGGCACGGTCAACGACGTCCTCATCGCCATCGTCGCCGGAGCCGTCAGGCGCTGGCTCGACGAGCGCGGCGACGGCAGCGCGGGGGTCGAGCCGCGCGCCCTGATCCCCGTCTCCCGGCGCCGCCCGCGCACCGCCCACCCACAGGGCAACCGGCTCTCCGGCTACCTGGTCCGCCTGCCCGTCGCCGAGGCCGACCCGGCCGAGCGACTGCGCGTCGTGCGGTCCGCGATGAACCGGCGCAAGGACCGGGGCCCGAACCGGGGCGCGGGCGCCGTCGCCCTGCTCGCCGACCACGTGCCGCCGCTCGGCCACCGGCTCGGCGGCGGACTCGTCGGCCGCAGCGCGGGTCTGCTCTTCGACCTCCTGGTCACCAGCGTTCCGTTGCCCAGCCTGGGACTGCGGCTCGGCGGCTGCCCGCTGACCGAGGTCTTCCCGCTGGCGCCGCTCGCCCAGGGCCAGTCGCTCGCCGTCGCCGTGTCGACGTACCGGGGGACCGTGCACTACGGGCTCGTCGCGGACGCGGCAGCCGTACCGGACCTCGACGCGCTGGCCCGCGCGGTGACCGACGAACTGACGGAACTCCTCGCCGCCTGCGCTCCCTAGCCCGGGTCGACTCCCGGCCGGCCGAGGTCCTTCAGGAGGCCGTCGAGCGCCTGGGTGAGGGCCTCGGCGTTGTCCGCGGTGAACCAGGTGGTGCGGATGCGTTCGTTGGTGCCCTTCGGGGTCTCGTGGTCGTCCGCGAGCTGCTGGACGGAGCGCGTGTCGTCGCCCAGCGAACGCCCGACGGCCTGGAAGAGGCCCCGGACGTACCGGTCGGCGTCCCCGGCATCGACGCCCTTTCCGGCGGCCCAGTCGGTGAGCGTCGCCAGGTACCGGTAATGCGTGGTCAGCGTGGACGTCAGCGTCTGGAAGACGTCGAGCGTCGGCTCGTCCGGAACGGGGAGCGCCCCGCCCAAGCGGTCGAAGAGGGCGTCGACGTCGGGGTGCCCGGGGCAGGTCACGGTGACGGCGCGACGCTCACGCACGGCGGGCAGCGGGATCGCGCGCACCACGGGCGCCGCGGTGCCGAGCGTCGCGCGCACCTCGTCGATGCCGACGCCCGCCATGACGCTGACCACGACCTTGTCGCCGTCGACCCGCAGTCCGTCGAGGGCCTCGGCGCGGTCCTGGGGGCGGACCGCGACGATCACCGTCGAGGAGCGGTCCGCCACCTCCTGGTTGTCGGCGCAGACCCGCACGTTCGGAAACCGCCGCGCCAACTCGGCGGCCGCCCGGGCGCCACGCGGTGAGAGGAAGACGTCCGGCGGGTTCTCGACGCCGTCGCTCCAGCCGGTCACGAGGGCCCGGCCGAGCTCGCCCACGCCCATGATCCCTATGCGGTCCACTGAGTGTCCCTTCCCGTAGTCGTCCCGTAGATGGTCGTCACGCAGTCGTCGTGCGGGCGGCCTGATCCTTGATGCCCGCGAGAACGGTGTCGAGGATCCGGTCGAACTCGGCCACGGACCCGAACCCCGCCTGGAGGGGCAGCAGGGCGGCCATGGTCGGGTAGGCGTCGGCGTCGATCACGGGCACCTGCGCGTTCTCGGAGCCTCCGTCGTCACCGCCGCCGCTGAGCACCGCCAGCAGATAGCCGTTGAGGAACCCGAACAGGGTCAACTGCGTGTCCGCGACGACCTGTTCGGGCAGCCCGGCCGCGCGCATGGCGGCGACCAGCCGCTCCAGGGCGGCGAGGGCCACCGGTGACGTCTGGGCGCGGGTGGTCAGCAGCGGGAACACCCGGCGGTGCCGGTAGGCCATGTCCCGGTAGCCGTGGGCCGTGCGGCGGGCGATCTCCTCCCAGTCCCGGCCGTCCGCCCCCTCGCTGTCCGTCGGGACGACCACCTCGGCGAGGACGGCCTCGGACACCGCGTCCAGGAGCGCCGCCTTGCCCTTGATGTGGTGGTAGATCGACATCGGGTCGACCCCGAGCTCCTCCGCGAGCCGGCGCACCCCGAACTTGTCCAGGCCGTGCCGGTCCACGAGGGCGACACCGGCGGCGGCGATCCGCTCACGGCTGAGTCCCGCCGCGGTGCCCTGCGCCCGTCTCGTCGCCATGTCCGCTCCCTGCCGCCCTTGCCAAACCTACGCCGTAGATCCTAACGTCCGGACAGGAAACCTACGCCGTAGGAATGGGAGTTTTTCATGAGCCTGTCACCGAGGTCGGAGAGGCGCTCCATCGCGATGCACGCCGGGCTGCTCCTCACGGCCCTGACCGCGCTCGCGCCACTGCTCGACATCGCCACCGTCGACACGCTCTCCGCCCACGTCCGCGACGCGTATCCCGGCTGGGGCCCGCACGACGTGGCCGCCGACCGGAACGCGATCGCCGGCTACCTCGTCGGCACCGGGGCCCTCGGCACGCTCCTGTGGCTGCTGGCCGTCCGGGGGATCACCACGGGCAGGCGCTGGGCCCGCACCGCCACCACCCTCGGCTTCACCGCGGGCCTCTCGGTGGCACTGCTCAACCTCGGCCTGCGCGGCGAGAAGTACGACGTCGTCGTGCCCTACGCCTACGGCACGGCAACGTTCCTGCCCTGCGTCGCGGGAGCCGTCGTCGTGGTCTCCGTCTGGCGCCGTCGGCCGGTGCCGAAGAACGACCTCACCCACTCGATCAAGGAGGACGCATGACCGAAGCGGCAGGAACGGAAAGGGTGGCGGCGGGCCGTCGGCTGCGCAGACAGGCCCTCGGCGGAGAACCCGACTGGGCCTCGATGTCGGACGAGGAACTGCGCGTCTATCGCGACACCGAGAACCGCAGGCGGGCGTCGCCCGAGATGCGGGCGATCACCGGGGAGCCGGATCCCGGAGCCACGATCGACTGGACGGAGCTGCCGCTGCCCGGCCGCGACCTGCCGGTCCGCGTGCTCCGGCCCGCACGGGAGACGGGTGAGCTGCCGCTCGTGGTGCATGTGCACGGCGGCGGGTTCGTCGGTACCGCCGTCCAGTGCGACTGGGGCACCAGCCATGTCGCCGCGCGGCTGCCCGCGGTCGTCGTCTCGGTCGAGCACCGCCTGCTCGCACCGGACAGCCCGCTGTCGGCCGCCGCCGACGACGGCTGGGACGCACTGCGGCACGTGCTGGCGCACGCCGGTGAGTGGGGCGTCGACCCGGAGCGGACCGCGGTCTTCGGCGAGAGCTGCGGCGCGCTGATCTCCGCCCTCGTGACGGTCCGCGCCCGGGAGGCGGGCCTGCGTCTGCGGGCCCAGGTGCTGGTCAACCCCGCGGCCGACGTCACCGGCTCGATGTTCGCGTACGACTCGTTCGCGCGGTACGGCGACAGTCCGACCGCGAGCCTGGCGCAGCTGCGGCTCTTCCGCCGGCTCGCCGTGCCGCCGGGAACCGACGCCCGGGCCCTGTCCCCGCTGTACGCCGACGACCTGGGCGGGCTCCCGCAGGCCCTGGTGGTGCTGCCGACGGACGACCCCGTCGCCGATCACGGCCGCCGCTACGCCGAGCGCCTGCGGGCGGCGGGGACGCCCGCGCGGCTCACCGAGTACCCGGGGGCGCCGCACGCGTTCCTGTCCATGCCGGGCGCGGTGGCGCAGGCCGAGGCCGCGCGGGCCGAGATCCTCGCGTTCCTGCGCGAGTCCCTGGCGGAGTGAGAATCCGCACGCGCGGCGTGATGCCGGCCACGTCAGGCGTGATCACGGCCACGGAACCGGGGCGGCGACCGGAACGAGTTTGGAGGCAGGGCCCGCCGCTCCGTAAAATTCGGCTTTTGTGAGCGGGCGCGGTTCGGGCGCGACGCGCGAGACCCTAGGAACGGCAGCGGCGATGACGGTGACAGACGACAACCAGGCCCCTCAGGCCTCCGCGGACCCGGAGGTCGCGCACGGGCCCGGCATCGACCCCGAGCGCCTCGCCGTCTGCCTCTCGGTCCTGGAGGAGCTCGACACGATCGACGTCGACCACCCCGACGCGATCACCGTCCGGCGCGCCACCGCCGGTATCTACCGGACCGTGAAGCAGCGCCGCCGCCAGGAGCGCCGCGCGTCCAAGACGGCGCACGACAAGGCCGTCACCGAGGCGACCGCGACCGGGTCCGCGCAGCGTATCGACGACGAGACCGAGGGCATCCTGCCGTCGTCGGTCACCGAGGCGGGCCGGATCGCGGGGATACTCCAGCGCCCGCGCTCCTGCTACACCTGCAAGACCCGGTACGTGGAGGTCGACTACTTCTACCACCAGCTCTGTCCGGACTGCGCCCGCCTGAACCGGGACAAGCGCGACGCCCGCGCCGACCTGACCGGCAAGCGCGCCCTGCTCACCGGCGGCCGCGCCAAGATCGGCATGTACATCGCGCTGCGGCTGCTGCGCGACGGCGCGCACACCACGATCACCACCCGCTTCCCGAAGGACGCCATCCGCCGCTTCAAGGCGATGGAGGACTCCGCGGACTGGATCCACCGCCTGGAGGTCGTCGGCATCGACCTGCGCGACCCGGCGCAGGCCGTGTCCCTCGCCGACCAGGTCACCGAGGCCGGCCCGCTCGACATCCTGATCAACAACGCCACGCAGACCGTGCGCCGCCTCCCGTCCGCGTACGCCGCGCTGGTCGACGGCGAGAGCGCGCCGCTGCCCGCCGGTGAGCTGCCCCCGTACTCCGTGATCGGCGCCTTCAACTCGGGCGCCGTCGACGGCATCGCCGCGCTGCCGCTCGGCACCAGTGGCATCGACGCGCAGAAGGTCGCCGACCTCGCGCTCGTCGCGGGCAACGCCAGCGTGGAGCGGCACCTCGACGGCACCGCCATCGACGCGGGCGGCCTCGTGCCCGACGTCGTCGACTCCAACACCTGGGTGCAGAGCATCGAGCAGATCTCCCCCGTGGAGCTCCTCGAGACCCAACTCTGCAACTACACCGCGCCGTTCATCCTCATCAGCAAGCTGCGCCCGGCCATGGCCGACGCCGCGAAGAAGGCGCGCAGCGGCCGTTCCTACGTCGTCAACGTCTCGGCGATGGAGGGCGTCTTCGGCCGCGGCTACAAGGGAGCGGGCCACCCGAACACCAACGCCGCCAAGGCCGCGATGAACATGGTGACCCGCACCAGCGCCCAGGAGATGTTCCAGACCGACGGCATCCTCATGACGTCCGTCGACACCGGCTGGATCACCGACGAGCGCCCGCACTACGACAAGCTGCGCCTCGCCGAGGAGGGCTTCCACGCCCCGCTCGACCTGGTCGACGGCGCCGCCCGCGTCTACGACCCGGTGGTGCGCGGCGAGACGGGCGACGACGTGTACGGCGTCTTCCTGAAGGACTACGCGCCCGGGAAGTGGTAGCGCAGCTGCCGCTGGACGGCCTGCGCGTCACCCGTCGGTGAGGCGGCACGCACCCGCGTGCCGCCGTCCACCAGCAGATCGGTGCCGGTGATCCACTCCGCGTCGTCGGAGACCAGCCAGCGCACGGCGCGGGCGACGTCCACCGGTTCGCCGATGCGTCCGGTGGGCAGCCCCGCGGCGACGGTCTCCTCGGCCCGCTCCCACACGAAGCGGGCCATCTCCGTGCGCACGAGACCGGGGGAGACGGAGTTGACGCGCACCAACGGGCCCAGTTCACCCGCGAGTTGAGCGGTCAGGTGGAGCAGCGCGGCCTTGCTCGTGTTGTACGCGCCGATGTTCGGGCCGACATGCGTGGCGCCTTCCGTGCACACATTGACCACGGCGCCGCCGTGCTCGCTCATCCAGGCCCGCCACGCGCACTGCACCAGGCGCAGCGGCGCCTCCACGTTGACGGCGAAGGCCGTGCGCCAGGCGTCCGGGTCGGCGTCCATGAGGGGACCATAGGGCTGGTTCGTCGCCGCGTTGTTCACGACGATGTCGACCCGCCCGTACGCGGTCATCGCCCGGTCCGTGACCTCCCACAGGTGTGCCGGGTCCGCGACGTCGCCCGGCACCCCGATCGCGTCGGCGCCCCGCGCGCGCAGCGCCGCGACCGCTTCCCCCACGTCGTGCGCGTCGCGCGCCGTCACGCACACGTGCGCGCCCGCTCCGGCCAGTTCGTCCGCGATCGACCGGCCGATGCCGCGGGAGGCGCCGGTCACGATGGCCGCCCTGCCGTCCAGGGGTCGTTGCGCCGTCATGCGCGTACGGTCTCATGACGGATGGCGGCGTGACGATGCGTCAGGCGTGCGGTGGTCGTGGACGGTTGGTGGCGCGAGTGTGGAGGAGGGCGGTACGCGCCGTTCGTGGCCGGGACCCTACACGCGGGCTTGCCGCTCCCCGGCGGTCGTCGCCGCCACCAGGTCCAAAACCTCGCGCCAGTCCTCCATCACCCCGGCGTCCAGGCCGACCACCTTGCCCGCGTCGTCCGCCTGCCGCAGCTCGATCGCGTCCTCGGCGTGCGGATCCGCCTCGAAGTCCGCCACCTCCTCCCGCGTCATCGGGCCACCCTGCACGCCGAGTGTCAGCGCGCTCTGCGGGGAGAGACCGCGGGCCGGCTCCACCGCGGCGAGGTAGCGCTTGGCCGGGACGTGCAGGCGGACCAGGGCGGCGACCCGGGCGCCCAGCAGGCCGCGCACCGCGTCCGCCGCGACCTCGGCGTGGTGTGCGTCGTCGCCGGGGCGCAGCAGGTGCCCGATGTCGTGCACGAGGCCCGCGAGCTGCAACTCCTTGTCGCTGGGGCGGGCCCGCCGCAGCAGCGCCGCCGTCTGCAGCGCGTGGTCGTGCAGATCGACCGGATCCCCGCTGCGGTCGGGGGCGTCCCAGGCACCCCGGCAGGCGTGCAGTGCGGCCATCAACTCGTCGACCGTGTCCATCGCGACTCCTCCCGAAGATCTTCCGAGGCTTGTCCGGAAGCAGACCATGGCGAGCTGACGGACCGGTCAACAGGACGTTAACGCTCGTACAGATCCCTGGGGGTTGAGGGGCGATGCGGGCAAGGAGGGGCGTGTGGTGCAGAATTGCCGCATGTCCCGCCTTGCCGTCCACGCCCTTTTGGTGACCCTGCTGGTCGCCGTGCTGGGCTGCGCGCAGGGCACCGACACCACGGCGGACGTGTACGCGCCGGCGGCGGCGGCGGCCGAGCAGGCCTCGCCCGTCACCCCGGGCTGCGACCCCGAACAACGGCACGCACCGGACGGCCGGCAGGGCGTGCCGTCGCGCGGCACGTCCGCGCACGAACTCCTCGCCCCGCTCGCTTACGCGCACGGGTCCGGCGCGACCGCGGTCCTCGAAGGCATCGCGCCCACGACACCCGCGGGCCGCGGCCCGCCCCCGCACGACCCGCCCTCCCCGGTCGAACTCTCCGTCCTGCGCGTGTA
The DNA here is from genome assembly GCF_000373565.1 of Streptomyces sp. HmicA12. GTDB lineage: Bacteria > Actinomycetota > Actinomycetes > Streptomycetales > Streptomycetaceae > Streptomyces. Next base: position 242,786 of record NZ_KB891831.1, on the reverse strand, counting down.
GACGACACGGTTCCCCGTGTCCTCACTCAACTCCCTTTACGCAAGGACTATTTCGGCATGCCGGAAAACACCACCCCGTCGAAAGCCCGCCCCCTCGCCATCGTCGCCGCCGTCGCCGTGGCGGCCGCCGTGCTCGGCACGGTCTCGTACACCGCGACCAAGCCCGAACCCCGCACCGACGCCTCCCGGCAGGAGGCCGCCTCCGGCCAACAGCTCGACGACGCCACCGCCCAGCTCGTCGAGCTCGCCCGCCGCGACGGTCGGGACCCCCTCGCCCAGGGCCGCGCCGACGCCCCCGTGGTCCTCATCGAGTACGCCGACTTCCGATGCGGCTACTGCGGCCAGTTCGCCCGCGACACCGAACCCGGCCTCGTGAAGAAGTACGTCGACGAGGGCACCCTGCGCATCGAGTGGCGCAACTTCCCGATCTTCGGCGCCGAGTCCGAGGCCGCCGCCCGCGCCTCCTGGGCCGCCGGACAGCAGGGCCGCTTCTGGCAGTTCCACCGGGCGGCCTACACCGACGGCGCCAAGGAGCAGGGCTTCGGCGCGGGCCGGCTCGACGCTCTCGCCCGCGAGGCAGGCGTGAAGGACCTCGACCGGTTCCGCACCGACCGCGACAGCCAGGAGGCCCGAGCCGCCGTCAAGAAGGACCAGGACGAGGCGTACCGCCTGGGCGCCACCTCGACGCCCTCCTTCCTGATCAACGGGCAGCCCCTCGCGGGCGCCCAGCCCGCGGCCACTTTCGAGCAGGCCGTCGAGGCGGCGAAGGCGCAGGCGGCCAAGTGAGCACCGTCGGCGACATCGGCTACCTCGCGGCGTTCCTCGGCGGACTGCTCGCGCTGCTCAGCCCGTGCAGCGCGCTCCTGCTGCCCGCCTTCTTCGCGTACTCCCTCGACAGCCCCACCCGCCTCGTCGCCCGCACCGGCATCTTCTATCTCGGCCTCGCCACCACACTCGTACCCCTGGGCGCGGCGGGCTCCTACGCGGGACGCTTCTTCTACGGCCACCGGGACCTGCTCATCACCGTCGGCGGCTGGCTGATCATCGCGCTCGGCGTGCTGCAGATCGCGGGCCGCGGCTTCGCCTCCCGCCGCCTGACCGAACTCTCCGGCCGCATCCGCCCGACCGGCGCCCTGTCCGTGTACGCGCTCGGCGCCGTGTACGGCCTCGCCGGATTCTGCGCGGGCCCGATCCTCGGCAGCGTCCTGACCGTCGCCGCGCTCGGCGGCCACCCCGTCTACGGCGGCCTGCTGCTCGCCGTGTACGCGCTCGGCATGGCCGTGCCGCTGTTCCTGCTCGCGCTGCTCTGGGAGCGGTTCGACCTGGGGCGCAGGCGCTGGTTGCGCGGGCGCCCGGTGCGCGTCGGCCGGTTCGCGACCCACAGCACGAGCCTTGCCTCCGGCCTGTTCTTCGTTGCCCTCGGCACGCTGTTCCTCGTCTTCGACGGGACGACCGCACTGCCCGGACTGCTCGACGTCGACGACTCGTTCGCCGCCGAGCAGTGGGCGCGCGGTGTCGGCGACCATGTGCCCGACGCCGTGCTGCTCGTGGCGGCCGTCGGGCTCGTGGGTGTCGTCCTGGTCGTACGGGCCTGGGGGCGCGGCCGGCCACGGACGGTGACCGAGGAGCACGATCCCCGCGAGGAACTGAACACGAGGCTCGCCCCGCACGTATCTTCCCGTACCACCAACTAGCTCGCCGAGATGGCGAGTTGAGCTCGGGCACCGGGAGGCCTGCTTGCGTCGCGTCAACGGCACCGCCCTCATCCTCGCCGCCCTGGTCGCCACGGTCGGCGCCCTGGCGTTCCCCATCTGGTCGTACGCCAGCCGCTCGGGAACCGGCCAGGCGAATCTGAACGCCGGCACCGTGGCCACCCAGTGGGGTCCGCTGTCGGCGACGGACCGGGACTTCGTCGTGCGGGTCAGACTCGCCGGACTGTGGGAGATACCGGCCGGCCAGCAGGCCATGGAGCGCGCCCCCACCCAAGCGGTCAGGGACACGGGCGACCACCTCGTCGTCGGACACATGGACCTCGACCAACGGGTACGCACGGTGGCCGCCAAGCTCGGCGTGGAACTCCCCAACCAGCCCAACGCGCAGCAGCAGGGCTGGCTGGACGAACTGACGGCGGCGAGCGGCAAGGACTATGAGCAGAAGTTCGCCAATCTGCTGCGCAACGCGCACGGCAAGGTGTTCGCGCTCATCGGCCAGATCCGCAACACCACCCGTAATTCACTTGTACGAGAACTCGCCACCGACGCCAACCAGACGGTGCTCGACCACATCACCATGCTGGAGAACACCGGTGACGTGGACTTCGACGCCATCGCCGACGAAGCGGCCGGCACCGCGACCGCAAGCCCGACCGGGCCGCCGCCGCCGGACGGACAGGTCCCAACCACCCCAAACCCCGCTCAGCCCACCGGAAGTCCCGACGCGACGTCGCGGCCTTCGGCCGAGCCGACCGACGAGCCGGGCCGCACGATCAACACCGACCGTCCCGCCCCCACCTCCTGACCCGGCGGCCACGGCCCGAACGCCGACCCGACGCAAAACCGCTCGCGCCGGGACGGACCGGCATGGCTGAATGAATACCTGGCGGCCCCTGAAGGGCCGGCAGGTTTCAGCGCCATAGAGCGGACCCCCGCTCATTTGGTTACTCTGTAGCCGGACGGTTACCGCACGTGGGTCCCACCCGTACCCATGGTTCCGTCCGGGGAGAGGCCGGTCACCACGGCCGATCCCACCAGCGACAACCGGCGCCACCGCGCCCGAACTGGCTCTCTACCCACACCCGATCGGGCGTCCGGTGTCCTGTACGACGCTGGACCGGTCACGCCGGAGCGGGTTACCCGACACACAAGGAGTGCGCGGTGACACCAGAGAAGACGAATCTCGAACAGCGCCCGAAGGAACGTGCGGAGCGGGCCGGCCGCCGGCCGGAGAAGCTCGGCAGTCTCGACGTCTGGGCCCGCTCGGCCCCGATCCGCCTCGCCGGCTACGAGGACGACCTGGCCGAGCCGCACATCCTGCCCAGCGTCGACTGACCGCGGGGCCGCGCCGTCCGATCAATGCGCCCGCATCCCTCCTCGGTGAGGGGTGCGGGCGAACGCGTTTGCGCGCACCCCTCACAGGGTGCCGACGAAGTCCTCGACGAGCGCGTCGAAGACGTCCGGGCGTTCCATGTTCGGGTAGTGGGCGGTCCCCTCGACCGGCGCCACCCGGCCGTTCGCGACCGTACGGGCGAGGCGTTCGGCCATGCCAATGTGGTCGGGGGAGTCGAGCGTTCCGGTCACCGCGAGCACCGGCACCTCGATACCCGCGGCCCGCTCCCAGGTGCCGGTCAGCGGGATCTGGTGGTCCGGCTCGTCGCGGGTGTGCTGGGACAGGGTGTGGCGGGTCATCCGGCGCAGCCGGTCGACGACGCCGGGGCCGAGTGCGCCGAGTTCGCGGTGCGGGCCCGCCGCGAAGCGTGTGAAGGTGTCCACCGCCGTGTCGAGGTCACCGGCCGCCATGGCCGCGTGCCAGGCGCGCCACGTCGCCAGCGTCCAGGGGTCGTCGAAGTACGGCTCGCTGGTGCCCGCGCCGACGACCGCGACCGCGGCGACCAGGTCCGGGTGTTCCAGGGCGGTGTCGATCGCGAGGGAGCCGCCCATGGAGACACCGACCAGGATCGCGGGCCCGGTGTCGAGATGGCGCAGCAGCGCGGCGAGGTCGTCGGTGTGCCGGAACGGTCCCCTGGCGTTGGCGGACTCCCCGTGGCCGCGCGTCCGGCGCGATCACCCGATGGTGCTCGGCGAACGCGGGGATCTGGGCGTCCCACATGCCGTGGTCGAGGAAGCCGCCGTGCAGCAGCACGAGAGGGCGGCCGGAGTCGGAGCTGTCCGTGTCGAGCCAGTGCAGATCCATCATGACAACCAAGGTGTCATTCCCGCCGGGTGATGACAACCTGGTTGCCATGAAGGGCATCATGGGGGAGTGGGAGACATGGACGAGGCCGCGGAAGAGACGCCGGACGTGATGGCCGCGCGGCTGGCCGAGGTGTACGACCTCGTGGGCCCGCTGTACCGGCGCGTGCTGCGCAAGGTCGAGCTGGACGGAGCCGACGCCGGGGTGTCCGTCGGAGTACGGGCGGTGCTCGATCTGCTCGCCAAGCGCGGGCCTTTGACGGTGCCTCAGATGGGGCGGGCGCAGTCGCTGAGCCGGCAGTTCGTGCAGCGCATGACGAACGAGGCGGCCGCTCTCCGTTATGTCGAAGCCGTGCCCAACCCCGCGCACAAGCGGTCCTCCCTGATTCGCCTGACCGGCGCGGGGCGCGCCGCCATCGCGGCCGTCGTCGACCGGGAGCGCGCGGAGCTGGCCGGTATCCACGGGCGGGTCAGCGGCGGTGATGTCGACGCGTGCGTGCGGGTGTTGACGGAGATGCTGCGGCTGCTCGACGACGTGGACGTGGACATGGACGTGGACGTGGACGTGGACTGACGCGCGGCCCGCCTGCCGCGGTCCGCGGTACGCATTCCGTGGCGCGTTGAGTCATCGGATGGATTTCGGTGTGGCGGTCGCGGATGTCCAAGTGGTTGCGCAATGTTGTCCCTTGACAGGCTCATGCCTCGCTTGAAGCATCCGATGTCATGACCGATTCTCGTGTGATCCGTGCACCTCGACGACGCAGGCACAGATGGCTCGGCGCGGCCGCGGCACTCCTGCTGCTGACGGTTCCGGCGCCCCTGGCTCGTGCCGACGCCGCGCAGGACTCCGGCCCCAGGACCGTCCCGGCCCTCACCAACTGGACGGCGGAGGGCGGACGATACTCCTTCGGTGACGACAGCCGCCTCGTCGCCGCCGACGCCGCGTCCCGGCGCGTGGCCCGCACCCTCGCCGGCGACCTGCGCGCCGCGGGCAAGGGTGACGTGCCGGTCGTCGGAGGGCCGTCCCGCGCCGGGGACATCGTCGTCGACGTCGACCCGGACGAGAGCAGGCAACTGGGCGCCGAGGGCTACGAGTTGACCTCCGGGAAACGCCTCGAGATCACCGGCGCCGCCGAGACCGGCGCCTTCTACGGCACCCGCACCCTCCTCCAACTCCTCGCGCAGGACGACGAGATCGCCGCCGGGCACACCGTCGACGTGCCGCGGTACAAGGAGCGCGGAGTCGGCGTCTGCGCCTGCTACGTGCACATCTCCACCGACTGGCTGGAGAACCTCGTGCGCGACATGGCGTACCACAAGCTCAACCAGCTCCTCCTCGAACTGAAGGTGAAGAGCGACGCCCACCCCGAGGCCAACTCCTGGGGGTACTACACCAGGAGCGAGATCCGGCGGCTCGTCGCGCTCGGCGAGAAGTACCACGTCACGATCGTCCCGGAGATCAACTCACCCGGGCACATCGACCCCTGGATCGAGAACCGGCCCGACCTCCAGCTCGTCGACACCGACGGCAAGGCCCAGCCGTCGCGCCTCGACATCACCGAGCCCGAGGCGTTCGGCTACTACAAGAGCCTCATCGACGAGTACGGCGAGGTGTTCCCGGCCAAGTGGTGGCACATGGGCGCCGACGAGTACATGCTCGGCTCCGACTTCGCCAAGTACCCGCACGTCCTGGAATACGCGAAGGCGAAGTACGGCGAGAACGCGACGCCCCAGGACGCCTTCATCGACTTCGTCAACCGAGTCGAGGCCTACGCCGCGAGCAAGGGCAAGCGGCTGCGCATCTGGAACGACGGGCTGACCGGCGCCAACACCGTCCCCGTCACCCCCGGCACCACCGTCGAGCACTGGCTCGGCGTGAAGGTGAAGCCCAGTCAACTCATCGCGCAGGGCCACCCCGTGATGAACGCCGCCTACTCCCTCTACCTCGTACGCGGCGGCTTCCACACCGACACCCGCAAGCTGTACGACGAGCAGTGGGACCCGCGCAGCTTCGAGGGCGAGAAGCTCACCTCGGCCAAGGGCATCACCGGCGCCAAGATCAGCCTGTGGCCGGACTACGGCGCCGCCGAGACCGAGAACCAGGTCGCCGAGTCCACCGAACTGCCGCTCGCGCACATCGCCCAGGTCACGTGGGGCGCCGCGCACCCGGACGCCACCTACGACGCGTTCGCCGCGCGGGCCGCGGCCGTCACCCACGCGCCCGGTTGGCGTGACCTCACCCGGGTCCCGGTAGCGGACGGCACCTACACCTTCACCGACACACAACGTCACGCCGGAAAGCGACAGTTGACGGTCACGCGCACCTCCGACGGCTATGTGACCCTCACCGACCCCGCGACCGGGAAGTGCCTGGAGACCCGCAGCGGCAAGCTCACCCACGACCTGCCGCTGGAGCCGGGCTCGGCCGTCACCCAGGAGGCCTGCGACGCCGAGAGGACCCTGCAGCGATGGGTGCTCTCCGAGGTGCCCGGCGGTCACCGGCTCACCAACGCCATCACGCAGATGCCCGTCCACGTCACCGATGACGGCGCGCTGGTGCAGTACCCGGCCGACCAGCGGCAAGCCGCCGTCTGGCGCCTGACGCACGCCTGACCCGACCGGTGCGAGGCCGGGGCGGGGCCACCGGACGGCCCCGCCCCGGCCTCACTGTTCCGGCCGCGATCAGGCGTGCGAGGATCGGCGAACAAGCGACCGCGAACACTTGTGCTGCACCGGGAGAGAGCTTTGACCGCGCACGACCCTTCTGCGACCGACACCGGCGACGGGGCGACCACTCCCGCGTGCTGCGCCGCACCCCGCGGTGGCAGCGCGCCCGCACCGGCGGCGCTCACCGTCACGCCGCGTCGCAAGGCGTCCGGCAAGGGCATGGCCACACTCCCCGGCGGCACGTTCCGGATGGGCAACGAGGACGCGTACGCCAACCCCGGCGACGGCGAGGGACCCGTGCGCGAGGTCACCGTCCCCGCGTTCCGCATCGACGAACACGCCGTCACCAACGCCCAGTTCGCCACCTTCGTGAAGGAGACCGGGTACGTCACGGCCGCCGAGCGGTTCGGCTGGTCGTACGTCTTCGCGGGCTTCCTCGCACCTCAGCAGGTCCGCGCCACCCGGGCCCCCGCCGCGACCCCGTGGTGGCGCGGCGTCGAGGGCGCGACCTGGCGCGCCCCCGAAGGACCCGGCACCGGCATCGGGGACCGGGCCCGGCACCCCGTCGTCCACGTCAGCTGGGACGACGCCCACGCCTACGCGCGGTGGGCGGGCAAGCGGCTGCCCACCGAGGCCGAGTGGGAGTACGCCGCCCGCGGCGGCCTCGACCAGGCCCGCTACCCGTGGGGCGACGAACTGACCCCGCGCGGCCGCTGGCGCTGCAACATCTGGCAGGGCGACTTCCCGCGCGTGAACACCGGCGAGGACGGGCACGTCGGCACCGCCCCCGTGGACACCTACCGGCCCAACGCCTACGGCCTCTACAACGTCGTGGGCAACGTGTGGGAGTGGGTCGCCGACCGCTTCACGGCGACGCACCCGGCGACCCCGGCGACCGACCCGCGCGGCCCCGAGGAGGGCGAGGGCCGGGTCATGCGCGGCGGCTCGTACATGTGCCACGACTCGTACTGCAACCGCTACCGGGTGGCCGCCCGGACCCGGAACACCCCGGACTCCAGCAGCGGCAACTGCGGCTTCCGGTGCGCCGCCGATGCCTGACGACATCTGGGACGCGCTGCCCGCCGAACTCCGCGAGGAGGCCGACGGGCAGGTGCTGCGGGACGCGCGGATGACGGCCGTCCACGTCCTGGTCACGTGCGGTGTGAGTCTGCGGGACGCGCAGATCGTCGTGGAGCGGCGGTACGCCCACCACGGGGAGCGAGTCGCGCGGCGGCCCGAACCACCGCTCGATATAACGGAGTTGGCTGCCCTCGCGCCCGCGCGGGTGGTGGAGATCGCCGCCGAGTGGGACGGGGACACGGTCCACGACTGGTTCGTGGAGCTGGTCGCCGTCACCGCGCGGCCCGCGGGCTCGCGGGCGCTGACCACCGTGACGTGGGGCGCGGCCCGCCGGCACCTCGGCGACGAGGAGACCGGGCCGCGCCACCCGGCCGCTGTCGTCGCCGAGCGGATCGGCAGCGAGCTGGCCGCCCGGCTCGCGGTGCCGTTCCGCTTCGACAGCCCCGACGAGCCCGAGCCGCCGGCCAGGCGTCAGCCGTAGACGCGCCGCCCCCCGACGTACGTCTGCGCCACCTTCGTCGTGCCGATCTCCTCGGCCGGGCCCGCGAACGGATCCCGGTCCAGGACCACCACGTCCGCCAGATACCCGGGCGCGATCGTCCCGGTCTCCTCGTCGAGATGGTTCACGTACGCGCTGCCCGCCGTGTACGCGGTGAGCGCGTCCAGCAGACCGATCCGCTGCTCGGGCAGGAACACCGGGGTGCCGTCGGCGGCGCCGGCGTCGATCCGGTTCACCGCCACGTGGATGCCCTGCAACGGGTCGGGGCTGCTCACCGGCCAGTCGCTGCCCGCCGCGAGCGTCGCGCCGGAGCGCAGCAGCGCCCCGAACGGATACTGCCACGACGCCCGCTCCGCGCCCAGGAACGGAATGGTCAGCTCGTCCATCTGCGGTTCGTGCGCGGCCCACAGCGGCTGCGTGTTCGCCGTCGCGCCGAGCGCCCGGAACCGGCCTATGTCGTCCGGGTGCACGACCTGGAGATGGGCCAGGTGCGGGCGGGTGTCCGACCATCCGTTGGCGCGCCGCGCCGCCTCCACCGCGTCGAGCGCCTCCCGCACGGCCCGGTCGCCGAGGGCGTGGAAGTGCACCTGGAAGCCGTGCGCGTCGAGCTCGGTGACGTACTTCTTGAGGTCCTCGGGCGGTACGAAGCTGATCCCGCTGTTGTCGGACACGCACCCGCAGCCGTCCAGGTACGGGCCGAGCAGCGCGGCCGTGCCGTTCTCGGCGACCCCGTCCTGCATGATCTTCACGGTCGTCGAGCGGAACCGGCCGCGCGTGCCCGCGGCCCGGCGGGCGAGGAGCTCCTCGATCTGCTCGGTGCCGCGCGCCCGGTCCCACCACAGCGCGCCCACGACGCGCGCGGTCAGGGTGCCGTCGTCCGCGCACGCGAGATACGCGTCGGTCGCGTCGGTGAGGTTGGCGTGCTCGCCGAGCAGGGCGTCCTGCCAGGCGGTGATGCCGAGGGAGTGGAGCAGTCCCTGGGCGCGCAGCAGGCCCGCGATCCGCTCCTCGCGGGTGATCCGCGGCAGCAGCCGGCCGACCAGGTTCGCGGCGCCCTCCTGGAGCATGCCGGTCGGTGTCCCGTCGGCGGCGCGCTCGATGCGGCCGTCGGACGGGTCGGGGGTACGGGCGTCGATGCCGGCGCGCTCCAGGGCGAGGGAGTTGACCCAGGCGCCGTGGTGGTCGCGGTTGACCAGGTAGACGGGGCGGTCGGGGACGAGCGCGTCCAGCTCGGCGGCCGTCGGCAGGCCGCCGGGGAACGCCTCCATCGCCCAGCCGCCGCCGGTGACCCACTCGCTGTCGGCGTGCTCACGGGCGTACGCGGTGATCGTCTGCCGGTACTCGGCGAGCGTCGTCGCCCCGCTCAGGTCGCACTGGCCCATCTCCATCCCGCCGCCGACGGGGTGCGCGTGCGCGTCCTGGAAACCTGGGATCAGCAACTTCCCCGCGAGGTCGACGACTTCGGTGCGCGGACCGATCAGCTCGCGCACCTCGTCGTGGCCGACGGCGACGACGCGCTCCCCGCGCACCGCCACCGTCGTGGCGCGGGAACGGGCGGGCGAGCCGGTGTGGACCGGGCCGCCGGTGAAGACGAGATCGGCGGGTGCGGTGTCGGTCATGTGAGGCAACTCCTGGCGTCAGTACGAGTGTTACGAGGCGTCGGCGGTGGCCGGCGGGACGGCGTCCGCGTCCGTGCCGCGCCCGGTCGTGAAGTAGGGGGAGCGGCGGCCGTACTTCGCGACGGCCGCCATCACCAGTCCGGACAGGACGATCACGACGGGCACCGAGAGCATGAACCATCCGTTGCCCGGGCTGAGTTCGAAGTGATCGGACATCGTCGCGTAGTCCCGGGCGAGATACGCGCCGATGCCGAGCAGCGCGAGCGCGCTGAGCCCCGGCGCGATCACCGCGCGCACCGCCTCGCGGAAGTCCGTGCGCAGCAGGGCCCGGAAGCGGACCGCGCAGGCGAGCGCGGTCAGCCCGTAGTAGAGGGCGACGATCAGGCCGATGGAGTTCACGGCCGCGAGGATCATCTCGTTCAGTTTCGGGATGGCGAGGGCGAGCAGGGCCAGCACCGCCGCGATCGCCATGACGAGGACGGTGCCGATCGCGGGGGAGCCGTAGCGCGGGCTGACCTTCGTCCACACCTGGCCCATCGTGCGGTCCCGGCCCATGGCGAGCAGTCCGCGCGCCGTCGGGATCACGCTCGCCTGCACGGAGGCGACCGCGGAGAAGAGCAGGGCGAGCAGCGGCAGGCTGGCCAGCGGCTCGTCAGCGAGCTTCGCGCCGAGATACGTGAGCGCCTGCGGGCCCTGCTCGACCAGCTCGGGCAGCGACATCTCGCGCTGGAAGGCCACGGACCCGTAGAGGAACAGCGCGAGCATCGTGAACAGGGCGATGAAGCCGCCGCGGCCCGCGTCCCGCACGTCCTTCGTCTCCTCGGTGACGCTGAACGCGGCGTCCCAGCCCCAGAAGAAGAACACCGCGAGGACCAGCCCCTGCGCGAAGCCGGTGCCGTCGTGGATCGAGAACGGGTTCAGCCACGACCACTGGAAGGCGTGGTCACCGGTGATCATCGACCAGCCGCAGAACCCGATCAGGACCACGTACTCGAAGACGAGCAGCCAGGTCTGCAGACGCGTCGCCTTGCGGATGCCGGTGACGGCCGTGACCGTGACCGCGGTGAGCACGACGAGCCCGACGACGGTCGACAGGGCCGTCGAGTTCGGGTCGAGGCCGATGCCGAGCAGCGTGTGCAGATGGGCCTTGTTGGCGAACTGGAGGAAGACCGAGCCGGTCACCGCGCTCGTGTACGCCATGAAGATCAGCGTGCCGACGAGCGTGACCCAGCCGGTCAGGAAGCCCAGCCACGGGCCGAGCGAGCGGCCCACCCAGACGTAGCCGCTGCCCATGTTCTGCTCGTGCCGGTTCAGCCGGGCGTACGCCGTCGCGATGCCCAGGATCGGGACGAAGGCGATCAACAGGACGGCCGGTGCCTGCAGGCCCACGGTCGCGGCGAGGGACCCCATCCCGATGCCGATGCTCGTGGTGGCGGCGGTGCTGGAGGCCGCGACGGCGATGCCGTCGACGACGCCGAGGGAACGGCGCAGGCCGGCTCTCGGCGGGGGTGTGCTTCTCATGGGCAGACTCCTGGGACCGGAACGAGGGAGGAGGGGGCGTGCGGGAGGCTGCGATCAAACCGGCCTTGTCAACGTTGCGTCAATGGTGTTGACATAAGGAGATGGCAGGCGCGGACGAAGGGGGAAAGCCATGGCTGAGGGGCGGATTCCGGCCGAGCGGCGACGACGCAAACCGACCAGGTCGGGAGTGCTGCTGTCCGAGGACGTGATCGTCGACTGCGCGCTGCGCCTCGTCGGGCAGCACGGGCCCGACGCGCTGAGCGTGCGGCGGCTCGGCGCGGCCCTCGGCTGCGACCCCAGCGCCCTGTACCGGTACTTCCACAACACCGACGACCTGCTGCTCGCCCTCGGGGACCGGATCATCGGCGACAACATGGCCGGCTTCGACCCCGACCGGTACGCGTGGCGGGACGGGCTGCGCGAGATGGCGCTGCGCATCCACCGCGGGTACCGCGAGCACCCGCGGGTCGCCGCGCTCGCGGCGTACCGGGTGACGCGCCGCGAGCACGAGTTCTGGGCCGTGGACGCGGGGATCGGGCTGTTGCGGCGGGCCGGGTTCCCGGACGCGGACGCCGTCCGGCACTACGCGGCGTTCGTGGACACCGTGCTCGGGCACGCCGCGCTCGATGCGGCGCACTTGGCGTTGCCGGTGGAGCGCCGGGAGGCGGACGATCGGGCCTGGACCGGGGTGTACTCGGGGCTGTCCGAGGAGGAGCACCCGCATCTCGCGGCTGTGCGGGGGCACTTGCCGTTGATGGCGGGGAGTTCCTTCGAGGCCGCGCTGGATCTGTTGCTGGCGGCGTTGGTCGCGGCGGCGCCCGGGGAGGGGGGTTAGGGGTGCGTCGCCGGGTGCGGGCCCGGTGGGGCTTCTCGCGCCCCGCGGCGGAGCCGCTGATCGGCACGGCCCCGCGCCCCCTAAGCGAGCTTCGCTCGCTCAGGGGAAGGCTGCGCGCAGCGCATGCCTTCAGGGGCGCGGGGAACTGCGCGAGAAGCCACGACGAGAGTTGTACTCGGCGATGAACGAGAACACCCGCGGCGCGTAGCCGAAGGTCACCCCAGCTGACCCCGCAACCACGCCTCCACCTCGCCCACGTGCGCCGCGGCAGCGGCTCGCGCCGCCTCGGGGTCATGAGCCACGAGCGCCCGGTGGATCCGGAGGTGCTCGCGGCGGGTGCGCTCGAAGGCGCCCTCCTCCTGGTAGCCCCGCCACACCCGCGCCCGGAACGTCCGCGACGACAGCCCCTCCAGGATCGCCGCCATCGTCTCGTTCCCGGCGGCGGCCACGATCGCCCGGTGGAACGCCAGGTCGTGGGAGAGGATCTCCTCCGGGTCGTCCGTGGCCTCCATCGCCGCCAAGTGCTCCTCGACCTCGGCGAGCCCGGCCCGGGTGATCCGGGCCGCGGCGAGGGCCGTCGCCGTCGACTCCAGGATGCGCCGCACCTCGAGGAGCTCGACGAGCTGCGGTCCCCGTGACAGATCCGCGACGACCCCGAAGGTCTCCAGCAGGTCGCCGGCCTCCAACTGTGTGACGTAGATGCCGGAGCCGTGCCGCGCCTCCAGGACACCGAGCACCGTCAGTGCCCGGATCGCCTCCCGGATCGACGAGCGCGAGATGCCCAGCTGGGCCGCCAGATCCCGTTCGGTGGGCAGGCGCTGGCCCGGTTCCAGGCTGCCGCCGCCGATCATCGCCTTGATCTGCTCGATCGCCCGCTCCGTGACGGTGCCCCGTTGGGGTGCGGTCCGCTCCACGATGACGTCCTCCCACGCAGGGTCCGCTGCCGGATGCGGCGCAGTCTAACCATCCGGGTGGTCCGACCACTACCGAGATGGTCCGACCTTTCCGGGGCCCCGGAGGCGTAAATACCGAGAAAACTTGGCGACGAAGGGTGTTGAGGAACCGAAGTGGTCTGATAAATCTCTGGGCGCGGCCGGTGCCTGGACGGGCAGGAGCCGGCTTTCCCCCATGACTCCCGGAGCCGAGGAGCGGTCCGATGACTGGCACCACGAAGGGCACGAAGGGTACGAAGCGCACCAAGAGGTCGAGAGCGGGAGCCCTGCGCGCGGCGGCACTCGTGGGGTGCGCCGCCCTCGCCCTCAGCGCGTGCGGCAGCACCAAGGACACCGCCGCCGGAGCCGGTGGCGGGGGCGGGGGCGGTGACGGGAAGGGCAAGGTCGGCGTCATCCTGCCCCTGCTGACCTCCCCGTTCTGGCAGTCGTACAACGACTACGTGCCGAAGATGGCGAAGTCCGAGGGCGTGGACGCGCTGAAGACCGTCAACTCCAACAGCGACCCCTCGCAGCAGATCACCGACATCAACAACCAGCTCAACCAGGGCGTCAAGGGCCTCGTCGTCGCCCCGCTGGACAGCGCCGCCATCGCCGCGGGACTCGACCAGGCCGAACGCAAGGGCGTCCCCGTCGTCGCCGTGGACGTGGCCCCCGAGAAGGGCAAGGTCGCGATGGTGGTGCGCGCCAACAACGTCGCGTACGGGGAGAAGGCCTGCGCGTACCTCGGGAAGCAGGTCACGTCCGGCAAGGTCGTGCAGATCATGGGCGACCTGGCGTCGGTCAACGGGCGGGAGCGGTCCAAGGCGTTCCGGGACTGCGTGAAGCAGAAGTACCCCAAGCTGAAGGTCCTGGAGATCCCGGCCAAGTGGGAGTCGGACACCGCCGCCTCCAAGCTGGACACCCTCCTGAACGCCAACCCCGACATCAAGGGCATCTACCTGCAGGCGGGCGGCGTCTACCTCGCGCCCACCCTCCAGACCCTCAAGTCCAAGGGCCTGCTGAAGAAGGCGGGCACCGCCGGGCACATCACGATCGTGTCGAACGACGGCATCCCGCAGGAGTTCGACGCCATCCGCAAGGGCCAGATCGACGCGACCGTCTCGCAGCCCGCCGACGCGTACGCCAAGTACGGCATGTACTACATCAAGGCGGCGATGCGGGGGAAGACGTTCAAGCCGGGTCCCACCGACCACGACTCGGAGATCGTCAAGCTGCCCAGCGGCATCCTCGAGGACCAGCTGCCCGCGCCGCTGGTCACCAAGGACAACGTCGACGACCCCAAGCTGTGGGGAAACACGGTCAAATGACGTCCACCACAGCGCCGTTGGTCGAGGCCGACGGCATCGCCAAACGGTACGGGCCCACGGTCGCCCTCGCCGACGGCCGACTCACCGTGCGCGCGGGCGAGTCCCACGCGCTGGTCGGCCGCAACGGCGCCGGCAAGTCCACCCTCGTCACCGTCCTGACGGGCCTTCAGGCCCCCGACGCGGGAACGCTGTTGTTCGACGGCGAGCCCGCACCCCCGCTCAACGACCGCGAGGCCTGGCGCGCGAAGGTGGCCTGCGTCTACCAGAAGCCCACCGTCGTACCCGAGTTGACCGTCGCCGAGAACCTCTTCATCAACCGGCAGCCCGAGTCCCGCCGCGGCTTCTTCAGCTGGAAGAAGCTGCGCGCCGAGGCCGACCGGCTGCTGCGCACCTGGGACATCCGCGTCGACCCCGACGCCCGCACGGCCGACCTCAAGGTCGAGGACCGCCAAATGGTCGAGATCGCACGGGCGTTGAGCGGCGGAGCCCGCTTCATCGTCCTCGACGAGCCGACCGCGCAGCTCGACAACAAGGAGATCGAGCGGCTCTTCGCCCGCATGCGCGCGCTGCAGGACTCAGGCGTCACCTTCCTGTTCATCTCGCACCACCTCCAGGAGGTCTACGAGGTCTGCCAGACGGTCACCGTGCTGCGCGACGCCCGCTGGATCACCACCGCGCCGGTCGCCGAACTACCGCGCCCCGCACTGGTGGAGGCGATGGCGGGCGAGGCGATCGCCGAACAGGCGGCCGCCGCCGCGGAAGCCGTTGTGGAGCAGGAAGGAGTCGACGCGCCGGTGGTCCTCTCCGTGACGGGCCTCACCTCGGACACGTACGCCGACGTCGACCTGACCGTGCGCCGCGGCGAGGTCGTCGGCCTCGCCGGATCCAGCGGCAGCGGCAAGATCGCGCTCGCCGAGTCATTGGCCGGACTGCACACGCCGACGTCCGGCACCGCCCGCCTCGACGGCGCCGAGCTGCCCTTCGGCGACGTGTCGGCAGCCCTGAAGGCGGGCGTGGGCTGCGTCCCGCGCGACCGGCACGACCAGGGTCTCGTCACCGGCATGACCATCGGCGACAACGCCACGATGTCCGTCCTCGGGCGGCTCGGCCGGTACGGCTTCGTCGGCACCGACCGCAGGCGTGCCGTCGCCCGCGACCTCATCGACCGCCTGGACATCCACGCCGAAGGCCCCGACCAGCCGGTCTCCGACCTGTCCGGCGGCAATGCCCAGAAGGTCGTCATGGCCCGCGCCCTCGCCTCCGACCCGCACCTCCTGGTCCTCATCAACCCCACCGCCGGCGTGGACGTGAAGTCCAAGGAGTCCCTGCTGCGCCGCGTCGACAGCGCCCGCGACGACGGCACCGCCGTGCTCGTCGTCTCCGACGAACTGGACGACCTGCGCCGCTGCGACCGGGTGCTCGTGCTGTTCCACGGGCGGGTCGTCGCCGAGCACACGGCGGGCTGGTCGGACCACGAACTCATCGCGTCCATCGAGGGGGTGGACCGTGACTGACCCGGCCCCGCGCCTCACACAAGGAGTACCCATGGCCGACCTCAAGGCCCCGTCGGCCCCGGCGACGAACGCCCCGGCCCGCCCAGGAGCCGGCACCGCCAAGAACGTCCTGCTGCGCAGGGCCCGTGAACTCGCGCTCGTGCCCGCGCTGTTGCTCCTCATGGTCCTCGGAACGATCGTCAACGACTCCTTCCTCACCGAGCGCAACCTCATCTCCATTCTAGGCGCGTCGGCGGCGCTCGCCATGGTGGTGCTCGCCGAGTCCCTGGTGCTGATCACCGGCAAGTTCGATCTGTCCCTGGAGTCCGTCGTCGGCATCGCGCCCGCCGTGGGCGCTCTGCTCGTCCTGCCCGTGGCCCAGTCCGGCTGGGGCACGGAGTTCCCGGCCGTGCTCGCGATGCTCGCGATCCTCGTCGTCGGCGGCGTCATCGGCGCGTTCAACGGCATCCTGGTGGTGAAGTTCAAGCTCAACGCCTTCATCGTCACCCTGGCGATGCTGATCGTGCTGCGCGGGCTGCTGGTCGGCGCGACCAAGGGCAAGACCCTCTTCGGCATGCCGGACTCCTTCTTCTCGCTCGCCACGACCACCTTCCTGCGCATCCCGATGTCGGTGTGGCTCGCCGCGGCCTGCTTCGCCGTCGCGGGCGCCGTGCTCAAGTACCACCGCGTGGGCCGCGCCCTGTACGCGATCGGCGGCAACGCCGACGCCGCCCGCGCCGCCGGTATCCGCGTCGAGCGCGTCATGCTCGGAGTCTTCGTCGTGGCGGGCGTGCTCGCCTCCGTCGGCGGCATCATGCAGACCGGCTACGTCGGCGCCATCAGCGCCAACCAGGGCAACAACATGATCTTCACGGTGTTCGCCGCGGCCGTCATCGGCGGCATCAGCCTGGACGGCGGCAAGGGCACCATGTTCGGCGCCCTCACCGGCGTCCTGCTCCTCGGCGTCGTACAGAACCTGCTGACCCTCGCCCAGGTGCCGTCCTTCTGGATCCAGGCCATCTACGGCGGCATCATCCTGCTCGCCCTCATGGTCGCCCGCGTCACGACAGGCCGCGCCCAGGACTGACCGCGGCCCCCTGCCACCCTGCCCGAAAGGCATCCCGTGCCCCCAACCACCCACAGCGCCACCCGCGTCACGGCGGTCGACACCTTCGACATCCGGTTCCCGACGTCCCGGGAACTGGACGGCTCCGACGCCATGAACCCCGACCCCGACTACTCCGCCGCGTACGTCGTGCTGCGCACCGACGACCCCGACGGGCACGAGGGACACGGCTTCACGTTCACCATCGGGCGCGGCAACGACGTCCAGGTCGCCGCGATCCGCTCCCTGCGCCACCACGTGATCGGGCGGTCCGTCGACGAGCTGTGCGCCGACCCGGGCAGCCTCAACCGCGACCTGATCGGCGACAGCCAACTCCGCTGGCTGGGGCCCGAGAAGGGCGTGATGCACATGGCGACCGGCGCCGTCGTCAACGCGGTGTGGGACCTCGCGGCCAAGCGCGCCGAGAAGCCGCTGTGGCGGCTGCTCGCCGACGCCGAACCCGAGTGGCTGGTCTCCCAGGTCGACTTCCGCTACATCGCCGACGCCCTCAGCCCCGAACGGGCCCTGGAACTCCTGCGGTCGGGGCGGCAGGGGGCGGCCGGGCGCACCGAGACCCTCCTCGACCGCGGCTACCCGGGCTACACGACGTCCCCCGGCTGGCTCGGCTACTCCGACGAGAAGCTCGGCCGGCTCGCCCGGGAGGCCGTCGCCGACGGCTTCACCCAGATCAAGCTGAAGGTCGGCGCTGACCTCGACGACGACATCCGCCGCTGCCGCGCCGCCCGCGCCGCCATCGGTCCCGGCATCCGCATGGCCATCGACGCCAACCAGCGGTGGAACGTCGACGAGGCCATCACGTGGACGCGCGCTCTCGCCGAGTTCGACCCGTACTGGGTGGAGGAACCCACCAGCCCCGACGACGTCCTCGGCCACGCCGCGATCCGTAAGGCCGTCGCCCCGGTGAAGGTCGCCACCGGCGAACACGTCCAGAACCGCGTCGTCTTCAAGCAGCTCCTCCAGGCCGGCGCCATCGACATCGTCCAGATCGACGCCGCCCGCGTCGGCGGCGTCAACGAGAACCTGGCGATCCTGCTGCTCGCCGCCGAGTTCGGCGTCCCCGTCTGCCCGCACGCCGGCGGCGTCGGCCTGTGCGAACTCGTCCAGCACCTCTCGATGTTCGACTACGTCGCCCTCACCGGCACCACCGAGGACCGGGTCATCGAGTACGTCGACCATCTCCACGACCACTTCATCGACCCGGTCGTCATGCGGGCCGGCCACTACACCGCCCCCACCGCCCCCGGCTTCTCCGCCACCATGAAGCCAAAGTCCATCGCCGAATTCACCTTCCCCGACGGGGAGTTCTGGGTCAACGACCGCGCCGCGCAGAACGCGCCGCACACGAACGGAGCCGCAGCATGACCGATCACGGCAACGACTTCGCCGGCCTCAAGGCCCTCGTCACCGGCGGCGCCTGCGGACTCGGCCGCGCCACCGCCGACCTCCTCGCCGCCCGCGGCGCCGACGTCGCCGTCCTCGACCGCGACATCACCGCCGTGGACAAGCCGCTGCGCGGATACGCCGCCGACGTCACCGACGACGAGACGGTACGGGCCGCCGTGGCCGCCGCCGTCACCGACCTCGGCGGACTCGACATCCTCGTCAACAACGCGGGGATCGGCGCCCAGGGCACCGTCGCCGACAACGACGACGCCGAATGGCATCGCGTCCTGGACGTCAACGTCATCGGCATGGTCCGCGTCGCCCGCGCGGCCCTGCCCGCGCTCCGGGAATCCGACCACGCGGCGATCGTCAACACCTGCTCCATCGCCGCCACCGCCGGGCTGCCGCAGCGCGCCCTGTACTCCGCGTCCAAGGGCGCCGTGTACTCCCTCACCCTCGCCATGGCCGCCGACCACGTCCGCGAGGGCATCCGTGTCAACTGCGTCAACCCCGGCACCGCGGACACCCCGTGGATCGGCCGGCTCCTCGACCAGGCCGACGACCCGGCCGCCGAACGCGCCGCCCTCGCGGCACGCCAGCCGGGCGGCCGTCTCGTCTCCGCCGACGAAGTCGCGGGAGCCGTCGCCTACTTGGCGAGCCCGCTGTCCGGCGCCACGACCGGCACCGCCCTCGCCGTCGACGGCGGAATGCAGGGCCTGCGCCTGCGTCCCGCGGGACAGTGACGGCATGCGCACCCACACCCTCGGCGGCACCCGCGTCCCGGTCACCGAGCTCGGCTTCGGCGCCGCCGTCATCGGCAACCTGTTCACCCCGGTCCGCGACGACGAGGCGTACGCCGCCCTCGACGCGGCCTGGGACGCCGGCCTGCGCTACTTCGACACCGCCCCGCACTACGGCATCGGCGTGTCCGAGCGCCGCGTCGGCGAGTTCCTCCGGACCCGGACCACCACCTCGTACACCCTGTCCACGAAAGTGGGCCGGATCCTGGAACCGTACGAGGGCGGCGGAGACGACCTCCGCAACGGCTTCGCCACACCCGCCACCCACCGCCGCGTCTGGGACTTCAGCGCGGCCGGGGTGCGCCGCTCCATCGAGGACAGCCTCGGGCGCCTCGGCCTCGACCGGATCGACGTGGTCTACCTCCACGACCCCGACGACCACGCCGAGCAGGCCTTCGGCGAGGCGTACCCGGAGCTGGAGCGGCTGCGCGGCGAGGGCCTGATCGACGCCATCGGCGCGGGCATGAACCAGACCGGGATGCTGCACCGCTTCGTCCGGGACACCGACGTCGACGTCGTGCTCTGCGCCGGCCGCTACACCCTGCTCGACCAGCGGGCCCTGCACCGACTGCTGCCCGCGGCCGCCGAACGCGGCGTGTCCGTCGTCGTCGGCGGCGTCTTCAACTCGGGCCTGCTCGCCGACCCGAAGCAGGGCGCCACCTTCGACTACAGCCTCGCCTCGCCCGCCGTCCTCCGGAGCGCCCTGAAGTGGAAGGCCCTGGCGGAGCGGCACGGCATCAACCTGCGGGCCGCCGCCCTCGCCTTCCCGTACGGTCACCCCGCCGTCACGAGCGTCCTCGTCGGCACCCGGTCCACGGCCGAAGTCGCCGACACCGTGCGGCAGTTCGCGGCCGAGGTGCCCGCCGCGTTCTGGCAGGAGGCCCGCGAGAAGAACCTCCTGGCCGCCGACGTCCCGACCCCCGAAGCCTTCGAAGAGGAGAAGCCCAGGTGAGAGTCGCCCTGCACACCACGGTCCGCGCCGACCGCGTCGAGGAGTACGAGGCCGCCCACCAAGAGGTGCCCGACGAACTCGTCGCCGCGATCCGCGCGGCGGGCGCCGAACGGTGGACGATCTGGCGCAGCGGCACCGATCTCTTCCACGTCCTGGAGTGCGAGGACTACGCCCGGCTGCTCGCCGAACTCGACAAGCTGCCGGTGAACGTCGCCTGGCAGGCCCGCATGGCCGAACTCCTCGACGTCGTCCACGACTACTCGTCCGAGGGTGCCGACGCCGGCCTGCCGGTCGTCTGGGAGCTGCCGTGAGGGAGCCCGCCGTCATCGACGCGCACCACCACGTCTGGGACCTCTCCGTGCGCGACCAGGACTGGATCACCGGGCCCGAACTCGCCCCGATCCGAAGGGACTTCGCGCTCGACGACCTGGCCCCGGACGCGCGGGCGGCCGGCGTGACGGCCACCGTCCTCGTCCAGACCGTACCGGTCGCCGAGGAGACCCCCGAGCTCCTCGACCTCGCCGAGCGCGCCGACCTCGTCGCCGCCGTCGTCGGCTGGACCGACCTCACCCGCCCCGACGTCACCGAGGAACTGGCCCGGCTGCGGGGACTACCGGGCGGCCGGCACCTCGTCGGCATCCGCCACCCGGTGCAGGGCGAGTCCGACCCCGGATGGCTGCTCCGCCCCGACGTGCGGCGCGGCCTCGCCGCGGTCGCCGACGCGGGGCTCGTCTACGACCTCCTCGTCCAGGCGCACCAGATGTCCGCCTGCGTGAAGGCCGCCGCCGACCACCCTGAACTCACCTTCGTCCTGGACCACTTGGGCAAGCCGGAGATCGCCGCAGGCCGGCTCGACCCGTGGCGCGACGAGGTGCGCGCGCTCGCCGCGCTGCCGAACACCGTGTGCAAACTCTCCGGCATGGTCACCGAGGCCGACCCGGCCCACTGGTCCGTCGACACCCTCCGCCCCTACGCCGACACGGTCCTGGACGCCTTCGGGCCCGAGCGCGTCATGTTCGGCTCGGACTGGCCGGTGTGCACGCTCGCGGCGACGTACGCCCAAGTGGTCGACACGGCACGTGAGTTGGTGGGAGGGCACGACAGCGACGTGTTCACGGAGACGGCCCGCCGGGTCTACCTCAGCCGCGTCGGCGGCAGGAACTCCCGCACGTAGGTCCGCTCCCACCACGCCCCCGATGCGCGCAGCTCACGCCACGTCGTGTACCGGTACCGGAACACGCGGGCCCGGACGTACGCGGGCGGCGCGTCGGCGGGGAAGGGGGAGCCGCGCAGCAGGCGCAGTGTGTCCCGGTCGCCCGCCAGCAGCCGCTCCACGAACGGCTCGAACCAGGAACGGGCGTACGCGGGCGACAGCGCGGCGAACCACATCATCCAGTCGAGCCGCAGATGGTACGGGGCGAACTGCCGGGGCAGACGGCCCGGATCGCCCGGCTTGCCCCTGAACTCGTAGGCCAGCCAGACGGATGCGGGCCCGGGTGCCGCGTCGGCCGTCCCCTCCACCACGATCTCCTGCCGCACCCGGCCGACGGTGCCGAACGCCCCGTACGTGTTCACCAGGTGCAGCACGTCGTACGAACGGTTCATGGACTGGCGCCGGGACAGCAGATTCCGCACGGGCCGGTAGCTCAGCACCGCGACCCCGCAGGTCAGGGCGAGGACGAGCAGGCCGTACCAGAGTGGGGCGGCGGGCAGTCCGGGCGGTGTGCGTACCGAGGACAGGTCCAGGACCGAGGCGGCCAGCACGACCGTCAGCCAGTTCAGCCAGGCGAAGTTCCCGGACAGGATCAGCCACGACTGAGTGACGATCATCAGGGCGGCCGCCGCCGACGCGACCGGCTGCGGCGCGAACAGGAGGAACGGGACGACGAGTTGGGTCACATGGTTCGCCGCCGCCTCCACCCGGTGCAGCGGGCCCGGCAACCGATGGAAGAACCAGCTCAGCGGACCCGGCATCGGCTGCGTCTCGTGATGGAAGTACAGACAGGTCAGCCGCCGCCAGCAGGCGTCCCCCCGCATCTTGATCAGCCCCGCCCCGAACTCGAGACGGAAGAGCACCCAGCGCAGCAGGAACAGGACCAGCACCGGCGGCGCCACCTCGTCGTTGCCGAGGAAGACGGCCAGGAACCCGACCTCCAGGAGCAGGGACTCCCAGCCGAAGCCGTACCAGGCCTGCCCCACGTTCACGATCGACAGGTACAGCACCCACGGCACCAGCCACAGCAGCATCGCGCCCCACAGAGGCACCCACCCGTCGACGCCGGCCAGCAGCCCCGCCGCGACGACCGCGCCGCCCCAGGCGCACCCGGCGAAGACCCGGTCCGAGTAGCGCAGCCGGAACAGCGTCGGCGCCCGCCGCCATGGCACCCGCTCCAGGAACCGCGGCACCGGCAGCATCCCGCGCTCCCCGATCAGCGGCCTGAACTGGAGCGCCGCCCCGACGAACGCGACGAGATACACCACCGCCAGGCCGCGCTGGAACACCAGGCGGCTCAGCCAGTACCCGGACCCGCCGAACCAGTCGTCCACGTCCTCAGTGTGTGCCCCGCCGGGCGCCCCGGTCACAACTTGCGGCGCCGTGGCCCACGGCGGTGACTGGGAGGACAGAACGCCGGTGCGACGACAGGAGAGCGCGTGCGCGCGAAGAACGCGAAGAACCGGACGCCCTGGACACAGGTCCTGGCCCTCACGGCAACCGCGGGAATCCTGGCCACCGGATGCTCCGGCGGAGGAACCGAGAACGCCGCGGACCCCGCCAGGGACCTTCATCTCCAGGCCGCCGCCGCCGCGGGCCCCGACCCCTTCACGCAGTCCACCGCCGCCACGGGCACGAGCACCCCGCAGGTCACCCGAATGCCGCAATCCACGGCACCGGGAAGCGCCACCCCGCAGGGCCGTACCTTCTCCGGCGAAACCCCCGGCCTCTACGGCGGCACCCAGTCCGTGGGGAGCTGCGACGTCGAGCGACAGGTCGGTTTCCTCACCGCGGAGCGCACCAAGGCGACCGCGTTCGCCCAGGCCGCCGGTATATCCCGCACCGACGTCCCGGACTTCCTCCGCGACCTGACCCCCGTCGTGCTCCGCGCGGACACCCGCGTCACCAACCACGGCTACCGCGGGGGCAGCGCCACCGCCTTCCAGTCGGTCCTGCAGTCCGGCACCGCCGTCCTCGTCGACAGCCACGGCATGCCGCGCGTCCGCTGCGCCTGCGGCAACCCGCTGACGTCCCCCACCGCGCTGAACGGCACACCGCGCCACCAGGGCCAGGAGTGGACCGGCTACCGCCCGGCCGACGTGGTCGTGGTGACTCCGGCGCCCCAGATCATCCAGAACATCACCATCGTCAACATCACCGACAACACCTGGATCGAACGCAGGACGGGCGACGAGGGCGACCAGGACCGCCGTGTCCCGCCCCCCGTCACGCCGCAGCCCACCTCCACGGCCCCCTCGACCCCCTCGACGACGGCCCCCACGACTCCCACCAGCCCCACGACTCCTTCCACGTCCACCTCCACCGCCCCGACCTCGACCGAACCCCCCGAGGGCGCGACGACCCCGGAGACACCGGACGACCCCACCGACGAGCCGTCGGAGGAGACCCCCACCGACGAGTCGACCGGGCCGACCACGGAGGAGCCGCCCGAGACGGATCCCGGCGAGAGCGCGACGGACCCCGACGCGAGCACGGAGGAGAGCGCGGACGAGAGCGCCGAGGAGAGCGCCGAGGAGAGCGCCGAGGAGAGCGCGAGCGGGACCGCGACGGGGACCACGTCCGAGACCCCGGGCCCCGACGCGGTCCCCGACACCCCCGACCAGCGCGACGGCGGCGGCCTGATCCCGGACGCCCCCGACGAGGGCTGAGCGCACAGGCCCGCCGGGCCCCACGGCCCCGGCCGTCCCGGACCGCCTCCGTACGGCACGCGTCCCACGTGCGGCACCCCCACCCTCCGCATAGCGTTGGCCGTATGGACGCGGGCAGCGGGGGTGGCGAGGAGCCCGGGAGTTCCCCGGGCGGGGAGCGCCCGGAGGACGACTCGCCGCGTGGATTCCTGGAGGCGTACGGGCGCGGCCTGCGCATGGGCAGCTTCGACTGGGACCTCGACAGCGGGCTCATGCACATGGACCGCAACGCCCACGACGTGTTCGACCTCCGGCCGGAGGAGTACGACGGACATCCCGAGAACCTGGGGCTCCGCGTACCGCCGAGCGACGCGGGACGGCTCGACGCGATGGTGTCCCAGGCGCTGAAGAACGGCGACGAGAACTACGGCGCGTACTTCCGGATCCGCACGCGCGAGGGCGAGCTGCGCTGGACCCACACCCGCGGCTACGTCCGACGCGACGAGACCGGCCGGCCGCGCCGCATCGTCGGCATCATCCGCGACGCCACCGACGAGCTCAACGACGCCACCGTGCAGCACGAGCGGGCCGCCCGCGAGGCCGTGCGGCGGCGCGAGACCAGCGTCGTGCAGAACACCACCGCGGCCCTCGCGCACGCCCGCACCGTCCGCGACGTCATCGACGTGCTGCGCGAGACGCACGGTGTGGAACATCTGGGCGCGACCAGCTTCGTGATGGGTCTGGTGCGGGCCGGGCGCATCCACCTCGTCGCCGAGGGGCCCACCGGCAGCTTCGTACCCGGCACGCACGTGACCCGCGTCGACGACCCGTACCCGATGGGCGAGGTCGTGCGCACCCTCAAGCCCCGGTTCATCGAGTCGCCCGAGGACTTCGCCGAGTCGTACCCGGTGCTGTGGCCGCACATCACCCATCTCGGGATCCACTCGGCCGCGTACCTGCCGCTCATCGCGCAGGCCCGGCCCATCGGCGCGGTCGGCCTGCTCTACCACGACCGCAGGGGCTTCTCCCAGTCCGAGCGCAACGTGCTCGTCGCCCTCGGCAGCAGCATCGCGCAGAGCCTGCAGCGCGCCATGTTCTACGAGCAGGAGAAGGACCTGGCGCAAGGACTGCAGCAGGCCATGCTGCCGCGGTCCATCCCGAACGTGGCCGGTGCCGACATCGCGGTCCGCTACCGCTCGGCGTCCCTCGGCCGGGACATCGGCGGTGACTGGTACGACGTCATACCGCTGCCGGGCGGCCGGGTCGGCGCCGTCATCGGGGACGTACAGGGCCACGACACGCACGCCGCCGCCGTCATGGGTCAACTCCGCATCGTGCTGCGCGCGTACGCGGCCGAGGGCCACACCCCGGCGACCGTCATGGCCCGCGCCTCCGTCTTCCTCCACGAGCTCGACACCGAACGGTTCGCGACCTGCCTGTACGCCGAGGCCGACCTGACGACCGGCGTCGTCCAGATCGTGCGGGCGGGCCACCTCGACCCGCTCCTGCGGCGGACCGACGGCACCTGCCGCAAGGTGCCCGCCGAAGGCGGTCTCCCGCTCGGCCTGTCCGCCGAGTTCGGGCGGCTCGAATACCCGGTCACGACCGTCGAACTCGACCCGGGGGAAACCCTGTTGCTGTGCACCGACGGCCTCGTCGAACAGCCCGGCACCGACCTCGACGACGGCCTGCAGCACCTCACCACGCTCGTCGGGAACGGCCCCTTCGACCTCGACCGACTCGCCGACCGGCTCTGCTCCTCCGTCGACGCCCGCGGCGGGGACGACGACGTCGCGCTCCTGCTGCTGCGGCGCCGCGGCGCGGGCGCACCCCAGAGCGGCGGCCGGCTCACCGAACACGTGCCGCCCGGCGATCCCGACGCCCTCACCGCCGCCCGGCACATGATCCGCGCGGCCGTCCGCGCCTGGGGCGCGGGGGAGCGCGCCGACGAGATCGAACTCGTCGCCGACGAACTCATCGTCAACGCCCTCATGCACACCGAAGGACCGGCCATCGTCACCCTGCGCGTCCTCACCGGCCCCGACCGAAGACTCAGGGTCGACGTGGAGGACACCTCCAGCGCCCTGCCGCGCCGCCGCGAAGCCGGCGAGGACGGCGTCTCCGGGCGCGGGCTGCTTCTCGTCGACCGGCTCGCCGACGTGTGGGGCGTGGAAGCGCGAGGCGGGGGCAAGTGCGTGTGGTGCGAGTTCGTCGTGCCCGCCCGAACGTGACAGGAGGCCGGCCGGTATGCCCGAACTGCCCGAGGTGGAAGCGCTCCGGGGCTTCCTCGCCGAGCACCTGGTGGGACACGAGATCGTGCGCGTCCTGCCCGTCGCGATCAGCGTCCTGAAGACGTACGACCCTCAGGTCACCGCCCTCGAAGGGCGCCCCGTCACGGCCGTGACCCGGCACGGCAAGTTCCTCGACATCGACGCGGACGGCCTCCACCTGATCACCCATCTCGCCCGCGCGGGCTGGCTGCAATGGCGCGATCGGCTCC
Organism: Streptomyces sp. HmicA12; assembly: GCF_000373565.1. Lineage (GTDB taxonomy): Bacteria > Actinomycetota > Actinomycetes > Streptomycetales > Streptomycetaceae > Streptomyces. The sequence continues at coordinate 216,282 of NZ_KB891831.1, read as the reverse complement.
CCGACGGCCCGCCGAAACCCGGCAAGGGCCCCCTGGCGCTGCGCGTCGCCCTCGAAACGGGGGAGGGCTTCGACCTCACCGAGGCCGGCACCACCAAGAAGCTCGCGGTGTACGTCGCCCAGCACCCCGGCGACGTACCGGGCGTCGCCCGCCTCGGCCCCGACCCGCTCGCCGACACCTTCGACGAAGCCGCCTTCGCGGCCCTCCTCGACAGCGAACGACGCCAGATCAAAGGGGCGTTGAGAGACCAGAAACTGATCGCGGGCATCGGCAACGCCTACAGCGACGAGATCCTCCACGCCGCCCGCATGTCCCCGTTCAAACGCGCCGCCACCCTCACACCCGACGACATCCACACCCTCTACGAGGCCCTGCGCGCCACCCTCACCGACGCCGTCGCACGCTCGCACGGAGTCGCCGCCGGACGCCTCAAGTCCGAGAAGAAGAGCGGCCTGCGCGTACACGGCCGAACCGGCGAACCGTGCCCCGTGTGCGGCGACACGATCCGCGAAGTCAGCTTCAGCGACAGCTCGTTGCAGTACTGCCCGACCTGCCAGACGGGCGGAAAACCTTTGGCCGACCGCAGGATGTCACGCCTGCTGAAGTGACTGCCGTCGACGTGGCCAGTTGTCCGGACCGCCGCCCCCCAGCCCCTCACCCGCGCACCGGCAGCGACAGCAACCGCCCACCCCCGATCGCCCGCACCTCGAAACGCGCGATGTCTGCGGGCCGCTCGGCCGAGCCGCCCGTGATCTCCACGCGGGCGCCTCCGCCCGCCCGGCCGCCGCCCACCGCCCAGCTCGCCACGGTCTGCCGGCTCCCGTCCCGGCCCACCGCGACCAGCTCGCAGGTGCGCGGACCGCCCGAATCGCTGACGTCCAGGGCGACTTGGCTGCCCCAGGAGCGCTCGTCCGCCGTGAGCGTGGCCGCGACGCCGGAGCCCGTGTCGCGGCCGTGCAGTGCGATTCCGTCCCGGTCCGTGGGGCCGCGCAGCAGTGACGCGCCCGCCCCGGCCGCCGTCACCAGCAGCGCGAGCGCGACGGTCGCCGCCCACAGTCGTCTGCGCGCCGAGCGGTGCAGCGCGCCGAGGCGGTCCACGGTCCGCTCGACGAGCGTCGGCGCGGGCCGCGCGAACCACTCCACGCGGGGCGGCGTCGCCCGCGCGTACATCGCCAACAGGCCGGTCGTGGGACGCAGTTCACCCACGTACGCCGTGCACACCCCGCACTCCACCAGGTGATCCTCGAAGCGGAACCGGTCCGCCGGGTCGAGGACCCCCAGCGCGTAGGCGCCGGCGTCGCGATGCCGTTCCAGGGACCTCATGCGTTCCTCCTGCTCTCGCCCACCGGTACGCACGAGGCAGCCGATTCATTCAAGCGACCGTCCGATTACACTCCGGCGCATGCTGCGCGTACTGGCCGTCGACGACGAGGAACCCGCCCTCGCCGAACTCCTCTACCTCCTGCGCTCGGACCCTCGAATACGCAGCGCCGAGGGCGCCACGGACGCCACCGAGGCGCTGCGCCGCATCGGCCGTGCCCTGGAGGAGGGCCCCGGCGGCGACGGTGCCGTCGACGTGCTCTTCCTCGACATCCAGATGGCGGGCCTGACGGGCCTCGACGTGGCCAGGCTCCTGGCCGGTTTCGCCCGCCCGCCGCTCGTCGTCTTCGTCACCGCCCACGAGGACTTCGCCGTCCAGGCCTTCGAGCTCAAGGCCGTCGACTACCTCCTCAAGCCGGTGCGCCGCGAACGCCTCGGCGAGGCCGTCCGAAGAGTCGCCGAACGGGTTTCCCTCGCCCCGCCCCCGGCCACCGTCTCCGACCGCATCCCCGTCGAACTCGGCGGTGTGACAAGGATGTTGGCCGTCTCCGACATCATCTACGCCGAAGCGCAGGGCGACTACGCCCGGCTCCACACCACTGACGGCACCAGCCACCTCGTCCGCATCCCGCTCACCACCCTCGAGGAACGCTGGCAGCCCCTCGGCTTCGTCCGCGTCCACCGCAGCCACCTCGTCGCCCTGCACCGCATCGACGAACTCCGGCTGGACGGCGCAGGGATGACGGTGCGCGTCGGCACCGCCGAGATCGCGGTCAGCCGCCGCCACACGGGCCGGGTGCGCGAACTGCTGATGCGCCGGGCCACCGGCTGACCAGCCCCCTTCCTTACGCGCACGGCTGATGCCTACACTCCGCCCGTGTCCGAACCCCGACGACAGGTGGTGACCGGCGAGCCGCGTACCGCGCACGGCGCGGCCGGTCCGCCCGGTCTGCGCACCCAGTGGGAGATCGACGAGCAGACCACGCTCGGCGCCGCCTACGTACGCTCCCTCATGCGCAGCCAACTCCGCGCGGGCATCAGTGCGTTCGTGGTCCTCGCCGCTCCCGTCGCGGTGCTTCCCCTCTTCTTCGGCGCCCTGCGCAACGCGGCCGTCGAATGGCTCGTCCTCGGCTTCGGCTGCTACCCCTTCCTGGTCCTCATCGCCTGGTGGTACGTGCGCAGGGCCGAGCGCAACGAACGCGACTTCGCGGCCCTGGTCCGCGGCCGCGACACCAAGGACCCCGGGGCGCCGTGAACGAGGCGTACGCGATACCCGCGGTGGCCGTCGTCGTCCTCGCCACCGTCCTCATCGGCGGCTTCGGCCTGCGTATCTCCCGCACGACATCCGACTTCTACGTCGCGTCGCGCACCGTCGGCCCGCGCCTCAACGCGGCGGCGATCAGCGGCGAGTACCTCTCGGCGGCCTCGTTCCTCGGGGTCGCGGGCCTGCTGCTCGTCCATGGCCCCGACATGCTCTGGTACCCGGTCGGCTACACGGCGGGCTATCTCGTCCTGCTGGTCTTCGTCGCGGCACCGCTGCGCCGCTCGGGCGCGTACACCCTGCCCGACTTCGCCGAGGGCCGCCTCGAGTCCCGCCGGGTCCGCCGCGTGGTCAGCATGTTCGTCGTGGGGGCGGGCTGGCTGTACCTCGTGCCCCAACTCCAGGGCGCGGGGCTGACGTTGCAGATCCTCACCGGGGCGCCCCGCTGGTTCGGCGCCGCGCTGGTGGCCATGGTGGTGGTCCTGGCCGTCGCCGCGGGCGGCATGCGCTCCATCACCTTCGTCCAGGCCTTCCAGTACTGGCTGAAGCTGACGGCGCTCCTGGTCCCCGCCTTCTTCCTGCTCCTCGCCTGGCGCGGCCAGGGCGGCCAGCCCCCGGCCCTCTCCTCGGGCGACCTCCCCCCGGCCGGCGCCGGCGCGGGCCAGCCGCTCGCCACCAGCCGCGCCGACCATCCGCTCTACGCCACGTACGGCCTGATCGTCGCGACCTTCCTCGGCACGATGGGCCTCCCGCACGTGGTGGTCCGTTTCTACACGAGCCCCAACGGCGGCGCGGCCCGCCGCACGACGGTGGTGGTCCTGGCCCTCATCGGCGTCTTCTACCTGCTGCCGCCCCTGTACGGCTGGCTCGGCCGCCTCTACGTCCCCGAACTCACCGCAGCCCAGGACGCGGACGCCACCGTCCTGCTGCTGCCGGGGCGCGTCGTGGACGGTGTCGCGGGCGACCTCCTGGGCGCGCTGGTGGCGGGCGGCGCGTTCGCGGCGTTCCTCTCCACGGCGTCGGGCCTGACGATGGCGGTGGCCGGAGTGGTGAGCCAGGACGTGCTCCCCACCCGAGGCGTGCGCCACTTCCGGCTCGGCGTGGTCCTGGCGATGGCGGTGGCCCTGGGCGGCGCCCTGCTCGTCGACGGGGTGCCGGTGGCGGACGCGGTCGGCATGGCCTTCGCGGTCTCGGCGTCCTCGTTCTGCCCCCTGCTGGTCCTCGGCATCTGGTGGCGCCGCCTCACCCCGCCCGGCGCCCTGGCAGGCCTCTTCCTGGGCGGCGGCTCGGCGCTCCTGGCCGTCACCCTGACGGTCTCCGGAGCGGCGACCTCGGGCTGGCTCCACACCCTCCTGGCCTGGCCGGCGGTCTGGTCGGTCCCGGTCGGTTTCCTGGCGATGATCCTGGTCTCCCTGGCCACACCCGAGGCGATCCCCCCACACACCACAGCCACCATGACCCGCCTCCACCTGCCGGAAACCTTGAAGTCCCAGAGGTCCATCGCCCCAAAGGGGCGCGGGGAACTGCGCGAGCAACCACCGACGACGGTCACCGCCGAGGGGACCGGCGGGAGGACGGCGGGTGGCGCCTCTGAGGGGCGCGGGGAACTGCGCGAGCAACCACCGACGACCGGCATCCGCGAGACGCCGCAATGGACAGCGGCGGGTGGGCATCAGGGGCGCGGGGAACCGCGCGACCAGCCACCCACGACCGGCATCCGCGACGCGACCGGGCCGACCACGGCGAGAGGCGAAGACCAGTGACAGCCACCGGCACGGTCACCGCGACCCTCCTCGCCCTCTGCCCGGTCCTCCTCGGCGCGGGCTTCCTGCTGGGCCGCCGCACGGCCCACCCCACGGGCCGCAGCGACGTGGGAACCCCCGTGGAGCGAGCCACCTTCGAGACCCTCCACACCGCATCCCTCGCCGCCCCGGCCCTGCGCGCGGGCCTCACCGAGGACACGGCCCGCAAATCGGCCCGCCGCCTGCGCAGCCTCCTCGGCACGGAGGCCCTCGCCCTGACCAACCGCTCCACGGTCCTGGCCTGGGACGGCACGGCCGAACACCCGCACGCCAAGAACGTCATGCCGCAACTCGAACCCCTGCTCGCCGGCGGCCGCACCGTCGCGTTCGACTGCGGCTGCGACACCGTCGACTGCCCCCTGCGCTGGGCGGTGGCGGCGCCCATCGTGGCCGACGGCCGGGTCCGCGGCGCCGTCGTCGCCTGCGCGCCCCGCGAGTCCGCCGTCCTGGCCCGCGCCACCGACGAGGTCGCCCGCTGGGTCTCGGTCCAGCTCGAACTCGCCGAACTGGACCGCTCGCGCACCCGTCTCATCGAGGCCGAGATCCGCGCCCTGCGCGCCCAGATCTCGCCCCACTTCATCTTCAACTCCCTAGCGGCGATCGCGTCGTTCGTACGCACGGACCCGGAGCGGGCCCGCGAACTCCTCCTGGAGTTCGCCGACTTCACCCGGTACTCGTTCCGCCGCCACGGCGAGTTCACCACCCTGGCCGACGAACTCCATTCCATCGACCAGTACCTGGCCCTGGTCCGCGCCCGCTTCGGCGACCGCCTCACCGTCACCCTGCAGATCGCCCCGGAGGTCCTCCCGGTGACGCTCCCGTTCCTGTGCCTGCAGCCCCTCGTGGAGAACGCGGTGAAGCACGGCCTGGAGGGCGCCGTCACCCGTAGCCGCATCTCCATCGGCGCCACGGACGCGGGCGCGGAGGCCGAGGTCGTCATCGAGGACGACGGCGTGGGCATGGACCCGGAGAAGCTGCGGGCGGTCCTGCGCGGCGAGGGCGACCGGACGACCGGCATCGGCCTGTCCAACGTCGACGAGCGCCTGCGTCAGGTGTTCGGCGACGCGTACGGCCTGGTGATCGAGACCGGAGTGGGCGCGGGCACGAAGATCACGATCCGCATCCCGAAGTACCGGGCGGGCGTCTACGCACCCTGAGCGGCCCGCACCCCACCGCCGGTTCAGAACAGATGGATGGCCAAATGGCCGAGCGGCAGCCCGAGTTGCCACGCAGGCGTCCACACCTGCGGCCCGTCCTCCTCGTCGGGCACCGGCACCGCGTCGAGGTCCGGAGCCAGCAGCTCGGTCTCCTCCAGCCATCTCCAGGCCACCGTCGCGAGCTCCAGGTCGGGCGAACGCCGCTCCGCCCCGCGCGCCCGCGCCTCGCGCTCCGCGAACCGGGCCCGGACCCACGACTGCCACGGCTGGTCGTAGGCGGTCAGCGACGACCACATCTCCAGCTGCGAGACCACCCGGATCCCGGACAGCTCGTCTCCCACGTCGGACAGGAAGATCGTGAGGGCGAGCGCGTCACGACCCGCCCGGAACTCGAAGGACGTCGGCGGCATCAGATCGCCGGTCCGCAACAGCTCGTCCGCGATGTACTCGGCGTACAACCACGCCATGGGAACAATGAGTTCGCCGCCAGGGGCACCTGACGTACCGCCCTCGTGTCCGTGCAACATCCCTTCCTGCCTTCCTCCGGTCCGTGCGCTTCGCCGGCCCCCGGGTCCCACCCGTCCAACTCACCGGGGAGGACAGCGGATTACTCAACCGAGGAAATGGCACCCTGAGCAAGGCGCTTTACTGATGCTTGACCTAGTGTCCGGTTTCATCGCAGGTCAGCCGCGTACCCGGGCAAAACCCTCCGCAACGCCCGCAACGCGTAATACGCACGGGACTTAACGGTACCCGCGGGAATGCCGAGTGCTCGTGCGGCCTCCGCCACGCTCGCCCCCTTGAAGTACACCTCAAGGAGTACGGCCCGGTGGTCGGGGCTGAGCGTCGCCACCGCCGACCGCACGTCGAGCGCCGCGGCGGACCGCTCCGCGTGATCGGCGCACACCCGTGCGCTCTCCAGGATCGCGTCGCCGACCTCCGCCGGACGGGCGAGCCGGGCCCGCCGCGCGTCGATGGCGAGCCTGCGGCCGACCGTGAAGAGCCAGGGCCGCACCGACTCGTACTCCGCGCCCAGCGCCTCCGGGTGCTGCCAGGCCCGCACGTACGTCTCCTGGACCAGGTCCTCGGCGCGCTGCCGGTCCCCGTCGCACAGCCGCAGCAGGAACGAGAACAGCGGCCCGCCGTGCTCCCGCTGGACCTGGGCGAGGTCGTCCTCGGTGGTCGTGGGTGTGGTGAGCGCCGTCGTCATGCGCGTATGGCAACGCAAGGCCCACCGCCCGCCCAGGGCCCGCGCGCGGCTCTGCGCCAGGCGGTCGAAGCCGTCGACGAACGGTGCGGTGAACGGGCGGAGTGGCGGCGTGAGGTGACGCCATCTCAGGGACGGCACCGGTATGGGGCCTTGACTCGCCTTTGTCCTCGCACGTGGATACGTATCGCGAAAATCACCGCTAAAAGGAGACTGGCTGATGCCGCCGAAGACACCGAGCCCGCGCCGTCGGACCCGACGGGGAGGGACGGCCCTCGCGGCCGTCCTCGCGGCACTCTGCGCGGCCTCCTGCGCCGCGCCGGGACGCGCACCGCAGCGCACGCCCGCGCCGCCCTCCGCGGCCGCGGGAGCCCACGCGGTACCCCGCGGGTTCACGCTCGTCGCGTCCGGCGACGTGCTCCCGCACACCTCGATCATCGCCCGGGCCCACGAGGACGCGGACGGCGACGGCTACGACTTCCGCCCGATGCTGGCGGGCGTCCGGCCAGTCGTGTCCGAGGCGGATCTGGCGATCTGCCACATGGAGACGGTGTACGGCGCGCCCGGCGAGTACAGCGGCTACCCGGACTTCAAGTCCCCGCCCCAGGTGGCCGCGGCGCTCACGGCCACCGGCTACGACTCCTGCTCGACCGCCTCGAACCACACCCTGGACGACGGCGCGGACGGCATCGCGCGCACGCTCGGCGCCCTGGACCGCGCGGGCGTCGAGCACGCGGGCTCGGGCCGCACCGCGCAGGAGGGCCGCGGTCCCGCCCTGCTGCGCGCGGGCGGCGCCAAGGTGGCCCAACTCGCCTACACCTACGGCACGAACGGCTACCGACTGCCCGAGGGCAGACCCTGGGCGGTGAACCTGATCGACCGCCGGCGCATCGTCGAGGACGCCCGCGCCGCCCGCCGGGCGGGGGCCGACGTGGTCGTCGTCTCGCTCCACTGGGGCACGGAGTGGCAGGACGCCCCGGATGCCCGACAAGTACGCCTCGGAAGGCAGTTGACCGCGTCCCGCGCCCACGGCCGCCCCGACGTCGACCTGATCCTCGGCACCCACGCCCACGTCCCGCAGGCCTACGAGAAGGTCAACGGGACCTGGATCGTCTACGGCATGGGGGACCAGATCGCGGGCGAGATGTTCAACCCCGAAGGCGCCCAGGACGACCGGGGCAACATGGGCACCCTCGGCCGCTTCACCTTCGCCCCGCCCGCCCGCGCGGGGGAGCGCTGGCGGGTGACGAAGGCGGAGTTCCTCCCGCAGTGGTTCGACCTCGACTCCGGCCGCGTCGTCGACGTGGTCCGCGCCGTCGCCGACGGCGCGGACCTCGAGACCGTCCGCGACCGGATCCGCCGGGTCGTCCTGAGCCGCGGCGCCGCGCAGGACGGCCTCGTGATGGCCGAACGGTCCTGAACTACTCCTGGGGGCGAGCCAGTTCGGACCGTTTGTACGAGTACCCGAAGTAGACGACGAGCCCGATCAGGAACCACACGGCGAACCGCACCCACGTCTGCCACTGCAGGAACGTGATCAGCCAGATGGAGAACACGACCCCGAGCGCGGGCACGACCGGCATCCCCGGCGTACGGAAGGTGCGGGGCAGATCCGGCTGCCGGTAGCGCAGCACGATCACCGCCACGCACACCACCACGAACGCCAACAGGATCCCGATGTTGGTCAGTTCGGCCGCCTCGCCGATCGGCAGGAATCCGGCGATGGCGGCCGACGCGAACCCGACGATCCACGTCACACGTGTCGGCACGTGCCGCGTGGGGTGCGTCTTCGCGAACCACTTCGGCAGCAGCCCGTCACGGGACATGCTGAACCAGACGCGAGTGACTCCCAGCATGAACGTAAACATGACAGTCAAGATGCCGATGATGGCGCCGACCGCGATCACGTCCGCGAGACCGCTCAGCCCCACCGACTTGAACGCGGTGGAGAACCCGCTCTCCGGATCGATGTCCTTGTAGTTCTGCATGCCGGTGAGGACCAGGCACGCCAGCACGTACAGCACCATCGAGATGGCGAGCGAGTACAGGATCGCCTTCGGCATGTGGCGCTGCGCGTCCTTGGACTCCTCCGCCGCCGTCGACATCGCGTCGTAGCCGAAGACCGCGAAGAAGACGGTCGCGGCGCCCGTGAACGCGCCGCTGACGCCGAACGGGAAGAACGGCGTGTAGTTGCCCGTGTCGATGTGGAAGAAGCCCACACCGATCACCAGCAGCACCACGAGGACCTTGAGCACGACGACGACCGTCTCGAAGCGGGCCGCGTTCTTGATGCCCGTGTTGAGCAGGTAAGCGACCAGCAGGCACAGCGCCGCCGCGAACAGGTCGACCTTGTGCCCGCTCCCCGTGCCGGGCGCCCCCAGCATCCACTTCGGGAGGTCCACCCCCATCTCGCCGAGCAGGAAGCTGAAGTACCCGGAGATGCCGATCGCCACGACCGCGACGATCGCCGTGTACTCCAGGAGCAGGTCCCACCCGATGAACCAGCCCGCGAGCTCGCCGAGCACCGCGTACCCGTACGTGTAGGCGGAGCCGGCCTTCGGGATGAGCCCGGCGAACTCCGCGTACGACAGGGCGGCCGCCGCGCTCGCCACACCCGCGATGAGGAACGAGATCAGCACCGCGGGCCCGGCCGTGCCGTTGGCCACCGTGCCCGCCAGCGTGAAGATGCCGGCCCCGATGATCCCGCCGACCCCGATCGCGGTCAGCTGCCACAGGCCGAGCGAACGGGCCAGCTGCTGCCCTTCACCCCCCGCGGCGGCCCCCGCGTCCTCGATCTGTTCGATGGGTTTGCGGCGCAGCACGCCCTGCCTCATCCGCGATCCCGGTGGAACGGCCATGAGCTCACCTCTTCGCCTACGCGACGTCGGCTGACGGCCGATCAGGATGCACCCGTGACGAGAGGGACGGAAGAAGGCGCGCTGCCGGACGGGGCCTACGGCACGACGGTGACCGGCCAGCGCCCCGCCTTCACCAGGCGCACGGCGACCGAGCCGACGATGCGGTGCCCGGCCTGCTCCGAGGCGCCGACGACCACCGCGTCCGCCTTGAGCTCGTCGGCGGCGGTGACCAGGCCGCTGAACGGGTCGCCGCGGAAGGTGTGGAACTCCCAGCGCACGTCGTATATGCCCTTGACCCGCTCCGTCGCCTCGCGGATGTAGGCGACCAGGCCCTCCGCGATCTCGTCGGTGGTCTCGGCGATCGGCACCCCGAGGGCGGCCCCGGCCGCCATGACGGGCTGCACGTACACGACGGCGAGCAGCGCGTGCTGCCGGCGGGCCAGGCCGCCTGCGTAGGCCGCCGCCCGGAACGAGGAGTCGGAGCCGTCGACACCGACGACGATCACCTTCGGGCCGTCCGTGCCGCGCTCGAACTGATGGGGCTGCTGTTCGGTCACGGCCAGAGGCTAACGGAAAGCCCAGGTAGGGGGAGCGGCGGGGCGCCCGGCCGCCACCGGGCGCCGCCGCTGAACGGGTGCTTTCGCGCGTCCCAACCGGTGGTGGTGTGCGCCACCGCGCCGACACCGTGTGACGGATGAAGCATGACAACCCCTCAGATGCCGCCAGGACGCCGTACGTTGCTGCGCGGCTTCACCGCCGTCGGTCTGGCCGCCCTCACCGGCTGCACGGCGACCGACCGGGCCGCCGCACCGACCGGCCCGGGCCCGGGCGCCGCGCCCGCCGCCGGAGCCCCCGCGGCCCGCCCGCTCAAGCCGTCCGCGTACCGGCTCAGCCCGATCGCCGGATACGGTCCGCAGCGTGCCGCCCGCGCCCCGCTGAAGGTCCGTCACGAGCCGATCCTCAACTGGGACTTCGAGCGCGGGGACCGCGCCATGGTGCTCACCTTCGACGACGGCCCCGACCCCCGGTACACCCCCGACATCCTGCGCACCCTGCGCAAGCACGACGTCCGCGCGATGTTCTTCGTGTGCGGCGAGATGGCGGTCGAGAACAAGGACCTGCTGCGCGAGATGGCCGACGACGGCCACGTCATCGGCAACCACACCTGGACGCACCCGCTGCTGACCCGGATGACCCGGTCCGGGATGCGGCCCGAGATCGAGCGGACCTGCGAGGTCGTCGAGGACGCGGTCGGCGAGGCGCCCGCCTGGTTCCGCGCTCCCTACGGGGCGTGGAACCGCGCCGCGTTCCGCCTCGGCGCCGAGCTCGGCATGGAACCCCTCGCCTGGACCGTCGACACCCTCGACTGGAACACCCCGGGCACCGGCACCATCGTCTCCCGGGTGCTCGGCGGGGCGGCACCCGGTGTGATCGTCCTCAACCACGACGCCGGCGGCAACCGGTCGCAGAGCGTCGCCGCGCTGCGCGAGTATCTGCCCGCGCTGCTCGACGACGGATACCGCGTCACGGTTCCGCGCCGCCGACTCGCCTGACCCGCACCCCGTACGGGCGCCCGCCGGGACCGCGCGCTCAGCGCACGGACACCAGGCGGGCGAAGGCCACGACATTCCCGTCGTAGCCGTGCTGCTTCGAGAAGCCGCCGCCACAGGTGATGACCCGCAACTCCGGTGCGCCGGTGGATCCGTAGACCTTCTTGCCGGGGAATTTCGACTTCTCGAAGACCTCCAGACCGTAGATCCGGAACACGGCCGTCTTTCCGTCCTTCCGTTTCACCTCGACGTGGTTTCCCTTCTTGAGGGAGCCGAGGCCGTAGAACACCGCCGGGCCCTGCATGTTGTCGACGTGCCCGACGATGACGGCCGTCCCTTTCTCGCCCGGTGACACGGCACCCGAGAACAGGCCTGCCAGGTTCGGGTCCTGCGGCGGTGGCGCGTCCACCCAGCCCTCCGCGTCGAGGCCGACCGGCATCACCGGCGCGTCCACCCGGATCGCCGGGATGCGCACCCGGTCCACCTGGGAGAACGGCAGCGGTTCCGGTGCCTTCGACGTGGCCCAGGCCGGCGCGCTCGTGTCCGCGGCAGCGGCCGAGGCGGGCTGTGGCGGCCCGATGTCGAATTCCCCCGATCCATTGCGGATCAGGGCGAGACCGGTGAGCAGCACCAGCGCCATCACGCCCCAGGGGGCGCGCTTTCTCGGCTGCTCCTCCTCTTCCAGCATTGCGTCGGACATTCGCTCATCCCCTCTGGAAACGGCGGCGAGACCGGATCCGTTGCGCGTACCAGCACGCTAAGTCGGCCGCGCACACCCAGCGACGGGGCAAGAGCGAACGGGTGGCCGCCGGAAGGGCGTTTCGGAATGCCGGTGAGCCATCCGAGGTGCCACTCCGAGGAATTTTCTGACGGTCCGTGACCTGCGGTGATATCCCTTCTCGGGGAATTCCTCCGGTGTGTCGGCTCACCAGGACGGCCGATTCCCGAAATGCGGCTGTGCGCACGGCATCTGAGGGTTCGTCTGGGAGGCGTTCTCGCCGAAAGTCCCGGGGACCGTTCCCCGGGGACGCCTTCCGCGGAGGATTTCCATGCGTACCACCCGTGCCTTGGCGGTGTCCGCCGCCGCGGTCGCCGTCGTCGGACTCGCCGCCCCCGCCGCGTCGGCCTGGGAGGACCCGACCAACCTCTCCGTCTCGCCCAGCGTCGTCCCGCGCGGCGGCCAGGTGACCGTGTCGGTCGACGGGACGAAGTGCCAGTCGAACAGCACGGCGTCGTCCGACGCCTTCGGCACGATCAACCTGAGCGCGGTCCCGGGCGGCAGCCAGGCCAGCGGGACGGCCACCGTGCACGACAGCGCCAACGTCGGCGCGCACGACGTCAGCGTCAGCTGCCAGGGCGCGCCCCTGACCAGACCGGCCGCGTTCACCGTCATCCACGGTGGGGTGCGCGGTGGTCTCGGCGGTGCCACCGAGACCGGGGCGACCACCACCGACATGGCGATCGGCGGGGCGCTGGTGGCCTCGGCGCTGATCGGCGGCGGCGTGTTCTGGATGCGCCGCCGTGCGGAGGGCAAGGCGTAACGCCTCCGAGAAGACGGGCAGGGCGGGCCCCGACCCCCTTCACGGGGCCCGCGCCGCACGTGAACGGGCCGGTGCCCCGAAGACCCTGCGGTCTTCGGGGCACCGGCCCGTGCGGGTGTCCGTCAGGCGTCGCCGTCTCCGGTGCGGCGTCGCGAGAAGTAGTACGCGGACCCCAGCGCACCCGCGATCAGCGCCGCGCCGAGGCCGATCTCGTGCAGGTCGAACCCGCCGAGGCTGCCGCCGATGCCGGCCTTCACTCCGTGATGGACGGGTGGCGGTGTCGGATCGGTTCTGCCGGACGCGATGGTGAGGTCGACGGTGCGGCTGCCTCCGCCGGAGCAGGAGAACTTCACCGTGTACATGGCGCCCTGCTTGGCGTCCCAGTCGACGGTGGCGTTGCGCTGACCGCTGCCGTTGCCGATCGTGACGCTGTCGAAGATCCCGGCCGAGACGGTCGTGTCGCCGTTGCAGCCGCTCGCGTAGAGCGCGACCTGACCGCCCGCGGCGATCGTCGTGGGGGAGACGCTGACCTGGAACGGATCGGACTCCTTCGCCGCCGCGGACGGTGCGGTGAGCGACAGGACGGTGAGACCGAGCGCAGCTGCGGAAGCGGTGCGTATCGCGATCATGGTGGAGTTCCTCCGGGTCCACGAGGAGCAGCTGCGGACCGGTTCCGCTGGCTTGGGACAAGCACCTCGCTGCCGGAAACGCTAGGGACACCCCCTTATGGGCGCGATCGGTGTCGTACGAACGGGGCATCTGTATGGGCCGTACAGGGGACCCGTCGGCCCGTCGGCGTCAGCCGGCGCCCGGAAAGAGCATCAGGAACGGCTCGGCCGTCGCCGCGACGCCGCGGCTGTAGGGCGCGTCGAAGTCCCAGATGAGGAAGAGCAGGAAGGCGATCAGCGCGGAGAAGAGTCCGGCGAGGATCAGCTCGCGCGGGGTGCGGCGGATCTGCAGGGCGAAGATCATGCCGATCGTGACCAGCCCGCCGACGATCAGGCCGAACCAGACGACCCCCGGCATGGTGGCGCCGGTGGAGTCCGCGCGGGCGTTGCGCGCGTCGTCGGCGGCGGTGACCTGGTCGACGAGCGGCTGGTAGGCCTGGGCCTGGAAGTCGTTCTTCGGCTCGTAGTCGGTGACGTCGTGGCGCACCGTGTCGAGCAGCTGCGTGCCCTTGTCCGTCAGCTCGCCCTTGGAACGCATCGCCTTCCACTCGGTGGTGACGACATGGCTGACATAGGCGTCGACATCCCCGCGGATCCGTTCCCGGACGTCGGGCGGGTAGACCCGGACGCGTTCGTGGATCTCGTGCAGCGCCTGCGCCTCGTTGCGGACGTGGTCCTGGGCCGCGCTGCGGGCCTCCCACACGCCCGCGATGGCCAGACCCAGCACGATCGCGTAGACCACCCCGATCATCATCGTCATGTACTCGATCACGTCCGGGGTCTCCGACGGATCGTCGTCGTCGCCGATTCTGCGCTGCTGCAGCACTTGGACGACCAGCACGATGGCGCACACGGCGACCATGGCGAGGGCGAGAACAAGCCATTCCGACATCGATTACTCCACAAAGGTTCAGCGGGGGCGCAGTGCGGCGACCGCGAGCACCGCGGGCGCGGTGATGAGCAGGGTGAGAGTGACGAGCGACGGGCCGCTCTGCGGTGGCGCGCGGTGCACCGTGGGGCGGTAGACCGGGTAGTGCACGGGCGTCGGTGTGGGGGAGGGGCGCTTGGAGTGGGTGGGGGTCGGTGTGGGGGTCGGGGTCGGGGTCGGGGTCGGGGTCGGCCTCGGTGGTTCCGGGGCGGGGGGCGGAGGCGTCGGCGTCGGTGGGGGTGGCGGCGGCGGAGGCGGTGGTGGTGGTTCGGGGGGTGGGGGAGGAGCGGGCTTGGGCGGTGGCGGTTTGGGCGTCGGCTTCTTCGGCGGGGGCGTGCTCGGGCCCGCGCTGCAGATGACGTCGTCGCCGGAGACCGCGACGGCGCCCCCCGTACCGCCGCCGTCGACCGACGCGTAGGCGCAGCTGTCGGACGGGGTGAGGGCCGTCGCCGCCGCGGGCGCCCCGCACAGCCAGGCGACGACCACCACCGCCAGGACTCGTGTGACCAGGCCGGAGACAGGGCGTCCGGCCTGCTGGATTCGGTGCACGACGGAGATCATGAGCGGCGTCGCGGGCCGGCACTCGGTGGTTGCCGCGAAATGCCCCGAAGGTGGGTAGTGGGAGCACTCGGCGTTTGAGCCCCCTCGCCCCGCGCTCGCCGGGCCGCGCCAGAAATCTTGAACAGCGTTGAACGCACCTGCCGCCCCCGCTCGTACCTAGAGCCATGTGCGGACCCGACCGGGTCTCGCAACACCCAAGCAACATGCGGGAGTTGACGATGAAGACCTCCTGGCGGAGCGCCTCGTTCGTAGCGACAGCTGCGGCCCTGCTGGCGCTCACGACGGCGTGCGGTCAGGACAAGGGAGACCAGAGCGCGAACGGGCAGAACGTGGACAACGCGGCGAACGCGGCCGACGCGCCCCAGGCGGACGGCGCGTACGGCTCGGACGGTTACGGCTCGTCCGGCGACAGTTCCGCGAGCCCCGCGGCCAAGGGCAAATCGGCGGGCCAACTCGCCGCGTGGGACAGCAAGAAGCTCGGCAAGGTGCTCACCGACAGCGCGGGGATGACCCTCTACCGGTTCGACAAGGACACCGCAGAACCGCCCAAGTCGAACTGTGACGCCGCGTGCCTGAAGACCTGGCCGGCGGTCCCCGCGAGCGGTGCCAAGGCCGTCACGGGTGTCGACCCGTCGCTGCTCGGCCAGGTCACCGCGGCGGACGGCACCAAGCAGCTCACCGTCGCGGGCTGGCCGATGTACCGGTACGCCATGGACACCAGTCCTGGCGACGCCAAGGGTCAGGGGGTCGGAGGGACTTGGTACGCGGCCGCCCCCGACGGCAAGAAGGCGAGCCCGGCCGCGGCGGCCGAACCCGCGGACCTCGCGGGGCTCTCGACCCGCAAGGACCCGAAGCTCGGCGAGATCGTCGTGGACAAGAACGGCATGACCGTCTACCGGTTCCTCAAGGACTCGGCATGGCCGATCAAGTCCAACTGCGTGGGCGCGTGTGCGCAGAAGTGGCCCGCCGTCGCGCCGGTCGCGAAGAACGACACCAAGGACATTCCCTTGAAGGGTTACATGACGTTCACCAGGCCCGATGGCTCCAAGCAACAGACGCTGAACTGCTGGCCCGTCTACACCTTCTCCGGCGACAAGAAGCCGGGTGACACCAACGGCCAGGGCGTCGGAGGAACTTGGTATGCGGCCGCCCCGGACGGAAAGCCGGTGGGCGCGGCGAAGTGATACAACACGTAACAACCCAGGAGGGGCCGGTGCGTCCGGCGAGCGGCTCGCAGTAGAGTCGTCAGGGATTTGGCGAATCGCCGGTCCGTTCCCCGCGTGGCCAAGTGATGGTCATGCGGCGGGAACGGACCGGTTCTTTTCGGTTGGGAAAGAGATGGTTTCGGGGTGGTTTCGGATCGTCGCCAATTGGCACGTGCCGGAGGCAGTGACCGAGAACGGACGGTCAATTTCCGTTTTGACTCGCTCCTTTGTCGGTTGATCAGTAGCCTCGCCTCGAACACCGGCTCGCCTACGCCTTGGAGAGACTGATGGAGCGACCCGCCTGGGCACCGCAGGGCATCGACATCACGGTGCCCAGCGTGTCCCGGATCTACGACTACTACCTGGGCGGTTCGCACAACTTCGAGGTCGACCGGGAAGCCGCCCGCAAGGCCATGGAGTTCATGCCGGGCCTGCCCAGGATCATGCAGGCGAACCGGGCGTTCATGCGGCGGGCCGTGCGGTACGCCGCGGACCAGGGCGTGGACCAGTTCCTCGACATCGGCTCCGGCATCCCCACCTTCGGGAGCGTCCACGAGGTGGCCCAGCGGGCGAGACCGGGCTCCCGGGTCGTCTACGTCGACCACGACCCGGTCGCCATCGCGCACAGCAGGGCGGTCCTGGAGGGGAACCCGGACACCGCCGTCGTCGCGGCCGATCTGCGCGGGCCGCGCGAGATCCTGCACAGCGCCGAGGTCGGCGAACTCCTGAACCTCCAGCGGCCGGTGGCGCTCCTCCTGGTCGCCGTGCTGCACTTCATCGAGGACGCCGACGACCCGTACGGGGCCGTGGCCGAACTCAGCGAGGCACTCGCTCCGGGCAGCATGCTGATCGTGACGCATGCCTCCTGGGAGGGAGTGCAGCTGGCGACCGAGCAGGCCGACGGCGCGGTCGACGTCTACCGGAACGATGTCCGCAATCCGCTGATCATGCGGAGCCGCGAAGAGATCGCACGGTTCTTCAAGGGGTACGAGGTGGTCGAACCCGGCATCGTCCCGATGCCGGTGTGGCGGCCCGAGAACGCGGCGCAGGACGTCGAGGACGCGGACCCGTACACATTCGCGGGCTATGTGGGAGTGGGGCGCAAGGCGTGAGCGAAGAGCCGGGCGGACCGGAAGACAGACTGCGCAGGTTCGCCACGATCTGGAGCCGGGCCATCTTCCCGGTGACGGCGACGTCCCTGACCAGGCCCGAGTTCGAGCAGGAACTCGTGCCGCTCGCCCGCAGACTGCGCGAAGCGCTGGCCGCGCGGACCCTGGACGCCGCGCAGGGGCAGGCGGTCGGCGCCGCCCTCGTCGACGCGCACTGCACCGACCCCGAGGCGCTCAGCCGCACCCTCGACGTCGTCGACGCGTACCTCGTCCTGTACTGCGGCGAGGAGGCGAACAGCCCCGAGCGCGAGGACGATCTGCGGGCCCGCTGCGCCCGCATCCAGCACACCGTGGCCGCCGGCTTCGCCGCCGCGCTGCGCGAGCGCACCCTCGTCGAGCAGGAGGCCATCTCGCGGGCCGCGCTGAACGCCCGCAGTGCCGTCGCCGAGGCGCTGCACGCGAGCGAGGCCCGGTTCCGCGCGGTGTTCCACGGCGCCGCGATCGGTATCGGCATCGCCGCGCTCGACGGCACGGTGCTGGAGGTCAACGACGCCCTGGTGCGGATGTTCGGCGGCAACGAGGGCACGCTGCGCGGCCGCAACGTCCGCGACTGGACGCACCCCGACGACGCCCCGCAGGTGTGGCACCTCTACCAGGAACTGGTGCGGGGCGAGCGCGAGCACTACCGGGTGGAGAAGGCGTTCTACCGCCCCGACGGCACCGCGCTGTGGACCAACCTGACGGTGTCGCTGCTCCGCGACAAGGACGGCGTCCCGCAGTACCAGCTCGCGCTGATGGAGGACACGACCGAGCGCCGCCTGCTGAACCTGCGCCTGCGCTACGAGGCGACGCACGACGCGCTGACCGGCCTCCCCAACCGCACGCTGTTCTTCGAACGCCTGGAGAAGGTGCTCGGCGCGGGCGAAGGCGCGCGGTTCGGCCTGTGCTACCTGGACCTCGACGGCTTCAAGACCATCAACGACAGCCTCGGTCACGCCGTCGGCGACCGGCTCCTCGTCGAGGTCGCCGACCGCCTCCAGTCCTGCGCCACCGCGCGCGGGGAAATGGTGGCGCGGCTCGGCGGCGACGAGTTCGTGCCCCTGACCACGGGCCGCGACACCGAGGCGGAGGTCGACGAGCTCGCGGGCCGCATCATGAACGCGCTGGCCACTCCCATCCGCATAGACGGCCGTGAGCTCACGGTGCGCGGCTCGATCGGCATCGTCGAGGGCCCGGTCGGCGACCGCAGCGCCGCCGAGGTGCTGCGCAGCGCCGACATCACCATGTACCGGGCCAAGTCCGCGGGCGGCAACCGCTTCGAGCTCGCCGACCCGGAGGCCGACGCCCGCGCGATCACCCGGCACGGCCTGACGACGGCGCTGCCCGCCGCCCTGGACCGCGGCGAGTTCTTCATCGAGTACCAGCCGCTCGTCCACCTCGGCGACGGCAGCGTGCGCGGCGCCGAGGCCCTGGTCCGCTGGCTGCACCCGCAGCACGGGGTGCTCGGCCCGGACCGCTTCATCCCGCTCGCCGAGCACACGGGCCTCATCGTGCCGCTGGGGCGCTGGGTCCTGGAGGAATCGGTCCGCCAGGCCTGTGTCTGGCAGGAGCGCCATGCGGAGGCGGGCCCCCTGCGCATCAACGTCAACCTGTCCCCGATGCAGCTCACGCACCCCGGGCTCGTCGCCGACACGGTCGACATCCTGGAGCGCTCGGGCCTCGAACCGGGCGCCCTCTGTCTCGAAGTGACGGAGTCGGCGCTGATCGGCGCCGACGACGACCTGCTCAAGCCCCTGCGCAGGCTCTCCGAGATGGGCGTCGACATAGCGCTCGACGACTTCGGCACCGGTTACTCGAACCTCGCGAACCTCCGCCGCCTCCCGGTGAACGTCCTCAAGCTGGACCGTTCCTTCACCCAGGGCATGCAGCAATTCCCCGCTGACCCGGTCGACTTGAAGATCGTGGAGGGCATCGTCTCGCTCGCCCACAGCCTGGATCTCGCGGTCACGGTCGAGGGCGTCGAGACGGGCGCGCAGGCCGAGCAGCTGCGGGAACTGGGCTGCGACACGGCCCAGGGCTGGTACTACGCGCGGCCTGGCCCGCCGGACCGCCTCCACGAGCTGGCGCTCGCCGACGCCACCGGGTGAGCACGACGTGATCCGCTGGTCCTACGCGTTCATCGACCGGCCGTACGGGAAGTTCGGCGCGGCCTGCGACTTCTGGGCGCGGGTCACGGGCTCCCGCCTGTCCGAACTCCGGGGCGAGCGCGGCGAGTTCGCGACTCTGCTGCCGTACGAGGACGGGGCGGACGCCTGCCTGAAGGTGCAGGGCGTGGCGGACGGCGCCGGCGGCGCGCACATCGACCTCTGCGTGGACGACGTGCCCGGGGAGGCCGCGCGGGCCGCCGCGCTCGGCGCCCAACCGGTCTACGCCGAGCCGGGGTTGGAGGTGCTGCGCTCTCCGGCGGGGCATCCGTTCTGCCTGGTGGCGTGGGACGGGGAGTCGGTGGTGCCGGGGCCGGTCGAGCCGTCCAACCGGCTCGACCAGATCTGCCTGGACACGGCTCCGGGCGCGTACGAGGCGGAGGTGGACTTCTGGGCGGCGCTCACCGGTTGGCCCGAAGTGCCGTGCGGGGGAGCGGAGTTCCGTCGGTTGGCGGCTTCTCCGGTGCAGTTGCTGTTCCAGCGCCTCGACTCGAACGACACGGCGTCGGCGCACCTGGACATCGCGTGCGCGGATGCCGATGCGGTACGGCTGCGGCACGAGTCGCTGGGCGCGGTGTTCGTGCGCGAGGGCACGGACTGGCTGGTGATGCGGGATCCCTCCGGGGGCGTGTACTGCTTGACGCGGAGGACCCCGTAGGGGTTCCTGTTCCGTTGCCGGGCGCGCCGTTCGTCGTGGCTGGTCGCGCAGTTCCCCGCGCCCCTGCCAGCGAGCTCCGCTCGCTCCAGGGGAAGCTGCGCGGAGCGCATGCTTCAGGGGCGCGGGGAACTGCGCGACCAGCCCCCACCGGAGCCGCAGCCGCGAGACGAACAGCACCCGGCAGTCGCGAAGGCGAGCACGACCAGCCCCGCCGAGCCGCGGCCGAACGACAGGAAAGGCGCCCCGCACCGTCACCCGCCCCGCTGCACCAGCATCCGCTGAAGCTCCCGCGCAGCCCGCGGCGGCGCCACGTCCGACCGGTGCGCCAGCGCGATGGTCCGCCGCAACCCGGGACGGGCCAGCGGCGTCACCCGAAGATCCGCGCCGGCCCGCAGCGCCACCATCGACGGCACCACCGCGACCCCGAGCCCCGCCCGCACAAAGCCAAGGACCGCGTCCATCTCGCCGCCCTCCACCGCGAAGTCCGGCTCGAACCCCTCCGCCCGGCACGCCGCGACGGTGAGTTCCCGCAGGTCGTACCCGTGCCGGAACATCACGAGCCGCTCACCCTCCAGGTCCGCGATCCGTACGGACCGCCGCCCGCGCCCCGGCCGCGCCGCATCGGGCGACGACACCACGACCAGCTCCTCGCGCAGCAGTTCCACGGTGGTCAGCGCGGGCGCGGGCGCAGGCAGCGGCAGGACGACCAGGGCGAGGTCCAGCGCCCCGCGCGCGAGTTCCCGTACGAGATCGTGCGAGCCGCCCTCCTCGATCAGCAGCTGGATCCCCGGATAGCGGTCGTGGAACGCGCGCAGGACGTCCGGCAGCAGGCCCGTGCACAGCGACGGGGTGGCGCCGAGCCGCACCCGGCCGCGCCGCAGCTGCGCCAGCTCCTGCACCTCGTGGCGTGCCGTGTCCGCGTCGGCGAGGATCCGGCGGGCCAGCGGCAGCAGGGCCTCACCGGCGTCGGTGAGCGTGATGTTGCCGCGCGCCCGCTGGAACAGATCCACCCCCAGTTCCCGCTCGAGCGCCCGGATCTGCTGGGACAGCGACGGCTGGGCGACATGCACCAGCTCGGCGGCGCGCGTGAAGTGCCGGGTCTCCGCGACCGCGACGAAGTACTGGAGCTGCTGGAACTGCATAACGGCCACTGTAGCCGCACGATAGTCACAGCCTATGGAAATGAGCTGGTCCATGTCTTGGACCGATCGGGTCCTTGGGCCCTAGCGTCTGGTGACATGGCTCTGGCAACGCGGACGGACCGACGACCGTCCATGACGCGCACGATCTGGGACAGCTCTCTCGGCAAGAAGACCGTGATGGCCGTCAGCGGACTCGTGATGCTGCTCTACCTGGTCGCGCACATGATCGGGAACCTCAAGATCTTCTTCGGCCCCGAGGAGATCAACCACTACGCCCGCTGGCTGCGCACCATGGGCGGCCCGGTCCTCCACTACGAGTGGGGCCTGTGGATCGTGCGCGTCGTGCTCGTCGTCGCCGTCGTGGCCCACGCGACATCCGCGTACCAGCTGAGCCGCCGCGACATCAAGGCGCGCCCCAGCAAGTACGTGCACAAGAAGCCGAGCGCCAGTTACGCCACGCGCACCATGCGCTGGGGCGGCATCATCCTCGGCCTCTTCATCGTCTGGCACATCCTCGACCTGACGACCGGCACGGTGCACCCGGGCGGCTACGAGCACCTGCACCCGTACCAGAACATCATCGACACGTTCTCGACCTGGTACGGCAACGTCATCTACATCGTCGCGATGCTCGCCCTCGGCCTGCACATCCAGCACGGGTTCTGGAGCGCCGCGCAGACCCTCGGCGTCGGCAGCCGCACCCGCGACCGCGTCCTGAAGACCGTCGGCAACGTCCTCGCCGCACTGCTCACGCTCGGCTTCATCGCCGTGCCCGTGGGCGTCATGACCGGATTGGTGAGCTGAACCATGACCACGTACGCGGACTACTCCACCGGCGAACCGGTCGTCGACACCAAGGCCCCGGCCGGGCCCGTGAACGAGCGCTGGGACACACGGCGCTTCGAGGCGAAGCTGGTCAACCCCGCCAACCGCCGCAAGCACACCGTCATCGTCGTGGGCACGGGGCTCGCGGGCGGCAGCGCCGGTGCCACGCTCGCCGAGCAGGGCTACCACGTCGTCCAGTTCTGCTACCAGGACTCCCCGCGCCGCGCGCACTCGATCGCCGCGCAGGGCGGCATCAACGCCGCGAAGAACTACCGCAACGACGGCGACTCCGTGCACCGGCTGTTCTACGACACCGTCAAGGGCGGCGACTTCCGTGCCCGCGAGTCCAATGTCCACCGGCTCGCGCAGATCTCCGTCGAGATCATCGACCAGTGCGTCGCCCAGGGCGTGCCCTTCGCCCGCGAGTACGGGGGACTGCTCGACACCCGGTCGTTCGGCGGCGTGCAGGTCTCGCGTACCTTCTACGCCCGCGGCCAGACGGGGCAGCAGCTGCTGCTCGGCGCCTACCAGGCACTCAGCCGCCAGGTCGCTGCCGGGAACATCGAGCTGCATCCGCGTACCGAGATGCTCGACCTCGTCATCGTCGACGGCAAGGCGCGCGGCATCGTCGCCCGCGACCTGATCACCGGCAAGATCGACACGTACTTCGCGGACGCGGTCGTGCTGGCCTCCGGCGGCTACGGCAACGTCTTCTACCTGTCGACGAACGCCATGAACTCCAACGCGACGGCCGTGTGGCGGGCGCACCGGCGCGGCGCCTACTTCGCCAACCCGTGCTTCACGCAGATCCACCCCACCTGCATCCCGCGCACCGGCGATCACCAGTCGAAGCTGACGCTGATGAGCGAGTCGCTGCGCAACGACGGCCGGATCTGGGTGCCGAAGGCCAAGGGGGACGACCGGCCGGCGAACAAGATCCCCGAGGACGAGCGCGACTACTACCTGGAACGCATCTACCCGTCGTTCGGCAACCTGGTCCCGCGCGACATCGCCTCGCGCGCCGCGAAGAACGTGTGCGACGAGGGCAGGGGCGTCGGTCCCGGCGGGCAGGGCGTCTATCTCGACTTCGCCGACGCGATCGAGCGCATGGGCCGCAAGGCCGTCGAGGCCAAGTACGGCAACCTCTTCGACATGTACCAGCGGATCACCGACGAGGACCCGTACCAGGTCCCCATGCGGATCTACCCGGCCGTGCACTACACGATGGGCGGACTGTGGGTCGACTACGACCTGCAGACCACGATCCCCGGGCTCTTCGCGATCGGCGAGGCCAACTTCTCCGACCACGGCGCGAACCGGCTCGGCGCCTCCGCCCTCATGCAGGGCCTCGCCGACGGCTACTTCGTGCTCCCGGCCACCATCAACGACTACCTCGCCAAGCACCCGCACGAAGAGGCGGTCGACGCCGCGCACCCCGCCGTGCAGGAAGTGCTCGCCGAGACCGAGGACCGCCTCCACCTGTTGCTGGCCGTCGACGGCGACCGCACGCCGGACTCCTTCCACCGCGAACTCGGCGAGCTGATGTGGGAGTTCTGCGGCATGGCCCGCACGGAGACCGGCCTGCGCAAGGCCCTGGAGCGCATCCCGCAGATCCGCGAGGAGTTCTGGCGCCGCATCAAGGTGCCGGGCGTCGGCGAGGAGTTCAACCAGTCCCTGGAGAAGGCGAACCGCATCGTCGACTACATCGAGCTCGCCGAGCTGATGTGCCTCGACGCGCTGCACCGCGCCGAGTCCTGCGGCGGCCACTTCCGCGAGGAGTCGCAGACCCCCGACGGCGAGGCCGCCCGCGTCGACGAGGAGTTCTCCTACGCGGCCGCCTGGGAGTTCACCGCGACCGGCGAGGCGCCCACCCTGCACAAGGAAGACCTGGTCTTCGAGTACGTCCACCCCACTCAGCGGAGCTACGCATGAAGCTCACCCTGCGCGTCTGGCGCCAGAAGAACGCCGACGCCGAAGGCGCCATGTCCACGTACGAGGTGGACGGGATCAGCCAGGACATGTCGTTCCTGGAGATGCTCGACACCCTCAACGAGGAACTCATCGTCAAGGGCGACGACCCCGTCGCCTTCGACCACGACTGCCGTGAGGGCATCTGCGGCGCGTGCTCGCTCGTCATCAACGGCGACGCGCACGGGCCCGAGCGCACCACGACGTGCCAGCTCCACATGCGGTCGTTCCAGGACGGCGACACGATCGACATCGAGCCGTGGCGCGCCTCGGCCTTCCCGGTCATCAAGGACCTGGTCGTCGACCGCACGGCCTTCGACCGCATCATCCAGTCCGGCGGCTACATCACGGCCCCGACCGGCGCGGCCCCGGAAGCGCACTCCACGCCCGTCCCCAAGCCCGACGCGGACTTCGCCTTCGAGCACGCCGAGTGCATCGGCTGCGGAGCGTGCGTGGCGGCCTGCCCGAACGGTGCGGCCATGCTCTTCACCTCGGCGAAGATCAACCACCTGAACGTGCTGCCGCAGGGCGCCCCCGAGCGTGAGACACGGGTCCTGGACATGGTGGCGCAGATGGACGAGGAGGGCTTCGGCGGCTGCACCCTCACCGGCGAGTGCGCGACGGCCTGCCCCAAGGGCATCCCGCTGTTCTCCATCACGAGCATGAACAAGGAATGGCTGCGCGCCAACCGCAAGGTCAGCCGCTGAGCCACTCCCTCGGAAACGTCCCGCGAACAGCGCGGGGTGGGCGGGGCCGGGAGCAGGTGCTCTCCCGGCCCCGTCATCGACTTGGTCGGCGCACACGTCTGACGACTCGTCACGTCGGCGCAGTACCGTCGCGTCCATGTATCCGGGAGCGTACGAGCCAGCCAGGCCGGCCGTCGTCACGGCCGACGGCAACACCACCCTCACCTATGGCGAGTTGGAGGAGAACTCGCTGCGCCTCGCCGACCACCTGCGCGCGGCGGGTCTCGGCAGAGGCGATCACCTCGCCCTCCTCTCCGGCAACGAGCCGCGCGTCATGGAGGTCTACTGGGCCGCGATGCGCTCGGGCCTCTACCTCACCGCCGTCAACCACCACCTGACCGCCGAGGAAGCCGCCTACATCGTGCGCGACTGCGGCGCCGGTGCCCTGATCGTCTCGGGGAGCCTGAGCGAACTGGGCGCGAAGGTGGCCGAGTTGGCCCCGGACGTCACCCACCTGCTCGGCTTCGACGACGGGACGTACGACACCGCGCTGCGGACGGCGTCCGCCGAGCCGCCGGACGTGCAGCCGCGCGGCACCGACATGCTGTACTCGTCCGGGACCACGGGCCGCCCCAAGGGCGTCGAACCGGCCCTGCCCGACGGTGACGTCCGCACGGAACCCTCGACGGTCCAGCTCCTCTTCCAGCCCATGTACGGCTTCGACGAGGAGACCGTCTACCTGTGTCCCGCGCCGCTCTACCACGCGGCACCGCTGCGCTTCTGCGGCACGATCACGGCGACCGGCGGCACGGTCGTCCTGATGAACTCCTTCGACGCGCAGGGCGCGTTGGCGGCGATCGAGCGGCACCGGGTCACGCACAGCCAGTGGGTGCCGACGATGTTCGTCCGGATGCTGAAGCTCCCGGCGGAGGCGCGCGAGCGCTACGACACGTCGTCGATGAAGGTGGCCGTGCACGCGGCAGCCCCCTGCCCCGTCGAGGTGAAACGACGGATGATGGAGTGGTGGGGTCCGGTCCTGTACGAGTACTACTCGTCCACCGAGGGCAACGGGATCACGTTCATCGGCCCGGACGAGTGGCTGCGCAAGCCCGGCTCCGTCGGCCGTGCCGGACTCCTGGGCGAGCTGCGGATCTGTGACGAGGAGGGGAAGGTCCTGCCGCCCGGGGAGACCGGCACGGTCTACTTCGAGCGCGAGGAACTCCCTTTCCGGTACCACCGTGACGAGGGGCGCACCCGCGAGGCCCAGCATCCCGACCACGCCACCTGGACGACCACGGGCGACATCGGCCACGTCGACGAGGACGGTTACCTCTTCCTCACCGACCGCAAGGCCTTCATGATCATCTCCGGCGGGGTCAACATCTACCCGCAGGAGATCGAGGACTGCCTGGTCCTGCATCCGGCGGTGGCCGACGTGGCCGTCATCGGCGTACCGGACGAGGAGATGGGGGAGTCGGTACGGGCGTACGTGCAGCCCTCCGAAGGGGCCCTTCCCGGCCCGGAGTTGGCCGACGACCTGATCGCGTACGTCCGCGACCGTATGGCCCACTACAAGGTGCCGAGGGGTGTGGAGTTCGTGCGTGAGCTTCCACGGACCCCCACAGGGAAACTGGCCAAGGGGAGGCTGCGCCCGTGACCTGACGATCAGTCACCCAGCAGACGCCGCAGATACGGCGCGGTACGGCTCCCGCCGTGCCGCGCGACGACCCCCGGCGGCCCGGCGACGACAACCCGCCCGCCCGAATCGCCCCCGCCCGGCCCCATGTCCACGACCCAGTCCGCCCCGGCGACCACCGCCATGTCGTGCTCCACGACCACCACGGAGTGCCCCGCGTCGACGAGCCCGTGCAGCTGCCGCAGGAGCACCTCCACGTCGGCCGGGTGCAGTCCGGTGGTCGGCTCGTCCAGCAGGTACAGCGTGTGCCCGCGCCGCACCCGCTGCAACTCACTGGCCAGCTTGATGCGTTGGGCCTCGCCGCCGGAGAGTTCGGTGGCGGGCTGCCCGAGCCGCAGATAGCCGAGGCCGACGTCGAGCAGCGTACGCAGGCTGCGCCCCACGGCCGCCGCCGCGTCGTCGCCCGCGAAGAACTCGGCCGCCGACTCCACGGTGAGGTCGAGGACCTCCGCGATGTTCCGCCCCCGGTAGGTCACTTCGAGCGTCTCGGGGTTGTAGCGGGCACCCGCGCAGTCCGGGCACGGCGCGTACGTGCTCGGCAGGAACAGCAGCTCCACGCTGACGAACCCCTCGCCCTGGCAGGTCTCGCAGCGTCCGCCGGCGACGTTGAAGGAGAACCGCCCGACGCCGTACCCGCGGGACCTGGCCTCGTCCGTCGCCGCGAAGACCTTGCGGACGACGTCGAACAGGCCGGTGTACGTGGCGAGGTTGGAGCGCGGCGTGCGCCCGATCGGCTTCTGGTCGACGACCACCAGGCGGCCCACCCCGTCGAGGTCCTCCGTGATCTCGCCGATCAGGGTCGACTTGCCGGAGCCGGAGACGCCGGTGACCGCCGTGAAGGCGCCGAGCGGCACGTCGACCGTCACGTCCCGCAGGTTGTGCCGGGATACCGGTCCTACCGTCAACCAGGCGCGGGGCTCACGGACGTGACGTACACCCGCGGGAGCTTCGTCGAAGAGGAAGCGCGCGGTCTCCGACTCCTCGACCCCCTTCAGCCCGTCCACGGGGCCGCTGTGCAGCACCTGCCCGCCGTGCTCACCGGCGAGCGGACCCACGTCGACGAGCCAGTCCGCGCGCCGCACCACGTCCAGATGGTGCTCGACCACGAAGACCGAGTTCCCGGCCGCCTTCAGCCGGTCCAGGACCGTGAGCAGCGACTCCGTGTCGGCCGGGTGCAGGCCCGCCGACGGCTCGTCCAGCACGTACACCACGCCGAACAGGCCCGACCTCAACTGGGTCGCCAGGCGCAGGCGTTGCAGCTCGCCGGCGGAGAGCGTGGGGGTGGCGCGGTCCAGGCTCAGGTAGCCGAGGCCGAGCTCCGTCACCGTGGCGATGCGGGCCCGCAGGTCCTCGGTGAGCACGCGCGCGGTCTCGGAGGTGTCGCTCGTGTCCAGTGCACGCGCCAGCCGCGCCAGCGGCAGCCGGGCCAGCTCGGCGATCGTCCGGCCCGCGAAGGTGACCGCCAGCGCCTCGGCCCGCAGCCGCGCCCCGCCGCACGCCGGGCACGGGGTGCTCTCGAGGAACTTCTCCGCCTTCGCGCGCAGCGACTGGCTCTTGGAGTCGGAGAACGTCTTGAGCACGTACCGGTTCGCGCTCATGTACGTTCCCTGGTAGGGGCGTTGGATGCGGTCCGCGTCCCGCACCGGGTGCACGGTGACCACCGGCTGCTCGTCCGTGAACAGGATCCAGTCGCGGTCCTCCTGCGCCAGCTCCCGCCAGGGCCGGTCCACGGAGTACCCGAGCGTGTCGAGGATGTCCCGCAGGTTCTTGCCCTGCCAGGCGCCGGGCCACGCCGCGATCGCGCCCTCCCGGATCGACAACGACGGCTCGGGCACGAGGAGTTGCTCCGTGGTGCGGTGCACCCGGCCCAGGCCGTGGCACTCGGGGCAGGCGCCCGCCGCCGTGTTCGGCGAGAACGCGTCCGAGTCGAGGCGCTCGGCGCCCTGGGGGTAGGAGCCCGCCCGCGAGAACAGCATCCGCAGCGAATTGGAGAGCGTGGTGACCGTGCCGACCGACGACCGGGACGTCCGCGCCGAACGGCTCTGCTGGAGCGAGACCGCGGGCGGCAGCCCGGTGATCTCGCCGACCTTCGGCGCGCCGACCTGGTGGATCAGCCGGCGCGCGTACGGGGCGACCGACTCGAAGTAGCGACGCTGCGCCTCCGCGTAGACCGTCCCGAAGGCGAGCGACGACTTGCCCGACCCCGACACCCCGGTGAAGACCGCGAGGACGTCGCGCGGGATGTCCACGTCGACGCCCTTGAGGTTGTGCTCACGGGCGCCGCGCACCCGCACGAAGCCGTCGCGACGGGGGTCGGGCGAGGTCGGGTGGTGCATGGGGCGGGCTCCCGGTCGGACGGACGGTACGGTTCCGCCCTCCATGATCCACCCCGGCGGCCGTTCAGCGCGCGGAGGCGGCGGCCAGCCAGTCCCGGTAGTGCGTCGGCGCGATCCGCGCTCCCGGGCCCGCGATCAGCACGTCGCCGTCGACGGCCGCGAAGAGCCCGGCCCGCGGGTCCGTGACGACCGGCCGCGGGTCCTGCCGCGCGGCCAGGGTGATCCGGCCCAGCTCGTCCAGCGGGAGCACGTCGGGGCCCGCGACGTCGAGAATGCCGTTCAGCGGCGTCCCGGTCGTGACGTCGGCGAGGGCGGCGACGACATCGGCGGTCGCGATGGGCTGGGTGCGCGTGGCGGGCAGTCGCACCTCCCGGTCGTCGGAGGTCCAGGACATGGTCGCGTCCATGAACTCGAAGAACTGCGTCGCCCGCACGACCGAGTACGCGGCGGGCCCCTCGCGCAGCAGCTCCTCCTGGAGCGTCTTGGCCCGGTAGTAGTCCAGCTGCGGCACCTGGTCCACGCCCACGATGGAGAGCGCGACCTGGTGGCGTACGCCGGCCTGCTCGCCCGCGGTGAGCAGGTTGCCGACGGTGGTGCGGAAGAAGGCGAGGGA
The DNA here is from genome assembly GCF_000373565.1 of Streptomyces sp. HmicA12. Classification (GTDB taxonomy): domain Bacteria; phylum Actinomycetota; class Actinomycetes; order Streptomycetales; family Streptomycetaceae; genus Streptomyces. Next base: position 186,987 of record NZ_KB891831.1, on the reverse strand, counting down.
GTCCCGGTCGAAGGTCGGCGAGTTCGTGACGTTCACGACCGTCTCCGCGCCCTCCAGGGCCTTGTCGAGCCCGGCGCCGGTGAGCAGGTCGACCCCGCTCGACAGGGACGCGGGGACCACCTCGTGGCCCGCGTCGCGCAGCCGGGTGACGAGCTGGGAACCGATCAGTCCGGTACCGCCGATGACCGTGATCTTCATGGGTCTGCCCTTCCTCAAACTCGGATACCTGATGTCCGAGATAATACTCGGATACGCTGTATCCGAGTCAAATGGGGTGCCGATGGGAACGGGCGGAACGTTGAGGGAAAGGCGAGGGGAACGCGCATGAAGATGTCCGGTGGCGTGGAGTGGGCGCTGCACTGCTGCGTGGTGCTGACCGCGGCGAGCGAACCGGTCCCGGCCGCGCGTCTGGCGCAGCTGCACGACGTGTCGCCCAGCTACCTGGCCAAGCAGATGCAGGCGCTGTCGCGGGCGGGCCTGGTGCAGTCGGTACAGGGCAAGACGGGCGGGTACGTGCTGACCAGGGGCGCGGAGGAGATCACGCTGCTCGACGTGGTCCAGGCGGTCGACGGAACGTCACCCGCCTTTGTCTGCACGGAGATCCGCCAGCGCGGGCCGCTCGCGACGCCGCCCGAGAGCTGCACGAAACCGTGCGGCATCGCCCGCGCGATGGCCGCCGCGGAGGGCGCCTGGCGGGCCTCGCTCAAGGCGACGACCATCGCGGACCTCGCCGGTTCCGTCGAGCGGGACAACGGACCCGGCGCGCTGGCCGGGGTCGGGTCGTGGCTGAGCGAGCCCGGAGCCTGAGCGGCGAGAGGGGGCGCGAGGGTGCGGCGGGGGAGCGGCGGCGCCCCGGAGAACGTCCGATGAATGATGTGCACATGCCTTGACTGGCGGTCGCGGCCCCACGCACCGTTACGGGAGTCGTCTTCCGTTCCGTGGGGGGTTCGTGAACAGCAGACTGTTCGGCGCGGGCGCTGCCTTGTGCGCGCTCGCCCTCGTGGGCGCGGCGCCCGCCCCGGCCGTGTCGGGACAGCGGCACGGGCTGCCGCTCGGCGCCGCCGGACTGTCCGAGACGCGGACCACGCGGACGCTGCAGCCCGGAGTGACGCTCACCCGCATCGTGCGCGGCGCCGACGCCCCGGCCATGGCGTGGACCGTGGAGGTCTCCATCCCGGGCGGCGCCGGATCGCCCGACCCGGACGCGCCACCGACCGCCCTCAAGGACGAGCCGAGCGCCACCGAGCTCGCCGCCGAACTGCGGGCGGCCGGCTTCGACGCCCGCTCCGAGAAGGTCACCACCGCGGCGACGGCCGACTACGCGGGCGGCACACTCGGCTGGCGGGTCCGCGTCGGCACGTTCCCGACCGAGGCCGCGGCCACCGCCGAACGCACCCGGCTGCGCACCGCCGGATACACCGGGTCCGCCTGGTACACCGGCTGGGACGGTGACGCGGGCGACCGCGGCCCCTGGCACGTCGACGTGCTCACCATCGACCCGAAGACGTTCCACGGCGACCTCAAAGCCTCGTACGGCCCCGACCTGGAGAACCGCGAGACGACCAGCGCGCTCGCCGCCGCCGACGGGGCGAGCGCCGGGATCAACGCGGGCTTCTTCGTCCTCGACCCCAAGGCCGGCGCCCCCGGCGACCCGGCCGGCGTCGGCGTCTACGACGGCCGCCTGCTGAGCGAGACCGTCGACGGCCGCCCCGGCCTCGTCGTCCACGACTCCGCGCGCTCCACCGCCGTCACCCGGTTCACCTGGCGGGGCAGGATCACCGCCCACGGCACCTCGCTGCCGCTGGACGGCATCGACCGCGTCCCCGGCCTGATCCGCAACTGCGGCGGCACCGCCGACGACACCCCGACCGCCCGCCCCCTGCACGACACGACCTGCACCGACCCCGACGAACTCATCGCGTTCACCACGGAGTTCGGCAAGGAGACCCCGAAGGGCGACGGCACCGAAGCCGTCCTCGACCGGGCCGGCCGGGTCGTCGAGGTGCGCTCGCCGCGCGGCGGCGCGCTGCCCACCGGAGGCCGCAGCGTCCAGGCGACCGGCTCGTACGCGGCACGGCTCACCGCCCTCGCGGCGGTCGGCCAACCCCTGCGGATCCAGAGCGGGTTGAAGGACTCCAAGGGCCGCACCGTCGCCACCTCCCGCACCACCAGCGTCCTCAACGGCGGGCCCGAACTCGTCCGCGACGGCCGCCCGCACGTCACCCCGGCCACCGACGGCATGGTGCAGCCCGGCAACCCGAGCTTCTACTACGGCTGGGTGCACAAGCGGAACCCGCGCACCCTCGCCGGGACGGACGCCGCCGGACGCACCGTGCTCGTCACCGCCGACGGCCGCAGCACCGCGTCGCTCGGCCTGAGCATCCCCGAGAGCGCCGACGTCGCCCGGGCGCTGGGCCTGCGCGACGCGATCAACCTCGACGGCGGCGGCTCCACCACGATGGTCGTCGACGGCCAGGTCATCAACGACCCGTCCGACGCGACCGGCGAACGCCCGGTCGGGGACGCCCTGTTGGTCCTCCCCGGCGAGCTCGCCAACCCCGACAAGAACTGACGCAGGAGCCCGATTCCCCGACGACCCACGGGAGCCGCCATGACCGCCGCCCTGGCCCGCCGCACCAGACGCCTGCTGCTCGTCCTGGCCGCCCTGCTGCTCACCCTGGGCGCGGCGCCGACGGCCGTCGGCGCGAGCACGGCGCGGCCCGCCGCCGAGGTCGTCGCCGTCACCCAGATCGCCGAACGGCAGGTGGACCTCTCCGTACGCGCGTCGGCGCTCGGCGGCCGGACCGTGAACGTCCGCCTCCTCACCCCCGACGGCTGGAACCCGAAGGACCGCCACAAGCACTGGCCCACCCTCTGGCTGCTGCACGGCTGCTGCGGTGACTACACGTCCTGGACCGCGATGACCGACGTCGCCTCCCTCGACAGCCTGCGGAACGTCCTCGTCGTCATGCCCGAGGCGGGCTGGAACGGCTGGTACAGCGACTGGTGGAACCACGGCCAGGGCGGCGACCCCGCCTGGGACACCTTCCACACCCGCGACCTGCGCCGCCTCCTGGAGCGCGACTGGGGCGCGGGCTCCCGCCGCGTCGTCGCGGGGCTGTCCATGGGCGGCCAGGGCGCACTCCTCTACGCGGCCCGGCACCCCGGAATGTTCAAGGCGGCCGCGGCCTACTCCGGCTCCGCGCACCCGCTCCTCAACGACGAGTCGACGAACCGCATCATGGGCTTCTTCGCGGGCCAGGGCGACGACCCCCTGCGCGTGTGGGGCGACCCGGTCGCCCAGCGCGACATCTGGGCCGCGCACGACCCGTACCATCTCGCCGAGCGCCTCAAGTCGCTGCCCGTCTACCTCTCCTGCGGCGACGGCACCGCGGGCCCCCTGGACCCGCCGGGCGCCACGAACGCCCTGGAGGCCGACTTCAACCGGCAGAACCACGCGCTCGCCGACCGGCTGAAGGAGGTGGGCGCCAAGCACCTCACCACCCACTTCTACGGCCCCGGAACCCACAGCTGGCCCTACTGGGAGCGCGAACTGCACGCCTCGCTGCCGATGCTGCTACACGGGCTCGGCGTCGCCTAGGCGCGCGATCCGGGCCAGGCGGCGGAACGACTCGAGGAGCCCCTCACGGTCGTACGTGCTGGTCGTCACCAGCACCTCCTGCGCCCCGCTCTCCTTGATCACCGTCTCCAGCTCGTCCGCGACCTGCTGCTCCGTGCCCACGATGTGGCCGCGCAGCCCCGCCTCGTAGAACTCGCGCTCCTTCGCGGCCATGTCCATGGAGGCCACGCGCTCGGCGGGCGGCAGCGGCGGGAACGTGCCGTGCGTGCGCGCGTACGCCATCGACCAGGCCTCCGGGATCAGCAGACGGTGGGCCTCCTGCTCGCTGCCCGCGACGGCCACCGTCCCGGAGATCACCACGTACGGGGCCTCGGCCCACGCGGACGGCCGGAACTCGGCGCGGTAGCGGTCGATGCCGCGCAGCATCTTCTCCCGGCCGCGCAGATCACCGATGACCATGGGCAGGCCCGCGCGGGCGGCGATCGAGGCGCCCTCGCCCATGGCCAGGACGAAGGGCGGCACGGTCAGCCCCTCGGACGGGCGGGCATGCGCGCGCGTTGCCGACGTACCGGTGAAGAAGGCGAGCAACTCGTCGACCTGGCCCGCGAAGTCGTCGGCGACGTCCTTGTCCCGCCCGAGCGCCCTGCGCACCCCGTCGGTGAACCCGACCGAACGGCCGAGGCCCATGTCGATCCGGCCGGGGAACAGCGACTCCAGGACCCCGAACTGCTCGGCCACGACGAACGGCTGGTGGTTGGGCAGCATCACGCCGCCGGTGCCGACCCGCAGGGTCCGGGTCGCCGCCGCGACGGCCGCCGCGAGGACCGTCGGCGCGGAACCGGCCACCCCGGGCACACCGTGATGCTCCGAGACCCACAGCCGGTGGTAGCCGAGACGCTCCAGCTCCCGGGCGAGGGCGACGGTGTCGCGCAATGCGGCGGGGCCCGCATGACCCTCGCGGGTGCGGGAGCGGTCCAGGACGGAGAAGCGGGTCGATTCGATCACGGTGGTCACACCTTGTTCAACGCGCGGGCCCGCGGGGGATTCCCGGGGCCGCCCGTTCGCCGGGAGCCGCGCGGCCGGGCGCGCGGTTCCCCGCACCCCTAAGGTGCTGACCGTGACCAGTGATGTGAGGCCCCTGGCCGTTTTCGATCTCGACGGGACCCTGGCCGACACCGCGCACCGGCAGCGGTTCCTGGAGCAGAAGCCCCGGGACTGGGACGGCTTCTTCGGCGCCGCCCCGAATGATCCGCCGCTCGCCGAAGGGATCGCCCTGGCCCGCGAGAGCGCCGAGGCGTGCGAGGTCGTGTACCTGACCGGGCGGCCCGAGCGGTGCCGGGCCGACACCGTGGGGTGGCTCGCCGCGCAGGGGCTGCCCGCGGGGCGGCTGCACATGCGGCGTGACGGCGACCGGCGCCCCGCCCGGCACACGAAGCTGGAGCTCCTGCGCCGCATGGCGCGCGGCCGCACCGTGCGCATGCTGGTCGACGACGACGAGCTGGTCTGCGACGAGGTGGAGCGCGCCGGATTCACCGTCGTACGGGCCCGCTGGGCGAGCGCGTCGGCGGCCCTCAAGGACGCGCAGGAACGCGAGGGACGGACCTGACCGGGCCGGTGCGCCCGGTCAGCCGACGTCGGCCGCGTCATCCAGGCGGAAGCCCACTTTCAGGCCCACCTGGTAGTGCTCGACCTGCCCGTCGACGATCTGGCCGCGGACCTGGGTGACCTCGAACCAGTCGAGGCCGCGCAGGGTCTGCGAGGCACGGGCGATGCCGTTGCGAATGGCCTGGTCGACGCCTTCGTGGGACGTGCCGACGATCTCGGTGACGCGATACGTGTGGTTCGACATGCTTCCACCGTGCCGCAGGACGCCGAGTTCCGCGAGGGCGCACATGTTCGACTTACTTTCCAGTAACTCTTGACCGCCGCAATGGTCCATACCAAAATCCAGCCACACCCGGCCGAGTTGTGCACTCGTCCCCCACGTCGGGCCGTCCTCCCTGTCCGCAGGAAGAAAGTGACCCACGTGAGATCCCGCCGTGCCTTGCTGTCCCTCGGTTCCCTCGTCGCCGTGACCGGTCTGTTGGCCACGGCCTGCAATGTCCTTCCGGGCGGTGGGGCCGGCCGGACCACCGTCACCGTGTGGCTGATGCGGGACAGCGCGTCCGAGGGGTTCCTCAAGCGGTTCACCAAGGACTTCGAGGCCGAACACGGCGACCTGCGCCTCGACATCCGCATCCAGGACTGGACCGGCATCGGCGAGAAGGTCACCAAGACCCTCGCGGACAAGGACGGGAGCGGCGACGGCGCGCCCGACGTCATCGAGGTCGGCAACACGCAGGTGCCGGGGTACGGCGACGGGGGCGGGCTGCTCGACCTGTCCCTGGAGTCCGCGCGCGACCTCGGCATGGAGGACTGGGTGCCCGGCCTCGCCGAGCCCGGCGTCGACAACGGCCGCCAGTTCGGGATCCCCTGGTACGCGGCGAACCGCGTCGTCATCTACAACAAGGACCTGTTCGACGCGGCGGGCATCAAGAATCCGCCGAAGACGCGGGACGAGTGGCTCGACATCACGCAACGCCTCGACACCGGCGGGCAGCAGGGCATCTACCTGGCCGGGCAGGACTGGTACACGCTGTCCGGGTTCGTCTGGGACGAGGGCGGTGAACTCGCGCACGAGGCGGCCGGCACCTGGACCGGCGCCCTCGACACCCCGGCGGCCCTGCGCGGCATGGCCTTCTACCAGCAGCTGCAGGCGCTCGGCGACGGCCCGAAGGACGCCGACGAGGAACACCCTCCGCAGGCCGACCAGTTCGCCGAGGGCGACATCGGCCAGATCATCTCGGTGCCGGGCGCGGCCCAGCGCATCGAGAAGAAGAACCCATCTCTGAAGGGCAAGTTGGGCTTCTTCCCGATCCCGGGGAAGACGGCGAAGCGCGCGGGGGCCGTCTTCACCGGCGGCTCGGACCTCGTCGTCCCGGCGAACACCGACGCCCGCAAGGGCGCGGTCGAGGTCGTGACGGCCCTGGCCGGCAAGAAGTGGAACACCGACCTGGCCAGGACCATGAACTACGTACCGAACAAGACGACGCTCGCCGGCGCGGTGGCCGCCGAACCGGGCGTCGCCGCGATGGCCGTGGGCGCCGCCCACGGCAAGGCGACGCCCGCCTCCCCGCTCTGGGCGACGGTCGAGGCCGCCGACAACCCCATCAAGAGCTACATGACCCGGGTCCTGGAGGGCGAGGACCCGGCGACGGAGGCGAAGCAGGCGTCGAAGGAGATCACGCGACGCCTGGACGAGAGCGGCGAATAGGCAGGCGCCCCACAGGTGGGCAGGCGCCCCACAGGGGCGTGGGGAACCGCGCGAGCAACTGCCACGCACCCGCGGTTCCCCACGTGTCATCAACCCCCGACGGCGCTCAAGGACAACGCGAACCGCCCCGCTTCATCGGTCCACCAGTGCGTCAACTCCAGCCCGGCGGAGCGCAGTTCCGCCGCGACCCCGTCCCGCCGGAACTTGGCCGACACCTCGGTCCGGACCTCCTCGCCCGCCCCGAACTCCACCACCAGATCCACCCCGGGGATCTTCACCACCTGCTCCCGGGCGGACCGCAACCGCATCTCGATCCACTCGGCCCGCGCGTCCCACACCGCGACATGCCCGAACGCGTCGAGATCGAAGTCGGCGTCCAACTCCCGGTTCAGCACACTCAGTACGTTCTTGTTGAACGCGGCCGTGACGCCCGAAGCGTCGTCGTACGCCGCGACCAGCTCCGCCTCGCCCTTCACCAGATCCGTCCCGAGCAGAAAGAAGTCCCCCGGGGACAACAGCCCCCGCACGGAGGCGAGGAAGGCCGCCCGCTCGTCGGGCAGCAGGTTGCCGATCGTGCCGCCGAGGAACGCCACCAGACGCGGCCCCGGCGTCGCGGGCAGCTCCAGCGCGCGTGTGAAGTCGGCGACGAGCGCGTGGATGTCGAGCGAGGGATGCTCGGCGAGCAGGGTCCGCGCGGCGCCCCGCAGCGCGCTCTCGCTCACGTCCACCGGCACGTACGCCGAGAGCCCCGAGATCTCCGTCAGCGCGTCCAGCAGGTGGCGCGTCTTGTCGGACGACCCGGAGCCGAGCTCGACGAGCGTGCGCGCGCCGGTGGCCGCCGCGATCTCGGCCGCACGGGCCAGCAGGATCTCCCGCTCGGCGCGCGTCGGGTAGTACTCGGGCAACGTCGTGATCTCGTCGAAGAGTTCACTGCCGTGCGCGTCGTAGAACCATTTGGGCGGCAGCGTCTTCGGGCTGCCGGTCAGGCCGTGCAGGACGTCGGTGCGCAGGGCGGCGCCGGTGGCGTCGGCGGGCAGGGCGCGGGTCACCTGGAAAGCGTCGTTCGGGCTCACGTGGAGGGCTCCTTGAGCGGGGTCAGCAGGACGTCGGTGCGGCTCGCCGCGAGGAGGGTGCGGTCGGGCACCTCGGTCCAGTGCGGATCGTCGTCGTAGGGCTCGGAGGCGACGACGGTGCGGCGGCCGGGTTCGGCGAGGTACCACAGGGTGTCGCCCCAGGCCGTCGCGGTGATCGACTCGCCGTTCGTGAGAAGGAGGTTGAGGCGTGCGGCGGGCTGCGCCGCCGCGACCTCGAGGACGGTGTCGGCGAGCGCCTGCCCCTCGTCGTCGCCGCAACGCAGCCGGTGCAGCACCAGCGCCCACAGGAACGCCGCGTCGCACCGCGCCTCCATCGACAGCAGGTCGGTGGCCGGCAGCGTGGACACCAGAGATGCCAGCGAACCCGGCCAGCCCGGCACCGCCCCGTTGTGGCTGAACAGCCAGGGACCACAGGCGTACGGCGCCGCCGCGGCCTCCCCGTCGGCGCCCGCGAGCGTCGCGTCCCGTACGGCGGCGAGCAGCGCGCCCGAGCGGACGACCCGGGTCAGGTCCGCGTACGACGGATCGCCCCAGACGGGCCCGGCCCGGCGGTAGCGGGCGGGCGCCGGATCGTCGTCCGCGTACCAGCCCACGCCGAAGCCGTCGGCGTTGACCGTCCCGTGGCGCTGTCTGCGCGGCTCCCACGACTGGCGGAACAGGCTGTGCGACGGCGCGTTCAGTACCTCACCGAGCGCCACCGGCGGTCCGAGGTAGGCCAGATGACGGCACATCAGGAGTCACCTTCCGTCGGCCGGGCGTCCCGCGCCGTGCGGAAGCCGGAGAAGATCTGGCGGCGGACCGGATAGTCCCAGTTGCGGAACGTGCCCCGGCACACGACCTGGTCCACCGCGAACGAACCACCGCGCAGCACCTTGTGGTCGGACCCGAAGAACACCTCCGAGTACTCGCGGTACGGGTAGGCGGCGAAGCCGGGATAGGGCAGGAAGTCGCTGGACGTCCACTCCCACACGTCACCGATCAACTGCCGTACGCCGAGCGGCGATTCGCCCAGGGGATAGCTGCCCGCGGGCGCGGGACGCAGATGGTGCTGCCCCAGGTTCGCGCGGTCCGGGGTGGGATCGGCGTCGCCCCACGGGTAGCGCATCGAACGGCCCGTCGCCGGATCGAAACGGGCCGCCTTCTCCCACTCCTCCTCGGTCGGCAGGCGGCGCCCGGCCCAGCGGGCATAGGCGTCGGCCTCGTACCAGCTCACATGCAGCACCGGCTCGTCGGGCGGCACGACCTCGGTGACGCCGAAGCGCCTGCGCAGCCACTGGCCGCCCGCGTCACGCCGCCAGAACAGCGGCGCCCGGATGCCGTGGTCGCGCACCATGGCCCAGCCCGCCGGGGTCCACCAGCGGGCCTCGTCGTAGCCACCGTCGGCGATGAACTCCAGGTACGCGGCGTTCGTCACCGGCGTCGTGTCGATGTGGAACGGCGGGACGAGGCGGGCGTGCGCGGGACGTTCGTTGTCCAGGGCCCACGGCTCGGCACTCGTGCCCATGATGAACGGGCCGCCGGGGACGAGGACTTCGGCCGGGCCGCGGTACGGCTCGCTGAGCGGCTCGGGCTCGGGCGCGGTGAGCGCCGCCGCGCCCGTCCTGAGCTGATGGGTGATCAGCATCGTCTCGTCGTGCTGCTGTTCGTGCTGGGCGATCATGCCGAAGGCGAAGCCGGACCGGGTGAGCCGCTCGCCGCCCTCGACGGCGAACGATGCCTTCCCCAGGACGTCGAGGGCCCGGCCCCGTACCTCGGCGGCATAACCGCGTGCCTCCTGCGGTGCGAGGAGCGGCAGCTTGGGGCGCTCGGCCCGCGGATGCTCGAACGCGTCGTACAGCGGGTCGATCTCCGGCCGCATCGCCTCCCGGCCCGCGACCGCCCGCAGCAGCCACTGCTCCTCCTGGTTGCCGATGTGCGCCAGATCCCACACCAGCGGCGACATCAACGGTGAGTGCTGTGCGGTCAGTTCAGGTTCCTCGACGCAGCTCGTCAGCAGGGTCGTGCGGCGCCGCGCCCGCTCCAGGGCGTCCGCCGCACGGCGCCTGAGCGCCTCCGGATCCGTGGTGACGTTCTCCTGGTCCTGGATGGTCATGAGCGGACGATCCTCCCCTGTGCGGGTTCCTGCGCGTTCTCGTCGAGCCGGTCGAGTACGTCGTCGGCGGGGCAGCGGCCGCGTACGACATGGCGGTGCATGAAGTCGGCGACCGCTTGGCACACCTCGGGGCCCGCGCCGATCCTCGGCAGCGCGTCGAGCGCCGTGGCGAAGCAGGCCGTGGCCGCCTCGCGCAGCTCCGGGTCGGTCAGCGCGAGCCGGGCCGCGTCGCGCCACAGCGCGTTGTGCGGCGCGGGCAGCGGCCCGGCGCGCTCCGCGAGGGGCTTCACGGCGCGGTACGCGGTCTCCGCGGCCTGCGGATCGTCGAACAGCGCGGTCGTCACGGCGAGCGGCACCAGCCACCCGTCGTCGCCCGGCTGCGCGTCGATCATGCGGAGTTCCAGGTGACCGCGCGGCCGCACCGGCGGGAACAGCGTGGTCAGGTGGTAGTCGAGATCGGAGCGGGTCGGCGGGCGCGGGGCGCCGGTGCGCACCCACTCCCGGAACGTCAGGCCGTCCGGCACCTGCCACGGCCCCCTGTCGGTACGCACACACATCACCGGCGCGTCGAGGACGTGCCGCGCCCACGTCGCCCGCGGCTCACCGCGCAACGGCGGAGCGCCCGAACGGCCGGAGTCGATGCGCTCCCACAGCAGCTGCCGGGTCGACCGCCACCCCGTCGAACGCCCGGACAGCATCGGGGAGTTGGCGAACGCGGCGACCAGCACGGCACCGAGCAGATGGGCGAGCACCCAGCGCCTGCCGTGGCCCAGCGGCCCCGGTTCCTCGTGGCCCGCGTCCAGACACACCTGGACGGAGGCCGAGGAGCACATCATCGAGCGCCCGGCGGGTCCGGCCCGGTCGAGCGCGGCCTCCAGCGCGTCGTATCGGGGCTGCCGGAGCACGCGCCTCGGTGGCCGCCAGGGGTCGGTGCCCTGGCCGGAGAGGGCGAGTCCATGATCACGGAGCAGGGAGCGGACGGCGGTCAGATCGGCCCGCACGGCCGAGACGCAGTCCGTCAGGCCGGCGGCGGGAAGCGAACTGAGCTCCAGCTGGCCGCCGGGTTCCACGGTGAGCGCCGAGCTCAGCGGCAGGGCGCGCAGTGCGGCATACGCCGCGTCGAGTCGTTCGGGGGGTAAGGGGAGCCACGGTGTCCCCTGCGGGCGCGGCTCGTGGACGATCCATTCCAGCTCGACACCGACCGTCGTAGGCGGTCCGGTCTTGAAGCAGATGCCCCGTACCAGGGCCTCCACCTCCGCCTCGGTGACCAGGTCACCGGGGCGCGTACAGTCTCCCTCACTCATGCGGGATCCTCCTGGTCCTCAACGCTTCCCATGGTCCCCGGTAGGGGCCACGGCGTCGATTCGACCCGGGACGGGCCGTTTCGGGCAACGCTCGTCCCACCCAAGACCTTCCCCGGGATTCGCACAAGGGTGCGCCTGAAGGTTGGCGTGGGTCGTCCGATGCGTTTCCCCCGTGTTCGTCATCCGGCCTCCCTGTGGCCGTGACGCGCGCTCTCCGCGCGCCCTCGGAGCGGCCCTGGCGGGGCCTCGGTGCGGCCTTGGTACGGCCGCGGGGCGGCCGCGGTGCGGTGAAAATCTGTTGCCCCGCCGGGCGCCGGACAATCACGATGGGTTCATGAGCACGACGGGGGAGCGGGCGTGAGCGCCCGGCTGCGCGAGATCGCGCAGAGCACGGAGAAGATCGTCGCCACGGGGGAGTACGTCGCGCCGGACGGCCGCACGGTGTCCGTCGCCGACGCGGTGGCACGAGCCCGGGCGGGCACGCGCCTGTACGGGCCGCAGCCGGTACCGGTACCGGCTGCGCCGGGCGCGGGGGCGCCGTTTGTCGAGGTCACGGGGGAGAGCAGCCTCGACGCGGCGCGCCGCATGACGGGGGAGCGGGCGGAGCGGATCGCGGTGTTGAACTTCGCGTCCGCCCGCAACCCCGGCGGCGGGTACCTGAACGGCGCGCAGGCCCAGGAAGAGGCCGTATGCCGCTCCTCGGCGCTGTACACGTGCCTCGTCGAGGTGCCGGAGTTCTACGACCGCCACCGCGCCGACCGGGACGTCTTCTACAGCGACCGGGTCATCCACGCGCCCGGCGTGCCCGTCTTCCGGGACGACCGCGGACGCCTCCTCGACGAGCCGTACCAGGTCGGATTCCTGACGTCACCCGCGCCGAACGCCGGGGTGATCGCGCACCGCACCCCGGAGCGGGTCCACGAGATACCGGCCGCGCTGGCCTCGCGCGCGGAGCGCGTCCTCGAAACGGCCGCGGCCGAGGGCTACCGCCGCCTGGTGCTCGGTGCCTGGGGCTGCGGCGTGTTCCGGAACGATCCGGAGCAGGTCGCGCAGGCGTTCCGGACCGCGCTGGACGGCCGCTTCCGGAACCACTTCGAGCAGGTCGTCTTCGCGGTGCTCGACCGCACGAAGGGCGCGACGACCCGCTCGGCGTTCGAGCGGGTCCTCGACACGGCTTCTCAACGCCAGCCGTAGCGCTCCCGCAGCCGCAGCACCACCGTGTTGAACCGGCCCCGGTCCAGGGCGCACGCCTCGCGCCGCATGCCCCGCTCGTGCACGCGCAGCACCCGGTCCAGATCCACCCACGAATCGCGGCCGTCCCGGTCCCAGGGCCCGGACCCGAGTGCCACCCACTCGCGGTCGTGGTCGTGCCGCTTGCTGGACAGCTGCACGGCGAGCAGCGTGCCGCCCTCCTCGCGGGCGACGACGAGCACGGGCCGGTCCTTGCCCCGCCCGTCGTTCTCCTCGAACGGAACCCAGGTCCAGACGATCTCGCCCGGATCCGGGTCGCCGTCGTGCGCGGGTGCGTACTCGGTGCGCACCCGGCCCACCTGACGCGGCTCGGCCTCCACCGTGGCGGTCGCGCCGGAGCGACCGGGGTGCTCGTACGTGGTGTCATCCGTATAGGCAGTCACGCAGGTCACGTTAGAGGCTGGACGGCCCAATCCGCGCGGCGGGTCCGCCGGTCGACGCACAGGCTCGGGACATGGCACGACGAATACACCTCACTGTCCTGGCCGTTCTCGCCACCGCGCTCACGCCGGCCGCCGCACACGCCGCCGACGCCCTGCCCCCGCCCCGCACGGTCTCCGCCTGGCTGCCGTACTGGGACCAGGAGCCCGCCTACCGCAACGCCCTCGCGCACGCCGCGCAGATCCGCACCATCAGCCCCTTCTGGTACGAGACGAAGTCCGCGACCCGCGTCGACGGACACCCCGGAGCGGGGGACCGCCGCATCGTCAACGGGCTGCACGCCAAGGGCATCCAGGTCGTCCCGACCGTCATGGAACAGATGAAGCCCGGCGCCCTCGGCGCCGTCATGACCAGCCCGGCCCGTCGGGCCGACCACGTCGAGGCCCTCATCGCGGTCGTCCGCAGCCGCGCCTACGACGGCCTCGACCTCGACTACGAGACCATCGCGCCGACACCCGAGGCCAAGTACCGCGCGGTGCGCGCCGGATACGCCATCTTCGTCACCGACCTCTGCGCACGCCTGCACACCCTGCACAAGCAGTGCTTCGTCACCGTCACCCCCAAGACCCGCACAGCGGGCCGCATTTGGGACTACCAGCGGCTGGGCGCGGCGGCCGACCGGATGCGCATCATGGGCTACAACCTGCACTATGCCGAGGGGCGGCCGGGCCCGCTCTCCACACCGGAGTGGTACGACGAGATCCTCGCCACGGCGACCGCCCAAGTCCCCCGCGCGAAACTGGAGATGGGCCTTCCCGCGTACGGCTGGGACTGGGCCGACGGCGGCAAGGAACGTGCGAAGCACGTGACCTGGAAGGACGCCGAGGCGCTGCGCCGCAAGGAGAAGGCGCCCTACGCCCTCGACCCGGTCTCCGGGACCCCGCACTTCACGTACAAGGACGGCGACACGCGTCGCACCGTCTGGTACCAGGACGCCCGCGGCACGGCGGCCCACCTGCCCGTCCTGCGCAAGTACGGAATCCGCAACACGGTCCTGTGGGCGCTGAACTTCGAGGACCCGGAGGTGTGGCGGACGCTGGCCGCCGGCTAGGGCCACCGGTGATCGCGGCACGCGTCGACGCACCTCCAAGTCGCCGGTGGTGACAGCGCGTTGGCCGTGCCGTGGCACCGAGTGCACGCCCGAGCCCCGCGGCGGGTGCTCCGTCTGGAAAGATGCGGTACGTCATGGGACAGATACCGAATCCGCAGCAGCCCGCCGCGACCCGCGCCACCGGCCCCGCCCGCGGCTCCGTACCGACGAGCGCCGACGTCGCGCGCCTGGCCGGGGTCTCGCGCGCCACCGTCAGCTACGTCCTGAACAACACCAGCGCCGTCCGGATCAGCGAGCCCACCCGGCGCCGGGTGCACGAGGCCGCCAGGGAACTCGGCTACGTTCCGCACGCGGCCGCCCGCAGCCTGCGCGCCGGCCACACCCGGATCGTTCTCCTGCCGACGCCCGAGGTACCGATCGGCCCGCTGTACAGCGGTTTCCTCAACGAGTTCCAGTGGGCGCTCAGCCGCTTCGACTACACCGTGGTCCAGTACGGCAGCGTCGGCGTCGTCGGCGACGACGCCGCCCGCGCCTGGGCCGAACTGCGGCCCGTCGCCGTGCTCGCCCCCGTCGGCATGGGACAGCGGGGCATCGACATCCTCAAGCGGTCCGGCGCCAAGGCCGTCATCACCCTGGGCCCCGAGCCGGTCGCGGGCGCGCACGCGCTGCTCACCGACCACCGCGAGGTCGGCCGGGTCGCGGGGGAACACCTGCTGGAGGTCGGCCGTCGCCGCATCGGGGTCGTGATGCCGCGCGAGGAGGGCCTCGACGTGTTCGCCGAGCCGCGCCTGGCGGGCGTGCGCGAGACCGGCGCCGAAGTGGTGGGGATCCCGCTCGCCTACGACGAGGACCACGCGGCGCAAGTCGCCCAACAGGTGCGGGAGTTGGGGCTCGACGCCGTGTTCGCGTACAACGACGAGTACGCGATGCTGCTGATGCGGGCCCTGCAGGACACGGGCGTCGACATCCCCGGCGAGGTGGCCGTGATCGGCGCCGACGACCTGATGCTGGGCCGGCTGCTGCGGCCGCGGCTGAGCACCGTCCACGTCGCTCTGCCCTCGGGGCAGGAGCTGGCGGAACTCGTCGACCGGCTGGTGCGCGACCCGCAGAGCGAGCCGGAGGTGCGCAAGGTGCTCGGGGCGAGCCTGGTGCGGCGCGAGTCGACCTGACCCGCGCCGCACCACCGAACCGGGAGGCTCAGCCCTCTTCGGCCTGCTGCCCCTGCTGGGCCTGCTGCGCCTGCTGTTCGGCGACGGACTTGCGGACCTCGTCCATGTCCAGCTTGCGGGCCTGCCCGATCACGTCGTCCAGTGCCTCCTGCGGCAGCGCGCCCGGCTGCGCGAACACGGCCACCTGATCGCGGACGATCATCAGGGTCGGGATCGACTGGATGCCGAACGCGGCGGCGAGCTCGGGCTGCGCCTCCGTGTCCACCTTGCCGAAGACGAGGTCGGGGTTGGCTTCCGCGGCCTTCTCGTAGACCGGGGCGAACTGCTTGCACGGTCCGCACCAGGACGCCCAGAAGTCGATCAGCACGAACTCGTTCTCCGTGACCGTCTGATCGAAGTTCTCCTTGGTCAGCTCCGTGGTGGTGCTGCTCATGGTGTTTCCCTCTTCCTGCTTCCTGGGTTCGGGGCGAAGCCGTAGGGGGCAAAGCCGCTGTGCACAACCGTCCGCATGGCGGACGTATTCCGCGCCCATACCCATGTGGCTTGCGGGCACACCTCCGACCACACTGGACCCCATGACAGAAGCAACAGAACCCACGAACGAAGCCATCGCTTACGACGTCGTCGTGCTGGGAGCGGGACCGGTCGGCGAGAACGTCGCCGACCGGGTGCGGGCCGGCGGACTGAGCGCGGCGGTCGTGGAGAGCGAGCTCGTCGGCGGCGAATGCTCGTACTGGGCCTGCATGCCCAGCAAGGCGCTGCTGCGCCCGGTGATCGCGCGCGCGGACGCCCGGCGGGTGCCGGGTCTGCGCCAGGCCGTCCAGGGCCCCCTGGACACCGCCGCCGTGCTCGCCAACCGCGACGACTTCACCTCCCACTGGAAGGACGACGGCCAGGTCGGCTGGATCGAGTCCATCGGGGCCGACCTCTACCGCGGCCACGGCCGCCTCGACGGTCCGCGCCGGGTCACGGTCACCGCCGAGGACGGCACGGTCACCGTGCTCACCGCCCGGCACGCCGTCGCGGTCTGCACCGGCACCCGGGCCGCCCTGCCCGACCTGCCGGGGTTGCCCGAGGCCAAGCCCTGGACCAGCCGGGAGGCCACCAGTGCCGACCACGCGCCCGGACGTCTCGTCGTGGTCGGCGGCGGCGTCGTCGCGACCGAGATGGCGACGGCCTGGCAGGCGCTCGGCTCGCAGGTCACCCTGCTCGTACGCGGCGACAGCCTCCTGAACCGCATGGAGCCCTTCGCCGGGGAGCTCGTCGCCGACGCGCTGCGCGAGGCGGGAACAGACGTCCGTACGGGCGTCACCGTCACCGCGGTCGAACGCACGGACGGTACTCTCACCGTCACCCTGGACGACGGCTCGACCCTCGACGCGGACGAGATCCTCTTCGCGACGGGCCGCGCCCCGCGCACCGAGGACATCGGCCTGGACACGGTCGGCATCGACCCGGGCTCCTGGCTGATCGTCGACGACTCCCTGCGCGTCGAGGGCAGCGACTGGCTCTACGCGGTCGGCGACGCCAACCACCGCGCCCTCCTCACCCACCAGGGCAAGTACCAGGCGCGTGTCGCGGGCGCCGCGATCACCGCCCGCGCGGCCGGCGTCCCGCTCCTGGAGACCGACCGCTGGGGCGCCCACGCCGCCACGGCCGACCTCGCGGCCGTGCCCCAGGTCGTCTTCACCGACCCGGAGGCGGCGAGCGCGGGCCTCACCCTCGCCGAGGCGGAGGCGGCGGGCCACCGCGTCCGCGCCGTCGACTACGACCTGGCCAACGTGGCCGGATCCAGCCTCTACGCCGACGGCTACACCGGCCGCGCCCGCATGATCGTCGACCTCGACCGCGAGGTCGTCCTCGGCGTCACCTTCGTCGGCCCCGGCGTCGGCGAACTCATCCACTCGGCGACGATCGCGATCGCGGGCGAGGTCCCTATCGACCGCCTGTGGCACGCGGTGCCGGCGTATCCGACGGTGAGCGAGGTGTGGCTGCGCCTGCTGGAGACGTACCGCGGTTGAGTACACACCGCGGAGATCGAAGGGACGCGGCCCTGGCCGGGCCCGTGGTTGAGGGGCGAGCAGGGCGCGTACGACGGATCGCGGGAGCCGCGGTGGACCGGCTCGGACGGAATCTGACGCCACGATCGATCACTTCTCGCCAACAGGGCGGTGCCGAAGAACTCCTCGGCCGGCTCGGTGTCCCTACCGGTACCACCCCCACCGGAACGCTCTCCGGCGGTGAGCGCCAGCGCACCGCCGTGGCCCGCGCACTGATCACCGAGCCCACCGTCCTCCTGGCCGACGAGCCCACCGGCGCACTCGACCCCGAGGCCAAGGAAGGCGTCGTCCGCCTGGCGCCTGCTGGCCTGCGGAGTCGGCGTCGCACTGGTCCTGACCAGCCAGTACGTCCCTCGCAAAGCCCAGCTGATCGTGTTCACCTCAGGAACGGTCGTCATGTGGGCGTTCCTGTCCTCCGTCGTGGCCCTCGGCACCCGCCACCTGGGGGCATGGCTCGCCGATACCGGCAGACGCCGCGGCAACGCCGGCCGCATGATCGGCGGGCGCTGGACGCACGCGCACCCAGGCGTCATCGTCCGCCTCGCGCTGGCCATGGTGATCGGCATCGGGATCGTCGCCCAGATGCAGGTGTGGACCAGCAGACTCGGGGAGCACTCACAAGCAGCGGTCGCCACGCACCAACGCAATGAGGACACCGTCATCGAGCTGACCACCAGCGGCATGACCGCGGCGCAGACCGACCGGTTCCGCGCCTCCCTTCCCTCCGGATCGCTTCTGCTGACCCGCACCATGCACGACCCGGGGCCGCCCGAAGAGCCTTGGGTTTCCGTCGAAGGACCCTGCCAGGACCTGCGCACACTGCACCTCGCCTGCACCGGCGACGGCACGCGGACCACGGCACCGGGCAACGCGCAGGTGGACGAGCTCCGCCGCTGGTACGGCAACGTCAAGTTCGCGCAGATCCCCCGCGTCACGGTGAAGGCGGACGGCACTCAGTCGCTCCTCGTCATCACCCCCGCACCGGGCCGACTCGCCGGGGTGAAGCACGCCGCTCACACGGTCCCCAACCCGTCCGTGCAGGTCACAGAGCTGGGTGGAAACTGGTTGGGCTCCTCGCGTACCCGCCTCCCGAGCTGGATCCAGGTGTTCGGCGTCACCGGCCTCCTGTTCCTGCTCGTGGCCGGTGCCGTGAGCGCGGCGGCGGAATTCGTACGCATCCGGCACGCTTTCGCCCCGTTGTCCGTCCTGACCGGCCACCGTCGAGTGTTCCGGTCCGTGAGCTCCTGGCATCTGACCGTCCCCTTGCCCATCTCCACGGTGGTGGCCGGGGCCGTGACCGCATGGCACTCGGTGTTCTTCGTCGCCCTGGTACGGGAAGGCTCCGTCTCCTGGACCGTCCTCGCGGTCGGCGTCACGACATGTGCCGTGATCTCGCTCGGCGTCGGGTTTCTCGGTGCACGTGCAGCGTCACGAGAGGCCGACCAGTGGCGGCCCGCCGCGGACTGACCGCCCCTGGGCGAACCATGGGGCAGCGGCAGATGTCCGGACCGCTGCCCCATCGGCCGGTCAGCGCGTCGAAGACTGCTCTTCGGCGTACTGGTACAGGTCCTGGGACGTGTCGATGAGTTCCTTCTGTTCCTCTGCCGAGCCGACCATCGGCTGCGAGCCGTCGAGGGGCAGTTGCGCGCTCTCCGGAAGGAACTTGACGGTCACCAGGCCGATGACTCCGGCCACCATCAAGTAGTAGGCGGGCACCAGCTTGTCGCCGGTCGCGTTCACCAGTGCCTCCGTCACCAGCGGGGTGGTGCCTCCGAACGCCGCCACCGCGAAGTTGAAGCCGATGCCCATCGCCGCGTACCGCACCGCGGTCGGGAACAGGGCGGGCAGCGTGGCGGCACTCGGTGCTGCGAAGCACGCGAGGAGCGTGGACAGGATCAGCACGCCGAAGATGGGCGGCCAGGTGCCCTCCGCCTTGATGAGCAGGAAGGCGGGGATGGCAAGGATGATCATGGCGACCGCCGCGCCCGCGTACAGGGGGCGCCTGCCGATGTGGTCGCTGAGGCGCCCGAGGAAGGTGATGAGGAGGACGATCCACACCATGCCGATCAGCACCAGGATGTCCGCCGACGTGCTGGAGCGGTCGAGTGTCTCCGTCTGATAGGTCGGCAGATAGCCGGTGACCATGTAGTTCGTGACGTTGTAGAGAAGAACCAGGCCCATGCACACGAGTAGGGGGCGCCAGTGCTCGCGGACGATGGTCTTGAACTCGCTGCCGACCGAGTCCTGGGCGAGGCTCTTCTCGTGTTCGTCGAGCTGTTGCTGGAAGGCGGGGGACTCCTCCAGCTTCAGCCGCATGTACAGGCCGATGACACCCAGCGGTCCCGCGATCAGGAACGGCAGGCGCCAGCCCCAGGACAGCATCTGGTCGTCCGTGAGAGCCACGTTCAACACGGTGACCAGCGCGGAGCCGAGGGCGTAGCCGACGAAGGTGCCGAAGTCGAGCCAGCTGGAGAGGAAACCGCGTCGGCGGTCCGGCGAATACTCGGCGACGAAGGTGGTGGCACCGCCGTATTCGCCGCCGGTCGAGAACCCCTGCACCATTCGGGCGACCAGCAGAAGAATGGGAGCGGCGATACCGATCGTCGCGTAGCTCGGGATGAGGCCGATCGAGAACGTTCCGGCCGCCATCATGATCATGGTGGTGGCGAGCACCTTCTGCCGCCCGACACGGTCACCGAGCGGGCCGAACACCAGGCCGCCGAGCGGTCGCACCACGAACGCGGCGGCGAATGTCGCGAAGGACGAGATCAGCTGGGCGCCCGGGGAGGCGCCCGGGAAGAACACCTTGCCGATGGTCGCGGCGAGATAGCTGTAGACGCCGAAGTCGAACCACTCCATGCAGTTGCCGAGCGCCGAGGCTCCGACAGCCCGCTTGAGCAGTGGTTTCTCGACGACCTGGACGTCCTGCTTGCGATAGGCCCGCTTGGTGCGCCGGAGCCGACGAGTCAGTTCCTCGCGCACATGCCGGGGCATGCCCGCGACTGTCTCCGGCATGCGCTTGCGGCCTCTGCTGGTCGGACCGTCAGAAGGTGTGTGGGCCACGTGCCGAGGCCGCCTCTCTCTGTTGTCCTCATTTCCGCTCGTCAGGGCCGAGTCTCCGCACATCGATCACCTGGCGCACCTCGAGGACGGCTGCCCGACACGTACTTCGGACGCCGTGCCTCGGGGCTCTTCCTCACCCGGGGCACTCGCGGCGACGCGGGATTCAGCCGTCCCAGGGTGTCCCGTACGCGGCGGCCAGTTCCCGCGCCTCGTCCGATGTGAGCAGCCGGTCCGGCAACTGTCCGAGAGTGAGGAGGAGCGCGGCTGTCTCCTCCAGTTCGACGGCCGAGTCGACGGCTGCCGCGACGGAGGATCCGGACACCACAGGGCCGTGATCCTGGAGCAGTGCGGCGCGGAAGGGGAAGGGCAACCGCTCCATGTCTGCCGCCTGTTGAACGTCCCCGGGTGGCGCGTAGGGAAGGAGGGGCGTCTGGCCCACGCGCATCACGAAGTACTGGGTGAGCGGGGGGAGAGCGCGCTGCGCTCGGACCAGGCGGGCCGGCAGGAGATCGCCGCGGCGTGGCGCGAGTGCAGGTGGATGACGGCCCGGGCCGTGGGGTCGCGCCGGTAGAGGGCGGCGTGCAGAGGGAACTCCTTGGACGGGCGAGGGCCGTCCAGATGCGTTCCCTCCAGGTCGAGGACGGTCAGACCGTCGGTGTCGATCGCGGCGAGATCCGTACCCGTAGGGGTGATGAGGACGTGGTCCTCCTCGCGGATGCTGAGGTTCCCGGAGGAGCCGGGGCTCAGACCGAGGGAGGCGAGGTGGGCACCGGCTGCGGCGAGTTCGTGGCGGGCCGTGCTCATGCGAGGTGGTCCCACGCGGAGATGAAGATGTCCGTGCCGCCGAAGTTGCCGGACTTGAGGGCCAGGTCGATGCCCTCGGCGCTCCCGGCGACGCCCGGTTCGGTGCGGGCCCAGGCGACGCCGGGCGCGATCTGCGCACCGATGCCCAGGGTGCGGGCACCGAGCGCGGTGACCACGGCGCCCGAGGTCTTCCCGCCGGCGACCAGCAGACGCCGGGCTCCGGCCAGGACGAGTGCGACAGCGCACTCCGCCAGGGCCCGCTCGACCAGTTCGGCGGCCGGTTCGCACCCTGGGGGTGTGGTGCGTTCGAGGTCGTCGATCGAGCCGACGGCGTAGAGGAGCGGCGGCCGCTGCGGGTCCTTCGCCCAGCAGGCGGGCGAAGTCGACGAGTTCGGCGACGGCCGCCGCGCTGTCGGCCCGCAGCGCCGCGAGGTCCGGCTTCCGGTGCGGAAGTCGCTCGCGCCCGTGTGCCACCTGGGCGCGGGTGGCCGCCGACGCGCTCCCCGCCAAGGCGACGCCGAAGTCGGTGGACCGGGATGCCGCCACGGCCCGCGCCGTCCCCTCGTGCGGTCCGTCGAGGCCCAGGGCACGACCCGCCGCACCGGTGACGAGCCGCGGTTCACGGGTGGCCGCGGAGATGGTGCGAAGGTCGTCGTCACAGGTCGCGTCGACGACGGTGAGCGCGTCCGCGTACTGCGGAGCGGCGAGCGCGTCGCGCAGCGCGGCCGCGCCGGAGCGCACGGTGTCGAGCCCGATGGCCCGCACGGGACGCCGGGTCTGCGGCGCGAGGAGCCGGACGAGATGCGAGTCGCGCATCGGGGTCAGGGGATGGTCGCGCATCGGGCTCTCGTCGAGCAGCTCGTCGTGGACGAAAAGGCGGACTTGTAGACCGTGCGGCCGGTGGCCGGAAACGCCGGGACGACGACGGTGGCCCGCTCCTGGAGGGCGTCCTGGAGGGCGTCCGTGACCGGCCCGATGTTGCCCTGCGGTGTGGAGTCGAATCCCACATGACCGTCCGCCGGGACATCGCCGAACTGGAGCGCCAGGCCCTGGTCTTCTCGGTCCCCGGTGGCGTCAGGATCGCCGGCCACGTCAACACCGAGCCCAGCTTCCAGGACAAGACCCTCGTCGACCGGTCCGAGAAGCAGGCCATGGCGGCACTCGCCGCCGAGCTCGTCCGTGACGGGATGACCGTCTACCTCGACGCGGGCACCACTCTTCTCGCGATGGTGCCCGCACTCGCCCGTCTGAACTCGCTGACGGTGGTGACCAACGACTTCACCACCGTGGACCGGCTGATGACCGCGCCTCACCTGGACCTGGTGCACATCGGTGGCCAGGTCGACGTGGACAACCGGTCCGGCGTGGGACGGCTCGCCGCCGCGACCCTGCGTCAACTCGCCCTGGACATCGCCTTCATCAGCACCGGCTCGTGGGGCCTGTTGCGCGGGGTGACCACTCCCTCCGAGCCCAAGGTCGAGGTCAGGCAGGCGGCCATGGAGTCGGCCGGCACCTCGGTGCTCGTCACGGGTTCCTCCAGGTTCGGGACCTTCGGCAGGTACCGTGTCGCGCCGCTCGCGGCGTTCGACACCGTGGTCACGGACGCGGCGCCGGCCGAGGCCGCGGCCGAGGGAGTCCGCGCGGGCGGAGCCGAACTGCGCATGGCATGAGCGGTGGTACCCGCCATGCCGGACGGTTCGGCAGGCGACGATGTGCGCTGAGGACACCTCCTCTCCCCTTCCCACACAAGGAGCCTCCACGATGCACACGCGCACCCTCGGTCAAGGGCTTCAGGTCTCGGCGATCGGCATGGGCTGCATGGGCATGTCCCAGAGCTACGGCCCCAACCCCGGCGATCGCGGCGACATGATCGGCGTACTCCGCACAGCTGTGGACCGGGGTGTCACGTTCTTCGACACCGCCGAGGTCTACGGCCCCTACGTCAACGAGGAATTGGTGGGCGAGGCGCTGGCGCCCGTACGTGACCAGGTCGTGCTCGCGACCAAGTTCGGCTGGCGCGTCGAGAACGGCACGCCGGTCGGGCTCGACAGCCGACCGGAGCAGATCAGGCGGGTCGCGGACGCCTCGCTGCGCCGGCTGCGCACCGACACGATCGACCTTTTCTACCAGCACCGGGTCGACCCGGACGTCCCGATCGAGGAGGTCGCGGGCGCGGTGGCGGAGCTCGTACAGGCGGGCAAGGTACGGCACTTCGGCCTGTCCGAGGCCGCGGCGGCGACGATCCGCAGGGCGCACGCCGTGCATCCCGTGAGCGCCGTCCAGAGCGAGTACTCCCTGTGGACGCGCGACCCCGAGCCCGAGGTCCTGCCCACACTCGCCGAACTCGGCATCGGCTTCGTGCCGTTCAGCCCTCTCGGCAAGGGGTTCCTCACCGGCACCGTCGACACCACGACCGCGTTCACCCAGGGCGACATCCGGGCCGGCATCCCGCGATTCGACGAGGACAACCTCGCCGCCAACCGGGCCCTGGTCGACCACGTCACCGCGCTCGCCCACGCCCGCGGCGCCACCCCCGGCCAGATCGCCCTGGCCTGGCTGCTGGCCCAGCAGCCCTGGATCGCGCCGATCCCCGGAACCCGCCGGATCGAGCGCCTGGCGGAGAACCTCGCGGCGGCCGACGTGGCCCTGTCCGCCGACGACATTGCGGACCTCGATGCCGCAGCGGCCCGCATCGGGGTGCACGGCGACCGCTACAACGAGACGCACATGGGACTGGTCGGCAAGTGAGACGACCGTGTCGAGGGCCCGCGCCGGTGCGTTCGTACTGAACGGCGGCTGACCGGTTCCCAGGCGCTCGGCCTCGGCCCGTGTCTGCCGCTCGCCCCTGTTCCGTGACCGTCCGGCCTTTTCGTGACGCCCTCCGTTCGGCAAAGAATCCATGAACTTTCATGATGCATGGATCGTGGTCGGGCAGGGCAGCCGACGGCCAGTCACATCAGGGCCGGGCCCGTGCGAGGGTCGCCGGCAGACTTGAGGACGGGTGTGGTGATGGCCACGACAACGGAGCCTTCAGGGCCGATTCCGGAGCAAAAGCAACCAGCGCTGCGCAGGGACATGGGGCGTGTCAGTCTGCTCTTCGCAGGAGTGGGATCCATCATCGGGTCCGGCTGGCTCTTCGGCGCATTGAACGCGGCGAAGACAGCCGGGCCCGCGTCCATCTTCTCGTGGGCGACAGCGGCAGTGATGATCCTGCTCATAGGGTTGTGTTTCGCCGAACTGGGGACGATGTTTCCCGTGTCCGGCGGGGTGGTGCGCTTTCCGCACCTCTCCTTCGGTTCCTTCGCCAGCTTCACCATGGGCTGGATCACCTGGATCGCCGCGGCGACCGTGGCCCCGATCGAGGTGGAGGGCGCTCTTCAGTACGCCACGAAGTGGGCCCATTTCACCGACTTCCACGAAGCCAACGGAGCCTACACACTGACCGCGCTCGGCTATGCGGTCGCGGTGGTCGCGATGGCCTTCTTCGTGGTGCTGAACTACTACGGAATCCGCTGGTTCGCCCGCGTCAACAACATTCTGGTCTGGTGGAAACTGCTGGCCATCGCTCTGGTGATCGTGGCCTTCTTCATCACCGCGTTCCACGGGCACAACTTCAACGCGCACGAGTACGGAGGATTCGCACCCGGGGGCGCCAAAGGAGTCTTCACCGCCATCTCCACCGCAGGCATCACCTTCTCGTTCCTCGGTTTTCGCCAAGGCGTAGAACTGGCGGGGGAGACCAGTAATCCGCAGCGCAACGTCCCGTTCGCCATCATCGGCTCCGTGCTGCTCACGGGTGCCATCTACGTGCTGCTCGAACTGGCCTTCATCGGCGCGGTGCCGCAAGGAGATCTGGAACATTCGCACGGCTGGCTGAACCTGGCCTTCGCGAACGACTTCGGGCCGCTGGCCGCGATCGCCGGCGCCATCGGCCTCGGCTGGCTGGCCTACATCCTCTACGTCGACGCGGTCATCTCACCGGCCGACACCGGCCTGATCTACACCACCGTCACGGCCCGCATCTCCTACGCCATGGCCCGCAACCGCAACGCTCCGGAAAGCCTGGCGAAGACCACTCCTCAGGGCGCCCCGCTGATCAGCCTGATCGTGACGTTCGTCCTCGGCCTCATCGTGTTCCTGCCTTTCCCGAGCTGGCAGGAACTGGTCGGGTTCATCACCTCGGCCACCGTCCTGTCCTTCGGCTCCGGCCCCCTGGTGCTGTCCGTGATGCGCCGCCAGATTCCGGAGCACGAGCGCCCGTACCGGATTCCGGGCGGCGACATCATCCCGTTCCTCGGCCTCTATTCGGCGAACCTGATCGTGTACTGGGCCGGCTGGAACACCAACTACAAGCTCTTCGTCACCATCGCCATCGGTTTCGTCCTGCTCGCCGTCTTCCAGGCCCTGGACAAGGGGCGCGCCCCGAACATGGACTGGCGGTCGGGCGCGACCTGGGTCCTGCCCTGGCTGATCGGCCTCGCCCTGATCAGCTGGGCGGGCGACTACGACGGCGGCCGGGGATGGATAGGCCTCGGCTGGGGCTTCGTCGCCAACCTCGTGCTCACCGCCGTCGTCCATCTCCTCGCGCTGCGCGTGCGACTCCCGCGCGAGCGCGTGCTGGAGAACATCGAAGAGGCCAAGGAGGAGTCCCGCATCGAGGAGGCCGAGCTGGCGCCTTCGTCCTGACGGTGAGCACATCCGGTCGGCGGCCGGGGACCGAAGGCCCGGCCGCCGCCGGCCGATCAGTCCAGCGGCGCCTTGGCCTCCGGGGCGACCACGTCGAGGACGGGGTACGGGCGCGGGTAGGGGGCGCCCAGGGCGTGTGTCGCGGCGAGCGCGTCGGCGAAGGCGGCGGCGATGCGGAGTTCTCCGTTGGGATTGGGGTGGGTGCCGTCCCAGGTGTGGTCGGGGGCGCGGAACTCGGCTGCCGTCTCGGCCACCGACACCCCTTCCTCGGCGGCGACGGCCCGCAGCTGTCGGTTGGTCTCGTCGACGAGCGTGGCGAACTCCGGGTCGTCGAGCGCCTTCTGCGTCTCCAGCACCGTGCCGATGACGATCTTCAGGCCGGGCGCCGCGCGGCGGGCGCCGGTGAGGAACTCCCGGAGGTTGGCGGCGAACTGAGGCGGCGTCACCCCGTACCAGAAGAGGTCGTTGATGCCGAGCAGCACCAGCAGGTACTCCGGCTCGTACTCGGCGACCTTCTCCTCGATGACCTCCTTCTCCTGGACGTAGGGACGGCCCCACTGCGCGTCGTGGTCCCGGTCGAACCCGGGGTCGGCGTAGGTCGCGTCGTCGTCGCCGACCTCGGCCGTGCGGATGTTGTCGAGGGTGTCCTTGGGGCCGACCAGGTCGATGCTCAGGCCATTGTTCTTCAGGTGTTTCCAGAAGAAGTAGCGCCAGGTCCAGTCGCCGCTGCTGCCGTGGCTGATGGAATCGCCGACGATCATGATGGGGATGTCGCCCTCGGGCGGCTTCTTCACTGTGCCTCGCTCGGTCGTGTCGGTTGCTGCGATACCGCGCCGGCCCTCGCCCGACGACCGGCGGCATGGGGTCTGCATAACCGGGGCGGGGCATCCGGAAGCCTGCCGTCCGCTCGGGCCGCCGATATTCACCCGGTCGAGCGACCGTCGGGCGCCGAACCGGCGCGTACGCGTGCGGCGGCGGTTGCGGGAGGGGCGCGGGGGCTCAACGCTTGTCCGGAGAAGGAGCGTGATCGCGTGGCCCGGAACCGCAGACTGATCCTGAGCCCGCCCGCCGAGGTGTGGCGGCTGCTGTCCGACGGCCGTCGGTACGACGAGTGGGTGACCGGCAACCAGGAGGTGCTCGCCGTCGACGAGGGCTGGCCCGCGGTGGGCACCGCCCTGCGGTTCCGGGTCGGCATCGGCCCGCTGAGCGCGGACGACATCAGCGTCGTCCGCATCTGCGAGCCGGAGCGCCGGCTCGAGCTGGAGGCGAAGGCGGGCCCGTTCGGCGCGGCCCGCGTCGCCATGAACCTGGTCCCCTGGGGCGACCACACCCTCTTCGTCCTCGACTGGCATCCGCTGCGGGGGCCCGGTACACGCATGCACGGGCTGCCCGTGGACTACCTGGTCAAGGTACGCAACGGCATGATGCTGACGAAGCTGGCCCGGATCGCCGTGGCGGAGCGGCCGACGGCGAAGCCGGGCGTCTGAAGACGGTTTCTAGTGCTGCTGCGGCTTCTGCGGCGTCGCCTCGCTCGGCCGCACCACCACGAACCCCTGCCCCTCCAGCATGAGTTGGACCGCCTCCCCGGATCCGCCGCGGATCATCGACCCGATCGACTGGGACCGGTGCAGCGACGTACGGAGATCGGCGGTCCAGCCCACCACCGCGTCCGTGTCCACGTACACCGGCTGCTGCGGCGAGACCGGGAGCACCAGCGGATTGCCCTCACATATCAGCCCCAGCCTGCCGTGCCCCGTGAACACGCTGTTGAACAGGCCGCCGCCCGTCATGCCCGCGCCCTTCACCGTCTTGATGTCGTACGACAACGAGGAGTCGAAGCAGAGCACGTTGCGGCCGTTGACGGTGAACACGTCGCCGGGCTCGATGTCCACGACGAACACGTTCTGCGCCTCCTGCGCGAACCAGGCCTCCCCCTGCCCGCGCACCTTCATCACCGGGAGCCCCTCACCGGTGACGGCGCGCTTCAGCATGCCGCCGACCCCCTGGCTCTTCCGCTCGAACTGCAGGTTCCCCCGGTAGGCGATCATCGATCCCTGCCGCGCCATCATCTCGCCGTCGATCACGTACCGGATCGATTTGGCGTTCTGCGCCGACATGCCCGGCCCGGCGGCGGCCCGCACCATGAACTCACTCGCGAAAAGATCACCCTTCATCCGGGCATCGTGACCCGGAGGGTTCCGTTCCGACAAGGTGCGCGAGCCTGGTCGTGACCGGCTCGGGGACGCGCGCGGCGCACAACCCGTGGAGGGTTGTCGGATCCGCCCGCTAGTCTCTTCACATGATCCCCACCGACGACGCTGGTTCCGTGCTGTCCGCCGACGAGTTGAACGAGCGGATCCGCGGCCTTCTCGCGCGCTCGGGCGGGCGGCTGAGCGTCGAGCAGCGCCGCGAGTACGAGGTGCTCGTGGTGGAGTGGGCGGCGGCGGTGCGCGGGGAGATCGTGAAGGCCGCCTGAAGGGCATCCCTCTGACTCAGGGCAGCACGCGATACGTCACGTGCGTCACCGAGTCCGTCGCTCGTGACTCCATCTGTTCCAGGTTCAGTGACGGCACGCCGTCGAAGAGGCGGGTGCCCGCGCCGAGGGTGAACGGGACGATGTGCAGGCGCAGTTCGTCGATCAGGCCTGCGGCGAGGTACTGGTTGACGGTGGTCGCGCCGCCGTGGATCGACACGTTGCGGTCGCCGGCCGCCTCGCGGGCCTGTCGCAGGGCGGATTCGATGCCGTCGGTGACGAAGTGGAACGTGGTGCCGCCGTCCATGGGCTGCGGGGCGCGCGGGTGGTGGGTGAGGACGAAGACCGGTGCGTGGTAGGGCGGGTTGTCGCCCCACCAGCCGTTCCATCGCCGGTCCCATGCGCCGCGCACCGGGCCGAACATGTTGCGCCCCATGACGAAGGCGCCGGCCGTGGACAGCCGGTCGAGTTCGGCCTGCCGCCGCTCCGGGGTCTCGAACATCCAGTGGTGCAGCCGGTCGCCCCAGCCGTCGCCCGCGTCGTCGCCGAACGGGCGCTTCTCGGACTGGTGGAGCCCGGCCGCGTACCCGTCGACGGAGATCGAGAGGTCGCACGTCACCTTGCCCGGTCGTGTCGTCACTGGTCCGTCCTCCTGGCGGTCGGTGGCGGTCGTTCGTCACCAGGATGGACCGGTGCGGGCCCGTGAACTCATCGCGCGGCCGCACGCGCAGTCAGGGCCGTTGACGCCGGGGCGTGCAGGCGCACCCGGCGTCAACGACGTAGGAGGTCAGCAGGTTGGGCTGATCCCGCTGCCTCACACGTGCTTCAGCGCCGGCCCTCGGGTCGGATGCACCTCTTCGGAAATTCGTCGGTCCGTCGGTCCGTCGGTCCGCCGGTCCGGCAATGCGGGAATTCGGCAGAAAGTGCCCGCATGCCGTTCTGGCAGCGGAGTGCCAAAGGTGAGGTTTGAGCACGGTAATCGCTCACCGTTTCGGGCGGAATGTTCTTTTCACTCCATTCGGGGATGTACCGCGAAAACAGCATTTCCTACGGTGGGCGGCGTATCGCCGGATTCTCTATTTGTGAGGTCACGTGCTTGCAGAAACCCGCAGGAAAGCCGTCGCCGAACGTGCCCGCCCGGTCGTCGAGTCGTCCGGATTCAGCGCGGCGGCACTCCTGTCCATCCTGGGTAACGCGACGCTGCTGGCTCTCGAGACATACCCCCATCTCTTCCGGGCGCACGGCGCTCTCCTCGCGGATCTCCAGCACGTGTTCCTCGGTCTGTTCGCCCTGGAGATCGCGGCGCGTGCCCTGGCCGAGGCCGACCGGCCCCGCTCCTTCTTCACCGACCCGTGGAACATCTTCGATCTGTTCCTGCTGGTCGCGACCCTGGTCCCGTTCGGCAACAGCGGGGCGGGTGTACTGCGGCTGCTGCGCCTCGCGCGGGTGTTGCGGGCGGCGCGCATGCTGCCGCACGTACGGCTCATCGCGACGGCCATCGGGCGCAGTCTGCCGGGCATGGTGGGATTCCTGATGGTCGGCGCGATCGTGCTCTTCCTGTACTCGATGGTCGGCTGGATGCTGTTCGGCCGGAGCGACCCCGAGCACTACGGCACGGTGGGGCTCGCCGGGCTGACCCTCTTCCTGCTCATCACGCTCGACGGGATCGGCGACATGGTCCGCTCCGGGCTCGACGTGACCACATGGACCATCCCGTACTACGTGAGCTTCGTGCTCTTCGCGTCGTTCCTGCTCGTCAACACCCTGATCGGCGTGGTCATCACCTCCCTCGACGAGGCGCGGGAGGCCGCGGGCGGCGAGAGCGCCGCGCCTGCCGCGGAGCCTGCTCCGGCCCCGGTCGTTCCCGCGCAGGGGCTGCGGAGCCATGTGGGCGAGCTCCGTTCCGTCCTCCTGGCGTTGGAGCACGCGGTGCGGGAGGAGGCGGACGGGCGCGAGGTGGCGTCGCGGGAGGTGCGGGGGCCTCGCTAGGCGGCGGCATGACCCGCGGGAAGGGTCCGGAGGACCCGCGCGAAGAAGCGTCCGCGAACACTTCTTCGCGAAGGACTCTTCCCGAACAAGTCTTCTGTGTCTACGCTCGGGCCCATGAGTGCATCCGCCGGAGATCCCCCTCATGCACCGAAGGCCCGGGACACGTCCGACACGGAGGGGGAGGTCACCCTCGACACCGCCGCTCTGCGCGTCCTCGCCCACCCCATGCGCCTCGCCCTCCTCGACGCGCTGCGGTGCCAAGGCCCGGCCACCGCACGGCAGTTGGCCCGCAGGTTCGAGCTGGACTCGGGTGCCGCCAGTTATCACCTGCGACGGCTCGCCGCGGGCGGGCTCATCGAGGAGGACGTCGAGCGCGGCAACCGCAGGGACCGGTGGTGGCGGGCGCTGCACCGCGTGTCCCAGCACGATCCCGCCGAGCACGGCGGCCCCGAAGGCCGCGCCTACACACAGGCCGTGGCCCTCGCCGCCGCCGAGACGCTGCGCAGGGCCGCCGCGCAGACCCCCGGTATGCCGGACGAGTGGTTCGCGGTGTCCGCCTTCAGCGACTTCACCGTGCGGCTCACGCCCGACGAACTCCGGGAACTGACAGGTGAGTTGTACGCGGTCGTCACGCGGTACCGGGACAAGGAACCCGCGCCGGGGGCCGCGCCCGCCACCGTGCAGTTCCAGGCGTTCCCCGCGGACCGGCCGCACGAGTCGTGACCGCGGCGACGCACACCCACGCGCCCGCCGCCCACCGTGATCCGAACGTGTGGCGCTGGCTCGGTGCCTACACCGCGTCCGTCACCGGCGACGTCGTCCACATGACCGTCCTGACCTGGGTCGCCGTCGACGTCTCAGGGCCCGCGCAGGCCGGATTCGTGCTCGCCGCGGGCGCCGTTCCCAGGGCCGTCCTCATGCTCGGCGGCGGTGTGCTCGCCGACCGGTTCGGGCCGCGCCGGGTGCTCATCGGCAGCGACCTGGCGCGCTGCCTGGCCGTCCTCGCGGTGGCCGCCGTCATGTACGCGGGAGGCGCGCACGTGGCCGTGCTGTGCGTCCTCGCGGTCTGCTTCGGCGTCGCCGACGCGCTGTTCATGCCGGCCGTGGGCGCGCTGCCGCCGCGCCTCACCGCGCCGGACCAGCTGACGCGCGTACAGGGCATGCGGTCGCTCGCGGTGCGGTTCGGCAACACCGTCGGTCCGCTCGCGGCCGGGGTGGCGCTCACGACGAGCGGCGCGGCCGGTGCGTTCGCCGGTGTCGGCGCCCTGTTCGCGGTGTCGCTGGTGCTGCTCGCCGCCCTGCGGGTGCCCGGTGCCCCGACGCGGACGGACGTCTCGGCCTGGGCCCAACTCCGTGACGGCATGCGCTACTTGAGCAAGCGGCCGCGACTCGTCCGGCTCGTCGTCGTCATCGGGCTCGGCGAGATGTGCTTCAGCGGCCCGGTCGGCGCCGCCCTCGTGCTGCTCACCGACGAGCGCGGCTGGAGCCCCGGCACGCTGTCGCTGCTGCTCGGCGCGTTCAGCGTGGCGGGCGCCGTGATCGGTGTCGCGCTGACCGTCGTACGAGACGTTCCCGCGCAGCGCGCCCTGCTCGCCGCGAGCCTCGCCGCCACCGCCGTACTCGTCGCCGCACTGGGACTGGCCCGGCCGGGGCCCGGCGCCTCCGTGGCCCTGTGCGCGCTGCTCGGCGCGGCGAGCGGGGTCCCCATGGTGCTCGGGCACGCCCTGCTCCAACGGTGGACGGCACCCGACTGCGTCGGCCGGGTCACCTCCGTCACCTCGCTGTGCACCCTCGGCCTGAGCCCGCTCCTGCTGCCGCTCGCGGGGATCGTCGCGGCGGCCTGGGGAGCCGGGACGTTCCTGGCCGGATGCGGCGCGGTCTGCCTGCTGGCCGCCGCGCTCGCCGCGTCACCGGCGCTGGGCTCCCCGGCGACCTGAGGGCTCTCGCTTGACCGCCTTCAGGATCACGAACTTCGGGTCACCGGCGACGAGTTCACTGTTGCCGAACAGGCGGCGCAGCTTGAGGTGGTAGCCGAGGTGCCGGTTGCCGACGACCCACAGCTCGCCGCCGGGGCGCAACGCGGCGCGCGCCTGCGTGAACATCCGCCAGGCCGTCGCGTCGGTTGTCGCCTGGTGCGAGTGGAACGGCGGGTTGTTCAGGACGAGGTCGACGCTGTCGTCGGCCACCCCCGCCAGTCCGTCGCCGACCCGGAAGCGGGCCGTGCCCGCCCGCCCGGCGGCGTTCGCCTCGTACGTCGCCTCGGCCGACGCCACCGCTTGGTGGGACTCGTCGGTGAACAGGACATCGGCCTGGGGGTGGGTGAGCGCGGCGGCCGTGCCCACGACGCCGTTCCCGCAGCCGAGGTCCACGATCCGGCGGGCCCCGGTGTCGTTCGGCAGGTGCCGCAGCAGGAACCGGGTGCCGATGTCGAGGTGCTCGGCGCAGAACACGCCCGCGTGGTTGACGACGGTGCCGCTCGCCAACGGGCCGATGTCGTCGGGGAGCTGATAGCGCAAGGGCCAGGGGTTCGGGTCCGGCGTCAGTGCCGGCTCGGGCGTGGTGAAGATCAGCCGCGCCTTCTTCTCCGCGAGGGAGGTGCGGGTCGGGCCGATGATTCGCTCGAACAGGTTCAGCGTCGAGGTGTGGATCTCCTTCACCATGCCGGTGCCGATGACCACGGTGCCCGGGTGGACGGCCGGCCGCAGGCGGTGCAGCTGGTCCTCCAGCAGGGCGAGGCTCTTGGGCACGCGCACGAGCAGCACGTCGACACGGGCCGGCGGGGTGTCCCGCGTGGTGAGGAGCGTCGCGCCCGCGCGGCTGTTCCGCTCCAGATTCGCGTACGTCGCCTGTTGGCCGAGGTAGGAGTCCGAGATCAGGGTCGGCGTGCAGCCGCCCGTCCCGGTGAGCGCCGTGGCGAGCGCGCCCCAGCGGTCGCCGACCACCACGACGGCGCCGGACAGGTCGGTGCCCTGCTCGGCGAGGTGCTTGAGGAGGTAGCTGTCGGCTGCGTCCCAGGCGCGCAGCCGGTCGCGCGGGTCCTCGGGGTACCGGGTCAGCGCGATGTCCGACCAGGGCGTGGTCAGGACGGGGGCGGGGGCGGCCTTGTCGGTGCGGTTCATCGTGCAGCAAGGCTAGCCGAGCCGCAGCTCACGGCGGTGCGGCCGGGTTGGCACACCCGGCCGCACCGTCACGCGCCGGCCCGGGGGAGAGCCCCGGTCAGACCTCGGGAAAGTCCCCGGCGAACACCGCCGCCATCCGCAGGTGCGGGGCCGCCTCGGCGTCCCGGCCCTGCCGCTCCAGGGTGCGGCCGAGCATCAGCCGGGCGTAGTGCTCCACCGGGTCGCGCTCCACGATGGTGCGCAACTCGGTCTCGGCGCGACGCAGTTGCGCCGAGTGGTAGTAGGAACGGGCCAGCAGCAGACGCGGGCCGACCTGCTCCGGGACCTCCGCGACGAGGCCGTCCAGGATCCGGGCGGCGGTCGCGTACTCCTTCGCGTCGAAGAACATCCGCGCGCGCTCCCAGCGCTCCGCGGCCGTCCCGTGCGTGTAGTACTTCTGCTCCACTGTTGCCTCCTTCGCGGCCGTCAACCGGGACCGCCCCCGGCATATTCCCCGGGCCTGCGGGCGGCGCGGCTCAGGCGAGGCCCGCCCGCAGCGCCGCCTCCAGCTCGAAGCGGGCGTCCGGATCGGTGAGCTGCTCGCCGAACAGGCGCTGGAGGTGGTGCAGCCGCTGCCGGGCGGTCTGCGGGTGGATCGCCAGGCGCTCGGCGAGTTCCGGGG
Organism: Streptomyces sp. HmicA12; assembly: GCF_000373565.1. GTDB lineage: Bacteria > Actinomycetota > Actinomycetes > Streptomycetales > Streptomycetaceae > Streptomyces. Next base: position 152,837 of record NZ_KB891831.1, on the reverse strand, counting down.
CGCTGCCGTGCGGGGTCTGCAGATGCGCGAGCAGGGTGTGGGCGAGGCGGTCGCGCTGTTTCGGGGTGAGCGTGTCGAGCGGGGCGAGGCGCCGGGCCGCCATCAGCCGCACCAGCGGGGGGTCGGCGAGCAGCAGCAGATCGGTGAGCCGCCGGTCCGCGTCGTCCGGCCCGCCCGCCGCGATCCGGGCGCGCAGCGAACGGGCCCAGCGCAGGGAGTCGGCGGCCTGCCGCAACGGCACGACCGGCCCCGTCACGCCCACCCGGTCGTGCAGCACCTGCCGCACCCGGGGATCGGCGAGATGCACGGCGGGCTCGGGCACGAGCAGGCAGGGCGCGGACCCGTCGAGGTCGGCGAGGACCACGGACGGCAGCCGCAGCCCGCGCGACGCCGCGCCGTCCGGTCGCGGGGCCGGGGCCGTCACGTCGCGCGGCCCCTGAACGCGCGGGCCGAGGGCGACCGCCACCACCGTCTCCGGCAGGACCCACTCCGCGTCCCGGGCCGCCTGGATCAGCACGTCGTCGGGCACGGCGTCCGCCCGCGCGGTCCGCGGCGCGGGGCCCGGGGACGGGTCCGGCGCGACGAGCAGGGTGAGCAGCCGGTGCCTGCGGCGCCCGAGCGTGCCGGCCGCGTCGGCCTGGGCCTGCGCGTACGCGGCGACGGACGCGGCCGCGATCTCGTCGATGTGCGTGAACGCGGTCTCCGCGAGCTGCGCCACCGCGTCCGTGCCGAGCGACAGCCGACGGGCGACCCGGACGTAACGCCGGTACGCGACCCGGGCGCCGAGCCGGTACGCGGCCTGCAGCGCGTCCAGGCTGCGCCCCTCCGACAGCTCGCCGCGGCCCAGGGCCCGGTAGACCGGCAGACGCTGCGCGTCGAGTTCGCCGCCGCCCTCCTCGATGCGGTCGACGAATTCGGCGAGAGCGGTTTCCACCCCGTTCTGGATGGACGCTCCGAACTGCCCGGACAGCGGGCGGGAGAATTCCGGAATATGACGGCGGATTTCATGGATGATCTCGGCTGCGAGCGTGCGGTTCTCCTTGCGGAGTTCCGCCGCGAGGCGCTGCGGAAAGACGACCCACGCGCCACCGAAACCCGGCGCGCCGGCCGTGCCGGAAGCGTTCATGCCCCACCTCAAGGTCCGTCCGTCCCGCCGAGTATGGGACGAGGTTACTCGCGGGTCAAGGTGTTGACATGAAGTCAACTACCGCTGCTAGTCGGTCGTTCACCAGCGGTATTGCCGTTCGTCCGAGCCGGGCCACCGGCAAAGCACTCACGCGGATGACACCTTCGTGATCGGCCGTCGGTCAATCCTGGCACCGCCCTGCGCGCCCCACGGATCTCTTGGTCCACACCGTTGCCGTGGCCCCGGACTCCCTTCTAGCTTCTCGCCGTCCGACGCCGCGATTGTCGCGGTATTCCAGAACAAGGGACGGTACTGGAAATGAGACGCAAGATATTCGGCGCGGTTGCCGCGGGCGCCCTGGGGATTTCCGGGCTGGTCGCCCTTGGGGCTCCGAACGCGGCCGCGACGCAGGATGCGCAGCCGGTCGAGTACAGCTTCACCAGCGGATTCCTGAAGGGATTCTTCAAAGCGGGTGAGGCGCCTCCCGGAGCCAACGACTGGGGCTGCAGGCCGAGCGCGGAGCACCCGCAGCCGGTCGTCCTCGTGCACGGCACGCTCGAGAACATGAACGACAACTGGCGCGGCGCCGCGCCCCTGCTGGCCAACAACGGCTACTGCGTCTTCGCCTTCAACTACGGCGCCGACGACGAGTCCTCCGCGGTCCAGGGCACCGGCGCCATGAAGACCAGCGCCGCGAAGCTCGGCACCTTCGTCGACAAGGTGCGGGCCGCCACCGGCGCCGCCGAGGTCGACCTGGTCGGCCACTCGCAGGGCGGCGGCCCGATGCCCCGTCACTACCTGAAGAACGACCCGAGCGCGGCCGGAAAGGTCGCCAAGCTCATCGGCATCACCCCCTCCAACCACGGCACCACCCTCAGCGGCATCACCGAACTGGGCCGCGCCCTGCACATCCTGGAACCCGCCAACGACCTGCTCACCAAGACGAGCCCGGCCCTCGTCGAGCAGGAGATCGGCTCCGACTTCAACAAGGAGCTCGACGCGGGCGGCGACACCGTGCCCGGCGTCGACTACACGGTCATCGCCAGCAAGTACGACGAGGTCGTCACGCCGTACACGAACAGCTACCTCACGGCGGGCCCGGGCGCGACCGTCAAGAACATCCGCGTTCAGGACGCCTGCGCCAAGGACCTCACCGACCACCTGGAGGCCGCGTACGACCCGATCAGCCTCACGTACGTGCTGAACGCGCTCGACCCCGCGCACCCGCGCCCGGTCACGTGCCAGACCGTGCTGCCGCTCACCGGCCCCACGGGGCCGGTCAAGTGACAGGAGCCTCGCGGGGGCAGTGATCCAGCCGTAGTTCGTCAGGGGCGGGGCCGAACCACGGCCCCGCCCCTGACGTCGCTGTGGTCGTTGTCCACCACTCGTCCGATCGGCGCACCCCCAGGGTCTTGCCGGAGGTCGGGCGCCTCATGCGACGCGAAGGGGGCTGCGACCCGGGCTACCGAACCCGGGTGCCGCGCGGCGCGAGCCGGTTGCCGACGGCCCCGAACAGGCCGTCGGCGGCCAGCGCGAGCACCGCCACCCACAGTGCGGCGGCGATCACCCCGGACAGGCCGTACGACACCTGGTTGAGGATGATGTCGCCGAGCCCGCCGCCGCCGGCGACGGCCGCGAGGGTCGCGCTGGAGATGACGTACACGGCGGCGATCCTGATGCCCGTGAACAACACCGGCAGCGCCAGGGGCAGTTCGACCCGCCACAGGATCTGCCACTCCGTCAGCCCCATCCCGCGCGCGGCCCGTACGAGATCGGCGTCGACCTGCTCCACCGACAGATAGGCGTGGGTGAGGACGGGCGGCACGGCCATGACGACGAGGGCCGTCATCACGTTCACGAAGCCGATGCCGAGCAGCCCCAGGAAGATCGCGATCAGGGCGAGGGACGGCAGCGCACGCCCGATGTTGGAGATGCTGACGGTGAGGAACGCCCCCTTGCCCCGGTGCCCCAGCCACACGCCGAGCGGCACCGCGATCACCAGTGCCACGGCGACGGCGGCGGCGGAGAGCAGCAGATGGTCGCCGGTCCGGTCGAGCAGCAGCCCGAAGTGGTCGGCCATGAACGAGAAGCTCGCCCAGAAGGTGTGCATCAGACGGTCCTCCGCGTCCTGGCCCACGGGGTGAGCGCCCGGCCGACGAGCACGAGCAGCCCGTCGGCGGCGAGCGCGAGCGCCACAGCGAGCAGTCCGGCCCCGATGAACTGGGTGTTGAACGGCGACTGCAGCCCCTGGATGATCGGCGAACCGAGCCCCTGGTCGATGATGAACGCCGCCACCTCGACCACACTGATCGTGGTGACGGTCGCGACCCTGAGCCCGCTGATCACGGCGGGCAGCGCGAGCGGCAGCTCGATCCGCCACAGGATCTCCCGCCGGGTCAGGCCCATGCCGACCCCGGCCCGCCGTACGTCGTCGGGCACCTCGGACAGGCCGCTCAGCGTCGACTTGAACAGCACCATCAGCGTGTACGCGACGAGCGCGATCTCGGCGGTGAGCACGGAGAGCCCCGACACCGGGACGAGGAGCGTGAACAGCGCCATCGGCGGGATCGTGTAGAGGAACGAGGTCAGCCCGCCGAGCGGCTTGATCAGCCACCGCCGGAAGTGCGCGAGCAGCGCCAGCGGGAAGGCGATGAGGAACCCGATGCCGACCGCGATCACGGTGAGGCGGACGTGCTGGCCCAGGGCGGGCCCGAACACGCTGGAGAAGTTCGCGGTGAACCAGTCGACGCAGAACACGCCGTTGTCCCGCACGCACGAACTGACCGTCCCGAAGTCCGGGATGACCGGTTGCGGCCCGGAGGCGAGCAGGCTCACGCCGCCTCCCGTATCAGGTCGACGGTGACGGAGCCGACGGTCTTCCCGTCGCCGTCCGCCACCGCGAGCCGCTCGGCGGCACCGGCCATCAGCGCCGACAGGGCCGTACGCAGGGTGTCGCCGGTACGGAGCACGGCGGCCTCTGCGGTTTCCTCGGTGGCCGGCTCCAGCTTCAGGTCGCCGAGCGTGCGCAGCGTCAGCGCCTTCAACCCGCGGTCCGCGCCCACGAATCGGGCCACGTAGTCGTCGGCGGGCGCGCGCAGGATGCGCTCCGGGGTGTCGTACTGGAGCAGCTTGCCGCCCTTGGCGAGGATCGCGACGCGGTCGGCCATCCGGACGGCCTCGTCGATGTCGTGGCTGACGAACAGCGTCGTCTTCCCCACCTGTTCCTGGAGGCGCAGGAACTCGTCCTGGACGTGCTCGCGCGTCACCGGGTCGAGCGCGCCGAACGGCTCGTCCATGAGCATGATGGGCGGATCGGCCGCCAACGCCCTTGCGATGCCGACGCGTTGACGCTGCCCGCCGGAGAGCTGGGACGGGTAGCGGTGCCCGTACTCCTTGTGCGGGAGCCCGACGAGTTCGAGCAGCTCGCGCACCCGCTCGGCGATCCTCGGCTTCTTCCAGCCGAGCACCTGCGGCACGGTCGCCACGTTCTCGTCGATGGTCAGGTGCGGGAAGAGTCCCGCCTGCTGGATGACGTAGCCGATGCCGCGGCGCAGCTCGATGACGTCCTGGTCGCGGATGCTGCGGTCGCCGATGCGGATGTCGCCGCTCGTCAACTCGGTCAGCCGGTTCACGAGGGTGAGGGCCGTGGTCTTGCCGCAGCCCGAAGCGCCGAGCAGGACACAGATCTCGCCCGCCGGGACGGTCAACGACAGGGCGTCGAGAGCGGGTTCGGCCGATCCGTCGTACGTCTTGGTGGCCGCGTCGAAGACGATCTCGGCGGCAGCACTGTTCTGCATGGGTGGGTGCTCCTCGGTCACTTCAGGTCGTTGGCGCGCAGGAACCGGTCGGCGACCTTGGCGGGGCTGAGCCGCATCATCGCGGCGGCCTCGTTGAGGGCCTGCATGGCTTCCTCGGTGAGCAACTCGTCGACGGCGTCGAGCGGTTCGGTGAGCCGCGCGCCGTACCGGTCCACGAGGGAGCGGCGCACGACCGGAGCGACGTTCTGGAACCCGAAGATCGCCTGGTCGTCGTCGAGGACGGTGAAGTCGTAGCGGCGCAGCTGCGGGTCGGTGGTGAACACGTCGGCGGCGTCCACGTCCCCGTTCTTCAGCGCCGGGTACTGCAGCCCGATGTTGAGCGGGCGCACCTTCATGTCGCGCAGTCCGTACGCCTTGACGATCGCGTCGTAGCCGAGCGGCCCCGTGATGTTGTCCGGGTACTCGGCGTACGAGGTCTTCCCCATCTTCTTCAGGTCACCGACCGTCTTCAGCCCGTACTCGCGGGCGTCGGCGGTGCGCACGGCGACCGCGTTGCGGTTCTGGAACGGGGTGGCCTTCAGCAGGGTGACGCCGCGCGTCTCCTCGAACGCCTTCGCCGCCTCGTACGTGCCGCGCGCGGTCGTCGGCATGTGCTTCGGCAGCGCGAACGTCTGCAGGATCACGCCCGTGTACTCGGGGTACAGGTCGATCTGGCCGCCGCGCAGCGCCCGGTCGATGATGTCGGCGCTGCCGATGTTGGACTTGAGGACGACCTGGAAGCCCCGCGCCGTGAGGATCTGCGCGTACAGCTCGCCCATCACCCACGACTCGGTGAACTGCTTGGAGCCGACCGTGATGACGGGCCCGGTGCCGGCGACGGAACCGGTCGCCGTGGCGACCCCGGCCGCGCCGAGCGCGGCGAGACCGCCGGTCAGGAGGGTGCGTCTGCGCATCGGCCTCACATCCCCTGCCGGGGGATCACGGCGTCCGTGGTGCGGTCGTACACCTGCGTGTCCCCTTCGAATGCGGTGAGCGTGTTGCTGACCTTGAACGTGTCCCGGTCGGCGGTGAGCCGGCTCGATGTCACGACCTTCCAGCGCCAGTCGCCGCGGCCGCCCTCCTCGGTGCGCTCGCACTCCACGAGCGCCGAGTGCGGGTCGCCCTCGGAGAGCGAGAACCGGTCCACGGAGTCGGAGATCCGCCACGATCCGTCGGAGAGGTCCTTGAACTCGCCGTCACCCACGGCGAGTTCCACCACGGTCCGACCGCTGACCGGATCGTGCTCGATCCGCCGCGTCGACTCGCCCGGCGTCTGGGCGAGGTCGGCAGGAAGGTCCGGCAGCGGCTCCCCGTAAGGACGTAGCCCGGCGTCCGCTTCGTCGAACGGCCGCACGGGCAGCCGGAGTTCGGAGGTCGGCGACGGGTGCACGGTGACCGTGACGGGCTCCGGTGACGGCCAGGCCAGCGGCCAGTACGAGGCGGAGACCGCGACCCGGACCCGGTGGCCGGGCGCGAAGGCGTGCGCGGTCGCCAGCAGCGGGACCGTCACGTCGTAGGTGCGGCCCGTCTCCAGCGGCAGTACCTCCTCGTGGCCCTCGCGGTGCGTCAGATTGAGCAGCCCGCGCGTCACGAGCCGCGAACTGCCGTCCGGGGCGACGTCGTTGAGCCGCACCGCGAGCTGCGCGGCCGGCCGGTCCGCGCTCACCCGCAGCGTCACCGCCGGCACCCCGAGGATCTCGGCGCGCTCGTCGAGCGGCGCGGTGGTGAAGCAGTGCGCGAGCCCGTCGTCCCCGCCCTGCGGACCGAACTGACCCGCCGCGTCCCCGAACTGGAGCCAGCTGCCGCCCGCGGTGCCGAGCACGCGCGTGCTGTCCAGGTGGACGTCTCGGTAGCGCAGGGGGTCGTGCGTCGCGGCGTCCCCGGCGGACTCCCCGGCCAGCGCGAACGCCTGCTCCTGGATCCGCTCCGAGGGCCAGTTCCGCTCGGCGACCCAGCGCCCGGGGCGTACCGCGCGGTCCGCGCCCGGCGCCGCCCACTGCGGCAGCCACGCCCGCAGCGCCGGATCGTCCAGGGCGCCGGTGTCGCGGCCGCGCAGGAACTGGTCGAACCAGCGCACGACCTCACCGTGGAAGTCGATCGCGGGCCCCGGCTCCGCCTGATGCGGATACGTGTGCGCCCACGGCCCCACCATCGCTCGCACGGGAGCCCGCACACCCTCCAGCAGGCGCAGCACGGCGCCCACGTACGGGTCGTACCAGCCGCCCACCGCGAGCACCGGCGCGGTGATCGCGGAGAAGTCCTCGCAGACCGAGCCGTGCTTCCAGTACGCGTCGCGCGTCTGGTGCCGCAGCCACTCCTCGACGTACACCGGCGTGTCCGCCATGCGGTGCAGCCACTGCTCGCGCCAGCGGTCGCCGACGACCGCGGGGTCGGCCGGGCGGGCGTTGTAGGCGAGCATCGTCGACGCCCACGGCAGCATCTCCGAGGCGATCAGCGAACCGCCCGTGAAGTGCACGTCGTCCGCGTACCGGTCGTCCGTCGAGCACACGGTCACGATCGCCTTGAGGGCGGCGGGGCGAAGGGCGGCGATCTGCAGGCCGTTGAATCCGCCCCACGACTTGCCGATCATGCCGACGTTCCCGTCGCACCACGGCTGCGCGGCCAGCCACTCGATGACCTCGACACCGTCGTCCAGCTCGGCTTGCGCGTACTCGTCGAGCATCAGCCCGTCCGAGTCGCCGCTGCCCCGCAGATCGACGCGGACGGCGGCGTAGCCGCACTCGGCGAAGCGGGCGTGCAGGCTGTTGTCGCGGGACGCCGTCGCGTCGTTCTTGCGGTACGGGATGTACTCGAGGATCGCGGGCGCGGGCCGGGCGGCGCCGTCGGGAAGCCAGACCCGGGCGGCGAGCCGAGTGCCGTCGGCGAGCGGAATCCACAGGTGGCGGACGAGTTCTGAGCGGGCATCGGGCAAGGTGACGTACTCCTGTCGCACTCTCACTACTCAACGGTCGTTCAGTAGCGGACGGCTGGGCTCCCTACCCCGGTCCACACCTCGAAACCCACGTTCCGGAAAATGGGACGCGTGGGGGAGGGTTGGGGCATGGACACCTCGGACAGTTCCGTCAGATCAGGCGACGAGCACGGCCCGGCGCACCGGTTGATCCCCGGGGCCGCGCGCTCGCCGGTGATCCTGCATGTGCCGCACGGCTCCCGCACCATCACGCCGGGCGTCCGCGCCGGCATCGTCCTCGACGACGCCGCACTGGAGCGCGAGCTGGACCTGATCACCGACGCGCACACCCAGGAGCTCGCCGAACGCGCCGCACGCGCCGCGCCCGTGACGCCGTGGCGGTTCGTCAACGCACGCTCCCGGCTGGTCGTCGACCCCGAGCGCTTCCCCGACGAGCGCGAGGAGATGCGGGCGGTCGGCATGGGCGCGGTCTACACCCGCACGACGCACCGCGCACCCCTGCGCGCCGAACCTCCGTGGGACGAGGACGCCCTGCTCGCCCGCTACTTCGAGCCGTACGCGCAGGCGATGACCCGGGCGGTGGCGGACCGTATCGCCGCGACCGGCCGGGCGGTGATCATCGACGTGCACTCCTACCCGAGCCGCGCCCTGCCCTACGAACTCCACGGCTCGGGCCCGCGCCCGCCGGTCTGCCTCGGCACGGATCCCTTCCACACTCCGGCCGCCCTGCTCGCCCACGCGCGCGAGGCGTTCGCCCCGCTCGGGGAGGTCGGCCTGAACACCCCGTTCGCCGGCACGTACGTCCCGCTGCGGTACTACGGCGAGGACCCGCGCGTCACGGCGCTGATGCTGGAGCTGCGGCGCGACGTGTACCTGGACGAACCCGTCACCCCGCACGAGGGTCTCGCCGCGGCGGCGGCCGCGCTGGCCGACCTGGTCCGTCAGGCCTGAGCGGTCTCCTGGGCGATCCGGTCGAACTGCGCCGCCATGGCGGCCTGCAGGGCGTTCGCCGCCGACAGCGGCCGCACCATGACCGTGAACTCGTCGATCAGGCCCTCGTCGTTCACATGCAGGAAGTCGGCGCCGCTGATCGAGCGGTCGCCGACGCGCGCCTCGAAGACGAGGACGTGGTCGCGGCCGCCCGCGTCGTTGATCTCCCGCACGTAGTGGAAGTCCTCGAAGACGCGGGTCACCGCGCGCAGGATCGCCGCCGTGATCGCCTTGCCCGGATACGGCTTGAAGACCACCGGGCTGGTGAAGACGACGTCGTCGGCGAGCAGCGCCTCGATCGCCTCGTGGTCGTTCGCTTCCACGGCCTTGCGGAACGCCTGCATGGCGACACCTCTCTCGATCAATACCCAATTTGTTGAATAGGTGTGGATGAAAGTAATCGCATCGCTGTACGGTGTCCAGATGTCTCTGAAGTACGCGGTGCTCGCGGCCCTCCTGGAGGGCGAGGCGTCGGGCTACGACCTGGCGAAGATCTTCGACGTGTCCGTCTCGAACTTCTGGGCGGCGACGCCCCAGCAGCTCTATCGCGAGCTGGAGCGGCTCGCCGCGGACGGCCTCATCGAGGCGCGGGTCGTGCCCCAGGAGCGCCGGCCCAACAAGCGGCTGTTCACGCTCACCGAAGACGGGCGCGCCGATCTCGTCGCGTTCACCGTCAAGGAGCCGCGCCCGATCGCGGTGCGGGACGAGCTGATGGTGAAGGTGCAGGCCGTGGACGTCGGCGACACGGCCGCCGTGCGGGCCCACATCGAGGAGCGCATGGCGTGGGCGACCGGCAAGCTCGCCCGGTACGAGCGCGTACGCGCCCACCTGCTGCAGGGCATGACGGAGGAGGCGCACCTGCGGGACGGCGAGCGCGTCGGCCCGTACCTGACGCTGCTGCGCGGCATCTCGCTGGAGGAGGAGAACCTGCGGTGGGGCAGACGCGCCCTGGAGATTCTCGACCTGCGCACCGCGAGGGCGCGGCGATGACGACCTATCTGCGGTACGTGGCTCTCGGCGACAGCCAGACGGAGGGCCTCGGCGACGGTGACGACACGACCGGCCTGCGCGGCTGCGCCGACCGGCTGGCCGAGCGGCTCGCGGAGCTCGACGGCGAGGTGCGGTACGCCAACTTGGCCGTACGCGGCCGGCTCGCCGGGCAGGTGCGCGCCGAGCAACTCGCGCCCGCGCTCGCCCTGCGCCCCGACCTGGCGACGGTCGTGGCCGGGGTCAACGACCTGATGCGGCCCTCCTTCGACGCCGACGAGACGGCCGGCCACCTGGAGGCGATGTACGCGGCGCTGACCGGCGCGGGCACCCGGGTCGCCACGGTGACCTTCCCCGACGTGGGCCGGATGATCCCGCTGGCCCGCCCGCTCGCCGGACGGGTCACCGCGCTCAACGCCCGGATCCGCGTCGCCGCCGAGCGGCACGGTGTCGCCCTCGCCGAGACGGAACACGTGCTCGCCCTCACCGACAGGCGCCTGTGGAGCCCCGACCGGCTGCACGCGAGCCCGCTCGGCCACGCCCGGATCGCGGCCGCTGTCGCGCACGCGCTGGAGCTTCCCGGCAGCGACGACGCCTGGACCCGGCCGCTCCCGCCCGCCCCGGTACCGCATGCCGGGCGCGCCGCCGTCGCCGACCTCCGTTGGGCCGCGGGCCACCTGGGTCCCTGGCTCGGCCGGCGTCTGCGCGGCCGATCCTCCGGTGACGGGCGCCGCGCCCGGCGCCCGCAGCTGCTCCCGGTGCTTCCGGTCAGTGACGCGGCAGCGTGACCAGAGACTCCGGGGTCAGATCGGCGAGGGTCGGATAGCCGTCCACGGCCATGGTCAGGTCCGCTTCGGCGAGCAGTGAGCGCAGTACGTGCACGAGGCCGTCCTCGCCGCCGACCGCGAGCCCGTACGCGTAGGGGCGTCCGACACCGACCGCCGTCGCGCCCAGCGCCAGCGCCTTGACCACGTCGGCGCCGGAGCGGACCCCGGAGTCGAAGAGCACCGGCAGCCCGTCCGCCGCCTCGACGACACCGGGCAGTGCGTCGAGCGCCGCCAGGCCGCCGTTGGCCTGGCGGCCGCCGTGGGTGGAGCAGTAGATGCCGTCCACGCCGCCGTCCCGCGCGCGCCGCACGTCCTCGGGGTGACAGACACCCTTGAGGATCAGCGGCAGGTCGGTGAGCGAACGCAGCCACGGCAGGTCGTCCCAGGTCAGCGGGTTGCCGAAGAGTCCGACCCAGGAGCCCACGACGGCCTGCGGATCGTCGGACGGGGTCAGCTCCCTGAAGCGCGGGTCCGAGGTGTAGTTGGCGAGGCAGTGCCCGCGCAGCTGAGGGAAGTTGGCGGTCGACAGGTCGCGCGGGCGCCACCCGGTCACCCAGGTGTCCAGGGTGACCACGATGCCCTTGAAGCCCGCCGCCTCGGCCCGCTTCACCAGGCTCTCGGCGAGCGCCCGGTCGGTCGGCGTGTACAGCTGGAAGAAACCCGGGGTGTCACCGAACTCGGCGGCCACGTCCTCCATCGGGTCGACCGACAGCGTCGACGCCACCATCGGCACACCGGTGCGCGCCGCCGCTCGCGCCGTCGCCAGGTCCCCGTGCCCGTCCTGCGCGCACAGCCCGATGACCCCGACCGGCGCCATGAACAGCGGCGACGCGAGGCGCAGCCCGAACAGGTCGACGGACAGATCGCGCTGGGCCGCGCCGACCAGCATCCGCGGCATCAGCCCGTACCGTTCGAAGGCCCGCACATTGGCCCGCTGGGTGTGCTCGTCCCCGGCGCCCCCGGCGACGTACGACCAGATGGACGGCGGCAGCGCGGCCCGGGCCCGCTGCTCCAGTTCCCCGAACTCCATGGGCATGGTGGGGACGACACCGCGCAGCCCGTCGAGGTAGATCTCGTACTGATAGTCGCCGAACTGCGGGCTCATGGCGTACCTCTCTACGGTGATGAACGGTGCGCGGCCCAATCTGCCAGCAGACCGGCGTCCGGGAAAGAGATCAACTCACGGCGGTGGCGAACGCCACGGACCGCGCGAAGATGCGTTCCACCTCCTCGTCGTCCAGGCCGTACCAGCCGTGATCGGCTCCGGCCACCGTGTGCAGGTCCACCTCGGCGCCGGCCGCGCGCAGCGCCCGCGCGAGGTCCCGGCCGTGCGAGCACGCCACCATCGTGTCGGCCTCGCCGTGGATCACGAGGAACGGCGGGGCGTCCCCGTGGACCTGCCGCAACGGGCTCGCGGCGGCGGCGAGTTCGGGTGCGTCGAGGGGCGCCGCGCCCAGCAGCAGCGCCTCCGGCGTCGCCCGGTCGGCCGGGTCGAACGGCGGCCGCGGCGTCGTCAGGTCGGCGGGCCCGTACCAGACGACCGCCCCCGCGAGCCGCGGCTCCGAGTGCGTGAGCGCGAGCAGCGCGGCGAGATGCCCGCCCGCCGACTCGCCCCACACCACCGTGCGCAGCGGGTCGATCCCCAGCTCGGCCGACCGCAGGCCGAGCCAGCGCAGCGCCGCCCGCAGGTCCTCCAGCGGGGCAGGGAACGTCGCCTCGCCGCTGAGCCGGTAGTCGACGCAGGCCACCGCGAACCCGGCCGCCGCGAGCCGCTCGAAGGGGCCCGGGTCCCAGGAGCGCGTGGTCACGCCCAGGTCGTCACGGCGCCCGCGCCGCCAGGCGCCGCCGTGCACGAACACAACGACGGGGGAGGGGAGTTGATCCGGTCCCGGGCCCGGCAGCCACAGGTCGAGCTCCAGCGGCCGGGCGCCCTCCACGCTCCCGTACGGCACTCCGCGCAGCATCCGCACCCCGCCAGGGCGCCCGGCCGCGGGCGGCAATGGGGCGATGTCGGGGTGCGGGGCGGCGATCAGTGCCCGTAGTTCGGCCGGCTTCACTGCGAGCGCCACTGGTGCTCGGGCAGGAACCGCACGTCGAACTCCTGCGGTACGGAACCGAACTTGTGCGGCTCGGGCACGAATGGCCGGGCGGGCAGGCCGAGTTGCTCCGTCGGCGTGCCGAGGTTCTCGAAGAACCGCTCGAAGGTGTGGCCGGGGCCTGCCGCGACCCCGACGACCTGGGTGTGGTGGCGCTCCATGCGGTAGGCGTGCGGGCAGTTCTTCGGTACGAAGCCGAAGTCGCCCGGTGTGAGCAGCCGTTCGGACTGCGCGCCCTCGGTGTCCTCGACGAAGAGCCGGACGGCGCCCTGTGTCACGTAGAACACCTCGTGCGTGTCCGCGTGCAGATGCGCCGGGATGATGTCGCCCTTCGGCCCTTCCACGGTGAAGAAGTTGAAGGTGTTCTCGGTCTGCTCACCGCCCGCGTAGATCGTGATCAGGTCCCCGAAGAGATGGGCGCGGTCGCCCTCGCCCTTCTCGATCACGTACGGCTTCGTCGGATCGGCCGGTATCCGGGAGGCGCTGCGGTAGCGCGTCGCGAACTCCATGGTCATGGTTGCCCACTCCTTCGTGTCAGGGTGCCTGACGATATGCGTCAGGTACCCTGACACGTGAGACGGGTGACGGGCAAGGGGTCGGTCGTCGAGGGTTCGCGAGGGCGAGGAAGAAGTGACCGAGACGCGACGCGATCTGGCGCAGCTGCTGGGGGAGGGGCGGCGCTGGTTCGAGGAAGGACTGCTCGCTGCACTGGAGGCGGGCGGTGTGCAGCCCGTGACGCCGACGCAGACGCAGCTGTTCGCGGTGCTCGATGAGGGCGGCACCACCGTCTCGGAGCTGGCGCGCAGGATGGGCGTGACCCGGCAGACCGTGCACCAGGCGGTGCACGCGCTGGTGGCCGCCGGACTTCTTGAGCAGGTGCCCGACCCGGCGTCGGCCCGGCAGCGCCTCATCCGCCGCACCCCCGCGGGGCGGCACGCCCACGACCGGGCGCGCCGCGCGCTCGACCGCCTGGAGGCCCGCCTCGCCGACCGCATCGGCGCGGCGGCGGTCGACGCGCTGCGGGCCGCGCTGGAAGAGCCCTGGGGCGACCCGGGCCACAAGTGAGCCGGTTCGCCCCAGGGCGTCGGTGCGGACGTCGGGTCAGTCGTCGACCGCGTCCGTGACCGCGCCGAGGTCCACGAACTTGAAGTCGGTGGAGGGGCGTTCCGTCTCGTCCGGGGCGTCGTGACCGTCCTGCACGACGAGCAGGCCGTGCGGGTAGCGGCGGCCGAGTGGCGCGTTCAGCGCGGCCGCGCCGTCGCACTCCTCGGAGCCGTCGAGCGTCGCCGAGGCGGGCGTCACGCGGAAGCCGCCCTCGTACGCGTTGCCGTCGGACACCTCGCGGTCGTAGGCGGCGAAGGTGTCGTCGCCCTGGCTGGAGGCGAGCAGCAGTCCGTCGCCGTCCCGCTCGGTGACCAGTGTCAGGCCCTCGACGTCGGCCGTCAGGTGCTTGCCGCCGAAGCCCGGGTCGGCGCCCGCCGCGCACTCCTCGGTGGCCTCGTCGTACGTCGCGGGGACCCCGTACTCCTTCACCTTGTCCACGAGCCGGGGCGTGCCGGTCAGGTCGGCGCGCAGCCGCCAGATGCCGACGTCCTCCTGCCCGGCGTACAGCGTGCCGTTCGCGGGGTCCACCACCATGCCCTCGACCTGGGGGAGCTCGCCCGGTTCCGCGCACGGCGACCACGACGAGCCGTTCGGCAGGCGGAAGGAGGCGGGCAGGTCGAGGGTGCGGACCTTCGTGTAGCCGACGGTGCCGTCCTGGTGCGCGGTCAGCTCCAGCAGCGCGAGGCGGGTGCGCTCGCGTTGACTCACGAGGGCGTAGGAGCGGCCCGACGCCGGATCGGTCCACGTGGCCAGACCGTACGCGGTGCGCTGCTCGTCGATCTCGTCCTGCGAGCCGGAGAAGACCGCGGGCGCCTGCGGGTCGGTGACGTCGGTGAGCGGTCCGCCCTTGTGGCGGGGGTCGATGCGGTAGACGCGCAGCCGGTCGGTGCCGCGGTCCGTGGTGACGGCGAGGTCGTGCAGGCGCGAGCTGTGCACGAGGTCGACGTTGTTGAACCGGCCGGGGGCGTGGTCGGCGCCGGGTGCGGCGGGCGCGGGCAGCGACTGCACCTCCTTGGCGTCGAGGTCGTAGACGCGCAGCCCGCCCTGCTTGGCGGTGGCGATCACGAGGCTGCGCGCGGGGTCGGCCGCGTCGCGCCAGATCGCCGGGTCGTCGGCGTCGGCGTCGCCGCCCGCGGTGTCGTCGTGCAGGGCGGTGGTCTCCGCGCGCGGCGCGACGGCGGGCAGGGAGCCGAAGGCCTGGGCGGGCGCGGCGGCCGTGACCGCGAACGCGGCGGCGGCCGTGGCGAGGGCGAGGAGGGTGGCGCGAGGGGTGGCCACTGAGGGTTTCCCGTCTGTCGGGGACATGGCGGACACATCTTGTGATCTTGCCGTGTGGCGAAGGCGGTGGACAGACGAATCACGGCCGACCGGTCGGTGAACTCCCGGTGAGGCACGGGTTTTTGGGGGTCTCGGGCGGGGTGCCGTGCCGCCCGGAGTGTCCGTGCCGGGATGTCGCGGGCGGGAAAACTGCAGATGAGGTGTGCAAACAAAATCGTTGACAATTCTGTTCGCCTAGATTTAGCGTCGACAGGCACTCACTCAGGGAGGGCAGATGCCGAAGGAAGCCCGTCCAGGCTCCGGAGAGCAGGCCAAGCAGTACGCGCTGGAGCGGCTCCGGCAGGCGATTCTGCGCGGCGAGATGGCACCGGCCCAGCGGCTGGTGGAGAACGAACTCGCCGAGCAGTACGACGTCACCCGCGCCAGCATCCGTGCCGCGCTGCTCGACCTCGCCTCCGAAGGGCTGGTCGAGCGGATCCGCAACCGCGGGTCACGAGTGCGCGTGGTCACGATCGCGGAGGCCGTGGAGATCACGGAGTGCCGGATGGCGCTCGAAGGGCTGTGCGCGGCCAAGGCGGCCGAGGTCGCCACCGACGAGCAGCTCGACGAGCTGACCGACCTGGGCAAGGCCATGTCCAAGGCGGTCGCCGACGGCGATCCGATCACGTACTCCGAGCTCAACCACGATCTGCACGCCCGCATCCGGGATATCTCCGGCCAGCAGACGGCCGTCGGTCTCCTGGAGCGGCTCAACGCCCAACTGGTGCGCCATCGCTTCCAGTTGGCGCTGCGCCCGGGGCGTCCGCAGCAGTCCCTGAGTGAGCACCTGGCAGTGATCGAGGCGATCCGCGCCAGGGACCCGCAAGCGGCCGAGACGGCCGTTCGCGCCCACCTCAGCAGCGTGATCGCCGCCCTGCGCGACGACTGACAGCGCTCCTGGGGCGGGTGCACACCTGTCACCGAGGAGATGCAGCATGACCAACGGCAACGGCAACGGCGCGCCCGCCACCGCCCCACGTTCGACACTGGTGATCACCGCGCACGCCGGGGACTTCGTGTGGCGGGCCGGCGGTGCCGTCGCGCTGGCCGCCGCCCGGGATGAGAAGGTCACCATCGCGTGCCTGACCTTCGGCGAGCGCGGCGAGTCCGCCAAGGCCTGGCGGGAAGGGAAGAAGCTCGACGAGATCAAGGCGATCCGCCGCGACGAGGCGGAGCGCGCCGCCGCCGCGCTCGGCGCCGAGGTCCGCTTCTTCGACGCCGGCGACTACCCGCTGGTGGCCACCGCCGAGCTGACCGACGAGCTGGTCACCGTCTACCGCGAGACCCAGCCCGACGTCGTCCTCACGCACCCGGTCGAGGACCCGTACAACGGCGACCACCCGGCGGCCAACCGCATGGCCCTGGAGGCCCGCGTCCTCGCGCAGGCCATCGGCTACCCCGGCGAGGGCGAGATCATCGGTGCCCCGCCCGTCTTCTACTTCGAGCCGCACCAGCCCGAGATGAGCGGCTTCAAGCCCGAGGTGCTGCTCGACATCACCGAGGTCTGGGACACCAAGCGGGCGGCCATGGAGTGCCTGGGCGCCCAGCGGCACCTGTGGGACTACTACACCGATCTCGCCGTACGCCGCGGAGTGCAGCTCAAGCGGAACGCGGGCCCGAACCTGGGCCTGGCCCACACGACCATGGCCGAGGCCTACATGCGCCCCTACCCGCAGATCGCGAAGGAGCTCGCCTGATGCCCGGCGTCATCGTCACAGGACCGCCGAAGGCGGAGCCCAAGGACGTCGAGGCCCTCTCCGGGTACGGCGTCGCCACGATCCACGAGGCCATGGGCCGCACCGGTCTGCTCGGCCACCACCTGCGCCCCAACCAGCGGGACACCCGGGTCGCGGGCACCGCTGTCACCGTCCTGTCCTGGCCGGGCGACAACCTCATGATCCACGCGGCCGTCGAGCAGTGCGGCGAGGGCGACATCCTCGTCGTCACCACCACCTCGCCGTCCACGGACGGCATGTTCGGCGAGCTCTTCGCCACCGCGCTCCAGCGGCGCGGCGTGCGCGGCGTCGTCACGGGCGCCGGGATCCGCGACACCGCCGAACTGCGGGACATGGGCTTCCCCGCCTGGTCGGCGGCCGTCTCCGCGCAGGGCACCGTCAAGGCGACCGGCGGCAGCGTCAACGTCCCCGTCGTCATCGGCGGCCAGGCCGTCAGGCCCGGTGACGTGATCGTCGCCGACGACGACGGCGTCGTGGTCGTGCCGCGCGAGCGGGCCCGCGAGGCCGCCGAGAAGTCACAGGCCCGCGAGGAGAAGGAAGCCGCGACCCAGGCCGCCTTCATCGACGGCCAACTCGGCCTCGACCGCTACGGGTTGCGCAAGACCCTGGAGGACCTCGGCGTCGAGTACCGGACGTACGAGGAGCACACCGGAGCCGGATCGTGACCGGGCCCGCGGAGGTCCGCTGCCTGCTGATGCGCGGCGGCACCTCCAAGGGCGCGTACTTCCTGGCCGAGGATCTGCCCGCCGAACCGGCGGCCCGCGACGACCTGTTGCTGCGCGTCATGGGGAGCCCCGACCCGCGCCAGATCGACGGGCTCGGCGGTGCGCACCCCCTGACGAGCAAGGTCGCGATGGTGTCCCCGTCGGCGGACCCCGACGCCGACGTCGACTATCTCTTCCTCCAGGTCGGCGTGGACCGGCCGGAGGTGTCGGACCGTCAGAACTGCGGGAACCTGCTCGCGGGGGTCGGCCCGTTCGCCGTCGAGCGCGGCCTGGTGACGGCAGCGGATCCGCGGACCTCCGTGCGCATCCGCATGGTGAACTCCGGCGACTTCGCCACGGCTACGTTCCCGACCCCGGGCGGTCACGTGGACTACGCGGGCGACGCGGAGATCTCCGGAGTGCCGGGGACCGCGGCCGCCGTGGTCATCGAGTTCCCGCCGGGGAAGGGGGAGTTGCTGCCCACCGGCAAAGTGCGCGACACGGTCGCGGGCGTCGACGTCACCTGCGTCGACAACGGCATGCCGACGGTCCTGATCCCCGCCGTCGCGCTCGAGGTCACCGGCCACGAGGACCCGGAGGAGCTGGAGGCGAACACGGAACTCGCCGCCCGGCTCCGCGAAATCCGCCTGGCGGCAGGTGAGTTGATGGGACTCGGTGACGTGTCCGCCACCACGGTCCCCAAACTGACCCTGCTCGCCCCGCCCCGGCACGGCGGCGCCGTCACCACCCGCACCTTCATCCCGGTCCGCTGCCACACCTCGATCGGCGTGCTCGGCGCGGCGAGCGTGGCGGCGGGGATCCGCATCGAGGGCGGCGTGGGGACCGCCATCGCCGAACCGCCCGCCGAGGGGGACCGGCTCCGCATCGAGCACCCCACCGGCTTCACCGACATCGAGAGCGGCATCGGCCTCGGCCCCGACGGCCTGCCCCGCGCCCGCCGCACCGCCGTGGTCCGCACGGCGCGCAAGATCTTCGACGGCACGGTGTTCCCGCGCCCGTCCGTCCCCGCACACCCCTCAGGAGGCCAGCAGTGACCCCGCCCCTCGGCGACATCGCCCACATCGGCCACGCCCAGCTCTTCACCCCGGACCTGGACGCCTCGGTCGCCTTCTTCACCGACTTCCTGGGCCTGACCGTCAACGGCCGCGACGGCGACACGGTCCACCTGCGCACGTTCGACGACTACGAGCACCACAGCCTCGTCCTCACCGCCCGCGAGCAGCCGGGACTCGGCCGGCTCGCCCTGCGCACCTCCAGCGAGGAGGCGCTCCGGCGCCGCGTGAAGGCCGTCGAGGACGCGGGCGGCACGGGGAAGTGGGTCGAGGACGAACCCGGCCTCGGCAAGCTGTACGTCACCACCGACCCGGACGGCCACGAACACGCCCTGTACTGGGAGAGCGAGTACTACCGAGCCCCCGACCGCCTCAAGCCGTCCCTCAAGAACCAGCCGCAGGCCAAGCCCAACCGCGGCGTCGGCGTCCGCCGCCTCGACCACATCAACTTCCTCGCGGCCGACGTCCTCGCCAACGCCGAGTTCCAGCAACAGGTCCTGGGCGCCCGCCCCACGGAACAGATCCGCCTCGACACCGGGAAGATCGCCGCCCGCTGGCTGACCTTCACCGACAAGTCGTACGACGTCGTCTACACGTCCGACTGGACCGGCAGCGAGGGTCGCCTGCACCACATCGCCTTCGCGACCGACACCCGCGAGGACATCCTGCGCGCCGCCGACCTCGCCATCGACTCCGGCGTGTTCATCGAGACGGGCCCGCACAAGCACGCCATCCAGCAGACGTTCTTCCTCTACGTCTACGAACCCGGCGGCAACCGCATCGAGTTGTGCAACCCGCTCACCCGGCTCGTGCTCGCCCCGGACTGGCCACTGATCACGTGGACCGAGGAGGAGCGCAGGAAGGGCCAGGCGTGGGGGCTGCGGACGATCGAGTCGTTCCACACCCACGGCACGCCTCCAGTCCAGCCCTGACCTGCGTTTTCCGGCCCCGGGGAGAGCCGCGCGGCGGGCGTGCGACGCGCGTGCGGCACCGGGGCCGAAATCTTTTCTGAGATTGTTAACAAAAGTGTTGACGTAGTGGTGGCGACTTCTTAGCGTCTACGACACTCCCCACGACGCCGGCCGCGTGAGTCGCACCCCGCACCGGCCCCACCGCACCTGCCGCCCGGGACCAGGAATCCCTGCCTGGCTCCCGCACGAGAGGAAACAACGATGTCCTCCTCCGCCACCTCCTCGCTCGCGCAGGCGAGCGGGACGACGGCCCGCAGAAGCCGCAACGCCGTCATCGCCCTGTGCTGGGCGCTCGTCCTGCTCGACGGCATCGACACGTTCATCTACGGCTCGGTCCTGCCGCACATGCTCGGCGGCAAGAGCCTCGGGCTCACCGACTCCGCGGCGGGCACGATCGGCAGCTACTCGACCTTCGGCATGCTGATCGGCACGATCCTGTCGGGCATGGCGTCGAACTGGATCGGCCGCCGCAACACGGTCCTGGTCAGCGTCGTGATCTTCACCATCGCCACGCTGGGCACCGGCTGGTCCCAGACCTCCGGCCAGTTCGGCTTCTTCCGCCTCGTGTGCGGCTTCGGGCTCGGCGCGCTGCTGCCGATCGCGATCTCGTACGGCATGGAGTTCACCTCGCGCGGCCGCCGGGCGCTCGCCACCGGCGTCATCATGACGGCCCACCAGACGGGCGGCGCCCTCGCCCCGCTCATCGCGCTGTGGCTGGTCGACGACTTCGGCTGGCGCTCGGCCTTCATCGCCTCCGCGATACCGGCCCTGATCCTGCTGCCCCTCGCCCTGAAGCTGCTGCCCGAGTCGCCGACGAACCTGCTCACCCGGGGCCGCCGCTCCGACGCCGAGAAGCTCGCCGCCGACTTCGGCACCGAACTGCCCGAGGTCAAGGAGCGCGGCACGGACAAACTGGCCGCCCTGAAGAACCTCTTCCGGGCCGGCCAGTGGTCCACCACCCTGTGCTTCTGGCTGACGTCCTTCGCGGGCCTGCTGCTCGTCTACGGGGTCGGCCAGTGGCTGCCGAAGATCATGGTCGAACTCGGCTACGACACCGGCGACTCGCTCCTCTTCTCCACGTTCCTGAACGTCGGCGGCATCTGCGGCATGCTCATCGCCGGCCGCACCGCCGACCGGATCGGCCCGCGCAAGGTCGTCATCGCCTGGTTCACGCTCACCGCGGTCTTCGTCTACCTCATGGGCGTCGAGATGTCGGTCGGCGTCCTGTACGTGGTCGTCTTCTTCGCCGGGCTGCTCCTCTTCTCCGGCCAGACCATGGTCTACGCGACGGTCGGCACCCACCACAACGACGAGGACCGCCCCACCGCCCTCGGCTGGGTCTCCGGCATCGGCCGCTTCGGCGCGGTCTTCGGCCCGTGGGTCGGCGGCGAACTCCTCGCGGCGGGCAACGCGGACCTGGGCTTCACGATGTACGCCTGCGCCGCGGTGTTCGGCGCGGTGATGATGGCGCTGGCCGCGCTCACCATCAAGGCGCGTGCGACGGCGGCCGCGAAGGCCTGATCCCACCCATCGGAAAGGGCCGCTCCCGCATGGCGCGGGAGCGGCCCTTTCCGATGGGGCTAGCCCTTCTTCTTGTGACCCGTCACCTCGGCGATCCAGGCGATGAAGTCCGCCGGGTCCGTGTTGGCGCCGTGGCCCTGGTCCCAGTAGTAGAGGTGGTTCACGTCGTCGCCGAGGCCTGACGCGCTCGCCGCGAGGTTCGCGGAGACGACGTGCGAGGTGTCGGTGTCGTTCGTGCCGAGCCGGATCCACCAGTGCCTGGAGCGGCCCGGGTTCTTCTTCCCGAGGTGGTACATCGGGTTCATCAGGTCCAGCTTGCCGGGGATGTCGCTCGCCACCCGCTTGCTGTCCAGGCCCGTCGTGTCGTTCTTCGCGCCGTACGCGGTGAAGTGCCGGGACTCGGTCGTGCCCGCGCCGAACTCGTTGTTCTCACCGGACGACAGGTCGAAGGGGTCGAAGGCGGGGGCGTCCTTCTTCCGCGCGCCCACGTGCGTGAGGTAGTCCTCCCACGTGAACGTCGCCCTGTCGTTCTTCCAGGTGATGAAGGCGTTGTCGGCGAGGTACGCCTCGCGGTCCGCGTCCGACAGCCCCTTCAGGTACGTCGTCGCCGACGGCCGCAGGTACTGCTTCAGCAGGTAGTCGTCGTAGTTGCGGGCGTTCAGCGCGCCGAAGCCGCCGAGGCCGCGCAGCTTCAACCGGGCCTGGTACTCGACGAATTGCGACGTGAGGTCCTTCGACACGGACTGGTCGACCCGGGCCCCGCTGTTCAGCTTGTTGCCGCCCCAGTTCCACTCGTACGCGCCGTCGGCGTGCTCGAGGTCGGTGATCGGGCACCAGGCGCCGGTCGCGAAGATCGCGTCCGAGGCGTCGGCCGCACCCAGATCCTTCAGGTACGAGGCGTAGAGCTTGCTGTCGCCGGAGGCGCCGAGCAGGGCGGAGACGGCGCCGCCCGCGCTGGTCCCGGCGGAGACGATGCGGTCCGTGTTCCCCGGTATGCGGCCCTTGTTGGCGCGCACGTAACGCACGGCGGCCTTCAGATCGACGATCACGGCGGGCGCCGTGCCGTAGTACGTGCCGTCGGAGTCGGTGAGCGTACGCCCGCGGGCGCCGGGCTCGACGACCACGTAACCGGCCGCGACGGCCAGCAATTGGTTGCTGCTGAGCGCGCCCCCGGTGGCGTTGGTGTTGTCATCGGCGCCCGGCGCCGAAGCGCTGGGGGAAACGCCGCCGCCCGGCATGCCGCCGCCCCCGCCGGGCATGCCGCCACCCCCGATCCCGTCCGCGTCCGCCACCGACGACGGCATGTAGCCGCCGACGGAGTTGGCGAACAGGATCGGCGCGTCCGAGGCGTCGACCGGCGTGCCGTCGATCTCCACCGGCACGCTGACGTTGAGGCTCTGGTACGTCTCGTCGACCGGGTTCGCGACGTACGTGATCGCCTTCCAGAAGTGGTACTTCACCTCCTTGTCGCCGTCGCCCGTGGTGACGGTCGTGGTCAGCTCCGTGTACGCGTCCTTGTCGAACGCGAGCGAGCCCAGCTCCTTCGCCGTGCGCGACGTACTCTCCGGCGCCGCCTGCGCGGTGAGGGCGACGCCACCGACCGCCGCGGCACCCGCCGTCGCACCGATCCCGATCACGAAGTTCCTGCGCTTGATGGCCCTGTGCTTCACGTCATGTCTCCTGTGATCCAAGGGGCGCGAGGGGCGGCCCCGCACCCACCGCACCAAGCGTCAACCAGATTGTCAACAATCCTGGGCGCATTCTCAGGGCATGCTCAGGTACCGGGCCCGAGCAGGTTGTCGGGCTCCACCGTGGGGTTTACACGTATAGGGCACGACTCCTCCCCGGGTATGACATTGGCCGTTCGCGCCTACCGCAGCCGTGGGCGCGGACTGTGGCTCAGAGGCTGACCTGCGGGCCCGCGCGGGCGGAGACGATAGAGGAACGATCCTGCCGACCGTCCTGACGTGCAACGACGCACCATCCCCAGGCGGTCGCTCCTGCCCCATGACCCCGACGGGAGTCCCGTTCGCCGTGGCTACGTTCCTGTACAAACTCGGCCGGCTGTCCTTCAGGCGCCGCCGCTATGTGGCGCTGCTGTGGGTGCTGCTGCTCGGCGGGATCGGCTTCGCGTCGTCGGCCGCGCCCGCCCCGCCGGCCGACTCTTTCTCCATGCCGGGGACCGAGTCGCAGAAGGCGTTCGACCTCCTCGACCAGAAGTTCCCCGCCGCGAGCGCCGAGGGCGCGACCGCGCGCGTCGTCATACGCGCGCCGG
The DNA here is from genome assembly GCF_000373565.1 of Streptomyces sp. HmicA12. Taxonomy (GTDB): domain Bacteria; phylum Actinomycetota; class Actinomycetes; order Streptomycetales; family Streptomycetaceae; genus Streptomyces. Next base: position 129,381 of record NZ_KB891831.1, on the reverse strand, counting down.
AGGGCGAGAAGCTCACCGACCCGGCCCCCAAGGCCGATGTGCGGAAGCTGGTGACCGCGCTCGGCGACGGCCCGCAGGTCGCCTCGGTCGCCGACCCGTACAAGGCGAACGCGGTCAGCAAGGACGGCTCCACCGCCTACGCCTCCGTGACGTACAAGGTCGCGGGCACCGAGCTGACCGACAAGGCGCACGAGGCCCTCACGAAGGCCATCGACGACGCACGCGACGAGGGCTTCACCGTCGAGGCCGGCGGTGACGCGGTCGAGGCCGACCAGGAGATGGGCGGCACCGCCGAGATGGTCGGCATCGCGATCTCCGCGATCGTGCTGATCATCACCTTCGGCTCCATGGTCGCCGCGGGCATGCCGCTGTTGACCGCGATCATCGGCGTCGGCATCGGCGTCTCCGGCATCGCCGCGCTCGGCAGCGTCCTGAACCTGTCCAGCACCACGTCCACCCTTGCCTCGATGATCGGCCTCGCCGTCGGCATCGACTACGCGCTCTTCATCGTCTCCCGCTACCGCGCCGAGCTGGCCGAGGGCCACGAGGGCGAGGACGCGGCGGGCCGCGCGGTCGGCACCGCGGGATCCGCGGTCGTCTTCGCGGGCCTGACCGTCGTCGTCGCCCTCACCGGACTCTCCGTCGTCGGCATCCCGATGCTCAGCAAGATGGGCCTGGCCGCCGCGGCGACCGTCGCCATCGCGGTGCTCATCGCGCTCACCATGATCCCGGCGCTGCTCGGCTTCGCGGGCAAGAAGGTGCTGCGCCGCAAGGACCGCAAGCGGACCGGCCCGGCGCCCGACACGGACAAGCCCAACCTCGGCACCCGCTGGTCCCGCTTCGTGCTGCGCCGCCCGCTCGGGGTCCTGCTCGTCGGCGTCATCGGCCTCGGCGCGATCGCCGTGCCGGCGGCCAGCCTCGAACTCGGCCTGCCCGACGAGGGCTCGTCCGCGCCGGACAGCACCCAGCGCAAGGCCTACGACATGCTGTCCGAGTCGTTCGGCGCGGGCTTCAACGGCACGCTGATGGTGACCGTCGACGCGAAGGGCGCGGCCGGTGCCGCGAAGGAGGTCGGCGCCAGCCTGGCCAAGGTCGACGGCGTCGTCGCCGTCACCCCGGCCCAGGTCAACCAGGCCGGTGACACCGCGATCATGACGGTCGTGCCGTCCACCGGACCCAGCGACCACCGGACCGAGGACCTGGTCAAGACGATCCGTTCGGACGCCAAGTCCTGGGCGGCGGACACCGATTCCGAGATCCTGGTCACCGGCGCCACGGCCATGACCATCGACTTCTCGCAGACCCTGAACGACGCGCTGGTCCCGTACCTGCTCCTGGTGGTCGGCCTCGCCTTCCTCCTGCTGATGCTGGTCTTCCGCTCCGTCCTCGTCCCGCTCAAGGCCGCGCTCGGCTTCCTGCTCTCGGTGGCGGCGGCGCTCGGCGCCGTGGTCGCGGTCTTCCAGTGGGGCTGGCTCGCGGACATCTTCGGCGTCGACCAGCCGGGTCCGATCATGTCGATGATGCCGATCTTCATGATCGGTGTGGTCTTCGGACTCGCCATGGACTACGAGGTGTTCCTCGTGACGCGGATGCGTGAGGCCTACGTCCACGGGGCGCGGCCCGGCGAGGCCATCGTCACCGGGTTCCGGCACGGCGGCCGGGTCGTCGGCGCCGCCGCGGTCATCATGATGAGCGTCTTCTCCGGCTTCATCATGGAGGACAACGACATGATCGCGATGATGGGCTTCGGCCTCGCCGTCGCCGTCCTCTTCGACGCTTTCGTGGTCCGCATGGCGATCGTGCCCGCGGTGCTCGCACTGCTCGGCAAGCGCGCCTGGTGGCTGCCGAAGTGGCTCGACAAGGCACTGCCGAACGTCGACGTGGAGGGCGAGAAGCTGCAGAAGGCGCTGACCGCCTCGGCTCCGCCCGCGGAGGACGACCGCGAGCTGGAGACGGTACGCGGCTGAGGCCTGACGCAGGCGTCGTGCGCGGGCCCGCTCCGGTCACCGGGGCGGGCCCGCCGCGCGTTCGGCGGCGGCATGCCACCAGGCGGGCGGCGAAGGGCCGTCGACCGCGGCCGTCGGTTGCGTGGGGTGCAGCCCGAGCCGGCGCAGGGCGGCGCCGTCGACCTGGACATCGAACCAGCCGTGCCAGTGTCCGTCGGGCCCGATGCCACAGGCGTGGTCCCAGCGGACCTCGTTCTGGCCGAACGGCATCCAGTCGATGCCGTGCTCCCGCAGTCAGGCGCGCACGGCGGCCATCGGGTGCGGACGGCCGCGCAGGTTCTCGTACGCGGCGACGCCGATCCACTCCGTGGGCGTGACAGTGTCCATGGCGCCCATGATGGCGGGCCCGCGCCGCGGCCTCAACTGCCTTTTCCGCAGCGGGAATCCCCTCTACCGGGGCAGCGACCCGGCGAGGACCGACTCCACGATCCTGCGCACCTCCGCACGCTGCGGAGGGCCGTCGTCCCGGCCCGCGAACAGCAGGTGGCCCGTGCCGACGAGGCTGAGGGCGAGCGTGTCCACGTCGGTACCGGGGGAGAGGCGGCCCGCCGCGCGCTCTGCACCGAGGTAATCGACGACCACGGCCGTGGCGCGGGCGAGGACGGTGACGCCCGGCCGGCCCGCCGCGCGCAGCCGGGCCCGCAGGCCGTCGCGGAAGGTGATCAGGCTGACGAGCGCCAGCGCGACGGGGCTGAACAGGCCGGTCAGGGCGTCGGTGAGGTGATCGACGAGCGAGCCGGACCCGGCGACCGCCCGCAGCTGCGCGCCCCGCGCGTCGATCCCCTCGACCCGGTCGAGGATCAGCTCGCACAGGAACGCGTCGAAGTCGGCGAAGTGCCGGTGCAGCACCCCCTTGGCGCACCCGGCCTCGTCGGTGACCGCCCGACTGGTCAGCCCGGCCGCGCCGTCCCGCAGCAGGACGCGCTCGGCGGCGTCGAACAGCTGCGTGCGCACATCGCGGATGGCCACCCCGGTCGGCACCTGCGGATCTCCTTCGTCATCGCTGCGTCGGTCGGGCCAACCGTAGACGAGTGGGCATGTGCCCACCTAGAGTGGGCGAATGCCCACTCACTCCGGCCCGACCCCTTCCTCCGTCCCGGACGAACCGCACAAGGCCCGCGGCATGGCGGAGTCCTTCGGCTCCGATCCCGACCGCTACGACCGCAGCCGCCCCCGCTACCCCGGCGCGCTGGTGCGGCGGATCGCCGCGGCGGCGCCGGGACCCGACGTCCTCGACGTCGGCTGCGGCACCGGGATCGCGGCGAGTCAGTTCCGCGCGGCGGGCTGCACCGTGCTCGGCGTCGACGTCGACGCGCGCATGGCCGGCTTCGCGCGCGAGCGCGGACTCCCGGTCGAGGTGGGCGCGTTCGAGACCTGGGACCCGGCGGGTCGCACCTTCGACCTGGTCGTCGCCGGACAGACCTGGCACTGGATCGACCCGGCCGCGGGCGCCGCGAAGGCCGCCGAAGTACTGCGCCCCGGCGGGCGCGTGGCCCTGTTCTGGAACGTCTACCGGCCCGGCCCCGCCCTCGCGGACGCCTTCGCCGCAGCCCACCGCGCGGCACTCCCCGACGCCCCGCGCATGCCTTGGAAGAACTCCGCCATCGACGCGTACGGGGCCATCTTCGACAAGGTGGCCGACGGCCTGCGCGCCACCGGCTCCTTCGACGACCTTGATCGGTGGGAGGTCCGCTGGGAGCAGCACTACACGCGCGACGCCTGGCTGGAACACCTCTCCACCAGCGGCGAGGCGGCCCTGTACACCCCGGAGCAGCAGGCAGACCTCCTCGCGCGCACCGGCGCCGTGATCGACGAGATGGGCGGCGCGTTCCCGATGCCGTACCTCGCCGTGGCGGTCACGGCCACGCGGACCTAGGTCTTCCGACGGTGGGCAGCCCGGTCGCCGCTCTGGACGATGGGAGCCGTGACCACCACGCACCGCTTCGACCCGGACGCCTTCCTCCGCCGGCCGTTCACCGCCCGCCTCGCCACCGAGGGCCCGACCGTGCGCCCCGTCCGGTACCTGTGGGAGGACGGGGCGTTCTGGGTGCTCACCGGGCCGTGGACCCGGCTCTTCGACCGGGTGCGCAAGGATCCGAAGGTCGCACTGGTCGTGGACGAGTGCGACCTCGCTACCGGACGTGTCCGCCAGGTCCAAGCCCGCGGCCGGGCCGAGTTGGTGCCCTTCGACGTACCGAGGGGTCGCCGGAAGCTCACCCGCTACCTGGGCGCCGACGAGACCCGCTGGGACGAGCGGTTCGTGCGCTATCTGTACGACGATCCGGCGGAGCGCGGAACGGTGTGGCTGCGCCTGATGCCGACGTCGCTCACCACCCACGACCTCGGTTACGAGGTGCGGTGAGCCCGGTCGGCCTGCGTTGTCAGTGCCGGGTGCTATCCCTGGAAAGGTCGAGGGATCACGAAGGCGCGACGAAGGAGGAAGACATCGGACAGGACGGTCGGCAGCGGCGGTTCGGGCAGGACCTGTGCGTGCGACGGCACCCGGAGACGCGGGTGGAGTGCGTGCTCGCCGACACGCACTATCCGCGCCCGCACTACGCCCTGGACGGGACGACATGGCACGACGGACTGTGCGGCGCGTGCAGCGGCAGCGGGAGCCGCGACGGGACGGTCTGCGACTCCTGCCACGGAGGAGGGTTCTGCCTGCTGGAGATCGAGATCGGGGCCGACATCGACGAGGAGTGACCGGCCCCGACGCGACAGGGCGTCAGTCCGTGTAGACCTCGGCCCGGTCCACGCTCACGAACGAGGCGCCGGCCGAGGAATTGTGCTCACCGGTGACCCGGACGCGCAGCGTGTGCGGGCCGCTCGCCAGCCGTGGGCTCAGGTACTGGAGCGTCTCGCCGGTGCGGATCGCGTTGTGGAAGTCGACGCGCTGCTCGGGGCCGCCGTCGACGCTGATCGCCGCGATCCCGTTCCCGGTGTCCTTGACCGACAGCAGGGCGATGCGGGTGCCGGTGAAGGTGAACGTGGCGGTGTTGCCCGCCTGGTCGCTCCAGTGGTCGTCGCTCCAGAAGCACTGCGCGGCGCAGCCGGTGCCCGAGTTCCAGGTGCCGGTGTACGTCACGCCGCCGCTGCCGCTGGACCGGCCGTCGTCGTTGATCCAGTAGTTGCCCGAGCCGGGGTCACCGGACGGCAGGTCCTGGGTCGCGCCCATCGCGAGCGGCGTGCCGAGGTTCGGGCTGCCGTCCGCGTTCCAGGAGATCTTCTGCGCGCGCGTCGTGCGGTTGGTGTACGTGTTCGTCGACGTCGTCTTGGCGTGGTAGATCAGCCAGTCCTCGGTCCCGTCAGGGGACTTGAAGAAGGCGTGGTGCCCGGGGCCGAACACGCCGCGGTCGTCGGCGCGGGAGAATACCGGCCCGGCGGCTTGCGTCCAGTTGCCGGGCACGAGCGGATCGGCGCCGTTGGGCAGCGACTTCATCCAGACCTGGTAGTCGGGCTTCCCGGTGTCACAGGTCGAGTACGTCATCCACGTACGGCCGTTGCGGTTCAGGAACTCGGGGCCCTCCCGCACCTCGGGGCAGCCTCCGGCGGCGTCGATCGCGACCGCGTCGCCCGAGACGGTGTACGGGTTCGACATCGGCGCGATGTTCAGGCCGTTGTGCTGGTACGGGTTGATGCCGCTGTACGCGAGATACAGCTTGCCGTCGTGCTGCAGGATGCCCGGGTCGATGGCGAAGTCATCGGCGTGGTTGGGCGGGGTGAGCTTCGCCTTGTAGTGGTACGGGCCGGTCGGATCGTCGCCCGACGACTCCAGGACGTAGAGCCGGTGATGGTCGTCCGTGCCGTCGTCGGCCGTGTAGTACAGGTACCAGTGGTCGCCGAAGCGGTAGAACTCCGGCGCCCAGATGTGCTGGTCGCGGGAGGTGTCGGTGTCCGCCCACACCGTCTTCGGGTCGGCGTCGAGCAGCGTGGCCAGGGACGGCGAGCTCCACATCTTGATGCTGTCGCCCTGGGTGGTGGTCAGGTGATAGGCGCCGTTCGCATAGGTCAGGAACGGGTCGGGACCGGTGTTGAGCGGATTGCGGAAGGTGCCGCTCGCGGCGGCGTCGGCTCTCGCCGGCCTCTCCGCGGCCGCCTGCGGTGCGCAGGCCAGACCGGCGAGCAGGGCGAGCAGTGCGGAGACGAGGGCGGTACGGGACCGTGCGCGCACGAGCGGCTCCTTACATCGATGTAAGTCCCAGGCGTTCAGGACCGTAGGGAAGGGGTGGGGGCGGTGTCAACGGGGCACGCGGTGTGGAGAGTTGAGCCCGGGCGACCGGAGTCGCCCGGGGTCACTGGCCGCCCAGACCCGTCGTCGCCACCGACTTGACGATGTGCCGCTGGAAGAAGACGAACACGGCGACCAGCGGCAGCGCGGCGAGCACGGCCGACGCCATCGACTGCGCGTACTGGATGCCGTACGCGTCCTTCACCGTGGTGATGCCGACGGGCAGCGTCATCAGGGACGGGTCGGACGTGGACACGAACGGCCACAGGAAGTTGTTCCACGCCCCGATGAACACGAAGATCGCGACGGCGGCGAGCATCGGCCGCGACAGCGGCAGCAGCACCGACCAGAAGATCCGCCAGTGCCCCGCGCCGTCGATCCGGGCCGCTTCCTCCAACTCGACGGGCAGCGAGTCGAAGTGCTTCTTCAGGATGAACACCATCACCGGTGCCACGGTCTGCGGGAGGATCACCGCCGCGTACGTGTCGAGGAGATGCAGGGTCAGCATCTGCTCGAACCAGGGCACGATCAGGATCTGCGGCGGCACGAGGACCGCCGCGATCGTCAGCGTGAACAGCCACTTGCGGCCGGCGAACAGGGTGCGCGAGAAGGCGTACCCGGCCATCGCCGAGACCAGCACGGTGATCACGGTGACGGCGGCCGAGATCAGGAAGCTGTTGAGCATCCACAGCGGCAGGTCGCCGCGCTCCCACACCGTGCTGAACGCCTGGAGCGTGAAGCCGTGCTTCGGCCACAGCCAGTGCAGCGGATCGCTCGCGTCCTGCTCCGACTTGAAGGCCGTGAGCACGCCCCACGCCATGGGCAGCAGCCATATCAGCGCCGCGATCACGAGCACGGCGAGGGCGAGCACGCGGGTGGTGAGGCCGGCGCCGAGCGTCAGGTTCGTGGTCGACCGCGCGGGGCCGCCACCCCGCTTCGGCGGGCGTACGGGCACGATGGGCTGACGCTTCGCGGGGCGTACGGGCGTGTCGGTGGTGGTCGTCATGTCACTTCTCCCGGCGGCGGAGTACGGCGAACTGAGCGGCGGAGGCGAGGACGACGAGGGCGAAGAAGATGTAGCTGATCGCCGACGCGTAGCCGAGCCGGTAGCCGGTGAAGCCGACGTCGTAGATGTACTCGACGACCGGCCGCGTCGAGCTGTTCGGGCCGCCCCTCGTCAGCAGGTACACCTGGTCGAAGACCTTCAGGGACGCCAGGATCTGCAGCAGGGTGATGACGGTCGTGATGCGGCCGAGCTGCGGCAGCGTGATGGAGAACAGGCGGCGCCAGGCCCCGGCCCCGTCGATGGCCGCGGCCTCGTACAGGTGGTCGGGGATGGACTGGAGGGCGGCCAGGTAGAGCAGGAAGTTGAAGCCGACCGTCCACCACAGCGTCGTCAGCGCGATGGCCCACATGGCCACCGACTCGTCGCTGAGCCACGCCACTTGATCCAGGCCGAGCGCGCCGAGCACATGGTTGTAGACGCCGAGATCCGGCTGGTACAGCCACAGCCACAGCAGACCGACGACGCCGACCGGCAGCAGGTACGGGGCGAAGAACGCCAGGCGCCACACCCACTGGCCGGGCAGACCGGTGTGCACGAGGAGCGCCATGCCGAGCGCCACCACGACCAGCGGCACGGTCGAGATCAGGGTGAACACGAGGGTGTGGCCGAGGGCCCGCCACATCTCGGCGTCCCCGAACGCCTCCGAGAAGTTGTCGAGGCCGACGAAGGACGGGGCGTGCGCGGACAGGGCCTTGTCCGTGAGCGCCATCCACAGGCCCTGGCCCAGCGGCCACAGCAGGAACACGGCGAACAGGGCGAGGAAGGGCAGGGCGAAGAGCAGGCCCGGGGACAGCAGCCGGCGTACGGACAGCGGTCCCGGCCGGGGCGAGGGGTGGGGAGAGGACATCGTCGTGCCTCCAGGGAGTCAGGCCGGGCTGGGCTTGGAGAGGAAGGTGTTGACGCGCCGCACCATCGCGCGCGCCGCACGGTCGGGGGACAGACCGTCGAGCAGGGCCTGCTGGAGCACCTGCGACATGGCGTTCTGGAAGTCGGAGCCCGCGCCGACGAACCAGGCGGGCGGGTCGAGGACCACGGTGGACGCGGCCGACTTGTAGTGCGCCTGCGGCAGCAACTCGGCGTACTCCTTGGTGCGGGTCACCGGCGTGTACGCGGGGATGTGCCCGGCGGTGGCCCAGGTCTGCCCCGCCTTGAGGAGCGCCGCGACCGCCTGATGCGTGCGGCGGCGGTGCCCGGCGTCCGGGTTCTCGCGGTGGGGGAGGACGAACGAGTGCGAGTCCGCGTAGATCGCCGGAGTGCCGAAGACGGTCGGGAACGGGGCCGCGTCGACCTTCTTGTCCGCCGTGCGGAACGTGCCGAGCTCCCACTCGCCGGACAGGGCCATCGCCGTCTGCCGGTTGGTGAACGCGGCCACGCTCGCGTTGTAGTCGAGGCGCTTCGGATTGGCCTTGCCGTCGACCAGCTCGGCCATGAAGGAGATGACCTCGGCCATCCGGTCCAGGTCCACCTTCGCGGGCCCGCCCGGCGGCAGCTCGAACGTGCCGCCCGTCTGCCGGTACAGCCCGTAGAACAGCCGCCAGCCCTGCGCGGTGTCGTTGACGTACCCGAAGGAGATGCCCTGCTTGCCGGACGCCTTGGCCAACTCCCGCCCTGCGGCGAGGAATTGCTCGGGCGACGAGAACGCGTCCGTGTCCAGCGTGCCGTCCGCCTTCAGCAGACCCGCCTTCTTCGTCGGCTCCGGGTGGAAGAACACGATGAAGGGGTGCGTGTCGAGCGGGATCGCGTACGTCGCCCCCTCGTACCGGGTGCGCCCCCACACCGCTTTGGCGAAGTCCTGTTCGTGGACGCCGAATTCGGCCAGCAGGTCCATGTCCCACGGATCCACGAGGCCCGTCGGGGCGTATCCCGCGAGCCGTGACATGTGCGCCACGGCGACGTCCGGGCCGCGACCTCCGGCCGAGGCCATGGCGAGCTTCGTGTAGTACGGGGTGCCCCACTCCAGGACCGTGCGCTCGACGTGCACGCCCGGCATGTGGGGCCCGGCCTTGCGCACCATGTCGTTGAGCAGACCGCCGTCGGCTCCCTGGAACAGGTCCCACAGGCGTACGGTCGCGTCGTCGGCGGCCAGCGCGCTGCCGCAGCCGCTGAGCGCCCCGGCACCGAGGACCGAGGCCCCGGCGGCGAACGCGGCCGTCAGCGCGCGCCGCCTGGTGAGCGCGGGGCGACCGACAGGGACGGATGGACCGGTCATGTGGCTCCTTCCCGGTGGACGGCGGGGTCGTCCCGACACCGCCGTCCACGGTCATACATCGATGTAAATCGCGGACAGACTGAGCTAGCGCACGTTCTCGAAGGCGGCCGGACGGAGCTGGGCGTCCCGCAGCCGGGCGGTGTCGGCCTTCTCGCCGCGGTCGAAGCGGTAGACGCCGTTGCGCTCCTGGAAGACGTCCGTGAGCTGGGTGTAGCAGTAGCCGAACATCTCGGGGTCGCCCAGGAGCACGCCCGTCAGGCCCGTGAACCGCTCGATGAACTCCACTGCGGTGCGCGGCCGTTCGCCGTACCCCCACGAGTCGTCGCGTGCGTCGCCGGCCACCTCGGCCGCGGCCTCGGGGTCCCACCAGATGCCGCCGAACTCGCTGCAGAAGTAGGGCTGCCCGCGGTACGGGACGGACCAGACCTGGCCCTCGGGGCCGGTGTTGACGTACGGCTCGTTCTCCGCGAGGCCCCGCATCGTCTTCGCGAAGGCCGCAGGATCCTGCTCGTAGCAGTGCGCGTCGTACACGTCGGTCTCCGGGACGCGGTGCGCGTACCCGGACGCGTCGATCACCGGGCGGGTGCTGTCGGCCTGCTTCGTGGCCAGGAACATCGCCTGCGTGACGTCGTCGAGCCGCGTGATGCGGTCGTGCAGGTTCTGGTACGTCTCGTTCAGCGGGCACCAGCCGATGATCGACGGGTGCGAGTAGTCCCGCTCCACGGCCTCCAGCCACTGGGCGACGTACGACGCGTCGGGCCGCTGGTTGTCGTCACGGACGCCGACCTCGCAGCCCCAGTCGCCGAACTCGCCCCACACCAGGTAGCCGAGCCGGTCCGCGTGGTACAGGAACCGCTCCTCGAAGACCTTCTGGTGCAGTCGGGCGCCGTTGAAGCCCGCCGCGATGCCGAGTTCGATGTCGCGCACCAGGGCGGCGTCGGTCGGTGCGGTCATCAGGCCGTCCGGGTAGTAGCCCTGGTCGAGGACGAGGCGCTGGAAGACCGGCTCGCCGTTCAGGAGCAGCCGCTTGCCGTCGACCGAGACCGAGCGCAGGCCCGCATATGAGGTGACCCGGTCCACCGACTCGCCTTCGGCGTCGACGACTTCGAAGGTGAGGTCGTACAGGTGCGGGTCGTCCGGCGCCCACACGCGCTGCCGGTCCGCGGGCACGGTGAGCGCCAGGCGCGGACCGAGGTCGAGGTCGGCGCGGGCCTCGGCGGTGACGACCGTGCCGTGCTCGTCGGCGAGGGTGGCGCGGAGCCGGTGGCCGGGGGCGTTGCCGGTCAGGGGCAGCTCCAGGTAGAAGGTGCCCGAGGCCAGGTCCGGGGTGATCCGGGGACGCTTGAGGGCGACCGTGCGCGGCACCGGCTCCAGCCACACCGTCTGCCAGATGCCGGTGGTGCGGGTGTAGTGGCAGTGCGAGTTCGCGAACCAGGTCGCCTGCTTGCCGCGCGCCTGCGGGCCGTGCCGGGTGTCGCGGGCGCGTACGACGAGTGTCAACTCCGCGCCGGGTGCGGCGATGTCGCCGAGGTCGGCGGTGAACGGGGTGAAGCCGCCGCGGTGCCGGGTCACCTCCACGCCGTTCGCCCACACCGTGGTGTCGTGGTCGACGGCCCCGAAGTGCAGCAGCACCCGGGAGTTGGTCCAGTCGGCGGGCACCGTCACCGTGCGCCGGTACCAGACGGCCTCCAGGAAGTCGGTGTCGCCGACCCCGGACAGCTCCGACTCCGGGCAGAACGGCACGGTGATGTGACCGCCCAACTCCCGCTCCTGCAGCCCGCGTTCCAGGCCCGTGTCGGAGCGGTCGATCTCGAACTCCCACCGTCCGTTGAGGTTCAGCCAGGCCTCGCGGACGAACTGGGGGCGCGGGTACTCGGGACGGGGGACGGGCATGGTGCTCCTTGCCGGGTGGGTACGGCGCCGGGCGGCGCGGGGTCATGGCACCATGGCGATTACATCGTTGTAAATATCCGGGGCGGTGCGGGATCCGGCCCGAAGCCGATTCGTGATGCTCGATAGGATCGCGGACGGCAGACGGAAGGAATGAACAGCGTGGCGGCCAGACCCAGGATCAAGGACGTTGCGGAGTACGCGGGCGTCTCGCCCAAGACGGTCTCCAACGTGATCAACAACTTCGAGCATGTCTCCGACCGGACCCGCGAGGTCGTCCGGGAGGCGATCGACGCCCTCGGCTACCGGGTCAACATCGCGGGCCGCCAGTTGCGCCAGGGCCGCACCGGCATGATCACCCTCGCCGTCCCCGAGCTCGACGTCGCCTACTTCTCCGAGCTGGCCAAGCACGTGATGACCGAGGCCGACCAGCGGGGCCTGACCGTGCTCCTCCACCAGACCGGCGGCTCCCGCGAGCGGGAACTGGCCGCGCTGCACGGTTTCGACGCCCAGTTCTCCGACGGCGTCATCCTCAGCCCCCTCGCGCTGCAACCCCGCGACCTCGCCACCCGCGACCGCCGGCTGCCCGTGGTCCTGCTGGGCGAGCGGCCCGCCGAGGGCAGCACCGACCACGTCGCCATCGACAACGTACGGGCCGCGCGCGAGGCCACCGCGCACCTGCTGGAGCGGGGGCGGCGCCGGATCGCCGTCGTCGGCGGCAGGGCGCGCGGCCGCCAGGGCACCGACCGGCTGCGCACGGACGGGTACCGGGAAGCGCTGAAGGCGGCCCATGTCCCCTTCGACAGCGACCTGGTGGTCCCGGTGGACGCGTACCACTGGCGGGACGGCGCCCGTGCCGCGGTCGCGCTCCTCGAACGCGATCCGCAGCCGGACGCGCTGCTCTGCCTCAACGACCACCTCGCCCTGGGCGCGCTGCGGGCCCTGCACGAGAAGGGGGTGGGCGTGCCGAAGGACGTGGACGTGGTGGGCTTCGACGACATCGAGGCGTCCCGGTTCAGCGTGCCCACGCTGACGACGGTGTCCCCGGACAAGAAGGAGATCGCGCGCGCCGCCGTGGCGCTGCTCGTCGGCCGCGTCGACGATCCGGACGGCGGGCCGCTGCGGGATCACGTCGTCGGGCACGAGGTGATCGTGCGGGAGAGCACCGGGGGGTGACGCGCCCGCGGGAGCGCCTCCGCGGTCAGCCGGCCCGCTTCAGACGGACGACGACCGGGGCGTCGAAGGCGTCGCCGGACTGGTTGACCTGTACGTGCCCGGCGCCCAGCCAGGAGTCGGTGCCGGGTATTCGGTGGACCTCGGACAGCCACAGCGACTGGTTCGACGGCTTGCGGGCGCCGGTCGACAGCGGCAGCCGGTGCCGCTGGATCTTCACACAGCGGCCGTCGTCGGTCAGGTACCAGTTGCCGTCGAGGAACAGGCCCGCGTCGTCCTGGGCCACCGGAAGGCGCAGGGCGCAGCCGCCGGGCGCCGGTTCCTGCGCGACCCATGCCGAGCCGTCCCGGCGCAGCCGGATGTACTCCTCGTCCGGCTCCTCCTCGCCCTCGCCGTGGTTGAAGCCGTTGACGCCGTAGGCGCGCACCTCACCGCTGTCGAGCGCGAAGACCTTGGTCAGGGCGGCGCCGGGCTCTGGTGGGATCGGGTCGTCGAAGCGGGTCACCGGGGTGTCGACCGCTTTCCACGACGTGCCGTCCCAGTGCATCGTGGCCGGCTGGTCGTACGGGGTGCCGCCCGTCAGCTCGGTGCCGGGGCCGGTCGAGCGCCGGCCCACCGCCCAGGCGTCGTCCGGTCCCACCACGGCCAGGTCCGCGGTCTTGTACGGCAGCGAGGTCGTCGTCCATCGGCTGCCGTTCCAGTGCTGGGCGGTCCGCTCGCCGGTGAGGGCCCAGACGTCGTCCGGCCCGTCCGCCTCCAGGCCGGTGACAGCGCCGGGCGGCGGGTTCGGCACGGCGGCCCAGCGGGTCCCGTCCCACTGGGCCCAGCGGGTCGTGGTGGACCCCTGCAGGGACGGCGTCGTCCGCAGCCAGATCTTCCCGTCGCCGATCTCGTCGAGGGCGGGCGGAAATTCGACGGTGCCGAGGGAGCCGGGCAGGGGCTCCGGGGTCCAGCGGGCTCCGTCGTAGTGCAGCAGGCGCGCGGCGGGGTCACCGTCGTTCTCCGTGCCGACCGCCCAGATGTCGTTCTCGGCGAGCAAGGCGACATCCGTGAGGTCGCCGCTGAAGTCCGCTATGTGCTCGAACTCCCAGGTGAGTGAGGGCACTTGGGAAGAAGAGGAGCTTTCGGGGCCGGACGGCCGCGTGTCCGGGTTGCCGCATCCGGCCACGGTGAGCAGCGCGGCCAGCGCGGCGGCCCCCGCCACTCCTCCGAGTCCGGATCCCGCTGCCGTGCGCATGCTCGCTCCTCCGGTCGTCCCGTGCCTGCCCCGCCGTCTGGGTCCCGGCGAGCGGGCAGCGTATCCGGGCGGCGACCGCCGGTGGTCATGGGGGCGGACCCAGGTGCCCACCCGGTGCGGGAGGGACCGGAGCGTGCCACCGGCCCCTCCCGCGTACCGCGTGCGCTCAGGAGGTGCGGCGCAGCGCCACCACGTCGATCTCGACGAGGATGTCCATCAGGTCGGAGCCGACGGTGGTGCGCACCGGACGAGGCTCGCCGAAATGCTCGCGGTACACCGCGTCGTACGCGGCGAAGTCCCGCTTCAGGTGCTGGAGATGGACGGTCGACTTCACCACGTCGTCCAGGTCGAGGCCGTCGGCACGCAACAGGGCGCGCAGGTTCGCGAGGACCTGACGCGTCTGCTCCTCGACGGTGTCGGCGACCGCGCCGGTCGCCGGGTCCTGCGGGCCGAGCCCCGAGGTGAACAGATACGGTCCGGCGGCAAGAGCCTTGCTGTAGGCGCCGGCCTGCGGCGGGGCGCCGTCACTGTGCACGGCACGCTTGGCCGTGGGCTCGGTGCTCATCGGGTCAAGTCCCCTTCGCGCTCGTTGACTTCGGCGTAGTGCCGCAGCTTGTCCTCGTCGACGGTGACACCGAGGCCGGGACCGTCCGGCACCCGCAGCCGTCCGTCGCGCAGCGTCAGCGGCTCGATGATGTCGTCGGCGTGCAGGTAGTACATGGAGTCGATGGCCCGGTTCAGCACGGGCGTGCTCGCGACGACGGCGAGGTGGGCGGCGGTGGCGATGCCGAGTTCGCCGCCGCTGTGCAGGTTCATGCCGAGCCCGAACGTCTCGCAGTGCGCGGCCAGCGCCTTCGTCGGCGCGATGCCGCCCCACTTGTAGACGTCACCGTGGATGACGTCGACCGCACCGAGGCGCACGGCGGGCGCGAAGTCCTCGAAGCGGACCACGCACATGTTCGTGCACAGCGGGATCCGCACCTTCTGCCGGACCTGGCTCATCCCCTCGATGCCGACGCACGGGTCCTCCAGGTACTCCAGGTCGAGCTCCTCCAGGGCGATCCCGGCACGCACCGAGTCGGGCACCGACCAGGCGGCGTTCGGGTCGACCCGCAGATTCACCTCGGGCAGCGCCGCGCGCACCGCCCGCAGGATCGCGACGTCGCCCTGCACATCGGTGGTGCCCTTCAGCTTCACGGCGGTGAACCCGCCCTCCGCGACGACCCGCCCGGTGTGCTCGGCGAGCGCGGACGGCAGGTCGGCGGGGCGGGCGTCGGGCGCGTCGGCGCGGGTGATGAGCGCGGTCAGCGGCACCTCGTCGCGGACCGGTCCGCCGAGCAGGTCGGTCACGGACTGGCCGGTGGCCTTGCCCATGACGTCCCAGCAGGCGACGTCCAGCGCGGCCAGCGCCGCGTAGCCGAGGTAGCCGTAGAAGAACGGCACCATGTGGTGGCGCCGGTGGAACGCCTCCAACGCGAACGGGCTGGTGCCGATCAGGTCCTCGGCCAGATCGCGGACGATCGCGGCGACCGGCCGGCCCCACATCGTCTCGCCCCAGCCCTCGATCCCGGAGTCGGTCCTGATCCGCACCACGGTGCGGGTCTCCCCGGTCTTCGTCTCGAAGGAGCTGGTGAACGGGTTGACCAGCGGCAGGTTGACGACGTGCACGTCAACGGCGGTGATCTTCATGGGAGTTGCGGGTTCCTCTCGGAGGGGGAGATCAGGGGTCAGCGGGTCGGGTCGGGCCGGGTCGCCGCGTCGAAGGCGAGCACCGCGCGGGCCAGGCCGCGCACGCGGGCGTCGAGCAGCCGGGCACCGTGCGTGGCGTCCGCGCCGGCCGCGTCGTCGGTGGCGCCGCCCACGCGCTCCCACTCGCCGTGGCGTTCCACGGTCAGTCCCGGGTGCGGCGGCTTGTCGAACAGGGGCGGCGGATCCACCGGCTCGCGCGCGTCCCGCTCGGGACGGACCTGCTCGGGCCTGGCCGCCAGCATCAGGGACGTCTCGAACCAGCCGGCGTGGCCGGGCACCAGCTCGGAGTGGTCTTCGGAGTCGGAGGCATCGGCGAGCGTCCAGTACGAGCACGCGGCCGCCGTGACATCGGCGCGCAGCGCGAACCGCTTCACCGCGAGACGCATGATCTCGTCGTTGCCGCCGTGCCCGTTGACGACGAGCACCCGGCGATGTCCGCAGGCGGCCAGCGAGTCGAGCAACTCGTCGAGGACCGCGCCGAGCACCGGCGCGGACAGGGTGAGCGCCGCGGCGAACGTGTGGTGCGGACTGTGCCCGTACGGCAGCGTCGGCAGCCGCACCAGATCCGGCACGTCGGCACCGGCGGCGGCCTGCTCCGCGAGCAGGTCCAGGGCGCGGGAGAGCACCGCGTCCACCAACATGGTGTCCGTGCCCATGGGCAGGTGCCCGGCGTGCTGTTCCTGCGAGCCGATCGGCAGGACGGCGATCGCCCCGGCCGCCGCCGCGCGCGTCTCGCGCCAGGTGGTCTCGGTCAGATTCCGGAAGGTCATGCCGCTGTCTCCCCGGTCCGGGGGCATGACAGAGTCGGCGCATGGCGCATGAACGTATTCCTTTGCGATTGGTTCCCGAGCCAGGGCCGGACGAGCCGGTCCGTCGGGACGTCGGTGTGCTGGGCGCCGTCGAGGTGCTGCCCGGCGCGGTGCGGGCCGCGCTGCTCACCCGCACCGGAGTCGTACGGGAACGGGCCCAGGCCGCCTTCGACGCGTCGAGCGCCGACCCGGCCGTCGTCGACGCGGCGCTGCGGGCGGCTTCCCAGGTGTTCGCCGGTCAGGTGCCGGCCGGTGTCGGGGTCGCCGCGGCCGGTGTCGTGGACCCGGCGGCGGGCCGCGTCATCGAGGTCAACGACGCGCCCGCGCTGCGCGGCTACCCGGTCGCCGACCGGCTGACGGAACTGACGGGCGCGCCCGTGCGGGTCGAGCACCGGGCCCGCGTGCAGGTCCTCGGCGACCGCTGGTTCGGCGCCGGGCGCGGTCGGCGCTCCTTCGCCTCCGTCGCCACCGGGGAGGTGCTCGGCGTGGGCATCCTCTACGACGGCCAGGTGCTCGCCCCCGCTGGTGGACGCAGCGGCGCCCACATGACCGTCACCGCCAGCGGGGAGCTGTGCACCTGCGGGCGGCGCGGCTGCTGGAAGACGGTCGCGACGACCCGCTGGCTGCGCGGCCGGGCAGTCGAACTGGGCCTGGAATCGGGGGCGTTGGGCGACCTCGTGACCTCGGACGAGGCGGCCGCCCTCGGTCTCGTCGAGGAGTACGCGCAGAACCTGGTGCTCGGCCTCGCCACCGTCCAGCAGCTCTTCGCCTGCGGCCTGTTCGTACTGCACGGCGAGGCGCTGGACGGCGGCGAGCCGTTCCGCGCACTGGTCGAGTCGCGGCTGCGGGAGGACGCGCTCGGCGGGGGCGAGGCTCCCACCGTGGTGCTCGGCGAGCCGTCGGACACCGGTGCGCTGCTCGGCGCGGCGGGCCTGGTCCTCTCCGGACCGTAGGGTGCGCGGGATCATCCCGCCGCCTGGTGCGTCCGTCGCGCCCGCGCCGGATCGGGTACCGGAACGGCGTCCAACAGCCTGCGCGTGTAGGCGTGTTGAGGCTTCTCGAACACCTGCTGAGCGGAGCCGCACTCCACGATCCGCCCCTGCCGCATCACGGCGACCCGGTCGGCGATCTGCCGCACCACGGCCAGGTTGTGCGAGATGAAGAAGTACGTCAGACCCAGGCGCTGCTGAAGATCGGCGAGCAGATCGAGGACGCGGGCCTGCACCGACACGTCCAGGGCGCTCGTCGGCTCGTCGAGGACGACCAGGCGCGGTTCCAGGGCGAGCGCCCGCGCGATCGAGATGCGCTGCCGCTGCCCGCCGGAGAACTCGTGCGGGTACCGGTCGAGGATGGTCGCGTCCAGGCCGACGGCGTCCAGGAGTTCACCGACCCGCTCGCGCACCCGGGCCCGCCCGCGTCGCCCGCGTGCCCACTCCTCGTGCGTGACGAGCGGCTCCCCGACGATCTCGGCGATCCGCAGCCGCGGGTTCATGCTGGAGTACGGGTCCTGCAGCACGACCTGCATCTGCCGGCGCAGCGGCCGCAGCTCGGCCCCCTTCACCGACAGCAGCTCTGCACCGTCGAAGCGGACGCTGCCCGCGGTCGGCTCGAGCAGCCGGAGCAGCAGCCGGGTCAGGGTCGTCTTGCCGCAGCCGGACTCCCCGACCAGCGCGAACGTCTCGCCCTCGCGCACGGTCAGCGACACGTCGTCGACGGCGACGCTCGGCGGCCGCCCGGGGAACTCCTTGCGCAGGCCGCTGATCTCCAGCAGATCGTTCGTGCTCATGCGACGGGCTCCAGTCGAGGGGTGGCGTCCAGCAGGCCGCGCGTGTACGCGGCGGCGGGACGGGTGAAGACCTGCTCCACGTCGCCGCTCTCGACGACCTCGCCGTGGCGCATGACGACGACGCGGTCGGCGGTCTCGGCGACGACCCCCAGGTCGTGGGTGATCAGCAGGACGGCCATGCCGTGCCGTTCCTGGAGGCGCACGAGCAGTTCCAGGATCTGCCGCTGCACCGTCACGTCGAGCGCCGTCGTCGGCTCGTCCGCGATGAGCACGCGCGGCCGGGCGACGAGAGCGGAGGCGATCATCACGCGCTGGCGCAGGCCGCCGGACAGCTCGTGCGGGTACTGCCGGTAGCGCCGCTCGGGGTCGGGGATGCCGACCTC
Source organism: Streptomyces sp. HmicA12 (assembly GCF_000373565.1). GTDB lineage: Bacteria > Actinomycetota > Actinomycetes > Streptomycetales > Streptomycetaceae > Streptomyces. Next base: position 110,842 of record NZ_KB891831.1, on the reverse strand, counting down.
GTCGAGCGCGGTCAGTGCCCGGCGGCGGGCCTCGGCGCGCGAGTGCCCGCCGTGCAGCCGCAGGACCTCGGCGACCTGGTCGCCGACCCGCTGCAACGGGTCGAGGCTCGTCATCGGATCCTGGAACACCATGGAGATCTCGGCGCCGCGCACCGTGCGCAACTCCCGTTCGCGCAGGGCGAGTACGTCCCTGCCGTCGAGGAGCACCTGCCCGCCCGCGTACACGCACGGCGGTTCGGGGTTCAGGCGCAGCGCGGACAGCGCGGTCGCGGACTTGCCGCTGCCGGACTCGCCGACGACGGCGAGGGTCTCACCGGCGGCGACCGAGAAGTTCACACCGCGCACCGCGTGCACGGTGCCGGAGGCGAGGGTGAAGTCGACGCGCAGGTCACGGAATTCGAGGAGCGGCGGGGTGGGGGAGTGGTCGGTCATCGGCGGTACGCCTTCGGGTCCGCGACGTCGCGCAGCGCGTCGCCCAGGATGTTGATGGCCAGGGAGGTGAGCATCAGCGCGACGCCCGGGAACACGGCGATCCACCAGGACGTACCGAGGTACAGCTGCCCGTCGGCGAGCATGCCGCCCCAGGTCACCGTCTCCTTCGGCACACCCAGGCCCAGGTAGCTGAGCGAGGCCTCGGCGACGACGGCCGCCGCGATGTGCAGGGTGCCGATCGTGGCGAGCGGCGCCATGACGTTGGGCAGCAGGTGTCGTCGCATGATGGTCAGGTCGCCGACCCCGATCGCGCGGGCCTCGGTGATGAAGTCGCGGGTGCGCAGCGACAGCACCTCGGAGCGGACCACACGCGCGTACGACACCCATCCGGTGATGCCGAGCACGAGGATCACGTAGCCGAGCCCGGAGCCGACGAACCCGACGACGGCGAGAGCCAACAGGATGGCGGGGAAGGCGAGTTGGACGTCGGCCACGCGCATCACGACGCGGTCCGTCCAGCCGCCGAGGTAGCCGGAGGCGAGGCCCGCGACGGTGCCGATGACCCCGGCGAGCAGGGCGGCGCCCGCGCCGACGAGCAGCGAGACCCGGGTGCCGTACACGACCCGCGAGAGCAGGTCGCGGCCGAGCTGGTCGGTGCCCAGGAGATGAGCGCCGCCGCCGCCGGACTGCCAGGCGGGCGGCCGCAGCCGGGCGAGGAGGTTCTGCGCGTTCGGGTCGGCGGGCGCGATCAGCGGGGCGAACACCGCGCAGACCACGATCAGGACGAGGAAGGCGAGCGCGACGGCGGCGAGCCGGTTGCGCAGCAGGGAGCGCCACATGGAAGTCCGCGCCGCGGCGGTGGCGACAGGAGCAGGGGCGGTGATGGTGGTCATCGGGGGTTCCTCACCCTCGGGTCGAGGAGGCCGTAGGACAGGTCGACGAGCAGGTTCACCACGACGAACGTGGCGGCGAACAGCAGCACGGTGCCCTGGACCAGCGGGAAGTCGCGGTTGGCGATGGCCTGCACGGTCAGCTGCCCGACGCCCGGCCAGGAGAAGACCTGCTCGGTGAGGATCGCGCCGCCGAGCAGGCTGCCGACCTCCAGGCCGACGACGGTCACCACGGGCAGCGAGGCGTTGCGCAGTCCGTGCCGCAGCACGGTGCGCACCGGACCGAGGCCGCGGGCGCGGGCGGTTCGGATGTGGTCGGAGCCGAGGACGTCGATCAGTGAGGAGCGCAGCAGCCGTGCCACGACGGCGACCGAGTACACGGAGAGCGTGATCGACGGAAGCACGAGATGCGCGAACGTGCCGTACCCGGAGGCGGGCAGCGCGTGCAGGCCGACGGCGAACACCAGAATCAGCAGGATACCGATCCAGAACGGGGGCGTGGACTGGCCGACCAGCACGGCCGTGATGACCCCGCGGTCGGCTGCCTTCCCGCGGCGCAGCGCCGCGATGACGCCGGCGGGCAGTGCGACCACCAGCGTCACGACGAGGGCGCCCGCGGCGAGCAGCAGGGTGGCCGGGATGCGGTCGGCGAGGACCTCGCGGACCGGCTGGTTGTAGAAGAGGGAGTCGCCGAAGTCGAGGCGCGGCAGGCCCCACAGGTAATCGAAGTACTGCGTCAGCAGTGGTCGGTCCAGCCCCAGGTTGTGGCGCAGCACGCTCTCCTGCTGGGCGGTCGCGTCGGGCGGCAGCATCACCTTCACCGGGTCGCCCGACAGACGTACCAGGAAGAACACGACGGTGGCGGTGCACAGCAGCACGAGGAGCGCGGTGCCGAGCCGGGCGAGGGCGGGGCGGAGCGCGGTGCCGAGGCGTATCCCGAGGGGCGCGGTCAGGGTCTCGCTCATCACACGGCCACCTTCGCGCTGGCCATGTCGAGGACCCCGGCCGCGCCGGGCGACCACGTCGGCCGGGTGTTGTGCACGTAGATGTTGTCGATCTGGTACAGCGACACGAACGGCGCCTCGTTCTTGATGAGTTGCTGGAGATCGGCGAAGGCGCGGCGCCGCACGGCGGGCTCGACGGAGAGTTCCTCGCGGTCCACGAGCCGGTCGGCGCGCCGGTCGTGCCAGCGGCTCTGGCGGCGGTCGCTGCGCACGTTGGACTGGAGCATGCTCTCGCCGTCGAGCGTCCACACGGTCGACGCGGCCAGGTACATCGGGCCAAGCGCGCCGTGGTTGTCGGAGGTGAGGCGCTGCGCGTACGTGCCCGGGTCCAGGAGGTTCACCTTCGCGTGCACCCCGGCGCGGGCGAGGAGTCCCGAGATCGCCTCGGCGACGTTCGCGTCGACGTTGGAGGCGGTGAGCGTGGTGCTGATGCCGTCGGGGTGCCCGGCGTCGGCGAGCAGCGCGCGGGCCTTGGCAACGGAACGCTCGTACGGCTTGAGGGTCGCGTCGAAGCCGAACGCGCCGCGCGGGATCATCGCCGGCACCTCCGTGGCCTTGCCGCCGAGCACCGCCTTGATGAGCAGGGGTACGTCCACGGCGTGGTTCAGGGCCTGCCGGACCCGCCGGTCGCGCAGCGGGCCCTCGGAGAGGGTGTCGAGCGACAAGTAGGAGGTGCGGATGCCGGTGTGGTGGTCGATCCGCACGTCCGGGTAGCCGTCCAACTGCTGGGCGGCGTCCGGCGTCATGCCCGACACGATGTCCACCCCGCCGCTCTGCAGGGCGGCCAGCGCGGACGACGAGTTGGGCGCGGGGACGAAGACGAGCTCGTCGACGTGCGGGCGGCCCTGCCAGTGGTGCGCGTAGGCGGTGAGCCGCAGTTCGTGGTCGCGCTGCCAGTGCGCGAAGACGAACGGCCCGGTGCCGACGGGACGCGCGGCGAACCGCTCGTCGCCGACCTCCTTGAGGTACTTGGGAGGGACGACGACTCCGCCGAACAGTGACAGCTTCGCGGGCAGGATCGGGTCGTGCACCGAGGTGCGGATGTCCACCGTGTACCGGTCGACGACGGTGACGCCCTCCACGTACCGCAGCTCGACGATCGGTGACTTGGTCGCCGGATCCAGCAGCCGCTCGATGCTGAACCGGACCGCTTCGGCGTCGCACGCCTCGCCGTTGTGGAACGTCACGCCGCGGCGCAGCGTGAACCGCCACACCTTCGGCTCGATGGCCTTCCAGGTCAGGGCGATGCGCGGCTGCAGGGTGTTGTCGCGGCCCCGGGTGGTGAGCGTGTCGAAGAGGTTGATCAGGGCGTTCATCGACGTCATGTCGCCCTGTTTGTGCGGGTCCATCGTCTTCGGGTCCCCGGTCTGCGAGACCCGCAGGACGTTCCCCGCCGCCTGTGCCGGCGGCGCTCCGCACCCGGTGAGCAGCGCGGGGGCGGCCAGGGCGGGCACCGAGAGTGCCCCGGCGCGCAGCACCGAGCGGCGGGAGCGGCCGACGCGCGAGCCGCCTCCCCCTCCACGTATTCGTTCCATCGAGCAACACACCCGTTCCGGTGAATGGAATGCAGTGCGGGTAAGGTAGGTCACATGGGGAAACCGGTCAACAGTCGTTCGCAGCAACAGACGTCCGTCGCGGCGGAGGACGCCGTCGAACCGGGGCAGTCGGGGGCGCCCGCGCCCGGCCCGGTCGACAAGGCGATGGAAGTGCTGTCCGCCCTCGCCGAGACGGGGGCGCCGCACCGCCTCGCGGACCTCGCCCGGCGCACGGGGCTCGCCAAGCCCACCGTGCACCGCCTGCTGCGCGCCCTCGCCGCGGCCGGATACGCCGACCCGGCGACCGGTGGCAGCTACCGGCCGGGGCCGCGACTGCTCGGGCTCGCCGCGGGCGTCCTCGCCGACGACGCGGCACTGCGCGCGGCGGGGCCGGTCCTCGACGAACTGCGCGTGCGCACCGGCCTGTTCGCTTCCTACGTGGTCCGCGACGCCCGTACCGTGATCCACCTGGACGTCCGCGCCCCGGTCCAGGCGCTCGGCCTCGACCTGCGGCCCGGCGCGCGCGAGGCGGTGACCGCGGGCGCCGCCGGAATCTCTCTGCTCGCCGCGTTGCCGCCCGAGGACGCGGAGGCGCTGCTCGGCGAGACCGAGACCGAGACCGAGACCGAGACCGAGACCGAGACCGAGACCGATGCCGCTACCGGCGTCGGGGAGGCGACCCGTGCCGTGCTGGCCGCCGCGGTCCGTGACGGTTACGCGTTCGACGGTGCGGACGCCTGGCGGGACCGTCGCGCGTTGGCCGCCGTGGTGCGCGGCGCCGGCGGTGACGTGGTCGGCGCACTCGCCCTCACCGGCCTCGCCTTCACCCTCGACGACGCGGCCGCGCAGCTCTACGGGCCGATGGTGCGCTCCGCCGCGGCGGCCGTCTCGGCGAGCCTCGCGGCGCAGCCGGGAGTACGGCTCGGAGTGATCACGGGGGAGCGGCGATGAGCGAGATAGGGGGGCTTGCCGGGGCGCGTCGCGGCCTGCTCGAACAGGGCCGCGCGGACGGTCAGTTCTCGGGCGCCGCCTGGTCGTTCGGCGACGCGCAAGGGCCGGACGACCGCGGCTGGACGGGGACCCGCGCGCACGGCGGAGCTCCGCTGGACGGCACCGACCTGTGGGACCTCGCGTCGGTGACCAAACCGATCGTGGGCCTGGTGGTGATGGCCCTGGTCGAGCGCGGCACGCTCGACCTCGACGACACCGTGGGCCGCCACCTGGAGCGCTACCGCGACAGCCCGCACGCGGACCGCACGCTCGCCCAACTCCTCGACCACACCTCGGGGTTGCCCGGCGGCGTACCCCTCTACCGCGACCACCCCACCCGCGAGTCGCTGCTCGCCGCGCTCGCCACCCTGCCGCGGAACGCGGCGCCCGGCACCCACGTCACCTACTCCTCACAGGGGTTCATGCTGCTCGGCCTGATCGCCGAACAGGTCACCGGGCAGGGCCTCGACCGGCTCGTGGCCGAGTTCGTGAGCGCGCCGCTCGGCCTGACCGACCTGGGCTTCCGGCCGGGCCCCGAGGGCCGGCGGCGGGCCGTGGCCACCGAGGCCTGCCCCTGGCGCGGGCGTACCGTCGTCGGCGAGGTGCACGACGAGAACGCGGTGGTGCTCGGCGAAGTCGCGGGCCACGCGGGCCTGTTCGCCACCCTCGGCGACCTCGAACGACTGGCCCGCGCCCTGCTCGCGGGCGGCCCGCCGCTGCTGAAGCCGGACACGCTCGCCCTGATGACGGCGCCGCGCACGGACGCCCTGAATCTGCGCCGTGCGCTGGCCTGGCAGGGGCAGGACCCGGTCGGCTCCCCGGTGGGCGACGCGTTCGGCCCCGCCTCCTACGGCCACACCGGTTTCACGGGCACGAGCCTGTGGCTCGACCCGGAGGCCGGCCGGTACGCGATCCTGCTCACCAACCGCGTCCACCCGGACCGTACGGAGCGCGGGTTCACCGCACTGCGCCGCGCGTTCCACGAGATCAGCGGCAGCCCGGGTCGGTGACGCGCTTCTCGAACCAGTGATGCGCGTACGGCTCGTCGTTGAAGGCGGGCACCTCCTGGAAGCCGGAGGCGCGGTACAGGCCGATCGCCGCGTCGAGCGCCTTGTTGGTGTCCAGGCGCAGCACGGTGCGCCCGTGCCGCGCGGCGCGCGCCTCCAGTTCGGCGAGGAAGCGGCGGGCCAGGCCGAGGCCCCGGGCGTGCGGCGCGATCCACATGCGTTTGACCTCGGCCGGTGCGTCGGCGGGCAGCTTCAGTCCCGCGCAGCCGACGGGTGCGCCGTGCAGACGGGCGACGAGGAACAGGCCGTGCGGCGGCCGCAGTTCACCGGCGTCCGGCAGCAGGCTGCGGGCGGGATCGAAGCCCGTCTCGAAGAGCGACCCCAGTTCCGTGAAGTACGACCGCAGGCAGTGCTGGGCGTCCGGGTGGTCGGGGTCGACGGAGTCCAGGGTGACCGTCCCTGCGGTCAGCAGCCGGTCGACCTCCGCCATGGCGGTGACGAGGCGGGCGCGCTGGGCCGCGTTGAGCGGTGCCAGCAGGGAGCCGGCCAGCTCGTCGCTGCGGCCGTCGAGCACCGCGCGCTCCGCACGGCCCGCCTCGGTGAGCCGCACGGAGCGCACCCGGCGGTCCTCGGGGTGCGGCTCCACCGTGACCAGGCCGTCGGACTCCAGCGCGCGCAGCAGCCTGCTGACGTAGCCGGAGTCGAGCCCGAGGCGCTCGCGCAGCTGTCGGACGTCCTGGCCGTCCTCGCCGATCTCCCACAAAAGGCGTGCCTCGCCGATCGGGCGGTCGAGGCCGAGGTAGTGGTCGTGCAGCACGCCTACGCGTTCGGTGACGGTGCGGTTGAAGCGCCGCACCCGGTCGATGTGTGTCGGGTCCGTGTCCGTCGTCATTCTCTGACTTTAGTCAGGAAATGAAGAAGGAGGGACGGAGTGCAGGGACGGAGGGAGTGGCGGAGGGCGTGGGCTCAGAGACCGAAGCCGCCGTCGACGTCCAGCTTTTGGCCGGTGATGTACTTCGCGCGGTCCGAGGCCAGGAAGCACACGGCCTCGGCGACGTCCTCGGCCGAACCGAAGGAGCGCAGCGGGATGTTGGCCCGGGCGGCGTCGAGTGCCTCTTGGTGAAGATGGCCGGCGGCCGTCAGCTCGGCGGCCATGCCGTCGGTGAGCATGCCGGGCCCGACACAGTTCACCCGGACCCCGAAGCGGCCCTCCTCGGCGGCGAGGTTCCTCGCGGTCGCCTCGACGGCGCCCTTGGGCCCGGCGGACAGGCCGTCGCGGACGGCGACCCGCCGGGTGGCGGCGGTGGTGACCGCCGTAATGGTGCCCTTCGCCCGGCGCAGCGCGGGCAGCGCCGGGTGGGCGAGGTTGAAGAACGCGGCGGCCTCGGCGCCGAGATGCCCGGCGAAGTCCGCCGGCGCCACCGTCGACAGGTGGACCTGGGGCACCCATGGGCCGGCCGCGTGGACGAGGGTGTGCAGCCCGCCGAAACGCTCGACGACCTCGTGAACGAACGCGGCGGCCGCGTCGGCGTCGATGAGATCGACCTGCGCGACGGCGACGGCAGCGCCCCCTGCGGACAACTCCTCGGCCAGGTCCTCGGCCGCCGCCTTGTTGCGGTGGTACGTGAAGGCGACGCCCGACCCGAGCCGCGCCAGCTGACGGCAGACGGCGGCACCGATCCCGCCGGTACCCCCGCTGACCACGGCGATCCCCACTCTGTCCGCGAAGCCCATACCGATGGCCTTTCGTGGTCGACCGATGGATGCGAGCAGATGGAACAAGCGGTCGTGCGGCTGCAGAGGTTAGGTCCGACACGGTGAACTATCAACGGCCGGGACGGAGCGAGCGTGAGCCGGGTGCCGTTCGTGCGGGGCGCGGGCGGCGGCCTGCAAGGGCACGGTCTGCGCGGCGTAGCCGTAGATCCAGCCGCTACGGACCAGCGGATCACCTCCCGCGGGGGCCTTGTCGCGCGCCGCCCGCTCGGGGCCGTCGGGCAGACGGTTCTCCGCCTCCCGGGCGTGGCCGGCCGGCGCCATGCCGCAGGACCCCGAACCGGCCCTGTCCCGCTACGAGTCGGCGCGGCCGCGATCGGAGCCCGCGAGCACACCGACCCGCGAGGGTTGCTCAGCGCGTGTGCGCCACCACCGCGTCGATGAGGTCGGGCCACAGTTCGCGCGGCCGGTCGTGCCCCATGTCGGGAAGGAGCAGGAGCGTCGCCCCGGGCACCAGCGCGGCGGTGCGCTCGCCGCCGCTGGGGTCGATCAGGGTGTCGTCGAGGCCGTGGATCACCAGGGTCGGCACGCGCAGGGCGCGCAGCGCGTCGGCGCGGGAACCGCTGAGCACGATCGCGCCGAGCTGCCGTCCGACGCCGGACGGGTAATAGGCGCGGTCGTAGCTCCTCGCGGCCAGGTCACGGAGTACCGCGACATCGCCGTAGCGCTTCGACGCCCACACCAGTTCCGCCTCCGCCGCCGCGACGTGACCCTCGCGGTCCGACGGCTTCGGCCGCAGCAGCACGGCCTCGGCCTCGGGGCTCGACCGCCCGTACTCCGGCTCGCCGGTCGAGGACATCATCGAGGTCAGCGAAAGGACCCGCTCCGGCCGGGCGGCCGCCATCGTCTGGGCGATCATGCCACCCATCGAGGCCCCGACGACATGCGCCCGCTCGATGCCGAGCGCGTCGAGCAGGCCGATGCCGTCGTCGGCCATGTCCCGCAGCGTGTACGGGATCATCGCGCGGGCGCCCGCGACGTCCCCGGAGCTCACGGCGCCGATGAAGCGGGCCATGTCGACGGGACGCCCGTCGAACTTCGTGGACAGGCCGCAGTCCCGGTTGTCGTAGCGGATCACGTGGCGGCCCCGCTCGGCGAGGGCACGGCAGAAGTCCTCGTGCCAGCCGAGCATCTGCGCACCGAAACCCATCACGAGCAGCACGGCGGGATCGGCCGGATCACCGAACGTCTCGTACGCGAGGGACACTCCGGGGGCGACTTCGGTGATCGGCATACCGCGAGTCTCTCAGCCGGAGCGGAGCGCGCGCATCCGGGTATTCATGGCGCCTGACCTGTACGTTCCCTCGCCGCTCGCCGCTCGCCGCTCGCCGCTCGCCGCTCCGCGCGGTCGCGGGAGCCGCGGCGCTCACTCCTCCCGCGTCCATGAACCGAGCAGGCCGCCTTCCGCTGGGGCCGAGCCGCCGTCGCCGACCCGGAGGCGGTACGGCAGGCCGTCGCACCGCGGGGACAGAAGGCGGCGCCGCGCAGCAGCACGCCGGAGGAAGCCGTCGACTTCCGCGCGGATGACCTGACCGAGTATCAGAACCGTGCCTACGCCGACCGCTACCTCCGCGCCGTGCGGGCGGTCACCACCCTCGCCACCGAACGGGCGGGGGAGCGGGACGGCCGGCGCGTCGCCCACGCCTTCGCCACCTCGCTGCACCAGCTGATGGCGTACAAGGACGAGTACGAAGTCGCCCGCCTGCACCTCGACCCCGCCGAACAGGCCCGGATCCGCGCCGAGTTCGGGCCGGACGCCACCGTCTCGGTCCTGCTGCACCCGCCCGTCCTGCGCGCCCTCGGCATGGATCGCAAACTGCGCCTGAGCCGCACCGCCGGGCCCGCCTTCCGCGCCCTGCGCGCCGCACGCCGCCCGCGCGGCACCCCGTTCGACCCCTTCGCCCGAACCGAGACGCGCCGCACAAAGCGCGCCCTCGTCGCGGAGTACGAGCGGCTGATGCGCGAGGCGCTCGACCGGCTCACCCCGGACAACGCCGATGCCGTCGTCGCACTCGCCGCACTGCCGGGCACGGTCCGCGGAGACGAACACATCAAGATGGCCCGCGTCGAGGAGTACCGCGCACAGGCCCGACGCGCACGCGACGCCCTGGCGCGGTGACACGCCCCGTCGAAGATGTCCCACGGCCAGGCATCCGCCCTCACGCCGGTCGTCCCTTGTCGTCCGCAGAGAAGCACTCAGAATGATCAGGACCGAACGTGCGCTGACAGGAGGCGCGGCATGACCCTGCCGCAGGAACAGACCATCGAGACGACGGCCGGGCCGTTCAACACCCTCATCTGGAAAGAGGAGTCCACCACCGGCGGCGGCGCGTCAGCTCCCGTCCTCGCCGTCCACGGAGTCTCCAGCACCAACCGGCTCTGGACCTGGCTGCACGAGGCCGCACCCTGGGCGACGCTGATCGCCCCCGACCTGCCGGGCCGCGGAGCCACCCCCGCCCGCGACACGCGGCCCTCCTCGGTGCGGGCGCACGCCGACGGTCTCGCCGCCCTGCTCGACGCGCTGGAGCTCGACACCGTCGACGTGCTCGGCATGTCGCTGGGCGGATTCATCGCCGTCGAACTCGCCGCCCGCCATCCCGGCCGGGTCCGCTCGCTCACGCTCGTCGACGGCGGGCTGCCCGTCCCGGCCACCGTCCCCGCCGACCAGCTCGCCCCGGCGCTGCGCGCCCAGTACGGCGACGCGACGTCCTGGCCCGACGCGGCGGCGTACGCCCGGCACTACACCGGCGCCGCCGCACCCCTGGTCGACGCCGGCGACCCGCGGTTCGTCGCCATGCTCGCCCACGACCTGCGCGACGGCGCCGCCGGCGGACCCGTGCGCCGCGACCTGGACACCGTCGTGGACGACGCGGTCAGCGTCCTCGCCTCCTCGCGTCCCGCCGCCGCACTGGCCGAAGTCACCGTCCCCATCCGCCTGTTGCACGCGCAGTGGGCCGCCGGCGAGGGCAGTGCGCCGATGTACCCGGCGGACCATGTCGCCGATCTCGCCCGGCGCACTTCCCACCTCGTCCACACCGAGCTCGTCGACCGTGTCGACCACGCGGCGATCATCATGACCGACCACGGCGCCGGACACTGCGCCGCCGTTCTCCGGAAGGCGGTCCGACGATGACCCGTCGACGCCCCCGCGCGGCTCGATGACGTCGTACGCGTACGCGCCCGACGCGGTGCGCCGACATCCGGGCCCGTGATGCACCTGCGCGGCCGTTCTACGCGGTGCTGCTGAGGTCCCGGTCGGCCTGATGCGCCGCGGAGGCCGGTCGCGCGGGTGCGACCGCCGGCCGCAGCACGCGTTCGGCGAGATACCCGAAGACCAGGCCGAACACCGTCCACAGGGTGAGCTGCACGGCGAGCGCCGCGAGCCGGAACTGCCACAGCAGCGTGGCCGGGAAGTCCTTCGGCACCTCGTCGACGGAGGGCAGGAAGACGTAGGCGAGCGTCACCGCGGCGACCAGGGCCGCGCCGGCCGCGACCGTCGCGTTCCAGGTGCCGAGGCGTGGGGCGAGCCGTTTGCCGAGCAGGACGGCGGCGACGGTCAGCAGCACGCTCAGGGCGATCATCAGGAAGTAGAGCGTGGTCCGTCTCCCGATGGTGTCCGGGTCACCGACGGCGGGCGGATTGGCCGGGTACTTGAGGAACGGGACGACGTACACCGAGACCAGCGCGCCCACCGCGACCAGGGCGGCCGTGGCGCGCGGCCCGAACCGGCCGACGCGGCCCAGCGCGACGCAGAACGCGAGGGCGCCGATGCCGCCGAGCGCGACCCCGACGACGAGCAGTCCGGTGGCCAGGCCGCCGGTCGACTGAAGGGTGCGGCTGACGAGTTCCTCGCCGTGTTCGTGGCCGTGGGCGGCGTGCGATTCCTCGAAGGCGATGGCGGAGTCGATCCGTGGCTCGCCGAGGACGTAGGCCACGACGAGCGCGAGCGCGCCGGCCACGAGACCGGCGAGCATGCCGCGCACGAGCAGGGCCCGTACCGAGACGGAGTTCATGAGTGCGTTTTCCCCTGACTGTCCGGTTGCTCTCGACGTCTCAGTGGCAGGGGAAACCGAGCAGGTGGCGGCCGTCGTGCAGCCACTCGTGGACGCTCTCTCCGGAGATCACGGCGGAGGCGCCCTGCTCGGCGCCGACGAAGTAGAGCAGGACCAGCATGAGGATGCCGAAGAAGACGGCCCACGGGGCGATCGCCTTCAGCGAGATGGGGGCGACGACCGGAGTGGCGGATGCGCCGGGCGCAGGCGCGACGGGGTGAGTCATGGCAGAACCTCCTGGGGAACACGCGTCCCGTTCGTTGGTGCCTCGGACGACGGCAGGGGTCTGACTCCCCGGCCCCTCACAAGGGGCGCGGGCTCACAGTGGCGCGACCGTGCCGGATTCTCACCGGACTTCCGCATGCCGTCGTCATGTCCACGAGAAGGTACCGCGTGCCGGGCGGCGGCGCCACGGCGTACAACTGGCTTGTTCCGCAGGGAAGACGCGCCGGTGGGCGCCGACGGCAGGGAAGGACGGTACGGGTGACGCTGCGTGTGACGCTGATCTCTCCGGCGATGAGCATGGCGGTGCGGGAGGCTCGCTTCGACGGTGAAGTGGCGCCGGACGACGCTGCCTTGGCCGCCGCGGCGCGTGCCGCGGCCCGGGTGCCGCCCGCCGCCCGCGCGCTCACCGCGCCCGGCCGCGGCTGCCGTCGCACCGCGCTCGCCCTGGGCCTGACGGCCGACGTGGCACCGGAGTTGGCGCCCTGGGGGATGGGCCGCTGGAGCGGCCGCACCCTCGCCGACGTGGGCGCCGCCGCACCGGACGCGGTGGCCGCGTGGCTTGCCGATGCGGCGGCGGCCCCGCACGGCGGCGAGAGCCTGAACGCCCTGCTCGACCGGTGCGGACGCTGGCTGGAGCGACTCGACGGTGAGGGCCGGCTGGTCGTCGTCGCGGACCCGGCCGCCGTCCGGGCCGTGGTCGTACGCGCTCTGCAGCTCCCCGCGCAGGCGTTCTGGCGCCTGGACGTCGAGCCGCTGACGGCAACGGAATTGAGCGGCCGCTCGGGGCGGTGGAACGTGCGCCTGGGGCAGCGCTTGCAGGGGAGCTGAGGCGTCCCGGGAGCGGAATTGCGCGGGCGAGGCGTGCCCCACCATTTCGTGGTGGGGCACGCCTCGCCCGCGCAATTCGCGGTGAATTCAGCGATCAGCCGCCGACGTACCAGGTGAATCCGCCGGAGGAAGCCGCCACGGCGAACAGCACACCGAAGATGATGATGTCGAGGATGCCGAGAACGACGGCGGACTTCGCCAGTCCGACGTTTCCCTTGACCGCGGCCTGGCGCAGTCCGAGAACGCCGAAGACAATGGCGAGCGGGCCAAGGATGATGTTGAGGATAAAGATTCCGACGATTCCGCAGACCAGGCCCGCCACCGCAAAGCCATTGGTCCGCGAACCCGAAGCGGCAGCCGAAGACCTTCCGTATCCCGCCATGACACACTCCTTGCAGCTCGAATTCCTGTATCGCCCGGCTCATGTCAAGTGCCCAGGGATTCGTTGTGCAGTCGCTCATTTTCCGCGAAGAAGTGGAAGGAGAGATTCTCTCCGGAGGGGAAAGTCGGTGAAAGCCGGGGCTCGCGCGGGCCTCGTCTCCCCGACACGGTTGCGCGATGCCCCGGCTGGCGTCCGCCTCACTGCCGAAGCGAACCTCACGGCCCGGCCGTCACCGTCGCGCCGGGCTGTTGTCTCCAGTGTGGCCAGGAATTCGCCCCGGACAAGGGGCCGTTCGGCCCTCAAGGACCGGCCTGTCAGCCCTTCCGGCGGCGCAGCGCGAGCGCTCGTCCGGGCGGCCGAGCACCCCCGGGCGCCGGTCCACACCGGCCGCAGCGCCGCAGTGGCCGAGTGACTTTGGCCCGTGCCGCCGAGGACCTGAGTCACGGGCCGGCCAGGACCTTCGGCCGATGCCCCGCGGCCCCGGGCGCTGGCATCCTCCGACAGCGCCCCTGCCGTACCGCCGGTCCGGCCCTGCCCGCGCGAGAGGAACAGCAAGACCACCGTGAGCGCCCCCGAAACCACCGGGACCGACGAACAGCCGTCGCCGTCCCCGGAGTCCGTCGCCCGCCACCGCGCCCTGTTCCGCGCCGTGCACCGCCGCAGGCACCCGCGGCTGCGCCAGTCCGACATCACGGTCACGGAAGAGGCCCAGGTCAAGCGCGCCGTGAAGGCGACCGCTCTCGGCAACGCCATGGAGTGGTACGACTTCGGTGTCTACGCCTACCTCGCCGTCATCATCGGCAAGGAGTTCTTCCCGTCGGGCAACCCCACCGCCCAGACCCTGTCCTCGCTCGCGACGTTCGCCGCGGCCTTCCTCGTACGTCCCCTGGGCGGCATGGTCTTCGGACCGCTCGGCGACAAGGTGGGCCGCAAGAAGATCCTCGCCCTCACCATGATCATGATGTCGAGTGCGACCCTCGCGATCGGCCTGATCCCCGGTTACGCGACGATCGGGTTCTGGGCCCCGGTGCTGCTGGTCCTGTGCCGCATGGTGCAGGGCTTCTCCACCGGCGGGGAGTACGGCGGCGCCGCGACCTTCATCGCCGAGTACGCGCCCGACCGGCGGCGCGGATTCTGGGGCTCCTTCCTGGAGTTCGGCACGCTCATCGGCTACACGTTCGCCGCGGTCCTCGTGACGGCCCTCACCGCGCTGCTCGGGGCCGACGGCATGCAGTCGTGGGGCTGGCGCGTCCCGTTCCTGGTGGCTGCTCCGCTCGGCCTGATCGGCCTGTACCTGCGGATGCGTCTCGACGAGTCTCCGGCCTTCCAGAAGATGGAGGAGGCCGGCGGCGCCGGGGCCGAGCGGCGCGACAAGAAGTCCTTCAGGGAATCGCTCGCCGGACAGTGGCCGGCCCTGCTGCTGTGCATCGCGCTCGTGGCCGCCTTCAACATCACCGACTACATGCTGCTGTCGTACATGCCGACCTACCTCACCCAGCTCGGCTTCGGCGAGACGAGCGGGCTGATGTCGATCGTGGTCGTGATGTTGATCCTCATGGCGCTCGTCAACACCGTGGGCCGTATCTCGGACCGCGTCGGCCGCAAGCCCGTCCTGATGGCGGGATCGATCGCCTTCTTCGTCCTGGCGCTGCCCGCCTTCCTGCTGATCGGCCGCGGCGGCGTGCTGCCGGTCTTCGCGGGCCTGCTGATGCTGGGGCTCTCCCTCGTCTGCTACCTGGGAACCATGTCGTCGGCGCTGCCCGCCCTGTTCCCGACCGACGTCCGCTACGGATCGCTGTCCATCGGGTTCAACATCTCCGTGTCGCTGTTCGGCGGCACGACACCCCTGGTGGTCGCGGCGCTGATCGGAGCCACCGGGAACAACCTCATGCCGGCCTTCTACACGATGCTCGCCGGTCTGGTCGGCATCGTGGCGGTGCTGTGCATGAAGGAGACGGCGCGCAAGCCCCTCGAAGGTTCGCCCCCGGCCGTCGCGACGGCCGACGAGGCACGTGAACTGGTGGAGGCACAGCGCCTGGTGTGACCGTCGCCCGCGCGGAGGCGCACCAATGGCGGGCCGTCACATCCCGCCATCGGTGCGCCGCACGCATTCGGTGACCACGTCCCGGAGGCTGCCGGTCCGCTCCAGGGCCGCCCGCTGGATCTGCGCGCCGTTGCCGTCGCGCCGCAGCCGGGACCACAGCCGCTGGGCCTCGTCGAGGTCGCCCGCGTCCTCCAACGCCGACCGTACGTGGGCGAACAGGGCCGCCACCGCGTCCGCCGCGGCCACCGGCCGCATCAGCCGGGGGTGCATCAGCTCTCCGGTCAGGCCCGAGCGGGCCGCACGCCAGGAGGCGAGACGCAGCAGCGTCACCGGGTGCGCGGCGGCGGGCTCACCGGCGCGCCAGTCACGGGCCGCCGCCTCGACCAGACCGCGCACCAGCATGGCCAACAGCACCGTCATGAACGGTTCGAGACAGACGTCGGCGACCCGGACCTCCACGGTGGGGTGCGCGGCCGAAAGCCGGGCGTCGAAGTACACCATGCCCTTGTCCCGCAGGACGCCCGTCGCCACCATGGCATCGATCTGCTCGTGGTAGGCGGCCGCGCTGTCGAAGAGCTCCACCGGCCCCGCAGACGGCCAGCGCCCCCACACCCGGCTGCGGTAGCTGCTGTACCCGCTGTCCCTGCCCTGCCAGAACGGGGAGTTGCCGGTCAGCGCCAGCAGCACCGAGAGCCAGGGCCGGATGCGGTCCAGGACCGCGACGCCCTCCTCGTCGGACTCCACGAAGACGTGGACGTGACAGCCGCAGGTCAGCTGCTCCTGCGTGGTGAGGCCGAACTCCCGCGCCAGCCACTGGTGTCGCTCCCCGGTGCCGACGCTGGGGCTCACCGGGAGCGGCGAGGTGGCGAGCGCGGCGACGGTGCCGCCGAGCGACTCCGCGTGCCGTACGGCCGCCGAGCGCCACCGGGTGATCTCCTCGGCGAGATCCGGCATCGACCGGTGCGGGCTCGTCGCGAACTCCAGCTGCTCACGGTGGAGTTCCGCCTCGAAGGCGTCGTCCCCGTCCGCCTTGCGCTCGGCCACCGCCAGGACCGCGCTGGACAGCGCGCGCGGTTCCCCGCTGCCGCCGTCGACGAGCAGCAGCTCCTCCTCCACCCCGACACTGCGCATCCCGATCGTCCCAACGCGTAACCGGGCACGTACGCCCGTGGGTTGACGTGAGGACCCGTTCTAGCAGGTGCTCGGGGCGTGGGGACGGCTCCGCGCCGGTGATCCGCGGCGGGGGAGGGAGGTGACGGCAACGCACCTCGGCCCGCATTGCCAAAATGTTAAGACATTAGGTCTTCACGTCATGCCGATGTCGTGTGAGCCTTCGGTCAGATCATTTCGCGCAAGGAGGCCGAATGGAAGGCGTCACGCGACGTACCGCGCTGACAGCGGCCGCCCTCGGTGCGGGTTCGACGCTGCTCGCGGGATGCGGCACGCCACTCGACCCGACCCGGAACGAGGACGGCGGGGGCGGTGACAGCGTTCAGCTGACCATCGCCACCAACGCGGTGTCCGGTGGCAAGAACACCGATGAGGCGGACTGGATCCAGGACTGGGTCGTCCCGCGCTTCGAGCGGGCGCAACGCGCCAAGAAGCGCCAGGTGCGGGTCCGGTACATGCCGAGCGGTGTCGACGACGAGCAGTACAAGACCAAGCTCGCCCTCGACCTCAAGGCGCACGCAGGACCCGACATCATGGCCCTCGACGGCATCTGGGTGGGCGAGTTCGCCCAGGCCGGCTACATCGAGCCGCTGCGGAGCGTGGTCGGTTCCGGCTTCGAACAGTGGGAGGGCTGGCGGCAGATCAGCCGGCAGGTGCGCCGACTCGCCACGTTCGAGGGCGCGTTGTACGGCATCCCGGCCGGCACCGACGCGCGCGTCCTCTTCTACAACAAGGCACTCTTCCGCAAGGCGGGCCTTCCCGAGGCGTGGCAGCCGCGCGACTGGCAGGAGATCCTCGACGCCGCCCGCCGCCTCGGCCGCCTGGACGGCGTCGTGCCGATGCAGCTCAACGCCGGTACGGCGATGGGCGAAGCCACCACCATGCAGGGACTGCTGCCGATGCTCGCGGGCGCGGGCGGCACCGTCGAGGCGGGTGGCAAGTGGCACGGTGACACCCCCGAACTCCGCGCCGTGCTCGGCTTCTACCAGGACCTCTACGGCAAGGGCGCGGACCTGGGCGACCCCCGGCTCCAGCAGGAGGCCAAGGGGCGCGACAAGTCCTTCCAGCTGTTCGCCGACGGACGGATGGGGATCCTCGCCGAAGGTGACTACTTCTGGCGGGACGTCATCGTCCCGAAGACCGGAACGGCCCCGATGAAGCGCCGTGACAACGATGTCGGATATGCGCTGTTCCCCGCTCGCGCCCGCGGCGAGGGCCTCGGCGGACGCGCGTTCGTCAGCGTCTCCGGCGGCGGCGTGCACGTACTCAACCCGCACACCCGCCACCCCGACCTCGCCTTCGAGCTGCTGAGCTTCCTGCACTCGGCGCCCGCGCTGCGCGCCCGGCTCGGTGACACCGCGCAGATCACCGAGCGCGACGACGTCAACGAGACGGTTCTCGCGCGCGACCCCATGCTCAAGTTCGCCGCGGACAAGGCGCTTCCCGTCACCACGTACCGCCCCGGCCTCGCCGCCTACCCCGAGGTGTCACTCGCGCTGCAGGAGGCCACCGCCCAGGTGGTGTCGGGACGTTCACCGAAGCAGGCCGCGGCCGCGTACGCCGCCCAGTTGAAGGAGGTGCTCGGTGGCAGCGACGACATCGCCCGCTGACCCCGTCACGCCGGCGCAGCCGCAACGGCCGACGCAGGACCCGGCCGCGGCACCCGAGCAGGACGCCGTCGGCCTCGGCCGCAAACGCGCCGCCGGATTCGTCGCGCCCGCGCTCGTCCTGATCGCCCTGTTCCTCGTGGCGCCCGCGCTGTGGACGCTCTACCTGGGCGCCACCGACTACCGGCTCACCGGCCTCCCGGCGATCCACCCGAGCTTCGTCGGCCTCGACAACATCACGCACGCCCTCGGCGACGACGGCTTCCTCAAGTCCCTGTGGCTGACCCTGCTGTTCGTCGCGGGGTCCGCGGTCGCGGGCCAGGCCGTGCTCGGCTTCGCGCTCGCCTGGTGGATGCGCGAGCGCAGCGGCCGGGTCAAGGGCCTGCTCGAAGCACTCGTCATGCTGTCGTGGATCCTGCCCAGCTCGGTTGTCGCGTTCCTGTGGATCGCGCTGCTCGACCGGGACGGCGGCACCCTGAACTCGGTGCTGCACACACCCGGCGCCGCCTGGCTCCTCGACCACCCGATGCTGTCGATCATCGCCTACAACATCTGGCGCGGCACCGCCTTCTCGATGATGCTCTACAGCGCCGCCCTCGGGAACGTCCCCGTCTCCCACCTGGAGACGGCCCGCCTGGCCGGTGCCTCCCGCTGGCAGCAGCTGCGCGACGTCGTCTTCCCGTGCGTCCGCGGACACGTCCTGACGAACCTGCTGCTGATCAGCCTGTGGACGTTCAACGACTTCTCGCCGTACCTCATCACGGCGGGCGGCCCCGACGGAAAGACCGAGACGCTGCCCGTCTTCATCTACCAGACCGCTCTCGGCAGCGGACAGCTCGGCTACGGCTCCGCGATCTCCCTGCTGATGCTGCTCGTCAACCTCGTGGTCGCGCTCGTCTACCTGCGTCTGCTCGGCCGGAAGAAGAAGGAACGCGGCACGACCGAGGAGGCGAAGACCGCATGAGCGTCCTGCGACAGACGGGACAGCGGGGCCCGGTCGGTGCGCTGCTGCGCGGCATCGGCCAGTACGTCCTGGTCGCCCTCGGCCTCGCGTTCTTCGCGCTCCCCATGCTGTGGCTCGTCACCGCCCCCTTCGACCGACACCCCGGCATCACCGCCTCCCT
This sequence comes from Streptomyces sp. HmicA12, assembly GCF_000373565.1. GTDB lineage: Bacteria > Actinomycetota > Actinomycetes > Streptomycetales > Streptomycetaceae > Streptomyces. The sequence goes on along the minus strand of NZ_KB891831.1, from coordinate 91,779 downwards.
GCCCGAGTTCACCCTCGACAACTTCCGGCGGCTCTTCGACAACCCCAACGCCATGACCTCGCTGGCGAACTCGGTGATCCTCGCCTTCGGCACGGCGATCCTCGTCGTCGTCCTGTCGGCGCTCGCCGCGTACGCCCTCAGCCGGGTCCGCGTCCCCGGCCGCGACGCCCTGCTGTACGCGCTGCTCCTGCTGTCCTCGATCGTCACCGGTACAGCCGCGATGGTGCCGATCTTCCTGCTGGCCGCCGACCTCAACCTGGTCGACTCCTACCTCGGCGTGATCCTGGTCCTGACCGGCGGACTGCTGCCCGCCGCGATCTTCATCCTCAAGGACTTCATGGACACCACGCCCCGGTCCTACGAGGAATCGGCGCGGGTCTTCGGCGCCGGACCGCTGCGCATCGTCAAGGACATCGTCGTGCCGATCGTCCGGCCCGGCCTCGCCACCGTCGGCGTCTGGTCGGTGGCCCAGGTGTGGGGCAACTTCCTCATCCCGTTCCTGCTGCTGCGCTCGCCGGACAAGTCCCCGGCCGCCGTGGTCATGTACACCTTCTACACCGAGGGCGGCCAGCCCGACCTGGCCCTCATCTCGACGTTCTCGCTCCTGTACTCGCTGCCTGTGGTGCTGATGTTCCTGTTCGTCAGCCGCCGGTACGGCTTCCGCTTCCACGGAGGGATCAAAGCCTGATGGCTGACATCAACCTGCGCCGCCTCGCCAAGGTCTACCCCGGCGGGGTCCGCGCCCTCGACGACCTCGAACTGGCAGTCCGCGACGGCGAGTTCTTCGCCCTGCTCGGCCCCTCCGGTTGCGGCAAGTCCACGCTGCTGCGCACCATCGCAGGGCTGGAGGGCGCCACCGGCGGCTCCATCGAGATCGGCGGCCGCGACGTCACCGGCCTCGAACCGGGAGCCCGCGACATCGCGATGGTCTTCCAGGACTACGCCCTCTTCCCGCACATGACGGTCACCGAGAACATCGGCTACCCCCTGAAGATCAAGAAGGTGGGCAAGGCGGAGCGCGCGGCCAAGGCCGCGGAGACCGCCGACGCGCTGGGCCTCGGCCACCTCGGCGACCGTCGGCCCGCGCAGCTCTCCGGCGGCCAGCAGCAGCGCGTCGCGCTCGCCCGCGCCATGGCCTGCCACCCGAAGGTCTTCCTCTTCGACGAGCCGCTGTCCAACCTCGACGCCCGGATGCGCCTCGAAGCCCGTACGTTCCTGAAGAAGCTGCAGCGCGAACTCGGCGTCACCACCGTCTTCGTCACCCACGACCAGGCCGAGGCCCTCGCCATGGCCGACCGCATCGCGGTCATGGAAGGCGGCAGGCTCCGCCAGGTCGGCACGCCCGCCGAGGTGTTCCGGCGGCCCGCCAGCACCTTCGTCGCCTCCTTCATCGGATCGACGCCGATGAACCTGCTGCCCGCGACCGCCGGTGCCTCGGCGGTGCATGTCCTCGGCGCCGAACTCCCGCTGCCCGACGGCATCGAGCCGGGCACCGTGCGCGACGGCGAGGAGATCGTCTACGGCATCCGGCCCGAGTACGTGCGCTGGGCGGCCGCCGAGCCGTCCGACGCCGCCGCGCTGACAGGCACCGTCTCGGTCGTCGAGAACCTCGGCAGCGCCCACCTGGTCTCCCTCGACGTCGACGGCACCACCGTGCAGGCCGTCGTCGACGAGGAGTTCGAACCCGCGGTCGGCGACCGGGGCCGGATCGTGCCGCGCACCGACCGGGCCCTGCTGTACCGCGACGGCACGCTCGTCGAGACCCGGGTCGACAGTGAGAACCCGGAGAAGGAGGGCGTCCCGGCATGACCGGCCGAACCACCGCACACCGCGGCACCTGGACGATGGCGGTCCGCGCCGACGACGTCCTGCGGGAACTGCCCTTCGAGGTGCCGCCCGGCACCGGCGCCCTGACCGTCACGCTCACCTACGAGCGTGGCGCGGGCGGCGTCGTAGACCTCGGACTCCTCGGCCCCGAGGGGGAGTTCCGCGGCTGGTCGGGCGGCGCCCGCAGCACGTACACCGTGACCGGGTCGTGGGCGACGCCCGGCTATCTGCCCGGCCCGCTCACGCCCGGGACATGGCGGGTGCTGCTGCGGCTGCACCGGGTGCCGCCGCAGGGCGTGCCGTACGAGGTGACCGCTGTCGCCCTGGACCGGGCGCCCGAGGAGCCGGCCGTCGCCGTGCCGGAGCCGCTGGCCGCCGACGCGCGGCGGGCGCGGCGGCGCGACCTGCCCGACGTGGACGGCGCCCGCTGGCTCGCCGGTGACCTGCACGCGCACACCCTGCACAGCGACGGGGCCCTGACCATCGACGAGTTGGCGCGGACGGCAGCGGGGGAGGGCCTGGACTTCCTCGCCGTCACCGACCACAACACCGTCAGCCACCATCCGCACCTCGCCGCCGCGGGCGCCCGCCAGGGCATCGCGCTGCTGCCCGGCCAGGAGGTCACCACCGACGTCGGCCACGCCAACGTCTTCGGCGACACCGGCTGGATCGACTTCCGCGCCCCCGCCGACAACTGGCTGAAGCAGGCCGAGGCGGGCGGCGGGTTCCTCTCCGTCAACCATCCGCTCGCCGACGACTGCGCCTGGGAGATGCCGTTCACCCGGCGGCCCCGGCACGCCGAACTGTGGCACCACACCTGGACCGACCGCACCGACGGCGCCCCGCTGGCCTGGGCCCGCGCCTTCGCCGACGGCGCGCTCGTGCCGCTCGGAGGGAGCGACTTCCACCGCCCCGAGCAGGGACGGCCGCCGGGCGCGCCCACCACCTGGGCGCTGGTGCAGGGCGACGACGTGCTCGGTGCGCTGGCCGCGGGCCGCACGGCGGTCTCGGCCGGCCCCGACGCGCCGGTGCTGCTGCGGTGCGGTGACGAACTCCTGGCGCTGGACGCCGAGTCGACGGTCCTGGTCCGGCCGGACGGATCGCGCTCGGTGATCAGATCCGCGCGGGAGTCGTTGCCCGCCGTGCCCGGCCTGCACCGGTTGGAGACGTATCGATGCGAGGTCGTGGCGCTGTGCGGGTGACCTGCTCTTCGCCGGTGCGGTCGCGTATTTCGGCCGCTGCTTCGGTGGGGGCTGGTCGCGCAGTTCCTCGCCCCCCTGAAGCGAGCTTCGCTCGCTCAGGGAGGGCCGCGCGCAGCGCATGCCTCGGGGCGCGGGGAACTGCGCGACCAGCCACGACGAGACCCGCACCCGACCAGGAGAATCCCCGCACCGCAGCCCCGCTCACCACTGACCCCCCCCGCGGAAGGCGTCGCCCACATGACCACCGGCCACCCGAACACCCGCTCCGGCGCAGCCGTACGCATCGCCAACGCCCCGGTCTCGTACGGCATCTACGCCCCCGACGCGGCCCCGCTCGACCCCGACGCGCTGCTCGCCTCTTTCGACGAGGCCGGGTACGAGGGGACCGACCTCGGTCCGCTCGGCTACCTCGGCACCGGCGACGAACTCGTCGGTCGGCTCGCTCGGCACCGGCAGGCACTGGCCGGCGGCTGGGTCGACCTGCGCTACGGCGACCCCGAGGGCTTCGCAGCCGACCTGCCGGGCCTCGACGCCGCCCTCGACATCTTCACCGCCGCCTCCGTCGACGACGAACGGTTCGCACCCCGACCCACGCTCGCCTGCCCGGGCAACCCCGCGCGGTTCGCCGCCCCAGGCCTGCCGGTCGACCCCGCGCTGCAACTCACCGACGCCGACTGGCCCGCCTTCGCCGCCGATGTGCAGCGCGCCGCCGACCGGGTGCGTGCCCGCGGCCTCGAACCCGTCTTCCATCCCCACCTCGGCACCGACGTCGAGACCCCCGACGAGATCCGCCGCCTGCTCGACCTCACCGACGTGTCGCTGTGCCTGGACACCGCCCACCTGTGGCTCGCGGGCGGCGATCCGGTGGAGGCGATCCGCGCGTGGGGGCCGCGTCTTCGCCAGGTGCACCTGAAGGACGCCTCCCGCGCCGCCCACGCGGCCGCTCGGGCCGACGGCGGCGACCTGTGGCGGACCGTCGGTGACGGCGGATTCACCGCACTCGGCCGCGGCGATCTCGACTTCGGTGCCATCGCCGAAGCGCTCGACGCCATCGCCTACACCGGCTGGATCGTCGTCGAGCAGGACGCCCTCGCCACCGGCCAGGACCTGACCGTCATCACAGCCGACCAGCGGGCCAACCTCGCACTCCTGCGCTCCCTGCCCGCACTCGGGTAGAGCGGCCCGAACATCCGGGCCAGGGGGACCTACCCGGCCCGGAGCACCGCCCCGACCCCGCACGCCGACCAGAGACACACCGAGAAGGATTCCTGCCCATGAGTGCTGCCGCCTCCCGCCGGCTGAAGGTCGCCGTCGCCGGCCTCGGTGCCATTGCCCGCACCGCTCACCTGCCGCTTCTCGAGCGGCGCCAGGACCTGTTCGAGATCACCGCCCTGTGCGACCTCTCACCCACCGCGCTCGCCGAACTCGGTGACCGCCACGGCGTCCCCGCCGACCGGCGGCACACCACCACGGACGCCCTGCTCGCCGCCGGTGGCTTCGACGCCGTACTCCTGCTGACCGGCGGCTCGCACGGCGACGTCGCCGAGGCCGCCCTGCGCGGCGGACACGCCGTCTTCTGCGAGAAGCCGCTCGCCTTCACCCGCGCCGAGGTCGAGCGCGTCGCAGCCGCCGAACGGGCCCAGGACAACGGGCCGCGCCTGATGGTCGGCTACATGAAGCAGTACGACCCGGCGGCCGTCCGGCTCGTCGAACTCCTCCAGCAGGCGGGCGGCGCCGAGACCGTCCGCTCCGTCGAGGTGACCGTGCTGCACCCCACCAGCGAGGCCCAACTCGCCTTCGCCCACCTGCCGGCACCCGCCCAGGACACCGACCGGGCGGTCCTGGACGCGCTGCGCGCCGCCGACACCGAACGCACCGACGAGGCACTCGGCACGGACGCCCCGGAGCGACTGCGCTCGCTGTACCACATCGTCCTCGGCTCGATCTGCCACGACCTGTCCCTCCTGCGCCTCGTCGACGGCGCACCCGAGAGCGTCGACCTGGTCGCCATGTGGCCGAAGGACGCCAACCCCGGCTCCGTCGAACTGACCGGCCGACTCGCACACGGCGCGCGGTACTCCATCCGCTGGCACTTCCTGACCGAGCACGCCGCCTACCGCGAGACCGTCGCCGTGCACCACGAGACCGGCAGCCTCGAACTCGCCTTCCCCGCCCCCTATCTGATGAACGCTCCGACCGTACTGACCGCCACCGACGCCGCCGCCGGGATGGAGCGCAGGGCACGGTTCACCAGCCCCGTCGAGGCGTTCGAACAGGAACTCGCCGCCTTTTACGACATGGTCGTGAACGGCACCCAGCCGCGTACCGGCGTCGCCGGCGCACTCGACGACCTGACCACGGCCCAACGTGCCGCCGCCCGCTTCGCCACCCAGCACCAGCTCCCCTGCGCAGGAGAGGCCAAAACCGCATGAGCACCGTCATTCCCGAGAACAACGGCCGGCCGCAGGAACTGATCGTCGTCCCGCACACCCACTGGGACCGCGAGTGGTACCTGCCCTTCCAGCAGTTCCGCCTGCAACTGATCGGCCTCCTCGACGAGGTCCTGCAGCGCATGGAGGACGACCCGCGCCAGCGCTTCACGCTCGACGGCCAGGCCGTCGCCGTCGACGACTACCTGGAGGTCAGGCCCGAGCAGCGCGAGCGCCTCACCGCCCTGGTGAAGCAGGGCCGCCTCGCCGTCGGCCCCTGGCAGATCCTCCTCGACGAGTTCCTGTGCTCCGGCGAGAACATCGTCCGCAACCTCGAACTCGGCCTCGCCCGCAGCCGCGCTCTCGGCGAGGCCATGGAAGTCGGCTACCTGCCCGACATGTTCGGTCACGCCGCCCAAGTCCCGCAGATCCTGCGGCAGTTCGGCATCGAGCACGCCTGCGTGTGGCGCGGAGTGCCCGCCGCCGTCGACTCCCACGCCTTCGCCTGGCAGTCCCCGGACGGCACCGCCGTACGCACCGAGTACCTGGCCGCCGGAGGATACGGTTCGGCCGCCGGACTCTTCGACGACCCGGCGCGGGTCGCCGAGCGGGCCACCGCCATCGCCGCGAAGCTGCGACCGTGGCGCCCCGACGGCTCACCGATGCTCGCGATGTACGGCTCCGACCACACCGCTCCCGCCGCGGACCTCGCCGACCTGCTCCAGGCCCACAACGAGGCGCAGGGCGAGGGAGGGATGCGGCTGCGCCTCGCCACCCTCGCCGAGTACTTCGCCACGCAGCCCGTCACCACGGAGGGCCTGCGCACCGTCACCGGTGAACTGCGCAGTCACGCCCGCGCCAACATCCTGCCCGGCGTCTTCTCCGTGCGCGCCCCCGTCAAGCAGGCCATGGCCCGCGCCGAACGCGCCGTCGAACGCTACGCCGAGCCGTTGTCCGCCCTGTTCTACGAAGGCGACGCCGCCCGCTTCCTCGCCATGGCCTGGCACCGCCTCATCGAGGTCTCCTGCCACGACTCGGTCACCGGCTGCGGCTGCGACGAGACCGCGCAACAGGTCGCCGCCCGCATCGCCGAGGCCGAGCAACTGGGCCTCGCCGTAAGGGACATGACCGGCCGTGGCCTCGCCGCGCGCGTCCCGCACACCGGCCACGTCCTGCTCAACCCGACGCCACGGCCCCGCACCGCACTGGTCGAGCTCGACGTCCCCGGCACCGGCCCGGTCCACGTCACCGACTCCGAAGGGCGCACGTACCCCGCCCAGGAACTCACCGCATCCCCGACGCTGCTGGCCGACGACACCTTCCCGTACGAGAGGCTGCCCACCGTCCTCGCACGCGTCCACGGCATCGAGCTCTACGGACAGGAGATCACCGCCTGGACCGTCGACGCCGAGGCGCGCGAGCTGCGCTTCACCGTCGCACGCCGCTCCGAACTCGCCTTCGACGTCGCGGAGGTGAAGGCGGCCCTCGCCGGAGCCGGGCCGGGCGGTGACTGGCGCGTCGTGATCGAGGCCGAACCGCGCCGCACGGTGGCCGCCCTCGTCGACACCCCCGCCCTCGGCCACACCGCCGTCCGCCCGGAGCCGGGCGGCGCGCCGCTGCCCGAGCGCACCGTCACCGCCGGGGACAACACCCTCGGCAACGGCCTGCTCACCGTCTCCCTCGCCGATGACGGCACCTTCGCCCTCACCGGCGAGCACGGCACGACACTGTCCGGCGCGGCCAGGATCGTCGACGGCGGCGACCTCGGCGACACGTACAACTACGCGCCGCCCGCCCAGGACCACGTGGTCGACACCCCGTCGACCGTCACCGTGCGCCGCATCGTCGACGGGCCGCTGCTGTCCGCGTACGAGATCGTCCGCGCCTACGCGTGGCCGACCGCCGGTGACTTCGGGGCGGACGGTCGCACCGAGGACACCGAGCCGACGACCGTCACCACGCGCGTGGAACTGCGCGCCGGGGAGCCGTTCGTCCGCCTGAAGGTGGCCTTCGACAACCGCAGCGACGATCACCGCGTCCGGCTGCACGTACCGCTGCCGCGCCAGGCGTCCACCTCGTACGGGGAGGGCCAGTTCGCCGTCGTCGAGCGCGGACTGACCGCCGAGGCGGGCTTCGGCGAGGAGGCGCTGCCCACGTTCCCGGCCTCCGCGTTCGTCGCGGCCGGAGGCGTCGCCGCGCTCCTCGACCACGCCACCGAGTACGAACTGGTCGACGAGGGGCGCGAGTTGGCGCTCACCCTGCTTCGCTCCACCGGACAGATCTCCCGGAACCGGCACGCCCACCGCGACGAGCCGGCCGGCCCGCAGGTCCCGACACCCGAGGCGCAGTGCCGCGGACTGCGCACGGTCGACCTCGCGCTCCTCCCGTACGAGGGGGAGTGGCACGAGGCCGGAGTCCTCGACGCGGCGGAGCGGTTCCGCCACCCGGTGGCGACCCTGCCCGGCACCGCGCCCTCCGCGACGGCGCTGCCCGGAGCCGTCGAGGGACTGCGGATCGACGGCGAGGGCGTCGTCCTCAGCTCGGTGCGCGAGCGGGACGGCCACCTGGAGGTCCGGGTCGTGGCCCAGACCCCGGCACCGACGACGCTCCGCGCCCGGCGGCCGGCCATGACGGCCGCCCGCCGCGTGGACTTCACCGGCACCACGCTCGCCGAGCTCACCGTCACCGACGGCACCTTCGAGGCGGATCTGCGTCCGTGGGAGATCGCGACGTTCCGGGTGACCGCCACCCGGTAGGCGCGGTCGTCGTCCGGGGGCGTTCCCGCCGCTCACAGGCGGGAACGCCGCCGCCGACGATTCCAGCGGATTCCGTCCGTTTAGAGGCCTGGCGCTCGGTTATCCGGCAGGGAGCCGCCGGACAGGGCCTCCACGGTCCGAAAAATGGCCGGGTAGCGGAAGGAGTCGCAGGATGGACGGAGGTACGGCCGGGGGACGCGCCCGTGCGGACCTGCGTGCGGGCTCCCGCACGGCCGGGCCTTGTCGGCGCGGAGAACATCACCCATCGAAAGGCGCGCGTGTTCCATGAGTGACGTCACAGGCAAAGCGACCACCACGGATGCCGGCGTTCCGGTCGAAAGCGATGAACACTCGCTCACGGTCGGTGCCGGTGGCCCGATCCTCCTGCAGGACTCCTATCTGATCGAACAGATGGCGCAGTTCAACCGGGAGCGGATCCCCGAGCGGCAGCCGCACGCCAAGGGCAGCGGCGCGTTCGGCCACTTCGAGGTCACCGCGGACGTCAGTGCGTACACGAAGGCCGCACTCTTCCAGCCCGGCACCCGGACGGAACTGGTGACCCGGTTCTCGACCGTCGCCGGCGAGCGCGGCAGCCCGGACACGTGGCGTGACCCGCGCGGATTCGCGGTGAAGTTCTACACCACCGAGGGCAACTACGACATGGTGGGGAACAACACCCCGGTCTTCTTCATCAAGGACCCGATGAAGTTCCAGCACTTCATCCGGTCCCAGAAGCGCCGGGCGGACAACAATCTGCGCGATCACGACATGCAGTGGGACTTCTGGACCCTCTCGCCCGAATCGGCCCACCAGGTCACCTGGCTGATGGGGGACCGGGGTATCCCGCGCACCTGGCGCCACATGAACGGCTACACCTCGCACACGTACATGTGGATCAACGCGCAGGGCGAGCGGTTCTGGGTGAAGTACCACTTCAAGACGGACCAGGGCGTCGAGTGCTTCACCCAGGACGAGGCCGACCAGATGTGCGCGGTCGACACCGACTTCCACACCCGGGACCTCTTCGAGCACATCCGCGACGGGGATTGTCCCAGCTGGACGCTGTACGTGCAGGTCATGCCGTACGACGACGCCGCCACGTACCGCTTCAACCCGTTCGACCTGACCAAGGTGTGGCCGCACGCCGACTACCCGCTGGTCGAGGTCGGCAGGATGACCCTGGACCGCAACCCCACGGACAACCACGCGGAGATCGAGCAGGCGGCGTTCCAGCCGAACAACCTGGTCCCGGGCATCGGCCCGAGCCCCGACCGGATGCTGCTCGGCCGGCTGTTCTCGTACGCCGACGCGCACCGGCACCGGATCGGCGGCAACTACCAGCAGCTGCCGGTCAACGCTCCCGTCGCGCCCGTGCACACGTACTCCAAAGACGGGGCCATGGCCTACCGCAAGACCGAGGACCCGGTGTACGCGCCGAACTCGAAGGGTGGCCCGGCGGCCGACACGAGCCGCTACGGCACTCCGCCCAGTTGGTCCGCGGACGGGGAGATCACCCGCTCCGCCTACGTCGACCACGCCGAGGACGACGACTGGGGGCAGGCGGGCACCATGGTGCGCGAGGTCCTCGACGACGCCGCCCGCGACCGTCTCGTGGACAACGTCGTCGGCCATCTCCTGAACAGGGTGAGCGAGCCGGTCCTCGCCAGGGCGTTCACGTACTGGTCGAACATCGACAAGTCGATCGGCGAGCGCATCGAGCAGGGAGTGCGCGCCCAGCAGCACCAGGCCTGATCAGGCCGGTCGTCGTACGGCCGGCCACAGCTCAATCCGCGTCCGCACCGTGCCCCCGCGCGGTGCGGACGCCGTCGTCGCGCAGTCCGTCGGTGCGGTGCGCCTCGTCCTGCGCGAGCAGGCCGAGCAGTGACGCGACGGTCAGCCCGGCCTCGGCCTCGGCCGGATGGCGCAGTATCTTGCCCGGCTCGATGCGGTACGTGTTGCCCCGTCCCTCACGCGTGTGGGAGAGGAAGCCGCTCTCCTCCAGGTCGGAGATGATCTTCTGCACGGCCCGCTCGGTGAGCCGGCAGTGCGCGGCGATGTCCCGGATCCGTGCGGTCTGGTCGTCGGCGATGGCGGCGAGCACGCGCGCGTGGTTGGTGAGAAACGTCCATCCTGTGTGCGGTTCTGGTACTCCACCCATGACACCCATGACCGAATCGTAGGCCCGACGGTTCACGTTCTGGAATACCTGAACCTCACTTCCGGTATCGCTTGACGTGTGTCGGCGGCGAGGTGACTCTAGGGCGTGGAGGAGCAACCGCCTGAGAGACAGGGGGAGTCGACCATGCCGGAGTCCGTGTGGACCGGGGAGGGCACGGTGCCCGCCGACCGCGGCGCCCGCCGACTGTCCGGACTGACGCTGTTCTACCGCCCCGTCGGCGACCGGACGGTCGTCAGCGTGCGCGGTGACCTCGATCTCGACGGCGACGACCGGCTGCGGGACGCCCTGCAGGCGGCGCTGGCCGGGTCCGACGACTCCGGCGTCGCCCTGGAGCCCGGCGGCGTCGAGTCCTGCGGCTGTTCCGCCGTGAACATCGTGCTGAACATCGCCCCCTGGCCCACGGAATCCGCCGCCCGCACCGTCGAGCAGGACGGCCCGCAGGAGGACGACCTGCACGTCGAGGTCGCGCAGCTGCGGCGGGCCATGCGCAGCCGGGGCGTGATCGACATCGCCCGCGGCGTTCTCGTGGCGGCGTTCGGCCTCAGCCCGGAGAAAGCCTGGGACGCCCTCGTCACCGTCTCCCAGCACACCAACACCAAGCTGCACGAGGTGGCCCGCCAGCTGGTGGACTCCACCCACGGCACGGCGCCCCTCCCGGACGCGCTCCAGGAGGAACTGTCCGCGGTGGTGGCCCGGTTCACCGCCTGAGGCCGTGCGGCGGCCGGGCTACCCCGCGGCCGTTTCAAGATCTACGGTGACGGGGCGCCGCGCGACCTGGACGCAGTGATGATCCGTCGGACGCGCGGCCCGTTCCTCCGCCACGGCCCCGATCCATGGAGATGTCCACGTGTCCACCGCACGGACCGCCCAGAGCACCCCCGCCCCCGGCGTCGCACCGGACGACGCCACCCGCATCGTCTCGGCCGAGGTGCTCGTCGCCTCACCCGGCCGCAACTTCGTGACGCTGCGACTGCTGACCGAGGACGGAGTCGTCGGACTCGGCGACGCGACCGTCAACGGCCGCGAACTCGCCGTCGCCTCCTACCTGAGCGACCACGTGGCACCTCTGCTGATCGGGCGCGACGCCCATGCCGTCGAGGACACCTGGCAGTACCTGTACCGGGGCGCGTACTGGCGTCGCGGGCCCATCACCATGGCGGCGATCGCGGCGGTCGACACAGCGCTGTGGGACATCAAGGCCAAGCTGGCGGGCATGCCCCTGTACCAGCTGCTCGGCGGCCGCAGCCGGCGCGGATGCCTCGCCTACGGGCACGCCAGCGGCGCCGATCTCGAGGAACTGTTCGACTCGATACGCGACCACCTCGACCAGGGCTACCGCGCCATCCGCGTCCAGAGCGGCATCCCCGGACTCGGCTCCGTCTACGGCGTCGCCTCCAGCGCGAACGCCGCCGCGGGCGGCCGCGGGGCCACCTCGCGCTACGACCACGAACCCGCCCGCCGCACCGACCTGCCGGTGGAGGAGGCGTGGGACACCCGTGCCTACCTGCGGCACGCCCCGAAGGTGTTCGAGGCCGTACGCGCCGAGTTCGGCCCCGAACTGCCCCTCCTGCACGACGCGCACCACCGCCTGACGCCCATCCAGGCGGCCCGCCTGGGCAAGGACCTGGAGCCGTACGACCTGTTCTGGCTGGAGGACGTCACACCGGCGGAGAACACCGCGATGCTCCGCCGCGTCCGCGAGCACACGACGACACCGCTGGCGATCGGCGAGGTCTTCAACACCATCTGGGACTACCGCGAACTCTTCGAGGAACAGCTCATCGACTACGTCCGCTCCCCCGTCACCCACGCGGGCGGCATCACCGCGCTGCGACGCATCCTCGACTACGCGGCCGTCTACCAGATCAAGTCGGGGGTGCACGGCCCCACGGACATCTCCCCGGTCGGCCTCGCGGCCGCGCTGCACCTCGGCGTGGCCATCCCCAACTTCGGGATCCAGGAGTACATGAAGCACTCCCGCGCCACCGACGAGGTCTTCCGGCCCACCTATCGCTTCGAGGACGGCCTGCTCGCCCCCGGTGACGAGCCCGGCCTCGGCGTCGACTACGACGACGACGTGGCCCGGGCGCACCCCTATGCCGCCGCCTACCTGCCCGTGAACCGTCTCCAGCTGGACGGGTCCCTGCACGACTGGTGACCGTCGGCACGGGCGAAGGAAGGTCTCCCCGGCGGCGGTGGCGGGGCTGTGTTTGACTCGAAGCCCTGTGACCAGACCGAGGAGACCTTGGTGCCCGAGCACGGCGACGACGAACTGCTCGAAGGACTGCGGGTGGACGCCTCCCGTCCGGAACGGCCTGTCCTGCTGGACGAGAAGGGGCAGCCGCTGCGCACGTGGCGCGAGAACTACCCGTACACCACGAAGCTGAAGCGCACGGAGTACGAGCGCCACAAGCGCGTGCTCCAGATCGAACTGCTCAAGCTGCAGAAGACCGTGCGCGAGCAGGGCCTGCGCGTCGTCGTGCTGTGCGAGGGCCGCGACGCGGCGGGCAAGGGCGGCACCATCAAGCGGTTCACGGAGCGGCTGAATCCGCGCGGTGCCCGCGTCGTCGCCCTGGACACGCCGACCGAGCGGGAGGCCGGGCAGTGGTACTTCCAGCGCTACGTCACCCAGCTGCCGAGCGCCGGCGAGATCGTCTTCTTCGACCGGTCCTGGTACAACCGCGCCGGGGTGGAGCCGGTGATGGGGTACTGCACCCCCGAGCAGCACCGCCACTTCCTGGAGCAGGCGCCCCTTTTCGAGGAGATGCTCACCGACGACGGCATCGTCCTCGTGAAGTTCTGGTTCTCCGTCTCGCGCGGGGAGCAGCGCACCCGGTTCGCCATCCGGCAGGTGGACCCGGTGCGGCAGTGGAAACTGTCACCCACGGACCTCGCCTCGCTGGACCTCTGGGACGCCTACACCCGGGCCAAGGTCGCCATGTTCCGGGCCACGGACACGGAACACGCGCCGTGGACGGTGGTCAAGACCAACGACAAGCGCCGTGGCCGCCTCGAAGCGATGCGCCACCTTCTGCTGCGCGTCGACTACGGGGCCAGGGACGAGGCGGCGGTGGGCGCGTCGGATCCGCTGGTGATCGGCCCCGCCGACACCCTCCTCGAACCCGGTGAGGACCCCACGGACCTGTCACCCAGCCGCCTCGCCGACCACGCCCGGGGGCCGGGTCAGCATCCTTAGGCCCGGCCGTGTCCGGGCTCAGCCGGTGGACTCCTCGCGGGCCGTCGCCTCGGCGAGCTTCTGGAACTCGCCGAGGTCGTAGTTGGCGAGGGTCGAGTCGAGATTGGTCAGCGCGCCGAGACGCTCGACGAAGCCCTTCGGGTCGTACTCGATCTGGAGCGTCACCCGGCTCGACGTGTCACTGAGCCGGTGGAAGGTGACGACACCGGCGTGGTCGACGCCTTCGGTCGTGTGCCAGGCGATCCGGTCCTCCGGGATCACCTCGGTGAGCTCGGCGACGAAGTTCTTGTCCGCACCCGGCAGTTCGAGCTGCCAGGCGAAACGGCGCTCGTCCAGGGGCTCGACCAGCCGCACATGGCTCAGGAACGCGGGCCAGCGCGACACGTCGCTCCACAACCGCCAGGCGACGGCCACCGGAGCCTGGAGGTCGACGGACTCGAGCAGGGACGCGGACATGCGCACCTCTTTCATGGTCGGCGGCCGCGGGCTCTCCGGGCCTGCCGCACCCGGTACCCCGGTGTGGCGCAGGCCACGCCATGCGTCCCGGTCTTTCGGGGCAGGGGATCGGGAGCTCGCCTGGGACACCCAGGGAGAACGACCGCACCAACCCCCTGGGAGGCACGCATGTCGTCGAAGCGACGTCGTAAGAAGAAGGCCCGCCGCAAGAACGGCGCGAACCACGGCAGCCGTCCGCAGTCCTAGCGGCGGCGGTACGGCGGAGGCGGGGCGGCACCCAGGTGCCGCCCCGCCTCCGCCGTTGCGGGCCGGACCCGTTCGAGGGGACCCCGGGACGCATGTTCTGCGGCCGCGCGCGGTGCGGAACGCTCCGTGGTGGAAAGGCGTAGCGTCAGGCCGGTGCCGTCCCACGGACCGGTAGGACGGCTGCATCCGACAGCAGTCGACGGACACACCCGGAACAGGTTCACCGCATGACTCACAACGCCGATCTCTGTGTGATCACGAGCTGCAGCAACGGCCTGCTGACAGCGCGGGTGGAAGGAGCGCTGGACTTCGACACCGGCGACCACTTCACCCGGGCCCTGGCCAACGCCCTGGCCGAGCACCCGCAGGCCCACACCGTCCTCCTGGACTGCACCGAGCTCGGACACGTCGACTCGCTCGGCCTGGCGACCCTGCTGATGCTGCGCAGGCGGCTCGTGGAGGACGCCGTTCGGCTGCGCATCGAGCACCGTCCGGCCGCGCTCGACCGGGTGCTGGAGATCACCGGTACCCGGGACCACCTCCTGGGCGCACCCGCCGAGGACACGGCGCGCAGCGCTGTCTCCTGAGCGGGCGCCGGCCTGTCCGGCGTGTGCCGCCCCGGAGCCCGGGAAAGTGAGAGGGCACAGGGCGCACGAATCGGTGCCCGTCGACCCCAGGAGGAGACTCGACATGAGCGCTCCCGAAATACCCGATGCGGAGCGCACGACCTGTTCGCAGGCGCGGGCCGAGACCAGCGCCGCCGTCCGGCCGCTGTGCGCGGCCCTTCCGTGGCGCCTGGCACGCGGGCTCTACGAGGACGCGCTGCTGGTCGCCGACGAGCTGGTCGCCAAC
This sequence comes from Streptomyces sp. HmicA12, assembly GCF_000373565.1. Taxonomy (GTDB): domain Bacteria; phylum Actinomycetota; class Actinomycetes; order Streptomycetales; family Streptomycetaceae; genus Streptomyces. Next base: position 76,636 of record NZ_KB891831.1, on the reverse strand, counting down.
GCGATCCGGCACGGCGACGGCATGACCCGCTTCAGCGCCTGTGTCCACGGCCGCGATCTGGTGATCAGTGTCCGCGACCGCAGCACGCGACTCCCGTGCGACCAGCCCCACGACCCCACGCGGCCCGGCGGCTTCGGCTGGCTGATGATCCAGCATCTGGCCCGCCGGGTGAGCGTCGACCGGCACGACGACGGCAAGACCGTCACGGCCGTCCTGAGGATCGACCGGCCGAACGGAGATACCGCTTCCAGGCGTTGAGCGTGGATCCGGGGGCAATCGGCATGCATGGCTACTGGATCGGCGACGACACAAGGTTTCGGACAAGCTCGGCGTGCGGCGAACAGCCCGGCGGTCGCGGCGGCGGCCCGCGCGGGCTTCGTCGCCCGCGGAGTCATCTACGTACTGATCGGATTCCTCGCGGTGCGCATCGCCTTCGCCGACGGAGGCGGCAAGCAGGCGGACCGCGGCGGCGCCGTCGCGGAGATAGCCGAGAAGCCCTTCGGCATGGTCCTGCTGTGGCTGCTCGGCGTCGCCCTGGCCGGGATGTCACTGTGGCGGCTGTCCGAGGCGGCCTTCGGGCAGGCGGGGCCCGACGGGAAGAAGGCGAGCAAGCGCGTGATGGCCGCGGGGCGCTGCGTCTTCTACGGGTTCGTCTCCTACTCCGTGCTGTCCTTCGCCGCGGGGGACAAGTCCAGCGGAGGCAGCAGTTCCGACGAGAGCTCCAAGGACATCACGGCGATGGCGCTCGACTGGCCGTACGGCCAGTGGATCGTGGCCGCCGCCGGAATCGGCGTGGCGGCGGCGGGTCTGTGGATCGCGGCGCGGGCCGTCATGCGCAAGTACCACAAGCACCTGAAGCTCTCCGAACTCTCCGCCCGGGCCCGCAAGGCCGTCGACGTCTTCGGGGTGTTCGGCGGGACGGCCCGCGGCATCGTCTTCGCCGTCGCGGGCGGGTTCGCCGTCACCGCCGCGCTGCAGCACGAGCCCGGCCGTGCCAAGGGCATGGACGACACCCTGCGCTCCTTCACCGAGACCCCGGCCGGACCCTGGCTGCTCGTGCTGGTCGCCGTCGGCCTCGCCGCCTTCGGGGTCTTCTCGTGGGCGAACGCCCGCTGGCGCAAGGTCTGACCGGCCACCAGGCCCCCCAACACTGTGGAGGCGCTCCCCGAACGGGGGAGCGCCTCCACAGTGCTTTCCGTACGTGCGCGGCGGATCAGAGAAAGTGCTGGATGGTGCGGGTCGCTTTTTCGGCGGCGCGGAAGGCGATCGGCCGGTCGGCCCAGCGCTCGGGGCGTACGCGCACGCTGTGCGTGATGTCGCGGTCGTAGTCGGCGTCGAGCGCCGCGGCGAAATCGTCGTCCAGGACCGCGAGCATGACTTCCTCGTCGTGGTCCAGGGAGCGGCGGTTGAGGTTCGTGGAGCCGACGAGCGACGCGATCCCGTCGACCGTGACGACCTTGCAGTGCAGCATCGTGCGCTGGTACTCGCGCACGACGACCCCGCACGCCAGGAGACGCTCGTAGTGGTGACGGCCGGCGATCCGGCTCACCTGCTTGTCCGTGTGCGGCCCCGGTACGAGCAGTTCGACCTCCACGCCCCGCCGGGCCGCCTCGCAGAGCAGGTCGACGAAGTAGAGATCGGGCGAGAAGTAGGCGGTGGCCAGGCGCAGCCGGGTCTGCGCGGACTGGATGACCACGCGCAGCAGGGTCTGCATGTCCTGCCAGCCGATGCTGGCGGAGCCGCGCACGACCTGGACGACGGCGCCGCCGCTCGCCTCGTGGTCGACGAAGCGGTCGTGGTCGTCGAAGAGTTCGTCGTGGCACTCGGCCCAGTTCTGGGCGAAGGCCGCGCAGATGCCGTCGACGGCGGGCCCGCGGACCTGTACGTGCGTGTCGCGCCACTCGCCCGGGTCGCGGGCGTCGCCGCACCACTCCTCGGCGATGCCGACGCCGCCGGTGAAGGCCGTCGTCTCGTCGACGACCAGGACCTTGCGGTGGCAGCGGTGGTTCTGCTTGAACGGCGAGAGCAGCAGCGGCTTGCGGAACCAGGAGACCTGCACCCCGGCCTCGTCCATCAGGGCGAGCAGGTCCTCCTCGATGGTGCGGCTCCCGAAGCCGTCGAGAAGCAGCCGGACGCGGACACCGTCGCGGGCGCGTGCGGCGAGGGCGTGCGCGAAGTCACGGGCGATCTCGCCCCGCCAGTACACGAACGTCATCAGGTCGATGGTGTGCCGGGCGCCGTGGATGGCGTCCAGCATGGCGGGGAAGATCTCGTCACCGTTGCGCAGCGGCGTGAGCGTGTTGCCTTCGGTGGCGGCGATGCCTATCAGGCGCTCCAGACGCCGGCGCAGTCGCTGACGAGGGTCCTGGGGGCCGTCGTCGGCGACTGCGGGGCCGGTGGGGGCCGTGATGCTCGTGGTCACAGGTGCTCCGGGGGGTCGGGGGCAGGGCCACGACATCCACTGCCCCGTCACCTTCCCTTCACACTGTGACCTGCGCCGGTCCCGAGGTCAGCAGCTGAGGTTGCCGCCCGGTTCGACGCCCAGGATCTGGGTGAACTTCTCGTAGTTGTCGATGCGGCTCTGGACCTGGGCGGGGTTGGCGCCGTCGCACTCCAGGGTGCCGTTGATGCTGCGGATGGTCTGGCCGAAGCCCGCGCCGTTCACCATGGCGTTGTGCGGGGTCATGGTGCCGGGACCGGTCTGCGTGTTCCAGTACCAAAGGCCCGTCTTCCAGGCCACGGCCGCATCGTTCTGCACGAGGTCGGGGTTGTTGAGCAGGTCGATGCCCAGGGCGTCGCCCGCCGCCTTGTAGTTGAAGTTCCAGCTGAGCTGGATCGGCCCGCGGCCGTAGTACTTGTCGGTGCCGGCCGGGCAGCCGTAGGGCTGTGACGTGTCGCAGTAGTGCGGGTAGTTGGCGGTGTTCTGCTCGACGACGTAGACCAGGCCGCCGGTCTCGTGGCTGACGTTGGCGAGGAAGGCGGCGGCCTCCTGCTTGCGCACGGTGTCGCTGCCGGTCCCGCTGAAGCCCGGGTAGGCGTCGAGGGCGGCGGTCAGTCCCGCGTACGTGTAGAAGGGGTTGCGGCCCGGGAACATCTGGTCGAACTGGGCCTGGCTGACGACGAACTCCGCCTGCGGGGCCGGTTTCTCCGCGAACGCCGGAGCGGTGAGGGTCAGTGCGGTGAGCGTCGCGGCGGATCCCGCGGCGGTCAACAGGGCAAGGACACGGTGGCGCATGGGTGCGCTCCTCGGGGCGAGGTGTGTGGGGGGTGTGTCGTGCTGCCGTCCGTCCGTGGCGCGGGGGCGGGCGGTGGACCGTGGGGCCGCGGGCCGTGACGAGCCGCTGTGGCGCGCCGTGGGGGAAGGGCCCGCGGCACCACGGTGGTGGGGGAGAGGTGTCAGCCGCCGACGTTCACGTCGATGCACGCGTAGAACGCGTTGGTGGTGTCGGCGATGTTCCAGACGGCCAGTACCTTCTGCTTCCCGGTCAGGGAGCCGAAGTCGACCTGGTGGCTGACGGTGGCGCCCGGCTTGGCACCGTTGTCATCGAACTCGGCGATCTTCTGTCCGCCGACGAAGTACTGCCAGGTGCTCGTCGCGTGCTGCGCGGTGAGCTTCCACTCGAACGTCGTGGTGCTCTGCACCGGCGTGGCGACCCAGCCCTTGGAGTCGTCGTCGAGTTCGGCGAACCTGCTGTTGCCGCCGCTGCAGCTGGTCAGGCCCCTAGGCCCCTCCACGCTCTGCGGCTCGTACGTGATGTCGCCACAGGACACCGTGCCCGCCGCGCACTGTGCCTGCCGGCTGGGCGGTGAGGAGATGTAACCGTGGGCGCTCGCCGAACCGGCGGGAAGGCTGATGGCCAGGACCGGGGCGAGCGCGGCGCCTATGAGGGCAGCCGTCTTCTTACGGGCGTTCATGCCTACTCCTTCACTTCAGGTCTTCCGGAGCGCACGCATGTGGGGGCGCACGCCCAGGACGGCCTCTCGAGGGTGGGGCCAAGAGGCGCGAAGGGACATGAGGAAACGGCCCTGCGAGGCAGGGTCGATTCCCCTAAGCGGAACGGCCGTTGACGCTTGGCCTAGACCATACAAGTGGCTGTGATCCTGTCAAGGTCCTGTCAAGATCACGGAGGTGGGAGAGAGCCTCAGGTGCGGGGGAGCTTGGCCGCCGTCTCGAGGTAGAAGGCGTCGATGCTGCGGACCGCCGCCTCGAAGTCGTCCAGGTTGACCGGCTTGGTCACGTAGGCGTTGGCGTGCTGGTGGTAGGCGTCGGTGACGTCGTCGGGGGCGGCCGACGTGGTCAGCACGACCACGGGAATGGCCCGCAGAGCGGCGTCGTCCTTGAGGATGCGCAGCAGCTCCCGCCCGTTCATCCGCGGCATGTTGAGATCGAGCACGATGAGGTCGGGGTGCGCCATCTCCGGGTCGCGCAGGTACTCCAGTGCCTCCAGGCCGTCCGCGACCTGGGTGAGGTTGCGGGCGCCGCGCTCGGCGAGAGCGTCCTGGATCAGCAGGGCGTCGGCCATGTCGTCCTCGACGAGCAGGACGTCGTACGAACGGGAAGTCGCGATCATGATGGTGTGCTCCGGGGGACGAGTGGGGGGCATGGACGGGCATCGTGCGTGGTGACGAGCCCGGGCCAGCGGCGGCGCGCCCCCTGACGGCTGAGGTGTGTCGCTTCGCCGATCTGAGGGTATCCGGCGCCCGCGGCGGCGGCGTCGCGGGCCGCCTCGCCCTCCAGCGCGCTCACGGCGTGCTGGAGCTGGGTCAGGACGCGAAGGCGGCGCAGCGCGTTGTGGCGCGCGTCGCCGCGGTGATCGTGATCGGGGGTGTATCCGACCTGTGCCACGAGGTCGGCGACGAGGGCCTCGACGCCCTGGGCGGCCAGTTTTTCGAAGGCGTGGTTTCCAGGGAGTGGTGACGGATCATTGCCTGGCATGACCGCACCGTATAGCCAGGGGACGCGGGCGACAACAAGTGTTGTCGGGTGCCGTATCGTATCGACGCCGCTGGTGTCCGCGGCGCGGGTAGTGACGGTCGAAGGAGCGCACGGAACATGGACGTTGGCGCAGGTCGGCGCGGGCCGGTGGGCATAGCCCGCTGGACGACGCGACGCTGGCTGACCCTGGGGATCGCCGTGAGCGGCGTCCTGCTGCTGGTCCTCGGGTCGCTGGGCGCATGGGCGCTGGGCAGGACCTCGCAGCTGACCGACGAGGTCGTCCGGTACCGCTCCCCGGCGCTGATCAACTCGGTGCGCCTGGAAGCGGCATTGGTGAACCAGGAGACCGGCATCCGCGGGTACGGGCTCACCGGGCGCCGCGACTTCCTCAAGCCGTACACGGAGGGCCGGGCCGACGAGAAGACCGCGCTGCGGGCGCTGGACGGCCTTGTCGGCACGTCGACGGAGGCCGAGGACGACCTGCGGGCCGTCCGGACCGACGTACGGGCCTGGCAGCGGAAGGTGGCACAGCCGATCGCCGCCGCGTCGGCCCGGGACGCGGTGCGGATCTCCGCCGACCGGGCCACGGACGGCAAGCAGCTGTTCGACACCGTCCGGGCTTCCCTGGCCGGACAACAGGAACACCTCAGGGCCGCGCGCGTGCGGGCGGGCGCCGAGCTGGACACGGCGCAGCGGCTGCGGAACTGGATGTTCACAGCTATCGCCCTGGTGATCGCGGTGCTGATGTGCGGCATCACGTACGCGCTGCGGCGCGGGGTGACCGTCCCCCTGACCCGCCTCAGCGCCGCGGCGCGGGAAGTGGGCCGGGGCCAGTTCGACCGGCAGGTCCCCGCGACCGGCCCGGCCGACCTGCAGCAGCTGGCCCGTGACGTCGAGTCGATGCGCGAGCGCCTGGTGCGGGAGCTGGCGCGCAGCGAGGAGGCCCGCACGCTCCTCGACCAGCAGGCCGAGGACCTGAAGCGCTCGAACGCGGAGCTGGAGCAGTTCGCGTACGTGGCCTCGCACGACCTGCAGGAGCCTCTGCGGAAGATCTCCAGCTTCACGCAGCTGCTGCAGCGGCGCTACGGAGACAAACTGGACGAGCGGGCGGACCAGTACATCGGCTTCGCCGTGGACGGCGCCAACCGCATGCAGGTCCTCATCAACGACCTGCTGATGTTCTCCCGGGTGGGACGGGTCCACGACGAGCAGACCGTCGAGGTGGGGGACTGCCTGAGCAACGCGATGGACTCGCTGAGCGTGGCCATCGAGGAGTCCGGCGCGCGCATCGATCACGACGAGCTGCCGGCCGTGCACGGCGACGCGGGCCAACTGAGCCTGCTCTGGCAGAACCTGCTGTCCAACGCCATCAAGTTCCGCGCCCCGGACCGCGCCCCGCACATCAGGGTCACGGTGCGCCAGGAACAGGACATGTGGCGCTTCACCGTGCGGGACAACGGCATCGGCATCGCCCCCGAGTTCCGCGAGAAGGTCTTCGTGATCTTCCAGCGACTGCACACCCGCGAGGCCTACCCGGGAACCGGCATCGGCCTCGCGATGTGCAAGAAGACCGTCGAGTTCCACGGCGGCACCATCGCCGTCGACCCGGTCGACGGCGAAGGCACCTCGATCAGCTTCACGCTCCCCCTCCAACCGTCCGCACAGGCGGCCGACAGTGAAGGATCGCTGCTGCGATGACACTGCTCGACGGCACCTCAGCACCCTGCCGGATCCTGCTGGTGGAGGACGACGCGGGCGACGCCCTCCTCGTCGAGGAACTGCTGCTCGACACGGACCTCGACCATGTGCTCGTGCACTGCCGCACCCTGCGGGAGGCCCGCGAGACGCTGGCCGGACAGCGCAGCGACTGCGTCCTGCTCGACCTGCATCTGCCCGACGCCTCCGGGGTCGGCGCCGTCGCCGAGCTGCTCGAGGCGGCCGGGGACGCGGCCGTCATCGTGCTGACCGGCCTCGCGGAGTCCCAAGCCGGTATCGAGGCGCTCGCCGCCGGCGCCCAGGACTACCTGGTCAAGGGCAAGGTGGAGCCGGACCTGCTGCAGCGGGCCGTGCGCTACGCCCTGCACCGCAAGCAGGCCGAGCGGGCCAACGCCAACCTTCAGGCGGGCAAACTGCGCGCCGAGGAGAACGCCCGTCTGGAGCGCGGGCTGCTGCCGGCCCCCATGCTGCACTCCGGCGACGTCGTCGCCACCAGCCGCTACTTCCCCGGCCGCCAGCAGGCGCTGCTCGGCGGTGACTTCCTCGACGTGGTGGAGACCGCCGACGGGCAGGTGCACGCCGTCATCGGCGACGTCAGCGGGCACGGCCCGGACGCGGCCGCCCTCGGCGTGTGCCTGCGGATCGCCTGGCGTTCCCTGACCCTGGGAGGCCACCGCGGCGCCGCGCTCCTCGACCTCCTGGAGCAGATGCACATCGCCGAGCGCAGCAGCGGTGACCTGTTCACGACCTGCACCCTGATCACCGTGGACCGCAGCGCGGGAAGCGCGATCCTGCACCTGGCCGGTCACCACGCGCCGCTGCTGACGTCCCACGGGCGCACCCGTGAGCTCGGCATCGAGCACGGAGTGGCCCTGGGAATAGCGCCCGGCCTGCACAAATGGCCGGTCACCCGGCTCGAACTGCCGCCCACGGGCTCGCTCCTGCTGTACACGGACGGCCTGGTCGAGGGGCATGTCGACGAGAGCTCCGAGCGGCTCGGCGTCGACGGGCTGCTCGGCATCATGGACGCCTGCGCGGACTCCGACGCGGGCGCGCACCTGGACCGCATCCTCGACGAGGTCCGGATCCGCAACGCCGGCCGGCACACGGACGACCTCGCGGTCCTGCGACTCGACTGGGCCGGCCTGCCGACGGTGCCGCCCCAGCGTGCGCGGGCCGGCGTGCGCTGACCTCTCCACCGCGCACCTGTCTCTCCATCGGGTCCGTCCGCCCGTCTCCTTCCGGGCGCGGGTGGTGGCCGCAGGCGGGAGAATCGGGGAGCGGTGCGGGCCGGGCCGCCGCCCGCACCCGGCCGGAAGGAGAGGGCCGCATGGAGAGGTCCGGGACCCGGGAGACGACGCGGCGCCGACTGCTGCGCGTGGCCGCCTTCGTGGGAGCCGTGCTCGCCACCGCCTGTGTCGTCGCGGCGGCATGCCTGCGCGGCACCGTGCTCGCGCCCGACTTCCACGCCTCGGCCCTCGACCGGGAGCACGCCTACGAGCGGCTCTACGACGAGGTCCTCGTCGATCCCCGGACCGCTCCCGTGACCCGGCAACTCCTCGCACAGCTGCCGGTCCCCGAGGCACAGGTGACCTCCAACATCAAACTCGTCCTGCCGCCCGACACCGTCCGCACACTGACACGGCAGCAGATCGACGCGATGGTCGGCTATCTCAACGGCAGCCGCTCCACCCTGGACCTCACGGTCGACCTGCGGCCGGTCCTCGCCAACCTCGACGACCTCGCCCAGGTCTACCTCGGCGACCTGGTGGCGGGCGTGCAGAACCGGCCCGAGCCGGACTTCGAGCGGTTCGCCACCGACCTGTCGGACGCCCTGCGCGAACTGACGGCCGGGCGTGCGCCCCAGGGCATGCCCGCACTGTCGCTGACCGAGAGCCAGACGGAGGCGGCCACCTCAGCTCTCCTCGGCGCGGTGTCGGCGGACCGGCGGGCGGCGCTGCGGCCCGAGGTCGAGACCGCGCTGGCCGACGGCGACGTGGGGACCGCGCTCGCCGCCGTCGCCGCGGCAGCCTCCGTCGACCGCTCCGGTGCGGCCGTACGGCAGCTGCGGCAGCTCCTGGACGGCGGCACCTGGGACCCCGCACCGGCACTCGCCGCGTCCGGCAACGACCTGCGGGCCGTGCACGACATCCGCCCCTACACCGCCACGGGCCTCGGCCTGGTGGAGGTGCTGGCGGCGGTCGTGCTCCTGCTGTGTCTGCTCGCCCTGTGGGTCACCGGTCCACCGCGGCCGGGCCGCCGACTCATGCTCCTGGCGCTGCCGCTGCTCGGGGGCGCCGCCCTGGTCGCCGCGGCCGTCGGCGTCGTGGAACTGCTCGGCGACGGACAGGTCGTCACCCCGTCCGCGTCGTGGCCGCCGTCCCTGAACCGGCTGGTGGACGACGTGCAGGCACGCGCCCACGCCATGCTGATCCGCACCACGCTGCTCACAGCTCTGACCGCCGTGGCCGCCGCCGCGGTGCTCCTCGTCGCGGGCCGCCTGCTCGACAGGCGGGACGCGCGCCCCGCCCCCTCATGGCGGGCCCCCGGGATCGGTCTCGCGGCCGTCGCCCTCGCTGTGGCGGGCATCGTCGTGACCCCGTCGGCCGGCGCCGGGTCCGCCCCGCGCCGGTGCCAGGGCAGCGCGGCGCTGTGCGAGCGCCCGTACGACGAGGTCGCCCAGCTGACGGCGCACAACGCGATGTCGACGACGGTCGACCGGTTCATCGGGCCGCTCCAGGACCCGGCCATCACCGCTCAACTGAACGACGGCGTACGCGCCCTGCAACTCGACACCTACCGGTGGGAACGCCCCGAGGAGATCACCGCGCGTCTCGACGGGGCCGACTTCACGGACGAGCAGAAGGAGCTCGTCCGGCGGGCCGTCGACACGATCAATCCGCCTCGCGACGGACTGTGGCTGTGTCACGCCGTGTGCCGGGCGGGCGCCGTCGAACTCGTCCCGGAGCTGCGGGAGATCGGTGACTGGATGCGGCAGCATCCCACGGAGGTGATCACCCTCATCGTGCAGGACGAGATCAGCGCGAGCGACACCGAGCGGGCCTTCCGCGAGGCGGGCCTGGAGTCCCTGCTGTACACCCCGGACCCCGACCCGGCCGAGCCCTGGCCGACCCTGGGGCAGATGGTCGACAGCGGCCGGCGTCTGGTGGTGTTCGCCGAGGACGCGGACGGCCCCGCGCCCTGGTACCGGAACTTCTACCGCTACGGCATGGAGACGCCGTTCGCCTTCCGGGCCCCGGACCGGATGAACTGCTCCCCGCACCGCGGCGGGACCGGCAAGCGGCTCTTCCTGCTCAACCACTTCATCACCGACAACGGCGGCAGCCGCCTGGACGCGGGCACGGTCAACGCCCGCCGGTTCGTCCTCGACCGGGTCCACCGCTGTGAGAACGAGCGCGGCCACCCCGTCACGTTCGTGGCCGTGGACTTCGCCACCATCGGTGACGCAGCGGGCGCCGTCGCCGAGCTCAACGAGGAACGGGCAGGCTGAGGCACCCGCGGACGATCGGCCTCCGCATCGCGTGCCGCGGTGGCCGCGTGTGCGCTGGTGGCAGGGGTACTCGCAAGGTCCGGCCGTCGAGCGGAGGGGACCGTCCGTGCAACGTGTCAACGCCTTTCTCACCAAGCACCTGTGGGCCCAGCTCGTGCTGGCGGTGCTCGCCGGCGCCGCAGTGGTCCAACTGCTCTACCCGCAGGGCTCGTTCGGCGCCGTCCTGATACGCACCGCGTTCATGTCCATCGGAGCCGTCGGCATCGCGGTGGTCGCACGGCGCAAGGAGAGGCGTGCCGCCGGCAGCACGGACGGTCTGATCTCCCTGGACCGGCGACTGCGCACCGGCGACGTCCCCGCCGATCCCGGCGAGCGGCAGGCGATGCGGAAACTGGTCGACCAGCGCCTGCACAGGACGCGGCACCGCAAGGCCGCGCTCGTGTTCCTGGCGGTCATGTTCGTGACGATCACCGTGCTCACGGGCTTCACCGCGGGCCCGCGCCAGACCGTCGGCCTCGCCGTGCTGACCGTGGTGTTCCTCTCCTGGATGGCGTACTTCAGCAGCCTGCAGAACCGTCGGCTGCGCACGATGGACGCCGCGTTGCGGGGCGCCGGTGAGCACGGCCCGACCGCGGACACCGCCCGGCCTCTCGCCCGGCGCGACTAGAGCTCCGATCCGCGCCGACGCCCGGGGCGCGAAAAGGCAGGTGTCGTCGCGCGTTCTGGGGGCAGTCGGGTCGCCATGAACGCATGTGAAGAGCGCGGAGCCGCCACGGAGCTCGGTGAGACGGACCGCGGCGCGCCCCAACGGCTCGCGACGCATGGGCGCGTCCGGGCGCTGGCGTCGACCGCCCTGTGCATCGTGTTCGCCCTGTGGTCGGTGGTCTGGAGCATCGGCTGGGCGACCGGCACCACGAGCGCCTCGTCGTACAGCATCGCCGGACTGCTGCTCCTCGCCTGCGCCGTCTGGGCCCGGCAGTCGGCGCTGCGCAACACGTCGCCCCGCCACCTGTGAGCCACGCGGTGCGGTGACCCTCCTCGGGCCTCCCCGCACCGCGCTGAGCGGGATCGGCGGTCCCGGGTGCGACGCGCGCCGTCTGCGGGCAGGGTGGAAGCAGAACCGTGCCGCCGCGCGCGGCACCCAGCGACGCGAGAGGCTCTCGCGGAACCGGAGCGCCCCATGTTCCGCAGCGAGACGGTCGACGACGGCGAGGAACTGCTCAACAGACTCGGGACGATGACGGCCCGGGCGCGCGAGCTGGCCGCGACCCAGCGCTCCCGGGTCGAACTCGCTGTGGAACTGCAGCAAGGCATGCTGCCCGGCGTCCTTCCGCATCCGCCGGGCATCCGGGTAGCCGTGGGGTACGCGCCGGCCACGCACGGGCTCAACGTCGGCGGAGACTGGTACGACGCCTTCGTCCTCCCGGACGGCCGGCTCGGCATGTCCATCGGCGACGTGCAGGGGCACAACATCAAGGCGGCCGCCTTCATGGGGCAGATCCGCGTCGGGCTGCGGGCCCTCGCCTCCGTCACGGCCGACCCCGGAGAGCTGCTCCGCCGCACGAACGACCTGCTGATCTCCCTCGACTCCGACCTCTTCGCCACCTGCACCTTCATGAGCCTCGACCCCGCCACCGGGATCCTGGAGTGCGCGCGGGCCGGGCACATCCCGCACATCTGGGCCACCGCCGACGGCCGGTCCGGCGTCGACGCCGAGGACGGCGGGCCGCCGCTCGGCGTGCTCAAGGGCGCCGAGTACCCCGTCGCGCGGCACCGGCTCACGGTCGGTGGTGTCTTCGTGCTCCTGACCGACGGGGTGGTGGAGGGCCCGTCGCTGAGCCTCGACGAAGGCCTGCGGCAGGTCACCCGGCTCGCCGAGATCGCCGTCGTCGCCGGCATGAGCATCGACGCCCTCGCCCAGGCCGTCATGAAACTGGCGGACACCGTGGGGCATGAAGACGACGCGGCCGTCCTCGTGGTCGGCCACGACGGCGGCACACGCTGGCGGCGGCCCACGGGCACCGGGGACACCTGAGATTTCTGGGCGTCCGGCACCCGAGCGCGCGCGGTGCCGGTGGCCGACGCGGCCGGGCCGGTGTCTGATGGCAGTTGTGGTGGACAGCCGACAGTTCGGGCGGCCCGTACAGGCAGCCCTCACAACCCTGGCCGTTGCCGCGGTGTACTACCTGTCCGGGCGGCTCGGCCTGCTGGGCAGGCTCGACGTCGAGGGCATCGTGGTGACGCCCGTCTGGCCGCCCACCGGCGTCGCCGTCGCCGCCCTGCTGGTCTACGGCGTCCGGGTCTGGCCCGGCATCGCCCTCGGGTCCCTGCTCGTCATCGCCTCCCTCACCACGCCACAGCCCATCACCCTGGTCAACGTCGCCGGGAACACCGCCGCCCCGCTCTGTGCCGTCCTGTTGCTGCGCCGGGTCGGGTTCCGGCTGGACATCTCGCGCCTGCGGGACGGCATGGCCCTGGTCTTCCTCGGCGGACTCTGCGCGATGGCCGTCAGCGCGACGGCGGGCGTCGGCATCCAGGTGCTGACCGGCGGTCTGGCCACGAGGGATTTCTGGGCCGTGTGGCTGGCGTGGTGGGTGGGCGACGCGATGGGCGTCCTGCTCGTCACCCCGCTGCTCCTGCTGCTCCTGCGGCCGATGGGACGGTTCCGGGTCCGGCGGTGGAAGGAGGCGGTGTGCCTGGTCGTCGCGGCCGCCGTGCTCGTCCCCCTGGCGGCGCTCAGCCCGATGAGCCTGCTCTTCCTCGTCTTCCCCCTGCTGGTCTGGGCCGCGCTCCGCTTCCAGCTGGCCGGCAGCATGCTGTGCGCGCTGTTCGCGTCCGTCCTGACCACGTTCGAGGCCAACGTGGCGAGCGGGGCGTTCGTCCACCAGACCGACATCGAGATCATGGCCAAGCTGCAGGCCTTCAACGGCGCCGCCGCGCTCACCGCCCTGCTGCTGTCCTCCCTCGTCACGGAACAGCGCGCCACTCGCCGCTCGGTACAGCGGGCCTGCGACGAACTCGCGGAGGTGCTGGAACACCTGACCGCGGGGGACGACCTGCCCGGGGCGGGCGGGCACCCGTCGGCGCCGTCTGCACGGCCACCGCGCCCGCCGCTGCCGCCCTCGACGTGAACGGCCCGGCTGTGCGCCGGTTCAGGCCAGGCTCTCCCGCAGGACCCCGAGCGCGTCGGTGATGCCCTGACGCAGTCCGGCCGGCGGCTGCTCCGGAGTGATCCACTCCTCGAACGCCACCTTGAAGACGCCCAGGCCCGCTTCCGCGGTGAGCCGGGCGGTGGTCGGCGCGACGTCGCGCTCCGTCAGGGCGTGCGCCAGCGCCCGGGACCACGCGTTGACCTTGGCCAGCTCCCGTTCCTGCAGGTCCACGTGGGTGGCGATGACGGCCTGGCGCTGCCGGGCCAGATCGCGCCGCTCCTCCATCAGGTCCGCCAGCGACCCGAACGCCTCGCACACCGCCTCGATGGGGGAGAGGTCCCGGGGTGCGTCGGCCACGGCCTGCTCCAGCGCCGTCGCGAGCTGCTCATTGCCCGGGAAGAGGACTTCACGCTTGTCCGTGAAGTGCCGGAAGAACGTCCGCTCGGTGAGTCCCGCGCGCTGCGCGATCTGCTTGGCCGTCGTCTGCTCGAACCCCAGCTCCGCGTACAGCTCCAATGCGGCCCGCTCGAGTCGGTCGCGTGCGTTCGGTTCCCATCTGCCCATGAGGCGATCTTACGAGATGACAGTGGCTGACATCGGGTATACGCTGGTGATGTCAGCGAATGACATCACTGTGTGCGCGACCCCTTAGGACTTCTCATGCGTGTTTTCGTCACCGGTGCCTCCGGCTGGATCGGTTCCGCCGTCGTTCCCGAGCTGCTCACCCATGGCCACCAGGTGCTCGGCCTGGCCCGGTCCGACGCCGCCGCCGCGGCGCTCACCGAGGCCGGGGCGGAGGTGGTGCGCGGCTCGCTGGACGACCTCGCCGTACTGCGCGCGGCCGCGGCCGACGCGGACGGCGTCGTCCACCTGGCCTTCCGGCACGACCTGATGTTCGGCGGAGACGTCCAGGGCGCCGTCGACGCCGACCGCAAGGCCGTCTCGGCGATGGCCGAGGCGCTCGTCGGCACCGGCCGTCCGCTCGTCCACACGGGCGGCACGCCCGCGATCCCCGGCCATGTCGCCACCGAGGCCGACGGTCGTGTCTCCGCCGACGCGCCCTCCGCGGCGGACAACCCGGCCGCCCGCGCCGCCACGGACGAGATGGTCCTCGCCCTGGCCGACGAGGGGGTCCGCTCCGCCGTGGTGCGCCTGCCGCGGACCAATCACGGCGAAGGGGACGCCGGGTTCATCGCCATGATGATCGCCACCGCCCGGGACCGCGGCGTCTCCGCCTGTGTCGGCGACGGATCGCAGCGCTGGCCCGCCACGCACCGGCTCGACACCGCACGGGTGTTCCGCCTCGCGGTCGAGAAGGCACCCGCCGGTTCCGTGCTGCACGCCGTCGGCGAGGAGGGCGTGGCGATGCGGGACGTCGCCGAGGTCATCGGCCGGCACCTGGACGTGCCCGTCGCGTCGGTCGCCCCGGAGGACGCGATGGCCCACTTCGGCTGGCTCGGCGCGATCATCTCCGTCGACCAGCCCGCGTCCGGCGCGCACACGCAGGAACTGCTCGGGTGGCGGCCGACGGAGCCCACGCTCCTCGCCGACATCGAACAGGGTCACTACTTCCGTGTACCGACCGCCTGACCGGTCCCGTACGGAGCGTGGCGCGGGCCGATCGTGGTGCACAATGCGGCGATGGACGTGGCCAAGATGGAACTCGCGCTGCAGAGGTACCAGGACGCTGTCGCCGCACTCGACGCGGCGCGAACGGATCTGGAGTCCGAGGCGGCCGCCGCCCTGCGGGCCGGTGACGCGACGCCCGGGGACTGGGCGCGGGTGTCGGAGCTGACGGGCTGGAGCGAGCAGGAGCTGCGGCGCCTGGTCACCGCGGCGGACTCCATCGACCTGAGGTAGGGGATCCGGAACCACACAAGAACGGCGTTTCGAGGCGGGACGGGCTTTCCGAACTCTTGACCTGGATGGTCCAGACCAATAACTTCACGTGCGCGCAAGTCCGTTGTCCCCTGCGGCAGTTGCACCCCGCCTCACAGGAATGAGCCCCACCATGCGTTCACGCCTGCGCCGAAGACTGCTGTCCCGGGCGGCCGTCGCCGTCACGTCGCTCTCCCTCCTCGGCGCCTTCGCGCCGGCCGCGTCCGCCCACGGCGGTCACCACGACACCCCGCGCCGGGTCGGCTACTTCACCCAATGGGGCGTCTACGGGCGGGACTTCCAGGTCCAGGACCTGGAGCGCAGCGGCGCCGCCGCCCGGCTCACCCACATCAACTACGCCTTCGGCAACATCGGCCCGGACGGCAAGTGCCTCATGGGCAACGTCCCGGGCGAGTCCGACCCCTGGGCCGACTACCAGCGCCCGCTGGACGCCGAGAACTCGGTGGACGGTGTCGCGGACACCGACACCCAGCCCCTCGCGGGCAACTTCAACCAGCTGCGCGAGCTCAAGGCCGCCCATCCCGGTCTCAAGGTGATGATCTCGCTCGGCGGCTGGTCCTGGTCCACGCACTTCTCGGACTCGGTACGCACCCCGGCGGCCCGCGAGGCCCTGGTGTCCTCCTGCATCGACCTCTACCTCAAGGGCAACCTGCCCCAGGACGGCGCGCGCGGCGGCGCGGGCGCCGCGGCCGGTGTCTTCGACGGCGTCGACCTGGACTGGGAGTGGCCCGGCTCCGAGGGTGACACCGACACCGTGTACCGCCCGGAGGACAGGCGGAACTTCACCGCGCTGGTCGCGGAGTTCCGCCATCAGCTCGACGCCTACGGCCGCACCCGGCACAAGGACTACGAGCTCTCCGCGTTCGTGCCGACCGCGCCCGCGAAGATCGATGCCGGCTTCGAGGTCCGTAAGATCATGAAGGACTTCGACTTCGTCAACCTGCAGGGCTACGACTTCCACGTCAGCGGCGAGAAGACCACGGCCCAGCAGTCCGCGCTGTTCGCCCGGGACGACTTCAGCGTCGACGGCACGGTCGACGCCTGGCTGCGCCGCGGAGCCCCGGCCCGCAAGCTCGTCGTCGGCATGCCGTTCTACGGTCAGGGCTGGACCGGCGTCAGTGGGGGAGGCGACGGCCTCGGACAGCCGGCCACGGCACCGGCCCCGGCGAAGTGGGCCAACGGGTACGCGGACCACAAGGAGTTGAAGACGCTGGCGGACTCGGGCACGTACGACCTGTATCGCGACCGCCGTGGCGGCCACGCCTGGCTCTTCGACGGCACGACCCTGTGGACGTACGACGACCCGCAGGTGCTGGCGCGGAAGTCGCTGTACGTACGGGCCAAGGGTCTGGGCGGGGCGATGTTCTGGTCGCTCGACGGCGACACCCCCGACGGGCAGTTGGTGCGCACCGTGGACCGCGCCCTCGGGCACTGACACGGCACTCGGGGGTGGCCTGCGCACAGGCCACCCCCGAGCTCATGCCGTCACGGGATCAGCGCGCTACGGGAACGACGTGATCTTCGACGGGGTGGTGCTGGTGCCCGAGGTCGGGGCGCCGGTGTTGTTGACGACGTGGGCGTACTGCCCCTTGCCGCCGAGCGAGATGACCTGGATGTCGTGCAGCTTGACGCCCGACTTCACCGGCACCTGGAAACCGTGCTGCTGCACGATGCTCGGATCGGACGTGAAGTTGCAGTAGCTGCCCAGACCCCACGCCTCATGGGTGTTGACTCCGTCGGCGACCTTGTACGCCGCGTATCCGACGATGCCGTCGTGGGTGATGGACGCGGCGTTCGGAGCGTCGTACGCCTTCTCGTTCTGGAAGAAGATCGTGCGACCCCGCTCGCCGTTCCAGAGCACGTCGTACTTGTTGAAGTGCTCCACGAACAGGCCGGTGGCGAGGACGTCGTCACCGTTCACGACGAGTCCGTAGTCGGCGCGGTTCGTCTCCCAGCCGACGCCGTCGCCGTGGTCGGCCCGCCAGATCCAGGTGTGGTCGACGATCACGTCGTCGCTGTTGACGACCACGGAGTTGGTGGCGAGGCCGGGGCCCGCGCCGCCGATCCGGACGAACACGTCCTGCATGGAGGTCGGGTTCGCGGCGTGGTCGGCGCTCGCGCCGGCCCCACCGATCTGCAGGAGCGTGTCCGACTTCTTGGCACCGGCGTCGATCAGGAAGCCGGCCAGCTTCACCCCGTCGACGTCGGCGACGTGCAGGGCGTCGACGCCGTTGTCCGGGACGATCGTGGCGAGCCCGAGACCGAGCACCACCGTGTTGGCGCGGTTGACGTTGATGGTCTGGTCGAGGTGGTAGACGCCGGGCGTGAACAGCAGGTTCAGACCCTGGGAGAGCGCCTGGTTGATGGTGGCCGCGGTCGCGCCGGGCTTGACGACGTAGAACTGGCTCAGCGGGAGCGAGGTCCCCGCGTTGGCGGGCCAGGAGACGCCGCGCGCGTTGGTGCGCTTGGCCGGGACGAACACCTTGTAGTCGTTGCCGTCCAGGTACAGGAACGGCTTCTCGCGCGAGACCGGGGTGTTGTCGAGGGTGGTGTACGGGCCGGTGTCGAAGTTGGTCGCCGGGGCGCCCTGCACACCGCTGAACGTCATGTTCCACACGCCGTTGGTCCAGCCGCCCACCGAACTGTCGCGGGTGTACCACTGCTGCTGCGAGTACGGGCCGACCGTGCCGTCGATCTTGGAGTCGGCGATGTAGCCGCCGGAGGCCCAGCCGTAGCCGTTCGGCGCCAGGTTGAGGCCGCCGGTGACGTGGATGCGGCGGAACGGCGCGGCCTGGGCGACGGCCCAGCGGTCGGTGCCGTTCACCGGGTTGAGGGAGAGGTTCTCGGCGGAGCGCCAGAAGTTCTGCGTCGCGTTGCCGTTGAACCAGCCCGCGTCGACGGTGACGTCACCGTTGATCTTCACGTCGTCCGGGTTGAGGCCGAGCCCGGAGATCGAGGTGTAGAAGCCGAGTTGGGCGTTGATGTTGTTGTACGTGCCCGGCTTCAGCAGGAACTGGTAGCGCTGCGAGCCGAACTGGTTCGACTCCTGCTGGGCGAAGACCTGGTCGAACTTGCCTTGCAGATTGGCCGTGTTGGGGTCGACGACGATGACGTTCGGGCCGAGGTCGCCGCCGCCCTCGACGGGCGGAGTGGTGGAGCCGGAACCGGTGTGCACCCCGACCTCCCACAGCGAGTAGCCGTAGCCGGTGGCGCGGGTGGTCCCGTAGATCCGCAGGTAGCGGCCGGTGCCGCTGACGTCGTACGAGGTCGTGCCGCCGGTGGCGCCGGTGACGTCCTTCAGGGTCGTCCAGTTCTGGCCGTCGGCGGATGCCTGGATCTTGAAGGCCTTGGCGTACGCGGCCTCCCAGTTCAGGTCCACCTTGCAGATGCTCTGCGACGAACCGAGGTCGACCTGGACCCACTGCGGGTCGGCGGCGGCGCTCGCCCAGCGGGTGGCGGTGTCGCCGTCGAAGGCGGCCGAGGCCGGGGTGCCGCCGTTCTCCGTGGACGAGGCCGTCGCCGGGCGGCCCTTGGCGGCGTTCGCGGTGGCGCAGCCGTCGGCCGGCGGGGTGGTCCCGGAGTCGCCGAAGACCTGGAACTCCCACAGGGAGTAGCCGTACTGGGTGGCGCGGGTGACGCCGGTCATGCGGACGTACCGGCCCTGGCCGGAGACGTCGACGGTGTCGGTGCCGCCGTCGGAGCCGGTGACGGACTTGAGGTCGGACCAGGTGCTTCCGTTGTCGGAGACCTGGATCTTGTAGTCCTTGGCGTAGGCGGCCTCCCAGTTGAGGACGACCTTGCTGAGGTTCGCCGACGCGCCGAGGTCGACCTGGAACCACTGCGCGTCAGTGGCGGCGGACGACCAGCGGGTGGCGGTGTCACCGTCGACGGCGTACGACGCGGGTGTCCCGCCGTTCTCGGTGGAGGAGGCCGTGGCGGTCTTGCCCTGGGAGAGCGGCGTCTCGGCGGCGGCCGCCCCCGAGGTCTGGGCGGGGATGGTCAGCAGCGCCGCCGCCGTGGCGAGCGCGATCCCCAAGGATCTGTGTCTCATGCGTGTCACTCCGTGCGGGGGTGAGGGCGAGGCGCCCCGGAGGAAGCCTTCACCAACTGAGCGCACGTCTGGGACGACGGGCGCGATGGAGCGCACTCCTGCCGCGGGGCGGAAGGAGTGAACGGCTTTGTGAAACGGCTTAGTTCGAGCTTTGATTTAAGGGTCGAGGCAATTGTTCGGCAAGACCTCGGGAGCGACTTCTTTTCAGGACCCGAACGAAGCGATCACCGGGCTCGACGCGCCTGGCTCGCCCACCTGCGCCGATCCCGCGGCGGGGTGTCCGTGTGCGTGTGGGTGTTGTCAGGAAATGGAGACGTCCGCCGTATCCGGGGGTGCGTCCGGCGCGCGCCGCCTCACTCGTACATCACGTACGACGGGCGCGGACGCAGCCCCAGGACCTCGTCGGGGGTCATCAGCTTCCCGCCGCCCTCGGTGTCCTCGTCGAAGAAGAGCTTGAAGCCGGTGAGCAGCCCCTCGGGCATCGTGTCGACCAGCTGTTCCCAGGTGTCCCGTTTGAGCCGCGGGCTGCCTATCCCGTCGGCGCTCTTGACCACGGCGACGCCCTCGGGGATGTCGAGCCGCCGCTCGTCGTGCACGACCGACTCGGCGACCTGGTGGTAGACGAGCACCTTCTCCGGCAGGTCGTGGCGCTCCACGAGCGAGGAGAGATGGCGGGCGACACGGGTCAGCTCGGCGCCGCTGGTGTGCCCGTAGGTGTCGCCGGGAACCTGCCCGGGGCCCATCTCCCACTCCGGATCCAGGGCGATGCCCACGTCCGGCCGGACGAGCCACTTCTCCAGCGCCTTCACCTCGTCGAGGACGTCCGCGCGGCCCGGCTGGATGTTGAGCAGCAGCAGGGCCTTGTGCCGGCGGGCGGCCTCGTGGAAGGTGCGGATCGTCGCGTCGGGCGTGCGGGTGCGGTACGTGCCGTCGGGGCCCGCGCCGGCGTTGGCGACGACGGCGAGCAGTTCGAGGACGGGCAGCACGGAGCGGCCGTCCGCGTAGGCGCGCCCGCGCCGTTCGATCTCCGCGGCGCGGTCGTCGAGATCACCCGTGCCGAGCCGGCCGAGCGCGGCCGCGCCCGGCAGCCCGCAGTAGCCGACGAGCCGGTGTTCGGGGAAGATCCGGCGTCCACCGCGCGGCAGCTCCGGGCGGCGGCGGGTGGGCCGCGGCGACGGGCGCCGCGACGACCCGGAGGGATCGGGCGAGCTCTTCCCGGCGCCGGACGGCTGCCGCCCGCTTCCGGAGGACGCGCCGTCGGCCCCGGTGGTGCCGCACCCGGCGATGAGCGCGGCCGCGGACGTGGCCCCCGCCACGAGCAGCCGCCGCCGCGGTGAACCGTCCGCCCCGGGGCCCGTGTTGTCGTGGCCGTCGTTGTGGCCGACCGTCCGCATCTGGCCTCCCGTCCGCCGCCGCACGGGTGCGGCGGCCGCGCGCCGTGATCATCGTCCGTGGGGGCGCATTGCCGACGGGCGCGGACCGAAACGTGTGAGGTGGGGCATGCGGCGTTGATGAGCCACGGTGCGCGGAGGGCGTTGTTCCACGGCAGCCCCGCGGCGGGCGGGTCCCGCGGGCCGCCGCCGAGGTACGGAGCCGGGTCCGGCCGGGGAACTGTGGCCGGAATGCGGGCTGCCGCGAAGGGCTGTAGCCCGTCGCGGCAGCGCCGTGGAACCGATGCGTCGGAAGTCGCCTGCGGGGCGGCCGTTACGCGTCGGGGTCCGGCGGACTGCCGGGCCCCCCGTCCCCGTGCGGGCGCAGCGCGTCGGCCACGAGGTCGAGGAGCGGGCGGGTGCGGTCCTGCCGGTCGCCCGCCGCCGTGGACAGGAACACGCCGAGCAGCATGGTGATCACGTCGTCCGCGGGCACGTCGTCGCGCAGCGTTCCCTCGCGCGCGCCGGCGTCCAGGATCGTCCCGACCGCGGCGGTCAGGCGCTCCCGGGTGTTCGCGGTGACGCCGCGCCCGCCGGCCGGGGCGATGGACAGGGTGCCGGCCATGGCGCGCTTGGCCGTGACGAGATCCGCGTACCGGTCCATCCACGCCCGCAGCGCGACCTGGGGCGCCAGCTCGCCGAGCAGGGTCTCGGCGGCGGCCGTGACGGCGTCGAGCTCGGCCGAGTAGACGGCCTCGACGAGGGCCTCGCGGGTGGGGAAGTTCCGGTACAGGGTGCCGATGCCGACCCCCGCCTCGCGGGCGATCGTCTCCAGCGGCACGGTCGTGTCGTCCCGGGTGAAGGCGGCCAGGGCGGCGGCGAGGAGCCGGTCGCGATTGCGGCGCGCGTCCGCGCGGGCGGGACGGCCGCCGCCCCCGGTGGGGGCCGGAGTCGGGCCTGATGTGGACGCAGGCAAAGCGGAGGCACCTCCGGTTATGCTACTTTCGTTGTAACGGAGGAACCTCCGTTTCCCTCATTCTCGCACGAGGAGGATTCCCATGACCTCTTCCACCTCCACTCCCGTACCCACGCCCGGCGGCACCGGTCGGCTTCTCGGCCGCGACGTCGCGCGGGTCGGGTTCGGCGCGATGCAGCTGCCCCGCCTGGACCCGGACCGGGCCGCTGCCGTCGCCCTGCTGCGCCGCGCCGTCGAGCTCGGCGTCGATCACATCGACACCGCCCAGTTCTACGGACACGGCTTCTCCAACGAGATCATCCGCGAGGCGCTGCGCCCCGAGGACGACGTCCTCGTCGTCAGCAAGGTAGGCGCCACCCCCGACGAGGGCGGCCCGCTGCCGCTCCGACTCGCCCAGCGCCCGGAGGAACTGCGCGCCGGAGTCGAGGACAACCTCAAGAGCCTCGGCGTCGAGCAGGTCCCGCTGGTCAACCTGCGCCGCGCCGAGGTCGGACCCGGCCTGCGCGCCGAGGGCGACCAGGTCGTCGGCATCGACGACCAGCTCGCCGTGATGACCGCCCTGCGCGACGAGGGCAAGATCGGCGCCATCGGCCTCAGCAACGTGGGCCTCGACGAGCTGCGCCGCGGCCTGCCCGCCGGGATCGCCTGTGTGCAGAACGCCTACAGCCTCGTGGCCCGCGACGACGAGGAGATGCTGCGGCTCTGCCTCGCCGAGGACATCGCCTGGGTGCCCTACTTCCCGCTGGGCAGCGCCTTCCCCGGGATGCCCAAGGTCACCGACGAGCCCGCCGTCGTGGCGGCCGCCGACGCGCTGGGGGCGACGCCGGCCCAGGTCGGCCTGGCCTGGCTGCTGCACCACGCGCCGCACGTGCTCCTGATCCCGGGCACGGCCAACCCCGACCATCTCGCGGCGAACGTCGCGGCGGGCGGGCTGACCCTCGACGCGCAGACGCTGGCACGCCTCGACGCCGTACCGACCCGCTCGGGCGACATCGAGATCGAGGGCGAGGACGAAGAGCGGCGATGAGTCCGAACGCCGACGAACGCCGCCGTACGGGCGAGGAACTCACCAGCGACCTCGCCCTGTGCGGCCGCACTCTCCAAGAGGCCGCCGCCGACCTGGAGTTCACGCCGGAACGGCTGCTGCGCCTGCTCGACGTCGGGCCGGGCGCCGACCCGGTCGACGTGTGGCAGACCCGGGACCACCTCGAACAGGCGGCCTCGGACGCGGGCGCCCGGTCCGTGCCGTTCACCGTCCTGACGGCGCGGGCGTGCGTCATGGCCCGTGCCTGGTACCGCCTGCGCCCGGCGCCGCGGCACGCGTTTCCGGTGGACGGGTGCGCGTGACGCCGTAGCGGTCGATGCCCCGAGTCGTCTACACGAACAGCCTGTTGGTCAGTGCGCGGCGCCCTCCCAGGTGTCCCCGCACGGTCCGCCGCCGGTGCTCTCGCTGGTCCGCACGTCACGGCCGTCCGGGGCGAGCAGCGGCTGGTAGTAGTGGGCGACCTCGACGCTGGCCCGCGGAACGTAGTGGAAGATCAGCGAACGCCGGAACCGGTCCTCCGTCCGGTTCGGCAGCGAGCCGTGCACCGTGCTGCCGTGGAAGAACAGCACATCGCCCGGCCGCATCTCGGTCTGCACGACGGGCAGTCCCTCCGGGGGCCGCACCAGCCCGTCGGTGAAGGACTCGGAGCGGTCCGCGGTCTCCGGGCACACCACCTCCATGGTGTGACTGCCGGGCACCACCCGCAGCGCGCCGTTGGCCGCGTCGCACCCGTCGACCGCGATCCACGCGGCGAGACACGTCTCGGGGTGCGCGCGGAGGAAGAAGTTGTCCTGGTGCATCGCCTGGCCGCGGGCCGTCGGCGGCTTGAAGTAGAACATCGACTGAGCGGCGTGGGCCGGCCCGATGAGCGCCGTCACCACCTCGAGGACGCGCGGATCGAGGATCAACCGCCGGGCGAAGCGCCCCACTTCGAGCGCGGGGCTGCGGTGCGGCTGCATGAAGCGCGGATACCGGGCGAGGACGTCGTCGTCGGCGACGACATCGGAGGATCTGAGGCGCGCGGGGTCGGCGTTCACCTGGTTCATGAACGCGGTCCGGATCTCGTCCACTTCCCCCGGAGGGAGAACCCCCCGGACCTGGACGACACCGTCACGGTCGTACCGCTCGCGCAACGCGTCCGGCGAACCGGGATCCTCGGCGACGACGGAAGGAGTGGCTGCTGTCATGGCTCCAGCATCACGTCGTACGGGGCACGTGGGTATGGAGTGAGCGGTCCAGCTCCATGTACGTTCCTGCTGTGCAGGTTCCCGCGGGGAGGCGTCCGGGCGCGGCCACGAGCGCTCCGGTCACGCACGCCGTCCCGGACGAGCCGGTGATCGCGGGCAGCATGGTGCAGGTCGCGGCGCATCGCACCGTACGACCCGGCGGAACCGCCGACTGGCTGCTGATGGCCACCGTCGAGGGCCGTGCCCGGCTGCGGCTGCCCGACGCCCCCGACGTACTGGTGGGCCCCCGGCAGGTGACCGTCATCGAGCCGCGAACTCCCCACGACTACGGGCCCGATGAGGAATCCGGCAGCTGGTCGCTGCGGTGGGCGCACATGCTGCCGCGCCCGGAGTGGCTGCCGCTGCTCCAGTGGCCGTCCGTGGCGCCGGGGGTACGCCGGATCGACGTCGACGAGACCGTCCACGCGCGCATCGTGCGGGCGCTCGACCGCGCGATCCTCGCCCGGCGCGGCGGTCTGCGCCACGAGACGCTGTTCGCGATGAACGCGCTGGAGGAGGCACTGCTGTGGTGCGACAGCGCCAACCCGCGTGAACCGGTCCTCGATCCACGCCTGTTGGCCGTTCTCGAGCACGTCGCCGCGCGGCTGCAGGAACGGCACACGGTCGCGTCCCTGGCCCGGGTCGCCGGACTGTCCGCCTCCCGTCTTGCGCACCTGGCCGCCGAGCAGCTCGGCACCAGCCTGATGGCGTACGTGGAACGCCGTCGCATGGACGTGGCCCGCCGGCTCCTGACCCACACGGATCTGCCGATCGCCCAGGTCGCGGTCCAGGCGGGCTTCGCCGACCCGCTCTATTTCTCGCGGCGGTTCCGTGCCGCCTCGTCGCGCACCCCGTCCGAGTTCCGGGCCACGGCGACCGCGACGGACGCCTCCTCCTCCCCGCCCGCCGGGTAGCGAATTCGCCGACAGGGTGGCGAATTGGGCGTCCCCCTACGACCCCGTGTCGGCGAATCTATGCTGACATCGAGGGAGAAAACGTTCAGGGGGGTCATGCCTCATGAAGGCAGTGAACAGGGGGAAATCAGTGGTGAAATCGGGAGCCAGGAGGCTCTTGCGGCGTACCGGATTCGACATCGTGCGCAGCACCGACAACCTGGGGGGTGTCGACGACTTCATCCCGTTCGAGGCGACGATGCGGGCCGCACGGGCGGCCGGCCTTTCGGTCGGTGACCACATCGACGCGGTCATGAACGGGACACCGGGCGCCACCCAGTCCACCATCGACGAGCTGCGCGCCCTCGGTGTCTTCGCCGCCGGGCCGGACACCGTGCTCGAGATCGGGCCCGGGTCGGGGCGGTATCTGGAGAAGACGCTGAAGGAGTGTTCACCGGGGCGCTACGAGATCTACGAGACGGCGGAGCCCTGGGCCAACTACCTGGTGGAGACGTTCGGTGTGGTCGCCCAGCCGACGAAAGGCAGCTCTCTCGCCGCGACGCCCGACAGCAGCGTCGATCTCGTCCAGGCCCACAAGGTCTTCAACACCGTGACCTTTCTCTGCGCCTCCCGCTACTTCTTCGAGATGGCGCGCGTGACGCGACCCGGCGGCCGGATCGTCTTCGACGTCATGACGGAGACCTGCCTCGACCCGGCAGCGGTCCGCACCTGGGCGACACAGGGCGGCGCGGGGCACGACTCCTTCCCGGCCGCCATGCCCCGTACGACGTGCGTGGACCTCTTCAAGACCCTCGGCTGCGGCCTGGAGGCGGGCTTCCGGGCCCCGTTGGGTGTCGGGTCCACCGAGGTGCTCGTCTTCGCGAAGGGGGGATGACCCTCAGGGGGTGAGCTCGGCGGCCGGCAGCGTCCGGTCGCCGACCACCCGCCTTCCGGGCGCACGGCGGCGTCCGGAGCCCGATCGTCCCTTATCGCGCATATTGCCCAGCTTGCCGTGGGTCCGCGTTCGTTCACCTGTCGTTCGGTGCGCAACCATCAGCCGTTTCCAGACGTCTCGCAGGTGAACCACATGCGAATCACATCCGTGCGCACGCGTCTCGACATCGCTCGCGGCTCGCGCTTTGAGGAGGAACCGTGGGCATCCGCCGACCCGCCCTGTCGACCGCCGTGGCCGCCGCCCTGATCGGCTCACTGGGCGTACCGATCGTCGCGGGCAGCGCGTCCGCGCAGGCCGGCGCCACCACCGTGCGCGAGGACTTCGACGGCGACGGCTACCAGGACATCGCCGTCGCCGCCCCCCGCGCGAAGGTCGGCGGCCACCTCTGGGCCGGCTACATCACCGTCAGCTACGGCTCGGCGCACGGCATCGACCCCGCGCGCACCACGGTCATCACCCAGGACACCCCCGGAGTGCCCGGCACCGCCGGCGACAACCAGGCCTTCGGCTACGCGATGGTCTCCCGCGACCTGGACGGCGACGGCCTCACCGACCTGGCGGCGGTCGCCCGCGACTACCGGCCGGAGGACAGCGCCAACGGATCGGTGATCGTCCTGTGGGGACGGAAGACCGGCCTCACGGGACAGGACGCCGTCCGCATCGGCGCACCGGCGAACGCCCAGGTCGGCGACGACCTCACCGCGGGCGACTTCGACGACGACGGTCACGTCGACCTGTTCATGCGCAACGGCGACGACTACGACTACCACGACGTGCTCTACGGCCCCATCGGCCGGAACGGCGCCCCCGCCCGCGAGCAGCAGGTGCAGGTCTACAGCAGCGACAACTTCATCGACTCCACCGCCGCGGGCGACTTCAACGGCGACGGCATCGAGGACCTCGTGACCTTCTACGTCTACGAGAACCACGCCGAGGGCGGCAAACTGTGGCTCGGCACCAAGAACGGGCTGTCCACCACCTCGAAGCCCCTCAACTCCGCGGCCGGCACCGCCGTCGCCGACTTCGACCGGGACGGCTACGCCGACCTCGCCACCCGCACCTACCCCGGCGGCGACACCGAGGGCACCGAGACCGACCCCGGCACCGTCAAGATCTACTACGGTTCGGCGTCCGGCCCGAGCCTGACCCGGACCCAGAGCATCACGCAGAGCACGGCGGGTGTGCCCGGGGCGAGCGAGAAGGGCGACCAGTTCGGCGGCCGGCTGAGCACGGGCGACGTGAACGGCGACGGCTACCCCGACCTGGCCGTGGGCGTCCCCGGCGAGGCGATCGGCTCCAAGGCCAAGGCGGGCGCCGTGGTGGTGCTCAAGGGTGGCAAGAACGGGCTGACCGGCACGGGCGCGCAGGCGTTCCACCAGGACACGGCGGGCGTGCCCGGGGTCGCCGAGTCCGGCGACGTGTTCGGCGGGTCGCTCCGGCTGCTCGACGTGACCGGTGACGGCAAGGCGGACCTGATCGCGGGGGCGCCGGGCGAGAACCTGGGCAGCGTCGTGAACGGTGGCGCGGTGTGGCAACTGCGGGGCAGCGCCTCCGGCGTGACGGCCTCGAACTCGGTCGCGGAGAACCCGACGGACATCGGCGCACCGGCGGCGAACGCCCTGTTCGGCGAGAACCTGAGCAGTGACAACGGGCTCGGAACGGTGATCCCGTAGCGCCCACGGACGAGGCCGGGGCACTGCCCCGGCTCAGCCCGACGCGTGCATCAGGGCAGTGACGTAGGCGTCCAACCGCCGTTCCACGACGGGTGTGGTCAGCTCGGTCCTGCCCGCCTCCCGCCAGGGCCGCGCCACGGCCCCCACCTCCTCCGAGAACGCCAGCGCGTCCCGCACCCGCCAGTACAGCCGCTCGTCGGGGGAGGAGGCGAGCACCCCGCCCGCCTCCACGTACGCCTCGGCGAACCGTGTGCCCCACGCCGGGCCGTGCAGCATCGCGAGGGCGGTGGAGCAGTGCGCCACATCGAGGTCGGCCGGGCCCCAGGAAGCCTGGGCCCAGTCGACGACACCGGTGATCCGGGCGTCCGATTGCCCGGTGGGGGACACGTCGAACAGCACGTTGCCGGGCTGGAAGTCCCGGTGCAGGAACAGCCCTTCACCGGACGGCGCGGGCCCGCGGATCACGTCGATCGCCGCGGCCCACACCGCCGCGTCCGCGTCGTGCGGGGTCACGACGGTGTCGGGGGTCGTCAGCGTCTCGTACTTCGGCGGCCGCTCGGCGGGGCGCACCGCGTGGATCGCCGCGAGCTGACGGGCCAGCAGAGGGACGCGGGTCTCCAGCCCCGCGTCGCCGATGACCGGCCTGCCTGCCAGACGGGTCATCAGGAGCGATGGATACGCGCAGTGCACGGCCGTCGGATCGACCGCGACCATCCGAGGAGCGGCCACCTCGGTGCCCGTGAGCAGCGTCAGGGCGCGGGCCTCCCTGTCGAGGGCGTCCTCGGCCTGCGCCACGTAGTACGGGTCGACGAACGACCGCAGCACCAGCTCACGGCTGACGCCGTCCCGATCGCCGACGGTCAGCCTGCGCATCTCGGCGGTGATGCCGCCGTGCAGCGCCTCGACCGAGACGATCCGTTCGCCGGCGCCGAGGTGCCGGCTCACCCACGCCAGGGTCGACGGATGGACGGCCGACACCTCAGCGATCTCCCTTCGCCGCGAGCAGTTCGCGCTCCCGCTCGCCGCTGAGGCCCGCCCTGCGGGGCCGGTCCAGGCCCTGCTCCCGCTCCCAGCGCAGGACGTCGGCCAGCAGTTCCGCGCGGGGCCTGTGCCGAAGTCCGGCCGCGGCGGCCGCCGAACCGTCGCGGGCGCTGAAGCCGGCCCAGTCCGGGTCGGCCATCCACATCGCGAGCGACTCCGGGCCCATGAACTGCCCCACCTTCCGGTCGAGCAGCCAGTCGGTGCCGGCCTCGACCAGCGGCCCGGTGTGCCCGCCGATCTCCCGCGACAGCGCGACCCACTCGGCGAACGGCACGATCGGGCCGACCGCGTCGTACGTTCCGGTCGTCCCCTCCTGCGCGCAGTCGAGCAGCCACGAAGCCAGGTCCCGGGCGTCGACCGCCTGCGTCGCCATGGAGGTTGAGGCCGGTACCAGCAGGGGCGTCCGCGGCTCACGGGCCGCGCGGCCGACCCAGTATCCGGTGCGGCCGCTGTGGTCACCGGGGCCGCCGATCAGTCCGGCGCGCGCGATGAGCAGCCGGTCGCCGACCGCGGCCGACGTGGCCGCCTCGCAGGCCACCTTGGCCTCCCCGTACTGCTCGCGCTCGACCTCGTCGTGCTCGGTCGCCGGGAGCAGCTCCGCGGACTCGTCGGCGCCGAGCTGCCGGTGCGAGGCGTACGCGCTGATCGAGGACACGTACGACCAGTGGGCCGCACGTCCGCCGAGAGCGGCCAGCGCCCCGCGGACGAATCCCGGCTGCCACGACACCTCGAACACGGCGTCCCAGTCCCGCCCCGTCAGCCCTTCGTACGCCGACGGAGCACGCCGGTCCGCGACGACCAGGTCGGCGCCGTCCGCCACGGCGCCGCTCTCACCGCGGGCCAGGCAGGTCACCCGATGCCCGCGCTCCAGCGCCTGCCGCGAAATCTCCCGGCCCACCCACGCTGTCCCGCCCAATACCAAGATTTCCATCAGCCGACCCAAACACAGCCGACGCCCCTGCGGCATCCGCTTTGCCGAGGGCAGAGAGGGCCGTGGGGCGGTGTCGTCCCTCGGCCGCGCTACGGCTTCGGGTCGTCCGGCTCCTCCCAGGAGTCCTGTCGTGGCTGAGGCGTCTGCGGCGGGTTCGGGCGCCGGGCCAGCCGGCGCCTGCTCGTCCACAGCAGGACGAGCAGGGCCACGACGATCAGGACGCCGACGACGGTGAAGATCCAGGAGGCGCTGCCTCCAGCAGCCAAGGTGTGCATACCTGCCTGTACCTCGCTGCGCCGTGGTCAATCACGTCACCGGCGCGGGCCACCCGGTTGCGGGGTGGGCTTTCGGTGGAAGTGGGCGAGCGCGAGGCGCCGACGTGGTGGACCCGATGCCCGAGCCCACCACGTAGGCGCCCTCCGCCTCGTCACCCCTGCCGAGCCGTCAGCTGTTCCACCACCGCGCCCAGCAGGTCCGTCGGTACCCGCAGCGCGTGCAGCGCCGACAGCTTCGACGTCAGGGGGCCGGGGGAGGTGACGATCCGCCACATCTCCAGCTTCGTGGGGTTGTCGAACTGAGCCGCGCCGAGGATGCGCCGGACATGGTCGATGGTGCGGTCCGCGACGAGGGGCGGAGCGAGCTTCAGCTCGATCCGCGTACCGGACGCGGTGGCGGCTTCGACCGTGACGCTGAACCGGCCCGCCTCTCCGGTGATCTCGACCGGCTCGCCGTCGACCAGGGCTGGTCCTGTCGGCAGGTCCGCGAAGAAGGTGACGGTCCAGGTGCGGGTGGCGGGCACCGTGCCCCCGAGGTCCTCGGGTCCCTCCGCCGGGCCGATGCGCAGCACGCCGGACGCGGCGTCCCACTCCAGGGCCGTGGTGACCGTGCGCAGGTTGGTGCCGTCACCCTGCCCGTCGTCCTCGATCAGGGTGAACGTGCCGCTGTCGGAGGGCGCGACGAGCAGTTCCAGGTGCTCGGGGTTGCGGGTCGCGTCCAGGTCGTCCGGACCCGCCAGCGGAAGGATGCCACCGCCGCGCAGCAGGGCCGGCACCCCGTCGAGGCCGCGGTGCAGCTCGATGTGGCGGTCGCCGTCGTACACGGTTCCGGTGAAGATGTCGGTCCAGGTGCCGGGCGGCAGCCAGGCCGACGTGGCGGAGAGCAGGGTGACCGGGTCGCGCGGGGTGGTGATCGGGGCGACCACCAGTTCGCTGCCGAAGGCGAACTGGTTGGGCACCCCGTACGCCTCGTCGCGCTCCGGCTCCACGTGGTACATCGGGCGCACCAGGGGCGTACCGGTGGCCGCGACGTGGTTCATGGTGTGCAGATAGGGGACGAGCCGGTGCCGGAGGCGCAGGGCCTCGCCCATCGCCTGCCGGGGCTCGGCCGGGAACTGCCACGGCTCCTTGCGGATGAACGGATTGCTCGCCGAGTGCAGCCGCAGAACGGGGGAGAAGACGCCCAACTGGAGCCAGCGCGTGGCGAGTTCGTCGTCGCGGATGCCGCGCGTGTGCCCGCCGATGTCGTGACTCCACCAGCTGTAACCGATGTTGGCCGCCGACGCGGTGAACTCGGGCTGGAAGGCCAGGGACTCCCAGGAGACGACCGCGTCGCCGGAGAAGCCGACGCCGTAGCGCTGGCTGCCGGGGCCGGCGTACCGGGAGAAGGCCATCGGGCGGCGGCCCTCGCGCCCGGAGTCGAGGAAGTGGAAGTGGTTGAGGAGCCAGAGCGGGTCCACGTCCGGGATCCGCGACGTGCTGCCCTGCTGCCAGTCGATCCACCAGAAGTCGACGCCCTGGTCCTCCAACGGGTGGTGCAGGAGGCGGAAGTAGGCGTCCAGGAACGCGCGGTCGGTGAGGTCGAACGGGATCGTCGCGTCCGACGCGGGATCGACACCCACCGCCCGCGCCACCTCCGGATAGGCGTCCTCGAACGGACGGACCCCGTCGGCGGGATGGAGGTTCAGGGTGGTCCACAGGCCCCTGCGGTGCAGTTCGCCCAGGAACGCCTCCGGGTCGGGGATGAGGCGGCGCTCCCACGAGTAGCCCGTCCACCCGGTCCCGTACCGGGGCGGCACCGAGTCGACGCGGTGCCAGTCCATGTCGATCACGGCCACGGAGAACGGCAGCTGCTCGGCGTCGAAGCGGTCGAACAGCTCCAGGTACGCGTCCGCGGTGTACGCGTGGTAGCGGCTCCACCAGTTGCCCAGCGCCCAGCGCGGCAGCACCGGCGGCCGCCCCGACAGCGCGTACAGCGCCGCGACCGCCTCGCCGTAGTCGTGGCCGTACGCGAAGACGTACAGGTCGCGCCGCCCGGGCTCGCGCGGTGCGACCCACCCCTCGTCGTCGAAGAGGAACGACGCCGAGTCGTCGATGACGGCGATCCCGTCGCGGGCGGCGACACCGTCCTCCAGGGGGATGCGCCCGTCCGCGTCGTCCAGGGTGCGGGCGGTGCCGCCCAGGTTGTCCGCGCGGCGCTCGCCGAACCGCCAGCGGCCACCCGCGGGCACCGTGACCACGAGCCCGTTCGCGCTGAACTCCCGCCGGTCGTACAGGAGATGGAAGCGGTCGGTGGACACCTCCAGAACGTCGTCGCTCTCCCGGACGGTGAACTGTGGTGTGGGCAGGTCGCGGTGGAGGGCGAAGCTCGACGCCCGGTCCTCGAACGCGCCGTCCTCGGACCATTCGAGGCGCAGCAGACCGTCGGTGAGCACGGTGACGCGCCAACGGTCACCGCGCAGGACCGAGGCGTCCTGGGCGCGCGGGCGGGAGGGGATCTTGCTGAGTGGTGCCGCTGTCATTGCTTGACTGCCCCTTGAGTCACTCCGCTGATCACCCAGCGCTGGGAGAACAGGTAGACGAGTACGGTCGGCGCCATCGCCATGAGGTACGAGGCGAAGGCGATGTTGTAGTTGGTGTCGAACTTGCTCTGGAAGATGTTCTGCAGGACCGGCAGGACCTGCTGCCCCGGATCCGACGTGATCAGCGAGGGCAGCATGAAGTCGTTCCACGAGGCGAGGAACGCGAAGATGCCGACGGTCGCGTTCATCGGCCCGAGCAGCGGGACGATGATGCGCCGGAAGATCTGCCAGGTGGTGGCCCCGTCCATGCGGGCGCTCTCCTCCAGCTCCATCGGGACCGAGCGCAGGTAGGCGGTGTACAGGAGCACGCTGAACGACAGCTGGAACACGATGTGCAGCAGAGCGACCCCCACCGGACTGTCGATGCTCAGCATCGCGGTGAGCTTGATCTGCGGCAGCGCCACCACCGGGAACGGCAGGAACATCGCGCCCAGCAGATAGAAGAACGACCAGCGGAACAGGCGCCGGTCCCAGTTGCGGGCGATGGCGTACGCGGCGAGCGAGCTGAGCGCGAGCGTCCCGAGGACACTGGCCGCCGCGACGGCCACGGAGATCGTGAACGAGACCGGGAAGTGCGTGATGCGCCAGGCGTCGGCGAAGCTGCTCAGGTCGATCGGCCACGGCAGCGAGAAGGCATTGCCGTCCGCTGCCTGGGAGGGCGATTTGAGGGCCATGGCGACCGTGACGTACAGCGGAATCAGGACCGCGAGCGCGGCGACCATGAGAAGCAGGGTGACCGGCCGGTTCGGGGCGTCGCCGCTTCGGCGGCGGACCCGGGTGACGGCCTGGCGCAGCGGCGGTGTGTGCCGTGCGCGCCGAGGCTGCTCGGACTGTTCGGTCTGCGGGAGGGTGGTGGTCATGACAGCCTCAGGCCCCTTCCTCGGGTGGCCAGGAGTTGCAGCAGGGACACCGCGACGGTGAGCACGAAGAAGATCGTGGCATTGGCCATCTGGTAGGCGTAGTCGCCGCCCGTGTAGCCGAGGAAGATCGTCTTGGCGACGCTGTACGTCGCTGTTCCGGGCCCGCCGTCCGTGAGGCCGACGATGATGTCGTAGGCGTTCAGATAGCCCTTGACCCCGAGGATCGTGTTGATGACGAGGTACCCGGAGACCAGGGGCAGCGTGATCGACCGGAACCTGCGCCAGGCCGATGCCCCGTCGATGGCGGCCGCCTCGTACAGCTCGCCGGGGATCGACAGCAGGCCGGCGATGTAGATGAGCAGGGCGCCCGGAATCGTCTGCCACGCGGAGACGATCACGATGGCGATCCAGGCGAGATCCGGATTGCCCAGGATGCTCTGCTCCAGCGGCCCGAATCCGATCGAAGAGGCAAGGGCGGGAAGGGAGTTGGAGAAGAGGTAGTTGAAGACGTACGCGACGACGATCCCGGAGATCACCATCGGGATGACGAAGATGCTCCGCAGCGCCGTCAGGAACCGGATGCGGCTCGTCAGGCCGAGCGCGAGACCCAGGGCGACACTCTGCGCGAGGACCACGGTCACCACGGCGAACCCGAGGGTGAACTTGTACGAGTCCCAGATGGACGGGTCGGAGAAGAGCGCCAGGTAGTTCGTCAGGCCGGTGAACCGCCAGGTACCGAAGCCGACGTAGTCGGTGAAGCTGTAGAAGATGCCGACCAGGGCAGGGCCCAGCACAAGTGCGGTGAACAGCAGGAGAGTCGGCAGCAGGAACCAGTAGTAGAGGGGCTCGACACGGCGCCGCCGTGGGGCGGGCGGCGCGGCGGACGCACCTGATGGGACAGGGTGAGGCACAGCCATGAGGTCTCCTCGATGCGGTGCACTACGGCGCGATGCGGAGCGGTGCGCGCGGGGTCGGTGGGGCTACGCCGAGGTGCGGATCGCGATCCGCCGCCAGTCGGCGTCGAGTTGCCGGAGCATCGCGTCGAAGTCGCCGGTGGCGATGGCGCTCTGCAGGTAGTTGCCGAGCGGGATCGAGGGCGGCACGAAGGTGCCCGCCCCCAGATAGAAGGCCGCCGAGTCGACATAGGGCTGAAGCCCGGACAGGCGCGGGTCCTTCGCCGCCGGGGCGTCCTTGGTGACGCCGTACGCGAGGTTGTCCCGGTTGTACGCGTCGATGATCTCCGGCCGCATCAGGAAGTCGACCAGCTCCTTGGCCTCGTCCGGGTGGTCGGCGTCGGTCGGGATCCACAGGGCCAGGTCGATGTTGACGCGTGCCTTGCGGTCGGCGGCCCGCTCCGTCACCGGCAGCGGGAAGGTGCCGATGTCCAGGTGCGGATCGACCGCGGCGATCTGGGTCAGCGCCCAGGGGCCCTGGAGATACATGGCCGCGCGACCCTTGCCGAAGGCGAGGTTCCCGTCGGGGTACGAGCGGGTGGACGCGTCCCGGTTGAAGAACTTCGTGAGCGTACGCGCCCGGTCCATGGCCTCGGCGAAGTCCTGCTGGAACGAGACGGGCGAGGACGGTCCGACGTCGGTGCCCTGATCCTGCAGTCTGCGGAAGAACGACGCCGTGTCGACGAGCCCTCCGGCGCAGTAGTCGAACAGTCCCTGCCAGACCGTCCAGACCTCCTTGTTGGTCGCGTAGATCGGAACGATCTTCGCAGCCTGCAACTCCTTGCATACGTCGAGGAATTCGGACCACGTCGTCGGCACCGGCAGGCGGTGCTCGGCGAAGATCCGCTTGTTGTAGATGACCCCGGCGGCGGCCAGCGAGTACGGCAGGACGCTCGTGCGCCCCGGGTACGTCGCGTACTGCTCGGCCAGCCGGGCCACGCTGCCGGTGATGCGGCGGGCCGCGGGCCGGTCCGACACGTCGGAGAGCACGCCGCGTTCGACGTACCGGGCCAGTTCCAGATTGTTGTTGAAGCAGCCCACGTCCGCTGGTTCGGCGCGGACGAACTGCGGCGCGATGGCGTCCGTCGTGTCGTGCACCACCCGGATTCCGGGCCGACGGCGCTCGAACTTCCGCAGCACCTTGTCGAAGTAGGCGATGACCTCCCGTTTCTGCAGATAGAAGCGCATGGTGGTCCGGGACTGCCCGGCCGCGGCGCCTCCGCAGCCGGTGAGTCCCAGCGCGCCGAGCGCGGCTCCGGCTCCGGCCGCCGCGACGACGCCGCGCCGGCTCGGACCGCGGGCACCCCGGATCACGGCACGCTCTGGTCCGATCGTCACCTCGTCGCCTCCTGAGGTTCGTGTCACGCGTCCTCAGGGCGCGTGAACCTGTTACGAGCAGAGCGCGGCGAACTTACAGCGCTGTAAATTTGAGTGTCAACCACCCTTCACGCACTCTCCATCGGCCTGTCCGGGGCCCGTTGCCCGGCGGTAGGGTCGGCGCGCAGTCGGCGGAGCGTCCCACCAGGCGCGGAGCCCGTGTCACCCCACCAGGAGGCGAAGTGCCCAATGTCCGCCTGAGCGATGTCGCCCAGCACGCCGGCGTCTCGACGAAGACGGTCTCGAACGTCGTCAACGGCTATGTCCACGTCCGCGAGAGCACGCGCGCCCGTGTCCAGCAGGCCATCGACGAGCTGGGGTACCGGCCCAACCTGCGCGGCCGCAACCTCGCCACCGGCCGCACCGGCATGATCGCGCTCGCCTTCCCCGACCTGCGGATTCCCTACTTCGCCGAACTCGCCCACGTCCTTTCGCGGGCAGCGGCGGAGCGCGGATACCGGCTGCTGCTGGAGGAGTCGGGCGGCGCCCCGGAGGTCGAGCGAGCCCTCCTGTCGGCGCAGGAGGCGGGCGTCGTCGACGGCGTGCTCCTGCAGCCCGCCTGGCTGAACTCCACGGAGATCGCCCAGCACCGCAGGGGGGTCCCGGTCGTGCTCCTGGGCGAGAGCACCGCGCCGCTCAGCGTCGACCACGTACGGATCGACAACATCGGCGCGGCGGTGCAGGTCGTGGAGCATCTCGCGGCCCTGGGGCGCCGCCGCATCGCCTACCTGTGCGCCGAGCCGTCGGCGCCGAGCGAGACGTCCCAGCAGCGCCTCATCGGCTACCAACAGGGCCTGGAATCCTGTGGACTTCCGGTCGACAGCTCCCTGATCGTCACCGGCCAGGTGGCCAACGCGCACTCCGCCGCGCAGGCGCTCGGGGCCGCCCTCGACGACGGGATGGCACCGGACGCCGTCTTCTGCCGCGACGACCTGGCCGCGTTGGGCGCCCTGCGCGCCCTGGCGGAGCGGGGCCTGCGGGTGCCGGAGGACGTCGCCGTCACCGGCTGGGACGACAGCACCCTCGCGTCGGCGATACGCCCGAGCCTGACCTGCGTACGGGCCGACGAGGCCGAACTCGCCCGGCGTGCACTGGACTTGCTGATCGAGCGCATCGAGGGCTTCGACGGCCTGGGGCGGCACGAGATCGTCGCGCACTCGCTGGTCGTACGGGAGAGCGCGCCGCAGCCGACCGGGTGAACGGAGTTCGGGCCGGGATCCGTGCTGTTCGCCGGTTCTCGTTTACAGCGGTGTAAATCGATGCTGTGATGGCTGGCGCACCACACACCCCGACGCAGCCGTCACGACGACCCAGGAGAGCGCATGGCCTCGTCCAGTCCGCAGCCCGTGCCCGGCGACCCGACCGCCGCGCAGGACCTTCCCCGCCCGGAGTACCCGCGCCCCGGATTCGTCCGCGCGGACTGGCTCAACCTCAACGGCTCGTGGCAGTTCGCCCGGGATCCCGGCGACAGTGGCCTCGAACGCGGCCTGGTGGACGCCGAGTTGCCCGACCGGATCACCGTCCCGTTCTGCCCGGAGTCGGAGCTCTCCGGCATCGGCGACACGGACTTCCACGCCGCCGTCTGGTACCGGCGCACCGTGCGGGTGCCCGCCGAGTGGGCCGGGCGCAGGCCCGTGCTGCACTTCGGTGCCGTGGACCACGACGCGACGGTGTGGGTCGACGGGCACGAAGTGGCTCGGCACAGCGGCGGTTTCACCTCGTTCAGCGCCGATCTGGGCGAGGTGGTGCGGCCCGGCGAGGACGCCACGATCGTGGTACGCGCCCGGGACAGCGCCACCGGCCCGCAGGCGCGCGGCAAGCAGTCGGACCACTACGCCAACTACAGCTGCCTGTACACCCGGACGACAGGGATCTGGCAGACGGTCTGGATGGAACCGGTGGCCGACACCCACCTCGGACGCCCCCGCATCACCCCCGACCTGGCCGCGGGCTGCTTCCACCTCGAACTCCCGCTGTCCGGAAGCCGGACCGGCCACCACGTCCGTGCCCGCCTCACCGACGCACAGGGCACCGTGGCCGAGGCCTCGGTCGCCGCCCACCTCGACCTCGCACCACGCCTGGTCCTGCCCGTTCCGCAGGACCGGCGCAGGAGTTGGTCACCGCGGGACCCGCACCTGTACGAGATCCACCTCGACGTCGTGGACGCCTCCGGCGTGGTCGTCGACGCGGCGGTGTGCACGGCGGGACTGCGCTCGGTCACCGTCGACGGCAAGCGGGTCCTGCTCAACGGCGAGCCGGTCTTCCAGCGCCTCGTCCTGGACCAGGGCTGGTACCCGGACGGCCTGATGACGGCCCCCGACGACGCCGCGCTCGTCCGCGACATCGAACTCTCCCTCGCCGCGGGCTTCAACGGAGCCCGCCTGCACCAGAAGGTCTTCGAGGAGCGCTTCCTGCACCACGCCGACCGCCTCGGCTACCTCGTATGGGGTGAGTTCGGCGACTGGGGCGCGAGCACGGGACCCGTGAGCACGGACAACCAGCAGCCGACCAGCGGCTTCGTGGCGCAGTGGCTGGAGGCCGTCGAACGCGACTACTCCCACCCGTCGATCATCGGCTGGTGCCCGCTCAACGAGACTCGCCAGAGACTCTCGGACCGGCAGAGCGTCCTCGACGACGTCACCCGGGCGATGTTCCTCGCCACCAAGGCCGCCGACACCACACGCCCCGTCCTCGACACCTCCGGCTACGCGCACCGCGTACCGGAGACGGACATCTACGACTCGCACTGCTACGAGCAGAACCCGGAAATCTTCGGCAAGTTGATGAGCGGCCTCGCCGAGGACAAGCCGTTCGTCAACCCGCAGGACGAGGCACCGGACGCCACCTGGTCCGTTCCCTACCGCGGACAGCCCTATTTCTGCAGCGAGTTCGGCGGCATCTGGTGGAACCCCGACGAGGTACAGGCCGCGGGCGAGGACCGCGACGTCTCGTGGGGGTACGGTCAACGGCCCCGCGACGAGGCGGAGTTCCACCACCGCTTCGCCGGTCTCACCGGGGTGCTCCTGGACGACCCGGACATGTTCGGGTACTGCTACACGCAGCTGACCGACGTGTTCCAGGAGCAGAACGGCATCTACCGCTTCGACCGTTCCGAGAAGCTCGACGTGTCCCGCGTCCGCGCCGCCCAGCTCAGGCCCGCCGCCATCGAGGGGGACGGCCGCTGAACCCGGCACGTCCGCGCCGACGGGACACTCCGCCGGCGCGGACGTGCCGCCCGCTCAGTCGTAGCTGCGGTCGAGCAGGTCGAAGAACACGTCACCGCGCACGACCTCGAACGGATCGTCCAGCAGCTTCGCCAGATCGGCGATGTCGCTCGGGGTCCAGCTCCACGCGTTGATCGCGGCGGCCACGAACATCGGCCGGTCGGTGTCGCGCCCCTCGACGAGCTCCAGCAGCGCGTCGCGGAAGTCCGCGCCCTTGCCCTGCGGATAGAAGTTGCCGATGACCGGGATACCGGCCGGGCGAGCCTGCAGATCGCCGGTCTCCCAGGACTGGATGACGCCCCGCAGCGGTGTGTTCTTCCGGTAGGACGCCATGACGCGCTCGTCGAACGGTATCCAGCCGTCGTTGGCGGCGTTGCGCGGGTTGTAGGCGTACGCGAGGTCCATGCCCGTGCGGCGCATATAGCGTCCCGTCAGCGCGGTGTACGCGTCCAGCGCGTCCTTCGGCCACGACTCCGGGTACGTGTACCCCGCGCCGGAAGGGCCGCAGACGAGCAGGTCGTTGGCGGTGGCCGTGCGCTGGTAGTAAGCGAGTTGGGCCGGCCCGATGTCGGCGAGCAGCGGGCTGACCGTCCAGTTGACCGGCACCTCTCCGCGCTTGGGGTCGTCCCAGATGTCGCGCATCCGGCGCTGGCAGTACTGGATGTTGTCGCCCTCGCCGACGGTGAACGTGACGTACACCCGGTTGCGCAGCGTGCTCCTCGGCCGCTTCGGCACCCGATCGGAGATCTTGGCGGGGACACCGGCGTGCACGGTGCCGTTCATGTAGAAGTCGGCGGCGACGACCTCCACACCGTGCTGCGAGGCACGGTCCACTCCGCCCCACTCGCCGGCCACGTCGTTGGGGAACCAGCCGGTGTACGGGGTCGTGGGCGCGAGGCGCGTGAGGGTCTCGTCGAGCAGCTTGCCGGTGTCGCCGGACGGCGGGAGCCACAGCACCATGGCCCGGCTCGCCACCACGTAGTCCCGGAAGTAGGGGAAGGGCTCGACGCGGGTGGGCGCCGTGGCGGTGGCGGTCACCAGGAACTGGTTCCACAGGTCGACGTCGACCGTGAGTTTCTTGGTGCCCGCCGGGGCCTTGAAGTGATAGACGAAGTAGCCGCCGCCGTCGGCGAAGCGGTTCGACTTGTCGCCGAGGGAGGAGTTGAGACCGTCGAACAGATACGGCTTCTCGGCGTCCGTGCCGGGCGTGAAGGCGACGATCTCCTTGCCGTCCGCCGTGACCTTGACGGATCCGACGGACGCACCCCACCCGTCGTCGCCGAAGGAGTCCTGGAAGCGCACGTAGACATCGTTGTCACCGCCCAGTTCGGGGCTCAGGTCGAGCGTGCGCACCTTGCGGTTGGAGATGTCGCGGATCCGTTCGGTCTCGCGGGCCACCTCCCGCCATGTGACGCCGCTCACGCTGACGGTCCGGGTCGGTGGCAGGCCGGCCAGCAGCGCATGGCTGCAGTGCGGGAAGAGCTGGTCGAGCTGCCAGCGGTAGACACCCTCGACGTCGGCGGGGTCGAACCGGCCGCGCAGGTCCATCAGGGTCTTGAGGCCGTGGGCGTCGGCCTGTTCGGCGGTCGCGGCGACCCCGTCCTTGAGCCCGGCGAGCGTGGTGGCGACGTTCACGGAGTCGGGCACATCGGGATCGACCAGGATCGCGCCCCGCACCCGGTCACGGTAACGGCCCAGGAGATCAAGGGCGTTGTCGTGACGGGTGATCGACGCGCCGGTGCTCGACAGCCACCGGCGGTCCGCCGCGCCGTCGTCGAAGTTGAAGTACAGGCGCGGTCCGCCGCGGTTCACCGTCCCCTGGAGGGTCGTCAGCAGAAGCTGGTCGTCACCGTTCAGGGCGCCGACGTCGGCGACGTCGAGCCGGGTCGGGCGGCCGAAGGACGGGAGCAGCCGGGCCGCCGAGGTGCGCTCGGCGGCCGAGGCCCGGCCCGGCAGGGAGATCCCGAAGGCCCCGGCGGCCAGGGCCGCTCCACCGGTCTGCAGGAGGTTTCTTCGTGTCACCATCGACGTTCACGGCTCCTCGTTCAGCGGCTCTTGAGCCCGACAGCTCTGACATCGTTGTCGGCCGTCGGCGAACGTAATCAGGTGACGGGCCGTTGTCCATGGGGTGCGCGCAAACTTCCGGTGCTGGTGTCGATCTTTGGCCGATCTTCGCCGCGCCGCGCATCGGTGCCGCCGAACGTGTTGACTGCGTGCGAGCAAGTCGCCTACGTTGCGCGGGACTTGGCTTTTCAGCGCTGTAAAAAGTAGCGGTCGAAGCGATTCGGGCAGGCCGGATCGGTGAAGGGACAGCACGTGCGCATCCTCAGTGTCCGGCCCACCGACCTTTTCACCGGCCCGGCCGACGACCCCCTGCAAGTGGTCCGCGTCGAGCTCAGCGAGCCCGGCCGGGTCGTCATCGAGGGACCCGGCCTGCACGGGGAGGGCGCGGACGGCGAGATCGGTGTGCGCTGCGCGGCGCCGCCCGGCACCGTCGTCCCGCTCACCGTGACCGCGGGAGGGGCGACGGCCCACGCCGAGCTGACCGTGGCGGAGCCCGGCTGGACGGTGTGGATGGTCCCGCACTTCCACTACGACCCCGTCTGGTGGAACACCCAGGCCGCGTACACCACCACGTGGGACACGGCGGGCGAGACGGCGCAGCGGTTCCGCATCGACTGGCAGTACACCGGCTTCGAGCTGATGCGGCTGCACCTGGAGACGGCCCGCCGCGACCCCGACTACAAGTTCGTGCTCGCCGAGGTCGACTACCTCAAGCCCTACTGGGACGCGCACCCGCAGGACCGCGCCCACCTGCGCCGACTGCTCGCCGAGGGTCGCGTGGAGCTGATGGGCGGCACCTACAACGAACCCAACACCAACCTCACATCGGCCGAGTCGACGGTCCGCAACCTGGTGTACGGCATCGGCTTCCAGCGCGGCATCATGGGCGGCGACCCGCAGACCGCCTGGCAGTTGGACGTGTTCGGGCACGACCCGCAGTTCCCCGGCCTGGCCGCCGACGCGGGCCTCACCTCCTCGTCGTGGGCGCGCGGCCCGTACCACCAGTGGGGCCCGATGCTCACCGACCGTGACCGGGAGAAGGACGGCTGGGGCGACCCGTCGACGATGCAGTTCCCGGCCGAGTTCGAGTGGCTCTCGCCCAGCGGTCGCGGGGTGCTCACGCACTACATGCCGGCGCACTACAGCGCGGGCTGGTGGATGGACTCCGCGACCTCGCTCGCCGACGCCGAGGATGCCGTCCTCGACCTGTACCGCCTGATGAAGAAGGTCGCCGCGACCCGCAACCTGCTCCTTCCCGTCGGAACCGACTACACCCCGCCCAACCGCTGGGTCACCGAGATCCACCGCGACTTCGCCGCCCGCTACACCTGGCCGCGCCTGAAGTGCGCGCTGCCCGCGGAGTTCTTCGCGGCGGTCCGCGCCGAACTGCCCGAGCCCTCGCCGCAGACCCGGGACATGAACCCGGTGTACACCGGCAAGGACGTCTCCTTCATCGACACCAAGCAGGCGCAGCGCGCGGCCGAGACCCTCCTCACGGAGGCCGAGACCTTCGCGACGCTCGCCTCGGTCGAGACCGGTGCGGACCATCCCCACGCCCGGATCGACAAGGCCTGGCGGCAGCTCGCCTACGGCGCGCACCACGACGCCATCACCGGCTCCGAGTCCGACCAGGTCTACCTCGACCTGCTCACCGGTTGGCGGGAGGCGTACGACACCGGACGCGAGGTCCTCGACGTCGCGCTGAGCCGTCTGGGCAGCGCCGACGGCGACGCCGTCACGGTCTTCAACCCGTCCGCATGGCCCCGCACCGACCTCGTACGCGTACACCTCACCCCTCCCGAACCCGGCTTCCAGGGCTGGGAGTTCGAGGACGGCACCCCGCTCGTCCTGGAACACGAACGCCACCACGCCGACGGCACGCTCGCCGAGGCCGACGTCGTCTTCCTCGCCGCCGACGTGCCCTCGCTCGGATACCGCGTCTTCCGGCCCCGGCCGTCCCGTACGGCGTCGCGCTGGGCCCCGGCCGACGACGCGACCCGCATCGCGAACGCCACGCACACCCTGGAGATCGACCCGCGCCGCGGCGGCTGTGTCTCCCGGCTGACCGTCGAGGGCCGCGAACTGCTGCAGGCCGGCCGCGTCGGCAACGAACTCCTCGTCTACGACGAGTACTCGGCGCACCCCCGCTACCACGAGGGCCCCTGGCACCTGGTCCCCTCCGGCCCGGTGACCGGCTCGGCGTCATCGCCCGCCACATCGGTGCGCACGGAACGGTGCGCGGCCGGCGAACGCATCACGGTCACGGGGACGGTCGGCCCGGTCACCTACACCCAGACCCTCACTCTCTGGCACGGTCTCGACCGGCTCGACGGGGTCACCCACATCGACACCTTCGACGGCGCCGACCGGCTGCTGCGGCTGCGCTGGCCGGTGCGGGTGCCCGGCGCCCTGCCGGTGAGCGAGGTCGCCGACGCCGTCGTCGGCCGCGGCTTCGGCCTGATCGACGTCGACTCGGCCGAACACCCGTGGACCCTGGACAACCCGGCCAACAACTGGTTCGCGCTGTCGTCGACGGCGCGCGTGCGGCTCCCGGACGGAGACCGGGCCATCGGCATCGCGGAGATCGTCACCGCCGACGGCGCGGGCACCCGCGAGCTGGCCGTGGCCCTGGTCAGGTCCGGTGTGACCAGCACCTGTTCGGCCGCGCCCGGCGCCCGCTACGGCGACCTCGCGGTGGACTCCAACCTCCCCGACGTCCGCATCGCGATCGGCGGCCCGGACGAGAACCCCTTCACCGCGCAGGTGCTGACCGGTGCGTACGCCGAGACGTTCGAGGCGCAGCTCGCCGCCACCGGCCGCGCCCGCGTGTGGATCCCGGCCGAGAGCCCGCTGGAGAAGGTGTGGGTGCCGGGCGCCGATCTGCGGTCCGCCCGCGCCCTGCCGGTGCTCGTCGTGGCGGGGGAGGGAGCCGTCGAGGAACTTGTCGCCGACCTGGACGACTCCACGATCGAGGTCGCCGACAGCGGCCCGCTCACCGAGCCCCCGCTCGACGACTACACGGTCGCGCTCGTCAACCGGGGTGTGCCCGGCTTCGCCGTCGACAGCACGGGCGCCCTGCACCTGTCGCTGATGCGCTCCTGCACGGGCTGGCCGTCCGGCATCTGGATCGACCCGCCGCACCGCACCCACCCCGACGGCTCCGCCTTCCAGCAGCAGCACTGGACCCACTCGTTCGACTACTCCCTGGTCGCGGGCCCCGGCGACTGGCGCGCACAGCGCCTCGTACCGCGTGCCCATGACGTCAACCACCCACTGCGTCCGGTGGTGCGCGGCGAGCGCGCGGACCAGCCGGACACGCGGTCCTACCTCGCGGTGGAGCCGGCGGGACAGGTGGTGGTGACCGCCCTCAAGCCGACCGGCAACCCGCTGGCCGAAGGCCAAGTCGCCCGGCCCGTCGACGGGTTGACCCTGCGGCTGCACGAGGCCGAAGGGCGCCCGACCCGGGCCCGCATCGTCACCGACCTGCCGCTCACGGCC
The DNA here is from genome assembly GCF_000373565.1 of Streptomyces sp. HmicA12. GTDB lineage: Bacteria > Actinomycetota > Actinomycetes > Streptomycetales > Streptomycetaceae > Streptomyces. Next base: position 32,428 of record NZ_KB891831.1, on the reverse strand, counting down.
GCCCACCGCGCCGACCTGCTGGAGCGCGCGCACCAGCCGCTCGACGCCCTCGCGCTCGACCTCGGCGGCATGGACATCGCCACGGTCACCGCACAGCTCGCGCGGCCGCGCGGCGGCGTCGCACCCGGCACCGAACCCCACCAGCCGGTCTTCACCCGCTACTGGCTGCACAACACCGGCCCCGCACCGACCGGCAACCTCCCCGTCGCCGTCCACCTGGACCCGCCCGTGCTGCACGGCGCCGCCGAGACGACGGTGACCGTCGCGTCGAGCCTGGCCGCACACCCGGCGGCCGGCGAGGTCCACCTGATCCTCCCCGAGGGCTGGTCGGCGGACACGACCGTGATCCCGTACGCCATCGAACCCGACGGCCACCTCGCCCACCGGACGCGGGTCGCCCCGCCCGACGACGCGGAGCCCGGCACGTACTGGCTACGGGCGCGGACGACGCACGACGGGCAGACCTACGAGGACGTGACACGCGCCGTGATCGGCGCCGAGTCGGTGACCGAGCCCACCGCGAAGCTGCTGACGCCGGTGGTCAGGCTCGCGGCGGGGGAGCGGGGCACGATCGAGGTCCGCCTCGCGTCCGACGTCCTGACCCCGGTCACCGTCCAGGCCCAGCTTATCAGCCCCTGGCAGACCTTCGGCCTGTTCCCGCAGTGGAACACGGGCGCCGAGGTCCCGGCGCGCGGTGCTCACACTCTGCGCTTCCCCGTCTCCGTACCCTTCGGTGCCCGGCCCGGCCGCTGGTGGGCCGTGGTCAAACTGGCCGCCGCCGGCCGGCTGCACTACACCGAGGCGGTAGAGGTCGAGGTGATCGCGTGACCGGGCCGCGCGTCGCCGCCCTCGTCGACGGACAGCCCGTCACCGAGGACGCGGTGGAGGCCCGGGTGGACGAACTGCGCCGCGGCCCGCTGGCGGCGAGACTCCCGCGCCCCGGCACCGCGGACGCACGCAACCTGCGCCGCTGGGTGGTGCAGGTGATGACGTACGAGGCGGTCGTCGCCCACGAGGCTGTCGCCCTCGGCCTGACCGTCCAACAGGGCCAGGAACCAGCCCCGTTGAGCTTCACGGACGCCCTGCGCACGGGTGGTGTCACGGCGGCCGTCCTCGCGGCGCGGCCACTGGCCCGCGCCGTGCGCGCACGGATCGTGGCCGATGTCGCGGTACCGGAGTCCGACGTCCGCGCCTACTACGACCGCAACCGAGACCTGCACCCGGGACCGTACGGCGAGGCCCGCCCCGCGATCGCCCGCGACCTGCAACAGGCCGCGGCCGACCGGCACTTCGGCCTGTGGCTGGAGCGTCGCCACGCCGAGTCGGTGACCCTGCTGCCGGGCTTCGAACACCCGGCGGACCCACGACACGCGGACGCGACGCACCGGCATTGATCCGGCCCTCGCACGTACACAGGGAGGCGCTGCCCAGAATGAACGTCGACGAACTGCTGCGCCAGGCGCTGCGGATCCATGACCTGTACGACGAGCTCAACCTGCGGGAGCGGGGGCGGGTGTGGACGCGTGAGGAGTTCATGCTCGGCTTCGTGGGCGATGTGGGGGACCTCGCCAAGCTGGTGATGGCCGAGGAGGGCGCACGTGAGGTCCCCGGCGGGCGCACCGCGCTCGAACACGAACTCGCCGACTGCCTCTGGTCGGTGCTGATCCTCGCCCATCGGTACGACGTGAACCTGGAAGATGCCTTCTGCCGGACCATGACCGAGCTGGAGACGGCGATCGGCCGCGACGTGGCGGCCGACGGGCAGGAGAGCGCGTGAAGCGCCTGGACATGGATCTGGACGCCTACACGGAGCGGGCCCGAAACGGCCCCTGCTACATCTGCGCCCATGTGGCCGGCGATCCCGCACACCGGCACGAGAGCGTCTACGAGGACGACGCTCACGTGGCCTTCCTCGACAGGTATCCGACGTTGCCCGGCAAGGTGCTGGTCGCGCCGAAGGCACACATCGAGCACGTCGTCCGGGACCTCGACGACGAGGGCTTCGAGCGGATGATGCGTGTCGTGCGCAGGGTGGCCCTGGCCGTGGAGGCGGTCTTCGCGCCGGAACGCACGTACCTGCTGTCGCTCGGCAGCCGTCAGGGCAACGCCCACCTGCACTGGCACATCGCCGCGCTGCCGCCCGGTGTGCCCTACCAGCGGCAGCAGTACCACGCGCTGATGGCCGAGAACGGTGTGCTGGTGATGAGCGGTGAGGAGCGTGCGGACGTCGCCGCTCGGCTCCGCGCTCGACTCGGCTGATCGCAGCACCGTTGGAGACGCCCGGCACGCGGTGTGCGTGCCGGGCGTCCGCGTCACTGCCCGCCGAGGCCCGTCGTCGCGACGGACTTCACCATCTGGCGCTGGAAGATCATGAAGACCAGGATCAGCGGGATGGAGGCCAGCAGACCGGAGGCGGCGAGTTGGGCGTACTGGAGGCCGTAGGAGTCCTTCACCGTCGCCAGGCCCACCGGGAGAGTCATCAGGTACTGCTTGCTGGTGCTGATGAACGGCCACAGGAAGTTGTTCCACGCACCGATGAAGACGAAGATCGCCACAGCCGAGAGGATCGGCCTAGACAGGGGCAGGACGACGCTCAGGAAGACGCGGGCGTTGCTCGCGCCGTCGAGCCGGGCCGCCTCCTCCAGCTCGCGGGGGATGGCGTCGAAGAACTTCTTGAGGATGTACACCATCGGCGGCGCCACGACCTGCGGCAGGATCATGCCGGCGTAGGTGTCCACGAGATTCAGCGAGAGCATCTCGCGGAACAGCGGCACGATGAGGATCTGCGGCGGCACCATGATCGACGCGATCGTCGCCGCGAACAGCACCTTGCGCCCGCGGAAGAGCGTGCGGGAGAACCCGTACGCCGCGAGCGCGGACACGGTCACCGTCAGTACGGTCACCGCCGCCGCCACGATGAAGCTGTTCAGGGCCCACGTCGGGATGTTGCCCTGGCTGAAGATCTTGCCGTACGCGGAGCCGGTGAAGCCGTGCGCGGGAATCCAGCCGTCGCCGACGGCCGCCGCGTCGGGCTCGGTCTTGAGCGAGGTCACCAGTGCCCAGGCGATCGGGGCGAGCCAGAGGGCCGCCATGAGCACCAGGGCGATCGCGGCGCCGACCTTGGCGGCCGGGCCGGAGCCGAGGACCATCTGCGGCCGGGTGCTGCGCCGGGCACGCCGGCGCAGCTCGACCGGGACGGTCGAGGGGGTCTTCGGGCGAGTGAGAGTGTCGGCAGCCATCGTCACGCCTCCTTGCGCGAGAAGAACTTCACCTGGGAGATGGAGAGGATGAGCAGGAGCGCGAAGAAGACGTACGACATCGCGGCGGCGTAGCCGAGCCGGTAGCCGGTGAAGCCGGAGTCGAAGATGTACTCGAGGACCGGCCGGGTGGAGCCGTCGGGACCGCCCTTGGTGAGCATGAAGATCTGGTCGAACACCTTGAGCGAGGCGAGAACCTGCAACACCGTGATGAGCGCGGTCGTCCGGTTCAGCTGGGGGAGTGTGATCGACCAGAGGCGGCGCCAGGCGCCCGCCCCGTCGATCGCCGCGGCTTCGTACAACTGGTCGGGGATGGACTGCAGGGCCGCCAGGTAGAGGAGGAAGTTGAAGCCGACCGTCCACCACACGGTGATGAGGACGACGGACCACATCGCGTACTTCTCCTCGACCAGCCAGCCGACACCGTCCAGGCCGACGGCCTTCAGGACGGTGTTGAGCATCCCGGAGTCCGTCTGGAACAGCAGGAGCCCGACCTGCCAGACGACCGCGCTGGTGAGCAGGTACGGCGCGAAGAACGCGAGCCGCCACAGCCACTGACCCGGCAGCCCTATATGGACGAGGAGTGCCATCACCAGGGCGAACACGACCAACGGGACCGTTGACATGACCGTGAACAGCGCGGTGTGGCCGAGTGTCTCCCACATCTTCGGGTCCGTGAGGGCCTCGGCGTAGTTGCCGAAGCCGACGAACGTCGAGTCCCCGCGCCCGGTGAGGCTGGAGTCGGTGAAGCTCATCCACAGCCCGTAGCCGAGCGGGACCACCAGGAAGAGTGCGAAGACCACCAGGAACGGGGTGACGAACAGCGGCCCCGACGCGCGGCCGCCGAGCGAGCGGCGGGCGGTGCGGCCGCCGCGGGCCTGCCATGTACTCATGACGCGGATTCCTCTCGTGCGGCTCAGGCCGGGTCCGGCTTGCTGAGGTAGAAGTCGAGCGCCTTGATCATCTTGTCGACGGCGACGGCCGCGGAGTTGGCGCCCACCAGTGCGGTCTGCATGGCCTGGCACAGCTGGACCTGTGCTTCGGCACCGGCCCCCATGAACCAGGCCGGCGGGTCGAGTGCCGGTGTCTTCGCGGCGGCCGCGTACTCGACCTGCGGCTCCAGCTGCCGGTACTTCCGCGACTCGACGATCGGCAGATAGCCGGGAATGTGTCCGGCCCGGGCCCAGGTGAAGCTGGCCTTCAACAACTCGGCGACCATCCGGTGCACGGTGCGGCGCCGTTCCTCGTCCGGATTCTTCTGGTGCGGCAGCACGAACATGTGGGCGTCGGCCCAGCCCGCGGGGCTGTCGTAGATCTGCGGGAACGGAGCCGCGCCCAGCTCGATGCCCTTGATCTGGCTGAACGCCGCGGAGTCCCACTCACCGGTGAAGATCATCGGAGCCTTGCGCGAGGCGAAGGAGCCGACGGACGTGGTCGGGTCCATGGTCCGGCACTGGGGCGCGACCAGCTTCTGCATGAACGTGAGGACCTTGACGGCTGTGTCCCGGTCCACCTGGGTCTTCTTGCCGGTGAGGACGAACTCGGCGCCCGTCTGCCGGTACAGGGACCAGAACATCCGCCAGTTCTGCGCCGCGTCGTTGACGTGACCGTAGACCGGCCCGAGGCCGCCCTTGTTGACGGAGCGGAGCTTCTCCGCGGCCTCCAGATAGCCGTCGGGGCCGCCGAACGGAATGAGCCTGCCGTCGCTGTCGACCAGGCCCGCCCTGTCCATCACGTCCTTGTCGTAGAAGACGACGAAGGGATGCGTGTCGAGCGGCAGCGCGTACTGGTCGCCGTCGTACCGGCCACGCTTGCCCGTGACCGGGTTGATGTCGTCCAGGGTCACCCCGAACTCCCGGAACAGATCCATGTCCCAGGGATCGAGCAACCCGCCCGGCGCGTACCCGGCGAACCGCGACACGTGCATGATCGCCACGTCGGGCCCACGGCCGCCGGCCGACGCCATCGCCAGCTTGGTGTAGTACGACTGCCCCCAGTCCAGGACCGTCGTGTCCACCTTCAGACCGGGGGCGGCGCCCTGGACCTCGGTGACCATCTCCTTCATCAGGGCGCCGTCGCCACCGGTGAACGGGTTCCAGTACTGGACCGCGTCGGTGCTCGCTGCCGCGCTCGCTCCGCACGCGCTCAGCGCCGGGGCGAGCGCGGCGGCACCTCCTCCGAAGAGGGCTCCACGCAGCAGGGTCCTCCGTGCCAGAGCCATCAGACCTCCCCGACGGGCGAGGTCTCGAAGGCGGCCGGGCGCTCCTGGGCCCGCCGTACCCGGTCCACGTCCAGCTTCCGCGAGCGGTCGAACCGGTAGATGCCGTTCTGCTCCTGGAACACGTCGGTGAGCTGCGTGTAGCAGTAGCCGAACATGTTCGGGTCGTCGAGCAGGACGCCGGTCAGGCCGGCGAAGCGGTGGTGGAACTCCTCCTCGCCGCGGGGGCGTTCGCCGTAGCCCCAGGAGGTGCTGCGGTCCGTGTCGTCGGGTACGGCGTCGTCCGGATTCCACCAGATGCCGCCGAACTCGCTGCAGAAGTAGGGCTGCCCGGCGTAGGGGGTGGACCAGATCCCGGCGTCCGGGTTGTCCTCGGGGTTCACGAAGGGGCGGTTCTTGTCGAGGCCCGCCATCAGGGCCCGGAACGCCTCGGGGTCCTGCTCGTAGCAGTGCGAGTCGTAGACGTCGGTCTCCGGTACCCGGTGCGCGTAGCCGGAGGCGTCCAGAACCGGGCGGGTGGTGTCGGCGGCCTTGGTGGCCAGGAACATGCCGCGGGTGACGTCGTCGAGGGTGGAAGGGCGGTCGGTGAGCAGTTGCTGCGTCTCGTTCAGCGGGCACCAGCCGACGACGGACGGGTGGTTGTAGTCCCGCTCCACCGCCTCCAGCCACTGCGTGACGAACCCGGCGGTGGGCTGCTGGTTGTCGCCGCTGAGCGGCCCTTCGTTCGAGCCCCAGTCACCGAACTCGCCCCAGACCAGATAGCCCATCCGGTCGGCGTGGTGCAGGAACCGCTCCTCGAAGACCTTCTGATGCAGGCGGGCGCCGTTGAACCCGGCGGCGAGGGAGAGTTCGATGTCGCGGATCAGGGCGGCGTCGTCGGGGGCCGTCATCAGGCCGTCCGGGTAGTAGCCCTGGTCGAGCACGAGCCGCTGGAAGACCGGCTCGCCGTTGATGAGGATCCGCTTTCCGTCCACGGAGACGGACCGCAGGCCCGTGGTGCTGACCGTGGCGTCGACGACGGTTCCCTCGGCGTCCAGCACGTCGATGTGGACCTCGTACAGGTGCGGGTCCTGCGGCGACCACGGTCGGCGGCGGTCCGCGGGCACGGGCAGCACGATCCGCGGGGCCACGCTCAGATGCGCCGGCACCTCGGCCTCGGCCACCGTGCCGGCGGCGTCGACGAGCCGTGCGCGAACGCGCCGTCCGGTGCGGCCGCCCGCCAGTGGAAGCTCCAGGTGGAAGCAGCTCGCGGCGAGATCGGGGGTGATCCGGGGACGCTTGAGATGGGTGTCGGCCACCGGCTCCAGCCACACGGTCTGCCAGATCCCGGTGGTGCGGGTGTACAGGCAGGTGTGGTTGGCGTACAGCCGGGACTGCTTGCCGCGGGCCTGCGGTCCCTCCCAGGTGTCACGGGCGCGCACCACGATCACGGCCTCGTCACCCGCGCCCACCACACCGCCGAGGTCGGCGCTGAAGGACGTGAACCCGCCGCTGTGCCGGGCCACTTCGGTGCCGTTGACCCACACCGTCGCGTCGTGGTCGACGGCACCGAAGTGCAGTACGGGACGGCGTCCCCGCCACTCCTGAGGGATCCGCACCGTGCGCCGGTACCAGACCGCACGGTGGAAGTCGGTGTCGCCGATGCCGGACAGCTCCGACTCGGGACAGAACGGGACCGTGATCCGGCCGCTCAACTCGGCGTGCAGCAGACCGCGTTCGAGGCCGCTGTCACTCGGGTCGAAGGCGAACTGCCAGGTGCCGTTGAGGTTGAGCCAGTCCTCGCGGACGAAGCCGGGGCGTGGGTACTCCGGGCGTGGCAGGCCGCCGGCCTGCCCGTCGCGGTGAGATCGCTGGTCGGACACAGTTGACATCGTTGTCTCCATGGAGGGGGATCAGCGTCGGCGAGATCGGCCGGGTCGACGGTGAAGAGGGCGCGACGGGTAGGCGCGGGAGGGGCTCATGACCGGCTGAACCCCTCCCGCACCGCGGTCTCACCCCTGCTCGGGAACCAGCCGCACCGTCAGGATCTGGAACGGGCGCAGCCGCAGCCTGACCCCGTCATCGGTTGCTTCACAGCACGACTCGTCGGCGGCGCGCGGGCGTTCCAGGAGGTCGGTGGCGGTAGCCGACGTGATCCGGAAGCCGGGCGTGAGCAGTGCCGTGGCGCGGGCTCCGTGGGCCTCGTAGAGGCGGACCACGACATCGCCGGAACGGTCGTCGGCGAGCTTGACCGTCTCGACCACGACGGCCGGGGCGTCGACGGACACCAGCGGCGCCACCTCGGCCGAGCCCGGCACCACGCGCTCGGGCAGGTTGAGGTGGTACCCCTCGCGGATCGCGTCCTCGACACCCGCCCCGATCACCAGGGCGTAGCGCAGCCGGTGGGTGCCCTGGTCGGTGTCGGGGTCGGGGAAGCGGGGCGCGCGGGCCAGGGACAGACGGACCGTGGTGGTGGTCCCGCCGTCCTCCCGCACGTCACGCGTCACGTCGTGGCCGTACGTCGAGTCGTTGACCACCGCCGCGCCCCAGTCCCGCTCCCCGACGTGCAGGAAGCGGTGCGCGCACACCTCGAACTTCGCCGCGTCCCAACTGGTGTTGGTGTGCGTGGGCCGCTCGACGTGCCCGAACGGGACCTGCGCCGTCGAGTGCGCCGCCCGCACGTCCAGCGGGAACGCCACCTTGAGCAGCTTCTCCGTCTCGTGCCAGTCCAGGACCGTGTCGACGTCCAGGCGGCGAGCGTCCGGCGCCAGGCTCAGGGTCTGCTCGACGCGGGAGGCCCCGAAGGCGCGCGTCACCTTCACCGCGCCGTCCACCACGGTCACCGACTCCGCGTCCGTCAGGTCCGTGACGGTGTTGCGGTAGAAGGCGTCGACGTCCCAGGCGTCCCACTGGTTGGGGAAGTCCTGGTGGAGCTGGAGCAGGTTGGCGCTCGCGCCGGGCGGCAGCGCCTCACGGTCCGCCTCCACGTCGTACGCGGAGGTGACCAGGCCCCGCTCGTCGATGACGATGCGGACGAGCCCGTTGTCGAGGACGTAGCCGCCGTCGCGCGCGATCGGGACGACGGTGGCCGACTCCTGCCGGGCGCGCCGCGCGGCGCCCAGGGCCGCCGTGCCGCCACGGGCGTGCGGAGCGGCGTTGAAGACGACCTCGGAGCCGTCGGCGTCGGCCGGTCCGGCCAGTGCCGTCTGCGCCGATGCGATCAAGTCTCCCAATTCAGTGGCGACCTGACGGTACGTCTCCTCCGCCTCCCGGTGCACCCATGCGATCGACGTGCCCGGCAGGATGTCGTGGAACTGGTGCAGCAGAACCGTCTTCCACAGCCGGTCCAGTGCCTCGTAGGGGTACGGGGCGCCGGTGCGGAGCGCGGCCGTCGCCGCCCACAACTCCGCCTCGCGTAGCAGGTGTTCGCTGCGCCGGTTGCCCTGCTTGGTCGCGATCTGGCTGGTGAGTGTGCCGCGGTGGAACTCCAGGTAGAGCTCGCCCACCCAGACCGGGGCGTCCGGGTACTCCTCCAACGCCTTGGCGAAGAAGTCCCCCGGCCGCTCGATCTCGACCCGGGCCGAGCCCTCCAGGTCGGCGAGGCGCTCGGCGCGCGCGAGCATCTCGCGGGTGGGGCCGCCACCGCCGTCGCCGTAGCCGAACGGGGCGAGCGATCGGTTCGCCGCGCCCTTGTCCTGGAAGTTGCGGACGCTGTGCGCGACCTCCGCGCCGGACAGGTCGCTGTTGTACGTGTCGACCGGCGGGAAGTGGCTGAAGATCCGGGTGCCGTCGATGCCCTCCCACCAGAACGTGTGGTGGGGGAACTTGTTCGTGGTGTTCCACGAGATCTTCTGCGTCAGGAACCAGCGCACGCCCGCCAGCTTCATCAGCTGCGGCATCGCCGCGTTGTAGCCGAAGGTGTCCGGCAGCCACATGTCCTCGGTCTCGACGCCGAACTCTTCGAGGTAGAACCGCTTGCCGTGGATGAACTGGCGGGCCAGCGCCTCACCGCCGGTGATGTTGGTGTCCGGCTCCACCCACAGGCTGCCGGTCGGCACGAACTGCCCCGTCTTCGCCTTCTCCTGGGCACGCTCGTACACCTCGGGGCGGTGCTCCTTGAGCCAGGCGAGCTGCTGCGCCTGGGACATCACGAAGCGGAACTCCGGGTGTTCGTCCATGAGTTGGGTGACGTTGGAGACCGTGCGGGCGACCTTGCGCACCGTCTCGCGCAGGGGCCACAGCCAGGCCGTGTCGATGTGGGCGTGGCCGACCGCGGAGATGCGGTGCTCACCCGTGGTGGCGGAAGGCGCCAGGGCGGGCGCGAGGATCTCGCGGGCCGCGGTCGCGGTGCCGCTGATGTCCTGCAGGTCCACGGCGTCCAGGGCGTTGGACAGCGTTCGCAGGATCTGCCAGCGGCGCGGCGACTGCTCGGGCAGCTCGCGCATGAGCTGGTCGAGCACTTCCATGTCGTGTACGAGCTCGTAGACCTCCGCGTCGAAGAGGGCCAGGTCGAGCCGGCGCAGCCGGTAGATCTGCTCGCCGCCCGAAGCGTTCGGATCGTCCAGCCACGGCGCGCGGCCGCCGATCGGGGTGATCGCGTAACTGCGGTCCTCGGGCCCGGAGTGCATGACGAGGGGGTTCGCCGCGGCTTCGACGTAGCAGACGAACTCCTCGCCGCCCGTGGCCCGTTCGGTGACCGGCAGCCAGATGTTGCGCGGGTTGAGCGCCTTCACGGGAGTGCCGTCGGGCCGGTACGCGAGGCCCTCCGCGGAGAAGCCCGGTTCGGTGGTGCCGAAGCCGAGGTCGACGACGGCCTCGACCCGGCGCCCCGCCCACTCCTCGGGGACGCGGCCGCTGAGCCTGAACCAGCTGGTGGTCCAGGCGGGGCCCCAGTGCGCTCCCGGTTCGGTGGGCCGGTAATCGGCGGCCAGGCCTTCCGCCACCGGGACGGGCTCGCCCGGCACCTGCCAGATGCCCACCTCGAGCGGGACGGAAACGGCGTGGACGGCGGGCCGGATGCGTTCGTCGAGTACGCGCCGCAGCCGACGCTCGACGATGTCGCGGTCGGAATGCACAGAACACCTTTCGAAGGACGTACGTGAACAGGTGGGGCAGGAAGGTGAGTTCAGCCCTTCAGGGCGCCGCCGAGCGCGAATCCGCCGCCCAGCTTGCGGGTCAGCAGCAGGTAGAGCATCACCACGGGCAGCGTGTACACGAGGGAGAACGCGGCCAGTTGCCCGTACTGCGTCTGGTCGTGGGCGCTGAGGAAGGTGAACACACTCACCGACGCCGGCAGCTTCTCCGGCGACAGCAGCAGCACGAACGGGACGAAGAAGTTGCCCCACATGCTGATGAAGGTGAACACGGTGACGACGGTGACACCCGGCCACATCAGCGGCAGTACCACCCGCGTCAGCGACTGCATGGCGTTCGCGCCGTCGATCCGGGCCGCCTCCTCCAGGACGATGGGCACACCGTCCATGAAGTTCTTCATCAGCCAGATCCCGATCGGCAGCGCGGACGCCGTCAGGAACAGCGTGGTCGCGGCCATCGAGTCGATCAGCTCGACCTGTACGAACATGCTGTACACGGGGATCATCACCGCGGTGATGGGCAGCCCGGTGGTGAACAGGACGGTGTACAGGAACGGGCGGCGCAGCCGGGAGCGGTAACGCGACAGCGGGTAGGCCGCCAGGATCGAGACGACCACGCACAGCAGCGTCGCGCCGCCGCACAGCAGCAGGCCGTTGAGCATCGGCCGGTAGGTGGTGTCGGTGTTGAGGATCGCGTGGAAGTTGTCCAGCGTCGGCGGCGAGGGCAGGCTCAGTTCGAAGCTGGCCGTGGAGCTGATGGACGCGAACACCATCCACACCAGCGGCAGGACGAACAGCAGGCTGATCACCAGCAGGACGAGGTTGACCGCGATGCGGGAGGGCCGGATCCGGCGGCGCGCGGTGCCCACGACGGGTGCGGGGCGGGTGTTCCCGTCAAAGTGGCCCGCCTTGGCCGTCGGCCTCAGGTCGGTGGTGGCCATCAGTCCTCCTCCACCTTGAGCAGCTTGAGATACACGACGGAGAACAGGGCGCCCACGACCAGCAGGACGAGCGCGATCGCCGTGCCGTAGCCGATCAGGCTGTTCTGGAACGCCTGCTGGTACATGAACACCGGCAGGGTCTGGCTCTTGTTGCCGGGGCCGCCGCGCGTCATGGCGTAGATCAGCCCGAAGACGGAGAGCGTCTGCAGGGTGATCAGCATCAGATTGGTCATGACGGTGCGGCGGATGACCGGCAGCGTGACGTGCCACAGCCGGTGCCACACGCCCGCGCCGTCCATCTCGGCGGCCTCCACCAGCTCGCGCGGAACCTCGTTGAGCGCGGCGGAGTAGACCATCATCGAGAAGGCGGTGCCCCGCCACACGTTGGCCAGGCACACCGCCAGGATCGGCATGGTGTACAGCCAGTTCTGCCGCGGCAGGCCGAGCAGGTCGAGTACGTCGTTCAGCGATCCCTGCTGGAAGAAGAACGCGTACATCAGGTAGCCGGCGACGACCTCTGGCAGCACCCAGGCGGCGATCACCACGCCGTTGACGATCGAGCGCACCGGACGGGTCGCCTTCTCGGCCATGACCGCAAGGCTCAGCCCGAGCGTGTTCTGCCCGATGACGGCGGAACCCACGACGAACACCAGCGTCAGCCACAGGGAGTTGAGGAAGTCCGGGTCGTCGAGCGCCCGCGTGAAGTTGTCCAGGCCCACGAAGTGCGTCTCGGCGGCGCCGGTCAACTGGGCGTCGGTGAACGCGTCGTAGACGCAGTACAGGATCGGTCCGGCCAGGAACACGGCCAGCAGGACGAGCGACGGCAGCAGCGGAAGGCCACGCAGCAGCGACTGGCCCGCCGCGCGGCCGCCGGACGCACGCCTCAGGGGCGCGGCGTCGGCGGTTGCGGCAGCGGATTTCATCAGTTGCCCTTGGCGGTGCTGTCGGAGCCGACGGCCGTGGCCAGCTCCTGGTCGTACGTCTTGGCCGCCTCGTCCACCGAGCTCTGGCCGGTGGTGACGGACTCCATGGCCTTGGTGATGGCGTTGGAGACCTGCGGGTACTTCGGCAGCGCCGGGCGGAAGTGGGTGTACTTGACCAGGCCGGTGAAGAACTTGTTGGTCGGCGTGGCGTTGAGGTACTTCGGGTCGACGGCCACATCGGTGCGGACGGCGGTCGTCGACTCGATGATGTTCCACTGCGTCGAATGGGCCTTGTTCTTGATCGACTTCATGAACTTCCAGGCCAGATCGGGGTTCTTGGCCTTCGACGGGATGGACCAGGCCCAGCCGCCCGACATGCTGACCTTGCCGGGTGCCTGACCGTGCTGCGTCGGCATGGCGGCGGAGGCCATCGTCTTCGTCCACTCGGGCCACGGACGCGGGCCCGTCTTCAGCCAGTTGTTCGCCATCCACGAGCCGTCGATGTTGATGGCGAGCTTGTTCTCGGGAAGCAGCTTCGTGCCGACCTCGGTGCCCGCGTTGGCACCGAGCGCGGTCGACCTGGACAGGCCCAGGTCCTCGCCGTAGACGGTGTGGACGAACTTCAGCGCGTCCTTGAACCCCTGCGAGCCGGTGATCCACTTCTTGCTCTCGGCGTCGTACAGGGAGTCGCCCGCGGCGTCGGTCCCGTACAGCAGCATCTCGAAGCCCTGCATGGTGGACTGCTCGCCGCCGGCCTGACCGGTGTAGAGGTTCATCGGCGTCACACCCGGCAGCTTCTTCTTGACCGTCCGGGCGACGTCGAGGATGTCCTGCCAGGTCTTCGGCTGCCAGGGAGTCTTGATCCCCGCCTTCTTGAGCAGTTCCTGGTTGTACCAGATACCCCGGGTGTCGGTGTCGTCCGGGACGGCGTACGTCTTGCCGTCGGTGGGCGAGGAGACGGCGGCCTTGGCGGCCTTGGCGAACTTGCCCCACTCCGACCACTTGGCCACGTACTCGTCGATCGGCTTGAGGTATCCGCTGGTGATGTCGGAGTTGATCAGTGCGGTGTCCTCGTAGACCAGGTCGGGCGCGGTCGAGGGCGAGCGCATCATCAGCTGGATCTTCGTGTAGTAGTCGTTCTCGGACGCCGTGACCGGGACGATCTCGACCTTCTTGCCGGGGTGGGCCTTTTCGAAGGACTGCTTCATCGAGCCGAGGAACTTCTGCTGCTTCTTGTCGTTCTGGTCCAGGTGCTGCCAGTACACGACCTTGATCGTGTTGCCGCCGCCGGCGGTCCCGGAGCCGCCGCAGCCTGCGGCTGACAACGTTGTCGCGATGGTGATCGCGAGGGCGGCGAGAAGTTTCTTGCGCAAGGGAATCCTCCGAAGGTGCGGCTCATGCGCCTGGCTCGGGCGCGCGACTGCGAGGGGTGCGGGGCGTAGCTGCGGGAGACACGGGACGTACGGGAGGGGTACGGGGGCTGGACGTATGCGTACGAAAAGGGCGTCGGCTCGGTGGCTGTGCAAGGGGGGAGCTGTGCACGGGGCAGGGCGAGTGGTGCGGAGGGCGCAGCAGGTGCTGGTGGGGTGCATGGTGCGTCTGGCGCATTACCTAAATCCAATGGATGGACTAAGTCAACGCCTGCTGCATAATCTCGGTGGCCAAGTTCCGCCAGCGGGAGCCGAGTTCCTGGCCGTCGGCTGTACGGACCCGCACGAGCGAGGAGCGCCGCGTCATGCGAAGCGGGACCAATCTGCCCCGAGTGGGTGGCTACAACCAGGCCGTCGTCCTGGACGCCATCCGCACCAAGGGGCCTGTCAGCCGCGTCGAGTTGGGGCCGCTCACCGGGCTCACCAATCAGACGGTGTCCAACGTCGTACGGCGGCTGCTGGACGAAGGCCTGATCGCCGAGTCCGGGCGCGCCCCCTCGAGCGGCGGCAAACGTCGCACGCTGCTGGTGCCGCGTGCCGACGGCGCCTACGCCCTCGGGGTGCACCTCGATCCGGATGCCGCCGTCATCGCCCTCGTCGACCTCGCCGGATCGGTGCTGCTCAGCCGCCGGCTCGCGCTGCCGCGGCCGAGTGTCCCCGGCGAGGTGGTCGACAAGGTGGCGCGTGCCGCGCTGCGGCTGCCCGAACGCGCCGCCATCGACCGCGGCCGCCTGCTCGGTCTCGGGATCGCCTCGCCGGGCCCCATCGACACAGAGGCCGGAACGGTGGTGGACCCGCCCAACTTCGACGGCTGGACATGCGTGCCGCTGCTCGACATGTTCGCGAAGGCGACCGGCATGCCGGTCGCGATGGACAACGACGCGACGGCCGCGGCGATCGGCGAACGCTGGATCGGCGGCAAGGAGCGCGCCGGTGGCTTCCTGTTCCTGTACATGGGTGCGGGCATCGGAGCCGGCATCATGCTCAACGGCCAGACCCTGCGCGGTGATTCGGGCAACGCGGGCGAGATCGGTCACGCCCAGATCGAGGCCGGAGGCCGCCTGTGCGATTGCGGGAGCAACGGTTGTCTCGGCCCGAACTGCAACCCCGCCGCCCTGGTCGACGACCTGTTCACCCTGCACGGCCGTGCCGCCGCGCGGCGCATCGGACTCAGCGGCGGCCCCGAAGCGGTGCGCGCCGACTGGAAGTTGCTGCGGCGTGCGGTGCGCGCCGGTGACCCCGCGGCCTGTGACGTGGTGCGCCTGGCGGGCCGCCGGATGGGGCAGGCGGTGCGCGGGGCCGTGGCGCTGCTCGACGTGAGCCGGGTCGTGCTGGGAGGCGAGGCGCTCGTCGGCGTCGAGCATGTCCTGAGCGAGGAGATCGACGCCGCCGTCAACAACACATCGGTGACCCGCGCACTGGGCAGAGTGACGGTCGAACGCAGCCTGATCGGCGAGACGGCCGGGGCGGTGGGCGCCGCGTCACTGGTCCTGCACGGCCGCTATGCGCCGGGGTGGCGGATGTTGACGGAGACACGGGAGTGAGAGCGTGCGCACGGGGAGGCGTACAGAGTCGGCGGTTCGGGGGGTGCGTACCGGCGGGTTCGCGGTTCCGAGCCCCGCCGGCCGCCGCCTCGACGGGTTCGGCGGGCCGGCCGACGCGACACCTTTCATCGCGGTGATCCCTGCTGCCGAGGGGCCGGGCGGCTTCGCACGCCCCTACGCGTACGAGGAGTCATCGTGCGTCGGCCCGGGCGTGATCCCGCGAGGCACCGTCCTCAGCGCGGAGCTACGACCCGAGGCGCGACCGTCGGCACCTAGGGCCTGTCTTCACACTCCCGTCGTCGCCCGGAGGGCGGCCTCGCGGCGTCAATGGGGTCTCCCCTGCTCGAACGGAGTTGAGAGCTTGGGGAAGCGTGCTCTCGGCGTGCCGGGCGCACGACACCCACGATGGGCCGGACGTACTTGGCCTTGTGCCCGGTGCGGCGAATGGGGTCTCCCCTGCTCGGAGCCTGTCGGAGAGCTTGGGGAAGCGTGCCAGGCGTCGCGGGGCAGACGGGAGTTTGAAGACAGGCCCTAGATCAGGGGCACCCAACGGGCCCGCAACCCCGGCACGGGGCCTCGCCAAGAGGCGCGGCGACCACGTTCCCGCCCCCGCGGCACGGGACCGCTGGAGTGTGCCGTCCCGCACCGCGGGCGGCCGGTCAGGCGGCCTCCTGGTGTACCGACGGCCCGTTGGCGTGGTCGCGGATCTGTGCGCAGCTGCGCGTGATCAGCCGGGACACGTGCATCTGGGAGATGCCCATCCGCTCGCCGATGCGCGCCTGGGTCATGTCCTCGAAGAACCGGAGGTAGAGGATGGTGCGTTCGCGTTCCGAGAGGTGCTTGAGGCCTTCCTTGGCGGCTTCGCGGTCGGTGACGAGGTCGTAGCCGGACTCGGTCTCGCTCAGGGTGTCGGACAGGCTGAACCCGTCGTCCGACGTGGTGACCTCGGCATCGAGGGAGAGCGTCTTGTAGCTCTCCAGGGCTTCCATCCCGGCCCGCACCTCGTCGAGGGTCAGGCCGGCTCCGGCGGCGATCTCGGCGATCCCGGGCTCGGCGGCGTGGCCGGGCCGGTTCATCAGGTCGCGGCGCGCGCCGCGGACCTTGTTGCGCAGGTCCTGTACGCGACGCGGCACGCGGACGTCCCAGGTGTGGTCGCGGAAGTGGCGGCGCAGTTCGCCGGTGATGGTCGGCACGGCGTACGACTCGAACGCGCCGCGCTCGGGCTGGTAGCGGCCGACGGCCTTGACCAGGCCCATCGCCGCGACCTGCTGAAGATCTTCCTGGCTCTCGCCCTTGTTGCGGAAGCGGCGTGCGATGCGGTGGGCCATGGGCAGCCATGCCTCGATCAGCTCGGCGCTCAGCAGGTCGTGTTCCGGGCCCGGCGAGGTGTCGGCGAGACGTTCGAAGGTCCGCCGGGTGGCCGGGGCGTCGTCGTGCGAGCGGTGAGTCGCCATCAGGGGGTGCTCCTCAGGACGTGCTGTCAACGATGTGACCGCGAGGAGCACAAGGACCGGTGTCCAGGCACACTGCTCCCGCAGCTGCGCCTGTGGTCCCAAGCACTCAATGCCGCTTGCCCTGCGCCTTGGCGGGCAAACAGGGGGACTTCTCGGTGGAGGCGATCGGGCGGTACGACCGAGCCGTGGGGTCCGGCGGCGCCGTACCGGGTGTCGACCGCTCCTTCCCCTCCTTCCCCTCCTTCCTCCCGGAGCCGTGACGGCTCAGCCGGTCGGGGCGGTTGGGGCGGTCGAGCGTGCCGTGTCGCTGAGGCCGTCGAGCAGGAGGAGTCCCGCCAGCAGTGCTCCGCTCCCCGCGGGGCAGATGCCGTAGCGCCGTGCCAGGACGTCCAGTTCGCGGAGTCGGTGGGCGCCTTCGGCACTGCCCGCTCCGCCCGCGTCCAGGGTGGCCGCGGCATCCTGCTGGATCAGGCGGAGAGCCAGTGGGCCGTGCTCGTGCAGCACCCGGGAGTCGTCCAACGAGGCGATCAGATGGAGCAGGACGTCGAGTTGGGCGGCTTCCTCCGGTTCGCCGCGCCCGCGCGCCTCCCGGAGCATCGGCAGCGCCGACTGGACGAGCGCGAGTGCCTCCTCGTCGGTCTTCGCCGGCCACGCCGGACCGGAGCCGTCGTGCGGGTTCCGTTCGTCGGTGGCCCTGCCCAGATCCAGGGCGATGCGGCAGGCGTCGGCGGCGTCCGCGGCGCCGTACCCGCAGGCGGCCGCCAGCAGGCACAGCAGGCGGGCGGCGGCGTCCAGGCCCGCCCAGGCGCCCGTGTGCGGAAGCTCCGCCTGAGCGGCACGGCAGGCGGCGGCCAGGCGGCGGGTGTCGGACGCCGCGGCGGCGGCCTCGCGAAACGCGTCGTGAAGCCGTTCGCCGGAGTCGACGAAGGAGTGGAAGGAACTCTGCCGCGCGGAGACGCTGCGGCAGTCGGGCAATCCGGGCTTGGGCGTCAGAACGACCTTCGCCGTGAGCGCGGCCGTCGCCGCGTCCGCCAGCTCGTCCACGGAGACGGCATCGAGCGGTACGGGGGCCGCAGGACGCGGGGTGGGGGCGTGCGGATGGCCGGGGGTGCTGCCGAGCATGGACCTCTCGCTTCTGACGGTGGCGGTGCTGACTGCCAGCGTGCCCACCTGAAACATACGAAATCGGGACTAAAGGCCCTAAGGGTGAAGGTCGGGCCGGGCCGTCCCGGGGGTGCCGCCGGGGCGCTCGCCGACCGGTCGGCCTGTGAGCCCACCCATATGAGCTGCGGCACATGCGATCGACGGTAGTAATCCCGCCACGCCGGGAGATCCAGCGAGGGCCCCGTCCGGATTCGTCGCGGACCGGCTCGATGTCCCGCTTCTCCGTACTCGGGTAGTACGTCACACCTTTGCGCCGGGTCGCTCCGCGCCGCTAACCCTGACGGAAGTTCCGAGCGGCGGGACCGGCCGGATGCCCCGGCACCGGCTCGCCGCGCATGACGCAACGCCGTACTTCATTGGAGAACCCCCCACCATGGCCAACGCCACGACACTGCCCCGCGCCGGCCGCACCGCCCGGATCCGCAGGATCTCCGCCGCCGGTATCGCCGCGACAGGTGCCGCCGCCGCGATCCTGACGCTGGTTCCCTCGTCCGCCCAGGCCGCCGAGCCCGCTGCCAAGAGCGCCGGGACGACACAGGCCGCCGCGGCGGCGAAGTCGTACCCCGACAACCTCGACGGCTGGATCCGTCAGTCGCTCGACATCATGAAGGCCAAGGGCATCCCCGGTACCTACGACGGGCTGCAGCGCAACATCATGCGGGAGTCGTCCGGCAACCCGAACGCCCAGAACAACTGGGACATCAACGCCCAGAACGGCACCCCGTCCAAGGGGCTGCTGCAGATGATCCAGCCCACGTTCGACACGTACCACGTCGCGGGCACCTCCCAGAGCCTGACCGACCCGGTCGCCAACATCACCGCGGCCGCCAACTACGCCGCCGACCGCTACGGCTCCATCGACAACGTCGACTCCGCCTACTGAGCAGCCGGTCACCGAGGAAGGGCAGCACATGCCGCACGAGAGCGGGGACGAGCACCGGGCGCACCCGGCCGACGCGCCCGCGGTGCCCGCCTACGGGCCCGCGCGACTGCGCCGGTCCCGGCACAGGAAGCGCAAGCGCGCCCTGCGCTGGATCGCCGGGGGCACCCTGGGCGCGGTCCTGGTCGGCGGTGGCGGCGTGGCCTACGCCTGGCAGCACCTGAACGGCAACATCAAGGGGACGGACGTCAACGCCGCCCTCGGCAGCGACCGGCCCGGTGAGCAGCACAACGGAGCGATGAACATCCTCCTGCTGGGCTCCGACTCGCGGGCCGGGACCCATGGCCAGTACGGCAGCGGCGTCGTCGGCGCCCGCGCCGACACGGCGATGGTCCTGCACGTCGACAAGACCCACAAGAAGGCGTCGGTCGTCAGCATCCCGCGCGACACGCTGGTGCAGCGCCCCAGCTGCGATCAGCCGCACGGCGGCACCGTGCCGCCGGAGCAGGCCATGTTCAACTCGTCCTACGCGCTGGGCGGGCCCGCCTGCACCGTGAAGACGGTCGAGAAGATGTCGGGCCTGCGCATGGACCACTACCTCGAAGTCGACTTCAAGGGCTTCCAGAAACTCATCGACGAACTCGGCGGCGTGGACATCACCACCCGCACCGCCCTGCACGACCGGGGCAGCGGCCTCTCCCTGGACAGCGGCAAGCACCGGCTGAAGGGCAAGGAGGCCCTGGCGCTCGTACGGACCCGGCACGCGGTCGGCGACGGCAGCGACCTGGGGCGCATCCAGTTGCAGCAGGCGTTCATCAAGGCCCTGATCCACCGCGCCGACACGGTCGACCCGCTGGGCAGCCCCGCCAAGTCCTACGCGCTGGCGGACACCGCGACCAAGAGCGTCAGCGCGGACTCCGAGCTGGCGTCCGCCGGCAAACTGCTCGGACTCGCCAAGGAACTGAAGGGCATCAGCCCCGACCGCACCACCATGGTGACGATGCCGGTCACCTACGACGCACAGGACGCGGGCCGAGTCCTGCCCCTGGAAAAGGCGTCGCACCGCGTGTGGAAGGCCCTGCGCCACGATCAGCCCGTCCCGAAGACGGCGACCCGGGGATCGGTGGCGGACCGGACCGACACACCGGTGGTGTCGGGGACCTGACGTCGCGGCCCCCGGCGCCGCCGGGACCGGTTCGGTCCGGGGCCGAACCCCGGGCGCCAGGTCGTGTCCGCAAAGTCCCTCCGTCCGCCCGGTGCGGCGAATGGGGTCTCCCCTGCTCGGAGCTTGTCGGAGAGCTTGGGGAAGCGTGCCAGGCGTCGCGAGGCAGGAGGGACTTTGCGGACACGACCTAGTCCCGCCGGAACACGAGCAGTTCGGTCCGGCCGCCGCTGAGCGGCACGAAGTGGCTGCCCAGGAAGGACAGTTGGCGCTCGGCGAGACGATCGACGAGCCAGGAGCGCGAGATCATGCTGTAGAGGGTCGAGCCACTGGAGACCCACTCGCTCGTGGTCGAGTCGTCGAGGCAGTTCTCGCTCACGACGTCGAACGCGACCACTCCCTTCGGGCGGACGACCCGGGCCATCTCGTCGAGATAGCCCACGGTCACGACGAGCGGCAGGTAGACGAACACCTTGTGGGCGTGCACGAGATCCACGGACTTGTCGGCGGTGGCGCTCAGCGTGTGCCCGTCGGCGGGTTGCACGACCACGTTCGGCAGCGCCTTGAGGCGGGGGAGCCAGTCGCCCGCGGTCTCGTAGATCTCGTACGTGTCCGGGTGCGTCGCGGCGATCACCCGGGCCGAGTACCGGCCCGACCCCGGACCGATCTCGCACACGCGCTCCACGTGCTCGCCCAGATCCGCCAGCCGCAGCAGCGCGTCCACGGTCTCGGCGGTCGCGCCCGGAGCGGCGCTGTAGTTGTCGATGTAGTCCTCCAGGGACAGTCCCGCCCGCCGGGCCGCCGCCAACGTCCTCCGGGCGGACAGGAAGGGTTTGATCGCCGGATCGTCGCTCTGCCCACGGACCACCCGCACGTTGAAGGGGCGCAGTACGCGGTTCACCCCGTCCCGAGCGGTGCTCGGTATGGACATGTCTACCTCCATCGCGAACTTCGTCGGATTTGCAGACGGTCGCAAGGAAAACGGAGATCTCGGCCGCCCGCCACACCGGGCCGGGGACTTCGCGCCAACCCCCACCCGGAGCACCCTGGAACGGCGACACCGAGCGCCTCATGCGTGACCTCTCACGGACACCGCACGCCACTCGCGGCGGAGTTGGGACGCACGAGTGCGCACCCGCTCGGCACCTGTTGCGTCGGGGTTCGCCCTGACGTCACCGCGTAAGCGCTTTCCGACCGGGAGGTGCAGGCGCGAGTCGGACGTGCCCGAGCTCTGCCGGGAGAGCGGTCGGAAGGTCGGCCGGATCAGGCGGCGATCGGCTTGCGGTAGCGGACGTACTCGCTCCGGCGCCGGAACCCCACGCTTTCGTAGAGGTCGTAGGAACGGTGCGGATTCGCGGTCCCGGTGTACAACCGGGCACTCTTCGCGCCCTGTTCGCGAAGCCGGCGCAGCCCCTCCAGCAGCAGGGCCCGCCCGAGACCCAGACGCCTCGATCCTGCCCGGACGCTCAACTCCTCGACTTCCCCCACGACCGGCTCGGGACCGTGGAGGGAGCTCAGAGCGACCCCGGCCATGCTGTCCCCGTCCCACGCGGCCCGCCAGCAGGTCGGGTCGGCCGTGGCGAGGAAGCTCTCGAACGTCCACATCGGGGTGAAGGCGGTGTCCGCGTACGAATCTACGACGGTCCTCCAGGCCGCGCGGTAGTCGCCGGGATCGATCGCGCCGATGCGGATGCCGGCCGGCAACGGCCGTGCGTCGGGGAGCTGCCGGAGGTCGGCCAGCTCCAACTCGACCAGGCTGAAGACACGCCGGTATCCGGCTCCGAGCAGCAGCGCCGTCGCCTCCTGTTCGGACGCCGTGGCATTCGCGCCGATCACCGCCGTTCGCGCCGTTCCGTGCCGGTGCGCCAGCCGACGGATGCGGCTCTCCGCCCAGGCGAGCATGGCCGAGCCGACGCCCCGGCCGCGATGTCCGGACAGCAGGTGGCCACGGTGCAGGTACAGCCACGTCCCGTCCCGCTCCTGCCACCACCTGATCGTCGAGTAGCCGACCACGGCGCCGTCGTGCTCCACCACCACCTGGTCCCGGGACGGGTCGTCGAGCCCGGCGGAGGCTTCGGCGATCTCGGCCGCCGTCGGGAGCCGCTCCACGACCGACCGGGCGTCGGCCCGATCCCGCCGCGCACAGCCCAGCCGCACAGCGGCCATCGCGTCAGGGTCGCCGTGACCGCGGTACGGCCGGAAGACGTAGCCGGGCAACCGTTCCCACGACGCGAGGCCGCTCCCGCTGTGCACGTCCACCTCAAGCCCCCGTCGGGTCGGATGCGCGATGTCATCGGCCGAAGAAGCGTAGGCCGGGCCGATCAGACGGCGGAACCGATTTTTCGCTCACCGGGCGGCCGGTCCGGCGAGCCCGGTCATGGCCTCGCGCAGTCCGCCGGGACGTTTCGTCCCCTCGACCGGGGCCGGACCCCACCCGGGACCGGCGAGGTGGACCAGGGGGCGTTGGCGCGCTCCCTTCAGACCCCACGCCGTGCGGACCAGATGCGCCGCCAAGGGCGTGCTCGCCGAGGAGCGGGACTGGGACCACAGCATCACGGCGGACGGGCCGGTGCGGCGGACGGACTCCGTCAGTGCCTCGGCCGGGACCGCGGCGCCCAGCATGCGCACGGGCAGACCGGCCACCACAAGGGCCGCGTACACCGCTTCCAGGGGCAACGTGTGCTGCTCGCCGGGCACACAGGCCAGCAGGATCGGCGCCACCCCGTGCACGCGCGCACGACCGCCGAGCAGGAGAGGGGCGTTGCGCAGGGTGGTCGACACGTGCCAGGACAACAGGTGCTCCACCTCGACGTAGCGGTCGCCCGACGTCTCCCACTTGCGGCCGACCGCGTGCAGCGTCGGCATCATGACCTCCTCCCAGGCGGCCACGACACCGTGCTCGCGCACGAAGGCGTTCAGGTGTTCCTGCACCGCTTCGGAGTCGAGGCGCACGGCGGCGCGGGCGAGTCCGCGGCACTCGGCACGGACGACTCCCAGCGGAAGCGCCGCCCCGCCCGGAGCCGCGAGCGGGAGGGCGGCGTCCGCCACCGCGGGCTGCGGGTGACCCGCACGGGCGCGTTCCTTTGCCACCCGTGCCGCTTCGCCGGGCGGCGCACCCGCCGCGGTCAGGCGGCACATCTCCTCGAGCATCGCCACGTCGTCGGCCGACCAGCGGCGGTGCCGGCCGACGGGACGAACGGCCGGGCCGAGTCCGTAGCGCTGATCCCAGGAGCGCAGCGTCGTGGGGGAGACGCCGAGGCGGCGGGCCAGGGACCCCGTCGTGATTCCGGCTCCGTCGACGGGCGCCACGGGATCGGCCGCCACCTGATCGTTCGCCACGGGGTCGTTCACCGCGAGGCGCCTGAGAGATCGTCCATGGTCCGACTTTACGACGCAGAATCGACGCACGACAAAGGCGCATGCCTGGACGAGGACTCGGGGGCGGTCCGGGCGCGGCATGCATCCACAGCCTCCGTATCCGCGGAACGGTAGAGAAGCAATGGTGGGCGCCCTTCCCGCCCGCGTGGAAAACAACGCAGATTCGATGCGAGTGGAACGGCCGGGGTCCGGCTGGTGAAGGTGGGAGCCACCAGACAGCGGCGAAGGGGAAGCCTCCCATGACTGCTCAACCCGCCCCCGATGCTTCAGCGCGCACTCCCTGGGCTCCGGTCGAGGAGTCCCTCGCCGATGAGCAGCTGGCCGCCGGCCTGCGCGACGGACAGGAAGCGGCCCTCGAGGCCGCCTACCGGCGTTGGAGCGCGCTCGTGCACACGCTGGCCTACCGCTCCCTCGGTGACGCCCGCGAGGCGGAGGACGTCAGCCAGCAGGTCTTCCTCGCCGCCTGGCGTGGTCGCAACGGCTTCGACCCCGTACGCGGGACGCTCGCCGGATGGCTGGTGGGGATCACCCGCCGGAAAGTGGCCGACGCGCTGAGCGGACGGACCCGGCGCGCCGAGTTGGTGGCGGCGTCCGGCGCCGCGCTGAGCGTCACGGGCGTGGTGAGCCGGGACATGGCGAACCACGTCCTGGACCGGGTCGTCGTCCAGCACGAGCTGACCCGCCTGCCCGCACCGCAGCGACGGGTGCTGGAGCTCGCCCTGTACGACGACCTGACCCAGCCCCAGATCGCCGAGCGGACAGGATGGCCCTTGGGCACGGTGAAGAGCCATGTCCGCCGCGGCATGAACCGCCTGCGTGAGCAGCTTCTGCGCAGCGACTTCTCCCGATGAGAGAGAGGAGAGGTCCGGGCACCTCGCAGGAGCGTTCGTTCGGCGGCACGGCCGTCGACGCGGAGGCCAAGGCACTCACCAGCGGCCCGGAGCGCATGACATGACAGCACAGCAAGCTGCCGCGGTTCACTGGCTGTTCGGCGACCAGCTCGGTCCTCACTTCACCGACCCCGCGGGCGGCGGACCGTCGCGCGACGCCCCGCTGCTGATGATCGAGTCCCGTGCCGTGTTCAGGCGCCGCAGGTTCCATCGCGCCAAGGCCCACCTGATCCTCTCGGCCATGCGGCACCGTGCGGCGGAACTCGGCGACCGCGTCCGGTACGTGCGGGCCGACACCTACCGCGAGGGGCTGCGGCAGGCCGTGGGCGATCGCGCCGTCACGGTGCACCACCCCACCTCCCGCGCCGCCCTCGACTTCGTACGGACCCTGCCGTCCGTGCGGGTGCTTCCGGCGCGCGGCTTCCTCGTGACCCACGACGCCTTCGAGCGCTGGGCGGACGACCGGACGGGCAAGCGCCTTCGGCAGGAGGACTTCTACCGTTGGGTGCGGGAGACGCACGACCTGCTCATGGAGGGCGACCATCCGGCGGGCGGCCGCTGGAATCTGGACCACGACAACCGCGAGCCCCCGCCCCGCGGCGCCACCGAGCTGGGCGTCCCGGCGCCCTATCACCCTCGGGAGAGTGAGATCGACGACGAAGTGCGCGCCGATCTCGACCGCTGGGCCCGCGACGGCGACGTCGAGTTCATCGGCGAGGACGGGCCGCGTCGCTTCCCCGCCACCCGCCGCGAGGCACTGGCGGCGCTCCGCCGCTTCATCGATCACCGGCTCCCCACCTTCGGCGCGCACGAGGACGCCATGCTCGCCGGGGACCCCACGATGAGCCACAGCCTGCTGTCCTCCTCGCTCAACCTGGGCCTGCTGGACCCCGCGGAGTGCGTCGAGCGGGCGCAGGCCCGGTGGCGCTCCGGTGACGCGCCCCTCAACAGCGTCGAGGGGTTCGTTCGCCAGGTCGCCGGATGGCGCGAGTTCGTCTGGCACGTGTACTGGTACTTCGGCGAGGAGTACCGGGCGGGCAACGCGCTGGGCCACCGGGCCCCGCTGCCGGACTGGTTCACGGAACTCGACCCGGACGGCACCGAGGCCCGCTGCCTCGCCCATGTGCTGGAACAGGTCAGGGAGACGGGCTGGACGCATCACATTCCGCGCCTGATGGTCCTGGGCAGTCATGCGCTGCAACGGGGCTGGGAGCCGGGCGCCGTCACGGACTGGTTCCACCGCAGCTTCGTCGACGGGTACGACTGGGTCATGGTACCCAATGTGGTGGGGATGTCGCAGTACGCGGACGGCGGGCGCATGACCACGAAGCCGTACACGTCAGGCGGCGCCTACATCGACCGCATGAGCGACCTGTGCCGGGACTGCCGTTTCAAGCCGTCCGTACGGGTCGGTCCGGAGGCCTGCCCGTTCACCGCCGGATACTGGAACCTCCTGCACCGCCATCGTGATCGCTTCTCGCGCAACGCGCGGATGAGCCAGGCGGTACGGGGCCTCGACCGCCTCTCCGACCTGGAAGCACTCCTCGAGCAGGAGCGCGACCGGTCGCAATGACGGTGCTGGGGTGAGGCGAAGAGCGACATCGTGCGCGCGTCACCTGCTGGTGACGGCGGCGCGGAAAGGAAGGAAGCGTGCCCCGGTCACCGGCCGATCCGTCCGCGAACGCGCCGGAGCAGCAGGCCCTGTTCGACTGGCAGGACCCGG
This sequence comes from Streptomyces sp. HmicA12, assembly GCF_000373565.1. Lineage (GTDB taxonomy): Bacteria > Actinomycetota > Actinomycetes > Streptomycetales > Streptomycetaceae > Streptomyces. Next base: position 6,392 of record NZ_KB891831.1, on the reverse strand, counting down.
CTCCGGCCGCCCCGGCGGACACCGGATTCCGTCACAGTGCCGAGGCGCGGCGCATGCTCGACGTACGCGAGGTCTACGCCGAACCCGCCGCCCTCGCCTCCCCGCGCGGCCGGCAGATCATGGCCCGGCTGCCCGACGTCCCTGTGACCGAGGTGCCCAGCCACTGGCGGATCCCGTCCCTGCACGGCAACGACGGCAACGTCGCCCGCTGGACGCGCGTCAAGACGCAGACGCTGGTGCTGGGCACGAAACGCACGCTGGAGACACGGCCCAACGGCAGGTCGGCGGACTGGATCGCGCCCGGCCCCTCCAACGGCTGCGCGATGGCCTGTGCGTACTGCTACGTCCCACGGCGCAAGGGGTACGCGAACCCGATCACGCTCTTCACCAACATCGAGGCCATCGTCGCCCACATCCACCGCCACGTGCGGGCCCAGGGCCCCAAACGCGAACCCAACCAGTGCGATCCGCGGTCCTGGGTCTACGACATCGGGGAGAACGGCGACTGCTCCGTCGACGCCCTCGTGTGCGACAACACCGCCGACCTCGTCGCCGCGTTCCGTGAACTGCCCACCGCCAAGGCCTCGTTCGCGACGAAGTTCGTCAACCCCGACCTGCTGGGGCTCGACCCGCGAGGCCGTACCCGGATCCGCTTCTCGGTGATGCCGCGGGAGGATTCGAGGCTGCTGGACATCCGCACGAGCCCCGTCGCCCGGCGTATCGCGGCGGCCGCCGACTTCGTCGACGCGGGCTACGAGGTGCACTTCAACCTCTCACCGGTCGTCCTGCGCCCCGGCTGGCAGCGGGACTGGGCCGAGCTGCTGACGCACCTGGACGACGTACTGCCGGACCGGGTGAAACAGCAGGCGGCGGCCGAAGTGATCATGCTGACGCACAACCAAGGACTGCACGAGGTCAATCTGGGCTGGCACCCGCGCGCCGAGGACGTGCTGTGGCAGCCCGCGGCGCAGGAGACGAAACGCTCGCAGAACGGTGCCGTCAACGTCCGCTACTCCCGGGAGATCAAGCAGCAGGCGATCGCCAGGCTGCGGGAACTGCTGTCGACGCACGCTCCCTGGCTGACGATCCGGTACGCGTTCTGAATCCGTACGGTCCCGCTAGCCAAAAAAAGAACATTTCGCGACAAGTGCATCCGAAAGGAACTGTCGAGTGGAACAGGGGGGCAGGGGGCACAACGAGCGGCATGCGATCAGAGAGGTGCCCAGGTCATGGAGCTCAAAGACGAACTTCCTGTCGACCACAAGCTGGCGCAGGTGTACCGCTGGGGCGCCGCGTTCTGCGGCGTCGTGCTGCTGGTCTTCGGACTGCTCGGTTTCGCCGACCAGCTGAGTCCCTTCAACACCGACGGCAGCCGGATCGCGGGTCTGAGCACGAACGGCGTGCTGAGCCTCATCTCCGTCGTCGTCGGCCTCGCCCTCGTCGCCGGGGGATTCATCGGCGGAAACATCGCCTCGACGCTGAACATGGCCGTGGGTGCCCTGTTCCTGATCAGCGGTTTCGTCCACCTGTTCATCCTGGACAAGGGCGCGAACGTGCTCGACTTCGGCATGACCAACGTCCTCTTCAGCTTCGTGATGGGGCTGGTCATCCTCACGTTCGGCATGTACGGGCGCGTGTCCAGCAGGCTGCCGCACGACAACCCCTACTGGCGCCGGCGCCACCCGCGGGAAGCGGCACGGGAAGCGGCGGCGCGCCGCGCCGCGCAGGCCGGCGGCCCCGTCACGGTCACCCGGAGTGTGCCGTCCAAGGCTCTCGGCGCCGGACCGGAATGAGCGCGGACGTCATCGCGTCCCGTCCTCGACCAAGCGCCGCAGGTGAGGGAGGAGGGCTTCGAGGTCCTGGCCGGTCCGGAAGGCGACGACGGTGGTGCCGTCGCCGAGGGGCCCGGCCTCCGGTGACCGGGCGGGGAAGAGGTCCAGCACCTGCCGCATCGCCTCGTCGATCTCCGCGACCGGGTCGGCGGACTCGCCGCGCAGCCAGCGGCGCAGTACGTGGTTGTGGGCGGCGACCACGTTCGCGGCCATCAGCTCGGCCCGGAGCGAGGCCGATTCGGTCGGGTCGCCCATCCAGTCGGCGATGAACTCGCGGAACAGCCGCTGGTAGCGGGCCACACTCGCGATCTCCCGGTCGCGCAGAGCGGAGACCTTGCTGGTGAGGCGGTAACGGCGACGGGCGAGGTCGCCCTCCTCCAGGTAGTGCAGCAGTACGAGGCGGACCGCGTCGGAGACGGCGACCAGCGCGGTGCCGCTGCTCGACGTGTTCAGCCGGTCCCTGATCAGGTCGAGGAGCCGGTCGTGGTCCGGGAAGATCACTTCTTCCTTGGACCGGTAGTGCCGGAAGAACGTCGTACGTCCGACCCCGGCCCGTTCGGCGATGTCGTCGACGGTGGTCTGCTCGTATCCACGCTCGTCGAAGAGGGCGAACGCGGCGTCGGCGAGGCGGGTCCGCGCGGCTGGCTTGCTCATGATCGCCCATCTTTCCTCGTCTCGGCATGTGAGGGCCACTTGCCCCAGGGGAATGGTACTGAGTACCGTCAAGGCGATATCGAGTACCGAGGGAGATTCGCCGTGGAATCCGTTGCGCGCAGTGAGTCCGGCCTGCCCATCAAGCCGCTGTACGACGGCTCGGACCTGGCGGACTTCGACGCCGACGCCCGCCTCGGCGCGCCCGGCCGGTATCCGTACACCCGTGGCGTCTACCCGACGATGTACACGGGGCGGCCCTGGACGATGCGCCAGTACGCCGGGTTCGGCACGGCCAAGGAGTCCAACGAGCGCTACCACGAGCTGGTCGACGCGGGCACCGGCGGCCTGAGTGTGGCGTTCGACCTGCCGACGCAGATGGGGTACGACTCCGACGAGGCGGTGGCGCAGGGCGAGGTCGGCAAGGTCGGTGTCGCGATCGACTCGCTCGACGACATGCGCACCCTGTTCCAGGGGCTGCCGCTGGACAAGGTCTCGACGTCGATGACCATCAACGCGCCCGCCTCGACGCTGCTCCTGATGTACCAGCTCGTCGCGGCCGAACAGGGCGTGTCCGGCGCCCAGTTGACCGGCACGATCCAGAACGACGTGCTGAAGGAGTACATCGCCCGCGGCACGTACATCTTCCCGCCGAAGCAGTCGCTGCGCCTGATCAGCGACATCTTCGCCTACTGCCACCGCGAGCTCCCGCGGTGGAACACCATCTCGATCTCCGGCTACCACATGGCGGAGGCCGGGGCCACGCCCGTGCAGGAGATCGCCTTCACCCTGGCCAACGCCAAGGAGTACGTGCGGGCGGCGATCGCCGCCGGCCTGGACGTCGACGACTTCGCGCCACGCCTGTCGTTCTTCTTCGTCGCACGCACGACACTCCTCGAAGAGGTCGCCAAGTTCCGTGCAGCGCGCCGTATTTGGGCGCGCATCATGCGCGACGAGTTCGGGGCGAAGAACCCCAAGTCGCAGATGCTGCGTTTCCACACCCAGACGGCGGGCGTACAACTGACCGCGCAGCAGCCCGAGGTGAACCTCGTCCGGGTCGCACTCCAGGGCCTCGGCGCGGTGCTCGGCGGTACGCAGTCCCTGCACACCAACTCCTACGACGAGGCCATCGCGCTGCCCACGCAGAAGGCGGCGCGGCTCGCCCTGCGCACCCAGCAGGTCATCGCGTACGAGACCGACGTGACGTGCACCGTCGACCCGTTCGCCGGGTCCTACGTCGTCGAGTCGATGACCGACGACATCGAGGCGGCGGCCATGGAGCTGATCCAGGCCGTCGAGGACCGCGGCGGCGCCGTCGCCGCGATCGAGCAGGGCTTCCAGAAGTCCGAGATCGAACGCTCCGCCTACAGCGTCGCGTTGGAGATCGACAACCAGGAACGGACCGTCGTCGGCGTCAACAAGTACGCCCTCGACGAGGAGGAGCCCTACGAACCCCTCCGCGTCGACCCGCGGATCGAGGCCGACCAGTGCGAGCGGCTCGCGGTCCTGCGCAAGGAGCGCGACAGCGACGCGGTCGAGCGGGCGCTCGACGCCCTGCGCGCCGCGGCCCGTGGTACGGACAACGTGCTGTTCCCGATGCGCGAAGCGCTGCGGCTGCGCGCGACGGGCGGCGAGGTCGCCCACGCGCTGCGCGACGTGTGGGGCACGCACGTCCCCGTCGACACATTCTGACCGTCTCAAGAAAGGCTGGAGTACACCTCATGACCCTCACCTACGCCCCGCCGCGCAGGCATCCGGTGCTGGCGGACGCGCTGCTCACGGCATCGGCGGCCCGCACGGCGCTCCTGGTGGTGCTCGGCACGGGCCTCACGGCCGTCGCGGCACAGATCGCCGTCCCGGTCCCGGGCTCCCCGGTACCCGTGACCGGGCAGTCCTTCGCGGTACTGCTCACGGCCGCCGCGCTCGGCCCGGCCCGCGCACTCGCCTCCCAGGCGCTGCTGCTTGCGCTGGGCATCGCCGGGCTGCCGGTCTTCGCGCAGGGCGCGGGCGGCGCGCACGTCGTGTTCGGCGCGACCGGCGGTTACCTGGTGGGCTTCCTGCTCGCCGCAGCGATCGTGGGGCAGGGCGCGCGCCTCGGCGCCGACCGCTCCCCGTGGCGGGCGCTGCCGATGTACGCACTCGCCACCGCGGCCGTCTACCTCGCGGGCGCGAGTTGGCTGGCGATCAGTACGGGCATGTCGGCCGGAGCGGCGATCGCGGCGGGCGTGGTGCCGTTCCTGGTCGGCGACGCGCTCAAGGCGGTGCTCGCGGCAGGGCTGCTTCCGGCCGCCTGGCGCCTGGTGGGACGTATCGACGGAACGGCGGACAACCGGTGAGCGACATCGACACGGACATTCACACGACCGCTGGGAAGATCGAGGATCTGCGGCGCAGGATCGGTGAGGCGACGCATGCGGGTTCGGCGCGTGCGGTCGAGAAGCAGCATGCGAAGGGCAAGTTGACGGCGCGTGAGCGGATCGATCTGCTGATGGACGAGGACTCGTTCGTGGAGCTGGACGAGTTCGCGCGGCACCGCTCGACGGATTTCGGGCTGGAGGCCAACAAGCCGTACGGCGATGGNGTGGTGACCGGTTACGGCACGGTCGACGGCCGGCCGGTGGCGGTGTTCTCGCAGGACTTCACGGTCTTCGGCGGGGCGCTGGGCGAGGTGTTCGGGCAGAAGATCATGAAGGTGATGGACTTCGCGCTGAAGACCGGCTGTCCGGTGATCGGGATCAACGACTCCGGTGGTGCCCGCATCCAGGAGGGTGTGATGGCGCTGGGCATGTACGGGGAGATCTTCCGCCGCAACACGCATGCGTCGGGGGTGATTCCGCAGATCAGTCTGGTGGTCGGGCCGTGTGCGGGCGGCGCGGTGTACTCGCCGGCGATCACCGATTTCACGGTGATGGTGGACCGGACGTCGCACATGTTCATCACCGGCCCGGACGTCATCAAGACGGTCACCGGCGAGGACGTGGGCTTCGAGGAGCTGGGCGGGGCGCGGGCGCACAACTCCCGTTCCGGGGTGGCGCATCACATGGCCGGGGACGAGAAGGACGCGATCGAGTACGTCAAGTCGCTGCTGTCCTATCTGCCGTCGAACAACCTGTCCGAGCCGCCGGCCTTCCCCGAGGAGGCCGATCTGGCGCTCACCGACGAGGACCGCGAGCTGGACGCGCTGATCCCGGACAGTGCGAACCAGCCGTACGACATGCACACGGTGATCGAACACGTCCTGGACGACGAGGAGTTCTTCGAGACGCAGGCGCTGTTCGCGCCGAACATCCTGACCGGCTTCGGCCGGGTCGAGGGCCGTCCGGTGGGCATCGTCGCCAACCAGCCGATGCAGTTCGCCGGCTGTCTGGACATCCACGCGAGCGAGAAGGCGGCGCGGTTCGTGCGCACCTGTGACGCCTTCAACGTGCCGGTGCTGACCTTCGTGGACGTGCCGGGTTTCCTGCCCGGGGTGGAGCAGGAGCACGAGGGCATCATCCGGCGCGGCGCGAAGCTGATCTACGCCTACGCGGAGGCCACCGTCCCGCTGATCACGATCATCACACGCAAGGCGTTCGGCGGCGCCTACGACGTGATGGGCTCCAAGCATCTGGGCGCGGATCTGAACCTGGCCTGGCCGACCGCGCAGATCGCGGTGATGGGCGCGCAGGGCGCGGTCAACATCCTGCACCGCAAGACCCTGGCCGCCGCCGACGACGTAGAGGCCACCCGGGCCCGGCTGATCCAGGAGTACGAGGACACCCTCCTCAACCCCTACACGGCGGCCGAGCGCGGCTACATCGACGCCGTGATCCTGCCCTCCGACACCCGCGCCCACATCGTGAAGGGCCTGCGCCAGCTGCGCACCAAGCGGGAGAACCTGCCGCCGAAGAAGCACGGCAACATCCCCCT
>NZ_KB891830.1 GCF_000373565.1 Streptomyces sp. HmicA12 | reverse complement strand
CATTCGCCGCACCGGGCACAAGGCCAAGTACGTCCGGCCCATCGCGGGTGTCGTGCACCCGGCACGCCGAGAGCACGCTTCCCCAAGCTCTCAACTCCGTTCGAGCAGGGGAGACCCCATCGACGCCGCGAGGCCGCCCTCCGGGCGACGACGGGAGTGTGAAGACGGGCCCTAGAGTCCGGATGTCGGCCGGGACCGGTCAGCCCCGTCCGAGCTCACCGCTCTCACGCGGACTCCTCGCGCACCGCGCCCAGCCGCGCCTGCTCCTCCTCGACGATCTGACGGGCCATCGACGTGTCCGAGACATCGACCGCGTCCGGCGTCGACTCGGCGACCGCGCTGCGCCGGGCGTAGGCGTCGAACAGGCGGGACTTGTTCCGCAGTATGTCGACCATCCGCTCGTCCACCCCGGGGGTGGCGAGCAGCCGGTGCACCTGGACCGAACGCACCTGTCCCATGCGGTGGGCCCGCGCCACCGCCTGATGTTCGAGGGTCGGTTTGATCTGCGGCTCGCAGAGGATCACGACGGACGCGGCCTGCATGTTGAGCCCCACTCCCGCCGCCTCGATCTGCGCCAGCATCACGGCGTGCCCCGGCGCTGCCGTGTACTCGTCGACCAGTTGCTGGCGGCGCGCGGGCGGCGTGCTTCCCGAGAGCGGCCCGAACACCTGGCCGCCGGACGCGCTCCGTACGTCGCCGAGTGCCGCCTTCACCGCCGCCAGTACGTCCCTGAAGTTGGAGAACACCACCACCTTCAGCCCGTTCTCGGCGGCGTCCCCGACGATCTCGCACAGCCGGTGCAGCTTGGCCGACTTCTCGGGGCTCGCGTACGCCGCTCTGCGCATCGCCATGAAGTTGCCCGCGTGCACGGCCTCGCGGTAGGCCTCCTCGTCCGACGCGCTCAGCTCCTCCCACTCGTCCGTCCGCTGGAGCGCGGGGAGTTCGGTCAGCACGTCCTCCTGGTTGCGGCGCAGGTACACCGGGGCGACGGCCTTCCGGAACGCCTTGGAGCCGGCCACCCGGTCCCGGTCGCCGACGGCCTCCGCCAGGTCGGGCTGGAGGATCCGCACCAGGCTGCGGAACTCGGCGACGCGGTTCTCCATGGGCGTGCCGGTCATGAAGAGCACACGGTCGCTGCGCCCGGCCCATTCGGTCACGGCCTGGGTGCGACGCGCCTTCGGGTTCTTCACGTAGTGCGCCTCGTCCACGACGAGCATCCCGAGCTCACCGGCCGCGGGGGCCGGGAATCCGCGCAGGGCTTCGAAGGTGGTCACGCCCACGCCGCCCCGGTCCTGCCACTCCGCGAACGCCCGCTGCCGGTCGGGGCCGTGCAGAGGCAGCACGCGCAGCTTGCTGCGGGTCTCGATCTCGCGGGTCCAGTTGATGAGGACGCTGGCCGGACAGACGACCATGAAGTGGCTCCGGCCCCCGGCCGCGAGATGCGCCAGGACGGCGATGGCCTGGATGGTCTTGCCGAGCCCCATCTCGTCGCCGAGGATCGCCTTGCGCTGCGCCAGCACGAAGCGCGCCCCGAAGGCCTGATAGCCGCGCAGCGACACCCGCCGCCGCGTGTCGTCCAGCGTCTGGTCGCGGACCCGCTCGGCGACTTCGTCGGGCAGGAACCCCTCGGCGGCGGCGGAGTCGGGGCTGCTCCCGGAGATCTCCGCGAGCAGGCTGTAGTACTCGGCGGAACGCAGCTCGAAGTCGACCCAGGCCGCGACCTCGGACGAGGTACCGCGCAGCAGGTCCACCGATGCCTGGGCGAGCAGCTCCGGCACACCGCCGCGTACCGCGTCCTCGGTCAGCCCGCGGACCTCCGCGACGGCCTCCAGCGCCCGGGCCCGTCCGGCCTGTCCCGCCAGCAGCATCCGCAGCCGCCCCGCGGCGGGCCCGGCCTCGGCGAGCAGCGGACCGAGCCGCTCCGAGAGCGCTGTCGCCGTGTCGACGGCCCGCCGCGCGTCCGGGCCCGCTTCCACGAGCACCTGAAGAGCCCTCACCAGTGCGGTGGTGCGCGGCTCGGGCCGGTCCACGTCGATCTGCACGGCGATGGTCTCCCGAACGGCTTCGGCTATCTGCCGCGCCGCCGCGAGGACCTGGTCGGCGGTCCGCTGGCCCACGCCGGGGATCTGCCGCAACCGGTAGGTGCCGGCGTCGAGGACCTGGCGGACCGACGTCAGCCCGCTGCGCTCCACTTCCCCGAACCGCACCCGCCCCTCGGTCACTTCTTTCAGCCGGGCCACCGGGATGGCGTCCAGCGCCTGTTCCGCCGCCGCGTCGCAGATCGGCTTCAGGGCGGCCCGAACCGCCTCGACGGCCCGCCCGTGATCCCCGACCACGGCCCGCGCCGCTTCGTGCAGCCGCTCCCCTGCGCCGACCGCGGCCCGCTCACTACGCCCCATCCCGCCCGGCCTCTCTCGCTGTGTCCCCGCACAGTACGGAGTGCCAAGGACAACGCGACGGCCCGGCCTGCTCCGTCGCAGGCCGGGCCGTCGGTGACACCATTCCGACGAGACGTTGAAGCGGAACCTTCAACACAGAGCTTTCACCTGCGGAAACGCGGTTCCCGCAGATCTCATCCAGAACCGATCCAGCACGGTGCAAGGTCAACCAGCACATCCAGCACCCGCGACCGTGACACGGAATTTGCCCACCGCCACCCGGTCGAGGGCACCTTGAGGGAGACTCCGGTAGGCGGTGAGTGAGTCCCCCGGACCGCCTTCCGGGCGTAAGCACACACTCAGCTGCCGTATATCCCTCGCGACGCGGGAGGTTCAGCTTCCTGCGAACAAAGGTCAGATCGACGCGCCACTGGATGAGGTCAGAATCGACTTCGAGACCACCGACCGGGCATACCCTTGCCACCTCCGGGTCAGTCGAGCTTCTCGAACGCCGGCCTTGGTGCGATGATGGGCGTGCGCTTTTCATTGATATTGAGCCATGTCGGAGCTTCCACCGACATGAGCTTGCGGTCAATAGGTCCAGGTCCTGTGGAACAATGGCCACTCGGAGTCCATTGCCATCTTCGAGTTGATGCCAATTACTTTTGATAGTCGCGGCGGCAAACCGCGCCTGGATCCAAATGCGAACGGCCGACCTGACCCGTCAGGCAGCAGCACCGCATCACCACTCGCGTTGTTGACGACGGCTTCAGTGAATCCGAGGTGGCGCGCACGCTCGTGCCCGAACATCAGAGACGTCGGCCTGACCAAGTCAGCGAATGCCCTAGGGCTCACCTTCCTGGGCGCTTCGCTGACCAGATCGGTAACGCGTGGTTCGCCGCCGACAATCGCCTCGTGAACGGCCCACTCGAACCCGTCCCCACGTGATCCCTTGTCGCGGTGCAGGCGAGCGAGCTTAGCGAGCTGCCGAAACGTGACCTCAACCCGATCGCAATTGAGGTCTTCGAGGTCTGCTTGCGACAATTCATCAAAATGAGCCCTCAGAATTGATCGCGATACTGCGTAAAGAGCGCGACCGTACTCATCAACCGGTTCGGCCTGACTAAGGAAGGTAACATCTGCCATTCAGCGACTCTCATTTCGCCCCACGAACTGTTGAACCAGAACCCAGCGCGTAGAAGAGGCGTCCCAGCACACCGGATACTCACCGATCAGTAGTGATATCGGGCAGCGAGGATGACGATCTCCTTGTCCGTCACCAGATAGACGAGGCGGTGCTCTTCGTCGATCCGTCGCGACCAGGCCCCAGGCAGGTGATACTTCAGCGGCTCCGGCTTGCCGATGCCCGCGAAGGGGTCACGCCTGACATCTTCGATGAGCTTGTTGATCCGGGCGAGCATCTTGCGGTCGTTCTTGAGCCAGGACGTGTAGTCCTCCCAGCCCTGATCCTCGAAGACCAGCCTCACGTTGCACCCGCACCTGCGTCCGGTGACTCGGGATCGATCAGCTCACGCTCTGACACGTTGATGTGCGACAGGGCGTTCTCGTACGCCTTGAGCAACCGCCGGGCGTTCGCCGGCGAGCGCAGCAGGTAGGAGCCCTCGCGCAGCGCCATGTAGTCCTCGGCCGAGACAAGCACAGCGTTGCCGTGCTTGGAGACGATCTCGATGGCCTCGTGGTTCTCGTTGACCTTTTTGATCAACGGAAACAGTTCCTTGCGCGCTTCGCTCGCAGTTATGGACATGACGTCAGCCCTCCCATCAAGTGGTACCTAATAACGTACCACTCTTGGTGTCACTCGAGAGGGGAAGCGACTGATGGACGCTCAGCTGATCCAGCACGGAGAAAGGCTAGGGCCCACCTCTCCGAGGTGGGCCCTAGCTGACCTGCATGTTTGCCACGTCAGCGACGTGGTGTTATTCCATCCGCTCAGACGTTGAACCGGAATCTGTAGTGCAGAGCTCCCACCTGCGGAAACGCGGGTTTTCAGGGGTCATCCCAGCACCATCCCAGCACGGGCGTTCGATCCCAGCACCACGAGCTACTCAGATGCCCAGCCGAACATCCTCGTTCCATCCACGCCTCTCGCCCCACCGGCCCGTCGACGTCTATGCATTAACTCCTTGCCCGCGTTCCCCCCTCGTGGACTATCGTTCCTCTGCACCGCGCTCCTTCCTCGGAGGGTGTGCGCGACGTGACCTGAGGAGCATGCGATGCCCTTCGGTTTGGTGACTCAGCCCCATGGTGCGCTCCCGGCGGGAGCCATCCGGCGCCGTCACCAATCAAATCGAAGGGGACGCATTCCCGTGGTTGCTGTCGAATACATGCCCAAGCCTCGCACCTGGGTCCGTGATGTCCTTGTTGGCATCGTGGCGAGCCTCAGCTCGAACCTGGCGTGGGCTCTGGCGCAGTTCGTGGTGCACCGCCTCGGCTGAGCCGGGGCAGCGGGCGGGTCCCCAGGGGCCCGCCCTCCTTCTTTCGCGACCGGGTAATCTGCAGAACGTCATTGCGGCCCGACGGGCTTCCGCTCCGCTTCGGCGGAGTCACGAAGGACATGCCCCCACCCGCACGAGTCATCTCGTGCCTGGGGATCCTTCGTGCTCCTGCAACTGTCCGCAGCCGAGCTCGGCCGACTCATCGTGGCCCGAGACGGATCGGCGCACCTTCCGCTCACCGAAAAACTGATCCAAGAGCATTCCCGGATCAAGGGAGGAGCGGCCGGCCAGGGCGACATCGCTTCCTGGAACAACAGCCTCCCCGTAGTAGTCAAAGCTCTGCTGGACTGCGGCCTCGACGAAGTTGAGGTACAGATTGAGGTCGACCTGCCGCACACCAACTCGGCGGTCGATCTGGTGCTGTGCGGTCGGCATCCCGGTACGGAGGCGGATTCCTACCTTGCAGTTGAGCTGAAGCAGGTACGGCACGCCACGGTGGACCCCCTGTGCCCCATCGCCGTCGATCTCGGGTTCGGCGACGGGAAGAACAAGCTGCACCCTGTCCGGCAGGTCCAGCGCTACTGCGAGTACATGCTGCGCTATCTCCCGCATCTTCGGGAGAACGAGGATCAGTTGATGGGCGTGGCACTCCTCCACAACGCACGTGATGCGGATGTGGAGGCGCTGTTCGCTCTGTCGGAAACCAACCATGGCTTCCTCTACACCCTCGACGACCTTGCCCGCTTCCGGCGAGTCCTTACCTCGAGGTTCTCACACGCGTCCGGGAAGCGGGCCGCATCAGCCCTGGAGCAGGCCCGCCAGGACCCGTTGCTCAAGGTCACCGATGTGGGGCCTTGACCCCTGATGTTGAACACACGAGACACTGGATCCTGAGGATCTGAGAACGGACATCTCGTGGTCATGAAGAACTACCCGCCGGAGTTCAAGGCGGACGCGGTCGCGCTCTACGAGTCGCGGCCGGAGGCGACGATCAGGTCGGTCGCCGCCGATCTGGGCATCAATCCGGAGACCTTGCGGAACTGGGTGAGGGCTGCCGGAGCAAGCCGTCCGCGAGGACGCCGGACGCCGGAGACGGCTCAGCCGCCGGAACCGCTGGAGGCGGAG
>NZ_KB891829.1:10064-13366 GCF_000373565.1 Streptomyces sp. HmicA12 | reverse complement strand
ACCAACTGGCAGTCGTACTACGGCGAGCAGGCGATGGGCCACGTCGTGCAGACCGGCGGCCTCGCGGTGCAGAACTTCGTCTCGGCGGCCGTCGGCATCGCCGTGGCGGTGGCTCTCGTACGGGGCTTCGCCCGCTCGCGCACCGGTGAACTGGGCAACTTCTGGGCCGACCTGGTCCGAGGCGTCGTCCGCATCCTGATCCCGATCTCGGTGATCGGCGCGATCGTCCTGGTCGCCTGCGGCGCGATCCAGAACTTCGCCGGGATCCACGAGGTCGGCCAGTTCATGGGCGGCAGCCAGGAGTGGAACGGCGGCGCCGTCGCCTCCCAGGAAGCCATCAAGGAGCTGGGCACCAACGGCGGCGGCTACTTCAACGCCAACTCCGCCCACCCCTTCGAGAACCCCAACGGCTTCTCGAACCTCTTCGAGGTCTTCCTGATCCTCGTCATCCCGTTCGCGCTGACCCGCACGTTCGGCAGGATGGTCGGCTCGATCAAGCAGGGCTACGCGATCCTCGCCACGATGGCGACGATCTGGGTCGCCTTCGTCGCGCTGATGATGTGGACCGAGTTCGCCCACCACGGCCCGGCGTTCGACCTGGCCGGCGGTGCGATGGAGGGCAAGGAGACCCGCTTCGGGATCGGCGGCTCGTCGATCTTCGCGGTCTCCACGACGCTCACCTCGACCGGCGCCGTCGACTCCTTCCACTCCTCCTTCACCGGCCTGGGCGGCGGCATCACGATGCTGGGCATGCAGCTCGGCGAGATCGCGCCCGGCGGCACCGGCTCCGGTCTCTACGGCATGCTGATCATGGCGATCATCGCGGTGTTCATCGCCGGTCTGATGGTCGGCCGGACGCCCGAGTACCTCGGCAAGAAGATCGGCACCCGCGAGATCAAGTTCGCCGCCTGCTACATCCTCATCACGCCGGCGCTCGTCCTCGTCTTCACGTCCCTGTCGATGGCCATGTCGACGCCGAAGGACTCCATGCTGAACGGCGGCGCGCACGGCTTCTCCGAGATCCTGTACGCGTTCACGTCCGGCGCCAACAACAACGGCAGCGCCTTCGCAGGGCTCAGCGCCGACACCCAGTGGTTCAACACCACGATCGGCCTCGCGATGCTCCTCGGCCGCTTCCTGCCGATGGTGTTCGTGCTCGCGCTCGCCGGTTCGCTGGCCGAGCAGCAGCCGGTCCCGGCCACCGCGGGCACCCTGCGCACCCAGAAGCCGCTGTTCACCGGCCTGCTGGTCGGCACGGTGCTGATCGTCACCGGCCTGACCTACTTCCCGGCGCTCGCGCTCGGCCCGCTCGCGGAAGGCCTCGCGTCATGACCGTACGTACAGAGAAGACTCAGAAGAAGAATTCCGAGGACGCCATGTCCACAGTCACTCCCACCCGGGCGCCGCACCAGGACGTGCCGACCGGTCACAAGCCCGGTCAAGAAGGCGAAGGCAAGGTCGGCGCGGGTCTCTTCGACCCGAAGCAGCTGCTGAAGTCGCTGCCGGACGCCTGTCGCAAGCTCGACCCGCGCGTGATGGTCAAGTCGCCGGTCATGTTCGTGGTGCTCATCGGGTCGGTCCTGACGACCGTCTTCTCGTTCAAGGACCCGTCCGACTGGTTCGGCTGGACCATCAGCGCCTGGCTGTGGCTGACGGTGATCTTCGCGAACCTCGCGGAGGCCGTCGCCGAGGGCCGCGGCAAGGCACAGGCCGACACGCTGCGCAAGGCCAAGACCGACACGGTCGCCCGTCGTCTCACCAAGGACGGCCGGACCGAGGAGCAGGTCGCCGGCACGGAACTGAAGGTCGGCGACCTCGTCGTCTGCGAGGCCGGCGACATCATCCCCGGCGACGGTGACGTCGTCGAGGGCGTCGCGAGCGTCGACGAGTCGGCGATCACCGGCGAGTCCGCCCCCGTCATCCGCGAGTCCGGCGGTGACCGCAGTGCCGTCACCGGCGGTACGAAGGTGCTCTCCGACCGCGTCGTCATCAAGATCACGACGAAGCCCGGCGAGACGTTCATCGACCGCATGATCAACCTGGTCGAGGGCGCGGCCCGGCAGAAGACGCCGAACGAGATCGCGCTCAACATCCTGCTCGCGTCGCTGACCATCGTGTTCCTGCTGGCGGTCGCCACGCTGCCGCCGTTCGCGGACTACGCGGGCAAGAACCTCAGCATGGTCGTCCTCGTGGCGCTGCTCGTCTGCCTCATCCCGACCACCATCGGCGCGCTGCTCTCCGCGATCGGCATCGCGGGCATGGACCGGCTGGTGCAGCGCAACGTCCTCGCCATGTCGGGACGGGCCGTCGAGGCCGCCGGTGACGTCTCCACGCTGCTGCTCGACAAGACCGGCACCATCACTCTCGGCAACCGGCAGGCCGCCGAGTTCGTGCCCGTACGCGGCACCACCGACGCGGAGGTCGCCGACGCGGCGCAGCTCTCCTCGCTGTCCGACGAGACGCCCGAGGGCCGCTCCATCGTCGTCCTCGCCAAGGAGAAGTACGGGCTGCGCGAGCGCCACCAGGGTGAGCTGACCGGTGCCACGTGGATCGAGTTCACCGCCCAGACCCGGATGTCGGGTGTCGACGTCGACGGCCGCAAGATCCGCAAGGGCGCGACGGGCTCCGTCATCGCCTGGGTCGAGCAGCAGGGAGGCGAAGTCGCCGCCGATACACGGGAGTTGACGAACCGGTTCTCCGAGGCCGGCGGCACTCCGCTGCTCGTCGCCGTCGACGACTCGGAGGGTGCCCGCGTCCTGGGCGTCATCCACCTCAAGGACGTCGTGAAGGACGGCATGCGCGAGCGGTTCGACGAGCTGCGCCGCATGGGCATCAAGACCGTCATGATCACGGGTGACAATCCGCTGACGGCCAAGGCGATCGCCGAGGAGGCGGGCGTCGACGACTTCCTCGCCGAGGCCACCCCCGAGGACAAGATGGCCCTCATCAAGCGGGAGCAGGCGGGCGGCAAGCTTGTCGCGATGACCGGTGACGGCACGAACGACGCCCCGGCCCTGGCCCAGGCGGACGTGGGCGTCGCGATGAACACGGGCACGTCGGCCGCCAAGGAGGCCGGCAACATGGTCGACCTCGACTCGAACCCGACCAAGCTCATCGAGATCGTCGAGATCGGCAAGCAACTCCTCATCACCCGGGGCGCGTTGACGACGTTCTCCATCGCCAACGACGTCGCGAAGTACTTCGCGATCATCCCGGCGCTGTTCGCGGCGGTCTACCCGGGCCTGGACAAGCTGAACATCATGCACCTGTCCTCGCCGAACTCCGCGATCCTGTCCGCGGTC
>NZ_KB891829.1:0-8104 GCF_000373565.1 Streptomyces sp. HmicA12 | reverse complement strand
CAGGCCTTCAACACGGCCGCGTCCTTCGTCTCCAACACCAACTGGCAGTCGTACTACGGCGAGCAGGCGATGGGCCACGTCGTGCAGACCGGCGGCCTCGCGGTGCAGAACTTCGTCTCGGCGGCCGTCGGNATCGCCGTGGCGGTGGCNCTCGTACGGGGCTTCGCCCGCTCCCGCACCGGTGAGCTGGGCAACTTCTGGGCCGACCTGGTNCGNGGCNNCGTCCGCNTCCTNATCCCGATCTCNGTNNTCGGCGCGNTCGTCCTGGTCGCCTGCGGCGCNATCCAGAACTTCNCCGGNATNCACGAGGTCGGCCAGTTCNNGGGCGGNANNCAGNAGTGGAACGGCGGCGCCGTCGCCTCCCAGGAAGCCATCAAGGAGCTGGGCACCAACGGCGGCGGCTACTTCAACGCCAACTCCGCCCACCCCTTCGAGAACCCCGACGCCTTCTCCAACCTCTTCGAGGTCTTCCTGATCCTCGTCATCCCGTTCGCGCTGACCCGCACGTTCGGCAGGATGGTCGGCTCGATCAAGCAGGGCTACGCGATCCTCGCCACGATGGCGACGATCTGGGTCGCCTTCGTCGCGCTGATGATGTGGACCGAGTTCGCCCACCACGGCCCGGCCTTCGACGCCGCGGGCGGCGCCATGGAAGGCAAGGAGAACCGGTTCGGCATCGGCGGTACGTCGATCTTCGCGGTCTCCACGACGCTCACCTCGACCGGCGCGGTCGACGGCTTCCACTCCTCCTTCACCGGCCTCGGCGGCGGCATCACGATGCTGGGCATGCAGCTCGGCGAGATCGCGCCCGGCGGCGTCGGCTCCGGCCTCTACGGCATGCTGATCATGGCGGTCATCGCGGTGTTCATCGCCGGACTGATGGTGGGCCGCACCCCCGAGTACCTGGGGAAGAAGATCGGCACCCGCGAGATCAAGTTCGCCGCCTGCTACATCCTCATCACGCCGACCCTGGTCCTCGTCTTCACGGCACTCTCGATGGCCCTGCCGACACCGCCGGACTCCCTGCTCAACTCCGGCGCGCACGGCTTCTCCGAGGTGCTGTACGCGTTCACGTCCGGCGCCAACAACAACGGCAGCGCCTTCGCAGGGCTCAGCGCCGACACCCAGTGGTTCAACACCANGATCGGNCTNGCGATGCTNCTCGGCCGCTTCCTGCCGATGGTGTTCGTGCTCGCGCTCGCCGGTTCGCTGGCCGAGCAGCAGCCGGTCCCGGCCACCGCGGGCACCCTGCGCACCCAGAAGCCGCTGTTCACCGGCCTGCTGGTCGGCACGATCCTGATCATCACCGGTCTCACCTACTTCCCGGCGCTCGCGCTCGGGCCGCTCGCCGAGGGACTCGCGTCATGAGCACCGACACCAAGAAGACGCGGAACACCCAGAATCCAGAGGACGCGATGTCCACAGTCACTCCCACCCGGGCGCCCCACCAGGACGCGCCGACCGGACACAAGCCCGAGGAGGGCAAGGTCGGCGCCGGTCTCTTCGACCCCAAGCAGCTGCTGAAGTCGCTGCCCGACGCCTGCCGCAAACTGCACCCGCGCGTCATGGTCAAGTCCCCCGTGATGTTCGTGGTGCTGGTCGGGTCCGTCCTGACGACGGTGTTCTCCTTCAAGGATCCGTCCGACTGGTTCGGCTGGGCGATCAGCGCCTGGCTGTGGCTGACGGTGATCTTCGCGAACCTCGCGGAGGCCGTCGCCGAGGGCCGCGGCAAGGCCCAGGCCGACACCCTGCGCAAGGCCAAGACCGACACCGTGGCACGGCGGCTCGTGGGCGACCGCGAGGAGCAGGTCCCCGGCACGGAGCTGAAGGTCGGTGACCTCGTCGTCTGCGAGGCCGGCGACATCATCCCCGGCGACGGTGACGTCGTCGAGGGCGTGGCCTCCGTCGACGAGTCGGCCATCACCGGCGAGTCCGCCCCGGTCATCCGGGAGTCCGGCGGTGACCGCAGCGCCGTCACCGGCGGCACGAAGGTGCTCTCCGACCGCATCGTCATCAAGATCACGACGAAGCCCGGTGAGACCTTCATCGACCGCATGATCAACCTGGTCGAGGGCGCCGCCCGGCAGAAGACGCCCAACGAGATCGCGCTCAACATCCTGCTCGCGTCCCTGACCATCGTGTTCCTGCTGGCGGTCGCCACGCTGCCGCCGTTCGCGAACTACGCGGGCAAGAACCTCAGCATGGTCGTCCTGGTCGCCCTGCTGGTCTGCCTCATCCCGACCACCATCGGCGCCCTGCTCTCCGCGATCGGCATCGCCGGCATGGACCGCCTGGTGCAGCGCAACGTCCTCGCCATGTCCGGCCGGGCGGTCGAGGCCGCCGGCGACGTCTCCACGCTGCTGCTCGACAAGACCGGCACCATCACCCTCGGCAACCGCCAGGCCGCCGAGTTCGTCCCGGTGCGGGGCACCACCGAAGCGCAGGTCGCCGACGCGGCCCAGCTCTCCTCGCTGTCCGACGAGACCCCCGAGGGCCGCTCCATCGTCGTCCTCGCCAAGGAGAAGTACGGGCTGCGCGAGCGCCACCAGGGTGAGCTGACCGGCGCCGCCTGGATCGAGTTCACCGCCCAGACCCGGATGTCCGGTGTGGACGTCGACGGCCGCAAGATCCGCAAGGGCGCGACCGGTTCCGTGATCGCCTGGGTCGAGGAACAGGGCGGCCACGTCGCGGCGGACGCGCGCGAGTTGACCGACCGGATCGCGCAGGCCGGCGGCACGCCGCTGCTCGTGGCGGTCCAGGGCTCCGAGGGCGCCCGCGTCCTGGGCGTCATCCACCTCAAGGACGTCGTGAAGGACGGCATGCGCGAGCGGTTCGACGAACTGCGCCGCATGGGCATCAAGACCGTCATGATCACGGGCGACAACCCGCTGACCGCCAAGGCCATCGCCGAGGAGGCGGGCGTCGACGACTTCCTCGCCGAGGCCACCCCCGAGGACAAGATGGCCCTCATCAAGCGCGAGCAGGCGGGCGGCAAGCTCGTCGCGATGACCGGCGACGGCACGAACGACGCCCCGGCTCTCGCGCAGGCGGACGTCGGCGTCGCGATGAACACGGGCACGTCGGCCGCCAAGGAGGCCGGCAACATGGTCGACCTCGACTCGAACCCGACCAAGCTCATCGAGATCGTCGAGATCGGCAAGCAACTCCTCATCACCCGGGGCGCGTTGACGACGTTCTCCATCGCCAACGACGTCGCGAAGTACTTCGCGATCATCCCGGCGCTGTTCGCGGCGGTCTACCCGGGCCTGGACAAGCTGAACATCATGCACCTGTCCTCGCCGAACTCCGCGATCCTGTCCGCGGTCGTCTTCAACGCGCTCATCATCATCGCGCTCGTGCCGCTCGCCCTGAAGGGCGTCCGGTACCGGCCGGTGAGCGCCGACAAGCTGCTCCGCCGCAACCTCGGGATCTACGGCCTCGGCGGCCTGATCGCCCCCTTCATCGGCATCAAGATCATCGACCTGCTCATCTCCCTCATCCCCGGAATCGGTTAGTGGCCATGAACAACTCCGTAGGAAACACAGGCCGGTTGCTCTGGGCGGGCCTGCGCGCCCTGGTCATCCTCACCGTCGTCTGCGGTGTGATCTACCCGCTCGCGGTGACCGGTGTCGCCCAGGCCGTCTTCCACGACAAGGCCAACGGCTCCGAGATCAAGGACTCCGAGGGCAAGGTGGTCGGCTCGTCCCTCATCGGGCAGTCGTACACCGACAAGGACGGCAAGGCGGACCTGAAGTGGTTCCAGGGCCGCCCGCAGAACGGACTCGGCGAGAACAGCGTCAACACCCAGTACAAGCTGATCCTGTCCGGCGCCACCAACCTCTCCGGTGACAGCGGCGCGGACCCGAAGACCAACAAGTGCAAGCCGCTGTCGGCGTACAAGTCCGAAGACGACCAGGCCACCCTCTGCTACAAGGTCCTGTCCGCTCGTGATGCCGTCATCGCCGACAACTCCACGGCGACGTACAAAGTCAAGGCGGCCGACATCCCGGCCGATGCCGTCACCTCCTCTGGCTCGGGCCTCGACCCGGCGATCTCCCCCGAGTACGCCGACCTCCAGGTCCACCGGGTCGCGGAGAAGAACCACCTCTCTGTCGCCCAGGTGCAAAAGCTCGTCGACCAGCACACCTCCGGCCGGCAGCTCGGCTTCATGGGCGAGCCGACCGTCAACGTCCTCAAGCTCAACATCGCGCTCAAGGAACTCGTGGCGAAGCGCTGAACCATGGCCTTGTGCGACCGCGCGGGAGTCGGCGGTCCCGGAGAAACTCCGGGACCGCCGACTCCCGCAGCCATGACAGGAAAAGACAATGAAAGGCGCTCACCGATGACGCGGGTACTGGTGGTGGAGGACGATCCCCAACTGGTCCGGGCCCTCGTGATCAACATGCAGGCACGGAAGTACGACGTGGACGCCGCGCCCGACGGCACCACCGCGCTCCGCCTCGCGGCCCTGCGACAGCCCGATGTCGTCGTGCTGGACCTGGGGCTGCCCGACATCGACGGTGTCGACGTCATACGAGCACTGCGCGGCTGGAGCAGGACACCCATCCTGGTTCTCTCGGCGCGTACTTCCTCGAACGAGAAGATCGCCGCTCTCGACGCGGGCGCCGACGACTACGTGACCAAGCCGTTCAGCATGGACGAGCTCCTTGCCCGGGTGCGTGCGGCCGCCCGCCGGACGGAGGCTGCCCCGCCGACCGCGGACGCCGAAGTGGTCAGCACGCCGGACTTCACCCTGGACCTCTTCGCCAAGAAGGCATCCCGTGGCGGCCGGGACGTCCGCCTCACTCCCACGGAGTGGCATCTGCTGGAGATCCTGGTCTCGCACCCTGGTCGCCTGATCAGCCAGCGCCACCTCCTGAAGGAAGTCTGGGGCACCACCGCCAACAAGACCAACTACCTCCGGGTGTACATGGCGCAGCTGCGGCGCAAGCTGGAGCCCGACCCCTCGCACCCTCGCTACCTCGTCACCGAGCCCGGCATGGGCTATCGCTTCGAGAACTCCGAGAACCGGGACGGCAACTGACCATGGCGCGCGGCAAGCTCCGCATCTATCTGGGCGCGGCGCCCGGTGTCGGCAAGACGTACGCGATGCTGTCCGAGGCGCACCGTCGCGTCGAGCGCGGCACGGACTGCGTCGTCGCGTTCGTCGAGCATCACGACCGGCCGCGGACCGAGGTGATGCTGCACGGCCTGGAGCAGGTCGCGCGGCAACAACTGGAGTACCGCGGGTCGGTGTTCGGGGAGATGGACGTCGACGCCGTGCTCGCGCGCCGCCCCCAGGTCGCCATGGTCGACGAGCTGCCGCACACCAATGTTCCTGGCGCCCGCCACCACAAGCGCTGGCAGGACGTCGAGGAACTCCTCGCGGCCGGCATCGACGTCGTGTCGACCGTCAACATCCAGCACCTGGAATCCCTCGGCGACGTCGTCGAGTCCATCACCGGTGTACGCCAGAAGGAGACCGTTCCCGACGAGTTCGTGCGCCGCGCCGACCAGATCGAGCTGGTCGACATGTCGCCGCAGGCGCTGCGCCGCCGGATGGCGCACGGCAACATCTACAAGCCGGACAAGGTCGATGCGGCGCTGTCCAACTACTTCCGCCCCGGAAACCTCACCGCCCTGCGGGAGTTGGCGCTCCTGTGGGTGGCCGACCGGGTCGACGAATACCTGCAGGAGTACCGCAGCGAGCACCGGGTCTCGAAGATCTGGGGCTCGCGCGAGCGCATCGTCGTCGGACTGACCGGCGGTCCCGAAGGCCGTACGTTGATCAGACGTGCGGCGCGGCTCGCGGAGAAGGGCGCGGGCGGCGAGGTACTGGCGGTCTACATCGCCCGCAGCGACGGTCTCACCGCCGCGTCCCCGAAGGAACTCGCCGTGCAGCGCGCGCTGGTGGAGGACCTCGGCGGCACGTTCCACCACGTCGTCGGCGACGACGTCGCCACCTCGCTGCTCGATTTCGCGCGGGGCGTGAACGCCACCCAGATCGTCCTCGGCGTCTCCCGCCGCAAGTCCTGGCAGTACGTCTTCGGGCCGGGCGTCAGCGCGACCGTCGCCCGCGAGTCGGGCCCGGACCTCGACGTCCACCTGGTCACCCACGACGAGATCGGTGCCGGACGCGGGCTCGTACCGACGCCGCACGGGGGTCTCGGCAGATCACGCAAGCTGTGGGGCTGGCTCACCGGTCTCGTCGGCCCCGCCCTGCTCACCCTGCTGCTGAGCGGACTCGCACCCGGGCTCGGCCTCGCCAACGACATGCTGCTGTTCCTCGCGGTGACCGTGGCGGCGGCCCTGCTCGGCGGGCTCCTGCCCGCGCTCGCCTCGGCCGCGTTCGGTTCGCTGATCCTCAACTGGTTCTACACACCGCCGGTCCACGAGCTCACGATCTCCGACCCGAAGAACATCCTCGCTCTCGCGATCTTCATAGGGGTCGCGGCGTCGGTGGCGTCCGTCGTCGACCTGGCGGCCCGCCGCACCCACCAGGCCGCCCGGCTGCGCGCCGAGTCCGAGGTCCTCTCCTTCCTCGCGGGCAGCGTCCTGCGCGGCGAGACGACCCTTGAGGCCCTGCTGGAACGCGTACGGGAGACCTTCGCCATGGAGTCCGTCGCCCTCCTGGAACGCGAGAACGAGACCGCGCCCTGGACCTGCGCGGGCAGCGTCGGCCCGCGCCCCGAGACCGAGCGCCCCAAGGACGCGGACGTCGACATGCCGGTCGGCGACGGCAAGGCCCTGGTACTGACGGGCCGCGTCCTGCCCGCCGAGGACCGCCGCGTTCTGGCCGCTTTCGCCGCCCAGGCCGTGGTGGTCATCGAACGTCAGCGCCTGCGGTCCGAGGCGGACCAAGCCCGCGCGCTCGCCGAGGGCAACCGCACCCGCACTGCCCTGCTCGCCGCGGTCAGCCACGACCTGCGTACGCCGCTGGCAGGTATCAAGGCGTCGGTATCGTCGCTGCGTTCGGACGAGGTCGAGTGGTCGCCGCACGACCAGGCCGAACTCCTCGAAGCGATCGAGCAGGGGGCGGACCGCCTCGATCACCTCGTCGGCAACCTCCTCGACATGTCCCGCCTGCAGACCGGCACCGTCACGCCGCTGATCCGTGAGATCGACCTCGACGAGGTCGTCCCGATGGCCCTCGGCGGCGTCCCCGAGGACAGCCTGCACCTGGTGGAACTGGAGATCCCCGAGACCCTCCCGATGGTGGTCGTCGACCCGGGCCTGCTGGAGCGGATCGTGGCGAACATCGTCGAGAACGCCGTCAAGTACAGCCCGGACGACCTGCCCGTCCTCGTCGCGGCCAGCGCCCTCGCGGACCGGGTCGAGGTGCGTGTGGTCGACCGGGGCCCCGGCGTCCCGGACGAGGCGAAGGACCGCATCTTCGCTCCGTTCCAGCGCTACGGGGATGCCCCGCGCGGCGCAGGCGTCGGCCTCGGCCTCGCGGTGGCACGCGGCTTCGCCGAGTCGATGGGCGCCACTCTCACGGCGGAGGACACCCCGGGCGGCGGCCTCACGATGGTCCTCACCCTGCAGGCGGTGACGGACCGGGCAAGACCTGCACCGGACCTGCCGGCGAGCGCGACATCGTAAGGGCGCCTGGCCCCTCAGCCGCGCCTCACCCTGACCGACGAACGGAGCAACCGTCTTCGGGTGTTGGCCACCTGGCCGACCGCACCGAGGCCCCGGAGGAGCCCAGGTGAGTACCAAGGGGTACCGGGAACCTGGGGTTTGCCCGTGGTTGTGGACATCTCTTGAGGATCAGATCGTGGGATCTGACATGGAGGTGTCGTGGTGGGTACGTCCCGGTATTCGGAAGAGTTCAAGCAGGACGCGATCAAGCTGGTCGCCTCCACCGGCCGGTCGATCAACTCGGTGGCCAAGGAGCTCGGCGTCAACACCGAGTCCCTGCGGAAGTGGGTCCGTGCGGCCGAGACCGCCACTGGCGGGGCCGGTGAGCCGATGAACCCGGCGGAGCGCGAAGAGCTGAAGCGGCTGCGCAAGCAGGTACGTGAACTGGAGCTGGAGAAGGAGATTCTCAAGAAGGCGGCCCAGTATTTTGCGAAGGAGATGAGTCGATGACCAGCCGCTGGCG
>NZ_KB891828.1 GCF_000373565.1 Streptomyces sp. HmicA12 | reverse complement strand
CGCCAGCGGCTGGTCATCGACTCATCTCCTTCGCAAAATACTGGGCCGCCTTCTTGAGAATCTCCTTCTCCAGCTCCAGTTCACGTACCTGCTTGCGCAGCCGCTTCAGCTCTTCGCGCTCCGCCGGGTTCATCGGCTCACCGGCCCCGCCAGTGGCGGTCTCGGCCGCACGGACCCACTTCCGCAGGGGCTCGGTGTTGACGCCGAGCTCCTTGGCCACCGAGTTGATCGACCGGCCGGTGGAGGCGACCAGCTTGATCGCGTCCTGCTTGAACTCTTCCGAATACCGGGACGTACCCACCACGACACCTCCATGTCAGATCCCACGATCTGATCCTCAAGAGACGTCCACAAACGCGGGCAAACCCCATTCGCATATTTCCCCGGGGCTGAGTTCACGTAATTCCCCAGCCCCGGGCGGCGATGGCGGCTACTTGACCGGTGGTTTGGCGGGCTTGTCGGTGGGGTTCTTGGGGCGTTTGTTCGGTCGGTAGCTGGGGCCGTTCATGATGACTTGGTGACTGGTGTTGATGAGTCGGTCGAGGAGTGACTCGGCGACGACGGGGTTGGGGAAGAGGGGATACCAGTCGCTGGGTGCCCGGTTGCTGGTGATGATCAGGGACCGTCCCTGCCGCTCGGAGACGAGTTCGTAGAGGTCGTCGGCGTGGGCCGCGGTGAGCTGGCGCATGGCGAAGTCGTCGAGGATGAGCACGTCGGGCCGTACCAGTTCGCGGATCCGTTTCTCCCAGGTGCGGTCCGCGTGGCCGCCGGCGAGTTCGGCGAGGATGCGGCTGGTCTTGGCGAAGCGGACGTGGGCGCCCTGGCGGACGGCGAGGTGGCCCAGTGCCTGGGCGATATGCGTCTTGCCGACCCCGACCGGGCCGAACGGGATGACGGACTCGCCCGCGTGGAGCCAGCGCAGGGCTCCGAGGTCGCGGATCTGGGCGGCGGGGAGCTTCGAGGAGGCGGCCACCAACTCGACCTGATCCGCGCCGAAGCCGACCGGCGCGGGATCACTGTGCAGATCCTGCTCGACATCGTGCACGTCAGCGAGTACGTCTGGGCTACCGCGCACAGCTTCCACCGGCCCGGCACCCCGGCAGCCGAAGCCTGGGTCGCCGGGCATCTGACCACGATCCTCCACGGCCGGGCCGGCCGCGCCGCCGCGGAGATCACCGCGCAGGCGGAGCCGGCCGGCCTGCGCGGAGCGAAACGCGAAGCCGCAGACACCTGCGTCCGCTACCTGGCCGGCCACCTTGACCAACTGTGCTACGACACCGCATTGGCCGAGGGCTGGCCGATCGCCACCGGCCCGATCGAGGGCGCATGCAGGCATCTCATCGGCGACCGTCTGGAGATCACCGGGGCAAGGTGGGGGCTGTGCGGCGCCGAGGCCGTCCTCAAACTCCGGGCGGTGAAGACAACGGTGACCTCGACGCCTACTTCGCCTTCCATCTCGCCCGCGAGCACGAACGGCTCTATTCCACCTCTGACCAGCACGACTACGACCTCACGGTCTGAACCGCAGGCGTCCCCCGGGGAGTGCTACACCCTTCGGAGATGATGCTCGACAACTTCGGCGTCACCGAGGACAACTGGCGCGACGCGCTGGCCGACGTCCCGCACTTCTGCTTCTCGGAGAGCCCGGCATACGTCGGACGCGCGGTCGCGGCGCTGGCCGGCGACAGCGACATCGCACGCCGCAACGGCCAGTCGCTGTCCAACAGCCAACTCGCCCAGGAGTACGGCTTCACCGACCTGGACGGCTCACGCCCCGACTGCTGGCGCTACCTGGTCGAGGTCGACGACGCCGGCAAGCCGGCGGACGCAACCGGATACCGGTGAGGGGCATCGCCCGCGGGGCTCTTCCGGCGTCCGTCCGACTCGCCCGCCGCCCCTCATGCGCAGTCGTACGTCAGCCCGCCCGCTCATAGGTAAGGACGGTCTTCGGGTGGTTGCCGATCTTGCGTAGGCGCAGCGGGCCGTCCGAGGACTTCACGTCGAAGGAGTACTCGGTCTCCTTCGGCGGGCAGTTGACGGTCCTGGTGCCCTGATCGAGCTTGAAGTTGCTCATGGACAGGTCGTGCTGGTCGATGCCGGAGACAACGGCGCTGCCCTTGCATCGCGGGCCGGTGCGGGACTCGATGACCACTTGTGCCCATCTGCCCGGCTCGACCTGGTGGAAGGTCAGCTGCTGGCTGCCGTCCGTGGCTCGCCACCGGCCCACGAACCAGGGGTGGATGGGCTTGTAATTCGTGGCCACCCCGGCGAATCCGGAGCCTTTGCGCCAGGTCAGCGTGGTGGTTCTCAGCATGCCGGGATCGACGAAGTCCACTCGGGCGCCACCGTCGCGGATGCGGGCCTTCGGCCAGACGATGGTGTTGTTGGTCGGGTCGGTGGTCCAGGAGGAGAGGTCCCCGGTGGCGACGGCCGCGATCACTTCTTGCGGTTCTTCGCCGTCCCTGCAGTACGCGCCGAAGCCGGCCGCGAGCCACACGGTGTCCTGGTACGCCTTTGCCCTGATGCCGCCGCACGGTTTGGTGCCGGTCTCATAGACCGTCTTCCGGGTGGACCAGGCGTCGTCAGAGGCGTCGCGATGCTGTGCCTCCAGGCCGCGGCGAGTGAAGCGGAGGGACACCTGCCGGCCGTCGGACAGTTCGAGGACGGTGTGGTCGTCGTCGTCCTCGACGACCCGTGAATCAGGCTTGTCCTCGGGTTCGCGGTGAGACTTCGTGTGCTTCGCGCTGCTGCCGGACGGTCCCTTGTCCGATTGCTCGGCGCAGCCGCCGACGGCTGCGCCGAGCATCAGCACCGCTACCGCCCACGCCGCTGCGCTCTTCGTTCTCATGCCGTGTCAGCTCCCCTGTACGCCGCGCCGAGATGCCCGGGCCGGTGGGTGGCACGAACTCGGCGATGCTAGCCGGTGGGCGGCCCGCCCGGCTCGGCCCCCGGCACGGTGCGGCCCCGGCGGTTCCGTCACTCGTCGAGGACGGCGGCGACCGCACCCGGGCCCGGGCCGCCGCCTCCCGCGCCTCCAACTCCCCGATCAACGACCTCATCAGCGTCGCCTCCTCCACCCACACCACGGTAGAGACCCGACCACGCCGCCATCACCCACAACCACGATCTCCCAGCTCAAACCATCGGGGCCGTCCCCGGAAGAGAGCTACACCCAACTGCGGGAGGCACGACTGTGGATCAAGCCACTCCCCGGAGCACCACCCCCATACCGACATGATGGCTGCGGATCGGTGCAGGCGGGTTGCGTCGTCGCGAGCCGGGCGGCGATGGTGCATGAGCCGACCGGAGGTCCGCTCGACGGTCCGGCGCCGGGGGAGGACCCTGAGGTCCTTCGCCCCAAGGTCGCGGTGGACGCCTCCGACGTCGATGCCGGGGCGGGCGCCGTGGTCGAGGGCTGTGGTGCGGTGGCCGGTGTCGGCCCCGGCTTTCGACATCTGCGGGTGCGCCTTCGCGATCCGTGAGAGCTCTTGGATGCCGTCGGCGTTGTCGCAGGCGTGTGGGAGGTCTGGTTACCGTTACCGGGTGAGCGAATCGAATGCAGCGGCCGGTGTACCCGCCCGCCCCGGCGAGTTGCTGCCTCTGCTGGGTACCGACGCGGAGGTTGTCGCCTTCTTGGCCGGGGTCGCGGACCTCGATGCGGCGAACCCGGCCGACCATCTGTTGGAGGACGGGGTACGGCTTGCTTCCGGGGCCCGGCTGGAGCAGTTCGCGCGGGCGGGCTCAGGCGATGCGTTCTGCTTCGTCGGCGAGGGCGGCGAGGAACGCCCAGTGGTGTACGTCAGCCTGGACGGCGAGGCCGGACCGCTCGCGCTCGGACTGCCGGAATTGCTGCAGTTGTGCCTGGTGGCGCCGTGGTGGCGGGATGCTCGCAGACGGACGGTCGAGGAGCTCCGGGCGGTCGCCGACGCGTACCGAAAGGACGTGCCCGACCTCGACCGGCGACGCGACAGTGCGGCCCGGATGCTCGGTCTCGATCCGGCCGGACTGCCGTCCGAGGCGGCAGTCCTGGCCCGGCTCGTGGAGCTTTCCCGGGGACCGGTCGCCTCGGCCTGCCTTGTCGTCGGGTACGACGGCGATCCGCTCGACCCCCTGTTCGGTGCTGCCCCCGGGCGCCCTTGACTGACCGGTCGTCCGGGCCCGGACCTGTGCCCGGTTGGCCAGCCGTCTGTGCCCGGAGCGCAGTCGGCCTGTCAGCGGCGAGCGGTTGAAGTTCACCGGGATCGGTCAGGGTTCGGTGAGACGGGTCATCGACGGTCGGTACCGGATTCGACGCGTGGCCATCGCCAGACAGGCTGTCGCGCCACCAGGCACTCGACCCCCTGGATGCCCTGCTGGTTCGCGCGGTGGGTGTGTCCCGCGCTGGTCGCGTGTCTTTGAGTTGGTTCAGTGCGGGATCCGATGTTCCGTTGAGGAGGGCGTTCGTGTTGCTCTTGGGGGCTGTGGGAGGCCCACCCTGAGGTGAGGTGTCGAACCGGCGCACTGTCAGCCGCAGTTGCAGTCGGTGGGAGCATTCTGTACGTCGGATGCACGCATCCCATCACTGGAGGTTTGATGCCCAAGGGCTACTGGGTCAGCGTCTACCGCACGATTTCAGACCCTGAGAAGCTGGCTGCTTATAACAAGCTGGCCGGACCGGCTGTCAAGGCTGGGGGCGGTCGGGTCCGCGTCCGTGGCGGTCGGGTCGTGGCGCATGACGCCGGAATCGCCGAGCGCACCGTCCTGATCGAGTTCGACAGCTTCGAGCAGGCTGTCGCGGCGCGCGAGAGTGCGGCCTACCAGGAGGCGCTGGTCGCCCTCTCCGACGGCGTCGAGCGCGACTTCCGCATTGTCGAAGGCATCGACTGACCGAGGTCCAGTCGGATCTTCACTGAAGATCTCCCCTCTTGGTTCTCGCCGGTGCGGCAGCTGGTGTGGCGGGGTTCGTGGGTGCTCGTGCTGGTCGTGGGCGGCTGTCTTCGGTCTTGGTCGTCTGTCAGCGGTCTAGCCCTGGCCGCAACGCTTCTTACGAGATGCGGCAGTTGTGCGTAAACCACCGGGTGGAGGGCGACCGCAGTGTCAGGTCACCGACTGCTTTTCAACCGCGCAGTACGCCAAGGCCCCCGCTGGCCCAAGAACCAGCGGGGGCCTTCTGTATCCCATCAACGCCCGGAACCGCGGGGCACGCCGGCAAGGCGAAATTCGATGAATTCCCTCGTCGACGCCGACCCGGCCACCTTCGCCATCCTCGGCGGCAGTCCGTGCCTGCTCATGCCTCGCCTCCGGCCGCCGGCTTGTGCTGGATGGCGGTTCCGTGGGAGAGACCATCCGGGTACCCGGTGACGCCCACGTCCATGGGCCGGGGTCCGGATGCGGTCAGTCTTTGTAGGCGGCGTACGGCACGGACACGTAGGTGTTGTCCGGATCGCCCGCGACGCCGACCGTCCAGATCCGGCCCCGGGAGTCCGTGTCCGCGCTGTACAGGTTGCCGCCGCCCGCGGGCTGCGCGTCGTGGACGAGACGGCCATGGGAGTCCACCGTCAGCACGTAGTTCCGGTTGATGTCCTGGTTCTGATTGGCGGTCTCGCCGACGAACAGCGGGACGTCGTTACGGCCGAAGGCGATGCCGTTGAGCTCGCCGGTCTCCTGAGGGGTCGCGACATCTGTCCACGGGCCGCCCGCGTCCGAGCGGAGGACGACCGGGCGGCGCCAGAGTGCGTCGTCCTGGACATGCCCGACGGCCCACAGCCGCTTGCCATGCCGGGCCAGGTCGTACAGATGCACGCTCCTGTCGGCGTACTGGGCCGGGAGCGCCTCACGACGCCAGGTGACGCCGTCGTAGTGGGCCAGTCCGGTGAACCCGAGCGCGTACACATCGCGGTCCGACAAGACCACGAGCCGCACGATGTTGCCGACGTCGGCAGCGGGGGGAAGCGTGACGGTGCGCCAGGTGCCGTCTGTGTCACGGGTCCTGATGAGCTGTCCCCACTCGCCGGTGGACTCGTCGACGAGCCCACCGCCGACCCAGACCGTCCCGCGAGGCGAGACATCCACCGTGACGAGATTGCCGGTGAGGCCGTCCGGCACCGCGCCGTCCACGATCCGCCACGCCGAGTTGTCCCAGTGCTGGACGATCTGGTGGTCCGCGGCATCGGAGCCGACCGCCCACGCCTGCCCGCCGGGCGCGGCGGTGATTCCGTCGAGCCGGCCGTCCTCCATCGGCTGGGCCGTGCGGACCCACATGGTGCCGTTCCAATGCAGGGCCAGGGGCCCAAATCCCCTGGGTTTCACGGTGAATCCGGCCGCCCACGGACCGCCGGCGCCCTCAGCGGACACCTCGTGCAGGATGGCATCGGTGAGATCCGGGGCTACGGGATGCCAAGGCCCTGGAGCAGCGAGCGCGGGCACGGCCCCGACGGCCAGTGCCGTGACCCCGACGGCGAACACAACGGCCAACCGGGTCCCGCGCCGGGTGAAGCGTGACATCGAAGGCAACTCCTCTGGTCTGTGCGGCAGCACAGCGCGCCGGGCACGAACTCCTCCACCCCGCACGCCCTGTGCGTCTCACCCCTATCGATGCACTGACAGCCCGCCGATGTTGCACCTCACCCCGGACCAGCCACCTCCGCTTACCGACCTGACGCTGGGAGGGGGCGTAGGCGGAGGTGGCTGGTCCGGGGTGCCGCTGGTTTGTTGAGAGGTCGGGTGACCGGTTCAGGCGGGGAGGCCGCGGCGCGTGAGCTGTGGTTACGCGTTCTGCCCTGAGGGTGAGGGATCATCTTGCGGAGTAGTTCGAATCCGGCGCGGCGGTAGAGCTGTCGTTTGATCTTCTTGATGCGGTTGACGGCGCCCTCGATGCTGCCGGCGCTCCAGTCGAGAGTGAGCCCCGCTGTCAGGGCGTCGAGGTCTCGGAGCAGGCGGAGTGGGAAGCCGGTGAGGCCCGGTAGCTGGCTGGCGTCGACTGCGTCGATCCAGTTGGGGAGTGCGGAGCCAAGGCGGTCGGTGAGGATCTCGCCGATGTCGCGGACGTGTCCTGTGGCCTTGTCCAGTTCGGGGCAGTGGGCCAGGACCTCCTTGAGGCCGGTTTGGTCCCCCGGGTTCAGGGCCGTGGTGTGTCGGGCGAGCCAGCCGGTCACCTGGTGCACTGTCGGCGGTCGTGGCGTATCGAGCAGGCGCTGCACGACCCGCTTCCCTTCCGCCGGGCACTGGACAAGAGGTGACGCTTGGGGCAAGGGGGCGGGTCATGTCCTGTCGCCCGCGCCCGGCTTCCTGCCCAGCCCGGTCTGCTTGGCGTCCATGAGCTGCGGGAGCATCGGCCGACGCCGAACTTGTGGACCGTCAGGCCGAGTCGAGAAGGACGCGAGACCCATCGACCTCACGAGATCCTTCGCTCTGTTCGAGATCAAACTCCAGGATCCAAGAAGCGCGCCGCCGCCACGCGCGGTGCAGCATGAGGCGGGCCGTCTCTGGCAGCCTGGACCGCAGTTCGCGGCAGACGCTGATCCCGTCCATGTCGGCAAGGCGGATGTCGAGCACGGCGACGTCGGGCCGGAGGGCCGGGGCACGGACCAGTGCCTGCTCCCCGGCGGCGCTTTCGCCGACCACCTGAATGTCAGGTTCTGAGGTCAGGAGGTCGACCAGGCCCCTGCGAACGACCTCGTGGTCGTCGAGGAGGAAGACCTTGATCGGGTGGTCGGGGCTGAAGTCCGTTGTTGTGTCGGGCATATCGATCCTCCGGGGACAGCCGCGCCCATGGTGCTCCCGACGGGTGCCGTTCGGTTCGATGCTCGTGCGGTCGGCCCGGCTCGACCGAGGGGGCGAGGTACACATGGCGCAGTCCGCGCAGGTCTGCAGGCCGACAGGAAGGCGACGGGGGAGCGCAGCATCGTTTGTCGGGGAGATGTTCTGAGCCCAGCGTGGCCCAGCCACACGTCACCCGGCCCAGGCCTGGGCCCAGGCCCTTCGGTCCCCTCCTGCTCGGGCGCCTCGGCATGGTGGCACACGCCGCGCGTCACGCTGCGTACGAGGGCATGGCCCTCGCTGAGCCCCGTCCGGATCACCCGCTGGACCGCTCCGTGCCCGACGTGCACGTGATCCAGTCATACGCCCACACCGCACCGCCGGCACACCGCCACCGCGGACACCACCTTCTCCTCCGTCACGCAGTCGTAGCAGTTCATGGTGTCCCTCCTCCGTGAAAGTTCTCGGGCTCAGGGAGCGGGGCGCTCCGAGAGTGGCGCGCCCCGCCGGTCGTGCCTTGCTTCGGGACGGTCAGGACGGCTCGCGCCGCACCGGAATCGTCAGAGCCTCGGACTTCTCGGTGCGGGCCAGCGGGACGGTCACCGTGAGGAGGCCGTCCTTGTAGTCGGCTTTTGCGTCCTCCCAGCGAGTTCCCGAGGGGAGGCGCACAGCCCGGGCGTAGCTGCCGTACCGGAATTCCGTGTGCCGCTTCTGCGCGGTCTCTGCGGTGCGCTCCGCGCGCACAGTCAGGACATCGCCGGTGGCACTGATTTCGATGTCTTTCTCCGGGTCGAGGCCGGGCAGTTCGGCGCACAGGATGTAGGCGTCGTCAGTGAGCTGCTCCTCGATCCGGATGCCGTGCAGTCCGGGAGCGGCCCGATGCGTCGGGAAGCCGCCGAGTCCCGATTCGATCCAGTCGAAGAGATCGGGCAACATCGGGGGCCTCCATTCCAGCATGCCGGTCATCTCGAACCTCCCTTCCGATTCGGCGGATTGACACCTCCAGGGTCGGCTCCGGATGGCTGTTCGCCCAGAGCCGTGTCGGCCATAGCGCGGGACGAGTGGTCCCTCCTCTGCCGCCTCAGCCGGGGGGACGGTGAAACTATCGAGCTCGAGCGTTGCCATGACCTACCCGGCGGTTGGGGCGGTCGCCTTGTGCTGCTCGGCACAGGATCTGCGTGGCAGTGACCTGCCGGTCGTCGGTGCCCGGCGCCGCAAGAGCGGGATCGGACTGCAACTCTCTCCGGTGGGTCACGCCGTGCTCCACCACAGCGCGTATCTGGTCGTGGTGACGCCGCACGAATGACGGAGCAGGGCACGCGCCGACGCCGGCATGCGCTACCACGATGCGTCCGGCGCCGGCGGTGGCTGCAGGACCTCGTCAGCCGGACGCCGGGGTGTCGGCACGCCTCACGTCGCGTGGCCGAGGCGGACGATCAGCTGGGGAGCCTGGCCGAGCAACAAGCGACAAGGCTGCGCTCACCTCCGCTCTCAGGCGGGGGAGTTCCAGTGGCTGGGTGTGCAAGGCCGCCGAAACCCCGTGAGCCGTCGCGTACAGCAGCATCCGTTGCAGAGACTGCCCGGCCTGCAACCACTCCAGACGCGAGTCGCGCCACGTCGTGAGCACCGCGACGATGCCGGTGCGGGCGGGCCACACCTCGGGTGTCTGGGGCAGGCTCGTGGTCAGACCGACGAAGTCGCGCCCTGCCAGCGTCACGCAGTCGGGGTGATAGGTGCACGACGCCAACGGAACGCCGTCGAGCCGGGAGCCGGTGAACTCCTGTGTCCAGTGGATGAGTTCGGCCCGCCACGCGGGATCGGACCGCTGGAAGGTCTCCGCCTCGCGTACCAGCGCGGCGATGCGGCTGCGCTGCCGCCCCGGCTCCAGGATGCACAGGTCGGCGCCCTCGGCGCGGGTCTGCTCGCGCAGTTCGTCGACGAGAGGCTCGGGCAGCCGCGTCGATGAGAAGGGCCCACGGTGGGTGCGGCGAATGCGCAGTGACCGGTGCATCCGTTCTTCGTTCGCGGCCGGTGACCCGTACGGCCCCCAGTCGACGCGAGCCAGATGCGCGGGATTCCCCGGCGTGGGGAGGAAACGCACGACCGGCACGAAACCCAGATGCCGCATGGCGAGGCGGACGTTGAACAGCGCCGCTCCGCAGCCGATGACCAATTCTCGGCCCGCGGGATCGGCGAGCGGGACACGGTGTGCGGGGTCCGCGTACAGATCGACGCCGGGGGCATCGCCGGTGAACAGCCATGGCTGGGAGTTGTGCAGCGAGGGCGCCGCGATCGCGGCGCGTACCAGGTGGTAGGCCGCGGCGGGGCGGTTGCGTGCCGTGCCGCTCGCTCGCCGCTTTGCGCGGGCCGACGGGCTGGGGGTGTACGACCCCACGCCCAGCTTCGCCGACCTGCTGAACCGGCAGGCGGACGGGGAGAGGGTTCACCTGCTCGCCACCGCCGTCCACGACACGCTCGCCGTGGTCACCGCGGAACTCTTCGGGTGGGCCGTGGAGTCGGGGCCCCGCGCACCGTGTGCCTGGCGGGCGGCTGCTTCGTCAACCGTCGGCTCCTGGCCGACGTGCGTCGACTGCTGTGCCCAGGGACTGCGAGTCCTCGTGGGGTGGGCTGTCCCGGTCGGCGACGGCGGTATCAGCTACGGGGTGGCGGCGGTCGCGGCCGCCCGGCTCGCGCAGACGGACCGGAAGGGGTGAGCGGAACCATGTGTGTCGGTATTCCCGGACGGGTTCTGGAAGCGCACGACGAGGCCGGATTGCGCATGGCCACGGTCGACTTCGGCGGGATCCGCCATGAGGTGTGCCTGGCGTACTCGACGGATGGGGATGAGGGGACCTACGTCATGGTCCATGTCGGCTTCGCCATTACCACCATCGACGAACCGGAAGCCCGGCTCACCCTCGCTGGGCTGCGGTGCACGGCCGACGCCGTCGAGGGCGAACTCGGCCAGCGGCTGCCGACGGGCCCGGACGGCGGGGAGCCGGGGGCCGGACGGCCCGGCTCCCGTGCCCTGCCAGCCACTGGGGGGCCGAGCGCGTCCGCCGGACGCTGGAAGAGGAGGCTGACGGCTGCGTCTGTCCATTGAGTGGGGGAGGTGAAGCACGGGCCTTGACCCCTGATGTTGAACACACGAGACACTGGATCCTGAGGATCTGAGAACGGACATCTCGTGGTCATGAAGAACTACCCGCCGGAGTTCAAGGCGGACGCGGTCGCGCTCTACGAGTCGCGGCCGGAGGCGACGATCAGGTCGGTCGCCGCCGATCTGGGCATCAATCCGGAGACCTTGCGGAACTGGGTGAGGGCTGCCGGAGCAAGCCGTCCGCGAGGACGCCGGACGCCGGAGACGGCTCAGCCGCCGGAACCGCTGGAGGCGGAGAACGCG
>NZ_KB891827.1 GCF_000373565.1 Streptomyces sp. HmicA12 | reverse complement strand
CAGGATCAAACTCTCCGTGAATGTTTCCCCGTAATCGGGGTGACACCACGAGAGCGGAACCGGAAGAGGAATAATCTCCCGGTTCACAGCGTCCTCGCTGTGCGCCTGCCAGTCGAAGACCGGCAGGACTTTTTCAAAGGAACCTCGTCCCAGCTGATGCTGGAGACGGGGTATCAACATATCTGGCGTTGATTTTTGGCACGCTGTTGAGTTCTCAAGGAACGGACGCTTCCTTTGTACTCACCCTCTCGGGCTTTCCTCCGGGCGCTTCCCTTCGGTATTTCGTTTTTCCAACCTTACCAGATCCTTTTCCGTTCCGTTTCCGGTTCGGATTTTGTTTCCGGTGGCCGTTGGAGGGCCTTTGCCTTTCGGCTGATCCGACTTTATCAGAAGTTTTGGGCCGGTCTGACCGGCTCTCACTTTCCGAATTAATCGGGAGGGGGCTTCTCGAAAGAATTTCGTGAAGCGCGCTAGATGCTAACCGTTGCAAACGAACCTGTCGAGTTCGGGGCAACTGTTCGAATCTACCTCCCCGTCCAGGCCGTGTCAACGGTCTTTCCGGGGCGAAGAGGAGACTAGCAGGTCAGCCGGCTCGTACGCACATCACGCTGCTGTCGGCTGGAGCGCGCTGCGCTCGGGCTCCGCCACGTCGCCGGTTTCGCCCTCTCGGACGGCGCGGCCGCCCAGGACGTAGACATAGGTGAGGAAGGCGAGTTCCGCCGCGATGCCGATGCCGATGCGGGCCCAGGTCGGGAGGCCCGAGGGGGTGACGAAGCCTTCGATGGCGCCGGAGATGAAGAGGACCAGGGCCAGGCCGATGGCCATGCCCAAGGCCGCGCGGCCTTCTTCCGCGAGGGCGGTGCGGCGGGTGCGGGGGCCAGGGTCGATCACTGTCCAGCCGAGGCGCAGGCCGGTGCCCGCGGCCACGAAGACCGCTGTCAGTTCTAGGAGGCCGTGCGGAAGGATCAGGCCCAGGAAGGTGTCGAGGCGGCCGACGGACGCCATGAGGCCGATGCCTACGCCCACGTTGAGCATGTTCTGGAAGAGGATCCAGAGGACCGGAAGGCCGAGGAAGACGCCCAGGACCAGGCACATCGCGGCCGCCTGAGCGTTGTTCGTCCAGACCTGGGCCGCGAACGACGCTGCCGGATGGCTCGAGTAGTACGTCTCGTACTGGCCGCCGGGGCGGGTCATCTCCCGGAGTTCGGAGGGCGCGGCTATGGATGCCTGAACATCGGGGTGAGTGCCGATCCACCAGCCGATCAGGGCGGCTATCGCCGTGGAGATCAAAGCTGTGGGCACCCACCAGTGGCGGGCCCGGTAGACGGCGGCGGGGAAACCGCGCAGGAGAAAGTCCGTCACGTCGCGCCATGAAGCACGGCGAGTACCGGTCACAGCGCTGCGCGCGCGTGCCACGAGTTGAGTGAGGCGTCCGATGACCCGGGGGTCAGGCGCGCTCGACTGGATGAGGGAGAGGTGGGTCGCCGTGCGCTGGTAGAGGGTGACCAGTTCGTCGGCCTCCGGGCCGGTCAGGCGGCGGCGTCGGCGCAGCAGAGCGTCCAGTCGGTCCCACTCGGCGCGGTGGGCGGACACGAAGACGTCGAGGTCCATCCGGTCTGCTGCTCCTCGCTTTCCGGCACCTGTGCGGCGCGATGTGCCCTCAGCTTGGCAGACTGGCGGTTCCTAGGGCAGGTCAGGGAAGGGTGGGTGGCCGGCGTGAGTGAGCTGGTGACAGGTGAGGCGGTCGCTCTTGAACTGCGGCCCGCGAAGTTGCCGAGCCGGGCGCTCGCCGTGC
Organism: Streptomyces sp. HmicA12; assembly: GCF_000373565.1. GTDB lineage: Bacteria > Actinomycetota > Actinomycetes > Streptomycetales > Streptomycetaceae > Streptomyces. Next base: position 10,798 of record NZ_KB891827.1, on the reverse strand, counting down.
TCATCGATCTGGTGGTGGCGTTCGCCGTCTATGTAGCCGTGACGATGGTGGTCGTGGCGGCGACCGCGTCGTTGGACGATGCCGCCGCTGCCGCTCTGGCCGTGGCCACGTTCCTGCTCGTGCTCGTCGGAGTGCCGATCGCGGTGGAGACACTGAGCCACGGACGGTCGTTGGGGAAGCTCGCCTGCGGGTTGCGGGTCGTACGGGACGACGGTGGGCCGATCCGGTTCCGGCACGCGCTGGTGCGGGGAGCCGTCGGGGTCGTGGAGATCCTGATGACCTTCGGGGTCGTGGCGTGCATCGCCTCGTTGGTGTCCGCTCGGGGTCGGCGGGTCGGGGATGTCGTCGCGGGGACGCTGGTCGTCCGGGAACGGGTGCCGACCGGGCAGGCGGCCGTCGTGCCGCCTCCGCCGCCGTGGCTGGTCGGGCGGTTCGCCCAACTCGATCTGTCCGCCGTGCCGGAGGGGCTGTGGCTGGCGGTGCGTCAGTACCTCACGCGGATGGGGCAGTTGGACCCGCAGGTGGGATGGGGTATGGCTGAGCGGCTCGCCACCGATCTCGCCGCACACACCGGTGCTCCGGCGCCGAGCGATGTGCCGCCCGCCGCGTTTCTCGCCGCGGTCATGCACGAGCGGCAGCAGCGGGAGGCTCAGCGGGCCTTCGGCGCGGCCGGGCAGGGTGGGTTCTCGGTGCCGGGCGGCGCCGCGCCGGTGCCCGGGAACGCTGCGGGGGCTCACGCCGGGTACGCGCCGCCCTCGGCTCCCGTCGCTCCCGTGCCGCCCGCGACCGGGGCGTACGGCGGGCCCTCGGTCCCCCGCTCCGCTCCTGACGACGGGGGTTCGGAGTCGCCGGCCACGGGGTTCGTGCCGCCGGCCTGAGCGGCGCGGCGTCAGGCGAACGTCGACGGCGGCGTCTCGAGGTGCTCCAGCTCGATTCCGGGAGCCGCCAGGACCACGTCGCCGCTGAGGTGAACGGTGTGCTGCTCGCCGGTGTCCAGGGCTGTGACCTGGTATTCGTCCACGGTCAGGGGTCCGTTGTCAGTGGCGTGTGCTTCGCTGTTCAGCAAGGTCCAGGACTGGTCCAGAGTGCGCGGGGCCAGGACCGGATCCGTGAGGGCGACGAGGCGGACACGGGTCGAGGGGGAAGCGGGGGTGAGGTTGAGCAGACGCGAGGTGGCGACGAGGAACGCGGGGGACGTGCCCGTGAACGCGTGCGCGGGAGCGTTTCCTTCGGTGGCGTGCGTGCCGGTGGGATCGGTGCGTACCCACGTGACGCCGTCCAGGGCGGCGCCGCGCACCTGCCAGCTCGCGGCGGTGAGCTCCAGACGGATGGGGCGGCCGAGCTCGTCGAGGGCGAGGTCGATGGAGCCGGCGTGATCGCCGGAGGGGGTGGTCCGTTGGGCTACGTAGCGCCAGCCGGAGGGGCCGGGCGCGCAGTGGAAGTGCTCTTCACCGAGGGGGGTGTGATCGTGCGGATCGTGGAGCGAATAACGGCCGCGGGGCATGGGGTTCGTGAGGTCCTCTGTCTGGCCTGGTGACGGCCGCCGCCACCGGTCGCGGGTTCAGGTCGGCTGTGCGGGTCGGCCCAGTGGTTCCGGCTCGCGTCGGAAGGTGTGTCCACCGTAGCCAGCGGTGCGGGCGCTCACGGGACAGGCCCCCGGCACGGGGGTGCGGGGGCCTGTCCTGGCAGTCGGTGCCGGTGGAGTCCGGCAGCCGGTGCGGTGCTCAGTAGCGGTAGTGCTCCGGCTTGTACGGGCCGTCGACCTCGACGCCGATGTACGAGGCCTGCTCCGGACGCAGCTCGGTGAGCTTGACGCCGAGCGAGTCCAGGTGGAGGCGGGCGACCTTCTCGTCCAGGTGCTTGGGCAGCGTGTAGACGCCCACCGGGTACTCGGCCTGCTTGGTGAACAGCTCGATCTGGGCCAGCGTCTGGTCCGCGAACGAGTTGGACATCACGAAGGACGGGTGGCCGGTGGCGTTGCCCAGGTTCAGCAGGCGGCCCTCGGACAGCACGATGAGGACCTTGCCGTCGGGGAACGTCCAGGTGTGGACCTGCGGCTTGACCTCGTCCTTGACGATGCCCGGGATCTGGGCCAGGCCGGCCATGTCGATCTCGTTGTCGAAGTGGCCGATGTTCCCGACGATCGCCTGGTGCTTCATCTTGGCCATGTCCGCGGCCATGATGATGTCCTTGTTGCCGGTCGTCGTGACGAAGATGTCCGCCTTGTCGACGACCTCGTCGAGCGTGGTGACCTGGTAGCCGTCCATCGCCGCCTGCAGTGCGCAGATCGGGTCGATCTCGGTGACGATCACGCGGGCGCCCTGGCCGCGCAGCGACTCGGCGCAGCCCTTGCCGACGTCGCCGTAACCGCAGACGACCGCGGTCTTGCCGCCGATGAGGACGTCCGTGGCGCGGTTGATGCCGTCGATCAGGGAGTGGCGGCAGCCGTACTTGTTGTCGAACTTCGACTTGGTCACCGCGTCGTTCACGTTGATCGCGGGGAACAGGAGGGAGCCGTCGCGCTGCATCTCGTACAGGCGGTGGACACCCGTCGTCGTCTCCTCCGTGACGCCACGGATCTCGGAGGCGAGCTGGGTCCACTTCTGCGAACCGTTCGAGATCGTGCTGTTCAGGAGCTGGAGGATGACGCGGTGCTCGTCCGACTCGGCGGTGTCGACCGAGGGGACCTTGCTGTCCTTCTCGTACTGGACGCCGAGGTGGACGAGGAGGGTGGCGTCACCACCGTCGTCCAGGATCATGTTCGGGCCGCCGGTGGGGGTGTTCGGCCAGGTCAGGGCCTGCTCCGTGCACCACCAGTACTCCTCCAGGGTCTCGCCCTTCCAGGCGAAGACCGGGACGCCCTGGGGGTTGTCCGGCGTGCCGTTCGGGCCCACCGCGATGGCCGCGGCGGCGTGGTCCTGGGTGGAGAAGATGTTGCAGGACGCCCAGCGGACCTCGGCGCCGAGCGCGACGAGGGTCTCGATGAGGACGGCGGTCTGGACCGTCATGTGGAGAGAGCCGGTGACGCGGGCGCCCGCCAGGGGCTGCGTGGCGGCGTACTCCTTGCGGATCGACATCAGGCCGGGCATCTCGTGCTCGGCGAGGGTGATCTCCTTGCGGCCGAAGTCGGCGAGGGAGAGATCGGCGACCTTGAAGTCCTGGTCCTGTCGGTTGGCGACAGAAGTCATAAGTGAGCTGCTCCTCGGTGCAGTTGCAGTCGGTCGAGGTGGGCTGACAGGCGTATCCCCGTAAACGGAGTACGCATGGCTGGTCTGCGGGCGTCTTCGGACACAGGTGTCCTCCGATACTCGCAGCGCAGTCCGTCGGAGGCCCTCTCTCCCTCGGCCGGCCCGTCGTGCGGGCCGCCCGACCGCCATCAGCAGCGACGTCTGGCTCGTGACGAATCTACACCGATCGGCCCAGTCGGCCCTACCCCGTCCCCGTACCGGGGCGGTCCGGGCATGGCTTGTTCCCGTTCGCCGTGGGTCCTCTCACGCCCGGGGGACAAAGGGTGTGGAGCGTTACGAGAAGGGACTTTCTGGTTTTTGATCCTGTGCTTATGTGTTGCAGGATGCGCTGAAGGCCGTCAATATTTGCGCGGTCTTGTATGGCGAAGGCACAAAGGAGAGCCACGTGACCAGTCCGGCCGACCCCCACACGGGCGGAGCAGTCGTCGAGCCACGGAAGCGGTTGAAGCTGCTCGCGGTGACCGCCTGTCCGACCGGTATCGCGCACACCTACATGGCGGCGGAGAAGCTGCAGCAGGCCGCGGACGACGCGGGTATCGACATGAAGGTGGAGACGCAAGGTTCCATCGGGGCCGAGAACGTCCTGACTGACAACGATGTCAAGCACGCCGACGGCATCATCATCGCGGCGGACAAGGATGTCGACCGCAGCCGGTTCGCCGGTAAGCGGGTGCTGTCCGTCGGAGTGTCCGAGGGCATCAGCCACCCCGAGCGACTCATCGAGCAGGTGCAAGGCGCGCCCGTGCTCGAGGCCGACGGGGCCGAGGAGAGCGGCGGCTCCGGTGGCAAGGAGCGGAGCGCCGCGTACAAGGCGTTGATGAACGGGGTCAGTTTCATGATCCCGTTCGTCGTGGTCGGTGGTCTGCTGATCGCCGTCGCACTCGCCGTCGGCGGGCACACGACGCCCGACGGGATCGAGATCCCGAAGGATTCCTTCTGGTACGACATCAACGCGCTGGGCGGGCTCGGCTTCAAGTTGATGCTGCCGATCTTCTCCGGCTACATCGCCTTCGCGCTCGGTGACCGGCCGGCGCTCGTGCCCGGCATGATCGGCGGGTTCCTCGCCTACGACGGCGTGGGCATCTACGGCGCCGACGCCAACGCGGGCTTCCTCGGGGCGATCGCGACCGGCTTCCTCGCCGGTTACGTCGTGCTGTGGATACGCAAGGTCAAGGTGCCGAAGTTCGTGCAGCCGATCATGCCGATCATCGTGGTGCCGATCGTGTCCACGTTGGTCGTCGGGCTGTTCTTCATCTACGTCATCGGGACGCCGATCTCGTGGGTGTTCACGCACCTGACCAGCTGGTTGAACGGGATGACCGGGTCGAGTGCCGTCGTGCTCGGCGCCATCATCGGCCTGATGATCGCCTTCGACATGGGCGGGCCGGTCAACAAGACGGCGTTCCTGGTGGGCACCGGCCTCATCGGCACCAACAACGCCGTCATGGGCATGGCCGCCGCCGCCATTCCGGTCATGCCGCTCGGGCAGGGGCTCGCGACGCTGCTGCGCCGCAAGCTCTATACGCAGCAGGAGCGGGACACCGGTATCGCCGCTCTGTTCATGGGGTTCTTCGGGATCTCGGAGGGCGCCATCCCGTTCGCCGCAGCGCGGCCCGCGCAGGTCATTCCGGCGAACATGCTGGGCGGCGCGGTCGCCGGTGCCATCGCCGGTGTGGCCGGGGTGGAGGACTCGGTGCCGCACGGCGGGCCGATCGTCGCCGTGTTCACCGCGATCAGCGGTGTCGCCATGTTCTTCGTCGCCATCGTCGCCGGTGTGCTGGTCACGGCCCTGTCCACGAACGCGCTGATCGAGCTCAAGGCCCGTCGGACCGCGGCCAAGGAAGCGGCGGCGGCGCCCGAGGCTGCATCACCCGAACCGACGGAGACCGCACCCGAACCGGCGCGGGCCGCCCCCGTCGACGTACAGAAGGACTCCGAGTCCCCTGCGCCCGGCGGCGAGCCCGAGGTGCTGTCCGGGTATCTCACCGAGCGGACCGTGAAGGTGGAGCTGGACGCGGGCGACAAGGAGGCCGCCATTCGCGAGATGGCGGGGCTGCTCGCCGCCACCGGCAAGGTCACCGACGTCGAGGAGCTCGTGCGGACGGCTCTGCGCCGCGAGGAGCAGGGCACCACCGGGCTCGGCGAGGAGATCGCCATTCCGCACGCCAAGACGGACGCGGTGTCGGCGCCGGTCGTCGGGTTCGCGCGGTCCACCGAGGGCATCGAGTGGGGGTCGCTGGACGGGACGAAGGCGAAGCTCGTCTTCATGATCTCGGTGCCGGCGGCTGCCGCCGGGGATGAACATCTGCGGATTCTGGCGTTGCTGTCGCGGAAGTTGATGGATGCCGGGTTCCGCGAGCGGCTTCAGGCCGCGCCCGACGCCGCATCACTGCTCGGGGTGCTTGCCGAAGTCGCGTAGGTGCGGGTGTGTGGGGGCTGCGCCCACGCGGCGGAGCCGCACATCGACACAGTCCCGCGCCCCTGACGTAGTTGAGGGCCCGCCGAGAATTTCGGCGGGCCCTCGACTACGTACAAGCGAAAAAATCAGTGCCCCGGCGTCGGCGTCGGGCCGCCCGGGGTCGCCTCCGGGTCCGGGCCCTTCGCGGCCTCGGCCTCGCTGAAGATGTCGGGCTCCAGGTAGATGACCCGGGCGATCGGGACGGCGGCGCGGATGCGGGCCTCGGCTTCGTTTATGGCGCGGGCCACCTCGGCGGCGGTGTCGTCGTGCTGGACGGCGATCTTCGCGGCGACGAGGAGTTCCTCGGGGCCGAGGTGGAGCGTGCGCATGTGGATCAGGCCGGTGACGGTGTCGCCGTCGACGACCGCCTGCTCGATCTTCGCGACCTCCTCCGCGCCCGCGGCCTCGCCGAGGAGCAGGGACTTGGTCTCCAGCGCGAGGACGATCGCGATGGCGATCAGCAGGAGGCCGATGCAGAGGGTGCCGATGCCGTCCCAGACGCCTTCGCCGGTGGCGAGGGTGAGGCCGACGCCGAACAGCGCGAGCACCAGACCGATGAGGGCGCCGAAGTCCTCCAGGAGGACGACCGGCAGCTCAGGGGCCTTGGCGCGCTTGATGAACTGGCTCCACGTCAGCTTGCCGCGCAGCTGGTTCGACTCCTTGATGGCCGTACGGAAGGAGAAGCCCTCGGCGATGATCGCGAAGACGAGGACGCCGACCGGCCAGTACCAGTGCTCCAGTGCGTGCGGGTGCTTGATCTTCTCGTAGCCCTCGTAGACGGCGAACATGCCGCCGACGGAGAAGAGGACGATCGAGACGAGGAAGGCGTAGATGTAGCGCTCGCGGCCGTACCCGAAGGGGTGCTGCGGGGTCGCCTCGCGCTGGGCCTTCTTCCCGCCGATGAGGAGGAGGAACTGATTTCCCGAGTCGGCGAGCGAGTGGACCGACTCGGCGAGCATCGACGAGGACCCACTGAAGAGGAACGCCACGAACTTGGCCACCGCGATCGCCAGGTTGGCGGCGAGGGCCGCCACGATCGCCTTTGCTCCGCCTGAAGCACTCATGTTGTTCCTGGTGTCCCTTCGAGGTTCTGCGTACGTGTACGTCCCGTGCAGCGGTGGGTCATTGTTGCAGCACGGGACGGCACAGGGGTCTCTCAGGCCACGACCGTCGCCCGGAAAACCGTCCCCACTCCGGACACTTCGGCCTTTTCGTCCGCCGGTACGAAGGCGGACCGGCCGGGGGCGAGGGTGAGTTCGCCCGCCCGGACCGTGCCCGCGGTGCAGAGCAGGATCTGCGGGGTCGGCGTGGTGAGGTCGTGGGCCGCACCGCCTTCGGGGAGCACGTAACGGGAGAGCCGGAACTCGTCGATGGGCGTGTCGTAGAGCTCCTCGCCGTTCGGCGACGCCTCCGGGCGCAGCACGCCCGGGTCGCTCGCCTCGAAGCGGACGATGCGCAGCAGTTCGGGGACGTCGACGTGCTTCGGCGTGAGGCCGCAGCGCAGGACGTTGTCGGAGTTGGCCATGATCTCGACGCCGAGGCCGTTCAGGTACGCGTGCGGGACGCCGGCGCCGAGGAAGAGCGCCTCGCCCGGCTGCAGGCGTACGTGATTGAGGAGCATGGCCGCGATGACGCCCGGGTCGCCGGGGTAGTGGTGGGCGATGCCCGCGTACGGCTCGTAGTCGCCGCCGATGCGCTGGGCGGCGGCGGTCGCCTCGGTGACGGTGGCCGTCATCTCGGCGAGGTCCGCGGACAGGACGGCCGTGAGGACCTCGCGCAGCGCGGCCTCCTCGGGGTGGGCGCGCAGCAGGTCCACGTACGGCTTGAGGCTGTCGACGCCGAGGCCTTCGAGGAGCCGGGCCGCCTCCTCGGGGGCGCGGAAGCCGCACAGGCCGTCGAACTCGGTGAGCGCGCAGATGAGTTCGGGCTTGTGGTTGGCGTCCTTGTAGTTGCGGTGCGGGGCGTCGATGGGAACGCCCTGGGCCTCTTCCTTCTCGTAACCCTCCTTCGCCTGCTGGAGGTTCGGATGCACCTGGAGGGAGAGGGGGGCGCCCGCGGCGAGCAGCTTGAGGAGGAAGGGGAGGCGGGGGCCGAACTTGGTCACGGCCGGCTCGCCCAGCTCCTGCGCGGGGGCCGCGTCGATGACCTCGTTCAGCGGGCCGCGCTCGGTGCGGGAGGGGGCGCCGGGGTGGGCGCCCATCCACATCTCGGCCTGGGGTTCGCCGGTCGGCTCGGCGCCGACGAGCCGCGGGATGGCGGTGGTGGAGCCCCAGGCGTAGGGGCGGACGGTGTTGGTGAGGCGGTCCATGAGGTGTTTCTTTCCGTACGCGGTCCGGGGCGGGCCGGTGTCGTGGGCGGGCCGGGCGCCGTCGGCCGGCCGGGATCAGGGTCGCCTGCGGGTCACGCCCTGGAGGCGAGGCCGAGGTAGACGGCGGCGAAGTCCGTGACGGCGATCAGCTCGGCGAGGGTCTCCAGGTCGCTGCCCTCCTCCGGCTCCAGCTCGCTGATCGCGGTGTCGTGGGACAGGGCGAGTTCGCGGGCGGCCGGGGCGGCGCTGATGCCGCCGGTGGGGCGGTCGCGGAGCAGGACGACGCGGGCGCGCAGCGCCTGGGCGTCGTCCACGCGGTCGCGGAAGAAGTCGTCGGGGTCGGCGCCCGCGGCGAGGTCGCTCGCGAGGAGCGCGCCGTGGGCGGGCAGCGCCTCGGGCAGGTCGGCGGCGAGCGCGGGGCGCCCGGCGAGCTCGGCGAGGGCGGCGGCGAACCGGCGGCCCGCCGGCCCTGCGGCCGCGCCCTCCGTCCAGATCAGCGGGAGGGCCTCGGCGAGCTCGGAGGCGAGGGTCTTCGCCGGGTTGCTGTACGTGGCGATGGCCGGGCCGCAGCGCTCCGCGGTGCGGTCGAGGCGGTCGGCGACCTTCTCCAGGTCCTCCGGCGGCGCGGAGAGCAGCCCGGTGCGGTCGAGGAGGGCGAGGAGCGGCGTGAGCAGCGCCCAGAGCGCGCCCGGCGCGGAGGCGGCCGCGGGCTGGTCCTGCTCGTACGGGGCGGTCGCCATCGGCACGAACAGGCCGTGCGCGCCCGCCACGGACTCGGTCAGCGGGGCGCCGGTCGGGCAGACGGCGACGACGGTGACGCCGCGGCGGTAGGCCTGCTCGACGAGGAGCGAGAGGCTCGGCTCGGAGCCGTCGGGGGTGACGACCAGGAGCAGGTCGACCGAGCCCGCCCAGCCGGGCAGGTCCCAGCGCAGGGCGCCGGGGGCGGCGGCGACGCCGGTGGCGCGCAGCCGGACCACCGGGCAGGCCGAACCGGCGAGGCGGCCGACGAACTCGGCGACGCCCAGGGCCGCGGTGCCGGGGCCCGCGATCAGGACGGCGCGCGGGCGGCCGTCCGGCTTCAGCTCGGCGATGCCGGCCTCGGCCGCGTACCGGGCCGCGGTGCGCACGCGGGCGCCCGCCTCGGCGGCGCCGCGCAGCAGGCCGCGGCGGTCGGCCCTGGCGAGCGCCTCCGGGTCGTCCAGGAGCGGTTCGTCGAACATGGCGTCGCCTCCTGCGTTCTCGGTGGGGTCAGGCGGGGCGGCGGGCCTCGTCGACCAGGAGGACGGGGATGCCGTCGCGGACCGGGTAGGCCAGGCCGCAGTCCTTGCCGGTGCAGATCAGCTCGGCGTCGGCCTCCTTCAGGGGGGCGTGGCAGGCCGGGCAGGCGAGGATCTCCAGGAGGCCGGCTTCGAGCGGCATGGGGGTTCCCTTCGGGGTACGGGTCGCTTTGTGTGCGGGTCTTTGTGTGCGGCCTGGTCAGGGTACCGCCGGGGTGGTTGGGGCTTCTCGTCCGCGGGGTGTTCTTGGTGGGCGGGTGCGGGTGGTGTGTGGCTGGTCGCGCAGTTCCCCGCGCCCCTGTACAGATCTGCGTCTGCCCCACGGGGTCCGTTGCCAGGTGACGGCCGGTGGGGACTTCTCGCGCAGTTCCCCGCGCCCCTGAAGGCATGCGCTGCGCGCAGCCTTCCCCTGGATGCCGAAGGCATCTCAGGGGCGCGGGGAACTGCGCGACCAGCCACCCACTCACCCGCAGACGAACATCAGGCCCGAATGACCCCGAGTACCTCGTCGCGGACCCGCGTCATGGTGGCCCGGTCGCGTGCCTCGGCGTTGAGGCGGAGGAGCGGTTCCGTGTTGGACGGGCGGACGTTGAACCACCAGTCGCTCGCGGTGACGGTGAGGCCGTCGAGTTCGTCCAGGGTGATGCCGTCCCGGTCGCCGTACGCGGCCTTGATCGCGGCAAGGCGGTCGCCCTGGTCCGCGACGGTCGAGTTGATCTCGCCCGAGCCGACGTAGCGGTCGTAGGAGGAGACGAGCGCCGAGAGCGGGCCCTCCTGGCCGCCGAGCGCGGCCAGGACGTGCAGGGCCGCGAGCATGCCGGTGTCCGCGTTCCAGAAGTCGCGGAAGTAGTAGTGCGCGGAGTGCTCGCCACCGAAGATCGCGCCGGTGGTGGCCATCTCCTGCTTGATGAAGGAGTGGCCCACGCGGGTGCGTACGGGCGTGCCGCCGTTCTCCTTGACGACCTCCGGCACCGACCAGGACGTGATCAGGTTGTGGATGATCGTGCCCGAGCCGCCGTTGCGCGCCAGTTCGCGGGAGGCTACCAGGGCGGTGACGGCGGAGGGGGAGACGGGGTCGCCCTTCTCGTCGACGACGAAGCAGCGGTCCGCGTCGCCGTCGAAGGCGAGACCGAGGTCGGCGCCCTCGGCCTTCACCCGCTCCTGCAGATCCACGATGTTCGCCGGGTCCAGCGGATTCGCCTCATGGTTCGGGAAGGTGCCGTCCAGCTCGAAGTACATCGGCACGACGTCCAGCGGCAGCCCCGCGAAGACGGTCGGCACCGTGTGCCCACCCATCCCGTTACCGGCGTCGACCACCACNTTCAGGGGGCGGACGGCGGTCAGATCGACGAGCCCGAGCAGATGCGCCGCGTAGTCCTTCAACGTGTCGCGCCGCGTCACCGTTCCCGCCGACGCGGCCGGCTCCGGAGCGCCCGACACGCTCCACTCCTCCACCAGTTCACGGATCTGAGCCAGGCCCGTGTCCTGCCCCACCGGCGCCGCGCCC
>NZ_KB891826.1 GCF_000373565.1 Streptomyces sp. HmicA12 | reverse complement strand
CGCGCTGCGGGACATCCGTGCCGGCCAGACCGTGCTGGACCCGAGCATCGTGGACTCCCTGGTGACGCGCCGGGACGGCATCGCCATCGACGACCTGACCCTGCGCGAGATCGACGTCCTGGAACACATCTCCCACGGGCTGTCCAACCGGGGTATCGCCGCCGCGCTCTTCATCTCGGTCAAGGCCGTCGAGAAGTACGTCAGCGTCATCTTCCGCAAGCTCGGACTCACCGACCAGCCCCTGGTCGACCGCCGGGTCACCGCGGCACTCACTTTCCTGAGTGCCCAGAACGACGGACGCCCCATGCCCCAGCGGACACCGATCCACTGATCCACCGCCCCCCAAAACTCCTACGCGGTCAGCAGTTCCTGCTGAGCCGGGCTGCCGGACGCGTAGTGGACGTACTCGTGCACGAGGCGAAAGCCCGCTGTCCAGGCGAGGAGGCGACTGGCGCGGTTGAGGGTCGAGCAGTTCCAGCTCGGGGTGTGGCCGCGGGCCGTGATGTCGTCGCACAGTGCGCTGACGCAGGCCAGGGCCAGGCGGTGGCGGCGGTGGTCGGGGCGGGTGAGAACGGCGACGTCCTCGTAGCGGGAGCCGCGGAAGTAGGCACAGGCTATGGCCAGGGCGGTGCCGGTGCGGTCGGTGGCGATCCAGCCGTGTCCGGATGCCGCAAGACCCAGCGGCCCGCCCCAACTGGCGGTGATCCAGGCCGAGTCGGGGCCCAGGGTGTGGAGGACGTTCGTGTCGGCGGGCTCGATGCGGCGCACGGTCATGCCACGCGGCAGGCTGCTGGGGGTGGATGGCGCCTGATGGGTCCACACCATGCGTTCCCACGGGGTGAGGGTGGTGAAGGCCGCTGCCAGGAGGGGATGGAACCGTGCGGGGGCGTCGATGTAGGAGTGGGCGAGGGGCCCGAGGTCCTTCGGGGTCAGGTCGTCCGGGGTGCCGCGCAGCATGACGTGGTCCGCGCAGGAGACGGCGAGGGCGCGGGGCTGCACCGGGCGGTCGGCCCACCAGCGGCCGTTTCCCGTCCGCAGCGCGTGCTCGCCGACGGCGGCAGGGCCTGGTGTCCCTGCGGGGAACCACCGCGCCAGCGCGGGGAGTTCGCGGGGCTGAAGCTCGATCATGGACGGTCGTCCCTTGGCTGCGTCGGGGGAAGGGGAGGGGAAGGCGCGTGTGCGTGGCCGTCCGGGGCGTGCGGTCGTGAGCGGCCTGCCGCGCCCCGGACGGTGCGTTCAGCGCTGTCCGGCCTTGCTGCCGTGGTTGGCGCTCTTCTTGCGGCGGGCCTTCTTCTTGCGGGCTCGTTTCGACATGGCGTAACTCCTCGGCTTAGGCGTGGACTTCAGGTGGTGGCCCGGCCGACGAGCAGGTCCGCGAGCTTGTTGAGGCGCTTGACGGTGCGCTCCTCGGTGGCGGCGGGCGCCGGGTCGACGCGCTCGGCGCGGTCGTAGTAGGCGCCGTTGACGATCTCGGTCGCCGGGTCGCAGAGCCGGACCACGTGCGCGGCGCCCTCGGCTGCCGGCACGCCGTCGTGGGCGTAGAGCGGGAGCAGATCCGTGGCGCAGACGCCCGGGTGGACGGAGACCGCGGTGACGCGCGGGTCGGCGGCGAAGACGGTCAGGGCGAGCTGTGACTGGGCGTACGCGGCGAGGCGGGCGTAGCGGCGGGCGCGGTTCGGGTCGTTCCACTGGATCGCGGCGGTGCGGTGCAGCGAGGAGGAGACGTTGACGACGCGGCCGCCCGGCTCGCTGGTGAGGGCTGGTTCGAGGAGACAGGTCAGCAGGTAGTGGGCCAGGAAGTTGACCTGGAAGGCGATCTCGTTGCCGTCGGCGGTGACGGTGTGCCGCTCGGGCGCGGCGATGCCGGCGTTGTTGACGAGGGCATCGAGGTGCGGGTGCTCAGTGGCGATCTTGCGGGCCATCTCCTCGACTTCCTCGAGACGGCTGAAGTCCGCGGAGAACGAGCAGAGTTGTGCCGCGTCGGCGTCGGTGGTGGCGATGATGCGGTCCATCGCGGCGCGCGCCTCTTCGGCGGTGCGGCCGTGGACGAGGACGACGGCTCCGCGCTCGGCGAGCTGCCGGGCCGTCTCCAGGCCGATGCCGGAGGTGGCTCCGGTGACCAGGACCGTACGGGAGGTAAGCGTGGCGGAAGACATGATCCATCCAGGAATTGCTAGGTGGGGTGAGGTCTGCGCGTACAGGGGCCACAAGGGCGTGGACGGGCACGAAGAAGGGGCGCCGGACCGGGTCTCGACGCCCCCGGGAGTGGGAGAGGCCGCGTCAGCGAGTGGCGGACGCGAGGGTCTCCGGACAGCGGGGCACGCGACGGGGCGCCTGATGAGGCGGCCGGTCGAGGAGGAGCCACTCGCTGTTCACATCCCCCATCGAAGCCTGCAGGAGTGGGGTGAACAAGGCTGACGGGTCTTTCCTGACGAGGTTCTGATGTCGGGTCAGCCGACCCCCGGGAGCCGGGATACGGCAAGGTCGATGAACTTGATGCCGACGAAGGGCAGGACGAGGCCGCCGAGTCCGTAGACCGCCAGGTTGCGGCGGAGCAGGTCGTGGGCCGAGGCCGGGGTGTAGCGCACGCCGCGCAGCGCGAGCGGGATGAGCGCCACGATGATCAAGGGAGCGGACCAGTTGTGCGGGCTCGAACAGAGCGCCCTGGCCTCGTCGTCGTAGGCCGGTGGCGGGCCGGGGCGCGGGACGTGGCCGGGCGGGCGGGATCTGCGGCGGTGCGGCAGGGGGGTGCATGGGAGCCTTCGTGCCAGAGCCCGGCACAGTACGGGCCGGGGCGGGGACGGGGTGTGATGGCCGCCGGGCCTTGAGGTGCCGGGGCCCCGGCACCTCAAGGCTGCACGCGGGCATCGGCTGCGGGATGACATGGCGTCCGACGCGTGCTCGGCCGCCCGGGAGGAGTGCGGACGACGTACTTGCCGGAAGAGGCCGAAAGCGCGTCGCCCGTGGTCGGTCATGCCACTGACGTCCGCTGCCTGTCCGGCGGCCGGAGACGAACATATCTCCGTAGCGAGGCCGAAACGCCTTGTCCGGCGCGGAATTTGCGCCCCTCTAGCGATGCCGGCCGTGGTGTCGTCAAAGCGCAGTCAAAGGGCACCGCGCGCGCATCAGAAGTCCGTCAACGGATCGCACGCACGGCCGGAACCCGGCACAGACTTTCCGCCACGGGGGACGGGCGACCGTCCGTGGAGTGACGTGGAGGGCGCGTGACCATCACCGCCGGTACGACGCACCGTCCTGAAGCGGGGGCCAGGACTGGCGCGCAGTCATCTCACGGAACGTTCGCCCCGCCCTCCGGGCCTTCTGGTCCGCGGCCACGAGGGGGGCCGCGGGCCGGGAGGCCGGCACGTGACCGGCTCGGCAGAGCGCGGGAGGTCGTGCGCCGTCTTGTCCCGTCGGGCCTGCCGGCCGGGCTGAGACTTCTACGGGCGCTGATCACGCTGCTGTCCGCCGCACTGCTCGTCCTCCTGGCCCTGTCCGGGCTCGCCGCATCCGGCATCTGGGACGCCGTGGAGAAACAGCACGCGCCCCGCACCACCAGCGCCGCCGGACTCGACCTCGCCCTCAACGACATGGACGCGCAGGTCGTCAACATGCTTCTCGCCAGCGGCGATGCGGGCCGGGGGCGGCTCGACGAGCCGTACGAGAAGGCAGCCGGACACTACGCGGACGCACGGCGCACCATCGCCGGTGAACTGCGGGCCCTCGCGGTGGCCGCGGACGGGGACCGCTCCGCCGAGCGCACGGTGGACTCCCTCAGCGACTCCTACGCGCGCTACGAGGAGCTGATCGGCCGGGCACTTGAGAACGACGGACGCGCCGGGGGCAAGGCGGCGGCGCGAGCGGACTACCGCACGGCGACCCGGCTGCTGAGCGAAGAACTCGTCCCGAGGGCGGAGGAGCTGATCGAGACCAACAACGGCAACTTCGAGGCCGAGTACGTCTCGGCGCGCTCGACCCTCACCGGCCAGCTCATCACGCTCGCGGGGTGCGGTGTCCTGCTGCTCGCCGTCCTGGCCGCCCTTCAGTGGTGGCTGGCGCGACGGTTCCGCCGCATCCTCAACCCTGCTCTCCTGGCCGCCGCACTGTGCGCGGTGCTCGCCGTCGTCCTGGGCGCCCAGGCCCTCATCGGCGAGCGGGAGCATCTGCGGGTCGCCCGCCGCGACGCCTTCGACTCGGTCGTCGCCCTCTCGCGGGCCCGCGCCATCGCCTACGACGCCAACGCCGACGAGAGCCGCTATCTTCTCGATCCCGCTCTGCGCGAGCCGTACGAAGCGTCCTTCTACGCCAAGTCGCGCAAGCTGTACGGGATATCGGGCGTCCCGCTGTCGTCGTACGCCGATCGGATCGACGCGACCTGGCGCGCCTACGGGGCCGATCACCAGGACCTCCGGTTCACCGGCGAGTTCCGGCGCGAGCTGGACAACATCACCTTCCCCGGCGAGCGCGTCGCCGCCGAGCGGACCGTCGAGGCTTATGCCGTCTACCAGCACGACGACGTGAAGATCCGCCGGCTGGTGGCCCAGGGCAGGCAGCGGGAGGCCGCCGAGTTCTGCATGGGCTGGGAACCGGGCACGTCCAACGCCCACTTCGGCGCGTGGATGACCGCGCTCGACAACGTCACCGAGATCAACGAGCGGTACTTCGCCGCGTCCGTGAGCGCCGGACGCTCCGACCTGACGGGGCTGCTGCCCTGGTCGGGCGGAGCGCTCCTCGCCGTGGCCGTTCTCACCTACCTAGGGGTGCGGCCGCGGCTCGCCGAGTTCGGCTCGATGTGAAGGAGGACCGGATCTTGTCGCTGACGTAGGCCGATCGGTCCGTGGACGGCGGTGGGCCATGGCGCATCGGATCGGATCCCAGCGGCAGCCCTTGCCGCGGCAGGTGCCTGTGGCGACTTGGGCTGGAGCGTCTCGGTGGTCTCCACCGGGTGCCGGGTGCCTTGGCGCGGCAGCGGACGCCCGGGCCCGTCATGCTCAGCCCTTCGTTGACTGCTCGGCCAGTGTGCGACCTATGCCGTTCGCCCAGCGGTCGATCGCCTCCCAGTCCCGGAAGTCGCCGTATCGGCCGCCGGCCGCTCTGAACAGCCACCGTCTCCTCCACGGCAGGTGTTCGCGTGCGAGCACGCCCGCGAACATCTCGTGTCCGCCTGGCCGGAAGACGTCCGCGAACCGTGCGAGGACAACGGCACTCTCGCGATCGGCGAAGTCCTTCCAGGCGCCTTGCAGTCGAGCGGGCACCCCCACACTGAAGGCCCAGGTGGGGCGGGTAGCCAGCGCTTCGGAATGATTCCGGAGAAAGCGAAGTGCCGGTGCCGGCCACGTCCGGTCGTACACCGCACTGCCCACCACGACCGCGTCGTAGCCGCCGACCGCCGTGACCTCGTCACACGCCAGAACATCCACGTGCAGCCGCGCCTCACACAGACGGTCCCCGATCCGCCGCGCGACCTGACGCGTCGCGCCGTACACACTCGCGTACGTCACCAGCACCTTCATCGCATCCGCCCTCGTACCTACGGCAGCGGCCCCGTCTCCTACCGTCAGTCCCCTCCCCGGCCGACGTGAGGTCCGGCTGGTTTCAGCCTCGCCGAGGACCGGCGCTTCATCGCGGCCGTCGAGACCCTGCGCGACCTCCTCATCGGCGCCTGGTCCGGCGACACCGAATGGATCGCCACCGTCGACCGCGCGTCGTCGTGAGCCGCCGCCCCACGGGAGGAGCGGCTCATGCCCCCGTGAGCCGAGCCTCCTCAAGGTCGAGCGAACGCTGCAGCTTGCGTCGTGTCGTGTCGCTGATGTCGTGCTCCTCGTAGAGTCGCTGGAGCTCGGCCGCCTCCACTTCGATCAGGTCGCGGCGCAGCTGCCGGTACACGTGGTCCGCCGACTCCCGGCCCGGTCCCTGGCCGTCCCCGCCCGTGTCGGTGAGCCGGTCCTGTGCCGATTCCAGGCGTGCCGCCAGGCCCCGGCGCAACCGGTCGAGCACGACGTCCGGGACGGCTTCCAGATCGGCCATGTCCTCCAGACGCCGCAGGCCCGCTCCGGCCAGTCTGCTGCGAGCCGCGGCCTCCTCGCGTGCGGTGTGTTCGGGTTCCAGGGCGATGCCTGAGCGGCGTACGACGGGCGCGAGCGTGAAGCCCTGCACGACGAGGGTGACCACGACGACCGACGTGGTCAGTACGAGCACCAGTGGGCGCTGGGTGAGCGGAGTGCCGTTGTCGGCGACCACGGGGATGGACAGAGCGGCGGCCAGTGGCACCACGCCCCGTGTGCCCGCCCAGGTGAGGACCATCGGCACCTGCCAGTTCACGCGGCTGACGCCGCCCTTGTGCTGGACCACCGCCGACAGCGGGGCCAGCCACAGGAGCCGTACGGCGACGAGGGTGACGGCGATCGCGAGCGCGTACAGCGGCCAGGCCCGGTCGTCGGCGGTCAGGGACCGCACCTGCGCGGGCAGCGCGAGACCGATCAGGCTGAACACCACGCTCTCCAGGAGGAACACCACCGTGCCGTAGACCGCGTGGAGTTGGAGGCGGATGGGGGCGGTGGTGAGGCGGTCCGCGCGGCCGCCGAGGATGACACCGGCGACCACGACGCTGGTGACGCCCGAGGTATGCGCCGTCTCGGCGAGGACGTAGGCGGCGTAAGGGGTCACGAGTGCGGTGACCGTCTCCAGGACGGGGTCCTCGGTGCGTCGCCGTATCAGCGTGACCGTCCAGGCCAGGGCGGCGCCGACCAGCGTGCCGCCGCCCGCGAGGAGCGCGAACTCGCCCGTCGCGGTCTGCCAGTCGGCGGCGGCCGACGCCACCGCCACGGTCACCGCGACCCGGAACAGGACGAGGGAGGTGGCGTCGTTGAAGAGGCTCTCGGCCTGCACCAGGACCTGCACCCTGGGCGGCAGCGAGAGCCGTCGGCCCAGGGCCGTGACGGCCACGGGGTCCGTGCTGGCGAGCACCGCGCCCAGCACCAGCGCCATCGGCCACGACAGCGGCGTCACCAGCGACGCAACCACCCCGACCGCCGCGGCGGAGGCGAGCACGAGACCCACCGCGAGCACGCCGACCGGCTTCCACACCAGGCGCAGCTCGCGCCAGGACAGTTCCTCGGCGCTGGCGTACAGCAGCGGAGGCAGCACCACCAGGCCGATGACCTCCGGACTGACCTCGATCTGAGGAGTGCCGGGCAGCAGGGCCACCGCGAGGCCGGCGACGACGAGGAGCGAGGGGGCGGGGATGCGCCATCGGCGGGCGAAGGTCGCCACCATCGTGGCGAGTACGACCAGTGCCAGGATCGTTCCTACGCTGCGCATGCCGCCCCCTGAGCCGAAGCCGAAGGGGGAGCCGACGATCACGACTCCCCGCGGAGCCCTGACGGGTTCCGGCCGACCAGACTTCCCGGCGCACCGCCTTCACCTTATCGGCAACGTGTCCGCGTCAGGGGGGTGTCAAGGTCCCGGTGGAGGCCGCCAGGGTTGCGCCAAGATGCGTGACGAGGCC
Organism: Streptomyces sp. HmicA12; assembly: GCF_000373565.1. GTDB lineage: Bacteria > Actinomycetota > Actinomycetes > Streptomycetales > Streptomycetaceae > Streptomyces. Next base: position 6,160 of record NZ_KB891826.1, on the reverse strand, counting down.
CTGCGCAAGCCGTTTCAGTGACCCGTACGAGCAGGGCACACAAGGGAGTTGAGCGCCCGTGAACGGAGAGTCCACACTGCGATGAGCGACGTACGCCGCGGCCGTCTGAAGGTCTACCTCGGAGCTGCTCCGGGGGTCGGCAAGACCTACCGCATGCTGGATGAGGCCCGGCGCAGAGCGGTCCGCGGCGCCGACGTGGTGGTGGGCCTCGTGGAGTGTCACGGGCGGGCCGGCACCGAGCGGATGCTGGAAGGGCTTGAGGTCCTCCCGCGCGCTCAATGCGCCTACCAGGGAGCTGAGTTCACCGAGATGGATCTGGACGCCCTCCTCGCCCGGCGGCCCGAAGTGGCCGTCGTCGACGAGTACGCGCACTCCAACGTGCCCGGCGGGGGCCGCAACCCCAAACGCTGGCAGGACGTCGACCGGCTCCTGACCGCCGGGATCGACGTCATCACGGCGCTCAACATCCAGCACCTGGAGTCCCTCAACGACGTCGTCGAGAAGATCACCAGGGTTCCGCAGGCCGAGACCGTCCCCGACGACGTGGTCCGCCGCGCTGACCAGATCGAACTGGTCGACATGGAACCGGAGGGCCTGCGGCGGCGCATGGCGCACGGCAGCATCTACCGCCCGGAGAAGGTCGACGCCGCGCTCGCCAACTACTTCCGCACCGGAAACCTCACCGCTCTCAGGCAGTTGGCGCTGCTGTGGGTCGCCGACCGGGTCGACGAATCCCTGCAGCACTATCGCGTCGAGCACCGCATCGGCGGCGTGTGGGAGACCCGGGAGCGCGTCGTGGTCGCGCTGACCGGAGGCGCGGAGGGCGACACCCTGATCCGCAGGGCGGCCCGGATCGCCGACCGGGCCGCGGGCGGTGACCTGCTCGCCGTCCACGTCACCCGCAGCGACGGCCTCGCCGCAGGCGCCTCGCACGCCTCGCTCGCCCGGCAGCGGCGCCTGGTCGAGGACCTTGGCGGCAGTTACCACTCGATCGTCGGCGACGACGTGGCGAGCGCCCTGGTGGAGTTCGCCGGCGCGGAGAACGCCACCCAGCTCGTCCTCGGCACCAGCAGACGTGGCCGCCTGGAGCGGTTCCTCGGCGGTCGCGGCACGGGCGAGACGGTCGTCGCCCTCTCCGGTGACATCGACGTGCACACCGTCACCCACGAACGCGCGGGCCGGGGAACACTGCTGCCGTCCCGCCGCCGTACGTTGTCCGGGCCCCGCCGCGTCGCGGGCCCCGTCGTGGGGCTCCTCCTGCCGATGGCGCTGACATTCCTGCTCGACCTGGACGGAGCCCGCGACCACCTCGACCTGACCAGCGAGGCGCTGCTGTTCCTGCTGTCCGTGGTCGGCGTGGCCTGCATAGGGGGAGTGCTGTCGGCGGTGGTCGCCTCGGTCACCGCCTCGCTGCTGCTCAACTACTGGTTCATCCCGCCCATCGGTCACTTCTCGTTCGCCGACCCCAACGCGGTGATAGCCGTCGTCGTCTTCGCGGCCGTCGCCGCGACGGTGGCCGCCGTCGTCGACCGCTCCCTGCGCCTGGCCCGCCGCTCGGCCAGGGCCACGGCGGAGGCAGAGACCATGTCGTCGCTCGCGGGCACGATCGTGCGGGGAGGGGCCACCATCCCGGCCCTCCTCGACCGTGCCCGGGAGACCTTCGGGGTCGAGTCGGCCGACCTGATGGAGCAGCCCCCGGACACCTCGGGCACGGAGAGGGCGACGACCGTCGTGCCCGCGGGCCCGGGCATGCACCTCGTCCTGCGCGGCCGTGACCTGCCGTCCTCCGAGCGCCGGGTGCTCGCCGCGTTCGCGGCGCACGTCGGCGCCGCGGTGGAGCGCGTGCGGCTCGCCGAGGTGGCCGCGGAGGTGGAACCGGTGAAGGCCGCGGACCGGATGCGCACGGCGCTGCTGCGTGCGGTCGGGCACGACCTGCGGACCCCGCTCGCCGCCGGATGGGCCGCCGTCACCTCGCTGCGCAGCGCCGACGTGGAGTTCTCCGCGGACGACCGGGCCGAACTCCTTGCCACCGCCGACGAGTCCATGGCCAAGCTCAACCGGCTCGTGGAGAACCTCCTCGACCTGAGCCGCCTCCAGGCCGGCGCCCTCACTCTCGACCTGCGCGCCACCGCCTTGGAGGAGATCCTGCCGTCCGCCCTCGACTCGCTGCCCGCGGATGCCCCGCCCGTCGAGATCCAGGACCTGGAAGAGATCCCCGACGTGCTCGCCGACCCGCCCCTTCTGGAGCGGGTCGTCGCCAACCTCGTCTCCAATGCCGCACGGCACACCCCACAGGGCCGCGCCGTCCTGCTTGGCGCGAGCGCTCACGCGGGGCGGGTGGAGCTGCGGATCGTCGACCAGGGCCCCGGGCTGCCGCCGGACGGGCAGGACCGTCTCTTCGAACCGTTCCAGCGTCTCGGCGACACCGACAACACCACCGGGCTCGGTCTCGGCCTCGCGCTGTCCCGCGGACTGACCGAGGCCATGGACGGCACCCTGACTCCGGAGGACACCCCGGGCGGCGGCCTCACGATGGTGCTGTCGCTGCCCTTCGCCGACGCCGCCCTCACCTCCCGGCCGACGCCCGCCGTAGGCGGAGATCGCCGCCCCGCACCGTGACCCGAACTCGCCCGTCGAACTCCTCGTGGCCGCCCGTCCCGACGAGCGGACGCCGCGCGCCGCCGGGGCGGCACGCGCCGCCATGCGGACCGCAGGCCCTGACACCACGACGGACGCCGTGCCTTCCCGCGCCGATCACTCCAGTTCGGACACCTTGAACACGGTGCGGGCCAGTTCGCGCTCCACGCTGCGGGACACCTGAGCGAGCGCGGTTGCGCCGCACAGCAGCAGCTCGCGCTCGACGGCCACGCGCGCGCCCTCGTCCACGTAGCGCCACAACAACGGGTTGGCCACCAGGACCTGTGGGTCGATCTCGACGCGAGCACCTGTGTCGTCGCGCAGCACGAGACGGCGTGCCACGCCCTCGCGCCAGCGCACCGCAACGAGCCGGTCCGTGCGCACGCGGCGCTCGCCGAACAGCCCTCGGGCCGCGAGCCAGCCCTCGCCCGCTGAGACGCGGGCGGGCACCAGTACGGCGAAGAGCAGCACGCCGAGCCCAGCCCACAGAGCGGCCCGCCACGGGGTCATGCTGCCGGCGGCGGCATCGATCAGGAGTAGCGCCGCGCAGAGCAGACCCGCGCAGCGCACGGCGCTGTGCATCTCTCCGGTCCACTGTTCGTCGTGGGCCGGGGCGCCGGGCGGTCGCTGCCGCCCGCTGGTCGGTTCCAGGGCGTCTCTCATACGGGCGACGGTAGGAACGGGGTGGCCCCCGCGTCCCACGGCTTGACGGGGCTATGACGGAACTCCGTGCACGGCCTTGACGTGTGCCGATTCCCCGGCGCCGACCGTCAACGTTCTGTCAGATTCCGGCCCTCGCGCGTGAAGAAGGCGTAAGGCCCAGTCGGGGATGGCCGGATACGGACAGAACCTGAGCGGAGCCCCAGGGCCCGCAAGCTCTGACCCCCTTCGAAGGAGCCCATCCATGACCACGTCTCTGATATCCGAGCCAGGGGTGAACCCTGACGGAGCGGAGCCGCCCGACTCCCGGGACGCCGCGGCGGAGAAGCACAGGCTCACCGCCGTGACCGGTCTGGCCGCGCTCTCCCTCGACGCGATGGCCTCCGTCGCGTACGGCCCGGAGGCCATCGTCCTGGTCCTCGCGGCGGCCGGGGCCCACGGCCTCGGCTTCACCCTCCCGGTCACCCTGGCGATCGCCGCGCTGCTCGCCGTGCTCGTGGCCTCCTACCGGCAGGTCATCGCCGCGTTCCCGGACGGCGGCGGCTCCTACGCGGTGGCGAAGAAGCATCTCGGCGCCCGCACCAGCCTGGTCGCCGCGGCCTCCCTCGTCCTCGACTACGTACTGAACGTCGCCGTCGCCGTCACCGCGGGCGTCGCCGCCCTCACCTCCGCCTTCCCGGAGCTGTACGGCGACCGCCTCTGGATCTGTCTGGCCGTCCTCGTCCTCATCACGGCCGTGAACCTGCGTGGCATCGTCGACTCGGCCCGCGCGTTCATCGTGCCGACGGCCGTCTTCGTGGCCTCGATCCTGATCCTGATCGCCGTCGGCCTGTTCCGCTCCGCGCCCGTCTCCACCGCGGCCGCCGCGGGCCACGCCTCCGTCCTCGCCGACAACGCCACCACCGTGGGCGCGCTGCTCCTGCTGAAGGCGTTTGCCTCCGGATGCTCCGCGCTCACCGGCGTCGAGGCCATCGCCAACGCCGTGCCCTCGTTCCGGGCCCCGCGCGCCCGCCGTGCCCAGCACGCCGAGGTCGCCCTTGGCGCCGTCCTCGGCGTCATGCTCATCGGGTTGTCCGTGCTGATCTCGCGCTTCCACCTCCAGCCGGTCGAGGGCGTCACCGTCCTCGCGCAGCTCGCGGACGCCTCCCTCGGCCACAACTGGGCTTTCTACGTCGTGCAGTTCGCGACGATGATCCTGCTGGCCCTGTCCGCGAACACGTCCTTCGGCGGCCTGCCGGTCCTGCTCAAGCTGCTGGCCCGCGACAACTACCTGCCGCACGTCTTCGCCCTGAAGGCCGACCGCCAGGTCCACCGGCACGGCGTCCTCACCCTCGCCGCGATCTCCGCCGCCCTGCTCGTCTTCTCCGGCGGCGACACCAACACCCTCGTGCCGCTCTTCGCCATCGGCGTCTTCATCGGCTTCACCATCGCCCAGGTCGGCATGGTCATCCACTGGCACGGCGTGCCCGGATCGCTCGGCAAGAAGCTCCTCAACGGGCTCGGCGCCGTCCTGACCGGCGTCAGCGCGATCGTCGTGACCGCCACCAAGTTCCACGACGGCGCCTGGCTGATCGTGGTCGCGCTGCCGCTGCTCGTGCTCGCGTTCCAGGCCGTGCACCGCGCCTACGCCCGGATCGGTGAGCGCCTCGGCCTCGGCCGGATCCCCGAGTGCCCGACCCACGCTCGCTCCCTCGTCATCGTCCCGGTCTCCGGTATCTCCCGGCTGACCAGCGAGGCGCTGACCGCGGCGATCTCCCTGGGCGACGAGGTGCGCGCCGTCACCGTCTGCCACACCGACCCCGAGGACCGCGCCGCCACCGAGGCCCTGACCCGTGACTGGGCGTTGTGGAACCCGGGCGTCGACCTGGTGCACATCCCCTCCGAGCGGCGCACCCTTGGCAGGCCCGTGGCCGAGTACGTCCGTGAAGTCGCCGTCGCCGACCCGGACACCCGGGTCACCGTGCTGGTCCCGGAGGCCGAGCCGGAGCACGTCTGGCAGCGGATCCTGCAGAACCAGCGGGGCGCCGTCGTCGCTCACGCTGTGCGCCGGGACACCGATGCCGTCATCTGCAGGCTGCGTTTCCGCCTGTCCTGAAATGACCGTATCCATCGAACCTGCATCGTTCGACGCGTATGGGCCCTGTCAAAGGTGCGCGGTTCGCCGTAAGGGACGCGTCAAAGGGGATCGTTTCCGGCCGTTCCCGGTAGTTCCCTCTACTTGTCCGTTCCGATTCCGAACCTCATCCGGGAGCTCACGATGGCCGACGTGGCCTTCGTCGTCACCACGATCGCGGTCTTCGCGCTGGTGGCACTCGTCGCCAAGGGGGTGACCAAGCTGTGACCGCCGAGAACATCGTCGGCCTCGTCGTGGCCGTCGCCCTGCTGGGCTATCTCGTCCTCGCCCTCATCTATCCGGAGAGGTTCTGAGCACAGATATGAGCCCCGTTCTTGCCGGCGTGCTCCAGCTGCTCGCGCTGATAGCGGCGCTTGCGCTGGCCTACCGTCCCCTCGGTGACTACATGGCCCGGGTCTACTCCTCCGAGAAGCACCTCCGGGTGGAGAAGTGGATCTACAAGGGCATCGGCGCCAACCCGAACGCGGAGATGCGCTGGACCGCGTACCTGCGCGGTGTCCTCGCCTTCTCCGCCGTGAGCGTGCTGTTCCTGTACCTGTTGCAGCGCCTGCAGGGCTCGCTGCCGGGATCGCTCGGCTTCGCCTCCATCGACCCGGATCAGGCCTTCAACACGGCCGCGTCCTTCGTCTCCAACACCAACTGGCAGTCGTACTACGGCGAGCAGGCGATGGGCCACGTCGTGCAGACCGGCGGCCTCGCGGTGCAGAACTTCGTCTCGGCGGCCGTCGG
>NZ_KB891825.1 GCF_000373565.1 Streptomyces sp. HmicA12 | reverse complement strand
GGGCGCGGCGCCGGTGGGGCAGGACACGGGCCTGGCTCAGATCCGTGAACTGGTGGAGGAGTGGAGCGTGTCGGGCGCTCCGGAGCCGGCCGCGTCGGCGGGAACGGTGACGCGGCGCGACACGTTGAAGGACTACGCGGCGCATCTGCTCGGGCTCGTNGANCTGACCGCCGTCCGCCCCCTGAANGTGGTGGTCGACGCCGGTAACGGGATGGGTGGGCACACGGTGCCGACCGTCTTCGCGGGGCTGCCGCTGGACGTCGTGCCGATGTACTTCGAGCTGGACGGCACCTTCCCGAACCATGAGGCGAATCCGCTGGACCCGGCGAACATCGTGGATCTGCAGGAGCGGGTGAAGGCCGAGGACGCCGACCTCGGTCTCGCCTTCGACGGCGACGCGGACCGCTGCTTCGTCGTCGACGAGAAGGGCGACCCCGTCTCCCCCTCCGCCATTACCGCGCTCATCGCCTCCCGCGAACTGGCCCGGCATCCCGGCGGCACCGTCATCCACAACCTGATCACCTCCCGTACCGTGCCCGAGGTGATCCGCGAATCCGGCGGCGCACCGGTCCGTACCCGCGTGGGCCACTCCTTCATCAAGGCCGAAATGGCCATCACCGGCGCCGTGTTCGGCGGCGAGCACTCCGCGCACTACTACTTCCGCGACTTCTGGAACGCGGACACCGGCATGCTCGCGGCCCTGCACGTCCTGGCCGCGCTCGGCGGACAGGAGGGCCCCCTCTCGGCGCTCGTCTCCTCCTACGACCGCTACGTCGGCTCGGGCGAGATCAACTCGACCGTCGCGGACCAGAGCGACCGCCTTGCCGCGATCAAGGCCGCGTACGGCGACCGGGACGGCATCACCCTGGACGAACTCGACGGGCTCACCGTCACCGCGAGCCACTGGTGGTTCAACGTCCGCCCCTCCAACACGGAACCGCTCCTCCGCCTCAACGCCGAGGCACGCGACCGGGCCACCATGGAACGGGTCCGCGACGAGGTACTCGGGGTCATTCGGGCCTGAGGTCGGCTTTCCGCCGGTGGGGACGAGCGCGGCGGTGGGAACCTCCGCCACTGCCTGGGGCTGAGCCTGGAGAGCTGGATCATCCGGCGCAGCCTGGAGGGCGCCCGGGCCGATCAGGCCTCCACCGGTCGGGCCCATCGCACGATCGACGCCGTCGCGCGCTCCTGGGGGGTTCCTCCACCCCGCCCACTTCACCCGCCGCTTCCGTCAGGCCCACGGCGCTACGCCGAGCCAGTGGCGGCGGGGGCGGGAACGGGTGCGGCTCAGCCCAAGGCCCTGCTCGATCCCCGCACCACCAACTCCGGCCGTAGCACGACGTGTTGGTGCCGGTGGTCGGCGGCCCGCTCGCCCGTCTCCTGGAGCAGCAGTTCCGCCGCGATGGTGCCGAGGGTGCGGGCCGGCCGACGGACCGAGGTGAGCGGGACCGTGGCCGCCGCCGCGAACTCGATGTCGTCGTAGCCGACGATCGACATGTCCTCGGGGACCCGCACCCCGGCCGCGTAGAGGGCCTGGAGCACGCCGAGCGCCAGCAGGTCGTTCGCGCAGAACACGGCGGTCGGGCGCCGTCCGAGACCGAGCAGCCGGGCGCCCGCGTCGCGGCCGGCGGCCACGTCGAGGCGTTCGGTGGGCAGTTCGCGCAGCACGGTCTCGGGCAGACCCGCCTCGGCGAGGGCCTTCCGGGCACCCTCCCTGCGCTCCTGCACCTGCTTCAGGTGCGGCGGGCCGCTGACGAAGGCGACCGAGCGGTGGCCTCCGGTGAGCAGGTGACGTACGGCGAGTGCGCCGCCCGAGACGTCGTCGACGGCGACCGAGCAACCCTCCTCGTCACCGGCGACCCGGTCCACGACGACGTACGGAATGCCGTGCCGGCGGAAGTCGCGCAGCGTCGCACCGCTCGGGTCGGCGGGGGTGATCAGGGCGCCGCGCACCCGCTGTTCCGCGAACAGGGACAGATACTCGGCCTCCTCCGCCGGGTTCTGGGCGCTGTTGCAGACCATGACGCCGAGTCCGGCGTCGCGGGCCGCCCGTTCGGCGCCGCGGGCGATGTCGACGAAGAACGGGTTGCCCATGTCGAGGACGAGCAGGGACACGATGCGGCTGTGCCCGGCCCGCAACTGCCGTGCGTACTCGCTGCGCACGTAGCCGAGGCGGGCGATGACCTGCTGGACGTGGCGGCGTGTGGACTCGGAGACGCGGTGCGGCTGGTTGAGGACGTTGGAGACGGTGCCCACGGAGACTCCCGCTTCGTGGGCCACGTCCTTGATGCCGACCGTCGCACGCTCACGCAAGGTGGAAGACCTCGGTGAGCGGGCGCATCGCCGCGTCCGGGGCCTGCCCCTCCAACTCCTCGAAGAACGAGCCCATTTCGGCCTGCCACCTGGCGTTCACATCGGTGGCGTCCATGGCGGCGCGGGCCGCGTCGAAGTCCACCGTCTCCAGATAGCCGACGAGCAGTCCGTCCTCCCTCAGGAAGAGGGAGTAGTTGTGCCAGCCGGTGGCGGTCAGGGCGTCCCGCATCTCCTGCCACACGTCCTCGTGACGGACGCGGTACTCGTCGATCCGGTCGGCCCTGACCTTGAGCAGAAAGCAGACACGCTGCATCGACACACCTCCAGGGGTCGTCACGGGGGTGGTCAGAACTTGAACTGGTCGATGTTCTTCTTGTCGAAGACGGTCGGCTTGCCGAGGGTGACGACGCCGTCCTTCTCGATGGTGAACTCGCCCATGTCACCGGCCTTGAACCTCTCGCCCTCCTTGCCGGTGATCTGGCCCGACTCGAGAGCGACCGTGGTGTGCGCGGCGAGCGCGCCGAGCTTCGCCGGGTCCCACAGCTCGAACGCCTCGACGGTGCCGTTCTTGACGTAGGCCCGCATGTCGTTGGGGGTGCCGAGGCCGGTGAGCTTGACCTTGCCCTTGTACTTCGAGCCCGACAGGTACTGAGCGGCGGCCTTGATGCCGACCGTGGTCGGGGAGATGATCCCCTTCAGCTTCGGGTGCTCCTGCAGCAGGCCCTGCGTCTGCTGGAACGACTTCTGCGCGTCGTCGTCCCCGTAGGCCGTCGTGACGAGCTTGATGTCCTTGTACTCGGGCTTCTTCAGCTCGTCCTTCATGTAGTCGATCCACGTGTTCTGGTTGGTGGCCGTCTGGGCCGCCGAGAGGATCGCGATCTCGCCCTTGCCGCCGATCTGCTTGGCGAGCTGCTGGACCTGGGTGCGGCCGAGGTCCTCGGCGGAGGCCTGCGAGACGAACACGTTGCGGCAGTCGGCCTTGGTGTCGGAGTCGTACGCGACGACGCTGACGCCGTTGCTCATGGCCTGCTTGAGCGCGGTGCACAGGGCGCCCGGGTCCTGCGCGGACACGGCGATGCCGTCGACCTGCTGCTGGGTGAGCGTGTTGACGTAACTGACCTGGCCGGAGGTGTCGGTGCCGCTGCTGGTGCCGACCTCCTTGTACGTCGAACCGAGCTCCTGCAGCGCCTTCTTGCCACCGTTGTCGGAGGTCGTGAAGTACGGGTTGTTCACCTGCTTGGGCAGGAACGCGACCGTGAGGCCCTTCTTGGTGGCGGCGTTCGGGTCCGCTTTGCCCGCGGCGTTGGACTTCGCCGCTTCCTTGTTCGCGTCGTCCTTGGTCGTGCCGCCGCAGGCGGTGGCGCCCACGACGAGGGCGGTGGTCACGGCGAGAGCCGCGGTGAGCCGGCGGGTACGGGCGGTTACGGACATGGCTGATCCTCACGGGACGGGACGACAGGTGGGGAGAGAGCTGGGGTGGGGCGAGGGAGTACGGGTCAGGAGGCGGCCGGTGCCGGAGGCGCCGACGTCCGCGCGGTCCTCCTGCGCGCCCTGGCCTGCGCGAGCTGCCGGCCGACGCGCGGCGCGAGCACGGAGATGACGAGCAGCACGCCGGTGACGACGATCTGCGACTGGGCGGAGACGTTGAGCAGGCTCATCACGTTCTGCAGCGTGCCGAGCAGGAACACGCCCGCGATCGCACCGCCGATCGTGCCCTTGCCGCCGTCGAAGTCGATGCCGCCGAGCAGTACCGCGGCGATGACGGAGAGTTCGAGCCCGGTGGCGTTGTCGTAGCGGGCGCTGGCGTAGTGCAGGGCCCAGAAGACGCCGGTGAGCGCGGAGAGCAGACCGGTCGTCACGAACATGGACAGCTTGAGCCGCTTGACGCGGACGCCGGAGAACCGGGCCGCCTCCTCGCTGGCGCCGATGGCGAAGAGCGAGCGGCCGACGCGGGTGGCGTGCAGCACGACGACGGCGACGGCGAGCAGGATCACGAAGGGCAGCGCCGCGTACGGGATGAACGTGTCGCCGAACCGGCCGGCGCCGAAGTCCAGGTACTGGCCGGGGAAGTCGGTGACCGAGTCCGAGCCGAGGACGATCTGCGCGATGCCGCGGTAGGCGGCCATGGTGCCGATGGTGACGGCGAGCGACGGCAGGCCGAGGCGGGTCACGAGCAGCCCGTTGACCAGGCCGCAGACGACGCCGAGCGCCAGGCACAGCGGGATGATCGTCTCGATGGCCATGCCGTTGTTCCACAGGGCGCCCATGACGGCGCCGGAGAGGCCGGCCGTGGAGCCCACGGACAGATCGACCTCACCCGAGATGACGAGCATGGTCATCGGCAGGGCGATGAGCGCGATCGGCAGCGTGTTGCCGATCAGGAACGACACGTTGAGCGCGTTCCCGAAGTTGTCGACGAACGAGAACGAGCAGAGCAGCAGCACGATCAGGAGTGCGCCGACGGCGGTGTCCCAGCGCACCGCGTTCTTGAACCTGTCAGCGAACGTCTCAGGCATGGCGGGCGCTCCTCATCTGTGCGGCCTGCTTGCGCAGCACTGCGGCGACGCGCAGCGCCAGGATCCGGTCGACGGCGATGGCGAGCAGCAGCAGGATCCCGTTGATGGCGGTGACCCAGACGGAGCTGACGCCGATGGCGGGCAGGACGCTGTTGATGGAGGTCAGCAGCAGTGCGCCGAGGGCCGCGCCGTAGACGGTGCCGGAGCCGCCGGTGAAGGCGACGCCGCCGACCACGACGGCGCTGACGACGGTGAGTTCGTAGCCGTTGCCGGTGGCGGAGTCGACGTTGCCGAAGCGGGCGAGGTAGAGGGCGCCCGCGAGTCCGGCGAGCGCGCCGCACAGCACGTACGCGGTCATGATGCGCTTGCGGACGGGGATGCCGGCGAGGTTCGCGGCCTCCGGGCTGGAGCCGAGGGCGTACATCTCGCGGCCGCTGCGGTAGCTGCGCATGTAGTAGCCGACGCAGAGCAGTACGGCGAGGGCGAGCAGCGCCAGGTACGGCACGATCCACAGGCCGTCGTGCCCGAAGTCGACGAAGCCGTTCGGCAGGTCGGCGGCGACGATCTGCTCGGAGCCGACCCAGATGGAGTCGATGCCGCGCACGACGTAGAGCGTGCCGAGGGTGACGACGAGGGCGGGCACCTTGCCGAGGCTGACGAGCGCGCCGTTCAGGGCGCCGAACACGGCGCCGATGAGGACGGCGTAGACCACGGCGACGAGTGAGTTCCCGCCGCCCTGCAGGTAGTTGCCGGCCGCGAAGGCGGAGATGCCGAGCACCGATCCGACGGACAGATCGACGTTGCGGGTGATGACGACGACGGCCTGTCCGGTCGCGACGAGCACGAGGATGGTGGCGTTGAGCAGGAGGTCCTTGATGCCCTGCTCGGACAGGAACTCGGAGTTGGAGACCTGGGTGGCGAGCAGCATCACGACGAGGACACCGGCCACGGCGATCTCGCGGGCCTTGAACACCTTGTCGATCAGCCGCCGCCCGGCGGTGGGTTCGGGTGCGGACCGCTCGTGGACGGGTGGCGCGGTGACGGTCACGATGCCCTCCCGGTCGCGGCGGCCATGACGGACTCCTCGGTGGCCTCGGCGCGCGAGAGCTCCGCGGCCAGCCGCCCCTCGTACATCACGAGCACCCGGTCGGCCATGCCGAGCACCTCCGGCAGGTCCGACGAGATCATCAGGACGGCAACCCCTTCCGCGGCGAGTGACGACAGCAGCCGGTGCACCTCGGCCTTGGTGCCGACGTCGATGCCCCGGGTCGGTTCGTCGACGATCAGCACCTGCGGTCCGGTCGCGAGCCACTTGGCCAGGACGACCTTCTGCTGATTGCCGCCGGACAGAGTGCCGACGACATCGGCGAGGCGCGCGTACTTCACCTGGAGCTTCACGGCCCAGTCGAGCGACCGGCTGCGCTCGGCCCCACGGTTCATCAGGCCCGCGCGGGAGGTGGCGGCGAACCCGGTCAGGCCGATGTTCCGCTCGATGGACATGTCCATCACCAGGCCCTGGGCCCGCCGGTCCTCGGGCACGAGCGCGAGCCCCGCGTGCATGGCGAGACTCGGCGCGCCGGGCTTGAGCCGCCGGCCGAGCACCTCGACCTCGCCGCCGTCGAAGCGGTCGACGCCGAAGACGGCCCGGGCGACCTCGCTGCGGCCCGCGCCGACGAGCCCGGCGAGGCCGACGATCTCGCCGCGCCGCACCTCGAAGGAGACGTCGGTGAACACGCCCTCCCGGGTCAACCGGCGCACGCTCAGGGCGACTTCGCCGATCTCGGCGTCCTGCTTGGGGTAGAGCTCGTCGAGGTCGCGGCCGACCATGCGGCGCACGAGGTCGTCCTCGGTGAGCCCGTCGAGGAGTTCACTCGCGACCCAGGCGCCGTCGCGCAGCGTGGTGACGCGCTGGCACAGCTCGAAGATCTCCTCCAGGCGGTGCGAGATGAACAGGACGGCGGCGCCCTGTTCGCGCAGCGCCCGTACGACACCGAACAGGCGGGCCACCTCGCTGCCGGTCAGCGCGGCGGTCGGCTCGTCCATGATCAGGACCCGGGCGTCGAAGGAGAGCGCCTTGGCGATCTCGACGAGCTGCTGGTCGGCGATGGACAGGCCACGGGCCGGCTGGTCCGGGTCGAGTTCGACGCCGAGTCGCTTGAACAGCGCGGCGGTCGCCTCTTTGACGGCGCGGTGGTCGACGCGGCCGAGGGACCGGTGCGGCTGGCGGCCCATGAAGATGTTCTCGGCGATCGACAGGTCGGGGAAGAGCGTCGGCTCCTGATAGATGACGGCGACGCCGGCGTCCCGGGCGTCGGCGGGGCCGTGGAACTCCACCGGTGTGCCGTCGAGCAGGACCGTGCCGGTGTCCGGCCTGTGCACTCCCGCGAGGGCTTTGATCAGGGTCGACTTGCCCGCGCCGTTCTCGCCGGCGAGGGCGTGCGCCTCACCCGCGTGCAGCCGCAGGGACACGCCGCGCAGGGCGCGCACGGCACCGAAGGACTTGCTCACCTCCTCCAGTGCGAGGACCGGAGTCTGCTCCGGTTCAGGTTGCGTCATCGCGTGTCTCCATGAGTTGCCTGGATGGGCCGGGCCGAGCCGCGGGCCTCGGGACGATCGCCCGGCGTGAAATGTTTCAGTGAAGTTGCCCGGAAGCTAGCCCCGTCGCTCCGGGACGGTCAAGGGGTCTGAAGCAGAACGATTCACGCACGGCAAAACGATTGTGTAACACCGATGACCTTGCGCCTGGACCCTTGACGCCCCTCGCTACCGGGGTTAACTTCCCCAGCGAAGTGAATCGATTCACGAGATCGGCCGTTCAACCGCTTCGACTGACTCGACCGGTTCGACCGCTTCAACTGGTTCAACTGGTTCAACCGGTTCAAGTGACAACGACAGACCCGCGTACCCAGAGGTGGACATGCCTGACATCGCTGCCGTGAAGGCCGCACTCGCCGACCAGCGGATCGAGACGCCGTCCTGGGGCTACGGCAACTCCGGCACCCGGTTCAAGGTGTTCGCCCGGGCCGGAGTGCCGCGCACCCCGCAGGAGAAGCTCGACGACGCGGCGAAGGTTCACGAGTTCACCGGTATCGCGCCGAAGGTGGCCCTGCACATTCCGTGGGACACGGTCGACGACTACGCGGCCCTCGGCGCGTACGCGAAGGAGCGCGGCCTGGAGCTGGGCGCCATCAACTCCAACACCTTCCAGGACGACGACTACAAGCTCGGCAGCGTCTGCGCCCCGGACCCGAAGGTGCGCCGCAAGGCGGTGGAACACCTGCTGCAGTGCGTCGACATCATGGACGCGACGGGGTCGAAGGACCTGAAGCTGTGGTTCGCCGACGGCACCAACTACCCCGGCCAGGACGACATCGTGGCCCGCCAGGACCGCCTCGCCGAGTCCCTCGCCACGGTGTACGAGCGGCTCGGCGACGACCAGCGGCTGCTCCTGGAGTACAAGTTCTTCGAGCCGGCCTTCTACACGACGGACGTCCCGGACTGGGGCACCTCGTACCTGCAGTGCGTGAAGCTGGGCGAGAAGGCGCAGGTCGTGGTCGACACCGGGCACCACGCGCCGGGCACCAACATCGAGTTCATCGTGGCGCTGCTGCTGCGCGAGGGGAAGCTCGGCGGCTTCGACTTCAACTCCCGCTTCTACGCGGACGACGACCTGATGGTGGGCGCGGCCGACCCGTTCCAGCTCTTCCGCATCCTGTACGAGGTCGCGCGGAACGGGGGCTTCGACCCGGCGACGAACGTGGCCTTCATGCTCGATCAGTGCCACAACATCGAGGAGAAGATCCCGGCGGTCATCCGCTCCGTGATGAACGTGCAGGAGGCCACCGCCAAGGCGCTGCTCGTCGACCGCGAGGCGCTCGCCGCCGCCCAGGCCGCGGGGGACGTGCTCGCGGCCAACGCCGTGCTCATGGACGCGTACAACACCGATGTGCGGCCGCTGCTGGCCGAGTGGCGCGAGGAGCGGGGCCTCGACCCGAACCCGGTCGCCGGGTACGCGGCGAGCGGATGGCAGGAGCGGATCGTGGCCGAGCGGGTGGGCGGCGAGCAGGCCGGCTGGGGGGCGTGACCTAGCCCGCCGGCCTCCGTCATCGACGACACCCGACTCCCTAGGAACTCTCATGGCTACGCATCCTGAAGTCACCGCCCTCCTCACCCGTTCCAACCGCCTCGGCGCCGATCCGCGCAACACCAACTACGCCGGGGGGAACACCTCCGCCAAGGCCACCGAGACCGACCCCGTCACCGGCGGCGACGTCGAGCTGATGTGGGTGAAGGGCTCGGGCGGCGACCTGGGCACGCTCAAGGAGGCCGGACTCGCCGTCCTGCGCCTCGACCGGCTGCGCGCGCTCACCGAGGTGTACCCGGGAGTGGAGCGCGAGGACGAGATGGTCGCCGCGTTCGACTACTGCCTGCACGGCAAGGGCGGCGCCGCCCCGTCCATCGACACCGCCATGCACGGCCTGGTGGACGCCCCGCACGTCGACCATCTGCACCCCGACTCCGGCATCGCCCTGGCCTGCGCCGCCGACGGCGAGAAGCTGACCGCCGAGTGCTTCGGCGACAAGGTCGTATGGGTGCCGTGGCGGCGTCCCGGCTTCCAGCTCGGCCTGGACATCGCCGCGATCAAGGCGGCCAACCCGCAGGCCATCGGCTGCGTCCTGGGCGGTCACGGCATCACCGCGTGGGGCGACACGGCCGACGCGTGCGAGGCGAACTCGCTGTCGATCATCCGCACCGCCGAGACGTTCCTCGCCGAGCACGGCAAGGCCGAGCCGTTCGGTCCGGTCCTTGAGGAGTACGCGGCTCTGAACGCGGCGGAGCGCCGCGAGCGGGCGGCCGAACTCGCGCCGCTGATCCGTGGGTTGGCGTCCACGGACCGCCCGCAGGTCGGCCACTTCGACGACTCGGCCACGGTCCTGGACTTCCTGGCGTCCGCCGAGCACCCGCGCCTCGCCGCGCTCGGCACGTCGTGCCCCGACCACTTCCTGCGCACGAAGGTGCGCCCGCTGGTCCTGGACCTCCCGCCGACCGCCGAACTCGACGCGGTGGCGGCCCGGTTGAAGGAGCTGCACGCCTCCTATCGCGAGGAGTACGCCGCCTACTACGACCGCCACGCCACCGCGGACTCCCCCGCGATGCGCGGCGCGGACCCGGCGATCGTCCTGATCCCCGGCGTCGGCATGTTCTCCTTCGGCAAGGACAAGCAGACGGCGCGCGTGGCGGGCGAGTTCTACCTGAACGCCATCAACGTGATGCGCGGCGCCGAGGCCGTCTCCACGTACGCGCCGATCGAGGAGTCGGAGAAGTTCCGCATCGAGTACTGGTCCCTCGAAGAGGCCAAGCTCCAGCGGATGCCGAAGCCCAAGCCGCTCGCCACGCGCGTGGCTCTGGTGACCGGCGCGGGCTCCGGCATCGGCAAGGCCATCGCACATCGCCTCTCCGCCGAGGGTGCCTGCGTCGTGATCGCCGACCTGAACGCCGACGGCGCGGCGGCGGTCGCCGAGGAACTGGGCGGCCCGGACAAGGCGATCGCGGTGACCGTCGACGTCACGTCCGAGGACCAGATCGCGGCGGCCTTCAAGGCGGCGGCGCTCGCCTTCGGCGGCGTCGACCTCGTGGTCAACAACGCCGGTATCTCCATCTCCAAGCCGCTGCTGGAGACGACGGCCAAGGACTGGGACCTGCAGCACGACATCATGGCGCGCGGCTCCTTCCTCGTCTCGCGCGAGGCGGCCCGCGTGATGAAGGCGCAGGGCATGGGCGGCGACATCGTCTACATCGCCTCCAAGAACGCCGTCTTCGCGGGCCCCAACAACGTCGCCTACTCGGCGACCAAGGCCGACCAGGCCCACCAAGTACGGCTCCTCGCGGCCGAGTTGGGCGCCGACGGCATCCGTGTCAACGGCGTCAACCCCGACGGCGTCGTCCGCGGCTCGGGCATCTTCGCCGGCGGCTGGGGCGCGCAGCGCGCGGCCACGTACGGCATCGAGGAGGAGAAGCTCGGCGAGTTCTACGCCCAGCGCACCCTGCTCAAGCGCGAGGTCCTCCCGGAACACGTCGCCAACGCCGTGTTCGCCCTGACGGGCGGCGAGTTGACGCACACGACGGGCCTGCACGTGCCGGTGGACGCGGGCGTGGCGGCGGCGTTCCTGCGCTGAAGTGCCCCTAAAGGGGCGCGGGGAACTGCGCGAGCAACCACCCACGACCCGCGCCCGACAACGAAACAGTCAAGGGGGGTCCGGGGGCGAAGCCCCCGGTTTCGGGACGGGAAGGGGAGGCGGGGGCGACTTCGAACAGCCCCCGCCCCGCCCGTCCCGCACCGACCGAACACGCGAACCCCACCCCCTCCCCGGAGCCCACACATGCCCCACACCCCCTACGCCGCCGTCGACCTGGGCGCGTCGAGCGGCAGAGTCATGACCGCCCAGGTCACCCGGGACACCCTGACCCTGACGGAGTCCCACCGCTTCCCGAACCGACCCGTCCGCACCGGCGACGGCCTCCACTGGGACATCCTGTCCCTGTACGCGGGCGTCCTGGACGGGCTGCGCAAGGCCGGCCAGATACGCTCCGTCGGCATCGACAGCTGGGCGGTGGACCACGGCCTGCTGGATGCCGACGGCGCCCTCCTCGGCAACCCGTTCCACTACCGCGACACCCGCACGGACCACGTCGCGGAGAAGGTCTGGTCGGCCGTCCCGCCGACCGACCTGTACGCCACCACGGGCATCCAGTACGCCCCGTTCAACACCCTGTACCAGCTCGCGGCGGCCCGCGGCACCGCCCAACTCGCCGCAGCAAAGAGCCTGTTGCTGATCCCGGACCTTCTCACGTACTGGCTCACGGGCCGGCAGGGCACGGAGCTCACCAACGCCTCCACCACACAGCTCATCGACCCGGGCACGGGCGACTGGGCGTACGGCATCGCCGAGCGCGCGGGCATCGACCTCGGCCTCCTCCCACCGCTGCGCCGACCCGGCGACCCGGCCGGCGACCTCCTCCCCCACGTCCTCGCGGAGACCGGCCTCACCGGCCCGGTCCCGGTGACGACGGTGGCCTCGCACGACACGGCGTCGGCGGTGGCCGCGGTCCCGGCGACGACCCCGCACTTCGCGTACATCTGCACCGGAACCTGGTCCCTGGCGGGCCTCGAACTCGACGCCCCGGTGCGCTCCGAGGCGAGCCGCGCCGCGAACTTCACCAATGAGCTCGGCATCGACGGCACGGTCCGCTACCTCCGCAACATCATGGGCCTGTGGCTGCTCCAGGAGTGCCAACGCGCCTGGCAGGAAACGGAGGTGACGCCGCTCCTCGACGCGGCCGCCGCATCGGCGCCCCTGCGTTCGGTGGTCGACGCGGGCCACACCGACTTCCTGGCCCCCGGCGACATGCCCGACCGGATCGCCGCCGCCTGCCGCGCCACGGGCCAGCCGGAGCCCCGCACCCGCGCCGAGACGACCCGCTGCATCCTCGACTCGCTCGCCCTCGCGCACCGCCGCGCGATCACGGACGCGGCCCGGCTCGCGGACCGTGAGGTCGACGTCGTGCACATCGTCGGGGGCGGCGCCCGTAACGCGCTGCTGTGCCAACTCACCGCCGACGCCTGCGGGCTCCCGGTCGTGGCCGGTCCCGCCGAGGCCGCCGCACTCGGCAACGTCCTCGTCCAGGCCCGTGCCGACGGTGTCGTGGGCGACCGTGGGGCGATGCGACAACTCCTCGCCTCCACCCAGCCGTTGACGCGGTACGAGCCGCGCGGCGACCGGTCCGCGTGGGCGTCGGCCGAAGCGCGGGTCGCCACCTCGTGACCAGCAACCGCTGACGACGTACGCTGCACGCATCCGCTGTATCCATCCGATGACCAAGCCGTAACGACAACACGAAGGGGCCACGATGCGTGTCGCGCTCTTCCTGACCTGTGTCAACGACACGCTCTACCCGGACACGGGCCGCGCCGTCGTGAAACTCCTGACCAGACTGGGCGTGGAGGTCGACTTCCCGGCCGCCCAGACCTGCTGCGGGCAGCCCCACTACAACACCGGCTACCGCCACGAGGCTGAACCGCTGGCCCGGCACTACTCCGATGTCTTCGCGCCCGGCCTCGCCTCCGGCGATTACGACGCAATCATCACGCCGTCCGGATCCTGCGCGGCGATGGTGCGCGAGCTGTACCCCCGGATGGGCGAGCGGGCGCGCGCGGAGGGCCGCGGCGACGGTCTCGCGACGACCCTCGCCCCGGTCGTCCCCAAGACGTACGAGCTGACCGAGTTCCTGGTCGACGTGCTGGGGGTGACGGACGTGGGCGCGTACTACCCGCACACGGTCACCTACCATCCGACCTGCCACGGCCTGCGCTCGCTGGGGCTGGGCGAGCGCCCGACCCAACTCCTCAAGGCCGTCAAGGGACTTGAGCTGGTGGAGCTGCCCGGCGCGCAGGAGTGCTGCGGGTTCGGCGGCACCTTCGCGGTCAAGAACGCGGACGTGTCGGCGGCGATGGGCGCGGACAAGGTCCGCAACGCCGCCGCGACCGGCGCGGAGGTGCTGTGCGCGGCGGACAACTCGTGTCTGATGCACATCGGCGGCACCATGGCCCGCCTCCAGGTCGGCATGCGGCCGGTGCACATCGCGGAGATCCTGGCCGGCACGGAAGAGGAGCCCCAGTCATGACCGGTACGAGCGGCACCTTCGTCGGTATGCCGGCCTTCCCCAAGGCCGCGCACGACGCCGTACGCGACACGACCCTGCGCGCGAATCTCAAGCACGCCACCCACACCATCCGCGACAAGCGCGCCCGCGCGGTCGCCGAACTCGACGACTGGGCCGCCCTCCGGGACGCCGGAAAGCAGATCAAGGACCACACGCTGCGCCACCTCGAGCACTATCTGGTGCAGTTGGAGGAGTCGGTCACCGCGGCGGGCGGCACCGTGCACTGGGCCGCCGACGCCGACGAGGCGAACCGCATCGTCACCCGGCTCGTCCGGGAGACCGGCGAGTCCGAGGTCGTCAAGGTCAAGTCGATGGCCACCCAGGAGATCGGGCTGAACGAGGCTCTCGAAGAGGCCGGGATCTCCGCCTACGAGACCGACCTCGCCGAACTCATCGTGCAGCTCGGCAAGGACCGCCCCTCGCACATCCTGGTGCCCGCGATCCACCGCAACCGCGGCGAGATCCGCGACATCTTCGCGAAGGAGATGGCCAGTTGGGGCCGCCCGGCCCCCGAGGGACTGTCCGACACCCCGGCCGAACTCGCCGAGGCCGCCCGCCTGCACCTGCGGGAGAAGTTCCTGCGCGCCAAGGTCGGCGTCTCCGGCGCCAACTTCATGGTCGCCGAGACGGGCACCCTGGTCGTCGTCGAGTCCGAGGGCAACGGCCGCATGTGCCTGACCCTGCCCGAGACCCTCATCTCGGTCGTCGGCATCGAGAAGATCGTCCCGACCTGGCGCGACCTGGAGGTCTTCCTCCAGACCCTGCCGCGCTCCTCGACGGCCGAACGCATGAACCCTTACACCTCGACGTGGACCGGCACCACCGACGGCGACGGCCCGCAGACCTTCCATCTCGTCCTGCTCGACAACGGCCGCACCGACACCCTGGCCGACGAGGTCGGCCGCCAGGCGCTGCGCTGCATCCGCTGCTCCGCCTGCCTGAACGTCTGCCCGGTCTACGAGCGGGCCGGCGGCCACGCCTACGGCTCGGTCTACCCCGGCCCCATCGGCGCCATCCTCAGCCCTCAACTCCGGGGCACGGCAAGCGAGATCGACGCCTCACTCCCGTACGCGTCCTCGCTGTGCGGCGCCTGCTACGAGGTCTGCCCGGTCGCCATCGACATCCCCGAGGTCCTCGTCCACCTCCGCGAACGCGTCGTCCAGGGCGGCGACGTCACCCGCCGCGGCGCCAAGGTCACCCTCAAGCCCGCGAAGGGCCACGCCGCCGAGCGTGCCGCGATGCGCGCCGCCCGCTGGACCTTCACCCACCCGGGCGCCCTGGCCGCCGGCCAGCGCCTGGCCGCCCGCACCCGCCGCCTGCACCCCCGCACCCTGCCGGGCCCCGGCCGAGCGTGGACCGCGACGCGGGATCTGCCACAGGTCCCGGCGGAGTCGTTCCGCGACTGGTGGCAGCGGACCGGCGGAAAGGACGTCAGCGCATGAGCAGCAGAGATGTGATCCTCGGCCGGGTCCGCCGCGCCCTCGACGGGCCCATCGGCGCCCCGACCACGTACGACACCGACATCACCCGCACCTACCGACAGGAACACGGCAGCCGCACCACCGTTCAGACGGTCGACCTGCTCGCCGAGAACCTCGCCGACTACCGCGCCCTCGTGCACCGCTGTTCGGCCGCGGACCTGACGGACACCGTCACCCGGCTGCTCGACGAGCACGGCACGCGCTCCGTGGTGGCCCCACCCGGCCTGCCAAAGGACTGGCTGTCGGGGACCGGCGCAACCCGCGTCGCCGACGGTCAGGACGGCACCCCGGCCGAACTCGACCAGGTCGACAGCGTCGTCACCGGCTGCGCGGTCGCCGTCGCCGAGACGGGCACGATCGTCCTCGACGGCTCACCCGATCAGGGCCGCCGCCGCATCACGCTCGTCCCCGACCACCACGTGATCGTGGTCCGGGTGCCGGACCAGGTGGTGTCGTCGGTCCCCCAGGCCCTCGAACGGCTCGACCCCGCCCGTCCCCTCACCTGGATCTCCGGCCCCTCCGCCACCAGCGACATCGAACTCGACCGGGTCGAGGGCGTGCATGGACCCCGGACCCTGGAGGTGATCCTGGTGAGCGGGGACTGACCGGCGCGGTTACGTTGACTCCATGATCCGGTTCGATCAGGTCACCAAGCGGTACGCGGACGGCACGACAGCGGTGGACGACCTCTCCTTCGAGGTCACCGAGGGCGAACTGGTCACGCTCGTCGGACCGTCCGGCTGCGGCAAGACCACCACGATGATGATGGTCAACCGGCTCATCGAGCCGACGTCGGGCCGCATCTACGTCGACGGCGAGGACATCGCGACGGTCGACCCCGTGAAGCTGCGCCGCCGCATCGGCTACGTCATCCAGCAGGTCGGCCTCTTCCCGCACCGCACGATCCTCGACAACACGGCGACGGTCCCGGCCCTGGTCGGCTGGAAGAAGGCGAAGGCCAGGGCCCGGGCGGCCGAGCTGCTCGACATGGTCGGCCTGGACCCGAGGACGTACGGCGGCCGCTACCCCGAACAACTCTCGGGCGGTCAGCGGCAACGGGTCGGAGTGGCCCGCGCCCTGGCGGCCGACCCGCCCGTCCTCCTCATGGACGAGCCGTTCGGCGCGGTGGACCCGGTGGTGCGCGAGCAGTTGCAGGACGAGTTCCTGCGGATGCAGGCGGCGGTGCGCAAGACGGTGCTGCTCGTCACGCACGACATCGAGGAGGCGGTCCGGCTCGGTGACCGGATCGCGGTGTACGGGCAGGGCCGGATCGAGCAGTTCGACACCCCGGGCGCCGTTCTCGGGACGCCCGCGACGCCGTACGTCGCCGAGTTCGTCGGCGCGGACCGCGGACTGAAGCGGCTGTCGGTCACCGAGATCGAGCCGGACGACCTGGAACAGCCCGCGGTGGCCCGGCTCGACGAGGCGGCAGCGCAGGCCGCCGCCCGGATGCGGGAGACGGGCGACCGGTGGGCCGTGGTCCTGGACGAGCAGGGTGACCTGCACGGCTGGGTCGGCCTCGACGAGGCGTCGCTGGCCGGGCAGGGCGGTCGCGTCGCCGATCTGGCGCACCGGATGAACGCCTGGGTGCCGGTCGGCGCCCCGCTGAAACAGGCGTTCGGCGTGATGCTGCAGCACGACGCGGGCTGGGTCGCGGTCCTGGACGGCTCCCGCTTCCTCGGCGTGCTGACCCCGGCGAAGCTGCACGAAGCACTGCGCCGGTCCGTCGACGCGGACGCGCAGGGGGTCGGCCGCGACGAGGTGGAGTTCGACTCGGTCGCGGACGCGTAGGTCTCTCCCTCACCGCTCGAACCCTCACCCTAAATCTCAGCTTGAGACTTCGGCCGTCGCCCGTTCTGGTCGCCGTGTCGGCTGTGCCGGTTCATGGCGCGCAGGTTCTCGTCGTGCACGCTGTCGGCGATCGGCCGGTCCGGACGGTATCCGGCCAGGTCCGGCACGGGTGGTCCACCGGTGATCTCCTGCGCGGCGAACCGGCCGAGGACCGGCGCCAGGGTCACCGCACTGTGCGAGACGAGGTGGTAGAGGCCGGGCACCTGCGCCATCGGCCCCATCAGCGGCAGACCGTCCGACGGCACGGGACGGACGCCGATGCGCGCGTCGGCGATCCGCACGCGCCCGACCCCCGGCACGAGGGCGCGGGCGCGCCGGTGCAGTTCCTGCGGCAGACCGTCGACCGCGCCCCTCAGCCGTGCGTCGATCTCCCAGGACAGAGCGAGCACCCCACCGTCGGCGGTGGGCCGCAGATCGATGCCGGGGGCGGCGAGGATCGCCGTGAGCGGGCGGCCGGGCAGCGGCCGGCTGACGGCGATCAGCCCCGGCACCCGCCGCATCGGCAGCCGCGCCCCGGCCAGAGCGGCGACCTGGTCCGCGCCGGGACCCGCGCAGTTGACGACGACATCGGCGTGCCAGGTGCGCTCCCCCGCCTCGACGCCCGTGACCCGCGCGCCGCTCGTCAACAGCCCGGTCACCGGTGTCCCGTAATGCGTCTCCACACCGCCGTGCCGTACAGCGGCGTCGAGCAGGGCGCGTACGAACCGGGGTGCGTCGAACCAGGCGGCGCTGCCGTGCACGACGACCTCGTCGGCGACGCAGGCGGCCGGGTCGACGGCGGGCGCGAGGTCACGCAGCACGGAAGCGGGGGCGATACGGCAGTCATGTCCCCACTTCCGTGCGCGCAGCGCCTTCTCCCGCAGCGCGCGGCGGTCGGCATCACCCGCCGCCCACTGGACGAGCGCAGCCGGGTGGCGCCACTGCGGCCCGCCGAGTTCGTCGGCGAGGCGCAGATGGCCGTCGGACCCCTGCCGGTTCAACCGGTAGTACGCGTACGGAGTCTTGAGGTGGGTGACATCGGCGGCGAAGGTGGCACCGGACGTCCCGGCCGCGGGCTCCGACGCCCGTTCCACCACGACGACGTGGGCGCCCGCGCGGGCGAGGTGGTAGGTGACGCAGGCGCCGAGCACGCCCGCGCCGATGACGACGACTCGGTTCATCGGCGTACCCGATTCCGGTGGTCAAGGATGGCTCGAGGCCGGCTGGGGACCGGCGCGAGAGGGGCTCGTGGAGGTGGGGGGTGGTCGTACCACGATCCCGTATCCGCTCCTCCCACACCCACCCCGTACCGGCCTACTTCAGCAGCCCCTTCTCTTGCAGGTAGTCGCGCGCGACGTCCTCGGGGAGCCGCCGCCAGCTGTCGACCTGCTGGTTGAGGGAGGCCAGGTCGTCCGTCGTGAGGACGGAGTTGAGGGCGCCCAGTGCCTTGGCCACCTTCTCGCTGCCCGCCCGGGACCGGTTGACGACGGGGACGATGTAGTCGGCGTTCTGCAGGTGCTTGTCGTCGTCGAGGAGTACGAGTCCGAAGTCGGCGAGCGTGGCGTCGGTGCTGGTGGTCAGCACCATCTGGTCCTGTCCGTTCTGCACGGCCTGCTTGGACTGGGTGGTGCCGACGCCCTTGGGGTCGATGCCGGTGATGTCGATGCCGTAGACGCTCTTCAACCCCGGTTCGCAGTAGGGCCGCTGCACGCACTCGTCGCCGGCGGCCAGCCGCACCTTCAGGCCCGACGCGCCGAGGTCGCTGAGCGACTTGAGCTTGTGCTCCTTCGCGTACGCGGCGGTGACGGCGAAGGCGTTCTGGTCGACGGCCTTGCCGGGGTCGAGGACCACGAGGCCGCGGGGCCTCGCGAGTCCGCGCAGGGCCTTCATGGTGGCGTCGAGGTCGGGTGAGCCGACGGGGGTGGCGTCGGCGCCGTTGGTCTTTGCGTTGAGCCAGTCGGCGAAGGTGGCGGCGTACTCCGGGACGACGTCGATCTGGCCCGATTCCAGGGCGGGTTCGTACAGCTCACGGTTGGAGACGGACAGCAGCTCGGTCCCGTACCCGGCGTTCTTCAGCAGCAGCGAGTACATGTTGGCGAGCAGGTCGCTCTCGGTGAACCCCGCCGAGCCGATGACAAGATGCTTGCTGTCGCCCGGCGGCGCGGTCACCTCCCCCTGGTTCTCCAGGGACGGCCCGCCGCCGCATCCGGCGACGAGCAGCACACCCGTCAGCAGCGCGAGAAGCCCGCGTACGCCGCGCCTCATCCGACCCTCCCCCGCGCCCAGGCCGGGGCAAGCCGCTCGACGATCTCGAACAGCCCCTCCACCAGCAGGGCGAACCCGGCGACCAGCACCGCCCCCGCCACCACCTGCGGCGTACTAGCGAGATTGAACCCGGCGGTGATGATGCGCCCGAGGCCCCCGCCGCCCGCGAGCGCCGCGATGGTCGCGGTGGCGACGAGCTGCACGGCGGCGATCCGCACACCGTTCATGATCATCGGGAGTGCGAGGGGCACCTCCACCTTCCAGAGCATCTGCGACCCGGTCATGCCCATCCCGCGCGCGGCCCGCACCACATCGCGGTCGACGCCGCGCATGCCCACGTACGCGTTGGTGAGCAGGGGCGGCACGGCGAACAGGACGAGCGCGACGACGGTGGGCCCCTCTCCGTACTGTCCGAGAGGCGTGAGGAGCAGCAGCACCAGGACGGCGAAGGTGGGGACTGCCCGTCCCACGTTGGAGATGTTGACGGCGAGCGCCCCACCTTTGCCGAGGTGTCCGAGCACGAGGGCGATGGGCAGGGCGATCAGACAGCTCACGACCAGGCAGACGACCGTGAGCAGAAGATGCTGCTGGAGCCGGAGCCAGATGCCGTCGTCGCCCGACCAGTGCGCGGAGTCGGCGAGCCAGTTCCAGGCGTCGGTGAGGGTCTTCACGCGCGGCTCGCTCTCGTCCAGGGGGTGAGCAGCCGCCCGACCCCCAGGAGTAGCAGATCAGCGACGACGGCGATGACGACACACAGCACCGACGCGGTCAGCACCTGCGCCTTGAAGTACGTGTTCATCCCGGAGTAGATGAGATTCCCGAGGCCGCCGTACCCGACGATGGCGCCGACGGTCACCAGGGACACGGCCGACACGGTGGCGATGCGCAGGCCGGCCATGGCGGCGGGCAGCGCGAGCGGCAGCTCCACGGTGAGCAGCAACCGGATCGGCCCGTACCCCATGCCCCGGGCGGCCTGCCGGGTCTCCTCGGGGACGGCGCGCAGCCCGGCGAGGATGTTCCGCACGAGGAGCGTCAGCGAGTACAGCACCAGTCCGGCGATGACGAGCGAGGCGGACAGCCCGTACGCGGGCAGCAGCAGCGAGAACATGGCCAGCGACGGAATCGTGTAGAGCACGGTCGTCACGGCGAGCACGGGCCCCGCGGCCCACCCCCACCGCCGTGCCAAGACGGCCAGCGGAACGGCGATGACCAGCGCGACGGCGACGGCGACGACCGTGATCTGGAGATGCTGCAGCACGGCGTCGACGAGGATGTGCCGGCGCGTGCTCAGATACTCGCCGCAGATCCAGTCGTTGCGGGCGAGACAGTCGTCCGGCGGCGCGTCCGCCACGGCGGTCACAAGGGGCACTCGTCCATTCCAGTGGCCCGCGCGGCACTCGGCGCGCTGGGGTGACCCGTACGGGCGTCGCCCGGCGTCCCACTCGCCCGACGGGGCGCCGGACGACGGATGGGCCGGAGCCCGCCCCGCGCCCCGCGCCCGGCGCCGCGCCACGGCACCGAGTGAGGGGCGACTTCCCGCCACGAGACTGACGCGGCCCGGCCACGGGTCTAGGTTGTCCGACATGAGCAATCTTGATCGCGAGGCGGTCCCTTCCGTGTGCGGCGGCCGGGGATTCGTCGTGGCGGAACCCGTCCGCGAACTCCTCAGCCCGCGTCGCGTCCGGCTCGGCGCATCGACGGAGGTACGCCGGCTGCTGCCGAATCTGGGCCGCCGGATGGTGGGAGCCTGGGCCTTCGTCGACCACTACGGCCCGGACGACATCGCCGACGAGCCCGGCATGCAGGTGCCGCCCCACCCGCACATGGGCCTGCAGACCGTCTCCTGGCTGCACGACGGCGAAGTTCTGCACCGCGACTCGACCGGCAGCCTGCAGACGATCCGCCCCCGCGAACTGGGCCTGATGACCTCGGGCCGCGCGATCTCCCACTCGGAGGAGTCCCCGCGCCCGCATGCCCGCTTCCTGCACGGCGCCCAGCTCTGGGTCGCCCTCCCGGACGCGCACCGCCACACGGACCCGCACTTCGAACACCACGCGGCGCTCCCGACGGCGACGGCCCCCGGCCTCACCGCGACCGTCGTCCTGGGAACCCTCGACGGGGCCACGTCCCCCGGCACGACGTACACCCCGATCGTCGGCGCCGACCTGTCCCTCACCGGCGGCACCGACGTCCGCGTCCCGCTGGAGCCCGACTTCGAGTACGCCGTCCTGTCGATGTCCGGCGAAACCCACGTCGACGGAGTCCCGCTCCTCCCCGGCTCCATGCTCTACCTCGGCTGCGGCCGCACCGAACTTCCCCTGCGCGCCGAGTCGGACGCGGGCCTGATGCTGCTCGGCGGGGAGCCGTTCGAGGAGGAGTTGGTGATGTGGTGGAACTTCATCGGCAGGTCGCAGGACGATATCACTCAGGCCAGGGAGGACTGGATGAGTGGGTCGCGATTTGGGGATGTGAAGGGGTATGACGGAGGGCGGCTGGATGCGCCCGAGCTGCCGCCGGCTCCGCTTAAACCCCGAGGTCGAGTGCGTTGAGCGGACTGATCTCGGCGTGGTCCACGGGGAGTCGGGCGAGCAGCGGAGTCGACTCGCCCGACTTCCCTCCAACGCGATCGCAAACGCTTCTCGGAACGCCTGAACCCGCATCTACGAGTCGCAAGTTTCGTCAGCTGTAGGCAGCTTTAGTCGGACTGATGCTGACCCAATGCTGACTTTCGTGACGCTTCGTCAGGTTCAAGCCGACGACCGACCGCGGCCCCGCCCCGGCCTCCTGAGCTCGTGCTTCTGTGGCCAGAGCCGAACCGCCGCGCTCAAGGCTCAGTGACCCCGGCGCGGCGGAACGGCCTCCCCCCGGGAACGATGCTGACTAGAGGAGCCGGTTGCACGGTTCCTACAAATCACTGCGGAGGCGCAGCGCACAGATTCTGCACGGGGGGGCAGCCAGCTCGTGCGAACACTCCCAGTCGTCGAGACCCCCTTCCCCCAACTCTGTTCGCACTCCGGCAGCGCCATCAACAAGACCAAGGAGCGGTGGCGGTGCGTGAAGGGGACCGCCTGCCGACTGCCCGCTCTGATCGCCTACGCCGCGCAGCGCGACTGCCTTGACATCAACGGCCTGGGCAAGACCTACGTGGATGCGCTCGTCGCCTCCGGTACGGTCACGACGTCGCCGACCTGTACCTGCTCGACCTGGCGACGCTGACCAAGGCCTCCGGCAGCGAGAAGCGCGGCGCCAAGCTCGTCGAGCAGATCCAGGCCGCCAAGGCCAAGCCGCTCAGCCGACAGCTGTGCGCGCTCGGCATCCGCGACACCGGCCGCCGCCTGTCTCAGCGGATCGCCGCTCACTTCGCCACGATGGACGCGGTCCGCGCGGCGGACGCCGAAGCCATGCGTGAGGTTGAGGGCATCGGCACCGAGAAGGCGCCGGGCATGGTCGAGGCGCGGGCCGAACTCGGGCCGGTGATCGACAAGATGGCCGAGGCCGGTGCCACGATGACCGAGCCGGTCGACGAGAGCGCCGGGCGGGGCCCGCTGGCCGGTGAGGGCTGCAAGCCGCTGAAGGTCGTCGTCACCGGGAAGATGACCGGCCCGCTCGCCGAGTTCGGCCGCAGCGCCATGAACGACCTCGTCAAGCGCGCGGGCGGCAAGGACAGCAGCAGCGTCACCGCGTAGACCGCCTACCTTGTCTCCGCCCCCGCGGCGGGCGGCAAGCTGAGCTCCAAGGCCACCAAGGCCCAGGAGCTCGGCGTCACGGTCCTAACCCCCGAGGCGTTCGCCGAGCTGGTCGCCGACTTCCTGCAGTTCGGGGACGTCTGCGCACACGTAACCGCCCTGGGGCGCGCATCCAGCGGATGCGCGCCCCAGGGCGGTTGGGACTCCCCCTCTTTTAGAGGAGAAACAGGATCTTCACCAGCAGCGTGACGAAGGTGGCGACGCCGAGCTGGAGGCCGATCGCGGCGGCGAAGGCCTTCAGGCCGCGCAGGACGGCCTGGGGGGCACGGCGGTGGGTGTGCCAGTCGAGCAGGCCCACGATGACGCCGGCCAGCACGGCCGCCAGGACGATGATCGCCAACACCCCGGCGATGCCGAAGAACTTGAGTGCGATGAGCACCAGGACCTCCTCACCCGCGCTGTGTTCCGGCCCTCGGAACGCCTGCGGGCTTCCCCAAAACTGGGGTCTGTCGGAGAAGGCCATGAGATTCTGGCAGTCGCTCTGGACAGTTCGGGAGAAGCAGCAGATCACCACCTATCCAGAGGTCCACCCCCTGGAGTCGCTCTCGAAGAGGAGCCGCGGTGGCCACAGAGATCAAGACCGATCTCCTGATCGCGTTCGGCGCCGAACTCCGTGCTTTGCGCCGGGGGTCGGGCCTGTCGCAGAGCCAGATTGCAGACCCCGCGGCCGCCAACTTCAGCGTCAAGACGGTCTCGGCGAAGGAGCGTGGTGTCGGCTCCCAGGCTCCCGAGGAACCCTTCGTCAAGCTGTACGTCCAACGCTGCCGCGATCACGCCGAGCGTCGCGGAAGTCTTCCGGACCGTGCCTACGACCTGAAGACCTGGGAGGACGCACGCACGCGCCTGGAGGACGCCCTCTTCGAGCGGGCTTCGGTCGTCCGCAAGGGCGTCGTGGATCCTGTCGGCTCTGTGCAGAAGCCAGAGGGCGAGGACCCGCCTGCCTGCTCTCAGGCCACCATGCACGAGCGGGGCCCGACCACGGATCTGGCTGCGACCGCTCGGTTCCGCAGACTCGACGCGTGGACGCCCAAGGAGTTCGGGGTCCAGTCCCCCGTGGGCTCGCCGCACCCCGCCCTCACGCGAAGCGTCGGCCCGGACTACCTGCCGCGTACCTTCGACCATGCCCTGCGCCAGGACCTGCTGCACGGTCACCAGGACACTTCTAGGTGCATCGCGCTCAGCGGCTGGTCGTCGGTCGGCAAGACCCGCTCGGCGTGGGAAGCCGCGTCAGCGGTGCTGCCCGCCGGCACGCCACTCGCCCGGCCCGACGACGCCGGCGAGCTACTGGCCCTGCTGGCGGGCCCCGTCCCGGCCGGCGCCGTCGTCTTCCTCGACGATGCCGCCCGGCACTTCAAGGAGCCTGAACTCCACGATGTTGCCCGTCAGCTGCAGGGCCTTCTTGAGCGCCCGGAGCCGGTGGTCGTGCTTCTCACTGTCCACCCGCTGACTCTGGGGCAACTCGAGGAGCTGACTGATGACCCCGAGCGCGACGGACGAGCCAAGCGGGCCCTGCGTCTGATCGATACAATCCACGAAGTCGACGAGCAGCTTCCCGACCTGACCGATGCGCGTCAGGCGGCAAAGGTCGACCCGCAGCTCAGGGACGCTCTGGAGGCTGCGGCCGACACCGGCCGCCTCATCCCGATGATCACCGGCGGGCCCCAGCTGGTCAGCCGTCTCGCGCGCCTGGCCCCGGATACGCGCGCCCTGATCGTCGGCGCCACCGACTGCCGGCGGCTGGGACACACCGGGCCTCTGACAGACGCCCTTCTGGCGGACGCGGCTTTCGCCCACCTGGACCGGCACGAGCGGGCCAGGACAGGGGGCGCATGGCTGTCCGACGCTCTGCACGCCGCCGGACGCAGGGTCACCGGGCAGGTGGCAGCCCTCTATCCCGTCAACCACTCGTCGGTCTACCAGATCGAGGGATACGACGTGTCGCCCTACCTCATCAACCACCGCGACCGACAGCAGGCCCCCATCCCGGACCATGTCTGGCAAGCGCTTCACGACAACTTGGCCGACGGCGACCAGCTGATGCTGCTCGGCCACGCCGCGCACAGCCGCGCCGTCTACCGCTGGGCGCACCGATACTTCACCCGTGCCCACCTGCTGAAGCACCACGACGCGCGCCGCGCACTGCAGCGGCTTCTCCATGAGGTGCACTGGACGCCACCGGTCCCGGCCGCTCATCTCGCCAGGCCGGCGTCTGTTGAGCCGCGACGTGCCCAGAACAACGACGAGGAGACCGTGGATGCCTTCGACGCTCTCGTCGATGAAATGCTCGCCGATGACGAGGCGGCGACGGATCCGCTCGGATCGGACGGCGTCTACATGGAAGGGCTGGGCCACAGCATCGGCCTGCACGCGAAGAGTGCAGTTGAGGAGCTCCCCGTTCGTCCCGACGTGCTACGCAAGCTGGACTTCGGCGGCGACTGGCGACGCTGGTACAGCGAATTGTGGGAGGACCTGGAGGATTCCTCCTACGCGCGCAGGTCGGGAAACACGAGCCTCCTCGTCCAGGTCCTGCGTGCCTTTCCTGAGGATGACCTCGAAAGCCGTCTGGGTCTGGTCTGGTACTGGGAGCGCCACAACGATGCTGACGACCCGGGCAACCTGCAAGAGCGCAGAGAGATCCTCGAGCGCGCCCTGGTGGCCGGCATCAGCGTTCACGAAGTCTGCAGCCGCCTGCAGAAGATGGCCGCACGGGCCCACGACTGGGAGGAGCTCGACCGCGTCACCGCTTACGACGGCGTCGTGGCGCTCCAACGGGCGGCCTGGCTGTATGAAGAAGCCGGATTGATGGACAGAGCAGAACGGAGATACCAAGACCTGTCCGAGCGCTTCGGCGTGCACAGAGAGCTGCTCGCGTTCTGGTGTCGTACCGGTCGCGGCGCTCGTGCCGAAGCCGTCCTTCGTCAGCAGATCGTCGCTGGCAACCGGCAGGCGCTGCTGCAGCTCATCGGCATGGTGCGGGACGACGGCAGAGCCGCTGAAGCTGCGGCACTTCGTCGCTCGGGGCTCGAGCCGGACGGCTCGACATCCACGTGGACTCCTCCGCCGAACACGTGATGATCGCTCCTGCCGAGATGACGCCCGCTTCTTCGCCACCCCACGTGCCGCTCATAGGGCGGCCTTGATGAGCTGCCCTAGGACGGCGCGGGACGGGGAGCTCATCCTGTTGGTAGCTGCGTCCTTGGGAATGCGCTGGGCGAGGGCGCGGTCCTCTGCCGGGAGATCCTTTACGGCCTCCGGCGTGTAGACACTATCGAGTCCCGCGGCGAGCCGCGGTCCTCTCAGCTCGACCGCGAAGAAGTCTGGCAGCGAGCAGGGCACGTACCGGGCTTCCCGAGCGCGAGTCCCTCTTCCTCAATCTGTACCGGTACGAGGTGCAACAGGCCTGCGACGTGGCGGCCCGGCTTCGGGAGACCGGAGTTACCCCGTCAGCCGAAACAGTGCATTTTACGCTCCAGTTACCACGAAATAGTCAACATGGTCACCTGCGGCGGCCAGGCCACCATTCCGATCGTCGCCGCGGTCGACGCGGTCACCTCGGTCCACTACGGCGAGAGCGTCGCCTCGATCTCCTCCCGCTCGGCAGGCCCCGGCACCCGCGCCAACATCGACGAGTTCACGGAGACGACCTCCTCAGCCATCGAGCAGGTCGGCGGCGCGGCCCGCGGCAAGGCGATCATCGTCCTCAACCCGGCCGAGCCCCCGCTGATCATGCGGGACACCGTGCACTGCGTCGTCTCCGCCTGCGCCGAGGAGGCTGTCACGGCGTCGGTCGAGGAGATGGTCGGCCGCGTCCAGGCGTATGTGCCCGGCTACCGCCTCAAGCAGAAGGTGCAGTACGAGACGGTCCGTTCCGGCGACCCGCTGGATTCTCTGGCCCCCTCCGACACCGGCGAGGCGCTGAAGGTGTCGGTCTTCCTCGAAGTCGAGGGTGCCGCCCACTACTTGCCCGCCTACGCCGGGAACCTCGACATCATGACGTCGGCCGCGCTGCGCACCGCCGAGCGCATGGCCGCGCACCACGCGACGGAGGCCACCAAGTGACCAGTCTCTACGTCCAGGACGTGACCCTGCGGGACGGCATGCACGCCGTCCGTCACCGCTACGCCACCGGACAGGCCCGCTCCATCGCCACCGCCCTCGACACCTCCGGGGTCGCCGCCATAGAGATCGCGCACGGCGACGGCCTCGCGGGCTCCAGCGTCAACTACGGCGTCGGCGCACACACCGACTGGGAGTGGATCGAGGCCGTCGTCGACGCCACGAACAGCGCGATCCCCACCAGGCTCCTCCTCCCGGGCATCGGCACCATCCACGACCTCAAGCAGGCCCACGCGCTCGGCATCCGCTCGGTGCGCGTCGCCACGCACTGCACCGAGGCCGACATCGCCGCCCAGCACATCGCCGCGGCGCGGGAGTTGGGCATGGACGTCGCCGGATTCCTGATGATGTCCCACCTGGCCGAGCCCGCCGAACTCGCCCGCCAGGCCAAGCTGATGGAGTCCTACGGCGCGCACTGCGTCTACGTCACCGACTCGGGCGGCCGTCTCACCATGGATGGCGTACGCGACCGGTTCCGCGCGTACCGCGACGTCCTCGACCCCGCCACCGAGCTGGGCATCCACGCCCACCACAACCTCGCGCTCGGCGTCGCCAACACCGTCGTCGCCGTGGAGGAGGGTGTAACCCGCGTCGACGCCTCCCTCGCCGGCCAGGGCGCGGGCGTCGGCAACTGCCCACTTGAAGCGTTCGTCGCGGTCGCCGACCTGATGGGCTGGAAGCACCACTGCGACCTGTTCCCGCTGATGGACGCCGCCGACGACCTCGTACGACCGCTCCAGGACCGTGAAGTACGCGTGGACCGCGAGACGTTGAGCCTCGGCGACGCGGGCGTCAACTCCAGCTTCCTGCGCCATGCGGAAGCGGCGGCGGCCCGCTACGGCCTGGACACCCGCTCCATCCTCGTCGAGGTCGGCCGCCGCGGCATGGTGGGCGGCCAGGAGGACATGATCACGGACATCGCCCTCGACCTGACGGCGCGAGACGCGAAGTGAACGACTCGGCGGCCCGGTTGAAGGTCGGCATCCGAATCCCGCCCTGCGACCGCGCCGACCGGATCGTGGCGACGGTGCGCAGGGCGGAGGAACTCGGCTTCGACAGCGCGTGGTTCCCCGACTCACAGCTGCTGTGGCGTGATGTGTTCACCACGCTCACCCCCGCCGCGCTCGGCACGGAGCGGATCGGTCTCGGCACCGCGGTCACCCATCTGGTGACCCGCCATCCGGCCGTCGTTGCCTCCGCCGCGCGGAGCGTCGCCGAACTGGCCCCGAGGCGCTTCACCTTGGGGCTCGGCGTGGGCAACAGTTCGGTCGGGCCCGTCGGTCTGCGGCAGAGCACGAACGCCGCGATGCGCGAGGGGCTCACTGTGCTGCGCGCGCTTCTGGACGGTGACGAGTGGGAGTTCGCCGGCCCGGCGGGACCGGTCCGATCCCGGTTGCGCGACCCGCACCCGGCCGTTCCGCCGCACTTGGCGGCGAGCGGGCCGAGGAACCTCCGGCTCGCCGGGGAAGTGGCCGACGGCATCATCCTGCTCAGTGGCGTCTCGCCGCGCACCCTGGAGGGCGCCACGACCCTGGTGCGGGAGGGCGCGCAGGCGGCGGGCCGTGCGGCAAAGACGCTGCCGCTCACGGTGTCCGCCTACTGCGAGGTGACCGACGACATCGAGGCGGCGGCCCGCCGGATCAAACCCGTCTGCGCCTCGATCGCCCAGAACGGCGGCGCCCCGTTCCTAGTAGGACTCCGTTAGGTCTTCCGAATGGTCCTGATCAGGAGCATGTTGGATGGGTGGACGCACATGAAGTGAAGCGTGTCCGGGCGACGTTGGCGCTGTTCGTGGCGGATGTGTTTGCGTCGGTGTCGCGCAAGGACCAGCGGGCCAAGGGCGACTGCTATCTGCGGGGTCTGATGCTGGACGGGCGCCGCAAGTCGATCCAGGCGATGGCCTCGCGGCTGCCGGACGGTAACGAGCAGAACCTGCAGCAGTTCGTGAACCAGTCGACCTGGGATCCGGTGCCGGTGCAGCGGCGGATCAATGAACGTCTGCTGCCGCTGGTCAATCCGGTGGCCTGGGTGATCGACGATGTGTCGGTGCCCAAGGACGGCCGGATGTCGGTGGCCGTGGCCCCGCAGTACTGCGGGGCCCTGGGCAAACGCGCCAACTGCCAGGTCGCTGTCAGTGTCCACGCGGCGAGTGACACCGCCTCGTGCCCGCTGCAATGGCGACTGTTCCTGCCCGCCGAATGGGACTCGGACGACGACCGCCGGGCCAGAACCCTCATTCCGCCGGACGTCACGCACCGGGAGAAGTGGCGGCTGGCCCTGGAGATGCTCGATACCCTCGCCGAGTGGGGCATGTCGCCGCCGGCGGTGGTGGCCGACGCCGCTTACGGCACCAACGCCCACCTGAGGGCCGCCCTGCACAACCGCCACCTCGCCTACGTACTGGCCATCCGCGCCGATGTGACGGCCCATCCGTTCGACGCTGAGCCCGAGGCCCCGGCCCGCAAGGGGATGGTCGGCTGTTGGCCGCAGCCCCGCTACCGCCACCGGGCACCCTCCGTGGGAACCCTCGCCGCCGGGCTTGGGCGCCTGGCCTTCACCCCGCTCACCTGGCGCCAGGGCTCACGAGGCGAGTTGCGTTCCCGCTTCGCCGCCGTGCGGGTCCGGCCGGCCGGCACAGCCGTCGAGCGCCCGCTCAAATCCACCGCCTCGGCCGAGCAGGGCTGGTGGGACGGGATTCTGCCGGACTGCTGGCTGCTGGTCGAATGGCCCGCAGACGCGGAGACACCCACCGAGTACTGGCTGTCCAACCTGCCGGCCGACACTCCGGTCGCCGACCTGGTCACTCTGGCCAAAGTCCGCTGGCGCATCGAGCACGACTACCGCGAACTCAAACACGGCCTGGGACTTGACCACTTCGAAGGCCGGTCCTGGCCCGGCTGGCATCACCACGTCACCCTGGTGACCGCCGCCCAAGCCTTCCTCACCGAACAGCGCCTGTCCCCAAAAGTCCCCGCACCGGACTCACCCTCTACCAAGTCCTCGACGCCCTTCAGAACACGCTGAGGTGTTGGACCGGTATCTGCACCACCTGCCACCAGCCCCTACCGAGCCGACCTCCGAGAGCAAGACAGATCTAACGGAGTCCTACTAG
>NZ_KB891824.1 GCF_000373565.1 Streptomyces sp. HmicA12 | reverse complement strand
CGACGGTTGACCTGTTGTTCGGGGGGCTGGGTAAACTCGTGGCAAACTCGGGCCTGTTGGGGCGTGGGTGGTTGCGGGGACGCGGGGATACGGGTTTCGGGGGAGATGCCGTCGTGGCGATGATGTTGCCGGACGAGTTGGCCTGGCTGTTGGAGATGCTGGGGTTCGACTGGCCGACGGCCAATGAGGATCATCTGACGCAGTGTGCGGCGACCTGGCGGGAGTTCGGGGCGCAGGTCGGGGACATCCAGGCGTCGGCGGTGCAGTCGGCGGGCAATGTCACGGCGGACAATTACGGCGATGCGATCGACGCGTTCGTGGAGAAGTGGCAGGACTTCTCGGGTGGTTCGGGGTATCTGGACGATGCCCGGCAGGCCGCGGAGATGATCGCGTTCGTCTTCGACACGGCCGCGGTGCTGGTGATCGCGATGAAGATCGCGGTGATCATTCAGTTGACGGTGCTGGCGATCCAGATCGCGGTGGCGGCGGCGACGGCGGTGGTGACGTTCGGGTTGTCGGGTGCGGCGTCGGCGGCGTTGACGCAGGTGACCCGGGTCGCGGTCCGCAAGATCCTCAAGGAGACCGCGGAGGCGGTCCTGGAGGCGGTCCTGGAGGCGGTGAAGGAGCCGTTCGTCTCGGCGCTGGAGGAGATGAGCAAGGACCTCATCGCGCAGACCGTGAACCAGGGCTTCGGCGCGCAGGACGGCTACAACCTGGGGCGCACGGCGGATGCGGGCAAGACGGCGGTCAAGGACGGCTTCGACAACTTCGGCGCGACGCTGGGCGAATCACTGCGGGACGGGGCCGGGGGCCGGGCCGGGCATCACGCGCGCAGCGGGCTGGATCATGCGGCGGGGAACACGTCGTCATCCGGGGGTGATGGCGGGACCGGGACCGGGGCCGACTCCGGGTCCGGGTCCGGGTCCGGGTCCGGGTCCGGTTCGGGGTCTGGGTCCGGGTCCGGGTCCGGGTCCGGGTCCGGACCCGGGTCTGGGTCTGGGTCTGGGTCTGGGTCTGGGTCTGGGTCTGGTGATGGTGGTGGGGCGGATTCCGGTTCGGGGAGCGGGAGTTCCGGCTCCGGCTCCGGGGCTGGATCCGGGTCCGGGTCCGGGTCTGGTTCGGGATCTGGTTCTGATGGGGGATCGGGTTCGGGGNCCGGGTCCGCTGCGGGGTCGGGTGGCGGGGCCGGTTCGAGCGGCGGTTCCGACTCCGGATCGGGGTCTGGAGCCGGGTCTGGTTCGAGTGCCGGNTCCGGTGGCGGGTCCGGGTCGAGCGGGGGCTCGGGCGGTAACGCGGGCGGTAACGCGGGCGGCGGGAGCGGCCCCACGCACACCGCGAGCTCCTCGGCCGGGAACGGCTCGTCCCCCGCTTCAGGCGCCGGCGCAGACGGAGGCAGCGGGAACAGCGGCAGCAGCGGCTCCGGGTCGAGCGGGTCCGGGTCGAACGGCTCCGGTGACACCGGCGCCGACACCTCGACCAGCCGCGCCTCGGTGCCGACCCAGACGGCGACGGACAACAACACACCACTGACCCCGTTCGACGCCGGCTACCGCGAGCAGGACGCCGCCGCGCAGGCCCCCACGCAGACCGAGTCCGGCGGGGCCAACAGCCCTGCGGGGACGAACGCGACACCGGACGGAACCCCGGGCCCGCAGCGCGAGAGCGGCGACGCAGGCCCGGCCTCGTCCCCCGAGCAGCACTCCGCCCCGCAGACCCGCACCGACACCGAGACGACCGCGCCCGCCGCATCCCCGACGCCCACCGGCACCCCGGGCCCGGACACGGCAGCGCAGCACGCGGCCGCGCAGCAGATCAACACGTCCTCGGAGAGCGCCCCGGTCCAGGACACGAACGGGGCCCAGCCGCACGCCACTTCACAGGCACCCGCGCAAGGCAGCANCCCCAACGACCCGACGGCCGGCCAGGACCCGCGCACCCAGGTCCAGCAGCCCACCACGCCCACCGGCCAACCGGGCACGCCCACAACCACCGACCCGACGACGTCCACGTCACCGACGTCGCCCAACTCCTCCAGCACGCCGAGTTCCACGCCGAGCGGATCGCCGAGCCCCGGCTCCAGCCCGACGACGCCGAGCCCGGCCTCCACCCCGGGCCCAGGCCAGGGCTCACCCTCGCGGACGTCCACGCCGGTCTTCCATTCCCAGAGCGTCAGCACCGCAGAGGCGCCGACCACCACCGAGCCGGCCACCGCTCCCACCCCGCGCCCGGGCACCACCACCGGCGACCCGAGCACCCCTACCGCCACCGGCACGGCCGTCCCTCCCCAGCAATCCGCAGCGACCGCGACCCCGGGACCCGCGACCCAGCCCGCGGCCCGTCCGCAAACGTCAACTCCTGCTCCACGTACGGAAAGTCCCGCGCGTTCCGCCACCCCGGCCACTCCCCTGCCGCAGACGCCGAACCGCGCCCCTCAGACCCCGGCGACCCCGCCACGCCCCACCACCACCCCGGCCACACCCGCCGTCGGCGTCTTCACCACGCCCCCCGTCGGCACACCCCACGCCCCGTCCGGGGCCAAGCCGCCGACCGCCCAGCCTCCCGGCGATCCGCACACCCCCGCCGCGCCCGCCGCCGACCCCGCCCCTGCGGCCCCGGTCACGCATCCGCTGACCGACCGCCTCCACGAGATACGCGGCGCGCTCTTCCAGACCGACCCCGGCGGCCTGCTCCCACCCCCCGCCCCTGACCAGCAGACCCTGGAGAACACCCTCCCCCGCAACCCCGACGGCTCCTTCCAGCTGCACCCGGACCCACACGGCGCGTACACCCAGGTCCAGAACGACGGCGGCACCACCCAGCCCGGCCGCTCCAACAACTGCCTCGACTGCGCCCGCTCCATCATCGCCACCTGGTTCGGCAACCCCCAGGTGTCCGCAGCCCGCACCCCGGACACCAACCCCGACGGCACGCTCGACACGATGTCGCCCGAGAACGACTCGTACAACAACCTCGACAACTGGGCCGGCCGCCCCCAGATCTGGGCCGGCGCCGACATGCCCACCCCCTACGACCGCATCGCCCACCAACTCCTCCAAGCCGGCCCGGGCTCCGCCGCCGTCATCGGCGTGACCTGGCCGGGCGGCGGCGGTCACGCCTTCAACGCCTTCAACCACAACGGCCAGATCGTCTGGGTCGACTCCCAGACCGGGGCCGTCTCCGACCACCCCAACCCCCTCCACACCAACGCCAATGGTGTCCGCTACGTCCCCTTCGCCCCAGACGGCCGCCCCATGGACCCGCCCTGGGAGGAACAGACCAGCAACTCCGCGACCACTCAGAGCGATTCCACGTCGGCCACCAACTCCGACGAGCACGACACCGGCACCGGCACCGGCACCGGGGACCGCGACACACCCGCCACCGACGACCGCGACACCAAGCCCGCGGCCACCACGGACAACCGCAGCACCACACCCCAGGCCGACACCGACAACCGCACGACATCCGACACGGACACCACCGCGGACGACGGCACCACCAAGCCCACCACCGACACCGACACGGAAGGCCGCGACACCCCACCCGCAGCCAACGCCGACGCCGACGCCGACGCCGACAACCGCACCACACCAGACACCGACACCACCACGGACGGCCGCACCACCAAGCCCACCGCGGACGACCGCGACACCACGCCCGCAACCACCGCGGACAACCGCACTACCCCACCCGCCACGGACACGGACACGGACACCGACACCGACACCGACACCGACACCGACACCGACACCGACACCGACACCGACACCGACACCGACACCGAGAACCGCAACACCCCGCCGCCCGACACCACCAAGCCCGATACCGATTCCGACACTGACACTGACACTGACAGCGACACCGGAAATCGCGACACCACCCCCACCACCGACACTGATACCCCGACCAGACCGGACCACCGCCGCGAGGGCGCACCGACGACGTTCCAGGGGCCGGGGCAGTTCATCACGCGCGTGGATCGCGAGCGGCTTTCCCATGTGTTCGCCGAGGTGACGAACCAGTCCACCCAGCAGAACTCGACCGGCACCCCCGACCCGGAGTCCCCTCGGTCGAATCCGGGCGAACACGACACGCGTCGGCCCCAGCCGCCACAGACGCCCCCGAACATCGGCTACGGCGCCGCCTCCCATCAGCCCACCGGCAGCGGAACCCCAGCGGCAAACACGGGCGCTACGCAGTCGCAGCAGAACGCCG
Organism: Streptomyces sp. HmicA12; assembly: GCF_000373565.1. Taxonomy (GTDB): domain Bacteria; phylum Actinomycetota; class Actinomycetes; order Streptomycetales; family Streptomycetaceae; genus Streptomyces. The sequence goes on along the minus strand of NZ_KB891824.1, from coordinate 29,552 downwards.
GACAGACGCAGAGTCCCGGCGCGGCCCAGAGCGTCAGCCTGCCAACCGAGTTGGACGACCTGATCGACCTTGCCCCCAAGTCCGGGGGCCCTGCATCGACCATCAAGGAGGGCGAGTCCATCCGGTACAGGGAGGACCGCCCCGGCAAGGGCGGACGCGGTGCGGTCGGCGATCAGATGACACCCGACCACATTCCGTCCAATCAGGCGCTGCAGATCGCCGCACAGAACAAGAAGTACGCCGACGAAGAGAAGCGGCTCCGTCGCCCATTGAAGGAACGCGAGAAAAAGAATCTCCAACTGACCAAGGCGGAGAAGGACGCCATCAACGACAACGGCTGGACCCTGTTCATCTCCGATGAATTCCACAAGAAGTACAGCCGGACATACGGAGGGCGCCAGGCCGGGCGCGACGACCCGTCCGAGCAGAAGCGCAAGGAGCAGGACGCGACGGACCTCAACGAGGCGGTGCGCAGAGACTTCGAAGCTCAATTGTCAGCATTTGACCCGAACTTGCCCGCTACCGATCCCCAGTGCCTGACCAAGGAAAAGGTGGCTCGCTACGTCAAGCACTATCAGAACCTGGCGAACGACCCGGATAGCGCTGTCGTTTACTCTAAGGAGGTCAACGAGCTGTTGCTGAAGTATCTGAGAAAGGCGAAGCACTGATGAACCTCGAGCTGTTTTCCCAGAAACTCATCGGCGACGACTCCCTCTCTGTCACCAAAATCATCGACCGCCTCGCCGCCTGGCTGTCGCAGCAGGAGGACCGAGGGGCCGGGGAAGCGGTGGCGTGTCTGCTGGCCACGCGTGACGACCGGGTCGCGGAGTTCGCGGCCCAGTACCTCGCCCTGCTGCCACGGCTGCACGCCGAGAAGAACCGCGTCGCGCAGCGGCTCCGCGGTGACGAGAGCCTGGTTCCCGCCGCGTCGCGGCTGGTTCCGTGGTTGTCGGAGCAGCTCCTCGGAGAAATGATCGACGACTACCTCGGCAGCGGGGAGCCCTACGGACCGCTGTTCGACATCATCTACGAGGTCGGGCTCTATCAGCCCGCCCTGCTGCGGCCCCACTTGAGCCGTATCGAGGACGCCGACGTCCGGTTCGCCATGATGTCCGGTTCGCCGGACGACTACGTACCGGGCTTTGTCGACAGATGGCGGCGGGCACAGAAGGCGGGGGCCCTGAACCTGCTGGCCCGGATGCGCACGGAGGCGGCGGCACAGGCGCTGCTCGGCCTGCGCGCGGACTTCTCGGAGCCCGCCGAGTGGGAGACCCTGGTGGAAATGGCCGGTCGGCTCCCTGACGCGGACGAGAGGTCGGGATACGCGCCCGCGTCCATGGGATCGGTGGTCGACCGCGGGGAGAGCCCGCACGTCATGGGTGGGTCCTACCCCGGCGAACTCCCGCTCTGTCCCGTCTGCGAGAAGGCCGCGGAGCGCGTACTCACCCTCAGCGCGGCCGAGTTGCCGTTCCCCCTGAGCGCCGACCCGTCCTTCTTCTGGTACACCTGCGCCTGCCACGCGCTGGACTTCGTGACGGTGAAACTCGCGCCGACCGGGCTCGAGGTCTACTACGGCCCGCAGGGAACCGCGCCCGAGGACAACGGGCACGTGGTTCCCGGGGAGCGGGCCCTGGCCCTCGAACCACACCCGAACCAGCTGGGGATCAGCCTCGACGGCACGGGCGGCAACTCTCGTCATCAGGTCGGCGGACTGCCCAGGTGGATCACCCCGGCACCGCATCCACGCTGCCCGGAGTGCGGCCTCGCCATGCGCTTCGTCGCGTCGGTCGACAGCGGCCCGACCCCCTTCGGGCACCTGGCCTTCGAGGGGACGCTGTACGGCTTCTGGTGCGACGCCTGCCACGTGTCGAGCGTCCAGCACCAGGCGTAGCCCCGCCCCGAGACCTACGTGACGCACCGGACAGTCGCGTGGGACGGGCGGGCCTGCCGTGCGGCTGGTTTTCGTGATTAGGCTGGGACAGGACACGTGTGCCACGGGGCACGTCAGGGGCCAGGGGGACGGCCCGCGACCGACGGCACGGACCATCAAGACGGTCGCCCCTTACGGCGCGCGGGTGCTCGACCACACCAGGAGGCATTGTGAACAGCGATCGGGACGATATTCGCGGGGGCTGGGACTCACCCGTCGATGGTCAATCCGACGCGGACTCCAGTGCCGAGCTGACGGGTGAGTTCACCATCGACTACGCCCCTCCGGCCTGGTACACGCAGAACGCGAACCCGGGTAACGCGAACCCGAGTAACGCGAACCAGGGGAACACCGCTCCTGAGAACGGCAACCCGGCGGGGACGCCGCCGCCCCCGCCGCCGCCCCCGCCTGCGGCACCGCCCGCGCCCAGTGACCTGGACAGCGGGGCCACGGTGCGCTTCTCCCCGTCGTCGCTGCGGCAGGAATCCGCGGCGGCCCAGGCGGGCCCGGACACGAACGCCCCCACCGCCGCACCCGATGCCGAGAGCAGTGATCTGGAGAGCGGCGCCACGATGCGGTTCTCCGCGTCCTCGCTGCAGCGGGAGTTCGCGGAACTCGACCGGAACGCCGCTACGGACACTGCCCCCGGCGCTCCTCCCGGCGCTCCTTCCGCCACGCCTGCCCCCGCACCCGAGCCGACGCCCGGCGAGCCCCCCGCCGCGACTCCTGCCGAGCCCGCCGCCCCCGCCGAGGAGTCGCGTTCCTGGGTCGACACCTACCGGGTGAACGTGGACATCGACCGCGGGGACGTCGGTACCGTCACGAACGGAACAACCGGTACGGGCGCCGCAGAGAACTCCGCGAATCCCACGAATCCCGCGAATCCCGCGAACCCCGCACCCGGCGAGGGCGCCGACGCCGCCGAAGGAGCCCCCGAGCAGGCCACGGCGCCCGGCGCCCCGGCCGCCCCCTCATTTCCCCTGCCTCCGCAGGCCCCTTCACCCGCCGCACCCCCTCCGGCTCCGCCGGCCCCCGGCGACGTACAGAACGCCCCCACCGGCTGGACGCCCCCGCCCGCGCCGGAGGGCGGGGTGCCGCCGCTGCCGCCGACGTTCCAGCCGGCCGCGCCGCCCACGGCCCCGCAGTGGAACGCGCCCGCGCCGGGCCAGCAGCCCCCGGCCGACCCGAACGCCTGGCCCGCGCAACCCGCGGCGGCGACCCCGCAGCCCCCGCAGGACGGCTACGGCTTCCCCCACCCGGGCCAACCCCAGCCCCCGGCCCAGCAGCCCGCACCCAACTCCCCTGCTCCGCAACCGGGTTACGGCTTTCCTCAGCCCACTCCGGGACAGCCCCAACCCCAGCCCGACCCCGCACCCGACTCCCCCTCACCGCAGCCGGGTCACGGCTTCCCCCAGCCCACTCCGGGACAGCCCGGCACCCCCANCCGGGCCCGGACACGGCAGCGCAGCACGCGGCCGCGCAGCAGATCAACACGTCCTCGGAGAGCGCCCCGGTCCAGGACACGAACGGGGCCCAGCCGCACGCCACTTCACAGGCACCCGCGCAAGGCAGCANCCCCAACGACCCGACGGCCGGCCAGGACCCGCGCACCCAGGTCCAGCAGCCCACCACGCCCACCGGCCAACCGGGCACGCCCACAACCACCGACCCGACGTCGTCCACGTCGCCGGTGCCGGGCACCACCCAGAGTTCGGGAACGGGCACAACGCCGGGGGCGACACCAGCCACCACCCCCACCTCGAGCCCCGGCGCGACCCCGAGCGCCGGCCCGGCGTCGCCCTCGCGCACCTCGACCCCCACCTTCCACGCTCAAAGCGTCACCACCACAGAAGCCCCGACCCAGGCAACCTCCGCTTCCACCGGCCCGGCCCCCACCACCAGCGACGCCAACCCTTCGCCGACGGGCCCCAGCCAGGTATCCCAGAACGGCCCCGCCGCGACGACAGGCGCCCGGCCCGCCACCCCGCCCCAGGGACCGGCGCGCCCGAACACCCCAACCACCCAACCCGCAACGCAGACCCAGGCCCCCGCACAGGCGCGCACCACCACTCCAACCACTCAGCCCCGCACAGAGTCTCCCCGGCGCACCACACCCACACAGATACCCACACAGAACCCGAGCCCGGCACCGAGCCCGACCCCGGCGACCACCACACCCAGCCCCACCACCGGGGCAAACCCGACCACCGGTCCGACCGGCGTCTACGCCATGCCCGGAACCAGCCCCAGCCCGCACCCGGACAACCACCCCGGCGCCCAACAGCCCGGCTCCACCCCGGAGAACGGGACGCCGACCACCCCCACGCCCGAGCCGACGCCACCACCGCCCCCGGGGCCCAGCGCCGAGAACCAGAACAACATCCGCGACAGCCTCGACCACTCCCCCCAGGGCCTGCTCGACCCCGACCAGCAGGACCAGCAGACTCTCGACGACGAAGTCCCCCGCAACCCCGACGGCACCCCCGAACGCCACCCGAACCCCTTCCTCAAGTGGCTCAAGGTCCTCAACGACGGCGGATTCAGCCAGCCCGGCCGCTCCAACAACTGTGCCGACTGCTCCCGGTCCTTCCTGGAAACCTGGTTCGGCCGCCCCACCGTCTCCGCACCCCGCACCCCCGACACCAACCCCGACGGCAGCCCCGACCGCACCACCCCCGAACGCGACTCCTACGCCAACATGGAGCGCTACGCCGGAGCACCCCACCAGTACGCGGGCAACGACCACCCCAACCCCTACGCCCGCATCGCCTACCACCTCCAACAAGCCGGCCCCGGCTCCGCCGCCTTCATCGGCGTCGCCTGGCCCGGAGGAGGCGGACACGCCTTCAACGCCGTCAACCACAACGGCACCATCGTCTGGATCGACACACAGACCGGCGACGCCTCAACCAACCCCCTCCACACCAACGCAGCCACCGTCAGCTACATCCCCCTCGACGCCGACGGCAAGCCGCTCCCCTCCCTCTACCCCACCCAGAACACCGACACCGCGGACACGTCCAACGCCGATACCGACACCCCGGACGCCGGACAGAAAACCGACCCGGCAGGCGCGGACTACGGCAGCGCCACCCCCGACCCCACACCGCCGGACGATTCCTCGTCCGCAGAGCTCCCCGACGACAAAGACCCCTACCTCGAACGCGATCGCACCGGATCCCTCCGCCCTGAACTCACGGACGATTCCGACTCCCCAGGGCTGCCTCCGGACAAGGCGCAGAACCAACTGCGCGACCGCAATCCCGTGTACCAGGTCACGCACGATCGGGTCGACCAGCACCTCGACGATTGGGCCACCCCGGACGAGAACGGCACCAGCCCCCTTGCCGATGTCCTCAGGCGCTCAGCGGGCCAGACTCCCGGTGGCCAACCCACCACCTTCGACAAGAAGGCACTTGGCGACGCTCTCCCCGGATTCAACTCCTTGAACCGGGGTGAGCAGATGCATGTCGTCAGCACTCTGGCCCGCCTCAGCCACAGCTTCCACGAACGGCACGGCGTGGGCGGATACCAGGAAGACCCCGGCCGCACCGTCTCGGCCGCCGCGACGCTGCGCCAGGCGAGCGCGAGCGGTCGTGGAGTCGACCTCGCGGCCAAGCACGGCATGGAGGACTCCGATCACGTTCCAGATCTTTCGGACAGGAACTACGCCGTCATCGAGGTGGACAGAGGTGACGGGACCATCGAATACGTCACCGACTCCTCGCTCCCCAACGGGTCCGACCCCGATGTGCCGGGGCGCCATTCGGAGCGCCACCTCATCGAGTGGGTGAAAGAGCAGAACAGGCGTGCCGGAAACACCGACCGCCAAATCGTCGGTCTCTATACCGAGCGTGAACCATGTGGCAACAAAAAGGGAGCGCTCGGCAGAAACAACTGCTCGGCGGTCCTGATGGCGAAGCTGGCGAAGGATGTTCCCGTCTATTACAGCACCGTCTATCGAGCGGATGAAGAAAGAGTGTCCGATCGTCGGCAGACTCGCAGTGACATAAATGCGGCCCTGAGGGCGCAACATGACGGGAAAAAGGGGCCGTTGGATCCGGAGGATGTGAAGCAGGCCAAGAAGGATTCCGAACAGCTGGTTCCGGAATCCGCCTACGAAGAGCGCATGAAGGCAGAATTCTCTGAGCGCATCACGAACAAGGTGGCCAACCTCTGGACGTCTCTCGCGAACCAGCTAGTCTAGACCCGATCGAAACGGAGGCCTTTTCTCAATATGCGTGACGTTCCGGATGATGTCGTGTCACTGCTCCGTACGGACATGGCTGAGGTTCTGCAGGCCGTGTCCGCAACCGGGGAGAGGCTGCCGCGGCCAGTTCAGTACGCGCTCCAACTGTCACTGGCGGGAGTGCGTCCCGCGAACCAGGGGGAGTGGGCCGCGTGGTTGCATCTGTGCGCGATCGCCCAGGGGGACCAGGACTGCGCCTCGGCCGTCGAAGGTTCGGGCATCGCACGCCCCTGGACGGTCGATTGGCATCACTGGCGCCCGCCGGGCGCGGTCCAGTGGACCGATCCGCTCCCCGGGCACATCAAGGAGTTGCGTCTGCTGCCCAAGGACTGGGCCGCGGACGGACGCCCCACGGTCCTCGGTCACGACGGACACCGCGACCGCGCCTACCACTGGGTCTGGGATGTGGAGACAGGGGAACTTCTGGCCGGCCCCCGCAGAGGAGAGGTGCCGGGCCCCGGTGATTCACAGCCCATGTCCATGGCGCGGAGCAACGCGATGCTGGGCTGGCATCCGTACGAGCCGAGCAGCCACGACCGCCCCTTGGTCACGCAGCACCTCGCCCTCCCCGAGCGTGGTCTGACTCTCTACGCGGCTCCTGGCGGTGTGTTCGCAGTCCGCTCCTCCGCGTCCGACCCTCTCGGCCCGGCCTGCCACGCTCCGGCGCAACCGAGCGCCACACCCTTCCCTGTGCATTTCGCCTCCGGCGGCGATGCGCCTCAGGTGGAGCGGCATCCGGACTACCCGAGCTTCGTCCCCTCCGACTTCCACCGACTGCGGGCCGAGGACCTTCCGGAGAGCGTCGGAGAGCACTCCTCTCGCGACGCGCTCATCACCACCGGCATCCCCGCCGTCCGGCTGAGCGACCTCACGCTGCACCCGCCCAGGTGCGTTCCGGACACCTCCGGCGAGGGCAACTCCCTGATCATGATCGGGTATCTGCAGTACGGCAGGCTCGTCATCGATGGGTCGACCGGGATCGTCTACCGGATGCCGTCGGAGTTCGATCCCTCGGCCGCTGAGGAGATCGACGCACTGGGCCTGGAGCCGTTCCACCCGGACGAAGACCCGAGTGACCCCGGCAGAACACGGCCCGACTTCGACCTGTCGGCCATGTACGAAGACCTCGACGACGAGGTGGACTTCGACGAGTACGTCGCCTGGGTCGCCCCCGACCTCCCCACCTTCCTCACCCTGGCCTCCCGATACTGCGGAGTCATGGCGCACTTGGGCTCGCTGAACAGCGAGGCTGAAGCCCGCGGGATCATCGATGTTATCGAGTTCGCCCTCGACGACGTCGCCCGCACTCCTGTGGACTCCTGGTGGACTGCAACGCTGCGGGAGCCGATGTGACCGGAGAGCTTCGGGGAACGTCCGTTCACGGCTGCCTGTCGGTTTTCTGACGCCGCGTGATCCGGGTTTGCGGAACCGCTCTACGTTCCGCCTCGTCGGATACAGACGTGACTGAAGAGACAGAAGCGATGCCCGAGGCGCCCGAGACCCCGGCTGCGCCCGCGATCCCCGAGGGCCACCGCGAACTCATCTCCGACCTCTCCGGAATCGTCAGCGACTACCCGTACGCCGACCCGGAGCCGACGCTCAGGGTCCTCGTCGGCGACGCCGCGGACGCCGTCGCCCGCCTCGACACCCCCGAGGGACGCCGGGAGCGCGCCGGCTACACCGTGCTGCTCCACGCCACCTGCTGGTACGCCGCCGCGCGCATTTTCGACAAGTCCCTGCACACCTCCTACGCCGAGACCCTGGAGCGGATCCGGGACACCCTCGACCCGGCCGCCTGCCCCTGCCCGGCGGACATCGCCCATCCGGAGAACCTCGACCCCGAATACGCCGTCGAGGTCGGGGTGAGTCTGCTGAGCGAGGGCGGGCGCGCCGCGTTCATCGAGGACTACGGGATCGAGGCCGAGGAACTGACCGTCCTCGACTGCGACGGGTACCTCGCCGAGCTCGCGGACACGGCCGCCGGCCACATGCGCGAGGCGTACCGGGAGAACTTCGGCAGCCCGGACGTCTCGCACCTCGACGCGGAGTTCGTGCGCGAGGACGGCACCATCGACATCGGCTCCGTGCAGGCCTCGATCGCCCGCACCTGGGAGCACAACACGGGCCCGGTCGCCCTGTGGTCGACACGCCGCTGGCTGTCCGGCCGGTTCCGGGAGGAGGAGCGACTCGGTCTCTTCCTCTGCCTGTGGATGGGGACTGTGCAGACCTACGAGGGTCTGCCGCCCTCCTACGCAAGGGAGTTGAAGGCCGCTGTCCGCACCGTCGACCTGGACGCCACCTGCGATCACCCGAAGCACCCGTGGTCGGTGGCCGCCCGCTCCACCGACACCCGCCGCCGCGCCGTGCTCCACCTCTACGCCCCGCAGGACCAGCCGGAAACGCCCGTACCCGCCGAACTCTCCGCCCGCGAGCTGTGGGAATGCCCCGTCCAATACGCCGAGTTGGCGCACGAGGCGTTGCGCGACATCGAGGGCTGGCGCACCATGCGCGGCGGCGCGGACGAGGACTGGGACGAGTAGCGGCCGCGTCCGACAGAAGGAACCGTCGATGAACTGACACCGTCTGCTTCTGGTGTGAGTGAAGAGACGACCGAGTTGCCCGAGGAGCACCAGCAGTGGCTGCGTGACCTCTCCGGGATTGTCAACGACTACCCCTCCCTCTCCCTCGAACCGGAGTCCGAACTTGGCGGTCTGGCTTGCGACGCCAGGGGCGCCTTGGCCCGCAAGGGCACTCCGCAAGGCCTCAGGGAGCGAACCGCGTACACCATCCTGTTGTACGCGACCAGCGGCTACGTCGCGGGCCGAGTGAGCGCGATCCCCGTGTTCAGGTCGTACTTCGAGGCCTTGGACGGCATTCGGGCCACGCTCGACCCAGTGACCTGTGCCTGCCAGGACGGCGCTCACCCCAGCGGTATCGGCGGAGAGGCGGGAATCGAGGCAGGGGTGCATCTGCTGACCGAGGAGGGTCGGGCCCTGTTCGCCCGGTACTGCTCCCCGGAGCAGCTGGCTGCTTACGACTGCGAGGCGTTCCTCGCCGGCCTCGCCGAGGACGCACTCGGGCAAGTGCGCGAAGGGTTCGACAAGACCTTCAGCGATGTCGATGTCTCGTACCTCGACAACGAGTTCGTCGGGGCCGACGGACACATCGACATCATCGAGATACAGAAGGCACTCGGCCGTGAATGGGAGGACAACGAGGCACCGGTGGCCTTGTGGTCCGCACAGCGCTGGCTGTCCGGCGACGTGCGGGACGAGGAGAGACTCGGACTCCTCCTCTGTCTGTGGATGGGCACCGTCCGGACGGCCGGGGGTCTCCCTCCCGCCTACGCGCGATACGCCCGTGCCGCCTTCGCCACCATCGACACGGCAGTCGCCTGCGGGCACCCCCTCCACCCCTGGTCCGCCGCCGGCGTCGACCGGGTCGCTCAGGAGCGAGCAGTCAAGCACCTGTACGCGCCCAAGGCCCATCCCGATACCCCGGTCCCACCCGGCCTCTCCGCCCGCGAACTCTGGGACTGCCCCGTTCAGCACGCCGAGCTCGCCCGCACCGCACTGGCATCGCTGGGCGAGGGCGAGGACGAGGACGCGTAGACAGCGGGCGGGTCAGAACAACCCGTGCCACATCTGCTCGATGACCAGCGACCACCAATGCCCGGGCTCCGCAAGGCAGTTCGGGTCGATCGCCAGGAGTCGCTGCTGCAGGTCGGCGACGATCCGGCCCGCCGTGTACGGGTCCGCGTCGACCATGTGGCCGCGTGTCGCGTACAGCGTCGCGAGGGAGTACGCGAAGGCGGCGACCGACGAGTTCACGTACTGCAGTCGCCCGTCCAGCGGCATGGCCGCCCAGACCTGCCCGCTGTCCCGCTGCACCGTGATCACGTACACCCCGTCGGTGCCGATCCGGGTGTGCGCGGCCAGGACCTCGGCGGCCTCGGGGCTCAACTGGTTCCCGGTGCCGATGAGATGAGTGCGTACGTCCGCGAACATGCCGCCCATGACGGGCGGGGCGTCGGGGCTGTCCGTGTCCGCGAGGAAGAAGAGCGGGACGTCGGAGGGGATCCCGGCGACGGACAGGGTCGCGCGCGCGGCGTCGGGGAGCGCCGCGCCGGCCAGGAGCTGAGGGGCGTAACGGCGTACCTTCTCGCCGAAGACCCGAGTGAACAGCGGGCCGAGCTCCGCGTCCGGCGGTACGTGCGTGGGCGGTACGGGGTGGGGGAGCGGGGCGCGGTACGGCCGCGGCGGGGCAGGCTGGCCGGCGAGCTGGGCCATCAGCTCCGCCTGGGAGGTCAGCGCCGCGATCCCCTCGGCCCGCGACGCGGGGTCCCAGCCGTACGGGTGCGCGTACGACTGCGAGGCGTTCGGGAAGGCGGAGGCCAGCGTCTTCGCCGTGTAGCCGCCGGGAAAGTAGCCGGGGCACAGGTCGGTGTGGACCGCGACGACGTTGTCGGTGGACACGCCCAGCTGTTGGAGCTGCGCCATGGCCAGGTACTCGGCGGGCGGCTGCCCCGGCGTCGAGGTCGCGGCGACGTACGCCTCCTGGCCGGTACGCGGGTCGACGTACGTGAACACGGCGGTGTTGCCGGGGCCGGTGGCCGGCCGGGGTGCGGCCGCCTGAGCCGCGCCGGGCCGCGGGGACACGTCCACCAGAGTCGGCGTACGCGGTCCCGGCATCCCGGAACCCGACGGCTCGGCCGCGCCCGCCCCGCCGCGCACCACCCGCGCGCACTCCTCCAGTCCGTCCTCCGCGAACGCCTCCGCGAGCAGCGCGGCACGCTGCGCGGGGTCGGCCTGCGAGCGGGTGAGGAGCGGGGCGACACGGAGGTAGGTCCGCGCGGTTGGCGGGAGTCGGCCCGGAGCCGACGCGGCGAGCTCCTCCACCGCGGCCCGCAGCACCACCGGGTCCGCCTGCACCATCAGCGACAGGTCCTTGAACAGCCGCGCCAGCTGACCGGCGCCCAGGGCGTGGCCGACGACACCGTCGCGTACGTAGGGATCGGCCTGCGCCCAGCCCTGCTCCGGGACCAGTTCCAGCAGCTCCATCGCCAGGTCGAGCTGCGCCGCCCGCACATCGGGCAGCTGGGCGCGGATCGCCTCGCCGAGCGCGGGATGAGCGAGCGCGATGAACGGGGTCCGCCCCGAGCCGTCGTCGTCCACCGACGTCACGAACGGCCCGACCAGCCCCATCCCCTCGGCGATGTCCGCCCCCAGATCCCGGCCGGCCAGCGCCGAGGCGAGCGGTGCCCACAACGACAGCGGCAGACCGTCCCCCTCCGCGAGGGCGAGCGGAGTCAGGATCGCGCGCAGGGTGGCGGGATCGGCGCCGAGACGGAAGGCGTGCAGGTCGAGGGCCGGGCCGAGCCCCGTGGGAACGTAGCGGGTGTCGATCGGCGGCAGGGGCGCCAACAGCAGCCCGGCGACCGCGAGTTGCAGCGTCAGACGGCTGCCGCCGTCGGCCCGGGCCGCACCCGCCGCGAGCGCCTCGGCGAGCCCGCGACGGCTCGCCGGATCCGGGGCGTACGGCAGCACGGGCGCGCCGAACGCCGGGTCGAGCGCCGCCTCGGCCTGGAGGACGAGTCCCGCCGGATCGGCGTACTCGGGCGCGTCCAGATCGACGACCGCGGCCGTCCCGGGCGGCAGCGCGGCGGCGAGCTCGGCCGCCACCGCGCGCGGCACCTCGGCGAGCAGCCGGACGGACGGGACCGACGCCAGCGGCAGCAGCAGCTCACGCGCCATCAGCTCGGCACCCCGCCCGGCCCGCACCGGCCCTGCCCGGTCCACATCGGGTACGACGATGACGCGCTCGGCGGTGCCGAGAGCCTCGTACACCTCGGCATTGCGCGCGACGTCGATGCCGTAGTGATCGGCGAGCACCCACAACAGCTGACCGGGGGTCAGACCGGCGGCGCTCGGCGCCGCGGGCTCGGGCAGCTGCGGCGGCACGGTCCACGGGTCGAGGGCGTTCAGATCGATGCGCGCGCGATAGTCGGGCGCGCACAGCATCAGGAACCCGGTGAGCAGCCGCGAACTCCCGCTCCCGGGCGAGCCGGTGAGCAGCGTGACGCGCGGGGCGCCGGGCGCGACGGCCCGCCAGGCGGCCAGCGCACGCAGGGCTGCCGCACGGCCGCCGATGAACGGGTGCGGGGCGTACCCGGCCGGCTGCGCCCCGGCCGTCGGACCGACCGGCTGATGCATGACTCTCCCTGAACCCGTGATCACGAACGGCGTCAGCCTAGTAGGCGCGGCGGGCGCACCGACGTGCTACGCCTGCCCCACCTGTCGCCGGTACAGGTCGATCGCCGAGTCCGGCGGGAAGTTGGGCACGTACATCGTCGACCCGTCCGCCTTCGAGACGACCAGGTGGCTGCCTCCGTACGACGGCGGTTCGGTCGGCGGGAACGTCGCGTAGATCAGGAAGCCCAGGTCGAACTCCTGGACGTTGAGCGTGGCCGGGGTGCCGTCCGCGCACAGCGGCTGGAACGTGGCCCGCGCGATCGCGAGCGCCTCGTCGGTGGTGCGGGGTGCGATGGTCAACTTGCCTCTCCCTCAGTCTGGTTGTGCGTACGGCGCCGAGGACCGGAGTCCTCGGCGCCGTACCGTACGAACGCGAACCGCGCGACCGTCAGTTGTGCATCGGCAGCCAGGCCGTCTGCACCAGCTGCGCCCCGCCCTTGCGCGTGACGAGCATGCCTCGGCCGGGCGGCAGCTTCTGCGGCTTGAGCGGGCCGAAGATCTGACCCTCGGCCGGGTCGCCGGAGAGCACCACGCCCGTCGCGCCGAGCTCCTTCATGCGCTGCATGACCGGCTCGAAGGACTGCCGCGCCGCACCCGAGGACGACCGCGCCACGATGATGCGCAGACCCAGGTCCCGTGCGAACGGCAGGTACTCGAGCAGCGACTGCAGCGGGTTGCCGGAGCTGGTGGCCACCAGGTCGTAGTCGTCGACGATGATGAACGCGTCCGGCAGGTCGTACCACGACCGGTTGCGCAGCTGCTCCGGCGTGACGTCCGGGCCCGGCATACGGCGGCCCATGGAGCCCGCGAGGCTCGTGACCACCTCCTGCAGCTGCGGTCCCGACGCGCAGTACTTGTACAGGTGCGACTCGGGCATCTCGCTCAGGTGAGCGCGCCGGTAGTCACCGACGACCAGGAGCGCCTTGTCCGTCGCGTACCGCTCGGAGATCTGCTTGGCGATCATCCGCAGGAACGCGGACTTGCCGGACTCGGACTCGCCGTAGACCACCATCAGCGGGTCGTTCTCGAAGTCGATGAACGACGGCGACAGCGTCGTCTCGTCGACACCGATCGCCACACCGCGCTCGGGGAAGTCGCCGCCCTTGGGGACCTCGCTGATGTGCAGCTTGGTCGGCAGCATCCGTACCGGCGGGGCCGCCGGGCCCTGCCAGTGCTCGGAGATGGTCGCCACCATGTGCTCGATGCCCGGGCCGAGGGTCGTCACGTCGGACGAGCCGTCGATACGGGGCAGACCGGCGAGCGAGGTCAGCTTGTCGGCGGTCAGACCGCGGCCGGGCATGCCCAGCGGCACGGCCTCCATCTTCTTGCGGTCGAACTCCGACTCCATCGGGTCACCGAGCTTCAGCTCCACGCGGTTGAGGAGCTGGTCGCGCAGCGCGGGCCGGACCTCGCTGTAGCGGGCGGCGCCGATGATCAGGTGGATACCGAAGCCGAGACCGCGGGCGGCCAGGTCCAGCATGGCCGGGTCGAGCTGCTCGTAGTCGGTCTTGAAGGCGGCCCAGCCGTCGATGATCAGGAAGACGTCGCCCCACCGCTGGTCCGGGTACTGCCCGGCGGCACGCCGGGCCCGGTACGTACCGATGGAGTCGATGTTGTTGGCGCGGAAGAACTCCTCGCGCTCGTTGAGGATGCCGCGCACCTCGGCGACCGTACGACGGATCTTCTCGGCGTCCAGGCGGGAGGCGGCGCCGCCGACGTGCGGCAGACCCTCCATCGCCTGCATGCCGCCGCCGCCGAAGTCCAGGCAGTAGAACTGCACTTCGGCCGGGGTGTGGGTGAGCGCGAACGACGTGATCACGGTACGGATCAGCGTCGACTTGCCGGACTGCGGACCACCGACCACGAGCGCGTGACCGGCCGAGCCCGAGAAGTCCAGGTACTGGATGTCGCGCCGCTGCTCGAACGGCTTGTCCACCAGCGCCATCGGCACGATCAGCTTGCCCTGCGCCGCGTACTCGGCGGCGTGCAGGCCGCGTTCGGCCGTCGTCGACAGCGGCGGGAGCAGCGCGTCCGTGGACGGCGACTCCTCCAGCGGCGGCAGCCACACCTGGTGGGCGGGCGGGCCCTGCCCGACGAGGCGGGCCACGATGACGTCGAGGACGGTGTCCGCGAGCGCGTCGTCCACCTGGTCCGGCACCACCTCGGGCTCCGGCTCGTGGATGATCTGCTCGGCGACCGGCGCCGCGGTGAACAGCACCGGCTGGCGGTGGGTGCGCGATCCGCCGGGGCCGGGTCCGCCGGCCCGGTAGACGCCACCGACGTACGCGGCCTTGAACTGGATCATCGTCTCGGTGTCGTACTTGAGGATGCCCGAGCCCGGCACGTTCGGCAGGTGGTACGCGTCCGGGACGCCGATCGCCGTACGGGACTCGGCGGCGGAGAAGGTGCGCAGACCGATCCGGTACGAGAGGAAGGTGTCCAGACCGCGGAGCTTGCCCTCCTCCAGACGCTGCGAGGCGAGCAGCATGTGCACACCCATGGAACGGCCGATACGGCCGATCTGGATGAACATGTCGATGAAGTCGGGCCGGGCGGTGAGGAGTTCGGAGAACTCGTCGAGCACCATGACGAGGGAGGGCAGCGGTTCCAGCGGGGCGCCGGCCGCGCGGGCCTTCTCGTAGTCGGTGATGTTCGCGTAGTTGCCCGCCGAGCGGAGCAGCTCCTGGCGGCGCTGCAGCTCACCGGTGATCGAGTCGCGCATGCGGTCGATCAGGGTGAGGTCGTCGGCCAGGTTGGTGATCACGGCGGCGACGTGCGGGAGTTCGGACATGCCCGCGAAGGTCGCGCCGCCCTTGAAGTCGGCGAGGATGAAGTTGAGCGTCTCCGAGGAGTGCGTCACCGTCAGCGCGAGCACGAGGGTGCGCAGCACCTCGGACTTACCGGAACCGGTCGCGCCGACACACAGGCCGTGCGGGCCCATGCCCTCCTGCGACGCCTCCTTGATGTCGAGCATGACCGGCTGCCCGTCGCGGTCCACACCGAGCGGCACACGCAGTCGCTCGTGCAGGGTGCGCGGCCGCCACGTACGCGACACGTCCACCGAACCGGCGTCGCCGATGCCCATCAGCTCGGTGAAGTCCAGGTTGGCCAGCAGCGGTTCGTCGCCGTCCGCGGAACCGGCCCGCAGCGGCGCGAGCTGACGCGCGAGCGCCTCGGCCTCGGTCGTCGACAGGGTGTCGCAGACACCGGTGTACTGGGCGCCGCCCTGCGACTCGAGGAGCAGGCTGCCCGGGTGCACCTGCACGGACAGCGAACCGCGCAGTTCCTCCACTTCGCCGGGGACCACCTCGATGATGGTCACGCCCTGCAGGCCCTCGGCGCCCGCGATGAGCGACTCGTCGGGGATGTCGCCGCCGTCCATGACGACGACGATGTGCGGAGCGTCGGCCACCGGCGGGCCCTGCGGGTTGAAGCGGCCGCGCCCGTCGAGGTCGTCGTCGAGCATGTCCTCGACCTCGCCGAGGTCGCCCACGATCAGGCGCCGCGAGCCGGCCCCGTCCACGCTCGTGTCCTGCGCGTGCGGCAGCCACTTCGCCCATTCCCACTCGGCCATGGCGCCGGGCGAGGCGACCACCGCGAGCCGCAGGTCCTCGGGGGAGTGCAGGGTGCACAGCTGGGCGATCAGGGCCCGGGCCGCGCCGTAAGTGGTGTCCGGATCACCGGAGATGCTCACGTGGTAGAAGGAGCGCAGCGACACGGCCAGCGGCAGCGCGTCCAGCGTGCCGTGGGTGTCGAGGAACGACTTCATCGCGTGCGCGGTCAGCGGCTCCAGCTCGTCGAGCGGCGCGGTCTCCGGCGCCATCAGGGGCGTCGACAGCTGCTGCGGGCCGAGCCCGAGCCGCACCTGGGTGAAGTCCGCGTCGCTCGCGCGTCGTTCCCAGACCCGACGGCCCTCGGCGACCAGCGCCCACAGCTGCTCCGGGTTCGGGTGCAGGAAGAACTGCCCGTCGCGCTGCTTGCGCGCGGTCGTCCGCACCTCCCGGCGCACCTGGGACAGGTACTTGAGGTAGTCCTGGCGTTCCTGGGCCATCTCGGCCCCGCCGCCCTGACGCGCCTTGATCAGCTGCGCCAGCGCCATCGCGAGGGTGGAGACGATCATGACTCCGCCCATGATCTTCATGATCGACTGGCCGGAGGTGAAGAAGAACGCCGAGGACGTGCCCATGCCCAGCATGGGCAGCAGACTCATCATCAGGTTCTGGTCTTCGGGCCGGGCCAGCTCGGGCGGCGGTTCGAGCTGCACCTCGTCCGTCGATACGTCGGGCGGCAAGACCCGAGGCGGGCGCTTGACGATGACCACGCTCACCGAGGCACCAGTCCTTATTCGTCGGCAAATTCGGTTCGTGCGCACAGATGTCGTGCGCATCGGTATATGTCGGACCGCCCCCGTTACCGGCGGTACCCCCAGGCCGAAGGCGAGCGCTCCGGCGTGCCGGATGATCCTACTGACTCCGGTCAACTCACGGGGCCCGTGGGGTGAGATGAGACCTGGACGGTACGCTGTCGCACCGCGCGTGACGCCATCCGAACGCCGTACGGGCGCGATACGGGCGCGATGCGAGCACCGTCTGCACACCATCCGCACCGAACATCCGCGACGCCACACCAATCATTTACAAGGGGGAACCGCGAGGTGAGCACCACCGCTCTTGCCGGGGGCGGGACCGGCTTCTGCCGAGTCACCGTCGCCGCACCGGACGCACGTATCGATGTGGCCCTGCCCGAGGACACGGCCCTGGCCGACATCTATCCGGAGATCCTCCAGCTCTCCGGGCAGACCCAGGCCGAGGGTGACCCCACCGGATACCACCTGGTCCGTCGCGACGGCACCGTCCTGGACGCCGGCCGCTCGCTCGCCGACCAGCGCGTGCTCGACGGTGACGTGCTGCTCCTGCGCCCGTTCGGTGAATCGCTGCCCGCCGCCGTGTTCGACGACGTCTCCGACGCGGTCGCCTCCGCGGTCCGTCGCGACCGGCGGCGCTGGAGCGACGAGCTGATGAGCGTCGTCGGTCTCGCCGCGGGTGTGCTGCTGCTGACGATGATGGCGTTCGCGCTCTGGTTCTCGAACCCGCTCGACCGCGACATGCACGGCCTGCCCGGCATCATCGGCGGCGTCGTCGGTGTCCTGCTGGTGGCCCTCTCCGTGGTCCGCGCCCGGGTGTACGACGACCGCGCCGCCTCCACCGCCCTCGGCCTCGCCGCCCTGCCGCACCTGCTGCTCGCCGGGTCCGGCATCTTCTCGCCCGACGCCGGCCAGGGCCCCGGCCGGCTGCAGCTGCTGTCCGGCTGCGTCGTGGTGCTCGTCGCCGCCGCCCTCCTCGTCGTTCTGCTCCCGCACGGCGACGCCGTGTTCGTCGCCGCCGCCCTGTGCTCGGCCGTCGGCGCCCTCGCCACGTTCGGCGCCCTGGTCACCGAGGCCCAGCCGCGCGAGGTGGCAGCCGTCACCGCGGTCGTCGCGATCATCGCGGTCGCCTGGCTGCCCGGCCTCTCCGCCCGCTCCGCGCGACTGCCCATCGGCTACCGCTCGCCGGACCAGATCGCGCAGGGCCGTGACTACGGCCGCGACGAGGAGGAGCACGTCGACTTCGGCCGCATCGGCGCCCAGGTCCGCCGCGGCCACGAGCTGCTGCTCGGCCTCGTCATCGGCTGCGCGACCGTCGCCGTCGCCACGGCCGGCGTGGTCCTCGGCTTCTCCGACCAGGTCTGGGCCCAGTTGCTCGCCCTCGCCTGCGGCATCGCCGTCATGCTGCGCGCCCGCCTCTTCGACTACACCGCGCAGGTCGCGTCCCTGGTCGTGGGCGGTCTGCTCATCCTGGGCCTGCTGATCCTCGGCATGTCGCTGCACGTCCCGCAGTCCCTCCTGTACGACCTCGTCGCGCGGGGCGACAGCGGCCCGCTCAACATCCACACCCTCTGGTTCACCGCCTCGATCGGCGGCGGAGCGGCCCTGCTCGTGGCCGTCGGCCTGACCGTGCCCCGCAAGGGCGTCTCCCCGTTCTGGGGTCGCATCCTCGACCTCTTCGACGGCTTCGTCCTGCTGACCCTCGTCCCGCTGTGCCTGGCCGTGCTCGGCCTGTACACGCAGGTGCGCAGCATGGTCAGCTGACCGGCGACGGAACGGCGAACGGCCGTGGTCCGGGTGGCAGCCGCGTGGCTGGTACTCTGGTCCACGGCCGTTTGTGTACGCGCCCCCGGCAATCTGCTGGGAGCAGCGCCCAGCGAGCCTCGCCTCCCGAGTTACGGAAGCTCCCCTGAGATGTGGACCAGGGGCACTCGGTGGCCACGAAAAAGACTACGAGGAGTACGCGTGCCGCTCGACGCCGCTACGAAGAAGCAGATCATCAGCGAGTTCGGTCAGAAGGAGGGCGACACCGGCTCCCCCGAGGTCCAGGTCGCCATGCTTTCCCGCCGCATCTCGGACCTGACCGAGCACCTCAAGACGCACAAGCACGACCACCACTCCCGTCGTGGTCTGCTGATCCTGGTCGGCCAGCGTCGCCGCCTGCTGCAGTACCTGGCCAAGAAGGACATCGCGCGCTTCCGTGTCCTGGTCGAGCGCCTCGGCATCCGCCGCGGTGCGGCCGGCGCCCGCTAAGACGCCATGAAGGGGAGCGGTTCCCACGCTTGAGGGGGCCGCTCCCTTTGCTGTACGTGCGTACTGTCACCGTCGCTTTGTAGTCTGGTGACGTACGACCACTGAAGAAGAACGAGGAGAGGCGCGGCCAAGCCGCCGCCGGTCCTCGGTAGTGGCCCCCGGAGACGCAAGAGGATCCCCGGGTGCTTCGATCGAAGACCGGCCCGCACCCACGGCGCGCTTCTCCGCACCGTCCCCCTGCCACACGGGCAGAGAGGGACAAAAGACGTAACAGACGAAAGTAACGGAGAAAACGCTAGTGGAGAACGAGACCCACTACGCCGAGGCCGTCATTGACAACGGCTCCTTCGGCACCCGCACCATCCGCTTCGAGACGGGCCGCCTGGCCCGTCAGGCCGCCGGCTCCGCCGTCGCCTACCTCGACGACGACACCATGGTGCTCTCGGCCACCTCGGCCTCGAAGAACCCCAAGGACAACCTCGACTTCTTCCCCCTCACGGTGGACGTCGAGGAGCGGCAGTACGCCGCCGGCAAGATCCCCGGCAGCTTCTTCCGCCGCGAGGGCCGTCCCTCCGAGGACGCCATCCTCACCTGCCGCCTGATCGACCGCCCGCTGCGCCCGTCCTTCAAGAAGGGCCTGCGCAACGAGATCCAGGTCGTCGCCACGATCATGGCGCTCAACCCCGACCACCTGTACGACGTCGTGGCGATCAACGCCGCGTCCGCGTCGACGCAGCTGGCCGGTCTGCCCTTCTCCGGCCCGGTCGGCGGCGTCCGCGTCGCGCTGATCAACGGCCAGTGGGTCGCGTTCCCGACGCACACCGAGCTCGAGGACGCCGTCTTCGACATGGTCGTCGCCGGTCGCGTCCTGGAGGACGGCGACGTCGCGATCATGATGGTCGAGGCCGAGGCCACCGACAAGACCATCAAGCTGGTCGAGGGCGGCGCCGAGGCGCCGACCGAGGAGGTCGTCGCCGCCGGTCTGGACGCCGCGAAGCCCTTCATCAAGGTCCTCTGCAAGGCCCAGTCGGACCTCGCCGCGAAGGCCGCCAAGCCGACCGCCGAGTTCCCGATCTTCCTGGACTACCAGGACGACGTGCTCGAGGCCCTGACCGCCGCGGTCAAGGCTGAGCTGTCGGCCGCCCTGACCATCCCGGGCAAGCAGGACCGCGAGGCCGAGCTGGACCGCGTCAAGGGTCTCGCCGCCGAGAAGCTGCTCCCGCAGTTCGAGGGCCGCGAGAAGGAGATCTCCGCCGCGTACCGCTCGCTGACCAAGTCCCTGGTCCGTGAGCGCGTCATCAAGGAGAAGAAGCGCATCGACGGCCGCGGTGTCACCGACATCCGCACCCTGGCCGCCGAGGTCGAGGCCATCCCGCGCGTGCACGGCTCCGCCCTGTTCGAGCGTGGCGAGACCCAGATCCTGGGCGTCACCACGCTGAACATGCTGCGCATGGAGCAGCAGCTGGACACCCTCTCCCCGGTGACCCGCAAGCGCTACATGCACAACTACAACTTCCCGCCGTACTCCGTCGGTGAGACGGGCCGCGTCGGCTCCCCGAAGCGCCGCGAGATCGGCCACGGCGCGCTCGCCGAGCGCGCGATCGTGCCGGTCCTGCCGACGCGCGAGGAGTTCCCCTACGCGATCCGTCAGGTCTCCGAGGCGCTGGGCTCCAACGGCTCGACGTCCATGGGCTCGGTCTGCGCCTCCACCATGTCGCTGCTGAACGCCGGTGTGCCGCTGAAGGCCCCCGTCGCCGGTATCGCCATGGGCCTGATCTCCCAGGAGATCAAGGGCGAGACGCACTACGTCGCCCTGACCGACATCCTCGGTGCCGAGGACGCGTTCGGTGACATGGACTTCAAGGTCGCCGGTACGAAGGACTTCGTGACGGCCCTCCAGCTGGACACGAAGCTCGACGGCATCCCGGCCTCCGTCCTGGCCGCCGCCCTCAAGCAGGCCCGCGACGCCCGCCTCCACATCCTCGACGTGATGATGGAAGCGATCGACGTCCCGGACGAGATGTCCCCGAACGCCCCGCGGATCATCACGGTCAAGATCCCCGTGGACAAGATCGGTGAGGTCATCGGCCCGAAGGGCAAGATGATCAACCAGATCCAGGAGGACACCGGCGCCGACATCACGATCGAGGACGACGGCACCATCTACATCGGTGCCGCCGACGGCCCGGCCGCCGAGGCCGCCCGCGCCACGATCAACGGCATCGCCAACCCGACCATGCCGGAGGTCGGCGAGCGCTACCTGGGCACCGTCGTGAAGACGACGACCTTCGGCGCGTTCGTGTCGCTGCTCCCGGGCAAGGACGGTCTGCTGCACATCTCGCAGATCCGCAAGCTCGCCGGCGGCAAGCGCGTGGAGAACGTCGAGGACGTCCTCGGTGTGGGCCAGAAGGTCCAGGTCGAGATCGCCGAGATCGACTCCCGCGGCAAGCTCTCCCTGATCCCCGTGGTCGAGGGCGAAGAGGGCGACGACAAGAAGGACGACACCGACAAGTGACGTCTCGTAACACCAAGGCGACGGCCCGCACCTCTTCGGAGGGGCGGGCCGTCGCCCGTACCCAAACCCTGATCAAGGGCGAGAACGGCATCGGCACGGTCCGCAGGACCACCCTCCCGGGCGGTCTGCGCATCGTCACCGAGACCCTGCCCTCCGTCCGCTCGGCGACCTTCGGCATCTGGGCCCACGTCGGCTCCCGCGACGAGACCCCGACGCTGAACGGCGCGACGCACTACCTGGAGCACCTCCTCTTCAAGGGCACGAAGAAGCGCAGCGCCCTCGACATCTCCGCGGCCGTCGACGCGGTCGGCGGCGAGATGAACGCCTTCACGGCGAAGGAGTACACCTGCTACTACGCGCGCGTGCTCGACACCGACCTGCCGCTCGCCATCGACGTCGTCTGCGACATGCTGACCGGCTCCCTCATCGAGGAGGAGGACGTCGACGCCGAGCGCGGCGTGATCCTCGAAGAGATCGCGATGACCGAGGACGACGCCGGTGACGTCGTGCACGACCTGTTCGCGCACACGATGCTCGGCGACACCCCGCTGGGCCGCCCGGTCCTCGGCACGCCCGACACGATCAACGCCCTGAGCCGCGGCCAGATCGCCCGCTTCTACAAGAAGCACTACGACCCGACCCACCTGGTCGTGGCCGCCGCGGGCAACGTCGACCACGACAAGGTCGTACGTCAGGTGCGCGCCGCCTTCGAGAGGGCCGGCGCGCTCACCGGCACGGCCGCGCCGATCGGCCCGCGCACCGGCCGCAAGACCCTGCGCACCGCCGGCCGCATGGAGCTCCTCGGCCGCAAGACCGAGCAGGCCCACGTCATCCTCGGCATGCCGGGCCTGGCCCGCACCGACGACCGCCGCTGGGCCATGGGCGTCCTGAACACGGCGCTCGGCGGCGGCATGTCCTCCCGCCTCTTCCAGGAGGTCCGCGAGAAGCGCGGCCTGGCCTACAGCGTGTACTCGTACACCTCGGCCTTCGCCGACTGCGGTCTGTTCGGCGTGTACGCGGGCTGCCGCCCGAACCAGGTGCACGACGTCCTGAAGATCTGCCGCGACGAGCTGGACCAGGTCGCGCAGCACGGCCTCACGGACGACGAGATCGTCCGGGCCATCGGCCAGCTGAAGGGCTCGACGGTCCTCGGCCTGGAGGACACCGGCGCGCTCATGAACCGCATCGGCAAGAGCGAGCTGTGCTGGGGCGAGCAGATGTCGGTCGACGACATGCTGGCCCGCATCACTGCCGTGACCCCCGACGAGGTGCGCGAGGTGGCCCGCGAGATCCTGGGACAGCGCCCGTCCCTGTCGGTGATAGGCCCGCTCAAGGACAAGCAGGCGGCACGCCTCCACGACGCCGTCGCGTAACCCTTCGCATGTAAGGAACTGGAAGAACATGAGCAAGCTGCGCGTGGCGGTCCTCGGAGCCAAGGGCCGCATCGGCTCCGAGGCGGTCCGTGCCGTCGAGGCCGCCGAGGACATGGAGCTGGTCGCGGCGCTCGGCCGCGGCGACAAGCTGGACACGCTGGTCGAGTCCGGCGCCCAGGTCGTGGTCGAGCTGACCACACCCGACTCGGTGATGGAGAACCTGGAGTTCGCGGTCGGCCACGGCATGCACGCCGTCGTCGGCACGACGGGCTGGACCGAGGACCGCCTCACGCAGCTGAACTCCTGGCTCGCGGCCTCCCCGGAGACCGGCGTCCTGATCGCGCCGAACTTCTCCATCGGCGCGGTCCTGACGATGAAGTTCGCCGAGGTCGCGGCCCCGTACTTCGAGTCCGTCGAGGTCATCGAGCTCCACCACCCGAAGAAGGTCGACGCCCCGTCGGGCACGGCCTCGCGCACCGCCCAGTTGATCGCGGCGGCCCGCGCGAAGGCCGGCAGCGCACCCGCGCCGGACGCGACGCGGACCGCGCTCGACGGCGCCCGCGGCGCGGACGTCGACGGCGTCCCGGTCCACTCGGTCCGCCTGCGCGGCCTCCTGGCCCACCAGGAGGTCCTCCTGGGCGCCGAGGGCGAGACGCTCACGATCCGCCACGACTCGCTGCACCACAGCAGCTTCATGCCGGGCATCCTCCTGGGCGCCCGCAAGGTCGTGACGGCTCCGGGCCTCACCTTCGGCCTGGAACACTTCCTCGACCTGAACGGCTGACCCGTACCGATGCGCGCGAAAATCACGTACGCGATCACCGCGGCGGTCCTGGTCGTCTACTTCGTCCTGGCCGGCGACCGCGGCGTCATGCTGATCCGGCAGGGCACGCTCCTGACGGTCACCTTCGGTGTCGCGGTGCTGATCCTGCCGGTGATCGGCATCTGGTTCCTGTGGGCGAACACCCAGTTCGTCCGCAAGGCCAACCGCCTCGCCGAACTCCTGGAGGCGGAGGGCGGCCTGCCCGTCGACGAACTCCGCCGCGACGACTACGGCCGCATCGACCGCGACTCCGCCGACGAGGTCTTCGCCCGGCGCAAGGCCGAGACGGAGGACACCCCGGGCGACTGGCGCTGCTGGTTCCGCCTCGCGGTCGCCTACCGGGACGCACGCGACACCCCGCGCGCGCGGAAGGCGATGCAGCGCGCGATCGCCCTCCAGGAGGGCCGCACCCTCAGCACCTGATGCGCGTATGACGAAGGGGCCCGCCGAGATCGTCTCGGCGGGCCCCTTCGTCATACGCGCATCAGGTCTGCGGCCGGTACTCCTCGGCCCACACCTCGATGCTGTCCGAGGCCCGGTCGAACGCCGTGGACCGGCCGAGGAAGTCGCCGTTGTGGCTGGTGAGCAGAGTCGACTGCTCACCCTGCCGGTCACGCCGTACGAGGACCAGGGCCTGCCCCTGAACCGTGCGGGGCAGCCCGAGCCAGCGCACCGGCTGCTGCACCGTGCGCGCGGTCACGACCCGGTCCCAGGACGCGGTCCGGGTCTGGAAGAACCCGACGTGACGCAGCCCGCGCGCGCTCACCCAGACGCCCACCCGCAGCAGGCGCAGCGCCGCGGCGATGATCAGCACCGCCAGCACGCCGCACACGGTCGCGGCGGAAAGGCCACCGGCCGCCGCGATGATGACGGCGGCGAACAGCACGTACGACGCCAGCAACAGAAGCAACGCGGCCGCGCCCACCCGGTACGGGCCCGGGCGGTACGGGCGGCGCCACTGGTCACGGTCGTCGAAGGGCAGCGCGGTGTCCGCGGCCTCGTCGAAAGCACGATCGGCCGTCAGGAAGGGCAGGGGCACGACGGGTCCTCACTCGATCCACGCTGGTCTTGGGCTGTGCCCGGTGAGGCTACCCAGGCGGGACCGGCCCTTCCACCCCAGGGGGTCCGGACGGGTATGGACGAGCCAGGAGCGGCTCAGCGACCGTCGGCAGCCTCGGACTGCTGCACGTGCTGAGTGGACTGGTCGGCGGACAGGGCCGGCATCCCGAACAACAGGGAGCCGGTGAGTCCGGCGACGACGGTCAGCCCGACCAGCCAACGGCCGGCCATCTGACCTGTGGAAAGACGTTCACGCGCGGGCGGCGTGACGTTACTGCGGAACTTGTCGGCTTCGGCGATGAAGGCGAAGGGTACGGGTTCGCGCCGACGGAACATGGGTGCTGCTTCTCCTCAAGAGGTTCGAACGAAGTGTGTTCATCTACACAGACGCTCGCCTGCCCCAAAAGGTGCCACCATTCGCCAAATTCGCAGAAGTTTTTTCCTGTTCGGTGCGGATCGTGACGAGAGCGGGCGAATGCCGCGTTGTCAGTGGGGGCCCGTAGAGTGGGCGCCGCCCGACCGTAGTGATGGGAAGGACCCCCCAAGCCGTGACCGAAACCCCTGCTGAAGACCTCAAGCCGACGTTCCGTGGCGATGTCACCGTCGAGCTGGTGAAGCACACCGCCAGCGACTCGGACGTGCTGTTCGCGGCCCGCGTCTCCACCGTAGGCGAGCAGTCTTTGGATGAGCTGTCCAAGGACCCTGCCCGCTCCAAGGGGCTGATCAACTACCTGATGCGCGACCGGCACGGCAGCCCGTTCGAGCACAACTCGATGACGTTCCTGATCAGTGCCCCGATCTTCGTCTTCCGCGAGTTCATGCGCCACCGCGTGGGCTGGTCGTACAACGAGGAGTCGGGCCGCTACCGGGAGCTCCAGCCGGTCTTCTACGTCCCGGACGCCGACCGCAAGCTGGTGCAGGAGGGCCGCCCGGGCAAGTACGAGTTCGTCGAGGGCACCCAGGCCCAGCAGGAGCTGACGGCGCGTTGCATGGAGGACTCGTACCGCCAGGCGTACGAGGCGTACCAGGAGATGCTGGCGGCGGGTGTGGCCCGTGAGGTGGCCCGCGCGGTGCTCCCGGTCGGCCTGTTCTCGTCGATGTACGCGACGTGCAACGCCCGCTCGCTGATGCACTTCCTCGGCCTGCGCACCCAGCACGAGCTCGCCAAGGTCCCGTCCTTCCCGCAGCGGGAGATCGAGATGGTCGGCGAGAAGATGGAGGCGGCGTGGGCCGAGCTCATGCCGCTCACCTACGCGGCGTTCAATGCCAACGGGCGCGTGGCGCCGTAGTCCTGGCCACCGGGCCGGGCACAGATGTACGGATGACCCAGTCGAAGTGTCCGTATTGCGGCATTTCGTAAAGTTCATCTAGCCTGATCAAACGGACCCGGCACTGCTTGAACCCCCGAGCAGGCAGTGCCGGGCTCCATCTTTGTCGTGACTTGTCGCATCCCCCGAGGGGGGACCCGGTGCTGAGCAGCGAGTAGCGTGTTACCCATGGCTCCGACCTCGACTCCGCAGACCCCCTTCGGGAGGGTCCTCACCGCCATGGTCACGCCCTTCACGGCGGACGGCGCACTCGACCTCGACGGCGCGCAGCGGCTCGCCGCCCACCTGGTGGACGCAGGCAACGACGGCCTGATCGTCAACGGCACCACCGGCGAGTCCCCGACCACCAGCGACGCGGAGAAATCGGATCTCGTACGGGCCATCGTGGAAGCGGTCGGCGACCGAGCCCACGTCGTCGCCGGAGTCGGCACGAACGACACCCGTCACAGCATCGAGCTCGCCCGCCAGGCCCAGCAGGCCGGCGCGCACGGCCTGCTCACGGTCACGCCGTACTACAACAAGCCCCCGCAGGAGGGTCTGCTCCGCCACTTCTCGGCGATCGCGGACTCGACCGAGCTCCCGGTGATGCTCTACGACATCCCGGGCCGCAGCGGCGTACCGATCAACACGGAGACGATCGTCAGGCTCGCCGAGCACCCCCGCATCGTCGCCAACAAGGACGCCAAGGGTGACCTCGGCCGCGCGAGCTGGGCCATCGCCCGTTCGGGCCTGGCCTGGTACTCCGGTGACGACATGCTCAACCTGCCGCTCCTGTCGGTCGGCGCGTGCGGCTTCGTCTCGGTGGTCGGCCATGTGGTGGCACCCGAGCTCCGCGCGATGCTCGACGCCTATGTGTCGGGTGACGTGCACAAGGCGACGGAGATCCACCAGAAGCTGCTCCCGGTCTTCACCGGCATGTTCCGTACGCAGGGCGTCATCACGACGAAGGCCGCGCTCGCCCTCCAGGGCGTGCCCGCCGGACCCCTGCGCCTGCCCCTCGTGGAGCTGACCGCCGACGAAACGGCTCAGCTCAAGATCGATCTTGCCGCCGGCGGGGTACAGCTCTAATCACAGACTTGGCAAAGCTCCACAACTGAATCAACAGAACACGAGCAACACCGAAATACGACCAACAACAACTGCTACAGCACGAACGTCACGCGCGCCACGTGCCTTACAGGTACGTGGCGCGCGTGGTGAGGAGAGTCTTTTGAGTCATCCGCATCCTGAACTGGGCGCCCCGCCGAAGCTCCCGAAGGGCGGCCTGCGGGTCACCCCGCTGGGCGGTCTCGGTGAGATCGGGCGCAACATGACCGTCTTCGAATTCGACGGCCGTCTGCTGATCGTCGACTGCGGAGTGCTCTTCCCGGAGGAGGAGCAGCCCGGAATCGACCTGATCCTTCCGGACTTCACGTCCATCAGGGACCGCCTCGACGACATCGAGGGCATCGTCCTGACGCACGGCCACGAGGACCACATCGGTGGCGTCCCGTATCTCCTGCGCGAGAAGCCGGACATCCCGCTGATCGGCTCCAAGCTGACCCTCGCCCTCATCGAGGCGAAGCTCCAGGAGCACCGCATCCGCCCGTACACGCTCGAGGTCGCCGAGGGCGACCGCGAACGCCTGGGCCCCTTCGACTGCGAGTTCGTCGCGGTCAACCACTCCATCCCGGACGCGCTGGCCGTGGCGATCCGCACCCCGGCGGGCATGGTGGTCCACACCGGCGACTTCAAGATGGACCAGCTCCCGCTGGACCGTCGCCTCACGGACCTGCCGACCTTCGCGCGGCTCGGCGAGGAGGGCATGGACCTTCTCCTCTCCGACTCGACCAACGCCGAGGTGCCGGGCTTCGTCCCGCCCGAGCGCGACATCTCGAACGTGATCCGCGGCGTCTTCGCCGGCGCCCAGAAGCGGATCATCGTCGCCTCGTTCGCCAGCCACGTGCACCGCATCCAGCAGATCCTGGACGCGGCCCACGAGTACGGCCGCCGGGTCGCGTTCGTCGGCCGTTCGATGGTCCGCAACATGGGCATCGCGCGGGACCTCGGCTATCTGAAGGTGCCGGCCGGTCTCGTCGTGGACGTCAAGACCCTCGACGACCTCCCGGACAGCGAGGTCGTCCTGGTCTGCACGGGTTCCCAGGGCGAGCCGATGGCGGCCCTGTCCCGCATGGCCAACCGCGACCACCAGATCCGCATCGTCTCCGGCGACACGGTGATCCTGGCGTCGTCGCTCATCCCCGGCAACGAGAACGCGGTCTACCGCGTGATCAACGGCCTGACCCGCTGGGGCGCGAACGTCGTCCACAAGGGCAACGCCAAGGTGCACGTCTCGGGCCACGCGTCCGCGGGCGAGCTCCTGTACTTCTACAACATCTGCAAGCCCAAGAACCTGATGCCGGTCCACGGCGAATGGCGCCACCTGCGCGCCAACGCCGAGCTCGGCGCCCTCACCGGCGTCCCGCACGACCGCATCGTGATCGCCGAGGACGGCGTCGTCGTCGACCTGGTCGACGGCAAGGCCAAGATCGTCGGCAAGGTCCAGGCGGGCTACGTCTACGTGGACGGCCTCTCCGTCGGCGACGTCCGCGAGCCGGCCCTCAAGGACCGCAAGATCCTCGGCGACGAAGGCATCATCTCGGTCTTCGTGGTCGTGGACTCCAGCACCGGCAAGATCACCAGTGGCCCGATGATCCAGGCCCGTGGATCCGGCATCGAGGACTCGGCGTTCAGCGCCGTCATGCCGAGGATCCAGGATGTCCTGGAGAAGTCGGCCCAGGACGGCGTCGTCGAGCCCCACCAGCTGCAGCAGCTCATCCGCCGCACGCTGGGCAAGTGGGTGTCGGACACGTACCGCCGGCGCCCGATGATCCTCCCGGTCGTCGTCGAGGTCTGAGGCACGTGAGGAGCGGGGCCCCTCGATTTGCATCGGGGCGCCCCGCTCCAGTACGTTTACGGCTCCGCCTGAGGGGAACCCGACGCAGTTACGCGCTCGGATCAGTCCCCGAGAGGGGCGGGAATTCCGACTCAGAATCTCTGATAAAGTCGGAACCGCCGGAAAGGAAACCACGAAAGTGGAATCCCGGAAAGCGAAGCAAGACCCCGAGGAAATCGGCCGGTGAAACGGTCTGATAGAGTCGGAAACACGAAATACCGAAGGGAAGCGCCCGGAGGAAAGCCCGAGAGGGTGAGTACAAAGGAAGCGTCCGTTCCTTGAGAACTCAACAGCGTGCCAAAAATCAACGCCAGATATGTTGATACCCCGTCTCCAGCATCAGCTGGGACGAGGTTCCTTTGAAAAAGTCCTGCCGGTCTTCGACTGGCAGGCGCACAGCGAGGACGCTGTGAACCGGGAGATTATTCCTCTCCTGGTTCCGCTCTCGTGGTGTCACCCCGATTACGGGGAAA
>NZ_KB891823.1 GCF_000373565.1 Streptomyces sp. HmicA12 | reverse complement strand
CTAGTGCTGGATTCCTCTTTGGCGGGGTAGGTGTAGTCATGAGGGGTGCTGATTCGGGCTGCTCGGGGGCGAGTTGCTGTGCCGAAGTTGCTGTTGGCCCGTCCGGCTTCGGACGAGGCGGAGGAGATCAAGGTCCGCAGGCTGGCCGGGGCGAGGCACGCGCCGGCCGATTGGATCCTGCGGGCGAGGATCATCGCGCTGAGCTGGGATGGCCTGCGCGTTCCGGTGATCGCGGCCCGGCTGGGCTGCCATCACAAGACGGTCCGCAAGTGGTTGTGCCGGTTCAACGCTCAGGGCCTGGACGGGCTCGGGGACCGGCCCGGGTGCGGGCGCAAGCGCCGGATCACCGAGGACGAACGATCCCGCATCATCGCGTTGGTCAAGCTGGCCCCGCCCGGACGGCTGGAGGTCCAGCCGTCTAACGAGCTGTGGGCGGCCGACGTGACCGGGCCGGAGGAGTGGACCCTGGACGCCCTGGCCGCCACCGCCCAGGCCGAGGGCATTCAGGTGGGACGGTCCCAGGTCCGGCGGATCCTGCTGGCCGAGGGCGTGCGCTGGCGCCGTACCCGCACTTGGACCACCAGCCGTGACCCGGAGTTCGCCCCAAAAGGACGAGGATCGTCGGCCTCTACACCGACCCGCCATCGGACGCCACGGTGATCTGCGCGGACGAACTCGGGCCGGTCATCCCGCGCGCCTTTGCGCCCGCGCCCGGCTGGTCACCGGACGGGCACCGGATCAAGGCGGAGCTCGACTACAGCCGCGGTCCGGAGAAGACCTGGGTCTACGGAGGGCTGCGGGTGCGCGACGGCATCGAGATCACCACGACCGCTTCCTCCCGCAATAGCGTCAACTACCAGCAGTTCCTCCACAAGGTCGAGGACGCCAACCCGGCTGGGCCGATCTGGATCGTGACCGACAACCTGTCTTCTCACAACAGCAAGTCCACCCTCGAGTGGCTCGAGGATCACCCGAGGATCTTCCACGCGTTCATCCCGGTGGGGGCCTGCTGGCTCAACCTCCAGGAAGGCTGGTGGCGCATCTTCCGCAAGGCCGCGCTGGCAGGACGCTCCTTCTGCGGCCCTGACGACATCGCCGAGGTCACCGCCGTGGCAACCGCCCAGCTCAACGCCCGCGCCAAACCCTGGATCTGGGGCCGACCACCCCCACCCACCCGCACCCTCCGGCGCCGTTTTGAGTACCGCCTTTGAGGAATCCAGCACTAGTTCTCCGCCCCGGGTCTCGTCCTGGATGCTCGCGCCCCTGAAGGGGCGAGCACCTCATCCGGGACACTGAAACCATGCGCCGCCGACTGATCAACTCCACGCTCGCCGTAGTCCTGGTCGTGATCGCCGTCTTCGGGGTCTCCCTCGTCATCGTGGAGACCCGGACCATCACGAACAGCGCCCAGGAACGCGTGGAGTCGGAGGCCGTCCGCCTCGCCTCCATCGTCGACAGCAGACTGCTCAGCGACGAGCAGATCACCGGCGACATCCTCAGGGACCAGGTCGCGGGGGAGCGGTACGCGGAGATCGACATGCCCGGCCGCGACCCCATCGAGATCGGTACGAAACCGGACGGCGAGGTCATCAAGTACACCGCCGACGGGGAACAGGGCGAGAAGGTCACCGTCGAGGAGCCCCGCTCCGAGGTGACCCGCGAGGTCGGCCGCACCCTGCTGCTCATCGCCGGGGTGGCGCTGCTCGCGATCGTCGCCGCCGTGCTGCTCGCCGTACGGCAGGCCAACCGCCTCGCGTCGCCGCTCACCGACCTGGCCTCCACCGCGGAGCGCCTCGGCTCCGGCGATCCGCGCCCCCGCCACAAGCGCTACGGCGTCCCCGAGCTGGACCGGGTCGCCGACGTACTGGACGGCTCCGCCGAGCGCATCGCCCGCATGCTGACGGCCGAACGACGCCTCGCCGCCGACGCCTCGCACCAGCTGCGCACGCCCCTCACGGCGCTCTCCATGCGCCTGGAGGAGATCACGATGACCGAGGACCTGAGCGAGGTGAAGGAGGAGGCGACGATCGCGCTCACGCAGGTCGAGCGGCTCACCGACGTCGTGGAGCGACTGCTGACCAACGCCCGCGACCCGCGCACCGGCTCCGCCGTCACCTTCGACCTCGACGAGGTGATCAAGCAGCAGCTGGAGGAGTGGCGCCCGGCCTACCGCAGCGCGGGCCGCGCCATCGTCTCCTCCGGCAAGCGCCACCTCACGGCGGTCGGCACGCCCGGCGCGGTCGCCCAGGTCCTCGCGGCACTGATCGAGAACTCGCTGATGCACGGCGGCGGCACCGTCGCCCTGCGCACCCGCGTCACCGGCAACCAGGCCGTCATCGAGGTCACGGACGAGGGCGCGGGCGTCCCCCCGGAGCTGGGCTCGCGGATCTTCGAGCGCACGATCAGCGGCCGGAACTCGACGGGCATCGGCCTCGCGGTCGCCCGGGATCTGGCCGAGGCCGACGGCGGCCGCCTCGAAATGCTCCAGGCGAGCCCGCCGGTCTTCGGCCTGTTCCTGTCGCGTACGCCGCTGAAGAAGGCGTCGGACGACGTGGCGGGTCCGGAGCAGACGATCAGGTAGCCGAGCCCGGCCTACTTGACCCGCTGGACGGCGGGAGGGGAGGCGGGAGCGGGGGAAGGCGCGGTCGCGGAGTCGTCGAGGAACGATTCCGCGCTGGCCACGGCCTCGCGGGCGGGCAGGGCGCGGAACACCCAGGTCCGGTACGACCAGAAGCGGAACAGCGTCGCGATCCCCATGCCGAGGAACTTGAAGATGTTGCTCTGCAGCGGGCTGTCCCAGCCGAAGCCGTACGTCGCCGCGTACAGGACCCCGTTCTCGATGACGAGCCCGACGACGCTGAACAGCAGGAACAGCGTGAGTTCCTTGGCGCGGCCGCTCTTGTCGCGGTCACGGTAGGTGAAGTAGCGGAACCCGATGTAGTTGAAGACGATGGCGACGACCGTCGCGATCACACTGGCCCGCACCACCTGGAGGTCGGTGCCGTGCCGCATCAGGTTGAAGACCGCGAAGTTCACGAGGACGCCCAGGGCGCCGACGACGCCGAACTTGGCGACCTCACGGGCCAGGGCCGCGAACCGCAGCCGCAGTGCGCCAGGACCCCCGGAACCGCTCGCCCGTCGGTCGGTGGTCACGCTCATATCGTCGCCTCAACCCCCGTCGATCCCCGTTTGTCCGGTCACGCGACCCCGCAGGGCCGACCCAGCCATGCTAACCACGGGCCCGCTCACTCGCCTGTGGGCGGCGCGAAAGGTCTCCTCCAGTGCTTTCCTACAAGCCGAGGGCCGTGTGGGAACCGGTCAAATGGCCGATACCCTGGAGAGGTGACGTTCCCGGTAGTCGGCATGGTCGGCGGCGGCCAGCTCGCTCGTATGACACACGAGGCAGGCATCCCGCTCGGCATCAGATTCAAGCTCCTCAGTGACACCCCGCAGGATTCCGCGGCGCAGGTCGTCGGCGATGTCGTGGTCGGCGACTATCGCGACCTGGACACGCTGCGTGCCTTCGCGCGGGGCTGTGACGTGATCACCTTCGACCACGAACACGTACCCACCGAGCACCTGCGGGCCCTGGAGGCGGACGGCATCCCCGTCCGGCCGGGGCCCGACGCGCTGCTGTACGCCCAGGACAAGGGCGAGATGCGCGCGAAGCTCAGCGGTCTCGGCGTGCCGTGCCCGCGCCACCGCATCGTGGCCGACGCGGCCGACGTGGTGGCCTTCGCCGCGGAGGGCTCCTGCGACGGCGACGGCTTCCCGGTCATCCTCAAGACCGTGCGCGGCGGCTACGACGGCAAGGGCGTGTGGTTCGTGCGCTCCGCGGCCGAGGCCGCCGACCCGTTCAAGGCGGGCGTGCCGGTCCTCGCGGAGGAGAAGGTCGACTTCGTACGGGAGCTGGCGGCCAATGTGGTCCGCTCCCCGCACGGCCAGGCGGTCGCGTACCCCGTCGTCGAGTCCCAGCAGGTCGACGGCGTCTGCGACACGGTGATCGCGCCGGCCCCCGAACTCGACGAGGCCCTGGCGGGCGAGGCGCAGGAACTCGCGCTGCGCATCGCCCAGGAGCTCGGTGTCGTGGGCCACCTCGCGGTCGAGCTCTTCGAGACCCGCGACGGACGCATTCTGGTCAACGAACTGGCGATGCGACCGCACAACTCCGGCCACTGGACGATGGACGGGGCGATCACGTCCCAGTTCGCGAACCACGTGCGCGCCGTCCTCGACCTGCCGCTCGGCGACCCGCGCCCGCGCGCGCCGTGGACGGTCATGTGCAATGTCCTCGGCGGCGACTACCCGGACATGTACAGCGCGTACCTGCACTGCATGGCCCGCGACCCGCAGCTGAAGATCCACATGTACGGCAAGGACGTGAAGCCCGGTCGCAAGGTCGGCCACGTCAACACCTACGGCGACGACCTGGACGACGTACTGGACCGCGCTCGTCACGCCGCCGGATACCTGAAGGGGACGATTACCGAATGAGCCCGGTGGTGGGAATCGTCATGGGGTCGGACTCCGACTGGCCCGTCATGGAGGCCGCGGCGAAGGCCCTCGACGAGTTCGAGATCCCGTACGAGGTCGACGTCGTCTCCGCGCACCGCATGCCGCACGAGATGATCTCCTACGGCGAGCACGCCGCCGAGCGCGGCCTGAAAGCCATCATCGCGGGCGCCGGCGGCGCCGCGCATCTGCCCGGAATGCTCGCGTCGGTGACGCCGCTTCCGGTCATCGGTGTCCCCGTCCCGCTCAAGTACCTCGACGGCATGGACTCGCTGCTGTCGATCGTGCAGATGCCGGCCGGCGTCCCGGTCGCCACGGTCTCCGTCGGCGGCGCGCGCAACGCGGGGCTGCTCGCCGCGCGCATCCTCGCCGCGCACGACGAGGAACTCCTCGGCCGCATGAAGGAGTTCCAGCAGGACCTGAACGACCAGGCCACCGAGAAGGGCAAGCGGCTGCGCGCCAAGGTCGAGGGCGCCGGGGCCGGTTTCGGCTTCGGAAAGTGAGCGCGGTAGCCGTATGAGTACGTCTGTGGAGCGGGCCCGTGAGCTGCTCGCCGAGTTCCCCGTCGTCGACGGGCACAACGACCTGCCGTGGGCGCTGCGCAACCAGGTCACGTACGACCTCGACGCACGCGACATCGCCGCCGACCAGAGCGCGCACCTGCACACCGACCTGGCCCGGCTCAGGTCCGGTGGCGTCGGCGCGCAGTTCTGGTCGGTGTACGTCCGTACGGATCTGACGGGCGACGCGGCGGTCAGCGCCACGCTCGAACAGATCGACTGCGTCGACCAGTTGACCGCGCGGTACGCGGGCGACCTGCGGGCCGCGCTGACGGCCGCGGACATGGAGGCGGCGCGGCGGGAAGGGCGCATCGCGTCCCTGAAGGGTGCCGAGGGCGGGCACTCGATCAACAACTCCCTCGCCACGCTGCGGGCGTTGTACGCGCTCGGCGTGCGCTACATGACCCTCACCCACAACGACAACATCGCGTGGGCGGACTCGGCGACGGACGAGCCCGGGGTCGGCGGCCTGTCGGCCTTCGGCCGCGAGGTGGTCCGGGAGATGAACCGCGAGGGCATGCTCGTCGACCTGTCGCACGTCGCCGCGACGACGATGCGGGCGGCGCTGGACGTCACCGAAGCGCCGGTGATCTTCTCGCACTCGTCCTCGCGCGCGGTCTGCGACCACCCGCGCAACATCCCCGACGACGTGCTGGAGCGCCTGCCCGGCAACGGGGGAGTGGCGATGGCGACCTTCGTCCCGAAGTTCGTCCTCCAGGCGGCGGTCGACTGGACGGCGGCCGCCGACGAGAACCTGCGCGCGCACGGCTTCCACCACCTCGACACGTCCCCCGACGCGATGAAGCTGCACCGTGCCTTCGAGGACGCGCACCCGCGCCCGATCGCGACCGTCTCGACGGTCGCCGACCACCTCGACCACATGCGCGAGGTCGCGGGCGTCGACCACATCGGCATCGGCGGCGACTACGACGGCACGGCGTTCACCCCGGACGGCCTGGGCGACGTCTCCGGCTACCCGAACCTGATCGCCGAGCTGATCGACCGCGGCTGGTCGAACGACGACCTGACGAAGCTGACGTGGCGCAACGCGGTGCGGGTGCTGGGTGCGGCGGAGGACGTCGCCCGGGACCTCCGGCCCCGACGGGGCCCGTCGAACGCGACCTTGGAACAACTGGACACCTGAACCGTCTCGGTCTGCGCCCGCCGCCTCGGGCCGGCGCCGCAGCCTCGGGCGGTCACTACAGCGCCGTTCGCGGGTGATCGCCCGGTGGGGGCCGGTCGCGCAGTTCCCCGCGCCCCTGACGGGGCACTTCAGCGTGCCCCGTTCGGCCCAGCCCACCAAGCCCCGCGCTGCTGTACATGTCACGGTGGTCCGAACGCCGCCCCACCGGTCTCCGGAGCCCTGCCATGGCAGACGTACAGGACGAAGTCGAAGTCACCGCCCCCGCAGAGGCGGGCGAGCTCGGACTCCCACCCACACCCGAACCCGCCCCTGCTCCCGACCCGCACACGCTGCTCGCCCGGCACCCCGTGGCCGACGGCTACTGCGGACTGCCGGAAACCCTGCGCACCCTGCCCTGGTACGACCTCGAACTGGGCGAGAGCTCCGTCGAGACCGACCTGCCGCGACTGCGCGCGGGCGGCACCGGCGCCCTGCTGTGGGCCCTCGACCCCGGCGCCGACCGTCCCGTCACCGCGACCCTGGAACAGATCGACCTGGTCAACAACGTCGTCGCCCGCTACCCGGACGGCCTGCGCCTGGCCCGCTCCGCGTCCGAGACCGCCGACGCCCGCGCGCACGGCCGCATCGCCGTCGTCGTCGGCCCGGCCCCGGCCGTCGCCACCGGCGACTCCCTCGGCACGCTGCGCGCCCTGCACGCCCTCGGCCTGCGCGCGCTCACCCTGTCCGGCACCGGCTGGACGGAGTGCGAGGAGGGCCTGACCCGGTTCGGCGAAGAGGTCGTGCGGGAGATGAACCGGCTCGGCATGCTCGTCGACCTCACCGGCGCCACCCCGGCGACCGCCACCCGCGTCCTCGGTGTGTCCAAGGCCCCCGTGCTGCTCACCCGCGCCGGCGCCCGTGCCCTCAACGGCCACCCGGACAACGTCCCCGACGACCTGCTCGCCGACCTCGGCGCCAACAAGGGCCTGTGCCTGGTGCCCTGTTCGGTGGCCAGGACCGGCCCCGCGCTGCGCGACGTCGCCGACCACCTCGACCACGTACGCCGCGTCGCGGGCCCCGCCTCGGTCGGGCTCTCCGGGATGTACGACACCGGGGACGCGCACCCCGAGGGCCTGGGCGACGCCTCGGGCTACCCGGCGCTGATCGCGGAACTCCTCGACCGCGGCTGGCCCGAGCCGGACCTCGCGCTGCTCACCTGGGGCAACGTCCAACGAGTGCTGCGCGCCGCCGAGTTCACGTCCCGGGCGGCGCGCCGCCGCAGGGGCCCTTCGACGGCGACGCCCTAGACGCCCTCGTCGACGCAGAGGCAGAAGGGATGGCCCACCGGGTCCGCGTAGACACGCCAGGCGCGGGTCCGGTCCTCGTTGTCGAGGACCGTGGCGCCGAGCGTCAGCACCTGCTTCTCCCCGGCGTCCAGGTCGTCGACGGTCACGTCGAGGTGGAACTGCTGCGCCCCGTGCGGCGAGGGCCAGGGCGGCGGTACGTACCCCGGGGCCTCCTGGAAGGCGAGCGGATGCCCGCCCGGCACTTCCAGGTCGATCCAGTCGTCCTCGTCGGGGTTCCGGGTGGGCGTGCCGCCGAGCAGCGCCGCGTAGAACTCCGCGAGCGCACGCGGATCGGGACAGTCCAGGACGACGGCGCGCAACCGTGCGACGGCCATGACTCCTCCAAGGGGCTTCCAAGGGCTACCTGCAGACAGACTCGCAGGGAACGCCGGTGCCCTCGGAGGCGCTACGCCGAGGGCCGGCCCATCGCCCGGAACGTCCACCCGGCCGCCCGCCACAGCGAAGCGTCCAGCGCGTTGCGCCCGTCCAGGATCACCCGGTCCGAGGCGACCGCGGCGAGCTCCGCCGGGTCCAGCTCGCGGAACTCCCGCCACTCGGTCAGGTGCAGCACGACATCCGCGCCGCGCACCGCGTCGAGCGCCGTCTCCGCGTACCCGAGGGTCGGGAAGAGCCGCCGGGCGTTGTCCATGCCCTTGGGGTCGTAGACCGTGACCTGGCCGCCCTGGAGGTGGATCTGCCCGGCGACGTTCAGCGCGGGCGAGTCCCGTACGTCGTCCGAGTCCGGCTTGAACGTGGCGCCGAGCACGGCCACCCGCTTGCCGAGGAAGGCACCGCCGCCGAGCGCCTCACGGGCCATCTCGACCATGGCGCCGCGCCGCCGCATGTTGATGGAGTCGATCTCGCGCAGGAAGGTCAGCGCCTGGTCGGCGCCGAGCTCGCCCGCGCGCGCCATGAACGCCCGGATGTCCTTGGGCAGGCAGCCGCCGCCGAAGCCGATCCCGGCGCGCAGGAACTTGCGCCCGATCCGCTCGTCGTGGCCGATGGCCTCGGCGAGCTTCGCGACGTCGCCGCCCGCGGCCTCGCACACCTCGGCCATGGCGTTGATGAAGGAGATCTTGGTGGCCAGGAACGAGTTCGCCGCGGTCTTCACCAGCTCGGCGGTCGGGAAGTCGGTCACCACGAACGGCGTGCCCTCCGACAGCGGCGTCGCGTACACGTCGCGCAGCAGCTTCTCGGCCCGCTCGCTGCCGACACCGACCACGATCCGGTCCGGGTGCAGGGTGTCGTTCACGGCGAGGCCCTCGCGCAGGAACTCCGGGTTCCACGCCAGCTCCGCGCCCTCGGGCAGCAGCTCGGCGAGGCGCGCGGCCGAGCCGACCGGCACGGTCGACTTGCCGACGACCAGGGAGCCCGCCTTCAGGTGCGGTGCGAGGGAGGCGAACGCGGCGTCCACGTAGCTCATGTCGCACGCGTACTCGCCGTGCTTCTGCGGCGTGTTCACACACACGAAGTGCACGTCCCCGAAGTCGCCGGCCTCGGCGAAGTCCATCGTGAAGCGCAGCCGCCCGCTGGCCCCCTCGATCCCGGCGACGTGCTTGCGCAGCAGCTCCTCCAGACCGGGCTCGTACATGGGGACCTCGCCCCGTGTGAGCATCTCGATCTTCTCGGGCACCACGTCAAGGCCGAGCACCTCGAAGCCGAGCTCGGCCATGGCCGCGGCGTGCGTGGCGCCGAGGTAGCCGGTGCCGATCACGGTGATCTTGGGGGCCATACGGTGCTCCAGAGGTCTGGGGACTTTCGTGCGATGCACGAGCATAGTCGCGCGTGGTTGACGTGCTCACCGGGCACATTCCCGCTGTCGTATAGCTCACGTATCCGCCTCGTGGGCAGGCACCTAAAATTCGGGTTACTTAACGGTAATTAGCATCGCTTGGAGCGTGAGACCCGTGGCCGGATCGGCTGATTTCGACCTCTACCGCCCGTCCGAGGAGCACGACATGCTCCGCGACACGATCCGCGCGCTGGCCGAGGCGAAGATCGCCCCGTACGCGGCCGCCGTCGACGAGGAGGCCCGCTTCCCGCAGGAGGCCCTCGACGCGCTCGTCGCGGCCGACCTCGCGGCCGTGCACGTACCGGAGGAGTACGGCGGCGCCGGCGCCGACGCGCTCGCCACGGTCATCGTGATCGAGGAGGTGGCCCGCGCCTGCGTCTCCTCCTCCCTGATCCCGGCGGTGAACAAGCTGGGTTCCCTGCCCGTCATCCTCTCCGGCTCGGAGGAGCTGAAGAAGAAGTACCTGGGCCCGCTGGCCAAGGGCGACGCGATGTTCTCGTACTGCCTGAGCGAGCCGGACGCCGGTTCGGACGCGGCGGGCATGAAGACCCGTGCGGTCCGCGACGGCGACGACTGGGTGCTGAACGGCGTGAAGCGCTGGATCACCAACGCCGGCGTCTCCGAGTACTACACGGTCATGGCGGTCACCGACCCCGAGAAGCGCTCGAAGGGCATCTCCGCCTTCGTCGTCGAGAAGTCGGACGAGGGTGTCTCCTTCGGCGCCCCGGAGAAGAAGCTCGGCATCAAGGGCTCGCCGACCCGCGAGGTCTACCTCGACAACGTTCGCATCCCCGCCGACCGCATGATCGGCGCCGAGGGCACCGGCTTCGCCACGGCGATGAAGACCCTCGACCACACCCGCATCACGATCGCCGCGCAGGCGCTCGGTGTCGCGCAGGGCGCCCTCGACTACGCCAAGGGCTACGTCCAGGAGCGCAAGCAGTTCGGCAAGCCGATCGCCGACTTCCAGGGCATCCAGTTCATGCTCGCCGACATGGCCATGAAGATCGAGGCCGCCCGCGCCCTGACGTACCAGGCCGCGGCGAAGTCCGAGCGCGGCGACAAGGACCTCACCTTCCAGGGCGCGGCCGCCAAGTGCTTCGCCTCGGACGTCGCGATGGAGGTCACCACGGACGCCGTCCAGCTGCTCGGCGGCTACGGCTACACCCGTGACTACCCGGTGGAGCGCATGATGCGCGACGCCAAGATCACGCAGATCTACGAGGGCACGAACCAGGTCCAGCGCATCGTCATGGCGCGCAACCTGCCGTAGCCGTCCACCGGCCGACAACGCAAGGGCGCCCGGAGAACCGGGCGCCCTTGCGCCGTGTACGGGCCCTCAGTCCTCCAGCCGGACCGGCATCAGCATCGAAAAGGTGCCCTCGTCGTCGGGCCGGCGGATCGTGAGCGGCGCCGTGGCGGCGCCGAGCTCCAGGACCAGCCGGTCCCGGGCCCCGGCGGCCAGCGCGTCCAGCAGGAACCCGCGGTTGACGGCGACCCGGTCCGGGTCCGCGTCGCCGTCGGCGCAGAGGGTCACCGCGCCGCCGTCCGCCACACGCAGCACGCTGAGGTCGGGCGCCCCGCCCTCCCCGGCACGGACGGGGCCGGTCTCCAGGGCCTCGCGCAGGGCCGCCACCTCGACGACGGTGCGGCGCGTCGCCGCCCGGGGGAGGAGGCGGCGGTAGTCGGGGAAGTCGTGGTCGAGGCACTGCCCGGCCACCTGCCGGCCCCCGGCCTCCAGCGTCACGCGGTCCCCGTCGAGGGAGAGCCGCACGGGTCCCTCGCCGTCCAGGAGCGCCCGCATCGCGTCGGCGAGCGGGGTGGGCACGATGGCCCGCACCCGGTCCCCGTCGTGCCCGGTGACGGCGGCCCGCGCGATCGCCATGCGGTACCGGTCGGTGCTCACGACGTGGAGGCCCTCGCCCTCGACGTCGCACAGGATCCCGCCGAGCATCGGCAGTTCCGGATCGGTGCTCACCGCGAAACGGACCGCGTCCAGAGCGGCCGCCAGCTCGGGCGCGGCGACGGACAGGTGGGCGGTGGCGGTGCGGAGCGAGGTCATGCCGTTCTCCCTGAGATCGAGTCGGGACCGGAGCGCGGAGAACTCTTCGCGGGCATCGGCCAGCCCCTGTTCGAGGCGGCGCAGGTGCGCCGTGAGCAGCTTGCGGACCAGATCGCCGTCCGCGCCCGACCAGCCGGCGAGGACCAGCCGGATGTCCGCGAGCGGCATCCCGGCCCGGCGCAGCCGGGCCAGCAGCCGGGCCTCCTCCAGTTGCGCGGGTTCGTACCAGCGGTATCCGCTCACCGGATCCACCCAGGCCGGGACCAGCACACCGGCACGGTCGTAGAACCGCAGGGCGCTCACGCCCAGGCCGCTGTCGCGGGCCATCTCGCCGATGCTGCGCATGTCGTTCTCCACACCCGGGACTCTGGGCCCTGCACAAGGTCGAGGGTCAACCCGGCTCTCCCCGTACGCCGACGGGCCCCGCCGGGCGAACCGGCGGGGCCCATCGACCTACGGAATCAGGAAGGGGACCGAGCTCAGCTGCTCGTCACCGTCACCTTCTCGTCGTTGTTGAACTGCTCGACGAGCTGCTTCACCTTCGTCTTGTCCCAGAGCAGGTTGCCGCCGACGCTGCCGGCCGTCGGCATGTTCATCGACTTGCCGTCACCGCCGGAGACCGACTTCATCGCCAGGAACATCGAGCCCAGGTCCCACAGGCTCATGTCCTTGTCGACGACGAGCGAGTCCAGGCCCGCGCCCAGCGTCGGGTAGAGCTTGAACGGGTTCATGACGGTGGTCGGGGACGCCACCTTGTGGGCGAGCGCGGCCAGGAACGCCTGCTGGTTCTTGGTGCGCTGCAGGTCGGACGTGGCGAAGGCGTGCCGGGTGCGGACGAAGGCGAGGGCCTGCTGGCCGTCCAGGGTCTGCTTGCCGGCCTTGAAGTCGGCGCCGGACCACTTGTCCTTGAAGCCCTGCTTCAGGTTCATCTCGACGCCGCCGACCGCGTCCACGATGCTCGCGAAGCCGCCGAAGCCGATCTCCGCGTAGTGGTCGATGTGCAGGCCGGTGTTGGCCTCGACGGTGCGCACCAGCAGTTCGGGGCCGTCCTCCGCGTACGCGGCGTTCAGCTTCACCTGGCGGCCGGTGCCCTGGTAGGTCTTGCCGGACTCGGCGCCCTTGAAGGTCGGGATCGTGACGTTCGAGTCGCGGGGCAGGGAGACGAGCGTGTCCCCGTTGTCCCCCACGTGCAGGAGCATCATCGTGTCCGTGCGCTTGCCCTCGGCGGAGCCCGTGTGCAGCTCCTTCTTCTCCGCGGCGGACATGCCCTCACGGCTGTCGGTGCCGACGATCAGGTAGTTCGTGCCGTCGCCCGCCTCGGGCCGGTCGATCACCTTGGACAGGTCGACGTCGCGGTGCAGCTTGGAGTCGGCCCAGAAGTACGTGGCGACACTGGTGACCACGAGCACGGTGACCAGCGTGATCGCCGTCCACTTGATGCGCTTGCGCCAGTTCGGGGTGCGCGCGGGGCGCCCGCTCGGCGGCCCGAAGTCGTCACCGCCGCCGTTGCCGCCGGCGCGGCCGTGCTGGCCGTAGACCTGCCCGGTGTTGTAGCCGCTGTCGTACCCCTGCTGCCGCGACGGCTCCTGGCGGTGCAGGTCGTCGTACCCGTCGTCGTACGAGGGCTGCTGCTGCGGCACCGGCCGCTGCACGTGCGGCATCACCCGGGCGCCCTCGGGGCGCGCGCTCGCGCTGCCACGGCCGTAACCGCCGCGGCCGCCGCCGCGCTGCCTGTCGCTCCGCCCGTCGGGCCAATCGCTCATTGGAACAGTGTGCAGTGAGCGGCTGTGTGCCCCACAAGGGCGTGTGAGGAATCGGACCGGGGCTGTTGCAGAGCTGACACAAACGCGACCGCTTCTGATCGCGGGCCATACTGTTGAACCATGACCGATCACGCCATACCGCCCGAGGACGCCCGGGACACGCTCCAGGGCAAGCCGATCTCGGCGTCCCGCACGACCCTGAGCCACATCATGACGGCGGCCGAGACGAACCTGCTCGGGACCGTGCACGGCGGCGTGATCATGAAGCTGGTCGACGATGTCGCGGGCGCGGTCGCCGGGCGCCACTCGGGCGGCCCCGCGGTCACCGCCTCCATGGACGAGATGGTGTTCATGGAGCCGGTCCGCGTCGGCGACCTCGTGCACGTCCGCGCGCAGTGCAACTGGACGGGCCGTACGTCGATGGAGATCGGCGTCCGCGTCCTGGCCGAGCGCTGGAACGAGTCGACGCCCCCGACCCGCGTCGGCTCCGCCTACCTGGTCTTCGCCGCGGTCGACGCGGACGGCAAGCCGCGCCCGGTCCCCCCGGTGGAGCTGGAGACGGAGAAGGACCGCCGTCGCAACCAGGAGGCCCAGATCCGGCGCCAGCACCGCCTCGCGCGGCGCCGCGCGATCAAGGAGCTGCGGGAGCAGCGCATCGCCGAGGGCCTGAACGACGACCTGTAGCCGGACGCGGTCCCCGCGCCGCCGTCAGGGGCAGACGACCTGGTCCCCGGTGATCGCCCCGAACTCGCCCTGGTACGCGTCCTCGGCCCGCACGGCCCGTACGCCCTTGTAGTCGGCCCCGGCCAGCACCTTCAGTACGGCGCCCTGCCCCTTGACGGCCTGCATCCGGGCCCCGGGAAGCGCGGTGGCCAGCGACTTCGCGGACCGGTCCCAGCGCGGGTCGTACAGCACGGTGGTCCGCTTCACGGAGCGGTCGGCCGCGTTCACCGGCGCCCCGGTGGTCCGGAACCCGGTCCCCTTCAGTGCCGCGTCGGCCTTCTTGCCGAGCCCCGCCGTCATCGTCGCGTTCTCGACCTGCACCCGGATCTGCTGCGGCGAGACGTCGACGACGGTCGCCTTCTTCTTCGCCCGGTGCGGGGCCAGCGGCTTGTCGTCGCGCAGCGCCTGGAAGAGCTTCCCGGACTTCTCCTCGTCCCACTTCACGGTGGAGCCGATGCCCTTGACCGGGTAGCTGATGTTGCCGATCGGCACGGTCGTGAACTCCGAGGACGACGGCGAGAAGTTCCGCATCGCGCGGGCCAGGTCGACCATCTCGTCGGTGCCGAAGCCCTTGTCGGCGCGGACCGACTTCAGCAGCGTACGGGCGACGTCACGGAAGCGGACCGGGTTGAGCAGCACCCCGGACGACGTCGTCTCCGCGATCATCGAGGCCAGGAAGCGCTGCTGGCGCTGCATCCGGCCGAGGTCCCCCGCGCCGTCCGTGTGCCGCGCCCGCACGTACTGCAGGGCCTGGCCGCCGTCCAGCTTGTGGGTGCCGATGCCCAGGTCGAGACCGGTGTACGAGTCCTTGAGCGGGCGGGTGGTGCACACCTCGACGCCGCCCAGCTCGTCGACCGTCTTCATGAAGCTGGTGAAGTCGACCTCCAGGTAGTGGTCGATCTTCACGTGCGTCATGTGCTCGACGGTGCGCACGGTGAGCTGCGGGCCGCCCTCCGCGTACGCCGCGTTGATCTTCACGGGGTGCGAGCGGTGCTCGTCGCCGCTGTTCATGTCCGTGTGCGGCGGCATCTCGGCGTAGGAGTCACGGGGGAGCGAGACGACGGAGGCGCGCTCGTGGTCGTCCGAGATGTGCACGATCATGATCGTGTCCGTGCAGTGGCAGGGGGCGCCGCCGAGCTTGTACTTCCGCCGCTCCTCCTCGGTGATCCTGTCGCGGCCGTCGGTGCCGACGAGCAGCAGGTTCATCCCGTGCCCGGCCGCCGGGCGGTTCTTCATGTCCTTGAACGGGTCGATGCGCTCGATCCCGGTGTCCAGACCGGTGACCAGGGCGTGCCCGATCCCGGCGGCGGCCAGGACGGTCACGGAGAACGTGGTCGCCACCCGCATCGCCCACCGGGGCTTCTTCCTGCGCGGCGGCTCGGCCGGTCG
Organism: Streptomyces sp. HmicA12; assembly: GCF_000373565.1. Taxonomy (GTDB): domain Bacteria; phylum Actinomycetota; class Actinomycetes; order Streptomycetales; family Streptomycetaceae; genus Streptomyces. The sequence goes on along the minus strand of NZ_KB891823.1, from coordinate 24,040 downwards.
GCGGCCCTGCCCGGGCCGCGGGGGACGCTGCGGACGGGCGGGGGAGCGGGGCGGCGTGGGCACGGGGGAGCACCTCCGAGAAGGTGGGCGTGGGACAGGCCCTGGCACCGTAGGCCGGTACGATCTGCTGCCCGCGGTAGCGACCCGGCCGCCGCGCGCCCGTGTCCCCCATTAGCGGTAACGTGAGCGCCGATGAACGCCAACGCCAATACCGCCCAGCCGCTTCCGGCCGTATCCGTGATCATGCCGATCCTCAACGAGGAGCGGCACCTGCGCGAGGCCGTCGAGGCGATCCTGGCGCAGGAGTACGACGGCGAGATGGAGGTCGTGCTCGCCCTCGGTCCGTCCGCCGACCGTACCGACGAGATCGCCGCGCAGCTCGTCGCGGAGCACCCCAGCGTGCACACGGTGCCGAACCCGACCGGTCGTACGCCCGCCGCCCTGAACGCCGCGATCAAGGCCTCCCGCCACCCGGTCGTGGTCCGCGTCGACGGCCACGCCGCGCTCTCGGCCGGCTACATCGCCACCGCCGTCCGCCTCCTGGAGGAGACCGGCGCGATGAACGTCGGCGGCATCATGCACGCCGAGGGCACCAACGCCTGGGAGCAGGCCGTCGCCGCCGCGATGACCTCGAAGATCGGCGTGGGCAACGCGGTCTTCCACACGGGCGGCGAGGCGCAGCGCGCCGACACCGTCTACCTCGGCGTCTTCCGGCGCGAGGCGCTGGAGCAACAGGGCGGCTACAACGAGGAGTTCATCCGCGCCCAGGACTGGGAGCTGAACTTCCGGATCCGTGAGGCCGGCGGCCTCATCTGGTTCTCGCCCGAGCTGAAGGTCTCGTACCGCCCGCGGCCCTCCGTGAAGGCGCTCGCCAAGCAGTACAAGGACTACGGGCGTTGGCGCCACGTCGTCGCCCGCTACCACTCGGGCTCCATCAACCTGCGCTACCTCGCCCCGCCGGCCGCGGTCTGCGCGATCGCCGCGGGCATCGTGGTGGGTGCGGCGCTCACCCCGTGGGGCTTCGTGGTCCCCGGCGGCTATCTCGCGGCGATCGTGGCGGGCTCCCTCCCGGCGGGCAAGGGGCTGCCGCTCAAGGCGCGCGCCCAGATCCCCGTCGCCCTCGCCACCATGCACATGACGTGGGGCTGGGGCTTCCTCACCAGCCCCAAGGCCCTCGCGAAGAAGGTCATCGCGTCGCGCAGGCCCGCGGTACTGGCCGCCGGCTGACGGACGACCGACAGCGAGGGCGCGGGAGTCGGCCTCCCGTGCCCTCGCTGTTTCCGCTACCGGGGCCGCGCTACCAGGTGTAGCCGTCCTGGACGTGCATGCACTTGGCCTCCGCGCCGTTCTGCGTCTGGTTCTTGTCCAGCGCCTTGTCCGCGTCGTCGTCGCCCGCGGACTTCGGATAGGCGGTGCCCGTCGTCCAGTCGGCGCCCACGGTCAGCGTCACCGCGGACACGTCCGTCGTCTTCTTCACCGAACTCAGCGGAATCCCGAGGGACTTGGCGACCGCCTGGGCATCGCCCTCCAGGTCGTCGGACGGGAAGCGGATCACGGTCCTGTCCTCGGCGGTGGACGGCGACTGGTCCGCGACCGCCCGCGCGAAGCCCTTGCCGATGAGTACCTGCCGCACCTGCGAGGCCCGACCGGGGACCGCGACCGTCGTCGCCGTACGCGTGCCGTTGCGCACCTGCACCGCGATCTTGTCGTCGGCCGCGGCCGGATCGTCGGAGACCTTGGTCGTCGACTTCTTCTTGCTCTTGCCGTCCAGCGCGACGTCGTCGCGGAGTGCGCGCCAGAGGGTATCGGCCGCGGGTGTCTGCTCGACGCGCGCGCCCACGTACCGGAACGGCATGGTCGTCATCGTGATCCGGTCCGGCTCGGGCTTCTTCAGCTCGTTGCTGAGGTCGTACAGCTTCTTGATGGTGTTCAGGCCGTCGTCGGGTTTGAGTGCGTCCGTCGCCTTCTCGGCGAGCATGCGCAGCTTGTTCGGGTGGGTGAACGTCGCGTTCTTGCGCAGCTGGCGCACCATCGAGCTCATGTACATGTGCTGCCCCTTGGAGCGGGCGATGTCGGTGCCGTCCTCGAAGCCGTGCCGGGTCCGCAACCACTGCAGGGCCTGCTCGCCCTGGACGGACGTCGTGCCCTTCTTCAGCTTCAGGTCGGTGCCCTCGCCGGAACCGCCCCGCCGCCCGATGAAATTGGCGTCGACACAGACCGGTACGCCGCCGACCGCGTCCGCCATCTCCACCACACCCGCGAAGTCGACCATGAGGAAGTGGTCGATGTGGATGCCGGTGATCTCCTCCCAGGTGGCGACCGTGCAGCCGGGGCCGCCGCGGCCCAGCGAGGAGTTCACCATCTCCCGGCCGACCGACGCCTCGTACACCTTGCCGCTGTCCGGGTCGGTGCACTTGGGCAGCTTGACGAGGTTGTCGCGCGGCATGCTCACCACCGACATGTTGGTGCGGTCGGCCGACAGGTGCAGCAGCATCTGCACGTCGGCCAGCGGGGCCGCGCCCACGCTCGCCTTGTGCCCGCCGAGGCGCAGATTCTCCTTGCTGTTACGGTCGTCGGAGCCGATCAGCAGGATGTTCAGCGGGGTCTGCCCGGCCGCGTTCGGCGTGGGCTTCGCGGCCTTGTGCTCGCCGATGTTGAGATCGGCCGTCTTGATGTTGCCGTTCAGGTGTCGATACCAGAGGTAGCCGGCGCCGGCCGTGCCGAGCACCAGGACCGCGAGCACGCCCGCGGTCCAGCGAAGTATTCGAAACCCTCTCCGTTTGCCGCGGGCCCCTTTGCGCCGGTGGCCATGTGGCCTGTCGTCGGCAGGGCCGTCGTCGGGACCGTGCCTGTCCCCGGGGTGCTCGTGGACGGACTCGTCCCACCCCGGTTGACCGGCTCGCGCCGTCGGCCTGCTCCGGCCGTCCGGCCGTGAACGCTCCCCGCGCACACCGCTTCGCCCCATGTCCCGCCCGCCCTCCCCGCCCCTGTGCCTACACCTCGGCCGCCCTCTGTCTCTTACTCAGACAGTCGAAGGGCGGCCGGGGTTGGTCACGTGGCGCACACAGTCTTGTCAGCTGTTTGTTTCACGACGTCCGGCGCCTTTGCCGAAGAGCCGTCGATGGGTGTCCCCGCACCCTGGAAGTCCTTGCCGAGGACGAGGATCATCGCCGGCAGGCCCTGGTCGTTCTTCTCGCTCTTGCCCGGCTTCAGCGCGGAGGCCGGCAGCCCCATGATGTCGGCGAGCCGCCGCGCCTGGTCGGCCTGGTCGGGCGAGTACTCCAGTGTCGTCTTCGCCTGCGTCGGCTTGTTGCCCAGCTGGCTGGACTTGAGGACGCCCTCGCTGTTCTGCAGCCAGGTCAGCGTCTCCTGCGCCGCGCCCGTCTTCTCGCTGCCGTTGTAGAGGTCGACGCGCACCTCGGACGCGTCCGCCTTCGTGCCCTTCAGCTTCGCGGACTCGGCGGCCTTCTTCTTTTTCTTCGTCTCCGTCAGCGAGACGTCGTTCTTGATCGCGTTGAAGACCCCGGGCGCCTGGGAGTCGTTGAGGACGACGGTGGCGTGCACCTTCTCCGTCGGGTTGTCGACGACCGGCGTGGTGACGAACGAGATGTTCTTCGTCGGGACCTTCTTCAACTCCAGGGCGACGTCCTTGAGTTTGTTGAGTGTCCCTATGCCCTGGTCGACCGTGAGCGCCTTGGTCGCGGCCTCGGCGAGCCTGGTCAGCTTGTACGGGTTCGTGATGGTGTCGCCCGAGCTCATCTTGCGGGCGAGGGATCCCAGGAACTGCTGCTGCACCTTGATCCGGTCCAGGTCTCCCTGGTTGCCGAAGCTGTGCCGGGTGCGCAGGAAGCCGAGGGCCTGCTCGCCCTCCAGGTTGTGGGTGCCCTTGGAGAGCTTGAGGTGCGAGTCCGGGTCGTCGATGTCCTTGCCGACGCAGACGTTCACGCCGCCGACCGCGCTGGTCAGCGTCTTCACCGCGTTGAAGTCGGCCATCATGAAGTGGTCCGGGGTGATGCCCGTGACCGCCTTGACCGTCTTCATGGTGCAGCCCGCGTCGCGACCGTCCTGCCCGAGGCTGGTGTTGAAGCGGACCTGGCTGGTGCCGGGAATGATCTGTTTGTCGGCGCCCGTGCAGTCCGGGACGTCCACGATGAGGTCGCGCGGGATGCTCAGCGCGGTCGCGTTCGTCCGGTCCTTGGAGACGTGCAGCAGGATGTTGGTGTCGGCGTGGCCGACGCTGCCCTTGTCTCCGTAGCCCTCGTTGCCCTTGCCGGTGCGCTTGTCCGTACCGATGACGAGGATGTTGAACGCTTCGTCCTTGCTGAAGCTGTTCTTCGCCTCGGGAGTGTCGGTGACGGTGATGTTCCCGTTCAGGTGCTGGTAGTAGAAGTAGCCGCCGGCCGCGGCGGCGAGGACCACGAAGGCCAGGCTGCCGGTCGACCAGAGCACGATCTTCTTGCCCTTCGACTTCTTCTTCGGCTTCGAGCGCCGCCGGCCGGAAGCCGGGGCCTGTGCCTGCGGCTCACGTCGCCTGCGCTGAGCGGGGACGTCCTGCCGGCGTCCCCGAGAAGCGCTGCGCCGGGGACCCGGCACCGCCGACTGCTCACCGGAAGGAGCCAGTCTCAGTTCGTAATCGCCAGTCTGGGGATTGAGCACCCACTGGTCTGCGGGATCGACGTTGTTGTCAGCCCGCCCACGGCCTTGCGCGTCCACGGTTTTCTGCGTCCTCCGTCGGGGCCACGCGGCGCCCCACCCCCCTCAAAGCGGGCGCCCGGTCAAGTCGGTAAGCAGTGCGCGACCTCGCCGACGAAGAATCGAAGCATGGCCGGGTGCACCGGATCGCTCACACTATCCGCCCAGTTCAGCGTCAAGCGACGGCGGTGACAAATTCCACTCCCCTACAACTGGGCAATCCGGACCATTTCTTGAAACCTGTGTGCCGCCTGATGACTTCTCCTTTACCCGCAGGCGTCCTGGGCGGCTGTGTTGCCGCGGAAAGTAGGGGCGGGAGAGGGCGTCGAGGACGAGGAGGAGGACGGGGAGGCCGTGGGGGAGGGGGCGCGATCGCCGGGCTTGCCGTCGCTGTGCGCGCCGTTGCCGGACCCGCCGTCGCCGGCCCTGCCGCCGGACGTGTGCGGCCCGCTGCGCTCGGGTCCCTCGTACCCCTCGTCGTAGGAGTCGTCGTAGTCGTCCTCGTACGCGTCTTCGTCTCCACCCTCGTACGAGTAGTCGTCCTCGTAGGAAGTGCCCTCGCCCGACATTCCGGACTCGTCCTGACCTCCGTCCTCCTGCTCGCTCTCGGCCCGCACCTCGGCCGGGGTCCCCTCCGAGACCACCACCGGAGCGTCGGTGCGGATCCGGGCGAACAGCCGGTCGGCGGCGGGCTGGACGAGCTGGTCGCGGTTGGCGTTGTAGATGTACGACTGCCGCGGCACGGTCAGGAACTGGATCCGCTCGGCCGGGATGTTGCGCATCCCGCGCACGAGGTCGTAGAGCCCGCGCAGGCTGGCCAGGTCCGGGTCGGTGGTCAGGGAGGAGGTGGCGGCGTCGAGCACCGGGTACAGCTTCGCCGGGTTCAGCAGGACGTCGCTGCTCTGCATCTTCGTGGCGAGGGCGCCGAGGAAGCGCTGCTGGCGGTCCATCCGGTCGGTGTCGCTGCCGTTGCCGAGGGTCTTGCGGGCGCGTACGTAGCCGAGGGCCTGCTCACCGTCGAGGACGTGGCGCCCGGCCGGCAGCTTCAGATGGGCGTCGGCGTCGTCGATCGGCTTGTCCAGGCACACCTCGACGCCGTCGACGGCGTCGACCATGTTCTTGAACCCCTGGAAGTCCACGACCATGTGGTGGTCGATCCGAACTCCCGTCATCTTCTCGACCGTTCGGATCGTGCAGGCCGAACCGCCCACCTCGAAGGCGTAGTTGAACATCGCGAACATGGGCTCGGTCCGCGCCCCGTCCTGCTTGCGGCAGGCCGGCACGTCGGTCATCAGGTCGCGCGGGAAGGAGACGGCGGTGGCGCTCTTCCGGTCCGCGGCCACGTGCAGCAGGATCGTCGTGTCGGAGCGCTGGGTGCCGTCGTTGTGCCCGTACTTCCCGTTCTCGCCGGCCCGTGAGTCGGACCCGACGAGCAGCAGGTTCTGCGCCCCCTCGACCAGGACGGTGGGCCGTTCCTTCTCGTAGCGGGCGAGTTCGTCGGCGGCGGCCTGGTCCGAGGTGATGTTCCCGTCGAGCTTCTCGTACGCGATCCAGCCCGCCCCGCCCGCCGCGAGCACCAGGAACGCCACGCCGATCGCCGTGTTCCGCAGCCACCTCCGCCGTCTGCGGATCCGCCCGGCGCCGGTGGGGGACGATCCGGCGCCCGGTCCGGGCGGCGGCGTGACGGCAGGTTCGGACACGTGTGACTCCCCCTCGGCGACGTAGAAAGCACGGCAAACACAGAACGCGTCTCTACGACCATGGACCCGTCGGCGGCGACGGGCCGGGGGAGGTGGGCCGAACGGGGGAGCGGGCGGCTCGGAGCCGGTGTCGTGCCCCCGGTCGGATCAGCGCGCCGTGCGCCGGACCGGGGGAGACGGTACGGGCTGTCAGCGGACGGTGGCGGTGACCCGCTCGCTCTCGACGCGCTGCGCGAGGCCCTCGTCGCCGAGCCGGTCCAGGTGGCGGCAGAGCACCACGGAACCGCCGGTCGCGAGCGGCGCGTACAGCCCGGCGCTCAACCCCTCCCAGGTGTCGTAGCCGAGCCCGGACAGCAGCCGCGCGCCCGGTGCGGAGGCCTCGGCGCGGGCCTTCTCCACGACCTCGGCGCCGGTGAGTTCGAGGCCGGCCCCGGGGAGGGCGAGCGCCGGCTCGTCGGGCCCGACGGGCACGAAGGGGGCGAAGCGGTCGCCCTGCCCCGGCACCTCGACCGCGTAGTCGACGAACCCGGCGGGCGGCTGCGGGAACCGTCCGCCCAGCGGCCGCAGCGCGAGCGCGACCCGCTCGCCGGAACAGGCCAGGGCGGCGTCCAGGGTGTCGGGCCCGCTGACGACGAGATCGGCGCCGGCCGGGTCCCCGCCGACCTCGGCGACGACCCCGACCGACGAACAGGCGAGCAGCCACACGGCGGTCTGCCAGTGCGCGGGCAGCAGCACGGCGACCCGGTCCCCGGGCTCGGCGCCCAGATCCCCCTGCAGCAGATTGGCGGTCTTGGCCACCCAGTTCGCGAACGTGGCCACGGACAACTCCACGCGCTCCCCGGTGGCGTCGTCGTAGAAGGTGACGAGGGGCCGCCCCGGATCGGCCCGAAGGGCGTCGTCGAGCAGGGCGGCGGGAGTACGACCAACAACATTCACACCCCCACCCTAGGCGCCCCTGTCCACCAGCCCTCGGGCGCTCCGCAGCCCGCAGCCTTGGGCAATCTGCCGCCAAGGGCGGCAGGGTGGGCGAGGCGGCCCCCGGCGCGGGGCGAGCGCACCCTCCGGCCCCCACCCGGGCGCGACCCGATCACGCCCCACGACCCGCCACCTCCCACGCCCGGCCCGGCCCGGCAGGCCCCGCACCCCCAACACCCCGTCACCCCCCAACGGCCACCCCCGACTTCACCCCGGCTTCACCCCGGCTCCCCCTCCACGCCCCCGCAACACCCATATGACCCGCCCCATTGGCCGGAACCGTCCCGCTATGACCACGATCGTGGGCATGCGTGGATTCCTTGCTTCCTCGATCGGCGTCACCTGCGCGGCCGCCCTCGCCCTCCCGCTCACCCTGCCCACGGCCTCGCACGCGGCGGCGCCCCCGGCGCAGGAGTCGCTCCCGGGCACCACTCAGTCCCTCCCCCTGGCCTCCCTCACCACCACCCGCGCCGCAGGCTCCCTCCAGGAACAGGGCCTGCACCGACGCGACGTCCGCCCGTTCTCCCTCGTCGGCGTCGTCTGGGACAACCCGGACGCGCAACTCCACGGCCACGTACAGGTCCGCACCCGTACCACCGGCACCACCACCTGGTCCGCCTGGCAGGACGTGGAGACCCACAACGACGACGCCCCCGACCCCGACACGGACGAGCACACCGCGGGCACCGTCCGCGGTTCGACGGCCCCCCTGTGGGTCGGCGACTCCGACGGAGTGGAGGTACGTGTCCAGGCGGAACCCGCGGACGAGACGCGCGCCACCGGCCACTCCGCGGGACAGACCACCGAACCGGCCGCCGAGCCGCTCCCCAAGGGCCTGCGTCTGGAACTCGTGGACCCGGGGGAGGAGCCCCCGGCCCAGGGCCCCCAGTCCGACACGGCCCGCGGAGCGACCCTCACCGCCGAGTCCGCCGCGGCCTCCGCCGTGAACGCCGACCTCGCCCCGCTCGGCGCGAACGTCATCCCGGCCCTCAGCAAGAAGGAGACGGAGGACGACCTCATCGCGGCCCGCGGCGGCGAGGCCGAGGTGAAGGCCGGGGCGCCCCAGGCCCGCCCCTACGTCGGCCCGCGCCCGCGCATCATCACGCGCAAGGGCTGGGGCGCCGACGAGAAGCTGCGCGAGCGCAAGCTCGGCTACACGAAGACGGTGAAGGCGGCCTTCGTCCACCACAGCGCCTCCGGCAACAACTACCGCTGCTCACAAGCCCCTTCGGTCATTCGCAGTATCTACCGCTACCACGTCAAGAGCAGCGGCTGGCGTGACATCGGCTACAACTTCCTCGTGGACAAGTGCGGCAACATCTACGAGGGCCGGGCCGGTGGAGTCGCCAAGCCGGTCATGGGTGCCCACACCCTCGGCTTCAACACCAACAGCATGGGTGTCGCCGTGCTCGGCACGTTCGGCAGCTCGAACCCGCCCGCCGCCGCCGTGAACGCCATCGCCCGCCTCACCGCCTGGAAGCTCGGCCTGTTCGGGGCGAACCCCCGCGGGACGACATATCTCAAGTCAGGTGGTGGCAATCTGTACCGCAAGGGAAAGAATGTGCGGCTGAAGGTAATCTCCGGCCACCGGGACGGGTTCGCAACCGAATGCCCGGGACGCCGTCTCTACAAGAAGCTCGGCACGGCCCGTAGCAGCTCGGCCCACCTCCAGGGCCGCTGACGCCGGCTCCCGGGCGGCTCGAACGGTCTGCATACACTGGCCGGCCGAAAGACAGTTCGGCCGGCCCCAGCAGGAAGCAGAGACGACAGGTGACAGAAGCGATCCTCCTGGTCGGCGGCAAGGGCACCAGACTTCGGCCACTCACCGTGAACACGCCGAAACCCATGGTCCCGGCGGCCGGTGTGCCCTTCCTCACCCACCAACTGGCCCGCGCGAAGGCGGCCGGGGTCGATCACATCGTCCTCGCCACGTCGTACCTGGCTGAGGTCTTCGAGCCGTACTTCGGTGACGGTTCACGCCTCGGCCTCCACCTGGAGTACGTCACCGAGGTCGAGCCCCTCGGCACCGGCGGAGCGATCCGCAACGTCGCCTCGCACCTGCGCTCAGGACCCGACGACCCGGTCCTGATCTTCAACGGCGACATCCTGACGGGCCTCGACATCGAAGCCCTGGTCCACGAGCACGAGCGCACCGGCGCGGACGTCTCCCTGCACCTGTCCCGCGTCGAGGACCCGCGCGCGTACGGCCTCGTCCCCACGGACCCGACGGGCCGGGTGACGGCGTTCCTGGAGAAGCCGCAGACCCCCGAAGAGATCGTCACCGACCAGATCAACGCGGGCGCGTACGTCTTCCGCCGCTCGGTCATCGACACGATCCCCGCGGGCCGCCCGGTCTCGGTCGAGCGGGAGACGTTCCCGGACCTCCTGTCCTCCGGCGCCCACCTCCAGGGCATGGTCGACTCCACGTACTGGCTGGACCTCGGCACCCCGCAGGCGTTCGTGCGCGGCTCGGCCGACCTGGTCCTGGGCCGCGCCCCGTCCCCGGCGGTCCCCGGCCGCTGCGGCGACCGTCTGGTCCTGCCGACGGCCCGGGTGGCGGCGGACGCCAAACTGACCGACGGCACGGTCGTCGGGGAGAACGCCCAGGTGGGCGAGGGCGTCCGGATCTCCGGCTCCACGGTCCTGGACGACGCGGTGATCGAACCGGGCGCGGTGATCACGGATTCCCTGATCGGGCGGGGCGCCCGCGTCGGCGCCCGCACGGTCCTCACGGGAGCGGTGATCGGCGACGGCGCCCACGTGGGCGCGGACAACGAACTCCGGACAGGCGTACGCGTCTGGTGCGACGCCACCCTCCCCGCGGCGGCACTCCGCTTCTCCTCGGACCAATAGGGGCGCGGGGAACGGCGCACTGTTCACGGGGTGGGGGAGGAGGGAGCGACTTCCTCCCCGCCCCAGCCCCCGACCGCCTACCCTCGAAGGGCACATCCGCCCCGACAGAGGACCCCCGTGGCAGGCCGCCGACACATCCCGCGCACCCAGACACCCACCCGCACCACCGTGCGCGGCGGCGAAACGCGCGTACCCCCGGCCACCCCCACGATCCCGCCCCAGGCGGCCGCCACCCGCACCTACGCGCCCGCGGCCCCCGTCCACCTCGGCCTCACCCTCGGCCCCCTGCGCCGGGGCCCCGGGGACCCGACCTTCCGCACCACCCCCGACGGCTCCCTGTGGCGTGCCAGCCGCACCCCCGAAGGGCCGGGCACCCTCCGCCTGACGTCCCGGCCCGACGGCACGGTCCAGGCCCAGGCCTGGGGGCCGGGAGCCGACTGGTTCCTGACCCGGCTCCCCGCGATGCTCGGCGCGTTGGACGATCCGGCCCCCTTCGAGCCCCGCCACCGCCTGGTCGCCGAATCGGCCCGCCGCCGCACCGGGCTGCGCCTGGCCCGCACGGGCCTGGTCCTGGAGTCCCTGATCCCGTCGATCCTGGAACAGAAGGTCACGACGGACGAGGCGTACCGGGCCTGGCGGCTGCTCCTGCACACGTACGGCGAACCGGCCCCGGGCCCGGCCGGCGGGCAGGACCTGCGCCTGCGGATCCCCCCGGACCCGCACACCTGGACCCGGATCCCGTCCTGGGAGTGGCACAGGGCGGGCGTCGACAACAAGCGCGCCTCGACGATCATCAGGGCCGCGCAGGTGGCCCGCCGCCTCGAAGAAGCGGCGCACATGGATCCGGTCCCGGCCCGCGCCCGCCTCGAACTCGTGCCCGGCATCGGCCCCTGGACCTCCGCCGAGACGATCCAGCGCACGAACGGCGCCCCGGACGAGGTCACGACCGGCGATCTGCACCTGCCCGGCATCATCGGCTACGCCCTCGCGGGCAACCGACACGCGACCGACGCCGACATGCTGGAACTCCTCGCCCCGTACGAGGGCCAACGCCACCGGGCGGCCCGCCTGATCCTGCTCGCCGGGGTCTCGCCCCCGCGCAGGCAACCGAAGATGCGCAGGGTGAACATCGCCGAGTGGTGAGCGGCGCCCCTACCGCACCTCGACGAACTCCGCGACGACCCGGGCCGCCCGCTCGGCCGGCGCCGCGGCCGGATGGCCCACCGCCACGGCCCCCATCGGATCCCACGACTCGGGCAGATCGAGCACCCGCCGCACGACATCCCGGCAGAACATGGTCGACGAGACCCACGCGGACCCGAGCCGCTCACCGGCCAGCGCCACCAGGAAGTTCTGCACCCCGGCCCCGGTCGCCACCACGAACATCTCCCGCTCGGCGGCATCCCGCCGCGCGTCCCCGTACGTGTGCGCCCCGTCCATCACGAGACACGGCACCACGAGGTACGGCGCGTTGCGCAGCACGTCCCCCCGCCGTACCCGCTTCGCGATCGACTCCTCGCTCTTCCCGTCGCGCCGCAGATCCGCGATCCACGCGTCCCGCATGGCGTCGAGCAGCCGCGTCCGGGCCGCTTCCGTCTCGAGGAGCACGAACCGCCACGGCGTCGTGTGATGCGGCGCGGGAGCGGTCACGGCGGCGGCGACGGCGCGCCGCACGGCTCCCGGATCCACCGGCTCGTCGGTGAAGGCCCGCACGGTACGCCGCTGCGTCACCGCTTCCCGGACCGCCTCCGAGGTGCCGAGGCGGAACATGTCGTCACGCGCGCTGCGCACCAACTCGCGCGCGGAGCCGCCCTGTCCGGGCGCGACGGCGTCGCCGAGCCCGCGCACCACGGCGACCGGCAGCCCTCCGGCCTTCCCCTTCACGAGATCCCCGGCACCGGCCAGCTCGTCGGCGGTGGCCACCACGGTCGCGCTCAGCGGATTGCCGTACGCGTCCGTGCCGCCCCGCAGGTCCTCCAGGACCCGCACCCCGGCGGCCCCGATGGCGATGTCGGTCAGCCCGTTGCGCCAGGGCCGGCCGAAGGTGTCGGTGACGACGACGCCGACCTCGACGCCGAGCGCGTCCCGCAGCCCCGCGCGCACGGCCTCCGCCGAGGTGTCGGGGTCCTCGGGCAGCAGCAGCACGGTCCCGGCCGGGGTGTTGGAGGCGTCGACCCCGGCGGCGGCCATGACCAGGCCCTGCCGGTTCTCGACGATCCGCAGCGTGCCGCGGCGCGCGACGACCCGTACGGTCTCCGCGTCGATGGCGGCCTCCCGGTCGTCGGCGCGGACGAGCCGGCCCTCCGCCTTGGAGACGATCTTCGAGGTGACGAGCACGATGTCCCCGTCCGCGAGACCCGGCTCGGCGGCGGCGATCAGCTTCGCCAGGTCATCGCCCTCGCGCACCTCGGGAATCCCGGGCACGGCCCATACGCGCAACTCGGTCACGCGCCCCGCACCTCCTCGGCGAGGGCGAGCGCGGCGCGCGCCATGTCCGCCGCAGCGGTGCCGACCTCCGGGTCGGTCATCATCAACGGCACGGCCCGGCACCGGATCCCGGCCGTCTCGACGCGCTCCACGACGCCCGCGTCCACGGTGTCCACGAGCCACCCGTCGAGCAGCCCCGAACCGTAGTGCTCGGCGACAGCGGCGGCGGTGGCCTCGACGCCCACCGCGGCCAGCACCTTGTCGGCCATTCCGCGCACAGGTGCGTCGCCCACGATCGGCGAGAGACCGACGACCGGCACCCCGGCCTCCGCGATGGCCTCCCGGATCCCGGGCACGGCCAGAATCGTCCCCACGCTCACCACGGGGTTCGACGGCGGGAACAGGACGACGTCCGCCTCGGCGATGGCCTCCAGCACCCCCGGCGCGGGCTTGGCCTGCTCGGCGCCCACCGGCACCACGGCCTGCGCGTCCACGGAGGCCCGCATCCCGACCCAGTACTCCTGGAAGTGCACGGCCCTGCGCTCACCGTCCACATCGACGGCGACATGGGTCTCCACCCGGTCGTCCGACATGGGGATGAGCCGCACGCCCGGCTGCCACCGCTCGCACAGCGCCTGGGTGACGGCGCTGAGCGGGAAGCCCGCCGCCAGCATCTGCGTACGGACGATGTGGGTCGCGAAGTCCCGGTCGCCGAGCCCGAACCACTCGGGCCCGACCCCGTACGCCGCGAGCTCCTCCTTGACCTTGAAGGTCTCGTCCGTACGACCCCAGCCCTGCTCCTCGTTGATGCCGCCGCCCAGCGTGTACATCACCGTGTCGAGGTCCGGACAGACCTTCAGACCGAAGAGGTGGATGTCGTCCCCGGTGTTGCCGATGACCGTGATGTCCGCGTCCGGGGCGGCCAGTTTGAGACCGCGAAGGAACCGGGCACCACCGATGCCGCCTGCCAGAACCACAATGCGCATGCGCCCAGCATCGCAGGCAGCACCGACAGCCCGGCAGCCGGTCTCAGACCGCGACCTCGCCGGCCCTGTCGGCTTCGTCGACCACGGAGCAGGCCGCCGAGTGCATCGGCATCTCGGACAACCCGGGGAAGTAGACGTGCAGACTGACCGCCGGCTCCAGGGAGTCGTTGGCGACCTCGTGGACGTATCCCGGCGCGAAGACCCGCTGCGCGCCCGCTCCGAGCGTCCGCGCGCCCCGCTCCGTACGCTCCGTCAGTTCGCCTTCCAGGAGCGTCAGTACGCCGGACGAGCGACCGTGGTCGTGCAGCCCGCTGCCCTGCCCGGGCACCCACGACAGCAGCCACACCTCGTAGCCGGGGCCGGTGCGCAGGCGGTGGTACCAGCGGGACGTGGCGTCGTACTCGACCAGGTGCTCCCACTGGGAGCGGTCGGCGGCGATGGAGCGCGCGAGGCCGACGAACTCGGCCACGGTCTCGGGGTGTTCACGAGCGGGCTGCAGCAGGTGCTGGACTTCGAGGATGTCGCCGGCGATCTGGAGGTCGCTGTCGCTGTTCATCGGGTGTGGGGTTCCTCAGAGAAAGTGCGGGTGCCCGCTCGACGGGATCAGGCACGGAGAGGGGTTCAGAGAGGAGAAGGCGCGGTCGGAGCTCGCAGGCTCAACGACTCAACAGCTGGGACAGCAACAGCTGTGGCACGCGCGGTCAGCACAGACGGACCCGGCGGTGCGGGTCGTCGTCGTAAGTGCCAAGTTCGCGAGCATGCCCACCAGAACACCGGTTCATGCTTCCGCTGTCAACCCGATGTCCGTAATGCGAGATATGTTTAGCCCTATCCGGTTGTTCTGTCTGCCGAAAGGTTTGTGCAGTGCAAGTGGCGGACATGTGGCGCATCAAGCCGGCGCGCAAACGCCGTTGCGATCCCGTGACCCGAATGTGATCAGGTTCGCTCCTGCGTGCGCTTCGGAACGAGATCAAACTCCGCGGCGTCCTTCCTTGTAGTGGTTTACGGGAGGGGCGAGAGGGTGGCGACATCCGTATGGGCCACTGGCAAGTGTCACGGTTTTTGCCGATTTGAACACTTTCCGCATACCCTTGGTTCCGCAGAGTGAATAAGGGGCCCAATAGCAGATCCCGGCTTGACTGCCCCGGATCGGCACACTTGTAATTTCACTCGTGTCGTTCAGCCGAAATCGGTAACGGCAACATCACGGGGACGCATGGACGGACGGACGAGGGGCGCACTATGACCGAGTCGTTTACGGATCTGCTGGTCGAGGATGCGGAAGAGGAACTCGGCTGGCAGGAGCGCGCGCTCTGCGCCCAGACCGACCCCGAGTCCTTCTTTCCTGAGAAGGGCGGCTCGACCAGGGAGGCCAAAAAGGTCTGCCTGGCGTGCGAGGTCCGCTCGGAGTGCCTGGAGTACGCACTCGCCAACGACGAGCGGTTCGGCATCTGGGGCGGCCTGTCCGAGCGCGAGCGCCGGCGGCTGAAGAAGGCCGCCGTCTAGCTCCTCAGCTGAAGAAGGCCGCTGTCCTAGGACGCTTTTCGGTCTCGTATTCGCGGTACGTACGGCCCGGCGCAGGTGGGTTATCCACAGGCGGCGGGCCGCTGTTGTCGGCAGCCGTTAGTGTGAGGTCCCGTCCGAGACACCCCAGTGCCCCCGCGCGCCACGGGTGTCCACCGCAGTCCAACGAACCGGGGCCCGTACCTCGATGTCCGTGCACAGCCACTCGGCAGGCCAATTCGGCACTGCCGCCGCCGCGTTCAACCCGGGGCACGCCGCAGGGCTCGATCCGAGCAGCGCCCCCGAGTTCCCCAGGCATGTCGTCACCGCCGTCCTCGTCTCGCACGACGGCGCGCGCTGGCTGCCCGACGTCCTGTCAGGAGTGCTCGGCCAGGAGCGCCCCGTGCAGAACGCGGTGGCGGCCGACACCGGCAGCGCCGACGACTCCGCCCGCCTGGTCGCCGAGGCGATCGGTGACGAGCGCGTCCTGCACCTCGCCCGCCGCACCGGCTTCGGCCAGGCCGTCGAGGAGGCGGTGCGCACCGCCGGAGTCCTGACGCCGGAGGAGCTGCCGTATCTGAAGCGCCCCAGCGGCTGGGACCCCGTCAGCCGCACCTGGCGCGACGACGCGTACGACCTGCCGGACCTGCCGCACGGCGAACCCGAGCAGTGGCTCTGGCTGCTGCACGACGACTGCGCGCCCGACTCCGACGCGCTCGCCCAGCTGTTGCGCGTCGTCGAGGCGGAGCGCGAGGCGGGCGCCGACGTCGCGATCGTCGGACCCAAGCTGCGCGGCTGGTACGACCGCAGGCAGCTCCTGGAGGTCGGCGTCTCCATCGCCAACTCCGGGCGCCGCTGGACCGGTCTCGACCGCCGCGAGCAGGACCAGGGACAGCACGACCACGTGCGGCCCGTCCTGTCCGTGTCCACCGCCGGCATGCTGATCCGGCGTGATGTCTTCGAGCAGCTCGGCGGGTTCGACCGCCGGCTGCCGCTGATGCGCGACGACGTCGACCTGTGCTGGCGCGCCCAGGCCGCGGGCCATCGCGTCGTCGTCGCGCCCGAAGCCGTCGTGCGGCACGCCGAGGCGTCCTCGCGCGAGCGCCGCACCGTCGACTGCGTGGGGCGCACGGCTTCGTCGCCGCACAAGGTCGACAAGGCGGGCGCCGTCTACACGCTGCTGGTGAACGCGCGCGCGGCGGTGCTCCCCTGGGTCCTGGTCCGGCTCGTCGTCGGCACGGTGCTGCGGACCGTCGCGTACCTGGTCGGCAAGGTGCCGGGACAGGCCTTCGACGAGATCACGGGTCTGCTCGCGACGCTGCTGCGGCCGGGGCGGATCATGGCCGGCCGCAGGCAGCGCGGCAAGGGGAACGTCGACCCCAAGGAACTCAAGCCGCTGTTCCCGCCGCCCGGCGCGACCGTGCGGCTCACCGTCGAGCAGGTCGCCGGCAATCTGTTCGGCGCCGCCGACCCGGAGACCACCACCGCGGGACGGCACGGTGGCGGCGGCCTCGAATCGGGGCCCGGCGACGACGCGGACTTCTTCGAGGTCGAGCAGTTCGCCCGCCTCAAGCGCATCGCGCGCAACCCCGGGCCGATGCTCTTCGTCGTCCTTCTCTTCGTCTCCCTGATCGCCTGCAGAGGGCTGTTGGGCAGCGGGGCGCTCGCGGGCGGTGCGCTGCTGCCCGCGCCCGGTGACGCCTCCGACCTGTGGTCGCGCTACCTGGACGCCTGGCACGCCACCAGCATCGGCGGCACCCAGGCGGCGCCGCCCTACCTGGCCGTTCTCGGCGCGCTCTCCTCCGTCCTGTTCGGCTCCACCGGACTCGCGATCACCGTGCTGCTCGTCGGCTCGGTGCCGCTCGCCGGATTCGCCGCGTACTTCGCGTCCAGGCCGCTGGTCGAGTCGCGGCTGCTGCGCGCGTGGGCGGCCGTCGCGTACGCGTTCCTGCCCGCCGCCACCGGCGCTCTCGCGGGCGGCCGGGTGGGCACCTCGGTGCTCGCGATCCTGCTGCCGCTCATCGCGCGCGCGGGCCTCGCCGCCTCCGGTCTGAAGGCCGGGGCGACGAACACCCAGGGCGCGCGCGGCAGTTGGCGCGCCACCTGGGCGTACGCACTGCTGCTGACGCTCGCGACGGCCTTCACGCCCATCGTCTGGCCGATCGCCCTCGTCCTCGGCATCGCGCTCCTCGTGGTGCGCCGTGGTGACATCACCGCGTACGGGCTGCGTTTCCTTGCCGCGCTCGGCACCCCGCTCCTCGTGCTCGCCCCGTGGTCCCTGTCGCTGCTGCCGTTCGGCTTCTTCAAGGAGGCCGGACTGGCGTACGGGAAGGGCCAGGCCGGCGCGATCGGGCTGCTCGGCGCCTCGCCCGGCGGCCCCGGCACCATGGGCAGCCTGCTGCTCATCGGCGTCGTCCTCGCCGCGCTCGCCGCACTGCTGCGCCAGGAGCGCCGCCTCGCGGTCCTCACCGCGTGGGCCGTCGCCGTCGTGGCGCTCGTCTTCGCGGTCCTGTCCAACAAGTCGACGTGGGCCGGTCCCGCCACCCTCGTCTACGGCCTCGCCCTGCTGGCCGCCGCCGCGCTCGGCGCCGACGGCGCGCGCTCGCGCGTGGCCGAGCAGAGCTTCGGCTGGCGCCAGCCGGTGGCCGCGCTGGTCGCGTTCGCCGCGGCCGCGGGCCCGCTGCTGCTCGCCGCGGGCTGGATGATCCGGGGCGCCGACGGGCCCCTGGAGCGCCGCGACCCGGTGCAGGTCCCGGCGTTCGTCGCCGAGGAGGCCGGCACCCGCGACCAGGCCCGCACGCTGGTCCTGGACGGCTCCACGGGCTCGGTCTCGTACTCGCTGGTGCGCGGCGCGGGCGCCCGCCTCGGCGACGGCGAACTGACCGAGGCGGCGGGCGACAACGGCAGGCTGGACAAGGTCGTCGCCAACCTGGTCGCGGGCTCCGGCGCCGACCAGGCCGACCAGCTCGGCGGCTTCGCCGTGCGCTACGTCCTCGTACGGGACGGGGCGCCGCGCCAGATGGGCCGCGTCCTCGACTCCACGCCCGGCCTGACCCGGCTCAGCCAGCAGGACGGCACGGCGCTGTGGCGCGTCGACCGGCAGGTGGCGCGGGCCGTCATCCTGCCGACGCCGAGCACCGGTTCGGCCTCGGACGCCGCCAGGCCGGTCGCCGCGGGCCCCGTCGAGCTGCACACGACCATCCACGAAGGCCCGGACGGCCGCGTGCTGCGCCTCGCCGACCAGGCCGCCGACGGCTGGACCGCGACGCTGGACGGCACGCCGCTGACCAGGACCACCGTCGACGGCTGGGCGCAGGGCTTCGAACTGCCCGCGTCCGGCGGCCGCCTGGACGTCACGTACGACGCGCCGTTCACGCACACCGCCTGGCTGTGGGCGCAGGGCGCGCTCGCGATCGTGCTCGTGGTGCTCGCCCTGCCGGGGCGGCGCCGCGACGTCGACGACGACCTCCCGGAGGAGCCGGTCGTGCCCGCGCAGCCCGCCGACGGCGAGGGCCGCAGGGCCCGCAGGCTGCGCGCCCAGGCGGAGGCCGAGCAGGCCGCCGCGGGCACCGACGACATGTCGCCGCCTCCCCCTTCGGAGGAGGCCCCGGTCGCGGACATCCCGCAGCAGCAGACGTACGGCGAGTGGGAGCAGCCCAGTTACGCGGGCGCCGAGTACGGCACGTACACCGTGGGGGAGCAGCAGTACCAGCAGGGTGCCGGCGCCTACGGATACGACCCGCAGGCCGACCCCTACCAGGCGGGCCAGTACGACCCGTACGCCTACGGGGGCACGTACGACCAACAGGCCGCCCCCTACGACCCGTCGTACGACCCGACGTACGAGCAGCAGCACGGCAACGGCGCCGATGGTGAGCGCCCCGACGGGAGCCAGCAGTGAACCGCACGACCCTGTCCCTGATCGCCGCCGTGACCGTCCTGGCCGCCGTCACGGGGTTCGCCTCCGTCACGTCCGGCGACGACGGTGACGCCCCCGTCAAGGCGGCGGCCCAGCTGCCCGTCGAGCGCTCCAGCCTGCTGTGCCCGGCGCCCAGTCAGTCCGATCTGGCGGAGACCGCGTACACGTCGTACACGCCCAAGTCGGCCGATGCCGAAAGCGGATCGGGCAAGGCGCAGTTGATGCCCGCCGAGACGGGGGCGAGCGACAGCGGCGACTCCAAGGGGAAGACCAAGGAGCCCAAGGCGGTCGTCACCCCGAAGGAGCCCGGCAAGCCGGCCACGGGCGAGGCGACCGACGCGGACGCGCCGGCCCTGGTCGGCACCGCCGACGGCGCCCTCGCGCCCGGCTGGACCGTCCAGCAGACCACCACGGTGGCCGCGGGCTCGGGCCGCGGCCTGCTCGGGGTGGACTGCTCGGCGCCCGACACCGACTTCTACTTCCCCGGCGCCTCCACCGCGAAGGACCGTAACGACTACATCCACCTCACGAACCCGGACGACGAGGCCGCGGTCGTGGACGTGCAGCTGTACGGCCCGGACGGCGCCATCAAGTCCGAGGTCGGCGAGGGCATCCAGATCGCGCCGCACGCCAGCGTCCCGGTCCTCCTGTCGACCCTCACCGACAAGCCGTACACGAACCTGACGCTGCACGTGACCGCGCGCAGCGGCCGGGTCGCGGCCGCCGTCTCCTCCGCCGACGACAAGCTCGGCGGCGACTGGCTGCCCGCCTCCACCGACCCGGCGGCCTCCCTCGTGCTGCCCGGCATCCCCAAGGACGCCACCAGCGTGCGCCTGGTCGCCTTCGCGCCGGGCCAGGACGACGCCGACCTGAAGATCCAGCTCGCCACGTCCAGCGGCAGGATCACGCCCGCCGGGCACGACACGCTGCACGTGAAGTCCGGCATGACCACCGCGGTCGACCTGGGAGCCGTCACCCGCGGCGACGCGGGCTCGCTGATCCTGACCCCCACGGAGGACTCCGTGCCGGTCGTGGCCGCGCTGCGCGTCACGCGCGGCAAGGGCGCCGACCAGGAGACCGCGTTCATCCCCGCGACCCGCGACATCGGCACGCGCGCGACGGTCGCCGACAACCGGGCCAAGGGCTCCACGCTCCACCTGACCGCGCCCGGCGCCGCCGGCAAGGTCAAGGTCACCGCGTCCGCGGGCGCCGACGGCGGCACCGCGGTCACGAAGGAGTACACGGTCAAGGGCGGTACGACCCTCGCGCTCACCCCGCCCGTGCCGAGCGGCCTGAAGGGCCCGTACGCGCTGACGGTCGAGCCCGTGTCGGGCGGCAAGGTCTACGGCTCGCGGATGCTGGAGGACAAGATGGACGGCGTTCCGGCGTTCACCGTCCAGACGCTGCCGGACGACCGGGGGACGGTGTCGGTGCCCCAGGCGGACGAGGACCTCTCGGTGCTGCAGAAGTAGCGCGGGACCCCGCGGGGCTCAGTCCTCGACGTCTCCGTCCCCGTACCGGGGATCGATGGTCTCCGGGGTGAGCCCGAGGACCTCGGCGACCTGCTCGACGACCACGTCGTGCACCAGGGCCGCGCGCTCGTCGCGGCCCTTGGTGCGGATCTCGATGGGGCGCCGGTAGACGACCACGCGCGCGGGGCGGTCGTCCCGCGCGGGGATCGTGCCGCCCAGCGGCACGGAGTCGCCGCCCCAGGCCTCGTCCTCGGCCGTCAGGCGCGGTACCTCCAGGACGAGGAAGTCGATTTCCGCGAGCTGCGGCCAGCGTCGTTCCAGGCGCTCCACGGAGTCCTGCACGAGATCCGCGAAGGCATCGGCGCGGCTCGCGGACAGCGGCACCTGCGGGGGCGCCACGGGCCCGCGCATGCCACGGCCGTGCCGGTCGCGGCGGCGCGGCGGACGGGGCTCGCCGGGGGAGAGCGGTACCTGACTGTCTGGCCTTTCCATCACCGACGCAGCGTAGTCCTCCGGGACCCGGAAGCGGCGCACGAAGCGGGGCGGCCCCGTACGGAGCACCGCATGTCGCTTCCTGACCGATCAAGCCATTCTTGGGCCTGATTCCGTATCCCTCCCGGACCGTTGAACTCGCGACAGTTGAAGGCATATGTCCTGAGTGGTGACCGATTTCAACTGTTCGGAAGGGCGTACGGCCCCGGGTCGCCGCAGGTCATGAGCGCGCCCGCGCGAGCCGGTGTGCGCCGTCTCACACCGCGACACGGTGGGGTGACCTCGGGGAGAGTCGTCGCGGCCCGCTCAAGAGTGCGGTACCGTCCAACGCTGTGAGCCCTGTACGTCGCTGTTCGCGCACCGCCTGCGGCCGCCCCGCCGTCGCGACGCTGACGTACGTCTACGCCGACTCGACCGCGGTCCTCGGCCCGCTCGCCACCTATGCCGAGCCCCACTGCTACGACCTGTGCGCCGAGCACTCCGAGCGCCTCACCGCGCCGCGCGGCTGGGAGGTCGTCCGGCTCACCGACGGCAGCGCCCCGAGCCGCCCCAGCGGCGACGACCTGGAGGCCCTCGCCAACGCCGTGCGCGAGGCGGCCCGCCCCCAGGAGCGCGCCGCGGAGGCCGGCGGCGGCCCCCGCACCGCGGACCCGATGGAGGTCGCGCGCCGCGGTCACCTCAGGGTGCTGCGCTCGCCCGACAACTGACCCCATACGCGGGCACAGTCGTCGCCTTCACGAGATCTTCGCCGTCATCCGGCCACCATCTCTGTCCCACGCGTTGACGCGCGTTTGTTGAGGACACGACCATTTCGCCACCCTGCTGTATGGGAATCCGGGATTCCGGGAGGCGCTCGTGTTCGTCCAGCAACTGGAGCCCGTAGGCGGCTCGCTCGGCCTGTCCGCCCTTGTCGCGGCCCTGCCGCTCGTCACCGTCCTCGTCCTGCTCGGCGTGATCCGCATGAAGGCCCATCTCGCGGGGCTGATCGGCCTCGCCGTCGCCGTCCTCGTCGCCTGGCTCGCGTACGGGATGCCGATCGGCCAGACCTTCTCCAGCGCCGCGCAGGGCGCGCTGTTCGGGCTCTTCCCCATCATGTGGATCGTCGTCAACGCCCTGTGGGTGTACCGGATGACGGTCCGCACCCAGCACTTCGACATCCTGCGCCGCTCCTTCGGGCGCCTCTCCGACGACCCGCGCATCCAGGCCCTCGTCGTCGCGTTCTGCTTCGGCGCGCTCCTCGAAGCCCTCGCCGGGTTCGGGGCGCCGGTCGCGATCTGCTCGGTGATGCTCGTCGCGCTCGGCTTCGACCCCGTGAAGGCGGCGGTCGTCGCGCTGGTGGCCAACACGGCGCCGGTCGCCTTCGGGGCCATGGGCACGCCCGTCGTGACACTCGCTCAGGTCACCGGCCTGCCGCTGGACGCGGTCGCCTCCGTGGTGGGCCGTCAGACACCGCTGCTCGCGCTCGTGGTGCCGCTGGTGCTCGTCGGACTCGTGGACGGGCGGCGCGGGCTGCGCGAGACCTGGGTGCCCGCGCTGGCCTGTGGAGTCGCCTTCGCCGTCGTCCAGTTCGCGGCCTCCAACTACGTCTCCGCGCAACTCGCGGACATCGGGGCCGCGCTGGTCGGCGCCGGCGCGCTCGTCGCCGTGCCGCAGGCGCGCAGGCCCGCCGCCGAGCCCGTGCGCGCCGCGGTCCTCACCGGCGTACGCAGCGAGGACCTCGACGAGGAGGACCCGCGCTCCGAAGTGCTGCGCGCCTACGCCCCGTACGCGCTCATCGTCGCCATCTTCTCCCTCGCGCAGATCCCCGTGATCAAGGACTGGCTGGCGAAGGCGAACCGGGTCTTCGACTGGCCCTTCCTGAACGTCGCGGGCCCGGACGGCGACCCGGTGAGCGGCAATGTCTTCACGCTCCCGCTGGTCTCCACCGGAGGCACCCTCGTGCTGCTTGCCGGTGTGCTCACGGCGGTGGTCATCGGGGTGCACGCGCGCGTGGCCGTGCGCGAGTGGTTCGGGACCGTGCACGAACTGCGGTTCGCGATCCTGACCGTGACGAGCGTGCTCGCCCTCGCGTACGTCATGAACCTGTCCGGGCAGGCCGCCACCATCGGGCACTTCGTCGCCGCGGCGGGAGCGGGCCTCGCCTTCCTGTCGCCGGTCCTCGGCTGGTTCGGCGTCGCGGTCTCCGGATCCGACACCTCGGCCAACGCGCTCTTCGGCGCCCTGCAGGTGACGGCCGCCCAGCAGTCGGGCCTGTCGCCCGAACTCCTTGCCGCGGCGAACAGTTCGGGCGGCGTCCTCGGCAAGATGATCTCGCCGCAGAACCTCACCATCGCCTGCGCGGCGGTCGGACTCGCGGGCAGGGAGGGCGACCTGCTGCGCAAGGTGCTGCCGTGGAGCCTGGGACTGCTGCTGGTGATGTGCTTGATCGTGTACGCGCAGAGCACGGCGGTGCTGTCGTGGATGCTGCCGTGACCGCGCTGTGAACCGCGTCGGGCCAGGTAGTTTGTGGGGTCCGTGAGGACTTCAGGAGGGCTGGGCGGCATGGCTGCTGATCTGTCGCAGATCGTCAAGGCGTACGACGTGCGTGGGGTGGTCCCCGATCAGTGGGACGAGTCGCTGGCCGAGTTGTTCGGGGCGGCGTTCGTCCGGGTGACCGACGCGGACGCGATCGTGGTCGGGCACGACATGCGGCCGTCCTCGCCGGGTCTGTCCGGTGCCTTCGCGCGCGGGGCGGCGGCGCTGGGCGCGGACGTCACGGAGATCGGCCTGTGCTCGACGGATCAGCTGTATTACGCGTCGGGGGCGCTGAACCTGCCCGGCGCGATGTTCACCGCGTCGCACAATCCGGCCCGGTACAACGGCATCAAGCTGTGCCGGGCGGGCGCGGCGCCGGTGGGGCAGGACACGGGCCTGGCTCAGATCCGTGAACTGGTGGAGGAGTGGAGCGTGTCGGGCGCTCCGGAGCCGGCCGCGTCGGCGGGAACGGTGACGCGGCGCGACACGTTGAAGGACTACGCGGCG
>NZ_KB891822.1 GCF_000373565.1 Streptomyces sp. HmicA12 | reverse complement strand
ACTCCGTTGGCTCCAGGTCGATTTGCTCCGCAAATACGACCAAGAGAAATCCGCTCCGCGGATTTCTCTTGGTGGCTAGGGGTGAGCCTAGCCCGCCATTCCCTGACGTTTAGTCAGGGAATCCCTCAACTGCCTTACTGGTGAATGGAATTCGCTATCTCTTTATTGTATCTCGTTGAGGCTAAGGCCTAAGCGTATGCACCACAAGCTTTAGCCACATTATGACTTTGCGTGACGCCTGCCGTCCGGTGCCACCCTCGACCATCTTCATGATCCGACACCATCGTCAAGATCTGCTAGAACAGCTGCTCCAGACCACCACGGCCCAGAGTATGGCCGAGAAGTCCCCCTCGGCCCGGGCTTGTTCGGCGCACTCGCGCGGAACGCGGCGAGGAAGTGCCCAGAAGATCACTCCGCAGAGGCTCCATGGGATGACGTAACAACTCCCCCGCTTCGCTCGTCCTACCTGACGAGCGGGCCGCACCACTGCGGCTTCTCCTGCGCTCCAGGTCTCGGCCGACGCGCAGCCGGCCCATGTGACAGATGACGGAGCCAGGGAGCTGTGACCAGTGAAGCGCCACGTACGCCCGATGAGTTCAACGCCTTCTTCCGAGCGAAGTACGCGCTGCTCGTGGCCCGGCTCCAGCGCTTCGCGCGGGCGCGGGGCATCGAGCTGAACCAGTATGACGCCGAGGCCGTCGTGTCCGTCGCTTTCAAAGAGATGGCGGACGACTGGCCTCAGGTCCGTGACCCGATGGGCTATGTGTGGCACAGGACGGGGCTCAGACTCATGGATCATCTGCGCAGCTGTAAACGGGAAGTCGAGCTGTGTGATCCTGGCCAGCGGTTGGCTCATATGGCGGGTGCAAAGGATTTCGAGCCCGAGGCCCATGTGGATGCCTGGGATATGGAGAACCACATTGGTCAGCTTTCGGGCCGTGAGCAGCGGATTCTTCAGCTTTATGCGCAGGGGTATTCGAAGGCGGAACAGGCCGAGGCGTTGAATGTGACCCCTGGTAATGCGGGGGTCATCCTCTTTAGGGCAAAGCAGAAGTTGATGATGCAGCAGGGAAGGCAGGGGCAGCGATGAGCGACTTTGAGCGGGCCGACACGAGGCAGGCGATCGTGCATCTGGCCGCCGGCGCGGGAAAGACCCGTGCCCTGCTGGCCTTTTGGGAAGAGTGGCGGGACTTCGGCGCGGAGGAGCCTGAGGGCGCCATTGCTTCTTCAGAGCTGATGGAGATGCGGCGGGTGGAGGAGAAGCTGCGTCAGCTTCACACACACGCAGTTGAACCGCTGCCGGACGATTTGGAGCGGCTCTCCGAGAAACACCTGTTCATGGCTTGCGAGTCTCATGGCCCTACGCTTCGGGATGTCCTCGAGGCCATGTCGACTCCGTTGCGCGTCGATGCCCTCTCCTGCAACGTCAAGGAGTTCAGGAAACGGTGGCAGCGTGATTTCGGCCTCTACATGGATCGGGCGCTCAAGCAGAGCCGGACGAAGAACGACCTGTTCGTGCTTCTGATCAAGGAGGGCGAGTTCGGTGTCGAGGGGGCCTGCGGTAAGGCCGAATCGTCGGGCGGCAACATCTACGAGGTGCGTTTCCGGGAGCGTCTGCGCTGTCTGGAAAGCCTGCCGTTCGTTGAGGAGCCCTCTGAAGTAGCGGACCCGTATCGGGCATTGCGCGCTGAGGTGAAGCGGTATCTGCACAGACATCCGCTCTTCGTTCTGGATGATGCCCTGGGGACAGAGGGGTCGCTGGCCGAGCTGGAAGCACTCGTGCACTGTGCGGACAGCTTCACGACGGCCGTGGACACGACGGGCCGCTTGTCTCTCGTGTTCGGCGCGTTCAATGAGCGCTACAGGCCGGAGGCGGTGGATGCGCAGTGCCCGCGCTGTGCTAAGCCTCTTCATACCTATGGTGCTGTGCTGGTACTGCCCGGCACCCCAGCCGCGACGGAACGTCGACCGGCGGCAGGCGTGGCGTCAGCGCACAGAGACGCTCGTCGCGGCAAGCGTAGCGGCCGACGTGCGTCACAGTGTCCTTTGGACGAAGAGGTGGTCTGGAGGTTTCCTCAGAGTCACGATGAATTTGAGGCCGGGTTGGAAAGAGCGATGGAGGTTCTGGCGGGCCAATAAATTCACCGTTCTCAATGTGCAGATTGTTTCACCGCGTCAGGCAGGCGCGGTCTTTCGGCATGTCGGCATGCGCTTATGTGGGGCTGCTGCCGTGCCGGGGCTGTTCCTGATCGCCTCTAAGTTCCTCTGGCCGCGCCTTGAGGGACGCGCCTTCGGCTGCCCTTCCTGTACTGCTGCCCGGTGGGTGCCTGGGGCGGCCGTTGCGTTCTAGGATCGGCCGCCACGGTATCGGGAGGGGCCGATGGCTAGGAAGAGGAAGCAGCCTGAGCCTGCACTGGAGGACAAAGACGAGCGGAAGATCCACTACCCGCCCCTCGCCAATGGCATCGACTACCTCAGCGACGTCGTCGAGCGCCTGGGCCGGAAGGAAGGCCAGCCGCCCAGCGACCGTGACCTGAAGTACGCCGTCCTGCACCTTCAGGCCGCCGTTGAGGTGCTCCTCAAGGCCCGCCTGTACGAGGAGCATTGGACGCTCGTCGTCTCCATGGTCAGCAAGGTCAATCGGGTGGACTTCGAGGGTGGCGACTTCGACAGCGCCAGCCATCACGAGGTCATCCGCCGCCTGGTGGAGGTCGTCGGCATCGACATCAGCGCCGCGGACAAGGCCGCCGTGCTGGGCCTCGCGAAGATGCGGAACAGACTCCAGCACTGGGGGCTGACCGACAGCGCCAACTCCGTCCTGACCAGTGCCGCCACTGTGCTCGACTTCCTGGTGCGGTTCATCGACCAGCATCTCGATGTCGACGAAGACGCCGAGGCGGAAATCGCCGACATTCGGGAAGGTCTGTTGCGGGCCCAGAGCTACATCGACAGCCGCATGACGCGACTGCGCGAGAGCGTTCTCAAGGGGCATGCCCAACTGACCGTCCAGTGCCCCGACTGCCGTCAGTACGCTTTGGTCGTCGACGGCGTCGAGAACATGTGCCACTTCTGCCCTCGTTCCTGGAGTGACCCGTCGGAACTTGCGTCCCTCTACGACAGCCACTTCGTGGTCAGCTCCGATCCTGGGGAGTCGTACGAGGACACGCTCGTGGTCTGCCCGGCTTGCGAAGACTGGCCTGCGACGCTGTGCCTGGAAGCCGAGACTGTCGCGAGCGACGGCCCTGTCCCCCTGTGCTTCATCTGCGCGACCATCCTGACTGACCTGGACACGTGTATGCGCTGCTGTCGTCTGTTCATCCCCGTCGTCGAAGAGGCCCTCTGCAGCGACTGTTTCGCCGACCTGGGCTGACCAATCGATTCAGGTGCCGTCGTTGGCGGGTCACGAGCGTGTGGAGTTCGTCGTCGGGTGCGCACCCGACGGGTGTAACAAGTCGGTCTTCCGGTTCGTCCAGTAGGGCAGTCAGGTGTTGGGTTCGGGCCCGCAGCCTGCATCACCTCGAGGAGGAACCAGACTGTGCCACCACCCGATCCACGAATTCGGTGAGCAGCTCGAACTCGGCTTTCGCGTGGCCTGTTCGGCGATTCCGAATCGTCCCCGACGGGTGCGCGGGACATGAGCGTGCCCCGTGTGCTGATGCCGGCGATGCGACCGAGGCCGAGCAGCGGGTCGGAGCGCTTCGAGTTCCGCGGCCGTTTCCTGTTGGGTTCGCCATAACATCCGTGCCGGATTACGACACAACAAGGGTGTAACTCCGCAAGTCCTGGCAGGGAGTCGTGCCGGGCGGCTGTGTGCACCGCAGGTGGTCCTTGCGCTCCAGAGCAATCAGCTGGTGCTTGAGCAGACAGAGGTGGCGTGCAGTTCAGCTCTGGGCCGTGTCGGAGGGTTCGGGTGCCGTCGGTGTCCGTGCTTCTTCCGTCGTTTCTGGACGGTGGCGACGTGGTCCGTGGCGGCAGTCAGCGGGAGTCGGGGCGAGCTGTTGCAGGGCGGTGGGCCGGTTCGGCCCGTTGGCACGCAGGGCTCGTCGCTCGCTGCGGTTTGCGTCCGTGTACCGGGCGTTCGACTCGCTGGAGGACTTCGGTCCTGTTGAGGCGCTGGTGGCTGTCGGTGAAGGGGTATCGGCCCTGCGCCGCCGTTTGGCGGGGCGCGACACAAGCAGCGCGTGCCGTTCACGGTGCCGTCTGTACAACTACCGACAACGGAGGACGCGGTGTTGATCGATACAAGCCCAGCGGGGAACGGCTGTGCAGAGTACGGCTACGGTGAATGCAGCTCCGGGTACCGCAGGCGCGGTTCCGAGAGGACGCCGACCGCGAGGCGTGTCACCTCACGCGGACGCCACCAGGCAGGTGGCCGCGCCCGTCATCTCATCTCCCATCCGGAGCTTCAGCGTGAGACCTGAGCATCAGTCATCTGCTTCACAGTCCCCCGATTTTGTGCCTGCGTCGCTGGAGCCGCTCCCCGTGCCTCCGCTCGGTGCCGTGGCGGCGCAGCCGAATCCGGCCAGCCCGGCCTTGTGTCTCACCGGTATCGGCGGAGGCGCGATAGTGAGCGGGCTGGTGTTGGTGGGCGCCCCGTGGTGGGTGATCGCCGGCGTGGGGCTCGTGTCGATCTTGCTGGCGGGCGTGGTCCTGTTGGCGCAGGTGCTTGTCCCGGCGGATTCTGAGCACAAGCGAGATCTGTGGCTGGCGGTTCTCCGGGACCGGCGTTTGCGGCACAGAGAGGGGACTCACCGTTCCGGTCCCCGCAGGCGCCGGCGGGGCAGGCGCTCCAGGCGCGCCCAGGGGTGATTTGCGTGTGGGTCCGCAGTCGGCCCGAATCCGACGTTGGCCGGGGCGGGTTCGGGCCGGGTCCTCGGTGTTTCCCACGGATCCGGTGGCTCACCGTGTGGGCAGGGCGTTGCTGTGGTCTGTGGGGCTCAGATGCCGGTATCCACGGTGTGGATCTCCCATCCTCGTGCCTGGAATGCGCGCAGGTACGGCTGTGCGCGTGTGCGGTGCAGAGCCATGGCGAGGAGGTGCGTGGGCCGGGTGATGCCGACGAAGAGCAGCTGTGCTGCTTTCAGGACGGGTTTCGAGGCGTGCTCGGGGTCCTTGTCCTGCATGAGCAGAGCGAGTGTTTGGTGGACGTCGTACTGGAGGCCCTTGCTGT
The DNA here is from genome assembly GCF_000373565.1 of Streptomyces sp. HmicA12. Classification (GTDB taxonomy): domain Bacteria; phylum Actinomycetota; class Actinomycetes; order Streptomycetales; family Streptomycetaceae; genus Streptomyces. Next base: position 41,415 of record NZ_KB891822.1, on the reverse strand, counting down.
TCAGGCACTCGAGGATCAAGGTGGCGGCGTGTGTTTCCCCCTTGGCCCGCTGGATGGACGAGGCCACGATGCCGTCGCCTGTCCCGGTGTGGGGCTGGACGGGCACGGGAGGTGCGTGTGCGTGGCTGAGGTGTTCGTGGAGGCTGCTTGTGACCCGCAAGGGGGTGTTGGTGAGCTGTGGCAGCACGCTCTTGAGCCGGTCCATCAGCTGCTTCCACTGCTCTGCGCTGTCGATGTCGGCGGTGAGCAGGTCGTGCAGGAGGCGGCGGGCCTGTCCTCCGGGCGTTGCGGGGCTGCGTTCCAGGCGTGACAGGGCCGGGAGCGGCTGGCCCACGCTGTGGTTGCAGGCCCGTCGTACGGCGTCCCAGGCGTGCCCGGTTGCGGTGGTGCGATCGTCCTGAAGCCCGGCCCGCGCCAGGCGGAGTGCGTTGATCAGCCCGCGGGCGTTCTTGTCTCTGGTGGGCATGGGGTGGTGGGGCAGATAGCAGGTGATGGCCCGGGGAAACTGCTTGGCTTTCCCGGGGACGATCCGTGAGGCGAGCACGCGGGGCGGCTGGGCGGCGAGGATGTGGTCGTGGACCTTCTGGCGGGCCAGGCGCTCGAAGGCGGGGACGACGCGGGTGACGGAGTGGTCGTCGTAGAGGAGCACGGCGATGGTTCCTTCGGGGCCGGCTCCCTGGATGGTCTGACGGCGCCGGAGCGTGAGCTCGCTGGCGAGCTCGGCGATCTGGGTGCCGAAGCGCCGGCTGAGCGGCAGTTGCAGGGCGGTGGGCAGGGGGAAAGCCGAAGGCCTTGGCGGGGTGGGGGTCCCGTCGGTGAAGATGCCCTGGTTGAGGTCGCCGACGCGTTGCACCACGGACTCGCCGTGGCCGAAGACCAGGTCCAGCAGATGCTGCTGGAGATCGCTGGTGTCCTGCATCTCGTCGAGCAGGACGAAGGGGAACCGGTGGGCCGTGGCGCGGGCGATCTCGGGGTGGCGGACGAGGTGTTGCTCCGCGATGGCGAACATGTCGCTGTAGCGGAAGCGGCCCCGGTTCTCGAGCTCTTGCTTGAGCTGTGTCAGCTGCTGGGCGCTGCGGGCGGTGCTCTGGAAGACCGGGGAGCCGTCGGGGCCGGTGACGGTGAGCTCGCCGGCGTCACAGACGTAGGTGGCACCGGCGACGAGGTCGCGTCTGCCGTATCCCCTCTCGGTCCAGCTCTTCAGGGCCCGGCACCGGGGGTGGTTGTCCAGGAGCCACAGGGCTTCCTCGGCGTGGGCGTCGTCGTCGATGGCCTGGATCTCGACGCCGCGGGAGCGGAGTGCCGGGAGGGCGAAGAAGGTGTTGGTGAAGGTCTGGATGGTTCCGATGAAGTGAGGGAACGTCAGCAGGCGGCGTCCGGCCGGGGTGTCGCCGAGGCGGCGGGTGATCTCGTCCTTGGCCGTGTTGGTGTGGGACAGGACGCAGATTCCGCGGGTCGCCGAGGTCCAGCCCTGGGCCAGGAGGGTGAGTTTGAGGCCGACGAGGCTGGTCTTGCCCGATCCGGGGGCCGCCTGGAGGTCGAGGGTCTCGATGCTCTGCAGGAAGTCCCACTGCTCGGAGTGGGACAGCTCGAGGCCGCGCTGGGCCGCCAGGACTTCGGCCTTGTCCTTGGCGAAGGTGTCCGGGGCGAACGGAGGGATCATCGGTCAGGCTCCCGGGGTGCACAGGTGGTCGAACGCGGCGACGAGGTAGGGCGGGAGATCCTTGTCGTCGACGGGGGTGTTGTGCAGGACGCGGGCGGCATGCTGGGCCGTGATCGTCTTGCTGGTCCGGTCCATGCGCAGCGGCTCGTAGATGTCGAGGGCAACGTCGGACAGGGACCGTCCCGCGTCCTTCCAGTCCTGGACTTCCTGCGCGGCCTGCTTGTCGCTCGTCTTGAGCTGCTCGGCGGTGGGCCAGGTGGACTTTCCGGCGGCGCGCACGGCTTGGTGCATGAGGCCGGCCAGGGTCCAGGAGGCTGCGGCGAGGTCGTACTCGAGGGTCCAGTGGTCGGAGACGAAGGTGCGCACGTTGCCGTCGTCTTCCTTGGACAGGTTCGCGACGTGTTCGTCGATCTCCTCCTGGTTCATCTCGGCGGAGCACTTCAGCTTCTTGCGCATGTCGTCGGAGGTGTTGGCCGGGACCAGGTCGCGGTCGCGGATGCAGGCCACCTGGACGGGGATCTGCCGGCCCTCGCGCTGGAAGATGCGGCTGTAGCGGAACAGGCCGACGCTGCCGACGTTGACGATGCTCACGCCGTTCTCGTTGAACGAGCGGCCGACGGCGCGGGCCAGTGCGGGCAGCAGGATGGCTTCGGCGTCGCCCTCGACGATGGCCACGCCCCGGGCGAAGAAGAGGTTGGCCTTGGTGACGTCCAGGAAGCGGGTCAGGAAGGCGTAGTCGTCGCGGTCCAGGCGGGTGTGCTCGGGGGCCAGGTTGAAGGTCGTGCCCCGGGACACCAGCGTGAGGTCCTTGACGGGCGTGGCGGAGGCGAGGTTGGGGCTGTGTGTCGTGCAGATGACCTGGACCGGAGCGTTCGGCTGGACGCCGCTGCTGTCGCCGGCGCGTTCGCGCAGGAGGTCCATGATGCGGGTCTGCAGCTGCGGGTGCAGGTGCGCTTCGGGCTCCTCGATCAGCAGCAGCGGGGCGAGTTCGCTGTTGTTGAGCAGGAGGAGTTCGGCGGCCATGAACAGGGCGTTGCTGTAGCCGAGTCCGTGTTTGGTCCAGGCTTTGTCGCCGGCGAACAGGCGCAGTTCCAGGCGTTCGAGGGCGCGGGCCAGGGTGGCGTCGCCGGCGACGCTGATCTTGCCGTGGAGTTTGTCCGCGCCGATGGAGAATTTCTGCAGGTAGTTGGTGTTGATGTCGTTGCGGGCCGTGCGGATGCCGTCGTTGTTTTGGATGTGGTGTTCGGTGCGCTTCAGGATGCCGACCAGGGTGGTGGCCTGGTCCCCGGTCCGGTCGGGGTTGAAGTCGCTCTCTTTCTGGGGCTGCATGGCGGGGTAGTCGGCGAGGATCTGCGACAGGCGTGATCCGCGCCCGGCGCGCAGTTCGGCCTCGGCGTCGCGCAGGGGGCGCAGGTAGGTCGCCTTGAGTAGTTCGCGGGCGGTGCCGTCCAGGGCGGGTCCCCGGCCGTCGCGGCCGGTGCGGGTGGTCAGTGACGTGCGGTGGGAGCGTCCGGGGTCGATCATCTGGGCTCGTACGGTGATGTACAGGGCGCAGGTGCCGTCCTCTTCGGTGGTCAAGTGCTCGAGGAAGACGCCGTGTTCGCGTGGGGTGAGGTCCTTGAAGGCGCAGGTGAGGGTGAAGGCGTCGGCCTGGACGTCCCCATGGACGTGGAAGTCGTCGGTCGTGATGCGGTAGTAGTCGCCGGCCGTGGTCTGCAAGCACAGCCGGATGGCATCGATGATGGCGGTCTTGCCGCTGCCGTTCTCCCCCACCAGCACGTTGGCGGCCGGCCCGAACTCGGCCCGCGGGAGCGGGTCTGCTCCGTCTTGTGGTCGGGGCGCGGCCCCGAAGATGCGGAAGTTTTCGGCATACAGGCATGCCAGGTACATGAAGCGCCCCCGTGTGTCTGTGCCCGCGCCCCGGTGGCCGCAGGCGATGCGGACTGCCTCCGGCTCCCCTGCCGCAGGCACCCCCGGCGCATCATAAGCACATCTACTTCACACTTTGAGCACATCTCCGGTTTCCCGGAGCACCGGCCCACTGCGGCCCGTCGCGTGCGTGGCGGCCGTCGCCGCTTCGGCCGTGAGATCCGCCGGGCCACCGGACTGGGAGCCGTCGGGTCGATCCACCGTGGGCGGATCCGGCCCGCGGCGATCTCTTGCTGGCATACTCCGGGCAGTCGTGGGGCGCGGGGGCGCGATCCGAAAGGCGGGAACCGGGTTGGCCAGTACAGGGAGCGACATCTCGTCAACCGGACCCGACCCCGAAATGAGAGCTCTTCAGCGCAGCGTCTGGGAGGACCAGCGCGACCCCGCCTGGAAGACCAAGCGCATCTTCCTGGTACGCACCGCGCTCGTCGTGGCACTCGTGTGCATCCCCGCACTGGTGGTGTGGCCGACGACCTTCCCCGACCGGCACACATGGCTGACCATCGGCCAGACCAGTGCATTTACGCTGTGAGCACCCTAATCAAACGCTCGAATCTCCCGTCCTTTGCCCTTAGTTCATCGATATTTACATTGCTTGCGCGCGATAAGAGTTCATGCGGATCAAGTCGTTTTGCGTCGATCTCCGAGGGCAGTTTCAGCCAGCCGGTACTCCATGGCCCGACAATTACCGCTTCCATTCTTCCCTCAATAAGCATAAGCCCCTCAGGGAGGTTCGCCGGATCGCCGACATAGTCAGCGAAGATGGCTACATGACGCGAATGCCCTTCTATCGCAGCCATCGCCACGTTGGCGAGCCCGTTAAGCCCCAGCGAAGGAATGAACTCTAGACTTCGCACCGGAAAGCCCTCTCGGGAAAGGCGTTCCGCGATGCCGCGAACTATCATCTCGTCACGGCGACTTTTGAATACGACAGTGAGCGACTTGATGGTGGCGGGAAGCGTCTTAGCGGAATACGGGACGAACACCTCACCCTTCTCCGCAGCCATCCTCAGCTTGTATCGAAGGACACTAGAGAACCCGGATGTCGTTGCTGCAGAGACATCCTCACGGTCGAACAAAATCAGATTCAATTCCTTGCCGACGCGAAGGGCATCAACTGCATCAGCGGCATACCCGGACATCGATATGAAAACGCCAATGGTTCCAACGAGTTTCCCATCCACCTTCCCCTTGAACTGGTAGATGACGGAAGCTGGAACCTTGTCTTTCCACCATTTTGCCTCAAGCAGGTAGAATCGCCCTTCGTAGAAGAAGGATCCATCAATCTCCTCGCCTGCGGGGCGAAAAGAGGTCCGAGGCTGCATGTCCTCTCGACTTAAAAGCCTGTTCAGCCACCCCTCAAACTCGCGGCCACGAGCCTGCGGCGTAATCCCCTGTTGCAGGTTGGCAAGGCCATCCGGTGCCTGACGTGATGTCACAAGACCAGATGCTACGAGTCTTCCGGCCGGGCCCGCAGCGGTAGTTCGGAGGAGCCACCGTCAACGGCACGCCACCGTCCGGTCGGGTAAGCGAAACGGCGAGCGGAAGACGCAGGAACGCGGTGGCCCGGTACGGCAGTGGCGTGCCGGACGCCGTTGAGAGCCCGTCCCGAGGACGCCTCTTCCGCCGCTCTTGCACGGCCGACGGCAGAAGAGGCGTCCTGCGCCGGTCAGTTCTCCGACGGAACGCGGGCGGCAATCTCCCGGGCGAACCACTCCGCTTCCTCGGACAGCTCGTCCGGCCCCTCTGCGGCGATCAGTTGCAGTAGCCGGAGCAAGTCGTGGGCCTCGTCGAGGGTCAGCATCTCCAGGCGGCTCGCGGACGCGTCCTGGACCGGGATGAGATTGCTCATGTCTGCACTCATGCCCGCTTCAACGACGGCGCGCGCCGCGGCATCCCGGACTCGGGCAGGAGTACCCGAGTGGGTGCAGCCCCGGCCAGGACCAGGTCATGGCCCGCAGGCCGGGAACGAACACGGCAGGATGCTGAGGGACTGTGTCGGAGGTGGCCGCGACCGGCTTCCTCCGGCGCCCCGTCAGAAGGCGGGGCACGTCACCGGCGGACGCCCACAGCACTCCCCCGCGTGTGCAGGTGCCGGCGGCGATCGTTCAGTCCTCGACATCGCCGCCGGGCGGAGACACGCAGCGCCTCAGGCCGGGTGACGCGTCAGGATCAATCAGACCGAGGTGCGCTGCGCAGGCAATTCCCCCGTCCTCCCGGTCGACTCCAGTCTGTTCAGCCGCGCCCATTGCCGGACGCGGCGTTCGCCGAGCGGAGCCCGCCTGCCACCAGGGATCCGGCCGCCCCTCCCTGTCCGTGGGACCGTTCAGCCCGGCGCGCAGGAAGGTCGGCCGGACGTGTCCTTCGATGTTGGTGAGGAAACGGAGTCTTCTCGCTGCCCCTGTGAAGACCAACGCAGCGGGGGGGCGCAGCACTAATATCCACAGGTCAGGGCTCGGGGGAGGCAAGAATGGCACGCGCATTACGGAACTGGGCATGGCTCGCTTCCCGGAGGCAGGGGGCGGAGCATTTCCTCAGGCCGCGCAGAGACGACGTGTACCACTACTGCGTTGTGGCGGCCGTGGACGCCCCCGAGACCGCGCAGAAGCTCGGGATACGGCTGGGGGCCACACGGCGCGATGTGATCGAGCAGATGCTCACGCCCCGATGCCAAAGAGCGGTCTACAACAGGGCGCGGGGCGTCGCGTGGATGGCGTACGACCGGGCCACCGCTTCTCTGCAGTCTTCACGTGCGAGGCAGCAGGCTGCTGCCGGGCGGACCTCGTGGAACTGGCGGCTCGTCTGCGGCATCTTCCTGGCCGCGGCCTGCGTGGTGTTCTTCACCGGGGGCCTTGGGGCCCTGGCCGTCGCGGTGGGGGGCTTCGCCATCACCGTCTTCGCCCTCTCCGGCACGGGCACGCTGGTGGGGTGGAATTTGGGACACTGCCTGCTCGCCGGGATACGTCAACTGGTGTGCCTGACGGACCGGTGCGAGCTGGGCATCCGCGCGGCCGGCTGGGGCGAGACGCTCTCCAGGGAAGGGGTCGGGCCTGTTCTGGAGGAGATGATCCGGCATCTCCTCGGAGACGACCCGGACTCCCTGTTCATCCCGCACGGCACCTCGTACGGCCTGCGCGCGCCCAGGAATCCCGACTACTTCGTCTCCACCGAAACGGTGGAGCAGCTGCAGCGCAAGCTCAACCAGATCGACGAGGGCACCATCGCCCTGTGCGGTCCCCGCGGCGTCGGCAAGACAACCCTGCTGGAACGCTGCACGGCCGCGGCGAACTTCGGCGTACTCGTCCAGGCTCCCGCAGCCTATGCACCGGCCGATTTCCTCCTCTCGCTGTCCGTGCGGCTGTGCGAGAGCTACATCAGGCACGAGGGTTGCACGGCACCGGAGTTCACTCGGATCTCGCCGTTTCACCGCATGCTGCGCCGTGCCCGTACCCGCATGCGCCTGCTGGGCCGATGGAGCGTGTTCGCCCTCCCGGCGGCCGCCTTGTTCGTGCTGGGGCTGTCCGCCTCCGCACGCTCCCTGTACGGCACGTACATCGACTCGCTCGGTGAGCACGCCCGCAGCGCCGTCGGCGATCTGGAGCGCTGGGGACAGTCGGTGTGGGACGGACACCAGGTGGTCGCCAGCCTCACGCTCTGCATCGTGGCGGTCTTCTGGTGGAGGTCACGCCACGACCCGTGGATCCTGAAGCTGCTGCGTCGGCTCTGGTCCGTCGGCAGCGGCCCCCTGGGGTTCCTCATCAGCCTCGCCAGTGTGGCCACGGTGCTCGGTGATCCCGAGATGATGGCCGGCCTCACCCGCCTGCCGCCAGGCGTATATCTCCCCGCGATCGCCCTGCTCTCGTGCTGGATGTACACCCTGAGCAAGACCCACTCCGAATGGACCACCGAGATCGGCGGATGGACCATCCGCGCAGAGCGGCTGGCACAGGTCGCGTCCCTCGCAGTCGGCACCTACCTGCTGTACTTCCTGATCAGCACACCCCCGACTTACGCGCTACTCGCCGATCCCGACAATCCGCTCAGACTCGCCGGAGTGATCGCGGGCGAGCTGCTGACACTCGCCAGCCTGTGGCGGCCACGCCCTTCGGAACCCGCCCTCGTGACCCGGTGCCGCAACCACCTCTACCGGCTGCAGACCACCCAGACCAGCACGAACACCCTGTCCCCCAGCGCCGCACAGATCCTGACCCTGGGCGGATCGCACGCCACATCGATCTCCACGACCCCACCCAACTACCCCGAGCTGGTGGACGAGTTCCGTGATCTCCTCGCGCACATCGCCCACGAACTGGTGGGGCGGGGACAGAACGTCCTCATCGCCATCGACGAGGTCGACCGCCTGGGCACCGACACCGAGGCTCTCGCCTTCCTCCGGGAGATCAAGGGCATCCTGGGCGTACGCCATGTCCACTACCTCATCTCCGTCGCCGAAGATGTCGGCGCCTCCTTCGTGCGCCGCGGCCTGCCCCACCGCGATGTCACCGACAGCTCTCTCGACGACATCGTTCACGTCACCCCGTGCACACTCGCCGAGGCCGGCGCCATCCTCACCGAGCGCTCGGAGCATCACACTGCGCACTTCGCGTTCCTGGCCCACGCCGTATCCGGCGGACTCCTGCGGGACCTGTTGCGCTACAGCCTCCGGATCGAGGAAATACAGGATAAAACCGGCTCCCACGAACTGATGGACATCTCAACCCGGCTAATCCTCGAGGAACTTGGCGAAACGCTCGCCGGGTTCCGCACCCTGCTGAGCAAGCACCAGTGGTCCGAGAACTCCAGCGGCATCCTCAGCTCCTTCCGCACCCTGTGCGGGCACCTGCGCACTCCTTGCGCCTGTACCCGCGTCCAGGTGCTCCAGTCCCTGCAGCAGTTCGCCTTCTACGCCGGCGCTCCCCACGCAGAGGCGGTCCGCGACATCACCGACGAGGCCCGCCAACTCATTGAAGAGGCCGCCGCATACAGCTACTTCTCCCTCACGTTGATCGACATCTTCGGCATGCCCAGCTTCGACCAGCGCAGCACCCGCGCCCTCGACCACGGTCCCGACGGGGCCCCCGAACGCCTCGCCGAAGCACGCCTGGAACTCGGCGTCTCCCCCTACAGCGCCCGCTCTCTCATCGACGACATCCGCAAGGCCTGGTCACTGGCCACCGGGCCGAGCCTCAACACGCCCTTCGCCCACCGCACCGTGAACTGCCCCGTCCACGGCAACCGATACATCCCCGTCTCCCGCACCAGCGACTGACGCAGCACCGGGCCGAAGCACGACGGCTGCACCCGGGCGATCCCGCCTCCGGCCTGTAACTCGTCGACCGATGCTGCGCGGACTGCTCCCACTGGTGATCTGCGTGCGGGCTCTGTCCGAACGCAGACTGCCGGCCCCCGGCAGCAGCCGCTCAGCCGCTGCGCGCCACGAGCTCGTCCTCGCCGTCGATCCAGGACAGGCCGCCTCGGTCCAGGCGGGCCCGCGTGCGCGTGACCGCGACGTAGGCGAGACGGGCTTCGGCGTCGTCGATCGCCGGTGGGGCCGACGTCCGCGGGCTGTCGGCCGGAGGCGGCGGGGGTGCAAAGTCGTCGGCGATGCGGACGGTGGACCATTCTCGGCCTTTGGCCTTGTGGGCGGTGGAGACGGTGATGTCGGCGGTGCTCTCGGGGGCGAGGCGGGTGACGGCGGTGAGGATGGCGTCGGGGCCGTGGGTGTCGACGAGGCCGACGAGCGGTTGCAGGTCACGGCCCGAGGGGTCGTGGGTCGCGTAGTCCTGCAGGTCGCCCCAGGTGGTGAACAGGACGAGTTCGGGGTGGTGGGTGCGGCGGCCTTCCTTGAGGTCCTTGGCGGCCTGGGCCAGGCTTTTCAGGCTCTGGCCGCCGCCCACCAGGGCGACGCGGAACCCGGCCGTCATGAGTTGCATGACTTGGGCCATGGCGCCGACGTTGGTGCGGCACAGCACCGCGTCCGGCCGCTGCACGGGGCCGAGTTCGGTGGGGACGGTGTCGGTGCCCCTCAGTCGTAGCGGGGCGTCGGCGAGGGCGAGCCAGCGGTTGGCCTCGGCGGCGAGGTGGGGGCCGAAGCGGAAGGAGCGGGTGAGGGTGAAGTGGGTGCCCTCGAAGCCGCTCATGACGTCCTTGGCGCCGCGCCACTGGTAGATGGCCTGGGCGGAGTCGCCGACCATGACGAGCTGGGCGTGCTCGCGCTGGGCGAGGAAGACCTGCTCGACGGCGGGGTTGGTGTCCTGGGCCTCGTCGAGGAGGAGGAACTCGGCGTCGATGCGCGGCCGGGTCAGGGCCCAGATCTTGAGGTAGTGGTCGTGGTCGAAGCGGACCGCGCTGTCGTCGAAGTGCTGCAGGTCGATCCAGGCGCGCAGGGCGAACGGGAGGAGGTGGTCGGCGAGTTCGGCGTGCTGGCCGGGGTCCTCGAGGCCACGCAGCCGCGGGACGTGGCTCGTGCTGATGGCGGCATCCGCGGTGTGGCAGTAGCGGGCCACCGTGCGCAGGGCGGCGTTGGACAGGGCGCGCTGGGAGACCTCCCGGGTGCCGATGCGCAGCGGCTTGGTCAGGCCCAGGGCCTGGCCGGTCAGCCAGGCCGGGCGGCGCGGGGCGTTCAGACGGCGAGTGTAGCGGTGGCCGACCGCGGCGAAGGCGAGGGCGTGGGCGGTCTTGCAGGCGACCGTGGCGGGGAAGCGGGTGCGTGCGTCGGCGGCGATAGCGCGGTTGTAGGCGAGGTAGCGGCCGCGGCGCGGGCTGGTGTGGGCGAGCAGGGCCAGGGTGCTGGTCTTGCCGGTGCCGGCACCGGCCTGCAGGGACAGGTGCTCGCCGCTGCTGAACGCGTCGGCGGCGGCCGTCTGTTCGTCGGTGGGGTTCACTCGGTGGGTCCTTGGGGCGGGGTGAGGGCGTGGGCGACGGCGGCCAGGAGCCGGGCGGGCGTGGTGCCGTCCAGGAGGTGGCGCACGGCCGCCTCGACGCGGTGGTCTTCCCTGCGGGCGTGGGCGGCCAGGGCCCGGTGCAGGGCGAGTTCGAGGTGGTGGCCGGGCGGGTGCCCGGCACGGCGGGCGGCCGCGCCGAGTGTGGCGTGCGCGGCCGGCGGGAGGCGGACGTCGAGCAGGAGTCGGCCGTGGGTGTCCGGGTAGTGCGTGGTGATCACGTCGATCGGCAGATGGGCGTCGAGCCGCCGGGCGGCCCGTCCGGGGTCGTGGGCACGGCAGACGGCCATGAGGCGGCGGCGCTGGTGGTCGGCGGCCAGCGGCCAGGCACGGGCGGCCTGTTGGAGTCCGCCGGGGGGCAGCGGCCGGATGAGGGTGATCTCCAGGGCGTGGTGGTGGGAGGTCATGCCGGGCGGCCGTGGGGGTGCGGGAGGCGGGTGCGGATGTGGGCGGCGTGCCGACCTGGGTCGAAGACCTGCCAGCCGGTCGCCGTCAGGTCGGGACGGGCGGTGGCGTGGTGGGGGCAGAGCTGGGCACGCCAGCGCCGTTGTTCGCCGGCCGGGGCACGGGTGAGGTCGTAGACGGCGACGAGTCGGGGCGCCGGGCCGGTGGTGCCGCGCTGCTGGTGCAAGGGCAGCAGATCCCAGGTTCCGGCCGGGGCCCGGTCGTCCAGGACCGGGTGCGGGCAGCGCCGGGATCCCGGTTCGGTGCGGGCGGTACAGCGGATGCGTTCGAGGGCGTCGTCGGCGAGGTAGCGGCCCAGGAAGAGTTGGACCACTGGGCACATCTCGGCAGGGGCGGGGGAACAGGTGGGCGCGGCCCTGGGGATGAAGGTTGCGGTGTCGATGAGACGGCGGCTGCGCAGGGCGAGTTGGCGGCGCAGCTCTCCGAGTCGGCGGCCCGCTTCGAGGGGTGTGGTGCGGGCCGGGCAGAGGGCGGTGTGCGGGATGCGGCACCATGCCTGGCCGCCGGCGTGGGGGTGGGCGACGCCGCTGCTGAGGTGCCAGCGCCAGGACGCGGGCACGTGGGCGGTGGGCAGTTCGGCCGGATGCAGGTCAATGTGGTGCTGGTTGCGGCGCGGATGCCAGGCGACAGGGTTGCCGCAGCGGCGGCAGCGGCCGATGCGCGGCAGGCCGCCGGTGCTGTGGAGGGTGGTGCAGGTCAGGTGGCGCGGCCGGCAGGGATCGGCCTGCGGGGTCCGGGCGGCGAGGTGAGGGCGCATGGCCGCGACGGTGCCAGGCAGCGGCAGGCCACGGCCATGCACGGGCGGCGGGGTACCGCGTTCGGCCCAACGCGGGGAGACACCTGCGCGATTGGCGAACTGGCGTGCGCCCGCTACCCACTCGTTCGGGTAGCACTGTCCGACCGTCCGGAGGGGATGGCGGGGCGGTTCACGACTGGGGCGTGCCGGGCGGGGTGTGGCCGGAGCACAGGGCGCCCAGCAGCTGGTCGAGCGGGACGTCGAAGACGTGGGCGAGGGTGTGCCAGGTGGTGATGGAGCCGGTGGTGCGGCCGTGTTCCAGGTCGATGACGGTGCGGCGGGACAGGCCCGTGCGGCCGGCGAGTTCGTCGTAGGTCCACCCGCGGTCGGCCCGCAGGCGCGCGAGCTTCAGGCGCAGCGCGTCGGGGTCGGGGTCGGGCGGGAAGATCGTCACCCCACCATCCGATGGTGCAGACCTCTGCCCCGTCAGTGCAGAGATCTGCACTTTTTGCTAGTGAAGGGGTGACATTCACCGACGCCGGGCCCGGGCCCGCGCCGCAGGACAGGAACGGAGACTGCGGGCCCGATGAGGCTCTTGACCCATGACACGGTGCAGCGGGTGTGGACGGTAGAGGTGCGCTCGCACCGGCACGGCCCGGTGCTGAGCTGCTCCCACTGCCCCTCGCCCGGCGAGGCGGTGGCCGCCGGTGGCGCGCGCAGGTCCGCACTGGCCCATCTGGCGCGGCATGCACGCAACGGGGCGCTGCCGGCACATCTGCGGACTTGCCAGTGCCGGGAGCGGGGCTGCAACTGGCACCGGCGCCTCCGTGGCTGTCATGGCCCGGTCCGGCTCGCTCTCACCGGAGAGGGCGGCGGCATCCGCTGGCGTCTGGCCGACGTCTGCACCGCCTGCGCCGCCATCACCGCCCATACCGCCCTTGTCCCCGAGGACACCCAGGGCCCCCGCGACAGCCGCCTGCCCCTCCGTACGGCCAGGCCGCCCCAGGATCGCGAATCCGCCCGCACCGATGCCCAGGCACGGGTGCGGGAGATGCTCGCCTATCTGGCCACCGCACTCCCCCGGTACTGCTCCCCCACGGCCCGGCTGCTGGCCCTGCAGTGCGCCCTGCGCGCAAACGGTCACGGAGAAGCGAGCCTGCCCCACGGGCTGCTGCGCGGCATGCGGCTGCACCGGCACACGGAGCCGTGGGAGGAACTGGAGTACACCGGCTGGCTGCAGCGCACTGTGGGCCGCGGTCCAGTGCAGGTCCGCCTCCTCGATCCGGCGGTGCAGACCCAGTCGCACCGCCCGCAGCGCGCCCGCGCAGCACACTGGGCCCTGCACCCCCTCTGCCGGCCCGCCGTCCCGCGCGCACTGCCCGGCGCCGTCCAGCTCGCTGCGCTCACCGTAGCCGCGCACACCCGCCCCGACGGAACCGGCACAGCCGAGATGGACCTTCTCATGCATCTGTGCGCACAGACGTCCCATCAGCTCAGCGATCTGCTCGACCAGTTGACCGCCTCGCGTCTGATCTCCTCCTGGCGCCGTACCCCGCCGGAGGCCGAGGTCACATGGCAACTGCCGCACTCCGGCCGGGCCACCGAGCGCACACCCCCACCCACGGAGCCCGGCGGAGTGAAGGGGAGGCCGAGGGATCACTCAAGCTGCGCATGAGGGTTGACTCGATGGGCGGCACCTCTGGCACTCGAGCAGATCACACGAGTTGCGCCCGCTCTTCCCGCCGGGGCCCGTCTCAGCGATCCGGGGCGGTGACGCAGCCGCGGCACCCTGCACGTCCCGTGGGTGTCCCTGGCATCCGTCCCCGCAGCACGCCGCACCTGGCCGGCCTTCGCCGCCGTGGGGTGGATGCACGAGAAGGTCACCCGGCGGATGCCGAGCGCCCCTCGAAGTCCGAACCCGGGGTATGGCCTGCCTCTTCCGGGCCGCCACGGACGGATCCGGGGCCTTCACCAACCGGCGTACCCGCCCCGCCCTGATGGGCTCCGCCGGGATGGCTGCGCCGGTCCGTCGGCCCGGTGCCGAGTCGAGCCGCTGCCACGAGGTCGGCACATGCCTCCGCACGCCCTCCCCCCGCGGAGCCCTGAGCTCACGGCGCACGGGGAGCCGGCCTCTGGCCGTTCGTGGTCGCGAGGCCGGCTGCGGTGTGCTGCAACTGCTGGGCCAGATCAGGCTGGTCGTAGCGCAGGACGATCTGGGCGAGGCTTCGCACGAGGTTCTCGCGCTGGTCGGCGGCAAGATCGTGCACGAAGCTCTGCAGGACGTGTGCGACCTGGACCCAGGCGTTGTCCGGGGCGTAGGCCGTGATCTGGCGGGTGAGCTCCTCGAGGGTGTGGATGCTGTCCTTGGCGGAGTCGGGGTGTTGGGTGAGCCAGTAGGCCAAGGCCAGCGTCGGTGTGGTGACGAGCTGTTCGTGGAGTTCTCGTGCCGCCTGCAGACGTTGGCGCTGGGCCTGTGCGTGCAGGGCCTCGTCGTATTGGCGTCGTTGCAGTGCGGTGGCTGCGGCACGGTCCGGCTCGCTCACGGTGAGCCGGACGTCGGCCCACAGGAGGCGAACGGGAGTGTCCGCGAGGTCGTGGGCGGTTCCCAGCACGGTGTTGAGGTGGGCCTGTGCGGCGAGGACGTCGGTGAGCGGATAGGCGCCGGTGACGGGGCGGGCGAGGGCCAGGACGTGGTGCAGGGCCGCCTGGCCGGGGTTGTGGTGGGGGCGGGCGCTGGGTGTTTCCTCCCAGCGCCCCTCGAGGTGGGCGTCGAAGCGGTAGCCGGGCGTGCTGCTCGGCAGCGGGTGGCCGGTGGGGGTGAGAGGGCCGGTGCGCGGTGTTGGCCAACCGGCAGGGTTAGCTCTGCGGCGCATGGGGCTCCGGCGGCGCGGCGGGATCCTGCTTCTGCAGGGCTGCGAGGTAGCGGTCGCGCAGGTGCAGTGCTTCTCCGACCTGGTGTGTGGGCGCCGGTGTGGGGGCCCAGCTGAAGAGAAGCTTTTGCATGGCGACGAGGCGGCTGCCGCTGTAGTAGGGGTCGTGGTCCGCGTGCACGGCCTGGCGGAAGATCTGCTCGATGGTGTCGGTCAGGGAAGGGTGTTCCAGGGCGGCCTGCATCCAGTGGCCGAAGGCCTCGATCACGCTGTGTGGCGGTTCGCCGTGCGTGGGCAGGGTGTTGCGCCACATGCCGGCGAGCCAGGTGAGGTCGCGGTCCGTGTCGGTCAGGAGGGAGGGGCCGGCGGGGCCGCGGCGTTGAGCGAGGTGGGCGAAGGTGTCGCGCGCGGCTTGCTGCTGAGACCGGTTCGTGGCGTCTGCCCACTGGCTGAGCTGCCTGCGGATGGCACGGCGTTGGCCGTCCTGGTCCCACAGGGTGTTCAGTGTCTGGCTGATGGTTTCGGTGACTTCGTCGCTGCGGGCACCGTCGGCGGTGATGGTGGAGGAGGCCAGTTCGGTGAGGCGGCTGAGCATGCTGGTGGGGTGGACGTCGATCAGGCGGCGGCAGGCTCGTATGAGCACGATGGTGAAGGGGTCGCTGAGCGTTCCGGCTTCGCCTCGGGCCCATCTGCGCAGGGCGTTGCGCACGAGGGTTCCGGCGTGGTCGTCGAGGGAGGCCAGCACGAGCATGTCGCAGGCTGCCTGCTGTTGCGTAGTGGACCACTGCTCGCTGAGCTCTTTCAACAGACGCACGGTGCGGTGCCGGGCGGTGTAGCGCACGGTCCAGTGGCTGACCCGCTGTGCGAGGAGGCGGGAGGCCTGGGCGTCCTCGAGGCTGCCGACTTGGGCGGCGGTCCAGGTGGTGAATTGCTTGAGCAGGTGGGGACGGTCGTCGAGGAAGTAATCGACGACCGCTTCGGCTTTGTTGTGGTGCCGAAAGCGGATCGTGCCGTTGGGCAGCAGATCGGCGTCGGCGGCGTCGGCCAGCGCGATGACACCCAGGCCTTTTTGGCCGGGGCGTGGGTCGGGGTTCTCATCGAAGTCGGCGGCCAGGCTGGCGGAGGCCTCGTAGACGCTCTGCGAGGCCGCTCCCTCCAGGACCGCGGCCGTCAGCAGGAAGTTGCGGTAGTCGCTGTCCTGATACTCGTTGTGCCAGGCCAGGAGTGTGCTGCGCCAGTTCTCTGCCGCTTTGACGACGCTGCCTACGAGTCGGTCAATGTACTCCCGGTCATGGGCAGTTGCTGTGGTGAGCCGGCCCGCGTCGCGTTCGACCTCCTCGGTGGTGACGATGGCGCCGGCCCAGGCGGCGACCTGTCCCGGCAGCAGGTTCTTGATCCCTCCGGTGATGGCCGAGTGGTCGGTCCATGTGTCGTGGTCGATGAGGAGCGGAGCGGGTTCGAGGAGCTTGGCCAGGACCTCTACGGGCGGCGGTCCGGCGATCTCGTGCACCAGGCCCTCCGCGCTCTGGCCGCACCTGGTCCAGGCGGTCGCGCTCATCAGCACGACGAGGAACGCCCCCTCGGGCAACTCGTTGCTGTCGTGATCGAGTTCACGGCCGAAGCCCGCGGGCGGCGTCTCGGCCCGCAGGTCCAGGATCCAGCCTGTGTGTTTCTCGGTCAGTCCGGCGACATCGAAAGGGGCACCGGGTTCTCGGCTGACCTGGCGGATGGTGTCACCCACCCGGTGCCGCAGCATCTGCAGTGCGGTGGTGAAGCGGCCGCTGCCGTCCGCGCCGGTCAGGACGACGATCCGCCGATCATCGAGGATCTTCGTGATCGCGGTCTCGTCGTCGGGGCTGGGGACATAGGTGCGCAGACAGTCGTCGATCTCTTTCCTGGTGAGCGGGATGCCGCGCAGCCTGTTGATGCTTCGCTGGATGAGCGTGCCGATCGCGAGCCCGTTGTTGGTGCCGATGCGCAGGAGCGAACGCCACGCGGCGTAGGACTCGGCACGTTCGGGCCGCAGGGCTGCATCGTCCGGGAAGCTCGCCAGTCCGGTGGGGGCGGGCGGGGCTGTGCCCGACGGCGGACCGTCGGGGACGGGGGCCGGCGGCGGACCGTCAGGAGCGGGCGGATGTGCGGGGTCGACACCATGTTGGCCTGCAAGGTGTCCGTCAGCGGAGGGCGGCTGGTGCTGGTTCGATGAGGGTTCAGACGTCACGAAGGGCTCTCCTCGGGGCCGGCCGGGAACGGGGCGTGGCGGGTCAGCGAAAGGAGCCGGGGGTGTTCCTCCCGTCCCGGATCCGGATCCCGACGACGTCGCCGGTCTCCTCGACCGTGGTGACGTCCTGGATGGATGTCAGGTGGCCGTTCGGGGTGTCGGCGTCGATCCCGGTCATCTTGCCGCGCACGGTCTCGCTCTTCTGACGTGCGTAGCTCCCTGAGGGCTCCCGGTCCTCTTCGCCCACGAACGTCAGGCGCTGTCCGTAGATTTCTTCGAGGACGCCGCGCAGCTCGCCCAGCAGGCGCAGCAACCCGGCGTCCGCGACGTCCACCGTCTGCGGGTGCTGCCGGTAAACGTGCAACAGGTCGCGCAGCCGGTCCAGATCACTGCGCCGGTGAGTGAGCTCGGTCTCGTCAGCGGCGAGCGGCAGGCTCAGTTCGCCGCGCAGGATGTGGCCGTCCAGCTCCGTCTCGGGTGCTGCGCGCCGGTTGAGCAGGTTGTCCAGGCGCTGGTAGAGGAACGTGAAGGTGGCCGGTAGTCCTGCGCCGAGCATGGTGGATAAGGCGCCGAGGTCTGTCATGAACTCCCCCTGGTATAGGACCGGTTTCGGCAATGCTTGAAATTCTCACCTGCCCGACGCGACCGAGATCAGCTGTCGGCAAAGATGACTGAAAGGTGGTCCACCCCGCCAGTCACACACGTTTCATCCGCCTCTTCCATCTCACCCGCGGGGCATTCCTTCGGGGGTCAGCCGACGTGGGGCGGCCGCGGTTCACCCCCTTTCCCCTCCTCTTTTTCCGCTCCCGTGCGCTGGGCGGGTAAGTCCGGTGCCGTGTGCCCCCACTGCCGGTAGACCAGCTCGTCCGGGTGCCTGGCCAGGCGCACCTGACGCCAGGCGGAGTCGAAGGAAATGCCGCGCCTGCTGCGGTAGACGGCCCATGCCGCCCTCCAGCTGGTAATCGGGGACAGCAGCACACGCCATGAATTGGAACTCATAGAGATCAGCGTCATAGCCGACTGACGGGCTGGGCGGCTGTTTTGAAGTAAACGGCCGCACTGGCCAGGATCACGATCAGAACAAGACGTTCACGCTCTGGCTCACAAGGTTCTTTACCGCCATGCGCATCCCGTGGAAAAGGATCCCTGGATTCGGGCCAGGAGCGATAAATCGCGTGCTCGAAGGGCCGGTCTCTCGGCGCGGGTTGCCCGTCGCAAGAGCGCAATTCAGTCCGTCTGTCGACGCTGTCCCACTGATTCCTCCGAAGCTTCGGGCTCCCGAACGTCACGCCCGGGGCTGCCGGCCCGTCACCGCACTTGCGGGTCGCGGGCGCCCGCTCGGCTCCCGGCTGCGTGAGGGTGCCCGGCGGGTCCGCCGTGTTCTCTTGTATCCGCGTGAACGTCGTGCATCGCCAGCCGCTCTCCGTAGGCTGCCACCGGCACCGCGGCCACGTCGGCACCGAACGGCACAGCGATGGGATGCGATGCCGCACGATCCTCTTCGGGGGGCACCTTGGTCTCGGGACGAGCTGTCGACCCGGAGGACGCCCGGCAGCTGATGGTGCGCAACGGATACCTGCCGACGACCGTGTTCCAGAAGGCAACGGCGCCTTGGCCCTGCATCTGTGACCGCTGTAAGGGGCTCCGCGGCGAGCAGTGGAGCGACAGCTACACGGAAACCGTGCTGCTTGAGGATCCGGCCCGCGGTCGGCCCTGGTCTCTTCTGACGCCCGTGGCGCTGTGGACGGACGTGGCGATGCTGACCGAACGGCTCGGGTTCGACCTCGACGAGCAGCGAGCGACGGACAGGACGTGATCACTGCTCCGTGACGGTCATGTCCAGGGCTGTAGGTTCTCACTTTCGATGTCAGGCGCCGGCGCTATGGCCTGGACGTTCCCCTCCAGTCTCACGACGTGTCGGCAGGCGGCTGTCTCAGATCTATGTCATTTCCTCAGACTGCCCAGCCGGCTGCGCCGGACCTAATGAGCCTGCATCGGCGGCCGTCCGTTCCATCCACTTCCGCACCTTCACTGCTTGCTCGATGCGGTTGACGATGTCCTTCTTGGACGCCGTGTCCAAGGTCTCCGGGATCTTGTCGAAGGTGTCGGGAAGGACGTCGAGGAGACCCCAAATCTCCTCGCCAATGCTGACGGTCAGCAGTTGCTGGCACCTCCATTGCAGCGGCACCTCGGGACGATGCGTGAGCCGCTGCACGAGTGTCGGGAACAGGTAGTGCGTCGCTTCTGTGGCGAGGTGCTCTCGTAGCCAGTCGACCGGGAGCCGCTGGCTGAAGCCATGCATGGCGGCCTCCTGGGCCAGGTCCAGGAGCTGAGCGGTGTCGACGGCTCGGACGGTGCGGGGAAGGGCCGGGGGGCATGTCGCGATGATGCCAAGAAGCCAGTGCGGCGCCGAGAGGTCAGCTGGGCCGGGATGCGATCTGCTGACGGGCAGGGCCCCAGACGTCCTCGAACTCCTCGAAGGTGAGTTGTTCGGGGTCGTGGCCTTCCCATTCCGAGACGGGCAGCTCGGCGGTGATCCCGAATCTGCTGTCGTAGTCACCGAGGCGGCCTGCGTCGCGGGCCCGCTGCCACTCGGCGAGGGAAGCGGCTGCGATCGGGATCAGCTCTGGCCCTTCGAGTTCGACCTGCCGGATCACCCAGCCTTCGGCGTCGACCTCGAAGTAGAACCAGATGTCTTCCTCGTCCCAGTAGCAGCGCATCCATGTGGTCACCAGGCCATGATGCCGGGCCAGAGGCGCCGCCCTACTCCGCTCTGTCTCATGACTGGGCGATGAATCCTGCGGATCGGTCGAGCTGGAAAGGGAACCGACCCAGGTTGGATCCCAGCCTTGATCCCGTCTCGAATGCTGGCAACAACGTGAGCCGGACGAATGGGCTCCGCCTCGACGCCCGCCCAGTTGCTGGGATGGGCCTGACCGCTGGTGACGATCAAGGTCATGCCCGGCTGGCTGCTGCTGGCCGCTTCAACTGCGTAGGTCAGCGGTGTCCAGCAGAGGCCCTGCATGTAGGAGAGCTTCCCGCGGATCCGCCAGCGGTACTCGATCCCGTCAACGGTTATGCGCCGGGAACCCTTCTTGTTCAGCGCCATCTTCGCCTCCTCCGCTGCGGAACTCTGCTGTGTCGCCGCGGTCGCGAAAAGCAGGTTGCACGCGAACGTACCGAACGTTGTCGCCAACAAGCGCCTTTCGGGACTACGGATGGGCTGATCAGCCCATAATCGGAGTCAGTGCCGAGCGACCCGGCACATCGCACCCGCCCCGGGTGCACTCACCGCGATCGGAGAGCCTCGTGAAGAACAGCCCGTTGTGGCGAGTGGTTGACAACGAGAGTGGTAGCCAGTCCGTAGTCAGCACGCCCTCCGAGGCGGTCGCGTTCGTCAACAGCCGGTTCGACACCGATGACGACGAAGAGTCGTTCAGCATCACCGAGGTCGGTCCTCTCCTTCCGAAGCCGCTCGGGGTCATCACCGCATGGGCCGCCGAGAAGGACGGCGAGCGAACCGACGGGCGTACTGCCCCGATCACCATCAGGCCGGTTGTGACGGACAACGCCGGCGAGTGCGATGACGTGGTGCTCTGGCGCGATGTGTACGTCTCCTGGGACCACGACATGTACACCGTCGAGGGGCCGGACGGCTCCGAGTACAGCGAGGCTTACAGCGCTGCCGAGTTGAGCGCGATCCTCGACGAGTACGCCGACGACTACGAGTACGCGCCTGAAGGGCCTGAAGGGCCGGACAGCCACAGGTGGCCGAAACCGGAGGAGTTGATCCCCTACGGCGCCCAGGAGTGCGCCAAGCGGTTCGGGCACCTCGACGACGACGCCCTGCTGTGGCTCGCTGCCACCCGCATCACGCTCGCGGTGTGGCGCAACACACCCGTCGAGAACTGGCATGCCGGGAAGAGCCCGCTCCACGACGGCACAATGATGCGGATCAACACGGCAACCACCCGACTCGTGCGCTCGATGCTGTCGTTCGAACATGTCGACTGGATCAGTCTCGGTCTCGCGATCGTCGACCCGTCCCGGGTTCTACCGACCGGACAGTCTGTTCTCGAGCTCGGGCTGGCCTGCCATAACCCTGACGACCCGGCGCACAAGGCTGATCCGCGCGAAGAACTCGCGGAGATGGCACAGGACGCGATCGCTTGGGGGCGGGCGTACTGCCTTCGCGAGAAGACGTTCGGCCTGCGAACCCTGATCGAATTCTTCTGCGCGTCCGACAACGGCTGGTTCGGAACTCCGAGTTGGGGGCGCATCGTCGATCGGTTCCTTACGGCTGTCGACGACCGGGAGAATGCGCGCTGGAACGTGCACCGAGACAAGCCTTGGTTCGACGAATGGTTCACGAACCGCCCGGCCGACATCGCGGACACCACGGAACTCCGTCGGCTGCTCCATGCCGGGCCCGACCTGCTGTCCGAGGAGGCCGCCGAATGGTGCGTGGATGGTGGCATCGGTTTCGTCTGCGGGGACGACCACGCGAACGGCTGCTGGCGGTGCGGCATCCCGCTGGCAACGGAGTCCCCCAATGAGTGAACGTGGGCACCAGCGTAGAGAAGCAGCAACCCACTGACCGCGCTCTCTCTTGTCTACTGCGACCTGCGAGTCTCAGCATGGTGTCGGATCCGACTTCCATCCGACATCGACCGTGAGATTCCGACACGGAATTTGAGATCCCACAAGGGCTCAGGCGGCGAAGCCGATGTTCATGACGTACTCGTAGGCGCCGTAGTCGGAGCCGAGGTCGGCGGTGATGTCGTCGAACCAGGCCCTGTCCATGGCCCGGCCGTCGCCGGCCGCCCAGGCTTCGACCATCCGGTCCCAGTGGCGGACGTTGAGGGTGCGGAAGGAGACGTCACGCTGGAGGGGGCGGGCGACCTGGGACTGGTTGAGGGGGTGGAACTCGACGCGGGTGCCGCGGCCCTGGCGGTTGAGGCGCTGCACGAGGTAGCGGGCCACGTTGTGGCGGCGCACCCGTACGTACACGGTCTCCAGCTGCGCCAGGCTCTTCTTGGACGGGGTGGCTTTGCCGTCGGCCCAGCGTTTGAGGGTGCGGTCGGAGATGGTGAGGCCGGCCGCGCGGGCGGCGGCCTTCGCGTGCGGGGTGCGGGTGAGGTAGTGCAGGCGAGCCAGCATGCCGCGGCGCTGGGTGACGGGGGTGGCGATGAAGCCGGCGAGCGCGTCGAGCTGGCGGGCCGCCGCCTCGTGGCCCTTCATCCCCTGGGCGCCGAACTTGCCGAACTCCAGATTCCGCTCGGGCACTTACGCCCCCTCCCCCGCCTCGGGGGAGGCGTCCGCCGCGCCCGCCGTGTAGATGTCCTTGATTTTGACCTCGGTGACGCCGCGGCCCTCGTCAAAGACACGCCGCCAGTCGCCGATGACGTGGAGTTCGTCGGTGCCCATCGCGCGGACCACGGTGAGGCCTTCCTCGTGGGCCTTGAGGGTTTTCATCCAGAGGTTGGCGAAGGCCTGGCTGCGGATGAGGTGCATCCAGTCGGGACGGTTCAGTTCCCGGTTGTAGGTCGAGGTTCCCATGGTGGAGACGAACTTGGAGTACATGGCCTTCACGTACTCGAGGGTGACCTCGTCCTGCTGGGCGATGGCGGTGTCGCGGGCGTCCTTGAGGGCGATGCGGAACTTCTCCAGCAGTCCCTCAGTGGCGCCGGAGGTGTAGGACTCGTGGATCACTGGAGGGTCGCATAGGCCGTACTTGGGGCCGGACAGGCGCAGCAGGAGGCGCAGGGTGGGTTCGGTGACCCACAGGGGTCCGGGTTCGTCGCGCTGGCCGAGCGGGTTGGGCAGCACATCGCCGTGGGCCCATTCGGGTGGGGTGATGAGGTGGACGCCGGCCCTGCGGCGGTCGTGGCGGCCGTCGGCCGAATGTTCCAACTGCCCGATCGGTAGATGTGTCTTCAGGGCGGACAGGTAGGCGCCGTTGATGTCGAGGGCGGTGATCTCGTGGGTGCCGGGCGGCAGTTCGGCCCGGGTCCATCTGGGGCGGGCCTCCCAGATCTGGTCGGCGTCGTGCTTGGACTTCTTCTTGAGGATGTCCGGGAGCCAGGGGTGGGCGATGACGTCGTAGCGGCCGCCCTTGCGGGTTTCGTCCAGCAGGGCCATGGCGTCCGGGATCGCCGTCTTCACCAGTGCCGCGGTGGCCGTCTCGACGTCGCCGGCGTGGGTGGCCAGTGCCGCCTGGACGGAGGAGGCGATGAGGCCGGCCGGCTCGTCGGCGGACTGGAAAGCGCGCCGGGACGGCGCCGTGGGCCGCCCAAGAGGTGTGGGGCGGGACGTCGCCCGCGACGGCTGTGGCGTTTCCTCACGCGGCCGGGGCGTGGCAGGAATGGGCGCGGACGTCTTCTGGCAGTCGGCCGAGTCCAGGTGCTGCGGAAAGCCGGCCACTCTCTGGGCGGCCGGGTTCCCGCACAGCACACACGGCTCGGGCACAGCTAGGGTTTCGACATCGTCGGGGTCGGCGGCCTCGCCGGCTGCCGGGCCGGGCGAAGGGGCCAGACCGTCGGCGTCCGACTCCGGTAGCGACTGCGCCGGGGCCGCGGCCTGCGCTGCTTCTTCGAGTTTTCCGTGCAGCCCGTCCAGCAGGTAGGCGTAGCGTTGGCGCGACTCCCCTGCCGGGTCCCGGCCCGCCTCCCAGGCGGCCACCGTCGACGGGTTCACTCCCAGCGCCCGGGCGACCTGCGCCTTCGACAGTCGGGCCTGCTCGCGCAGTTCACGCCGGACCACAGGGGTGGGCAGCTCGGCCTCCGGGGTGACGGAGGCGAGCAGTGAGTCGATCTCGCCGAAGTTGTCGGAGCCGTTCACGACTCGCCCGTCTTCCGCTTGGCACGGCGCCGCTCCGCCAGCGCGGGGGTCACCGTCTCCTTGACCCGCTGCTCCCCCCAGCCCGTCAGCTGCGCGGCCCGTCCGATCCGTCCGTGCACCGGACGCCCTGTCACCGGGTCCCGCGCCAGGAACACGCGCAACGCCTCGGCAACCCGCTCTTCGGCAGCCCGCAACTCGGTCATCGCCGCGATCAGTTCACCCTCATCAGACACATTCCGAGTATGCACGATTTCAAGACCAACTACAAATCATTGACCATGTTCAATATCTAGATCCTCCCGCATTGACGCAGCATCCCTCATGTCTCTTCTTCTGTGTGCCGGGCCCCCTGAGGAGTCGAACCGGTCACCTCTCTGCGGGGCGCCGCCACTCCCCTCCGGCACCCGGCGCTGCCCGCTCCCACCGCAGGTACAGGGGTTCACGCGCTGATGCCCCAGGGCAGCCGCCGGTCATGGTGATGCCAGGCTGAACGGGCGGACGCCACTGGGCCCTTCAGCCGGCGACGGACCGCGAAGCGTTGCGTTCACAGCTGGCACGAAGCCGGTCGCAATCGTTCTTGTATGCGCGTTTGGGCAGGTCGACATCGCCAACATGCCTAGCGTGGCTACGGCCGAGCCGTGTCGTGGAAGGCGGTCCCATGAACGAATCTGTCGCTGACCTGCTGTCCATTCGCGCCAGATATGCGGCCGTGGTGAAGGGCGACTTGGAGCTCATCGCGAAAGAGCGTGAGCGGATCCGCACCGATATCGCCGCCTTGCAGGACCAGTTGCACCTCCTCGACGCCAGCCAGGCCTGGCTGGAGGGCCTGGAGAACAACATGCCGCCCACGCCGGGAGCGGGTACGGACCGTGTCCGGGAAGAGGATGCCGCCGAGGCGGTCTCCGGGGGTGGGGAAGCCGGGAAGGATCCGGCACCCTCGACGTCGGTATCCCCCATGAAGGCGTCCGGGGCGCCGACGTTGCGGGATCTGATCGTTGAGGAGTTGCGTGACCGAGGCCGGCCCTGTTCTGCGCAGGACGTGGCGACGGCGTTGGGCCGGGCGCATCCGGGCCGGCGGATCAAGGAGCCGGCGATGCGCAACGCTCTGGAGGCCATGGTGGGCCAGGGGCGGGTGCGGCGCATCAGGCGCGGGAGCCGGGTGTTTTATCAGGCGGACGGCGTCAACGCCGCCGCGAAGGCGTGATCCGTCCTGCGTGAGTTCGCACGGTGCCGGATCATGCTGCGGCTGCGGGCGCCGCGGGCGGAAGGAACACGGGTGGGAGCCTGGCGTCGAGGACTTCGAGGGCGGTGCGCTGGGGTGGTGTCATCTGCGCGATACCCCGCTGACGGCGAACCAGCCAGGCACCGAGGGCGACCTGGTCTCCGTCCAAGTCCTCGCGGTGGTCTGCGGGTACGTCGAGGTGTCCGTGGCGTAGGCGGTAGTGGCGGGCTGCGCGCAGACCGCGGTTGAAGGCCCGTGCGCGCAGGGTCGTGGGCCGGGTCAGCAGCATGCTGTGCGGGTGGGCGTCGGGGCAGGCGCGTACCAGAGTGTCCAGCAGGTGCCTTTGCTGCGGGTCGAGGAGGTCGTGCTGGGTGATCTGGCGGTCCAGCCAGGTGTCCCAGGCCGAGTCGTGGGTGTGGTCCGGGTGGTAGGTGCACCGCCAGGCGGTGGTCGTCAGGCGCCGCCGGATGTGGACATAGGTGTACTGCCAGCGCAGGCTCCAGGGCGGGTTCCAGAAGGGGTCCACGGCGTCGAGCGCGGCGATGCGGGCGGGGGCGAGTTCTCCGATGTCCGCGCGGCGGCGCATGGTCTCGAGCCAGGCGGCCGTGGCACGGTCGCCCGCGTGGGCGTGCTTGCCGAGGGCGAGGGTGCCGTGGCGGGCGGCGCTGGCGGTGGCGTGCTCCAGGTGGTGTTCGAAGCTTTCCGGGGGGTGGGGCCAGGAAATGCCCAGGAGGGTGAGGGCCGTGGTGCGGTCGGCAGACAGGGCGTCGGCGGCGTGGAGGGAACGCTGTTGGCCGATCCACTGCCCCAGGGCCAGTCCGTCGGGGGCGACGTATTCGCTGGGCACGTTCAGGTGGCCGTGCTGTTCGCGGAAGGCCTGGGCTGCCTGCCAGCCCAGGTCCCAGTAGGCGTTGTTGTGTGGGCGGTGGGTGCGCAGCCCCAGAGCGCGGTTGACGTCGGCGACACGGATGGGGCGGGCGGCGATGGGCTGTGGCCGGGCGCGCTGGCGCTTGCCGAACCGTTGGAAGATCTTGGAGTCGTAGACGGCCAGGCCGTTGAAGAATTTCCAGATCTCGGAGAACTGGGAGGACTTCATTGCATCCTTCGTGGTCTGTCCCGGGTGGGTGTAGACCGGCAGGAAAATCGAGGCGCATTTGTCCTGCCCTGCCGGCTTGCGCAGGCCGCGGCCGATGGTCTGGGCGATGCTGCTGGGGGTTCGGCGCGGGTCGGCGATGAAGATGCCGTCGGTGTTGGGGGCGTCGACCCCCTCACTCAGCACCCGGACGCTGGCCAGCACCGCGGCGTCGTGGGCGTCGGCGGCGCTGCCGGGGGCCAGCGCGGAGAAGTGCGCGAACTCACGGAAGTACAGCTGGCGTTCCCAGGCCGACTGGCGATGGTGCAAGGCACGTGACCAAGGATTACGGATGCCGGTGTGGTCGGCGAGGATCTCGGCCGTCTGCGGCAGCGTGTCGGCGAAGCCACGGGCTGCGGCAACACGCCCGTGGAACGTCAGCACCTGGAGCGCATCGTGCTCGGCCATGGCGGTCAGCAGGCCCGCCTGCATCACCGCAAGGCGCAGCCCGTCCAGATGCGGTGTGGGCAGTTCGTCCTGAAGGACCTCCAGCAGCTTCATGTCACGGATCTCGGGGACGATGAGCTGGTAGTCGGCGAGGATGCCGCGCTCGATAGCTTCGGCCAGGTCCAGCTTGTAGACCGTGGGCCCGTACACGGTGGGGTCGTCCATCGAGGCGAGGCGTTCGAGGCGCGATCGGGCCTTCGTGCGCTTGCTGTCCGTGGAGCGCCAGTTGCGCGGGGTCGCGGTCATGTAGAGGCGGTGGGCGACCGGGATGGCGCGGTCGTCGTGGATGAGGCCCCATTGCTTGTCCCAGTCCCCGCTGGTGCGGTGGGCCTCGTCCGCGAGCGCGAAGTCCCACCGTGGCAGTCCGTGGGCGCGGTGGGCCTCGGCCAGGGTGGGCAGCGACGCGTAGGTGGCAAAGACGGCGGTGCGCCCTCCCTGGCCCACGCGCCGGACGAGCGCGCGCGGGTCACCGGTGATGCACAGGTAGCCGCGCAGGTGGCGGTCGTGGACACCCTGCAGCGAGCACACGCCGATGAGTTGGTCGAATCCGCCGTCGGTGAGCCAGCGGGCCGCGGTCTGGAGCAGCAGTTCCAGGGTGGGCACCAGGACGAGGACCGGTCGGTCGGCGGGGAAGTGCTCTGCGATGCGCTTGCCGATCAGGGTCTTTCCGGTGCCGCAGGCGGCGACGATGGTCGCGGCCGCCAGCCGTCGGGACAGCAGGGCGTGCACGCCGGCCGCGACGGCTTCCTCCTGGTGCGGGCGCAGTTGAGCACGGCCGGTCATGAGATGCGGTGGCCCCCTCTCGGCCGGGCCACTGCCGACAGGCCGGGCTGTCAGGTCTGCTATCGGGAGCGTGCCAGGCGGCGGTGCCGTGTGAGGGGCATCGACCGGCAACGTTCCTCTTTTGGCCTGCTCCCCGGCACGGCCGACACGCTTTTGTGCCGGTCGGCTTCCGGTTGGGATCACTTTCCCGGTGCGCGGTGCCGGCCGGAGGCGGGCGGAGTTGGATGGCAACGGTAGGTGAGGTGCTCCGTGGGGAGGACGTCGTGGCGGAACGGGATCCGTGGCTGGGCCGGCGCCCGCTGCATCTGCGGCTGCGGTTCTTGCAGGGTGAGTCGACGGGGTCGTACGTGACCCGGCTGGCCGCCCGCAACCTGTGGCCGGTGGAAGAGTTGCTGGTGCGCGTGGGCGTCGGTCCGATGCCGGTGGAGCCGCAGTACACCGAGATGTACGTGAGCCGGTATGCGCGCGAGCGGCTGGCCAACCTCTCCGGCTGCAGCGTGGCCGAGCTGTCCCTGCGACTGGTCAGTGTCCGCGACGAGTTCCTCATGCCCGACGGCTCGTCGGAGGACTGGGAGTGGCCGTGGGACGCGCGCGCCGGCTACATAGTGCAGGCCTGTTCGCTGTGTGCGGCGAGCCGTGGCACCCGTTCCCCTGCCTGGCTGATCCTGCCGGATCCGTGGCATGTGTGTCTGCGCCATGGGCGCTGGACGGACAACTCCCGCAGTGATCAGCGCCCTTACATCGATCTGCGCGACCACCCGGGCGTGGTCCGCGCCCAGCAGCGCCTAAACCGTGTCCGCAAGCGTCTGGGGCAGTCCGCTGCCCGGTGGATCGAGGCGGACGCCCTGTCGGTGCTGACGTACGTCGAATATCTGGAGGACCCCTCATGCGCAAGGGATCCGGAATGGGCCCTGCTCGCGGCGCGGGTGGGCGAGCAGCGTGCACGCCCGGTGGCGCAGTTCGGCATGCTGTCCCGGCTAGCGCGGGACATGGCGTGGATGGAGGAGCGCCGCCGCGCCGGCAGGCTCAGCGCGGCGGACAGCCGGGACTGGCTACTCCGGGTCGCGCGCCAGCGCGGCTCGGCGTTCCGACGGCCGCTGGAGCACTGGATCAGCGGCCATCGTCCGCTGCGGCACGCCCGGCAAGCCTCGGGCTCCGGCGCAGGGAGCCCGGGCGAGATGGAGGTCGCCGGGCAGGAGGCTGCACCTCTGGCCTCGCTGCAGGACCTCACGTGTCTGCCGTGGGTGCGGATGCCGAACGAAATGGACCGGCTGTTTCTGTGACGGCCGTGCGACGTGCCGTCCGGGGCGGCGAGGGGGTTGCCGTGGCCAGCGCAAGTCCGGCTGCCCACTTTCGGGTGAACAGCGGTGGTGGGGCTCAGCGGCGGCAGCGCTGCCGTGACGCTGAAAGGGCCTCGGGTCCGCCGCCTCGGGCACCGGGAGGCATGTGATGGAGGTTCATGTCCGTCACCGCGACGAACTGGGGCGGGAGCGCCTCGTGTCGCCGCGTGCCCTGTACGGGGCGCCGGTCGAGGTGTGGCCGGTGCTGCACGAGCAGCGCCCCTACAAGGGGCGCAGATCGAAGGTGCGGCAGTACTGGTCGTCGACCACGAAGAGGAGTTTCGTGTGCCGGTCGCTGGAGCACCGGGACGCGGCCATGGTTCTCGACCGGGATCCCGGTATCGCCTATCTGTCGGCGTCGTCGCTGCAGTTGGAGT
The DNA here is from genome assembly GCF_000373565.1 of Streptomyces sp. HmicA12. Taxonomy (GTDB): domain Bacteria; phylum Actinomycetota; class Actinomycetes; order Streptomycetales; family Streptomycetaceae; genus Streptomyces. Next base: position 12,449 of record NZ_KB891822.1, on the reverse strand, counting down.
GGAGCGACGGGGAGCGCACCGGGGTGGTGGATCCGGCCTTCTTGGCCCGCACCGTGGGCGGGCAACGGCGCCTGTACCTGTACGCCTGGGGCGGGCGGGAGCCCGATGAGCAGGGGACGGCCGTGGCAAGGACGGCTGGGCAGGAGGCCGGCTGGCAGGTCCGAAGGGCCCGGGTTCCGGGAGGCCTGCTGCGCCGCAACCTGTCCCTGGTCTCGCACTTCCGCCACGACGAGAACGCGGACGAGGAGGCCAAGCCGGTACTGCTGCAGGCCTTCGCCCGGCCGCGCCCCCTGTGCGAGGGTGCCGACTGTCTCGCACTCCCCCGGTCTTTGTGCTGGTATCTGCTGTGGACGGGCGAGTTGGCCACCAACTGGGACCTTCCTTTGATCCCCACCAGCCTTGTGTGGGCGGCCTGGGAGAGCACATGAGTGCCCCGTCGGCGTCGGAGGCGGAGGAACCGGACGGGTCGGCAGACGTACTGCTGCCGGGGATGGCGGTGCGGTGGGAGGCCGGGCGCTATCTGATCGGTGCCGTGCAGGGCTCCACGGTGCACCTGGTGGCCCTGGACGAGCACGGCCTGGACGCGCAGGTGCTGGTCTCCGTGCTGGTCGCCGCCAGCGACTTCGCCGTACTGGATGCGGACGGGACGCCGTGGGAGCCGGAAGTGCTGCCGGACCTGTCGGTGCTGGACCGTCTGGACGAGCACCAGCGGGAGACGGTGCAGAGCTGGAAGGAGCACGTTCAGGAGGTGCTGACCGGACGCCCCGTGCGCGTACGGGACGGCCGGGTCACCCCGCGGCCCGGCTACGACCCGGCGACGACCACCCGCAGCGCCCGCTATGCGCTCAAGGCCAGCGAGCTGGCGGCGGCCGGGTTGACGGGCTCGGTCGCCACCGTGCAGCGCAAGTGCCTGGCCTACGAGAAGGAGGGCCTCCTCGGACTGATCGACCAGCGCTGGCTGCGCACCAGCTCGCCCCACGGCCGCTGCGACAAGCGGCTCGTGGACCTCGTCTTGCAGGAGCGGACACCGGGCGGCGAGTCGGCGGGAACGCTCTCCCGGCTGCGCAGGCGGGTGCGGATCGCCCTGCGCCGCGCCCACCCGGACGAGTTCGACGAGCTGTGGCCCGCCCGGTCGACCTTCTACGACCTGCTGCAGCGGCTGGGGATCTCCGTGGCGTCGGAAGAGAGGGCCGTCCGGCGGGACGGGCCGGACGAGGAGCCCGCCGACGGCCCCTTCCACCCGCCCGTGGTGTCGCTGCTGGGCGAGCGCGTGCAGATCGACTCCACCGGACTGGACGTGATCGCCCGCGGCGACGACGGACGGCCAGTGCAGGTGGAGTTGACCTACGGAGTCGACAATCTCAGCCGCTGCCTGCCCGCCGGGATGATCGTGCCGAAACAGTCGGGGCGCAAAAAGGGGAAGGGCAGCAAGCGTCGGGGCGGGCGCGGGACCAAGGCGCTGGACGCCTCCTTGCTGCTGGCCCAGATGATGGCGCCGTTGCCGGCGCGTCCCGGTTGGGCCCCGCTGGCGCTGGCGGAGAACTCCGACCTGCCCTTCACCGAGATGCTCGCGCAGGACCCGCGGATGACGGGTGCTGCGGCCCGGCCGGTGATCCGCCCGAAGACCGTGGTCGTCGACAACGCCAAGATCTTCAAGGCCGGGCACTTCAAGGATGCCTGCGAGACGCTGGGTATCGAGGTGGAGCCGGCCCGGGAACGTACCGCCGTCGACAAGCAGATCATCGAGCGGACCAACGCCTCGATCAAGAGCGGCTTCTCCCAGTTCGTCGCCGGTTACACCGGCAACAGTCTGGGCCGGCGCGGCAAGAACGTCGAGCACGAACCCCTGCTGTCCTTGAACAGGTTGCAGGATCTGTGGCACGAGTGGGTCGTCACCGAATGGCAGAACACGGAGCACGAGGGGCTGCGGTCCCCCATCTACCCAGCCATGGTGCTGACACCGAATCAGATGTACGCGGCGGCCGTGGCGACCGAGGGAGTGCCCCGGCCGGCCTCCCCCAAGGAGAACCGCAAACTGCTGCTGCGCACGCAGCGGATCGTCACCCGCGACGGCATCAAGATCGACAACCGGACCTATGTCAGCTCCCGGATCAGGGACTTCAGGCACCGCCACACCGGCATCAAGGGACAGGGCCAGCGCTGGCGGATCTACTACAACCCCTATGTCCCGCAACGGGTGTGGCTCTACGACCACACCGTCGAAGGGGACCCGGCACGTGATCCCTGGGTGCCGTTCGACTTCAAGTACCAGCACCTGATCCACGACGACTGGACCCAGTACCTGTGGGAGCAGGCCGCACTCCTCGTCAGCGAGGAGGAAGACCGGGAGGGCACCGAGGAGGCCATCGCCCGCGCGGTGGACAAAATGCTGGACCGCGCGCGCCGCGGCTCCGGATCCGGCTCCTCCCCCTCCCCCGCCCCGGCGGCCGCCTTCGTCCCGCAGACGCTGGAGATCACCGAGGCGGCCGTCAACCCGTACGCCGGGATCACGCCGGCCGCCCCGGGCAGCGTGCGGCCCGCGCCGCTGCTCAACGTCGCGGCCAAGGACCTCTTCCCCGGCCAGCGTGCGCCCGGGCCGACAGAGGACTGCGCGGACGCGGACGGCGAGTCGGCGCCGCAGCAGGAGCCCACCGCTTCCCCGGGCCGCAGGCGGCGTTCCCCCGCCGCACGGCCCCACGGTCTGGACGGCGCGCCCGGCGACATCTTCCGCGGCATGCGGGCCGAGCGGGCCCGGCCGCCATCCGAGTCCCGTGACAGCGGCGATGCACCGCCGGTACCCAACCAGCAGGAGACATGATGGACAAGCTGGAGATCGCGCAGCGTGCGGGCGCAACGGACTCGACACACCAGTTTCTGCACTACGAGCCCGAACTCCTCACGGAGCGCGACGGGTTCAACGCCTTCGTGCGCCGCGAGCGCAAGAAGCCGGCGCTGGCGGACTGCGCTCCCTTGGGCACGGAAGTCACCGACACCGATCCGCGCATGATCTACCACGGGGAGATGATTCCCGTCATGACCCCCGACGTGGCGCAGGGGATCAAGGACGCGCGGCGCACGTTGCGCACCAACCGGTTCCGGCCCCTCGGCAAGCGCATGAGCATGATCATCGACGGGTGCGCCGGAAAGAGCGTCCTGCTTCTCCAGATCGGCCGCGCCTACCAGGGGCTCCTCGAGACCGAGCGGAGGCCGGACAGCGTCTGGACGCCGGTCGTCCACATCAACGTCCCGCCCCGCTGCGAGAGCAACCTGGACTGGTCCCTGCCGTTCGCGGACTTCTTCGGCATGGACCACACCCTCAACATCGAGAAGCGGAACTACCGCAGCACCGACATGACCGAACCCGTCGTGCACCACATGCAAGAGAGCAGAACCTCACTCATCCTGATCGACGGCGTCGACCGCATCCACGACAGCGAACTGAGCACCGCATTCGACTACTTCGACTCCCTCCAGGCCCGGCTCCGCGTGTCGATCATCTACTGCGGGCGCGATGCCACCGACATCGTCAACGAGGGCCTGCGCCGACACGGCCGCAGCGGACGCCCCCACACCTCCGAGCAGTTCCGCAGCAACCTGCCCGTCATGACGATCAAACCGATCCCCTTCCGGAAAGGGCTGGAGGAGGGCTGGCGCAGCGTACTCAAGGCCTACGACAAGAACTTCGCGCTGTACAACCACGTACCCGAATCCCTGCTGGACTTCGAACAGTTGCTCCACGAGCGCACCGGCGGCTACATGGACACCCTCGACCAGCTGCTCTGCCAGACGGCCCAGCAGGCCATCGAGGACGGCACCGAGGCCATCACCGAGGAAGGCCTCAACGACATGATCGTGGGCCGCCAGGACTCCGAGGACGACTGGACGTAGTGCCCCCGATCTGTCCGGCGCCGCGGCGACAGCACGACTGCCGTCGGGGGCTTGCCTTGCGGCACGCGGGAAGTTCATGGCGGCCCGCGAGCTGGTGTGGCGCTCAGCGGGGGCGGCCGGTTGCCTCATTCTCCGGATGGGGTTTGAGGAGCTCCAGTGCTGCGGGAGCGATGCCGCCGTCGTGTGCTGCCCAGGCGGCGCCGGTCCACTGCCCGTCGCGCTTGGCGAGGATCAATGCGACGACGCTGGTGAAGCCCAGCTCGGGGTCGCTGAGGAGCTGTTGGTAGGTGGTGGCGTCCCTGGCGCTCGGGGCCACACGACCGGTGGGATGTGTGTGCCATTCGCCGATCCAGACGCTGCTGTCGGCGGCGAAGGCCTGGTCGGCGAGCATCTGTGCGTGCGCCCGGTCGCGCAGGAAGTAGGTCGGGGTGCGCACCGCTGCGGGGCCGGGGGTGCCGGCGTGGTGGATGGTGGCGACGTCCGCGCTGTGGTGCCCGAGCAGGATGCCTCCGGTTTCGGTGGTGTGGTCGGCCGTGCGTAGTTCGGTGGTGATGGTGTGGGCGGCCGCTGGGGTGAGGCGGACGGTGGTGACGGCTTGTGGGTTCATGGTGTCTCGCAGGTGGGGCAGCCGTTTCGGGGCGGGCTGGCGGGGAGCCAGCGCAGTTCGGTGGTGCGGGCGAGGTCGAAGGGCGGGGCCCAGTCGGGTTGGCGGCGCAGGGCTATGAGGGCGTGCTCGCCTGGCAGGCGCTGGTCGGGGTGTCCGGCGCGTTCGAGGATGCTCGCCACGGCGGTCTTGGCCGCGAGGTGGGCGACGAGGTGGAGGTCGGGGCCGACGGCGGTCATGGGGCGGTGTGGGGTTCCGGTGCCGTAGCCGGCGTCCAGGGCGGGTTCGGGGTCGATGCCGCCGGATTCGATGAGGTGCTGGCGGCGGCAGGTGAGGCAGCCGTGGCCGGGGCGTGGGCGCAGCCGCATGATTTCACCGAGCGCTCCGTCGTTGAGGACGCAGGCGAGTACGGCGGTCAGGCCCGCGCGGCGGGCCAGGTGGCCGGTGACGCGGCGGGCGGCGACGCCGTCGGCCGTGCACACGGCGAGGTCGGTGTCGGTCAGGTGTGCCCGGATGCGGTCGGCGTCGGTGATGACGTCCAGCGCCAGCGGTGTGGTGGCGGTGTCGGGGCGCAGCGCGGCGAGTTCCTCGGCCAGGGCGTCGACCTTGAGGCGACCGATGTGCTGGCGGGCGCTGGTGTGGCGGACGAGGTTGTGCCAGTCGAGGCGGTCGGGGTCGACGAGGGTGAGGTGCCCTATGCCGTAGCCGGCGAGTGCGTGCGCGGTGGCGGAGCCGATGCTGCCAGTACCGATCAGCATGACCCGTGTCTGCTGCAGGTGTTGGGTGGGCCAGTGGTTGTCGAGCTGGTGGATGCCGGTGGTGGCGGGTTCGACGGACACCGGGACGGGGACGGCTTGCGTTGGTGTGAGGTACCAGGCCAGGAGGTCGGGCAGGTTGTGCTCGGGAAAGGCGTCCTTCATTCCGGGCGCGTGTGTCAGGGCCAGGTAGCCGTCCGCCCCGGGCGTCCTGAGTCCGTCGTCCGCCAGGTCCTTGAAGGTGTCGAGTGTGGTGGCGGCGTTGTTCCGTCTACTCAGTTCGATTCCTACCGCGTGCAGTTCGGTGGAGGCCCGGTACCAGTAGCCGGTGGAGGTGGAGTCGCAGCCGCCCAGCAGTCGGGAGCGAACGTCCGGGTCCACGGTGATGATGCTGTCCATGCGCTGCGAGATGCCGCTGACGACGGCTCGGCCTCCGGGACGGTCGATGCGCAGGGCCAGCCGGCCCCAGGGGCCTGCGCCGCGGAGGGCCTGCGCGGCGCCGCGCGGGACGAGGATCATCATGGGCGCTCCTCTGAGCCGGTCGGCGGCGCGGGGTGGCGGCGGCTGCCATCGGGCGCCGGGGGCCCGGCCAGGAGATGGTCGAGGCGGTCGTCGCTGACGATGCCATTGGCGGTCATCTCATCGATCATGTTGTGCTTCATCAGCGCGTACTCGATACGCCAGCCGGCCGCTTTGAGGAGGAGGTCGACGGCGGACTCCCGTCCTGTCCAGGCCGCGGCCTCGCGCAGCAAGCACAGGCTGGCGTCGCCGTTGACGTGCCAGCGGTGCTGAGTCCACTCAAACGGTTGGGGCCTGGGGTCCAGCGGGATGATCCGGGGCGCCACCATGGGGTATGCCTGGTGGCACTCCATGCGCAGCAGGAGCCCTTCGCCGCTGGTCCAGTCCGTCAGGTGTGCGGGCTCGGGCCGGTCGAAGGGCCAGCGGGGCAGGCGACCTTCCCAGGTGCCGGCCTCGTCCTGCTTCCAGGCCAGGTCCGGGAAGCGGGTGGTGATTTCCTCTTGGTCGCGGTGCAGTCGGCGTGGCTCGCACTCCCACCAGGCGATGGGAGTGCGGGCGTTGAGCTGGTGGTCGGTGGTCATCCCTGGGGGGCGTCCTTGATCGGGCGCGGGGTGAGGAGTGCCGGGGCGGTGATCGCCCCGGCGGCCTTGCCCGGTGTGGCGGGTGCGGGGAAGCCGTCGCCGAAGATCTTCTGCCACAGGCGCAGGGCACCGTCCGTGTCGCCTGCAGCGGCCGCGGCGCAGGCCTGGTCGGCGAGGTCGGCGGCCTCCGTGAACGCCGCGGCCAGTCCTTCACGGTCCAGGTCCGGCTGGATCTCGCCGCACAGGTCGGCCGGGTCCCACACGCCGTCGTGGACCCGGTCCGCGGCGGCGGTGAAGAACGTCTTCAGGGCCGTGGCGCGGTTGCCGGAGTCCGGCATGCAGTGCAGGGCGAGGACCTCCATGACGAGGGACTTGATGCGGCCCTCGACGCGCACTGTGTGCCGCCACTGCTTGAGGATCCTGACCAGCGGACGGAAGTGCGGCCAGGCGCGCTGGCGTTCGGCCACCTGATCGATGAGGTACTCGGGGTTGGCCGGCACCCAGCGGGTGCTGAGTTTCTCCGGGATGAGCAGCGTGCCGTCCGCCTGGCGCAGCGCGGCCATGACGTCGACGGTGAAGGCCTCCGGGTCGTCGGGGTCGTCGAGGAAGCACTTGACGGCGTGGTTGCGCAGCAGGGTGTGCCGCACCACGTTGTCGTGGGTGCCGCTGGACTGGCTCAGCAGCCGGTTGACCTGGGTACGGATGTGTTCGAGGGCGTCTTCGGCGCTCGGGCCGAACTGGCCCCACCCGGGGTGGGCGTCGCCGTCGTAGACGATCACGATGTCGACGTCGTGGATGGGCTTGAGCTGGGTGCTGCGGCTGAGGGATCCGGATCCGAAGGTCTCCAGCACGTCGGGTTCGCTCAGCAGCGCGGTCTTGAACAGGTCCCGACGCTCGCGGGCCAGCTTGGTTTTGTCGAGGTCCTCGTTGACGGTCTTCTGGAAGTCGTCGAATGCGTCGTCGATGCCCATGCGGTGTGCCTCCTGGGGCTCGTCGTTCAGCCCTGGGTGCACGCTGTGCCGCGGGCTCCCGGAGCGGGTGCGGCGGTTGGCGGCATCTCTGGCTGCTCGACGTCAACGGTAAAACCCGCCACTGACAATTCCCCTGCTCCGCCGGGGTAGTTGATCACCGCGGCGCGGTCCGCGAGCGGCAGGGCAGCGCATTCGCGCAGGTGACGCGCCGGTTCAGCGGGGCGTACGCGGGCCGGGGCGTCGGGCGCGCGGCCTGCCGCGGTGCCGGGGTGGCGTGGCCCCGGTTCCTGGCGCAGGATCGTCGCGATCGGAGTCCGGGGCCGAAGGGGTGGGGCGGATGCGGTGGCTGGGGCAGTTGAGACGGTTGGTGTTCTCGCGGGAGGGCGGCGGCACGCTGTTGATGGCGGCCTGCACGGCCGTCGCGCTCGGGGTCGTGCCGAACATCCTGGAGCAGTGGACGCGTCGGCCGTGGGTGTTCGCCGTGGTCTTCGCCGCGGCCCTGCTCCTGGTCCTGGTGGGGTGGGTGCTGCAGCGTCCGCGCGGGCTCGGCGTGGTGGTCAGCCTGTATCCGGCGGACCGGACGCAGGCGTCCCGCGTTCTGGCGCTGAAGAGCGCGTCGCGCCGGGCGCACGGCGCGACGCTGGTCGTCGACCGCGCGCTCCTGTGGCCCGGCGAGATCACGGTGCAGGGCCGTCCGGAGACCGTTGACTTCGTCGCCCGGCTCGTCGACGCGCAGATCGAGGAACTGCGGGCGGCCGGGACCGCGGAGCCGGAGGTCGCGCTCTATGTCCTCGCGCACCTGCAGGACGCCTTCCTTCTCGGCCGGCGCCTGGCCGACGACGTCCAGACGTCGCTGGTCGTGATGCATCTGTCCCAGGCGGCCGGGCGGTCGGTGGTCCCTGGGCTCGTGCTGGGCAGCGCGCTGCGCGAGCCGCTCGGCGCGCAGCAGTTCGCCCGGGTCCGCCGGCTGCTGCCGGCCGACCGCGCGGAGGGCCCCGCGCCCGTGGAGATTCCCGAGGCGCCCGGGCAGCAGCGTCACCGGATCGCGGTCATCGTGCGGCTGGCATCGGCCGCCTCCATGGTCGACGACGCCCGCCACGTGGCGGAGACCGGACAGGTCTCCTACGGTCCGGGGCACCACACCGGCTACCGTCTGCCCGATGCGGGCGCCGCCGGCGGGCCGGGCCCGTGCGGCGCCTACCTCATCGTCGACACCAGCGACGCCTACCTGCCCGACGAGCCGGGCCTCAACGCCGCGGTGACCACCTACATCTGGGAGCGGTGGCAGGCCGCACGGCGGCAGTGGGCGCAGCACCTGGGCGGCACGACCGCGGTGGAGGGGCTGCTGTTCTTCCACGGCCCGCTGCCGGTCGCCCTCGCGCTGGGCTGGCTGGCGGCCCGCGACCGCCTCACGCTGGTCCACCATGATCTGCGCCTGGCGCAGGGTGCGCCGCCCCCTGCCACGGCCGGGCCCTGACGGCGGCACAATGCGGGGCATGCCCCCTGACGACACGGCCGACCTCGCGCGCTACCGCGCCAAGTACGAGCAGCGCCTGCCCGCCCGGCTCGAGGAGCTGACCGGGCCGCGCGACGGGGCCGTCGAACTGCCCCTGCACGTCGCCTGGTCCGGGCTGCGGACATTCCGTCTCGACCAGCCCCGTCAGCGCATGGGCCTGTACCGCACGGTGCTCGCCGAGGGACTGCACGACGACCTGTGCGCCTATCTCGACCACGAACTGCTGCGCGCGCAGTGGCCCATCCTGCGCACCCTGGTCTCCCCCACCGTCCGCGAGGTGTGGGAGAGCCACTTCCCGCAACTGCACCCGACGGCCTCGGGAGCACCGCCCCACCGCGACAGCAAGCCGGGGGCGTGCGACGGACGCTGAGACCGGGCCCGCGCCGGCCCTGCTCACGCGTTGACGAAGAAGGCCTTCTCGTAGGCCTGCTCCGCGTTGACGTCCTCGTACACGATGGTGGGGCGCAACCGGTTCCAGCGGTGGCCCAGCAGCAGGGCCATCCCCTTGGGGCCGGCCTGGAACAGATGGATCTGAGGGTGCGGGCGGCAGGCGCGGCGGACGCAGTCCCTGATGCCGACGGCCAGGGCGTTGGCCGTGGCCGCGTCCGGGATGGCGTTGTCCTTCGGCCCGGCGGGCGGGCGCAGCACCAGCAGTCTGGAGACGGGCAGTTGCTGCTCGCGCAGGAATTGCAGCACGTCCCGTGTCGGGTCGGTGGCGATCGCGACGGCCACGGCGAGGTCGGGGCCGAGATCAAGGTGATGCTCGTCGACGGCCGGCTCCAGCGGGCTGTCGTACTCCTCACCGGACGACCACAGCTGTTCCCGTTGGGCCACGGCGATGTCTGTGCCGGTAACCATCCGGAAGGCGGCGCCGACCAGGAACGTGGGGGCCAGGCGGAGACTGCCGGTGAGGGCCACGGCGGCGAAGCCCGGCCCCATCCGGGACGGTGCAGCTTCCAGGTCCGCCTGCAGCTGCTCCCAGGTCGCCGGGGCGAGCGGGCGGCGCTTGGTGTACTGCGAGGCGGTCTCGAAGCGGTCCACCCAGTCCACCGCGTAGTCGGCGTCCTGCGCCATCGGGTCGGGCTTCAAGGTGGCCACGGACAGCACCGTCCGTGACGAGCCCGCGGCGAGCCGCATCACCCCGATCGCCTCGCGGATGTCCGCCAGAGACAACCGGCGTCGGCCGTCGGCGACCTGGCGGGCGACCCAGTCCGCTCCGGCGTGCATGGACTCCTCGTCGAACCGCAGCCCCGCGGCGAACATCATCATCTGTAGGTGCTCATGGAGATGCTGGACGTCCCGCGCTAGGTCGAAGCGCAGCACCTTCAGCAGCTCCAGCAGCCGCTCTTCGCTCAGGCCGGATCCTTCGGCCCAGCGCGTGCGCGCCTTCCCTGCGTTGGAGCGCGGGCCCTGCCGGGCCGCCTTCGGCAGGAGGAGCTGGGTGCGGGAATCGCGAAGGGAGATCAAGGGGTCGCCCGCGTCCGGAGACCGGTTGCTGAGCAGTACGAGTTCGACCGGGGTCCCGTCCTGGATCAGCTGCTCCCAAGACCGGGCCAGTTTCCGCAGGATCGACGGCCCGCCCTGGTCGCTGGACTTGAGCAGGTATTCCTCGTTGACGGGCGTGCTGCTGTCCGCCGCGTACTTGACCTGCGTGTAGGTGTGCGGAGGCTGTTTGCGGTACAGGACGACATCGTCGACGTTGCCCACGCCGTCGACCTCGACGCCGACCGCCACAACCGGATTGGCCACGTGGAGGGCCGCGTCCCGTACTGCTGCGGCGCACCCCTGCCAGGCGATCAACCACTGGTAACGGTCTCCCGCGATACGGACACCAGTCGAGCTCGGAGCAGGCAGGTCAGGCACCGGACTTGATCTCCTTCACGATCGGCCCGCCGCACAGCGGACCACTACTCCCCCAGTAGACCACCGCACACGTCCGCCGCTGTCCCTGGGCAATCAAGCGCCCCAGCGCCTCTACGGGCAGGCAACGTGGAGGAGCCTGGTGGCCGTCTGCGGCGCATCTGGACGGGGCTCCGGCTGGATCATTCGTTGATCTTGCCGAAGGGTACGTGCACGCTGGGCGTGCTGCCCGAAGTGCCGGCCAGGTGCCCAACCTGATCGTCGAAGAAGATGTGCGGCTTGAGAACGCTCACGATCGCGCCCTTCTCTATACCGCCGAGAAAGAAGGCGTCGTTGACCATCAGGCCCCACTTTTTGAGGCTAAGGACCGCGCGTTCATGCGCTGGCGCATTGCGGGCCGTCACGAGGGAGACGTGGACCCGGATCTTGTAGGTCTCGTCCCTGGCGAGTTGTTCCCGCTCGCGGTGCTGGATGCGATTGACGCTGGCGAGGAAGCCTCGGAGTGGTCCGGAGTCATGAGGAGTGGCGGCGTTCACCATCTCGTGCGAGCGGAACCCTTCAATGCCGTCCGACTGGTAGATCTGCTCGGAGGAATCGTCAGCCAGAACACCATCAAAGTCGAAGGCGATGCGCAGATCGCGGTCGTCGGTGTCATCGGCTACGGCGGGCCCCAGAACGCGGCCAGCGGGCAGCCCCTGAGCCACCGCTTCGCGGACGTCGTCCTCATTCGCCGAGAGGAACAGCGACATGTTCAAGGCCGGCATGAAGTGGTAGGGAGAGCGCCCCTGCATGAAGATCGCTCTGCTGATCTCCAACTTGTGCGCAGCGATCGACCTCATGACCCGCAGGCCGGTATCGGGGTCGTTACGGGACAGCACTATGACTTCCACCAGCGGATCGTTCGCCGGGTTCAGGTCGTTGAGGGAGAGCAGCCGCCGGATAAACGAGAAGGCCACACCCTTCTCAAGGGTGTTATCCAGGTTGGCTTCCTGGTAAGCGCGATAAGCATCTTCGCCCTCCCTGCGGAAGACATCGTCTGCCTCGGCGAGGTCGAACAGTGCGCTGGATGCGATCCCGATGACGAGTCGGTTCGCGAGTTCGTACGGCGGCATGGCCCTACTCCTCTCCCCCTCATTCAAACGTCTGTGCCAATTATCCCATGACCCGCTCGTGCCACTTCCGCACCTTGGCTCCCCCGCCGAACCACTGACAGGCAGGGTCGTCGGACCTTTCCTTGACGACCAGAGCCGGCCTCGCCGCGGGGTCTCTCCGGAAGCGGTAGAACTTCCGCCGAGCCTGCACGAGGGCTGCCGCGTACGTCGCCCTGCGGGCGCCGGCGCCAGCTCTGACCGGCGAATCCCCCTTCGCTTCCACACCGCAGGAACGGAGTCCTAGGCTCCGCCACTAACGGCGCCGTCATTGTCAGTGGGGCTCTCTACACTGCCCTCCAGCCCACCCGGTGTGGGTCGTAGTTTCGTTCGACTCAAGAGAGACAACGTGGCGAAGATCGATCCCATCGCACGGGCGGCGGCAATGTCTGCGCGTGGACTGATACTCCAGGCGCCCTACCCCGGCGCGGACAAACCCTGGCCGGCCATCTGCGAGACATGCATGCAGCCCACAAGATCCAGCTACACCAGCGTCATTACCAAAGGGCAAGGCCCCTGCTTCACCTGCGGGCAACGCAAGAGCTCCGCTGCGGCGGCCCGCAAGCGTTCCGTGCCGGCTGAGGTCGCGGAGGACAAGATCCGCGAG
>NZ_KB891821.1 GCF_000373565.1 Streptomyces sp. HmicA12 | reverse complement strand
GTTCACCATCTTCACCCGGTGGATCGAGACCGAGTTCGTCAACGACATCGCGCCGTTCACCCCGGCCGGCGCCGACGGCGAGGACGAGGACGGCGACCGCGAGACCATCGTCGTCGAGGTCGGCGGCAAGCGCCTGGAGGTCTCCCTGCCCGCCGGNATGGGCATGTCCCTGGCACGCACCGGNCTGTCCGCGGGCGCCAAGCCCAAGCGCCGCGCCGCCAAGAAGTCCGGACCGGCCGCCTCCGGCGACACCCTCGCCTCCCCGATGCAGGGCACCATCGTCAAGGTCGCCGTCGAGGAAGGCCAGGACGTCAAGGAAGGCGACCTCATCGTCGTCCTCGAAGCCATGAAGATGGAACAGCCCCTGAACGCACACAAGTCCGGCACCATCAAGGGCCTGTCCGCCCAGGTCGGCGGCTCCCTGACCTCCGGCGCCGCGATCTGCGACATCAAAGACTGACGTCTGACATCTGACATCTGACGTCTGACGTCCTGCCCCGAGCTGCGCCAAGGGCCCGCCGACCCGAATGGTCGGCGGGCCCTCGCACATCGCTGAGACAGCAGGGGCCCGAGGAAACGTGCGAGAAGCGACGACGAAAGCCGTACCCGGCGACGAACGAACACCCTCCGGGTGACATGCCTCCGGCCCGTCAGGTTGGAGGTGGCTGGCTGGCCGGGGTCCGAGGGGACCCGCGATGCTCAGTGCGTGCGGAATGGGTGCCAGAGGTCCCTTCAGTCTCCATCGTGACGCGGGCGCCCTACGGCTCGGACCGGATACAGGCTGAAGACCGGCACCGCCCCGTCCGTGCAGTACTCGAACCGGAACTCGGCTTCTACGACGGCAACCCGATGCACCTCTTCCCGCCTTCGGGGCCCTCGACCAGGCCCTGGCCGACGGGCGGATCGAGGCCGAGGGAGACGTGACGGCGTTCCACCGCCTGGTCGGACTGCTCGACCGATTCCACCCGGTGCTCGACGTGCTGGGGCCGCACGCCGACCCGGACAGCGGGACCGGTGCGCCGGCGATTCCGTGATCACGGTGCCTTCTGAGAAGTCGTAAGCGTGTCCTTCGGGGCTTTGAGCCGCCTGTCGGATAAATAACAGATAGTCACTTTCTTTCCTTTTGGCTGTCTCCTGGGGGGCTGCTCCATGGCGCGGATGCCGCGATGCCTTGCCGGCACCACTGTCCTGGCCGCAGGGCTCGTCCTGGCGGTCCTCCTCGGCTGGGCGATGGCCGCGCTGCCCCGCGCCGTCGCCGACGAGGTGCCGCCGACGGCGCCGTTCGCGGCGGTGCAGTACGGCACGAACGGCTGCATCGAGGTCGGCGCACGCGACACCCAGCCCAAGCCCTATGCCGCTGCCGACGACTACGACCCGGCCGACCACGCCTACCCGGACTTCGGCTACGACCCCGCGAGCCTCGGCTTCACCCGCACCAACGGCACGAACTCCTGCCGCTACAACTTCCGGGACGCCACCGGCACCACCGTGATCGGATCCGCGTACTGCGTGCAGTGGGCCAAGGGACAGCGCACCGGCACCGGCTACGACCCCGAACCGGCCGGTGGCGTCCGCAACGCGGGCTATGTCCAGCGGATCCTGGAGAACTACTGGCCCGCGACGAACGAGCCCGCCGTTCCGTCCACCAACGCGACCGTCGCCAACCGGCAGCGCTCCGGCACCGTCGCCATGGCCATCCACTACTTCACCGACGGCATCGTGATGCCGCCGGACTACCAGGACCAGGCGCTGTACGCGGTCGTGCAGAAGGTCGTCACCGACGTGCTGGCCGCCGGACCCGCCCCCGCCCCGGCCGACCCCACCCCCACCGTCGAAGGCCCCGACGGGGGCGACACCGGGACCCTCATCGGCCCGTACACCATCGGTGCCAACGCCACCGGGCCGGTCACCGTCACCGTCGAGAACGCCGACGCCTACACCGACGCCGCCGGCACCCAGCCCTTCACCAGCGGCGACACCCTCGCCCCCGGCGGCCGACTCTGGCTCCGCTCCACCACACCGGCCACCGCACGGATCGCCGCGACCGGCCCCGTCACCTCAGCCATCGGCACCCTCATGGAGGGCGATCCGACCTACAAGGTGCAGTCGATGGCGCTGGCCGGCGCGCTGCCCCTCCCGGGCAAGTCGGCCCGCACCGTCGACATCGCCGCCGGTGACCCGCCTCGCCTGGCCAGCGAGGTCTCCACCGCCGAACTCACCACCGGGCAGTCCGTCACCGACACGTTCGCCGTCTCCGGGCTCACCGGCACCGCGACACTCACCACCACCCTGTACGGGCCGCTGCCCCCGGTGAACGACTCCTGCTCCACCGTCGACTGGACCGGCACCCCACCCGTCGCACACCGCTACGCCCCGGTGGTGTTGACCGGGCCGGGCCGCACCACGACACCGGAACAGCAGATCGACGATCCGGGTTGCTACTCGTTCGGCGCCACCCTGGACCCGGCCGTCGGTGACGACGTGTCGCACGCCCCCGGTGACCCTCTGGAGACGTTCCTGGCGCGGCCTCGCTACGTACCGCCGGTGCTCTCCGTGACCACGCGGGCCTCGGTCAACACCGCTCGGGCGGGCGACAGTGTGCGCGACAGGATCACCGTCAGCGGGCTGCCCGAAGGCCGCACGCTCACCGCCACCGCCACCCTCTACGGGCCACTCGCCCCCGTCGCCGACGGCACCTGCGAAGGTGTCGACTGGTCCGCATCCGGGCTTCCCGTGGCCGACCGCCTCCCGCCGCTCGTCATCCGCTCGAACACCACCTACGCCACCGATCCCGTGACCCTCGCGCAGCCCGGTTGCTACAGCTTCGACGCCGACGTCACCCATGACGCCCTGACCGGCGGGGAAGTACCGGTCGGGCACGGCCTCGGCCTGCCGGCGGAGACCGTACTCGTGACGGCGGCGCCCAGCCCGAGCCCGTCACCCACGCCCACGCCGACGACGTCCGCGCCCGCGACGCCCACGCCTGCGACGCCGATGCCCACGCCGCCGCCCGCTCCCGGCCCGCACCCGTCCCTCCCGGACACCGGCAACGACCGGCCGCTCGGCGCGCTCGCCGTGGCCGCGGCCAGTTTCCTGGGGCTCGGAGTGCTCCTCGTGACCGCGCAGCGGAGGCGGACGAGCGTCCGAGGCCGGGGCGACGGGGCTGCGTGACACGAGCACCGGCGTCAACGGTCGGTCCACGCGGGTCGCGACAAAAGAAGAGGCGGGGAGAACA
This sequence comes from Streptomyces sp. HmicA12, assembly GCF_000373565.1. Taxonomy (GTDB): domain Bacteria; phylum Actinomycetota; class Actinomycetes; order Streptomycetales; family Streptomycetaceae; genus Streptomyces. The sequence continues at coordinate 47,323 of NZ_KB891821.1, read as the reverse complement.
CTCTCCCTGCCACTTTCAACCTATAGCGCACAGGGGGGCTTGCCACAAGGCCCGGGGCAAGGGCGAGAATCGTCCGCCGAGGCGACAACCTGCGGAAATGAGGGCTCGCCGTGGTTCGGCAGTGGGGGAGAGGTGGCGCAGTGAATGGGCAGTACGTAACGGACCTGATCGAGGCCGACGATACGTGGACCGCGATCGTCGGCGGCAAGGGCGCACACCTGGGCTCGGTGTCGCGGATCGAGGGCGTGCGCGTACCGGACGGGTTCTGCGTGACGACGGACGCCTTCCGGTACGCCATGGCGGAAGCACCGTCACTCGACGCGCGGCTCGACGAGTTGTCGGGCCTCGACCCGGACGACCGGGAAGCGATCCGCACGCTCAGTGCGGAGGTGCGGGCCACCATCGAGGGCATCGCGATCCCCGGCGATCTCGCGGCGGCGATCACCCGTGCGCTGGCCCGGTTCGGTGACGACACCGCCTGTGCCGTCCGGTCCAGCGCGACGGCGGAGGACCTGCCGACGGCCTCCTTCGCCGGGCAGCAGGACACGTACCTGAACGTCGTGGGGGCGACGGCGGTCCTCCGGCATGTCAGCCGTTGCTGGGCCTCGCTGTTCACCGAGCGGGCCGTGACCTATCGGCAGCGCAACGGCATCGACCACCGTGAGGTTCGGATGGCCGTCGTCGTCCAGCGGATGGTCTTCCCGCAGGCGGCGGGCATCCTGTTCACGGCCGACCCCGTCACGGGCAACCGGAAGGTCGCCACCGTCGACGCGGGGTTCGGCCTCGGCGAGGCCCTGGTCTCCGGTCTGGTGAATCCGGACGTCTTCAAGGTGCGGCACGACGAAGTCGTCGAGAAGACGATCGCCGCCAAAGAACGTGCCGTTCAGGCGGTGCCGAACGGTGGCACCGAGGAAGTGGCCGTCGACGCGGAGCGGCAGGAGCAGCCCGCGCTGACGGACGCGGAGGTCGTGCGGCTCGTGCGGATCGGACGGCGGATCGAAGCGCACTTCGGCAGCCCGCAGGACATCGAATGGTGCCTGGCCGACGGTGAGTTCCAGATCGTGCAGAGCCGGCCGATCACGACGCTGTTCCCCGTCCCCCGGGCCGCCGACCGGGAGAATCACGTCTACCTGTCCGTCGGGCATCAGCAGATGATGACCGACGCCATGAAGCCGCTGGGACTCTCCGTGTGGCAGATGACAGCCATGGCGCCGATGCACGAGGCAGGCGGGAGGCTGTTCGTCGACGCCACCCGACGCCTGGCCTCGCCCGCGAGCCGCGCCGGTTTCCTGGACCTCGTGGGGAGAGGCGATCCGCTGATCCGGGACGCGCTGGAGACCGTCCTGGACCGCGACGACTTCGTCCTGTCGCCGCCGGAGGCGGGGCCGAGCAGGCCGCCGTCCGGCGGCGCGCCCGCCGCCCCGATCGAGACCGATCCGGCCCTCGTCACCGGGCTCATCGAACGCAGCCGGACGTCCCTCGCCGCTCTGGAGCGCGAGATCCGGACGAAGCGGGGGCCGGCGCTCTTCGACTTCCTGCCGGCAGCCTTCGACGAGCACAAACGCGTCCTGAGCGACCCGCTGAGCTTCCGGGCGATCATGGCGGGGATGGAGGCCACGTGGTGGCTCAACGACAACCTCCAGGAGTGGCTGGGCGAGAAGAACGCGGCCGACACGCTCACACTGTCCGCCCCCGACAACGTCACGTCGGAGATGGGACTCGCACTCCTCGACGTCGCGGACGTGGTCCGCCCGTACCCCGAGGTGATCGCGTTCCTGAAGCGCCAAGGCCAGAGCCACGTAGTTGAGGACGAGGGCTTCCTCGACGAGCTGGCGAAGGTCGCGGGCGGGACCGAGGCGCGCGACGCCATCGAGGCCTACCTCGACCGGTACGGCATGCGCTGCGTCGGCGAGATCGACATCACGCGCCCGCGTTGGCGCGAGCGCCCCACCACGCTGGTGCCCGTGATCCTCGACAACGTGCGGAACTTCGGGCCGGGCGCCGCCGAGCGGCGCTTCGAGGAAGGGCGGCAGAAGGCGGCGCAGAAGGAACAGGACGTGCTGTCACGCCTTCGGGCCCTGCCGGACGGGGACCGGAAGGCCGCCGAGACGAAGCGGATGATCGACCGGGTGCGCACCTTCATCGGGTACCGGGAGTACCCGAAGTACGACATCATCAGCCGCTACTTCGTCTACAAGCAGGCCCTGTCGGCGGAGGCCGAGCGACTTGTGCGGTCCCGTGTGCTCGCTGACAAGGAAGACATCTTCTACCTCACGTTCCAGGAACTCCAGGATGTCGTGCGCTCGAACCGGGCGGACGACCAGCTCGTGAAGCGACGCAAGGAAGCGTTCCGGACGTACCAGGCGCTGGAGCCGCCGCGGGTGCTCACCTCGGACGGCGAGGCTGTCAACGGGGCGTACCGGCGCGACGACGTACCGGCCGGTGCCCTGATCGGCCTGCCCGTCTCCGCCGGGACCGTCGAGGGCCGGGCCCGCGTCGTCCTCGACATGGCACAGGCCGATCTCGAGGCGGGCGACATCCTGGTCACGACCTTCACGGACCCCAGCTGGTCACCGCTGTTCGTCGGGATCGCGGGCCTGGTGACGGAGGTGGGCGGCCTGATGACCCATGGCGCGGTGATCGCCCGTGAGTACGGCCTGCCGGCCGTCGTGGGCGTGGACGGGGCGACCCGGCGGATCCGTGACGGGCAGCGGATCCGCGTGCACGGGACGGACGGGTACGTCGAGCTGCTGCCGTGACCGACCGGGCCGCGGTTCAGCCGTGCAGGGTGGGCCGGTAGACGAGCTCCTGGATGTTTCCGTCGAGCGTGTGGTGCTCGATGAGCTCGAGGTCGAAATCGTCCGCGCCCCGGAAGACCGGGTCGAGGCCGGTCCGGCCGGTGATCACGGGGAACAGCGTCACCTGGACCCGGTCGACCAGGCCGGCGGCCATCAGCGCCCGGTTCATCGACAGGCTGCCGTGCGAACGCAACGGCACCTTGGACTCCTCCTTGAGCCGCGCGACGACGTCGACGGCGTCGCCGCTCGCGATGTCCGCGTCCGGCCAGTCGAGCGGGCCTTGCAGGGTGGTCGACACCACCGTGGCCGGCAGGTGCGTCATCCGGGTGACCCACGGATCGCGGACCTCGGAGTCCTCGGTGCTCGAGGCCAGCATCTGCGCGAAGGCGCGATAGGTGTTGGCCCCGAGGATCATCCGCTGCTCCTCGTCGTACTGAGCGAGACGGTGGTCGAGAAGCTCGGGCCCCTGCTTGCCCCAGTACCCGGTCCAGTCGCCGCCCGCGGCGCCGAAGCCGTCGAGACTGGAGAAGACGTCGAAGGTGTACGTGGTGGTCATGGCGTTCTCCTTGTCCGCGGGCTGTCACGGGTGAACGGCCCGTCGAGGAGAGAGACCGTCCGGCGCGGCCGGACTCATCGTCGAAGACCGGCCTTCCCGGCACACCGGGACGATCGACTTCCCCGCGTTCTTCGGAGCCCTCACCGAGATCGGCTCCACCGGGCCGTTGACGTTCGAGAGCTTCGCGCCGAGGGGTCGCGGCGCCTCGGCGAGCAAAGAGATCGCATGGTCTAGTCCAAAGCCTTCCCTGGTCCAGTCCAATTCGTTGACGTGCTCCCCTCGCGCTCAAGAAGCTGTCCGCACTCGACTCCCCATCGAGCGCCTCGATCCCCCCGTGCAGGAGGAACAGAGTGAGACGACTTCGCGCATGTCTGGGCGCTGCCACCGCCGTCACCACCGTCGCGCTGGCCGCGAGCGCTTTGGTGACGACGAACGCCGCGGGCGCGTCAACCGCCCTGAGCAACCGCTGGTACGCCGCCGCCCCCTATCTGATGCCGCTCGACAACGACCCGCCGGACGCGGGCGCCATCATGGACGCGAGCGGGCTCAAAGCCTTCCAGCTCGCGTTCATCCTGGCGCCCGGCGGCGGTGGCTGCTCGCCGACGTGGGACGGCACCGCGCCGGTCTCCTCCGACACGGCCGTCAAGGCGAAGATCGACGCGATCCGCGCCAAGGGCGGCGACGTGTCGGTCTCCATCGGCGGGTACGGCGGCACCAAGCTCGGCCAGGCCTGCTCCGACCCGGCGTCCACCGCGGCCGCGTACCAGCAGGTCATCACCAAGTACGGGCTGAAGGCCATCGACTTCGACCTGGAGGAGCCGGAGTACGAGAACACGGCGGCCATCAAGAACGAGATCGGCGCCGCGAAGATCCTCCAGCAGAACAACCCCGGCCTCTACGTCTCCGTGACCACCGCCGGCACGGCCGACGGCACCGGCTGGTTCGGCAAGCAGATGCTGCTGGAGGCGAAGTCGCAGGGCTTCACGCCGAACAACTTCTCCATCATGCCGTTCGACGGCGGGTTCAACGGCGCGGCCTCGCAGACCTCAGCGCTGACCAACTTCAACGCGATCCTGCAGTCCACGTTCGGCTGGGACCAGGCCACCGCCTATGCCCATGAGGGCTTCTCCGGCATGAACGGCCGCAGCGACACGGGGGAGATCTTCACCCAGGCCGACTTCCAGACGGTCCTCGACTACGCGACGAGCCACGGCATGGACCGCTTCACCTTCTGGTCCCTCAACCGCGACCGCCAGTGCACCCCGGCCGACAACGGCGGGCGCACCTCCGGCACCTGCTCCAGCGTCGCGCAGAACTCCTGGGACTTCGCGAAGTACTCGGTGAAGTTCGCGGGTGCCACTCCTCCCACGACCCCGCCCACGACGCCTCCCACCACGCCGCCCACGACCCCGCCGGCCACCGGCTGCAAGACGGCGTGGAGCGCGTCGTCCGTGTACACCGCGGGCAACGAGGTGAGCTACAACAGCCACAACTGGAAGGCCAAGTGGTGGACGCAGAACGAGAAGCCCGCCGCCGCCGACGGGAACCCGTGGCAGGACGAGGGAGCCTGCTGACCCGGATCTGAATCCCGGCGGCGTCCCACGGGGGACGCCGCCGGGCCCGTTTCAGCTCGCCGTCGTGCCGTACGCGGCCAGCTCCGCGAGGAACGCCTCGCGGACCGCGGGCGCCGCCCAGGAGATGTCGATGGCGTTGCGCTGGAGCCGGAGCAGGTCCTCGTCGGTGAGGGACGCCGGCTCGCGCAGCGCCGCCAGGTTCTCGGCGACGTAACCGGGGAAGTAGGCCGGGTCGTCGGAGTTCACCGTCACCTTCACGTCCTGGTCGAGCAGGGCGCGGATCTCCTTGGCCTTCATGCCGTCCGTGACATGGGCGTTGGAGATCGGGCACACGGTCAGGCCGAGCCCGCGCTCCTGGATCGCGGCGATCAGGGCCGGGTCCTCCAGCGCGTTGACGCCGTGGTCGATGCGGTCGACGCCGATCTCCTCGATGACCTGCCGGATGTGCTCGGTGGAGTTCTTCTGGTCGACGTCGCAGTGCATCGTCAGCCGGAAGCCCTCGGCGCGGGCACGGGCGAAGACGTCACGGAACTTGACCGGCGGGTTGCCGGCCTCGTCCGAGTCCAGGCCCACGCCGACGATCCACTCCTTGTACGGGAGGGCCTGCACCAGCGTCGCCATGGCGAACTCGGCCTGGAAGTCGCGCAGGAAGCACATCACGAGGCGGCCCTTGAGACCGGTCGCGCGCTCGGCGTCGTCCAGGGCCCGCGTCAGGCCGCGGATGACGGTGTCGAAGGCGACGCCGCGCGCGGTGTGCGCCTGCGGGTCGAAGAAGATCTCCGCGTACCGCACGTTCTGCGAGTGCGCCTTGGCCGCGTAGGCCGCCGCGAGGTCGTAGAAGTCCTGCTCGGTGCGGAGCACGGTCATGCCCTCGTAGTAGACCGCGAGGAAACCGGGCAGGTCGTCGAAGTCGTACGCGGCGCGCAGCGCGGCCTCGTCGGCGTAGGGCAGCTCGATGCCGTTGCGGGCGGCCAGCGCGAACTTCAGCTCCGGCTCGAGGGTGCCCTCGATGTGCAGGTGCAGCTCGGCCTTGGGCAGGGCGGCGATGAAGGCGTCGACAGTCATGAGTGAGGAACTCCTTTGCGTACGGCGTCAGTTGGCGGCGGCGGGCTTCAGGATGTCGACGACGTCCTGCGTGTGGTAATTGACGACACCGAGGTCCGTGACGGCGTACTCGGGGATCGCGGTGATCTCCAGGAAGATCAAGTAGCCGAAGGCGGACGGCAGTTCGCAGCCGAGGGCGCGCGCCGCTGCCTCCAGGCGGTCCTCGGCCTCGGCCATCACCTCGGGAACCAGGTCGGCGACGATGCCCGCGACCGGCAGCGGCAGGAACTCCTTGATCTCGCCGCCGTCGACGACGATCTGACCGCCGCCGGCTTGCGAGAGGTGGTTGATGGCGAGGGCCATGTCGGCGCGGTCGGCGCCGACGCAGATGATGTTGTTGTCGTCAGGGGCGGCGGAGGAGGCGATGGCGCCGGAGCGCAGGCCGAAGCCGTTGATCATCGCGGTGACCGTGGCGCCGTCGTTCTTGCCGTACCGCTCGGAGACCGTCACGTACAGCGCGTCCTGCGCGAGGTCGGCGCGCACGGCACCGTCCTCGACGGGCAGCGTCATCGGTACGCCCTTGCGGACGAACGGCACCGTGCGGTCCATCTCGACGACGAGCACGTCGGCCGTGGAGCCCGTGGCGGCCACGCCGATGCCGTCGGCGTCGACCGGCGCGACCTGGAACGCGGGGGAGAGGGCGGCGGTGCGCTCGGGCGGCTGCGGGGCGTTGAGGGTACGACCGTTCTCGGCGACCAGCTCACCGCGCGAGAACACCCGCTCCACCTGGAACGACTCGGGGGAGTCGACGATCAGGACGTCCGCGTAGCGGCCCGGCGTGATCGAGCCGACGAGGTGGTCGATGCGGTACATCTCGGCGCAGTTGAGCGTCGCCATCTGGATGGCCTCGACCGGCTTGACGCCCGCCTTGATCGCCATGCGGACGAGCTTGTCGAGATGCCCCTCGCGCAGGATGTCGGCGACGTGCATGTCGTCGGTGCACAGGCCGACGCGGCGCGACTGGGCGCCGAACTCGGTGACGGTGCGCACGTTCTCGTTCATGAAGTGCGCCACCGACGACTCGCGGATCAGCAGCGACATGCCGGCGCGCAGCTTCTCCAGGGCCTCCTCGGCGGTGTAGCTCTCGTGGTCGAGGCGGACGCCCGCGGCGGACAGCGCGTTGATCGTGGTCTGCGCGGCCATGGGGGCGCAGCCGAAGATCGGCAGCCGGTTGCGGTGCGCGAGTTCGAGGGCCTGGAGTACCTTCTCGTCGCGGTTGAGGACGAACTCGGCGACGGTCTCCCACACGCCGAAGCAGTCGGCTTCGCCCTGCGCCTCGGCGTGGTCCTCGGGCCCGAAGCGGAAGCCGACCGTGGTCTCGGGGAGCGTGTACGGCGTCTTGAACGGCGCACCCCAGAAGATCTTCATCGGCGACGCGTCGGCCTCGCGCAGCGCCTCACGCACCCCCTCCGGACCGGCGACGACAAGGAACTGGTCGAGCCCGGAGACGACCGACGTCGTACCGAACCGGACGGCGGCGTCGGCGAACATCGTCACCGACAGCTTGGAGCACTCCAGGTGCAGGTGGCCGTCGATGAGGCCCGGGGTGAGGTACTTGCCGGTCGCGTCGACGAACTCCGTGTCGGGACCTTCGTACGCGCTGACGTCACCGGTGGCGGCGACGCGGTCGCCGGTGATGGCGACGTCCGCCGGGTAGATCTCGCCGGTGCAGACGTTGACGAGCTGTCCGCCCTTGATGATCCGGTCGGCCTTCACGACGCCCTCGGAGGCGTCGATCAGGGTGCGGAGGCTGGGGTGGTTCATGGGGTTCGCTCCAGAGCGCGTACGAAGGTGAAGAGGCGAGGAAGTGTCAGGCGGCCGGGGTGAGTTCGGCCTCGGCGCGGACCGTGCGGCGGGCGAGCAGCCAGTAGACGACGCCCGCGACGAGGGCTCCGGCGAAGACGGAGAGGTCGAGGCCGCCGGCCGCGTCGGACAGCGGGCCGACGAACACCGTCGAGTCGACCCAGAGGACCGCCGCCACGAAGCCGAGCAGCACCGCGATCAGTCCGGCGGGGCGGACGCCGCCCTTGTGCCAGTAGATGCCGTCACGGCCGGACTCGCGGGGGAAGAGCGAGGGCACGTCGTAGCGGCCGCGGCGCAGCCACCAGTCGGTGAGGTACACGGCGGCCCACGGGCCGAGCCACAGCACGATCAGGCTGAGGAAGTTCGACAGGAGGGTGTAGAAGTCGGCGGAGAAGACCGCCCACAGGGTGATCGCCGTGCACAGGGTGAGGTCGATGAAGACGACCATCCAGCGCTTGATCGGGATGCCGACGGCGAGCAGGTTCAGACCGGACGAGTACATGTCCGTCGTGTTCACCGCGAGCAGCGAGACGATCGCGAGGAGCAGGTACGGGGTGATGAACCAGCCGGGCAGGATCTCCGGCAGGCCCGAGATCGGGTCGGTCGCCTTCGTGGTGGCCGTGGCGACGGCGGCGCCGAGGATCTGCAGCAGGATGTTGGGGACCATGCCGCCGAGCGCGGCGCAGGTGAAGACCTTGCGGGGCGCGGAGTCGGCGGGCAGGTAGCGCGAGTAGTCGCTGCCCATGTCCGCCCAGGACAGGCCGCCCGACGCGGTCACCATCGCCAGGACCAGGGAGATCGTCACCAGGGACGGCGCGGCGCCGTGCGAGCCGAAGTCCGCCTTGGGCGCGACGAGCACGGCCATGACGGCGAACATCGCGGCGAAGATCCAGGCGAAGTACTTCTGCACCTTCATGATCAGGTGGTAGCCGGACAGCGGCAGCAGCATCTGCAGCCCGGCCGCGACGGCGATGACCACGAGCTTCACGGGCGTGCCCGTGGCGATCCCGGCCTGGTCCAGCAGCGCGAGCCCGGCGAGGACGATCAGCACCATGCCGCCCGCCTCGAAGCCGACGAGCATCACCCAGCTCAGCAGCGCGGGCAGCCGTCCGCCGCGCGGGCCGAACGCGGCGCGCGAGACGGAGTGCGTGGAGGTGCCGGTGCGCGGGCCCTGGAGGCTGGTCAGTCCGGTGACCGTGAAGCCGAGCACGTTGCCGACGACGATCAGCGCGACCGCGTACCAGAACGAGAGGCCGAAGGAGACGACCAGCGCGCCGTAGACGACGGTGAACACGGTGGTGTTGGTGCCGGCCCACAGGCCGAACAGGCGGCCGGGACCGCCCTGGCGTTCCGCGGCGGGAACGGCGTCGATGCCGCGCTGCTCGACCGTGAAGACGGACGTCGGCGCGGCGGGCGTGGTGGATCCGGGCGGGGCGGTGGTGGTGGCCTCGGCCATGGGCGGCAGGCGTCCTTTGCGGACCGGCGTCCCGGCCTGGAGGGACGGGACGCGATGTACGGGGAGGGGCCCGGGGTGAGCCGGGAGTCGCACGGCGGTGTGCGGGAGGGGTGACGCGCGCCGGGCGGAGAACGGGCCCGGGGTGCTCGCCGAAGACGTTGCCTAAACGTTTTGGCAACGCTTCGGAAGGTACTGCCTAAACGTTTTGGCAGTCAACCGGTAAGCTCACCGCCATGTCAGACGTCACAGAGCCGAAGCGAAGCGGCACGAGTCGGCAGACCGGGGGCAAGGGCGGCGGGCTGCGCGAAGTGGCCCGGCAGGCGGGCGTCTCGGTCACGACCGCCTCCCACGCCCTGAACGGGGTGGGCCGGGTCGGCGCCGAGACCCGCGAGCGGATCCTCGCCGTCGCCGCCGAGCTCGGCTACCGCGCCAACCCGAATGCGCGAGGGCTGCGCGGAGCCCGCACCGGACTGCTCGGTCTGACGCACCGCACCGCCGTCGAGGGCGGCGTCACCGACATCGAGTACTTCGTCAAGATCGTGAACGCCGCGACGTGGACCGCCATGGCGCACGACTACTCCCTCGTGCTCGTCCCGCCCTCCCTGGACGGCCGCCCCTTCGACTCGCTGCCCCTGGACGGCACGATCGTCATCGACCCGCTCACCGAGGACCCCCTGCTGACCCGCCTGTCCGGCATGGGCATCCCGATCGTCACCACCGGGCGCGACCTGTCCCGCAAGGACGCCTTCCCCTGGGTCGACAACGAGCTGTCCACCTGCGCCGTCGCCGCCTTCGACCACCTCGCCGCCACCGGCGCCCGGCGCATCGGCCTGCTCACCGGCTCGACCGGACAGTCCTACGACGAGGACGCGGCCCGCGCGTACCGCGACTGGTGCGCCCGCACCGGCAACCCCGTCCTGATGGACCGCGCCGAACCCGGCACCGACTCCACGGCGGCCGCGCACCGGCTGCTGACCCGTCCGGACCGCCCCGACGCGCTCTACGTCGTGATGGAGAAGTTCGGCTTCGCCACCCTCGCGGTCTGCCGCGAACTCGGCCTGCGCGTACCGGAGGACGTCCAGATCGTGGTCGGCGCGGACGGTGAGTTCGCCCGCAGCGCACGCCCGACCCTCACCGCGCTCGACCTGGCCCCCGAGGAGATCGGCAAGCAGGCCGCGGAGCTGCTCATCGGTCTCGTCCAGGACCCGGAGCAGGCGAAGTCGGGCACGCGGCACCGGCTCGTCCAGGCGACGCTGCTGCAGCGGGACTCGACGAAGAAGGTGGCGTGACCGTGCCCCGACCGGGAACGACGGCGGTACTGGCCCTGCTCCCCGAGGCCGATCCGCTGCTGGAACTGGCCGCCGCGGTGGACGCACGGGTGGTGCGTCCCGGAGTGCCCGCGCATGCCGCGCTGCTCTACCCGTGGCTGCCCGCGGACCAGGTCGGAGAGCGGGAACTGGCCCGGCTGCGGGCCGCGTTGCCGGTCGGCCGGGTTCCGATCCGGCTCGCCGAGGTCGAGCGGGCCGGCGGGTTCGTGGGTATTCCGTTGCCTGAACTGGGCGCCATGGCAACGGCAGTTCGGGCCGCGTTCCCGGAACAGGTGCCGTACGGGGGCCGGTTCGGGCAGGACCCGCCCGTCCACGTCACCGTGGCGCTGGACGTCGATCCGGGTGTCTCCGGGGCCGCTGGCGTGGCCGCCGACATCGCCGACCGCGTCGCGGGCCGGCTGCCCATCAGCGCCGAGGTCGCCGCTCTCCAGGTGGTCACTCTTGGTTCGAGTGGTTGGCGCAGGGTGGCGGAAGTGCCGCTCGCGGATTAGGGAGAACGCGGGACGGCCTCCCGTGGACAGCTCGGTGGGCAAGAGCTCCCGCCTGGGCGGGAGTTGGGGCAGCCGCGGAGAATATTCCGCGCCCCGGAGGTCGGGGCCGTGCGACTCTGTCGTCCATGACCGACCAGGGGAGCGGGGCGGAAGCGCCCGACGGCAGAAGACGGGTCTTCCTCGACGTCACCGAGACCGGATCCGGCTGGGTGTTCGTCGTGGTGGCCGCGCCGACGGGGGTCGTCTACCAGACCCAGGGCGGCGGAGTCGGCTGCATCCCGTACGAGCAGGAGGGCTATCTGCTCCCTCTGTACGGCACGGGTCTGGACGACGGACTGAACGAGCTGTTCGTGGGAGAGCTGAAGGGCTGGGGATCGCGGCGATTCGACTGGCCGGCGCCGCTGCTCGACCGACTTCGGGAGGAGGTCGCCGCCCTGCACGTCTACGGCTCCGCGAACCGCGACGACACGTTCCCCTCGCCGCTGGTCCTCGACGAGTCCCGCCTCGCCGAGACCGACGAGGCCTGGGTTCCCGTACTGACGCCGGACGGTCCGGGGTTCCTCGTCTGGCAGAACTCGGACTAGAGCGTGTTGCTGGCCACGGAAGGTCTCTCGGCGGTCGGAGAAGCCGGGGCCGTCCCGGGAGTGGACGGGCCGTCCCGGGCGTGGACAAGGGAGCCCTCCTGGAGAACAAGGGCTGAACCAGCAACTGGCCGGGCTCCGGTACGGCTTGTCCCGCAACTGGCCTTCGGCACGTGCGTATTCTCTCGACAAGCATGCGGATCCACCCGGGAATTGAGCAACAGTGCCCCTTGCTAGGGTGCGCCGATGCCATCGATCAAGCAGTTCCAAGTCACCTTTGACTGCGCGGAACCTGAGCGCCTCGCTCGCTTCTGGTGCGAGGTGTTGGGGTACGTCGTACCGCCGCCGCCGGCGGGGTTCGCGAGTTGGGACGATTTCAAGCGGTCGCAGCCGCTTGAACAGCAGGATGCATGGTTCGTCTGTATAGATCCCTCAGGGGTGGGGCCGCGACTGTTCTTCCAACGTGTCCCCGAGGGGAAGGCCGTCAAGAACCGGGTGCATCTCGATGTACGGGTCGGCGTCGGCCTCGTGGGCGAAGAGCGACTTGCCGCACTCGAAGCCGAACGCGCGCGCCTGGAGCCGCTCGGCGCAGTACACGTGCAGACGTTGTACGACGGCAATGATGCCTGCATCCCCATGCTGGACATCGAGGGCAACGAGTTCTGCATCGACTGAACCCCTTCGAGCCGGGGCGAGCAAGGGCGGTGCGGCGGGGGCGTAGCGTCAGGGCCGGTCGGTCTGTCCGGTCTGCCCGGCCCGTGCGGCGGCCTGCTCCAGGTCGGTGATGCTCCCCGACATGATCGTCCGCACGTTCTCGGTGATGTGCTGCACGGGCCAGTCCCACCAGGCCACGGCGAGGAGCCGGGCGACGTCCTCGGCGTCGTAGCGGGTGCGCAGGAGACGGGCCGGGTTGCCGCCGACGATGCCGTAGTCGGGGACGTCGCCGGTGACCACGGCGCCGGCCGCGATGATCGCGCCGTGGCCGATCCGTACGCCGGGCATGACCGTGGCCCCGTGGCTGAACCAGACGTCGTTGCCGACGACGGTGTCGCCCCGGCCCGGCAGACCGGTGATCAGGTCGAAGTGCTCGGCCCAGGAGCCGCCCATGGTCGGGAAGGGGAACGTGGACGGGCCGTCCATGCGGTGGTTGGCGCCGTTCATGATGAACCGCGTGCCGGTGCCCAGCGCGCAGTACTTGCCGATGACGAGCCGCTCGGGCCCGTAGTGGTACAGCACGTTGCGCGTCTCGAACGCGGTCGGGTCGTCCGGATCGTCGTAGTACGAGTACTCGCCGACGTCGATCAGAGGCGACTTCACCAGCGGCTTGAGCAGGACGACGCGTGGGTGCTCCGGCATCGGGTGGAGCACGGTGGGGTCCGCGGGAACAGGCGGCATCGGGAGTGTGGTTCCTCTCGGGAGACGGGGCCACTAGTGCGACAACTGTTGCGTTAGGATGCTGGCACAGCCCGGCACGTTGATCAACCGGATACGGGATCCCGATGACAGACCCGAAGACCACGACGCCGGACCGCCGTCCGGGTGGCCGCACCGCCCGCATCCGCGCCCAGGTCCTCGACGCGGTGCGCGCCGAACTCGCCGAGAGCGGGCACGAAGGACTCACGATGGAGGGCGTCGCGACCCGCGCCGGAGTGCACCGCACCACGGTGTACCGGCGCTGGCGCGACGTGGGCGGCCTGCTCGTCGACGTCATCGCCGCCGCCGGCGAGATCGACTGGCGGCCACCGGACACCGGCTCCCTGTGCGGCGATCTGACGGCCCTCAACGAGGAGATCCAGCAGTCCCTGGTCGTGCGGCCGTCGTTCGCCGTCGCCCTGATGGCCGCCTCGTTCCACTCCGAACAGGCCGCGCGGGCCCAGACACGCCTGTGGGACGACCGGTACGCCCAGTGCGAGATCCTCGTCGAGCGCGCCGTCGAGCGCGGCGAACTCCCGTCGCAGGACACGGACGCACGGAGCCTGTTGATCGCCGCCACGGCGCCGCTCTACCACCGGCTGGTGCTCCTGCGCGCCGATCTTGACCCGCAACTCCCGGAGCGGGCCGCGAAGACGACCGTCCTGGCGGCCGCCGCGGGTGCCTTCTCCGCCGGGTGCGGATCCACTGAAGTGCTGGTCTGACGTCACGAAGACGAAGGCGATGCCGCGGCGTCGCCCGCCCTGTCAGGCGAGGTCCTCTTGATCGGCGATGACGTCGGTCTCGTACTGGTCGAGGATCTGCTGTGGGGTCCTGCCGGTGTGATGAGCGAGATCGTTGATGGCGGTGGTCGCCCAATTGGCCACCGAGAGCGCCAGGGCCATCAGCCTGTCGTCGCCGTAGGTGTTCCTGGTGCCCAGGAGATGGGCGAGGTTGAGGCAGGGCACCAGGCGGGGATCGTCGACGCTGCTCGTACTGGCGCGCAGCATCTCGATGGTGGTCCGGGTCGCTTCCTCGTGCTCGGGCAACAGGCGCTGCCGTTCGACCTGGACGTGGGCGATCATCTTGCGGCGTGCCAGCGGGTCCACCTGGGCCGCCCCCTTCTGTGGCGTGTGGCTGCGGGCCGTCAGGGAGTGGCCCGCAGGAGGACGAGGGATCCGCTGTAGGTCGGCCGGTGGCGGAGGTGGCCGAAGGCCTCGTCCCAGGCGCCGGAGCCGAGCGCGCGCCGCAGCGAGGTGTCGAAGTCCTGGCGGGCCCGGTCGTCGATGAAGCTCCAGGCCGAGCAGGGTTGACGGGCGGCGGGGTCGAGGAGCAGTTCGGGCCGTCCGTAGTACGCCTCGTTGAACCCGTCGGTGCAGTCCAGCGGAATGGGGACCGGCCGCGTGGTGACGGTGCCGCCGAGGGCTCCGGCGAGTCGGCTCAGGCGTGGGTAGCGCCGGGCCTCGGTGTCGAGGACGTCGGGCGCGTAGTCGTAGAGCCAGAAGTCGCGGACGCGTGCGGGGTCGCAGGTGAGGACGATGACCGGGCCGCGGGTGACGCGGCGCATCTCGCGCAGTCCGGCTTCGGCGTCGGACCACTGATGGACGCTGAAGAGGGCCATGGACGCGTCGAACCGACCGTCCGTGAACGGGAGGTCCTCGGCCACGGCGTCGATGGCGGTGGCGAGCCGCGCCGGGCGCTGTGCGCGCATGGCCAGGGAGGGTTCGACCGCGGTGATGGTGTGCGCGGGATTCTCGTAGGAGCCCGTGCCCGCGCCGACGTTGAGGACATGGTGGGCATCGCCGAGAGCTCGGGCGATGGCGCGGGCGATGCGTTCGTCGGGGCGGCGGCGGAAAGAGTGTCCGGTGTCGACGGCGCCGGGGTGGACGTCGGCGCTGCCGTCGTGGGTACGCATGTCCATGGGGGACCTCGCCTTGTGAGCCTGGACCTGGCCGGGACCGTGACATCCGCGCCCCGAACAACGCCATCCATCTTGCATCTGCCAGGGCGAGTTCCATAGATGACTGGCTAATGCTTGGAAGATACCTCAAAAGGCTCGGCATTTGCGGCAGTGGATTTGGAGGTTGTGTCAGCGGCAAGGTGATACCCGCGCCTCCCCTGTCCGACGCTCTGCGCCTCGCCGACCACCCCGACCCCACCAGCGAGAGGGAGCCCCCACATGCTCGTCACCGCAGCCCGCGTCCTGGCCGGAGCCGACCGGCACGTCGTCCCCGACGGAGCCGTCCTGGTCCGCGACGGGAAGATCGCCTGCGTCGGCCCGCGCGAGGAGGTGCAGCGTCACGCCCTTCCCGACGAGCCCCGGCTGGCTCACCCCGCGGGGACGCTGCTGCCCGGGTTGATCGACGCGCACGTCCACCTCTGCTTCGATGCGGGACCGGACCCCGTGGCCACGCTCCAGGAACAGGACGACGAGGCGCTGTTCACCGACATGAAGGTCCGTGCCGGGCAACTGCTGCGGACCGGCGTCACCACCGTGCGCGACCTCGGCGACCGCAACGCCCTCGCCCTGCGCCTGTCGAAATCCGTGACCGAGGGGAAGACCGTCGGCCCGCGCGTCATCTCGGCGGCCACGCCGGTGACCCCGCCCGGCGGGCACTGCTGGTTCCTCGGTGGCGAGGCCTCCGGGACCGACGAGGTCCGCCGCCTCGTCCAACGGAACATCGCGCAGGGCGCCCACGTCATCAAGGTCATGGAGACCGGCGGAGGGCTCACGAAGGGCGGAGCCAACAGCTGGGAATCCCAGTTCTCCCACGAGGAGTTGGCGGCCCTCGTCGACGAGGCGCACGGCGCCGGACTGCCCGTGGCCGCGCACGCGCACGGCACGGACGGCATCGCCGCCGCGGTCGAGGCCGGCGTGGACACGATCGAGCACTGCACCTGGATGACGCCCGACGGGTTCGAGGTCCGCGAGGACGTCCTCGCCCGGATCGTCGAGAAGGGCATCCACGTCTGCCCGGCGGTCAGCCCGCACTGGCCGATGCTGCCCAAGTACTTCGGAGCCGAGCGCGCCGAGGCCATGTTCGACGCCGTACGGCACATGGCGCGGGCGGGCGCGCGACTGATCGCGGGAACGGACGCGGGCGTGCAGCGCGCGGGCTTCGACGGGCTGCCCTCCAGCCTCACCTTCTACGAGCACTTGGGCCTGTCCGTCGAGCGCATCCTCGCGATGGCCACCACGGAAGCCGCCCACGCGCTGGGAGTCGGCGACGAGACGGGGCAGCTCAGCCCTGGCTTCAGCGCGGATCTGCTCGTGGTCGACGGCGACCCGCTCGCCGACCTGGGCGCCCTGAAGGCCGTCGCGACGGTGGTCGCAGCGGGCAAGCACCATGAGCTCGGCGACAGCGCGTAGGGAGAGGGCCAGGAGATGTTCACTGCTCGGGCAGTCGTACGGGCCCGAGTATGTCTCGCCAACTCGGGCCGGATGTCAGTGGCGTTGGTTAGTGTGTTCGTAGTTGACGAGATCCATGAAAGGCACGGTGCATCGGTGCGGACGGCGGACTGTCGCGGCGCGGCGGCAGAGTACCTATAGAGGCGCCTGGCCGGCGCTCTCCTATGGCGACGCCCATCGGGCGGCGACGTCGTGACGCGGCCACGGCGGCAGGTTGGCTTCTGCCCCTGGTCTCCGTGACGGCGCTCTGACGATGCCTTGGAGGGCCCTTCTTGTCCGCAACCACTTCCACCTGCGACCACCGCGTGTACCACGTAGTGGTCGTCGCTCTGATCTCCGTGATCGTCGGGCTCACCACCGGGGTCGGCCTTGCCGCCCTCGGGCAGTCCCCGCTCGCCGCTGTCGCCTCCGGTGGGGCGGTCGTGCCGGTCGTCTTCTCCGCAGGCATGATCGCGGTCACGTACGTGAAGCGGCAGGCGTAGCGGGCGACTTCGTGGGGTGGCCCCTTCAGGCCAGCCGGTGGTCCGGAGCGTGACCAAGTCGGGGCTGCGGGGTTGAGCAGGTGATGTCCCGTCGTCGTCGAAACAGGGAGAACTCCCAGATGCGCATCCGCTCCGCCACCGGCGCCCTCCTCCTGGCCCTGGCCGCATCCGTGGCCTCGTCCGCCCCGGCTCTGGCCGCCGACCCCGAGCCGGGTACCGGCACGGTCGTCCTGTCGAACGAGGCGTACGACAGCCTTGTCCACGCCGACGAGGACGAGCGGGAGCTGATCCTGACGAACCCGTCCTACCGCGAGGCATGGCTCTTCTGCCTCGGCTCCACGGAACCCAGTCACGTGGAACGCAACGCATGGGGCCAGGGGTACGTGTGCATTCCGGACGGCGCGGTGCAGTAGCTGGGGGCTCCACCTCCGGCCGACCGATGTCCACCCGGAGGTCCACCCATGGGTCCAGGTGATCGACGCCCCGCCACAGCAGTCTTATGGACATGACTACGACCGAGTGGATCACCGACATCGCTCTCCTCCTTGTCGTCTTCCGGCAGCTGCGGGAGGGCCGACTGGACTGGAGGACCTTCATCGTCCCGCTGGGGATCGTGGCCTTCGTGGCCCACCAGTACCTCGAATCCGTCCCGACCGGGGGCAACGACCTGGTGCTGATCGGCACCTTGGTGGCCACGGGCGCCGCACTCGGCATCGCCGGCGGCGTCTGCACCAGGGTCCGGGTCTCCGGCGAGCACGTCCTGATCAAGGCCGGCGCGGTCTCGGCAGCGCTCTGGGTGATCGGTATGGGCGCGCGCATGGGATTCCAGCTGTGGACCGAGCACGGCGGCGGCGATGACGTCGCCCGCTTCAGCCTCACCCACCAGATCACCAGTGACCAGGCGTGGGTCGCCGCGTTCGTCCTCATGGCGCTCACCGAGGTCGTCACCCGGCTGGCCACCATCTTCGTACGCGGCCGCATGGTGGCCGGCGGACGGCCGACGACGGAGACGCGTCCCGCCCTGAGCGTCGACCGCAGCGCCTGATCGTGGGCTATCGTCGCGCCGTGCCAGCACCCGAGAGCCGTCCGGACCCCGCGCCCGCCCCGGAGTCCGGGCACCCGGCGTTTCCCCGCAGAGACCCCAGGACGCACTGGGCCGTCACGCTCGTGGTCATCGCCGGCGGCTTTCTGACGGTCCGCCCTCTGGGCCTCAGCGGCCGGGGCCTCGCGGTCGCCGCGCTCCTCGTGCTGTGCTCGGCGGCGCTGCTGGTCCGTCATCTGCCCGAAGCCCGATTCTCCCCGCGCGTCGTCCTCGTAGGGATGTCATTGGGTGTCGTCGCGTCGGCCGCGCTGATCGGGGTCAGCCGTACCGGCTCCAGCTATCTGTTCGCCTACTTCCTCGTCGGCCACATCGGCTACCGCTTCCCGCTCAAGTGGTCCCTCCCGCTGGCCGCGTCCAGCAGTCTGCTGTGTGCCGCGGTGCTCTACTTCCACATCGGCCCGGGGCACCACCAGTTGGCATGGGGCCTGGGGCTCACCACGGGCCTTCCGGTGGTGGCGGGCATCCTCAGCCGGAGCAAACAGCGCGCGCTGGAGGCGGTGATCGAGGCGGCCGAGTCCTCCGAGCGGGCCGCACGGGCCGAGGCCCAGGCCGCCGTACTGACCGAGCGCAGCCGGATCGCCCGTGACGTGCACGACGTCCTGGCGCACTCACTGGCCGGGATCAACATGCAACTGGAGCTCGCCGACGCGCTGCTGGACACCGGCGACCTGGACAAGGTCCGCGAGGCGAACCACAAGGCGCACAGCATGGTCAAGGAGAGCCTCAAGCAGGCGCAGTGGACGGTGCACGCGCTGCGCGAGGACGCACTGCCGCTGGTCGAGACCCTGACCGCGATGCTGGAGTCGTCCGGCCACCGGGACGCGCTCACGGTCACCGGCACCGTACGGTCGCTCTCGGCGCGCGGCACGCAGAACCTGCTGCGGATCGCGCAGGAGGCCCTGACCAACGCCGGGCGGCACGCGCCCGGCGGATCCGTCGCGGTGCGGCTGGCGTTCGGCGAGGCGTCGACGACTCTGACGGTCCGCAACGGGCCGGCCACCCGCGAAGTGATCGCGGGACTCGGCAGCGGGATGGGACTGATCGGGATGCGCGAACGGGTCGCCCTGCTGGATGGCACCCTTGCAGCGGGACCGGTTCCCGAAGGACCGGACGCAGGCGGCTGGCAGGTGGAGGCAGTGATTCCCGATGAGAGCGATTCCCGATGAGAGTGATCCCCGATGAGTGAACAGGCCGATCAGCAGGGCCGGTTGAGAGTGATCGTCGCCGACGACCAGGCCGCTGTCCGTGAGCCCCTCGCCGCGGTCCTCGCCCTGTCCGAGGACATCGACGTGATCACGGCCGCGGCCAACGGCGCCGAGGTGCTGACCGCCGTGGCGGCCGGTCCGGTCGACGTGGTGCTGATGGACCTGCGGATGCCTCAGATGGACGGCATCGAGGCCACCCGCAGGCTGAGCGAGGAACACCCCGGCGTGGCGGTGGTCGTGCTCACCACCTTCGCCGACGACGACTCCATCCTGGCCGCCCTGAGCGCCGGAGCCCGCGGGTACCTGACCAAGAACGCCGGGCGACAGGACATCCTGCGGGCGATCCGCGCGGCGGCCGCCGGCCAGTCCGTCCTCGACCGCGAGGTCCAGGACCGGCTCCTGGCCACGGTACGCACCACCGCACCGGCCGCCACCCAGTCGCTGCCCGCGGACATCACCCCGCGCGAGCGCGAGGTCCTCACGCTCATCGGCCAGGGCCTGCCCAACCGCGCCATCGCCGAGAAGCTGTTCATCAGCGAGGCCACGGTCAAGACCCACATCAACAACCTGTTCGCCAAGGCCGACATCCGCGACCGCGCCGACGCCGTCCGCCGCGCCATCGCCGCGGGCCTGGCCTGACACGCCCGTACGGAGCGCCGGCCACGCCCCAGGCCCGACCGGGGCCCGTCCCGTCGTCGGGCCCGTCGCCGTGCGGTCGCCGACACCCGCGGACCGCCTTAGCGTTTGGTGCATGAGCGAAGAATCGGGTGAGAAGTCGCTGGAGCGGGACGTCCTCGACGAGCTCGGCGGCACCGGGCTCCAGCAGCTCGCGGAGGTGCTGGGCACGGACGCGTCCGGCGCGCAGGACGTCGTGGGCGGTACGGTGTCGGCCCTCTCCGGTGGCCTGCGCGAGCGCTCCGAGGAAGGCCCTGAAGGCGCCCAGGAGGTCCAGCAGGCCATCGACGAAGCGGCACAGCCGCCCCTCCAGGGCGTAGCCACGCTCGGCGGCCTGGGCGGGCTGGCCTCCGGCGGACTGCTGGCCGGACTCCTGTCGCGCATGAGCCGCCCCGCGGCCAACGCGATCGCGAAGAAGACGGGCCTGCCGGCGGCGAACGTGGCCCGCGGGATCGAGCTGGTCATCCCCGTGATCCTGGCGGTGCTGAGCAAGCGGGCCACGCGCAAGAAGTAGTACCCGCGACTGCGAGGAGCCGGTGAACGTCGGCGATCAGCAGATGGAGACGTACTGACCGAGGCCGTGTTCCGAGGTGACGCTCACTCCGCCGTCGGTCCGGGGTTCTTGCGCTGGTTGGCATGGAAGCGCGCCTTCTTCTGGCGATTCCCGCACGTGTTCATGTCGCACCATTTGCGGGTGCGGCTCTGGCTCGTATCGAAGAAAGCGGCCAGGCAGGTCGGTGACGCGCACAGCGCCAGCTTTCCGTCCCGCTCGCCCGCGATGATGCTGATCGCGTCGGCGGCGATCACGCCGAGGGCGTCCTCCACGCAGGAAGCCGAGCCGAGCCGCCATCGCCGCTCGCCCTCGGGCGTCAGGATCGCCGCGGCCCGCCCCTGAGCGCTGCGGTCATTGATGACCTGGACGGCGGACGCGGGGAGAGCCTCCTGGATCGCGGCCGCTGTCGCGGCGGCGTGGATCGACTCCCTCAGTTCCCGGGCGAGGTCGAGCTGGGCGGCGGTGCAGGAGTCCACGGCGAGGCCGCTCACCACCAGCCAGTCGACGAGCCGTTGCGGTGTGGGAATCCGCTCCACGGCGTCGCCATGACGCTCCGAAAGGGTCCCCGTGAAGCTGGTCGCCAGCACGCTACCGAGGCGGAATTCAGGGAAGCCAGCACGCATGGAACCACCTTAGCCGGTTGCGGCACGGCCTGGCGGGCTGCTAGAACCGTCTTAGCCGGTTCCACCATGGCCAGGAGGACTCATGACCCGTCCCGCCAGCGACGTGCAAGCATTCGAGACCCACGCGACCGACGCCGAACTCGACGATCTACGCGCACGGTTGGCCGCGGCGCGACTCCCGGAAGCCGAGACGGTCCGCGGTGCCGCGCCCGGCCCTCGCCGATGGGGCCAGGGCGTTCCGCTCGCCGACCTCGTCGACGTCGTGAACTACTGGCGCACCGGGTACAACTGGCGGTCGTTCGAGGAGCGCCTCAACCGGATCGGCCAGTTCCGTACGGCCATCGATGATCTGGGAATCCACTTCCTGCACCGCCGGTCCACGCGCGCGGACGCCGTTCCGCTGCTCTTGACGCACGGCTGGCCGGACAGTGTCGCCCGGTTCATCGATGTGGTGGACGAGCTGGCTGATCCGAAAGATGCGGACGCGCCGGCGTTCCACGTCGTGGTCCCGTCGCTGCCGGGCTTCGGTTACAGCGACAAGCCGGCCACCACCGGATGGGGAACCGAAAAGATCGCGGCCGCATGGGTGGAGCTGATGGGGAGGCTCGGCTACGACAAGTTCGCGGCCCACGGCGGCGACTGGGGTGGCAACATCACCACGGTTCTCGGCGGCAGGTTCCCGGCGCACGTTCTCGGCATCCACACCACGTTCGCTGAGGGGCCGCCCGGGTTGACGACGGACGGGCTGACGGCGGAGGAGCGCACGTGGGCCGAGGACACCCGCGCCTTCTGGATCCATCGCGCGGCGTACGCGAAGCAGCAGGCGACCCGGCCGCAGACCATCGGCTACTCGCTCGTCGACTCACCGGTCGGGCTTCTCGCCTGGATCCTCGACAAGTTCGCCGAGTGGTCGGACACCGAGGACAGCCCGTTCGAGACGATCTCCAGGGACCGGATTCTCGACGACGTCACCCTGTACTGGCTGACGAGGACCGGCGCGTCGGCGGCCCGCATCTACTACGAGAGCCACAACTCGCTCGACCCCGAACTGCGGGTCGACGTCCCGTCGGCGCTCACCATGTATCCCCGCGACGTCGAGAAGTGTCCGCGCCCCTGGGCGCAGGAGCGGTACCGACGGATCGTCCGATGGAGGGAGCCCGAAACCGGGGGACACTTCCCGTCGCTGGAGGTGCCCGAGCACTTCGTCAAAGATCTGCAAGAGGGTCTCGCGGCAGTGCTGGCCGCTCAGCGGTGAACGCGGCGTGGGGTCGGCACTCGATCGCCTCTCCTTGATCGCGCCAGCTCGAAGGCGCCGAACTCGGCGGCTACCAGACCGTGATCATCGGCGGCGTCCGCGACCTGCGTCGTCATCGACGCCCTGCCCAAACTCCTGCCGTTCGCCCAGCAGTACTTCGACGCCGAGATCCTCGACGTGTTCGACGGCGAAGTGGACCCGGCCACCATCGACATCGACTACCGGCTCTACGGCGGCGGCACCGTCCTCGCGGGTACGGAACCCGAGTCCCTCCTGCCCCGCGAACTCGGCGTGCTGATCACGGTGACCGCCCCCGACCAGGCCACCGCACACGCCATCGCCACGTTCGTCGCGCACGCCGGCAACCATCTGCCCATCGCCGAGTACGACGGCCTGGTCTCGACCCTCGCCTACCCCTACTCGCCCCCGAGACGGACCGCGGCCCGCTCTACCGCTTCACCCTCAACCACCCGGCCACAACGGCCTCGACGTCATGCCGGCCGTTCTCGCCTTCCTGTCCGATCAGGTGCCGGCGGCGGAAGCCCGACAGGCCTCGCACCGCCGAACACCAAAGACTCCTCCGCGCCACCTTGCCTAGCGCGGAACGCGCATGTCGCCACGGATCTTTCCCGTGAGCTCAGCCGCCTCCTCGGTCGACAGGCCGAGAATCCCGTTGTACGGGGTGACCAGCGCGATCGTCGAGTAGTCGGCCCAAGCGCACACCGTCGTCGTGGTGTCCTCGCTCGTCTCGAAGTTGTCCACATCGAGGTTCGCGCACTGCATCACCGCCCCGTCGAGCGAGTCCGCCTCCGCTTCCTCGGGCACGCCCAGCAGGGAGACGACATGGGTGCCGCTCTTCTGCGAGGTGGTGGCGAGACGATCCGACACCAGGGCAAGGTACTGGGTCAACGCCAGCTGAGGGTCGGCGATCTCCCCGTACGCGCCCGTGACGCTGAACCGCGCGTTGTTCTTCAGGCTCCGCAGCTTGTCCTGGACCGCGTCCGGGTCCGAGGTGTCGAGGTTGTCGAGGTACTCCTCGGAATAGCTCGCGGCGATCGGCTCGGGGTTCCTGATGTCGATCTTCTCCAACTCCTGGGTGTCCTCGCTCCCGAGGGTGACGTCGGTGTCGGACTCGTCGCCGAAACGGAAGTACGTGGAGAACGACATCGTCGACGGTGCGGTCAGTCTGTGCGGGCCGTCGTCGTCGAGACCCTTCCGGCCGAGGAACCAGAACGCGGTGCCGCCGATCAACGCCAGCGCCAACCCCGCACCGACGATGATCCCCAAGGTCTTACCCGCCCCGCCACGGCGCGGCGGGTAACCGCCGGGCTGCGGCGGGATCCCGTATCCGCCCCACTGCGGCTGACCGGTGAACCCGGGCCCGCCCGGCGGCCCGTACGGACCGGGCTGCTGTCCCGGCCGGCCCGGTTGCACGAACGGGCCCGGCTGTACGCCCCAGGGTGCCGGCTGTGGGGGCCGACCGGCGTACGGGCCGGGTTGGTTGCTGCTCACTGCTGAAGTCCTCCCGTAAGAATCCGTCGGAACATCCTGCCGGACACACGGGCCTCACGCGTTCCTCGGGCTTCTTGGTCCACCGAAAGATTCCGGTTCCCGGCACTCCTGGTGGTCAACGGATGTGGCGCGCGGGCAGGGTGGCGGTGTGGAGCAGGTGTTCCAAGGGGCCGCGCCGGAAGCGGCGAGTCCACAGCACGGCGAGCAGGAGTGCGCCCGCGATGAAGGCGAGCAGCACCGGGAGCGCGGCCATCGTTTCGTCCTCGACCGCGGCCACGTACCAGACGTCGTTCAGGAACCAGAGAGCGATGATGTGCAGGACGTAGACGGTCAGGGCCATCGTGCCGACCGCCGCGACGGGTGCCGCCGCTCGGGCGAGGCGCGGCAGACGGTCGGCGGCGGCCAGGCAGCCGGTCAGGACCAGGAGCGCGACGCCGGTGTTGCCGACGACGGAGAGCGTGGTCTGGCTGTGCGGCGCGGCCACCAGGAGCCAGGCGAGCGGGGCGCCGGCCATGCCGTTCTCGGGTTCCCCCACCGTGTCGGACCACCAGGCCGATGAGGCGGAACCGCCGTCCGTGGCCGCCGCGACGGCGCTCAGCGCGTGAGGTATCAGACGCAGTGCCAGCCAGGACAAGCCGTAGCCCGTCACGGCGAGCCCCGCGGCGATCAGGGCGAGCCGGGAGCGGATCCCCGGACGGGTCAGGTCCAGGCGGGCGACCGCCATGCCCGCGATCAGGAACGGTGCCCAGGTGAGTGCCGGGTAGTCGCCGGTGAACAGCAGCTCGACGATGCCGTCCGAGCCGGTGATCCGGGCCAGCGGATCCGCAGCGACGACGATGCCCGACCAGGCTCCGTCGTCGAGCAACATCCGTATCAGATAGAGGAGTTGAGGAAGGAACAGGGCACCGGCGGTGGCGATGAGTGCGAGTGTCGCGGCCCGCAGCCGGTACAGCGGGAGGACCAGGAGGAAGAGCAGTCCGTAGTAGCTGAGGATGACGTCGACGTCGGTGTCCAGGGAGGTCAGGGCGTAGCCGAGCGCGATGAGCGCCACGGCGCGGAGCGCGATCCGGGCCGCCGCCTGCCGCCCGGCACGACCCCGCCGGGGACGGGGTCGGCCCGTGATGATGACCAGCGAGAACCCGGCGAGCACGGCGAACAGCGCGGCGGAGCGGCCGCGGGCCGTCTCCAGGAGGAAGCCCACGGGGCCGCCCACCGTGACGTCGGGGCCGACGTGCGCCGAGTACATGCCGAAGACCGCGAGGCCACGGGCCAGGTCGAGGCCGATCAGGCGAGCGCTCGAAGGGGAGGAAGAGGCGGCGACGGAGGGGAGGCCGGGGGCCGCCGCCTCGTGCAACGCCGCACGTGGCGCGGCCGAAGACGCTTCATCTGTCATGCCTCTCAGCGTCCGTGCACGGCCCGTCGCGGCCCACCCGTCGACTTTCCGAAGCGCCCCGTCCGGTTGGCCGGGGCGTGCCCGCCGATCGACGGATGCCTGCTGCCGTCCACCGGCCGGAGTGTGCGCGGACACCGCAGACGTCCGAGCGCCCGCGTGGTACGCATCGGATGACGGCCGGCGGCGAGTGGAGCGCGCATGATCCGGGTTCTGGTGGTCGACGACGAAGCACTCGTCCGTACGGGTTTCACCCACATCCTCAATGCTGCCGACGGCATCGAGGTGGTGGCGGCCGTCTCCGGCGGCCAGGCCGTGCAGTCCGTGGGGGAGTTGGTTCCCGATGTCGTACTGCTGGACATCCGCATGCCCGACGTGGACGGGCTCACCGTGCTGGCCGCGCTGCGCCGCCTTGCGGACCCGCCGGTGGTGGCCATGCTCACCACCTTCGACGCCGACGAGTACATCGAGGTCGCTCTGCGGTCGGGCGCCGACGGGTTCCTCCTCAAGGACACCGACCCGAATCAACTCCCGCATTTGATACGCACGTTGGTCGACGGCGGAGTCGTGCTGTCGTCGCAGGTGGCGCGCTCGGTGGTGAAGGGATTCCTGGACCGGAGCGGATGCGAGCCGCTGGCCGTACACCGGGTCGAGCGGCTGACCGAGCGCGAGCGCGACGTCCTGGCCCTGATGTCCAAGGGCCTGGCGAACGCGGACATCGGCGAGCGCCTGCACCTGAGCGTCGGCACGGTCAAGGGGCACGTCAGCGCCGTGCTGGAGAAGCTGGAGGTCGGCAACCGGGTGCAGGCCGCGCTGCTCGCCGAGCGCGCGGGCGTCCTGAAACGCGACCGGGGCAGGGGCGACCGATGAGCTTCCGGCGGCCGCCCCTCGTGCTGCTGGACATCGGGCTGGTGACCGCCGCACTGGCGGACGTGTGGGTCAACGTCGACGACGGGGACCCGATGGCCGTCAGCGCCGCGCTCCTCGCGGTGGCCGCGCTCATGCTGCGCCGGCACCTGCCGCGCCTCACCTTCCTGCTGACGCTCCCCACCTCCCTGATCACGGACGCGGCCTTCGCCACTCTCGTCGCGCTCTACACGCTCTCGTCGCTCTCCCGGAACCGCCCGCTGCTCGTCGGCTGCGCCCTCACCTTCGCCGTCTGCGACTTCATGCCGTGGCCGTGGTCGTACCTGGAGGTCGACGAACTCGCCGAGACCTACAACCTCGTCGACATCACGTACACCCTCGCCACGGCTGCCGCCCCGGTCTTCCTGGGACAGCTCGTCCAGGCCCGCAGAGAGCTGTCGCTCCGTCTCGCCGAGATCACCGAGGTCCGCGAGCACCAGCAAATGCTCACGGCTCAGGCGGTGTTGGCGAGGGAGCGCGCACAGCTCGCCCGGGAGATGCACGACGTCGTCTCGCACCAGGTCAGCCTGATCGCCGTGCAGGCCGGAGCGCTCCAGGTGAGCAATCAGGACGCCGACGCCAGAGCGGCCGGTGCCACGATCCGGCGGCTCAGCGTGCAGACCCTGGACGAACTGCGACACATGATCGGCGTGCTGCGCGCCTCCGGGACCCGCCCGACCGAACTCACCCCGCAGCCCTCGCTCACCGACCTCCGGCAGCTGATCGGGTCCAGCGGAATCGAGACGGTGCTGGAGACCGATCTGCCCCACGGCCTGCCGCCCACGCTGCAGCGAGCCGTCTACCGCACGGTGCAGGAGGCGCTGACCAACGTACGCAAACACGCCCCCGGCGCGAGCGCGACCGTCCGCATCCATCATCGCGACGCCCTGCTCCGCGCGGTCATCACGAACACCGCCCCCACGCGCCCGGCACTCAGCCTCCCCGGAGCCCACCACGGCCTGGTCGGACTCCGTCAGCGTGCCGAACTCCTCAGCGGAACGATCACCTTCGGCCCGACCTCTGAGGGTGGCTTCGCGCTCCGGCTGGAACTGCCGACCGGGCACGCGGACTGATGCCGGTCGACCGCCCGCCGTGCAGTCGGGCAGGGCAGTACCGGCTCCGTCACCGATGACCCCGTTCTACGGGCCATCCGCGTCACCCGTTCAGCCCGGACGGCACCGGGTGCCCGCCCGAGCAGGCGCGACACGGCCGATCGTCGGAACATGGGGGGAGCGCGGGAGAAGGCAGAACGGGCCGAGCAGACGGGAGTGCCGCAGGTGGCCGGTGGGCACGAGCACGGCGGTTCCGAGGAGCGCGACGCCGAGGTGCGCCAGGTCGAGGCCCTCAACCGGCTGGCAGGACCGGCCGCGGACGGCTCCGCCGAGCCGCCGGAGCGCAGAAGACACCGTGGATCCGAGCTGCTCGTCGCGGGGCATGCCCTGGCCCGGGCCGAATCGCTCGCGGAGGCGCTCACCCTGATCTCCCAGCTGTCCGGCACCGAGCTGCCGCTTGCGGCCCAGGCGGTCTTCCGCGCCGACCGCGAGTTCCTGCACTGCGTCGGACACTTCGGTCTGCGCGACGGGGAGGGCGACGCGTTCCGCCTGCCGCTGGACATCGATCACCCCGCCACACAGGTGACCCGCACCGGACGCCCCGTGTTCCTGGCCTCCCCGCAGGAATACCGCGACCGGTTCCCGACCGCCTGGCCGGTCGCCGACCGGACGGGATACGAGACCTGGGCGTATCTCCCGCTGGTCACGTACGGCCAGCTCACGGGCGTATGGCTGGCCGCGTTCGACACCCCCGTACCGATGACCGACGGCCTGGG
Source organism: Streptomyces sp. HmicA12 (assembly GCF_000373565.1). Taxonomy (GTDB): domain Bacteria; phylum Actinomycetota; class Actinomycetes; order Streptomycetales; family Streptomycetaceae; genus Streptomyces. The sequence continues at coordinate 19,282 of NZ_KB891821.1, read as the reverse complement.
CACCTTCCTGATGACCCTGTCCCGGCTGCTCGGACAGAGCATCGAACACACCTACAACGGCCGGGCCGACCACACGCTGTCCCAGAACCTGCGCAGCAGCATGGACCGCGTCGGCCCCGGCGTCGAGGGGCTGACCGTCGCCGCCCGGTACGTGCCCACCGGCGGCGGACTGATGATCGGCGGCGACTGGTTCGACAGCATCGTCCTGCCCGGCGGGCGTCTGGGCCTCGTGATCGGCGACGTCCAGGGCCACGACGTCCATGCCGCGGGGCTGATGTCCCAGCTGCGCACCGCGATCCATGCCTACGCCGTCGAGGGCCACGGCCCCAACGCCGTCATGGTGCGGGCCTCCCACTTCCTGGCGTCGCTGGACGAGGACCGCTTCGCCACCTGCATCTACCTGGAGGCGGACCCGGCCACCGGCATCCTGCGCATCGCCAGGGCCGGGCATCCGCACCCCGTCCTGCGGCTCCCGGACGGAACCTGCCTCCTCAAACACGTGCGCGGCGGCCTGCCCCTCGGACTCGACCTGGGAGAGGACGACTACCCGGTCAGCGTCGTCACCCTGCGTGAGAACGAGATCCTCATGCTGTGCACCGACGGCCTGATCGAGAACGGCGGCCACGACATGTACTCCGGCTGGCTCCGCGTCCGCAACGCCCTGACCCCGGGTGCCGCCGAGAACATCGACGGTCTGGCGGACCGGCTCCTGAACGCCGTCGTCGCCCCGCACACCGCGCAGCCCGGCGCTCGGACCACCTCCTTCACGGAGGACGACATCGCCCTCATCCTCCTGCGCCGCGACCCGTCCGACCCGTCCGCGGACCGCCCGGGGCGGCATCTGCGCCTGACCCTCGAACAGGATCAGGCGCAGGGGCTCGCCGACGCGCGGATCGAGCTCCAGGGGCTGCTCCACGACTGGGCCCGCCCCGGGCACGTCGACACGGTGGTCCTGCTCGCCTCCGAACTTCTCGGCAACGTGCTGGTCCACACCGAATGCGCCGCCGTCCTCAGCGCGGAGATCAGCGGTGTCCAAGGGCGGCGCCACCTACGGGTCGAGGTCACCGACCGCAGCGACGAAGTCCCGCACCGCCGCGCCCCCGGCGAACTGTCCTCCTCAGGTCGCGGTCTGGTCCTCCTCGACCTCCTCGCCCACCGCTGGAACATCCGCCCCGAGCCCGAAGGCAAGACGGTCTGGTTCGAACTCGACGAGGACGGACCGGAGGAACCGTGACCTCCTGACCGTGGTCCGGATCAGCGCCCGTTGGCGGAGAAGTGCTGGTAATCCGGGTGCGCCCAGCGGCCGCCCCACTGCCAGCCGACCTTGCGCATGGCAGTCGTGATCACATCCCCGCGCCGGATCATTCCCTTGACGGGCCGATCCCGGCGCAGGTAACGACGGCCGGCCGGTGGGTAGACGCGGCCCGAGGTGTCGACATAGGGATTCTCGAGCGTGTTGATGTCGATGGCGTTGCCGTAGGAGTGCTGGGACCTCTTGCCCGGACTCCCGGTCACGGCACGGCAGTTGAAGGCGGAGGTGTTGTCCTGCTTCATGGCGGCGGTGTCGCTGCCCCGGTACTCGGCCATGACCTTCATCCGCCGGATGGGGAACTTCGCGGCGAAGGCGCGCCCGAACACGTACAGCATCGGGCTCACGGCCTGTCGGCTGACGATCAGTTCGCCGCGGTGCACCTTGCCGTCGAAGCCCCAGTGGTTCATCCGGATCAGACGAAGCCGTCCCGGTGGGACGGGGCAGCCGCGTCGATAGGTGTGAGCCAGTTTCGCGGCGGGCGCGGCGGAGACCACGGCCTTCAGGCCGGGCACGACCGCGGTCGTGGTCGTGCTCGTGGGGACGGTGGAAGAAGCCGGCTGCGCCTGCGCGGGAGGGGTGGTCAGCAGGACTGCGGTGACGGCGAGGGCGGCCAGCGCGGAGCGCGGTACGTTTTGCACGTTATGACCGTAGATGTGGCTCTCTGAGAAGTTCGGCAAGACAGTGCCGCTGGGCTGCGGTTGTCATCGTTCGGTATCAGCCGGCCGGCCCGTACAACCCCTGTGCCCGAGGACTCGTCTAGCCGGGCAGAGTCAACCCAGGGAGAGGATCGGTCATGGGGGACCATCGCAGACGGGTCGTCGGCGCGGCCGCGGTCGCCGGGCTCGTCGCGCCGCTCGCGCTCGCGCTCGGCACGGCACCGGCTCAGGCGGCCGGCAGTTGTACGACACAGACGGGTCCGCGTCAGAAACAGGTGGAGAAGTTTCTCGGCCGCCCGGTCGACGGCAAGCAGTCCGCCGCCGACTGCAAGGCCATCAAGGCCTTCCAGACGAAGCACGGCATCACCCCGAACATCGGCTACGCGGGCCCCGTCACCTGGGGCGTGATGGACCTGATGACCAAACAGAAAGCCGTCGGCAAGAACCCGAACAAGGCGGGCAAGTGCCCGGTGAACAAGGGCCGGATCGCCTGTGTCGACCTCACTCTGCAGCTCAGCTGGATCCAGGACGGCAAGAACCTCGTCTACGGACCGGTCCCGGTGCGCACGGGTCGCAACGGGTACGAGACACGCACCGGCCTGAAGAAGATCTACTGGCGGCACATCGACCACGTGTCGAGCATCTACCACGTGCCGATGCCGTACAGCCAGTTCTTCGACGGCGGGGAGGCGTTCCACTCGGTGGGCGTCAGTATGTGGAACCCGCCGGGTTCGCACGGCTGCGTCAACATGACGAAGACGACCGCGAAGAAGTACTGGTCGCTGCTGAAGACCGGCGACGACGTGTTCGTCTACGGCCGCAAGCCGGGCACCTGACCTACGAGATCCCGGCTGCCCGCAGGACCTCGGCGAAGGAAGCCTCGCGATAGAGAGCGGCTTCGCCTCCGTCGGCCTTCTTCCCGTCGATGCGCACGGTCGGGGTCCCCTGGACGCCGTCGTCCCGGAAGGACTTCATCGCCCGGGCGACCCAGGACGTGTACCGGCCGTCGCTGATCGCGCTGTCGAACGCGGCACCGCGGAGCTTGCCCACCTTGTCGGCGATCTTCAGCAAGTACGGTGCCGTGAAGGCGTCCTGGCGCTCGTCGTCGGGCTGGTCGGCGAAGACCGCCGCGTGGAAGGCGGGGAACTGTCCCGCGTCGACGGAGGCCCGCAGCGCGTTCGCCGCGTTCGCGGAGCCCGAGCCGCCGAGTCGCGCGTCGAGGAACGACGCGATGGTGTACTCGACCTTGACCTTGCCCTCGCGCACGGGACCCGCCAGGGCCCGCGCGCCGCCCTGCTCGAAGTCCTTGCAGTACGGGCAGCGTGGATCCTCGTAGACCTTCACGGTGTGCGGCGCGTCGGACCGTCCCAGCACGATGGTTCCGCCCCGCGCCTCCGCGCTCACGCCGGACAGGTCGGCGGCGTCGGGGACCTCCCGCACGGCAGACGTCGCACCGTCGTCGTGCAGGCTCGCCTGTTGCCCGCTGTTCGTGGAGGCGCAGCCGCTCAGGACCAGGCCCGCTCCCAGCACGGCCACGGACGCGGTCAGGACAGCTTGCTGTTTCACGACGCACCCTTTCCGACGGCGCATGACGTCTCCACGCTAGGCGTGCCGTGCCGGGCGCGCGGACGGCGAAAGCCCGGTGGGGCCGGGACCATCGGCACTTTTCGGCAGGGAGTTCCTCCCCGCCGCGCGGTCCGGCACGGGCGGGACGGGAAGCGGCCCGACCGCGCACCGGCAGTCGGGCCGCAGGCCGGGGCAGAGCCCCGGCATCACCGCGTGTGCCGTGTCACGGGCAGGTGACGAGGACGATGGAGACGGCGTTGCAGGTGACGGACGCCGTGTCGTTGTCGGGTTGGGGATCGGTGGGCGAGGAAGTGGTGCGCAGGCCGGAGACCTTGACCGGGCCGAGGTGCAGCAGGTGCAGCGGGACGCGGAATGTCTTGTTCACGCTCGCGTTGTCCGCGATGGCTCCGTAGTCGCAGGTCACGGTGGTGCCGGAGACGGTGCAGCCGTAGGCCAGGTTGGTGGCGCCGGCGCCGGCCGGGAGCTTGGCCGTGAGGGTCGCCGACGTGACGGCCTCGGGTCCGGTGTTGTGGGCGGTGAGGGTGTACGACAGGTACGGCACCAGAAGGTTCAGGCGCGGCTGCGCGGTGAGGTTGACGTCGATGTCCGCACGTGCCGACGGCGGTGCGGCGGCGAACGCCACGCCGTACGGGCCGGAGAACCCGCTGATCGTCTCCGTGACGGCATTGGTCCCGGTGTCGATCACGGAGACGGTGCCGTCGTTCACGTTGGTCGCGTAGACGACCGTGCCGGACGGGGCGGCCTCGACCCTGGCCGGACCGTCGCCGACGGGGACGGTCGCCGTCACGGCCTTGGTCGCCGTGTCGATGACCTTCACGTCGTCGCTGCCCCGGTCGGCGACGTAGGCCCGGGTGCCCGACGCGTTGAACGCGACGCCGTTCGGGGAGGTCCCGACGGCGATGGTGGCGCTGACCGCGTCGGTCGCGGTGTCGAGCACCGAGACCGTGGTCCCGCCACTGTTGGTGACGTAGGCGAAGGCCCCGGAGGGGCTGAAGGCCACACCGGTCGGGGACGAGCCGACCGGGACGGTGGCGGTCACCGTGTTCGTCGCGGTGTCGACGACCGAGACCGTGGCCTCGTTGTTGTTGGTCACGTAGGCGGTGGCGCCCGACGGGCTCACCGCCACCCCGTTCGGGGAGTTGCCCACCTGGATGGTGGCGCTGACCGTGTTCGTCGCGGTGTCGAGCACCGAGACCGTGGTCCCGCCGCTGTTCGCGACGTAGGCGTGGGTTCCGGACGGATCGAAGGCCAGGTTGAGCGGGTTGCTGCCGACAGGGACGGTCGCGGTGACCGCGTTGGTGTCCATGTCGATCGCCGAGACGGTGGCCTCGTCGAAATTGGTCACATAGGCGTGCCCGGAGCCGGGGTTGACCGCCACGCCGACCGGACTGTTTCCGACGGTGATGCTGTCGGTGACGGTGTTCGTGCTCGTATCGACCACCGAAACGGTGTCGCCGAAGAAGTTGGCCACGTACGCCGTCGGGCCGGTGGCGGCCTGCGCGGGACTGGGGACGGTCGCCATGCCCGTCAGGGCCAGGGCTCCGCCGGCGGCGACGGAGGTCAGCCGCCGCCTCCAGACGGCCCAAGGCAACCTGCCCGATGCGGAACGTGCGACGCGGCCCGACAGTGCGGCCGGTCTGAAAGGTGCACGGGTCAACGAACTTCCCCCTTCAGCGTGTCCGCACCCCTGACAGCGGGTCCCGAAGGGCCCCGAGGACCGGCAGCGGTGCGGTCGTACCGGCCCTGCCGCCGACCGTCGCCTGAACCGCCGGTCCGCAGGGCCCTCGTACGTCGCGAACTGCGCCGATGCCCGGCGCGACGTCACCGGAATCATCGCGCTCGCCCGACAACTCGGTATCTGAATCTTCGGAATTGTCGGAATATGGCAAGAGCGTGTCCATCTGACAACTTGGCGCAGCGCCGACCGGTCTCGGCTCAACTGCCCTTCCTGCAGGGCAAGGTCGCTGACGTGGAACCCGGTGCCCCTGTGTCGGTCGGGACCGGTGTCTGTCGACGCGTCGCCAAGGCAAGGTACGACCGCCCCGACCGGTCGTCCCATCACCTACGCCGACGACGGCGAGGGCCTGCACTCCATCAGTAGTCGGCTTCCCTGCGGCCCGACCGGGCGGAAGCCTGCCTTGGTCCATGCCCTGATGGCCCGATGGTTGGACGCTTCGGGATCGACGGTCACGCGGTCCCAGCCCATGACGGCGTGCAGGTGCCGGACGAGGGCGCGGGCGGCATCCGGGCCGAGGCCCTGGCCCTGAGCGTGGGGGAGAAGGGCCATGTCGATGCCGCCGTCGCGAGGGCCGGCAGGAACGTACTGGGCGTATCCCACGGGTGCGACGCCTTTGAGGACCAGTAGCGACACCACTGCGGGGCGGCGGCGTCCGGTGTACTTGGCGGCGACTTCTGCGCGGGTGAGAGGCCGCCCGCCCCAGTTGCGGACGAATTCGGGGTCGGCGAACCAGTCGGTGAGCAGCGGGAGATGCTCCTCGGTGGCGGGAACGAGCGAGGTTGCCTCGCCCACGATGACGTCATCCGGCGTGTCCTGCATGAAAGCCCCTTCGCGCGGGTGCTCTGCCCAGTCCGTCCATTGTTCTGGCGCCAGGGTGATCCGGCGAGCGGCGGCCGGTGCGGAGCGACGGATTCTTCGTTGCGCCGGTCCGGGGTGACCGGGATGCTGGCACGTCGGAGGTGCTGCAGGTGGCCAGCGTTGAGTTGAGTCTGACCGTCCGTGATCTGGTGCACGCGGATCTTGCGTCGTGCGGCTGGGCGGGTTCCGCCCGCCATCTCGCAGGGATGGCGGTGCAGTTGGACCGTGCCCGACGCGGGGACGTCGACTATCTGGCGGTCTGTGCTTCTGCCGATATCCCGGTCGCCAAGGGAGGCGTCGACTACCGGGTCAAGGGAGGGGTCGGTACGTTGTGGCAACTGGCCGTCCATCCCGCCTTGCAGTCCTGCGGAATCGGCACCGTTCTCATCGAGGCTGCGGAACAGCGCATCGTGAGCCGCGGGCTGCGGCAGGCGGAGCTGGACGTGGAGGACAGCAACCCCCGTGCCCGCGCGCTCTATGAACGTCTTGGCTACGTGGCGTACGACCGTCGGCCGGACGCGTGGGACGAACAAGCCCCCGACGGAACACTGCGCCGCCACGAGACGATGTGCACCGTGATGCGCAAGGAGCTGTCCTAAGGGGGCCGCCTGGTGGTCGTCGACCAGAGGCTGATCGGGCGTACACCGCGCTCCGACCTCGCCACGTACATCGGCCCGTTCGACCTCGTCCGCAAGGTGTTCGCGATCCACGGACGAGGCCAGGTCCCGCGCGGTTACGGCGTCGGGCGCTTGCTCTCGAGGCGTGTACGCCTTCGGTGCCTCCGTCAGTACATGTCCAGTACGTTCTCCAGCGCGCTGATGACGTAGGAACGCCAGCCTCCGCCCATGATCCGGTGCGCCATCCGCTGGGCCGGGTCGTCCGGGTCGAAGCCTGTGTGCACCAGGAAGAGACGTGTGCCGCGGCCTTCTGGCTCCAGGGTCCAGGTGATGGTCCAGTCGGCGCTGTTCCCCTGACCTTCGACGGCGTCCTGCCAGCGGACGCTCAGCATCCGCTCGTCGTCGTACGCGAGGACTTCGGCCCGGATGGTGCCGGAGAAGTTGGTGTTGGGGCGGGGCACGGCGGTCATCGTGTACCGGTGGCCGACCTCCAGGCGGAAGTCGCCGGGCATCATCCACTGGGCGATCAGCTCGGGCTCGGTCAGGGCCCGCCAGACCTTGGCGGGCGGATGGGCCAGAAAGTGATCGACCTTGATCGTGGTGAGGTCGTCCTCATCGGGACCGTCGGGCGCTTGGGGCATCGTCATACCTGATCGTCCGGCATGCGGTCGAGCAGATCGCCCAGGCTCTTCAGCTTCTCGCGCCAGAACCGCTCGTACGGATGGAGCCAGTCCTGCACCTCGGCGAGCGGGGCCGCCTCCAGGCAGTAGATGCGCTGTCTGCCCTGGCGCTCCTCGGAGACGAGGCCCGCATCTCGGAGCACCTTCAGATGCTCCGAGAGGCTGGGGCGGCGCATGGCGAAGTGGTCCGCGAGTGCCTGGACCGGCTGGGGGCCCTGGTCGCGCAGCAGTCGCAGCACCTCGCGCCGGGTCGCGTTCGCGAGGGCGGCGAAGAGCCGGTCCTGGTCCTGGTCCTGGTCCTGGCCCTGGGCGCTCTGGTTGACCACTTCGGTCAGAAACCTTCCTTCTCCGTCAGCAGCATCAGGCCGTTGCCGTCGGGATCCCGGAAGCCGGCCATACGTCCCCAGGGGAGATCGGTCGGGCCGTCCACGGTGACTCCGGCTTCGCTGAGCCTGGCGCAGTCCGCGTCCACGTCTGTCGTCACGAACATGATCCCTCGTGTGGTTCCGGGAGTGAAGTCGCCCATGCCGGGGCCGGAGAGGGTGAGCACGGTCTGTGCGCCCTTCGGGGCGACCTGGAGCCAGCGACCGGGCGGCATCTGGAGGTCCGCGGTGACCTCGAAGCCAAGCACGTCCGTGTAGAAGCGAAGGGCCTTGTCCTGGTCGGAGACGGGGACCGTGACGAAGGAGGCGTGGGTGATGTTCATGCCGACCACGATAGGTAGGGATTCTCCTACGCGTCAACCGTAGGGAATCCCCTACCAGTGGGATGCGTGGACCCTGGGCGGCTGCCGGTCACCGCGGATGATCGGGGCGCGCGGCGTGCCACGCGCCCCGATCGCCCTACGCCTCGTCCAGGGGTGAGAAGGCTGCCTGGTGGTGGAGGCGGCGCCATTGGCGGGGCGTGGCGCCGTAGGTCTGGTGGAAGCGGCGGGAGAAGTTGCTGGGATTGGTGAAGCCCCAGGACCGGGCGACGGCTTCGATGGTGCGGTGGGCGTGTTCGGGCATGGCCAGGTCGCGGCGTGCGCCTTCGAGGCGTCGGCGAATGATCCATTTCTCCAGGCCGAGGCCGCCTTGCTCGCAGAGCCGGTAGAGGGTTCGTACGGAGATGTTGTGGGCCGCGGCGATGCTGTGGGGAGTGAGCGCGGGGTCGGTCAAGTGCGCGCGGATGTAGGCGAGGACGCGGGTGAGGAGGGTGTCCTCCGCGACCGACCTCCGGGTCCGTTCGTCGGCGGCCACCGAGACGATGAGGGCGCGGGTGAGTTCGAGGGTGGCGGAGGCGAGCGCCTCGGCGCCGGGGTCGGCGCTGAGCTGGTCGGCGCGGTGATACAGGCTCCGTATGTGATGCAGCAGCAGAGGTGCGATATTGCTGTGCCGCAGGAGCGGAATCGAGGTCCGGACGAGATGTTCGGGCAGGCCGAGACGGTCGGTGTCGACCATGAACGCGACGGACAGGCCCTCCCCGGACCACGCGTACTCGTAACCGGCGGTCTTCTGCGCCAGAGCCAGGGCGTCGGGACCTACGTGCTGCTGATGACCGTTCCAGGTGAATGCGCCCGTCCCTTGGCTCTGGGTGATGATCGAGACGGTGTTCATCGAGTCGCATCGCGCGTGTCGCGGGGTGCGCCAGATGCGCATGCCCGAGCCGCGCGTGGCGAACAGGGTCAGCGGGCCGAAGTTCCAGACTTCCAGTCGCTTCCGGATGCCGGCCTCGGGATGTTCCTGCTCCACCGAGCAGCTGCCGCTCTCGCCGACGGCCACGGCGTGATAGGCCTCGATGCGGTCGGCGGCAGGTAGGTCCGCCGTGTCCAGCACCAGCATGGTCCCCCCAGAGCGGCAGCAGCGGGCCTTCCGCTGCCGTGCCCGTCCTCCGGATTCTTCAACACCGCCAGTGGCTTGCAGGGGTGGATCGACGTACTGCTGGGCCACCTACGCCTGGTTCTTCACCGTCCGCCACAGCAGTCACTGGGGCGGACCGCGCCTTGGCACGCAGGGAACAGTTCTCGGCACACAAAGCAAAGAACCTGGCTCGCGGCACTGGCACGATCCCCCTCACTGAGTCGGGTACGGACACCGGCACCGGCCGCTGACGGGAGCGCTCCCATGGGTAACTTCATCACGACCCACGACGGCACGAAGATCTATTACAAGGACTGGGGCAGCGGCCGACCGGTGGTGTTCAGCCACGGCTGGCCGCTGAACGCCGACGCCTGGGACGACCAGCTGCACCTGGTGGCTTCCCACGGCTACCGTGCGATCGCACACGACCGCCGCGGACACGGCCGATCCGGCCAGCCGTGGAACGGCAACGACATGGACACCTACGCCGACGACCTCGCCCAGCTGATCGAGACCCTCGACCTGCACGACGCCGTGCTGGTCGGACACTCGACCGGCGGCGGCGAGGTGACCCGTTGCATCGGCCGGCACGGCACGTCCCGGATCGCCAAGGCCGTCCTGCTCGGCGCGGTGCCGCCCCTCATGCTCAAGACCGACGCCAATCCGCAGGGTCTGCCGATCGAGGTGTTCGACGCCATCCGGTCCGGGGTGTCCGCCGACCGATCGCAGTTCTACGCCGAACTGAGCCTGCCCTTCTACGGCTTCAACCGGCCCGGCGCGAAGGTCTCGCAGGGCGTTTCGGACGCGTTCTGGCTGCAGAGCGTGCAGGTCGGGCTCAAGGGCGCGCTGGACTGCATCCGCGCGTTCTCCGAGACCGACTTCACCGACGACCTGGGGCGCTTCGACATCCCCACCTTCATCGCCCACGGCGACGACGACCAGATCGTCCCGATCGTGGCCGCCGGCCTGGAATCGGCCAAGCTCGTCAAGGACGCGACGCTGAAGGTCTATCCGGGTGCGCCGCACGGTCTGGTGGGCGCGTTCAAGGACGAGTTCAACGCCGACCTGCTCGCGTTCCTCGCCTCCTGAACCCCACCGCCCCCGCGTCGCCACCGCCACCCGAGCACCGTTCTCGACCGCGCCACCCACCGGCACGTCCGCAATCCGCACGGTCCAACCCTCCTGTCCGAAAGGGTTCTTCATGCGTGTTCCCGAACTGCGCCGTCTGCTGACGGCACTGGCCGCCGCCGTGCTCATCGTCGCCGGCGCGGTCTCCGCCCAGGCGACCTCCCAGAAGTCCGGGCAGGCCGAGAAGGGGCCGAAACCGACCGTCGTGCTCGTGCACGGGGCGTTCGCCGACGCCTCCGGATTCAACGACACCATCGCGCTGCTGCAGAAGGCCGGTTTCCCGGTCATCGCGCCGGCCAACCCGCTGCGGGACACCGCGGGCGACGCCGCGTACATCTCCAGCGTGGTGGACACCATCCCAGGCCCGGTCATCCTGGCGGCCCACTCCTACGGCGGCGTCGTCATCACCAACGCCGCCCGCGGCCACGCCAACATCAGGGCTCTCGTGTACATGGGGGCGTTCGCGCCCGACGAGGGCGAGAGCGCGCTGCAACTCGCGGGCCAGTTCCCCGGCAGTGAACTGGGCGCCGCCCTGATCCCGCGCAGCTACCCGGTGCCCGGCGGCGAACCGGGCACCGACGGCTACATCGACGCCGCGAAGTTCCGGGACGTGTTCGCCGCCGACCTGCCCGCCTCCCGGACCCGTCTCATGGCGGCCACCCAGCGCCCCGGCAGCGTCCAGGGCCTCAGCGGCCCCAGCGGCGCGCCCGCCTGGAAGACCATCCCGTCCTGGTACCTGATCCCGACCCAGGACAAGGTCATCCCGCCCGCCGCCCAGCGGTTCATGGCCAAGCGCGCCGGCAGCAAGGTGACCGAGATCCGGTCCTCGCACGTGGTCATGATCTCCCACCCGGAAGCCGCCGCCGACATCATCAAGGCGGCCTACGCCGCCACCCGTTGAAGGAGCGAACGCTCATGAAACCGGACACCATCGTCCTCGTCCACGGCTTCTGGGTGACACCCCGCAGCTGGGAACACTGGATCACCCGCTACCAGTCCCAGGGCTTCCGGGTGCTGGCCCCCGCCTACCCAGGGTTCGAGGTGGAGGTGGAGGCGCTCAACGCCGACCCGACCCCGATCGAGGAACTCACCGTTCCCTCGATCATCTCGTCGCTCGAGGAGCTGATCGACGGCCTCGGCACGAAGCCGATCATCATGGGCCACTCCGCCGGGGGCGTGTTCACCCAGATCCTGCTCGACCACGGATACGGCAGCGCCGGAGTGGCCATCAACTCCGCGCCCACGGAAGGAGTGGCGGCGGTCCCGCTGTCACAGCTGAAAGCGACGTTCCCGGTGCTGAAGAACCCGGCCAACCGGCACAAGGCCGTCGGATTCACCTACGACCAGTGGCGCTACGCCTTCACCAACACCTTCCCCGAGGACGAGGCCCGCGCCCTGTACGAGCGCTACCACGTCCCTGCCTCCGGCCATGTGTTCTGGGGCAGCGCGCTGGCCAACATCCATCCCGGCCATGCCGATTCGTACGTGAACTACCGAAACGACGACCGCGCTCCGCTGCTGTTCGTCGCAGGGGAGAACGACCACCTGATGCCGCCGAAGATCCAGCGGTCCAACGCCAAGCACTACAAGTCGAACACCGTCACCGACATCGTCGAATATCCGGGACGGTCCCATCTGATGCCCGCCCAGAAAGGCTGGGAGGAGATCGCCGACCACGCCCTCGCCTGGGCCCTCGACCACACCTGACCTACCGATACCTGACCGATCGACACCTGACTGACCGACAGCCTGTCAACAGAGCGCGGTGCCCGGCTCCGCCGGGCGCCGCAGCATCAGGAGGCGTCCATGACCGAAGTCCGGTTCACCCACATCGGCGGCCCCACCGTCCTCGTCGAGTTCGCGGGCTGGCGACTGCTGACGGACCCGACCTTCGATCCACCCGGCCGCACGTACTCCTTCGGCTGGGGGACGTCCTCCCGCAAACTCACCGGCCCCGCGCTGAGCCCCCAGGAGATCGGACCGGTCGACGCGGTGCTGCTCACCCACGACCATCACGGCGACAACCTCGACGACGCCGGCCGCGCCCTGCTCGCCGGCGTCCCTGCGGTGGTGACGACCCGTGCGGGGGCGCGCCGGCTGGGCGGCACGACCGTACGGGGCCTCAAGGCCGGGCAGACCACCCGGTTGCTGGCACCGAACCGGCCTCCCATCGAGGTCACCGCCACCCCCTGCCGTCACGGCCCGCCCCTCAGCCGCCCCTTCGCCGGGCAGGTCATCGGATTCGCCCTGGCCTGGCCCGGCCAGCAGCACGGTCCGCTGTGGATCACCGGTGACACGGTTCTGTACGGCGCCGTACGCAAGGCCGCCCGAGCCCTTCGTCCCGGCACCGTCCTGCTGCACCTGGGCGGCGTCCGGTTCCCGCTCACCGGCCCCGTCCGTTACTCCATGACCGCTGCCGACGCCCTCGACCTGTACGAGACCGTCCAGCCCGAGACGATCCATCCCGTCCACTACGAAGGCTGGCAACATTTCCGCGAGGGGCCCGAGGCCCTCACCGCGAAACTGCAGGCCCTGCCCTCGGAGCGCGGCAAGCCATTCACTTGGCTGCCACGGGGCAGCCCTCACCTCACCGTCGTCTGACCGATGATCACGGCCCGCAGCGTCGGCCTGCCCTGATGCGGTAACACGAACTGCCGAGAGAAGAGACGAGAAGCCGTCCACGAAGCGCCGGACGCCGTCGATGCCACGGTCCTGCGCAGCAGCGCTAGGTGTTGCTCCACCCGGTGGTGCTGGAGTACGAGTCGAGCAGGTCCACCACGAAGAGGAGGGTCGAGCCCGCCGGGATCAACGGTGAGGGCGACTGATTGCCGTAGCCGAGACGTGGGGGAATGATGATCTCGCGTCGACCGCCGACCTTCATCCCCTTCACTCCCCGGTCCCAGCCCTTGATGACCCTGCCACTGCCCAGGGCGAACTTGAACGGCTCGCCCCGGTCCCAGGAAGCATCGAACTCCTTCCCGGACTCGAAGGTCACCCCGACGTAGTGGACCCGGACCACCATGCCCGGCTTCACCTCGGCCCCGTCCCCGACGACCAGGTCCCGGACGGTCAACTCGGTGGGCGCGTCACCCTCCGGAACGTCGATCTCGGGCTTCGTCAGTTCACTCATTGCACCCTCATCGCTCTCCGCCGAATGCCCTCCGCACGGGTCGGCCGGACACATGGACACCCCATGCGGCAGATGGACACGCTACCGGGCGTGCCGAAATCCGCCTGGAGGTCACTTCCCATGTCGCTGGCAACGCCGCTTGCAGACAGCCTCGGCGGGCGCGGAACCGGCCCGGAAATCCGACTTTCGTCCATCTGCAGAACACGCGGCTCGCACCGAGGCCCTGGTGGCCTCGTGGTGGCTGCTGAATCGACGGCGGGCCTGAGGGCGGGCGGCACCTCGGTCGCCAGCACGTGCGATCACCGCGAGGTGATCAACGGGTCCCGATCGCGAGACGGGTCCCGATCGCGAGGGCGACGTCGCTCGTCCCGGCGCCCTTCGCGACCATTCATGCGCCTGTGAACAGAGCAGCCCGTCGCCGTGCATCGGGGCGGTCCGGCCGTCGGTTTAGGGGCGGGGGCGTCGACCGCGAAGAACCGGTTGTCGGTTCCGGCGATCGTCCGCAGCCGGGGAGTGGCCCTGTGCCCGTCTTCCCAGGTGCACTCGACGGAGTGGACTCCGGGTGCGGTCCGCCCAAAGACGAACCAGCTGGGGCCGGTCGGGGTGAGTTTCCCCCAGCTGGTCTCGACCTCGCGGTCCCCGGCTGCGTTGAGCGCTCCGTCATCCACGAACGAGCGCCGCTGTCCGACCTCAAGGTTGGCGAAGTACCAGTCTGTGTCGACTAGTTGAGGTCCTCCGGGGCCGCCCGCGCGCTGAGGGTCCGGATATTCGATCTCCTTCATGGAGTTCCACAGGCGGCCCGCTTCCTGAGTGTCGGCGGCGCGCTTCCACACGTCGACGCTGAGGGCCCAGGGCTTCCCGTCGAGCCGCCCGTTCGCGATGATTTCCGTGCTGGGCCGGGGCGCCTCCTCCTGTTTCGTGGCGGCCGGTGTGGCGCCGGAATCTGCGCCCGCGCCTGCCCGCCCACGAGTCCGGAGACGGGTCGGTGGACGACGACATCCGGCTGACCTCGGTCCAGCGCCGCGGACTGCTGTTCACCGGCCTGACCGTCGTCGCGTACGCGGCCGTGGTGCTGTCCCTGTGGCTGCCCGACGGCGCGCCGCTGCGCGGCGACGGTGGGGCACTGGTGCCGTCCCCGCTGCTGTCCGGCATCGTCCCGGTCCTCTTCGGCGCGTTCCTGCTCGCGGGAACGGTCTACGGCTTCACCGTGAAGACGCTGAGCGGCTCGGAAGGCGTCGTCACCGCGATGACCGACGCGGTGAGGAACATGGCGGGGTACGTCGTCATGATGTTTGTCGCCGCGCAGGTGATCGCCGTGTTCAACTTCGGCGCTGTGGTCGCTGATCGGGCCGGTCTTCGTCCCCGCGTTCATGCTCCTCGGCATGAACCCGGCACTCAGCCAGGCGGCGTTCCGCATCGGGGACTCGGCGACCGCGGTCATCACCCCGATGAACCCGTACGTGTTCCTGCTCCTGGCCCTGCTCCAGCGCTACGAACCGGAGGGGCCCGTCCGGGCACGCTCATCTCCCGCCCCGCGATCTTCGTGGTGCCGTTCCTGGCGGTGTGGCTCGCCATCCTTGCGGTGTTCTACGGGTTCGGCCCGCCGCTGGTCCCGGGGGCGGGCATCGGCTTCAAGTGACCGCCCCACCCACGCGAGGACCGTCTGCGCGAATTCGACCGGCACCTGCTCCGGCGCCGCCACGTGTCCGTCGGACAGCACACGTGTCTCGCAGCCGAGCGCGGCCGCGAACTTCCGGAGGGAGGGGAGCGAGAAATGGTCGCCCGAGGCGCAGACGGCGAGGGTGCGCGTGGTGATGTGCGGCAGACGCGGCTCCATCGCATAGCGGCGCAGCGACTCGTGCCCCTCCTCGACCCGGTCGAGCACGGTCAGCGCGTCAATGACATACCGGGTCAGGGCGGCCTCCTCGCCCGGCCGGTAGAAGCGCCGCCGCCTGTCCCACAACTCTTGCAGATGGGAGCCGTCGGCCTTCGGGTCGACGTGGTCGACACGGCCGTGCCCGCCCGCGCCGCTGCGCTTGTCGTCGTCGACGAACGCGGCCGCCGACAGCATCAGGCTCGCCACCCGGTCCTGGAAGCGGGCCGCCACCTCGACGGCGATCACCCCGCCGGTGTGATGGCCGACGAGGTGGAACCGGTCGAGACCGAGCGCCTCGACCAGATCGCCCACGGCATCCGCGAACCGCTCGACGGAATGGGGGCCCGCGGGCTTCGCGGAGCCCCCGTAGCCCAGGGTGTCCATCGCGATGGCCCGGTACCGGGCATCGACCAGGGGGAGCCCGTCGAGGTACTCCGTCCAGGAACGGGGCGTCTGGTGGAGTATCAGCACAGGCTTGCCGTCGCCGCACTCCACGTAGTGCAACTGGCCGAAGCGGCTGGGGACATAGCCCTTCCGCAGCGCGCTCGTGTCCGTCGTATCTGTTCTGTCCGTCATGCGCGGGTCGCTTTCGTCAGAGAGCCGGCAGCACCGAGGCGCCGACGGCTTCGATGAGGTCGGTGGGCGGGTCGTACGAGCCGACGTGCTGCAGGAACACCCCGCTCACGCCGTCGGCACGCAGGGCGCGCAGCCGCCGGGCGATCTCGTCGGCGGTGCCGAAGAGGCAGAACTCCTCGGCGAACCGCAGCGCCGCCGCGTCGTCGACCCACGCGGAGGCGACCTTCACGGCGGCGTCCCAGTCCTCGGCGTGCACCAGATCCGGATACACGCCGTCGACGACGTCGGGCACGTCGACCTCGATGCCGGCGAGGGCTAGGCCGTGTCTGATAATTGATCTTGTGGCTGGTCGAGGTGAACTGACGGATGCGGCGTGGGAGCAAATACGACCGCTGCTTCCTGCGATGGATGGGCGAGGTAGACCCTGGCGGGATCACCGGCAGGTGATCGATGGGGTGCTGTGGCGGCTGCGGACCGGTGCTCCGTGGCGAGATCTGCCCGAGCGGTATGGCCCGTGGCAGACCGCCTACGAACGCTTCGCCCGCTGGGAAGCCGATGGCACATGGGCCAGGTTGCTCGAGCACGTGCAGGTCCGCGATGACGCGGTGGGCCGGATCGAGTGGACCGTGTCGGTGGACTCCACCATCCATCGTGCCCACCAGCACGCCGCCGGCGCCCGTAGAAAAGGGAGCCCAGCGGGGACAAATTGGGGGATCCGCAACGCTCGGCGGCGCGGCAGGCTCTCGGCCGATCCCGGGGAGGGGTGACCACCAAGGTCCACCTGGCCGTCGATGGACGAGGCCTGCCGCCGTCCATCGTCCTGACACCGGGCAACGTCAACGACTCCACGATGTTCGACGCAGTCCTGGACGCCATTTACGTTCCCCGGTCCGGGATGGGCAGGCCCCGACGCCGACCTGACCGGGTGCTGGCCGACAAGGCGTACTCCTCGCGGGCTATCCGGGCCGCGCTCAGGCATCGTGGCATCAAGGCCACCATCCCCGAACGCTCCGACCAGGTCGGCAACCGGCGTCGAAAGGGCAGCGCCGGCGGTCGCCGCCCCGCATTCGACCGTGAGGCAGACAAGCACCGAAACGTCGTGGAACGCTGCTTCAACCGGCTCAAACAGTTCCGGGCCGTCGCCACACGGTTCGACAAGCTCGCCGCCCGCTACCAGGCGGGACTGCAGCTGAGTTCGCTCATGTTGTGGCTACGCGATCTGGTGCCGTGACCACCGGGCGAACAGACTTCGCCTCCTGCGAGGTTGAGTCGTGAACGCCGTTTGCGGGACACCCAGCGCAGCGAGCCGTGACATGAGCCGAACCTCTTGCTCTGACGTGACAGAGATCCACAGGGCTGTGCCCGTGTCGCTGGCACTGAAGATCTCTCGACCCTGTCCCCACGCCTCGGCATGAATTGTGTAGGGAGCCAAGGCCAGAAGCACGTCGAATTGCGTGTCGTCGCGGACATCGACGTCAATCCCCATGACGGGGTCACTTTTCGCAGACCGGATGCCCTCGGTTACCTCGTTGGCGGCCATCGACAGCACCTGCTCGTACGCGGGCGCCACTTCCTGTGGCCAGGCGATATCGCTGTAGGCATCGATGTGAGCCGTCTCGATGCTGTCTCGCAGGACACGAAGCGCCTCTCGGTGAACGCTTACCACGTCTGCTGCCTCCAGGCCGTCTCGGAGGAACAGGTTGCGACGTGGTTCATCGGCTTCACTGGTCATGCGGCTCAGCCTTTCACGTGCCGATGTCGTCCGTTTGAAGGGCCTGACCTTTCGCGGCTGTGGCTGCCGTTGTGGCCACGCAGTTGACGACTTCGCTCGCCCACAGCTTGATCATTTATCAGACAGGCCCTAGTAGGACTCCGTTAGATCTGTCTTGCTCTCGGAGGTCGGCTCGGTAGGGGCTGGTGGCAGGTGGTGCAGATACCGGTCCAACACCTCAGCGTGTTCTGAAGGGCGTCGAGGACTTGGTAGAGGGTGAGTCCGGTGCGGGGACTTTTGGGGACAGGCGCTGTTCGGTGAGGAAGGCTTGGGCGGCGGTCACCAGGGTGACGTGGTGATGCCAGCCGGGCCAGGACCGGCCTTCGAAGTGGTCAAGTCCCAGGCCGTGTTTGAGTTCGCGGTAGTCGTGCTCGATGCGCCAGCGGACTTTGGCCAGAGTGACCAGGTCGGCGACCGGAGTGTCGGCCGGCAGGTTGGACAGCCAGTACTCGGTGGGTGTCTCCGCGTCTGCGGGCCATTCGACCAGCAGCCAGCAGTCCGGCAGAATCCCGTCCCACCAGCCCTGCTCGGCCGAGGCGGTGGATTTGAGCGGGCGCTCGACGGCTGTGCCGGCCGGCCGGACCCGCACGGCGGCGAAGCGGGAACGCAACTCGCCTCGTGAGCCCTGGCGCCAGGTGAGCGGGGTGAAGGCCAGGCGCCCAAGCCCGGCGGCGAGGGTTCCCACGGAGGGTGCCCGGTGGCGGTAGCGGGGCTGCGGCCAACAGCCGACCATCCCCTTGCGGGCCGGGGCCTCGGGCTCAGCGTCGAACGGATGGGCCGTCACATCGGCGCGGATGGCCAGTACGTAGGCGAGGTGGCGGTTGTGCAGGGCGGCCCTCAGGTGGGCGTTGGTGCCGTAAGCGGCGTCGGCCACCACCGCCGGCGGCGACATGCCCCACTCGGCGAGGGTATCGAGCATCTCCAGGGCCAGCCGCCACTTCTCCCGGTGCGTGACGTCCGGCGGAATGAGGGTTCTGGCCCGGCGGTCGTCGTCCGAGTCCCATTCGGCGGGCAGGAACAGTCGCCATTGCAGCGGGCACGAGGCGGTGTCACTCGCCGCGTGGACACTGACAGCGACCTGGCAGTTGGCGCGTTTGCCCAGGGCCCCGCAGTACTGCGGGGCCACGGCCACCGACATCCGGCCGTCCTTGGGCACCGACACATCGTCGATCACCCAGGCCACCGGATTGACCAGCGGCAGCAGACGTTCATTGATCCGCCGCTGCACCGGCACCGGATCCCAGGTCGACTGGTTCACGAACTGCTGCAGGTTCTGCTCGTTACCGTCCGGCAGCCGCGAGGCCATCGCCTGGATCGACTTGCGGCGCCCGTCCAGCATCAGACCCCGCAGATAGCAGTCGCCCTTGGCCCGCTGGTCCTTGCGCGACACCGACGCAAACACATCCGCCACGAACAGCGCCAACGTCGCCCGGACACGCTTCACTTCATGTGCGTCCACCCATCCAACATGCTCCTGATCAGGACCATTCGGAAGACCTAACGGAGTCCTACTAG
>NZ_KB891820.1 GCF_000373565.1 Streptomyces sp. HmicA12 | reverse complement strand
CCCGTAATCGGGGTGACACCACGAGAGCGGAACCAGGAGAGGAATAATCTCCCGGTTCACAGCGTCCTCGCTGTGCGCCTGCCAGTCGAAGACCGGCAGGACTTTTTCAAAGGAACCTCGTCCCAGCTGATGCTGGAGACGGGGTATCAACATATCTGGCGTTGATTTTTGGCACGCTGTTGAGTTCTCAAGGAACGGACGCTTCCTTTGTACTCACCCTCTCGGGCTTTCCTCCGGGCGCTTCCCTTCGGTATTTCGTGTTTCCAACCTTACCAGATCCTTTTCCGCTCCGTTTCCGGTTCGGATTTTGTTTCCAGTGGCCGTTGGAGGGCCTTTGCCTTTCGGCGTGTTCACTACGTTAGCGGATTTTCCCGGGGACTCATAATTGAGTTTCAGGGGTTCGAATTTCGACATGCAGGCACGCCGAAAAGACCCCGCCGAGGGAAGTCGTAACTAGTGGTTTGGTCGCTTCCGGCTGCTGGCTGAACGCAGTACCCGGTTCAAGCGGCTCGGGCTACATTACGGATCCCGCTAGGACGCGTCAAGCTCGGCGGCGGGGGGTGTGAGGGCGATAAGGGCTCACCGTCGGGTCGTTGGCGATCCAGAAGCGCCAGGGGTGGACGCCGCCGGCGCCCGAGACTCCGGTGCGGGGTCCGTTCAGTACCTGCTCCGTGGGGGTCGGGGTGCCGTGCAGGACCGTAAGAGGTGTGCCGGTGGGGGCGCAGGCGTCGGTGCCGTTCAGGGCCCGGTCCACGTCCAGGGCTGTGGCCAGGCGCGCAGGGCCTTTGGCCAGTTCCTTGTCGTTGCGGGCCGAGAGCCGACGTGCGCGGGCGAGTTCGGCTCCTTCAGTGATCTCACCGGCGCGGAGGAGGACCGCGCTCGCCCTTCCCTCTTCTCCGCACACCAGATTCATGCAGTGCCACATGCCGTACGTGAAGTAGACGTACACGTGGCCGGGCTGAGCGAACATCACGCTGTTGCGGGCGGTCCGGCCTCGGTAGGCGTGTGAGCCGGGGTCGTTCTCTCCGTCGTACGCCTCGACCTCTGTGAGGCGGAGTTCGATCGGACCGTCGGGGGTACTGCGTACCAGGACGCGTCCGAGGAGATCGGGGGCGACGTCCAGAACAGGGCGGTCGAAGAACTCCCGGGTGAGGGGCGTACGGTCAGGGGCCGCGATCATGCCGTCCGAGGGTAATGGAGCGGGCGGGTGGGCAGGCGCGGAACCGGGCGCGGGCGTACCGCGTTTGTAGTCAGCAGTACCAGCAGTAGTCGTCGAGTGAGCGCGTTCGCGTACGGAGGAGATCGAGACATGGGGTTCAAGCGGCTGTTGGCGAGCCTTGGTGCGGGTGGGGCGTCCGTGGAGACCGTGCTCACCGAGGCCAATGTCGTGCCCGGCGGTGTCGTGCAGGGCGAGGTGCGGATCCAGGGCGGGTCCGTGGACCAGGCGATCGAGGGGCTCTCCGTCGGTCTGCAGGCACGGGTCGAGGTCGAGGGCGCGGACCAGGAGACCAAGCAGAACATCGAGTTCACCAAGGTGCGGCTCGGCGGTGCCTTCGAGCTGGCGGCGGGCGCCGTGCACGCGGTGCCGTTCGGGCTCGAGATCCCGTGGGAGACGCCGGTCACCACCATCGACGGGCAGCAGCTGCGCGGCATGAACATCGGGGTGACCACCGAGCTCGAGATCGCGCGCGCCCTCGACTCCGGCGACCTGGACCCGATCAACGTGCACCCGCTGCCGTCGCAGCAGGCGCTCCTCGACGCGTTCATCGGGCTCGGGTTCCGCTTCAAGAGCGCGGACATGGAGCGCGGGCACATCCGTGGCACGCGGCAGAAGCTGCCGTTCTACCAGGAGATCGAGTTCTTCCCGCCGCAGCAGTACCGCGGGCTGAACCAGGTCGAGCTGAGCTTCGTCGCCGACGACCGGGAGATGGACGTCGTCCTGGAGATGGACAAGAAGCCGGGGCTGTTCAGCGAGGGCAGCGACACCTTCCGGTCGTTCGTCGTCGGGCACCACGACTTCCAGGGCACCGACTGGTCGGCGTACGTCCACCAGTGGCTGTCGGAGGTCGGGAGCAAGCGGAACTGGTTCTAGGGTTGTAGGTTCCAGGGTTTTCGGGGGCGGGCAGGGAGTTTCCTGTCTGCCCCCGACTCTGTACTCCGTAGAACTCGTCCAACCAGGAGGTGTCGTTGTGACCGAGCAGCCCAGGCGGGCTCCGCTGCCTCACGACTTTCATCCGCAGGTGCCGTCGTTCACTGTCGTGAGCGAGGACTTCGAAGCGGGTGGGGTGCTCGACGATGCTCAGGTCTACGCGGCCGGGAACACGTCGCCGCATCTGCGGTGGGAAGGATTTCCCGCCGGGACCAAGAGCTTTGCCGTGTCGTGCTTCGATCCGGACGCGCCGACCGGCAGCGGGTTCTGGCACTGGTCCGTCTTCGACATCCCGGTCTCGGTGACCGAGCTGCCCGCGGGTGCGGGCAGCGGCAAGTTCGAAGGGCTTCCCGAGGGTGCCGTGCAGGTGCGCAACGACTACGGGTCGAAGGAGTTCGGTGGTGCCGCGCCGCCGGCCGGGGATCCCGCGCACCGGTACGTGTTCACGGTGTACGCCGTGGACGAGGAGAAGCTCGGTCCGGATGCGGACACTTCGCCCGCGGCCGTCGGGTTCAACCTGCGGTTCCACACACTCGCGCGGGCCCAGGTCGTCGCCGAGTACGCGGCGCCCGCGGAGAGTTAGCGTTCCTGGAACGTTTGCCCGCCTCTGGTCTTGGAATTGATCAGAGGCGGGCATTTTTTATTGCGTTGTCCATCTCGGCGTCCACGGCCAGAGTTGACGCACGGACGCCGAGGGGTGATCCGCTGCGTACGGGAGGTGGGCAGGATGCGGGACACGCTGGTGCTGAACGCAAGCTTCGAGCCGCTCTCGACGGTGACGCTGAACCGAGCCGTCGTGCTGGTGCTCCAGAGCAAGGCCGTCGTCGAGCAGGCCCACCCCGAGCTGCGGATGCGCGGTGCCGCCATCGATATCCCGGTGCCCCGGGTGATCAGGCTGTGCCGGTACGTCAGGGTGCCGTTCCGAAGACGCGCGCCGTGGTCGAGGCGGGGCGTGCTCGTAAGGGACCAGTTCCGGTGCGCGTACTGCGGAAAGCGGGCGACGACCGTGGACCACGTGGTGCCGCGGTCGCGGGGTGGCGCGGACTCGTGGCTGAACACGGTGGCGTCCTGCGCCGAGGACAATCACCGGAAGGCGGACCGGACGCCCGAGCAGGCCGGAATGCCGTTGCTGCGCGAGCCTTTCGAGCCGACTCCCGCCGATGCGATGTTGCTGTCGCTCGGAGCGGGTGGGGTCGAGGCTCTGCCGGACTGGTTGAGTCAGGGCGCCGCGGCGTAGGCGTACTACGTGCAGCAGCGGGTCCATCGGCCTCGGGGGGCGATGGACCCGTTCTTCGTCTGCGGGTCGTGTGTGGCTGAGCGCGCGGTTCCCCCGCGCCCCGGTCAGTCGATCGGAGGCTGTTCCCTGCGTTCCTTGGACATCGACGGTGTCGGGCCGCCTGCCATCGGGCCGAAGTTGCCCATGGCGCCGCTCAGTCCCTTGAGGGCGTCGCCGATCTCGCTGGGCACGATCCAGAGCTTGTTGGCGTCGCCCTCGGCGATCTTCGGCAGCATCTGGAGGTACTGGTAGGCGAGGAGCTTCTGGTCCGCGTCTCCGGCGTGGATGGACTCGAAGACCGTACGGATGGCCTGGGCCTCACCCTCGGCGCGCAGGGCCGCCGCCTTCGCCTCACCTTCGGCGCGCAGGATCGCGGACTGCTTCTCGCCCTCCGCGGTGAGGATCTGGGACTGGCGGATACCTTCGGCGGTGAGGATCGCGGCGCGCTTGTCACGGTCGGCGCGCATCTGCTTCTCCATCGAGTCCTGGATGGAGGTGGGCGGCTCGATCGCCTTGAGTTCCACGCGGTTGACGCGGATGCCCCACTTGCCCGTCGCCTCGTCGAGGACGCCGCGCAGGGCCGCGTTGATCTCCTCGCGGGAGGTCAGGGTCCGCTCCAGGTCCATGCCACCGATGATGTTGCGGAGCGTGGTGACCGTGAGCTGTTCGATGGCCTGGATGTAGCTGGCGACCTCGTAGGTCGCGGCGCGGGCGTCGGTCACCTGGTAGTAGATGACCGTGTCGATGTTGACGACCAGGTTGTCCTGGGTGATCACCGGCTGGGGCGGGAACGGCACGACCTGCTCGCGGAGGTCGATGCGGTTGCGGATGGAGTCGATGAAGGGGACGACGATGTTCAGGCCCGCGTTCAGCGTGCGGGTGTAGCGGCCGAAGCGCTCCACGATGGCCGCGCTGGCCTGCGGGATGACTTGGATGGTCTTGATCAGGGCGATGAAGACCAACACCACCAGAATGATCAGGACGATGATGATCGCTGACATCGCGTCTCCTGTTGCCCTTCGTGCCGTCGTCGTCCGGCGGCGTCCCGTCGGAAGATCATGGGATCTTGCTCGTCGAGTGTGTCAGAACTGCCCCTGTGACGTGGCCAGTTCCCACCACATGACGGTTCGCTGCGCGCTTCACATGACGATCGCCGTGGCCCCTTCGATCTCGACGACGTCGACCTGGCGGCCCGGTTCGTACGCGGCGTCGCCGTCGAGGGCGCGGGCCGACCAGATCTCGCCGCCGAGTTTGATCCGGCCGCCGCTGCCGTCGACGCGCTCGAGGACGACGGCCTGCTTGCCCTTCAAGGCGTCCACGCCGGTGGCCAGTTGGGGCGGTTCCGCGCGTTGGCGCCTGGCGATGGGACGTACCACCGCGATGAGTGCGCACGAGACAGCGGCGAAGACCAGCACTTGGAGGACGGCGCCACCGCCGAGGCCCGCTGTCACGGCCCCGGCCACGGCGCCCACGGACAGCATGCCGAGTTCCGGCATGGCCGTGATGACGAGTGGGATACCGAGTGCGGCCGCTCCGATCAGCCACCACACCCATGCGTCGATGTCTGCCACATGGTCATGGTAGATCCGCGGACGGCCGTGCGGACAGGGGACGACCGGCCCGCACGGCTGAGCGACCGTGTCAGCCGAGGGGCAGGCCCGTGGCGGTCCAGCGGTCGTTCCGCTGCTCGACGACCAGCGGGAGGCCGAAGCACTTGGAGAGGTTGCGGGAGGTGAGTTCCAGCTCCAGCGGTCCCGCGGCGAGGACCTTGCCCTGGCGGATCATCAGGACGTGCGTGAAGCCGGGGGCGATCTCCTCGACGTGGTGCGTGACCATGATCATCGAGGGGGCGATCGGGTCGCGGGCGAGACGGCCGAGGCGTCGGACCAGGTCCTCGCGGCCGCCGAGGTCGAGGCCGGCGGCGGGCTCGTCGAGGAGCAGCAGCTCGGGGTCGGTCATCAGGGCGCGGGCGATCAGGGTGCGCTTGCGCTCGCCCTCGGAGAGCGTGCCGAACTTGCGGTCCAGGTACTCGCTCATGCCGAGGCGGTCGAGGAACGCGCGGGCGCGCTGCTCGTCGATGTCCTCGTACTCCTCCTGCCAGCCGGCCGTCATGCCGTACGCGGCCGTGAGCACGGTCTGCAGGACCGTCTGGCGCTTGGGGAGCTTCTCGGCGAGCGCGATGCCGGCGACGCCGATGCGCGGGCGCAGCTCGAAGACGTCCGTGCCGGGCTTGCCGAGGGGCTCACCGAGGATGCTGGCCGTGCCCTTGGTCGGGAAGAGGTAGCTCGAGGCGACGTTCAGGAGGGTGGTCTTGCCGGCGCCGTTGGGGCCGAGGATGACCCAGCGCTCCCCCTCCTTCACCGACCAGGAGACCTGGTCCACCAGAGCCCGGCCCTCGCGGACCACGGATACGTCCTCCAGCTCCAGTACATCGCTCATGAGCGCGTTGTCTCCCATTGCAGTCTCGGCCGTCACGCGTGCGTCCGTAGAGGTTCGGCTCGTTTGTCGCTGGACGCAGCCCCCATGCAAACCTACGCCACCGATGTGGTGGTCCATTCCATCGGCCGGGGTTTTGGCGTGCTGAAGGGCTTCTAAGGTGGAGCGCATGCTGTCGGAACCACGATCTGGACGCCTGGCGTCATGGGGAAATGCCCTGTTGGGCGGTTTTGTCGCACCTGATGACGCGGTGCTCGCCATTGTGGGTGAGGACGCCGTGCACCGGGTGTCGGGGATCCCCGGGGAGGCCGGGCCCGTCGGCCTGACGCTCGCCCTGGGGCGGCTGCGGGCGCTCGGGGCCACCGGGCTGCGGGTCGCGCTGCCCGCGCCGGGGCATCCGCTGGGGCTCAGCGGACCGCCGGAGTTCAATGCGCGGGCCCTGGAGGCCGAGGAGGCCGTGGTGTGTTTCGGGGCCGCGCTGGGGCTCGTACCGGAGGTGTACGAGGCCGGGCCGGACGGCGACGTGCACGTCGAGGTGGTGTGGCACTGCCTGCCCGTGCGGGAGACCCCGCCGGCGGACGTGCCGTCGCTCGGTGAGGCCGAGCGGGAACTCGCGGAGGCCCTCCGGGAGGCCACCGAGGTGCTCACGCGGTTGGACGTGGCCGGGTCGGGGCCGGTGGCCGAGGCCGCCATGGACGCGTATCGGGCGCGAGCCGAGCGCGGGCGGGAGGTGCTCGCTCCGGGGTATCCGCCGCGGGCCGTGCGGGTACTGGAGCTGGCTCAGCGGGTGGGGCTGCTGATCTCCGTCGCGTACGAGAGCGGGCACGGCGGGGCGATGAGCGCCTCCGAGATGGGGGCTCGGTCCGTGGCGTTGCGGCCTGTGGAGCGGACGGCCCGGCGGGCTCAGGTCGCCGCGTACAACTCCTTCGTGGAGGAGCGGGAGCGGGGCTGAACGCGCACACGGGAAGGCCCCCGAGGACGCGGTCCTCGGGGGCCTTCCCGTGCCTGCGGGGCAGGGAACCTCAGACGTTCGACGACAGGTTGCCGAAGGCCGGGTTCAGGACGCCGATCACGTTGACCGAGTTGCCCGTGGCGTTCACCGGGACGTGCACCGGAACCTCGGCGTGGTTGCCGGAGCCGACGCCCGGGGACTGCGTGGCCGCGCCGTTGGCGTCCGCGTCGGCGAACGCCGCACCCGCGGAGGCGCCCGCGGCGATACCGGCGATGGAGACGGCCAGGGCGGCCTTCTTGGCGATGCTCATGAGAAGTGTTCCTCCAGATTTGCGTATCGACCCCAGCCACGGGGCCGCACGCTGAGGAACGCGTGGGCCGGGAGGACGACACGGGCTGCGGACACAATGCCCTCGATCGGATCAATGGGCTTGTGGGGTAAGGGAGTTGAGGGTCGGAGGAAAAACGGACCGGCCCCCCGGGGAGTACCCGAGGGGCCGGTGGTCCTGTGGACCCTGCGCCTGCGTCAGCCGTTGAACCCGTCGTTCCCGAACGCGGGGTTGAGCGCACCGATCACGGACACGGTGTTGCCCACGGCGTTGACCGGGATGTGGATCGGAGCCTGGATCAGGTTGCCCGAGCCGACGCCCGGCGACTTCACGGCCTTGCCGTCGGCGTGCGCGCCGTCAGTGGCGGAGGCGAGACCGGCACCGGCGGCGACCAGGCCACCGGCGACGAGGGTGACAGCCGCAGCCTTCTTCAGGTTCTTCACTTCTGGATCCTCCTTGCGATCGCCGCGGCCAGCCGCCGCAGCATGCACTGAAGAACGCCGGGGGGTCCGGCAGGATGCGCCATTCGAATGACATCCACACGACGGTATGAATCTCGGTCCGGAGTGGAACCGCCGCGTATTTCCGTGCAGTAGTGCGCCGGCGCTGATCGTCAGCCCGCGGCGCCGTGCCGTACGGCCCAGAGCGCGGCCTGGGTGCGGTCCGCCAGGTCGAGCTTCATCAGGATGTTCGACACGTGGGTCTTCACCGTCTTCTCGGAGAGGACGAGGGCGCGCGCGATCTCCCGGTTCGAGCGGCCGTCGGCGATCAGGCCGAGCACCTCGCGCTCCCGGTCGGTGAGGGAACCGCCTCTCCCCTGCCCGCTGTTGGTCTCCTCCTGGGAGAGCAGGGCGCCCGCCACCTCCGGCTGGAGCAGGATGTGGCCCGCGTGGACCGAGCGGATGGCGCCGGCCAGGGCGTCGGGGTCCACGTCCTTGTACACGTAGCCGGCGGCTCCGGCGCGCAGGGCGGGGACGACCGTCCGCTGCTCGGTGAAGCTGGTGACGATCAACACCTTCGCGGGGTTGGCCAGTTCGCGGAGTTTGCGGAGTGCCTCCACGCCGTCCATGCCCGGCATCTTGACGTCCATGAGGACGACGTCGGGCCTCAACTCCTCGGCGCGGGCGACTCCTTCGGCGCCGTCGGCCGCCTCGCCGACGACCTCGATGTCGTCCTGGATCTCGAGGAACGTGCGCAGGCCCCGGCGGACGACCTGATGGTCGTCCACAAGGAGAACCTTGATTGCGTCAGCCACCGGGGACCTCCATCTCGATCGTGGTGCCCTTGCCGGGCTCCGACTCCACTGTGAGCGTGCCACCGGCCCCGCTCGCCCTGTCCCGCATGGAGACCAGGCCCAGATGGCGCCCGGCACTGCGTATCGCCTTGGGGTCGAAGCCCGAGCCGTGGTCGGTGACGCGGAGCACCGCACCCGAGCCCCGCTTGTCGAGCGTGACCTCGACCCGCTCGGCCCCGGAGTGGCGCAGGGCGTTGTGCAGCGCCTCCTGGGCGACGCGCAGCATCGCCTCCTCCTGGGCGGCGGGCAGGGCGCGGATGCCGCCGGTCGCGAAGGTGACGTGTGCGCCGTGGGCCCGGTCGAGGACCTGGATCTGGGTGCGGAGGGTGGCCACCAGGCCGTCCTCGTCGAGGGCGGCGGGGCGCAACTCCACGACGGCGGCGCGCAGTTCGTCCGTCGCCTCCGCCGCCAGCTCCACGACGTGCCGCAGTTCGTCCTTGGCGCGGGCCGGGTCGCGGTCCACGAGCCTGGCCGCCGCCTGGGCCGTCAGGCGCAGGGAGAAGAGCTTCTGGCTGACCGCGTCGTGCAGTTCATGGGCGAGGCGGGAGCGCTCCTCGGCGATGGTGAGCTCGCGGCTGCGCTCGTACAGGCGGGCGTTCGTGAGGGCGATCGCGGCGTGCTGGGCGAGGAGCTCCAGGAGTTCCTCGTCGTCCTGCGTGAAGCCGCAGCCGCCCTCGGGCTTCGGGCACCTCTTGTTCGCCAGGAAGAGGGCGCCGATCGTCTCGTCCCCGTCCTTGATGGGCAGGCCGAGGAAGTCGGACATGTCGGGGTGGGCGGCGGGCCAGCCCTCGAAGCGGGGGTCCTTGCGGACGTCGGCCAGGCGCTCGGTGCGTGCCTCGAGCAGCATCGCCGCGAGGATGCCGTGCTGGCGCGGCAGCGGGCCGATGGCCTTCCACTGCGCGTCGCTCACGCCGTCGACGACGAACTGAGCGAAGCCGCCGTGGTCGTCGGGCACCCCGAGCGCCGCGTACTCGGCGTCGAGCAGCTCGCGGGCCGAGGCGACGATCGTCTTGAGGACGTCGCGCACCTCGAGGTGTCTGCTCATGGCCAGGAGCGCGGCGCTCACCGCGGCCAACCCGGTCCGTGGACCTTGACTCATGGCCTCACCGTACCGGTGGGGTGTGACCGTGTGTATCGGGCCTGTGGCGGCACCGGCCTAGGGCCCTGGGCGTAGGGCGAAGGGCCCTCGGGCATCGCGACCCGCGTCCGAGGCGCCCGGCCCGTCCCGATTCCTACGTTGAAGGCAGGACGCAGGAACGACGGAGCTGGATGACGGAGCTAGGGGACGGTTGTCATGGCTGTAGCGATCATCACGGGGGCTTCTCGGGGGTTCGGCCGGGCGCTGGCGACCTCGCTGGCCGAGCGGGGCTGGGATCTCGTACTGGACGCGCGGAACGCGGGCCCCCTGGAGGACGTCGCGGAGCGGTTGCGTACGTACGGCGGGGCCGTGAGCGCCGTGGCGGGGGATGTGGCGGACGCTGCTCATCGGGTCGAACTGGTCGCCTCCGCCTGGGAGATGGGCGGGCTCGACCTGTTGGTGAACAATGCGGGCGTGCTCGGGGCGGAGCCGCTGGTGACGCTGGACGAGCTCCCGGTCGACGCCTTCCGGCGGGCGCTGGAGATCAATGTGGTGGCACCGCTGGCGCTGCTCCAGGAGGCGCTGCCGCTGCTGCGGGACGCGCCGGCCGGGACGGTGCTCAACATGAGTTCCGACGCGGCCTCGGAGGCGTACCGCACCTGGGGCGGCTACGGGGCGACGAAGGCGGCCCTGGACCAGGTCTCGGCGGTCCTCGGGGTGGAGGAGCCAGGGCTGCGCGTCTGGGCGGTGGATCCGGGCGGGATGCGTACGGACATGCTGGCGGCGGCGGAGCCGGACGAGGATCTGAGCGGGGTGCCGCGCCCCGAGGACGTCGTGCCCGCTTTTCTGCGTCTCCTTGATGAGCGTCCGGCCAGTGGGCGGTATGCGGCGCCCTCCTTGTTGGAGGTGCGATGACGCTCGCGCTGCGGGTCCCGGAGGAGCTGCTGGCGCAGGTGCCGGCCGAGCAGCGGGGGCGCGGGCGGGACAGATCGTCGGTGCGGCTGCTGGTGTCGCGGGGGACGGAGGTGGCGCATCGCCGGTTCGCCGAGCTGCCGGACGTGCTGCGGGCCGGGGACCTGCTCGTCGTCAATACGTCTCCTACATTGGCGGCCGCCGTGGACGGAAGGCTCGGGCACGCGCGCGTGGTCGTGCATTTCTCGACGCGGGGAGACGACGGGCGCTGGGCGGTGGAGCTGCGGGAGCCGGACGGGCGGGGCACCACGCGTCGGCACGCGGGCGGTCCCGCGGGAGCGGTCGTGGCGCTCCCGGGCGGCGTACGGCTCGTACAGGAGGAGCCGGTGGCGGCGGGGAGCGAGCGGCTGTGGTGGGCGCGGGTGAGCGGGGACGTACCGGCCCTGCTGCGCGCGCACGGGCGGCCGATCCGCTACTCCTACACGCGGCGGGACCAGCCGCTGTCCGCCTACCAGACCGTGTTCGCGCTGCCCTACGCGGACGGGGCGGGCAGCGCCGAGATGCCGAGTGCGGCGCGGCCGTTCACGGAGCGGATCGTGGCGCGGCTGGTGAGCCGCGGGGTGCAGTTCGCTCCGATCACGCTGCACACGGGGGTGGCGTCGGCCGAGTCGCACGAGCCGCCTTATGGCGAGCGGTTCGCGGTGCCGGAGGCGTCGGCCCGGCTGATCAACGCCGCCAAGGCGGGAGACGGCCGGGTCATCGCCGTCGGGACGACCGCGGTGCGGGCCGTCGAGTCCGCGGTCGGCGATGACGGCGCGGTGCGGGCGGCGGGCGGCTGGACCGATCTCGTCGTGACGCCGGAGCCCGGGGTGCGGGTGGTGGACGGGCTGCTCACGGGGCTGCACGAGCCGGAGGCGTCCCATCTGCTGATGCTGGAGGCGGTCGCGGGACGGGAGGCGGTGAGCCGTACGTACGAGGCGGCGTTGCGGGGGCTCTACCTGTGGCACGAGTTCGGGGACGTGCACCTCATCCTTCCGGAGGAGGCGCCTCACGCTGAGCGTTGCAGTGGCAACTGCACGTGAGGTGGGGGCGGTCCGGGTGTGACGCCGCGCATAGGGCCCAGGTCACGTACGAAGGCCGCTAGTGGATGAGTAAAGGACTTAAGTCCCGAGGTTGTGCGGGGGCTGGGGGTCGAGAGTCGCCCTCCGGCCCCTTTTCCCGTACCCCGGTCCACTACCCGGCTTCGTACGTCACACCTTTGCCACGGATTTTTGCGGCCGCTAAGAATGGCCACCGTCGCTCAGCGCCGCGGGGTTGTACCCGCGGCGTTCGTGTCCCAAACACAGGGTCCGCATTCCGGAACCGCGGGCGGCGTCCGTTCTTCGAGAGGTCCCCGTCTCCATGTCCAAGCACCGCCCCTCCGGCCATAGTCCGCTGGCCCGCAGCCACAAGTTCTCGGTGGCCGGTGTCGCGGCGCTCGGTGCGGCCGCTCTCGCGGTCACGCTGGCGCCGAGCCACGGCACGCAGGCCAAGGCGCAGGCCGAGACGGTCTCCGCCGCGCCGGTCGCGTTCACCACGAGCGCCGGTGCCGAGCAGATCAAGGACGTGCGAGCCGGCGTCGCCCACCAGCAGGCCACCGCCACGAAGCAGGCCGAGGCCGCCGCGAAGAAGGCCGCCGCCGACAAGGCCGCGGCCGAGAAGGCCGCCGCGGAGAAGAAGGCGAAGGCCGAGGCCGAGGCGAAGGCCGCGAAGGAGCGCGAGGCGAAGGCCGCCGCGAGCCGGTCCGCCGCGCGCACCGCCACCGCTGCCCCGGCGGCCGCCAAGACGTACGCGAACAACCTCGACGGGTGGATCCACCAGTCGCTCGACATCATGTCGAAGAACGGCATCCCGGGTTCGTACGACGGCCTGTACCGCAACATCATGCGGGAGTCGACGGGCAACCCGAACGCCGTCAACGGCTACGACGTCAACGCCCAGAACGGCACCCCGTCGATCGGCCTGCTGCAGGTCATCCAGCCGACGTTCAGCGCGTACCACGTCTCCGGTACCTCGACGAACATCTACGACCCGGTCGCCAACATCACGGCCGCCGCGAACTACGCGGCCGACAAGTACGGCTCGATCGACAACGTGAACAGCGCGTACTGAGACCCGTTGCCGGGACCTCCGGGTCCGGAACGCGCTGAGCCCCCACGGCGGAGAAGGGCGGCACCCCACGAGGGTGCCGCCCTTCTCCGTATCCGTGCGTCGCGGGACAGCCGCCTACTTGCGCATGACCTCGGGCTCGTGGCGGCGCAGCAGCCGTGCCACCAGGAAGCCACAGATGATGCCGAGCACGATCAGGACCGTGAGGTCGATGCCCCACTGGGCGACCGAGTGCTCCCACAGCGGGTCGAGGTCGTCGGGCTTCTTCGGGTCCCAGGGCGGCATCACGTGCGACAGGTCGAGCGTGGCGCCCGCGGCGCCGATCGCCCAGCGGGACGGCATCAGCCAGGCGAACTGCTCCAGGCCGATGGAGCCGTAGATCTGGAACAGGACGCCGGTGAAGACGACCTGGACGATGGCGAACATGACCAGCAGCGGCATCGTCTTCTCGGAGGTCTTCACCAGCGAGGAGATGACCAGGCCGAACATCATCGACGTGAAGCCGAGCGCGATGATCGAGATGCACAGCTCGGCGGCCGGCGGCATCAGGAGGCCTTCCTCGGGCAGCTCGCGCGGCGTGAAGGCGATGGCGCAGATGATGACGCCCTGGATGGCCGTGATGACGCCGAGGACGATGACCTTCGACATCAGGTACGCGGAACGAGACAGGCCGGTCGCGCGTTCCCGTTCGTAGATGACCCGTTCCTTGATCAGCTCACGGACCGAGTTGGCCGCCGCCGAGAAGCACATGCCGACCGCGACGATCAGCATGATGGTGCCCGCGTCGGCGTTGAACTTGCTCGGCGGCTTGGGCGGCCCGAGGCCGAACTCGGCCGGGATGACGACGGAGACGATGCCGAGGACCGCCGGGAGGATCACCATCAGGCCCATGAAGCCCTTGTCGGAGGCGATCACCGACACGTAGCGGCGGATCAGCGTGATCAGCTGGGCACCCCACGGCTGCGGCTTGGGTGGCTTGACCGCGGCGGGTGGTGCCATCTGTATCGACTGCGGGGCGACGGCGTCGATGTCGGCGGCGTACATCTGGTAGTGCTGCGAGCCCTTCCAGCGGCCCGCCCAGTCGTAGTCGCGGTAGTTCTCGAACGCCGAGAAGACGTCGGCCCATGTGTCGTAGCCGAAGAAGTTGAGTGCTTCCTCCGGCGGGCCGAAGTACGCGACCGCGCCGCCCGGCGCCATCACGAGCAGCTTGTCGCAGAGCGCCAGTTCGGCCACCGAGTGGGTGACGACGAGGACCGTGCGGCCGTCGTCGGACAGGCCGCGCAGCAGCTGCATGACGTCGCGGTCCATGCCCGGGTCGAGGCCGGAGGTCGGCTCGTCCAGGAAGATCAGCGACGGCTTGGTGAGCAGCTCCAGGGCCACGGAGACGCGCTTGCGCTGGCCACCGGAGAGGGAGGTGACCTTCTTCTCCTTGTGGATGTCCAGCTTGAGCTCGCGCAGCACCTCGTCGATGCGCTGCTGGCGCTCCTGCTCGCTGGTGTCCGCGGGAAAGCGAAGCTTGGCGGCGTACTTGAGCGCCTTCTTGACGGTCAGTTCCTTGTGCAGGATGTCGTCCTGCGGGACCAGACCGATGCGCTGGCGCAGCTCGGCGAACTGCTTGTACAGGTTCCGGTTGTCGTAGAGGACGTCGCCCTGGTTGGCGGGCCGGTAACCGGTGAGCGCCTTCAGCAGGGTCGACTTGCCGGAGCCCGACGGGCCGATGACGGCGATCAGCGACTTCTCCGGGACCCCGAAGGAGACGTCCTTGAGGATCTGCTTGCCGCCGTCGACGGTGACCGTCAGGTGGCGTGCGGAGAAGGAGACGTCACCGGTGTCGACGAACTCCTCGAGCCGGTCGCCGACCAGGCGGTACGTGGAGTGGCCGACGCCGACGATGTCGTTCGGGCCGAGCAGGGCGCGGCCGCTCTTGGGGATCGGCTGGCCGTTGACGTACGTGCCGTTGTGCGAGCCGAGGTCGTGGATCTCGAAGCGGCCGTCCGGCGTCGCGTGGAACTCGGCGTGGTGGCGCGAGACCTGGAGGTCGGAGACGACCAGCTCGTTCTCCAGGGCGCGGCCGATGCGCATGACACGGCCGAGGGCCAGCTGGTGGAACGTGGTGGGGCTGCGGTCGCCGTACACCGGCGGGGCCCCCGCGACTCCGCCGGGGCCCTGCTGCTGCGGCACCTTCTGCACCGACGGCTGCTGCCACTGTTGTTGCTGGGGCTGTTGGTGCTGAGGCTGCTGCTGAGGAGCCTGTTGCGACCAGCCCGGCTGCTGTTGGTACTGCTGCGGCGGTGGCTGCTGCGTGAGGCCCGCGGCCTGCTGCTGCGCCTGGTGCGGCGACGCCTGCCCGGCCTGCGCGGTCTGCCCCGCCTGCGCGGACACGGCGGCGGCCTGGGCGCTGCCCTGCACGTTCAGGCGTGGCCCGTCCGTGGAGTTGCCCAGGTGCACCGACGAGCCGGGGCCGATCTCCATCTGGTGGATCCGCTGCCCCTGCACGAAGGTGCCGTTGGTCGAGCCGTGGTCCTCGATGGCCCAACTGCGGCCGCCCCAGCTGATCGTGGCGTGACGCCAGGACACCCTGGCGTCGTCGAGCACGATGTCACCCCCCGGATCGCGCCCGAGGGTGTACGGCCTGGACGGATCGAGCGTCCAGGTCCTGCCATTCAGTTCCAGTACGAGTTCAGGCACTCCATGCCCCACTGAGTTGTCCCCCGAGTATTTCCCCCGTCATGGGGAGTGTAGGGATGTCGAACATCGTGAGGAACTATTTCAGGAACGCCCCTGTGACCGAAAGTTGGCCCTTGTGGAAGGGGTGGTGAAGGCTCCCGCGACAGCTCCCGCCGTGAATTCCGCTCCGATCCCCGGCCGGCACCGGCGGCTGCACCGTTGACGCGGCGGAGGCGGCACCCGGAGAGTGGTGGATGCCCATGACGCCCTCAACTCCCCCTGTGCGCAACACATCTGGCACATACGGGACATCAAGGGTGATGCGGTACGGATCGGGGGGTCCTGATGGAGACCGGCCAACAGGGGACTCGGCGCGGTGGCATGTCCGCGATCAGGTGGGCCGATGTGCTGCTGTCCGCCGTCGCCGCGGTGAGCTGGGCGTTCATCGCGATGGCGGGGGTCGCCGCGCTCGGCCTCCACTTGCTGGAAGCGGACTCGGTCGCCTCGCTCGGCCCGATGACGGCCGCCGTGGTGGCGATCGGGGTCGGCGGGCGCGTGACGCCGTCCGGCGACGTCTCGGCGTTCGGGCTCTCGGGCGCGCAGGCGGACACCGCGATCGACATCGCGCCGCTGGGCGTGGGTCTGGTCGGCGCGCTCCTGCTGAGCTGGTTCTTCCTGCGCTCCCTGCGGTCGGCGGGAGTGGAGATCTCGCCGGGTGAACTCCTCACGCGTGCGGGCGCGGTGGTGGTGCTGTTCGTGGCGATGCTGGGCGGGCTCGCCTGGGCGGGCCACGACATCATCACGATCGACGGTTCGCAGCTGGGGCTGAGCGACATTCCGGGGGCCGGGGGCCTGCCGGACGACATCGCGGACAAGCTGCCGGGCGACCTCGGGGGCGCGCTCCCGGACCGGCTGGGCGGGCTCGTGGGCGCGGAGGCGAAGGTCGGCTTCACCGTGCAGACGGGGGCGACGCTGCTGGGCGGCGCCGCGTTCGTGATCGGGGTGCTGCTGATCGCGTTGCTCGCGTCGCGGCGCACGCCGTTGCCGCGTGCCCTCTCGGCGGTCCACCGGGTGGTGCGGCCCGCCGCGTCGGCGCTGGTGACGGTGCTGCTGGTGGCGGTGCTCGCGGGCCTGGCGGCGGCCGTGTACGCGATGACCGACGACGACCACCCCGAACGGATCGCGGGCGCGGCCCTGCTCGGGGCGCCCAACGGGGTCTGGCTCGGCGTGCCCATCGGCCTGTTCGTGCCGTGGGACGGCGAGGCGACCGGCGAGCTGGCGAAGCTGCTGCCCGATCCGCTCGACGACCTGCTGCGGGTGTCGTCGGACCAGCCCGTGACGCTGGGCCGGCTGGCCGAACTCGACAGCAGGGTATGGCTGTTGGGGGTGGCGATGGCGCTGATGATGCTGTTCGCCGGGGTGCTGACAGCCGTACGTTCACCCGTGGTCCGGGCCCCTTGGGGCTTCGCCGGACGCTGCGCGCTGCGGCTCGGGGTCGTCACCGCGCTCGCGCTGCCGCTCCTGGTCTGGCTGACGGACGTCTCCGCCGGGGCCTCCCTGTCGGTGCTCGGCTTCGACGCGTTCGGGGCCGGCATCGAACTGCACGGGCAGCTGGGCATGGCGCTGCTGCTCGGGGCGGCGTGGGGAGCGGGGGCCGGGGCGCTCGGGGCGCTGCTCGCGTGCGCGACCGGGGCCGCGGGGAGCCGTGTGTCGCCCCTGGCCACTGGGGCGACGGGGGCGGCAGGGACGCCGGAGGCCGCGGGCCCGTACCAGCCGAGCCGCCCGTACCGCCCGGCCAACCCGGACACGAACCCGTACCTGCGCAACCCGTACGACGAGCGGAGCCGGGACGACAGGGGGGACCGGAGCGGACAGGGAAACAGGGGCGACCAGGGCAGCCAGGACGCGGCGGAGACCATGGCGAGCCCGATCCGTCCGGACCCGCCGCGCCCCCGGGACGGCGGCTGGCCGCCCCCTCCCCCACCCCCGCCGGCACCGGGCCGGAACCGGGACGGTCACCGCCGCGGGGACAAGGCGCCCTGAAACGGGAAGACGACCCCAACAGCGTTGTCCGGCACTCGGACCAGGCCCGCACCCGGGCGGACACCGCCACGACGACAAGACACCCCAGAACCGGGAACACGCCCCGACAGCGGCACCGTCCAGCACCCGGACCACCCCCGGACGGACACCCCGCGACGCCAAGACACCCCCGAACCAGCAACACGCCCCGACAGCGGCACCGTCCAGCACCCGGACCACCCCCGGACGGACACCCCGCGACGCCAAGACACCCCCGAACCAGCAACACGCCCCGCACCAGCGTTGTCCGGCACTCGGACCACCCCCGCACCCCTGAACGGAGGCCCGATAACGTAAGGGCATCATGAGCGCTTCGCAGCCCCAGCACCCCGCTGATGCCCCGACCGACACCCCGACCGTGCCGGCCGACGTCCCGACCCTCCTGGTCAAGATCTTCGGCAAGGACCGGCCCGGCCTCACCGCCGGGCTCTTCGACACCCTCGCCGCCTACTCCGTGGACGTCGTCGACATCGAGCAGGTCGTCACCCGAGGACGCATCGTCCTGTGCGCCCTGGTGACCGAGCCGCCGGCCGGCCTGGAGGGGGACCTGCGGGCCACCGTCCACAGCTGGGCGGAGTCCATGAAGATGCAGGCCGAGATCATCTCCGGCATCGGTGACAACCGCCCGCGCGGCCTCGGCCGTTCCCTGGTCACCGTGCTCGGGAACCCGCTCACCGCCGAGACGACCGCCGCGATCACCGCGTCGATCACCGGCACCGGCGGCAACATCGACCGTATCTTCCGGCTCGCCAAGTACCCCGTCACCGCCGTCGAGTTCGCGGTCTCCGGCACGGAGACGGAGGAGCTGCGCACCGCGCTGGCCATAGAGGCGGCGAGGCAGGGTGTGGACGTGGCGGTCGTCGCGGCGGGGCTGCACCGGCGCGCGCAGCGGCTCGTCGTGATGGACGTCGACTCGACGCTCATCCAGGACGAGGTCATCGAGCTGTTCGCGGCGCACGCGGGCTGCGAGGACAAGGTCGCCGAGGTGACGGCGGCGGCGATGCGCGGCGAGCTGGACTTCGAACAGTCGCTGCACGCGCGCGTGGCGCTGCTCGAGGGGCTCGACGCGTCGGTCGTCGAGAAGGTCAGGAGCGAGGTGCGGCTCACGCCCGGCGCCCGCACCCTCATCCGTACGCTCAAGCGTCTGGGCTACCAGGTGGGTGTGGTCTCCGGTGGGTTCACGCAGGTCACGGACGATCTGCGGGAGCGTCTCGGGCTCGACTTCGCGCAGGCCAACACCCTGGAGATCGTCGACGGCAGGCTGACCGGAAAGGTCACCGGCGAGATCGTGGACCGGGCCGGCAAGGCGCGACTGCTGCGCCGGTTCGCCGCCGAGGCCGGGGTACCGCTCGCGCAGACCGTGGCGATCGGCGACGGCGCCAACGACCTGGACATGCTGAACGCGGCCGGGCTCGGTGTCGCCTTCAACGCCAAGCCGGTGGTCCGCGAGGCCGCGCACACCGCGGTGAACGTTCCGTTCCTGGACACCGTCCTCTACCTGCTGGGCATCACGCGCGAAGAGGTCGAGACGGCGGACGCGCAGGAAGCGTAGACCCCGTGGACACGTGGAAGGGGGCCCGGCAGCAGTGCCGGGCCCCCTTCCCATGTCTACGGCTGCGGAGATCCGTCTACTCGCTCGGCGCCCAGTAGTCGGAGAGGGTGGCGGTGCCCGGCTCCAGGCCCTTCCAGGAACCGGTGAACGTCAGGACGGCGAAGGCGGACGTGGGGAAGCCGCGGCGGTCCAGCCGGACCCGCGCGTCGCCCTCGGCTCCGCCCGCGAGGACCTCGACGAGGCCGTGCACTCCGGGGTTGTGGCCGATCAGCACCAGGTTGTTCACGTCGTCCGGCGTCTCGTTCAGCACGGCGATCAGTTCGCCGGGCGACGCCTCGTAGACCCGCTCCTCGTACACGGTCCGCGGCCGCTCGGCCAGCTCGGCGACGGCGAGCTTCCAGGTCTCACGGGTGCGGGCGGCGGTCGAGCAGAGGGCCAGGTCGATCGGGATGCCTGAGTCGGCGAGCCTGCGCCCGGCCACGGGGGCGTCCCTGCGGCCTCGCTCGGCCAGCGGCCGCTCGTGATCGGAGACCTGGGGCCAGTCCGCCTTGGCATGCCGGAAAAGGACAATCCTGCGGGGTTCTGCGACGCTCATGGGTCCCAGCTTCGCACGAAACGCGGCGCCGGGCGCAGGGAGTTGGCGGGCTCGCCCGGCACGGGTGAACGGTTACGGACACGACCTAGCGGAGCAGCATTTCCTTGGCGCGCGCCAGGACGTGGGCGACGGTCGGGTCGCCCGCCGCGGCCTGTCCGTCGGCCGGGTTGAGGATCAGCAGGAGCAGCGTCACGAACGCGACGGCCGGCAGCACGATCGCCCACCAGGGCAGCCGGATGTCGACGCCGCCCGTGGCTGCCGGGTGGGTCCGGGTGTGCGAGGGGGCCGACATGGGGTGCCTCCGTGATCCGTGGCGTCGTACGGCAGGTGCGTACGGTCGCTTCGTCCGGTGCGCCGGCGGTGTCGTCGGCGACACTTCGAAGGTACGGATTACGAGGGGCCCGGCCCATCCGGTGATCCACCCACTTCACCCTGACACTGGCCCCCTAGGGGACGGTGGAGCTAACCCCACCATCGGGGCCCGCCCCCTGGTCGGGGGCGGGGGCGGGGGTTCAGGGGGCGGCGATGGTCGCGATGATGGCGACGACCACGGCGACCGCCATCATCAGGCCGAAGACGGCGAGGAGCTTCTTCTGGCTGTTCTGGGGGTTCGGCTCGAGCACAGGCGACATGCGGCAAGTGTCGCACCCGTCCCCGGGTGTCAGGACGCCGGGGCCGCCGCTGCCGCCTCGTCCTCGACGGTGCGGTTGCGGCCCGCGAGGACGCCGACCACGATCTGCGGCACCATCAGCGCGGCCATCAGCGCGATCGGCGCGCTCCAGCCGCCGGTGTGCTGGTAGAGGACGCCGACGAGCAGCGGCCCGGGGATCGAGATCAGGTAGCCGGTGGACTGGGCGAACGCGGACAGCTTGGCGACGCCCACGCCGGTGCGGGCCCGCATGCCGACCATCGTGAGGGCCAGCGGGAACGAGCAGTTGGAGATGCCGAGCAGGACGGCCCAGGCCCAGGCGCCGGAGGACGGGGCGAAGTACATGCCCGCGTAGCCGGCCAGGCCGCACAGGCCGAGGGCGACGACCATCGGGCCCTGGCTGGGCAGGCGGGCGGCGACGCGCGGGATGACGAAGCCGAACGGGACGCCCATCGCCATGGTCACGGCGAGCAGCACACCGGCGGTCGACGCGGAGACCCCGGAGTCGCGGAAGATCTGCGCCATCCACCCCATCGTGATGTACGCGGCCGTGGCCTGGAGCCCGAAGAAGACGGCGAGTGCCCAGGCGGTGCGGCTGCGGGTGATGCGCAGGCCGTCGTCGCCCGCCGCCCGCACCTGCTGGACGGGGCCCTTGTCCCGCACGAGCGGGATCCAGGGCAGCACGGCGGCGACGGCGAGCCCGGCCCACACGGCGAGCCCGGTCTGCCAGCTGCCGCCCATGGCGTCGGTCATCGGCACGGTCAGCGCGGCGGCGAGCGAGGTGCCGGCGGCGAGCGCCATCGAGTACAGGCCGGTCATGGAGCCGACGCGGTCGGGGAACCAGCGCTTGACGATGACCGGCATCAGGACGTTGCTGACCGCGATGCCCATCAGGGCGAGGGCGCTGGCGACCAGGAAGCCGACGGTGTTGCCGGTGTACGGGCGGATGATCAGGCCCGCGGCGATCGCGGCCATGCCGAAGCAGACGACGGCGCTCGCGCCGAACCGCTTGGCGAGGCGGGGCGCCATCACGCCGAAGACCGCGAAGCACAGCGGCGGTACGGAGGTGAGCAGTCCGGCGACGCTGCCGCTCATGCCGAGCCCGTCGCGGACCTCTTCGAGGAGGGCGCCGAGGCTGGTGATCGCGGGCCGCAGGTTCAGGGCGGCGAGGACGATGCCGACGGTGACGAGGCGGATCGTCCAGGCGCGCGGGCCGGCCTTCGCCTCGGCGCCCACGTCGCTGGATATCGGGGAATCGGCGGTCGGCGGCGCCATCGTCGGGGTTTCCTCACTAGCCATGAGGCCCATCTTAGAATCATGGGATGATTGGTTGTCCAGTTGGTCCACTGGCTGGTTCGCTACTGTTCGCAGTCCGTCCGCACGAAGGAACGCCATGCCGCTGACCTCCCCCAGGCGCTCGGCCCTATCCGAGCAGGTCATCTCCGCCCTGCGTGCCCAGATCTCCTCGGGCGAGTGGCCGGTGGGCACCCGGATCCCGACGGAGCCGGAGCTCGTCGAGCAGCTGGGCGTCGCGCGGAACACGGTGCGGGAGGCGGTGCGCGCCCTCGCGCACAACGGGCTGCTCGACATCCGGCAGGGCTCGGGCACCTACGTCGTGGCGACCAGCGAGCTGGCGGGCGTGATGCAGCGGCGGTTCGCCGAGGCCGATCCGCGGCACATCGCCGAGCTGCGCTCCACGCTGGAGTCGAGCGCGGCGAAGCTGGCCGCGCAGCGGCGCACCGAGCGCGATCTGAAGCAGCTGGACGCACTGCTCGTACGGCGTGAGGAGGCGTGGGAGTCGGGCGACACGGAGGCGTTCGTGGCGGCGGACGCGACGTTCCACATGGCCGTGGTGGCGGCGTCGCACAACGACGTGATGACGGCGATGTACGCGGATCTGGGCGAGGTCCTGCGGGACTGGCTGCGCGAGGACGTGGGCGAGAAGCTCACCGCCGAGAACCACATGGACCACGCGGGGCTGGTCGACGCGATCAGGGACGGTGACGCGGAGGCCGCCGCGACGCAGGCGGCGGGCTATCCGTTCCTGTGCCGTCCGGGGCGCCTCACCGCGCCGTCCTCCGGTGGCTGACCCGGACGCTCTCGACCTTCTTCCAGCACCGGCCCTGGAGCCGCACGGTCTCCGCGGGGTTCACCGCGCGCGGCGCGGAATCGGTGTCGATGTCCCACCACGGCGCGCACTCGATGTGCAGGGCGACGGAGTCGACGCCCGGGTACGGGTTGTGACAGGTGGCGTCCACCCGTCTCCCGTCGACGTCGACGCGGCACTGGGCGCCGAAGAGTTCGCGCTTCGGCCTGGGCTCGTCGTCCTTCTCGGCGGACGCCGCGACGCAGGGCACCGCGACCAGTAGGGCCACGGCTATCAGGGCTGGGGCGATGCGGTGGGGCAGGCGCACAAAAGAGGACCTCCTCGCACCCAGGGTGCGTGGAGGTCCCTTCCGTTCGCCCGGCCAGTGACCCGAACGAGTGCCCCGTCAGGATCGCGGGGAACTGCGCGAGGACGGCCCACCGGCCCGCGGCCGCGCACGAGGCATCAGCCCCCGCGGCGGCCCGGCGGGCCCGGTCCGGGCGGAGCGCCTACGCGCCGATGGCGTGCAGACCGCCGTCGACGTGGACGATCTCGCCGGTCGTCTTCGGGAACCAGTCCGAGAGCAGCGCGACGATGGCCTTGCCGGCCGGCTCCGGGTCGTCCAGCTTCCACTCCAGCGGGGCACGGGTGTCCCACACGGCGGCGAGGTCGCTGAAGCCCGGGATGGACTTGGCGGCCATGGAGCCGAGCGGGCCCGCCGAGACCAGGTTGCTGCGGATGTCGTGCTTGCCCAGGTCACGCGCCATGTAGCGGCTGGTGGCCTCCAGGGCGGCCTTGGCCGGGCCCATCCAGTCGTACTGCGGCCAGGCGAACTTCGCGTCGAAGGTCAGACCCACGACGGAGCCGCCCTCGCTCATCAGCGGCAGCAGCGCCATCGTCAGCGACTTCAGGGAGAAGGCGGAGACGTGCATGGCGGTGGCCACGGACTCGAACGGCGTGTTCAGGAAGTTGCCGCCGAGCGCGTCCTGCGGCGCGAAGCCGATGGAGTGCACGACACCGTCGAGCTTGTCGCCCAGGTGCTCGCGGACCTGGCCCTCCAGGCGGGCGAGGTGCTCGTCGTTGGAGACGTCGAGCTCCAGGACCTTGACCTTCTCCGGGTGGGGCAGCTTCTTGGCGATGCGCTCGGTGAGCGTCGGCCGCGGCCAGGCGGTGAGGATGATCTCCGCACCCTGCTCCTGGGCCAGCTTCGCGGTGTGGAAGGCGATGGAGGACTCCATCAGCACACCGGTGATGAGGATCTTCTTGCCCTCGAGGATTCCAGTCGTGTTCGTCATCGTGCTCAGTGACCCATTCCCAGTCCGCCGTCAACCGGGATGACGGCTCCAGTGATGTACGAGGCGTCGTCCGAGGTCAGGAACTTCACCACTCCGGCGATCTCCTGAACCTGCGCGTACCGGCCGAGCGGCACCTGGGCGACGATGCCGGCGCGCTGCTCGTCGGTGAGCGCCTGGGTCATGTCGGTGTCGACGAAGCCCGGGGCGACGACGTTGAAAGTGATGTTGCGCGATCCCAGCTCACGGGCGAGGGAGCGCGCGAAGCCGACCAGACCGGCCTTCGAGGCGGCGTAGTTCGCCTGCCCCGCCGAGCCGAGCAGCCCGACGACGGAGGAGATGAGGACCACACGGCCCTTCTTGGCGCGCAGCATGCCGCGGTTGGCACGCTTCACGACCCGGAAGGTGCCGGTGAGGTTGGTGTCGAGGACGGACGTGAAGTCCTCCTCGGACATGCGCATGAGGAGCTGGTCCTTGGTGACGCCGGCGTTGGCGATCAGGACCTCGACGTTGCCGTGCTTCTCCTCGATCTCCTTGTAGGCCTGCTCCACCTGCTCGGCGTCGGTGATGTCGCACTTGACGGCGAGGGCACCGGCGTCGACGAGCTCCTTGGGCGGTTCGCCCGAGCGGTAGGTGAACGCGACCTTGTCGCCTGCCTCGACGAAGGCACGGGCGATGGCGAGGCCGATGCCCCGGTTTCCTCCGGTGACGAGAACCGAGCGGCTCAACGGATCACCCTTTCGATAGCGGTCGTGGTACCCGAAAACTTATCGGTACGACCCTTGGTACGGAGAATCGAGCACCGACAGTGGCGTACACGACTCCCTGTCGGGTCTCTACAGAAAGGTCTGGCCCCCTGCCCTGGTCGCGCGACATGATCGGGGCTCACCGGTGGCCACGACAGGGAGACATTCGTGCCTCATACGATCGATGAAGCCTTCACGGCATTGCCGCTGCGGGCCCTGGCGGACGCGGCCCTGGCCCGTGCCCGGGCCCTGGGCGCCGAGCACGCGGACTTCCGGTTCGAGCGGGTGCGCAGCGCCGCGGTGCGGCT
Source organism: Streptomyces sp. HmicA12 (assembly GCF_000373565.1). GTDB lineage: Bacteria > Actinomycetota > Actinomycetes > Streptomycetales > Streptomycetaceae > Streptomyces. The sequence goes on along the minus strand of NZ_KB891820.1, from coordinate 561,453 downwards.
CAGGGACGCCAAGCCGGCGGGCTCCTCCGACACCACGGATCTCGGGTACGCCGTGCGCGTGGTGCACGGCGGTACGTGGGGCTTCGCGTCCGGCGTCGACCTGACGATGGACGCCGCGGCGAAGGTCGCGTCGCAGGCCGTGGCGATGGCGAAGCTGAGCGCGCAGGTGATCAGGGCGGCGGGCTCCGACGAGCGGGTGGAACTGGCGAGCGAGCCGGTGCACGCCGACAAGACGTGGATCTCCTCGTACGAGATCGATCCCTTCTCCGTGCCGGAGGAGGAGCGCGCCGGGCTGCTCGCCGACTGGAGCGCGCGACTGCTCGCCGCCGACGGGGTCAGCCACGTCGACGCCTCGCTCCTGTCCGTGCACGAGAACAAGTTCTACGCGGACACGGCCGGGACCGTGACGACGCAGCAGCGCGTGCGCCTGCATCCGCAGCTCACCGCCGTCGCCGTGGACGACTCCAGCGGCGAGTTCGACTCGATGCGCACGATCGCGCCGCCGGTGGGCCGCGGCTGGGAGTACCTGACGGGCACCGGCTGGGACTGGGAGGGCGAGCTGGCGCGGATCCCCGAGTTCCTCGCCGAGAAGATGCGGGCGCCGAGCGTGCGGGCGGGCACGTACGACCTGGTCGTGGACCCGTCGAACCTGTGGCTGACGATCCACGAGTCCATCGGGCACGCCACCGAGCTCGACCGCGCGCTCGGCTACGAGGCGGCGTACGCGGGCACCTCGTTCGCCACCTTCGACCAGCTCGGGAAGTTGAAGTACGGCTCCGAGATCATGAACGTGACCGGGGACCGCACCGCCGAGCACGGGCTCGCGACCATCGGTTACGACGACGAGGGCGTGGCCGGGCAGTCCTGGGACCTGGTGCGGGACGGCACGCTCGTCGGGTACCAACTCGACCGCCGCATCGCGAAGTTGACCGGGTTCGAGCGGTCCAACGGATGCGCGTACGCCGACTCCCCCGGGCACGTGCCCGTCCAGCGGATGGCGAACGTGTCGCTGCGGCCGGACCCCGGCGGGCTCTCCACCGAGGACCTGATCTCGGGCGTCGAGCGCGGGATCTACGTCGTCGGGGACCGGTCGTGGTCCATCGACATGCAGCGCTACAACTTCCAGTTCACCGGCCAGCGCTTCTTCAAGATCGAGAACGGTCGACTCACCGGACAGCTCCGCGATGTCGCCTACCAGGCCACGACCACCGACTTCTGGGGCTCGATGGCGGCGGTCGGCGGCCCGCAGACGTACGTCCTCGGCGGCGCCTTCAACTGCGGCAAGGCCCAGCCGGGCCAGGTCGCGGCCGTCTCGCACGGCTGCCCCTCGGCCCTCTTCAAGGGCGTCAACATCCTGAACACGACGCAGGAGGCGGGTCGATGAGCCCCGTCATCACCACAGCCGGGCATGGCAGCCGCGCCGACGGAATCGGCCGGGGGTCCGGGGGGCGTCCCCCGGGCAAGCACAGTCTCAACACGACGCAGGAGGCGGGTCGATGAGCCCTCGTACGAACAAGCCCCACGAGATCGTCGAGCGCGCTCTGGAGCTGTCGCGGGCCGACGGGTGTGTCGTCATCGCCGACGAGACCTCCACCGCCAATCTGCGCTGGGCGGGCAACGCGCTGACCACGAACGGGGTGACGCGCGGGCGCACCCTCACCGTCATCGCGACGGTCGACGGCAAGGAGGGCACGGCGAGCGGTGTGGTCTCGCGGGCCGCCGTGACCGCCGACGACCTGGAGCCGCTGGTCCGCGCCGCCGAGGAGGCCGCGGCGAAGGCCGGGCCCGCCGAGGACGCGCAGCCGCTCGTCGCCGGCGTACCGCACTCCCCCGACTTCGCGGACGCCCCGGCCGAGACCTCGTCGGCCGTGTTCGCGGACTTCGCGCCCGCGCTGGGCGAGGCGTTCGCCCGCGCAAGGGCGGGCGGGCGCGAGCTCTACGGCTTCGCCAACCACGAGCTGACCTCCAGCTACGTCGGTACGTCGACGGGCCTGCGGCTGCGTCACGACCAGCCGAACGGAACGCTTGAGCTGAACGCCAAGTCGCCGGACCGTACGCGTTCGGCGTGGGCGGGGCAGTCGACGCGGGACTTCAAGGACGTCGACCCGGCCGCGATGGACGCCGACCTCGCCACCCGGCTCGGCTGGGCCCGGCGCCGGATCGACCTGCCCGCCGGGCGGTACGAGACGCTGCTGCCGCCGACCGCCGTGGCCGACCTGCTGATCTACCAGCTGTGGTCGGCGGGGGCGCGGGACGCCGCCGAGGGCCGGACGGTGTTCTCCAAGCCGGGCGGCGGTACGCGCGTCGGGGAGCGGCTCAGCGAGCTGCCGCTGACGCTGCGCAGCGATCCGCACGCGCCGGGCCTGGAGTCCGCCCCGTTCGTGCTGGCGCACTCCTCCGGGGACGACGCGTCGGTCTTCGACAACGGGCTGCCGATCGGCGCGACGGAGTGGATCTCGGGCGGTGAGCTCACGCACCTGACGACCACCCGGCACAGCGCGGGGCTGACCGGCCTGCCGGTGGCGCCCGCCGGTGACAACCTCATCCTCGACGGCGGCTCGGACAAGTCCCTCGACGAGATGGTCGCGGCCACGGAGCGCGGGCTGCTGCTGACCTGCCTCTGGTACATCCGCGAGGTCGACCCGGCGACGCTGCTGCTGACCGGGCTCACCCGGGACGGCGTGTACCTGGTGGAGAACGGCGAGGTCGTCGGCGAGGTGAACAACTTCCGGTTCAACGAGTCGCCGGTGGGTCTGCTGTCCCGCGCCACCGAGGCCGGGCGGACGGAAAAGACGCTGCCCCGGGAGTGGGGCGACTGGTTCACTAGGGCTGCGATGCCGGCGCTGCGGGTGCCGGACTTCAACATGAGCTCGGTCAGCCAGGGCGTCTGACCCTCGGGGATTCGCCCATAGACTGGCAGGGACTCAACAGCACTGGTCAAGGAGACACGGAACCGTGACGGACATCGTCGATGAACTGAAGTGGCGCGGGCTCATCGCCCTCTCCACCGACGAGGACGCGCTGCGCAAGGCCTTCGCGGACGGTCCGGTCACGTTCTATTGCGGCTTCGACCCGACCGCGCCCAGCCTGCACCTGGGGAACCTGGTGCAGATCCTCACCATGCGGCGCATCCAGCAGGCGGGCCACCGCCCGCTGGGCCTGGTCGGTGGCGCCACCGGTCTGATCGGTGACCCGAAGCCGAGCGCCGAGCGGACGCTGAACTCGCCGGAGGTCGTGGCCTCCTGGGTCGAGCGGCTGCGCGCGCAGATCGCGCCGCTGCTCGACTTCGAGGGCCCGAACGCGGCGACGATGGTGAACAACCTGGACTGGACGTCCGGGATGTCCGCCATCGAGTTCCTGCGCGACATGGGCAAGCACTTCCGGGTCAACAAGATGATCGCCAAGGAGGCCGTCTCGCGGCGGCTCAACTCCGACGCGGGCATCAGCTACACCGAGTTCAGCTACCAGATCCTGCAGGGGATGGACTTCCTCAAGCTGTACGAGCAGTACGGCTGTGTCCTGCAGACCGGCGGCACGGACCAGTGGGGCAACCTCACCTCGGGCACGGACCTGATCCACCGGGTCCACCCGGAGGCCGTGGTGCACGCGCTGGGCATCCCGCTGCTGACCAAGGCGGACGGCACCAAGTTCGGCAAGACCGAGTCCGGCACCATCTGGCTGGACCCGGAGATGTTCTCGCCGTACGCCTTCTACCAGTTCTGGCTGAACACGGACGACCGGGACATCGCCCGGTACCTGCGCGTCTTCAGCTTCAAGTCCCGCGAGGAGATCGAGGAGCTGGACCGGCTGACCGAGGAGCGGCCGCAGGCCCGCGCCGCCCAGCGCGCGCTGGCCGAGGAGCTGACGACGCTGGTGCACGGCGCCGACCAGACGGCGGCCGTGATCTCCGCGTCGAAGGCGCTGTTCGGGCAGGGCGACGGGAACCTGGCGGACCTGGACGAGGCGACGCTCGCCGCCGCGCTGTCCGAGCTGCCGAAGGCCGAGGTCACCGAGCTGGGCCCGGTGGTCGACCTGTTCGCCGAGGTCGGGCTCGTCGCCAGCAAGTCCGCGGCCCGGCGGACCGTGAAGGAGGGCGGGGCCTACGTGAACAACGTCAAGGTCGCCGCCGAGGACTTCGTGCCGGCCGCCGACGATCTGCTGCACGGCCGCTGGCTCGTGCTGCGGCGCGGCAAGAAGAACCTGGCCGCGGTGGAGCTCAAGGGCTGACGCACCCGCACACACCTGTTCCCCGCACCCCTCCAGGGGCGCGGGGAACTCGTGTTTCTATGCCTTCGTCTTCTTGCCGCGCAGCGCCACCCAGGCCATGTCGCCCACGCCGACGACCACCACGGCGCCGATCAGCTGCAGCAGATGGCGGGTCCAGTCGATGCCCCTGGTGTCGTTGACCCCGATGGCCGTGGCCATCCAGTTGCCCAGGACGCTGCCGAGGATTCCGAAGACCGTCGTCAGCCAGAGCGGGATCTCCTGCTTGCCCGGCAGGATCGCCTTCGCGATCAGTCCGAGGATGAAGCCCACGATGATTGCCCACAACCAACTCATGCCGTCGCCTCCTCATGCGGCGCGGGAGCGCCGACTCCGGCACGCCCATGCGATCAGTCTCGGCCCGTACTCCGTACGGCGCATGTCGGGGAGACCCGTACGCGGTACGGCGCAGACGGCACGCCCAGACCCGGGCCGCCCCGGTCTCGTAGCCGACGCAGCCCCGGCGTAACGTGGAGGCAGTCCGGTCCGGGGAGAGTCCGGCGAGCTGGCGGGTGGTGGAATGTGATGCGGAAGCGCGGCAACAACGGCGGAGCAGAGGTTTTCCGGATCACTGGGGCCCGGCAGGGTCTCGCCGAGGATGTGCGCGGGCGACAGCGCCGGTACGTCATCTCCATGGGGATCCGCACCCTCGCGGTCATCGCCACGGCGGTGCTGTGGAACGTGGAGCGGCACGTCGCCATCGTGACCCTGGTGGTCGGCGCCTTCCTCCCCTACGTCGCGGTCGTCATCGCCAACGCCGGCCGGGAGAACGCGCCGAACCTGCCGTCGACCTTCGTACCGGCCCCTTCGCGCCCCATGATCGCGCCGACCCCGGCCGCCGGTGCCGCGGAATCCGGGCCGGAGGACCGCGCCTAGTCGTCGGCGGGACGGCACCCGGCCGTCGGCCTGTCCGCACCGTGCGGGCCCATGGCGCCACCGGTCGATAAAGCTCAAGAAAAGCTCAGATCAATCATGTGGTTCCGTTGCCGGGCGAGGGGTCCCGCGTGACATACTGCGTACGCGCTCCGCATCCCCCGTCGGAGCGACGGACCGACGCCGGGCAGCTCCCCCCGTGGCTGCTCGGCGTCGCCTTTTCCCCGTGGTTTTCCTGGGCTTTTCCCGTCCGTCTAAGGTTGAGGCGTGAACCTCGCGAACCTTTCAGCATCCCCGGGATCCGATCCCTCAACCCCCCAGTGCTCGGCCAAGGGCTGCCGCGCCGACGCGGTGTGGGTGCTGGCGTGGAACAACCCGAAACTGCACACGCCGGAGCGCCGCAAGACGTGGCTCGCGTGCGACGAGCACCGCGAGCACCTCTCCCAGTTCCTGGGCGTGCGCGGGTTCCTGAAGGACGTCGTGACGCTGGCGGAGTGGGACTCCGCCGAACAGCGGGGCTGAGTCAGCCGCCGATCGCCGACATCGGGCGGTCGGGCTGCAGGAACGACGGGTCGTCGAGACCCGAGCCCGCCTTCTTGCCCCACATCGCCAGCTTCCAGATGCGGGCGATCTCCTCGTCGCCGCCTTCCGCGCCCTCGGCTCGGAGCGCCGCGCGCAGGTCGGTCTCCTCCGTGGCGAACAGGCAGGTGCGCACCTGGCCGTCGGCCGTGAGGCGGGTGCGGTCGCAGGCCGAGCAGAACGGGCGGGTCACGGAGGCGATGACGCCGACCCGGTGCGGGCCGCCGTCGACGATCCAGCGCTCGGCCGGGGCGGAGCCGCGCTCGTCGGAGCCTTCGGCGGTGAGCTCGAAGCGCGTACGCAGGGAGGCCAGGATGTCGCCCGCGGTGATCATGCCGTCGCGCTTCCAGCCGTGCTGGGCGTCCAGGGGCATCTGCTCGATGAACCGGAGCTCGTAGTCGTGCTCGACGGCCCAGGCGAGGAGGTCGGGCGCCTCGTCCTCGTTCAACCCCGGCATCAGGACCGAGTTGATCTTCACGGGGGTCAGGCCCGCCTCGTGCGCGGCGGCGAGTCCCTCGATGACGTCCTTGTGGCGGTCCCGGCGGGTCAGCGTCTTGAAGACGTCGGGGCGCAGGGTGTCGAGGGAGACGTTGACCCGGTCCAGGCCCGCTTCCTTCAGCGCCTTCGCGGTGCGCTTGAGCCCGATCCCGTTCGTCGTCAGGGACATCTTGGGCCGGGGCTCCAGGGCGGCCACCCGCTCGACGATGCCGACCAGGCCCGGGCGCAGCAGGGGCTCACCGCCGGTGAAACGGATCTCGGTGATGCCGAGGTGCGTGACGGCGATCCTGACGAGGCGGACGATCTCGTCGTCCGTGAGCAGATCGGGCTTGGCCAGCCACTGCAGGCCCTCTTCCGGCATGCAATACGTGCAGCGCAGATTGCACCGGTCGGTCAGTGAGACCCGAAGGTCGGTGGCGACCCGGCCGTAGGTGTCGATGAGCACGTGGGCCCCCTCCCTCTCGCATGTGCTGCCTGATACTTACCGAGCCTACGTGACGGGTCCGACACTGACAGGGCCGCGATCCCACGAGCGTGCCGCACCCCCGTCGTAGAGAGCTACCAGCGGTCTACGACGGGGGTGCGGGACGAACGTACGAAGGCGGTCGGTCAGTGGGCTCCGGTGCCCGTGAGCGAGCGCACCTCCAGCTCCGCGTACTTGCCCTTGTCGGCCTTCTCCTTGGCGGCGTACGTACCGATGACGCCGAGCAGGAAGCCGACCGGGATCGAGATGATGCCGGGGTTCTCCAGCGGGAACCAGTGGAAGTCGACGCCCTTGAACATGGACGTCTTCGGGTTGCCGGAGACGACCGGGGAGAAGAGGACCAGGAAGACGGCCGTGAACAGGCCGCCGTAGATCGACCACAGGGCGCCGTTCGTGTTGAACCGCTTCCAGAAGAGGCTGTAGAGGATCGTCGGCAGGTTCGCGGAGGCCGCGACGGCGAACGCGAGGGCGACCAGGCCCGCCACGTTCAGGTCGCGGGCGAGCGCGCCGAGCGCGATCGAGACGATGCCGATGAAGACGGTGGCCCAGCGGGCGGCCCTCATCTCCTCCTTCTCGGACGCCTTGCCCTTCTTGATGACGTTCGCGTAGATGTCGTGCGCGAACGAGGAGGACGAGGCGAGGGTGAGGCCCGCGACGACGGCGAGGATCGTGGCGAAGGCGACCGCCGAGATCGAGGCGAGCAGGATCGCGCCCCAGTTGGAGTCGACGCCGCCCAGATGGAGCGCCAGGAGTGGCGCCGCCGTGTTGCCCGCCGGGTTCGAGGCGATGATCTCCTCGGGCTTGATGAGGGCGGCCGCGCCGAAGCCGAGCGCGATCGTCATCAGGTAGAAGGCGCCGATGATGCCGATGGCCCAGTTGACCGACTTACGGGCGGCCTTGGCGGTCGGCACCGTGTAGAAGCGGATCAGGATGTGCGGCAGTCCCGCGGTGCCGAGGACGAGCGCGATGCCCAGGGAGATGAAGTCGATCTTCGATGTGGACGTGGCGCCGTACTTGAGGCCCGGTTCGAGGAACGGCGAGCCCTTGCCGCTGTTCTCGGCGGCCGTGCCCAGCAGGTCCGAGATGTTGAAGTCGAACTTCAGCAGGACGAGGAAGGTCAGCAGGATCGTGCCCGCGATGAGCAGCACGGCCTTGACCATCTGCACCCACGTGGTGCCCTTCATGCCGCCGATGGTGACGTACACGATCATCAGGACGCCGACGAGCGCGACGATGGCGATCTTGCCCTCGTCGGTGGTGATGCCGAGCAGCAGCGAGACCAGGACGCCGGCGCCCGCCATCTGTGCGAGCAGGTAGAAGATCGAGACGACGATCGTCGACGTGCCGGCCGCCGTGCGGACCGGGCGCTGGCGCATGCGGTAGGCGAGCACGTCGCCCATCGTGTAGCGGCCGGAGTTGCGCAGCGGTTCGGCGACCAGGAGCAGGGCGACGAGCCAGGCGACCAGGAAGCCGATCGAGTAGAGGAAGCCGTCGTAGCCGAAGAGGGCGATGGCGCCGGCGATGCCGAGGAACGACGCGGCGGACATGTAGTCGCCGGAGACCGCGAGGCCGTTCTGGAAGGCGGTGAACTGGCGGCCGCCCGCGTAGAAGTCGGACGCGCTCTTGGTCTGGCGGCCCGCCCAGACGGTGATGACGAGGGTCGCAAGCACGAACACGGCGAACAGGCTGATGATCAGCGGCCGGTGCTCGCTCGCCTCTTGGGCGGCCAGCGGGATCTGTGACACGACGGGGTTCACGCGCCGCCCTCCATACGGGACTTGATGGCCTCGGCCTTGGGGTCGAGCTTCGCGGCGGAGTACCGCGAGTACCACCAGGCGATGAGGAACGTGGTCAGGAACTGGGCGAGGCCGAGGACGAAGGCGACGTTGATGTTGCCGACGACCTTGGTGCCCATGAAGTCGCCCGCGTAGTTGGAGAGCAGGACGTACACCAGGTACCAGGCGATGAACCCGATGGTGAGCGGGAAGGCGAACGAGCGGTGCGCGCGGCGCAGTTCACCGAACTCCGCGCCCTCCTGCACCGCGATGAACTCCTCGGTGGAGGGCAGTGCCGGGCTCGTGTCCGGGCTGCCCTTCTGCGGTGGTGGTGCGTCGGTGGCCACGGAGTCTCCTCGTGGTGCGGGGGCTTTCGGGGACGGGGGTGCGGGAGTTGCGGACATACGTGTTTCCAGGACCTCACAGTGACGTGGATCACGCGGGCCGGGTCGCGATGATAGAGCCACCCGAGGTGATCCGACAGGGGGCCGGATCGTGTGCGTGCCCCCTGAACAACGGCACGGGGACACGCTCGACGTGGTTCAACTCCCTTGATTTCTTTCGGAAATCGTTGATGACCTGCGGCGACTAGAGATACGTTCGCACCGCACCACGCGTCATGTACCTGCCCGGGCACCACTTGTGTTCGGGCTTTCCTGTATGTCCCTCATACGCCCTCTCACGACGGATGATGTGGAGATCCCATGGCTCATCTGCCTGCCAGACGCCGCATGGCCCTCGCCCTGCCGATCGGCATCGCGCTCACGGCGTCCTTCGGCTTCCTGCCGTCCGCGGTCGCCGCACCGGCCGACTCGGCCCCGGTGAAGGCCAGTTCGACCTCCGACGGCTCACTCGCGTACGTCGTCAACACGCGTAGCACGGACGCGCGCACGATCGCCTCCGTGGGCCGGGCGATATCCGCGGCGGGCGGCTCCATAGTCGAGACGTACGCGAAGATCGGTGTCTTCGTCGTGCACTCCGCGAACCCCGACTTCGGCAAGCAGATCCGCGCCGTCAAGGGGGTCGCCACGGCGGGCGCGACGCGCACCGCGCCGCTCAGCGTGGCCGGCACCACCGAGGAGGGCGGCGTCCAGAAGCTGTCCGCCGCCGAGGTCAAGTCCCTCTCCGCGCAGGCCGCTTCGGGCGAGGAGCCGCTCGAGGCCAACCAGTGGGACCTGAAGGCGATCGGCGCCGACAAGGCCGCGAAGATCAACCCGGGCAGCAAGCAGGTCACGGTCGGTGTCATCGACACCGGCGTCGACGACACCCACCCCGACCTCGCCGCGAACTTCTCCGCGTCCCAGTCGGCGAGCTGTGTCGGCGGCAAGGCGGACACCTCGCCGGGCGCCTGGCGGCCCGCGAACCCGGACCACTACCACGGCACGCACGTCGCCGGTGAGATCGCCGCCGCGCGCAACGGCATCGGCGTCGCGGGCGTCGCGCCCGGCGTGAAGGTCGCGGGCATCAAGGTGGCCGACCCGGTCAGCGAGCTGTTCTACCCGGAGAGCGTCGTGTGCGCCTTCGTGTTCGCCGCCGACCACGGGATCGAGGTGACCAACAACAGCTACTACGTGGACCCGTGGCTGTACAACTGCCTCGACGACCCCGACCAGAAGGCCATCGTCGACGCGGTGAACCGCGCCCAGCTGTACGCCACCAGCAAGGGCACCCTGAACCTGGCCTCGGCGGGCAACTCCTCCGACGACCTCGACTCGGACGCGCTCGTCGACGAGTCGAGCCCCGACGACTCGACGCCCGTCACCCGCACCGTCGACCCGCACAAGTGCTTCGACGTGCCGACCCAGCTGCCGGGTGTCGTCACGGTCAGCGCGACCGGCGTGAACAAGGCCAAGTCGTACTACTCCAGCTACGGCAAGGGCGTCATCGACATCGCGGCGCCGGGCGGCGACAAGCTCCAGATCCCGAACACCCCGGACCAGAACGGCCGCATCCTGTCGACGCTGCCGGGCGGCGCGTACGGCTATCTGCAGGGCACCTCGATGGCGTCGCCGCACGCCGCCGCCGTCGCCGCGCTGCTGAAGTCCACGCACCCGAAGGCGTCCCCGCTCGTGCTGCAGGCGCTGCTCAAGGCGCAGGCGGACCCGCAGGCGTGCCCGGCCTCGTACGACCCCGACGGCACCGGCACGTACAAGGCGACCTGCAAGGGCAGCACCCGCGTCAACGGGTTCTACGGCTACGGCATCGTCGACGCGCTCGACGCCGTCAAGAAGTAGGCGATCCCCATGTCGGGAAGATCAGGCGGACAGGTGAGAGCGCGTCTCCTGCGTCCCCTCGCGCTGCCGGCGGGAATCGCCACGCTGGCCGCGCTCGCCGTCGCGCCGAACGCGGTGGCGGACTCCGTCGCCGCCGACGGTCCGTTGCTGAGCTATGTCGTCAACGTCGGTTCCGGGCACGGCACTTCGGCGTACGTGCAGCGGAAGATCGCGGAGGCGGGCGGCAGTGTCGTCACCGCGTACGACAGGATCGGCGTGATCGTCGCGCACTCCACGAACCCGGACTTCGGCAGGACGGTCCGGGGCGTGCGGGGGGTGCGGAGCGCGGGCGCGACCCGGACCGCGCCGCTCGCCGCGTCGGCGACGGACGAGACCGGGACGACTCAGGCGCTGACGGCCACTCAGGAGGCCCGTGCGGCGGCGAAATCGAGCGCCGCACAGGAGCCGCTGGAACCCAACCAGTGGGATCTGCGGCTCATCGGCGCCGACCGGGCGAACGCGATCGAGGACGGCAGCCGCAGAGTGACGGTCGGTGTCATCGACACCGGCGTCGACGACACCCACCCGGACCTGGCGCCGAACTTCTCCCCGTCGCAGTCCGCCAACTGCGTGGGCGGCAAGGCCGACACGTCGTACGGGGCCTGGCGTCCGTACGAGGCGGCGGCCGACCACGGCACGCACGTGGCGGGCACGATCGCCGCCGCGCGCAACGGAGTCGGCGTCGCGGGTGTCGCGCCGGGCGTGAAGCTCGCCGCGATCAAGGTGGCCGACCCGAGCACGCAGCTCTTCTACACGGAGAGCGTGGTCTGCGCGTTCGTGTTCGCCGCCGACCACGGCATCGACATCACCAACAACAGCTACTACTCCGACCCCTGGTACATGAACTGCGTGACCGATGCCGACCAGAAGGCACTGGTCGACTCCATCTCCCGGGCGATCCGGTACGCGCGGGACAAGGGCGTCACGAGCGTGGCCAGCGCCCACAACTTCAACGACGACCTGGCGTCGGACTCGGTGGTCGACACCTCAAGTCCCGACGACGGCACACCTGTTGAGCGGACGGTCGACCCGTCCGAGTGCCCGATCGCGCCCGAGATGCTGCCCGGCATCGTGACGGTGTCGTCGGTCGGGGTCACCAGGGCGAAGGCCTTCTACTCCAACTACGGCAACGGCGTCATCGACGTGGCGGGCCCCGGCGGCGACAGCCTCAAGCCCGCCGACACCCCGGACAGGAACGGCCGCGTCCTGTCGACGCTGCCCGGTGGCGGCTGGGGCTACAAGCAGGGCACGTCGATGGCCGCGCCGCACGTCACCGGCGTCCTCGCGCTGCTGAAGTCGGAGCATCCCAAGGCGTCCCCGGGCCAGTTGGAGGCACTGCTCAAGGCGCAGGCCGACGAGCAGGCGTGTCCGGCCTCGTACGACGGGGACGGCGACGGTGTCGTCGACGCGGTCTGCGCGGGCGGCACACAGCGCAACGGCTTCTACGGCAACGGGATCGTGAACGCCCTCAAGGCCGTCAAATAGCCCCGCACACGCATCACTTACGTACTCGGATCGACAGCAGAGCGAACGGAGACTTCATGACGGCGCCTCAGCAGCGTCCCCGCACCCGGAGCGCGCGCCGCTCCATGTCCGTGCCCCTCGGGATCGCGGCGGTGACGGCCCTGGCCTTCCTGCCGAACGCGACCGCGTCGGCGGCCGACACCTCGGCGAACACGTCGGCCGGAGCCTCGGTCGCCACCGACGGGCCGGACCTCAGCTACGTGGTCAACGTCAAGGCGGGCAAGGCCAGTTCGGCGGCAGCGAAGAAGGCCATCGCCAAGGCCGGCGGCACCGTCGTCATCGCGTACGACAAGATCGGCGTCATCGTCGTCCACTCCAAGAACCCGGACTTCGCGAAGACGATCCGTACCGTACGGGGCGTCGAGTCGGCCGGTGCCACGCGCACCGCGCCGCTGGCCGCGCAGTCCAGCGACGACATCGCGGCCAAGCAGGTGCTGACCGAGGCGGAGGCCGCCAAGGCCGCCGCCGCGGCCGGTGCGGACCAGGACCCGCTGGAGCCACTGCAGTGGGACCTGCCCGCGATGAAGGCGGACCAGGCCCACAAGGTGTCGCTCGGCAGCTCCCGGGTGACGGTCGGCGTGCTCGACTCCGGCGTCGACGACACCCACCCGGACATCGCGCCGAACTTCGACAGGAACGCGTCGGCCAACTGCCTGGGCGGCGTGCCCGTGCAGAAGGACAACGCGTGGCGTCCGGTGGAGGGCGAGTCCCCGCACGGCATGCACGTGGCCGGCGAGATCGCCGCCGCCAAGAACGGCGTCGGCGTCACGGGCGTGGCGCCGGGCGTGAAGGTGGCCAGCCTGAAGGTGGCGGAGCCCGCGACCGGCATGTACTACACGGAGGCCGTGGTGTGCGGCTTCATGTGGGCGGCCGACCACGGCGTGGACGTCACCAACTCCAGCTACTACACCGACCCCTGGCTGTTCAACTGCAAGACGGACGCCGACCAGAAGGCGCTCGTCACGGCCGTCACCCGGGCCACGCAGTACGCCGAGCACAAGGGCGCGGTGAACGTCGCGGCGGCCGGGAACGCGGCGACGGACCTCGCGCAGGACGAGCTCGTCGACGACTCCTCGCCGGACGACACGACACCGACGCCCCGCACGATCAAGACGAAGGACTGCCTCGACATCCCGTCGCAGCTGCCCGGCGTCGTCACCGTCTCGGCGACCGGTGCCAAGGGCCTCAAGTCCTCGTACTCGAACTACGGCAAGGGCGTCGTCGACATCGCGGCCCCGGGCGGCGACAGCACCGCGTACCAGACGCCCGCTCCCCCGGCGACCAGCGGTCTGATCCTGTCGACGCTGCCGGGCGGCAAGTACGGCTACATGGCCGGTACGTCGATGGCGTCGCCGCACGTCGCGGGCGTCGCCGCGCTCATCAAGTCGACGCATCCGCACGCCTCGGCGGCCCTGGTGAAGGCGCTGCTGTACGCGGAGGCCGACGGGAAGGCCTGCACCGACCCGTACGACATCGACGGCGACGGCAAGGTCGACGCCGTGTGCGAGGGCGGCAAGAACAAGAACAGTTTCTACGGGTTCGGCGCGGCGGACGCACTGGACGCCGTGACCAAGTAGGGAACTCGTGCAGGTTAGGGCCGGGTGGCGTGAGCTGCCCGGCCCTTGCCCGTACCGCTCCGGCATCATGCCTGCATGACACACGCAGCCGGCACCACGGACAGCACAGCAGCCGCCTGGGAAGCGCTGGGTGGCGACCCCGCGCTACTGTCCCGTGTCGCGTCCCTCCCGCGCGCGGGTGCGCTGTCCGCCCGGCTGCCGGTGATCGAACTGGCCCGCGCCTGCGTCGGCGCGTGCTCGCTCGCGGCCGCGGAACTGGCCGCCACGCGCGCGGGGCGGGCCGTGGGCGACGTACAGGTCGACGACGCGGCCGTGGCCACCGCCTTCACCAGTGAGCGGCATCTGCTGATCGACGGGCGCACCCCCGTCAACTTCGCCCCGCTGTCCCGCTTCTGGCGCACCAGGGACGGCTGGCTGCGCACCCACGCGAACTATCCGCACCATCGGGCGCGGCTGCGCGCGGCGCTCGGCGTCGGCGAGCACGCGACCGTGCAGGGCGTGACGGCGCTGCTCGCCGAGCGTTCGGCGTACGAGGTCGAGGAGAGCGTGTACGCGGCCGGGGGTCTGGCCGTCGCGCTGCGCACGCCCGAGCAGTGGGCGGCGCATCCGCAGGGTGCGGAGATCGCGCGGCGTCCCCTGCTGACGCGGGAGCGGGTCGACGAGGCCGCGCCCCGCCCGGCGCAGCGGCCGGTGCGGGTCCTGGATCTGACGCGGGTCATCGCGGGGCCCGTCGCCACCCGCACGTTGGCGCTGCTCGGCGCGGACGTGCTGCGGGTGGACGCGCCGCAACTCCCGGAGGATCCGGACGCGCACGCGGACACCGGGTTCGGCAAGCGCTCGACGCGGCTCGACCTGGGCGCGGGCGCGGACCGGCGCACGTTCGAGGAACTGCTTGCCGGGGCGGACGTGGTGGTCACGGGCTACCGGCCGGGCGCGCTCGACCGGTTCGGGCTCGCTCCCGAGGCGCTGGTGGCGCGGCGGCCGGGGCTCGTGGTCGCGTCGCTGTCGGCGTGGGGCGCGTACGGGCCGTGGGGCGGGCGGCGCGGCTTCGACAGCCTCGTCCAGGTGGCCACGGGCATCGCGGCGGTCGAGGGCGATCCCGGTGGTTCGGGCAGCCCCGGGGTCCTGCCCGCGCAGGCGCTCGACCACGGCACGGGCTATCTGATCGCGGCGGCGGTGCTGCGCTCGCTCACCGAGCAGGCGACGGAGGGCGGTTCGCGGGTGCTGCGGCTCGCGCTCGCGCAGACGGCGCACTGGCTCGTGACCGGGTTGCGGCCGCCGTCGGAGCCGGATCCCGCGGCCTCGGCTCCGGACGTCACGCCGGATCCGCGACCGTGGCTCGCGGAGACGGACAGCCCGCTGGGGCGGCTGCGGTACGCGCGGTCACCGGTGTCGTTCACCGGCGGCCCGGACGACTGGCACCGCCCGCCGGGACCGTGGGGCACCGACGTACCGGAGTGGCAGGCTCCGTAGCGGCGCGGGCGGTCCGGCGAACCACGACCGCGGAAATCACGTCTTCTTGGCCATGGGTCAGTGGCCGTGGGTGAACCGTGTCCATCGGCCGAACCTGGACTTGCCCGCACCCGGAACAGCTGGTGAAGATCCAATGGTGAGTTCCCTGCCACCCACCAGCGACCTGTCCGCCGTCGCGGACGCCCCGCCCAGCAGACCGGGCGGCGCCGGGCGCGCCGTAGCCGTGGTCGTGCTCGTGGCCGCGGCGGCCCTGATCCCGATGCTCGGGCCGCGGGCCGCGCTGGACGGCACCGGGGAGGCGGCCGCGCCCGGGGTCGGCGGGATCGCGCTGCTGCGGACCGTGCTGTTCGCGGCGTTGTGCGTACAGGTGGGCGAGGTGTTCGCCGGGTTCCTGGCCCGCAGGGTGGAGGCGTCCGCGCGGCCCGCCGCATGGCCCGCCGGCGAACAGCCGCGCCGCTGGTCGCCGTACGCGCCCTGGGCGGGGTTCGCCGCGGCGCTCGGGCTCGCCTCCGTGGTGGCCTCCGGAAATCTGGTCCCGGACAGCCTCGCGGCGCTGGACATCGGCGGCCTGTACGGGACGCGGGACGGCACGCTGGCCCTCGTGGAGGTGAACGCCTTCCTGGTGGCGGCCCTGTGCGCCCGCTCCCGCCGTCCCGGGACCGCGCTGCTGCCGCTGGCCGCGGTGGCGGTCGCGGAGGCGCTGCGCGCCCACCCGCCGACGGAGGACGCCCCGATCGTCGGCTCCGGGCTCACCCTGGTCCACCTCGCGTGCGCCGCGCTGTGGGTGGGCGGTCTGCTGTACGTGCTGCGCACCACGCACGCGTGGCGGACGCGCGCCCCTGAAGCGGGCGCGGCCCTTCTCGGTCTCTACGCGCGCGTGGCCGCGGTTCTGCTCGCCGCCATCACCGCGACGGGGGTGTGCAGCACGCTGCGCAGGATGCCGACGAGCACGGTCCTCGACCAGCTCACGACAACGGCCTACGGGCGCACGCTCCTCGCGAAGGTGCTGCTGGTGGTCGTCGTCGCCGTGCTCGCCCTGGTGGCCCGCTTCAGGCTGCGCGGCGCGCGGGACCGTACACGTGCGTACGTTCCCGCGCGCGCGGAGGTCGTGGTGCTCGGGATCGTGGTCGCGGTGTCGGCGGCCCTGACGGCGCTGCCGCTGCCGATCCGGTGGACCTGACCCCCTGGACGGGAACGGTCAGTTGGTGACGAGCACCTTCAGGGCCGTGCGCTCGTCCATCGCCTTGTAGCCACCCGGTACGCCCTCGATGTCGACCGTCATGTCGAAGACGGGCGACGGGTCGATCGTGCCGTCCAGGACGTCGGGCAGCAGTTCGGGGATGTAGCTGCGGACGGGGGCGACGCCGCCGCGCAGCGCGATGTTCCGGTCGAACATGACGCCCAGGTCGAGCCCGGTGCCGCTGCCGTGCGGGACGCCGACGAAGCCGATGGCGCCGCCGTCGCGGGTGATGTTCACGGCGGTGGCCATGGACTGCTCGGTGCCGACGGCCTCGATCACGCAGTGCGCGCCCTGGCCGCCGGTCAGCTCGCGGATCGCCTCGACGGCGGCGTCCCCGCGCTCGGCGACGACGTCGGTGGCGCCGAAGGTCCGCGCGATGTCCGTACGGACCTGGTGGCGGCCGAGCGCGATGATCCGCTCGGCGCCGAGGCGCTTGGCCGCGAGGACGCCGCACAGGCCCACCGCGCCGTCGCCCACGACGGCGACCGTGGCACCCTTGCGGACGCCCGCGCCGAGGGCGGCGTGGTGGCCGGTGCCCATGACGTCGGAGAGCGTCAGGAGGGCGGACAGCAGGTGGTCGTCGGAGGCCGCGTCGGACGGCAGCTGCACGAGCGTGCCGTCGGCGTACGGGACGCGCACGGCCTCGCCCTGCCCGCCGTCGTAGCCGACCGCGCCCCAGAAGCCGCCGTGCTCGCAGGAGGTGGTCAGACCCTCGCGGCAGTAGTCGCACACTCCGTCGGACCACATGAAGGGCGCGACGACCAGGTCACCGCGCTTGAAGCCGGCCACCTCGGAACCGGTCTCCTCGACGATGCCGAGGAACTCGTGCCCGATGCGCTGCCCCTGCTGCCGCGCGGCCTCGCCGCGGTAGGCCCACAGGTCGCTGCCGCAGATGCAGGCGCGCAGGACGCGGACGACGGCGTCCGTGGGCAGGACGACGGTGGGCTCGGGGACGTCCTCCACCCGCATGTCGTACGGGGCGTGAATGGTGGTGGCGCGCATAGGTGGGTGTTCCTTTGTGCAGGTCAGTGAGGGGTGCGCCGGGTTTCGGCGCTCCTTTCACGGTACGCCGCCCCCGGCCGGGGCCGCTCATCGAGCACCCCCTGCGCCAGCAGGTACTGCGCCGCCACATAGGTGGCCATGATCCAGAAGTCGGGGTGCGGCAGGGCCGGCCAGTCGGCGATGCCCGTCGCGATGAGCGAGTCGGACAGCAGGAAGAGGGCCCCGCCGACCCCCGCGACCGGGCCGAGCCACGAGGAGCCGTACGCCATGGCGGTGAGCAGCACGCTGTAGGCGGCGACGGGGACGCGCATGCCGGCCGGCAGGTCGGGCCAGAGCGCGACGACCATGGCCACCAGGGCGACGCCGTACAGAACGCCGAGCGCCCCGCTCCGCGCGCGTGGCCTCCCGTACCTCTTGAACAGCACCAGGTAGCAGACGTGCCCGGCGGCGAAGCAGCCCATTCCCGCGAGGAACGCGGCGTCCTGGTCGAACAGCAGCAGGACGTCGCCGCCCCACCCCAGCAGCAGGGCGCCGCACAGCAGTCGGGGTCCGTCGCACGCGACGACGTACGCCACGAGGACGAGCATGAGCAACGGTTTGAGGACGGTGTGCGCGAGGTCCGCTCCGGCGAGGACCGCGCCGAGGTCGGCGACGCACACGGCGGCGAAACAGGCGCGCAGGGCCCGGGGACGGGTCACGCGGCACCCTCGGTGACCTGCTGCGGGGCGCCCGGGGCAGGCGCGGGCTCCGGCCGCCACCCGGGCCCCCGGAACACCCTCCCGGCCCGCTCGCGCCAACTGCCCGCCGCCTTCAGGTCCTTGGCGATCGCGGCGTACTCGTGCGTCGCGACGCGCAGCGGGTTGTGCGTGCTGATGTTCTTGGTGAGCCCGAAGACGGGCCGCTCGCCCTCCCCCACCCACGACCCGAAGAGCCGGTCCCACACGATGAGGATGCCGCCGAAGTTCCGGTCCAGATAGCCGCCTTGGGAGGCGTGGTGGACGCGGTGGTGGGAGGGCGTGTTGAAGACGTACTCGAAGGGGCGCCACATCTTGTCGATGCGCTCGGTGTGGATCCAGAACTGGTAGACGAGGTTGACCGACGAGCAGAACGCGAGCGCCGCCGGGTGCACACCGCAGACGATGAGCGGCAGGTAGAAGGGCCACGACGTCACGCTCGTCCAGGGCTGGCGCAGCGCCGTCGTCAGGTTGAAGCTGCGGCTGGAATGGTGCACGACGTGGCACGCCCACAGGATGCGGATGACGTGGTGCCCGCGGTGCGACCAGTAGTAGAAGAAGTCCTGCGCGAGCAGCATCAGCGGGATCGTCCACCAGTGCAGCGGCACGCGCAGCGGGGTCAGTTCGTAGACCGCCGTGTAGATCGCGACGATCGGTATCTTCCACAGGAAGTCGAAGACGAGGCTGCCGAGCCCCATGGTGACGCTGGTGGTGGCGTCCTTGGCGTCGTATCCCGCGGCGGCCCCGTCCTCGTCGGGATGGATCCGCACGCTGACGATCTCCACGATCGTCAGCAGCACGAAGGCGGGGATCGACCACAGCACGACATCGGGCAGGTTGGGCGTCGACATGCGTGCACCGTAAGGCCTGGACAGGGCCTCCGCCAGGGGTTGTTACCGACAAGTATTACCGGGGGTCACACACCGGCGGCCCCGAGCAGCGACCCCGCTCCGTACGTGACGGCCATCGCCAGTGCTCCCCCGCCCATGTTCCGCAGGATCGCCCGCCCCACGGCGGCGTTGCCCGTGCGGGCGCTGCTGTAGCCGGTGAGGGCGAGTGCGGCGAGGACCGAGACGACCGTGACGGGCAGGCGCCAGGCGGTGGGCGGGAGCACGATGGCGAGCAGCGGGAGCAGGGCGCCCGCCGTGAACGCGAGGAAGCTCGCCCAGGCCGCGTGCCACGGGTTGGTGAGGTCGTCGGGGTCGATGCCCAGCTCCACGCGCGCGTGGGCGCGCAGCGCGTCCCGCTCGGTGAGCTGTTCGGCGGCTTCGCGGGCGACGTCGCGGCTGAGCCCGCGCTCCGCCAACAGGTCGGTGAGCTCCTGGAGTTCGGCCTCCGGCTGCTCCTTCAGCTCTCGCTTCTCCAGGGCGAGCGCGGCCTTCTCGGAGTCGCGCTGGGTGGAGACGGAGACGTACTCGCCGGCCGCCATGGACATCGATCCGGCGAGCAGGCCCGCGAGTCCCGCCGTGAGCAGGGCGGAGCGGTCGTCGGTGGCCCCTGCGACGCCGACGACGAGGCCCGCGGTGGAGACGACGCCGTCGTTGGCGCCGAGGACGGCGGCGCGCAGCCAGTTGAGCCGCGAGCCGAGCGCGCCGCCGTGTGCCTCGTCGTGCGTGGGTTCACTCTGCGCTGGTTCGGTCACGGGGTGAGCATGGCACCTCCGGGCCTCACCAGACCCGTACTGACGCTCCGGGCGCGAACACGGGACTCGTGGCGTCCGCCGGCGGCTCCTTGAGGGGCTCGTCGATCTCGGCGACGGTCGGGCCCACGCGGGCCGCGATCGGGTCGAGGAGGGCGAGGTCGAATCCGTAGACGCGGGCGGTGTTTCCCCCGACCATCGCGGCGATCTCGTCGCGCGGCAGGCCCGCGTAGGCGATGCGCAGGCCTTCGCGCGTGTACGGGTACGTGCCCTCGTCGTGCGGGTAGTCGCTGCCCCACATGATCTTGTCGAGGCCGATGCGGTCGCGCAGCGGCACTTCGTGGGGGCGCATGAAGCTCGCGCCCACGAAGCAGTTCTCCCGCCACACGGTGGAGGGGCCCTTGCCCATCGAATCGGCCAGTCCCGCACCGAACTTGGACTCCGCGGTGTTCGCCCTCGTGGCGGCCTTCACGAGGCGGCCGTGGTAGTAGTCCAGCATGTCGAGCACGCCGGGGATCCAGCCCGATCCCTGCTCCGTGAGGACGAGTTTCAGGTCCGGGTGCTTGCGGAAGGCGCCGCCGAAGACGAGGTGCCACAGGGCGCGGTGCGAGAACCAGGTCGTCTCGACCATGAAGACCGCGCGGGCGGCCGGTTCGTCACCCAGCGGCGGCGAGGCCGAGCCCGCGTGGTGGTTGACCGGGACGCCGAGCTCGGCGCAGGTCCGCCAGATCGGGTCGTACGCGGCCGAGTAGAGCTCCGGAAGGCCGGAACCCGGCGGCGTGCCGGGCAGCAACAGACCTCCCCTCAGGCCCGCTTCGGCCGCCCAGCGGATCTCCTTGACGGCCTCCTCCACGTCGTTGAGGAGGATCTGGAAGACGCCCGCCCTGCGGCCGGGGGCGGCGGCGCAGAAGTCCGCGAGCCACCGGTTGTGGGCTCGCAGGCCGGCCCAGCGCTGCTCGAACTCCTCGCGCGTGGGCGCGGGCGCCATCAGCGACGCCGACGGGAAGAAGGGCGGGATGGTGTTCGGGAAGACCACTTCGGCGACGATGCCGTCCCGCTCCAGCTCCGCGACGCGGCGGTCGGAGTTCCAGTTGCGGTCGGCGGTGTCGGCGAGCAGGTCCTCGTACGGGTTGACGTAGGAGGCGGCCCACGCGTCGAAGGCGTCGTGGTGCGCCGCCTCCAAGTACGGCTTGTAGTCGAGGAGATCGGCGCCCGCGTGGCAGTCCGCGGAGATCACCGTGTACCTGTCTGCGGGTGTGTTCATGGGGTCACCCCGAGCGTCGGGAAGTCGTGGTCGGTCAGCCAGTGGCGGCCCACGTCGCGCGAGCGCGCCCAGGACGCCTCGACGGCGCTCTGGTCGGCGTCCTGGCCGAGATCGGCGGGCGTCGGCCCGATACGCCGCGCGAGCGGGGCCAGCTTCTCGGTGTCGAAGCCGAAGACCTCGGCCGCGGCGAGGCCCAGCATGCGGCGGGTCTCGTCGACCGGGATGTCGTGGAAGGTCTTCTTCAGCCACGCGCGCGTGTCCGGCCATGTGCCTTCGGGGTGCGGGAAGTCGCTGCCCCACAGGATGTTGTCGACGCCGATCTCGTAACGCTGGGCGAGTTCACGGCGCTTGGTGTTCGTGGCGCAGATGAAGACCTGCCGGTCCAGGTACTCGTGCGGCGAGCGCTTCAGCTCGGCGAACGGGGAGAGCTTCTTGCCGCCGTGGGCGCCCAGGTAGAGGCGGTCCATGAACCAGAGCAGGTTCGGCAGCCACCAGCAGCCCGACTCGGCGACGCCGAACTTGAGCCCCGGATGCCGCTCGAAGACGCCGGACCAGAGCATGAACCAGAGCGGGCGGGCGGGCCACCACGTCACTTCGCTGACGTAGATGCCGAGATGGTCGCCGTACTCGTGGCGCGGCGCCGCTCCCGAGTGCGTCACGACGGGCATCCGGCACTCGGCGGCCGCCGCCCACACGGGGTCGTAGCGGCTCGCGTGGTACGGGTCCTTGTCGACCCACATGGAGGGGATCATCAGGGCGCCGAGCCCCGACTCCTTGGCTCGGTGCACCTCGGCGACGACCTTGTCCGGCTCGGCCGTGATCGGCAACAGGGCGACGCCGCAGTGCCGTTCGGGGTTCTGCGAGACGAACTCGGCGAGCCAGCGGTTGTGCGCCTGGGCGCCCGCCATGCCGAGCTCGGGGTCCTGGTCGCCGGAGAGGCCGAGCCCGACACCGAAGGGCGCCGCCGTCCGGCTGTCCACGGCGTCCGCGTCGGGGAAGACGACCTCGGCGGCCACCCCGTCGCCGTCGAGCTCTTTCAGGCGCTGTGCGGCGTCCCAACCGCCGCGCAGCCCTTCCTCGTTGTCGGAGAACCACTTGGCGGCGAACGCGTCGTTGCGGATGCCGAGCCGCGTCGCCTCCTCGCGGCGCTTGTCCCGCTCGCCCAGGAACTCGTCGAAGGCGCGGTGGAACCGGCTGTCCAGGTAGGGCCGGTACTCCTCGGTGGGCAGTCCGGCGTGGCAGTCGGAGGAGATGATCAGGTAGGGGTCCTGGTTGCTCATCGTGCGTCGCTCCTCACACGGGCTCAGTCGAGAATGAAGCTCTCCAGGTACGCGGGGTTCGCCCGGTCCAGCATCGACCGCGACCTGGCCTTGATCTGCCGGTCGCTGTGCTCGCTCTCGGGCAGCAGCCAGAACCGGTCCGCCGCGATGCCCTCCGCGACGAGGTCCGCCACCTCCTCCACGGGCGTGAACTCGACCTCCTTGCCGGCCGCCTTCATCGCCGACTCCCACTGGCCGAGACTGCGGTAGGGCGTCTTGCGGGGCCGCTCCTTGGCGAACCGGTCGGGCCGGTTGCGGTGCGACTCCCACAGCCCGGTACGCAGCATGTGGGGGCCGGGGAAGAGCACCGAGGCGCCCACGCGCGCGTGCTCCGCCTTCAGATGCGCGTACAGCGACTCGGTGAGCGTCACGACGGCCGCCTTCGTGACCGCGTACACGGAGGCCGTCGGCAGCGGCGCGATCCCGCCGTCCCCGGACGAGGTGTTGACGACGTGGCCGGGCTCGCCGCCCGCGATCATCCGGGGCACGAACGCCTGGACGCCGTGGAAGACGCCCCACACGTTGACGTTGAACGCCCACTTCCAGTCGTTGGGCTCGTGCTCCCACATGCGACCCTCGGCGCCCGAGCCGACGCCCGCGTTGTTGCACAGCACGTGGCAGGCGCCGAACGTCGCGTACGTGTCCTCGGCGAGCGCCATGACCTGCTCGCGCTCGCCGACGTCGACCACGCGCGCGTGCACGATCGCGCCGTCCTCCCGCAGCCCTTCGGCGGCGGCCTCCAGGGCGCCCTTCTCGACGTCGGCGAGGACCACCTTCAGGCCGCCCGCCGCGAACCGCCGCGCCATGGCGAGCCCGATGCCGCTCGCCGCGCCGGTGACGACGGCGACCTGTCCCGTCTCCAGGCGCATCAGACGCTCCCCTCGGGCGGGCCGTCGAGGATCTGCTGCGGGTCGTCGTAGCGCTGGTGGATGTACGGCAGCAGGGCCTGGGCGCTGACGCGCTCGACGACCTTGCCCTTCTGGTCGGTGGTCTTCTCGCCGATGGTGATCTCCACCACCGTGCGCACGGGAAGATCGGCCACGGGATCGAACATCGACTCCCGCAGGACGACGTCGCCGGTGATCCGCTCCAGCTTCCTGACCTTCTCGTTGCGCAGACAGTGCACGAGGACCGGGTCCGCGTCGAAGCCCGCACCGTCCACCGCGGGAAGGAACTTGAAGTAGAAGTCCGTCTTCTGCGACGGCTCCGGCAGCGGCAGGCTCCCGCTGACCGCGCCGCGCACCTCCACGAACGCGATGCCGTGCCGGGCCAGCGCGGCCCGCACGACGAGCCCGTCGCGCTCCACCGTGACCTCGCCGAGCTTCTTCGGCTCCCCGAAGACCTCGCGCCCGCCGATCAGGGCCCGCTCGTGGGTCATCGGCATGACCAGCGGATACCAGCCCTCCACCCCGCCGTGCTCCGCGGCGACGGCGACCGAGCCCGCGCCCAGCGGATAGCCGGGCAGGTCGACCTTGCTGATGTTGGCCCGCACCAGGGGCCGCGCGGTGGGCTTGAGCGGCGGCGGCAGCACCGCGGCCACCGCGTCCGGGTCGGACTCCCACACGGCGACCACGCCGGTGGACCAGATGTCGGGAAGCTTGCTGCTCGCGGTGCGCGCGGCGGCGATCTCCGCCTCGGTGCGCGCTCCGTACCGTACGCGAGCCATGTCGTACCGCCCTTCCTGAAGTCATGGGGTGACGTTCCGGGGGTCGTTCGCAAGGCGCCTGTAACACAGTTACACCGACGGCGATGAAGGGTAAAGACACGTGCGGCAGGTACCGGCGGAAGGGGGCGACCATGGCACGCGCGCCGCTCACCCGGGAGGACGTGCTCGCCGCCGCGGCCGGCCTGGTCAAGCAGCACGGCCCCGAGGCGCTGACCATGCGCAGGCTCGCGGCCGAGCTGGGCACGGCCGTCACCTCGATCTACTGGCACGTCGGCAATCGCGAGTCGCTGCTGGACGCCCTCGTGGAGCGCACCGTCGCCGACCTCGGCGAGATCCGGCCGCGCGGCACCACCCCGGCCGAGCGCGTCGTCTCCGTCGCCCGCACCCTGCGCCGCCAGTTGCGCGCGCATCCGCACCTGGTCGCGATGGTCCACGAACGCGGCCTGACCGAGCGCATGTTCCTGCCCGCGCAGCAGGCCCTGGTGCACGAGGTGCACGCGGCGGGGCTGCGCGGCACCCGCGCCGCCGAGGCCGTACGGGCGGTGCAGTTCCACGTCGTCGGGCACGTCCTGGTGGAGCGGAACCGGGAGCGGGCCCCGGCGCAGCACCCGGGCGAGGAGGACCTGTGGGACGAGCGGAGGGCCGAGGACGATCGCGCCCTGGCCCGCGCGCTCGCCGCGCCCGTCGACACGGAGCGGCTCTTCGCGACCTCGGTGCGGGCCCTGGTGAAGTCGCTCCTCGCTCCGGCCACTTGAGACGGCGGCGCCACGGAGGGGGACGGCGGCGATCGGAGTGTCAGTGACGGCCCGTATCCTCAGGGACCATGCTCGAAGACCGACCGACCGCAGCGTCCGCAGCCCCCTGGCCGGCCGCGTATCCGCAGGGATACGCGGTCGTCGACGTGGAGACCACCGGCCTCTCCAGGGACGACCGGATAATCTCCGCTGCCGTCTACCGGCTGGACGCCCGTGGTGAGGTCGAGGACCACTGGTACACGCTGGTCAACCCGGAGCGCGATCCGGGCCCGGTGTGGATCCACGGCCTGACGACCGACGTGCTCGACGGCGCGCCGCTGTTCCCGGAGATCGCCGAGGAGTTCGCCGCGCGCCTGGACGGCCGCGTCCTGGTCGCGCACAACGCGGTCTTCGACTGGTCGATGATCTCCCGGGAGTACGCGCGGGCGCAGCGCACCGCCCCGGTCCGGCAGCGGCTGTGCACCATCGCGCTCTCCAAGGAGCTCGGGCTGCCGCTGCCCAACCACAAGCTGGAGTCCCTGGCCGCGCACTTCGGTGTCGTGCAGGAGCACGCGCACCATGCGCTCGACGACGCGCGCGTGCTCGCGGAGGCGTTCCGGCCGAGCCTGCGCGCGGCCGCCACGAAGAACATGCGGCTGCCGCTCCTGGAGTGCCGCCCGCTCACCGAATGGGCCGAGCAGTCCGTGCCGCGCCAGCCGCAGTCCTCGTACCGGGGCGGCGCCGGCGGGGGCGCCGGCAGCTGGCGTCCCTCCCGCAAGCGGCCGGCGTGCCCGTACCCGAACCCGGGGCGCTACGAGCCGGGCAAGCCGCTCAAGCAGGGGATGCGGGTCGCGTTCTCCGGGGACACCTCGGTCGAGCGGGAACTCCTGGAGGACCGGGCGGTCGACGCGGGGCTGCACGTGGCGACGAGCCTGTCGCGGCTGACCAGCCTGCTCGTGACCAATGACCCGGACTCGTACACGTCGAAGGTCGTGAAGGCGAAGCAGTTCGGGACGCCGGTCGTGGACGAGGCGGCGTTCGGCCAGCTGCTCCAGGACGTGGCGTCGGCGGACTAGCCGACGGGCGGACAGACGGGTGATTGCGGGGCGACTCGCCCCGCGCCCGCTCGCCCCGGCGCCGTCCCGGCACCCACTCTGTGGCGCATGGCACGTTGTGAGGTCTGCGGAAACGACTACGGCATGTCGTTCGAGGTGCACGCGCAGGGCGCGGTGCACGTCTTCGACTGCTTCTCCTGCGCCATCCACCGCATGGCGCCCATCTGCGAGCACTGCCGCTCGCGCATCATCGGTCAGGGCGTCGAGGTCGAGGGCCACTGGTACTGCGGGGCGCACTGCTCCCGCGCGGAGGGGCGGGTGGGCATCGTCGACAAGGTCTGAGGCCCCAGGCCGGACACGGCCTACCGCGGCACACCGCCCTCTACCGGGCGCACCCCCCTGAAACCACCCCATGGCCGAGTTGTACGGTCATGGGGTGTACCGCTTCCTGTTGACTAGGCAGTGGGTGATCCTCACACTGGTCGCCCTCGTCCTCATCCCCACGATGATCCGGCTCGGCATCTGGCAGATGCACCGCCACGACGAGCGTGCCGCCCGCAACCAGCTGGTCACCGACGCGCTGAAGGCGAAGCCGGTGCCGGTCGAGGACCTCGCGGCCGTCGGCCACACCGTCACCAGTAGCGAGCGCTACCGCACCGTGACGGCCAAGGGCCGTTTCGACACCGACGACGAGGTCGTCGTGCGCCGCCGGGTCAACTCCAACGACGAGGTCGGCTATCACGTGCTGACCCCGTTCGTCCTGAAGGACGGCAAGGTCCTGCTGGTCAACCGGGGCTGGGTCGCCGACAGCGGCAACCAGACCACCTACCCGAAGGTGCCCGCGCCGCCGAGCGGCGAGGTCACGGTCCGGGGGCGCCTGATGCCGGACGAGACGACCGCGGCGAGCGGCATCAAGAACATCAAGGGCCTGCCCGAACGGCAGATCATGCTGGTCAACAGCAAGGAGGCCGCGCAGCGCCTCGGTGGCGGAGCCCAGGTGCTCGGCGGTTACATCCAGCAGACCGCGCCCGATCCGCGGGGCGATGTCCCGGAGCTGCTCGGCGACCCCGGCAAGGAGGACGCCGCGCTGAACTTCGCCTACGCGTACCAGTGGTGGCTGTTCGCTGCCGCTGTGCCCGTGGGGTGGGTGGTGCTGCTGCGGCGCGAGCTCCGGGAGCGGCGTCGTAAGGAGGAGGACGGGGCCGTGGACGAGGTGGCCCCGGCCGCTGTCTAGGCAGGCGCCTGCTCGGCTGCCTGGTCGACCTTGTAGCGCGAACCGGTTGTGTGTGGCCGGTAGCGCAGTTCCCCGCGCCCCTGACGGGGCAGTCGGGACTGTATGCATCGGCCTATTGAGGACTACGCGCTTGTCGGCGACGAGCAGACCGCCGCTCTGATCTCGCGGACCGGCTCCGTCGACTGGCTCTGTCTGCCACGGTTCGACTCGCCCGCGTGCTTCGCCGCGCTGCTCGGCGACGAGGAGAACGGGCAGTGGCGGATCGCCCCCGAGAACGCCGAGGAGTGCACCCGGCGCGCCTACCGGCCCGGTTCCCTCGTGCTCGACACCGAGTGGGAAACGCAGGACGGCAGCGTCCGGGTCACCGACTTCATGCCGCAGCGCGACCGCGCCCCCGACCTCGTCCGCATCGTCGAGGGCCTCAGCGGCCGCGTCACCGTCCGCAGCGCGCTGCGGCTGCGCTTCGACTACGGCTCGGTCGTGCCGTGGGTACGCCGCGTCGACGGGCACCGGGTGGCCGTCGCGGGCCCGGACTCGGCGTGGCTGCGCAGCGAGCCCGAGGTGCACAGCTGGGGCGAGGACTTCTGTACGCACGCGGAGTTCACGGTCGAGGAGGGCGAGCGGGTCGCCTTCGTCCTGACCTGGCATCCCTCGCACGAGCAGCGTCCCCCGCTCATCGACCCGTACGAGTCGCTGCGGCACAGCCTGGAGGACTGGCGGGCCTGGTCCGACCGCTGCCGCTACGACGGCCCGCACCGCGATGCCGTGATCCGCTCCCTGCTGACGCTGAAGGCGCTCACGTACGCGCCGAGCGGCGGCATCGTGGCGGCCCCCACCACCTCGCTGCCGGAGGAGATCGGCGGCGTACGGAACTGGGACTACCGCTACTGCTGGCTGCGCGACTCCACCCTCACGCTCGGCGCGCTCCTGTCGGCGGGCTATGTGGAGGAGGCCGAGGCCTGGCGCGACTGGCTGCTGCGGGCCGTCGCGGGCAACCCCGCCGACCTGCAGATCATGTACGGGCTCGCGGGCGAGCGGCGGCTGCCCGAGCAGGAGCTGGGCTGGCTGGACGGGTACCGCGACTCCCGTCCCGTACGGACCGGGAACGGCGCCGTGCAGCAGGTGCAGCTCGACGTGTACGGGGAGGTCGTCGACTCGCTGGCCGTCGCCCGCCGCTCGGGGCTCAAGACCGGATCGCACGTCTGGAAGCTGCAGTTGGCGCTCCTCGACTTCCTGGAGGAGGCGTGGGAGGAGCCCGACGAGGGGCTGTGGGAGGTGCGCGGGCCGCGCCGCCACTTCGTGCACTCGAAGGTGATGGCGTGGGTCGCCGTGGACCGCACGGTGCGCGCCATGGAGGACGATCCGCGGCTGCCCGGCGACATCGACCGGCTGCGCAAGCTGCGCGACACGATCCACCGCGATGTGTGCGAGCGCGGGTACGACGCCGAGCGCGGCACGTTCACCCAGTTCTACGGATCGCGCGCGCTCGACGCCGCGCTGCTCCTCCTCCCCCGGGTGGGGTTCCTGCCGGCGGACGACCCGCGGATCGTCGGCACGGTCGACGCGGTACGGGACGAGCTGGAGCACGACGGGCTGCTGCACCGCTACAGCCTGGACGAGTCCGGGGTCGACGGGCTGCCCGGGCAGGAGGGCACGTTCCTGGTCTGTTCGTTCTGGCTGGCGGACGCGCTGCACCTGACGGGGCGGACGAAGGAGGCACGCGAGCTGTTCGAGCGGCTGGTGGCGCTCCGCAACGACGTGGGGCTGCTCGCCGAGGAGTACGACCCGGTGGCCGGCCGCCAGCTGGGCAACTTCCCGCAGGCGTTCAGCCACATCGGACTCGTGGGCACCGCGCTGACCCTGTTCGCCCCGGAGGAGGACGGAGAGGCAGGATAGGGGCCATGGATCTTGGACTGAAGGACCGTGTCTACGTAGTCACCGGCGCCACCCGCGGCCTCGGCAACGCCGCCGCGCGCCAGCTCATCGACGACGGCGCGAAGGTCGTCATCACCGGGCGCGACGAGCAGAAGGCCAAGAACGCGGCGGCCGAGCTCGGCCCGAACGCCTACGGGATCGCCGTCGACAACGCCGATCCGGCCGTCGCCGAGCGGGTGATCGGCGCCGCGCGCGAGCAGTTCGGCGGGTTCGACGGGATTCTCGTCAGCGTGGGCGGGCCCGCGCCCGGCTTCGTCGCGGACAACACGGACGAGCAGTGGGTGTCGGCGTTCGAGTCGGTGTTCATGGGCGCGGTGCGGCTCGCGCGCTCGGCGGCGGCGGAGCTCGGCGAGGGCGGCGTCATCGGGTTCGTGCTCTCCGGCTCCGTGCACGAGCCGATCCCCGGGCTGACCATCTCCAACGGCCTGCGGCCCGGGCTCGCCGGGTTCGCCAAGTCGCTGGCGGACGAGCTGGGGCCGCGCGGGATCCGCGTCGTGGGGCTGCTGCCCGCCCGGATCGACACGGACCGGGTGCGCGAGCTGGACGGGCTCTCGGCCGACCCGGAGGCGACCCGGGTCGCCAACGAGTCGCGGATTCCGCTGCGGCGGTACGGCACGCCGGAGGAGTTCGGGCGGGCCGCGGCGTTCTTCCTGTCGCCGGCCGCGTCCTATCTGACCGGGGTCATGCTGCCGGTCGACGGTGGGTTCCGGCACGGGTTCTGACCGTAGAACTCGGTCAACTCACCCTCTCCGCACGGTGCTTGACCGCCTTGAGGCGGACCTCCGCCGGGAGCGACGCCAGGCCCGCCGAGTCTCTCGCCTGGGCCACGGCCTGCTCGCTGAGCAGGTGCAGGGCGTCGCCGGGTACGGCGTGCGGTGCGAGGGTGAGGCCCACCCGGGCCTGCGGGGTGGAGCGGCGGCCGGTCAGTATGACGCCGGCCCGCTCCACGCCGTCGAGGGCCTCGGCGCCGCTCACCACGACGCTCTCCAGGGCCCGGCCGCGCAGCAGCGCGCCCTCGCCGTCGCCCGTGTCGACGAGCACCTCGGTGAGGCGGTGGCGCCGGAACTGCGCGACCAGCCACCACAGCAGGAGCAGTACGACGACGGCGAGCACGGCGATCACCGTCGGCCACCACCAGCCCTCGTCGCGCCAGCGCAGCCGGTCGGCGTCGCTCAGCAGGACGTCGTCCTTGCCGTCGTAGATCCACCAGGACGGCGCTTTCACGCCGAGCCCGACGGCGAGCACCGAGCCACCGCCGAGGACCAGCAGCAGGCCGAGCAGCCCGAGCACGATCCGGTTCACGGTCCTGAGCACGCCGCTCACCCCTTCTTCCCGGGCCGCGCCACACGCACCGACAGACCCGGCGCGCTGCCGAGCCCGAGCTGCTTGATGCCGTCGCCCAGTGTGGTGTCCAAGTCGGCCCGTACGTCGTCGAGTTCACGGAAGTGCGAGACCGCCCGTACCTCCACCTTGGACCGCTTCATCCGCACCCGTACGGACTGCACGCCCGACACCTCCATGGCCCGGTCGCGCAGCACCATCGCGGCGGCGTCCCGGTGCAGCCCCGCGCGGATGTCCGCGTGGGTGCGGCGCATCGGGAGGACGGCGCGCAGGCCCGGCGTCGCCGCGAGGACGATCAGCCACAGGCCGAGCGCGACGGCGACACCCGCGCCGATCAGCACGGCGACGTCGTCGAGGGTGCGGGTGGCGAGTTCGTCGGAGAGCGTGCGGCGCCACCGCATCGCCGGCTGCCCGGCGCGCACGGCCGCGATGTCGTAGAGCAGGACGCCCACGCCGGCGAGCAGCACCAGGGCGGCGAGGCCCGCCGGTACCCGGCGGCCGGACCAGAACCGGCCCGGCTTCTCCTCGCCCTCCAGCGTGGGGCGCGGTTCGTAGGCGGCCGCGGAGGCGGACTGGTCGAGACCGTCGCCGCCGTCCGGGCCTCGCTCGACCGCGGGCAACTGCTGGGTGGGCTCGCTCATCGGATCCTCCCCCGGTCGGTGCCGCGGGTCTGCGCCGAGTGCAACCGCTCCACCTGGACGGCCACCTCCGGCACCTCCATGCCCGCCAACGCCTTCACCCGCTCGGCCACTTGGCGGCGCACGGCGCCGCACTGGGCGCCGATGTCCGCCGGGAAGCCCAGCTCAAGGCTGATGCGTACGCGCGCGGTGTCCTGGTGGACGGTGACCGCTGCGTGCGGCGGCGCACCGTCCTCGGGGACGGCGACCAGTGCCTCACGTGCCGCCTGTGCGGCGATCTTCGCGACGACCCGGTCGGCGATCCGGGTCGCGCCACGCTCGGCCGGCGCGACCTGTGCCGACATCGGTCAGCCCCGCCGGTCGCCGCGCGAACGGAAGAACTCGCCGACTTCCAGGTCCCCTTCGAGGAACCGGCCGGCGACGAAGCCGATGGCGCCGAGCGCCGCCACCAGCAGGAAAGCCCCGAAGCCACCGAAGTATCCGGCGAACCCGAGGGCCATGCCGGCGATCATGCCGATCACGGCCAGATTCATCGTGTGCTCCTTCTCCATGGCCCTCTACGACCCCTGCGGCTTCTGCGACCTGTACGAGGCGTGGTCACTGGAGCCGTGACTCCGGCTCTTCTTCTTCCTCGTCCGGCAGCTTCACGTCGCTGACGGCGATGTTCACCTCGACGACCTCGAGGCCGGTCATGCGCTCGACCGCCGCGATCACGTTCTCCCGCACGGCACGCGCGGTGTCCGCGATCGACACGCCGTACTCGACGACGATCTCCAGGTCGAGGGCGGTCTGTACCTCGCCGACCTCGGCCTTCACCCCGCGCGTCACGGACTTCGTCGACCCGCCCGGCACCCGGTCGCGCACGGCGCCGAAGGTACGGGACAGGCCGCTGCCCATCGCGTGCACGCCGACCACGTCGCGGGCCGCCAGTCCGGCGATCTTCTCGACGACGCCGTCGGCGATGGTGGTGCGGCCGCGGCCCGCCGGGTCGCCACCGCCCCTCTTGGTCACATTGGTCCTGGCCGCCTGGGCGGCTCCGGGCGTCTCGCCCGGCTTCTGTGCGGTGTCGCTCATCGGGGGTGTCCCCTCTGTGAGGTGCGGTCTCCCTGCGGGGTCCTGCTTTCTTTCGCCCACACTAAGTGCGGTTACCCGAAGCCGCGCCCGGGATGAGGCAGCCTGGGTAAATGACGGCTGACCGATGGGCACAGGCAGTAAGGCAACAGCTCGGACTCGGCAGGTTGCTGCCGTTGGGCGGACCGGGTGACGGCGCGTGGATCACCGAGGGTGCGGCCGAGGGTGCGCTGCGCCGGACGGTGGCAGCGGTGCCCGGGGTGCGGCTCGGCCCGTTGCGTCTCGCCCTCGCCGATCCCGAAGGGACGTACGAGTCCACGGTGTTGGCCCCGCCGAGCGCGCTGCCGCCGGGGCCGCTGCGGATCGAGGCGGAGTGCGCGGCGACGGCGGACGAACCACTGCCGCAGGCCGCGGCGCGGCTCAGGGAGGCCCTCTCGGACGCGGCGGAGCAGCGGCTGGGCCTGGTCGTGGCGGAGGTCGATCTCCGGGTCACGGCGCTGCTCGACGACGCCCCGGCCCAGCCGGACGAACCGGAATCCGCCGCCCCCGCGGCCAAGGACTCCACCCTTACGGGCGATGAGGGGCGCGCCGCTCAGACCGCGCTGGAGGTGACCGGGGTGGTGCGACTGACGGGTGCGCTGGGCGGTCTTGGCCGCGCCGTCCACATCGACGAGACGGAGAGTCGGGCCGCGCTGCCCCGCCGCCACGTCCGCGTGGAACTGGCGGTCTCGGCGTCGCACCGGGCCCTGGACGTGACGCGGGCCGTCCGGGAGGCCGTGACCACGGCACTCCCGGACGGCCCGACCGTCTCGGTACTGGTGACGGAGGTGCATCCCTAGAGCACGGGGCTGCTCCGCCAGGGGCCGGCTAGCCGGCTAGGGCCTGTCTTCAAACTGCCGTCGTCCGCCCGGAGGGCGGGCCCCGCGGCGTCGATGGGGTCTCCCCTGCTCGAACGGAGTTGAGAGCTTGGGGAAGCGTGCTCTCGGCGTGCCGGGCGCACGACACCCGCGAGGGACCGGACGTACTTGGCCTTGTGCCCGGTGCGGCGAATGGGGTCTCCCCTGCTCGGAGCTTGTCGGAGAGCTTGGGGAAGCGTGCCAGGCGTCGCGGGGCAGACGGGAGTTTGAAGACAGGCCCTAGTCCCCGAGCCCCGCCAGGTCCCGCAGCCGGCGTCCCTGCGCGGCCCGCTCGGCCGCGACCTGCTCGTCCAGGGTCCGGCCTGCCGCGCCCTGCAGCAGTGCCTTGGTCTCGATCACGGCGTCGCGCGGCGCGGCCGTGAGCGCCCCGACCAGGTCGGAGGTCGCCGCGTCCAGCTGTTCCGCGGGCACGGCGACATTGGCCAGGCCGGTGGCGACGGCCTCGTCGGCGTGCACGTAGCGGCCGGTGACGCAGATCTCCAGGGCGCGCGCGTATCCGACCAGGGAGAGGAGCGGGTGCGTGCCGGTCAGGTCCGGTACGAGCCCGAGGCTGGTCTCGCGCATGGAGAACTGCACGTCGTCGGCGACGACGCGCAGGTCACAGGCGAGGGCGAGCTGGAAGCCCGCACCGATCGCATGCCCCTGGACCGCGGCGACGGACAGGATGTCGCTGCGCCGCAGCCAGGTGAAAGCCTCCTGGTACTCGGCGATCGTGGAGTCCAGGAACTCCTCGCCACCGCGCGCCATGTCGATGAAGGACGGCTCGCCGTCGAAGCCCTCGGGCGTGAACGCCCGACGGTCGAGGCCCGCGGAGAAGGACTTGCCCTCGGCGCGCACCACGACGACTCGCACGGAGCCCGGCAGGGACCGTCCGGCCTCGGTCAACGCCCGCCACAGCGCGGGAGATTGGGCGTTGCGCTTGTCCGGGTTGGTCAGGGTCACCGTGGCGATGGCATCGTCGACGGTGAGCCGGACCCCGTCCTTGTCGAGCAGGGGTGCGAGCGTAGCCATCTGGGCCTCCGGGTCTGCGCAGTCGGGTCGCGAACGACGTAAGTGACTGCACAGTAACCACCCGGCCGATCGGGGAACCGACCGGGTGGTCACCGCCGGAGCCGGTGCGACCCGTCGCGTGGGACGGACGGGCCGGCCGCGTCAGCTTGCCGCGGCCTTCTTGCCTCGCGTGGCCCCGCCGCGACCTCGCAGCGTGACCCCGGATTCGCTGAGCATCCGGTGGACGAAGCCATACGAGCGGCCGGTCTCCTCGGCCAGTGCCCGGATGCTCGCACCGGAGTCGTACTTCTTCTTCAGGTCTGCCGCGAGCTTGTCGCGCGCGGCGCCGGTAACCCGGCTGCCCTTCTTCAGAGTCTCGGCCACCCGTGCCTCCTCGTGGGAAGTGCGCTCTGGATTTCCCATGATCACCCCTTGCGGGCTTCCTGGCCACCCATTCGGCAAGGTCCGTAGGCCCGGAATTCCGGTCCCGAAGGGGATCCACACGAGCGGAATGCATGATTCCGGAGGCTTTTCACGACGCCTGGAACCACCCTGGCGAAAAAACCGCCAGGTCAGCGACTCCCCAGGCGCCGCAAGGGCTCCAAGGGCGAGGCGGGGGTGAAATCCGTGTACGACACACCTCGGTACGAGGCGATCTCACCCAGATGAAGGATCACGGATCGGCCGAATGATCCATACCGAGTGGATCATCTCTTCGATCAAGCCGTGCTGACGTGTCCCCAGCCGGTCAGGCGAGCGCGACGAGATCCGCGTACGTCTGGCCCCACAGGTCCTCGACGCCGTCCGGGAGCAGGATGATCCGCTCCGGCTGCAGCGCCTCGACGGCGCCCTCGTCGTGCGTGACGAGGACGACGGCGCCCTTGTAGGTGCGCAGCGCGCCGAGGATCTCCTCGCGGGAGGCCGGGTCGAGGTTGTTCGTCGGCTCGTCGAGGAGGAGGACGTTCGCGGAGGAGACGACCAGCGTGGCGAGCGCGAGACGGGTCTTCTCGCCGCCGGACAGGACTCCGGCCGGCTTGTCGACGTCGTCGCCGGAGAACAGGAACGAGCCCAGCGTCTTGCGCACCTCGACCAGGTCGAGGTCGGGGGCGGCGGAGCGCATGTTCTCCAGGACCGTGCGCTCCGGGTCGAGGGTCTCGTGCTCCTGCGCGTAGTAGCCGAGCTTGAGGCCGTGACCCTTGATGACCTCGCCGGTGTCGGGCTCCTCGGCGCCGCCGAGGAGCTTGAGCAGGGTGGTCTTGCCCGCACCGTTGAGGCCGAGGATGACGACCCGGGAGCCCTTGTCGATGGCCAGGTCGACGTCGGTGAAGATCTCCAGCGAGCCGTACGACTTCGACAGGCCCTCCGCCATCAGCGGGGTCTTGCCGCACGGCGAGGGCTCGGGGAAGCGCAGCTTGGCGACCTTGTCCTTGGCCCGCACCTCGTCGAGGCCCGCGAGCAGCTTGTCGGCGCGCTTCGCCATGTTCTGCGCGGCGACCGTCTTGGTGGCCTTGGCGCGCATCTTGTCGGCCTGCGCGTTCAGCGTCGCGGCCTTCTTCTCGGCGTTCTGCCGCTCGCGCTTGCGGCGCTTCTCGTCGGCCTCGCGCTGCTGCTGGTAGAGCTTCCAGCCCATGTTGTAGACGTCGATCTGGGAGCGGTTGGCGTCCAGGTAGAAGACCTTGTTGACGACCGTCTCGACCAGGTCGACGTCGTGGGAGATCACGATGAAGCCGCCGCTGTACGTCTTCAGGTAGTCGCGCAGCCAGACGATCGAGTCCGCGTCCAGGTGGTTCGTGGGCTCGTCGAGGAGCAGGGTGTCGGCGTCCGAGAAGAGGATGCGGGCCAGCTCGATACGGCGCCGCTGACCGCCGGAGAGCGTATGCAGGGGCTGGCCGAGCACACGGTCGGGGAGGTTCAGCGCGGCGGCGATGGTCGCGGCCTCGGCCTCGGCGGCGTACCCGCCCTTGGTGAGGAACTCGGTCTCCTGGCGCTCGTACTGCTTGAGCGCCTTGGCCTGCGTGGCCCCCGAGCCGTTGGCGATGCGCTGCTCGTTCTCGCGCATCTTGCGCATCAGGGTGTCGAGACCGCGGGCGGAAAGGATGCGGTCCCGGGCGAGCACGTCGAGGTCGCCGGTGCGCGGGTCCTGCGGCAGGTAGCCGACCTCGCCGGAGCGCGAGATGGTGCCGCCGGCCGGGGTGCCTTCACCGGCCAGGCACTTGGTGAGGGTGGTCTTGCCCGCGCCGTTGCGGCCGACGAGGCCGATGCGGTCGCCCTTGGCGACACGGAAGGTGGCGTTCTCGATGAGGATGCGGGCGCCGGCGCGCAGTTCGATACCGGATGCGGTGATCACGGGTGGGTCTCCAGGGCAGGGTTACGGCTGATTGACGGGGCGGGGGCCGGTCTGCGCCGCTAATGCACCCAGAGAAGAAACGTCATACAGGCCAGTTTACCGGTGACGTGCAACCGCTTTTCCCGCGCGTCCGGGCCGCGGCTCCTCCGGCAGCTCGTTGCCCAGCGGGGTACGGCGCGGGACGATCCTGCCGAGGCCGTCCACCGCCACGATCTGCTCGGTCCAGGCGGCCCCCGCCGCGGTACCGCAGGGCTGCGCGACGAGCAGCGCGTTCTCTCGCCGCACATAGGTGGCCGGCTCGAAGACGCAGCCCGCGCGCGCGGGGAGCACCCAGCGCAGGTCGCCGTCCGCGGCGCGGTAGGCGGCGATGCGCCTCGGCGTGACGACCGCCAGCATCCGGCCACCGGAATCGAGCGGCTGGAGGACTCCGGCGCCGCCGCGCGCGCCCGGGGTGCGCAGCCAGGTGTCGGCGTCCGGGACGGCCCGGTGCCAGCGCACGGCGCGGCCGCCTGCGCGTTCGGTGTCGGTGACCAGGCCGTCGCTCCACAGCGCGAAGGCGTGCCCGGGGGCGGGCAGGACGGCGAGCGGCCGCCGCCCTTCGCGGGTGTGGCGCCAGCGCGTCCCGGTGGCGTCGTACGCCTCGACCGCGTCGCCCGTCGTGCGGACCCGGGGAGCGGGCCCGCCGGAATCCCCGGCCACGCGCGCGAGGTGGTCGCCGTAGGGGGCGGGGCGCGCGTAGTGGGCCGCGGTGATCAGGGGCAGCGCGAGGAGGGCGGTGAGGACCGGGACGAGCAGTCCACGGCGGGGCTTGCGGGGCGACGGCTGCGGCATTCGCAGGGGGCGCGCGGCCGACCGTGCCGTGCCCGTCCCTGTCGTCATGTCGAGCGGCGCCAGCGCCATCTCCCGCCCCCTCTTCCTCACCACTGGCCACGAGTCAGGCGCAGAGCGTAGCCGCGGGCAGGTCGGGAGGGGTCGGCGGGCGGCGGCGACACGGCGTGCGCGGGCGCGCCTGTCCCCCGTTCGGCCGTCGGATCAGGGCTCGGTCGCGCCGCACGTAACAGGATGAACAGGTCGGTTCCCGGCGAGAGGGCGGTACGGGCATGCAGTTCGACGACGACGCCAACCTGGACACGTCCGAGGTCCAGGACGTGCGCTCCAGCCGGGTGCCCGGCGGGAGGGCGACCATCGGCGGCGGTGTCGTGGGTCTGCTCGCGCTGATCCTCGGCCTCTTCTTCGGCACGGACCAGTTCGGGCTCTCCTCGGACGGCAGCGGGACGCCCGCGACGGCCGTGTCGAGTGCCGCGCAGGTGCAGCAGCAGTGCCGGACGGGCTCGGACGCCAACACCAAGGACGACTGCCGGACCGTCGCGGTGGTCAACAGCGTGCAGGACTTCTGGCGGCAGGAGTTCGGGCGCCGCGGCGGGAACTACACCCCCGCCTCCACGGTGCTCTTCTCCAACCGGGTGAACACGGCGTGCGGGGCCGCGACGTCGGCGGTCGGGCCGTTCTACTGCCCCGGCGACCGCAAGGTCTACCTGGACCTGGGCTTCTTCGACGAGCTGCGCACGAAGTTCGGCTCCAGCGGCGGGCCGTTCGCGCAGGCGTACGTGGTGGCGCACGAGTACGGGCACCACGTGCAGAACCTCATGGGCACCCTGTCGCGCTCCCAGGACGGGCGCACCGGGCGGAACAGCAACGCGGTGAAGGTCGAGCTGCAGGCCGACTGCTACGCGGGCGTGTGGGCCCGGGGCGCGACGCGCACGCCCGACGAGTCGACCGGGCGGCCGCTGATCACCAACCTGACCGACGCCGACATCCGCGACGGCCTGG
This sequence comes from Streptomyces sp. HmicA12, assembly GCF_000373565.1. Taxonomy (GTDB): domain Bacteria; phylum Actinomycetota; class Actinomycetes; order Streptomycetales; family Streptomycetaceae; genus Streptomyces. Next base: position 523,178 of record NZ_KB891820.1, on the reverse strand, counting down.
ACGCGGCCGCAGCGGTCGGCGACGACCGGATCCAGGAGCGCTACCAGGGCCGGGTGACGCCCGAGTCATGGACGCACGGCTCGGCCCAGCAGCGGCAGCAGTGGTTCTACCAGGGCTTCAAGAGCGGCGACATGGCGCGGTGCAACACCTTCGAGTAGCGCGTCAGGCCCCGCCCGTGTGGACCTGGAACGCTGCCCGGCGCACGGCCTTCGCGAGCGCCGGGTCGGGGTGCGCGGCCGCGAGGGCGACCAGGACCTGCACCGTGCGCGGGTGTCCGACGGCGCGGACCTCCTCGATCAGCATGGGCACGGTGGGCTGCACCGCGGACTCCAGGTGCCGGACGAGCAGCGGGGCTTCGCCGTGGTCGGCGACCGCGGCGGCGGTGTCGACCCACAGCCAGGTGGCCTCCTCGCGGGTGAGCACGGTGTGCACGTCCTCGGGGTCGGCGCCCTCGGCCTCGGCGAGCCAGATCAGCGCGTAGGGGCGCAGACCCGGCTCGTCGGCGGTGCGGCGGACCTCGGGTTCGGCGGGGGCGCCGACGACGCGCAGCGCCTCGAAGGCGAGGCCGCGCAGCAGGGCGTCCTCGCCGCGGGCGGCGTCCAGGAGCTCGATGACAGCGTTGCCGACGTCGCGGGCGGCGAGCCAGGCGCGGTACTCGGCGCGGGCCGCGTTCGGCCGCAGGCGGGCGCAGCCGCGCAGCATGTCCTCGGCGCTGACCTCGATGTTCCCGGCCGGGGACTGGGCGGCGACGCAGATCTGCTCCAGCTTGACCCAGACCGCCCAGTTGCCCAGCGGGGTGAGCGTGGCCTGCTCGTCGGCGTACGTGAGCGCGCCGACGGAGGCGAGGCCGTGCAGGGCCCAGTCGAGCAGCGGGAGGAGCGGGGTGGACTCGGGCGCGACCGGTTCCGGCCGCGGCCCGAAGGGGATCTCGCAGCGTTCCGTACGCAGTTCGGTGACGCGCTGGTCGAGCAGGTCGAGGAGCTGGGCCGTCGGCACCGGGCCCGCCATCAGCTGCAGGAAGGAGAGCAACTGCGGCATGGCCTCGACGACTTCGGCGACCGCGGCGGGCTGCAGCTCCCCCGGCGCGGGGTGCACGAGCGACCAGGCGTCGAACAGGGCGACCCAGCCGCGCAGCACGGCGGTGTCGTCGCGGTCCCAGGCGCGCAGCCGCCAGCCGGGGCGCGCGCTGTCGCCGTGCACCTCGACGAGTCCCGCGAGGCGTGCGGTGTCCCAGTCGGCGCGGACCTGGGGCACCGTCAGGCCGAGGTCGTCGGCGGCGCGGCGCGCGGTGGGGTCGGCGAGGGTGCCTTTGCCGTCGCGGGCCGCGGTGTGGTTGCCCGGGCTCAGGGTGGCGTCCGCCCAGCGCGCCACGCGTACGGCGGCGGCCAGGCCCTCGCGGGCGGTGCGGGCGAGTTCGGCGGGGGGCGGGGTGCCCTGCGGGGGGCGCGGCGCCGGACGGGCCGCTCGGCGCGGGGCAGCGGGGGTCAGCGGCTGGCGGCGAGGGCGGACTAGTCGGAGCCTGGAGTCGCGCGGGGTACGGGACGTCACTGGAGCAGTGTCCAGGGTGACCCCGCGAATTCCCAAACGCGGCCCTGTGTTCGGGGGTCGCGCCGAGGTACGGGGCCCTGGTCCCTGGGGTCACATCAGCGGCGTACGCGGCTCACATCAGCGGTGTCAGGAAGCGCCGCAGGGTTTCCTCGTAGCTGGCCGGGTCGGCGTTCCACATCGCGTTGTGCGGGGCGTCGTCGACGGTGTGGAGGGTGACCAGGTCCGGTCGTGCGGCGGCGAGTTGACGGGAGAGGGCCCAGGGGGCGACCTCGTCGTCGGGGCCGTGCAGGACGAGGGTGGGGACCTTGAGGGCGTGCGGGTCCGCGGCCTCGGCCAGGCGGTCGCCGGTCAGGCCGGTGCGGCCCTGGGCGGCGCGCACCGCGAGCGGCAGCAGCGCCTTCGGGATGCGGCGGGCACCGGCGAGGGCGCGCAGGGTCGTCTCCCAGGACAGCACCGGGCTGTCCAGGACGAGCCCCGCGATGCGGTCGCGCAGGGCGGAGTGGGCGGCGGCGTGCAGGGCCATCGCGGCGCCGGTGGAGAAGCCGAGGACGATGACCCGGCGGGCGCCGTAGCGCACGGCGTAGCGCAGGGCCGCGTCCAGGTCGCGCCACTCCGACTCGCCGAGGTGGTTCAGGCCGTCCGGGGAGCGGGGCGCGCCGAGGTCGCCGCGGTAGGCGATGTCGAGCACCGGGAACTGCTGGTGGTGCAGGAACTCCATGAGGTTCATGGGGTGTTCGCGGGTGGTGCCGAGGCCGTGCACGGTGATGACCCAGGTGTCGCGGGCGCCGGGCACGAACCAGGCGGGCAGCCCGCCGAGTTCACCGGGGATGTCGACGTCGGCGTGGTCGAGGCCGAGCGCCGCCTTGGGGTCGCCGATGTGGATCTGGGGGGTGAGCCAGGCCCTGGCGCCGGTCCCGAGGGTGCCGTGCGTGACCCGCTCCAGGCGGCGTACGACGGTGTCCGCGGCGTGCGGGGCCGACTCGATCACGGGCCCGACGACCGCGTGGAAGCCGTCGCCCGCGAGCCCGTACCTGCCGGGCCGCTGGGAGGACAGGTCACGGGTGAGGGTGATCTGGCCGGCGGCGGTGGCGTGGACGGTCAGCCGCGGCTCGGTGGGCAGAGGACGTCCGGCGGGCGCCTTGAGCGCGGCGTCGCTGGCGAGCCGGCCGGCCGCGATCGCGGCGGCGGAGGCTCCTATCACGGCGGTGACGGCAGCGGCCGTCGCTTTGGCGGTGCGCACTCGTCCAGTGTCGGGGGCCGGGCGCGCCCCGGCCAGCGGGACGCGGGATGCGAGTGACGCGCGCACCGGACGGGACGGGAAGGGCGGACGGGTTCTGTTCACCGGGACTCCTGGCATCGTCGGGTCCGGTACGGGTGCTCGGCCAGCTGTTCCGTACACGTCCTCGGCCGGCGGCGTCAGCGCGGCGGGGCCTGCTGCCCGTATCCGCGGAGCTTCTCCCCCACCTCGGCCAGCTGCTCGGCGCTCAGCAGCGAGGGGGTCAGGCCGGGGACGGAGTGGGCCGTGAGCCAGAGGTGGCACATCCACTCCAGCTGCGCCGTGCGGTCGTAGGCCTGGGGGAGAGTGTCCCCGTATGTGATGGTTCCGTGGTTCTGGAGTAGACAGCCGGTGCGGTCGGCCAGGGCCGTGAGCATGTTCTCGGCCAACTCCTCGGTGCCGTACGTCGCGTAGGGGGCGACGCGGACCGGACCGCCGAGGGCCGCCGCCATGTAGTGGACGGTCGGCAGTTCGGGGACGAGCGTGGAGACGGCCGTCGCGTGCAGCGCGTGCGTGTGCACGATGGCGCGCGCGGTCGTGCGCCGGTAGATCGCGAGGTGCATCGGCAGCTCGCTGGTCGGGGTGAGGGTTCCCGCGCGTCGCCTGCCGTCGAGGTCGACGGCGACGAGATCGTCCGGGCCGAGCCGGTCGTAGGGGACACCGCTCGGGGTGACGAGGACGGTGTCGTCCACAAGACGTACCGAGACATTGCCCGAGGTGCCGACGACCAGTCCGTCGGAGACCGTCCTGCGGGCCGTCGCCACCAGCTCTTCCCACCCGCGCGCGCGTTCCGTCATGGCCCGCATCCTGCCAGCCGCCACCGGAGTTGATCAGCGCGAAGGGCGGGCGTCCAGAAGCCGATATATGGGCATGGATCCCCCGCTGAGGCGAATGGCTTGGGTTCGACGGGCGAGATGGGATCTTCCAGTACTCTCTGGGGGATTTGTCATGCACGTCGCCATCCGGGGGGAAATATGGCTCGTGATCACAAACCGTCCCGTCGCCGCGCCCGCGTTCTCGCGGCGACTTCCGTGGCGGTGCTGACCGTCGGGGGGACCGTACTGGCGGAGCTGCCGGCGCAGGCGGCGGCGAGGCCGAAGGGGCACGACGTCTCGTCGCACCAGAAGAAGGTCAACTGGTCGAAGGCGAGGGGCAAGGGCGCGCGGTTCGTCTACGTGAAGGCGACCGAGTCCCACACCTACAAGAACCCGTACTTCACGCAGCAGTACAACGGCTCCCGCAACGCCGGGATCATCCGGGGCGCCTACCACTTCGCGCTGCCCAACAAGTCGTCGGGCAGGACGCAGGCCTCGTACTTCGTGCGCAACGGCGGGGCCTGGTCGCGGGACGGCTGGACGCTGCCGCCCGCGCTCGACATCGAGTACAACCCGTACAGCAAGAGGAAGTGCTACGGCATGAGCAAGGGCGCGCTGGTGTCCTGGATCAAGTCGTTCAGCAACGAGGTGAAGCGCAGGACCGGGCGGCGTCCGGTGATCTACACGAACTACCACTGGTGGAAGAGGTGCACCGGCAACAGCGGGGCCTTCGCCGCCAACCATCCCCTGTGGCTCGCGCGCTACGACTCCGGCGCGGGGTCGCTGCCCAAGGGATGGTCGTTCTGGACGTTCTGGCAGTACGACAACGGCGGCGGCGGCCTGCCGGGTGACCAGAATCTCTTCAACGGGTCGATGAGCCAGTTGAGGAAGTTCGCCAAGGGGTAGTCGAGGCCCGGGACCAAAGTCCCTCGGAACCCTTGATTCCGGGGCTCCGAGGGGTCCGGCCGGACGGCGATCCGGAGTCTGTGCCGCCGCCATGCGTCAAGCGGAGCGGCGGCACTCCGGATCGGGTCACCAAGGCGCCCGGCCCAGTTCATCTTCCGTTCACCCTGCCTGCTTACGTTCGACTAGCCACTGACGTCCAACCGAAGCCTGGGTAAATGGAACACATCACGCTGCTCCTTGCGATCGTGATCGTTACCGCGCTGGTTTTTGATTTCACCAACGGTTTCCACGACACCGCCAACGCGATGGCGACGACCATCTCGACCGGCGCCCTCAAGCCGAAGACGGCGGTGGCCATGTCCGCCGTGCTGAACCTCGTCGGAGCGTTCCTCTCGGTCGAGGTCGCGAAGACCATCTCCGGCGGCATCATCAACGAGGACGGCCTCAAGACAGAGGTCATATTCGCGGCGCTGGTCGGCGCCATCCTCTGGAACCTGCTGACCTGGCTGGTCGGCCTGCCGTCCAGCTCCTCGCACGCCCTGTTCGGCGGCCTCATCGGCGCCGCGGTCATGTCGATGGGCTGGTCCTCGGTCAACGGCGGCACCGTCGTCACCAAGGTGCTGCTGCCCGCGGTCGCCGCGCCGATCGTCGCCGGTCTCGCCGCGATGCTCGCCACGCGACTCACCTACAAGATCAGCAGCAAGACCGACGAGAAGGCCACCTCCAAGGGCTACCGCGCCGGTCAGATCGCCTCGGCCGGTCTCGTCTCCCTCGCGCACGGCACGAACGACGCGCAGAAGACGATGGGCATCATCACTCTCGCCCTGATCACCGGCGGCGTGCTCGCGCCCGACGCCAACCCGCCGCTGTGGGTCATCGTCTCGGCCGGTCTGGCCATCGCGATGGGCACGTACCTGGGCGGCTGGCGGATCATCCGCACCATGGGCAAGGGCCTGACCGATCTGGCGCCGCAGCAGGGCTTCGCCGCGCAGACGTCGGCGGCGACGGCGATCCTCGCCTCCTCGCACATCGGCTTCTCGCTCTCCACCACCCAGGTCTGCTCCGGCGCCGTCATGGGCTCGGGCATCGGCCGCAAGGGCGGAGTGGTGCGCTGGTCGACCGCGACCCGGATGTTCGTCGCGTGGGGTCTGACCCTGCCGGCCGCCGGTCTGGTCGGCGCGGGCGCCGAGTTCCTCACCAAGCAGGGCCCGTGGGGCATCGCCCTCACCGCCGCGCTGCTGATGGCCGGCTCGGGCGTCATCTGGAAGCTGTCGCGCCGCGACTCCATCGACCACACCAACGTCACGGACGACGAGATCGGCACCCCAGCGGCGCCGGTCGAGGAGCCCGCGGGCGTCGTGACCACGGCCATCGCCGCGGTCAGCCCGCCGCCCGTCGGCACCCTGGTCACCGGGGAGGCCGAGGAGATCGCGGCCGTCAAGGCGACCATCCCGGCCCCCGCGCCGGTCGACCCCGCGCGCCCCGCCGGCGCCACGCTGTAAGGAAGCAGGACCCGCTATGAAGATCGACTGGGCAGCTCTCGGCTCCGTGTTCGGCGTCAGCCTCGTGGTCACCGTGGCCCTGGTGGGCCTGTTCACCCTCGGCATCGTCGGCCTCTCCAAGAAGGAGTCGGCGGCGCAGCGGGGCGGCTCGGCGGCACTCGCCACCTCGGGCGCGTACGCGTGCTTCGCGGCGTGTGCGGCGGCCGTGGCGTACGGGATCTTTCTGATCGTGGCCTGACCACGCTCGGCTTCCACGGGCCCGGACCTCCACGGTCCGGGCCCGCGGTGCGTTTCGGGGTGCGTGTGGACCTCCCCACACTCCCCCGTCCCAGGTCAACAGCAAGTTGACGCACCTTCGCGGAGCGTGGTGGACTTCCACCGCCATATACGGCAGCAGTTGAGGAAGCCGGTGCGAATCCGGCGCGGTCCCGCCACTGTCAGCCCCCGTTCGTCGAGGGGCGAGCCAGGAACTCTCGCTGCCGGTCTCGTCGAACCAGGGCGTGGACACCCTGAGTGAGGACAACTACCGCCATGTTCGCCCTGCGCGGCGCTGTGCGGCCCGGTCGCGTGTTCGCGTTCGGGGCCGCTGCTGGACTGTTGACCGACCTGTTGGTCGGGGATCCGCGCCGTGGGCACCCTGTCGCCGGTTTCGGGCGGGCCGCGGGCGCTGTCGAGCGCGTGCTGTGGCGGGACCATCGCGGGTGGGGCGCGCTGCACACCGTGGTGTGTGCCGGTGGAGCCGCTGCCGTGGGTGCCGCCGCTTCCCGTGCCGTACGTCGATCCCCCGCCGCCTCCGTCGCGCTGACCGCCGCCGCGACCTGGGCCGTGGTCGGCGGGACCTCGCTGGGCCGGGAGGCCCGGGCCGTCGGGTCCGCCCTGGAGGTTGGGGACGTGGAGCTCGCGCGGGAGTTGCTGCCGCGGCTGTGCGGCCGCGATCCGCAGGGCCTCGACGCGGACGGGATCGCGCGGGGCGTCGTCGAGTCCGTCGCCGAGAACACCTCCGACGCCGTGGTGGGCGCGCTGGTGTGGGGCGCGGTGGGCGGTGTGCCGGGGCTGCTCGCCTTCCGCGCCGTGAACACGCTCGACGCGATGGTCGGGCACAAGTCCGTGAAGTACCGCCGGTTCGGCTGGGCCTCGGCGCGCCTCGACGACGTCGCCGGATGGCCTGGAGCCCGGCTGACGGGCGCCCTCGCCGTCCTGGCGGGCGGCCGCCCCCGGGACGCCGTACGGGCCTGGCGGGCCGACGCCCGGCGCCATCCGAGCCCGAACGCCGGGGTCGTCGAGGCCTCGTTCGCGGGGGCGCTCGGAGTGCGGCTCGGCGGGACGTTGTCGTACGCGGGCCGGGTCGAGCACCGGCCGGTCCTGAACGACGAGGGGCGGGCCGTGCGGGTGGGCGATGTCGAGCGGGCCGCGCGGTTGTCGCGGCGAGTCGGTCTGTTGGCGTGGGGAGTCTGTGTGGGCGGGCGGTTGCTGTGGTCGAGCCGGGGGCGTCGATGAGGGGCGGGGGGCTGCTCGTCGCGGGCACGACCTCCGACGCGGGCAAGAGTGTCGTCACCGCCGGGATCTGCCGGTGGCTGGTGCGGCAGGGCGTGAAGGTCGCGCCGTTCAAGGGGCAGAACATGTCCCTCAATTCGTTCGTGACGCGCGAGGGCGCCGAGATCGGGCGGGCCCAGGCCATGCAGGCGCAGGCCGCCCGCGTCGAGCCGACCGCGCTGATGAACCCGGTGCTGCTGAAGCCGGGGAGCGACCGGAGCAGTCAGGTCGTCCTCATGGGCAAGCCCGTGGGCGAGATGAGCGCGCGGGGCTATCACGGGGCGCGGCAGGGTTCGCTGCTCGACACCGTGGTGGGGTGCCTGGAGGAACTCCGGGGCAGTCATGATGCCGTGATCTGTGAAGGGGCGGGCTCTCCCGCCGAGATCAATCTGCGCCGTACCGACATCGTGAACATGGGCATCGCGCGGGCCGCGCGGCTGCCGGTGCTCGTGGTCGGGGACATCGATCGCGGCGGTGTCTTCGCCTCGTTCTTCGGGACCACGGCGCTGCTGGCGCCCGAGGACCAGGAGCTGCTCGCCGGGTATCTCGTCAACAAGTTCCGGGGCGACGTGAGCCTGCTGGAGCCCGGGCTCGACATGCTCAAGTCCCTCACCGGGCGCGACACTTACGGTGTCCTGCCGTATCAGCACGGGCTCGGCATCGACGAGGAGGACGGGCTGCGGGTGTCCCTGCGGGGCACGGTGCGGGAGTCCGTCGTCGCGCCGCCGGTGGGGGCGGACGTGCTGCGGGTCGCCGTCTGCGCGGTGCCGCTGATGTCGAACTTCACCGATGTGGACGCCCTGGCCGCCGAGCCGGGGGTCGTGGTGCGGTTCGTCGACCGGGCCGAGGAGCTCGTCGACGCCGATCTCGTCGTCGTACCGGGCACGCGCGGAACCGTGAAGGCGCTGCAGTGGCTGCGCGAGCGGGGGCTCGCGGACGCGCTCGCGCGGCGGGCCGCCGAAGGCCGCCCGGTGCTCGGCATCTGCGGCGGGTTCCAGGTGCTCGGCGAGTCGATCGAGGACGAGGTCGAGTCGCGGGCCGGGGTCGTCGACGGGCTCGGGCTGCTGCCGGTGCGGGTGCGGTTCGCGGTGGAGAAGACCCTTGCGCGGCCGGTGGGTTCGGCTCTCGGGGAGTACGTCGAGGGGTACGAGATCCATCACGGGGTCGCCGATGTGCTCGGCGGGGAGGCGTTCCTGGACGGGTGCCGGGTCGGCGCCGTGTGGGGGACGCACTGGCACGGGTCGCTGGAGTCGGACGGGTTCCGGCGGGCGTTTCTTCGGGAGGTCGCCGACGCGGCCGGGCGGGCGTTCGTGCCGTCGCCCGACACGTCGTTCGAGGCGTTGCGGGAGGAGCAGTTGGACCGGCTCGGGGATCTGATCGAGCGGCATGCCGACACCGACGCGTTGTGGAGACTGATCGAGGGGGGCGCTCCGGTGGGGTTGCCGTTCGTTCCGCCGGGAGCGCCGTCGTGAGTTCGGTGGTGGAGAGTCGCCCCCGCCGCCCCTTCCCGTCCCGTCCCCGGGGGCTGCGCCCCCGGACCCCCCTGGACTCGTTTGTACGTGCGGGTGCGTCATGGTTGCTCGCGCCCCGCGGCGAAGCCGCTGATCGATACAGCCCCGCGCCCCTGTCGGGTCGCCTCAACTCAACGGAGGATCACGGCTGATGGCCACTCCCTATCCGTTCACCGCCGTCGTCGGGCAGGACGATCTGCGGCTCGCCCTGCTGCTCAACGCCGTGTCGCCCGCCGTCGGGGGGGTGCTCGTGCGTGGGGAGAAGGGGACCGCCAAGTCCACCGCCGTGCGGGCCCTCTCGGTGCTGATGCCGTCGGTCGACGTGGTCGCCGGGTGCCGGTTCTCCTGTGCTCCGCAGGCGCCCGACCCGCAGTGCCCCGACGGACCCCACGAGGAGACCCCCGGGGTTCAACGGGCCGCCCGCACCGTCGAGTTGCCGGTGGGCGCCTCCGAGGACCGGCTCGTCGGCGCGCTGGACATCGAGCGGGCGCTCGCCGAGGGCGTGAAGGCCTTCGAGCCGGGGCTGCTCGCCGACGCGCACCGCGGGATCCTGTACGTCGACGAGGTCAATCTGCTGCACGACCACCTCGTGGACCTGCTGCTCGACGCCGCCGCGATGGGCGCCTCGTACGTGGAGCGCGAAGGGGTGTCCGTGCGGCATGCCGCGCGCTTCCTCCTCGTCGGCACGATGAACCCCGAAGAGGGCGAGCTGCGGCCGCAGTTGCTCGACCGGTTCGGTCTGACCGTGGAGGTCGCCGCGTCCCGGGAGCCGCAGCAGCGGGTGGAGGTCGTCAAGCGGCGCCTCGCCTACGACGACGACCCCGAGGGCTTCGCGGGGCGGTGGGCCGACGAGGAGAACGACGTGCGGGCGCGGATCGTCGCCGCGCGCGAGCTGCTGCCCCACGTCCTGCTCGGTGACGACGCGTTGACGCAGATCGCGGCGACCTGTGCCGCGTTCGAGGTGGACGGGATGCGCGCGGACATCGTGATGGCGCGGACCGCGACCGCGCTCGCCGCGTGGGCGGGGCGGACGGAGGTGCTGTCGGAGGACGTGCGGCAGGCCGCGCTGCTCGCCCTCCCCCACCGTCGGCGCCGCAACCCCTTCGACGCGCCGGGTCTCGACGAGGACAAGCTCGACGAGACCCTCGACGAGTTCGGGCCGCAGGACGACGGTCCCGACCCCGAGCCCGACCCGGACGGCCCCGGCGGCCCCGACGGTGGCGGTGGCGGGCTGCCGCCCCAGGGCGGCGACGGCGACAGCTCCCCCGGTGAGCCGCAGGAGCAGGAAGAGGCGCCCGCGCAGGCCCCCGGCGGCCCCGGCGAGCAGCGGGCCGTCTCGGCCGGCGAGCCGTTCCGTACGAAGATGCTGAGCGTGCCGGGGCTGGGCGACGGCGCGGCGGGGCGGCGGTCCCGGGCGCGGACCGAGCACGGGCGCACGACCGGGTCGACGCGACCCCGGGGCACCCTGACGAAGCTGCACCTGGCGGCCACCGTGCAGGCCGCGGCCCCGCACCAGCGGGCGCGGGGCCGCAGCGGCCCCGGGCTCGTCGTGCGCCGGGACGATCTGCGGCAGGCGACCCGCGAGGGGCGCGAGGGCAATCTCGTGCTGTTCGTCGTCGACGCCTCGGGATCGATGGCGGCTCGGCAGCGGATGGGCGCCGTGAAGGGCGCCGTCCTGTCGCTGCTGCTCGACGCCTACCAGCGGCGGGACAAGGTGGGGCTCGTGACCTTCCGGGGCACGGGCGCCGAGGTGGCGCTGCCGCCGACGTCGAGCGTGGACGCGGCCGCGGCCCGGCTCGAATCGCTGCCGACCGGCGGGCGTACGCCGCTGGCCGCCGGGCTGCTCAAGGCGCACGAGGTGCTGCGGGTGGAGCGGCTGCGGGACCCGGCGCGCCGGCCGCTGATGGTCGTCGTGACCGACGGCCGGGCCACCGGTGGCCCCGAGCCGGTACAACTGGCCGGGCGGGCCGCCGGGCTGCACGCCGCCGAGGGCACCGCCTCCGTGGTCGTGGACTGCGAGACCGGGATGGTGCGGCTCGGGCTCGCCGGGCAGCTGGCCGGTCGACTCGGCGGCAGCGCCGTCACGTTGGACGAGCTGCGGGCCGAGTCCATCACCGGGCTCGTCAAGGACGTACAAGGAACGAACCAGACCCGCAGGAGGGCCGCCTGATGCCGCAGGGACAGCCGAGTGTCGTACCGGACGACGGACTGACGACACGTCAGCGCCGCAACCGTCCGCTGGTGTTCGTGCACACGGGCATCGGCAAGGGCAAGTCGACGGCCGCCTTCGGGCTCGCGCTGCGCGCCTGGAACCAGGGCTGGCCGATCGGGGTGTTCCAGTTCGTCAAGTCGGCGAAGTGGAAGGTCGGCGAGGAGAACGCGCTCAAGGTGCTCGGCGCCTCCGGCGAGGGCGGCACCGTCGACTGGCACAAGATGGGCGAGGGCTGGTCCTGGGTCCAGCGGGACGATCAGGCGGACAACGAGGAGAAGGCCCGCGAGGGCTGGGAGCAGGTCAAGCGGGACCTGGCCGCCGAGACGTACAAGCTGTACGTGCTCGACGAGTTCGCCTACCCGATGCACTGGGGCTGGATCGACGTGGACGAGGTGGTGGCGGTGCTGCGTGACCGGCCCGGCACCCAGCATGTCGTCATCACCGGGCGCAACGCCCCCGAGAAGCTCGTCGAGTTCGCGGATCTGGTGACCGACATGTCGAAGGTGAAGCACCCGATGGACACGGGTCAGAAGGGCCAGCGGGGCATCGAGTGGTAGAGCAGCCCGTGCGCGTTCCCCGGCTGGTGGTCGCCGCGCCCGCGTCCGGTTCGGGCAAGACCACCGTGGCCACCGGTCTGATGGCCGCGTTCGCCGAGCGCGGCCTCGCCGTGTCGCCGCACAAGGTCGGCCCCGACTACATCGACCCGGGCTACCACGCGCTCGCCACCGGCCGTCCCGGCCGCAACCTGGACGCGTACATGTGTGGCCCCGGCCTGGTCGCGCCCTTGTTCGCGCACGGGGCGAACGGCTGTGAACTCGCCGTCGTGGAAGGCGTGATGGGGCTCTTCGACGGCGCGTCCGGGGAGGGCGAGCTGGCGTCGACGGCCCATGTGGCCAAGCTGCTCAAGGCGCCCGTGGTGCTCGTCGTCGACGCCTCGTCGCAGTCCCGGTCGGTGGCGGCGCTGGTGCACGGCTTCGCGTCGTTCGACCCGCAGGTGCGGCTCGCGGGCGTGATCCTGAACAAGGTCGGCTCCGAGCGGCACGAGCAGTTGCTGCGGGAGGCCCTGGAGGAGGTCGGCGTCCCGGTCTACGGCTCTTTGCGCCGGACCCCTCAAGTGGCCACCCCTGCCCGGCACTTGGGTCTCGTCCCGGTGGCCGAGCGGAGCGCGGAGGCGGTCGACTCGGTGCGCGCGGCGGCGGCGATGGTCCGCGAGGGCTGCGACCTGGACGGGCTGCTGGCGCTGGCGAGGACGGCGCCGCCGCTGACTGCGGAGGCCTGGAGCGCGGGAGCCGCGCCCGAGGCGCCGAGCCACCGCCCGGTCGTGGCCGTGGCCGGAGGCGCCGCCTTCACGTTCTCCTACGCCGAGCACACCGAGCTGCTCACGGCGGCCGGCGCGGAGGTCGTCACCTTCGACCCCCTGCACGACGAGCGCCTCCCGGAGGGCACGGCGGGCCTGGTGATAGGCGGCGGTTTCCCCGAGGTCTACGCTCCCGGGCTGTCGGCCAACGAACAGCTCCGCAAGGACGTGGCCGCGCTGGCGGGCACCGGTGCCCCGGTCGTCGCCGAATGCGCGGGCCTGCTGTACCTGGCCCGCTCCCTCGACGACCAGCCCATGTGCGGGGTCCTCGACGCGGACGCCCGGATGACCGGCAGGCTCACGCTCGGCTACCGGGACGCGGTCGCCGTCAGCGACAGCGTCCTGGCCCCGGCGGGCTCGCGGCTGCGCGGCCACGAGTTCCACCGGACCGTCCTCGAACCGGGGGCCGGGCCGACGCCCGCGTGGGGCATGCGGCTGCCGACGCCGCGCGTCGAGGGCTTCGTGCAGCAGGGTGTACACGCCAGCTATCTGCACACGCACTGGGCGGCGCTGCCGGACATCGCCCGCCGCCTGGTCGGCCGATGCCTGCCGTAGAGGGCGCGCCCCCACAGAGCCCGGTAAGGGGCTCAGCCCGCGATGCCCACCACGAGCCAGATGAAGGCCGCGCCCGCGACCGTGCACGCCAGGGTCGAGCGGGCCGGGTGGTCGTGGTGGGCCTCGGGGAGGATCTCGGCGGCGGCGAGGTAGAGCAGCACGCCGCCGAAGAAGCCCAGATAGCCGCCGAGCAATTGCTCCGGAATGGTGAACAGCAGCGTCGACGCCGCGCCCACCACCGGGGCCACCGCGTCGGCGAACAGCATCATCACCGCCTTGCGGCGGGCGTTCCCGTACAGGCTCGTGATCGTGTACGTGTTGAAGCCGTCGGCGAAGTCGTGGGCGATGACCGCGAGCGCCACCGCGAGGCCCATGCCGCCGCCCACCTGGAACGCGGCACCGATCGCGACGCCGTCCATCACGCTGTGCCCGACCATCGCCGAGGCCGCCGTGAGGCCGATCTCGGGGACCCGGCCGTTCTCGCGCTCGTCGCCGCCGTGCGCCGCCTGGCGCTGGGCGAGGAGGTGTTCCAGGACGTGCGCGGCGAGGAACCCGGCGACGAACAGGAGCAGCGCCGCGGGCACCCCGAAGACCGGGCCGCCCGCCGCTTCGAGCGCCTCCGGGAGCAGATCGAGGCCGACCACGCCGAGCATGAGTCCACCCGCGAGACCGAGCACCAGGTGGCGCCGGTCGGTGACCCGTTGCGCGGTCCAGCCGCCCACCAGGGTCATCAAGAAGGCGCCGAGCGCCACGAACACCGCCATAAGCCCTTGCTAACTCATCCGACCCCCGCGCCGCACATCATGACCTGCGCCTGCGACCGGGTCGTCGCCGGGGTCGGGGCACGGGCCGGTGTCACCGCGGGCGAGGTCCTGGAACTCGTCCGGGACGTGCTGGCCGAGGCCGGGGCGCGCCCCCGTGAGCTGGCCGCACTCGCGACCGTGGAGGCGAAGGGGCGGGAGCCGGGGATCGTGCGGGCCGCCGAGGCGCTCGGGGTGCCGCTGGTGACCTATCCGGCGGCGCGGCTCGCGGCCGTGCCCGTCCCGCATCCCTCGGACGAGGTACGCGGCGTCGCCGGTACGCCGTCCGTCGCGGAGGCCGCCGCGCTCGCCGCCGGGGGTGAGCTGCTCGTTCCCAAGCGGGCGGCGCGCGGGGCGGACGGGGGGCCGGGCCGGGTGACCTGTGCCCTGGCGCGGGCCGGGTAGGGTCCCCTCCCTTCGCCCCTCACCGTCGTACGCCCCCCTCACGCGTCATTCAAGGAGCCCGTCCCGTGCACACCCCTCCTCCCGCTCTGCTCGCCGCGCTCGAAGGGCGGCTCGACGATGTCCTGGGCTCCGGTGCCCGTACTCCGCACGACCGGGCCGGTGTGACGGTGCTGCTGGTGGGCCGCGGCTCGGCCGACCCGGGCGGCAACGCCGAACTCGTCGCCGCCGCGCGGCTGTTGTGGGAGGGCAGCGGGTACGCGGGGGTGGAGACCGCGTTCGTGTCCGGTGCGGCGCCCGACGTTCCGGCGGGGCTCGAGCGGTGTGCGGCGCTCGGGGCGCGGCGCGTCGTCGTGCTGCCGTACGAGGCGTCGGCGGCGGGGCGCGCCATGGCGCAGGCCGAGGGGTGGGCGGCGGCGCGTCCGGAGGTGGCGGTGGTGCCGTGTGCCGCGGTGGACGTGCCGGGCGTCGTCGACGGGCCCGATCTGCGCCATCACGGGGACGCCGAAGTCCGCGACGACGGGGAGAAGTTGACGGATCTCGCGGTGAACGTCCGCACCGGTACGCCGCCGCGCTGGCTGCGGGAGCACGTCGCCGCCTCGCTGGAGGGGCTCGCCGCGTATCCGGACGGGCGGGTGGCGCGGGCCGCGGTGGCGGCGCGGCACGGGGTGCCGGTGGAGCGGGTGCTGCTCACGTCGGGGGCGGCCGAGGCGTTCGTGCTGCTCGCGCGGGCGCTCAGGGTGCGGCGGCCCGTCGTCGTGCATCCGCAGTTCACGGAGCCGGAGGCGGCGCTGGAGGATGCCGGGCACGCGGTGCGGCGGGTGCTCCTGGACGAGGAGGCGGGGTTCCGGCTCGATCCCCGGCTCGTGCCGGGCGACGCCGACCTCGTGGTGATCGGGAATCCGACCAACCCGACGTCCGTACTGCATCCCGCCGATCTGGTGGCGCGGCTCGCACGGCCCGGGCGGGTGCTCGTCGTGGACGAGGCGTTCATGGACGCCGTGCCGGGTGAGCGGGAGTCCCTCGCCGGGCGGACGGATGTGCCGGGGCTCGTGGTGCTGCGGAGCCTGACGAAGACGTGGGGGCTCGCCGGGCTGCGCATCGGGTACGTGCTGGCCGAGCCGGAGGTCGTCCGTGCGCTGGAGCGGGCGCAGCCGTTGTGGCCGGTGTCGTCTCCCGCGCTGGTGGCGGCGGAGGCGTGTGTGTCGGACCGGGGGGTCGCCGAGGCCGAGGATGCGGCTCGCGCCGTTGCGGCGGACCGGGCTCATCTGGTCGGACTGCTACGGGAGTTGGGGGCCTACGGGGTGCGGGTGGCCGGGGCGCCGGAGGGGCCGTTCGTGCTGGTGCGGGTGCCGGACGCGGATGTGGTGCGGGTGCGGTTGCGGGAGGCGGGGTTCGCGGTGCGGCGGGGGGACACGTTCCCGGGGCTCGGGCGGGACTGGGTGCGGGTGGCGGTGCGGGGGCGCCAGGTCGGCGAGGCGTTCGTCTCCGCGTTGCGGGAGGTGCTGGTCGCGGGTTGAGAGGATCGCCCCCGCACCCCTAGGTCCGGAGAGGCCTTAGCGCACTATCTGCTGCTTCAGAGGCGTCAGGCGCGTCGCTATCTCGGCTATCAGCGGCTCGTCCACTCCCGCCTCCGCGAGGGACTCCGCCAAGTGCTGGACCACTCGGTCGAAGTCGGCCTCCTTCAGGGCCAGTTGGGCGTGCGCCTCGGCCAAAGGGCGGCCCCGGTAGGTCTCGGGGCCGCCCAGGGCCGTCGCGATGAAGGCCCGCTGGTGGGCCTTCATCGCCGGGAGGTCGGTGGTGCCGAAGTGCGGGGACAGGTGGTCGTCCGCCAGGACTCTGGCGTAGAAGAGATCGACCACCGCCGCCACGGCGGGGGCTCCGCCCCCTCTCTCGTAGACACTCGCATCACTCATGGCAATCGAACGTATCTGCGGAACCCCTGATTCGGTACCGCTCCGCGTCAGGCGCGGGAGCGGCCCCTGCGCGCCATCGCCACCGCGCCGCCGCCCGCGACGAGCAGGACGATCGCGCCGCCCGCGATGTACGGGGTGACCGAGTCGCCGCCGGTCTCCGCCAGGTCGCTCTTCGGCTGCGCCTTCGCCGCGACCGGTTCGGCGGCCTCGGTCTTGATCGGCTCGTCCGCCTTCTCGCCCTGGGGCTTCGGGGCCTCCGCGACGGCGGGCGCCTTCGGGGCCTCACAGGTGGCACCGGCCAGGGTGACCTCGCCCTCGACCTCGGCGACGTTCAGCTTCAGCGGGTTGACGGAGACCTTGAGCTGAAGGGCGGAGGCAGCCGCCGTCGTCGAGGTCGTGGAGGTGGAGGAGAGCGCGAGGGAGACCTCGCCGACCCCCGGGACCTCGACGCGCGTCGTGCCGCCCGTGGTCAGCGTGACCTTCTTGCCGAGGACGGTGACGGAGCCGAGCAGGTTCGACTCGGCGACCGGCTTCTTGCCCGCCTCGCACAGCGCCTTCGACGTGACCTGCTCGACCTCGATCAGCGAGAGGAGGGGGAGGCCGGGGACGTGGACCTTCGCGTGGGCCAGCTGCGTGAAGCCCTCCGCCTTCTTGGCGTCGACCGTGGCCTTCGCCTTGGCCACCTCGGCGCTCAGCACGCTGAACGGCTGTCCGCCGTCGACGCCGTCGAGGTGTGCGGTCAGCGCGGTCTTCTCGGCGCTCGCGGGAGCCTGCACCTCGTTCAGCGCGACCCTCAACGGGACGTTCACGGTCTTGTTGAGGAGCGAGACGTCCAGGCCCGTGCGCAGGACCACCGCGCCGGCCTTGCCGCCGTGGTCGCCGGTGGCGGCCGCCGGACCCGCGGTGGCGAGCACGGCTGGGCCGGCGGCGAGGACAGCGGCGGTGGCCGTCGCGGCGAGGCGGCGGGCTCGAAGGGACGCGGTGTGGCTGGTGCTGGGCATGCTGGTGGGACCCCCAGGGACGGGACGGAAACGAGACAAGGACGTGGTGCCGGTGCGGCGGGGCGCCATGGGGACATCGCGCGGTGCCGTCGACGAAGGAATCTTTACGCACTGAGAGTGAACGGGCGGCAACCAGGCGTGAGTTCACCCCAAAGTGGGGTTTCCGCGCATGTCTTCGAATCCGGTGACGCTGTTGTCCTCTCGCGTCACGCTTGTCGCCGATACGCCTCGAACGCGCCGGTTGACAGCGCGGGCGCGGCCAAGTTGTGTGCAACGAGCAGCGAGAGCACCAGGTCACGCTGTGTCAACCGGCGTCCCGAATCGAGGAGTTCCGCTTCCCATGCCGCGCAACGTCGTCCTGATCACCGCCGACCAGTGGCGCGGAGACTGTCTTTCGGGGGCGGGGCACCCCGTCGTCCGGACGCCCTATCTGGATCAGCTCGCGGGGCGGGGAGCCCGGTTCGACCGGGCTTACACGGCGGTGCCGTCCTGCATCCCGGCACGGGCCGCGCTGCACACGGGTCTCGCCCAGACCGGGCACGGCCGCACCGGATACCGGGACGGCGTGCCGTGGGAGTACCCGGTGACGCTCGCGGGCGAGTTCGGGCGGCACGGCTACCAGACGCGGGCGATCGGCAAGCTGCACGCCTACCCGGAGCGCAACCGCATCGGCTTCGACGAGGTGACCCTGCACGACGGGTACTTGCACCAGGCGCGGGACCGGCGCGTGGATCCCCGCTTCCACGACGACTACGCGGCCTGGCTGGAGCGGCAGCCGGACGGCGGCGACTACACGGACCACGGGCTCGACTGCAACAGCGTGGTGGCCCGGCCCTGGGACCGCGCGGAGCGGCTGCACCCCACGAACTGGGTGGTGAGCGAGGCCGTCGACTTCCTGTACCGCAGGGATCCGACCGCGCCGTTCCTGCTTCACCTCTCCTTCCACCGGCCGCATCCGCCGTACGACCCGCCGGCCTGGGCCTTCGAGCAGTACCTGGACGCACCCCCGTACGAGCCGGCCGTCGGCGACTGGGCCGGTGATCTGGAGGCATGGCGGGACGACGCGCGCGCGGACGCCAACTACGCGTCGTACGACGGCCGTACGGCCCATCGTGCGCGGGCCGGCTACTACGGCCACATGTCCCACATCGACCAGCAGATCAACCGCTTCGTGCAGGCACTCGGCGAGTTCGGTCTCGCCGACGACACCTGGATCTGCTTCACCTCGGACCACGGCGAGATGCTGGGCGAGCACCGGCTGTGGCGCAAGGCGTATCCGTACGAGGGATCGGCGCGGGTGCCGCTGATCCTGTCGGGGCCGCGCGGGGCGCTGCCCGGCGGGACCGTGGTGGGCCCCGGCACGGTGGCCGAACTGCGCGACGTCATGCCCACGTTGCTGGAGTGCGCCGGGCTCCCGGTGCCGGACGGCCTCGACGGACACAGTCTGCTCCCGGCCGCCCTGGGCCGTGAACTCCCCTCCCCCAGGCCGTACTTGCACGGCGAGCATGTGCTCTTCGGAGAGTCGATGCACTGGCTGACGGACGGGCGCACGAAGTACGTGTGGTTCTCGGGCGGGGGCCGCGAGCAGCTCTTCGACCTCGACGCCGATCCGCGGGAGCTGCACGATCTGGCTCCCGCGGCAGCGCGGGACGTCGCCGTGTGGCGGGCCCGGCTCGTGGCTGAGCTGGACGGGCGGCCCGAGGGGTACGTGGCGGGCGGTGAACTGGTCCCCGGCCGAACGCCGCTGGACACCCTGCCGGACGACTGGACGCGGGCACGGGCACGGGCACAGACGCAGGCACAGACGCAGCCGGTACGGGGATAGCCTTCCGCCCAGGTCACAGACCGCCGCCGGTCCCGGCGGGGAACCTCGTCAGCGCGAAGAGAATCATGAGGTCGATCGCCATCACGGGGAGGGCCCACACCGGGTAGTACGGAAGGAACATGAACTGGGTGATCAGGCTGATCGCCGCCACCACGGTGCCGGCCAGGCGCCCCCAGCCGGTGTTCAACAGGACGCCGAAGCCGGCGACGACCAGCCCCACTCCCACCAAGAGGTGGATCACGCCCCAGGCCGTGAGGTCGAATCGGTAGGTGTACTGGGACGAGACGGCGAACACGTTGTCCTGTGCGATGCCGGATGCGCCCACGAGGATGCTCAAGGGACCGCTGAGCATCATCATGGCCCCGGCGAACTCGGACGCCCCGTTGATCGTTTCGCTGCCGGTTCCCCGGGGCCTCTGCGGTGACTGGTGCGACGTGACGGTCATGGCCGTGGCCTTCCTGTCAGCGCGGCCACCGACGCACCGAGCCCCCTGCGAAGCCGGCCACGTTCCCCTGCCAGGATTCCAGGATCCTCGTAACTCTTCAGCACCCTTCAGCGCCACGATGCGACGCTTCGGGGCCACGACCGCCCCCGGACGCCGCCCCTACCCGACGACCCGTCCCCGCAGCACGATCCGCCGCGGCGACCCCAGCACCCCCACGTCCGCCCGCGGGTCCGCCCCGTAGACGACGAGGTCCGCCGGGGCGCCCTCCTCCAGGCCGGGACGCCCGAGCCATTTCCGCGCGCCCCAGGCCGTGGCCGAGACGGCCTCGACCGGCGGGATACCGGCGCGCACCAGCTCGGCGACCTCCCCGGCCACCAGGCCGTGGGCCAGGGAGCCGCCCGCGTCCGTGCCCACGTACACCGGGATCCCGGCGTCGTAGGCGGAGCGGACCGTGTCGTAGCGGCGGTCGTAGAGGCGGCGCATGTGGGCCGACCAGCGGGGGAACTTCTGCTCGCCGCCCGCCGCGAGGTCCGGGAACGTGGCGATGTTGACGAGGGTGGGGACGATGGCGACGCCCCGCTCGGCGAAGAGGGGGATCAGGTCGTCGGTGAGGCCCGTGGCGTGCTCGATGCAGTCGATGCCCGCCTCGACGAGGTCGCGCAGCGAATCCTCCGCGAAGCAGTGGGCGGTCACCCGGGCGCCGAGCCGGTGGGCCTCGCCGATCGCCGCCTCGACCGCGTCGCGCGGCCAGCACGCGCCCAGGTCACCGGTGCCGCGGTCGATCCAGTCGCCGACCAGCTTGACCCAGCCGTCGCCGCGCCGGGCCTCCTGGGCGACGTACGCGACGAGGTCCTCGGGCTCGATCTCGTGGGCGTAGTTGCGGATGTAGCGGCGGGTGCGGGCGATGTGGCGGCCGGCCCGGATGATCCGCGGCAGGTCCTCGCGGTCGTCGACCCAGCGGGTGTCGGACGGTGAGCCCGCGTCGCGGAGCAGGAGCGTGCCGGCGTCGCGGTCGGTCAGGGCCTGCTTCTCCGCCGTCTCGGCGGGGACCGGGCCGTGGGTGTCGAGGCCGACGTGGCAGTGCGCGTCGACCAGTCCCGGCAGGGCCCAGCCGTCGACCGTCGTCACGTCGAGGCCCGGCCGGACCGGGCGGTCGTAGCTGATCCGGCCGTCGACCACCCACAGCTCGTCGCGTACGTCGTCGGGTCCGGCCAGGACCCGCCCCTTCACGTGCAGCACCCCGGCGTCGGTCATGGGAAGAAGCCTATGGGGGCGGTGGGTACGCTCGTCATCGGCATCCAACCGAACCCGTGAGCGAAGAGAGCACCACCGTGACGCATCCGTTTCTCGATCTGGCCCCCCTGAGCGCGGAGCACTTCGCCTCCATCGAGGACCGCGTGGCCCGGCTGATGGACACCGCGCAGGACGTCGTGATCATGCAGGGCGAGGCGCTGCTCCCGCTGGAGGGCGCCATCCGCGGGACCGCGGGGCCCGGCACCGTCGCGCTGAACGTGATCACCGGTCCGTACGGGCAGACCTTCGGCGACTGGCTGCGCGACTGCGGGGCCACCGTGCACGACCTGGCCGTCCCGTTCCACACAGCCGTCACCGCGGACCAGGTGCGGGAGGCGTTCGCCGAGCACCCGGAGATCGACTTCGTGTCCCTGGTGCACGCGGAGGCCGCGACCGGCAACACCAACCCCGTCGCCGAGATCGGTGAGGTGGTGCGCGAGCACGGCGCGATGTTCTATCTGGACGCGGTGGCGTCCGTCGCCGCCGAGCCGGTGCTGCCCGACGCGTGGGGCGTGGACCTGTGCGTGATCGGCGCGCAGAAGGCGATGGGCGGTCCGGCCGGTGTCTCGGCCGTCTCGGTGAGCGCCCGGGCGTGGGAGCGGATGGCCGCCAACCCGCAGGCGCCGCGCCACTCGTACCTGTCGCTGCTCGACTGGAAGCAGCGGTGGATCGACGGCGGACGCAAGGCTCTGCTGCACGCGCCCGCGCAGCTGGAGATGCTCGCGCTCGAGGCGTGCGTGGAGCGGATCGAGAGCGAGGGACTCGACTCCCTGATGGCCCGTCACGCGAGCGCCGCCGCCGCGACCCGGGCCGGAACCCTCGCGCTGGGCGGGGGACTTGAGCCGTACGTCCACGAGGCGAAGGACGCCGCTCCGGTCGCCACGACGCTGCGCGCGCCCGCCGGGACCGACGCCCGCGAGCTGGTCGCGAAGGCCCTGGCGGTGGACCCGGTACTGCCGCTGGTCGCGGGCGGCGGGGCCCTGGCCCAGGAGATGATCCGGGTCAACCACTACGGCCCGCAGGCCACGCGTGGCGTCGTGCAGTCCTCGCTCGCCGCGCTCGGCGGGGCGCTCGCGGAGGCCGGCCTGGAGGTCGACCTCGAAGGCGCGCGCAAGGCCGTCGCGGCCGCCTGGAAGTAGCCCCGCACCCGCACAGACGCACCGGCGCCGCCCTTTCAGGGCGGCGCCTTTCTTTTCCCCGCGCATTCCACAGACTTATTTCCGGCATTCCTCAATACGCATTCCTCATGCGTTTATCGGAAGAAGCTTCTCGTACTGCTTCTGCCCGCTTTTCCGAGGTGTAAACGCCAAGGTTCCGACAACGCGAGTCGACGTAATTCGGACGGGTCTCCAGCGGGTTACGCAGCTGTGACGCACTCCACATCAAGGGTGATTTGCGGCTTTGATCCCGCACAAAACGGGATATCTCGATGGCAGCTCATGCGCGCACCCACCCGCGCGCGATAACACGGAATCCTTCATTCCGTAACCCCTCCCCCAGGTGCAATCCCAAAAATTGCTCGGTAAATTGAATTCGCATGACCGCCGCTACAGCGCAATTCCAGCTCGACCATCCCGGCGTCGCCGACGGCGCCGCGATCTGGCGTATCGCACGCGACTCGAAGGTGCTCGACCTGAACTCGTCGTACAGCTATCTGCTGTGGTGCCGCGACTTCGCGGCCACCTCGGTGGTGGCCCGCGACGAGCGGGGTGAGGTGGCCGGTTTCGTCACCGGCTACATCCGCCCCTCGCGGCCGAACACCCTCGTCGTGTGGCAGGTCGCCGTGGACCACGCCCACCGCGGGCACGGTCTCGCCGGCCAGCTCCTGGACGGACTGACCGCCAAGGTCCTCGGTGCCGGGCGGCCGGTCAGCACGGTCGAGACGACCATCACCCCGGACAACTCGGCGTCCCAGGCGCTGTTCCTGTCCTACGCACGCCGGCACGGCGCCGGTGTGGCACGTGAAGTCCTGTTCGACGCGGGCCTGTTCCCCGACGACGGGCATCTGCCCGAGGAGCTGTACCGCATCGGACCGATCGGACCCGCCGGGTCCGCCGGCTCCGCCGCCTGACCTCGATCCCACTCACCACGAACCCCCCTCAACTCGCTTCCCCAGAGGAGCCATTGCTGTGACCATCACCCAGCCGGACCTGAGCGTCTTCGAGACCCTTGAGTCGGAGGTGCGCAGCTACTGCCGCGGCTGGCCCACCGTCTTCGACCGGGCCCAGGGCAGCCGCATGTACGACGAGGACGGCCACGAGTACCTGGACTTCTTCGCGGGCGCCGGATCGCTCAACTACGGCCACAACAACCCCGTGCTGAAACGCGCTCTGATCGACTACATCGAGCGCGACGGCGTCACGCACGGCCTCGACATGTCGACGGCGGCCAAGCGCAACTTCCTGGAGACGTTCCAGAACGTGGTCCTGCGCCCGCGCGACCTGCCGTACAAGGTCATGTTCCCGGGCCCGACGGGCACCAACGCCGTCGAGTCGGCGCTGAAGCTGGCCCGCAAGGTCAAGGGCCGCGAGTCGATCGTGTCCTTCACCAACGCCTTCCACGGCATGTCGCTGGGCGCGCTCGCGGTGACCGGCAACGCGTTCAAGCGGGCGGGCGCCGGCATTCCGCTGGTGCACGGCACCCCGATGCCGTTCGACAACTACCTCGACGGGCAGACGCCGGACTTCATCTGGTTCGAGCGGCTCCTGGAGGACTCCGGCTCGGGCCTGAACACGCCCGCCGCCGTGATCGTCGAGACGGTCCAGGGCGAGGGCGGCATCAACGTGGCCCGCGCCGAGTGGCTGCGCAAGCTCGCCGACGTGTGCAAGCGCTGGGACATGCTGCTGATCGTCGACGACATCCAGATGGGCTGCGGCCGCACCGGTGCGTTCTTCTCCTTCGAGGAGGCGGGCATCACACCGGACATCGTGACTGTTTCGAAGTCCATCAGTGGGTACGGACTCCCTATGTCCCTGTGCCTGTTCAAGCCGGAGCTCGACGTCTGGGAGCCGGGCGAGCACAACGGCACGTTCCGCGGCAACAACCCCGCGTTCGTGACGGCCGCCGCCGCTCTGGAGACGTACTGGACCGACGGCGCCGCGATGGAGAAGCAGACGCTGGCCCGCGGCGAACAGGTCGACCAGGCCCTGCGGGCGCTGCGCGACGAGTTCCCCGACGACACCGTCGAGTACCGCGGCCGTGGCCTGGTGTGGGGTCTGGAGTTCCGCGACAAGGAGCGGGCGGGCAAGGTCGCCAAGCGCGCCTTCGAGCTCGGCCTGCTCATCGAGACGTCCGGCCCCGAGAGCGAGGTCGTCAAGCTGCTTCCGGCGCTGACGATCACGCCCGAGGAGCTGGAGGAGGGCCTGCGCACGCTCACCAGGGCTGTGCGCGAGACGGCCTGACACTTATTCAGAAATATTAGAGAGGCAGCAACTCACCGTGATTGTCCGTTCGTTCAAGGAGATCGAGAACACCGACCGGCACATTAAGTCGGCGACCGGCACTTGGGAGAGCAAGCGCATCGTCCTGGCCAAGGAGAAGGTCGGCTTCTCCCTGCACGAGACGATTCTCTACGCCGGCACGGAGACCGACATGTGGTACGCCAACCACATCGAGGCCGTGCTGTGCGTCGAGGGCGAGGCCGAGCTCGAGAACCGGGAGACCGGCGAGAAGCACTGGATCGAGCCGGGGACGATGTATCTCCTGAACGGCCACGAGCGCCACACGCTGCGGCCCAAGACGGACTTCCGCTGCGTGTGCGTGTTCAACCCGCCGGTCACCGGACGGGAGGACCACGACGAGAACGGCGTCTACCCGCTGCTGACCGAGGAGGGCTGAGCCAGATGACCGCTGTCACCGACCTGTATCCGACCCGCGGCGCCTCCGAGGTGGCCACGCCCCGTGTCGACCCGGTCGTCTGGTCGCCGCCCGAGGCGCGCGGCCCGATCCGACAGTCGGATCTCACCTCCTTCGAGGAGGACGGCTTCCTGGCCATGGAGGAGCTGATCGGCCCGGAGGAGATCGGCACGTACCAGGCCGAGTTGAACCGCCTGGTCAGCGACCCGACGATGCGCTCCGACGAGCGCTCCATCGTCGAGCCGAACTCGCAGGAGATCCGTACGGTCTTCGAAGTGCACAAGATCAGTGAGATCTTCGCGAACCTGGTCCGCGACGAGCGGGTCGTGGGCCGGGCTCGCCAGATCCTCGGTTCGGACGTCTACGTCCACCAGTCGCGGATCAACGTCAAGCCGGGCTTCGGCGCCTCGGGCTTCTACTGGCACTCGGACTTCGAGACCTGGCACGCCGAGGACGGTCTGCCCCACATGCGCACGGTGTCCCTCTCCCTCGCGCTGACGGAGAACTACGACACCAACGGCGGGCTCATGATCATGCCCGGCTCGCACAAGACGTTCCTCGGCTGCGCGGGCGAGACGCCGAAGGACAACTACAAGAAGTCGCTGCAGATGCAGGACGCGGGCACGCCGAGCGACGAGGCGCTGACCAAGTTCGCCGACCGGCACGGCATACGCCTGTTCACCGGCAAGGCGGGCTCCGCGACCTGGTTCGACTGCAACGCCATGCACGGCTCCGGGGACAACATCACCCCGTTCCCGCGCAGCAACGTCTTCATCGTGTTCAACAGCGTGGAGAACGAGGCGGTGGAGCCGTTCGCGGCACCCGTGCGGCGTCCCGAGTTCATCGGCGCGCGGGAGTTCACCCCGGTGAAGTAGCGCTTCTCCGTACGACAGCAGGGGCGGGACCGGTCACGGTCCCGCCCCTGCTGTCGTGGTGTCCGGCCGCCGTTACCGGGCCGGGTAGTCCGTGTAGCCCTTCGCGTCGCCGCCGAAGAACGAGGACGGGTCGGGGGTGTTGTACGGCCCCTCCGTCCTGAGCCGGGCCGGCAGGTCCGGGTTGGCGAGGAACAGGGCGCCGAAGGTGAGCACGTCGGCGAGCCCGTCCTCGATCAGGGCGAGCGCCCGGTGGTCGGTCGGGCCCTCGGTGAACGCGTTGAGGAAGAAGGTGCCGGTGAACCGCTTGCGCAGGTCGGCGGTGACCTCGCGGACCTCCGGCACGGCCTCCAGAACGTGCAGATAGGCGATGCCGAGCGGCTCGATCCCGGCGATCAGCACCTCGTAGACCTCGGCCGTGTCGGTCCCCGACATCGAGTTGTACGGGTTCAGCGGCGAGATGCGCAGGGCGGTGCGCTCGGCGCCGACGGCCGCGGCGACGGCCTTCACGACCTCGACGGCGAACCGGGCGCGGTTCTCGACGCTGCCGCCCCACTCGTCGGTGCGCTCGTTGGAGCCGGGCGCGAGGAACTGGTGGATCAAGTACCCATTGGCACCGTGCAGTTCGACGCCGTCGAAGCCCGCCTGTATCGCGGCGCGCGCGGCGTCGGCGAAGTCGGCGATCGTGGCGCGGATCTCGTCGGCGGTCAGCTCGCGCGGCGCGACGAAGTCCTGGAAGCCGTCGTTCGTGAACGCCTTGCCCTCCGGCGCCACGGCGGACGGCGCCACCGGCAGCCCGCCGTCCGGCTGCAGCGACGGGTGGCTGATCCGGCCCGCGTGCATGATCTGGGCGAAGATCACGCCACCGTCGGCGTGCACGGCGTCGGTGACCTTGCGCCAGGAGGCGATCTGCTCCTCGCTGTGCAGGCCCGGCGTCCAGGCGTAGCCCTGGCCCACCGCCGAGGGCTGGACGCCCTCCGAGATGATCAGGCCCGCGGAGGCGCGCTGCGCGTAGTACTCGGCCGTCAGGTCGGTGGCGGTGCCGCCGGCGCCGGCCCGGCTACGGGTCATCGGGGCCATCGCGATGCGGTTGGCGATCCGGGTGCCGGAGAGGTCGAGCGGGTCGAAAGCGGTGGTCATGACTGCTCCGATCAACATCGGTACGGGTCCGCCACGGAGTTATGTGGTCGGCCAATCAATTGCGCTGACGTCACTGTAGCGCATTCATTGGCCGACCAAGGTAATGTTTCCGTGAAGCCCGGAACCACCCACAGGAGCACCCATGTCCCCGTCCGAGGAACCTGCCTGTACCGCTCTGCCCGCCGTCGCGAACGGCGGCCCGGTCAGTCTCGCCCTCGCGCGGGTCGCCCGCCTGCACCGTGTCGCCGCCGGCCGCAGACTGCGCGGGCTCGGCCTCTACCCGGGGCAGGAGTTCGTGATGATGCATCTGTGGGACAGGGGGCCGGTGCGTCAGTCCGACCTGATCAAGGCCGTCGAGCTGGATCCGTCGACGGTGACCAAGATGCTGCAGCGCCTGGAGCACGCCGGGCATGTGCGGCGCTCGCCCGACCCGCGCGACCGGCGCGCGGTGCTCGTCGAGGCGACCGACCAGAGCTGCGGGCTCCTGGACGACGTGGCCGGGGTGTGGAGCGCGCTGGAGGAGCGGACGCTCGCGGGCCTCTCGGCCGCGGACCAGGCCGAGTTCACCAGGCTGCTCGGCCTGGTGGAGGCGAACCTGTGCGCCGACTCCGGGGAGTGCCCGCAGTAGCGCACGGGCTCCTCACAGCCAGGCGAGCCGCGCCGCCCGGTCGAGCACGGCCTGGACGGCCCGCGGGTCGCCGCCCGTGCCGCGGGGGACGGCGTCGGCGGCGGCACGGCCGCCGATCAGCAGACAGAAGTCGACCGGATCCAGGGCGAGTTCACCGCGGACCGGTTCGTCCTCCGAGCCGAGGATCCACTCGGTGCTGCGCGTCTCGTCCGTGACGGTGAGCGCGACCGGCGGGGCCTGCGGGCCGAGCGCCAGGCCGAGGATGCGCACCGCGAGGCGGACCAGGCGCCACAGGTGCGCGGCGGGCGGCGGGGGCACCGGGCGCCGCAGGGCGCGGCCGATGTCGTCGGCGTGGATCCAGGTCTCGAAGGCACGGATCAGGAAGTGGTCGGCGACGGGCAGCCGGATGCCGAGCAACACCGCGGCGCGGGCGGCCAGTTCGGGGTCGCGGGCGGCTTCGGTGCCGAGCAGCGCGGCGGCCTGGGCGCGCCAGGTGGCCACGGTCTCCGCGGGGGCACGGCCGCGTTCATGGGTGATCACGCGGTGGGTGCGGGAGGCCCACTCGGTGCGCCAGGCCGTGTCGCCCTGAGGGTCGGGCGAGGCGGACGGCGCGCTCGGCGGCAGGCCCAGACGGGCGGCGAGGTGTTCGTCGGCGGCGATGAGGTGGGCGACCGTGTCCTGCACGGTCCAGCCGTGGATCACCAGGGTCTGCCAGGTCCCCGCGTCCGCCTCCGCCAGCAGCGCCTGGAGGGCGGCGACCGCGGCGGCGTAGGGCTCCGCGTGCGGGGTGGTGGCGCGGGGCACGGGTGGGCGCTGGGCCAGGGCCCGGGTCAGGGTCTCGTTCATGGCGGTCCGGCGGTGGGGCGCGACGGACGAGACGGACGAGGCGGACGAGGCGGACGAGGCGGACGCGACGGACGCGAGGGCCTCGGTGTCCGGGCCGTCCAGGATCCGTACCGTCTCGCGCAGGCGCTCCGCCTCCGCCGCGCACGTCGCGCAGTCGGCCAGGTGCGGGGGCACGAGCCGCTGTTCGTCCGGGGGCAGGGCGTGGACGGCCCAGGCTCCGAGGAGTTCGCGCACCGACGCGTGATCGGGTGCGTGGTCCGGCTCGTGGTCGTAGGCGTCCGGTGTCATCCACGCGCTCCCTTCGGTACGTCGGCCGATGCGTCGGCCCGGGTGCGGTCCGCCATCACGCACCCCTTTCATAGGCCGGATCGGGCGGATCCGCCAGGGTTTCGGCCAGCCGGTGCAGGGCCGTGCGCAGCCGGGTCTTGGCGGTGCCCTCGGGGATGCCGAGCTCCTGTGCCGCCTGGCGGTAGGTGCGGCCCGCGAAGTAGGCCAGGTGCACCACCTGCCGCTGCGGCAAAGGGAGTTCGGCCAGGGCCGAGTGGAGCAGCAGCGAGCGTTCCCGGTCGACGACCCGCTCGTCGGGGCCCGGATCGTCCGCGGGGATGGCGTGCAGCACCTCGTCGTCCGCGGCGGTCGCCTTGCGGTGCCGGGCCTCGCTGCGCACCCAGTCGACCGCGCGCCGGTGCGCGAGCATGGTGAGCCAGGTGCGCAGTGAGCCGCGGCCCGCGTCGAAGGCGTAGGGCCGGGCCCACAGGTGGGCGAAGACCTCCTGCGCCACGTCGTCCGCGGCCCCGGCCGTGCGGGTCACGCGGACGGCGACGTGGCGCACGAGCCCGCCGTAGACGTCGTAGGCCTCGGAGAGCGCCGCCTCGTCGCCGTAGATCAGCCGTCGGTGCAGTTCCGCGTCGGACGTCGTCGGGCCGGGCCGGCCGGCCTGCCCTGTCCGCTCCACGGGGTCAGTCGGGTCCGTGCGAGCCACCGGCACCACCACCTCGTACTGCCTTCCTAGCGTCCGGCGGGCCCGGACGCCAGGGGTGGGGGACTGTGCCGGCACACAGACTCTCAGCGCGACAGCGCGTCCAGGAGCCGGTCGACGTCGTCGGTGGTGTTGTACAGGTGGAAGGAGGCCCTCAAGTTGCCCGCGCGGTCGGAGAGTTCGATGCCGTGGTCGTGCAACTCCGGCTGTCGTGCGCCCAGTCCGGGGACGGAGACGATCGGCGAGTCCGGGGCCGGGACCGGCTCCCGGCCCAGTTCCGCGAGTCCCGCGCGGAAGCGGGCGGCGAGCGCGAGGTCGTGGGCGCGGATCGCCTCCGGGCCCAACTCCTCGATCAGGGCGAGGGACTGGCGGGCTCCGGTGTACGAGATCAGGCTCGGGGTCTCGTCGAAGCGGCGCGCGGAGCGGGCGAGCTCGGTGACCGGGCCGTAGCAGCTGTCCCAGGGCTTCTCCCCCGCCACCCAGCCGCCGAAGACGGGCGTCAGCTCGTCGGGGTCCCCGGGGCCGATGAAGAAGGCCGCGCCGCGCGGGCAGGTGAGCCACTTGAAGGCGACGGAGGAGACGTAGTCCGCGGCGGCGGCGTGTTCCGCGAGCGGGAACCAGCCCGCGGCCTGGGACGCGTCGACGTAGAGCCGGGCGCCGTGCTCGCGCGTGACCGCCCGCAGTTCCGTCAGGTCGGTGACCCGGCCGTCCGCCGACTGGGCCGCGCTGACCGCGACCAGGGCCGTGCCGGGGCGTACGGACTCGGCGAGCGACTCCAGCGGGACGGTGCGGACCTTGAGGTCCTCGCGTACGTGGAAGGGGTTGATCGTGGAGCTGAACTCGCCCTCCGCGACGAGGACTTCGGCGCCGTCGGGCAGGGCGGCGGCGATCAGCCCGGTGTGCACGGCGACGGACGCGCCGGTCGCCACCCGGGCCACGGGGACGCCCGCGATGCGCGCGAAGGCCGCCCGCGCCTCCTCCACGTCGGCGAAGAGGGAGTCGATGGGCCGGCCCTCGGTCATCGCGACGATCGCCTCGCGCATCGCGTGGGCGGCGCGGGCGGGGAGGAGGCCGGAGCTTGCGGTGTTCAGATAGGTGGTGGCGGGGCTGTACTGAGCCGCTACGAGGCTGAGATCGAGGTCACCTGAGGTCTCCATG
This sequence comes from Streptomyces sp. HmicA12, assembly GCF_000373565.1. Taxonomy (GTDB): domain Bacteria; phylum Actinomycetota; class Actinomycetes; order Streptomycetales; family Streptomycetaceae; genus Streptomyces. The sequence goes on along the minus strand of NZ_KB891820.1, from coordinate 492,803 downwards.
GCACCACTGTGCCCCGCCGCCAACTACCCGTCCATTGCGGATGTTTGAGCAGTACCTCTTAGGAACGCTTATGTGCGCCGCTCAGGCCTGCGGGACCGCGCAGCCCTCGGGGCCGCAGGTGTCGCCGTCCGCGAGGGTCTTCAGCGGGGCCGGCCGGTCGCCCCACGCCTGGGTGAGCGCCTGCGTGAAGACCTCGGCGGGCTGGGCGCCGGAGACGCCGTACTTGCGGTCGAGGACGAAGAACGGCACGCCGGTCGCGCCGAGCTCGGCCGCCTCGCGCTCGTCGGCGCGGACGTCGTCGGCGTACGCGTCGGGGTCGGCGAGGACACCGCGTACGTCGGCCTCGTCCAGGCCCGCCCCGACGGCGAGCCGCACGACGTGCTCCTCGTCGGCGAAGACGGACTCCCGGTCGACGAAGTTGCCCTTGTACAGGGCGTCGATCAGCGCGTCCTGGAGGCCCTTGTCCTTGGCCAGGTGCAGCAGGCGGTGCAGGTCGAAGCTGTTGCCGTAGTCGCGGCCCTCGGTGAGGTAGGGCAGGCCGAGCGAGGCGGCCTGCTGTCCGAGGCCCTGCTCGTTGGCGGCGGCCTGGGCCTCGCTGATGCCGTACTTCTTCGCGATGTGCGGGACGACGAGACCGGTGTCGCCCTTCTTGACCGTCGGGTCCAGCTCGAAGGAGCGGTGCACGACCTCGACCTCGTCCTTGTGCGGGAAGGCGTCGAGGGCCTGCTCGAACCGGGACTTGCCGATGTAGCAGAAGGGGCAGTTGATGTCGGTCCAGATCTCGACGCGCATGGGGTCTCTCGCTCCAGCTGGTTACGTACGGTATGTGCCTACGGGCAGGGGGTGCCCTGCGCCGTCCGGTACAACCGGATGCCGCCTCCGCTCATTCCCGGGGCAGGGTGAGCCGCAGCTCACGGTGGGTGTCGACACCGCCCGCGGCGGTCCAGCCCCGGGCCGCGTAGAAGGCCTGGGCGCGCTGGTTGTCCCGGTGCACGTCGAGCACCGCCTCGCGCACGCCGTCCGCGCGCCACTGCTCGACGCAGGCGGCGTGCAGCTCCGTGCCGACGCCGCGGCGCCAGTGGGCGGGGTCGGTGTGGAACTGGAAGAGCTTGACCGTGCCGCGCGGGGCCTCGTCGGGCCGCCGGAAGGAGGCGAGCCCGACGACGGCGCCGTCGCGGACGCAGAGCAGGACGTGGGCGCGGGGCCGGACGATGGCCTGCGCCCACCGCTCCTCCCAGAGCTCGGAGGTGTCGCCCTCCGGGAAGCCGTCGGGGTAGTAGGTGGCGCGGGCCCGGCGGTGCAGGGCGACGACGGTGGGGGCGTCGGCGGGGACGGCGGTGCGGATCATGACCGGGTAGACGGGGTGCGGGGCGAGGCGGTTCCCCCCGGGACTGCGGCGGCCCCTGAGATGGCGCACGCAGTGCGCATCTCAGGGGCGCGGGGAACTGCGCGAGAAGCCCCACCGGACCCGCACCCGCCGGGCGAAGAGGCCCGCCCTCGACGGCGCCCCCGCACGCGACGCTCAGGACCCGTCGCGGAGCCCCTGCGGCCAGTTCGGCCGGAACTCGATGTGGTCGTACGTGACGACGCACCCCTCACCGACCGGCGACTGCGCCAGGAACCCGACCAGCGCCGCCGCCGCGGACTTCTCGTCGCCGAGGGAGAAGATGCGGATGAAGGTCCACTTCTCCCCGTCGGCCGAGGCGTGGAACGCGAACGCCGAGCCGGTGCGGCTCACCCGCAGCCACACCGAACTCCCGGGAACGACATAGGCGTTCGCGTCGTCGGAGTGGCCGCGCGTGACGACCGTGCAGATGGTCGGCTCGTCCGGGGAACGCTCGAAGCAGAGCTTCGCCCACTCCCGGTCCCCCACGTGGAGGTAGAGCACTCCCGCGTCGAAGGCGGCAGCGAAGCCGACGGTGACCCGCGCTATCAGCTGGAAGTCGCCCTCCGGCGCGCCGAGCAGGCGCGGCGCGTCGGACGCGGGGTCGAGGCTGTCGCCCGTGGGCGGCACGAAACGGTCCTGGCGGGCGCCCGCCCAGCCGGTGAGCACCCCGTCCTCGTGCGACCAGTGGCCGTCGGGACCGTACGTGCGCAGCGGGAAGGGCAGTTCGGGGAGTTGGAGTTCCATGCCCTCAGTTTTCCAGGCGGCCGTTGTAGCGACGCGGCAGGCCCAGCGGGTTGTCGTCGCGCAGCTCCGCGGGGAGCAGTGCCTCGGGGGTCGTCTGGTACGTGACCGGGCGCAGCCAGCGCTCGATCGCGGTGCCGCCGACGGACGTCGAGGTGGAGGTCGTCGCCGGGTAGGGGCCGCCGTGGTGCTGGGCGGGGGCGACGGCGACGCCGGTCGGCCAGCCGTTGACCAGGACGCGTCCGGCGATGGGGGTGAGCTCGGTGAGCAGCTCGGCGCCCCGGCCCTCGCCCGCGGCCTCCGCCGAGGACAGCTGGACCGTCGCCGTGAGGTTGCCGGGGAGGCGGCCGAGGACCGCGGTGACCTCGTCGGCCGAGTCGTAGCGGGCGACGACCGTGACCGGGCCGAAGCACTCCTCGAGGAGCAGGTCGTGCGCGCCGCCCTCGACGGCCAGGCGCGCGGCCGGGACCGTGAGGAAGCCGGGCGACACCGTGTGCGCGCCGCCCGCGCCCGGCGTGACCGGGGCGGACACGTCCGGGAGTTCGGCGCGCTCGGCGACTCCGGCGATGAAGTTGTCGCGCATGCGGTGGTCCAGGAGCACGCCCGCCGCGGTGTCGCTGACGGCGGCCGTCAGCGACTTGACCAGGCTGTCGCCCGCCTCGCCGCGCGGCGCGAAGACCAGGCCGGGCTTGACGCAGAACTGGCCGACGCCCAGGGTCATCGAGCCCGCGAGGCCCGCGCCGATGGCGTCCGGACGCTCGGCCGCGGCCGCCTCGGTGATGACGACCGGGTTGAGCGAGCCCAGCTCGCCGTGGAACGGGATCGGCACCGGGCGGGCCGCGGCCGCGTCGAAGAGGGCGCGTCCGCCGCGTACGGAACCGGTGAAACCGGCCGCCGCGACCAGCGGGTGCTTGACCAGCTCGACGCCGGCCTCGAAGCCGTGGACCAGGCCCAGCACACTCTCCGGGATGCCGTGCTGAACGGCGGCCCGGCGGATCACCGAGGCGACCAGTTCGGAGGTGGCGGGGTGGTCGGGGTGCGCCTTGACGACGACCGGGCAGCCGGCCGCGAGCGCGCTCGCCGTGTCACCGCCGGGGACCGAGAAGGCGAAGGGGAAGTTCGACGCCGAGTACACGGCGACGACGCCCAGCGGGATCTTGTAGCGGCGCAGGTCCGGGACGGGCGGGGTCGCGGTGTCGTCCGGGTGGTCGATGACGACGCCGAGGAAGGCGCCCTCGTCGACGACGTCCGCGAACTTCCTCAACTGGAAGCACGTACGGGCGAGTTCACCGGTGAGCCGGACCGGGCCGAGCGCGGTCTCCGCGTCGGCGGCCTCGACCAGGTGGGCCCCGGCCTCGTCGAGCAGGTCGGCCGCGGTGCGCAGGAAGGCGGCGCGGACGGTGCGGTCGGCGAGGGCGGAGCGGGCCTCCTGGGCGGCGCGGACCGCCTGGTCCACTTCCTGGGCCGTGGCCTCGACCGCAACCTGCTCCCGCTGCTTCCCGGTTCGGGGGTCCACACTCCAGACTGGTGCTGCTGCCACGGCGAATTCCTCCAGCTTTTCTCGCGGCTCGCCGGACGAGCCGCGAGGGTCGTTCGATATACTGAACGCTGTCTCTGTTGATGAACTCCATGGAGACTATTTCTCGTCGAACGAAGGGGTCAAGGGCGATGTCGGCAGGCGAGACGGGGGCCACAGCGGGCGGCGCGGCAGGTGGCGCGCAGGTCAAGTCGGCGGTGCGGACGGTCGAGTTGCTCGAATACTTCGCGGGCCGTCCCGGAATGCACTCCCTGGCCGCGGTCCAGGAGGCCGTCGGATATCCCAAGTCCAGCCTGTACATGCTGCTGCGCACGCTCGTCGAGCTGGGCTGGGTGGAGACCGACGCGACCGGGACGCGGTACGGGATCGGGGTACGGGCGCTGCTCGTCGGCACCTCGTACATCGACGGTGACGAGGTCGTCGCCGCCGCCCGGCCCACCCTGGACCGGCTCTCCGACGACACGACCGAGACCATTCACCTGGCGCGGCTCGACGGTACGAACGTGGTCTACCTGGCCACCCGCCAGTCGCAGCACTACCTGCGGCCCTTCACGCGGGTGGGCCGCCGGCTGCCCGCCCACTCGACGTCGCTCGGCAAGGCGCTGCTCGCCACCCACACCGACGAGCAGGTCCGCAAGATGCTCCCCGAGACGCTGCCCGCGCTGACCGAGCACACGATCACCGACCGCGAGAAGCTCATCGAGGAGCTGCACGCGGTGCGGGAGCAGGGCTTCGCCGTGGACCGCGAGGAGAACACGCTGGGGCTGCGCTGCTTCGGCGTCGCGATCCCCTACCGGACCCCGGCGCGGGACGCGATCTCGTGCTCGGTGCCGGTGGCCCGGCTGACGCCCGCGCACGAGCAGATGGTGAAGGACGCGCTGTTCGACGCGCGGGACCGGCTGACCCTCGCCACGCGTCGGCTCTGACCCCCGGGCCGCGCGGCGGTTCGTGAGAGCTTTCTGAGAAAACCGGGCTTATCGGAACGAACGGGCCCGGTTCGCTCGTCTTCTGTGCGGGATGAACAAGACGATCAGGCGCGCCTCCGTCTTCTGTCTGCTGCTCGTGCTCGCCCTGCTGGTCAGGGTGACGTGGGTGCAGTACTACGAAGGCCAGGCCCTCGCGGACGACAAGAACAACCGACGCAATGTGATGGAGCAGTACGCGAACCCGCTCGGCGACATCATCGTGGGCGGAGAGGCGGTGACCGGCTCCACGAGAACGGGTGGCGACAGCGACCTCGACTACAAGCGGACCTACAAGGACGGTGCGCTGTACTCGGCGGTGACCGGCTACACGTCGCAGGTGTACGGCTCCACGCAGCTGGAGTCGATCTACCAGGACGTGCTCGACGGCACCGACAACAAGCTGAAGAACCCCGTCGACACGCTCACCGGGAAGAGCACCGATCCCGGTGACGTGATCACGACGATCGACCCGGGCGTGCAGAAGGCCGCGTACGAGGCGCTGGGCGACAAGAAGGGCGCCGCCGTCGCGATCGACCCGGACACCGGGAAGGTCCTCGGCATGGTGTCGACGCCGTCGTACGACCCGTCGAAGATCAGCGGGTCGGGGTCGTCGGACGCGAAGGCGTGGAAGGCGCTGGCGTCCGACGAGGACCACCCGACGGTGAACCGGGCGCTGAAGCAGGCGCTGCCACCCGGCTCGACGTTCAAGCTGGTCGTCGCCGCGGCCGCCCTCGAGGACGGGCTGTACTCGTCGGTCGACGAGAAGACCGACTCGCCGAATCCCTTCCTGCTGCCGGGCACGAGCACGTACCTGAAGAACGAGAGCTCGACCGCTCCGTGCGAGGACGCGACCATCAGGACCGCGCTCCAGTACTCCTGCAACAACGTCTTCGGGAAGATGGCCGTCGACCTGGGGCAGGACAAGGTCAGGGCGATGGCCGAGAAGTTCGGGTTCAACGACGCGAAGCAGGACGTGCCGGTGCGGGCCGCCGAGAGCGTGTACCCGTCCGGCATGGACGGCGCGCAGACCGGCCTGTCCGGCATCGGCCAGTTCGACGTCACGGCCACGCCGCTGCAGATGGCGATGGTGTCGGCCACCATCGCCAACGACGGCCGGCAGGCATCCCCGCACATGGTGTCCGAGGTCACGGACGCGGACGGTGACACCGTCACGTCGTTCCCGGACTCCGACGACACCCGCATCGTCAGCGGGAAGACCGCGTCGCAGCTGCGGTCCGCGATGGAGACGGTCGTGAACACGGGCACGGGTACGAACGCGCAGATCGCCGGGGCGACCGTGGGCGGCAAGACGGGTACGGCGCAGCACGGCGAGAACAACAGCCAGACGCCCTACGCCTGGTTCACGTCGTACGCGAAGGACGCTTCGAGCGGGAAGTCGGTCGCCGTCGCGGTCGTCGTGGAGCAGTCGAACGCGGAGCGGTCCGAGGTCAGCGGCAACGGACTGGCCGCGCCGATCGCCAAGGCGATGATGCAGGCCGCCCTCAAGGGATAGCCGCGGGGAAGCCGCCTCAGCGGCGGCTCCTCCCGCGATTCCTGAGGTTCCTGAGATTCCTGAGGTTCCTGAGGGCCGTGAACGCCGTACGGCGGGAGGGGGCCGCGGCCGGCTCCGGAGGCGGCGATGCCGGGCTCGGCGTCGCCGCCTCCGGCCGCTTGTACCAGCCGTAGACCACCCAGGTCCCGCAGGGCTCCCAGCCCTCGGGGGCCAGTGCCGCGTCCCTCTCGGCACGCCCCCGGGGCACCAGTTCCCTGCGGTACTCCCAGCGTCGGGGGTGCTCCGGGTCGCGGTGGCTGACGAAGCGGCCGAGGCCGTCGACGCGGTCCACCTCCCAGCCCTCGGCGCCGAAGCGGCCGAGGAGCGCCTCGTCGGCGTAGGTGTCGGCGCTCCAGCACCAGGTCTCGACGTGTTCGTCGGGCGACGGCGCCCCCGGGACCAGCCGGCCCGCGAACGCGTCGGCCGGGCCGAACACGTCCGCCGGGTCCGTGGCGCCGGGTCCGCTCCCGTGCGCGGCGAGGTCGCAGACGAGCGCCGTGACGTGCCCTGGCGGCAGGCCGCGGGCCCGCAGGTGCCGGGACAGCTCGTCCCAGTACGTCGTCATCGCGCTCCCCTCTGGCCCGCCCCAGCGTAGATCAGCAGGTCGGGGGCTACGCCGTCACGCCGAGCAGCTGCTCCAGCGGGTCGATCGCGAAGTACACGAGGAACAGCAGCGCGGCGCCCCACAGCAGCGGATGCACCTCGCGCGCCTTGCCGAGCACCGTCTTGATCACGACGTAGGCGAGGAAACCGGCGCCGATGCCGTTGGTGATCGAGTACGTGAACGGCATGACGACGACGGTCAGGAACGCGGGTATCGCGACCTCGAAGCGGTCCCAGTCGACGTACTTGACCTGCGTCATCATCAGGAAGCCGACGGCCACGAGGGCGGGCGCGGCGGCCTGCAGCGGGACGATCGTGAGCAGCGGGGACAGGAAGAGGGCGAGCGCGAACAGACCGCCCGTGACAAGGTTCGCGAAGCCGGTGCGGGCACCCTCACCGACGCCTGCCGCCGATTCGATGTACGAGGTCGAGGAGGAGGCGGAGGCGGCGCCGCCCGCGACGGCCGCGGCGCCGTCGATGAGCAGCACGCGTCCCAGGTGCGGGACGTTGCCGCTCTCGTCGAGGAGTCCGGCCTCCGCCGAGATGCCGACGACCGTGCCCATCGTGTCGAAGAAGTCGGACAGCACGAGGGTGAAGATCAGGAGGATCACGGTCAGGATGCCGACGCCCGGGGTGTCGAAGGCGCCGAACAGGGAGAAGTTCCCGAGCAGCCCGAAGTCGGGCGCGGAGACGACGTCGTCCGGCAGCTCGGGTGTGGTGAGCCCCCAACTCTTCACGGTGGCGAGCGAGTTGATGACGACGGCGAGGATCGTCATCGTGACGATGCTGATCAGGATGGCGCCCTTCACGCGGCGCGCCATCAGGGCGACGGTGAGCAGCACGCCGAGGCAGAAGACCAGGATCGGCCAGCCGGAGAGCGCGCCGGTGGCGCCGAGCTGGACGGGGACGGTGGTGTGCGCGACGTCCGGGATGCGGGTGGCGAAACCGGCGTCGATGAAGCCGATGAACGCGATGAACAGGCCGATGCCGACGCTGATGGCCTGTTTCAGCGCCCGCGGGATGGCCCGCATCACCGCCTCGCGCAGACCGGTGACGACGAGGACGCAGATGAGCAGCCCCTCGATGACGATGAGGCCCATCGCGTCGGGCCAGCTCATCAGCGGGGCGATCTGGTAGGCGACCACGGCGTTGATGCCGAGGCCCGCGGCGAGCGCGAGCGGCAGATTGCCGCCGACGCCCATGATGACGGTCATCACGGCGGCCACCAGGGCGGTGGCGGTGACCAGTTCGGCGCCGTCGAGCTGATGCCCGTACTTGTCCTTGGCGCCGCCCAGGATGATGGGGTTGAGGACGAGGATGTACGCCATCGTGAAGAACGTGGCGAATCCGCCGCGGACTTCACGGAGGTAGGTGGAGCCGCGCTGTGTGATGTGGAAGTAGCGGTCGACGGAGCCGGACATGAGGGTGCTCGCCTCTTCTCGGGTCGGCTGTGCGCGATGGTGGCTGAAGTGTTCCCGCAGAAGCGGCAGTTGAGGTTTTCGCCGTGTTACGAGATGGGCGTGACGAGAGGGACGGAATCCACCGCTCCGACGTGTCCGATACCACGTACGTCCTTCGAGCCTTCGTACGTAACGCTGGTACGCTCTCGCATCCCGCGGAGCCGCGGAGCCGCAGAGCCGCACGCAAGGGACAGCAAGGGGAGGACCAGCGTGAGCACCGTCGTGGACGCCGAAGACGGCACAGCCTCCGCCGAGTTCCATGCCTTCTTCGAACGGCATCACGCCGAACTCGCCCGTCTCGCACACCTGTTGACGGGAGAGCCGGACGCCGCCGACGACCTCGCCGCCGACGCGCTGCTCGCGCTCTGGCACCGCTGGGACCGGGTGCGGGCGGCCGAGCACCCGGTGGCGTACGCGCGCGGCGTCGTCGCCAATCTCGCGCGCACTCGTATACGCAGCGCGGTCCGCGAGCGGCGCCGCGTGGCACTGTTCTGGTCGGGCCGCCAGGAGCGCACCGAGGGTCCGGACGTGCCGGCCGTCGTCGACGTGCAGGGCGCGCTGCGGGAACTGCCGTTCCGCAAGCGCGCGTGTGTCGTGTTGCGGCACGCGTTCGACCTGTCGGAGAAGGACACCGCGCTCGCCCTGGGGATCTCGGTGGGTACGGTGAAGAGCCAGACGTCGAAGGGCATGGCCGAGCTGGAACGGCGGCTCGGGCAGGACGCGTTGAACACGAGCGCGCCCCGGCGCGTACGAGCGGTCGGTGCGAGGGCACTTGATGCCACGGAAGGAGGTCGGCGATGAGCGAGGAGCTGCGGCAGCGGCTGCGCGAGGCCGCCGGCACGCACCGGCCGGACCGTGAGCGGATGCTGGCCCGGATCGAGCGCGGCATGTCCGAGCCGCTGACGGCCGGGGTCCGTCCCGCGCGACGCGGGCCCGCCGCGGGCTGGGCGCGGGTCGTCGGGGTGACGGCGGGCGTGGCGGGAGTGCTCGCGGTGGGCGGTTTCGCGGTCGGCGCGGCGCTGCGGCCCGACGACGGGCCGCGCCAGACCGTCGCCGTCTCGCCGACGCCCGACCCGCCGTCCCCGGCCGCCACCTCGCACGGCCCGGAGCCCTCGGCCACCCCGACCGGCCGGCCCTCGCACTCCGCGCCGCGGACCGACGACTCCGCGTCGGCTCCCGCGACGCCGTCGAAGAGCGCCGACGACAGGCCACCGGCGGTGCCCGACGCCAGCAGCACCTCGGACGGTCCGCTGTGGTCGGACGGGTCCGTCGATCCGGGGTCCAACGACTACTGGGGCCAGAGCGACGTCACGTTCAGGACCAAGGAGCAACTCTCCGCGCTGACCGTGGAGTTGAAGGTCGCGCAGACCGGGGCCGTCGCCGACACCGGAAGCTGGCGCTCGCTGCCCTCCGAGGACTTCACGGTGTCCGTCGAGGAACGGGACGGCTTCCTGGTGTACCGCTGGGTGCTCAGGCCCGGGAAGTCGGTGCCCGTCGGCGAGTTCGTCTTCGCCGGGCAGTACGACCACGCGGACGGCGGGCGGGACGCGTCCGACGACACGTACACGGTGTCGGCGCGGACCGGCGCGGGTGAACCGGCCGCGGTGGGCGGGGACTTCGAGTAGTCCGCCCGGTCCGACGTTTCGCGGCAACCTTTCCCCGCGGGGCGACCACTACCGAGTATGACAAGGAAGCCCCAGCAACCCCCACGCCATCGCCGCCGCCTGAGCCGCAGGCGCACCACCATCGGCGGCCTGGCCGCGCTCGCCCTCACCGGCGGCGCCCTCGTCACGACCAGCCTGGTCGGCTCCGCGGGCGCCGCGACCGCCTGGCCCACGGCCAAGGGCGAGCAGGCCGTGAGCAGCAGCATCTCGGTGTCCGGCACCCTCGACGGCGGCTACAAGCGCTATTACGGCTCCGGCGACCTGGGCGGCGACGGCCAGGAAGAGGGCCAGGACCCGATCTTCAACCTGAAGGACGGCGCGGTCCTCAAGAACGTCATCATCGGCTCCCCCGCGGCCGACGGCATCCACTGCGCGGGCAGCTGCACGCTGCAGAACGTGTGGTGGGAGGATGTCGGCGAGGACGCCGCCACGTTCAAGGGCACGTCCTCGTCGGCCGTCTACACGGTGTACGGCGGCGGCGCGAAGTCGGCCTCGGACAAGGTGTTCCAGTTCAACGGCGCCGGGAAGCTGGTCGTCACCAAGTTCCAGGTCGAGAACTTCGGCAAGCTGGTGCGCAGTTGCGGCAACTGCTCGACGCAGTACAAGAACCGGAACATCATCGTCAACGACGTGGACATCACCGCGCCGGGCAAGTCGATCGTCGGCATCAACTCCAACTACGGTGACACGGCGGCGCTGCGCAACGTCCGGATCCACGGCGACAGCAGCAAGAAGATCAAGCCGTGCGTCCGCTACGAGGGCAACGACGACGGTGACGAGCCCACCGAGATCGGCAGCGGCCCCGACGGTACGTACTGCCGGTACACGGCCTCCGACCTCACGTACGACTGAGCCGCAGTCGTACGACAGGCATGACGGCGACCATGGCGGGTACTCCCCTGCTCACTGAGCCATAACGAAGAAGGACCGAGAACGCCCCCGCCGGTGGGACCCGGCGGGGGCGTTCTCACCTGCCACCCGCCTGGGTGACGGGCGCCGTCACTCCACGTAGTAGGTGGGGTTCGGGAACTTGTACGTCTTGTCGGCGTGGCCGCCCTCGAGGTCGGAGTACTGGTCGCCGAAGTTGCCGACGATCTCGTAGCCCTGGTCCTCGATGTGCTTGCGGGTGCCCGACTTGTACTGGACGGTGGTGCAGTTCCAGGCGGTCGCGGTGGCGCAGCCGCTCAGATAGGCGGGCGGGGCGGCGGTGTCCTTGAGGAAGATGTGGTCGGCGTCGAGATCGACGTCGATGCCGACCTTCTTCAGGTTCTCCACGGCGGAGGCGCGCTGCGTCTCCTTGAGCCCGGAGTTGTAGAAGACCTCGACGCCCTTGCGGGTGGCGTACTCGATGAGGTCGGGGGTGCCGGGCACGGCCGGGCGGTCGGCCCGCGCCACGTAGTCGGCCCAGCTCGCGCTGTTGTAGACGTAGTTGGTCTTGATCTCGTAGTCGAGGCTGAGCAGCAGCGTGTCGTCGATGTCGAAGACGACCGCGGGCTTCTCGCCGTGCTTCTTCGCCTTCTTGGCGGCCCTGTCGATGTCTCGCTCGGCCTTGGCCGTGATGCGTGCCATGTCGTCGGCGTACGCGCTGTCCGCCGAGGCCTGCCAGACGCCGTCCGCGTCCTGAGTGGCGCCGTAGTAGCTCTTGATCTCCTTCACGAGAAGACCGATGTTGTGCGGCTCGGCCGTCGTCTTCCCGGTCGGGTGGTCGGCGCTCGCGGCGCCGGTGCCGTAGACGATGCCGCCGGCCAGGGCACAGGCGGCGGCGACGCCCACGACTTTGGTGGACCTACGGAGGGTCGACACACGAACTCCCATCAGTGGAAGGGGTTGCAGGTGGACGCATGTCTATGCGCATCACACGGGGTCCCGCGACGTCTTTTACCCGATCGATATCGGCCAGGTCGCATTCATGGCCATTGCCCAGGTCTGAACCGCCCTTGACCTGGTGTTGAACCCGTGCCCATAGGGTCGTCAAGCACACGTACAACCGATGGAGCAAGGACGGACCACCGTGACTGCCGGAGCTACCCTCGCCGCCGCGGGACACGGCCCCTCCCCCGTGATCCTGGGCGCCTTCCTCGTGGGTGGCGTCGTCGCGATCTGGACCGGGATGAACTGGGCCTTCGACCTCCGCGGCATCACCACGCGGCGCTGCGACCGCATCCGCCGGAAGCAGTCCGACAGCTGGGGTGTGGTGGGGTCGGTGAACGGGCTCGACGGCTCGGCGAACCTGCTCGCGCGCCCCGGTTACCTGCGGGTCCTGGGCGCGGTGATGGCGCTGGCCGGGCTGCTCCTGATCCTGGTGACGTACGTGCTGTGGCAGCTCGGGTGAGCGACACCCACTGACCCGCCCGGCCGCGGCGTTCGGGCGGGCGGGTCGGCGGACGGCCGCGTCAGTTCATCGTCGCGCCGATCGTCGACGATCCCGTCGTCAGGAACGTCGTCGCGGGCAGCGTCCCGGACGAGGAACGCGCGTTGTACGTCGTCGTCGCGTCCGTGGAGACGAACGGCGGGGTCGAGATCCCGGAGTCCCAGTTGTTGCCCGCCGACGTCACCGCACCGCTCTTGGCGACGGCGCCGGAGCCGTTGCCCACCGCGAGGTTCTTGCCGAGTTTCGCGGAGCCGGTGGCGAAGTAGTGGCCCCACTTGGCGTTGGCGTAGGCGGTGGTGCGGTTGATGACGATGGCGCCGGTGTTGGAGTTCTCGGTGAAGCCGTTGCCCGCGTTGTCCCAGGCGGCGGAGTTGTTGACGACGTGCGCGACGGTGTCGCCGTCGCCGCCGAGCTTGTAGCCGTTGCCGTCGCCCGCGAAGGCGGAGTCCGACCAGCGGTTCTTGCCGTTGCCGAAGGCCCAGGAGTGCTCGATGGTCACCGGGGAGGCGAAGGACCACAGGTCGATGCCGTCGTCGGAGTTGTTGTAGAGGCGGGCGCCGGTGACCAGGTTGCCGGTCCCGGAGCCGTACTTGACGGCGACGCCGTCGGCGTTCTCGCCGTGGTTGGCGGCGTCGTAGTTGCCGTAGGAGTCGATGTTCTTGACCGTGTTGTTCACGGTCGCGTCCCCGGTGAGGGTGAAGCCGGAGTCGCCGTTGTTGATCGTCTTGATGTTGTTCCAGGTCGTGCCGGTGCAGGACTGGCAGACGACGGCGCTGTCCGGGGAGTTCTGGAAGGTGATCCCGGAGACGTTCCAGTAGTCGGCGGTGAGCTTGAGGATCCAGTCGCCGGAGGGCAGGGACGATCCGTCGATCTTGACGGTCTCCGAGCCGTACGGGCGCAGCGTGACGGGGCTGCCGGAGGTGCCGTTGGCCGTGGACTGGAGGGTCTCGGTCGGGTAGTAGGTGCCGGCCCTGACCTGGATGACGTCACCGGCGGACGCGTCGGAGACGGCCGCGTCCAGCTCGGCGGTGGTGTCGACGACGACGGTGGCGGCCTGCGCCGGGGCGGGGAGCAGGAGGACCGCCGCGCCTGTGGTGACGGCGCAGGCGACGGCGAGAGCGGTACGACGCAGCATGTGCGGGTCCTTTCGTCTGCAACGGACAACGGAGCGGGAGTGTTAGAGGGTGGCGTCGAGCCAGTCGAGGACCGCGTCCTGCATGGGCTCGACGAAGACATGGCCGAGCCCGGGCCAGGTCTCGGTGCGCAGCCGGTCCCCCGCCTTCCGGGAGCGCCACACCGCGCGCATCCGCGCGTACGCGGCCTCGACGCCCTCGGAGGTGAAGAGGGTGTCGTCGGCGCCGTCGAGGAAGTACATCGGGCGGGGCGCGGCGATGCTCGCGACGTCCGGGATGTCGAGATGGCGGGCGAGGCCGGGGTGGAGCATGTAGTAGGAGGACTGGCCGCGCAGCGTGTTGTTGCCCGGCACCATCATTTCCCTGAGTCCGGTCATCCAGCAGACGCTGACGGCGGCGGCGACGTGGTCGCTGAGCGCGGCGGTCTGCCAGGCGCGGTAGGCGCCCATGGAGAAGCCGACGGCGGCGACGCGGCGCGCGTCGACCCGGTCGAGGCCGGCGAGGAAGGCGGCGGCGCGGGCGTCCTCGCGTGCCGTCAGACCGGCGAGTGACGACCCGAGGTTGTAGAAGTTACTGGCCAGGGCCTGCTGCTGGTCGTAGGCGACGGGGCCGCGGTCGCCCCAGCCGTACGCGTCGAGGCAGAGGACGGCGTAGCCGCGCCGGGCGAGTTCGTCGCCGACGAAGCGTCCGGTGAAGTACTTCGCCGCCCAGGCCTCGGCGGAGGCGAGGCGCGTGTCGTCGTACCAGGGGCGGACGAACTTCTCCTTGCCGATGTCGAACTTGGCGCCGTGGTCGTGGAGCAGGAGGACGGCGGGGAAGGGGCCGGGGCCGTCCGGGGTGAGCAGCGCGCCGCGGACGCGTTCGTACCGGGTGAGGGAGAGGGTCACCAACTCCCGCCGGTAGCCGTCGCCTTGGGCGGGGCTCGCGTACTCGGGCGCGTACGGGACGTCTCGCTGGCCGTCGACGAGCAGGAGTTCCTCGACCTTGGCGCGGGCGGTGCGCCGCCACGCACCGAAGTCGCGGACCGGGGAACGCCCCCAGGCGAGCGGGAAGTCGAGCTCGTCCTTGAGGAGTTGATGGAAGTCGGGCAGGTTGCCGCCGATCGGTTCGGCGGCCGCGGCCGGTCCCGCGGCGCCCGTGACGAGTGCCGCTGCGGCGGCGCCGGTCACGAAGCGGCGGCGTCCGATCGGCGTCTCACGCATGGGGCCGCCAATCGCCGAGGTAGGTCGCGCGGGTGTGCTCGGCGGCCTGCCGCGCGGTGAGCTGCGGCCGGTTCTCGGGCACCGAAACGACCGCGCCGGGACCGGAGTTGCGGTACTCGGCGAACCGCATGCTCTGCCACGGATAGGCGTCGCGCATGTTCGTGTAGGGCGCGGCGGCGTCGATGCCCGGGCCGATCTCGGTGTCCCGTACGACGAGCGCGGGCCAGGCCGTGGTCTCGTACGAGGGGACCCACGGCCGGGCGACCTTGTACGCGGCGTCCTCGGCCCCCGAGGTGATGCGGCAGCGCGTGGCCAGGAAGCCGTACGGGTTGGCGCGGGCCGTGGCCGGGGCGAAGACCATGCCCTTGGGCGTGAAGTCGACGTCGCGCTGAAGGGTGTGGAAGCGGCAGTGCTCGAAGACGGCGCGGGCCCGCCCGAAGACGAAGTCGACGTCGCCCTCGATGTGGCAGTCCCGGTAGTACTGCCGGTCGAAGGCGTCGAGGGCGGTGGTGTCGGCGAACAGGGTGTCCTGGTGGGCGAGGAGGCGTACCCCGTCGAAGAGCGACCGGTCCCCGGTGACGTACGCGGCGACGGCCTGGGTGCCGGTGATGTCGGGGTGGTCGGCGCGCAGCCAGTCGTTGGCGAGGGTGAGGCCGCGGACGGTGAGGCCGGGTGCGGCGGAGGTGAAGGTGGCGGATCCGGCGGTGCCGTACGTGCCCGAACCGTCGGGCAGGGGCGTCCCGTTGGCGTTGTCGTAGGCGATGACGGCGTCGGAGGCACGGGCGCCGCGGGCACCGCTGATCGTCAACTCGGCAGCGGCTGCCGGCACGTTGACGACTTCCCGGTACGTGCCCGGATGGATCACGATCGTCCAGCCGGGCACTTCCACCGCGTCGACGGCGGCCTGCACGGAGTCGCCGGGACGGACGTGCAGGGTGCGCGGGTGGCGGCCCGGTGTGGCGGCGAAGGTGGTCGCGGCGAGGGCTCCCCCGGCTGCGGCGAGGAGGGTGCGGCGGCGCATCACGGCCGCACCGGCCGTGGCGTCCAGTCGCCGAGGTAGGCGGCATGTGTCGCCGACTCGGCTTCCTCGCGGGTGAGTTGGGGCCGGTTCTCGGCGACGGTGACGGCGGCGCCGGGACCCGTGTTGTGGTACTCGGCGAACCGCTGCTGCTGCCAGGGGAAGCTGTCCGACATGTTGGCGTAGGGCGCGACCGCGTCGATGCCCGTACCGAGGTGGGTCTCACGGACGACGAGGGCGGGTCTGGCGGTGGTGTCGGAGCTGGGCACCCACGGGCGGGCCAGCTTGTAGTACGCGTCGGGGGCGGTGCTCGTGATCCGGGAGCGGGTGACGAGGTGGCCGCGCGGGTTGGCGCCGGCCGTGGAGGGCGCGAAGACGAAGCCGTACGGGGCGGTGGTCAGGTCGGTGCGGTCCAGCGTGCGGAAGCGGCAGCGGTCGAAGACGGCCGTCCCCCGCCCGAAGACGAAGTCGACGTCACCCTCGGCGTAGCAGTCGCGGAAGTACTGGCGGGCGAAGGCGGTCAGGGCGGTGGTGTCGGCGTACAGGGTGTCCTGGTGTCCCAGGAACCGGCAGTCGTAGAACGCCGAGCGGTCCCCCATCACCTTCAGGGCGACGGCCTGGGTGCCGCTGATGCCGGGGTGATCGGCGCGCAGCCAGTCGTTGGCGAAGGTGACGCCCTGGGCGGTGAATCCGTCGCCGCGCAGGGTGACGGTGGCGGACCCGGTGGTGCCGTACGTGCCGGAGCCGTCCGGTTTCTGGGTGCCGGCCGCGTTGTCGTACACGACGACGGTGTCCCTCGGGTCCCCGGAGGCGCCGATCCAGGTCATGCCGGAGGCGGTCGCGGCGGTGGCGACGGTCTCGCGGTAGACGCCCGGGGCGATGACGAGGGTGTGGCCGGTGGCGGTCGCGGCGTTCACGGCGGCCTGCACCGTGGTGAAGTCGCCCCGGCCGTGCGGGTCGACGTACAGGGTGCGGTCGTCGCGGCGGCGGCCGGGTGAGCCGTAGGGCCCGAAGGGACGGTTGCCTCCGGCCAGGGCGGGGGTCGTGCTGCTCAGGGTGAGTGCGGTGGCTGCGGCGCCGGTGCTCGCGGCGATGAATCCGCGGCGGGTCATGGGCATGCCGGTGCTCCATTTCGTGTGCGGCTCTGTGCGGCTCATTGGTTCGTTCGCGGGTGTGGGCCGGTGCGGGCTTGGTCGCGCAGTTCCCCGCGCCCCTGTCGCCTTCGCGTCTGCCGGGTGCGCTTGTCCGGCGGGTGCGGGCCGGTGGGGGCGTCTCGCGCAGTTCCCCGCGCCCCTGACAGCGAGCTCCGCTCGCTTCAGGGGAAGGCTGCGCGCAGCGCATGCCTTAGGGGCGCGGGGAACTGCGCGAGACGCCCCACCGGGCCGCGGCCGGAATACGACACCGGCCCGGCAGGCGCGGACCCGTCAGCGGAGTTCGGCCGCCCCGGCGCCCCGGGCCACGATCCGGCTCACGGCCTTGGCCGGGTCCACCCGGAGCCGGAGCTCGGGCGTCCACCCGGCACCGGAACCCAGCGGAGCGGACGCGTTCGCCGCGTTGTACGCCGCGATGATGTCCGTCGGAACCCCGTTCACCACGTTCCCCTTCGCGGTGAGCGGAAAGTCGTTCCACCGGTGCAGGATCGTCCCGGCCCCGACCCCCGCGGGCAGCGTGAACGAGTTGTTCTCCGCGTACAGCTGCGACTTGAACCCGATGCCGAACGAGTAGCCGTAGTCGGCGTTCGCCACGTACGAGTTGTTGTAGGCGTCGACCTGCCCGAACCGCACCCGGGGCGCCCGCTCCACCAGGTTCTTGAAGAGGTTGTGGTGCAGAGTGACGCGCAGCTTGCCCTCGTCCGTGGCGGCCGCGCCGTCGCTGTTGCCGATCATGAACGTCTTGTCGTGGTCCTCGAAGACGTTCCACGACGCGGTGACGTAGTCGGCGCCCTTGACGACGTCCAGCTCACCGTCGTGCTGCTGGTAGATGCGGCCGTAGTACGTCGGCAGGGTGGAGTCCGGGTGGTCGCCGTCCGTGAACGTGTTGTGGTCGAGCCACACGTGCGTGGAGCCGTAGACGACCGCCGCGTCGTACTCGGAGTTCCAGTTGCCGGTGTCGCCGTCGGTCGGGTCCCACTGCGGGAAGCAGTCGAGCGGGGACTCCAGGGTGAGGCCGCGCACGATGACGTTGTCGACGCCGTTGATCTGGAGGCTGCCGCCGACGATGCCGGGCTTCTTGCCCTCGCCGACGATCGTGGTGTTGGCCGGGACATTGGCCTTGATGGCCTTGGCCTGCGACGTGGCGGACGCGGCCCGCAGGTCCTCCTGCTCGCCGCTGACCTCGTTCTCGTAACCCCAGACCGCGGGGTCGTAGTCGGCGAGGTACTGGTCGAGGTCGTAGCCGTCGGCGGCGAAGTCGTCGCAGGTGGAGCCGTCCGCGTCGAGCGTGCCCCTGACCTTGATGATCTTCGGCGCGGTGCCGCCCGCGGCGAAGGCGGCCTTCAGTTCGGCCCAGGTGGTGACGGTGTAGACGTGCGCGGCGTCGGCGCGGGCGCCGCCCGTGGTGCCGGTGGTCGCCGAGGCCCAGCCGTCACCCTTGGCGAGGGTCTGCCGGGCTGCGTCGCGTCCGTCGGACCGGCCGTGGGCCTGGGCGGTGCCGACGGTGCCCGTCACCGCGAGGACCAGGGCGGTGCACGCCACCAGGCCAGATATGACGCGACCATGACATTTCTGTGTGCTCACTGTACGCTCCTTGCGGGATCGGGCGGGGGTCAGGCGGGTGTCGTGCCGGGCAGCCAGGTGAGACGCGACTGCCAGGCGTCGGAGAGTTCGTCGATCTCGTCACCGACGCGGCGCACGTCGCGGGCCGGCAGGACCCGGGCGTGCAGCAGCTCGCGGGCGGCGAGCCGGGCCACGGCGATGGCGCCGGGCGGGTTGAAGTGCGTGTTGTCCTGCTCCGTGCCGGTCCAGTTGAAGTAGACCTTGGTCTCCTCGACGCCGAGCCGCTGCCACAGCGCGAGCGAGAGCGCCTGCAGGTCGAGCAGTGCCACGCCCTCCTCCTTCGCGAGGGCGCGCATCGCCGCCGGGTAGTCGCCGTGGGTGGGCTGGGCGTTGCCGTCGGCGTCGAACTTCCTGCGCTCGACGGAGGTGGCGAGCACCGGCCGGGCCCCCTTGGCGCGGGCGCCGTCGATGTGGAGCTTCAGATACTCCTGGTACGTCGACCAGGGCTCGGTGTAGCGCGTGGGGTCGGCGCTCTTCTCGTCGTTGTGCGCGAACTGGACCAGCAGGAAGTCGCCGGGGCGGATCGCCGCGAGGATCGCGTCGAGGCGGCCCTCGTCGACGAAGCTCTTCGAACTGCGGCCGTTGACGGCGTGGTTGGCGACCCGGATGCGGTCGGCGAGGAAGAAGGGGAGCGCCATGCCCCAGCCGGTCTCGGGTGCGGCGTCCGTGTACTTCTGGGCGGCGGTGGAGTCACCGGCGATGAACAGGGTGCGGCGGTCCACGCGGTGGGAGCGCGCGGCGGCGGGGCTCGCGACGGCCGCGGCCAGCGGAAGTGCCGCCAGCGCGGCCAGCGTTGCTCTTCGGGTGGTCGACACGACGATGTGCCGTCCTTTCATGGACTCTCGTGAACGGGTGCGCGCGTGCGCGGGTGAGGGGGCCGGCGGCGGGAGCGGTGCGTCAGGAGGCGTCCCGCAGCCGGCCCGGTCAGGGGCCGATCAGTGGTTCTCGGCGGATTGATGAGGCAACAGGCTTGCCTGTCCGGCTAGTTGGCCTGTTCCTTCCACTCGGACTGGGCCTTGTCGAGCTGGTCGGCGAGCGTGTCCAGGAAGTCCTTCGCGGACTCCTTGCCGAGCAGGACCTTCTGGAAGTCGTCCTCGTTGTCCGCCTTGGAGATGGTGTTCCAGTCGGGCAGGTAGTACGGCAGCTGCACGATCTTGGTGGAGCCGGACTCCAGGGCCTCGGCGGCGAGCTTGGTCGGCTCGGACTCCTGTACCCAGGCGTCCTTGGCGGCGGAGGTGTTGGCCGGGATCTGCTTGGCCGACTCGTTCCACTTGCTGTTCTCGGCGTGCGAGGCGGCGAACTCGATGAACTTCCAGGCGGCCTTCTTGTTCTTGCTCGCCTTGAACAGGCCGAGTCCGTCGACCGGGTTGGAGACCTGGACGCGGGTGCCGCTGTCGTCGGTCGGGTTGGGCAGGCCGCGGAACTTGGTGCCGAACGCCTTCTCGTGGTCGCCGTAGGAGCCCAGGTTGTGGCTGAGCATGCCGATGGTGCCGCTGTCGAACTGCGCGACCATCTTGGTGAAGTCGTTGTTCACGTCGGCGGACGGCGTGGCCTTCTTGAAGAGGGCGGCGTACTTCTCCAGCGCGGCGACGTTCTTGGGGTCGTTGACCGTCGACTTCTCGTTGTTCGCGTCCCAGAACGAGGTGATGCCGCTCTGCCCGTACATGACGTCGAGGGCCTGCGCGATGGAGCCCTCGCCGCCACGGATGGTGTAACCGAACTGGTTCTTCGAGGTGTTGGTGAGCTTGCCCGCGGCGTCGAAGAACTTGGTCCAGGTCGTCGGCGCGTCCAGGCCCGCCTTCTTGAACAGGTCGGTGCGGTAGTACAGGACGCCGTTGTTGGCGGACGTCGGGACGGTGTAGAGCTTGCTGCTGCCGCCCGCCGCCTTCACCGAGTCGACGAACTTGGAGTTCAGTTCGTCGCCGAGGGGGCTGGTCGCGAGCCGCTCGTCCAGCGGCTCCAGGGCGCCCTGGGCGGAGATGCCGGCGAGCATCGCGGTGCCCACGCCGCCGACGTCGGGCAGGCCGCCGCCCTGGATCGCGGTGTCGTACTTGGACTGCACGTTCTCCGCGGGGATGCCGACGTACTTGACCTTGATGTCCGGGTTCTTCTTCTCGAAGTCCTTGATGATCTCCATCCAGACGTCGCGGCGCACGGCCGTGTTGTTGTCCCAGAAGGTGATCGTGCCTCCGCCGGAGCCCTCCCCGCCCTTGTCGCCGCCGGCGTTGGAGCCGTCGTCGCCGCAGGCGGTGGCGGTGAGGGCGAGCACGGTGGTCAGGGCCACGGCGGTGCCGGTGCGGAGCGCGCCTTTGCGTATTCGGATGTTCATGATCGGCTCTCTTCTTCTGGATCCAACTAGGGTTTTCTCAGCGAGGCTTGGGGGCCGGAGAACTTCTCGACCAGGGCGGGCACGGCAGCCGCCGGGTCGAGGTGGTAGCGGTAGAGGGCGCGCGGGTCGAAGGCGTCGCCGTGGGCGTCGGTGCGGCCCGTGGTGTTCTTCAGGATCGAGCCGCGCTGCACCAGTTCGGCCGTGTCGTCGGCCTGGTAGGGGTGCCGCAGCCCGTCGTAGTAGCTGTTCTCGATGACCATCTCGGTCCGACCGCGCGACCAGTTCCCGTACGTCCATGTCGGGTCGCCGTCGTCGGGCTGCTCGGACAGGTAGTTGTTGTAGAGGTGCGCGTAGCGGCAGTTGTCCGCGGACGGGTTGCGCTGCTTGGTGTTCCTGAACCAGTTGTGGTCGATCGTGATCTTCGTGACGACGTTCGTGGTCCAGCCGATGCCGAACGTCTTGTTGTTGTTCTCGAAGCGGTTGTGGGAGACGGTGATGTAGTCGCTGTCCTTGCGGATGTCGAGCTGGCCGTCGCAGATGTTCGAGAAGCGGTTGTGGTCGATCCACACGTGGTCGGCGGTGTCCATCTGGATGCCGTCGAAGTCGGTGTCCTTGCAGTCCCAGTCGCCTTGGATCGCGGAGTCGCGGATCGTCAGGTTGCGGATGACGACGTTGCTGGTGCCGGGGTTCAAGTGGAGTTCGCCCGACACGAGTTCACCCTTCGTGCCGACGCCGACGATCGTCTTGTCGGAGGCCACGACGATGTTCGCGCCGAACGGCTCGGCCTGGATCGTCCCGGCCACGCGGATGACGTAGGGCTCGTCGGCGGCCGCGTACTTCTCCAGGTCGGCCTGGGTGGTGACGGTGACGACCCGGCCGCCCGCTCCCCCGGTGGTGCCGCCCGCGAGGGAGGCGAAACCGTGGGCACGGTCGGCGTGCGGCTGCGCCGCGTCGGCGGACGGGGCGATGGCCGTGAGGCCGAGTGCGGTGACGAGGGCCGCGAGGGCGGCCGGTGCTCTGTGGCGCTTGCTGCTGTGCTGGAGGTGCATCGTCGCGGCTCCCAACAGGCGTGCGGGGCAGATCAGTCGGCGTTCGGGTCGGTGATGCGGAAGTGCGTGAAGAGGGCGGTCCCGGCGGGTCCCGTACCGCCGGGAACCGCCCCGTCGGGGGCCGCGGCGAACAGGCCGAGCAGTGCTCCGACCCAGCGCCACGGCAGTGCGGCGAAGACCTGGCCCGAGGGCCGGAAGCCGTCGCCGGTGTCGACGGAGAAGCGGCAGCGCGCCCCGTCGGAGATGTCGATGCGCAGCCGCGCCGTCCCGGTGGGCGCCTCGCGCGGGTGGGCCGCGTCGCGCTCGGCCTCGGCGGTCGGGCCCTCGACGAAGCGGTGCACGACGTGTGCCGTGCCGTCCGCGGCACGCTCCAGGCCGATCCAGGAGTAGGCGTCGCCGAGGACCGCAAGTCCCGCACGGGCGCCGGGCGTTGTGCTGGTGAGCTGGAGGTCGGTCTCGACGCGTGAGGGCGGCAGCGGCAGGCGCTGGGTGAGCAGGTGCGGGACGCGGCGCAGGTCGCGGACCCCGTCGGCGGAGCGTACGCAGGTGAGCCGGAGCCCGTCCCCGGCGTGCGACGTCGCCCATCCGTCGCGGGGGTTGGCGGTCCACTGCCACTGCCGCCCGTAGCGGCCGCCGGGGAAGTCGTCGTCGGTGGCGGGCGCGGCGACCGGCTGCGGGGGCAGGTCCGGCTTCCGGTGTACGTGGACGGGGACGCCCGGAGCGTTCGCGTCGCCGAGCACCGGCCAGCCCTGGGCGTCCCAGCGCATCGGCTGGAGATGGACGACGCGTCCGTACGGGCCGCGCTGCTGGAAGTGCAGGAACCAGTCCTCGCCCGTCGCCGTGTGCACCCAGCCGCCCTGGTGGGGGCCGTTGACGCCGGTGTCGCCCTGTTCGAGCACGACGCGCTCCTCGTAGGGGCCGAAGAAGGAGCGGGAGCGGAACGCGCCCTGCCAGCCGGTCTCGACGCCGCCGGCCGGGGCGAGGATCCAGTACCAGCCGTCCCGCCGGTACAGCTTCGGGCCCTCGACGGTGAACCAGCCGGGGATCGTGTCCCCGTCGATCAACAGGGTTCCCTCGTCGAGGAGTTCGGTGGCGTCGGCGCTCATCCGGTGGCCGGTGAGCCGGTTCTTGATGCCGGCCCGCGACTTGGCGTAGGCGTGCACGAGGAACGCCTCGCCGGTCTCCTCGTCCCACAGCGGGCAGGCGTCGATCAGGCCCTTGCCCGCCTTGAGGAGGTGCGGCTTGGTCCAAGGTCCCCTGATGGAGGGGGAGTTGATCTGGTGGACGCCGTGGTCGGGGTCGCCCCAGAAGATCCAGAAGCGGCCGTCGTGGTGCCGGATCGAGGGCGCCCACACGCCGCAGTCGTGGCGCGGCGTCGTGAACGCCTCGGTGGGTTCGAGGCGGTCGAGGGCGTGCCCGATCAGGGTCCAGTTGACGAGGTCGCGGGAGTGCAGCAGGGGCAGCCCCGGCACCCGGCCGAAGCTGGAGGCGGTGAGGTAGAAGTCGTCGCCGACCCGGCACACGTCGGGGTCGGACCAGTCGGCGGCGAGGACGGGATTGCGGTACATGCCGTCCCCCGGGTCGCCGGTGCGGGCCACCGGGCTCATGCCGACACCGCCTTTCTGACCAGGGAGGAAGCCCGCTTGCGGTCGAGCGGGCCGTCGGCGACGACCGTGACGACACGGCGTACGGCGGTGTCGCCGGGACCGATCGCGAGGCGTTCCCGGGAGGCGAGCGAGGAGCCGACGCCCGGGTACTCGCGGGTGCGCACGAACCACGGGTCGCGGCGGGTCTCGGCGGTGGCTCCGGCGAAGACGAGGGTCCAGCCGTCGCCCGCCAGGGCGAGCCAGTCGGCGGGGCGTCCGTGCACGGCGTCCTCGCCCTCGTCGTCGGCGGTGAAGACGGCGGGCGGGGCGGCCTGCTTGGGGGCCCGCCAGAAGAAGCCCCCGTAGGCGGCGCCGGGGCGGCCGTTGGTGGCGGGGCTGCCCAGCGTGACGGCCTCGCCCGCGGGGTTGCTGAGCGCGAAGGTGACGTCCAACGCCCAAGCCTCGTCGCCGAGTTGTGTCACGGCGACGGTGCGGCGCTCGCGCAGCAGCAGGCCGTCGTCCGCGATCCACTCCAGGTCCTCGACGAACCCGTCCGGGTCGCACAGCTTGAACTCGCGGTGCCGCTGCTCGCCGTGGTTGTCGAGCTCGGTCGGCCCCTGGTCGCGTACGTAGGTGCGCCCGCCCCAGAAGTTGCGCCCCTCCACGTCGGGCACGGCGACGCTGACGCCGAGGTGGTGCAGATGGTCGACGGGGGCGAACTCGGTGACGGGGGCGCCGCCGAGGGTGGTGACCGGGTGCAGGAACGGGCGCGGGGAGAAGCGGCGGGCCCGCTCGCCGAGGTCGGCGCCCAGCGCGTAGCGGGCGACGGGACGGCCCGCGCAGTGCAGGGTCACGGGGGTGGTGGCGAGGCGGTTCACGTGGCGGCCTCCTGTCCTTGCCTCGCCCAGGACGCGCCGAGCTCGGCATAGCCGGTGAGGGTGTCGGCGCTCGCGGCGACGAGTCCGTCGACGCCGTGCACGACGCGGCGCCGCACCCCGTCGCCGCCACCTGCGGGCAGGCTGCTCCACGCGTCGGCGGGCAGCGCGACCGGCTCGGGGGCGAGTCGAATCGCTTCGACGACGCGCATGAACGCGCCGGCCGAGGCGGGGGTGACGATGAGTCGCGTGGCGCCGGACGGGTCGGTGAGGTGGTCGACGAGGTTCTCCAGGAGGTCCGTGCGCCCGTGCACGCTCTCCTCGGGCCCGTGGTCGGCGCGCTGCACGAGGACGCGGTCCTGCTTGTACCAGAAGGTGATCCGGCCGCGGCTGCCGTGCACGACGACGTACGGCTCGTCGGGGCGCTCCGCGCACAGGGTCGCGGCGACGGTGACGCGCGAGCCGGTGCGGGTGGTCAGTTCGAGGTACGAGGTGTCGTCGGCCTCGATGGCGTTGGCGCGGAAGAGTTCGGTGCGGATGCCGGTGAGGTCGTCGGCGCCGGTCGCGCCGTCGAGGGCGAGGCCGGTGGCGACGGCGTGCGCGAGGGGGTTGGTGAGGACGCCGTCGACGACGTCGACCGTGCCGCCGCGGCCGTCGGGCAGACGGCGGTGCCCCGCCCAGGGGGCGCGCCGGAAGTAGGCCTCGTCGCGGGCCCAGGCTCCGGCGGCGCCGATGCCGAGGAGGTCGCCGATGAGTCCGTCCCGCACGAGGTCCCGTACATGGGACACGGCGTGCGAGCCGAGCGACTGGAACCCGACCTGGCAGGCGATGCCCGCCTCGGCCACCCCGGCCGCCATCCGCTCGTACTCCGCGTACGACGGCGCGGGCGGCTTCTCCAGGAGGAGGTGCACGCCCCGCGCGGCCGCGGTGAGCGCCAGGTCCGTGTGGGTCGGGATCGGGGTGCAGACGATCGCGACCCGGGCGCCCGTACGGTCGAGCAGCTCACCGAAGTCGGCGGACTGCGCGACGTCGGTGAACCCGGCGAGCTCCGCCTCGTCCAGCGGCTTCAGCTCGCACACCCCGGCGAGCGTGACGCGGCCCGCGTCGGCCAGGCGCCGGATGTTGTTCAGGTGCCAGCGGCCGTGCCCGCGCGCGCCCGCGAGGACGACGGGGACGGGCCCTTCGGGGAGCGCTCGTGCGCGTACGGCACTCATCCCTTCACCGCCCCGGCGCTGAAGCCCGTGACGAGCCACTTCTGGATGAAGGCGAAGACGATGACGACGGGCAGCGCGGCCACGACACCGCCGGCGGCGAGCGCGCCCAGGTCGACCGAGTCGGCGCCCATGAGGGTCGCGAGGCCGACCGGGATCGTCTGCTTGCCCTGGTCGGAGAGGAACATCAGGGCGAACAGGAAGTGGTTCCAGCTGTGCACGAAGGCGAAGGAGCCCACCGCGATCAGGCCGGGCCGCAGCAGCGGCAGGACGACAGCGCAGAAGGCGCGGAAGCGTCCGCAGCCGTCGACCCAGGCGGCCTCCTCCAGGGAGGGCGGCACGTTCTTGATGAAGCCGCTGATCAGGATCATCGTCAGCGGCAGCTGGAAGACCGTCTCGGCGATGATGACGCTGCCCAGCGAGTTGATCATCTGCAGGTTGGCGAAGATCTCGAAGAGCGGGACCAGCATCAGCGCGCCCGGGATGAACTGCGAGCAGAGCAGCGCCAGCATGAACGCGCGCTTGACCTTGAAGTTGAACCGGGCGAGCGCGTACCCGCCGGCCAGCGCGACGACCGTCGTCATGAACATCGAGGCGACGCCGACGAGCAGGCTGTTCTGGAAGAAGGTGGCGAAGGCCCGCTCGTTCCACACCTTGTCGAAGTGGTCGAAGGTGAGCGGCCACGGCACGAGCGAGGTGGAGCCGGTGGGGCGGAACGCGAACAGCAGCATCCAGTAGAACGGGATGAGCGTGAACAACAGGTACACGCCGAGCGGTACGTAGATCTGCCAGCGCGGGACGTCCTCCCAGGAGCTGCCCGCCTTGGACGGCTTGATGTCGAGGCGGTGCCGGTTCCGGTGGCGGCGGGTGTCCGGCGGCGCGGGTGCGGTGGTGCCCACCGTGTCGGTCGGCCGGGCTTCCTTGACGGTCACTTGTCCTCGCCCCCGAACTTGCTCAGGCGGAGATAGATCATCGAGCAGAACAGGAGGATCACGAAGGCGATGGACGTCAGCGCGGACGCGTAGCCGAAGTCGTGCGAGTCGACGGCGATGGAGGCGATGCGCAGCGGCAGGGTGGTCGTCTCACCCGCGGGTCCGCCACCGGTGAGGGTGTAGAGCAGGTCCACGTTGTTGAACTCCCACACCGCGCGCAGCAGCGTGGAGAGAATGATCGCGTCCTTCAGGTGCGGCAGCGTGATGTGGAAGAACTGCCGCAGCCGGCTCGCGCCGTCGACCTCGGCGGCCTCGTACAGGTCCTTCGAGACGGACTGCAGGTCGGCGAGGATGAGGATCGCGAAGAAGGGGACGCCGCGCCAGAGTTCGGCGGTGACGACGGCCGGGAAGACCGTCGCGGTGTCCGACAGCCACGACGTGCCGTACGAGCCGATCCCGGCGTCGGCGAGGTACCGCGTGATGCCCGTCTGGGAGTTGTAGAGCAGCATCCACACCGCGGAGGTGAGCACGCCGGACACGGCCCAGGGCGAGAAGACGAGGGCGCGGGCGAGGCCGCGGCCGACGAACGTCTGGTTCACGACGAGTGCGAGCCCGAGTCCGAGCAGCAGCTGCAGGACGACCTGCACCACGACCCACTGGAGGCTGAAGCCCAGCGTCGTCCAGAAGTCCGGGTCCTTGGTGAACGCGGTGACGAAGTTGTCGAAGCCCGCGAAGCCGTTGCGCCATGGCTTGGTGGGGTTGTAGTTCTGCAGGCTGTAGTAGAAGACGCTGATGACGGGGTACGCGATGAAGCCCAGCATCAGCAGGCCCGCGGGCGCGATCAGCAGGTACGGCAGCCTGCGCGGGGTGGCTGACTTCCGGCGGCGCCGGGACGGCGGGGCTTGGGCCACGGCTGCGGCTTGGGCCATGACGGGACTCCGATCTCGGTGGCTCAGGTGCGGTGCTGATGAAGTGCTTCACCCGCGAGGGGTCGTCACCGGCTGAGGTGCTGAAGCGCTTCGCAGACAGGGTTCGGTAGGTCGATCATGTGGAGCCGGGTCCCGCACGGCGGCGGGCTCAGCTCGCGTACGGATCCGGCACCTTGCCCGGCCTGGCCAGGAAGGCGAAGTCGCAGCCGGTGTCGGCCTGCGTGATCTGCTCGTTGTAGAGCGCCCCGTACCCGCGCTCGTACCGCTCGGGCGGCGCGCTCCACTCGCCCCGGCGGCGTGCCAACTCGTCTTCTTCTACGTTGAGTTGCAGGACCCGGGCGGTGACGTCGAGGGTGATGCTGTCCCCGGTGCGGACCAGGGCGAGCGGCCCGCCGATGTACGACTCGGGGGCCACGTGCAGTACGCACGCCCCGTAACTGGTGCCGCTCATCCGGGCGTCGGAGATCCGCACCATGTCCCGTACTCCCTGCTTGAGCAGGTGGTCGGGGATGGGCAGCATGCCGTACTCGGGCATGCCGGGCCCGCCCTTGGGGCCGGCGTTGCGGAGCACCAGGACGCTGTCCGCGGTGATGCCCAGCTCCGGTTCGTTGATGGTGCGTTGCATGGTCTTGTAGTCGTCGAAGACGACCGCGGGACCGGTGTGCTTGAGCAGGTGCGGCTCGGCGGAGATGTGCTTGATGACGGCGCCGTCGGGGCAGAGGTTGCCGCGCAGGACGGCGACGCCGCCCTCGGGCGCGACGGGGTTCTCGCGGGTGCGGATGACGGCGTCGTCGTGCACGACTGCGCCGTCGAGCTGCTCGCCCAACGTGCCGTTCACCGTGGGCCGTTCGAGGTGCAGCAGGTCGGTGATCCGGGAGAGGAAGGCGGGCAGGCCACCGGCGAAGTAGAAGTCCTCCATGAGGTACGTCTGTCCGCCGGGCCGCACGTTCGCGAGCACCGGCACGGTGCGCGCGATGCGGTCGAAGTCGTCGAGGGTGAGCGGGATCCCGGCGCGTCCGGCCATCGCGATCAGGTGGATGACGGCGTTGGTGGAGCCGCCGAGCCCGAGCACGGTGGTGACGGCGTCGTCGAAGGCCTCGCGGGTGAGGATCTCGGACGGCTTGAGCGCGGTCCACGCGAGCTCGACGGCGCGGCGCCCGGAGGCGGCGGCCATCCGCTCGTGCGCGGAGTCCACGGCCGGGATCGAGGAGGCGCCGGGCAGTGTCATGCCGAGGGCCTCGGCCGCCGCGGTCATGGTGGAGGCGGTGCCCATGGTCATGCAGTGCCCGGGGGATCTCGCCAGCCCGCCCTGGAGTTCGCGCAGTTCGCAGTCGGTCAGGTTGCCGGCGCGGTGCTCGTCCCAGTACTTCCACATGTCGGTGCCGGAGCCGAGGGTCTCGCCGCGCCAGTGTCCCGGAAGCATCGGCCCGGCGGGCACGAAGAGGGACGGGACGTCGGCGGACGTGGCGCCCATGAGCAGCGCCGGGGTGGACTTGTCGCAGCCGCCGAGCAGCACCGCCGAGTCGATCGGGTAGGAGCGGAGCAGTTCCTCCGTCTCCATGGCGAGGAGGTTGCGGTACAGCATCGGGGTCGGCTTCTGGTACGTCTCCGAGAGCGTGGAGACGGGGAACTCCAGCGGGAAGCCGCCGGCCTGCCACACGCCCCGCTTGACGGCCTCGGCACGCTCCCGCAGGTGCACGTGGCAGGGGTTGATGTCGGACCAGGTGTTGAGGATCGCGACGACCGGGCGGCCCCGGTACTCCTCGGCCTCGTAACCGAGTTGGCGCATCCGGGCGTTGTGCGACCAGGTGCGCAGGGCGCCCTCGGTGCCGTACCACTGGTGGGAGCGCAGCCGCTCCGGGTTCAGTCTCTCGCGGGCGGTCATATGGACCACCCCGCCGCGATCTCGGCCACCTCGGCGCGCTCCGCCCGCGGCAACTCCTGGCTGGGCGGCCGGACTTCGCGACGGCACAGGCCGAGCGAGGCGAGGGCCTCCTTGACGACGGAGACGTTGTTGGCGGAGGCGTCGGCGCCGCGCAGCTCCTCGAAGCGGCGAATCTGCTCCCAGACCTTCATCGCGGCCGGGTAGTCGCTTGATCGAAGCGCTTCGATCATGGACAGCGAAACGCTCGGGGCGACGTTCACGAGCCCGGAGGTGAAGCCGGTGGCGCCCGCCGAGAAATAGGAGGGCGCGTACGGCTCGGCGAGCCCGGCCACCCACACGAACCGGTCGAGGCCGGCGTCGCGGGCGAAGGCGGCGAAGCGCGCGGCGTCCGGGACGGCGTACTTGACGCCGATCACGTTCGGGCAGTCCGCGCCGAGCTCGGCGAGCCGGGCGCCGGACAGGGAGGCGTTCTTGATGTAGGGGACGACGCCGAGCTCGGGCACGGCGTCGGCGATGGCACGGTGGTAGTCGACCCAGCCGCCCTCGGAGACGTACGGGTGGACCGGCTGATGCACCATCACCATGTGGGCGCCGTGCTCGCGGGCGTGCCGGGCGGTCCCGATCGCGGTCGGCAGGTCGTGCCCGACGCCGGCCAGGACGACGGCCGGCGGGCCCGTGGTGTTCCGGGCCTCGTCGAGGGTCCACTCGGTGACCAGGCGGCGCTCGTCGGGGGTCAGGGCGTAGAACTCGCCGGTGTTCCCGTTCGGGGTGAGCGTGCGCACGCCGCCGTCGAGCAGCCGCCGCAGCAGGGCCCGGTGGGCCGGCTCGTCGACGGAGCCGTCCGCGGCGAACGGCGTCACCGGGATCGCGACCACGTCGGCGAGCGCGGCCCGCTGGGTCTCGAACGAAGCCTTCGGCGCTGTCATGAGTGCTGCTCACCCTCTTCTTCCCGGGCCTCGGGGAAGGCCCGCTCCACGAACGACGCGATGTGGTCGCGCAGCGCGCGTGAGGCGCCCTGCGCGTCTCCGGCGAGCGCGAGCTCCAGAATCTCCCGGTGCTCGGCGGCCTCCCGCTCCCACGACGGGTCGGCGGCCCAGGCCACCGCGGAGACCAGAGCGGCCTGGTCGCGCACCTCGTCGAGCATCTTGCCGAGCAGCGGGTTGCCGCACGGGACGTAGAGGGCCCGGTGGAACTCCCGGTTGGCGAGGGAGCGTTGGGCAGTGTCGGCGGCGGTGTCGGCGGACCGCAGGGCGTCGCGGGCGGCGTCGAGCGAGGCGCGGCGCTGCACGGTGCGGCGCAGGGCCTCGGGTTCGAGGAGCAGGCGCACGTCGTAGACCTCGCGGGCCATGTCCGCGTCCACCATGCGCACCGTGACGCCCTTGTACTGGCTCATCACGACGAGCCCGGTCCCGGCCAGCGTCTTGAGCGCCTCGCGCACCGGGGTCTTGGAGACCCCGAACTGCGCGGCCAGGTCGGTCTCGACCAGGGCCTGTCCGGGTCTCAGCTGTCCGGTCAGGATGCGGCGCTTGATCTCCTCCAGGACGTACTGGGTACGGGAGGGGATCGGGGTGGGCACAGAGGTCATGCGCGCCTCTCGGTCTGTTCCGGCCTGAAGCCGTGAAGCCACTGGCGTGTATCGCGTCTGGTGTCTGGTGTCTGACGTATCTCGTATCGCGTCTCATATATGACGTACGAAGTACGACGCGTTGAAGGTAGAAGCACGCGGATGTTTCGTCAACGCTTCCGACAAAAGAAGTCCGTTGCCCCACACACGAGTTGACCGTGACGCATCGCGAATTAGGGCAGGTGCCCGATCCCGGCCCCGGGGCCTTAGCCGCAGGCTGAGCGCCCATGACGACCGCTGCCCCCAGGGCCCCGCTCCCCCGCGTCCTCGCCGATCCGGCCGCCTCCCGCTCCCTCCTCGCCGTGCTCGTCTCCGGCTTCGGCACCAGCGCGCTGTGGCTGGTGGCCGGGGTCTGGACGAAGGACCTGACCGGCTCCGACAGCCTGGCGGCGCTGTGCGTGCTCGCGCTGTGGGCGCCGACGCTGATCGGCCCGTGGCTGGGCGCGGTCGCCGACCGGGGGCGTCGCAGGATCGTCCTCGTCTCGGCGAACCTGGCCCTCGCCGTCCTCCTGCTCACCCTGTTCGCGGTCGACGGCCGGGACCGGGTGTGGATCCTCCTCACGGTTCTGGTCCTGTACGGGGCGTGCGGCGTGGTCACGGACGCGGCGGAGTCGGCGTACCTCGCGGGCGCCGTCCCCCAGGACGTGCTCGGTGACCTGGGCGGCCTGCGGATGTCCGTGAACGAGGGCATGAAGATCCTCGCGCCGCTCGCGGGGGCCGCTCTCTACGCGGCGTGGGGCGGGCCCCTGGTGGCGCTCCTGGACGCGGTGACGTTCGCCCTCGCGGCGGGCCTGTTCGCGACGCTGCCGGCCGACCGGGACGCACCCGCGGCACACCGGGAACGCCGCCGGGCCCTCGACGGCGTAAGGGAGTTGTGGCAGGACGCCCCGCTGCGCCGGCTCGTCCTGGCAGGGGGCGCGGCCATGTTCCTGTCGGGGATCGCCGCCGGGTCGGTCTTCGCGGTCGTCGAGACGCTGGGGCACGCCCCGTCGTACACGGGCGTCCTGTACGCGGTCCAGGGCGCGGGCTCGGTGGTCGCCGGGCTGCTGACGGGCGCGCTGCTGCGGCGGCTCGGCCCGCACCGGTTCGCCGCGTGCGGCATCGCCCTGTTCGCGCTCGGCGTGGCGGCGCGGGCGGTACCCCTCGACGCGGCGGCCCTGGCGAGCAGCGCGGCGATCGGCCTCGGTCTGCCGTGCCCGCTGGTGGCGGCCCTGACGACGGTGCAGCGCAGGACGCCCCACGCGCTGCTCGGCCGGGTGACGGCGGCGGCGCACACCGTCCTGTTCACCCCGACCGCGGTGGCCCTCGGGGTCGGGGCGGGCCTGGTGGGGGTGGCGCCGCCCGCGGTGCTGTTGCCGGTGGTGGGCGCGGCGGGGCTGGTCGTGGCCGCACTGACGCGTGGACTGACACGTGGACGTAACTACATGACGTAGGTGCATTTGGGCCATGAAGACCATCGGCCTCCGCGAGCTCAACCAGAATCCCTCCAAAGCCGTGGCATTGGTGCGCTCCGGCATTCCGATACTGGTCACCGACCGCGGCCGGCCCGTACTCCGCATGGTGCCCGAGACCGAAGCGCCCAGCGTGCTGCAGCGGATGCTGAAGTCCGGCGACGCCCAGCCCCCCGCCGAGCAGGGCATGCCCGAGCTGATCCCCGACCTCGCCCCCGATCTGCCCAGCCTCTCCGAGCTGCTCCACACCGAGCGCGACAAGGAGCGCCGCCGGTGATCCATCTCGACGCATGCGCCCTGCTGAAGTTCATCAAGCCGGAGCGGGAGTCGGACGCCCTGCGGGCCTGGCGCACGGGCCTGCCCACCGGCACCGAGTTGGTCACGAGCGAGCTGGCCCGGCTCGAGATCACCCGTACCCTGCACCGGGCGGGAGTCGATCACCAGCGCGTCCCGTACTACGTCGGCCAGGCCGTTCGCGGCGTGTATCAGATCGATCTGACCAGCACCGTGCTGAGCCGGGCCATGGCGTACCGGACACCACGCCTCGGCTCCCTGGACGCCGTCCATCTGGCGAGTGCCGACCCGTTCCGCACGGACCTGACCGCGTTCGTCACGTACGAGCTGGAGTTGACCAAGGCGGCCGAGGAGCTCGGCTTCCCCGTCACCGCACCCTCACAGTGACGCCAGCGCCCCCGTGACCCGGTCGAGGTCCGCGTCCGACGCGAGCCCCGCGTGGTACAGCCGCAGCTCGTTCGCGCCCAGGTCGCGCGCGGCCCGCGCGTCCGTGAGCAACGTCTGCGGGCTGCCGCCCATGCCGCGTACGACGGTGAGGTTCGCGGCGACGACTCCCGTGCCCCGCGCGGAGACCTGCTCCGCGAACGGGGTCACGAGCCCCGCGCCACCGGTGCACGGCACGACGACGCCGTCGGCGACGGAGAGGATGTGCGCGGGGTCGACGCCGGCGTTCGCACCGCAGTGGTGGGAGACGGGGTCGGCGTGCAGCAGGACCTGGAAGCCGGCGGGCGCCGCTGCCCGTACCGCCGCGACGGCCGCCTCCTGGAGACCGCGGGCGGTCGCGTCGCGGTAGGCGCGCGTGGCGGTCGCCGTCTCCGCGCCGAGCAGCTTCTCGACCGTGGCCCACCCGTCGTCGGCCGCCTCGCCGCGCCATACGGGTTCCAGGGCGGCCCGCACGGAGAGGCTCAACTCCTCGGCGTCCAGGCCGTGTTGTGCGTACCCCTCGCGGCACGCCGGGCAGAAGCAGAGCGACATCAGGTACTGCCCGGCCTCGCCGAGGCCGACGCCGCCGGTCTTGTCGTGGGCGTGCAGGTGCGCGAGGCCGTACCAGCCGAGCGATTCGAGTTCGGTGCCGTGCGCGCCGGGCCGGGTGGCGGCCTCCGCCGCGAGGTCCACCAGGTAGGCGCGCGTGGCGGGTTGGGCGATGCAGGGCGCCCATGGGTAGCGGTCGCCGTACGCGTTGACGACCGAGGTGTCCGGATGTTCCGCGCCCATGCGGGAGTTGTGGGCGAGGACGACCCAGGTGTGCACCTCCAGGCCCGCGTCGGTGAGCGCGGCGGCGGCCTCTGCGTAGGCGTCGCCCGGGGCCCAGTCACCGGCCGCGTACGGGCGCAACTCGCTTCCCTGCCAACGCTGTTCGTCGACGGGGTAGAGGACGGCGGCGTGCTCGGCGGTGACGATCCGGTGGCGCGGGTGGCGCGGGGTGAGGGCCCGGGTGGAGTGGTAGGCGGCGGCGAGGGTGACCTGCTGGACGCCGAGGTCCGCGACGCGGCGCGCGGCGTCCGGGTCGCCGACGACGTCCCAGGGGTAGACGAAGGCGGAGGTCTTCACGCGGTCGTTTCCTCTCCGGCGGCCTTCTCCAGCAACTCCTGTGCCCGCTCGACGAGTTCGGCGAGCTGCTTGACGTGCTCCTCGGTCGGCTCGTGCAGCGGCGGCCGCACCTCGCCGACGTCGAGTCCGCGCAACCGTACCCCGGCCTTCACCAGCGAGACCGCGTACCCCCGCCCCTGGTTGCGCAGTTCGACCAGCGGCCGGTAGAAGCCGTCGAGGAGCAGGTTCGCCGTGGCGTCGTCCCCCGTGGCGACGGCCTTGTGGAAGGCCTGCGCGATGTCGGGCGCGAAGCAGAACACGGCGGAGGAGTAGAGGGTGATGCCGATGCCGCGGTAGGCCAGCATGGTGAGTTCGGCGGTGGGCAGCCCGTTGAAGTAGAGGAAGCCGTCGCCCGCCCCGCTGCCGCGCACCGCGCTCACGGTCCGCTGCATCAGATCGAGGTCGCCGAGTCCGTCCTTGAGGCCGATGACCTTCGGGTGGCGGGCGAGTTCGACGACGGTCTCCGGGGTGAACACGGCGTTGTCGCGCTGGTACACGATGATGTCCAGGGACGTCGCGTCGGCCAGGTCCGTGTAGTGCCGCAGCAGGCCCTCCTGCCCGGCGACGACGAGATAGGGCGGCATCGCCAACAGGCCGTCGGCGCCCGCCCGTTCGGCGGCGCGCGCGTACTGGACCGCCAGCGCGGTGCCGTAGCCGGCGCCCGCGATCACCGGCACCCGCCCGCCGGTCGCCTCGACCGCGGCGGCGACACACGCCTCGAACTCCTCGGGCGCGAGCGCGTGGAACTCGCCGGTGCCGCAGCAGGCGAACACGGCGGCGGCCCCGGCCTCGACGCCGCGCCGCACATGGGTGCGGTAGGTGTCGAGATCCACGGCACCGTCGGGCCCGTACGCGGTGACCGGGAAGAACAGCGGCCCACTCGGGACACTGAGTCGAGCGGCGAGGGCGGCTGAGGTCACGGGCTCTCCCTGATCATCTGCACACATGCACACGTGCATGTTTCTGATCCGCGTCTATATTTCTGAACGAGCTCACCGTAAGCCGCCCCAAAGGGGACGGTCAAGCACTCGAACTCGGTTGCGGCGACGTACCCTTGACTGCGCTCCACCACCTCCTTAGCGTGTCCACGAATGTGAATACGGCTCACGCATGGACACGGAGATCACGCGCATGTCAGTTCCTTCCGGGCCCCGCACGATTCTGCTCACCGGCGCGGCCGGCGGACTCGGCACCCTGATGCGGGAACTGTTGCCGCAGCACGGTTACGAGCTGCGCCTGCTGGACGTCCGCCCCGTCAAGGACGCGCCGGACGCGATCGTCGCGGACCTGAACGACACCGAGGCGCTGCGCAAGGCGGTCCGCGGCGTCGACGGTGTGCTGCACCTCGCGGGCATCTCCCTGGAGTCCACCTTCGACAAGATCCTCGAGTCGAACATCCGGGGCACGCAGCGCCTGTACGAGGCGGTGCGCGAGGAGGCCGAGAACCGCGCCGACGGCACGGCGCCCCGGATCGTCTTCGCCTCCTCCAACCACGCGATCGGCTACACGCCGCGCCCGCGCACCGAGGACGGCGACGCCCTCGTCCCCGTGGAGACGCTCCGCCGCCCCGACACCTTCTACGGCCTGTCCAAGTCGTTCGGCGAGGACCTCGCCCAGTTCTACTTCGACCAGTACGGCGTCGAGACGGTCTCGGTCCGCATCGGCTCCTGCTTCAAGGAGCCCACGGACGTCCGCATGATGTCGGTCTGGATGAGCCCCGCCGACGGCGCCCGGCTCTTCCACGCGGCCCTGTCCGCGAAGGACGTCGGCCACACCGTCGTCTACGGCTCCTCGGCGAACACCCGTGTCTGGTGGGACCTGTCGAGCGCCCGCGCCCTCGGCTACGAGCCGCAGGACGACTCGGAGGTGTACGCGGAGAGGCTGCTGGCCGAGTTCGGCCCGCTGTCCGAGGACAACCCGGCGCACCTGTACATGGGTGGCCGCTTCATCAACGACCCGCCGATCTGGCCGTACTGACCCGCCTCCGGCCCCGGCGCCGCGCCCTTGTCGAGACACCGGGCGCCACACGGGCCCGCACGGGCCCATCCGGTCACGATCCGGGCCCGCGCACCCCGTCGACCGGGCATCCGTCCCGCCCGAACCCACAGCCACCCCGGCTCCCGCCCAGGTCCGAGCCGGGCAGCCACGCCGTGAAGCGGGCCCGAACGGGCAGCATCGCCTCCGCGACAGACCTGGCCACCGCCCCGTACCGCCGGTACAAATTCCCGTGTGGGCCGCACCGGGCCCGAACGGGCAACGGGCTTCCAGGGAGGCGGGACCGCAATGAGCGCCGAGGAACGGCAGCGCGAGATCGTGCGCGCGGCACGCCGCACCGGCTCCGTCGACGTCGCCGAGCTCGCGGTCGAGCTGGGCGTCGCCAAGGAGACGGTCCGCCGCGATCTGCGCGCCCTGGAGGACCACGGTCTGGTCCGGCGCACGCACGGCGGGGCGTATCCGGTGGAGAGCGCCGGGTTCGAGACGACGCTCGC
The DNA here is from genome assembly GCF_000373565.1 of Streptomyces sp. HmicA12. Taxonomy (GTDB): domain Bacteria; phylum Actinomycetota; class Actinomycetes; order Streptomycetales; family Streptomycetaceae; genus Streptomyces. The sequence goes on along the minus strand of NZ_KB891820.1, from coordinate 456,152 downwards.
GTTCCGCACGACCATGCACGTACCCGAGAAGCGGCGGATCGCGTCGGCCGCGGCCGAACTGCTCGGTGACGCGGAGACGGTCTTCGTCGACGAGGGGTTCACCCCGCAGCTGATCGCGGAGGCGCTGCCGCGCGACCGGCCGCTGACCATCGTCACGGCGTCGCTCGCCACGGCGGGCGCCCTCGCCGAGGCGGAGAACACCTCGGTGCTGCTGCTCGGCGGCCGGGTGCGCGCGGGCACGCTCGCCACCGTGGACCACTGGACGACGAAGATGCTCGCCGGCTTCGTCATCGACCTCGCCTACGTCGGCGCCAACGGCATCAGCCGCGACCACGGCCTGACCACCCCCGATCCGGCGGTCAGCGAGGTCAAGGCGCAGGCGATCCGGGCGTCGCGGCGCACGGTCTTCGCGGGCGTGCACACCAAGTTCGGGGCGGTCAGCTTCTGCCGCTTCGCGCCCGTGGGCGCCCTGGAGACGATCGTCACGAGCACCCAGCTGCCCGCCCCCGAAGCACACCGCTATTCGCTGATGGGACCGCAGGTCATCCGCGCCTGACGCGGCAACACCCCGCCAACTCCCTTGTCCCGCAAGGGAGTCGACCTCGCACACCCTCCTACGTACCACTTCGCACGATTTCATCCATATACGCCACGGAAGTCCAGGAGCATCCATGCGAACCCAGAGCCGACGGAGGCCGCCGGGCGCCCTGCTCGCGACGGCCGCCGCAGGGACGCTGCTCACCCCTCTCCTGTCCGGCTGCTGGGCCGGCGCGGGCGGACTCGGGGGCGGCGACTCCATCAACGTCCTGATGGTGAACAACCCGCAGATGACCGAGTTGCAGAAGCTCACCGCCCGCCACTTCACCCGCGAGACCGGCATCAAGGTGAACTTCACGGTCCTGCCCGAGAACGACGTCCGCGACAAGATCAGCCAGGACTTCGCCAACCAGGCCGGCCAGTACGACGTCGCGACGCTCTCCAACTACGAGATCCCGATCTACGCCCGCAACGGCTGGCTGCACGAGCTGGGCCCGTACGTGAGGAAGGACCCCGGCTTCGACCAGCGGGACATCCTCGAACCGATGCGGGAGTCCCTCACCGGCGACGACGGCAAGCTGTACGGCGAGCCCTTCTACGGCGAGTCGTCCTTCCTGATGTACCGCAAGGACGTCTTCGCGAAGAAGGGCCTGAAGATGCCCGCGCACCCGACCTGGCAGCAGGTCGCGGACCTCGCGGCGAAGGCCGACGGCGCCGAGTCCGGCATGAAGGGCATCTGCCTGCGCGGGCTGCCCGGCTGGGGCGAGCTGATGGCGCCGCTGACGACGGTCGTGAACACCTACGGCGGCACCTGGTTCGACAAGGACTGGAAGGCACGCCTGACGGACCCCGGCTTCAAGAACGCGACGCGCTTCTACGTGAACCTCGTGCGCGAGCACGGCGAGGCGGGCGCCGCCCAGTCCGGCTTCGCCGAGTGCCTCAACAACCTCACCCAGGGCAAGACCGCGATGTGGTACGACGCCACGTCCGCCGCCGGCTCCCTCGAGTCCGCCAAGTCCCCGGTCAAGGGCAAGATCGGCTACGTCGCCGCGCCGACCGAGAAGACGAGGTCCAGTGGCTGGCTGTACACCTGGGCGTGGGGGCTGCAGAAGGCGTCTCACAACCCGGACAAGGCGTGGAAGTTCATCTCGTGGGCGTCCGGCAAGGAGTACGAGAAGCTCGTCGGAAAGCAGTTCGGCTGGGCCAACGTCCCCGCGGGCAAGCGCAGTTCGACGTACGACATCCCCCAGTACCGCGCCGAGGCGGACGCCTTCCAGGACCAGACCCGCGCCGCCATCGAGGGCGCCAAACCGCGCGATCCGGGCGTGCAGCCGCGGCCCGCGCCCGGCATCCAGTTCGTCGGCATCCCCGAGTTCACCGATCTCGGCACCAAGGTCTCGCAGGAGATCAGCGCGGCGATCGCCGGGCGCCAGTCCGTCGACTCGGCCCTGCGGAAGTCCCAGAAACTCGCCTCCGAGATCGCGAAGGAGTACGAGGGCCGATGACGACCATGACCTCGGCCCCCGCGGCCACCACTCAGCCGGAGACCAGCCGCCGCACCCCGCCGCGCCGGCTGCGCGCCTGGGCCACCCGCGCACCCCTGCTGCCCGCCCTCGTCTTCATGATCGTGGTCACCCAACTCCCCTTCGTGGCCACGCTGGTGATCTCGTTCTTCGACTGGAACGCCCTCTACCCGGACGCCCGCCACTTCACCGGCTTCGGCAACTACTCGGAGGTCCTCACCGACCCCGATCTGCGCAAGTCGGTGCTGACCACGATCGTGCTGACGGTGACCGTGGTCGTGGTGAGCCTGGTCGTCGGACTCGGGCTCGCGCTGCTCCTGGACCGTCGGTTCCGGGGCCGCGGCATCGTCCGTACGCTGCTGATCGCGCCGTTCCTCGTGGTGCCGGTGGCGGCGGCACTGCTGTGGAAGCACGTGCTGTACAACCCCGAATACGGCCTGCTCAACGGCCTGTTGCACTATGTCGGCGGCCCACAGCCCGACTGGATCTCGAACACCCCGCTGCTCGCGGTGGAGATCTCCCTGATCTGGCAGTGGACGCCGTTCATGATGCTGATCCTGCTCGCCGGGCTGCAGTCGCGCTCCCCCGAACTCATCGAGGCCGCGCGGATGGACGGCGCCGGGCCCTGGCAGGTCTTCCGCCATCTGACCCTGCCGCACCTGCGCCGCTACCTCGAACTCGGGGCGCTGCTCGGCTCGATCTACATCGTGCAGAACTTCGACGCGGTGTTCACCCTGACCTCCGGCGGTCTGGGCACGGCGAACCTGCCCTACACCGTCTACCAGACCTTCTACCAGGCCCACGAGAACGGCATCGCCTCGGCGGCCGGAGTGCTCGTCGTCATCGGTTCGATCATCATCGCGACGTTCGCGCTGCGCGTCGTGTCGTCGCTGTTCCGCGAGGAGGTGTCACGCGGATGAAGCTCCCAACCGCCTTGAAGGGCAAGGGACTCGGGCTCGCCGCCTGGCTGCTCGGCATCGTCTTCTTCCTGCCGATCGCCTGGATGGCGCTGACCTCCTTCCACTCGGAGGAGGACGCGGCGACCAATCCGCCGTCCTTCGCCGCCTCCCTCACCCTCGACGGCTACCGCGACTTCTTCGGCGCCGGCGGCGGCGCGAGCCCGTGGCCCGCTCTCATCAACTCGACGGTGGCGTCGCTGGCCTCGACGCTGTGCGTCCTGATCCTGGCCCTGCCGGCCGCGTACGCGCTGTCGATCCGCCCGGTGAAGAAGTGGACGGACGTCCTGTTCTTCTTCCTGTCGACGAAGATGCTGCCGGTGGTGGCGGGCCTGCTGCCGATCTACCTCTTCGCGAAGAACACGGACTTCCTCGACAACATCTGGCTGCTGGTCATCCTCTACACGTCGATGAACCTGCCGATCGCGGTGTGGATGATGCAGTCGTTCCTCGCGGAGGTCCCGGTCGCGGTGATCGAGGCGGCCCAGATCGACGGCGCCCGACTGCCGACCGTCCTCACCCGGGTGGTCGCGCCCATCGCCCTGCCCGGCATCGCGGCGACGGCCCTGATCTGCTTCATCTTCTCCTGGAACGAACTTCTCTTCGCCCGGGTGCTGACCGGCGTCGTCGCCCAGACCGCACCCGTCTTCCTGACCGGCTTCATCACCAGCCAGGGCCTGTTCCTGGCGAAGGTGTGCGCCGCGTCGCTCGTGATCTCCCTGCCGGTGCTCGCCGCGGGGTTCGCCGCCCAGGACAAGCTGGTCCAGGGCCTGTCGTTGGGAGCTGTGAAATGAAGGCCGCGATCGTCGAGTCCGTCGGCAAGGTCGTCGTCGGCGAGGTGCCCGACCCGACACCGGGGCCCCGGGACGTGGTCGTGGAGGTCGCGGCGTGCGGCCTGTGCGGCACCGATCTGCACATCCTCCAGGGCGAGTTCGCGCCGACCCTGCCGGTCGTGCCCGGCCACGAGTTCGCAGGCACGATCGTCGAACTCGGCGGCGACGTCACGGAGTTGGCGATCGGTGACCGGGTCGCGGTGGATCCGTCGCTGCACTGCCACGAGTGCCACTACTGCCGGGCAGGACGCGGCAACCTGTGCGAGCGCTGGGCCGCGATCGGCGTGACGACGTCCGGCGGCGCCGCCCAGTACGCGCTCGCCCCCGCCGCCAACTGCGTCCGGCTGCCGGAGCACGTCCGCACCCAGGACGCGGCGCTCATCGAGCCACTGTCCTGCGCGGTCCGCGGCTACGACGTGCTCAACGCCCGCCTCGGCGCGCACGTCCTGATCTACGGCTCGGGCACGATGGGCCTGATGATGCTGGAACTGGCCAAGCGGACGGGCGCGGCGAGCGTCGACGTGGTGGACCTGAACCCGGACCGCCTGGCGACGGCCCGGCGCCTGGGTGTCTCGGCGTCCGCCGCCGGGCCCGACGAGCTGGACCGCCCCGCCGGCTGGGACGTCGTGATCGACGCGACCGGCAACGCGGCGGCGATCCAGGACGGCCTCGGCCGGGTCGCGAAGGCCGGCACCTTCCTGCAGTTCGGCGTGGCGGACTACGCAACCCGCGTCACGATCGACCCGTACCGCATCTACAACCAGGAGATCACCATCACCGGGTCGATGGCGGTCCTGCACAGCTACGAACGAGCGGCGGAACTCTTCGCGGGCGGCGTCCTCGACCCCGGGATCTTCATCAGCGACCGCCTCCCCCTGGACGCGTACCCGCAGGCCCTCGACCAGTTCGCGTCGGGGGTGGGCCGGAAGATCGTGGTGGTGCCGTAGCACCACCACGCCCGTTCAAGCCCCTCCGGCGGCTGAGGAGCGGGGCCCGGGGCGGAGCCCCGCGACCTCAACACCGGAGGGCCGAACCTCGGAACTCCGAAACGCTAGAGCGACGAAGCCGCGGGCTTCACCATCCCGCGCACGGTCCGCGACTTCACGAAGTCGCCCATCGCCGTCATCTCCCACTCACCGCTGAACTGCTTGATCAGCTTGGCCATCATCACGCCGGTCTGCGCCTCGGCGTTCGTGAGGTCGAAGCGGACCAGTTCCTCGCCCGTCGCGGCGTCGAGCAGCCGGCAGTACGCCTTGGCGACCTCGGTGAACTTCTGGCCCGAGAACGAGTTCACCGTGAAGACCAGGCCCGTGACCTCCTGCGGGAGCCGGCCCAGGTCGACGACGATCACCTCGTCGTCACCGCCGCCCTCGCCCGTGAGGTTGTCACCCGAGTGCTTGATCGCGCCGTTCACGATCGACAGCTTGCCGAAGTAGCAGCTGTCGATGTGGTTGCGCTGCGGGCCGTAGGCGATGACCGAGGCGTCCAGGTCGATGTCCTTGCCGCGGAACGCGGGCTCCCAGCCGAGACCCATCTTGACCTGGCTCAGCAGCGGCTGGCCCCCCTTGACCAGGGACACCGTCTGGTTCTTCTGGAGGGAGACGCGGCCCTTGTCCAGGTTGATCTTGCCGCCGCCCTGCGCGGGGGCGGCGGCCGGGGCCGGGGCCGCGGCCTGCGGCGGGGGCGGCGCGAGGCGCGGGTCGACCGGAGGAGTCGTCGGCGCGGGCGGCGTGGCCACCGGGGCGGGGGCGGCCGGTGCGGCCACGGTGGAGGCGGGCGCCGGGGCGGCCGGGGCCGCGGGCTCCTCGACCGAGACGCCGAAGTCGGTGGCGATGCCCGCCAGACCGTTCGCATACCCCTGGCCGACCGCGCGGGCCTTCCACGCCCCGTTGCGCAGGTACACCTCGATGATCACCAGCGCCGTCTCCGCGCCGAGCTGCGGCGGGGTGAACGTGGCGAGGACCGAGCCGTCGTCCGCGCCGCGGATCGTGGCCGTGGGCTCGATGCCCTGGAACGTCTGGCCCTCGGCGTCCGGGCTCGCGGTGACGACGATCTTCTCGATGCCCGGCGGGACGGCGGCGGTGTCCACGGTGATCGAGTCCGGGGACGTGCCCCCGCCCGACGTGTAGGTGACACCCGGCCCCGAGGGCTGGTTGTAGAAGATGAAGTCGTCGTCGGAGCGCACCTTGCCGTCGGCGGTGAGCAGCAGGCCCGATACGTCGAGCCGCACGGGGGCCGTGACGTCCACCGCCACGCGCTGCGCCGTGAGCGGGATGTTCGAGCCGGGGGTCATAGCGGTCATGCCAGGGGTAACGAGCAGATCCGCTTTACCGTTCCCTTACCGAAGACTTTTCTTGCGCACCCCGCGCACCCCGCGCACCCCGCGAGCCCCGAGAGCGCCCCGGGCTACGCGGGCGGCCGCAGCCCCTCCAGCATCAGCCGCCGGTAGCGGGCCATGTCCCGGGCGTCACCGCCGCCCATCTCGGCCGCCTCGACCACGGCGTGGTTCAGCCGCAGCAGCTCCAGGTGGGTCAGGTCGGCCCGCACCGCGCCCGCCTCCTGCGCCGCGGCGAGCAGGTCGGCGGCCGCCGTCTTGAGGCAGTCGCCGCACCGGGTGACGACGGGCGCCGGGCCCTCGGAGACGGCGGCGCCGAGCAGCGGTTTGATGGCGCGCGCCCGCACGATCTGCTCACCGAGCTCCGCGAGCCAGGCGAACAGCGCCTCGCCGGCCGGCAGTTCCGCGCGCAGCTTCCGCGCCCGCTCGGCCAGTTCCTCGAAGAGGTCGACGTACACGGCCTCCATGAGGGCCTCGCGCGTCGGGAAGTGCCGGTAGAGCGTGCCCGAGCCGACACCGGCCCGCTTGGCGATCTCGTCGAGGGAGGCCTGGGCCCCCTTCTCGGCGAACGCCGCCCCGGCCTCCCGCAGGAGCCGTTCGTAGTTGCGGCGCGCGTCGGCACGCTTCGGCCTGACCGGTCGGCCGGCCGCTTCCACCTGGGCCATCGATGCCTCCTCCGGGGGCGCCTTCGGAACCCCTTGCACAACCGGGGGCGGTCTCCGTATCTTAGCCGGAGCTAAACGGAGACAGTCCCCGCTTCATCTCGCGGGCAGTCCGGGCTGCCCGCGCACCCACTCAACCCACCGTCCCTGTACGGGAGTCGAGCATGTCCTCCGCACCGCCCGCAACCGGATCCACAGCCCCCGCAGAGCGCACCGTAACGCGCTCCGGCGCGGTCCTCACCCTCATCGTCACCGCCTACCTGATGGTGGGCCTCGACTCCACCGTCGTGAACGTGGCGCTCCCCGACATCCAGCGCACCCTCCACTTCAGCCCCACCGGCCTGTCCTGGGTGCTCAACGCCTACACCCTCGCCTTCGGCGGCCTGCTCCTCCTGGCCGGACGCGCGGGCGACCTCCTCGGCCGCCGCGCGACGCTGACCTGCGGAGTCCTGCTCTTCGCCGCCGCTTCACTGGCCGGCGGGCTCGCCACGGACGGCGCGTTACTGCTGGCGGCGCGCGCGGCCCAGGGCGTCGGCGCCGCGCTGATCGCCCCCAGCACCCTCGCGCTCATCACCACCCACTTCCCCGACGGGCAGGCCCGCCACCGGGCGCTCGCCGTCTACTCCTCGATGGCCGGAATCGGGGCGTCCATCGGTCTGGTGCTCGGCGGCGCCCTCACGGACCTCGCGTCCTGGCGCTGGTCGCTCCTGATCAACGTACCGATCGGCGTCGCCCTCGCTCTCGCCCTGCCCCGCACGGTCCGCGAAACCCCGCGCGGCCGGGGAAGGTTCGACGTGTCCGGGGCGGTCACCGGCACGGCCGGCATGTTCTTCCTCGTCTACGCCTTCATCCGCGTCTCGGACCGCTCCTGGACCGACCCCCGCGCCCTGACCTGCTTCTTCTGCGCGGCGGCGCTCCTCGCCGGATTCCTCTGCGTGGAGGCGCGCGCCCGGCAGCCCATCGCCCCGCTCACCCTCTTCAAGGACCGGAACCGGGCGGCCGCCTACGCGACCATCTTCCTGCTGCCCGCGGGCAACTTCGGCGCCTTCTACTTCCTGACGCTCCACATCCAACAGGTCCTGGACTACAGCCCGTTGAAGGCGGGCTTCGCGTTCCTCCCGCTGACGGCCGCGGTGTTCGTGACGGTGCGGCGCGTACCGCGCCTGCTCGCCCGCTTCGGCACCAAGCCGCTCCTGATCACCGGCTCCCTGCTCATGATCGCGACGGGTGTCTGGCTCAGCCGCCTGGACGTCGGCGACGGCTACGCGGCCGGCCTGCTCGGCCCGATGCTGCTGCTCGGCACGGGCGTCGGCCTGAGCTTCATGCCGCTGAACGCGACGATCCTGGCGGGCGTCACCCCGGCCGAGGCGGGCGCGGCCTCGGGCCTGCTCCAGACCTTCCAGTGGCTGGGCGGCACGCTGGGCCTGGCGGCACTGGTCACGGTCTACGGCACGGCGACACGCGGCGCCCACGGCTCCCCGGACACGATCCTGGTCCACGGCGCGACCAGGGCGTTCGAGATGGGCGCACTGATCGCGACGGCGGCTCTGCTGACCATCATGGTGGCCCTCAAGCCCCGCAAGGGGCGCGGGGCCGTGTCCGACAGCGGCTCCGCCGCGGGGCGCGAGCAACCACAGACCACCCGCACCCGGCAACGAACCTGACCAGGCAGATGAAGAACCGGGGTTGAGCGGCCCGAGCCGCTCAACCCCGGCTACGCCCAAGGCCAGTCGGCACCCCGCCCCGCCTCGATCAACGACACCATCCGGAACGCCGCGTCGGACAGCCCGCCGAACACGTGCCGGTTCCCCGCGCCGGACGGCGCGTGCCCGGCCCGGTACCCGGCCAGGTTCCACGTGTACACCGGCACCCGGTCCGGCACCTGCTCGGTCGGGTCGCCGTGCCAACTGTGGTGTGCCTGCTCGTCGGTGACGATCAGCACCCGGTCGTGCCCCCGGTAGTGCCGCCGCACGGCCTCGGTCGTGTTCGTCCCGCCCAGGTTCCCGAACCGGTCGAGCACCTTCAGTGCGGACTCGCCCCGCCGGAACTCCACGGGCGCGCTGTCCGTACCGAACTGCACCAGGTCCGCGTCGGCGGCCCGCAGCGCGAGCGCCGCCCCGAACACGGCGGCCGCGTCCGCCCGGTTGAGCCGCGACCGTGCGGACAGCGGACTCCACATGGAGCCGGAACGGTCCACGAGGATCAGTGAACGGCCTTCCAGGGCGGGCACGTTGGCCAGCGAGTGGCCGAGCGCCCGCTCCAGCGGGTACGCCCAGCGCAGCGACGGGGCGTGCCGGTACGCGGCGAGGTAGCGGAAGGGGAACTGCCGCGACCGCGCGACCTCGGCCGGGTCGGAGATCCTCGCGGCGACGCGCGCCGCGACCTCGTCGCCGACCCCCGCCTCGTCGAAGTTCCGCAGATTCCTCACCAGCGCCATCGCGCCCATCGACGGAATCACTGCCTCCCAGGCCGCCCGGTCCATCGGACCCCGCAGCCAGCCGGCCAGCGCCTCCCACGTCATCCCGGCGGCGGCGAGCCGCTCGGCGCCGTCGGGAGCGAGCAGCACGGCCCGCCGCTCGGCGACGGGCACCGCCATCAACTCCCGGTGCGCCACGAGCACTTCACTCGACGCCGGGGCCACGGCCGTGTCCGGGTGGTGCCGCCGGTCGAGCGCGTACGCGAACAGCTCGCCCTGCCACGCCTTGTCCGGGTCGGGCGCCGCGTGCACCAGGTTGAGGACGTCGCCGAAGCGGTAGCCCTTGGACGCGGTGTCGTACTTCAGGAGCGCCTTGCCGTGGTACAGGCGGCGCACCGCGTCGCCGACGCCGCGCTTGACGGGCTTCGGAAGGGCGCGCCCGTACGTCTGCGTCCAGTACCCGAGCAGCTCGCCGGGCTCGTCGGGCCGGCGCAGCACGGAGGCGACGACCTGCCGGTTCGACGGGCCGTCCGTGACGCCCGCGTCGAGGCGCGCCTTCACGTACTCCGCGGCGCCCACCAGCGACGCCGTCCGCAGGTTGCCCTCGCCGCGCAGCCAGCCGAGCAGACCCGCGGTCCACTCCGGGTCGGTCACGGCGAGCTGGCGCACGAGCGCGGCGAACCGGTCGTCGCGGTCCGCGCCGGACTCGTAGAAGGTCTGCTGGGAAACGAAGTTGGCGACCGCGAGCAGGAAAAGCTCGGACCGCTGGTCCCGCTCGAATCCGCGGCCGCCCTCGTGCGTGCGCGTGGTGCGGCCGGTGGTCCGTACGGCGGAAAGGACGGCGGCCTTGGCTGTCTTGCGGTTGAAACGCGCCATGAGAATTCCCCCGAATTCATGCGTGGTCACTCGGAGGGAGGCACGGCGAATGGAGGGTGCCCGAGGATAGAGTCGGCGACGGAAAACAGCCTGGTGCTCTTCCCCTTGAGCTACGACGACCCGAAGTCGCCGACGAGGACTCGAACCCCGCAACCGCCAGATCCAGAAGTATCCGTCGCCTGCGCACCGGGCACCCACCATCTGCCGCGCCTCCCGAGTTCAAGGTGGCCGCGGCGGTGATTTCTTTGCGAGAGAAGTAGCCGCGGCCTTCGCACCGGGAGGTGCGTCAGTCTTTGCGAGAAAAACTCTAGGACGGCGCGCATCAGCCACGCCAAGCATTTAATTTGCGAGAGTTCCCGGCGTGCACCAGGACAAAGACTCACACCCCCAAGGCTCACACGCTCACGGCTCGCGTCCCCACGACTCTCACGTCGACGATCCGATCACCGCCGAAGGGGTCACCGACGCCGGTGACCTCGGGTACAGCAAGGCCCTGAAATCTCGGCACATCAGCATGATCGCGATCGGCGGCGCGATCGGCACCGGGCTCTTCCTGGGCGCGGGCGGCAACCTCGCCAAGGCAGGGCCCGCCCTCGCCTTCGCCTACGCCATCTGCGGCGTCTTCGCGTTCTTCGTCGTGCGGGCCCTCGGAGAGCTGGTGGTGCACCGCCCCTCGTCGGGCTCGTTCGTGAGCTACGCGCGGGAGTTCCTGGGCGAGCGCGGCGCGTACGTGGCGGGCTGGATGTACGTCCTGAACTGGTCGACCGCCGGCATGGCCGACATCACGGCGGTCGCCCTGTACGTGCACTACTGGTCGATGTTCACGTCGATCCCGCAGTGGGCGCTCGCCGCCGTCGCGCTGGCGATCGTGCTCACCGTGAACCTGATCTCCGTGAAGAGCTTCGGTGAGATGGAGTTCTGGTTCGCCATCGTCAAGGTCGCGGCGCTCGTGCTGTTCCTGCTGATCGGGATCTTCTTCCTCGTCACGGGGAAGCCGGTCGACGGGCACGAGCCGGGCTTCACCCTGATCAGCGACAACGGCGGCTTCTTCCCGCTGGGCGTGCTGCCCGTCATCCTCATCACGCAGACCGTGGTCTTCGCGTACGCGGCCGTGGAGATGGTCGGCGTGACGGCGGGCGAGACCGAGGAGCCGGAGAAGGTCGTGCCGCGGGCCGTGAACTCGATCATGTGGCGGGTCGCCATCTTCTACGTCGGCTCCGTGGTGCTGCTGACGCTGCTGCTGCCGTGGACGGCGTACTCCGCGGACCAGAGCCCGTTCGTGACGGTCCTGTCGAAGATCGGGGTGCCGTCGGCCGGCGGCATCATGAACCTGGTGGTGCTGACCGCCGCCATGTCGTCCCTGAACTCCGGCCTCTACACGACGGGCCGCATCCTGCGCTCGATGTCGATGGCGGGCTCGGCGCCCTCCTTCACGGCCCGGATGAGCCGCAGCCACGTCCCGTACGGCGGGATCCTGCTGACGGCGACGGTGGCCCTGTTCGGTGTCGCGCTGAACGCGTGGCTGCCCGACGACGCGTTCGCGATCGTCACGAACATCTCCTCGCTCGGCGTCATCTCCACCTGGTGCATGATCATGCTCTGTCACCTGGTGTTCGTGCGGCGGGCCAGGGAGGGGCTGGTGCGGCGGCCCTCGTTCCGGCTGTGGGCGTCGCCGTGGATCGAGCTGGTGACGATCGCGTTCCTGATCGGCGTGATCGTGATGATGTGGTTCGACAAGGACGGCGCGGGCCGGGACACCGTCCTGATGCTCATCCCGATCGCGGTGTGTCTGACGGCCGGCTGGTACGCGGTGCGCGGGCGGGTCCACCGCATCGCCTCGGAGAGCGAGGCGCCGCCGGTGGACCCGCTGGGGTGAGGTGCTACTTCTGACGCTTCCAGGGGCCGGTGATGGCGAGCATGATGCCCGGCGTCTGGATGTTGGCGAACAGGGTGCGGCCGTCGGGCGAGAAGGTGACGCCCGTGAACTCGCTGTACTCCGGCTCCTGTGCGGAGCCGATGTTGAGCTCGTTGCGCGCGATCGGGTACGTGCGGCCCTTCTCGGTCGCGCCGAACAGGTGCTGCACGCCCTCGCCGTCCTCGGCGATGACGAGGCCGCCGTACGGGGAGACCGTGATGTTGTCCGGGCCGTCGAAGGCGCCGTCCTTCGACGGGTCCGGGTTCACGCCGAGCAGCACCTTCAGGGTGAGGGTGCGGCGCTTGGGGTCGTAGAACCAGACCTGGCCGTCGTGCTGGACGGGGCTCTCCGCGCGGGCGAACGAGGAGACGATGTACGTGCCGCCGTCACCCCACCACATGCCCTCCAGCTTGCGGGCGCGGGTGATCTCGCCGTCCTTGAACTGCTTGCGCGTGGAGACGGTCCTGGCGTCGCGGTCGGGGACGTCCACCCAGTCGACGCCGTACGTCGTGCCGATCTTCGTGGCGCGCGAGAGGTCGTCGACGAACCGGCCGCCCGAGTCGAAGCACTTGAACGCCTGGAGCACGCCCGCGTCGTCGGCGAGGGTGCGCAGCTTGCCGCGGCCGTGGTGGAAGTGCTCCGGCGGGGTCCAGCGGTAGAGCAGGCCGTTGGGGCCCGCGGCGTCCTCGGTGAGGAAGGCGTGGCCGCGCTTGGGGTCGATGACGACGGCCTCGTGGGCGTAGCGGCCGAACGCCTTGACCGGCTTGGGCGCCCGGTTGGCGCGGCGGTCGTAGGGGTCGACCTCGAAGACGTAGCCGTGGTCCTTGGTGAAGCCCTTGGCCCCGGCCTTGTCCTCGGTCTCCTCGCAGGTCAGCCAGGTGCCCCACGGGGTGGAGCCGCCCGCGCAGTTGGTGGCGGTGCCGGCGATGCCGACCCATTCGGCGACCGCGCCGCCGCGTCGCACCTCGACGACGGTGCAGCCGCCGGCCGCGCCCGTGTCGTAGACGAGGCCCTCGGTGAGCGGCACCGGGTGCGGCCAGTCGGCGCGGGCGCCGGCCAGCTCGTGGTTGTTGACGAGGAGGGTGGTGCCGCGCGGGCCCTCGAAGGTGGCGGTGCCGTCGTGGTTGGACGGGGTGAACTCGCCGGACTCCAGTGTGGTCTTCCCGCTGTAGGTGATGACCTCGTACGAGAAGTGGGCGGGCAGGGCGAGGAGCCCGTCGGGGTCGGGGATCAGCGGGCCGTAACCGACGCCGTGCTCGTGGTCATGATCGTGGTCGTGCCCGTTGTCCGTGGCCGCGAGCGCGTTCGGCGCGGTGGCGAGGGCGCCGACGGACCCGGCCAGGGCCACGCCCGCGCCGGTGGCCGCGGAGCGTCTGGCGAAGTCCCTGCGAGTGAGCGACATGTGGCTGTCTCCCGTTGGAAGTGGGTGGGGCGGGGGGCGGGCCTCTTTCGGCCACACGTTCTCGCTCGCGTATAAACGGCGGTTGAACACCGTCCTACGTCGAGGGGCCTGCTTCCATGACTTCAGTGAACCTGCCGGAATCCGGACGCCGGGTGCTCGTGAGCGGCGCGTCGCGCGGTCTCGGACGGGCACTGGCCCGCCGGTTCGCCGCGAACGGCGACCGGGTCGCCGTGCACTACGCGTCCCGGGAGGCCGAGGCGCGGGCCACGCTCGACTCGCTCGACGGCGACGGGCACGTCCTCGTCGGCGGCGACGTGTCCGACCCGGCGGGCGCGGCGTCGATCGCCGGGCGCGCGGCCGAGGGCCTGGGCGGCATCGACGTCCTCGTGAACAACGCGGCCGTGAACCTGCCGCACCCGCCCGCCACCACCTCGTACGAACAATGGTCGGAGCTCTGGCAGCGGCATGTGGCGGTGAACCTGCTCGGTACCTCGAACCTGAGTCACCTGGCCGCACACCGCATGATCGACCAGGGCGCGGGTGGCCGGATCGTGAACGTCGGCTCGCGCGGCGCCTTCAAGGGCGAGCCGGACCACCCCGCGTACGGGGCGACGAAGGCCGCCGTGCACGCGCTCGGGCAGTCCCTCGCGGTCGCGCTCGCGCCGCACGGGATCGGGGTGGCGTCGGTGGCGCCCGGGTTCATCGAGACGGAGCGGGTCGCGCACCGGTTGACGGACGAAGTACGGGCGCAGAGTCCCTTCGGCCGGGTCGCGTCCGCGGACGAGATCGCCGGGGCCGTGCTGTGGCTGGCGTCTCCCGGGGCGCAGTGGGCCTCGGGAACCGTCCTCGACCTCAACGGTGCCTCCTACCTGCGCACATGACAGCGCTTGCCACAAAGGTCGGAAGAATCTTCGTAAAGAAGGTCAACAGGCACACCTCATACCCAAACCCAAGATTTCACGCAGAACGCCTTGACCACACTGCCGGGCGGCAATAGACAGGGCCTACCTGCATCACCCGCAGAGGGGGGTGGCGAGCCGAAGTGGACGCACGTCAGGCACGCGGCCTCCATGAGAGCCGGCTGATGAAGCTGGCCAATGTCACCGGAGTCGGGATCGGGAGGGACGAGCACTCGGGGACGGACGTCATCGTCGTCTTCGTCACCCGCAAAGTGCCCCGCGACCGGCTCCCCGCGGACGACGTGGTTCCACAGCAGCTCGAGGGCGTGCCGGTGCGCGTATTGGCGATCGGCGACGTCCGGGCCCAGGACGAGACGCCCGACGGGCTCTGAGAGAACCCCCGCACACACGTGAACGTCAGGGGAAGAGGTGGTCTGGCGTGAGCCAGCCCGAATTGATGCGAGGACCCGCCGGCGGTCAGCTCAGCGACAGCTCCCGCCAGCAGGCACAGAGCGACTTCCTGCGGCGCGAACAGCCGCTGGCCAACGTGGTCGGCTACGGCCACGGCGTGAAATGGGTCGACGGACAGCCCACCGGCGAGCCGGCCGTCCTGGTCTTCGTGACCCAGAAGCTCTCCGAATCCATGCTGCCCGAGCGGGATGTGATTCCCCGTCAGATGGATGACGGCACCCCCACCGACATCGTGGCCGTAGGCCAGATCTCCGCCCAGCGGCGGCAGAGCCGGCCGTCCGCCGGCGGACACCAGCAGGAGGGCATCACCTACGGGCCCGACGGCGGCGTCTCCCAGCAGCTCGGCGGCATGATGAGCCAGCCGCTGCTCGAGGAGCTCGGCGGTCTGCAGACCTTCGAGCCGCAGGTACTGGTCCGCCGGATGCGCCCGGCGCCCTCCGGCTTCTCGATCGGCAACGTGGCCATCACCGCCGGCACGCTCGGCAGCGTGGTCTACGACTTCCTGCCGGGCGCCACCGTGGACCCGCCGGGCCCCGGTCTCGGCACCCCGGCCAAGTTCTACGTCCTGTCCAACAACCACGTGCTCGCCGACTCCAACCGGGCCCAGCTCGGCAGCGTCATCGTGCAGCCCGGCACGTTCGACGGCGGCACCAGCCCCGCGGACCGGATCGCCACGCTGTCCCGGTTCATCACCATCCAGTTCGCCCCGCAGACCCCGCTCGACCAGCACAACAACGTGGTCGACGCGGCGCTCGGCGAGGTCCAGTTCCAGGACGCCACCCGCGAGCAGTACTTCAGCGGCGCGCCGCGTGCCTGGCGGCGCAAGGCGAACGTCGCGGTCGGCGACCTGGTGAAGAAGACCGGCCGCACGACGAACATCTCCTTCGGCCGGATCATCGCGGTCGACGCGACGATCGACGTGAACTACGGCACCGCGGGGACGGCCCGCTTCAAGGACCAGATCCTCACCACGAACATGTCCGCGGGCGGCGACTCCGGGTCCCTGGTGACCTCGCTCGACAACGTGGCGACGGGCCTGCTGTTCGCCGGTTCCTCGCAGGTCACGGTCGCCAACCACATCGAGAACGTACGCGCCCTGCTGCGCGTCGAGATCGCCGAGCAGCTGGCATAGGAGGTGACGTCATGACCACTCAGGCACGCAAGCAGAAGGGCCAGTCCCGCGCCGAGCACCGGTTCCACAACCCGCAGGGCGCGGAGGTCAAGACGCGCGACGAGGCGTTCGCCGCGCAGCAGGACGTGTCCGCGGAAGCGGTGTCGGTCGACTGCAAGCTGGAGCTCAACAACGGCCAGATCACCTTCGCCATCACCGCGAAGATCAACCCGAACACGCACCCCTACGTGGTGACCGGCGGGCAGATCACGTCGGGCATCTGCGGCGCCCCGTGGGACATCACGGGCGGCTTCATCGGCGACACGTTCCGCCTCGACGCCAAGCGCGCCGGGCAGGGCTCCTGCGCCAACACCATCACGATCGTCGGCGAGTACCAGAACCCGCCGGCGTACCGGGGCACGTACGGCTTCGACGGGGCGACGTCGTCCTTCAAGCACACGACGCGCTATCTCTGCTAGCGGGTGGCACGGCGGGCCGGTGCTTTCCGTCACCGGCCCGCCGTGTTCGACACGCCCTGCCCGGCCGCGGCTCTCGTCGTGGCCGGTCGCGCAGTTCCCCGCGCCCCTGAGGCATGCGCTGCGCGCAGCCTCCCCTGGGCGAGCGAAGCTCGCTTCCAGGGGCGCGGGGAACTGCGCGAGAAGCCCCACCCGCCCGAGGCCGCCCGCGAAACAGAAACCCGGCAGAACCTATTGCGCCGCCGACCGAGCCTTGAAGGCGGCCTTGCGGGCCTCCTTGGCGACCTTCTTGTCCGGGTGGAGGCGGCCCATCGCCTCCAGGACGTCGGCCGTGGCCGGGTGCTCGACGCGCCACGCCGCGGCGAAGAACCCGCTGTGCTGCGCGGCGAGCCCCTCCACCAGAGCCTGGAGCTCGTCCGAGTTGCCCTCCAGGGAGAGCTGCGCGGCGATCGTGTCGACGGTGAGCCAGAAGACCAGGTCCTCCGAGGGCGCGGGGATGTCCGCGCAGCCGTGCTCGGCGAGCCAGACCCGGGCCAGGCCGCCGAGCTCCGGGTCGTCGAGGACCTCGCGCAACGCGGGCTCGGCCGCGCCGCCGACCAGTGACAGGGCCTGCTGACAGCGCAGCCGGCGCAGCGGCGCCCCCTCGTCGGCGCCCCGCGCCGCACCGAGCAACTCCCGTGCGGCGCCCAGCGGTTCACGCCGTTCGAGCCACTGCTCGATCTCGGCCTGGGCCGCCGCCTGCGGGAACCCGGACGTGCTGTCGAGGAGCACGTCGGCCCCCTTGTCCGCGAGGTCGCCGACGGCCGGCGCGTCCACGCCCGCCTCCAGCATCCGCGCCCGGATCCCGTACAGGCCGAGCGGGGTGAGCCGCACCATGCCGTAGCGGGAGACGTCGGACTCGTCGACCGGCTCGTCGGAGGCCGCGTCGTCGATGTCCGCCATCAGCGCCTCGTCGACCGGCTGGAACTCCACGAGCCCCACCGGGTCGAGCAGCCGGAACTGGTCGTCGAGCCGCATCATCGCGTCCGACACCTGCTCCAGGACGTCGTCGGTGGGCTCGCCCATGTCGTCGGGGACGATCATCGACGCGGCGAGCGCGGGCAGCGGCACGGGCGCGTCACCGGCGCCGCCGCCGTCGGCCACGGTCAGCAGGTACAGATTGCCGAGCACGCCCTCCAGGAACTCGGCCTCCGCCTCGGGGTCCCATTCGAGCTGGGAGAAGTCGATCTCGCCGGAGCCGTTCTCGAGGTCCATGGCGCCGACCAGGTCGTCGAGGTCGGGCACGCTCGCGTCGGCGAGGACCACGTCGAGGGCGCCGAGCCACAGGCCGAGGATGTCGGCCGGGCTGCCGGAGGCGATGACGCCGAGCTCCTCGCCCGCGGTCACGGTCCCCTCCTCCTCGTCCACGATCTCGACGAGTCCCGTGTCCACCGCGATCTGCCAGGCCTCGCTCGCGAACGCGATGCCCTCGCCGTCGTCACCGTCGCCGTCGACGGCGAGTCCCAGTTCGGCCGCGGCGGCGGGCAGCTGCTCTTCGACGAGTTCGCCGCCCGCGCCGACCCGGGTCCCGGGCCCGGCCCAGCGGGCGAGCCGCACCGCGCGCGACAGGAGGGGGGTGGCAAGGGCGTCCCGCGCCAGCTCCGCTTCGGCGGGCAGCCGCACCGGCGGCAGGGGGGAGCTGTCTGACATCGGCTGGTTCTCCTCGGGGCCGTACAAGAGTCATACGTTGCGACGGCTCAGCGTAGACGGATTTGACCCTTTGCTGCCCAGTTCATGTACCCGTCAGGTTTCGGTCGCCCGGGAGACATCCGCGAAACCTTGACAACTCCCCTGCCCAGGAAAGAGATTGACGCGCGTAGATGCAGAAAGGGCGGCGCTCCGCCGCCAGGCCCGCCCGCACCGCCTCGCTCCACCCTCGTCCCGGCGCTCGCCACACGCACGTCCCCGGAGGGATCCCTTGTCGAGCAAGCACGTACCTTCCCGCTCCCGTCTCGCCGCGCTCGCCGTCGCCACCGCGAGCTGCGCCACGTACGCGGTCGTCGTCACCGCCCCCGCCCACGCGGCCACGGTCGCCATCCACGACATCCAGGGCAGCACCCGGACGTCCCCGCTCGCCGGCCAGACCGTCACGGACGTCTCGGGCGTCGTGACCGGCGTCAGAACGTACGGCTCGTCGCGGGGCTTCTGGTTCCAGGACACGGCCCCGGACGCGAACCCCGCCACCAGTGAGGGCGTCTTCGTCTTCACCAGTTCCACCCCGACGGTGAAGGCCGGTGACGCGGTGACCGTGTCCGGCACGGTCACCGAGTACGTGCCCGGCGGCGCCTCGTCCGGCAACCAGTCGCTCACCGAGATCACCAGGCCGACGGTGACCGTCGTGTCGTCCGGCAATCCGGTCCCGGTGACGACGATCAGCGCGAAGTCGGTCCCGAACGCGTACACGCCGGACGGCGACAGCGCGGCGAACGGCTCGATCAACGGCCTGACCCTGAACCCGAAGAAGTACGCCCTCGACTACTACGAGTCCCTGGAGGGCCAGAACGTACGGATCGGCCCGTCGCGGGTCGTGACCGCGTCCGACGCGTACGCGGAGCTGTGGGTCACGGTCAAGCCGAACGAGCACCGGACCAAGCGCGGCGGCACCCGCTACGGCTCGTACACCTCGCAGAACTCCGGGCGTCTGCAGATCCAGTCGCTCGGCACGACCGCCGACTTCCCGGTGGCCGACGTCAACGATGTCCTGGCCGGTACCACGGAGGGGCCGCTCGACTTCAACGCGTACGGCGGATACACGCTCGTGGCACGGGAGTTGGGCACCCTCGTCCCGTCCGGTCTGGGCCGCGAGACGACCCGGACGCAGAAGCCGGGCGAGCTGGCCGTGGCGACGTACAACGTCGAGAACCTCGACCCGACCGACGCCACCTTCGAGGAGCACGCCGCCGCGATCGTGCACCACCTGCAGTCGCCCGACATCGTGTCCCTGGAGGAGATCCAGGACAACAACGGCGCGAAGAACGACGGCACGGTCGCCGCCGACCAGACGATGGGCAGGCTGACCGACGCGATCGTCGCGGCGGGCGGCCCGAAGTACGAGTGGCGCTCCATCGACCCGGTGAACAACGCGGACGGCGGCGAGCCCGGCGGTAACATCCGCCAGGTGTTCCTGTTCAACCCCGGGCGGGTCTCGTTCACCGACCGCGCGGGCGGCGACGCCACGACGGCGGTCGGCGTGACGAGGACCGCCGACGGCAGCGCCGCGCTCACCGCGTCGCCGGGCCGCGTCGACCCGGCCTCCTCGGCCTGGACGAACAGCCGCAAGCCGCTGGCCGGCGAGTTCACCTTCCGCGGGAAGACGGTCTTCGTCATCGCCAACCACTTCGCCTCGAAGGGCGGCGACCAGGGCCTGACCTCGCAGTACCAGCCGCCCGCGCGCAGCTCCGAGACGCAGCGCCACGCGCAGGCGACGTCCGTGAACTCCTTCGTGAAGGAGATCCTCGCCGCCCAGAAGAACGCGGACGTCATCGCGCTCGGCGACATCAACGACTTCGAGTTCTCGGGCACGGCCGAGCGCCTGGAGGACGGCGGCGCGCTCTGGTCGGCCATCAAGTCGCTGCCGAAGAACGAGCGTTACACGTACGACTACCAGGGCAACAGCCAGGTCCTCGACCAGATCCTGATCAGTCCGTCGATCAAGGCGAAGGACGCGTTCACGTACGACAGCGTGCACATCAACAGCGAGTTCCACGACCAGATCAGCGACCACGACCCGCAGGTGCTGCGCCTGCGTCCGTAGTCGCCGAGCCGGCCGCTACGCGAACACCGAGGCGAGCCAGTCCCGCCAGGCGGCCTCGTTCTGCGCGGCGTCGGCGTCCGGCGCGAAGTCGTGGACGCTGACGCCGACCGGGGCGCCCCAGCGGCCGCGGCCGAAGATCCGGTACAGCGCGGTGTCGGTGCGCAGGCCGATGAACCAGTCGTTGCGGTAGTCGAGGACCGTGTCCAGGGTCTGGACCGTGTGTCCGGAAGGGCCCTGGACGCGGACCCGCGCGCCCTCGGCCGCGTCGTCGGGCAGGTTCAGCGCGCGGCCGACGGCGGCGAGGGCGTCCTTGCCGACCGAGGTGTCCGGCCCGTCCAGCGTGCTGAAGGCGGCCGGGCGGCCGGGGAAGAACGTGACGTACTGGCGCAGGGTGTGCAGGTAGAAGTCGGTGTGCTTGTCGGCGCCGTCGTAGTACTCGTCCCAGTTGTCGACGAAGATGCCGCTGTGGACGTAGCGGACCCAGGAGCGGGCTCCGCCGTCGCGGGCCTCGACCGTGTAGTCGAGCTGGTTGCTGGTCTGGAACGGGGGCAGCGAAGCCGGGTCCTCGGAGCGGACGGTCAGCCGGTGGGGCGGTTCCCACACGGTCAGTACGGAGTTGAAGGGGCCCGCTCCGCCCTGCTTGGGCTCGAACTCCATGGGCCACAGCCAGCCACCGGAATGGCGGGTGACGGCGTCCCAGACCTGCTCGGGCGAGGCGTCCACCTCGAACTCGCGGGGGATCTCGAACTCTTTCCCGGCTCCTGTGCCGCGTGTGTCGTCACTCATGTCTCTCGCTCCGCCAATTCGTGTTCTTCGGTGGGTGGTTGGGGCAGGGACGGGGTCCCCTCGGGCCGGACCGTCGGGTGCAGGGCGATCACCAGGCGGTGGTCGCGCCCCTGCACGGCGTCGGCCGCGTGGTACTTGCGGATCAGCGCGTCGACGCCCTGCGCCAGCTCCGTCACGAACGCCGCCCGGTCGGCGGCGGAGGCGAACCGCACCTCGCCGTCGAGCGCGAACGTCGCGAGCCGCTTGCGGGCGCGCGCGGCGCCGGTGAGCAGCGCGCCCACGTCCCGTACGAGCCGGGCGGCGAGCGCGAGGAGCCAGCGCGCGGAGAGCTGGTCGCGGGCCCGCTCCGGGTCGGGCTGCACGGCGCCGAGCGCACCGGGCGAGATCACGTAGGAGGCCGCGCTCGCCCGCATCAGGCGCTCGGTGACATTGCCCTTGCGTCTTTCACCGGCCAGCTCGACCAGGCCGTGCTTCTCCAGCGCCTTCAGGTGATAGTTCACCTTCTGCCGCGGCAGGCCGACCTTGGGCGCCAGCATCGCCGCGGACGCCGGGCCCGTGGCGAGCTCGGCCAGCAGCCTGGCCCTTATGGGGTCGAGCGAGACCGCGGCGGCGGCCGGATCCTCGATGACGGTGACGTCCAACATGACTCCACCGTCCCACCGAAAACTTTTTTTGTCCAGGCGAGGGAAATGTTCGGTCGGGGTGGGTGCGGGACCAGGTGCCGGACTGGGTGCCGCACTGGATGCCGGACTGGGTGCCGGACTGGGTGCCGGGCCGGGTGTCGGCCCGTCGTCGGGCCCTCAGAGGTCGGCGGGGGTCAGCCGCAGCGCGGGCCGGTAGCGGTCCCCCTCCACGGCGTCGCGCCCGCTCTCCCATGCGGCGCGGGCGAGGTACGCGGAGCCGTCGAGCGTGCGGTGCAGATGTACGGCGATCAGCCCTGGCCCCTCGACGGGCGCGGGCTCGCGCTCCCCCACCGTGACGGTGACGACCCGCGGGGCGCGGCCCCGAGCGAGCCCCCAACTGCTGTGCAGCAGGCGGGTCTTGTGCAGTCCGAGGCGGCGGATGCCGGGGACGGCGGCGTCGATCTCGGCGTTGCGGTCGTCGCGTCCGTTGCCGTCGCTGTCGCCCGCGCCGTGGAAGAAGTCCTCGTACGCGGCGAGGTCCCGCCACCGCGAGCGGTGCATCAGGGTCGTGCCGTCGGCGCCCTCGTCGACGCCGTAGGACAGCAGTCCGGTGTGCGGCCACGGCCGGGTCCGCCAGGCGCGTTCGATGGCGTCGAGCACAGCCCGCTGTCCGTCGGGGCCGCCCACGTCCCAGGTGGAGACGAGGGCCAGCTCGGTGTCCGGGTTCGTGGCGGGCGGGGCCATGGCTTCCTCCTGGAGGCGCGGCGGTGATCCACGCGTCCCAGGCTCGGCCCTCGACCGTGGTCGAGGTCAAGGCGCGGTCAGCGCACCCCCGGCTCGTCGCCGCCCATCGCCTCGCCGAGCCGCCCCAGCTGGCCCTGGAACCAGTCGAGTCTGGCCTGCAACAGGGCCGCCTCCGCGGCGAGTTCCGGCATCCCGGGCGCGTCGCCGAGGGCGTCCACGCCGGGTGCCGCCACGATCCGCAGCCCGCCCCCGGCGAGCCGCGCGAACGTGGCGAGGGTCCAGCGCGCCCGGCCTCCCGCGCAGCCGCCGCACGCGGCTTCGAGGGCCCGCCGCCCGTCGCGCCCCCACCCCGCGTCGGCGAGCACCGAGGCCCCGGCGCCGCACGGGCACGGCCCGACGGTCGCGGTGCGCACGCGTTGCCGGGCGTAGCGGAAGCCGCGCTCGAAGCGGATGTAGGGGCCGAGGACGGAGACCTCCAGGAGTACCGCCCTGCGATGCTCGGCCTGCACCAACAGGCCCTCGGCGGTGCCGCGTTCGTGCACGCAGTGGAAGCCGCAGTCGCAGCGCCGGTGAGGGGCGCGGTGCCGTCGTCCGTAGACGCACCGCGCCTCGTCCAGCACCCGGTAGGGCGCGGCCGCGCCGAGCGAGACGCCCAGGAAACCGGCACGCCCACCGTCCGCGTCGAGCACGAGGTGGGCGATCTTGTATCCGGTGGGCGGCTCCTTCGGGCGTTCCTCGGGGAGCCGCGTCCTCATCGGGCGGCCGGGACCTCGACGGGCTCCGGAGCGGCGTCCTCGGCGGGCAACTCCCGCTTCTCGTCGGTGATCTCGGGCTCCACGACGACGTCCCGCGGTGCTTCTTCGGCGATTCCGGTGGCGAGTGCCTTTCCGAGCCTCATGCTGCCTCCCCTGAACAACCCGTGAGCTACGGCCTCTCATGGTGGCGCATTCGGGGAGATTTGACACCGGCGCGCACCGGCGCACGGGCGCACTCGGCCTGCCATTCGGTCACGGTCCCGGGCCGCTACTCGGTCAGGGTCCCGGCCAGCCGCTCCGCGAGCACCACGATCTCGTCGCGCCGCGAGCCGTCGCGGGCCCGGCGGAATCCGTGCCGCATGCCCCAGAACGCGGCCTGGACGGCGTGGAGTTGGCACCAGCGCCGGACGCGCTCGCGGTCGAGCCCCGCGGCCTCGGCGAAGATGTCGATGCTGCGCCGCACGGCCTTGTCGAGGTCGTCCTCCGCCACGAGGAGCAGCATGTGCGCCTTCAGGGCCGCACCGGCGTCGTAGGCGGGGTCGCCGGCGCAGCCCTTCGGGTCGACGGCCAGCCAGGGTTCACGGTCGGCGGCCAGGATGTTCCTGGCGTGCAGGTCGCCGTGGACGAGCGTGTCCGGCTGGTTCCGGCCGAGTTCGCGCACGGCGGCGAGGGCGGCGTCCAGCACCCGGATCGGCATCCGGTGATCCAACTCGCCGTCGTCCTTGCGGAGTTGTGCCTCCCACTCGCCGGCGCTGTCCCGCAGTCGGGGCAGCTCCGGCGGGGCGGGGACGGCGAGTCTGCGGCTGATCCGTCCGGCGACGGCCATCATCTCGTCGGGGTCGCCGCACTGGGCGAGGGTCGTCGCCCCGGCTCGTTCGAGGAGCATGGCGTACCGGTCGTCGGCGCGCTCGTACAGGCGGACGGCGCCGCGTCCGTCCCACACCTGGAAGGCGTCCGGCTCGTGGACGTTGCCCGGGTGCGGGAACGACACCTTCATGGCGGCGGGCCTGCCGCCGCGCCGTACGGGGACGATCACGCCGACCCCGCCGTGCAGCACGTCACCGTCGGGAACGCAGTCCCAGAGTGCCGTCAACTCACCTACGATGTGCGGCAGTTGCTCGATCCAGGCCGCCCCGCGCTCCCCTTCACGCGCGACGGTTCCGTGTGCGAACGCCTCCGGCACCTCGATCATCCGGGCACCCTACGCCACCCCCGCACAGCGCGTACTCGTCCGCCACCACCGCCTCGGCGACGGCGACCACCCGCTCACCGGCGAGGCGCAGCCCCGCCTGCGAGTACGGCGGCGGCGCCGGATGCCCGCGCCGCCACCAGGCCGCGCCGGCCGCGTAGATCCCGCTCGCGCACATCAGCACGGGCATGGTCAGGGCCAGGACCACGTCTCGCACCAGAAACCCCTTATGAACTCAGAAACGCCTTCTGTGCAGTTCATCGGATTCCGGGCAGAGTGGCTGAAGATGCCCTCTCGGCCAAAACTGGCCGAGAACAACCGAAACCTCGCACCCGCCGCACGCTCTCTTCAGCAGAGCTCCGCCCGACCTCGTAGCAGATTTAAGTGGAGCTTCACCATGGGGCGGCCGACACTGCACTCATGAACCAGACCCCGTTCGGCCGCGCCCTGTGCGCCATGGTCACTCCCTTCACCGACGACGGCGCCCTCGACGCGGACGCCGCGCAGAAGCTGGCCGACCGGCTCATCTCGGAGGGCTGCGAGGGGCTCGTGCTGTCCGGCACCACCGGGGAGTCCCCGACCACGACGGACGCCGAGCGGGCGGACCTCGTACGGGCGGTGCGGGAGGCGGCCGACGGGCGCGCCACGGTCGTCGCGGGCATCGGCACGGCCGACACCCGGCACACGATCACGCTCGCCCGGCAGGCCCAACAGGCAGGCGCGGACGGCCTGTTGGCGGTCACCCCGTACTACAGCAGGCCGCCGCAGGACGCCGTCGAGGCGCACTTCCGCGACCTGGCGGACGCCGTCGACCTGCCGGTGATGCTGTACGACATCCCGGGCCGCACCGGCACCCGCATCGAGCCGGAGACGATGATCCGGCTCGCGGGCCACCCCCGGATCGTCGCCGTGAAGGACTGCGCGTACGACCTGCTCGGCACCCAGAAGGTCATGGCCGCCACCGATCTGGCGTACTACACGGGCTGCGACGAGTACGTGCTCGCGCTGTACGCCCTCGGCGGTGCCGGGTACGTCTCGACGGTCGCGAACGCCGCGCCCCGCGCCTTCCGCGTGATCCTGGACGCGTACGACGCGGGAGACACGGCCGAGGCGGCCCGCCGCCAGCGGCTCACCGTCCCGCTCACGGAGTTGACGATGGGTGCAGGGCTGCCCGGCACCGTCACCGTGAAGGCCCTCCTGGCCGCGCTCGGCCTGCCGGGCGGCGGGACGGTCCGGGCACCCCTGCGGCCCGCCGGCCAGGAAGTGGCCGACGGGCTGCTCGCGGCGTACGACGCGTTGGTCAGCGCGTCTGGAACTGGGGCGACCAGCGCCCCGGGTAGTCGGCCGACGCCTTGCGGAAGTCGCTCAGCGGGACGACCTTGTGCGTGCCCAGCGTGATCAGCAGCAGCTGGTTGTGGAACTCCCCCTTGCCTCCGCACTTCTTGGGCTCGCAGCCCCAGGCGATGATCCGCTTGCTGTCGGCCCAGGCGATCACCTGCTGGGCGGGCAGCTTCTCCGCGAGCTTGCCGGTCCTCGCGTCGTTCACGGCGACGGCGATCTGGTCACCCTTGCCCGCGAACCCCCCTCCGACATGCTTGCCGTCGGGCGACAGGCCCGCCTCGACGTACGGCTGCACGTGCTCGGCCCCGGCGGGCGCGCGCACCTTGCGGCCGTCGAAGTCGTAGTAGGTGGAGCCGATGTCACCCATCATGCTCGTGTCGAAGACATAGTTGCCGACCGGGCTGAACGAGAAGTCCTCCCGCGCGTTGTGGTCGAACGGATCCCCCTCCTGCGATTTGGCGACCCACTTCCCCTTCCCGCTGGCTACGTCGATGACGGAGAACCCGGTGCGCGACGGACGCCCAGGCCCCGGCCGGGTCTTGCTCTTGCCGTTACTGGTGACGTAGTTCACCTCGATTTCCTTGTAGAGGTGGTCCGGGTCCTTCTTGTACGTCGTCGCGAGAAGCTTGCTGCCGTCGGACGAGTACTCGATCCCGGCGACCCCCTGTTCCACCGGGATCCAGCGCTCCACCTTGTTCGTGGCGAGGTCGAGCAGCCCGATCCGCCGGGCCGGCAGCTTCTGTTCGAGCACAGCGGCGGTGCGCAGGCCCGGCGCGACGGTCAGCACGGACCACTCAGTCGTCTTGCGGTACCTCTTCGTCGTCGGGTCGAGCACGCCGTAGGTGCGGGTCAGCCGCCCGTCGCCGTTCTTGTAGTACACGTCCTTGTACGTGGTGAACGCGGCGAGCGCCGTCCGCCCGGCCGCGATCGCGTCCTTCGGCGGCGACTGGTCCGGGTGCGCGACGACATCGGCGGGGCCGATCACGTCCATGGGCCTGACGTCCTCGCCGCCGCCGATCCGCGGCACCGCCACCACCGTGGCGACCACCGCGGCGACGGCCACCGCCGCGGACACCACGGCGCGGGTCCTGCGCCTGCGTCGGGTCACGAAGACCCGGTCGGCGAGGTCGGCGGGCGCGGGCCCGACATCGTCCGCCTGTTCGCGCAACGCCTCCTTGAGCAGTTCGTCGACGTTCACGGGCGCACCTCCACGGGCGCATAGTCGCGGGACGGCGGCTGCTCGGCGTCGGCCGGGCCGAGCCCGGACAGCTCGGGCACGAGGCCGCGCAGCTTGGCCAGAGAGCGGTGGGTGGTGGAGCGCACCGTTCCCACCGAGATGCCCAGCAGCCGGGCCACGTCCGCCTCGGGCAGGTCCTCGAAGTAGCGCAGCACGAGCACGGCGCGCTGGCGGGGCGTGAGCCGGCCGAGGGCCTCGCGCACGACCACGCGCAGTTCGGCGGAGGACGTGCCCCCTTCGGCGGCGGCGCCGTCCGGCACCTCCCCGTAACTCACCTCTCTCCTGGGCCATTTGAGTCTCCACCGGCCGACCTGCTGCCGGTACAGGACCTGGCGCACGTACGCCTCGGGGTCCTCGACGCGGTTCCACTTCCCCGCGACCTTGATCAGCGCGTTCTGCAGCAGGTCCTCGCCCGCGTGCCGGTCGCCGCCGCTGAGCAGCACGGCCGTCTTCAGCAGCGCGGACGACCGGTTCGCCACGAACTCCCGGAAGCTCTCCGCGCCCTCGTCGTGCAGGGCATCCATCGTCACCATCACTTCCCCCACCACCGTTGTGGCGCTCTTGACCTTGGTGACGCCTGCGGACGCCCCCCGCTATGTCACCGGCGCGGAAATTCTTCTGCGCGCACGCGGGCGGCCCGGGTCCGAGCGTGGCCCGACCGGTGCCGCCGCCCCGCTGATCACCTCTTGACGTGCGGCTTTGCCGTCCTTAGCCTCGTTCCGCTCAGGTGACCCGCAGTGTGCGGAACCGGGCGTGGGGTGGGGATGGAAGCCAATGACCTGGTACATCAAGGCGCTCAGAAACTACTTCGGATTCCGCGGTCGCGCGAGCCGCAAGGAATACTGGATGTACATGCTGTTCAACCTTGTGATCCTGTACGCGTTGTGGGGTCTCGGCACTGCTCTTGACCAGCCCCTGTACTGCTTCACCTACGCCCTGGCAGTCACGATTCCCACGGTCGCGGTGGGCGTCCGACGTCTTCATGACGCCGGCCACAGCGGTTGGTTCATGCTGCTCGTGCTGGTGCCTCTGGCGGGGATCGCGCTCATCGTCCTTCTCGCCAAGGAAAGCAAGTCGGAGATCAACACCTACGCTCCCGGCTCCCAGGCGACTTGGTCCCCACCGCCCCCCGCGGGAAGCTGAAGCCGCCGAGCGAGCTCCTGGTGCGGTGCGCTCACGCAAGAGCGCCCTCCCGGGCCGTCCTGGGGCCGTGGAAGGGCGCTCGTTGGTGACCAGCGCTGACAACTGGCGACAGCTAAGCCGCAGTTCAGAGCGGTGATCGAAGAGACAGCCGTAGGTCACGGCTGCCGATGATCAGTTGTGACTGTGCAGGACCTCGTTCAGGCCGCCCCAGACCGCGTTGTTCGGGCGGGCCTCGACCGTGCCGGTCACCGAGTTGCGGCGGAAGAGGATGTTGGAGGCGCCGGAGAGGTCGCGGGCCTTGACGATCTCGCCGTCGGGCATCGTGACGCGGGTGCCCGCGGTGACGTAGAGACCGGCCTCGACGACGCACTCGTCGCCGAGCGCGATGCCGACGCCCGCCTCGGCGCCGACGAGGCAGCGCTCGCCGATGACGATGCGGACGTTGCCGCCGCCGGAGAGCGTGCCCATCGTGGAGGCGCCGCCGCCGATGTCGGAGCCGTCGCCGACGACGACGCCGGCGGAGATGCGGCCCTCGACCATCGACGTGCCGAGCGTGCCCGCGTTGAAGTTCACGAAGCCCTCGTGCATGACCGTGGTGCCCTCGGCGAGGTGCGCGCCGAGGCGGACGCGGTCGGCGTCGGCGATGCGCACGCCCTTGGGGGCGACGTAGTCGGTCATGCGCGGGAACTTGTCGATCGAGGTGACCTGGAGGTGCAGGCCCTCGGCGCGGGCGTTCAGGCGGACCTTCTCGACGTCGTCGACGGCGACCGGGCCCAGCGAGGTCCAGGCGACGTTGGCGAGGAAGCCGAACTGGCCGTCCAGGTTCACGCCGTGCGGCTTAACCAGGCGGTGGCTGAGCAGGTGCAGACGCAGGTACACGTCGTGCGCGTCCAGCGGCTTGTCGTCGACGGAGGCGATGACCGTGCGTACGGCCACGACCTCGACACCGCGGCGGGCGTCCGGGCCGACGGCCTTGGCGGCACCCTCGCCGAGCAGCTCGACGGCCTTGTCGGCGGAGAGCTTCTCGGTACCGGCCGGGCCCGGCTCGGCGACGAGCTCGGGCGCGGGGAACCAGGTGTCGAGAACGGTGCCGTCGGCGGTGACGGTGGCGAGGCCGGCGGCGACGGCGCCGGTGGAGCGGGAAGCAAGGGTCGTGTCGGTCATGGGGGCCAACTTAATCGGCGGGCCCCTGTTCGAGCGAACCAGCGGGGGCGGCGTCTCAGGTGCCGGGCGCCGCCCCCGTCGCCACAGGTCGCACGAGTCGCGGGCGGTCAGGGGCGGTCCCCCTTGTGGTCGACGACCGCCGTGTCCAGGAGCGCGTTCTGGAACATGACGTCGCCGGCCTTCCACGGCCGGTCGGGGGTGTCGTCGCCCGGGAAGGCCTTGAAGGACTCCTTGTAGTCCTTGACGATCAGCCACCGGTCACCGAGGTACTGGTAGGTGTGCGGGTCGATCAGGATCTCGCGGCGGACCTTCTGCCCCTTCTCGTCGTGTCCGACCGCGATGGCGTCCCGGCCGGCGGCGTCGTGCACGAGACGGGGCGTGACCTCGGCGCCGGGGACCGCGGCCAGCGCCCGGTACAGCTTGGCGAGGGCCTTCGGCGGCATGGGCCGGGTCTCCAGCACGACACTCATCGCGCGCATGTCGTGCTCCCCCTCGGACTCGGGATCGTCCTTGCCGGACGGGTAGTAGGCACGGACCTTCTTGAGCACGGCGGCCGGGTCGTCCGGCAGCGCGTTCAGGAACTGCAGCCGTTCGCGCGGCGAGCGGTCGTCGCCCTCCTTTCCGTTCTCGAAGCGCGGGTCCGCGTACAGCGTCCAGGACTCCTGGGGGCCCGTCTTCGGCGAAGGCTGGGTATTGCTCTTGCTCTTGGGCCAGATTCCCGGATCGCGGGAGAGCTTCTTCTCGTAGATCCACTGTCCGGCGCGCGGGGTGGCGGGCGGGTCGGCCTTCTCCATGGCGTCCGCGGCCCGCTCCAGCACCTCGCCGACCGATCCCTGCAGCTTTCGCGTGTCGGCTGGCACCGACCGGTCGGCGGCGCCGTCCCCGCCGATGCCGCTGGCCAGCACGGCGACCGCGGTCAGCGCGGCGGCCGCCCCGACCGCCGCAAGTCGCCAGTCGGCCCGCATCCGGCGTACCCGGCCGCCCCTGGCGGCGGCGGTGAGCCGGTCCCGCCCCGCGGCGAGCCGTCCGCGGTCGGGCGTCGGCGCCCCGGCCCGGAAGTCCCGTACGTCCTTCATCTCGTCCACGTTCACGGTCGGACCACCTCCGCCATGTCACTCATGAACGCCGGGTCCGCTCCCAGCGCGGCCCGCACCTTCCTGCGCGCCCGGTTCAGCCGGGACCGGACGGTCCCGACGGGTATGCCGAGGGCCTCGGCGACGTCCTGGTACGTCAGATCGGCCCAGGCCACGAGCAGCAGCACGTGCCGGTCGGCGGTGGACAGCGCGGCGAGCGCGTCGGCGAGCGGCGCCTGCGCGGTGACGCGGTCCGCGGTGTCCTCGACCCAGCCGGCCGCGACCGGGTCCCGCCCGGTCCTGGCCAGCGCCCGCAGCCCGCGCACCTCCTTGCGTCGCTGCTTGCCGATGAGGTGCGCGGCGATCCCGTACAGCCACGGCCGGGCGGCGGCCCGCGTGGTGTCGTAGCGGGCGCGCACCCGGAACGCGGTGAGGAAGGTGTCGGCGGTGATGTCGTCCGCCGCCTGCTCGCCGAGCCGCCGGGCCGCGTACCGGTGGATGTCGGGCGCATACCGGTCGTAGAGCAGGGCGAACAGCTCGGGCTGCTCCAGGGATCTGGCGATGATCAGGCCGTCGTCGTCGCCGGGCCCGGCGACGGGCCCCGGGGGTCCGCTCACGAATCCTCCGTCTGCGGGTGGGGGCCGAGCGGGGCCGGGAACACCCCCGTGTCCCCCGGGGCCCGCTCGGCGTGTCAGCCTTTGTTCCCCGCAGCCCCGCGCAGAGTTCACGCCCCACAGGAATTTCTCAGGGAATCAGCCGGGCCAGCATCTCGCGGGCGTACCCGGCGTCGTACGCGCCGTCCGTGAGCAGGACTTGGAGCGAGATCCCGTCCAGCAGGGCCACCAGTGCCCGCGCCGTGACGGGGTCGGTGCGCGCGGCCAGCACCTCGGCCAGCTCCTGGCACCACTCGGCGGCGACGGGCCGCAGCGCGGGGCGGCGCAGCGCGGCGAGGTACAGCTCGTACTCCAGCTCCACCCCCACCCGCTCCCCGGCGAGCCATTCGCCGAGCAGCCCGGCCAGTTCACCGGCGAGGTCGCCGTCCGGGTCCTGGAAGGCGCCGCGCGCGGCGACGACCTTCGCGAACCCTTCGTTGGCCTGCCGCAGCGCGGCCACCATCAGCTCGTCGAGGGTCTTGAAGTGGTACGTGGTCGAACCGAGCGGCACATCGGCCTCGGCGGCGACGGTGCGATGGCTGAGCCCCGCGATGCCCTTCTCCCCGACGACCCGGATCGCGGCGTCGATGATCCGCTGGCGCCGCTCGGGGTCGTGGCGCCGCGCCGCCATCAGTGCGCCCCGCCGAGGTTGAGCAGCACGACGCCGCCGATGACGAGCACGATCCCGGCGGCCTTGGCGAGGGTCAGCCCCTCCCCCAGGAAGAGCATGCCGATCGCGGCGATGACGGCGGTGCCGGTGCCCGCCCAGATCGCGTACGCGGTGCCGACCTGCACGGTCTTCAGCGTCTGCGCGAGCAGCGCGAACGCGACCAGGTACCCGGTGACGGTGACCAGGGAGGGCCAGAGCCTGCTGAACCCCTCGCTGTACTTCATCGCCGTGGTGGCGGCCACTTCGGCGGCGATGGCGCCGGCCAGCGTCACGTATCCCATGCGTACGAGTGTACATATCGTTGCGTACGCCCGTACATAAACCGGTACGGGGACCCCGCCGGGAGGCCTCTAGGCGGCCGTCCGGAAGTCGACCGCCCCGCGCTCGCGCACCCGCACCGCCCGGTCCACGAGCCGCCGCTTCGCGTACGCGGCCCGGCGCAGTCCTGCCACCTTCCGGTACCGCGCGAGCTCGGCCGGGTCGGGCCGCACACTCCCGGCGGGCGCGTAGCCGCGGGCGGCCAGCCGGTCCCCCAGCACGGCGTCGCACAGCCGGATCTGATCGGGCGTCAGCCTGGTCTCCCAGGTACCGGCCCGCGACACGTCCAACGCGCCGCGGGTGTGCACGTGCCAGGTCTTGCGCTCGGGCACGGCCGTCCCCGCCAGCCGGTACGGCTCGCTCATCTCGGGCACGTACTCCTCGCCCAGGAAGGCGCAGATGCCGCGCAGCCGGGCTTCGGGGTCGGCGACGAGGTCCTCGAACCGCACCTCGTGCCACCGCGAACTCCCCAGCCCGGCACGCCAGTTGTCGGCCGCGTCCATCACTTGCGCCCAGGTGGCGACGGCCTCGTGGAAGCCGCTGTGCCACCACGGCATCCGCAGCAGCGACCCGGCGCAGTCCCGCCCGTCGCGCACCACGTGCACGAACTGGGCGTCGGGGAAGAGCCGCAGGATCTCGGGGACGTGCAGCGCGTACGCGGGCCGTTTGTCGCCCCAGCGGACCTTGCCGTGCTCGTCGGCGTACGCGCGCAGCACCTCGCCGAGCGCCGAGCCGAGCGTGGGCGGCGCCTCGACGATCCGCCGCTCCACCTCGGCGGTGTCCAGGCCGAGCTCGTGGAACCGGGTGGCCTCGCGCCGGGTGATCCAGGCGGCGAGCCCGGCCCGGTTCGCGCGCTCCCGCAGATCGCCGAAGCCGAGCCGGCGCCGGTACGCGGGCAGCACGAACCGGGTCTCGGGCGGCAGCGCGATCCGCGGATGGGCGTGCAGCATCAGCTGCAGCAGGGTCGTTCCCGACCGGGGACAGCCCACGACGAACAGGGGACGCACAGGGTCACAGTCGCTCACCCGCCCAGCGTCGGCGGGTTCGCTGAGGGGGCCCTTGCAGCGGCCTGAGAATCCCGTACGAAGCCAGGCCCGGCCGGGCCCGCTCAGGACACGGTGAACCAGGCCGTCCGCGACTTCTTCCACTCCTCGTGGTCGAGGTCCTTGGCCTTGGTCCCGTCCCCGTACAGATCGGCGGAGCCGTTGTCGGTGATCAGCTGGACGCGCCCGCCGGGCAGATCCAGGTCGGGGACGTCGACGATGCACTCCCAGCCGCCGGGGTCACCGGTCGGCAGGTCGGCGACCTTCTCCGGGACGCCGTCGGAGCGCCCGTCCCACCGGTAGAGGGCGTACGGGGCGGAGTTGTCCTCGGCGTCCCAGCGCCCGGCGAGGATCAGGTACTGGTCGGCGGAGTTCTTGCGCAGGTCACGCACGGAGAGCCCGCCCAGGTCCAGCTCGACGGGCGGGCCGAAATCCGGGTCGGCCCCGCTCGCGAGCACCTTGTCGAGATTGGTGACGGACACGAGCAGCGCTTTGCCGCCCTCCCGCGGCGGCACGAGCGGCGCGCGGAACCCGATGTACGCGGTCGAGGCGGATCCCGGGGCGAACTCGAGCCCCTCCACGTTGAACCCGTCGATCCGCTTGGGCTCCCGGCCCTCGGCGGTCCCGGCGGCGAACCCGTACCGGTCCCCGCCGGCCACGTCCCACGCGACGAGCCGCTCGCGCAGCGTCCGGTAGGCCTGCCCGTACGCCAGCTGCGTATCGGATCCGCTGCCGCGCACGGTCGTGGTGAAGACGGCGTCGCGCTGCTTCTTGTACGCGCCGCGCTTGTTGTTGCCGAGCGAGCCGATCCAGTAGACGAGGTCACCGACGCGTGCCGCGCCCTCGATGTCGATCTCCTTGCGCACCCCGAGCTGCTCGCTGAAGTCCCAGGTGCGCACGGGCGCCCCGGACCGCGAACGGTCGTACAGGCGCAGCACGTTGGACTCGTCGTCGGCGACCACGACGTATCCGTCCCCCACGTCGACGGCCGCCGACGCATCGCTCGATCCGGTGAAGTGCCGTACGTCGTCGCCGTGCCGGACGGCGGCGGAGGCGGCGTAGTGCAGCACGGCGGTGGCGCTCTCCCCGTCCGGTCCGGTGACCTTCAGGGTCAGGTCGGTGTACCCCTGGCCACGCGCGGTCACCGCGACGGTCCGCGTCGCCCCGCTCCCGCTGACGGTGACCTCCTCGGCCCCTGCCACGGCCGCCGCGCTGCCGGCGTCCGCGCTCACGGCGAGAGCGGAGGCGTCGGCCCCGCTCTGCGCGACGGTGGCGGTGACGGTCGGGTCCTCACCGGCTCCGACGGTCCCCGACAGGTACCGCGCCGACAGGGAGATGGTCGGCGTACCGCTGCTGTTGCTCATGGCGGTCAGCGTAGGCAGTCGCAGGGCCGCGTCAATACGACGAGTGGCCCCGGTGGAAACCCACCGGGGCCACGCGTCGAGCACGAGGGCTCAGACGTTGAACCCGAGCGCGCGCAGCTGCTCGCGGCCGTCGTCCGTGATCTTGTCCGGGCCCCACGGCGGCATCCAGACCCAGTTGATCCGCAGCTCGTTGACGATGCCGTCGGTGGCGGACTTGGCCTGGTCCTCGATGACGTCGGTCAGCGGGCACGCGGCCGACGTCAGCGTCATGTCGATCGTCGCGATGTTCGCGTCGTCGATGTGGATGCCGTAGATCAGGCCCAGGTTGACGACGTCGATGCCCAGCTCGGGGTCGACGACGTCGTACAGCGCCTCGCGGACCTCCTCCTCGGAGGCCGGCTTCATCTCAACAGCGTTCTCGGTCATGCGGTCTTCGCCTCCTCCGCCCGAGGCGGAGCCTCTGACGTACTCAGTGCCTGTGCCGTCGCGTCTTTCCACGCCATCCAGCTCAACAGCGCGCACTTGACTCGGGCCGGGTACTTGGAGACCCCGGCGAACGCGATCGCGTCCTCCAGGATCTCCTCCATCGAGTCGTCCGGCTCGATCTGGCCCTTGGACTGCATCAGCTCCAGGAAGGTCTCCTGGATCTTCCGCGCGTCCGTGAGCTCCTTGCCGACCAGCAGGTCGTTCAGCACGGAGGCCGAGGCCTGGCTGATGGAGCAGCCCTGGCCCTCGTACGAGACGTCCTCGATGGTCTCGCCCGCGTACTTGACGCGCAGCGTGATCTCGTCGCCGCACGTCGGGTTGACGTGGTGCACCTCGGCGTCGCCGTCCCGCAAGCCCCGGCCGTGCGGGTGCTTGTAGTGGTCCAGGATGACTTCCTGGTACATCGAATCCAGCTTCACGTTCTCAGCCAGCCCCTCAGCCGAAGAAGTTCCGTACGTGCTCCAGGCCGTCGACGAGAGCGTCGATCTCGCCGGGCGTGGAGTACAGATAGAACGACGCTCGCGTGGTCGCGGGAATTCCGTACCGCAGGCAGACCGGCCGCGCGCAGTGGTGGCCGACCCGGACGGCGATGCCCTGCTCGTCGAGGACCTGGCCCACGTCGTGCGGGTGGATGTCGCCGAGCGTGAAGGAGATCGCGGCGCCCCGGTCCTCGGCCGTGTCCGGGCCGATGATCTTCAGGTCCGGGACGTCCTGGAGCTTCTTCACCGCGTACTCGGTGAGCGCCTGCTCGTGCCGGAGGATGTTCTCCATGCCGATCGAGTTCAGGTAGTCGATCGCCGCCCCGAGGCCGATGGCCTGCGAGATCGGCGGCGTGCCCGCCTCGAACTTGTGCGGCGCCGGAGCGTACGTCGACGAGTGCATCGACACGGTCTCGATCATCTCGCCACCACCGAGGAACGGCGGGAGGTCCTCGAGCAGCTCCTGGCGGCCCCAGAGCACGCCGATGCCCGTCGGGCCGCACATCTTGTGGCCGGTGAAGGCCACGAAGTCGGCCTGCAGCGCCTGCACGTCCAGCGGCATGTGCGGGGCGGCCTGCGAGGCGTCGATCAGGACCAGGGCGCCGACCTCCTGGGCGCGGCGCACGATGGCCTCGACCGGGTTGTGGGTGCCCAGGATGTTCGACACGAGCACGAAGGAGACGATCTTCGTCTTCTCCGTGATGACCTCGTTGATGTTGGACAGGTCGAGACGGCCGTCGTCCGTGAGACCGAACCACTTCAGCTTCGCGCCGGTGCGCTGCGAGAGCAGCTGCCACGGAACGATGTTGGAGTGGTGCTCCATCTCCGTGATGACGATCTCGGTCTCGTGGTCGACCTTGTACGGCTCGTCGGCCCAGCCGAGCATGTTGGCGACGAGGTTGAGCGACTCCGAGGCGTTCTTCGTGAAGATGACCTCGTCGCGGCTCGGCGCGTTGATGAACGCGGCGACCTTGTCGCGCGCGCCCTCGTACAGCGCCGTGGCCTCCTCGGCCAGCACGTGCACGCCGCGGTGGACGTTGGCGTTGTGCTGCTCGTAGTACTCGTTCAGGACGTCGAGGACCTGGCGCGGCGTCTGCGAGGTCGCCGCGTTGTCCAGGTACACGAGCTTCTTGCCGTCGTGGAGCACCCGGTCGAGGATCGGGAAGTCCTTGCGGATCGCCTCGGTGTCGAGGAGGCCCGGCAGCTGTGTCACGCGGATGCGCCACCCTTCACGTACTTGTCGTAGCCCTCGGCCTCGAGCTGGTCGGCGAGCTCGGCGCCGCCGGACTCGACGATGCGGCCGCCCGCGAAGACGTGCACGAAGTCGGGCTTGATGTAGCGCAGGATGCGCGTGTAGTGGGTCACCAGGAGGGTGCCGACCTCGCCGTTCTCACGGACGCGGTTGATGCCCTCGGAGACGATGCGCAGCGCGTCGACGTCCAGGCCGGAGTCGGTCTCGTCGAGGATCGCGATCTTCGGCTTGAGGAGCTCCAGCTGGAGGATCTCGTGGCGCTTCTTCTCACCGCCGGAGAAGCCCTCGTTCACGTTGCGCTCGGCGAAGGACGGGTCCATGGAGAGCTTCTCCATGGCCTCCTTGACCTCCTTCACCCAGGTACGCAGCTTGGGGGCCTCGCCGCGCACGGCCGTGGCCGAGGTGCGCAGGAAGTTGGAGACGGAGACGCCGGGGACCTCGACCGGGTACTGCATGGCCAGGAAGAGGCCGGCGCGGGCGCGCTCGTCGACGGACATCTCCAGGACGTCCTCGCCGTCGAGCGTGACGGTGCCCGAGGTGATCGTGTACTTGGGGTGACCCGCGAGGGAGTAGGCGAGGGTCGACTTGCCGGAGCCGTTGGGGCCCATGATGGCGTGCGTCTCGCCCTGCTTCACGGTCAGGTCGACGCCCTTGAGGATCTCCTTCGTGGCGTTGTCCGCCTCGACGGTGACGTGCAGGTCCTTGATTTCAAGCGTTGCCATGGGGACTTCAGTTCTCCTGGGTGAGGGAGACGAGCACATCGTCCCCTTCGATCTTCACGGGGTATACGGGCACGGGGCGGGTGGCCGGGAGGCCGGACGGCTTGCCGGTGCGCAGGTCGAACGCGGAGCCGTGCAGCCAGCACTCGATCTGGCAGTCCTCGACCTCGCCCTCGGAGAGCGAGACGTTCGCGTGCGAGCAGATGTCGTTGATCGCGAACACCTCGCCCTCGGTGCGGACGACCGAGACCGGCGTGCCGTCGAGTTCCACCCGCTTCGGGGTGTCCTCCTCCAGCTCGCTCAGGCCGCAGGCGCGTACGAAGGTCGGGCCGGCCATCAGACGGTGGCCGCCAGCTCGGCCTCGATCTTCTCGAGGAGGCGCTCCTCGATGTCGGCGACACCGATCTGCTGGACCAGCTCGGCGAAGAAGCCGCGCACGACGAGGCGGCGCGCCTCGGTGGCCGGGACGCCGCGGGACATCAGGTAGAAGAGCTGCTCGTCGTCGAAGCGGCCGGTCGCCGAGGCGTGGCCCGCGCCGACGATCTCGCCGGTCTCGATCTCCAGGTTCGGGACCGAGTCGACCCGCGCGCCGTCCGTGAGGACCAGGTTGCGGTTCATCTCGTAGGTGTCGGTGCCCTCGGCGGCGGCCTCGATGAGGACGTCACCGATCCACACGGCGTGCGCGTCGTCGCCCTGGAGCGCGCCCTTGTAGACGACGTTCGACTTGCAGTGCGGGGCGGCGTGGTCGACGAGGAGGCGGTGCTCCTGGTGCTGGCCGGCGTCGGTGAAGTACAGGCCGAACAGCTCGGCCTCGCCGCCGGTGCCCGCGTAGTTGACGCGCGGGTTCAGGCGGACGACGTCGCCGCCGAAGGTGACCACGACGGACTTGAAGCTCGCGTCACGGCCGACCAGCGCGTTGTGCTGCGCGACGTGCACGGCCTTGTCGTCCCAGTCCTGGACGGAGACGACGGTCAGCTTCGCGCCGTCACCCAGCAGGTAGTCGACGTTGGCGGCGAGCACCGCGTCACCGGTGTGGTCGATGACGACGACGGCCTCGGCGAAGGCACCCAGCTCGATGACCTGGTGGCCGTAGGCGACGCCGCCCTCACCGTGCACGCGGATGCGGATCGGCTCGGAGAGCTGCGTCTCCTTGGGCACGGAGACGACGGACGCCTTCTCGAACGCCGAGTACGCCTGCGCGGCGACCCGGTCGACGGGCTTGCCGGCCTTGCCGATGCGGGCGTCGTCGCGGCCGACGGCCTCGACGGTGACGCCCTCGGGGGCCTCGACGTCGACCTTCACGCCGGTGCCGGTCGCGGTGGCGGTGCCGTCGTGCAGACCGCGCAGCCGCTCCAGCGGCGTGAACCGCCACTCCTCCTCACGGCCGTGCGGGACCGGGAAGTCCTGCACGTCGTAGGACGGGGGCGCGCTCATGCGCGTGGCGACGGTCGACTCGGCGGCGACCGCTACGGCGCCCGCGGTCGTGGACCCCGCAGGGATGTTCTGAGCCTCAGCCATGGCTGTCGTAGTGCTCGCTTTCGTTACGTGAGTGGCTTGACGGTTCGCGCGGAGGGACTAGCCCACCGAGCCTTCCATCTGGAGCTCGATCAGCCGGTTGAGCTCGAGCGCGTACTCCATGGGCAGCTCCTTGGCGATCGGCTCGACGAAGCCGCGCACGATCATCGCCATCGCCTCGAACTCGGAGAGACCGCGGCTCATCAGGTAGAAGAGCTGGTCCTCGGAGACCTTGGAGACGGTCGCCTCGTGGCCCATGGACACGTCGTCCTCGCGGACGTCGACGTACGGGTACGTGTCGGAGCGGGAGATGGTGTCGACGAGCAGGGCGTCGCACAGCACGTTGGACTTCGATCCGGCGGCGCCCTCACCGATCTCGACGAGACCGCGGTACGACGTACGACCGCCGCCGCGCGCCACCGACTTGGAGACGATGTTGGAGGACGTGTTCGGCGCCATGTGGACCATCTTGGAACCGGCGTCCTGGTGCTGGCCCTCGCCCGCGAAGGCGATGGACAGCGTCTCGCCCTTGGCGTGCTCGCCCATCAGGTAGACGGCCGGGTACTTCATGGTGACCTTGGAACCGATGTTGCCGTCGATCCACTCCATGGTCGCGCCCTCGTACGCCACGGCGCGCTTGGTGACCAGGTTGTAGACGTTGTTCGACCAGTTCTGGATGGTCGTGTAACGGCAGCGGGCGCCCTTCTTGACGATGATCTCGACGACCGCGGAGTGCAGCGAGTCCGACTTGTAGATCGGCGCGGTGCAGCCCTCGACGTAGTGGACGTAGGCGTCCTCGTCGACGATGATCAGCGTCCGCTCGAACTGGCCCATGTTCTCCGTGTTGATACGGAAGTAGGCCTGGAGCGGGATCTCGACGTGCACGCCCTTCGGCACGTAGATGAAGGAGCCGCCCGACCACACGGCCGAGTTCAGCGACGCGAACTTGTTGTCGCCGACCGGGATGACGGTCCCGAAGTACTCCTTGAAGAGCTCCGGGTGCTCCTTCAGGGCGGTGTCGGTGTCGAGGAAGATGACGCCCTGCTCCTCCAGGTCCTCGCGGATCTGGTGGTAGACGACCTCGGACTCGTACTGGGCCGCGACACCGGCGACGAGGCGCTGCTTCTCCGCCTCGGGGATGCCGAGCTTGTCGTACGTGTTCTTGATGTCCTCGGGCAGGTCCTCCCAGGACTCCGCCTGCTTCTCCGTGGAGCGCACGAAGTACTTGATGTTGTCGAAGTCGATGCCGGAGAGGTCCGAGCCCCAGTTCGGCATGGGCTTCTTCTCGAAGAGCTTCAGGCCCTTGAGGCGGAGCTTGGTCATCCACTCCGGCTCGGACTTCTTCGCGGAGATGTCGCGGACGACGTCCTCGTTGATGCCGCGCTTGGCAGAGGCGCCGGCCGTGTCGGAGTCCGCCCAGCCGTATTCGTACTTGCCCAGGCCCTCGAGCTCAGGGTGGGCAGTCTCCTCGATGGGGAGAGTCATGCGGGGTTCCTCCCGGCCGTGCTTGCAGATGCGTTGTGTGTGGTCTTGGGGGTGTTCTTGGGGATGAACGTCGTGCAGACGCCGTCACCGTGGGCGATGGTCGCCAGCCGCTGTACGTGGGTGCCGAGGAGCTGCGAGAACATCTCGGTCTCCGCTTCGCACAGCTGCGGGAACTGCTCGGCGACGTGGGCCACGGGACAGTGGTGCTGGCAGAGCTGCTCACCCTGCTGCGGAAGGGGCGCGCTACGCGCCGTAGCAGCGTACCCGTCCACGCTCAAGGCCTTCGCCAGGGCGTGGGTCCGCTCCTCGGGGGCCGCCGCCTCGACGGCTTCCCGGTAGGGCGCGGCCTGCGCGGCGATCCGGGCGCGGGCGAACGCGACGACCGCGTCGTCGCCTCCCGCGGTCTCCTTGATCCAGCGCAGCGCCTCGGCCGCGAGCTTGTCGTAGGACTGGTCGAAGGCGTCGCGGCCGCAGTCGGTCAGCGCGAAGACCTTGGCGGGGCGGCCGCGGGTGCGGGCCCCGTAGACGCGCTGTTCCCTGGGCTGCACCACGTCGTCGGCCACGAGGGCGTCGAGGTGGCGGCGGACGGCGGCCTGGGTGAGGCCGAGGCGTACGGCCAGATCGGCGACGGTGGACGGGCCGTGGTCCAGGATGGAGCGCGCGACGCGGTTGCGTGTCGATCGCTCCGAACGCTCCCCGGTCGCGAGCTCCTCGTGCGGGGCCCCGGTGGGGGCCTCCTGAGACTCGCCGACGTTTTTCACAACGCCATTGTTGCGTAATTCCTCAGACCCTGACAAGCGGGCCGGTGATCACCTCACGGTGCCGTGCATCACTTAGGTACACCTAAGTAGATACGCGGCGTGACCTGCGGAAACGATCTTTGATCGATCAAAATTCCTGGTCACGTCCGGGTAATTCCGTGGCGCGCCGGGGTCCGCTCACCGAGACTGCCCTCCATGTCCGCACCCCAGCCGACCGGCCCGCTCGTCACCCGCGCCTCCCTCGCCACGGACCTGCGCACGCTCGGCGTCCAGGCGGGCGAGACCCTCCTCGTGCACACCTCGCTCAGCAGCCTCGGCTGGGTCAACGGCGGCGCGGTCGCCGTCGTCCAGGCCCTGCGCGACGCCCTCGCCCCGGACGGCACGCTCGCGGTGCCCACGCAGACGGGTGACCTGACCGATCCGTCGGGCTGGGGCAATCCGCCGGTGCCGGTTGAGTGGTGGGAGACGGTGCGCGCCACGATGCCCGCGTACGACCCCGCGCTCACGCCGAGCCGTGGGGTCGGTGTGGTCCCCGAGACGGTGCGGACCTGGCCCGGCGCCCTGCGCAGCGGCCACCCGCACACGTCGTTCGCGGCGCTCGGCCCGCGCGCCGCGCAGATCGTCGACGGCCACGCCCCCGACTGCCGGCTCGGCGAGCGCAGCCCGCTGGCCCGGCTGGAGGAGCTGGGCGCGCGGGTGCTGCTCCTCGGGGCGGGCTACGAGGCGTGCACGAGCTTCCATCTGGCCGAGTACCGCGTGCCGTACGTCCTGGAGGACGCGGGACGACCGGGCCCCGCCGGCTGGGCCCCGGTCACCGAGGTGGCGATCACCGCGGACCGCTTCGACGAGCTCGGCGCGGACTTCGAACGGGACACGCCGGTCGTACGGGGCCGGGTGGGCGCGGCCGAGGCCCGGCTCTTCCCGCTGGCGGACGCGGCGGCCTACGCCCAGAAGTGGTTGCCGGTGCACCGGCCCCACCCCCTCCTCTGACGGCGGGCGGCGGGGCCGGTGCGCGCGGATCAGCTCATGTCGGGCCGCTGCGTCACCCGGATCGAGTTGACCAGCGGCGTGCCGGTGACCGCCTTGAAACCGACGTTCAGCTGACCGTCGGTGACCTTGACCGTGAAGGTCTTGGCCAGGGCGGTGCGGATGGCGCCCGCCTCCAGCCGGACGTCGACGTCCGGCAC
The DNA here is from genome assembly GCF_000373565.1 of Streptomyces sp. HmicA12. GTDB lineage: Bacteria > Actinomycetota > Actinomycetes > Streptomycetales > Streptomycetaceae > Streptomyces. The sequence goes on along the minus strand of NZ_KB891820.1, from coordinate 413,960 downwards.
CTTCTCGCTGCCTTCGGCCGTCACGTCGAAGACCCGCTGGCCCGGCTTGATCCCGACGGGCTCGGCGAAGCCCAGCTCGACCTGGTACGTGCCGTTCGGGACGGCGTCGAAGCGGTACTCCGTGACGCCCCGGCGGCCCGAGCGCAGCAGCTGCTGCTCCTGGGAGTTGCTGACGCCCGCGATGTCCTTGGCGGTGTAGGTGGTGGCGGTGCCGTCACCCACGTACCCGAAGGAGCCCGGCGCGTACGGCACGTCCTGGGTCCAGGTGTCGCCGAGGCCGTCCACCGACACGGCGTCGGCGCCGACGTCGACCCCCGTCCGGTAGGCGGGTACCACCAGCTTGAGCGGGAGCGAGACCGTCGGCGTACGGCCGCTGGCGGAGGTCAGCACGAGGGTGCCGGTGGAGACGGTGCCGGGCTTGGCCGTCGCCGTGTCGAAGGTGAGCGTGATCTTCTGCCGGGCGCCCGCGGCGAGGGTGCCGGAGGCCGGGGAGACCTTCAGCCAGGACGCGCCGCTCTTCTCGGCGACCGTGTAGGAGGCGGCGGAGCCGGTGTTGGTGAGGGTGAGGGTACGCTGCCGCCGCTCCCCCGGCGGGACGACGAGCTGCCAGCCGACGCTGCTGTCCGCGGACACCGCGCCGGTCTGGAGCGCGGACTCGGTGCGCAGTACGGACAGGCTTCCCAGGTTGGCGGTGCGGGTCGCGGAGCCGTAGTTCGGCGCGGTGACGGTGATCGTGTGGTCGGCGGTGGCGGGCACCGGGATCTGGGTCAGGTAGGCGCCGTCGGCGCGCGTGGTGGCGGTGGCCAGGGTCGTGCCCGCGCGGGCGACGGTGACGGTGGCGCCGGAGACGGGCTGCCCGTCGTTGGCGTCGGTGACCGTGCCGGAGACCACGGCGTGGCCCTCGGCCCTGAACCGGATCGCCATGTTGTCGCGCACCGAGACCTGGTTGAGCGCGTACAGCAGGCCGTCGGTGCCGCCGTGGTTCTCGGCGCCGATGGTCGCGCCCGTGCCCTGCTCGTAGCCCTTCTCGCTCGGGTCGATGCCCCGGTAGTGGAAGGAGTACGTGCCGTCCTCGCCCATGACGGCGGCGAAGCTGACGCGCCGTGTGGTGTCCCGGGCGATGAGCATGTCGCGCCACTCGACGACGTACTCGCGGTGCGGGGCGCTGCCGCGCACCGCGGTGTAGACGCCGGAGGCGTCGTCCATCGCGAGCTGGTCCCAGAACGGGTACAGCGCGCCGTTGGAACCGCCCGTGCTCGGCAGCGAGCCGTTGTCGCCGAGCCACAGGCTGCCGAACATCAGCTGCCCGTCGCGGGAGATCCAGCCCTTGTCGTACGTGTGCCCGTACAGGGCGACGGGGAACGGCAGGGTGACCGCGCCGTAGGCGTTGGACGGCTGCACGAGGGCGACCTTGGTGTCGCCGGTCGGGAAGTCCGCCGTGACCTGTCGGCAGCTCGTGCCGAAGGCGTCGCTGCGGGCCGCGAGCGTGAGGTCGCGGGTGGCGGTGCCCTCCGTCATGTCGACCGTGGTGCCGAGCTCGGCCGCGCAGTGGTTCAGCGGCGTCAGGGACACCTGGTAGCTGCCGAGCGGCAGGGTCAGGGAGTACGCGCCGTGGGCGTCGGTCGTGGCGCGCACGGGCGTGCCCTGGACCTTGATCGCGACGTCCGCCTCGGTGCCGGAGGCGCTGCGCACGACGCCGGTCAGGGTGCCGGTCGGGGCGGTGGTCAGCTTGGCGTCGTACGTGAGGCTCGCGTCGGCGGTGACGGTGACGCTCGCCGTGCGCGTCGTGTAGCCGAACTTGGACACGGTCACCGTGTACGTCCCGGCGACCAGACGCGGGAAGGCGTACGTCCCGTCCTTCTTCGTCGTCAGGGTCGCGCGCATCGGGCCCGCCACGGCGACCTGCGCCTCGGCGGCCGGGGTGCCGTCGGTGGTGACGGTGCCGGTGAGCGCGCCGAGGTTGTCGCGCGGCGCGGCGCTCACCGCGGCGTACGCGTCCAGGCGTCCCTCGCCCCAGACGTTGTTGAAGCCCGCGGTGCCCCCGCACGAGGTGTCGTCGACATCGACCGCCGACTTGTTCAGGATCGCCTCGGTGGCGGCGACGTCCCCGCGCAGGGCCGGGGCCGCCGACCACAGCAGGGCGACGGTGGCCGCGGTGTGCGGCGACGCCATCGACGTACCGGACTCGGCGACGTAGCCGCCGCCGGGGGCGGCCGAGCGGATGTTCACGCCGGGCGCGGCGATGTTCGGCTTGACGGTGCCGTCGACGCCGGGGCCGCGCGCGGAGAACTCCGCGATCCTGTTGTTCCGGTCGAAGGCGCCGGAGGCGTACGTGTTGGCGTAGGCGCCGGGGGAGCCCGCCGTGTCGCAGGACGGTCCCGCGTTGCCGTTGGAGAACGCGGGGAAGATCCCGGCGTCCCGCCACGCCTGGACCATCGCCTGGTACCAGGTGTCGAGGCTCGTGGAGCCCCAGGAGTTGTTGATGACGTCGGGGGCGAGGTCGGGTCGCGGGTTCTCGCCGTCGGCGTCGGTCGGCGCGAGCATCCACTGCCCGGCCGCGAGCAGCGCGTCGCGCGGGCAGTCCGTGGTCGTGCAGGCCTTCGCCGCGATCCAGGTGGCGCCGGGCGCGACGCCGACCTGGTTGCCTCCGCCGTCGTCGCCGACCATGGTGCCCGTGGTGTGGGTGCCGTGCCCGAAGTCGTCGCAGGGCGCGGAGGTGGGGCACGTCCCGGTCGCGTCGAACCAGTTGTACGCGTGGTCGTACGTGCCGTCCGTCTTCAGTCCCCGGTACTGCGCGGCGAGCGCGGGGTGCTGGTAGTCGACGCCGGTGTCGAGGCTGCCGATGACGACGCCCTCGCCGCGCACCCCGTACGCGTCCCACACCTTGGACGCGTTGATCCGGTCGACGTTCCACTCGACTCCGTCGACCGTGGCCTCGGGGGTGTCGTTCTTGGTGGTGGGCGGCAGCGGGACCGGCTCGTCGGCCTCGACGGAGGCGACGTCGGGCCGGGCTGCGATCTCCTCGGCGAGCGCGCGGTCACCGGTCACCTTGACCGAGTTGCTGATCCAGTACGAGGTGTAGCGCGCCCCGGACTTCTTCAGCAGGGCCTTCAAGTCGGCCTGGGACGCGGCCGCGTGGTCCTTCTTGGCCTTGAGGACGGCCCGGTCCATGGCCGTCTTGGTCTTCGCCTTCCTGGCCGCCGTGGTGTCGGCCTGCGAATCGAGCTGCACCCAGAAGGAGGCGCGGTCGTGGTCCGCGAAGTCCTTCAGGAGCGAGCTGTCCGCCTTGCCGCGCAAGGAAGTCGCCGGGCCGTCGGCGGCCGCGGCGGGCAGCGTGGCCAGGAAGGGGACGCCCAGGGCGAGGGCGAGGGCGGTGGCGAGCGGACCTCGCCACATGGGTCTGAGGTGCCTGCGGTTTCTCAACTCGGGCTCCTTAGCTGCTGAGGTCGGGGCGCTGGGTGACGCGGACGGCGTTGACGAGGGTCTTCTCGGTGCCGGTGGCGACGAGGCGGACGTTCAGCTGGCCGTCGGCGACCTTGACGGTGAAGGTCTCGGGCAGTGCCCGGTAACTCCCGCCGGTGGCCTTGACGATGTCCAGGTCGGACCGCTGGACCACGCCCTCGGCGAGCACGTCGGTCGAGCGCCGTCCGGCCGGGACGGCGGCGAGTTCGGCGAAGTCCAGCTCGACCTGGTAGACGCCGTCCGGAACGCTGTCGAAGCGGTACTCCACGGCACCCTCGCGGGCGGTGCGGTACAGCTTGTCGTCGGCGGTGTCCTCGATGGCGTCGGTGCTGGTCAGCTTCGTCGACTGGCCGAGGTAGCCGTACGAGCCGGCCGTGTACTTCCGGTCGGGGCCCCAGGTGTCCCCGGCCCGGTCGGTGTACGCCTTGCTCCCGCCCGCGTCGAGCGCGCTCTGGTAGGCGGGCACGGACAGGGTCACCGGGATCCTGATCTCGGGCGTCCGCCCGCTGTCGGAGGCGATGACGACGGTGCCCTTGAGGGCGGTGCCGGGGGCGACGCCGTGCGTGTCGAAGGTGAGGACGACCTGCTGTGTGCCGCCCTCGGCCAGGTCACCGGTGGCCGGGGACGCGCTCAGCCAGGCCGCGCCTCCCGACTCCGTAACCGAATAGGACGTCGTGGAACCGGAGTTGGTGAGGGTGATCGTGCGCTGCCTGCTCTGCTCGGCGGGGACGACGACGGTCGTGGCGGTGTTCGGGGTGACGTCGATCTTGCCGGTGGTCAGTCGCGCGGAGACCCGCTCGGCGGACCCGGCGGCGAGCGCGACGGTGCGGGTGTCTGCGGTGTAGTGCGCGGCGCCGATGGTGACCTCGTAGTCGGCCGGCTCGCCGGTGGCCGGGACCTGCACCAGGTAGGTGCCGGCCGCGCCGGTGGTGCCGGTGGCAACCTGTGTGCCGTCGCGGCGGACGGTGACGGTGGCTCCGGCGAGCGCCTTGGAGTCGTTCGCGTCGGTGACGGTGCCGGTCAGGGCGGCGCTACGCGAGGGCCGGAACGTCAGCACGGTGCCGTTGTCCACCGCGGCCTGGTTGTAGGAGTAGGTGAGCGCGTCGGTGCCGTCCGCGTTCTCCGCGCCGATGGTCGCGCTCAGGCCGCGCGCGTAGGTGTCGCCGACCTGGTTGCGATAGTGGTAGGAGTACGTGCCGTCCTCGCCGATCACGACGGAGAAGTCGAGCTTCTGGGTGCGGGCGGCGCTGGGCACGGCCCCGCGCCACTCGACGACGACCTCGCGGTGCGGGGCGGCACCGCGCGTGCTCCAGTACATCGCGCCGCTGTCGGTGGCCAGTTGGAGATCGTCCCAGAACGGATAGAGGGAGCCGTTCGGATACGCGGTGTACGGCAGCGTGTGGTTCGTGGACATGTTGACGGGCGTTTCGAAGGTCAGGTAGCCCTCGATGTTCGCCGAAGCCTTGGTGTACGTCTTGCCGTACAGCGCCACCGGGAAGGGCAGGTTGACCGTGGCGTTGCCGGAGTAGGGACTGCTCGTGTTCAGCTTGGTGTCGCCGGAGGGGAAGTCCTCCTCGTGCGCCTCCGTGCAGGTCGTGCCGAACTTGTCGGTGCGGCTGGGCAGTTCGAGGTCCTTGCCGGAGTCGCCCGCGGTGACCTCGACGGTGAACGCCCCGATCGCGGCACACCGACTGTTCGGCGTGATCGTCAACTGATAGGTGCCGGAAGGCAGTTGCAGCGTGTACGAGCCGTCGCCCCCGGTGGTCGTGGTGGTGTCGGCGGGAGCTCCGGCCACCTCGATCTTCGCGCCGGCCTCCGGGCCGCTCGTGGTGCGTACGGTGCCGGACAGGGTGCCCGTGGGGGCGGTGTCGAGGGCGAGGTCGCGGGTGGCGGTGGAGCCCTCGGTGATGGTGACGGTGGACTCGGCGGGCCGGTAGCCGTACTTGGAGACCTTCACCTGGTAGTCGCCGACCATCAGTTTCGGCAGGCTGTAGGTGCCGTCGTCGCGGGTGTTGACGGTGGCGTCCATGGGGCCGGTGAGGTCGACGGTGGCTCCGGCGAGCGGCGCGCCGTCGGCGGTGACGGCACCGATGAGGCCGCCCAGCGGGCCGCGCGGCGTGGCTGCGACGGCCGCGTACGCGTCGAGCCGGCCCTCACCGAAGACATTGTTGTTCGCGGCGGTGCCGCCGCAGGTGAGGTCGGGAACGTCGTGGGCGGTCCTGTCGAGGAGCCGCTCGGTGGCTGCTACGTCGCCACGGATCGCCGGGGAAACCGACCACATCAGGGCGACGGTCGCGGCGGTGTGCGGCGAGGCCATCGACGTACCGGACATGACGGCGTAGCCCCCACCGGGCGCGGCCGAGCGGATGTCCACGCCGGGTGCGGCGATGTCCGGCTTGACGGCGCCGTCCTCACCTGCGCCGCGCGCGGAGAACGAGGCGATGTCGCCGTCGCTGTCGTAGGCCCCGGAGGCATAGGTGTTGGGGTACGCGCCCGGGGATCCGACCGTGGCGCAGTCGGGGCCGTTGTTGCCGTTCGAGAACGCCGGGAAGATGCCCGCGTCCACCCATGCCTGGACCATCGACTCGTACCAGGTGTCGAGGACGTCGGCGCCCCAGGAGTTGTTGACCACGTCGGGGGCGAGGTCGGGGCGCGGGTCCTGGCCGGTGCGGTCGGTCGGGGCGAGGATCCACTGTCCGGCGGCGAGCAGCGCGTCCTGCGGGCAGCCTGAGACGGTGCAGCCCTTGGCGGCGATCCACCGTGCGCCCGGCGCGACACCGATCCGGTCGCCGTCACCGTCGTCGCCGACCATCGTGCCCATGGTGTGGCTGCCGTGCCCGTGGTCGTCGCAGGGTTCCTGTTCGGGACAGGTGGCGGTGGCGTCGAACCAGTTGTGGTCGTGGTCGTACGTCCCGTCGGCCTTCAGGCCCCGGTAACTCCCGGCGAGCGTCGGGTGCTGGTAGTCGACGCCGGTGTCGATGTTGGCGATGACGACACCGTCACCGCGGTCACCCAGGTCGTCCCACACCTTGGGCGCGTTGATGCTGTCGATGTTCCACTCGACGCCGCCGGCGGCCTGCGGCTGCTCTTCGGCGGTCCGGTCGTCGGGCAGCTTCAGCACCTTGTCGGCCGCGATGGCTTCGACCTCGGGCCGAGCGGCGATCTTCTCCGCGAGCGCCTTGTCCCCGGTCACCTTGACGGTGTTGCTGATCCAGTACGAGGTGAAGTGCGCGCCGGACTTCTTCAGCAGGGCCTTCAGCTCTCCCTGGGACGCCGTCGCTCGCTCCTTCTTGGCCTTGATGACGGCGCGGCCCTTGTCGGCCTTCTTCTTCGCCTTCCGCGCGGCCGAGGTGTCGGCCTGCGCGTCGAGCTGCACCCAGAAGGTCGTGGTGCCGTCGGCGCCGGGCTTGTCGAGCTGGCGAAGAACCTTGGGCTCGCCCTTGGCCCGCAGGGCGTTCGCGGGCTGCGGCGTGGGGTCGGCGACGGCGGGCACCGCGCCGATGAGCGGCACCCCCAACGCCACGGTGAGCGCGACGGCCAACAGGCCGCGCCGTCTCGGTGCTTGCTGTCTCACGTAGGAACTCGCTTTCGCAGAAAGGTGATTGCCGGGTGGACAGGGACGGGCAGAACCGGGCCGGAACAGGCGGGACCGGGGGCGTGGACCGTGAAGGGGCCGCCTTGGTCAGCGCGGCGTGGCCGGCTCGGGCGGGGCGGCCTACGCGGGCGACAGACCCAAAAGTGGCAGGCGCATGACACAAGACAGCAGGGCAGCGAGGCCGCTACGCCGCCGCGAGGGAACTGGTCTCAACACGCACTCTCCTTCTCAGGAACCCCGTGAAGCACCCACGGGACACACGCGAAACAGGGACCACGCCAGAAGTATGGGAGCGGCTCACCAGGTCAACGGGCTTGCACGACTGGCGAGATGCCGACATGACGCACACCCGCCAACCGACCGTCCGGGCGGCCGAACCGGACACGCCGGGACGCCACACAGCCCGCACTCTCCGGCCTCCGCACGCCGCACAGCCGCACAGCCGCACGCCGCACAGCAGCATGCCGACCGCTACCCGGCCTCGCCCCGGGCACCTCGGTGCCGACCAGCACCGCCGTCGCCATCGCCGAGGCGTCGGCGAGGCGTCGGCGAGGCGTCGGCGAGGCGTCGGCGATCATGACCTCCGAGCGCCGGGGCCAGCCCGGTCCGGCGCGACGCACGCCAGGCCCACGGCCGTCACCGGCACCTTCACCGGCACCGGCACCGGCCCCCGAGATCCGGAACCGTCACCGCGAGCCCCTGCTCCGCCAGGCCACCCCGCGCGTCGGGATCAGACCCCTCGGCCACACCGGTACGCACACAACCGGGCAATGTCCGGCGCAACCTCACCCCCGACCCACTCACGCCTCGCCCGCAACGTCACCCAACGTCACGATCCGCATCCGTCACCCCCGAGTCCCCTCGCCACGGCCCCCGGCCCCTGGCACCCCTCCGCTCGTCCCTAGACTTGGCCACCATGGAAAGCGAGCCCGTCGTCCACATCACCTCACTGGTGAAGCGGTACGGAGACAAAACCGCGGTCGACGGTCTCGACCTCACCGCCGCCCCCGGCATCACGGCCGTCCTCGGCCCCAACGGCGCGGGCAAGACCACCACCATCGAGACCTGCGAGGGCTACCGCAGGCCGGACTCCGGCACCGTCCGCGTCCTCGGCCTCGACCCGGTGAAGCAGTCCGCGAAGCTGCGCCCGCGCATCGGCGTGATGCTGCAGTCGGGCGGCGTCTACTCCGGCGCCCGTGCCGACGAGATGCTGCACCACGTCGCCAAGCTGCACGCCCACCCGCTCGACGTGGACGCCCTCATCGAGCGCCTCGGCCTCGACAGCTGCGGACGCACCACCTACCGGCGTCTGTCCGGCGGCCAGCAGCAGCGCCTCGCCCTCGCGATGGCCGTCGTCGGCCGCCCCGAACTGGTCTTCCTCGACGAGCCGACCGCGGGCCTCGACCCGCAGGCACGTCACGCGACCTGGGACCTCGTCCGCGATCTGCGCCGCGACGGCGTTTCCGTCATCCTCACCACCCACTACATGGACGAGGCCGAACAGCTCGCCGACGACGTCGCGATCGTCGACGCGGGCCAGGTCATCGCCCAGGGCTCCCCCGAGCAGCTGTGCCGCGGCGGCGCCGAGAACACCCTGCGTTTCAGCGGTCGCCCGGGACTCGACGTCGGCTCGCTGCTCAAGGCCCTGCCCACCGACTCCGCGGCCGCCGAACTGACCCCCGGCTCCTACCGGGTCAGCGGCCAGGTCGACCCGCAGCTCCTGGCGACGGTCACCTCCTGGTGCGCCCAGCACGGCGTGATGCCGGAGAAGATCTCCGTCGAGCGGCACACCCTCGAAGACGTATTCCTGGAACTGACCGGCAAGGAGCTGCGCGGATGAGCACGACCGACCGGTTGGCCCCCGGCACGTACACCCCGGCCCCGGGAGCCGCCCCGCTGCCCCGCATGATCGCGGCGCAGGCCGTGCTCGAGACGAAGATGCTGCTGCGCAACGGCGAACAGCTGCTGCTCACGGTCGTCATCCCCACCCTTCTGCTGGTCCTGTTCTCGTCGGTCGACATCGTCGACACCGGCGCGGGCAAGGCGGTCGACTTCCTCGCCCCCGGCATCCTCGCGCTCGCCGTGATGTCCACGGCGTTCACCGGCCAGGCCATCGCGACGGGCTTCGAGCGTCGCTACGGCGTCCTCAAGCGGCTCGGCGCCTCCCCTCTGCCCCGCTGGGGCCTGATGACGGCCAAGACCCTCTCGGTCCTGGTCACCGAGATCCTCCAGGTCGTCCTCCTCACGGTCATCGCGTTCGCACTCGGCTGGTCCCCGCACGGGAACCCCTTCGCCGTCCTGCTCCTCCTCGTCCTCGGCACGGCGGCCTTCTCGGGCCTCGGCCTGCTGATGGCCGGCACCTTGAAGGCAGAGGCCACGCTCGCCGCGGCGAACCTGGTCTTCCTGCTCCTCCTCGTGGGCGGCGGCGTCATCGTGCCGCTGGACAAGTTCCCGGACGCCGCCCAGAACGTGCTCGGCCTGCTCCCCATCGCCGCGCTCTCCGACGGCCTGCGCGACGTCCTCCAGCACGGTGCCTCGATGCCCTGGGGCGACCTCGGCATCCTCGCGGTGTGGGCGGTCCTCGGCCTCGGCGCGGCGGCCCGCTTCTTCCGCTGGGAGTGACGCGCGCGTCGGCCCGCGCCCATCCGTGGGGCCGGTCCGCATCGCGGCGTGTGACCCGGCATACCGCCACCGTGACGTAACTCCCGTCACAGATTCCGCAGTTACGTCCCCCTCGTGAAGCGGCGCACAAGCGGCCCCCTACGATGGGCCCGTGCCAAACCTGACCCGCGCCGACGCCGTCCAGGCGGTGCGCAATCCGCTCGCCTTCATCGCCGAACGCTGGACTCCCACTCCGCGGACCGTCCAGCGCGCGGCCCTGTCCGCCGTCGTCATGACGGTGGTCATCGTCGTCACCGGTGGCGCGGTGCGCCTGACCGGCTCGGGCCTCGGCTGCCCGACATGGCCGAAGTGCACCGATCAGTCGCTGACCGCGACGAGCGAGATGGGCTTCCACGGAGCCATCGAGTTCGGCAACCGCATGCTGACGTACGTGCTGTGCGCCGCGGTCGGCTGGGCGATCATCGCCGCCCGCTCGCAGAAGCCGTGGCGCCGCTCGCTGACCCGGCTCGGCTGGACCCAGTTCTGGGTCGTCATGGGCAACGCGGTCCTGGGCGGCATCGTCGTCCTGGTCGGCCTCAACCCGTACACGGTCGCGGCCCACTTCGTCCTGACGACCGCGCTCCTCACGGTCGCCGTCGTGATGTGGCAGCGCACCCGCGAGGGCGACGCCGCGCCCCGGCCGCTGGTCGGCAAGTCGATCAAGCAGCTGGTCTGGTTCCTGGTTCTGGCGGCCGCCCTGCTCATCCTGGTCGGCACCGTCGTGACCGGCGCGGGTCCGCACGCAGGCGACTCCAGTGACGTCCCGCGCATGCCGCTGGACTGGGAGACGGTCACCAAGCTGCACGCGGTCCTGGCCTGGATCGTGGTGACGCTGACCTTCGCCCTCTGGTTCGTCCTCAAGGCGGTCGACGCCCCCAAGGGCCCCCTGCACCGCACCCGGGATCTCTTCCTGATCCTCCTGGCCCAGGGCGTCATCGGCTACGTCCAGTACTTCACCGACCTCCCCGAGATCCTCGTCGGCCTGCACATGATGGGCTCGGCGCTGGTGTGGATCGGCGTGCTGCGCGTGGTCCTGTCGCTGCGTGAGCGCCCGGAGGCAACGGTGGACGTACCGGCGCAGGCGGACTCGGAGCTGTCGACGGTCTGAGGACCGCCGGCCCGCTCGGCCCGCAGCAGGGACCGAGGCCGCCGCCGGGACCGACAGGGGCCTTGCCGCCTCATTCGTCACGGAGGACCTCCTCGAGGCGGGCCGCGTACGCCTGCGGGTGCGTCGTGTTCCCGTTGTGCCCGCCGGGGAACTCCTCGGCCTCCACCTCTCGTATCCGCGCGAGCTCCAAGGCGCACCGCCGGTCGAAGACCTCGGGAGGCGTGGCCCGCCCCACCGCCGGCACGATGCGCACGGCGGACCGGGCGAGCATGTCGACGTCCAGCTCCGCCTGGACGACCGCGGTGAAATCCCGCTCGATGAAGAACGCGAAGTTCGCCACGCGCTGCGGGGTGAGCGGCATCGGCGTGAGGTCCGGCTCGGTCTCCTGACGCAACGGGTCGATCCCAAGCACACGGGCCATCTCCGGAAAGGCCGCCTGGAGCCCGCCGTCCCGGTGAACCTGCCGCAGAGCGACCAGCTCCTGGACGTGATGGGCCCTGCGGTCGGCGGGCAACAGCGCGGGCGACACAGGCTCATGGGCGACGAGCGTCGCCAACTGCTCCGGATGCCGCAGCGCGAGGTGCAGCCCGATCGACGCACCCATGCTGCAGCCGAGCATCAGCGCGGGCTCGTCGGTCAGCTCGGCCAACAAACGGTGCACGTCGTCCGCGTGCTGCGTCAGCCGCACATCCCTACCCCGCTCGGCGCGCTCGCTGCGGGACAGGCCCCGGCGGTCGTACGTCACCACCGTGTACCGGTCGACGAGCCGGTCGACCAGATCCACGCTGCGCCCGGCGTCGCCTTCCCCGCTCTGCGCGATCAGCAGCAGCGGACCGCTCCCCCGGACCTCGTAGTAGAGCTTGGCCCCGTCGACGGTGAGAAACATCGAACCCCCCAGGTGAAATGCGCCGGACGGCGCCGTTCGCCGCCGAACACCTTCACCGTACTCCATCTATTTCGATGCATCAATAGCGATACATCAACAGTGATGGATCAGAATCGATGCATCATCCTCGATGTAATATCCCCGTATGAGCCCGTCATCCCGGACCGGAAGCGGAAGCGACACGCCTTCGCTGACCCCCGTCGAGCTGTTCCTCCTCGGCCGCACGCTGATGAAGATCGGCGAGGAGTCCCTGCCCGAGCCCGCCCCCGGCTCCGGTCCGTCCGGCCAGTTCCGCGGCGGCACCAGGGCCGTCCTGGTCGTCCTCAGCGACGTCTACGCCCACGACAACACGTCCGTCGGCGCCATCGCCGCCCGCACCGGACTCCCCCAGAGCCAGGTCTCAGGCGCCGTGGCCCGGCTCAAGGAGACCGGGTCGGTCGAGACGGCGCCCGATCCCGCCGACGGCAGGCGTCAGTTGATCCGGCAGGCCGCCGAGGCCTCCGACCGGGTGGCCGAGGTCCGTACGGCCGGCATCGACGAGGCGCTGGCCACCGCACTCGGTGGCGCCGACGCGGGCCGCCTGCGCGAGGTCACGGACGCGCTCGCCGTGCTCTCCCGGCACCTCACCCCGGAGTCGGTCAGCCGTCTGCGCCCATAGCGGCGAGTCCGTAGACCCGCTGCGCCGTGCCCGACGCGATCATCCCGGCGACCCGCTGCGCGTCCGCGAGCGACCACGCCCCGTCGGCCACCCACCCGCCGAGCACCCGCCCGAGCGCTTCCCGGAACAGCCGGGCACCGACCACGTGCAGCTCGGGAAGGCCGCGTGCGCCGCTGGAGAAGAGGAGCTTGCCGAACGGGGCCAGCTCCAGGATCTCCGCGAGCACCGCGGCGGCCCGGGCCCCGGTGCGGGCGAGAGCCGGGCCGAGGTCCGCGTAGACATGGGGAAAGATCCCGGCCAGATGGGCGGCGTGCCGGTGATACGGGTAGCCGTGCAGCAGGACGAGATCCGTGCCGAGCCCGACCGTGGCCCGCGCGAAGTCGGCGAGAAGCACCGGGTCCGTGCGGTCCGCGCTGCCCCACGTCGTCGAGTTCGCCCGGACCGGGGAGACCACGGCCCCCGGTTCGCCCAGCCCGGCATGCAGCTGGAGGGGCCGCCCGGTCGCGACCGCGATCCACAGCAGATGGCGCAGCACGACGGGGTCCGTCACCGGTCCCCCCACCGTCCGCCCGGCGAGCCAGCGCCCCACGGCGCCGCGCACCTCGCCGGGTCCCGGCGGCTGCGGCGCGAGCGCGAGTCCGTGACGTACCCCCGCGACCGAGGTGAAGGCGACGGCTCCGACGGCCGCGGCGTGCACCGACTCGGCGAGGTTCGCGAGGAAGGATTCGACGGTTCCCGAGGTGTCGGCGACCTGCTCGGCAAGTAGTTCGAGGCGGATGATCTCGTGGGCCTCGGCCTCTCCGGCCGACGCCATCTCGGCGGGCCCGGTGAGATCGCCCGGAAGCCCCGTGTCCACGAGATACGTGGTGATGCCACTGCCGCGCAGCAGCCGCCGCCCCGCCTCCAGCACACCGAGTTCACGGCGCCTGGCCAGATAACGCGCGGGCGGACAGTGGGGTTCCATGCCGAGCAGGGGCGGGCACCAGCGGCGTACCGCGAAACCGGTCTGGGTGTCGAAGAAGGTGGTGCCGGGGGCGGGCGGCCCCTCACCCCGGCCGAGGTGGGCCTCGAACGTGCCGAGGCCCAGCTCCGTACGCAGCACCCCGTGGCAGTTCTGGTCCACCAGGGACGGCGTTTCGATCATCCGGGGCTCCCGTATATGGACCGTGCTCCTACAGTCCTAACGGGTGACAGGGCGCCTGGTGTTGCTCAACCCCACGTCGCACACCTGCACGCATGGCCCCCACATGCCCGGATCAGCCGCCGAGCTGGATGCCCGCCATGCGCTTCCACTCGTACGGGCCGGTCTCGACCTTGGCCGCGAATTCGCCGTCGAAGTCCTCGTGGACGGTGATCCCGGCCTTCTCGACGGCCTTCTGCGCGACCTCGTACGTCGTGGCGACCAGGTCGCCCCAGCCGCCGTCCTCGCCGACGAGCACGATCCGGGTGCCGTGCTCACCGATGTACGCGAGCTGCCCCTCGGCGCCGCCGTGCGCCTTGGCGAACGCGCCGATCTGCTGGGCCAGCTTGGCCGCCCGGCGCTCGTCCTTCGTTGCCCGACGGGGCGCCTCAACCGCTTGAGTCTCTGCCATGAACAGGATGCTACCGACGAGTAGCGAAACAAGCGATGGGTGGGGCGCGTGGCCTGGGCCACGCGCCCCACCCATCGGGGACTCAGAGAGGGATCAGCGCAGGAACGGGTCCACCGCGACCGCCACGAACAGCAGCGAGACATAGGTGATGGACCAGTGGAACAGGCGCATCTCCTTGAGCTTGCCGCCCGTCACCTCGGCCTTCGCGCGGTTCTGCAGCCCGTGCGCCTCCCACAGCCAGAACCCGCCCGCGAGCAGCGCGACCACGGTGTAGAACCAGCCGGTGTAGCCGAGCGGCGTCAGCAGCAGCGAGACCGCGACCATCACCCAGCTGTAGATGACGATCTGCTTCGCCACCACCTTGTTGGAGGCGATGACCGGCAGCATGGGCACGCCCACGCGCGCGTAGTCGTCCTTCACCTTCATGGACAACGGCCAGTAGTGCGGCGGCGTCCAGAAGAACATCACGAGGAAGAGGATGACCGGAGCCCACGACATCGAGTTGGTCACCGAGGACCAGCCGATGAGCACGGGCAGACAGCCGGCGATCCCGCCCCAGACGATGTTCTGCGACGTGCGCCGCTTCAGGATCATCGTGTAGACGACCACATAGAAGAGCAGTGCGCCGAGCGACAGCCAGGCCGAAAGCCAGTTGACCGCGAAGCCGAACAGAAGCGTGGAGACCACCGCGAGCGAGATGCCGAACACCAGGCATTCGTTCGGGCTCACCATTCCGGTGACCAGTGGCCGCTGTGACGTGCGCTCCATGAGAGCGTCGATGTCGCGGTCGTACCACATGTTCAGCGCGTTGGCGCCCCCTGCCGACAGGTAGCCGCCGAGGCAGGTGATGAGCACCAGCTTCAGGTTCGGCACACCCTGCTCGGCGAGGAACATCACCGGAACCGTGGTGATGAGCAGCAGCTCGATGATCCGCGGCTTGGTCAGCGCCACGAACGCCTTGACTCGGGCCCCGAGCGGGCGCTGGCCTCGGCTGCTACTCGTGCTGCTCGTCCCGAGCGCTCCCGCTGGACGGGATTCGACGGCCGTCACGCACACCCCTGACAGAGACTCCAGCGAGCCCCCGAAAAAGACCACTTGATGTGAAGTCCCGGTAAAGCTCGCGCGTACCACGCCACTGTAGACGTTGCCTATACCTCGCCCTTCGTGGGGGTGGGTCCGTGTTGGGCAGCATGCCGCGAAGGAGGCAACGGCCACTCCGACGGCCCCTCGGGCGGGGCACTTCGACGGCCTCCGCGAGCCGGGTCCAGATGAGCTTTCGCGTCCCCGGATGAGCCCGCAGATGAGCGGCTCCGTATTCACGTGACGAACGCTCCCGATCCCTGTCAGGAGGCGGATTTAACAGAGTCCCGGCAGTCTGGAATGACTCGAAATAATGCACGTTCCAGCAAGGGTAGGCTCGACAGCGGCCGGTGAGACCGACATCACCGGCGTGAGCCATGTGGAGAGGAGCCCTGACTCAGGGTGAGTACCAAGCCGACCACCGCAGACCTCGAGTGGACCGATGTGGACCAGCGGGCCGTTGACACCGTCCGCGTCCTGGCCGCCGATGCCGTACAGAAGGTCGGTAACGGCCATCCCGGCACGGCGATGAGCCTGGCCCCGGCCGCGTACACCCTCTTCCAGAAGGTGATGCGGCACGACCCGGCGGACGCCGACTGGGTCGGGCGTGACCGATTCGTGCTGTCCGCGGGCCACTCGTCCCTGACCCTCTACATCCAGCTCTACCTGGCCGGATTCGGCCTGGAGCTGGACGACCTGAAGGCCTTCCGCACCTGGGGATCCAAGACCCCCGGTCACCCGGAGTACGGCCACACCACCGGCGTGGAGACGACGACCGGCCCGCTGGGCCAGGGCGTCGCCAACGCGGTGGGCATGGCCATGGCCGCCCGCTACGAGCGCGGCCTGTTCGACCCGGCGGCCGCCGTCGGCGAGAGCCCCTTCGACCACTTCATCTACGCCATCGCCGGTGACGGCTGCCTCCAGGAGGGCATCTCCTCCGAGGCGTCCTCGCTCGCGGGCCACCAGAAGCTCGGCAACCTGATCCTGCTGTGGGACGACAACCACATCTCGATCGAGGGCGACACGGAGACCGCGGTCTCCGAGGACACCTGCAAGCGGTACGAGGCGTACGGCTGGCACGTGCAGCGCGTGGCCCCGAAGCCGGACGGCGACCTGGACCACGAGGCGATCTACGACGCCATCGAGGCGGCCAAGAAGGTCACGGACAAGCCGTCCTTCATCGCGATGCGCTCGATCATCGCCTGGCCCGCCCCGAACGCGCAGAACACCGAGGCCGCGCACGGCTCGGCGCTCGGCGACGACGAGGTGGCCGCCACCAAGCGCGTCCTCGGCTTCGACCCCGAGAAGACCTTCGAGGTTCCCGACGAGGTCATCGCCCACACCCGCAAGGCCCTCGACCGCGGCGCCCAGGCCAAGGCCGAGTGGGAGAAGTCGTTCCAGGAGTGGCGCACCGCCAACCCGGAGCGCGCCGCCGACTTCGACCGCATCAACGCGGGCGAGCTGCCGGCCGGCTGGGAGGAGAAGCTCCCGGTCTTCGAGACCGGCAAGGGTGTCGCCACGCGCGCGGCGTCCGGCAAGGTCCTCGAGGCACTCGGCCCGGTCATCCCCGAGCTGTGGGGCGGCTCCGCCGACCTCGCGGGCTCGAACAACACGACGTTCGACAAGACGTCGTCGTTCCTCCCCGCGGACAACCCGCTGCCGGAGGCGAACCCGTACGGCCGCACCGTGCACTTCGGCATCCGCGAGCACTCCATGGCCGCGGAGATGAACGGCATCGCGCTGCACGGCCACACCCGCATCTACGGCGGCACCTTCCTGGTGTTCTCCGACTACATGCGCAATGCCGTCCGCCTGTCCGCCCTGATGCACCTCCCGGTGACGTACGTGTGGACGCACGACTCCGTCGGTCTCGGCGAGGACGGCCCGACCCACCAGCCCGTCGAGCACCTCGCCTCGCTGCGGGCCATCCCGGGCCTGAACGTGATCCGCCCGGCTGACGCCAACGAGACGGCCATCGCCTGGCGCGAGGTCCTCAAGCGCGGCAAGAAGGACTACGGCAAGAGCGCCCCGCACGGCTTCGCCCTGACCCGTCAGGGTGTGCCGACGTACGCGCCGAACGAGGACACCGTCAAGGGCGGCTACGTGCTCGTCGAGGCCTCCAAGGAGACCCCGGACCTGATCCTGATCGCCACCGGTTCCGAGGTGCAGCTGGCCGTCGAGGCCCGCGAGCAGCTGGAGGCCGAGGGTGTCGCCACGCGCGTCGTGTCGATGCCGTGCGTCGAGTGGTTCGAGGAGCAGGAGCAGGGGTACCGGGACAGCGTCCTGCCGCCTGCGGTGAAGGCGCGGGTCTCGGTCGAGGCCGGTATCGGTCTGACCTGGCACAAGTACGTCGGTGACGCGGGCCGCATCGTCTCGCTGGAGCACTTCGGTGCCTCGGCCGACGGGAAGGTCCTCTTCAAGGAGTTCGGTTTCACCGCCGAGAACGTGGCGGCCAAGGCGCGGGAATCCCTCGCCGCGGCCCAGCGCTGACGCCCGTACACGACACGTAGGAGATGCAATTTCCATGACAGACGCACTGAAGCGCCTCTCCGAGGAGGGCGTCGCGATCTGGCTGGACGACCTGTCGCGCAAGCGGATCACGTCCGGCAACCTTGCCGAGCTGATCGACCAGCAGCACGTCGTGGGCGTCACCACCAACCCGTCGATCTTCCAGAAGGCGATCTCGGAGGGTGATGGTTACGACCAGCAGCTCACCGATCTCGCGGCCCGCAAGGTCACCGTCGAGGAAGCCATCCGCATGATCACGACGGCGGACGTCCGCGACGCCGCCGACATCCTGCGCCCGGTCTTCGACGCGACAGGCGGCCAGGACGGCCGGGTCTCGATCGAGGTCGACCCGCGGCTCGCCCACAACACCAAGGCCACCATCGCCGAGGCCAAGCAACTGGCGTGGCTGGTGGACCGGCCGAACACGCTGATCAAGATCCCGGCGACCAAGGCGGGCCTTCCGGCCATCACCGAGGTCATC
Organism: Streptomyces sp. HmicA12; assembly: GCF_000373565.1. Lineage (GTDB taxonomy): Bacteria > Actinomycetota > Actinomycetes > Streptomycetales > Streptomycetaceae > Streptomyces. Next base: position 395,929 of record NZ_KB891820.1, on the reverse strand, counting down.
GGCAAGGGCATCAGCGTCAACGTCACGCTGATCTTCTCCCTCGAGCGGTACCGGGAGGTCATGGACGCCTACCTGGCCGGTCTGGAGAAGGCGAAGGCCGCGGGCCTGGACCTGTCCGAGATCCACTCCGTCGCGTCCTTCTTCGTGTCCCGCGTGGACACCGAGATCGACAAGCGGATCGACGCCCTCGGCACCGACGAGGCCAAGTCGGCGCGCGGCAAGGCCGCCCTCGCCAACGCCCGGCTCGCCTACGAGGCGTACGAGGAGGTCTTCTCCTCCGACCGCTGGGCCGCCCTGGACAAGGCGCAGGCCAACAAGCAGCGCCCGCTGTGGGCCTCGACCGGCGTCAAGGACAAGGCGTACAAGGACACTCTGTACGTCGACGACCTGGTCGCCCCGGGCACGGTGAACACCATGCCGGAGGCCACCCTCGACGCCACCGCCGACCACGGTCAGATCACCGGCAACACGATCGCGGGCACGTACGACAAGTCCCGCGCCGAGATCGAGGCCGTCGAGAAGCTGGGGATCTCGTACGACGAGGTCGTGCAGCTGCTCGAGGACGAGGGCGTGGAGAAGTTCGAGGCGTCCTGGAACGACCTGCTCAAGTCGACCGAGGCGGAGCTCAAGCGCCTCGCCCCCTCGGAGGGCTGAAACCTTGACCGCACACGGAGCCAACCCGCTCCGTGACGCCGCCGACCGACGGCTCCCGCGCATCGCGGGGCCGTCGGGCCTGGTGATCTTCGGCGTTACGGGCGATTTGTCACGTAAAAAGCTGATGCCTGCTGTTTATGACCTCGCCAACCGGGGTCTTCTCCCGCCCGGCTTCTCGTTGATCGGGTTCGCCCGCCGCGAGTGGCAGGACGAGGACTTCGCGCAGGAGGTGCACGACGCGGTCAAGCAGCACTCCCGGACGCCGTTCCGCGAGGAGGTCTGGCAGCAGCTCATCCAGGGGATGCGCTTCGTCCAGGGCAACTTCGACGACGACGACGCCTTCGAGACCCTGAAGCACACGATCCAGGATCTCGACAAGTCTCAGGGCACGGGCGGGAACTTCGCGTTCTACCTCTCCGTACCTCCCAAGTTCTTCCCGCAGGTCGTGCAGCAGCTGAAGAAGCACGGGCTCGCGGACGCGCCGAACGGCTCCTGGCGGCGGGCCGTCATCGAGAAGCCGTTCGGTCACGACCTCGCGTCGGCCAAGGAGCTGAACGCGATCGTGCACGAGGTGTTCGACCCGGACCAGGTGTTCCGTATCGACCACTACCTCGGCAAGGAGACCGTCCAGAACATCCTGGCGCTCCGCTTCGCGAACCAGATGTTCGAGCCGATCTGGAACCGGTCGTACGTGGACCACGTGCAGATCACGATGGCCGAGGACATCGGCATCGGCGGCCGCGCCGGCTACTACGACGGCATCGGCGCCGCCCGCGACGTCATCCAGAACCACCTCCTCCAACTGATGGCGCTGACCGCCATGGAGGAGCCCGCTTCCTTCGACGCGGACGCGCTCGTCGCCGAGAAGGCCAAGGTGCTCGGCGCGATCCGGCTGCCGAAGGACCTGGGCAAGGACACGGTGCGCGGCCAGTACGCGGCCGGGTGGCAGGGCGGCGAGAAGGCCGTCGGCTACCTCCAGGAAGACGGCATCGACCCGAAGTCGAAGACCGACACGTATGCGGCCATCAAGTTGGAGGTGGACAACCGCCGTTGGGCGGGGGTGCCCTTCTACCTGCGTACGGGTAAGCGACTCGGGCGCCGCGTCACCGAGATCGCCGTCGTCTTCCAGCGTGCGCCCCACTCCCCCTTCGACCACACGGCGACGGAGGAGCTGGGCCAGAACGCGATCGTGATCCGCGTCCAGCCGGACGAGGGCATCACCGTTCGCTTCGGCTCCAAGGTGCCGGGCACGTCGATGGAGATCCGGGACGTCTCGATGGACTTCGCCTATGGCGAGTCGTTCACCGAGTCGAGCCCGGAGGCGTACGAACGACTCATCCTGGACGTGCTGTTGGGCGACTCCAACCTCTTCCCGCGCACGGAGGAGGTCGAGCTGTCCTGGAACATTCTCGACCCGATCGAGAACTACTGGGACACGCACGGAAAGCCCGCGCAGTACCCGTCCGGCACGTGGGGGCCCGCCGAGGCGGACGAAATGCTCGCACGAGACGGACGGAGCTGGCGGCGCCCATGAAGATCGACCTTACGGACACCACCTCCAGCAAGATCAACAAGGCGCTCGTGCAGGGGCGTCGGGCCATCGGCACCCCTGCCGTCGGCATGGTGCTCACCCTCGTCATCGTCACCGACGAGGAGAACGCCTACGACTCCCTGAGAGCGGCCAACGACGCGTCGCGCGAGCACCCTTCGCGCACCCTGGTCGTCATCAAGCGCGTCTCCCGCTCCCCGCGCGACCGCACCAAGTCGCGGCTCGACGCCGAGGTGCGGGTCGGCGCGGAGGCGGGCACCGGCGAGACGGTCATGCTCCGGCTGTACGGCGAGGTCGTGAACCACGCCCAGTCGGTCGTCCTCCCGCTGCTCCTGCCGGACGCCCCGACGGTCGTCTGGTGGCCCGTGGACGCGCCTCTCGACCCCGCGAACGACCCGCTGGGCTCTCTGGCCCGGCGGCGCGTCACGGACACGTACGCGGCCGAACAGCCGGTCCACGAGCTGGAGGCCCGCGCGGCGTCCTACTCCCCCGGCGACACCGACCTGTCCTGGACCCGGATCACGCCGTGGCGCTCCATGCTCGCGGCGGCCCTGGACCAGGTCACGACCGACGTCACGTCGGTCGAGGTCGAGGGCGAGGAGTTCAACCCGAGCTGTGAGCTGCTCGCCATGTGGCTCGCGGACCGGCTGGACGTGCCGGTGAAGCGGACCCTGTCGGCGGGCCCGGGCCTGACCGGCGTACGGCTCGATTCCACGCAGGGCCCGATCGTCCTCGACCGGGCCGACGGCACGCTGGCCACCTTGTCCATCCAGGGGCAGCCGGACCGCGCGGTGGCGCTCAAGCGCCGCGAGACGTCCGAGCTGATCGCCGAGGAACTGCGGCGCCTGGACCCGGACGACACGTATGCGGCCGCCCTGCGGTTCGGCGTGGACCGGCTCGGTGAACCGGCCGAGCAGCGGACGGTGCCCGCGGAGCCCGCCCCGGAAAAGGCCCCCGCCGCGCAGGCCGCACCCGCCAAGACGGCTGCCAAGAAGACGGCCGCCAAGAAGACAACCGCGAAAAAGGCCCCTGCCAAGAAGGCTCCGGCCAAGAAAGCAGCAACTAAGTGAGTGCAGCACCCCAACTGGTCGTCCATCGCGACAAGGAGCTGATGGCGCAGGCGGCCGCGGCCCGGCTGATCACCAAGATCGTCGACGCCCAGGCCGCCCGCGGCTCCGCCTCCGTCGTCCTGACGGGCGGCCGCAACGGCAACGGCCTGCTGGCCGCGCTGAGTTCGTCCCCCGCGCGGGACGCGATCGACTGGGGCCGCCTCGACCTGTGGTGGGGCGACGAGCGGTTCCTGCCGGAAGGTGACCCGGAGCGCAACTACACGCAGGCCAAGGAGGCGCTGCTCGACGCCGTTCCGCTCGACCCCGCGCGCGTGCACGCCATGCCCGCGTCGGACGGGCCGTACGGCAACGACGCGGACGCGGCCGCAGAGGCGTACGCGGCCGAACTCGCCGCGGCGGCCGGCCCCGAGGACCACGGGGACGTGCCGACCTTCGACGTCCTGATGCTCGGCGTCGGTCCGGACACCCACGTCGCCTCGCTCTTCCCCGAGCTCCCGGCGGTGCGGGAGACGGAGCGCACGGTCGTCGGCGTACACGGCGCCCCCAAGCCCCCGCCCGTCCGTGTCTCGCTCACGCTTTCGGCGATCCGGGCCGCGCGCGAGGTATGGCTCCTCGCGGCGGGCGAGGACAAGGCCAAGGCGGCCGCGATCGCCCTGTCGGGCGCGGGCGAGGTCCAGGCCCCGGCCGCGGGCGCGTACGGCCGCTCGCGCACCCTGTGGCTGCTCGACGCGGCCGCGGCGTCGCAGCTGCCGCCCGAGCTGTATCCGCCGGCCGTTTCCTGAATCACCGTCAGGGCCCCGCACCTCTCGTGGTGCGGGGCCCTACGCGTGCTGCGGCAGCCGGTAGTCGGACCCGTCGCGCTCCCGTACGAGAACGCCCTCGCTGACGCAGGAGCGGCGCAGCGCGGCCGTGTCGTCGTGGACGGTGCGCAGCGCCTCGTTGACCTCGCGCTCGCTGTAGGTGCGGTCGGCGTCGAAGAGCGTGTCCGTGAGATGGACGAGGAGTTCGTGCCGCACGGCCGGGCGCACCGGGATCGTCGTCAGCCGGCCGCGGGCGAAGAACCCGGTGAGGTGGCGCGGAACCGCCGTGGCTGGCTCGGGAGTCCTGGCCCGTCGGAAGACCTCGGTCCCGGCGCTCAGCGACCCGTCCTCGCCCCGCCGGACGAGCCCCGCGGCGATCAGCTTGCCCAGATGCTTGCGGGCGACCGGCGAGTCGGCCTCGCGCGGCGGCAGGTCGTCGAGGACGACGCGCGCGTACAGCCTCAGTCGTTCGGGGTCGGCGAGCGCCGACATGAGCTGGTCCACAGGGGCCTCCCGGCGGGTGACGGACGGAACGGCAGTCTCACCCGCGGAAGGCCCCCACGCACGTGATTAACGCCCGCGCAGTTCCCGGTACTTGGCCACGAGCGCGGTGGTCGACTCGTCGAGCCCCGGCACGTCGGCACCCTCGGTCAGCGCCGGCTCGACGCGCTTCGCGAGCACCTTGCCGAGCTCGACGCCCCACTGGTCGAAGGAGTCGATGTTCCAGACGGCGCCCTGCACGAACACCTTGTGCTCGTAGAGCGCGACGAGTTGGCCGAGCACGGACGGGGTGAGCTCCTTCGAGAGGAGTGTCGTGGTCGGGTGGTTGCCCTTGAACGTCTTGTGCGGCACGAGCTCCTCGGGCACCCCTTCGGCACGCACCTCGTCCGGGGTCTTGCCGAAGGCCAGCGCCTGCGTCTGCGCGAAGAAGTTGGCCATCAGCAGGTCGTGCTGCGCGACCAGTCCCGGCAGCAGATCCGCGACCGGCTCGGCGAAGCCGATGAAGTCGGCGGGGATCAGCTTCGTTCCCTGGTGGATGAGTTGGTAGTAGGCGTGCTGACCGTTGGTGCCCGGCGTGCCCCACACCACGGGCCCGGTCTGCCACCCCACCTCCTCGCCGTTGCGCTGCACGTACTTGCCGTTGGACTCCATGTCGAGCTGCTGCAAGTAGGCGGTGAACTTCGACAGGTAGTGGCTGTACGGCAGCACGGCGTGCGACTGGGCGTCATGGAAGTTGCCGTACCAGACGCCCAACAGGCCCATCAGCAGCGGCACGTTGGACTCGGCGGGCGCGGTGCGGAAGTGCTCGTCGACGAGGTGGAACCCGTCGAGCATCTCGCGGAACGCGTCAGGTCCGATGGCGATCATCAGGGAGAGCCCGATCGCGGAGTCATACGAATAACGTCCGCCGACCCAGTCCCAGAACTCGAACATGTTGGCGGTGTCGATGCCGAAGTCGGAGACCTTCTCGGCGTTGGTCGACAGCGCCACGAAGTGCTTTGCGACCGCTTCCTGACCGGCTTTCAGCTCCGTGAGCAGCCAATTGCGGGCGGACGTCGCGTTGGTGATCGTCTCGATGGTGGTGAAGGTCTTCGAGGCGATGATGAACAGCGTCTCGGCCGGGTCCAAGTCCCGTACGGCTTCGTGGAGATCGGCCCCGTCGACGTTCGACACGAAGCGGACGGTGAGGTCGCGGTCGGTGAAGGAACGCAGCACTTCGTACGCCATGGCGGGCCCGAGGTCGGAGCCGCCGATACCGATGTTGACGACGTTCTTGATGCGCTTTCCGGTGTGGCCGACCCACTCGCCGCCGCGCACCCTGTCCGCGAACGCGCCCATCTTGTCGAGCACGGCGTGCACATCAGGTACGACGTTCTCGCCGTCGACCTCCACGACGGAATCGCGCGGAGCGCGCAGCGCCGTGTGCAGGACGGCCCGGTCCTCGGTCGTATTGATCTTGTCACCGCGGAACATGGCGTCCCGGAGGCCGAAGACATCGGTCGCGGCGGCCAGCTCGCGCAGCAGTCGCAGCGTCTCGTCCGTGACCAGGTGCTTGGAGTAGTCGACATGCAGATCGCCGACCTGGAGCACATAGCCGGAGCCGCGCGCGGGATCAGCCGCGAACAGTTCGCGGAGTTGCACGTCGCCCAGCTGTTCCCTGTGCTTGACGAGCGCCTGCCACTCGGGCGTCTGGTTCAGTGCTGCCTGCTTGTCGGACGCGTTCATCTCGACCTTCAGCCTTCTTTCGTACGCGCGTACGGGCCATGCCCCACTACTGCGACCCAACCTAATTGATCAGGGTGAATCGGGCCTTTCGGCGCAGCGAATCCCGCGCACGCGAACGGGCCGGGCACCGTCCCTGGTGCCCGGCCCGGCCGGTATGTCAGATCTCGCCCCGCAGTTTCGCGAGCGCCTCGGCGAGGATGGCCTCGCCGTCCGCGTCGCTGCGCCGTTCCCGTACGTACGCGAGGTGCGTCTTGTACGGCTCGGTGCGCGGCGGGTCCGGCGGATTGTCCCGGTCCTGTCCGGCCGGAAATCCGCAGCGCGGACAGTCCCAGGTCTCCGGCACCTGCGCGTCGGAGGCGAAGCTCGGCTGCGTCTCGTGCCCGTTCGAGCACCAGAAGGAGATGCGCAGGCGCGGCGCGGACTCGCCACGCTCGGCCTCGCCCATCGGCCCCGCCCCGACCCGACTTCCTCGGATCGCGTTGCCACTTGCCACGGTCGTAACTCCCTGCGTAATGGTGCCGCGAAGCGTGTCGGCGTCTCGCTTCGCCGCGGAGCGCCTCAGTCTACGTAAGGCCCAACGCGCGTCCAGTGATTGGAGTTACATCCCCTCCCCCTAGACGCAAGCCCCATGATAGGCCGCGCAGTTGAGCGCGTACCTTACATGGGGCCTTACGTGAAAATACGTGACCTATGTGCAGTTGTAACGAGTCGAGACTGCCGAAACGTGTCGAGTCGAACCGAAGACTCGGCGCCCGAAGGTCAGTTGTTGATCTTCATGAGAATGCCGAGCACCACGATGCACGCGAACCACAGAAGACCGATCACGATCGTGATCCGGTCCAGGTTCCGCTCGGCGACCGAGGAGCCGCCGACGGAGGACTGCATGCCGCCACCGAACATGTCGGAGAGGCCGCCGCCCTTTCCCTTGTGCATGAGCACCAGGAGCATCAGCAGCAGGCTGAAGACGATCAGGGCGATCGAGAACCCCATAACCACGGCTGGACCAACTTCCTCGGACTTATTTGGACGACGGGGGCCGAGCAGTACTCCACTCAGCCCCCGACAGGGTACGACGTATCGCCGCTAGCGCATACTCACTGCTCGCCGAAGCGGACGATCTTGACGAACTCGTCGGCGTCCAGCGAGGCGCCACCGATCAGGGCGCCGTCGATATCGGCCTGGCCCATGATCTCCTTGACGTTGCCGGACTTGACCGAGCCGCCGTACTGGATGCGGATCTTGTCGGCGACGTCCTGCGAGTACAGCTCGGCGAGCTTGCCGCGGATCGCCTTGCAGACCTCCTGCGCGTCGTCGGCGCCGCACACCTTGCCGGTGCCGATGGCCCACACGGGCTCGTAGGCGACGACGACGGTCTCGGCCTGCTCGGCAGGAAGGTCCTTGAGGCCGCCCTCGACCTGGCTGAGCGTGTGGGAGACGTGGTTGCCCGCCTCGCGGACGTCCAGCTCCTCACCGACGCACAGGATCGGCGTGAGGCCGTGCTTGTAGGCGGCCTTCACCTTGGCGTTGACGATCTCGTCGGTCTCGTTGTGGTACTGCCGGCGCTCGGAGTGACCGATCGCGACGTACGTGCACTTGAGCTTGGCGAGCATCGAGCCCGAGATCTCGCCGGTGTAGGCACCGGAGTCCTGCGCCGAGAGGTCCTGGGCGCCGTACTTGATCTTGAGCTTGTCGCCGTCGACCAGGGTCTGCACGGAGCGCAGGTCGGTGAACGGGGGCAGGACGGCGACCTCGACGGCCTCGTAGTCCTTGTCCGCGAGGGCGAAGGCGAGCTTCTGGACGTGGGCGATGGCCTCGAGGTGGTTGAGGTTCATCTTCCAGTTGCCCGCCATGATCGGCGTGCGGGTGCTCATTAAGGTCAGTCCTCCAGTGCGGCGAGACCGGGCAGCGTCTTGCCCTCGAGGTACTCGAGGGAGGCGCCGCCGCCGGTCGAGATGTGGCCGAATGCCTTCTCGTCGAAGCCCAGGGTACGGACGGCCGCGGCGGAGTCGCCGCCGCCCACCACGGTGAAGCCCGGGGAGTCGATGAGGGCCTGGGCGACCGCCTTGGTGCCCTCGGCGTAGTCGGGGTGCTCGAAGACGCCCATCGGGCCGTTCCAGAAGACGGTCTGCGCGTCGGCGAGCTTCGAGGCGTACAGCTTGCGGGTCTCCGGACCGATGTCCAGGCCCTCCTGGTCGGCCGGGATGGCGTCCGCGGCGACGGTGCTGGGGTTGGCCGGGGTCTTGCCCTTGAGGTCGGGGAACTCCGTCGAGACCAGGACGTCGACCGGCAGCACGATCTCCACGCCGTTCTTCTCGGCGCGCGCCATGTACTCGGTGACGGTCGGGATCTGGTCCTCCTGGAGGAGCGAGATGCCGACCTCGTAGCCCTTGGCCTTGAGGAACGTGTACGCCATGCCGCCGCCGATGAGCAGACGGTCGGCCTTGCCGAGCAGCTGGTCGATGACGGCCAGCTTGTCGGAGACCTTGGCGCCGCCGAGCGCGACCACGTAGGGGCGCTTGACCTCGTCGGTGAGCTTCTTCAGGACGCCGACCTCGGTGGCGATGAGGAAGCCGGCGTAGTGCGGGAGCTTCTTCGGCAGGTCGTACACGGAAGCGTGCTTACGGTGCACCGCGCCGAAGCCGTCGCCCACGTAGACGTCGGCGAGGGCCGCGAGCTGGTCGGCGAACTCGCCGCGCTCGGTGTCGTCCTTGCTCGTCTCGGCCGCGTTGAAGCGCAGGTTCTCGACGACGGCGACCTGGCCCGGCTCGAGGCCGTTGACGGCGTCGTGCGCGGCGGGGCCGACCGTGTCCTGGGCGAACGCGACCGGGTTGCCGAGGAGTTCGGCCAGGCGCTCGGCCGCGGGCAGCAGCGAGAACTGCAGGTCCGACGCGCTCTTGGGCCGGCCAAGGTGGGAGGCGACGATCACCTTGGCGCCCGCGTCGGCCAGGGCCTTGACGGTCGGCAGGACGGCGCGGATGCGGCCGTCGTCGGTGATCAGGCCGTCGGCCAGCGGCACGTTGAGGTCGGCGCGGACGAACACCCGCTTGCCGTCGACCCCTTCGGCGAGAAGTTCCTCAATGGTCTTCATGAGTGGGCTCCTTGAGAGGACGTACGAAGCCGGGAGGCTTGGGAGGCTGACGTGCGAAGGGTCCGGACTGTCGCGCGGCGTCGCGCGGGTCCGGACCCTTCGCTCACATCTGAGTGCCTTGCTGCTCTGGAACCTTAGAGGTTCAGAGCTGACCGCCGACGAAGACCGTGAGGTCGACGAGGCGGTTGGAGTAGCCCCACTCGTTGTCGTACCAGCCGAGGATCTTCACCGTCTTGCCCTCCTGGACCATCGTCAGGGAGGAGTCGAAGGTGCAGGAAGCCGGGTCGCTGACGATGTCCGAGGACACGATCGGGTCCTCGGTGTAGAACAGGATGCCCTTGAGGTCGCCGTCGTCGGCGGCCTTCTTGAACGCGGCGTTGACCTCGTCCTTGGTGACCTCGCGCTGCAGCTCCACGACCAGGTCGGTGGCCGAGCCGGTGGGAACCGGGACGCGCATGGCGATGCCGTCCAGCTTGCCCTTCAGCTGCGGGAGCACCAGGGCGGTGGCCTTGGCGGCACCGGTGGTGGTCGGGATGATGTTCTCGGCGGCGGCGCGGGCGCGGCGCAGGTCCGAGTGCGGGAAGTCCAGGATGCGCTGGTCGTTGGTGTACGCGTGGACCGTCGTCATCAAGCCCTTGACGATGCCGAAGTTCTCGTCCAGAACCTTGGCCATCGGCGCCACACAGTTGGTGGTGCAGGACGCGTTGGAGATGACGTGGTGGTTGGCCGCGTCGTACTTGTCCTGGTTGACGCCCATCACGATGGTGATGTCCTCGTCCTTGGCCGGAGCCGAGATGAGGACCTTCTTCGCGCCACCGGCGATGTGCTTCTCGGCGTCGGCCTTCTTGGTGAAGATGCCGGTCGACTCGATGACGATGTCGACACCCAGCTGACCCCACGGGATGTCGGCGGGGTTGCGCTCGGACAGCACCTTGATGGTGTGGCCGTCGACGGTGATGGTGTCCTCGGTGTGCGACACCTCGGCCTTGAGGCGGCCCAGGATGGTGTCGTACTTCAGGAGGTGCGCAGTGGTCGCGGTGTCACCCAGGTCGTTGACAGCCACGATCTCGATGTCCGCACCCTGCTCCAGCAGCGCGCGGAAGTAGTTACGACCGATGCGGCCAAAGCCGTTGATGCCTACGCGGATCGTCACGAACCGATCTCCTCGTTGGTACGCCGGTTTCGACGCCGGCGAGATGTATTTGGGATGTCCCCGACCGCCTTCGACCCTACCTCCCATAAGGGCTTTGGGTGACATCGAGCGGCTCTATGTGGGGCACAGCGGCCCGTACTCGCCAGTAACGTACGGGCCGCCGCATATTTCGCCGGTATTTCCATGCCGATCAGCGGTCGATCAGTCGCTAATTGAGCGCAGGGCCTTTCTGATGAGCGCATTTCGATCAGCGGCCGTGGTGACGTGTTCCAGCCCGAATCCGAGGAGAACGGTGTCGGGGGTGCTGATCGCCCCGTAGGTCGTGAACAGGTCCTGGGCGCGCGCCCAGTCCTTCACGGCCGGCGGGCTGCCCGCGGGCGGTCCCGGGACCTGCCAGACGCCCAGGGACGTCTCGAAGCCCTCGGTCGCCGTGGCCTGTCCCCCGATGACGACGGAGGCGTTGTCCGCGCGCACGCCCTCGCCTCCGCTGCCGGGGTCGGTGACGTAGGCGAGCGAGACCTCGACGGAGTGGCCCGCGTAGGCGCTCAGGTCGTACGTGACCGTCTTCCAGTCGTCCGAGGAGCCGGTGAGGCTGTTCCAGGTCCCGGAGGTGCCGGACGCCGTGCAGGCGGCGCCGTCGGGCGTCAGGTAGCGCGTGAGCGCCGGGTGGTCCGCGATGAAGAAGCCGGCCTCGCACTCGGTGGGCACTTCGGTAGAGGTCAGGCCGTCCTTGTCCGGCAGGGTCGTCCAGTCCTCCGCGCCGACCGTGTGCGCCTCGAGCAGTACGTGGTCGTAGCCCTGCTCGGTGTCCCACAGGAGCTGCATGCGCAGGGACGGCTGGTCGGCGGCGCTGACGGCGGTGAGGTCGACGGTGCGGGTCAGGCGTTTGTACGCGTCGTCCGTGTGGACGGCGGCGGCCATCCCCGCGCCTTCGTACTGGCCCGCCCCCGCGCTCGTGAACCGCGGCAGCGTGGCGGACGTGGCCTCGTACAGGCCCGCGCCGTTCAGCGGGTTGCCCGGGGCATCGCCCAGAGTCGCCGCGATGCCGTCGAGGGCGCCCGAGCCGTCGAACCGGGTCGCCACGGGGGCGGCCGTACGGGAGTAAGCGCCCAGGTAGTACTGGCTGAAGTCGTTCGTCGTGGTGCCGCCGATGTCGACGGAGCCGCCCGCCTTCTCGCCCGCCTCGACGAGCTTGCCGCCCTCGTTCAGGTAGTCGCGCAGAGCGAGCTGGGTGGCGAGGCCCGGCCGGTCGGCGCCCGTGTAGTGGACGACCGCCTCGAAGTGGCCCAGGACGCCGAGCGGGTCGGGGGCGCCCTGCTCGGCGACGTTCCAGACGGCTGCCCGGCGGCCGTCGGCCCTGAGCGCGTCTACGTAGGCGGCTGTTTGCCGACCAGAGGCGTCGTTTTCCGCGACGACGAGAGTGTCACCCTTAGGCCGCTCGGCGACGGTGTACGTGAAGTGTTCACCGGCGGTCCGCTTTCCGGATTTCGTACGTCCGGTGAACCACACCTCTACCTTGTCGCCGACATCGGCGTCCTCGACCTTCGCCCTATAGGCGTCGAAGTAGAGGTTGTCCTCCCCTCCGTAGGTCTCGCCGCCCTTCCATGCGCGCAATTTCTCGTCGTGCGGGCGACCGCCATTGATCCGGTAGTTCAGCTCCTTGTCGCGTACGGACTTCCGGGCGACCACGGAGACTTCCTGGTCGCCTCCCCGCGCGTACGAGGTGGTGAACTTCGCCGGGGTGAAGTCGGGGGCGTCCAGGCCGACCGAGGAGGACGGCTGGTCAGGGTGGGAGGCCGTCTCGGCGACGGACAGCGCGAAGGGGACGTTCTTCTCGAACTCGTCCTGGATGAGTTTCTCGTCGTCCGGGAACGTGAAGACCGAGGCGCAGTCCGACGGCTCCCACGCGTCGTCCGGGTCGCTCGCCGAGACGGTCTGGCACTCGCTCATCTCGGGGGTGAACATCCCCATGCCGTTGACGTTGGCGGCGTGCCCGTCGGCCTCGCCGTTGGTCGTGTAGAGCTCCGAGGAGACCTGTGGGTGGTAGCCGGGGATCGCCGAGTTGTCCGGCGTGCCGGCGAGCGCCTTGTAGAGAACGTCGTCCGGCGTCGGGGTGGCGACCTGCCAGCCCACACCGTAGAGGAGCAGTTCGGCCGCGGAGTGGTAGTTGATGCCGTACTCGAAGCCGACGCGCTTCTCGAAGGCGTCGAGCGCCTTGGTCTCCGGTTCGGAGTTCGGACCCGCGCCCCGGTAGGTCTGGCCGGCCGGGTCGGGGGACGAACCCTCGTCGTCGTAGCCCCACTTGTAGGCGAAGTTGCGGTTGAGGTCGACGCCGTCACCGGTGGTGTACTCGCCGTCGCCGTTCACGTCGCGCATGTTCTTGCGCCACTGGCGGTTGCTCGCCGACTTGAAGGTCCAGTCGTAGCCGTCGGGGTTGGCGGACAGGACGAACCACAGCTCCGTCGAGTCGACGATCTTCTTGATGCGCGCGTTCTTGGCGTAGTTGTCCACGTAGTAGTGCATCAGGCGGCGCGTCATCTCCGGGGTGATCCACTCGCGCGCGTGCTGGTTGGACATGTAGAGGACCGACGGCTTCGCGCCGTCCTTGGCCTTCTTGGCGCCCTTGCTGAGCTTGAGCGCGAGGATGTCCTGCCCCTGGATCGTCTTGCCTATGGAGACGACCTTGGTGAGGTCCGGGTTCTCCTGGGCGGTGCGGAGCACCTCCTCCTGGAGGTTTCCCCGGCCGCTGTACGGGCGGAAGACGCCGTCGCCCGCGGCCTCCACCCGGGCCCGCGCCGTGGCCGTCAGCCGGTGCTCGGTGAGCTTCACGCCCTCCTTGCGCAGCTGTGCGGCCTGGCGGTCGGTGAGGTACACCTCGACCTTCGCCGTGCCCTTCTCGGGCACCTGCTCGCCCAGCTCGTGGCTGTCCTGGCCCGCCTGGAGGAGCAGGGGCAACTGCTCCTTCGAGACGTCGGCGCGGAACACCTTGACGGCGTCCGCGCCCGGGTCTTCGTTCGCTGAACTTCTGCTGGTGGCGCTGTCGCTGTCCGCCTGGGCGGCGGGCGCGAGTACCGCGCCTCCCAGACCCAGGACCAGTGCTCCGACAGCGAGGACCGATCTCGCTCTTCGTCTCATGAGCCCCCCTTGCAGTTGTCTGTCGCGGTTGTGGCGTGATGCCGCAGAAGCGAACAGGCGCCAGACTCATGACAGTTCATGGTCAAGTCAAGGGGGCGTCAAGTACCCGCCAGGTATGACAAAAAGCCGGTGGTGGCGCCCTCGAATGGGCGCCACCACCGGCTTGTCGACTCAGGGACGGGCTCAGCCCACCATGTTGTCCGCCATCTCCTCGGTCAGCTCCTCCGCGAGCTCTTCCGAGAGGTTCGACTCCGTGCCCGGGATGCCGAGGTCCTGGGCCCGCTTGTCCGCCATGGCGAGCAGGCGGCGGATACGGCCCGCTACGGCGTCCTTGGTCAGCGGCGGGTCGGCCAGCGCGCCCAGCTCCTCCAGAGAGGCCTGCTTGTGCTCCATGCGCAGTCGGCCCGCGGCGGCGAGGTGCTCCGGCACCTCGTCGGCGAGGATCTCCAGGGCGCGCTGCACCCGGGCACCCGCGGCGACGGCCGCGCGGGCCGAGCGGCGCAGGTTCGCGTCGTCGAAGTTGGCGAGGCGGTTCGCGGTGGCGCGGACCTCGCGGCGCATCCGCCGCTCCTCCCAGGCCAGCACCGACTCGTGGGCGCCCATACGGGTGAGCAGGGCGCCGATCGCGTCGCCGTCGCGCACGACCACCCGGTCCACACCGCGCACCTCACGGGCCTTCGCGGCGATCGACAGGCGACGGGCGGCGCCGACCAGGGCGAGCGCGGCCTCCGGGCCCGGGCAGGTCACCTCGAGGGAGCTCGAACGCCCCGGCTCGGTGAGCGAGCCGTGCGCCAGGAAAGCGCCCCGCCAGGCCGCCTCCGCGTCGCAGGTGGCCCCCGAGACCACCTGCGGGGGCAGGCCGCGAATCGGGCGGCCACGGCCGTCCACGAGGCCCGTCTGACGCGCCAGCTGGTCGCCACCCGCGACCACACGTACAACGAAACGCGAGCCGCGGCGCAGCCCGCCGGGCGCCATCACGATCAGCTCCGAGCTGTGCCCGAAGATCTCGAGAATGTCCCGCTTGAGCCGCCGGGCGGCCATCGCGGTGTCCAGCTCCGCCTCGATCACGATGCGGCCGCTCACCAGGTGAAGGCCGCCCGCAAACCGCAGGATCGCCGAGACCTCGGCCTTCCTGCAGCAAGTCCGGGTGACGGGAAGCCGGGAGATTTCGTCCTTCACCGCTGCCGTCATCGCCATGGGCCGATCCTTCCATGCATCCGAAAAATACGGTCGTACGCGGCGGCCAACAGCTCCGGATCGTGCCTCGGAGTCCCGTCGGGCCTGGCTACCGGCGCCAGCTCGACCGCAGCACCGAAACGCTCTTTGGCAGCGTCGATGAGTTCTTCGCGGTCGGGCACGGCGGCCTCGTCGGCCAGCACCACGTCCAGGGCGAGTTTAGGGGCGTGTCGTCCCAAAACCTCCAAATGACGCTGCGGGGAGAAGCCATCGGTTTCTCCCGGTTGTGGAGCGAGGTTGAGCGAGAGGACCTTGCGGGCCTTCGTCTCGACGAGCGCGTCGAGCAGTTCGGGGACCAGAAGGTGCGGGATCACGGAGGAGAACCAGGAGCCCGGGCCGAGCACCACCCAGTCCGCGTCGAGCACCGCGGCGACCGCCTCCGGGACGGCCGGCGGGTCGTGCGGCACCACGTGCACGGACTGGACCTCGCCCGGGGTGAGGGCGACGTTGGCCTGCCCGCGGACCGTGCGGATGTCGTCCGGGCGCGCCGGATCATGGCCCCTGACCTCGGCCTGCAACTCCAGCGGCACGGCGGACATGGGCAGCACGCGCCCGTGCGCGCCGAGCAGCTTGCCGACCAGGTCCAGGGCCTGCACGTGGTCGCCGAGCTGCTCCCACAGGGCGACGATCAGCAGATTGCCGACCGCGTGGCCGTTCATCTCGCCCGGCGACTGGAAGCGGTGCTGGATGACGCGGGCCCAGGTCTGGCCCCAGTCGTCGTCGCCGCACAGGGCCGCGAGCGCCTTGCGCAGGTCGCCGGGCGGCAGCACGCCCAGCTCGTCGCGGAGACGTCCGCTGGAGCCGCCGTCGTCGGCGACCGTGACGACGGCCGTGAGGTCGCCCGTGATGCGGCGCAGCGCCGCCAGGGACGCCGACAGCCCCATTCCGCCGCCGAGGGCGACGACCTTGGGTGTGGTGCCCCTGCCGGGCCTCGCCGGTGAGCTTCTGCGGCGGATCCTGCTCGTGAGCCGCAGCGTACGTCCTGTCATTCGCGGCCCATGTCCCGGTGGACGACGACGGTCTCCACACCCTGGGAGGCGAGTCGGGCGGCCAGCTTCTCCGAGGTGGCGACGGAACGGTGCTTGCCGCCCGTACAGCCGACGGCAATGGTCACGTAGCGCTTGCCCTCACGGCGGTAACCGGCCGCGATGAGCTGGAGCAGCTCGGTGTAGCGGTCCAGGAACTCCTTGGCGCTGGGCTGCGAGAAGACGTAGTTCGAGACCTCTTCGTTCAGGCCGGTGAAGGGGCGCAGCTCGGGCACCCAGTGCGGGTTCGGCAGGAAGCGCATGTCGACGACCAGGTCGGCGTCGACGGGCAGGCCGTACTTGAAGCCGAACGACATGACGGTGGCCCGCAGTTCGGGCTCCTCCTCGCCCGCGAACTGGGCGTCCATCTTGGCGCGCAGCTCGTGGACGTTCAGGCTGGAGGTGTCGATGACCAGGTCGGCGTCGCCACGCAGTTCGCGCAGCAGCTCGCGCTCGGCGGCGATGCCGTCGACGATGCGGCCGTCGCCCTGCAGGGGGTGCGGGCGGCGCACCGACTCGAAGCGGCGCACCAGGGCCTCGTCGGAGGACTCCAGGAAGACGATGCGGCGCGTGACGTGCTTGCTCTCCAGGTCCGCGAGGGACTCCCGGAGGTTGTCGAAGAAACGGCGGCCTCTGACGTCGACGACGACCGCGATGCGGGCCACATTGCCCTGCGAGCGGGCGCCCAGCTCCACCATGGTGGGGATGAGGGCGGGCGGCAGGTTGTCGACGACGAACCAGCCGAGGTCCTCCAGACACTTGGCCGCCGTGGAGCGGCCGGCGCCCGACATGCCGGAGATGATCACCAGCTCGGGGATGGCCGAATCGGGGACGCCCGCGTCGATGCTGGTGCCTGTGCCGGTACTCACTGATGCTCCATGTTCCGGTTGCTGCCCGGATAGCTGCTCCGGTTGTGCGGGGCTGTGCGCCGTACCGCTGGGGTCGCTGCTTTCGTGGTCCTGCTCGGTCATGGCTCCTGCCCCCGTCGTTCTTCCGAGGCGCCGACCGGCTCCTCGGGGGGCCGCACGTGCGCCGCGCGGTCCGTGGTGTTCTCTTCGTCTTCCATGATCTCTCCGGTGGCCGTGTTCACCGCGGGCGCCACCGGTGCCGCCTGCGCGAAGGCCGCCACGATCGTCTCGGCGGTCTTGCGGCCTATGCCGGGAATCTCACAGATCTGGTCGATTGTGGCGGACCGTAGCCGCTTCACCGAACCAAAGTGCTTGATGAGTGCCTGTTTGCGCGCGTCACCGAGTCCCGGTACGTCGTCCAGCGGACCCGCCTTGAAGCGCTTGGCCCGCTTGGTGCGCTGGTAGGTGATCGCGAAGCGGTGGGCCTCGTCACGGACCCGCTGCAGAAGGTAGAGCCCTTCGCTGGTGCGCGGCAGCACCACCGGGTCGTCCTCGTCCGGCACCCACACCTCTTCGAGGCGCTTGGCGAGGCCGCACACCGCGATGTCGTCGATGCCGAGCTCGTCCAGGGCGCGCTTGGCCGCCGCCACCTGCGGCTGACCGCCGTCGACCACGACGAGCTGGGGCGGGTAGGCGAACTTCTTCGGGCGGCCGTCGTCCTCCGTGAGACGGGACTCCTGCTCGGTCTCCTCGTCCGGCTCGGCGTCGGTCCAGTCTCCCGACTTCTCCTGTGCGGACAGGTAGCGCTTGAAGCGACGCGTGATCACCTCGTGCATGGAGCGGACGTCGTCCTGGCCCTCGAAGCCCTTGATCTGGAAGCGGCGGTACTCGCTCTTGCGGGCGAGGCCGTCCTCGAAGACCACCATGGAGGCCACGACGTCGTCGCCCTGGAGGTGCGAGATGTCGTAGCACTCGATGCGCAGGGGTGCGCTGCCCAGGTCGAGGGCCTCGGCGATCTCCTCCAGGGCGCGGGAGCGGGTGGTCAGGTCGGAGGCGCGCTTCGTCTTGTGCAGGGCGAGCGCCTGCAGCGCGTTCCTGTGGACCGTCTCCATGAGCGCCTTCTTGTCGCCGCGCTGCGGGATGCGCAACGAGACGTTCGAACCGCGGCGCTCGGTCAGCCAGGCCTGGATCGGCTCCAACGGCTCGGGCAGCGCCGGGACGAGGACCTCCTTGGGGACGGCGTCGCCGCTCTCCTCGCCGTAGAGCTGCTGGAGCGCGTGCTCGACGAGGTCGCCGCTGGTGACGGCCTCCACCTTGTCGGTGACCCAGCCGCGCTGGCCGCGCACGCGTCCGCCGCGGACGTGGAAGATCTGGACCGCGGCTTCCAGCTCGTCCTCCGCGAGGGCGATGAGGTCGGCGTCGGTGGCGTCCGCGAGGACGACCGCGCTCTTCTCCATCGCCTTCTTCAGGGCCTCGATGTCGTCGCGCAGGCGGGCCGCCCGCTCGTACTCCATGTCCTCGGCCGCGACCTGCATGTCCTTCTCGAGGCGGCGGATGTACGTGCCCGTACGCCCCGCCATGAAGTCGCAGAACTCCTCGGCCAGTTCACGGTGCTCTTCCGGGGTGACACGGTCCACGCAGGGTGCCGAGCACTTGCCGATGTAGCCGAGGAGGCAGGGGCGGCCGGTGCGGGTCGCGTTGTTGAACACGCCCTTGGAGCAGGTCCGTACCGGGAAGACACGCAGCAGAAGGTCCACGGTGTCGCGGATCGCCCACGCGTGTCCGTAGGGACCGAAGTAGCGCACGCCCTTCTTCTTCTGACCGCGCATCACCTGGACGCGCGGAAAGTCCTCGTTCATGGTCACCGCGAGGTACGGGTAGC
This sequence comes from Streptomyces sp. HmicA12, assembly GCF_000373565.1. Taxonomy (GTDB): domain Bacteria; phylum Actinomycetota; class Actinomycetes; order Streptomycetales; family Streptomycetaceae; genus Streptomyces. The sequence continues at coordinate 377,263 of NZ_KB891820.1, read as the reverse complement.
TCTTGTCGTCGCGGTACTTGACGTTGAACCGGGGGTCGTACTCCTTGATCCAGGAGTACTCCAGCTGCAGGGCCTCGACCTCCGTGGACACGACCGTCCATTCCACGGACGCGGCCGTGGTGACCATCGTGCGGGTGCGCGGGTGCAGGTTCGCCAGGTCCTGGAAGTAGCTCGCCAGGCGCTGGCGCAGGCTCTTCGCCTTTCCGACGTAGATCACCCGGCGGTGCTCGTCGCGGAACCTGTACACCCCTGGGGAGTCGGGAATCTGTCCCGGCTTGGGGCGGTAGCTGGAGGGGTCGGCCATGTCAGACACCCTACTTCCGGGGTGTGACAGTCCGGGGTGCCCGGCGGGGTGGAACCGGGCACCCCGTGAGGTCAGCCCGTACGGCGGGACCGGCGCGCCCGGCGCACGACGACGCCACTCAGGCCGAGAGCGACCAGGGCCCCGGCTCCCGCGGCGGTCGACGCGGCCGTCAGGGGGCCTCGTGCCGCGTGCCGGGGCGGGCCGTAGCCGCCCGCCTCGCCCTTCTTCGCGTACGCGGAACCGGGCAGCTTGTCGCCGTAGGCCTTGTCGACACGCGTCCGGTAAGCCGCCAGGGAGACCCCGTCACGGCCGACGGCCCGCACGGCGTCGGCGTCGAGCGGCAGCACGCGCGCGTGGTCGGCCACGTACCAGGCGTTGATCTGCGGCTCCCGGAAGACCGTGCCGCCGGGCAGCTTGCGCGCCCCCAGACCCGCGTACCGGACCTCGTCGTCCCCGGAGGCGACGTTGACCACCTTCCAGGATCCCTGCCGTTCGACGGTCCACAGGGATGCCTTCTGCCCGTCGGAGGACACGGCCCCACTGGCGAGGAAGGCGAGCTCGGCGATGTCCGCGTCTTTCTCGCCGGCCACGAAATCGCGTGACAAGTAGTACACGGGTACTGCTTGTTCGCCCTCTATGCGGGGCGCTGCGGCCGCCTTGGTGACCGCGCCGTCGCGGGCGAAGAAGCGGGAGAGCGTGTCGAGGATTCGGGGTGACGTCGCCGCGTCGTGTGCCGCCACGCGCGCGTGGGCGGGAACCGGAGGGGGCGCCGCACTCGCGTGGGGGGCCGCGAGGGCGAGCAGAAGGGTCGCGGTGGCGCCCGTGAGCACGGGGGCCGTGATGCGTCGTCTCATCGCCTTCACGCCCCGATCCGGTACAGCGAGTGGGTCCAGGAGAACGAGCTGTTGCTGATGTACCAGTCGTGGGACGCCCAGTTGTAGCGGTTGTCGGAGGGCCAGGGATCGCCCCAGTAGACCCAGCTGCTCGCGTCGTCGTAGCCGTACAGGACGTGCATGTGGCCGCCGCCGCTCGACCACTGGATGCGGGTCTCCACGGGGCGGCCTGCGTTGATCTCCGTCTGGACGGTGGAGTAGCGCAGCCAGCCGGTCACGTAGGAGCCGGGGTTGATGCCGGCCCAGGAGAGGCCGTCCTGCACATTGCCGAGCGTGGCCTGCGAGTTGGGGCACTCGGTGCCCTGGGCGCGGCCGAAGGCGGCGTTGCAGAACTGGTTCTGGGAGTACGTGCGGCCGAACCAGGTGGCGATGGTGTTGCCGCTCGCGGCCCAGCACCAGTTCGTCTTCTGCTGGGCCTGCATGGTGATGTTGAGGCGCTTCGCGGCGAGGGCGGTCTCGGTGTCCGCTGTGGCGGTGGTCGTGGGCAGGGCCAGGGCGGCGGCCAGCGCGGCCGTCACGGCGGCCTGCCGCAGGCGTCTGCGGCGCGTGGCGCCTGTTCGGGGTCGGGGGTTCGGGGTGCGCATCGCGGTCCTCCCTGGACGGGATGTGGGGTGGAGGAGCGCGTCCGGACGCGTTGACGAGGATCAGCTCTTGTCGGGGGCAGGTCAACACGCTTCAATGCCGGGTGACTTGGGGCAGTGAATGACGTCGTACAGATGTGAACAACTCTCGTACGCCGACCAGCCGCCCCGCTCCGACCGGCGCGAACGCTCGGATACGGCGATGTGAATGTTCACAGTCCGCGGGCGGTGCGCGGAGAAGCAGGAGGCCTCCTATGCGGCTCGGCGAACGGCACACCGAAGTGGAACGGACACCGGCTCTGGAGACGGCCCTGCGCACCGGCCCGTTCCACGTCGCCCTGCGGGCCGCGATCGCCGCTCGGCGACTGCCGCTGCACCGTGTGCAGCACCATCTGTCGCGCCAGGGCATCAAGGTCGGCGTGACAAGCCTGAGTTACTGGCAGCAGGGCGCGCGCAGACCGCAGCGGGACGAGTCGATGCGGGCCGTACGAGCCCTGGAGGAGATCCTCCAGCTGCCCGAGGAGTCGCTGATCCGGCTGCTGGGACCGGGCGAGAAGGTTGCCGCCCCACAGCGGCCCGCGGCCCGCTCCTACCGTTCGCTCGTCGAGGCCTCAGGGGTGCTCCAACGGCTCCTGACGGAGCTGGGGTCGCCGCTGGACGGCGGTCTGCACACGGTCGGGCACTTCGAACGGGTACGGATCGGGGCCCGCAGGGAACTGGTCGGCAGGGATTCGCAGCACATCGTGCGGGCGCACCGCGACGGGGTGGACCGCTATGTGGCCATCCACCACGGCGACCCCGGGTGCTCGCCCGGGGATGTGGCGGTGGAGGCCATGGAGAACTGCCGTACGGGACGCGTGCGCTGGGACAAGGGAACCGGTGTCCTGGTGGCGGAGCTGCTGTTCGACGCACGGTTGCGGGCCGGCGACACCTATCTGTTCCGCTACGGATTCGAGGACGGCACGGCGGGCGCGTCGAGCGAGTACATCCGCGGGTTCAGCTTCACCGGCGGGCAGTACGCCCTCCAGGTGCGGTTCGCCGACGACGCGCTGCCGGTGCGCTGCCACCGCTTCACCCAGCAGTCGACGGCGGCCCCGCGCGCCGGCCGCCAGGAGCTGACACTCAGCGGCCGGCACCGGTCGGTGCACGTGGTGGAGCAGCAGGTGCGGGCGGGGTTGCTGGGGATCGGCTGGGACTGGGAGTAGCCCCAGCCGGGTCCCGCACCTCGGCCGACGGGGGCCGCGCGCTACTGCTTCGGGCCCGCGACGATCTTGCCGCCCTCGACCTTCACCGACAGTTCCTCCAGTGGCGCCGTCGCCGGGGACTGCAGCACCTTCCCGGTGGTCGCATCGAACTTGCTGCCGTGGCAGTTGCAGGTCAGCTCGGTGCCCTTGAGCATGGCGATCGGACAGCCCGCGTGGGTGCAGATCGTGCTGAACGCCCTGTAGTCGCCGCCCTTCGTCCGGCTGACCACGACGTGCTCGTCCTTGTAGAGCTTGGCGCCGCCCGCGGGGACCTCGTCGGCCTTGCCCAGATCGACCGGCGCCGTGGGCGCCGCGGCCGCGCCCGAGTCGGAGCCGGCGGAGCACGCGGTCAGGCCGATGCCTGCCGTCCCCGCCACGGCGACGCCGCGCAGTGCGGTGCGGCGGGAGATGCGGGAAGGGGTTGTGCCGGGCATCGGGGCTCCACGGGTGTCGCTGGGCGGAGGAACAGCCGAGCGACGGATCGCGGTCCGACCGATCGTGAGGCTGACCAGGGGTGACAGATCAGACGATACCGGCGGGGATACGGGCACTTCTCGGGGCCCCTGTTCCTTGATGGGGCGGCTTTTCCTGGTGGGGCGGCTGCTACTTGGCGGGGCGGCAGTTTGGTGGGGCAACTGCTTCGTGGTGGGTCACTGCTTCTTACGCTGCCCGATCCCGGCCTCGATGTGCCCGGTTCGGCGATGGTGGTGCCCGTGTCGGGGGCGAGGGGTGTCCCGCGAGCGGTGAGGCTCTAGCCTGCGGTCTGGCGACCTGGTCCGCGCAGGTGGTCCGTCGCCGCGGGGCGCCATGGCCGTGTCGCCGCCCGCCGTCCCGACCGCCCAGAACCCGCCCCGAGAGGAACCGCCGTGATCGTCGTCGCTGGAGAGGCCCTGATCGACCTCGTCCCCCTGGGTTCGTCCCCCGGCGAGGATCCGGCCCGGCAGTCCCCCGGGCTGTCTCCGCTCGCGCCGCGCCTCGGCGGTGGCCCGTACAACACGGCGGTGGCGCTGGGGCGGCTCGGCTCCCCCGTCTCCTTCTGTTCACGGCTGTCGCGGGACGCCTTCGGCGAGGCCCTGCTCGATGGGCTGCGCTCGGCCGGGGTGGAGGTGACCTCGGTGCAGCGGGGCGACGAGCCGACGACCCTGGCCGTCACGTCCATCGGCGCCGACGGCTCGGCGGCCTACTCGTTCTACGCGGAGGGAACCGCGGATCGGCTCTTCTCGGTGCCGGAGGCGCTTCCGGCGGGCACGCGCGCGGTGTCGTTCGGCACCTGCTCGCTGGTCCTGGAGCCAGGGGCCAGTGCCTACGAGGAGCTGATGCGGTCGGCCGCCGCCCAGGGCCTGTTCACCGCGCTCGACCCGAACATCCGGGCCGGCCTCATCCCCGACGCGGACGCGTACCGGGCCCGCTTCAAGAGCTGGCTGCCGTCGACCACGCTGCTCAAGCTCTCCGAGGAGGACGCGGAGTGGCTCGGTGGCACACCGCAGGAGTGGCTGTCCGGCGGGCCCTCCGCCGTGGTGATCACACGGGGCGGCGACGGTCTGAGCGCCTTCACGCGGGACGGCGGCACGTACGCCGTCCCGGGTGAGCGGGTCGACGTCGTGGACACGATCGGCGCCGGTGACACCGTCAACGCGGCGCTGCTGCACGGCCTTTCGGTGCAGGGCGCCCTCTCTCCCGCCGCCGTCGCCGAGTTGGACGGTGACGGCTGGGAACGGCTGCTGCGTTTCGCGGCCCGCGCGGCCGCCCTCACGTGCGCACGGGCAGGTGCGGAACCGCCCTACGGAGCCGAGGTCGGCGCGGTGTAGGTGCTGCTCTCCCTCCCCCGTGGGGAAGGCCACCCTCACCCGTTGACGGCGCGCAGCGCCCCCGGCGTCCGGCCATGGAGCCGATCCAGGGCCGCAGCCGTGGCGTCGTCGGCCGGGAGGTGCACCAGGATCGTCTGCGCGTCGGCGTCCGGCAGTGACAGAACCTCGTGCGCCAGCCGCAGCGGACCGACCTCGGGGTGCGCCACCAGGTCGTGACCGGCGCGCCGGGGCGGCGCGGGGGCCGCGGCCATCCGGTCGGCGAACGGGGCTCCGGCGGTGACGGTCAACTCGTCGACGAGGGCGACGACCAGCGCATCCACCAGCGGTGCGCCCTGCCGAAACCGTGCCATCTGGTCGTCGGCCACCCGGTCCCAGTCGGGGTAGACGCCGCGGGCCCGCTCGTCGGTGAACAAGTACCGCACGACGTTGGGCCGGTCGCCGTCCAGGATGCCGAGCGGCCCGGCGAATCGGGCGTATCCGTCGGTGTGGGCCAGGATGTCGCCGACCCAGTTCACCAGGACCGCCGGAGTGGGCTCGAGGCGGTGGAGAAGGGCATGCACGGTGGGCCTGACCACCTGCGACGGAGCCGTGTCCCCGGAGCAGAACGCGGCGTCCGCCCCACTGGCCTTCGCGAGGCGGCGCAGCAGCAGCCGCTCGTCCGTCGAGAGCCGCAGCGCGTCGGCGAGCGAACCGAGCACCGAGGGCGACGGGTTGCGGTCCCTGCCCTGCTCCAGCCGGGTCAGATACTCCACGCTGATGCCGGCGAGCGTGGCCAGCTCGGAGCGGCGCAGCCCCGGGGTGCGGCGCCGGGGGCCGGTCTGCAGCCCCACATCGACGGGAGTCACCGCTTCCCGGCGCGTGCGCAGGAACGTACCCAACTCGTTGTCAGCCACCCCATGAACGTATCAACGGGCGGGGTGGCTCATCGTGGCCCTGTCACTACCAGCCTTGGCTCGGCCTTCCTCCTGTACGACAGGGCGCACAGAGTGGGGGCATGGCTGACAACGACACCGCGACGACCGACTCCCCTCCCACCACGGCGACTTCGACCGCGGCGCTGCCCCTCGCCCCCGGCGACTGGACCTTGGATCCGCTGCACTCGGCGGTGAACTTCACGATCCGGCACCTGGGGATCGCGAAGGTGCGCGGCCGCTTCGCCCAGGTGGAGGCAGGGCTGTATGTCGGCGAGACGGTCGCCGACGTGCGGGTGACGGCCACCATCGCGCTCGCCTCGATCGACACGGGCAACGCCGACCGTGACGCCCACACCCGCTCGGCGGATCTGCTGGACGTGGAGCAGCGGCCGACCATGGTCTTCCGGTCGACGGGGGTGAGCGGCTCGGCCGAGGACTGGTCCCTGGAGGGTGAGTTGACCATCGGCGAGGTGACCCGTCCGGTGACGCTCGACGTGGAGTTCGGCGGGGTCGTCGATGTGCCGGTGGACGGGAGTCGGCACGCCGGGTTCGAGGCGACGGGAGAGATCCGGCGCAGCGACTTCGGGCTCGATTTCGGCGGTGGCCTGCTCGGTGATGTTGTCAAGGTTCAACTGGACATGCAGTTCGTGGAGCCTCGTGAACCGCAGGGCCAGGCCGGCTGATCGTTGAACGCACGGCGCCCCGCGGGAAGTTCCCGTGGGGCGCCGATTTCGTTACGGAGCGTGACCGGCCGTTCTGCCGCGTCAGTCCTTTCGGGCCCGGCTGGTCGCCTTCTTGGCAGCGGGCTTCTTCGCCGCCGAAGTGGCCTTCTTCGCGGGCGCCTTGGCAGTCGACTTGGCGGTCGACTTGGTCGCGGACGCCTTCGCCGTGGCCGTCTTCTTGGCCGCGGTCTTGGTCGCCGCCACCGCCGTCTTCGCCCCGGCCTTCTTCGCCCCGGCCGTCTTCGCCGCGGTCTTCCGGGAACGCGCCACGGGCACCGCGGCGTCGCTGACCCGGTCGGCGCCGAGGATGTCGCGCAGGAACTTGCCGGTGTGGCTGGCCGGTTCGGCCGCGACCTGCTCCGGGGTGCCCTCGGCGACGACGATGCCGCCGCCGCTGCCGCCCTCGGGGCCCATGTCGACGACCCAGTCGGCGGTCTTGATGACGTCGAGGTTGTGCTCGATGACGATGACCGAGTTGCCCTTGTCGACGAGGCCCGAGAGCACCGTGATCAGCTTGCTGATGTCCTCGAAGTGCAGGCCGGTGGTCGGCTCGTCGAGCACGTAGACGGTGCGACCGGTGGAGCGCTTCTGGAGCTCGCTGGCGAGCTTCACGCGCTGCGCCTCACCGCCGGAGAGGGTCGGCGCGGACTGCCCGAGGCGGACGTAGCCGAGACCCACGTCGTTCAGGGTCTTGAGGTGGCGGGCGATCGAGGGGACGGCCTCGAAGAAGGCGAGTCCCTCCTCGATCGGCATGTCCAGGACCTCGGCGATGGACTTGCCCTTGTAGTGGACTTCCAGGGTCTCCCGGTTGTACCGCGCACCGTGGCAGACCTCGCACGGGACGTACACGTCCGGCAGGAAGTTCATCTCGATCTTGATCGTGCCGTCGCCCGAGCAGTTCTCGCAGCGGCCGCCCTTGACGTTGAAGGAGAAGCGCCCGGGCAGGTAGCCGCGGACCTTCGCCTCGGTCGTCTCGGCGAACAGCTTGCGGACGTGGTCGAAGACTCCGGTGTACGTCGCCGGGTTCGACCGGGGGGTGCGGCCGATGGGCGACTGGTCGACGTGCACGACCTTGTCGACGAGGTCGTCGCCCTCCACGCGCGTGTGCCGGCCGGGGACCGAGCGTGCCCCGTTCAGCTCCCGTGCCAGGTGCGTGTACAGGATGTCGTTGACCAGCGTCGACTTGCCGGATCCGGAGACGCCGGTGACGGCGGTGAGGACGCCCAGCGGGAAGGACACGTCGATGTCCCGCAGGTTGTTCTCCTTGGCGCCGTGCACGGTGAGGTGGCGTCCGGGGTCCACGGGGCGCCGGACGTCCGGGATCGGGATGGCCTTCTTGCCGGACAGGTACTGGCCGGTCATCGACTCGGCGTTCTTCAGCAGCTCCTTCAACGGGCCGCTGTGGACGACCTTGCCGCCGTGCTCGCCCGCGCCGGGGCCGATGTCGACGACCCAGTCGGCAACCTTGATGGTGTCCTCGTCGTGCTCGACCACGATGAGCGTGTTGCCCATGTCGCGCAGTCGCACGAGGGTCTCGATGAGGCGGTGGTTGTCGCGCTGGTGGAGGCCGATGGACGGCTCGTCGAGCACGTACAGGACACCGACGAGACCGGAGCCGATCTGCGTGGCGAGCCGGATGCGCTGGGCCTCGCCTCCGGAGAGGGTGCCCGCGGCTCGGTTGAGCGACAGGTAGTCGAGGCCGACGTCGACGAGGAACCTCAGCCGCTCGTTGACCTCCTTCAGGACGCGCTCGGCGATCTTCTTGTCGCGCGCGTTGAGCGTGAGCTTCCTCAGGAAGTCGGCGCAGTCGCTGATGGACATGGCCGAGACCTCGGCGATCGACTTCTCCATGACCGTCACCGCGAGGACGATCGGCTTGAGGCGCGTGCCCTCACAGGTGGGGCAGGGCACCTCGCGCATGTAGCCCTCGAAGCGCTCACGGCTCGCGTCCGACTCGGCCTCGCTGTGGCGACGCTTCACGAACGGCACGGCGCCCTCGAAGGGCGTCGTGTACACGCGCTCGCGCCCGTACCGGTTGCGGTAGCGGACCTCGATCTGCGTCTTGTGGCCCTCGATCAGCGCCTTCTTGGCACGCTGCGGCAGCCCGGCGAAGGGGATGTCCGTACGGAAGCCGAGCGCGTCGGCGAGTGCCCCGATGAGGCGGCCGAAGTAGTCCTTGGTGTGGCCGTGCGACCACGGGTGGATGGCGCCCTCGTCGAGCGACTTGTCCTCGTCGGGAACGATCAGCTCGGGGTCGACCTCCATGCGCGTACCGATACCCGAGCAGTCGGGGCAGGCGCCGAAGGGCGAGTTGAAGGAGAAGGAGCGGGGCTCCAGCTCTTCGAAGGACAGGTCGTCGTGCGGGCAGTACAGGTGCTCCGAGTACATGCGCTCGCGCTCCGGGTCGTCCTCGGGGAGGTCGACGAAGTCGAGCACGACCATGCCGCCGGAGAGGCCGAGCGCGGTCTCCACGGAGTCGGTCAGACGGCGCTTGGCGGAGTCCTTCACGGTGAGGCGGTCGACGACCACCTCGATGGTGTGCTTCTCCTGCTTCTTCAGGGTCGGCGGCTCGGAGAGCTGGATCGTCTGCCCGTCCACGCGTGCGCGGGAGTAGCCCTTGGTCTGCAGGTCGGCGAAGAGGTCGACGAACTCGCCCTTGCGCTCGCGCACCAGCGGCGAGAGGACCTGGAAGCGGCTGCCCTCGGGCAGTTCCAGGACCTTGTCGACGATGGCCTGCGGCGACTGGCGTGCGATGGGGCGGCCGCACTCCGGGCAGTGCGGCTTGCCGATGCGCGCGAAGAGCAGTCGCAGGTAGTCGTACACCTCGGTGATGGTGCCGACCGTGGACCGCGGGTTGCGCGAGGTCGACTTCTGGTCGATCGAGACGGCGGGCGAGAGGCCCTCGATGAAGTCGACGTCCGGCTTGTCCATCTGGCCGAGGAACTGACGGGCGTACGACGACAGCGACTCGACGTACCGGCGCTGCCCCTCGGCGAAGATCGTGTCGAACGCGAGCGAGGACTTACCGGAGCCCGACAGACCGGTGAAGACGATGAGGGAGTCGCGCGGGAGGTCGAGCGAGACATTCCGGAGATTGTGCTCGCGCGCGCCACGGACGATGAGACGGTCGGCCACGCCGGTCCGCACCTTTCTAGAGAGAAGCGACAGGGGGAAAGCCCCCGTCTCCCGAGGTCTGACTGGTCTGACTCTCGAGGACGACCCCGAGAGGTTCCCGGAGAAGTCTTGAGAAGGCTGTCTTTCGAAGACTAGAGGGAGCCACTGACAACGCCGGTTGGTTTCCCTGCTTGGTAACAAACCCGGGCCTTCAACCATGCCCGAAGTCGCACTCGACCATATAGCACGTGTATTCGAATTAGGCGCGGGGTCGACCACCTTCACCCGAACGTGTGGCGCGGCTATCGTCGGCGCCATGAGTGATCATGTGCGCGACCTGGTGTCTGTACGCGAAGCGACCGACCGGCTGCTCGCCGCGGTCAGCACCCTGGACAACGCCGCTGTGACCGAGCCGTCACGGCTTCCGGGCTGGAGCCGCGGTCATGTGCTCGCCCATCTGGCCCGGAACGCGGAGGCGCTGGTGAACGTCCTCGCGGGCCGCCCCATGTACGCCAGTGCCGAGGCGCGTGACGCCGACATCGAGCGGGACGCCCCGCGCGGGCTGCGCGCCCAGGTCGACGACGTGCGGCAGAGCGCGGAGCTCTTCCGGCGCACGGGGGCCGAGGAAGCCGACTGGGGGCGGACGGTGGAACTGCGCAACGGCGTCAAGGACACCGCCTCCCATGTGCCGTTCCGGCGCTGGATCGAGGTCGAGCTGCACCACGTGGACCTCGGCATCGGGTACGAGCTGGAGGACCTGTCGGAGGAGTTCACCCAGCGGGAGATCAACTTTCTGTCGAAGCGATTCCGCAACCATCCGGACCTGCCGCCCCTCCTGCTCAAGCAGGACGACGGACGCATGATCTCCACCGGCGCCGTGCAGACGCACACCCTTGAGGAGATCAAGAGCGGTACAGGCGGGCCCCCGCCCCTCGGCATCGTCGTCCAGGGTCGCCAGGCGGACCTGCTGGGCTGGCTCTCGGGTCGCAGGAAGGGCAGCGCACTCACCGTCGACCGAGGCTCTCTGCCCGCGCTGCCCCCGCTATAAGCTGCCTGCATGACGTACAGCGGAACGGTGAAGGTCGGCGGCCCGGCGGACGTGCACGAGCTGCAGAGCCTGATGATCTCCAAGGTCGCGGTCGGGCCGATGGACAACAACGCCTATCTGCTGCGCTGCCGCGCGACCGACGAGCAGCTGCTGATCGACGCGGCGAACGAGCCGCAGACGCTGCTGCGCCTCATCGGTGACGACGGCATCACGGCCGTCGTCACCACCCACCGGCACGGCGACCACTGGCAGGGCCTCGCCGAGGTCGTCGGGGCGACCCGCGCGCGCACGTACGCGGGGCGCGACGACGTCGAGGGCATCCCGGTCGCCACCGATGTCGCCGTGGCCGACGGGGACACGATCGAGTTCGGCCGGATCTCGCTCACGGCGCGTCATCTGGTGGGCCACACCCCCGGCTCCATCGCGCTGGTCTACGACGACCCGCACGGGCACCCGCACGTCTTCACCGGCGACTGCCTCTTCCCGGGCGGTGTGGGCAACACCTGGAAGGATCCGGAGGCTTTCGCGAGCCTCATCGACGACGTGGAGACCAAGATCTTCGCGCCGCTTCCCGACGAGACCTGGGTCTACCCCGGCCACGGCAACGACACGACGCTGGGAGCCGAGCGGCCGCACCTCCAGGAGTGGCGCGCACGCGGCTGGTGAGCCGGCAGGCCCGCACCGGTCACCGCCAGGGCATGGAGCGGGTGTTCACGAGACCGCAACACCCGTTCCCACTATGCGGACAATCGGCCGTCTGACCTCGACAGACAGGCCTGAGCGCTGCCACTCTCCCGCCATGCCTCTCGCCCATCGCACCGTGCGTCTTGCCGTTTGCTCGACCGTGGTTCTCGCCGCCGCGGCGGCCTGCGCCCCCGAACCCGAGAACAAGGCCGGGAACAAGCCCGCGACGGCCTCCTCCTGCGCTCCCGGCAAGCTGACCACGGTGGCGTCCGGGAAGATCACCGTGGGCACGGACAAGCCCGCCTACGCGCCTTGGTTCCAGGACGACGATCCCTCCAACGGCAAGGGCTTCGAGTCTGCCGTCGCGTACGCCGTGGCGAAGCAGCTCGGCTATGGCAAGTCCCAAGTGGTCTGGCAGACCGTGCCGTTCAACAGTTCCTTCGCCCCTGGCGCCAAGAAGTTCGACTTCGACATCAACCAGGTGTCGATCAGCGACGCGCGCAAGAAGGCCGTGGCGTTCTCGTCCGGCTACTACGACGTGCGGCAGGCCGTCGTCGCGCTGAAGTCCTCCAAGGCGGCGAAAGCGAGGAGCGTGGCCGACCTGAAGGACGTGAAGCTGGGCGCCCAAGTGGGCACCACCAGCCTGGACTTCATCAACGACCTGGTGAAGCCCGCCCAGAAGCCCGCCGTCTATCAGAAGAACGACTTCGCCAAGTCCGCCCTGAAGAACGGCCAGGTGGACGCGATCGTCGTCGACCTGCCGACCGCCTTCTACATCACGGGCGCCGAGGTCACCGACGCCAAGGTGGTGGGACAGTTCGAGAACTCCGCCGGTACTCCGGAGCAGTTCGGGCTCGTTCTCGACAAGGAGAGCAAACTGACGTCGTGCGTGACGGGCGCCGTGGACGCCCTCCGTAAGGACGGCACGCTCACCTCCCTGGAGAAGAAGTGGCTGTCCGATGCCGTCGACGCGCCGGTGCTCAAGTGACCGTCGCGAAGCAGCCGTCCGTCGGCGACGACGTGTACGTCCCCTCCGAGCGTCGAATAGCCCGCGAGCGCTACAGGCGGGCCCGCACGCGCCGCGCGACCGCCATCGCGGCGCTGAGCACTCTGGTGACCGGCGCCGTCCTGTTCGTCGTCATCACCAGCTCCCCCGGCTGGGAGCGCACGAAGGGCACCTTCTTCAGTGCGCACTACGCGCGCGTGGCGCTGCCCGACGTCCTTGAGGGACTGTGGCTGAACGTGCGCCTTCTGGTGGTGTGCGGGGCGTGCGTGCTCGTCTTCGGGATGCTGCTCGCCCTGGCGCGCACGTTGCGGGGGCCCGTGTTCTTCCCGCTGCGCGCGCTGGCGACGGCGTACACGGACTTCTTCCGTGGACTGCCGCTCATCATCTGTCTGTTGCTGGTCATCTTCGGTGTGCCCGCACTGCGCCTCCAGGGGGTCACCACGGACCCCGTGCTCCTGGGAGGCGCCGCGCTGGTGCTGACGTATTCGGCCTACGTCGCCGAGGTGTTCCGGGCCGGCATCGAGTCGGTGCACCCCTCGCAGCGGGCCGCGGCACGCTCCTTGGGGCTCAGCAACCGTCAGACGCTGCGCTACGTGGTGCTGCCTCAGGCGGTGCGCCGCGTCGTGCCTCCTTTGTTGAACGACCTGGTGTCGCTGCAGAAGGACACCGGGCTCGTCTCCATCGGAGGTGCGGTGGACGCCGTGTACGCGGCGCAGATCATCGCCAGCAAGGACTTCAACTACACGCCCTACGTGGTCGCGGGGCTGGTGTTCGTCGCGCTCACCATCCCCATGACCCGCTTCACGGACTGGGTGACGGCCCGCATGGACCGCCGCCGGGCTCAAGGAGGCCTCGTATGACCGAGCCCGTGCTGAGGATGGACTCCGTGCGCAAGACGTTCGGCGAGACCGTGGTGCTGCGCGATGTCGACCTCGACGTCGCCCCGCACACCGTGACCGCGCTGATCGGCGCCTCCGGCTCGGGGAAGTCGACGCTGCTGCGCTGCGCCAACCTCCTGGAGGAGATCGACGACGGGGCGATCTGGCTGGACGGGGAGGAGATCACCGATCCCCGCGCGGACGCGGACGCCGTGCGACGGCGGATCGGGATCGTGTTCCAGGCGTACAACCTGTTCCCCCACATGACCGTCCTGGAGAACGTCACGCTCGCACCGCGCCGGGTGCACGGCGCCTCGCGGGAGGAGGCCGAGGAGCGGGCCAGGGGGCTCCTGGAGCGCCTCGGGCTCGCCGCGAAGGCCGACGAGTACCCGGACCGGCTCAGCGGCGGTCAGCAGCAGCGGGCGGCGATCGTGCGGGCCCTCGCCGTCCGGCCGCGGCTGCTGCTCCTCGACGAGATCACCGCGGCCCTGGACCCCGAGCTGGTGGGTGAAGTCCTCGATGTCGTGCGCGACTTGAAGGGCGAGGGCATGACCATGGTGCTGGCCACGCACGAGATGAGTTTCGCGCGTGAGGTCGCCGACCAGGTGTGCTTCCTGGAGGGCGGTGTCGTGCTCGAACGCGGCACTCCCGAGGACGTCTTCGGGGATCCGCGGCAGGAACGTACACGACAGTTCCTGCGGCGGATCGTGGAGGCCGGGCGCCTGTAGGCGGCTGCTACGCCTCCGCGGTGCCCGGTGCGGCCAGCGTGGCCACCCGCTCCACACCGAACGCGTAGCCCTGTACACCGCATCCGGCGATCACGCCGTTCGCGCGGTGCGACACGTAGGAGTGGTGTCGGAACTCCTCGCGCTGGTGGATGTTGGAGATGTGGACCTCGATCACCGGCATGCCGTCGCAGGTGTTGAGCGCGTCCAGGATGGCCACCGAGGTGTGCGAGTAGGCGGCGGGGTTGATGACGATGCCGACGTGGTTCTCCCGCGCCTCGTGGATCCAGTCGACGAGTTCGCCCTCGTGGTTGGACTGCCGGAAGTCCACGGTGGCGCCGTTCGCCGAGGCCGTCTTCACGCAGAGCGCCTCGACGTCGGCGAGGGTGTCGTGGCCGTAGATCTCCGGCTGCCGCTTGCCGAGCAGATTCAGGTTCGGGCCGTTGAGAACCATGATCGGGGCGCTGGCGAGAGTGTGCGGCACTGGGACCTCCGTACGTCGGGCGGTTGCTCCCTGAGGGTCTATCACGGGCCCTTCAGGCGGTGAGCACCTGCCTCTCGGCCTCCGCCTCGCGCCGCTTCCGGGGACGGCGTCGGGGTGGTGGCGCAGGGTCCCGTCACGGCGTGACGGCGAGTTCCACGTATGCGGCGAGGATCACCAGGTGCACGCCGCCCTGGAGCGGTGTCGCCCGTCCGGGGACGACGGTCAGGGTGCTGACCACCATGGTCAGCGCGAGCAGCACCATGTGGGTGGCGCCGAGTCCGAGGACCAGCGGACCCGACAGCCAGATCGAGGCGATGGCGACGGCCGGCACGGTCAGGCCGATGCTCGCCATCGCCGAACCGAGCGCCAGGTTGAGGCTGGTCTGCACGCGGTCGCGGCGGGCCGCGCGCAGCGCCGCGATGGTCTCCGGCAGCAGCACGAGCAGCGCGATGATCACTCCGACCACGGCCTGCGGCATGCCCGCGGCCTCGACACCGTGCTCGATCGTCTTGGAGACGCCCTTGGCGAGTCCGACGACGCCGATCAGGGCGAGTCCGAGGAGGCCCAGGCTGATCAGCGCGGTGCGGGTGGTCGGCGCTTCGGCGTGGTCGTCGGCGTCGATGACCTCGCCCTGTCTGGTGATCGGCAGGAAGTAGTCACGGTGGCGCACGGTCTGCGTCGCGACGAAGAGTCCGTACAGGACGACCGCGGCGACGGCCGAGAAGATCAGCTGCGACGTGGAGAACTCCGGCCCGAGCTTGCTCGTGGTGAACGTCGGCAGGACCAGACAGAGCGTCGCGAGGGTGGCGACGGTGGCGAGGGCGCCGCCGGTGCCCTCCGACTGGAAGATCGCCACCCTGTGCCGCATGGAGGCCGCCAGGAGGCTGATGCCGACGATGCCGTTGCAGGTGATCATGACGGCGGCGAAGACCGTGTCCCGGGCGAGCGTCGAACTCTTGGCCCCGCCGTCGGCCATCAGGGTGACGATGAGGGCCACCTCGATGACCGTGACGGCTACGGCCAGCACGAGTGAGCCGAAGGGTTCGCCGACGCGGTGGGCGACGACCTCCGCGTGATGGACCGCCGAGAGGACGGCTCCCGCGAGGACGACGGAGACGACGGCGACCAGGACTCCTGGCAGGTCGCGCCCCCAGGTGCACCCGAGCAGCACGACCGCCAGCACCGGGACGAGGACGGTCCACTGTGTGGCCAGGGCCCGGAGTCTGGTGATCATGCCTTCGATGGTGCCCGGGGCAGTACGGGGGCGCGACCCGGGTCAGCGGCTGCTCGCGCGCCGCGTCTCAGATCACTTCAGATCACTTCAGCTCGCGCGAGTCCTTCAGGTCGCAGTTGGTGAAGGCCAGCTGCCGCGTGCACAGGGCCGAGAGCTGTTCGTTGAGCTTGGCGACCTCGGGGTGTTCGTTGCTGCGCATGGCATCGTCGTACGACTCGAACTCGATGATCGCGAGGTAGCGTCCCGACTTCTCCCGGTCCTGGAGCAGGATGCGGTGCGTGGGACCGCCGGATGTGCCCTGCATCTGCCGCTCGAACCGGTCGAGCAGGTCCTGCATCTCGTTGTACCGCTGGGTCTCGAAGTCGATGATCTGGACGAACTTCTGGCTCATGGGGACCTCCCCCGTCGTGCCGTCGCGCCCCGGGCCGGAACGCGCTCACGGCACAAGCAAGCACCGGGCGGAGCACGCGGCAATCGGCCGCGCACCCCACCCGGTGCTGGTAATTCCTACGCCGTGTGGCGTCAGGCCTCGATGCTGTCCTTCTGAGCGCCTTCGGCCGCTTCTCGCTCGGCCTGCTTCTTGGAGGCGATCAGGCTGGTGATCGTCGTGATCACCAGGACACCGCAGATGACGGCGAGCGAGACCGGGATGGAGATCTCCGGTACGTGCACGCCGGACTCGTGCAGGGCGTGCAGGATCAGCTTCACGCCGATGAAACCGAGGATCACCGACAGGCCGTAGCTGAGGTGGACCAGCTTCTTGAGCAGGCCGCCGATGAGGAAGTACAGCTGACGCAGCCCCATCAGGGCGAACGCGTTGGCCGTGAAGACGATGTACGGGTCCTGAGTGAGGCCGAAGATCGCCGGGATCGAGTCCATCGCGAACAGCACGTCGGTCATGCCGATGGCGAGCATGACGACCAGGAGCGGCGTCATGACCTTCTTGCCGTGCTGCTGGATGAAGAGCTTCGTGCCGTGGTAGCGGTCCGCGACGCCGAACTTCTTCTCGATCGACTTCAGGACGCGGTTCTCCTCGAAGTCCTCTTCCTCCTCGTCCGCCAGCGCCTCCTTGATGAGTTTCCAGGCGGTGTAGATGAGGAAGGCACCGAAGAGGTAGAAGACCCACGAGAAGCTCGAGATGATCGCGGCGCCCGCCGCGATGAAGATCGCCCGCAGCACGAGGGCGATGAGCACACCGAACAGCAGCACACGCTGCTGAAGGTGGGTCGGCACCGAGAACTTCGCCATGATGAGGATGAAGACGAAGAGGTTGTCGACGCTCAGCGACTTCTCGGTGATGAAGCCGGCGAAGAACTCACCGCCGGACTGGGCGCTGCCCCAGATCGTCACGCCGATGCCGAACAGCACGGCGAGCACGATCCAGACGACCGTCCATATGCCGGCTTCCTTGATCGACACGTCATGGGGCTTGCGCCCGATGAAGAAGTCGACCGCGATCAGGGCGCACAGACCAAGAATGGTCAGCACCCACAGAGTCATTGAAACGTCCACTGCGCCTCCGGCGTCGTACGGCTACTGATCAGCGTCGTCGCTGCCGGAGGTCTCTTCCACCCGAGCGCCGAACGGCGCCACGGGCCGACGCCCCGGGATCGACGGCCATCGGGCCGGTCGTCCGTATTGACGGGTACGTCGCGCATGGGAGTACTCCCCTCCGCGTCAAGAAGAGTACTCGAAAGTCCCATGAAAGGTAAAGGTTTAGGTAAAGAGGTCACCAAGCGCGCAGGTCAAAGGCCTCTTTCCTTACGGGCCCTCGCCACCTCCGCGAGGACCGCACGCAGCACCGCGCTGCCGTGCGGGATGCCCGGTGGCTCGTACGTCCAGGCGTGCCCCACCCAGGGGTCGGCCAGGTGGTCGTCGGGGACCGGCGTCAGGCGCAGCAGGGCGCGCCACAGCGGGTCGAGGAGCGGACCGTACTCGGTTGCGTCCGCGCGGTCGGCGACCAGCATCAGATGGACCCCGACCTGCGGGCCCTCGTCCGCGAGGTAGCGGAGCCTGGTGACGGACCGGTCGTCGAAGCCGTGCGGGAAGTCGTGCACGATCAGCAGCTGCTCGGCGACGTCCAGATCGGGCGGCAGGGAGTCGGCGGCGCCCGCGCGGATCGCCATCTGGACGAGGTCGACGCGCTCGGTGAGCCGGGTCAGGGTCTCGGTGACCCCCGCCGCTCCCCTGGCCGGTGGGCTCGCGAGCACCCCGGCGTCGACGAGCGGGGCCAGTGCGCCCGCCGCCGTGCCGGCCGGGTCGATGACGTGCACGCTGAACTCGCCCGCCGGATAAGAGGCGAGCAGTCGCGCCGCATGGACGACCGCGGTGTGCGCGGCACGGGCCCGCAGTTCGTCGGCGTCGGTGAGCGCGTCGCCGGAGGAGGCGCCCGCGTCGATCCACAGGCCGCGCTCCGGCGGCAGCCGGACGAGCATCGGGATGCGCAGGCCCGCGCTGTCGCTCTCCGGCAGTCTCAGGTCGCCCAGGCGGACGGCCATGGGGATCTCCATCGGGCTGCGGTACGCGTGCCAGCACGGGTTGTCCCAGCCGGCGTACGGCGCCGGGAGCGCGGGCTCGACGACCTCGGACTCGGCGACGAGCTGGGCCAGGTCCCGGTCGAGGGCCTCGCGGGCCCGGTCCACGAGGGCTCCGTGCTTGGCGCGGGCCGCCTCGCGCGCGGCGTCGCCCTGGCCGCCGATGCGGCTGCGCGGGTCGGACAGGACCTGATCGAGCTCCTGTTCCATGCGGGAGTCGGCGAAGTCCACGGCGCTGCGGTACGCGGCCGTGGTCCGGGCCAGGTCCTCGAACATGCCCCACACCTGGTTGTAGAGCCGCTCCTCCATGGACCAGCCGGTGGCGTCACCGGCGACGGGTGCGGCCGGCCGGTCGGGCTCGGCGGGCTGCGCGGTGGGCGGGGGCGGTGGTGCCTGGCGGCGGGGGTGCGTGTAGTCGACGGGGCCGCCGGTTCCCGTGCCGGGAGGCGCGGGGGCGGTGGACGGCGAGCCGCTCGCCGCGTGTCCGGCCGTGGCGGTCGCGCGGATCTGCGTCGTCGCGTCCGACGTGCGCGGCGGCGGTGCCACCGCGCGGGCCTGCCCCTGGGCCACGGCGTCATGGATGCTGCCCGCCAGCCCCTGTGCGTCCGGCAGGCCTTGGTCGGCGAGGAGCGCGGCGAGACCGTCGGCGTAGCCCTGGCCGATGGCGCGCACCTTCCAGGCGCCCTGCCTGCGGTACAGCTCCAGGGCGACGACGGCCGACTCCGTGTCGAGGTCGGTGACGGTGTAGCTGGCCTGCTCGGCGCCGTCGAGGCCGGTGACCGCGAGGAACGGGGCGGCCACCGCGCCGAAGCGGGCCGGGCCGCCCGCGCCGACGGGCAGGGCGAGCAGCACCGTCACGCGGTGCACGTCCTGCGGCAGCGCGTCCAGGTCGACGGCGAGGCGGTGGTCGGCCGCCGCCTGGCGCGGGACTTCGAGGCCCGGCAGCGCGGGCGCACCCGGGTGGGCGACGCGCTCGGTGCCGTGCACGGTGCCCCGGTCGTCGGCGAGCGTGGCGCCCGCGACGACCGGATGGCCGGCCGACACCCGGATCTCGAGACGGGTCTGGGTGAGGGGGTGGTTCTGGCCCCTCACCAGTTCGGCCGCCATCGTCGGCCCGCTACAGGCCGGGCAGGATGGAGGGCATCAGGTCCTGGAACGTGCGGCCGTTGGCCGGCGTGCCCAGGGCCGTCATCTTCCAGCCCGCGCCGTCTCGGTGGACCTTGGCCATGATCTGTGCCGTGTACTGGCCGCCGCCGTCGAGCGTGTAGCGCGCCAGCTCCTCGCCGTTCGTCTCGTCGACCAGGCGGCAGAACGCGTTCTGCACTTCTTGGAAGGTCTGGCCCGTGAACGAGTTGACCGTGAAGACGATCTGGTCGATGTGGACCGGGACGCGCGCGAGGTCGACGAGGATCGCCTCGTCGTCGCCGCCCTGGCCGGCGCCGCCGACCAGGTTGTCACCGGTGTGCCGCACCGAGCCGTCGTCGCTGACGAGGTGGCGGAAGAAGACCACGTCCACCGGCTGCTTGTCGGCGAAGAGGACCGCGGACGCGTCGAGGTCGATCTCCCGCGTGCGGGTGCCGAACAGGCCGCGCCGGGGAGCCGCCTGCCAGCCGAGGCCCATGCGCACGGCGGTGAGGGTGCCTCCGCCCTTCTTCTCGAGGCTGATGGCCTGCCCCTTGTTCAAGCTGATGCCCACGCGCTTGTCCCCTCTCGTGCCGTCCCCTGTTGCCGCGGCGCATGCGCGGTTGGTCAAACCCTAGAGGGCGGCACTGACAGCACCGCCACCGCGGGCGGGATTTTGTGGCGGTCTTGCAACACACCCACGTCACCCCGCCCGTCGTGGCGGGTCAGGCCAGACCCGCCTCCTTCATCTGGCGGAGCTCCTTCTTCATCTCGGACACCTCGTCGCGCAGACGTGCCGCGATCTCGAACTGGAGGTTCGCGGCGGCGGCCCGCATCCGGTCGGTCAGCTCCTCGATCTGCTCGGAGAGTTCGGCAGCGGGGCGGTCGGTCGGGACGGTCGGCTCGGCCTTGCCGCGCTTCTTCTTGGTTCCCTCCGCCTTGCCGAGCGAGGGCACGGGGGCCTTGGCACCCTTTCCGTCCTTGCCGCCCTTGCGGTAACCGCTGCCGAGCAGCTCCTCCGTGTCGACGTCCTCGCGCGCGATGGACGCCACGATGTCGTTGATCTTCTTGCGGAGCGGCTGCGGGTCGATGCCGTGCGCCTCGTTGTACGCGACCTGCTTCTCACGGCGGCGGTTCGTCTCGTCGATGGCCCTCTCCATCGCCGGGGTGATCTTGTCCGCGTACATGTGGACCTGGCCCGACACGTTACGAGCCGCACGGCCGATGGTCTGGATCAGGGACGTGCCGGAGCGCAGGAAGCCCTCCTTGTCGGCGTCGAGGATCGCCACCAGGGAGACCTCGGGCAGGTCAAGACCCTCACGCAGCAGGTTGATGCCGACCAGGACGTCGTACTCGCCGGCGCGCAGTTCGCGGAGCAGTTCCACGCGGCGCAGGGTGTCGACGTCGCTGTGCAGGTAGCGCACCTGGATGCCGAGTTCGAGGAAGTAGTCCGTGAGGTCCTCGGCCATCTTCTTGGTCAGCGTGGTGACCAGGACGCGCTCGTCCTTCTCGGTGCGTGTACGGATCTCGTGCACCAGGTCGTCGATCTGCCCCTCGGTGGGCTTGACCACGACCTCCGGGTCGACGAGGCCGGTGGGGCGGATGATCTGCTCCACGTAGCCGTCCGCGCGTGAGAGTTCGTAGTTCCCGGGGGTCGCCGACAGGTAGACGGTCTGGCCGATGCGCTCCTGGAACTCCTCCCACTTGAGCGGGCGGTTGTCGAGCGCGGACGGCAGCCGGAATCCGTGGTCGACCAAGGTGCGCTTGCGGGAGGCGTCGCCCTCGTACATGGCGCCGATCTGCGGCACGGTGACGTGCGACTCGTCGATGACGAGCAGGAAGTCGTCCGGGAAGTAGTCGAGCAGCGTGTTCGGCGGGGAGCCGGGCTCGCGGCCGTCGAAGTGCATCGAGTAGTTCTCCACGCCGGAGCAGGAGCCGATCTGGCGGAGCATCTCGAGGTCGTACGTGGTGCGCATGCGCAGGCGCTGGGCCTCCAGCATCTTGCCCTGCTTCTCCAGCGTGGACAGGCGCTCGCCGAGCTCCTTCTCGATGTCGTTCGCCGCGCGCTCCAGGCGCTCGGGGCCCGCCACGTAGTGCGTCGCCGGGAAGATGTAGAGCGATTCGTCGTCGCTGATGACCTCGCCGGTGAGCGGGTGCAGCGTGGACAGCGACTCGATCTCGTCGCCGAACATCTCGATGCGGACCGCGAGCTCTTCGTAGACGGGGAAGATCTCGATGGTGTCGCCGCGGACCCGGAAGGTGCCGCGCTGGAAGGCCAGGTCGTTGCGCGTGTACTGGATGTCGACGAAGCGGCGCAGCAGGTCGTCCCGGTCGATCTCGTCGCCGACCTTCAGGGGGACCATGCGGTCCACGTACTCCTGCGGCGTACCGAGGCCGTAGATGCAGGAGACGGATGCGACCACGACGACGTCGCGCCGCGTCAGCAGCGAGTTCGTCGCGGAGTGGCGCAGGCGCTCCACCTCTTCGTTGATCGAGGAGTCCTTCTCGATGTACGTGTCCGACTGCGGGACGTACGCCTCGGGTTGGTAGTAGTCGTAGTACGAGACGAAGTACTCGACCGCGTTGTTCGGCAGCAGCTCGCGGAATTCGTTGGCCAGCTGGGCGGCCAGCGTCTTGTTCGGCGCCATCACCAGGGTGGGGCGCTGGAGCTTCTCGATCATCCACGCCGTGGTGGCGGACTTGCCGGTGCCGGTCGCGCCGAGCAGGACGACGTCCTTCTCACCTGCTGTGACGCGCTTCTCCAGCTCGGCGATGGCCGCAGGCTGGTCACCGCTGGGCTGGTACGGGCTGACGACCTCGAAAGGCGCCACCGTGCGTTCGATCTTGGATACGGGCCGCATGGAATCCACCGTACGACCCACCACTGACAACCGGGCCACAACCGGTCTCGGGACCGGCCGTCACCAGCCCTGCGGGGTGCGCCGCTCCTGCTGCCTGCCGGAGGCACGGCGCGGGCGGGGGACGCGGGGAGCCGTGGCGCCCCGGTGGTCCGCGGCCTCCTGGGCGTCGCGCCAGTCGGGGCGGCCCATGACCATCAGCGGGTCGAACATCACGACCACGCCGGCCAGGAGGAGGAAGCAGAGGGGCCCGATCATCATGGGCGCGAGAATGGTGGTGGCCGTGTCCCCTCCGGGGTTGCCGGTGACCGAGCCCTGTACGTGGACCCTGACGCCCGCCATCGCCATGTAGTGCATGCCGGAGACGGCGAGTCCCATCACGAGGCTCGCGCCGAGGCTCCAGAGGAAGCCGCGCACCTGTACGGCAGCCCACAGCGCGGCGGTGGCGGCAGCCATGGCGATCACCACGGAGGCGGCCACGGTGAGGGTGTTGTACTGGATCGTCCCGTGAAGGCGCATTCCGGCCATTCCCAGGTAGTGCATCGACGCGACGCCCAGGCCGGTGATGGTGCCTCCGGTGAACAGTGCGGTGCCGGTCGCTCCCTTGTAGCCGACGATGAAGACGCCGACGCCGACCATGACGATGGCGACCCCGAGACTCGCGAAGGTCGTCGCCAGGTCGTAGTGGATCGGTATGCCCTTGACCGTGAAGCCCATCATCGCGATGAAGTGCATCGTCCAGATGCCGGAGCCGATGGCCGCCGAGCCGAGCGCGAGCCAGCCGACCCGCCAGCTGTGGGCCACCAGGAGGGATCTTGTGGTGCAGCGCAGCCCCAGGGCGCCCCCCAGGCAGGCCATGAGATACGCCACCACCGGAGTGACGAGCCCGTAACTGAAGCCGTCGACCGTGCCCTGCATGTGTCGCAGCCCTTCCACCCTGTTGTGCCCTGAGATGTCCTGCTCGTGCCCCCGCCGAGGACCACCGAAGTGGCCGCGGTTGAGCCTGAGATTAAAGCTCACACGGGAACGCTCGAACGATTTTCCGGTAAAGAATCCCGGCATCCGACCCGGGGGGTGGTCGCAGTTGGGTAACTCCGTTCAACCTCTGACCATCCTTCGCCTGTTTTCTGTTGGCTCCAGGCTGTCACGCTCGTGCGGTCCGTGATCTCACGACGCATGAGGAGCAGACGTGTACGCACGCGCAGCAGCCGCACTGGCCTCAGTGACCGGTTCCGTCGTCATCGGAGTGGTGGCCCTGCCCACCGCAGCTCAGGCCGCCACCGAGCACGCCGGACACGGTGACCCCGTGATCGTCGCGCACCGCGGTGCTTCCGCCTACACCCCCGAGAACACGCTCGAAGCCGTCGACAAGGCGGACGACCTCGGTTTCGACTGGGTCGAGAACGATGTGCAGCGCACCAAGGACGGCGCCCTCGTCATCCTCCACGACACCACGCTGACGCGGACCACGAACGTCGAGGAGCTCTTCCCCGACCGCGCCCCGTGGAACGTGCGGGACTTCACCGCCGCGGAGATCGCCAAGCTGGACGCGGGCAGTTGGAAGGGCGCCGAGTTCACCGGCGCGCGGATCCCGACGTTGCACCAGTACCTGGAGCGGGTCGAGCACAACCACCAGAAGCTGCTCATGGAGATCAAGTCACCCGAGCTGTATCCGGGCATCGAGGACCAGATCCTGCGGCAGCTGGGCCGGGACGGCTGGCTGAAGAGGGGGCACATCAAGCACCGGCTGGTCATCCAGAGCTTCAGCGCGGACAGTGTGCGGACCGTGCACGAGCGGCGGCCCGACATCACGACCGGTTTCCTGGGCACCCCGGCCGTGGCCGACCTGCCCGCGTACGCGACGTTCTCCGACCAGATCAACCCGTCCCACACGACGATCGACGCGGGCTACGTCGACGCGGTGCACGCGCTCAAGGGGCCGCACGGCAAGCCGCTCGAGGTCTACACATGGACCGTCAACGACGCCGCGAGCACCCGGCGCGCGGCCGGACTCGGCGTCGACGGGATCATCACCAACGCCCCGGACGTGGTGCGCGAGGCCCTGGACGACTGACGGCCGGCCGGGCGTTGTCAGTGCCCGGCCGTACCGTGGTCGGCATGGACGCCACTGGGCAGAACGAGCAGGGCACGGCCGCGCCGCAGCGTGTCGTGTGGGCCGTCGTGGGCAGCGACATCGGGCCGCTGCTGCTCGCCGCGACGCGGGACGGTCTGGTGAGCGTGGTCTTCCACGCCACCGAAGCGGTGCGGGACAAGGCGCTCGACCGGCTCGGCTCCCGTTTCGGGGCCGAGCCGGTCGAGGCGCCGGAGTCGCCGTTGCTCGCCGAGGCGATACGGCAGCTGGCGGACTACTTCGCCGGGCGGCGCCGCGACTTCGAGCTGCCTCTCGACTGGTCGCTGATCACCGGGTTCAACCGGGAGGTGCTGCGCGAGCTGGCGGCCGGGGTGTCGTACGGCGCGGTCGTGGGGTACGGGGATCTGGCGCGGCGGGTCGGGCAGCCGGGTGCCGCGCAGGCCGTGGGGGCGGCGATGGGGGCGAATCCGCTGCCGGTCGTGGTGCCGTGCCATCGGGTGGTGGAGCGCGATGGCGGCATCGGGGGGTTCGGGGGCGGCCTCGAGACGAAGCGGAAGTTGCTCGCGCTGGAAGGGGTGTTGCCCGAGCCGCTGTTCTGAGAGGGTCCCTGAGCTGCGGTATCGCTTCGTCGGGGTGGGGGTTGTGTGGTGGGTGCGGAGAGTGGGTGGCTCGATCGCCTCAAGGGCTCGTCCTCGATCGACGCAGGGGCCGGGGGCGCCGAGTCGGCTGTAGGTGCCGGGCCGGACGTCGAGCTGGTGCAGCGGCGTACGCAGCGGGTGCTCGTCGCCTCTCAGATACTCGGCGGACTGGGGACCGCGACCGGGATCGCGCTCGCCGCCGTGCTCGCCAAGAAGGTGAGCGGGGACGAGGCGCTGGCCGGGCTCGCGTCCACGGCGAGTGTCGCCGGGACCGCGTTGCTCTCGGTGCCGCTGGCCGCGTTGATGAACGCGCGGGGGCGGCGGGCCGGGCTCGTGCTCGCCTATCTGATCGGCACGGTGGGCGCCGTGGTGACCGTGCTGGCCGCCGTCGTCGGGAGCTTTCCGCTGCTGCTCGTCGGGCTGGCCGGGTTCGGTGCGGCGTCGTCCGCGAATCTGCAGGCCCGGTACGCGGCCGCCGATCTGGCCGAGCCGGACCGGCGGGCCCGGGCGATCTCGACCGTCGTGTGGGCCACCACCATCGGTGCCGTGCTCGGACCCAATATCGCGGCGCCCGCGGGCCGCAGCGTGAGCGGATTCGGGATACCGAAGGAGGCCGGGCCGTTCGTCTGGGCGGCCGGGGTGTTCCTCGTGTCCGCCGTTCTGGTGCACGTCACGCTGCGGCCCGATCCGCTGCTGACCGCGCGGGCGCTGGCCCCCGCCGAGGACCAGAGGCCCGAGGCACGTTCCGTCCGGGCGGGGTTCGCGGCGGTCGCCGCCTCGCCCCGTGCCCGGTTGGCGCTGGTGACGGTCGCCGTGTCGCACACCGCGATGGTCTCTGTCATGTCGATGACGCCGGTGGATCTCGAACACCACGGTGCCGGCATCGAGTTGATCGGCCTGGTGATCAGTGGGCACATCACGGGGATGTACGCGTTCTCACCGGTGATGGGGCGGCTGGCCGACCGGTTCGGGCGGCTCACCGTGATCGGGCTTGCGGTCGGGCTGCTCGGGTGCGCGGCCTTGCTCGCCGGAACCGCGGACGGCAACCGGGCGCAGAGCGCGGCGGGGCTGTTCACGCTCGGGCTCGGCTGGTCCGCGGGGCTCGTCGCGGGTTCCGCGCTGCTCACCGACTCCGTGCCGCAGGCAGCGCGGGCCGCAGCGCAGGGGCTGTCCGATCTGACGACGAGCCTGGCGGCGGGTGTCGGGGGCGCGGCGGCGGGGCTAGTGGTGGCGACGGCGAGTTACGCGTGGCTGAACCTGGCGGCGGCGTGCCTGTTGGTGCCTCTCGGCGCGCTCGCGCTGTTCACTCGTCGAACACCCCGACAAGGCTGACAGGGCTGACTGGGCTGATCCGGAGGGCGGTTCGGCCGGGAGTTCAGCCCAGGGTGATGTGGTAGGCCTTGCGCAGCGTCTCGTGCACGGTCCACGTCGTGCGGTCGCCCTCGCGCAGCACCGCGGCGGTGCCGGGGCCGACCTCCAGGGTGTCGCCGCCCTCGACCTCGACGGTGGCTCGGCCGCTGACGACCACGAACAGTTCGTTCGCCTCGGTGTCGGTGACCACGCCGGGCGTGATCTGCCAGATGCCGCGCAGCTGCTTGCCGTCCGCCGACTCCCACAGCACCTTGCCGGTGACCTCGGGGGTGCCCGAGACGATCTGCGCGGGGTCCAGCGGCTCCGGCTCCAGCTCGGCCTCCGGGACACGGACGGCGAAGGAGGCGCCGGAGGCCGTGGCGACAGCAGATGCGGTGGAGGCGGCGGTCTGATCGTTCGTGGTCATGGCGGGTCACCCTAGTTGACCTGCGCCTCTCCTCTCACTGGACGGCTCGTCGTGTGCTCGCCCCGCAGACTGGACGGGCCGTCAAGGGGAAGACGACTCGAAGACGCAGAAAGCGACTTGGCGGCATCGCCCACACAAGGGAGTCGTACAGACATGGAGATCTCCGGGATTCTCAGCGCGATAGTGATCGGTATCGTCATCGGCGTGCTCGGCCGGCTGGTGCTGCCAGGACGGCAGCGCATCGGCATCCTCGCGACGATCGTCGTCGGCATCGTGGCGGCCCTGCTCGGCTCGGCGATCGCCGCGGGCCTCGACGTCGCGGACACCAAGGGCGTGGACTGGGTCGAGTGGCTGATCCAGATCGGTCTCGCCGCGCTGGGTGTGGGGCTGCTCGACCGCGGCCGGATGCGTCGCTGATCACCTACTGAGCGACCGTTTCCGCATCACCGTTTCTTCCTCGACCTCTTCCTCGACGGCCTTGCTCCGCAAGGCTCCTCAACGAGCCGTTTCGGTAGCAGACTCCACCGTGCGCACAGCCGGAACATCCGCCGTAGACGAGCAACGGAGCCGAAGGGACGGCGATCAGGCATGAGCGGAAACAGGGCAGTCGCATATCTCAAGCCGGGTGCGGTCGAGGTCAGGACCATCGAGCACCCGACGCTTGAACTGAAGGACGGCCCGGGGGTGGCGTCCGCGAATGTCGGCCGGACGTGCCGGCACGGCGTGATCCTCAAGGTGCTCGCCACCAACATCTGTGGCAGCGACCAGCACATGGTGCGCGGTCGCACCACGGCACCCGAGGGACTCGTGCTCGGCCACGAGATCACCGGCGAGATCGTCGAGAAGGGCCCCGACGTCGAGTTCCTGGACGTCGGGGACGTCGTCTCGGTGCCCTTCAACATCGCGTGCGGACGCTGCCGCAACTGCAAGGAGCGCAAGACGGGCATCTGCCTGAACGTCAACCCCGCACGGCCGGGGGCGGCTTATGGCTATGTCGACATGGGTGGCTGGGTCGGCGGTCAGGCCGAGTACGCGATGATCCCGTACGCGGACTTCAACGTGCTGCGCTTCCCCGACGCCGACCAGGCGCGCGAGAAGCTCCTCGATCTGACGATGCTGTCGGACATCTTCCCGACCGGCTTCCACGGGGCGGTGACGGCGGGGACGAAGGTCGGTTCGACCGTGTACGTGGCGGGGGCCGGGCCCGTCGGTCTCGCGGCGGCCGCGTCGGCGTACCTGCTGGGTGCCGCCGTGGTGATCGTCGGCGATCTCAACGCCGAACGTCTCGCGCAGGCACGGAGTTTCGGCTGCGAGACGGTCGACCTGACGCGCGGGACGGTCGAGGACCAGGTCGCCGAGATCCTGGGGGTGCCGGAGGTCGACGCCGCCGTGGACGCGGTCGGGTTCGAGGCCCGCGCGCACGGCCCGGACGCGCCCGAGGCACCGGCGACCGTCCTCAACTCCCTGATGGGGCTCACGACGGCCGGCGGCGCGCTCGGCATCCCGGGCCTGTACGTCACCGACGACCCGGGCGGCGTCGACCAGGACGCGCGCACCGGGACGCTGAAGGTGCGACTCGGCCTCGGCTGGGCGAAGAGCCACCGGCTCACGACCGGACAGTGCCCCGTCATGACGTACCACCGGGGTCTGATGATGGCGATCCTGCACGAACGCGTACACATCGCGAAGGCCGTCAACGCGACCGTGATCGGCCTGGAGGAGGCTCCCCGCGGTTACGCCGAGTTCGATCAAGGGGCGAGCAGGAAGTACGTCCTTGATCCGCATGGCGCGCTGAGCGGGGCACGGCCCGTCTAGAGGCGGAGCACGGTCGAGGCAAGGGGGCTCCACGCGCGCGTGGAGCCCCCTTGCCGTCCGCTCGCGTGCGCGTCGCCTGTAGGCGGCGTGTTTGAGAGCGATACGCGTCCGCCAGGGATGACAGGTGACAGGGACGAGTTCCTCACCGGATCACCGGATCACCAGATCACTGGATCACTGGATCACTGGAGCCTCGGGCTCCGACTGGCGGGAGGCGAGCGCATGTTGGTCGTGTCGGACGAGGTACGGGACGCGGTCGGAGCGGGGCGCCCGGTGGTGGCGCTGGAGTCGACGATCATCGCGCACGGGCTGCCGCGCCCCCGCAACCTGAAGGTGGCGCTGGAGCTGGAGCAGGTCGTGCGGGACGAGGACGCGGTACCCGCGACGATCGCCGTGCTGGACGGCCGACCCCATGTGGGCCTGGACAAGGTGCAGTTGGAGCGGATCGCCAATGAGGACGGCATACGCAAGCTGAGCCAGCGCGATCTGCCGCTCGCCGTGGCGACGCGCGCGAGCGGAGCGACGACCGTCTCCGCGACGGCGCTGCTCGCGGCACGTGCCGGGGTACGGGTCTTCGCCACGGGCGGGCTCGGCGGGGTCCACCGGGGCTGGACGCAGACCCAGGACGAGTCGGCCGACCTGGGTCTGCTCGCGCGGACCCGGATCACCGTGGTGTGCGCCGGGGTCAAGTCGATCCTCGACGTACCGGCCACGTTGCAGCGCCTGGAGACGCTGGGGGTGGCGGTGGCCGGGTACGGGACCGGACGCTTCCCCGGCTTCTACCTCGCCGACTCCGGGGAGCCGGTGGACTGGACGTTGCACACGCCGGACGAGGTGGCGCGGGTGATGCGGGCCCAGGACGGCTTGGCGGCCCAGGAGTCGGCGCTGATCGTCGCCAACCCCGTACCGGAGGAAGCGCAGTTGGATCCGGTGCTGCACGCGCGCGTGCTGGAGGCCGGGCTGCGGGCCTGCGCGGAGGAGGGCGTCAGCGGGCAGGGCGTGACGCCGTTCCTGCTGGACTATCTGGTGCGGCACACCGACGGAGCCTCGCTGGAGGCCAATTTGGCTGCCGTTCGCGGGAACGTACGGCTCGCCGGGCGGATCGCGGCGGCCTGGGCCGGGGCGTGACGCGGGCCGGCGGGGCGCTGCTCGTCGTCGGAGACGTCGTCACGGACGTCGTCGCCCGCCACCGCGGGCAGCTCGCCCTGGGGACGGACACGGCGGCCTCGGTCCGTACGGTGCCGGGTGGCGCGGGCGCGAACGTGGCGTGCTGGGCGGCGTACACGGGCTGCCGGGAGGTGGGTCTGCTGGGACGGGTCGGGGTGGACTCGGCGCGGTGGCACGAGGAGGCGCTCGTACGGGCCGGGGTGCGGCCGCGGCTCGTGGTGGACACCGAGGCACCGACCGGGGCGGTGATCTGCCTCGTGGACGAGGCGAACGGCGGCGAGCGGACGTTCCTGACGGACAGCGGAGCGTGCCTGCGGGTGGGGCCCGGGGACTGGTCGGCCGGGTATCTGGACGGGGTCGGGTGGCTGCACCTGTCGGGTTACTTGTTCTTCTCCGACACCGGGCGGGCGTTGGTGGCCGTCGCGGTGCGGGACGCACGCGCGCGTGGCGTGCCGGTGAGTGTGGATCCGGCTTCGGCCGGGTTTCTGCGGCAGTTGGGGGCCGAGCGGTTCCTGGCACTGGCGGAGGGGGTGAACGTGCTGGTGCCGAGCCGGGACGAAGCCGTGCTGCTCAGTGGGGCCGAGGGGATCGAGGACGCCGGGGCGAAGCTGAGCGGGCGGTTCCCGGTGGTCGTCGTGAAGGCGGGGGCAGCGGGGGCTTCGGTCGCGCGGGGTGGGGTGGTGCGGGAGCGGGTCGAGGGTGTGGCGGGGGTGGTGGTGCGGGATTCGACCGGGGCGGGGGATGCGTTCACCGGGGCGCTTGTCGCTGCGCGGCTTCGGGGGGACTCGTGGCGTGAGGCCGTGGTGGAGGGGTGTCGGGCGGGGGCGGTGGCGGTGGGGCGGGTCGGGGGGCGGCCGCCGGGGTGACGTGCCCCTTGTTGTTGGGGGGTCGCGGTCGCAGTTGGTGGGGGGTTTCGCGGTTGGTGGAGTAAGTGTTTTGCTTCCCCGTCCACCCCCCGTCCCCGAAACCGGGGGCGGCCGCCGGGGTGACGTGCCCCTTGTTGTGGGGCGGTCGCGGTCGCAGTTGGCGGGGGACTCGCGGTAGGCGGAGAAAGGGATGTGCGCCCCGGACCCGCCCCTTCCCGAAACCGGGGGGCGGCCGCCGGGCTGCGGTGCCCGCTCTTGTGGGACGGTCGCGGCCACAGTTGGCGGGGGACTCGCGGTAAGCGGAGAAAGGGATGTGCGCCCCGGACCCGCCCCTTCCCGAAACCGGGGCTGCGCCCCTGGACCCCGGTGTGGAGTGGCCGGGGGCGCAGTTGCAGAGGAGGTTGAGGTGAGGGGGGCGGGTGCGGCTTTCGTTGTGGCTGGTCGCGCAGTTCCCCGTGTCCCTGTGGGGCGCTTGGGCGCGGCCACGCGCTCCTTCGGGCGCCTTGCGTCTCAGCCCTTTCTCCCCCACACCGAGATCAGGGGGGCCGTCGCCAGGTCCATCGTGCCCTCTGCCACGTTCGCCAGGTGGCGGTCGATGTCGGCGTCCGTGGCCAGGCCCGCGGTGACCAGGTCGGCGCGGATCTGCTCGACCGTCGCCGTCTCCAGGGCCGTGCAGGCGGGGGACGTCAGCGGGAAGTACGCGTCCGCCTCGACCCGGCGCAGGCCCGCCTCGCGGAGCAGGCGCGGGAGCTTGCGGCCGTACGACAGGTCGGCGCCGCGCTCCGCGAGCAGGGCGCGGAAGCCGTGGCGCAGGCGGTTGGCCAACTGCTGTTCCGGGCCGTGCTCGTCGGGGCAGAGCAGAGGCTGCAGTGCGGGGTCGGCGTCCTCGATCAGGAGGCGGCCGCCGGGGCGCAGGGCGCGGATCATGGACTGCAACGCTCGCTCCCGGTCCGGCACATGGACCAGGACGAGTCGGGCGTGCACCAGGTCGAAGCCCTCGACCGGGGGTGCGTCGACGCCGACGTCGTGCTGACGCACCTCGACCGGGGTGCGGGGCGAACCGGTCTGCCAGGACGTGTCGATGTCGGTGGCGAGAACCCGGCCGGTCGGGCCGACCTTCCGTGCCAGCCAGGACACCACCGAGGTACCGCCGGCGCCGACCTCCCAGCAGCGCCAGCCGGAACCGATGCCGAGCCGCTCGATGTGCCGGAACGTCGTGGGGTCGAACAGCGTCGACAGCGCGTCGAAGCGCTGGCCCGCCTCGGGCTGCTGATTGTCGAGAAGGTAAGCGTGGCCGCCGGAGTGCTTCATGCCCCGATCATCCCAGCCCTCTCGGGGTATACGAGGCATTTGGGGTGGTCAAGGCCGTCTCCGTGGAGATCGCTGCGAAGCGAACCGGAGCGGAATGGTCCGTTCCCACAGGGCTCGACACGATGGCGGCGATCGCTGGCAGACTGGCTCGCCAAGTCGCTCTCACGGCAGGGCGACAGCCAGGTACAGCACGTACGAACAGCGGCGCAAGGAGCCGAGCATGTCGATGGCGGGCAATTTGCGGAAGGTCGGCAGCCTCCGCAAGGTCGGCGGTCTGCGGAAGGTCGCGCGGCTGGCGCGTCGACGGCGACGGGTCGACCTGAGCCACCCGGCGCGCTCCCCGCTCGGGTCCGCGGTGGTGAACTGCGTGACGTACCGCGACGGGCGTCGCGGGAAGGACGGGCGCGATCTCGTCGAGGCCGTACGCGCGGTGCGCAAGGCGGACGACGGGTTCGTGTGGCTCGGCCTGCACGAGCCGTCGGAGCTGGAGTTCGCGGACATCGCCGAGTTGTTCGATCTGCATCCGCTCGCCGTGGAGGACGCGGTCCACGCGCACCAGCGGCCCAAGGTCGAGCGGTACGGCACCACGCTCTTCGCCGTTCTGAAGACGGTCTGTTATGTCGAGCACGCGGAGCTCACCGCCACCAGCGAGGTCGTCGACACGGGCGAGCTCATGGTGTTCGTCGGCCATGACTTCGTGATCACGGTGCGGCACGGCCTGCACGGTTCGCTCGGCCCTGTGCGGGAGTCCCTGGAGGCGGATCCCGAGCAGCTGGCCAAGGGCCCGGCCGCGGTGCTGCACGCCATCGCGGACAGTGTGGTCGACGACTATCTGACGGTGATCGACGAGGTCCAGGCGGACATCGACGAGGTCGAGGCGGCGGTGTTCGCGCAGAACGGAGCGCGGGCGGATCCCGGCCGGATCTACCAACTCAAGCGGGAGCTGCTGGAGTTGAAGCGGGCGGTGGTGCCGCTGTCGCGTCCGGTGCTCGAGTTGGCGAGTCGCCCCTTCCCCGTCGTGCCGCCCGACATACAGGCGTACTTCCGTGACGTGTCGGACCATCTGCTGCGGGCGGCGGAGCAGATAGCGGCCTTCGACGAACTGCTCAACTCGATCCTGCAGGCCCATCTCGCGCAGGTGACCGTCGCGCAGAACGAGGACATGCGCAAGATCACCGCATGGGCCGCGATCGTGGCCGTGCCGACGATGGGGTGCGGCGTGTACGGCATGAACTTCGATCACATGCCGGAGCTGCACTGGCGGTTCGGCTATCCGCTCATGCTGTCCGTCATAGGAGTGATCTGTTTCGTCGTGTACCGGGGGTTCAAGCGCAACGGGTGGCTGTAGCAGGGTCAGCCGCCGTTCCAGGCGGGATGGCGGGGGTCGTCGGCGCGGATGACGATGTCGGCGTTCGCGGCGGGGTCGGTCTCGGTGTCGTAGCGGTCGTAGGCCGGGAGCGTCCAGTGGTCGGAGTCCGGGGTACGGCGGCGCAGGGCGCCCGGAGAGAGGCTCACGTGGACCGTCAGGTCGAAGGGGAACCAGTGGTGGAGGAGGAGGGGGCCGTGCAGCAACAGGGCGCTCCCCGGCGGGATTTGGACGGGGGTGCTGCGGGTGGCCCGGTCGGTTGCGGGGTCCCACAGGTCGGGCAGGACACGGCCCGTGCCGTCCGGTTCGAGGGGGCCGAACACCTCGCGCCACAGCGCGCCCGTGTCGAACCATCCGCTGTAGTACGCCTCCACGTCCTGACGTCCGAACTCGTAGCGCAGCGAGGCCGGGCGCAGGAAGCCTTCCGTGCCGACGACCAGCGAAGACCGGCCCCGGGTGCGCAGGGCTTCGTGGACGCGTGCCGCGAGGTCGCCGGGGCGGGCGGCCGGCGCCCCGTCGAAGGCGACCTTCGGCCAGGGGCCGCCGTCGGACGGCTTCAGGTCGAGCAGGCGCTCGGCGAGGGTTTCGCCGAGCCGTTCCCAGGTGATCGCTTCGAGTCGCACACGGTCCATGATGCCGGGCGGCGACGGAGTGGTGGCAGCAGGTCGGGGGCGGGCATGACGTCGGTATGAGCAGCGCGGATTCAAGCGCCGAGTCGGGCGCCGGGTTCCCGGTCCTCGCCGTGCGCGGGCCCCTCGTTTTCCAGCCGGTCAAGCGGCGGCGGTGCGGTGTGTGCCGGGGTGGGCCGCTCACGCTGCTGGCGCTCGAGGACGGACAGCCGCGTTGTCTGGACTGCGCGGACCTGGGGCATCTGGTGTTTCTGCAGCGCGGCGACACCGCGCTGACCAGGCGGGCAAGGGAGGAGAGTGGTCTCTGCGCGGTCGTGGTGCGGTTCCATCGGCGGCGCGGGCGGTACGAGCGGCAGGGCCTGCTCGTCGAGGAGACGGCGCTCGCGCGGGCCGAGGCACGGTGTCTCGCGGACGCGGAGGCGCGGGCCCGGCGGCGGGCTCGGGACGCCGAGCGGCGGGCGGCGGAGGATGTGCGGTTCGTGGCGGCGTTCGCGGCGGCGATCCGGCGGCTGTTCCCCGGGTGCCCCGAGGAGCGGGCCGTGGCCATCGCCGGGCACGCGGGGTTGCGCGGGAGCGGGCGGGTCGGACGGAGTGCGGCGGGGCGAGCCCTGTCGGAGGGGGCGGTCACGGCGGCCGTGCGCGCGGCGGTGCGGCACGGGGACACTCCGTACGACCGGCTGCTGATGGAGGGAGTGGCGAGGAGGGAGGCGCGGGTGCGGGTGGCCGGGACGGTGGGGGCGGTGCTGGATCGGTGGGCGACGGAGGCCGGCACGGGAGCGGCGTGAGCAGCGGAAGCAGGGAAGCAGGGATGGGGGTGCGAGGCAAGAAGTGAGGCTCGGGTGAAGCCGGTGTTCGGGGGGGGCGGATGTCCGGGCGGCATCGGGTTACTCCCAGATCTTGATGATGCTTTCGTTCCGTGATGCGGAAGATGCGACCGCGAAAGTCGGAAACCATTCCCCTTACATGCACATCTGCGGCATGATCCCTTCACATACCCAGGGCCGGACCAAGGGGGGTCAGGATGATCGAGGGGCCGTACTTCGTACTGGTCGTGCTCGGGGCGCTGTGGTGCGGGGTCGCGGCAGGGGTCTTCGCCGCGTTCTCCACATTCGTGATGCGCGGGCTCGGCGCGCTGCCCGCCGCGCGCGGGATCGCGGCGATGAACTCCATCAACATCGCGGCCGTCACCCCGGCCTTCATGGCCGTCTTTCTCGGTGCGGCCGTGCTGTGCGCGGTGATCGCCGTCGTGACGTTCGTGCTCTGGCCCGAGCACGCGACCGTCGAGCTGCTGCTCGGCTGTGCGCTGTATCTGGCAGGGTCGTTCGGTGTGACGGTCCTGGCGAACATTCCGCGCAACGAGACGCTCGCCAAGCTGGCCGGTGACGAGGAGTCCGAGGGCAGCGCCGCGTACTGGCGTACGTATCTGAGCGAGTGGGTCATGTGGAACCACATTCGGGGCGGCGCAGCGCTCGCCGCGTCGGCGTCGTTCGTGCTGGCCCTGACCTGAGCGTCCCGGACCTGTCGTCGGGGCGGGGCGCGGCGATGCGACGTATCGTGACGAAAGGAGTCACGGAGTAGGGAGACGGCCATGGCCGACCCCAAGGGCTTTCTCACCACAGCGCGGCAGGAGGCACCGCGTCGGCCGGTCGACGAGCGGGTGCGGGACTGGGACGAGGTGTACGTTCCCGGCGGGCTGCTGCCGATCGTGAGCGCGCAGGCGGACCGGTGCATGGACTGCGGGATCCCGTTCTGCCACGAGGCGTGTCCGCTGGGGAACCTGATCCCCGAGTGGAACGAACTCGTCGCGCGCGGCGACTGGCGCGCCGCGAGCGAGCGGCTGCACGCCACCAACAACTTCCCCGAGTTCACCGGACGGCTCTGCCCCGCGCCCTGCGAGGCCGGATGCGTCCTCGCCATCAATCAGCCCGCCGTCACCATCAAGAACGTCGAGGTCGCCATCGCCGACCGGTCCTGGGACGAAGGGTTCGTCTCCGCGCAGCCGCCGGAGCGGCACACGGGGCGGACCGTCGCCGTGGTCGGTTCGGGTCCCGCCGGGCTCGCGGCGGCGCAGCAGCTGGCCCGGGCCGGGCACACCGTCGCCGTGTACGAGCGTGACGACCGGGCGGGCGGACTGCTGCGGTACGGGATCCCCGCGTTCAAGATGGAGAAGCGTCAACTAGAGCGCAGATTGGGGCAGTTGACGGACGAGGGGGTGCGGTTCCGTACGTCCGTGGAGGTGGGGCGGGACATCACCGCGCACCGGTTGCGGGCGCGGTACGACGCCGTGATCGTCGCCACCGGGTCGACCGCGTGGCGTGAACTCGACGTTGCGGGAAGGGAGTTGGGCGGGATCCATCAGGCGATGGAGTACCTGCCGCTGGCGAACCGGGTCTGCGAGGGCGACCTGACCGTGTCGCCGCTCAGCGCGGCCGGAAAGCATGTCGTCATCGTCGGCGGGGGTGACACGGGGGCGGACTGCCTGGGTACGGCGGTGCGCGAACAGGCCGCTTCCGTGACCCAGTTGGACATCTACACCCAACCGGGGGACGTGCGCGACGAGGAGGCCGAGCCCTGGCCGACGTATCCGAAGCTGTACCGGCTGTCCGCGGCGCACGAGGAGGCGGGCGAGTTGAAGACGGCTCCGGAGGCGGATGCGGACGCGCGGCTCTTCGCGGCGTCGACGCTCCGCTTCACGGGGGACGCGGGCGGGCACGTACGGGCGTTGCACCTGGTCGGGGTGGATGCCGGGCGCAGACCGCGGGCCGGGACGGAGCGGACGCTGCCTGCCGATCTGGTGCTGTTGGCGCTCGGGTTCCATGGCCCGGAGCGCCATGTCGGT
The DNA here is from genome assembly GCF_000373565.1 of Streptomyces sp. HmicA12. GTDB lineage: Bacteria > Actinomycetota > Actinomycetes > Streptomycetales > Streptomycetaceae > Streptomyces. The sequence goes on along the minus strand of NZ_KB891820.1, from coordinate 340,610 downwards.
TCGCTGGTCGACCAGTTGGGGCTCGAGGTGGGTGAGCGGGGCGGGATCGCTCGGGATGCCGGGTTCGCCACGGAGGTGCCGGGGGTGTTCGTCGCCGGGGACGCCGGGCGGGGGCAGTCGCTCGTGGTGTGGGCTATCGCGGAGGGGCGGGCCGCCGCCGCGGCGGTCGACCGGTGGCTCATGGGGACGACGCGGTTGCCGGCGCCTGTCGGGGCGCATGACCGGCCCATGGGGGTGTGATCGCGGGAGGGAGTGGCACGGAGGGAAGCGTTCGACCGGTACGAGGGGTGCGTGGGCCGACGCCCCGGATCGGGTGATCGGCCCTCTGTAAGGTGCGGTTCCATGGCGCAATCGTGGGTCAATTCGGCGGAGCGGATCGGGGTCGATCTGCATCTGGAGCTGTCCCGTTCGGGGAGTCGGCGGGGTGCGCTCACCGGCGCGTTGCGCGACGCGGTGCGGTCCGGGCGGCTCGCGCCCGGGACCCGGCTGCCGCCGTACCGCGCGCTCGCCGCCGATCTGGGTGTCGCCCGCAACACCGTCGCCGACGCCTACGCCGAACTCGTCGCCGAGGGCTGGCTCACCGCGCGCCAGGGTTCGGGGACGCGGGTCGCCGAGCGGGCGCGGCCGCCGGAGCCGTCAGGTGGGCCGGCGTCGCCGCGGACGGCCGTGCCGGTACGTTCCCGGGGGCCCGTGCACGATCTGCGGCAGGGCGCGCCGGACGCGTCGGCGTTTCCGCGGGCCGCCTGGGCCACGGCGTACCGGCGCGCCCTGAACGCGGCGCCGGTCGCCGCCTTCGGGCCCGGTGATCCACAGGGCCGCATCGAACTGCGTACCGCGCTCACCGAGTACCTGGCACGCTCGCGCGGGGTGCGCGCCGAGCCCGGACGCATCGTGATCTGCTCGGGGTTCGCGCACGCGTTGCGGCTGCTCTACGGGGAGAAGGTGCTGCGCGGACCGCTCGCCGTGGAGGAGTACGGGCTCGGGTTCCATCGGGAGCTGCTGGCCGGGGCGGGGGTGCGGACGATTCCGTTGCCCGTCGATGAACACGGGGCGCTCGTCGGGGAGTTGGGTGCGCTCGGGGCCGGGGTGCGCGGGGTGCTGCTCACTCCCGCGCACCAGTTCCCCACGGGTGGGCCCTTGCACGCCGAGCGGCGGGCCGCCGTGGTCGACTGGGCGCGGAGGCGGGACGGGCTCGTGATGGAGGACGACTACGACGGGGAGTTCCGGTACGACCGCAAGCCCGTCGGGGCGGTGCAGGGGCTCGATCCGGAGCGTGTGGTCTACGTGGGGTCGGTGAGCAAGAGCCTCTCGCCCGCGCTGCGGCTGGGATGGATGGTGCTGCCGGAGCATCTGGTGGCGGAGGTGGTCGCGGCGAAGGGTGAGCGGGAGGGGTGGGCGAGCGCGCTCGATCAGTTGGCGCTCGCGGAGTTCCTGTCGTCGGGGGCGTACGACCGGCATGTGCGGCGGATGCGTCAGCGGTATCGGGGGCGGCGCGATCTGCTGGTGGCGGCGCTTGCCGAGCGGGCGCCGTGGGTCCGGGTCAGCGGGATCGCGGCGGGGTTGCACGCCGTTCTGCGGGTGCCCTCCGGGCGGGAGCGGGATGTCGTGGAGGCTGCGCGGGGGCGGGGGATCTCGGTGGACGGGTTGGCGGAGTTCCGGCATCCCGGGGTGCGGGGCGAGCGTGAGGGTGGGGTTGTGGTTCGGGGTGAGGACGGGGTTGTCGTGGGGTATGCGGCGGCTGCTGAGCGGGCTTATGGGGTGGCGGTTGAGGCGTTGTGCGGGGTGTTGGAGCGGTGCGGTGGGAGCGACGGGGGCCGGCGTTAGAGGGCGAGAAGGCGAAGGGCAGGTGTGTGTGGGCGTGCTGGGGTGGCGGTGAGGAGTTCCGGGTGGCGGTTGGGGGTGGCTGAGCGCGCAGTTCCTCGCGCCCCTCAAAACCCACCCGCCGTGCCGGTGCCCCACCGACGNCGGGTGATCGCGCCACATAGCCGGGCGCGCAGCTCCCCGCGCCCCCCTGAAAACCCACCCGCCGTGCCGGTGCCCCACCGACGCCGGGTGATCGCNNCACGTGGCCGGGCGCACAGTTCCCCGCGCCCCCCTGAAAACCCACCCGTCGCTGCGGGCTGCGGGCTCGGGGCGTGTTCAGGGGAGGAGGAAGTCCGCCGCGCCCGACTTGGCGCCCTCGATGAAGGCGGTGATCTCCTGGGGTGTGTAGATCAGGGCCGGGCCGTCGGGGTCCGAGGACTGGCGGACGGCGACGCGACCGTCGGCGAGCTTCATCGCTTCGAGGCAGTTGCCTCCGTTGCCGCCGCTCCAGGGCTTGTGCCAGCCTTCGGTGCCGAGTTGGCGCGCGGGCATGCCGTTGTAGATCGGCTCGCCGTCGACGCCTCGTATTCGGTCCTTGATCTGGTCCATTCACAGCTCCTTGCGGAGATCGGTCAGGATCTCCTTTGTGCGTTGTGCCGTCGCGGCATGTGCCGCCATGCGGTCCATGACCTCGAGGTGGGTGGCCACCTCGGGGCGCGCGTCGAGATAGACGGCGCCGGTCAGGTACTCGCTGTAGACCATGTCGGGCAGCTCCGGCACGGCGAAGCGGAACAGCACGAAGGGTCCGTACGTGCCCGGGTGCGGGCCGGACGCGAACCGGGCGACCTGGAGCGTCACGTTCGGCAGCTCCATCGCCGAGAGGAGCCGGTCGATCTGCCCGCGCATCACGCCCGCGTCGCCGACGGGCCGCCGCAGCGCGGTCTCGTCCATGACCACCCACAGCCGCGGCGCGTCCTCGCGGGTGAGCAGGGCCTGGCGCCGCATGCGCAGGTCGACGTGGCGCTCGACGCGGTCCGGGTCGTCGACCAGGGAGCGGCCGATCGCACCGGACTTCAGCACCCCGCGCGCGTAGTCCTCGGTCTGCAGGAGTCCGGGCACGAAGTGCGGCTCGTACGACCTGATGAGTGAGGCGGCGCCCTCCAGGCTCACGTACATCGAGAACCAGCCGGGCAGGATGTCGTGGAACCGCTGCCACCAGCCCGGCTTGTTCGCGTCCTCGGCGAGCTGCACGAACGCGTCGGCCTCTGCGTCGGTGACGCCGTAGTACTTCAGGAGCATCTGCAGGTACGGGATCTTGAGCCCGACCTCGGCGGTCTCCATGCGGCGAACCGTCGCGGCGGTTACACGGAGTACTTTCGCGGCGTCCTCGCGCTTGAGCCCCGCACCCTCGCGCAAGTCCTGGAGACGGCGGCCGAGAACGACCTGGCCGACCGTCGGCGCGGACCGCGGTTCACTCACGCCGCATCCCTCCCAGCAGTCCGACCCGTGTCCGACCCGTTGTCCCAGTAACTGTCCAGTGACCGAATCCAGCCGCACCCAGACACGCACAACCGCGAGAAAGAGCCGTTCATCGGCGGATTCTCTCGCGGTTCGCATCCAGGAGCCGCCGTGCGGCGGGCTGTTGCGAGCAGTCTGCCATGTCCGATCCGGGCGGCACACTGCACTCTGCACTTTTCAGAGTGGCTCTTGCCAAGTGTTCACGACGGGGCGATAGTGGCAAGCGTGACTCCGTCCGCGCCCTTAGGAACAGAAGCCATCGAAACTACTCTCGGTGACCGTATGGGTACATCGTCGATGTACCCGGTCCGCCGCAGCAGCTTCGAGTTGGCTCCCCATCCGGGCTCCGCCGCACAGGCCCGGCGTATGACGCGCGCCCAGCTCAGTGGGTGGGGCGCGTGCGAGGACACCTGTGACGCGGCGGCCCTCGTCGTGTCCGAACTGGTCACGAACGCGATCGTGCACACGGCGAGCCGCCGTATCCACTGCGAACTGCACGATCTGCGTACCCACGAGGCCGCCGCGGCCGGGGACGGCGAGCGCGTACGGATAGCCGTGCGCGACGAGGGCCTGATCCCCGGTGACACCGGCTCGGCGGGCCGGACAGCTCCCGAGGAGGAGCACGGCAGAGGGCTGCTCCTGGTCGCCGCCGTCTCCGCGGCATGGGGAGCCCAGGAGAACGGCCCCGGCCTGCTCGTCTGGGCGGAGCTGCCGCGGGACGCCGGGGCGCAGGCCACGGGCCCCGGGCCGGTGCCGGACGCACCCGACAGCGGCGGATGGGCCTGGTAGACCCCGGCCGCGGACACTCTGGGCCGGGTGAGGATCGACAAGCGTGCTGAACCGACGAGCGTGCTGAACGGGAACGGATGGGCGTGGTGAAGACGGGCACGATGCGGACGATGCAGCTGGACTCGCTGGTCGGGCTCGCCCGGCGACGACACACTCCGCGCCCGCCCGCACCCCTCATACGCCTGACGGTGCCGGACGGCATGACGGCGCCGCTCGGCTGCGACGCGGTGGCCGTGCCCGAGAGCTTCGCCCGCGCGATGACGCCGCGGCTGCCCCGGATGGGCTGCGTGTACGCGGCCGAGGGGCACTGGTGGTGGCTCGTGCCGTCGGACTCGGACGTGGCGCTCGAGTGGCCCGCGCCCGCGCGCTACACGGCGGGAGCCGTGGTGCCGGACGCGGCACGGGTACCGGCTCTCATCCACTGCCCCGACGTGTCGGTGCCCTACACGCCGCCGATCCCGCTGTATCTCGCGCTGTGCCGGGTGACCGGGACGACCCCGGCCTGGTCCCGGTCCGTCGGGACTCCCTGAGTCGCGGCTTCCCGGGGCGCGGCTTTCTGACTCGCGGCCGCCCGCGTCGGAACGTGCCGAGCAGGCAAGGCAGTTCACCGGCGAGGACGTCGGGGCTCCCGCTCCCGACGTCCCGCGCCGAGTCCCCGTGTCCACATGGTCCGAGATGGTTCGAGGGCGTGCGCGGTGTGCCGCACGGCCGGTGAGGCCCGACCGGCCGTCGCCGGCCATGGCCTGCCATGGCCGACCGTTGCCACCACCGTAGCCGCGCTCCGGCACGGCGTCTCGGCCCCGACTCCTCCGGTGACGCGGACGGGCCGCCTTCCGGCCATCCCGGTCGTGGGGCCGCGGAGGCCTCCCGGTACCGGTGCGGGCGGGGTCAGGCCACGGGTTCCGGCATAGCCTCCCGCACGATCACGAGGAACGCGTCGGTCGCCAAGTCCATGACCACTTCGGCCGGTTGGCCCTCGAGCCGACACCGGCGCGCGAAGTCCTCGGCCGGCCAGGAGCCGCGAGGCCCGCCGGCCGGGAAGCGTTGCAGTACCACTCGTGCGTTGATCATTGTCCGTCCCTGTCCCCCGTGTCATACGTGTCGCACGTGTCGTACGGGTCGTGCGTGCCGTACGCGACGTACGTGCCGTGCCTGTCGCACCTGAAGCGCGGGCTCCGGAACGGTCCGGCGCCCTGTGTGAAGGAGAACGCTGACAGGACGGGTAAGGACTCGCAACGTGACAAGAATGACACCGAGTTGGGACGAGGTCAGGGCGGTCGGGACGGCTGGTGCGTCCGGGAAGTCCGGGACGGTCGTCAGTCGACGTACTCGTCGTGGTACCGCACCCGCGCACTGCCCGCGGGCGCCCCGAGCGACGACGCTCGTCCCTCCGGCTTCTCCCATGCCTCCTGCCGGCCGAGGGCGGTGAGGTCGATGAGGTTCGTGGTGAAGCCGATGTTGTCCAGGCCTCGGTCGAACGCCGAGTACGTGTGGTAGATCCGCTCCCCCTCCCGCAGGAAGCAGCTCAGGGCCGGGCGCTCCTGGGGTTCGCCGTCCTCGCCCTCGACGGTGGCGCCGAAGTCCTGGTTGAAGTCGCTGAGGTTCGAGGAGTACCAGGGCACGGTCCAGCCCATCCGCGCCTTGAAGGGCAGGATCCTGGTGAAGGGCGCGCGGGAGACCGCCGCGAACGCCGTGCCGCGGGCGCGCAGGTGGGCCAGGTGTCCGATCTGGTCGAGGAAGCCGGAGCAGCTGGTGCAGCCCGCCTCCCACTCCGGCGCGAACATGAAGTGGTAGACGACGAGTTGGGGCCGTCCCTCGAACAGGTCGAGGAGTTCGGACTTGCCGTCCGGGCCCTCGAACACGTACAGCTTGTCGACCTCCACCATGGGCAGCTCGCGCCGCCGCGTGTTCAGCGCGTCGCGCGCCCGGGTCGCCGTCTTCTCCAGGGCGAGCAACTCTTCGCGAGCGGCACGCCACTCGTCCCGGGTGACCACCTTCGGCAGCCCCATGGTTCCTCCTCGGGTCGGGTCTCTCGGAGGGGTGACCGGGGGCGGTCGCGGAACTCATCGCTCACGGGAAGAAAATCTTCGAAGAGATTCTCCGGGGTGGGCGCGCTCAGGTGTCGTACTCCTGGATCCGCTTGCCGTGCCCGCGCTCGACGAGTGCGGGCAGCAGTTGACTCAACTCCCCTGTCACGGACGGTACGTCGACGGTGGTGAGCCGTCCGTCGCGCATCAGGACCCTGCCGTCGACGATCGTGGTGCGGACATCGGCGGAGCGCGCGCTGTGCACGAGGGTCGCGGCGAGGTCGTGCACGGGCTGGGTGTGCGGGCCGTTCAGGTCCACGAGGACGAGGTCGGCGCGGCGGCCGGGTGCGAGGGAGCCGACGGTGTCGCCGAGGCCGACGGCCCGGGCGCTGTCCAGCGTCGCGTGGCGCAGGGCCTGACGGGCTGTCAGCCAGCGGGGGTCGTGTTCGGTCTGCTTCTGCACGAGCGCGGTGAGCGTCATCGCCTCCCACACGTCGAGGGTGTTGTTGGAGGCGGCGCCGTCGGTGGCGAGGCCCACGTGGACGCCGGCGTCGACGAGGGCGCGTACGGGCGTGGTGTCCCAGCCGAACTTCATGTAGCCGCGGGGCGCGGTGGCGATCCCGGTCCTGCCGCGCGCGGCCCGCAGGGCGGGCAGGTCGCGTTCCAGGATCCCGGTGCCGTGGGCGATGAGGACGTCGACGTCGAGGAGTCCGGTGTCGTGGAGCACGTCGATGGGGGTGCGGCCGTGGCGGGCCAGGCTGGTGTCGGTCTGGGCGCGGTTCTCGGCGGCGTGCAGGTGCACCAACAGATCGTGCTCGCGCGCCACTTGGGCGGTCGCGGCGAGGTCCTCGGCGGTCACGGTGTACGGGGCGTGCGGCGCGAGGGAGGTGGTGATGCGGCCGTCGGCGCGGCCGCGGTGGGTGAGCGCGAAGTCCAGGGAACGGGCGAGTCCCTCCGATCCCTGGGCGACGCCCTCCGAGGCGCCCTGTGACGCTCCCTGCGAAGCTTCTTGCCCGGCTTCTTGCGAGGAGAAGAACGCCTCGCCGAGATTGGCGCGCAGCCCGGTCTCGGTGACGACGTCGGCGATGACGTCCATCGCGAAGTAGTGGTCGGCGAAGCACGTGACGCCCCCGCGGATCATCTCGGCGCAGGCCAAGCGGGCGCCGAGCGCGACGACGCGCGGGGTGAGGTTGGACTCGATCGGCCAGATCCAGTCGTTGAACCACTCCTGTTCCGGCCGGTCCTCGACGAGGCCGCGCAGGGCCACCATCGGGCTGTGCGTATGGCAGTTGACGAGACCCGGCAGGGCGACGAGGCCGTGCGCGTCGATCCGCTCGACGCTCTCCATGCGGGACGCGGCGGCACTGTCGGTGACATCGGCGATGATGCCGTCGCGGACGACGATCGCCGTGTCGGGCCTGAACTCGATTCCTTCGGCGGCGCGTTGGGGATCGAGCTCGTCCGGGTCCGCGTGCAGCAGGGCGGTGCAGCCCGTGACGATCAGGTCGGCGGGCGGAAGGCTCGCGGACGCGGGGCTCGCGGGTGCGGTGGGGGCGGCCATGGGGTCACGGTAGCGGGGTGGGGCTGGACCGGTTCCGGACCGGCGGGAAGGTGGGCCCGGGCCGGTCCCGCCCGGAGTGCGCCCGGTGGCGTACGGCCCGTTCCGCCGCGGTGGCCACCCGGACCGCGCATCGTGCGTACGCGCCGTCCCCCGCCGGACCGTCCTGCCACGCCGGCCGCCCCGGCCCGGTCCGGGCCGAGCCCCCACCGACCGGGATGGAGCGGCCCTCACGCTCGTCGGCACTGGGAACCTGGAGAACCTCTACCGCCCCGGTGGCCCGTTCGGTCCCCGTGACAAAGCGGCGTACGAGGCGAAGCCGGCCGCCGCCCTCGCGGCCACGGTCAACCGGCTGCGGCCCACACTGCTCGGCGTCCAGGAGGTCGGCGATCCCGCGGCGCTCGACGACCTGACGCGGATGCTGGACGGGCGGTACTCGGCGACGCTGTCCGAGTTCCCCGACGAGCGGGGGATCCGGGTGGGCTTCGTCAGCGACGTCGTGGTGAGCGCGGTCGCGGACACGCCCCTGTTCCCCGCACGGCCGCTGCCGGTGCAGGTCGCCGATGACGGCCGGACCACGGACCGGGCCGGGCGCGGGGTGCTCGCCGTGCTCTTCTCCACCCGGGCGGCCTGGCTGACGGCTGCCGTGTGCCACCTGAAGTCGAAGCTGATCAGCTGTCCGGGCGGCCGGTTCCAGCCGCGCGACGAGGGCGAGCGGGCGCGCTACGCGGTGTACCCGCCGCAGCGCCGGGCGGCGGAGGCGGCCACGGTGCGCGCGGTCGCCGACCGGCTCATCGGCGAGGACGGCCGGCCCGAACGCGTCGTCGTGCTGGGCGACTTCAACGACGAGACGCACGCCACGACCACCCGGATCCTCCAGGGACCGCCCGGCCCCGAGATCGGGACGCCCGGCTTCGACCGCCCGGACCAGGGCGACGCGCAACGCCTGTGGAACGTCGCGCCGCTCATCCCGGAGGACCAGCGCCACTCACGAGTGCACGCGGGCCGCCGGGAGCTGATCGACCACGTCTTCGTCACGCACGGGCTCGTCGGCCGCATCTCCCGCGCCGGAACGGGCGTACCGCACGAGGAGGCGGCCGAGCCACCCCCGCTGCCGTCCGTCGGCGACGGCGACGACGACGACGACGACGACGACCCCAACGAGCGCCGGGACGCGGCGGGTTCGGAGCACGCGCCGGTCTGGATCGATCCGCTGCCCTGATCGCCCCGGGGGCGTGTTCGCTGGGGAGGCACTGTTGTCCGCTGAGCCGTACGCCATCACAATGCTCATGCCAAGAATGGCGATACGCACGAGAGGACCCCCCACATGAAGAAGTCTCTCGCCGGTGCGCTCCTGGGCATGATCGTTCTAGGAGCCGCCGCAGCAACCACCGCCCCCGCGGCCGCCGTCGACGGTTCGTCCGTGGCCGCCAAGCCCAGAGCCAAGGCCGTGACCTTCGCCGGAACGGTCGCGCTCAGCAACTGCTCCGGCTCCGTCGTCCGCGTCCCGGACTCGCAGCCCACGGACCCCGCCCTGGTGATGTCCAACGGCCACTGCCTGGAGTCCGGCTTCCCCGGCCCCGGCGAGGTCGTGATCGACCAGGCGTCGTCGCGTACGTTCAGCCTGCTCAACGCCTCCGGCAGCAAGGTCGCGACGCTGCGGGCGAGCAAGGTGGCGTACGGGACGATGACCGACACCGACGTCTCGCTCTACCAACTCACCTCCACGTACGCGCAGATCGAGAACTCGTACGGCATCAAGGCCCTGGAACTGTCGGCCGACCACCCCACCCAGGGCACGGCGATCAGTGTGGTCTCCGGCTACTGGAAGAAGACGTACAACTGCTCGATCGACGGTTTCGCGTACCGCCTCAAGGAGGGCGAGTGGACCTGGAAGGACTCGGTCCGCTACACCTCCGCCTGCGAGACGATCGGCGGCACGTCGGGTTCTCCCGTTCTCGACCAGGCGACCGGCAAGGTCGTCGCGGTGAACAACACCGGTAACGAGAACGGCGAGGAGTGCACGGACAACAACCCGTGCGAGGTGGACGAGAGCGGGAACGTGACGGTGCGCGAGGGCATCAACTACGCGCAGCAGACGTACGGGATCGTGCCGTGCGTGGTCACCGGCAACAAGATCGACCTGTCGGCGCCGGGGTGTGAACTGCCCAAGCCGTAGCCGGTTGCCTCATGCCGCGAGTTCCGCGAGCAGCACGCCGATCCGCTCGGCGTGCCGCTCCGGGACCCGCCCGGTGTCGTCGACCTGGACGGCGCACGCGGTGGTCGTGTCGACGAGCCGTTCCAGGACGACGGTCACCTGTCGCGCCCCGTCCGAGTGCCGGGCGACGACGGGCAGTTCGGCGGCGGCCAGATCGACGGCGGCCCGCGCCTGGGCCAGCGTCCGGTACGCCTCGCGGCGCAGCGCCCACCGCCGGGCCCGGTCCTGCGGCCCGCCGGACTCCTCGCTGAGCACGTGCCGTACGTACGCGTGGGCGGCCTCGCGGGCGACGGCGACCCGCACCCGTACGCCGCCGCCGCGCTGGGTTCCGGGTCCCGGCAGGTGGCCGGCGATCAGCACGATGGCGCAGGCGAGCAGCGTCTCGGTGATCCGGCTGACCGACGCCTGCGGTTCCCCGCCCACCATCACGAGGGACAGGACGAGCACGGTGACGACCGCGGTCTGCGCGGCGAAGTGCCGGGTGGCCACGGGGATCAGCGCCCCGCACAGCGCCACGAGCACGACGAGCCCGGCGGGCCTCGGCAGCAGCGCGGCGAGCCCCGCGAACGCGGCGGCGCCCGCGACGGTCCCGGCGGCCCGGCACAGCACGCGCGAGGCGAGCGGGCCCAGGTCCGGCTTGACGAGGAAGACGGCGGTGGCGGGCAGCCAGTACCAGTGCACGGGGTGCAGCGCCTGGGCGACGGCGGCGCTGGCCCCGAAGGAGAGCCCGACGCGGAGCCCGTACTCGCGTCCGGCGGGCCCGGCCGCCTTGCGCAGCAGGGCCGCCGGGCTGTTCCTGCGCCGCGGGGCTGCGGGCGCCCCTCCCCCGTCGAACACCTCGGCGGCGCGCAGCAACGCCTCGTCGAGGGCGCGCAGCCCCGCGTCGTACCGGGCGGGCGCGGGCAGCGGACCCGTGGCCGAACCACTGCGCACCGCGGCCGCGAGCCGGCGCGGTCCCTCGCAGGCCCGCTCGGGGACGGCCTTCCCGGCCCAGGCGAGCGCGGTGGCCGCCTCGGCGAGCGGCAGCGCGGCGACGTACTGGGCCCGCAGCCGCCGGGCCGCGGCCCCGTCCCCGCGCAGGGCGTCCTGGGCCTGGTCGAGCGCGGCGGTGAGGGCGGCGCGGCGGGCCCGGGCGTGCGGCCCGCCGGCGGCGTCGAGGAGCCCGGCGACGGCGTCGTACACGGCCGCGACGGCGGCGCGTTCACCGTCGTACAGATAGCCGTACACGGAGCCCGGGCGTCTGCCCCGGGCGGGCGAGGGCAGCAGCACCCGCAGCACGATCAGCCAGGCGGCACCGGCCGCGAAGAGCACCCCGCGCAGCCATCCGGCCTCGGGCAGCGGCATCCCCGCGCCTATGGCGACGGTCACCAGGAGCTGCGTACCGCAGGCGGAGGCGACGGGTCCCACGGCGCTGAACGCGCCGCCGACCAGTCCGAGCCCGGTGAACGCGGCAGCGATGAGGAAGCCACCCGTCCCGAGCAGGCTCCCCGCCAGGGTGCCGACCACCATGCCGAGCCCTCCGGCGAGCGCGGGCCCGCCGAGCCGGGTCAGGGCGGCGAGCCGGGGCCCCGGCCGGTCGTTGACACCGGCGAGCATGGCGCCGAGGGCGAGCAGCACACCGCTGGAGGGTCGGCAGAGCAGGATCGCGAGGAGAAGCAGCGGTCCGGCGGCGAGCGCGCCGCGCACGACGGCGGGCCACGGAACCGGGGCTCGCTGGGCGCGCAGGGCGTGACCGAGCCAGGGCGGAAGCGGGCGGAGACGAAGGCTCGGGCGCGGACGCGTCGGGCGGCGCAAGACGGGCTCCTGTCGTACGGGATGGTGCCGGACGACATCGGCCAGACCTGAACTGGTCCCTCCACGGTAACGGGAGTTCATGGAGGGGAAGGAACGCCCGTATTTCCGCGATGTGACACTTGACCGTGCCCACACCACGGACGACGCGTGCCACCCGTACGACCGACGACGGCTGGCCGGACGCCGTCGGCGACACGGCGCTGTCGATCCACGTCCCCGAGGCGGACCACCTGGTCCGCACCCCGGCGCGGGCGCACGTGACGGTCCTGTACCCGTTCCTGCCGCTGGCCCGTCTGACGGAGGAAGGGGACGGGGCCCTGCGGGCGCTGCTCTCCGCGACCCCGGCCTTCACGCTCACCTTCCGGAAGCCGCGCCGCTGGCCGGGAGTCCTCTACCTGGCGCCGTCCCCCGCGGAGCCGCTCCGTGCGCTCACCCGGTCCCTGCGCGGGCGCTGGCCGGAAGCGGTCCCGTACCGGGGCGTCTTCGGCGACGCGGGCCTGGAACCGCACCTGACGCTGGCGAGCGGTCCGGGCACGGACGACATCCCGGAATCGGACGTCACCCCGCACCTCCCCCTCGCCTCCCGGGTCACCGAGGTGCGCCTGATCGTGTCGGACGGCCGAGGCACCCCATGGCGGGACGTCCGCGCCTACCCCTTGTCCCGCTTGCCCCGCTGACGCGCGTCGGCCACGACGGCGGCCATGAACTCCTGCGCCCGGTCGACGAGTTCGACGAGCCCGAGCTCGCGGTCCGCCACGATCTCGTCGACGCCCCGCAGCCCGGCCCGCGCCAGCAACCGCTTCTCATTGGTCACCCACTCCCCGCGCGCGGCCAGCACCGCGTGCGCGGCCGAAGCGGCGGCGACGGCGATCGCGCCGACCACCTCGGTCCGCCCGCTCTTCGGTGCGAACCCCTCTCGCGCGTAGTGCAGCGTCATGACGGCCCGCCCCCACCACTGCGCGGCCGCGGCCTCGCGCAGCGCGACCGGATACCCGTCCGGCTTCGGAGCCTTCCCCCGCAGCACTTGGTTGACGGCGAGCTCGGCGACGACGAGGTAGCTCGGAATCCCGGCGAGGTGAAACATCAGCGGCTCGACCTGGAACCGCCCGGCCTCGGCGTCGGCGAGCACGCGCTCGATGTCGTCGAGATCGCGATAGTGGACGTCGACGCGCCGCCCCTCGACGCTGAACCAGCCCCCGCCGTTGAAGACCCCGCCACCCCATCCCCCGATCTCGGAGGCTTCACCTTCCCAGCCGAGGTCGCGCAGGTCCTGCGGCTCGAACAGCCCCTCACCGCCCCGGTAGTAGACGGCGGTGTCCCAGTCGCTGTCGGGGGTGTGGGTGCCCTGGGCGCGGGAGCCTCCGAGGGCGACGGCGCGGACGCCGGGGAGAGCGGCGAGGGTGTCGACGAGGCGGTCGAGGAAGGCGGCGTCGTCGACGGGCGCCGGGGCGTCGTTCGGTACGGGCATGGGGACACGCTATCCAGGACGTGACCTGCGACGCCGTCGATTATTCGCGGATGGCGGCCCTGCTCGCAGATCTAGCCCTTCGCGTTCCGCGCCAGCTCCAACCCCTGGGCCGCCCACCACTGACCCGCCGACGGCCCGCCCCGGCACGTCCCGTCCGACTCTCCCGGGCGCTTCACCCACAGGTAGGCGTCCACCACCGGGTCGCCCGTGCGCGTCGTCGGCGGGACGCCCAGGGCGCGGCCCGGCGGGTTGCACCAGGCGTCCGTGCCCTTGTACGGGCCGTTGCCGTTGCGGCTGGTGTCGATCACTACCCGCTTGCCACCGCCGAGCGCGGTCACCAGGCGGTGTCCGTAGGCCGTGGTCTCCTTGTCCGTACGGTAGTTGGAGACGTTCAGGGCGACGCCGTGCGCCTTGGCGACTCCCGCCGACTTCAGCGCCGCCGCGAGCTGCCACACGTCGGGGATCCAGCTCGCGTTGCCCGCGTCCAGGTACACCCGGGTGCGGGGCTGCCGCGCCAGGCGGGTCACGGCGTACGTGAGCAGGGCGTATCGTTCCTGCGCCTTCGCGCCCGCGCAGCCCGCCACCATCGAGGACACCGCGTCCGGCTCCACGATCACGTACGCGGGGCGTGAACCCAGGCCCGCCGCGAAGGAGTTGACGTACGCGCGGTAGGCCGCCGCGTCGCCGGCGCCGCCCGCCGAGTGGAGGCCGCAGTCGCGGTGCGGGATGTGGTAGGCGACCAGGACCGGGGTGCGGTGGGCGCGGGACGCGGTCAGGGTGACCGTGCGGACCGTCGGGCCGGGGTCGGGGGTGTTGAGCCAGGTCGCCTGGGGGCGGGTGGCGATGCGGTCGATGAGGCGGGCGTCGGCCTCGCGGTGCTGGGCGCGGTAGGCCGCCGCCTGGTGGGCGGCCGGGGTGCCGGGGTCCACCCAGAAGGTGGTGGGGGGCGCTTCCGACGGGTGCGCCGTGGTCGTCGTCGGCGTCAGCGCCAGGAAGCCTGCGAGGAGGGCGCCGAGGACCGGGCGCGGGGACATGAGCATGGCCGGATGATGCGTCGCCGGCCTGCCGAACGGGCGCCGGGACAAGCCGGGTTACCCCGGGATGCACTCGTTCGGCCCCCGCGTCCGAGCCCCACGCCCGGTCGTCCTTCTTCCGTCACGCGGCCGCCACGTCGCCGTCGAGCATCCGCTCCGAGCGGCAGATCACCCCGTACAGGACGGCCGACACCGCCGTCCCGATGAACCACGAGTAGGCCGCCACGTCGTCGAAGTACGGGACCAGGGCCAGGATCACGGCCAGCGCCGCCGACGGGACGAACGCCGCGAGCGCCTTCGGGTTCACGCCGTGGCGGTAGTAGTAGCGCGAGCCGGGCGTCGCGTCGAAGAGGGCCTGCGTGTCGATCTTGCCACGCTTCACCCAGAAGTAGTCGAGCATGATGATGCCGAACAGCGGCCCGAGGAAGGCCCCGAGTCCGCCCAGGAAGTAGTTGACGACGTTCGGGTTCGAGTACAGGTTCCACGGCGTGACCACCAGCGCCGCCACCGTCGAGATCGCCCCGCCCACCTTGAACGTGATCTTCTGTGGCCAGACGTTCGCCAAGTCGTAGGCCGGAGAGACGAAGTTGGCGACGATGTTGACGCCCATCGTGGCGATCGCGAAGGTCAGCGCGCCGAAGATCAGGACCCAGGTGTTGCCGATCCGCGCCACCAGCATCGCCGGGTCGGTGATCGCCTCACCGAAGACCTCCACGCTGCCCGCCGTGACGACGACCGACAGCACCACGAAGGCGGTCGAGTTGATCGGCAGGCCCCAGAAGTTGCCGCGCCGCACCGTCCTGTAGTCGGGCGCGAAGCGCGAGAAGTCGCAGAAGTTGAGCATCAGCGTGCCGTACGTCGCCAGGATCAGGCCTATCGCGCCGAACCACTGCCTGAACTGTTCGCCCGTCGAGACCGGGTGCGGTGTCGTCGTGAGGGAGATGGTCCAGCCGGCCTTCGCCCAGATCCAGACCGCCAGCGCGATCATCACCACCCAGATCGCCGGGCCGCAGAAGTCCTGGAACTTGCGGACCGACTCCATGCCCTGCGTGATGATCAGGAACTGCACCAGCCAGAGGGTCAGGAAGGACGCCCAGCCCAGGGCGTGCAGACCCAGGAAGGAGTGACGGGTCCACGACTCCACGCCCGGGAACGCCGCGAGCATCATCACGTTCACCGCGACCGACGCCAGGTAGGTCTGGATGCCGTACCACATGATGGCGATCACGGCGCGGACGAGAGCCGGGATGTTCGCGCCCCAGACCCCGAAGCCGATCCTGCTGACCACCGGGAACGGGACGCCGTGGCGCTGGCCGATACGGCCCATCGCGTTGCAGCCGGCGTAGATGACGACGAAGCCGATGAGCAGGGCCGTGAAGATCTGCCAGGCGTTGAGACCGAGCACCAACAGGCCCGCCGCGAAGGTGTAGTTGCCCAGGTTGTGGACGTCGGACATCCACAGGGCGAAGAGGTCGTAGACCTTCCATGTGCGTGCGCCCTCGCCCGCCGGGGCGAGGTCCTCGTTGACCAGACGGGGGTCGGGGACGAAGTCACCGCCGCCCCACGGCGACGCCTTCACCGGTTCGGCCACGGACATGAGAGCCTCCTGGATCCCTGGACGTCTTTGGTATACCAAAGCGCCGTCATGCTCCCGCGCTCGGCAACTCCCCGCAATGTCCCTGCAGTTACGGCTCGGTAAATCACCGCGGCGCCGATCGGTGAAAATGGGGGCATGACGACGGCCGACCTGAGTGCTGGACCGACCGAGCCGCTGGGCGCGGTGCGCGAGCGTGTGCTCGGCACGCTGCGGCAGGACGTCATCGGCGGTCGGCTGCGGCCCGGCGACCGGCTGGTCGAGCGGGAGCTCGCCGAGCGGTTCGGGGTGTCACGGGTGCCGGTGCGCGAGGCCGTGCGGGCGCTGGTCGCCGAGGGGTTCGTCACCTTCGAGACGCCGCGCCGCGCCGTCGTTCGCACCCTCACCCGCACCGACGTCGCCGAACTCTTCGAGCTGCGCGAGGCGTTGGAGGTGTACGCGGCCGGGCTCGCCGCCGGTCGGGCGACCCGGGAGGAGCTGGTTCGGCCGGCCGAGCTGCTCGACCGCGCCGCCGAGGCGACCCGCGAGAACGACGCCGAGACCCTCACCGACGTCAACTCCCGCTTCCATGACCAGTTGCTGGCGCTCTCGGGGAACGCTCTCCTCGTCACCGTGATGCAGCCGGTCGCCGGACGGCTGCGCTGGCTCACCCGGCGCAACGAGGAGTGGCCTCAACAGCTCGCCGAGCACCGGGAGTTGTACGACGCCGTGGCCGCGGGGGACGCGGAGCGGGCGCGGGCGGTGGCGCTGGACCACGTACGCACCAACTACCGCTCAACCGTGCGGCACCTCTTCGGTGACGAGGAGCGCCCGTAGTCCCTCCCGGGGCGCGTCAGGTGCCGAACCGGTCGGTGGCCGCGACCAGTTGGTCCACGATCCCCGCGGCTCCCGCGTCGTGCCCCGCCTGGTCCACCATCACGAGCTCCGCGTCCGGCCAGGCCCGCGCGATGCGCCACGGGATGCCGATGAGGTTGTTCAGGTCGAGCGTCCCCTGCACCAGCACGCCCGGGATCCCCTTGAGCCGCGGCAGGTCGCGCAGCACCGTCTCGGGACCGCCGAGGAAGTGGTCCCGCGACCAGTAGTGGGTGACGGTGCGCGCGAAACCGTAGCGGAAGACGGGGTCCTGGTAGCGGCCGACGGAGCGGGGCGGCAGCGAGGCCATGGCCGTCTCCCAGTCGGTCCAGGCGAGCGCGGCCCGCTCCCGCGCCTCGGGGTCGGGAGACTCCAGGAGCCTGTTGTACGCGGCCGCGAGGTCGCCGTCCCGGTCCGCCTCGGGGACGCCCGCGACGAACGCCGCGTGCGCCTCGGGGAACACCTTGCCGAGCCCGCGCATCATGGTGCGCACCTCTTCCCGGCTGCCGGTGGCCAGGCCGGTGAGGACCAGTCCGGTCACGGCGCCGGGGTGCGTCTGCGCGTACCGCAGGCCGAGGACCGAGCCGAAGGAGAGCCCCGCCACCAGCCACCGTTCGATGCCGAGGTGCGCGCGCAGCAGCTCCAGGTCGGCGATGAGGTGCGGGATCGTGTTGACGCTCATGTCCGTCGCGTACGCGGCCGCCGGCGGGGTCGAGCGGCCCGCGCCGCGCTGGTCGAGCAGGACGATGCGGTAGCGCGCGGGGTCGAACCAGCGCCGGTAGAAGGGCCCCGCGCCCGATCCCGGTCCGCCGTGCAGCACGAGTGCGGGCTCGCCGTGCGGGTTGCCGCAGGTCTCCCAGTGGACGCGGTTGCCGTCGCCGACGTCGAGCAGGCCTTGGTCGTACGGTTCGATGTCCGGGTACAGGGGCATCGGGCGAGCCTAGGGCCGTAGGGGCTCAGTCCGCCTTGATGGTCCGCATCCGCCCGTACGCGTACACGCACCCGGCGAGCGCCAGGTCGGACAGGAGCATGAAGCCGATCGAGTACGAGCCCTTGGCGCTGTAGATGGCGCCCATGACGAGCGGCGGGACGAAGCCGCCGAGGCCGCCCATCGCGCCGACGATGCCGGTCACGGAGCCGACCTGGGGCTGCGGGGTGACCTGCGAGACGAGGGCGAAGACGGAGCCGCTCGCGGTGCCGAGGCCCGCCGCCATCAGCAGGAAGCAGATCGTGCCCATGGGGCTCAGCTGCGGGTCGAAGGCCTGGAGGATCGCGAACACGGCGACGACGGCGAGCGCGCACGCGGTGACGACGGCCGGATGGATGCGGTCGGAGAGCCAGCCGCCGATGGGGCGGAAGATGACGGTGACGAGCGCGAAGCCCGCCGCCTTGGTGCCGGCCTCCGTGGGGCTGAGCTCGTACCAGGTCTTCAGGTACGTGGGCAGGTACACGCCGAAGGCGACGATGCCGCCGAAGCCGATCGCGTACAGGGCCGAGAGTTCCCAGGTCACGCGGAGTTTTCCGGCCGCGCCGAGACGCTTGCCGAGCGACGTCGTGGGGATCTTGCGGTCCGGGTGATCGGTGATCAGGACGGCCGCGAGGACCGCGTACGCGGCGAGCGCGACGGCGACGACGATGAACGGCAGGTTCTCGCCGTGCTTGGCGATGCGCGGCGTGAAGTAGCCGGAGAGGGCGACGCCGCCCATGCCCATGCCGAAGACGCCGAGCGCCAGGCCCCGGTGCGCGGGCGGGAACCAGGAGTTCACCAGCGGGATGCCGATGGCGAAGGTGGTGCCGCCGAGGCCGAGCAGGAAGCCCACGAGGATCATCGCGAGGAAGTTGTGCCGGGCCGGGATCACCAGCAGTACGGGGATGATCGTCAGCGCCGAGATCAGCGGGAACAGCAGCCGTGCGCCGTACCGGTCGGTGAGCGCGCCGACCGGGATGCGGCCGAGCGAGCCCACGAGCACGGGCACCGCGACGAGGAACGACTGGGCGAACGAGCTGAGGTTCAGATCGGAGCCGAAGACGCCGGCCAGGGGCGCGATCAGGTTCCAGGCCCAGAAGGTGAGGGCGAATCCCACCGTGGCCACGACGAGGTTGCGATAGGCAGCGGCCGGAGGCTTGGCGTGCTGCGCCGGCGCGGGCGTCGGAGGAGTCGTAGGCATCGTCACTCCTTCACGCTAGGAAGACCGGCCCGGCCTCTCCTGATCTGCTGCTCCGTTCCGGTGAACGGGCAGCAGATCAGGAGAGGCCGGGCCGGGGGCGGGGGCGGCAGCGGGTGATCCGCTCGTCGGGTTCCCCGAGTGTGTCCATGCCGGCCACGTCAGGGGCTCACCGCTCGGGCGTCACGTGAAGGCCGCCCCCAGCGCGACGAACGCGCAGATCAGGATGAAGAGCAGTGCCAGCAGCGGCCAGACGAACCGCAGGTACTTGTCGTAGCCGACCTTGGCGAGGGCCACGCCGCCGATGGTGACGGCGGTCGTGGGCACCCAGAGGTTCATCCAGCCGCTGGCCGCCTCCCACGCGGTGACGACGACGGCCCGCGAGACGCCCGCGAAGTCGGCGAGCGGCGCGAGGATCGGCATGGCGAGGGTCGCGTGCCCGGAGGTGGACGGGATGAGGAAGGCGAGCGGCAGGTTCACGACGAAGACGATGATCGCGAAGATGGCGGAGGAGGTGCCCTCGACGACGCCCTCGATGGCGTGCAGCACCGTGTCCGTGATCTTCGAGTTGTTCATGATCACGGTGACGCCGCGGGCGAGCAGGATGACGAGCGCGGGCGACACGAAGTCGGCGGCGCCCTGGATGATCGTCGAGCTGAGCTTCTGCTCGCCCATCCGGCCCACGAGCCCGAGCAGCACGGCCGCGCACAGGAACAGCGCCGCCAACTGCGGGAAGGACCAGTCGAGTTCGAAGCCGTACGGGGTCGCGTCCGCGTCGCCGGTGAGCGCGCTGGCCCAGGGCACGACCGAGAAGATCATGAAGGCGAAGACGAGTGCCGTGCCGATGAGCACCGCCTTGTGGAGCCCGGTGAGTTCGGGCACCTCGGCGCCGGAGGCGGCGTCGGACGTCTCGCGGTCGCCGGGCAGGAACCCGGACAGGGAGCGCTCCGGATTCCTCTGTACGCGCTTCGCGTACCGGATGACGTACGCGACCGTCACCGCCGTCAGCACCACCCACATGACGAACCGGAGCACGATGCCGTCGCCGAGGGAGATGTCGGCCGCGGACGAGGCGACCCCGGTCGCGAACGGGTTCACGGTCGAGCACAGCACGCCGATGCCCGCGCCGAGGATGATCGCGCCGACCGCCGTCATCCGGTCGTAGCCGAGCGCCAGCATCAGCGGCACGATCAGGCCGTAGAAGCCGAGCGTCTCCTCGGCGAAGCCCTCGACGGTGCCGAGCACCGAGAAGACGACCATGACGCCCGCGATGAGCAGCGCCCCGCGGTCGCGCAGCCGGTGGGCGAGGCGGCCGATGCCGCGGTCGAGGGCTCCGGTCGCGAAGACGACGGTGATGAACGCGCCGATGGCGAGCACGAAGAGGAAGACGCCCGCGCTGCCGTACAGATCACCGGAGTTGTCGGGTCCGACGAGGGAGGTCTTGGGGTCCTGGATGCCGTAGAGGCCGTTGACCGGGGAGAGGAACAGGTCGTTGAGGCGGTCGACGAAGGACTGGCCGGACGGGACGCGGTGGTACGTGCCCTCGACCGGGGCGCCGTCGCCGTTGCGGTTGTACTGGCCGGAGGGGATCAGGAAGGCGAGCAGCCAGACCGCGACGGTGACGACGGCGAGGACGGTGAGGGCGCTCGGGAAGGTGAACCTGCGCTTGGTGGGCGGCTCTTGGTCGCCCGTGGGGGCGGTCGTCGTCATGCCTCGCCCCTGTCCTTGTCGCCGGGCTTGAAGTCCGCCGCGTACGCGCGCACGAACGCGCACATCGCGACGACCGTGGCGCGCAGTTCGGAGAACAGGACGCGTTCGTTCGGGGCGTGCAGGTTGCACTGGTTGTCCTGGGCGCCGAAGAGCAGCACCTCGGCGTTCGGGGCGGCCTGCGCGAGTCCGTTGACCAGCGGGATGGAGCCGCCGGTCGCGATGTACGAGGCGTCGGTGCCCCAGGCCTCGGCGAGCGCGGCGCGGGCGGCACGGTAGGCGGGCCCTTCGGTCGCCGCCTCGTAGCCGGGTCCGGTGTCGCCGGGGGTGACGGTGAGCGGGACGCCGAAGGGCTTGAGCGCGCGGAGGTGGTCGACCAGGGCGGCCTGGGCCTCGTGCGGGTCCTGGCGCGGGTGGAAGCGGAGGTTGAGCTTGGCGCGGGCGTACGGGACCACGGCGGACGCGGCGTGGTCCACGCTCGGCGCGTCGAGGCCGATGACGGTGATCGCGGGGCCGCTCCACAGGCGCTCGCCGAGCGTGCCGCTGCCGAGGAGCGGGAGGCCGGCCTCGATGCCGGCGAGGTCGCGGAACTCGTCCTCCGTGTAACCGGCGCCGGTCCATTCGTCGCGGCGCAGGCCCTCGACGGCGACGTCTCCGTGGACGTCGTGCAGGGTCGCGAGGGCCTTGAGCAGGACGAGCAGCGCGTCGGGGGCGGCGCCGCCGAACTCCCCGCTGTGGCGCGGCTCCTGGAGAGTGCGGACCTCGACCACGACCTCGGCGGCGCCGCGCAGGCCCGTGGTGAGGGTGGGGGTGCCGGGGCGCAGGTTGCCGAGGTCGGCGATGACCATGGCGTCGCAGGCGAACCGCTCCGGGTCGGTGGGCGGATAGGTGTCGAAGGGGCTGCCGTACTCCTCCTGCCCCTCGAAGACGATCTTGACGCCGACCGGTGGGCGGCCGTCGAAGGCCCGGAGCATGCCCAGGTGCGCGATGACGTTGGACTTGTCGTCGGCGATGCCGCGCGCCCGCAGGCCGCCCCCTGCTTCCTGGACGGGCGTCGGCTCGAACGGCGGCGATTCCCACAGGCTCTCGTCGCCGGGCGGCTGCACGTCGTAGTGCGAGTAGAGCAGAACGGTGGGCGCGTCCGGGGTGGGCGGCGGGATCTCACCGAAGATCACCGGGGCGGTGTCGGGCAGGTCGATGCGCTCGATGCGGTCGACCCCGGCGTCGCGCAGCAGGCCGACGAGCAGGTCGTGGGCCTCGTGCACCGGAGCGGCCGGGAAGCCGGGGAAGGCGATCGACGGGATGGCGGCGAGCCGCTCCAGGTCGGCTCTCAGTCCGTCCATCAGCCGGTCGACTTCCGCCTGCGGGTCTTGCGGGTCCAGCAGGTCTGCCATGACGTACGCGCCCCTCACTGTGGTGTATGTGCGGTTCGCCCGGATTATCCGCGTCGGGGCGGGGCGGTTCGTCCGGGGCTCGCCGACGGGGCGGCAACGACTCGGGCAACGGCATTAAGGTCGACCCATGGCAGCGGAGACATCGCAGACACCGCAGGCATCCGGGACGGCGAAGAACCCGGCGGACGCGGCACGGGCGGCCGCCCCCGCGGGCGGCGAGAGCGTGCGCGTCGACAGCTGGGTCTGGGCCGTACGCCTGGTCAAGACACGCTCGGCGGGCGCGGCGGCCTGCAAGGGCGGACACGTCAAGGTCAACGGGACGAGCGTGAAGCCGGCGCACGCGCTGCGGGTCGGCGACGAGGTGCGGCTGCGCCAGCCCGGGCTCCGGGAGCGCGTGGTCGTGGTGAAGCGGCTGATCCGCAAGCGGGTCGGCGCGCCGGTCGCCGTCGAGGCCTACGTCGACAACTCGCCGCCGCCTCCGCCGCGCGGGGTCGTGGCGCCGGTCGGCGTCCGCGACCGCGGTACGGGCCGGCCCACCAAGCGGGACCGGCGGGAACTGGAGCGGCTGCGCGGCGTCTTCGGGCAGGGGCCCGGGGCGGAGCCGGAGCAGGACTGACCGACCCGAACGAGGACAGCCTTGACGCCGGGGCCCACTTCCCATGGGCCCCGGCGACAAGGCTGTTCACGGACCACGCACCTTCAGGCGCCACGTCGCAGCAGCAGCGCGGCCAGCTCCCGGTTGCGCCCGCGGTGCGCCCGGGCCAGGACGACGAGGGGCACGAGGAGGATCAGCGGCGTCGCCGCGTTCTCCCCGCCGAAGGCGACGACCTGCATCGCGAAGGCGCCGACCATGAGCGCGCTCAGCCCGATCGGCGCGAGACCGGAGAGTACCGGCACCAACAGGCCGATGGCCCCGGCCAGTTCGAGCAGGCCGATCGCGTACATCCCCGGCGCACCCCACCCGATGGAGTCGAACGCCTCTACCGCGGCGGGGGCGGCGAAGAGCTTGGGCGCTCCGCTCGCGATGCCGAAGAACGCCGCGAGCACGATCGCGGTCGTGCGCAGCGCGATCCGGGCGCGCCGGGAGCGGGCGGGGGCGTCGGTGGAGGTGAAGGCGGCGGCGACGAGGTTCGTCATGACGGTCTCCTGAGCGGTGGGTGGAAGCAGTGGGTCACTGTCACCGGATAAGACCGGGGCCACCGCCGGAACTCATCGCGCCGCCGCGCGCCGACTCAGGTGACCATCACCTCAGACGGGCACCACCCGGACCCACACCTGGTCCTCGGTCAGATAGCGGTCGACCTTCAAGTCGGCCTCCGCGAGCGCCTGTTCGAACTCCGCCGGCACCATCGGCCGGATCCGGTACGTCTGCGTCCACACGGCGTCCGGGAACAGATACTCCACCTTCGTCGAGCGCACCCCGCCGCCGACCGGCTCCGACGACACCATGCGGATGGTGAACCCCCCGTCCGGGAAGACCCGCTCCCGCGGCAGGTTCTCGTACGCCCCGTCCCGCACCCGCTGGATCAGCACGCAGCCGTCGTCGGCGACATGCCGCCGGACCGTGTCGAGCATGCCGCGCCGCACCTCGGGGTCCCCGGTGTTGACCAGGAGCGACGCGAGGAGCACGACGTCGAACTTCTCCCCGATGTCCAGGCCCTCGATGGTGGAGCGCACCGTGCGCGCGCCCCGGACCCGCTCCAGCATCTCGGCGGACTCGTCCACCGCTGTCACCTTGAAGCCGCGCTCGATCAGCTCGTGCGTCACCCGGCCCACGCCGCAGCCGAGTTCGAGCAGAGTCGCGCCCGCGGGCACCGCCGCGGCGACGATGTCCGGCTCGTCCTCGACGGGCAGTCGCGCGTACAGCTCCACCGCACAGCCGTCGGGCGTGTGGGCGCCCGGTCCCGTCGCTTCGTATCCCTCTCGCATCTCAAGGCTCATGCACGAGGAACGCACAGCCCGCGCCGCGCGTTCCGCGCCCCGGCGTCAGACCGGCAGCGGGAACCAGCCGTGTCCCAGGTACCAGTGCCCGCCCGCGTCGAGATGGCCGAGGACGGCGCGCTGCACGCCGGTGCGGCGGGGCAGCAGGTCGCGCGGTGTCTCGGTGCCGCCGAAGACGAAGGCGACCGGGGTGTCGTCCTCCGGCTGCGACGAGGTGCGGACGATGTCGAACCGCTCCTGGAAGCGGACGATGTTGGACTCGGCCGGCAGGTACCGCTTCAACTGCCGGTCCAGGAGCCAGGAATGGCACACCGCCACCCGCACCGGTTCCTCCGGGTAGTGCCGTGCGAAGAACTCCCGGGCCCGAGCGATCGACTCGTCGCACGCGCGCGGGGTCAGGGGCCCGAGGAAGTCGGGGATGTGCACGCTCAGGCACGGGTCGCCGGGCCCCGCGCCCGCGACCGCCGCCCCCATGCGCTCCCCGAGCCGCCGCCGCTCGAACTGCAGCCGCCCCAACTGGTAGAGCTCGCCCCGGAAGTGCCGGGTCGGCCACCACGGTACGAGCAGGCCCGTCGTGCCGAACCGGCGGCGGTGCACGGCGAGATTGCGGCCGAGGTCGACGAGCGTGCGGCGCGAGACGTCGTCCGGGATGCCGCGCTCGCGGTGCCGTACGCGCGTGTGCGGCAGAGCGGCGGCGAACACGAACACGGCGAAGCAGCGCCCCATCGCCCCCGCGGCCCTGGGGAACTCCGGGAGCCCGGTGCCCTCGTCGGGTGCGCCCGTGCGCTGCCACAACAGTCCGCGAACGGCCTTGCCGAGCAGCGCGCGCGACTCCTCCGAGCGGTTCAATTCCCCCGCAAGGGAAAGGAGTTGAGCCATGTCCTCGTGCGGTACGCCCAGATCGACCAGACTCTCGGCCAGCTCCGACGGACCCGGCAGCGCGACCTCCAGCCACGGGATCTCCGGGTCCTCCAGGGACCGCAGCCACTGCGCACAGGTCTCGTCGCTCTTCAGTACGTCCAGTATCTCCCGCACCCGGTCTCCTTCGTTCGCCCCGCTCACGAACTCAACGTACGCGCCCTTCGCGCCACCAGCGCGGCCGTCAGGTGCTGGAGGTCGCCGGGGACGGCCGGGGACAGGCCGGTGAGGCGGGCGATGCGACGGATGCGGTAGTCGACCGTGTTCGGGTGGATGTGCAGAGCGGCCGCGCTGCCGCGCCGGTCCAGGCCGTGGCGCAGATACGTCTCCAGCGTGTACAGCAACTCCGGTTTCGCCTCCAGGGGTTGGAGCAGCCGGGCCAGGCCCTCGAGGGCGACGCTGGGGCGGCTGAGCTGGTAGTCGAGGAGGACGTCGGCGAGCCGGTACAGGCCGGGGCCGCGCCCGGTGCGCTCCACCAGGTCGACGATCTCCGTGTTCTCCGCGACGGCGGCGGCCACCGCGAGGGGCTCGACGACGGCCGCGGCGGCGGTGACCGGCACCCCGGCCGCGTCCGCCGCCGTACCGACGAGGGCGCACAGTTCGGGCCAGGGCGGCGCGGTGGCCAGCGGCAGCAGCGCCGTGCCGCCGGAGCTGTCGAGCGAGGTCAGCGCGGGCTCCCCGGTGCCCGCGGCGAACGCGTCGAGCGCGGCCCGCACCCGGCGGATCTTGCGGCGGGTGGCGACCCCGGCGCCCGGCCCGGGCAGCGTCTCGTCGGGGTGCGCCCCCAGGCGCAGGGTCAGCGCGGCGTAGAGGGCGGCGGGCCGCTGCACCCCGGGCCGGTCGGTGGGCTCGCCCGCGAGCAGAGCGGCCAGCAGAGCGTGCCGGCCGACGTGTTCCTGGCTGTCGAGGATGGCGCGGGCCTGGAGGTAGGCGCGGCTGACGGCGGAGGTCAACTGCCGCTGCAGCACCATGATCCGGTCGACGGCCTCCTTCAGGTCGGGCAGTTCGTCGGGGCGCGCGTCCTGCGACAGCTCGGCCCAGCACATGGCCATGCCGATCTGGTACGCGGTGAGGATCGCGTCCAACGGCACGCCCTCCTCCGCCCGTTGGGCCGCCGAGTCGCGCTGCTGGGCGAGCTCACCGTGGGTGGCGGGTCTTCGGTGCTCGATGACGTCCGCGAGCAGCCGCAGGCTGTACTGCACGATGTCGGCGATGTCCCCGGCGATCTCCTCGCCGGGCAGTTCGGCGTAGACCGGGAGTTCGCTGCGCAGCCGGGTCACCACGCGCCGGGTCAGGGCGGGGACGCGGGCCCGGAGCCGGGCGGCGGCCGGGACCCCGGCGACGATCAGTGGGCCCATGGCCCCGGTCTTGTCACGCGTCACAAGTTTCCCCCGGTAATTCTGCGTTACCGACCAGTTAAGCGCTGCCCCACGAGTCTGCATCATGTGCGGCGACCCCATCCATGCCCCACCGTGAGATTCAGGGAGCCGCACCGTGAACTCTCCTCGCAGCCGCACCAGTTCGGGCACCGCACGCGCGAGCCGCGCCAGAAGAGGGTGGGGTGCCGCCCTGGTCGCCGTGGCGGCCCTCGCGACGCTGGGCGCGGGCACCGCGCAGGCCGACGCCGCCACCGGTCAGGTGTACGTGGCGCTCGGCGACTCGATGGCGTCGGGCCCGCTGGTGCCGCCGATCACGGGCCCGCTGGCCTGCGGCCGTTCCACCCGCAACTACGCGCATCTGCTGGCCGATCAGCTGAACGTGACGACGTTCCGTGACGTGACCTGTTCCGGCGCGGACACGGACGACATGGCCAACCCGCAGAAGCTGTCCCTGCTCGGCGTCGACATGGGCACGGCGGCACCGCAGTTCGACGCGCTCAGCGCCGACACCACCCTCGTCACGCTCACCATCGGCGGCAATGACGCGGGCCTGGTCGGTGTCGCCCAGGACTGCATGCAACTCGACCCGACGGCGGACAGCTGTCAGAAGAAGTTCGTCGTCGACGGCGTCGACAAGGTCGCCCAGAGGATCGAGGCGTTCGGCCCGAAACTCGCGGCCGTCCTCGACACGATCCACCAGCGCTCGCCGCAGGCCCGCGTCCTGGTCACCGGGTACGGCGAGTACATCAAGAAGGGCGGCTGCTGGCCGATCGTCCCGGTCCTCGGCAAGGACGCCGACTGGCTGCAGGGCAGCGTCGACCACCTCAACTCGGTGATCTCCGCGCAGTCCGCCGCGCACGGCGCCGAGTACGTCGACGTCCGCACCCCGAGCGCGGGCCACGACGCCTGCCGGGCGATCGGCACCAAGTGGGTGGAGGGCTTCGTCCCGACGGCTCCCGCGGCGCCGCTGCACCCGAACGCCCTCGGCGAGGCCGCGTACGCCCGCTTCATCGGCGCGCACCTCGGAGGCTGACGCCACCGTGCGCACCCGTCGCCCCTTCGCCCTGACGCTCGCGGCGGCGCTCCTCGGCGCCGTCACGCTGCTCACCCCCTCCGCGTCCGCCTCGCCCGCCAACTTTCCGTCGCATCAGGGTGGTTGTGACCCGTTGACGGGCGCCGCGGAGGACTGCCTCCTCCCCTTCCCCAACGACTGGTACACCCGCCCGGACTCCGGCACGCCCACCGGCCGCCGGGTCGCCTTCACGCCGGACATGCTGCCGCGCGGCACGGCCTCCCCCGTCGTGGACCCGACCGCGTGGAACCGCTCGGACGGCTTCTCCCCCGGCTCGACCCTGGTCGTCCACGTGCCGGGCCTGGACCTGACGGCGACCGGCGCGGCCCCGCTGACCGACATCGGCAGCTCCCTGGACCGCGACGCGCCGATCGTGCTCCTGGACACGACCACGGGTGAACGCCGGCCCTACTGGGCCGAGTCGGACGCCAACGCGAAGAGCCAGGACCGCCGGGCGCTGCTGATCCACCCGGCGAAGAACTTCCGCGAGGGCCACCACTACGCCGTGGCGCTGCGCGACCTCAAGGACGCCGCGGGGCACCGGCTGCCGACACCCGACGCCTTCGCGAAGGTCGCGGGCAAGAAGCTCCCTCGGCACGACACCCTGGCAGCACGACAACGCCAACTCCAGCCCACACTCAGGGCGTTGAGGCACCACACCAAGTCCAGCGATCTCTATCTGGCCTGGGACTTCACCGTCGCGAGCAGCCAGAACCTCACCGGCGACCTGTTCACGATCCGCGACGACGCCTTCCGTCAACTAGGTTCCCGTTCACCCGGGTTCGCGGTCACCGGCGTCAAGGACTTCACACCCGAACAGGACGCCCGGATCGCCCGCGAGGTCACGGGCACGGTGACGGTCCCCAGCTACCTCTCCCTGCCGGGCGGCCCGCCCGGATCCACCCTCAACCGGGGCCGCGACGGCACCCCCCGCCGCCTGCCCGGCAACGTCCAACCGGCCGCGTTCCGCTGCGAGATACCCCGTACCGCCTTCACCGGACAGCCGTCGCGCCCCGCCCTCTACGGACACGGCCTGCTGGGCAGCGCCAACGAAGTCGGCGCGGGCAACGTCAAGGCCATGGCCGCCGAGCACGGCTTCACCTTCTGCGCGATCGACTGGATCGGCATGGCGCAGGCCGACATCCCCGTCGTCCTGGGCGCGCTCGCCGACCTCAACCGCTTCCCGGCGGTCCCCGAGCGCACCGAACAGGGCATGCTCGACGCGATGTTCCTGGGCCGCGCCCTGATCCACCGGGACGGCCTCGCGAGCGACCCGGCGTTCCGCACCGAGGACGGCCGCCCGCTGATCGACACCGCGCACGGCCTCACGTACGACGGCAACAGCCAGGGCGGCATCCTGGGCGGCGCCCTCGTGGCGGCCTCGAAGGACGTCAGGCGCGGGGTGCTCGGCGTGACCGGCATGAACTACGGCCTGCTGCTCAACCGCAGCGCCGACTTCGCCCCGTTCCAGCAGGTCCTCGACGTGGCGTACCCGGACCGGCTGCGCCAGCAGATCGTCCTCGCGCTGTATCAGATGGTGTGGGACCGCGGCGAGACGAACGGCTACGCGCAGACCCTGGCCGGCAGCGGCGACCGCGTCCTGATGCACGTCGCGTACGGCGACCACCAGGTCGCGAACGCCGCCGCCGACGTGGAGGCCCGCACGCTGGGCGCCCGCCTGGTCACCCCCGCCCTGGCACCCGGCCGCAGCCCCGACCGGGTCCCGTACTGGGGCATCCGCCGCGCGGGAGAGCTGCCCTACGACGACGGCTCGGCCATGGTCGTCTGGGACAGCGGCACCCCGACACCGCCGCTGACGAACACCCCGCCCACGGAACCCGAGTACGGCGAGGACCCGCACTCCGATCCGCGCTCCACCGCGGCGGCCCGGCAGCAGAAGGCGACGTTCCTCAGAACGGGCGTCGTGACGGACGTGTGCGGCGGCGCGCCCTGCCGCTCACTGCCCACTCCGTAAAAGCACACGCCGTAAATGCCCACTCCGTAAAAGCACACTCCGTAAAGGCGCACTCCACAGGAGAAATCCGCGCGCGAAAGAGGCACCCTGGAAGCGGGAAACCACCAGGGTGCCTCTTTCGCGCGCGGAGGTGACGGCCATGCCGCACCACCTGATCCGTACCGGTGACGAACCGGTCACCGCCCGCAGCCCGCTGCGGCTGCGGCTCGGCCTGGCGCTGTTCGGCCTGTTCTGGACGACGGCTGGCACGATCGCGTTCCTCTTCGCCCACCGCCCCGGCTGGGCACTGGCCTGCGGAGCCCTCTGGCTGCTGACGACGATCGACCTCTTCATGATCACCCGCCACATCCGCCAGGGCCCGCACTACCAGCCGGGCCGCGACGTCCCGCCGTACAGAAGGAGCGCCCCGTGAGCGAGGCGGGTCAGTCCTCGAATCGGGCGGCGGCCACATACTCGGGCTGCGGGTCGAGCGCCGCGGCGAGCCGGAAGTGCCGCCGGGCCTGCTGCGGCCGGGACCAGCGCTGATAGGTCCGCGCCAGCGCGAAGTGCGCGAACGCGTTGTCCGGCTCCCGCTCCAGCACGATGGAGAACTCCAGCTCGGCGGCGCGGAGTTGAGCGGCGGCGAAGAACGCCCGTGCGCGGAGCAGCCGCGCGGCCGTGTTCTCCGGATACGCGGCGATCACCTCGTCGAGGAGCTTCACCGCACCCTGAGGATCGCGCGCGGCGAGCAGCTGCTCGGCGGCGCGGTAGTCGATGACGTGCGTCTCCGGGGTGGCGTCGGACACGGTGTACTCCCTTCCGGTGTCGACCACGTCAACGCCGTGGCCCGTAGGGCCTATTCCTGCCCGCCCGGCCCCGCGCGGACACTCAGCTCAGCGACACCGCGAGCACCATGCCGGCGAGCACGAGAACCGCACCCGCGATCATGAACCCCCGGTCCACGTCGGGCCGTTCCCCGCCGAGCACGACGGTCTCGCGTGGGTCCTCGACGTCGTAGGCGACACTGACGACCCCGCCGGCGGGCAGCGGTCGCCGCTTGCTGGGCGGCACCGGGGAGACGACCTCTATGACCCGCCCGTCGCCGATCACGAACTGGAGCAGCGGCCGGTCGGAGCCGGGCTGCGGCGGTTTGACCAGGGCCTCCGCCACATTGCCCGCCGCGCGGACCCGGCGGGTGCGCTGCAGTCCGTACGCCCCCGCGAGCAGTGCGACGAGTCCGCCGATCGCGGTGCAGGCGGCGAGGACGATCACCGCGACGCGGTGCGCGCCCGGCGCACCAGGTCGTCCCAGACCGCGTCGACCCGCTCCGTCAGCTTCTCCAGGGGTACGTCGTTGTCGATCACGACGTCGGCGATGGCGAGCCGCTTCTCGCGGGTGGCCTGCGCGGCCATCCGGGCCCGCGCGTCCTGCTCGGTCATGCCGCGCAGCCGGGTCAGCCGGTCGAGCTGGGTCTCGGCGCTCGCGTCGACGACGATCACGAGGTCGTAGAGCGGGGCGAGCGCGTTCTCGGCGAGCAGCGGCACGTCGTGCACCACCACCGAGTCCGGTCCTGCCGACGCCTCCAGTTCCGCGGAGCGGGCCCCGACCAGCGGATGCACGATCTTGTTGAGGGCGGCCAGTCTGTCGGGGTCCGCGAAGACGATCGACCCGAGCTTCGGGCGGTCGAGCGTGCCGTCGGCCGCGAGGATGTCGTCCCCGAACGCCTCGGCGACGGCCGCGAGCCCCGGCGTACCGGGCTCGACGACCTCGCGGGCGATGCGGTCCGCGTCGATCAGGACGGCGCCGCGCTCCACGAGGAGCCTCGACACCTCGCTCTTGCCCGAACCGATTCCCCCGGTCAAGCCCACAGACAACAAGTCCGCGCCTCCCACTCGCCTCGGCATCCCCGCGTGCGCGGGGAGCATCTTTCCGACGCCGATGCCGCCGGTCAGACCCACCGGATCATCCCCACGTCCGTGGGGACTGCGAGGCGCGGACGATCAGCAGACTAGTCCCCTTCGCGCTCCGCCAGGAACTTCTCGAACTCGAGCCCGATCTCGTCCGCCGACGGGATCTCCATCGGCTCCGCGAGCATGTTGCCCCGCGATTCGGCCCCGGCGGCGGCGTCGTACTGGTGCTCCAGCCCCTGCACGAGGGAGACGAGCTCCTCGTCGCCCTCCTGGACCTGCCGGTCGATCTCGGTCTGCGTGCGGTGCGCCTCGGTGCGCAGGGCGTGCGCGATGCCCGGCAGGACGAGCCCGGTCGCGCCGGTGATCGCCTCCAGGACGGTGAGCGCGGCGTCCGGGTAGGCAGAGCGCGCGATGTAGTGCGGGACGTGCGCGGCGACGCCGAGGACGTCGAACCCGGCTTCCATCAGCCGGTACTCGACGAGCGCCTCCGCGCTGCCGGGCACCTGCGCCTCCTCGAACGGGCTGCGGTGGCCGGGCACCAGCTCCGTCCGGTTCCCGTGCGGGGTGAGGCCCACCGGCCGGGTGTGCGGGACGCCCATCGGGATCCCGTGGAAGTTCACGGCGAGCCGGACACCGAGCCGCTCCACGATCTGCTGCACGGCGGCCGCGAACCGCTCCCACTCCACGTCCGGCTCGGGGCCGGTCAGCAGCAGGAAGGGCGCTCCCGTCGCGTCCTGCACGAGCCGCACCTCGATCGAGGGGACCTCGTACTCGGTCCAGCGATCGCGCTTGAACGTCAGCAGGGGACGGCGCGCCCGGTAGTCGACGAGCCGGTCGTGGTCGAACCGCGCGACGACCTGGTGCGGCAGCGAGTCGAGCAGCCGCTCGGCGATCTGGTCGCCGGTCTCTCCCGCGTCGATGTATCCGTCGAAGTGATAGAGCATGACAAGGCCGGCGGACTCCTGGGCGAGTGCCATGTCCACCACGGCCAGGCCCTTCGGCTCCCATGTGTACAAATCCTGCGGATCAAGCACAGTGACCGCTCCTCCTCGTGTTCGTAGGGGGAACGCGCGCCAAGGGCGCGAGCATTCCCGCCCGCGCCCTTTCTCAGCAGCCTCTTACGTGAATGTGGCGTGCCTAACTCGCCATCACGCGCGTGTGCAGTTTGGTGACCGCCCGCCGTGCCGACGTGAACGCGCCGTGCTGCCAGGCGTCGGTGTAGCTGAGCCAGTCACCGGCGAAGTAGACGCGGCCCGTCGGCTCGTTGAGCGGCTTGTAGCGCACGTCGTCGGGCCCGCCGGGGGTGTTGTGCCAGGCGGCCTCCAGGTGCGGGGTCTGCCGCCAGTGGTGCGAGAACGACGAGGCGAGCTCGGTGCGGTACTTCTCGCCGAAGATCTTGGAACCCTGCGCGACGGCCCGCGCCTCGCGCGCCTTCGGCGTGAGCTTCGCGTACGCGTCGGCGTCGCCGCCGTAGTTGTAGTAGCCGATCATGACGCCGCGCTCGCCGTGGAACCCGTACGACGGGTGCCAGATGTGGCTGAGGTCCATGTCGGTCTCGGTGATGCCGCCGTAGATGCGGTGGTCCAGCTCCCACCAGCGGGACTTGTACTCCAGGCCGATCTTGCCCGCGGACTGCGGCGTGATGGCCTCCAGGGCGCTCTGCACGCCGGAGCCGAGGTTGTGCGGGATCTTGGCGAGGATGTTGGGCGGCAGCGCGCCGACGCAGAAGTCGGCCTCGACGGCCTTGGTGCGCCCGTCCTGGGTGTACGTGACGACGACCCCGTCGTTCTTCTCCGTGATCCTGCTGACGACGGCCCCGGTGCGCACTCTGCGCGCGCCGATGGCCCGGGTGAGGGCCTTGGGTATCTGGTCCATGCCGCCCACGGGCTGGAACATCAGCATGGCCTGGTCGAAGCCGAACTCGAAGGAGAAGTACCGTCCGACGCCGCTCGCGAACACCTCGGACGCGGCCGGTACGTCGCCGAGCAGCACGCCCGGTGTGCCGGTGGCCGCGGGCACGGTCGTGTAGCCGCGCCGCTCGCCGCCCTCGTACGTCAGCTTGTCGCCCAACTCCCCGAAGTCCTTGAGGAACTCGACGAGCCGGTCCTGGTCGGTGGCGGTCAGCTCCTTGTCGAGCGCGCCCTTGTCCGTGGCCTTCGCGAGGAGCTCCGACATGTATCCGTACACGTCGGCCTTGGCGGTCCGGTACCGCATCGGCGCGGTCATCCCCGCCGACTCGTTGAAGATGTAGGAGTCGGCGTTGGAGTTGGTGAACACCTCGACGGGGACGCCGAGTTCACGGCAGTAGTCGAGGGTGACCATCCACTGCGGGAGCCGGCCGGGCCCGCAGTTCATGTACTGCCCGTCGCTGAACCGGGCCGTCTGCTTGTTCCCGTACGTGTCGACGGTCGAATCGCCGCCCCGCGCCGTGAAGTTGCGGCCGCCGGTACGCTCCCTGGCCTCCAGGATCGTACAGTCGTAGCCCGCTTTGCCCAGTTCGTACGCGGTGGCGAGCCCGGCGATGCCGCCGCCGACGATCACCACCTTCGCGGCGCCCCGCCCGGTCAGCGAGAAGTCCCCCGACTTCGGTGCCCGATAAGGGAGTTCGCGCTGCGCGGCCTGCGCCGTGGGGGCGAGTCCGAGCGCACCCATGGTGGCGAACATGGCGCCCGCGCCTCCGGTGAGCCCGACATTGCGAAGAAAGCCCCGCCGACTGGTCCCCGTGCCTGCCGTCTGCTGCTGTGCTGCTGCCATGTGCCCGGCTCCCTCACGATCCCGCGTGATCTTGCATGACGCGGAGATCCTGACAACGCCCTGTTACGGCACGGCAGCAACTCGTGTATCGCACATGTTTCCGTTGGGGCGGCGTATCCGCCCCGCCAGGGGCGCGGGGAACTGCGCGACCAGCCACCCCCAACCCGCACCCGCCGACGAAGAATGCCCCCTACGGCGAGGGGGCATACAACAGTGGGCCCGCACCCAAAGGGTGCGGGCCCACTGTCAACTACCTGCTAGCGCAGAGCGATTCAGCTCTGGCCACCGGCCAGCTTCTCACGCAGCGCGGCAAGCGCCTCGTCCGAAGCGAGCGCGCCGGAGTTGTCGTCCGACTCCGAGGAGTACGAACCGCCACCGGAGGCAGCCGGAGCCGCACCGGTCGCACCGGCGACGGCACCCTCGGCCTCGGCCTGGGCGTCCGCCTCGCGGGACTTGATGACCTGGGCCTGGTGCTGCTCGAAGCGCTGCTGCGCCTCGGCGTACTGGCCCTCCCAAGCCTCGCGCTGGGTCTCGAAGCCCTCGAGCCAGTCGTTGGTCTCGGGGTCGAAGCCCTCGGGGTAGATGTAGTTGCCCTGGTCGTCGTAGGACGCGGCCATGCCGTACAGGGTCGGGTCGAACTCGACGGCCGACGGGTCGGCGCCGAAGGCCTCGTTGGCCTGCTTCAGCGAGAGGCTGATGCGGCGACGCTCGAGGTCGATGTCGATGACCTTGACGAAGATCTCGTCGTTGACCTGGACGACCTGCTCCGGGATCTCCACGTGGCGCTCGGCCAGCTCGGAGATGTGGACCAGACCCTCGATGCCCTCGTCCACGCGGACGAACGCACCGAACGGAACCAGCTTCGTGACCTTACCCGGGACGACCTGGCCGATCTGGTGGGTACGGGCGAACTGCTGCCACGGGTCCTCCTGCGTCGCCTTCAGCGACAGGGAGACACGCTCGCGGTCCATGTCGACGTCGAGGACCTCGACGGTGACTTCCTGGCCGACCTCGACAACCTCGGACGGGTGGTCGATGTGCTTCCAGGAGAGCTCGGAGACGTGGACGAGACCGTCGACGCCACCCAGGTCCACGAAGGCACCGAAGTTGACGATCGAGGAGACGACGCCGGAGCGGACCTGACCCTTCTGCAGGGTGGTGAGGAACGTCTGGCGAACCTCGGACTGGGTCTGCTCGAGCCAGGCGCGGCGGGACAGGACCACGTTGTTGCGGTTCTTGTCCAGCTCGATGATCTTCGCCTCGAGCTCCTTGCCCACGTAGGGCTGGAGGTCGCGGACGCGGCGCATCTCGACAAGGGAGGCCGGCAGGAAGCCACGGAGGCCGATGTCGAGGATGAGACCACCCTTGACGACCTCGATGACGGTACCGGTGACGATGCCGTCCTCTTCCTTGATCTTCTCGATGGTGCCCCAGGCACGCTCGTACTGAGCGCGCTTCTTCGAGAGGATCAGGCGGCCTTCCTTGTCCTCCTTCTGGAGAACCAGGGCCTCGATCTCGTCGCCGACCTTGACGACCTCGTTCGGGTCGACGTCGTGCTTGATCGAGAGCTCGCGGCTCGGGATGACACCTTCGGTCTTGTAACCGATGTCGAGGAGGACCTCGTCCCGGTCAACCTTGACGATGACGCCGTCGACGATGTCGCCATCGTTGAAGTACTTGATCGTCTCGTCGATGGCGGCGAGGAAAGCTTCCTCGTTACCGATGTCGTTGACCGCAACCTGCGGGGTGGTGGCGGTGGTCTCGGTGCTGCTCGTCATGTGGGAAAGGGCTCCGGCGGACATTGAAAGTCGGTGGGTACTGCTACGCCGGGAGCCTGTTTCGCACCGAAGAAGCCGGACAGCCTAGGAAGCGCCGATCCCGTGAACCGGGAGGCGCCTCGACAACCGAGGGGACATGCAACAGATGCGAGCACAGCCTGCTATGTCTGAGGTGCGCAGGCCCGCAGCGCAACTTGTAGCATACGGGGGCAGCCGGACAGGGTCAATGCGCGAAGGCGCACACCCGGGGCGGATCGCCGCATACCCGGCACAAATCATGTCTCACGAGGCCACGACGGCCGCAGAACCCGCAGATTAATACCAGGGAGCCGATCATCCAAGGGTCCGGACCAAGGGAAGAGCACGAGCCGGCGTCCGCCGGGAACACGGTGGACGAGGACTCGACGGCCACCCGGCGTGACGCCGGAACCACCGAGAGCTCGCGGGCCAACCGCGGCTGGTGGGACCGGAACGCGGACGAGTATCAGGTCGAGCACGGCACGTTCCTCGGGGACGACCGTTTCGTCTGGGGTCCCGAGGGGCTCGACGAGGTGGAGGCCGAGCTGCTGGGACCGCCGGAGGAGCTCGACGGCAAGGACGTCCTGGAGATCGGCGCGGGCGCGGCCCAGTGCTCGCGCTGGCTGGCCGGCCAGGGCGCGCGGCCCGTCGCCCTCGACCTCTC
This sequence comes from Streptomyces sp. HmicA12, assembly GCF_000373565.1. Classification (GTDB taxonomy): domain Bacteria; phylum Actinomycetota; class Actinomycetes; order Streptomycetales; family Streptomycetaceae; genus Streptomyces. The sequence goes on along the minus strand of NZ_KB891820.1, from coordinate 304,301 downwards.
GCACCGGCAGCTGCAGCACGCGCTGCGCATCGACGGCGGCAAGGTGCCCCTCGTCCAGGCGGACGCCGCGGTCCTCCCCTTCAAGGACGCCTCCTTCGACCTCGCCTGCTCCGCCTACGGCGCCCTCCCCTTCATCGCGGACCAGGTGAAGGTGATGCGCGAGGTGCGCCGCGTGCTGCGGCCCGGCGGCCGCTTCGTCTTCTCCGTGACGCACCCGATCCGCTGGGCGTTCCCGGACGAGCCGGGCCCGGAGGGTCTGTCGGTCTCCGCCTCCTACTTCGACCGCACCCCTTATGTGGAGCAGGACGACGAGGGCAACGCCGTGTACGTCGAGCACCACCGGACCGTCGGGGACCGGGTCCGCGACGTGGTGGCCGGCGGGTTCCGGCTCGTGGACCTGGTCGAGCCCGAGTGGCCCGCGTGGAACACCCAGGAGTGGGGCGGCTGGTCGCCGCTGCGCGGGAACCTGATCCCCGGCTCGGCGATCTTCGTCTGCGAGCGCGACTAGGGCCTGTCCGGCCCGTCCACCGGCGGTCCGCTAGTCCACGGGGCCGGCGGTCGGGTCGGCCGTCAGCCACGCGGTCACGAGCCGTTCGGCCGCCTTCGTTCCGCCGCGCTGCTTGATGAGGCCTTCCTTCGCCGCGCCCCTGACGAGCACCACGCTGCCGTCGCCGGTCGCGGCGGGCGTGACCGTGAGCGTGACGACGGCCGGGTTGAGGCCGCCGATCCCGGTGCCGACGACGCCGCGGATCGCGCTGCCGTCGGCGGGGTCGGTGTCGGTGGCCACGGCTTGGCCCTGGTCGGAGAGCAGCTGCTGCGCCCGGGACAGGGCGGCCTGCGGGGCGAGGTCCGTCTCCAGGCGAACCTCGCGGACGTCCTTCTTGAGGCGCCGGGCCGTGAAGCGGGCACCGGCCCCTCCCCCGCCTCTGCCCGCAACCTTGCCGAGCTGGTCGATGAGGAGTGCGTCTTCGTCGGGCAGTGGCATGCGGCGAGCGTAGCGGCGTGCTGGAGACTGAGGGAGTGATCCGCAGCGACCTTCTCGATCAGTTGCCCGTGCGTTCCGCCGTGCCCGCGCTGCGGGACGCGCTCGACGCGCACGGGACGGCCGTGCTCGTGGCGCCGCCCGGCACCGGAAAGACGACGCTCGTGCCGCTGGTGCTCGCCGGGCTGCTGGAGGAGGGCGCTCCCCCGCGCCGGGTCGTGGTCGCCGAGCCGCGGCGGATCGCGGCGCGGGCGGCGGCCCGTCGGATGGCGTGGCTGCTGGGGGAGAACCTCGACAAGCACAGCGGGCGGGTCGGGTTCACGGTGCGCGGCGAGCGGGCCGTCGGGCCGAACACCCGCGTCGAGGTGGTCACGACCGGTGTGCTGCTCCAACGGCTGCAGCGGGACCAGGAGTTGACCGGTGTGGACGCCGTGATGCTCGACGAGGTCCACGAGCGGCATCTGGACGCGGACACGGTGGCGGCGTTCCTGTGGGACGTACGGCAGGCGCTGCGGCCCGAGCTCGAACTGGTGGCGGCGTCGGCGACGACGGACGCCACGGGGTGGGCCCGGCTGCTCGGGGACGCGCCGGTCGTCGAGGCCGAGGGGGTCGCACACCCGGTGGAGACGGTGTGGGCGCCGCCGGGCAGGCCGGTGCGGCCGCCGCACGGGATGCGGGTGGACCCGGCGCTGCTCACGCACGTGGCGTCGGTGGTGCGGCGGGCCCTGCGGGAGCGGGACGGGGACGTGCTGTGCTTCCTGCCCGGCGTGGGGGAGATCGCCCGCGTCGCCGGGCAGTTGGGCGATCCGGGCGGCGAGGTCGACGTGCTGCAGGTGCACGGGCGGGCCCCTGCCGCCGTGCAGGACGCGGTGCTCTCGCCCGGGGCGCGACGGCGGGTGGTCCTCGCCACGGCCGTCGCGGAGTCGTCGCTGACGGTACCGGGGGTGCGGGTGGTCGTGGACGCGGGCCTCGCGCGCGAGCCGCGGGTCGATCACGCGCGGGGGCTGAGCGCGCTGACGACGGTACGGGCGTCACGCGCGGCCGGGACGCAGCGCGCGGGCCGCGCGGGGCGTGAGGCGCCGGGAGTCGTGTACCGGTGCTGGGAGGAGGCGGAGGACGGGCGTCTGCCGCGGTTCCCCGCCCCCGAGATCAAGGTGGCGGACCTGACGGCGTTCGCGCTGCAAGTGGCGTGCTGGGGCGACCCGGAGGCGTCCGGGCTCGCGCTGCTCGACGCGCCGCCGGCGGGCGCGATGGCGGCGGCGCGGGAGGTCCTGGTGGCCGTCGGGGCGGTGGAGCCCGGTTCGGGGAGGGTGACGGAGCGCGGGCTGCGGCTCGCGCGGCTCGGACTGCATCCGCGGCTCGGGCGGGCCCTGCTGGACGCGGCCCCGGTGGCGGGCGCGCGCCGGGCGGCGGAGGTGGTGGCGCTGCTGAGCGAGGAGCCGCCGCGGGAGTACGGGGACGACCTGGGCGGGGCTCTGCGTGCCGCTCGGCGCGGGGGTGACGCCTACGGTGCGCGCTGGCGGCAGGAGGTGCGGCGACTGTCCGGCCTCGTCGGCGAACCCGCCGCCGCGGAGCGGGAGTCGACCCGTACCGGGCGGGCCCCGACGGCGACCGGTGACGACCAGGTGGCCGGTCTCGTCGCCGCGCTCGCCTTCCCCGAGCGCGTCGCCCACAGGTCCGGCGGCTCGTATCTGATGGTGTCCGGGACGCGGGCGGACATCGGCGACGGGTCCGCCCTGCGGCACGCCGACTGGGTGGCCGTGGCCGTGGCCGACCGGCCCGTCGGCGCCGGGCTCGCGCGGGTGCGCCTCGGGGCCGCCGTGGACGAGGAGGTCGCACGGTGGGCGGCCGCGCCGCTGTGCGCGGACGGCGATGAAGTCACGTGGTCCGACGGGGAGTTGATCGCCCGGCACGTGACCCGGATCGGCGCCGTGGAACTGACGGTGCGCCCGCTGAAGAAGGCCGCCCCCGCCCTCGTACGGGAAGCGCTTCTGGACGGGCTGCGGCGCGAGGGGCTCGGGCTGCTGCGCTGGGACCGGGACGCCGTGGCGCTGCGGCAGCGGCTCGCGTTCCTGCGGCGGCACGTCGGGGAGCCGTGGCCGGACGTGGGCGACGAGGCGCTGTACGCGCGCGTGGACGAGTGGCTGGAGCCGGAGTTGAGCGCGGCCCGGCGCCGCGCCGACCTGGAGCGGATCGACGCGGGGAAGGCCCTCGCCCGGCTGCTGCCGTGGGCGAGCGGGGCGGCCGTGCGCTTCGACGAACTGGCCCCCGAACGCATCGAGGTACCCAGCGGTTCGCGGATCCGGGTCGACTACGCCGATCCCGACCAGCCGGTGCTCGCCGTGAAGGTGCAGGAGATGTTCGGGCTGCAGGAGACACCGCGGGTCGCCGGGGTGCCCGTTCTCGTCCATCTGCTCTCCCCCGCCGGGCGGCCCGCCGCCGTCACCGCCGACCTCGCCTCCTTCTGGCGCGACGGCTACCGCTCGGTGCGGGCCGACCTGCGCGGCCGCTATCCGAAGCACCCGTGGCCCGAGGACCCGGCGACGGCGGCGCCGACCCGGCACACGAACGCGCGGCTCAGGCGTTGACCGGTTCCGGTTCCCGGTCCGGCGTCGCCTCCGGCTCGCCCGGGCGACGGCCGCGCGCCTCCAGCCACAGGGACAGGGCGAGCAGCAGCATCCCGAGGATCAGGAAGCCCCACGGCAGGTAGGAGGTGAGCAGGAGGACCAGAGTGCGCTGGGACTTGACCAGGGCGACCGTGTCCTTGATGTAGTCCTCGCGCATCTTCACGTGGCCGGAGAACGCGGTGACCTTCTTGCCGGCGCCGCCGAGCAGCGTGCCGCCGCGCATCTCCTCCTTGTGGATCTCCTCGCCGTAGACGGGGGCACCGGTGGTCGGGTCGACCCAGAACTTGCGGACGGTGGTGTACCACATCTCGGTGCCGGTCTTGGCGACGGACTCGGGCGTGATGCCCTTGACCGGGAGCTTCTTGGGGAAGGGGACCTTGGTCCAGGGGATGGTCTGCTCGAAGTAGTAGACCTTCACGCCGCGGAAGTCCTGGGTGCCCTTGTAGTGGATGGGGCGGGTGACGCGGGCGCGGGCGTCGAAGTACTCGTAGTCCCGCTTCTCCGTCAGGAAGGGCCACTTGAACTCGATGCCCTCGCGCTTGACCTGGTCGCCGTCGACGGATTCGCCGGTGGCGTGGACGGGCTCCTGGCTGTGGGCGTCGAAGATGTAGCGCTCGGGGATCTCGGAGACCATCTTGCCGTCGGGGCCGACGACGTAGGTGAGGCCGTCCCAGACGACGACGTCGCGGCCGGCGCTCTTCTCGATCTTGTCGGACTCCTCGACGTTGCCCTTGAGCGTCTGCACGATGCTCAGCTTGGGGACCGTCTTCTCCTTCATCGTGCCGTAGTCGATGAGGGTCGCGTTCTTCGCCTCCAGGACCATCGTCTGGTACTGGCTGGGCGGAATCTTCGCCAGGCGCGGGAACGCGTACCAGCGCATGAGCGGGGACATCGCCGTGAAGAACACGGCGAAGGCGAGCAGGATCAGGCTGGCCTTGCGGCGCATCTCGGCGGCCCTCCTCAACTACCTACGTAGCTACGGATGTTTGGGGACTGTGGTCAGCAGCGGCTTGGGGGACGTCTCGCCCGCCGGGGCTCCGACCGCCGACATGGTGAGGACGAGGGCGAGCGCCGCGGCAAGCCCGATCGCGGCCGCGATGAGGGCACGCATGTCCGCCTCCCGGTTCTGGACCCTGTATCTGATGGGGCGTCAGGGCCTTGGGTCGGTGCACCGTAGCAATGCCGGGGGCAGATGAGAACACGTTGCACAGCACGTACTGAGCCCCCGGCCGTTCAGCGGCCGGGGGCTCAAGTGGGTGGTGCGCGGGGGGACTTACGCGGACGGGCTCGCGGACTGCGTCGGCGTCGCCGAACCGCCGTCGGACGGGGCGGCCGTGACCTTCAGCTCGACGTCGAGCGTCGCGCCGCCCGTCGTGGTGACGCGCAGCAGGAACGTGCCGGTCGCGTCGTCCGCGTACAGCTTCGGCAGTTCGAGCAGGCCGTCCTTGTCGGTCTTCAGGTCCTTCAGGGTGCGGATCGTCTTGCCGTCCGCGTCCTTGAAGTAGGGGCCCGTCGTCGCTTCGGTGGCGTCGTCCTTCGCCTTGATGAGGGTGGCCGTCGCGGCGACGCCGTCGGCGACCGCGTCCTTGTACGTGGCCTTCACCGTGACGGTGTCCTCGAAGGTGCCGCCCGCGACGCAGCTGAGTTCCTTGTCGCTGGTAGGCACCAGGGTGTCGGCCTCACGTGCGGTGACCGTCGCCTTGTAGTCGAGGCCGGACAGGGAGCGGCCGACGACGGTGGCGTGGACCGTGAACGTGCCGGTCTTCTCGCCCGCGGTCAGCTCGGGCGCGGTGGCGGTGCCGGCGCTCGTCGTGGTGACGACGGCACTGGCCGAGCCGCCGTCGAACCGGGCGTCCGTGTCACCGGTGACGGTGAAGCGGATCTTGACCTTGCCGACGCCCTTGCCCGCCTTGTCCTTGGCGCGCACCTCGACCCGCTCGGCGAAGGTGTCACCGGCGGTCGCGCTGAGCGTGCCGGTGCCCGCGTCGGCGAGCTGGGTGACGGAGTCGACGGGGTTGGGCGCGGGGGTCTCCGAGGAGCCGTCGCCCGGGTCGGGGCTCTCCGAGCCACCGCCGTCGCCAGGTGTCGAACCGCCGCCGGTGGGAGGCTTGGGCGACGAGCCGCCGCCCGGGGTCGGGGTCGGGGTCGGCGACGGGTTCGCCCCGCCAGCGCCCGAACCGCCGCCGCTGGGGTGCTTGGGCAGGACGCCGGTGCCGTCGGGGACCTCGTAGGTGCCCTTGCGGTAGTACTCCAGCCAGGACAGGACGGTCGTGAGGTACTTCGAGGAGTTGTTGTAGCTGAGGATCGCCTTGTTCAGATCGCCGGCGTTCGACAGGTCCCAGCCGTTGCGGCACAGGTAGTGGCCGGCGGCGAGGGCCGCGTCGTAGACGTTGTTGGGGTCCTTCTTGCCGTCGCCGTTGCCGTCGCGGCCCGCCCACTCCCAGGTGGAGGGGATGAACTGCATGGGGCCGACGGCGCGGTCGTGGACCGTGTCGCCGTCGTAGAGGCCGCCGTCGGTGTCCGTGATCTTCGCGAACCCGTTGCCGTCGAGGGGCGGGCCCGTGATCGTGTCCTTCGTCGTGCCGTTCGCGTCGACGTTGCCGCCGCGCGCCTGACCCGACTCGACCTTGCCGATCGCGGCGAGCAGTTCCCACGGCAGATTGCAGCCGGGCTTGGACGACGCCAGCTCGGACTCGGCCTTCTTGTACGCGTCGAGGACGGTGGCGGGTATGCCGGCCTGGGCCTCACCCGCGGCGCCGCCGCCCGGCGAGGCGGTCGGCGGGGCGGTGGGGCTCTCGAGGTCGGGCAGGTCCTGGTAGTAGTCGGGGCCCGACGCCTGACCGGAGTCGTCGTCGGAGCGGTCGGCCGCCGAACGGCCGCTGTCCGCGGGCTGGGGCGTGGCCACTCCCGGGGCCTGGGACGCGGAGAGGGCCGCCACCGCCGCGGCGGCGACCGCGGCCGTCATGACACCCCTGCGCAGCCGCCTGCCGAAAACCGCCGCCATGCCGCGAACCCCTCCCGAATCGCCTGTGCCGGCCTGTGTGGCCGCTGTGCCCCGCTCCGCCCCGGGTCGCGGGGTTTCACGGCGCGCACCGCGCGCTCCCCAGCGCACGACCCCGCCGACACTACGACAACTTCCGCCGCCTGGGCACCCGTTCGTGCCCGCTATTAACCGATTGATCAGGTAAGCGTTGCCGTACGCTGCCACGCTCGGACGCTGTTGTTCCGAGTGACCCAGATGTTCCGGGGGGAACCTTGCCGTTCACGATCAGCCATGCCGCGGCCGTGCTGCCGTTCGTCCGCCGCGACGGGTCGGGGCGGGGGCGGCTCGTGCCGTCACTGCTCGTGGCCGGGTCGTTCGCGCCGGACGTCACGTACTTCGCGGCGAGCGCGGTGCCGGGCGCCATGGAGTTCGGCGCGTTCACGCACTCGTTCACCGGGGTGTTCACGGTGGACGTGCTGTTCGCCCTCGGCCTGGTGGCACTGTGGCGGCTGATCCGGGAACCGGTCCTCGCGCTGCTGCCGCGGCGGGTGCGTGGACGGGTGTGGACGGTGGTGCGCGGGCGGCCGGCGGACCGGCGGCAGTGGCATTGGTGGTACGTCTCCGTGGTGTGCGGCGCGCTCACGCACGTGGTGTGGGACGCGTTCACGCATCCGGGCCGGTGGGGTGTGCGGCTGCTGCCCGTGCTCGGCGAGAACGTCGCCGGTTCACCGCTCTACTGGTATGTGCAGTACGGGAGTTCGGCGCTCGCGCTCGTCGTGATCGGCGTGTTCGTGTGGCGCGCGGTCAGGGGCGCCGCGCCCTCGGGCGGCCCGCCGCTTCCCCCGGCGCGGGCAAGCCGGCCGGCGGCCTTGCTGATCGGGGGCTGCGCGTGCGGGTGCGGGGCGGTGCGGGTGGCGGACTGGCTGTCGTACGTCGACGAGGAAGGCCTCGACTGGAAGCCGTGGGAGATCGTCCCGGCGGTGTGCTTCGGGGCGGGCGCGGGGCTCGTCGTCGGACTCGTCCTGTACGCGGTGGTGGTCAGGGCGCGGGCACGCCTGCGGGGCCCTGACCTGCCGTCTCCTCGTACGGATCCGGAAATTCCGGAGCGTCCGGCGGAACCGAGCCGTCCGAGCGCTCGCTGATCTCGGCCGGCGGGGTCAGACCGCGGCCGACGGCACGGCCCTTGTTGAGCGCGCGGTGCACGGCCTGGGCGACGCGCTCGACGGTGCGCACCCCGTACTTCATCGACGGGTTGCCGTGGCTGAGGACGGCGATGCGGTAGCTGCGGCCGCCGCCGGTGAACGCGCCGATGCTGTGGATGCGCCAGCCGTGCGTGGCCCGCGGCAGCCAGCCGTTCTTGAGGTGGGCGCGCAGGCCGCGCGGCATCCCGGCGGGCACGCCCCAGCGCTGGTTCTTCTGCACCTGGCTCATCAGCTTCAGCCCGTACGAGCGTGACGCGGCCGTCATGAAGGATCCGCGGCGGGCGGTGAGCGCGTCCAGGAGGCGCATCTGGTCGGCGGCCGTGGTGCGGGTCAGGCCCCAGTAGCCGTACGGGCCGAGGCTGGTGCCGGTGGTGCCGGCCCGGCGCAGGGTCGAGGTGAGGTAGGGCCGGCCGAGGTCGTTCCACAGGCGGCCCGCGGAGGCGTTGTCCGAACTGCGGATCATGGGGCGGAGGTTGCGCCGCTCCCAGCCGGTCGGCTGGCGGCCCCGGTGCGCGGCGCGGCGCAGGGTGGCCTCCAGCATGAGGACCTTCACGATGGACGCCGAGTCGTAGCGGGTGCCCGCGGCGAGGCTGCAGCGGACCTTGGTGCGGTCGTCGCGCACGACGACGGAGACGGTGCCGGTGCGGCCCGCGAGGGCGGCCTTCACGTCCCGGGTGAGCTGCTTGGCGAGGGGGCCGGCGCTCCTGGGGGCGCGGCAGGTCGGTGCGCGGTCCGCCGCGGCTGCCGTGCCGGGTGCGAGCAGGACTACGGTCACCACGAGCGCGGTGACCGCGGATCGGCGTCGGGCCGGGTGTGGGCGCATTCGCCCATGGTGCGGGTGGGGTCGGGCGGGAGCACGGTGTGCGGTCTGAACGGGTTGCGGGCCCAGTCCCGCACCCCTGGAAGGGGAAGCTGCGCGCAGCGCATGCTTCAGGGGCGCGGGGAACTGCGCGCAGCAGGACCACCGGCCCGCGCCCGGCAACAGACCCACGCACCACCGGACGTCCCCCAGGGGCGCGGGGAACTGCGCGAGAAGCCCCCCGGCGAAGAGCCGACGAACCGGGGAACGCCCGGCCGGCCCGCACCCGACGACAGCCCCGCGCAGTCCCCCGCACCGCCGGAGGCTAGTGCGCCGCGGACTCCCAGTCCGTGCCCAGGCCCACCGAGACATCCAGCGGCGCGCGGAGCGCAACCGCGCCGGCCATCTCCCGCCGCACCAGCTCCTCCGCGACCTCGGCCTCCCCGGACGCGATCTCCAGGACGATTTCGTCGTGGACCTGGAGCAGCATCCGGGAGGCGAGCCCCGCCTCGGTGAGCGCCTTGTCGACGTTCAGCATCGCGATCTTCACGATGTCCGCGGCGGTGCCCTGGATCGGCGCGTTCAACGCCATCCGCTCGGCCATCTCGCGGCGCTGCCGGTTGTCCGAGTTCAGGTCGGGCAGGTACCGGCGGCGCCCCAGCATCGTCTCCGTGTACCCGGTGGCCCGCGCCTCGTCGACGACGCGCCGCAGGTAGTCGCGCACCCCGCCGAACCGCTCGAAGTAGGTGTCCATCAGGCCGCGCGCCTCGCCCGGGTCGATGTTCAGCTGTCCCGAGAGGCCGAAGGCCGACAGACCGTAGGCCAGGCCGTACGACATCGCCTTGATCTTGCGGCGCATCTCCGCGTCGACCGCGTCCCGCTCCACGCCGAACACCTGCGAGGCGACCGTGGTGTGCAGGTCCTCGCCGGATGTGAACGCCTCGATGAGGCCCGCGTCCTCCGACAGGTGCGCCATGACGCGCAGTTCGATCTGGCTGTAGTCGGCGGTCATCAGCGACTCGAAGCCCTCGCCGACGACGAACCCGCGGCGGATGGCACGCCCCTCGTCCGTGCGGACCGGGATGTTCTGCAGGTTCGGGTCGGTCGACGAGAGGCGGCCGGTCGCGGCGACCGTCTGGTTGAACGTCGTGTGGATGCGGCCGTCCGCCGCGATCGTCTTGATCAGGCCCTCGACCGTCACGCGCAGCTTGGCCTGCTCACGGTGGCGCAGCATGATCACGGGCAGTTCGTGGTCGGTCTGCGTGGCCAGCCAGGCCAGCGCGTCCGCGTCCGTCGTGTACCCGGTCTTGGTCTTCTTCGTCTTCGGGAGGTCGAGTTCGCCGAAGAAGACCTCCTGGAGCTGCTTGGGCGAGCCGAGGTTGAACTCGTGCCCGACCGACGCGTGCGCCTCCTTCACCGCCTGCTGGACGGCGCCCGCGAACATCTGCTCCATGGATTCCAGGTGGGCGCGGTCGGCGGCGATGCCGTGCCGCTCCAGGCGGGCCAGGAGCGTGGAGGTCGGCAGCTCGATGTCGGTGAGCAGATCGGCCGCGCCGACCTCCTTCAGGCGCTCGCCGAACGCCTCGCCCAGGTCGAGGATCGCGCGGGCCTGCACCATGAGCGCGTCGGCCTCGGCCTGCTCGTCCTCCTCGGAGCCGAACGCGAGCTGCCCGTCGGCGGCGCCGGCCGGGGCCAGCTCGCGGCCCAGGTACTCCAGGGACAGCGCGTCGAGCGCGAAGGAGCGGCGGCCCGGCTTGACCAGGTACGCGGCGAGCGCCGTGTCCATGGTGATGCCGTCCACGGTCCAGCCGTGCTCGGCGAAGACCCGCATGACGCCCTTGGCGTTGTGCAGCACCTTCGGCTTCTTCGCGTCGGCGAGCCACTTCGCGAACGCCTTCTCGTCGGCCTCGTCCAGCGTGGACGGGTCGAACCAGGCGGCCGCTCCGTCGGCCGCGGCGAGCGCGACCTCGGTGACCGAGCCGCTGCCGAGCGCCCACGTGTCGACGGAGGCCAGCCCCAGCGCGGCACCGGCGTGCTCGGTGAGCCACGGGGCGACCTCGCCGGTGCCCAGGACCGTGCCGTCGACCTCGACGCCCGGCTCGGCCGGCGCTTCCTCGGCCTCGGCGGCGCCCGGGTCTACGGCGAACAGGCGCTCGCGCAGCGACGGGTTACGGATCTCCAGGGTGTCCAGGATCATCGCGATCGCCGTACGGTCGTACGCCGCGCGCTCCAGGTCGGTGACCGTCTTCGGCAGCTCGACGTCGCGGACCATCTCGGTCAGGCGGCGGTTGAGCTTCACGGCCTCGATGTGGTCGCGGAAGTTCTGCCCGGCCTTGCCCTTGACCTCCTCGGCGCGCTCGACCAACTCGGCGAACGAACCGAACTGGTTGATCCACTTCGCGGCCGTCTTCTCGCCGACGCCGGGGATGCCCGGCAGGTTGTCCGACGGGTCGCCGCGCAGCGCCGCGAAGTCCGGGTACTGGGCCGGGGTCAGCCCGTACTTCTCCTCGACCTTCTCCGGCGTGAACCGGGTCAGCTCGGAGACGCCCTTCGTCGGGTACAGCACCGTCACGTGCTCCGAGACGAGCTGGAAGGAGTCACGGTCACCGGTGACGATGAGGACGTCGAAGCCGGCCGCCTCGGCCTGTGTGGCGAGGGTGGCGATGATGTCGTCCGCCTCGAAGCCGTCGACGGCGAAGCGCGGCGTGTGCATCGCGTCGAGCAGCTCGCCGATCAGCTCGACCTGCCCCTTGAACTCGTCGGGGGTCTTCGACCGGTTCGCCTTGTACTCGGTGAACTCCTCGGAGCGCCACGTCTTGCGGGAGACGTCGAACGCCACCGCGAAGTGCGTCGGCGCCTCGTCACGCAGCGTGTTCGCCAGCATCGACGCGAATCCATAGATCGCGTTGGTCGGCTGACCCGACGCCGTCGTGAAGTTCTCCGCGGGCAGCGCGAAGAACGCGCGGTAGGCCAGCGAATGCCCGTCCATGAGCATCAGCCGGGGGCGCCCACCAGCACCGCTGTCCGTCGCCTTCGTCGCGGTTGTCTTCGCCGTCTTCGCTGCTTTTTCTGCCACGTCCCCGATCCTGCCAGACCCCACTGACACTCCGGTCCACCCCGGACCGACCTGCGGCGCTGTCAGCCGTACGTGCGAGTATCGAAGTGGTACCTCACAGCGCCCCGGCGCACCAGGATCAGCACGGCCCAGCTCGAAGGGGAGCACGACCATGGCCAGCAAGCCGCCCGCATCGGACCCGGTCCAGGACGCACCGCAGGTCGCGGCGCCGCAGCACCACGCCGCGGGCCTCCCGGCCGTCAGGCACTCCCTGAAGATCGCCCGCGAGCAGATGGGTGTGAAGCGGACCGCGCTGACGCTGCTGCGCGTCAATCAGAAGGACGGCTTCGACTGCCCGGGCTGCGCCTGGCCGGAGCCGGAGCACCGGCACGCGGCGGAGTTCTGTGAGAACGGGGCGAAGGCGGTCGCCGAGGAGGCCACCCTGCGCCGCGTCACCCCCGAGTTCTTCGCCGCGCACCCGATCACGGACCTCGCGACGCGCTCCGGCTACTGGCTGGGCCAGCAGGGCCGCCTGACGCACCCCATGTACCTGGCCGAGGACGCCTCGCACTACGAACCGGTGACGTGGGAGCGGGCCTTCGACATCATCGGCGAGGAGCTGGAGGCGCTCGCCTCCCCCGACGAGGCCGTCTTCTACACGTCGGGGCGCACCAGCAACGAAGCCGCCTTCCTCTTCCAGCTGTTCGCCCGCGAGTTCGGCACGAACAACCTGCCCGACTGCTCGAACATGTGCCACGAGTCGTCCGGTTCGGCGCTGACCGAGACGATCGGCGTAGGCAAGGGCAGCGTGCTGCTGGAGGACCTCTACAAGGCGGACCTGATCATCGTGGCCGGGCAGAACCCGGGCACGAACCACCCGCGCATGCTCTCCGCGCTGGAGAAGGCCAAGTCCGGCGGCGCGAAGATCATCTCGGTGAATCCGCTGCCGGAGGCGGGCCTGGAGAAGTTCAAGAACCCGCAGACCCCGAAGGGCCTCACCAAGGGTGCCTCGCTGACCGACCTGTTCCTGCAGATCAGGCTCGGCGGCGACCAGGCGCTCTTCCGCCTCCTCAACAAGCTGATCCTCGATGCGGAAGGCGCCACGGACGAGGCGTTCATCGCCGAACACACCCATGGCTTCGAGGAGTTCGCGACGGCCGCCCGCGCCGCCGACTGGGACGAGACCCTCACGGCGACCGGCCTGTCCCGCGCCGACATCGAGCGCGCCCTGGAGATGGTCCTCGCCTCGAAGCGGACCGTCGTGTGCTGGGCGATGGGCCTGACCCAGCACAAGCACTCCGTGCCGACCATCCGCGAAGTGGTCAACTTCCTTCTTCTGCGGGGCAACATCGGCCGTCCGGGCGCCGGCGTGTGCCCGGTGCGCGGTCACAGCAACGTGCAGGGCGACCGCACCATGGGCATCTTCGAGCGGCCCGCGCCCGCCTTCCTGGACGCCCTGGAGAAGGAGTTCGGCTTCGCGCCGCCGCGCGAGCACGGCTTCGACGTCGTACGGGCCATTCGCGCGCTGCGCGACGGCGAGGCGAAGGTCTTCTTCGCCATGGGCGGCAACTTCGTGGCGGCGTCCCCCGACACCGACGTGACGGAGGCGGCCATGCGCCGCGCCCGCCTCACCGTCCACGTGTCGACGAAGCTGAACCGCTCGCACACCGTCACCGGCGCCCGCGCCCTGATCCTGCCGACGCTCGGCCGCACCGAGCGGGACCTCCAGGGCGGCGGCGAGCAGTTCGTCACCGTCGAGGACTCCATGGGCATGGTGCACGCCTCGCGCGGCCGCCTGGAGCCCGCGAGCCGCCACCTGCTGTCCGAGCCCGCCATCGTGGCCCGCCTCGCGCGCCGCGCCCTCGGCCACGACTCCCGTACCCCCTGGGAGGAGTTCGAGAAGGACTACGCGACGATCCGCGACCGCATCGCGCGCGTCATCCCGGGCTTCGAGGACTTCAACGCGCGCGTGGCGGACCCGTCCGGCTTCGCGCTGCCGCACGCCCCGCGCGACGAGCGCCGCTTCCCCACCGCCACCGGCAAGGCCAACTTCACGGCCGCGCCCGTCGAGTACCCGCACCTGCCCGAGGGCCGCCTCCTCCTGCAGACGCTGCGCTCGCACGACCAGTACAACACCACCATCTACGGCCTCGACGACCGCTACCGCGGCATCAAGAACGGCCGCAGGGTGGTCCTGGTGAACGAGGAGGACGCGCGCGACCTCGACCTCGCCGAGGGCAGCTACGTCGACCTCGTCAGCGAGTGGAGCGACGGCGTCGAGCGGCGCGCGCCCGGATTCCGCGTGGTGCACTACCCGACGGCCCGCGGCTGCGCGGCCGCCTACTACCCGGAGACGAACGTGCTGGTGCCGCTGGACGCCACCGCGGACACCAGCAACACCCCCGCCAGCAAGTCCGTCGTGGTGCGCCTGGAACAATCCGGCACCGACTGAGCGTTTGCTCAGCCGACACATCCAGGCCTGTAGGCACGACGGACGGAGCAGGGCCCCATGGGCGAGCAGAACCACGTGAAGTTCCCGCAAGAGGTCCTCGACGAGTACGCGGCCTACGGCATCGACCTCCCCGCCCTGTTCTCCGCCGGGCACCTCGGCACCCGCATGGGCATCGAGATCAAGGAGGCGTCCGCGGACCGCGTCGTCGGCACCATGCCGGTCGAGGGCAACACCCAGCCCTACGGCCTGCTGCACGGCGGCGCATCCGCCGTCCTCGCCGAGACCCTCGGCTCGGTCGGCTCGATGCTGCACGGCGGCAGCGGCAAGCTCGCCGTCGGCGTCGACCTGAACTGCACGCACCACCGCAGCGCCCGCTCCGGCCTGGTCACCGGCGTGGCCACGCCCGCGCACCGCGGCCGCACCACGGCCACGTACGACGTCGTGATCACCGACGAGCAGGGCAGGCGGGTCTGCACGGCCCGCCTGACCTGCCTGCTCAAGGACTCGCCTATGACCGACTCGGCGCCACCGGCAGCGTGAGCGAGCTGAGCCCGGCGCGCACGGTCATCCTCGTGCCCGCCGGGTATCGCAGTGTGTAGTCGTAGTCGGTCGAGATCAGGACCACGCCGAGCCGGTGCCCGGCCTTGAACACGTAGTCCTCCGGCTGCATGTCCCAGCGCAGCCGGTACTCGCGGCCCTCCACGACCTTCGACTGGTGCGCGTACGAGGAACGGTTGCGCGCGTCCAGCCAGCCCCGCGTCACGATCTTGAAGTCGGCCGTCTCGATGGCGTGCTTGCTGCGGTAGGCGCAGCCGGTCTCGCCCGCCATGCCCGGCACGGCCTCGCCGTAACAGACCTGCTGCGAGGTGTCGGTGACCGTCCCGGACGTGGCGCGGGTGTCGCGGCCGTAGTCGACGAGCAGCGCGGTCACGTACGGCGACGTACCCGACAGCGAGGCACGCACGTCGACCGACGGGACGCCGTTGAGGCGAACGTCCTTGTCCAGTACGCCCGTCGTGTACGCGAGCCGGTTCGGGTTCGCCGCGTCCGGTGACGTCACGAGCTGCTCGGCGGGCACGGTGCGGCCCGCGTCCGTCAGCGACTGCACGGCGGCCGGACCGGCGCCCTTGCCGAGCGTGCCGTCGGCGCGCAGCCGCAGCGTCGTGTCCCGGGTACCGGCGGCGGGCCAGTCGGACTGCTGCCTCCAGCTGAAGTCGGCCTGCTCGACGTCGACCTGAGGCTCACTCAGGACGCCGTTGTGGATGCCGTACAGCCAGTAGTCGAACCAGTGGTGGACCTGGCTCAGCCACTCCTCCATGCGCAGTGGCATCGGGTTGGTGTGCCCGGCCTGGTGCAGCCACAGCTTGCGCGGCACATGGTTCTTCTTCAGCGCCTCCCACAACTGGCCCGCGTTCTTGGTCTTCACGTTCCAGTCGTTGAGCCCGTGGACCACGAAGACACCGGCCTTGATCCTGCCGACGTCCTTGATGTAGTCGCGCTCCTGCCAGTACGCGGACCAGTCGCCGGTCGCGCGGTCCTGGTCGTGCTCCAGGGAGTCGAGGACCGGCTCGCAGATCTCCCGGTCGGCGCGCGAGTACACGTACTTGGCGAGGACGTCGGTGTCCTCGCCCTGGTACGTGCCGGGCGCCACGACGCCGCCGTTCGCCCGGTAGTAGTCGTACCAGGAGGAGATCCCGGAGATCGGCACGATCGCCTTGAGGCCCTTGACTCCCGTACTGGCGACGGCCGTCGGCAGCGTGCCGTTGTACGAGATGCCCATCATCGCGGCGTTCCCGGTGGACCAGTCGGCCCGGATCTCCTTGCCGTCGGCATCCCAGCCCTTGGCCCGGCCGCCCAGCCAGTCGACCGCGGCCTTCGCACCCAGCGTCTCGTTGCGCCCGCCCGAGGTCGGACAGCCGGTGGAGCCGCCCGTGCCGAGGCTGTCGACCTGCGCCACCGCATAGCCGCGGGGCAGGAAGTAGTTGTCGTAGTAGCCGGAGTACGCGACGGAAGGACCGGTCAACCCGGGCTTACCGGAAGCGAGTTGCGCCTTCGCCCCGGCGAGCGGGAGACCGTCCTCGTCGAGGTCCACGTTGTGGTTCGGGACATCGTTGCCACCGGCCCAGTACGGGCTCGCCTCGATGATCGTGGCGACCTTCAGGTGCGCCGTGTCGGTCTCCTTCGGACGCAGGATCCGCATCCTGACCGTGTCGCGCTTCCCGTCGCCGTCACTGTCGACCTCCGTCTGGACGTCGACCTCCTGATAGACGGCGTCCGCGCGCGAGAAGACAGGTTGCGTCTCCTGCCCGGATATCTTCAACTCGCTTCGCGCGGCTGGCTGTTGCGTCGCGTACGCGGCCGGGGCCGCCAGGGCCAGGACGAGCGCGCCTGCCGTGGCGAGGATCAGCCCGCCGCGGGGTCTGCTGCCGGGGATACGTGCGGATCTCACCATCGTGCCTCCTGGGCGCGGTAAGGGAGTTCACTTCCGGGACGCCTGGTATTCCATCGCGGCCCCGTACGGGCCCGCCAGAGGGCCCGGACAACTTTCTTGATCCGCACCGGCGTTGGCGGAGCCCCACCCTCCGGCATACCGTCGAGCATGACCGGCATCGGGCCCGTCGAGCCGTACGAACCGGACGACGCCACCGCGCGCCCACCCACCCCCGCCCCGGACGTCCTGACCGCGGGAACCACCAACCCCCGCACGCTGTACGAGCGTTGGCGCGGACTGTCGCCCTGGCACCGGCACACCGTCCGGGCCCTGCTCGGCGCCGGCGCCGCCACCGCCGCCCTGCTCCTGCTGCGCCCGCCGCCGGCCACCCCGACCGCGTCCCCCTGGCCCTCGCAGGTCACCTACCTGCACTACCAGGGGCAGCGCGGCGACGACCGCTACCGCTTCCTGGTCCGCGTCGAACAGGGCAGCCCGGTCACGGTCAGCCAACTCACCCTCCCCTTCGTCGAGTTCGCCACGACCACCACACCCCGGCTGCCACTGACGGTGAGGGCGGGCAGCGCCGAACGACTCACCGTGCGGATCCGCGTACGCGAGTGCACCACCCCCCGGCGCGACATCGACCTGCCCCACCTCGACCTGGTGATCCGCAACGAACGCGCGCGGCAGCACCACAGCTACCTCTTCGGCGGCGCCTTCCCCCACGACCTGGACCAGCAACTACGTGCCGCCTGCACCGATTTCCCCGCCACGGTGCCACCGCCCACCCGCCCGGCAGGCCTCACACGCCGGTAACACACCGTTACCTCTGCCGAAACAGAGCAATGCACCGCAGCACGGACTCCGCACCCCTCCCACAGGACACTTCCCACCGACAAGGGCCTCCCCACCACCCACCCATGTAAGGACCAAGATCAACTCAAGTTCCTTAGCGGAACTGCGTGTTCGCTCCCCCCACCCACCGGCCGACCACACCCAAAAGTCCCAATCGCACCTACTGCTCCCCCACACGACCACCCCGGCATAACAAGAGCGTCACAGCCTTTCCCGCACAGTGCCCCACGCCCCCACCTGCGCTTATAGTCACGGCCAGTCACCGCGCCGCCGGGCGCGTCTGCTGCACGGCCCTGTACGACCCCAGTACGGCCCGGCGAGACATACGGCCCCCGACCACGGGAGCCGCGCCAGGGAGAGGATTGATCGTGCGACACCGTTCTTTGCTCATACTCACCACAGCGCTCACCACCGGAGCTCTTACCCTCACCGCCTGCGGGTCCCGTGACGACAACGGAGACAAGGGCGGCGACAGCGGCAGCTCCACCACGCTGACCATCGGCGTCGACGCTCCCCTCTCCGGTGAGAACTCCACCACCGGACTCGGCATCCAGTACGGCGCCAAGATCGCCGTCGACGACGCCAACAAGAAGAAGACCGTCGACGGCGTCACCTTCAAGATCAAGGCCCTCGACGACAAGGCCCAGCCCGCCACCGGCCAGTCCAACGCCACCGGCCTCGTCGGCGACAAGTCCGTCGTCGGCGCCATCGGCCCCCTCAACTCCGGTGTCGCACAGTCGATGCAGCAGGTCTTCGCCTCCGCCAACATGGTGCAGATCTCGCCCTCCAACACCGACCCCTCCCTCACCCAGGGCAAGGACTGGCAGAGCGGCACCAAGAAGCGCGCCTACAAGACGTACTTCCGCACCGCCACCACCGACGCCCTCCAGGGCGGATTCGCCGCCGACTACGCCTACAACACGCTCAAGAAGAAGAAGGCCTTCGTCGTAGACGACAAGCAGACCTACGGCGCCGGCCTCGCCAAGATCTTCAAGGCGCAGTTCGTCAAGGCGGGCGGCAAGGCCGTCGGCACCGACCACGTCAACACCGGCGACAAGGACTTCGCGGCCCTCGTCTCCAAGATCAAGTCCTCCAAGGCCGACCTGCTCTACTACGGCGGCCAGTACGACGAGTCCCAGCTGATCACCAAGCAGCTCAAGGAAGCCGGCGTCAAGATCCCGCTGTTCGGCGGCGACGGCATGTTCGCCACCACCTACATCGAGACCGCCGGCAAGGCCGCCGAAGGCGACCTCGCCACCTCCGTCGGCGTCCCCGTCGACACCCTCCCCGCCGCCAAGGCCTTCGTCCAGGAGTACAAGGCCAAGGGCTACAAGGGCGACTACGGCGCCTACGGCGGCTACTCCTACGACGCCGCCACCGCCATCATCAACGCCGTGAAGGCCGTCAAGGAAGCCAACGGAGGCAAGCTCCCCACCGGCGACGACCTCCGCTCCAAGGTCGTCGAAGAAGTCCAGAAGTCCAACTTCGACGGCATCACCGGCAAGGTCTCCTTCGACGAGTACGGCGACACCGCCAACAAGCAGCTCACCGTCTACCAGGTCACCGACGGCGCCTGGAAGGCCGTCAAGACCGGCACCTACGAGGAGAACTGACCCAGCCTCAGCTGGTCAGCTGATCCACGACCCCCAGGCACCACCACGGGCCGCGCGGCAGGACGACCCCGACCGCGCGGCCCGTTCTCACACCACCCCCCGCACCCCACCGGTGCACACACCCACCACCAGCGACATGGAGGCCACGCGGTGAACACCCTGCCGCAGCAGCTGGCCAACGGGCTGCTCCTCGGCTCGATGTACGGGCTCATCGCCATCGGCTACACGATGGTGTACGGCATCGTCCAGCTCATCAACTTCGCGCACGGCGAGATCTTCATGACCGGAGCCTTCGGCGCCCTCACGGTCTCGCTGATCCTTCCGTCCGGCACCTCGATGTGGATCCTGCTCCCCCTCATGCTGATAGGCGGCGGCCTCGTAGCCGTCCTCATCGCAGTCGGAGCCGAACGATTCGCCTACAGACCCCTGCGCGGAGCCCCACGCCTGGCACCGCTCATCACCGCCATCGGCCTCTCCCTCGCACTCCAGGAAGTCGTCCGCAACTTCTACCCCAAGGCCGACCGCGCCCGCCCCTTCCCCAGCATCGGCGGCTCCCACGACATCGGCAACGTCACCATCCAGGACGGCGACCTCTTCCTCATCGTCGCCGCCGTCGTCTGCATGTCGTCCCTCGCCCTCTTCGTCCGCCGCAGCCGCACCGGCCGCGCCATGCAGGCCACCGCACAAGACCCGGACACCGCCCAGCTCATGGGCATCGACACCAACCGCATCATCGTCATCGCCTTCGCCATCGGCGGCCTCTTCGCCGCCGTCGCCGCCATAGCCTTCGGCTTCAAATACGGCTCCATCGACTACCGCATGGGCTTCCTCATGGGCCTCAAGGCGTTCACCGCCGCGGTCCTCGGCGGCATCGGCAACATCTACGGCGCCATGCTCGGCGGACTCGTCCTCGGCGTCGCCGAAACCCTCGCCTCCGCCTACATCGACGGCGTCCCCGGCATGCAACAACTCGGCGGCCAGACCTGGGGCAACGTCTGGGCCTTCTGCCTCCTCATCCTGGTCCTCCTCTTCCGACCACAAGGCCTGCTCGGCGAACGCGTCGCGGACAGGGCGTGACCACCATGACGAACACCACCGACACCATGACCACCACCAACGCCCCCACCCGCGGCCTCGTCCCCCTGCCACCCACCGCGGCCCGCGCCCTCCTCCTCGCCGGCGGCATCGCCACCGCCGCCTCCGCCTTCCTCGCCTGGACCTGGACCGCCGAATTCCCCGGCGACCTCACCATCACCGGCTACCCCGGCGGACTCCAGTGGCTCACCCTCATCGGCGGCGCCCTCGCCGCCCTCGTCGGCCTCGCCCACTACGGCACACCCGGCCTACGCGCCCTCACCACCAGCAACGCACCCGCCGCACTCACCGCACTCGGCGCCTTCGGCACCACCTGGTTCACCGCCATCGCCATCGCCGCCAAACTCGGCGGCCTCGCCAACCTCGAACCAGGCGCCTGGATCGCCGCCGTCGCCTCCCTCCTCCCCCTCCTCGGCGCCTTCGCCCTCCCCCAACAAGGAGCAGGCGAACACAGCACCAAGGAAACGTTCCGCGCCTACCTCGCCAAACCCGACATCCCCCCGGCGCCCCTCCCCACCCCCTGGATCCAGCGCCTCATCATCACCGCCGTCACCATCGTCGGCCTCTTCGTCTTCACCTACGGCATCGACACCGAATACGGCGAACTCTTCATCGGCTACCTCATCGTCGTCGTCTTCGCCGTCTGGGCCCTGCACACCGCAGGCCTCCTCGACCAGTTCTCCCGACTCGTCGCCAAAAACCGCAGCTTCACCCTCGCCATGGGCTTCGCCGCGGCCATCGCCTTCCCCTTCACCCAGACCGACGACCACTACGCCAACATCGGCGTCAACATCCTCATCTTCGGAACCGTCGCCCTCGGCCTCAACATCGTCGTCGGCCTCGCAGGCCTCCTCGACCTCGGCTACGTAGCCTTCCTCGGCGTCGGCGCCTACACCGCCGCCCTCGTCTCCGGCTCCGAATTCTCCCGCTTCTCCGGCGTCCAATTCCCCTTCTGGGCCGCCGCCCTGACCGGCGCCGCAGCCAGCCTCATCTTCGGCGTCCTCATCGGCGCCCCCACCCTCCGACTGCGCGGCGACTACCTCGCCATCGTCACCCTCGGCTTCGGAGAGATCTTCCGCATCGCCGTCAACAACATGGACGGCGACTCCGGACCCGACATCACCAACGGACCCAACGGCATCCCGTCGATCCCCGACCTCCACATCCTCGGCATCGACTTCAGCCAGTCCCACGACGTCGCCGGCTTCACCCTCGGACGCTTCGCCAACTACTACCTCCTGATGGTCCTCATCATGGCGATCGTCGTCCTCGTCTACACCCGCGCCGCCGACTCCCGCATCGGCCGCAGCTGGATCGCCATCCGCGAAGACGAAACCGCCGCCACCGCCATGGGCATCAACGGCTTCCGCGTCAAACTCGTCGCCTTCGCCCTCGGCGCCTCCCTCGCAGGCCTCGCCGGCACCGTCAGCGCCCACGTCACCTACAGCGTCGTCCCCAACCCCTACCAGTTCGCCGGCTCCACACCCCCGAACTCCGCATTCCTCCTCGCCGCCGTCGTCCTCGGCGGCATGGGCACCGTCTCCGGACCCCTCCTCGGCGCCGCCCTGCTCTACCTGCTCCCGGAAAAGCTCGTCTTCCTCCAGGACAAGTCACTCCTCGCCTTCGGCATCGCCCTCGTACTCCTCATGCGCTTCCGCCCCGAAGGCATCATCGCCAACCGCCGCCGCCAACTCGAATTCCACGAGACCGGCCAACTCGACGTACCAGAACAGAGACTGCCCGACGCCGACGAACCGGCCACCACCAAGGCGGGGGCGTGACCACCATGACCAACACCGTCCTCGAAGCAAGCGGCGTCACCATGCGCTTCGGCGGCCTCACCGCCGTCCGCTCCGTCGACCTCACCGTCAACACCGGAGAGATCGTCGGCCTCATCGGCCCCAACGGCGCAGGCAAAACCACCTTCTTCAACTGCCTCACCGGCCTCTACGTCCCCACCGAAGGCCGCGTCGCCTACAAAGGCACCGTCCTCCCACCCAAGCCCCATCTCGTCACCCAGGCCGGCATCGCCCGCACCTTCCAGAACATCCGGCTCTTCGCCAACATGACCGTCCTGGAAAACGTCCTCGTCGGCCGCCACACCCGCACCAAAGAAGGCCTCTGGTCCGCCCTCCTGCGCGGCCCCGGCTTCCGCAAAGCCGAGCGCCAGTCCGAAGAACGCGCCATGGAACTCCTCCAGTTCATCGGCCTCGACCACAAACGCGACCACCTCGCCCGCAACCTCCCCTACGGAGAACAGCGCAAGCTGGAAATCGCGCGCGCCATGGCCAGCGAACCCGGCCTGCTCCTCCTCGACGAGCCCACCGCCGGCATGAACCCCCAAGAAACCCGCGCCACCGAAGAACTCGTCTTCGCCATCCGCGACAAGGGCATCGCCGTCCTCGTCATCGAGCACGACATGCGCTTCATCTTCAACCTCTGCGACCGCGTCGCCGTCCTCGTCCAAGGCGAAAAACTCGTCGAAGGCACCAGCGACGTCGTCCAGGGCGACGAACGCGTCATCGCCGCCTACCTCGGCACCCCCTTCGAAGGCGCCCCCGAAGACGCCGCCATCGAAGACGTACAAGCGGCAGAAGCCCAGGCCGCCGGCACCACCGCGGAAAGGGACGCCCAGTGACCGCACTGCTCGAGGTCGAAGACCTCAAGGTCGCCTACGGCAAGATCGAAGCCGTCAAAGGCATCACCTTCAGCGTCGAAGAAGGACAGGTCGTCACCCTCATCGGCACCAACGGCGCCGGCAAGACCACGACCCTGCGCACCCTCTCGGGCCTGCTCAAACCACTCAGCGGCAAGATCACCTTCGGCGGCAAGCCCCTGACCTCCGTCCCCGCCCACAAGATCGTCGCCATGGGCCTCGCCCACTCCCCCGAAGGCCGACGCATCTTCCCCCGCCTGTCCATCGCGGAAAACCTCCAACTCGGCGCATTCCTCCGCAAAGACGTCGCAGGCATCGAAAAGGACATGCAGCGCGCCTACGACCTCTTCCCCATCCTGGGCGAACGAAGGAAGCAGGCAGCAGGCACCCTCTCCGGCGGCGAACAACAAATGCTCGCCATGGGCCGGGCCCTCATGTCCCAGCCCAAACTCCTCATGCTCGACGAACCCTCCATGGGCCTCTCCCCGATCATGATGCAGAAGATCATGGCCACCATCGCAGAGCTCAAGTCCCAGGGCACGACCATCCTCCTCGTCGAACAGAACGCCCAGGCCGCGCTCTCCCTGGCCGACCAGGGCCACGTCATGGAAGTCGGCTCCATCGTCCTGTCCGGCAGCGGCCAAGACCTCCTCCACGACGAATCCGTCCGCAAGGCCTACCTCGGCGAAGACTGAGCCCATACGTGAATGAGGCCCGCGCCCCTGATGGGGACGCGGGCCTCATTCACGTACCGACGGAAGGGCTTGATCAGCCCTTCGACGCCTTCTTCTCCTCGGCGTCCTCGATGACCGCCTCGGCCACCTGCTGCATCGACAGCCGACGGTCCATCGACGTCTTCTGAATCCAGCGGAACGCCGCCGGCTCCGTCAGCCCGTACTCCGTCTGCAGAATCGACTTCGCCCGGTCCACCAGCTTCCGCGTCTCCAGACGCTGAGTGAGGTCCGCGACCTCCTTCTCCAGCGTCTTCAGCTCCGTGAACCGCGAGACGGCCATCTCGATCGCCGGCACGACATCACTCTTGCTGAACGGCTTCACCAGGTACGCCATCGCACCGGCATCCCGCGCCCGCTCAACGAGGTCACGCTGCGAGAACGCCGTCAGCATCAGCACCGGAGCGATCGACTCCTCGGCGATCTTCTCCGCCGCACTGATGCCGTCCATCTTCGGCATCTTCACATCGAGGATCACCAGGTCGGGCCTGTGCTCACGGGCCAGCTCAATGGCCTGCTCACCGTCGCCGGCCTCGCCCACGACGGAGTAGCCCTCTTCCTCGAGCATCTCTTTGAGGTCGAGGCGGATCAGGGCCTCGTCCTCGGCGATGACGACACGGGTCGTCAGCGGCGGGACGTGCGACTTGTCGTCGTCGACGGCGTCGGCGGGCTGGGGCGACTCGGGGGCGGTCACGGGGGCGCTCCTTGGTTATGCAGGGCGGGGGTACTGCTCCCAAGAGCCTACCTAGCTGCGGTATGGTGGTCGGGCAGCGGGTCAGGGTTAACCTTCGATTCCGCGAGCCCCGGTAGCCCAATTGGCAGCAGGCAATGGATTCAAAACCCATACAGTGTCGGTTCGAGTCCGACTCGGGGCACTTTTCCTTCGAATCGAAGGTTGATCACCCATAGCGGATGCTCACGTTCTCGTGAACATCCGCTTTTTGCTGCGCGTCGCGCCGCGCAATCTCCCAGGCTGCCCACATGTACGACATGAGCACGCGCGAGCGAGCGTTGGCGCTGGTCGCCCAGGGACGCAGCCTGAACTCGGTCAGCAAGGAAACCGGGGTCTCACGCGCAGCGATCCGCGCCTGGCAGACACGTATCGAGCCGCTCCCCCGGATGCAGGGTCACGTACCGCCCTGCGTCAGATGCGCACCGGCCCCCGGGCTGCCGACCGACGAGGCGGCGTACAGCTACCTCCTGGGTCTCTATCTCGGCGACGGCTGCATCAGCCCGGGAATGCGATCTGGCTTCTACCTCAGGATTGCGTGCGCCGACGCCTATCCCGGCCTCATCGACGCATGCGCTGCCGCCTTGACGGCGATCAACCCGGTCAAGAAGTCCTATCGCGTCCAAGCCGTCGGATACGTCTCAGTCGTCGGATACAGCCGCCACTGGCCCTGCCTCTTCCCCCAGCACGGCCCCGGCAAGAAGCACAACCGCAAGATTGCCCTCGAACCATGGCAACAGGAGATCGTCGACGCCTACCCGTGGGAGTTCATCCGGGGCCTGATCCACTCGGACGGCTGCCGCATCACAAACTGGACGACCCGTGTCATCGGCGGCGAGCGCAAGCGCTACAAGTACCCCCGGTATTTCTTCACCAACAAGTCCGAGGACGTCCGGCGGCTCTACACCGACACCCTCGACAAACTCGGCGTCGCCTGGAAGCAAGCCAATCAGCACAACATTTCAGTCGCCCGCAAAGAAGCCGTAGCCCTCATGGACCTCCACGTGGGCCCCAAGCACTGACCCCGCAATATGACCCGTCACATCACCCCCACCCACCCCGTGGGACCTGCCCCAATATCCACGGGAAGCCTTGACCGCCCCTCCCGCCTCGGACGATGTTCAGGGTCGCAAGACCCACCCCGCCCACGTCGTCCGAAGAGGTACGCATGAGCCCCATCAACCGGCGCAGCTTCGTCGCCGCCGCGGCAGGTGCCGCCGCCGCGGCCGTGGCGGTGAGCCCCGAGTCCGCTGTCGCCTCGGAGAGACATGACGGCGGCTCGGGGAACGGCATCGGCGCGACGGGCGAGGGCGACTTGAACTACGACGACACCGCGGACTTCACCAACGCCGACAAGGGCTTCATCGCGGCGCTGACGCCGGGTGTCGTGAAGAACGCCGACGGCAAGGTGATCTGGGACAACGACGCTTACGGCTTCTTGAAGGGAGACGCGCCGAAGAGCGCGAGCAAGAGCCTGTGGCGGCAGTCCCAACTGGTCAGCAAGCAGGGCCTGTACAAGGTGACGGACCGTATCTATCAGGTCCGTGGGCTCGACCTGTCGAACATGACGATCGTCGAGGGTGACACGGGCATCATCGTGATCGACCCGCTGATCTCGGCGGAGACGGCGGCGGCCGCGCTGAAGCTGTACCGGGACAACCGGGGCGACAAGAAGGTGACCGCTCTCCTCTACACGCACCCGCACGTGGATCACTTCGGCGGCGCGTACGGGGTGCTGCCGGGCGGGGCGGGGGACGTACCCGTGGTCGCTCCGGACGGGTTCCTTGAGCACGCGGTCTCGGAGAACGTGTACGCGGGTACGGCGATGACGCGTCGGTCGTCGTACATGTACGGCGCGCATCTGCCCAAGTCGGCGAAGGGGCAGGTCGGTTGTGGCCTGGGGCAGAATGTCTCGCTCGGCTCTGTCGGGTTGATTCCGCCGACCAGGAGCATCTCGAAGACGGGTCAGGTCGAGACGTTCGACGGTGTGAAGATCGAGTTCCAGATGACGCCGGGGACCGAGGCTCCGGCCGAGATGAACTTCGTGTTCCCGGATCTGCGGGCCGCGTGCATGGCGGAGAACGCGACGCACACGATGCACAACATCATTACGTTGCGTGGTGCGCAGGTGCGTGACGCGCGGGAGTGGGCGCACTATCTGAACGAGTCGATCGACATTCTCGACGGTCGTGTCGATGTGGCGTTCGCGTCGCATCACTGGCCGACGTGGGGCGGCGAGGAAATCACTGAACTACTGGCCGTGCAGCGGGACTTGTACGCGTACATGCACGACCAGACCCTTCGGATGATCAACATCGGGATGACCGGTAAGGAGATCGCCGAGGAGATCAAGCTGCCGCCGGCTCTTGAGGTGTGGGCGAACCGTGGGTACTACGGGTCGTTGTCGCACAACGTGAAGGGGATCTACCAGCGGTACATGGGTTGGTTCGATGCGAACCCGGCTCATCTCTGGGAGCACACGCCGGTTGATGAGGCGAAGCGGTATGTGAAGGCGTTGGGTGGTCGTACGGCGACGATCGCCAAGGCGAAGGGGTTCGAGCGGGACGGGGATCTGCGGTTCGCGGCGACTCTTCTCAACCATGTGGTGTTCGCCGACCCGGACAACAAGGTGGCGAGGCGCGAACTGGCCGGGATCTACACCAAGTTGGGTTATGCGTCGGAGAACGCGGTGTGGCGGAACTTCTATCTCACGGGCGCCATGGAGTTGACCGGTGGCGTCAGGACGGGTGAGTCGACGACGGTGAGTCCGACGATGATGATGGCGCTGAGTGTCGATCAGCTCATCGATTCGGTGGCGATCCGGATCGATGGTCCGAAGGCGTGGGACCTGAAGATGCGGATGGACTGGAGTTTCCCGGCGTTGGGTGTGGTGTACCACTTGACGGTGCGGAACGGCGTGTTGACGTACAGGAGTGATGACGAGGCGGACAGTGGTGCCGGTGTCACGCTGACCATGTCCAAGGCGCAGTTGCTGGCGCTGCTGGGTGGCAAGGGGCTTGGGGACATCAAGGTCGAGGGTGATGCGTCGCTGTTGACGAAGTTGCTGGCTGTGGTCGACAAGCCGGATCCGAACTTCGCGATCGTGACCCCGTAGGTACGCGGACGAGGGCCGCACCCCATCGGCCTGGGTGCGGCCCTCAACTATTGATGTGTACCCGGCTACTTGGGGCTGTCGTCCTCGCCGATGTGGTGGACGCGTACGAGGTTTGTGGAGCCGGTGACGCCGGGCGGGGAGCCGGCGGTGATGACGACGATGTCGCCCTTCTGGCAGCGGCCGATCTTGAGGAGTTCTTCGTCGACCTGGGAGACCATGGCGTCGGTGGAGTCGACGTGCGGGCCGAGGAAGGTTTCGACGCCCCAGGTGAGGTTGAGTTGCGAGCGGGTCGCGGACTCGGGGGTGAAGGCGAGGAGCGGGATGGGTGAGCGGTAGCGGGAGAGGCGTTTGACGGTGTCGCCGGACTGGGTGAAGGCGACGAGGAATTTGGCGCCGAGGAAGTCGCCCATTTCGGCGGCTGCGCGGGCGACGGCGCCGCCTTGGGTGCGGGGTTTGTTGCGTTCGGTCAGGGGCGGGAGGCCTTTGGCGAGGATGTCTTCTTCTGCGGCTTCGACGATGCGGCCCATGACCTTGACGGTTTCGATGGGGTATTTGCCGACGCTGGTTTCGCCGGAGAGCATGACGGCGTCGGTGCCGTCGATGACGGCGTTGGCGACGTCGCTGGCTTCGGCTCTTGTCGGGCGGGAGTTGTCGATCATCGAGTCGAGCATTTGTGTGGCGACGATGACGGGTTTTGCGTTGCGCTTGGCGAGTTTGATGGCGCGTTTCTGGACGATCGGGACTTGTTCGAGGGGCATTTCGACGCCGAGGTCGCCGCGGGCGACCATGATGCCGTCGAATGCGGCGACGATGTCCTCGATGTTGTCGACCGCTTGGGGTTTTTCGACCTTGGCGATGACGGGGAGCCGGCGGCCTTCTTCGTCCATGATGCGGTGGACGTCTTCGATGTCGCGTCCGGTGCGTACGAAGGAGAGCGCGATGATGTCGGCTCCGGTGCGCAGGGCCCAGCGGAGGTCTGCTTCGTCCTTGTCGCTGAGGGCGGGGACGGAGACGGCGACGCCGGGGAGGTTGAGGCCCTTGTGGTCGGAGACCATGCCGCCTTCGACGACTTGGGTGTGGACGCGGGGGCCGTCGACTCCGGTGACTTGGAGGCTGACTTTGCCGTCGTCGACGAGGATGCGTTCGCCGGGGGTGACGTCTTCGGCGAGGCCGTTGTAGGTGGTTCCGCAGCGTTGGCGGTCGCCTTGGATGCCGTTTTCGACGGTGATGGTGAACGCGTCTCCGCGTTCAAGGAGTACGGGTCCTTCGCTGAAGCGGCCGAGGCGGATCTTCGGGCCTTGAAGGTCGGCGAGGATGCCGACGCTGCGGCCGGTCTCGTCGGAGGCCTTTCGCACGCGCTGGTAGCGCTCCTCGTGTTCGGCGTAGGTGCCGTGGCTGAGGTTGAGGCGGGCTACGTCCATTCCGGCTTCTACGAGTGCTTTGATCTGCTCGTACGAGTCGGTGGCGGGGCCCAAAGTACAGACGATCTTTGCTCGGCGCATGGTTCGAGCCTAGGCCCTACCGGCGGGTAGGGAATTGGATGGGTATGACTACTCAACGAGCTTTGCGTGAAGGGCTATTGACAAGAGTCGCCAAGTTTTGAATATGCGCGGCATTGCGCTCTGATGAGCAATCGGGAGGGGTGTCAGAGGCTCGTCGGCGGCTCGTCGGCGGCCCTTCAGAGGGTCGGGGGGTGAAGGGTGAAGCGGGCGTTGACGGCGGCGTGGATGTGTTGGCGTGCGGGTTCGAGGTCGAGGGTGGGGGCGGTGTCGTCGGCGGGGCCGGCGAATGCGGCGGAGGTGCGGACCATGGCGCGGTCGAACTGGGCGGTGCGGCCTTCGGCGCCGATGTCGGCGAGTTCGACGAGGGCGGCGAGGGTGGTGCCGAGGGCTTCGGCGTATTCGCGGGCGCGTTGGACGGCTTCGCGGACGGCTTGTTGGCGTGCTGCGGCGTGGACGGGCGAGGTGGGGCGCAGGGACCACCAGGGGCCGTCGACGCGGGTGAGTTCGAGGTCGGCGAGGCGGGTGGTGAGTTCGCCGAGTGCGGTGAAGTCGTTGAGTTCGGCGGTGAGGTGGACGGTGCCGTGGTAGGTGCGGACGCGTTCGCCGCGGCCGTGTTTGGTGAGTTCGGGGGTGAGGGTGAAGGTGCCGGTCTCGAGTGTGTCGACGGCGTCGCCGTAGGTCTTCACGAGGTCGAGGACGGCTGTGTTGCGGTGGGTGAGGTCGTCGAGGGCTGCGCGGCGGTCGGTGCCGCGGGCGTTGACGGTGATGCCGATGCGGGCGAGTTCGGGGTCGGCTTCGAGGTGGGCTTCGCCGCGGACGGCCAGGCGTGGTGCCTCAGGGGTTCCATAGGGCACGCTCAGGTTCTGGTCCTCGTGGGTCATGGGCCCCACTTTGGCATGGTTCGGGTTCGGTGGCAGGACACCAGATCGAAACCTGTGGGGCCTGTTGCGGGGTGGTGTTCCTGGGCCAGAATCTACGCGCGTTGCCAATGTTCCGAGTGTTCGTGTTCGTTGTCCGTAGGTCAGGAGCCTTTCCATGCCGTTGAACCGCAGATCCTTCCTGGGCAAGTCCGCCGCGACCGGTGCGGGTGTCGCGCTGGCCGGTGCGGTGGCCGCTCCGGCGGAGGCCGCTCCGGGTGAGCACGGGTCCAAGAAGCAGAAGCGGTACGCGTTCACCGTGATGGGGACGACGGATCTGCACGGGCACGTCTTCAACTGGGACTACTACAAGGACGCCGCGTACACGGACGCGGCGGGCAACGCGCAGGGTCTGTCGCGGATCTCGACGCTGGTGCAGCAGGTCCGTGAGGAGAAGGGGCGGCGCAACACGCTGCTCATCGACGCCGGTGACACGATCCAGGGCACGCCGCTGACGTACTACTTCGCGCGGGTGGACCCGATCACGGCGGCGAACGGGCCGGTGCATCCGATGGCGCAGGCGATGAACGCGATCGGTTACGACGCGGCGGCGCTCGGCAATCACGAGTTCAACTACGGCATCGACACGCTGCGCAAGTTCGAGTCGCAGCTGAACTTCCCGCTGCTTGGCGCGAACGCGGTGGACGCGAAGACGGAGAAGCCGGCTTTCAAGCCGTACGTGATCAAGAAGCTGCGCACGCCGCACGGCAAGGACGTGAAGGTGGCGATTCTGGGGCTGACGAACCCGGGTATCGCGATCTGGGACAAGGCTTATGTGCAGGGCGTGTTGAAGTTCCCGGGGCTTGAGGAGCAGGCCGCGCTGTGGGTGCCGAAGCTGCGGTCGATGGGTGCGGACGTCGTGATCATCTCGGCGCACTCGGGTGCGTCGGGGACGTCGTCGTGGGGTGACCAGTTGCCGTACGTGGAGAACGCGGCGGCGAGTGTGGCAGCGAAGGTGCCGGGCATCGACGCGATCCTGGTCGGGCACGCGCATGTGGAGATCGAGCAGCAGTTGGTGACGAACGAGAAGACGGGGAGGACGACGGTTCTGGCGGAGCCGTTGTGCTACGCGGAGCGGTTGGCGCTGTTCGACTTCGAGTTGGTGTGGGAGAAGGGCCGTTGGTCGGTCGAGTCGGTGTCGTCGAAGTTGCTGAACTCGGCTTCGGTGGCGGACGACCCGAAGATCACGAAGTTGTTGAAGGCGGACCACGATCTGGTCGTGACGTATGTGAACCAGGTGGTCGGGCAGGCGACGACGACGCTGACGACGGTGGATGCCCGGTACAAGGACGCGCCGATCATCGACCTGATCAACAAGGTGCAGGCCGATGTGGTGACGGAGGCGCTGAAGTCGACGGAGTACGCGTCGCTTCCGGTGTTGTCGCAGGCGTCGCCGTTCTCGCGTACGTCGCAGATCCCGGCCGGGGATGTGACGATCCGGGACCTGTCGAGTCTGTACGTGTACGACAACACGCTGGTGGCGAAGTTGATGACGGGTGCGCAGGTGCGGGCGTACCTGGAGTATTCGGCGGAGTACTTCGTGCAGACGGCGGCGGGTGCGGCGGTCGACGTGGAGAAGCTGACGAACGCGGGCAACCGTCCTGACTACAACTACGACTATGTGTCGGGGCTGGCGTACGACATCGACATCGCGCAGCCGGCGGGGTCGCGGATCAAGAACGTGACGTTCGGTGGTGCGGCTCTGGATGACGCGGCGCGGTTCGTGTTCGCGGTGAACAACTACCGGGCCAATGGTGGTGGCGCGTTCCCGCATGTGGCGAACGCGCAGGAGCTGTGGGCGGAGTCGATCGAGATCCGTACGCGGATCGCGGAGTGGGTGACGGCGAAGGGCGTCCTCGACCCGGCTGATTTCGCGTCGGTGGACTGGAAGTTGACGCGGGACGGGACGCCGGTGTTCTAAGCGGTCCGGTGTCGGCTAGCCCTGGAGTTTGACCATGGTGCCGCGCTCCCCTGCCCGGTTGTGCGCGGGGTGGGGGGCGCGGTGGTCGTGTGGGCCGGCGGGGTGCAGGCCGAAGCTGGTGAAGGCGGTGCGCTGCGGCTGCGGGTAGGGGTCTTTGCCCGTGAGGGAGTTGAGGATGGTGGCGCTGCGCCAGGCGGCGAGGCCGAGGTCGGGGGCGCCGACGCCGTGGGTGTGGCGTTCGGCGTTCTGTACGTAGATGTTGCCTGCGACGGAGTCGTCGAGGACGAGGCGGAAGTTCTCGTCGATGCGGGGGCGTTCGGTGCTGTCGCGGCGGATGTAGGGGTCGAGGCCGGCGAGCATGCGGTCGATGGGTCGTTCTTTGTAGCCGGTGGCGAGGATGACGGCGTCGGTGGTGAGGCGGGAGCGGGTGCCTTGCTGGCGGTGTTCCAGGTGGAGTTCGACCTTGGTGGTGGCGACGCGGCCGGCGGTGCGGACGCTGACGCCGGGGGTGAGGGTGGCGTCGGGCCAGCCGCCGTGCAGGGTGCGCTGGTAGAGCTCTTCGTGGATGGCGGCGATGGTGTCGGCGTCGATGCCCTTGTGGAGCTGCCATTGGTCGGGGACGAGGCGGTCGCGTTCGCGTTCGGGCAGGCCGTGGAAGTAGCGGGTGTAGTCGGGGGTGAAGTGTTCGAGGCCGAGTTTGCTGTATTCCATGGGTGCGAAGGCTTCGGTGCGGGCGAGCCAGTGGATCTTCTCGTGTCCGGCGGGGCGGTGCCTGAGGAGGTCGAGGAAGATCTCGGCGCCGGACTGGCCGCTGCCGATGACGGTGATGTGGTCGGCGGCGAGGAGCCGTTCGCGGTGGTCGAGGTAGTCGGCGGAGTGGATGACGGGCACGGTGGGTGCTTCGGCTAGGGGCCTGAGGGGTTCGGGGACGAAGGGTTCGGTGCCGACGCCGAGGGCGACGTTCTTCGTGTAGGTGCGGCCGAGGGCTTCGGCTTCTCCGTCGGCGTCGAGTTGGGTGAAGTCGACTTCGAACAGGGTGCGTTCGGGGTTCCAGCGGACGGCGTCGACCTGGTGGGAGAAGTGGAGTCCGGGGAGGTTCTCGCTGACCCAGCGGCAGTAGGCGTCGTATTCGGCGCGCTGGATGTGGAAGCGCTCGGCGAAGTAGAAGGGGAAGAGGCGTTCGCGGGTCTTGAGGTAGTTGAGGAAGGTCCAGTGGCTGGCCGGGTCGGCGAGGGTCACGAGGTCGGCGAGGAACGGGACTTGGAGGGTGGCGCCTTCGATGAGCAGGCCGGGGTGCCAGTGGAAGGCGGGGCGTTGTTCGTAGAAGGCGGTGTCGAGTTCGGTGAGGGGGTGGGTGAGGGCGGCGAGGGAGAGGTTGAAGGGGCCGATGCCGATGCCGACGAGGTCGCGGGGTGCTTCGGTGGTGGGCTGGCCGGCAGGGTGCGGGTCGGGCGCGGCGTTCATCGGGGGGTGTGTCCTTCCACCAGTTTCAGCAGTGCGGTGAGGTCGTCGGGGGTGGTGTGGGGGTTGAGCAGGGTGGCTTTGAGGTAGAGCTTTCCGTCCATGCGGGCGCGGCCGAGGACGGCGCGGCCTTCGGTGAGGAGGCTGCGGCGGACGGCGGCGAGGTGTTCGTCGGTGGCGCCGGTGGGCCGGAAGAGGACGGTGGAGAGGGTGGGGGTGTCGTAGAGCTCGAAGTCGGGGTGTACGTCGATGAGGCGGGCCAAGTGGTGGGCGAGGCCGATGACTTGGTCGACGAGGGTGGCGATGCCGGTGCGGCCGAGTGCCTTGAGGGTGACGGCGATCTTGAGGATGTCGGGGCGGCGGGTGGTGCGCAGGGAGCGGCCGAGGAGGTCGGGCAGCCCGGCTTCGGTGTCGTCGTCGGCGTTGAGGTAGTCGGCGGTGTGGGTGAGCTCGTCGAGGTCGGTCCGGTCGCGGACGGCGAGGAGTCCGGCGGCGACGGGCTGCCAGCCGAGTTTGTGCAGGTCGAGGGTGATGGTGTGGGCGCGGTCGAGGCCGTGGAGCTTGGGTGCGTGGCGGGCGCTGAACAGGAGTCCGGCTCCGTAGGCGGCGTCGATGTGGAGGCGGGCGCCGTGGTGGTCGCAGAGGTCGGCGATCTCGGGGAGCGGGTCGATGAGGCCCGCGTCGGTGGTGCCGGCGGTGGCGGCGACGAGTTTGGGTCCTGGCAGGTCGGTGAGGGCTTCGTCGAGGGCGGCCGGGTCGAGGGTGCCGGTGGGGGCGGGCACGGTGATCGGCTCGGGCAGGCCGAGGAGCCAGGTGGCGCGGGCGAGGCTGTGGTGGGCGTTCTCGCCGACGAGGAGTTGGACGGGCTCGGGGTGGGGGTTCGTCTCGCGGGCGAGGAGGACGGCGAGTTGGTTGGCCTCGGTGCCGCCGGTGGTGACGAGGGCGTCGGGGCGGGGGGCCTGGGGGTAGGCCTCGCGGGCGAGGGTGGTGGTGACGTCGGCTTCGAGGGCGGAGGCGGCGGGGGCCTGGTCCCAGGAGTCCATGGAGGGGTTGAGGGCGCTCGCGGCGAGGTCTGCGGCGGTGGCGACGGCGAGCGGCGGGCAGTGCAGGTGTGCGGCGCACAGCGGGTCGGCGGGGTCGGCGGCGCCGGCGGCGAGGGCGGTGACGAGGGTGCGGAGGGCTTCGTCGGCGCCGGTGCCGTGCTGGGGCAGCAACTCTCGTACGTGGTGGTGGAGTTCGGCGGTGACGGTGTCGGGTCCGCCGGCCGGGAGGGGGCCGCCGCGGCGGACGGCGCCCTCGTGCAGCGCGTCGAGGACGGTGTTGAGCAGGGGCCGTAGGGCGTCGGGGCCCTGGGCGCCTCCGGCTAGGGGCGGCAGCGTGCTCATGCGGGTCCTTCGGGGTGCGTGGCCGGTGCGTCGCGGCCAGGTGGCCGTGATGCACCAGATTCTGGCCCTATGGGAATGGGGCCAGTGGCAATTGCGGGAAGGGAACCCGAAAGAGGTACTGCTGTGCGGGGAAAGGGTGTTGGTGGTGTATAGGGGCGGGGGGAAGCGTCCCGTCAGGGGCGCGGGGAACTGCGCGGATCAGCCGCGACGGCTTCGCGGCCGCGGTTGATCCGCGCGCCCGTCCTGCTCAGCGGGGATTCAGGCTCCCCGCACCTTCAACGCCCTGGACAGGTCGTCCAGTTGGTCGGCGAGCTTGCGGCTCAGCGACGGTGTCGGGGCTCCCTCGGTGAGGCACTGCTCGCCGAGGCGGAGCGTGTCGGTGTCGATGGCGTACTCGGGGAACGCGTACCGGCCTGCGGCGGCGGCGATGGCGGGGCCGCGCCGCTCGGCGAGGGTGGGGGCGTCGGTGAAGTAGCGGGGGACGTAGGAGCGCAGGAGGTCGGCCTGTTCGGGTTGCCAGAAGCCCTGGGCGGTGGCGGTGAACAGGTAGTTGGACAGTTCGCCGCCGGTGTCGGGGGTGAACATGGCGTCCCAGGCGGCGGCCTTGGCCTGCGGGTCGGGCAGTGCGGCGTGGCAGCGGGCGGCGCCTTCCTGGCCGACGGCGCTGGGGTCGTGGGCGAGTTCGGCCTCGATGACGGCGTCGTCGACGGCGCCGAGGACGCTGAGCCGGCCGAGGATGCGCCAGCGCAGTTCGGGGTCGAGTTCGGGTCCGCCGGGGACGGCGCCGGAGTCGTACCAGTCGCGGATGACGTCGGCGTACTGGGCGGCGTCGACGAGGTGGCGTACGGCGGTCAGGCGCAGGCCGGGGTGGCTGCCGTCCTCGGTGCGGCGGATGAGGTCCTCGCACAGGCGGGTGATGAGGGTGAGGGCGGCGGGCCGGTCGGCGGGCGTGGTGTAGCGGTCGGCGACCTGGGTGTGGGCGAAGGCGAGGACGCCTTGGACGAGGGCGAGGTCGGTCTCGGCGCAGAGGTGGGCCTCGACGGTGGTGAGGTAGTCGGAGGGCGCCAGTTGGCCGTCGCGGACCATGTCGCGCAGCGTGTTCCACAGCAGGGCGCGGGTGAGGGGGTCGGGGACGCCGGAGAGGCCGCGCAGGGCGGCTTCCTCGGAGGTGGCGTCGAGGCGGACCTTGGCGTAGGTGAGGTCCTGGTCGTTGGGGACGATCAGGGCGGGGCGGGGGCCGTGGAAGGTGAGGGGCCCGCCGGGGACGTCGACGTCGAGGCGCTCGCGGAGCACGAAGGCGCGGCCGTCGACGGGGTCGCGGTCGTAGAGGCCGACGGCGACGCGGTGCGGGCGGCTGCCCTGTTGGTCGACGGTGAGGGTCCAGCCGTCGCCGGTCTCGACGCGGCCGGTGAGCGTGTCGACCCCCGTCGTGCGCAGCCAGGTGTCGGCCCAGGCGTGGACGTCGCGGTCGGTGCCGGAGGCTCCCGAGGACAGGGAGTCGATGAAGTCGGCGAGGGTGGCGTTGCCGAACTTGTGGCGCTGGAAGTGGGTGTTGATTCCGGCGAGGAAGTCCTTCTCGCCGAGCCAGGTGACGAGTTGGCGCAGTGCGGAGGCGCCCTTGGCGTAGGAGATGCCGTCGAAGTTGAGGAGGGCGGAGGCGGTGTCCTCGACGGCTTCGGGGGCGACGGGGTGGGTGGAGGGCCGCTGGTCGGCGTCGTAGCCCCAGGCCTTGCGGGCGACGCCGAAGTCGACCCAGGTGTCCTTGTAGGCGGTGGCTTCGGTGAGGGTCTGGTAGCCCATGTACTCGGCGAACGACTCGTTCAGCCAGATGTCGTCCCACCACTTGAGGGTGACGAGGTCGCCGAACCACATGTGGGCCATTTCGTGGGCGATGACCATGGCGCGGGTCTGGCGCTCGGTGTCGGTGACGGCGGAGCGGTAGACGAATTCGTCGCGGAAGGTGACGAGTCCGGGGTTCTCCATCGCGCCGGCGTTGAACTCGGGGACGAACGCCTGGTCGTAGGAGTCGAAGGGGTAGGGCTCGTCGAACTTCTCGTGGAAGCGGTCGAAGCAGGCGCGTGTGGCGTCGAGGATCTCGTCGGCGTCGGCGTCGAGGTGGGGGGCGAGGGAGCGGCGGCAGTGCAGGCCGAAGGGGAGGCCGCGGTGTTCGGTGCGGATGGAGTGCCAGGGGCCCGCGGCGACGGCGACGAGGTACGTCGACAGGAGGGGGGTGGTGGCGGCGCGCCACTTTCCTTCGCCGAGGTGTTCGGTGATGCCGTTGGCGAGGACGGTCCAGCCTTCGGGCGCGGTGACGGTGAGGTCGAAGCGTGCCTTGAGGTCGGGCTGGTCGAAGGCGGTGAAGGTGCGCTGCACGTCGTCCATGAACAGCTGTGTGTAGACGTACGTCTCGCCGTCGGTGGGGTCGGTGAAGCGGTGCATGCCCTCGCCGGTGTGCGAGTAGCGCATGGTGGCGTCGACGATCAGCTCGTGCTCGCCCTTGGTGAGGCCGGTGAGCGGGAGCCGGTTGTCGTCGAGGGCGGCGGGGTCGAGGGGCGTGCCGTCGAGGGTGGCGGTGCGCAGTTCGGCGGGCTTGAGCTCGACGAAGGTGTCTCCCGCGGTGCGGGCCGTGAACCGGATCGCGGTGCGGGAGTCGAACGTGTCGGGGCCGCGGTTCAGGTCGAGGTCGACGGTGTAGTGCGTCACGTCGATGAGCCGGGCTCGGGTCTGCGCTTCGTCGCGCGTCAGTACGGGCATGGGGCCATGCTGCCGTACGCCTCCGGCGGGGGGCCAGGGTGGTTGTTGTGCCCCGCCCGGGGTGCGGGGCGGCTCCGCCGGGGGGCGGGACCAGCCATGACGGTGCTGGACCCGGCAACGGTGCCGGGGTCATGGGGCTGCGCCCCGGGCCCCGCTCCTCAATCGCCGGAGGGGCTTACTTGTGCGGATCGGGACTTGAACCGGCCGCGATCTGCTCGTGGTGCCGGATGACCTCGCTGATGATGAAGTTCAGGAACTTCTCGGCGAAGGCGGGGTCCAGTTTCGCGTTCTCCGCGAGCTGGCGCAGCCGCTCGATCTGCCGGGCCTCGCGCGCCGGGTCCGCCGGGGGCAGCGCGTGCTCGGCCTTGAGGTGGCCGACCTGCTGCGTGCATTTGAAGCGCTCGGCGAGCATGTGGACGACGGCGGCGTCGATGTTGTCGATGCTGTCGCGCAGGCGGGCGAGCTCGGCGCGGACGGCGGGGTCGACTTCCGACTGGTGGGCGGGCTTGCTGGTGGTCATGACGGGTCAGCCTACGTGGAGCATGGGTGGGTCGTCAGGGTCGGGGATCTTGTCGGACCAGCCGCCGGGTACGGCGCGGCCCTGTTGTTCGCGGAAGCGGACGGGGGCGGTGCCGACGCGGCGGGTGAACAGGCGGGAGAAGTAGGCGGGGTCGTCGTAGCCGACGCGGCGGGCGACGGCGGCGACGGGCAGTTCGGTGGCGGCGAGGAGTTCCTTGGCGCGGCCGAGGCGGATGCCGAGGAGGTAGTCCTTGGGGCTGCAGCCGGCGCCGCGGCGGACGGCGGTGCGCAGTTCGGCGGGGGTCATGCCGTGCCGGGCGGCGTGTTCGGCGACGGACAGGGGCTGGAAGGCGTCGCGGGCGAGGGCCTGGAGGACGGGGTCGCCGTCGGGGGCCATGTCGGCGCGGGCGCGGCGCAGGGCGACGAGGAGTTCGTGGACGGCGGCGCCGGTCTCGACCTCGAGGAGGGGGTTGCCGCGGCGGGCGGCGCGGGCGATGCGGCCGACGGTGGCGCGGGCCTGGGCGGCGTCGGAGAGGGGGACGACGGGCCGCTCGGGGTCGATGTAGCCGAGTTCGGTGTACGTGGTGGTGGCGGGGCCGGTGAAGTCGACGAAGCACTCGTCCCAGCCGGTGTCGGGGTCGGCGCCGTAGTGGTGGGGGCGGCCGGGGGTGAGCCAGATGAGGGCGGGGGCGGTGAGGGTGGTGCGGCGGCCGTCGGGGTCCTGGTACCAGCCGCCGCCGGCGGTGATGACGACGGCGACGTGGTGGTCGAGGGTGCGGGGTCCGACGGCGGGGAGCAGGCCGTGCTGGAGTCCGACGCCGAGGCAGACCAGGCCGAGGCGGTGGTGGACCGGGCTGGGTGTGAAGTAGCGCATCCAGGTGTGGTATGCGGACATGTGTCCCCTCCTGTGGTGGTTCGCGCGGCCTTCCCGTCCCCCGAGGACGGCCCACCGAGAGCCGTCCAACAAGAGCTGATCTTTGTCCATGGACCGTGTCGTCCGCCAGAGGTGACAGTGGCGGCCTGATCGTGAGCGAGAGGGACGTGATGGCCGAGTTCAGGGTGGGCGAGGACGACTTCGAGGTGGACGGCCGGCCGGTGCGGCTGCTGTCGGGGGCGCTGCACTACTTCCGGGTGCACGAGGAGCAGTGGGCGCACCGGCTGCGGATGCTGAAGGCGATGGGCCTGAACTGTGTGGAGACGTACGTCCCGTGGAATCTGCACGAGCCGCGCCCCGGTGAGGTCGACGACGTCGCGGCGGTGGGGCGGTTCCTGGACGCGGCGCGGGAGGCGGGTCTTTGGGTGATCGCGCGGCCGGGCCCGTACATCTGTGCCGAGTGGGAGAACGGGGGGCTTCCGCACTGGCTGACGGGCCCCTTGGGGTCGCGGGTCCGGTCGCGGGACGCGGAGTTCATGGCTTGTGTGGAGCGCTGGTTCCGGGTGCTGCTGCCGCAGATCGTGGAGCGGCAGATCGACCGGGGCGGCTCGGTGATCATGGTGCAGGTGGAGAACGAGTACGGCAGTTTCGGCTCGGACCGTCTCTACTTGCGTGCTCTTGCCGACCTCCTGCTCGAACTGGGGGTGAAGGTGCCGCTGTTCACGTCGGACGGGCCCGAGGACCACATGCTGTCGGGCGGTTCGGTGCCGGGGATTCTGGCGACGGTGAATTTCGGCTCCCGTGCGCGCGAGGGCTTCGCGACGCTGCGCGGGCACCGGGCCAAGGGGCCGTTGATGTGTGCGGAGTTCTGGTGCGGCTGGTTCGACCACTGGGGTGCGGAGCACACGGTGCGCGACGCGCGGGACGCGGCGCGGGCGCTGGAGGAGATCCTGGAGTGCGGGGCGTCGGTGAACCTGTACATGGCGCACGGCGGGACGAGTTTCGGCGGCTGGGCGGGCGCGAACCGGGGCGGGGGCGCGCTGCACGACGGTGTGCTGCAGCCGGATGTCACGTCGTACGACTATGACGCCCCGATCGATGAGTTCGGCCGCCCCACGGAGAAGTTCTGGCTGTTCCGGGAGGTGCTGGGCCGGTACGCGGAGGGGCCGCTGCCGGAGGTGCCGGAGCAGCCGGCGGCGCTCGCGGCGCCCGTCTCGGCGCAGCTGACGTCGTTCACGCCGCTGGAGGGGGTGTTGGAGGCGTTGGGCGGGCCGGAGTCGGAGCACGCGCTGCCGCCGTCGTTCGAGGAGCTGGACGTGGACCGCGGTCTGGTGCGGTACGCGGTGACGGTGCCCGGGCCGCGGCGTGCCTATGAGCTGCGGGCGCGGGGGCTGCGGGATCTGGCGGTCGTGTACGTGGACGGCGAGCGGGCCGGGGTTCTCACCGAGGAGGAGCCGGTGCTGGGTGAGCCGGTGGCCGGGCACGCGCGCGTGGAGCTGTGGGTGGAGTCCCTGGGGCGGGTCAACTACGGGCCGTGTCTGGGTGAGCCGAAGGGAATCGTGGGCGGTCTGCTGCACGAGCGGCAGTTCGTGCACGGGGTGCGGGCGCGGGGGCTGCGCCTGGACGCGTTCACCTCCGGTGCGGTGGCGGAGCTTCCGGTGGCTCCGGCGGTGCCCGGGGCGGGGCGGCGCGGGCTGTACCGGGGGGTGTTCGAGGTGTCCGGGGCCGGGGACGCGGCGCTCGAACTGCCCGGCTGGGCGCGGGGGTTCGTGTGGGTGAACGGGTTCTGCCTGGGACGGTACTGGAGTGCCGGCCCGCAGGATTCCCTGTACGTTCCCGGGCCGGTGCTGCGCGAGGGGGCGAACGAGGTGTGGGTGCTGGAGTTGGACCGGGCTGCGGACGAGATGCGGGTCCACTTGTCCTAGGGAGCTGTGCGAGAGGCCCCGCCGGGCCCGCTGCCGCCGACGCACCGCACCGCACCGCACCCGGTGGACGTACAGGCGCGTGCTGTTCGGCAGCGGCAAGGTCGCCGTACGCTGAGCACGCCGGGTCCGGGGGCGGGCCCCGGGGAGACACGGCCCGGCGGCCCCGGGGGGTACGCGTGGGGAACGGCGGACCGGTGGTGCACGGTTACCCGCACCTGGAGACCGTGCGGTCGGCGATCACCGCGCTGTACAGGCGCCTGTCGTACGACACGGTGCACACGTTCGCGACGAGCGTCGCCCCGGCGGACGTGGCGTTCAGCGATCAGGACGATCTGCACATGGGGGCGCAGCGGGTGGCCCGCGAGCTGGTGCGGCACTATCGACTCCCGGACGCGCGGATGATCGTGAGCTTCCGCGAGATGGAGCACGCGGCGAGTGTCGAACTGGCGGCGGGCCCCGAGTACTTCATCGAGCTGAACGACCGGTTCCGGACGCACCGCAGGGACATCGGGGCGGCCCTGGCGCACGAGGTCATGCATGTGTATCTGCACCGCCTGGACCTGTCGTTCCCGGGGACGCGGGACAACGAGATCCTGACGGACACCGCGGCGACGTATCTGGGCGCGGGCTGGCTGCTCCTGGACGCGTACCGGGAGGACGCGGCGTCGTCGCAGAAGCTGGGCTATCTGACGCCTGAGGAGTTCGGGTACGTGCTGGCGAAGCGGTCGGTGGCGTTCGGCGAGGCGCCGGAGACGTGGTTCACCAGTGCGCAGGCGTACACGGCGTACACGAAGGGCCTGGCGCAGGTGCGCCGGGACGAGCAGCAGCCGCCGCTGACGGCGGCGGGGTGGGCGGGGCGGCGGCGCTATGCGAAGGACCGCCGCTATGCGCAGGACCACGGGATGCGGGGGCCCGCGCCGGCCGGTCCCTACTCGTTCTCGGCGGAGGGGCCGCAGGGGCGCGGCGGGCTGCGGGTGGCGTTCCCCTGCCCGACGTGCCATCAGCGGATCCGGGTGCCGGTGCGGGGGCGGGTTCGAGCACGGTGCGGGTTGTGCCGCACCGTGCTCGAGTGCGATACGTAGGTCGGCGTGTGCGGGCCGGGGCTCCTCGCGGATCAGGCCGAGAGGTGCCAGTCGTACGTGACCTGGTAGTGGCCGCCGTGGCCGTGGAAGCTCGTCTGCGCGGCCTCGGCGAGGGAGCGCGGGCCGCGTGGGCTCGGGCTCAGCGTGACCGGGCGGAAGGTGTCGTCGCCGAAGCGGGCCCTGAGCCGGTCGAAGACCGCGCCGACGACGGCGCACGCGGCACCGGGCACCCCTGGCTCGTCCTGGCCGAGGAGCGTGCCGAGCTTGCGGCGGGCCAGCGCGAACAGCCGCTCGACGTGGTCGGCGAGCGTCTCGCCGTCCCGGGCGCCCTGCGGGTCCTGCGTGGACAGGACGAGGAGGGCGAGCACCGGGTGCTGTCCGGCCTCCGGGATGCCGTGCCCGTCGGCGAGCGTGAAGCGGTGCAGTGGACGTGGCGGCGCGTAGGTGACCGTGTCCCCGTCGTTGAAACGGCCCGCCTCCAGCGGTTCGGTGCGGTGGGCGGCGCCGTCCGGGCCGAGGCAGACCGCCGCGAGCCGTACCGGGTCGGCGCCCCACTCATCGGTCTCGTCGCGGCACCACACGTGATGGAT
Organism: Streptomyces sp. HmicA12; assembly: GCF_000373565.1. Classification (GTDB taxonomy): domain Bacteria; phylum Actinomycetota; class Actinomycetes; order Streptomycetales; family Streptomycetaceae; genus Streptomyces. The sequence goes on along the minus strand of NZ_KB891820.1, from coordinate 262,045 downwards.
GCGCAGGTCGAGGTGGTGCAGGGGCGGCGCCGTGGTGACCGCGACGGGCGAGGGACCGCCCAACTCCCTTCCCGGGTGAGCGAGTTCGGGCGGTGGCGAGAGCCGGTGGGCCTGGGTCTCCACCGAAGCCGGGGAGCGCAGGTCGACGCCGGCGAGGTCGCCGAGACGCGCGGCGCGCCCCGGCCCGTCCGCGAGGTCGGCGAGTACGGCGGCCCCCGCCCGCTTCTTGCGGTCGTCCGGTACGTCGTAGAACCGCTCGGCGAGCAGGTGCTCGGGCGCCGAACGGTCCGTGGGAAACGGGTACGTGGCCGGATCCGCGTAGTGCGCGGCCACCTTGTCGGCGGCGAGGCCCAGCTCGCGCACGACGTGGTCGACGGCGGCGCGGACCCGTGGATCCGGGAGGCTGTCGGTGGCGGTGGCGGTGTGGTGGGCGTCAGGTGGCGCGTCGTGCTGGGCGTCGTGCGCCCAGGAACGGTCGTGCTGGTCCGGCTCGGTGGACGGTGATGGTCGGAGCGGCATGATGGTGTTTCCCCCGTTGTTCCCCCGTTTGTGCCCCGTGATGGTGCTGCTGTGCGACCGAACGTAGCGCGCGAAGGACGGCGGGCACCCCAGGGTGCGCCCTAGGGATGTCCCCGGTCGGCGCCGAGCCGATCGCGGCCCTCCAGGCGGGCGGCGAGGCGGGTGCGGGAGTCGACGCCGAGCTTCGCGTAGGTCCGGCCGAGGTGGTACTCGACGGTCTTGACGCTGATGACGAGGGCGCGCGCGACCTGCCGGTTGGTCAGACCGGCGGTGACCTGCCGGGCCACGGCCAGCTCCTGCGGCGTGAGCAGCGAGGTGGCGCCCTCGCCCGTCGCACGCTCCTGCCGTTCGCCGCCCGCGTCGCGCCCACAGGCCGCCAACTCCCTGGTGCAGCGCTCCAGATCGGGCCGCGCCGCCAGCGGTACGAGAAGGTTCCTGGCCCGGGTGAGCTGCTCGGCGGCGCGGGTGCGTTTGCCGGTGCGGCGCAGGAAGGCGCCGTACGCGAAGTGGGCGAGGGCACGGTCGAAGGGGGCCTCGACGTGCGGGGCGTACGTGAGGGCGCGGCGGTAGGCGCGGTCGGCGGCGGCCTGGTCGCCGCGGGCCGCCTCCAGGGTGCCGCGGGCCCGGGCCGCGCGCAGCAGGGCTCCGTGGTGGCCGCGCCGGGTGGCGATCACCTCGTACGGGGCGAGGGTCTCGGCGGCGCGCTTGTCCTCGCCGAGCGCGCTCCAGGCGTCGGCGAGCAGGTCCCGCCACGGGGTGAGGCCCGGTTCCTCGATGTCGCCGCGGCGGGCGAGGGCGGGGAGCGGCTCGAGGGCGAAGGCGACTTCTTCCGCGTCGCCGCGGGCGCGGGCGATGTGGGCCTCGGCGAGGGCCGACCACAGGACGGGGTTGGTGTGCCCGAACCGCGCGTACTCGGTGACCACTCGGGTGTGTGCCTCGGCTTTCGCGAACGTGCCCCGCGCCGCGTGCAGTTGGGCCGCCAGCATCCGGCAGAACAGGGCGACGTGCGGCTGGTCGGTGTCGGCCGCGAGGGTGAGGGCCTGGTCGATGTGGGCGAGGGCGTCGTCCCAGGCGCCGCAGCGGTGCTCGGCGGAGGCGAGGCAGGTCGCGGCGACCACCCGGAAGGAGGCGGCGCGGCCGCGGCCCGCCGCGTGCACCCCGGTCAGGTCGCTCACCGCACCGGTCAGATCGCCGACGGACTCGCGGAGCGTCCCGCGGCCGAGGAGTTCCTCCAGCTGGGCGGGCGAGGCGACCGCAGGGTCGGGCAGCGGGCCGAGAGCGTCGAGCGCGGCCCGGGCGCCGCCGCTCATGGCGAGACCGCTCAGGCGCAGATAGCGGATCATGTCGGTGGCGGTGTCCCGCGGGGCGAGGTGCAGGGCGAGCTCGGCCCACTCGGCCATGTCGGCGCCGCGCGCCATGCTCCCGTACAACGCGGCGAACTGGCCGGCGATACGGGCGCCGAGCACGGGTTCGTCGCTCGTGTCGCAGCGCTGCCACGCGTCGCGGAGCAGGGCCTCGGCCCGTCCCAGATCGAACAGGAACAGTCGCCCGAGCAGGTAGCTCCGCCACCCGCTCGCGGTGAACTCCCCTATCTCCGTGGCCACTTCGGCGACGTTCGCCACGTCTCCCGCGAGCAGGGCGCTCTCCACCGACTCCAGGGTGTACTGCTCGCGCCGGTCCCGGCGCGCCGTGAGCCGGGCGGCGTCGGCGAGCTGCCGGGTCGCGCTCGCCCAGGCACCGTGCGCCGCGAACTCCCGGCCCATCGCTGCCAGTTCCCCGGAAAGCCGCTCGTCCGTCCCCGCGGCGGCGAGCGCCCGGTGACGGAGCGCTGCCGCACGGTCCGGGAGGAGGTCGGCGGCGGCCCGGTGCAGTGCGGCGCGCCGGGCGGGGCCGAGCCGGTGGTAGACGGCGGCATGCACCAAGGGGTGCGGGAAGCGGATCTCTCCGGTGCCGGGCGGGGCGGTGAGCAGGCCCGCGGCGACGGCCTCCTCCAACGCGCCGAGCGCCTCCGGCGGGTGCGGGTGGGTGGAGGGCCGGTTCGCTCCTGGGCGGGTCGGGGGTGGTGGTGGCTCGCTGTCGGGTGTGGGCGCGGGTGCGAGTGCGGGCGCGGCGTGGCTGGTGGCGCTGTTCCCCGCGCCCCTTGGAGGCCCACTCGGCGTGGGGGCAGCGGGTGGGTCGTCGAGTGCGGGTGGAGCGTGGTCGCTCGCGCCGCTCCCCTCGCCCTCTGAAGGCTCGTTCGACCGGTTGCGGTGGGACGGTGGGAACGCCAGCTGGGCCGCTGTGGTGAAAGCGCAATGGCTGCCGAGGGCTCCGGCCGCGCTGACCAGTGCTTCCGTGTCCGCGCCGCAGTCGGCCAGGCGGGACAGGACCAGCGCGGTGAAGGACTTCGGGGCCGGGGGCGTGACATCCGGGCGCTCCAGTGCCTGGGCGAGCGTCTCGCCCTCCTGGGCCAGGAGCGCGAGGACGTGCAACGGGTTGCCGGCCGTGTGCGCGTGCAGCCGGACCGCCGCCCGCGCGGTGAGCCGCACGTCGCTCGCCCGCGCCGCCAGGCTGCGCAGTTCGTCGGGCCCGAGTCCATCGAGCCCGATCCGCACGGAGCCCGCCGCCGTGAACAACCGCCGTACCCCGTCCGGCACTTCGGCGTGCTGGAGGTCCCGGGCGACGAGGACGGCGACGACCCGGTCGGCCCGTAACCGCCGCACGGCGAACGCGAACGCGGTCAGCGAGGACGGGTCGGCCCACTGCGCGTCGTCGACGACCACGGCGACCACCCCCGCGTCACCGGGGCCCTGTGCCTCGTCCATCGCTTCGAGCAGAGCGGCCCCGGCCTCGACCGGGTCGGTCCACGCCCGCCCGCCGCGGCCTCCGAGGAGCTGCTCCACGACCCCGAACGCGAGCCCGCGCTCGGCCTCCTCGCCACTCGCGTACAGCACGCTGTCGACGTCGTCGAGGAACCGCCGCACCAGCGCGGTCTTGCCCACCCCGGCGACACCCTCGACGAGCAGCCGCTGCGGCGCCCCGCGCCCACCGTCCCGGCGGACCCGCTCCCACACCGCGAGCACGTCCCCCCGTCCCACCAACTCGAACCGCTCCCCGTCCACACCCCCAACCTAGGCCCGAACCCGACCCTCCGCGCCTCCTGAAGGGGCGCGGGAAACGGTGCGACCAGCCTCGACGCACCCCCACCCGAAAGCGAGCAGCCCGCCCCCCTGCTAGGCCCCGTACACCACCCCCGGCGCGACAGCCCGGCCCAGCAGCTCCCGAGCCGCGTCCCCCGCCCCGGACGGAGTCCACCGCTCGCCCTTGTCGACCGTGGGTCCGGCCCGCCATCCCTCCATCACCGTGATCCGTCCGGCCTCCACCTCGAACACCCGCCCCGTCACCCCGTCACTCGGCGCCCCGGAGCCGAGCCACACCACCAGCGGCGACACGTTCTCCGGGGCCATCGCGTCGAACCCGTCCCCTTCGGGCGCGGCCATGGTCGAGGCGAACGTGGCTTCCGTCATCCGGGTCCGCGCGGCCGGCGCGATCGCGTTGACCTGGACCCCGTACCGCCCCATCTCCGCGGAGGCCACCATCGTCAGACCGAGAATGCCCGCCTTGGCCGCGCTGTAGTTGCCCTGCCCCACGGACCCCAACAGGCCCGCCCCCGACGATGTGTTGACCACGCGGGCGACCGGCATCCGGCCCGCTTTCGCCTCGGCCCGCCAGTACGCGGCGGCATGCTTGAGCGGCAGGAAGTGTCCCTTGAGGTGGACCCGCATCACGGCGTCCCAGTCGTCCTCGTCCAGGTTCACCAGCATCCGGTCCCGCAGGAACCCCGCGTTGTTCACCAGCGTGTCCAGGCGGCCGAAGCCGTCGGCGGCAGCGGCGACCAGCGACGCGGCCCCTTCCGGTGTCGCTATGTCCCCGCCGTGCGCGACCGCCTCGCCGCCCGACGCCCGTATCTCCTCCACCACTTGGGCCGCCGGGCTGTCGGCCGCGGGTGCTCCGTCGAGCCCCACCCCCAGGTCGTTGACCACGACCTTGGCCCCCTCCGCCGCGTATGCGAGGGCGTGTGCCCGCCCGAGCCCCCGCCCGGCCCCGGTGACGGCCACCACCCGCCCCGCGCACAGCCCGCCCGCGCCCGCCGAAGCACCTGTTGCCGAAGTGCCCGTTGCCGAAAGGTCCGACCCCGAAGAATCCGTCATCTCACGCCTCCTTGTTGACCGTTGCCGCGTCCAGGAACGCGGGGCGCTCCCCGCCACCGTGCACGAGCAGGCTCGACCCGCTGATGTACGAGGCCGCGTCCGACGCCAGGAACACGGCCGCTTCGCCGATCTCGGGCGGCTCGGCCAGCCGGCCGAGCGGCACGGTGGCGCCGACCGCGGCGATACCGCCCTCGTCTCCGTAGTGCAGCGCGGAGAGTTCGGTGCGCACCATGCCGAGGACGAGCGTGTTCACCCGGATCTCCGGGGCCCACTCCACGGCCATGGACCGCGCCAGGTTCTCCAGGCCCGCCTTGGCCGCGCCGTACGCCGCGCTGCCGGGCGACGGACGCGTACCGCTGACGCTGCCGATCATCACGATCGAGCCGCGCGCGGCCGCGAGTTGCTCACGGGCGGCCAGCGAGGCGGTCAGCGGTGCCGTCAGGTTCAGCTCGATCACGCGGGCGTGCCGCTCGGCGTCGCTGTCGCCGAGCATCCGGTACGGCGTGCCGCCCGCGTTGTTGACGAGCACGTCCACGCGGTCGAGCCCCGCGAACATCTCCCGCACGGCCGCACCGTCGCGCAGGTCGACGGGTATGAACTCGCACCCTTCGAGGGGAACTTCAGGTGGTCTGCGCGCGCACACCACCACCTTCGCCCCGGCGCGGACGAACGCGCCGGCGATCCCCGCGCCCACTCCTCTCGTGCCGCCCGTGACCACGACGACCCGCCCGCCCATGTCCGCTCCACCCATCCCCGCACCCATTCCCTGGACTCGCGCCGCCTGCTACCGTCATCGTCGTACCAAACAAACGTTAGGTGGAAAGGTAGCTGAACGCCATGGGTGTCTCCACCTCCTCACCCGAAAAGGGGATCGCGGTCGTCACGGTCGACTTCCCTCCGGTCAACGCGCTGCCGGTGCGCGGCTGGTACGACCTGGCCGACGCGGTGCGAGCGGCGGGCCGCGACCCGGACGTCAACTGCGTGATGCTGACCGCGGCCGAGGGCAGCCGGGGGTTCAACGCGGGGGTGGACATCAAGGAAATGCAGCGCGAGAGCGCCGCCAGGCCCACCGGACCGGACGGAACCGGCGGTACCGGCGGGCACACGGCGCTCGTCGGCGCCAACCGCGGCTGCTACGAGGCGTTCTCGGCGGTGTACCAGTGCGAGGTCCCGGTCGTGGCCGCGGTCGCCGGGTTCTGCCTGGGCGGCGGGATCGGGCTCGTGGGGAACGCGGACGCGATCGTGGCGAGCGACGACGCCACGTTCGGCCTCCCCGAGCTGGACCGCGGCGCGCTCGGCGCCGCCACGCACCTGTCCCGGCTGGTCCCCCAGCACCTCATGCGCGCGCTCTTCTACACCTCGCGCACCGCCACCGCCGCCGAGCTGCACGCCCACGGGTCGGTGTGGAAGGTGGTCCCGCGGCCGCACCTGCATGACGCGGCCCTCGAACTGGCCCGCGAGATCGCCAGGAAGGACGGCTACCTCATCCGTCTCGCGAAGGCCGCCCTGAACGGAATCGACCCCGTCGATGTCCACCGCAGCTACCGCTTCGAGCAGGGCTTCACCTTCGAGGCGAACCTCAGCGGCGTCGCCGACCGCGTCCGCGACACCTTCGGCCAGGACCGACAGGAGACCGACTGACCATGTCCGACAAGACGATGACGCCCGAAGAGGTCGTCGGCCGGCTGCGCAGCGGCATGACGATCGGCATCGGCGGCTGGGGTTCGCGGCGTAAGCCCATGGCACTGGTGCGCGCGCTGCTGCGCAGCGATGTCACCGACCTGACCGTGGTCTCGTACGGCGGTCCCGACGTCGGACTGCTCGCCGCCGCCGGCCGGATCCGCAAGCTGATCGCCGCGTTCGCGACGCTCGACTCCATCCCTCTCGAACCGAACTTCCGGGCCGCACGCCAGCAGGGCGCCTTCGAGCTGATGGAGGTCGACGAGGCGATGTTCATGTGGGGCCTGCACGCGGCGGCGAACCGGCTGCCGTTCCTGCCGGTCCGCGCGGGCATCGGCTCGGACGTCATGCGGGTCAACCCGGCCCTGCGGACGGTCACTTCACCCTACGAGGACGGGGAGACGTTCGTCGCGATGCCCGCCCTGCGCCTGGACGCGGCCCTGGTCCACGTGAACCGCGCGGACCGCGCGGGCAACGGCCAGTACCTGGGCCCCGACCCGTACTTCGACGACCTGTTCTGCGAGGCGGCGGACACGGCGTACGTCTCCTGCGAGCGCCTCGTCGACGGTGCGGGCGGTTTCGGGAAGGACGTCGTACCGCAGTCGCTGCTCATCAAGCGGCACGCGGTGACCGGCGTGGTCGAGACGCCGAACGGGGCGCACTTCACGTCCTGCGTGCCCGACTACGACCGCGACGAGCCGTTCCAGAAGCTGTACGCGACGACGCCCTGGCCCGAGTTCGCCGCCCGTTTCCTGCCGCCGGACGGGGACGAGAAGCAGTACCGGTCCGCCGTACAGGCCTGGCACGAGGAGCAGAAGTGACCACCACACCGCGCACCCGGGTGAGCCGGGCCGAGTACTGCGTTCTGGCCTGCGCCGACGCCTGGCGGGACAACGGCGAGGTGCTCGCCAGCCCCATGGGCCTGATCCCGTCGATCGGGGCGCGGCTCGCCAAGCGGACCTTCTCCCCCGACCTGCTGCTCACCGACGGCGAGGCGATGCTGGTCGGCCTCGACGGATCGGCGGAGGGCTGGCTCCCGTACCGGCAGCACCTGGCGATGGTCACCGGCGGGGACCGGCACGTGATGATGGGCGCGAGCCAGCTCGACCGGTTCGGGAACCAGAACATCTCGTGCATCGGCGACTGGGACCGCCCCGACCGGCAACTGCTCGGGGTGCGTGGCGCCCCCGTCAACACCCTCAACAATCCGGTGAGTTACTGGGTGCCCAAGCACAGCACGCGCGTGTTCGTCGAGAAGGTCGACATGGTCAGCGGTGTCGGCTACGACAGCGCGGCCGCGGCCGGCCCCTCCGCCACCCGCTACCACCGGCTCCCCCGCGTCGTCACGAATCTGGCCGTCCTCGACTTCGCGACCCCCGACCACGCGATGCGGCTCGCCTCCGTGCACCCGGGCGTCACGGTCGAGGAGGTCCAGGGGGCGACGGGGTTCGCGCTCACGCTGCCGGAGGGCGGCGAGGTCCCGTTCACGCGCGAGCCGACCGCGGCGGAGCTGCGGCTGATCCGCGAGGTCATCGACCCGAAGACCCTGCGGGAGCGCGAGGTCAAGCCGGTATGAGCGACGACGTGAACGAAGGCAAAGGTGACGACGCCTTCACCCTGTCCACGCCCCTCACCAAGCTGATCGGCATCCGCCACCCCATCGTCCAGACCGGGATGGGGTGGGTGGCGGGCCCGCGGCTCGTCTCCGCGTCGGCGAACGCGGGCGCGCTCGGCATCCTCGCCTCCGCGACCATGACGGTCGACCAACTCCGGTCCGCGGTACGGGAGGTGAAGTCCCGCACCGACCAGCCCTTCGGGGTCAATCTGCGGGCCGACGCGGGGGACGCGCGCGAGCGGGTCAAGGTGATCGTCGCCGAGGGCGTGAAGGTGGCCTCGTTCGCGCTCGCCCCCTCGCGCGAGCTGATCGCCGAGCTGAAGGACGCGGGCGTCGTCGTCATCCCGTCCATCGGCGCGCGCCGGCACGCCGAGAAGGTCGCGGCGTGGGGCGCGGACGCGGTGATCGTGCAGGGCGGCGAGGGCGGCGGCCACACCGGTGACGTGGCGACGTCCGTGCTCCTGCCGCAGGTGGTCGACGCGGTCGACATACCCGTCGTCGGCGCGGGCGGCTTCCACGACGGGCGCGGCCTGGTCGCCGCGCTCGCCTACGGGGCGGCGGGGGTCGCCATGGGCACCCGTTTCCTGCTGACCTCCGACTCCACGGTGCCGGACGCGGTGAAGGCGAAGTACCTCGCGGCGAGCGTCAAGGACGTCACGGTGACGACCGCCGTCGACGGCCTGCCGCACCGCATGCTCCGTACGGAACTCGTCACTTCCCTGGAGGGCGCCGGCCGTTCACGTGCCCTGCTGCAGGCCGTCCGGCGCGCCGCGGGCTTCAGGAAGCTGTCCGGCCTGACCTGGTCGCAGATGGTGCGGGACGGGCTCGCCATGAAGCACGGCAAGGACCTCACCTGGAGCCAGGTCCTGCTCGCCGCCAACACCCCCATGCTCCTGAAGGCCTCCATGGTCGAGGGCCGCACCGACCTCGGCGTCATGGCGTCGGGCCAGGTCGCGGGGCTGATCGAGGACCTGCCCAGCTGCGAGGAACTCGTCGGCCGCGTGATGACCGAGGCCCGGCACGTGCTCGGCACCCTGCCGACACCAGGGTGATGCGCCCTTTCCGAGAGGGAGTTCACGAATGCCAGGCAGCACGCAGACGCACAGTGCCGCACGCGCGGCAGTGACACGTATCAACAGAGGGTCGCCCGAAGGCGTGGCCGCGCTCTCCCGGCGCCGCCTGCTCGGCGCGGCCCTCGGCTCCGCGCTCGGCACGGCCGCCCTGACCACGCTCGCCCCGGGCGCGGCCGCGGCACCGGGGCCGAGGTCGCCGATCCGGCACATCCCCCTCCAGGGCGGCGCGGTGAACGTCCGCGACATCGGCGGCCACCGCGCCGCGGGCGGCCGGGTCCGGTACGGGGCGGTCTACCGCGCCGACGCGCTCAGCAAGGTCACCGACGCGGACGTGACGACCCTCGCCGGGCTGCGGCTGCGCCAAGTGGTGGATTTCCGGATCCCGTTGGAGATCCGGTACGACGGCGCGGACCGGTTGCCCGCGGGGGTCACCGGCACGGCGCGCCCCGTCTCGGACAACGGCCTGTACGCGCAACTGCTCGGCGCGATCGCGGCCAAGGACCCGGTCAAGCAGGAGGAGATGCTGGGCGGCGGCAGGGCGGCCGCGTTCATGCGAAGCGTCTACCCGATGTTCGTGTCGGACGCCGCCAACCGGGCCCAGTTCGGGGCGACACTGCACGACATCGCGTACGGCGGCCGCGGCGCGCTCCTCTACCACTGCACCTCCGGCAAGGACCGCACCGGCTGGACGACGTACGTCCTGCTGCGCACGCTCGGCGTCGACCGGCGCACCGCCGTGGCCGACTACTTGGCGTCCAACACCTTCCGGGCCGCCTACGACGCGAAGGTCCGCGAGGCCCTCGCGCAGGCGGGCCAGATGCAGAACCCGGACCTGCTGATCCCGATCCAGGAGGTGCGCGTCGAGTACCTCGCGGCCGCCCTCGACCAGGTGCGCCACGACTACGGAAGCCTTGAGCGCTACGTCCGTGAAGGACTCGGCGTCGACCGGCGCACCCTCGCGCTCCTGCGGGCCGGACTGATCGAAAGGTAGGACGCCGGAAGGTCGGCCTTGCCCTCGCGTGCGCTCCAAGTCCTAGCGTTCCGGGCATGACCACCATCGCAGCACAGCACAGGATCGGCAGCGGTTTCGGGGCGCACAGCACCGCGGCCGAAGTCGTCGCCGGTATCGACCTGACCGGCAGAACGGCCCTCGTCACCGGCGGCTACTCGGGGCTCGGCCTGGAGACGACGCGCGCGCTCGTCGCGGCGGGCGCGCACGTGATCGTGCCCGCGCGCCGCCCCGAGGCGGCGCGCGAGGCGCTGAGCACCGTCCCCCGCACCGCGGTTGACGCGCTCGACCTGTCCGACCTGGAGAGCGTACGCAGCTTCGCCGACCGCTTCCTCGACTCGGGCCGCACCCTCGACCTGGTCGTCAACAACGCGGGCGTGATGGCGGTACCGGAGCAACGGGCCGGCCGGGACTGGGAGTTCCAGTTCGCGACGAACCACCTGGGTCACTACGCGCTGGTCAACCGCCTGCGCCCGGCGTTCGCGCCGGGCGGGACACGGGTCGTCGCGCTCACGTCCTCCGGCCACTTCCTGACCGGCATCCGCTGGGACGACCCGAACTTCCGTACGGGGTACGACCGTTGGCTGGCCTACGGGCAGGCGAAGACGGCCAACGCCCTGTTCGCGCTGCACCTGGACCGGCTCGGCGCGGCGAGCGGGGTGCGTGCGTACGCCGTGCACCCGGGCTCGATCCTGACGCCGCTGCAGCGGCACATCCCGCGCGAGGAGTGGGCAGGGCGTGGCTGGATCACGGAGACGGGTGAGCCGCCGGCCGGTTTCAAGACGCCGCAGCAGGGCGCGGCGACCACGCTCTGGGCGGCGACGTCACCGCTCCTCGACGCGCGCGAGGGCGCGTACGGGGGCGCCTACTGCCAGGACTGCGACCTGGCGGAATCCGTACCGGACGACGCCGACGACATGCTCGTCGGCGGGGTCAAGTCCTGGGCGCGCGACCCGGAGGCGGCGGCCCGGCTGTGGACCTTGTCGGCGGAGCTGACGGGCGTGGACGCCTTCGCCTGACAGCTCCGGTCGCCCCGCACCCCCACTCTGCCTTGTTACGCGGCGGCCTGGCGCGGCCCGCGCGGCCCGCGACCGCGGCGGTTGCCGGCGCCGACGGTGCTCGCGGCCGAGGCGGCAGCGGCGCCGCCACCACCGGAACGACGCCGTGCGCCACCCGTGCCCCCGCCCGTACCGGCCTTCGCGCCCGTACCGGCGGCCTTCGCCCCACCCGTCGTGGAGCGCGGCTGGCGCGGCTGGCGCTGCTGCTGGCCCTCACCGGCCGGCTTGCCCGCGCCACCGCCACTGCCCGCACCCCGCGAACGGCGCGAACGGCGCGGCTTGGAACCGGCGCCCGACGGGGCCGCCACGGGCTCCGGCACGGCGATGACCACGGCGACACCGGACGGCTCACGCGCGCCGGTGATCTTCACCAGCTCGTCGTCCGTGGAGCGGACCTGGGTGGTGCGCGGCTGGATGCCGGCGTGCCGCATCAGGCTCTGCACCTCCCGCTTCTGCTCGGGCAGGACCAGCGTGACGACGCTGCCGGACTCACCGGCGCGGGCGGTGCGGCCGCCACGGTGCAGGTAGTCCTTGTGCTCGGTGGGCGGGTCCACGTTCACGACGAGGTCGAGGTCGTCGACGTGGATGCCGCGCGCGGCGACGTTCGTGGCGACGAGGGCGGTGACCCGGCCGTCCTTGAACTGCTCCAGGGTGCGGTTGCGCTGCGGCTGGCTGCGGCCGCCGTGCAGCGGGGCCGCGTACACGCCGTCGGCGAGGAGCCGCTTGGCGAGCCGGTCGGCGGAACGCTTGGTGTCGACGAAGAGGATGACGCGCCCCTCGCGGGCGGCGATCCGGGCCGTGACGGCCTTCTTGTCGGTCTCGTCCAGGAGGTGCAGGACGTGGTGCTCCATCGTCGTGACGGCGCCGGCCGACGGGTCGACGGAGTGCACGACGGGGTCGGTGAGGAACTGCTTGACGAGCCGGTCCACGTTCCGGTCGAGCGTCGCCGAGAACAGCATGGTCTGGCCGCCGGCCTCGACCTGCTTGAGGAGCGCGGTGACCTGCGGCATGAAGCCCATGTCGGCCATCTGGTCGGCCTCGTCGAGGACCGTGATGCGGACCCGGGACAGGTCGCAGTCGCCCCGCTCGATGAGGTCCTTGAGGCGGCCCGGGGTGGCGACGACGACCTCGGCACCGCGGCGCAGCTGGCCCGCCTGCCGGGAGATCGACATGCCGCCGACGACGGTGGCCGTACGGAGGTGCAGCGAGGTCGCGTACGGGGCGAGGGCGTCGGTGACCTGCTGCGCGAGTTCACGCGTGGGCACGAGGACGAGGGCGAGCGGCGCCTTCGGCTCGGCCTTGCGGCCCGCGGTGCGGGCGAGCAGCGGGAGGCCGAAGGCGAGGGTCTTGCCGGAGCCCGTGCGGCCGCGGCCGAGCAGGTCGCGTCCGGCGAGGGAGTTGGGGAGCGTCGCGGCCTGGATGGGGAACGGCTCGGTGACGCCCTGCGCACCCAGCGTCTTCAGCAGGGCGGCGGGCATGTCGAGGTCGGCGAAGTCGGCGACCGGAGGCAGCGCGGGAGTGGTGTTCTCCGGCATGGTGAACTCGCGCGGCGGCGTGGGCTGTTGCCTGCGCTGCTGCTCGGGGGCGCGGCGCTTCCCACCGGCTGCGGGGCGGGACGGGCGACGGCGGGACGGGCGGGCTGAGCTGGCCATGCGGCATGCCTTCCGGAGGGACGGGAACAGCAGGAACCGGGGCCCGCACCGTCATCGGTGCGGACCCCGGCCCAGTGGTGCGCAATTAGGCGGGAACGATGTTCTCCGCCTGCGGGCCCTTCTGGCCCTGCGTCACGTCGAACGTGACCTTCTGGCCCTCCTGGAGCTCACGGAAGCCCGAGGTGGCGATGTTCGAGTAGTGGGCGAAGACGTCGGCGCCGCCGCCGTCCTGCTCGATGAAGCCGAAGCCCTTTTCCGAGTTGAACCACTTCACGGTACCGGTGGCCATGTCATTCTCCTTGAACAGGTAGCAGCCCCCATTCCGAGAACGTCCACGTGAACGCCGGATCCCGGGAGAATTCCCCGGAAAACAAAAAGCGCCTGAGGCGGAACATTCCCGTCAGGCGCACATATGTCTATGGGTACCAAAACTGCAACACAAAGACAGTATCACGCTCGGCTCGGGTCGTCGCACCGGAACCACGCGGAGACATCAGAAGTCACCCGGAGTCACTCCCGTCACGCTCACATCCGCACCGTTCCCTTGGCGGTCCGGAGTCCTGCCGGGCCGGTCGGTCCTCGGTCGCGCGAACCGGCCGGCCCCTTCGTCCGGACGGTCTCAGAGTCGCTCGACGATCGTCACGTTGGCCTGGCCGCCGCCCTCGCACATGGTCTGCAGGCCGAAGCGGCCGCCGGTGCGCTCCAGCTCGTGCAGCAGTGTCGTCATCAGCTTCACGCCGGTCGCGCCCAGCGGGTGGCCGAGGGCGATGGCGCCCCCGTTCACGTTCACCTTCGCCGGGTCGGCGCCGGTCTCCTTCAGCCAGGCGAGGACGACCGGCGCGAACGCCTCGTTGATCTCGACGAGGTCCATGTCGTCGATGGACATGCCGGACTTCTTGAGGGCGTACGCGGTCGCGGGGATCGGCGCGGACAGCATGCGGATGGGGTCCTCGCCGCGCACCGAGAGGTGGTGGACGCGGGCGCGGGGCGTCAGTCCGTGTTCCCGTACGGCCCGCTCGGAGGCCATGAGCAGGGCGGCCGCGCCGTCGGACACCTGCGAGGAGCACGCGGCGGTGATGGTGCCGCCCTCCATGACGGGCTTGAGCCCGGCCATCTTCTCCAGGGTGGTGTCCCGGCGCGGGCCCTCGTCGACGGTGACGTCCCCGAAGGCGACGGTCTCGCGGGTGAAGCGGCCCTCGTCGATGGCGCGCAGGGCGCGCTGGTGGGACTGGAGCGCCCATTCCTCCTGGTCGCGGCGGGTGATGCCCCACTTCTCGGCGATCAGTTCGGCGCCGTGGAACTGGTTGACCGGCCGGTCGCCGTAGCGGGCGCGCCAGCCCTCGCTGCCGGCGAACGGCCCTTCGGTGAGGCCGAGCGGCTCGGCGGCCTGCCGGGAGGCGAAGGCGATCGGGATCATCGACATGTTCTGCACGCCGCCCGCGACGACGAGGTCCTGGGTGCCGGACAGCACGCCCTGGGCGGCGAAGTGCAGGGCCTGCTGGGAGGAGCCGCACTGGCGGTCGACGGTCACGCCCGGCACCTCCTCGGGCAGGCCGGCCGCCAGCCAGCACGTCCGGGCGATGTCACCGGCCTGCGGGCCCACGGTGTCGAGGCAGCCGAGGACGACGTCCTCGACGGCTGCCGGGTCGATGCCGGTGCGGGCGACGAGTTCCTTGAGGACGTGCGCGCCCAGGTCGGCGGGGTGGACGGCCGAGAGGCCGCCCTTGCGCCGCCCGACGGGGGTGCGGACCGCTTCGACGATGTAGGCCTCGGCCATGACGGATCCCTCTCCTTGGGCTATGTCTCTCGTACGGCGATCCCGTCCAGCACCATCGACAGGTACTGGCGGGCGATCTCCTCCGGGCTGTGCTGTCCGCCGGGCCGGTACCAGGACGCGGCCACCCACACGGTGTCGCGCACGAACCGGTAGGTGAGGCGGATGTCGAGATCGGCGCGGAAGACCTCGTCCTCGACCCCGCGTTCCAGGGTCGTCAGCCAGGCCTTCTCGAACTTGCGCTGGGACGCCGCGAGGAACTCGAACCGCTCCTGCACGGCGAGGTGCTTGGACTCCTTCTGGTAGATCGCGACGGCGGCGCGGTGCCGGTCGATCTCCCGGAAGGACTCGGTGACGAGGGCCGCCAGGGTCTCCCGGGGGCCGAGGCCGGCGTCGAGCACGGAGTCGTAGCCGGCCCACAGCTCGTCGAGGAAGGACCGGAGGATCTCCTCGATCATCGACTCCTTGGAGTCGAAGTGGTAGTAGAGGCTGCCGGCGAGCATGCCCGCGTGGTCGGCGATCTTCCGGACGGTGGTGGCGTTGTAGCCCTGGGCGGCGAACACCTCGGCGGCCGTGTCGAGGAGTTCACGGCGCCGCTCGGGCGATGCGGTCACCTGGGGCTTCTTCTTCGTAGGCACGCGACCATTGTGGTCCCCGTCGGGTCGCTCATGGGTGCTGGCTGCTCACGGAGACGGTCTCGCCCGTCATGTAGGAGGAGTAGCCGGACGCGAGGAACACGATCACGTTGGCCACCTCCCACGGTTCGGCGTACCGCCCGAAGGCCTCCTTCTCGGTCAGCTCCGCGAGCAGTTCGGCGGAGGTGACCTTCACCAGGTGCGGGTGCATGGCGAGGCTCGGTGAGACCGCGTTGACCCTGACCCCGTACTCGGCTGCCTCCACGGCGGCGCATCGGGTGAGGGCCATGACGCCGGCCTTGGCGGCCGCGTAGTGCGCCTGTCCGGCCTGGGCGCGCCAGCCCACCACGGAGGCGTTGTTGACGACGACGCCTTGGCGGCCGGTGTCGCGGAAGGCGCGCAGGGCGGCTCTGGTGCAGCGGAACGTGCCGTTCAGCGTCACGTCCAGGACGCGGCCCCACTGCTCGTCGGACATGTCGACGAGGGCCGAAGTGCCGCCCAGTCCGGCGTTGTTGACGACGATGTCGAGTCCGCCGTGCCGTTCGTGGGCGAGCGCGAGGAGGGCGGCGACCTGCTCCTCGTCGGTCACGTCGCAGGGCAGTGACGCCACGCGCTCGGCGCCGAACTCCTGCGCGAGGGCCTGCTCGGACTCCTTGAGGCGGCGGGTGTGCGCGTCGCTGATCAGGACCCGTGCGCCCTCCTCCAGGAATCTGCGGGCGGTGGCGCCGCCGATCCCGGCCCCGGCGGCCGCGGTGATCACGGCGGTGCGGCCGGCGAGCAGATCGTGCCCGGGCACGTACGGGGGTGCGCTCTCGGGTCCGGTCATACGCACGCCTCCTGACTCCTCGACGCTGCTCATGCGGCTACGGTAACCTACCAAACACTTGTTAGGGAAGGATGATGCCCGATGCCCGCAGCACAGCCCGCAGCAGACTCCGCCTCCGAGCCGCCCGTGCTGTACGAGGCCAGGGGCCGGGTCGCGTACGTGACGATGAACCGGCCCCGGTATCGCAACGCGCAGAACTCGGCGATGACGTACGCCCTGGACGAGGCGTTCTATCGCGCGGCCGAGGACGGTGACGTGAAGGTCGTCGTGCTCGCGGGTGCGGGCGAGCACTTCTCCGCGGGGCACGACATCGGCACCCCGGAGCGGGACGCGCATCTGGCGTTCGAGCGGCGGGCCGGGCTGTGGTGGGACCACTCCGACAAGCGGGGCGCGGAGTCCCGGTTCGCGCGCGAGTCGGAGGTGTATCTGGGCATGTGCCGCCGGTGGCGCGAGCTGCCGAAGCCGGTGATCGCCTCGGTCCACGGGGCGTGCGTGGCGGGCGGATTGATGCTGGCGTGGGTGTGCGACCTGATCGTGGCGAGCGAGGACGCGTTCTTCGCGGACCCGGTGGTGCGGATGGGCATTCCGGGCGTCGAGTACTTCGCGCACCCCTGGGTGATGCCGCCGCGGATCGCGAAGGAGTTCCTGTTCACGGGCGACCGGATGAGCGCGCGGCGGGCGTACGAGGTGGGGATGGTGAACCGGGTGGTGGAGGACCGCGCCGAACTCGCCTCGGTGACGCGTGGGCTGGCGGAGCGCGTCGCCGACATGCCGCGCCTCGGGCTCGCGCTCACCAAGCGCGCGGTGAACCAGGCGGAGGACCTTCAGGGCCTGCACGCGGGCATGGACTCGGTGTTCGGCCTGCACCACCTGGCGCACGCGCACAACGCGGAGACGGCGGCCGACCCCCTGGGCGGCATGGACGTCCATGCCATGAAGAAGGCGGGTGCGTGATGGATCTGCAATTCACCCCGGACGAGGACGCGTTCCGCGCCGAGGCGCGGGAGTGGCTCGCGGCCCACGTGCCGGCCGAGCCGCTGCCGTCGCTGGAGACGGAGGAGGGCTTCGCCGCGCACCGCGCGTGGGAGGCCGAACTCTCCGCGGACCGCTGGTCGGTGGTGTCGTGGCCCGAGGAGTTCGGAGGCCGGGGCGTCGACATCTTCAGGTGGCTGGTCTTCGAGGAGGAGTACTACGCGGCGGGCGCCCCGGGCCGCGTCTCGCAGAACGGCATCAACCTCCTCGCCCCGACCCTGTTCGATCACGCGACGGACGAGCAGCGGGCGCGGGTCCTCCCGTCGATGGCGAGCGGCGAGGTGATCTGGGCGCAGGCCTGGTCGGAGCCGGAGGCGGGTTCGGACCTGGCCTCGCTGCGCTCGCGGGCGGTCCGCACGGACGGCGGCTGGCTGCTCAGCGGGCAGAAGACCTGGTCGTCGCGGGCGGCGTTCGCGGACCGGGCCTTCGGCATCTTCCGCACGGACCCGGACGCGCCCAAGCCGCACCAGGGGCTCACGTACCTGATGTTCGACCTGCGCGCGCCCGGTGTCACGGTCCGCCCCATCGGCCGCCTCGACGGCAGGCCGGCCTTCGCCGAGCTGTTCCTGGACGACGTGTTCGTGCCGGACGAGGACGTGATCGGGGAGCCCGGCAACGGCTGGCGGATCGCGATGTCGACGACGGGCAACGAGCGGGGGCTCACCCTGCGCTCCCCCGGCCGCTTCCTCGCCTCCGCCGACCGCCTCCACCGCCTGTGGCGGGAGCGTGGCGCGGATCCGGCGGTCCGGGACCGGGTGGCGGACGCGCTGGTCGGGGCGCGCGCGTACCAGCTGTTCACGTACGCCAACGCGTCGCGTTTCGCGGCGGGCGAGCGGATCGGCGCGGAGTCGAGCCTGAACAAGGTGTTCTGGTCCGAGTACGACATCGCGCTGCACGAGACGGCGCTGGAACTGCTGGGCGCGGACGGCGAGTCGGCGGCGGGCGAGTGGGCCGAGGGGTACGTCTTCTCGCTCGCCGGACCGATCTACGCGGGGACGAACGAGATCCAGCGCGACATCATCGCCGAGCGGCTGCTCGGCCTGCCGAAGGGACGCCGCTGATGAGGTTCCTCCTGGACGCGGAGCAGGCCGAGTTCGGCCGCACGCTCGACCGGATGCTGGGCGCGTCGGACACCCCTTCGGTGATCCGGGCGTGGGCGGACGGCGACCCGGCCCCGGGGCGGGCGCTGTGGTCGCGGATCGCCGGGACCGGGGTCTTCGCGCTCGCCGTCCCCGAGCCGTACGACGGGATGGGTCTGCTGCCGGTCGAACTGGCGGTGGCGTACGTCGAGTTGGGGCGGCACGCGGTGCCGGGTCCGCTCGTGGAGACGGCGGCGGTTGCCGCGCTGCTCGCCGGGTCGCCCCATGCCGCGGGGGCCGCCAAGGAGTGGCTGCCGCGGATCGCGGCCGGGGAGGCCGTGGTGACCCTCGGCGCGGGGGCGTACGCCCTGGACGCGGACGCGGCCGACGCGGTGTTCGTGGCGGAGGGCGGCACGGTGCGGCTGACCGGCGGTCACGGGCCGCTCACCGAGTCCGCCGATCCCGCCCGCCGTCTGTTCCGGCCGGACGGATCGGGCGAGGTGCTCGCCCGGGACGCGGCGGGAGCGGTGACCCGGGCGACGGATCTGGCCGCGCTGCTGACCGCCGCGCAGTCCCTCGGTGTCGGTCTGGAGCTGCTGCGCAGAACCGTCGCGTACGTGGGCCGGCGAAGGCAGTTCGGGGTGCCGATCGGCTCGTTCCAGGCGGTCAAGCACCGGCTCGCGGACGCGCTCCTGGGCCTGGAGTTCGCGCGGCCCCTGCTGTTCGGTGCGGCGCTGTCGATGACGTCGGCCGACATCGCGGCGGCCAAGCTCACGGCGGGCGAGGCGGCGTACGCGGCGGCGCGCGCCGCGCTCCAGCTGCACGGCGCGGTGGGTTACACCGCGGAGCTCGACCTGTCGCTGTGGCTCAGGAAGGCGCGGCCGCTGCGGGACGCGTGGGGGACGCCCGCGCAGTGCCGGGAGCGGGTGGCGTCAACGGCAAGGGGCCGGGCGCGGGCCAGGGCCTAGGCAAGGTCGAGGTATGGGCGTGGGCGCGGGAGGGTGCGGGCGTGGGCGAGGTGCGGTGCCTCACGCTCGTCGTCGGTGCGGCGACCGCTCACTCCGCCTGCTCTCCCCCTGGGCCTCCCAGTTCCCGCAGGTCCTTCAGCATCCCGTCCGCCAGGTCCCGCTCGGCCGCGTAGTACCGCTCGGCCCAGCGCAGCATCAGCTGCGGATAGCGCCACGCGGGCTCCCCCGCGGAGTCCCGTGCGTCGGCCTCGGCCTGTTCGCGCATCGTCTCCGCGTACGCGCGGTGCCGCTCCAGGACGTCCCGCGCCTGTTCGGCCTCCAGGAGGTGGCCGAGCCAGAGCCGCATCATCGGGTTGTGCTTCAGCACGGGCGGGTCGACCGGGGCCGTGCGCGCCCAGGTGCGCACGGCGTCCATGCCCTCGTCCGTGATCGTGTAGACGCGCTTGTCGCGGCTGCCGGTCTCCTGGGCGACCTGGCGCGAGGCGACGTAACCGACGCTCTCCAGACGCTTCAGCTCGCCGTAGATCTGGCTGAACGACGGGCTCCAGTAGATGAACCGGAGCGAGTAGTCGGCCCACTTCTTCAGGTCGTAGCCGGACAGTTCCTCACCGAACGACAGCAGCCCGAGCACCGCCCAGCCGGTGGCGGGCAGCGCCGGACGCCCGTCGGACTCCTCCCGCGCCACCGCCCGCGGCGCCTTCCGGACAACGGGCCTCTTCTCGTGCTCCGCCTTCTCAGCCACGGCGGCAGTCTACGAGCCCCTTCCTCCCTCCAGGTATGACTGCTAGACATACCTCCACTCGCGGAGGGGAGCCCTGCCAAGTGAGCACATCAGCACGGTCGTTGGACGGGAAAGTCGCGCTGATCACCGGTGCCGGGCGCGGCCAGGGCGCCGCCGAGGCCCGGCTGTTCGCCGAGGCCGGGGCGCGGGTCGTCCTCACCGACGTACGCGAGGAGGAGGGGCAGGAGGTCGCCAAGTCCCTCGATGGGCAGGGGGTGTTCGTACGGCACGACGTCACGTCCGCCGACGGCTGGGCCGCCGCCGTGCGCACCGCGCTCGACTCCTTCGGGCGGCTCGACGTCCTCGTGAACAACGCGGCGCTGTGGCGCACCGCCTCCGTCGAGGACGAGACGTACGAGAACTTCGAGACGCTGCTGCGGGTCAATCTGCTCGGCCCGTTCCTGGGGATCCAGGCCGTCGTGCCGGCCATGCGGTCCGTGGGCGGCGGGTCGATCGTGAACATCTCCTCGACGGCCGGGCTCGTCGGCATCAAGAACCACGCGGCGTACGGCTCGTCGAAGTTCGGCCTGCGCGGGCTCACCCGGTCCTCCGCGCTCGACCTCGCCCCGCACGGGATCCGGGTGAACTCCGTGCACCCGGGCGCGATCGACACCCCGATGGTGCGACGGACGGCCACCGGGCGCGACTGGTCGCACCTGCCGCTCGGCCGGATCGGCCGCCCGGACGAGGTCGGCGGACTGGTCCTGTTCCTCGCGTCGGACGCGGCGTCGTACGTCACGGGGGCGGAGTTCACGGTGGACGGCGGCTCGACCACCGGATGAGCGCACTCGCGGGCCCCGCCTAGCCTCGGGTGGCCGCCAGGATGCCGGTGAGGGAGGCCCGTGAGCCCTGGAGGTCCTCGATGCGCTCCTCGATCTCCCGCAGTCGGCCGAGGAGCACCGGCGTCAGGCACGGCTCCACCTCGGCCTCGCTGCCGCACACGCAGTCGAGGATCTCCCGGATGACACGGGTGGGCAGACCCGCGCCGAGGAAGGCCCGGATGCGGCGTACGGTGCGGGGCGCCCCGGCGTCGTACACGCGCTGTCCGCCGGCGGTGCGGCCCGCGGTGAGCAGGCCCTGTTCCTCGTAGTACCGCAACAGGCGCACGCTGACGCCGGTCTGTGCCGACAGCTCGCCGATCCTCATCGCCGCGGCCCCTGAACCATCCCCCGAGCTCAATGTGACTCCCCTCACAGGCACTTGAACCTCACATGTATGTGAGCTCATAGCGTCGCCGTCATGACGAACATGACGAACCTGACGCACACAACCTTCGCACTCGGCTCCGATCTTCCCGTCTCCCGTATCGGCTACGGGGCGATGCGCCTCACCGGCGCCCCGGCCGACCGCTCCGGCGCCGGCGCCCCGATCTGGCGGGCCCCCACCGACCGCGACGCCGCCGTCGCGCTGCTGCGCCGGGCCGCCGACCTCGGCGTCACCCTCTTCGACACGGCCGACGCGTACGCGCTCGGCGCGAACGAGGAGCTGATCGCCGAGGCGCTGCACCCGTACCGGGACGGCGTGACGATCGCCACCAAGGTCGGCGTCGTCCGCCCCTCCGTCGGCGAGTGGGTGCCGCTCGGCCACCCGGCCTACCTGCGCCAGCAGGCCGAACTCGCCCTGCGGCGGCTGAAGTCGGACCGGATCGATCTGCTCCAGCTGCACCGGATCGACCCGGAGTACCCCCTGGAGGAGCAGATCGGCGCGCTGCGGCAGCTTCAGGAGGAGGGCAAGGTCCGGCACATCGGGCTGTCCGAGGTGAGTGTCGAGCAGGTGACGGCGGCCGAGGCGATCGCGCCGATCGCGAGTGTGCAGAACATGTACAACCTGGCGACGCGGGAGCACGAGGCCGTCGTGGACCACACGGCCGCGCGCGGCATCGCGTTCCTGCCGTTCTTCCCGATCGCCATGGGTGAGCTCGCCGGACCGGACAGCCCTCTCGCGGCCGTGGCGGGCGAGCTGGGCGCGAGCCCGTCGCAGGTGGCGCTCGCCTGGCAGTTGCACCGCTCCCCGAACATCGTGCCCATCCCGGGCACGTCGTCCCCCGCTCATCTGGAGGAGAACGTGGCGGCGCTCCAACTCGCGCTGACGGAGGACCAGTTCAAGAGGATCAACGGGTAGCGGAGCCGACGGAGATCACGGCGGTGGGTCCCGCGGCACGGAGCGGCGCGGCGCCGGTGACGAGCACGGCGTCGTACCGTCCGAGCACCCGGCCCGCCACCTCCGCGCCCTCCTCGTCCAGCGCGACGACGAGGGAGCGGCCGGGCCCCAGGGGCAACCGGCCGCGCACCACGGCGACGGACGGCGGTACGGCGAGGGCGTCGCGCCGCCACATGACGTTGAGGTTGACGACGTTCCCGGCGCCCAGCAGGCGGCAGTCGGTGTCGACGTCACCGGCGAAGTCCCGTGGCACGTAAGGAGAGTCGACGAGGGCGGTCGTGCCGCCGACGGTCAGTTCCATGCCGTCGCCCTCGACCATGGTGAGAGTGCGGTCGACGCCGGGGAACGCGGAGAACGGCCCGTCGGCCGCGACCTCGGCGAGGCTCACCCGCCACTGGAAGTCCGCCATCCCCGCGCCCTGCGGACGGCAGAGGATCTCGCGGGTGACACCGCCGCCGTTCTTCCAGGGGACGGCGGTCCGGTCCGCGGCGGGCAGGTCCCGTACGTCGAGGTCGATCATGGACGTCGAGCGTACGGGACCGCGGAAGTACCGCTCAGAGGCGGACCCGCGGGCGGACTAGAAGTGGACCTCCACGCAGGCCCGGCCGCGCGGCTGCAGGCCGCCGCTCGTGTGCTCCCAGCCCTCGGCGCAGAGCACCGAGCCGTTGGGCGAGGACGGTGACCCACTCGGCGCTCAACTCCCTTATGGCTTGCGGCGGTGGGGACCCGAGCTCATCGCTCAGTCGTGCCAACGCTTCGTTGCTCACAGGACCTCCTGTGACCTCGAGGGCGGGAACGGCGGCCTCGGCCGAGCCTGACCCTCGTTTGACTTTCAGTCAATAGCGGGAGTGCGCTTACTGTGTGCCGCATGAAACGCGCCGGATGCCTGTTCCTCTCCTTCTTGGCCGTGGCCCCCGTGACCACGGCGGCGTTCTACTTCTTGTCGCCCGACGGCAAGGGCGACGCCTCCTCCGCCCGCCCGGATTCATCGGCGTCCGCGCAGCCGTACGACGACGACAAGTCGGCCGCGGAACGCAAGGCCGACGACGAGCTCATCGCGGACCTGCCGCCCGGCCTCGCCGCCCCGGCGAAGAAGGAGCTGGCCCAGCGGATCGTCGCGAGCGCCGAGAACTCCACTCTCGACTGGCGCAGCGCGTACGGCTACGTGGAGGACATCGGCGACGGTCAGGGCTACACGGCCGGCATCATCGGCTTCTGCACCGGCACCCACGACCTGCTGACCCTGGTCGAGCGCTACACGAAGGCCCACCCCGGCAACGCCCTCGCCGACTATCTCCCCGCCCTGCGCAAGGTCGACGGCACGGACTCCCACCAGGGCCTCGACCCCGGCTTCACCGCGGCCTGGAAGCAGGAGGCCACGCGCAAGGCGTTCCGCGACACCCAGGACGAGGAGCGCGACCGCGTCTACTTCGACCCGGCGGTCCGCCTCGCCAAGCTCGACGGACTCGGCACGCTGGGCCAGTTCATCTACTACGACGCGATGGTCTTCCACGGCCCCGGCACCGGCCCGACCGGCTTCTACGGCCTGCGCGAGGCGGCACTCAAGGAGGCGGACAGCCCGTCGGAGGGCGGCAAGGAGAAGGAGTACCTCGACATCTTCCTCGACATCCGCCGCAAGGCCATGAAGACGAAGAAGGCGGACATCGACACGTCCCGCATCGACACGGCCCAGCGCAGCTTCCTCTACGACGGGAATCTGTCGCTGAAGACGCCCCTGACGTGGCGGGTGTACGGGGAGACGTACCGGGTTCCGTAACTCGGGCCCACATGGCCCCTCGCGCGTACAACCAAACGTGAAGACGGTGTGTCCAACTCGTGCCACACACGTGTGCAACTGGCCTCCCACGCAAGCCCGTTAAGGAACCAACATGCAGATACGTCCGGCTCTGGCCGCCGCTTCCGTCGTCTCCGTCTCCGCGATGGCGGCCGTGGCCCTGCTGGCGGCCGCCCCCGCGTACGCGACCGAGTACAGCTCGGCGCTGAAGGTCCGCGGGGTCCAGTACGACGCCCCCGGCAGCGACGACAACCGCTGCTCCGGCGGCAACACGTACAAGGAGTACGTGACGATCAAGAACTACTCCAAGACCGCGACGGTGAACCTCAAGGGCTACGTGGTCAAGGACAAGACCGGCAACAGGTTCACGTTCACCAAGAGCCACAGCCTCCAGCCCGGTGACTACGTCCGCCTGCGCGGCGGGCGGGGCACGGACTCGGACGCGAAGAACGTCGTCTACCGCGCCAACTGCAACTTCATGTGGAACAACGACAAGGACACGATCTACCTGTACAAGCCGTCGGGCTCGCACGCGGACACCCACGCGTACACGAAGTCCGCCAACGACCGTGACGGCAACGGGTACATCAGCTTCCACAGCTGAGTCGGTACGGAAGCGAGGCGGGGGCCACCATGAACAGCGACAGCAGGACGGCGCGCACGCTGTCCCGGGCCGGTGCGGTCGTGGCCCTCGCCCTGCTCGCGGGCGGCTGCAGTCCGCCCGAACTCCCCCTCGTGGCCGTCGGCAAGGGCCCGGACGGGGACGTACGGGCGCTGCTGCGGCCCTGCTCGGACGACGCCCTCCGGGAGGTCGTGCTCCTCAGGATCGACGAGAAGGGCGACGAGGCGGACCCCGCGGCCCTGGACCACTGGTCGGCCCGGCCGCCCGGTACGGCCACCGGCGAACAGGAGCTCAGCCTCTTCCGCCTCCCGAAGGGGTGGCACGGCAAGGCGGGTTCCGCCACGAAGCTGGCGCCCGGCCGGGACTACTCGATGTGGTTCGTCGTCGGGCCGGACGACACCGTGCGCTACAAGGGCACCGTCGACTTCACACGCGCGGACGTCGAGGGTCTGGCGCCCGGGCGGTGGTGGGCCGACGGAAAGGCCATGAGCCGGACGGAGTTCCGGGCGCGGGCGGACGACGCCTGCTGATGAAACAGGGGAATCGATGCGCAAGGCCGTGATCGTGTCGAAGGCCGTGCTCGCGGTGCTGGGCACCTGGCTCGTGCTCGTGCTGGCGATCGCTCTCCCGGCGCTGCTTCCGGAGCGGTGGGAGCGCGTGGTGCTCTCGCCGGCCGGTGTGGGGCTGTGGCTGCTCGCGATGCTCGTGGGCCCCGTCGTGGTCTGCTGGTGGTTCAGCTCCTGGATCCGGACGGTCCCCGGCGATCCGCGGCGCGGGGACGCCTGACCCCGGACGCACCGCGACGCCCGCCCATGTCGTCCGGTCGGGGACTGTTCGGGCGAGCGTCGCGCTCTGTTCCGTACGCCGTTGTACGGGACGTCTATGGACGGAGCGTCACACCATGAGGGCGCGGTCCGTCGGCTTGATCGGGGCCGGCAGGTCCGAGGCACCGGTCAGGAACCGGTCCACCCCGCGGGCGGCCGAGCGGCCCTCCGCGATGGCCCAGACGATCAGGGACTGGCCGCGGCCGGCGTCGCCCGCCACGAAGACTCCCGGGACGTTCGTCTGGAAGTCGGCGTCGCGCTCGATGTTGCCGCGCGCGTCGAGCTCCAGGTCGAACTGGGAGACCAGGCCGTTCTCCTGGTCGGTGCCCGTGAAGCCCATGGCGAGGGTGACCAGCTGGGCGGGGATCTTGCGCTCGGTGCCGGGCTTCGGGGTCAGCTTGCCGTCGATGAACTCGACCTCGGTGAGGTGCAGCCACTGGACGTTGCCGTCCTCGTCGCCCTCGAAGTGGGTCGTCGAGACGGAGTAGACCCGCTCGCCGCCCTCCTCGTGCGCCGAGGTGACCTTGTAGAGCATCGGGAAGGTCGGCCACGGCTGCGAGACCGGGTTCCGGTCGTCGTTCGGGCGCGGCATGATCTCCAGCTGCGTGACCGAGGCGGCGCCCTGGCGGTGGGCGGTGCCCACGCAATCGGCGCCGGTGTCGCCGCCGCCGATGACGACGACGTGCTTGCCCTCGGCGGTGATCGGGGGCGTCACGAAGTCGCCCTCCTGCACCTTGTTGGAGAGCGGCAGGTACTCCATCGCGAAGTGGATGCCGTTCAGCTCACGGCCCGGGACCGGCAGGTCGCGGGAGATGGTGGCACCGGCGGCGACCACGACCGCGTCGTGGCGCTTGCGGAGCTTGCCCGCGTCTATGTCGCGGCCGATCTCCACGCCCGTACGGAACTTGGTGCCCTCCGCGCGCATCTGCTCGATGCGGCGGTTGATGTGGCGCTTCTCCATCTTGAACTCGGGGATGCCGTAGCGGAGCAGGCCGCCGATGCGGTCGGCGCGCTCGTAGACGACGACCGTGTGACCGGCCCGCGTCAGCTGCTGGGCGGCGGCGAGACCCGCCGGACCCGAGCCGATGACGGCGACGGTCTTGCCCGACAGGCGCTCCGGGACCTGCGGGGCGACGTCGCCCCGGTCCCACGCCTGGTCGATGATCGAGACCTCGACGTTCTTGATGGTCACGGCCGGCTGGTTGATGCCGAGCACGCACGCCGACTCACACGGAGCGGGGCACAGACGGCCCGTGAACTCCGGGAAGTTGTTCGTCGCGTGCAGGCGCTCCTGCGCGGCGGACCAGTCCTCGCGGTACGCGAAGTCGTTCCACTCGGGGATCAGGTTCCCGAGCGGGCAGCCGTTGTGGCAGAACGGGATGCCGCAGTCCATGCAGCGCGAGGCCTGCTTGCTGATGATGGGGAGCAGGGAGCCGGGAACGTAGACCTCGTTCCAGTCCTGCACCCGCTCGCCGACGGGGCGGGTCTTGGCGACCTCGCGCCCGTGGTTGAGAAAGCCCTTGGGATCAGCCATTGGTCGCCGCCTCCATCATCTTCTCGGTGATCTCGGTCTCCGAGAGACCGTCTCGCTCGGCGGCGTCCTTGGCGGCGAGCACTGCCTTGTACGTGCTGGGGATGATCTTGCTGAAGCGGTCGACCGCGACCGGCCACTCGGCGAGCAGCTTCTCGGCGACCGTCGAGCCGGTCTCCTCCGCGTGGCGGCGCACGACGTCGTGCAGCCACTGCTTGTCGGTGTCGTCGAGGGCCTCGACCGCGGACTGGCTCGCGCCGTTCACGTTGTCGGTGTCGAGGTCGATGACGTAGGCGACACCGCCCGACATGCCGGCCGCGAAGTTGCGGCCCGTCTCGCCGAGGACCACCGCGTGACCGCCGGTCATGTACTCGCAGCCGTGGTCGCCCACGCCCTCCGAGACGACCGTGGCACCGGAGTTGCGGACGCAGAAGCGCTCGCCGGTGCGGCCGCGCAGGAACAGCTCGCCGCCCGTCGCGCCGTACGCGATCGTGTTGCCGGCGATCGTCGAGTACTCGGCGAGGTGGTCGGCGCCGCGGTCCGGGCGGACCACGATGCGGCCGCCGGAGAGGCCCTTGCCGACGTAGTCGTTGGCGTCGCCCTCCAGGCGGAGGGTGACACCGCGTGGGACGAAGGCGCCGAAGGACTGGCCCGCCGAGCCGGTGAAGGTGATGTCGATGGTGTCGTCGGGCAGGCCCGCGCCACCGAACTTCTTCGTCACCTCGTGGCCGAGCATGGTGCCGACCGTGCGGTTGATGTTGCGGATGGCGACCTGGGCGCGGACCGGCTGGGCGTCCGTCTGGTCGTTGGCCGCGAGGGCGTCGGCGGCGAGCTTGATGAGCTCGTTGTCGAGCGCCTTCTCCAGGCCGTGGTCCTGGGTGATCAGCTGGTGGCGCACGGCGCCGTCCGGCAGCTCGGGGACGTAGAAGAGCGGCTCCAGGTCCAGGCCCTGCGCCTTCCAGTGGTCCACGGCCCGCTCGGTGTCGAGGAGTTCGGCGTGGCCGACGGCCTCCTCGATGGAGCGGAAGCCGAGCTCGGCGAGGAGCTCGCGGACTTCCTGGGCGATGAACTCGAAGAAGTTGACGACGTACTCGGCCTTGCCGGAGAACCGCTCGCGCAGCGTCGGGTTCTGGGTGGCGATGCCGACCGGGCAGGTGTCCAGGTGGCAGACGCGCATCATGACGCAGCCGGAGACGACGAGCGGCGCGGTCGCGAAACCGAACTCCTCGGCGCCGAGGAGCGCGGCGATGATGACGTCGCGGCCGGTCTTCAGCTGGCCGTCCGTCTGGACCACGATCCGGTCGCGCAGGCCGTTGAGCAGCAGCGTCTGCTGGGTCTCGGCGAGGCCGAGCTCCCAGGGACCGCCCGCGTGCTTCAGCGACGTGAGCGGCGAGGCGCCCGTGCCGCCGTCGTGGCCGGAGATCAGGACCACGTCCGCGTGCGCCTTGGAGACACCTGCGGCGACCGTGCCGACGCCGACCTCGGAGACCAGCTTCACGTGGATGCGGGCCTGCGGGTTGGCGTTCTTGAGGTCGTGGATCAGCTGAGCCAGGTCCTCGATGGAGTAGATGTCGTGGTGCGGCGGCGGGGAGATGAGGCCCACGCCCGGCGTCGAGTGACGCGTCTTCGCGACCCACGGGTAGACCTTGTGGCCGGGCAGCTGACCGCCCTCACCGGGCTTGGCGCCCTGAGCCATCTTGATCTGGATGTCGTCGGCGTTGACCAGGTACTCGCTCGTCACACCGAAGCGGCCGGAGGCGACCTGCTTGATGGAGGAGCGGCGCGCCGGGTCGTAGAGACGGTCGGCGTCCTCGCCGCCCTCACCGGTGTTGGACTTGCCGCCCAGCTGGTTCATGGCGATGGCGAGGGTCTCGTGGGCCTCGCGCGAGATGGAGCCGTACGACATGGCGCCGGTCGAGAACCGCTTGACGATCTCGGAGACCGGCTCGACCTCGTCGATCGAGATCGGGGCGCGGTCGTCCGCCTTGAAGCCGAACAGGCCGCGCAGCGTCATGAGGCGCTCGGACTGCTCGTTCACGCGGTCCGTGTACTTCTTGAAGATGTCGTAGCGGCGCGAGCGGGTCGCGTGCTGGAGGCGGAAGACCGTCTCCGGGTCGAACAGGTGCGGCTCGCCCTCGCGGCGCCACTGGTACTCGCCGCCGATCTCCAGGGCGCGGTGCGCCGGGGCGATGCCGGAGGCCGGGTACGCCTTGGCGTGCCGGGCGGCGACCTCGCCGGCGACGACGTCGAGACCGGCGCCGCCGATCTTGGTGACCGTGCCGTTGAAGTACTTCTCCACGAAGGCCTCGTCGAGGCCGACGGCCTCGAAGACCTGGGCGCCGCGGTAGGAGGCGACGGTGGAGATGCCCATCTTGGACATGACCTTGAGGACGCCCTTGCCGAGCGCGTAGATGAGGTTGCGGATGGCCTGCTCGGCCCCGCCCTCCTCGTCGGCGGGCAGGAAGGTGCCGGCGCGGACCAGGTCCTCGACCGACTCCATCGCCAGGTACGGGTTGACGGCCGCGGCACCGAAGCCGATGAGCAGCGCGACGTGGTGGACCTCGCGGACGTCACCGGCCTCGACGAGCAGGCCCACCTGGGTCCGCTTCTTCGTGCGGATGAGGTGGTGGTGAACGGCGGAGGTGAGCAGCAGCGACGGGATCGGCGCGTGCTCGGCGTCCGAGTGGCGGTCGGAGAGCACGAGGAGGTGGGCGCCGGCCTCGATGGCGGCGTCGACCTCGGCGCAGATCTCGTCGATGCGGGCGGCGAGGGCGTCGCCGCCGCCGGAGACCCGGTAGAGACCGGACAGCGTCGCGGCCTTCATGCCGGGCATGTCGCCGTCGGCGTTGATGTGGATGAGCTTGGCCAGCTCGTCGTTGTCGATCACCGGGAAGGGCAGGGTGACCGAGCGGCAGGAGGCGGCCGTGGGCTCCAGGAGGTTGCTGCCCGGGCCGAGCGAGGAGCGCAGCGAGGTGACGAGCTCCTCGCGGATGGCGTCCAGCGGCGGGTTCGTGACCTGGGCGAACAGCTGGGTGAAGTAGTCGAAGAGGAGCCGCGGGCGCGCCGAGAGGGCGGCGATCGGGGTGTCCGTGCCCATCGAGCCGATCGGCTCGGCGGCGGTCTTCGCCATCGGGGCGACGAGGATGCGCAGCTCTTCCTCGGTGTAGCCGAAGGTCTGCTGGCGGCGCGTGACGGAGGCGTGCGTGTGCACGATGTGCTCGCGCTCGGGCAGGTCGGAGAGCTCGATCTCGCCGGCTTCCAGCCAGTCGCCGTACGGCTGCTCGGCGGCGAGGCCGGCCTTGATCTCGTCGTCCTCGATGATGCGGTGCTCGGCGGTGTCCACGAGGAACATGCGGCCGGGCTGCAGGCGGCCCTTCTTGACGACCTTCGCCGGGTCGATGTCGAGGACGCCGACCTCGGAGCCGAGGACGACGAGGCCCTCGTCGGTGACCCAGTAGCGGCCGGGGCGCAGACCGTTGCGGTCGAGAACGGCGCCGACCTGGGTGCCGTCGGTGAAGGTGACACAGGCCGGGCCGTCCCAGGGCTCCATCATCGTGGAGTGGTACTGGTAGAAGGCGCGGCGGTCGGCGTCCATGGAGTCGTGGTTCTCCCACGCCTCCGGGATCATCATCAGGACGCTGTGCGGAAGCGAACGGCCACCGAGGTGCAGAAGTTCGAGCACCTCGTCGAAGGACGCGGAGTCCGAGGCGTCCGGCGTACAGATCGGGAAGATCCGCGCAAGGTCCTTGCCTTCCTCCGATCCGAAAAGCTCGGAGGCGAGCTGGGACTCGCGGGCACGCATCCAGTTGCGGTTGCCCTTGACGGTGTTGATCTCACCGTTGTGCGCGACGAAGCGGTACGGGTGCGCGAGCGGCCACGACGGGAAGGTGTTCGTGGAGAAGCGCGAGTGGACGAGCGCGATCGCCGACGCGAAGCGGCGGTCGGACAGGTCCGGGAAGAAGGGCTCCAGCTGGCCGGTGGTCAGCATGCCCTTGTAGACGATGGTGCGGGCGGAGAGCGACGGGAAGTACACGTCGGCCTCGCGCTCGGCACGCTTGCGCAGGACGAAGGCCTTGCGGTCGAGCGCGATGTCCTTCGCGGCACCGTCCGCGTCCGCCACGAAGATCTGCCGGAAGACCGGCATCGTCGAGCGGGCGGTGGCGCCGAGCAGCTGCGGGGCGACGGGGACCTCACGCCACCCGAGGACGTTCAGGCCCTCTTCACCGGCGATGGTCTCGAGCTGCGAGACGAAGGACTCGGTGTCGTTCTCCGGCAGGAAGGCGATACCGACGGCGTACGCACCGGCGTCGGGCAGGTCGAAGTCGACCGCCTCGCGCAGGAAGGCGTCCGGAACCTGGGACAGGATGCCCGCGCCGTCGCCCGAGTCGGGCTCGGAGCCGGTGGCACCGCGGTGTTCCAGATTGCGCAGAACGGTGAGCGCCTGCTCGACCAGCGTGTGGCTCGCCTCACCGGTGAGGGTGGCCACGAAACCGACGCCGCAGGCGTCGTGCTCGTTGCGCGGGTCGTACATACCCTGGGCGGCAGGGCGAGCATCCATGTGCGACCAGTTCTGGCCGGTGGAGTGCTGGGACGGCTGGCGCGGCGTACGCATCGGCTCTCCCGTCGTCGTCGTGGCATTTGCAAGTGCCGAGGGACGACGTTGGCCCTCTGCTGAGTACTGCGAAGTTCATGCTGCTGCAAAATTTCGTGCAGGTTACATGATGGAGCGATTCCCGAGAAGTGGATACTTCGTTCCAGCATGCGGACGCCGCGGTGGCGACGGAAGGAGACCCCGGCGGACAGATGGTGACCGGTGGGGGCCGACGTACCGATGTGCGCCGCGGGCCTCATTGCCCTCAGCGCTTACGGCTCATGCCCCGTGGTCAAGTATTCGAAACCGTCCGGTAACGACTACTTATGCAAGGCCCTGTATAGCCATCATCCGGCGGCCACCCGGCGACCGTCAACCTATTGCCGTGCCGAACAGGCTGCCCAGGAGATAGGTCACACCCGCCGCCGCGCCACCCAGGGCCAACTGCCGCAATCCGCTGAACCACCACGAGCGGGCCGTCACCTTGGCCACGACGGCCCCGCACGCGAAGAGCCCGACGAGCGCCAGGACGACGGCGGGCCACAGCGCACTCGCGCCGAGCAGATAGGGCAGTACGGGAATGAGGGCGCCCAGGGCGAACGAGCCGAAGGACGACACCGCGGCCACGGTCGGCGACGGCAGATCGCCCGGATCGATGCCGAGCTCCTCGCGCGCGTGGATCTCCAGGGCCTGCTCGGGGTCCTTGGAGAGCTGCCGGGCGACCTCCGCGGCCAGGCCGGGCTCGACGCCGCGCGACACGTACAGCTCGGCGAGCTCCTTCTCCTCGTCGGCCGGGTGCTTCTTCAACTCACGCCGCTCGACGTCGAGTTCGGCCTCGACCAGCTCACGCTGGGAGGCGACGGAGGTGTACTCGCCGGCCGCCATGGAGAAGGCGCCCGCGGCCAGGCCCGACAGGCCGGTGATGATGACGGTCTGCTGCGAGGCGGCGCCGCCCGCGACACCGGCCATGAGCGCGAAGTTGGAGACGAGGCCGTCCATCGCGCCGAACACCGCGGGGCGCAGCCAGCCGCCGTTCACGTCGCGGTGGGTGTGGTTGTCCCGGTGCGCGTCGTGGAGTGTCGCCTCGGTCTCGATGATGGCCATGCCAGTGATCCCCGTTCCCCTTTGTTCCTGCTTTCTACGGCCTCGAAAGTACGCGCGAAAAAACGCCGCCGCTAGCAAGGAAGGCCGTACTTACCTGCGGTTTTGCGCCCTGCGCAACACCCCCTGCGGTCCGTGACCTCCACCTTCCCGGACTCACCCGTGAGATGGATCACGTGATGCGTCCGTTGACGGTTCGGGAAACATGACCGCAACATCTGTAAACGTTTCCAGTTTCGGGAAACGTTTACAGATACCGGAAGTTCATGGACGTACGGGGGCAAAGAGATGGGCGCAGGAACCAGCACAGGGCAACCGACGATCGTCTCCATCGCCGAGCGCGCCGGAGTCTCCATCGCCTCCGTCTCGCGCGTCCTCAACGGCCTGGGCGCCCGCCGCGACACCGTCACCAAGGTCGAGCGCGCCGCCGCCGAACTGGGCTACGTGCCCAACGCGGTGGCCCGCTCCCTCAAGGGCGGCCGCACCCACCAGCTCACCTTCGCGATGCCCGACATCGGCAACCCGGTGTACGTGTCGATGGTCCGCGCCATCCAGTCCGTGGCGAAGGCGGCCGGATACCGGCTGCTGCTGCACTCCACGGACGCCGTCGTCGAGGACGAGCTCGCGGTCCTGCGCAGCCTCGGCGACCGCACCAGCGACGGCCTCATCCTGTGCCCCATCCGCATCACCGACGAGCACGTCGAGGCGCTGCGCACCGCCGCGGGCCCCGTCGTGGTCATAGGCTCCCTGCCCGACGGCGTACCCGTGGACAGTGTGCGCGCCGACTCCGTCGCGGGCGCCGCCCTCGCCGTACGCCATCTGCACGAGACGGGCCGCCGCCGCATCGCGTTCGTCAACGGCCCCTCGGACACCGTGCCGGGCCGCAACCGCGACGCGGGCTACCGCGAGGCGCTGGCCGGCTGCGGCCTCGTATACGACCCGGAGCTCGTCGTGCACACGGACTTCGGCATCGAGTCGGGCGCCGAGGCCACCGACCGCCTCCTCACGCGGGCCCGCCCCGACGCGGTGTTCTGCGCCAACGACCAGCTCGCGCTCGGCGCCGCCCGCGCCCTGCACGCCCGCGGGCTGCGCATACCCGAGGACGTCGCCGTCGCCGGCATGGACGACAGCGTCCTCGCACAGGCCGGCTGGCCCCCGCTGACCAGCGTCGACCTGGGCTCCACCGAACGCGGCCGGCGCGCCGCCGAACTGCTGCTCCACCGTCTCGACGCCCCCAGCGACACCCCCGCCGAGACACCCGCCCCCCGCAACACCACCGCCCCTCCCCGCCTCGTCGTCCGCGCCTCCACGGGCCGGACGGCGCCCGACAGTTGAGAGTCACGAGGTTCGCACCATGAGTCTCACAGCCTCCCGGGACAGCGCCGTCCCGGGCAGCCGCGGCACACCGCCGCCCCGCACCCCGGACCAGCGCAAGCGCGCGCTCGGTCTGGACCGGGGCGCGTGGTTCCTGCTGCTCCCCGCGCTGATCCCGATCCTGATACTCAGCGTGGGCCCCCTTCTGTACGGCGTCTCGCTGGCCTTCACGGACTCGCAGGCGGGCCGTACGTCGCCCACGCAGTTCGTCGGACTGGACAACTTCTTCGACCTGCGCCACGACGGGCTGTTCTGGGAGTCGTTCCGGATCGGCCTGATCTGGGCGGTCTGCGTCACGGCGCTGCAGTTCGTCCTGGCCCTCGGCCTCGCCCTGCTGCTCAACGAGAACCTGCGCTTCCGCTGGCTGGCCCGCACCCTGGCGCTCGTCCCCTGGGCGATGCCCGAGGTCGTGGTCGGCATCATGTGGCGCCTCGTCTACCACTCGGACGCGGGCGTCCTGAACAAGACGCTGACCCAGCTCGGCCTGATCCACGAGAACGTCGACTGGCTCTCCGACCTGTCCTACGCGCTCCCGGCGGTCATCGTCGTGGGCGTCTGGGCGGGCATGCCGCAGACGACGGTCGTGCTCCTGGCCGGCCTGCAGAACGTGCCGCACGAGCTGCGCGAAGCCGCCCAGCTGGACGGCGCCGGACTGTGGCGCCGCTTCACGACGGTGACGTGGCCGGCGCTCAAGCCCGTCGTCCTGGCCATCACCGCGCTCAACTTCATCTGGAACTTCAATTCCTTCGGCCTCGTGTACGTCCTGACGCAGGGCGGGCCCGGCGGCCAGACCCGGCTGCCGATGCTCTTCGCGTACGAGGAGGCCTTCAAGTACGGCCAGTTCGGCTACGCCGCCGCGATGGGACTCGTCATGGTCGCCGTGATCGCGGTGCTGCTGACCGTGTTCCTGCGCAAGAAGCTCAAGGAAGATGTGGAGGCAGCGGCATGAGCACTCCCCTCCCGCGGGTCGCCGGCCGGGCCGGTCAGTACCTGGCGCTGCTCTGCTACATGGTCTTCCTGGCCTTCCCGTTCCTCTGGCTGCTCTCCACGTCCTTCAAGTCCCCGCAGGAACTGGGCTCGATCGACCCGACCTGGATCCCGGTCCACCCGAGCCTGGACAACTACCGGACGGCCTTCGACGCCCAGCCGCTGCTCCACTCGGCGCTCAACAGCCTGATCGTCGCGGTCAGCGCCTCGCTGATCGCGGTGGCCATCGCGGTCCCGGCGGCGTACGTGATGGTCCGCTACAAGACGCGCGTGAGCCAGGCGGGCACGGCGTGGATCCTGGTCAGCCAGATGTTCCCGTTCGTCCTGGTGATCATCCCGCTGTTCCTGGTGCTGAAGAACCTGCACATGATCGACAGCATCCCGGGTCTGATCCTCGTCTACGTCGTGTGGAACCTGCCCTTCTCCCTGTGGATGCTCCAGGGCTACGTGAAGTCGGTGCCGGCCTCCCTGGAGGAGGCGGCGGCGATGGACGGGGCGAGCCGGCTGCGCACGCTCGTCAGCGTGGTGCTGCCGCTGCTGGCCCCCGGTCTGGTGGCCACGCTGATGTTCAGCTTCGTGACCGCCTGGAACGAGTTCTTCTTCGCCCTCGTGCTCCTCAAGTCCCCGGAGAACCAGACGATGTCGGTCATCCTCACCCGCTTCCTCGGCGCCGAGGGCGTCGCGGACCTCGGTCCGCTGGCGGCGGCCTCGGTCCTGGCCACGATCCCCAGCCTCGTCTTCTTCGCGCTGCTCCAGCGGCGCCTGGTCGGCGGCATGATGAGCGGGGCGGTGAAGGGCTGATGCGCAGGCGCACCTTCCTCACCGCCGCCGCGGCGGGCGTGGCCACCACCGTCGTCGCGGGCTGCGGCGGCTCGGACTCCGAGTCGGCCGACGGCA
Organism: Streptomyces sp. HmicA12; assembly: GCF_000373565.1. Lineage (GTDB taxonomy): Bacteria > Actinomycetota > Actinomycetes > Streptomycetales > Streptomycetaceae > Streptomyces. Next base: position 226,272 of record NZ_KB891820.1, on the reverse strand, counting down.
CGATCACCCTCGAATTCCTGAGCCTGGCCTGGCAGAAGGAGTCGGTCGACGCCAACAAGGCGCTCGTGAAGCGGTGGAACGACAGCCACACCGAAGTCAAGGTCAAGTACGTCCAGGGCAGCTGGGACAACATCCACGACCAGCTCCTCACCTCGTTCGAGGGCGGCGAGGCGCCGGACATCTTCCACGACGACGCCTCCGACCTCACGGACTTCGGATACGGCGGCTACCTCGCGGACCTGGCCCCGTACCTGCCCGACTCCCTGAAGCAGGACATCCCGAAGGCCGCCTGGGCGACGACGACGTACGACGGCAAGGTGTACGGCATCCCGTTCCTCCAGGAGCCGCGCGTGATCATCGCGAACACCAAGCTGCTCAAGGAGTCCGGCGTCCGCGTCCCGACCGCCGAGAACCCGTGGACCTGGGACGAGTTCGAGCGCGTGTGCAAGAAGCTGACGCGCGGCAGGAACGCCTACGGCGTCGCCTGGTCCATGAAGGAGCCGGTCAGCCAGTCGGTGAACCTGTCCCTGTCCACCGGCGGCAGGATCTTCTACACGGACAAGGACGGCAAGAACGAGATCCGTTACGACGGCGCCGACTCGGCGATCGCGCAGCTGATCAACCGGCAGGTCAACCAGGACCGCACGGCCCCCAAGTCGGGCCTGGGCATGTCGGGTTCGGACACACTGCCCGGCTTCTTCGCGGGCCGCTACGCGATGCTGCCGCTCAACTTCTCCTACCGGCAGCAGGTCCAGCAGCAGGCGCCCAAGGGCTTCGACTGGACGGTCCTGCCCATGCCGAAGGGCGCGGGCGGCCTCGCCCAGGGCACCGCGCCGCAGACCCTCTCGGTCTCCGAGGACAGCCCCCACAAGAAGGAGGCGGCCGCCTTCATCGCGTACCTCACGCAGGCCAGGCACCAGGTCCAACTGGCGCGCGGCGACTGGCTGTTGCCCACGAGCACCGAGGCGCTCAAGGACCCGTCCCTCACCACCTCGAAGTACGGCTGGCGGACCGGTGCCGACATAGCGGCGTCCCTGCGCCCCTCCCCCGTCCTCGGGGTGCGCGGCTACGCCGAGTGGAAGGACAAGATCGCCACCCCGGCGTACCAGGAGTACTACAACGGCGCGATCGGCATCACCGAGCTCCGCAAGCGCCTCGCGGGGGACGGCAACCGCATTCTCGACCGCTACCAGCGCTGAGCAGCCGTACCGGCGCCGAGCACCCGCACCACCCGGCACGACCCCAGAAATGAGCACGAACACACCATGAGCGTCAGCGTCGACCCGGACCCGTCGGCCCGCAGGCTCCGCACGGTCCCGCAGCCCCCGCCCCCCGCCACCATCTCGCTGCGCGACCGGGCCCGCGGCGCGCTCCTCGGACTCGCCGTCGGCGACGCGCTCGGCGCCCCCGCCGAGAACATGAAGCCGTCCCAGATCCGGGAACGCTGGGGCCGCATCGAGGGGTTCGTGTCGGAGAACCCGGCCGGTACGGACGACACCGAGTACGCGATCTTCTCGGGTCTGCTGCTCGCGGAGCACGGGACCGGGCTCACGGTCAGCCACGTCGAGCGGGCGTGGCACACGTGGATCGCGGACCGCGACGAGGGCCCGTTCAAGGGCGCCGGCTTCAGCGAGCGCGGCACCCTGGAGAACCTGCGCCGGGGTCTCGCGGCCCCCATCTCGGCCCAGCACCGGCACGCGTGGAGCGACGGACTCGCGATGCGCGCGGCGCCGTTCGGTGTGTACGCGGCCGGACGCCCCGCCGAGGCGGCCCGCCTGGTCGCCATCGACGGCACGGTCAGCCACGACGGCGAGGGCATCCACGGCGGCCGGGCCGTGGCGGCGGGCGTCGCCGCGGCGATGGTCAGCCACAACCCGGACGCGGTGGTCCAGGCGGCGCTCTCCGTCGTCCCCGACGACTCCTGGACGGCCCGCTCCCTGCACCGCGCGGTGCAGGCGGCGCGCCGGGCCCGCCGCGACCCGGACGGCACCCAGCTCTCCATGGAACGCGCCGTGCGCAAGGCGGTCGTGATCGGCGGCTACCCCTGGACGGACCTGGCCCCCGAGGCCGTCGGTCTCGCCTTCGGCGCGTTCGCCGTGGCCCGCGGCGACTTCCGCGAGTCGGTCCTCACGGCGGTGAACATGGGCCGCGACGCGGACACCACGGCCGCGGTGGCCGGAGCCCTGGCCGGCGCCCTGCGCGGCGAGTCCGCGATCCCGCAGGCCTGGAACGCGGCGATCGGCCCGGTCCGCGGCAGCTGCCTCCCGTCCATGGCGGGCCGTCACATCCTCGACGTGGCCGACGAGTTGACGCCTACGCCGCCGGACCGCGCGGGGGCGGTGGCGTGATGGGCCAGGCATGCGCTTCGCGCGGCTTTCCCCTGAAGGCCGCAGGCCTTCCAGGGGCGCGGGGAACGGCGCGACCAGCCCCCACCGGAACCGCACCCGGCAACGAAACAGCACCCGGCAGACGCTCTCGAAAGGCCCACCCATGACACCCGACCGCATCGAGGGCCTCCTCCTCGGCATCGCCGCAGGAGACGCAGCCGGGTGGCCGTCGGGACGACACCGCGCGGCCCGCCTCCCCGACTGGACCCGCCGCCTCACCCGCGAGCTGGACACCTTCGCGGAGCAGAACGCGACGACGACGCTCCCCGTCCCGATCGCCCTGAACCAGCCCCCGGAGCCACTGCGCCTCGGCCCGTCCGACGACGCCGAGTGGGCCGCGTTCACGGCGCACTCCATCCTGTCGGCGCACGAGGCCGGCCTCGGCGACCTCCCGACCGACCACCGCGTCCGCTCCTCCCTCTCCCTGGCCTGGAACACCCTCGCCGACGAGATCGCGGCGGCCGCGGCCCGGGCCGACGAGATCGAGTCGGCCCAGATCCCGCTGCGCGCCCGCATCTCGGTGCGCGCGGGTCTCGGCAACCTGGCGGCGGGCCTGCGCCCTCCGGCCACCGGCCACGACAACCCGCACTACTTCGACGACGCGGCCTGCGTCCGGGCGGCGGTCCTCGCCGTCGTCCACCCGGGCAAGCCCGAAATGGCCGCCGATCTCGCCGAGTTCGACGCCCGCTACACCCAGGACGGCGACGGCGTGCACGGCGCCCGCGCGATCGCGGCGGCGGTCGCCGCGGCCCTCGGCGGCGCCGACGTGGACGCCTGCGTGGACGCGGCGCTCGCCCAGCTCCCCGAGGGCACCGAGATCCACCGCAACGCGCACAAGGCCGTCGACCTGGGCCGCGCCACGGCGGCCGCCCGCCCGGGCCTGCCCGGCAACGCCTTCGCCCTCGTGCCGGTCCTGGAGCACGAGATCGTCGACCACGTCTACAGCTACGGCATCGCGGCGGCGGAGACGGTCCCCGTGGCCCTCGCCGTGGCCACGGCCGCGGCGGGCGCGGTGACCGAGGCGGTGCCGTCCGCGGCCTGCCTGTCCCGCGTCGCGGACAGCGCGCCCGCCCTGGCCGGCGCCCTCACCGGCGCGCTCGGCGGCGCCGACGCCCTCCCGGACACCTGGCGGGACGCCTGCCGCACCCTCGCGGGCTGCGCCCTGCCCAGCCTCGCGGGCACCGACCTCATGGACCTGGCCGCACGCCTGGCCGACACCACTTCGCACCCCCACTCCCTCTCCGCAGAAGGAACTCCGGCATGAGCACCGAGACGACGGCCACCCTCACACTCGAAGACCGCACCACCGGCGCCCTGGTCGGCGCGGCCGTGGGCGACGCGCTCGGCGGCCCCGTCGAGGGCTGGACCCCGGAGGCCATCGCGGAGCGGCACGGCGGCCGGGTCCGCGGCATCGTGGAGCCGTTCTACAAGGACGACTGGAAGACGGCCCGGCCCATCGCCCCGTACCACAAGGGCGACGGGCACGTCACCGACGACACCCTCATGACGCACGCGCTGATCCGCGTCTACGAGAAGGTCCGCGACCACCTCGACGCGTACGCGGTCGCCGACCACCTGGTCCCCGACCTGATCACGACCCCCCGCTGGATCCCGGAGCTGGAGGCCGAGGCCCTCCCCCTCCAGCGCATCTTCCTCGCCGAGAAGTGGATCGTGGCGCGTATCCACTACGGCCACATCGACCCGCGCGAGGCGGGCGTCGGCAACATCGTGAACTGCGGCGCCGCGATGTACATGGCGCCGGTCGGCGCGGTCAACGCGGGCAACCCGCTGAAGGCCTACGAGGAGGCGCTCGACGTGGCGGGCGCGCACCAGAGCTCGTACGGCCGGGAGGCGGCCGGCGTGTTCGCGGCGGCCGTCGCGGCGGCGTACCGGCCGGGCGCGACGCCCGAGAGCGTCGTCGAGGACGTCCTGAAGCTCGCCAAGGACGGCACGAAGTCCGCGATCGAGGCGGTCTGCGAAGTCGCCGCCCGCTACGACGACTTCGAGGACGCGCTGAAGCCGCTGCGCGAGGCGGTCGCCCCCTTCGACACGGTCGGCCCGGAGTACCGCAAGCCGTCCCTCGGCGCCCGCCGCCCCTCCCGGCTGCACGCCATCGAGGAGCTCCCGGTGGCGCTCGGCATGCTCCTGGTCGGCCGCGGCGACTTCCGCCACACCGTGCTCGGCTCGGTCAACTACGGCCGCGACTGCGACTCGATCGCCACGATGAGCGGCGCGATCGTCGGCGCGCTGTACGGGGAGCAGGCCGTGCCCAAGGAGTGGAGCGCGGAGATCTCCCGGGCCAGCAAGCTGGACCTGCACGCCCCGGCGGCGTCGCTCGCCCAGATCACACGTGAGGTGTACGCCCGCGACCTGGAGCGCCGCCGCGCCCACGAGGCCACGTTCGCCACGATTGCGGGCCTGTGATGTTGCGTCTGACCTGGGTGCAGCCCGAGGACCTGGTCGGGCACGAGCTGCGTCAGGCGGCGCAGGACGGCCGTGACGCCGCCGCGGTCGAGCGGCGCTGGCTCGCGGCGGGCGGCCATCTGGCACCGGAGCGGGCGGGCGCGTCCGGGACTCCGGCCACACCCGAACTCCGCGCGCTCGCCGAGGAGTTGCTGGCCGAGCTGGCCGGCATGCCGTCCCCGCTCGCTGCGTCGGAACCGGCCGCGTACCGGTCCCCCGAGGCCGCCCCGGCGCCCCCCGCGCCCGGCGCCCCGGAGACGGAACTGTCCCGCCTGCACGCCGCCTGGCTCGGCCGGGCCGTCGGCTGTGTCCTGGGCAAGCCGGTCGAGAAGCTCCCGCTCACCGGCATCAGGGCGATCGCCCGCTCGACCGGCAACTGGCCGCTGACGACGTGGTTCACTGAACAGGGCCTGGACCCGGAGATCGCCGAGGCCTACCCCTGGAACCGCCGCTCCCGGCCCACCTCGCTCGCCGAGAACATCGACGGCATGCCGGAGGACGACGACCTCAACTACCCGCTGCTCGGGCTGCTGTTGCTGCAGCGCCACGGCCACGACTTCACCACGGAGAACGTGGCGCAGCTGTGGCTGGACGAGCTCCCCGCGGGCCGCACCTTCACCGCCGAACGCGTGGCGTACCGCAATCTGCTCGCGGGTCTGGAGCCGCCGCTCACGGCCACGTACCGCAATCCGTTCCGCGAGTGGATCGGCGCGCAGATCCGGGCCGACGTCTTCGGCTGGACGAACCCGGGCGACCCGGCCCGCGCGGCCGAACTGGCTTACCGGGACGCGACGTTGACCCACACGGCCAACGGCGTCTACGGCGAGATGTTCGTGGCGGCGGCGATCGCCCACGCGGCGGGCCCGGCGCCCACCACGGTCCACGACACGCTGCGCGCCGCACTCGTCCACGTCCCGCCGCACTCCCGCTACGCGCAGGCGATCCGCCTGGGTATCGAGACGGCGGCCGCCGAACCCACGAAGACCCCCGCGGGCTTCGCCGAGGTGGTGGACCTCCTGCACCACCACTACCGCGATCACCACTGGGTCCACGTCCTGCCCAACGCGGCGCTCCTCGCGGCGGCCCTCACGCACGCCGACGGCGACTTCGCGGGCTCCGTCACCCGCGTGGTGTCCGGCGGCTGGGACACCGACTCCAACGGCGCGACCGCCGGCTCGATCGCGGGTCTGCTCGCGGGACACCCGGACGCGCTCGGCGCGCGATGGACGGCCCCGCTGAAGAACCGCCTCGCCACCACGGTCGGTGGTTTCGACGGCATCGGTTTCGACGAACTGGCCCGGCTCACCCTGGAGGCCCGCGCATGACGAACCCTCACCAAGCAACCGCGAACGGCCCGTTGACGGGACTCCGGGTCCTCGACCTGGCCACCCTGTTCGCCGGCCCGATCTGCGCGACGATGCTCGGCGACTTCGGCGCCGAGGTCATCAAGATCGAGCACCCGCGCAGGCCGGACCCCTCGCGCGGCCACGGCCCGTCCAAGGACGGCGTCGGCCTGTGGTGGAAGACCCTCGGCCGCAACAAGCGGAACCTCACGCTCGACCTGTCCTCCCCCGGCGGCCGCGAGGTCCTCCTCAAACTGGCCGCCGAGTCGGACGTCATCGTCGAGAACTTCCGCCCCGGCACGCTGGAGAAGTGGAACCTCGGCTGGGACGAGCTGAGCGCCGCCAACCCGCGCCTGGTCCTGGCCCGCGTCACCGGCTTCGGCCAGTTCGGCCCGTACGCGCGCCGCCCCGGATTCGGCACGCTCGCCGAGGCCATGTCCGGCTTCGCGGCGATCACCGGCCAGCCGGACGGACCGCCGACCCTGCCGCCCTTCGGCCTCGCGGACTCCATCGCCGCGCTCGCCACCTCGTACGCGGTGATGGCGGCCCTGCGCGGCCGGGACACCACGGGCCGGGGCCAGGTCATCGACATGGCGATCATCGAGCCGATGCTGGCGATCCTCGGCCCGCAGGCCACCTGGTACGACCAGCTCGGCTACGTCCAGCCGCGCACCGGCAACCGCTCGACGAACAACGCGCCCCGCAACACGTACCGCACGAGCGACGACAAGTGGGTCGCGGTCTCCACCTCCGCCCAGTCGATCGCGGAACGCGTGATGCACCTGGTGGGCCGCCCCGAGTTCATCGACGAGGACTGGTTCGCGACCGGCGCGGGCCGGGCCGCCCACGCCGACGAGCTCGACGCGGCGGTCGGCGGCTGGATCGCCGGCCACACCCGGGACGAGGTGGTGTCGGCCTTCGAGAAGGCGGAGGCGGCCATCGCCCCGATCTACGACGTGCGCGACGTCATGGCCGACGAGCAGTACACGGCCCTGAACTCCATCACCGAACTGCCCGACCCGGACCTCGGCACGGTCAAGATGCAGAACGTGCTGTTCCGCCTCTCCGAGACGCCGGGCGCGATCCAGTGGACGGGCCGCCCGCACGGCTCGGACACGGACGAGATCCTGACCGGCCTCGGCCTCTCGGAGGCGGAAGTAGCCGACCTGCGGGAGGCTGGTGCGGTATGAGCAGCACGTACCTGACCTGGCTGTACGTTCCCGGGGACCGGCCCGACGTGGTCGCCAAGGCGCTCGGCTCGGGCGCCGACGTGGTCCTGGTCGACCTGGAGGACGCGGTCGCCCCCGACCGCAAGGCGTACGCCCTCGACGCGACCGCCGACCTCCTCGCCGACAAGCACGAGGTGCCGGTGCACGTCCGCGTCAACGCGCTGGACGGCCCGCTCGCCGAGCGGGAGGTGCGCCGTCTCGCCCCGCTCCCCGGCCTGGACGCGCTGCGCCTGCCGAAGGTGAACGGCCCGGCGGACCTGGACCGCATCGCCGATTGGGCGGCGGAAGTGCCGCCGCTGTACGCCCTGTTGGAGTCCGCGCTCGGCGTCGAGCGGGCCTACGACATCGCCTCCCACCCCGCCGTGCGCGGCATCGCCCTCGGCGAGGCGGACCTCCGCGCCGACCTGGGCGTCACCGACGCGACGGGCCTTTCCTGGGTACGCGGCCGGGCCGTGGTCGCCGCCCGCGCGGCCCAGCTGCCTCCCCCGCCCCAGTCCGTCTACCCGGACGTCCGCGACACGGCGGGCCTGGCCCGTTCCTGCGCCGAGGGCCGCGCGCTCGGCTTCCTGGGCCGCACGGCGATCCACCCGCGCCAGCTCCCGGTGATCGAGGAGGCGTTCCGCCCCACGGAGGCGGAGGTGGCGGCGGCCCGGGACATCGTCTCCGCGGCCGACCGCGATCCCGGCGCACTGGCTCTGCCGGACGGGCGGTTCGTGGACGCCGCGGTGGTGGCGGGGGCCCGGCGCACCCTGCAACTGGCTGAACGCTGACAGTTCGGCTGACGGCCGGTGGGGCTTCTCGCGCAGTTCCCCGCGCCCCTGAAGCATGCGCTTCGCGCAGCTTCCCCTGAAGCGAGCGGAGCTCGCTCTCAGGGGCGCGGGGAACTGCGCGACCAGCCCCCACCGGCCGTCAGCCGAACGACAACCGGACGTCAGCTCTTCTTGGCCCCTGCATCCTCGGACTCGGCGTCCTCGGACTGACCGGCGTCGGACTCACCGGCGTCGGATTCGGCACCCTCGGACGACGACCCGGGCTCACCCTTCTCCAGGTCAACGGCGGAGCCCTCCGCGCTGGGCTCGACAACCTCTTCACGCCCCGGCCGCACCTTGGCCGACACGACCAGATAGATCACGGCGAGCACGAAGACGAAGAGCGCGGTCCAGTTGTTGAGGCGCAGGCCCAGGATGTGGTGCGCGTCGTCGACCCGCATGTACTCGATCCAGAACCGGCCCACGCAGTACGAGGCGACGTAGAGCGCGAACGCCCGCCCGTGCCCGAGCTTGAACTTCCGGTCGGCCCAGATGACGAGCAGCGCGACGCCGATGCACCACAGCGACTCGTACAGGAACGTCGGGTGGTACGTGCCCGGGACCCGCCCGTCCGTGTCCGAGGTGATCTTCAGCGCCCACGGCACATCGGTCGCCCTGCCGTACAGCTCCTGGTTGAACCAGTTGCCCCAGCGGCCGATGGCCTGGGCGAGCGCGATACCGGGGGCGAGGGCGTCGGCCCAGGCCGGGAGCGGGATGCCACGGCGGCGGCAGCCGATCCAGGCGCCGACCGCGCCGAGCGCGATGGCGCCCCAGATACCGAGGCCGCCCTCCCAGATCTTGAAGGCGTCCACCCAGTCACGGCCCTCGCTGAAGTACAGCTCGTAGTCCGTGATCACGTGGTAGAGGCGCCCGCCGACCAGGCCGAACGGCACCGCCCAGACAGCGATGTCGGCGACCGTGCCGGCCCGCCCGCCACGGGCGATCCAGCGCCTGTTGCCGAGCCAGACGGCCACGAAGACGCCGATGATGATGCAGAACGCGTAGCCGCGCAGCGGGATCGGTCCGAGGTAGAGGACCCCGCGCGACGGGCTGGGAATGTAGGCAAGTTCCATGGCAGGGTCGACGCTACCGTGCCGGGCCGCACACGCATCGGGCAGCCCGGCAACGGCTCCATAACGGCCTACTTGGCGGCGTCCGCCACCTGCTGCTTCAGCTTGTCCGGCGTCAGCGAGTTCAGATCCAGGGTCTTGCCGTTCAGGATCACCGTCGGGGTGCCCGAGAGCTTGTCGTCCTGGAACTTCTTGTAGCTCTGCTGCACCCAGCTGTCGTGCGTGCCGTCGTTCACACACGACTTGAAGGTGTCCGTGACCAGCCCGTCGACCTTGCCGGCCAGGTCGATCAGCTTGCCGTTGCTCGCGAAGGCGTCGTCGGTCTCCTCCGGCTGGTTCTCGTACAGCACGTCGTGGTAGTCGCGGAACTTCCCGGCGTCCTGGGCGCAGCCCGCCGCGTTGGCCGCGCGCAGGGAGCCGGTGCCGCTCATGTTCGCGTCGATGAGCGTGACGAGGTGGTACTCGACCTTCAGCTGACCCGAGTCGGCCAGCTCGTGGATGGTCGAGCGGTACATGTCCTCGAAGGACTTGCACGCCGGGCAGCGGAAGTCCTCCCAGATCGTGAGGGTCGACTTGGCGCTGTCCTCTCCGACGGGGATCGCCAGCTTGTCGCTGCCGGCGGCACCCTTCGGCGCGGCGACCGGGCCGGACGACGTGTCGCTGTCGTCACCGCCGGAGTTGGCGGCGACCACGCCGATCACTGCGGCCAGGCCCAGCACGCAGACGACGGTCGCGCCCACGATCAACGTCCGGCGCCGCTTCTCAGCGGCCTTCTGCTTCTCGCGCTCCACGGCCAGTCGCTCGCGGGCGGTGCGCTTTCCCTCACGGTTCTTCTCACTCACACCCGCGCCAACGAAGCGGGGAGGCACCAGCGTGCCTCCCCGCGACGTATTCCACCCATATGGGGTACGTGACTGCGCGTTACTTCCTTACCCCTCGGGCGAGTTCACCGGCGAGCGCGCGGACCGCTTCGAGCCCGGCCTTCTCGTCCTCGGCGTCCAGCATCCGCTTCACGAACGCCGAGCCGACGATGACCCCGTCCGCGAAACCGGCGACCTCCTCGGCCTGGGTGGCGTTCGAGACGCCGAGGCCGACGCAGACCGGCAGGTCGGTGGTGGCCTTGGTGCGGCGCACCAGCTCCTGGGCCTGGTTGCCGACGGACGCGCGGGTGCCCGTGACGCCCATCAGCGAGGCCGCGTAGACGAAGCCGGAACCGGCCGCCGTGATGGTGGCCAGGCGCTCGTCCTTGCTGCTCGGCGCGACGACGAAGATGGTCGCGAGACCGTTCTTGTCCGCGTGCGCCCTCCACTCGGCCGACTCCTGCACCGGCAGGTCGGGCAGGATGCAGCCCGCGCCGCCCGCCTCGGCCAGCTCGGCGGTGAAGCGCTCGACGCCGTAGATGTAGATCGGGTTCCAGTACGTCATGACGAGCACCGGCTTGCCGGTCGCCTCGTACGCCTCGCGCACCGTGCGCATGACGTCCTTGATCTTGAGGCCGCCGCGCAGCGCGATGTCGTCGGCGGTCTGGATGACCGGACCGTCGAGCACCGGGTCGGAGTGCGGCAGGCCCACCTCGACGACGTCGGCGCCGCCGTCGAAGGCGGCCTTGATCGCCTCGATGCCGCCGTCGACCGACGGGAAGCCGGCGGGCAGGTAGGCGATGAGGGCGGCGCGGTCCTCGGCCCTGGCGGCGGCGAGGGTGTCGGACAGCAGCTGAATGTTCCCGCTCACTTGGAGTCCCCCTCGCTGGAACCGTCGTACAGGCCGAAGTAGCGGGCGGCGGTGTCCATGTCCTTGTCGCCGCGCCCGGACAGGTTGACGATGATCAGCGCGTCCTTGCCGAGCTCCTTGCCGACCTCGATCGCGCCCGCGAGGGCGTGCGCGGACTCGATGGCCGGGATGATGCCCTCGGTCTGCGACAGCAGGCGCAGCGCCTGCATCGCCCCGTCGTCGGTGACCGCGCGGTACTCGCCGCGGCCGCTGTCCTTGAGGTACGCGTGCTCGGGGCCGATGCCCGGGTAGTCCAGGCCCGCCGAGATCGAGTACGGCTCGGTGATCTGGCCCTCGTCGTCCTGGAGGACGTAGGAGCGGGAGCCGTGCAGGATGCCGGGCTCGCCCGCGGTCAGGGTCGCCGCGTGCTCGCCGGTGTCGACGCCGTGGCCGGCCGGCTCGCAGCCGATCAGGCGGACGTCGGCGTCCGGGATGAACGCGTGGAACAGGCCGATGGCGTTGGAGCCGCCGCCGACGCAGGCGATCGCGGCGTCGGGCAGCCGGCCCGCGCGCTCCAGGATCTGCCGCCGCGCCTCGACGCCGATGACGCGGTGGAAGTCGCGGACCATCGCCGGGAACGGGTGCGGTCCGGCCACCGTGCCGAAGAGGTAGTGCGTCTCGTCGACGTTGGCGACCCAGTCGCGGAACGCCTCGTTGATGGCGTCCTTGAGGGTGCGCGAGCCGGACGTGACGGCCTCGACCTCGGCGCCCAGCATGCGCATGCGGGCCACGTTGAGGGCCTGGCGCTGGGTGTCGATCTCGCCCATGTAGATCTTGCACTCGAGGCCGAGCAGCGCGCAGGCGGTGGCCGTGGCGACACCGTGCTGGCCCGCTCCGGTCTCGGCGATGACGCGGGTCTTGCCCATGCGCTTGGTGAGCAGGGCCTGGCCGAGCACGTTGTTGATCTTGTGCGAGCCGGTGTGGTTCAGGTCCTCGCGCTTGAGGAAGATCCGGGCGCCGCCGGCGTGCTCGGCGAACCGGGGCACCTCGGTGAGGGCGCTCGGGCGGCCCGTGTAGTGGACCAGGAGGTCGTCGAGCTCGCGGGCGAACTCGGGGTCGTTCTTGGCCTTGTCGTACTCGACGGCGACCTCGTCCACGGCGGCGACGAGGGCCTCCGGGATGAACTTGCCGCCGAACGCGCCGAAGTAGCCCTCGGCGCTGGGGATCTGACCGTCCGGGTCAGGAATGAAGTACTCGCTGGGCATGCGGAAACCTCACGGTGAGTCGGGTTGATGACCAATCGCCGTGGGGGCACAGGTGGTTACGCGGCCGTGAGCCGTTCGTGGTTGCTCTTGCCGTTCCCCGCGCCCCCGGAGGGGCGCTGCCATCGCATGCCGTTGACCTGACCCGGCTCGTCGCCGATCACGTACCGGACCCGCCTGCCGTGGACACGGCGTGCCGGCGCCCGGCAGCCGCGGGGGCGGCAGCCGGGTGCGAGGCGGGCGGAGATCGACATGGGTCGGGTCAGCCCCGTCCGTGGCGCAGCGCGGGGTGCGCGCCGGCGGCGACCAGGTCGGCGACGGCGGACTTCGGGTCGCGGCCGGTGACGAGGGACTCGCCGACCAGGACCGCGTCGGCGCCGGCGTTGGCGTACGCGATGAGGTCGTGCGGGCCGCGCACACCGGACTCGGCGACCTTGACGATGTGGTCCGGGATCTCGGGGGCGACGCGCTCGAAGGTGCCGCGGTCGACCGTGAGGTCCTTGAGGTTGCGGGTGTTGATGCCGATGATCTTGGCCCCGGCGTCCACCGCGCGCTCGACCTCGTCCTCGTCGTGCGCCTCGACGAGCGGCGTGAGCCCGATGGACTCGGCGCGCTCGATGAGGGACTCCAGGGCGGGCTGGTCGAGGGCGGCCACGATCAGCAGGGCGAGGTCGGCGCCGTACGCGCGGGCCTCCCACAGCTGGTACGAGGTGACGATGAAGTCCTTGCGCAGGACCGGGATGTCGACCTTGGCGCGGACCGCCTCGAGGTCGGCGAGGGAGCCGCCGAAGCGCCGCTGCTCGGTGAGGACGGAGATGACGGCGGCGCCGCCCGCCTCGTAGTCGGCGGCGAGGGCCGCCGGGTCGGCGATCATCGCGAGCGCGCCCTTGGAGGGGCTGGAGCGCTTGACCTCACAGATGACCTTGACGCCGTCACCGCGCAGCGCGGCGACACCGTCCTTGGCCGCGGGGGCCTTCGCCGCGCGCTCCTTGAGCTCGTCGAGGCTGACGCGCGCCTGCCGTTCCGCGAGGTCGGCACGGACTCCGTCGATGATCTCGTCGAGCACACTCACGCGAGCGGACCCCCTTCTGACAGTTCACTGGGCAACCTGCTGGTCACTCAAATGGTATCCGGAGCCGGGCTGAGGCTCCGCATCCGGTTGACGCTGATCCCACTACCTGGACACTTACGGCCGATCAAGGGTGGAGGAAGCCACCGAAGGACAGGTTCCGGACAACCGTGAAGGCGAGCACCACCACGCCCAGCGCCCAGAGGTGGACGCGGCCGAGGCGCAGGCCGAACGGGCTGCCGCGCCTGCCCCGCGCCGCCCGTACGACCCACACGGTCCAGCCCACCGCGAAGAGCGCGTAGGCGGCGACCGCCAGGGCGTTCGCGCCGAGCGCGGCCGTGACGTCGCCGTGCGCGATCGCGTGGGCACTGCGCAGTCCGCCGCAGCCGGGGCAGTAGATCCCGGCGACCTGGAGGAGCGGGCAGGCCGGGTAGTGGCCCGGCTGATTGGGGTCGACGGCACCGACGTAGGCGAAGGCCGCGACGACGCCACCGAGGAGGCCCAGCGGCACGGCGGTGCGGCGCAGCAGGCCTGGGGTGGCGGCGGTGCGGGCGGGCGCGGTGTCGGTCGTCTCGACGGTCACCCGTGAATTCTGCCCCGGAGGCCCGGGTTCCGCCCGCCGGAACGCGCGAGGGGCGGGGCCGCGACACTTTTCGCGGCCCCGCCCCTACGCACGTACGAGGATCAGGCCTCCGAGGTGGAGGGGCTCAGCTTCAGCTCGGCGCGCCGCGGCTTGCCCATGCCGGCCAGGTGCATCGCGCCGCCGACGACGGGGGCGACGACGAGCAGGCCGATGCCGATCCAGAAGCCGGGGATGTTGACGATCACCATGGCGCCGCCCGCGACGATGAAACCGATGAAGGCGATGATGACACCGGTCCAGGCGGCCGGGGTGTGTCCGTGGCTGCTGTCCGCCATGGCTTGCTCCTCGTTGCGTATCGCTCGCTGCTGAAACAGCGCGTTGCTAAGAGTGGTTACGGTTCATTGTCCCGTACCGGCGCGTCGGCCCGGCACGCGGGGTCAGGCCCCGGTAGGGTCCTCGCCGCGGTCGAGCGCCTTCCACAGGTCCTCGGGGCGGTCCGGGTCGATGGGCTTGGCCTTACGGGGCCGGGGGGCGCCCGAGCGCTCGTAGCGGCCGCCCATCGAGGGCCAGGCCGCGCCGTAGATCACGGCGAGGATCCCGGCGATCAGGATGAGGGCGCCGCCCGCCGCCGCGACGTAGGGCCAGGCGGTGTGGGACAGCGCGTCGATGGTGGTCGCGGCGTCGCCGGAGGCCTGGGCCGCCTTGTCGTCGAGGGCGGAGCTGTCGTCCGCGCCGAGGACGGCGGCGGCCACGGCGCCCGCTCCGGAGAGCGCGAGCAGGGCCGCGACCAGGATGCGGCCCGCCTTGCGGACGGCGAACACGGCGACGAGCGCGGCGAGGCCCACCACGGCCAGGGCGGCCGGTACGCCCGTCACGTCGCTGCCCTTGGCGGACAGCGGCAGTTCGCCGCCCGCGACGGCGGCGACGCCCGAGCACCATTCCTGGCGGGAGGCGAGCAGCGCGACCGCGGCGCCGACCGCCCCGAAGAGCAGCGCGATGCCCAGGCTGCGCCGGCTGCGCCTGGCGGCTTCGGCGGTCTCGCCGGACTCGGCGGACTCGGTACGGGGGTGCGGTACGGCAGTCACGTACTCCACTATCACCCCTCTGTACAGGTCCGTGTGCCCCGGGGGCGCGAGGCGTGCGTCACTTCACACGGCGTCGCGTCACCCGAGCCGGTTCGCGGTGTGGACGGCGCGCAGCACGGCGGCGGCCTTGTTGCGGCACTCGGTGTCCTCGGCGACCGGGTCGGAGTCGGCGACGACACCCGCGCCCGCCTGCACGTACGCGGTGCCGTCGCGCAGCAGGGCGGTGCGGATGGCGATCGCGGTGTCGGAGTCGCCGGCGAAGTCGAGGTAGCCGACGCAGCCGCCGTACAGACCGCGCCGGGACGGCTCCAGCTCGTCGATGATCTGCATCGCGCGCGGCTTGGGGGCACCGGAGAGGGTGCCCGCCGGGAAGCAGGCGGTGAGCACGTCGTAGGCGGAGCGCCCCTCGGCCACCTGTCCGGTCACGGTGGACACGATGTGCATGACGTGCGAGTACCGCTCGATGGACATGAAGTCGACGACCTCGACGGAACCGGGTTCGCAGACCCGGCCCAGGTCGTTGCGGCCGAGGTCGACGAGCATGAGGTGCTCGGCGCGCTCCTTGGGGTCGGCGATCAGTTCGTCGGCGTACGCCTGGTCGGCCTGCGGGGTCGCGCCGCGCGGGCGGGTGCCGGCGATGGGGTGGACCATGGCGCGGCCGTCCTCGACCTTGACGAGGGCCTCCGGGGACGAGCCGACCACGTCGAAGCCGTCGAACCGGAACAGGTACATGTACGGGGACGGGTTGGTCGCCCGCAGGACGCGGTAGACGTCCAACGCGCTTGCCGTGCAAGGGGTTTCGAAGCGCTGGGAGGGCACGACCTGGAAGGCCTCGCCCGCGCGGATGCGCTCCTTGATGTCCTCGACGGCTTCCTGGTACTGCTCGCCGCCCCACAGCGCGGTGAACTCGGGGAGCTCGGACGGCGGCAGCGCGGCGGGGGCGGAGTCGACCGCCTTGCCGAGGTCGGCCTCCATGGCGTCGAGCCGGGCGACGGCGTCGGCGTAGGCCTCGTCGACGCCCGTCTCCAGGTCGTTGTGGTTGATCGCGTTGGCGATCAGCAGGACCGAGCCGTCCCAGTGGTCGAGGACGGCGAGGTCGCTGGTGAGCAGCATCGTCAGCTCGGGCAGTTTCAGGTCGTCGCGCTCGCCGGGGCCGACCTTCTCCAGGCGGCGCACGATGTCGTAGCCGAGGTAGCCGACCATGCCGCCGGTGAACGGGGGCAGGCCCTCGTAGCGCGGGGTGTGCAGCGTCTCGACGGTGGCACGCAGCGCCGCGAGGGGGTCGCCGTCGACGGGGACGCCGACCGGCGGGGCGCCCAGCCAGTGCGCCTGTCCGTCGCGCTCGGTGAGCGTACCGGCCGAGCGGACGCCGACGAACGAATAGCGGGACCACAAGAACCCGGCGCGGCCGTTCTCCGCGGACTCCAGGAGGAACGTGCCGGGCCGTTCGGCGGCGAGCTTGCGGTACAGGCCGACGGGGGTGTCGCCGTCCGCGAGGAGCTTGCGGCTGACGGGGATCACTCGGCGGTCGGTCGCCAGCTTGCGGAAGGTCTCGAGATCCATGGCGGCCGACCCTACTGCTTCACGGGGAAGACGTCGGCGTCGAAGCAGGTCCGGGCGCCGGTGTGGCAGGCGGCGCCGACCTGGTCGACCTTGACGAGCACGGTGTCGGCGTCGCAGTCGAGCGCGACGGACTTCACGTGCTGGAAGTGGCCGGAGGTGTCGCCCTTGACCCAGTACTCCTGGCGGCTGCGCGACCAGTAGGTGCAGCGGCCGGTGGTCAGGGTGCGGTGCAGCGCCTCGTCGTCCATCCAGCCGAGCATCAGCACCTCGCCGGTGTCGTACTGCTGGGCGATGGCGGGGACCAGGCCGTCGGCGCTGCGCTTGAGGCGGGCGGCGATGGCCGGGTCGAGGTCGCTGGAGGGGGTTGCGCTGGTCATACGTGCCATTGTGCCGCGCCACTCGGGTCACTCCGGTCCGCGTCCACTGTCCGGACTGCCGGGGGCGGTCGTAGGCTGGCGGCCATGTCGACCCATGCCAAGCGTGAACGACTTCTTCTCGCGGACCTCCTGGAGGCGGCGGGCCCGCAGGCCCCCACTCTGTGCGAGGGCTGGACCACCCGCGATCTCGCGGCCCATGTGGTGGTGCGTGAGCGCCGCCCCGACGCGGCGGGCGGGCTCGTCATCAAGCAGCTCGCCTCCCGCCTGGACCGGGTGCAGGCGGAGTTCGCGGAGAAGCCGTACGAGGAGCTCATCCAGCTGATCAGGACCGGCCCGCCGCGGTTCTCGCCGTTCTCGTTGAAGCAGGTCGACGAGGCGTCGAACGCGGTGGAGTTCTACGTCCACACCGAGGACGTGCGCCGTGCGCAGCCCGACTGGTCGCCGCGGGAGCTCGACCCGGTCTTCTCGGACGCGCTGTGGTCGCGTCTCGAGCGGATGGCCCGGGTGATGGGCCGCAAGGCGCCGGTGGGCCTGGTCCTGCGCCGGCCCGACGGGCAGACCGCGGTGGCCCACAAGGGGACTCCGGTGGTCACGGTCACCGGCGAGCCGGCCGAGCTGCTGATGTTCGCGTTCGGCCGGCAGGACGCGGCGAACGTGGAGCTGGAGGGCGACAAGGCGGCGATCGAGCGGCTCAGTGAGACGAAGGCGCTCGGGCTGTAACGACCTTCACGGGTACGGGAGTTGTGGACGCGGCCGGGGCCCGGCGCGTCCACAGCAGGGCCCCCGCCGCGAGCCCGACCACGCCGGGCAGCCAGGCCGTCGCGCCGGGCGGCAGGGCGCCCGCGATCAACCCGCCGGTGGCACCGGCCAGTTGCAGGGCGAGTGACTGGACGGACAGGGTCGTGGCGCGGCCCGCGCTGTCGGTGCGGCGGTGCAGGAACTCGTTGACGCTGGGGCCTGCCGCGCCGATCCCCACGTAGATGAGCAGGTAGCCGAGGGCGGCCAGGACGGCCAGGTCCGTCGCCGCGGTGACGCAGAGCAGTACCGCGCCGAGCACCGCGGTCAACTCGCCTGCGAGGATGGCCCGTTCCCCGCTCTTGGCGAGGCGGGCGGCCAGGGGCGCGAGCCGGTTGCCGAAGGCGGTGCCGAAGAATCCGGCGCAGGACAGGACCGCGTAGAGGACCGCGCCGTCGGCGGCGGTTCCGCTGAGGTCGGCGGCGCGGCCGGGGGTGAGCAGTTCCACGACGCCGAGGGCGCTGCCGGTGGCGGCGGCGGTCAGCACCACGCGGCGGACGAGGCCGTCGCGGACGCTGAGCCTGATGCCGGCCGCGACGGTGCCGGGGATCCCGGTGAGGACGCCGCGCAGGGTGGCGGGCGGGCGCGGCGGTTCGGGCAGGGCGAGCAGGACGTAGCCGACGTAGAACGCGCTGACGACGGCGCCCGCGAGGAGCGGCAGCGCGAGCACCGGCACGCCGAGGGCCGCCTCGCCGTACCCGGCTCGGTCGAGCAGCCACGGGCCGAGCCCGCCGCACAGGGTGCCGACGGCGAGTGCCACGGCACCGGCGGCGCCGCCGCGGGCGAGGCCGGGGCGCAGTTCCGCGTCCGGTCCTTCGTGGGCGTGCACGGTGTCGACGTACCAGGCCTCCGCCGGGCCGCTGTTGAGGGCGCGGGCCGCGCCCTTGAGCACCATGGCCAGGGCGAAGACCCACACGGCGGTGCCGAACGCGGTCAGCGCGAGGGCGGCGACGGTCAGCACTCCGGAGGCGGCGAGGACGGCGCGGCGGCCGAGGACGTCGGAGAGTCCGCCGGTGGGCAGTTCGAGGGCCGCGGCCGTCAGGGAGTGCACGGCGAACAGGGCGGCGATCGTCGCGAGGGACACCCCGCGCTCGGTCAGCAGCAGCACCTGGACGGGTATGTAGAAGCCGGCCGGCAGCCAGAACAGGAACGAGACGGCGCAGTACCGTCTGCGTGCGGCGAGCGGGTCGAGGGTCACCGCGCTCACCCCCGGACCGGGAACGCGTACAGGTGCAGGGCGACGGTCTCGCGGTCCTCGGCGTCGCCCGCCGGGTCGGCGGCCTTGCCGTGTTCCACGTAGCGCAGGACGGTGGCGTGCAGTTCGGCGCTGAGTTCCTTGAGTTCGGCGGGGGTCAGGCGGGCGATGAAGTCGGAGGCGTCGTGGGCGTCCTGCCACTCCTCGCGCCAGCCGGGGCGCTGTTCCAGGAACTGGTGGTAGCGGTCGCGGCGCTCGTTGTCGATGACGCGTGAGAGCGAGGCGTGGGCGGCGGCGCCCTCCGGGGAGCCGCGGAAGTCGGCGCTGTCGAACCGCAGCGCCTCCTGGGCCGCCTGCCACCAGCGCTCCCGGCCGTCGCCGGCCTGCTCGGCCGGTTCGATGAGGCCGTGCTCGGCGAGTTTGCGCAGGTGGTAGCTGACCAGCGAGACGGCCGTGCCGTCGTCCAGGTCGTCCACCAGTTGGGATGCGGTGGCGGTACCGCGCAGCTTGAGGGCTCCGTAGAGCCGCATGCGCAGGGGGTGGCCGAAGGCCTTGAGGGTGGCGACGTCGGTGATCCGGCGTGACTCGGTCATGCTCCGACCATAGGTACGCAGGGAAAGTTGCGCAATATTTGTTGCGCAACTTTTCCTGCGTACTTTCTCGCGTACTTTCTCGGGGTGCGCCGGGTCAGCTCTGCCGCATCCGGTGCGCGCTCAGGGCGAGGCCGAGCTCCACGAGGTTGCTGGGGCGGGCCAGGCTCCGGCCGGTCAGCTGCTCGCAGCGGCGCAGCCGGTTCAGCACGGTGTTGCGGTGGCAGTAGAGGCGGGCCGCCGCCCGCTGCGCCGAGCCGTCGCAGTCCAGCCAGACCGTGAGGGTGTCGAGCAGGAGGTCGCGGTCGGTCGGGGGCAGGGCGAGCAGCGGACCGAGCACCCGATCGGCGAGGAGGCGGCCGAGCGCGGGCGCGGCGGCGACGAGGGCGGCGGGCAGATCGTCGTCGAGCAGGACGGTGCCGCCGGCGACGGGGCAGATCCGCAGGGCGGTCTCGGCGAGGCGCCGGGCCGCCCCGACCGCGGCGAGCCCGTCGACGGCGGGGCTGATACCGACCCGCACACCTCTCGTACGGTCCGTCAGTTCGCGGTAGGAAGCGGCCAGTTGGGCCGGTTCACGGTCCCCGAGGGCGACGATGGCCCGCTCCACGTCGGGCCCCGGCTGCCAGACCGCCCGCAGCGCGCCCGGCACCGGCTGCCGGACCCCGCGGCCGCCCGCCACCAGGACGACCGCGTACCGCCCCCGCTCGGGCAGTTCCAGCTCGGCGGCCGCGTCGGGCAGGTCGGCGATGCGGGTGGCGCCGTCGAGGAGGGCCGCGGCCATCAGGCGGCGCCGGTTCTCGCGCCGCCAGGTCAGTTCGCGTTCGGCCTGCCGGTAGGCGTCGGCCACGCGGGTGCAGTGCTCGTCGACGAAGCTCCACACGTCGGCGGCGAGATGGACCAGGAGGTGGGCGTCCTCGGGGTGCCGGGTCGTGACCTCGTCGACCAGCGCCTGCCAGATCAGGGCGCCACCGAGCCGGAAGGCGTGCAGCACGGCGTCGAGCGGGAGGCCCCGGGCCGCGCGTTCGGCGCCGATCCGGGCCGAGCAGGCCCGGGCGGCGGCGCGCGAGCGGGCCGGGTCGAGCAGCGAACCGACGCTGTGCCGCAGGGAGCGCTGGATCTCCTGGCGTACGTCGGCGGGGTCGGCCTCGATCGCGGCGCGGTAGGCCGGTTCCCGTTCCGCGAGTTCGGCCATCAGCCGCTCGGCGAGCAGGGGCAGCCGTCCCATGAGCGGGAGCGCCGCGGTGCGCAGCACGGCGACGGCGGCGGGCCCCGCGGGGGCGTCGGCGACCTGGGGGCGGGGGCGTGCGTGTACGAGGTGCGCGGGCATCGGTCCTCCACGGTTCGGCTCGCGCCGGGGCGCGACTGCCCCGCCCCGGGGCCCGAAGAATGGCATACCGTCTGGTCGGTCTCCAGCCCCCGGGAGGAAACGATGCCGTGCGGTGACCGGGCGAGATCTTGCTCAGGAGGCCGCGGCGGGCCGTTCCGCGCGGTGCACGAGGCGGGCGAGCTCGACGCGCGAACGCACGCCGAGCTGCGCGAACACATTGCGCAGATGGTGATCGACGGTGCGTGGGCTCACCGAGAGACGGCGCGCGACCTCGCGGTTGGTGTCACCCTCCGCGACGCAGCGGGCGATGCGCAACTGCTGCGGGGTCAACTCGGCCAGTTCGCCCGGCGGTTGGTGATGGTCGGGGGCCTCGCCGGTGGCCCGCAACTCGGCCGCGGTCTGCGCGGCCCAGACCGTGGCGCCGCACCGCTCGAAGGCGACGAGCGCGTCGCGCAGCAACGCCCGGGCGCGGGCGGGCCTGCGGGTGCGGCGCAGCCATTTGCCGTAGAGAGCGGCGGTGCGGGCCCGCTCGAAGTCGCCGCCGCCCGTGCTGTCGTGCCGGACGAGGGCCTCGGCGAACAGCTCGTCGGACGGGTTCAACAGGGCGTGGCAGCGCGCGAGTTGGGCCGGGGCCTGCGGGTCGTGGCCACGCTCGGTCCACACCGTGAACTCCGCGACGGCGCCCCGCGCCCCGCCTCGCCCGCCCGCCAGGACGGCCGCCTCGACGAAGCACGGCACGGCGAGCATCCGCACCGCGAAGTGCCCGCACCGCGGCCCGGACCCGACCAGCGGCCCGAGCCTGGCCACCGCCTCGGCCGCCAGGCCGCGCGCCAGATCGGTCCTGGCCAGGGCCCACTGGGCGAGGGTCGCGGCCTGTACGAGGCCGTGGCGGGCGGCGATGCCCTGCGCCACCCCGGCGTGCCGGGCGACCGTGTCGGCGTCGCAGTCGAGGGAGGCGACGAGGGCGAGGATCGCGTGCTGGTCGGCCATCAGATTGCGCTGCCCGGTGGCGTGGGCGGTGCGCAGCCCCTCTTCGGCGTGGGCCCGGGCCCGGGCGTGCCGCCCCGAGCGCAGCTCCCCGTACGCGAGCAGCTCCAGGGCCCGCGGCACCTCGGGCGCCGCGTCCCGGGCGCGGGCCGCGGCGAGCGCCCTGCTGCCGAGGCCACAGGCGGCCTCGACGTCACCCGCGACCAGGGCCGCGGCCCCGGCCCGCAGCAACCCGCCCACCTGGGGGTCCTCCGTGCCGCTCGCGGCGCGCTCGACGACCCGGGACAGGGCGGCGCGTCCCGCCAGGAACCGTTCGCCGAGCGAGGCGGACATGCCGAGCCGGTAGTCGAGGACGGTGCCGGGTCCCGGCGGGATCCCCTGTACGCCGACCACGTCCCGGTATCCCTCCGCGTCGCCGAGCGCCCACGCGGCCTCCGCCGCCGCGAGCCTGGCCTCGAGGGCCACCGGGTCCGGGGCGCAGAGGCGGGCGGCGAGCAGGAGGGAGGCGCGGGCGTCGGCCACCGGGCCGTCGCGCAGGGCGAGCAGCCCGTGGACGAGGGCGGCGCGCCCCCGCACCGGGTCCGGGACGGCCAACTCGACGAGGCCGTCGAGGAGTTCGCGGGCCCGTTCCGGCCGGCCCGCGCGCCGCGCGAGGTCCGCCGCGGCGACGAGCCGCTCCGCGCGGACCGCCGGGTCCGTGGCGAGGGCCGCGGCGAGGGCGAGGGCCGTGGCCCGCTCCCCCGTGGGCGGGCCCGGCTCCCCCGCCGCCGCGGCCAGCGCGGCGCCGAGCCGTTCGTCCGGGTACGGCTCCGCGAGCGCCCGGTGCAGCAGGCCCGCGGGCCGCTGCCGCTCCCCCGTGGCGGCCGCGGCCAGCAGGCGGTGCGCGGTTCTGCGGCGGTCCGGCGGCGCCGCCTCGTACACGGCCCGCGGGTCCGGCAGTCGCAGCCGCCCATCGGCGGTGCGTCGCAGGCCCGCCCGCTCGGCGTCGTCCAGGGCCTTGACGCCGAGCCCGGCCGCCGCCGCGGCCCGCAGGACGAGCGCCGCGTCGGCGCCGGACCCCTGCGGGTCGGCCTCGTACGCGGCGGCGGTCAGCAACAGGACGCTTCTACCGGTCACTTACGCCACGGTAGGCAGGAACCGCCTTACGCACAGTGCCGGTTGGGCAGAAACCCAACCGGCACCATGGGACGCTGTGTCACCGCACAGCACCCTCATGTCCCGGACGTCAGGACGTGTGCGGGCAGTTGCCCCGGTACTCGGCGATCGTGGTGCTCGCGCTCGGCAGCGGGCAGAGGAACTGCTCGTACCGGGTGTCGTTGTCGATGAAGCGCTTCAGCCAGGAGATCGAGTACTTGGCGATCGTGGTGTTGGAGGAGTTCGGGGTGAAGTGCGTGGCGCCCCGCAGCTCCAGGTACGCCTTGTCGAGCGAGCTCGGCAGGCTGCTGTAGAACGGCTCGGAGTGCGTGGCCACCGGCGCGATGGTGTCACCGTCGGCGCCCACCACGAGCGTCGGGGTCTTGATCTCGGGCCAGGTCTTGTCGGTGTTCCAGCCGGTCAGCGGGATCGCGGCCTGCAGCGAGGGCCGGCTCTTGGCGGCTTCGAGGGTGCCGCCGCCGCCCATGGAGTGGCCCATGACGCCGAGCCGGCTGGTGTCGATGCGGGTGCGCACCGAGCTCTGCTGGGTCAGGTAGTCCAGCGCGGACAGGAGTTGACGGCCGCGGCTGTCGGGCTGGTCGAGCGTGGTGTTGGTGTCGATGGTGAAGACGACGAAGCCCTGCGAGGCCAGGCGCGGGCCGAGCCAGGCGATCGACGACTGGTAGGCCGTGTAGCCGGGCGAGATCGCGACGGCGCCGAACGTGCCGTCGGCCGTCGACGTCGGGTAGTAGATGGTGCCGCCGCCGAATCCGCTGACGCTCAGCGAGGACACGGTGGTCTGCGAGACCGCGTAGGAGCCGCGGGACGCCTCGATGCTGGAGACGGTGGGGGCGGGCCCGCGCTCGTACGGGTTCTCGGCGGCCTGGGCGGTCACGGCCTGCGAGGTGGCGATGCCGCCGACGGCCAGGAGTGCGGCAAGTCCTGTACGTATCAGGCGGGTTCGTAGCTTCTGCACGACGTTCCCTTCGGGGGGAGGCGGCGCCGTCGTCCCGGGGCGCCGCGGGTGTCATGACGGTCCCCTGGGTGCGGGTTGTCGCGCATCGGCGAAATCACCGGTTCCGCCGGGGAGCTACGGGGGTTGTGTCATGCGTGCGGGCCGGTGGGGGCTTCTCGCGCAGTTCCCCGCGCCCCTGAAAGGCCTGCGGCCTTCAGGGGCGCGGGGAACTGCGCGGGAAGGCGATCAGCGCACGGGGTAAGCCGCGTCCCGGAGAGAAGACTTGACCTCGCCGATGCGGAGGTCGCCGAAGTGGAAGACGGACGCCGCGAGCACCGCGTCCGCGCCCGCCGCGACGGCGGGAGCGAAGTGCTCCAGCCGCCCCGCGCCACCCGACGCGATCACCGGCACGGACACGTGCTTGCGGACGGCCTCGATCATCTCGATGTCGTAGCCGTCCTTCGTCCCGTCCGCGTCCATCGAGTTCAGCAGGATCTCGCCCGCCCCCAACTCGGCCGCCCGGTGCGCCCATTCGACCGCGTCGATCCCGGCGGACCGCCGCCCCCCGTGCGTCGTCACCTCGAAGGACCCGGACGCGGTGCGCCGCGCGTCCACGGAAAGCACGAGCACCTGCCGGCCGAACCGCTCGGCGATCTCACGGATGAGCTCGGGCCGGGCGATCGCGGCGGTGTTCACCCCGACCTTGTCCGCGCCGGCGCGCAGCAGCTTGTCGACGTCCTCGGCGGTGCGCACACCGCCGCCCACCGTGAGCGGGATGAAGACCTGCTCGGCGGT
Source organism: Streptomyces sp. HmicA12 (assembly GCF_000373565.1). Taxonomy (GTDB): domain Bacteria; phylum Actinomycetota; class Actinomycetes; order Streptomycetales; family Streptomycetaceae; genus Streptomyces. The sequence continues at coordinate 201,544 of NZ_KB891820.1, read as the reverse complement.
GCGGCGCACCACGTCGTACGTGGTCTCGCGGTTTCCGGAGGACGCGGTGATGTCCAGGAACGTCAGCTCGTCGGCGCCCTCGGCGTCGTAGACCTTCGCCATCTCGACGGGGTCGCCCGCGTCGCGCAGGTTCTGGAAGTTGACGCCCTTGACGACACGGCCGTTGTCGACGTCGAGGCAGGGGATGACACGTACGGCGAGGGTCACTTGCCTTCGCCCCTTTCTTGGCGATACGCCTCGACCTCGACCTCGACGACCAGCGACGGGTCGACGAAACCGGAGACGATCAGCATGGACGCGGCGGGGCGCACGTCGTCGAACAGCTCCTTGTGGGCGCGCCCGACGTCGTCCACGTCCCGCGCGTGGGTGATGTACATGCGGGTGCGGACGACGTCCTCGCGGCCGAGTCCCAGCTTGCCGAGGGCCTCGAAGGCGACCCCGAAGGCGTTCATCGCCTGCTCGTACGGGCCGCCCTCGGAGATCACGCCGTTGACGACGGAGGTGCAGCCGGAGACCAGGACGAGTCCGCCCGGCAGCTCGACGGCGCGCGCGTACCCGAAGGTCTCCTCCCAGGAGACGTCGGACTGCACCCGGCGGACCTCGCCGCTCATACGGAGACCGCCTCCAGCGCCTCCTCGAGGGTGAACGCCTTCGCGTACAGCGCCTTGCCGACGATGGAGCCCTCGACGCCGAGCGGTACGAGCTCGGCGATGGCGCGCAGGTCGTCGAGGGAGGAGACGCCGCCGGAGGCGACGACCGGGCGGTCGGTGGCCGCGCAGACGTTCTTCAGGAGCTCCAGGTTCGGGCCCTGCAGCGTGCCGTCCTTGGCGATGTCGGTGACGACGTAGCGCGCGCAGCCCTCGGAGTTGAGGCGCTCCAGGGTCTCGTACAGGTCGCCGCCGTCACGGGTCCAGCCGCGGCCGCGCAGCGTCGTGCCGCGCACGTCGAGGCCGACGGCGATCTTGTCGCCGTGCTCGGCGATGACCTTGGCGACCCACTCGGGGGTCTCCAGCGCGGCGGTGCCGAGGTTGACGCGGGTGCAGCCGGTGGCGAGGGCGGCGGCGAGCGTGTCGTCGTCGCGGATGCCGCCGGAGAGTTCCACCTTGATGTCCATGGCGGCGGAGACCTCGGCGATCAGCGCGCGGTTGTCGCCCGTGCCGAACGCGGCGTCGAGGTCGACCAGGTGCAGCCACTCGGCGCCGGAGTTCTGCCAGGCGAGGGCGGCCTCCAGCGGGGAGCCGTAGGAGGTCTCGCTGCCGGACTCGCCATGGACAAGGCGGACCGCCTGGCCGTCACGGACGTCGACCGCGGGGAGGAGTTCGAGCTTGCTCATGGTTAAAGGGTTCCGATCCAGTTCTTCAGCAGCTGGGCTCCGGCGTCGCCGGACTTCTCGGGGTGGAACTGCGTCGCCCACAGCGCGCCGTTCTCCACGGCGGCCACGAACGGCTCGCCGTGGGTGGACCACGTCACCCTGGGCGCGCGGATGTGGGGGTTGTGGATCTCCATGTCCCAGTGCTGGACCGCGTACGAGTGCACGAAGTAGAAGCGCTCGTCGCTGCCGACGCCCGCGAACAGCTCACTGTCCTCGGGCGCGTCGACCGTGTTCCAGCCCATGTGCGGGACGACGTCGGCCTTCAGGGGTTCGACGACACCGGGCCACTCGTCGAGGCCCTCGGCCTCGACGCCGTGCTCGATGCCGCGCGCGAACAGGATCTGCATGCCGACGCAGATGCCCATCACGGGCCGTCCGCCGGACAGGCGGCGGCCGACGATCCAGTCGCCGCGCGCGTCGACGAGCCCCTTCATGCAGGCGGCGAAGGCGCCGACGCCGGGGACGAGGAGTCCGTCGGCGTTCATGGCCTTGTCGAAGTCGCGCGTTATCTCGACGTCGGCGCCCGCGCGGGCGAGGGCGCGCTCGGCGGAGCGCACGTTCCCGAAGCCGTAGTCGAAGACGACAACTTTCTTGTCACTCATGGCAGTTGGTCAGTTCCAGTAGTCGAGCCGCAGCACGCCCGCGACCAGGCAGAAGGCGGCGCTGATCGAGAGAAGCGTGATGAGGCTCTTGCCCATGCCCTGCTTGACGAACGAGATGACGCCGCCGATCAGGAAGAGGCCGATGAGGATGAGGACGGTCGCGAGGCCGTTCATGACTAGAGGGCACCCTTCGTGGACGGGAGGATGCCGGCCGCGCGCGGGTCGCGCTCGGAGGCGTACCGCAGGGCGCGGGCGAGGGCCTTGAACTGGCACTCCACGATGTGGTGCGCGTTGCGCCCGTACGGGACGTGGACGTGCAGGGCGATCTGCGCCTGCGCGACGAACGACTCCAGGATGTGCCGGGTCATCGTCGTGTCGTACTCGCCGATCATCGGCGCCATCTTCTCGGGCTCGGTGTGCACGAGGTACGGGCGGCCGGACAGGTCGACGGTCACCTGGGCGAGGGACTCGTCGAGCGGGACGGTGCAGTTGCCGAACCGGTAGATGCCGACCTTGTCGCCGAGCGCCTGCTTGAAGGCGGCGCCGAGGGCGAGGGCGGTGTCCTCGATGGTGTGGTGCGAGTCGATGTGCAGGTCGCCCTCGGTCTTGACCGTGAGGTCGAAGAGGCCGTGGCGGCCGAGCTGGTCGAGCATGTGGTCGTAGAAGCCGACGCCGGTCGACACGTCGACCTTGCCGCTCCCGTCGAGGTCGATCTCGACGAGGACCGAGGTCTCCTTCGTCACGCGCTCAATACGTCCTACGCGGCTCATGCGCCGAACTCCTTCTTCACTTCGCGGGCCGCGTCCAGGAACGCGTCGTTCTCTTCGGGGGTGCCGACCGACATGCGCAGCCGTCCCGGCACCCCGTTGTCACGGATCAGGACGCCGCGGTCGAGGATGAACCGCCAGACGGCGTGGGGGTCTTCGAAGACACCGAACTGGATGAAGTTGGCGTCGGCGACGGTGACGTCGAAGCCGAGGCCCGTCAACTCCGCGACCACCCGGTCGCGTTCGGCCTTCAGCTGCTCCACGTACTGGAGCAGGGTGTCGGTGTACTCCAGGGCGGCGAGGGCCGTCGCCTGGTTCACGGCCGACAAGTGGTACGGCAGGCGCACCAGTTGGACGGCGTCGACCACGGCCGGGTCGGCGGCCAGGTAGCCGAGGCGCAGTCCGGCGGCGCCGAACGCCTTGGACATGGTGCGCGAGACGATCAGGTTCGGGCGGCCCTCGATCAGTTCGAGCAGGGACGAGCCGTGGCTGAACTCGGTGTACGCCTCGTCGACGATCACCACCGCGTCCCGCCCGGCGGCCTCGTACAGCGCGAGGACGTCCTCGCGGGCGACCGCGTTGCCCGTCGGGTTGTTGGGGCTGGTGATGAAGACGACGCTCGGCCGGTGCGTGCGGATCGCCTCGACGGCGCCCGGGACGTCCAGCGAGAAGTCGTCGCGGCGCGGGGCGCTCACCCAGCCCGTGTTCGTGCCTCGGGCGAGCAGCGGGTGCATCGAGTACGAGGGCTCGAAGCCGAGCGCGGTGCGGCCGGGGCCGCCGAACGCCTGGAGGAGCTGCTGGAGGACCTCGTTCGACCCGTTGGCCGCCCACACCTGCTCGTAGGTGACCTCGTGGCCGGTGGTGCGCGTGAGGTACCGGGCGAGCTCCGTGCGCAGCTCGACCGCGTCCCGGTCCGGGTAGCGGTTGAGGTTGCGGGCCGCGTCCGCGACCCGCTCGGCGATGCGCGCGACGAGCGGCTCGGGCAGCGGGTACGGGTTCTCGTTCGTGTTCAGCCGGACGGCGACGTCCAACTGCGGTGCTCCGTACGGGGACTTGCCGCGCAGCTCGTCCCGTACGGGAAGGTCGTCGATGCTGGTCACTTGTCTCCCGGCACCTTCCACTCGAAGCGGGCCTTCAGCGCCGCTCCGTGCGCGGGCAGGTCCTCGGCCTCGGCGAGGGTCACCACGTGGCGGGTGATCTCGGCGAGCGCGTCGCGCGTGTAGTCGACGATGTGGATGCCGCGCAGGAAGGACTGCACGGACAGGCCCGAGGAGTGGCAGGCGCAGCCACCGGTGGGCAGGACGTGGTTGGAGCCCGCCGCGTAGTCGCCGAGGGAGACCGGGGACCAGGGGCCCACGAACACCGCGCCCGCGTTCCGCACCTTTTCGGCCAGGCCCGCGGCGTCGCGGGTCTGGATCTCCAGGTGCTCGGCCCCGTAGGCGTTGACGACCGCGAGGCCGTCCTCGACCGTGTCGACGAGGACGATCGCGGACTGCTCGCCCTTCAGCGCGGGCTCGATGCGCTCCTCGCGGTGCTTGCTCACCGCGACCTGCGCGGTGAGCTCCTGCTCGACCGCGGCGGCGAGCTCCTCGGAGTCGGTGACGAGGACGGAGGCGGCCAGCGGGTCGTGCTCGGCCTGGCTGATCAGGTCGGCCGCCACGTGCACGGCGTCCGCGGTGTCGTCGGCGAGAACGGCGATCTCGGTGGGACCGGCCTCCGCGTCGATGCCGATCTTTCCGGTGAAGTAACGCTTGGCGGCGGCCACCCAGATGTTGCCGGGCCCGGCCACCATGTTCGCCGGGGCGCAGGACTCGGTGCCGTGCGCGAACATCGCGACGGCGGTGGCGCCGCCGGCCGCGTACACCTCGTCGATGCCGAGCAGCGCGCAGGCCGCGAGGATCGTCGGGTGCGGCAGGCCGCCGAACTCCTTCTGCGGCGGGGAGGCCAGCGCGATGGAGGGCACTCCGGCCTCCTGCGCCGGGACCGTGTCCATGATCACGGAGGAGGGGTAGACGGCCCGGCCGCCGGGCGCGTACAGCCCGACGCGGTCGACCGCGACCCACTTCTCGGTGACGATGCCGCCGGGGGCGACCTCGGTGCGCTCGGTGGTCCTGCGCTGGGCCCGGTGCACGATCCGCGCGCGCCGGATGGACTCCTCCAGGGCGGCCCTGACCTCCGGGTCGAGCTGCTCCAGGGCGTCCGTCATGGCCTGGGCCGGGACCCGGACCTGGGTGAGGCGTACGCCGTCGAATTTCTCCCCGTACTCGATCAGCGCCGCGTCGCCGCGATGATGCACGTCCTCGCAGATCGGGCGCACCTTCTCCAGGGCGGCCGCGACGTCGAAGTCGGCACGGGGCAGCAGCGAGCGCAGGGCCTGACCCTCGGGGAGGGCGGCGCCGCGCAGATCGATTCGAGAGATCACGCGTCAATTCTCTCAGACGCTCGTTTGCCGTCGGCGGCCCGTATCAGTGACTGATACACGTCCGGTTTCAGCCGTTGTTCCGGCAACGGAGGATGACCTTCACCACTAGCGTTCAGGCAGTCACCCAGCGGGCATGAACGGTTGTACGAAACCCGCGGGTAGCGGATGCGTATGGGGCACACGGGGGAGGCAGGACAGTCGTGGTCGACGGGACGACGACCGGCAGCGGCAATGGCGACCTGCCGGACGGGCTGACCCCCGCAGAGGCCGGGATGTGGCAGGCGTTCCGCAACGGGACCGTGTACGACCTGCGCACCGGCGACCGGGAGGTGGACGACCCGCACGGCGGCCACCCCTGGGGGCCCGAGCGCAGCGTGCGCGCGCGGATCGTGGCGTGGCTGCTGCTCGACGGGCCGCCCGCCCTCGACGGCCGGGTCTCCTCCCTCAAGCTCCAGGGCGTGCAGATCACGAACGTGCTGGACCTCGCGGGCGGCACGATCGTCCCGTACCTGGAGATGAAGGGCTGCCGCTTCGAGAAGGAGGTGCTCCTCCCGGAGGCGCGCTTCACGACGGTCCGGCTCGTGGACTGCTCGGTGCCGCGCCTCGAAGGGGCCCGCGTGCACACCGAGGGCGACCTGCACTTCCCGCGCTGCCGCTTCCACAACGGCATGCGGCTCACCGACGCCCACATCGGCACGGACCTGCTGCTCAACCAGGCCGTGGTGTTCCGCGACCGGCGCGGCAAGTCGATCATGGCGGACGGGCTCTCGGTCGGGCAGGACCTCCAGGCCGAGCTCCTGGAGACGCACGGCGAGCTGAGCCTGCGCGGCGCGACGGTCGGCGTCTCGCTGTCCTTGCGCGGCAGCCGCCTGAGCAACACGCACGGGCGCCGTGCCCTGAACGCCCCGCAGCTCACGGTCGAGCGCACGCTGTACCTGACCCCCGCGGGCATCGGCAATCAGTTCCAGTCCAGCGGCACCCCGGCCCGCGGCACCCGCGTCCAGCGCTTCGAGTGCGTGGGCGGCATGCGTCTGGACGACGGCCGCTTCGGCGACGCCATCGACCTGGACTCGGCCCGCTTCACCATGGAGAACGACCAGGAGGTGTCGCTGCGCCGCGTCCAGACCCCCGAGCTGCGCTTCACCGGGGAGCGGCCGCAGCGCGGGCTGATCGTGCTGAACGGCATGAAGGTCGTCAACCTGGTCGACAAGTCGACGAGCTGGCCGGCCGCGGGACAGTTCCGGGTCAGCGGTTTCACGTACGAGAACCTGATCCCGATCGGCGCCTTCCCGCTCCACCGCCGCCTGGCCTGGCTCTCCGACGCCACCCCCGAGTACCGGCCCGAGCCGTACGAGCAGCTCGCCACCATCCTGCGCAACAGCGGCGAGGACGCCGACGCCCGCGAGGTGCTGCTCGCCAAGCAGCGCCGGCGCCGCGAGACGCTGCCGGTGGCCGCGAAGGTGTGGGGCTACGTCCAGGACTGGACGGTGGCCTACGGGTACCGGCCGGGCCGGGCCGCGGTCTGGATGGCGGTGCTCTGGGCGATCAGCGCGGTCGCCTTCAGCCACGCCGACCACCCGCCGCTCAAACAGGGCGAGGGACCGAACTGGGACTCGGCCCTCTTCGCCCTCGACCTGCTGCTCCCGGTGATCGACCTCGGCCAGGCGGGCAGCTGGCAACTGCGCGGCGGCTGGCAGTGGATGGCGGCGGTCCTGATCCTCCTGGGCTGGATCCTGGCGACCACCGTGGCAGCGGGCGCCACCCGCCTTTTGCGCCGCGGGTGACCCTCACCATCGGGCGCGGCGCCTCGCACGCGGCGGCGGGCCGGGGGGCTTCTCGCACAATTTCCCGCGCCCCTGAAGCCCGTGCGCTGTGCGAGCGACCCACCACCACCCGCACCTGCGCACGCACCCGCACCCGCGCGCCGAACCGCGACCCGGCAGACGCGAAGACCCCCGCACCAAACCGTTACCCGGCCATGAGCAACCATGGCCCCCCACAGCCCGTCATCCCACCGGACCAGCAGAAAAGGAGGGCGCGGCCCATGCCACTGCTCCGCGCTCTCATCCGCACCGCCCGCATGATCCGCCACACCCCCGCGCTCGCCGAGGGCCTGCCCCCGGACGACGAGGTCCTCCTCGACGCCCCGGACGAACGCCTCGCCCCCGCCCTGGTCGCCGCGGGCCACGCGGATCACGGCCCGGCCGCGAAGGTCCTGGCCCACACCCGCGAGGCGGCGGAGTGGGAGAACCGCGACCGCTACGTCCAGCGCCTCGCCGCGTTCGCCGCCGCCCGCCCCGAGTGGTTCAGGGCCTGGCAGCAGGCCGCCCCGCACGACCCGGACCTGCTCCTGGTCAAGGCGGAGGTGGCGGTCGCCCGCGCGTTCGCGTCCCCGGCCCGCGCCGAGCTCCTGCGCGAGGTCTCCCCGCTGATCCTGGCCGCGGCCGAGGCCGATCCCCGCGACCCGGTCCCCTGGCGCGTCGCCCTGGACCACGCCCGCGGCACGAACGCCCCGCACACTGCCTTCGAGGAGCTGTGGGCGCAGGCGGTGCGCCGCTCCCCGCACCACTACGGCTGCCACGTCTCGGCCCTGCAGTACCTGTCGGCCGCCTGGTACGGCTCGCACGCCGAGTGCTTCGACTTCGCCGAGCGCGCGGCGCAGGACGCGCTGCCCGGCTCGCTGCTCAAGGCGCTGCCGGTCCGCGCGGCCTTCGCGTACCTCACGGCGCAGTCCCCGCAGGGCGTCCCGCGCAGCCGCCTGGACGCGGCGGCCGACCTCGCCGTCGAGCTCTCGGCCACGTACGACACCGCGGACCCCTGGCCCGCGGAGGTGCGCAATCTGCTGGCCTGCGTCCTGATCCACCTGGAGCGCTGGCCGGACGCCCTGGAGCAGCTGCGGCGCATCGGCCCGTACGCGACGTCGTTCCCCTGGGACCGGATCGCGGACGACCCGCTGGGCGAGTTCCTGCACCTGCGCGACGGCGTCCGGCTTGAGGTCGCGGCGGCGCTCCCGCTGCTCGGCGGACCGGCTACCTCCGGCGACCATTACGCTTGAGCGTCGTGACCACCGTCCGGCTTCCGCTCTTCCCGCTCAACTCGGTGCTGTTCCCGGGACTCGTCCTCCCGCTGAACATCTTCGAGGAGCGCTATCGCGCCATGATGCGCGATCTGTTGAAGGATTCCCCCTCCGATCCGATGGACCCGGACGCCGACCCGGCCGTCTCCGACGAGCCGCGGAACTTCGTCGTCGTGGCGATCCGCGACGGCCACGAGGTCGCGCCGAGCGCCGCCGGCATGCCCGACGACGTCACGACGAAGGAGGCGGGCGCCGGCCCGGCCGCCGGGTTCGGCGACGACCCGATCGCCTCCTTCCACGCGGTCGGCTGCATCGCCGACGCCGCGACGATCCGGGAGCGCCCCGACGGCAGCTTCGAGGTCCTCGCCACCGGGACCCAGCGCGTGCGGCTGCACTCGGTGGACGCCTCGGGCGCGTACCTCACCGCCGAGGTGGAGGTGCTGCCCGAGGACCCGGAGGAGGCCGAGGACGCAGGGGCCGAGGAGGGTGACGGGTCGGCCGAGGCGGGGGCCCTGGCCGAAGGGGTGCTGCGCGCGTTCCGCTCGTACCAGAAGCGGCTCGCGGGCGCCCGCGAGCGGTCCCTGACGACGGGCGCGGAGCTGCCGGACGACCCGTCGGTCGTCTCGTACCTGGTGGCCGCGGCCGCCGTGCTCGACGTACCGACGAAGCAGCGTCTGCTGGAGTTCCCCGACGTGGCGTCCCGGCTGCGCGAGGAGCTGAAGCTGCTGCGCGCCGAGACGGCGATCATCCGGCATCTTCCGTCGCTGCCCGCGACGGACCTCACCAGACAGGCGACCAGCCTCAACTGAGCTGAAGGACACGGCACGTTGGCGAAGAAGCCCAAGAAGCAGCAGTCCGGGGGGACACCGGCGACCGTGGCCCTGACGGCCGCGGGCACCCCCTTCACGGTCCACTCCTACGAGCACGACCCGTCCCACCCCTCCTACGGCGAGGAGGCGGCCGAGGCGATGGGCGTGTCCCCCGACCGCGTCTTCAAGACGCTCGTCGCGGACGTGGACGGTCGGCTCACGGTCGCCGTCGTGCCGGTGGCGGGCCAGCTCGACCTGAAGGCACTCGCCGCGGCGGCCGGCGGCAAGCGCGCCACGATGGCCGACCCGGCGCTCGCCGAACGCACCACCGGGTACGTGCGGGGCGGCATCTCCCCGCTCGGCCAGCGCAAGAAGCTGCGTACGGTCATCGACGCGTCGGCCGGGGCGCACGCGACCATCTGCGTCTCGGCGGGCCGTCGCGGCCTCGAAGTCGAGCTGTCCGCACAGGACTTGGCGGCGCTCACGGACGCGGTCCTCGCTCCGATCGGCCGCGCCTGACCCCTCGACGGCCCGCCCCGCTTCGACTAAGCACCAAGGACATGTCGAAGAAGACGCGCAAGCGCAAGTGGCGGATCAAGAAGGGCAAGGCCAACCACGGGCACCGGCCCGCCTGAACGGACAGGATCTGACGGTCAGCGCCTGCTCAGCCGGCCGCGGATGTCGTCGAAGTGCTGATGCACGGCGGCCTCCGCGGCCTCGGCGTCCCCGGCCCGCACGGCGGCCACGATCCGCCCGTGCATCCGGGCCAGTTCGACGCCGTCCGCGTCCTCGGGGGACCGGCCGACGTCCTGCGCCCGCGACTGGTGGAAGGCGCTCCAGAACGCGTCGAGCAGCTCGCTGAGCAGCCGGTTGGCCAGCGGCCCGTACAGCGCGAGGTGGAACGCCCGGTCGGTGGCCGCGGCGATCGCCCCGTCCGCCGCGACCTCCTCGTGCATCCGCCGTACGAGCCCGTCGAGCTCGGCGAGTTCGTCCGCGCCGAGCTTCCCGACGAGGCTGCTCATCAGCCCCGCCTCCAACGCCTCGCGCAGCAGCAGGAGTTCGAGCAGACTGTCCTCTCCCCTGCGGTGCCCGACGACGGTGCGGAAGGCGAGCCCGTCGATCAGCGGTTCCAGGGACATCGACCCGACATACGTGCCGAAGCCGTGCCGGATCTCCACGATGCGCTGCGCCTGGAGCGACTTCAGCGCCTCCCGCAGCGAGTTCCGGCTGACCCCGAACCGCTCCATCAGCTCGGCCTCGGTGGGCAGCGGATCGCCGGGCCCGAGTCCGTGCTCGACGATGAGTTCCTTGATCCGCCGCTGCGCGTCCTGCGCGACCGGAGACCGCATCGCATCCTCCCCTTCAACCCTTGACATCGCTGTCATCGGTGGCGCACTGTCGCCCTTGGACATGGGACATCCTACGTCCTACGTCCGCCTCGCGCATGATCCCTGTGCGCCGCCGACCCGCACCACCGACCCGGGAGACCACCGCCATGCCTCTCCGCACCCCGCTCACCGCCCCGCTCCGCGGCGTCGTCCCGCCGCTGGTCACGCCGCTGACGTCGGAGGGCGAGGTGGACACGGTCTCGGTGCGCCGCCTCGCCACGCACCTCGTCGACGCCGGCGTGCACGGCCTGTTCCTGCTGGGCTCCAGCGGCGAGACGGCCTACCTCACGGACGCTCAGCGCCGCACGGCCCTGGAGGCCGCGGTGGAGGCCGCCGCGGGCCGGGTCCCGGTGCTCGCGGGCGTCATCGAGACGACCACACCCCGGGCCCTGGAGCGGGCGCGGGACGCGGTGAAGGCGGGCGCGGACGCGCTCGTGGCGACGGCGCCGTTCTACACGCGGACCCACCCGGCGGAGATCGCGGACCACTTCCGCCGGCTGCGCGCGGGCGCGGACCTCCCCCTGTTCGCGTACGACATCCCGGTCGCCGTGCACAGCAAGCTGGCCCGGGACACGATCCTGGCCCTGGCCGCCGACGGCACGCTCGCCGGGCTCAAGGACTCCAGCGGCGACGAGGGCTCCCTGCGCCGCCTGCTGGCCCCGCTGCGCGCCGGCACACCCGCCTTCTCCGTCCTCACCGGCTCCGAACTCACGGTGGACGGCGCCCTGCTGGCGGGCGTCGACGGCGTGGTGCCCGGACTCGGCAACGTCGACGCCCACGGCTACGTACGTCTCTACGAGGCCGCGCGGGCCGGCGACTGGGAGACGGCGCGGGCCGAACAGGACCGGCTCGCCGCCCTGTTCGCGATCGTGGACGCGGGAGACCCGGCCCGGATGGGCGGCTCCTCCTCCGCGCTCGGCGCGTTCAAGGCCGCCGTCCACCTCCAGGGCATCATCGACTGCCCGGCGACCGCGGCGCCCCAGATCCCGCTCGGCGAGGCCGAGTTCGCGTACGTGCGCGGCCTCCTGACCGAGGCGGGCCTGCTGTGACGACGTCCGCGCACGCCCCCTGGTACCGGGCGATAGGGCCCACCAGGTGGAAGGCCTTCTTCGCCGCGTGGATCGGCTACTTCCTCGACGGCTTCGACTTCGTCCTGATCACCCTGGTGCTGACCGAGATCGGCGACGACTTCGGCCTGTCGACCGTGGAGCAGGCGAGTCTCGTCTCGGGCGCGTTCATCACGCGCTGGCTGGGCGGCGCCGTGCTCGGCGCGCTCGGCGACCGGTTCGGCCGCAAGGCCGCGATGGTGGCGTCGATCGTCCTGTACTCCCTCGGCACCTTCGCGTGCGGCTTCGCGTGGGACTACACGAGCCTGTTCACCGCCCGCCTGCTGATCGGCATGGGCATGGCCGGTGAGTACAGCGCGAGCGCGACGTACGTCCTGGAGAGCTGGCCCGCGCAGCTGCGCAACCGCGCGTCCGGCTTCCTGATCTCCGGCTTCTCGCTCGGCGGGGTCCTGGCCGCCGAGGTCTACGAGCACGTCGTCCCCGGCCACGGCTGGCGCTGGCTGTTCTACATCGGCCTGTTCCCCGTGGCGATCGCCCTGTGGGTGCGGCGGGCGCTGCCGGAGGCGGAGGAGTGGCAGGAGCGGGTGGCCCGGGCCGGTGCGGGCGAGCGCCCCAACCCGTTCCGCCCGCTGTTCGCCACGCGCCGCCTGGCCATGGTCAACACGGTGCTGGTGGTCGTGGCGACGGCCGCCCTGTTCGCGGTGTTCACTCCGCTGGGCGACGGCGCGGTCCCGGTGCTCTCGGTGGTCGCCGCGGCCTGCCTGCTGGCCTTCGCGGTCCAGTTGGGCGGCCGAAAGCGCTGGCTGCTGTACGTCTCCCTGATCCTGACCGTGTTCTGCGCCTTCCTCTACAGCTGGCCGGTGCAGGCGCTGCTGCCGACCTACCTGAAGACGGAGCTGGGCTACTCCCCCTCGCAGGTCACCGACGCCCTCTTCTGGGCGGGCTTCGGCACGGCGTTCGGCTGCGTCGTGGCGGGCTTCGTCGGCGACCGCTTCGGCACGCGCCGCGCCTACGCGGTGACGCTGCTGATCGGCATCGCCTTCGTCTTCCCCGTGTTCGCGGTCCGCGACAGCCCGCTGGGCCTCGGCGTGCTCCTGTTCTGCATGCTCGCGTGCATGCAGGGCATCTCGGGGCTGCTGCCGAAGTTCATCGCGGGCCACTTCCCGACGGAGACGCGCGCCGCGTCCCTGGGCTTCACGTACAACGTGGGCGCGCTGGGCGGCGCGGTGGCCCCGGTCCTCGGCGCGAAGCTGGCCTCCGGGATGTCTCTGGGCCAGTCCCTGTCGATCCTGACGTTCGGGCTGACGCTGGTGGTCATCGTCCTGATCGGCTTCGACGTCCCGAACCGTCTGAGCCGCTTGGTGGACCCGGAGGGGACGGGCGATTACCTCGCGGAGGACGGAGCGCCCCGTCAGGGGCGCGGGGAACTGGGCGCTCAACCACCGACCAGGTGTCACCCGGCAGCGGACACCCGCCCCCGCGGCGACTAGCCCTCGGCCCCGGTCCCCTCCGCACCCTGCGGCGCGTAGTACTGCGCATAGGGATCGGGGTCCCGGGGCCCGAACAACCCCGTCAGCCCGAGGTGAACGGCCATCGCGGCCAGCGGCCACGCCAGCAGCGCCCCCTTGGCCTTCAGCTCCAGCGGCGCGTCGAACACCACGCCCTTGCCCACTTCCTTGGCGTGCGCGGCGACGTCCTGCGTCGGCCCGAGCCAGACCCCGAACCGCCAGGCGATCACCCCGCCGAGCAGCGCCCCGAGCGCGAGGGCCACCACGATCCCGATGCCTCCGCGCCTGCGCCACAGAAAGACGAGTGCGGCGGTCACGGCACCGAACGCGAGCCCGAGCAGCGTGAACGTTCCGTCTACACCGATGGCCTGCTCGCCCTCGGTGTCCTTGAGGTAGACGGCCGTACTGTCCGACACGAGCGGGACCCGGGGCGCGAGCCACAGCCACAGGGCGCCGAGGACCAGCCCGAACAGGGCGACCCCGACGAACACGACGGCGGCCTCACGCAGCTCGGCCCGCAGTCCGGGCCCGTCCTCCCGCGGCGTGGACGGCGGCGGCAGATGCCCGGCCATGGGGTCGGGGGCCTGCCACGGGTCACTGTGCCCGTTGTGGTTCGGGGGTTGATGAGGCGGCGTCAGCGGTGCGGTCACCCTGCCATCGTGCCAGGCGTCCCTGTCGGCCGCGTCACCGGACGGCCGCCCGGCGGTACGCCCACGTGGCGACGGCCAGCGAAGCGACCCCGACCGCGGCGCAGACGCCCAGGTCGAGCAGGACGACGGCCCAGTCGGGCCGGTCCCCGAAGGTCCGCGCGAAGGCCTCGACCCCGTACGTCGAGGGCAGCAGATCGCGCGCGTACTGCACGACCTCCGGCATCCGGTCCGCCGGCAGGACGCCGAGGAGCAGCGCCGCAGACATGCCCAACTGTCCGAGCAGCGTGGCCAGTTCCGGCCGCGGCGCGAGCAGCCCGAGCGCGGCCCCGAGCCCGGCGAGCGCGGCCCCGGCGAGCGGGATCACGGCGGCGAGCACCCACAGGTGGGTGAGCGGCAGATCGAACATCAGGCACCCGACGACCGCGGTGACCACGGTTCCCGGCACGGTGAACGAGGCGTACGCGCCCGCCGCCCCGAGGACCACGGACGCGGGCGGCACCGGCAGCGTCGCGTAGTGGTCGAGCCCTCCGGCGGCGCGCAGCTGCCCGAAGTACTGGGCCAGCAGGTTCAGCGCCACGAAGGCCACGACCAGCACGGCGGACCCGGCGACGACGGCCCGCGCCTCGCTGCCGCCCCGGTCGACGACGCCCCGCATCAGGATCATGATCCCGATGGACTGGAAGGTCGCGACGAAGAGCAGCGGGATGCGGGCCACGCGGGCCCGCGACAGCTGGGCGCGGTAGACGGCGGCGAGCGACGGCAGGAACCCGGCCCGCGGCGCGAGCGGCCCCTCGTCGGCGGCGGTGACGGCGGGCGGCTCCACGACCCGCACCGCGTCGGCGGACACGACACTCATGCCTTCACCAGGCCCTTCACGCTGCTGCGGCTCCCGCCGAGTGCCAGGTACACGTCCTCCAGGCTCGGTGTGGCGAGCGTGAAGTCGTCGAGATGATCGAAGGCCGGGCCGCCGGTGACGGTGGCGACGGCACGGCGGGCCTCGTCGGGCGCGAGCCGGAGCGACCAGCGCCGCCCGGACTCCACGGCGTGCTCCCGCAGCGCGGCGACCTCACTCAGCTCCATCGGCGCCTTCTCCCGCCACACCAGCTCGACCCGGACCTCTCCGGCGACGCGTTCCTTGAGCCCGGCCGGGGTGTCGCAGGCGATGACCCGCCCCTGGTCGATCACGGCAACCCGGTCGAGGACGGTCTCGGCCTCGATGACGTTGTGGGTGACGAGCAGCACGGTCGTCCCGCGCTCGGCCCTGCGCCGGTCCACGGCGGCCCACACGGCCCGCCGCGCGACGGGGTCCATCCCGGTGGTCGGCTCGTCGAGGACGAGCAGTTGCCGCTCGCCGACCAGCGCGGCGGCGAAACAGGCGAGCCGCCGCTGACCGCCCGAAAGCTTCTTGAGGGGCCGCCCGGCGAGCTCCGCGATCCCCAGTTCGTCGAGTACGTCGTCCCGCGCGTCCCGCGCGGCCTTGAGGCTGAGCCCGCGCAGCCGCCCGGTGGTCTCGGCGGCGAGGGAGACGGTGAGCTCGTCGAGGGCGGTCGACTCCTGCCCGAGATAGGCGAGGATCCGCGAGGCCCGCTCCGGGTACCGCACGATGTCGTGCCCGAGGATCTCCACGCTGCCGGCGTCGGGGCGCATCAGCCCGGTCAGCTGCCGTACGAGGGTGGACTTGCCCGCCCCGTTCGGCCCGAGCAGCCCGAAGATCTCCCCGCGCCGGATGTCGAGCCGCACATCGTCGGTGGCCCGCACTTCCGGCGTCCCGGGCGCTCCGCGCCGCCCGCGCGAGGCGGGGTACGTCTTGCGAAGCCCCCGCACCGAGCACACGACAGCACCCCTGCCATGCTCCATGGCGTCATCACCGGTGCGCGTACTCACGAGGAACGACTCTATAGGGCGTCCATGGTGTCCACCGAGGCACCCCAACGTCCAGAACGTCCGCGTTACTGGGTTTGCGTCCGCCATCACAGACTCAGCCTGTGAGAGAGGTGTGAGACGGGCGCACACGACGGCCCCCTGCCCGACATCACCGGGCAGGGGGCCTTTTGCGTTCCGCCTAACATCACTAGGCGGACGGCCGCACCGGCTCCACGGGCCACTGTGCAGCCGGAGCGCGCTCACCTTTGACGTACTTCGCGCACGGACACTCCGGGACGCAGCAACTGCGCGTGTTCGTGCTGTGCCGAGGTGACGAGTGTCCGCAGCTTGCGCAGTTCGGGATGCACGGAGGAAGCCACGGAGTAGCGATCCGATCTCCCGCCTCGATCACGGCGCGGATCGTCTCGACAGGATCAAGGTCACCGAACTCGAACCACTCTCCATGGGAGCGGATCGGGGCGAAGTGTCGGTGCAGCTTGTTCTCCAGGTCGAAGCTGCCAGGATGCGACCACCGAACCTCAAGCCGGACAGGGCACATCATCTGGATCTCGCGGAGCCGCTTAGCCAGGTCGCCTTCCGTAACGCCGACCTTGACCATGGAGCCGTGCGGTTCTCCGATGACGTAGACCCGGCCATGGTTCACGGCTTCACGCCCTCAACCTGCCAGAGGCCCGGAGCATAAACGTCCTCCCAGACTTCGAGTGGCCCCTCGTCGTCGTGGAAGGTGTTGACGAGCACGAGCACCGGAACGGCCGCGCCCTCCGGCACGTGGACGTCCAGCAGGTCGAGCTCGTTGCTCGACGCGTGGCGGGCCGTCCTCCTCTCGGGAGACTTCGTCGTCTGGTGCCCTGTGCGCTCCTTGTAGAACTCCTGCCAGAACCGGTCGAACGGCTGCGGCTGCAGAAGCTCGGGGACATGTGCGAGGGCCCGCATATGGATGACAGACAGAGCCGCTACGGCCGGCTTGCCGTCACGCAGAAACAGGCGACTACGCACGATGACCTCGTCGCCAAGCTCGACGCCGAGCAGTTCGGCGATCATCGGGTCCTGGCACGAGCGGAGTTCTGACGTGTGGTTGATGGAGGTCTCACCAGGGGCGTAGGCATTGCCAGTGCGCGCGATGCGTTCCAGCCGCGCCGCCGCCGTTGCTGCGACGCCCTGTCGGTCCGCGACAACCGTCTCCGCTCCCGGCCGGGGAGTGGTCAGGCCCTCACTCTTGAGCAGCCTGAAGGCCCGATTGACGGTCGTGATGCTGACGCCGAATTGGTCTTTGACCTGGCTCATCGGCGGCATGGTCGCGCCGGGCTGCAGGTCTCCGTCCTCGATGAGCTTGCGGAAGTGTGCGGCGATGTCGGCGTAGCCGGCGGTGCCCTTCTCAGCCATGGACTACTCCCCCTTCAGGTGTAGCGCTCCGGTTTGTTTCCACCGTACCCGGTAGAGCGCTTGACGTCGCAAGGTAGAGCGCTCTACCTTCTTCGTTGTCGGCACTTTCTGCAAGTGCCGCAGGTTCAGCTCTGCCCCACGAAGAAGGCCCCGACGGTTTCCCCCGGTGCTCGCAACACCGGGTCCGTCGAGGCCCACGCATCAGAGAGATTGGGTCTCCGAATGCAGCATGAGCTTACTGCGCCCGCTCCCGAGCAGGGCGCCTCTGGCGGACCGCTCAAGGTCAAGGACATCGCCGCAGCCTTGCGCGTCGACGCCACCACCATCTACCGCGAGATCAACACCGGTCAGCTCTCCTCGTACCGCATCGGTACCGGTCGCGGCACCATTCGCGTCTCCCGCTCCGCCTTCGCCCAGTACCTCGCCGACCGTGGCATCCCTGCCGCAGAGCTGGCGGTGGCGCTGTGACTGCCATCGTCCAGACACCCCCTGCGACCCGCCCCGGCTTCAAGCTGGTGCCGGCCACAATCGGCTCGCCCACGAAGGGCCAGGCCCTCGTCTACGTCGAGTGCCCCAACTGGTGCACCGAGGACCATGCCGACGAGTGGCAGCACTCCGTTGACGACGTCTCTCACTGGGGCGACTACTTCGGCGCGAGCATCCCGTCCTTCACTCAGGATGACGCCGCGCTGGACCTGTCGGCCCGCGTGTTCGCCGATCCCTACTCTGCGGACGCTCGTATGCGCGGGGCTCACGTCCTCGTCGAGACTGCGGCTGGTGACCGGCACCTCACCTCGCAAATGGCCGACGAGATCGCGGACGACCTCATCAAGCTGGCGGGGAAGATCCGCGAAGCCGCCCGGGTTGCCAGCCAGGCCAACGGCGACTCGGACCCGGACATGGACGAGGCTCTGCGCCGTGTCCGTCAGGGTGGTGTCGCCTGATGCCGCGCCGTAACCACAACGTCGTCACGAACCGCTGCCGGGTCACGCCCGACCAGCTGTCGAAGCGGGACGTTCGTCGTCTCTCCCGCAAGGGTCGCCGCGGGGGTGCCGCATGAGCGAGCTCCGCACGGTCGTCGTGCCGACGATCGACCACGGCACCGTTCGGTTCACCGAGCCGGTGTGGTGCCTCGGCAACCACCCGGCCGGGGGCTACCGCGAGGACATCCAGCACCAGGGCGCCGAGGTGCCACTGCTGCTCGACACGATCTGTCACGGCCAGGTGCAGACGCTCGCCGCCTCCTTGATGCAGCGGCCCTTCAGCACGCACGGCACCACGAGGCCGGTCGTGACCATCGAGACCGACGGCGACCACGAGTTCAACGCCGCGTCCCTCCGGGACGTCGTCGACGCGCTCGTCATCTACGGGCTCGGGCGACTGAAGGCACTCGCCCGCCAGCTGGAAGCCCTCGAAGAAGGGGGCGAGTCATGACCGCCACCGTGGCCCGCATGCCTGCGGACGCGTCCGACGACCTGCTGCGCAAGCTGCACGTCGAGCACGTCACGCAGGTGCCGGCCGAACGACGCTCCACCTGCGCGACCCATCTGCAGTGGCGCGACCTCTGCGCCCAGATGCACGAGCGGGGGGCAGCATGAGTTCCGACGAGACCCGTACATGGATCCGGCGCGCGTCGACCGGGGCCGGGCTGGCGTACACGGCGATCGCCGAGTACGAGCTGGCCCGCCGTCTCGGCGCCGAGCCGTACATCGCGGTCATGCTGCCCATGTCGATCGACTGCTACGTGATCGCGGCCCTGAAGTGGTTCAAGGCTCTCGACGTCGCGATGTCGCTGGTGCTGATGTGCGCGGCGCAGGTGGCCGCTCACGCCCTCGAAGCCGGGGTTGTGGAGGTAAGCCTCGACCTCGTGGTGGTCGTCTCCGTCCTCGTACCGGTGGCGCTGTGGCGTACCCACGCACTGGCCCGCGGCGAGGAAGACCACGCCGACCCGGAGCCTGCCGAGTACATGACGGTGCCCGAAGCCGAGCCCGTACCTGTGGCGCCGGACCCGGTGCGGCCCGTACCCGTGGCTGTACCTGACGGTGCCCGGCTGCTGCCGATCGTGGCTCGGCCGGCGCCCGCCGAGAAGGCGCTCGCACTCGCCGCCGAGGTGCAGCGTGCCCGCGCTGAGGTACGCGCCGAGTACGTACCTGAGGTCCCGCCGTGGGAGTCGTCCAAGCGCGAACTCGGGTGGGCTGCGATGCAGTTCCGTGACGAGATCCTCGGCGGTCAAGTCCCGTCCATCCGCGTCATCAAGGAGCGGCTCGGCGTGGGACAGGACAAGGCCAAGGAGTACCAGGACGGCTTCCGCGACGCCGTGAAGCAGCTGGCGGGGGCGACGCCGTGAGCGACATCGAGAAGGCGGCCCGGGATGCGGTGGCCGCCGCCGAGAACTCGGAAACGACCCGGCAGATCCTCGCGATCCTCGCTGCTCAGCAGCTGCTCAACGCACAGCAGCAGCCCGCCCAACCGCAGCCGGTGAAGCAGGAGTTCAACCCGACGAAGTGGCTCGTCATCGGCGGCGTGGTCGTGTCCGTCGGCCTGGTCGCCTCGCTGTTCGCCGTGGCCATCGCGATCGGCGCAACCTGCGCCACCGTCTGCCTGCTGATCCTGCGGAGCATCTGGCGCGACCTGCAGAGCAAGGGCTGACCTGCCCTTCCGTCCTCCGTGTGATGACTCCAATTGGAGTCATCGGCGGGGGTGCGGTGGGGCCGGCCAACCCGGCAGGCCACCGACCGAGGAGAGCCCCATGACGAGCCGGAAAGCCCTCAACCCGCCCCGCGGCCAGTGCAGGCGGTGCTGGTTCCACGCCTACGCCTCGAAGGAGGCGCACAAGGGCCTGGGGCCCGGCGAGGACTGCCAGGCGTGCATCAACTGCGCCGCCTCCCAGCACAAGGGCCAGATCGTCACCTGAGGAGAAGCACATGACCCGTGAACAGGCATTGATCGAGGCGGAGAACGCCGCGAAGAGCGCAGCCCAGCTCGCCGTCCGCGCCGAGGACTACGCCCGCAGCAGCAACCGCGACGACCAGTACCGCATCGAGCGGTACGCCGCGGCCGGCTCCCTGTGGGCCGACACCTCCCGCGCCTTCACCGCACTCGCCGACCAGCTGCCCGAGACCGCTGAGGAGACCAGCCGTGGCTAAGCCCAAGCCCAAGTACACCGCCACCGAGATCGCCTTGAACGGGCTCACGATCGGCGTCGCCATGGTGCGCGGCGGCAACCTCACCGACCGGCAGAAGCGGCGCCTGGAGCGCATCAAGGACAACGCCCAGCTGCGCGGCGAACGCGCCGCCGAGAAGTAGGTACGCCACGGGGCGGCCGTACCCGGCCAGGTACACCCGGCCGCCCCGTGCTCCCGATCACCCTGACGAGCAACCGGAGAGACCAGCATGACGGACACCTTCGTACCCGCCACTACCGAGCCCCCTGACACGCCCGTACTCGCCGTACCCGAAGCGGCGGAGACACCGAGTACGCCGGTACCCGTCGACAACCCGAACCTGCCCAAGCCTGGCGTCGTCAAGGAGAAGCGCCGGCCGATCCTGCCCGCATGGCTGAAGGGCCGCACCGAGTTCGCCGCAGCCGCCAAACACACCAGTGCGCGCGCCGGGTACGCCTCGCTGTACCACGGGCTGCGCCTGCCCTGGTACAGCCTCCAGTTGACCGCCATGTCGCCGCGTGGCGCCTGCCGGTTCGTGGCGTCGACGAACAGGTGGCTGTGGGACCGGGAAGCCGCACCGCTGCGCGACTACGCCGTGCGCAAGGAAGACGTCGACGACTACCTGCACCTGGCCCGCCTGCGCGGCAACCGGGTACGGCTGCGCGGCCTGGTCACGGTCGTCGCCATGATCTTCGGCCTCGGCTTCGCCCTGTTCCTGTACGTCATCGCCCCCGAGTTCCTGTGGGTGTTCGCCGCCGGCGGGGTGCTCACCCTCGGCTACTTCGGCCAGCAGCCCGACGCGCCCGTCATCGGCCCGGCCGTGATGCGCACCGAGCTGCAGAAGCTGACCGGCACGATCGTGCTGCGCGCCCTCGACAGCATCGGCAACCCGAAGGTCTCGGCCGCCATCAAGAGGGGCGGCGACATGGACGGGATGCGCTTCACCAGCGAAATCACCCGGGACGGGCCCGGCTACCGAGCCGACCTCGACCTGCCTTACGGCGTCACCCCCGACGACGTGATGGAGAAGCGGGAGCAGCTCGCTTCCGGTCTGCGCCGCAAGGTCGGCTGCGTGTGGCCGTCCGGCGACGAGGACGAGCACGAGGGGCGCCTCGTCCTGTGGGTCGGTGACAAGCCGATGAACGAGCAGTCGAAGCCGGCCTGGCCGCTGCTGAAGGACGGCCGCGTCGACCTGTTCAAGCCGGTCGTCTTCGGCAACGACCAGCGGATGCGGTGGGTTGAGGTCACCCTCATGTTCGCGTCGATTGTCATCGGCGCTGTCCCCCGCATGGGCAAGACGTTCCTGCTCAGGCTGCTGATGCTGATCTGCGCCCTCGACCCGCGGGCCGTGCTGCTGGCGTTCGACCTGAAAGGCACAGGCGACTTCGGCGCCCTGGAACCGGTCTGCCACCGCTACCGGGCGGGCGAGGAGGACGAGGACATCGAGTACATCCTGCACGCGCTGCGGGAGATCAAGGCCGAGCTGCGGCGCCGAGCGAAGGTCATCAAGAGCCTGCCGCGCTCCCGCTGCCCCGAGTCGAAGGTCACCCCGGCTCTGGCCAACGACAAGTCCCTCGGCCTGCACCCGATCGCCATCAGCATCGACGAGTGCCAGGTGCTGTTCGAGCACGACAAGTACGGCGCCGAGCTGGAATCCATCTGCACCGACATCACCAAGCGCGGCCCCGCGCTCGGCATCATCGGCATGTACGCCACCCAGCGCCCGGACGCGAAGTCACTGCCCACGGGCATCAGCGCGAACGCGATCCTGCGGTTCGCGCTCAAGGTCATGGGCCACACCGCGAACGACCTCATCCTCAGCACCGGCGCCTACAAGTCCGGTATCCGCGCCACCATGTTCAGCCGCCGAGACCTGGGCATCTGCTGGATGGCCGGCGAGGGCGACGAACCCCGCATCGTCTCGTCCGCGTTCATCGACGCCCCGAAGGCCGAACTGGTCGTCGCTCGAGCCCGGAAGATGCGCGAGGACTACGGCAACATCACCGGCCACGCTCTCGGCGAGGGGCCCGCGAAGGTGGCCGGCCTCGACGTCCTCGGCGACGTCCTCAAGTCCATCGGTGTCGACGAGAAGGCCGTCTGGTGCGAGCGCATCGCCGCCCGTCTCGCCGACCTGAGGCCGGACGTCTACGGCGAGTGGAAGGGCGAGAACGTCACGACCGCGCTCAAGCCGTGGGGCATCAAGACAGGCCAGGTGTGGGGGCAGACCGACGAAGGCGAGGGCGCCAACCGGCGCGGCATCCAGCGTGCCGACATCGCCGCCGCCATCACTCGCCGTGACGCCGACCGGAGCGCCGCATAGCCCAGTACGGCCGCTAGACCTAGCACCCCCACCCGCTAGGTCTAGCAGGCCCGCTAGCACCAAAAAGCGCCCCTGAACAGGCACCTAGCGTCTAGCAGGGGCGGCCCCAGGAAACGGGAAACACCCACTTCAGCAGGAGGACACCCATGTTCTGGCTCGCTATAGCCCTCGGCCTGACCGGATGGGCCGCTGGTTACGCAGTGTTGTGCTGGGTCAAGCCGTTCGCCCCGTGCCGCAAGTGCGAGGGCATCGGCAAGGTGCAGCGCCGCGGCAAGCTCCGCATGTGCTCGCGCTGCCACGACGCCAAGCTCCGGCTGCGCGTCGGCCGGCGGGCACACAACGCCTGGCGTCGCACCCGCGCCGACGGCATGCGCCTCACGCCGGACCGGTTCGGGGCAGACCACTGAGACCACCTGAGCTCGCCCCCAGGGCCCCGCCACGATCGCCGTGGCGGGGCCCTTCTTTGCGTTCAGGGTGGGGCGGTTCGGCTGTTGACGGTCTGCGCGCACGGGGCCTGTACTCGCTAATCCACTGAAGCCAGCGCCAGCGGATTAGCGGACGGGCGCCTTCAAGATCAGCTCAGCGTGCATCACGCAGAGTGACAGCCGCTAAATCGCTGGAGCCGAGCTCGCCGGATTAGCGGATGATTTTTGGCCGCGCAAAAAATCGGGCGAGAAGGGCGTTTGGGTCGCCCATCTGCACTCTTAAAAAGTGGTCCGGCTCTGCTCGGCGCCTCTCGTGTGCTTCCGCTCGACGGCGGACGCACCGACGACCCGCCACGCGTGGTGACGGGTCGTGATGTGGCAGGGCGCAGGCAGGTCATGGGCCTGGAAGCGGGCCTCACTGCCTTGCCGCGTGCGCTGACATCGCGGTTTGACGCCCTGCCGGGTCTAGAACACCGGGGGCACCAGGCCGGTTCCACCGATGACGCTGACGGCCTTGGGGTACCGCTCGGCGTGGATGGCCGCGTAGTTGAACACGCGCAGCAGCACGGACAGCTGGCCGGCCAGGGTCTCGCGGAAGGCTTCGGCCCTGAGCACGCCCTCGTACAGCAGCACGTCGTTGGTGCGCGCGACGATGATGCGGTCCTCGTTCGTGCCTGCTCCCAGGTTGGTGGGGATGTTGGGGTCGACGTAGACGGGCAGGCCCTGGAAGGTGCCGACGAACCCTTCGGAGACGACGTCGCCCATGGCGGCCAGGACGTTCTGCGGCATGTTCGCGGTGGGTACGACGAGCGGCCGGCCCTGGGTGTCGAGGCTGGCGGTGAACCAGGCCCACCGGCGGGGGTGCATGAACACCTTGTCGGGCGGCAGGAACCGCCCGGTGTGGATCTGCTGGATGGCGTCGGCACCCTTGGCGTACAGCTCGCCGACGGTGGGGGTGGCGTCGGTGTAGGTGATGGCGTTGATGCCGGACACGTTGAGGATGCCGCGCTTGTTCGCCGCGTTGTTGCTGATGACGAACGTGTCGAGCTTGACGGCGTAGTCGGCGACGAGGTCGGCGAGCAGGACGTCGTCCATGTTGACCGGGCTCTGGTCGAGGAGCTGCTGCGAGACGGTCTGCTTGCCCGCGATGGTCGCCACGTTGGCGCTCACGCTGTTCGTGGTCGCGTCGGTGTCCTGGACCGCGGTGTTCTGGCTGGCCTGCTCGGCGGTCGCGGTGCCGGTCGCGATGCGGGGAAGGCTGATCGTGTCGGTGCCCGGGGGCAGGGGCAGCTTGCGGACCTGGTCGGCGATGACGCGCCCGGCGCGGGCGAGGGTGACGGCTTCGTTGATGAGCCACAGCGGGGGCACGAACTCGCCGCCGGATCCGTCGGTCGTCGACAGGGCGCGGGTTTCCAGGGCGACTTCCCGCGTGTTGCGGTGCAGGCGGCCGGCCGCGTCGGCGTCGGCCCGCAGCGCCACGGCGGTCATGTCGCGCACCCAGGAGTGCCCGTGCACGTCGCCCTTGCGGTAGGTCGTCTCGTTGCTGGTGACGCTCAGGGAGGCCGTCTTGGGCGCGTACCGGGCGCGGAGCTCGGCCGCGGCGTCGGAGCGCTGCTCCGCGGCTTCTGCGCTCTCGATCTGCTCGTCGAGTGCGCGGATCTCGTCGCGCTTGGCGGAGAAGTCCGTCTGCTCGTCGGTGGAGAGGCTGGAGCGCTTCTCGGCCTCGACGGTCGCCAGGATGGCGTCCATGTCGGCCTTGGCCTGGGAGCGGGCGGCGCGGAGGTGGGGCAGGGAGACGTTGGGGGTCATGAGGTACGCCTTTCGGGAAGGGCGACGCAGCCCGCCTTGGGCGGGGCGTCGAATCTCAATCCCGGTAGGTGGTGGCCCAGGTGGTGGCGTGTAGCTCGTGCCCCGGCGTGGGCTCCGGCGTACCGGTGGCGGCCGTGTGCCGCCTCTTCTGTTGTGTGGTGCGACCCAGCACCGTTCCCATCAAGGGGAGTTGGTCACATAGTGCCACAAACTCCTACGGAGTAGGGCGTGTTCTGTGGGCGGGTGATCTAGCTGTCGGGGAGGCTGGCGAGTTCGCAGCCGAGGAAGCCGAGGACGACGTCGATGTCCGTGTCGGTGGCCGTGGCGAACAGAGACGCGATGCGCACCCCGAGGTAGGCGACGGCGCGCACGGCGTCCTGCGGGGTGTCTGCCCAGTGTTCTGTGGTGGTCTCGTCGACGAGGCGCGCGTACTGCGGGCCGGTGAGGCTGCCGTCGAGCATCTGGTGGGTGGCGGTCAGGAGGGCGAGGCCGGCGCGGAGTTCTGCGGGGCCGTCGATGTCGCGCAGGGTCACTGGGGGCTCCTCGGTGGGTGGGGTGAGGTGGGGGCACTGGCCGCCGTGTACGTCGTTGCAGGGCGGGGTGTGGGGTGTTCGGCAGAGGTGGGCGCCGCAGCCGCGCACGCACGGCCTGCCGCGCTTCCCGGGCAGGGGCCGGTCGCAGGTGGCGCAGCGGCGGCGGGCGGTCACGGCCGGCCGTCCTCGTCGGCCCAACTCATGTGATGGCCGGGCAGGTCGAACGCCCGGATGCCGTCTGGCCGTGTGCGTCCGGTGAGCGCGTAGTAGAGGTCGTGGCTGGCCTCGACGCGGTGCTCGTCGCAGACGGGGAGGCGGACGAGTTCCCCGCGGCCGTCGCGCTCGAATCGGAAGCCGATGGCGTCGCCCTCGTCGGTCACTTCGGCGAGCGCCACGGTCAGGAGGGTCGCTGATCGGGTGCATCCGTCGGGTTCGCCACAGCGGGTGCTGCGGAGACGGGCGGGGGCGCGCTCGATGCGGGTCTGCACGATGGCGTACCCGTGGTCGCGGACGTCGTCGGTGAGTGCGGCGAGCGGGCCAGGGGTGAGGGTGCGGTCAGGCATTGGTCCTCCTTCAGGCAGCGTCACGGCAAGCGCCGCAAAGGGGTGATCCGAGGGCGTTCCACTGCATTCGGCTGCAGCGCTCGCAGGGGGTCTGGGGGCGTAGTTCAGAGAGTGGGCGCATTTCAGCGTCCATAGCGTCCCCAGCGTCCATCAGCGCGGGAAAGCCCTGCTCAGACGGTGCGTCCGGGGTGGACGCTGAGAAGAGGGCAGCGTCCATGCCAGCGTCCACAGCGTCCATGTCCGGAGTGGGGGTGGACGCTGTAGCGTCCACCCCAGCGTCCACCCCGTTTCCGCTGGTCAGGCCCTCGTTTTCGTCCAGGGTGGACGCTGTGGACGCTGTCGCGCACCTTCTATCTGCTGTTGCCGTCAGCTTGTACAGGCGCTGCCGCTTCGGGGCGGGGCCGCGCTGGGAGTCGTCGACTTCGATGCCGATGGTCCGAAGCGCGGGGGCGAGCCGCTTCAACTGACCGCCGGCGCGCGTGGAGTCCTTCGGCCACTTCTTCGGGAGCTTGTCCGGGGTGTCGACGGTGTCGAGGATCTGCTGCGTTGTGAGCGTCAGCCCCTCCGGCCCAGCGCGGTCGACGAGCGCGACGACGGCCTGGGCGAACGGCTCGCCGTCGAGGACGTCTGCAACGGCGTCGCGTGCGCTGGCCCGGTAGCTCTCCATCGTGTTCCAGCCCTGCACCTGGTCGACCGCGGCAAGGACCCGCGCGAAGTCCGCCATGCGCGGGCGCTCGCTCAGCACGATGTCGGGCAGTACCTTCAGCACTCGGGCGAGCAGGTCGAACAGGGAGGCCAGGATGGATGCATGCGCCTCGGCATAGGCCGCATCCATCTCGTTCTCCTCGCGCCGCTTGGCGTCGGGGATGGTGTGCAGCTCGATGGTTACGAGGCGCTCGGCCAGGTCTCCCGCGAGCGCTCCGGCGTCGATGGTGGTCATGGCGAGGACACGCCGGAACTCCAGGACCACCACATCGTCGTCGGTGTACAGGGCGCGGTCGACGATGCCGTCTCCAGTCACCGCGCGGCACAGTGCGTCAGAAAGCCAATCTGGAATGATCGAGACGTTGTCGAGGCACAGGGCCCAGGAGTTGAACGCCTGCGTGGCCCACGCCTTGATGTCGCGCGGCGCGGTCCGCTTGGGTGCTCCGGACGGGTCGACGATGCCGATGACCATCTTGGCGGCGTAGGACTTGCCCGTGCCTTGCTCCCCACGGAACGTCAGGATCGGGTGGGGCAGATCAGGGATGAAGCAGGCGACCAGCCAGGCGACCAGGAGCTGAAAACCTTCCTCCCCGGTGTTGAGAAGGTCTTTCAGCTTGGCCAGCCCGTCGCCGTCGCTGATCGGTTCGGGCAGCGGCTTCATGGCTCCAGAGCGTCGGAACAGGACCGGTGACGATGCCTCCCGACGCCAGCCGTCCGGACCGATGGAGACGCAGCGGCCTTCGGGCGTCGCCAGGTCGACGACGATGCGCTCCTTGTGGCGGGCGACCCGGATGTGCAGCTGCTGCGGCTCGGCGTCGGCAGCGACGCCTTCCAGGACGGTCATAGCGTCGGTCAGCGCGGATTGGGAGGGGACGGACCCGCCGTGCGCGTCGGCGTACATGCGGGCCAGGTGAGAGCGAAGTCCGGCCCGGCCGCGGAGGGCGTACACGGTGTTCCCTCCGTCCTTCCTCACACCGTAGGGGCGACCGTCCTCGGACATGAACAGCTCGTACCGTTCACGCGCCAAGGCAGCGAGTTGGGACGCCTGAGAGGGCCCGCGGCCCTTCTCAACGTCGACTCCCGCGTCCTTCACGATGTCCTCGGCGCGGTCCTTAGTGGTCTTGCTGTCGTCGGTCATCAGGCGGCTCCCAGCACCTCGTCGCGGGCAGACCGGAGCGTCGCCTCGGCTTCCTTGTCCGGCAGGCCGATGTCGAAGGCGGCCCGGGTGAGGGCGTCCTCGGCCTGGTTGGCGTCGAGCCGTCCGGCTGCGGCGTGCTCGAACGCTTTGCATGCCGCCCAGTACAGGCGGTTGTTGCGCTGCCCCTCTGCGGCATCGAGGACGAACTTGACCAGCGCGACGAGGGCGCGGCCGCCGCTCGCCGGGGCCGCCGCTCGTGCGCCGACGATCCGGCGCGGCTGCTCCTTGGTTGCGGTCATCAGCGTGAGCAGCTGCTCGGGGATCGGGTGGACGGTGACGGCGTCGGGATCGGAGGCGAGCGTGTACAGGCCGCGCTCGCCGCGCGACCCGGGGCCGACGAGGTAGCCGCCCGAGTGCCGCACGTCGACCCCGGGGGCGATCTGTCCGGCCCGGTTGGGCACCTTCACATCGGATGGGCCGGTCCACCAGGCGTGATAGCCGCCGCGGGGGGTTCGGATGATGACGGTTCGGGGTACGGCGATGCCCTTACGGGCGCACAGCTTCCGCAGCTCCCATACGCCGTCGACCTGCTTTTCGGCGTCGCGATCGAGGTCGAGGCCAATCAGGTAGTGCGGCGGCCGGCCGCAGGCGATGCCGTAGCCGGTCGCGTGCCGCGCCGCCTCGAACATGGCGCGGATGCGGTCGGGGTCGCTGGTCGCGTCGTGCACGCCGTGCCCGAACCGCCCGCACTCACCACGGCACTTGGGCGTACCCGGAGGGTCGACCTTGTGCGGTGACGCGAGCGCCGGCAGCTTGCGCAGAGAGAGGGGGATGACGCCGAACTCGTGCGTGGCCGCGGCCTGTAGAGCGTTGTCGAGGGCGTTCTGCCAGTCACTCATGCCGCGGCCCCCTTCGCGCGTCGGGGCTGAAGGTCGTACTCGGTGCCGCAAGGGCCGGTGACCAGGCCGAGGTGTACGTGCCTGTGCCAGTCGGCGCAGCGGGGGCAGTGCGCCAGGAACTCGACGCGTCCGCGAGTGATGAGCACGAGCGGTCGGGCGACGGGAGTGCGCTCCTCGGCCGGGAACAGTCCGCCCTGGTGCGCCTCGTCGGCGTGGTGTGGCAAGCTGGCCGTAGTCGACCCGCTCGCCGCGGAGACTTTCTGAAACGCCCCGGATTCGGCCCGGGGCGTTTCTGCGTTCATGGTCATGCCGCTCCTTGCTCCTGCGCGGTCGCGGGGGGCTCTCCGGAGAGAAGCCGGATCAGGTCCGCAGTGACGACGACATGGCGTCGACCGAGCGGGAGGGTCTTGACGGGCGCTTCGCCCCGGTTGATGAGGTTGTGCAGGTGGGACCGACTGCAGCCGAGCGCGTTAGCGGCCTGGGTGACGGGCACCGTGGCGGGCCATGCCTTGCGGATGTCGGCGAGCGTGGGGCGCGAGGGCTTGGTCATGCCGCGCTCCGCGGTGTGACGGTGGCACTATCCAGCCACTTCTCGATTTCGGTGCGCCTGTAGAAGACGCGACCGGACCGCCCCTCAGCGGTCTTGATGTACGTCGGCCCATCCCCACGCCACCGACGCTCGGCCAGTGCGGCGACCGTGCCCAGCAGCGGGTACTCATCGGCGACTTGCTTGGGCGAAAGGAACTCGTCCCCCATCCCAACCTCCTTATGCGAACCATGCGTTGCTAATAAGGACCAAACGGTTCTATGCTGCACCCGTGAAGACCATAGCACTCAACACCGGCCCCACAACAAGGAGATCGCCGTTGCTTACGCTGTTGCCTATGACCGAGCACCAGCGCGGACGTCGCGCCATCGAGGTAGGACCGACCGGGCGCACTGTCGCGGAAAACATCGCCCGCCTGCGCGAGCGCTGCAGCATGACGACGCGCCAGCTGTCGGGGGCCCTGGAGCGCGCAGGGCGAGCCGTTCCCGCGTCGGGCATCACGCGCATGGAGAAGGCCGAGCGCGTCGTCACCGCTGACGAACTGGTCGCGCTTGCAGTCGTGTTCGGCGTGAGCCCGACGGCCCTCCTCCTGCCGCTCACGGATCGTCCGGGAACGATGGTTGAGGTGACCGGGGCCGGTGAAGTCGATGCCGCCGAGGCGTGGGATTGGGCAGAAGGGCGCCAGCCGCTCAAGAGCACGGGTCGCGATCCGCATGCTGCCGAGCTGGAATTCCTGGTGAACGGAGTGCCGCGCCTTCGCAGGATCTTGCGGCAGCATCCCGCCGGCCGCGCGCTCGCTGCTCTGCAGCAGCGCATTGATGCGCTCATCGCGCGCTCCGCGTACATCGACGACGGTGACGCCGAAGAAGTACAGGAAGTCGCGGAAGAGGCCCGCCGCGCTACCGAACGCGTCGTAGCCGAGGTGGATTACCTGAACGCGGCGAACGCCAAGGCGCGGCTGGCGCCGCGGGCAGGTGGCGGTGATGGCTGAGCCGAAGCGCATCGTCCTCCGGAGCGGGAAGGTGCGCTACCGCCTCATGGTGGACGCCGGCCGCGACGAGATGGGCAAGCGCAAACAACTGACGATCACGAAGGACACGGCGAAGGAGTGCCGGGCCGAACGAGACCGGATCATGCACCAGCGGTCGGCCGGGACGTACATCGCCCCAAACAAGATCACGCTTGCCGAGTGGCTGGATCAGTGGCTGAAGCACAAGGGGCGGGACGTCGAGGAGACGACGATCGCCAACTACCGCATGAGCCTGGTTCAGGTCTACGAGCGCCTGGGGCACGTGCGCCTTCAGGAGCTCACAGAGGAGATGGTGCAGGACTTCGTCGACTCCCTGGTCGCGGAGGGCCGGCGCAGAGGCGGCGTGCCAGGCACGCGCCTCGCGGTCTCCACGGTCGACGGCATCCTCCTTCGCCTGCGCAGCGCCCTCCGTCGCGCAGTCATCCGCAGGCTGATCCCCGTGAACGTGGCCGCCGAGGTGCGGCCGTCACTCGCCGACAAGAAGACCGACAAGCGGGAGCGGCAGCGGGCGAAGCCGTGGACTGTAGCCGAGGTGCAGACGTTCATCCGCGGCATCGCCGATGACCGTCTGTACGCGCCACTTCTGCTGAGCTTGATGGGGCTACGCCCCGCGGAGGTCTGCGGTCAGCGCTGGATCGACATCGACCTCGAGAAGCGTCTGCTGCTGATCGCGGTGACGCGGACCATGGTCGGCAATCGCCGGGTGCTGGAGAAGGACACGAAGACCGCGGCCGGGGAACGGGGCCTGCCGCTGCCGCGCGGCCCGTGGGAGGCGCTCGTGGCGTTCCGGGAGCTGCAGCGGGCGGAGAGCGAACGGGCGGGAGAGGGCTACACGCTCAGCGGGTACGTCGTCGTCGACGAGCTAGGCCGACCGATGAACACGCGGCAGCTGCGGGAGTACGCCTACCGCCTCATGGCGGATCTCGGGCTGCGGAAGGTGCGCCTGTACGACGCCCGTCACGCCGTGCTGAAGGCGCTCGCCCTCTCCGGGGTGCCTGACGTCATCCTGGCGGCTTGGGCGGGCCACACGAACGCGGCCTTCACGAAACGTAAGTACGTGTCCATCGAGCCGGAGGACATGCGGGGCGCCGCAGACGCTCTCGATGTCTTCCACGGCGTAGATCAAAAAGCCGTCCAGTGAGAAATTGTGAGATTTGATCTCCCGCAAGCGTTCCTAAATAGCGGTTGACCTGCACAAATACTGTCGCTGGTATAACAGAGGAACGAGAGTACGGGGTCAAGGCCCCAGCTTTGCGCCCGGGGCCGGACAAATGAGGCGACGCGCCGTCTCGGGCGCCCTCCGCAGCCCGGCCACCTGCGCCCTTCAGTCCCCCGCGGCAGCGTGCTCGACGCCGGTCCGCACACCGACCTCGCGCCAGAACCCGGCCCGGATCGCATACCGGTCGTGCTCGTCGATCTGATCGTCCTTATGGGCGAGCAGCCCGAACCGTGCCGCGTACCGGAGCAGCTCACCGTCGATCCGGTGCGGGACCCGCGGGTACATGGTCGACAGTTTCTGCAGCTCCGCCTGGTCGGCGAGCCGCTCCATCCACCTCCGCGCGAACACCTGACCCACCTCGTAGGGGTCACCGCCGACCGTGGTGATGTCCTCCTCCCGGTCGGCCCACCGCTGCTCGGCGGTGGTGAGCTGCGCCAGCGTCGGCAGCGAGGCCGACTCCGCGGTCTCCCCGCCGCCACCGGGGCGCTCGACCCACCCCTTGTCGGAGGACCACCGCAGCGTCGCGTTGGCCGGATGCTGGGTTGCCTGCGCGCCGGGCCCGCGCAGCGCGGCCAGGTCCTTCGGCGTGGGCACGCCCCTGCCCGCGCCCGACCGGTCCTCGGAGTCGCTCTCGGACCGCGCCGCGGGGGCGTGCTGCACCGGCGGCGCGTCCGCGGCCTCGTCGGCGGGGCGGCCCGCGGCGGCGAGCGCCGACTCGGGCAGCGGCGCGGAGAGGATCGCGGCGATCTCGGGGCGCGGTACGGGCGGCGGGGCGCAGATGCCGCCGAACTCCTTGGCGCGGACGGCCTTGGTGATCCAGGTCCGGTCGAGCACACGCCGCTCGTCGGCCTCGGCGACCAGGTCCTCGGACTGGTTGTAGTCCCCGTCGGCGGCCTGCACGGCCCACAGGTGGACGGCGACGCCGTGCTCCTTGGCGGCCATCATGCCGGGCAGCAGGTCCCCGTCGCCCGTGACGAGCACGACGTCCGAGCAGGCCCGGTTGCGCGCCAGCTCGGTCAGCTCGGCGTGCATGGCCGCGTCGACGCCCTTCTGCGCCCAGCGCCCGTCGGAGCGGGTCAGTGCGCCGAGCCGGACGGTGACGCGCGGCATGACGCGCAGCCTGCGGTGTTCGGGCTGCGGGACGCGGTCGGGGGCGCCGTCGAACCAGTAGATGCGCAGGAGCTGGCGCCCGGTCTCGGTCTCGGCGCGTTCGCGCAGCCCTTGGATGAGGGCGGCGTGGTCGACATGGATCCGGGACCGGGACGGCTCGCCCGCGAGGAGACTCGCGGCAGCACCCAGCAGATACCCGGCGTCCACCAGGACGATGCAACGGTCCACGCGATCCACCCTCTTTCGCCGACACGCCCGTGCGTTCGCTTCGGGTTTCCTTCGAGTCTGCCCGACAGCACGGGGCTTAACGGCCCGAACTCGATCTTCGGCGTGGCGGATGCCGTGAAGGAGGGACGAACACGGACCGATCCCCCTTGTTACTCACGGTAATTATCCGAAATGCGGTCTTGCGCACCCTATGTGAATCTGAATGCGGCCCTGGCCCCTAGTTCCCCCGCAGGAGGCAATCACCATGGCCAAGAACCGCAAGCAGAACCGCAATCAGCAGCAGAAGTCGGCGCAGGCTCAGGAAGAGGCCCGGTCGTCCGCCATGGAGGCCGAGGCGAAGTCGGCCGTCCAGGCCACGCCGGGGGATGTGGCCCGCAAGCACCGCGAGCGCCGCTTCGGTCACAACTGACCTATGGCGTAAGGCACATGACGCACGGCGAGGGCCGCACCCGGAATTCCGGGTGCGGCCCTCGCACATGGTCCGCCAGTCGCCGATGAGACCCGGCTCAGCCCGCCAGGCAGGACGGGCCGAGCAGCACCTTCAGGTCGCCGAAGAGCGCCGGGTCCGGCTTCACGCGGTGCCGGTCGAGCCGGAGCACCGTGGTCTTGCGCGGCCCCTGGAGCTTGATCCGCACCTCGCTGTCGCCCCGGTGGTGGCTCAGGATCTCGCCGAGGCGGCTGACCATCGGCGGGGTCACCTTCAGGGCGGGGATGGTGAGGATCACCGGCGCGTTGGTGCCCGCGTTCGACAGGTCGGGGACCTGCATCTCCATGGCGACCAGACGCGGCACGTCCTCGCGCTTGTCGAGGCGTCCCTTGACGAACACCACGGCGTCCTCGACGAGTTGGGTCGACACCAGCTGGTACGTCGCCGGGAAGAACATGCACTCGATGGAACCGGCGAGGTCCTCGACGGTCGCGATCGCCCACGCGTTGCCCTGCTTGGTCATCTTGCGCTGCAGGCCCGAGATGATGCCGCCCACGGTGACGACCGCGCCGTCCCCGAAGTCACCGCCGGTGAGCTGGCCGATACCGGCGTCGGCCTTGTCGCTGAGCACGTGCTCCAGGCCGAAGAGCGGGTGGTCGGAGACGTACAGGCCGAGCATCTCCCGCTCCTGGGCGAGCAGGTACGTCTTGTCCCACTCATCCGTGGAGAACTCGACGTCGAGCCCGAAGCCCGGGGCGTCGCTCTCCTCCTCGCCGCCGCCGAAGAGGTCGAACTGCCCCTCCGCTTCCTTCCTCTTGACCGCGACCACGTTGTCGATCATCGGCTCGTACTGCGCGGTGAGGCCCTTGCGGGTGTGTCCCATCGGGTCGAAGGCGCCCGCCTTGATGAGGGACTCGGTCGTCCTCTTGTTGCACGCCGCGGCCTCGACCTTGTCGAGGTAGTCGGGGAACGAGGTGTACTTCCCCTTGGCCTTGCGCGAGCGGATGATCGACTCGACCACGTTCGTGCCGACGTTGCGGACGGCCTCCAGGCCGAAGAGGATCACGTCGTCGCCCTGGGCGGCGAAGTTGTGCACCGACTCGTTCACGTCCGGCGGGAGGACCTTGATCTTCATGCGCCGGCACTCGTTGAGGTAGACGGCCGACTTGTCCTTGTCGTCCTTCACGGACGTCAGCAGCGCCGCCATGTACTCGGCCGGATAGTTCGCCTTCAGGTAGGCGGTCCAGTAGGTGACCAGGCCGTACGCGGAGGAGTGCGCCTTGTTGAACGCGTAGCCGGCGAACGGCACCAGCACGTCCCACAGGGCCTGGATCGCCGCGTCGGAGAAGCCGTTCCTGCGGGCGCCCTCCTGGAAGATGGTGAAGTTCTTCGCCAGTTCCTCGGGCTTCTTCTTGCCCATCACGCGGCGCAGGATGTCGGCCTCGCCGAGCGAGTACCCGGCGACGATCTGGGCGGCCTTCTGCACCTGCTCCTGGTACACGATGAGGCCGTAGGTCAGACCCAGCGTCTCCTTCAGGGGCTCTTCGAGCTCCGGGTGGATCGGCGTGATGTCCTGCCGGCCGTTCTTGCGCTCGGCGTAGTTCGTGTGCGAGTTCATGCCCATCGGGCCCGGCCGGTACAGGGCCGAGACGGCGGAAATGTCCTCGAAGTTGTCGGGCTGCATCTGGCGCAGCAGCGAACGCATCGGGCCGCCGTCGAACTGGAAGACGCCGAGCGTGTCACCGCGGCAGAGCAGTTCGAAGGTCTTCGGGTCGTCCAGCGGGAGCGACAGCATCTCCAGGTCGACGCCCTTGTTGGACCGCACCATCTTGACGGCGTCGTCCATGATCGTCAGGTTCCTGAGGCCCAGGAAGTCCATCTTGATCAGGCCGAGCGACTCGCACTGCGGGTAGTCCCACTGCGTGATGGTCACGCCGTCGGTGTGCCGGGTCCACAGCGGGGCGTGGTCGACGATCGGCTCGCTGGACATGATGACGCCGGCGGCGTGCACGCCCATCTGCCGGACCAGGCCCTCGACGCCCTTGGCGGTGTCGATGACCTTCTTGACGTCCGGCTCGTTCTCGTACATCCCGCGGATCTCGCCCGCCTCGCTGTAGCGGGGGTGCGAGGGGTCGGTGATGCCGGAGAGGTCGATGCCCTTGCCGAGGACGTCGGCGGGCATCGCCTTGGTGAGGCGGTCGCCCATCGCGTACGGGTAGCCGAGCACGCGCGCGGAGTCCTTGATCGCGTTCTTGGCCTTGATCTTTCCGTACGTGCCGATCATGGCGACCTTGTCGGCGCCGTACTTCTCGGTCACGTACCTGATCACTTCGACGCGCCTGCGCTCGTCGAAGTCGATGTCGACGTCGGGCATGGAGACGCGCTCGGGGTTGAGGAACCGCTCGAAGATCAGGCCGTGCGTGATCGGGTCGAGGTCGGTGATGCCCATGGCGTACGCGACGATCGAGCCGGCCGCGGAGCCTCGGCCCGGGCCCACCGCGATGCCGTTGTTCTTGGCCCACATGATGAAGTCGGCGACGACGAGGAAGTACCCCGGGAACCCCATCTGGATGATGATGTCCATCTCGTACTCGGCCTGCTTCTGCCGGTCGTCGGGGACACCGTCCGGGTAGCGCCGGTTCATGCCGCGGCGCACTTCCTCCTTGAACCAGGTGGTGTTGGTGTAGCCCTCTTCCGGGATGTCGAACTTCGGCATGAGGTCGCGCTTGTCGAACATGCCGGTGGTGTCGATCTGTTCGGCCACCAGGAGGGTGTTGCGGCAGCCCTCCTGCCAGGCGTCCGAGGAGTCGACGGCGTACATCTCGTCCGTCGACTTCAGGTAGTAGCCCGTGCCGTCGAACCGGAAGCGGTCCGGGTCGGAGAGGTTCTTGCCGGTCTGGATGCAGAGCAGGGCGTCGTGCGCGGTCGCCTCGTGGGCGTACGTGTAGTGCGAGTCGTTCGTCACCAGCGGCGGGATGCCGAGCTTCTTGCCGATCTCGAGGAGGCCGTCGCGGACCCGGCGCTCGATCTCGATGCCGTGGTCCATCAGCTCCAGGAAGTACCGGTCCTTGCCGAAGATGTCCTGGTACTCGGAGGCGGCCTTCAGGGCCTCGTCGAACTGGCCGAGGCGCAGCCGGGTCTGCAGCTCACCGGAGGGACAGCCGGTGGAGGCGATGAGGCCCTCGCTCCACTGGGAGATCGTCTCCTTGTCCATGCGCGGCCACTTCTGCAGCCAGCCCTCGGCGTACGCGTCCGAGGACAGCTTGAAGAGGTTGTGCAGGCCCGTCTTGTTCGCCGCCCAGATCGTCTTGTGTGTATAACCACCCGAACCGGACACGTCGTCGCGCTTCTGGTGCGGCTGGCCCCACTTGATCTTCCGCTTGTCGCGCCGCGACTCGGGGGCGACGTACGCCTCGATGCCGATGATCGGCGTGACGCCCGCGCTCTGCGCGGAGTGGAAGAAGTCGTACGCCCCGTGGAGGTTGCCGTGGTCGGACATGGCGATGTGCGTCATGCCCATCTCGTTGCACGCCTTGAACATGTCCTTCAGCCGCGCGGCACCGTCCAGCAGCGAGTACTGGGTGTGGACGTGCAGGTGCGTGAAGGGCGGCTTTGACACGGTTGGGGCCTCCGATGGAAAACGCGCGGCGACGGTCTGGGGACAGCTTGGAAGTCTACGGCCGACCGCTGACAACCGACGGGCACTCCGGAGTACGGTCGGGCGTTGGACAGGTCAGAACACCTGTCCTGCGTGTCACACAGCTCACGCACCATCCGCACCAGGAGGCACCCCGCGATGTCGGACCCGCAGCCCACCGCTGAGCAGCGCGGCGAGCAGATCCTCACCGTCTTCGACACCGCGTTCGGCGAGCTGCTGGCCGCGGACCCCGCCGCGTTCCGGGTGAAGTTCCGCAAGATGGCGGCCTCGGCGTTCGCGTTCTACCGCGGTACGGCGTGCCTCTTCTACCAGGACATCGAGCGCGAGCAGCACGGCGGCCCGTACCTGGACGACCGCACCAGCCGGGTGTGGATCCACGGCGACCTGCACGCGGAGAACTTCGGCACGTACATGGATGCGAACGGCCGGCTGGTCTTCAATGTGAACGACTTCGACGAGGCGTACGTCGGCCCCTTCACCTGGGACCTCAAGCGCCTCGCCGCCTCCTTGGCGCTGATCGGCTACGCCAAGGCGCTCAGTGACGAGCAGATCACCGACCTGGTGCGCACGTACGCGGCGGCCTACCGCGAGCGCATCCACTCCCTCGCCACCGGCGCCAAGAGCGACGAGGTGCCGCCCTTCACGCTGGACACGGCGCAGGGCCCGCTGATCGACGCGCTGCGCGACGCCCGTTCGCGCACCCGCTTCGAGCTGCTCGACTCCATGACGGAGATCCGCGACTTCGAGCGGCGCTTCGCGTCGGGCGGCGGCTCCGTCGAGCTGGACGCGGCGACGCGCTACAAGGTGCTGGCCGCCTTCGACGGCTACCTGGAGACGTTGCCGGAGTCGTCGCTGACCCGCCCGGACTCGTACCGGGTGAAGGACGTGGTGGGGCGCCGCGGCATCGGCATCGGCTCGGCGGGCCTGCCCTCGTACAACATCCTTCTCGAAGGCAACAGCGACGCCCTCGAGAACGACGTGATCATCTACATGAAGCAGGCCCAGACCCCGGCGGTCTCGCGGCACATCACGGACCCGGCGATCCGCGAGTACTTCCAGCACGAGGGGCACCGCACGGTCATCTCGCAGCGGGCGCTGCAGGCGCACGCCGACCCGTGGCTGGGCTGGACCGAGCTCGACGGCTCCGGGCAGCTGGTCGCCGAGGTCTCGCCGTACGCGGTGGACCTGGACTGGTCGGACATCGACGACACGGAGGAGATCGCGGCGGTCGTCGCCGACCTCGGCAGGGCCACCGCGACGATGCACGCGGCGGCCGACGACCAGTCCGGGGAGTCGCTGGTGCCGTTCTCCACGGAGCGCGCCATCGACGCGGCGATCGCCGCCGACGAGGACGGTTTCGCGGACCTTCTGGTCGATTTCGCGCACGAGTACGGCGCACGCGCGCGTGCCGACCACCAGATCTTCGTGGACCTCTTCCGCAACGGCCGGATTCCGGGCCTCTGACTCATAGCGACCCTTTAGGCATCGCTTACAGGAAGCCATGGCACACTCCTCGGCGATGGACGACATATCCGGGACCCAGCTCAGAGCCGTGCGCGCGGCGCTCTTCACGGCGGTTGTCGTGACGCTCTCCGCCGCGTCGCACGTGCTGCTGTCCCGGGTCCCGCT
Organism: Streptomyces sp. HmicA12; assembly: GCF_000373565.1. Lineage (GTDB taxonomy): Bacteria > Actinomycetota > Actinomycetes > Streptomycetales > Streptomycetaceae > Streptomyces. Next base: position 163,212 of record NZ_KB891820.1, on the reverse strand, counting down.
GCCGCTGCCGACGGTCGGCGCGATCGCCGCCGCCGTCTTCGTGATCGCGTACGCGCTCGCGGGGCGTGAGCGCGGCTTCGGGCGGATCGCGGCGCTGCTGATTCCGCTGGAACTGGCCGCGGACACGGTCTTCACCACCGGCCAGCACGTCTGTTACGGCGAGGCGGGCGGGCCGGTCGCCGGCACCCTGCGCTCGTTCGGCTTCGACGTGCTGTGCGCGGGCAACGTGGGCACGCCGCTGGCGCGGATGACCGGCGGCGGCACCGACCGGGCCGCCGCCCTGCTCGCCCACACCGACCCGGCGGCCTCCTGGCTGCTGCTCGGCGCGCACGTCACGGTCGGACTGGTCGCGGCCGTCTGGCTGCGCCGGGGCGAGCAGGCCCTGGCCCAACTGCTGCGCGCGGTGGCCGCGTTCGCGTTCCGGCCGCTGCTGATCGCCTGGGCCACGGTCACCGCCCACCTGGAGCCGGTGGCCCGCAGGCCGCGCCCCGCGGCCCGCGTACAGGCCGCGCACACCCGGATCTGGGTGCACTCCGTGGGACGGCGCGGACCGCCGTGCCCGGCCGCCTGAGCCCTCGTACAGCCGAGAGCCGCGGCCGCGAGCACGACAGTCCCCCGAACCACTTTCATCACCCCACGGAGTACAGATCATGAGCAAGCGCAACAGCCAGCAGGCGAAGACCGCGGCCCGCGAGCGGCTGCGCATCGAGCGCGAGCGCCAGGCCAAGAAGGCGAAGACGAAGCGGCAGGCGATCGTCGCGGGCTCCATCGTCGGTGTCCTCGCGGTGGTCGGCGTCGGCGGCTACCTCGTGGTGCAGGCCATGAAGCCCTCCCACTGGGAGACCGCGATGGACGCCAAGAGCGCCGACGTCGTGGCGCCCGCGAACACGTCGGGCACGAACGGCACCACCGTCACCATCGGCAAGGACAGCGCGAAGAAGACCCTGAAGCTGTACGAGGACTCGCGCTGCCCGGTCTGCGCCGCCTTCGAGCAGACGGTCGGTTCGACGGTCCACAAGGACGTCGAGGACGGCAAGTACAAGATCCAGTACATCGGTGCCACGTTCATCGACGGTGACGGCGGCGGCAAGGTCGGCACCAACGGCGAGGGCTCCAAGAACGCCCTCAGCGCGCTCGGCGCGGCCCTGAACGTGAGCCCGGACGCCTTCCTCGACTACAAGACCGCGCTCTACTCGAAGAAGTACCACCCCGAGGAGACCAAGGACGAGTTCAAGAGCGACGACTACCTGATCAAGGTCGCGAACACCGTCGACGCGCTCAAGGACAACAAGGCGTTCCAGAAGGCCGTCAGGAACGGCACCTATGACGACTGGGCGATGAAGATGTCCAAGACGTTCGACTCGAACAAGGACGACGTCACCGGCACGCCCAGCCTGGTCATGGACGGCAAGAAGCTGACCGGCTCGGACGGCCAGAACGCCCCGATGACGGTGGCCGAGTACCAGACCGCGATCGACAAGGCCCTCAAGGGCTGACTCGCCCGGCCCACCTGACGCGCCGCTGAAGGGCGGGCGAACTCTTCGGAGTTCGCCCGCCCTTTGCATGTACCGGTCAGTAGGGTGATCACCCGTGACCAGTCGACCTCTTTCCGTACCCTCAGAATCCCCGGCCCCCAGCCGCCGTACGGTCGTCAAGGCTGCGGCCGCCGGTGCCGCCCTCGCCGCGCCGCTGCTCGGCGCGCAGACCGCCCACGCGACCGAGGCGCCCGCCTTCCTGCACGGGGTCGCGTCCGGCGACCCGCTGCCCGACGGCGTCCTGCTGTGGACCCGCGTGACACCCACCGCCGAGGCCGTGCCCGGCTCCGGCAAGGGGCCCGACACGCAGGTGAGTTGGGAGCTGGCCGAGGACCAGGCGTTCCGCACCGTGGTGAGCCGGGGCAGCACGACCGCGAGCGCCGCCTCCGACCACACCGTGAAGGCGGATGTAAGGGGCTTACGCCCTGCGACCGCCTATTACTTCCGCTTCTCCGTGGGTGACACGTACTCGCCCACGGGACGCACCCGCACCACGCCCGCCGCCGACGCCCGCGAAGACCTGCGCTTCGGCGTCGTCTCCTGCGCCAACTGGGAGGCCGGCTACTTCTCCTCGTACCGGCATCTGGCGGCCCGCGGCGACCTGGACGCGGTCCTCCATCTCGGCGACTACCTCTACGAGTACAGGACGGGCGAGTACCCGGCCGCGCGGTACACCGTCCGGCAGCACCAGCCCGCCCACGAGATCGTCTCGCTCGCCGACTACCGGATCCGGCACGGCCTGCACAAGACGGACGACGACGTCCGGGCGATGCACGCCGCGCACCCGCTCGTCGCCATCTGGGACGACCACGAGTTCGCCAACGACGCCTGGTCGGGCGGCGCCGAGAACCACTCCCCCGACACCGAGGGCGACTGGGCGGCCCGCCAGCAGGCCGCCCAGCAGGCCTACTTCGAGTGGATGCCGGTACGGCCGTCCATCGCGGGCACGGTCTACCGGCGGCTTCGCTTCGGCGCGCTCGCCGATCTGCACCTGCTCGACCTCAGATCGTTCCGCTCCCAGCAGTCCGGCATCGGCGACGGCGCCGTGGACGACGCGGACCGTACGATCACGGGCCGCGCCCAGCTCGACTGGCTCAAGTCCGGGCTCGCCGCCTCCGACGCGCGCTGGAAGCTGGTCGGCACCTCGGTGATGATCTCGCCGGTCGCCTTCGGCTCGCTGCCCGCCCATCTCCTCGCTCCGCTGGCCGAGTTGCTGGGCCTGCCCCAGGAGGGTCTGGCCATCAACGTCGACCAGTGGGACGGCTACACGCACGACCGCAAGGAGCTCATCTCCCACCTGCGCGAGCGCGGCATCCGCGACACCGTCTTCCTGACCGGCGACATCCACATGGCGTGGGCCAACGACGTACCGGTGACGGCGGGCACGTACCCGCTCTCGCCGTCCGCCGCCACGGAGTTCGTGGTCACGTCGGTGACGTCGGACAACCTCGACGACATCCTGCACGTCGCGCCCGGCACCCTCTCCACGGTCGCCGAGGGCGCCGTCAGGGCCGCCAACCGGCACGTGAAGTGGCTGGACATGGACTCCCACGGCTACGGCGTCCTGGACGTCACGGCCGAGCGGGCGCAGATGGACTACTACGTGATCTCCGACCGCGCCGACAAGAACGCCACGGCCGCCTGGAAACGCTCGTACCGCACCCTCAGCGGCACCCAGAGGGTCGAGCGCGCCGAAGCGCCTGTGCGTTGAATTCCGGCCATCCGCAGGAACGTTAAGGGCGGATGACAGCGCTCACGGTGGGTGGTGCGCACGCGGACGGGCGCAAGCCCTAATGCGGACAACACCACCCGCCGCGACGACCGGTGCTGTTACGTCCGTGTCCCAAACTCCGGACGGGCACCGAATTTCTTCTCCCGCTTGCCCCGCTTTGCCGGGCACAACTCCGCGATCAACGCGGCCAGTTCACCGCTCTTCCCGGCATGGCATGACCACGTAATCTCCCCGCGGCGGCGAGGAAATCCCTCCCCGCCCGCATCCGCGAGGAGCCCCACCATGACCTCTTCCGCCCGTACGTCCCCCCTGGCCCCGCGCCTGCGCCGCCGCCTTCTCGGCACCGCGGTGATGGCCGGAACCCTGGCCCTGGTCCCGCTGTCCGCCCCCACCGGCAGCGCCGCCGCGAAGACCACGGCCGCGGAGAACTGCGCGACCGACGCGAACGCGGTGGCCCGCGTGAAGGAGGGCGCCCACACCGACAACGAGCCCAACCAGCTCAGCACGACGCAGGCCAAGGCCATGGACGCGGCCCTGCAGAAGAGACTCGACGCGATGCGCGCCGACGGCACCCTGCGCAAGGGCCTGGCCGCGGCCGCGTCGACGACGATCCCGGTGTACTTCCACGTCATCCACTCCGGCACCACCGGCAAGCTGTCGGCGTCGGCGATATCGGCGCAGATCAGTGTCCTGAACGCCGCCTACAGCGGTCAGGGCACCGGCAACAACGACTCGGGCTTCCAGTTCCAGCTGGCGGGAACCGACTACACGGACAACGCCTCCTGGTACAACGGCATCACCCCGGGCTCCTCCGCCGAGAAGTCCATGAAGTCCACGCTGCGCAAGGGCGGCGCGAACGCGCTGAACTTCTACACCGCCGACCTCGGCCAGGACCTGCTCGGCTGGGCGACCTTCCCGTCCTCGTACAAGTCGAACCCGTCCGACGACGGCGTGGTCGTCCTCGACACCTCGCTGCCCGGCGGATCGGCGACGAACTACAACGAGGGCGACACCGGCACCCATGAGATCGGCCACTGGATGGGGCTCTACCACACGTTCCAGGGCGGCTGTAACGGCAACGGCGACTACGTCTCCGACACCCCGGCCGAGAAGAGCGCCGCGTTCGAGTGCCCGACCGGGCGCGACACCTGCACCAACAAGACGGGCGTCGACCCGATCCACAACTTCATGGACTACACGTACGACTCCTGCATGTACCAGTTCACGGCGGGCCAGGTGACGCGCATGAAGGACAGCTGGACGGCCTACCGCGCGGGCTGACGTCCGGCTAGAGGGACTCGATGAAGCCGAGCGCCACCCGCCAGGTGGCCTCGGCGGCCTCCTCGTCGTAGTCGGGCAGGTCGGGGTCGGTGTAGAGGTGGCCGGCCCCGGCGTACCGGTAGACCTCGACGTCGGCGCCCGTGCGCCCCATCTGGAGGTACCAGGTGTTCAGCCAGTCGTCCGTCTCGAAGGCGTCGGGCGAGGCGACGTGCAGCTGGACGGGCAGCTCGTCCACGGACGCGCTCTCGGCGATGTCGGACGTCCCGTGCAGGAGCAGCAGACCACGCGCCTTCTCGTCACCCAGCGCGAGCGTCTGCGCGATCGAGGCGCCCAGCGAGAAGCCCGCGTACACGAGGCCGCGCTCGGAGTAGGGCGCGGCCGCCAGCACGGCCCGCTTGAGCAGTTCGTCCTTGCCGATCTCTTCCTTGTGGTCCATGCCCTCCTCGACGGTGTCGAAGGTGCGGCCCTCGTAGAGATCAGGGGTCCACACCTCGTGGCCGGCGGCGCGCAGCCGGTCGGCCGCGGCCTCCACCGCGGGCCGCAGACCGTACGACGAGTGGAAGAGCATGATGTTCATGGGGTCCATGGTGCCAGGAAGCTCTGAGGTTAGTCGTGGCCGATCCCGGTTACGGTCGAGAGCATGGAGATGGAGAACGTCCTGCGCCCACTGATCGTCGTCGGTGGCTCGGTCGTCATCACCCTGCTCGTCGGGTGGGGCGTCGACCGTCTGCTGCAGCGCGCCGACCGGCGACACCACGAGACGCCACTGTGGGGACTACTGCGCCGCTGCCGGCTGCCCCTCCAATTCGTGCTCTGCACGGCCTTGCTCCGGGGGTCGTACGACCAGACGAAGGTCGCCAAGGAGCACTCCGCCGGGATCGGCCAGACCCTCAGTCTGGTCCTCATCGGCGCCACCGCCTGGCTGGTCATCCGGATCGCCGCCGCCATCGTCGAGTCGTCCTACGCCCGTTACGCCAACGCCCACCGCGATCCGGCCCGGGTCCGCCGGGTGCGCACCCAGGTCACCCTGATCCAGCGGATCGTGACGGCGATCGTCGGCGTGGTGGCGGTGGCGGCGATGCTGCTGACGTTCCCCGAGATGCGCGCGGCCGGCGCCTCGCTGCTGGCCTCGGCCGGCATCCTCGGCATCGTCGCCGGTGTCGCCGCCCAGTCCACGCTCGGCAACCTCTTCGCCGGACTGCAGATCGCCTTCGGCGACATGGTGCGCATAGGGGACACCGTGGTCGTGGACGGCGAGTGGGGCACGGTCGAGGAGATCACTCTCACCTTCCTCGCCGTCCGCACCTGGGACGAGCGCCGGATCACGATGCCGGTGTCGTACTTCACGTCGAAGCCGTTCGAGAACTGGTCGCGCGGCGGCGTCCAGATGACCGGCACGGTCTTCTTCCACCTCGACCACAGCGCACCCGTCACCGAGATGCGCAAGAAGCTGCGCGACATCCTCGGCGAGTGCGCCGCCTGGGACGGCCGCGACTGGGGCCTGGCCGTCACCGACACCACGCCGTCCACGCTCCAGGTCCGCGCCCTGGTCACGGCCAAGGACGCGGACGACATCTGGACGGTCCGGGTCACGGTCCGCGAGCAGCTGATCCGCTGGCTGACCGATCAGCACCCGTACGCGCTGCCCCGGATCAACACCGCGCCGGCCCTGTCCGCGCCGGACGACGGCACGGTGTCCCTGTCCAGGGAAGGCCGCGCGCCGCGCACGGGTCGGGGCTAGCCCTTTCTCCTAGCGCCCCAGCATCTCCCCACCGTTGACCTGCACGATCTGTCCGGTGACATGCCCGGCGCCCGGGGATGCCAGCCACACCAGCGTGGCGGCGATGTCGTCGGGGGTTCCGGCACGGCCCGTCGGGATCGCGCCGACCCGGCGCCGGTACTCCTCCTGGGGCATGGACGGGCCGAAGAACTCGGTGTCCTCGACATAGCCGGGCGCGACGGCGTTCACCGTGATGCCGCGCGGCCCGAGGGCCTTGGCCAGGTCGAAGGTGTACGGGTGCAGGGCCGCCTTGGCGCCGCCGTACGCACCTGTGCCCGAGCCGCGCAGCGCGGCGACGGAGGACAGGAAGAGGATCCGGCCGCCGGGCGAGGTCAGATGCTCGCGCAGGGCCTCGGTCAGCAGGACCGAAGTGAGCGTGTTGATGCGGAAGTTGGTGGTCCAGGCGTGGGCGACGGCGTCGAGCGGATCGTCCCCGACGCCTTCGGCGGGTTCGAGCCGGCCGCTCCCGCCCGCGCTGTGCACCAGCACGTCGACCGTACCGCCGAACGCTTCGCGCGCGAACTCGGCGGCACCGCGCGCGCCCTGGACCGTACCGAGGTCGGCGGCATGGGTCAGGACGCCCGCCACATCAGCCTTCTGGAGCACCTCGGCTCGCCGCCCGACGATCAGTACCCGATCCCCTTCGGCCGCGAAGGCATGGGCCGCGGCGAGCCCGATTCCCGTACCGCCACCGGTGATGATCACATTGCGTGCCATATGCACGAGCCTAGATCATCGAGCGGGCCCGAACCATGGAATCCCCTAACGAAGGCTCCGCACGTCCAACTGCCGCAGCACCCGGTCCACCACCTCGGGATTGCCCCCGGGTTCGCTCCGCGCGGCCAGCACCTCGTGCCGCGCCGCCGACATCATCTCGGCCTGGATGCGCCGGATCCGCTTGATCCGCTTGTACCGCTTGGCCTGTGACTCGCGCCGCTCCTCGGCCCCCATCTCGGGGTTGATGCGCAGGCCGATGTCGTAGGCCCGGCGCAGCATCTGCTCCTGCACCTCCTCCGGCAGCTCCTCGACCTCCTCGATCTCCTTGAGCCGCCGCTTCGCGGCCTTCGCGGCGCGCAGGGCGAGATCCTTCTCGTACTCCTGCTCGGCCTCGGTGTCGGCGGTCACGTTCAGCTTCTTCACCAGCCAGGGCAGGCTCAGCCCCTGGAGCACGAGGGTCGCCATGATGACCCCGAAGGCGATGAAGACGATCTCGTCGCGGTCGGGGAACGGGGAGCCGTCGTCCATGGTCAGCGGAATGGCGAGGGCGAGCGCCACCGACGCCACCCCGCGCATCCCCGCCCACCACATGACGACGGTCTCGCGCCAGCTCACCGGGATCTCCTCCTCGACGTCGCGCCGCGCGTGCAGCCGTTGCGTCACCCAGGTCATCGGCAGCAGCCACAGCAGTCGTACGACGATGACGACGCCGACGACCGCGCCGGCCCAGCCGAGCATCTCGCCCCAGCGGCCCTCCGCCGTGCGCACCACGTTGTGCACCTCCAGGCCGATGAGGCCGAAGGCGACGCCGGTGACGAGTGTGTCGACGACGTCCCAGAAGGCACGTCCGGTGAGCCGGGTGAGCACGTCGTCGGCGTCGAAGGCGTGCTCGGCGAGGAAGATCGCCGTGGTCAGGACCGCGAGCACGCCCGAGCCCTTGAGCTCCTCGGCGAGGACGTAGGAGGCGTACGGGATGAGGAGGGTCATCCCGATCTGGAGGGTGGCGTCGCCGAGGTAGCTCATGAGCTTGTTGGCGGCCCAGCCGAGCGCGAGTCCGACGGCGACCGCGACGACCGCGGACAGGACGAGGTCGAGCGCGGCCCGCGGCAGCGAGAACGTACCGCTGACGGCGGCCGCGATGGCGACGTGGTACAGCACGATCGCGGTCACGTCGTTGAACAGACCCTCGCCCTCCAGGATCGACACCATGCGCCGGGGCAGCCCGAGTTGACCGGCGACGGCGGTCGCGGCGACCGGGTCGGGCGGCGCGACGAGCGCACCGAGCGCGACCGCGGCGGCGATCGGCAGCCCCGGCACGACAGCGTTCGCGACGACGGCGACGGCGGCCATGGTGACGAAGACGAGGGCGACGGCGAGCAGGAAGATCGGCCGCTTGTTCGCCGCGAACGACCGCCAGGACGTGCGGTGCACGGCCGCGTACAGGAGCGGCGGCAGGACGAGCGGCAGGATCAGATCAGGGTCGATGTCGACGTTCGGAACGGCCCGGATCAGGGCGAGGACGATGCCGAGCAGGGTCATCAGGACGGGCGCGGGCAGCTTGAGCCGGTCGCCGAGCGGCACGCTCAGGACAGCCCCGAGCAACAGCACGAACAGCAGGGCCAATTGATCCACGGGGGCTCCGACCGGGCTCGACGATCACGTACGTATCGCCCCCAGGGTGCCACGCGTTCCCGGGCAAATCGGTCTCTGCGGTCGGCCGCCCCTCCGACGTCCACGGCTTTTGTGACATCCGGCGCCGCTGCCGGCGGAGCTCAGTCGAGGCTCTTGCGCATCGCCCGGTGCGGAATCCCGGCATCCGGGAACTCGGGTCCGTAGACCACGTACCCTAGCCGCTCGTAGAACCCCAGCGCATGCGTCTGCGCGTGCAGATCGACGGCGGTGAGTCCGCGCTCGCGAGCCGCCTCCTCGATGGCCAGGACGAGCGCGGCGCCGACCCCGAGGCCCCGCGCGGCCTTGGCCACGGCGAGCCGGCCCAGGGCGCCGACGCCGGCGTCCCCGCCGTTCTTCACGGCGGCGGCGTCACCGGTCAGCAGCCGGCCGGTCCCGAGCGGCAGCCCGTCGTCCCGGACGGCCAGGACGTGCACGGCGCCCGGGTCGTACGCGTCGTACTCAAGCTCCTCCGGCACGCCCTGTTCCGCGACGAAGACGTCGCGCCGCACGGCGAAACAGGCCTCGCGGTCCGCGTCGGACTCGGCGACGCGGAGCACGAACGCGGCGCTCACGAGCTCTCCGCCCGCACCCGGTCGAGCGCCGTCTGCAGGTCCTCGGGGTACTCGCTCTCGAACTGCACCCACTGGCCGTCCGACGGGTGCTCGAACCCGAGCCGCACCGCGTGCAGCCACTGCCGGGTGAGCCCGAGCCGCTTGGCGATCGTCGGGTCGGCTCCGTAGGTCAGGTCGCCGACGCAGGGGTGCCGGTGCGCGGACATGTGCACCCGGATCTGGTGCGTGCGCCCGGTCTCCAGCTTGATGTCCAGCAAGGAGGCGGCGCGGAACGCCTCGATGAGGTCGTAGTGCGTGACGGACGGCTTGCCCTCGGCCGTGACCGCCCACTTGTAGTCATGGTTCGGATGCCGCCCGATGGGGGCGTCGATCGTCCCGCTCATCGGGTCGGGGTGCCCCTGGACCAGCGCGTGGTAGCGCTTGTCCGGGACGCGCTCCTTGAACTGGCGCTTCAGCGACGTGTACGCCCGCTCGGACTTGGCGACGACCATCAGACCCGACGTACCGACGTCGAGCCGGTGCACGATGCCCTGCCGCTCCGCGGCGCCCGACGTCGAGATCCGGTACCCGGCGGCGGCGAGGCCGCCGATCACGGTCGTCCCGGTCCACCCGGGGCTCGGGTGGGCGGCGACCCCGACGGGCTTCACGATGACGACGATGTCGTCGTCGTCGTGGACGATCTCCATGCCCTCGACGGGCTCGGCGACGATCTGGACGGGAGCGGCCGCCTGCGGCATCTCCACTTCCAGCCAGGCCCCGCCGTGCACCCGCTCGGACTTGCCCACGACCGAGCCGTCGACCGTGACCTTCCCGGCGGCGGCGAGCTCGGCGGCCTTGGTGCGGGAGAAGCCGAACATGCGGGAGATGGCGGCGTCGACGCGCTCGCCCTCCAGGCCGTCGGGCACGGGCAGGGTTCGGATCTCGGGAATCGTGCTCACCCGTCGAGTATGCAGGAGCGCACCGACACTCCCGAACCGCAGCCCCTCGCCCCGGGGGCGCTCAGTCCTTGTGGACGGTGCCGTCGGGGTCGATCCCGCGGAACGACAGCAGCACGATCAGGATGCCGCCGCACACGATCGCCGAGTCGGCCAGATTGAAGACCGGGTAGTGCTTCGGCGCGATGAAGTCGACGACCGCGCCCTCGAAGACCCCCGGCGCCCGGAAGATCCGGTCGGTCAGGTTGCCGAGGGCCCCGCCGAGCAGCAGCCCGAGCGCGATCGCCCAGGGCGTGCTGTAGAGCTTCTTCGCGAGCCGCACGATGACCACGATCACGGCCGCCGCGATCACGGTGAAGACGATCGTGAAGGCCTCGCCCATGCCCCAGGCGGCACCCGGGTTCCGGATCACCTCGAGCTGCAGCCAGTCGCCGAGGACCTGGATGGAGTCCCGGTGCTCCAGCTTCGCGACCACGATGAGCTTGCTGACGAGGTCGAGGGCGTACGCGAGCGCGGCCACCGCGAGCAGCACGACGAGCCGCCGCCTGCCCTTGGGCCGCTCGGCGACGGCCTCCTGCTCAGTGGCGGCCTCGTCGGCCTTCTCCGGCTCGACTGCGCCCGAATCAGGGGAATCCGGCGTACCGATGACGCGCTCCGCTTCTGCCACGTGAGTCCCTCAACCTAGGTACCTGACTGGGGACGAGAGTACGGCACGCGCGCGGGGCGGTACGAGGACGGTGCGGCCTGTACGGGCGGCGCACGGCCTTCAGTAACGGCGCTCCTGCTTCTGCTTGCACTCCACGCACAGGGTCGCCCGCGGGAAGGCCTGCATCCGTGCCTTGCCGATCGGGTTGCCGCAGTTCTCGCAGAGCCCGTAGGTGCCCGCGTCCAGCCGCTCCAGGGCGCGCTCGGTCTGGAGCAGCATCTCGCGCGCGTTGGCGGCCAGCGCCATCTCGTGCTCACGCGTGATGTTCTTCGTCCCGGTGTCCGCGTCGTCGTCGCCGGCCCCGTCCCCGGAGTCCCGCATCAGTCCGGCGAGCCCTTCCTCCGCCGTGGCGATCTCGCTGCCGAGCCGCAGCACCTCGCTCTGCAGCTCGGCGCGCGCCTCCTCGACCTCGTCCGGAGTCCAGGGGTCCTCGCCGGGGCGTACGGCCAGCTCGCCGGGTTCGGCGGCGGACACCCGCGCCTTGGGAACCGCGCCGGGCTTCTTCGCCGCCGTGGCCGTGCCCTGAGTCTTCTTCGCAACCACTGTCGTGGCTCCCGTCGTCTTCGCGGCCTCCGCCGCGTCCGCCTTCTTGGCCGCGCTCTTGCGCCCAGCGGCCTTCGTACCGGCACCGCGCTTCCCGGCGTCGTCCCCGTCACCGGTCTTCTTGCTCGTACGTTTCCCCGCCGCCGGCGCCTCGGCACCCTCGACGGCGCTCTCCCCCGCCGCTGCGTCCTCGCCCTCGGCGGACGCGGGCCGGCCGGCCGCGCGCTTTGCGGGCGCCCGCTCGGCGGTCGCGCCCTTCGGAGCCGCTGCCGTGCCTGCCGCGCCCACGGTCTCGGTGTCGTCGGCGCCCTTCTCGGCCGCGGCCTTCTTGGCCACGGCCTTCTTGGTCACAGCCTTCTTGGTCACAGCCTTCTTGGTCACAGCCTTCTTCGCCGGGCTCTTCTTCGCCGCCGGTGCGGCCTTCGAGGGCGCCGCGGCGCCCTCGGCCGTGACCGACTGAGTGCTCTTCTTGCCCCCCACGTCCTTCCCGGCACCGCCGGAGGCAGTGGCGCGGGCCGCCCCGCCGGAGGCACCCGCGCCCGTGGGTCTGTCGGACGTCGACTGCTGAACGGCGGTCTTTTTCGCCACCATGGCCGCGGCCCCTTCACAAATTGTGATCTTGCTCGCGAATCGTGCTGGGACGATAAATCGACTCACGGCCCGCGGCAACGGGACACCCGCCCCGATCCACCCCCTCGGCCCCGGCCCGGCCACCGCCGAGCGACGAACATGCAAGCGTTGTGCCCAGCTCCCCGCCCGGTTATCCGTCCCCCGCACGCCCTCCGGGGGCCCACCGCGCGACCAGGAGGGATCGGACACCGTACGTATCGCCATTCGGGTCACCGGACGCAGTCCCCGCCGCCCCTCACGGACCCCGGAAAAACCGGTCGGCCGCCCCCTCCCGGGCGCCGTACACTGGGCGGAGCGAGAAGCATGGATGGGGACGAGTAGCGGCGTACGCAGCCAGGAGCGACCCGGGGTCGGTGGAAGCCCGGGGGCGAGCGCGACGCGAAGATCACCCCGGAGCCGCCGGAAGAAAGCCGCAGCACACGCAGAGCGGCGAGTAGACCCGGCATCGCGACCCCAATGAGGGGGCTCACCGGAGCGCACCACGCGCCGGAGGGCCAAGGAGGGTGGTACCGCGGGAGCGCGCCGCACACGGCGTACAGCACGACAAAGGCTCTCGTCCCTCCGACGGAAGAAGGCACATCCGCCGGAGGAAGACTGATGACGCAGTACCGCCAGGTGCCCGCCCAGGTCGACCTGCCCGCCCTCGAGCACGCCGTGCTCGACTTCTGGAGCGAGCAGAAGATCTTCGCCAAGAGCCTGGAGCAGTCCGAAGGGCGCCCCGAGTGGGTGTTCTACGAGGGCCCGCCCACGGCCAACGGCATGCCGGGTGCCCACCACATCGAGGCCCGCGTCTTCAAGGACGTCTTCCCCCGCTTCCGCACCATGCGGGGCTACCACGTGGCCCGTAAGGCGGGCTGGGACTGCCACGGCCTCCCGGTGGAGCTGGCGGTCGAGAAGGAGCTCGGCTTCAACGGCAAGAAGGACATCGAGGCGTACGGCATCGCCGAGTTCAACGCCAAGTGCCGCGAGTCCGTGACCCGCCACACCGACGCCTTCACCGACCTGACGACCCGCATGGGCTACTGGGTCGACCTCGACGACGCGTACCGGACCATGGACCCCGAGTACGTCGAGTCCGTCTGGTGGTCCCTCAAGGAGATCTTCGACAAGGGTCTGCTGGTCCAGGACCACCGCGTCGCCCCCTGGTGCCCGCGCTGCGGCACCGGCCTCTCGGACCACGAGCTGGCGCAGGGCTACGAGACGGTCGTCGACCCCTCGGTCTATGTCCGTTTCCCCCTCACCTCCGGTCCGCTGGCGGGCCAGGCCGCGCTCCTGATCTGGACGACGACCCCCTGGACCCTGGTGTCCAACACGGCGGTCGCCGCGCACCCCGAGGTCCGCTACGTCGTCGTGTCGGACGGTACGGAGAAGCTGGTCGTCGCCGAGCCGCTCGTCGAGAAGGCGCTCGGCGAGGGCTGGGAGACGACCGGCGAGTCGTTCACCGGCGCCGAGATGGAGCGTTGGACGTATCAACGTCCGTTCGAGCTGGTGGAGTTCCCGGCCGGCGAGGCGCACTTCGTCGTGAACGCCGACTACGTGACGACCGAGGACGGCACCGGCCTCGTCCACCAGGCCCCGGCCTTCGGTGAGGACGACCTCAAGGTCTGCCGCTCGTACGGCATGCCGGTGGTGAACCCGGTGCTGCCCGACGGCACCTTCTCACCGGAGCTGGACCTCGTGGGCGGCGTCTTCTTCAAGAAGGCGGACGAAGCGCTCACCGAGGACCTCAAGACCCGCGGCCTGCTCTTCAAGCACCTCCCGTACGAGCACAGCTACCCGCACTGCTGGCGCTGCCACACGGCGCTCCTCTACTACGCGCAGCCGTCCTGGTACATCCGCACCACGGCCGTCAAGGACCGTCTCCTCCAGGAGAACGAGAAGACCAACTGGTTCCCGGAGACCGTGAAGCACGGCCGCTTCGGCGACTGGCTGAACAACAACATCGACTGGGCGCTCTCCCGCAACCGCTACTGGGGCACCCCGCTCCCGATCTGGCGCTGCGAGGAGAACCACCTCACGTGCGTCGGCTCCCGCGAGGAGCTGTCACGGCTGACGGGCACGGACCAGTCCCGGCTCGACCCGCACCGCCCGTTCATCGACGACGTCACCTTCACCTGCACCCACGAGGGCTGCACGGAAACGGCGACGCGCGTGCCCGAGGTCATCGACGCCTGGTACGACTCGGGTTCGATGCCGTTCGCGCAGTGGGGCTACCCGTACAAGAACAAGGAACTGTTCGAGTCCCGCTACCCGGCGCAGTTCATCTCCGAGGCCATCGACCAGACGCGCGGGTGGTTCTACACCCTCATGGCGATCGGCACCCTGGTCTTCGACAAGTCGTCCTACGAGAACGTGGTCTGCCTGGGCCACATCCTCGCCGAGGACGGCCGCAAGATGTCCAAGCACCTGGGCAACACCCTGGACCCGATCCCGCTGATGGACCGGCACGGGGCGGACGCGGTGCGCTGGTTCATGGCGGCCGGCGGCTCCCCGTGGGCGGCCCGCCGCGTCGGCCACGGCACCATCCAGGAGGTCGTCCGCAAGACGCTCCTCACGTACTGGAACACGGTCGCCTTCCAGGCCCTGTACGCCCGTACGTCGAACTGGGCGCCCAGCGCGGCGGACCCGGCCCCGGCCGACCGCACCGTCCTGGACCGCTGGCTGCTGTCCGAGCTGCACCAGCTCACGGACGAGGTCACCAAGTCCCTGGAGGCGTACGACACCCAGCGCGCCGGCAAGCTGCTGTCCGCGTTCGTCGACGACCTCTCGAACTGGTACGTGCGCCGCTCGCGCCGCCGCTTCTGGCAGGGCGACAAGGCCGCGCTGCGCACCCTGCACGACGTGGTGGTGACGATCACTCAGCTGATGGCGCCGCTCACGCCGTTCATCGCGGAGCGGGTCTGGCAGGACCTGGTCGTCCCGGTCACCCCGGACGCTCCGGAGTCGGTCCACCTGTCCGCGTGGCCCGAGGCCGACCTGTCGGCGATCGACCCGACCCTCTCCACGCAGATGGCGCTGGTCCGCCGCCTGGTCGAGCTGGGCCGTGCCACGCGCGCGGAGTCCGGCGTCAAGACCCGTCAGCCGCTGTCGCGCGCGCTGGTCGCGGCGTCCGGCTTCGAGACCCTCTCCCCCGAGCTGCACGCGCAGATCACGGAGGAGCTGAACGTCTCGTCGCTCGCCTCGCTCTCCGAGGTGGGCGGCTCCCTGGTCGACACGACGGCGAAGGCGAACTTCCGGGCGCTCGGCAAGCGCTTCGGCAAGCGCGTCCAGGACGTCGCGAAGGCGGTCGCCGGCGCGGACGCCGCGGCGCTCTCCCTGGCCCTGCGCGAGGGGAACGCCTCGGTGGAGGTCGACGGCGAGACGGTCACGCTCGCCCCCGACGAGGTCATCATCACCGAGACCCCGCGCGAGGGCTGGTCGGTGGCCTCCGACTCCGGCGCCACGGTCGCCCTGGACCTGGAGATCACGGAGGAGCTGCGCCAGGCGGGCCTGGCCCGCGACGCGATCCGCCTGATCCAGGAGGCCCGCAAGAACAGCGGCCTGGACGTCGCGGACCGGATCGCCCTGCGCTGGACGTCCACGGACCCGGCGGCGATCTCGGCCCTGTCCGAGCACGCGGGCCTGATCGCCGACGAGGTCCTCGCCACGGACTTCGCCCAGGGCGAGCCGGACACCACGTACGGCGAACCGTTCACGGACGAGGGCCTGAGCCTGGTGTTCCGCCTCCGCAAGGCGTAGGCACAGCCCACGAAGGGGTCGGCCCCCGCCGGAGGATTCCGGCGGGGGCCGACCCCTTCGGCATTGCGTCCGCGCACACACGCCCGCCACCCCGAAAACCCGTACGCAAAAGACCTCGGCCCGGATCGCAGAAACGATCCGGGCCGAGGCCTGAATGAATGCCGACGCCTAGCCAGTACTACCGGGCGCTACACGCAGACGCGCCGCTCAGTTGTCGTCCTCGTCGATGAGGAAGCCGCGCATCGGCGACGGGGCCTGGCCCATCGGCTGCGGGCCCTGGGGCCGCACCGGAGCCATCGGCTGCGTCATCGCGGGCGACATCTGCTGCTGGCCGCCGTACGACGGGCCGCTGGGGCCCTGGTTGCCACCCATGGTCTGGTTGCCGCCGTAGGACGGGGCACCAGCGCCGGCCGGGGCCATCGAAGGCGCCGGGGACGGCGGCAGCGAGGCGGTGGCCGGAGTGCGCGGCGGGGCCAGCGAGTCGTCGGCCTGGGTCTCCAGCTGGCGCAGCTGCGACTCCAGGTACGACTTCAGACGCGTGCGGTACTCGCGCTCGAAGCCGCGCAGGTCCTCGACCTTGCGCTCCAGCGTGGCGCGGGCGGACTCCAGGGAGCCCATCGCGACGCGGTGCTTCTCCTGCGCGTCCCGCTCCAGGGCGTCGGCCTTGGCACGGGCGTCACGCTCGAGACCCTCGGCGCGGCTGCGAGCCTCGCCGACGATCTTGTTGGCCTCGGAGCGGGCCTCGGCGATCGCCTGGTCGGCGGTCTGCTGGGCCAGCGAGAGCACACGGGCGGCGCTGTCGCCACCGGGGCCCTGACCGGGCTGGGGCATCTGCGGACCGCCGTGGCCGCCCATGGGGCCACCCATCGGGCCGCCGAGCTGCGGCTGCTGGCCCATCGAGCCCTGGCCCATCGGACCCTGGCCCATGGGGCCGGGACCCTGCGGGCCGCCCTGGGGACCGTGTCCACCGGGACCGGCCGGAAGCTGCGGGGCACCGCTCGGCAGCTGCGGCGGACCACCCATGGGGCCGCCCATCTGCTGCTGCGGCGGGCCCGATATCCCGGCGGGCACCGGGGCGCCCGGGCCTCGCATGCCCTGCGGGGGACCCTGCTGGTCCTGGGGGCCACCGGGGCCGTCCGGGCCACCGGGGCCCTTGCGCATGCCGCCCTGCTGCTGGTTCTGGGCAGCGGCGCGGGTGGCAGCGGCGAGCTTGGCTCGCAGGTCCTCGTTCTCACGCAGGAGACGGGTCAGTTCGGCTTCGACCTCATCGAGGAAGGCATCGACCTCGTCCTCGTCATAGCCTTCTCGGAGGCGGACGGTCGTGAACTGCTTGTTCCGCACGTCCTCGGGGGTCAGCGGCATCTCTTCACCTCAACGTTGTCGTCGGCATTCGGCAAGACCGTAGTTGACATCGCGCTCACAGCCGGCTCACGACGGAGATCAGGATGTAGACGATGATCATCAGTACGAAGAAGGACAGGTCGAGCGCCACGCCCCCGAGACGCAGCGGCGGAATGAACCGCCGCAGAAGCTTGAGCGGTGGATCAGTGACAGTGTAGGTGGCCTCCAGAACGACCACCATCGCCTTGCCGGGTTGCCACGAGCGGGCGAACTGGAAGACATAGTCCATGACCAGCCGGAAGATCAGCACGATGAGGAAACACATCAGCGCGATGTAGACCACATCAAAAACCACGCCCATGATCGGTGGTTCCCTCTCCCCTGTGTCTCGTGCCTTCGTGACTAGTACATAGCTAGCCGTTGAACTAGTGCTGCGTCTCAGCTCTGGTTGAAGAACCCGCCCTCTGCGATGCGGGCCTTGTCCTCCGCCGTGACATCGACGTTAGCAGGCGACAACAGGAACACCTTCTGAGTCACCCGCTCGATGCTGCCGTGAAGACCGAAGACGAGACCGGCGGCAAAGTCGACAAGTCGCTTCGCGTCGGTGTCGTCCATCTCCGTCAGATTCATGATCACCGGAGTGCCCTCGCGGAAGTGTTCCCCGATGGTACGGGCCTCGTTGTAGGTCCGGGGGTGCAACGTGGTGATGCGGTAGGGCTCCCGCTCGGACACGACCTTGGGCATGATCACCGGTGCGTTCTTCTCCAGGCTCTGACGTTCAGGTGTGATGGATGCCACGGGGGCGATTCGCGCCGGACGTCCGGATTCAGCGGGGAGCGAAGCGGGTGAGCGCACCGGCTCACGCTGTGCGGGCGGCTGCACCACTCGCACCGATTCGTCCTCTTCGGCCACCGAACGCGCATTGTGTGACTGATGTGACGGTTCATGCCGTCGGCGGTCACGCTCGGGCTCCGGGTCGAGCTCGGGTTCGAAGTCGTCGTCGGGGTCGAATCCCCGACCGTCGTACCCATCGTCCTCCACGAGGCCGAGGTAGACCGCCATCTTGCGCATCGCGCCGGCCATGCTCTGAGTCCTCCGCTCTGTGGTGGATCGGCTGACGTCAACCAAAGTGCCCGCGATCCACGTGGTCTCCCCGCCCATCAGCGAGAATGACCATATTTTCTGCTGTGGTCCGACTTCTTGGCGACGTTACCCGAGCCTGGGTCGGACTCCGAGTACCGCCGTACCGACGCGCACATGTGTCGCTCCGGCCGCCACAGCCTGCTCGAGGTCCGAACTCATCCCTGCCGAGACCATGTTCGCAGCCGGATGAGCCGCGCGCAGGGCAGTCGACAAATCCATGAGGCGCTCGAACGCCGCCTGTTGCCGCCCCGCGTAGGTCCCGGTGAGCGGCGCGACGGTCATCAGTCCGTCGAGCCGCAGCCCCGGGGCCTCGGCCACGCGTGCGGCCAACTCCTCCACCGCGCCCACTCCTACGCCACCGCGCTCGCCGCGCCCGTCCTCCTCGGCGTCGAGCGCGACCTGGATCAGGCACCCCAGCTCGCGCTCCGCGCGCACGGCGTCCTTGGACAGTGCCGTGACGAGCTTCGCCCGGTCCACGGACTGCACGACGTCGGCGTAACCGACCACGGAGCGCACCTTGTTGGTCTGCAACTGACCGACGAAGTGCCAGGTGAGGGGGAGGTCAGCGCAGTCCGCCGCCTTGGGGGCGGCGTCCTGGTCCCGGTTCTCGGCGACGTGCCGCACGCCGAGCTCGGACAGGATCCGCGTATCGCTCGCGGGGTAGGTCTTGGTGACCACGATGAGGGTCACGTCGTCCCGCTTGCGCCCGGCCGCCGCACAGGCGGCGGAGATACGTTCCTCCACCTGGGCCAGGTTCGCGGCGAGTTCGTCTCTGCGTCCTCGAAGGTCCTGAAGGTCCGTCATGTCGTTTCAGTCCAGCCAGACATAGCTCGCGAGGCGCCCCGTGGTGCGCTCGCGGCGGTACGAGAAGTGGTCGTGCGACTCGAGCGTGCACACCGGCGACTGCTGCCGGTCGCGCACCCCGAGCCTTTCCAGTTGCGCCTGCACACCGGCGGTCACATCGACGGCCGGAGTGCCCCAACTGGTCTCGGCGTACGCCGCGGGCTCGACCGCGGCGACGTCGGCGCGCATGTCGGCCGGCACTTCGTAGCAGCGCCCGCAGACCGCGGGTCCGGTACGGGCGACGATCCGCTCCGGCCGCGCGCCGAGCTTCACCATCGCCTCCACCGCGGCGGGCACGACCCCGGCGACCATGCCGGGCCGGCCCGCGTGTGCGGCGGCAACGACCTCGGCGACCGGGTCGGCGAGCAGTACGGGGGTGCAGTCCGCGGTGAGCACGGCGAGAGCGAGGCCCCGCCGTGCGGTGACGAGGGCGTCGACGCACGGAAGGTCGGTGTCCGTGGCCCACGGCCCGTCCACCACCGCGACGTCGGGCCCGTGCACCTGGTTCATCCAGACGACCTGGGTCGGGTCGAGGCCGAGCGCCTCGGCGGCCAGCTCCCGGTTGCGGAGCACGGCCTCGCGGTCGTCGCCCACCGCCCCGCCGAGATTGAGCTCCTCGTACGGAGCGGCGCTCACCCCGCCCCACCGGTCGGTGAAGGCGAAGTGCGCGCCGCTCACGTTGTTGCGCTGTCCTATCACTTCAGTGATCCGAACTTCTCCGTGATCACTTCAGGAAGTCCGGGACGTCCAGCTCCTCGGCCTGGCTGTCCGGGTAGGACGGCCGGGGAACCTGCGGCGGTGCGGTCGGCGCCGACGGCGCCTCGTTCACCGGCGCGGCCGGGGCCGGCTCCGGCTTGAGCTCCTCGCGCGGCGTGACGCTGCCGAGGCTGCCGAAGGTCGGGCGCGAGGGCTCGGGGGTCGGCGCGGGGCGCGATGCCGGTGCCGGTTCCTCGCGCTTGACCGACGACGAGCCGATCACGTTCTCCCGCTTGGCCGGCGGCTGTCCGCCGTCGAAGCCGGCGGCGATGACCGTGACCCGTACCTCGTCGCCCAGGGCGTCGTCGATGACGGCGCCGAAGATGATGTTCGCCTCGGGATGGGCGGCCTCACTGACCAGTTGCGCGGCCTCGTTGATCTCGAAGAGACCGAGGTCCGAGCCACCGGAGATGGAGAGCAGCACACCGCGCGCTCCGTCGATGGACGCTTCGAGCAGCGGCGAGGAGATCGCCATCTCGGCCGCGGCCACCGCGCGGTCGTCGCCGCGGGCCGAGCCGATACCCATGAGGGCCGAACCCGCCTCGGACATCACGGACTTGACGTCGGCGAAGTCGAGGTTGATGAGACCCGGGGTGGTGATGAGGTCGGTGATGCCCTGCACACCGCTCAGGAGCACCTGGTCGGCCGACTTGAAGGCGTCGAGCACGGAGACCTGGCGGTCCGAGATGGACAGGAGCCGGTCGTTCGGGATGACGATGAGGGTGTCGACCTCTTCGCGGAGCTCGGCGATGCCGTCCTCCGCCTGGTTGGCCCGGCGCCGTCCCTCGAAGGTGAACGGACGTGTGACCACGCCGATCGTGAGGGCGCCGAGCGAGCGCGCGATGTTGGCCACGACGGGTGCGCCGCCGGTGCCGGTGCCGCCACCTTCACCGGCGGTGACGAAGACCATGTCGGCCCCCTTGAGGACCTCCTCGATCTCCTCGCGGTGGTCCTCGGCCGCCTTGCGTCCGACGGCCGGATTGGCTCCGGCGCCGAGTCCGCGGGTGAGTTCACGGCCGACGTCGAGCTTGACGTCCGCGTCGCTCATCAACAGGGCTTGCGCGTCGGTGTTGATGGCGATGAACTCGACGCCCTTGAGACCGACCTCGATCATCCGGTTGATGGCATTGACACCACCGCCGCCGACACCGATGACTTTGATGACTGCGAGGTAGTTCTGCGGTGCTGCCACGTCGAAGGCCTCTCGCCTCGAGTTACGTGTCGTCGCCGCGCCTTCTGCGCCGCTACGACTGATGCCGAATTGGGACGGTCCGGACTACTAGTCGACTGCCGACCCGAACCCTAACGCTGAAGTTTAGGGTTACCAGTGTGTCTGTTTCCTGGACTCTTCCGAACCTGACACTAAGTCGACAAGTGGCGCCCGTTCAACGAACACGCCGAACCTCCCGTTTTTCTTTTCACCCTATGTGATCAGCCGTAGCGCTGCCCAACCAGGGTGCTGGCCTGCACTGATGCGCGTCAACTCCCCGCTGACGCAGGGGCGGTGGGAACACTCACGTCGAAGTGCCGTGCCTTTGGAGCGGCTTTCAGGAGAGCGGAGAGAGCACGAACCTTCTGGGCTCCCTGCTCGCCACTTCCCCAGTCGACGGTGCGTCCACCGGTGAGCTCCAGCGAGATGTCGTCGTACGAACGGACCTTGACGGTACGGGTGTCCCGCGCGACCGCCTTCGGGAGCCGGCCCGCCACCCGCACCGCTTCCCGGGTCAGCCGCTCGGGGCCGAATCGGCGCAGGCTGGCCGCCGCGCCGTTCCGATCGGGCGTCAATTCCAGTCGGGGAACGTCCTTCGGGGCCTTGTCGACGGTCGCGAAACGCACACCCTCGCGGTCGACTTCGACGAACTTGCCCGAATTTCGCTCGTCCTCGGCAATCAGAACCGGCTTGCGTTCCGTCACTTTCAACCCGATTCCGTGCGGCCAGGAACGCACCACGTCAACCGAGTCAATTCGGGGCAATTCCCGGCGGAGTCGGTCCTCAATGGCGCCTGTATCGACGGAAATCAGCGGAGCGCCGACCGGTACGGCGGCCGCGTCACGCACTTGAGCGGGCGTCAGAACGTCGGTCCCGGACGGCGTGACGCGCTCCACGCGCAGCCACTGCGATCCGTAGAACAACCAGATGCCGCCCGCCCCGATCAGGACGAGCAGCACTCCGGTCACGATGAGCGTGCGGATGCTCGGCATCCGGAAGCGGGGCGGGGGCGGGCCGGCCTCGGACTCCTCGGTGTCATCTCGGTCCGTCACAGCCGATCCGGCCACGCTCGCTCCTCTTTTTCGCGGCTCACTCGCCGCTACGTCACTGGTGACGCGAGTTGATCGCCTCGTACACCATGCCGACGAGCAGGTCGTCGGCGTCCCGGCGGCCGAACTCCGAGGCTGCGCGGGACATCTCGTACAGCCGGTGCGGGTCGGCGAGCACGGGCAGGACGTTGCCCTGGACCCACTCGGGGGTCAGCTCCGCGTCGTCGACCAGCAGGCCACCGCCGGCCTTGACCACCGGCTGGGCGTTGAGCCGCTGTTCGCCGTTGCCGATGGGCAGCGGGACGTACGCGGCCGGGAGCCCGACGGCGGAGAGTTCGGCGACGGTCATCGCGCCCGCGCGGCAGAGCATCATGTCGGCCGCGGCGTACGCGAGGTCCATCCGGTCCACGTACGGTACCGGGATGTAGGGGGGCATTCCCGGCATCTGCTGGACCTGCGGCAGTTCGTTCTTCGGGCCGACCACGTGCAGGATCTGGATGCCGGACTGCTGGAGCAGCGGCGCGACGCGAGTGACGACCTCGTTCAGGTGCCGGGCACCCTGCGAGCCCCCGGAGACGAGGAGCGTCGGCAGGTTCGGGTCGAGGCCGAACGCGGCGCGGGCCTCGGGTCGCATCTGCGCCCGGTCGAGCATCGCGATGGTGCGGCGCAGCGGGATGCCGATGTAGCGGGCGCCCCGCAGCTTGCTGTCCGGCGTGGAGACGGCGACCGCGGCCGCGTACCGCGAACCGATCTTGTTCGCGAGGCCCGGCCTGGCGTTGGCCTCGTGCACGATGATCGGCACCCCGAGCCGCTTGGCGGCCAGGTAGCCGGGCAGCGCCACGTACCCGCCGAAGCCCACGACGGCGTCGGCCTTCGTGCGCTCGAGGATCTGCTCGGCCGCCTTGATCGTGCCGCGCAGCCGCCCCGGGACGGTGATCAGTTCAGGGGTGGGCTTGCGCGGCAGGGGTACGGCGGGGATCAGCGCCAGATCGTAGCCACGCTCGGGTACGAGCCGCGTCTCGAGCCCCTTCTCCGTACCGAGGGCCGTGATGCCCACGGTCGGGTCCTGCCTGCGCAGGGCGTCCGCGAGGGCGAGCGCCGGCTCGATGTGGCCGGCGGTCCCCCCACCGGCGAGTACGACATGCACCGAAATTCACCGCTCTCCGGACGTACGCGCCGAGGCGCGCCGTCGCATCGTGTTCCATCTCATCCCGCGCTCCCCCAAGGTTCGCCGCATGGCGAGGGCCGCCCGCGCCGCCGGTTCGTCCCGCGCGAACGCGATCAGAAGTCCTACGGCGAACATGGTCGGCAGCAGTGCGGACCCCCCGTACGAGAACAGCGGGAGCGGGACGCCGGCGATCGGCAACAGGCCGAGCACCGCACCGATGTTGACCACGGCCTGCGCCGTGATCCAGGTCGTCACGCCACCCGCGGCGTATCGAACGAAGGGGTCCTCCGTGCGTCCGGCCACGCGGATACCCGCATAGCCTAGAGCCGCGAACAGGGCGAGCACCGACAGCGTCCCCGCCAGGCCCAGTTCCTCACCGGTGATGGCGAAGATGAAGTCGGTGTGCGCTTCGGGAAGTTGACCCCATTTTTCCACACTGGCCCCGAGGCCGGAACCGAAGAATCCGCCGGAGGCCAGGGCGTAGATCCCGTGCAGCCCCTGCCAGCACATGTCACCGGGCCCGGCGTCGGAGCTGCCGAGGCAGGCGAGGCGGGCCATGCGGTTCGGGCTGGTCTTGATGAGCATGACACCGATCGCGGCGGCGACGGACAGCACCCCGACGAAGAGCCGCGTGGGCGCCCCGGCGAGCCACAAAAGGCCGAAAAGGATGGCTGTCAGCAGGATCGCCGTGCCCATGTCGCCGCCGAGCATGATGAGCCCGAGCAGCAGGAAGGCGACCGGAACCAGCGGCACCAGCATGTGTTTCCACTGGGTCAGCAGGCGCTTGTCGTGTTTACGCGCCAGCAGATCGGCGCCCCACAGGATCAACGCCAGCTTCCCGAACTCACTGGGCTGCAGCATGAAGGGGCCGCCGAGCGAGATCCAGTTCTGGTTGCCGTTGATCGACACCCCTATCCCCGGCACCTGCACCAGGACCATCAGGAAGACGCTGCCGGCGAGGATCGGGTACGCGAGCGCGCGGTGCAGCTTGATCGGCATCCGCATCGCGACCAGGAGCAGGATCGTGCCGAGGACGGCCGCGACGAACTGCTTGCGGAAGAAGTACGAGCTCGAGAGGCCCATCTGGAGAGCCGTGATCATCGATGCCGAGTACACCATCACCAGGCCGAGGGCCGTGATGAGCAGTGCGGACCCGAGGATCAGGTAGTACGCGGTGAGCGGCCGGTCCCAGGCGCGGCGGGCCTGCGCGTACAGGCGGCGCACGGGATTGACGCGTGCCCGGTAGACCTTGCTGGTCTTCCTCGGCGGTGCGGCCGGGCGTTTGGTGGTGCTACCGGCCATCACGGACCCCCGCCCCGCAATCGGTATGCGCTGCCACGTTCCCCTCCCGAAGGGTGCCCGGCGTCACCGGGCACCCGCGGGTCCCCTCAGACGCTGGTGGCGCCGAGTTCGCGGACCGCTTCCGCGAACGCATCGCCACGCTTGTTGTAGTTGGTGAACATGTCCATCGACGCGCAGGCCGGGGCCATCAGTACGGTGTCCCCCGGGCGAGCGAGCCGCGCCGCCTCCTGGACCGCCGCCGACATCGCCCCAGTGTCGGTCCGCTCGAGGTCGACGACGGGTACTTCCGGGGCGTGTCGCTCCAGGGCTTCCCGGATCAGGCCACGGTCGGCGCCGATCAGGACGACCCCGCGCAGCCGCTTCGCCGCGCCCGAGACCAGCTCGTCGAAGGTAGCTCCCTTGGCGAGCCCGCCCGCGATCCACACGATCGACTCGTACGACGCCAACGATGCCTGTGCGGCATGGGTGTTGGTGGCCTTGGAGTCGTCGATGTACGCGACCTCGTGCACGTCGGCGACGTGCGCGATGCGGTGCGCGTCCGGCCTGAAGTTGCGCAGCCCCTCGCGTACGGCCTGCGGCTCGACGCCGAAGGCACGGGCGAGGGCGGCGGCGGCGAGGGCGTTGGCGATGTTGTGCGGCGCGGGCGGGTTGACGTCCGCGATCTCGGCCAGCTCCTGCGCGCTCTTCTGCCGGTTCTCGACGAAGGCGCGGTCCACGAGAATGCCGTCCACGACGCCGAGTTCGGAGGGTCCCGGCGTGCCGAGCGTGAAGCCGATGGCGCGGCAGCCCTCCTCGACGTCGGCCTCACGGACCAGGTTCTCGGTGGCCTTGTCGGCGACGTTGTAGACGCAGGCGACCTGATTGCCTTCGTAGATACGGCCCTTGTCGGCGGCGTACGCCTCCATGGAGCCGTGCCAGTCGAGGTGGTCGGGCGCCAGGTTGAGGACGGCACCGGAGTGGGCGCGCAGCGAGGGCGCCCAGTGCAGCTGGTACGAGGACAGCTCGACGGCGAACACGTCGTACGCGTCGTCGCCCTGGAGGACGACGTCGATGATCGGCGTACCGATGTTGCCGACGGCCGCGGTGCGCAGGCCCGCCGCCTCCAGGATCGACGCGAGCATCTGCGTGGTCGTGGTCTTGCCGTTGGTGCCGGTGATGGCGAGCCAGGGCGCCGCGTTCGGACCGCGCAGCAGCCAGGCGATCTCGACGTCGCCGACGACGTCGACGCCACGCGCGCGTGCCGCCTCGAACAGCGGGCTCTCCGGCTTCCAGCCCGGCGACGTGACGACGAGTTCCGTGCCGTCCGGCAGCGTGGCCGCGTCTCCGAGACGTACGGAAATGCCCGCCTCTTCAAGAAGGGCGGCCTTTTCGCGGTGGGTCTCGCTGTCGCCGCCGTCCACGACGGTGACCGACGCGCCGAGGCCGGCCAGGGCGCGGGCGGCGCTGAGGCCGCTCACGCCGAGACCGGCGACGGTGATGTTCTTGTCCTGCCAGGCGGGGGGCGTCGTCACTTCTTGGCTGCCCATCCTGCGTAGAAGAGGCCGAGTCCGACGATCACGCACATGCCCTGGATGATCCAGAACCGGACCACGACAAGGACTTCGGACCACCCCTTGAGTTCGAAGTGGTGCTGCAGTGGCGCCATGCGGAAGACGCGCTTGCCGGTCATCTTGAAGGAACCGACCTGGATGACCACCGACATGGTGATCATCACGAACAGACCGCCGAGCAGCGCGAGCAGCAACTCCGTGCGCGAGCAGATCGCGAGACCGGCGAGCGCGCCGCCGAGGGCCAGCGAGCCGGTGTCACCCATGAAGATCTTGGCCGGCGAGGTGTTCCACCACAGGAAGCCGAAGCAGGAGCCCATCAGGGCCGATGCGACCACCGCCAGGTCGAGTGGGTCTCTGACCTCGAAACAGGCGCCCGGGTTGGTGAGGGTCTGCGCGTTGGCGCAGGACTCCTGGAACTGCCAGACACCGATGAAGGTGTACGCGCCGAAGACCATCACGGAGGCGCCGGTGGCGAGGCCGTCGAGGCCGTCGGTGAGGTTCACGCCGTTCGACATCGCGAGAATCATGAACAGCGCCCAGACCACGAAGAGCACGGGGCCGATCGTCCAGCCGAAGTCCTCCACGAAGGAGAGCTTGGTGGAGGCCGGGGTGTTGCCCCGTACGTCCGCGAAGTTGATGGCGAGCAGCGCGAAGGCGACGCCGACGGTCAGCTGACCCGCCATCTTCGCCTTGGCGCGCAGACCGAGCGAGCGCCGCTTGACGATCTTGATGTAGTCGTCGAGGAAGCCGACCAGGCCCATGCCCGCCATCAGGCCGAGGACGAGCAGGCCCGACAGGGTCGGGGCCGCGCCGGTGATCAGCTTGCTGAGGAAGTACGCGATGAGGGTCGCCAGGATGAAGGCGATACCGCCCATCGTCGGCGTACCGCGCTTGGCATGGTGCTCGCGCGGGCCGTCGTCACGGATGTACTGCCCGTAGCCCTTGCGCGCAAGGAGCTTGATGAGCAGGGGCGTTCCGATCAGGGTCAGGAACAGACCGATGACGCCCGCGAAGAGGATCTGCTTCATCATCGGGCATCAGCCCCGCCCTCGATCAGCGCCTGTGCGACGCTCTCCAGGCCCACCGCCCTCGAGGCCTTCACGAGCACGACGTCTCCCGGGCGCAGCTCGCTGCGCAACAGGTCGACCGCCGCCTGTGCGTCGGACACGTGCACCGACTCCTCACCCCACGAACCCTCGTTATAGGCGCCCAGTTGCAACCAGGACGCTTCCCTGCCCCCGACTGCCACGAGCTTGCTGACGTTGAGCCGGACGGCGAGCCGTCCGACCGCGTCGTGCTCGGCCAGCGCATCGTCGCCGAGCTCGGCCATCTGGCCGAGCACCGCCCACGTACGACGCCCCTTGCCCATGGCCACGAGCGCCCGCAGGGCGGCTCGCATGGACTCGGGGTTCGCGTTGTAGGCGTCATTGACGATCGTGACGCCGTCCGGGCGCTCGGTGACCTCCATCCGCCAGCGGGACAGGGTGCCCGCCTCGGAGAGCGCGAGGGCGATCTCCTCCACGGACATGCCAAGGTCATGGGCGACGGCGGCCGCGGCGAGCGCGTTCGACACGTGGTGCTCACCGTACAGGCGCAAGGTCACTTCACTGCACCCGGAGGGTGTGTGAAGGCTGAAGGAGGGCTGCCCGTTCTCCGTGAGCCGGACATTCTCGGCACGTACGTCGGCGTCGGCGGCCTCTCCGAAGAAGAGCACCTTCGCCTTCGTGCGCGAGGCCATCGCCTTCACCAGCGGGTCGTCCGCGTTCAGGATCGCGGTGCCGTCGGCGGGCAGCGACTCGACCAGCTCGCCCTTCGCTTCCGCGATCTGCTCGCGGCCGCCGAACTCGCCGATGTGCGCGGTTCCTACGTTGAGGACGACGCCGACCTTCGGAGGCGTCAGGCCCGTCAGGTACCGGATGTGGCCGATGCCGCGGGCGCCCATCTCCAGGACGAGGAACTTCGTCTCGTCGGTGGCGGAGAGGGCCGTGAGCGGCAGGCCGATCTCGTTGTTGAACGACTCCGGCGTGAAGACCGTGGGCGCCGCGCGGCGCAGCACCTGTGCGGTCAGGTCCTTGGTGCTGGTCTTGCCGGCCGAGCCGGTCAGCGCGACGAGCGTGGCGCCGAGCCGCGCGACGACGTGCCGGGCGAGCGCGCCGAGCGCCGTCTGGACGTCGTCGACGACGATGGCGGGCACGCCGACGGGGCGGGACGCCAGCACGGCGGCCGCACCCTTTTCCACGACATCGCGCGCGTAGTCGTGGCCGTCCACGCGCTCGCCCACAAAGGCGGCGAACAGGCTGCCGGTCTCGACCTTGCGCGAGTCGATGACGACCGGCCCGGTGACGTGGACCTGCGGATCCGGTATGTCGTACGTCTGCCCGCCGACGACTGAGGCGATCTCGGCGAGGGAGAGGGCGATCACAACTTCATCCCTGGGTTTGCTCGATGGCTTCGCGAAGCACCAGGCGGTCGTCGAAGGGACGCACCACCCCGGCGATGTCCTGTCCCTGCTCGTGGCCCTTGCCCGCGACCAGCACGGTGTCGCCAGGTTCGGCGCGCGCGACGGCGGCGGCGATGGCGGCGGCCCGGTCCTCGAAGACGGCGACGTCGCCGCGCTCGTGCGCCGGCACGTCGGCCGCGCCCGCCAGCATCGTGGCGAGGATCGCGAGGGGGTCCTCGCCACGGGGGTTGTCGGAGGTGAGGATGGCCGTGTCGGCGAACCGGGCCGCGGCGGCACCCATCGGCATCCGCTTGGTCCTGTCCCGGTCGCCGCCGCAGCCGAGCACGATGTGCAGCTTGTTCTCGGTGACCTTGCGCAGCGCCTTGAGGACGGACTCGACGGCGTCGGTCTTGTGCGCGTAGTCGACGACGGCGAGGTAGTCCTGTCCGGCGTCCACGCGCTCCAGGCGGCCCGGCACGCCCGGCACGGCGGCGACGCCGTCGGCCGCGGTCTGCGGGTCGATCCCGGCGACGGCGAGGGTGACGATCGCGGCGAGGGTGTTCGCGACGTTGAAGGGGCCGGGCAGCGGCGCCTCGGCGGTGATCCGCTCGCCCTTGGGGCCGACGACGGTCAACGTCGAGCCGAGCGGCCCGACTTCGACGTCCTCGGCGCGCCAGTCGGCGTCCGGGTGGCCCTCGGCGGAGAAGGTGACGACGGGGTACCCCGAGGACGCCGACTCGTCGATCAGCCGACGTCCGTACTCGTCGTCGAAGTTCACGACGCCCTGTTTGCTGCGTGCGCGCGTGAACAGCTGCGCCTTCGCCCGGAAGTAGTCCTCCATGTCGGAGTGGAACTCCATGTGCTCCGGGCTGAGGTTGTTGAAGACGGCGACGTCGAAGACGCAGCCGTCGACCCGGCCGAGCACGAGGGCGTGGCTGGAGACCTCCATGGCGACGGCGTCCACGCCGCGCTCGCGCATGACCGCGAACAGGGCCTGGAGGTCGGTGGCTTCGGGGGTGGTCCGCTCGGACTTGATGCGCTCGTCGCCGATACGCATCTCGACCGTGCCGATCAGGCCGGTGGAACGTACCGACTTGAGACCGCCTTCCACGAGGTACGCGGTCGTCGTCTTGCCGGACGTACCCGTGATGCCGATCTGCAGCAGGTCCTTGCCGGGACGGCCGTAGATGGTGGCGGCCAGTTCGCCCATGCGTGCGCGCGGGTTCTCGACGACCAGGGGCACGAGCCCCGCCTCGGCGACGCGGTCGGCGCCCGCCGGGTCGGTGAGGGCGGCGACGGCCCCGAGGGTCGCGGCCTGCGCGGCGAAGTCTGCGCCGTGGGCGCGGGCTCCGGGCAGCGCCGCGTACAGGTCGCCGGGACGCACCGCACGGGAGTCGTGGGTGATGCCGGTGACCTCTACGGCCTTCTGGGGCGCGGGAACACCCAGCTGAACGGCGAGTTCCGCGAGGGGTGTGGCGGAGACCTCGGCCGGTCGCGGCGGCCCGGGATAGGTCACGGGTGCGCCCTTCTGGGTGGTTTGGGACTGATCAGCGTGTGGCACGGCGGTGAGCGTACCGGGCGCAGCCCCCGGCGGGCGAAGCGAGGGGCGTGGCGCGGGCTGGTTCCCTGGATCGGGGGTGATGGTTGTCACGAGCTCTTCAAGGTGTCTTCACTGTGTGTGGTGATCATGGTCACGGCTCGTCCGGCCGTCATGGCTTGAAAGAGACGGGCAGCTTGGCGGACTTGGCGCCCGTGGGCGGCACTTGAAGGGTCTTGAGGGCGAACTCCATGACCTTCTTGTAGATGGGGCCACAGATCTGGCCGCCGAAGTAACTCCCCTTCGTGGCGTTCTGGATGGCGCAGTAGACGGTGACCCGCGGCTTGTCCGCGGGTGCGAACCCGGCGAACGACGACGTGTAGCCCTTGTAGCGGCCGGTGGCCGGATCGACACGGTTGGCGGTGCCCGTCTTGCCGGCGACGCGGTAACCGGGGATGCGGGCCTTGGTGCCGGTCCCCTCCTCGTCGTCGACGACGGACTCCAGCATCTGCGCGACCGTCTTCGCGGTCTTCTCGCTGACGACGCGGGTCTGCTTGGGCTTCGGCGCGGCGGTGAACTTGCCGTCGGCGCCGGTGGAGCCGCGCACCAGCGTGGGTTCGACCCGTACGCCGCCGTTGGCGATGGTCGAGTACACGGAGGCCGCCTGCATCGCGTTGATGGAGAAGCCCTGGCCGAACGGGATCGTGTACTGCTGCGACGTCGACCACTTGTCCGGCGCCGCGAGGATCCCGGACGTCTCGCCGGGGAAGTCGAGTCCGCTCGCCGAGCCGATGCCGAACCTGCGCAAGTACGAGGAGAGCGTCCGGTTGGCCTCCGGCTGGGTCTTGCCGAGCTGGCCGGTCGCGAGGATGGTGCCGATGTTGCTGGACTTGGCGAGCACGCCGTTGAGCGTGAGGTGCCAGGTCTCGTGGTCGATGTCGTCCTGGAAGAGACGGTCGCCGCGGTGCAGCCGGTTGGGCACGGTGACGTGGGTCAGCGGCGTGGCCGCGTTCTCCTCAAGGACCGCCGCCATCGACATGACCTTGGCCGTGGAACCGGGCTCGTAGGCGTCCTGGAGCGCGGCGTTGCCGAGGGCCGCCGAGTTGGCGTGCGCCAGGTCGTTCGGGTCGAAGCCCGGCGCGTTCGCCATGGCCAGGACCTCGCCGGTCTGCGTGTCCTGCACTATCACGTAGCCGCGGTCGGCCCCGGACTTCTTGACCTGCTCGCTGATCGCGTTCTGCGCGGCCCACTGGATGTCGCGGTCGATGGTCAGCTCGACGTCGGAGCCGGGCGTCGCGGGCTGCTCGGTACTGCCCGCGGTCGGCACCTGCTGGCCGCCGGACTGGGCGTACCGGATCTTGCCGTCCTTGCCGGACAGCTCCTTGTTGAGCTTCTGCTCCACACCGCCGCCGCCCTTGCCGTCGGCGTTGACCCAGCCCAGTATCCCGGCCGCGAGATCGCCGTTCGGGTACACGCGCTTGCTGCTGGGGTCGGCGAGCACGCCGGAGAGCACGCTCGCCTCCCGGCCCTCGGCGTTGGCCTTGTCGTTCAGCGCGGACCTGAGGTCCTTGATCTGCTTCCAGACCTGCGGCGTCTGCCGTGCGGCGAGGCGCACGTACCGGGTGTTCCTGGTCTTCAGCTTCTTGGTGAGGGTGGCCGCGTCGACGCCGACGATCGGCGCCAGGAGCGCGGCGGCCTGCTCGGGCGCGTCCGGCACCTTGGTGGCCTTCCGGGTGAACAGCGTCGGGTCGGCCGTGATGTCGTACGCGTCCACGCTGGTCGCCAGCGCGACGCCGCCGCGGTCCGTGATCCGGCCGCGCTCGGCGGCGATGGTGTGGCTGACGTAGCGGTTCAGCTGGGCCTTGGCGGCGTACGCGCTCGCGTCGACGCCCTGCACCTGGAGGAGCCGCACGGTGAAGACCATGAGGACGAGCGTGAGGCCCAGACTCACCATCCGCAGGCGTGGCCGCGGGCTGCCCAGGCGCAGTGGTGCGGAGGCCTTCGGCGATGCGGGGCGCGGGCGCCGTGCGGCGGGGCGCGCGCCGGGGCCGGGGCGCCGCTGGGCCACGGGCCGGGCGGGCCGCGCCGTCCTGGCCGGACGCGCGGGGCCGGGCACGCGGCGGCGCGGGGGCTGCCTGTCGGTCATGGCGTCACCTGCCGGAGCTGGAAGGAGCGGGGGCCGTGGGGGTGGTGGAGGGCGCGGGCGGCGCGGGCTTCCCCGAGGTGAGGGGACTCGGCCGCCCGGACGGTCGGGCGGAGGGCCTGGCGTTCGCGGACGGGGTGGCGGTCGCGGAGGGGGTCGTACGCACCAGCTCCGGCTGCGGCGCCTGCTGACGCGGCGGCGCGGGCAGCGAGGCCGGGCTCGGCATGCCGCGGACGGTGCCGTCGGGGTTCAGGAACGCGGGGTCACCGCCGGGGACCATGCCGAGTTCACCGGCTCGCCGCTGGAGGGCGTCGGGCGCGGAGTAGGAGTCGACCTTGCGCTGGAGTTCCTGCTCGTCGTCGGTGAGCTCGGTGGTCTGCTTCCTGAGCTTGGTGAGCTTGAACGATCCTTCATTGAGCGAGGAGTTCAGCAGCAGCAGCGTGATGAGCCCGCCGCCGAGCAGGAGCACGACGAGGAGGACGAACGGGGTGCGCGCGGCCTGTGAGCCGCCGGAGGGCGTGACGGGGAAGAAGCGTGCGAACCGCGCCGCCCGGCCCCGTAGTTCGCCTTTGGTTCCCTGGGTTCCTTTCGAGCCGCCCTTGGCGCTCATGACCACCCCTCCACGCGCGCGTGCCTCACTCGAATTCGCCCCTCATCCGTTGACGTCCTCGCGGATGCGCTGTGCACCCCGCAGCCGTGCCGGGGCGGCCCGGCGGTTCTCGGCGACCTCTTCCTCCGTGGGGAGTTCGGCGCCGCGCGTGAGCAGCTTCAGGCGGGGCTGGTACTGCTCGGGGACGACGGGCAGGCCGGGCGGCGCCGTGGTGGCGGCGCCGGCCGCGAACACCTGCTTGACCAGGCGGTCCTCGAGCGACTGGTAGGACAGGACGGCGATCCGGCCGCCGACGGCCAGCGCCTTCACCGCGGCCGGAACGGCCCGCTCCAGGACGCTCAGCTCGCCGTTGACCTCGATGCGCAGGGCCTGGAAGGTGCGCTTGGCCGGGTTGCCGCCGGTGCGCTTGGCGGCCTGCGGCAGCGCGTCCCTGATCAGCTCGACGAGCCGGGCGCTGTTGCTGAACGGCTCCTTCTCGCGCTCGCGCACGACGGCCGAGACGATGCGCTTGGCCTGCTTCTCCTCGCCGTACTGGCGAAGGATCCGCACCAGCTCGCCCGCCGGGTACGTGTTGAGGACCTCGGCGGCGCTCATCCCGGTCGTCTGGTCCATGCGCATGTCGAGCGGCGCGTCCTGCGCGTACGCGAAGCCGCGGTCGGCCTCGTCGAGCTGCATGGAGGAGACGCCGAGGTCGAACAGCACGCCCTGGACGCGCGGGATGTCCAACCGGTCCAGGACCTCGGGCAGTTCGTCGTAGACGGCGTGCACCAGGGTGGCTCGGTCGCCGAAGGGAGCGAGGCGCTCGCCCGACAGGCGCAGCGCTTCCTTGTCGCGGTCGAGGGCGACGAGGCGGCAGGACGGGAAAGTGGAGAGCAGGGCCTCGCTGTGGCCGCCGAGGCCGAGCGTGCAGTCGACGACGACCGCGCCCGGCTGGGCGAGCGCGGGGGCCAACATGTCCAAGCAGCGCTGGAGCATGACCGGGACGTGTCGCTGGCTCAAGGGGCCCTCTCAGGTCCGGCGGCGGGCTCGCACGCACTGCCGGGTCCCCGCCCGCTCGTGAAGGGGATGGTGGTCCGTCGGCGCCGGGGAAGTGACGCCGGCCGACCGGAGCGGGAGGAGGCCGAGCCGTACGTACGCGCCGCGCACGCGGGGAGTGTCCGGCGGCGCCGGGATCTCCGTGTTGCTTCGTTCTTGGGGTTCGGCGTCACTTTAGTCCACCGTGACCCTCGGTCAATCAACCGGCCTGCGCGTCGCGGACCGCGTCTTGGCGAAGCCGCCCGCCCGCCGAATTCACCTGTTCGGACGCGGTCGCAACCCCCTGTGGGTTAGCTCACAACAAGGCCCGATGACGTTCTTTGTCCCGTCTCACAGCGGGCCACCGCACGCGGTGACCATTAACGTCATCACCATGACGACTTCCGCATCTCTCCCCTCCGAAGACGCCATATCGGCCGACGGCACGGTCACCGACCGCCTCGTCGAGGCGAACGGGCGATACGCAGCAGCCTTCACCGACCCCGGCATGGACGCCCGTCCCGTGCTGAAGGTCGCCGTCGTCGCGTGCATGGACGCCCGCCTCGACCTGCACGCCGCCCTCGGCCTCGAACTGGGCGACTGCCACACCATCCGCAACGCGGGTGGCGTCGTGACCGACGACGTGATCCGCTCGCTGACCATCAGCCAGCGCGCGCTCGGCACCCGCAGCGTGGTGCTCATCCACCACACGACGTGCGGCCTGGAGTCCCTCACCGAGGAGTTCCGGCACGAACTGGAGCTCGAGGTCGGACAGCGCCCGAGCTGGGCCGTCGAGGGCTTCCGTGACGTCGACCAGGACGTGCGGCAGTCGATAGAGAAGGTGCGCACCTCGCCCTTCCTGCTGCACACCGACGACGTGCGCGGTTTCGTCTTCGACGTGAAGACGGGTCTGCTGCGGGAGATCGCCCCGGCCTGATGGCCCGGCGGATCCCGTCGGCCCGGGGTTCCCGATCGATCAGCCTTCCCGTCAAAAGGTTGTAAGCCCCGACATATCGCGGCCAGTTATCCACAGGCGAGTGACACGAACCGGTAACGCCAACAAGAATGCGTGTGTGGCACCCCGCGCGAGCGACGGAACTTTTCGCGCGTGGTGTCCGTGTTTCGGGGTGGGCCGGTCCGCGTCACAGAGCGTCGGCCCGGAAAGTACGGGCCGAGGAGGGCCGGGTGACGACCTATGACGATCGAGCGAGCCTCACTGATCTGACCACCACTGCGGAGCGTGTCCGCAGGTCGGTGGAGGGTGTGATCGAGGGCAAGCCGGAGGTCGTACGGCTATCGCTGACGGTGCTCCTCGCCGAGGGGCACTTGCTCATCGAGGATGTGCCGGGCGTCGGCAAGACGATGCTCGCCAAGGCACTCGCGCGGTCCATCGACTGCTCGGTGCGCCGCATTCAGTTCACCCCCGACCTGCTGCCGTCGGACATCACCGGCGTGTCCATCTGGGACCAGCAGCGGCGGGACTTCGAGTTCAAGCCGGGGGCGATCTTCGCGCAGATCGTGATCGGCGACGAGATCAACCGCGCCTCGCCGAAGACGCAGTCCGCGCTCCTGGAGTCCATGGAGGAGCGCCAGGTCACCATCGACGGGAAGACGTACGAACTGCCCAGCCCCTTCATGGTGGTGGCGACGCAGAACCCGGTCGAGATGGAGGGCACGTACCCGCTGCCCGAGGCCCAGCGCGACCGCTTCATGGCCCGTGTCTCCATCGGCTATCCGAGCCCGGAGGCCGAGTTGCAGATGCTGGACGTCCACGGCGGGGTGTCGCCGCTCGACGACCTGCAGCCGGTGGCGCACGCGCACGACATCGTGAAGCTGGTCGACGCCGTGCGCACGGTCCACGTCGCCGAATCCGTACGGCGCTACGCGGTCGACCTGGTCGCCGCCACCCGCACCCACCCGGACCTCAGACTCGGCGCGTCCCCGCGCGCGACGCTGCACCTGCTGCGCGCGGCCAAGGCGTCGGCGGCCCTCAGCGGCCGTGAGTACGCGCTGCCGGACGACGTGCAGGCGCTGGCCGTCGCGGTCCTGGCGCACCGTCTGCTGCCCACGGCGCAGGCCCAGTTGAACCGCCGCACGGCCGAGCAGGTCGTCCTGGACATCCTGCAGCACACCGCGGTCCCGGCGGCCGAGTCCCGCGCGCCCCAGGGGTACAACAACGCGACGCCCCCGATGTACCCGCAGCAGCCGCCCGGCGCCCGGAGGCTATGATGGCCTCAGGGGGGTATTACGCGGCGGACCCGGGGGGCGGGTTCACGGACGGCGACGGCGCGACGAACGACAAGGGCGACAAGAGCGGAGTGCGCACCGCGCTGGCCGGTCTCACCACCCGAGGACGTTCGTTCCTCGCGGCCGGCATCGCGGCGGCCATCTGCGCGTACGTCCTGGGGCAGAGCGATCTGCTCCGGGTCGGCCTGCTGCTCGCGGTGCTGCCGCTGGTCTGCGCCGGCGTCCTGTACCGCACCCGCTACCGGGTGGCGGGCAGCCGCCGCCTCTCCCCCGCGCGCGTGCCCGCGAGTTCCGAGGCGCGCGTGCATCTGCGGATCGACAACATCTCCCGGCTGCCCACCGGCCTGCTGATGCTGCAGGACCGGGTGCCCTACGTGCTCGGGCCGCGGCCCCGCTTCGTCCTCGACCGGGTCGAGGCGGGCGGTCGCCGCGAGGTGTCCTACCGGGTCCGCTCGGACCTGCGCGGCCGCTATCCGCTGGGCCCGCTGCAGCTGCGCCTCACCGACCCGTTCGGCATGTGCGAACTGACCCGATCCTTCTCGACGTACGACACCCTGACGGTGATCCCGCGGGTGGAGCCGCTGCCTCCGGTGCGCCTGTCCGGGGAGGCCAAGGGGTACGGCGACGGGCGGCAGCGCTCGCTCGCGCTGGCCGGCGAGGACGACGTGATCCCACGCGGGTACCGCTACGGCGACGATCTGCGCCGCGTCCACTGGCGCTCGACCGCGCGCTACGGCGAGCTGATGGTGCGCCGCGAGGAGCAGCCGCAGCGGGCCCGGTGCACGGTGCTGCTCGACACCCGCGACGGCGCGTTCGCGGGCGCG
The DNA here is from genome assembly GCF_000373565.1 of Streptomyces sp. HmicA12. Taxonomy (GTDB): domain Bacteria; phylum Actinomycetota; class Actinomycetes; order Streptomycetales; family Streptomycetaceae; genus Streptomyces. Next base: position 126,195 of record NZ_KB891820.1, on the reverse strand, counting down.
GGTCCCGACTCGGCCTTCGAGTGGGCGGTGTCCGGCGCGGCCTCCGCGCTGGTGCACATGCTCGAACGAGGCTTCTCCGTAAGGCTGTTGACGGACACGGGCACCTCAGTGCCCGGTGAGGGCACCGACGGTTTCGCGGGCGCCAGCCAGGAGTCGGCGGACGCCGCGGGTCTGATGATGGACACGCTCGCCGTCGTCGACCACTCGGACATGGCGTCCCTCTCGTCCGCGTACGACGTGCTGCGCAGCGGGAACGAAGGACTGCTGATCGCCTTCTTCGGCGATCTGGACGAGGGGCAGGCCGCCGTGGCCGCCAAGATGCGTCAGCGCAGCGGCGGTGCGGTCGCGTTCGTGCTGGACAGCGAGACCTGGGCCCAGGGCCCCGGCATGCCGCCGACGCCGGGCTGTGAGGAGCGGCTGCGGATGCTCCAGGAGGCGGGCTGGACGGCGGTGGCCGTACCGGCGGGCGCGTCCCTGGTGGACGTGTGGCGGCAGGCGGACCGGGACCGCTCGGGGGCGCAGCCGTCGGGCACGAGTACGGGTGGGGGCTGGTCATGAGCGGCGGTGCCCGACTGTCGATCTGCGCGACGCTGGCCACGTTCCTGGCCTCGTGCGCCTTGCTGCCGCTGGTCGATAGATCCACGTGGCTGATCCAGGCCGCGATCCTGCTGGTGATCCAGGCGGGGGTGGGCGCGGCGGCCCGCAGGGTGCCGCTCGCCCGGCCGCTGACGATCGCCGTGCAGGCCCTGGTGTCGCTGCTGCTGCTCACGCTGATCTTCGCCCGCGAGCAGGCGCTCGGCGGGATCGTCCCCGGCCCGGAGGCCTTCCGGCACTTCGGTCTCCTCCTGGAGGCGGGCGGCGACGACGTCAGCCGGTTCGCCATCCCCGCGCCGCTGTCCCACGGCATCCGCCTGATGCTGGTGGGCGGCACGCTGGTCATCGGGCTCGCGGTGGACGCGCTGGCGGTGACGTTCCGCAGCGCCGCCCCGGCCGGGCTGCCGCTGCTCGCGCTGTACTCGGTCGCCGCCGGACTCTCCGAGGGCGGCGCCGACTGGCTGTGGTTCCTGCTCGCGGCCGGCGGCTATCTTCTGCTGCTGCTCGCCGAGGGGCGCGACCGGCTCTCCCAGTGGGGCCGGGTCTTCGGCGGCACCGGGCGCGGCTTCGGCAATGTGCCGGCCCCCGACGGTCCGGGCGGCGCGACCGCCCCGGTCCGCACCGGTCGCCGCATCGGGGCGGTGGCCCTGGGCATCGCCCTGGTGGTGCCGCTGGCCCTGCCCGCCCTGGACGGCGGCATCCTCGGCCCGTCCGGTACGGGGGTGGGCACGGGCACGGGCGGTGGCGGCATCATCTCCGCGGTCAACCCTCTGGTCTCGCTGCAGGACAGCCTGAACCAGCCGGAGGACCGGACGGTGATGACGTACCGGACGAACGCCGAGCAGACCTCCGAGCTGTATCTGCGGATCGTGGCGCTCGACGACTTCGACGGCACGGCCTGGCGTCCTACGGTGCGCAGCATCACCGACGTGCCCTCGCAGCTGCCGAACCCGCCGGGCCTCGGCTCGGACGTCCGCAGGACCGAGGTGCAGACCAACATCAAGGCGGCCGACTGGTACTCCCAGGACTGGCTGCCCATGCCGTACCCGGCGTCGCAGGTGTCGATCGACGGGCGCTGGCGTTACGAGGGGATCGGCCGGACGCTGGTGGGCGACCACGGGCAGACGACGCGGGGCAAGCAGTACAGCGTCAAGAGCCTGGTCGTGCAGCCGACGGCGCAGCAGCTGGCCAATGCCGGGCAGCCGCCCGACGACCTGGCGAAGGAGTTCACCAAGGTGCCCGCCTCGCTGCCGGACGTGGTGCGGACGACCGCGCTCCAGGTCACCGAGGGCGCGTCGAACAACTACGAGCGCGCGGTGAAGCTGCAGGACTACTTCGCGGTCAGCGGCGGCTTCACGTACAACACCGACGTGACGGCGGGCAGCGGTTCCGCCGCCATCGCCCGGTTCCTGAAGGAGAAGGAGGGCTTCTGCGTCCACTTCTCCTTCTCGATGGCGGCCATGGCCAGGACGCTGGGCATACCGGCGCGGGTCGCGGTCGGTTTCACCCCCGGCTCGCCCTCCGGCGACGGCACGTACACGGTGGGCCTCCGGGACGCGCACGCCTGGCCCGAGCTGTACTTCGAGGGCGTGGGCTGGACCCGCTTCGAGCCGACCCCGAACCGGGGTTACACCCCGGAGTACACACAGGACAACACCCCGGCGGGCGGCTCGACCGACCCGGCGGCGCCCAGCGAGTCCGCCTCGGCGCAGCCCTCGGCCTCGCAGCCGTCGGCGTCGGAGAGCTGCTCCGTGCAGCAGCGCAAGGAGGGCGGCTGCGGCAGCACGGCCCCCGCGCTCGTGACCGGTGCGGCGGACCACGGACCGCCGTTCGGCACGATCCTGCTGGTGGCGCTCGCGGTCCTGCTGATTCTGGTGGTGCCGCTGCTGCCGATGCTGTGGCGGCTGCGGACCAGGGCGCTGCGCCTCGGGTCCGGCGGGCGCACGGACGCCGACGTCGCCGGGCGCACGCTGGCGGCCTGGCGCGAGGTCACGGACACGGCGTGGGACCACGGCATCCTGCCGGACGACTCGCAGACCCCGCGCAAGGCGGCGGCCCGCATCGTGCGGCTCGGCCATCTGGAGACCGCTGCCGCCGAGTCGGTGCAGCGGGTGGCGGCGGCGGTGGAGCAGGTGCTGTACGCGCCGCGGCCGCAGCCCGCGGCGGGGCTCGGTGACGACGTACGGCGGCTGCACGCCGGGCTGCACGCGAAGGTGAGCCGGGCGACCAGGCTGCGGGCGACACTCGCGCCCCGCTCGGCCGTCCGGGTGGCCTGGGCCCTGGCGGAGCGCCGGGAGGCGTTCACGGCGGGGCTGCGGGCCCGCTGGACCGCGGCCCGCGCGGCTCGCTCCCGGCCGTCGGGCCAGGAGGGCTGAGGTTCACCGCACGGCCGAAGGCGCCGGTCCCCTCTCGGGGGCCGGCGCCTTCGTCGTCCGCGGCTTCTTCGTCCGTGCCTTCGTTCGCCGCCAAGGCCGTCAGCCGAGAGACCTGTTGGGCCCCGATCAGGACCGCTCACAACTCATCGCCCGCATTACGCACAAAGGGTGACCGCACGAAGCAGTCACCCTTCACACCTGTACGTACTACGGCTCGGCGCGGAGGCGCTCAGCGACCACCCTGCTCGTCGCGACGGCGCTGCCAGCGCTGCTCGATCCGGTCCATCATCGAGCGCTTCTGCTTGCTCTGCCGCCGGGCGGCGGCCCCACCGGGCACCGCTCCCGCCGGCTGTTCGCCGGGCTTGGGCGCTTTGCGCCATCCGGTGACTGCGAGCACGGCACACCCCAGCATGACGAGGAACCCCACCACACTGACCCAGATCTGCTTAGCGACCATTCCAGCCATGAGGAGCGCGATACCCACCAGGAAGCCGGCAACGGCCTGGTAGACCCGACGTCGGGTGTATGTACGCAGCCCGCTTCCCTCAAGCGCTGTCGCGAACTTGGGATCTTCGGCGTACAGCGCTCGCTCCATTTGCTCGAGCATTCGCTGCTCGTGCTCCGAGAGCGGCACGGAGTCCTCCTCATCGTGCAGTCGCCGGGGCGACCGGGGGTCCCCTTCAGGATAGGCAGGGAATCGCCCCCGTGAAACCCGCCCCTCTACGCCAACTTCACCATTCCGGACCGCGTCACGCCGCTCCGGCTCACTGAGGCGTCATTCCCCGGTGGCCGACCCGTCATGCCGGTTGGTCTACCCCGATCATACGGCGCCGGGCGCCGGATCGGGGGGCCTGTGGCGTACTCCATCTGCCGCTGCGCCGCTGATCAGCGGCGGATCCCGGCGGCCGCTCAGGACCCTTCGGGCACCTGCTTCTCGCCGAGCACATGCAGCTGGGTCGCCACGGAGTGGAAGGCGGGCAGTTCCGCGGCCGCCGCCTCCAGCTTCAGGAGCTCCTGAAGGGCGCCGGGCTCGGTGTCCACGAGGACGCCGGGGACCAGGTCGGCGAAGACCCGCACCCCGTGCACCGCGCCGACCTCCACACCGGCGTCCCCGACCAGCTGGGAGAGCTGATCGGCGGTGAAACGCCGGGGCACCGGGTCGCCCTCGCCCCAGCGTCCCGCCGGGTCGTCGAGCGCCTGCCGGGCCTCCTTGAAGTGGCCGGCGAGGGCCCGCGCGAGCACGGCGCCGCCGAGGCCCGCGGCGAGCAGGCTGAGCACTCCACCGGGACGCAGCGCGCCCACGGCGTTGCGCACGCCCTCGCCCGGCTCCTCGACGTACTCCAGGACGCCGTGGCACAGCACCGCGTCGTACGCGTCGCGCTCGGCGACGTCGAACAGGCCCGAGACATCGCCCTGGACCCCGCGCACCCGGTCGGCGACGCCGGCCTCTGCGGCGCGGCGCTCCAGCGCGAACAGCGCGTTCGGGCTGGGGTCGACCACGGTGACGTGGTGGCCGAGGCGGGCGACGGGCACCGCGAAGTTGCCGCTGCCGCCCCCGGTGTCGAGGACGTCGAGCGTCTGGCTCCCCGCGGCCTTGGCGCGACGGTCGAGGGCGTCCTTGAGGACCTCCCAGACCACAGCGGTACGGAGGGACGCTCGGGGGCGCATCGGGTCCGACACGGCGGCTGACTCCTCGGAGCGGCTCCGGCGGGCGTCCGGTCGGAGCGTGAACTGGTTCGGGCTCCTCCACCCTAATGGGCCCGGACGAGGGCCCATGCCAGCGCTCACCCGGCGTCGGGCACTCCTCGCTCCGCGTCCTCCTGACGCCGGTCCTGCCGCTGCTTGAGCCGCTCTTCCTGTCGGGGCCTCGGCAGGACCGGCTGCAGGACGAGCATGCGCTCGACGAGGCGCAGGAACATCGCCACGTCGCGCAGCAGATCGTCGGCGTCGCGGGCGCTGGCCGCGTCGCGTATGCCGGCCTCCGCGCGGGCCCGGCGGCCGGCTCCGGCGGCGAACAGGGCGCTCCACTCCGCGAGTTCGGGCGCTATCTCGGGGAGCACTTCCCAGGCGCTCCTGATCCGGGCGCGGCGCTTCGGTGTGGGCTCGGGGCGGCCGCGGGCGGCGAGGACGGCGGCGGCGGTGCGCAGGGCGGCGAGGTGGGCCGTCGCGTACCTCTCGTTCGCCGTCTCGAGCACCTCCGCCTCGTCGAGTCCGGCGCGGGCCTGGGCGAGCAGGTCGAGGGCGGCGGGTGGCGCCCCGGCCCGGCGCAGCACCGGGTGGACGTCGCTCGCCGGTCCGGTCGGTGAGGGGGCCGGGCCGGTGGCGGCGCGGCGGTGTGCGGCAGCGGCTGCGGTGGATGCGTGATGTCCAGCCATGACGAGCCTCCTGTCGTCTGCGTGACGGCGCAGTGGCCGTATGTGCCCATCGTGGAGTACGCCACTGACAATCGGCTCTGACCTGGGACTTTGCTTCGATCGAAGGTTCGGGCTAACTTTTTGCACTGACCAGTCAGTTTAAAAGAGGGGGTCCGTCGCGCAGGCGCCGGCGGGCCCGCCGAGGGGGAGGGCCATGGACGGGCCGGAGGGCGGCGCCGCCGTCGCCGTCGCGGGGTTCGGGGTGAAGGGGCCGCGGGGCTGGGCGTTCCGGGGTGTCGACGTCGACGCCGCGCCGGGCGCGCTCGTCGCGGTCGAGGGGCCGTCGGGCAGCGGCCGCACCTGTCTGCTGCTCGCGCTGACGGGACGGATGCGCCCGGCCGAGGGCGAGGCCCACGTGGCCGGTTTCCGGCTGCCGAAGCAGATGAGCGCCGTACGGCGGGTGAGCGCGCTCGCGCACGTGCCGGGGGTGACCGATCCGGATCCGGCGCTGACCGTCGCCGAGCATCTGCGGGAACGGGCGCTGCTGCAGCGGCGGTTCGACGGCTCGTGGCGCGGGCTGCTGCGACCGCGGGCCGAGCGCGCCGCCGAGGCGAAGCGGCGGATCGACGTGGCACTGGCCGGAGCGGGGCTCGACCTCGACGCCCTGCCCAAGCGCGCCCGCACCGCCGTGCGCGACCTGGAACGCGTCGAGGCGCTGCGCCTGTCCCTGGCCCTCGCCCTCATCGGCCGGCCGCGCCTGATCGCCGTCGACGACACCGACCTGAAGCTCTCGGACAGCGAACGGGCCCAAATCTGGGGCCAGTTGAGGGCCGTCGCCGACGCGGGCACCACGGTGGTGGCGGTGTGCAGCGAGGCGCCCGAGGGCGCGCTCGTCGTGTCCACCGCTCCCCCGCGGACCGCTGATCCGTCCACGACCGACAAGGAGACGGCCGATGCGTTCGCCGAAGCTGGCCGCGCTTGAGCTCAGGCGCTTCGGCAGGGGCAAGCTGCCGCGCGCCGCGCTCGTCGCCCTTCTGCTGCTGCCGCTGCTCTACGGGGCGCTGTACCTGTGGTCCTTCTGGGATCCGTACGGACGGCTCGACAAGATCCCCGTGGCACTCGTCAACGACGACAAGGGGGCGAGTGCCGCCGGGCGGAACATCACCGCGGGCGACGACATCACCGAGGGGCTCCACGACAGCCACACCTTCCAGTGGCACGAGGTCAGCTCCGCACAGGCCGCGAAGGGCGTGGAGGACGGCACGTACTACCTGTCGCTGACCATGCCGAAGGACTTCAGTGCGCGCATCGCGTCCAGTTCCGGCGACTCCCCCGAGACCGGCGCTCTTCAGGTGCGTACGAACGACGCGAACAACTACATCGTCGGGCAGATCTCCCGGACGGTGTTCTCCGAGGTGCGCTCCGCCGCGTCCACGAACGCGTCGCGTTCGTTCCTCGACAAGATATTCATCTCCTTCTCGGACATCCATGACGCGACCGAGAAGGCGGCCACGGGCGCGGACCAGCTCGAAGGGGGCATCGGCAAGGCGAAGAAGGGCTCGAAGGATCTGGCCGACGGCCTCAAGGACGCCAAGAAGGGCAGCGGTGACCTGGCGAGCGGCTTGAAGAAGCTCGACCAGGGGGCCGGCGACCTGGAGTCCGGGTCCCGGCAGGTCGCCGACGGCACGCAGTTGCTGGCCGGCAAGGTGAACGGTGCGGCCGATCAGGTGCTGCCCTTCCTGAAGGACAACAAGAAGGCGATCGGTGACACGGCGCGGTTCGTCGCCGACTCGGCGGCGGGCGTCCGGCACAACCTGGACGACCTGGTGAAGCTCGCGCCCACCGCGCGCGAGGGCGCCCACGCGGGTTCCGACATCCTTGCCGCGATCTACGAACGGCGCTGCGAGAAGGCGCTCATCGACGACCCGGCCTGTCCCGACCTGAAGAAGGCCAAGACGGCGGCCGCGGACGTCGCCACGGTCTCGGACGACCTGAACACGCTCATCCAGGACGAGAACGGCGACCTGGGTGCCATGGACCAGCATCTGGCGACGCTCCAGAAGCAGTCCGAGGCGCTGGCGGAGCGCGCCCCGACGCTCGACAAGGACGTCGCGAACGCCGTCGCCCGGATCAACCAGCTCGACAAGGGGGCCGGACAGGTCGCCGCGGGCGCCGCGAAGCTGCACACAGGGCTCGGGACGGCGTCGTCAGGTTCCACCGAACTCGACTCCGGTGTGGGCAGGTTGAAGACCGGGGCGAGCGACCTCAACGGCGGCATGTTCAAGCTGGCCGACGGTTCGGGCAAGCTCGCGGGCGGACTGCACGACGGGGTCGAGAAGATCCCCGACTACGACAAGAAGGACCGCGACCAGCGCACGAAGGTGATGGCGGACCCGGTCCGGCTCGCCTCCCAGTCGCTGCACCAGGCGCCCAACTACGGGACGGGCTTCGCCCCGTACTTCATCCCGCTCTCCTTGTGGGTGGGCGCGATGGTCGCCTACATGCTGATCGCGCCGCTCAACCGGCGGGCGCTCGCCGTGGGCGCCTCTTCCTGGCGCGTGGCGCTCGCGGGCTGGCTGCCCGTGGCCGCGCTCGGCCTCCTTCAGGTGGCGGCCCTGATGTCCGTACTGCACTGGGCCCTTGGCCTCCAGATGCTGCACGCGGCGGGCACCGTCGGCTTCCTGTGCCTGGTCACGGCGTGCTTCGCGGCCATCGTGCAGTGGCTGAACGCGCGCTTCGGGGCGGCGGGCCGCATTCTCGTCCTCGCCTTCCTGATGCTCCAGCTGACATCGGCTGGCGGCACGTATCCCGTGCAGACGAGTCCCGGCTTCTTCAACGCGATCCACCCGTTCCTGCCGATGAGCTACGTCGTCGAGGCGCTGCGCAGGCTGATCTCGGGCGGCGGGCTCGGGCCCGTGTGGCAGGCGTGCGCGGTGCTCGTGGCGTTCACGGCGGGCGCCCTCGCGCTCACCGCCCTGACCGCGCGGCGCAAGCAGGTGTGGACGCTGGACCGGCTGCACCCGGAGCTGAGCCTGTGACAGCGCCCACGGGGCGGCCTGTGAGAATCAGGGGCATGGAAAGCAGCACACGGCGCCAGGCCACCCGGCAGAAGCTCTACGAGGCCGCTGTCACGCTCATCGCGGAGCAGGGTTTCTCCGCGACGACGGTCGACGAGATCGCCGAGCGCGCCGGGGTCGCGAAGGGCACGGTCTACTACAACTTCGCCAGCAAGTCGGTCCTCTTCGAGGAGCTGCTCCGGCACGGCGTCGGGCTTCTCACCGCCTCCTTGCGGGATGCGGCACAGAAGGCCGACGAAAGAGGCGGCAGCAAGGTCGACGCCCTGGACGCGATGATCCGCGCGGGGCTCGTCTTCATCGACGAGTACCCGGCCTTCACGCAGCTGTACGTGGCCGAACTGTGGCGCACCAACCGTGCCTGGCAGTCCACGCTCGCCGTGGTCCGCCAGGAGGCGGTGGCCGTCGTGGAGGGTGTGCTGCGCGACGCCGTGGAGGGCGGCGAGCTGAGCGAGGAGATCGACGTACCGCTGACGGCGGCCGCCCTCGTGGGCATGGTGCTGGTGGCCGCCCTGGACTGGCAGGCGTTCCAGCCCGAGCGCTCCCTGGACGATGTGCACGCCGCGCTGTCGCTGCTGCTGCAGGGACGGGTGGGCGGCGGTCAGCCGCTGACCGGAAAAGCGTGACCCGTACGTGAAGCGCCGGTCCGGCGGGGCCTGTGGCTGTTCTCAGGCCTCACCGGACCGGCGCATCCCCCGTTGTTCCCCCGTTGGACCCCCGTCGGTCTCCCCCGGGTCCCCCGTGCCTCGCTCCCACCCTGGCGGGTGAGAGGAGCGGCCAAGGGCGCTGATTCCGTTCCGCCGCCCCGTGTCGGCGGTACCGGGCACCGCGCCCCTCTCCGTGGCCTCCACTCTTCCGTCTACGCAGGTAGAACCCCATCCGCGCATCTACTCATCTCCCTCCCTAGGTACGGATACTCAGACGTGCGCACTCACCCCCAGGCACGGAGAGTGCGCCACTGGTTACGATCATCCCCGTGTCCGTACTCCCCCTGGTCTTCACCAGTGGCTGGGCGAGCGGCATCAACGCGTACGCGGTGGTCCTGCTGCTCGGCATCTTCGGCGCGACCGGGCTGACCGACGAGGTCCCCGAGTCGCTGCAGCGCCCTGATGTGCTGATCGCGGCGGGAGTGCTCTTCCTGTGCGAGGCCGTCGCCGACAAGATCCCGTACGTGGACTCGGTGTGGGACTCGGTGCACACCGTGATCCGGCCGGTGTCGGGCGCCGTCGTGGGCGCGCTGCTCGCGGGACAGAGCGGTTCGCTGTCCGACCTGGCGGCGGGCGCGGTCGGTGGTTCGACGGCGCTGGCCAGCCATGCCGTGAAGGCCGGCACCCGGATGGCGATCAACACCTCGCCGGAACCGGCGTCGAACTTCGTGATGAGCACCGCCGAGGACCTCGGTGTCGCCGGCATCGTGACGTTCGCGATGTTCTATCCGGTGGCGGCCGCGGTGATCGCGGCGGTCCTGCTCGTTCTCGGCCTGGTGATACTGGTCTTCCTCATCCGGCGCATCCGCAGGTTCCTGCGCAGACAGGCGCAGCGCCGGGAGGAGAAGCGGATCGCCCGCGAGGCACAACCGCCTCCCTGACCTGGCGGCGGCGTTGTCGGTGGGGGCCGCTACAGTCCCTGACATGGCACGAATTGCGGTGATCGGCGCGGGGATGGGCGCCATGGCGGCCGCCGCTCGGCTGGCCGTGGCGGGCCACCGACCGGTGGTCCTCGAGCGCGCGTCGACGTACGGCGGGGCGGTGGGCCGTATCGAGCGCGACGGCTTCGCGTTCGACACGGGCCCGGCGCTGCTCCCCCTGCCCGCGGTCTACCGCGACTTGTTCATCAAGACCGGCAAGGAGCCCCTGGAGGACCTGGTCGGGCTCACGCAGGTGGAGCCCGCCGTGCGGCACGTCTTCGCGGACGGCACGACGACGGACCTGCCGAACGCCCGGCGTGCCGGGGTCGCCGAGGCACTGGACGCGGCGGTCGGCGCGGGCGCGGGCGCACGCTGGTCGGCGTTCATGAACCGGGCCCGGGAAGCCTGGGACCGCACCCGGCGCCCCCTGCTCGAAGAGCCCCTGTGGCCGAACTGGCAGGTGCTGGCCGACCGTGAGCCGTACCCCGCCGCCCCGCGGAAGCGGCTGCTGCGCGCGGCGCGCACGGCCACGACGCTCGCCGAGATCGGCGTCCTGGAGCTGGGCGGTGACCCGCGCCTGGTGGCGCTCCTGGAGCAGTACGCGCTCGCGTACGGCCTCGACCCCCGTACGGCACCGGCGAGCGCCGCCGTGTTGCCGTACATGGAGCAGACCTTCGGGACCTGGGCCGTGACGGGCGGCATGCGGGCGCTGGCGGACGCCGTGTACGCGCGCTGCCTGAAGCGGAAGGTCGAGTTCAGGTTCGGTGCCGAAGTCACCCGGATCGTGGAGAAGGACGGGCGCGCGGCAGGCGTCGAGCTGGCCGACGGTACGGTCGAGGACGCCGAGTTCGTGGTGGCGGGGGTCGCGCCCGGCGTGCTCGATCGGCTGCTGCCCGAGCGCTCCGTACAGGGCGAGGTACCGGCCCGGAGCGAAGCAGAGGTGCCCAGTCGGCTGACGGTGCACCTCGCGCTGCGCGGGGCGCGCCCCGAGGGGACACCGCACCGCACGGTCGTGCACGGGGCGGACCGGGGCGCCGAGTTGGCGTGGCTGTTCGACGGCGGCCCGCTCGCGCAGAGACCGACCGTCACGGTGCTGCGCTCCGGTGACGCGTCGCAGGTGCCGGATGCCGAGCACGAGGCGGTGTCGGTGACCGTCACGGTGCCTCCGCACGCGCGCGTGGCCGAGGGCGACGTCGAGCAGGTCCTCGCGGCGGCCGAGCGCGCCGTTCCCGGCCTGCGCGAGCGCCTTCTGTGGCACGAGGTCCGCACCCCGCGGGACATCGCCGAGGCGACCGGTGCGGACGGCGGCGCCGTGCCCGCGCCCGCCCTCGCGGCGGCCCGGGGAAATCTGCTGCAGGCGGCGAACCGGACGGCGTTGCCGGGCCTGTTCGCGGTCGGCGGCTGGTCGCACCCCGGCGGCGGGCTGCCGCACGCGGGCATGTCGGGGGCGCTGGTGGCCGGACTGATCGTGGAGGGGCCGGAGTTCCGCGGCTCTCAGTGAGCCGCGGTCACCCGGCGCCCCGGGCCCTCAGTACCGGTACTGCTGCTCCTGCTGGTACCCCGTGTCGTACCCGTTGTTCGGGTCGTGCTGCGGGTACGTGGGGTACGGCTGCTCGGGCGGCAGCTCTCCGCCGTACTCGTCGCCGTTGCGCTGCTGCGGCACCCAGACGCCCCCGGGCGGGGTCTCCGAGCCGTAGCCCGCGGCCGTCGCGTAGGGGTCGCCGTACTGCTGCTGGCCGGTGGCGTACGGGTCGCCGTACTGGGGCTGCTCGGGATACGACTGCGCACCGATGTACGGGTCCGAGTACGGAGCCGCGTACGGCTGCTGCCCGGTGTCGTAGCCATAGGTGTTCTGGTCGTAGCCGTAGGTGCCGGTGTCGTAGCCGTACCCCTGGGCGCCCTGCGCGGCCTGCGCGTACGCGGCGTCGCTGTAGACGCCGTACTGGCCGGTGTCGTCGGGCATCGGTTCCGGGGCGTACACCGAGGTCGTCTCGGCCGCGCTCTCCGGCATCGGTGGGTACGCGTCGGAGGCCGCGCCCTGCTCGTACTCCAGGTCGGAGACCTCGAGCGTGGGGTCCTGCTGGACCGGTTCCCGCTTGCGGCGCTTGCTGCCGCCGAGGTTCTCGCCGACCGAGCCGCCCTTGAGCGCCCAGCCCGCCGCGAACCCGCGGCGGAACGACAGCGTGACGTACGTCTGTCCGATCGCGAAGGCGATGGCGCCGGCCCCGATGACGTAGACCGACGGCATCAGGACGCCGAGGACCACCCCCAGGAAGCCGCCGAAGGCGAGCAGCCGCCAGCGCAGCCGTGCCTTGTACTGCAGCAGCACCTCACCGAGGAGCCACAGTGCCACCAGTCCGAACGCGACATAGAGGACCGCCCAGCCCATGTACGCCCCTCTCGTACGGCCGCGGCCCTCTGGGGGTACGGCGCATCAGGCCTGCTGATCGTGCAGGCCCAGGTTTTCGTAGATTTCCAGCGTCGCAGTGGAGTTGTTCAGCGTAATGAAGTGCAGACCGGGCACTCCCTCGTCAAGCAGCTTGGCGCAAAACTCCGTAGCGAACTCGATGCCAATGGAGCGTACAGCGGCTGGATCGTCTTTCGCTGTGAGGATCCGCTCTTTCAGCGCCGGAGGGAAGTCCGCGTTGCTCAGCTTGGGCAGCCGTTCGAGCATCCGCACACTCGTCACGGGCATGCATTCCGGGATGATCGGGGTGTCGCAGCCCGCGGCGGCGACGCGGTCGCGCAGTCGCAGGTACTCCTCCGGGTCGAAGAACATCTGCGTGATCGCGTAGTCGGCGCCCGCGCGGCACTTGTCGACGAAGTGCCGCACGTCGGTGTCCCAGTCCGCGGAGCGCGGGTGCATCGAGGGGAACGCGGCGACGCCGACGCAGAAGTCCCCGGACTCCTTGATCAGCTCGACGAGTTCGGCCGCGTAGGTGAGACCTTCGGGGTGCGCGATCCAGTCGCCCATCGGGTCGCCGGGCGGGTCGCCGCGGACCGCCAGCATGTTCCGGATCCCGGCGTCGGCGTACTGGCCGATGATGTTGCGCAGCTCGGCGATCGAGTGCTCGACGGCGGTGATGTGGGCGACCGGCGTGAGCGTCGTGTCGGCGACGATCTGCTGGGTCTCCTTGACGGTGCCCGCGCGTGTGGAGCCGCCCGCGCCGTACGTCACGGAGACGAAGTCGGGGGCGACGGCCTCGACCCTGCGCAGCGCGTTCCACAGGTTGCGCTCGCCCTTCGGGGTCTTCGGCGCGGAGAACTCGAACGAGTACGTCGTCTTGCCGGGCGCGAGCATGTCGCTCACCCGGCGGGCGCGATCAGTCCTGGTGGAAGCGGTGCCAAGGGCCATACCGGCAGGTTACTGACGGAATCCGGTAGTCCCTAATCCCCGTCCACCCTGCGGACAGCGGCCCGGCGAAGGACGGAACAGCTGTTCCCCGTGGGGTCAGAGTGACCGCACGCGCTTGGCGAACTCGGCTGCCGCGGCGCCCGGATCGTCGGCCTCGGTGATCGCCCGGACGACCACGACGCGGCGGGCGCCGGCCTCCAGGACCTCGTCCAGATTGCCGAGGTCGATGCCGCCGATGGCGAACCAGGGGCGGTCGGTGCCGAGGGCCGCGGTGTGCCGTACGAGGTCGAGGCCGGGCGCGTGGCGGCCGGGCTTGGTCGGCGTCGGCCAGCAGGGGCCCGTGCAGAAGTAATCCACGCCCTCCTGGACGGCGGCCGCCTCGGCCTCCGACTCGGCATGCGTGGAACGGCCGATGAGGACGTCCTCGCCGAGGACGGCGCGGGCCGCGGGCACGGGCAGGTCGCCCTGGCCCAGGTGCAGCACGTCCGAGCGGGTCGCGTGGGCGACGTCCGCCCGGTCGTTCACCGCGAACAGCTTGCCGTGGCGGCGGGCCGCCTCGGCGAACACCGCGAGGTGCTCCAGTTCCTCACCGGCCTCCATGCCCTTGTCGCGCAGCTGGACGATGTCCACGCCGTTCGCCAGCACGGTGTCGAGGAACTCCGGCAGGTCTCCCTGGCGCTTGCGCGCGTCGGTGCACAGGTACAGCCGCGCGTCGGCGAGCTGTGCGCGCTTCGGGTCTGCCATGGAAGTCCCCCCGTGGGTGGTGCGGTGTCGGTGGCGTGCGCGCCCCACGGGACGCGGGGCGCGCACGCCGGACGGTTGTCAGGTCAGACGGCGAGCGCCTGGGCGCGGCGCTTCACCTCCGTGCCGCGATTCTCGCTCAGGGCCTGCGCGGGCGTCCCCGGCAGGGTCGGGTCGGAGGTGAAGAGCCACTCCAGCATCTCTTCGTCGGAGAAGCCGTCGTCCCGCAGGACCGTCAGAAGGCCGACGAGGCCCTTGACGATCTTGTCGCCGTCGATGAAGGCGGCGGGCACGTGCAGTGCCCGGTTCTCCCCACGACGTACGGCGATCACCTGGCCGTCCTTCACCAGCTGGCGCACGCGTGTCACCTCGACATCCATCTGCTCGGCGATGTCGGGGAGGGTGAGCCACTCGGGGACGAGAGCATCGATCTTTGCGTCAATCTCGGTCACACGACAAGCGTGCCATCCCGGACTGACAGTCGGAAGCCGGGCCGGTCCGACCAGGTGTTCCACCCGGGCGGCAGCCCGTGTTCCGGACCCCGGTCAGGCCACGGCGGACTTCAGGGGGCGCGCGGGATCGGCCAGCTGGTCCGCGTTCAGCGGGGTTCCCGCCTCGATCAGCTTGCGTCCCTGGGCCAGGTCGCGGGGCTTGCCGACGGCCAGGACGGCCACCAGGGCGCCGTCGCGCAGCCAGCAGACCGACCAGGCCGCGCCCGCCGGGTCGCCGCGCCACACGGCGGTGTCGGCGCTCTCGTGGTGGCCCACGTACTGCACGAACCGGCCGAACTGCTCGGACCAGAAGTAGGGCACCGGGTCGTACACCGCGGGGGTCTCGCCGATGATGTTCGCCGCCACGGTGCGGGGGCCCTGCAGGGCGTTGTCCCAGTGGTGGACCATCAGGCGCTGCCCGTAGCGCGCCGAGGGGAACGACGAGCAGTCCCCCACCGCGTACACGCCGGGCACGGACGTGCGGAGCCTCTCGTCCGCCACGACTTCGCGGTGGGCGCCGAGTTCGACGCCCGAGCCGGCCAGCCAGCGGGTGGCGGGGCGGGCGCCGATGCCGACGACGACGGCCCCCGCGGGCAGCCGCGTCCCGTCGTCGAGGACCACGGCCCCCGGTTCGACGCGCTCCACGCGCGCGCGGGTGCGCAGTTGGGCCCCCGCGTCCGCGTACCAGGCCGCCATGGGGGCGGCTACCTCCGCGGGCAACGCCCCGGCCAGCGGCCGCTCGGCGGCCTCCACGACGGTGACCCGGCAGCCCGCCTCGCGGGCGGCGGTGGCGAACTCGGCGCCGATCCAGCCCGCGCCCACGACCACCACGTCGTGCTGCTCGGCCAGGACGGGCCGCAGCCGCTCGGCGTCGTCGAGGGTGCGCAGCAGGTGGACCCCGGGGACGGCCTCCGTGCCGGGCAGCCGCACCGGTTCGGCGCCGGTGGCGACGACCAGCACGTCGTACGGGACCGGCCCTTGGGCCGTGTCCAGTTCACGGTCGCCGGGTCGCAGGCCGGTCACCTCGCGGCCCAGCTCCAGGGTCACGCCGAGCGCCTCGAAGTCGATGTCGAAGGCGGAGCCCTCGGCCTTGCCGAGCAGCACCGCCTTGGACAGCGGCGGCCGGTCGTAGGGCTGGTGGGACTCCGCCCCGATCAGCGTGACGGTGCCGCCGAAGCCCTGTTCGCGCAGCGCCACCGCCGTCTGCACACCGGCCATGCCCGCGCCGACGATGACCACTTTCCCGCTCTGCTGCTCGCTCACAGGGATCACCTTAGGCATCTGATCTTGCGCGGGTCAGCGGCCCGGACCACTCCCGCGCCGTGACGTCCTGCACACGTGTCACCGGTTTAGCGATCAAGCCCCTTCCCGGAGCTCCTCGACCACGCTGGTGCCGTTGCCCGTCTGCGACTCCCACTCCCAGGTCTCGTCGAGCCGCACCCGGCCGTCGGGCAGCTCGGACACGACGGAGACGCAGTGCCCGGAGGAGGTGGTCCCGTCGGTCTTCAGTTGTACGTAGCGGAAGTCGAGCCGGTCGCCGGAACGCGTACCCACAAGGTGCCCCTGGACGACATCGCCGCCTTCGTAGTGGGCCCAGATCCGGTCGTCCTTCTCGTGGTACGCGAAGCGGGTCCGCGTACCGACCTGGCCCGGGGCCTGGTCGGCCACAGGGGCGAGAAAGAGTCCGTCCAACGAGCGGGTCACGGGCGAGGGCTCCCTTACTGGCGCTGAGGGCGAAGAGCTAGGGTGGCCAACGTAAAGCACTCGCGGGAGCCCGTACGCAGCGGGCTGAGAGGGAGGCTGGGACGGCCTCCGACCGTACGAACCTGATCCGGGTCATGCCGGCGAAGGGAGGGGCTGGACGCCCATGTCGCGTACGCCACCCGAAGCGTCACCCGAGGGACCCGAGACGCCCACGGCACCCACCACCGACGTCCTCGTCGTCGGGGGCGGCATCATCGGCCTGGTCACCGCGTGGAGGTCCGCGCAGCGCGGCCTGTCCGTCGCGGTCGTGGACCCCGAGCCGGGCGGCGGGGCCGCCCAGGTGGCGGCCGGAATGCTGGCCGCCGTCACCGAACTCCACTACGGCGAGCACACGTTGCTCGCCCTGAACGTCGAGTCCGCGCGCCGCTACCCGGACTTCGCGGCCGAGCTGTCCGAGGCCACGGGCCAGGACCTCGGCTACCGCGCGTGCGGCACGCTCGCCGTCGCGCTCGACGCGGACGACCGGGCGCACCTGCGGGAGCTGCACGCGCTGCAGACCAAGTCGGGCCTGGAGTCCGAGTGGCTGTCGGGCCGTGACTGCCGCCGCCTCGAACCGATGCTCGCGCCGGGCGTGCGCGGGGGCCTGCGGGTCGACGGTGACCACCAGATCGACCCGAGAAGGCTCGCGAGCGCGCTCGTGACGGCCTGCGAGCGCTCCGGCGTGACCTTCCACCGGACGTGGGCCGAACGGCTGTCCGTCGTACGGGACCGGGCGCGCGGCGTCGTCCTGGCCGACGGCACGGAGCTCGCCGCCGGTCAGGTCGTCCTGGCCGCGGGCAGCCGCAGCGGGCAGCTCGCGGGCGTCCCCGACGAGGTGCTGCCGCCCGTCCGCCCGGTCAAGGGCCAGGTGCTGCGGCTGACGGTGCCGAAGCGGTACGCGCCGTTCCTGAGCCGCACGGTGCGGGCCGTGGTCCGGGGCAGCCACGTCTACCTGGTGCCCCGCGTCAACGGCGAGCTCGTCGTCGGCGCCACCAGCGAGGAGCTCGGCTGGGACACCACGGTCACCGCGGGCGGCGTCTACGAGCTGTTGCGCGACGCCCACGAACTGGTGCCCGGCATCACGGAGTTGCCGCTGACCGAGACCCGGGCGGGCCTGCGCCCCGGCTCCCCCGACAACGCGCCGCTGCTCGGCCCGACCACGCTGCCGGGCCTGCATCTGGCCACCGGCCACTACCGCAACGGCGTGCTGCTCACTCCGGTCACCGGCGACGCCATGGCGCACGTCCTGGCCACGGGTGAACTCCCGGAAGAGGCAAGCCCGTTCACGCCCCGGCGCTTCGGCGCCGCCGCATCCGTGGAGCAGCCCGCATGAACGTGTCCCTCAACGGCGAGCCGCACACCGTGACCGCCGAGACCACCCTCGACGCCCTGGTGGCCACGCTCACCACCGCGCACTCGGGTGTCGCCGCCGCGCTCAACGAGACCGTGGTGCCGCGCGCCCAGTGGCCCCGTACCGCGCTCTCCGAAGGAGACCGCGTCGAAGTCCTCACCGCCGTACAAGGAGGCTGACTCATTCATGGCTGACGACGCTTTCGTCCTCGGCGGCACCACGTACTCCTCGCGCCTGATCATGGGCACCGGCGGTGCGCCGAGCCTCGACGTCCTCGAGCGCTCTCTCGTCGCCTCCGGCACCGAGCTCACCACGGTGGCCATGCGGCGCGTCGACGCCGACGTCCACGGTTCGGTCCTGTCGGTCCTCGAAAAGCTCGGCATTCAGGTGCTGCCGAACACCGCGGGCTGCTTCACCGCGGGAGAGGCGGTCCTCACGGCCCGCCTCGCGCGCGAGGCGCTCGGCACGGACCTGGTCAAGCTGGAGGTCATCGCCGACGAGCGCACGCTGCTGCCCGACCCCATCGAGCTGCTCGACGCCGCGGAGACGCTGGTGGACGACGGGTTCACGGTCCTCCCCTACACGAACGACGACCCCGTCCTGGCCCGCAAGCTGGAGGACGTGGGCTGCGCGGCGGTCATGCCGCTCGGCTCCCCCATCGGCTCCGGGCTCGGGATCCGCAACCCGCACAACTTCCAGCTGATCGTCGAGCACGCGCGCGTGCCGGTGATCCTGGACGCGGGCGCGGGCACCGCGTCGGATGTGGCGCTCGCCATGGAACTGGGCTGCGCAGGTGTGATGCTCGCCTCAGCCGTGACCCGGGCGCAGGAGCCGGTCCTCATGGCCGAGGGCATGCGGCACGCGGTGGAGGCGGGCCGGCTCGCACACCGCGCGGGACGCATCCCCAAGCGCCATTTCGCCGAGGCTTCCTCGCCCGTGCGGGGGCGCGCGCACCTCGATCCCGAGCGCCCCGCCTTCTGATCCGTCCGCCGGTCACAGGTCTGCTGCAGTACGGGTCCGGTCCCGTCGCACGGGACCGTGCTGTCGGTCGCTCCTCGTACACTCGCCTGCGTGGACACGACCCTTCAGGACCCGTTGCTCGGGCACGTGCTCGACGGCCGGTACCGCATCGACGCACGTATCGCGGTCGGCGGGATGGCCACGGTCTATCGGGCCGTGGACACCCGCCTCGACCGCGTGCTCGCGCTCAAGGTGATGCATCCCTCGCTGGCGGCCGACGTCTCGTTCGTCGACCGGTTCATCCGCGAGGCCAAGTCGGTGGCGCGTCTCTCCCACCCCAATGTGGTGGGGGTCTTCGACCAGGGCACCGACGGTCCGTACGTCTATCTCGCGATGGAGTACATCGCGGGCTGCACGCTCCGCGACGTGCTGCGCGACCGCGGGGCGCTGCGTCCGCGTGCGGCGCTCGACATCCTGGAGCCGGTCCTCGCCGCGCTCGGGGCGGCGCACCGCGCGGGCTTCGTGCACCGCGACATGAAGCCGGAGAACGTACTCATAGGGGACGACGGCCGCGTCAAGGTGGCGGACTTCGGCCTCGTACGAGCGGTGGACACGGTGACCAACACCACCGGGGCCGTCCTCGGCACGGTGTCGTACCTGGCGCCCGAGCAGATCGAGAACGGTACGGCGACACCCGCGGTGGACGTCTACGCGTGCGGGGTCGTCCTGTACGAGATGCTCACGGGCGGCAAGCCGCACTCGGGCGAGTCCCCGGCGCAGGTCCTCTACAAGCACCTCAACGAGGACGTGCCGCCGCCCTCGGCGGCCGTTCCCGGGCTGCCCTTCGAGCTCGACGAGCTGGTCGCCTCCGCGACGGCGCGCACCCCCGAGGTCCGGCCGTACGACGCGGTGGCCCTCCTCGGCCACGCCAGGGCGGCCAGGGCGACACTGACCGACGCCCAGCTGGACGCGGTGCCGCCGCAGGCCCACGAGGCGGAGCACGTGGGCGCCGACGACCGTACGAGCGTGATCCCGCGCGCGGTGCGCACGGACCCCGTACAGCTTCCGCTGCCGACGCAGGACGAGGAGCGGTTCCACCGCACGAGCCTGCTCGAGACCCCGCCGCCGCCACCGCACGCGCCCGGGCACCGCCCCGGTGGCAATCCGCGCCGCCGGCTGTTCGTGATCATCGCCGCGGTCGTGCTGGCCCTCGGGATCGGCACGGGCGTCTGGTACATCAACTCGGGCCAGTTCACGAAGGTACCGACGATCCTGAGCCAGCCGAAGGGCGAGGCCGAGCGTCGCATCGAGGCGGCGGGCCTGCGGGTCGGCGCGGTCACCGAGAAGTACAGCGACACGGTCGACCGGGGCGAGGTCATCGGCAGCGACCCGGACCCCGGCTCCCGCATCCGGGACAACGGCACGGTGACTCTGACCGTGTCCAAGGGCCCCGAGACCGTGAAGGTCCCCGATCTCAAGGGCACCGCGCTCGCCAAGGCGAAGAGCGAGCTCAAGGACGCCGGGCTCGAACCGGGCATGGTCACCAAGGCGTTCAGCGAGGAGATCCCCAAGGGCTCCGTGATCAGCACGGACCCGGGCGCGGGCACGACCCGCACGTCGGGTTCGGCGGTCGCCCTGGTCGTCTCCAAGGGCGCACCGGTCGACGTCCCCGATGTCACCGGCGAGTCCGAGCAGGACGCGATCGCCGACCTGGAGGACGCGGGCCTGAAGGCGAAGATCGCCTCGGCGCGGGTCAACTCCGACGAGGACAAGGGCGACGTGGCCAAGCAGTCCCCCGGTGAGGGCGCACAGCTCGCCGAGGGCGACACCGTGACGCTGACGATCTCCAAGGGCCCCGTGATGGTCGAGGTCCCGGACGTCACGGGCATGAAGGTCGACGAGGCCACGTCCACGCTTGAGGACGCCGGGTTCCAGGTCGACGAGGACCGCGGGCTGCTCGGACTGTTCGGCGACACCGTGAAGAGCCAGTCCGTGGAGGGCGGCGACGAGGCCCCCAAGGGCTCGACCGTCAAGATCACGATCCGCTAGGAGTCCGGGTCGAGAGGGGTTCCGGGCCGCGGTGCGGGACCCGTCCGGGCCGCATGGCACCCTTGCCCGGTGAACAGCAGCATCCGCAATCCGATCGGCGGCCATGTCCCCGTGGCCGGCGGCCTCGCCTCCATAGGGCTGTCCTACGCGCGTGAGCTCGAGGCCGAGACCGTGCAGGTCTTCGTGGCCAACCCGCGCGGCTGGGCCACGCCCACCGGCAACCCGAAGCAGGACGAGGAGTTCCGCGCCCGGTGCGCCGCCGAGAACATCCCGGCGTACGTCCACGCGCCGTACCTGATCAACTTCGGCTCGCACACCGAGGCCACCGTCGAGAGGTCCGTCGAGTCGATGCGGCACTCCCTGCGGCGCGGCCGGGAGATCGGCGCCCTGGGCGTCGTCGTGCACACCGGGTCCGCCACCGGCGGCCGTGAGCGGGCCGTCGCGCTCGCCCAGGTCCGCGCGCATCTGCTGCCGCTGCTCGACGAGCTGACCCACGACGACGACCCGTTCCTGCTCCTGGAGTCCACGGCCGGGCAGGGCTCGTCGCTCTGCTCCCGCACCTGGGACTTCGGGCCGTACTTCGACGCCCTCGACCACCACCCCAAGCTGGGTGTCTGCCTCGACACCTGCCACATCTTCGCCGCGGGCCACGACCTGACCGGGCCCGCCGGGATGAAGCAGACCCTCGACCTGCTGGTGGACACCGTCGGCGAGGGCCGCCTCAAGCTGATCCACGCCAATGACTCCAAGGATGTCGTCGGCGCCCACAAGGACCGCCACGAGAACATCGGCTCCGGCCACATCGGCGCCGACCCGTTCCGCGAGCTGATGGCCCATCCGGCGACCGAGAACGTGCCCCTGATCATCGAGACGCCCGGCGGCAAGGAAGGGCACGCCGCGGACGTGGCCCGCCTCAAGGAGCTGCGCGCGTAAGATCCCGACCCCATGAGGGAATACCCCTAGGGGGTATACGGTTCTCATCGATGACAGGAACCGCCCACCGAGGTTGGGGGACCCATGCGGCACGACGCGCACACCGAGCACCACACCCACCACCAGCACCACGGCACCACCAAGGTCAGCTGGTCCATGGCCGCGCAGGCGACCCTGCACTGCCTCACCGGGTGCGCCATCGGCGAGATCCTCGGCATGGTGATCGGCACCGCGCTCGGCTGGGGCAACGTACCGACGATGGTCCTGGCGATCGCGCTCGCGTTCGTCTTCGGCTACTCGCTCACGCTGCGCGGCGTCCTGAAGGCGGGCGTCGACTTCCGCACGGCGTTCCGGGTCGCGCTCGCCGCCGACACCCTCTCGATCGCCGTGATGGAGCTGATCGACAACGGGGTCATCGCCCTGTGGCCGGACGCCATGGACGCGCACCTCGACGACGCCCTGTTCTGGGGCGCCCTGGCCGCGTCGCTCGCGCTCGCCTTCGTGGTGACGACGCCGGTCAACCGCTGGATGATCGGCCGCGGCAAGGGACACGCGGTGGTGCACCGGTACCACCACTGACCCGGAGACCCGGGATGCCGGGAACCCAGGAACTAGAGCTCGGGGCCTTCCCCGGGCTCTTCCTGGTACGAGTAGCGCTGCTCGCGCCACGGGTCGCCCACGTTGTGGTACCCGCGCTCCTCCCAGAAGCCGCGGCGGTCCGCGGTCATGTACTCGACCCCGCGCACCCACTTCGGCCCTTTCCAGGCGTACAGGTGGGGCACCACGAGACGCAGCGGGAAGCCGTGCTCGGCGGTGAGCAGTTCACCGCCCTTGTGGGTGGCGAAGATCGTGCGGTCGGAGGCGAAGTCCGTCAGCCGCAGGTTCGAGCTGAAGCCGTACTCGGCCCAGACCATCACGTGCGTGACGCCCGGCGCGGGCGGGGCCAGCTCCAGGATCGTGGCGGCGCACACGCCGCCCCACTCGGCACCGAGCATGCTGAACTTGGTGACGCAGTGCAGGTCGCCTTCCACGGTCCCGTACGGCAGCGCCGAGAACTCCTCGTGGTTCCAGGTGTGCTTCTCGCCGTCGGCGGTGGCCCCGAAGACCCTGAACTCCCAGCGTTCGGGCCGGAACTTGGGGACCGGGCCGTAGTGGGTGACCGGCCATCCGCGCTGCAGGCGCTGCCCCGGCGGAAGCTCCGGTTGCACCGCTCCCCCAGACTCGCTACCCACCGGATGACCCATGCCTCCATCCTGACAGACCGGAAGCAGTGGACGTGACCACGTACGTCCCGGCCGGTCCCGATTCGGGCAACTCCTACTAAGCCTGCACTTACTGGACGCGTTTCGGCGCCGGTGCAAGGATGCGCGAAACCTGCCCAGTCACCCGCTTGGAAGGAGCCTCTGCGATGCAGGGCGACCCCGAGGTCATCGAATTTCTCAACGAGCAGCTGACCGCCGAGCTGACCGCCATCAACCAGTACTTTCTGCACGCGAAGATGCAGGAGAACTTCGGTTGGACCAAGCTCGCGAAGTACACGCGGTCCGAGTCGATCGACGAGATGAAGCACGCGGAGGTACTGACCGACCGGATCCTCTTCCTGGAAGGTCTGCCCAACTACCAGCGGCTCTTCCACGTCCAGGTCGGCCAGACGGTCACCGAGATGTTCCAGGCCGACCGGCAGATCGAGGTCGCGGCGATCGACCGGCTGAAGCGGGGCATCGAGGTGATGCGCGGCAAGGGCGACATCACGTCCGCGAACATCTTCGAGTCGATCCTCGAGGACGAGGAGCACCACATCGACTATCTCGACACGCAGCTGGAGCTGGTGGAGAAGCTGGGTGAGCCGCTCTACATCGCGCAGCTCATCGAGCAGCCGGAGAGCTAGACCGCGAGCGGGACCGAGAGCTAGGCCGCCTCGGGCAGCTCGACCCGCGGCGCGAGGGCCACAGCCGCCTCGCCCTGCTCGACGAGTTCCCGGCGGGGGCAGGCGCCCCTGCCGAGCAGCGCCTGAATGCGCCGCACGCACCCACCGCAGTCGGTGCCGGCCTTGCAGGCCGAGGCTATCTGCCGAGGAGTGCAGGCGCCGTCCGCCGCATGCTGCTTGACCTGGGCTTCGGTGACTCCGAAGCAGCTGCACACGAACATGCGGTCCACCTCCCCGGCGATGACGATCGGGATCGATAAGGGTTGCCTGTCCCGATTGATCGGTGAGGCTAGCCTAACCATACCCAAGTCGCCAGATGCACAAAAGTGCCGTGGGGCGCGGATCCTTGTGATCCGCGCCCCACGGCGTTTACCTACAGCGAGTGACGCCTACTGGTCGCGGTACATCTCCGCGACCAGGAACGCCAGGTCGAGGGACTGGCTGCGGTTCAGACGCGGGTCGCAGGCCGTCTCGTAGCGCTGGTGCAGATCGTCGACGAAGATCTCGTCGCCGCCGCCCACGCACTCGGTGACGTCGTCACCGGTGAGCTCGACGTGGATGCCGCCCGGGTGCGTGCCGAGCGCCTTGTGCACCTCGAAGAAGCCCTTGACCTCGTCGAGCACGTCGTCGAAGCGGCGCGTCTTGTGGCCGGAGGCCGCCTCGTACGTGTTGCCGTGCATCGGGTCGGTGATCCAGGCGACGGTCGCGCCGGACGCGGTGACCTTCTCGACCAGCTCGGGCAGCTTGTCGCGGACCTTGTCGGCGCCCATGCGGACGATGAAGGTCAGGCGGCCCGGCTCGCGGTCGGGGTCGAGGCGCTCGATGTACTGCAGCGCCTCCTCGGGCGTGGTCGTCGGGCCGAGCTTGATGCCGATCGGGTTGCGGATCTTGGACGCGAACTCGATGTGCGCGTGGTCGAGCTGGCGCGTGCGCTCGCCGATCCAGACCATGTGGCCCGAGACGTCGTACAGGTTGCCCGTACGCGAGTCGACGCGGGTCAGCGCCGACTCGTAGTCGAGCAGCAGCGCCTCGTGGGAGGCGTAGAACTCGACCGTCTGGAACTCGGCCGGGTCGGTGCCGCAGGCGCGCATGAAGTTCAGCGCGTTGTCGATCTCGCGGGCGAGCTGCTCGTAACGCTGGCCGGACGGGGACGACTTCACGAAGTCCTGGTTCCAGGCGTGCACCTGGCGCAGGTCCGCGTAGCCACCCGTGGTGAAGGCGCGTACGAGGTTCAGCGTCGAGGCGGACGCGTGGTACATCCGCTTCAGGCGCTCGGGGTCCGGGATCCGGGCGGCCTCGGTGAAGTCGAAGCCGTTGACGGAGTCGCCGCGGTAGGTCGGCAGCGTCACGCCGTCGCGGGTCTCGGTCGGCTTGGAGCGCGGCTTCGAGTACTGGCCGGCGATGCGGCCGACCTTCACGACCGGCACCGAGGCGGCGTACGTCAGCACGGCGCCCATCTGGAGCAGGGTCTTGAGCTTGTTCCGGATGTGATCTGCGGAGACGGCGTCGAAGGCCTCGGCGCAGTCGCCGCCCTGGAGGAGGAACGCCTCTCCCTTGGCGACGGCCGCCAGTCGGGCGCGCAGCTGGTCGCACTCGCCCGCGAAGACGAGCGGCGGATACGACTCGAGGTCCGCGATCACATCGCGCAGAGCCTCGGCATCGGGGTACTCGGGCTGCTGCGCCGCGGGCAGGTTTCGCCAGGTGTTGCCAGCGCTCGCGCTGGTCTTAGCGTTCACGGTCACCTCGCCAACATTACGGGGTCATGTCGCGCGTCCATTCCGCCGCTCATCTTTTGAGACGGAGTCGACACGGTTGAGCCACCCCTCGGGTATGGTTCCGCACATGTTCGCGCAGCTCGAGGAAATCAACACCCTCAACAACACCTGGTGGTGGACCGCACATCCGGCGGCCCACTGACTGCGCGTATCCGAATCCGCGAAGGCCGCCCGAGGGGCGGCCTTCAGTGTTTTCCGGCACCGGCTGTTCCTCCCCGAACGAACTCTGGAAGGAACAGCCGTGTTGGACACCGTGCTGGACACCCTGCTCACCGACGACCGCCCCTTCGCCCTTCTGCGCCGCCGCGCCCCCGGCCACGACCACGACACCGTCGAGGTCCTGATCGGGCGCGTCGGCGCGTACGAACGGCTCGCCGACATCCCGGAGGGCCTCGCCCTCGTCCCCTTCCGGCAGATCCGCGAGCGCGGCTTCGACGTCCGGGACGACGGCACGCCCCTCGCGGTGCTCACGCCCGAGGAGTCGTACGAGATCCCGCTCGCCGAGGCGCTCGCGCAGCTGCCGCGCCACGACGTCGACGTCCGTGACGGCGCCTTCGACGTCGACGACGACGCGTACGCGGAGATCGTGGGCCGGGTCCTGCGCGAGGAGATCGGGCAGGGCGAGGGCGCGAACTTCGTGATCCGGCGGACGTACGAGGGTGAGATCCCGGGGTTCTCACGGGCGGACGCCCTCGCGCTGTTCCGGCGACTGCTGGACGGTGAGCGGGGCGCGTACTGGACGTTCGTCGTGCACACGGGAGACCGGACGCTGGTCGGCGCGAGTCCCGAGGTCCACGTCCGCATGTCCGGCGGCACCGTCGTCATGAACCCGATCAGCGGGACCTACCGCTATCCGGCCGCCGGCCCCACCCCCGACGACCTGCTCGACTTCCTCGCCGACGGCAAGGAGATCGAGGAGCTGTCGATGGTCGTCGACGAGGAGCTCAAGATGATGTGCACCGTCGGCGACATGGGCGGCGTCGTGATCGGGCCGCGGCTCAAGGAGATGGCGCATCTCGCGCACACCGAGTACGAGCTGCGCGGCAGGTCCTCCCTCGATGTGCGGGACGTGCTGAGGGAGACCATGTTCGCCGCGACCGTCACCGGGTCGCCCGTGCAGAACGCGTGCCGGGTGATCGAGCGGCACGAAGTGGGCGGGCGCGGGTACTACGCGGGGGCCCTGGCACTCGTCGGGCGGGACGCCGGCGGGGCCCAGACGCTCGACTCGCCGATCCTGATCCGGACCGCCGACATCGACGCCGCCGGGCGGCTGCGCGTCCCGGTCGGCGCGACGCTCGTACGGGGCTCGGACCCGAGGAGCGAGGTCGCCGAGACGCACGCGAAGGCCGCCGGGGTGCTGGCCGCTCTGGGGGTACGTCCCTCGCGG
Source organism: Streptomyces sp. HmicA12 (assembly GCF_000373565.1). Taxonomy (GTDB): domain Bacteria; phylum Actinomycetota; class Actinomycetes; order Streptomycetales; family Streptomycetaceae; genus Streptomyces. The sequence goes on along the minus strand of NZ_KB891820.1, from coordinate 99,459 downwards.
CCGCGCGACGAGGGCACCCGGCCCGCGCTGGCCGACGACCCGCGGGTGCGGGCGGCGCTCGACGGGCGCCGGGCGGCCCTGGCCCCGTTCTGGCTGCGGATGCAGGACCGCGGCGACCAGTTGGAGGGGCACGCGCTGGTGGTCGACGGCGAGGACACGTTCACCGCGATGCTGGCGCATGTGCTGCGGTCCTCGGGGCTCGACGTGACCGTGCGGCGCTACGACGAGGAGGGGCTGCGGGAGGCCGTGCTCGGGCACGAGGGGCCCGTCGTGCTCGGTCCCGGTCCCGGCGATCCGTCCGACGTCGGCGACCCGAAGATGCGGTTCCTGCGCGCTCTGGCCGCCGACGTGATCCGGACGCACGAGCACGGCGTGCTCGGGGTGTGCCTGGGGCACGAGCTGATCGCGGCGGAGCTGGGCCTGGAGATCGTGCGCAAGGACGTGCCGCACCAGGGGGCGCAGACCGGCATCGAGATGTTCGGGCGGGCCGAGACCGTCGGGTTCTACAACAGCTTCGTGGCGCGCTGCGACGACGCCACGGCGCGCGAGCTGGCCGCGCACGACGTGGAGGTCAGCCGGGACGCGGCGGGCGGCGAGGTGCACGCCCTGCGCGGCCCGGGCTTCGCGGGGGTCCAGTTCCACCCGGAGTCGGTGCTGTCGCTGCGCGGCGCCGGGATCGTACGGGAGCTGCTGGCTCAGCTCGTCGGCGGAGCCGCCGGGACCAGGACGTTCTCGGAGCGGCGGCCCGCCTGATAGTCCAGGACGTTGTTGACCGTGGTCTCGATGATCTGGCCGACCGCGTCCACGGTGTAGTACGCCTGGTGGGACGTGACCATCACGTTCGGGAAGGTGACGAGGCGGGCCAGGGTGTCGTCGTCGACGATCTCCAGGGACTTGTCGAGGAAGAACAGGCCCGCCTCGGCCTCGTAGACGTCGAGGCCGACGCCCGTGAAGCGGCCCTCGCGGAGCTCGGCGACCAGCGCCTTGGTGTCGATGAGGCCACCGCGGCTGGAGTTGACCAGGATCGCGTCGTCCTTCATCGAGCGCAGCGCCACGGCGTCGACGATGTGCTCGGTGGTGGGGAGCAGCGGGACGTGGAGACTGATCAGGTCCGCCTCCGCGAAGAGCTGCTCCTTGTCCACGTACTTCATGCCGAGGGCCGCGCAGTTCGGGTTCTCCGCGACGTCCCAGCCGAGCAGGTTCATGCCGAAGCCGTGCGCGATACGGGTGAAGGCCTCGCCGATCTTGCCGGTGCCGAGGACGCCGACCGTGCGGCCGCGCATGTCGCGGCCCATCAGGCCGTCGAGGCGGAAGTCGAAGTCGCGGGTGCGGGTGGAGGCGCGGACGATGCGGCGGTTGACGGCCATCGCGAGGGTCCAGGCGAACTCCGCCACGGAGTACGGCGAGTAGTACGAGACCCGGGCGACCGTGAGGCCCAGGCGCTCGGCCACCTCCAGGTCGATGTTGTTGAAGCCGGTGGAGCGCTGGGCGATCATCTGCGTGCCGCCGGCCGCGAGGGTCTGCAGGACGCGGTTGTTCAGGGTCGCGTTGACGCTGGTGGAGACGATCTCGTAGCCCGCCGCGATGGGGGCCGTGTCCTCGTTGAGGAAGACGTCCAGGCAGCGGACGTCGAGGTGGCCCTCGAAGGCCTTCTCGATGAGGGGCTTCTCGTCGGATTGCACGCCGAACGCGAGGATCTCCATGGCTGGAGTTTATGTACGGCTTCGCGCCCCGGCACTCCGAACCGGACGGGTCCGGGGCACGCGGCCCGGGACCTCAGCCGAAGAAGACCCCCACCTCCCGGTACAGAGCCGGGTCCACGGTCTTCAAGCGGGCCGTCGCCTCCGCGATGGGCACGCGCACGATGTCCGTGCCGCGCAGGGCGACCATCTTGCCCCAGTCCCCGTCCCGTACCGCGTCGATCGCGTGCAGGCCGAAGCGGGTGGCCAGCCAGCGGTCGAAGGCCGAGGGGGTGCCGCCGCGCTGGATGTGGCCGAGGACCGTGGTGCGGGCCTCCTTGCCGGTGCGCTTCTCGATCTGTTTCGCGAGCCATTCGCCGACGCCGGAGAGGCGGACGTGGCCGAAGGAGTCCAGGGACTCGTCCTTGAGGACCATGTCGCCGTCGCGCGGCATCGCGCCCTCGGCGATCACCACGATCGGGGCGTACGACGCCTTGAAGCGGGAGGTGATCCAGGCGCAGACCTGGTCCACGTCGAAGCGCTGTTCCGGGATGAGGATGACGTTGGCGCCGCCGGCCAGGCCGGAGTGGAGGGCGATCCAGCCCGCGTGGCGGCCCATGACCTCGCAGACGAGGACCCGCATGTGCGACTCGGCCGTGGTGTGCAGCCGGTCGATGGCCTCGGTGGCGATGCCGACGGCCGTGTCGAAGCCGAAGGTGTAGTCGGTGGCGGAGAGGTCGTTGTCGATGGTCTTCGGCACCCCGACGGCCTTGATGCCGTACTCGTCGGTGAGGGTGGCCGCGACGCCGAGGGTGTCCTCGCCGCCGATCACTATGAGCGCGTCGACGTCCTGCTGGGTGAGGTTCTCCTTGACGCGGCGGATCCCGTTCTCCGCCTGGAGAGGGTTGGTACGGGAGGAGCCGAGGATGGTGCCGCCGCGGGGCAGGATGCCGCGTACCGCGGAGATGTCGAGACGGACGGTGTCGTTCTCCAGGGGGCCTCGCCAGCCGTCCCGGAAGCCTACGAAGTCGTAGCCGTACTCCTGCACGCCCTTGCGGACGATGCCCCGGATGACGGCGTTGAGCCCGGGGCAGTCGCCGCCGCCGGTCAGTACTCCGACCCTCATCGCGTAACTCCCTTGTCACGGTGAGCAGTTGGGGCAACTGTCCCGCGCGGGGTCACTCGTCGTCCAGACCCCGCTCGATCGCGTACCGGACGAGCTCGACGCGGTTGTGCAGCTGGAGCTTGCCGAGGGTGTTCTGCACGTGGTTCTGGACCGTGCGGTGCGAGATGACCAGCCGCTCGGCGATCTGCTTGTAGCTCAGCCCCTTGGCGACGAGCCGGAGCACCTCGGTCTCGCGGTCGGTGAGTTCCGGCGCCTTCGGCTCGTCGGCGCCGGCGGCGGGCGCCGGCTCCGAGGCGAGGCGGCGGTACTCGCCGAGGACGAGACCCGCGAGGCCCGGGGTGAACACCGGGTCGCCGACGGCCGTCCGGCGCACCGCGTCGATCAGCTCGTCCGTGGACGCGGACTTGAGGAGGTAGCCGGTCGCGCCGGACTTCACGGCCTCCAGGACGTCCGCGTGCTCGCCGCTCGCGGAGAGCACCAGGACCCGCAGCGCCGGGAAGGCGGCGACGAGTTCCTTGCAGACCTGGACGCCGGGCTTGGCCGGCAGGTTCAGGTCCAGGACGAGGACGTCGGGGGCCGCGGCCCGCGCTCGGCGCACCGCCTGCTCGCCGTCGCCCGCCGTGGCCACGACGTCGAAGCCGGCGGCCGCCAGGTCGCGGGCGACGGCGTCCCGCCACATCGGGTGGTCGTCGACCACCATGACCCGGATCGCGGCCGCCCCGCTCTCGGTCTGCTGTTCACTCATCGCTGTCCTGCCTTCCCCCGTGCGGCCCGGCTCGCGGGCCGCCTCACCACTTCTTCGGTACGTGCAGTTCGACCTCGGTGCCCTGGCCGGGAACCGAGATCAGCTCGGCGGTGCCGCCGATGTCGCGCAGTCTGCCCCGGATGGACAGGGCGACACCGAGCCGGCCCTCGCCCTCGGCCTGGGCGAGACGGCCCTCCGGGATGCCGGGTCCGTCGTCCCGTACGGTCACGATCACCTCGCCCGGCTCGTCCTCCACCAGGATCCACGCGTGCGCGTCCGCGCCCGCGTGCCGCCGCACGTTGTCCAGGGCGGCGCCGACGGCGGCGGCCAGTTCGCGGGCCGCGTCGGACGGCATCGGGACCGGGGTGCCGGGCGCGGCGAAGGTGACCTGGGCGGTCGCGTGCCGGGACAGCAGGGGGCGCAGGTCGCCGCGCCCGGCGTAGGTGCCGTCCGCCTCGTCGAGGTCCACGGCCCGGACGACCGCGCCCTGCGAGGCGTCCTCCGACGCGTGGGAGGGCAGCGTCAGGCCCTCGGCGACCAGGGTGCGCAGCGCGATCTCCTGCTCGCCCGCCATCCGGCCGAGCTCGGCCGCCTCGCCGCCCAGGGCGGTGCCGCGCCGCTGCACCATGGCGAGGACCTGGAGCACGCTGTCGTGGATGTCGCGGGCCAGGCGCTCCCGCTCCCGGGTGGCGGCCTCGATCTCCAGGGCGCGGGCGAGGGTGCGCTCGGAGGCGCGGGCCACCTCGACGACGTAGCCGATGGCGATGCCGGCGATGGTCACCAGGAGGAGGTTGTGCATCAGGCTGCGGCTGAGCGAGGCGCGCTGCACCACGTTGGCGACGCCGATGATCAGGGACGCGGAGGCCGCCCACCGCCAGCCGCCCTTGAGGGCCCAGGCGAGGACCGCGCCCGCCGTCCAGATCGACGGCAGCGTGGAGCCGCCGGTGACGGCGCGCTCGTGCCCGGCGACCGGGGAGAGCAGGATGCCGACGACCGCGACGGTGAGGTCGAGGGTGAGGAACCGCTTGGTGCAGCGCCGGGCGCCCGACACCTGCGGCAGCGTCGCGAGCGTCCAGGCGGTCAGGACGACGCAGTAGGCGATGCCGACCCAGGGGCGCTCGTAGAGGTCGTACGCGGAGGCGAAGAGCCCGATCGCGTACAGCATCGTCAGGATGCGGTAGCCCGTCAGGGCGCGCCACAGCGGCTGCTCCACCGACATCCGCACGACGCGTTCCCGCCGGGTCGCGTTCCCCATGTCCCCCACCCCCTGGCCCCCCACAAGGACGACGCGGCTACGTGCCGCTGCGTTCCTTGTCCCTCTCGGCGTCCTTCTCGGCCGCCTTCTGCGCTTCCTTCTGAGCTTCCTTCTCGGCCTTCGCCGCGTCCGCGAGCTGCCGCTTGGCGGCGGTCGCGTACATGTCGACGTACTCCTGGCCGGAGAGCTTCATGATCTCGTACATGACCTCGTCGGTCACCGCCCGCAGCACGAACCGGTCGCCCTCCATGCCCTGGTAGCGGCTGAAGTCGAGCGGCTTGCCGATGCGGATGCCGGGGCGCATGAGCTTCGGCAGCACCTTGCCGGGAGGCTGGATCTTCTCCGTGTCGATCATGGCGACCGGGATGACGGGGGCGCCGGTGGCGAGCGCCACGCGCGCGAGGCCGCCCGGCTTGCCGCGGTAGAGCCGTCCGTCGGGCGAGCGCGTGCCCTCCGGGTAGATGCCGAAGAGCTCGCCGCGCTCCAGGACCTCGATGCCGCTCTTGATGGCGGCCTCGCCCGCGCCGCGCGAACCGGAGCGGTCCACCGGGAGCTGTCCGACGCCCTTGAAGAAGGCGGCCGTCAGCTTGCCCTTCACGCCGGGCGTGGTGAAGTACTCGGCCTTCGCGATGAAGGTGACCTTGCGGTCCAGCATCGTCGGCAGGAAGAACGAGTCCGAGAAGGAGAGGTGGTTGCTGGCGAGAATCGCCGGTCCGGTGTCCGGAATGTTCTCCAGACCCTCCACCCACGGCCGGAAGCCGAGCTTCAGCGGCCCTCCGATGGCCACCTTCATTGCGCCGTAGATCAACCCTCTGCCTTCCCTCGTGCTCGGACCCGTACGCGGACCACGTACACGGGTCGGCCCGCCGTTCAGTCCGAGGATCAGACCTTAACCCGCAGGGCCGGTACCGGGCCCGACGACCCTGGTCGGTGTCAGTCCGGTCGCGTACGGTGAGGACCACATCCCATGCCCCTTTCGTACCCACGAACAGGAGACCGAAGGTGCCGGTCCTTCCTGGAGCCGAGCCGTACCGCCACGAAGGCGGCGAGGTCGGCGTCCTCCTCTGTCACGGCTTCACCGGAACGCCCCAGTCGCTGCGCCCCTGGGCGGAGTACCTGGCCGAGCGCGGTCTGACGGTCTCGCTCCCGCTGCTGCCCGGACACGGCACCCGCTGGGAGGATCTGGCGGTCACCGCGTGGCAGGACTGGTACGCGGAGGTGGACCGCGCCCTGCGCGACCTCACCGGCCGCTGCTCCCAGGTCTTCGTCTTCGGCCTGTCGATGGGCGGCGCGCTCGCGCTGCGCCTCGCGGCGCGGCACGGGGACGAGGTGGCGGGCCTCGTCCTGGTGAACCCGGGGAACAAGGTGCACGGCGTGGCCGCGCACGCGCTCCCCGTCGCCCGGCATCTGGTCCGCACGGTCAAGGGCATCGCCAGTGACATCGCCAAGGAGGGCTCGGAAGAGGTCGGCTACGACCGGGTGCCGCTGCACGCGGCGCACCAGCTGCGCGGCTTCTTCCGCGTCGTGGACCGTGAACTGCCGCAGGTGACACAGCCGTTGATGGTGCTGCACAGCGTGCAGGACCATGTGGTGCCGCCCGCCGACTCCGCGCGCGTGCTCAGCCGCGTCTCGTCCCGGGACGTCACGGAGATCCTGCTGGAACAGAGTTACCACGTCGCGACGTTGGACCATGACGCGGACCGGATCTTCGACGAGAGCCATGCGTTCATCGACCGGCTCGCCCCCAGTGTCGGCAAGACTCCCAGCGAGGGCGTGACCAGCCCCGGCGAGGGCGCGGAAGGGACGGGCAGCGGTGGCTGAGCAGGAGGAGCGGCGGGAGCCCGAGAATCCCGAACCGCACGAGCCGGAGCAGCCGGACCAGGCGGGCACCGATCCCGTGCTGCCGGTCGACGAGGACGCGGTCTGGGCCGCGATCGTCGCCGGGTACGGGGACGAGCCGCCGGACCCGCCGGGCGCGAAGCCGTTCAAGTCGGTGGAGGACCTGGCGCTCCTGGACCCGGAGACCAACGACTCCCCGGACACCGAGACGCCGCAGCGGAGCGGGGAGCAGGAGCAGTCCAAAGGCGCCCTCGGCTCCTCGGTCTCCTTCGCCCCCGGGGTCGCCGCGGCCCCGGGCCCGCGCGACTACACGGCGCCCGAGCCCGCGGACGACGACCTCGGGGACGACGACGAGGGCCACTTCGTGCCGCCGGACCCGGAGCTCCCGGAGGCCGATGTCACGGCCAAGTTCGCCTGGCTGGCCGTGGTCGGCGGCCCGGTGCTGCTGCTCCTCGCGGTGCTGCTCGGCTGGGACATGACGTGGTGGCTGGCGACGCTCTGCATCGGCGGCTTCCTCGGCGGCTTCGCGACGCTGATCGCCCGGATGAAGCCGAGTGACGACGAGGACGACGACCCGGGGCGCGGCGCGGTCGTCTGACAGCGCGTACGTCCATACGTCTGTACGTCCATCAGGGCCCGGCCGGAATCCTCCGGCCGGGCCCGACGCACGCACGGGCAGGGAACCCGATCGTGGGCAACGGCGAAGTACCGGTGAACCGACCCAAGCCTTCAAGGCGTTCATACGGACGAAAGGAGCCCCGATGACCGTCAGACCCCGGGAGCACCTCGGCGAGAGCGACACCCGGGCGATCGAGCGGTCGCGGGAGGAGCCCGAGCATTTCGCCGCCCTCTTCAACCGGTACGCCGACGCCGTGCACCACTACGCGGCGCGGCGGCTGGGCCCCGAGGCGGCGGAGGATCTGACGGCGGAGACCTTCACCACCGCCTTCAAGCAGCGCCACCGTTACGACCTGAGCAGGGCCGACGCCCGCCCGTGGCTCTTCGGGATCGCCACCAACCTCATCGGCCGGCATCGCAGGGCGGAGGCGCGTCGCTTCAAGGCGCTGTCCCGCATACCGGGGCCGGTCGAGCACGAGGAGCCGGTGGCCGATCGCGCGGTGTCCCGGGCGGGTGCGCACGGCCTGCGCACGGAGCTGGCGGCGGCGCTCGCCGCCCTGCCGGCGCGGCAGCGGGACGTGGTGCTGCTCGTGGCCTGGACCGACCTCAGCTACGAGGAGGCGGCCGAGGCCCTGGGGGTGCCGGTGGGCACGGTCAGGTCCCGACTGAGCCGGGCTCGCAGCGCATTGCGTGAAGCACTGGGTGGTACCGATCCGACCGCTCCGACCGCCCTCCGGGAGGCACACGCCCATGACTGACCGCATCATCGACGACCGCGAACTCGACCCTGTACTGCGGGAGTTGAGCGCCTGGGACGACACCCGGCCGCTCGACCCCGGCGCCCGTCACCGTGCCCGTACCCGCCTGCTGTCCGCGATGGAGGGCCGCCGTCGCCCGCTGTGGCAGTGTCCGGGGCTGCGCATCGCCGCGTCGGGCCTCGCCACGGCGGCGATCGCCGCGACCGTCCTGGTGGCGGTGCGCGAGGACGGCGGCTCGGCCACGGCGCAGCAGCCGGCGCGCGCGGTGACCGCCAGCACGGTGCTGGCCGAGGCGGCGGCCTACGACCGCGAGCACCCGCAGCCGGTCACGACGCCGCCGCGCGACGACCAGTTCATCTACACGAAGGAGATCATCAAGGAGACGAACAGGGCGACGGGCGAGACCAAGGCGTACGTCGACGAGAACTGGCATTCGGTGGACGGCAAGCAGCGGTCCTGGGTGATGGAGGTCGGCAAGGGCTGGTGGTCGCCGCCCCTCGCCAAGAACGAGGCCAAGTGGCCGACCCAGGAGTGGGCGAGTCTGAAGAAGCTGCCGACCGAGCCGAAGCAGTTGATCTTGGCGATGGCGAGTCCGTTCGGCTCGGCGAAGATCCACTCGCTCGACAAGCTCACGGACCAGGACTGGTGGATGGCCCAGACCAGTCTCACCAGCCTGCTCAAGTCGATCCCCGTGCTGCCCGACGGCCTGCGCGCCGCCGCGTACGAGGCGCTCGGCATGATCCCGGGAGTGAAGGCGGTGCCGGGCGAGCAGGACGCAAAGGGCCGCACCGGTGTGGCGATCGTCTGCACCCTGCACCCGGACGGCGGCCGGACCGACGGCCACCTGGCGTTCATCTTCGACCCGAAGACCTACGAGTTCCTGGGCTTCCGGGACGTACGCACCTCGGGTGACGGCGCGAAGAAGAAGACGTACACCCAGCTCTCCTACCTGGACAGCTGGGCGATCACCGACAAGGTGAAGCAGCGCCCGTAGTCACACGGCGGGAATCCTGAGGGCGGCCAGGACCGGCAGATGGTCCGTGGCCGCCCTCAGTTCGTCCTCGTCCAGGAAGGGCGGCACCCCGCAGCCGAGCACCTCGATCCCCTTGGTCGCCAGGATCGCGTCGATCCGTTGATGCGGGTCGTCCGGCGTGGACGTGTACTCGCCGCCCCAGGGTCTGCTCGCCCAGCAGTCGGTCAGCACGCCCGCGAGCCGCCGGAACGTCCGCCCGCCCGGCCGCTCGTTGAGGTCGCCACCGGCGACGACGTGCTCCACGCCCATCCCTGCGACCCGGTCGAGCAGCATCCCGCCCTGCGCGTACCGCTCGTCCTTCTGCAGGCTCAGGTGGCAGCTGACGACGCCCAGCCGTGGGCCTTGTGCGCCGCCGAACCGGACCACCGCGGTCGCGAAGCCGCGCCGGTGCAGCCCGGGCGTGAGCGGCAGGAGGACGTCCTCGGTACGTTCGACGGTCGCGCGCAGGGAGCACAGCAGCGCGGGCCCGGCCGCACTGCCGCCGCCGGAGAGGATCACCAGGTCCGCGGCGCGGGCGAGCCGGGCGAGCTGCTTGCGCCAGCGGAAGAACCGGGGCGCCTCCTGGATCAGCACCAGGTCGGGGGCGCAGGCCTTCATCACCCGGGCGAGGGCGACCGGGCTGTCCCGCATCGAGCGGATGTTGTAGCTGAGGACGCGGATGACGGCCGAACCGTCGGATTCGGTGCGGGAGTTGGGGAGTTCGGTGAGCGAGCCGGAGTCCATGACGATCAAGATACGCCGATGCCCGCCGCCCCCGAGGGGAACGACGGGCACCTGACACGTATCGGTGTCACATCACCGGGTCGGGCTCCCGCGCCAGGTCGGCGGCGCCGACCATGCCCGCCTTGTTGCCCAGCTGGGCCGCGATGACGTCCGCGACCGGCCGCCAGTTCCCGCCGACCAGCCAGCGCTTGTACGACTTGCGGATGGGGTCGAGAACCAGCTCGCCCTCGTCCGAGAGGCCGCCGCCGACGATGAACGCCGACGGGTCGAAGAGCGAGGCCAGGTCGGCCAGGCCCGCACCGGCCCAGCGGGCCAGCTCCCGGTAGGAGTCGACAGCCACCAGGTCGCCCTGACGGGCGGCCATGGAGATGTGCTTGCCCTCGATGCCCTCGGGGGTGCCGTCGCCGAGCGACAGCAGGTACTCGGCGTTCTCCGGCGTGGCGTTGGCCCGCTGCATCGCGTAGCGCACGAGCGCGCGGCCCGAGGCGTACTGCTCCCAGCAGCCCTGCGAACCGCAGCCGCACAGCAGCCCGTCCGGCACCATGCGGATGTGACCGAACTCGGCGGCGACGCCGAAGTGGCCGCGGCGCAGCTTGTTGCCGATGATGATGCCGCCGCCGAGGCCGGTGCCGAGCGTGATGCAGATGACGTTGCGGTGGCCCTTGCCCGCGCCGAACTTGTACTCGCCCCAGGCCGCCGCGTTCGCGTCGTTCTCGACGACGACGGGCAGGTCGACGCGTCCCTCGACCTTCTCCTTGAGCGGTTCCTGGCGCCAGTCGATGTTCGGCGCGAAGTAGACGGTGGAGCGCTGACGGTTGACGTAGCCGGCCGCACCGATGCCCACGCCCACGATCTCGTGCCCGGCCCTGGCACCTTCCACGGCCGAGGCGATCGCGTCGACGATCCCGTCAGGCGTGGAAGGCGTCGGCACCTTGAACGTGGAGAGGATGTTGCCTTCCTCGTCGACCACGCCCGCCGCGATCTTCGTGCCGCCGATATCGACGCCGATGGTGAGTCCCATGAATCCCTCAGTTCGGTCGAGCCCCGCTAGGGCCCACCGTACCCGAGGGTGGTTCAGTCCAGGTCGATGTGCTCCCCGCCGGGGCCTTCGTCCCCGGGCTTGCGGGGCTCGGGAGGCGTCGCCTCCTGGGAGCCCTGGGTCCAGCGGCGCTCCTGCTGCTCGACCGCCGAGCGGTAGGCGGCGAGCAGCTCGGACCCGGCGGCGGCCAGGTGGTCGAAGACGTCCGCGTTGCGCTCGATGACCGGCTCGACGACGCTGCGGACCTGCCGGACGACCTGCTTGGCGGCCTGCTCGGCGGTGCCCTGCGCGACGGCGCCCAGGAACGGGGCCTGCACGGAGGAGAGCTTGTCCGTGACCGCGTCGACGAGCTTCTTCAGCTCCTCGGCGGCCGAGCCGGGCGGCGGCCCGTACCGGGCACGGCGGCGGGCCTTCTCCTCCGCGAGATCCTCGGCGCACGCCGTCTCCCACGCGTCGGCGTCTACGGGCTTCTCGGTGGCGTCGCTCATGGCGGCTGACTCCTGCGGAGAGCTGAGGTTTCCTGAACCGGTTGCACCTTCGACGTTACCCGAACGGGTGCAGATGCTTCACCGTGCTTGCGGCCACAGATCCGGGTCGGGCGCGAACCGCACGCACAGTTCGCCCTCGACGAGGCCGGCCCCGGCCACGGTGCAGCGCCGTGGCGCGGAGGGCAGCGGCACGATGCGGCGGAACGGTCCCGCGCCGACGACGAGTTCGTCGCCGCGCCGCACCAGGCTCAGCTCCTCGCGCACGGCGCCGGGCAGCGGGATCCGCCAGACCAGGACCCCGTCGTCGGCGAGCCGGTCGTCGACGGGCCAGGGCGCGGGGCGTACGGGTTCCGCGGGCGCCGGCACGTCGAGGTCGCCGGCGCGCGGATCACGCCCCAGGTGCGCGATCTCGTACGTCGGGTGCTCCCACTCGGCGATCACCTTGCGCTGCCGGACCGCGGCGTCGGCCAGCCACGGGTCGGTGGAGCCGTCGGGCAGGACCCGGTTGGCGAGCACGGACTCGACCGTGAGCCCGTGCAGGGCGAGCCCGGCGACGGTGGTGCGCAGGTTCTCGGCGGCGGCCGCGGTGGGTTCGGCGACGAGTCGTACGGAGGTGGTGGGGGCGTCGATCACGGCCTGTGCGGCGGCGAGTTCGGTGTCCCAGCGGGCCGCGGTCTCGTACAGCCACTCCGCGGGCATCGGCACTCCGGCGAGGCGGCCGAGGACGGGCCGCAGCGCCCGCGCGGCCTGCCGCTCGGCGGGCAGCATCCGGCGCAGATAGCGGCGCAGCTGCTCGGGCAGGGCGAGGACACGGACGGCGCGCGGGGTGGCCGGCAGATCGACGACGACCACGTCGTACCCCCCCTGCGCGCTGTCCCGCAGCGCCCGCAGCAGGGCCAGCTCCTCGGCTCCGGGCAGCGGGGTCAGCTCGTCCCCGTCGAGCCGCGAGGCGCCGAGCAGGTCGAGCCCGGTGGCGGCCCGCTCCTGCAGCGCGAGCAGATCGTCACGGAAGTCGTCGGCCGGGGTGAGCCGGGCGACGGCGACACCGGGCAGCTCGTCCACGGCGTCCGCGCTGATGAGGAGCGTGCGCGACCCGTCCCGGGCGGCCTGGAGGGCGGTGGCGGAGGCGACGGCCGTCTTGCCGGAGCCACCGGGGCCGGTGACGAGAAGGGTGCGCATGGGGCGCCAGGCTACTTGGCGCCCGACTCCACCCACTTCTTCAGGCCGGCCAGCGCACGGTCCGTGATGACCTTCTCGGCCTTGCGCTTGATCATTCCGAGCAGCGGGATCTTCACGTCCACGGTCAGGGAGTACGTGACCTCGGTGCCCGTCCCGGTGGGCTTCAGCACGTAGGACCCGTCGAGCGAGCGCAGCATCTGCGACTTCACGAGGGACCACGACACCTCGTTCTCCCCGGCCCAGGTGTACTTCAGCACCTGGTCGTCCTTGATCGCACCGGCGTCCATGACGAGGCGGACCTGCTCGGCGCGGCCGGCGTCGTCGGAGCTGAGGACCTCGGCCTCCTTCACCTCGCCGGTCCAGTCCGGGTAGCGGGCGAAGTCGGCGATCACCCCCATGACGTCGGCCGGTGCCGCCTCGATCGTGATGCTCGAGCTGGTGTGTTCCGCCATCGCCGTGGCTCCTCCGGATACCGGTCAGGGGTAGGTGCGCCGTGCTTACGTGCGTGCATACGTGCGTGTCGCGTGCAGGCTATCGCGCATGAGCGGCCGCGCCGTCACCACTCCAGGGCCCAGGGCCTGCCCGATCCCGCGAAATGGCCGACGTTGACGCATTCCGTGGCACCGATCCGCATGCGCCGGGCGAGCGGCTGGTGGACGTGGCCGAACAGCGAGTACCTGGGACGTGTCCGGCGAATCGCGTCGAGCAGGGCCCGGCTGCCGCGCTCGAAGCGCCGCGCCACGGTGTCGTACACCAGCTCGGGGACCTCTGGCGGAATGTGGGTGCACAGCACGTCCACCTCCCCCACGGCCTCGATCTTGGCGGCGTACTCCTCGTCGTCGATCTCGTACGGGGTCCGCATCGGGGTGCGCAGGCCGCCGCCGACGAATCCGAAGACGCGGCCGCCGATCTCGACCCGCTGGCCGTCGAGCACGGTGGTGCCCGGTCCCGCGTACTCGTTCCACAGCTGGGGCATGTCGACGTTGCCGTACGTCGCGTACGTAGGAGTGGGGAACGCGGCGAACATCTCCGAGTACTGCTTGCGCACTGCTTTTTCGATGGCCGGTCCGCGGTCGATGCCCGCCCACAGTCGCGCCCCGAAGGACCGCGCCTCCTCGAAACGGCGGGCGGTGCGCAGCTCGACGATGCGCGTGGCGTTCTCCTTTCCGAACAAGTCGGGGAAAATGCCGCGCGAGTGATCCGCGTAATCGAGGAAGAGCACCAGGTCACCGAGGCAGACGAGAGCGTCGGCTCCGTCGCCGGCCCGTGCGAGGTCGGTGGAGTTTCCGTGCACATCGCTGACTACGTGTACGCGCATGCGGATCACCCTAGGACGACCGGCCTAAGGTGGGTAGAGCCCGCCGGACCTGCAGTTACTTCCGCGTCGGGAAATGCCTGGACTACTGTGCGCAGAGCACCGCCGTGACGTGTGACGCAGCGAACATCTGGCCGGGACCCCCTACCGAAAAAGCAGTACCGGTGGGTAACGTCCGGGCAGTCCAGTCGTGCTCAGTTCAATCAATCAGGCGCTGAGCACCTGCCCGATCTTGGACCGCACCGACGCAGCACACAGAGTCGTGGCGCCGGCGCCCTACGAGGAGCAGCAGTCTTGCGCGAGTTCAGCCTTCCGGCTTTGTACGAGGTCCCAGCGGACGGCAATCTGACCGACATCGTCCGCAGAAACGCCGCGCAGCATCCTGACGTCGCCGTCATCGGCCGCAAGATCAACGGCACCTGGCAGGACGTCACCTCGACCGTCTTCCTCGCCGAGGTGCGCGCGGCGGCCAAGGGTCTGATCGCCTCCGGCGTGCAGCCGGGCGACCGCGTCGGCCTCATGTCCCGTACGCGCTACGAGTGGACGCTGCTCGACTTCGCGATCTGGAGCGCGGGCGCGGTCACCGTCCCCGTCTACGAGACCAGCTCGCCGGAGCAGATCCAGTGGATCCTCGGCGACTCCGGCGCCGTCGCGATCCTGATCGAGTCGGACGTGCACGCCGCGGCCGTCGAGTCCGTGCGCGGCGGGCTGCCGCACCTCACGCACGTCTGGCAGATCGACGCCGGCGGTGTCGAGGAGCTGAACCGCACCGGCGCGCAGGTCCCCGACGAGACCGTCGACGAGCGCAGCGCGTCGGCCAAGGCCGACGACCCGGCGACGATCGTCTACACCTCCGGCACGACGGGCCGCCCCAAGGGCTGTGTCCTCACGCACCGCAGCTTCTTCGCGGAGTGCGGCAACGTGGTGGAGCGCCTGAAGCCGCTGTTCCGCACCGGCGAGTGCTCGGTCCTCCTCTTCCTGCCGGTGGCGCACGTCTTCGGCCGCCTGGTGGAGGTGGCCTCGCTGATGGCCCCCATCAAGCTGGGCCACGCCCCCGACATCAAGAACCTGACGGACGAACTCGCCGCCTTCCGGCCCACGTTGATCCTCGGCGTCCCGCGCGTCTTCGAGAAGGTCTACAACTCGGCGCGCGCCAAGGCCCAGGCCGACGGCAAGGGCAAGATCTTCGACAAGGCCGCGGACACGGCGATCGAGTACAGCCGCGCGCTCGACACCCCCAAGGGTCCCTCGCTCGCCCTCAAGCTGAAGTACAAGACGTTCGACAAGCTCGTCTACAGCAAGCTGCGCGCGGTCCTCGGCGGGCGCGGCGAGTACGCGATCTCCGGTGGCGCCCCGCTCGGTGAGCGCCTCGGTCACTTCTTCCGCGGCATCGGCTTCACGGTCCTGGAGGGCTACGGCCTGACCGAGTCCTGCGCCGCGACCGCCTTCAACCCGTGGGACCGGCAGAAGATCGGCACGGTCGGCCAGCCGCTGCCCGGCTCGGTCGTCCGGATCGCCGACGACGGTGAAGTCCTGCTGCACGGCGAGCACTTGTTCACCGGGTACTGGAACAACGAGGGCGCGACCGAGGAGGCGCTGGCCGACGGCTGGTTCCACACCGGCGACATCGGCACCCTCGACGAGGACGGCTACCTCCGGATCACCGGCCGCAAGAAGGAGATCATCGTGACGGCGGGCGGCAAGAACGTCGCCCCGGCCGTCATCGAGGACCGCATCCGCGCGCACGCGCTGGTCGCCGAGTGCATGGTGGTCGGCGACGGCCGCCCGTTCGTCGGCGCGCTGGTCACGATCGACGAGGAGTTCCTCGCGAAGTGGCTCGCCGACCACGGGAAGCCGGCGGGCGCCTCACCGGCGTCGCTGCGGGAGGACCCCGATCTTCTGGCGGCGATCCAGTCCGCGGTCGACGACGGGAACGCGGCCGTCTCCAAGGCCGAGTCGGTGCGCAAGTTCCGCATCCTGGGCGCCCAGTTCACCGAGGAGTCGGGACATCTGACTCCGTCGTTGAAGCTGAAGCGGAACGTCGTGGCGAAGGACTACACGGACGAGATCGAGGCGATCTACCGGGGCTGATCGCGCCTCGGCGCCGTAGGGGCTGTTGTGCGTGGGCGACTGCGGGTGCGTCGTGGTTGCTCGCGCAGTTCCCCGCGCCCCTGTGCGCTGCGCGCAGCTTCCCCTGGGCGAGCGAAGCTCGCATCCAGGGGCGCGGGGAACTGCGCGACCAGCCCCCACCCACCCGCGGCCGCCCGACAAGCGCCCCCCGGCACCCCGCTGGGCGCTACAGCAACCCCCGCAACCGCTCAGCCAGCAGATCCCAGCGCCAGCGCTCCTCGACCCACTCCCGGCCGCGCTCCCCCATGCGTCGCCGCAGCTCCGGGTCCAGCAACAGCGGCACCACGCGATCCGCCGCCTCCTCGGGGGACCCGCCGCGGACGACCCAGCCGGTCTCCCCGTCGAGCACCGCGTCCGGCGCGCCACCGGAGTCCCCGGCGACCACGGGCAGCCCCGTGGCGGAGGCCTCCAGGTACACGATGCCGAGCCCCTCGACGTCCAGACCCCCGCGGCGCGTCCGGCACGGCATGGCGAAGACGTCCCCGGCCCCGTAGTGCGCGGGCAGCTCCTCCCACGGCACGGACCCGGTGAAGCGCACGGAGTCGCCGACCCCGGTGTCCTCGGCGAGCCTGCGCAGGTCCTTCTCGTACGGCCCGCCGCCCACGATCAGCAGCACCGCGTCCGGCACCGAGGCGAGGATCCGCGGCATCGCGAGGATCAGCGTGTCCTGCCCCTTGCGCGGCACGAGCCGCGAGACGCACACCACGACCGGCCGGTCGGAGAGCCCGAGCCGCGCCCGCACCGCCTCCCCGCCGGAACCGGGATGGAAGGTCTTCTCGTCGACCCCCGGCGGGAGCTGGACCATCCGCGCCGCCGCGTCGGGCGTGAGCGCGGCCGCGATCCGGGACCGCGTGTACTCCCCCAGATACGTGATGGTGTCGGTCGACTCGCCGATCCTGCGCAGCAGTTGGCGGGACGCGGGCAGCTGCGCCCACCCCGCCTCGTGCCCGTGAGTCGTGGCGACGAGCCGCTCCGCGCCCGCCTTGCGCAGCGCGGAACCCATCAGCCCGAGCGGCGCGGCCGCCCCGAACCACACCGACGTACAGCCGTGCTCCTTCAGGAGGCCCACCGCGCGCCGGGTCACGCGCGGCGTCGGCAGCAGCATCGTCGTACGGTCGCGTACGACGGTGAACGGCTGCTCCGCGTCGAAAGCCGCAGTCGCCTCGGCGCCCTCCCGGCCGCGCTTCCAGGTCGAGGCGTACACGACGATCTGCTCGGGATCGAGCCGCAGCGCCATGTTGTGCAGAAATGCCTGGATGCCGCCGGGGCGGGGCGGGAAGTCGTTGGTCACAATCAAGGTCCTGTGCATCGCCGCAGACAGTACCGAACCCTCCCAACGGGACGCGCCACGCCGCCTCGGTCCATGGCCAGGGCACAGTTCTCCCCGGCATGATGAGTCGAATGAAGACGCGAAACCCCGCACTCCTGCTCACCTGGGCCCTGACCAGGACCCTGCTCCTGCTGTGCGTCTTCAAGGTCGTCGTGGTCCCCGGACCCGACGTGACCAGCGACGTCTCGGTGATCTACCACGGCTGGTTCGACGTCCTGCGCACCGGAACGTTCCCTCTGGACGACGTGACGTGGCAGTACCCGCCGGCCGCGGCGGTCGCGATCCTCTCCCCGGTCCTGCTGCTCCCCTTCCTCTCCTACACCTCCGCCTTCTTCCTGCTCGCCTTCCTGGCCGACGCGGTCGTCTTCCTGATGCTGCTCCACGTGTCCGACCGCCAGGACACGTCACGGCGCGGCGTGTGGGTGTGGGTCGCCGGTCTGCCGCTGCTCGGGCAGACGGTCTACGCGCGCTACGACGTGATGGTCACCGCCGTCGCGGTCGCCGCGCTGCTGGCCGCCGCCCGGCACCCGAAGGCGGCGGGCGTCATGGCCGCGATCGGCGCGATGCTGAAGGTGTGGCCCGCGCTGCTGCTGCTCGGCACCCGGCGCGGCCGGGCCACCCTGGAGTCGTGGGGCGCGGCCGCGCTGACCGCGGGCGGGCTGCTCGTCGCCTTCACCGTCGCGATGCCGGGCGCCCTGGCCTTCCTGACGTTCCAGCGGGACCGGGGCACGGAGGTCGAGTCGCTCGGCTCGCTCGTCTTCCATGTGGCGCGGCAGTTCGGCTGGTCGGGCACGGTGCAGCTGAACTACGGCTCGGTGGAGTTCCTCGGCCCGTACGTGGACGTGGTGAGCCTGTTCGCGCAGGTGCTGACCGCGCTCGCCCTCGGCTGGCTGGTGCTGTGGCGGCTGAGGGCGCGGGCCTGGGGACCGAGCACGGTCGCCGACGCGGCCCTGACCGCGGTGCTCCTGTTCACGACGACCAGCCGGGTCATCAGCCCGCAGTACATGCTGTGGCTGGTCGGCCTCGCGGCGGTCTCCCTGCTGTTCCGCGACAGCCGGATGACGCTGCCCACGTGGCTGGTGCTCGCGGCGACGTTCGTGACCTTCCTCGAGTTCCCGATCTGGTTCTCGCACGTGGTCGCCAGCGACTCGCTGGGCCTGGCCCTGCTGCTCGTCCGCAACGGCCTGCTGGTCGTGGCGTCGCTGTCCGCCTGCCGCCGCCTGTGGCGGGCGACGGTGACCGAACCGCGCCTGGCCGAGCGCCGGCCGGTCCCCTTTCAGGCCGCCCGCGAGAACTCGGTGATCGGTTCCTGAGCGACGGCCCGCCGCGCCAGGAGCACCAGCGCCGCGCACTGCACGGCCATGGCAGCCCCCAGCGCGGCGCACACCCCGGCGAGCCCCCACAGCCCTGACAGCCAGTAGGCGCACGGCAGTTGGAGCGCCGTGCCGAGCAGCGTCACGCGCAGCACCCGGCCCGCGCCCCCGCTGCCCTCGAAGGCACCGCCGAGCGCGATGAATCCGGCCAGGAGCACCAGGTAGGGGCCCACGCAGCGCAGGAACAGGGCTCCCTGCGCGGTCACGTCGTCCGGCGCCCCGAACGCCCGCATCAGCCACGGTGCGAGGGCGAGGAAGAGCCCGGCGGCGGCGAGCCCCGCCGCCCCGGCCACCAGGACCGCCTGCCGCCCGACGGCGCCGCGCTCGTCGTGGCCCGCGCCGCGGCGGTGCGCGGTGTGGATGGAAGCGGCCTGGCGCACCGCGTAGAAGGCCATCGTCGCCACGTAGAGGACCTTGTACGCGACGGCGTAGGCGGCCACCGCCGTCACCCCGAGCCGCGCCACCACAGCGACCGTCGCGAGGGCCCCCGCCTGCCGCACGGTGAAGTCGGCGGACATGGGCAGACCGGTGCGCAGGGTGCGCCGCACGGAGACGCGCAGCCGCTCTCCGCGGCCGCGGCCCGCCGCCGCGCGCAGTACGGGGTTCCGCCGCGTCACCCACACCCCGACGCCCAGGGCGACCAGCCGCGCCGCCACCGTCGAGACGGCGGCGCCCACCACGCCGTACGCGTGGATGAGCAACGGGTCGAGGGCGAGGATCAGCCCGTTCGCGAGGAGCGCGAGCCGCATCGGGGTGCGGGTGTCGCCCGCGCCCTTGAGGATCCCGTCGACGAGCTGCTGCGCGAAGAAGACGGCCGTGCCGGGCATGGAGACGGCGAAGTACGAGACGGCGAGCCGCAGCGCCCCCTCGTCGCCCCCGCCGAGCACGAGCCGCGCCACGTCCGCCCGCAGCAGCCAGCCGCCGGCCACGACGACCGGCACGACGAGCGCGCACAGGCCCAGGCCGCCGCGCACAGCGGCCCGCACCGCGCCCGGGTCCTCGGCGCCGCGCGCGTGCGCGACCAGCACCGTCGTGCCGGAGCCGAAGACGAGGGCCACGCCGAGCAGCAGGTTCTCCACGTTCGTGGCGACGGCCACGGCCGCGACGGCGTCACCCCCGAGCCGGGCGACCCACACCGTGTTGATGATCCCGGCCGCCACGGAGGCGAGCAGCGAGAAGTAGACCGGCCGTGCCAGCCCGATGAGCGTCCTGCGGTGTTCGGCGCCTGTCATGTCCGACCACTCCCCCATGCCTCGATTCGAGGTACTCAGTACCTCGAAAAGAGGTAGCATGGCGTCGCCCGCCCCGCAAGCCCCTGGAGCCCGCATGCTGGAGCTGCCGATCCTCGGCTTCCTCTACGAACAGCCGCTGCACGGCTATGAGTTGAAAGAGCGCATCAAGGCGCTCAGCGGGCACGTCCGCCCGGTCAGCGACGGCGCGCTCTACCCGGCGATCACCCGCCTCGTGAAGGCCCGCAAGCTCGACGAGCACGCGGCACCGGGCGCGCGAGCGGCCCAGCGCCGCGTCCTCACGCTCACGTACGCGGGCCGCACCGATCTCCTCGACCACCTGCGCCGGCCGAAGGACATCGAGATCACCGACCAGACCCGCTTCAACACGGTCCTGGCGTTCCTGCGCCATCTGTCCGACCCGGCCGAGCAGGCCGCGGTGCTGCGCCGCCGCCTCGACTTCCTGGAGACCCCGGCCAGCTTCTTCTACGACGGGGAGGGCAGGCCGGTACGCGCGGAGGAGCCCGCCGACCTGTTCCGGCAGGGCATGCTGCGGGTGGCGCGGGCGACGGGACAGGCCGAACGGGCCTGGCTGCGGGAGGCGCTCGCCGAGCTCGGCGAGCGGTGAACCCGGTTCAGCTCAACTGGTCCCGCACATAGGCACGCCAGCGCGCCAGGAACTCCTGCTCGTCGATGCCGAGGACGCTCTGCAGCGCGCCGTCGACGGCCCCGGACCGCTGCTGGTGCCCGCCGACCGCCTTGTAGAAGGCGTTGAGCTTGGCCTCGCCCCAGTTGTCGGCGATCATCCGGCAGGCCAGCCATCCACTCTCGTACGCCTGTGCCAGCCGGGCCGAGTCCCCGCTGAAGCCGAAGTCGGCGTCCTCCGGCAGCCGGGCGGGCGCGGAGCCCGACCGCACCGAACGCTGCAGCTCAGGGGCCGCCTGCCCCGCCGAACGGCCGCTCCCCCGGTACCCCGCCCAGTCCGCGTACCCCTCCGAGAGCCACAGCGGGGTCGCCGCCGAGGTGACCGCCCGCGTCGCCACGTGCGCGGTCTCGTGGGTGAGGACCACCTGCTTGCCGAACCAGCCGAGCACGGCGTAGGCCTCGGGGTTGATGATCACCCGGTCCGCGGGCGCGGTCCGCGAACCGCCCGCCTCGCCCGTCGTCACGGCCGCGATCCCCTGGTAGCCGGAGGCCGGCGCACCCAGCAACTCCCCCATGCCGTCGAGCGACTTGGGCACCAGGACGACCACGCGCCGCGCCCAGTCGGTGCCCCACGCGCTCTCCACCGCGGGCACCGCGTCGTCGGCGTCGTCGGCGTAGGAGCGGAGCGTGGACCGCTGCTGCCCGACACCGAGGACGAGACTGTGCGCGCCCTTCACCGCCGTCACCTTCCCCTGCTCCCACAACTGCTCGACGGACTTCTCGGCGGGCCGGTCATCGGTGACGTACCAGCGTCCGCCCTTCTTCCGGAGCTTCAGGGTGCGCTCGGTGACGACGGGGGCCTTGTCGTAGCCGTCGACGCGGTAGCGCAGTTCGGCGGTGGCGCTCGCCCGTGCCCCTTCCGTGCGGCCGAGGCGGGTGAGCCTGTACGTCCAGGAGTCGAGCGGCACCTCGGCGAGGTCGGACAGGAGCGTCGGGTCCGCGCCGCCGGTGGCCCGGTACGCCGAGGCGTCCCGGGCGAGGACCGCGTCCGCCCGCCGGTCCAGGACGCGCTGCACGGCCGACGAGCGGGAGTCCACCGGCATTTTGTCCGTGCCGCACCCGGACAGGCCGACGAGCAGGGCGCCGAGCGCCACGAAGGACCCCGCCCTGCTCATCGCACGCCGTCGACCAGCCATCTTTCCGATCGTACGGCGCACCGC
The DNA here is from genome assembly GCF_000373565.1 of Streptomyces sp. HmicA12. Classification (GTDB taxonomy): domain Bacteria; phylum Actinomycetota; class Actinomycetes; order Streptomycetales; family Streptomycetaceae; genus Streptomyces. The sequence goes on along the minus strand of NZ_KB891820.1, from coordinate 77,735 downwards.
ACGAAAGGTACCTAGGGCCTGGTCACCGATGAGACGGGCATCATGCCCACGGGGTCGTAACGGACCGGTGCGCCGGGGTAGGGCGCGTGGATCACCTGGCCGTTGCCCGCGTAGATGCCGATGTGGCTGGCGTCGTCCCGGTAGGTGACCAGGTCGCCGGGCCGGGCCTGGGAGAGGGACACCTGCTGCCCCGCGTACCGCTGGGCCTGCGAGGTGCGCGGCAGGCCGACGCCCGCCTGTGCGTACGACCACTGGGTCAGGCCCGAGCAGTCGAAACCGGAGGGGCCGTTGGCGCCCCAGATGTAGGGCTTGCCGAGCGCGGACTGCGCGGCGGCGAGGGCCGCGGCGGCGCGCGAGGAGGACGCGGGGCCCGCGCCCGCGAGGTCGGGGCGTTCACCGGAGCGCGAGGCCCGCTCGTACGCCGCCCGCTCGGGGGCAGCCATCGAGTTGAGCAGCCGCCGCGCCTTGGCCAGCTTCGTCTCGACCGTGCGCTTGTGCTGGGCGACGGCCTTGCGGCTCTTCTCCAGCTCGGCGAGCTTGCGCTGGGCCTCGGCCCGCTGCTGCGCCAACTGCCGCTGGGCGTCCTGCAGGTCGCTCAGCTCACCGGCCTGCCGCGCGCTGATCCGGTCCATCGTGCTGGCCCGGTCGAGATAGCCGTCCGGGTCGGAGGAGAGCATCAGGGCCAGCGAGGGGTCCAGGCCGCCGGAGCGGTACTGGGCGCCGGCCACCATGCCGAGCGCCTGCCGCATCCGGTTGATCCGCTCCTGCCCGCGGGCCACCTCGTCCTGGGTCCTGGCGAGGTCCTCGCGGAGCCGGTCGGCGCGCTCGTCGGCCTTGTTGAACGACTCGGTGGCCTGCTCCGCCTGCTCGTAGAGGCGGTCCACCTCGGCCTTGGTGTCGGCCGGCTTGTCCTGCGGCGCGGCGCCCGCAGGGGCGGCGCCGAGAGCCGCGGCGGCTCCCGCCGCGGCCACGGTCAGGACGGTTGCGCGCGTGCCCAGGTCACGCCCTGAGTGCGCGATACGGCGATGGGACCCCACGGGTGGCCGCTCTCCCTTCCGCTGACGATCCCCCAGCTCGTGCTCGGGGGAATGCGGGCCGACAGTAGCCGCGCGACCACCCCCCGGCCAACGACCGTTCAGGGGACGCACACACCTGCGCCCCGCCTATGACGCAGGTCATGGGCGGGGCGGAGGGTCAGCGAAGGATGCCGGAATTCGCCCGAACGGGCGCGTTTCCCGATGCCGTTGGTACGAGGATCGGATACCGGCGCGATCAGCCCGCGATGCGGACGCCGAACTGGAAGCTGCCGATGGTGCTCATCGACTCGTACCGGACGACGGCGCCGGGGTGCGGGGCGTGCAGCACCTGGCCGTTGCCGGCGTACAGGCCCACGTGCGCCAGGTTGTTGAAGAAGACGAGGTCGCCGGGCTTGAGCTGGCTCATGCCGATCTTGGTGCCGTCGTTCTGCTGGGTGTAGGTGGTCCGGGTGATCCCGACGCCGGCCTGGTTGTACGCGTACTGCGTCAGACCCGAGCAGTCGTAGGAGTTGGGGCCCGTGCCGCCGGAGACGTACGGCTTGTTGAGCTGGGTGGCGGCGGCGCTCAGGGCGGCGGCACCGAACCGGGAGGCGGCCACCTCGTTGCCGAGGTCGACACGGCTCGCGGAGGAGCGGCTGGCGCGCGCGTCGGCGGCGGCCATCTCCTGACGCTCGGCGGCGGTCAGGGAGTTGAGCAGCTTCTGCGCCTTGCTGAGCTTGCTCTGGACTTCCTTCTTCTTCTTGCCGAGCTCGGTGCGCGTGTCGGCGAGGTCCTTGAGCTTCTCGGAGGCCTCGGAGCGCTCCTGGGCCAGCTCGCGCTGCTTCGCCTGGACCTTCTTCAGCGACTCCAGCTGCTGCGCGGAGAGCGCGTCGAGGGTGGACGCCTTGTCGAGGTAGTCGTCCGGGTCGGAGGAGAGGAAGAGCTGGACCGAGGAGTCGATGCCGCCGGAGCGGTACTGCTCGCTGGCCATCGTGCCGATGCCCGTGCGCAGTTCGTTGAGCTCGTCCTGCTCGCGGGCGACCTTGTCCTGAAGGTCGCCTATCTCCTTCTCGAGCTTCTTCTGCTTCTCCTTGGCCCCGTTGTAGAGGTCGGTGGCCTTCCCCGCCTCTTCGTAGAGCTTGTCGACCTTGGCCTTGACCTCGCTCTTGTCCGGCTTGGGCGCGGCGCTGGCCGCCTGCGAGGTGAGAGCCACGGCAGCGGCTGCGGTCGCGGTGAGCACGGTCACACGGGTGCGGCTCGGCTGCTTGGGTCGACGGTGGGACGCCACGAAGGCGAGCTCCTTCTTCCTCCAGCCGCCCACGTGAACACCCGGTGGGCGGTGACCCTCCACCGTCACTCACCTCATGTGAGTGATCACCCGAGCGGAGGTTCGAGGCTCGACCCTAGTGACCTTCTTGTGATCAGTTCAAATCCTGACGGGAAAAATCTCGGTCACCCACTGCATTCTTTGCACTCAACTCACATGCAGTGATGTCCCTTTGACGCTACGTTGCGTGAAGGTTTCGCCAATTCGGGCAAGTGGAACGGAGGTTGCGGTTCCGTCAAACCGGACATTAGCCGTGAGAGAGCCGCTTCAGGAGCATCACGGACGCAACCGGACGCGCGCCCGCCTTCGCGACGCCGTCGGCGACCTCCCGGTCCGTCGAGACCACGATCACCGGCCGGCCCGGCGGCTCGGCGCGCACCAGCTGACGGATCAACTCGTCGGCCGTGACACCGGCCTTGGAGAACAGCACCCGCACCCCGCGCGGCGGCGCGAGCAGCACCGGCGCCGCCAGCTCGGCCCCGTCGAAGACACAGGTCACCTCGGCGCCCGTCTGCGCCGCGAGCTGCGACAGCGAGCCGAGGAGCCGGAGCCGCTGCTTCTCCAGCGGCATCGTCGGATACCCGGTCTTGGTCACGTTGTAGCCGTCGACCACGAGGTGGGCCTGCGGCAGCGCGAGCAACTGGTCGAGGATGGCCGGGTCGTGCTCGTGCAGGGCGCGCGCCGCGATGTCCTTCGGCGTCATCCTGCCCGGCTCGACGGCGTCCACGGAGTCGGCCGGCCGCGCGGACACCGGCGGCAACGCCAGCTCCCTGCGCAGCCCCTGGGCCGCGTCGAGCACGGTGTCCAGCAGCAGCCGTACGCGCATGTCCTCGACGCTGCGCCCTTCGCGGGCCGCCCGCCGGGACGCCTCCAGAGCCGCCTCCGCCTCGCCGAGCCGCCCCTTGAGCCGGCGCGTCTCGCTCTCCGCGGCGGACACCTGCGCCTGCGCGTCGGCCCGTACGGACTCGATCTCGGCCTGCGCCTTGCGCACGGCGGCCTCACCGCGCTTCACGTCGCTCACGGCGGACCGCAACTTGCGCTGCGTGGCGTCGGTCTCGCGCCGGGCGGCCTCCAGCTCCGTGCGCAACCGTTCCGTCTCGGCCCTGGTCTGTGCCTGCGCCTCGGCGAGCTGCGCGCGCAGCCGGTCCAGCTCGGCCCGGGTCTCCTCGTCGGCGCGCTCGGCGTCGGCCCGCTGCGCCTCCTCGCCCGCGGCGGCGACGAGCTTGACCCACCCCGCGGGCCGCAGCACGTACGCGGCGGCGGCGACGTCCAGCGGATCGGCGGCGGGCGGCGGCGAGCCGGCCTCCAGGGCGCCCGCCAACTCGGGCTGCGCCTCCCGGAACCGCTCGGCGATCCGCTGCCGGAAGAGCGTGTCGCTCTCCACGGCGGCAGCCATGGCGTTACCGGCGAACTTGGTGCGCCGCGTGGGGGTGAAACGGGCGTACTGCCGCAACTGGGGAGGAAGTTCGCCCACCGTCAGGCCGCCGAAGCCGTCCGAGACGATCTGCACGACCCGCCGCCGTACGCCTTCGGGCAACGGCCGGTCGAGCACCTCGGCGGCGGCCTGCTCAGCGTCTGTGGCCTCCCCGCCCGTGCTCTCCACCATCCGTCACCCCAAAGTCTGTGGGGCCCGCTCCCTCAGGAGTCGGAGCCCGGCCTGTCCACGAGTTCCACCTGATCCACGGCGTTGCACCAGCGGCAGCGCACCGACTCGATGGTCTCACTGACCACGTCGCGTTCCTCGACCTTCGGCTCACCGGCCAGGTCGAGGTGAACGTACTCGACGACCTTCGAGGAGCGCGTCACGTCGAACCGCGTCAGATTGCCGCACAGCGTGCAGCGCCAGCGGGTGGTGGCGGTCGGCAGGGGAACCGTCATCTCAGAGCGTCTCTTCCTCGCGTGCACGGCGTGGTCCGTGGTGCTTGCTGTATTGCCCGTAACCCTACGGCCTGCCGTACGCCGCCCGCTCCCCGCCTTGCGTCATGCTCTCCCCATGATCGGCAACGGGCGCGACACGACCGGAAAAATCGGCAAAGTGACCGCATTCCTCAAGAGCCACCCCGCCCCGGTCACGTACGGACTCATCACGGTGTGCTGCGTGGTCTTCGTACTCTCCCCCGCCTCGGGCCTGAACCCCGCTTACGGCACCGGCCCCCGCCTGCTCACCGCGCAGACCGCCTACTTCGACCACTGGGGCGTGATCCCCGCCGAACTCTTCGCGGGATCCCCGCGGGCCCTGCTCACCCCGTTCACGGCCCTGTTCGTGCACGGCAGCTGGCTGCACCTGCTGGGCAACATGCTCTTCCTCTACGTCTTCGGGGCGATGGTCGAAGAGCGCATGGGCCGCGTCCCGTACGCGCTGTTCTATCTGATCAGCGGCTACCTCGCGCTGCTCGCCTACGCGGCCGCGCACTCCGACTCCGGCCAGAGCCTGGTCGGCGCGTCGGGAGCGATCTCGGCGGTCCTCGGCGCCTTCCTGTACCTGTTCCCCGGAGCGCGCGTGACGAGCGTGTTCCCGTTCCTTTTCTTCCTGCCCCTGCGCTTCCCCGCGTGGGTGGTGCTCCCGTTCTGGGTGGCACTGCAGTGGGCGGCGGCGGGCCAGGACACCCAGGGTCCCGCGGTGGCGTACCTGGCCCACCTGGTCGGGTTCTCGGTGGGCTTCCTCTACGCGTGGGCCCGGTACCGGGGCCGGGCTAAGGTTGAGGCGACCCATGCCACGGCCACCGAGGGAGACAGCCAGCCGTGATCACCGCGATCGTGCTCATCAAGACCAGCGTGGACCGGATCCCCGAGATCGCCGAGTCGATCGCGGCGCTGGAGAGCGTCAGCGAGGTCTTCTCCGTCACCGGTACCTACGACCTGATCGCCATGGTCCGCGTCGCCCGCCACGACGACCTGGCGGACATCATCCCGGGCAGCATCAGCAAGATCCCGGGCGTCGAGGCGACGGACACGCACGTCGCCTTCCGCACGTACTCGCAGCACGACCTGGAGGCCGCGTTCGCGATCGGCCTCGACGGCTGACCTCTCGGTCGGGCCGCGACGGGCGCGTCAGACGGCGGGAACGCAACGCCCTTCCTCGGTGCGGTAGTTCCACTTCGCGCCGTCCTTGACGAGCTCCGTCACCGCGGACACGAACCGCTCCACGTGCTCGTCGGGCGTACCGGCGCCGAAGCTGACCCGGATCGCGTTCAGCGACTTCTCGCCCGGCGCCGCCTCCGGCGCCCCGCACTCGCCCTGCGTCTGCGGGTCGGAGCCGAGCAGCGTACGCACCAGCGGGTGGGCGCAGAACAGGCCGTCGCGGACACCGATGCCGTACTCGGCGGAGAGCGCGGCGGCGAAGTGCGAGGAGTTCCAGCCCTCGACCACGAAGGAAATGACGCCGACGCGCGGGGCGTCGTCCCCGAACAGGGAGAGCACCTTCACCTCGGGCACGGCGGCGAGGCCCTCGCGCACCTTGCGGATCAGGTACTGCTCACGGGCGACGAGGCTGTCGAACCCGGCCTCGGTGAGCGCCTTGCAGGCGGAGGCGATGGAGTAGACGCCGATGACGTTCGGCGAGCCCGCCTCGTGCCGGGCGGCGGTGGTGTGCCACTCCACGTCGACGCCGCCGTCGGCGCGCCGCGCGACCTTCCGGGAGGCGCCGCCACCGGCGAGGTACGGCTCGGCCTCCGTCAGCCAGTCGGAGCGGCCCGCGAGGACGCCGGAGCCGAACGGCGCGTACAGCTTGTGGCCGGAGAAGGCGACCCAGTCGACGTCCAACTCCTGGACGGAGACGGGGTGGTGGGGCGCGAGCTGGGCGGCGTCGAGCACGATGCGGGCACCGTGCGCGTGAGCGGCCGCCGCCAGCTCGCGCACCGGCCAGAGCTCACCGGTGACGTTCGAGGCGCCGGTGACGCAGACGAGGGCGGGGCCGTGGGGGTCACGGTCGGCGAGGGCGCACTCCAGGGTGGCGACGGCCTCGTCGGGGGTGCGCGGCGCGTTCAGGTAGGTGACGCGGGCGTCGCGCCACGGAAGCAGCGAGGCGTGGTGCTCGGTCTCGAAGACGAAGACCTGGCAGTCGGCGGGGAGGGCGTCGGCGAGCAGGTTCAGCGAGTCGGTCGTCGACCGGGTGAAGACGACCTGGTCGCCCTCGCGGCAGTCGAGGAACTCGGCGACGGCGACCCGGGAGTTCTCGAAGAGATCGGTCGACAGCTGCGAGAGGTACCCGGCGCCGCGGTGCACGCTGCCGTAGTACGGGGCGTACGCGGCGACGTCGTCCCACACCCGCTGCAGGGCCGGCGCGCTGGCGGCGTAGTCGAGGGCCGCGTAGGTCACTTCACCACCGGTGACGAGCGGGACGGTGACGTCCCGGCCGAGCACGGGCAGCGGGGCCGCGATGCCGGAAGGGGTCGAGGTACAGGTGGCGGCGTCGACGGAAACAGACATGAGTGAACTCCCTGGCGAGTCAAGCGAATTGACCATGCCGAAGCCACGACCGACCGCTACGGGACAGGGCTCGACGGCATGGAAAGAAAGATGAAACGGGTACGCAGAGGCGGGGCCGAAACGCCCTATCGCATTCGCTTGCTCACGAGACTGCTCCCTTGAGGACCAGGACCCCAGGGTGTGCAGGGGTCCGCGCTTGCCATGAGCCTTGCTGCTCACGGCCTGGTCTTCACCCAGGGCACCCCGCCACGGACGGAGGGTTGCCGGACAGCGGGCTGGGGCCTCGATCGCTGTCACTCATGACCTTGAAAAGCATCCTGCCACAGGATCCGGATACGGCAAGGGCGCAGTCCACGTTCTGGACTGCGCCCTGCGTCACATCTGCCGTACCGTCACCGGTTGCTGGCGAGGACCCACCGCTCCAGGGTGGCCTTGGCCGCGCCGGAGTCGATCGACTCCGCGGCCCGCTCCATACCGGCCCTGATCTGCTCGACGAGCGTCCCGCTGCCGGGCCGTACGGCGACGAGTGCGGCGGCCGAGTTCAGCAGGACGGCGTCACGGACCGGCCCCCGCTCCCCGTCGAGGAGCCGCCGCGCGACCTCGGCGTTGAACGACGGGTCGCCGCCGCGCAGCGCCTCGATGCCGACCGGCTCGATGCCGACGTCGCGCGGGTCGAAGACCTCCTCGCGCACGGCACCGTCCCGCACGACCCAGACCCGGGACGTCCCGGTGATGGTCAGCTCGTCGAGTCCGTCGTCGCCGCGGAACACCAGGGAGGAGTTGCCGCGCTCGGCGAAGACCCCGGCCACGACGGGCGCCATCCGCGGGTCGGCGACCCCGACGGCCTGGGCGCGGACCCGGGCCGGGTTGGTCAGCGGACCGAGCAGGTTGAACACGGTCCGGATGCCGATCTGGCCGCGGGCCGCGCCCGCGTACCGCAGCGCCGGGTGGAACTTGATCGCGAAGCAGAAGGTGATGCCGGCTTCCTCGGCCACCTGGGGGACGCGGGCCGGCGACAGGTCCAGGTTGACGCCCAGCTTCTCCAGGACGTCCGAGGAGCCCGAGGCGGACGAGGCGGCCCGGTTGCCGTGCTTGACGACCTTGGCGCCCGCACCGGCGATCACGATGGCGGACATGGTGGAGATGTTGACGGTCTTCGCGCCGTCCCCGCCGGTGCCCACGATGTCGACGGTCTCGCCGGGCACCTCGATGACGTTCGCGTGCTCGTACATCGTCCGGACGAGTCCGGTGACCTCGTCGACGGTCTCGCCCTTGGCCCGCAGCGCGACCACGAACGCGGCGATCTGCGCGTCGGTCGCCGCGCCGCTCATGATGCGGTCCATCGCCCACGCGGTGTCGTCGGCGCTCTGGTCGCGGCCCTCCAGCAGGCCGTTCAGCACGACGGGCCAGGAACGCGCCGCCGCGGTGTCGCCTCCAGCGGGGGTCAAAGCGCTCATGGCCGCTCCTGTTGTCGTCCGTGGGAAGTCCGCGCGAGAAAACCGCGCGACCCCACCTTATCGAGCCCCGGGGACGGCAAAGAGCCCCCGTCCAGTGCCTGGACGAGGGCTCCTGCCGTGGCGAACAGCGTCAGAGTTCGAACCTCAGAGATCAGTGATGGCCGTGGCCGCTGGTGATCTCCTTGTACTCCTCGGCGGTGGGCTTGGGGATCTGGTTGTTCTCCCCGTAGTAGCCCTTCGACAGCTTGGCGCGCAGCTTCTGCGCACGCGACACCTTGCGCTCCACCCCGTTCTCGTCGACCGACGGGCCGATCTCGGCGGGCTGGTACTGCTCGTGCGCGGTGAGCGTGTGCAGGGCCTCCGCGTCGAGCGGCTCGTGGACCTCGATGAACTCACCGTGCGGCAGGCGCTTGATGATGCCGGACTCGCGTCCGTGCAGCACCTTGTCCTTGTCGCGGCGCTGGAGGCCGAGGCAGATCCGCTTGGTGGCGATGAACACGAGGATCGGCACGACGAAGAAGCCGACCCGGACGAACCAGGTGATCGTGTTGATCGACAGGTGGAAGTGCGTGGCCCAGAGGTCGTTTCCACCACCCACGAGGAGGACCAGGTACCAGCTGATCCACGCGGCACCGAACGCGGTACGCGTCGGGGCGTTGCGCGGGCGGTCCAGGATGTGGTGCTCGCGCTTGTCGCCGGTGACCCAGGACTCGATGAACGGGTAGACGGCGATGGTCGCGAGGACCAGCGGGAAGATCACCAGCGGGATGAACACACCCAGGACGAGCGTGTGGCCCCAGAGGTTGATCTCCCAACCCGGCATGACACGGATCAGGCCTTCGGAGAAGCCCATGTACCAGTCGGGCTGGGCACCGGTGGACACCTGGTCCGGGCGGTACGGGCCGATGGCCCAGATCGGGTTGATCGAGGCGATCGCCGCGACGATCGCGATGACACCGAAGACCAGGAAGAAGAAGCCACCCGCCTTGGCCATGTAGACCGGGAGCAGGGGCATGCCCACGACGTTCTTGTTGGTCTTGCCGGCACCCGCGAACTGCGTGTGCTTGTGGTAGAAGACCAGGATCAGGTGGGCCACCATCAGGCCGAGCATGATGCCCGGCAGCAGCAGGATGTGGACCGAGTAGAACCGCGCGACGAAGTCGCCGCCCGGGAACTCTCCGCCGAAGAGGAAGAACGACAGGTACGTGCCGACGATCGGCACGGACAGGATCGCGCCCTCCATGAAGCGGACACCGGTTCCGGAGAGCAGGTCGTCCGGGAGCGAGTAACCGGTGAAGCCGGTGAACATGCCCAGGACGAACAGCAGGAAGCCGAACAGCCAGTTGACCTCACGCGGCTTGCGGAACGCACCCGTGAAGAACACGCGCATCATGTGCACGAACATGCCGGCGAGGAAGATCAGCGCGGCCCAGTGGTGGATCTGCCGGATCAGCAGACCACCGCGCACATCGAAGGAGATGTGCATGGTCGAGTTGAACGCCTCGGACATCAGCTGTCCCTGCAGCGGGACGTAGCTGCCGTGGTACTCCACCTCGTTCATCGACGGGTGGAAGAACAGCGTCAGGTACACACCCGTGAGGATGATGATGATGAAGCTGTACATGCAGATCTCGCCGAGCATGAAGGACCAGTGGTCCGGAAAGATCTTGCGCATGTTGGACTTGGCCAGGGAGTAGATCCCGAGGCGTCCGTCCGCCCAGTCGGCGACGCGCTCGCCGGCCGGTGCCTTCTCGCGAGAAGGCGCGTCGTTCGTGGTTGCAGTACTCATCCGCGCTCCCAGAAGGCAGGACCGACGGGCTCCGCGAAGTCGCCCTGCGCCACGAGGTAACCCTCTTCGTCAGCGGCGATGCGCAGCTGCGGAAGGGCGTGACCGGCGGGGCCGAAGATGACCCGGGCACCGTCGGAGAGGTCGAAGGTGGACTGGTGGCAGGGGCAGAGCACGTGGTGCGTCTGCTGCTCGTACAGGGAGATCGGGCAACCGACGTGGGTGCAGATCTTCGAGTACGCGACCACACCTTCGTGCGACCACTCGAGCTCCTGCTTGTCCTTGATGTTGTCCGGCTGGATACGGACCAGCATCAGAGCCGCCTTCGCGATCTCCTTCTGGAAGTCCTCGTCGTGCTCCTCCAGGCCCTCGGGCTTGGCGAAGGTGAGCGAACCGACCGCGATGTCCGAAGCACGCAGCGGCTCGTTCGTGTTCATGTTGACGAGCTTCAGGCCCTTCTTCCAGGCCGTGGTGCGCAGTTTCTTCTCGGGCAGCGGACCCAGGTCACGGAGAAGGACGACGCCGGAGAGCGGCACCAGGGCCAGCGCGCCGAACATCGTGTTGCGGATCAGCTTGCGGCGGCCGAACTGCGACTCCCGCGCACCGTCCGCGAAGTCGGCCAGAACCTTGGCCTTGACCTCGGGCTCGGCCTCGATCGGGTGACGCTCGGCAGCGACCTCGACGTCCGACATCAGGGTGCGGGCCCAGTGGACCGCGCCCGCGCCGATGCAGAACAGGGCCACACCGAGCGTGGTGCCCAGAGCGAAGTTCAGCCCGCTGATGTGACCCAGCGGGAAGATGTAGACGCTCTTGTGGGGGTCGATCGCCACGTACGAGGCGATGAAGCCGACGGTGGCCAGCATCGAGACCGTGAACAGCATGGCAACGACGCGCTCGGACCGCCGGGCGGCCCGCTCGTCGATGTCCTGGATCCGGTGCTCGTGCGGCGGCAGGCCGGGGTCGGCGAAGGGGTTGTCCTTCGTCGGCTCGACGGAACCGTGTCCGTCACCCTGCTCAGCGGGCAGGTTCTCTTCTGGAATGTCTTGGCTACTCATGACTTCTTGGCCTTTGCGGTCCGAGCGGCGACCCAGATGGCGGCGGCGATCAGCGCGCCGAGACCGAAGATCCAGGCGAACAGACCCTCACTGACCGGGCCGAGCCCGCCCAGCTTGAGACCGCCGGGGCTCTCGGTCTTGTCGCCGTTGACCGCGTCGAGGTACGCGATGATGTCCTTCTTGTTCTGCTTGGTCATCGTCGTGTCCGGGAAGGACGGCATGTTCTGCGGGCCGGTCTGCATGGCCTCGTAGATGTGCTTCGGGTCGACGCCCTCGAGGCTCGGCGCGAACTTGCCGTGCGTCAGCGCGCCACCTTCACCGGTGAAGTTGTGGCACTGCGCGCAGTTGGTGCGGAACAGTTCGCCACCCTTCGCGATGTCGGCGCCGTTCGGGTCGTAGTCCTCCTTGGTCGGTGCGACCGGACCGGCACCGAGGGAGGCGATGTACGCGGCGAGCTGGTCGATCTCGGCCTGCGAGTAGATGACCTTCTTCTTCGGGACCTGAGCGCCCGGCTGCTGGGCCGGCATACGTCCGGTGCCGACCTGGAAGTCGACGGCGGCGGAGCCGACGCCCACGAGGCTCGGCCCGTCGGTGGTGCCCTGACCGCCGGTTCCGTGGCAGCTGGCGCAGCCGACGGAATAGAGCTTCTTGCCCTCGTCGATGGCGAGGGACTGGGCGGTTTCATCGGCCTGCGCCTTGCTCGCGGGCGCGAACGCGGCGTACAGCCCCCCGGTGGCCGCCAGCGCGAGGAGTAGGACGACGACCGCCGCCAGCGGATGGCGTCGTCGTGCGGAGAGCTTTTTCACGGATTACCCCGGTGTCAGGATCTTCTGCGTCGGTGCTACGGGAATGTTTCGGGTGCTTCGCCCGATGCTGCGATCTGCGAACTACTTGATCAGGTAGATCGTGGCGAAGAGGCCGATCCATACGACATCGACGAAGTGCCAGTAGTAGGACACGACGATGGCCGCGGTCGCCTGCTCGTGAGTGAACTTCCGGGCCGCGTACGTCCTGCCGAGGACGAACAGGAAGGCGATGAGGCCACCTGTCACGTGCATGCCGTGGAAGCCGGTGGTCAGGTAGAACACCGAGCCGTACGGGTCGGAGGAGAGCGAAAGCCCGTCCTTCTTGACCAGCTCGGTGTACTCGAAGACCTGACCGCCGATGAAGATCGCACCCATGATGAAGGTGACGATGAACCACATCCGGAGCTTCTTCACGTCCCCGCGCTCGGCGGCGAACACGCCGAGCTGACAGGTCAGTGAGGAGAGCACCAGGATCGTGGTGTTCGTCGCGGAGAACGGAAGGTTCAGGCTGGACGCCATTTCCTTCCAGTGATCCGGTCCTGTCACCGATCGCAGGGTGAAGTACATCGCGAAGAGGGCCGCGAAGAACATCAGCTCGGAACTCAGCCAGATGATGGTTCCGACGCTGGTGAGGTTCGGTCGATTGACCGACGGGTGCGCGTGCCCGGTTTCTACTGTCGTTGCTGTCGCCACGACCGACATTATGTCGGTCGCTTATCTCGCCCTCACTCCGGGGGGTGCCGTTCGGAGTGTCTGAGGGGTGTGTCCAGCCCATATGGCCCATCGGAGCCGTGCGCGAACCGGTGTTGACGGGGTGTCGGGAGGAGTAGGCTCCGCGCCAACGACGCCCTACAGACACTGATGTCTCGGAGGAACGATGCAGTCGACCGCGACGGTCCTGGTCTACAGCGACGACGCCAACACTCGTGAGCAGGTCCGGCTCGCGACCGGACGCAGGCCCGCATCCGACGCCCCCGAGGTCCAGTTCATCGAGTGCGCGACGCTCCCGGCGGTCCTCAAGGAGCTGGACCGCGGCGGCATCGACGTCTGCGTCCTGGACGGCGAGGCCGTGCCGGCCGGGGGCATGGGGGTCTGCCGCCAGATCAAGGACGAGATCTTCCGCTGCCCGCCGGTGCTGCTCCTGATCGGCCGCCCCCAGGACGCCTGGCTGGCCACGTGGAGCCGCGCGGAGGCCGCGGTGACGCTTCCGGTCGAACCGGTCGAATTCGCGGACGCACTGGCGTCCCTGCTGCGTTCACGGCTCGCCGTGCGGGCCTGACACGCGCCGACTCCCGTACGTGGATCACGTACGGGAGTCGGAAGTCTCACACTCGGTGCGCTCAGATCTCGGGGCTGAGCCTTGCCTGCTGCACCGGATCGACCTTCTTGGAGTCGGTGAGGGCGCTGCCCTCGCGCCACTCCTTCCAGCCGACGTTCCAGTCGCCGAACCCGTTCCCGAACGGGTCCATGTCCTCGCCGTAACTGTTGACGACCTTGACGATGTCGCCCTTGCGGAAGGTGTCGAAGAACCACTCGGCGTTCCCGGTGCTCATGCCGGTGCAGCCGTGGCTGACGTTCTCGTAGCCCTGGGAGCCCGTGGACCACGGGGCGGCGTGCACGTATTCACCACTCCAGGTGACGCGCGTCGCGTAGTAGACGGGCAGGTTGTACGAGTCCGAGGACCCCTCGGCGATGCCGATGCTGGTGCCCCGCATGCGGACGTAGTACTCCTGGCCGAGGACCACCTTGGTGCCGTTGCGGGTCTCGAAGCCCGCCTTCCCGGTGGTGATCGGGATGGAGTTGATCTCCTCGTTGTTGCGGTAGACCGTCATGTAGTGCGAGCCGGCGTCGGTGATGGCCACCATGCGGTCGCCGGTGGTGAGGGTGAGCGGCTTGGACGCGCCGCCCCACAGCCGGTCGGTGACCTTGATGCCCTGCAGGGTGCTGCGGGCCGTGATGGTGGCGTGGGCGGGCCAGTACTCCTTGGGGCGGTAGTGGAGTTCCTTGCTGTCCACCCAGTGCCAGGAGCCCGACACGGCGGGCTTGGACTCGACCTTCAGGGCGCGCTCGACGATGGCGCGGGCCTTCTTGTCCTTGACGGGCTTGTTCAGGGTGGCGACCAGGGGCTGGCCCACGCCGTACTTGCCCGCGTCGGGGCCGAAGGTGACCTTGAGGGCCTTCTGGTCCCGCGGGTTGCCGGTCTCGAAGTTGAGGACCTTGCGGCCCGGCGCCCCGTCCCCGTCCTCGGTGCTGACGCGGACCGTGTACTGGGCCTCTGCGGCCAGCGGGGCGGTGGAGTGCCATCTGCGTCCGTCGGCGGCGAGTTCGCCCGCGACGTAGCGCCCCATGGCGTCCGTGGCGGTCACGTCGGTGATGCGGGCTTCGTCACCCTGCGCGGTGACTTCCAGAGGCTTGTCCGGATCCGCCTTCTTGGCTCCCACGGGCCCGCTGAAGGTGATCTGTCCCGCCGCGTCGTACGGCTTGGCGGAGAGCGGGTGGGAGGAGCTTCCGCAGGCCGTCAGGCCCGCACCGAGGGACGCCACCAGGAGGGTGCAGCCCAGAACCGTACGGATGCGCGGTGAGTGGTTCATGAACAGAACCGTATGAAGGTTCATCAGGTCCGGCGCGGTGAGTAGGCCGCACGGGGCATGTCGAACACACGAAAGGGCCCGGACGCTCCCTCAGGAGTGTCCGGGCCCTTCGGCGTACGGAAGTTCAGAACCAGGGTTGCGCTACTGGGTCTGGTTCTCGCCGCGGTAGTACTCGAAGACCCAGCCCCACAGGCCGAACATGATGATCGGGGCCGAGAAGTACAGCAGCCACCAGCCGATCGCGATCGACAGGAACGCGAGCGCGCCACCGACGGCCAGCGAGAGCGGCTGCCAGGAGTGCGGGCTGAAGAAGCCCACCTCGCCGGCGTCGTCCGCGACGTCGGCCTCCTTGTTGTCCTGCGCACCGGTGTCGACCCGCCGGGCCGTGAAGGCCAGGTAGTAGCCGATCATGATGCACAGGCCGAACGCCAGGAAGAGCGCCGTCGTACCGGCGGGCTCCTTCGACCACACGCCGTAGACACCGGCCATGATCAGGACGAAGAGGCTCAGCCAGATGAACATCTTGCCTTGGACCTTCACTTGCCGGCCTCCTTGCCGCCAGCGAGGGCTGTGTCGCCCTTGGCCCCGTGCCCAGCGTTCTCCAGCTGGTCGAGGGCCGCGATCTCAGGGTGATGCAGGTCGAACGCCGGCGATTCCGAGCGGATGCGCGGCAGGGTGAGGAAGTTGTGCCGCGGCGGCGGGCAGGAGGTCGCCCACTCGAGCGAACGGCCGTAGCCCCACGGGTCGTCGACCTCGATCTTCTTGCCGTACTTGGCGGTCTTCCAGATGTTGTAGAAGAACGGCAGGATCGACAGACCGAGCACGAAGGACGAGATCGTCGAGATCGTGTTCAGGGCGGTGAAGCCGTCGGCCGCGAGGTAGTCCGCGTAACGACGCGGCATGCCCTCGACGCCCAGCCAGTGCTGCACCAGGAACGTGCCGTGGAAGCCGCAGAACAGCGTCCAGAAGGTGATCTTGCCCAGGCGCTCGTCCAGCATCTTGCCGGTGAACTTCGGCCACCAGAAGTGGAAGCCGGAGAACATCGCGAAGACGACCGTTCCGAAGACGACGTAGTGGAAGTGCGCCACCACGAAGTACGAGTCGGAGATGTGGAAGTCCAGCGGCGGGGCCGCCAGGATCACGCCGGTCAGACCACCGAAGGTGAAGGTGATCAGGAAGCCGATCGCCCAGAGCATCGGTGTCTCGAAGGACAACGAGCCCTTCCACATCGTTCCGATCCAGTTGAAGAACTTCACGCCTGTTGGGACGGCGATGAGGAACGTCATGAAGGAGAAGAACGGCAGAAGCACGCCACCGGTCACGTACATGTGGTGCGCCCACACGGTCACGGAGAGACCGGCGATGGCGATCGTCGCGCCGATGAGGCCCGAGTAGCCGAACATCGGCTTTCTCGAGAACACCGGGATCACTTCGGAAATGATTCCGAAGAATGGCAGGGCGATGATGTACACCTCTGGGTGTCCGAAGAACCAGAAGAGGTGTTGCCATAGGAGCGCGCCACCATTTGCGGCGTCGAATACATGGGCACCGAACTTGCGGTCCGCCTCCAGGGCGAACAGCGCGGCCGCGAGGACCGGGAAGGCCAGCAGGACCAGGACACCGGTCAGCAGGACGTTCCACACGAAGATCGGCATACGGAACATCGTCATGCCCGGAGCGCGCATGCAGATGATCGTGGTGATGAAGTTGACCGAGCCGAGGATCGTGCCGAAGCCGGAGAAGGCCAGACCCATGATCCACATGTCGGCGCCGATGCCCGGCGAGCGGACGGCGTCCGACAGCGGGCTGTAGGCGAACCAGCCGAAGTCGGCGGCGCCCTGCGGGGTGAGGAAGCCACCCACCGCGATCAGCGAGCCGAACAGGTACAGCCAGTAGGCGAACATGTTCAGTCGCGGGAACGCGACGTCGGGGGCGCCGATCTGCAGCGGCATGATCCAGTTCGCGAAGCCCGCGAACAGCGGCGTCGCGAACATCAGCAGCATGATCGTGCCGTGCATCGTGAACGCCTGGTTGAACTGCTCGTTCGACATGATCTGCATGCCGGGACGGGCCAGCTCGGCGCGCATGAAGAGCGCCATCAGACCGCCGATGCAGAAGAACGCGAACGACGTGGCCAGGTACAGCGTGCCGATCGTCTTGTGGTCAGTGGTGGTGAGCCACTTGATCACGGTCGCGCCGGGGCGCTTGGGCCGCGCCGGCAGCTCGTTCTCGTACGAGTCGTCAGCTGCGGCGGCACCCTGGGGTTCGTTGAGGATGCTCACAGGTTGTTCGTCTCCCGGTTCTTCTCGTGTTCCGTCTGGGCGATGCCAGCCGGGACGTAACCGGTCTGCCCCTTCTTGGCCAGCTTCTCCAGGTGCTTCTGGTAAGCATCGGGAGAGACGACCTTCACGTTGAAGAGCATCCGGGAGTGGTCGACGCCGCACAGCTCGGCGCACTTGCCCAGGAAGGTCCCCTCGTGGTTGGGGGTCACCTCGAAGGCGTTGGTGTGGCCCGGAACGACGTCCTGCTTCATCAGGAACGGCACCACCCAGAAGGAGTGGATGACGTCACGCGAGGTCAGGACGAAGCGGACCTTCTCGCCCTTGGGGAGCCAGAGGGTCGGACCCGGGTTGTTGGTGTCCGGGTTCCGCTCGCCGGGCGTGCCGACCTCGTAGACACCACCGGCGTCGGCCGGGAAGTCGTCCTTGAAGCGCTGCGGGATCGCGGAGAGCTCCTTGGAGGTCTTCGCGTCACCGGAGACACCGGGCACGTTCTCGACGTAGTTGAAGCCCCAGCTCCACTGGTAGCCGACCACGTTGATGGTGTGCGCGGGCTTGTCGTCGAGCTTCAGGAGCTTCGACTCGTCGCGCGCGGTGAAGTAGAAGAGGACCGACACGATGATGAGCGGAACCACCGTGTAGAGGGCCTCGAGCGGCATGTTGTACCGCGTCTGCGTCGGTACCTCGATCTTGGTGCGGCTGCGCCGGTGGAAGATGACACTCCACAGGATCAGACCCCACACCAGCACGCCCGTGGCGAGCGCTGCCGCCCACGAGCCCTGCCAGAGGGAGAGGATCCTAGGGGCCTCCTCCGTCACCGGGGTGGGCATACCAAGACGAGGGAAGTCCTTGTATGTGCAACCGGTAGCGGTTACCAGGATCAGGCCCGCAGTCAGCACCTGCGGCAGCTTCCGCCGCATCGGGCGCCGCGACGAGCGGTCGGAGCCGTTGGGACTCACGTAGCGCCTTCCCGAGAGTCTCGCCCGCGCTCTTTGGTTGGCTACGGCCGTCGTCTCGCTGGTCGCTCGCCGCCCTGGCACACGGGCAGGGGTTTGGATGTTTATGCGGACCAAACCCTACTGGACGCTATTTGGGGTCGCGCGGGGAGGGTGCCTAACGCGCCGCGGGTCACTCCGAAGGGTGGGATGTGCCTGCTCCGGGGGGTTTCTGACGGGGGGTCGGGGGCGCCATCTGGAGTGGGGTGGTTTGTCCGTTTGCGGGTACGGGTTTCGTCGTGGTTGCTCACGCAGTTCCCCGCGCCCCTGAGGGGCGCTTCCCCCGGGCCGCGTTCTAGCCTCGCCGTGTGTCGTACTTCGATGTGGCCTCGTCCGCTCCCCTTCATCCCGTTGCCCGGCAGGCCCTGCAGGCCTCCCTTGACGAAGGGTGGGCCGATCCTTCGCGGTTGTACCGGGAAGGGCGACGGGCGCGGCTGCTGCTTGACGCCGCCCGGGAGGCGGCCGCCGACGCGGTGGGATGCCGGGTCGACGAGCTGGTCTTCACCCCCTCCGGAACGGCCGCCGTGCACTCCGGGATCGCCGGCGCACTCGCGGGACGTCGGCGTGTCGGACGGAACTTGGTGGTATCGGCGGTGGAGCACTCGGCCGTGCTCCATTCGGCGGCGGCCCACGAGCGCGTCGGCGGTTCGGTGCGCGAGGTCGGCGTGGGGCGGTCGGGCGCCGTCGACGTGGACGCGTACCGGAACGCCCTGCGGGACGACACCGCGCTGGCCTGTCTGCAGTCCGCCAACCACGAGGTGGGGACCGTGCAGCCGGTCGAGGAGGTCGCCGAGGTCTGCCGGGCCGCCGGGGTGCCGCTGTTCGTGGACGCCGCGCAGTCGCTCGGGTGGGGGCCGGTGGCCGGCGCCTGGTCACTGCTGGCCGGGAGCGCCCACAAGTGGGGCGGACCGGCGGGGGTCGGCCTGCTCGTCGTACGTAAAGGGGTGCGGTTCGCCCCTCAAGGGCCCGCTGACGAGCGGGAGTCGGGGCGGGCGCCCGGCTTCGAGAACATTCCGGGCATCGTGGCGGCCGCGGCGTCGCTCCGCGCGGTGCGGGCCGAGGCCGACGCGGAGGCGGCGCGGCTGCGGGAGTTGACGGACCTGGTGCGGGCGCGGGTGCCGGAGCTGGTGCCGGACGTGGACGTCGTCGGGGATCCGGGGCGGCGGCTTCCGCATCTGGTGACGTTCTCGTGCCTGTACGTGGACGGGGAGAGCGTGCTGCACGGGCTGGACCGGGCCGGGTTCTCGGTGTCCTCCGGGTCGTCGTGCACCAGCAGCACGCTGACGCCCAGCCATGTGCTGCGCGCGATGGGCGTGGTGAGCGAGGGGAACGTGCGGGTTTCGCTGCCGCTGGGCGTTCCGGCGGCGGAGGTCGAGCGCTTCCTGGAGGTGCTGCCGGGGGTGGTGCGCGAGGTGCGCGAGAAGCTCGGGGTGACGGTGGCGGGGGGTGCCGGGGACGCCGACGCCGTCACCGTGGACGCCCTGGGGATGACCTGTCCGCAGCCCGTCATCGAGCTGGCCCGGGCCATCGGGCGGGTGCGGGTGGGGGGCGTGGTGACGGTGGTCGCCGATGACGAGGTCGCCGCCGTCGACATCCCCGCGTGGTGCTTCACGCAGGGCCATGAGTACGTGGGGGCGTCCCCGAGGCCCGACGGAGCCGCCGCGTACGAGGTGCGGAGGGGTCACTAGGGCCTGTCTTCACACTCCCGTCGTCGCCCGGAGGGCGGCCTCGCGGCGTCAATGGGGTCTCCCCTGCTCGAACGGAGTTGAGAGCTTGGGGAAGCGTGCTCTCGGCGTGCCGGGTGCACGACACCCACGATGGACCGGACGCACTTGGCCTTGTGCCCGGTGCGGCGAGAGCGGGTGCCAGGCGTCGCGGGGCAGACGGGAGTTTGAAGCCAGGCCCTAGGGGTGCGGGGAACTGTGCAGCTCCCCGCGCCCCCGGACCGGCCTCAGCTCAGGTAGGACTCGACCTCGGCGGCCGCCTCGTCGCCGTACGCCTTGCGGAAGCGGTCCATGAACGGGGCCCGGCGCAGCTCGTACTCCTGGGTGCCCAGGGTCTCGATGACCAGGGTGGCGAGCATGCAGCCGACCTGCGCCGCACGCTCCAGGGAGACGCCCCAGGACAGGCCGGACAGGAAGCCCGCGCGGAACGCGTCGCCGACGCCGGTCGGGTCGACCTTGGCGTCCTCCTCCGGGCAGCCGACCTCGATCGGCTCGTCGCCGACCCGCTCGATGCGCACGCCGCGCGAGCCGAGCGTGGTGACGCGGTGGCCGACCTTGCCGAGGATCTCGGCGTCGGTCCAGCCGGTCTTCGACTCGATGAGGCCCTTCTCGTACTCGTTCGAGAAGAGGTACGTGGCGCCTTCGAGGAGCGTGCGGATCTCCTCGCCGTCCATGCGCGCGATCTGCTGCGAGAAGTCGGCGGCGAACGGGATGGACCGGCTCCGGCACTCCTCGGTGTGGCGGAGCATCCCCTCCGGGTCGTCCGCGCCGATGAGGACCAGGTCGAGGCCGCCCACGCGGTCGGCGACGGTCTTCAGCTCGATGAGGCGGGCCTCGCTCATCGCGCCCGTGTAGAAGGAGCCGATCTGGTTGTGGTCGGCGTCCGTGGTGCACACGAAGCGGGCGGTGTGGAGCGTTTCGGAGATGCGGACCGACTCGGTGTCCACGCCGTGGCGGTCGAGCCAGGCGCGGTACTCGCCGAAGTCGAAGCCGGCCGAGCCGACCAGGACCGGGCCGGTGCCCAGCTGGCCCATGCCGAAGGCGATGTTGGCGCCGACGCCGCCCCGGCGCACGTCGAGGTTGTCGACGAGGAAGGAGAGGGAGACCGTGTGCAGCTGATCGGCGACGAGTTGGTCGGCGAAGCGGCCGGGGAAGGTCATCAGGTGGTCGGTGGCGATGGAGCCGGTGACTGCGATTCGCACGGCGTGAGCACGCTTCCTGAGTGGAGGGGATTGACAGTTCACGCTACCCGGTCCAGGCCCCTGCGCTGAAGTACGGAAACTACCTGATAGTAGGGCTTTTTTCGCCAGGTGTTCCGTGCCTACGGTGCGGACATGACCTACGACGTGTCCTTGATGACGCAGGACGGGCTGGCGGCGCTGCGCGTCGACTGCGCCCGGATGGTTCCGCATTGGGTGCTGCCGCGCTCTCCGTGGGAGGTGGAGCGGCCGGTCCGCGTGGTCGGCGCGGCGGGGATCCACGGCGTCGTGGTGCCGGTGTCGTCCGCGCGACTGATCGACTCGATGGCCGGCTCCATGGCCGGTTTCGGAGACTGACGGCGCGCGGAAGGGAACCGCACGCTCCCCTGCCGCGTCCCATCGCTGTCCCGTAAAGGTGTCCCTCATCAAGGGGATGCGGGATACGACGCGAGGAACGCGGCAGGCGAAGGAGCGATGCGGTGAGCACCGAAGAGCAGACGCAGGATCGGCACCGGCGGCGGCGCACGCTGGCTGTCGCCTCGGCCCTGGCGGCTGTCCTCCTCGCCGGTGGCGGCGGCGCGTACCTGGCGACGAGCGCGTCCGGTGGGGACGGCGAGGACCGGGCGAGCGGGCCCGGGAGCGACGGCACTCCCCCGCCGCTCGCCCTGGACGGATACGGCGAGGGCGGCACCCCGGGGAACTCGAACGGGATCGCGCCGGGTGAGCCCGACCCGAACGGCTCGCGGTACGAGGCCACCGGCTCGCTGCCGGACGGGCCGGACGAGGCTCCGGTGTACCGGGCCGAGGGCGAGGTGAGCGCCGCCGACGTGACCGAGCTGGGGAAGGCGCTGGACGTGGGCGGTACGCCGCGGCTCCAGGGTGGGACCTGGCGGTTGGGGCCCGCGCCGGACGGGTCGGGCCCCTCGCTGCAGGTGAACCGGAAGGCGCCGGGCAGCTGGACGTACGCGCGGTACGCTCCCTCGGCGAAGGGCCAGAAGTGCCCGGGCGACACCAAGTGCGCGGACCCGGAGGGCGGCGGGAGCGAGAAGGACGCGGTGAGCGAGGCCGCCGCGAAGAAGGCCGCGGCGCCGCTCCTCAAGGCCCTCGGCCAGGACGACGCGAAGCTCGACGCGAGCCAGCTCATGGGCGCCACAAGGGTGGTGAACGCCGACCCGGAGGTGGGCGGCCTGCCGACGTACGGCTGGTCGACCGGGATCCAGGTCGGCGCGGACGGTCAAGTGGTCGGCGGCAGCGGGCTGTTGAAGGCGCCGGTCAAGGGCGACACGTATCCGACGATCGGCGCGAAGAAGACGCTGGAGCGGATGAACGGCGCCGCGGCGGGCGGGCGCGTCCCGTCGGCCGACGCGTGCGCGAGCCCGGCGCCGCTGGACGGCGACTCCCGGAGCGACTCCCCCGGCGACTCCCCTGCGGGCAAGGGCGCTCCCGGGTGTACTCCGTCGTCGCCGCGGCCGCCCGCGTCGTCGACGGTCGCGGTCACCGAGGCCACGTTCGGGCTCGCCGCGTACTACGTCGGGGGTGAGCAGGCGCTCGTACCGTCGTGGCTGTTCGAGGTGAAGCCGTCGGGGGCCGACGACGTGTTCACCGTGACGCATCCCGCCGTGGCACCCGAGTTCCTTGCCGCGCCCGGGAGTTCGACGGCCTCCGCGGAGCCGCCGGCGCCGAGTCCGCGGCCGAGCACGTCGTCGCCGGGCGACCCGGGGACGGACAGCCGTCGGGTGCCGGTGGAGGGGTACCGCGCCGATTCCTCCGGGAAGACGCTGACCCTGCACTTCACCGGGGGCGTGTGCGCGACGTACGCGGCGTCGGCGGACGAGTCGGGGAAGACGGTGACCGTCCGGGTCACCAGCACCGAGAAGAAGGGGACCGTCTGCATCCAGATGGCGAAGTTCTTCACGCTGCCGGTGACGCTCGACGCTCCGCTGGACGGGCGGAAGGTCGTCGGCGCGGACGGCACCGAGGTTCCGGTCGCGGAGAAGAACGGGCCCGGCGGGGTGGAGCCCGCACCGCGGGACTGAGACTCGCGGGTACGCGGAAGGGCCGGGGCACCCCCGTGGGGGTGCCCCGGCCCTTCCGCTGGGATGCGCTGGGACGACTTAGCTGAACGAGTCGCCGCAGGCGCAGGAGCCCGTCGCGTTCGGGTTGTCGATCGTGAAGCCCTGCTTCTCGATGGTGTCGACGAAGTCGATGGACGCGCCGCCCAGGTACGGGGCGGACATGCGGTCGGTGACGACCTTGACGCCGCCGAAGTCCTTGACGACGTCACCGTCGAGCGAACGCTCGTCGAAGAAGAGCTGGTAGCGCAGGCCGGAGCAGCCACCCGGCTGAACGGCCACACGCAGAGCCAGGTCCTCGCGGCCTTCCTGCTCGAGCAGAGCCTTGACCTTGGCCGCCGCGGCGTCGCTGAGGATGATGCCGTCGCTGACGGTGGTGGTCTCGTCCGATACGGACATCTACATCTCTCCCGGGTTGTACGGAGACTGCTTGCCGACCATTGCAACCGGCCAAGCCCCGGATCCATTCCGGATCGGCGGGGGTTTCGTCCTTCTTCTTTTCATGCTCGCACACCGGGGGCGGGCGGGGCACGGGGCGGTCTGCGCGGATTGCGTCACATCGACGACATCGGCATCGTCAAACTGACGTGAACGACGTATGATAGATAACGTCATTTCGACGAAAAGTCGTTCTGCTCATTGAGAAAGGGTGCGTGACGTGACCACGGCCCAGACCCCCCAGGCCCCTGTCGACCTGGATGTTTCGCCCACGCCGCTGGCGTTGCTCCTGCTCGGCCGCGAGGCCGACCCGAAGAGCGAGCGCGGTGTGGAGTGCCCCGGCGACCTGCCCTCGCCCGCCGACCCTGACCTGGTGGAGCGGGCGCGCGCGGCCAAGGAGAAGCTCGGCGACAAGGTGTTCGTGCTCGGGCACCACTACCAGCGCGACGAGGTCATCCAGTTCGCCGACGTCACCGGCGACTCCTTCAAGCTGGCCCGGGACGCCGCGGCGCGTCCCGACGCCGAGTACATCGTGTTCTGCGGTGTGCACTTCATGGCCGAGTCGGCCGACATCCTCACCGGTGACGACCAGAAGGTCGTGCTGCCCGACCTCGCGGCCGGCTGCTCGATGGCAGACATGGCCACCGCCGAGCAGGTCGCCGAGTGCTGGGACGTGCTGACCGAGGCCGGGATCGCCGAGTCCGTCGTGCCCGTCTCGTACATGAACTCGTCGGCGGACATCAAGGCGTTCACCGGCAAGCACGGCGGCACGATCTGTACGTCGTCCAATGCCGAGCGGGCTCTGAACTGGGCGTTCGAGCAGGGCGACCAGGTGCTCTTCCTGCCGGACCAGCACCTGGGGCGCAACACCGCGGTGCGCGATCTCGGGATGTCGCTGGACGACTGCGTCGTCTACAACCCGCACAAGCCGAACGGCGGGCTGACCGCCGACGAGCTGCGGGCCGCCAAGATGATCCTGTGGCGCGGGCACTGCTCGGTGCACGGGCGGTTCTCGCTGGACTCGGTCAACGACGTGCGCGAGCGCATACCGGGGGTGAACGTCCTCGTGCACCCCGAGTGCAAGCACGAGGTCGTGGCCGCGGCGGACTACGTCGGGTCGACGGAGTACATCATCAAGGCGCTGGAGGCCGCGCCGGCGGGCTCGAAGTGGGCGATCGGGACCGAGCTCAACCTGGTCCAGCGGCTCGCGAACCGTTTCGCGCCCGAGGGCAAGGAGATCGTCTTCCTCGACAAGACGGTCTGCTTCTGCTCGACCATGAACCGCATCGACCTGCCGCATCTGGTCTGGACGCTGGAGTCCCTGGCGGACGGCCGGCTCGTGAACCGCATCGAGGTGGACCGCGAGACGGAGCAGTTCGCGAAGCTGGCGCTGGAGCGGATGCTGGCGCTGCCGTAACCAGTTGCCGCCAGGGGCGCGGGGAACCGCGCGAGAAGCCCCACCGGGGCGAGCGCTCGATGAAGCGCTCGCCCCGCGCCGGGGTGCCGCCTTGCCCACCCTGCCGCCCCAGGCGGCAGATTGCCCAAGGCGGGGGGGGCGGGGTCAGACCCCGGCCGGCTCCGACTCCGGGGCCGGAGACTGCGGCGGCACCGCGGAACCCCGCTTCGCCGCGCGCTTCCGCGCCCGCTTCTCCTTGCGGAGCTCCAGCATCGCGTAGAGCGTCGGCACGAGGAGCAGGGTGAGCAGGGTCGACGTGATGAGACCGCCGATCACGACCACCGCGAGCGGCTGCGCGATGAAGCCGCCCTCGCCGGTGACGCCGAGCGCCATCGGCAGCAGCGCGAAGATCGTCGCCAGGGCCGTCATGAGGATCGGGCGGAGACGGTGTCGGCCACCCTCCACCACGGCCTCGACCACGCCGAGACCCTGACCGCGGTACTGGTTGATCAGGTCGATCAGCACGATCGCGTTGGTGACCACGATGCCGATGAGCATCAGCATGCCGATCATGGCGGGCACGCCCATCGGGGTGCCCGTGGCGATCAGCAGGCCGATCGCGCCCGTCGCCGCGAACGGGATCGAGACCAGCAGGATCAGCGGCTGGGCCAGCGAGCGGAACGTCGCGACCAGCAGCATGAAGACGATCGCGATCGCCGCGAGCATCGCCAGGGCCAGGTTCTTGAACGCGTCGTCCTGGTCGGAGGTGACGCCGCCGATGGTCGCCGTGGCGCCCTTCGGGAGGTCGAGCGCCTTGATCTTCGACTGGAGGTCGGCGCTGACCGCGCCGGTGTTGTCGCCGGTCGGCTTCGCCGTGATCGTCGCCGCGCGGGCGCCGTCGATCCGGGTCATCGAGACCGGTCCGTCGACCAGCTTCACCGTGGCGATGTCGCCGAGGGTCAGGCCGCGCGGGCCCACCGGGAGCTTCTTCAGCTCGTCCATGGTGGTGGCGGGCTTCGCCGACTTGATCACGATGTCGCGCTCGGTGTCGTCGATCGTCGCCTTGCCGCTGGTCGTGCCGCGCACCGCCTGGGTGACGGCGGCGCCGAGCGTCGTGTCGTTGAACCCTGCCGCGGCCGCCTTGGAGTTGGCGCGGACCGAGATGCGCGGGACCGACTGCGACAGGTCGCTGGTGACGTCGGTGACGTCGTCGAGCGAGGCCACCGCGTCGCGCACCTGCTCGGACGCCTTGTCGAGGACGGTGCCGTCGGCGGCCTTCACGACCACGCTCAGGTCCTGGCTGCCGAAGCCGTCACCGGCCGAGATCGTCGTCGTACCGATCCCGTCGAGCCCGCCGAGCTCGCGCTCGATGCGGTTCTGCGTGTCCTCGTACGACGCCTTGTCCTTCAGGGTCACCGAGTACGAGGCCTGGTTGGTGTCGGTGCCGCCGCCGAAGGCCGCCATGAAGCCGGAGGAGCCGATGGTGACCTGGTAGTCCTTGATCTCGTCGATGCCCTGGAGCACCTTCTCGATCTTCTTCGCGGAGTCGTCGGTCGCGGCCAGGCTGGTGCCGGGCTTCAACTCCTGCTTGATGGAGAGGACTTCCTGCTCGCCCTGGTCGAAGAAGTTGGTCTTCAGGAGCGGGGCCATGCCGAACGTGCCGACGAGGACCACGACCGCGATGAGCAGGCTGGTGATGCGGCGGCGCGTCGCGAAGCGCAGCACCGGGACGTACGCCCGCTGCAGCCACGACTTCGCTTCCTTCTCCTCGGCCTTGCGGCGGGCCTCCTCCGGGTCGATGCCCTGGATCGCCCTGGGCGCGCGCAGGAACCAGTAGGAGAGGACCGGCACGACCGTCAGCGAGACCAGCAGGGACGCGAGGAGCGCCGCCGTGACCGTGATGGAGAACGAGCCGAACAGCTCGCCCACCATGCCGCCGACCAGGCCGATCGGGAGGAAGACCGCGACCGTGGTGAGGGTCGAGGACGTCACCGCGCCCGCGACCTCGCGGACCGCCTTGAGGATCGCCTCCTGGCGTTCCTCGCCGTAGCCGAGATGGCGCTTGATGTTCTCCAGGACGACGATCGAGTCGTCGACGACGCGGCCGATCGCGATGGTCAGCGCGCCGAGCGTGAGCATGTTGAGCGAGAGGTCGCCCGTCCACAGGACGATGAGCGCGAGGACCACGGACAGCGGGATGGAGACCGCCGTGACCAGGGTCGAGCGCAGCGACGCCAGGAAGAGCAGGATGACGATGACGGCGAAGAGCAGGCCGAGCGCGCCCTCCGTGGTCAGACCCGAGATGGACTTCGAGACGGCCGGGCCCTGGTCGCTGACGACGGTCAGCTTCGCGCCGGAGCCGAGGTCCTGACGGAGTCCGGGCAGCTTGTCCTTCACCGCGTTCGAGATGGTGACGGCCGAGCCGTCGTGGTCCATGGTGACCGCGACGGCGAGGCTGGGCCGGCCGTCGGTGCGGGTGATGGAGTCGGCCGTCGAGGGCTGCTGCTCGACGGTGGCGATGTCGGCGAGGCGTACGGGCTTCTTGACGCCCTCGCCGGTGACCATCAGGCCCTTGATCTGCTTCAGCGAGGTGAAGCCGCCGCCGACCTGGACGGTGCGGTTCTTGCCGCTCTCGTCGAACGAGCCCGCGGGCAGCGTGGCACCGCCGGCCTGCAGGGACTGGCTCAGCGTCTGGACGCCGACGCCGGCCGCGGCCATCTTCTTCTGGTTCGGTGTGACGTTCACCTGGAGGTCGCGGACGCCGTCGACCGAGACCTGGCCGACGCCGTCGATGTCCTTGAGGGACGGCACGACGGTCTTGTCGAGCTGGTCGGCGAGGGCCTGCTGGTCCTTGTCCGAGGTGACCGCGAGGACGACGGTGGGGATGTCGTCGGTGGAGCCGGCCACGACCTGCGGGTCGACGTCGTCGGGCAGTTGGGCGCGGGCGCGGTTGACGGCCTGCTGGACGTCGGCGACGAGCGGCTGGGTGCCGCCGCTGCCGTAGTCGAACGAGGCCATCACGACGGCGTTGCCCTCGCTCGCCGTCGAGGTGATGCCGGTGATCCCGTCGACCGCGTCGATGGAGTTCTCCAGCGGCTCGACGACCTGCTTCTCCACGACGTCCGGCGACGCGCCCTGGTAGGGGGCGATGACCGAGACCATGGGCAGTTCGATGGTGGGGAGCAGCTGCTGCTTGAGCTGAGGGATCGCGATCGCGCCGAAGACGATCGCGATGATCGACATCAACCCGATCAGGGCGCGCTGGGCGAGGCTGAATCTCGACAGCCAGGACATGGGGCGGGACTCCGTACGACGTGAGGACGTGAGCGGTGGACGGCGGGGCCCGGGTGCGGGCGGACGCGGGTGTCCACGTACACCTTTGACCACACATCAGGGCCGAAGCGTCGCTCCCAGGTCCCGTTCTTGTCCGGTGCCTACTGCACCCGCAGTACGTGACGGGTGCGACTCACTCCACCCGTGGGCGCACCAGGCCCGATTCGTACGCAATCACGACGAGTTGGGCCCTGTCGCGGGCGCCGAGTTTGGCCATGGCGCGGTTGACGTGGGTCTTCACGGTGAGCGGGCTGACCTCGAGGCGTTCGGCGATCTCGTCGTTCGAGTGGCCGCCCGCGACCTGGACCAGGACCTCGCGCTCGCGCCCGGTGAGCGCGGCGAGGCGCTCCGCGTGGGCGCCGGCCGACCGGTCGCCGTCCTCGTAACTCTCGCCCTGCGCGAGGAACTTGGCGATCAGACCCTTCGTCGCCGCGGGCGACAGGAGCGCGTCACCGGCGGCCGCGATGCGGACGGCACCGAGGAGTTCGTCCGGTTCCGCCCCTTTGCCGAGGAAGCCGGAGGCGCCGGCCCGCAGCGACTGCACCACGTACTCGTCGACCTCGAACGTCGTCAGCATCACCACGCGTACGTGGGCGAGTTCGGGGTCCGCGCTGATCTCGCGGGTCGCGGCGAGACCGTCCGTGCCGGGCATGCGGATGTCCATGAGGACGACGTCGGGCCGCTCGCTGCGCGCGAGCCGGACGGCCTCCGCCCCGTCGGACGCCTCGCCCACCACTTCCATGTCGGGTTCGGAGTCGACGAGCACGCGGAAGGCGCTGCGCAGCAGGGCCTGGTCGTCGGCGAGCAGAACCCGAATGGTGCCGATGGTGTCGCCGGTCATGTGGTGGCGTCCCCTGACGTCGTGCGTGAAGCCGCACCTGAGCTCATGGCGGAACCGGTGTCGGTGGGCCGGTCCTTGACCGGAAGGATCGCATGGACGCGGAAACCGCCGCCGTAGCGCGGCCCCGCGGTGAGGGTGCCGCCGAGCGCGGTGACGCGTTCGCGCATGCCGAGCAGGCCGTGGCCGCCGTTCTCGTCGTCCGCGGCGGAGGCGGGGGCGGCGCCCGGTCCGTTGTCGAGGACGCTGACCTCCACGTTGGGCCCGACGCGCACGACACTGACCTCGGCCCTGGCCTCCCGGCCCGCGTGCTTCTGTACGTTCGTCAGCGCTTCCTGCACCACGCGGAACGCGGCGAGGTCGACGGCCGCGGGCAGCTGCGGGGCTTCCTCGGCGCGGGCCACCTCCACGGGCAGGCCCGCGTGCCGGAAGGTGTCGACGAGGTCGTCGAGGCGGCTCAGGCCCGGGGCCGGTTCGGTCGGCGCCTCGGGGTCGCCGGTCTGCCGCAACAGGCCGACGGTGGCGCGGAGTTCGTTGAGCGCGGAGCGGCTGGCCTCGCGGACGTGCGAGAGGGCTTCCTTGGCCTGGTCGGGGCGCTTGTCCATGACGTGCGCGGCGACCCCGGCCTGCACGTTCACGAGCGCGATGTGGTGGGCGACGACGTCGTGCAGATCGCGGGCGATGCGCAGGCGCTCCTCCGCGACGCGGCGCCGGGCCTCCTCCTCGCGGGTGCGCTCGGCGCGTTCGGCCCGCTCCCTTATCGCGTCGACGAAGGCGCGGCGGGAGCGGACGGCGTCACCGGCGGCCGCGGCCATGCCGGTCCACGCGAAGATGCCGAGGTTCTCCTGGGCGTACCAGGGCAGCGGTCCCGCGAGCATCGCGACGGCGGTGAGCACCGCCATCGTGGCCAGGCCCACGCGCCAGGTGGTGGGGCGGTCGGTGCGGGCGGCGACCGTGTAGAGGGCGACGACCGCGGACATCACGACGGGGGCGCGGGGTTCGCCGGTGGCCAGTTCGACGAGGGAGACGGTCGAGGTCGCGGCGAGTACGTACATGGGGGCGACACGCCGGAAGACCAGGGCGGCGGCGCCGAGCACCATCAGGACGAGGCTGAGGGCCCCCGGGGTGCGGGCGCCCCAGGCGTAGGTGCCCTCGGGGCTGTGCGGGTCGACGAAGGAGCCGGCGATCATGCAGATCAGGACGGCGAGGGCGAGGGTGGCGTCGAGGGCCAGGGGGTGCGTCCTGGCCCACCGCACGAGGGGGGTCACCGGTGTCACGGTAGCGGTCCCCTCTCCTGCGGGTCCCGCCGGACCGTCTGCCGGGAGCGCTTGTCGGGCGGGTGGGCGCTGGTCGCGCAGTTCCCCGCGCCCCCGGAGGCATGCGCTGCGCGCAGCCTCCACGGGTGACCGGTCAGCCCGGGATCAGGCCGTCGTCGGAGAGCATCTCGCGGACCTCTTCGAGGGTCGCGTCCGGTGCCGGGAGGATCAGCTCGGACGGCTCGAGGGAGTCGTCCGGGAGCGGCTCGCCCAGGCGGCGCACGGCGTCGAGGAGCGCGCCGAGCGTACGCCGGAAGCCCTCCTCGTCGCCGGTCTCCATCTCCGCGAGGAGCTCGTCGTCCAGCTTGTTGAGTTCGGTGAAGCGGTCGTCGGACAGCTTCACCTGGCCCTCCCCCATGATCCGTACGATCACGTCGGCCTCCTCGGGGCTGCTACTGCTTGTCGAAGCGCGGGGTGTCCTGGGGCTGCTGCGTCTGCTGGGTCTGGCCCGGGCCGCCCTCGAGCGCCTGCTGCGAGGAGGACGGGCCGCCGGCCAGCTCCTGCTTCATGCGCTGCAGCTCCAGCTCTACATCCGTACCACCGGAGAGCCGGTCCAGCTCGCTCTGGATGTCGTCCTTGGCGAGACCGGTCGGGTCGTCGAGGGCGCCCGAGGCGAGCAGTTCGTCGATGGCGCCGGCCCGCGCCTGCAGCTGGGCCGTCTTGTCCTCGGCGCGCTGGATCGCCATGCCGACGTCGCCCATCTCCTCGGAGATGCCGGTGAAGGCCTCGCCGATCCGGGTCTGCGCCTGGGCCGCGGTGTAGGTGGCCTTGATGGTCTCCTTCTTCGTACGGAAGGCGTCGACCTTGGCCTGCAGCCGCTGGGCCGCGAGAGTGAGCTTCTCCTCCTCGCCCTGCAACGTCTGGTGCTGCGTCTCCAGGTCCGTGACCTGCTGCTGGAGCGCGGCGCGCCGCGAGAGCGCCTCGCGGGCCAGGTCCTCGCGGCCGAGCGCGAGCGCCTTGCGGCCCTGGTCCTCCAGCTTGGAGGACTGCGACTGCAGCTGGTTCAGCTGAAGCTCCAGACGCTTGCGGCTGGTCGCGACGTCCGCGACGCCGCGGCGCACCTTCTGCAGCAGCTCCAGCTGCTTCTGGTACGAGTAATCGAGGGTTTCGCGCGGGTCCTCGGCCCGGTCAAGGGCCTTGTTCGCCTTCGCGCGGAAGATCATCCCCATACGCTTCATGACACCGCTCATGGGCTTCGCGCGCCCCCTTCTGACAGATCAAGCCGACGGTCCAGCTCCAGCACTGCGACACAACCCACAGTACGGGTCCTGCATCTATTACCGCACTGTCCAGGTGCGGATGCGCTCATCCCCAAGGACGACTGCGTCCCGTCCCACTCCGGCGTGAGGAGTAGGTGTACCCCCAGTTGTGCCTCTATGGACGCAGGGTGTTGCCGGATCGTTCCCCCCGGGCCTGTGGTCCATGCACGACCACCACGTACCCTTGGCTTTTGTGTTCCGTAGCCGATCGAAGGACGACAAGGCACCGGCCGACAAGGCCCAGGTGACCTCTCTGTCCAAGCAGCCCCGAGACCCGCAGGCGCCCAAGGGCCGCCCCACGCCGAAGCGGAGCGCGGCCCAGACGCAGCGCCGCAGCGTGGCCAACACCAAGATGTCTCCGAAGGAGGCCCGCTCCCGCCAGCGCGACGAGCGCCGCAGCGCCATGGAGAAGCAGCGCGCCGCGCTCGCCAGTGGCGACGAGCGGTACCTGCCGGCCCGCGACAAGGGCCCGGTGCGGCGCTACGCGCGCGACTTCGTCGACTCGCGGTTCTCGATCGCCGAGTACTTCCTGCCGATGGCCGTGATCATCCTCGTCCTGAGCATGGTCCGGGTCGCTCAGCTGCAGAACATCGCGCTGCTGCTCTGGCTGTTCGTGATCGTCGCGATCGTGATCGACTCGGCCGTCACCGGCTTCCGTCTGAAGAAGCGGCTGGCGGAGAAGTTCCCGGACGAGCGCCGCAAGGGCGCCGTCGCCTACGCCCTGATGCGCACGCTCCAGATGAAGCGCCTGCGCCTGCCCAAGCCGCAGGTCAAGCGCGGAGAGCGGCCCTGAGCGCGGAGGCCTTCGCGGGGGACGCGCCGGGCGCCTGGCTCGCGAAGCTGGGCGGTCTGCGCAATGTCGTACGCCAGGAATTGGTGGCCCGGCAGCTCGACGAGCAGATAGCCGGGCGGTTCCCCGTCGGTCAGCGGCTGCGGGTGCTCGACGTGGGGATGGGCCAGGGCACGCAGGCCCTGCGCCTGGCCCGGGCCGGGCACAAGGTGACCGGCGTGGAGCAGGACCCCGAGATGGTCGCCGCGGCGCGCGCCGCGCTGGCCGGGGAGCCGGCCGGGGTGCGCGAGCGGGTCCGGCTCGTCGAGGGCGACGGCATGGAGACGGGCGTGCACTTCCTGCCCGGCAGTTTCGACGTCGTGCTCTGTCACGGCGTGCTGATGTACGTGGAGGATCCGGACGCGCTGCTCGCGGGGCTCGCGCGGATGCTGGCGCCGGGGGGCCTGCTCTCCCTGCTCGTGCGGAACGCGGACGCGCTGGCGATGCGGCCGGGGCTCGCCGGTGACTGGGTCACCGCGCTCGGCGCCTTCGACTCGCTGAAGTACACCAACCGGCTCGGCCTGGACGTACGGGCCGACCGCCTCGACGCGCTGACCGCGACCCTCGCCGGGATCGGGGCGCCGCTGCACGCCTGGTACGGAGTGCGGGTCTTCACCGACCAGGCCGGCGACGCCGCGGCGGTGCCGGAGCGCGGGGAGCTGCAGACGCTGATGGCCGCCGAGGAGCGGGCCGGGCGCACCGAGCCGTACCGGCGGGTGGCCGCGCTGCTGCATCTGTGCGGGGTACGGGGCTGACACCGGGGTGACCCCCGCGCGGGCGGGGGTCCACTGTTCGGCGGCTCCCGGCGGGTCAGAGCAGGGTTATATAACGATGAACGCGACAATCCGGACATGGATGCTTCTTCGCGTACGCGCTCCCGTCCGACCCGGGTCGGACTGCTCTCCGTGACCGCCGCAGTCTGCTCGGTGGCGCTCGTCGGCGGTTGTTCCGACTCGGGCTCGTCGTCCTCCTCGTCCTCCGACTCCACCACGCAGGCCGCCGCCGCGGCCTCCGGGAACGATCTGCAGAACGCGTACCAGGACGTGATCAAGAACGTTCTGCCGTCGGTCGTCCAGATCCAGGCCTCCTCCGACCTCGGCTCCGGTGTCGTCTACGACGACGAGGGGCACATCGTGACGAACGCCCATGTGGTCGGTGACGAGAAGACGTTCAAGGTGACGACGTCGACGAGCGAGACCGAGCTGACCGCGAAGCTCGTGGCCTCGTATCCGGCGCAGGACCTCGCCGTCGTCAAGCTGGACAAGGTCCCGGACGGGCTGAAGCCCGCGAAGTTCGCGGACTCCACGAAGGTGGACGTCGGGCAGATCACCCTGGCGATGGGATCGCCGCTCGGCCTGTCGTCGAGTGTCACGCAGGGCATCGTGTCGGCGACCGGGCGGACCGTGAGCGAGGGCCGCAGCGGGGGCGGCACCGGCGCGACGATCGCCAACATGGTGCAGACGTCCGCGGCGATCAACCCCGGCAACAGCGGGGGCGCCCTGGTCAACCTGGACAGCCAGGTCATCGGCATCCCGACGCTGGCCGCGACCGACCCCGGCCTCGGGGACAGCGCGGCGCCGGGCATCGGGTTCGCGATCCCCGCGTCGACGGTGACGAACATCGCCGACCAGATCGTCAAGGACGGCAAGGTCACCGACTCCGGGCGGGCGGCGCTCGGGATCACCGGACGCGTGGTCGTCGACGGCGATCTCCAGCCGGTCGGGGTCTCGGTGGTGTCCCTGACGGACGGCGGCCCCGCGGAGAAGGCCGGGCTCGAGGTCGGCGACGTGATCACCGATCTGGGGGACGCGGAGGTCACGACGATGACGTCGCTGCAGGAGGCGCTGGCCGCGCAGAAGCCCGGTGACAAGGTCGAGGTGTCCTTCAGGCGCGACGCCGCCGACAAGACGGCCGAGGTGAAGCTCGGGGAGATGTAGAGCGCCCCTACAGATGCGCGGAAAGCCGCGGTCGCGTCTGCTCGGTACCTGAGCAGACGCGACCGCGGCTTTCGTCGTGGCTGGTCGCGCGGTTCCCCGCGCCCCTGTCGGGGCCGAGCTCGCCCCCTGCGCTAAGCGGACGCGTCCTCCGCGTGGAGGCTCATCGGGCCGTAGATCTGCGTCGTGTCCTCGAAGAGGCTGACCTGGTCCGCGCCGCCCTCCGCGAGTTCCTTCCAGTACTCACCGATCCAGGACTCCGCGTCTCCCTGGGTCGGGAACTCCTCGGGCTGCACCGCGGGAGGCACCTCTGTCCCGTCGGACTTCTCGAACCGCCACGTCCATGCCGTCATGTCAGCCTCCCGGATCGGATGTCCCTGGAAGCCTAGCCGGGCGCGCGGCCTCGGAGGCCGCGCGGGAGGATCTTCCTGTGGAACTGACTCTGCTCGGCACCGGTGCCCCCGAAGGACTGCCCCGCCCCGACTGCCCCTGCGCCGCCTGCGCGAGTGCGCTGGGCACGGCGGCCCGCGCCGCGACGGCGCTGCTCATCGACAAGGTGCTGCTGCTCGATCTGACGCCGGGCGCCGCGTTCGCCGCGGCCCGCTCGGGGCACAGCCTCGGCGGCGTGCAGCAGGTGCTGCTCTCGCATCCGCACGACGGGCCCGCGGTGGAGGTCCCGGCGGGCCTGCCGCAGCCGGTGCGGGTGCCGGACGGGCGGGAACTGACGCTGATCAGCGGTCACCGGGTGCGGGCGCTCGCGCTCGACTCGCCGGGGACCGGGTACGAGGTGGCGGGGCCCGACGGTGAGCGGGTGCTGTATCTGCCGCCGGGGGCCGCGCCCGCGGGGCTCGACGAGGTGCGGGCGCCGTACGAACTGGTCCTCGTCGATGTGGTCGGCCGGCCGGACGCGCTGGCGCGGCTGCGGACCGTCGGGGCCGTGGCGCCCACCACGGACGTGCTCGCCGTCCATCTCGACCATGACGTGCACCCGGGTCCCGAGCTCGCGCGGCGGCTCGCGGCGGCCGGGGCCCGTGCGGTGCCGGACGGGACGACCCTGGACGTGGGCGCGTACGAGGACGTGCCCGACGTGCCGCGCAGGACGCTGGTGCTCGGGGGCGCCCGGTCGGGGAAGTCGGTGGAGGCCGAGCGGCGCCTGGAGTCCTTCCCGGACGTGCTGTACGTGGCGACCGGCGGGACGCGGGGCGGGGACAGCGAGTGGGCGCAGCGGGTCTCCGCCCACCGGGAGCGGCGGCCCGGTTCGTGGCGGACCGCCGAGACCTGCGACCTCGTACCGCTGCTCGACGACACGGACGACTCCGCCCCGCTGCTCGTGGACTGTCTGTCGCTGTGGCTGACCTACGCCATGGACGAGGTCGGGGCCTGGGACGACGCCGAGTGGGCGGGCGGCGGCGAGAAGGCGCTGCGCGCGAAGGCGGCCGCGCTCGTCGACGCCGTACGGCGCACCCGGCGCACCGTCGTGGCCGTCTCGAACGAGGTGGGGTCGGGGATCGTGCCCGCCACCGCGTCCGGGCGCCGCTACCGCGACGAACTGGGCCGCCTGAACGCGGCGTTCGCCTCCGAGTGCGAGCACGTGCTGCTCGTCGTCGCCGGGCAGGCGCTGACGCTGCGCGGCTGACCCGGGCGGGCGCTTCGGTCCTCCCTCACGGGGCCGTGTGTGCCCCGTCCGCGCCGTACACGCCCCCGTTGCAGAAAGACGCCCTGTCCGAGAGCAGGAACGCCGTCAGTTCCGCGGCCTCCTCCGGCGCGAGGGACGTGCGGAGCGGGGTGTCGACGGAGCCGGGGGTCACCGCGTTGACGCGGATGCCCTGGGCCGCGTACTCGACGGCCGCCGTCCTCGTGAGACCGATCACCGCGTGCCGCGCGGCGCTGTACGCCGCGCCGAGGAGGTCGCGGCCGTCGGGCGCCGGGGTCAGGTTGACGACGGCGCCGCCTGTGCCCGAGGCGAGGAGCGCCGGGATCTCGTACTTCATGGCGTGGAAGACGCCGTCGAGGTGGACGGACAACACCCGCCGCCAGTCGTCGAGTTCGATGTCCGCGGTGCGGGTGGTGGAGGGGGTGACGGCCGCGGTGTTGACGGCCAGGTGCAGTGCGCCGAAGGCGGCCACGGTCGTGTGCACGGCCGCCTCGACCTGCACCGGGTCGGTGACGTCGACGGTGAGCGCGATGGCGCGGGCACCGTCCGCGGTGAGTTCGGCGGCGGCCTTGGCGGCGGACTCCGTGTCCCGGTCGACGACGGCGACGGCCGCTCCCCCGGCGGCCAGCCGACGGGCGACGGCCAGGCCGAGGCCGGTGGCCGCGCCGGTCACGAGGGCGGTGCGGCCCGCGAACTCCCCTTCCGGGCCAGGGGTGTTCACGAGGGGTCCGGGTTGCGGCGGGCGATGACCCGGTACGCGTTCGAGAAGCCGGTGCGGCTCACGAGCGGGGCGAGGGCCCGGTCGGCGGCGTGCGCGGCGACGGAGGCGGGCACCGACGCGTACATCAGGGCCTGGCGCAGCCTGCGCTGGAGGCCGCTGGGGACCTTGGTGCGCCACGGGTCGTCGGCGTCGGGCAGGTAGTGGCCGAGCAGCAGGGTGCAGGCCGCCGTCAGGTCGAGCGGGACGTGCGGCTCGCGGCGGTCGACGGCGACGACCGTGTAGCCGAGCGCCGCCAGTTCGGTGCGCAGGTTGGCGAGGGGGATGAAGTGCAGGTGCTGCGGCTGGAAGTACGAGACCCACCACTTGCCGAGCAGTTTCGCGTAGCGGCTCTCGGGGTCGGGGAGCTCGATCATCAGGTGGCCGCCGGGGCGCAGTACGCGGCGGGCCGCCTTGAGTTCCTCGCGCGGGTCGAGGGAGTGCTCCAGGTAGTGGAACATGCTCATCGCGTCGTAGCGGCCCGCCAGTTGGGGTGCCAGTTCGGTGAGGAAGCCGCGGTGCGCCTCCTCGACGCGGCCGGCTCTGCGGGCCTCCTCGACGCCGTCGCCGATGTCGAGGCCGTCGAACGCCGTGTACGGCAGGACCTCCTTGGCGACGGCCGGGAAGTGGCCGTGTCCGGTGCCGACGTCGAGCCAGCTCTCCGGCTCCAGGTGCCGGAACATGGCGTGGGCGCAGCCCTGGTGGCGCTTGGTGGAGTTCTGCGCGCCGGAGATCCGCTCGGCCCGGTCGGCGTGGAGGCCGTCGTAGAAGTCGCGGTAGTAGAAGTTCAGGCCCTCGGGGGTGAGGCGGGGGTTCTGGAACGAGTGGCCGCACGAGCGGCACTGGTCGACGGTGAACGTGCCGGGCTTGTGCTGCAGGAGGTCGGTGGTGCGCAGGCGCGTGCGCAGCTTGGTGGAGCCGCACCAGGGGCAGTCGGGGCGGCGCGGCTCGTGGAAGTGCTCGGTGCCCCGGGCGAGTTCGGTGAGGTAGGCGGGGCGGCGCTCGGCCACGGCCTGGGCTGTGGGGGACATGGTCTTTCCTCGGCTCCTGGGGTCGGGCGGGGAGTTCGGCGGGGGCGACGGCCGGGGCCCGGCGGGGGTCGGGCTCTCCGAGCGGGCCGGGACCGATGACGGTGGGGGCGTCACGGTGGGCACGGTCACGGGAGAAGGCTCCTGTCGCGTTCGGTGTTCATCCGCTGCGACACTCGCCGCAGTATGACAATCCGACACATAAGGGAACGTAAGGGATCCCCGAGGGCCTGGCAATGACGTGGTGGAGTCGGTGCATCGCATGGCGTAACCGACGGTCGCCGACCCGCCCCACCCGGGCTGATCGCGGCCGGTACTGTTCCGCGAATGAGCTCGCTGAATCTCGACGACTTCACCGATCTGATCGAGCGCCCCGACGGCGGGACCCGCCGCGACGCCGAAGAGCGCAGGGCGCGCTTCGCCGTGCCGCCCGGTGCGCTCGGCCGCCTCGACGAACTGGGCGAATGGCTCAGCGCCGCCCAGGGCGCGGTGCCCGTACGGCCCGTGTCACAGCCCCGCGTGATCGTCTTCGCGGGTGACCACGGGGTGGCCGGTCTCGGCGTGTCGAAGCGGACCGCGGGCACCGCAGCCGAGCTGGTCCGCGAGGCCGTCGAGGGCGCCTCCGCCGGTGCGGTGCTCGCGCGGCGGCTCGGCGTCGGCGTCCGGATCGTCGATCTGTCCCTGGACTGCGAGCCGGAGGAGCTGCCCGAGTCCGTCGACAGCCGGCGGGTGCGGCGCGGCTCCGGCCGCATCGACACCGAGGACGCGCTCACCCTCGAAGAGGCCGAGGCGGCGTTCCGCGCGGGCATGGCCGTCGCGGACGAGGAGGCCGACTCCGGTACGGACCTGGTGGTGCTCGGCGACCTCAGCGTCGGCGGCACGACGGCGGCGGCCACACTCATCGCCGCGCTCTGCGGCACGGACGCGTCCGTCGTCACCGGGCGCGGCGGCGACCCCATCGACGACCTGACCTGGATGCGCAAGTGCGCGGCCGTGCGCGACGCGCTGCGCCGGGCCCGCCCGGTCCTCGGCGACCAGTTGCAGCTGCTCGCGACGGTGGGCGGCGCCGACCTCGCGGCCGCGACCGGCTTCCTGCTGCAGTGCGCGGTGCGCCGTACGCCGGTGGTGCTCGACGGCGTCGTCTCGGCGGCCTGCGCGCTCGTCGGCCAGCGGGTCGCGTTCCGGGCGCCCGACTGGTGGCTGGCCGCGCACACCAGCGGCGAGCCCGCGCAGGCGAAGGCGCTGGACCGGATGGCGATGGAGCCGCTGCTCGACCAGGACGTGAAGGTGGGCGGCGCGACGGGCGCGCTGCTGGCCCTGCCCCTGGTGCAGGCCGCGGCAGCGCTCGCCGCCGAACTCCCGGAGACCGAGCCCAGCTAGCGGCGCGGGTTGGTGTCGATGTGCGGCTCCGCCGCGTGAGCGCGAGCAACACACAAAAGCCGCAGTCGCGTCTGCTCATCAACTGAAGCAGACGCGACTGCGGCTTTTGTGTGGCTGAGCGCGCCGTTCCCCGCGCCCCCGAGGGGGCTGGACAAAACCACCCATAAGCTCCAGCCATGGGAGCCGTACGGACAAGCACACCGACCTCACGCCGCGCCGCCGGATTCAGCGTCTGGTACCTCCGGGTCGTCACCTTCATCAATCTGCTGAGCGCCGTCTGGGTCTCGCTGGGGCAGGACCTGCGCCGCCACAACGAGGAGGACTTCTTCACCCCGTACCTCCTCGCGGCGGGGTTCTCCTCGGCGGTCGTCGCCTGGTTCCTGGCGATCACCATGCGCCGCCGCAAGCGCGCGGCGTGGATCCTCAACCTCGTCCTGAGCGGCCTGTTCTTCCTGCTGTTCGCCTTCCTGATGGCCTTCCCGGAGATCCGCAGGTACGCGCAGAACTGGATCTCGCTGGCCCTGACGGCGGCGTTCGTCGTCGCGCTGCTGCTCGGCCGCCGCGAGTTCTACGCGAAGGGCGACCGCTCCAACCCGAAGCTGGCGGCGGCCGTCGCGGTCGGCGGCCTGCTGCTGACGTCACTCGTCGCGACGTTCCTGGTCACGGTCACCAACCACGCCCACGACCCGCACCGCTCCACGTTCCTGGAGCGCTGGCGCTACGGCACCCTGCGCCTGATCTCGGTCGCCACGAACGACTCCCACTTCCCCGGCATCACCACGCCGAACTGGGTCAACGTCGTCATCAACATCCTCTCCACGGCCCTGCTCATCGCCGTCGTCTACGTGGCGTTCCGCTCCCGCCGCGCCGTCGACCCGCTCACCCCCGACGACGAGGCGAAGCTGCGCGCCCTGCTCGACAAGGAGGGCGAGCGGGACTCGCTGGGCTACTTCGCGCTGCGCCGCGAGAAGAGCGTCGTGTGGTCGCCGACCGGCAAGGCCGCGATCACGTACCGCGTGGTCGGCGGGGTCTCGCTCGCCTCCGGTGACCCGATCGGCGACCCCGAGGCCTGGCCCGGCGCGATCGAGCCCTGGCTCGCCGAGGCGCGGGTGCACGGCTGGCTGCCCGCGGTGATGGGGGCGAGCGAGGAGGCGGGCACGATCTACGCCCGGCACGGCCTCGACGCCCTCGAACTCGGCGACGAGGCCATCGTGGAGACCGCCGACTTCACCCTCGAAGGACGGGCCATGCGCACCGTCCGCCAGGCCTACAACCGCGTCAGGCGCGCGGGCTACACGGTCCGTGTCCGCCGCCACGAGGACATCCCGGCCGACGAGATGACGTACCTGCTCAAGCGCGCCGACGACTGGCGCGACGGCGCCACCGAGCGCGGCTTCTCGATGGCGCTCGGGCGGCTCGGCGACGCGGGCGACGGACAGTGCATGATGCTCGAATGCAGGGACGCAGGCGGCGGGGAAGGTGCGGGCGAGTTGAAGGCGGTGCTCTCCTTCGTGCCCTGGGGCCCGCACGGCCTCTCGCTCGACCTGATGCGCCGTGACCGCGACTCCGAGAACGGCCTGATGGAGTTCATGGTGATCGAACTCCTGCACCGCGCCCCCGAGATCGGGATCACTCAGGTCTCGCTGAACTTCGCCATGTTCCGCTCCGTCTTCGAACGCGGCGCGCGACTCGGCGCGGGCCCGGTGCTGCGCCTGTGGCGCGCGCTGCTCAGCTTCTTCTCGCGGTGGTGGCAGATCGAATCGCTGTACCGGGCCAACGCCAAGTACCGGCCCATCTGGGAACCCCGCTTCCTGCTCTTCGAGAAGAGCGCCGATCTGCCGCGCATCGGCCTCGCCTCGGCACGCGCCGAGGGCTTCCTCGAAGTCCCGGGGCTGTCGAAGCGACTGCGCTGATGCGGGTGCGGGACGCGGCACGCAAGGAGTGGGGCCCGCTCCACGACGTCGTACGGGACGGACTCGTCACCCGGCGGTGGCGGGCGGTCCCCATGACGCTCGCCGCGGTGTGCCTGACGGCTGCGCTCCAGTACGCGCAGAACCAGCCCTGGGGCTACGGCTTCGTGCAGGATGTCGGCGCGGTCCGGGCGGCGGACCCGCTGTGGCTCGCCCTGCTGCGCACGCCCCTCTCGCCGTTCGTCCCCGCCCTCGACCTCCCCGTCTGGGGCGCGCTCGCCCAGATCCTCCTCGTCTTCGGCGTCGCGGAACTCGCCCTGGGCCGTCGGCGCACGCTGTGCGTCGCGTACGTCGCCACGCTCGCCGGCACGTTGTACGCGCGTGTCGCCATCGCCGCCGGATGGCTGCCCGGGTCCGACGCCCAGGTCGTCGACACCGGCCCGTCGGCGGCGGTCGTCGGTCTCGCGGTGTTCGTGTGCTGGCGCTACCGGGCCTGGTTCACGGGCGCTCTCGTGGTGCTCGTGATGGTCGTCGAGGTCGTGGTGAAGCCGAACCTCGCGGGCAAGGAGCACCTGGCGGCGATCGGCGCGGTGCTCATGGTGTGCGCCGGGGTGTCTGCGGCTCGCGGAATCCGCCGACCAGATCCTGGAAGCGCCGGCTGACCTTCAGCCAGCGCCGGTCGTGCCGGTGGGCGCGCAGCAGGGCGCGGGCGCGGGCCCGGTGGCGGTGCCGGTACCAGCGGCGGGCCCAGACGGAGCCGGGCCGGGCCAGCCGGACCGCGCCGAACCAGGCGACGAACGGCACCAGGACGCCGACGATCGCCGTGCGCGGCTTGCCCTTCAGCAGCGTGATCACGACGAAGACGAAGTTGAGCGTGAGCGTGGTGATCAGCGCGCCGCGGTCGTGCTGCTCGTCCTGTGTCATGTCGTTGACGCCGAGCGGGGAGAAGCCGCTGACCACGAGCCCGCCGAGGGCCGCGGCGAGCACGACGACCTCGACACTGCGCCGGCCCTCGTCGGTCCAGTAGACGTCGTCGAGGTGCAGCACGAGCGCGAACTCGTCGAGCACGAGCCCGGCCCCGACGCCGAAGAGCACGGCGCACACGCACGCGGTCACGCCGTGCCGCCCGCTGCCCACGGCGCCGAAACCGCCGACGACCATGAGCACGATGCCGGGCA
Organism: Streptomyces sp. HmicA12; assembly: GCF_000373565.1. Lineage (GTDB taxonomy): Bacteria > Actinomycetota > Actinomycetes > Streptomycetales > Streptomycetaceae > Streptomyces. The sequence continues at coordinate 35,750 of NZ_KB891820.1, read as the reverse complement.
CCACGTGGTGGATGTGCAGCCCGCCCGTCGAGACGTTCCGGAACGGGCCGCGGCCCGCGCGGATCAGCCGGGTCACCGTCCGCGTGACCAGGAACGTCGCGATGAACGACAGCAGCGCGAGCAGCAGCGGCAGCTTGCCGGGCTCCGTGATGTTCCGGTACCACCAGTCGCCCATGCCTCCATCGTGCGGGCCCGGGGCGGGCGCCGCCTGCCGGGAGGTCCGCCCCGGGTAACCTCCCCCGGTGTCCGCAACGAACTCCCGCGCCTCCCTCGCCGACGGCATACGTTTCGCCTTCGGCACCCTCACCGTGCTGCCCGTCCGCGTACCCCGCTGGGACCGCGAAGCCGCCCGCGCCGGCATGCTCTGCGCCCCGCTCGCGGGCCTGGTCGTGGGGGTCTGCGCGGCGGCGCTCGGCGGGGCGCTGTCCTTCCTCGGCGCGGGCGCGTTCCTCTGCGCGGTGGCCTCGGTCGCGGTGCCCGCCGCCCTGACCCGGGGGCTGCACCTGGACGGGCTCGCGGACGTCGCGGACGGACTCGGCAGCGGGAAGCCCGCACAGGACGCGCTGCGGATCATGAAGCAGTCCGACATCGGTCCTTTCGGGGTCGTCACCCTGGTCCTTTCGCTGCTCGCGCAGGTCGCGGTCCTTGCCCAGCTGTACGGGGAGTCGTGGGTGCGGGGCGCCGTCGCGACGGTGCTGTGCGCGGTGACGGCCCGTCTGGCGCTGACGTTCGCCTCCCGCGTGGGGGTGCCGGCGGCGCGGCCCGAGGGGCTGGGGGCGGCGGTGGCCGAGACGGTGCCGCGGGCGGCCTCGCTGATCCTCGGGGCGGTGGTCGTCGCGGCGGCCGCGGGGCTCTCCTTGCAGGGCGCGCCGGCGGTCGTACTCGGGTGTGGGGCGGGCGAGTTGATGCTGCGGCGGTGCGTGGCGCGGTTCGGCGGGGTGACGGGGGACGTGTTCGGGGCGGTCGCGGAGGTGGCCGGAACGGCGGCTTTGATCGTGCTCGCCATGGGGTGAGCAGAATCAGGCCCCTGCGGCGATCGTCCTCGCGCCCCTTACGGGGTGATCTGACCTCGGCGACGCGTTTCGGCCAGGCGGGCGTAGGCTCAGCCGAGGGCCATACACCCCACGGGCCCGGCAACGACGCCAGCCCCACCGATGAAAGAGGGACCTCACCACCGTGACTGCTCTGACTCTCAGCACCGCCGCGGCCACCGGCCTGCGCGCCGACGCGATCGTCGTCGGTATCGCTAAGGGCGCCAACGGACCGGTCGTCGCGCCCGGCGCCGAGGCCGTGGACAAGGCGTTCGACGGCAAGCTCGCCGCCGTTCTGGAGACCCTCGGCGCCAGTGGCGGCGAGGGCGAGGTGACCAAGCTCCCCGCGCCCTCCGGGTTCAAGGCGCCGGTCGTGCTGGCGGTCGGTCTCGGCGGCGAGCCCGAGAAGGACGAGATCTTCGAGGGCGAGGCCCTGCGCCGCGCCGCCGGTGTCGCCGCCCGCGCCCTGGCCGGCTCGAAGAAGGCCGCGTTCGCGCTGCCGATCGAGGCCGCCGAGGACGCCGGTGCGATCGCGGAGGGCGCGCTGCTCGGCGCGTACTCCTTCGACGCGTACAAGGAGTCCGCGCAGGACCCGAAGACCAACGCCAAGGCGCCGCTCGCCGAGATCGCCATCCTGGGCGGCAAGCCGCGCGACAAGGCGTTCAAGGCCGAGATCGAGCGCGCCCTCGCGCTGGCCGAGGAGCTCAACCGCGCCCGCGACCTGATCAACACCCCGCCGAACGACCTGAACCCGGAGGCCTTCGCCGCCGTCGCCACGGCCGCGGCCAAGGAGCACGGCCTCAAGGTCCAGGTCCTCGACGTGAAGGCGCTGGAGAAGGGCGGCTACGGCGGCATCCTCGGCGTCGGCGCCGGTTCCGCCGCGGGCCCCCGGCTGGTGAAGATCGCCTACTCGGCCGGGCGCGGCAAGAAGCACCTCGCCTTCGTCGGCAAGGGCATCACGTACGACTCGGGCGGCATCTCGCTGAAGCCGGCCGGTCACAACGAGACGATGAAGTGCGACATGGCCGGCGCCGCCGCCGTGTTCGCCGCCGTCGTCACCGCGGCCCGCCTCAAGCTCGACGTGAACGTCACCGGCTGGCTGGCGCTCGCCGAGAACATGCCGTCCGGCTCCGCCACCCGTCCGGGCGACGTGCTGCGCATGTACTCGGGCAAGACCGTCGAGGTCCTCAACACGGACGCCGAGGGCCGCCTGGTGCTGGCCGACGCGATCGCCAAGGCCTCCGAGGAGACCCCGGACGCGATCGTCGACGTGGCGACGCTGACCGGCGCGATGGTGCTGGCGCTCGGCAACCGTACGTTCGGCGTCATGTCGAACGACGACGCGTTCCGCACGTCGATCACCGAGTTCGCCGAGGAGGTCGGCGAGCCGTCCTGGCCGATGCCGCTCCCGTCGCACCTGCGCAAGGGCATGGACTCCGCGACCGCCGACATCGCCAACATGGGCGAGCGGATGGGCGGCGGCCTGGTCGCCGGTCTGTTCCTGCAGGAGTTCGTCGGCGAGGGCATCACCTGGGCCCACCTCGACATCGCGGGCCCGGCCTTCAACGAGGGCGGCCCGTTCGGTTACACGCCGAAGGGCGGCACGGGTTCCGCGGTCCGCACGCTGGTCAAGCTCGCGGAGCGCACGGCCGCGGGCGACCTCGGCTGACGACGTCACCGCTGATGACAGCCCCGGGACGGTGTCCCGGGGCTGTTCGCTTTCGACGAAATCCGCAGGTATCCGCGGCTTGTCACTCTCGTTTCCGGTGTAACCGCCGTCTCACCGCCAGGCCCGACGTCCCGCATGCCTTCGACAAGTGCGAGGATGGGGGGCGGCAGGACAGGGCCCCACCCGAGGGCCGAAGAACGAGCGGCCGATACACCAGCCGCCGCCCGGTCGCTGGAGACCGGCGTACGGCGCACATGCATGGAGGACGTGACGTGGCGAACGACGCCAGCACCGTTTTCGACCTAGTGATCCTCGGCGGTGGCAGTGGCGGTTATGCCGCGGCCCTGCGTGCCTCGCAGCTGGGACTCGACGTCGCCCTGATCGAGAAGGGCAAGGTCGGCGGCACCTGCCTGCACAACGGCTGCATCCCGACGAAGGCCCTGCTGCACGCGGGCGAGATCGCCGACCAGGCCCGCGAGAGCGAGCAGTTCGGTGTCAAGGCGACCTTCGAGGGCATCGACATCGAGGCCGTCCACAAGTACAAGGACGACGTGATCTCGGGTCTGTACAAGGGCCTGCAGGGGCTGATCGCCTCGCGCAAGGTGACGTACATCGAGGGTGAGGGCAAGCTCTCCTCCCCGACCTCCGTCGACGTGAACGGCCAGCGCGTCCAGGGCCGCCACGTCCTCCTCGCGACCGGCTCCGTGCCGAAGTCGCTGCCGGGCCTGGAGATCGACGGCAACCGCATCATCTCCTCGGACCACGCGCTGAAGCTGGACCGCGTCCCGCAGTCCGCGATCGTGCTCGGCGGCGGCGTCATCGGCGTCGAGTTCGCCTCGGCGTGGAAGTCCTTCGGCACCGACATCACCATCGTCGAGGGCCTCAAGCACCTCGTCCCGGTCGAGGACGAGAACAGCTCCAAGCTTCTTGAGCGCGCGTTCCGCAAGCGCGGCATCAAGTTCAACCTCGGCACGTTCTTCGAGAAGGCCGAGTACACGCAGGACGGCGTCCGCGTGACCCTCGCCGACGGCAAGACCTTCGACGCCGAGGTCCTCCTCGTCGCGATCGGCCGCGGCCCGGTCTCCCAGGGCCTCGGCTACGAGGAGCAGGGCGTCGCGATGGACCGCGGCTACGTCCTGGTCGACGAGTACATGCAGACCAACGTGCCCACGATCTCGGCCGTCGGTGACCTCGTCCCGACCCTCCAGCTCGCGCACGTCGGCTTCGCAGAGGGCATCCTGGTGGCGGAGCGACTGGCCGGTCTCAAGACCGTGCCGATCGACTACGACGGCGTGCCGAAGGTGACGTACTGCCACCCCGAGGTCGCCTCCGTGGGCATCACCGAGGCCAAGGCCAAGGAGATCTACGGTGCGGACAAGGTCGTCGCCCTGAAGTACAACCTTGCGGGCAACGGCAAGTCCAAGATCCTCAAGACCGCGGGCGAGATCAAGCTCGTCCAGGTCAAGGACGGTGCCGTGGTCGGCGTCCACATGGTCGGTGACCGTATGGGCGAGCAGGTCGGCGAAGCCCAGCTGATCTACAACTGGGAAGCGCTGCCCGCCGAGGTCGCCCAGCTCATCCACGCCCACCCGACGCAGAACGAGGCCATGGGCGAGGCCCACTTGGCCCTCGCGGGCAAGCCGCTGCACTCGCACGACTGACCCGTTCGGCGTTCACGCCGCCCTGTCGCACTGGGCGCGACGACCGACCACCAGACTTCCGCACTGCGTTGCCGCGCACTGCACATCGTTAAGGAGCAACAGAAACCATGGCGGTTTCCGTATCCCTTCCGGCGCTCGGTGAGAGCGTCACCGAGGGCACTGTCACCCGCTGGCTGAAGGCCGAGGGCGAGCGCGTCGAGGTCGACGAGCCGCTGCTCGAGGTCTCCACCGACAAGGTCGACACCGAGATCCCCTCGCCGGCCGCCGGCGTCCTGGCCTCCATCAAGGTCGCCGAGGACGAGACGGTCGAGGTCGGCGCCGAGCTGGCCGTCATCGACGACGGCTCGGGCGCCCCGGCCGCTCAGGAGGCCCCGCAGGAGCAGGCCGCCCCCGCCGCCGAGGCCCCGGCCCCGGCCCAGGAGCAGCCCGCCCCCGCGCAGGAGGCCCCCGCGGCCCCCGCCGCCGGCGGTTCCGCCGAGGGCACCGACGTGACGCTGCCCGCCCTGGGCGAGTCCGTCACCGAGGGCACCGTGACCCGCTGGCTGAAGGAGGTCGGCGAGGAGGTCGCGGAGGACGAGCCCCTGCTCGAGGTCTCCACCGACAAGGTCGACACCGAGATCCCCTCCCCCGTCGCCGGCGTTCTCCTGGAGATCGTCGTCGCCGAGGACGAGACCGCTGAGGTCGGCGCCAAGCTCGCCGTCATCGGCGCTCCCGGTGCCGCTCCGGCCGCCGCCGCGCCCGCCGCCCCGGCTGCCCCCGCCGCCGCTCCGGCTCCGGCTCCGGCCGCCCCCGCCGCTCCGGCTCCGGCTCCCGCGGCTCCGGCCGCCCCGGCCGCCGCAGCTCCGGCTCCGGCTCAGCCGGCCGCCCCGGCCCCGGCTCCCGCGCCGGCTCAGCCCGCCGCTCCGGCCGCGCCCGCCCCGGCCGCCACCCCGGCGGACGACGGCGCCTACGTGACCCCGCTGGTGCGCAAGCTCGCGTCCGAGCAGGGCGTGGACCTGTCCACCGTCAAGGGCTCCGGCGTCGGTGGCCGCATCCGCAAGCAGGACGTCATCGCCGCCGCCGAGGCCGCCAAGGCCCAGGCTCCGGCCGCTGCCGCCCCGGCCGCCGCCGCGTCGAAGGCTCCGTCCCTGGAGGCTTCGCCGCTGCGTGGCCAGACGGTCAAGCTGCCGCGCATCCGCAAGGCCATCGCGGACAACATGCACAAGGCGCTGCAGGAGCAGGCGCAGCTGTCCTCGGTCATCGAGGTCGACATCACCAAGCTGATGAAGCTGCGCAACAAGGCCAAGGACGGCTTCGCCGCCCGCGAGGGCGTCAAGCTCTCCCCGATGCCGTTCTTCGTCAAGGCCGCCGTCCAGGCACTGAAGGCCCACCCGGTCATCAACGCCCGCCTGAACTACGACGAGGGCACCATCACCTACTTCGACTCCGAGAACGTCGGCATCGCCGTCGACTCGGAGAAGGGCCTGATGACCCCGGTCATCAAGGGCGCCGGTGACCTCAACATCGCGGGCATCGCCAAGAAGACCGCGGAGCTGGCCAACAAGGTCCGCACCAACAAGATCGCCCCGGACGACCTGTCGGGCGCCACCTTCACGATCTCCAACACGGGCTCGCGCGGTGCGCTCTTCGACACCGTCATCGTCCCGCCGAACCAGGTCGCCATCCTGGGCATCGGCGCCACCGTCAAGCGCCCGGTCGTCGTCTCCGACCCCGAGCTCGGCGACACGATCGCGGTGCGCGACATGACGTACGTGACGCTCTCCTACGACCACCGTCTGGTGGACGGCGCCGACGCCGCCCGCTACCTGACCACGGTCAAGCAGATCCTCGAGGCCGGCGAGTTCACCGCCGAGCTGGGTCTGTAACAGCTTCACCGGCTCACGCCCGCCGAAGCCCCCGTCCGGAGTTCTCCTCCGGGCGGGGGCTTCGTCGTACCGCGACTCTCAACGCCCTGTGCGACCGGCCGAGTTGACGGTCCGTCCGATAAGGATGTGACGCCGCATCAGAGTGGCCGCGCCCTTCTCCGGGCACGTCTCTGTAACCGGCATCACCTGTGGCAAGAGCGACGGTGCCCCTTCTGTCCAGGGGCTCGGCCGTATTGTCTAAGGGTCCCCGCCGACCCACCGGGTCCGCACAGCCAAGGAGCCCACATGACCGCGCCCGTCATCCACTCGCTGCGCGAGCAGATCCGCGAGCACATCGTGGAGGGGATCGTCAGCGGCCGCTGGAAGCCGGGCGAGCGGATCGTCGAGCGCCGCATCGCCACCGAGCTGGAGGTGTCGCAGACACCCGTGCGCGAGGCGCTGCGGGAGCTGGAGTCGCTGCGGCTCATCGAGTCGGCGCCGAACAAGGGCGTGCGCGTACGGAACCTGTCGGCGGCGGATCTGGAGGAGAGCTACCCGGTCCGCGCGGGCCTGGAGGCCATCGCGGCGGAGCTGGCCGCCGAGCGGCTCGCCGAGGACTGCTCGGCCCTCGATCCGCATGTCGCCGCGCTGTACGTCGCCGACCAGGAGGCCGACGGGACCGCGCAGGTGCGGCACACCGTGGGCTTCCACCGGGAGATGGTGCGGGCCGCGGGCAACTCCGTGCTGCTGCACACCTGGGAGGGGCTCGGCATCGAGGTCTTCACGGCGCTGTCGATCCGGTGGCTGGGGACGGTTCAGCAGTCGTACGCGGAGGAGCACGCGGATCTCGTCGCCGCGTTCCAGCGCCGCGATCCGGACATTGCGGCGCTGGTCAAGGCGCATGTTCTGGGGTGCGCCCCGCGGGCGTGAGCTGCGTCTCGCCCGCCCCATGACTGTGTGTTGCGGACCGCGGACCGTGGGTGCTTCTCGCGCAGTTCTGCGCGCCCCTGACGGGGCACGGAGTGCCCCTGAGCCAGGCACGCTGTGCCTACTTTCTTGATCTGAAGAGGTTTTGCCCTTCAACCCTTTGATCGATCATCGATCAGGGAGTTACAGTCACCGACGGGTCCCCACCGGGACCTCGCCCTGTCCTGCCAAAGACAAAGGGCACCCCCAACCCCACCCCCTTCGACTCAGGAAGGCGTGCGGCGACTATGACCGACCCCATGCGCATCCAGCCGAGCGAGCTCGACCAGCTCCCGGACCGCGACCCCGAGGAGACCGCCGAATGGCAGGCCTCCCTGGACGCCGTTACCCAGGCGGCCGGGCCGCACCGTGCCGCGCAGCTGATGCGGCGCACGCTGGAGCGCGGCGAGGCCGGCGGCCTGCCGCTGCCCAAGCTCCTGTCGACCGAGTACATCAACTCGATCCCCACCTCCGCCGAGCCGGACTTCCCCGGTGACGAGGAGATGGAAGCCAAGATCACCGCGTACAACCGCTGGAACGCGGCCGCGATGGTGACCCGTGGCTCGAAGCACGGCGTCGGCGGCCACATCGCCACCTTCGCCTCGGCGGCCTGGCTGTACGAGACCGGCTTCAACCACTTCTTCCGCGGGAAGGAGGGCGACGGCTCCGGCGACCAGCTGTACATCCAGGGCCACGCCTCCCCCGGCATCTACGCCCGCGCCTTCCTCGACGGCCGCCTCTCCGAGGCGCAGCTGGACAACTTCCGCCGCGAGGCGGGGGGCAACGGTCTGCCGTCGTACCCGCACCCGCGCCGCCTTCCGTGGCTGTGGGAGTTCCCGACCGTGTCCATGGGCCTCGGCCCGCTGTCCGCGATCTACCAGGCGCGGTTCAACCGCTACCTGACCGCGCGGAACATCAAGGACACCTCGAACTCCCACGTCTGGGCCTTCCTCGGCGACGGCGAGATGGACGAGCCCGAGTCGACCTCGGCGCTCACGCTCGCGGCCCGCGAGGGTCTCGACAACCTGACCTTCGTCATCAACTGCAACCTGCAGCGCCTGGACGGTCCGGTCCGCCCGAACTTCCGCGTCGTGCAGGAGCTGGAGGCGCAGTTCCGCGGCTCCGGCTGGAACGTCATCAAGTCGATGTGGGGCAACGCGTGGGACGAGCTGTTCCAGCTCGACACCACCGGCGCGCTCCTGGAGCGGCTCCGTGAGGTCCCGGACGCCCAGTTCCAGACGTACCAGACGCGCGACGTCGCCTACATCCGCGAGAACTTCTTCGGTGTGAACCCGGCGCTGATCGAGCTCGCCAAGGTCCTGTCCGACGACAAGATCTCCGAGTGCTTCCACGTCTCTCGCGGCGGTCACGAGCCCCGCAAGGTGTACGCGGCGTACAAGGCGGCCGTCGAGCACAAGGGCGCCCCGACGGTCATCCTCACGCAGACCGTCAAGGGCTTCACGCTCGGCAAGGGCTTCGAGTCCAAGAACGCCAACCACCAGATGAAGAAGCTGACGATCGACGAGTTCAAGGGCATGCGTGACCTCCTTGACCTGCCGATCCCGGACAGCCGCTTCGAGGACGGTGTCGTTCCGTACGCGCGTCCCGCCGAGGGCTCCCCCGAGCTGCGCTACCTCGCCGAGCGTCGCGCCGCCCTGGGCGGTCCGGCCCCGGCCCGCCGTACGCAGCCGCTCGCGCCGCTGCCCGCGCCCGCCGACAAGGCGTTCGCCTCGTTCGACAAGGGTTCCGGCTCCCAGTCGGTCGCGTCGACCATGGCGCTCGTACGGCTCCTGAAGGACCTCGTACGGGACAAGACGTCCGGCAAGCGCTGGGTGCCGATCATCCCCGACGAGGCGCGCACCTTCGGCATGGAGTCGCTGTTCCCGTCGCTCGGCCTGTACTCGCCCAAGGGGCAGACGTACGACCCGGTCGACCGTGACCAGCTCATGTACTACAAGGAGTCCCAGTCCGGCCAGATCCTCAACGAGGGGATCAACGAGGCGGGCTCGCTCGCCGACTTCATCGCCGCCGCCACGTCGTACTCGACGCACGGCGAGCAGATGATCCCGCTGTACATCTTCTACTCGATGTTCGGCTGGCAGCGCACCGGCGACCAGTTCTGGCAGCTCGCCGACCAGATGGGCCGCGGCTTCGTCGTCGGCGCCACCGCCGGTCGTACGACGCTGACGGGTGAGGGCCTGCAGCACGCGGACGGCCACTCGCCGATGATCGCGGCGACCAACCCGGCGGCCCTGAGTTACGACCCGGCCTTCGCCTACGAGATCGCCACGATCATGAAGGAAGGCCTGCGCCGCATGTACGGCGAGGCCAAGCCGGGCGAGGACCAGGACGTCTTCTACTACCTGACGGTCTACAACGAGCCGATGCCGCAGCCGGCGAAGCCGTCGGTCGCCGGTCTGGACGAGGCCATCATCAAGGGCCTGTACCGCTTCAACACGGCGGAGACCGCGGGTGTGGACGTGGCGGCCGCGAACGCGCCGCGCATCAACCTCATCGGTTCCGGTACGGCCATCCACTGGACCCTCAAGGCGCAGCGGCTGCTCGCCGAGGAGTGGGGCGTCGCCGCCGACGTCTGGTCGGCGACCTCGTGGACCGAGCTGCGCCGTGACGCCCTGGAGGCCGACGAGGCGCTGCTGAAGGGCGAGGAGCGGATCCCGTTCGTCCGTCAGGCGCTCTCCGGTGCGCAGGGCCCGGTGCTGGCCGTGTCCGACTACATGCGCCAGGTCCCGGACCAGATCGCGCAGTGGGTCGAGCAGGACTACACCTCGCTCGGTGCGGACGGCTTCGGCCTCTCCGACACCCGTGAGGACGCCCGCCGTCACTTCGGCGTCGACGCGGAGTCGATCGTCGTCGCGGCCCTCGCCCAGCTCGCCCGGCGCGGCGAGGTCAAGGCGACGGCCGTGAAGGAGGCGCGCGAGCGCTACGGCCTGTAAGGCTCTCGTACGTGGCTGACGACGCCCCCCGCCGGTGACGGCGGGGGGCGTTGTCGTACCCGGGCGGCATGATGGCGGCATGCGCGCTGCCCGCCTGATCAAGATGGTGTTGTTGCTCCAGTCCCGGCCGTCCATGACCGCGGCCGAGCTGGCGCGTGAGCTGGAGGTCTCCGAGCGGACGGTCACCCGGGACGCGCAGGCGCTGAGCGAGGCGGGCGTCCCGGTGTACGCGGACCGGGGCCGGGCCGGCGGCTACCGGCTGATCGGCGGCTACCGCACCCGGCTGACCGGTCTGGCGCGCGGCGAGGCGGAGGCGCTGTTCCTGTCCGGGGTGCCGGGCGCGCTGCGCGAGATGGGCCTGGACGACGCGGCGTCGGCGGCCCGGCTGAAGGTGTCGGCCGCGCTGCTGCCGTCCCTGCGGGACGCGTCGCGGACGGCGGCGCAGCGGTTCCACCTGGACGCGCCGGGCTGGTTCCAGGAGCCGCGGACCCCCGAGCTGCTGCCCGCGCTCGCCGAGGCGGTGTGGGACGACCGGGTGGTGCGGGTCGCCTACCGGCGGGGCTCGGGTGACGCTGCCGACCGGGACGCCGTCGTGGAGCGGGAGCTGGAGCCGTACGGGCTCGTGCTCAAGGCGGGCGTCTGGTACCTGGCCGCGCGGGTCCGCGAGCGGGGTTTCCGGGTGTACCGGATCGACCGGTTCACGTCGGTGGAGGACCCGGCCGACGGTGAACAGTTCGACCGGGACGAGGAGTTCGACCTGCCCGGCTTCTGGGAGGAGCGGGCGGCGGAGTTCGCGCGGGCGATCCTGCGGGCCGAGGTCGTCGTACGACTGACGCCGGACGGCGTACGGCAGCTGCCGTACGCCACGGACCGCGCGTCCGCGCGGGAGGCCCTGGAGCCGGCGCCGGATCCGGACGCGGACGGGCGGGTGACCGTGACGCTGCCGGTCGAGTCGGAGGACGTCGCGTACACGCAGCTCATGTCGCTCGGCCCGGAGGCGGAGGTGGTGGCTCCGGACGCGTTGCGGGAGCGGTTCGCGCGGGCGGCGCGGCGGTTGAGCGGGTGGTACGGGTGACGGAACTCCCGAGGAGCGCCGGACGCGGACCCGTGCGTCGGTCGGGTGCCCTGGGCATGTGCGCGCGTAACGAAGTGGCCCACCTCGTACGCTCGGCGTGCGCCCCCAGGGTCCAGGGCCGATGCTTGTCCCGTGATGGACGAGACCGAGTTCTGGGAGATCGTGGACAGCACCCGCGAGGCCGCCGAGGGCGACCCCGAGGACCATGCCGAGCTGCTCGTCGACAGACTGCTGCAGTCCGATCCCGACTCCGTGCTCGACTTCGCCCGCCATTTCGAGTCCCGCTACAACCGGGCGTACCGGTGGGATCTGTGGGGCGCGGCGTGGGTGCTGCTCGGCGGGGCCGGTGACGACGCTTTCGACTACTTCCGGTGCTGGCTGATCGGGCAGGGCCGTGAGGTGTTCGAGGGGGCGCTGCACGATCCGGACTCCCTGGCGGAGTCGCTCCGCGAGTTCGACGAAGAGGTCGACGGGGACGGTGAGGAGCTCGGGTACGCGGCGGACGAGGCGTACGAGGAGCTGACCGGGACCGTGGCCCCGGACCTGGGCATTCCCCCGGCCCCGCCGGAACCGGAGGGCACCCCGATCGACTTCGAGGACGCGGAGGTTCTGGCCCGGGCCTATCCGCGGCTGACGGAACGGTTCGGATAGTCCTACGGCTGAGGGCCGGTGGGGGCTGGTCGCGCAGTTCCCCGCGCCCCTGCCTGAAGGCATGCGCTACGCGCAGCCTTCCCCTGAAGCGAGCGGAGCTCGCTGTCAGAGGCGCGGGGAACTGCGCGACCAGCCACGACGAGAGCCGCAGCCGCCCACACACCGAATCAAGCAGCCCGGATGGCGTCCTCCAGCCCGGGGAACGCGAAATCGAACCCGGACTCCAGCAGCCGGGTCGGGACCGCCCTGGTCGAGCCCAGAACGTCCCCCGCCATTTCACCGAGGACCACGCGGAGCACCGGCGCCGGAGCCGGAAAGAGCGCCGGCCGGTGCAGAACGCGCCCCATCGCGGCCGTCACCTCCCGGTTCGTCGCCGGATGCGGAGCCGTCAGATTCACCGGCCCCGACACGGACTCCTCGTCCAGGAGATGCCGCAGCGCCGCGACATGGTCGTGCAGCGCGATGTACGACCAGTACTGCCGCCCGTCGCCGAGACGCCCCCCGAGCCCCGCCTTGAACAGCGGGAAGAGCTTGCCCCAGGCCCCGCCGTGGCGGGAGACGACCAGACCGGTGCGGGCCAGGACGGTGCGGATGCCGGCCTGGTGGGCCGCGGCGGTGGCCGCCTCCCACTCCACGCACACCGAGGGCAGGAACCCGTCGCCCACCGCCGCGCTCTCGTCGACGGCCCGCTCTCCCGTGTCGCCGTAGTAGCCGACGGCGCTGCCGTTGAGGAAGACCCGGGGCGGCTCGGGCAGCGCGGCGGCCGCCTCGGCGAGGACCGTCGTGCCGAGGACGCGGCTGTCGCGGATCTCCTGCTTGTACGCCGCCGTCCAGCGGTGGTCGCCGACCCCGGCCCCGGCGAGGTTGACGATCGCCTCGCAGCCGGTGAGCCGGGACGCGTCGACGTGGCCCCCCTTCGGATCCCAGCGGACCTCGTCCGCCGTCCGGGGCTCGCGCCGCACCAGGCGCAGCACGTCATGTCCTTCTCCGGTCAGGGAACGGACGAGAGCCGAGCCGATGAGTCCTGAGGCTCCCGCCACCGCGATACGTGTCATGGCTCCATCCTGCCGGTCGTACAGTGGCCCGCATGTCACAGCCACCGCCCCGAATACGGTTCGGCGTACCGGAGGACGACAGCCGGCTCAGTCTTCTCGACCGCGAGACGTGGTCGTATCTGCACGCGGTCAAGCCACCGGCCGGGCCGCCGTACCCGCCGTTCTTCACCGAGCGGTTCGGTCCGCGCGACCACATCGTCGCCGAGTTCGACGGCCGTGTCGTGGGCTATGTCCGGCTCGGGTACCCCACCCCGCTCGCGGCGAACGCGCACGTCCGGCAGATCCAGGGCCTCGCCGTCGCCGACGCGGCGCGCGGGCGGGGCGTGGGCCGCACCCTGGTGCGGGCAGCGATCGGCCAGGCGCGGCGGCAGGGCGCGCGGCGGATCACGCTGCGGGTGCTCGGCCACAACACCCCGGCGCGCAAGCTGTACGAGGCCGAGGGCTTCGTCGTGGAGGGCGTGCTGCCCGGGGAGTTCCTGCTGGACGGGGAGTACGTGGACGACGTGCTCATGGGACAGGCGCTGTAGGCCGTGGGCCGGCTGTGGGGCGTTATGGGGGTGCCGGGTGTGCCCCGCGAAGCGTGAGGTGTGAACGTAGAGCACATGAGACACCTGGGACTCCCGCGCCGCCCGGGACAGCGCCGCGCCACAGCCACCGCCTCCGTCCTGCTGCTGCCGCTCGCGCTGACCGCGTTGACCGCCTGTTCGGACGCCGACGACACGGCCACCCCGCCGGTGGCCTCGCCCGCGGCGACGGCGAGCGGCGCGCGCTGCGCGACGCGTCCGCTCGTGCCGTCCGCCGACCCGTCCTCGGCCGCGCAGCCCGTGGCCACCGGCGCGTACACGCTGGACAGCGGCTCGGTGTCGGCGCCGCGCAAGAAGGCGTTCACGGCGACGACGGCCGACGAGTCGGCGGCGCTCGTGTCCGGCTCGGGGCGGCTGTCGACATACGACTCGAAGGTGACCAAGAGCGGCGGCACCTCGTCCCTCACCGCCTCCGCCGAACACGGTCTGAACGCGGCGCTGCTGGCCCGTGACGGCGGTCGGCTGAACCTGTCCGGCGGCAAGTTCGGCACCACCGGCAAGGGCGCCACGGGCGTCGCCGCGACGGGGGCGGACGCGCGGGCCACGCTGAGCGCGAGCGGCATCACCACGCAGGGCGCGTCCGCGCACGGCCTCATGGCGTCGTACGGCGGCGCGCTCGATCTGACGTACGTGCAGGTCATCACCGCGGGCGCGCAGTCCGCCCCGATCGCGGCCGGGCCCGGCGGGGCGAAGGTGACGGTGTCCGGCGGCACGATGACCTCGGCCGGCTGCGGTTCGCCGGGCGTGCAGACCGCCGGCGACGTCACGCTCTCCAACACGCTGTTCGACCTGGCGAACTCGGAGGCGTTCACGGTGGAGGCCGGCGGCTCGCTCTCCCTGAAGGACGTACGGGCGTCCGCGGCGGCCGGGGGCGTGATGCTGCGCGGCGCGGGCAGGACGTCGTACGCGATGAGCGGCGGGGCGCTGCAGGCGACGGACGGGGACCTCTTCAGCGTCGAACAGGCCACGGCGGACGTGGAGTTGAAGGGCGGCGCCGAGGTGAAGACCAAGTCCGGGGTGCTGCTGCGCGTCAAGGAGCAGGGTGCCGCGTCCTTCGCGGCGGACGGCGAGAGGCTGAAGGGCGACGTGGTCGTCGCGAAGGGGTCCACGGCCGCCCTGGACCTCGCCGGCTCGACCGTGTTCGACGGCCGGGTCAAGGGGGCGTCGCTGACGCTGGCGGGCAGCGCACGGTGGTCGGTGGCCGGGGATTCGTCGCTGAAGGGGCTGTCGTTCGACAAGGGGTCGGACGTGGCGAAGGAGGTGGCCCGGGTGATCCGGGGCAACGGGCACGCGGTGACGTACGACGCGACGTCCAGCCCGGAGCTCGGCGGCAGGTCCTTCCCGCTGGAGGGCGGCGGCACACTGAAGCCGGCGTAACGCTTCTTCGCCGAGGGGGCGGGGAACAGCGCGAGAAGCCCCACGCACCCGCACCCGGCAACGCACCCCTAGCCCCGAACGGCGCGCCCCCGCGCATCCATCGGCTGCCCCATCCGCTTCACCGCCCGGAGCCCCGTCAGCCGCCGGACCACCCGCACTCCGGGAAACCGCTCCGCTGCCCAGCCAGGTCGCCTCGGTGATCGCGGCGTCGCCGCACTCCCGGGTCGCCGTCGGGTACGGGGCGCTGTGCGTGGCGCACGACGGCGAGGCGGCGTTCGGGATCACCGTGACGCTCGTCGGGCTCGGGGTGGGCCTGCTGTCGGGCGGACTCCCCTCGCTGGTCGCGGAGCGCGCCCCGGCCGGGCAGAGCGGCATCGCGGCGGGGGTCTCCAACACCGTACGCACGCCGGCGGGCGGGGTCGCGGGCGGCCTGTTCGCCGTGGTGCTCGGCAGCGTCCTGCTGGCGGACGCGCCGCTGCCGTCGGTGGAGGCGTACCGGATCGTGTGGCTGACCTGCGCGCTGTCCGGTCTGGTCGCGGCGGGACTCGTCCTGTTCGCGCGGCGCCGCACCACCGGCTGAGCCAGCACACTCTGTTCAACGCAACTGCCGCTCCTGGAAAGGGACTTCACCATGCCCACCGAGCCGACACCGCTGCACTTCCGCGAGCGCGCCGAGGCCCTCGCCCCCGAACTGACCGCTCTGCGGCACGCGTTGCACCGCGAGCCGGAGATCGGGCTCGCGCTGCCGCTGACCCAGGCGAAGGTGCTCGACGCCCTGAAGGGGCTGCCGCTGGAGATCACCACCGGCAAGGCGCTCGGCTCGGTGGTGGCGGTGCTGCGCGGCGGGCGGCCCGGGCCCGCGGTGCTGCTGCGCGGCGACATGGACGCGCTGCCGCTGCAGGAACTCGCGGACGTGCCGTACCGGTCGACGGTCGACGGCGTGATGCACGCGTGCGGGCACGACCAGCACGTGGCGATGCTGGTCGGCGCGGCCCGGCTGCTGGGCGAACGGCAGGCGGAGCTGGCGGGCACGGTGGTGTTCATGTTCCAGCCGGGCGAGGAGAGCCACGACGGCGCCAGCTACATGATCGAGGAGGGGCTGCTCGACGCGGCCGGGCAGCCGCTGGTCGGCGCGTACTCGGTGCACGTGTCGTCGAACGGCCCGCGGTGCGGCACGTTCAGCGCCCGCGTCGGCACCCAGACCGCGGGCAACGCCGAGCTGAAGGTCGTCGTGCGCGGCAAGGGCGGCCACGGCTCGACCCCGCACACGGCCGCCGACCCGGTGCCGGTGGCGGCGGAGATGGTGCTCGCGCTGCAGAACCTGGTGACGCGCGCGGCGTCCGTGTTCGACCCGGTGGTGCTCACGGTCGGCCTGTTCCGGGCGGGCACGAAGCTCAACATCATCCCGGGCACGGCCGAGTTCGAGGCGACGGTGCGCTCCACGTCCCCGGAGGCGATGGCCGACTTCCTGCCGCGCGCGGTGCGCCTGGTCGAGGGGATCGCGGACGGCTGGGGCATGACGGCGGACGTCGACACGCGCGAGGGGTACCCGGCGATGATCGCCGCGGAGGAGGCCGTCGAGCTGGGCCACGAGGTCGTGGGCGAGTTGTACGGCGAGGACGGCTGGCGCTACGACGAGCACCCGATCATGGCGTCCGAGGACTTCTCCCGGATCACCGCGGTCGCCCCCGGCGTCCAGCTCGGCCTCTCGGCGCGCCCTGCCGCCTTCGACGGGGCGGACGAGGCGACGGCCCCCTTCAACCACTCCGCGTACGCGGTCTTCGACGACGCGGCGCTGCCGCGGGGCGCGGCCGTGCTCGCCGGGATGGCGGCGCGACGGCTCTCGGCCGGTCAGGAACGGCCTTGCAGCCGGGCCGCGCGCTCGCGGATGGCGGGGAGCTCGGCCATCAGGGCCAGGCCCGGGCAGAACGTCTCGTAGCCGTCCCGGTGCCCGGAGACCGCCAGGAAGTCGGCCCCGGTGCCCGCGTCGAAGCGGCTCTGGCTGTTGCTGGAGACCAGCCGCACCGTGGAGCGCGGGTCGACGCCGGACAGGCCCAGCTTCCAGGCGGCGACGGCGGCGATCGCGTCGGTCATCGCGCGCGGCACCGGGGTGCCCTCGGTGAACGTGCCGATGGCGGCGATCCCGGCCGTGTCCCGGTTGAAGCCCTGGGTGTGGGCGCCGACGACGGCCCGGTCCACGCCGCCCGCCCGGCCCTCGTAGACGGTGCCGCAGCGGTCGACGAGGAAGTTGTAGCCGATGTCGTCCCACTCCTTGCCGCCGGCCTGGCCCGCGTACAGGTAGCGGATGATGCGCGGGGTGTCGGCGCAGTCGTAGCCGTTCGGCGAGTCGGTGTGGTGGACGAAGACCGCCCGGACGCGGTCCGCGTACCGGATCGGGTCGCGGTGGTACGTGTCCGCGCCCGCGAGCCACTCCGTACGGGGCACGATCCGCGGCGGGACGGCGTGCGCCTTCACGGAGAGCGCGCGGCCCTGCACCGGCAGGGCGGCGGCCGGCAGCACCGGGCCCGCCGCGGCCCGCAGCGGCGCGGGCCCGGTCCGGTCGGCCCCGACCGCGCACAGCACGAGCAGCCCTAGGGCCAGGGCCCCGGGCACACAGCACAACACCGCTCGAAGGACACGCACGCCTCCCACTCTCACGCCGTGTCGCCTGTGCGGTCGGACACATGTCTGCCAGTTGGCGGAACCACCGGCGGGTCCGTGGTCGTTTGTTACCGATATGGACCTGCACATACTCGACGTGCTGCTGATCGTGGCGGCGGTCGTCTACGCGGCCTCCGGTTACCGCCGCGGCCTGCTCTCGGGCTGCGTGTCGCTGGCCGGATTCGTGGGCGGCGCCGTCGTCGGCGTGTGGCTGCTGCCGTTCCTGATGGAGACGGTCACGGCCGGCACGTCGACGGCCACGGTCGTCGCCGTGCTCACGGTGCTGCTGCCCGCGATCCTCGGGCACGCCCTCGCCGGGCGGCTCGCGCTGCGGGTGCGCGGCGGCATGGACCGGGCGCCGGGCGCGCTGCGCGTGGCGGACGGGATCGGCGGGGCGGCGGCCAGCACGGTCGCCGTCCTGGTGGTGGCGTGGGTGGCGGGCAGCGTCCTCGCGGCGTCGTCGTCGGCGACCCTGAACCAGGCGATCCGCTCCTCGACGGTGCTCGGCGCCGTGCAGAACACGATGCCGTCGACGACCCCCGCGTGGTTCTCGAAGGCGACCGGGGCGCTCACCTCGGCCGGGTTCCCGCAGGTCTTCGACCCGTTCGCGAGCGAGCCGTCGGCCGAGGTGGCGAAGCCCTCCGGGGACAACGTGACGGCGAGGGCGACCCGCGCCGCGACGGCGAGCACCGTCAAGGTGGAGGGCGCGTCGGGCACCCAGGGCCGCGAGGGCAGCGGTTTCGTCTACGCCTCCGAGCACGTCATGACCAACGCCCACGTGGTCGCGGGCATCGACGACCCGACGGTCCGGGTGGGCGGCGTCGGCCGTGCCTACGCGGCGCGGGTCGTGCTCTTCGACCCGGACAAGGACGTGGCGGTGCTCTACGTGCCGGACCTCCGGGCGCCCACCCTGTCCTTCGACGACGACGCCGCGCGGGGCGACGCCGCGGTGGTCGCCGGGTATCCGCAGGACGGCGGACTCGACCTCCAGGCGGCGACGGTCGCCGACACGATCGACGCGAACGGGCAGGACATCTACGGGGCCGGGAGCGTCTCGCGGCAGATCTACTCGATCCGCTCGACGGTGCTGCCCGGCAACTCGGGCGGGCCGCTGCTCACCACCTCCGGCGAGGTGTACGGGGTCGTGTTCGCGCGGTCCACGACGGATGCGGGGACCGGGTACGTGCTGACCGCCGACGAGGTCTCCGGGGACGCGGCGCGGGCCGCGTCCTCGACCTCGCCGGTCGACACGGGGGCGTTGGTGTCGTCGTAGGGCGCGCTTCGTCGCCGTAGCTCCGACGGCGCACGAGCGGGTGCGGGCCCGGTGGCCAAGACGAAAGCCGCGGCCGGCCGCGCACGACGGCACGGCAGACGCGGCGCCGCCGCCCCGGCTCAGTAGTGCGTCCCCCCGTCGATCCGCACCTCCGTACCGGTGATGAACCGGCCGTCGTCGGACGCCAGCATCGCGACCACCCCGGCCACCGCCTCCGGCCCGGCGAAACCGTCTCCCAGCGCGGGCGCCAGCTTGGTGAACAGGCTCCAGTCGGTGTCCGCGGGGAGCCCCGGACCCTGGCTCTGCCCGCTCTTCCCGGAGCCGTCCGTCATGCCGGAGGAGATCGAGCCGGGCTGCACGGCGGTGAACCGGATGCCCTGCTTGCCGTACTCGGCGGCGAGCGCGTGCGTCATGGACTGGACGCCGCCCTTGCTGGCCGCGTAGGCCGCCATGTACGGGTGGGCGAACATCGCGGACGTCGAGCTGAAGTTCACGACGGCCGGGGAGTTCCCGTCGAGCAGCGCCGGTATCGCCTCGCGGATCATCAGGAAGGTGCCGGTCAGGTTGACCGCGAGCACCGTGGTGAAGTCGGCGAGCGACGTCTCGTGGGTGTGCGAGGAGCGCAGGATGCCGGCCGCGTTCACGAGGACGTCCAGGCCGCCGAGGGCCGCGAGCGCGGCGGCGACGCCCGCGCGCACGGACGCCTCGTCGGCGATGTTCACGACGACCGTGGTGAGGCGCGCGGCGTCGGCGCCCGCCTTGGTGACGGTGTCGGCGAGGCCGGCCTCGCTGACGTCGGCGGCGACGACCGTGCCGCCCTCCGACAGGACGCGCAGCACGGTGGCCTGGCCGATGCCCGATCCGCCGCCGGTGATCAGCGCGCGGCGGCCTTCGTAGCGGTTCATATGGGTCTCCCTGGGTTCTTTCCGCGTGCGGCGTCCGGTTCCGCGCCGCGCACGGCGCTCACCGTACGCCTAGGTGGCACGTTTTGCCACAACGGCGTTTCGTGCCGCTTTGGCCCTCTCCGGTTACGCTTCCTCAGGTGACCCGACCCGTGAACCAGCCCCTTTCGCTGACCGAGCGCCGCAAGGCCGCGACCCTGCTCGACATCGCGCACGCCGCGGCCGAACTCTTCACCGAACGGGGCCCCGACGGGACGACCGCGGAGGAGATCGCGGGTCGGGCCGGGGTCGCGCTGCGCACCTTCTACCGGTACTTCCGCAACAAGCAGGACGCGGTGGCGCCGCTGCTCTCCTCCGGCGGGGCCCACTGGCGCGAACTGCTCGCCGCGACGGCCCCCGGGACACCGCTGCCCGAGGCCCTGGAGACCGCCGCGGTGGCCTCGCTGTCGCAGCCCGGCGAGGCCGCGGCGGAGGCGCTGAACTGGACCCGGGGGCTGCTGCGGGCGGCACAGGACGATCCGGCCCTGCGGGCCGTCTGGTACCGGGTGAACCAGGAGTCCGAGGAGCAGTTGCTGCCGCTGATGACCCGGCTCGTCGGGCCGGACGTGGACGAGCTGGAGGCCCGGCTCATCGCCGCCGCCGCGACCGACGCGATCCGCGTCTCCCTGGAGGTCTGGGCGGCCTCGGATGCGGACGTCTCCGGCCCCGGCTCTCCGGCGGACCTGGTGGTCCGCGCACTGAGGGGCGCGGGCAACCGCGCGCTCGGCCACCGGACGGCCGCGGACGCGAGCGCCGAGTGACCGCGCACACGCGTCCGCGGGCCCGCCGGGGCCGGCCCGGCGACTCCCCCACCCCCTGACGGGGCGCACCCGGCGGACCGGCCGTGCGCCCGTGCCGCCCCGATGCGCGGACCCTCTTCACCACAACCCCACCTACCCTCGACCCGAACTCAGGTATTCCGGGGCCGAGTCGGGGGCATACGCCTCCAGCCGACAGCCGCGCAACCTCGGGGAGGCGCACGTGCTTGAGCCCGTACACGCAGAACCAGGGACCGTCGTCATCGTGGGGGCCGGGGTCGCCGGACTCGCCGCGGCCCAGCACCTGACCAGGGCGGGTGTGAGGACCTTGGTCCTGGAGGCCGCGTCGGGCGTGGGCGGCCGCATGTCCACGGAGAAGGTCGACGGGTTCCGGGTCGACCGGATCGGGCCGCTGCTCTCGACCTCGTACCCGGAACTGCGCCGCACGCCCGGTCTGGACGGTCTCGCCCTGCGCCCCTTCTCCCCCGGCGTCCTCGTGCACAGCGAGGGCCGCCGCCACCGCGCCGGGGAACCGGTCGGCCCCCGGCGCGCGAGGGGCGCACTGAGTGCGGCGCGCGCTCTTGCGAGCGCCCCTCGTCCGGCACGGGGTGTCAGGCCCCCACTGGGCGGCCCGCTCGACCACGCGCGGCTCGGCGCGGCCCTGGCCCGGATCGCCGCGACACCGCCCGCCCGACTGCTCGCCCGGCCCGAACTCCCCATCTCCCGGGCCCTGTCGGAGCGCGGGCTGCCGTCGAGGACCCTGCACGGCTTCATCCGCCCGCTGCTCTCGGCGCTCCTCTGCGACCCGGACCTGACGACGTCCAGCCGGTGTGCCGAGCTCGCCCTGCACGCGTACGCGAAGGGCCGCCTCGCCGTTCCCGAGGGCGGCGCGGACGCCCTGCCCGAGCTGCTCGCGAGCGGCCTCCCGCCCGGCACCGTGCACACCGGCGTCCGGGTCACCGCCGTCGCGGCGAACCATGTCACCACCGCCGAGCACGGTGAACTCCCGTGCAGCGGCGTCGTGTTGGCGACCGACGCACTCGCCGCCGCCGCACTCCTGCCCGGCCTGCGCGTGCCCGGCTTCCACCCCGTCACCGTGGTGCACCACGCGGCGCCCGAACCACCGCTCGCCGAGGCCGCGTTGCTCCTCGACGCCGACCGGCTCGGGCCCGTCGCGCACACCTCCGTGATCAGCCAGGTGGACCCGAGCCGCGCCCCGGCGGGTCGCGCCCTCATCTCCTCGACCGTGCTCGGACCGCCGCCCGGCGATCGCGAGCTGCGCGCCCAACTCGCCGCGCTCTACGGCACGTCGACGTGCCGCTGGGAGACCCTGGCGGTCCACCACGACGCCCACGCCGTGCCCGCGATGCCGGCCCCGCACGACCCGCGCCGCCCGGTGCGACTCCTCGACGGCCTGTACGTGTGCGGCGACCACCGGGACACGAGCACCGTGCAGGGCGCGCTCCACTCGGGGCGGCGGGCGGCGCGCGCGGTCCTGACGGATCTGGGCGTGCCCGCGGCCGCCTCCCCGGCATCCGGCGAGGAGGAGACCCCGGTGCACGAAGCGGCCTGAGCGCCCGCGCCGGAACCCCCGTCACCGGCGCCGCTCGCCCCTAGAACCGCGCCCGTCTCCGTGGCACTTTCCGGAGGCGGGCGCCCCCAACCCCGACGGGTCACCCCAGCGCGGCGACCTTGTCCCGGTACCCCCGCACGGGCCCCGCGTCGCGGTACGGCTCCAGCCGGCGCTCGAACTCCCGGACGTACTCGTGCGCCCGCACGGATCGCATGTCGGCCGCCGCGGCCGCCGCCTCCGCCCCGAGCAGGCACGCCGCGTCCAGCTCCCCGAGCCCGAGCCGCGCCGAGGCGAGCACCACCCGGCAGAACAGCCGGCTGCGCGCGAACCCGGGCGAGCGCAGCTGCAGCGACCGCTCCGCGTGCTGGGCCGCGGCCCGGTACTGCTGCAGATCGCGGTAGCAGTGCGCGAACTCGTCCGCCAGCTGCGCCTCGTCGAAGAACCGTGCCCAGTGCGGCACTTCGTCCCCGGCCCGCACCGCGTCGAGCGCCCGCTCGGCCCGCACCAAGGACGAGGTGCAGGCCCGCACCTCCCCGAGCAGCCCGTGCCCGCGCGCCTCCACGGCGTGCAGCAGCGCCTGGACGGCCGGCGGCGGCGAGGAGCCCACGCCCTGCTGGGCGACGCGCGCCAGCTGCACCGCCTCGCGCCCGTGCCCGAGGTACACGGCCTGCCGGCTCATGGTGACCAGGACGTACGACCCGTACATCCGGTCCCCCGCGGCCTGCGCGAGCCGCAGCGCCTGGACGAAGTAGCGCTGGGCGAGACCGTGCGCCGCGATGTCGTACGAGGTCCAGCCCGCGAGCCGGGTGAGATCGGCGACGGCGTCGAAGAGGCGCCGCCCGGTCTGCTCCCCGTAGGAGCCGCGGAGCATCGGCTCGGCCTCGTGCTCCAGGTAGCGGACCAGGGCCTGGCGCGCGTGCCCGCCGCCGTAGGCGTGGTCGAGCGCGCGGAACAGCTCGCCGACCGAGCGCAGCGCCGCGATGTCGCCGCCGGTCACCTTCTGGCCGGGCCCGCGCTCGGTCTGGGTGCGCTGCCGGGGCACGGCGGGCCGCCCCTGCACGGGCACCCGGAGCGGGGCGTCCCCTCTGGCCACCCGGTCGTCGGCGCGGCCGATCAGCCAGTCGCGGCTGGGCACGACGAGCCCCGCGGGGGTGAACGCGATCTTGCGGAGCTCGGCGTGACTGCCGGAGTCCTTGCGCCACAGGCCGCTGACGATGTCGACGGCCTCCTCGGGCGAGCCCGCGAACTCCAGGCCCGCGTACACGGGCGCGCAGGCGTCGAGCCCGAGGTCCTGCGCGGAGAGCCGCCGCCCGAGGCGGCGGGTGAACACCTCGGCGATGAGGGCGGGTGTCGTCCCTCTCGGCTGCTGCCCGCGCAGCCATCTGGTCACCGATGTCTTGTCGTAGCGCAGGTCGAGACCGTGTTCCAGGCCTAGCTGGTCCACGCGGCGCGCGAGCCCCGCATTGGAGAAACCCGCCTCCGCGATGAGCGCGGCGAGCTGGCGGTTCGGGGTGCGCTGCGGAGGTCGTTCCGTCATCAGCTGTGCGGTCTCCTGCCTTCCGGGCCGGGGTGCAGCCCTCATGGAACGGCGCGACTGTAACGGCGATATTCGGCCGCGAAGGGGGCTTTGCCCGCCCTTCATCCGATCGTGTGACGAACCGCGAGGAAGGTGGACAGAGGCGGGTGGAGGCAGGGGACGGCCGGAGCGACCGGGACTCGGGAGCCGACAGGAGCCGCACAGACGTACGATGCGTGTGCGCTACACCGGAAGGTTCAAGGTTCCCCGTGCCTCATATCGACATCGACTACTCCGACGACCTCGTCGGCACGGACAGTGGTCTCGACGTGTCCGCCCTCGTGGCGGAGCTCCACCCGCTGGTCGTCGACCGCGTGCGGTCGGTGGGGGTCGGGAAGACCTTCGCGCGGCCCTCGGCGTCGTACGTGGACGGAGCGGCGGCCCCCTTCGTGCACGTGTCGGTCGGCCTGCTCCCCGGCCGCCCGCAGGCGATGAAGAACGCACTCTCCGAGGACGTACTGGCGCTGCTCGACAAGCATCTGTCCGGGGCTCCCGGCGTGACGTACTCGGTCGAGGTGCGGGATCTGGACGCCTCGTACCGCCTCTTCCCGACGCATTGACGCGCCGTACCCTTGCTCTGGGCGCGACATGTGCACGGTGAAGGTTTTTCGAGGAGGCACTGACCGTGAGTGAGTTCCGGTTCGTCCGCATGGGGTTCGGTGCGGAGATGGTCGAGTACCAGGAGGCCTGGGACGAGCAGCGCCGCGTACACGCAGCCCGTTTCGCCGACGAGATCCCCGACACCTGTCTGCTCCTGGAGCACCCGCCGGTCTACACGGCCGGCCGCCGCACCGCTCCCGAGGAGCGCCCGCTGGACGGCACCCCGGTCATCGACGTGGACCGCGGCGGCAAGATCACCTGGCACGGCCCGGGTCAGCTGGTCGGCTACCCGATCCAGAAGCTGCCCCGCCCCGTGGACGTGGTCGCACACCTGCGCCGCCTGGAAGACGCGATGATCGCGGTCTGCGCCGAGTTCGGCATCGAGGCCGCGCGCGTCGAGGGCCGGGCCGGTGTGTGGGTCCTCGGCGACCCCATCGAGCAGCGCACGAGTCTGGGCGGGCTCTCCCTCGACTTCAACCCGCGCCTCAGCAGCGAGGACGAGGAGTTCGACCACCGTCTGGTCGGCCCCGAGTACGCGCCGTCCAACGCGGGCCAGCGTCACGAGGACCGCAAGATCTGCGCCATGGGCATCCGCGTCGCCAAGGGCGTCACGATGCACGGCTTCGCGCTGAACGTGAACCCGGACACCTCGAACTTCGACAAGATCATCCCGTGCGGCATCCGCGACGCCGGTGTGACCTCCCTCTCGTACGAGCTCGGCCGCGAGGTCACCATGGAGGAGGTGCTCCCGGTCGCGGAGAAGCACCTGCAGGACGTCCTGGGCGGCGCGGACCTCAAGCCGCGCGTCGTCGAGACGGCCTCGGCCTGATCCCTCCGCGGGGAATGCACCCTCATGGCCAACGGTTGGCCATCCGTGAGGGCCATGAACATCACGGGCGTACCCTGATGTACGCCGAGGAATCAAAGCTTTAGGGAGCCGGTCGTGTCCGCAGTCGCACCCGACGGACGCAAGATGCTGCGCCTGGAGGTCCGTAACGCTCAGACCCCCATCGAGCGCAAGCCCGAGTGGATCAAGACCCGGGCGAAAATGGGCCCCGAATACACGAAGATGCAGAACCTCGTGAAGTCCGAGGGCCTGCACACGGTCTGCCAGGAGGCGGGCTGTCCCAACATCTACGAGTGCTGGGAGGACCGCGAGGCGACCTTCCTCATCGGCGGTGACCAGTGCACCCGGCGCTGTGACTTCTGCCAGATCGACACCGGCAAGCCCGAGGCCCTCGACCGCGACGAGCCGCGCCGCGTCGGCGAGTCCGTCGTCACGATGGACCTGAACTACGCCACGATCACCGGCGTCGCCCGCGACGACCTGGAGGACGGCGGCGCCTGGCTGTACGCGGAGACGGTCCGCCAGATCCACGCGCAGACCGCCGAGCGCGCCGAGGGCCGCACCAAGGTCGAGCTCCTCGCCCCCGACTTCAACGCCGAGCCGGAGCAGCTCGCCGAGGTCTTCTCCTCGCGTCCCGAGGTCTTCGCGCACAACGTCGAGACGGTGCCGCGGATCTTCAAGCGCATCCGCCCGGGCTTCCGCTACGAGCGCTCGCTGAAGGTCATCACCGAGGCCCGCGAGTACGGCCTGGTGACCAAGTCGAACCTGATCCTCGGCATGGGCGAGACCCGTGAAGAGGTCTCCGAGGCGCTGCGCCAGCTGCACGACGCCGGCTGCGAGCTGATCACCATCACGCAGTACCTGCGGCCGTCGGTGCGGCACCACCCCGTGGAGCGCTGGGTCAAGCCGAACGAGTTCGTGGAGCTGAAGGACGAGGCCGAGCAGATCGGTTTCTCCGGCGTCATGTCGGGCCCGCTGGTCCGCTCCTCGTACCGCGCCGGGCGGCTGTACCAGATGGCGATCGAGAAGCGCGGCGCGTACGTCGCCTCTCAGGCGGTCTGACCGTCCGGTGAGCCCGCGGGCGACACGCCCGTGTGAATTCACGCACAAGAAACTACCGAACGGTAGTGGCTGGTAAGACGCGGTCCTGACCGTCCTCGCAGATGAGGGCGAACGTCAGGGCCGCGTCAGCGTTTCGTGCCCGACCATCAAGGCTTCATTGGCGTTTGACCGCCCGGTCACGCCCTGGTAACACCAATCAGTGACCCTGAAATCACAGCTCGTGCACCCTTCACCAAAGCCGTGATCCGCCTCTGAGGGGGGACCTCAACGATGCAGGCCGCGCCCGTACGCGCTACCGCCATCCCGACGTTCACCGACGCACTGCGTGCCGTCGAGTCGCTGCTCATGAGCGGCGGTCAGCGCCACGCCCGCCGCAACGCCTGGACCTCCGTGCTGGAGGACCGTCGCCGTGCCAAGGACCGGGTGGAGGCCCAGCGCGTCATCGAGGCCGTCTCCGCCCGGGGCTGACGCCTCGTTGAACCTCCCGGACCGTACTGCTGTTCATGCGGCCTCCCCGGCCACGTAGACTTCAAGCATGGCGAGGAAGGAACCAGCAGCGGACGCTGCGAACACGGGGCGACTCAAGCAGATCGCTCTGACCTACAAGATGACCAGCAAGGCCGACCCGAAGATCGGTCTTGTGCTCGCGGCTGTGGGAATCGTCACCTTCGGTGTCTTCCTCGCCATCGGCTTCTTGATCGGTCACCCCATCTATCTCGGAATTCTCGGCTTCCTGCTCGCCTTCCTCGCGATGGCGATCGTCTTCGGACGCCGTGCTGAGCGAGCGGCCTTCGGGCAGATGGAAGGCCAGCCCGGAGCGGCGGCCGCGGTGCTCGACAACATCGGCCGTGGCTGGACGACGACTCCGGCGGTCGCGATGAACCGGAGCCAGGACGTCGTGCACCGCGCGGTCGGCAAGGCCGGCATCGTGCTCGTCGCCGAGGGCAACCCGAACCGGGTGAAGTCGCTGCTCGCGGCCGAGAAGAAGAAGATGGCCCGCATCGTGGCCGACGTCCCCGTGCACGACATCCTGGTCGGCAACGGCGAGGGCCAGGTCCCGCTCAAGAAGCTCCGCACGACGATGCTGAAGCTCAACCGGGTACTGACCGGCCCCCAGGTGACCGCGACCAACGACCGGCTGCGGGCCATGGGTGACCTGATGTCGAACATGCCGCTTCCGAAGGGTCCGATGCCGAAGGGCATGCGGATGCCGAAGGGTGGCGGCAAGATGCGGTGACGCTGCCGCTGTTCCTACGTGAATGGGGCGGGCCGGAACCTTCGGGTTCCGGCCCGCCCCATTTCGGGTTCTCGTCTGCGGGGTTCGGTGGTGTGCCGTCTGGCGGCGGGTGGGGGCTGGTCGCGCAGTTCCCCGCGCCCCTGAGGCATGCGCTGCGCGCAGCCTTCCCCTGGGCGAGCGAAGCTCGCTTCCAGGGGCGGGGGGAACTGCGCGACCAGCCCCACCGGACCCGCACCCGGCCACGTCTCAGCTACGGACCTCTACGGACCGGGCCAGACGGTCGTGCAGGCCGCGGCCGTCCCGGTCCCAGATCAGCGCGGGGATGGCGACACACAGCAGCAGCGTGCGGACGACGACCCGGCCCACGCCGATCCGCCCGCCCGCCTCCGAAACGACCCGCAGGCCGAAAAGGCGCTTGCCCGGGGTGCAGCCGATGGTGCCGACGGTGAGCACGCCGAGCACGAAGAAGATGAGCAGCGCCCAGTTGCCCGTCGCCTGGTTGTAGCCGTGCGTGACCAGGCCGTATGCGATCAGCATGCACAGCGCCCAGTCGACGACGAGGGCTCCGATGCGCCGACCGGGGCGGGCGATGGAGCCCGGACCGGATTCCGGAAGTCCGAGCTGTTCACCGCGGTAACCGAGGTCCGCACCCGCGTTCTCCAAGGCCTCGCGCGGTCCCGACAGCCACGAACCCATTGCTTCCCTGTTGTCCACGCATCCAAGGTACTGCGCCGCACTCCGTACGCCGCTCCGGCCCCCGCTCCGGTTAACTTGTGCGAAACAAATGGGTCATGCTTGAGAAATCACGTCTGCCTATGGTCGGGTCCCAGCGTGTGCCACCGCACTGGCCGCACTGTCGAGCTGTACCGAGCTGCAACCCCGCCCCTCCCCGGGTGGGAGTAGGAGGAGTTGGATGTTCCAGAACGCCGATGACGCCAAGAAGTTCATCGCGGACGAGGACGTCAAGTTCGTCGACGTCCGGTTCTGCGACCTGCCGGGTGTGATGCAGCACTTCACGGTGCCGGCTGCGGCGTTCGACCCGGCCGAGGAGCTCGCCTTCGACGGTTCCTCGATCCGTGGCTTCCAGGCCATCCACGAGTCCGACATGGCGCTCCGCGCCGACCTGTCCACCGCGCGCGTCGACCCCTTCCGCCGCGACAAGACGGTCAACATCAACTTCTTCATCCACGACCCGATCACGGGCGAGCAGTACTCCCGTGACCCGCGCAACGTGGCGAAGAAGGCCGAGGCCTACCTCGCGTCGACCGGCATCGCCGACACCGCGTACTTCGGCCCCGAGGCCGAGTTCTACGTGTTCGACTCGGTCCGCTTCGAGACCTCCGCCAACCGCTCGCTGTACGAGATCGACTCCGAGGCGGGCGCCTGGAACACCGGCGCCGTCGAGAACAACCGCGGCTACAAGGTCCGCTACAAGGGCGGTTACTTCCCGGCCCCGCCGGTCGACCACTTCGCCGACCTGCGCGCGGAGATCTCCCTGGAGCTGGACAAGAACGGCCTGCAGGTCGAGCGCCAGCACCACGAGGTCGGCACGGCCGGCCAGGCGGAGATCAACTACAAGTTCAACACGCTGCTCGCCGCGGCCGACGACTTGATGCTCTTCAAGTACATCGTGAAGAACGTCGCGTGGCGCAACAACAAGACCGCGACCTTCATGCCGAAGCCGATCTTCGGTGACAACGGCTCGGGCATGCACGTCCACCAGTCCCTGTGGGCCGGCGGCGACCCGCTGTTCTACGACGAGCAGGGCTACGCGGGCCTCTCGGACATGGCGCGCTACTACATCGGCGGCATCCTGAAGCACGCCCCGTCCCTCCTCGCCTTCACGAACCCGACGGTGAACTCGTACCACCGCCTGGTCCCGGGCTTCGAGGCCCCGGTCAACATGGTCTACTCGCAGCGCAACCGCTCCGCGGCCATGCGCATCCCGATCACGGGCTCGAACCCGAAGGCCAAGCGCGTCGAGTTCCGTGCGCCGGACCCGTCCTCGAACCCGTACCTCGCCTTCTCGGCGCTGCTCATGGCCGGCCTCGACGGCGTCAAGAACAAGATCGAGCCGGCCGAGCCGATCGACAAGGACCTCTACGAGCTGGCTCCCGAGGAGCACGCGAACGTCCAGCAGGTCCCGACCTCGCTCCCCGCGGTCCTCGACGCCCTCGAGGCGGACAACGAGTACCTGCAGGCCGGCGGCGTCTTCACGTCCGACCTGATCGAGACGTGGATCGACTACAAGCGCACGAACGAGATCGCCCCGATCCAGCTGCGGCCGCACCCGCACGAGTTCGAGCTGTACTTCGACATTTAGGATCGCCGCAGGTCAGAGCGAGTTTTCGTTCTCCTGGGCCGTCTGTGGGCCGTGGGCCGTGTTCTTCCGTTTGGAAGAACACGGCCCACGGCCTTTTGGGTGGGCGCCGCCTCAGCCGCCTGTTTGTCCGTGCGTGTGGTCGGTGTTCTGAACCCTGGCGGACTCCTATGCCGGTTCGGGCTGCATACGAACAGTCGCCTCGATCTTGGCCTTGTCCCGGCGGCGCCGACCGCGGCGCTCGGTCCGAGGTCCGCTCCGGCGGGCTGGTGCGGGGTCTCAGGGGGTGAGGCCCGCGTCGCGGGCCAGAAGCGCGGCCTGGACACGGTTGGTGACGTCCAGGGTGGTCAGGATGCGACTGACGTGGGACTTCACGGTGCTCTCCTGCATGCGGAGGGTTCTCGCGATGTCGGCGTTGGTGTCTCCTTGGGCGAGCAGGGTCAGGACGTCCCTCTCGCGTGGGGTGAGGGCGTCGATGCGGGCCTGGGCCTGGGTGGCCTGGGGGCGACCCGTGTGGTGGTAGCGGTCGATGAGGCGGCGAGCGGCTGTGGGGTGGAGCATGGCGGAGCCTGCGGCCACGAGGTGGACGGCGCGCAGGATTTCGGCCGGGTCGGTGTCCTTGAGGAGGAAGCCGTCGGCGCCGGCGGCCAGCGCGTCGTAGACGTACTCGTCGAGGTCGAAGGTGGTCAGGGTGATGACCTTCGGGGGATGGGGCAGGGCGCGTAGGTGCTTGGTGGCGGCGATGCCGTCCATGCGGGGCATGCGGATGTCGACCAGGGCTACGTCGATGCGGTGGGCGGTTGCCTGCTCGATGGCGTGGAGTCCGTCGGTGGCCTGGGCGACGACGTGGATGGTGTCGTCGCTGTCGAGGAGGTCGGTCAGTCCGAGGCGGACGAGGGCATCGTCGTCGACGACCATGGCGCGGATCACGAATCGGGGCCGTTCTGTTCGGTGACGGGGTGGGGGATGCGGGCGGCCAGGCGCCAGGTGCCGGCGCCGCCGGGCCCGGCGTTCAGGTGTCCGCCGAGTGCTTCGACGCGCTCGCGCAGGCCGATCAGGCCGAAGCCGGAAGGTACCGGCCTGCCGTCGGCCAGGGCGGTACCGGGCGGGTTGGTGACCTCGACCAGGGTGGCGGGCGGCGCGTAGGAGATGCGGACGCCGACCGGTGCGTCGGGGGCGTGCTTGCGGGCGTTGGTCAGGGCTTCCTGGATCAGCCGGTAGACGGCCAGCCGGTGCGCAGCGGGTGCCTGTGCGGGGCTGCCCTCCACGGTCACGCTGATGGCCTGTCCGGCCGACCGCGCCTGCTCGATCATTTCTTCGACGTCGCGCAGGACCGGTGCGGGCGGGTCCGCGGCGGACAGGGTTTCCGTGGTGCGCAGTGCGCCGAGCACGTCGCGCAGGTCGGTCAGGGCGTCGGTCGAGGCGGTACGCAGCAGGCTGAGGCGTTCGATGACGGGATCGGGCAGCGTGTCCTTCTTGGTGGCCAGGATGCCGGTGTGCAGGGCGATCAGGCTGAGCCGGTGGGCGAGCACATCGTGCATCTCCGCCGCGATCGCGGAACGTTCCGCCATCCGCGCGGCCTGCTCACGCAGTTCCCGCTCGGTTCGCAGATGCTCCACCTGGGCATTCAGTGCCTGGACCAGGCGGCGCCGGTTGCCCATCCACAGCCCGCCGATCACGGCCAGTATCAGGAAGAGCATCGAGCCGTACTGCTGCGGGATCCACAAGGACGCAGCCGGGCCAAGGACGGCGTTGCCGGCGAGCGCCACGGCTGAGCAGACGACAGCCGCCCGGATGCGCCGCCGGTCGGCAAGGTCGAACAGGGCGATCAGGAACAACGGCAGTACAGGCGGCCCCCACACGCCAGTGGCCACCGTGGTCAGAGCCGGAGCGGGCCACCACAACCGATGGCCCCACAGCAGAGCCAGCCCGCACGCCAGCACCACCGCGCTACGGGCGGTGACGTACCGGCCGCCACTGGTCAATGCCCCGCTCTGCACAGCAGCCAGGGTCAGCAGCACCACCAGTACGGAGCGCCCGTACGCGGCCCATCTGCGGCTTCGTTCCCGTTCCACCTGTGCAGCGTAGGCAGACGGCCGCCGGTTCCACCGCCGACGTTCTGCCATGACACCCCCCTACTTTCGTAGGGGAAGGCGGTCGCACAAGGGACGATCCGCAGGGGTGAGAGCGTCCTTAGCGTCGAAGACATGGACGACTGGACCACCTCACACGACCGTGTCCTCGCGCAGCGCAACGCCGAGGGCTGGATGTTCCTCATCGAAGCGGCCCGCGACCTGCGCACCACCGGAGCCATCGCTCCCAGCAGCAGAACGCTCGCCCGCCTGCTCACCGACCCGGTGCAGGAGCACGGAGCACGGCCCCTGAATGTTCTGGAGGCGGGTGCGGGCACCGGATCGGTCACCCGCACCTTGATCCCCCGCCTCTCCCCGAGCAGCCGGCTGGACATCGTCGAGGCCAACGCGCGCTTCGCCTCCCAACTGCGCCGCCTTGTCCGCACCCATCCGCGGCTGGCCGGTGAGAGCCAACGGGTCCGCGTCCACCACGCGCTGGTCGAACAGCTCGACACCGGCCGCCCCTACGACGTGATCATCTCCGGCCTGCCGTTCACCAACTTCACCCCCGCCCAGGTCGAGACAATCATGAACCGGTACATGGAACTGCTCCACCCCGGCGGAACCCTCGCCTACTTCGCCTACCGCGGCACCCGCTACGCCCGCGCCCTGACCTCCTCCCGTGCGGAGGCCCGCCGCCACCGAGCCGTCGAAGAAGTCCTCGCCGGCTACCAGCGCCGCTACGCCACCGGCCGCTGGACCGTGTGGACCAACCTCCCCCCGGCCGACGTCTGGCAGCTGCGCCGCCCCAACGACGCGTCCGCCCCGGCAGCGCCGTACATCCTGACCGGGGCAGCCCGATGAACACGCTGACCGGACTGATCGCCCAGCTGCCCGCTGCGGGCGCCTACGCGATCCTGGCCGCCGCCGTGCTCACCGAGTCCGTTCTGCTGATCGGCGCGTTCGTCCCGACCCTCACCCTGCTGCTGGCCTCCGGCGCCTTGGCCCGCGCCGGCGACCTGAACCTCGCGCTGGTGATCGTCACCGCATCGAGTGCCGTCGTGGCGGGTGACGTGCTCGGCCACCGTACGGGGCGCCTGTTGGGCGGCCGCCTGCGCACCGGGCGCTTCGGGCGGCGCGTCCCCACCGCCGCCTGGCGGCGGGCTGACACCCTCATGGCCCGGCGCGGCGGACAGGCCGTCTTCCTTTCCCGGTTCGTCCCCGTCGTACGCACCCTGACCCCGCACCTGGCGGGGGCGACTCGCCTGCCCCACCGGCGCATCGCCCCCTACAGCCTGCTCGCCGCACCTTTGTGGGCCGGCGCTGAGGCCACAGCCGGATACGCCGCAGCCCCTTCCTTCCAGCACGTCATCACCTACGGCGGCCCGGCCCTCGCCGCCGCCGTAGCGGTGATCGCGGCCGTCGCTCTGGCCGCGCACAAGATCCGACGCCCCGTCTGTCGTCAAACGATCGTTTGACGACAGGCAGGCGGCGCGTCCGATGAACCCGTGCAATCCGGGGGTTCGCGGCGGCTCGAATCCCATCAGACTCGATGGTGATCGCTGACAGGGTTTGACGACGGAGACGGGTCTCGACCGACCACCAGTCGACCGCCCGGCCGGACCTCGTCCTTTACGAGGCCGGGCACGAGGCCGGGATCGAGGACTCGGTTGCCTTCGCGGAGGGCCCGGGCACCTCCAGCCGCCTTCACCCGCTCCAGCGGCCGAAGTTCCGCGAGCCGCTCACCTACGCGCGGCCGGGCGACACCGTGCACATCTCCGAGATGTTCCGCCTCGTCCGGGGCACCGGCCACATCCTCAACGTGCTCGACGTCCTCCATCGCGACCAGGTGGCGCCGCGCATCCACGACGGCGCGTTCTCCGCGATGGACCTCACCGCCCGCCACCCGCGCACCGGCGAGCTGCCGTCCACCATGAAGTTCATGGTGCGAACCCTCGCCGCCGGCGAACTCCAGCGCGAGCTGACCTACGACGGACTGCGCGCCTCCGAGGCCAAGGGCGACAAGGGCGGGCGCCGCCCCGGAGCTGCCGGCCACCCTCGACATGCCGGGGCAAGGTCGTCGACTTCCTCCGCTCGGCCGACCTGGAGCCCGCCCAGCGCGTCGCGCTCGACCAGGGGGTGACCGTGCGGCGCGGCCAGGGTTGCACCCTGCGCTTCAGCGCCGCGGATCAGTTTCAGTGCGGGGTTCAAGGACGGTGAGCGCTGTCCGACGGTGCCGTCCATCGTTGGGGGTGGGGCAGACATGCGAGGCCGGCGCTGGGAAGCGATGAAGCGGCGGCCGCCACCGCTGCGTCGGCGAGGGTGGCGGCCGCCGGTGCGAGGAATCGCGCTCTCCCTGGGGCGCGCTTCCTCGCCGGGATGGTCCTCAGGTCACCCGGGGCGTGCGGGAGTTCGCCCCACTCGGGCG
Source organism: Streptomyces sp. HmicA12 (assembly GCF_000373565.1). Classification (GTDB taxonomy): domain Bacteria; phylum Actinomycetota; class Actinomycetes; order Streptomycetales; family Streptomycetaceae; genus Streptomyces. The sequence continues at coordinate 1,535 of NZ_KB891820.1, read as the reverse complement.
GGCCTGAGGACGGGGGCTGGGGTCAGCGGATCGGTGGTGGCCTTCGTGGCCTGGCCGGCACGAGGGTCCGGGGCGTTCACCGGTTCGGGTCGGACATGCGGCGGCCGGTTGTCTCGTGGATCGGTCGGGTGGCGCTTCGGGTCCCGCCGGAGCCCGCGCGGACGGCACGGCGGGGTCGGTCTGCCCGTAGGTACCGTGGTGGTCTCCTCAGGCTGTCAGGTGCGGTGGAAGGCTTTCGAGCAGGCAGAAGTCGGTTCCGGTGCCGGTGAGGCGCAGGATTCTGGCGATCTGGTGGGTGTCGGGCAGGACGCGCAGGGTGCCGCCGCGCTCCAGAACGCGGTCCCGGGTCCGCAGGAGCAGTCGCAGCCCGCGTACGTCCACGAAGGTCACCTTGCGCAGGTCCATGACGATCGACGGCCGGTCGAGGAGGGTCAGCAGGTCCATCTGCGGTGTCAGCCGGGTGTGCGCCACGAGGTCCAGTTCCCCGTGGAGTTCGACGACGGACACGTCGTTCACCGCACGTACCCGCATGCCGAAGAGCTCCGGCTGAGAACCTGTGGCGCCCCGGCCCTCCGCTGCGGCGCGGCTGCCGTCGCCGAACGCGAGGGGCCGCCGGCGTGGGCCCCCGTGCCGGTGGCCTCCGTGTGCCGCGTTCACCGCGCCCCCCGGGCCGTGAGCTGCCCGGGCCGACGCGTATCCGTCCCGCAGCGACCGGGAGTCGGAGGGGGTGCGGGAAGGACCGGAGTGATGGACCAGGACAAGGCTCCTCCTCGGGCGGGCGGTGGGCGCGCAGCCGCGGCCCCGTCCCTCAAGCCCCGACATGGGCAGGAACCCTGTCAGTGAATCCTTTCCCCGCGACCGGCCGGTATGGGGCAGACCTGCAAATCCAGCGGGGTGTCTGCCCGCCCTCCATCCGGGGGGGGGTGCCCCCAACATGCCGCCGTGGAAGCCCAGTTCGCGCCGGTCGGCCCGTGAGAACGGCCTCGGTGCGGGCCCTGCGGAGTAGAGTCGAACCACGAGACCTTTGACGTGTCCGGCGGTTGCCCTGGCTTGGGAAAGCCTCCGTCGCAACCGGCCATCTCCGAGATCTGCTGCCCGCCAGCCAGGAGACCGGACATGGCACCCGACAGCACACCCCTCACCACACCCCTCACCGTCGTCCTCGCCACCGACAGCTTCCTGATCGGGGACGGCCTCGCCGCGCTGCTCGCCGACACCCCCGACATCAAGATCGTGGGCCGGGTCCGCCACCCCGACGACCTGGTGGCCGTGGTCGAGGGCCATGAACCGGACGCGGTCATCATCAGTCTGCGCACACCCGTCGTCACCACCATGGCCACCCTCGAAGCGGCCCGCCGCCTGCGCACCGACCATCCGGGGGTCGGCATCGTCGTCATCTCCGACCGCGGCAACGGCTTCGCCCTGGAACTCCTGCGCGGCGGCGCCTCACGGATCGCCTACCTCCTGGACGACCGGATCCCGGGCATCGACACCGTGCTCGGCGCGCTGCGGGACATCCGTGCCGGCCAGACCGT
>NZ_KB891819.1 GCF_000373565.1 Streptomyces sp. HmicA12 | reverse complement strand
GACGACGTGTTCCCCGCCGCATGATCCAGCCCGCTGCGCGCGTGATGCCCGGCCCGGCCCCCGGCCCCGTCCCGCAGTGATTCGCCCAGCGTCGCGCCGAAGTTGTCGAAGCCGTCCTTGACCGCCGTCTTGCCCGCATCCGCCGTGCGCCCCAGGTTGTAGCCGTCCTGCGCGCCGAAGCCCTGGTTCACGGTCTGCGCGATGAGGTCCTTGCTCATCTCCTCCAGCGCCGAGACGAACGGCTCCTTCACCGCCTCCAGGACCGCCTCCAGGACCGCCTCCGCGGTCTCCTTGAGGATCTTGCGGACCGCGACCCGGGTCACCTGCGTCAACGCCGCCGACGCCGCACCCGACAACCCGAACGTCACCACCGCCGTCGCCGCCGCCACCGCGATCTGGATCGCCAGCACCGTCAACTGAATGATCACCGCGATCTTCATCGCGATCACCAGCACCGCGGCCGTGTCGAAGACGAACGCGATCATCTCCGCGGCCTGCCGGGCATCGTCCAGATACCCCGAACCACCCGAGAAGTCCTGCCACTTCTCCACGAACGCGTCGATCGCATCGCCGTAATTGTCCGCCGTGACATTGCCCGCCGACTGCACCGCCGACGCCTGGATGTCCCCGACCTGCGCCCCGAACTCCCGCCAGGTCGCCGCACACTGCGTCAGATGATCCTCATTGGCCGTCGGCCAGTCGAACCCCAGCATCTCCAACAGCCAGGCCAACTCGTCCGGCAACATCATCGCCACGACGGCATCTCCCCCGAAACCCGTATCCCCGCGTCCCCGCAACCACCCACGCCCCAACAGGCCCGAGTTTGCCACGAGTTTACCCAGCCCCCCGAACAACAGGTCAACCGTCGTTCGGACGTCGGCAGCCGCTTCCGCCCTCCGGTTCCCGTCCCGCGGGCACTCGGACAGGGTGTGGCCATCGGTGCCCTTGGGGCCACCGTTACCTTCGGTGCCACCGATGCCCCTGGGGCCAAAGAGGGGCCGTCGACTAAAATCGCCGCGACGTGCCACAGGCGGGGGACATCGCCAGGTCGAGGGCGGAGGGGACGACGCACATGCAGGCGCCACAGGCGGCAGGCCCGGATGCGCGCGGGGGCGGTGGGTACGGCGGGCAGTCCGTGCGTCGGGCGGGACCGTACGTCGTCGTCACCCGGCTCGACGGCTCCGGCGCAGGACAGCCGCCCGTTTCCGAGATTCGTCACATCGCCCGCACTCCCGACGGCGACCGCACGGTTCTCCTCAGCACGCCGCACCCGCGGAGCGACCCCGGACGGTTCCTCGCCGAGGCCGACGCGTCGCGCTACCTGCTCGGGCCCGCCGCCTTCCCGGCCGTCGAGATGTCCGGGCCGGGGGAGCGGGCCTGGTGCGCGCGCCCGTATCTGCCGGTGCTGCCGTTGCCCACCGCGCTCGCGGTGCACGGGGGGCCGCTGCCCGAGCGGACCGTACTGGCCCTGGGCGTCGCCCTCGCCGAGACCCTCTCCGTGATCCACGGGCAGGGGCTCGTGCACGCCGGAGTCTCGCCCGCCGCCGTCCTGTTGAGCTTCGACGGGCCCCGGCTCGGCTGCTACGGCGCTGTCCGGGCCGCGGCCCCCGACACCGTCGACCCCGGCGCCCGCGCGCCCGAGCAGACCAGCGGTGGAATGCCGCGGCCCCTCGGCGACGTGTACGCGCTCGGCGCCACGCTCGCCTACGCCGCCACCGGACACGCGGCGCCGGAGAGCGCCGAGTTGCCGTCCTCCTTGCGTTCGACGGTCGGGCGGTGTCTGTCCCGGGATCCCGCCCACCGGCCCCAACTCGCGGAGATCGTGGACGTGTTGGCCCCAGCCGATCCGAGCGCGAGTGCATCCCCGCACATCGGGTTCGGCACCACGGACCGCTCCGCCGCTCTCCTCGGTCCCGGCTGGCTGCCCGGACGGCTCGTCGCCGCCCTCGCGCACCAGGCGGCCTCCGTACTCCACGCGGAAGTCCCGCAGACGGCTGCCGGGCCTCTCCCGTACGCCCCCTGACCTTCCTTCCCTCCCTTACGGACGACGTACCCCACCGGTACGGAAGCAGACGACGCCGGTACGGAAGCAGACGACACCGGTAAAGACGCAGACGACGAGACCAGGTCCCCATGCCCTCCCCCCTCACCCACGACGACCCCGCGGCCCTCGGCCCGTACCGCCTCGTCGCCCGCCTGGGCAGCGGCGGCATGGGCACGGTGTACGTCGCCCGGAGCGCGGGCGGGCGGACCCTCGCGCTCAAGACCATGCACGCCGCCGTCGCCGCCGATCCCGCCGGGCGGACCCGGTTCCGCCTGGAGATCGACGCGGCCCGGGTCATCGGCGGGCAGTTCGGGGCGAAGGTCGTCGACGCCGACCCGTACGCCGAGACGCCCTGGCTCGCCACCGAGTACGTGCTCGGGCCGCCGCTCGACGAGGCCGTGGAGAACTCGGGGCCCCTGACCGAGCGGGCCGTACGGGCCCTGGGTGCCGGACTGTGCGCGGCGCTCGGGCAGTTGCACCGCAGCGACGTGGTGCACCGGGACCTCAAGCCGTCCAACATCATCGTCACCGCGTACGGGCCCAAGGTCATCGACTTCGGTATCGCGCGAGCCATCGGCGACATCCACCTGACCCACACCGGATCGGCCGTCGGCACCCCCGCCTTCATGTCGCCGGAGCAGGCCACCTCGCAGGAGCACACCGCCGCAGGTGACGTGTTCGCGCTGGCCGGAGTCCTCGTGTACGCGGCGCGGGGCAGCGGTCCCTTCGGACACGGGCAGCCGGCCGATCTGCTGTACCGGGTGCGGTACGGGGAGCCCGACTTCAGCGGCGTACCGGCCGCCCTCGTCCCCGTACTGGCGCAGTGCCTGGACAAGGACCCGGCGCGGCGTCCGAGCACCGATCAACTCGCCGCCCAACTGCACGACGGCAGAGGCGAGTTCGTGGAGCACCTGCCGCCCGCGCTGCTCGGTGAGATCGGGCGGCGGGCCGTGGACGTGTGGCAGATCGCGCCGCAGCGGACGGCCGCACCGCCGGTCACGCCCGACACGACACCGCCCGCCTCGACCGCGGCCCGCCCCCTCGGCACGTCGCGACGCGGATTCCTGGCCGCCGGCGGAGCGGTGGCGGTCGCCGCGCTGGCAGGCGGCGGCGCCTGGTGGTGGAGTTCGCGCGACACCGGGCAGGGGTCAGGGAAGGGCGAGGCGGTGGACAAGGGCGCCACCGAGCAGCGGTTCAACGCCGACCCGGTGTGGGAGTACACCCGCGGCCAACTCACCGACGACTGGGGCCCGTCCGTCCCGTACGTCACGGACGACGTCATCGTCGTCCCCAACGGCGCGGAGACGTACGGCCTGCGCCCCTCCGACGGCGTACAGGAATGGAAGCGGCTCACCGACAGCCGGTGGTGGCAGTACGCGGTCGTCGACAACCAGGAGTACCAGCTCAGCGCCAGCGAACACGTCGAGCACGACCGGCAGCCGGTCGGCGTCACGTTCTGGGACAAGAGCCAGAAGTACACGCGGCAGACCCCGCTGTGGTTCCCCGGCACCGTGTTCGAGATCGACGGGATCCCGGAGTACGGGCAGCAGCTCGTCCGCATGGACGGCACGACGGTCTACGCGGCGGTCGGATCCGCCAAGAGCCACGACTACGGATTCCACGCGAGCGACCGCTACACGCTGCGCGCCGCCGACGTCAGGACCGGCAAGACGCTGTGGTCCAAGCCGCTGCCCCGACGGCCCGACAAGAGCACGCGGCTGCACTTCCTCGCGGCCGAGGTCGTCGGCAAGCGGCTCGTCACGCTCCAGGAGATGGACAAGAACGCGGTCCGCATCGTCGTACGGGACGTGGCGAGCGGCGACGTCGTGTGGGAGCGGCCGTACGCCGGCGTGAAGAACCCACGCCCGCTGCGCAGCCCGCTCGCCGTGGACGACACCCATCTGTACATCGGCGGCGATCAGTTGATCGCGCTGCGGCTGAGCGACGGGAAGCAGATGTGGGCGTCGGAGAAAGGGACCGAGTTCAGCCCGCCGACGGTCGTGTCCTCGGCCGGATCCTCGGCCGGATCCTCGGTCGTGTACGCGGTCGGGAAGGGGTACGGGTTCGCCGCGGTGGACGGTCGCAGCGGCAAGTTGCGGTGGAAGGAGGCGTCGCCCGAGGTGAGCGATGCCAGCACCGCGTGGTGCCCGGTGATCGGCACCCGCTACGGCTACTACCGCAACGGCCAGCTGCTGCGCGCCGTCGAGCTGACCGGGAAGCACGAGATCGGCCGGACGTACAAGGTCACCAGCAGCACCTACGCGTACTTCGAGGACAAGAAGCACCGACTGGTCCTCGGCGTCGGGGACACGTCGATGCGGGCCTACCCGCTCAAGTAGCCGCGCCCCGCGCCCTGCAGCCCGCACCACCCCGCCCTGCCCCGCATCAGGCCCCCAACTCCCGTAGAAAGTCCCGCCCATGAATCCCCTAGGCACCGGCGATCCCCTCCGCCTCGGCCCGTACCGCCTGACCGGCGTGCTCGGCGAGGGCGGCATGGGCAAGGTCTACGTCGGCCAGGACGCCACCGGCACCCTCGCCGCCGTGAAGGTCCTGAAGCCCCAACTCGCCCACGACACCCATCTCGCGCAGCGGTTCGTGCGCGAGGCGCAGGCCGCGCAGGCCGTGCACAGCGCAGGAGTCGCCGCCGTGCTCGGAGCGTGGACGGAGGGCGGACGGCCGTGGATCGCCACCGAGTTCCTGGCCGGGCTCACCCTCGACCAGGCCGTCGACACCTTCGGCCCGCTGCCCGAGCCCGCCGTGCGCGCCCTGGCCGCGTCGCTCGCGCGCACGCTCGTCGACATCCATGCGGCGGGCTTCGTCCACCGGGACCTCAAGCCGCCGAACATCGTCCTGACGTCGACAGGCCCGCGCATCATCGACTTCGGCATCGCCAGGCCCGAGCACGGACTCACGCTCACCACCACCGGGCAGGTGCCCGTGACGCCCGGCTACGGCGCCCCCGAGCAAGTGCTCGGACAGCGTGTCGCACCGCCCGCGGACGTCTTCTCGCTGGGCGCCGTCCTCGTGTACGCGGCGACCGGACGCCGCGCCTTCGACGGCGGGCACGTGGCCGCGGTCCAGTACGCCGTGGTCCACGACGAGCCCCAACTCACCGGTCTGTCACCGGCGTTGGCGGGTCTCGTCGCGCCGTGCCTCGCCAAGAGCCCGGATCTGCGCCCGGTGCCCGCGCAGATCGCCTCGGCGATGGCTCCGCCCAAAGGAGCCGAACAGGCCTGGCGACGTGGCGCGTTCGCCGACGCCATCAAGGAACGCGAGCGCGGCGCACGTCAGTTGACGACCCAGGTCACGGGTGTGCCGGGAGCCGAACCGGTGCCGTCCGTGAGCCGGCGCCGACTGCTCACCGGCCTGGCCGCGGGCGGCGTGGTCGTGGCGGCGGGCGGCGGCGCGGGTGCCTGGTGGCTCGCGGGCCGCGGCTCGGACGGCGCCGCCGAATCGCCGGTGAGCAGTGACCCCTTCGACATTCCGCCCGCGGTGAGCACGCCCGAGGAGGCGCTCGACAAGAACATCGGCGGTACCTCGGTCACCGTCGGCAGACCGTCCGTCATCTGGAACCTCGACGACGAGGCGGACACGTACTCGCCGACCCTGCTCACCGTCCGCGACGTGCTCGTCCTCGGTGCGGCGAGCGGCGGCATCGCGGCGTACGACGTCCGCACCGGGAAGCGCCGCTGGCACGCACCACGCATCCGCCCGAGGGCGAGCTACGTCTCCCTGTCGGACCGGCTCGTGGCCGCGGCGGACGAGAAGGGCACCTTGTACACGTACGTCGCCTCGACCGGTGTCGCCAAGTGGACCTGCCCGGCCGCCGAGGCGGAGACGGTACTCGCCGCCGACGAGGATGCCGTGTACTGCGTGACGAAGATCGGCCGGGTACGCGCCGTCGGACGGGCCGACGCGAAGGTCCGGTGGACCATCAAGGCACCCGCCGAGTTCCGGAAGCAGGGCCTGATGCTGACGGCCTCCGCGGCACGCGGGCGCCTCGTGCTGGTGACGGCCAACGGCAAGGTGCTGGTCCTCGACACCCGCGACGGCAGCGTGGCCTGGACCCGGCCCAGCACGACGGACGTCAGCGTGACTCCCGCTGTCGACGGCGACACCGTGTACATCAACGGGCCGACACTGGAGGCCCGCAGGCTCAGCGACGGCGAGGTCGTCTGGACCGCCAAGATCAAGGAACCCAAGTACGAGGGCGAGAACTGGGGGCCGCCGACCGTGGCCGACGGCGCGGTCTACGTCTGCGGCGGCAACTATCCGAGACGCCTCGACACCCGCGACGGCAGCGAGATGTGGAGGGGCTACTGGGTCGCCGACGAGAACTGGCCGGTGCTGCACCAGGGCCACGGCGCCTGGTCACTCGACTCCACCAGCTCGATCACGAGCCAGAAGCGCCTGAACGTGAACACGCTGAGGTCCTCCGACGGCGAGCGCGCCTGGCGCTACCAACTGCCCCACGCGGACCACCAGAACCTCGTCGCGGACGGCAACCGGGTCTTCGTCATGGCGGACAGCGCGATCTACGCGTTCACGGTCTTCTGAGCGCCCCTCACCCGTCACGGGCAAGGGGCGCTCAGCGGCGGCGTCGTCGTCGGTCAGTGGTTCACACAGGTGTTGCCCACGGCCGGGTTGAGCAGCCCGATGACGTTGATGCTGTTGCCGCAGGCGTTGATGTTCAGGTCGATCGGGACCTGGATCACGTTGCCCGACAGGACGCCGGGGGAGCCGACGGCCGTTCCTTGGGCCGCCGCGCCGCCGTGGTCGTGGCCGTGCCCGTGGGCAACGGCCGCGCCCGCACTGCCGAGCACGCCGCCGGCCACCAGGAACGCCGCCACGACCGCGGTACGGATCTTCATGCTGTACTCCCCTCGACTGCGGGTGGCGTCCTCGTGCCCACCCGTCGCGGACCAAGGTGCCACGGCGCGGGGCGCTTCAGGCCGAGAGCGGGACGGGCGGCGGCCCAAACCATCCGAGGGGGTACCGCTGAGCGGTACCCGGTTGACGTCGCGAACCGGCAAAGGCCCGAACTCCCCTCAAAATGCGGGAAGTTCGGGCCTCGGCGGTGACCGACCGGCGATCTAGACGTCGAGCCCCCCGTTGTGCGGCGCCGGCTCCAGGTCGAACTCACCGTCGCGAGCGCCGAGCACGAACGCCGTCCACTCCGCCTCGGTGTACCGCAGCACCGTGTCGGGCTCCAGCGACGAACGCATCGCCACGGCGCCGCCCGGCAGATACGCGATCTCGACACGCTCCTCGTGCTGCTCGGTACCGGGCGCGCTGTGCCACTCGACACCGGAGATGTCGAGCGCGTACAGCTCGTCCTTCTCGCGCTCCTTGCGGGCCTTGATCTCCTCCGGCGTCTCCTTCGGCGCCTCACTGTTCGTCCCCACGCCGCATCAGCCCTTTCGTCGCTTCGCGCTGAACGCCGCCAGCTTAACGAGAGTTGACCAGCGGCGACGGCCGATGAGCCAGGCGGCCGGCACCGGAGACGTGACAGGTGACCTTCCAGCCGATACCGCCGAGAACCTGCGAACGTGTGCGGGCGCCCCCATGGGTGGCGGAAGGCGTGAGGCCCGCGACCAGGAGTGGTCATGGGCCTCTTCGTGCCGTCTGGGCGAGGGGTCAGTAGCCGTAGGGGCCGTTCTGCTGCTGCGGGGGCTGCTGGCCGTAGGAGCCCGGAGCGGGCTGCTGTTGGTACGGCTGCTGTTGGTACGGCTGGTTCTGGTAAGGCTGCTGCGGGGCCCCGGGCCCACCCCAACCGGCGGGGCCACCAGGGCCGCCAGGGCCACCCGGTCCACCGCGGTTGTTCTTCTTGCGGGAGACCAGGACGACGATCAGCACGATGACGACGAGGGCGCCGACGCCGATGCCGACGAAGAGGATCGGGTTCGAGTTGCTGTCGTCACTGTCGTCGGAGGCGGCTGCGCCGGTGGCGGGGGAGGAGGAGGCACCGGCGCCGCTCTTGCCGTTGCCGTTGTCGGTCTTGGGAAGTGAGGACAGGTCCCAGGGGCCGTTCTCACTGCCCTTGGCGATGTTCTCGGTGAGCGCCTTGTACGGGCTCAGGTCGCCGTAGCCGTGGTACTCGTCGGGGAGCTTCGCCTTGTCGACGCCCTTGGCGATGTACGTGGACTTGATGACGCGGTTGACCAACTGACCGGGGGTGTAGTCCGGGAACTTCTGCTTGAGCAACGCGAAGGCGCCGGAGGCGATGGCGGTGGACATGGAGGTTCCGTCGCCGGTGACGTAGTCGCCACTGATGAACTTGCCGTCAGCCTCGTACCCGCCCTTTCCGGTCGCAACGACGATGTCCTTGGCGGGGGCGGTGAACATGAGCTCTTGAGAGTGGTTCTGCTCTTCCCAGGGAGTCCCGTTTTGGACAGAACCGCCGACTTCCACGACGCCGGGGATGGAGCCGAGGCCGGACTTCTGTTCAATTCCCTCGTTGCCGGAGGACTGAACGACCACAACGTTGTGGGCGATCGCGTAGGCGACAGCTTCCTTGACCTTCTCGTTTGCGTAGTCCTGGGAGACGGAAATACTGATGACGTCGGCACCCTCGTCGACGGCGTAGCGGATTGATTCGTCCCACCCGCAGGCGCTCTTCTGCGTTGCAGTGAGGCCTTCGCCTTCCGTGGCGAAGATGTCGACGGGAAGGATCTTTGCGCCTGGAGCAATTCCCAGCACGCCGTCGCTGTTCCCGGCCCCATGGCCGTGTCCGGCGATCAGCGAGGCCATGCCCGTGCCGTGGTCGTCGAGGGTCTCCCGATTGGCGGGCTTGCCGTCTGAACAACGCATCCCCTCCAGCACGTTGCCCGTCACGTCGGGAGCAGTGCCGTCCACACCGTCGTCGAGAACGGCGACGGTGACGCCCTTACCTGTGGCGACCTTGTGGATGGCGTCTATGTCGAAAGCCTTGTTCTGCCACTGGCTGTTTCTGGTCGCGTCCGCCGAGGCGGTCGGGGCGGTGCCGAGCACGAGGGCTCCCACCATCGCCGCGCCGCCCACCGCGCGGAGCGTCGTTTGCGTGAAGCGCATGCTCTGACACCTTTCTGGGTTAATTCCGTGCTGTCGGCCGTGAGGCCCGCGACCAGATGGTCACGGGCCTCACGAAGGCTAGCCGGTCACTCGATGACGGGCGGGTTGACCTTGCGCTGCTTCGGCGTCCAGGTCTCTTCGTCCTCGTAGAGGTAATCGGGACGACGGCTGTTGTTTCCGCCCTCGCCACGTTGCTTCCCGGCACCGCGGCCACCGGCTGCCCCACCAGGGCCCATGCCGTTGCGGCCGTTCTGACCCTTGGCGCCCGCTCCGGCTCCTGTGCCGCCCGCGCCGGCGCCGCGGTTGCGAAGTCCCGTGCCGCCAGGGGTGAACGCGCCGCCGGTCTTGCCCTTGGCCGCGCCTACCACGCCGCCCTTCGTGCGAGCCGAGGCGCCCGTCCGGCCCGCGCCGCCGAGGCCACCCTTGCCGGCGCCCGCGCCGCCCGCGCCGCCCCCCATGCCGCCCATGCCGCGTCCGGTGGCCGAACGTCCGGCCGCGCCTGCCCCTCGTCCGGCACCGGCTCCGCCTGCCGCCCGCCCGGCTCCAGCCGCGCCGCCCGCCATGCCACCGGCCAGACCGCCGGCCATGCCGCCGGCGCCGAGCCCGGCGCCCGCGCCGCCGACGCCCCCGCCGGCTCCAGCACCGATTCCTCCGCCTGCGCCTAGTCCAGAACCGGCTCCGCCGCCGATGCCTGCGCCGGCTCCCGTACCAATGCCGGTGCCGGCACTGTCAAGATTTGTATTGATTCCGGAGCCGCCAGCGGGGAACGCGTTCGACCCGGATGCGGGCATCGTCGAAATGTCGGAGGCGGATGCGGGCATGGTCGAAATGTCGGGCGGATTCACACTGCCCAGGCCGGAGCCGCCGGTACCGCCGCCAAGCGAGCCCGTGGGGATACTGGTACCGCCGGGGATGCTGGGGTTGACGCCGCCGGAGCCCGAGACGCCCGTATCGCCCGTGCCGCCTGTGTCGATTTGGTGGGGGCGGAAGGTGTGGTCTTGGCCGCCGCCCTCGCCCAACTGCGTCGAAGCCGAATTGTAGGACTTGGCCAGCTCTTCCAGGTGCGTAGCGGCCTGCAGAGACGCCTCCTGCTTGGCGCCCATGCTGTCACCCCACTTCTGGATGACGTTCTTGGTCGACATCCCGCTGGCGATGTCCCCCTGGATGCTGCTGTGAGCGCTCTGGGCAGCCTGCATGTGTCGGTACTGCGAGACCATCGCGGAGGCACCGAAGCTGGCAGGAGCTGCCAGCACAGCGGCGAAGTCCGCACCATCCATGGTGCTGAAGTAGTCGCTGACGGAGTCGCAGGCCTCGTCCCACCAGCTGACGTCTATGTCTCCGACCGCAGTCATGACCTGGTCGAGGTTGTCCGCCGAGGAGAACATCGCGTCCGAAGTGAACTTCGCGGAGTTGCCGCCGGCCGCCATCTCCTGGCCGATCCTTCCTGCCTCCTCCGCGAACTTCTCGGCGGAGTCGCCCTTCCAGCTCTCCAGAACCTTCTTCACCGAGTCGTTGAACTGCTTCAGCAGCCCGCCGTTCCCGTCGGAGCCGACGAGTTCGTCGTGGACCTCCTGCCAGCTCTGTGAAACCTCTCTGAGAAGACCTGGATTGGCGCTGCTGACCATGCCTTTCAGGGTGTCGAGGTCCTTAGTGTTGAACGGAGTGTCAAACCCTCTGCCGGATTCACCGCGGGGCGCACCACCAGATCCCACAGCCATTGCCACGTCCCCCTTACGCGTTGCGGTCTGCCGTGATGGAGTTGTCCGCTTCCGCGTCCTGGTAGACGCCGCGGGCCTTCTCCGTCTTCCTGCCGAACTTGTCGATCAACTTCTCGATCTTGGCGATCATGTCCTGCTCGATCCGGGTCTTCATGGCGTCGTGCGCGTCGGCCAGCTTCTGCGCCTCGTCGAAGTTTCCCAGTGCTGCCTTCGGAACGTACGTTGAGTACGCAGCCTTCCGCTTCGGTCCACCCATGTCCTTCAGGACCTGATTGAGCTCCTTGACCACCTGGTCCAGCGCGTCGAGATCGACCTCGTACCCGTCAGCCATCTCCGGCTGTCCTCCCCGTTAACGTCAACGACCCGCACACGGCGCCCACTTACGCCTCCTGCATGTGCATGCCTTGACGTACAGGGTGCCTTGCTTTACTGCACCCTTACAAGTTTCCTCACAAAGCGCTCACAGGCGCGCGCCGGTACCTCGTGGCACCTCACAGCACGTCAGCACCGCGCTTGCGCAGCCAGTCGCGCCGCGCCATCGCCCCTGCCGAGATCACGCCGAGCAGCAGTCCGCCGCCGATCACCAGGTACGTGCCGTAACGGGCGTTGCGCTCCGCCGGGGTCTCGCCGAGGGTCAGCTTCGCGGGGATGATCTTCTCGTCGTCGCCCCGGTTCGTCGCTTCCGCCGCCTGCAGGTCCGCGTCGGTGACCGGGCCGGTGGGCTCCGTCTCGTCCTTGATCGCGGTGACGGGGTCGATGACACCCCAGCCGACGTTCTTGTCGTGGGCCGGGTGCGAGCGCGTCGCCGTCGCCTCGAGGTGCCAAATGATCTGGGCCGGCGTCCACTTGGGGTGCTTCTGCTTGATCAGGGCCGCCACCCCGGCCGCGTACGGGGCGGAGAACGACGTGCCCTGGTCGACGCACTGGCCGCTGATCGGGACGGTCGAGACCATGTCGACGCCGGGGGCCGCGATGTCCACGTGCTCGTTCGGCGTGGAGAACACGGCGCGTTCGTTGTTGCGGTCGGAGGCCGCGACGGACAGGACGTTGGCGTTGTCGAGAGCCGCCGGGTACGTGTTGGTCGGCTTGCCGGACGCGCCGTCGTTGCCGGCCGAGGCGACGATGAGGATCTTCGCGCGCTCCGCCATGTCCACCGCGGCCTGCAGCGTGGGGAGTTGGGCCTTGTCCGCCGTCGTGCCCTGGGAGATGTTGATGACGTCGACACCCGCGTCGACCGCCGCTTTGATGGCGGCGACCATGGTCGCCAGATTGCCGCCCTCCTCCGCCGTACTGGTCTGGAGGGGGAGGATGCGGGCGTCCGGGGCCATGCCGTGGAAGCCGGTGCCGGTGAAACCGTCCTTGGCCGCGATGATGCCGGCCACCTTCGTGCCGTGGCCGACGCTGTCGGCCGTGGCCTTGGAACCCTTCCCGGCGAACGACTTCCCCGGGAGGACCTTGCCGGCGAGCTGCGGGTTGTTCTTGTCGACGCCGGTGTCGATGACGGCGACGGTGATGCCGTCACCCCTGAGCGATGTGCCCTCCCACAGCTGCTTGGTGATGACGCGCTGCAGCGACCACGGTGTGCCCTTGATGACCTTGCCGCCGAACTGGCAGTCGGTGCTGGCGAGTTGGGGGTCGGTGCCATCGGCCACGGCGGGCGTCGCGGTCAGCCCGGCGAGTGCGGCGGTGGCCGCGAGCGCCGCGGCGGCGCGACGCGCGGCCGGGAAGGAGGCCATGGATGCCATGGATGCCACGGTTCTGCTCCCCCTAGGAATTCTGCGTCTGCTTGGCGGCTTCGGTCGTCAGGTTCGGCCCGGACGGCAGGAGCTTGGACCACTGGGCGGGCACGGACACCTTCCGTGCGTTCTCGTAGCCGAGACGGATCTTCGCCTGGTTGACGTCCTGCTTCTCGTTGCCCGACTTGTCGTCGGAGTCGTTGCCGACGGGCAGGAAGTAGCGCAGGCCCGTGTCGGTCACCAGGTAGTTGTAGCCGGTGCTCGAGTTGCCCTCCGCCTCCTGGTAGAGCAGGCCGCTGCCGGGGCTGACGTATGAGGACGCGCTCGCCGCCACCGAACTGATGGGCAACGACGAGCCGGTCCAGGTGGTCAGACCGGACGACTTGTCGCCGTGGAAGACGGAGCAGGAGGTGTCGTTCGGCCCGCTGTTGGCCCACGAGATGGCCCGGGTGGGCCACTTGGCGCCGCCTGTCAGGGTCCCGGGGTCCGGCGTGAAGCTGTTCTGCTGGATGGTCTGCGTCCGCGGGTCGGCCAGCGTCTCCTTGAGCAGGGTCGTCTGGAAGTCCGACACGGCGATGACCCGGTCCTTCTCGACGAGGTAGTGCTGGCCGTTCCGGGTCTGCAGGAGAGTGCCGGTGGTGCGGAACTTGGACGGGACGCCCGCGTTGGAGGGTCCACCGTCGCCCTGCACGGACGGCATCGAGATCGGCTCCTGAGCGGTGCCGAGGGTGCTGAGCCAGGCGTCCGTGACGGTGCGCGGCTCCGCGGCGTTGCCGAACAGTGTGCGGACGAGCGCTTCGACTTCCTCCGGGGTGTCACCCGTGAGCTCGTACGCGACGCCCGAACTGCTCACCAGGTACTGCTTGCCGCGCTTGTCCTGGACGTACAGGGCCTGGCTGCTGGCGAGCTTGCCCGAACCCTTCTCGGTGACCGTCTTCGCGTCCTTGTCGTCGAGCACGAAGACGGTCTGCTGTACCGACTTCTCGTCCGAGCTGGCGCTCGTCTGCTGGCACAGTGCCCACACCTTCGAGGTACCCGCGTCCTCGACGCTCGGCAGCCGGTCGGGGGCGTACGGAATTCCGACCATCGAACCCTGCGCGATATCCGACTCGTCGAGGAATTTCTCCTTGACGGTCTTCACCGAACCTTCATTGGACTTTTTCGGGTCCAGCAGAAGCTTTGCCGAGGCCAGGTTGAGGACCGGGTGCAGAACGGGAATGTCCTTGCCGTCCTTCCTCTTCTTGGCCGACGGCAGGACGATGTACCTGGTCGCCGACGGATCCGTGACGATGATCCCGGCCTCGGGGGTGTCCCAGCCCTCTGGCGCCACGGGGCTCATCAAGCCGCAGGCGCCGAAGCCCGCCAGGATCACCACGCTCATGACGATGCCGGAGATCGCATGCTTCAGCGGTCGTGGCGCCGACTCCACCGAGCCGTTGGGGAGCGGCTTCAGGAAAGCGGCAACTGTCCGCTTCCGTGAGAAGTTGTAGGCATTCAGCTCATCGCGACGTGATGCCATCGTTACGTAATCTCCCCGTCCTAGCTGGACCGTAGTGGTACTTCCCTGGGTCCACTTCTCGACCACCCCCGGCGCACGCGCCGCACGGGCCTCTACTATGCCGTGTGATGATCGGCCCTTGGCGTACGGGTATCAATTTTCAGCGCGCCAGCGAAACTTAAGGCCCGGCGATCACGGCGGACCCGAAGGTACCCGTCCGGACCGGGCGGGTCACCCACAGAAGCGAGCGAAGGAGCAGGGCGGGGGATGTCCAGCGCCAGCAGGACCCGACAGCGCGGCAATCAGGGGCGACCGACCCCGAACGGGCGGCGTGGAACGGGTCGGCCCCAGCAGGGTCGCCCGCCCGCCCGACGAAGCGGACGCGGTACGCCGCAGCCGCCGCCCGCGGCCGCCGCGCCACAGCCGGCGGGACCGGTGCGCCCGAAGCTGCCGCGCAAGGCGGGCAGCCTCGGACCGATCAGCGCGCACCATGTGCTCATCATCCAGATCGCGCTCGCGCTCGTCGTGGCCGCCGCCGCGATCAAGCCGATGCTCATGGCGCCCGCCGCCGTCGTCGGCGGGCTGCTCGTCTTCCTCAACCTCGGTCGGCGCAGGCGCCACCCGTTCCCTGAGTGGATGGCGATCGGCCGCGCGCTCAAGCGCCGTCGCGCAACCTTCGTGGGGCCCCCGCCCGTCGAGATCGACAGTTCCTTCGCGCCGCTGCTCGAGGCGGACCCGGCGCTGCGCACGTACGAGTACGAGTCCCGCGACCGGCGTCTGGTCGGCTTCGTCGGCGACGGTACGTTCCTGACGACTCTCGTCCAGGTCGACTCCGCGGCCGGGCCGCTGCGGCCGCAGGGTGACGCACGGCCGTTGCCGGTCGACCTGCTCGCCGACTCGCTGGACGTCGAGGACATCCACCTCGAATCGGTGCAGTTGGTGCAGTACACCCAGCCCGCCCCGGCCCCGCACCTGCCGCCGCAGGCCGTCGCCGCGCAGGCGTACGCGGCCGTCCAGGCACAGGCGGGCGCCCCCGCGGTACGCATGACGTGGGTGGCGCTCAAGCTCGACCCCGAACTGTGCCCCGAGGCCATCGAGGCCCGCGGCGGCGGCGTGCGCGGTGCCCAGCGCGCCCTGCTCCGCGCCTCGGACCAGCTGATCAGCCGGCTCAACGGGCTCGGCTTCCGCGCCGAGGCGCTGGACGAGAACGGCATCATCTCCGCGCTGTCCATGGCCGCCTGCGTCAACCCGCGCGCCAACCTCAACGCCCAATCGAGGGGCGGCAGTTCGGGCCCGCGTACCGAGGAGACCGTGCGTGCCTGGCGGTGCGACGACCGCTGGCACTCCTCGTACTGGATCGGCACCTGGCCGCAGATCGGCCGGGGCGGAACCCCGCTCGGCGCGATCGCCGGCGGGCTGTCCACCACCCGCACCATGGCCACCACCGTCTCCCTCGCCGTCTCGGGCGCCGGACGTGACGACGTCGAACTCAGCGGGCACGTACGCCTCTCGGCCCGCAGCGAGAACGAACTCGACCAGGCCAAGCGCGAGTTGGAGCGCTCCTCCTCCGCTCTCAAGGTCGGCCTCGTCCGCCTCGACCGGGAACAGCTGCCCGGCCTCCTTGCCACCCTTCCCCTCGGAGGCACGCACTGATGAGCACCCCCGACCAGCAGGACCCCCGGGACCCGCGCGCGCAGCAGCTGACCCCCGAGCAGTACGCCGAACAGCAGCGACGAGCCGCCGAGGCGGCCGAGCGGCGCCGGCAGTGGGAGGCGCAGCAGGCCGCCGAACAGGCCGCCGCGCAGCAGGCGGCGGCTCAGCAGGCGGCGGCCCAGCAAGCAGCCGCGCAACAGGCCGCCGCCGAACAGGCCGCGCAGCAGCAGGCAGCCGCGCAGCAACAGCAGGCCGCACAGCAGCAGGCCGCCGCTCAATACGCCGAGGAACAGCGGCAGTTGCGGGCCCGCTACCAAGAGGAGCAGCGGCGCGCCGAGGAGGCCGAGGCGCGGCGCCTGCAGTGGCAGGACCAGCAGCGCCAGCAGCAGGCGGCGGCCCAGCAGCAGTACGCGCAGCCGCAGGCCCCGTTCCAGGGCGGCGTGCCCGCGCAGGGAGACGTCGGCGGCGTCGGTCACGTACAGCAGCAGGCCGCCCCGGAGCCCGCCGCCACCTCCACCACCATGACGTACGCCCCCGCGCCCGAGGTCGGCTCCGGCCGGCCCACGCACCGGGCGCTGCCCGACGAACCCGACGCGGACGACGACGACTTCGCGGAGTTCGAGGAGGAGTTCAGCCACGCCGGCTACGGGCTGCGCGGCCCGCGCAGGCGGCGGCACGTCCTGCCGAAGAAGTCGCTCGGCTCGCTCGGGGTGAGCGTCGGTGACGACGGCGTCGTCATCGGCGTGGACCCGCAGGGCATGCCCGCCGTCCTCGACGTGCTGCGGCCCAAGCCCATCGAGGCCGTCATCGTCGGCTCGATGTGGACCGCGCAGATCATCGCGCTGCGCACCGCCGCCATCGGCGCGCGGATCGCCGTCGAGTCGGTGCGGCCCCAGGCGTGGGCGCCGATGGCCCAGGCCGCGGGCGGCGGCCTGCAGTGCGTCACGGTGTACGAGCCGCGTCAGCTCGCCGCGCAGGGTGCGTCGGTGGCCAGCCCCGTCCTCGTCGTACGGGATCTGGGCGCGCAGCCCGGGCGGTCCCAACTCGCCCCGGTGCCCTGGCAGTCGACGGTCACCGTGGTGCCGTTCCTCGGCCCGCGCGCGCCGCGGCTGCTCACCCGCGCCGACGTGATCGGCCTGCAGAGCGTCTCCCCGCAGGAGGCGGAGGTCATCGGCCGGGTGCTGCGGCTGCCCGAGCAGCTCACGCAGACGCTGCCGACGCTCAGCGACGCGACGATGCTCTGGATCGCGGGCGGCAAGCACCAGTACGTGATGGTGCAGCCGACCGATCCGGAGACCGGGCTCCTCGGGGGCCCGCGCCGGATGGACTGACGTCAGAGGGCGTCCGAGACGTCCGAGCGCGATGGGCGGTCCCGTCCAGGACGGTATGAGAGTGATACGTACCGTCTTTACGGTGGCCGCCCTACAGCGTTTAGGCTGTCCCGACGAACGGCAATGACGCATGTGGTGCGGGACCGCTGAAGCGGTGGGGGCGACGGGGGAACCGCGCCAGGCCCGGTCGTTCAGAGGCACAGCCAAGACCAGGAGGCGCAGTGATGAGTGACCGGGACCAGCGGAACCCGGACCTCGGTGACGGATCGATCGAGACGGAACTGACCGGCGAGTTCCACCTCGACTTCGACGCGCCGTCCTGGTACACGAACGCGGGCGAATCGGGCACCGCGCAGCCCCCCGCCGCACCGGCCTCCACCGCACCGTCCAACGCGCCGGCGAGCCCTCCGCCCGGCCCGCCCGCCGCCGCGGCCGCGCCGGGATTCCCGAGCCTCGGCGGCCCGGGCGCGGGGGAGTCGGCCCCGGCCGCGCCCGCCGCACCGGCACCGCCCGCGCCGCCTGCCCCGCCCGCCGACCCCGCCGCGTCGAGCCACCGTTCCGGTGTGGTCGACCCCACGGGTGATCTGTGGGGCGACGACGATGACGAGGACGACGGTGCCGCCGAGGCGGGCTCCGACGACGAGACCGCGACGAACGCGACCGAGCCGGCCGCCTCGGCCCCTTCCGCCGATCCCGCTGCCGGTGATGCGGGCGGCGCGGCTCCGGCGGCACCCGTCGCACCGGCAGCAGCTCCGGCCGTTCCGGCCCCTCCGGTCGATCCGACGGCACAGAGCGCCGCCCCTGCCGCCCCCGCTCCCGCGCCGGTCGCCCCGCAGCAGCCTCAGCAACCGCAGCCCCAACCCCCGGTCCAGCCGCAGGCCCAGCCTCAACCCCCGGCCCAGCCGATGCCGCCCGCCGCCCCGGGCTACGGCTACCCGCAACCGCAGCAGCCGCAGCAGCAGGTCCCGGGGCAGCCGATGCCGGGTGCGCCGATGCCTGCGCCGGCCGCCGGTGGCTACGGCTACCCGCAGCAGCCTCAGCAGCCGCAGGCCCAGCCTCAACCCCCGGCCCAGCCGATGCCGCCCGCCGCCCCGGGCTACGGCTACCCGCAACCGCAGCAGCCCCAGCAGCAGGCCCCGGCCCCGGGCTACGGCTACGGTCAGCCCCAGCCCGGCCCCGCCCAGCCGATGCCTCCGCAGCAGCCTCAGCAACAGCCGGGCCCGTACGGGCAGCCCGCCCCGCAGCAGCCCGCCCCCGGCTACCCGCAGCAGCCGGCCCAGCCCCAGCCCCAGCCCCAGGCCCAGCAGCCCCAGCCGCCGGCCCCGGCCCAGCCCCAACCGCAGCCCGGCCAGGCCCCGTACGGACAGCCGCAGCCCTACCAGCAGCAGGCCGCCCCCGCCCCGACCCCGTACCCCCAGCCGGCCGTCGACCCGCGTGCGGGCTGGGACCCGAACGCGGGCCAGCAGCGCTCGGCGCCGGGCGCGCCGCTCGGCTACAACGCACAGGTGGAGCTGAGCTCCGACCGCCTCCTGCGCAACCAGCCCAAGCGGCGGAACAACAACAAGGGGCCCAGCAAGTTCAAGCTGGGCGCCAAGGCGGCCGAGGCCGAGCGGCAGCACAAGCTCCAGCTGATCCGCACGCCGGTCATGTCCTGCTACCGGATCGCCGTCATCAGCCTCAAGGGCGGCGTCGGCAAGACGACCACGACGATGTCGATCGGCGCGACGATCGCCTCCGAACGCCAGGACAAGATCCTCGCGATCGACGCCAACCCGGACGCCGGCACGCTCGGCCGCCGCGTGCGGCGCGAGACCGGCGCCACCATCCGCGACCTGGTGCAGAACATCCCGCACCTGCACTCGTACATGGACATCCGCCGGTTCACCTCGCAGGCGCCCTCCGGCCTGGAGATCATCGCCAACGACGTGGACCCCGCCGTCTCGACGTCCTTCAACGACGCGGACTACCGCGCCGCGCTCGACGTCCTCGGCAAGCAGTACCCGATCATCCTGACCGACTCCGGCACGGGTCTCCTCTACTCCGCGATGCGTGGAGTCCTGGACCTGGCCGACCAGTTGGTCATCATCTCGACCCCGTCGGTCGACGGTGCCTCCAGTGCGAGCACGACCCTCGACTGGCTGTCGGCGCACGGGTACGCGGACCTCGTCCAGCGCTCCCTCACCGTCATCTCGGGTGTCCGCGAGACCGGCAAGATGATCAAGGTGGACGACATCGTCAGCCACTTCGAGACGCGCTGCCGCGGCGTGGTCGTCGTCCCGTTCGACGAGCACCTGGCGGCCGGCGCCGAGGTGGACCTCGACATGATGCGCCCGAAGACGCGCGAGGCGTACTTCGAGATCGCGGCGCTGATCGCCGAGGACTACGCACAGCGCGCGCAGACGCAGATGCAGGCCGGCGGCATGTACGGCGGCCAGCCCGGCATGCCCCCCGCCGGCTACCAGCAGCAGGGGTACGCGCCCCAGCCCCCGGCGCCGCAGCCTCAGCAGGGCTACGGCTACCCCCAGCAGCCCCCGGCGCAGCAGCAGCCTCAGCAACAGCAGCCGCCGCAGCAGCCGGGTGGACTGCCGTCGGGCTGGACCCAGCAGCCGCCGCAGTAGACAGCTGTACGAGGAGGGGCCCCGACCGTCACGCACGGTCGGGGCCCCTCCTCGTAACTCGCCCTGCTCGCCCGCCTGTTGACTCAGGCCGCGGCGGAGAATCCCACGAGGCCCAGGAGACCGAGGCCCAGGAACAGCAGGACCGCGATGCGGCTGGGCGCTCCCATGACGCCGCGCCACGTCTCCTTGAGCGTCGGCGCACCGACCCGGGGCCAGTCGCCGGCCATGCAGAAGATGCCGAGCCCCAGGGAGATGAGGCCGCCACTGGCCATGCCCGCCGACTTCAGGGCGCGTTCACGGTTGACCAGGTCGTAGTCACCGTTGAACGCGGCGAGGAATCCGCCGTCGTAGCGCTGGGCGTGCAGCCGCAGGCCCGACACGTCGGCGTCGATCAGCCGCGCCACGTACGCCTTGCCGTCGTCGCTCGGCGCATCGCCACTGCCGATGGTGACGCGCGCCTCTTTGTCCACATAAGAACCGTCGTCGGAACGGAACGTCCCTCCGCACGAGGCGCGCACGTCGGACTTCGAACGCCTGCGGTGCGACGTACTGTTGTGGGAATACGACCTTTCGCAGTCCTTCACGGCGAATGTGCCCTGTTTTCCGAACTGCCCGAAGTTCGAGAAGGTCTGGAAGCCGAACACGGCGGTCATCACCACGAATCCCAGGAGCAGCGCGTATCCGAGCGGATGAAGCTGCCCGAGGGACTTCTTCGGGCGGGTCTGTGGGGGGCTGGTCATGGAGACGGGTGTTCCTTCGGGTTCACTGATGTCGCGTGTGAGGGGTGTGTGAGCGCTGTGCGCCCCGCGACGACGGTCGACTAATGTACGGCAGGCAGCTCGACTGTGGCCGCGACAGGGGCCGATGGCACAAGTAAGGACCAATGGGGGAAAACACCATGGCGGGTTCGGGTTTCGACGCCGACGCGGACGTTCTGAGGACACAGGGGCGAGCCTTCGCCGAGATCGCCTCGGACTTCTCCTCGAAGTCGAAGGCGTTCGGCGACAAGCTCAAGGAGCTCGAGGACGGCTGGGGCGACGACGACGTCAAGGTCGTCAGTACGCTCCTCACCGTGTACGAGCCGGTGAGCGGCGGCATCGTCGACTCGCTCGAACACCTCGGCGAGGCCCTCAAGGGCATCGGCGAGAAGCTCACGTCCATGGCCGAGCAGTACGACCAGACGGAGCAGGGTCACTATCAGGCGTTGATGCAGGCGGCCCAGCAGCACCGAGGTTGATCCGACCCTGAGCGGTTGAGCGCCGGTCTCCGACCCGCTCCCGCTCGCGCGCCCGTAACTGCATCCGTACCCGCGTCTGTCGTACGACGACTCCGCGACCTGTGTCTTGAGGGGAAACACCGTGTCCATCATGCTGCCCGGCGAACTCGACTGGGTTCTCGACCTGCTGGGATTCGAGTGGCCGAACATCGACGAGGACAAGCTGATGGAGGCCGCGCAGCAATGGCGCGACTTCGGACAGGCGGTCCAGGAGTACCAGTCCGAGGGCATCACGGCGGCCAACGCCGTCAAGAGCGCCAACCTGGGTGACGCCGCGGACGCCTTCATCGCCGAGTGGAACAAGTTCGCCGACAGCGGCCTCGGCATCGGTGGACACGGCATCGGCTACCTGGACGGCCTGGCCGGCGCGGCCCAGGTGCTCGCGGCGATGCTCGACGTCTGCGCGATGATCGTGATCGCCCTCAAGATCTACGTCATCGTCCAACTCATCGACCTGGCCATCGAGTTCGCCGTGGCGCAGGCGTCCGCCGTCGTCACGCTGGGCGGTTCCGAGGCCGCGTTCGCGGCCCGGGTCGTCATGATCAGGGCGCTGGTCAAGCAGGCTCTGGAGGAGGCGGCGCAGAAGGTCGAGCAGGCCACGCTGCAGTCCGTCAAGGAGAAGGTCGTCGTCAAGGCCAAGGAGATGATCCGGGAGCTGGCGAAGGACTTCACCAAGGACGCTCTCAAGGAGCGGGCGAAGGACCTGGGCAAGGAGCTCGCGGTCGACACCGCCAAGTCGGTCGCCAGTGAGCTGTCGAGCCAGGCCATCAAGTCGTCGTTCGGCGCGGGGGACGGGCTGGGGGACAGCCTGACCGGACTCGGTGTGGCCGCCGTCAACCCGACGCTCGGCAAGGTCGCCGGTGAGTTCGAGGAGGGCGACGACGGCGGCTACGAGTTCAAGACGTCGGCGGGCGGAGACGTCTACAAGGGCGCGGCGGCCGTGGCCTCGGGCGACATGGGCGGTTTCAGCGACATGGCCGGCGGCGTCGGAGACCTCTACGAGACCGCCACGGGCGAGGAGAAGGAGCCGGGAGCGGGCGGGACGTCGGAAGGCGGCGGTTCCGGCGGTTCCGGTGGCGACGGCGGCTCCGGAGGTTCGGGCGGTTCGGGCGGCTCCGGTGGTGACGGCGGTTCCGGAGGTTCCGGCGGCTCCGGTGGTGACGGCGGTTCACCGGCGGGCGGGTCCTCCGAGGGCGGCGGGGCGTCGGGGTCCGGTGGCTCCTCAGGGGCTGGCGGGACGTCGGAGTCCGGTGGATCCTCGGGTGGTGGCGGATCGTCCGAGTCCGGCGGTACCTCCGTCCCGGCGCAGGCCGAACCGGCGTCGGCCCCTGCCACGCCGTTCGGCTGAGCACCGGCCGCACCGGCACCGACCGCCGCTGATCCACGTACGACCACGCCGTCACCCTTCCCAGGAGGAGCTCCCACACCATGAGCACCGGTAACCGCAACAACGCCGACCCGCTCGGCGAGCGCGAATATCCCATCGAGGACAAGAACCTCACCGAGGACCAGAACCAGCACCTCACCGACTCCCTGCGCAAGGTCCGCGACATGCCGAACGCTCCGGCGGCGCTCAAGGACCTCGCCCGTCAACTCCTGTCCGGCCGGATGGAGTTGAAGGACGTACTCGACAGCCCGTCCGGTCACCGGGCCCTCGGCGAGGGCCTGGCACCGCTGCGCGAGCAGTGGCGGAACATGTCGCCGCAGGAACGGCAGAAGGTGCGCGACTACGACCCGGACGAGGACCCGAAGCGTGGCGGAGCCGAGCGGGACAAGCGCATTCGTTGAGGGTGAACCCCGACATGATCTTCCCGGAGCGGCCGAGCCCTGTGCGGCTCGGCGCGCGTCCGGTCTGCTGACGAGGAACTGGCACCACCATGACTGTGACACCTGACGACTGGCGGGAGCGCGCGGAAGCGGGCAGCGCCTACGTACTGCGGCATCTGGCCGGCTGGCTGAGCGGAGCGTTCATCATCCTGGTGGGGCTCTTCATCGGGCTCGCCGGGACCGGCGCCCTCAACGGGCACCTGACCGTGACCGCCCACCCCGGCACCCTCCGCGTCCAGTCGTGCGAACTCGCCGTCGACCACTACACGTGCACGGGCACCTTCGCGGACGACGTCAACGGGAAGACGGCGACCGGGGTCTCGATCGAGCGGATCGGCCGCCTCGAACCGGGCGAGCGACTGCCCGCGTTCAAGCTGCCGACCAGGTACTCCGAGTACGCCACCCACGAGCTGGTCCCGTCCGAACTCGCCCGCGGCCTCTACCTGATCGGCTTCGGTACGGTCTCCGTGACCGTCGGCCTGTTCGGCGTCCTCACCGGCTACGCGCCGCGCCCCAACTACATGTGGCGCCGGGACCCTCCGTACGGCTACATCCATCTGCGGCAGGCGTGGCAGGGGCTGGGCCGCTGGCGCCCGGTGCGTCCGCTGCTCATCGGACTCGCCTGCCTCGGTGTGCTCATCGCGGCCGGCGGTGGGCTGGTGGCAGCCCTCTACTGACGCGCCGACAGCGCGAGTCGGGCCGAACGCTCCGGCGCCGCCGCATGTTGTGTTCGTGACAATGTGAGGGTCGTGTCACAGTGCGGTCGATCACCGGGAACCACCTTGGTGACCGTGTCGGTTGTGACTAAAGTACAGTTGCGGCACTCCCGAGAAGTGCCACCCGCGCCCAATGTTCCCAGGGGAACAGGAGTGCTGCGGGACCGAAGTCGAACTCTCATGGGGGCTAGTGGCCATGGCTGGTCA
Source organism: Streptomyces sp. HmicA12 (assembly GCF_000373565.1). Classification (GTDB taxonomy): domain Bacteria; phylum Actinomycetota; class Actinomycetes; order Streptomycetales; family Streptomycetaceae; genus Streptomyces. The sequence continues at coordinate 34,808 of NZ_KB891819.1, read as the reverse complement.
ATTTAATGTCACGCACGAGGAGATGGTCGCGTTCAGCGGCCGCATCTCCCAGGTGAACGAGTCCATCCAGGGTGAGATCCAGCGCCTGCAGACGGTGGTCGACTCGATCACCTCCGGCTGGAAGGGCAGCGCGGCCACCGCGTACAACAACCTGCAGAACCAGGTGAACGAGGACGCGACCGCGCTGAACCGGGTCCTCAACGAGATCAAGGAAGCGATCGACGCGACGGCCGGTAACTACCAGTCGTCCGAAGAGGAGCAGGCCGCGTCCATCGGTCACATCTCCTCGGGCGCCGAGGCCTCGCCGTTCGGCTAAGCCGGACCGCACCGCGCGCCATCGTTTCAACGAGCTCGTAGAGCTTCCTCACCGTCCGTCCACAATCCCCCGGGGGAGAGATCATGTCCGGTCAGGTTCTGGTCAATTTCCAGACCATTTCCCAGGCGTCCCAGGACGTCAAGTCCACCGCCAGCAACGTGCGCCAGCAGCTCGACGACCTCGAGGCCGGCGTCAAGCGCATCGCGTCGAGCTGGGAAGGCGCGGCCCAGGAGGGCTACCAGGCCAAGCAGAACGAGTGGGACCAGCGCGCCGCGTCCCTCCACTCGACGCTTGAGTCCATCGCCCGCGCGCTGGACACGGCTGCTCAGAACTACCAGCAGACGGAGCAGCGGAACACGAACGTCTGGTCGTGACGCGTCCCGCGTAGGCACATGGCCTAGGTGACAGGGGGCGGCAGGTGCGGATGCACCTGCCGCCCCCTGCGGCGTTCTCGGAGCGTGGTGCTCAGTGGGCCTCGAGCCACGTGAGTCCCATGGTCAACGGCACCGTGGCGACAGCGATGGCGCAGGCGAGCGCCGTCAGGCCGGGTCGCACCTCGCGGTGGCCGGCGAGGCCGAGATACGCGGCGGCCGGCGGCAGCAGGAAACCGATGAGGAAACCGAAGCGCCAGCCCTCTTCCGCGATGAAGAAGATGAACAGTCCCCAAAAGATCGGTACCGCTGCCAGGCTGAGCAGTCGCCCCTTCGACAGAAAACGTTCGAGGTCCTCACCCTCACCGAAGAAGCTCACGCCGTACACCGCCTGGTTGTCGTAGTTGCTGCTGCCCACTTCGGGAAATCCGTCTGCCGCGGAAAAGCCGTTGATGGCCATGGACAGGGCCAGAGGAGCCGCAACCTAGCAATACTTTCGAAAATTCCTCAACACCCGTCCCCCTGCTGTTCCTATGCGGCCACCGGAGCGTCCGCCTCCTTGGCGAGCAGTTGACCGAGGAGCGGTGCGAGGACGATCACGAGCGCGGTCCAGGTCCGCCAGCCACCGTTCACCGGCATCAGCAGAGCGCCCACGGCGACCGCCGCGACCAGCATGCCGACCAGGAGACCCATCGGTACCGTGCGCGGCCAGAAGCCCCCGAGTTCGAGAAGCCGGGTGCGGCGCCCGTCGTCGGTCGGTAGCGGTCCGCGCGGCCCGGCGGCGATCCGGGCCGCGACGGCACCGGGCACGCGGCCGGGCAACTGCCAGCCGTCGTCGGCGACGAAGTCCGCGGTGACCTTGGCCTTGCCGTCAGCCCCGCCGCCCCCCAGCGGATTCCACAACAGCCAGCCCGCGCTGCCGGTGAGCAGGGGAGCGGCAGCCGACAGTTTCGCCGCGACGGCCAGCGGGACGTCCTCGCCCGCTTCGCTCCGCAGCACGAGACACGCGTAACGGCTGGAATGCGCACCGCCCTTGCCCTCGCCCTGCTTCCCTTCCTGAACCTCGATGTGCTCCGCCTGTCCGGCCACGGTCGCCCGCACGGCGACCCAGTCGCCGGCCACGCGTCGCTCACGGCGAGGCCGCGACGCTACACCGGTCGCCACGGCGACCGCCACGACGACGGCGATCGCCCAACCTGCCGCGACGAAGGGGATGTTCCGGTACGGCAGGGCACGCCCCGCGAGCCGCGCCTCGACGGCCTCGGCCGAGGTGTCGCCGACTGCGCCGAGACCGGGCCGCTCCGGCGCGTAGGCGACCTGGTAGGTCTCGCCGACCTCTCTGACGCCCTTGCCGTTGTACGCGCGGAACGTCGCGGCGGTGGCCTCGCCCCCGCTCGCCGACGGCAGTTCTACGGTGTACCGGGCCGTCGTCGCACTCCGCGAACTGCTCCCGGCGGCCTCAGCGTCGTCGACGGCGACGATCGGCAACTCCTCGACCACGTAACCGGCATCCGCGAGCGCGGCAGCCGTCGCGGAACGCTCGGGCTGAGCGAAACCGAGACAGGCGGCGAGTACGGCCGTGCTCACCACGGCGACCGCGACCGACGTGACCCGGATCCAGACCCAACGCGTCCCGTGCAGGGTCCCCGGCGCCGGTGGCACACCCCTCGGCCTCGTACCAGCCGCCCCCTGAACCGACGCCAGGGCCGCCCCGTAAGCCTCCGCACGCGAGACGCGCCCGCCGGAACGCACCTGCCCCGCGACCGCCCCGACGCACCCGACGAGAACGACAAGCCCCGCCCACGCCACCACGGCCCTGACCGGCCCCGCCCCCAGGAACAGCCAGCTCCCCGTCATGACGACAAGAGCGGCGACCCCGAGAACGCAGACCCGTCGCCCGAGCCGAACCGCCCCCGCACTTATCGACCCCATACCCAACCCACTCATCCGAATGCCCCGAACTTCTCGGTATCAGGCTTGTCCTTCACCCTGTTCGCGCCCTTCACGTTTTCCTTTGAGGCGTCTTCCTGGGCGTCTTTGACGTCGTTGCCGGCTTCCCCGGCTCCCAGGCCGATGGCACCGTTGACATTGACGTCGATGCCGAGCTCACGTGTTCCGTTGAGTCCTGGCACGTTCGTCGCATGATGAGTGGCCGCACCTCCCGCGGCACCCCCGAGACCGCCGGCGACCGCGCCGATGGCGATCTGGGTGGCGTCATTGTCCTCACCCTTGATCGCATTGTTGGTCAGGTCTCCCACGACGCTCGCTCCGGCCCCACCGATACCGCCGGACACCGTGCTCTCGATGATTCCGCCGCCCAGCCTCCCACCGACAGCAGCGCCAACGCCGGCACCGCCGAGTGCGCCGTACCCGGCGTTGATGGCGTTGTCCTGCCATTCGGGTCCCTTGCCACTGGCGAGACTGGTCCCCACTCCGGAGGCGAACCCTCCTGCGTACTGAGTGCCCATCTCCACCAGGAACCGCTGCCACTTTCCCGCACGGGCGAAGGTCTGCACAGCACGGAAGGCTCTGGCCACCCTGCTCAGAATGGCGCCCAGACGAGTAGCCGCGCGGGCCGCCTGCGCGGCGAGGCGAGCGGCGTTGGCAGCACCGGCAGCCGCACCGAATCCCAGTGTCACGAAAGACAACGCGACGCCCGCGGCGACCGAGACGCCGATCTCCAGGTAGATCTGGTGGATCTCGTCGTTGATTTCCTCGATGGAGTCCGCGGCTTCGTCCAAGCCTTTGGCTGCCTCTTCGAACACCGGGAGCGTCTCATCGACGGCCTTGGTCAGCTCGTCCCAGTGAGCCTTAAAGGCGTCGGCTGAATCCCCTCGCCAGTGATCGCCAAGTGTGCTCTCCACTTGTTTGTTGAGCTCGGAGAACATGCCATCGAGGTGCTTGCTCATGGATCGCCAGCCGCGCGCGGCGTCACGCAGCACATCTGGGCGGCCACCGGGATTGATAATCTCGATGCCTGCCTCGTAGACCTTTTCGGCAACGCTCTCGTCACTCACTGGCTGCCTCCATTGAACAGGTCGGCCATGGCGTCGTCCGCGGATTCTGTGTTGTTTGCGTTTTCGCGGATGCCTGCGCCGATGTCGTCCAAGTGGCGTTGCAGGTTGCCGAGCGAGTTCACCATGTGCTCAGCCAAGTCGATGTACGCGGAGGTCACTTCTTCGGACTCTGTGAGGACGCCGAATCCGTCGTGGATCTGCTCACTCCCGGTCTTGGAGCTGAATTCTTTGATGTAACTTTCGAGGTCGTATGCATACGCCTCAAAACTCTTTCCTAGCTTCTTGAGCCCTGACTCATCGATGTACATGTCGTCGGCCACGCGCTCAACTCCCCTCCCACGCAACGACTTTGCCTACGCTTTAACTCTAGCGGCTCAGCCGTCACGCTTGAAGGCGGCCTGAAGTTCCTCGGTGCAAGTCTCGAGGGCTGTGCGCGGCGGCCACTGCAGGTCTGCTGCCTGGAGAACGGCGAGCGAGCGTGTCATTGCATGGTGGGGGCGTCGCCCAGCCCCGCCAGACCGACCCCCACCGCGACCGAGGCCAACGCCCACCGCGTGTGCCCCCGCTTGGCGAGCAGCGCCCCCGCGCCGCTGACCAGCGCGCCGACCGCGTACAGCGCGAGCCAGAGGCCCACGGCGTCGCCGCGCTGCAGTCGTACGCCGATCAGCACCAGGCAGATCACCGAGGCGGCAGTGGCCAACGGCAGGTAGATGCGGCGCGTCTGGCGGGCGTCGCGCCGGCTGTCCGCCGCGATGCCCGGCCGCCCCCGATCCTGGAACCGCGCCCGCATCCGTTCCACGCGTTCCTGCCGCGACATCGGCTCGTCGGTCATCCCCGTAGCACCTTCCATCCCCGTAGCACGCTCCTGCGGTCACTCATGCCGGGCGGAGCCTAGCCGTCGGTTCGCGTCTGGCTGGGCCCGTGCGCGCTTCCCTACACTCCGCGCATGCCTTCTCCCCACACTCCGCAGGGACTCTCCCCGTCCCCTTCCGCGACAGTGATCCGCACCGGTCAGCGGGCCTCCCGGCGGATGCTGCCGCTCACCGCGTTCCTCACACTGATCAGCGGGCTCGTGCTGCTGGGCGGGGTCGGCGTGCTGGTCGGCATGGGCGACGCGGAGCCCAGCCCGAAGGGGATCGGGGGCGTCGTCATCGGGGGGCTGATGGGCTTCATCAGCGTCGCCGGGCTGCTCAACACCTGGGCGGCCCGCAAGTCGACCGTGAGCGTCGACGGGACCGGGCTGTGGCTCTACAACGGCACGGCGCAGAACGTCATCCCCTGGGACACCCTCGCCGCCGTCGGCCTGTACTGGAGCACGATGGGCCGGGGCGTGAAGGTGTACTCGATCGAGTTGTGCCCGAGCGGTCCCCTCGACCGTGACGACGCGGTCCTGTGGCCCCTGGTGCGGGACGAGGCGCCGCTGGAGCCGACACTCCCTCGCCTGCGGTACCGCCTGCCGGTGACGCCCGGCGCCCGCGGCCCGCTCGTCGAGGCGATCCGGGCCCAGGTCCCTCACCTGTGGCTGGGCGAGGCGCAGCGCGAGAGCGGCCACATGGGAGTTCCGGACCGCAAGGGGCACAGGGAACGGACCCGGAAAACCACCGTGCCTTCGACGTGATTGCACGGAGTTCGTGAAGGGCGTACACACTTTCTACTCCTGCCCTACAGTCGGTGACCGCAGTGCTGATGACGGTCATTCGGGGCGGGGGCTTCGCGTAATGTCCAATTGGCTTAATTCGCGGCTGAGTTCGTGGAGTACCCGGGATTCGGCGAGAGCGGCCGGAGTCCGTCATGGCCTCTGAGTTCGCGCGGTTACTGAAGCAGGACTTCTCGGACGCGAAGGCGGACGCGGAGGCGTGCGTCACGGCGTGGCGCAAGCTCTCCACCACGATGGATGCGCTGACGAATCGTCACCGGGCGCATGTGACAGGGCCGTTGCACCGCTCCTGGAAGGGCGACGACGCCGACAGCGCGCTGTTCTTCCTGGAGGACGTCGAGTCGCGGCTGGGCGTGGTCGAGACCGAGGCGATGGCCGTCGCGCGCGTCGTGGACACCACGCGGATCTGGATGGAATCGGCCCAGACCGCGCTGCGCAATGCCGTACGGCGCGCCGAGGAGGACCGCTTCGAGGTCGACGACGACGGCTGGGTGACCGATCCGACGACGGCGGACCTCCCGCGCAACGACCCGGACGCGCAGCAGATCGTCGCCGACCGCAGCGGCCTGCTCGGCGAGTACCGCGCGCGCATCACAGCCCGTTGAACGCACCGTTCGGCGGCAACAACTTCGAAGTCGACACCCACGGCCACAGCGGCTATTGGGATGAGCACAGCCGATCCCTTGACAACCAGGGACTGATCATCGCTGGAAGGCCTCCCCGTGAAGTACCGAAGGTGTATCCCCCGGAAACCCCGCTCGTTGCGGGTTAGGGCCAGATCTTCCTGTGTGGCTCTCGCCGTTACCGCTGCTCTGCTCACGACCGGAGGGTGCATGTCCCAGAACGATGACAAGAACGCGCCACTGCCGCGTACGGAGCGGGATGCTGCCCTGAAGTGGGCCAAGGACTTCACCGCGTACATGGCGGAGGCGTCCGGCGCAGAGCTTGTCCCCACCACGGAAAAGGTGAACTTCGAGGAGTGCACCGGTGCTCACGATGAGCTCGCGGAGGACGGCCGGTACAGCCTCTTCTATTACGTGTACTCGTCGGCGCCTTCAACGCAACACACGCAGATGGTGCGGACCCTGCGTGATTCGCTCCAGAAGCACGGATACAAGGTCACGGACTACCGCGAGTTCAAGGACGCGTACAGCTCGGCTCTTCTGTGGGCCGAGAACGAGAAGAACAACTACCGGGTCATGGCCGAGACAGTCGGATCAGGGAAGACGAAGCCCCAGCGATTCTCCTTCGCCGTACGCACCCCCTGCATGCTCCCGCCCGGCGTCAAGCAACAACAATTCTGAGACCACGAGACACCCCACGAGAGACAGGCCGAAGGGGGCCGAGGATGTCCAAGGAAACGCACGTAGACCCCGTCGAGCTCCGCGCCTCCGCCAAAGCCGCCGACGCGATAGCCGAGGATCTCAAGGGCCCGGCGGACAAGGCGGTCAAGGAGGCCGACACGGCGGGAAGTTCGCTCTCCGGCTGGTCGTTCGGATCCGCCCTGACGAGCATCGCCACCAGCTGGAAACCGGCGCTGGACGGCCTGCACGCGCGGACGAAGGCAGGGGCGGCCAACCTTCGTTCCTCGGCCGACGGGCACGAGTGGAACGACGAGCGCACCGGCAAGGACTTCGAGAACCTGGGTGCGGACGGGGGAGCCACTACGGCGCAGGCGGCGCCCGGCGAGCTGCCCGCCGCGCTGCGCCGAGCGGGTGATCCACGTACGTCCTACGGAACCAACATGCCCACGTACGAAGGTGATTCGATCAGCACGCGGCCCACCGCTGGGGAGAACCCCTTCGGCTGACGCGGCCGCAGGAGAGGAAGCGTTCCACGTTCTGCACGAAATCACCCACACGCGACGAGCCCGCATCGCAACGGCCGTGAACTACCCTCGAACGTGTGTTGCGGACGGGGCTGTTCCGCCGCAAGTGGGTTGGGGGAGCTCATGGCGATCGAGTTACCGGGCGAGCTCGTTTGGGTCATGGACATGATGGGGCTGAACTGGCCTCAGGTGAACGAGGACGCGGTCCGTGAATTCGCCGGTCACGTCCGCACGTTCGCGGGCGACATCGGGTCGTCGCAGGAGCAGGCGTCCGCGACCATCCAAGCCATGGCGGCCTGCTACCAGGGCTCGTCGTACGACCGGCTCGCCGAGACGTGGAGCCGACTGGCATCCAGCCACATGACCGAGCTGATGCAGGGGTGCGAGGTCGCGGCCGTCGCCCTGGACATCGCGGCGGACCTGATCGTCGCGGCCAAGATGGCCGTCATCGCCCAACTCGTCTTTGTGGCGATCCAGTTGGCGGCGGCAGCCGCGGCGGCGGTCTTCACTCTGGGCGCCGCGGCGGCAGCAGAGGCGGCGCTGATACAGGTCACCAAGAAGGTGGTGAACGAGCTCCTCGAACGCGCCCTGGAGGAAATCGTGGCCCACCTCGCGGCCCAGGCCGTCGAACCGCTTGAGGAGATCGTGGGCCGCGCCCTGAAGGGCCTGGTCCTCAAGGGCGTAGAAGCGGCTTCCGACGCGATAGCCGACTCCGCAGGCGCGGGCGCCGGCACAGGGTTCTCCATCCACCCCGACCAACTGCTCAAGCATGCCGATGACTTCAAGAAACACTCCGACGAAGTCGCCGGGCACGCGGCCAAGTTCAGCAGCGCCACGGCGGGGGTGTCGTTCGGATGAGCCATCCCATAGCCAAGGCCCTCGAAGACGCCGCACAGCGCGTCGGCAGGAAACTCAGCAAGGATGCCGCCAAGGCCGTCGGCGACATGTACAGCCAGGTCGGGGACGGCGCGAAGAAGGTCGTCAAGAACATCCAGGACGCGGACGCGCAGCACGCCCACGAACTCGTCAGCCTCGCCAACAAGGTGGCGAAGAACGGCGGCGAGACGGGCAAGGGCTCGCGCCGCAGGATGCGCAACCAGGCCGACGCGCGACGCGACTTCAACCAACGCACCGGCGGCCAGACCGACTACGACGCCGAACTCGTCCTCGACAGGAACAAGTACCCGGAGTCCGCCCAGCACATCGAGGACGCCCAGAGCGGCACCATCTGGCGCGGCGACGACAGCCGGACGGGCCCGGCCAAGCCCGACGTCCTCACCATCGACAGAAACGGGGCGGACGACAACCGGGCCGACTCGCTCCGCGGTATTCCGACCGACAGCCCGAGAGACCGGGACGAATACCCTCCGGCCATGTACAAGGAGGGCGGAACGGGCGCGAGCGTCCAGTACATCGCGGCAAAGGACAACCAAGGCTCCGGGTCGGCCATGGGAAGTGCCGTACGCGGCTTACCGGACGGCACCAGAGTCAAGATATCGGTGCGCTGAGGCCCGGGACGTACGGGCGTACGGGCGTCCCGGGCGTCCGGGCATACGGGCATTCGGGCATTCGGGCACACGCACCACACAGCCCCTGTTCCCCAGGCCGAGGGAGAGAATGACCCCATGAACTCTGCCGAGAAGCTGATCTCACATGCCCGCGAGGGACACTTCGAGGAGGCACTGCCACAACTGCTCGAGATCGCTCGTCGGCCCGGCGGCGCGCGCGGGCCCGTCTGGGAATCGGCCGCCGCGTCGATCCAGATCCTGCTGTGGCTGGACCGACCCGCCGAAGCCGCGGACCTGGCCGATTCGCTGATCCGGACGGACGGCCCGAGCGGGGGCGAACTGTGCGACCAGGACATGCCGTTCGACGAGGCGCTCCTCGCCGCGCCGGAGGTATCTCCGGCTGCCGTAGCGGCCCGCCTCGCCGCGGTGGCGGAGACGGTACCGGCCGGACGCGTACTGCAGACGCGGCTGCAATGGCTCTCCGAGGAACTGCCCCGGCGTTCCCCGGAAGAACTGATGCCCGGGTTCAGGCCGTGGGGAGTTCCGCTTCCGCCGTCGGGCCCCAAGCACCGTTCTCCCCTCGTGGAGCGCGATTTCGAGACGCTCACCGACGACGAGAAGCGCGTCGTGTGGCAGTCGCTCAGGAACGCCAACGACTTCCCGCGCGCACACGAACTCGCGACGCGGGGCGGCCACATCCCTCCCCAGTACGCCGTGTGCTCCTGGATGGCAGGATGGTATGCGGTACAGGGAGACATCGAGCGCGGCGAGAACATGCTGCTCGCCGCACACGGCCGGTGGCACCCGTACAAGAACTGGGACGCCATTCCGACGGCCCCCGTTCTTCAGCCCACCCTCCGCCTGGTCACCACCGACCGGGTGCGGGAGCACTATCTGACACGCCCCATCGGCCCGGAAGCGAAGTGATCGAGGAATGTCCGAAGGCGCAATGGAACAGCTGCTGAGCCGAGCTCGCGGCCCCATGGGCCCGGCCATCGACCTGGACTTCGGCTGGGAGACGGGACCGCTCGCGGAACTCGGCGCGCTCATCTCCACAATGAACGGATTCTTCCTCTTCAACGCCGGTGTGCAGGTGTTCCGCGCGGGTGAGGAAGGCATGGGCCCCGACCTCCTCGCCTGGAACAGTGAGGACGTCTGGAAGGACACGTACGACGACCTGGCCGACGACATCTTCTTCTTCGGACAGGACCTCTTCGGTACGCAGTTCGGAATCATCGACGGCGCGAAAGTCGTCACGTTCAACCCGGAATCCGCGGAACTGACCGAACTCGGCACCAGCCTGAACAATTGGGCCCAGTGGCTCCTCGACGACCCCGACGTCAACGGCACGGCGAGCTTCGCGCACGCGTTCCAGAAGGAAAACGGCGCACTGGACCCGAACGACCGCCTGATCCCGCGCCGCTTCTTCATCGCCGGCGGCGGCTACGAATTCGAGAATTTCAAGGTGGTCGACGCGGCGACCGCGATGCGGATCCGGGGCCCGATCGCACAGCAGGTGTTCGATCTCCCTGATGGGGCTACGTTGCGGTTGCCCGGGTCGGACGGCGGGAGCGGCGGCACCGGCGGGGACAACGGGAACCCCTTCGGGTGACCACCCGCACCGCTGGGGCCGGTAATCGATGAAGAACCAATATCGCAGCCGGGCCGAACCGCACCTTCAGGCCACGGAGCGGCTGATCGCGGTCTGCGAGTGCGAGGTGGCGCCAGGGGTGCCGGACCAGCCGCTCCGGGTGCGCCGGCCGCCGCGAGAGTCAGATCTGGAACGACGGATCAAGTCCCGGCTCCCGGCAGTGGTCCAACGATTCCTGCAGCCGAGCGCGCTCCCCGGCCCGACTCCGGTGCCGAGCGCCTCACGGATGCCGCCGAGCAGGCGGTCGACAACAGCCTGTCGCGGGCCGCACACGGCAAGGGACTGCACGGCGGTGCCGACTCACGCAGAGCCCTTCGCCGTTCGAGCACGTCGTTGAGGGAGATCAGACGGCTGCCCCGTAGGTGAGGGGCGGCGTACGAGTGCCCGTGATGTGCATGCTTCGTGATGGTGAAGGTGCCCGTGTGGGTGGTGAGTTGGCGCCCCGTTAGTCTGGACGGCCAGTGATTCGGTCACGCTTACGGGGAGGCACACGGGGATGGCGGACTTCCAGATCGACACCGATCGCATGAAGACGCTGATCAACAGGCTGGACCAGGTGGACGACCGCATGCGCGGCGCCCAGCAGCGGCTGAACAAGGTGGGCCCGACCGGCCTCGGCACGGACGGCCTGGACAACGCCTGCGACGACTTCCAGGACGACTGGGGCGACGGCATCAAGCGGATCGCCGACGGTGCCAAGACCCTGCACGAAGGCCTGCAGAAGACTCTCGACGCGTACCTGACGACAGATCAGGAGCTCGAGAAGGGCTTCAGCCCGCAGTAGCTCAGACACGGCTCAGACACGGCTCAGACACGGCACTGCCGCGCGTTCATGCGCGTTCACATGCGTTCCGACAACGGGGAGAAGACGATGGGGATGTTCGACGATCCCGCCTGGCCCGGCCTGAAGTTCAACCCGGCCAAGGGTGACCTGCACACGATCGAGTCGCTGGCGTACGACGTCAAGACGGTCGGTGACGAGCTCGACGAGCTGCGCGACATGCTCGTCGGCATCGGAAGAACCGACGGGGTGTGGGAAGGCGAGGCCGCCGAGAAGTTCCAGGCCAAGGTCGGCGAACTGCCCAAGTACCTTCAGCAGGGCCACGCGTCGATGAACGCCTGCGCCAAGGCGCTGCGCGGCTGGCACGACGAGCTGGAGACCCTGCAGCGGCAGGCCAGGAACCTCGACGACCGGGCGGTCGAGGCCCGCAGACTGCTCGACCAGAGGAACGCCGACGTCGACCGGGTCAACGGCAGGATCGACAGCGTACGGTTCCAGCAGATCACCGAGGAGCAGGCCAAAGCCCTCTCGGAGGAGGCCGATTCGGCGTCACGGGCGGCCCAGGACGCGGCGAACGACCTCAAGATTCTGATCGAGGACGCCGAGGCGCTGCGCGAGTACTGGGAGGACCAGGCCGGGCAGGCGGAGAAGGCGATACGGGAGGCCGCGCGGAACCGGCCGCCGGACATCAGCATCTGGGACAAGATCACGGATGGGCTCAAGGGCGCCTGGGACGGCTTCAAGAACTTCCTGATCGACAACGCGGACCTGTTCTCCACGCTCTCCGCCGCACTCGCCGCGGCCGCCATCGTCGTCAACGTCATCCCGGTCGGCGGTCAGGTCGCCTCGGCGATCCTGGGGGCCGGTTCGGTCGCCTTCGCCGGTGCCGCGATGGCGGGCCACTGGATGGGCGGGGCCCCGGCGTGGAAGATCGGCCTCGACGCGCTCGGCGTGATTCCCGGTGTCGGCGGCGCGGGCAAGGCGCTGTTCTCCGGCGGCAAGGCGCTCGTCACCGGAGCGAGGGAAGCGGGCGCGGTCGCGTCGGGCGCCAGGACGATGATGGGCCAGATCAAGAACCCCATGAGCACGAAGCTCGTCAACTGGGGCCTCGGCAAGTTCGGCAAGGCCGTCGACCCGTCCCTCATCACGGGCGCCGTCAAGGGCTTCTCGACCGGCTTCGGCATCGGACACCTGATATCCGGAGGCGGCCATGAGGGAGGGGGCGGCGCGTCGGAGACCTCGAAGCCGTCGGCCCCGGTGACGACGCAGCCGGCTCCGGCCCCGTCCGGGGGGCAGCCGGCTCCCGTGACGACGCAGCCGGCACCGGCCACGAACCAGCCGACCCCCGTCGTGACGCCGCAGCCCGCACCGGTCCGGACGATGCCGTGGCCGGCGGCCACCGGTGACAGGTTCCACCAGACGCTGGCGGCCTGAGCCCAATGACCGAATCAACCACGGCCGCCACCGCCGCAACCACCGCCGCAACCACGGCCGCCACCGCCGCAACCACGCCCGCGTCGAAGCCGGAGAGGCAGGACGGGCAGGAGAGGCCGGGCCTGCACGTCGGCTGGATCCTGCCACCGTTCTTCCACGAACTCCCCGTGGAGACGGACGACGTCGACGAGGCGGGCGAACAACTCCTCGCCACGGTCCAGCAGGTCCTGCCGGGCGGCACCGACGACGACCGCTTCCGCATGTTCGTCACCTACGCAGGCCTCCTCGACGAACTGCGCGATGCCGGAGCGGTGTACGCGGGCTTCTGCAACCTGGACTTCGACGGCCGCCCCAGCACCGCCACCGTCGCCGTCTACCGGATGCCCCTGGATCGCATCACCGCCGAAGACGCGTTGTCGGCGGCCTTGACCGGCCTCCAGCGGGCGTACCCCGACGACGACGTCCGGATCAGTACGCTGCCCAGCGGCATCGGCGACACCAAGGCTGTCGTCCGCATAGGGAACGCCCCCTTCACCCTCGCCGCCGAGGCGTCGCCCAGCGGCGAGCCCGTCGAGGTCCCCCGCGGCCAGATCCAGGTCTACATCCCCCTGCCCAACGACGCGGACCTGCTCGTCTTCGAGCTCTCCACGCCGTGCATGGAGGACTGGGACTTCTACTCGGAGCTCTTCGCCACGATCGTGCGGACCCTGGACTGGGCCACGGAGGAGGAGGCCGAGCTGGCCGCCGTCCTCTCCGGGGCGCAGCCGGTTCCGGAGGCGGTGCCCGATCCGGCCGTGGTCCGGGCACTGCACTCCCGCTCCCACCGGATCCTGGAGGCTCTCGCCATACCCGGCCGGACGGACGAGGAGAACGCGACGTCCGCCGCCGTCACCTGCGTCACCTGTGCCGATTGCCGGGCCAAGGGCCTGGAGTCGGCGTGTACGGCACGTGCCCACTGGCAGATCGAGGGCGTCGAGGACGTGCTGCTGGCAGCCGCCGTCGGAAGACTCGCCCGGACCTTCCAGGGCGAGGGCTGGACCACACTCTCGGAGAACCCTGGCGAGAGCGTGGCCCTGGCAGAGGCCGAAGGCTCGGGGCACCGCGTCAACGCCACACTGATCCCGGGCCGACAGCGCCTCGTCATCGAGGTCGTCGCACCCTGCACGCGGATCGTGCGCGGCCCGGGCGACTCGATCTTCGGCTGACCCGGACCACGGGTCGGGACGAACCACAGGCCTGGACGGACTGCCGGTCAGGGCCGGACACAGCACCGGGCCGATCGTAGGAGGCGGCCGAACCATGGACCACAACGCCAGAAATCTCTTGCCGATCGGCGCCCACGCGCTGTCAGCGGACCCCCGACTCGCCTACGCGGTACAGGAGTTGGGCCGCACCTACGGCTACAACTACTTCGACGACGACATGGTGCGACGGAGCCTCGCCGAGCACGAGACGTCCCTGCGGCGGACCTCGCGCGGGGGACTGGTCTGGGCCGGCGCCCTCCTGCTCCTCGTCGGAATCGTCTGGCTCGTGGTCGCCGCGTCAGCCAAGCCGCAAGACATGGCCGTGGCACTGGCACCCCCAACTGCCGTGCTGCTCCTTGGGATCGCGGCCTTGGTACGCGTCTACTTCCTGGCCAGAAGCAAGCTGCGGCACCCTTTCCTCGACGGCTACCGGCACGTCCTCGCGGCGTCCCTCGCGCACGGCGCACCGGTGACGTTCGTCCCCGCCTGGCTCACCGGCCGCGGCGACGGACAACTGGAGGCGGCCCCGTTGCCGCCCTACTCCGCACCAGTGGCCACCCCCATCCACGGCGCCGGGGCGGCCACCGTACCGCCGCCGTCCAAGCCGCCGGCGGTCGAGGAGTACGAGCGGATCGCCGAACAGGGCGGCTGGCACGACGAGGCGGGCGGCGCCCTCATCCTCGCCGGAGCCATCGGCATCGGATACGCCGTGTTCCAGGACATCCCCGCGGCTTACGCGGCGGCCTTGCTCATCCCTCTCGGCATCTGGATCTGGCTGGCCGGACACCGCCTGGGCAAACGGCAACAGCAACTGTCCGCAGAGGCCCGCCGCTACCTCGACGACTTGGTCAGGGCGCAGGCGGCAGGTGCGGTCGTGCCCGAACTCACACCGCCACTACGCAAGTTGCTCGATACACGTCTCTGAGGGGCGTGCTGGCTTCGTTCGCGTTCGCTTGACAGTCGCCCGTACTGGAATGCGGCACGGCAGTTGGCAGTAGATCGCGCGAACGCCCACACAATCCTGCCCGGGGGAGGCGGGCCAGCGCCGGGGAGGCGAGGCGCTGACTCCGGAGGCATTCACCCTTCACCCCCTGATAGGCGGGGGAGTTCGGCATGCCCGAAATCGTGGCGCCCACCGCAGCCGCACCCGTCGCCTGCCTTCCCCGCCCCGATGACCGCCTGTCGCTCTCTTCATCCATGGCGAATCTCGCAGGTCAGTGGATGCGCAGCTTTGCGAATCCCGCCTGTCGGGCCCTGGTCACACGATCGAAATCGGCACTGTCTCGTTCTGGAGCCAGTTTGTCCCACTTCTCTGGCTGCATAATCATGAGGCAGTCATTGCTTGGGACCACAATGACACCACCGAAGGGAAGATCTCCTGCGACCCAGACGCCATCCTCGACGCCCTTCGGCCACGTGTGTCGTTCCAAGGCATTGACTGCCTTCATTTGTGGCTCTCGGCCCGGCTGGTGGTCCCTGATCCGGAGTGTGAACACTGTGCCGTAGCGATTTCGGCTCTTTCCCTTCTGGATGAGATGGGGACGGAATTCCAGTGGGTAAAGACGCAGCGCTTTCTTGCACTGTCGCAGCCAGAGGATCGCATAGGGGAACCGAAAACCCATGAAGATGAGACCGACGATACCTGCCACGGTGAAGAATCCCATGAACGGCGAGTTCCACTCGGCCGCCTTCGACAGGATAATCGGAATGGTAATCAGCACCACGCAGACGATGAGGTGTATAGCAAAGCTTCGAGCCAATGCGACAGTGTTGTGCTTGAGGATCCTCTCGATGTTCACCATGCTCGGACCGTTTCCGCGGGAGGCGTTTTCCAACGATCTTTCTCTCTGCTCGAGTTCGATCTAGCCGAACGGGCTGGTCGTATCGTCGGAGCCTGTGTGACGTTCATCGGCGATGCCTTGATCCGCGTTCGGATCGTTGAACGTCAGGGTGTAAGCCACGCCGCGCAGAATATCCCGGTAGTTGTCGGCGAGATCGCGAGCCGCAGTCACCAACTGCACCATCACGATCGAGTGGGATCCAGAGACAGGCACCGCGACCGTGCCCTGCCAGACCCTTCCATCCGAAGGGCCTCCGGCTTCGTTGTCGGCTCTACCCGGTATCGGCGCGCTCCTTGTCCGTTCCATGAGGAATCCAGGACCGCACGGAAGTTCCATGGGTCGCAAACCTTCTTGCATTTTTCCTGAAGTCGCTCCCATCAAATCCGCCAGCACCAGGCGGGGACTGATCCCGGGAAACGTGACAGTGGACACCGTGAGCACCGAGGAGGTGAAGTCCCCGTCACCATCAGGGAGGAGCCCGATGGCGCACCCCTGGGCCTGTTGGCCGTTCAGGAGCGTCACGATTCCGGCGTAGAACTGCACGACCATCTCCGCGCGAGTCCGAGCCTCACCGTCCAGGCCTCGAACTTGCGCTACCAGCTCCTCCACGCTGTCCAGCGAAGGGTCGAGATCTAGCTGGATGTATCCATGCGGAACTCCGTACCAGAATCTGGGACTTGGCCGGACCGTGTACTCCATCGAGGGATCGGGCATCACGCGATTCCGATCAATGAGGCGACGGAGTGGAGTGTTGCGCCCGCCTTTGAGGACTCTGAAATGTTGTGCAGGACGCCGTCGTCGGGTAGTCCTCCCTCGGATTCGACAGAGGATCCAATATTCGCGACCACATTCACGCCGTTGGCGCTGATCTCCGCCAGCCGTTTGGCGCCCCCTGCAGCCGCTGACGAAGCTGCGGCTTCGGTGGCTTCTCGGGAAAATGCAGGCACGATGTCCTTGGCGAACTCGGCGACTTTCGCGCCGCGTGTGACGACTTCTCCGTACCCCTCAGCCATTCTCGCAGCAGATGCTACTTCGCTTCCTGCTTTGCCCAGGGCGCCGGCCCCTGGAATCATGCCAATTCCGTCGCCAACGACCGAGGCGTACGCGCTGAACGTATCCATGTTCCAGCCGAACTTGTCGCCCCAGATGGCAGATCTGAATTCTGGATCACTGAAATTCTTCGCCATCGAGGTCGCGCTGGCGACGAGGGCAATGCCAGCAAAGAGTGGGGTCAAGGGAGTCGGGAAAAGTGCGAGGATCCCTGCGACAGCACCAATCGTGCCAGCGTGTTCGAGGAGGAAGTTGCCGACGGATTTCAGGGCGCTGCCGATGGATTCCAGAATTCCGGCACTGGGTGCAAGCTTGTCGGGCGCCGACTCCAGCGATTTCGCCACGATCGACGCTTCGTTGGCGTGGTTCCCCTCAAGCTGCTTCGCCTTGACGAGGATCTCGTCGTAGAGCTCGGTGGCTCGGGCAACGTCCTGCTGCGCTGCCCGCAGTTCATTGTTGGCGGCGTCGAGCCTCCGCTGAGCGGCCGCTGCTTCGCTGTCCGAGTCGTACGTCGTTCCGGCCAGTGCGAAGTCAGGGTTCTCGCCGGCGCTCGCTTCGCGCTGCTTCGCCTTGTCCAGAGCGGTCTTCCGCTGTCCCGCCTCGTCGTCGTACTTGCGGGCCAGATCACGGTTGGACGTCAGGCTGCCGTACCAGGAGCGGAGTTGAACCTCGGCCTTCTCCAGGGAACGTGCCGCGTTCTTCAGGTACGTGGGCATGTCGCCGTCGAGCGCCTCACGGAAGGCTGTCGCGGCGTCCCCCTGCCAGTAGCTGCTCTCGCCGATGAGGCGATTCACCTGCTGCTCGGCGTTCCGCAGGGACTCGGCAGCCGTCTTGACCTGGCCACGCAGCGAGTCGACCGCGTCGGGAACTCCGGGCACAGGGTTCCAGCCGAGATGGATGTACGGATTGGCGGCCTTGCTCACTGGGCCTCGCCCTCGGACGGAGCGAATGACGCGGCCACCGCTTCCTCAACCGCCTCGTACGCCTGCTTGTTCGCCTTGACGCCCTCGGAGACCGCTTCGATCCCTTCCCGGATCTTCTTCGCGCCGTACCCCCAGCTGTCCTGGAAATCGTCGCACGCGTCATCCAGCTCGTCGGTACCGAGCGAGTTCCCGCCGATGCGGTTCAGCGCGGTTCTCGCACGATCAAGGTCCTCGGTGGCGGACTGAAGGACCTTGAGGAACTGACCGAGTCCGTCGATGTCGGTCTGGTACTGACCCATGATTCTCCGTAGCAGGGGACGGCGGTGCCAGTGAGGATGACGTTGGTGGGTGCAGGCCTGGTTCTGCGAGGAGGTAAGCCACTGCAGTTGTTCACGATAAGCGAGTTGAGGCTCTCGGCCTCCAGCGAGACGGAGCAGCGCCATCGGGCCACGGCAGGACAGGCGGGGGCTGAGTCTGTACTGAGGCAATTCACGCGCCGGATGCCCATGGCTGCATGTGAGCACGGGGTGAAGGCCGCGGGTGGATCGCGCAAGACCGTGTATCTGTCGTGCCCTGTCGCGGAGTTGTGACAGGGAGCACCGGGCGGGGTGCAGGTGCTCTTCGATAGACTGGGGACAGACTTGTGACAGGGGACCGGACTTACTGCCCCATAACGGGATGAACGGGACCGGCGGGATAAACGGGGAGGTCAACGGCATGGCCGGTGACGGGTACAAGGTCGATCTGAGTGCACTCGACAACGCGATCAAGAAGCTGAACGGGATCATCGCCGACCTCGGCAAGACGGGTCAGGACACCAAGCACAAGACGGTCCTCCCGTCGGGGGCGTTGGGCTTCAGCCCCACTTGCGATGCTCCTTTCAAGGAGGCCGAAGACCTCTCCAAGGCTCATGACGACATGAAGACGTACCTCGAGTCTGTCGTCCATCACCTGGAGGAGGTCATGGACGACTTCGGCGCGAAGACGAAGAGGGCGCACGGGGCGTACCAGGACGCCGAGGCGGACACGGCGAGTGCGGTGCACGGGACGAGTTCGGCGGCGTCCTCGTCGTCGGGGACGGTTCCGACCGCAGCATCGGGGTCGATGTCGGGTGTGTAGCCATGCTGCAGGCAGTAGTAGGTGCGTAGGACACGAAGTGAGAGACGAAGGGGGTCTGGGCCACCGTGGGTGACGCGAGCGCGGACTACACGTACCATGCGCCGACCCAGTGCTACGTCGGCGAGCACACCAGTGATTTCAAGAACTACAACATGGACCAGATGAAGGCCATGTTGCAGGACGCCAAGCCAGGCGCCGTGCGGGAAGTGGCGGACGGCTGGAAGGCGATTCACGACCAGCTCGTCGAGGCCAAGTCCGTCTACGAGGCGGCCGTGTCCGAGGTTCTTCAGGACTGGCAGGGCTCATCGGCCGACCAGTTCCAGGCCAGGTCGAAGGTCATCTCCAAGAAGATCCAGGACACGTCCTCGTACGCCAGCAACATCTCGACGACGATGGCCAACGCAGCCACCGTGCTCGACGAGATCAGGCCCGAGGTCCTGGCAATGGAGAAGCCGAGCGGCGGCGGCAGCGTCATGGACCGGCTGACCGACGGTGGCCGCGACGAGGATGGTCTCAATCGGGACCTTGCCAACTCCAACGTCTCTGCACAGCAGATCGTCGACGGTCGCGAAGGCGACATGTCGGAGGGTCGCGAGGCGCAGATGAAGATGGCCGTCAAGATGGAGGCGTTGGGGGCTGCCTATAACGGGCAGACAAAGTCGATCGGGACGTGGACCAAGAAGCCCACGGTCAGGGACGACGAGGACTACCCTGGCGAGCCTGGTGGCGTGACTCCTGTCCCGATTGTCGCTGGTTCAGTGGGCGGTCCCTCTGGTGGTGGTACGGGGGCGGGCAATCTCAGGCGCTCTACCGGCTCAGGCTCGTCTCTCAAGGGCGTGCAGTCGCCGAACGTGAACACTGACGGGATCAGTGGTGGTATCGGCTCGCAGAAGCCGACTGCCGGTTCGCAGATTGGTGCGGGCAACCTGAGCTTCGGTGGCGGCGCGGGTGCCGGATCCGGCGTCGGTACGGGCGCCGGGATCGGCGCAGGTGGCGGTATCGGCGGTGGTATCGCTGGGACCGGAGCCGGTGCAGGCACGGGCGGTATCGGCGGTGCGGGCATCGCTGGCGGTATCGGTGCTGGTGCCGGCCTTGGCGCGGGCGGACGTGGCGCTGCGGGCCGAGGCGGACTCGGTGCTGGCGGTGCGGGTGCTGCGGGACGAGGCGGGCTCGGTGCTGGCGGTGCGGGTTCTGGCGCGGCCGGTAAGGGCGCAAACGGACTCAAGGGTAACTCGCTTGCCCGGACGAAGGGCGGCGAGATCGGTAAGTCTGTTGTGAAGCCCGGTTCCGGACAGCAGGGCGGTTCCGCCCTGCGCCAGAAGCCGAAAACCGCAACGGGCGGAACCGGAAAGAACGCCGGGCGTAATGGCCTTGGCGGGCACGGTGCTCAGACGAACGGCAAGGACAAAAAGCGACGCGACAACTCTCGCCCGGACTATCTGGTCGAGGACGAGCAGACTTGGGCAAATGATCGTACGGTCAACCCCAAGGTCGTGGAGTAGCCAGGTCTGCTGGTTAAGTATGCGGTGAAGTCGAGACGGGGCCCGCAGCCTTCGGGCTGTGGGCCCCGCCCTGTGAGGGATGAGGTGTTACGGCATGAGCTTCACGCGAGCGGTGCGCGCGGTCGGTGCCGCGGCAGCGGCGGGAGCGCTGCTTTTCGCGGCCGCGCCGACCGCGTCGGCAGACCAAGTCAGAGACGATCAGTGGGCTCTGTCGGCGTTCTCGGCCGACAAAATCTGGAGCGTGGCGACCGGAAAAGGCGTCACTGTTGCCGTAATTGACACTGGCTTCAAGACCGCGCACCCGGACCTCGTCGGCCAGTTCCTCAAGGGCAAGGATTTCGTAGATGGGGACACGTCCATCGAGCCGGACTCGAGCGACGACGACCCCGGACACGGTACGGCGATGGCTAGCGTAATTGCCGGTCATGGACATGGGGCAGGCAACGCGAGTGGGGTCAAGGGTTTGGCTCCGGACGCCAAGATCCTCCCTATCCGTGACGATGGCAGCAAGGGCGAAATCTTCGGTCCATCGATCCGATATGCCGTAGACCATGGTGCCGATGTGATCAATATCTCTAGGCAGTTCTGGTCCTCAGGTGACATGTCTAAGGACATCAAAGAAGAACAGGCGGCGATCAAGTACGCCTTGGACCATGGTGTCCCTGTTGTTGCTGGCGCCGGAAACACCGGACAGACCGGGACCCAGAATCTGGCCTACCCTGCAAGCGAACCGGGTGCAGTGGCTGTAGGTGCTGTGGACTCGGAGGGGAAGATTTGGGAGGACTCCAATTACGGTCCTCCACTCATGCTCGCTGCCCCTGGCGTGAACATCGTCACCGCTGGCCTCGATGCCGATGGCTACGATGGCGGTAACGGTACCTCTGACGCCACCGCCTACACCTCCGCAGCCTTGGCCCTCCTCAAGCAGAAGTTCCCCGACCTTACTGCTGGGCAATTGGTCAACCGCCTCGTCAAGACCGCTGGGCTCCCGGCTTCCGCGAAGGGAACCTTCCTCCCCGACGAGCATTACGGCTACGGCTACATCCAGCCTCTCGCCGCCCTCACCAAGGACATCCCGGCCGGTTCG
Organism: Streptomyces sp. HmicA12; assembly: GCF_000373565.1. GTDB lineage: Bacteria > Actinomycetota > Actinomycetes > Streptomycetales > Streptomycetaceae > Streptomyces. The sequence continues at coordinate 13,479 of NZ_KB891819.1, read as the reverse complement.
AAGAACGGCCCGCTGAAGATCGACGAGTTGAACGCGGCCATTGCCAAGGCGGGCGGTTCCGCTTCTTCGGCTCCCGAGGCCTCGTCGGGTTCAGCATCATCGGACTCTGACTCGGATTCCGACGGCATGAGTACGGGCCTGATCATCGGGATCGCCGCCGGTGTGCTCATCGTCCTCGTGATCGTCGTCGTACTGATCGCACGCAGCCGCAAGAACAACGGCGGCGGCCCGCCTCCGCCTCCCGGTGGCGGTTGGGGTAGAGGTGGGCAGGCACCGTACCCCGGGCAGCAGCACCCGAACCCGTACCAGCAGGCGCCCTCCGCGCCGGGCTCGTACCCACAGGCTCCCTCGCAGCCGCCCTACGGCCAGCAGTAGTTACGCCTGAGCTTCACCACACCTGTGCCCCGCGTCCGTCCCGGATGTGGGGCACAAGTGTGTGCCGGGGGAGTGATCATTTCGCGGGCGGCAATTCGCTGCCTCCCCGCTAAGAGCGTTCCGGCCCTTACTGCATGCCGCATCAAGTGGAGCGGGTGGTCCAGCGCGCCCCTGCGGTGCACGCAACTGCTTCAGGGGCATCGAGCAGTGAAACGTGGACTGTCCAAGGCGCCCGCTCCGCAGAAGATTCGATAACGTGCGCCTCCGAGTGGCATGTCTGTGTCAAAATGCCGAACGTGAGGATCGATCGGCATCGGCGCCTCACGTCGTACGGGCGAAACGAAGTCCATAAACGAGTGAGCGAACCGGGCGTACCTGCCACGGAGACAACGGGGATAGGGCAAGGGATGGGCACGCCCTTCGATGCGTCGCACCTCGGCCGTTCTCCAGGACGCCTACCGGAACTCCGCGGACGCCCAGGGCGGCGCAAGCAGATTCGGTCGATGGTCACGCAGACAGGGAATGCGGCAGATGAAGAGGGACTTGCGGGCGCTGTTCCGAGGGAAAGGGAGACGGCGTCTGATCGGTTCCGCGATGGCGCTCGCGGTGCTGGGGGCCGGGTGCTACGGGTTTCAGCTCCAGTACCCGGCTGCCAAGACCGGCCGCGCGTGCGGGGGGATGCTCCCGGTCGGCTCGGTACTGGACCTCGCGGGGAAGTCGAGGCTCTCCCTGCTCGGCCTGGGGTTCGATGTCTCCAGCTCGCCGTTCGACGTGTCCGGCGACGTGACGGAACCGGCCGGACTGGCGACGCGATGCGAGGTCGACGGCATCGAGATAGCCATCGAGACCACGGCCGGCGCCCACAGCGCGTACGCCGATTTCCAGGGGGACGAGAAGCGCCCCGCTGTGCCGCTGAACGCGGGGTGGCAGGGGTTCATGGTCACCGATGATCTCGAGGCGACCGCGTCGGTGCTGCTCAGCTGCGAGAACTGGTCGGCGAGAGAGGGCAGTGGAATCCTCGTGACGGCCCGTTCGCCGTACGACACCGAGGTCACTGAATCGACACGGCTCAAGCTGGCCCAGGTTGCCACGGGGACTGCGCGGCGCGCGGCGGATAAAACGGGCTGTGCGACGCGGCCCGGAGACACGGACCGGCTCACCGCTCCCGAAAGCACTGCTCGGACGGTGTCGGCCGACGCCGCCACCGGAACCTGCCAGGGGATGACCTCCGTACGGACCGTACGGGAGACGGCCGCCGCGAAGGCACCGGTGGAAGAGTGCCTGCTCGTCGGCGGCCTGCGGCTCTTCGCCGAGTACGGTCCCTTCAGCGACGCGTCCGACGCGGTGGTCGACGGCAAGTACGGCGGCCACGACGCCCGTTCGGGAGTGGCGAGGTCCACGGCCTGGACATCGGCCGCATGCCAGGGAGCCCTGGGGACCGGTTACTTCCATGCGTCGCCGGTCGAGGGGAGCGACCGCACGTTCACGTCGGACCCGCTCACCCAAGAAGAGCGGAAGGATCTGGAGCACTTCGCCGAACGGTCAGCGGCACGGCACGGCTGCGGCGCACCGGAGGCAATCTCTCCTTCGTGAGCCGACACGCAGTCCTGTCGCGGCTTTGCAGGGCATGGGAGCCGTGCCGCCTGCAGCCGTTGAGCGGCGTAACGGAACTCAGGCCGGTTCCGCCCCGCCCTCCGACACGGCGGAGCGGATCCGCGACATCTGCGGGCCTGCCGTGGAACTGGATGCCGCTGACCTTCTCCACCCGTACGTGAGCGAATTCAGCACCGGCGTCGGTGATCCGCTGCATGAGTTCGGGCCGCTGGGCCGTCCCCATCGCCAGCGCGAGAAGGGTCACCAGAGCAGTGCAAGCCCCACGTACCAGGCGAGGGAGCGCGTCGTCATTCCCCGGCGGGAGGGCAGCGCACGAGGTGGCTCCTTCGGTTCCGGCGCAGCCGGTTCGCCTGGTTCCGAGGGGGCCGCGAACTCGGCCAGGGCGATCGCGGCGTAGGACTGACGTCCCCCCGCTGCGCGCTGGAAGGCTGCGATGCCTCCGATGCAGGCCAGTGCGCAACCCAGCAGGACAAGAATCGCCGTCCGGCGCGACCCCGGATCCGTGCAGAACAGCCACAGGGGCAGGACGGGCACGACGGTGGCCAGCCCCAGGGCGCCGAACCAGGCCCCGGCCCGGCGGGGCGCCGGGCCGGTTCGGCGCAGGGCGGGGCCGGCGCTCCTGGTGACGGGGTCAGCCGATGTCATTTCGCACCACCATCGCTCGTCGAGGCATCGCACCCCTCAATTCCCTGCCTGGCCCTGGACCGGGCGTCCTTGCGACAGACTAGGTCGTGCTCGCTGCGGCCCGGACCGGTCGTCCCCCCCCGGCACACCTGCAATTGACCGCAGGCCAGAGGGGGTTGTTGCACATCACGTTGGTGACGGTACGGCTGAGGCGCCCCGCCCCGCCTCACCCGCCCATCTTCAGCAACGCGGACTCATGCCGATCGTCGTTCGTGATGCCCTTGGTGGCCTTGTCGGTGTTGGCCACTGAGGCCAGGAACAGGGTGTCGTCGTGCCAGTACGGCATGGCCCACGTGCTGTGGCCGAGTGCGTCGTCGAGGTGGCCGTAGGACGCGAGCTCCGATTCCGAGCCGGACTTGGGGTCGAGGCTGACGAGGTACGCGGGCCTTCCGTTGCCGCCGAAGTTCTCCTCCCGCCAGCCGGTGTCGTCGTGCTTCAGGGCCAGGAGCTCGTTCCCGGAGTTCTGGACGAGGGAGTACTCCACGTCGGTCCTGGTGCCCGTGGTCCAGACGGGCTTGCCGGTGTCGAGGTCGTACGCGAAGATCGCCGACTCCAGGGCCGAGGCCTGGCGTTCGGCGATGTACAGGGTGTTGCCGATCGCCTTCATCGAGGCCACCGGGTCACCCTCCGTCGCACCCTCGGTCTGAGCGAAATAGACCCCGTCGGAACTGGAGGCGTCGGTCGGCTCGATGGTCATGCTGCTTCTGACCTTGCCGTCGTCCCGCAGGACGGTGTAGCCGTTCTCCTTCACGTCCTGGGGGACCGCGACGATGACGGGGGAGGTGGACACGACCGTCGCGTCGTCTCCGTAGGTCCAGTCGCCGTCACCCATGGCGTAGGTCCACTTCGCCTTGCCGGTGGCCGGGTCGACGGCGGCCGCCGTCGAGCTCTGTCCGTCCTTGGTGCCCAAGCTCGACAAGCGGGTCGTGCAGAGTTGTACCCGCACCAGTTGCTTGCCGCCGACGTACCCCTGGCCGTCGCACGGCTTGCCGCCGTACACGTCCTTCTTCGTGTCCTGCCAGAGCCGCTTGCCGGTCCGCAGGTCGTACGCGGTCTGGTCGTTGACCACGACGACGCCGCCGCTCACCGCGGTGCTGGGGTCCCCGTCCCGCTTCGGGAGCGTGTGCTGCCACAGCTTCTTGCCGGTCTTGAGGTCGAGGGCGAAGAGGCTGTCGCAGTCGTGGACGGTCCCGGTGGCCAGGACGGCGGTGCCTTCGCTGGACACGGACGACGCGTGGCAGATCGTGGAAGCGCCCTTCCCCGGAGCGGCCAGGCCCCACCGCAGGTCACCGCTGCCGGTGTCGAGCGCGCTGACGCCGTCGGTCTGGGCGCGGACGACGGTGTCGCCCACGAACCAGGTGCCGAGATAGTTCTGCGTGTCGGCCTCACCGCCGTAGTACGGGAGGCTCCACTCGACGTCGGCCTTGGTGGGATCGAGCAGGATCCAGGCGACCGAGCCGAAGACGCCCGACAGGAAGACGCTGAGCACCAGGAGGAAGATCATCAGGCCCTTGCCGCGCTGCTTCGCGGGCTGAGCGGAGCTCGGGTGCATGGGCGTGAACTGGTGCTGCTGCGGCGCGAATGGCTGCTGCCCGTACTGTTGCCCGTACTGCTGCCCGTACTGCTGCTGCGGGAACTGTTGCGGTGTGAACTGCGGTTGCGCGTACGGCTGTTGGGGTTGCCGCGGCGGGTACGACGCGGGGGTGGGCTGCTGTCCTGGCGCGGACTGCCAGCCGTTGGGGTGGCCGGGCGTGGTCATGAGATCTGCTTCCTCACGTAGTCGGCCCAGGCCGCCTGGAACTCGTCCAGGCCCATGCCGGTGGCCTTCGTCAGCTGCGCGTCCATCCCCTTGGAGTTCTGGTACTGCTCGGCCACGAAGGCGAGGGCCTTGTCCTCGCCGTACTTCTCGGCGATGAAACGGATGGCCAGCCAGCCCAGGCTGTAGTGCGCGCTGTTCTCCGCGTCGTCCGTGCTGTGGAAGTCGTCGCTCAGCGGCAGCTTGCCGTCGAAGGGGTCGACGTAGCTGCCCGCGTAGTACGCCTTGAGGGCCCGCACGTCGTTGGCCGCCAGCCCCGCGTCGTTCCGCTTGGCCATGTAGTCGGCGAAGCCTTCCATCACCCACAACTGGGGCTGGCTGTCGCGGCCCGTGAGCGGCTCCACCATGGTGTGCGCCAGTTCGTGGTGGCTGATGTCGAGGACGCTCGCGGCGTAGTCGGGCCGGGAGAACCGGCTCTCCGAGGTGTCCATGACGATGCGGGCGCCACCGTTCCGGACGTCCACCTTCGCCTTCGTCCCGCCTGCCGGCACCGCCGGCATCTGGATGGACACGCCCGCCTCGGAGATCGACTCGTCGCCCTCGTCGGCGGTGCCCTCCCGGAACATGTGCTTGTACACCTTGCGGTTCTTCTCGAGCGTCACCACGAAGCCGGGCATCGTGTGACCGCTCTTGGGACCCTTGGCCGCCCAGATCGCGAGATTGTCCTTCGCCGCCTTCTCGATGTACGGGGCGTAGCGGCGGGCGTCGGCCGCCTGCGCGGCGTCCGACATGATCACGGTGTGCGCCTTGGCGGTGACGGCCATCGACTCGTACGCGTCCCAGGGCGCCGGGTAGTTGATCGTGTCGCCGTAGCCGGGAAGCTCCGGAGTGGCCGGACCGACCGCGGTGACCTTCAGCTCCGCGTCCTCGGACTTCTTCTCGACCGTCCAGCGGTACCACTCGGCGACGGGGCTGGCGTCCGCTCCCTTCACCTGGTGCACGAACGCCACGTCGACGGAGGCGGAAGCCCCCGCGCCGTAGTGGTCGACGGCCCGGCCCTCGATGGAGAGGTACTGGTACTCGGACACCTCGAAGGGGACCTTGCGGAGGTTCGCGAACAGCGAGGCCTGCTTCGTCCTCAGCGTCGCCGAACCGCCTTCGAAGGGCGCGAGGTAGCCGTCCTTGTCGCCGCCCGTGAGCGCTTGGGAGTGTTTCTTCAGGAGGCCCGACATCTCGTCCGCGGTGATCGCGGTGGCCTGCCCGCCCTTGCCCGCCACCGGCAACGGATCGTCGCCGACCGCCTGGACGATGCCGAACACCATCAGGCCGAGGGAGATGACGGCCAGGGCGCCGAAGGCCGCGGTCACCCACTTGAGGATCGGCTTCCCGGCGCGCGGTTCACTGTTCCGCGGTGCGTCCGGCGTGCTCGGCGGGGCAGGGGGCGCGGCCGGCGGCCCGGGCGGGGGCGACGGCGGCATCGGCGGTGGCCCGGGCGGCTGTTGCGGGGGATACGACTGCCCGTATCCCTGCGGCGGCTGAAACGACATGGGTCCCTCTGGGAAGGGGGGGAACACACGCCTGTCCCCCGTGACGGCGCTTGTCATGCATCCGACGTAGAGGACGCGCATCATTCTTACCAGACACTTATATTGACCACACCATCACCCTCAGCAACGGCAGGCCCTGAGTTCTCGGGACTCGGTCGCTCAGCAACTCATGGCTCAACAGGCCGTGATCTACGTACACTTGGCGCCCGCCGGATGCGTCCGGAGAGGCGCACGGGATGCATGGGGTGTATGGGGTGCATGGGACGCATAGAGCGCATGGGACGTCCGGCGCACACAGGATGAGCGAACAACGGGGGCAGCAGTGCCGAAGGCCGACACCGACTGGATGCGGCGTCGCGCCGACGACATCGACGCGGTGGCGCAGCAGGTGAAGAAGCAGCTCGGCGTCGCCGACGATGCCGAGGCCGAGCTCAAGGACGGGGCGGCCGGCTGGTCCTTCCTCGACGGCCTCGGTCAGGTGGAGGAGCGCTGGGAGGACCTCAACAAGCTGCTGCGCGACGAGCTCGAACAGGCCGCGGAGAACATCCGGTTCAACGCCGGCTCGTACGACGGGAACGAGAACTTCCTCACCGAGCTGTGGCATGACATCACCAACTGATCGACCGATCGACCGACCGATCGACCGACCGATCGACCGATCGACTGACGGACGGTCGGCCGATCGGTAGTCGGCTGGATCATGGGGAGAGCAACAGCAATGAAGTTCGGCGCGATACTCCGGCTCAAGCTGCACACGTTGCAGGAAGCCGCCGACGACTGGGCGAGCGTCGGTACGAGCATGAACACGGCGGCCGGGGATTTCACGGCCGACGTCGCGTCCCCGATCGGCAGCAAGGCGTACTGGGAGGGCGAGGACGCCGACGAGGCCTCCGCCACCTGTACCGGTATCCGCCTGGACCTCGAAGCGGTGGCGAAGGAGGCGAAGACGCTCGGCCGATACCTGGCCGACATCGTCTCCGGCGCCGGTGACGGTCTCGGCAACGGCAACCTCACCGACCTCCAGCGCGATGCTCATGACCTGCTCGCCGAGATCGCCGGTGAGGGGATGACCGTCGACGAGGACGACAACACCGTGCGCTGGGCGGCGGTCACCGGACCGGACCCGTCGCCCGAGGCCCAAAAGCAGTTGGACGAGATGGGGCGGAAGGCGGATCGCTTCACCGTGCGCGTCAAGGATCTGTGCGCCAAGGCCGACACCCTCGACGCGTCGCTCGCCGCCGCACTGCCGATCATGTTCGGCACGAAGGACACCTTCCGGACCGAGAACCGTCAAGTGACCGACGGGGAAGCCGGGTTGGAGGACCGCTGGACCGAGGCGCAGATGGCCGCGGTGTCCAAGATGATGCGTCACAAGTACGGCTACGACGACGCCGCCGACCTCCTCGACCACTTCCTCAAGGGTGGCGGCGAACCGTACGAGATCGACGCCGACGATCTGCTCGCCGACTGCCCGCCGTTCCAGAAGGACGTCAAGACGTCGCTCGCGCAGGTCGCGGCGAGCGACCAGCCGGAGGGTTCCTTCACCACGGAATGGGCCCCGAGCGACTCGGGGTTCGAGTCCGAGGCCCAGCGCAACTGGTACTACGGGCTCTACCACTTCCAGTACCGGCTCGTCGGCACGAAGCAGGACGGCGAGATCGACTACCACGTCGAGGTCCAGAAGCGTTACGACTGGGGCACCCCGAGCGAGCACCGCGGCGACCTGGAGAAGAGCCTCGCCGGCTACGACGTGGTGGACATCGAGCAGGCGGATGTGGCCGAGCTCAACCGGGTGGGGCTGGCGCAGGACTTCGATGTGCACGGTTCCACGGGGGCGCAGACCAGTAGGTACTGACGCAGGTGCCTGTTCCGGTTGCCGATACTGGCCGGCGGCGGTCAGCGCCGTGATTCCTGTCCCCGAACCCGGAAGTGCCCCGATGCCGAAACCCTTCTACTCCTTCCTCGCCGGCCTCGTCCTCACCCTCGGCGCGTTCGCGATCTGGTTCTTCGCCCTCGGCGAGGCATGGAACAGCCCCGTGGGGCCGGGGTGGTAGCCGTGGCGTGGGCGCGTGAGGGTTCGGTGGCGTCATGGTGACCGTGCTCAAGCACCTCGTGGCCTTCGCGGCGGGTGTTCTGACCGGGCTCGTACTGATCGCCGCTTATTTGGTCAGCTGAATTTCCCGCTTTCCCAGAGACGGAGCACCCCGTGTCCCTCGTGATCCTGCGCGACCCCGATGTGGTCCTTGCCCGCCTGCGCACCCCGTCCCAGGAGTGGGTGGAGGCCTGCACCGGCGAGGCGGGAACGCTTTTCCCCGTCATTGACATCGAGCAGGCCGGGTACGAGGGCCACGGGGATGCGGTGGGCTGGGTGGCCGAGCCCGCCGAGATCTTCGCCGGCCACTACGACCCCGACGACGAGATCCCCGAATCCTGTGACTGCATCGGCGTCTATGGGGGCGAGTACCAGATGATGGAGATGCCGACCGGCGAGATCTCGATCTACAACCCCAGCGGCTGGGACAGCGCTTCCGGTATGGCATCCGCCCACGAGTTCGCCTCGGCCGGTCACGCGGGCGCCGCCGTCTCTCTGCTCGCCGCCATCGTCAGGGAACTGGATCCCCTGGACGCCCTCGAGGACGACGAGGCGCGTGAGGAGGCCCTGAAAGCGGCCCTCCAGGAGATCGGCACCTTTGTCGAGGCGCTCCCGCACGACCTCGGCGGCACCCACTTCTGGGAGTCGGCGACCGAAGGACTCGTCGATCACTACGACACGTGGTGACCGGTCCTACGGGAAGGGCCGGGGTGGGGGAGCGGGCGGCACGGGCGCATGCTCGTGCCGGACAACCGGTCGGTTAGGGTCGCGGGCATGACACGTACGGGTGGAGAGAGCGGCGGGCTCCAGTGGGAGGCGGACTTCTCGCGGCAGTGGGAGACCGAGCTGCCGCCCGAGGAGCGCGCTCTCGCCGAGGAGCGGGAGCGGGTCGCCGAGGTGCTGCGGCGTGAGCGGCTCCGGGGGATCGTGTGCGCGGCCGTGTTCCTCGCGGCGGCTGTCGCGGCGCTCGTCGGCCAGGCCGTCGGGGGTGCCGGGGCGGTGGCGCTGGCCGCCAACGCCCTTGGTGTGGTGGGTGGTTGTGGTGCGTTGTGGCTCGCCGTGCGCGGAGCCGGCGGGGCAGGGCGTACGGGGTTGTGGCTGATGGTCGGCGCGCTGCTGGTCACCGGGGTGGGCCAGGCGTTCTGACCGGCCGGGCCCCGGTGACGCCGACGTCGGTTCAGGTGGCCCTGCTCAGGTGTGACACGGTGCCGCCACCGCCCGCCGCGAAGTTGATGTCGTTCTTCTGCTGGCGGATGAGTTCCTCGTTGAAGGACTCGTTCTCGTCGTGGTTCTTGGCCATCGCGGCGAGCGCGCCGCCGATGTTCGTCAGCTCCTGCGCCAGGTGGTTCATCGACTCGAACATGCCGGTCTGCAGGCCCTCGTAGGCGATGCCGAACTTCTCGCCGATCTCGTCGTCGCCCCACGGCGGCATGTCCGCCTTGTCGGCGAAGGACGTCAGGCCCTGGACGAAGCCGTCCACCTGGCCCTTCTGGGGGGCCGGGGCCTCGCCGCTGGTGGGCGCGCAGGCGTTGACGGACGCGAGGCCGTTCTGCAGGGCCGCGGCCGCGGCGGCGAAGCGGGAGCCGAGGTCCTGGAAGTTGGTGCCCTCGCGGGAGAGGGACTGCGTATCGGTACGTATTCCTTCGCGGGGCATGGGGATCGTTCCTCTCGGCGGTGAGCGGTCGGAGCTATGTCAGAACAGGCCGTGCCACATCTGCTCGATGATCACCGACCACCAGTTGCCGGGGTCGTCGAAGCAGGTGGGGTCGAGGGTGAAGAGGCGGTCCTGGAGGTCGGCGACCGTCGCGCCCGCCTCGTACGGGTTCATGTCGGGCATGCGGTCGCGGGTGGTGGAGAGCTCGGCGAGGCAGTGCCCGAAGGCGGCGGCCGACGCGTTCACGTAACGGCCGCTTCCCGTCGCCGGGTTGGCCGCCCAGACGCTGCCCGCCTCCTGCTGCACCGTGATCACGTACCGGCCGTCCGTGCCGATCCGGGTGTGGGCGGAGAGGATCTCGACGGCGGCGGGCGACAGTTCGGCGCCGATGTCGCGCAGGTGGGTCGCCGCGTCGGTGAACAGTCCGCCGGGGGGCGGCGTCTCGGGCCGGTCGGCGGTGAAGAAGAAGCGGATGTCGGCCGGGAGGCCGGTGCCGGTGAGCGTGGCGCGGGCCGCGTCGGGGAGCGCGGCCGCGGCGACGAGGTCGGGGCCGTAGCGCTGTACGGCGAGACCGGAAGGCAGAGCCTCCGGAAGCCGCGGTGCCGGTGGCGCGGTGGTGGGCAGCGGTACGCGGTGCGGGCGCGGCGGCGCCTGGCCCGTGAGCTGCGCCATCGTCTCCACCTGCGCGGTCAGCGCGGCGACGCCCGCCGCCCGCTCGGCCGGGTCCTGGCCGTACGCGTGGCTGAACGACACCGCGGCGTTCGGGAAGCCGGACGTGAGCGCGTCGAGGGTGTAGCCGCCGGGGAGGGAGGAGGGGCGCAGGTCGGTGTGGATCGCGACGACGTTGCCCGTGGGGACGTCGGCGCGCAGCAGGTCCGACCACGCCTGGTACTCGGCCTGCGGCAGACCGGGGCCGGAGACGCGCGTCAGGTACGTCTCCTCGCCGGTGCGCGGGTCGACGTACGTGAACACGGCGGTGTTGCCGGGGCCGGTGGCGGCGGCGTCCGGCTTTTCCGGGGCCTGCGCCGGGGCCGGGGCCTGTACCGGGCTCTGGTTCCGGGGGTCGTCGTGGTCCGGGGTGGTCACGCCTGGGTCTCCATCGGCTGAAGGTGCGGCTGGGGCGAGGGCGCTGTCGAGGCTAGCGGACCGTCCGGCACGGCGAGCTCGGGGCGGGCGCGCAGGGCCTGTGCGTACTCGGGCAGGCCGTCCTCGTCGAACGCGGCGGCGAGGAGCCGCGCGCGCAGGGGAGGGGCGGCCTGGCTGCGGGTGAGGAGCGGGGCCGTACGCAGATACGTATGCGCCGGGGGCGGGAGTTCCCCGGCCGCCGACTCGTCTCCGGCGACCTCCTCGACCGCGGCGCGCAGCACCACCGGGTCCGCGTACACCATCAGCGACGGGTCGGTGAGCAGCCGCGGCAACTGGCCCGCGCCGAGGGCGTGTCCCGCTATCGCGTCCCGGACATAGGAGTCGGCGCGCGACCAGTCCTGGTCGGGGACCCGGTGGAGGAGCTCCGTGGCGAGGCGCAGGTGGGCGGCCGGTACGTCGGGCAGCTGGGCGCGGATCGCCGCGGCGAGGGCGGGGTGGGCGAGGGTGAGCAGGGGGCTTTCCGCGGGGTCGGCCTCGGTGCCCGTCCCGTGTGCTGAGTCGGGGGCGGACTCGGGATCCGCCTCGACCGGCCGTACGAACGCGCCCGCCAGCAGCAACCCGTCGGCGATCTCCGCCGCCATGTCGCGCCCCGCGAGCGCCGAGGCGAGCGGAGCCCACAGGTGCAGCGGCAGGCCTTCACCCTCGGCGAGGGCGAGCGGGGCGAGCATCGCGCGCAGGACGGCGGGCTCGGCGCCGAGGCGGCGGGCGTGCAGGTCGACGGCATCGATGGGCGTGGCGGGGATGTGGTGGTGGGCTTCGGGTGCCGGTTCCGGGGCCAACAGCCATCCGGTGGAGGCCAGTTGGACTGTCGTGCGGCTTCCGTCGGCACCGGCGGAAGCCCGCGCAGCGAGGGCGGCGGCGAGCGTGTGCCGTATCTGCGGATCCACCGTGAACGGCAGCTCGGGCGCGCCGAACGCCGGGTCGAGGACCGCCTCGGCCTGGAGGGCGAGCCCCTCCGGATCGGCGTACTCGGGCGCGTCCAGATCGATGACCAGGACCGTGCCGGCGGGCAGTGCCGAAGCGATCAGCTCGGCGACCTCGCGAGGGACCTCGGCCAGGAGTCGTACGGAAGCGACGGCGGCCAGCGGCAGCAGCAGCTCCCGCGCCATGCGCTCCGGGCCGCGCCCGGCGCGTACCGGACCGGCCTGGTCCACATCGGGTACGACGACGACGCGCTCCGTGTCGCCGGCGCCCAACGCCTCGTACACCTGGGCGTCGCGGACGGCGTCGATGCCGTAGTGATCGGCGAGCAGCCACAGCAACTGCGCGGGCGTGAGCTCCGCGGCGCTGGGCACGGCGGGGGCGGGCAGCGGGGGAGGGACGGTGGACGGGTCCAGGCGCGTGAGGTCGAACCGCTCGCGGTAGCCGGGGTCGCAGAGCATCAGGAACCCGGTCAGCAGGCGTGAACGGCCCGACCCCGGCGAGCCGGTGAGGAGCGCGACGCGGGGCGTGCCCGCGGTGCCGGCCCGCCACGCGGCCAGCGCGCGGAGGGCGGCGGCCCGGCCGCCGATGAACGGGTGGGGCTCGTAACCCAGTTCGCTACTCGTCCCGTTCATGTCCCCTGTCTCCCCCGGTCGACACTGCGTGTGCGTGACGGCCCGCAACGGTGCAGCATGTCTTGCACCACGCCTGTGCACGTCATCGATGCACGTCATCTGTGCACGTCTGAGTGCGTGTCTGAGTGCGTGTTGGTCACTGGCTGTCGAGTCTAGTGCCGAGCGCTGACAGCGTGCGGAGAGCGTTCGACGGTTGACCTGTTGTTCGGGGGGCTGGGTAAACTCGTGGCAAACTCGGGCCTGTTGGGGCGTGGGTGGTTGCGGGGACGCGGGGATACGGGTTTCGGGGGAGATGCCGTCGTGGCGATGATGTTGCCGGACGAGTTGGCCTGGCTGTTGGAGATGCTGGGGTTCGACTGGCCGACGGCCAATGAGGATCATCTGACGCAGTGTGCGGCGACCTGGCGGGAGTTCGGGGCGCAGGTCGGGGACATCCAGGCGTCGGCGGTGCAGTCGGCGGGCAATGTCACGGCGGACAATTACGGCGATGCGATCGACGCGTTCGTGGAGAAGTGGCAGGACTTCTCGGGTGGTTCGGGGTATCTGGACGATGCCCGGCAGGCCGCGGAGATGATCGCGTTCGTCTTCGACACGGCCGCGGTGCTGGTGATCGCGATGAAGATCGCGGTGATCATTCAGTTGACGGTGCTGGCGATCCAGATCGCGGTGGCGGCGGCGACGGCGGTGGTGACGTTCGGGTTGTCGGGTGCGGCGTCGGCGGCGTTGACGCAGGTGACCCGGGTCGCGGTCCGCAAGATCCTCAAGGAGACCGCGGAGGCGGTCCTGGAGGCGGTCCTGGAGGCGGTGAAGGAGCCGTTCGTCTCGGCGCTGGAGGAGATGAGCAAGGACCTCATCGCGCAGACCGTGAACCAGGGCTTCGGCGCGCAGGACGGCTACAACCTGGGGCGCACGGCGGATGCGGGCAAGACGGCGGTCAAGGACGGCTTCGACAACTTCGGCGCGACGCTGGGCGAATCACTGCGGGACGGGGCCGGGGGCCGGGCCGGGCATCACGCGCGCAGCGGGCTGGATCATGCGGCGGGGAACACGTCGTC
>NZ_KB891818.1 GCF_000373565.1 Streptomyces sp. HmicA12 | reverse complement strand
CCGATGCCCTTCACGCCCAGCTCGGCCGCGTGCTTCTCGTCGTCCGTCCAGCGCGAGTTGCCACCGTCGACGACGACATCGCCCTCGGACAGAAGCTCCTTGAGCTCGTCGACCGTGGACTGGGTCGCGGCACCGGCCGGGACCATCACCCACACCACGCGCGGGCCTTCGAGCTTCTCGACGAGCTCCTGGAGGGAGGCGACGTCGGAGACCTCGGCGTTGCGGTCGTAGCCGATGACGTCGTGGCCTGCGCGGCGGATGCGCTCGCGCATGTTGCCGCCCATCTTGCCGAGACCGATCAGACCAAGCTGCATGTCAGTTCACTTACCTTCAGTGCTAGTTACGGCCGCGCAGCGCGCGGTAGGTGTCGACCAGGGACTGGGTGGAGGCGTCGAGTCCGGGGACCTCGGCGCCTTCGGTGAGGGCGGGCTCGACGCGCTTGGCGAGGACCTTGCCCAGTTCGACGCCCCACTGGTCGAAGGAGTCGATGTTCCAGACGGCGCCCTGGACGAACACCTTCTGCTCGTAGAGCGCGATGAGCTGCCCGAGGACCGAGGGGGTGAGTTCCTTCGCCAGGATCGTGGTCGTCGGGTGGTTGCCCTTGAACGTCTTGTGGGCGACCAGCTCCTCGGCGACGCCCTCCGCGCGCACCTCGTCCGGCGTCTTGCCGAAGGCGAGCGCCTGGCCCTGCGCGAACAGGTTGGCCATCAGCAGGTCGTGCTGGCCCGCGAGTTCACCGAGCTCCTCGACCGGCTTCGCGAAGCCGATGAGGTCCGCCGGGATCAGCTTGGTGCCCTGGTGGATGAGCTGGTAGTAGGCGTGCTGGCCGTTGGTGCCGGGGGTGCCCCAGACGACCGGGCCCGTCTGCCACTCCACGCCCCGGCCCTCGCGGTCCACGGACTTGCCGTTGGACTCCATGTCGAGCTGCTGGAGGTAGGCGGTGAACTTGGACAGGTAGTGCGAGTACGGGAGCACCGCGTGCGACTGGGCGCCGTGGAAGTTGCCGTACCAGATGCCCAGCAGGCCGAGCAGCAGCGGCGCGTTGGCCTCGGCCGGTGCCGTGCGGAAGTGGTCGTCGACGAGGCGGAAGCCGTCGAGCAGTTCCCGGAAGTGGTCCGGGCCGATGGCGATCATCAGCGACAGGCCGATGGCCGAGTCGAAGGAGTAGCGGCCGCCGACCCAGTCCCAGAACTCGAACATGTTGGCCGTGTCGATGCCGAAGTCGGAGACCTTCTCGGCGTTGGTCGACAGGGCGACGAAGTGCTTCGCGACGGCCGCGTCGTCCTTCAGCGCCTTCAGCAGCCAGGTGCGGGCCGCGGTCGCGTTCGTGATCGTCTCGATCGTCGTGAACGTCTTCGAGGCGATGATGAACAGCGTCTCGGCCGGGTCGAGGTCGCGGACGGCCTCGTGCAGGTCGGCGCCGTCCACGTTCGACACGAAGCGGAACGTCAACTCCCGTGCGGTGAACGGGCGCAGGGCCTCGTACGCCATCGCGGGACCGAGGTCGGAGCCGCCGATGCCGACGTTGACGACGTTCTTGATGCGCTTGCCGGTGTGGCCTGTCCACTCGCCGGAGCGGACCTTGTCGGCGAAGACGGCCATCTTGTCGAGCACCGCGTGCACACCCGGCACCACGTTCTCGCCGTCGACCTCGACCACGGCGTCGGCCGGGGCGCGCAGGGCCGTGTGCAGCACGGCGCGGTCCTCGGTCGTGTTGATCTTCTCGCCGCGGAACATGGCGTCGCGCTGCCCGAACACGTCGGTGGCGGTGGCCAGTTCCTGGAGCAGGGCGAGCGTCTCGTCCGTGACCAGGTGCTTCGCGTAGTCGATGTGCAGGTCGCCGACCTGGACCGTGTAACGCCCGGCGCGCCCGGGGTCGTTGGCGAACAGGTCGCGCAGGTGCGTGCCGTTGAACTTGGCGCGGTGGTCCTCCAGTGCGGTCCACTGGGGGCGGCGCGTCAACAGGGGCTTGCCGTCAGGCATGTTGAACAGACTCCTTGGGTGCCGTGGCTCCGGACGCGTCCCCGTGCAGCGCGACGGCGTACATCTCGTCCGCGTCGAGGCGGCGGAGCTCTTCGGCGATCAGCTCGGACGTCGAGCGGACCTTCAGGGCGAGGGTGCGCTCCGGCTGGCCGGGCAGGGTGAGGGTGGCGAGGGGGCCGTCGGGGCGGTCGATGACGATGTCGCCGTTCGCCGTGCCGAGGCGGACCGCGGTGACGACCGGGCCGTCCGTGGTGACCCGCTCGACCTTGACGCCGAGCCGGGTGCCGAGCCAGCGCGCGAGCAGTTCGGCGCTGGGGTTCTCGGCCTCGGACTCGACGGCCGCGGAGATGATGTCGGCGCGGGCCTGGTCGAGAGCGGCGGCCAGCATGGAGCGCCACGGGGTGAGGCGGGTCCAGGCCAGGTCGGTGTCGCCGGGGGCGTAGGACTTGGCGCGCAGCGCGAGGGCGGCGATCGGGTCCTCGACGGCGTACGCGTCGGTGATCCGGCGGGCGGCGAGCGCGCCCAGCGGGTCCTTGGCGGGCTCGTCCGGGGCGTCCACCGGCCACCAGACGACGACGGGCGCGTCCGGAAGCAGGAGCGGCAGGACGACCGAGTCGGCGTGCTTGCCGACCTCGCCGTACATGCGCAGGATCACGGTCTCGCCGGTGCCCGCGTCGGAACCGACCCGGACCTCCGCGTCGAGGCGGTTGCCCTGGCGGTCGCGCGGGGAGCGCTTGGTGCGCCGGATGACGACGAGGGTGCGCGAGGGGTGCTCGCGGGACGCCTCCTGGGCGGCCTTCGTCGCGTCGTACGCGTTCTCCTCGTCCGTGACGATGACCATCGTCAGGACCATGCCCACGGCGGGCGTCCCGATGGCCCGACGCCCTTGCACGAGCGCCTTGTTGACCTTGCTTGCCGTGGTGTCGGTCAGGTCGATCTTCATGGCCTGCGCCAGCTCCGTCCGTCTCGTGCGAGCATCTCGTCCGCTTCCCCCGGGCCCCAGCTGCCCGAGGCGTACTGGGCGGGCTTGCCGTGAGCGTCCCAGTGCTCCTCGACGGGGTCGAGGATGCGCCAGGACTCCTCGACCTCCTCCGTGCGCGGGAAGAGGTTGGCGTCGCCCAGCAGCACGTCCAGGATCAGCCGCTCGTACGCTTCAGGGCTGGACTCCGTGAACGACTCGCCGTACGCGAAGTCCATGGAGACGTCGCGGATCTCCATCGAGGTACCCGGGACCTTCGATCCGAAGCGTACGGTCATGCCCTCGTCGGGCTGGACCCGGATGACGACCGCGTTCTGGCCGAGTTCCTCGGTGGAGGTGGAGTCGAACGGGGAGTGCGGGGCGCGCTGGAAGACGACCGCGATCTCGGTGACGCGACGGCCGAGGCGCTTGCCGGTGCGCAGGTAGAACGGCACGCCGGCCCAGCGGCGGTTGTCGATCTCCAGCTTCACGGCGGCGTAGGTGTCGGTCTTGGAGGCCGGGTCGATGCCGTCCTCCTGGAGGTAGCCGCGGACCTTCTCGCCGCCCTGCCAGCCCGGCGCGTACTGCGCACGCACCGTGGACTTCGTCAGGTCGGCGGGCAGTCGTACGGACTTCAGGACCTTGAGCTTCTCGTTGACGAGCGACTCGGCGTCGAACGCGGCCGGCTCCTCCATCGCCGTGAGGGCGAGCAGCTGGAGCAGGTGGTTCTGGATGACGTCGCGGGCGGCGCCGATGCCGTCGTAGTAGCCGGCGCGGCCGCCGATGCCGATGTCCTCGGCCATGGTGATCTGCACGTGGTCCACGTACGACCGGTTCCAGATGGGCTCGTACATCTGGTTGGCGAAGCGGAGCGCCAGGATGTTCTGGACGGTCTCCTTGCCGAGGTAGTGGTCGATGCGGAAGACCTGCTCGGGCGCGAACACGTCGTGCACGATCGCGTTGAGCTCGCGCGCCGACTCGCTGTCGTGGCCGAACGGCTTCTCGATGACGGCGCGCCGCCACGAGCCCTCCGGGGCGTCCGCCAGCCCGTGCTTCTTGAGCTGCTGGACGACCTTCGGGAAGAACTTCGGGGGCACCGACAGGTAGAACGCGTAGTTGCCGCTGGTACCGCGCTTCTCGTCCAGCTCGTCGACGGCCTCGCGCAGCTGCTTGAACGCGGTGTCGTCGTCGAAGTCGCCGGGGATGAACCGCATGCCCTCGGCGAGCTGGGCCCAGACCTCCTCGCGGAACGGCGTACGGGCGTGCTCGCGCACCGAGTCGTGGACGTCCTGGGCGAAGTCCTGGTCCTCCCACTCGCGGCGGGCGAAGCCGAGGAGCGAGAAGCCGGGCGGCAGCAGACCGCGGTTGGCGAGGTCGTAGACCGCCGGCATCAGCTTCTTGCGGGACAGGTCACCGGTCACACCGAAGATGACGAGCCCCGAGGGGCCCGCGACGCGCGGCAGGCGGCGGTCGCGGGGGTCACGGAGCGGATTCAGCCACTCCTGCGACGGACGGGAGGCGACGCTCACTTGGCCTCGCCGCCCTGGAGGCGGTCGGCGACCGTGGCGAGCAGGTCGTTCCAGGCGATCTCGAACTTGGCGACGGCCTCGTCCTCGAGCTGCTGGACGACCTGGTCGTAGGAGATGCCGAGCTTCTCGACGGCGGCGAGCTCCTCGCGGGAGGTCTCGTAGGTGCCCGAGACGGCGTCGCCGTGGATGTCGCCGTGGTCGGCGGTGGCGTTGAGCGTGCCTTCCGGCATGGTGTTCACGGTGCCCGGGGCGGCGAGCTCGTCGACGTACAGGGTGTCCTTGTACGCCTTGTCCTTCACGCCGGTCGAGGCCCACAGCGGACGCTGCTTGTTGGCGCCGGCGGCTTCCAGCTCGGTGGCGCGCTCGGCGGCGAAGACCTGCTCGTAGGCCTCGTAGGCGAGACGGGCGTTGGCGAGGGCGGCCTTGCCGCGGACGGCCTTGGCCTCGTCGGTGCCGAGGGCGTCGATCCGCTTGTCGATCTCGGCGTCGACGCGCGAGACGAAGAACGACGCGACGGAGTGGATGACGGAGAGGTCGAGGCCGCGCTCGTGGGCCTTCTCCAGACCGGCCAGGTAGGCGTCCATGACGGCCTTGTAGCGGTCGAGGGAGAAGATCAGCGTGACGTTGACCGAGATGCCGAGGCCGATGACCTCGGTGATCGCCGGGAGGCCCGCGAGGGTCGCCGGGATCTTGATCATGACGTTCGGGCGGTCGACGAGCCAGGCCAGCTGCTTGGCCTCGGCGATGGTGGCCTCGGTCTCGTGGGCCAGGCGCGGGTCGACCTCGATGGAGACGCGGCCGTCACGGCCGCCGGTGGCGTCGTACACCGGGCGCAGGATGTCGGCGGCGGCGCGGACGTCGGCCGTGGTCATCATGCGGACGGCCTCGTCGACGGTGACCTTGCGGACGGCCAGGTCGGCGAGCTGCTCCTCGTAGCCCTCGCCGGAGCCGATGGCGGCCTGGAAGATCGAGGGGTTCGTCGTCACGCCGACGACGTGGGACTTCTCGATGAGCTCGGCGAGGTTGCCGGACTCGATGCGCTTGCGGGACAGGTCGTCCAGCCAGATGGAAACGCCTTCGTCGGACAGGGCCTTGAGGGGCGACGAGACAGCGGCGTTGCTCATGGTGTTCTTCATCTTCTTTCGCGTACTGAGGTGCAAAGTGATCAAGCGCGGGCGGCCGAGAGGGATTCCCGGGCCTTGTCTGCGACGTTCTCGGCGGTGAAGCCGAACTCCTTGAACAGGACGTTCGCGTCGGCGGAGGCGCCGAAGTGCTCCAGGGAGACGATGCGGCCGGCGTCGCCGACGTAGCGGTACCAGGTCAGGCCGATGCCGGCCTCGACCGCGACGCGGGCCTTGACCGACGGCGGCAGGACGGACGCGCGGTACTCGGCGTCCTGCTCCTCGAACCACTCGACGGACGGCATCGACACGACGCGGGTGGCGACACCCTCGGACTCCAGCCGCTCGCGGGCGGCGACGGCGAGCTGCACCTCGGAGCCGGTGGCGATGAGGATGACGTCGGGGGTGCTCTTCGAGGCCTCGGCGAGGACGTAACCGCCCTTGGCGGCAAGCTCGTTGGCCTCGTAGGTCGGCACGCCCTGCCGGGTCAGCGCCAGGCCGTGCGGGGCCGGCTTGACCGAGCCGCGGCGCAGGATCTCGCGCCAGGCGACGGCCGTCTCGTTGGCGTCGGCCGGGCGGACGACGTTCAGGCCCGGGATGGCGCGCAGCGAGGCGAGGTGCTCGACGGGCTGGTGGGTCGGGCCGTCCTCGCCGAGACCGACGGAGTCGTGGGTCCAGACGTAGGTGACGGGGAGCTGCATCAGGGCCGACATGCGGACGGCGTTGCGCATGTAGTCGGAGAACACCAGGAAGGTGCCGCCGTAGACGCGGGTGTTGCCGTGCAGCGCGATGCCGTTCATCTCGGCGGCCATCGAGAACTCGCGGATGCCGAAGTGGACGGTGCGGCCGTACGGGTCGGCCTCGGGGAGCGGGTTGCCGGCCGGCAGGAAGGAGCTGGTCCTGTCGATGGTGGTGTTGTTGGAGCCCGCCAGGTCGGCGGAGCCGCCCCACAGCTCGGGGATGATCGGGCCGAGGGCCTGGAGGACCTTGCCGGACGCGGCGCGGGTGGCGACCTTGGAGCCGGTCTCGAAGGCGGGCAGGGACTGCTCCCAGCCCTCGGGCAGCCGGCCGGCGAGGATGCGGTCGAGGGTCTGCGCCCGGTCGGTGTGGGCGTTGCGCCACTCGGCGAGCTTCTTGTCCCAGGCGGCGTGCGCCTCGGCGCCGCGGTCGAGCGCCTTGCGGGAGTGGGCGAGGACCTCGTCCTCGACGATGAAGGTCTGCTCGGGGTCGAAGCCGAGGGCGCGCTTGGTCGCGGCGATCTCGTCGGCGCCGAGGGCCGAGCCGTGGGAGGCCTCGGTGTTCTGGGCGTTCGGCGCGGGCCAGGCGATGATCGTGCGCATCGCGATGATGGACGGCCTGGCGGTCTCGGCCTTGGCGGCGGCGAGAGCCTCGTGGAGGGACTTGACGTCGACGTCACCGGCGACCGTGGGCTCGATCCGCTGCACGTGCCAGCCGTACGCCTCGTAGCGCTTCAGCACGTCCTCGGAGAACGCGGTCGCGGTGTCGCCCTCGATGGAGATGTGGTTGTCGTCGTAGAGGAAGACGAGGTTGCCGAGCTTCTGGTGTCCGGCGAGGGACGAGGCCTCGGCGGAGACGCCCTCCTCCAGGTCGCCGTCGGAGACGATCGCCCAGATGGTGTGGTCGAAGGGGGAGGTGCCGGCCGGGGCCTCGGGGTCGAACAGGCCGCGCTCGTAGCGGGCGGCCATCGCCATGCCCACGGCGTTGGCGGCGCCCTGGCCCAGCGGGCCCGTCGTGGTCTCGACACCGGCGGTGTGCCCGTACTC
Organism: Streptomyces sp. HmicA12; assembly: GCF_000373565.1. Lineage (GTDB taxonomy): Bacteria > Actinomycetota > Actinomycetes > Streptomycetales > Streptomycetaceae > Streptomyces. The sequence continues at coordinate 65,975 of NZ_KB891818.1, read as the reverse complement.
GGGGTGGCCGGGCGTCTTCGAACCCTGCGTGCGGAACGCCTTGAGGTCGTCCAGGCTCAGCTCGTAGCCGGAGAGGAAGAGCTGGGTGTACAGGGTGAGGCTGGTGTGGCCGGGCGAGAGGACGAAGCGGTCGCGGCCCGTCCACTCCGGGTCGGCCGGGTCGTGGCGCATGGCCTTCTGGAAGAGGGTGTACGCGGCGGGGGCGAGGCTCATCGCCGTGCCGGGGTGTCCGTTCCCGACCTTCTGCACGGCATCGGCCGCCAGGAGGCGGGCGGTGTCGACGGCACGCTGGTCGAGATCGGTCCACTCGAAGGGGCGCTCGAAAGGCTCGAGTCCGTCGGGTGTCTGCGTGCTCATCTGTATGACTTCCTTCGCATCCGTTGCCTGTCCTTCGTGCCGAAAGGCACCGCCCCATCAGGACCAAAGTCCCAGGTGGAGCCACCTACGAACTTAAAGGTCATACTTTTGGCGAGGTAGGTGCGCCCGTGCCAGCGTTCGGTGAAAATGGGACACCTACAGAAGCGATACGCAAGGAAAGTTGATGACGGAGCAGGGCGGCGCGCATCCGAGCGCACATCTGCGGACACCACCCGCAGATCGAGCGGGAATCCGCACGTACCCCTTCGACCCGAGCGCGAGCGTCTCCGGGGTCGGGATCCAGGTCGGACCGATGGGGACGGACGGCCCGTGGGCGGGCGGCGTCGGCCTCTCACGGCGCGTGCACCGCATCGACTTCCACGTCCTGCTGTTCTTCCGCGAGGGCCCGGTCCGCCACATGGTCGACTTCGCGGAGTACGAGGTCGGGGCGGGCGACATCCTGTGGATCCGCCCGGGCCAGGTGCACGGCTTCTCGGCGACGGAGGCGTACGTGGGCACGGCGCTGACGATGCAGCCGGGTTTCCTGCCGCGCGCCATCGTCGAGGCGACGGGCCTGTACCGCTACGACCGGCCGCCGCTGCTCCACCCCGACGAGGCCCAACTCGCCGCCATCCAGGCCTCGTTGGAGCAACTCCAGCGCGAGTACCTGGACACCTCGACACTCCCCCTGAGCCTGCACACGTCGGTGCTCCGGCACACCCTCACGGCCTTCATGCTGCGGGTGGCGCACGTGTCGGCGCAGGCCGCGGCGGACGCGTGCGAGCCGCAGCCCGACACCACGTTCACCCGGTTCCGCACGGCCGTCGAGCAGAGCTTCACGACGAACCACAGCGTCAGCGCGTACGCGGACGAGCTCGGCTACTCGCGACGCACCCTGGTCCGCGCGGTGCGCGCCGCGACCGGCCTGACCCCGAAGGCGTTCATCGACCGGCGCGTGGTCCTGGAGGCCAAGCGGCTGCTCGCCCACACGGACCTGCCGGTCGGCCGGATCGGGGCCGCGGTCGGCGTCCCGGACTCGGCGAACTTCTCGAAGTACTTCCAGCAGCACGCGGGCATCACCCCGGCGGCGTTCCGGGCCGAGCAGACCTGAGGCGAGGGATCCCACCGGCCCCCGGGGCATCGATTTCATCCTGCGCAACAGGGGGTTGACCGTTTCCCTCCGTCCTCGTACGGTGCTCGCACCCCCGCAGGTATATCGATTAACCACCCTGGCCCCCGTGGTCCTCCCCTGGTTGGAGACATACCGCTGTGCCCTCACCGCTGAGTCGGCGCGGATTCCTCGCCGCCGGTGGCTCGCTCGCCGCCGCCTCCGCCCTGCCCGCCCTGTCCGGCTGCTCCTCGCTCGCCGCGGCCGACGACGATCCCGACACCCTCGTGGTGCACAGCCAGCTCGGCACGACCGCGCCCGGCTCGCCCACGTATCTCGCGGCGCTGGACCGGTTCCGCAAGGAGTCCGGCCTCAAGGTCCGCAATCTCGTCAACGGCGACGACCTCGCGCAGGTCTACGAGACCTCACGTCTTGCCCGCAAGGAGCCGGACGTCGTCATGGTCAACCTCTACGACAAGACGCTGGCCTGGACGGACGTCGGCGCGACCGTCGACGTCAAGGGCTATCTGGACGACTGGGGCCTGCGCGAGCGCGTGCGGCCCGTCGCGCTGGACGCCTGGACCGACGGCAAGGGACGGCTGCGCGCCTTCCCGTACTTCGCGACGAACTGGCCGGTCGCCTTCAACCGGGCGCTGCTCGACCGGGCCGGGGTCGACCGCGTCCCCGTCACCGGTGACGAGCTCATCGGCGCCGCGCGCAAGCTGCGTAGGAAGAACCTCTCCCCCGTGACCGTCGGCGGCAACGACTGGACCGGGCAGAAGCTGCTCGCGCAGGTCATGCAGACCTTCATGAGCCAGGACGAGGCGAAGCACGTCTACACGACGGGGGACTTCGGCGGGCGCGACGTGCGCCGGGGCATCGAGTACTTCGTCGAGCTGCGCGACGCCGGGGTCTTCACCGACAAGGCGCAGGGCCTGACGTCGGACACGATGACGACGCAGTTCAACACGCAGGCGGCGGCCATGCAGTCGGCGATGTCGTCGGCGCTCGCGAAGATCCCGGACGCGGTGGTCAAGCACACGGACGTGGGCGGCTGGCCGCTGGCGCCGGGCGCGGCGCACGACAAGCCGACGATCATCCGCTCGTACACCCTCATCGGCTTCTGGATCAGCCCGAACGGCACGAAGAAGATCGACGCGGTCGAGAAGTTCCTGAAGTTCTTCTACCGCGAGGACACCGTCGCCCGGTTCATCAAGGAGTCGGGCCGCGACATGGCCCTGCGCTCGGACGCGGTCAGCTCGGGCTTCCCGCTGGTGGCGGCGGCGCAGCGGCTCGGGTCCGACGTGAGCGAGGTGCTGCTGCCGGACGTGTACGTGCCGCCGGCCGCGAGCCAGCCGCTGATCACCGCGACGAGTACGTCCTTCACGCGGGGCACGAGCGCGGCGAAGGTCCGCTCCGTCCTGGAAGCCGCCTACCGCGGCGTCTGACCGCCCGCCCCCTCATCTCTCCTCCTGTGTAAGGGAGTTGCTCCATGACGACGCAGACGACACTGCCGTCGACAGCGGGCGAGACCGCGGTTCGCCGCCCGGCCCCGTCCTCTCCTGATTCCGTCCGGCGCCCGCGCCGGCAGGGCGGCACGATCCTCGCGCTGCCCGCGCTCGTCTGGTACCTGGTCTTCATGGTCGGCCCGCTGGTCGCCATCTTCGTGGTGGCGGCGCTGCACTGGCCGGGCATGCTGCAGCCGGTGTCGTTCGCCGGGTTCGACAACGTGCGGACCGTCTTCGCGGACCCGGTGTTCTGGGACGCCGTGCAGAACACGGCGATCCAGCTCGTCGTCGCCATCCCCGTGATGGTGATCTGCGCGTACATGCTGGGCTACTACGTGGCGCAGCGGCCGCCGGGGCACCGCGTCATCCGGTACCTCCTCTTCATACCGGGGCTCATCTCGACCCCGGCGAAGGCGATGGTCTTCTACGCGGCCCTCTCCCCCGACGGCCTGCTCAACGGCGGCCTGAAGGCGGTCGGGCTCGGCTCGATGGCCGACGCCTGGCTGGCCTCTCCGTCCACCGCGCTCGCCTGCCTGATCGCGCTCGACGTCTGGGCCGGGATCGGCTTCACCGCCGTGCTGTTCGCGGCGCGGCTCGGCAGCGTCCCGGAGGAGCTGGGCGAGGCGGCCCAGCTGGACGGGGCCGGTCACTGGCGGACCATGTGGCGCGTCCACTTCCCCGTGATCAGGGACTACGTGGGCGTGGTGACGATGCTGCAGTTCCTGTGGACGCTGTTCGGCTCGGCGCAGCACGTGCTGCTGCTGACGCAGGGCGGTCCGGGCAGTTCGTCGACGACGCTGTCGTTCCTCGTCTACCAGAAGGCGTTCGTGGCCGCGGATCTCGGCTACAGCCAGACCGTCGGAGTCCTCCTCTTCCTCGTCGGCCTCGCCGGACTGCTCGCCATCCGGCGCGTGTTCCGCCAGAGCTACTGATCCGATCGGAGCCGTACGTTCATGAAGTCCTCTGCGTCGTCTGCGTCAGCTCGTGGGAAGTTCGGCCGCTCCTGGCTGCCCGCGCACATCCTCGTGTGGCTGTACGCGGTGCTCCTCGTCATCCCGCTGTACTACTTCGTCGCCTCGGCGTTCAAGACGAACGACGAGATCTTCGCGCATCCCTTCGCGCTGCCGTCGTCGTACTCGTTCCACAACTTCACGACGGCCTTCCAGAGCGCGGACCTGGGGCTCGCGATCGTCAACTCGGCGCTGGTGACGGTGTTCTCCCTGGCGCTCACGCTGCTGCTCGCGATCCCGGCGGCGTTCGCGCTGGCCCGGTCGACGGGGCGGCTCGCCTCCGCGGTGGAGAAGGTGTTCTCGCTCGGGTTCCTGATCCCGACGTTCGCCGCGCTGTTCCCCACCTTCCTGCTGGCCGCCGCGACCGGTCTGTTCCACACCCGGACCTTCATGGTGCTGTTCCTGCCGGCGACCGCGATGCCGCTGTCCGTCGTCATCCTGGTGCAGTTCATGCGGACGATCCCGAAGGAGATGGAGGAGGCGGCGCGGCTCGACGGCGCCTCGACGTTCGCGGTGCTGCGGCACGTCTACACGCCGATGTGCCTGCCCGGCATCGCGACGGTGCTGCTGCTGAACTTCCTCACCTTCTGGAACGAGTACCTGTACTCGCTGGTCATCATCGGCCCGGACCCGGCGCAGCGCACGGTCCAGGTCGCCCTGCCCACCCTGAAATCCATCACGGGCACCGACTACGGGGTGCTCACCGCCGGCACCGTCCTCACCCTCGTCCCGGTGTGGGTGGTCTATACGGTGCTCCAGAAGCGGATGCAACAGGCATTGGTCAGTGGGGCGGTGAAGATGTGAGCGGTTCGAGGACAGGTGCGCGGCCGACCATCAAGGCGGTGGCGGCCGCGGCGGGAGTGTCGACGGCCGCGGTGTCGCAGGCCTTCAACGAGAAGGGGCGGCTCGCCGAGTCGACGCGGCAGCGGATCCTGGCGGCGGCGCTGGAACTCGGCTGGTCGCCGAGCGCCTCGGCGACGGCGCTGCGCAGCGCGCGGACCCGGACGCTGGCGCTCGTGGTGCGCAGGCCGACCGATGTGCTGGGCGCCGACCCGCACTTCAGCGAGCTGATCACCGGTATCGAGGGCGAGTTGGCGCCGCGCGGCTACGGCCTGCTGCTGCATCTCGTCGCGGACGTGGCCGAGGAGGGCGCGCTGTACGAGCGGCTCGCCGCCGAGAAGCGGGTGGACGGTGCGGTCCTCACGGACGCGCGGGCCGACGATCCGCGTCCGGCGCTGCTGTCCCGGCTCGGGCTTCCCGCGGTGCTGCTCGGCGCGCCGACGCCGGGCGTGCCGGTGGTCGGGCTCGCCGACCAGGGCGCCGGTGTGCGGGAAGTCGCCGCGCACCTGCGGGAGTCGGGGCACCGGCGGATCGCGTACGTCGCGGGTCCCGCCGAGCTCCAGCACACCCGGCTGCGGCTCGCCGCGTTCGAGGAGGCGCTCGGGTTCGCGCCCGCGGCGGTCCTGCACACGGACTTCAGCGAGGGCGCGGCCGTCACCGCGACGCAGGAGCTCCTCGCCCGTCCCGAGCGCCCCACGGCTCTCGTGTACGCCAACGACTCGATGGCGGTGTGCGGCATCGGCACCGCCCAGCGGGCGGGACTGCGGGTGCCCGACGACCTGTCGGTCGTCGGCTACGACAACCTGCCGCTGGGCCGCTGGCTGCACCCGCGGCTGACCACCGTCGACCAGCAGGTGCAGCGGGTCGGTGCCGCCGCCGCGCGGGCGCTGCTCGCCCGGTGCGGCGAGGACGTGCCCGACGCGCCGCTGGACGGCCGCCCGCGGCTGGTCGTCCGCGAGTCGACCGGCCCCGCAACTCCCCTGTAAATCACAGCACTTCGACAGCACTGCAACGGAGCTACGTACCACCATGCGACGCCACAGCGCCCACCTCACCCACGACGCCGCCGTCCTGCCCTGGCTCGGCACCAACTTCTGGTCCCGTACCGGCGGGCCCCTGATGTGGCGCGACTACGACCCGAAGGTGGTGCGCGAGGAGCTGGCGGTGCTGCGCGAGCACGGGCTGAACATGACCCGGTCGTTCTTCTACTGGCCGGACTTCCACCCCGAACCGCACCGCATCGACGAGGAGCTGTGCGACAAGTTCCGCGACTTCCTCGACGCCCACCAGGAGTTGGGGATGGGGTCGGTGCCGACGTTCATCGTCGGGCACATGTCGGGCGAGAACTGGGACCCGGCGTGGCGCGGTGGCCGTGATCTGTACGAGGACGTGTGGATGGTGGGCCGCCAGGCCTGGTTCGCGTCCCAGATGACGCGCCGGTTCAAGGACCACCCGGCGGTCACCGGCTGGCTGATCACGAACGAGATGCCGGGCTACGGCCGCATCTACCAGGTCGACCCGCCGCACAGCGACGTCGTCACCGCGTGGGCGCAGTCGATGTGCAACGCGGTGCGCGCGGCGGGCGCCACCCAGCCCGTCTCGCTCGGCGACGGCGCCTGGGGCATCGAGGTCACGGGCCGCGACAACGGCTTCTCGCTGCGCGACACGGCCGAGTACGTGGACTTCGTCGGCCCGCACGTCTACCGCTCGGACACGGACCGGGCCCGCCAGCACTACCGGGCGGCCTTCGAGTGCGAGCTGGCGTCGGTGACCGGACAGCCGGTCGTCCTGGAGGAGTTCGGCCTCTCCACGGACACGGTGTCCGCGGAGAACGCGGGCGTGTACTACCGGCAGACGCTGCACAACTCACTGCTCGGTGGCGCGACCGGCTGGATCGCGTGGAACAACACCGACTACGACGACCTGTGGGACCGCTCGCCCTACGACCACCACCCCTTCGAGATGCACTTCGGCATCACGGACAGCACCGGCGCCCCGAAGGCCCCGCTGCGTGAACTGGCCGCCTTCGCGCGGGTGTTGGAGGACGTCGACTTCGCTCGCTGCCGTCGCGCGGACGCGGACGCGGCGTTCGTCGTGCCCGCCTTCCTGGAGCGCGGCTACCCCTACAGCCGCCCCGCCGACCGCCCGCTCATCTTCAGCTCGCTGCACCAGGGGTACGTCGCCGCGCGCGCCGCCGACCTGCCGGCCGCGCTGACCCGGGAGGCCGACGGCATCGCGCAGGACGCGCGGCTCTACCTGCTGCCCGCCACCCGGCAGCTGACGACGCGGACCACGCGGGCGCTGCGCCGCAGGGCAGAGGAGGGCGCCACGGTCTACCTGTCGTTCTGCTCGGGCGAGCACCCGGGGACGCGCGGACCGTGGTTCGACGACCTGGACGGCCTGTTCGGGGTCGAGCTGCAGCTGTCGTACGGCGTCGCGGAGCCGATCGAGGACGACACCCTGGAGCTGACGTTCCGGGAGGACTTCGGCGGCATCCGGGCCGGGGACACGCTCCGCTTCCCGGTCGCGGGCAACGAGGACAGCCGGGCCTACCTGCCGGTGGTCCCGAAGGACGCGCGGGTCGTCGCGGTGGACGGGCACGGCCGCCCGGCCCTGCTGTGCCGCGAGACCGGGCGCGGGCGCACCGTCCTCGCCACGTACCCCCTCGAACACATGGCGGCGCGCACGGCCCGGGTGAACCCGGAGCAGACGCACCGGCTGTACGCGGCGCTCGCCGAGGTCGCCGGGGTGGAGCGGCCGGTGACGGTCGACTCGCCGTTCGTCGGCACGGACCTGCTCGTGCACGAGGACGGGCGGCGGTTCGTGTGGCTGGTCAGCCAGGACGACGCGGAGCTCACGGTCCGCCCGTCGGCGGCGGGCACCCTGCACGACCTGGCCACGGGTGACCCGGTCACCGAGGTGACGCTGGGCGCCTTCGGCGTGCGCGTGCTGGAACTGCGGTGAGCTCGCCGCTCTACCGGGACCCGGCCGCGCCGGTACCGGACCGGGTGCGGGACCTGCTCGGCCGGATGACGCTCGCCGAGAAGGTCGGCCAGGTCAATCAGCGGCTGTACGGCTGGCACGCGTACGAGCGCACGCCCGCCGGGGAGTTCCGGCTGACGGAGGCGTTCCGCGCGGAGGTCGCCGCGTACGACGGGATGGGCGCCCTGTACGGGTTGCAGCGCGCCGACCCCTGGTCGGGCGTGACCTTCGCGGACGGGATCACGGCGGCGGACGCGGCCGCCGTGGCCGACTCCGTGCAGCGGCACCTGGTGGAGGAGACGCGCCTCGGCATCCCGGTCCTGATGGTCGAGGAGGTGCCGCACGGACATCAGGCCCTGGACGGCACGGTCCTGCCGGTGAACCTGGCCGTGGGCGGTTCCTGGGACCCGGACCTCTACGAGGCGGCGGCCGCCGCCGCTGCCGCCGAACTCCGGGCGCGCGGTGGCCACGTGGCGCTCGTGTCGGCGCTGGATCTGGTGCGCGACCCGCGCTGGGGCCGCGCCGAGGAGTGCTTCGGCGAGGACCCGTATCTGGCCGCCCGCTTCACCGAGGCGCTGGTGCGCGGCATGCGGTCGCGGGACGTCGGTGTGGTGCTGAAGCACTTCGCCGGGCAGGGCGCGACGGTCGGGGGCCGCAACAGCGCGGCGACCGAGCTCGGCGTGCGCGAGCTGCACGAGATCCATCTGGCGGCGGCGCTCGCGGGCGTACGGGCCGGGGCGGCCGGGGTGATGGCCGCGTACAACGAGTTCGACGGACTGCCGTGCGCCGCGAGCCCTTATCTGCTCACCGAACTCCTCAGGGACCGGTGGGAGTTCGACGGGATCGTGATGGCGGACGGCTGCGCCCTCGACCGGCTGACGCGGCTCGCCGGGGACCCGGTCGCGGCGGGCGCCATGGCGCTCGCGGCCGGGACCGATCTGAGCCTGTGGGACGCCGCGTTCCCCCGGCTCGGGGAGGCGGTCGAGCGCGGCCTCGTGTCCGTGGCCGCGCTGGACGCGGCGGTGGCGCGGGTGCTCACGCTCAAGTTCCGGCTCGGGCTGTTCGAGAACCCGTACGTCGGGGAGCGTGAACGCCCATCCGGTGTAACGGAGTTGAGCGAACGTCTCGCCCGCGCCTCGGTCACCCTGCTGGAGCACGACGCGCGCACGCTGCCGCTCGGCCCGGCCGTACGCCGGATCGCGGTCATCGGGCCGAACGCCGACTCGGTGCCGCAGCAGATCGGCGACTACACGGCGCCGCAGCGGCCCGGCACCGGTGTCACGGTGCTCGACGGGATCCGCGCGGCCGCCGGCCGGGGACGCGAGGTCACGTACGCGCGCGGCTGCGAGCTGGTCGGCGGCGACTCGTCCGGGGTGGCCCGGGCCGTCGCGACGGCGTCGGACGCGGACGTGGCCGTGCTCGTGCTCGGCGGGTCGAGCGCCCGGGAGGCCGACACCCGGTTCGAGGCGAACGGCGCCGCCGTCGTCACGTCGGGCAACCCGGCCGGCATGACCTGCGGCGAGGGCGTGGATCTCGCGGACCTCGCCCTCCCCGGGGGCCAGTCGGCGCTGTTCGACGCCGTGGCCGCGACCGGGGTGCCGGTCGTGGTGGTGCTCGTGCAGGGGCGGCCGCACGCGCTGCCGGAGCGCTTCGACCGGGCGGCGGCCGTCCTGTGCGCCTGGTATCCGGGACCGTGGGGCGGACGCGCCGTGGCCGACATCGTCTTCGGAACCGTGGTGCCCGCCGGGCGGCTGCCGGTGTCGGTGCCGCGCTCGGCGGCGCAGCTCCCGGTCTTCTACAACGCGAAGGACCACGGCTATCGCGGCTATGTCGACCAGCAGGCGACGGCCCGGTACGCCTTCGGGCACGGGCTCGGGTACGGGACGGTCGACTACGGCCCGCCGCGCCTGAGCCGCTCCACGGTGTCCCCGGCCGATCCGCGTCTGACCTGCACGGTCACGGTCGAGCACACGGGCGGGGCCGCCGTGCGGGAGACGGTGCAGCTGTATGTGCGCCGGCTGTCGGGCGGTGCGTCGTGGCCCCGAGTGCGGGAGCTGCGCGGGTTCACCCAGGTGGATCTCGCGCCGGGCGAACGCCGTGAGGTGACCTTCGAGGTGACCGCCGAGACGCTCGCCTCGGTCGGCCGGGACCTCGAACTCCTCGTGGATGCGGGCGAGTTGACGGTGGAGGTCGGTCCGTCCTCCGACCGCGTCCAGGGCGCCCCGCTGACCGTCACTCCGGGGTCGGCGTCTCCCCGCTGAAGATCAGGCACATGTCGAGCGTGGCCTGCGCGTGGATGCGGAACTCCTCGCGGGCCCGCTCGGCGTCGCCCGCGACGATCGCGCGGGTCAGCGGCTCGTGCAGCTGGCCGGGGGTCGAGCGGGCCTCGGCGCCGCCCGGGTGCGTGGACAGCAGCTGGGTCAGCTCGTGCTGGATGCCCTGCTCGGCATCCAACAGGCGCCGGGATCCTGAGAGTTCGGCGATGGCGAGGTGGAACGCGGCGTCGGCGGTGCGATAGGCGTCCGCGTCGGGGAGCAACTCGTGTGTACGGGCGGCCAGTTCGCGCAGCAGCGTATGCCCGTCCTTGCCCGCGCGACGGGCCGCGCGGGCGGACGCCTCACCGGAGATCGCCTGTCGCCAGGCCGTCAGCTCCTCGACCTGCTCGACCGTGTACGGGTGCAGGCCGACGAGTTCCTTCACGCGCGACAGCACGTCCTCGGCGACGTACGTGCCGCCCTTGTAGCCGCGCCGCGTCTCGACCAGGCCCTCCTCACGCAGGACGGCCATGGAGTGGCGCACCGTCATCGGCGCGACGCCGAACATCTCCGCCAGGGCCTTCTCGGAGGGAAAGCGGTCCCCCGCGACCAGCATCCGCGCACCGATCAGCTCGCTCAGGCGCCGCGCGATCGCCTCCGCGGCGCCGCCCGAGCGGACCGGACGGACGTGCCGGCTCCAGACGTCCTCAGTCATCAGATATCGATTCCCTCGCGGTGACCCTTGTTTTTCATGAACTCTAACCTCTAGGTTTCAGTGCGCCGCGTACTTCCCTGTACCTCCCGGCACGTCTCGAACCTGCGGAGAGCTTATGAGCAGCACCCCTGCGCCCGTCATCGGCATACCGGTCCGGCTGAGCGCGTCGAACGCCCCGGGCACCGACCCGCGGGTCGCCGGGGCGAACCGGATCTTCGACGACATCGTGACGCTCGTACGGGAATCGGGGGCGACGCCCCTGCTTCTCACCCCCGGCGCGGACCTGGACGCCCGGCTCGCCCGCTGCCACGGCTTCGTGGCGCCCGGCGGCGGCGACGTCGACCCGGCGCTGTACGGCGGGCCCGCCGATCACCCGGCCCTGTACGACGTCAACCACGAGCAGGACGGCCTCGACCTGGCCGTCATCCGGCACGCGCTCGCCGCCGAGCTGCCGCTGCTCGGCATCTGCCGCGGGCTCCAACTGCTGAACGTCGCCCGTGGCGGCACCCTCCACCTCGACCTGGCCCCGAGTGCCGTGGTGCACGACCCGCCCGCCGAGACGGGCGAGGAGTGGGCGCTGCACGACGTGCGCCTGGAGCCGGACAGCCGCTGCGCGCGGGCCTTCGGCGCCGACCGGCTGCCCATCGCCTCCGGCCACCACCAGGCCGTCGACCGGGTCGGGCAAGGGCTGCGGGTCACGGCGCGGGCCGCCGACGGCTGCGTGGAAGGGCTGGAGCCGGTGGCGGACGGCGGGGCCTGGGTGGTCGCCGTGCAATGGCATCCGGAGGCCGAGGTGCCCGAACCGGCGTTGCGCGCGCCGCTGTTCCGGGCCCTGTGCTGCGCCGCGACCCCCGCGGAACTGGCGTGCTGACCGACGGGCGCCCCGGGCTCGACAGCTCGGCACCGCCCCGCTCCCCCGGCCTCGCCCAAGGGCTGCACGGCCGGCACATGACGATGATCAGCATCGGCGGCGCGGTCGGGGCCGGCCTCTTCGTGGGGTCGGGCTCCGGGATCCGGCAGGCCGGGCCCGGCATCCTCCTCTCGTACGCGCTGACGTCCGTGATCGTCGTGCTCGTCATGCGGATGCTCGCGGAGATGTCGGTCGCCCGTCCCGACACGGGGGCGTTCGCGGTGTACGCGCGGCTCGCGTTCGGACGCTGGGCCGGGTTCGCCAGCGGCTGGATGTACTGGGTGGGGTGGCCGCTCGGACTCGCCATCGACGCGATCGCCTCCGGCACGATCCTGCACGGCTGGATTCCGTCGGTTCCCGTGTGGGTGGCGGCGCTGGTGCTCGTGGCCGTGGTGACCGCCGTCAATCTGACGTCCGTGCGGGCGTACGGGGAGATGGAGTTCTGGGTGGTCTGGCTGAAGGTCGCGGTGATCGTGGCCTTCATCGGGATCGGGCTCGTCGCGGTGGGCGGGCTGCTGCCGGGCACGGACGCGCCCGGTACGTCGAATCTGCTCGGGCACGGCGGGTTCCTGCCGCACGGGATGTCCGGGGTGCTGCTCGCGACGACCGGGGCGATGTTCTCGTTCTCCGGGTCCGAGATCGTGACGATCGCGGCCGGCGAGACGAAGGATCCGGCGCGGGCGATCCGCGGCTGCACCCGTTCCATCCTGTGGCGGGTCAGCGTGTTCTACCTCGGGTCGCTGGCCGTCGTGGTGCTGTTGCTGCCGTGGAACGCGGGGGCCGTGGGCGAGAGCCCGTTCGCGGCGACGCTCACGCATCTCGGGCTCGACAACGCCTCCGCCGTGCTGCAGATCGTGCTCTTCGCCGCGATGGTGTCCACCATGAACTCGCAGGTGTACGCGAGTTCGCGGATGCTGTTCGCGCTGGCGCGGGACGGGGACGCGCCGGCCCTGTTCGGGCGGGTGTCACGGACGTCCGCGCCGCGCGGCGCGATCCTGTTCACGGTGGCGCTCGCCGTGTGCTGCGTCATGCTCCAACTCGTCCATCCCACCTCGGCGTTCGACCGCCTGGTGAACATGGCGGGGGACACGATGTTCGTGACCTGGCTGAGTGTGGCCGGGGCGCAGATCGTGCTCGGGCGGCGGGACCGGCGGGCCGGGCGTCCGCCGGTACCGGGGACCGGGATGTGGCTGTTCCCGTGGCTGAGCTGGGCCGTGCTCGTGGTGGTCGGCGCGATGTTCGTGTCGTTGGTGGTGATGCCGGACTCGCGGGTGGACGCCGTGGGGTCGCTGGTGCTCACCGCCGCGTTGTGCGGGGTCTCGTTCCTCTTCCCCGGGCCCGCCCCTTCCCGGAAGTAGCGCCCCGCACCTCAGTCTCCGGAGGGGCTTAATCTGGGCCCCATGTCACGCACCGTCCCCACCTGCCCCTGCGGCCTCCCTCAGTCCTACGAGAGCTGCTGCGGCCGGTACCACTCCGGCACGGCGAACGCCCCCACCGCCGAAGCCCTCATGCGTTCCCGCTACGCCGCCTTCGTCCGCCGGGACGGGCCGTACCTGCTGCGCACCTGGCACCCAAAGACCCGGCCGTCCGGCATCGACTTCGGCGACGCGCCGCGGTGGACCGGTCTGGAGATCGTGGAGACGGGTGACGGCTCCGCGTTCCATCAGCGCGGCACCGTCACCTTCCGCGCCCGCTTCCAGGGCGGCGTGCTGCACGAGCGCAGCCGGTTCGAGCGGGTCGACGGTGCGTGGGTGTACGTCGACGGGGACTTCATCGAGTAACCGCCGCCCCCGGTCGGGGACTTCAGGGGGCCAGGATGTCCAGCTCCTGCAGCGCGCCCTCCGCGATCTCCCGCGTGAGCTCCTCCGCGCGCCGCGCGTCGCCCTCCCGGACCGCCTCCGCGACCCGTACGTGCAGGGTGACGGCCGCCGGGTCCGGGTCCTCGAACATGACCTGGTGGTGGGTGCGGCCCGAGAGGACCTCGGCGACCAGGTCGCCGAGGTGGGCGAACATCTCGTTGCCCGAGGCGCTGAGCACCGTCCGGTGGAACTCGATGTCGTGGATCAGGTACTTCTCCAGCTGCTGGCCGCGCGAGGTGGCCACCATGCCGAGCGCGCACTCGGTGAGCGTCGCGCACTGCTCGGCCGTCGCGTACCGCGCCGCCAGGCCCGCGGCGACGGGCTCCACCGCCGAGCGCAGCACGGTGAGTGAGCGCAGCTGGCGCGGCCGGTCGCGCCCTGCCAGGCGCCAGCGGATGACGCGCGGGTCGTAGACGTTCCACTCCGGCGCGGGTCGCACCGTCACGCCGACCCTGCGCCGTGACGCCACCAGGTTCATCGACTCCAGGACCCGCACCGCCTCGCGCATCACCGAGCGCGACACCTCGAACCGCTGCGCCAGCTCGTCCGTGCGCAACACGCTGCCCGCCGGATACTCCCCGGCGGTGATCTCGGGACCGAGGGTGTCGAGTACGCGGGCGTGCAGGCCTTTGTCGGAAGCAAGGCCCGAAGCACCGTCCGCGGCACGGTCCTGAGTAGTCATGGGAAAAGACTAACCGGGACCCCAAAGGTCTGACTTATAAATCACACCCTCTTGAATTTGTCAGACGTATTGGGTTCAGTGACGTGACACAGCGATGTCGATGAAGACAGCGAGGCAGCACAGCGATGAGCACCCCCCATGTCGTCGTGGTCATGGGCGTGGCAGGCACCGGCAAGACGACGATCGGTCCCCTGCTCGCCGAACGGCTCGGCGTCCCCTACGCCGAGGGCGACGACTTCCACCCCGAGGCCAACATCGCCAAGATGTCGGCCGGCACGCCCCTGACGGACGAGGACCGCTGGCCGTGGCTGGACGCCATCGGCGAGTGGGCGCACGGCCGGGCGGGCCTGGGCGGAGTGGTCTCCAGCTCCGCGCTCAAGCGCAGCTACCGCGACCGGCTGCGGGCCGCCGCCCCGGGCGTCGTCTTCGTCCACCTCACCGGTGACCGGCAGCTCATCGAGGACCGGATGTCGCACCGGCAGGGCCACTTCATGCCGACCGCGCTGCTCGACTCGCAGTTCGCCACGCTCCAGCCGCTCGCGGCGGACGAGGCGGGTGTCGACGTCGACGTGGCGGGCTCCCCCGAAGAGATCGCGGACCGGGCCGTGGCCGCCCTGGCCGCCACCTACGAGTAATCCCTCCCCCACACAGGCACACCCCCCACTCACGTACAAGGGATCAAGACCGTGACCAGTCTCAGCGTCGAGATGCTGGCAGCGGACGCCGTCGAGCCGATCACCTCCGCGGGCCATGCCCAGCTCGGGATCGCCGTCCTCGCGGGCATCGCCGTCATCGTCCTGCTCATCACCAAGTTCAAGCTGCACGCCTTCCTGGCGCTCACCATCGGCTCGCTCGCGCTCGGCGCGTTCGCCGGGGCCCCGCTCGACAAGGTGATCACCAGCTTCAGCAGTGGGCTCGGCTCCACCGTCGCCGGTGTCGGTGTGCTCATCGCGCTCGGCGCGATCCTGGGCAAGCTGCTCGCCGACTCCGGCGGCGCCGACCAGATCGTCGACACGATCCTCGCGAAGGCCGGCAAGTCCGGCGGCAAGGCCATGCCGTGGGCGATGGTCCTGATCGCGGCCGTGATCGGTCTGCCGCTGTTCTTCGAGGTCGGCATCGTGCTGCTGATCCCGGTCGTGCTGATGGTCGCCAAGCGCGGCAACTACTCGCTGATGCGCATCGGCATCCCGGCGCTCGCCGGTCTGTCGGTCATGCACGGGCTGATCCCGCCGCACCCCGGCCCGCTCGTGGCGATCGACGCGGTCGGCGCCAACCTCGGCATCACGCTCGCGCTCGGCATCCTCGTCGCCGTCCCGACGGTGATCATCGCCGGTCCGGTGTTCTCGAAGTACGCCGCCAAGTGGGTCGACGTCCCGGCCCCGGACAAGATGATCCCGGCCCGCGCCACCGACGACCTGGAGAAGCGCCCGAGCTTCGGCGCCGCCGTCGCGACCATCCTGCTGCCGGTCGTCATGATGCTCGCCAAGGCCCTCGTCGACATCATCGTGGACAACCCCGAGCACACCGTCCAGCGCACCTTCGACGTGATCGGCAACCCGCTGACCGCGCTCCTCGTGGCCGTCATCGTCGGCATGTTCACCCTCGGCCGCCCGGCCGGCTTCACCAAGGGCAGGCTCCAGGAGACCACCGAGAAGTCCCTCGCCCCGATCGCGGGCGTGCTGCTGATCGTCGGCGCGGGCGGCGGCTTCAAGCAGACCCTCATCGACTCCGGCGTCGGCCAGATGGTCCTGGACATCTCCAAGGACTGGAACATCTCCGCGCTGCTGCTCGCCTGGCTGATCGCCGTCGTGATCCGCCTCGCCACCGGCTCGGCGACCGTCGCGACCGTCTCGGCCGCCGGTCTGGTGGCCCCGCTCGCCGCCGGGATGACCGACACCCACGTGGCGCTGCTCGTCCTCGCGATCGGCGCGGGCTCGCTCTTCTTCAGCCATGTCAACGACGCCGGGTTCTGGCTCGTCAAGGAGTACTTCGGGCTCAGCGTCGGGCAGACCGTGAAGACCTGGTCGATCATGGAGACGATCATCTCCGTGGTCGCGGGAGGTCTGGTGCTGCTGCTGTCGCTGGTCATCTAGCGCCGTCGCCGAACACACCTGTCAGGCCCGGGAGTCGACCGACTCCCGGGCCTGACCCTTGACTTGGAGCGCACTTCAAGAGGTTGAGTACGGCCATGCGCTACACACAGCTCGGACGCACCGGTCTCAAGGTCGGCAGGCTCGTGCTCGGCACGATGAACTTCGGCGGGCAGACCGACGAAAGCGACTCCCACGCCCTCATGGACGCGGCCCTCGACGCCGGCGTCAACTTCTTCGACACCGCGAACATCTACGGTACGGCCGAGGAGCGCGGCGCCACCGAGCGCATCCTCGGATCCTGGTTCGAGCGCGGCGGCGACCGCCGCGACAAGGTCATCCTGGCCACCAAGCTGTACGGGAACATGGAGAACGGCACGGCCCCGGGCTCGACCGGCTGGCCCAACCACACGCGGCTCAGCGCCGTCAACATCCGCCGCTCCGTGGACGCCTCCCTGAAGCGGCTGCGCACGGACCACATCGACGTCTACCAGTTCCACCACGTCGACCGGGACACCCCGTTCGACGAGATCTGGCAGGCGATGGACGTCCTGATCCAGCAGGGCAAGATCCTCTACGCCGGTTCGTCGAACTTCCCCGGCTACAAGATCGCCCAGGCCAACGAGCAGGCCAGGGCGCACGGCCGGGTCGGGCTCGTCAGCGAGCAGTGCCTGTACAACCTGTTCGAGCGGCGCGCCGAGATGGAGGTCATCCCGGCGGCGCAGGAGTACGGCGTCGGCGTCATCCCCTGGTCGCCGCTGCACCAGGGCCTGCTCGGCGGCGCCCTGCGCAAGCAGCGCGAGGGCATCGGTTCACGCACCCTCATGGGCCGCGCCGCCGACGGCACGGCGAAGCCGGAGGTACGGGCGCAGATCGAGGCCTACGAGAACGTGGTCGCCGAGCACGGTCTGGAGCCCGGCGAGGTGGCCCTGGCCTGGCTGCTGACCCGGCCCGGCGTCACCGGCCCCATCGTCGGCCCGCGCACCCGGGAACAGCTCGACTCGGCGCTGCGCGCGGTCGAACTCACGCTGCCCGAGAAGCTGTTGACCTCCCTCGACGAGATCTTCCCGGGGCCCGGCCCGTCCCCGGAGGCGTTCGCCTGGTGATGCGCGGGTGGGCGGGCGCGGGTCAGGGCAGCCACTCCCCGTGTTCCCGCTGCGCCCAGTCGCGGCGTACGAATCCGGTACGCATCCCCTTGCGGGCCTCCGGGTCGCCGACGGCCATCCCGACGTGCCCGGCGATGACGATGCCGAGCGCGAGGGCCAGCCAGTCGTGCACGAAGGTGCTGCCGGTGCGCCAGGCCAGGGGCGTGAGGTGGGTGAACCACATGAGCAGGCCGGTGCCGAGCATCACCAGGACGGCACCGGCCAGCCAGGCCGCCCACACCTTCTGTCCGGCGTTGAACTTCCCCGCCCTGCGGCCCTGTTGACGCCGGATCGCCGCGCGCAGCCATTCCTTGTCGTGCGCGCCGAACCGGTTGAGGCGGCCCAGGTCCGCGCGGAAGGCGCGGGAGACGAGGCCCAGCAGGAAGGGGACGGGCAGCAGCAGCCCCGACCACTCGTGGACGGTGACGACGAGGAAGCGGCGGCCGACCAGCTCCGCGAGCTGGGGAACGTACAGGCAGGCCGCGCTGGCCACGCACACGCCCATGAGGGTGGCGGTCACCCGGTGGACCCAGCGTTCGGCCGGCGTGAACCGGCGTACACGGTCGGCGAGTTGAGCTTCACGTGGTGGGTGCATCGTCCCGCCCGTTCGACCGGCCGACCCAGGCGTCGACGTCATAGCCGCGTTCCTCCCAGTAGCCGGGCCGCACGTCGTCGGTGACGGTGATGCCGGAGAGCCACTTCGCCGATTTGTAGAAGTACATGGGCGCCACGTAGAGGCGGACGGGCCCGCCGTGGCTGTGGCCGAGGTCCTTGTCCTGCATGCGCAGGGCCACCAGCACGTCGGCGCGACGGGCCTGCTGGAGGGTGAGGCTCTCCGTGTACGCGCCGTCGAAGCAGGTGAGGCGTACGGCTCTGGCGGTCGGGCGCACTCCCGCGGCGTCCAGGATCCGCGAGAGCCGTACGCCTTCGAAGGGCGTGCCCGGCACCCGCCAGCCCGTGACGCACTGGACGTCGCGGACGAGGCGGGTCTGGGGCAGCGCCCTCAGTTCGGGGAGCGTGTAGCTGGTGGGGTGGTCGACGAGGCCGTCGACCGTGAGGCGGTAACTCCGCTCGTCCTTGTGCGGGACGGAGGCGGTGACCGAGTAGTACCGGAAGCCGCCGCCGGCCGGGAGGAGGCCGGTGACGCCGGTGGGGTCCTTGGAGGTGAAGCTCTCCACGGCGCGCTGGAGTTGTGGCGCGGCCACGACGCCGAGCGCGCCCGCGCCCACCATGCCGAGGATGAGGCGCCGGCCTACCGGGGCGCCTCGTTCGTCGCTGCTGCCCGGGGTCCTGCCCGGGTCGTCGTACGGGTCCACGTCGTGATTCGAGCACGTCGGGCCCGGCCGGGGCCAGGGCTCGGGCCGGGCCGTCAGGGTTCCGTCACTTCTGCCGCGCCCCTTACGGGGCGCTTCGCTTCTCCAGCTGGAAGGCCTCGTTGCCCAGGCCGATGCGGGCGTACGCCTGCGGGTTGCGGCGGCGCAGGACCAGGCTGTACGCGACGCCGGCCAGCGCGGCCAGGGCGATCAGGCCGGGGAGCACCCAGTTCAGGGCGGAGTCGGGGCCCGAGCCGACCAGGAGGTCGAAGTCCTTGATCGTGTAGCCCGCGATGACCAGGAGCGCCGCGCCGGAGATCGCGGAGGCGGTCAGGCGCCAGGCCTGGGCGCCCGCCGCGCCGCGCCGGGCGAAGAAGACGATGACGGCGACGGAGGCCGTGGCCATCAGGAGGATGACGCCGAGCGCGCCGATGTTGCCGCCCCACGTGAAGAGGTGCAGGACGGGGGCGGTCGGGTCGCCCGCGGGGCCGGAGTCGGTCACCGCGAAGGCGATGACGACGACCGCCGCGATCACCGTCTGGAGCACGGAGCCCGCGCCGGGCGCGCCGCTCGCGCTGCTGGTGCGGCCGAAGGCGGCCGGCAGGAGGCCCTCGCGGCCCATGGCGAACGCGTACCGCGCGACGACGTTGTGGAAGCTGAGCATCGCCGCGAACATGCCGGTGATGAACAGGACGTGCACGATGTCCGTGAAGGTGGTGCCGAGCCGGTCCTCCGTCAGGGAGAAGAGCAGGGCCGCCGACTGCTTCTGGGACTCGCCGACGATCCCGGAGGGGCCGGTGGCGACGGTCAGCGCCCAGGAACTGATCGCGAAGAACACGGCGACGCCGCCCACCGCGAGGTACATGACGCGCGGCACGAGGATGTGCGGGCGGCTGGTCTCCTCCGCGTAGACCGGCGCCTGCTCGAAGCCCGCGAACGCGGAGATGCAGAAGCAGAGCGCGGTGCCGATGCCGACGCCGGAGAGCGTGTCCGGGTTGAAGGCGTGCAGCGAGACGCCCTCCTTGCCCGGGTCGCCGAGCGCCGCGATGTCGAAGACGACGACGAGGGCGATCTCGATGAGCAGGAGCACACCCAGCACCCGCGCGTTGATGTCGATCTTCAGCAGACCGCACACCGCCACCACGGCGACGGCCACCAGCGCCGGTATCCACCAGGCGACGGTGAGGTCGAGGTGCTCCTGTGCGAGCGCGGACACCTCGAAGCCGAACATGCCGAAGATGCCGACCTGGAACGAGCTGTAGGCGACGAGCGCGACCAGCGCGGCCGCGGATCCGGCGCTCGGGCCGAGACCCCGGGTGATGTACGCGTAGAACGCCCCGGCGTTGTGCACGTGCCGGCTCATCTCCGCGTACCCGACACTGAACAGCGCGAGGACGACGCCGAGGACGAGGAAGAGCAGCGGCTGGCCCACGGCGCCGACGACGGCGAACGTGGTGGGCATGACGCCGGCCACCACCATCAGCGGCGCCGTCGCGGCGAGCACGGACAGGAGCAGCCCGGCGGTGCCGAGGCGGCCGGCCCGCAGCGCGCTCTCCTCGCCCTTGAACGTACTGATGCCCGGCGCGCCCGCTCTTTCGGGCGCTCTCGAACTGTCCGTCGTCATCGCGGGGTCGTTCCTTCCGATGGGATGGTGGCCATGAGTCACACCGCGCCGAGCGCGGCGTCGCGCGCGGTGCGGAACGCTTCGTAGGGGTCCCGGTCGCCGTACGACCAGGGTGCTGCGGTGATGTGCGCGCCGATGCGGTGGAACAGGGCGGCCGCCTCGGCAGGCCGGCCCTCGCAGTACTTGGCGTGGGCGAGGAAGTTGAGGTCGACGCGGCCGCGCGGATGCACGACACCGGCCCGGTCGTACGGGTCGCCCCACTCCAGCCACCAGTCGAACGCCGACTTCATGACGAGGCGGGCGCGCCGACCGCTCCAGTGCCCGGACCGCTTGGGGTCGCCGGGCACCATGCCGGCCTTCGCGAGCGCCCGGAACCGTTCGGCGTGGGCGACGACCGGGAGCACCGCCAACGGCGAGCCCGGCGGGGCCTGTTCGGCCGCCCAGGCGGCGAAGTCGTACACCTCGTGGAGCGGGTCCTGCCCCGCCACGGGGCGTCGCTCGGCGAGCCGGGCCACCATCAGGTGGTGCGCGTGGTGGTGCACGGGGTGCCGCAGCCGCACTTCGTCGAAGAGCCGTACGACATCCTCCTCGCGGCCCAACTCCCTTTCCAGAGCGAGGAGTCCGAGCCACGGAGTGGGATCGTCCGGTACCAGTTCCGCGGCGTCCACGCAGGCGGCGCGGGCCTTGTCGGGGCGGGCCTTCCCGATGACGGCGCGGTGCACGGCGGCGCAGGCGAGCAGCACGGGCGCGTCCGTGGACTCGGGTTCGACGAGCCGCCAGTCGCCGGCCCAGGCGCTCGCCGTGGGCTCCTGCGCGAGGACCGTCACGCGGTGTCCGCGGCGGTCCCAGTCGTCCCCGGTGGCGGCGAGCAGTTCCCTGGCCTCGGTCCAGCGGCCCTGCGCGAGCGCGGCGCGGGCGGCCACGAGGTCGGCGTCGTCGAGTGCGGGGTCACCGAAACCCGCGGGGTACGCGGGCTTCTTGCGGGCGCGCCCGAGCGGAGGCGGGGGTGGGGACACCGCGACGGTTCCTCTACGGCTCTGCGGATCTCGGCAGATCTCGTCGGCTCCGCGCGACGCTGCGCGGCCAGGTCAATGATCACGGACAGCAAAGCGGTACGGAGGGCTCCGCGTCAAGAGTGATCCAGTGACGGACTTCACCAACTCGCCGCACAATCAACCGAGTTACCTCGCGCGATCTTTTAACGTCCTTCGTCAGCACGGGAGTTGCGGTGGTGACACGAGTACGCGCCGACGGGGGCCGGGCGGGGAACCCGCGGGGCATCGACCGCGGAAGGGCGGGCACTCGTGGCGCGAAGGGCGCCGGGGAGCGCTATCGTCAGCGCATACCCACCCCTGCCCGTCCAGTTGCCGTAGAGGTGCGCAGCGTGTCGGTTCTCGTACTCGTCCTCGCCGTGAGCGCGGCGTTCTGCCTGGGTGTCGGCTTCGTGCTGCAGCAGAACGCGGCGGCGCGGGCTCCGCTCGGCGACTTCCTCTCCCCGCGCCTGCTGCTCGACCTGGTGCGGGTGCCGCGCTGGCTCGGCGGGATAGGGCTGATGGTGTGCGGGATGGTGCTCGGCGCGATCGCGCTGGGCCGGGGCGAGGTCACCCTGGTCGAACCGCTCCTCGCCACCAATCTCCTCTTCGCGCTGATGCTCTCGCGCCGCCAGACCAGACAGCCGCTCGGCCGGCAGGGCTGGGCCGGGCTCCTGCTGCTCGCGGGCGGGGTCACCGCGTTCATCGTGGCCGGGCAGCCGCGCGGCGGCACCGCGGTCACGGATCCGCTGCGGCACTGGCTGATCATCGGCGTGATGGTCGGCACGGCCCTGTTCCTCGCCGGTCTCGCCAGGCGGGCCCGGCTGAGCGCGGGCCCGGCGCTGCTCGCGGTGGCGGCCGGGCTGCTGTACGGGGTGCAGGACGCGCTGACCCGGGTGAGCGGGCAGCGGTTCGCGGCCGGCGGCTGGGCCGAGCTCTTCAGCGGCTGGCAGCCGTACGCGGTGGTCGCCCTCGGTGTGACGGGGCTCGTCCTCGTCCAGAGCGCGTTCGAGACGGCGCCGCTGCGGATGTCGCTGCCCGCGCTGACCGCGGCGCAGCCGCTGGCCGGGATCGCGTGCGGGGTGGGGTTCCTCGGGGACCGGCTGCGGGCCGACACGGGGGCGCTGGCCTGGGAGGCGGTGGGGTTGGCCGGGATCGTGGCGGGCGTGGTGCTGCTCGGGCTGCACCCCGCGATGCCGGGCGCAGCCGCGCGGGGGCGGGAGCGGGTGGGGGCCGGGGTTTAGCGCGTCTGCGTCTGCGTCTGCGGGGCGCGGTTTCGTGGGCGGGTGCGGGTGCGGGAGCGGGTGCGGGAGCGGGTGCGGGTGCGGGAGCGTGGTGGCTGGTCGCGCAGTTCCCCGCGCCCCCGAGGCAGCGGCTTCGCCGCGCCTCCCCTGGGCGAGCGGAGCTCGCTTCCAGGGGCGCGGAGCGTAGCCTCGCCGGCATGAGCTCCGCTGAAGAGATCCTGGACATCGTCGACGAGGACGACAACGTCGTCGGACAGGCCCCGCGCGGCGAGGCCTACGCGCGGGGTCTGCGGCACCGGTGCGCGTTCATCCTGGCCCGGAACCCCACCGGCGAGGTGTTCGTGCATCGCCGCACCACCACCAAGCTCGTCTTCCCCGGTCTGTACGACATGTTCGTCGGCGGCGTCGTCGGCGCGGGCGAGAGCTACGACGAGGCCGCGCTGCGCGAGGCCCAGGAGGAGCTGGGCGTCGCAGGTCTGCCGCGGCCGACCCCGCTGTTCAAGTTCCTGTACGAGGGCGGACCGCGGGGTTCCTGGTGGTCGTACGTGTACGAGGTCACCTTCGATCTGCCGGTGCGACCGCAGGCCGAGGAGGTCGACTGGCACACCTTCCTCGCCCCGGAGGAACTGGAGCGGCGGATCGGCGAGTGGACGTGGACGCCGGACAGCCTCGCCGCCTACCACCGATGGAAGGCTCACAGGTGACCCGAAGGTAGTGTCCTGCGGGTGATCGATTTCGTACGCAACATCCGTCTCTGGTTCGCGCCGGAGCGGATCAGGGACGACGGCGATACGCCCGACTACCGCTTCTCGCTCGCCAACGAGCGGACCTTCCTCGCCTGGGTGCGGACGGCGCTCGCGCTGATCGGCGGAGGTTTCGCGGTGGACCAGTTCCTGCCGGATCTGCGCTGGGGCTGGCGGGTGGGCCTCGCGCTCGCCCTGCTCGCCTCGGGCGTGCTGTGCTCGCTGCGGGCCGTGAGCCACTGGGTGCGGTGCGAGCGGGCGATGCGGCGCGGTGAGGACCTGCCCGTGTCCCGGTTCCCGGCGCTGCTCAGCGTGGTCGTGGCGCTGGTCGCCGTGGCCATGGTCGTGGTGGTGCTCGTGGGCTGGGAGGGGTGAGCGGGGGCGTGCGCGATCCGGGGCTGCAGCCGGCGCGGACGCGGCTCGCGTGGCGGCGTACGACGCTCTCGTGCACCGTGGCGGCGGTGCTGTCCGTGAAGACGGTGCTGCACGGTTCCGGCGGGGCGCTGGGGTGGGTGTCCGCGGCGTCGATCCTGCTGGTGTGGCTGGGGTTCCTGGGCGTCGCGCACCGCCGGATCACGGACCTCGCGCTGAACGAGGCGGCGCCACCGGTCATGTCGGTGCGGGGGGCCGTGACGGCGGCGCTGTGCACGGTGGCGTTGGCGGTGTTCGCGGTGGCGTTGG
The DNA here is from genome assembly GCF_000373565.1 of Streptomyces sp. HmicA12. Lineage (GTDB taxonomy): Bacteria > Actinomycetota > Actinomycetes > Streptomycetales > Streptomycetaceae > Streptomyces. The sequence goes on along the minus strand of NZ_KB891818.1, from coordinate 41,878 downwards.
TGGTGTGAGCGACTGCGCTGCCGGGCGCGGGTGCGTGGGGCTTCTCGCGCAGTTCCCCGCGCCCCTGAAGGCATGCGCTACACGGAGCCTCCCCCGGGCGAGCGAAGCTCGCTCCCAGGGGAGCGGGGAACTGCGCGAGCAACCCACCACCGGGCCCGGACCCGACAACGAGACAGCCCCCGCCACGGCGAGTGGTCGGCCTTTAGGGGCGCGGGGAACTGCGCGACCAGCCACGACGAAAGCCGCACCCGAGAACGCGACCAGCCCCACCGGGCCCTAGTCGGACCACGGCACCGTCACCACCACCTTGCCCCGGACCCGGCCCTCCGCGCTGAGTCGGTGGGCCTGCGCCGCCTGGTCCAGGGGAAACGTCCGCTCCACGTTCACCGTCACCACGTCCTGCTCCGCGAGATCCGCGAGCCGGGCCAGATCCACGGCGTCCGGGCGCACGAAGCAGTACCGGCCACCGAGCGCGAGCACCTCCCCGTCCGCGATGGAGGCGAGCCGCCCGCCGGGAGCCAGGAGTTCGGCCGACACGCGCAACGTGTCACCGCCGACCGTGTCGAACGCCGCGTCGACACCCTCGGGGGCCAGCGCGCGGACGCGGTCCGCGAGCCCGTCGCCGTAGCTGACCGGCTCACCGCCGAGTTCACGGACGTAGGCGTGATTGCGTTCGCTGGCCGTGCCGATGACCCGCGCGCCCAGATGGCGGGCGATCTGCACGGCGAGGGAGCCGACACCGCCCGCCGCCGCGTGCACCAGCACCACGTCCCCCTCGGTCACCTCCAGCGCGCGCGTCAGCACCTGGAGCGCCGTCAGCCCGGCCAGGGGCAGCCCCGCCGCCTCCTCGAAGGTCAGGTTGCGCGGCTTGCGGGCCAGGGTGCGCACGGGCGCCGCGACGTACTCGGCGAGGGTGCCGCGGGAGAGGAAGTCCTCCCGTACGTAGCCGATGACCTCGTCGCCGGTCGCGAACTCCGTGACGGCGGCGCCCGGTTGCACCACGACGCCGGAGACGTCCCAGCCCGGGATCACCGGGAAGACCGGGTCGAGGGCGCCGTCGAGATACCCCTCGCGGCACTTCCAGTCGACGGGGTTGACCGAGGACGCCCTGACCTTGACCAGGACGGAGTCGGGGCCGACCTTCGGGTCGGGGACCTCGCCGTAGGAGAGAGCCTCCGGGCCGCCATATGCGCGGTAAGTAATCGCCTTCATGCGCTGGAGGGTCCCACAACGCAATCTTTCCGGCATTACGGACTAGCCTGACGAGGGTAAGCCCCGACGTTCGTCACCGAAGGTGAGCACCATGACCGTCCTCCATCAGGAGCACCCCGTTCACGAGCACGCCCACGGCCCGTCCTGCGGCCACCGTGCGGTACCGCACGGCGACCACGTCGACTACGCGCACGACGGCCACCTGCACGCCGAGCACGAGGGCCACTGGGACGAGTGCGAGCCCGGCACACATGTCGCGCACGCGGGTCACGAGCACCGGCACGGCGAGGGCTGCGGGCACGAGTCGGTCGCGCACGGCGACCACGTCGACTACGTCCACGACGGTCACCGGCACGCGGAGCACGACGGGCACTGGGACGATCACTGACCCTCCCCCTCCCCCCTGAGCGACTGAGCGACCCGTGAAAGGGCCCGGCATGCGATGCCGGGCCCTTTCGCTCGCCCGGGGCGACAGGGCACCGTAGGCGGCGTGCGAACGATCACGTTTCCGTCAGCCACTGGACGGCATACCGACTGGTCGGCATGATGAGACGCACCGTGTTCGCTGTCGGCCAGACATTGCCCGGATTCTCGGAGGACCACGATGAGTCACCCCCCAGGTCTCGACCTCGACCAGTTGCGCGCCCACCTCGATCGTGAGCGGCCCGGTCTGGTCGGCGGACCGCTGTCCGGGCGGCTCATCGAGGGCGGGCGCTCCAATCTGACGTACGAGGTGAGCGACGGGACGTCGAAGTGGGTGGTGCGGCGGCCGCCGCTCGGCCATGTGCTGGCCACCGCGCACGACATGAAGCGCGAGCACCGGGTGATCGCCGCCCTGCACGACACGCCCGTGCCGGTGCCCGAGGCGCTGCTGCTCTGCGAGGACGACAGCGTCGTCGGGGCGCCGTTCTACGTCATGGAGTTCGTGGACGGCACGCCGTACCGGACCTCCGACCAGCTCGCCCCGCTCGGGGCCGAGCGGACCCGGGCCGCCGTTCTCGGGCTCGTGGACACGCTGGTCGATCTGCACGCCGTGGATCCGGCCGCGGTGGGGCTGGGCGACTTCGGCCGCCCCGAGGGCTTCCTCGACCGTCAACTGCGGCGCTGGGGAAAGCAGTTGGACGCCTCCCGCAACCGTGAACTGGCCGGTGTCGACGAGCTGCACGCCGCCCTCGGGCGTTCGCTGCCCGACTCCCCCGCCCCGACGATCGTGCACGGTGACTACCGGCTCGACAACGTGCTGGTCCGCCAGGACGCCGACGGTGTCGACCGGATCAAGGCGGTGCTCGACTGGGAGATGTCGACGCTCGGCGATCCGCTGACCGACCTGGGTCTGCTCGTGATGTACAGCGCCCGCCTCGAACTCCCCGACTCCCCCATTTCCACGACCGCTTCGGCCGCCGGGCACCCGACGCCGGACGAGCTCGTCGAACGGTACGCCGCGCGCTCGGGGCGCGACGTCTCCGCGGTGTCCTGGTACACGGCGTTCGCCTGGTTCAAGCTCGCCGTGATCCTCGAGGGCATCCACTACCGCTACACGCTCGGCCAGACGGTCGGCGCCGGGTTCGACCGGATCGGCGAACTCGTCCCGGTCTTCATCGAGCGCGGCCTCAGCACGCTCCAGGACACTCAGGAAGGCTGATCGCACCCATGGACTTCGCATTCGACGCCCGCACCCAAGAGCTGCGGGACAAGCTCCTCACCTTCATGGACGAGCACGTCCATCCGGCGGAGGCCGTCGCCGCCGAGCAGCGCGCCGCCCTCGACTCGCCGTGGGAGACCCCCGCCGTGGTCGAGGAGCTGAAGGCCGAGGCGCGCCGGCAGGGGCTGTGGAACCTGTTCCTGCCGGACGCCGAGCACGGGGCCGGGCTCACCAACCTCCAGTACGCGCCGCTGGCCGAGATCACCGGCCGCAGCCCGCAGTTGGCGCCGACCGCGCTGAACTGCGCGGCGCCCGACACCGGGAACATGGAGGTGCTCGCCCAGTTCGGTGACGACGCGCAGAAGAAGCAGTGGCTGGAGCCGCTGCTCGCCGGGGAGATCCGCTCGGCGTTCGCGATGACCGAGCCCGAGGTCGCCTCGTCGGACGCCACGAACATCACGACGCTCATCGAGCGTGACGGCGACGACTACGTCATCACCGGCAAGAAGTTCTACATCTCCGGCGCGATGAACCCGAACTGCAAGATCTTCATCGTGATGGGCAAGACCGACCCGGACGGGCCCGACCTCCGCCGGCAGCAGTCGATGGTGCTCGTTCCGCGCGACACCCCCGGCCTGGAAGTGCGGCGGGCGATGACCGTGTACGGGTTCGAGGACCACTGGCACGGCGGGCACGCCGAGGTCGTCTTCGACCACGTCCGGGTCCCGGCCGGCAACCTGATCGGCGAGGCGGGCGGCGGCTTCGGGATCGCCCAGGCGCGGCTCGGCCCCGGCCGCATCCACCACTGCATGCGACTCATCGGCATGGCCGAGCGGGCCATCGACCTGATGTGCCAACGCGCCGTCTCCCGCACGGCGTTCGGCAAGCCGCTGGCCCAGCAGGGGGTCGTCCAGGAGTGGATCGCCGACGCGCGGGTGGCCGTCGAGCAGCTGCGGCTGCTCGTCCTCAAGACCGCGTGGCTGATGGACACCGTCGGCAACCGGGGCGCGCACACCGAGATCCAGGCCATCAAGATCGCGACGCCGCGGACCGTCGTCGACATCATCGACAAGGCGGTGCAGCTGCACGGGGCCGGCGGGGTGTCGCAGGACTACCCGCTGGCGGAGCTGTGGGCAGGCGCGCGGACGCTGCGTCTGGCCGACGGGCCCGACGAGGTGCACCAGCGGTCGCTGGCTCGGCGGGAGTTGAAGCGGTTCGCGTAGGTACGTCGCCGGGTGCGGGTGATCTGCGGCTGGTCGCGCCCCGCGGCGGAGCCGCTGATCGACACAGCCCCGCGCCCCTGAAGGCGTGCGCTGCGCGCAGCCTTCCCCATCTCCTCACCGCCTCGTCGATTCCCGCACCCTGAAAAGGGACTTGGTCACGCGCGGGGCCTCGGGGCGCTCCCCCGCGATCAGCCCCTGCAGGATGTCCAGCAGTGCCGCCGCACTGTCCACCGGGTTCAACACCACGGCGGAGATGGCCGGTTGGGCGCCGCGGGCGTGTTCGGAGTCGGAGGCCGTGGCCACGAGCGTGCGGCCGGGGACGTCGACTCCGCAGGCCCGAAGGCCTCGCTGCACGCCCGCCGCGTGCCGGCCGGTGAGGCAGAACACCGCGTCCGGTACGCCGTCGGCGGCGATCCGGGCCGCCAGCTCCACCCCGCCCTCCACGCCCGCGCCCTCGGCCAGTTCGTAGAGGCGCGGGGTGGTGGCGCGTCGGGCGCACCAGGCCCGGTAGACGTCCTCGTGGACGAGGTTCCAGGAGTTCGGGTCCGTGCCCTGTACGAGGACGATCTCGCGGGCACCCGCGGTCTCCAGGTGGGCGAGGACCTGTTGGGCGGAGGCCGTGTCGTCCTCGCAGGCCCAGTACGGGAAGTCCGGGCGGCCCGGTGCGCGACCGTAGGTGACGTACGGGATGGAGCGCTTCTCCAGGAGGGCCACCACCGGATCGTCGACGTGCGGGTTCGTCACGATGTACCCGTCCATGGAGAACGCCGGCGGCGGCACCGGCGCGCGGGTCAGATCGGGGACCAGCATCAGGCTCAGGCCGCGGGCCAGGGCCTGCGAGGCGGCCGCGCCGACGAACTTCTCGAAGACGTCCACGCCCGCCGGGGTGTAGTCGCCGAGCGCGTCGAGCGAGCGCAGCAGCAGGCCCACCGCGCCCATCGTGGAGCGGCGCAGGCCCCGGGCGAGCGCGTCGGCCTCGTACCCCATCGCGTCGGCGACGGCCCGGATGTGCTCACGGGTCGCGGCACTCAGCGTGCCCTTGCCGTTCAGCGCGTGCGAGACGGCCGTGATCGAGACGCCGGCCCTGCGCGCCACGTCCTTGACGGTCACGCCCCGGTCCCGTGCCGCCCGCCCTGTTCCTGAACTCCGCTCCATGACGGGGATTGCATAGAACGTTGTACCTTCCTAGCGTGATCGAGCAGTTCCCGGCGGCCGCGGCCTGCGCCGTCCTCGCCCTGTGCGCCTGGGGTCTGCGCGAGACGTCCAGGGTGCCGACGGCGCGGCTCGGCGGGAGCCCGGCTCAGTAACCGCCGCCGCCCACGTGGTCCATCAGCGCCACCCTGCGCAAGAAGCAGCGCACGCGCAGGAGTTGACGGGACAGGGCGCGGACGGCGGCCGGGACGCGCGGGGCGTAGGAAGTGGTCCAAAGGACGGGTACGTGGTCCATGTCCACCACACTCCCGGGGTCCGACTCCCCCGTCCAACAGATCGTTTCGCTCGGTCCCATCCATAGAATCGATGGGTGGAGATACGTCAGCTGCGCCACTTCGTGGCGGTCGTGAACGAGGGCGGTTTCACCGCGGCGGCCCGCGCCGAACTCATCGTGCAGTCCGCGCTCAGCACCTCCGTCAGGAACCTGGAGCGGGAGCTGGGCGCGGAGCTGTTCGACCGGACGGGCCGCCGGGTCGTGCTCACCGAGGCGGGCCGGGCCCTGCTGCCGCAGGCGCGGCAGCTGCTCGCCGGGGCCGCCGCGGCGAAGGAGGCCGTGGCGCGGGTGTCCGGGCTGGGCACGGGACGCGTGGCCATCGGCACCATCCAGACGCTGACCTGTGTGGACCTGGCGGCCGAACTCGCCGCGTTCCACCGGGAGCTGCCCGGTATCCAGGTGTCGGTGCGGGAGGCGCCGGTGGCCGAGCTGATCGAGGGGCTGCGGGCGGGCGAGCTGGATCTCGCGTTCCTCGCGCCCGACGCACGGCAACTCCCGGACGGGCTGGCCGTGTTCGGTACCTGGCGGGAGGAGCTCGTGCTGGTCACCGCGCCCGGGCATCCGCTGGCCACGGCGGGACGCACGCTCATCAAGGATCTCGCGGACGAGCCGTTCGTCGACTTCCGGGCCGGTACGGGCCTGGAGACCGCCGTGCGCAGGCTGGCCGCGCACTGCGGGCTCGAACGCCGCATCACCTGCGACGTGACGCAGATCGGGCTGCTCGTGGATCTCGTGCGGGCCGGGATCGGCGTGGCGATCGTGCCGCGGCGGATCGGTGAGGCGGCCGGGCTGCCGTGCGTGCGCATCCGGCAGCCGGAGCCGGGGCGGGCCGTGGTGCTCGCGGGGCGGGCACCCCGGCCGCGCAATCCGGCGGCCGAGGCGCTGCTGGACCGGCTCGGCAGGCTCGGCAGGTCTACGGACGCAGCGCCCGCAGCAGCAGGTCCGCGAGCTGGTCGGCGAGTTGCTGCGGGGTGAGCGGGCCGTCGGGCCGGTACCAGGTCGAGAGGTGGTGGATCGAGCCGAAGTGGTAGTCCACGACCAGGTCGGCGGAGGTCACCGTGGAGAAGACCCCGGCCTTCTGGCCCTCCTCGATCAGCGCCCGGAACCGCTCGTGGTAGCGGCGCCGCTCGGCCCGTACCTGCTTGTTCTTCTCGGGGCTGAGGTGGTGCATGGAGCGGAAGAAGATCGCCGCGTCGTCGAGGTTGTCGATCGTCGTGACGACCACGTCCGCCGCCGCCTCGCGCAGCCGCTGCTCGATCGGCTCGTCCCGGTCCGCGTACGCGTCGAGCCGCTCCTGCTGGAGGCGGAGCAGTCGCGCGTACACCTCGTGCAGCAGATCGTCCTTGGAGCCGAAGTAGTGGTAGAGGGCGCCCTTGGTGACGCCCGCAGCCTCCACGATCTCCTGCACCGACGTACGGTCGTAGCCCCGCTCGGCGAACAGCCGGGTGGCGGCCGCGAGGAGGCGCTGCGGAACGGGCGTGCTGTCGCCGTCCGTCGTCGTCCTGGGCACTGCCGCCACCTGCCTTTCCTTGTCCCTGTCGCTCATACCTGAGGGGAACGCAGTTCCCGCCGGAGGATCTTCCCACTCGCCGTCTTGGGCAGCTCGCCCAGGACCTCCACCTCGCGCGGATACTTGTACGCGGCCAGGCGTTCCTTGCAGTGGGCGGCCAGCTCGCTGGGGGTCGCGTCGGCGCCCGGCCGCAGGCTGACGTACGCCTTCACGCTCTCGCCGCGGTACGGGTCGGGGATGCCGACGACGGCCGCCTCGCGCACCGCGGGGTGCGTGTAGAGGACGTCCTCGACCTCGCGCGGCCAGACCTTGAAGCCGGACGCGTTGATCATGTCCTTCTTGCGGTCGACGACGTACAGCCAGCCGTTCGCGTCCATGAAGCCGATGTCGCCGGTGCGCAACTCCCCGTCGGGGAAGGCCTCCTCGGTCGCCTCGGGGCGGCGCCAGTACCCGGTCACGACCTGCGGGCCGCGCACCGCGATCTCGCCCTGCTCCCCGAAGGGCACCTCGGCGCCGAGGTCGTCGACGATCCGGACGACCGAGTCGGGCCCCGGCACGCCGACCGCGAGGGTGCCCGACACCGGGTCCACCGGCGCCTCGATGCCCGGCGGCACGGAGGCGCAGGGCGCGGTGCACTCGGTGAGGCCGTAGCCGTTGTGGATGTACGGGCCGAACGCGTCCCGGAACTTCTCCACGAGCGCGGGCGGCACCGGCGCGCCGCCCGAGGAGATCGAGACGAAGGAGGCGAAGTGCTCGCGGGTCGCCTGCGGCTGCGCGCCGAGCGCCATGAAGGCCGTGGAGGGGCCGACGGTGTACGCGGGCCGGTGCTCGGCGAACGCGTCGAGGACGACGCCCGGCTCGAAGCGGTAGGCAAGGGCGAGGGTGCCGGCGTTGGTGAAGGACGCCACCAGCTCGCACACCATGCCGGTGATGTGGAAGAGCGGCGCGAGCGCGAAGTACGTGGCGCCCTCGGGGAGCCCGAGGCCGGTGCGCTGGCGCTCGGCGTTGTACGTGATGTTGCGGTGCAGGTTCGTGGCGCCCTTGGGCGTGCCGCTGGTGCCGGAGGTGTAGCTGATCAGCGCGATGTCGTCGCCGGTCAGGTCCCGGTCGGCGGGCGCCTTGTGTCCCGCGCGGGCCACGGTGACGAGGTCGTCGGCGTCCGTCGCGGCCGGGGTGACGCGCGCGAAGTTCAGGACCCGCTCGTCGTTCCGCGTCTGGAGGTCGAGTTCGCAGGCGGTGAGCACGATGCGTACGGGTGAGTCGGCGGCGGTCTCGCGCAGGTACGCCTCCCAGGCCCGGTCGGTGCAGACGAGCCCGGTGACCTCGGCGTCGTGCAGGACGTGCCCGACCTCGCCCGACTTGTACATCGGGTTGACCGGGACCACGACCGCGCCCGCCTTGAACGCGCCGAGCAGGGCGAGCACGAAGTGCGGCGAGTTCTGCAGCATGATCGCGACGCGGTCGCCGCGGGCCAGGCCGCGGTCGGCGAGGTGCCCGGCCACCGAGTCGGACAGGGCGTCCACCTCGGCGTAGGTCAGGCGGCCGTCGAAGTAGGCGAGGGCCGTGGTGTCGGGGGCGCGGCGCACCGCGTCGGCGAAGGCGTGGACGACGGAGGCGGCCGGGGTGACGGGGGCCTTCTGTACGTCGTTGAGGACGCCGAGCCAGGGCTGCGCCGCGTAGATCGATCCCTCGACGGTGTCGCTCACTGGGCGGCCTCCCACTTCTGCTGGATGTGGTTCATGTTCGTCAGCCAGGCGTCGGGGGCGGTGGCGCGGGCCGCGTAGTACTTGGCGACCTCGGGGTGCGGCAGGATCAGGAAGCGATCCTCGGCGATCCCCGCGAAGAGCGCCTCCGCGACGTCCTCCGGCTCGATGGCGGTCGGGGCGAGCACGACCTGGCCGGCCGAGCCGGACGCCGTGAGCATGTCGGTGCGCACGCCCTGCGGGCAGATCGCGTGAACCTTGAGGCCCCGGTGCCGGTACGTGAGCGAGAGCCATTCGGCGAAGGCGTACGCACCGTGCTTGGTGACGCTGTACGGGGCCGCTCCGACCATGCTGAGCAGGCCGGCCGCGGAGACGGTGGAGACGAAGCGGCCGGTGCCGCGCTCCAGCCAGTCGGGCAGCAGGGCGTGGGCCGCGCGGACGTGCGCCATCACGTTCACGTCCCAGGCCCGCGCCCACACCTCCTCGTCGGCGGCCTCGGTGCCGCCGGAGGCCAGGCCCGCGTTGGCGCAGTAGACGTCGACGGTGCCGCCGAGCGCGTCGCGGGCGTCGGCCACGACGGTGGAGGCGTCGCCGGGCACGGCCACGGCTCCGATCTCGTCGGCGACGGCCTTGGCCTTGGCCGCGTCCAGGTCGTTGACGACGACCCGGGCCCCCTTGGCGGCGAAACGGCGGGCGATCGCCGCCCCGATGCCGCCGCCCGCGCCCGTGACGACGACTGACTGGCCCTGCAGACTCTCCACCATCGGTCTCCTTCGACACGACGCGATCGGCTCGTTGCCCCAGCAGACTAACCAGTCGGTATGGACCCGTGGAAGGGGTTCCGCGCGCCGATCCGCGCGGAGGTCGTTCCGTGGCGCCGGTCCACGGACTAGCGTGCATGACCATGCCAGTTCCGATGATCACGGAGGTTCCTGCATGAACGTGTCGAGACGGGTGCTGCTGGCGGCGGGCGCGGGAGCGGCGGGCGCCGTGGGTGTCGCGGGCACCGCCTCCGCGAGCGGTGCCGGAGCCGGCGGCGGACCGCGGCTGCGCACCGGCTTCGAGCGCCTGGCGGGCGACGGCTACGCGCTGCTCGACGGCCAGAAGGTCGGCATCGTCACCAATCCGACCGGCGTCACCCGCGACGTCCGGCACATCGTGGACGTCATGCACGGCGACGAACGCGTCGACCTGAAGGCGGTGTTCGGACCCGAGCACGGCTTCCGCGGCACCGCGCAGGCGGGCGGCTCGGAGGGCCGCTACGACGACCCGGCGACCGGACTCCCGGTCTACGACACGTACTTGAAGAGCGGTCAGGCGCTCGCCGACATCTTCACGGCGTCCGGCGTCGACACGGTCGTCTTCGACATCCAGGACGCGGGCGCGCGCTTCTACACGTACATCTGGACGCTGTACGACTGCATGGAGGCGGCGCAGCTCGCGGGCAAGAAGTTCGTCGTCCTGGACCGCCCGAACCCGGTGACCGGCCGCAACGCCTACGGACCCGTCCTGCACAAGGAGTTCGCGACGTTCGTCGGCCGCCGCGAGATCGCTCAGGCGCACGGCATGACGGTCACGGAGCTGGCCCGCCTCTTCAACGGCGAGTACCTCACGCACCCGGTGGAGCTCGCCACGGTCACGATGTCCGGCTGGAAGCGCCGCGACTTCTACGACGCGTCGGGCCTGCCGTGGGTCCCGCCGAGCCCCAACATGCCCACCCCCGACACCGCGTTGGTGTACTCGGGGACCTGCCTGTTCGAAGGCACGAACCTGTCGGAGGGGCGCGGCACCACCCGCCCCTTCGAACTCCTCGGCGCCGAGGGCATCGACCGGAAGTGGGCCGCGGCGGCGAACGAACTCGCCCTGCCCGGTGTGCACTTCAGGGAGGCGTACTTCGCGCCGACCTTCTCCAAGTTCCAGGGCAAGACCATCGGCGGGGTCCAACTCCACGTCGACGACCGGGACTCCTTCGACCCGGTGCGCACCGGCATCGCGCTCCTGGTCACGGCCAAGCAGGTCTGGAGCGGCTTCGCCTGGCGCTCGGACAACTGGATCGACAAGCTCACCGGGTCCACCCAGGTCCGCACGATGATCGACGCGGGGGCCTCGACGGACGAGGTGGTCGCGGCGTGGCAGAAGGAGCTCGCGGCATTCAGGGACGTACGGCGCAAGTACCTCATGTACAAGTGACGGCATCTCGGCATCCGGGACGCCCGTCCCAGAATATTGACTGAGCCGTACACGGACAATCAGAGTCGGTCCGTGCTCAAAGACGACTCAACCAGGGAAGACGCCGCGGTGGACACCGCCCCGGCACAGGCCTCCGAAGCGTCACAGCCGGAGAGCCTGCGCCGGGTCGCGGTAGCCAGTTTCATCGGCACGGCCATCGAGTTCTACGACTTCTACGTCTACGGAACGGCCGCCGCGCTCGTCCTCAACGACGCGTTCTTCCCGAACCTCTCCGACCTCAACGGCACCCTCGCCTCCTTCTCCACGTACGCGGTGGCGTTCGCGGCCCGCCCGATCGGCTCGCTGGTCTTCGGCCACTTCGGCGACCGGGTCGGGCGCAAGTCGGTGCTCGTGGCGTCCCTGCTCCTGATGGGCCTGTCCACGGCGTTCGTCGGACTGCTGCCCGGCTACGGCACGCTCGGCGTATGGGCACCGATCCTGCTCGTCCTGCTGCGCTTCCTCCAGGGTGTCGGGCTCGGCGGCGAGTGGGGCGGGGCGGCGCTGCTCGCGGTGGAGCACGCGCCGCGCGGCAAACGCGGGCTGTTCGCCGCGTTCCCCCAACTCGGCCCTTCTGTCGGCTTCTTCGCGGCCACCGGCATCTTCTGGCTGCTGTCGGAGACCTTGTCCGACGACGCGTTCAAGTCGTGGGGCTGGCGCGTACCGTTCCTGCTCTCCTTCCTCCTTGTCGCGGTCGGCCTGTTCGTCCGCCTGAAGATCAGCGAGACGCCGGTATTCAAGAAGGTGATGGACAATCAGGAGGCCGCGAAGGCACCGGCGTTGGAGGTGTTCAAGCGGCACCCGAAGGAGATCCTGCTCGGCGCGGGTGGCATGATCATCGCGTACGGGCTCTTCTACACGGCCACGACGTACTGCCTCGCCTACGGCACCAAGACCCTCGGTGTCCCGCGCGGCACGATGCTCACCACGCAGCTCGTGGCGTGCCTGTTCCTGGCCGCCGGCACCTGGCTGGCGGCGACCCGCTCGGACGCGGGCGGACGGCGCAGGACGGTGCTGATCGGCTCGGGCATCGCGATCGTCTGGGGCCTGGCCCTGTTCCCCCTGATGGACTCCGAGCAGCCGGTGCTCATCGCGCTCGCGCTCGGCGGCGCCCTGTTCTGCATGGGTGTGGTGTACGGCCCGATGGGCGCGTACCTGCCGGAGCTGTTCGCGGTGCGCGTGCGCTACTCCGGGGCGTCCTTCGCGTACAACCTGGGCGGTGTGCTCGGTGGCGCGGTGGCCCCGCTGGTGGCGACGCGGCTGCAGAGCTCGTTCGGCTCGGCGTCGGTGGGCTGGTACGTGAGCGCGATGGCGGTCGTCTCGCTGCTGTGCGTGCTGGCGCTGCCGGAGACGCGGGAGCGTGAACTGGCCTGACTCGCCCGGTTCGGGCGGACTTTGACCCACTCTCTGGCCAACCCCCGGGCACAGCGGGACGATGCGGCACACCGCACGGACGACTTGCCACGGGGGTTTCGCCATGGCCGCTGTACCGGAAGTTCACGTACGTCCCTACTGGGAGCTGACGTTCGACGCCGACGGGGATCCCGACACCGGGCAGCGCGACCGCCTGGTGCGCGAGGTGCGCGAGCGCGGGGTGCGGGACCTGGTCGTCTTCGCGCACGGCTGGAACAACGACCGCTCCCTCGCGACCCGCCTCTACGGCCGCTTCTTCGCCCCGTTCCCGTCCCTCGCGCCCGACGCGCGCCTCGGGTACGTGGGAGTCCTGTGGCCCTCGATGCGGTTCTCGGACGAGCCGATCCCCGACTTCGACCCGCAGGCCGCGGGGGCCACCGCGGCCCCGCCGCGCACGGCGCTCGACAACGGGACCCGGCGGGCGCTCGGCACGGTGTTCGCGGGGAGCGGCGCCGTCGTCGACCGGCTGGCCGGGCTCCTCGGCGAGCAGCCGGAGGGGGCGTTCGACGAGTTCGGCGGTCTGGTGCGGCAGTTGACCGGGGTGCGGACGGACGGGATCGCGGCCGACACCGTGGCGGAGCTGTCCGCGCACAGCGCGCTCGCGATGTTCCAGAAGGACACCCACCGCGTCTGCCTGGAGTTCGCCGACGCCCTGGAGGAGACGGCGCGAGGCGTCACCTCGTTCGCGCTGCCGAGCGGGCTGACCAAGGCGTGGAAGGGCGCGCACGAACTCCTGCGCCAGGCGACCTACTACGCCATGAAGAAGCGTGCCGGGAGCGTCGGGCAGAAGGGCCTCGGCCCGGCGCTCGGGCGGCTCGCGGCCGAGGCGCCGGACGTGCGGGTGCACCTGGTGGGGCACAGTTTCGGGGCGCGGCTCGTGTCGTTCGCGCTGGCCGGACTGCCGGCGAAGGCGTCGAACGTGAAGTCGGTGACGCTCCTTCAGGGCGCCTTCTCGCACTACGCGTTCGCGCGGCGTGGCGCCCTGAACGGCCAGCAGTCGCGGATCGACGGCCCGTTGGTGGGCTGCTACTCCGGTTTCGACACGGCGCTGAGCGTGATGTACCCGCTGGCGTCGCGCCTGGCCGGCGACGACCGCGGAGCCGTCGATCTCGGACTGCGCTGGGGCGCCCTGGGCCACGACGGCATCCTGGACGTGGCCGGCACGGTACGGAAGTCGCTGGCCGAGGTGGTGCGGGGCGGCGTTCCGGGCGCGGGATGCGTGAGCGTGGACGCGTCACAGGTGGTGCGCAACGGGCCGCCCCCTTCGGGCGCCCACAGTGACATCTGCCACGAGGAGCTGGCGCGGGTCGTCCTGTCCGCGGGAAAAGTGATCTAGGGCCTGCCCGGCGGATCAGGTCGCGTTCCGGGTGGCCCGCGACAAGATCCGCCGGACACGATCCAGGGACGCGGAGCCGCAATTGACACGGCCCCGCGTCCCTCGCAGGGCTATCGGTGCGCCGGGAACTCGACGACCTGCTGGTACGTCGGCCGGTTCTGCCACTGCATCGAGCGGTGCGTGATCCCGCCGAGCGCCCGGTGGACGATGGTGTCCGCACACCACTGGTCCCCGGCCTTGCAGGTGTCGTCCCCGGGATAGACCTCGGTGGCCGGCTTGGCCACCGCCGTCGCCAGGGACTTCAGGAGCACGTCACGGCACGCCGACAGGTCCCCGGCCCCGCAGTACGTGTCCCCCAGCTTCCCCCGTACCGGCGCTCCGAGCACCGTCCGGAGGTCCTTGTCGACGTAGCCCCACCAGCCGTACTGGAACGAGGACCCGGCGTGCGCCCCGGTCGGCCCGTGCCCGGCGTTCGGTGCCTCGTCGACACTGAGTTCACCGGTCAGCGCCTTGTACAGGTCGTCGCCGAGCCCCGGCTTGAACTCGGCCTCGACCAGCAGTGGCCACCAGGCGTCCATGATGCGGACGGCGTCGGGGTGCGCGTACGTCTTGGACCCGGCGGACGTCTGGTTGCGCTGGGCGCCCGCCTTCTGCCACGCCTCCAACTGCTGGACGGCCTTGTTCAGTTGCGGGTCGTCCACCGCCTTGCTGCGGATCACCTTCAGGATCTCCGGCAGCACCTGCTCGCCGCGCAGGTCGGTGACGGCCGCCTCCTCCATGGCCCGGGTGAGCGAGGCGCGGGTGACACCGCCCGCGGCGGTGAGCTGCTTCACGCGGCCGTCGAGCAGGTCGCCGCGGTGCACGGCGCCGTAGCTGAAGTTGGCGCCGCTGAAGTCCTTGGCCTGCCTGTTGTTCCAGGAGATGTAGTAGTCCTGGTTCAGCGAGTTCGGGTGCTGGGACGGCGGCGTGTACGCGGCCGTGTTGTCCGCCGGGTCGAAGTCCCGCCATTCATAGGCCGGTTCGGCCTTCACCGGCATCGACGTGTCGATGCCGTCCGCGCGCACCGGGTTGCTGCCGCTGTTGTAGTACGCGATGTCGCGCGAGTCCGCGTAGAACCAGTTGAAGGCGTAGCTGATGTGCTGCGCCGCCTTCTCGAAGGTCTTGGCGTCCGTGACGTACGACGGGTCGTTCAGCATCTGGAAGCCGATGATGGAGTCGGCCTCGTGGCGGTACGTGGAGCGCAGCGAGGTGTACGCGACCGGTTTGCCGTCGACCGTCGCGCGGTGCGTGACGATGCCGTACTTGGTTCGGAAGACCTGCATCCGGTAGGAGCCCGCGGCCGTGGAGTCGGCGACGGTCGGCTTCCAGGAGTTCTTCTTCTCCAGCTTCTCCATCGGCGTGCAGGCGCCGCGGTACAGGTACGACGTGGAGTCCTTGGTGGGCGCACCGCCGCCCGGCTCGCACAGCTGGACCGCGTACGTGTCCGTGATGTCCTGGCTCGCCGAGGTGGCCGACCAGGCGTAGTCCTGGCCGCGGCCGAGCTGGATGTACATGCCGACACCCGCGAAGGAGACGCCGCGCGCGCTGATGCCGGGGCCCTGGAGCTCCTGCATCATCAGCAGTTGCGGCGCGAAGTAGCCGGTCTGCGGGCCGAACACGGCGACCGGGTGACCGGAGGCGGTGTGCGCGCCGGAGACGAGCAACGCGTTCGACATGCCCTTCTTGGAGGCCGAGTCGGCGCCCTTGAACAGGTCGGCGGGGAGCACCCCGTCGTCGAACATGCCCTGCAGCGGCTTCAGCTTCTTCGGCGCCTTCACCGGGTCGGTGGGCACGGCCTTGGTGGACGCGGTCGCGGCCGAGCCGGTGCGGTCGTAGACCAGCGGTTCGGAGCTGACCGAGCCCCTGTCGGGGAGGGCCTGCCCGCGCGGGTTCGCCGGCTTCTGCCCGTACGGGAAGCTGGTGCCGTCGTGGATGGTGGTGACGGCCTCGGGGTCGTCGCGGCCGCGGAACGACTCCCAGACCTGCGTCCCCTTCTCGACGCCGTACTTCTCCTGCGTCTGCATCAGGGAGAGGGCCTGGCCGACCTCTCCCCCGCCGCCGTTGCCGAAGAGACCGCCGACCACCGAGGCGAGCGCGATCATGTCGGTCACCTTGAACGGCTGGATCTCGCCGATGTTCGTGATCGCGTCGACCTTGCCGGTCAGCACGTACTCGCCGGGGAAGTAGCGGCCGTTCTTCGACTTCACGCGGTAGGCGTTGAGGCCGTCGATGTAGGCCTGCGCGTCCTCCATGGCCTGCTCGCCGCGCGCGCCGCCCTTGGTCTTGATGAAGTCGACCTGCTGCTGCAGATCCGCCTCGGTGTACGGCGCCTGCGGCCAGAACTCCTGCTCGAGTCCCTGGTTCGCGAGGGCGCCTCCCGCGAAGGACGTCAGCTCGCCACGGCCGATGTGCCGGAACAGGTCGATCAGCCACATACGGTCCTGACCTGCGGCGAAGCCGGCGCCGAACTCGGTTCCGTAGCGCGTGGAACCTTTGATGTGGGGTACGCCGTTCTTCTTGTCACGGGTGATTGTCACGTCGTCGCGGGGGCGCGTGACGGACGCGACCTGATCGTCCGGTACGCCGAAGGAGGAGTCGTTGAAAAAGTTCGAGAGTGTGTCGTCCGTGAGCGACGGGTAGCCGGACGACAGAGCGTCATAGGGGCCGAGCTGATCGTCCGCGTGCTGCGGTTGCGTGCCGAACAGCTTGTTCCCGAGGATCTCGGCGAGCGTGGCACTGCCGTTGGCACCGGGCGGCAGGATGTCCGCGCACTGCCCTTCGCAGTAGTCGGTGACCGGTACGGGTTCGTCGGCGGCAGCGGCCGTCGTCGGTGTCGTCAGTGGGGAAAGCAGTCCCGCGGTGAGCACGAGGGCCGCGGTGGCCGTAAGTCTCCGCAGAGGGCCTCGTGACCGTCCGGCCGCTCTGTGCAGGGTGGTTCGTGGAATGCGTCGTCGCATGCCTGGTCCTCCCGACGATGGATGTGCCGGACGTTACCGGCGGTTAGCCAACGACAGAAGATGAACATGCGTCACGTTTTCGGAATCATCACAGGGATCACTCAGCTAGTCCCCGGCCTCAGAGGGTTCCGCTGATGGACCCCATCGGAAATCGGATGGGATTCATCGGCCCTCGGAGGGATCCGAATCGCGTGTCGATACGTCTACTCGGCGACGTCGCTTCATGGCTGCGGCGACGCCGACGTACGTGTGACGGAGGTGCAGGGCGATGGCTGGATTCCGGAGTCTGGCAAGACAGGTGCGCGATCCGCGCAACGATCTGGCACTGCGGCGCTACTCACTGCGCAAGTGCCTCGAGAGATTCGCCCCCTACGGGCACCGGGCGACCTGGGACCATCTGTGCTCCCGGGCCGGCTTCGGCCCCGAGGACCGCTCCCCCGACCCGGCCCGACTGGTCGCGGCACTGGAGGAGCTGGAAGAGGCGCGGGCCGTCTGGCTCGCGTACGAAGTCGCCTTCGCCGAGCGCAGGCGCAAGGAGAAGCACGACGGGCTGCGCCGCCCGGGCACGGTGGACGACTGGCACCGGCTGACCTGGGGCGGCTTCGGAGTCGCCTGGTGCGACGACCCGTCGGTGCACCCCGGTGGGCCGCTCGCCGATGTTCTCCGTCGGCTGATCGCGGCTCTGGAGCGCGACCCGGGCGACAGCTGCCCGGTCTGCGCCGGCAGCGGGCTCGTCTGGAAACACGACCTGGCGCACGAACCGTCGTCGGGTCCCGTCTGCACCCACTGCGGCATCGTCGTGCCGCGGCCCGTCCTCACACCCGTGGCCCTGGCGGAGGCCAGGCGGGCACGGCTGTTGGTCTCGGCATAGCCGACGTACAGCGCGACGGGGGTGCGGATCGCGCACCCCCGATTCTTCTCACGCGTCGGCGAGCGAGCCCGGAATCTCTTCGAGCCGCGCGCGGTCGAGCAGGTGCCGCGGCAGGTACGGGTGGTCCGTGCCGACGGGGAAGTCCATGTCGTACGCGAGGCAGGCCAGGGCGAGCGGTCCGAGTGCCACGCGGGCGCGCGGCGCCGCGCTGTCGCCCCAGTAACCGCCGTGCTGGGCCAGGGCTTCGGCGAGCGCTTCGGTGAACTTGTCGTGCTCCTGGGTGAGCACCCGGTGGAAGAGCGCGATCGGCTGATAGTCGACGGAGTTGAGGAAGTCCTTCGGCGCGAGCGTGGCGACCTCGGGGTACGAGGCGTCCATCGCGGCGGACAGGCTGCCCACGACGTCGTCGATGGGCCGGTGCTGCCAGAAAGCCCGCAGCGTCTCGACGAAGTGCAGGACGTACTCGTCGACGGGCGTCTCCCCGCCGCGCAGCGCGTCGAGCGGAACCTGGCACAGCCGGTCCGTGCGTGCGCGTTCACGGGTGATGAGGGTGAGGTAGAACGCGTCGAGCCAGGCGCGGGCGTCGCCGTGCGCCTCGGGCCCGGCGGCGGGCACCGTCAGCTGCCGCTCCCCCAGCCGCGTCGTGACCTCCTCGGTCTCGGCGAACAGGGCCGTGCCGAGGTGCAGCGCCGTCACCCAGGCGTCCCAGGTGTCCAGCTCGCTCGCGGGCGGGTCGGTGACGGCGTGCGCGTGGGCGAGGGAGACGG
The DNA here is from genome assembly GCF_000373565.1 of Streptomyces sp. HmicA12. Lineage (GTDB taxonomy): Bacteria > Actinomycetota > Actinomycetes > Streptomycetales > Streptomycetaceae > Streptomyces. The sequence continues at coordinate 23,493 of NZ_KB891818.1, read as the reverse complement.
CGGACGCGAAGGCGGCGGGCAGCCCGTCCTCGGCTCCGATCGACTCGGCGGTGGTGGCGGTGAGTTCGGCGATCTCCGCGGCCGGGGCCGAGGTGACGAGCCGCCCGGCCCGGTCGAGGCCCCGCAACGCCCTCAGCACCGCGACGAGTTCGTCGGGCGGCCGCTGCGTGAAGGTGCGGGTCTCGTGGTCGATGACGGTGAGCGAGGTGAGGCGCCCCTCGTGCCACCAGTAGACGCGCGGTGACAGCGAGCCCGGCCCGTCCTCGTGGGCCTTGAAGGCGTACGTGGCGAGGTCGTTGACGGCGTCGACCGCGCTGCCGTCGACGATCGGGTGGAACGCGAGCAGGTGCCGGGTCGGCACGACGACCAGCGCGCCCGCCTCGGGCATCCGCTTCCCGGTGGCCTCGGCGACCAGTTCGGGCAGGATCAGCGCCTTCGTGGAGACGAACGGCGAGTCCCCGTACACCGAGTACAGGACGGGATGTCCGTCGAGCCGCACCTCTTCGCACCGCACGGGTTCCCGTACGAGGTTGCGCTCGGCCGCGGCCCAGAGCGCGTCGGCGCCGGCCCGTTCCACGTCGGCGTCGGTGAGCAGGCGCACGGAGGTGGGGGCGTCGAGGGCGAGGGCGAGGTTCAGCCCGTCGGCGACACCCCGCAGGTATCCGAACCCGTCGGCCATGTCGGCGGGCACGGCGCCGGGCGCCACGAGCCGCAGGCATGTCCGCTCCAGCAACTCCTCGGCGCTCTCCCCGCCTTGGGACGCCTCGGCCAGGTGCGTGAAGAACGCCTCGACCGTCGCGGGCCACTCCTCCTCGGGCGCGACCCGGCAGCGCTGCGCCAGATTCGTGAGCGGGTGGCGGTGTCCCTCGGACTCCGCCGTGTCACCGGCCACGGCGGGGTGGGCGCCGGTGCGGGCGCGCAGATCGGCGGCGACGAGGTCGCGCAGGCGGTCGGCCTGCGCGGTGGTGAGCGGGGGCAGGTGCGGGTCAGGCGTGTCGTGTGCTGTCACGGTCCGACTCTACGAGGCGTTCCTCGAGCGCGTCGGCGTCGGGCAGGAACCACAGTTGCCGCCCGCGGTTGCTCTCCCGCACGAAGTCGGCGAGCGCCGCGCTGGCCTCGACGTATCCGGATACGTCGCCCAACACCGCGAGCCCCATGCGGTAGTTGGCGAACTTCTGCACGATGTCGCCCGCCACGCGCGTGCGCAGCCGGAAGAAGTCGTCACCGCACCGCTCGACGGGGACCGCGACCCACCGCGCTCCCCGGTATCCGGCGTCGCCGATCAGGTCGAGGGCGGCGCGCTCGTCGCCGAGCGGCGGCCCGTCGGGACCACAGACGAGGACGGGGACGCCCGCCAACTCCCGGACGGTGAAAGCCTGTTCTGTCATCGCGAGTCCTCCACCAGCGTGTCGACGATCTTCAGCAGTTCGGCGGCGTCGGCGAGGCCACCGAGGACGACGAGCTTCAGGGCGGCGCGCTCATCGTCGTACACGGTCTCGACGCGCAGCCGCCCGCCGTCCCTGCGGCTGTTGGCGCTCGCGACGACGGTGTTGGACAGGCGCATCGCCTGCTGCGGGCCGACCCCGTCGACCTGGACGATGACGGAGGCCTCGGCGTGCGGCGCTCCGGCCGGGCGCGCGGGCGCCGCCGGAGCGCCGGTGAAGGCTTCGAGGTCCTCACGGGTGACGCGGTACCGGCGGCCGACCTGGGTGGCTTTCAGCCGCCCGTCGCGGACGTAGCCGCGCACGGTCCGGACGTGGAGACCGAGGAGCTCCGCGACCTGATCGAGGGAGTAATACTGTCGCTGCACTCCCCGAAATTACCTCACCGCGGAGGCATGAGGGAATTTTGAGGTAGTTGAGGTAGGTGAGGTGGTTCTACGGCGTGATGACGTCCGTCTGGATCGCCAGCTTGAACTCGGCCAGCGTGATCGGCACCGCGAGGGGCGTGTCCCCCCGGCGGGCCGAGACCTTCAGGCCGACCGGGGTGCCCGGGTGCACGAACATCTGCCAGGTGTAGGAGCGGTACTGGCCGCCGCCGGTGGCCGAGATGTCGGTGGTGGCGGTCGAGTCGTAGCGGGTGGAGAGGTTCAGCGGGTCGCGCACGAAGCGGGCGCGGTACTCGGTGGCCCTCTCGTCCGCCGCCCAGAAGACGAGCGCGGACAGGGTGGCCCAGCCGTCGTGGCTCGGCCAGATCAGGCCGGAGCGGGCGTCCGGGTACTTCGAGGTGCCTCCGCCGCCGGCCGGGTCGTGCATGTTCCACGGGTCGTACGACTCCTCGCCCTTCTCGTACGGGAACCGCACGAGGTGGTAGCCGTCGCCGTCGTACGTGATCTTCTGCGCGCCCGAGCGGGCGGCCTCGTACTTCAGTGAACTGATCGCGACTGTCATGCCTTTGAACTCCCCGTTGTCAGTGCTCGATGGCACCATCGCTCGCATGGTGTTCGTACAGGTTTGCCCGAACGGCGCTCGGGGCGCGGAGGACGGGGCGGTGGTCCCGCTGTCGCCGGGCGCGCTGGCCGAGGCCGCGGAGGCGGCGGTCGCCGCCGGGGCGTCGGATGTGCATGTTCACCCCAAGTCCCCTTGTGGGCAAGACACGTTGTCGCCACGTTCGGTTGCGGCGACGCTGGACGCGATCCGGGCGCGGGTGGCGGTTCCGGTCGGGGTGACGACGGGCGCGTGGGCGGAGCCGGACCCGGTGGCGCGGGTGGCGCGGATCCGTTCCTGGACGGCGCTGCCGGACCACGCGTCGGTGAACTGGCACGAGGAGGGCGCGGAGGAGGTGGCCGCGGCACTCCTCGATCGCGGGGTGGGCGTGGAGGCGGGGCTGTGGTCGGGCACGGACGGCGCGGAGCGGTTCGCCGCGTCGCCGCTCGCGGGGAAGGTGCTGCGGGTCCTGGCCGAGGTCACGGACCCGGATCCGGACACGGCCGAGGCGTCCGCCCGTACGTTGCTGAGATCGATCGGCGACGCGCGGGGCAGACCTGTGCTGCTGCACGGCGAGGAGGGCGGCAGCTGGCCGGCGCTGCGGCTGGCCGCACGGCTGGGCCTCGCGACCCGGATCGGCCTTGAGGACACCCTGCTGCTTCCGGGCGGTGAACGGGCGGGTGGGAACGGTCAGTTGGTGGCGGCCGCGTTCTCCCAGTACGTGTCGGCCCAGCGCTCGTCGTAGGGCAGCGCGAGCAGCCCGATCCGGGCGACGAGGCCCGGGTCGGCGCCGACGGCGCGCAGCCGGTCCGGGGCGTGCTCGACGAGCCACGCCTGGAACTCGGCGACCGGCTCGGGCCGGTCGAACCACTGCCACCAGAAGAAGACGCTCTGGCCGTAGTCGTCCTCCAGCAGGTCGAAGTCCCAGGCCGCGCAGGCGGACGCGAGCGCGGCATCGGCGGGTCCGCCCAGCGGGTCCCTGGCCCAGCGCTCCAGGAGCGGCGTGATGGTGCCGCCCATGCAGGCGGCGTAGGAGAAGGCGTCGTCGATGCCGTACGGCGCGGCGGGCCCCGCGCTCAGCAGGTCGTCCCACCAGGCGTCGATGAACTCGCGTACGGCGTCGGCCTGTCGGCGGGGCCAGGTCTCCGGCCAGTAGGTGCGGCCCAGGCCGCAGGACGCGTAGCCTATGGACCCGCCGTCGCCCCCGTAGGCGAGGTGCTGCGTGAACTGGGGCAGCAGGCGGCGGATCACGGCCGGGTGGTCGGTGAAGTGGTCGGGGACCTTGTGGAAGAGGCTCCACAGCAGGTCCTCGGGCAGGGGCGCGTCCGGTACGTGCAGCAGCGCGATGTCCGACTCGCCGTAGCAGTACAGGCAGCCGGTCTCGTCGGCGGGCACGGTGGCGCCGCCGAACACCTCGCGGACGCGGGCGAGGGCGGCGGTCAGGCGGGGGCCGAGAGGCCGGGGAGTTGTCATGGCCGGGCGACGGTAGCAGCCGTAAATCGGCTCGTTCCAGCCGTTTCTCGTCCGGACAGTGGGCGGCGACGAGTGCCCACCGGGCACCGGAGAGCACGGAGGAGAGTCCGCCGCCATGTCGACACTGCGCGTCACCGCCGAGACCCTGACCATCCACCCGCACCCGAACGCCGACGCCCTGGAGCTCGCGCAGGTCGGCCTGTACCGGGCCGTCGTCGCCAAGGGCGCCTACCGCACCGGGGACACCGCCGTGTACATCCCGGAGCAGTCGGTCCTCCCGGCCGCGCTGATCGAGGAGTTGGGTCTGACCGGGCGGCTCGCGGGCGGCAACGCCGACCGGGTGAAGGCGGTGCGGCTGCGCGGGGAGCTGTCGCAGGGGATCGTGTGCCGGCCCGGGGCGCTGGCCGCGGTCGACCTCTCCGTGGCCGCCGCCGACGGGACGGACTTCGCGCAGGCGCTGGGCATCACCAAATGGGTGCCGCCGATCCCGCCGACCATGAACGGGGACGTCGAGGCCGCGCCGGACCTGCTGCCCTGGGTCGACATCGAGAACATCCAGCGCTTCCCCGACGTGTTCGCGCCCGGTGAGCCCGTGGCCGTGACCGAGAAGCTGCACGGTTCCGCGTGCCTGGTCACCTATGTGGCCGCCGAGGAGCGGGTGTACGTGTCCTCGAAGGGGTTCGGCGCCAAGTCCCTCGCCCTGAAGGAGGATCCACGGAATCTGTACTGGCGGGCGGTGCGCGGGCACGGCGTCCCGGAGGTCGCGGCCCGGCTCGCCGAGCGGCTCGGCGCGGCCCGCGTCGGGATCTTCGGCGAGGTGTACGGGGCCGGGGTGCAGGACCTGGCGTACGGCGCGGACGGCCGCGGCCGGACGCTCGGGTACGCGGCCTTCGACGTGTCGGTGGAGATCGGCGGGGCAGTGCGCTGGCTGGACGCGGCCGAGGCCGCCGGGCTGCTCGACGGTGAACTGCCGTTCGTGCCCGTGCTGTTCACCGGCCCGTACGACACCGCTCGCGTCCTGGAGCTGGCCTCCGGGCGGGAGACCGTGTCGGGCCGCGGACTGCATCTGCGGGAGGGCGTCGTGATCCGGGCCGCCGCCGAGCGGTACAGCCCGGTCACCGGCGGGCGGGCCGTCGCGAAGGCGGTCAGCCCGGCGTACCTGACCCGCAAGGGAGGCACCGAGTACGAGTGACCCGACTCCCGGACCTCTGGCGCCCGGGGATCAGCGGCCGCCGTCGCCCATGACCTGGACGTGGTCCGCTATGCCGACGACCAGGACGCGGGTGTCGGGCTCCAACGGGCGCCAGCGGTGCGGGAGTTCGGCGGCGCAGTACAACGTGTCGCCGCGCTCCAGGACATAGTGCGCGCCGTCCACCTCGACCTCGGCCGAGCCGTCGGCGACGTACAGGATCTCGTCGCCCCGGTGCTTGAACTGGCGGTCCCAGTCGTGGGTGCCGGTGAACTCCAGGGCGTGCAGCCGCTGGTGGCCGCGGACCAGGGGGCGCATGCCGTCCTCCGTCGCGGAGCGGGCGTCGGCCCGTACGACGTCGACGGGCCGCGGCGCCTCCGCCGAGGCGAGCAGTTCCACGGCCGTGGTCTCCAGGGCGTCGGCGATGCGCTGGAGGGAGGCCATGCTCGGGCGCGAGCGCCCGTTCTCCACCTGGCTGAGGAACGGGACCGAGACGGCGGCCCGGCGCGCCACCTCGGCGAGCGTCAGCTCCAGGGAGCGCCGCCTGCGCCGGATGCCGGGCCCCACGCGCGGGGCTTCGTCGCCGCCGCTTCCCTTGCCGTCGTTCATGAACTTGTAACGCCCTCTCGTCCGGTCCTGGTTCCCGAGCACCCTACCGCCGTGGTTAACTCCTTCACTGTCACTTAAAAAAGTTAACCGCACTCGGGAGGCCCCCATGGCTCGTGTGGACCAGAACCAGCGCCGCCGCCGCGGCACCGGCCTGATCGCCCTGGACGAGGACGCCGCGTACGGCGGCTACACGCTCTTCGCGCCGCTGACCGGCACCGGCGAGGTGTACCTCATCGACCTGCACGGCGAGGTCGTGCACCGGTGGAACCTGCCGAACCGGCCCGGACGGCACGCCCGGATCCTCCCGAACGGGAACCTCGCCTACAACGGCGTACTCCCGGACGAGCCCGCGCTCTTCCCCATGTGGCACAAGTACCGCGGCGGCCTGATGCAGGAGATCACCCCCGACGGCACCGTCGTCCGCGAGTACCGCGACCCGCTCCAGCACCACGACGCGCACCACTACGGCGACGGCCGGATCCTCTACACGGCCCTGGAGCCGCTGACCGGTGACGCCGCCGCCGCGGTGCGCGGCGGCGTGCCCGGCTCCGAGGCCGGCGGCACCACCGTGTGGGCCGACACGATCGTCGAGGTCGACGCCGAGGGGAACCGCACCTGGGAGTGGAAGGTCTCCGAGCACCTCGACCGCGAGGGCTTCCCGCTCCACCCGGACTACGCCCGCGAGCACTACCCGCTGATCAACAGCGTGCTGCCGCTCGCCGACGGCACCGTCCTCGCGAGCTTCCGCTCGGTCTCCGCCGTGGTCGTCATCGACCGCGCCACGGGTGACATCGTCTGGCGCTCGGAGCCGGGCGTCGTCTCGCAGCAGCACTGCCCGACCGAGCTGGAGAACGGCAACGTCCTCGTCTTCGACAACGGCGTCTTCCGGCCGCACTGGGACGTGCCGTTCAGCCGCGTCATCGAGATCGAGCGGTCCAGCGGCAAGATCGTCTGGGAGTACCACGACCCGGCCCGCGAGTCGTTCTTCGCGCCGTTCATGGGCAGCGCCCAGCGCCTGCCGAACGGCAACACCCTGGTCACCGACTCCCCCGCGGGCCGCCTCTTCGAGGTCACCGCGGACGGCTATCTGTGCTGGGAGTACATCGTCCCGTTCTTCGGCGGCTACTCCGAGGAAGAGGTCCGCCGGCTCTTCCCGTCCGAGCCGAACGCCGTGTTCCGCTCGTACCGCTACTCGGCCGCCGAGCTGCCCTGGCTGAACCGGTGACCGCCACGACGGCGCCTCCCGTCGAGCCCGTCGACGAGGTGCTGCCGCTGCGCCGCCTCGTCCCCCTCGCCTGCCAGCACGTGCTGGCGGGCGTGGCCGCGCCCGTCTCCTCCGTCATCCTCATCGCGACGACGCTGAAGCTGTCGACCGGCGAGACGGCGTCCTTGCTGAGCGCGACCCTCGTGCTGTGCGGGGTGGGCGCGCTGCTGCAGTCGCTCGGTGTGCGCGCGCTGCGGGTCGGGGCCAGGCTCCCGTTCCTCATGCTGCCGGGCGGCGCCGCCGTGGCGATCTTCCTGCAGATCGCGCAGGAGTACGGCCCGGCGACGGCCTCCGGCTCCGTCCTCGTCGCCGCCGCGTTCCTGCTCTGCGTCCTGCCCTTCTACGGGCGTCTGGTGCGGCTCTTCCCGCCGCTGGTGATGGGCACGACGGTCGTCCTCATCGGCATCAACATGATCAAGGTGACCGCCCCGATGGTCGCCTCGGGCCCGGGCCTCGGCTTCGCCACGCTCGGCGTCATCGGACTGTTCTTCCTGGTCCTGCGGGGCGTGTGGCGACAGATGGCGGTGCTGCTCGGCCTGGCCGGCGGGACGCTCCTCGCGGTCCTCACCGGCACCGAGCTCCAGGTCGCGCACGGCGGCACGTTCGCGCTGCCGGAGCTCTTCCCGTACGGGACCCCGCACTTCGACCTGCTCGCGGCCGTTCCGCTGCTCGTCTTCGCGCTCGCCTCGCTCGCCGAGGCCACCGGGCAGACCGTCCTCAACAGCGAGGCCGTGGGCCGCGCCCCCGACCCGGGCCGCGACGTGCCGCGCATCGCCCGCGCCGACGCACTGGTCTCGCTCGCCTCCGGCGTCTTCGGTACGTCGCTGATGGTGACCAGCGCCGAGAACATCGGCATCGTCCAGCTCACGCGCGTACGCAGCCGGTTCGTGACGGCGGCGGCCGGCGTGCTGCTCATCGTGTGCGGGCTGCTGACACCGCTCACCCGGGTGCTGGCCGCCATCCCCGCGCCGGTGGTGGGCGCGGCGGGCCTCGTCATCTACGCCGTCATCGCCGTGATGGGCTTCGGCATGCTCTCCCGTACCGATCTCTCGCACGGCACGGACAGCGTCGTCATCGCCCTCGCGCTGGTGATCGGCATGCTCCCGATCGTGGAGCCGACGATGTACGCGGACCTGCCCTCCTGGGCGCGCACGCTGTTCGGCAGCGGGGTCGCGGCCGGGGCGATCGCGGCGGTGGTGCTCAGCGCCGTCTTCCGCGCGCTGGGCCCCAAGGTCACGACGCCGCGGGACGCTCCCGGCGCTCCCCCATCAGACGCGAGCCCGTGAGTCGCTCGCCGAAGACGTCGTCCGGATTGGACAGCACACAGGTGTCCAGGGAGAGGCAGCCGCAGCCGATGCAATCGGTGAGGTGGTCCCGCAGCCGCCCCAGCTGCCTGATGCGCTCGTCCAGTTCGGACCGCCAGGTCCGCGAGAGGCGCGCCCAGTCCTCCTCGTTCGGGGTGCGCTCCTCGGGGAGTTCGGCGAGCGCCTCGCGGATCGTGGCGAGGGGGATGCCGACGCGCTGAGCGGCCCGGATGAAGGCGACGCGGCGCAGGGTGTCGCGGCAGTAGCGGCGCTGGTTGCCGGCGGTGCGACGGCTGGTGATCAGGCCCTTGGCCTCGTAGAAGTGCAGCGCCGAGACGGCCGCGCCGCTGCGCGCCGCCACCTGGCCGACGGTGAGCTCGTGGAACTTCTCCGGGATCTGTGGCACCCGGTCGAGCCTAGTGGTCGGGCCGCTCCGTTGTTAGCATGCTGAGCAAGCGCTTAGACATTCCAATGGTGGAGGTTGTGAAGATGGCGGAGCCGCGGGTTTTCAAGAACGTCGACGAACTGAAGGCAGCCGCCGGCGAGCAGCTCGGCCACAGCGACTGGGTCGAGATCGAGCAGAGCCGGATCGACCGGTTCGCCGAGGCCACCGGCGACCACCAGTGGATCCACGTGGACCCCGAGCGGGCCAAGGAAGGGCCGTTCGGCACAACCATCGCGCACGGTTACCTGACGCTGTCGCTGCTGCCGCTGTTCGGCCCGCAGCTGCTCGCGGTCGAGGGTGTGAAGATGGGCGTCAACTACGGGACGAACAAGGTGCGTTTCCCCGCGCCCGTCCCGGTCGGCTCCCGGCTGCGCGCCACCGCGAAGATCACGTCCGTGGACGACGTGGCGGGTGGCGTACAGGTCACCGTGGCGTTCACGGTCGAGCGGGACGGCGGCGACAAGCCGGTCTGCGTCGCCGAGTCGGTGTCGCGCTACTACCTCTGACGGGCCCTGAAGGACCCTGACGGGTCTCAGCCCCGGGAGTCCGCTCCCACCATCCTGAGCACGAGGTCGGCGTAGAGCGCGCCGACCTCGTCGGGCGTGCGGCGGCCCTCCGCGTTGAACCAGCGGGCCACGTCGATGCAGAGGGAGAGCACCGCGACGGTCGTGCCCGGCACGTCGTCGACGCTGAACTCCCCCGCCTTCACGCCGTCGTTGATGATCTCGCGCACGGCGGCGTCGCTCTGCCGCCGCAGCGCCAGGATCTCGGGGCGGTGCTCGTCGCCGAGCGACTCCAGCTCGTACTGGACGACGCGCGCGGTGGTGTGGTGGCCCGCGTGCCAGCGGACGAAGGAGCGCACGGCCTCCGCGAGGCGCTCGGCGGCCGTGCCCTCGCCGTCGACCGCGCGACGCAGGATCGTCAGCGCCTTCTCGTGGCCGATGCGGCTGATGCGGAGGAGAAGCTCCTCCTTGGTCTTGTAGTGGATGTAGAGCGCGGCCGGGCTCATGCCGGCGCGGCTCGCGATGTCCCGGGTCGTGGTGGCGTGGTAGCCGCGCGCGGCGAACGCCTCCACCGCGGCCACGAGCAGGCGCCGGGCCGCGTCGGGGGTGACCTCGGCCCAGGGCATCTCGTCGATGTCTTCGGCCTGCTGGTCCTCGACCCGTTCGTCGTGCGTCATCGCTCCGCTCGCATCCTGTCGGTGGGGCTGGGCCTCACCATACCTCTCGGGGTGAGCGAGCGCTTAGGTCACGTCCGCATCCCGCTTGCAGCGCCTAGACCACCGGCTTGAACGGGTCGTGTTCCGCGAGGATCTTGTCGATGCGGGCCTTGTCGACGCGGCTGACGATCTGGTCCGCCTCCTGGCGGTCGCGGATCACCTTGGCGAGGGTGAACGCCGACGTCGTCAGGTAGAGGACGGAGATGGCCATGAAGGCCCTGATCCAGCCGCTCGCGTCGAGGCTGTAGATCCCGATGGCGACGGCGGAGAGCGCGACGGCGAAGGACGCGATGGCCTGTGCGTAGTAGGCCGCGGTGTTCTGCTGCTTGACCGGTGTCTCACTCATGCCGCACAGCATGGAGCGGACAGAGCCCGCGCTCTATCCGCTCCGGTACTCATCTACGTACTCAGAAGGCCGAGACCCCCGTGAGCGCGCGGCCGATGATGAGCTTCTGGATCTGGCTGGTGCCCTCGTAGAGGGTCATGACGCGGGCGTCGCGCAGCAGCTTGCCGACCGGGTACTCGTCGATGTAGCCGTAGCCGCCGAAGACCTGGAGGGCGTTGTTGGCGCAGCGCACGGCGGCCTCGGAGGCGAACAGCTTGGCCTTGGAGGCGGCGACCGTGAAGTCCTCGCCGCGCTCGATCAGGTCGGCGACGCGCCAGGTCAGCAGGCGGGCGGCGTCCACGTCGAGCGCGATGTCGGAGATCATCTCCTGCACCAGCTGGTACGAGGCGATGGGCTTGCCGAACTGCTCGCGCTCCTTGGCGTAGCCGACAGCGGCGTCGAGCGCGGCCTGGGCGATGCCGACGCAGCCCGCGGCGACCGACATGCGGCCCTTGGCGAGGGCGGACATGGCGACGGAGAAGCCCTTGCCCTCGGGGCCCATCATCGCGGAGGCCGGGACGCGGACGTCCTCGAAGACCAGCTCGGCGGTGGCCTGGCCGCGCAGGCCGAGCTTGCCGTGGATGGTGTTGCGGGTCAGGCCCGGGGTGTCGGCGGGGACCAGGAAGGCGGAGATGCCCTTGTGGCCCGGGGCGTCGTTGGTGCGGGCGAAGAGCAGGACGACGTCGGCCCAGGTGCCGTTGGTGATGAAGACCTTGGTGCCGTTGACGACGTAGTCGCCGGTGGCGTCGTCGCGCACGGCCCGCGTCTGGAGCTCGGCGGGGTTGGAGCCGTGTCCCGGCTCGGTGAGGGCGAAGCAGCCGAGGGCCTCGCCGGCGGTCAGCCTCGGCAGCCAGTACCGCTTCTGCTCCTCGTTCGCCCACTGCTGGATCGGCTTGGTGACCAGGCCGAGGGAGACGGAGACGATGCCGCGCACGGAGGAGTCGCCCCGGCCCAGCTCCTCCGTCACCAGGCAGTACGCGAGGTGGTCGCCGCCGGATCCGCCGTACCGCTCGTCGATCGTCAGCCCCAGGAAGCCGACCTCGCCGAGCTTCTTCACGATCGAGCGGTCCACTTCCTCCGCGCGGTCCCACGCCACCACGTGCGGCGCGATCTCGCGGTCCACGAAGTCCTTGGCGAGCTGACGGACGGCCGTCTGCTCCTCGTTCAGCTCCAGGTTCATGGACGACTCTCCCAGGGACGTGCCGCAGGCTTCTTCTTTAAATTAGCACTGCTAGTTTATGGCTGACAGCCCTACTATGTGCGCCATGGCCCGACCGCGCAAGCCCCTCCTCAGCAGAGACCGCATCGTCGACGCGGCACGCACCCTCGTCGACGCGGAGGGCCTCGCCGCCGTCTCGACGCGGCGGCTCGCGGCCGAGCTCGGGGTGAGCGGTCCGTCCCTCTACAACCACTTCAGGACCAAGGACCAGATCCTGGAGGCCGTCGCCGACTCGGTGAGCGCGCAGGTGGACCTCTCGATGTTCGACGCCCCTCAGGACGGCGCCGAGTGGGACTGGCGGGCGGCGCTGCACGACTGGGCCGTCTCCTACCGGGCGGCGCTGCGCGAGCACCCGAACATCGTTCCCGTGCTGGCCCGGGGGCCCGGCCGCCGGCCCGCGGGTCTGCGCCTGGCCGACGCCGTGTTCGGGGCGATGGTGGACGCCGGGTGGCCGCCGGCGCAGGCCACGTCCATCGGCGCGCTCATGCGGTACTTCGTGATGGGGTCGGCGCTCGGGTCGTTCGCCGGCGGCTTCGTGGACGACCAGGACGCGTACGACCCCGCCGACTATCCGCACCTCGGGCAGGCGCACCTCCTCGCCGACCGGCAGGAACTGATCGACGACCGGGCCTTCGAGACCGGGCTCACGGCGCTGCTCGACGGCCTCTCGACGCAGTACGAGCACGTGGTGGCGGCCACCCGCTGACGCTTCGGCGCCCGCCGAAGCGTGCCGGGCGCATGCTGGTGCCATGGCCGCTTCCAGAGATCCCCGCGCCCGGCGTCTGGCCGGGCTTGCCTCACTGGTGTCCGACGAGACCCGTGCCGCCTGCCTGCTCGCGCTGCTCGACGGGCGGGCCTGGACGGCGGGCGAGCTGGCCCGGCACGCCGGTGTCGCCGCGTCCACCGCCAGCGAGCATCTCGGGAAGCTGGTCGCGGGCGGGCTGCTCGCACAGGAGCGGCAGGGGCGGCACCGGTACGTCCGGCTCGCCGACGCGCAGGTGGCGCAGCTCGTGGAGGACCTCGCCGCGTACGTCACGCCGGACGACGCGGCCCCGCCCCGGACGCTGCGGGCCGTGTCGGCGCGGGACGCGATGGCGCGCGGGCGCACCTGTTACGACCATCTCGCGGGGCGGCTCGGGATCGCGGTGACCGACGGGATGGCGGCGCGCGGGCTGTTGCGGGTCGACACCGGGTTCGCGCTGACCGAGGCGGGGGTGGCGTGGTTCCGCGCCGTCGGGGTGGAGCTCGACACCAAGGGGCGGCGGCCGCTGGTGCGGGGGTGCCTGGACTGGACGGAGCGGCGCCAGCACCTGGCCGGGGTGGCCGGTGCGGCGCTGTGCCACCACGCGCTGGCCTCCGGCTGGGTCGAGCGAATCGGGTCCGAGCGGGCGGTTCGGGTGACCGGGGCCGGGGCGGCGTTCCTGGAGGCCGAGTTGGGGGTGCGGGTCGCCTCTTGAACGGGCCGCCCGCTCGTCTGCCGGGTGTCGGTCGGGTGGGCGGGTGCGGCTTTCGTCGCGGCCGATCGCGCAGTTCCCCGCGCCCCTGAAGCATGCGCTGCGCGCAGCTTCCTCCCGGGCGAGCGCAGCTCGCCTCAGCGCTCGCCTCAGGAGCGCGGGGAACCGCGCGACCAGCCTCAACCGGCCGGTACCCGACGCCGCGCCCGACTAGTACCTGTACAGTCCATCTACCGGGTTGGGAAACATCCTCGTAACGCGGGAGCGGCGGATGGCGCAGATGGCAGGTACCTCAATTGCCCCCGAAATAGGGCATGGTTGGGCAGCGGATTGCAGACAGTTCGGATTGCGCGTCCTCCGCGGCATGGGGCAGGTGACCTTCCTGCCCCGCGCGCTGACGGGCCTGCTGTTCTCCGCCGCGCTGTTCGCCGCCGGATGGAGTTACGGGCTCTACGGCATCGGCGGCGCCGCCCTCGGTACGGCGGGCGCGTGGCTGCTCGGCGTGGAGAAGGAGCGGCTCGCCCAGGGCATGGAGGGCTTCAACTCCTGCCTCGTCGGCGTGAGTTGCGCGGTGCTGCTGGGTGGCACCCGGGTGTCGACGATGCTCGTCGCGCTGCTCGGCTGCGGCGCGGCGACCGTGGTGACCGCGGCGGCGGGGCGGGCGTTCGGGACATGGGGGCTGCCCGCGCTGACGCTGCCGTTCTGCGCCGTGGCGAGCGCGATCACGCTGGCGAGGCCCGCGGGGCCGACCGCACGGCAGGTGACGGACGCGACGGCGGCGCTTCAACTCGGTGACGCAGCGCGGGGGTTCCTCGCCGGGTTCGGGCAGATCTTCCTGTTGCCGCAGTGGTACGTGGGCGCGCTCGTGCTCGCCGGACTGCTGGTGGCGGGGGTCCGCGTGGCCGGGGTGGCCTGCCTCGGGAACGCCGCGGCGATGGCAACGGCGTGGGCGCTCGGGATGCCCGCGGCCCGCCTCGCCGACGGCATCGCCGGCTACAACGGCGTCCTCGTCGCCCTCGCGCTGTGCGGGGTGTTCCTGCCGGCCGGCCGACGGACCCTGCCGTACGCGCTGGCCGGGGCGGTGGTGGCGGCGGCCGTGGCACCGGCGTTCGGGGCGACGACCTTCACCTGGCCGTTCGTGCTGACGACGCTGGTGTTCCTGGCGGCGGCGCGGTCGTTTCCGCGGCTGACGGCGTCGGCCGCGGGCGACCTGTAACGCCTCAGTAATTGGGCCTGCCTAGCGTCCGAGTTGCTCGCTGATCGAGGTCAACAGCCCTTCTTCCAGCGGGATTCGGTCTGCCACGGCCACGAGCCGTGCCCAACTACGCAGGGGATCAACCATGTTGCGACACCACGCTATGCGCGCAGTTCTGGTCGGCGCCACCATGACCGCGATGGCCGCGTTCGGTACGGGTGCGGCCGGCGCCAGCGACGCCGACAGCATCAGCTGCCACATCACCGGTTCCGTCTGCATCTACACGAACGACATCTACAACCAGGAGGTGGAGGTCGTCGAGGGGCAGGACTACACCTTCGCCCGCGCCACCGAGGTCGTGAGCATCAACAACGACACGACCCTGACGTACTGCGCCAAGACGGGCGGCCACTCGCTGTCGTCGGTCACGGTGCCTCCGGGGCAGATCGTCGAAGGGCCGTTCACGGTGTCCTCCGTCACCGTGCTGGTCGGCAGCGGCACCTGCCCCGTCTGACCGGTCCGGCACCGGCGGCCCGCTCTCCGTCCCCTCGGAGGCGGGCCGCCGCAGCAGCTAGAACACCACCAGCGCCCGGCCGCCCTTGCCCGCGACCATGTTGTCGAACGCGGCCGGGATGCCGTCCAGGGAGATGTGCTCCGTGACCAGCGCACTCAGGTCCAGGCGGCCCGCGCGGACGTGCTCGGCGAGGACCGGCAGGTCCTGCTCCGGGTTGGAGTTGCCGTAGACGCAGCCGGACAGGGTGCGGCCCCAGTGGAAGATCTCCAGGGCGTTGAAGGTGACCTGCTGGTCCTTGCCGCCGATGCCGACGACCGTGGTGCGGCCGCCGCGGCGGGTGGACTCCCAGGCGGTGCGGATGGTGACCGCGCGGCCGACGCACTCCACGGCCACGTCGACGCCCTGCTTGCCGGTCAGGCCCCGGATCTCGCGGGCCGTGGTCTCGGAGGCGACCACGTAGTCCGTGGCACCCGCCCGGCGGGCCAGTTCCTCCTTCTCGGGCGAGACGTCCACCGCGATGATCTTCGAGGCGCCCGCGATGCGCGCCGCCTGGATCGTGGCGAGGCCGACGCCGCCGACGCCGTACACCGCGACCGTCTCCCCCTCCTTGACCTGCGCCGAGTGGTGGATCGCGCCGTATCCGGTGAGGACGGCGCAGCCGAGCAGGGCCGCGTCCGTGAGCGGGACGCCGTCCGGCACGGGCAGGACCGTGTTCGCGGCGACGACGGTCTCCTCGGCGAACGCGGCGACGTTCAGGCCGGGGTGCAGGTCGGAGCGGTCGGACGACCGCTTCGCGTGGACGTTGCCCGCGCCGGCCAGCGCGTTCGCGCACAGCCACACCTCGCCGAGCGAGCAGGCGTGGCAACTGCCGCACGAGGGAGCCCAGTTGAGGACGACTCCGTCGCCCGGCGCGACGTGGGTGACGCCCTCACCGACGGAGACGACGGTGCCCGCGCCCTCGTGGCCGAGGACGGCGGGGAGCGGCAGGCGCATGGTGCCGTTGGTCAGGGACAGGTCGGAGTGGCAGACCCCGGCGGCGACGAGCTTGACGCGGACCTGGCCGGCACCGGGCTCGGGCAGGTCGATGTCGGTGATCTCCAGCGGGGAGCCGACGGCGGTGCATACAGCGGCGCGGACCATGGTGATCGGAACTCCCTTAGAACTGGAGGGACTTGGTCTGGAGGTACTCGGTCAGGCCGTGCGAGCCGAGCTCGCGGCCGACGCCCGACTGCTTGTAGCCGCCGAACGGGGCGAGGGGGTTGAAGCGGCCGCCGTTGATGTCGACCTGCCCGGTGTCCATGCGGCGCGCGAACGCCACGGCCTCCGCCTCCTCGCCGGCCCAGACCGCGCCCGCGAGCCCGTACACGGTGCCGTTGGCGATGCGCAGGGCGTCGTCCTCGTCCTCGTAGCGGATGATCGAGACGACCGGGCCGAAGATCTCCTCCTGGGCGATGGTCATCTCGGGCGTGACGTCCGCGAAGACCGTCGGGGCGACGAAGTATCCCTTCTCGTGCGGGGTCTCGGTGCCGCCGGTGACGATCCGGGCGCCCTCCTCGACGCCCTTGGCGATGTAACCGCGCACGCGCTCCTGCTGCTTGGCGTTGACGAGCGGGCCGATGCGGTCGCCGTACTTGGCGGCCGCCGCGCCCGCGAGCTCCACGGCCTCGTCGTACTGGTCGGTGTGCACGAGCATGCGGGTCCAGGCGCTGCAGGTCTGGCCGGAGTTGCCCATGACGTTGGCGACGCCGACGTTCACGGCCTTGGCCAGGTCGGCGGACGGAAGGATCACGTTCGCGGACTTGCCGCCCAGTTCCAGGGCGACGCGCTTGACGGCCGCGCCCGCCGTCGCGCCGATCCGGCGGCCGACCGCCGTGGAGCCCGTGAAGGAGACCAGGTCCACGTCCGCGTGCTCGGCGAGGGCCTGGCCCGCGACCGGGCCGAGGCCCGTGACGAGGTTGAAGACGCCCGCCGGGATGCCCGCCTCGTCGACCGCCTCCGCGAACAGCTGCGCGGTCAGCGGGGTGTCCTCGGCCGGCTTGAGCACGACGGTGCAGCCGGCGGCGAGGGCCGGGGCGACCTTGCAGACGATCTGGTGGAGGGGGTAGTTCCAGGGCGTGATCGCGCCGACGACGCCGATCGGCTCGGCGTAGACGGTCGAGTTGCCGACCTTCTCCTCGAAGGGGTACGAGGCGGCCAGTTCGGCGTACGAGCCCGAGACCAGGACGGGTACGCCCGCGTGCACCGTCTGCGAGAACTTCAGCGGGGCGCCCAGCTCGGCCGTGACCGTCTCGGCGATCTCCGCGTTACGGGCCACCAGCACGTCGCGGAGCGCGGCGATCTTCGCCGCTCGCTCGGCGGGGGCCGTGGCGGCCCAGCCGGGGAAGGCGGCGCGGGCGGCGCGCACGGCGGCGTCCACGTCCTCGGCGTTGCCCGCGGGGACATGGCCGATCACCGACTCGTCGGCCGGGTTGACGACGGCGATCGTCTCGCTGGTCGCGGCGGCTCGCCACTCGCCGCCGATGAACATCCCCTCGTGGGCCTTCATGGCTCTCCTCCTGATACCGCACGTGTGTCGCTGATCGTCCTGCGACCCAAACTAGCGGTGTTAGTTTTCGGGCGCCAGAGACGCCCGTCACGCCGCCAGTAATTCCTCAGTAACGGCACCTTTCTAGCGTGCGAACTCCCCCGTACCGTTCCCGGAGGAGCACCCCCGATGCACCTGCCCCGACCGCCCCGGCGCAGATCCGCCGCTTGGGCGGCGGCCGCGTTCACCGCGACCGCCCTGGTTTCCGGCGCCATGCCGGCCGTCGCCGCCGACAGCCCGTCGGCGTCGGCCACCGCCAAGATCGACTCTTCGCTGAGCAGCGCCGTCGCCAAGGGTGGCGACGCCAAGTTCTTCGTCGTCCTCAAGGACCAGGCCGACCTGACGACCGCCAAGAAGCAGCGCACGCACGCGAAGGCCGCCACGGCCGCGTACAAGGCGCTCAAGACGCACGCCGAGGACAGCCAGAAGTCGCTCACCGCGTTCCTCGACAAGAAGAAGGTCGGGCACAAGGACTACTGGATCGCCAACGCAGTCCAGGTCACCGGCGACGAGAACCTCGTCGAGCAGCTCGCGAAGCGCTCGGACGTCAAGGAGATCGTCAAGTCGCAGACGTACAAGCTCGACGACATCGAGACGTCCGACGCCAAGGTCACCGGGTCGCGCACGACCGCCGCGGGCGACGCCGTCAGCGACACCACCCCCGACTGGGGCATCTCCGACATCAAGGCCGACCAGGTCTGGGACCAGTACAAGGACCGCGGCGAGGGCATCGTCGTCGCCACCGTCGACTCCGGTGCCCAGTACGATCACCCGGACCTCGTCGCCAACTACCGTGGCAACAACGGCGACGGCACGTTCACGAACGACTACAACTTCTACGACGCGACGGGTACCTGCGCCACCAGCAGCACGCCGTGCGACGACAACGGTCACGGCACCCACACCATGGGCACGATCGCCGGCAAGAACGGCATCGGTGTCGCGCCGAACACGAAGTGGATGGCCGCCAAGGCCTGCGCGGGGTCGAGGGGCGAGTGCCTCGACGAGGACACGCTCGCCGCCGGCCAGTGGATCCTCGCGCCGACGGACCACAACGGGGAGAACCCGCGCCCGGACCTCGCCCCGAACATCGTCAACAACTCGTGGGGCGGCGGCGTCACGACGTTCTACCAGGACATCGTCAAGGCGTGGAACTCCGCGGGCATCTTCGAGGCGTTCGCCGCCGGCAACGACGGTGACGGCACGACCTGCTCCACCACTCGCGCGCCCGGTGCGCAGGACACGTCCTACGGCGTCGGCGCGTACGACTCCACCGGCACCATCGCCGACTTCTCCGGCTTCGGCCCCTCCCCCGTGGACGGCTCGGCCAAGCCGAACATCTCGGCGCCGGGCGTCGACATCACCTCGGCATGGCCCGGTTCCTCGTACAACACCATCGACGGTACGTCGATGGCGACGCCGCACGTCGCCGGCGCGGCGGCTCTGCTGTGGTCGGCCGCCCCTGAGCTCATCGGCAACATCGACGAGACGCGCAGGCTCCTCAACGAGGGCGCGCGCGACGTCGACGACACGCACTGCGGCGGCACCGCCGGCATGAACAACGTCTGGGGTGAGGGCAAGCTCGACATCCTCGCCTCCATCGACGCCGCCCCGCGCACCGCCGTTCACGTGTCCGGCAACGTCACCGACAAGGCCACCGGCAAGGCGCTGCCCAACGTCACCGTCAAGGTCGCGAACGCCACCACCGGCACCCGTATCGTCACCACCGGCACCGACGGCTCCTACCGTCTGACGCTGCCCCCGGGCACGTACGACTTCACGCTCTCCGGCTACGGCTACCAGCCGCAGACCCTCTCGGGCGTGGAGCTGAACACCGGTTCGCCGCTCGCCCAGGACGTCGCGCTCACCGCCGCCGCGTCGCACGCCGTCACCGGCACTGTCCTCGACGTCACCGGCAAGCCCCTCAAGGGCGCGACCGTCGAGCTCAACGGTTCGCCGCTCGCCCCGGTCACCTCCGGCACCGACGGCACGTTCACGCTGCCGAAGGTCGCCGAAGGCACGTACTCGCTGTTCGTGAAGCCCGCCGCGCCGATCGTGTGCAACGGCACCTCCACCACCTCGCTGACCGTCGACGGTGACGAGAACCGCACGCTCCGGCTCCCGGCCCGTGCCGACCACTCGGGCAACTCCTGCACCCCGGCCACCTACTCCTGGATCTCCGGCTCCAGCAAGGTCACGCTGAGCGGTGACGAGGACGCCAAGACGGTCTCGCTGCCCTTCCCGGTCTCCTTCTACGGCGTGAAGTACTCCAGCGCCGCGGTCACCACGAACGGTCTGATCAACTTCCTCTCGCCGCGCATCGGTGACTACGCCAACGAGCCGCTGCCGACGGAGACCGAGCCGAGCGGAATCGTCGCCCCGCTGTGGGACGACTTCACCCTCGACAAGAAGTCCAGCGTGCAGACGGCCACCACCGGCAAGACCGGCAGCCGCAAGTTCGCGGTCGTCTGGAACAACGTCCTGTTCGCCGACGGCGGCAGCACCCGCGCCACCTTCGAGGCCGTCTTCGACGAGGCCACCGGCGCGATCACGTTCCAGTACCAGTCCGTCCCGGGCAAGGGCTCGTCGGCCACCGTCGGCATCGAGAACCAGGCCGGCACCGACGCCCTCCAGTACTCGTACAACCAGGCCGTTCTGACGAACGGTTCGGCGATCCGCATCGCGCAGGGAGCCAAGTAATGAGAACCACCACCTCCCGGCGGGCCCTGACGCTCGCCTCCGCCCTGGTCGCGGCGGGCCTGACGCTGACGGCCGCGCCGCACGCGCTGGCCGACGGCTTCTCGACCGAGGCGTCGACGCTCAGCACCTCCGAGGCCAAGACCCTCGCCGACAACATGAACGTCGACGTGTACGGGGACCGGTACGCGGCGAAGGACGACACCTCCGCCGACACCTCGGCCAACGGCTCGGCCACGGACGGTTCCTCCACCGAGGCCACCACCGACGCCAGCACCCCGGTCACCTTCACCAACAAGTCCGCGCTGGAGGGCGCCCGCGGCATCGCCGCGACCGTTCCGGCCGGCTCCGACGGCAGCTACTTCACCGTGCACAGCCTGGGCAACGTCCAGCTGCACAAGGCCGACGGCTCCACCGCCTGGGCGCGCACCAACGCCTCGTACTACACGGACTGGCAGGTCAAGCCGCTGCAGGTCTGGCGGGCCGAGCCGTACCCGGCCAGCATCGTGATGGGCTACAACGCCGTCAACCCGTACTCGGCCTACTCGGACCAGGGCTACGACACCGCCGACCTGACCGGCGACGGTACGAAGGACATCGTCTTCTCGGCGGCCGTCGGCATGACGCCCACGCCCCGGCCGTTCACCTCGCCCGGCTCCTCGCTGTCCACCGGCACCTTCGTGACGGTCCTCGACGGCAAGACCGGCAAGACGGTCTGGTCGAAGCTGTACTCGTACGCCACCAACGTCAAGGTGGTCGACGGCACGCTGCTCATCGGCAACTCGCCCCGCCTGAACTCGAACGCGCCCGCGACGGAGACGGCCACCCTCACGGGGATCCGCTTCTCGTACGCCGACGGGAAGCTGACCCCGTCGTCGACGTGGACGTACGACACCAAGTCGACCGCGTCCGTGAACTGGGGCGCCCTGGAGTCCGTCGGCGGCGGAAAGGTCGCCGCGGTCTGGGACCTGCGCAAGACCGCCACGAACACCGCGAGCGGACGCACCCTCGTCCTCGACGCTGCCGACGGTTCGGTCACGTGGGAGACGGAGAGCGCTCTTTACGGCCGTCAGCTGCGCCTCGACGCCTCCCGCAACCGGGTCGTCGCCCTGGAGCAGGCGGACATCAGCGACGCGGTGCAGTACGAGATCGCCGCGTACGACCTGGCCGACGGCAAGCGCACCACGCTCGACACCCGCGTCAACGCCCTGCCCACCGCCCTGACGGTCGGTGACGCGGCTTCGGGCGGCGGCGACGAGATCGCGGTCAGCGAGTCGACGTACACGTCCACGTACAACGTCAACGCCAGCACGATCCGTGTCCTGGACGGTGCGGACGGCGCGACGGTCAAGTGGACCTACACGACCAAGCGCTCCGCCGGCAACGGCGCCGACGGCGCCAGCACCTGGAACCTCGCCACCAAGAACGGTCTGCTCTACGCGGCCGCGCAGGACGACCAGGACCAGGGCACCGCGACCAACGTCGGCGGTCTGCGTTACGGCTCGCTGACCGCGTTCACCAGCACCGGCAAGGTCAAGTGGCGCCAGCACGGCACCAACGCCTCGCCGATGTACCAGCAGCTGTACTCCTCCGGCGGCGGCGACTACGTCCGCGTCGTCGACCAGCAGCAGAACATCCACGACTACAAGCTGGGCAACGGCAGCCAGAAGAACCTGACGCCGCTGCAGGGCGACCTCAACTACGGCCAGGCTGCCGACTTCGACGGCGACGGCAAGAAGGACGTCGTGGTCGGCGGCTCCTCGGACGGCGTGTGGGCGTACTCCGGTACGTCGCTGGTCAACGGCGCGCCGAAGAAGCTGTGGCAGGCCACCGTCCCCGGCGAGGTGCACAACATCGCGACCGGTGACGTGAACGGCGACGGCACGCCCGACGTCGCCGTGGCCGCCGACACCGCCACCGCCGTCATCGACGGGAAGACCGGCAAGGTCCTGACGACGATCGACGGCAAGGGCGCGTACGTCCGCTCGGTCACCCTCGCCGACCTGAACGATGACGGCAAGGACGAGGTCATCGTCCCGACCGACGCACTGCGCGTGTACAGCGCGAGCGGCAAGCAGCTGTGGTCGTACTCCGCGCCGTCGAGCGCGGGCGACGTGATCTTCTCCGACACGGTGGTTTCCGGCGGGCAGATCTACTCGCAGTACACCAGCCCGAACGCGCTCGACATCTCGGACGCGGTCGTCAACGGCGTCGCCCTCGACGGCAAGGGCAACCTGAAGTGGACCGCCGACCCGAAGGCTCCGGACCGCGCGGCCGACGGCAAGCTGCACGGCGCGGTCCTCGACCACGGCGTCTTCGCCTCGCCGAAGATCCCGTACGCGGACGGCCACGCGGTCGTCTACACCTGGATCGTCAAGGCCGACCCGACGGTGGCCGGTGACCTGAGCACGGCCTCGCCGCGCGTCGTGGTCGAGATCCGGGACGGGCGCACCGGTGAGCTGGTCCATCAGTCCCTCAACGGAAGCCCGTGGTCGCACGGCAACTACTTCATCGACGGCCAGGGCGACCCGCTCTACCAGATGAGCTTCGGCACGTTCAGGGGCTACGCCGGCGACGGCAAGGAGGACACGAGCTCGTCGGTGGTCGCGCCGCTGCGCACGGTCGGGTTCATCAACGGCCCCGGCGGCCGGCGCCTGCTCGCCGGTGGCCTCGAGGGCGGTCTGGCGGCCTTCGACCCGTCGGTCCTGACCTCGGGCGATTCGTTCCAGTCCAGCATCGGCGGCGCCACGCTCATCGGCGCCCGCAACTACCTCGCCGCCGACCTCGACGGCGACGGCACCGACGAGATGGTCTCGCTCAACTTCGACCACCTCGGCATCAACCGGATGGCGGAGCAGCTGGGCGGCGGTGTCCTCTCCATCGACCGGGGCATCCACCAGATGACGACGTTCAAGCTCTCCTGACCTCCGCACCGCGGTAGTCAGCGGTAGTCACGACAAACCCCTGGGCGGCCTCGCCCAGGGGTTTCTCACGTTGCTCGGTTAGAGTTGCGCCCTCATGAACGAGCAGCAGCCAAACAGCACGATTCCAGCCACTCCGCTGCTACGTCTGCACCTTTTCGGCGGTTTCGCAGCGACTCGTGACAACGGGCTCGCGCCCGCCGAGCGTTGGACCCGGCCGAGCGCCCAGACCCTGGTGAAGCTGCTCGCCGTCGTGCCCGACCACCAGCTCCACCGCGAGCAGGCCATGGACATCTGCTGGCCCGACGCCGACCAGCACTCCGCGACCGGCAGCCTCCGGGTCGCCCTGCACGCCGCGCGCCGCGCCCTGGAACCCGAACTCGCACCCCGCGCCACCTCCTCGTACCTGATATCCGACGGCGCCCTGCTGCGACTGGATCCGGCCACGGTACGGATCGACGCCGACGAGGCGGAGACGGCTGCCCGGGCCGCGCTCGCCTCCCGCTCCCCCGGGCAACTCGCCGCCGCCCTGGACCTGTTCACCGGGGAGCTGCTGCCCGAGGACCGGTACGCGAGCTGGGCGCAGGCCCGCCGC
>NZ_KB891817.1 GCF_000373565.1 Streptomyces sp. HmicA12 | reverse complement strand
CCCCGCCGTCACGGGGCTCCGCTCAGGACCCCGCTCCTCAATCGCCGGAGGGGCCTTCAAGCGGCGAGCGAGCGCTTCAGGAAGTCGACCGTCGCCGCCCACGCCCGCTCCGACGACTCCTTGTCGTACACCTCGGGCCGTCCGTCGTTGAAGAACGCGTGATCGGCCGGGTACATGCGGAAGTCCGCCACGACGCCCGACTGCTCCTCGATGGTGCGGCGCAGGCCGTCCAGCGTGGGCACCGGCACGGTCTCGTCCCGCTCGCCGTAGTGACCGAGGATCTCGGCCTTGAGGCCGGAGAAGTCGGGGACCTCGCCCTGGATGACGCCGTAGAACGGAACAGCCGCGCTCACCCGCGGGTCCTTGGCCGCCAGGTACAGCACGAAGCCGCCGCCCATGCAGAAGCCGACCGTGCCGACCGTCTCCGAGGTGACCTCGGGCAGCGACAGCAGGTGGTCGACCGCGCCCGACAGGAGCTCGACGCCGCGGTCCACCGGCAGCTCCCGCATCATCCGGAACGCCTCTCCGGAGTCGTGCGCCACGTTGCCGCCGTACAGGTCGGGGGCGAACGCCACGAAGCCCTCGGCGGCGAGCCGCTCGGTGACGTCCGCGATGTGGTCGGTCAGGCCCCACCACTCCTGGATGACGATGACGCCGGGACCGCTGCCGGCGGGCGGCAGGGCGAGATAGCCGTGGGCGGTGGTGCCGTTGCTGTCGAACGTCACGTTCTGGTGGGCCGGTTTGCCGGTGGACCGGGGGGTGTCCGCCACGAGATGCCTCCTGATGCGATGGATCCGTACGAGGTCGACAGATCCCGTACGAGGTTGATCTTGTCCCACCATGCCACCTCGGCCGCGCGGCACGCGAAGGGGCCGCCGTCTCCCTGAAGACGGCGGCCCCTGGCCGGACTTTGCGGCGGCGTCACATGTGGACGACCGGGGCCGCGTCGGTACCGACGGCCTGCTGCACCGTCCCACGCCGGTACAGCAGGAGCGTGATGACCGCGCCGGCGGCGAAGAAGCCCGCCGACCACCAGAACGCGGTCGTGTAGCTCTCGATCGTGGCCTGTGCCTGGGACAGCTTGTTCGCGGGGTTGTGGCTCGCGAGGTAGCTGGTGGCGGCGCTGGCCGCGAGGGTGCTCAGCAGCGCGGTGCCGATGGAACCGCCGACCTGCTGCATGGTGTTGACCGTCGCGGAGGCGACGCCCGCGTCCTCGGCGCCGATCCCGCTGGTGGCCAGCGACATCGCGGGCGGCATCACGGCGCCCAGTCCCGCGCCGATCACGAGCAGCTGCGGCAGGACGTCCGTGGAGAAGGACGAGTCCAGGCCGATCCCGGTCAGCCACACCATGCCGAGCGCGGCGAGGGCGAAACCGGAGGGGATGACGATCTTGGGGCCGAACCGCGGCACCAGCATCGTGGTGGACACCTGCGCCATGACCATCAGGGCGGCCATCATCGGCAGGAACGCGACACCCGTCTTCGTGGGGCTGAAGCCGAGGTTGAGCTGCAGGTAGTAGGTGAGGAACAGGAACACGCCGAACATGCCCGCGCCCGTGACCAGGACGGAGACGAAGGAGGCGGCCCGGTCCCTGTCCAGCAGTACCCGCATCGGCAGCAGCGGGTGCTTCGCCCGGGTCTGCCACCAGGTGAACGCGGCCAGCAGGACACCGCCGGCGACGAGGTAGCCCCAGGTCTGCGGGGAGCTCCAGTCGTGCGTCTCGGCGTTGGAGAAGCCGAAGACGACCGCGAAGAGACCGGCGGAGACGAGCAGCGTGCCGGGCAGGTCCAGCTTGGCGCCCGCCGCGTCGCGGTGGCTGCCCAGGAGCACCCAGCCGCCGATGAAGGCGACGACGGCGAAGACCAGGTTCACGTACAGCGTCCAGCGCCAGTCGAGCGCGTCGGTGAGCAGGCCGCCGAGGAGCAGCCCGACGGCGCCGCCCGCGCCCGCGATCGCGCCGTAGACGCTGAACGCCTTGGCGCGCTCCTTGGCGTCGGTGAACGTGGTGTTGAGCAGGGAGAGTGCGGCCGGGGCGAGCAGTGCGCCGAAGACGCCCTGCAGCGCGCGGGCCGTCACCAGCATGCCGAAGCCGGTCGACGCGCCGCCGAGGACGGAGGCGCCCGCGAAGCCGACGATGCCGATGAGGAAGGCGGGCTTGCGGCCGAAGAGGTCGGCGATACGGCCACCGAGCAGCAGCAGGGACGCGAAGGCCAGCGCGTAGGCGGTGACGATCCACTGCCGGTTGTCGTTCGAGAAGCCCAGGTCCTGCTGGGCGGAGGGCAGCGCGATGTTCACGATGGTCGCGTCGAGGACGACCATCAGCTGGGCGATGCCGATGATGCCGAGGATCCACCAGCGCCTGCGGGACGCCTCGTGCGCGTCCTGCACGGGTGGGGCCGAGGTGCCGGAGGCCTCGACCGTGTCGGTCTGGGACATGAGAGCCACTCCAGGGAAGTGAGAGACGAGAGCCGCGGGCGTAAAGTCCGCGTAAGCTAGGTGAACGAAACGGTTTCGTTCACGTCCTCGACGACAGTAAGCCCTCCGCGAGCGAAACGGCAACGTTTCGCTAGTGTCGTGACCGAGGTAACAGGCCCGGAACGCGCCGATGCCCGGCGCTCCCGTGGGGGAGTGCCGGGCATCGGCGGCCGTGCGGCGGCGGGTCAGTCGCTGCTCTTGGCCTTCTGCAGGGCCGAGATGCAGGTCGAGATCGCCTGCTGGAGCTCCTCGAGGCGCTGCAGCATGTCGTCCTCGACGATGTCGTCCATCTCCTCGGCGTCGACGTCCTCGAAGGTGAGCTCCTCGAACGCCTTCGTGGCCTTCTGCAGGCTGCTGTAGAACTTCGCGCGGCGCTCCTGGACCCGCAGCTCGGGGTCCTTCTCGACGGTCTCGGCGACCAGGGAGCGCACGGCGTCGTACGCCTCGCGGGCCCACTCGCCGGCCTCCTCGTCCTCGTCCAGCTCGTCGATGAGGGACAGGTGCCGCTCGGCCTCCTCGCGCAGCGAGCGCGGGGCTTCGATCTTCTGGCCCGCGGGCGTCTTGACCTCCCCGTCCTCGACGATCTTGCGTACGTACTCGAGCTGACCGCCGGTCTTCGTCTCCTCGGCGACGGCCTTCTTCAGGTCGTCGGCGCGCACGATGTCCCGGGCCATTCCGGTACGCAGCACCGGGTCCTCGCCGAGCCGGTCCATCAGCGCCTTGCGCGCGGCCTCGGCGGTGCCCGGGTCGGCCAGGATCGCGGCCCGCAGCGCCGTCGGGTTCTCGGCGACCTCCAGGGCCTTCGTCGGGCGGATGCCCTCCGCCTCGGCGGCCTCCGTGATCGCCTGGCCACGGACCGAGGTCGCGCTGGAGCGGGAGACGTAGTACGACAACCAGACGTCGGCGTCCGGGAGTTCGATGTCGACGCCCGGGGTCAGCGACTCGAACTGCGGCACGATGCCGTCGTCCGCCGCGCGGTCCCACGCCTTGTAGAAGCGCATGACGCGGTCGGCCGAGCAGCCCGCGAGCCGGGCGAACGAGCGTGCCGAGACCTTCGCCGTCTCGTCGGCCGGCTGCCCGCCGGGCCGCACGCTGCGCGCCACCTTCAGGGCGAAGGCCCAGCCGCCGGTGCGGGCGTAGACGCCGAACTCGTGGGCGTCGCGGGTGATCGACTCCGGTACGTCGCCGGAGGCGTCGTCGTCACCGGCCTCGGCCTCGATGTCGGCCTCGGTGTCGTTGTCGGCAGTGGTGGGGGAGGGCTGCCAGAAGTTCTCCGTGTCCTCGGGCTCGGCGGTGGGGGCAGGGGTGTCGGTCGACGGGGTCCACATGTTCGCGGCGTCCCCCGGCTCGGCCGTCTCCTCGTCTACCGCGACGGGCTCCGGGGCCGCGGTTTCCGGGGCCGCGGACTCCGGCGCCACGGGCTCCGTGCCCGGCGTCGGGACGGTGGCTTCGGACGAGTCGATGGCTACGGTCACGTAGGTACTCCTGGGTGATCGGGCGCATGAGGGTTGACGCGATACTTTATCGCTCCGATTAGGGCGTTTTGCGCGTCAGTTGTCGCGTCGCGCGTCCGAAGGCCTGTCCGAAGAAGGCCGGCCCCCGTGCCGGGCCCGTCGTTCGAGGCTCCCCCTCCCACGACCGACGGGCCCGGGCCTCGACCGTGCGCCGCGGCGGGAGAGCGAGGGCACGGGAGGCTCTGTGCAGCAGCATTCCAGTGAGGCGCGCGATTTCGGGGTGGGCCGATGGACCCTTGCCGGGGGCCGAACGGCCCGGGTTTCCCGTGGGGCTACAGCGCGCCCTCCTCCCGCAGGGCTTCGATCGCCGACGCCTCGTAACCCAGTTCCTTGAGGACCGCCTCCGTGTGTTCCCCCACATCCGGCACCGCCTCCATCCGCGGCTCCACCCCGCTCAGACTCGCCGGAGGCACCAGCGCGCGGATCGGGCCCGCCGGGGTCGGCACGTCGCGCCAGCGGTCGCGGCCGCTGAGGACCGGGTGGTCGAGGAAGTCGGCGACCGTGTTCAGGCGGGCGTTCGCCACCTTGGCGCGGTCCAGGAGGGCCGTCGCCTCGGCCGCGGTGAGTTCGGCGAAGCGTGCCGTGACGACCGCGTCGAGCTCGGCGCGGCGGGCCACCCGGGAGGAGTTGCGGTGGAAGCGCGGGTCGGCGGCGAGCGCCGGGTCGTCGAGGAACTCGGCGCAGAAGGAGGCCCATTCGCGTTCGTTCTGGATCGCGAGCAGGACCGTACGGCCGTCGGTGGCGTCGTAGGGGCCGTACGGAGCGATCGTCGCGTGCGCGGCGCCGACCCGCCGCGGCTGGGTCCCGGAGTGCGCCGTGTAGTACGCGGGGTAGCCCATCCACTCCGCGAGGGCCTCGAACAACGACACCGAGACGGCCCGCGCGACCCCCGTCGCCCGCCGCTCGTACAGCGCCGTGAGGATGCCCGAGTACGCGTACATCCCGGCCGCGATGTCGGCGATCGCGATGCCCACCTTGGCGGGCTGCTCCGGCGTGCCCGTCACCGACACGACGCCCGTCTCGCACTGCACGAGCAGGTCGTACGCCTTGCGGCCGGCCCAGGGGCCGTCGGCGCCGTAGCCGGAGATGTCGCAGACGATCAGAGAGGGGTGGCGCTCGTTCAACTCCTCGGCGGACAGGCCCAGTCGGGCCGCCGCGCCCGGCGCGAGGTTCTGCACGAACACGTCCGCGCCGGACAGCAGCCGCTCCAGGACCTCGCGGCCGCCGGGCGTCTTCACGTCCAGGGTCACCGAGTCCTTGGACCGGTTCAGCCACACGAAGTGACTCGACTGGCCGTGCACCGTCTCGTCGTAGCGGCGGGCGAAGTCGCCGTCGCCGGGCCGCTCCACCTTGATCACGCGCGCGCCCAGGTCGGCGAGCTGGCGGGTGGCGAACGGCGCCGCCACCGCCTGCTCCAGGCTGACGACGGTGACACCCTCGAGGGGCAGGCTGGCGGCGCTCATCGGTCTTCCTCCGTGCTCGGATCCGGGCTCGAACGGCATGCTGTCGTGCACGCTATGCGACGGGCGTCCGGCCGGATCCGCCGGTGCTCACGCGCCTTCGGCGACCCGCGCCGACCAGCGCTCCTCGACCTTCGCGAGCCGCCAGTACGCGATCGCCGCGGCCCACACGACCACGAACAGGCCGACGATGACGTAGCCGACACTGTCCAGGTTCAGCCCGGCGATCCAGCCGGTGACCGCGTCCGTCAGGTCGAGCTTCTCGTGCAGGACGCCGACGAGCTCGATCGTGCCGATGAAGAAGGCGACCGCGATGGACAGACCGGTGATGGTGAGGTTGTAGAACACCTTGCGCACCGGGTTCGAGAACGCCCACTGGTAGGCGAAGTTCATGAACGTGCCGTCGAGCGTGTCGAACAGGCTCATCCCCGCGGCGAACAGCAGCGGCAGGCACAGGATCGCGTACCAGGGCAGCCCGGCGGCGGCTCCGCTGCCCGCCATCACCATCAGCGTCACCTCGGTCGCCGTGTCGAAGCCGAGGCCGAAGAGGAACCCGAGCGGGTACATCTGACCGGGCCGGGTGATGGACTTGGTGAAGCGGCCGAGGACGCGGTTCATGAACCCCCGTGAATCCAGGTGGTGTTCGAGCTCTGTCTCGTTGTAGGAGCCCGCGCGCATCGACCGGAACACCTTCAGGATGCCCATCAGGGCGACCAGGTTGAGCGCCGCGATGAGGTACAGGAACGTACCGGAGACGGTCGTCCCGACGACGCCGAGCACCTGGTGGGTGCGCGACTCGTCGTTGAGCAGCGTGCCGGCGAGGGCCGCGCCGCCCGCGACGAGCGCCGCCATCGCGACGACCACGCTGGAGTGGCCGAGCGCGAACCAGAAGCCGACGGAGACGGGCCGCTTGCCGTCGGCCATGAGCTTGCGCGTGGTGTTGTCGATCGCGGCGATGTGGTCGGCGTCGAAGGCGTGCCGCATGCCGAGGGTGTACGCGGTGATGCCGAGGCCGATACCGAACGCCTTGTTGTCGACCTCGTAGTGGCCGGGGACGACGAGCAGGAAGAGCACGCCGAACGCGACGACGTGCAGGGCCAGGATCACCGCCATCAGGCCCGCGGTGCGCACGGTGTCCTCGCGGCGCCAGCGGAAGGCGGGGTTCGGCCCGGTGGGCCGCGCGGGGGAGTTCGCGGACAGGGTCATGCGTCGATCACGCTCCAGCACCTCGTGGAATGACTTCGTGAGATGCCGTGGCCGGTCTCCTGGCTTACGGGTGTGCGCCGCCGCTCCTGCCTTCCCAGCCGCCGTGCGGCAGCCAGTGGCGTGGTGGAGCGGTGTGCTCCGGACCCGGGGGTCCGAAACCCGATCACAGTGGCGAGGGCCGCTCCGGACTTGACCCTGACGGGCCGTCACCGGTCTTCCCGAGCACCACGGCCCGTTCACCCTAGGGGCCCTGGGCGGCGACTGCATAGCTGCACACCTGTGCAGGTATGCAAGATCACATCGTGGGTGGGGTGGCCGACGGGCAGGGCCTTGTTGAGAGAATCCCGCCATGCATCTCGTTCCGGCCGAGCGGGCCGATCACCGCACCATCGACGGGCACCGGGTCTGTGACGCCGTGGCCGCCATCGGGGACGTGGCGGACGTACGCGTCTGGGCGGAACGCTTCGCGCTGCTCGCCGACCCGCGCCGGCTTGCGCTGCTCCTCGCGCTGCGGCGGGTGGGGCCGCTGGCCGTGTCCGACCTGGCGGTGGCCTCCGGCATGAACGGGGCCGCGGTGTCGCAGTCGCTGCGGTTGCTCAGGGCGGCCGGGGTCGTGGCGGGGGAGAAGTCGGGGCGGGTGGTGCGGTACCGGTTGGTGGACGGGGCGCTGGGGGAGCTCGTCGATCAGGTGGGCGGCGCTGGTTGAGCCCCTTCGCCGTCACGGGGTGCTGAGCATCGCCGGTTTCAGCGCCGTCGTGGCCGGTCGCGCGGTTCCTCGCGCCGCTGGTGGCGTTTTCGGGCCCGGCGGATCTCGTCGTACGCCGCGTCCCTGCCCTCCCAGTGGGAGCCTTCCACCGACTTGCCGGGCTCCAGGTCCTTGTAGACCTCGAAGAAGTGCGTGATCTCCAGGCGGTCGAACTCGGGGATGTCCTCGATGTCCTGGATCCCGGTGCGGCGCGGGTCGTGGGCGGGGACGCAGAGGATCTTCTCGTCCGGGCCCTTCTCGTCGCTCATCACGAACATGCCGATCGCGCGGCACTCGACGGTGCAGCCGGGGAACGTCGCGTCGCCGGTCAGCACCAGGGCGTCCAGCGGATCGCCGTCGTTGCCGAGCGTGCCCTCGACGTAGCCGTAGTCCGCGGGGTACTGGGTCGAGGTGAACAGCATCCGGTCCAGGCGGATGCGGCCCAGCTCGTGGTCCATCTCGTACTTGTTGCGGGAGCCCTGCGGGATCTCCACGATCACGTCGAACGCCTCGGCCCGTGCGTCACTGCCGCCCAATGTGGCCTCCTTGCCCCATTGCCGCCCGCTTCGGTGGTCCCGAGTGTGCGCCGAAGGGGCCGGAGGCGGAACCCCTCAGACCGCCGGGGGAATGGCGAATTCGAGTTCGGGCCGGTCCCAGGCCACGGCGGGCGGCTGGGCGAGGGCGGTTCCGGTGCGGATCGCGCCCACGCTGCGGTAGAAGCCCTCGGCCGGCGGATGGGAGACGACGCGGACGCGGTCGAGCCCGGCGGCGCGCGCCTCGCCCCGCATGTGCGTGATCAGCAGCCGCCCGATGCCGAGGCCCTGGGCGGCGTCCGCGACGAACATCAGGTCCAGCTCGGCGGGGTCGACGAGCAGCGAGTAGAAACCGAGGACCCGGTCCCCCTCTTCTTCTGACCGGGCCTGGTCGACCGCCACGAAGACGCGGTGGGTGGCGATGTAGTCGGGACCCACGCGGTAGCCGGAGACCATCTCCGCGTAGCGGCCTTCGTAGGCTCGGGAGCCGCGCACGAGGCGGGTGAGGCGTTTGGCGTCGCGGGCGGTGGCCCTGCGGACCACCACGGAAGACCCTCGCCCCGGGCGCGTAATGCTCGACGTCATGGAACGAGTATTACGTACGCGGAGGCGGCGTCACGAACCGGGCACCGTCCCGTGGACCTGGCGCAGGAACGCGGCGTTGTCCGGCGTCTTCCGCAGCTTCTCGAGCAGGGCCTCGTAACCGGAGCGCCCCTCGCGGCCCTGCAGAGCCCGGCGCAGTCCGCGTACGACGGCCAACTCGCCTGCGGGCAGCAGGAGTTCCTCGCGGCGCGTGCCGGAGGGGGTGATGTCGACGGCCGGGAAGACGCGGGCGTCGGCGAGGGTGCGGTCGAGGCGCAGCTCCATGTTGCCGGTGCTCTTGAGCTCTTCGAAGTAGTAGTCGTCGGCGCGGGACCCGGTGTCGACCAGCGCCGTGGCGAGGATCGTGAGCGAGCCGGCCTCCTCGGTGTTGCGGGCCGCCCCGAACAGCCGCTTGGGCCCGAGGAGCGCGGCCGCGTCGACACCGCCGGACAGGGTGCGGCCGCCGGACGCGGCGGCGTTGTTGTGGGCGCGGCACAGACGGGTGAGCGAGTCGAGCAGGATCACCACGTCTACGCCCCGTTCGGTCAGTCGCTTGGCGCGCTCCACGGCGAGCTCGGCCAAGGCGATGTGCTCCTTGGCGGGCCGGTCGAAGGTCGAGGCGAAGACCTCGCCGCGGACCGAGCGGCGCATGTCGGTGACCTCTTCGGGGCGTTCGTCGAGCAGCACCACCATGAGGTGGGTCTCGGGGTGGTGGGCGGCGATCGCCGCCGCGAGCTGCTGGAGCAGCACGGTCTTGCCGGTCTTCGGCGGCGCGACGATCAGGCCGCGCTGGCCCTTGCCGACGGGGGCGAACAGGTCGACGACGCGGCCCGCGATCCCGCCCTCGGGACCGTCGAGGCGCAGCCGCCGCGTCGGGTGGAGCGGGGTGAGCTCGGCGAAGCGGGGGCGGGTGCGCGCCTTGTTCGCGGGGGCGTCCGCGGCGATGCCCTCGACGGTCTCGACGTGGGCGAGCGTGCGCGGCTTGCCGCACAGTCCGGTGACGAAGTCGCCCTTGCGCAGCCCGAATTGGCGGATGAGATGGGCGGGGACCTGGACGTCGTGGGACGTCGGCATCAGGTCGCTCGCCCGCAGGAAGCCGGCCCCGTTCCCGGTGGTGTCCAGGACGCCCGCGGCGTGGACGGGGGGCTTGGCCGCCGGGGCGGCGGTGGGTGTGGCTGGTGCGGGTGCTTCGAGTGTGGTGGTCATGGTCGATCACGGTCCTTTCGCGGACGTCGTTTCGTACGCGGGCAGGGAAGGGGTGGGAATCCGGCGATGCGACACGCGGGCGGACAGGTCACGCCCGGTGGGCCGGGGAGAGAACCTGGAGCAGGGGCGGGACAGGACCCGTCAGAACCTGCTGACCAGGGATGATGCGCGTCAGGGCGCCTACAGGAACGTAGTGAGAAGTACAGGGGCGCTCACGCGCTGGATGAGGTGGTTCGGCACCGGCGCCCAAGAAGGAGGCGTACACACGTGCCACGAGAACGGTACCACTACGCCCCCGGCGCGCGGCAAGCCCGGATTTCCGCGGGTCGCCGACCTATGCTGAGCGGCCATGTTCACACCCCAGGGTCCCACCCTCCGCGAGCTGGCCGTTCAGGCGCTGTCGTCGGTGGAGCACGGCTACGACCTGCTCGCGCCGAAGTTCGACCAGACCCCGTTCCGCACCCCCGACGTGATCCTCGACCCGGTGACCCGCGCGCTGCGCGAGCTCGGGCCGTACCGGACCGGCCTCGACCTGTGCTGCGGCACGGGCGCGGGCCTCGGGGTGCTGCGGGAGGTCTGTGCCGACCGGGCCGTCGGGGTCGACTTCAGCGCCGGCATGCTGGAGGTGGCGCGGCGCAGTGAACCCACGGCGTCGTACGTGCGCGCGGACGCGCTCGCCCTGCCCTTCGGCCCGGTCTTCGACCTGGTGGTCAGCTTCGGGGCGTTCGGCCACTTCCTTCCCCGCCAGCAGCGGGAGTTGTTCGCTCAGGTGCGTCAAGTGCTGTCCCCCGGGGGCCAGTTCGTGTTCCCGCTGCCCGCGCCCGCACGCCCCGGCTCGCGCGGCTACTGGGCGATGCTCGGCTTCGACACGGTGATGCGGGTGCGCAACGCGGTCTGGCGGCCGCCGTTCGTCATGTACTACCGCGTGTTCCGACTCGGCAACGTACGAAGGGAGTTGGAGCAAGCGGGGTTCGACATGACGCTGCGAGCCCTGCCCGAGCTGGGCGAGCGCCCCGACGGCAGCCCGCGGTGCGGACTCGTCGTGGCTACGCGCCGATAGTCGCGGGACCGGGTGGGCGGCGCGGGCGGAAGCCGGTGTTCTTGGCCGAAGCGGGCCTCGGCCGCGTCGATCTCCACGCGGAAGACGGCCCGCCGGGTCCACGCGGGCGGGCCGAGCCGTGGGGCGGGCAGGACGGGCGTCGTCTCCTCGCGGACCTCCCGCACGGCGCGGCCGGATACGTCTCCCCGTCCTCCGGGCCGCCGCCAACCGTGATCCACTATCGCGCCCCGGGCGGATATCGTCGGTGCCATGTCAGCCGCCGCACAGCCCGCTCCCGCGCTCACCCTCCGCCCCGCCCACCGGGCCGAGTTGCCCGCGGTGCTCGCCCTGCTCGCTGACGAGGACGCCGTCGTGGACCCGGCGACGATCGTGGTCGACGCCGCTCACGAGCGGGCCTTCGCGGCCATCGACGCGGACGCCCGCAACGAGATGCTCGTCCTTGTCGAGGCCGACGGCGTCGTCGTGGGCTGCCTTCAGGTGACGTACATCCCGGGCCTCGGCAAGGGTGGTGCCGAGCGCGCGCTCGTGGAGGCGGTACGGGTCCGGGCCGACCGGCGCGGCGGCGGGCTCGGCCGGATCCTCATGGAGCGCGTCATCGAGCGCGCCCGGCAGCGGGACTGCGCGCTCGTCCAACTGACCAGCAACAAGAGGCGCGAGGCCGCGCACCGCTTCTACGCCGGACTCGGCTTCGCGCGCAGCCACGACGGGTTCAAGCTCACTCTCTGAGCGGAACCGGTACCCCCGGCCCTTCGGGGGCGCCCTGCCCTCTCAGACGGCCGTCGGCAGCGTGAAACCTACGCCCGTCAGCTCCTCGGACACGTCCCACAGGCGCCGGCCCGTGGCCTCGTCGCTCGCCCGCTCCGCCGCCGCCACCCGCGTCGGCGCCCCGCGCAGTTCTCCCGTCCCGCCCGGAGCGATGAACTCCCCGCCCTTCACGGTGGGTTCGGTCGCCGCGTACAGAATCGGCAGGGCGCCGTCGGCCGGCTTCTGGGCGAGCGGCGCGAGCAGTCGCCCGTACAGCAGCCGCACCATGCCGACCGGCGTCTCCTTCTGCAGATTCGTGGCCACGTACCCGGGATGCGCGAGCACGCTGCGCACCGGGCTGTCCGCCCGCGCGAGCAGCCGGTGCAGATGCAGTCCGAAGGCGGCGTTCGCGAGCTTCGACTGGTTGTAGTGCCCCATCGGGGAGTACGCGCGCTCCCCGTCCAGATCGTCGAAGGCGATCCTCCCCTGCCGGTGATTGGGTGAACTGACCGTCACCACGCGGGAGTTGCCATCTGCCGCGAGCCGGTCGAGCAGCAGTCCGGTGAGGGCGAAGTGGCCCAGGTGGTTCGTCGCGAACTGCAGCTCGTGGCCCTGCGGGCTGAGCGAGCGTGGCGGCGCCATGATCCCCGCGTTGTTGACGAGCAGATCGAGCCGGGAGCGCCGCTCCCGCAGCTCGGCGGCGAACGACCGCACCGAGTCGAGGTCGGCCAGGTCGAGAGGGCGCACGTCGAGCCGGGCGTGCGGCGCCGCGGCCGTGATGGCGGCCGCGGCGCGGCGGCCCCGCTCCATGTCGCGCACCGCGAGGATCACCTCCCCGCCGCGCATCGCGAGCGCCCGGGCGGTGGCGAGACCCACCCCGCTGGCGGCCCCCGTGACGACGGCGATGCGGCCGCTCTGGTCAGGAATCCGGTCGATGGTCCAACGTTCCCGTGTCATGCGGCACAGACTGACGTCGATGGCACTTGGTGTCAAGATGTGCCCGTGGTGCCATCGAGGGCATGGTGTGTACGATGCCGGGGTGAGTACCCGAGCCGATCTGACCCTGGCCGAGCGCAAGCGGCAGCTCGTCGCCGACGAACTGACCGAGGCGGCGCTGCAGCTGCTCGCCCTCAAGGGCTTCGACACCGTGACCGTGGACGAGATCGTGGCGGCCGCCGGCGTCTCGAAGCGGACGTTCTTCCGGTACTTCAAGTCCAAGGAGGACGTCGTCGTCCAGTTCCTGGCCGGCATGGGCGAGGACATGCGGGCCGAGCTCGCGGACCGCCCCGCCGACGAGCCGCCGTCCGAGGCGCTGCTCCACACCGTCCGCGTGCCCGTCACCACCTGCGCCGCCGACACGGAGCGGGCCCTGCGCGTGGTCCAGCTGATCCTGCGCACCCCGGCGCTGCTCGCCCGCTTCCTGGAGCGCCAGGCGCAGTGGCGCGACGACCTCGCCGAGGAGCTGGCGCGCCGCGTCGGCCGCGACGCGGGGACCGACCTCTACCCGCGGCTCGCCGCCGGCACCGCGCTGACCGCCTTCCACGTCGTCCTGCAGCGATGGAGCGAGAGCGACGCGGCGCAGAACCCGGTGGAGCTCCTCGACGGAGCCTTCGCCGTGGTGGCGCCCGCACTCGACCCCGCGCCGTAAGCCGGCCCTCGCGTAGAAGGCCCGCCCTTCGCCGCAAGGGGAACGGGACGCACCGATCGCGCGCCCGGGCCCGCGCGCCTAGCGTGGATCCGTACCCGCCGGGCGCCGTCGTGCCCGGCGACCCCGACGAAGGGTGTCGCGCCATGTCCGCACGTCCCGAGGGCTCGCCCGTCTGGGCCGACGCCATGTATCCGGACCTGGAGGCCGCCAAGGCCTTCTACGCCGAACTGTTCGGTTGGTCCTACGACCCGGGATCCGAGCAGTTCGGCAACTACACGCAGGCGAAGACGGCCGACGGCAAGCACGTCGCCGCGCTGGTGCCGCAGATGCCGGGCACGGAAGGCGTTCCGCCGTCCTGGAACCTGTACCTCGCGGCCCCGGACGTGACCGCGAGCGCCGCCAAGGCCCGCAGCGCGGGCGGCACACTGATGACGGAGCCGATGCAGGTCGGCGACTTCGGCACGATGGTCACCGTCCAGGACCCGGCCGGCGTCATGTTCAGCCTCTGGCAGCCCGCATCGCACGAGGGCTTCGAGAAGGTCAACGAGCCCGGCGCGTTCTGTTGGGCCGAGGTCAACACCCGGGACGCCGCCAAGACCGACGCCTTCTTCACGTCCGTCTTCCCGTACGAGGTGAAGACGATCCCCGACGAGAACATGGACTTCGACGTCTGGCAGCTCGACGGCGCGCCGAGCCTCGGGCGCATGCAGATGACCGACGACTTCCCCGCGCACGTGCCGTCGTACGTCAACGTGTACTTCGTCGTCGAGGACTGCGACGCCGCCGTGGCCACCGTCCAACGCCTGGGCGGGAAGGTGTACTTCGGGCCGATGGACAGCCCCTTCGGCCGGTGCGCCTCGATCGCCGACCCGCAGGGCTGCGCGTTCTCGATCATCGACGTGAGCAACGCCAAGGGCGAGATGCCGGAACTGGCCTGACGGTCAGTCGGCTGCCGGCAGCGCGAACCCCAGCTCCGCCGCGGCGAGTCGGGGTGTGGGCTGCGCCCAGCGCTCCAGTGCGGCCCGTGTCTGCGTGGACGACAGGGAGCGCAGTTCGGCGCGGTCCAGGTACAGGGTGCCGTTCAGATGGTCCGTCTCGTGCTGCACGATGCGGGCGGGCCAGCCGTCGAACTCCTCGTCCACGGCGCGCCCCCGCTCGTCCAGGGCGCGCAGCCGCACCCGTTCGTGCCGGGCGACCACGGCCTGGTAACCCGGCACGCTCAAGCAGCCCTCGTAGAAGGCCACTTGGCGCTCACCCGCGTCCTCGTACGACGGATTGACCAGGACCCGGAACGGCTGCGGAACCCGCCCCCGTGCCGCCCGCACCTCCTCGACCACCGTCGCCGCGTCCTCGATGACGGCGAGCCGCAGGCCCACCCCGACCTGCGGCGCGGCCAGGCCCACCCCGGGCGCCGCGTGCATCGTGACCCGCATCGCCTCGACGAGCCGGGCGAGGAGTCCGTCGGAGAGCTGCCCGTCGACGGGCTCGGCCGGACGGCGCAGCACCGGGTCGCCCGCGGCGACGATCGGCAGGCGTCCCGAGTCGGCCGTGGTGAGCAGGGCCTCGACATGTTCACTGAGTGGCATCGGCGGCATCGCGCCAGCATGCCAAGACGATCACCGCACGGCAACGCCGGACCTTGCGACGGTGTTGCGACTCCGTGAACGCGTTGCGACCTCGTGAACACCGTGTGCGTCCGGGAATGCGCGACCCCCGCGAGGAGGTTGGATCATGGGGCGCCTCGGCGCGCCGCACGATGAAACCGACCGGTCCCGGCCGGCCACGACCGAAGGGGTCCCGATGACGCAGACGTACGAAGAGCGCGGGGGCGGCACCGTCCCCGACGCCGGGGCGCACCCGCTCGACAACCCCGCGTACGCCGCGCTCACCGGACCCCACGCCCACTTCGCGGAGCGCAGCGGGCGCGTGCTGCGCTACGGGCCCGACGTCTCGCCGTGGCTCGCGCTGCCCGACGACTTCACCGCCGAGGAATGGCCGGACCTCGCCGCCTTCGCCGCCGCCGACGGGACCGTGCCGGTGCCCGGCATCCGCCTGGACCTGCCCGACGACTGGGAGGCCACGTTCGACATGCCGGGCGTCCAGCTCGTCGACGACGGCGTGGACGCGGCCCACGACGCTGAGGCGGTGCGGCTGAGCGAGACCGACGTGCCGGAGATGCTCGACCTCGTGGCCCGCACACAACCCGGGCCGTTCGAGGCGCGGACCATCGAGCTCGGCACGTATCTGGGCATCCGGCGCGACGGTGTGCTGGCCGCCATGGCGGGGGAGCGCCTGCACCCGCCGGGCTTCACCGAGATCAGCGCGGTGTGCACCGACCCCGCGTTCCGCGGGCAGGGACTGGCCGGACGGCTCGTGCGGGCCGTCGCCGCCGGGATCAGGGAACGCGGCGAGACACCGTTCCTGCACACCAGTGCGCACAACACCGACGCGATCCGGCTCTACGAGGCCCTCGGCTTCCGGCTGCGGCGCACCACGCGGTTCCGGACGGTGCGGGTCCCGGCGGCGGTTCAGCCCTCGCGGGACGCTTCGTTGTAACGCACCAGGTACGCCGCGAACCGCGCCAGATCCTCCTCGGGCCAGTCCGCGAGGCGCTCCCCGAAGATCTGCCGGCGGCTCACCGTGACCTGGCGGAGGATCTCCGCACCCGCCTCGGTCGGGTGCAGCACCTGGACCCGGTGGTCGTCCGGATCCACCCGGCGCAGCACGAGCCCGGCCCGCTCCAGGGCGGACACCTGGCGGCTGACCGTCGACTTGTCGAGCGCGTAGTGCGCCGCGAGGTCGGTCGCACGACAGCCGCCCTGCTCGTCGAGGTGGCTGAGCAGAGTGAACGAGACCAGCGACAGCTCGGGGTGCATCCGTGCGGCCGTCGCCCGGGCGCGACGCGCGAAGGACGTCAGCTCCCGCTGGATGGTCTCCACGGACGACTCACGGTCCCCGACTCGTTCGGGCTGTGCCACGTGCGGTTTCCTCTCGGGCCGGTCATTTCGGCGCGCTCGTTGCATTCTACAACTGGGATATCTTCGTCCGCGGGTCCGGTGGGGCTGGTCGCGCAGTTCCCCGCGCCTCTGAAGCGAGCTCCGCTCGCCCAGGGGAAGCTGCGCGCAGCGCATGCTTCAGGGGCGCTGGGCTGTATCGATATGCGGCTCCACCGCGGGGTGCGCCCGGCGCCCACCGGGCCCGCACCCGACAACGAACCCCGCCCCCCTTGTCACCCGTCACAACACCCCCGCCCCCACTTTGATCCGCAGGCCAGTTCAACGCGGAGCGCCCCCTCGACATCATGGCTGCCGAAGTCGCCGCCCCCACCGCGAGGAGACGTACGACCATGCAGACCAGACGCCTGACCGCGGCCGCACTCGCCACCCTGGTGCTCACCGGCTCCGCCGCACTCGCCCAGCCGGCCCTGGCCGACGCGACCGCCCCCACCGCCGCGGCGCGGCAGGCCGCGCAGGCCGTCCCGTTCACGCAGGCCGCCGCACACCTCGCCGCCGACGGCTCGTACGCCCTCGGCTGGGCCTCGCCCGCCGGGCACGTGGACGTCACCGCGCACACCCGCCCCGACGCGAGCGACCCCGGCACCGCGCTCGGCGGCGGCGCCGGAACCGGCGGCCTCGCCGTGCCCGCGGGCACGCTCGCGGCCGACCGGCACTGGTACTTCAAGCTGACGCCCGACACCGGCGGCGCCTACGTCGTCACCGAACGCTCCCTCGGCATCGCCTCCGCGAAGAACTTCCGCGACGCGGGCGGCTACCGCACGAGCGACGGCCGCTGGGTCAAGTACGGCGTCGTGTACCGCAGCAACAAGCTCAACAACCTCACCGCCGCCGAGCAGCAGCGCATCGTCGACCAGGGCATCACCCGCGACGTCGACCTGCGCAACTACTCCGAGCGCAAGGAGGACCCGGACAAGGTCCCGGCCGGCGTCACCTACCAGGTCGCCGATGTCGTCTCCCTCGCGTACGGCATCAAGTTCCACGATCCGGCGCTGATGACGCTCGCGCAGGCACTCGCGGCCGGGCTCTTCTCCGGCTCGTCCGACCTCGGACAGTCCATCGGCTACCCGTTCATGGTCAACTTCGTCGGCGCCGACCACGCCTTCAAGGACCTGCTCACCGCGGTGAACACCAACGCCGGCGCGATCGTCTACCACTGCTCGGCGGGCAAGGACCGTACCGGCTGGGGCACCGCCGTACTGCTCACGCTGCTCGGGGTCCCGCGCGCGACCGTCGAGGCCGACTTCCTCGCCAGCAACGACTACACCGGCAACCCCGACGCGGTCGAACTCTCCTGGCTGCGCGCCGCGTTCGACGAGGTCGATCACCTCTACGGGAACTTCGACACGTACCTCCACAAGGGGCTCGGCCTCGACGACGCGACCATCCAGGGCCTGCGGAACCGGCTCCTCACCCCCTGACGCGCAGGGCGGAGCGTGGCGCAGCTCTCTTCTGCAACTTGTTGCATAACCGTGCGGGTGTCGTCTACAACAGACAGGACGTTCGCCGCGCACGGAGGGCCCCATGAGCCGTTACCCGCACCTTCTCGCCCCGCTCGACCTGGGCTTCACCACCCTGCCCAACCGGGTCCTGATGGGCTCGATGCACGTGGGCCTGGAGGAGGCCGAGAACGGCTTCGCGCGCATGGCCGAGTTCTACGCGACCCGCGCCCGCGGCGGCGTCGGCCTCATGGTGACGGGCGGCATCGCCCCGAACGAGGCCGGCCGGCCGTGGGGCGGCGGCGCCAAGCTCACCACCGAGGCGGAGGCCGAGCAGCACCGCGAGGTCACCGACGCGGTGCACGCGGCGGGCGGCAGGATCGCGATGCAGATCCTCCACTTCGGCCGTTACGCCTACCACGAGGACCTCGTGGCGCCGAGCCCGATCCAGGCCCCCATCAGCCACTTCGTGCCGAACGAG
The DNA here is from genome assembly GCF_000373565.1 of Streptomyces sp. HmicA12. Taxonomy (GTDB): domain Bacteria; phylum Actinomycetota; class Actinomycetes; order Streptomycetales; family Streptomycetaceae; genus Streptomyces. Next base: position 69,213 of record NZ_KB891817.1, on the reverse strand, counting down.
CTGAGCGACGCGGACGTCGAGCAGACCATCGAGGACTTCGCGCGCACGGCAGAGCTGGCCAAGTCGGCCGGGTACGACGGCGTCGAGATCATGGGCTCCGAGGGCTACCTCATCAACGAGTTCATCGTCGCCGCGACCAACCAGCGCACCGACCGCTGGGGCGGCTCCTACGAGAACCGCATGCGGTTCCCCGTCGAGATCGTGAAGCGGGTCCGCGAGCGCGTCGGCGACGACTTCATCCTCATCTACCGGCTCTCCATGCTGGACCTCGTCCCCGGCGGATCCACGCACGAAGAGGTCGTACAGCTCGCCAAGGAGATCGAGGCGGCCGGCGCCACCATCATCAACACCGGCATCGGCTGGCACGAGGCCCGCATCCCGACCATCGCGACGTCCGTGCCGCGCGGCGCGTACACCTGGGTCACCAAGAAGCTCATGGGCGCGGTGTCCGTCCCCCTCGTCACCACGAACCGCATCAACACCCCGGAACTGGCCGAGGAGTTGCTCGCCGACGGCGCCGCCGACATGGTCTCCCTCGCCCGCCCGATGCTGGCCGACCCGGACTTCGTGAACAAGGCCGCCGCCGACCGCTCCGACACCATCAACACCTGCATCGGCTGCAACCAGGCCTGCCTCGACCACACCTTCAGCGGCAAGATCACCTCCTGCCTCGTCAACCCGCGCGCCTGCCACGAGACCGAACTCGTGCTCACCCCGACCCGGTTGAAGAAGCGCGTCGCCGTCGTCGGCGCGGGCCCCGCCGGACTCGCCTGCGCCGTCTCGGCCGCCGAGCGCGGCCACGACGTCACCCTCCTCGACGCCGCGTCCGAGATCGGCGGGCAGCTCAACGTCGCCCGCAAGGTCCCCGGCAAGGAGGAGTTCGACGAGACGCTGCGCTACTTCCGCACACAGCTCGAACTGCTGGATGTCACCGTCCGGTTGAACACCCGGGTCGCCGCCGCCGACCTCGACGCGTACGACGAGGTGGTCGTCGCCACCGGCGTCAGCCCGCGTACCCCCGCCATCGATGGCGTCGACCACCCGAGCGTCGTCGGCTACCTCGACGTGCTCCGCGAGGGCGCGCCCGTCGGCGACCGCGTGGCCGTCATCGGCGCGGGCGGCATCGGCTTCGACGTCGCCGAGTACCTCACCGACGGCGGCGAGAAGGCCAGCCAGGACCCGGCCACGTACTTCCGCCTGTGGGGCGTCGACATGGACTACGCCGACCGCGGCGGCCTCGCGAAGCCCGAACGGCCCGCCCCGCCGCGCCAGGTCCACCTCGTGCAGCGCAAGACCTCCAAGGTCGGCGCGGGCCTCGGCAAGACGACCGGCTGGATCCACCGCACCGAGCTCCGTCACCGCGGCGTCACGATGATCGCGGGCGCCACCTACGACCTGATCGACGACGCGGGGCTGCACGTCACCGTCGACGGCGAGCAGCACCTGATCCCCGTCGACACGGTCGTGCTCTGCGCGGGCCAGGAGCCCCTCCGGTCCCTGTACGACGACCTGCTGGCCGCCGGCCGCACCCCGCACCTGATCGGCGGCGCCGACGTCGCCGCCGAACTGGACGCGAAGCGTGCCATCAAGCAGGGCACCGAGGTCGCCGCGGCCCTCTGAGACCGGGGTGTCACGTGGCCGGGCCCGCCGGCCACGTGGCTCCCCTCAGGGCGAGGGGCCTCACCTAGGCTTACGTCATGTCACTGCCGCACGCGATCCTCACGGCTCTCCTGGAGAAGCCGTCGTCGGGCCTCGAACTGACCCGCAGGTTCGACCGGTCCATCGGCTACTTCTGGTCGGCGACGCACCAGCAGATCTATCGCGAGCTGGGAAAACTGGAGCGCGACGGACTCATTCGGGAGCTGCCCTCGCAGGCCCCCGCGCGCGGGCAGAAGAAGGAGTACGAGGTCCTGCCGCAGGGGCGCGCCGAGCTGGTGCGCTGGACGGCGGCGCCGCAGGACCCGAAGCCGCTGCGTGATCCGCTGCTGTTGCGGCTGCGCTCCGCCGCGGTGGTGGGCGTGACCGGTGTCGACGACGATCTGCGGCGCCATCTCGTCCTGCACCGGCGACAGTTGGACAGGTACCTGGAGATCGAGGAGAAGGACTTCCCGCCGGAGAAGAACTCCGAGGTGGACCGGTTGCAGCATGCCGTGCTGCGGGCCGGGATCGACCTGGAGACGTTCTGGGTGCGGTGGCTGGAGCGCACGATCTCCGAGCTCGACGACGCCTAGGCACCGTCCGGACGGTTCCCCGCGGCCCTCACAGGGTCGCGGCGGCCGGATCCCAGTCCACCGGCAACGGCTCCGGCGGCACCACCTGGCCCGGGGGCCTGATGAACGTACTCCGCGACGCGGACTCCGTCACCGCCGTCATCGTCTGAAGGACATGCAGGGCCAGCGCCCCCGAGGCCCGGGGAGCGGCCCCGGAGCGGATCGCGCGGGCCAGGTCGACCACCCCGAGACCCCGCCCGTCCGTCCGCCCTTGAACAGGCAGTTCGGCCCAGTCTTCCGCACCGTTGCGCCGCACCCGCAAGGGCCCGCGGAACGTGTTCGGATCCGGCACGGCCAGCGTCCCCTCCGTGCCGACGACCTCGAAGTGCAGATGCGGCCGCGCCGAGTCCCAGCTGAACACGGAGGCCGCCGTGGGCCCCGAGGCGAAGTCGAGGAGGGCCGACACATGCGTCGGTACGTCCACGGGGAAGGCCTCCCCGGCCAGCGGCCCGGCGCCCGCCACCCGTTCCGTACGGGCCCGGCGCGTCGACGCCGCGACCTGCTCCACACCGCCGAAGAGCGCCATCAGAGCTGTCAGGTAGTACGGACCGAGGTCGAACAGGGGGCCCGCGCCCGGCTGGTAGAAGAACGCGGGGGAGGGGTGCCACCGCTCCGGCCCCAGACTGCGCACCGCCGTCGACGCCGCCACCGGCGCGCCGATCCGACCCGCGGCGACCGCCCGCAGCGCCGACTGCAGCCCGGCCCCCAGGAAGGTGTCCGGCGCGCTGCCCACGAGCAGCCCCCGCTGCCCGGCCTCGGCGAGCAGCTTCGCCGCCTCGTCGGGGCGCAGCGCGATCGGCTTCTCGCCGTACAGGTGCTTGCCCGCGCGGAGCGCCGCGAGGCCCACCTCGACATGGGCCGACGGCACCGTGAGATTCACGACCAGCTCGACCTCCGGCACGCCGAGCACGGTCTCCAGACCCCCGGCGACCGGCACGGAGTGGGCGCGAGCCGCCTCCTCGGCCCGGCTGATATCGATGTCGGCGACCGCGACGAGACGTACGTCGGGGAACCGGGACAGCGTCCGCAGATACTCCCCGCTGATCACACCCGCGCCGACGACGGCGACCCCCACCGGACCCGAACCCACCCTGCCTCCAAGGTTGTCGAGAGACGATCAGCCGGCTCCGGGGACCGTAAGCCGCCGCACCCGGCGACGACAAGAGGGCCGCCGCCCGGGACCGGGACGGCGGCCCGCTCGGGCGGACCCCGGGTCAGGTGCGCCGGCGCCGCAGGTACCAGACGCCGCCCACGAGCGCGGCGGCCACCAGCGTCCCGCCCGCGGCGTAGGTCAGCGTGCCGTAGTCCTCGGAGCCGCCGCCGAGCCCGCCCCGTACACCGCCGAGCGGGCTGGACGTCGCGGAGATCGTCGGACTCGCCGAGACGGTCACCGACTGGGTGCCCGCCGTCGAACCGTCCGCGCACACCACCACGGCCGTGTACGTCCCCGAGGAGACCCCGGTCCAGGTGACGCTGCCCGAGCTCAGCGCCATCTGCCGGCCCTGCGCGAAGTCGGCCTGCCCCGCGGCGAGGAGCGAACCGTTGCCGCCGTTCTGGCACGAGGTGGTCGTGGCCGTCACGGTGGAGCCGTTCGCGGTGACGGTGATCCCCGCGGCGTGCGCCGCCGGGGCGGCCAGCGTCAGCGGCAGCGCGGCCGCGGCGGCCACGACGAGAGAGGAGTGAGCCAGAGCCCGGGTCGATGGAATACGCATGCTGTCTGCCCTCCGGCGGCACGGGAGGCGGCTGCCCCGCCCGAGTCGGCAAAGCCCGTGCTGTCTGACGCACAGCCAAAGTCCTTACGGGCGCGGGCGCATGCGGACCGCGGCCGGGCAGGTGACGGGTTCCGTCGTCCGGCCCACCGACGGCTACTGACGGGTGGTCACCGTCCGCTCCGGCGAGAACGCGCCCCAGGTGCCGTCCGGCAGCTGCCCCCGGATCTTCACCCGGTGCCGGGCGCCCGCCTCGGTGCCGATGTAGAAGCTGTACTTCGCCGCGTCCTTGGGCGCGCTGTCGCCCCACACGACCGTCGTGGCCTGCTTTCCGTCCAGGTACACCTGGTACGCCGGAACCTCGCCCCCGGTGCGCGGCGGCGTCCACGTGAGGTCGATGTAGTACGCCTTGTCGGAGTGGCGCGCCGCGGCCCGGAAGTCCGACGGCGCGGTACCGGGCCCCTCGTCGCCGCCCTTCGCGGTGGTCAGCCGCACGGTCTCGCTCGCGGGCGAGGTGTTGTCGGCGGCGTCGCGCGCCCGCACGGAGAAGCGGTACGCCGTGCCCGGCCGCATCCCGGTCAGCAGCGCCTCGGTCCGGTTCCCCGGCACGCTGTGGATCTTCGTGGTGCCCTGGTAGATGTCGTACGAGACCACGCCCTTGTCGTCGGTCGCCTTGCGCCACGACAGCGACACCGAGCGCCCGCCGTCCGCCGCGCCGCGCAGCCCGGTCGGCCTGCTCGGCGCGGAGCGGTCCGCGGCGACGGCGGCCGGGGTCGTCACGGAGACGCTCCTGCTCGCCGGCCCCAGATCTCCGTCCTTGGCGCGCGCCCGCACCGTGAACACGTACCGCGTCCTGGGCTCGAGCCCGGTGACGTCGACCATCTGCTGTGTGGCGGGCAGCCGCTGCACGCGCACCGAGCCGCGGTAGACCTCGTAGTCGGTGACGGCCGCGGTGCTCGTCGGCTTGTTCCACATGACGTGCACGGACGTGGCGCTGCCCGCCTGCGCGGTGACACCGAGCGGCTCGGAGAGGGCGGGACCGCCCGCGTCGTCGTCGGACGACAGCAGCCCGCAAGAGGTGACGGTCGTCAACAGGGCCGTGGCGCAGGCCACTTGGAGGAGCATCGGGCGTGGGGGGACGCGTCGCACGGGGTGCCTTCCGCTCGGTCGGACCGGATTGGTACAGACCTGTATGGCATGAGTGATGGGTCCTCATCAAGAGGGGGTGCGCGACCGAGGGGAAGGGATGTCCGGGCGGGGTCGAACGGGCGGACGCACGTCCGGCCCCCGACCAGTGGCCGCCCCGACCCGCCCGGAGCAGATTGGGTTGGTGTGTCCCCCGGCTGTCCCCGGCCGGAACTGTCCCCGACCAAAGGCTTCCGCGTGCGCCCTCGCCCCCTGCTCCTCGCCGCCCTGTGCGGCACCGCCCTCCTCGCCCCCGCGGCGCTGCCCGCGGCATCGGCCCACCCGCGAGCTCCTCGGACGCCCGTCGCCCCGCCGTCCGCGCGGGAGGGCGGGGTCCGCGCGGCCGACCTGCTCGCCGCCGTGCGCGGCTGCCGCCGGATCTCGCACGGCCGCTACCGCAGCGACGACGGGGCCCGCGCGAACATCCCGGTGTGCGGCAGGCGCGGTGCGGTGTACTGGAAGGCCGACCTCGACGTCGACTGCGACGGCCGCCCGGGCCGCCACTGCAACCGCCGCACCGACCCGCTGTTCCTCAACGCGACGGCCCACCAGCAGTCCGACGGACGGCACTTGAGCGCCGAGAAGCTGCCGTACGTCGTCGTCCCCGGCGTGAGCCGCATCTGGAACCCGGCGCGCTCCGGCATCCGCGGCGGCACGGTCGCGGCCCTCGTCCACCGGGGCAGGGTCCTGTACGCCGTCGTCGGCGACACCGGCCCGACCGACCTCATCGGCGAGGCTTCGTACGCGGCCGCCGCCGCCCTCGGCATCGACCCCGACCCGGTGCGCGGCGGCACCGCCGACGAAGTCACGTACGTCCTGTTCCCCGGCACGACCGCCCGCCCCATCGAGAACCACGGTGCGGCGATCACGGCCGGTCAGGCGGCGGCCCGAAAGTTCCTGGCCGCCAAATGAGCTGCAACGTTGGGCGGTTCGGGCCGAGCGCACCCGAACCGCCTCCCTGATTCACTCCTTGCGGTAGCCGTACGCCTCCGACGCGGCCGCCACCACCGCGTCGAGATCCGCCCCGGCCGACGCGGAGACGACGGCGGCGACCGCCCCCTCCACGAACGGCGCGTCCACGAGCCGTGTCCCGTCGGGGAGTTCGTCCCCCTCCGCCAGCAGCGACTTCACGGTGAGCACCGCGCTGCCGAGGTCCACGAGGACGGCGACGCCTGCGCCCCGGTCGACCGACGCGGCCGCCGTGGAGATCAGCTCGGCACTCGTGCCGAGCCCACCGTCCTCGGTACCGCCCGCCGCGGCCACCGGAGCGAGCGCGCCGCCCCCGGCCAGCCCGGCCGCGAGTCGCGCCACCGACTCGGCGACCTCACGGCTGTGCGACACGAGCACGATGCCGACGGCCTTGTCCGGCGCGTTCACGAGGCGTTCCCCTCGGCGGTGTCGGCCAGCGCGCCGATCAGCAGCGCCGACGACGTGGCACCGGGATCCTGATGCCCGATGCTGCGCGGGCCGAGATAACTGGCCCGCCCCTTGCGGGCCTGCAGCGGTGTCGTCGCCTCGGCCCCGTGCTCGGCCGCGGCCCGGCCCGCCGCGAAGTCGCCGCCGTCGAGGGCGTCCACGGCCGGGACCAGCGCGTCCAGCATCGTCTTGTCACCGGGCGCCGCACCGCCCAGCGCGGCGACGGCGTCGACCCCGGCGCGCAGCGCCGCCGCGAGGTCGGCCTCGCTCACCTCGGCCGCGTCGCCCAGCGCCTTGCCGGTGCGGCGCAGCAACGTCCCGTACAGCGGGCCCGAGGCGCCGCCCACCTTCGAGATCAACTGCCGCCCGGCGAGGGCGAGTACGGCTCCCGGCGTCTGCGGCTCCTCCTTCTCCAGGATCTGCGCCACCGCGGTGAAGCCGCGCTGCAGATTGCTGCCGTGGTCGGCGTCACCGATCGGCGAGTCGAGTTCGGTGAGCCGAGCGGCCTCGCGGTCCACGGCCACCGCGGTCGCGGCCATCCAGCGCCGGAAGAAATCGGCGTCGAGCACGTGATCTCCTTGCTTCATAGGTACGTTGACGGCACAGGTACGTTGACGGCACAGGTACGTTGACGGCACAGGTACGTTGACGAACGCGGACCCGCGCGTTCAGCGGCCCCAGCGCAGGCCCGCCGTACTGACCGGCGCGTCCCACAGCCGCAGCAGCTCCTCGTCGGCCTCGCAGAGCGTGACGGAGGCGCCGGCCATGTCGAGTGACGTGACGTAGTTGCCGACGAGGGTCCGCGCCACGGCCACCCCGCGCTCGCCGAGCACCCGCTGCACCTCGGCGTTGAACCCGTACAGCTCCAGCAACGGCGTCGCACCCATCCCGTTGACCAGCACGAGCACCGGGCTGCTCGGATTCAGATCCTCGAGCACGGCGTTCACGGAGAAGTCCGCGATCTCCCCGGACGTCATCATCGCCCGCCGCTCACGCCCGGGCTCCCCGTGGATCCCGATACCCAACTCCAGCTCCCCGGCGGGCAGATCGAAGGTGGGCGACCCCTTCGCGGGCGTACTGCACGCACTCAGCGCGACCCCGAAACTCCGCGACTTCTCATTGACCTGCCGGGCGACGGCCTCGACCCGCTCCAACGGCTGGCCCTCCTCGGCGGCGGCCCCGGCGATCTTCTCCACGAAGAGGGTGGCCCCGGTGCCGCGCCGCCCGGCGGTGTAGAGACTGTCGGTCACGGCGACATCGTCGTTCACCAGCACCTTGGCGACCTGAATGCCCTCGTCCTCGGCGAGTTCGGCCGCCATGTCGAAGTTCAGCACGTCACCGGTGTAGTTCTTCACGATGAACAGCACCCCCGCGCCGCTGTCCACGGCGGCCGCGGCCCGCACCATCTGATCGGGCACCGGCGAGGTGAACACCTCACCGGGACAGGCCGCCGACAGCATCCCGTGCCCGACGAACCCCCCGTGCAGCGGCTCGTGCCCCGACCCGCCGCCCGACACCAGCGCCACCTTCCCCGCCACCGGCGCGTCCCTGCGCAGGATCACCCGGTTCTCGACGTCGACGGTCAGCTCGGGATGCGCGGCGGCCATGCCCCGCAGCGCGTCGGCGACGACATTCTCGGCCACGTTGATGAGCATGTGCATGAGAACCTCCGAAGGGCGTGAGCAGGCACTCCGCCGACTGGCATAGGTGCAGCTCAGAATGGTTGTCCTGGTATTCGGATCGTGCTGGCCCCCGATGCTCCGAGGCGGGGGCGGGCGGGGCTGGTGCTGACTTCGGTGACAGGGCGTCAGGCCGTTATCCGGCGGTTGTCGGGTGGCTGTGGAGTGTGGTCGTTGGTCCAACGCCAGTATCGACCGACTACCTGTTTCCGGCACCCAATGGGGCCTGAATCCGCCCACGCCCAGGAGGGACGATCGGCTCGGGGGAGGTGCGGCCAGTGGGCTCGGCGCCGCTGGTGGGCTGCTTCCCGAGGTGGCCGACGCCGCCGGTCCCGCGGGTGCGCTGCGTTGGCTCGAGCGGTCCGGCCTCGTACAGCAGCGACTCGATCCAACGGGTGCCGGCCGCCACCCGCCGTGTCCCTCGGAGGCCTGCGAGAAGTCCACGGAGGTGGCTCGGGGCTCACCCGCCTGTGGCCGCGGGCAGTTCCACGGTGATGCGCAGCCCGCCGGCGGTGCGCGGGGTGAGCGAGAGGGTTCCGTCGTGCGCCGCTGTGATGGTCTTGACGATGGTCAGCCCCAGGCCGATGCCTGCCTGGTCGGTGTGGACGCGCTCGGTGCCGCGCTGGAAGGGTTCGGTGAGGGTCGCGACCAGCTGGGGGGTGAGCCGCTCGCCGGTGTTCTCCACGGTGAGCACCACGGTCTTGGGGCGGACGCCGGTGTGGACCCGGACGGTGCCCTGTTGCGGCAGGTTGTGGACGATCGCGTTGTGTACGAGGTTCGTGGTGAGCTGCAGCAGGAGTGCGGGCGAACCGGTCGTGGGGGCGACGTCGCCGCCGGTCTCGAGGGTGATGCCGTACTTTTCCGCGAGCGGGTGGAGCGTTTCGGCTGCTTCCTCTGCGACGAGTGACAGGTCCACGTGTTCCCGGGTGAAGGACCGCTGGTTGGCGCGGCTGAGCAGGAGCAGTGCCTCGGTGAGGTCGATGGCCCGGGTGTTGATGGTGTGGAGGCGGTCGATGAGTTCGCCGGTGTCGTGGTGCGGATCGGCGCGGGCGACGTCGATGAGCGTCTTCGAGATCGCCAGCGGGGTACGCAGCTCGTGGGAGGCGTTGGCGGCGAATCTCTGCTGTTCCGCGACGTGTGCTTCGAGCTGCGCGAACATCATGTCGAAGGCGTCGGCGAGTTCGCGGAACTCGTCCTTGCGGCCCGGCAGACGGATCCGGTGGGACAGCGATCCGGCCGCGGCCGTGCGGGTGGCCTGGGTGATGTGGTCCAGGGGGGCGAGCATGCGTCCGGCGAGGATCCATCCTCCCAGGAGGCCGAATACCAGGAGGAACACCATTGCTGCGGCCGCCGTTGGGGCGAAAGCGCGCAGGAAGAGGGTGCCCGGATTCTCTCGCACAGCCCCCGATTCGTTGGTGCTCAGCCACCCCGATCGCAGGAGGAACACTCCCACGGCGACGATCAGCAAGGCCCCCGCGAGCATGAGGAATCCGGCGTAGCTGAGGGTGAGTTTGAGGCGGACGCTCAGACCGTGCCGCCTATCCACGGTCACCGCCCCCGTGCCCGGTGACGGGTGGTGTGTCGATGCGGTAGCCGACGCCCGGCACGGTGGCGATGAGCCAGGGTTCGCCGAGGCGTTTACGCAGGGCGGAGACCGTGATGCGTACGGCGTTGGTGAACGGGTCGGCGTTCTCGTCCCACGCGCGCTCAAGGAGCTCTTCGGCGCTGATGACACCGCCTTCGGCGGCGACCAGGACTTCGAGGACCGCGAACTGTTTGCGGGTCAGCGCGATGTAGCGGTCGTCGCGGTAGACCTCGCGACGGAACGGATCGAGGCGCAGGCCCGCGATCTCTCGCACCGGCGGCCGGTTGTGGGCGCGCCTGCGATCGAGGGCCCTGAGCCTGAGCACGAGCTCCAGGAGTTCGAAGGGTTTCGTGAGGTAGTCGTCGGCGCCGAGCTCGAACCCGGACGCCTTGTCGTCGAGCCGGTCGGCTGCGGTGAGCATGAGGACGGGTATGCCGCTGCCGGAGGCGACGATGCGCTTGGCGATCTCGTCGCCGGAAGGGCCGGGAATGTCGCGGTCGAGGACGGCGATGTCGTAGGTGTTGATGTTCAGCAGTTCCAGAGCGGTATCGCCGTCACCGGCGATGTCGGCCGCGATCGCTTCAAGGCGCAGGCCATCGCGGATGGCCTCTGCCATGTAGGGCTCGTCCTCGACGATCAAGACACGCATGTTCTCAAGGCTACGATTCGACACATATCGTCGGCGTATCGAAAACCGGATACGTGCCGGCAACACCGGGGTGCTTTCACTGGCGGCATGCCTCGAACTCCAGCGTCAGCACGATCAACGACGAGCCGCCGGGTTCGCTGCCTGCCTGCCGTCTGCCGGATGGCCGTCACAGCGGCGGTCCCCGCAGTCCTCGGCTGCCGGGCGCCGAAGTCCTCGGCCTCCTTCGGGTTCGTCCCCGGCGGCGTGACGGACTTCGACGACGCGATTGTGGGGGTGGCCAACCTCGATCCGGTTCTGCTCAAGGCCCTCCGCCAGGCTGCGACGGCTGCCGCGGACGACAGTCATGCGCCGGGTGCGGCGGTCGAGCGATGAGCAGCGAGCGAGAGCAGACGATGACGCAGGTGCCCACGGCGGCGACCGGACAGGGCAGCCCGGCGGTCGACGACGCAGAACCTCGGCCCGCGAGCGGCTCCCGGCCGGGCCCGTGGAAGCGCGGCCCGGTACTCACGGCGTGTGCGCTGCTGCTCGGCCTGCTTCTGCTGCTGCACGGGAAGCTCACGGACCGGACCGGTCTGGGCAGTCTGGTGGAGACCTTCCTGCCGTGGTTCGGCCTGTTCGTCCCGGTGCTGCTCGCCGCGGCGCTCCGGCGCCGCTCCGCCTCCGCGATGGTCGCGCTGCTGCTGCCCGTCACCGTGTGGCTGAACCTCTTCGGCGGGCTGCTCGGCGACAAGTCCCATCCGGGCAGCGACCTCACCGTCGTCAGTCACAACGTCGCCGCCGAGAACCGCGATCCGGCCGGCACCGCACGTGAACTGGCCGCGTCCGGCGCGGACCTGTTGGCGCTCGAGGAGCTGACCGACCGGGCCAAGGGCACGTACGAGAAGGAGCTCGCGCAGGCGTACCCGCACCACACCGTGCAGGGCACGGTCGGGCTGTGGAGCAAGCTGCCGCTGTCCGGCACCCGGCCGGTCGACGTCCTGAGGGGCATGGTCGGGCCACTGGCCGAGAAGCTGCGGCCCGAGGACATCCCGGTGGACCCGCCCCGGGCGCTGCGCACCACGGTGACCACCGAGCAGGGGCCGCTGGCGGTGTACGTGGCGCATCTGGGTTCCGTACGGGTGATGCCCAGGGGAGGCTTCTGGACGGACTCGCGCGACACCGGCGCGACGAAGCTGGCCAAGGCGGTTGCCGCCGAGCGCGCCGAGCGGGTTCTGGTGCTGGGTGACTTCAACGGCACCGTGGACGACCGTGCGCTCGACGGCCTCACCTCGCAGCTGCGCTCGGTCCAGGACGTGGCCGGGGACGGCTTCGGCTTCAGCTGGCCGGCGAAGTTCCCGGTGGCGCGGATCGACCAGATCCTGGTCCGCGGTGTGGAGCCGAGGAGCGCGTGGCTGCTGCCGGCCACGGGCAGTGACCACCGGCCGGTGGCGGCCGGGATCAGCTGGTGAACGCCGCGTGAGTCGCGGGGTGGTGACGTATCGTCGGCGTATCGAGATCCGCATACGCGAGATCGGCTGCGCCATCCGCGGGAACGCGTCGGATCTGATCGCGGGCGAAGTGGACCGGATCGCGCTCTCGCACGGATTCTTCAGGATCCATCAGGAAGACGCCCCCGAGACCGGCTCCGAGAACTCCATGGCAATCGTTCCCGCCGACATTCCGGAAGAGTCACGGCTACTCGTTCAGGAAACAGCCAAGACCGTGTACAGCGCCTTGGGATGCAGCGGTCTTTCGCGAGTGGACATGTTCCTCAAGGAGGACGGAGAAGTGGTCCTCAACGAGGTCAACACTTTCCCCGGCATGACCTCGTACAGCCGTTATCCGAGGATGATGGCCGCCGCGGGACTGCTGCTTCCCGAAGTGATCGACCGGACGGTGTCCCTCGCCCTGACGGGAAAAATCCGATGACGCCGGTGGAGTCGGTGAAGGGCGACTTTGTCTTCGTGGACGAACTGGCGTCCGGAATACGCTGGGATGCCAAGTACGCCACGTGGGACAACTTCACCGGAAAGCCGGTGGACGGATATCTGGCCAATCGAGTCGTCGGTACGAGGGCTCTCTGCACGGCCCTGGAACGTGCCAGGGAGCAGGCCGAAACACGGGGGTTCGGCCTGCTGCTCTGGGACGGCTATCGCCCGCAGCACGCCGTCGACTGTTTTCTGCGCTGGTCGCAGCAGCCGGAGGACGGCCGGACCAAGTCGCGGCACTATCCCAATATCGGCAGGGCCGAGATGTTCGAGAAGGGATATGTGGCCGCCAGGTCGGGCCACAGCCGGGGCAGCACCGTCGACCTCACCCTCTATGACTTGGCCACCGGTGAGCTCGTGCCCATGGGCGGCGGCCATGACCTGATGGATTCCATCTCGCATCATGACGCACAAGGGATCACACCTACCGAAGCACGAAACCGGCAGCACCTGCGTTCCCTCATGGAGACTTGCGGTTTCAGTGCGTACGAGTGCGAGTGGTGGCATTACACCCTCGACGGCGAGCCCTATCCGGACACCTATTTCGATTTCCCCATCACGTAGGACGCATCGGATCTGCCGTTGAGGACCCGGCTCGGGAATCCTTCCCGAGCCGGGTCCTCACGCCGCCGGTGCGATCAGGGCTGGAGAGGCATCGTGCGGCAGTTGGAGGTGGTCGGCTTTCCGGCGAGGCGGTCGGTCAGCCAGGCGATCGCGTCGCCCTGGTCCGTGAGGAGCGGGACGAGGTGGTTGGTGAGGATCTTGTCCCCGAGGTTGGGCAGGACGATGGGCTTGTACGTGACGTCGCCGCCCTTGCGGCACCAGTCCAGGGCCAGTTGGCGGGCCTGGGCGTGCGGGACGATGTCGTCCTGGACGCCGGTGGCCAGGCGGACCGGTCCGGTGGGCCTGAGCGTGCCGATGCGCTGCTTGTCCAGGGCGGCCTGGGCCCGCGGTTCGGCGGCGATGATGTCCCCGATGGACTTGCCGCTGGTGGTCCACTTACTGCTCTTGGCGAAGCCGTAGCCGAGGAGCGCGTCGCCGACGCACATGGTCGAGGCGTCGGCCAGCGCGGCCTTTCCCGCGGGGCTGATGTTGGCGTCGATGACCGAGCGCAGGTCGGGGTCGGCCTGGGCGAAGCCGTTGATGGACCAGGCCAGGGCACCCGCGAGGGCGCTGCCGTCGATGCCCTTCATGACCGAGGTCAGGTTCGCGGGCGGGGCACCCGAGTAGGTTCCCGCAAGCTTGATCTCGGGAGCGTACGAGGCCTGCAGTTCGGCGGCCGACGCGCTCGCGCCGCCGCCCTGGCTGTAGCCGTACAGCCCGGTGGGGGAATCCGCTCCGACCGACGCGCCGGGAACGGCCCGGGCCGCGCGAGCGGCGTCGAGCAGGGCGTGGCCCTGGTCGAGACGGTTGACGTACGTGTGCAGGCGGTCGGTCGCGCCGAGTCCGACGTAGTCGGTGATGACGACCGCGGCGCCGGTGGCGAGGATGCGGTAGATCGCCAGCGCTTCGTAGCCGACCGACACCGTGTCCCCGTTGAGGGTCAGCGGATGCTGCAGGGCGAACGAGGGCGCGCACTGGTCGCCCTGGCCCATGGTGCCCGACGCGACGGCGACCAGCGGGCGTGGCCCGGACTCCTTCCATGCGGCCGACGGTTCGATGTACGCACCGGTCACGGCGACGGGTTGCCCGGTGGAGTCGGTGGACCTGTACATCAGGCGGGTCGCCGTGCCGGGCAGCGGGCGGCCGTCGAGGCCGGGGATGCTCAGGCCGAGGGGAAGCGCCTCGGTCCGGATCAACGCGCCGTTGGCGGAGGGGAGTTCGGCCGGCGGGTTGTAGAACGTGGGCAGGGTGACCCCGCGGGAGGTGACGGGCGTCGTGTCGTCGGCGGTGGCCGGTACCGCCGACAGGCCGAGGCACACCGTGCCGGCGACGGCACCGGCCAGCAGACGCAGACCTGTTGGCGCGGTGCGGCGGGAGGCGGACGGCCCCGTGGGGGCGGCTGTCCGTGTCGGGTCGGTGTGGAGAGGGGAACGGTGACGGGATCTGTTGCGGCTCATGCTGTGCTCCTCGCTCGTCGGTCAGATGACGGTGTCGATGTCCTTGGCGGTGATGGCGTCCATCGCCCGTTCCGCCACGGCGGCGATGGTCATGGAGGGGTTGCACGCACCGGTCGTGCCCGGGATCAGCGCGCCGTCGAGGACGTAGAGGCCGCGTTGGCCCTCGACCCGGCCCTCCAGATCGCAGACCGTGCCCATCGGCGCACCGCCCAGGGGATGCCAGGTGCTGTTGACCAGGGAGTTGGTGTCGGTGAGGACGCCGAGACCCTTCGACATGCGCGTGACGCGCCGGTGGATGTTCCGGTAGCTGTCGGCGTCGCCGTCCTTGGGCCAGTGCAACGACACGGAGTCGGTGGCGGCGTCGTAGTCGAAGCGGCCGCGGTCGGCGCTGACGCCGAATCCGACCAGCATGGTCGTCCTGGCATCGAGGCCCAGGGGCGGGAGTGAGGCCTGGATGACCGTGTTCGCCGTCGCGGGGTCGTCCCAGGCCTTGCTGCCGAACACGACGGGTCCGCCCTGCTCGCTGCCGAAGTCCTCCCGCAGGTTCGTCCAGGCGTAGATGCGGTCGCCGTTGGTGCCCCAGCCCTCGCCGAGCCCGTCGGGCAGATCGGGGATGGCGCCGGTGGCACCCGCGCGCACCAGGAGCTTGCTGGTGTTGATGCTGCCGGCCGCCATGATCAGGGCCCGGGTGGAGAGAATCTTCTGCTCCAGCACGGTCCCCGAGTCGTCGGTACGGTCCACGTGTACGTGCCAGCGCCCGTCGGCGGCGCGCGCGACGGAGGTGACGTTGTGGTGGGTCGCCACGGTGACCTTGCCCGTCGCCTCGGCCTGCTGGAGGTAGGTCACGTCGACCGAGTGCTTCCCGCCGTTGTTGACCCCGAGGGCGCAGTCGCCGTTGGTGTACGACGGCTTCATCTCGCCGCGCAGCTCGGCCAGCGCGTAGTCCCAGTCGATCGGCATCGGGATCTTCTCGACGCCGTACCCGGACGAGCGCGCCCGCTCGGCGAAGACGCGGGCCGCGTAGTAGGTGGGCGAACCGATCAGCTCGTCGGGTGCCGTCGCCGCCTTGAGCATGTTCGCGACCCGTGGGTAATGGATCTTGTCCATGCGGCGGTAGTCGAGCTGTTCGGGCAGCCAGGTGTTGAACACCGACTCCGAGGGCTGGAGCGTCATGCCCTGGTACACGAGCGATCCGCCACCGACGCCGGCCGCGCACACGCTCAGGATGTTGTCGCCCAGGACGGGCTCGAGAAGTCCTGTGTAGGGAGTGAAGTTCAGCGGTGTGCCGATCAGACGCGCGAGGGGCCTGACGGCTTCGGGGACGGTTCCGTACCAGAGCATGCGCTTGTCGAGGCCCGAGACATGGGGGAAGGTCTCCGCGTTCGGCCCCGTCGGCCAGCGCCGGCCGCGTTCCAGCACGGTCACGGGGACCCCGGCCCGGGCGAGCCGCAGCGCTGCCACGCCACCGCCGAAACCCGATCCGATGACGACGACCCGGTGCTCCTCGCGGGTCAGTGCGACGCGGGCCGGTGCGGCTGAGGCGGGTGACGGCGCCAGGACGCTCGCGGCGGCGAGTCCGGCGGCGCCGGTGAGTAAGGCGCGCCTGCTGGGAGTGGGCATGGGGGACTCCTTGATGAGGGTGGGGGTCCGGCTTCGGAGGCTGGGCGCACGTGCGACAGCGGGCATGCATGGCCTGGGCATGCATGGCGTGGGCATGCCAAAGAACAGGTGAGGCAAGTGTGGTTACTTGCCGGTCACTTACTGCAGCGTAAAGTTGCGTGTCACTCACTGACAAGGTGTCTGCGAGCGTCATCGTCGAACACTTTCGCTATGCTGCGGTTGATCTGAGGGGGAGGCGGCGGAGTGAGGGTGCCCGAGGTGTCGGTCGCGCAGGAACCGGGGAGGCCGACGCGCGCGGACGTCCCGCTCTCGCTCGCCGAACGGCGCAAAGCGGCTCTGCGGATCGAGATCGCGAGCGAGGCCGTGCGCCTCTTCACCACGCAGGGCGTCAGCGCGACGACCGGCGAACAGATCGCGCAGACCGTGGGCATCTCCTCCCGGACGCTCTGGCGTCATTTCCCCACCAAAGAGAGCTGCGTGCTGCCGCTCCTCACCGCGGGACTCGAATTCGCCATGGAGCAGCTGCGCCACTGGCCGGCCGGGACGAGCCTGCTGGACTACTTCACCGACGCGGGACGCCGGGGCGGGCTGCCGTCGGCCACCCCCGAGATTCTCGACCTGATCCGGATGACGTCCACCGATCCGGCGCTGCGCGCGGTCTGGCTGCAGGCCCACGACGAGGCGCTGCCGGTCCTCGCTCGCCTCCTCGCCGCGCGATCGGGCGGCGCCGCCGACGACTTGAGGACAAAGGTGCACGCGGCGACGCTCAACGGCGCGCTGCGAGCGGCGGCGGAGGAGTTCGCCCGGCGGTACGCGGACGACCCCGAGGCTTCGGACCGCGAAATCACCGCCTGCCTGCTCGCTTCCCTGCGTGCGGCGTCGGAGGGCCTGCCCTACTGACGGGTGGAAAGTTGCCCCGGCCGCCCGCCCCGTCATACATAGGATCTCTGCCGCCGCAACTCTTACCTTCAGTCCATTTCTGCGCCATGATTCCCCGGAGTTCAGCGAAGAGATCCGAGCAATGTGCCCTTTAGGAGGGAACAATGACGTCTCGCCGCCAGATCCTCGGCGCTCTGGGAGCCACCCCCGTGATCGCCGCACTCGGCAGCGCGGGCGCGCAGGCCGCCGACGCGCCGACGGAGGCGCAGGCGACAGGTCCGGCCCGTGTCCGTCCCGCCTCGATCATTCCGATCACCGCGGAGGACACCCCGGAACGGATCATCGCCAAAGCCGCCGACGTGGTCCCCAGGAAAGGGCAGTTGGGGTGGCAGCGGCGGGAGATCACGGCGTTCACGCACTTCGGGATGAACACCTTCACCGACCGCGAGTGGGGTTCGGGCGCCGAGGACGAGGCGACGTTCGCGCCGACCGCGGTCGACGCCGACCAGTGGATCCGGACGTACAAGGCGATGGGAGCGGAGCTGGCGATGATCACCGCCAAGCATCACGACGGTTTCACGCTCTTTCCCAGCCGCTACACGCCGCACTCGATCCTCAAGAGCCCTGGGAAGCCGAACATCGTGCGCCAGTACGTGGATTCGGCGCGGGCGCACAAGCTGCGCGTAGGGATCTATCTCTCGCCCTCCGACGGCTCCGAGCTGCCGCACGCCTGGCACGCCACGTGGATCGAGTCGCTGCGCAAGAAGCAGTCCGAGGGCGGGACGCTGAGCTCGGTGGAGCTCACCGCACTCGAGGACGGCGACCGTGCTCCCGGCGGCCTGGGCCGGTTCGGCAACGGCAGCGCGGTCAAGGAGCACACCATCCCCACCCTCGTGGAGGGCGACGACCGGGCCGACGACGTGCGATCGGGCAAGCTGCCGACCTTCACCGTGCACGTCAACGACTACGACGCCTACTACCTGAACCTGGTCTACGAACTCTTCACCGAGTACGGGCCGTTGGACGAGTTCTGGCTGGACGGCGCCAACCCGTGGACCGACGCCGGGATCACCCAGGAGTACCGCTTCGACGAGTGGTTCCAGGTGATCGAGGCGCTGTCGCCGGACACCGTGGTCTTCGGCGGCCCGACGGGCGTCCGCTGGGTCGGCAACGAGGACGGGATCGGCCGCGAGACCGAGTGGAGTGTCGTGCCGACGACCGCCGACCCGTGGACGTACCACGGCGAATGGCTGCTGCCGCACGGTCCGTCCGCCGCGGACATCGGCTCCCGGACCCGGCTCACCGAGTCCGGCGTGACCCATCTGTCCTGGTTCCCCGCGGAGGCCGACGTCTCCAACCGGCCCGGCTGGTTCCACCACCCCGACCAGAAGTCGAAGACGGCGGCCCAGCTCTTCGACCTGTACGAGAAGAGCGTCGGGCGCAACACGACGCTGCTGCTCAATGTGCCGCCGTCGAAGGCGGGGACGATCGATGCCGCGGACGTCGCCGAGCTCACCGCGTTCGGGCAGCGGGTACGGACGGTGTACGGCCGGCCGGTGGCGGAGAACGCCGACGGAACGACCACCTTCGACCGGGTCGCGGTGCGCGAGGACATCGAGCACGGGCAACGGGTCGAGGAATTCGCCGTGGAGGCCGAGATCGGCGGCGCCTGGCAGCGGATCGCCACCGGCACGACCATCGGCCACCAGCGGATCCTGCCGCTCGCCGCACCCGTCACCGCGCGCCGCGTCCGCGTCAAGGTCCTCGCCGCCCGCGCGGAGCCCCGCCTGGGACGGACCACGCTGCACCGGGCGGCCGACTGAACCGAGGGGGGCCTTTCGGGCGGGCACGGCCGAGGCTGATGCCGGGTGTTCCGTGAACGGGGCGTTCGCACAGGTGCGAACTCGGACGCCCGGAGGGAGGCGGTCGTCGCTGCAGCGGCCCACCGACACCGGCGCGGTTAAGCTGCAGGCCGGGGCGGGGCAGACCCCCAATGCGCCTTGAGGAGTTCTCCTTGTTCACGCCACTTCCAGACACCGGGGGCGGCCGCTCCTTCCCGGCGGATTGTGCCCATACCCATCTCTTCCCGGGCGCTCGCTGCCGGATCCGGGACCTGTCCGATCCCCAAGGTTTCGTCGAGGCCCCGGCTCCACTCGGCATCACGCTGTGCTTCTCCGACGGTGTGGCCGTTCCCGCCGAACTCCTGGTCGCCGGCAAAGGAGACGTCGTCATGGCCGTGGAGGAACACAAGACCGCCGCTGGTACTTCCGTGCCCGAACGGATCTGGCAGATTCGAGAGATCCACCTCGCCGCGGGCGAGGTGGACGTGTTGGTCGGACGACGTCAGGACCTCGGCCGCCCCTGAGGAACGGTGGACCAGCGGGCCTGCACGAGCTCCGCGAAGGGCTCGGACGGGTGAGTCAGCTCCGCGGCGCGCCGATGTTCACCATCCACGGAATGCCGAAGCGGTCCGTGCACATGCCGAACACGTCGCCCCACATCTGCTTCTCCAACGGAACCGCCACGGAGCCGCCCTCGGACAGCTTCTCCCAGTAGCCGCGGAGCTCGGTCTCGTCGTCTCCGCTGAGACTCACCGAGAAATTGGTGCCCGGCGTGCGGTCCATGCCGGGCGGGGTGTCGGCCCCCATCAGGGTGAAGCCGCCCGGGGTCTCCAGCATGCCGTGCATGATCTTGTCGGCCAGCGGGGTGTCGGCCTGACCGGCTTCACCGAACGTGTTCAGCGCCAGCGTGCCGCCGAAGACGTGCTTGTAGAACTCCAGGGCCTGACGGGCATCGCCGTCGAAGCTGAGATACGGGTTCAGGCGCGAGGCCATGACACCTCCTGAGTCGGACTACGGGGTCCCTCTGCCGGGATGCTAACGGCGGCCACTGACAGTCGCCCCCGGAGCGGCGCCCGTCATCCCGCACCCTCATGGCTCACGCCCCTCGCGGGCGGCGGCGTCCGGCTGCGCGGCGCCGAGTCGCTGTCCTCCCGGCACCGGCAGAGCCTCGTCGCCCGCCGTCAGCAGCACACCGGCTTCACGTTCGACGCGGAGGTCGCCTTCGACCCCGCCTCGCCACGGCAGACGGCGGGCCTGGTCCATCTCTACACCACGGGCCTGTGGCACTACGCCCACCTCACCCACGACGAGGAGCCGGGCCGCGTCCTGCGCCTGGCGACCCGCGACCGGGGCCGGCACGTGGAGCCGGCCGCCGCCGTGGCCGTACCCGGAGACCGCCCGCAGCGCCGCACCGTCGTCTTCCCGCGAAGACAGCGGTGCTGGCCCACCACGGCACGCGGGGGTGACGACGGATCAGGCGGACGGGAACAGGCGGCACATGACCCAACGATCAGCGGCGAGGTGACCATCGGCACCATCGCGGCCGAGGCCGGCGTGCCCACGGCGACCGTGTCGAAGGTGCTCAACGGACGCGTCGACGTCTCCACGGCGACCCGCGACCGGATCCGCGCGATCATGGCCCGGCCGCCACCACCAGCCCCGGCGGGCACGACATCGGGGCGGAGTCGTCGACCTCGTCCTCATCGAGCTCGACAGCCTGTGGTCGATCGAGATCATCCGTGGCGCGGAGCAGGCCTTGCGCGACGGGGGCGTCGGCATGACGCTCTCCGCCGCGCACGGCAGCACCGTCGACACCAACGCCCGGCTCGACCAGCTCGCGGCCCGCCGCTCGGACGGCGCCATCCGCGTCGTCTCCGACCTCGCCCCACGGCAACGTACGAAGCTGGGCGCGCACGGCATCCCGTACGTGCTCGTCGACCCGGTCGGCAACGTCGACCCGGCGGTACCGACGAATCGACGGCGAGGACGTGAACCTGCCCCGCGTCGAACTCGCCACCCCGCTGGTGCTCCGCGCCGGCACAGCGGCGCCCTCGCCCGCCGGAGCCGGGCCGGGCTGAGCCGGGAGGGCCTCGGACACCCGGCGGACCGTCGTCACGGTCCGCGTCCATTCGAGTGGCAGGAGCGACCGTGCGGTCATAGCCTGACCGTTGTGGCAGCGGCCGTGACGGACTGCCACCGGCAACCGCGGGGCGCACCCGCGACAAGCCGGGACATGAGGTGAAAACGATGAACGCCCTGCATCTGCCCGTGTTCCTCGTCCTGATCGTCGCGGTGGTCTTCCTGCTGCGAAAAGGCGACGGAAAGCTCTCCCACATCGTCGTGGGCGCGGCATTCGGCTTCTACCTCGCGGGCACGTCCGCGGCATCCGCCGTGTCCTCGACACTGGACTCCGCGGTGACCGCCATCAGCTCGCTCATGTGACGGACACGGCGCGAACACGTCCGTTCGCGCCGTGAAGACGGACCGGTCAGCGCAGTCCCGCGAAGAGATCGTTCTCGGGCAGGTCCGCGCCGGTGGAGTCCTGGACGCGTACGAAGGTCTCCATGCCCATGAACTCGCCGAACCTCTCCTTGCCCATCTTGAGGAAGAAGATGTTCTCGCCCTGACTGGCGTGCGCGGCCAGCGAGTCGAACTTCTGCCCGCTGAACGCGGTGGTGTCCACCCACGTGGTGATCTCGTCGTCGGGGAGTCCGATCTCGGCCATCGCGGCGGCCTCGGCCGGGTCCGGCTCCGGCATGTCCGGGTGGAACTCGCGCATGATCTCGCCGAACCGCTGCATCCCCGAACGCGGCATCGTCGTCCAGTACACCTTCGGCGTCAGGTCGGTCATCTCCACCGCCGCCATCGTGATGCGGTGCGCCTGAATGTGGTCGGGGTGCCCGTAGAAGCCGTTCTCGTCGTAGGTGACGACCACATCGGGGCGGTAGTGCCGCATGAGCTCCGCGAGCCGGGCCGCGGCTTCCTCCACGGGGGTCCGCCAGAAGGATCCGGGGGCGTCGTTGCTGGGCCAGCCCATCATCCCGGAGTCGGCGTAGTCCAACATCTCCAGATCACTGATCTTCAGGACGTCGCGACTCGCCTCGAGTTCCTGACGGCGCATCGCGGCGACGGCCTGCGCATCGTGTCCGGGATCACCCGGCTTGACACCCCCTGGACCGTCACCGCAACCGCCGTCCGTACACGTCACGAGCACCGTGCGGAATCCCTCCGCCGCGTACCGCGCGAGGACCCCTCCGGTGCTGGTGGCCTCGTCGTCGGGGTGGGCGTGCACCGCCATGAGCGTCAAGGGACGGTGAGTCATAGAAAGTCCTCCTGCGGAAAAACGTCAAAACGTCTCGGTTCGAGTGCGCGGCGGGTCCCGCCGCGCTGTCCTCGTCGATGCAACAGCGCCGGTCGGACCTGCTGTTCCCGGCCGAGCTGGTCTCCAGGAAGTCCGCCGGCCCACACCTCGCACCCTAGCCGTGAGCACTGACAACGCCGGGGTTGACCTCAAGTCCGCTTGAGGTTCTAGGTTCGGGTACGCCCCTGTCGACGTACCCGAGAGGAACGATCATGAGGACGCTGGTGCTGGGAAGGATGCCCGCCAGGGTGACGGAGGTGCTGGCCACACTGCGCGCGGACGGTTTCGACGCGGACGGAGTGAGCTCCGACGAGGAGGCCAGGACGCTGCTGGAGGCCGAGGAGTTCGGCGTGCTGATCATCGGCGGCGGTGTGGAGCCGGACTCCCGCGCGGCGCTCAAGGAGTTCGCGGCCGAGCACCGGGTGCGGCGGGTGATCGACGGCGCGCTGACGGAGCCTTTCGACGCCTACGTGCGGCGGGAGTTCGAACCGCTGATCCGGGAGACGTCCTCCGGGGTGTGACAGGCCTGTGCCCCGGAGTGTCAGGCACCCCGGGGCACACGGTCCGCCTCAGTTCACGTCACCTCACCACGTGCCGGGGGCGGGCGGCGCCACGACCGGCGGGCGGTCGTCGCAGGTGATCGTGTTCGGCAGCTCCCACGCGGCGAGCCAGGGGCCCGTGGTGCCGCCACCGTCGTTGCCGCCTCGGTCCTCGACCGTGAATTCCGAACCGGTGGCGGGGAAGTTGAACGAGCCGCAGTTGTTGACGCCGACCGCGCCGACGTTGCGGGCGTCCACGTTCTCGAACGACGCCGACCCCGCCGCGCGGGCGCTGAGCACCGAGGTGCCGGTGCCGTCGACGCGGATGTCCTTGAAGCGCACGTTCGTGATCTTGTACTTGTCCTTCACCGGGAAGTCGGAGACGAGCATGATCGCGTTGTAGGTGTTGTCGAGGAAGTGGTCCCCGGTGACCTCGATGTCGGCGTCGATGTCCTTCTCCAGGGCGTAGAACCAGATCGCCCCGAGCCCGATCTTCCAGTTCAGCTCGAACGTGCCCGCGCGCACCGTCGTGTTGTCGGTGATCCGGACGTGGCCGGTGAACGGCTCGGCGCCGAAGCGGGAGCCGATCTGGATGGCGCTGCCCTCACGGACCGGGTCGGCGATCAGGTTCCCGGTGACCTTGTTGTCGGTGCCGCCGTACAGGGCGATGCCGTTGGCGAGGACCGGGGTCTGGATCGTGTTGCGGGAGAACGTGTTGCGCGCGTCCTGCCGCTTCTCCGACCACATGGCGAGCGCGTCGTCGCCCGTGTTGCGCACGAAGTTCTGAGAGACGAGCGAATCGGTCACGCCCGTATGGAAGTTGAGGCCGTCGGCGATCTGATCGGCGATGACGTTGCGCGTCACGCGGACGTTCTTCATCGGGCCGTCGAACCACAGGCCGACCTTGGTGTGGTGGAGGTACAGGCCGTCGATCGTGGAGTCGCTCATCGCGCCGCCGATCGCGTTCACCTGGTCCGTGTCGACGCGCTCACGGACGTCACCCTCGATCGCGAAGCCGGACAGGTGCACGTCGGTGCTGCCGCCGTCGGCCGCGTCCTTGCCGTAGAAGCCCACACCGGTGTGCACGGACCCGTCGGGCGCGGGTTCGTCCAATGTGACCTGGTGGCCCTTGATGGTCGTGTACCAGTTGCCCGCGCCCTCGATCGTCACGTCGTCGACGACGATGTGCCGGTTCACCTGGTACGTGCCCGGGGGCAGGTAGACCTTGAGGTGCCGGCGCTTCGCGGTCGCGATCGCCTTGTCGATGGCGTCGGCCGAGTCGCGGCGGCCGGTCGGGTCGGCGCCGTAGACCAGGGGATTCACGGCGCGCAGGTCCACGTGCGGGGCGCCGACCAGCTCCGAGTCGAGGAGGTCGACGACGGTCCAGGCGGCCTTGGTGCCGGTGGGCGCCGTCAGCCGGACCGTGTCCCCGGCCCGGTAGGTCCTGGACAGCTTGACGCGCCGCTCGTCGTAGAAGTGGCTGGGCCGGAACGGCTTGTCGATGACGGGAGCCGGGGTGGTGGCGCTCGGCACGCAGCCGCACTCCGTGATCCACCAGTCGGAGTGCAGCAGGTCGGCCTGCGGGTCGTTGCTGAACGGGTACTGGTTGTACAGCCAGGAGTACTGGGAGGTCAGCGTCACCGGGGCCTGGCGCTTCCCGCCGACCGTCAGGTCCAGCGGGGCCGTGATCCCGCCGCCGTTCGGAGCGTCCGGGATGCTGTAGCGCACGGTCAGCGCGTTCGCCGCGCGGGGGAGTGTGAACTCGACGTACTGGCCCGGCCTCAGCTTCACCGCCGAGCGCCCCGACGCCTCCGACGGCAGGGTGTACGCCGTCCGGTCGGGGCCGATGACCTCACCGTTCGTCCGCGCGCTCTCCGCCTCCTGCTCGACGAACGGGACGTCGGCGCCGCGGCCCGTGACGAGGGACGGGTCGAGTGCCGCGCGGGTCACGGGCGTGGTGCCGGTGCCGGTGTCCGAGGCCAGGGCCGGCTGGACGACGGCGAGCGAGAGGCCGGCCGCGGCCGCCGTCAGGGTGGCGGCGAACCGGGCTGGTCTTCGGCGGGTGGAGGACCACGACATGCGGTGCTCGATTCTCTCGGGAAGGCGTGCGGGGGTGGCGGCCAAGTGCGGTGACAGTAGGGCGACTTGGCCGGATTCCACAAGAGAGTCGTATGAGAATTCCGCCAGCGAGATGCCGAATTGCGGAATGCTGTTTGTTTCTTGCGATTCTTGCGCACGCTTCCGCGCGGCCCGCTCAGGCCGTTTCGGCGTGGTCCGCGCCCGTGTCCGCGTCCGCGCCTGCGGCGGGCGACTGTTGGTCGCGGTGACGCCCGGACGCCTTGCGCCCGCCGCCGTGGATCAGCCGCAGGTGGCGCCGCTGCGCGTGGCGCCGTGGACGAGCGCCCTTTTGATGCTCTGTCAGGTGATCGCCGGTGCGCCCTTCCGGGCGGACGACGCGGTCCTCCAGGCGGTCCATGCCGTAGAGGAGCAATCCCATCAGCGGCAGGAGTAGAACGGCGACGAAGAGCATCAGGGACTCCCTCCCCACGGTCGTACCGTTCGCCTGCCCTGTCCGGGTACGTTCACGAGTGCGACTTTGTGAAGGTCGTGTGACTTCCGCCTGTCCTGCCGTGGCCAACTGGTGTGTGCGGAGGGCCGTCCGTCACCCCGCGGGAGACGTTTCGGTGGGCGCCGGGCGGACATGTGAGGGGCCAGGCGCGCCGGACCGGACGGCCGCGGCCGCGCCGTTCCGTGTCGAGGCCGTCCTACGCCGTTCGCGGCGGAGAGGAGTACGACGATGACCGAGGACCTGACCGCCCCGCACCCTTACGGGACGGACGGCGCGGCCCGGCGCCCGCTCGGCCCCGACCTGGTCGGTTACACGGTGGAGGCGACGGACGGATCGGTGGGCAAGGTGGACGCCGTCTCCCACGAGGTGGGTACCGAGCATCTCGTGATCGATACGAGAGACGTCCTGCTGAGCAAGAAGGTGCTGCTGCCGATCGCGGCCGTCACCGCGATCGACGAGGAGGCCCGGACGCTGTCGGTCGGGCACGACGCGGAAAGGGTCAAGGCCGCCCCGCGGTTCGACCGGGACATGCGGGTCACCGACCCCGGCTACCGGACCCTGATCGACGAGCACTACGGACTCGCCGGTACCGGTTGACCAGGGCGGGGGCGACGGCGCGGGCCTCCGCATGCTCGTCGCCCCGCACCCTCGTCACCGGGTCACGCGTCGTCGCCCGAAGTCCTGAGCCTGAAGGAGGCCAGGCGCACGCCCTTCGTGAGCACCACATACACCGTGGTCCGGCCGCGGGGAGCGCCGTCGAGACGGGCGGACACCGTGGCGTAGTCGTACACCGAGGCCGTCGCGGCGAACGTCACGGCGCCCAGCAGGCGTCCACGGGGGCCGCCCACGCGGATCTCCAGGGTTCCCGCCGCGCCGGCCGTCCGCGCCGTGAACGAACCTGCCCCGCCCGCGAGTCGTGTGTCCGCGAACGACACCCACGCGCCGTCCTCGCTCGCCGCTACCGCCGTGCCGCGCTCCTTCGACTCGTCCACCAGGCGGATCGCGGGGTGTCCGGCGTAGTCGTCGAAGGCCTCCGCGCGCGTCGTGCGCGAGAGGTCGCGCGGCGGCACGGTCTCGCCCGCCACCTTCCAGGTCGTCCGCGCGCGGATGTCCGAGGAGGAGGCGCCGACCAGGATGTCGTACGTGGCGGACTCCACGACCCACTTGTCGCGCGTGACGTCCCAGTGGGCGAGATCCCGGCGGGTGAGGGGAAGCCGGACCGTCCTCCTCTCGCCCGGCGCGAGCGACACCCTGGCGAAGGACCTCAGCCGGCGCAGCGGCTGGATGTCGCGGGAGGTCCGCTGATGGACGTAGAGCTGGACGACCTCGTCCCCGGCGCGGCGGCCGGTGTTCGTGACCGTGACCGCGTAGCCGCCGTCGAAGCGCTTCACCTCGCCGTACGAGAACGACGTGTACGACAGGCCGTGGCCGAAGGGGTGGAGCGGCTCGCCCCGGAAGTACCAGTACGTGCGCTCGTCCTTGATGATGTCGTACGCGAGGAGGGACGGGAGGTCGTCCACGGAGCGGTACCAGGTCTGGGTCAGGCGGCCCGCCGGGTTCGCGTCGCCGAAGAGGAGGTCCGCGAGGGCGTTGCCGGTCTCCTGGCCCGCGTGCGAGGTCCACAGCAACGCCGGTACCCGCGCGGCCAGTTCACCGAGCGCCGTCGGGTAGCTGTTCTCGACGATCACGACCGTGCGCGGGTTCGCCGCGGCCACCGCCGCCACGAGGGCCGCCTGCGCCGGGGCGATGTCGAGGTCCCGGCGGTCGTGGTTCTCACGGCCGTTGATCGCGGGCATCGAGCCGATGACGACGATCGCCGCGTCCTTGCCGGTGACCGCGGCGACCGCGTCCTGCGTACCGGAGCGGACCACCTCGCGCGCGTAGGCGGCCGCCGCCGACTTCTCCACCAGCCCCAGCTGCCCGGTCGTGCCGGTCGGCCCCAGGTAGACGGGCGAGCTCCACCAGGACTCGGTGGTCTCGTACCCCGCGTACTTCACCAGGACGGTGCCGTCCGGCCGCTCCTCCAGGGTGAACTGCTGCTGGACGTACCAACCACCCGGCTGTGTCTGGTCGTTGACGAAACCCGCGTCGCCGCGGCCCACGAACAGGCCGTTCGCCGCGGCCCGCAGCGTGACGATCCCGGCACCCCAGTCGAAGACGTCGAACTGCGCCGTCGTGTCGTCCGCCGCGGCGTCGCTCTCGCGCAGCGGCGCACCCGCCGTGCCCGCACCGGCCGTGATCCGGCCGCCGGTCGTGGTGTTGCGCAGCGCGATGCGGTCCACGCCCTCGCTGCCCGTCACGGCCGCCTCGCCCAGCTTGGCCGCGATGCCGTCCCTCGGTGTCACCGCGTACGGGAGCGTGCCCGCGTACCAGTCCGTGCAGAGGGTGTCGGCGAGCGGGCCGACCACCGCGACCGAAGCGGTGCGGGCCCGGTTCAGAGGCAGCGTGCCGTGCGCGTTCTTCAGCAGCACCGCCGCTTTCGTCGCCGCCTCACGGGCGAGCGCCCGGTGGGCCGGGGTGTCGATCGCGTCCTTGCCGATCCCGCCGTAGCGGCCGCCGCCCGGGTCGAACTCGCCGAGCCTGACCCGGATCGCGAGGACGTGACCCGCGGCGCGATCGATGTCGGACTCCGTCAACAACCCTTCCCCCACCGCCTTCTTGAGGGCTGTCGTCGTCGGTGCGGAGTTGGTGTCGTCCGTCGTGAAGCTGTCGATGCCCGCCTTGAGGGCCGCCGCGTCCGCCGCGACCTGGGAGGGGTGGTAGTCCTGCGATCCGTTGCCGGTGACCAGATTGTTGGGCGCCCAGGCGTCCGTCACGTTCAGCAGGTCCCGGCCGGTCCAGGAGCGGACGGTGTCGCCGAGGTCCGGATTCACCGTGCAGGGACGGCCGTTGACCAGGTTGTACGCCGACATCACACCGGTCACCGCGCCCGCCTCGATCGCCGGGCGGAACGCCGCCTCGTCGTACTCGTGCAGGACGCGCGGGCGCAGGTCGCTCGACGTGGTCGTGCGGTCGACCTCGTTGTTGTTGGCGAGGTAGTGCTTGAGCGTCGGCGCCGTCTTCAGATGGTCGGGGTCACCGCCGGTCAGGCCCTTCCCGTACGCCGTCGAGATCACGCCGGTCAGATACGGGTCCTCCGAGTAGCCCTCCTCGTTGCGCCCCCAGCGCGGATCGCGGAGCAGGTTCACCACGGGCGCCCACAGGTTGAGGCCCCATCCGGCGGGCCGCTCCTGCTGGAAGCCGCGCGCCTCGTCCCCGACGGCCGCACCGACCCGGGCGACGAGGTCGGGGTCCCAGGTCGAGGCGAGCCCGATGGCCTGCGGGAACACCGTGGCCCTCCCGAGCCACGCGACACCGTGCAGGGCCTCGGTGCCGGTGCGGAACGAGGCGATCCCGAGCCGGTCGATCGCCGGCTGGTACTGGTGGAGGAGGGAGATCCTCTCGTCGAGCGTGAGCCGGCCGAGCAGGTCCCTGACGCGGGCGGCGACGGAGCGGGACGGGTCCCGGAACGGGTACGTGGCCCGCGCCGCGGCGGGCGGGGCCGAGGCGATCAGCGCGCCGGGGACGGCGAGCGCCGCGGTCGCCGCCGCGAGCAGGGTGCGTCTGCCGAAGCCGGGGCCTGCGGGTCTTTCACGGTGGTCGTGCACGGCTGACTCCTCATGTCCAGGTGAGGTAACTGCGGGCTGTGCAGGGCTACTTGACCGCGCCCGCCGCGATGCCGCGGGTCAGGGTCCGCTGGAAGAGCAGGAAGAACACGATCGCGGGCAGGACGCCGAGCAGCGCCGCGGCGTTCGTCATCGTCGCGTCCATCAGGCGCTGGCCCTGGAGCACGCCGAGCGCCACCGACACGGTCTGCTGGTCGTTGGAGAGCAGCATGACGAGCGGCAGCAGGAACTCGTTCCAGGTCCAGATGAAGAAGAAGACGAGCAGCACCCCGATCGTCGGCCGGTTCATCGGCACCACGATCCGCCACAGGACCTGCCACTTCCCGGCGCCGTCGATCCTCGCCGCCTCGATCACCTCGCGCGGGAAGCGGCCGAGCACGGAGGCGAGCAGATAGGTGCCGAACGCCGACTGGATCACCGTGAAGACGATGATCACGCTGAGCCGCGTGTCGTACAGATCCACCTTCTTCGCCAGGAAGTAGAGCGGGTAGACGAGCGACTCCTGCGGCAGCATGTTCGCGAGGACGAAGAAGGCGAGCACCCAGGTGCGTCCCCGCACCCGGCCGATGCCGATCGCGTACGCGGTGAGGAGCGACAGCAGCACGGCGAGAACGGCGACCGAGCCGCTGATCAGCGTCGAGTTCCACAGCTTCTGGCCGAAGTCGACCCGCTCCCAGAAACCGGTGATGCCGTCGGTGTAGAGACCGTCGGGCAGGGCCAGCGGGCCGTCGCTTGAGTACTCCTCGGGAGACTTGAAGGCGTTCAAGGCGACGACGGCGAACGGCGCGAGCATGAACAGGGCCGCGACGACGAGCGCGGCCAGCACCGGATGACGGCGCACGGCGGTCCTCACGCGACACGTCCTTCCTCGGTGTCCTCGGCCCGCGTCTGCAGTCGCAGCCCGACGAGCGCGAGGAGCAGGATGATCAGGGTCAGGACGGTGGAGATCGCCGCCCCGTAGCCGACCTGGGTCTGCTCGAAGAAGGTCGTGTACGAGAAGTAGGACGGCACGTTCGTGGCGCCGCCGGGGCCGCCCTTGGTCAGGACGTAGACCGCGCCGAACACCTTCAGCGCGGCGATCGTGCACCACAGCAGCACCACGTGGATCTCCGGCCGGATCTGCGGCAGCGTCACATGCCAGAGCCTGCGCCACCAGCCCGCGCCGTCCAGCTCGGCGGCCTCGTACAACTGCGGTTCCACGCGCTGCAGTCCGGCCATGAAGACCACGAGCGGAAAGCCGATCTGCACCCACACCATCACGCCCATGACGGACCAGAGCGCGAGGTCCGGATCGCCCAGCCAGTCCTGCTGCCACGAGCCGAGCCCGATCGCCTTCAGGAATGCGTTCAGGGCGCCGTCGTCCGGGGCGAGGATCCAGCTCCACACGATCCCGGCCACCGCGATCGGCAGCACCTGCGGCAGATAGAAGCAGGCGCGCAGCACGGCCGCGACGCGGCTGCCGTAGTGCTTGGCGACGAAGTCGAAGAGCGCGGCGGCGAGCACCAGGCCGACGACCGTCGGGATCACCGACATCGACAGGACCATGAAGAGGCTGTGACGGAAGGAAGCCCAGAACTCCGAGTCCCCCCACAGTTCACGGTAGTTGGAGAGCCCCGACCAGTGGACGGGCCCCACCCCCTGCCAGTCCGCGAAGCTCCAGGCCGTGTTCATCACGAACGGGGCGACGACCACGGCGAGGAACGCGAGCGCGCCCGGCAGGAGGAAGAGGACGTACGAGTCACGGCGCCGGCCGCGCGGCGCACGACCGGCGGCGCCGCTTCGGTCCTCGGCCGCGTTCTCCTTGCGGAGTGCGATCAGGCTCATCCCTTGGACGCGCCCTTGTCGTAGGCGGCCTGGAGCGCGTCCAGATACTCGTCCGGTGAAGCGCTTCCGGTCATCAGCCTCTGTGTCTGGGAGACGAGCGTCTCGTAGAAGCCCGCTACCGGCCAGTCCGGGTAGTAGGCGAGGCCGTCCTTGTCGGACAGTGTGTTGAAGTCCTTGATCAGCTGCTGGGACTTCGGCTCCTTGACGGCGGAGGCGTCGGCCGAGACGGGGACGCCGCCCTTGTTGCCGAGCAGGTTCTGGATCTTCTTCGACATGGTGATGTCGATGAAGTCGTAGGCGAGTTCCTTGTTCTTCGACTTGGCGGGGACGACCCACAGATTGCCGCCGGAGCCGGGGGTGAGGGTGGCGCCGGGGAAGATGCCGGACGTCCAGTCGAACGTCGCCTCGTCCTGGAACCGGCCGAACCACCAGGTGCCGGAGAAGATGATCGGGGACTTCTGCCGGAGCCAGGAGACGCCCGCGTTCTCGGCGGTGGCGCTGGTGGTGTTCTTGGCTATGTAGCCCTTCTTCACCCAGTCGGCGAAGGTCTTCGCCGCGTACGTCCAGGCCGCGTCGTGGAAGTCGGCCTTGCCCTTGAGTTCGTAGTCGTCGACCCAGGCGCGGTCCGCCTTGGTGAGAGCGAGCTGGTAGACGTACTGGTGGGCGAGGTACTCGGCGCCGGAGTTGGCCAGCGGGGTGACGCCCTGCTTCTTGAACTCGGCGAGCGCGGTGGTGAGTTCGTCGAAGGTCGTCGGGACCTTGATGTCGTACTTCTTGAACAGGTCCTCGTTGTAGTACGCCTGGAGGAACTCGCCGTAGTTCGGGACGCCGTACCACTTCCCCGAGCCCATGGTGCCCTGCGGCGAGTAGCGGCTCGTGGTGGTGATCGACGGGGAGAGCTGCTTGTCCCAGCCGCGCTTCGTGACCTCCGCGGTCATGTCGGTGAGCAGCCCCTGCTTGGACAGCAGGCCGGCCGTGGCGTTGCCCTTGTTGTACTCCATGAGGTCGGGGGCGTCGTCGGAGCCGAGGACCATGGACGCGGTCTTCTGGATCTGGTCGAAGCTCTTCTCCTCGAACTTGACCTTCACGCCGGGGTGCTCGGCCTCGAACTCCTTGATGGCCTCGTTCCAGGCGGCGCCCATCGCGCTGTTGGCGGCCTCGTAGTGCCACAGGCGCAGGGTCTTCGCGTCGCCGCCGCTGCCGTCGTCGCTCCCACCGCAGGAGGTGAGGGCGAGGACGCAGGCCAGTGCCGCGCCCGCGGCGCCCAGAGCACGGCGGCGTCGGCCTCTGGTGTACGTGGTGCTTCGTGTCGTCAACATCCGCAGGCTCTCCCCGAGCTCGGCACTGTTTTGTCGAAGCGCTTCGACGGGCGACGGTAGGGCGCGCGGCCCGGGTGGTCAATGGGTCGGACGAATCCGCCGCGCATCGTCGCCGCAGGACCGGCTCTGCCGGCCGTACGGTGCCCAACTCCCGGGAACCGATTAGGATTTGCCGGTTCTTACGTACCGAACCGGACCACAACAGGCAGACCGGGAGCGGCGAGACGGGCTTTCGGGGATGCGCCCTTCGACGACAGGATCCGATGGCAGCCACACGCGCGAACGCCGAACTCGGACCGCTCGACGCGGAGATGAGCGACCGGGCCGAGGCGCCCGCCCTCTTCGCAGGAGGGTGCGCCGCACCGCCGCGCACCCTCATGGACGTGCTGGACGCCACCGTGCGGGCGCACCCCGACGAACCCGCACTCGACGACGGCACCCGCCGGCTGACGTACCGTGAACTGGCCGCCGAAGTGGAACAGTTACGCCGCAGGCTCGACGCGGCCGGAGTGGGATGGGGTGACCGCGTCGGGGTCCGCCTGCCGAGCGGCACGAACGAGCTGTACGTCGCCGTCCTCGCGGTGCTCGCCGCCGGTGCCGCCTACGTCCCGGTGGACGCGGAGGACCCCGACGAGCGCGCCGACCTCGTCTTCGGCGAGGCGCGGGTGCGCACCGTCATCGGGGCCGGTCACGGCTTCACCGTGGACAAGCCGGCCGACGCCCCGGCCGGACGGCCCGGACCCGACGACGACGCGTGGGTCATCTTCACCTCGGGGTCGACCGGAACCCCCAAGGGCGTCGCGGTCAGCCATCGCAGCGCCGCCGCGTTCGTGGACGCCGAGGCGGCGCTCTTCCTCGACCAGGACCCGATCGGCCCCGGGGACCGCGTGATGGCCGGTCTTTCCGTGGCGTTCGACGCCTCCTGCGAGGAGATGTGGCTGGCCTGGCGGCACGGCGCCTGTCTGGTGCCGGTGCCGCGCTCCCAGGTGCGCGGCGGCGCCGATCTCGGGCCGTGGCTGGTCGAGCAGGAGATCACCGTGGTCTCCACCGTGCCGACGCTCGCCGCGCTGTGGGACCCCGAGACCCTCGGCGACGTACGCCTGTTGATCTTCGGCGGTGAGGCCTGCCCGCCGGAGCTCGCCCAGCGCCTGGTCACCGAGGGCCGCGAGGTGTGGAACACCTACGGGCCCACCGAGACCACCGTCGTCGCGTGCGCCTCCCTGCTGACCGGCGGGGGACCGATCCGGATCGGACTGCCCCTGAACGGCTGGGAGTTGGCCGTCGTCGATGGGGGTGACCACCTCGTGCCGATGGGCGGGTGCGGGCACCTCGTCATCGGCGGCGTGGGACTCGCCCGCTACCTCGACCCCGACAAGGACGCCGAGAAGTACGCGCCGCTGGAGTCGACCGGATGGCAACGCGCCTACCGCAGCGGCGACTTGGTGAGGGCCGACCCGGAAGGGCTGATCTTCCTCGGGCGCGGCGACGAACAGATCAAGCTCGGCGGGCGCCGGATCGAACTCGGCGAGGTCGACGCCGCACTGCAGGAACTGCCCGGTGTCGCGGGCGCGGCCGCCGCCGTCCGCACGGCACGCGGCGGCAACCAACTGCTCGTCGGCTACCTCGTCACCGAGAAAGCCGGCGACGCCTTCGACCACGGGGCCGCCGTCGCGCGGCTGCGCGCCGAACTCCCGGCCGCGCTCGTGCCGTTGCTGGCCCGCGTCGCGGAACTGCCCACCCGTACCTCCGGCAAGGTCGACCGGGACGCGCTGCCCTGGCCGCTGCCCGGACTCGACACCGCCGGAAGCACCGAGCGGCTGTACGGGACCGAGGCCTGGCTCGCCGAGCAGTGGAGCGAGACCCTCGGCATCCCGGTGACCGGCCCCTTCGACGACTTCTTCGCGATCGGCGGGAACAGCCTGGCCGCGGCCCAGCTCACCACGCGCCTGCGCACGCGCTATCCGAACGCCGCCGTCATCGACCTCTACGAGCGGCCCGTCCTGCGCAAACTCGCCCACCGGCTCGAAAGGTCCGGCCAGGACGACGGCGCCGAACGCGTCGTCGCGCCCGTGCCCGTACGGGCCCAAGCGGCTCAAGTGGCCCTGCTTCTCCCGCTGTTCACCCTCGTGGGCCTGCGCTGGACGGTCGCGCTCGCCGCGCTCGGCAACGTCCTGCACCACCTCGGCGGCCACCCGTGGGCCCCGACCGCCTCCTGGTGGCCGATCGCCGTCGGCGCCCTCGTCCTGTACAGCCCGCCCGGCCGCCTCGGCATCGCCGCGGGCGGTGCCCGGCTGCTCCTGCGCGGCGTCGGCCCCGGCACCTACCCGCGCGGCGGCTCCGTCCACCTGCGCCTGTGGACCGCCGAACGCCTCGCCGAGTACAGCGGCGCCACCTCCCTGACCGGCTCCTGGCTGGAGCGGTACGCCCGCGCGCTGGGCGCCCGGGTCGGCCCCGACGTCGACCTGCACACGCTGCCCCCGGTCACCGGTCTGCTCCGGCTCGGCCGCGGCTGCGCCGTCGAACCCGAGGTGGACCTGTCCGGGCACTGGCTGGACGGCGACCGCCTGGAGATCGGCGCCGTCCGGGTCGGCGCGGGCGCCGTGGTCGGTACCCGCAGCACCCTGTTCCCGGGCGCCCGCGTCGGCAAGCGCGCCGAGGTCGCCCCGGGGTCGGCGGTGCGCGGACAGATCCCGACCGGGCAGCGCTGGGCGGGGTCGCCCGCCGCCAAGCTCGGCAAGGCGAAGCGGGACTGGCCGCGACACCGACCGCCGCGCGCCGTGCACTGGCGCGCGATGTACGGCGTCACGGGCACGGCACTCAACCTCCTTCCGGCCGCGGCCCTGGTCCCCGCGCTGTGCGTGGCCCACGCCTTCGTGCCGGCCGACGCGGCGCTCGGCGGGGCGGTGACCGGCGCCCTGCGCGCCCTCGTCCCCGCGACCCTGGCCTTCGGTCTCGCCTACGCCGTACTGATCCTCGCCGGCGTGCGCCTGCTCGGCCTCGGCCTGCGCCCCGGCTGCCACCCCACGCACAGCCGGGCCGGCTGGCAGGCGTGGACCGTCACCCAGCTCATGGACCTGTCCCGGCAGACCCTCTTCCCGCTGTACGCCGGGCTCGTCACCCCCGTCTGGATGCGGCTGCTCGGCATGCGGGTCGGTCGCGGCGCCGAGGTCTCCACCGTGCTCGCGCTGCCCGGCCTGACCACGGTCGGCGACGCCGCGTTCCTCGCCGACGACACGCTGACCGCCCCGTACGAACTCGGCGGTGGCTGGGTCCGCGTCGGCCGCGCGGAGATCGGCCGACGGGCCTTCCTCGGCAACTCCGGCATGACCGCGCCCGGTCGCCGCGTACCCGACGACGGACTGGTCGGCGTGCTCTCCGCCACCCCGAAGAAGGCCCGAAAAGGCAGCTCCTACCTGGGACTTCCCCCGGTCGAGCTGCCCCGCGCGGCCGCCCCCGACGACGAACGTCGCACCTACGCGCCTCCCGCCCGCCTGAAAGTGGCCCGCGCCGCGGTCGAGCTCTGCCGGATCGTCCCGGCCTGCTGCTCGGCGGCGCTCGCGCTCCTCACGGTCGCCCTGCTCGCCGCCGCCGCGGCGCACGCGTGGTGGCTCGCGGCCCTGCTGTCCGGGGCGGTCCTGCTCGGCGCCGGCACACTCGCGGCGTTCGTCTCCGTCGCCGCCAAGTGGCTCCTCGTCGGCCGGCACCGCGCCGGGCAGCACCCCCTGTGGTGCGACTTCGTCTGGCGGGGCGAACTCGCCGACACCTTCGTGGAATTGGTCGCCGTGCCCTGGCTCGCCGAAGCCGTCCCCGGCACCCCGGTCCTGAACCTGTGGCTGCGCGGACTCGGTGCCCGCGTCGGCCGGGGCGTGTGGTGCGAGAGCCACTGGCTGCCCGAGGCCGATCTGGTCACGCTCGGTTCCGCGGCGAGCGTGAACCGGGGCTGTGTTCTGCAGACCCACCTCTTCCATGATCGGATCCTGCGGACGGATACTGTGGTTCTCCGCGCGGGTGCCACCCTGGGCCCGGGCGGCATCGCGCTGCCGGGCAGCGAGATCGGAGCCCGCTCGACCCTGGGCCCCGCCTCCCTCGTGATGGCGGGCGAGTCGGTACCGGCGGACACCCGCTGGCTGGGAAACCCGATCGAGGCCTGGCGTCCCTGAGACGGCGGGCCGCCGTCGCAGGACAGCACGGCGGCGCGTCGTACGAGTGCGGGGCAGGGAGCGGACCAGGCGTGAGCGATCAGCGGACGACGGCACCGGACCCCTACTTCCCGGGCCACGGGGACCCCCGCTTCCGGGTGCACCGCTACGAGCTCGACCTGGACTACCGGCCGGTGCCCAACCGGCTCGCGGGCACGGCCCGGCTCAGCGCGATCGCGGGCCGGGCCCCGCTGTCCGAGTTCCAGCTGAACCTGAGCGACTTCCGTATCGCCCGCATCCGCGTCGACGGCCGCGCCCCGCACTACACGCTGCGCGGCGGCAAGCTGCGCATCCGCCCGGCGAAGGTGCTGCCCGCCGGGGCCGCGTTCACCGTCGAGGTGCACTACGCGGGCAACCCGAAGCCGGTCGACAGCCCCTGGGGCGGGCTCGGCTGGGAGGAGCTGACCGACGGTGCGCTGGTCGCCAGTCAGCCGGTCGGGGCGCCGTCCTGGTACCCGTGCAACGACCGGCCCGCGGACAAGGCCTCGTACCAGATCTCGGTCACCGCGCCCTCGGCGTACCAGGTGGTGATCGGCGGCCGCCTGCTGACCCGCACCACCAGGGCCTCGACCACCACCTGGCTCTACGAACAGCCCGCGCCCACCTCCAGCTATCTGGTCGGCCTGACCGTCGGCAAGTACCAGACGGCGCTGCTCGGCGACCCGGGGCTCAGCGGAGTGCCGCAGACCGGGCACTTCCCGGCCCATCTCCTGGCCCAGTTCTCCCGGGACTTCGCGCGACAGCCGCAGATGATGGAGCTCTTCGAGGAACTCTTCGGGCCCTACCCCTTCGGCGAGTACGCGGTCGTCGTCACCGACGAGGAACTCGACATCCCCGTCGAGGCGCAGGGCCTGTCGCTGTTCGGCGTCAACCACGTGGACGGCGCCCGCGGTTCGGAGCGCATGGTCGCGCACGAGCTCGCCCACCAATGGTTCGGCAACAGCGTCACCGTCGCCGACTGGCGGCACATCTGGCTCAACGAAGGCCTCGCCAAGTACGCGGAGTGGCTCTGGTCGGAACGCTCGGGAGCGCGCAGGGCCCACGAACTGGCCGCGCAGGCACACCACTTGCTCACGGGGGAGCCGCAGGACCTCAGCCTGGCCGACCCCGGCCGCAAGGCGATGTTCGACGACCGGATCTACGAACGCGGCGCCCTCGCCGTGCACGCGATGCGCTGCGCACTCGGCGACGCCGCGTTCTTCCGCATGCTCCGGGCCTGGCCCGTCGTCCACCGGCACGGCGTCGTCAGCACGCGGATGTTCGCCGCGCACGTCGAGAGGTTCGCGCCCGGACCGGTGGACGCGCTGTTCGAGGCCTGGGTGTACCGGACACCGTTGCCGCCCCTGCCCGTCGAGGCTCCGTGAGCGGACGCGGGGCGGCGAGGGGCACCCGTCAGCCGCGCAGGGCCAGATGGAACGCGGAGACCCACAGGACCACCGCGGCGCCCAGACCGACGACGACCCGCACGGTCGTGTCCGCGCCCCCGGCCGCGTACAGCAGGAGTCCGGCCACGGCGACGGCGCAGAGCAGCGCGGCCGTCCACCGGTACTGCCCCTGGTCGTAGAGCCGTGCCAGCGGGAAGAAGTGCAGGCCGACGACGAGCGCGATGCCCACGGGGACGAGCCCGGGGCGGCCCGAGGCGTTGGCCGCGGCGATCACCGCGAAGATCGCCAGAACCTCGAGGCCGTTGATGATGCCGACGCCGCGGGCCCAGTTGGCCGGCAGGTTCACGGTCCGGGGCGAGGGCGCGGCGCCCTTGCGGAGGCCGAGGAACAGCGCCGCCACCGTGAGGAGGACGGCCACGGCCTCCGTCGCCAGGGGGACCGCTCCGTCGGCCGGGCCGGTGCCCGAGGCGCCCGCGAAGGCCCACACCAGCGCGAACACGGAGAGCACGACGGTGCCCCTGCGGCGCAGCGTGCGGGTGAGCGCGAGGCACTCCGAGGCTCCGGCGGGGGAGGGAGGCGGCAGGGCGGCAGACGTCATTGGCGGAGGCTACAACGGTGATCGCGACATGCGCGGGGTGTTTCGCCGTACCGGGGTGGGCGGCGCCGGCTCCGCTGACCCCGGGCGTTCGTGCGTCAGGAGGGACGGGGGCCCTGGTCGGTGTCGCGCGGCGGGACGCTCTCGCCGGGGACGACCCGGGGCGGTGGGGAATCGTCGCCGCTCCGCCCGTTCTCCTCCTTGTCCTTGACGGCCTTCGCCTCGGCCTTCAGGATGCGCGCCGACTTGCCCGCGCTGCGCGCGAGTTCGGGCAGTTTCTTCGCGCCGATGACGAGGATGACGACGATGAGAACGATGGCGATCTCGCTGATGCCGAACACGGTCAGTCCTCCCCGTCCTCGTCGTCGCCCTCGAAGAAGTCGCCCACCTCGTCGACGACTTCGGCGGCGACCATACCGCCGACGACACCGACCGCGAGCCCTGCGGCGCCCGCCGCGACAGCCGTCCCGATGCCGGGGCCCGAACGGTGCCCGGCGGGCTCGCCGTGGTCGTGACGGTGGCCGGTGTCGTCGTACGAGGCGTGGTCGGCGTAGGAGGAACGGTGCTCCACCAGTTGACGCACCCAGCCGTCGACGAGCGCGACCCGGTCGTGGTGGTGCACGCCGTCGTGGGCGACGGTGAAGCGGGTGAGCGCGTCGTGACCGCCGGAGCGGAAGTCATCGCGCTTGTCGGCCTCCAGGACCACTTCCATACCGCCGGGAGTGGCGAGGAAGGTCACCTCGATCTCGTTCACGACATGGGCGTACCGCGGGGCCGGGGTCAGCTCGATCTTCTGGTGGAAAGGGAGTTGCCGGCCCGTGCCGCCGATCCGTCCGTACTCCAGGTCGGCCGACCGGAAGCCGAAGCCGAGCTGCCCGAAGGCCTCCAGGATCGCCTCCTGCACGGGGAGCGGGCCGACGGTGAGCCGGTCCAGATCCCCCTTGTCCTTGGCCCCGGCCACCTCGAGTTCGGTACGCACGCCGAGGACGATGCCGAGGTCCTGTCCGTGCAACTCGGTGACCGGGGTCTCCCAGGGCAGCGTCACGGTGAACGGAACGCTGCGTTCAGCGCCTTGGGCGAGGCGGAAGCCGCCGCCGACCACGAAGCGGTCGAAGGCCACGACGCCGTGGCTCTCACCGGCCCCGTGATCGTCGTGCTCGGCCTCGACCCGGGCCACGAGTTCCAGGGCGATGTGCTCGACGGTGAAGTCCCCGCTCCCTCCCGTGATGCGGACCTGGCCGGAGAGGGTCCCGCCGGGCGCGGTGGCACCCGGGGCGAGGACGGTGTCGACGGTGGGCCCGCCCACGCCGAGCGAGCCGAGCAGTCGTTGTAACACCATCGAGGCGTTCACTCCCTTTTGTGCGGACGAGGGTGGCGAGTGCCGTGCGGACACCGGGAACATCCGGGTGGACATCCACGTTCTACAGGCGCGTAGAAGAATACGTCCAGTCGACGAACCGGGATCGTCCGATCCCCCGAGCGAGAAGGAGTCACAGCCCGCGATGGGTGAGCCTCCCAGTAGCCGGCCGCGCGCCGCGCGCCGACCGATGACCAGCGAGAACCGTGCGCGCGGGGCGGAGGTGGGGCGACGATGACCGAACTGCTGCTGCTGGCGCTCGCGTTGCTGCTCACGCTCGCCTGCGCGCTGTTCGTGGCGGCCGAGTTCTCCCTCACCACCGTGGAGCGGTCCGACCTGGAGCGCGCCGAGCGGGCGGGGGAGCGGGGTGCGTCCGGCGCACTGAAGGCCGTCCGCCGGCTGACCTTCCAGCTCTCCGGCGCTCAACTCGGCATCACCGTCACCTCCTTGGTGATCGGCATGCTGGCGGAGCCGTCGCTCGCCGCGCTGCTGCGCGGCCCGCTGTGGGCCCTGGGCCTGGGCGGCGCCGCGTCGTCCGTGGCCAGTGTGCTCGGCGTGGCCCTGTCCACGGTCATCCTGATGGTCGTCGGCGAACTGGTGCCGAAGAACTGGGCGATCGCCCGTCCGGTGGCGGTGGCCAAGGTGGTCGCGGGCCCCCAGCGCGGGTTCACCGCTGCCTTCGGCCCGTTCATCCGGCACCTGAACAACACGGCGAACCGCGTCGTACGGCGCCTCGGCCTGGAGCCCGCGGAGGAACTGGCTTCCGCCCGCACCCCGGAGGAGCTCGTCGCGCTGGCCCGGCACTCCGCCGCCGAAGGGGCCCTGGAGGCCGACTCGGCCGAACTGTTCGTCCGCACCCTGCACCTGAGCGCGCTGACCGCGGAGAACGTGATGACGCCGCGCGTCGACGTCCGGGCCCTGGAGGCGCACGCCACCGCCACCGACGCGGCCGACCTCACCCACACCACCGGCCTGTCCCGCTTCCCCGTCTACCGCGACAGCCTCGACGAGGTCGTCGGCACCGTCCACATCCGCGATGTCCTCGCCCTCGAACCGGACAAGCGCGGGCTGACACCGGTGACCGAGCTGGCGACGGCGCCCCTGCTGGTCCCCGACAGTCTGCCCGCCGACCGGCTGCTCGAGCGGCTGCGCGAGACGCGGACGATGGCCGTCGTCATCGACGAGTACGGCGGCACCGCAGGGGTGGCGACGGTGGAGGACATCGTCGAGGAGGTCGTGGGCGAGGTCCGCGACGAGCACGACCCGGTCGAGCCGCCCGACCTGCTGCCCGCACCCCGCACCGAGGACGGCCGCGCCGTCTGGGAGGCGGACGGCGGTGTCCGCATCGACGAGCTCGCGGCGACAGGACTGACCGCGCCCGAGGGCCCGTACGAGACCGTGGCCGGGCTCGTCGCGACCCGCCTCGCCCGCATTCCCGTCCCGGGCGACACCGTCGCGCTGGACGGCTGGGAGCTGACCGTGCTCGACGTCGACCACCACCGCGCCGACCGCGTCCGCATCACCGAACCTGACGTCACGGCACCGGGTGGCGGCGACAGCGCAGAGCGCATGGAGGACGCGCGATGACCGTTCTGCAACTTGCCATCGGCGCGTTCACCCTGCTCACCAACG
Organism: Streptomyces sp. HmicA12; assembly: GCF_000373565.1. Classification (GTDB taxonomy): domain Bacteria; phylum Actinomycetota; class Actinomycetes; order Streptomycetales; family Streptomycetaceae; genus Streptomyces. The sequence goes on along the minus strand of NZ_KB891817.1, from coordinate 27,908 downwards.
CGTTCTTCGTCGGCGCCGAGTTCTCCCTCATCTCGGTGCGGCGCAGCCAGATCGAGCCGCGCGCCCAGGAGGGCAGCAAGCGGGCCCGCTCCGCGCTGTGGGCCCTGGAACACATCTCCGCGATGCTGGCCACGGCCCAACTCGGCATCACCGTCTCCTCGTTGGTGCTCGGCGCCGTCGCGGAACCGGCGATCGCCCACCTGCTGGAGCCGGCCTTCGAAGCCGTGCACGTCCCGTACGCGATGGTGCACCCGATCTCGTTCGTCATCGCGCTGACCGCGGCGACCTACGCGCACATGCTCTTCGGCGAGATGGTGCCGAAGAACATCGCGCTCGCCGCGCCGGTGCGCACCGCCCTGCTGCTCGGCCCGCCGTTGGTCGCCCTCACCCGCGCCCTGGGGCCCGTCGTCCTCGGCATCAACGCCTTCGCCAACGCGCTGCTGCGGCTGCTGAAGGTGGAGCCGAAGGACGAGGTCGAGTCCGTCTTCACCGACGACCAGCTGGCCCGTATGGTGCTCGACTCCAGCGAGGCGGGACTCCTGTCGTCCGCCGACGGTGAACGGCTGCGCGACGCCCTGGAGTTGGGGACACGGCCGGTGGGCGAGATCGTCGTCCCTGCGCAGCGGATGCGCACGGTGACGGACCGGATCACGCCCGCCGAGCTGGAGCGCGTCGCGGCCGGTGCGGGATTCTCCCGCTTCCCGGTCACCGGCGATCACGGGGAGCTGCTGGGCTATCTCCACATCAAGGACACCCTGGGCGCCGCCGAGCGCGACAGTCCCTTCCCGCGCGCGGTGCTCCATCCGCTCACCCGGGTGCGTATCGACACCCCGCTCGACGACGCCCTGACCGCCCTGCGCGCGCAGGGCAGCCACCTCGCCGCCGTCACCGGCGGCAAGGGCACGGTCATCGGCTTCGTGACCATGGAGGACGTGCTGTCCGAACTGGTGGGCCCGGCCGCGCCGGCGACGGCCTGACCCGTCCGGCTACAGGGGTGTCGCCGCGTGCAGCGTGGCCGCCAGCGTGAGCGCCGAGCTCGCGGACGACATGGCGGAGGCCGCGGCGCCGGCCCCCGCCGTCCAGGTGGCCAGCCCGACGGTCGTGAACACCGTCGCGCGTCCGGCCGCGCACGGTGCCGGGGCGAGCAGCGCCGCGACCCGGCGGGGGACCGGGCCCGGCGCGGCGAAGGCCGCGAAGGCGGGTCCGCGCATCGCGCCACCGGAGAGCGCCACCTTGCCGATGGCCCGCGCGACGGTTCTGCGGTCCCCCACCCGGGCGGCGGCCTCCTCGTCGGCCCAGCGCTCGGCGGTGTAGGTGACGGCTGAACTCAGCGGGCGCAGAAAGGGATTGGCGCGGGCCGCGAGCCTGACGGTCAGCAGATACCGGTGGTGGTGCCCCGCAAGATGGGCCCGCTCATGGGCGAACACGGCCCGTCGCTCGCCTGGCCGGAGCCGGTCGAGGAGCCCGGTGCTGACGACGACCCGCCCGTGCCGCTCGCCCCCGCCCGGCAGCGCGTACGCGTACGGCTGTGCATCGGGGAGCACCGCGACCTCGGTGCCGGGCAGCCCGGTGAGTGCCTCGTGGGCACGGCGCCGCAGGGCGAAGTGCCGCCACAGCGTGCGTGTGCCCACGGCGACGACGGCGAGCAGGGCCGGGATGGCCGCCTTGCCCGCGATCTCGTCCTGCGGCACGGCGGCCCGCACCTCGGGGTCCGACCAGCCGTCGGGCAGCGGATTGCCCGGCAGCTGCGCGGTGCCGACCACCATCAGCAGCCCCAGGCACAGTGTGCTGCAGGCCGCCATGACCGCGGCCACCCACGTCAGGAGCCGGGTCGCGGTGCGCGGGTGGAGCCGGTGGGTCGCGAGGCGGGACACCGGCCAGGCCGTGAGCGGCAGCACCAGCGGCAAGAAGACGAAGATTCCCACGGGTTCAGTCGGCGGCTTCCTCGTCGGCGCGGCGCAGCAGGTCGCGCAGCACCTGCTCGTCGCTGTCGGGCAGCGAGGTGAGGAAGCTGGTCAGGACGGCTTCCCGATCCGGCCCCGCGTCCAGCACCTTGCGCATCTTCCGTGCGGCGAGCCCGGCCTCGTCCGAGGTGGGCGTCCACACGAACGACCGCCCCTCCCGCCTGCGCGTGACCACGTCCTTGGCGTGCAACCGGGCCAGGATGGTCACCACGGTGGTGTACGCGAGATCGCCTCCGATCCGGTCACGCACCCATCCCGCGTTCGCCGGGCCGTCCGCCGCGCGCAACGCGGCCAGGACCTCGGTCTCCAGCTCGCCCTGGGCGCGTCGACGGGACGGACGAGATGAATCCGGCACGCTGCTCCTCCTCACTGCGGGGGTAGGGCCGTTCATCGTCCCTACGCGCGTGACGGCTCACGCGGTGCCGCCAGTCTGCTACACGCGTCCCGTTCGACCTGCGCGGACATCGGTCCGGGCGGCACTGCCCGCGGCAGATGCCAAAGTCCAACTCCGCTCCCGTCAAGCACTGTTGAACACAATCCGGCATATGTCACTGCGTTTGGAGGGCAGAATGGGGGTACCTCTTTCTCGCCCCCAGTCCCCGGGCCGACGGAGATCAGACGGCCGGAGTCGCATCGCCGACGAAAGCGACCCCGGCCCCTCCGACGGAAGCGCACCAGCTGGGGATCACTCCCGCGTTCCCCAGGCGCCGACGTCGGAGCAGCGAGGGAGCGCGTGAAGGGGAGTCGCGCCACCTCGCGTGAGTGGCCCCTGCCGATGTTCGGCGCCGATCCGATTTCCGGCGGGGGTCCCTCACTCCTGGAGCTTCTCCAGTGCACGCGCGTAGCAGTCGCGCCGGGGAGCGAACAGGTACCTCAGCCCGTGGTGAGGGAGACGTCGGTCGACTTGATCAGCGCGTGACGGGCGAGCCGACGGCCGGCCCGAGATCGGCGACGGCGTCCTTCGTGATGGCCGAGGTCAGCTCGCCGCCCTCGACGGTGACCTTCACGGCGGCCATCGCCCCGCCGGTCGCGATGTCACCGACCGTGCCGGGCAGCCGGTTGCGGAGGGACAGCCCCTCCACGGCGCCCGTCGCGAGCGACACCTCCGTGGAGTTGACCAGGGCGCTCACGGCGGCCCCCTCGGCGCGGCCGAGTTCCTTGACGGCGTCCACGGTGATGGCCGAGGTGACGTCCTGGCCGCCGTCGAGACGCACCTTGACCGTCGCCATGGCCCCGCCGGTGGTGACCGCGGTGACGGTGCCGGGGATCCGGTTGCGGACTCTCAGACTCATGGGGCGCCTCACAGAGATGGGGGGATTATCCGGAATCCCGGCATGCGGTGGGGCTCACCGTGGTCCGCTCAGGCGGGATAGGCGTGCGTCTGCGCCGCCTTCACCGCCGCCCAGACCTCCGCGCCCGGATGGAGGCCGAGTTCGGCGGCGGCCACCGTGGTCAGGCCGGCGGCGAGGGGCAGCTCGCCCGTCAGGTCGGCGCGGATCTGGTCGCCGTGGGTCTCCATGCCGGCCACCTCGCAGCGCCAGAGGTTGCGGGCACTGGTCCCGGCCGGGCGCTCGCGGTACAGGGTCACCGCGGTCGGCGGGAAGGTGACGAAGACCGGCCCGGTCAGCTCCTCGGTGGTGGTGATCGCGGGCCCGGAGTCCAGCCGTACGGTGTGCCCCTCGGCCTGCCCCTTGTACAGGTTTAGGCCGATGAGGTGGGCGATGTAGTCCGTCCGCGGATGCCGTGCGATGTGGCCCGGTGTCCCCTCCTGGACGACGTGCCCGTCCTCGATGACGACCAGACGGTCGGCGAGGACCATGGCGTCGAGCGGATCGTGCGTGACGAGGACGGCCACCGCCTCGAAGTCGGCCAGATGGCGGCGGAGTTGGGCGCGGACCTCCAGGCGGGTCCGCGCGTCCAGGGCGGCCAGCGGTTCGTCGAGCAGCAGGAGACGCGGATGGGTCGCCAGCGCGCGGGCGAGGGCGACGCGCTGGGCCTGGCCGCCGGAGAGCCGGCGGGGTTTGACCCCCGCGTGTCCGGACAGGCCCATCCGCTCCAGCCACCGCGCGGCCTGCGCGCGGGCCTCCGCCTTGGTCGTGCCGTGGCAGCGCGGGCCGAAGGCGACGTTGTCGAGCGCGGTGAGGTGGGGAAAGAGCAGGTAGTCCTGGAAGACCACGCCGACCGGGCGGGCCTCCGGCGGGGTGCGGTCGAGCTCCACGCCGTCGAGACGCAGCCGCCCGTCGGTGAGCGGGACGAGTCCGGCGAGCGCGCGCAGGGCCGTCGTCTTGCCGGCGCCGTTCGGCCCGAGCAGGGCGACGACGTCACCGGGGGCCGCCGTCAGGGTGACGTCGAGGCGGAAGCCGCCCCGGTCGACCACGAGCCGCGCGTCGAGGCCCTCGCCCGCCTGGAGCGGGGCCGCGCCGCTGGAGGCGGTGGTCTCGGTGCCCGCGGGAGCGGTCTTGTCGAGGCCGGTCTTGCCGAGATCGGTCATGGGGAGGTCATCCAACGGTCGCGCAGGCCCGCGAGTACGGCGATCGAGACGGTGAGCAGGACGAGGCTCAGGGCGATCGCCGCATCCGGATCGCTCTGCAGAGCCAGGTACACGGCGAGCGGCATGGTCTGGGTGCGCCCGGGGAAGTTGCCCGCGAAGGTGATCGTCGCGCCGAACTCGCCGAGGGCGCGGGCCCAGGCGAGCACCGCGCCGGCCGCGATGCCGGGCGCGATCAGCGGGAGCGTGACCCGGCGGAACGCGGTGAACCGGGAGGCGCCCAGAGTGGTTGCCGCCTCCTCGAAGCGAGGGTCGGCGGCGCGCAGCGTGCCCTCGACGCTGATCACGAGGAACGGCATGGCGACGAACGCCTCGGCGACCACGACCCCGGTGGTGGTGAACGGAAGGGTGAGCCCGAACCAGGCGTCCAGCCACTTCCCGACGACCCCGTTGCGGCCGAGCGCGGAGAGCAGGGCCACACCACCGACCACGGGCGGCAGCACCAACGGCAGCGTGACCAGGGCCCGTACGACACCGCGCCCGCGGAACTCGACGCGGGCCAGCAGCCAGGCGAGCGGCACACCGAGCACCAGGCTGACGGCGGTGGCGGCGGTCGCGCACAGCAGCGACAGCTGCAGGGCCTGCCACACCGCGGCGCTGGTCAGCTGGTGCGGCAGGTCGGACCACGGCGTCCGTACGAGCAGCGCGATCAGCGGCACGACCAGGAAGGCCAGCCCCACCAGGGCGGGCAGCAGCAGCGGCAGCGGCGCGGTGCGGGTGCGGACACGACGGCGCCGCGGCCCGCCCGTCAGGGTGTCGGCCGCGGCGCCGGACTTGTCGAGCGAGGTCACGGCTTGAGGAACCCGGCCCCGGTCAGGACCTTCTGGCCGTCGGCGGAACGCACCAGGTCGATGAACGCCTTGGCGGCCGCGGCGTTCTCGGAGTCCTTCAGCCGGGCGATCGGGTAGTCGTTGATGGCGTCGGAGGATTCGGGGAAGTCCACACCCTCCACCTTGTCACCCGCGGCCTTCACATCGGTCTTGTACACCACCGCGGCGTCGGCCTCCTTCAGTTCCACCTTCGTCAGAGCGGACTTGACGTCCTGCTCGTACGAGACCGGAGTGAGCTTCAGCTTGCTCGCGTCCAGAGCCTTCTGCGCGGCGGCACCGCACGGCACCTCCTCGGCGCACAGCACGACCTTCAGATCGGAGTTCGTGAGGTCCTTGAGGCTCTTCACCTTGTCCGGGTTGCCCGGCAGAGTGGCGATCTCCAGCTGGTTGCGGACGAAGGTCGCCGGGGTGCCGGAAGCATCCCCCTTGTCCGTGACGATCTTCATCGTCTTGGGGCTGGCCGCGGCGAACACGTCCGCGGGCGCCCCGCCGGTGATACTCGCGGCCAGCGAGTCGCTGCCGCCGAAGCTGAAGGTCACCTTCGTACCCGGATGCGCCTTCTCGAACTGCTTGCCCAGAGTCGTGAAGCTCTCCTTGAGCGAGGCCGCGGCGAAGACGGTGACGGTGCCGGACAGCTTGTCCGAGCCGCCCGAGGCCGACGCCTTCGACGACGCCGAGGAATCGGCCGACGACGAGTCGTCGGAGGAGGAGCAGGCGCTCACGGCCAGCAGCGCGGCGGCGCTCGCACCGGTCACCTGCAGGACGCGGCGGGTGCGGCGGTTCCGGCGCACTGTACGGGTCATCACGGTTCTACTCCTTCTCGCAGATGTGCATGCGCCGAGCATACTGCCGCAAGTGAGAGGTGTAAGTCCCTAGTTGCATCGCATGAGCTGGGCTGGAGGATCTGCCGGTTGGTATGTGCGTTTGTACGGGGGATCTGTGCGGGTACGGTCCCCGGGGAGGTGGTGGCCCGTGAGCCGGACCCGCGCAGCTGCCCGTACGTCCGCCGCCGCGAGGGCGGAAGTGGTGATCGCCGGTGACCTGGCCCGGCCGGCCCGGCTGACCGTGGCCGATCTACTGGTCTGGCCGCAGCACGGGGTGGCGGTCGCCTTCGAGTGCGCCACCAGCGGGATCCAGCAGCACCGGTTCACCGGGCCGCTCCTGCATGCCGTGCCGGCGGCCGCGCGCCGCGGTTCAGACCCGGTCGATGTGTACGTTCGTCGACTTCACCCGCGCGGTGGCCTCCACGCCGACCTCCAGGCCCAGTTCCTCGACCGCCTCCCGGGTGAGCAGCGACACCAGCCGGTGCGGACCCGCCTGGATCTCGACCTGGGCCGCGACGTCCCCGAGCTTGATCGCGGTCACGATGCCGGGGAAGGCGTTGCGGACCGAGGTGTGGGAGGTCTCCTCCTCGCCGTTGCCGCTCTTGGCGAGGTCCACGGAGAAGGCGGCCAGGTCCTTCCCGTCGATGAGCCGCTTGCCGCTCTCGTCCCGGTGGGTCGCCACGCGGCCCGCGTCGGCCCACCTCCGCGCGGTGTCCGGGCTCACGCCGAGCAGCCGTGCTGCCTGGCCGATCGTGTATGACTGCATGCGCGCCAAGATATGCCCCGGCTCGCGCTCGTGCCGCGCCCGCCCTCGGCTCACCGGGGGAGTGTCACACCGGGTCGGCCCCGGGACGCGTGGACGGCGGCTCGGGGCCGAGCAGCAGGACGCCCGCCGTTCCCGTGATCTCCAGAACGCGCAGGACGGGGCGGGTGACCGCCACCAGTCGCAGGGTGCCGCCCTGGCTCGCCGCCCGCCGCTGGAGCCGTATCAGCAGGTTCACGCCGGTCGAATCGGTGAACGACACTTCGCCGAGGTCGAGTTCGCAGGGCCGGGACAGCAAGGGGGCCAGTACCTGGTCGAGCTGCGCCGCCGTGCAGATGTCCAGTTCGCCGCAGACACGCAGCAACACCGTCTCGCCGGTATCGACCACAGCGACCTCGAACATCGATGAGTTCATTACGCCCTCGACTCGCCACGCTCCGCGGGGAAATCCCCTTGCCGTTGCTGTGTGCCCCTTCAGCGTCGACCTATGGCAGTACCGAAGGAATCCGCTCCGTCGGCCAATTTGTCGCGGACAGGCGCGAGGGCACGTACAAGGCGGCGCGAAGGGGGCAGACTGGCGGGATGGACGACGGTCTCCGGAGGGACAGCGGCGAGCACGCCGATGAGCGGCACCGGGAGGCACACCTTCCGGAAGCCGGCGACGACGAGCGGGAAGCCCTGGCGGACAGTCGGGACGACGCCGCCGACGAGCGCGAGCGGCAGGCCGACCGTCGCGAGCGCCTCGCCGATCGCCGGGAGTCCCTCCTCGACGCGCGGGAGCGCGGGCTCGACCAATGGGAGCGCATCGCCGGCCTTCCCCCCGCGGGGAGCGCCCTGCAGGCGGCCCTGGAGCCGACTGCCCGGGCGCGCGCGTCGATGCGGGCCGGTGAGGCCCGGCTGTCGCGGACGGACGCGGCCCTGGCCCGCGAATCGGCCCGGGACCGACGCGAACAGCGGGCCGTGGCGCGCGAGATGGAGGCCACGCTGCGCCGGTCCCGTGATGCGGTCTCCTCCGCCGGGTCCGAGGCCGAGGTCGAGCGGCTGAAGGACCTCGTGCACAGGGCGGCGGAGGCGCTGGCCACGGCACAGGACACGCTGGCCGCCCACCACGAAGCGCTGGCCGACGACCGTACGCACAGCGGCGCCGCGCACCGCGGCAACGCCGAACGGGCCCGGGAGGAGGCCCGGCGGACCCGCGTCGCGGCCGGCCTGATCGCCGGTACGGGGACGGACGAGGATGCGTGAGGCACAGAGGCGACGCGCGGTGGCCGCGGCCGTGTCGATCGCCTCGTCGCTCGGTCTGACGGCCGACGACGTGACCGTCCTGCACGACTCGAACAAGCTGACTCTGCGCCTGCTGCCCTGTGACGTGCTCGCCAGAGTGGCCCCCGTGGCGGACCAGATCGCGGAGTTCGAGGTCGACCTCGCGCAGCGGCTCGCCGCGTCCGGCTGCCCGGTGGCGTCGCTCGAACCCCGCGCGGATCCGTGCGCGTACGCACGGGACGGCTTCGTCGTCACTCTGTGGACCTACTACCCGTCCGCGCCGCCCGGAGAGACCACGCCGGCCGACTACGCCGACGCTCTCGCACGCCTGCACGCCGGAATGCGCGGCCTCGACGTCCCGACACCGCACTTCACGGACCGGGTCGCGCAGGCCCAACACCTCGTGGCGCACCGCGACCTGACGCCGGCTCTTGCCGACGCGGACCGCGCGCTCCTCGGCGACACACTGCACAGCCTGAGCCAGGAGATCACCGCGCGCGGCGGCGCCGAACAGCTGCTGCACGGCGAGCCGCACCCGGGCAACGTACTCACCACGCGCGACGGGCCGCTGTTCGTCGACCTGGAGACGTGCTGCCGCGGGCCGGTCGAGTTCGACCTCGCCCATGCCCCCGAGGAGGTCGGCGAGCTGTATCCCGGCGCCGACCAGGACGTGCTGCGCGCCTGCCGGCTGCTCGTGCTCGCGATGGTCACGGCCTGGCGGTGGGACCGCGACGACCAGTATCCCGACGGGCGCCGCATGGGCACGGAGTGGCTCGGCCGGATCCGAGCGGCACGCGAGCGCTGTTGATGCCGCGTGACGACGGTTGACGTGTGGACCGCCAGAACAGTTGAGCGCAGCACGCGAATCATCGCAGAAGGTGTTGACGGTACGGTCGAACGGACATCGCCCCACACTGGAGGACGTGGCCCGGTCGGCGGGGGTGTCGAAGTCGACGGTGTCCCGCGCGATCGACGGTGAGCCCAAGGTGCGGGCCGAGGTCGCCGAGCGCATCCGACAGGCCGTGCGCGAACTCGGCTACGTACCCAATCAGGCCGCCCGAAGCCTGGTCACACGCCGGAACAACGCCGTCGCCGTGGTGGTCACCGAACCGCAGAACCGGCTCTTCGTCGACCCGTACCTCGACTGCCACCTGCGCGGCATCCGGCAGGAACTCGTGCGACGCGGCGCCCAGCCGGTCCTGCTGTTCATCGAGGACCCGGAGGACTGTCCGCGGGTCGGCGAATTCCTGGGCGGTGGCCACGTCGACGGCGCCCTGCTGTTCTCCCTGCGCACCGACGACCCGTTGCCGTCCATGGTCGAACGCATCGGGCTGCCCGCCGTCTTCGGCGGCCGCCCGGCGGACGGCTCCGGCCACCACCACCGCAGCCACACGTACGTCGACGCGGACAACCCCGGCGGCGCCCGCGAAGCCGTCCGGCACCTCCTGGGTCTTGGGCGCCGACGGATCGCCACGATCACCGGCCCGCTCAACCAGGCCGCCGCGATCGACCGGCTCGACGGATACCGGGACGTGCTTCCCGACGCCGCGCCCGCTCTCGTCGCCGAGGCGGACTTCACGCTGCGGGGAGGTGCCGACGCCATGGCCGCGCTGCTCGACCGGTGCCCCGACCTCGACGCGGTCTTCGTCGCCTCCGACCTCATGGCGTCGGGTGCGCTGCGCACCCTGCGGAAGCGGGGGCGTCGCGTGCCCGACGCCGTGGCGGTCATCGGCTTCGACGACCTCCCGACCATCGCCGAGGCCACGGACCCGCCCCTGACGACCGTGCATCAGGACGTCGAGGAGATGGGCCGCCTGATGGCCCGGCTGCTCTTCGAACCGCGACCGGACGCGCCCTGGACGGACCCCGGCGATGCCGCTTTGCCCATCGTGGTCACCGCGACCGAGCTGGTCGTGCGCGAGCCCGCCTGAGGCGTTGCGGCGACCGCCCCTGACCGGCGGCGGGCGGCCGCGCCGGGACGGTGCACGGTGACCTCCCCCGTGGCCGAAGGCGCCGCGGATTGGTCGCGCGGCGAGATCCACTCGTCCGTGTGAACGACCAATCCGGAGCCCGGGACGTTCCGGATTCCTCGCTGTGAGGGAACTGACGGGACGGCCGCCGCACGGCCGTGGACGACACGGAGCCGGATCGGCCTGCGGGCCGGTCGCGAGGCCCGACTCGACGGGCCGCACCTTCGGCTGCCCCGACGCGCTGCCCGCCATGGCCGCGTCGACGGCCGGATCCGCGCCGCCCGTCCGGGGCGTCGCCCCTCGTTCCGTCAACTCGCCCTCGCCTGAAGCCGATTGCCCCGGAACATCCCAGATCGCCCCAGTCCAATGACGATCGAGCCACCCCCCGAGGAGAACACCATGCAGTCCCGAATCCGTCGTGTCGCCGTCGCCCTGGTCGCCGCCGCCGCGCTGCCGCTGGCCCTGACCGCCTGCTCGGACAGCGACACCAAGGACAGCGCGTCGGACACCACGAAGGCGTCCTCCTCGCCGTCCGGCACGACCGGTGCCGACGACATGACCGACAAGAGCGAGCCGTTCGGTTCGGCCTGTTCGTCGGTGCCGAAGGACGGTGCCGGTTCGTTCGACGGCATGGCCAAGGACCCGGTGGCCACCGCCGCGTCGAACAACCCGGCCCTGTCGACGCTCGTCACGGCCGTGAAGAAGGCCGGGCTCGTCGACACGCTGAACAACGCCGAGAACATCACCGTCTTCGCGCCGACCAACGACGCCTTCGCCAAGATCCCGAAGGCGGACCTNGACAAGGTNCTGAGCGACAAGGCCCAGCTCACCANGATCCTGACCTACCACGTNGTNGGCCAGAAGCTCNCGCCGAAGGACCTGGAGAAGGGCTCGTTCGACACGCTGGAGAAGTCGAAGCTGACGACGTCCGGTTCCGGTGAGTCGTACAAGGTCAACGACAGCGCGAACGTGGTGTGCGGCAACGTCAGGACGGCCAACGCCAACGTCTACATCATCGACAGCGTGCTGATGCCCAAGAGCTGACGCGGCGGGAACCGACGACACAACGGCACGGCGCGGTGCGCCGTGCCGTTGTGTGTCGCGTGCGTGATTTTGTGGTCGGGACCAATCCAAGACCTTCTTGGTGACGTATTACGCGCGGACATGTACCGACCACGGAGGGCCCCGTGAAAGAAGCCGTGCACATCGGCAGAAATCCATCGACCGAGCCGGACCTGGAGGAGTTGATGCGCCGCGTCTCCCTCGGTGACGAGGACGCGTTCGCCTCGGTGTACGACGTGGTGATGGGCCCCGTCCTCGGCACCGTACGAGCCGTTCTGCGCGATCAGGCGCAGTCGGAGGAAGTGGCGCAGGAGATCCTCGTGGAGGTGTGGCGCACCGCGCCCCGCTACCGTTCCGACCGTGGCACGGTCATCAACTGGATCCTGACCCTCGCGCACCGTCGCGCGATCGACCGCGTACGGTCCGTGGAAGCCGCCGCGGCACGCGACCGCAAGGCCGCGCTCCTGGACCACACGCCCGAGTACGACCACGTCAGCGAACAGGTCGAGGCACGCCTGGAGCGAGAACAGGTGCGGCGCTGTCTGCGCACCCTCACCGACATCCAGCGGCAGGCCGTCACGCTCGCGTACTACCGGGGGCTCACCTACCGCCAGGTCGCCGAGGCGCTGACGCTGCCCCTCGGCACCGTCAAGACCCGACTCCGCGACGGGCTCATCCGGCTCCGTGACTGCCTGGGGGTGACCGCGTGACCGCCGCCGACCTGCACACACTGACCGGCGCCTACGCGCTGCACGCGCTCACCGACGACGAGCGCGAGACGTTCGAACGGCACCTCGCGGTCTGCGAGGCGTGCGCCCAGGAGACGGCCGAACTGGGTGCGACCGCCGCCCGCCTGGGCCTGGCCGCCACGGTCACACCCCGCGCCGGGCTGCGCGACGACGTGCTGCGGCGGATCTCCACGGTCCGCCAGGACACCCCCGGCCACCCCGGACCTCCGCAGACCGTGCGGACCGGAGCCGTCCGGCGGCGCCTGCTGTCGCGGTGGGCACTGGCCGCCTGCCTCGCGGGCGCGGTCGGGCTGGGCGGTGTCGCGGTGTGGCAGCACCAGCGGGCCGAGGACGCGGTCGCACAGGCGCAGCGCGCCGAGCAGAACTCCGACCGGATCGCGGCCGTGCTCGCGGCTCCGGACGCCAGGACCGATTCGGCGCGACTCGGTGACGGGGCGACCGGCACCGTCGTGGTCTCCGACCGCCAGGACCAGGCCGTCTTCGTCGTCGCGGGGATGGAGCACCCGCCGAGCGGCAAGGTCTACCAACTGTGGTTCGACGACGACGGCACCATGCGGTCCGCCGGCCTGATGGACGCCGACCAGAGCGACCAGACGGTGCTGCTGGACGGCGCCGTGGGCGGGGCGTCGGGCATGGGGATCACCGTCGAACCGGCCGGCGGTTCCGACCGGCCGACGTCCGATCCCGTGGCGTTGATGCGCTTCCCGGCCTGATGCTCAGCGACGAGGTGGCAGCGGGAAGAAGCCGCTGGTGCGGGCGGCGTACTCGGCATAGCCGGGACGCCCGGCCATGTGCCGCTCCAGCAGCCGCTTGCCGCTGCCCCTCGTCAGCAGGAGGCTCATCACCACCGGGGACACGACGCTGACGGCCGCCGCGGCCCACGAGTCGCAGGTCATGAGGAACAGGCCCCACCAGACACAGAAGTCCCCGAAGTAGTTCGGGTGGCGGGTGTAGCGCCACAGGCCCCGGTCCATGATCCGGCCCCGCGACGCCGGGTCCGCCTTGAACCGGGCGAGCTGGGCGTCGCCGACCGCTTCGAAGGCGACCCCGACGGCCCACAGCGCCGTGCCCGCCCACGCGACGGCGGTCACCGGGCCCGGAATGTACTGCGCGGCCTGCACCGGCAGCGAGACCAGCCAGACGAGCGCGCCCTGGAGGAGGTAGACCATCCGCAGCGCGTACACGTTCCGGTTCCCCGGCGCCCTGGACAGCATCCGCTCGTAGCGCGGGTCCTCCCCGTGCCCGCGGCCGCGCCTGCCGATGTGCACGGCGAGCCGCAGCCCCCACACGGCCGTCAGGACGGTCACCAGGGCGCGGCGGGCCGGATCGCCCGTGTCCGCCGACGCCGCCCAGGTCACCACGGCGACCGCGGTGAACCCGATCCCCCACGCCGAGTCGACGATCCGGTGCAGTCCCTTGCGCACGGCCACGGCGAACGTGACGAGCATGACGGCGAGCGCGGCGCCGCCCGCCCAGGCGAGGTTCACCCCGAAGTCGCCCCACGGAAACCCGTTCACGGCCGCTCCTCCTTGGTGAGCAGGTACTGCTGCACGTCGAGGTAGCCGGAGCGGAACCCGGCCTCGGAGTAGGCGAGATAGAAGGTCCACATGCGACGGAACGTCTCGTCGAAGCCGAGCTCCGCGACCTCGTCCGCCCGTTCGGTGAACCGTTCCCGCCACAACCGCAGCGTCTCGGCGTAGTGCGGGCCGAAGGCGTCGCGGCGGGTGACGGTCAGCGCGGTGTGCTCGCGCACGGTGTCGGCCACGGCCTCGACCGACGGCAGCAGACCGCCGGGGAAGATGTACTTCTGGATCCAGGTGTACGTGGCGCTGCTGGCCAGCATCCGGTCGTGCGGCATGGTGATGGCCTGGAGCACGGCCCGCCCGCCGGGTACGAGGCGCTCGTCGAGCGTACGGAAATAGGTGGGCCAGAACTCGGCGCCGACGGCCTCGATCATCTCGACGCTCGCGACGACGTCGTAGCTGCCCCGCGCCTCGCGGTAGTCGCACAGCTGGACATCGACCCGGTCGGCGAGCCCGGCCGCGGCGATGCGCTCGCGGGCCAGGTCGCGCTGTTCGCGGGAGAGAGTGAGCGAGGTGACGTGGGCGCCGCGGGCGGCGGCACGGATCGCGAGCTCGCCCCACCCGGTGCCGATCTCCAGGACGCGGCTGCCCGCGCGCACCTCGCCGAGGTCGAGCAGCCGGTCGATCTTGCGGTGCTGGGCGTCGGCGAGCAGTTCGGGAGCCGCGGGAAGCGCGCGGAAGACGGCGGAGGAGTAGCTGAGCGTCTCGTCGAGGAACAGCGCGAACAGGTCGTTGGACAGGTCGTAGTGGTGGCTGATGTTGCTGCGGGAACCGTCCGGACTGTTGCGCTGGGCGGACGGCTGCCGCGGTGCCCACAGGCCGCGCAGGCGTTGCAGCGGCGCGGGCACGAGGTCCGCGGCGTGGGCGGCCAGCACGGTCAGGAAGGCCACCAGGTCCGGGGCGTCCCACTCGCCGGCCATGTACGACTCGCCGAACCCGATCAGGCCCCGCCGGCCGATCCGGGCGTGGAACTCCCGCGGGCGGTGCACGTCCAGGACCGGGCCGCCCCGGCCGAGCACCGGCGTGTCCGCGAGCCGCGCGCGCAGCGGCAGGCGGTCGAGCGCGTGCCGGACGACGGCCGCGGCGACCGCCGTTCTCGCCCGGGACGACGGCGGCGGCGTCGCCACGTCGGGCCAGCGGTCCGGGTCCACGGCGGTGTGCGCCGCGGAGCCGAAGGCAGGGGCGACGGCGGCGGGGGACTGGTCCGTACTCATCAGACGTTCTCCGAACTACGGTGACGGGGGCGGGGCTGGACGGGCAGCCCGCGCAGATACAGACGGATGCCGTGCAGCCGGATGGCCGCCGACACGGCGAGCGTCGACCAGGGCCGGCGCAGCGCGAGCCGCAGGACGGTCCGCGTCCGTACTTCGCGCCGGGTTCCGCGCACGGTTGCGGTGAAGGGCCTGCCGCCCTCGCGCTCCAGGTGCACGGTCAGGTCGACCCGGTCCCCGGGCGCGGGCAGCCGCATCCGGTAGCGGCCGTCGACGGGGAAGAACGGCGACACGTAGAACTCCTTCGCCGTCCGCGCCCACCCGGCGTCGTCCGGGCGCAGCAGATAGCAGTGGCGTTCGCCGTACGTGTTGTGGACCTCGGCGACGACACAGCGCGGGGCGCC
Source organism: Streptomyces sp. HmicA12 (assembly GCF_000373565.1). Classification (GTDB taxonomy): domain Bacteria; phylum Actinomycetota; class Actinomycetes; order Streptomycetales; family Streptomycetaceae; genus Streptomyces. The sequence goes on along the minus strand of NZ_KB891817.1, from coordinate 12,737 downwards.
GTCGGGGCCGTGGCACCAGTACAGGGTGAGCGGGTTGAACACGTACCCGAAGACCCGTGCGTGGGCGAGCATCACCACCTTGCCGCCCTCCAGGTCCACCCCGTGACCGGACAGGAAAGCGTCCAGCGCGGCCCGGATGCTCGGCCGGTCCCCGTCGAAGTGGTCACGCGGGTCGAAGCGTGCCAGCGGCCGCAGCGCGCGCGGCAGCTCGGGCGGCCGGTCGGGATCGATCAGCCACATGTACGTGCGGTGCCGCAGCGCGTACCGCCGCGGCGCCGTGCGCACATGGGCGACGGCGACGCTGTACAGCGCGGGAGCGGGCGTCACCAGCTCGCCCCGAGCGCCGCGGCGGCGTCCGCCCCCGAGCGGCAGCCGTCCTCGTGGAAACCCCAGCCGTGGTAGGCGCCCGCGAACGCCGTGACACCGGTGTTCAGCTCGTGCAGCCGTCGCTGGGCCGCCACCGACTCCGGCGTGTAGACGGGGTGTTCGTAGACCATGCGGGCCAGGACCCGCTCCGGGGCCACCCGGTCCTCCCCGCCGAGCGTGACCACGTACGTCTCGGGGGCGTCCAGGCGCTGGAGCCGGTTCATGTCATAGCTGACCCGTACCCGGTCGGCCCCCGCGTCGCACGACGGCATCAGGTAGTTCCAGGAGGCGCGGGCCCCGCGGGCGCGCGGCAGCACACCGGTGTCGGTGTGCAGGAGCGTGGTGTTGCGGGAGTAGCGGAAGGCGCCGAGGACCTCCTTCTCCTCGGGACCGGGGTCGGCCAGCAGCTTCAGCGCCTGGTCCGGATGCGTGGCGACGACCACCGAGTCGTACGAGCGGGTGTCACCGTCCTCGGTCGTGATGTCGACGCCGTCCGCGTGCCGCTCCACCGCGCGGACCGGTGCCCCGAGCCGGATCTCGTCAAGGCCTTGGGCGACACGGTCGACGTAGGTGCGCGAACCGCCGACGACGGTGCGCCACTGCGGTGACCCGCCGACCGAGAGCATCCCGTGATGCTCCAGGAACCGGAACAGGTACGCGGCCGGGTACTGCTGCGCGGTGGCGGCGTCGCACGACCACACCGCCGACACCAGCGGGGTCATGAAGTGCGTGCGGAAATAGGTGGAGAAGCCCTCCCGGTCGAGGAACTCCCCGAGTGTGGTGCTCTGTTCGGTGCCCTCTTCGTCCCCCTGCGCGAGATGTCGCCTCGCGGCTTTGTGGAAGGCCGGCACCTGCGCGAGCAGCCGCAGATACTCCGGGCGCAGGACGCTGCGCGGCCGGGCCAGGAGACCGGCCGGGCCGCGCGCACCGGCGTACTCGAGCCCGCACCCCTCGCACCGCACCGACATGCTCATCTCGGACTCCCGCGTCGGGACGTCGAGCTCGGCGAACAGGCGGAGCAGATGCGGATACGTGCGCCGGTTGTGCACGATGAAACCGGAGTCGACGCGGTGGGCCGCACCGTCCGGCGCCGTCAGTGTGTGGGTATGGGCGTGTCCGCCGAGCCGGTCGTCGGCCTCGTACAGGGTGACGTGACGGTCGCGGCCCAGCACGTGCGCGGCGGTGAGCCCGGCCACCCCGCTGCCGATCACCGCCGTACGTCGTCCGCCCCGGTCGGCGCCCCCGGGCGCGTATGGCATTGCGTCTCCTCCCAGTCGACCGCGGCCGCGGTCTCCATGGTTGATCCGGAGCCGACCCGGGCGCGGATTGGTGTGATCGTCGGCAGGTTCCGCGGCGCCGTCGAACGCGGGGCACGACACGCTCCGAGCGGCGCGGGTACCTGAGTACACCTGGCCGGAAGTGAGTACGCGCCCCCATGCCGCGGCCGCCCGCCGAGGGCCAGGATCAGGACATGCGCCCTGACCTCCACACCCGCCTGTACGGCCCCTGGCAGCCTGCGCCGCCGCAGCCGCGCACCGGGGCGGCGTTGCTCACCGGCGTGCTGTGGACGCTCACGCTCGCGTCACTGGCCTGGCTCACGTTCCTGGTGGGCATCATCGGCGTGTTCGTCGCGGCGAGCGGAGAGCCGGTGGGCGGCCTGCTGATGGGCTGGATCGGCTGCGTGGCGGGCGGCGCGGCCGTCCTGACCGCGGTCGCGTTCCTGCCGCCCGTCCGGCGCATGGCGACGCCGCACCGCATGCTGCTCCTCGGGGCGCTGGCCTGCCCCGTGCCGCTGGTCGTCACGATCGTCACCTGGTTCCGGATGGGCTGAGAGTCCGGCGGGTGACGGAGGCCGGGCCGCTCGTGAGGTTGGCGCACGGCGACGCTGTCCGGGGCCGCCCGTTCCGCGATGCTGGGGCGCCCGGGCGCGGCCCGTCGACGCCGTGCCCCGTCTCCTGGGGAGAACCATGGCCGACGACGACAGCGCCTCCCGCCCCGTCGTGCGGGCGACCGCCGCCGCACTGCTGCGCCGCCCCCGCCTGTGGCCGGCGCCCACCCTGCTCAGCGGGCTGTTCGCGCTGCTGCTCTCCCTGCTCTACGTGGGCGGCATCGTCAACCCGCACCGCGAACTGCACGCACTGCCCCTCGCCGTGGTCGACTCCGACACCGGCAGGCCGCTGCCCGGGCAGGACCGGAACCTCGGCGCCCAGATCGCCCGCACGCTCACCGTCGGCGGCGCCACGGACCAGGCCCACTGGCGCCCGCTCTCCCGCGCGGCGGCCCAGGATCAGCTGGACTCCGGCAAGGTGTACGGCGCTCTCGTCGTCCCCGCCGACTTCACCGACTCCGTCCGGGCGCTCACCACGGCCGACGCGACCGCCCGCCCGACGCTGACCGTGCTCACCAACCCCGGCCTCGGCAGTCTCGGTTCGTCGCTCGCCGCCCAGCTCAACACGGCCGCCGCCCACGAGGCGTCGCAGCGCATCGGGGACCGGCTGGCCCGCACCGCCACGGGCGGCACCGCGCGGGTGCTGCTCGCGGACCCCGTCGGGGTCGACACCCGCGTCGGCCACCCGATCGGCGCCGACAGCGGCCTCGGTCTGACCGCGTTCTACTACACGCTGCTCCTGGTCCTCGCCGGATTCATGAGCGCGAACCTGATCAGCGTCGGCCTCGACACCGCCCTCGGCTACGCGGACAGCGAGGTCGGCCCCTGGCACACCCGGCGCCCCACCGTCCCCGTCGACCGCACCCAGACCCTGCTCCTGAAGATCGTGATGACCGCCGCCGTCACCGCCCTGACCACGACCCTGCTCATGGTCGGCACCATCACGATCCTCGGCATGGACGCCGGCCACCTGCCGTTGCTGTGGATCTACTCGTACTGCGCGATCCTCGCGGTCGGGCTCGGCGTGCAGGCCATCAACGCGGCCTTCGGCGGCCTCGGCCAACTCGTCGCCATGTTCGTCTTCATCGTCCTCGGCCTGCCGTCGTCCGGGGCCACCGTCCCGCTGCAGGCCGTCCCCGGCTTCTACCGCTTCCTCTCCCACTTCGAGCCCATGCGGCAGATCAGCGACGGCGTCCGCGCCATCCTCTTCTTCGACGCGCGCGGCGACGCCGGTCTCACCCGCGCCTGGATCATGATCGCGGGCGGAGCGGCCCTCGCGCTCGTCCTCGGGTTCCTGATGACCCGCTACTACGACCGCAAGGGCCTGCACAGGCTCACCCCGCAACCCGCCGCCGCCTAGGCGGCGGCGGGAGGCGTGGTGGACGAGGCCAAAGAGCCCGCCCCGATCTCGCCGGGCACGGCCGGGCGGAGCACCGGGCGAACTCTGGTCCGCTTCGGCCGCGCCGCAGCAACTCTACTGCCCTGTTTGCGGCTTATGATCAAGTTTTGCCGAACGGGCCGTCGCTCGACTCCGCAGCACGGCAGGGCCGTGGGCCCGACCGCGGTCAGGGAGCAGTCAGGAAGGGGACCCCGCCATGGCGTCAGTCGACGTGGCCACTGTCCGGCGCATGACCGACACGCTGTTCATCGAACGCTCACTGCGCAGTCCGAGCTCGACCCGCTTCTGGGGGCTGCTCGTGCTCGCCGCGGTCATCGCGAGCGCGGGCGTGGTCGGTGACTCCACCGCCACCGTCATCGGCGCGATGATCGTCGCCCCGCTGATGACACCGATCCTCGGCACCGCGCTGGCCCTGGTCCTCGCCGACCGGGCGCACGTGACGCGCTGCGTGCTGCTCGTGTCGGGCGGTGCCCTGGCCGTCGTCGCGATCGGCATGCTGATCGGCTGGATCACCGCGCCGCCGGACGCCTTCGCCTCCAACAGCCAGGTGTCGTCGCGGATCAGTCCGCGCCTCATCGACCTGCTCGCCGCCCTGGCCACCGGCACGGTCGGCGCCTTCGCCCTCGTCCGGGCCGACATCTCCGACACCCTGCCCGGCGTGGCCATCGCGATCTCGCTGGTGCCGCCGCTCGCCGTGACGGGGCTGCTCATCACGGTCGGGCGCTACCACGACGCCTCGCAGTCGGCGCTGCTGTTCGCGACCAACGTGGCGGCGATCGTGGCCACCGGCACCGTTGTCTTCCTCGCCTACCGCGTCCGGGTGGCGGCGCAGGAGAACGGCCTGGACGTCGGCCGGTTCCGCGGCCGGACGCTCGCCGTCGTGGTCGTGGCGCTGCTGCTGATCGCGGTGCCGCTCACCACCGGCTCGGTGTCCGTGGCCCGCGACCGGTCACTGGCGGCGGACGCCCGCCCGGTCGCCGAGCGGTGGGCGGCCACCGGAAAGTGGCAGATCGCCTCTGTCGAGGCACGCAACGGCATCGTCGTCATCGGCGTGCTCGGCCTGCCGCCCCAGCCCGCCCCCACCGCGCTGCGCGCCGCCCTCGACGAGAACGGGATGGCCGACGCGGACCTGGAGCTCCACCTGGTGGGCGGCCGCACGCACTGGTGCCCGGCCGACACGCACACCTGCAGCGTGGAGCAGAAGTCCCGCAGCTGACCGAGCTGTCCTCCCGGGCGCCGCGACCGGGACAAACCTGCCTTTCTTGCCATGATTCGTACGAGAGTGTCGCGTGCCCTCGCACGGGAGGGGGCCGGAACGGGAACGGAGGTACGCCGCATGGACGCGAACGAGGAGCGTCGCGTCAGCTTCGAACCGCTGCGCCCCGCCTCCACGGGCACCAATGCGTTCGCCGTCGTGCTCGGCGCGCTCGTCCGGATCGCGGCGCTCTGGATCGCCGTCGTCCTGCTCGGCGGCTCCGCCATCCTGCGGCTCCTGCTCGTGGTCGTCGCCGCCTCCTGGCTGGTGTTCGCCCTGGCCCTGGCCTGCGGCATCGCCCTCAGGCGCCGGGAGGAGCGGCATCGCCATGCTCCAGATCGGCGTGGCCGCCGTCGTCGACCTGCGCCTCGACCCGAGGCTGCTCCTCGCCTGCCTGCTGCTCCCGATCTCTCCTCTGGCCCACTGGCTGATCAGTGCCCTGGCCGCGATCTTCGCGCAGACCCCCGGCCTGTTCCGGGGGCCCCGGGAGAAGCGGGTCGTGTGGGACCTGCCGCGCAGCGAGTCCTGAGGGCCGCACCGTCCCTGAGCGCTCAGGAACGCGGTGGACGCGCTGCGTACAGTTCCTCGATCTCCTGCGCGTACCGCTGGATCGCGGCCGACCGGCGAATCTTCAGCGACGGCGTCAACAGGCCCTCCTGCGTGCCGAAATCGCTCGGCAGTACACGGAACGCGCGGATCGACTCGGCGCGCGAGACCCGTGTGTTGGCCCGCGTGACCGCCCGCCGGACATGGCCGAGCAGTTCCTCGTCCGTCACGAGGGCGGCCGGTGCCTCGGGAGCGCGCCCCTTGAGGGCCAGCCAGCCCGCCACGGTCTCCTCGTCCAAGGTGATCAGCGCGGCCACGAAGGGACGGTTGTCGCCGACGACCAGACAGCCCGAGATCAGTGGATGGCCGCGCAGTTCCTCCTCCAGCGTCAGCGGGGAGATGCTCTTGCCGCCGCTGGTGATGATGATGTCCTTCTTGCGGCCGGTGATGACGAGATAGCCGTCCGGATCCAGGTGCCCGAGGTCGCCGGTGCTGAACCAGCCGTCCCGCAGCACCTTCCCGGTCGCCCCCGGGTTGTTGTGGTAACCGGCGAAGATCACGTCGCCGCGGACCAGGATCTCGCCGTCCGCGGCGATCCGGACGGCGTTGCCGGGCAGCGGCCGGCCCACCGTGCCGTGCCGTACCGCGCCGACCGGCTGCGCGGTGACGGCCGCCGCCGTCTCGGTCAGGCCGTACCCGTCGTAGACGGTGATGCCGCAGCCGGCGAGGAACAGGCCGAGTTCACGCGAGAGCGGGGAGCCGCCGGAGACCGCGTTGCGCACCCGACCGCCCAGCACCGCCCGCACCCGGGCGTAGACGAGACGGTCGTAGACCGCGTGCCGGAGCTTGAGGCGCGGCCCGGGACCACTGCCCAGGCCCGCCTTCCTGCGCTGTTCGGCGTCCGCGTAGCGCACCGCGGTCTTCACCGCCCGTTCGAAGAGGGCGCTGCGACCGTTCTGACGTGCAGTCAGGCGAGCGGCGCGGAAGAGGCGTTCGAAGATGTACGGGACCGCGTACAGGAACGTCGGGCGGAACGCGGCCAGCGTCGGCAGCAGCACCTGCGGTGAAGGGTCGGGCTGGAAGGCGACGTTGACGCCGAAGCGCAGCGAACTGATCACCACGACCAGGCCGTAGCAGTGCGCCAGTGGCAGGAACGCCACGAGCGACGGGTACTCGCCGGGCGCGGCCAGGATGCCGCCCCAGCCGAGCGACAGGGTGTCGCACTCGGCGATCATGTTGGCGTGGGTGAGGACGCAGCCCTTGGGCCGGCCGGTCGTGCCGGAGGTGTAGCAGATGAGCGCGGTGTTCTCCGGGCTGACGGCGGCGCGCAGTCGGTGCACGTACCCCTCGTCGATGTCCGCGCCCGCTGCCTTCAGCATGTCGAGGTCGCCCTGGTCCATCTGCCACAGCCGGGTGAGCGGGTTGCTCGGGCCGTGCGCGGCGGCCACCGTCATCGCGTGGCTCTCGTTCTCGACGACGCAGCCGATCGCCCCGGTGTCCCGGAGGATGTCGCGCACCTGCTCGGTCGAGGACGTCGGATAGATGGGCACGACGACGGCGCCGACGGACCACAACGCGTAGGCGGCGAGCGCCCATTCGTACCGGGTGCGGGCCATGACGGCCACCCGGTCGCCGGACCCGACGTGCTGTGAGACCAGCCCCTTCGCCACCGCGAGCACCTCGGCGGCGAACATTCCCGCGGTGACGGGCTCCCACTGCCCCTCGCCGGCGGGCAGCGAGAACTGGACGCGCCCGGGCGTGTGGTACGCCGTGGTGTACAGCGAGTCCGCGAGTCCGCCCGACACGGGTGGGGCGGTCAGCCGAGGCACGTCGAGTTCCTGCATGTTCCTGCTCTCTGCGGGCGAAGGACGGGCGGGAGGCGGGTGGGGCCGCAGCCCGGCAACGTACCCCGTGGGGACGATCTTTGCGGAGTCCTTGGAGGTGACGATCAGGACACGGTACGCCGCAGGTCGTATGCCCTTCTGCGCGGATCGGCCGCCCGCCGAACGCCCCGCACCGTAATCTCGGACGACGAAGCTCGCGTAGGCGTCGGCGAGCGGCGTACCGATGGGCGCGTGCTCAAGGGTCTCTAGCGCGGAGGCAGTTGAAAATTGATGGCCGACTCCTCGAAGGTCCTGCTGGTCGACGACCGTGAGTCAAACCTGCGTGTCCTGGAAGCGGCCCTCGCTCCGCTCGACGTCCCCATGGTGACGGCCACCAACGGCGACGACGCGATGAAGATCGCGCTGCGCGGCGGCATCGGCGTGATCCTGCTCGACGTGCGGATGCCGGGCATCAGCGGCCTGGAGGTCGCCGACTACCTGCTCCGCCTCGACCAGACCCGGGACATCCCGATCATCCTCGTGACGGGCATCGGCACCAGCGCCCTGGCGAAGACCGCGATCGAACTCGGCGTCGCGGACCTGCTGGTGAAGCCGGTCGACCCCTGGGTGCTGCGGGTCAAGGTCAGCTATCTGCTGAAGGCGGCAGGGCGCCGCACGGCGGACGTCGGCTGAGCCGCGTACGTACCGCGCGGGTCGCCAACTCCCTCGCCTGGGCGCGGCCTTGTCGCAGTCACGTCGCTGGATGCAGCCCGTCCCGCAGATGCCGATGGCGGTGCCGCCAGCCGCCCGGCACCGCGGCCGCACCGCTGACGTGCGGATGGTCCGCGGCCAGCCCGACGTGCTCGTGCTCGACCTCGGCCGCGCGCACGGTGGCGGGCCACAGCCGGACCGCCGCCACCGCCGCGCAGCAGGCCACGGCGCCGAGTACGGCCACCGCGGCTCCGAGGCCGGCCGTCGCGCCCACCCAGCCGGCGAGCGGATAGGTGAGCAGCCAGCAGGAGTGGGACAGCGAGAACTGCGCGGCGAACGCCGCCGTGCGCTGCCCCTCCGACGCGGCCCGCCGCACCAGCCGCCCCGCCGGAGTGAGCACCATCGAGCACGCCGCGCCGAACGCGCACCAGGCCGCGAGCAGCGCGGGCAGCCGCCAACTCCCGCTCCTCGCGGCGGTGATGGCACCGGTCGCCGCGAACACGACGCCGAGCAGCAGCGCCCCGCGCAGCATCACGGGCCGGTCACCGGTCCGCTCCAGGACGCGCGGCAGCGCGAGCGCCACGGCCATCGAACCTGCCCCGTACGCGCCGAGCACGAGCGGCACCACGCTCGCGGGCAGGCCGAGGAAGTCCCGTACGTAGACGACGGAGTCGACCGTGACGAGCGCGCTCGCCGCCGCCACCGCGAGATTGAGCGCGAGCAGCGCGCGCAGCTCAGGGACGGTGCGGAAGAGCCGGGCACCCGCGGTGACCTTCGCGTACCCCCGACCGCGCTGCGGCACGGTGCGCGGCAGCGCGGTCGAGGCCACGAGGGCCGCCGAGGCGAGGAAGCCGAAGAGCGTGCCGGTGAAAAGCCGGTGGTACGAGACCACGGAGAGCAGCGCCGCCGCGAGCGCCGGGCTGAACAGGCTCTCCAGGTCGTAGGCGAGCCGGGCCAGCGACAACGCCCTTGTGTAGTCGCGCTCTTCGGGCAGGACGTCGGGGATCAGCGCCTGGAAGGCGGGAGTGAAGACGGCCGACGCCGACTGCAGCGCGAAGACGAGCACGTACACCTGCCAGACCTGGTCGACGAACGGCAGCGCCGCCGCGACACCGGCCCGCAGCAGATCCGTACCCACCAGCAGGGCCCTGCGCGGCAGCCGGTCGGCGAACGCTCCGACGAGCGGGGCGATCGCGACGTACGCCGTCATCTTGATCGCGAGCGCGGTGCCGAGGACGGCCCCCGCGTCGGCGCCCGCGAGGTCGTACGCGAGCAGGCCGAGCGCGACAGTGGCGAGGCCCGTGCCGACGAGGGCGACGACCTGCGCGCAGAAGAGCCGGCGGTAGGTGCGGTTGCGCAGGACGGTGGCGGGCATGGGGCGAGACTCCAGGGGCGCGTCGGAACAACGATCCAGTCGTCATGTGCGCAGATGCGCACATGACGACTATGAGGCCGTTGCGTCCCGGCGGTCAACCGGTCCTGGCCGGCCGGGCCCTAGGCTGGGGCCATGCCCCACAGCGACCCCATCCCACCTGCGGCAGGTGCGCATCTGCGCGAGCCGGACAGCGCCCGTCTCGCCGAGGCGACGCGGGTGTTCGCCCTGCTGTCGGACGCGACGAGGCTGCACGTGCTGTGGCTGCTCGCGCTGGAGGACGTCGAGGAGTCCGACGTGGGCTCGCTGGCGGAGCGCGTGGCCGCGTCACGGACGGCGGTCAGCCAGCACCTGGCGAAACTGCGGCTCGCGGGTCTGGTGGAGGCCCGCCGCGAAGGCCGCCACATGCACTACCGGCTGACGGACGGTCATCTGCGGCGCCTGGTCATGGAGGCGCTCAGCCACGCCGACCACCGGGTCAGCGGACAGGCGCCCCACGACTAGAGCTGCGGGGACAGGTCTCAGCGCATCGCGCGCCGGGCACGCAGCCGCTTGCGTACGAGGAAGGGCACGCAGGTCAGGACGAGCAGCGCGGCCGCGGCGCCGAGGTGGCGGCCGAGGCCGGGTGCCTCGGCGGGAGCCTGTTCCTCGGGGGCCGGCGCGGGGGCTGCCGCGACGCGCTGCGGCCCGGCCTGCTGGTGGGGCGGTCGCGGCGGCGCGGTGGTGAACCCCCAGTCGAGCAGGGCGCGGCTCTCCTCGTACACGGTGTTGAAGTCCCCGTCCTGCGGGTTCATCACGGTGACCAGGATCGTGCGGCCCTTGTGGGTGGCGGCGGAGACGAGGGTCGTGCCGGCCTGGGACGTGTAGCCGTTCTTGACGCCGATGAGACCGGGATAGGGCTCCACCCCGTGCGAACCGACGAGGAGCCGGTTGGTGTTCTGGATCTCGTACGATTCCGGTCCTGCCGCCGGGAAGCGCGCCCACTTGGTGCCCATGTAGCGCCGGAAGTCCGGGTTCTTGAAGCCCTCGCGGGCGATGAGGGCGAGGTCGTGGGCGGACGAGTACTGGCCCGGGGTGTCGAACCCGTCGGGGGAGCGGACCTGGGTGTCGCGGGCGCCGATCCGGTCGGCCGTGGCCTGCATCTGGGCCAGGGTCCGCGGCAGGCCGCCGTTCATCTGCGCGAGCGTGTGCACGGCGTCGTTGCCGGAGCTCAGGAACACCCCGCGCCACAGGTCCGCGACGGTGTACCGGTGCCCCTCGGCGACGCCGACCTCGCTGCTGCCCTCGGCCACCTCGGCCAGGTCGGCGGTCGTCGCCCGGTGCACCGTGTCCTGGCTCAGCCGCGGCAGCACGGTGAGCGCGAACAGGGTCTTGAGCGTGCTCGCCGGGGGCAGCCTGCGGTGCGGGGCCCCGGCGGCCAGGACGGTCCCGGTGCGCGCGTCCATGACCTCCCAGGACAGCGCGGACACGGACGGCACGGCGGGCGGTCTCTCGGCCCCCCGCGCGGCCCACACGGGGCCGGCGGCGGCCCCCGCCGCGAGCGTCGCGCACACGCCCGACGTCAGGACTGCCCTGGTGATCCCGGGCCGGATGCGGATGAATGTCGCCATGCGGGCAACGTAGGTCCATGATCGTTCGCCCGCGATCCGCCTAGGGCCATCCGGCCGGTGGGGGTTCCGCCCCTTCGGGTCACGCGAGACGTACGTACGCTGGAATGACTCGACGGTGGAGGTGTTCCGCCATGACGGACCGGACACGACTGCTCAACCGACTGCCGCGCGCCTATCGCGACCGGCTGATGCCTCTCGCCGCAGAGGTGTCCTTCCCCCCGGACAGCCGCATCTTCGAGGAAGGGGACCACGCCGACCGCTTCTGGATCATCAAGACCGGGACGGTCACGCTCGACGTGCGGGTCTCCGACCGGGAACGGCTGCCCGTCGACCCGCTCGGACCGGGCGACCTGCTGGGCTGGTCCTGGCTGTTCCCGCCCTACGAATGGGACTTCGGCGCCGAGGCGTTCAGCCCGGTGCGCGCCTACGAGTTCGACGGCCCGTCCGTGCGCGCGCTGTGCGACATCGAGCCGGCCCTGGGCGTGGCCCTGCTGCACGGGGTCGCCGAGGTGATGGCCCACCGGCTGGAGGCGGCCCGGGTCGAACTTGTCGAGGCGCATCGGATGCGGGGACGCGTGTAGGGCGGGGGCGGCGAGCGGGATCGGACAGGGGGCGTTCTGTCGTGGGCCGGTGATCACCCGCCCGTGGGCCTTCGCTCACCCGACTCGACGACTCGGCGCGCGGTCGGCGCGGCCGCGGGGTTGGCTCGGGCGCAGACCGCGCCCGTGGCCGCCCGCCGGCCCCGCCCGAGAGGAACCGCATGCGTCGCACCGCGACCTTGTCGACCGCCACCGTCGCCGCCCTGCTCGCCCTGGGGGCGCCCGTGTGCGCCGCGGCCCGGGCCGACGGGGACGGCGGCGGGTGGGGCGACATCTCGAACTGGCCCGCCGCCACGCCGACCGCGACCGCCACCACCGGGGCCGGGTCGGGCGGCCTGGAACTCGTACCGGCCGATGTGCGCCCCGGTGGGACGGTCACGGCCAACACCACCGCGTGCGGTGCCGACGAGGCCGCCGACGGTGACGCGAGCAGCGTCGGCGCCGGTGAGTTCACCCTGGAGACCACGACCCATGAGGGTGACGTCGTCGGCCGGTTCCAGGTGCCTACGGGCGCCCGCCCCGGCACCTATCCCGTCTCCGTGACGTGTGACAGCGGCACCGTGGCGCGCCAGACCCTCACCGTCTCCGGTGAGGGCGGGTCACAGCTGCACGGGGTGCACGCCGGTGACGGAGGTTCCCTGGGAAACCTGAGCACGGTGCAGCTGGTGCTCGGCGGCGCGCTGATCGCGGGATCGCTGGGCGCGGCCGGGTACCACGTCGTACGGCGCCGCCAACTGTCCTAACCCTTGCGGGTGTTGACCTCTTCGGTGAGTTGGGGGACGACGTCGAAGAGGTCGCCGACGACGCCGTAGTCGACGAGGTCGAAGATGGGGGCTTCGGCGTCCTTGTTGACCGCGACGATGGTCTTGGAGGTCTGCATGCCGGCCCGGTGCTGGATCGCGCCGGAGATGCCGTTGGCGATGTACAACTGCGGCGAGACGCTCTTGCCGGTCTGGCCGACCTGGTTGGAGTGCGGGTACCAGCCGGCGTCGACCGCGGCCCGGGAGGCGCCCACGGCCGCGCCCAGGGAGTCGGCGAGGGCCTCGATGACCGCGAAGTTGTCGGCGCCGTTGACGCCGCGGCCGCCGGAGACCACGATCGCGGCCTCGGTCAGCTCCGGACGGCCGGTGGACTCGCGCGGGGTGCGCCCGGTGACCTTGGTGCCGGT
>NZ_KB891816.1 GCF_000373565.1 Streptomyces sp. HmicA12 | reverse complement strand
CCGGACGTACTTGGCCTTGTGCCCGGTGCGGCGAATGGGGTCTTCCCTGCTCGGAGCTTGTCGGAGAGCTTGGGGAAGCGTGCCAGGCGTCGCGGGGCAGACGGGAGTTTGAAGACAGGCTCTAGGGTCGCTGTGTGACCCCAGAACCGAATCCGGCCGCGCCCCTCGACCCGCTCGACCGCCGTATCGTCGCCGCCCTCCAGATCGACGGCCGCGCCTCCTGGCGGCGGATCGCCACCGCGCTCGGGGAGCCCGAGCGGAAGGTGGCGCGGCGCGGGCTGCGGCTGATCGGGAGCGGGGCCGTGGTGGTGCGCGGGCTCGTGGTGCGGGGCGAGACGGTGATCCTGCGGATGAACTGCCGGCCCGGCGCCGTGCGGGACACCGCCGTCGCCACCGCTCGCCGGGCGGACACCATCTTCTCGTACGTGCTCGCGGGCGCCGCCGACTGCGTGGCCGAACTCCAGTGTCCGCCCGGCGAGTTGGGGCGTCTGATGCTGGACGAGGTGCCCGCGCTGCCGGGCCTCGTCGAGCAGCAGGTCTCACCCGTGCTGCGCTACTTCCGCACCGTGCACGAGTGGTCGCCGGGCCTGCTCGACGACGACGAGGTGGCGGCGCTCGGCGGCACGGCGACGCGGCCGGTGGACGGGGTCGAGGTGCCCGATGTGGAGATCGCGCCCGACGAGCACGCCATCCTGCGCGCCCTCGCCGAGGACGGGCGCCGCACCCACGACGAACTCGCCGCCGTGGCCGGGGTGTCGGTGGCCACCGCGCGCCGCCGGGTGGAGTCCCTGACCCGGCAGGGGGTCGTCAGCATCCGGGCCGCCGTGGAGCCCGCGCTGCTCGGGCTTCCGGTCGAGGCGCTGCTGTGGATCAGGACCCGGCCCGACGAGGTCGAGGAGGTGGGGCGGCTCCTCGTCGAGTCGCCGCTCGTGCGGTACGCGGCCGTGGTGATGGGTGAGCACCAGCTCCTGGTCGATGTGACCCAGCCGTCGAAGCAGGACCTGCACGCGTTCCTCACCGAGGCGCCGTGGGTGCGCCGCGCGGAGGCCGTGCAGTCCCACCTGGTGGTGGAGGCGTGGAAGCGCAGCGGCGTACCGGCCCCGGGAGTCTCACCCGCCCCTGTTGCGAGGGAGCGACCATAAGTTGCAAATGAATGAAGTTGGTGTCTGAAAAGTTCACAGGTGCAGATCTGTTGACTGAAACAGTCAGCTGCCCTCAGTGTGGTGGCTCACACCGTCGCCTCCCGCACGAGGACCGCCATGCCCGTACGCCCCGCCGAAGCCGACGCGCTCTGCTCCCTCGACGCCGTCGAGCTCGCCGCCCGGATCCGCCGCCGCGACCTGTCCGCGCGCGAGGTCGTCGCCGCCCACCTCGACCGCGTCGAGCGTGTGAACCCGACGATCAACGCCATCGTGACACTGGACGCCGAGGGCGCCCTGAAGGCTGCCGCCCGCGCCGATGAACTGGCCGCGTCCGGAGCCGAGTTGGGCCCGCTGCACGGGCTCCCCATCGCGTTCAAGGACACCCACCTCACCCGCGGCATGCGCACCACGCACGGCTCGCCGCTCTTCGCCGACCACGTGCCCGACGAGGACGAACTCCTCGTCCGGCGCATCCAGTCGGCGGGCGCCATCCGCATCGGCAAGACCAACGTGCCTGAGTTCGCGGCCGGTTCGCACACCTTCAACACCGTCTTCGGCGCGACCCGCAACCCGTACGACACCACGCGCTCGGCCGGCGGCAGCAGCGGCGGCGCCGCGGCCTCGCTCGCCGCCCGGCTCACCCCGATCGCCGACGGCAGCGACATGGGCGGATCGCTGCGCAACCCGGCGTCCTTCTGCAACGTCGTCGGGCTGCGCCCCACGCCGGGCCGGGTGCCTTCGCTGCCCTCCGGCGACGTGTGGGAGACCCTCGCCGTGGCCGGGCCCATGGGCCGCACCGTCGCCGACACCGCGCTGCTCCTCTCCGTCATGGCCGGGCCCGACCCGCGCAGCCCGCTGTCCCTGGAAGTGCCGGACCCGGCCGCGTACCGCGCCCCGCTGGAGCGCGACCTCAAGGGCCTGCGGGTCGCGTACGCGCCCGACCTCGGCGGGCGCGTCCCCGTCGACCCCGAGGTGCGGGCCGTCGTCGACCGGCAGGCCGCCGTCCTCCAGGACCTGGGATGCTCCGTCGTCGAGGACTGCCCCGACCTGGACGACGCCGAGCACGCCTTCCGTACGCTGCGGGCCCACGCCTTCCACCAGGGATTCGGCCCGTTCCTCGAAGCGTCCCGCGACGCCCTCAAGCCCAGCCTCGTGTGGAACATCGAGGAGGGCCTGAAGCTCACCGGCGCCGACCTCGCCCGCGCCCGCGCCGGCCTGACCCGGCTGCACCTCGCCGCCGTCGCCTTCTTCGAGCGCTACGACGTACTGATCGCCCCGGTCAGCCAAGTGGCCCCGTTCGACGTCGAGTCGGAGTACCCGCACGTCATCGACGGGCAACCGCAGCACACCTACCTCGACTGGATGCGCTCCGCGTACTTCCTCTCCGCCCTGGGCGCACCCGCCCTCTCCGTCCCCGCCGGATTCACCGGCGCCGGACTTCCCGTGGGCCTGCAGATCGTGGGCCCGCCGCGCGCCGAACTCACCGTGCTCCAGGTCGGTGCCGCCCACGAGGCCGCCACCGGACACGGGCGGCACGCGCCCGACCTCACGTAGTCCTGCCTCGCGCAGTGCCGCAGGTGCTCAACTCCCGTCCTCTGGAGCCCCGATGAGATCACCGCACGCGCTCTGGGCGGCCGTGCCCGTCCTGGCCTTCCTCAGCACTCCGTTCCTCCCGTTCGTCAACGGGCCGCACCTGTGGCTCGGCATCCCGTCCGTCCTGTGCTGGTGCCTGATCTGGACGGCCGGTACGACGGTGGCGCTCGCCGTCGTCGACCGGTTCGGCCGCCCGGCAGGAGACGAGGAACACGCAGAGCACGCAGGGGACGGGGCGGCCGCATGAACAGCACCATGGTCATCACGGTCGTCGGCATCGTCGCCATCGCGGCCGTCGGCATCGGCGGGCGTCGGGCGCCCAGCAAGGAACTCGGCGAGTGGACCGTCGGCAAGCGCCGCTTCTCCACCTTCACCACCTGGTTCCTGCAGGCGGGCGAGTCGTTCACGACGTTCAGCTTCCTGGGCCTCGCGGGCCTGGCCTTCGGCGCCGGCGTCGCCGCGTCCTACGCCCTGAGCTACCTCGCCATCTGCTTCGTCCTGCAGTACTTCACCGCCCCGCGCATGCGCCAACTCGGCCTGAAGGGCGGCTATCTGACCCAGGCGGACTTCTTCGTCGACCGCTACCGCAGCCCGCTGCTCGGCAAAGTGGTCGCGGTGGTCGGCGCGGTCTTCCTGCTGCCGTACCTGCAACTCCAGATCACCGGGCTCGGCCTGATCGTGCAGCTCGCCACCGGCAGCCGCGCCGGCGGCAACTGGAGCATGGTCCTGGCCACCGTCCTCACCGTCGGCTTCGTCCTGTGGTCCGGCATCCGCGGCATCGCGCGCGTCGCCTACCTCAAGGACGCGCTGATGATCGTCGGGCTCGCCGTACTGGCCGTGGGCGTCGCGGTGTCCGTCAAGGGTGGCATCGGCGGCGTCTTCGACTCGGTGCGCGACGCCCACCCGCAGCTGCTGACGCTGGATCAGCCCGGCTACGACGGCACGTTCTTCGTCACCGCGGTCATCATCTCCGCCCTCGGCGGCGGCCTCGGCACCATGGCGCACCTGTGGCCACCGGTGCTCGCCGCCGGCAGCGGACGCGCCCTGCGCTCCAACGCGGTCTGGCTGCCGCTCTACCAACTCGCCCTGGGCATCCCGGTGATCGTCGGCTTCGCGGGCGTCCTCCTCGCCCCGAAGGACGCGGCCCCCAACTCCGTCGCCCTCACCCTCGCCGGACAGACCCTGCCCGGCTGGCTGGTCGGACTCGTCGCGGTCGCGGCGGCCTCGGCGGCGATGGTGCCGTCCGCCGCCATCGTCGTCGGCATCTCCAGCCTCCTCTCCCGCAACCTCTTCAGCGTCCGCGACGAACGCAGGCAGCTGCGCACCAACCACCTGTGCGTGGTGGCCGCGGCGGGCCTGGCCCTCGTCCTCGGCCTGGCCCGCCCCGGCCTCCTCGCCGACCTGCTGCTGCTCACCTACGGCGGCCTCACCCAGCTCGCTCCGGCGATCGTGATGGGCCTGGCGAGACGGGTGCGGCTCGGCGCGGTGCCCGCGCTGCTCGGCATCGTGTCCGGGGTCGCGGTGCTGACCTGGCTCACGTTCGGCGGCGTGGACGTCGGCACGGTGGACACGGGCCTGATCGCCCTGGGCGTGAACCTGGTCGTCACCACGCTCGCCCAGCTGACGGTGGGCGAGCGCGGCACCGAGCCGCAGAGCCCGTCGACGGAGGCGACACTGACCCGGGTCTCCGGGTGATCGCGTGAGGCTGCCCCGTACGACGCGCCCCTGGACGGGCTACGGCGTCCCTGCCCGAGCCGGTGTGACCGTCAACTCGCCGATGGGCCGCGGGGATTCGCCGGTCTCCGTCACGCGTACGAAGCGTCCCGAACCGCCGGCGGTGAACGGCACCCAGCGCCGCCCGTCCGCCGACAGCTCGGCCCGGTAGGCCCGCGTCCCCGTCACCCCGACCCGGGACAGCTTGCGGCGCGCGCCCAGATCGACGGTGAGCGCGGCGCCCGGGCGGGTGGGCAGCCAGGTCGTCGCCCGGTTGCCGTCCACCGCGGCGCCCGCGTACTGGCCCGCGTCCTCGGAGGTCGCCCGCGCCGGGCGGCAGCGCGCCGCGTCCGAGGTCGGGGTCAGGTCGGGGCGGCGCGTCGGGACGCTCACGCCGTCGGCGGTCACCGTCCTGCGGCCGGCCGGGGTGTCCACCGCGAACGGGGCGCCGGAGGTGAGCCGCACCGTCGTGCGCCGCGCGCCGATCGCCACGTCGTACGTCCGGCCCCGCCACTGAAGTCCCTTGACCTTGACGCCCTTTGACAGCTGCGGGGGCAGGACCGGGTCGAGCCGCACCGCGTCGCCGTCCTCCAGCCGCAGCCCGGTCAGGCCGTGCGTGAAGACCTGGAGGAAGCCGCCCTTGCCGGTCAGGAAGTCCTGGGCCGGCTGCCCGGCGAGCGCGTCGCCCTCGCCCGCCTTCTCGCCGCGCGCCTCCGAGAACGTGGCGAACGGCTCCCGGAAGAACGGCCGCGAGGCCCGTTCCAGGAACGTGTACGTCGCACAGCCCGGCTCACCGATCGCCGCCGCGGCGACCGCGTGCACCGAGTCGGTCATCGCGGGGCCGTTCCGGTCGGTGTGCGCCGCGTAGTAGTCGAGCGTCGCGGCCGCCGCGCCCTTCGGCAGGGGCCGCCGGTCCAGCGGATACAGCAGCAGCACGGCGTCGGCCTGCTTGATGTCGGCGGCGTGGTCGATGTCGTAACCGGCGTACTGGAGAAAGACCTTGCGGCGTGCGTCGTACGGGATCCGGAGCCGGTCGGCGATCCGCGTCCACGCCGGGTCGGGGCGCTCGCCGACGAGGCGCGCGGCCTTGGCGGCGGCGCGCAGGGAGGTGGCAGCGACCGCGTTCGTGTAGACGCCGTCGTCGACGCCGTTGCTGTACTCGTCCGGGCCCGCCACGTCCTTGATCGAGTAGCTGCGGTCCTGCTTGTTCTCCGTGACCCGTGAACTCCAGTACGTGGCAAGGCCCTTGAGCAGCGGCCAGCCGCGGTCGCGCAGCCATGCGCGGTCACCGGTGGCCTGGTAGTACTGCCAGGCGGCGAGCGCGATGTCGCCCTGGAGGTGGTTCTGAAGGACGCAGTGAGCCGGGTACCAGCTCTGGCACTCCTTCCAGAGCGAGCCCGAACTCGCGCTGGTCCACGGGTACATGAGCCCCTTGACCGACGTCTTGCGCGCATTGTCGGCGGCCGCCGCGCGGGTGCGGAAGCGGTACTCCAGGACCGGCTCGGCGAGCTTCGGGCGAGTGGCCAGCAGCGACGGGAACATCCACGTCTCGGCGTCCCAGAACACCATCCCCGCGTAGTTGTCGCTGCTGAGGCCGGTCGGCGGGATGCTGTCGCGGGCGCCCGCGCGCAGGGAGGCGAGGAGGCCGTACTGGGCGGCGCGGACCTGCTCCTGGAGGCCGGGGCGGCCCGGGATCTCGATGTCGGAGGTCCACAACTCGCCCCAGGCGGCGATGTGTTCGGCCATCAGGCGCTCCCACCCCGCGGCCGCCGCGCGCACCGAGGCGCCGACCGCCGTGTCGTGCGGGTGCGGTGAGGTGAGACCGGTGTCCACCCCGACGTACTTGACGACGTCGTAGCCGCTCCCGGAACGGACGTCGAAGGCCGCAGACCGGCTGCCGCTCAGGCTCTTCGTCCGGGGCGCGGGGCGGGTGCGGCCGGGGGCGCGCAGGGTGGAGGCGACCGTGCCGGCGACGCGGGTGCCGTCGGTGCGGAAGCCGACGGCGGTCGTGTCCTTGCCCGCCCTGCCGCTGCCGGTGCCGGTCATGCGACGGGCGCCGGCGCCGTCGATGCGGTCCGTCACGGTGACCTCGCCCGACCAGTGCGGGGTCACGCGCAGGCGTACGGCTCCGACGTGCGGGCGGGCCCGGTCGGCCAGCACCTCGTAGGCGAGGTCGGTGCGGCGGCCGTCCTCGTGCACCCAGGTGAGCGACGTACGGACGACGCCGCAGCGCAGGTCGAGGCTCTGCCGGTAGCCCGTGGTGCGGCTCTTCGGGCCGTACGTCTCGCCGCGCGCGGTCACGTCGAGGGCGGTCCAGTTCGGGAGCGCGGCGAGGGCCTGCCGGTGGGCGGTGTTCTCCGGGCCGCGGGCGTAGAGGCCGGAGACGAACGCGCCGTCGTAGCGGGGGGTGTAGAGCGGCCAGCCCGTCTTCTCCTTGCTCGGGCCGTGCGCGTAGCCGGTGCCGGCGGACGGCACGCGGACGCCGAGGTAGCCGTTGCCGGTGTAGGCGGTGTACGGGTTCGTGGGGTCGGCCGTGCGGGTGGAGAGGGTCCAGGCGGGGGCGGCGCAGCGGGGTGCGGGTGCGGCCGGGGCGGGGTCGGGGGGTGGCAGGAAGGCGGTGGTGAGGGTGAGGGCGAGGGGGGTGAGGGTGGCGGCGACGGTGGTGGTGCGCAGGGTGCGTCTTGGGGTGGTCACGGGTCGAGGGTGCGGGGTCGGTGGCGCCGGGTGCGGTATGCGCGCCGGGGTGTAGGCGGTCCGGGTGGGTGGGGCGCGGGGCCGCCGTGGGGCTGCGGGTTCGTCGGCGGGTGCGGGCCGGTGGGGCTTCTCGCGCAGTTCCCTGCGCCCCGCGGCGGAGCCGCTGAGCGATACGGCCCCGCCGGCCCTGGCTCGGGCCTACCCGGCTATGCGGCCAACCCCGTCTTCAGCCCCGCCCCGCACAGCGGCACCACCGCGGTGCGGGCGCCCAGGGTGTGGCCCAGGGGGCCGTCGTCCCGGGTTGCCGCCCAGCACGCGACGCCCGTCGACTCCACGTACAGGCCGCGTGAGGCCAGGTCGAGCTGGGCGTGGCGGATCTGGTCCTCCGTCACCGTGTGGAAGGCGCCGCCCGATTCGCGTACCGCCCTCAGGATCTGCCGGGCCCGCGGCGGGTTCGGGATCGCGATGCCCTCGGCGAAGGTGGGGGCCGTGGGCGTGGTGCCGACGAGGGCGTCCGCCCCGGCCCGCCATGCCTGCGCCAGCGGAGCGACCGCCGCCGACTGGACCGCGTGCAGCGTGGGGCGCCGGTCGATGAGGCCCGCGGAGTGGAGTTCGGCCACGGCGAGGGCGGCGCCGAGCAGCAGCGTGCCGTTGCCGACGGGGACGACGAGTACGTCGGGGAGGCGGCCGCCCAGGTCCTCCCACAGTTCGTGGACGTATGTCTTGGTGCCGTGCAGGAAGTACGGGTTGTGCACGTGGCTGGCGTAGAAGACCCCGGCCTCGTCGGCCGCGGAGCGGGCCGCCCGGGCCGTCGCCTCGCGGTCGCCCTCGACCACGTTCAGGCGGGCGCCGTGGGCCGTGATCTGCTCCAGCTTCTTCGGTGACGTGCCCTCGGGGACGTAGACCGTGCAGGGGAGTCCGGCGCGGGCGCAGTACGCGGCGACGGCCGTGCCCGCGTTGCCGCTGCTGTCCGCGATCACGCGGTCCGGGCCGAGCCGCACGGCGAGCGCGGCCAGCATGACGGCGCCGCGGTCCTTGAACGACAGGGTCGGCATGAGGAAGTCCAGCTTCGCCGAGACACCGCCGGCCAGCGGGACGAGCGGGGTGCGCCCCTCGCCCAAAGTGCAGTCGGGGACCGGGAGCGGGAGGCACTCCGCGTAGCGCCACAGCGAATTGGCCCGTCCTGTCAGGGACTTGAGGGGCGCGGGGTTCGGTGAGTAGTCGAGGTCGAGCGGGCCTCGGCAGGCCGGACAGCACCAGTCCAGGGAGCCGGCGGGGACCCGGGTGCCGTCGAGGGGGCAGTAGCAGTCGGGGAGGGCGGTCATGCAGAGAGCGTAGGCAGCGGGGACCGAACCGGGGCCGAGGCCCGGCGCCCCCGGCGGCATCGTACGTACAGCCGATTCGGGCTCCGATGTGTGAATGCTCCACTACCTGGAGAAAGTCCCTGCGTAAAGCCCTGCGGCCCTGCAAGTCATCACTTCGAGTGATTCCTTGGCCTTTGCTTGCACGGCTCAACCCACGGTTGCCACGCTGTTGCCGTCTGTCAATGCGGTGGGCAACGCGACCAGGCTTCCGCGGGGAACGAGGGGAACAATCAGTGTCATTCGGTGAGCAGCCGGCGTATCTGCGTGTCGCGGGTGATCTCCGCAGGAAGATCGTCAGTGGCTCGCTTCCGCCGCACACGCGTCTCCCCTCCCAGGCCAAGATCCGTGAGGAGTACGGGGTTTCGGACACGGTCGCCCTGGAGGCCCGCAAGGTGCTGATGGCGGAGGGGCTTGTCGAGGGCCGTTCCGGCTCGGGGACCTATGTGCGCGAGCGGCCGGTGCCGCGCCGCGTCGCCCGCTCCGCGTACCGGTCGGACGGCGGCTCCACGCCCTTCCGGCAGGAGCAGGCCGACCCGGCGGCGCGCGGCACCTGGGAGTCGCGCAGCGAGCAGGCCGAGGCGGACGCTTCGATCGCCGAGCGGCTCGCGATCCGTGCGGGCGACCGCGTGATGTGCACCCGGTACGTGTACCGGGACGCGGGCGAGACGGTGATGCTGGCGACCTCCTGGGAGCCGCTCGCCGTCACGGGCCGCACCCCGGTGATGCTGCCCGAGGAGGGCCCGCTCGGCGGCTGCGGCGTCGTCGAGCGCATGGCGGCGATCGACGTGATCGTGGACAACGTGACGGAGGAAGTCGCCGCCCGCCCCGGCCTCGCCGAGGAGTTGAGCGCGCTCGGCGGGGTACCCGGCCATGTCGTCCTCGTCATCCACCGCACCTTCTTCGCCTCGGGCCGGCCGGTCGAGACGGCCGACGTCGTGGTCCCGGCGGACCGCTACCGGATCGCATACCACTTGCCGGTGAAGTGACCCGCGCGCGGCGGTGATCGGCGAGGGGCTTCGCCGTCCGTCGGCCGGTGCGGACCGGTGGGGGCTGGTCGCGCCCCGCGGCGGAGCCGCTGATCGATGCCGCCCCGCGCCCCTGGAAGCGAGCTCCGCTCGCCCAGGGGAAGCCGCGCGCAGCGCATGCTTCAGGGGCACGGGGAACTGCGCGACCAGCCAGGACGTCACCGGAGCCCGGCACCGCGACACCGCGCCCCTGCGGCGCCCGATACCCGAACTCCCGCGTCCGGACCATGTGATCGCGAGTTAACCGCGCCTCGACTCCCGTAACAGGCAGGCAATCCCGCGCTGCCCCGACTTGTCATGCACGGCTCCTACCTTCCTTCTGCATACCGCCCCTACCGGTATACCGCTGACGGACGAACGGGAAGCCGACGATGACCGAGACCGCTCTGCCCACCGCCGACCCGGCGGTACCGGAACCTCCGAACGGGTCCGGGCCCCAGCGCAGTTACGCCAAGCTGGCGGCCGACGAGTCCCGCGAGGACTTCTCGCTGCGCTACGCCCCGCACTCCTACCGGCGCTGGTCGCCGACGATGGTGGCCTCCACCGCGCTCGGCGGCATCGCGTACCTCGCCGACTTCGCGATCGGCGCGTCCATCGTCTTCACGTACGGCTTCACCAGTGGTTTCGCCTCGATCCTGTGCGCGGCGACGATCATCTTCCTGACCGGCATCCCGATCGCCCGGGCCTGCGCCAAGTACGGCCTGGACATGGACCTGATCACGCGCGGTGCCGGGTTCGGCTACTTCGGCTCGACGCTCACGTCGCTGATCTACGCCTCGTTCACCTTCATCTTCTTCGCTCTCGAAGGCTCGATCATGGCGCAGGCCATGCACGAGGTGGCCGGACTGCCGCTGCCCGTCGGCTACTTGCTGACCACGCTCATCGTCATCCCGATCGTGTTCCGCGGGATGGGCGCGCTCGCCAAGGTGCAGGCGTGGACGCAGCCGATCTGGCTGATCGGTCTCGTCCTGCCCTTCGTGATCCTGGTGTTCCACTCGCCGGGCTCGTTCGGCGACTTCACGCACTTCGGCGGCACCGAGGGCGCGGGCAGCGGATTCTCCTGGCTCGGCTTCGGCCTCGGCACCGGCGTCGCGCTCTCGCTCATCGCCCAGATCGGCGAGCAGGCGGACTACCTGCGCTTCATGCCGGCCAAGACGGAGCAGAACCGCAAGCGCTGGAACCTGGCCGTCCTCGCCGCCGGTCCCGGCTGGGTGATCATCGGCGCGGCCAAGCAGATCGGCGGCGCGCTGCTCGCCTTCGTCGCCCTCGAAGCGGTCGGCAAGACGCACGCCCTGGAGCCCATCGCCCCGCAGGTCGAGGCGCTCAAGCCGTGGCTCGGCTCGGTGGCACTGCCCCTCGCCGCGCTCTTCGTCGTCGTCTCGCAGATCAAGATCAACGTCACCAACGCCTACAGTGGCTCGCTGTCCTGGTCGAACTTCTTCTCCCGCGTGACACACAAGCACCCGGGCCGCGTCTGGTACATCTTCCTCAACCTCGCCATCGCGCTGACGCTGATGGAGATGAACATGTTCGCCGCGCTCAACAAGCTGCTCGGCTTCTACTCGAACGTGGGCATCGCCTGGATCGCGGCCGTCGCCGCCGACCTCGTCATCAACAAGCGGGTGGGCTGGAGCCCCAAGTACATCGAGTTCAAGCGGGCGTACCTGTACGCGGTGAACCCGGCGGGATTCGGCTCGATGGTGATCGCCTCGACCGTGTCCATTCTGGCCTTCTTCGGCCTCTTCGGTGAGTACGCGGAGGCGTTCTCCACCTTCATCGCCGCCGGACTCGCCCTCGTCCTGTGCCCGCTGATCGCCTGGGCCACGAAGGGCAAGTACTACCTGGCCAGGCCGAACCCGGTGAACGGCCCGGACGTCGAGGTCGCCGACATCACCGCCACCCACACCTGCAGCGTCTGCGAGAGGGCGTACGAACTCCCCGACATCGCCGACTGCCCGGTCCAGTCCGGACCGATCTGCTCGCTGTGCTGCTCCCTGGACGCGGACTGCGGTG
This sequence comes from Streptomyces sp. HmicA12, assembly GCF_000373565.1. GTDB lineage: Bacteria > Actinomycetota > Actinomycetes > Streptomycetales > Streptomycetaceae > Streptomyces. Next base: position 80,656 of record NZ_KB891816.1, on the reverse strand, counting down.
ACGCGTGCACCAAGAAGCCCACGGGAGAGCCCGTCCTGATGCCGATCCCGACGGTGCGGACGAGCTGACGCGGTACTGAGGGGAGCCAAGGGGCGCATTTATGCAGATGCGCCCCTTCGGCGTGGGTCGGGGATGGCTTGTTGCGTATCTCTTTGTGCCAACACGTATCCGCTCTGTGAAGGTCAGGCGTAGGCTCGGGCATATGCGGATTGCGGTTTCCTCAGGATGCTTAGGGGGCGGGACGCGATGCGAGCCGGAGTCGGGCCGATCAGGGACGGGCGGGGCACGATGAACGACGGCACGGCGACACTTCCGTGGCTCGTCATACGCCAGGACGACAACGGGAACCACTATCGCGTCGGCAGGTACGCGACCAGGGCCGAGGCCCAGCGGATCGCCGACAGCCTCGACTCCCACGGCCACAAGCAGCTCTACTGGGTCGAGCGCCTGGGAGAGGCTCCCAGCGCGACGCGGAACGGCACCTTGCGCTGACGGCGGAGCCGTAGGCTCCGCCCCATGACAGAACCGATCGATCCGGTCGTGGTGGTCGCCGCCGCCCTGTACGACACCGACGGCCGACTGCTCGCCGCGCGACGGAGCGCGCCGCCCGAGCTCGCGGGCCGCTGGGAACTGCCCGGCGGCAAGGTCGAGCCGGGTGAGGCGCAGGAGCACGCCCTGGTCCGCGAGCTGCGCGAGGAGCTCGGTGTCGAGGCCGACCCCGTGGCCCGGATCCCGGGCGAGTGGCCCCTCCCGAAGCCGGGCTACGTGCTGCGCGCCTGGCACTGCGCCCTGCGCTCCGGCGCCCCGCGCCCCCTCCAGGACCACGACGAACTCCGCTGGCTCACCCCGGACGAAGTGTGGTCGGTGCACTGGCTGGACCAGGACGTACCGGCGGTCAAGGAGGCGACAGGGGACGCACCCCCTACGCCGTCCGTGCCACCCCGCACCACGTGAAGCGATAGCACCCCGCCGCGTCCGGGTATATCCCGATTAACCCTCTGAAACCGGACAGCATCTGCCGGTCAGAGCTCATCGCGGGCCAGGGAAGTGATCGGAGTGCTCCACACCCAGGGCGATTGCGCCGAGTGGGCCTTCCCCGCCGACCCGATGGCCGTACGCAGAGCACGCGCCGCGGTCCGCGCCCAGCTGGCCGCCTGGGAGCTCGAAGCCCTCAGCGATGTCACGGTCCTGCTGGTCAGCGAGCTGGTCACCAATTCCCTGCGGTACGCGTCCGGGCCCATCGACGTCCGTCTGGTCCGCCCGGCAGGCCCCCGCGGCGCCCTGCGCGTCGAGGTCTCCGACCCCCTTCCCGATCCGCCCCGGATGTGCGCCGCCCACCCCGACGACGAGGGCGGCCGCGGCCTGCAGCTGGTGGCCGGGGCGTCACGGCGCTGGGGGATCGGGCCGGGGGGAGCCGGGGGCGCGGGCAAGACGGTGTGGTTCGAGCTGGCGCTGCCCGGGTGAACGTACGCAGTCGGGCGCACGCCGGTTAAGCGGGTCCCGCCTGGTTAAGAGACGAGGATGTGGAACTCGACTGGGGAACGCGGTGTGTGGGCGCACCCGCACTCTGGGTACGGAAACAGTCGGTCCCGACGGGCCAAAAAGGGTCGGGACCATGGTGTGATCGTGAACACCGTGTCGTGCGGCTCCGTAGTGCTGGATACTGCGGGCAGCCGCCCCGGTGACCGGTGCCGGACGCGGTGAGCTGGAGGGGACGGTTCGCGTGAGCGAGATACCAGCGAAGGCCGGGGCGTCCGAGGGCGCCCCGGACGCGGCGTCGACGCGGGACGCGGGCCGGGGGCCGCGAGCGGAAGCGCAAGCGGAAAACGGGCCGAGTGCCGCCGACGCGGGCGACCGGCCCGTGACGCCCGGGCCCGCAGGGCCGGCCGGGCACGGCGGGCAGGCAGACATCTGGCAGACGAGCCCGCCCGGTTCGATCTACGACTACATCAAGGTCGCCTCCTTCTCGATCGGCCCCGACGGGCTGATCGACCAGTGGAGCCTGCGGGCCGCGCAGATCTTCGGCGTCGCCGCCGAGGACGCCGTGGGCAAGGACCCCATCGAGGCGTTCGTCCCCGCCGAGCTGCGCGCCCGCGGACGGCGCAAGATCGCGGAGATCCTGGACGGGCGGGAGTGGACCGGCGTCGTCCCGTTCCGCACGGTGCCCGACCGGCCCGACGGCCGCGGGGAGCCGCAGACCGGCACGGCCGAGGTCTACGTGATGCCGTCGACGACCGAGTCCGGCGAGCGTGCCGCGCTCTGCATCGTCGTGGACGTCCAGACCCTGCGACAGATCGAGACGGACCTCGCCGCCTCGCAGGCCATTTTCGGCCAATCTCCTTTCGGCTTCCTGTTGTTCGACACCGAACTGAAGGTCCAGCGGGCCAACCGCACGTTCACCGCGGTCTTCGGCGGCCAGGTCGAGGAGCACCGCGGCCGCACCGTGCACGACTATCTGCCGCGCCACGAGGCGGACCGGGTACAGGGAGCGCTGCGCCGGGTCCTGGAGACCGGTGAGGCCGTCACCGACATGCAGCTGGTCGGCACCGCGCCGGACTCGTCCGAGCGGCGCCACTGGTCCATCAACCTCTACCGCGTGCACAGCGGTTCGGGCCGCCCCATCGGCATCGCCGGACTGTCCAACGACGTCACCCGGCGCCACGCCGCCGCCCGCGAGGCCGCGCACGCCCGCCGCAACCTGGCGCTCCTGAACGAGGCGGGCGCCCGCATCGGCAACTCCCTGGACCTGGAGACCACCTCCCGCGAACTCCTCGACGTCGTCGTCCCGGGCTTCTGCGACCTGGCCTCCGTCGACCTGTACCAGGGGCTGCTCGCGGGCGACGAGACCGCGCTGATGAGGCACAGCCTCGCCGACGGCAGCGCCGAGCTGCGCCGGGTCGCCACCGCGAGCGCCGTGGCGGACGTGCCGTTCCTCGACCTGGGCGGCGAGGAGCCGGTGAACGTCGGCGCCGTGCACCGCTTCCCGTTCAACTCGGCCTGCGCGGACGCCCTGCGCACCGCACGCCCACAGCTGCTGCCCGCCGAGTCGGGCGGCCTCGTGCAGTCGACGCTCGCCGTGCCGATGGTCGCGCACGACACCGTCGTGGGGCTCGTGCAGTTCTCCCGCACCAAGGGCAGCGAACCGTTCAGCGAGCGGGACCGGGCCCTCGCCGTCGAGCTGGCCGCCCGCGCCGCGGTCTGCATCGACAACGCCCGCCTGTACCGCCGTGAGCACGAGCGCGCGCTGATACTGCAGCGGTCCCTGCTCCCGCCCGACAACCCCGAGGCGTCCGGCCTCGACATCGCCTGCCGCTACCTGCCGGGCAACGCGGCGACCGAGGTCGGCGGTGACTGGTTCGACGTCATCGAACTCCCCGGCCACCGCACCGCGTTGGTCGTCGGTGACGTGATGGGCCGCGGCCTGCGCGCCGCCGTCGCCATGGGTGAACTGCGCACCGCCGTCCGCACGTTGGCCCTGCTCGATCTCGAACCGGCCGAAGTGCTCAGCGCCCTCGACGAGATCGCCCGCGGCCTCGGCACCCCCGGCGGCGTCCAGCAGGCGACCCGCGCCGCCCGCTCCGCACCCACCTCGTTCGGCGGCGAGGACCTCTCCGAGGTCTACCTCGCCACCTGCGTCTACGCGGTCTACGACGCCGTCACCCGGCGGTGCACGTTCGCCAACGCCGGCCACCTGCCGCCCGTCCTCGTCGAACCCGGCGAAGGCGCGCTCATGCTCGACGTACCGCCGGGCATGCCGCTCGGCGTCGGCGGCGAACCGTTCGAGGAGGTCGAGGTCGAACTGCCCGAGGGCGGACTCCTCGCGCTCTACACGGACGGCCTCGTCGAGTCCCGCGACCACCCGCTCGACGAAGGGCTCTCCGCCTTCCGCAGCGCGCTCGACGACCCGCCCACCCGTCACCCGGCCACCACCCCTCAACGACCGGGCTCCGCCCGGACCCCTGTCAAATCCCTGGAGGACGTCTGCGACCACGTCCTCACCACCCTCGACACCCACCACGGCGAGGACGACATCGCCCTGTTGATGGCCCGCGTCCAGGGCCTGCCGAAGGAGAACGTCGGCGACTGGACGCTGCCGCGCGAGCCGAAGTCGGTGGGCCGGGCGCGCGAGTTCACGCGGGCGCAGCTGACCTCCTGGGACCTCGAACCGCTCGTGGACACCACGGAGCTGCTCGTCAGTGAGCTCGTCACCAACGCGCTGCGCTACGGCGAGGGCGAGATCAGGCTGCGGCTGCTGCTCGACCGCACGCTGGTGTGCGAGGTGTGGGACGCGGGCCTCGTGCAGCCGCGCAGGCGCCGCGCCCGCGACACCGACGAGGGCGGTCGCGGCCTCCAGCTCGTCGGCCTGCTGAGCGCCTCCTGGGGCTCGCGGCGCACCCCGCGCGGCAAGACGGTCTGGTTCGAACTCCCGCTGCCGGACGGCGAGTCGGGAATGGTCGACCCGACGGAGGCGCTGCTCAGTCTGTTCTGACGCTCAGGGCGTGCTCTTGAGCGCGGCGAGCCGGGCCTCGATCTCGGTCGCGTCGCCGAGCGCGTCGAGCTGCTCGAACTGCGCGTCGAGGGAGGACTCGGCCAGCTCCTGCTTGCCGAGCGCCTTCGCCTCCTCGCGGCGCACCTTCTCCTCGAAGCGGCCGAGTTCGCTGGTGGGGTCGAGGACGTCGATGTTCCTGGCCGCGTCCAGCATCTGGTTCTGCGCCTGGGCCGTCTTGGCGCGGGCCACCAACTGGTCGCGCCTCGACTGGAGTTCGGCCAGCTTCGCCTTCATCTGGTCGAGGCCGGCCCTCAGCTTGTCGACCACCTCGGTCTGCGCGGCGATGGTCGGCTCGGCGTCCTTGGCCTCCTTCTCGGACTGCAGCTGCCGCCCGAGCGCCACCTTGGCGAGGTTGTCGAACTTGTCGGCCTCCGCGATGCTCCCGCCGCCGCGCAGCTCGTCCGCCTTCTTGCTGGCCGCGAGCGCCTTGCCGCCCCACTCGGCGGCCGCGTCCACGTCCTCCTTGTGGTCCTGCTCCAGCATCCGCAGGTTGCCGATGGTGGTGGCCACCGCCTCCTCGGCCTCCGTGATGTTGTTCGAGTAGTCGCGGATCAGCTGGTCGATCATCTTCTGCGGATCCTCGGCGCTGTCGAGCAGTGCGTTGATGTTCGCCTTCGCGAGCTGGGTGACCCGGCCGAGGATGGTCTGCTTCGTCATGGTCAAGTCCTCAAGTTCGGTGCTGTACGAGCCAGTTCATGGGTTCGAGGGATCGGGATCGCGGGGTCAGAAGCGCCCGCCGCCGCCCCGGCGGCCGCGCGTCCCCCCTCCGCCGAAGCTGCCGGGCCCGCCCCCGCCGAAGCCGCCGCCACCCCTTCCGGCCCCTCCGCCACCGAAACCGCCGCCCATGCCGCGCCCGGCCCCGCGCAGCACCTCGCCGAGGATGATCCCGCCGAGCACCGCGCCACCCGTGCCGCCGCCGCGCCCGCCGCCCCCGTAGGGATTGCCGTACGAGCGCACGTCCCGCTCGGCGAGCGACTGCGCCTGCCGGGCCAGCGCGTCGGCCCGCTGCGCCTCGGTGAGCGCGGCCGCCGGGTCGCTCTCCTCGCCGGCCTGCGCGTTCGCCAGATGCCGCTCGGCCTCCGCGAGCCGGGTGCGGGCCTCGCTGCCCACCGCGCCGCGGTGCGTCGTGATGAAGTCCGCGGCGGCTCCCGTACTGCTGCGCGCGGCGAGCAGGGCCTGACCGAGCAGCGAGCGGGCGCGCGCGGTGCCCGCCTCCCGCTCCCGCGCCGCCACCAGCGCCTCGTCGAGCGCCGCGTCCGCCTCCTCCACGCGACGCAGCGCGTCGATCGGGTCGTACGGGCCCGCCGCCAGCTCCGCGCGCACCTGGGCGACGACGGACTCGACGCGCCCGACACGGCCCTGCAGATCTGCCGTGGACACGCCCTGCGCGGTGCCGTGCAGGAGGCCGCGGGCGTCCGCGAGGTCGGTGTCGGACTCGGTGAGCGCGGCGGGCAGCTTCTCCTCCGCCTCGGCCAGCTCCCCGGCGAGCCGGTCGATCGCGGTGACGAACGTGGCGGCCTGGTCGACCGCGCCCTCGGCGGCCCGCAGGTGGACGGCCGCCTTGCCGCCCTCGCCCGCGTCGACGCTGCCGCGGGCCTGGTTGAGCTGAGTGGTGGCGAACACGAGCCGGTCCTTGGCCTGCTCGACATGGCCCGCCACGGTCTGCAGCGCGGCCGCCGCGTACCGGCCGCCCAGGGCCGTCATGGTCTGCTGCGCCGTGCTGGTGCGCGCCGCCAGCTCCCGGAACGAACGCTCGGCGTGGGCGAGCGCCTCGGGCGCGTTCTTCTCCAGGTCGCGCAGCCGGTCGAAACCGGCGGACGCGGCGTCGAGCCCGTTCCCGGCCGTGGCGCAGCGGCTGATGATCTCGTCGAGCATGCGCCGCTTCGTCGCGTCGTCCTCGGGAAAGGCGTCGTCGAGCTGCTGGCGCAGCGTGAAGGCCGCGGTCAGCTCCGTCTGCGCGGACGCGAGCGCCGCGGTGAACTCCTCGACCGCCTCGTCCCCGAACTGGGCGGTGGCGAAGCCGAGTTCCTCGGTGCTGGTGCGCACCGCGTCGTCGGTCTCCACCAGCGCGAGCCTGGCCTGCTTGTCGAGGTCGGGCAGCGGCGTCTGCGGCGGCTTTCCCCAGCCCTGCGCGGGGGCGGTGGCGGCGGGCTTCTTCCTGCGGCGGGTGTACGCGAACGCGGCCACGGCACCGGCCCCGCCGATGGCGATGACGGGCAGCACCAGGTCACCGGCGCCCCCGCTGTCGGCGGCGGCGCCCGCGCCCGGGTCGGCGGCGCCGGGCGTGATCGTCGGGGTCGGCACGGGCTGTCCCGCGACGACGGCCCCGATGCCGTTCGCGGCGCCGATCGCGGCCCCCGCCCAGTCGTTCTTGCGCAGCGCCGGTTCGACGGAGGTCCGCGCGATGTCCTGGATCTGGGCGTCGGTCAGCCGGGAGTCCTGGTCGACGGAGAAGGCGTACTGCCGGTCGTGCGTGGCGACGGCGAGCAGTACGTCGTTCAGGCCCAGACCGTTGCGGTCGGCGGTGGTGTTGGCCCAGCTCTGCGCGGAGCGGCCGGAGAAGTCGCGTACGTAGGCGACGTAGAGCTGGATGCCGCGCGTGTCGTCGAGATCGGCGAGGGCGGCCGCGGTCACGCCCTCGCGGTCGGCGAGGGCGTCCACCTTGTCGGTGATCTGACCGGTGCGGGAGAGGGTGACCGGGTCGTCGGCGTGGCTGGGCGTCGCGGGCAGCAGCAGCCAGACCAGCGTGATCAGCACGGCTGCCGCCGTCCGCACGGCTATCGGGCGCGGAGTACCGGCGGGCGTCACATTTGGGAGCGTATGTCCGGTAAGAAGGTGCCGCGACCGGGGCGCCCCCACAGCACCCGCTCGGTCGCGGCACCCGTTCTTGGGCCCGGCGTCTCGTCGCCGTCCACCGGCCGGTGGGGGCTGGTCGCGCAGTTCCCCGCGCCCCTGAGGTCCGCGGCTTCGCCACGACCTCCCCTGGGCGAGCGGAGCTCGCTTCAGGGGCGCGGGGAACTGCGCGAGAAGCCCCACCGGCCGTGAGGTGAGGAACGAGACCGTCACACGGCAGACGCTCAGGGGCGCGGCGGTGACGGAACCGGCCGGGCAGCGCCCCGGGGCCGCGGGGTCAGGGGCCGCGGCCCCGAGGCGGAGTCGCCGGGTGGACCAAGGGGGAGTAGGACCACCCGGCGACGGTTCAGAGGGTCAGCCGCGCGGCAGCACGCGCTCGCGGCCCAGGCCACCGAGCCAGTGCGCGGCCGGCTTGGGCTGGCGCTCGAAGGTCTCGCGGTCCCAGCCGATCAGACCGAACGTCGCCTTGTACGTGCCCCACTCGTAGTTGTCGAGCGCGCTCCAGGCGAGGTAGCCACGGACGTCGATGCCGTCCTCGATGCAGGCGGCGACGGCGTCCAGGGCGCCCGCGTAGTAGTCGACGCGGCGCTGCTCGTCACCGGTGGCGATGCCGTTCTCCGTGACGATCAACGGCGTGCCGGGGCCGATCAGTTCGGCCGTGTGCCGGATCGCGTGGCCGACGGCGGCGGGGTAGTACTCCCACTGCGTCAGGGTGCGCTCGGCGTCCGCCGGGGCCGGGACCGGCCCGTCCGTGCCGATCTTGGTCCGGGTGTAGGACTGCACGCCGATCCAGTCGTCGCCGCGCGCGGCCTCGATGAAGATGTCCTCGCGGGGGTGACGGTAGGCCGCGGTGACGTCCTCGGCGCCGGGCTCGGCCTGGTAGACCTGGTTGGCGATCGTCCAGCCGACCTGGATCCCGGGGTCGATGGAGCGCACGGCCTTCACGGCGGCGTGGTGCGCGGCGATGACCGCGTGGGTCGTCTCCTCGTCGGGGAAGGGCAGACCGGCCGGCGGGAAGCCCTGGTCGCCGCGCTTGGCGAGACCGGCCATCACGGCGATCATGTTCGGCTCGTTGATGGTGCAGACGTGGCTGACGCCCTCGGAGATGATCGGCGCGCACTCCTCCACGTACCGCGCGAAGAGCTCGACCGCGCCCTCGGCGGTGAAGCCGCCCAGGTCCTCGAACCACTGCGGGATCGTGAAGTGGTGCAGCGTCACCATCGGGCGCAGGCCGCGGGCGATCGCGCCCTCGACCATGCGGCGGTAGTGGGCGATCTCGGCGCGCGAGAAGTAGCCGCGGGCGGGCTCGATGCGGGCCCACTCGACGCTGAACCGGTAGTCGGTGAAGCCGAGTTCGGCCAGCAGGTCCATGTCCTGCTCCCAGCGGTGGTAGCTGTCGCAGGCGTCCAGGCTCGGCTCCTGGATCTTCGCCGCCGGGTCGTGCTCCTTGCGCCACCAGTCACTGTTGACGTTGTTGCCCTCGATCTGGTGGGCGGCGGTCGAGGCGCCCCACAGGAAGCCTTCGGGGAAGGGGGTGGTGACCGTGGGGGCAGGGGTGCGCGTCATGGTGAGAATGCCTGTCTTTCTACGTGCTACGTGCGTGGGGGAGGCCGGGGCGAGGGGCCCGCGGGCCTACTTCATGCCGGCGGTGGCGATGCCTTGGGTGAAGTGGCGCTGCAGGACCGCGAAGACGAGCAGCACGGGAAGCACGACGAGCAGCGAGCCCGCCATCAGCATTCCGTTGCCGCCGCCGACCGTGCGGTTCGGGTCGTTGGCGAAGGTCGCGAGCGCCACCGGGAGCGTGTACTTGTCGGGGTCGTTGGTCGCGATGAGCGGCCAGATGAAGTTGTTCCACGACCCGAGGAACGTGAAGATCGTCAGCGTCGCGAGGGCCGGCTTGACCAGCGGAATCACGATGCGCCAGAAGATGTACCACTCACCGGCGCCGTCCATCCGGGCCGCTTCGAGCAACTCGTCCGGGATGGCCTGCATGAACTGCCGCATCAGGAAGACACCGAAGGCGCCCGCCGCGAAGGGCAGCACCAGACCCGCGTAGGTGTCGAGCAGGTTCAGCTGGTTGATGAGGACGAACAGCGGCAGGACCATCAGGTTCGCCGGGACCATCAGGGCCGCGAGGACGATCCCGAAGACCTTCGAGCGGCCGGTGAAGTTCAGCTTCGCGAGCGCGTAGCCGAGCATCGAGCAGAACAGGAGATTGCACACGGTCACGAGGACCGCGACGATCACCGAGTTCATGAAGTACCGCGGCATGTCCAGCTGGTCGAGCAGATCGCTGAAGTTCTTCAGCGTCCACTCGGACGGGATCCACACCGGCGGGCTGGCCGTGAGGTCCTTCTTGGTCTTGAAGGCGCTCAGCGCCATCCACAGGAAGGGCGCGGCCATCACCAGCAGACCGAGCGAGGCGACGACGTAGAGCAGCGGCTTGCGGGCCCGGCCGTCGGGACGGTGGCGGGTGGGGGTGACGGCGCTCATTTCGTGTTGTCCTTCATCAGTCGCAGCTGCAGCACCGTGATGCCCATGATCACCACGAAGAGGACGTACGCCATGGCGCTCGCGTAGCCCATGTTGAAGAAGCTGAAGCCCTGCTTGTACATGTCGAGCGACACGGTCAGCGTGGCGTCGGAGGGGCCGCCCTGGGTCATCACGAAGGGCTCCTCGAAGACGTTGAGGTAGCCGATCGTGGTGATGACCGTGGCGTACAGGAGCGTCGGGCGAAGGAGCGGCACCGTGATCCGGCGCAGCTCCTGCCAGGCGTTCGCCCCGTCCAGCCGGGCGGCCTCGCGGACCTCGGTCGGGATGGCCTGCAGACCGGCGATCATCAGGACCATCACCGTGCCGAGGTTGCGCCACACCGCCATGAGGATCAGGGACGGCATGGCCCAGGTCTCGGAGCCGAGGAAGTCCGGTGCCTTGAAGCCGAGTTCGTCACCGAGCCCGGCGATCAGACCGTCCGACGGGTCGAGCACGAACCGCCACACGATCGCCACGGCGACGATCGTCGTGACCACGGGGGCGTAGAAGCCGACGCGGAAGAACGTGCGGGCCCGGTCGATGCCGTTGTTCAGCAGGACCGCGACGAGCAGCCCGAGCCCGATGGTCAGCGGCACCCCGACGACCACGAAGTAGGCGGTGTTGAACATCGCCCGCAGGAACTGGTCGTCGCTGAAGAGCTTGGTGTAGTTCTCCAGGCCGACGAAGTTCGCCTCCAGCGGCTGTCTGACGTTGCGCTGCCCGAAGTCGGTGAAGCTCATCAGGAGCGTCGCCACGATCGGGAAGAGCATGAAGACGCCGAACAACGCCAGGAACGGGGTCGAGAACAGCCAGCCGGCCAGGTTCTGCTTCCCCATCGCGCGTTTCTTGCGCGGTCCCCTGCCGGTGGTGGTGCCTGCGGCGGGCTCGCCGCCCGGGGCCTTGGAGGCCCCGGAGCGTGCGGGGGTGGGGGTCGTGGTGGACATGGTCCGCCCTTCGGACTACCGGCGTGCGGTGTGCGCGCACGCCGGGGTGGGGAGGTGCTGCGCCAGGCCGTGTCCGCACCGTCCCGCCGTCCGCCCGGAGTGCGGGAGGGACGGCGCGGACACGGCCTGGGCGGTTGCTGCGACTACTTCTGGACGAGGCCCTCGATGGCGGACTGCGCCTCGTCGAGCGCGGCCTTCGGGGAGGCCTTGCCCTGGGCGGCCTTCTCGATCGCGGTGTCGACCTTCGACGTGATCTCGGACAGCTTGGGCTGGTTCGGCGAGGCCTGCGCGGACTCGACCTGCGTCCGCCAGATCTTCATGTTCGGGTCGCTGGCCAGCTCACCCTTCTCCCACGCGGTCATGTTCGCCGGGAGGTCCTTGGTGCGCCGGTACCAGTCGGCCTGGCCCTTGGTGTCCGTGAGGTACTTGACGAGGTCCTTGGCCGCGGCCTTGTGCTCGCTGTCCGCGGAGATCGTCAGGGCCGAGCCGCCCGCCATGGAGGCGGAGGTCTTGTCGGTGGGCACGTTGGCGATGGCCCACTTGCCCTTGAGGTCCGGGTAGTTGTCGTCGAGCAGGCCCATGTGCCAGGGGCCGCCGAAGAACATCGCGACGTCGCCGGTGTTGAAGTCCTTGGTCACGTCGTAGCCGGGACGCACGGACTTCGCCGCGAGGCCCTCCTTGAAGTAACTGGTGTAGTTCTCCAGGGCCTTGACGGCGGCCGGGCTGTTGACGACGGCCTTGCCGTCCTTGCTGACGATCTCGCCGTCGGCCGAGTACAGGAACTGGTAGAAGCTCTGCACCGAGTCCAGGCCGTTGGGCTGGATCGACAGGCCGTACTCGGAGCCGGCCTTCTGGTACTTCTCCGCGGCCTGCTTCAGCTCGGCCATGGTGCCCGGGGCCTTCTTGATCCCGGCCTTCTTGGCGAGGTCGGTGCGGTAGTACAGCACGCGGGTGTCGACGTACCACGGCACGCCGTACGTCTTCCCGTCGTACGAGCCCTGCTCCCAGCCGGACGGGAAGTAGTCCTGCTCGTGGAAGGTCTTGGTGTCGACCGGCTCCAGGGCGCCCATGTCCGCGAACTCGGTCATGTAGCTGCCGCCCATCTGCATCACGTCGGGCAGCTTGTTCGCGGCCGCGGCGGCGACCAGCTTCTGGTGGGCGACGTCCCAGCCGATCGGGGTCACCTTCACCGTGATGTTCGGGTTCGCCTTCTCGTAGACCTTGGCGACGTCGGCGAGCTTCTCGCCCTCGGTGCCCATCGCCCAGACGGTCAGCGTCTGCTTGGCATCAGCCTTCACCTGGTCGCCGCCGGAACCGCCGCAGGCGGTGAGGGTCAGCGCGGACGCCAGGGTTACGGCGATCGCAGCGGTGGTTGCGCGGCGGTTCATGGACGGCTCCTCCTTGAGCGGACCGTGGAATGTATGCGCTGTCTGTAAGCGCATACATCACTGTGTGGCAGTCGCCTCTGATGTGGCAAGAGGGGTCTTGGTCACACTCCCGTAACGGGTGGGGAGGTGGTGGTGCTGCCTGGGCGACGCGCCCGGGGCGTTCCGGGTGTTCACCTGTTGTTGAGCGTAAAACAGACATTCCAATTTGAGTCGGGCCACCTCGGGAAAATTGGCCTGTACCGGGTGTGATCTCTGTCCTAAGGTCGCGGCCATGACAGTCTTCACGCACGAATTCCCCTTCGATCCGACGTACGGATACACGCTCGACCAGCTCATGGACGTCCCGGCGCCGGGCGACGCCCCCGACGACTTCGACGGGTTCTGGCGCGGCCGGTACGAGGCGGCGCGGGCGGTCGCGACCCGGCCCGAGCTGGGGCCGCTGGTCGAGGAGCGGGACGGCGTGCGGATCTACGAGGTCACGTACACGTCGGTGGGGGGCGTGCGGCTCGGCGGGTGGCTGGCGCTGCCGGTGGAGGGCGTCGTCGAGCACGGCTTCGTCATCGGGCACGGGTACGGGGGCCGGGACCAGGCGGGCCCCGATGTGCCGCTGCCGCTGCCCCGGTCGGCGGCGATCCTGCCGTGCGTACGCGGGATGGTGGAGCGGGGCCTCGTGGACGGGGTGCCGACCGTCTCCGCCGAGCACGTGCTGCACGGGATCGGGGCCCGGGAGACGTACGTCATCGGGGAGTGCGTCGCCGATCTGTGGTGCGCGGCGACCGCGCTGCTCGAACTCGTCCCGGAGCTCCGGGAGTTGGTGACCGCCGGGCAGGGGCTCGGGTATCTCGGGGAGAGTTTCGGGGGCGGGCTCGGGGCGCTGGCGCTGCCGTGGGACGACCGCTTCGCGGCGGGGGAGCTGACGGTGCCGACCTTCGGGAACCATCCGCTGCGGCTGACGCTGGACTGCGCGGGGAGCGGGGCCTCGGTGCGGCGGTACCACGCCGATCACCCCGAAGTCGTCGACGTGCTGCGCTACTTCGACGCGGCCACGGCGGCGACCCGCCTGACCAAGCCGGTCCTGGTCGCCGCCGCGCTGTTCGACCCCTCGGTGCCGCCGCCGGGACAGTTCGCCGTGCACAACGCGCTGGCCGGGCGCGGGGAGCTGCACGTCATGGAGGCGGGGCACTTCGAGTACGCGGGCAAGGACGTGGCGCAGGCCGAACTCGCCTCGGCAAAGGGTGAGTTCTTCAAGCGGGCACTCGTCTGACGGTGCGCTCCCGTCACCGGCCGACCGCCGGTGGGGGCTTCTCGCGGCAGTTCCCCGCGCCTCTGTTCGCCCGCGCGTCTGCCGGGTGCCCTTGTGGCGCGGGTGCGGCCCGGTGGGGCTTCTCGCGCAGTTCCCCGCGCCCCTGAAGCGAGCTCCGCTCGCCCAGGAGGCTGCGCGAAGCGCATGCCTCAGGGGCGCGGGGAACCGCGCGCAGCAGGGCCACCGGCCGTCGGGTCGCGACGAAGCGGCAATGGGGCGGACGCGGATCTGTCAGGGGCGCGGGGAACTGCGCGAGAAGTCCCACCGGCGGAAAGCCCCGCACGATCGGCGCTCCGGCGGACGTGAAGGCGAAAAGGGGCGCGGGGCTGCGTCACCGGCCGCGACGAAGCTCGCGCCCGGTAATGAAAGGCCGAGCCCTACGAGGGGCTCGGGCAGCCGCAGCTCTCGCGCCGCGCCACCGACACCGGCAGCATCATCGACACCGGCTCCTTGTCCTGCCGGCCCGTGAGACGGCGGACCAGGAGTTCCACCGCCTCCTCGCCCATCTGCCGCATCGGCTGACGCACGGTGGTGAGCGCGGGGCGCACCAGGCGGCTCAGGGCGATGCCGTCGAAGCCGGTGACCGCGATGTCCCGCGGCACGCGGACGCCCCGGCGCTCCAGCGTGTGCAGGGCGCCGACCGCCATCTGGTCGTTGGCGAAGAGCAGCGCCTCGGGGCGCTCCCCGGGGCGGTCGAGCAGGGCGTCGGTCGCGCGGGCGCCCTCGGCCTGCGTCATCATGCTGACGCGGAGATCGGGTTCGTCGGCCGCCGGGATCCCGGCCGCGCGGCACGCCTCGACGTACCCGCGGAAGCGGGCCTGCACGTCCGGGGACTCCTCGGCGCCGATGTAGGCCAGGCGGCGCAGGCCGTGGTCCTCGATCAGGTGCCGGGTCAGTTCGCGCTGGCCGTCGGTGTTGGCCGCCTCGATGTGGTCCAGGTGGTCGAGGTCGTCGGACTCGCGCGGGCCGGCCAGCATGACGACCGGCTGGCGGCGCGAGATGACGTCCAGGTCCTCGGTGGGGATGGTCCGGGCCAGCACCGCGAAGCCGTCGACGCGGCCCGCCACCTTCGCCACCTGGCTCTCGGGCCCGCCCTTCAGGGACGCGGCGATCAGCAGCGCGTACCCGTGACGGCGCGCGGCGCGCTCCATGCCGCGGATGATCTGGTCGGAGTAGAGCATCGCGACGTCTTCGTCCGGCTCGTCCCCGAAGGCGGCGGCGCCCGCCTCTGCCTCGGACTCGGCGTCCGGGTCGGAGTAGTCCGGGAAACACAGGCCGAGCACGCCGGTGGAGCGGCTGGCGAGCCCGCGGGCGTTGCCGCTGGGCACGTAGCCGAGCTCGCGGGCGCTGGCGAGGACCCGCTCGCGGGTCTGGGCGCGGACCGAGTCGGGGTTGCGGTAGACCCGCGAGACGGTGGCGATGGACACGCCGGAACGTTCGGCGACGTCGTACACCGTGGGGGCTGAGCTCACTGGGTGGACCCCCGAGTGCGTGAAGTGAACAGCAGGAATGAAAGCGCATTCACCCTAGGTCGCGAGAGGGGAGCGGGGCAAGGTCCCCCCGTCCCGTGCCCCGTCGGCGTAGGTTCGCGTCAGGTCCACCGCCGTGCTCAGCCGCCGCTTCTCCCCGGCGTCGAGGCTGGGGTTGGCGGCGCGCCGGCGGTGGGCCTCGTCGAGCGCGTCGGCCACTCCGGGCGGCGGGTCGCAGAGCAGCGCCGCGAGCGCCACCCGGGTCGGCTCGGCCTCCGGGCGGCCGGGCGTCACCGCGACCTCCGCCAGGATCAGCGCGGACATCGCCCAGTCGAGGGCGGGCGCCCCCTCCTCGGCGTTGGCCCAGTCGATGACGACGGGCCCGCGTGCCGTGCGGATCACGTTCTCGGGGTGCAGGTCGAGATGGAGTACGTGGCCGCAGGGCCGGGGCGGGAGTGCGTGCAACGCCCTGAGAAGCAGGGCCAGTTCGTGGCCCGCGCCCGCAGGGGAGAGGTCGCCGCGCAGCGCCGCCTCGGCCTGTGTCGGGCCGTCGAGCCGCTCCATCACCAGGTCGCCCGGAGGCAGGTCCGGGTCGCTGCGGACGCGCGGTGCCGGGTAGCCGTGGCCGTGCACGTACGCCATGACGTCGGCCTCGCGCCCGGTGTCCCACCCTGCGCGGTAGCGGCGCAGCACCCAGGCGTCGTCGAGGGCGTAGACATCGGCGGTCCGGCCGGAGCCGAGGAGGCGGGGTGTCGCGGTCACGTCTCTGCTCCGCATCCGTGAGGGCCTTCGCGTGAACGGTCCGCGTGGCATCCGACACCGCGTACCGCCCACCGGTCAACCACGCGTTCCGCGGGTTCCACCGCACACAGGGAAGCAATCAGTCGTTTACGGGCATAGTCCCACCCGTGGATACCTTCGATCTCGTTCTCGTCCTCCTGTGCGCGGCCGCGGCCGTCGTCTACGTGATCGCGGCCGTGGCCGCGATCGCCGGTCAGCGCCTGCTGCTTCCGTGGCAGCGCGGCCGGGTCCGGCGGCCGCGGATGTGGGGCTGGGGCGCGCTGTTGCAGGTGGTGTTCTTCGGTGCCGTCGCCCTCCAGCTGTCGTCCGAGGACGTCTGGGGCGGCCTGCCGCTCGCGGGGCTGCTGTTCCTGTTCGCGGGCATCGGCCTCTTCCTGGCGGCGGAACGCCCGCCCAAGGCCTGACCCGGTCCCGGAGCCCGGCGCCGAACGTCCGCCCCGTCAGCCCTTCCGGCGCATGATCTTGTTGCCCAGCCACACCACCGGGTCGTACTTACGGTCAACCGCCCTTTCCTTCAAGGGAATCAGCGCGTTGTCCGTGATCTTGATGCCCTCGGGGCAGACCTCCGTGCAGCACTTGGTGATGTTGCAGTAGCCGAGCCCGTGCTCGTCCTGCGCGGTGGCCTTGCGGTCGAGGCCGCCCTCGGCCGCCGCGTCCAGCGGGTGCATGTCCAGCTCGGCGACCCGCATCAGGAAACGCGGGCCCGCGAACGCCGCCTTGTTCTCCTCGTGGTCGCGCACCACATGGCAGGTGTCCTGGCACAGGAAGCACTCGATGCACTTGCGGAACTCCTGCGGGCGGTCCACGTCCTCCTGCATCATCCGGTACTCGCCGGGCCCGAGATCGGTCGGCGGCACGAACGCCGGGACCTCCCGCGCCTTCGTGTAGTTGAAGCCGACGTCGGTGACGAGATCCCGGACGACGGGGAAGGCCCGCAGCGGCGTCACCGTGATCGTGTCCGCGCGGTCGAAGACCGACATCCGCGTCATGCACATCAGGCGCGGGCGTCCGTTGACCTCGGCGGAGCACGAACCGCACTTGCCCGCCTTGCAGTTCCAGCGAACCGCCAGGTCGGGAGCCTGAGTCGCCTGCAGCCTGTGGATGATGTCGAGGACCACCTCGCCCTCGTTCACCTCGACCTCGAAGTCCTCCAGGCCGCCGCCCCCGGTGTCCCCGCGCCACACCTTGAAGTGCGCGTCATAGGCGTCGCTCACTCGAACAGCTCCTCGTCGGCCAGGTACTTCACCAGTTCCTCCTTCTCGAAGAGGGCGAGCAGGTCGGGACGGACGGGTTCGGTCTCTTCCCGTACGAGGCTGATCTGGCCGCGCACCGGATCGGTGGCCGCCAACCCGCCGGTGGGATCCCGGAGTTGGCACAGCAGGTTCACCCGGCGCCACTCGCGGTCCATCGCCCCGTGGTCCTCACGGGTGTGGCCGCCGCGCGACTCCGTACGCTCCAGGGCGGCGCGCGCGACGCACTCGCTGACCAGGAGCATGTTGCGCAGGTCGAGCGCGAGGTGCCAGCCCGGGTTGAACTGCCGGTGCCCCTCGACCCCGGCCCGTCGCGCCCGCACCCGCAGGTCCGCGAGCTTGCGCAGCGCCTGCTCCATCTCGTGCTCGCGGCGGATGATGCCGACCAGGTCGTTCATCGTCTGCTGGAGCTCCTGATGGAGCGTGTACGGGTTCTCGGGGACGGTGCCCTCCTCGTGGCCCTCCGCCGAGAAGGGGCGCAGCGCCTCGGCCGCCGCCGTGTCGACCTGGATCTCGGCCACGGCCGGGCGCGCGGTGAGCCCTTGCGCGTACGCCGCCGCGTGCAGCCCGGCCCGGCGCCCGAACACCAGCAGGTCGGAGAGCGAGTTCCCGCCGAGCCGGTTGGAGCCGTGCATCCCGCCGGCCACCTCGCCGGCCGCGTACAGACCCGGCACGCCGCGGGCGGCAGCGGTGTCCGAGTCGACGGCGATGCCGCCCATCACGTAGTGACAGGTCGGCCCGACCTCCATCGGCTCGGCCGTGATGTCGACGTCCGCCAGCTCCTTGAACTGGTGGTACATGGACGGCAGTCGGCGCCGGACGACCTCGGCGGGCATGCGCGTGGACACGTCCAGGAAGACGCCGCCGTGCGGTGATCCGCGCCCGGCCTTCACCTCGGCGTTGATGGCGCGGGCCACCTCGTCGCGCGGCAGCAGCTCCGGCGGGCGCCGGTTGTTGTCGGGGTCGTCGTACCAGCGGTCGCCCTCGGCCTCCGACTCCGCGTACTTCTCCTTGAAGACGTCGGGGACGTAGTCGAACATGAACCGCTTGCCCTCGGAGTTCCTGAGCACCCCGCCGTCGCCGCGCACCGACTCCGTGACGAGGATGCCCTTCACCGACGGCGGCCAGACCATGCCCGTCGGGTGGAACTGCACGAACTCCATGTTGAGCAGCGGCGCCCCGGCCAGCAGGGCCAGCGCGTGCCCGTCGCCCGTGTACTCCCACGAGTTCGACGTCACCTTGAAGGACTTGCCGATGCCGCCGGTCGCCAGGACGACGCTCGGCGCCTCCAGGACGAAGAAGCGGCCGCTCTCGCGGTCGTAGCAGAAGGCGCCGGAGACCCGCTCGCCGTCCTCGTCCTTCAACACCCGTGTGACGGTGCACTCCTGAAAGACCTTCAGGCGTGCCTCGTAGTCCCCGAACTCCTTCATGTCCTCCTGCTGCAGCGACACGATCTTCTGCTGGAGGGTGCGGATCAGTTCGAGGCCCGTACGGTCACCGACGTGCGCGAGCCGCGGGTACTCGTGGCCGCCGAAGTTGCGCTGCGAGATCCGGCCGTCCTTCGTGCGGTCGAAGAGCGCGCCCCAGGTCTCCAGTTCCCAGACCCGGTCCGGGGCCTCCTTCGCGTGCAGTTCCGCCATCCGCCACTGGTTGAGGAACTTGCCGCCGCGCATCGTGTCGCGGAAGTGGACCTGCCAGTTGTCCCCGGAGTTCACATTGCCCATGGCGGCCGCGATGCCGCCCTCCGCCATCACCGTGTGGGCCTTGCCGAACAGGGACTTGCAGATCACCGCCGTACGCGCGCCGCGCTCGCGCGCCTCGATCGCGGCCCGCAGCCCGGCGCCCCCGGCGCCCACCACGACAACATCCCACTGCTGTCGCTCCACCACACTCATCACAAGGCCCCAACCATTAGAAGAACCGCGGATCGTCGAAGGCGCCGGAAGCGACCAGGTACACGTAGAAGTCGGCGAGCGCGACGCTCACCAACGAGGCCCAGGCGAGCAGCATGTGACGGGCGTTCAGTTTCCCGACCCAGCCCCAGAGGCGATAGCGCACCGGGTGTTTCGAGAAGTGCTTGAGGCGGCCGCCGATGATGTGCCGGCACGAGTGGCAGGAGATCGTGTACGCCCAGATCAGCGCGATGTTGAGCAGGAACACGAGGGTGCCGAGGCCCATGTGGCCCCACGCGTAGTTCTCGTCGCGGAACGAGAGGACCGTGTCGTAGGTCAGGATGCAGGCGACGAGCACGGCCGCGTAGAAGAAGTACCGGTGGATGTTCTGCAGGATCAGCGGGAACCGCGTCTCACCGCTGTACTTCTTGTGCGGCTCGGCCACCGCGCAGGCCGGCGGCGACGCCCAGAAGCCGCGGTAGTAGGCCTTGCGGTAGTAGTAGCAGGTCAGCCGGAAGCCCAGCGGGAAGATCAGGATGAGCAGGGCGGGGGACAGGCCCCACCAGCCCCCGAAGATCTCCCAGTTGGGGCCGTGCCGCATCGGTTCGCAGTTCTCCGCGAGGCACGGCGAGTAGAACGGAGAGACGTACGGGGCCGCGTAGTAGTCCGCGTTCGCGAAGGCCCGCCACGTCGAGTAGACGACGAAGGCGAACAGGCCGGCGGCGGTCGCCGCCGGGGCCAGCCACCAGCGGTCCGTGCGCAGGTGCGGCGCGGCGATCGCGGCCCGCGTCCTGCCCCGGACGCCGGTGCCGCTCTCGGGATGGGGTTCGGTACTGGTGGGTTCCGTGCCGGTGGCCAACGAAGCCTCCGCTCGAAGGATCAGGAACGTAGCCGGGGATGCGTCAGGGGGCGTGCCTGTCCCGTGCGCCGAGCCCCTCGTCGTCGGAGTCGGTCCACAGGGAGCTGTCGTACGGGGTGTCCGGGACCGGTACGTACTCCGGGCGGCGCGGTTTCTCGTGCGCGGCGGCGGCCTCGCGCAGCAGGGCCAGGCTTTCGCGCAGGTGGTCGGCGTCGGCCCGTACGCGCCGGATGTCGGGGCCGCCGCCGAGCTGTGGTTCGAGGCGGCCCACGGCGCGCGTGAGGTCGTCGAGGCAGCGCGTCGCTGCCGTCAAGTCGTCGTGCAGGGACATGACTTGCCCTCGCTTCCGCTGGTGCGGCGGAGATGCTCATGCGCCTGCGAGTGTCGCGCGTCACATTGCCGTTGTGAAGGGAGCGGGCCGGATTGCCGGGGCGCGGACTGGTGTGCGCCCCCTGTTTGCGCCCCGGGGGAGGAGTGGACCTGTCCGTGGGCGGCTGCGAGCAACCACGACGAGACCTGCACCCGCGAAACAAGCGCACCCGGCACGCGCAAAGGCCCGTCGATTGGGCCGCACGAGTGGGCTTCCCGGGCGTGTCGCCGTGTCTCCCGCGCGTACGCACCCCCATCCCCTTCAGTGGGTCGATAGATGTGATCAGCGACATATACCGCCAAACGTGATCAACCGGCCCGCACCGGAGGTACAGGTACCCGTGAAGCCCCACACCCCCAGGCGTCCAGGACCCGCCGTACGGTCAGCCGCGTTCCTCGTGAGCGGCGCCCTGGCCGTGACCGCGCTCGCGGGGTGCGGCTCCGGTGACGACGAGGCCGGCAAGCCCTCCGCCGGACAGGACATCGCGCCCGCCGCCCGCGACCGGATCCAGGACGGCGGCACCCTGCGCTGGGCCGTCGACGCCCTGCCGCGGACCCTCAACGCGTTCCAGGCGGACGCCGACGCGAGCACCGGCCGGGTCACCGGCGCCGTGCTCCCGTCGATGTTCCGGCTCGACGCGCAGGGCCGCCCGCAGGCCGACCCCGACTACCTGGAGAAGGCCGAGGTCGTCGAGACCGAGCCGAAGCAGGTCGTCCTGTACAAGCTGAACCAGCAGGCCGTCTGGAGCGACGGCCGCGAGATCGGCGCCCCCGACTTCGCGGCCCAGTGGCGCGCCCTGTCCGGCAAGGACAGCGCGTACTGGACCGCGCACAACGCCGGCTACGACCGCATCGAGAAGATCGAGCGCGGCGCGAACGACCTCGAAGTGCGGGTCACGTTCTCGAAGCCGTACGCGGACTGGAAGGCGCTCTTCTCGCCGCTGTACCCCAAGGACGTCATGGGGACCCCGGACCACTTCAACGACGGCGCGCGGCGGGGGCTCAAGAACACCGCGGGCCCCTTCGCCATCGACGCGATCGACCGGGACGCCGGAACGGTCTCGCTCAAGCGCAACCCGCGCTGGTGGGGCAGCCCCGCCAAGCTCGACAAGCTGGTGCTGAGCGCCGTGCCGCGCGACAAGCGGGCCGCGGCCCTCGCCGACGGCCGGCTCGACCTCGCCGACCTGGACGTCGGCGGCGCCGACCGCATCGCGTACGCCGCCCGCGACCGGGGCACCTCGGGCCCGCTCACGCACGGCCCGGGTGCCGCGCTCACCCCGGGCAAGGCGCTGCGCTCCTGGGCGATCGCGCACAGCGAGGACGAGGACGCCGCCGAGGAGGAGATCCGGGCGCGCGCCAAGACCCGTAAGGCCGTCAAGAAGTACGCGAAACAGCAGGAGAACCTGCGCGGCTTCGTCGTCCGCAAGTCGCTCGAACCGGCCTACACGCAGCTCGCGCTGAACGGTGCCGAGGGCCCCCTCGCCGACGAGCGCGTCCGGCAGGCCGTCGCGCGCGCCATCGACCGCACCCAGCTTGCAGAAACGGTTCTCAAGCCGCTCGGCCTGCCGGTCACCACCGTCGACAACCACCTCGCGCTGGCCGGCCAGGAGGCGTACGCCGACAACAGCGACGCGCTCGGCGGCCAGGACACCGCGCAGGCGCAGGCGCTCCTCGCGGAGGCGGGCTGGGTACCCGGCGGCCCGCTGGAGAAGAAGGAGAAGGACAAGGAGAAGGAGAAGGAGCGGACGGCGGGCGGCGAGGCCGACTCCGCCTCCGGCAAGGAGGACGACGGCGACGGCACGTACATCGTCGGCGAGGACGACGGGAAGCAGGGCGACGACCAGAAGCCCGGCGCCGACGCGCCGCCGCTGCTGCTCGGTCCGGGCCCCGTCGCCGCCGCCCAGTACGCCGCCCTGCTCCACCAGGCCGACGCGGTGAAGCTGCGCACGGCCGACAAGGAGAAGCGCAAGCACGGCAGCGACCACGCGGCCGAAGGGCTCAGCAGCGACGCCAAGCGGTACGTGAAGCACGGCGGAGCCCCCGGCGCGTACGCACCGAAGGGCACGGCCGCCCCGGCCAAGGCCGCCGCCGCGGGCCCGCTCGCCAAGGACGGCAAGCCGCTCACGCTGCGCTTCGTCCTGCCCTCCGGCGCGGGCTCCGAGCAGCTGCGCTCGGTCGCCGACCGGATCACGCAGATGCTGGAGAAGATCGGCGTCCGCACCGACATCATGAAGGTCGACGACGAGAGCTACTTCAAGGACCACATCGCGTCCGGCGAGTACGACCTGGCGCTGTACTCGTGGCCCGCCTCCGCCTACCCGGCCACCGACGCCCGCCCGATCTACGCCAAGCCGATCCCGGCCGCCGACGGCTCGCTCACCGTCGAGCAGAACTACACCCGGGTCGGCACCGACCAGATCGACCAGCTCTTCGACCAGGCCATCGGCGAGCTCGACGAGGGCGAGGAGCGCTCCCTGGTGAAGGAGGCCGACTCCCGCATCTGGGCGGCGGCCGGCTCCATCCCGCTCTACCAGCGGCCCGAGCTGGTCGCGGCCCGCCCGAACGTCGTCAACGCCGGCGCCTTCGGCTTCCAGGACCCGGCCTACGAGGACATCGGCTACCTGAAGCGCGGCGCGAAGGCGTCCCCGTCGCCCGCCTCGGACGACTGAACCTCTGAACCGGCTCAACTCCGCGACACCGGCCGCCCGGCTCCGCATCCTGGTCCTCTTGATCAGGCGCGGGCGCCGGGCGTTCGCGTGACGGGGAAGGGACGCCGCACATGAGAGGTGCGACGGCGCTGACAGCTCTGGCCCTGGCAGCGGCTCTGACCGCCTGCTCCGGTGGGGGCGAGAGCGACGGTCCGGGCCGGGCCGACGGCACGAAGGAGCACCCGGCCGCGAGCGGGACGCCGCAGGCGCGGGCCTGCGCGGACGGCACGTTCGCCTGGACCGGCGTCCGGCAGACCGACAAGCTGACCGGGGTCTCCGACGCGGCGACGGCGACCGGCAGGGACGGGGGCAGGCGCACCAAGGCGCTGCGGCGGGTCTACACACCCCGCCCCGACGTCACGGGCGAAGGTCCCGACGTCCCCGCGGCCGAGGTGCTCTTCTCGCTGGGCAAGAAGATCGGCGTGATCGAGACCGACGCGCGCACCCTGGCGCGGGCGGACGGCGAGACGTGGAGCTTCACCGACGTGCACCAGAAGCCCCCGGCCCTCGACAGCAACATCACCGAGGCCGGCGGAGCCGCGCGCGACGTCCTGTACGCGGGCGTCCGGGAAGTGACCGGTACCTTCCGTCACACCTGCGCCGACGGCCGCTCCACCACGGGCCGGGCCCGCGGCTGGACGGTCGACCTCGGCGGGATCCTCGCCTGCGACGAGCCCCTCGACCGGTCCGCCGACTCGGCCCTCGCCCGGCAGGCCGCCCGGCTGTCCTGCGACGAGGACGACGCCGCCGCCCAGAAGATCTAGCTCAGATCGAGCTCAACTCCCTTGCCCGCCGCTCCCCCCGGCGGGCAAGCTGCGTAAACCCGTTGACCTGCGCTTTTCCCCCCACACCCCGGTCCCCTCACGCCCTGGCGCGGCCCCCACCCGTCAGGCCACGTACCATGGGGTGAGGCCGTGGCGTGTCCAGCCCGGCAGGGCGCGCGTATCACTGATGTACGCGCAGCCGTCCACTATTCCGGGAGTACGCCGCAATATGGCCACGCGCCACGACATCCGTAACGTCGCCATCGTCGCTCACGTCGACCACGGCAAGACGACCATCGTCGACGCCATGCTCAAGCAGGCCGGCTCGTTCGCCGCGCACGCCGCCGAGTCGCTCGACGACCGCATGATGGACTCGAACGACCTGGAGCGTGAGAAGGGCATCACGATCCTGGCCAAGAACACGGCGGTCAAGTACCACCCGAAGGATGGCGGCGACGTCATCACGATCAACATCATCGACACCCCGGGCCACGCCGACTTCGGTGGCGAGGTCGAGCGTGGTCTGTCGATGGTCGACGCCGTCGTGCTGCTGGTGGACGCCTCCGAGGGGCCCCTGCCGCAGACCCGCTTCGTGCTGCGCAAGGCGCTCCAGCAGCGCCTGCCCGTCATCCTGTGCATCAACAAGACGGACCGCCCCGACTCGCGCATCGACGAGGTCGTCAACGAGACGTACGACCTCTTCCTCGACCTGGACGCGGACGAGGAGCAGATCGAGTTCCCGATCGTCTACGCGTGCGGCCGTGACGGCATCGCGTCGCTGACCAAGCCGGAGAACGGCACGGTCCCGGCGGACTCCGAGAACCTGGAGCCGTTCTTCTCCACGATCCTGGAGCACGTCCCGGCCCCGACGTTCGACGAGTCGGCCCCGCTGCAGGCGCACGTCACGAACCTGGACGCCGACAACTTCCTCGGCCGTATCGCGCTCCTGCGCGTCGAGCAGGGCGAGCTGCGCAAGGGCCAGACGGTCGCGTGGATCAAGCGCGACGGCACGATCTCCAACGTGCGCATCACCGAGCTCCTCATGACCGAGGCGCTCACCCGCAAGCCCGCCGAGGTCGCGGGCCCCGGTGACATCTGCGCCGTCGCCGGTATCCCCGACATCATGATCGGCGAGACCCTGGCCGACCCGGAGAACCCGATCGCGCTGCCGCTGATCACGGTCGACCAGCCGGCCATCTCCATGACCATCGGTACCAACACCTCGCCGCTCGTCGGCCGTGGCGGCACCGGCAAGGGCGCCCAGGCGAAGTCCGCGGTCA
Source organism: Streptomyces sp. HmicA12 (assembly GCF_000373565.1). Classification (GTDB taxonomy): domain Bacteria; phylum Actinomycetota; class Actinomycetes; order Streptomycetales; family Streptomycetaceae; genus Streptomyces. Next base: position 55,695 of record NZ_KB891816.1, on the reverse strand, counting down.
AGGACCGCAAGGTCACCGCCCGCCAGGTCAAGGACCGCCTCGACCGCGAGCTGATCGGTAACGTCTCGCTGCGCGTCCTCGACACCGAGCGTCCCGACGCCTGGGAGGTCCAGGGCCGCGGTGAGCTCGCGCTCGCCATCCTGGTCGAGCAGATGCGCCGCGAGGGCTTCGAGCTGACCATCGGCAAGCCGCAGGTCGTCACCAAGGAGGTCGACGGCAAGACGCACGAGCCCGTCGAGCGCCTCACGGTCGACGTCCCCGAGGAGCACATGGGCGCCGTCACGCAGCTCATGGGCGTCCGCAAGGGCCGGATGGACAACATGTCGAACCACGGCTCCGGCTGGGTCCGCATGGAGTTCGTCGTCCCGTCCCGCGGCCTCATCGGCTTCCGTACGGAGTTCCTGACGAACACCCGCGGTACGGGTATCGCCCACTCCATCCACGAGGGCCACGAGCCGTGGTTCGGCACGCTGACGACCCGTAACAACGGCTCGCTGGTCGCCGACCGCGCCGGTGCCGTCACCGCCTTCGCGATGACGAACCTCCAGGAGCGCGGCGTGCTGTTCACCGACCCCGGCACCGAGGTGTACGAGGGCATGATCGTCGGCGAGAACTCGCGCGCCGACGACATGGACGTGAACATCACCAAGGAGAAGAAGCTCACCAACATGCGCTCCTCCTCCGCCGACTCCTTCGAGGCGATCGTCCCGCCGCGCAAGCTGTCGCTGGAGCAGTCCCTGGAGTTCTGCCGCGACGACGAGTGCGTCGAGGTGACCCCGGAGGCCGTCCGCATCCGCAAGGTCGTCCTGGACCAGAAGGAGCGCGGCCGCTCGGCCTCGCGCGCCAAGCACAGCTGATTCCAGCGCGTTCCAGAGGCCGGTTCCCGGGCATCCCGGGGGCCGGCCTCCGGCATGTCCGCCCACGGGCGGCCCGGCCGCACCAAGTGCGGCTGATCATGGGCCAGTTGTGCCCGGCGCACAGCAACTCACAGGAACGGCTGTCGGGTCCGTCCCGCGGGGGCTACCCTGCCGTCTGTCCACGCGTGGTCTACGCGCGGTGAGGACGAGCTCCGCCCGGCGGGTCACGCGGGGCGAGGGCGCCGGGTGTGATGCGTCACGCCGGGGAGTCAAGTGACCTTCTTGCGCAAGCCATTAATTCGACCGTCGCGTCCGCTATGCGGAGACCTTCGGTCGATAGATATGTAACACGTCCGTTTCGCGGTCATCTATCTCGGATCAGTTTGTCCGGATTTTAGGAGATGTACGTGTCAGGTGTGATCGAACCGAGACCGAAAGACAGTGGTCGCAACCGCCCCAGTGGCTAATAGTTGACCGCATAGAGCTCGGGTCAATGGGTCACGCGCTGTGGGGAGCGCCGACTCACGAGCACACTGGGGCACTTCATGTTCGTCGTCAGGGGTGGCGACGGCATGTTTCCTGCGCCCCTTCTTGATGAACAAGTGGACTCATGAGGAGGAACCCATGCGTGGTGCCAAGAGCGCCAAGTGGGTCGCGATAGCCGCCGTCGTGACGCTGGCCGCGACCGCCTGCGGAGGCGGCGGCGACAACGCCGGCGACGACATGGACAAGGGCAAGGCCGACCCGAACGGCATCGTCACTGCGCAGTTGAGCGAGCCGCAGAACCCGCTGCAGCCGGCCAACGCCAAGGAGAGCCAGGGCAGCCGTGTCCTGCGCACGATCTTCTCGGGCCTGGTGGACTACGAGCCGGGCACCGGCAAGCTCGAGTACGTCAACGCCGAGTCGGTCACGCCGAACGACGACTCCTCCGAGTGGACCGTCAAGCTCAAGCCGGGCTGGAAGTTCCACGACGGCACCCCGGTGACCGCCAAGTCCTACGTGGACTCCTGGAACTGGTCCGCGAACATCGCGAACAACCAGACCAACTCCAGCTGGTTCTCCGACATCGTCGGCTTCGAGGACGTGCACCCGGAGAAGGGCAAGGCCAAGAAGGACGCCATGTCCGGCCTGAAGGTCGTCGACGACAACACCTTCACCATCAAGCTGACCTCGCCGGTCTCGTACTTCGCGTACAAGCTGGGCTACGACGTCTGGGCCCCGCTGCCCGAGAAGTTCTTCTCGGACCCGAAGGGCTACGGCGAGAAGCCGGTCGGCAACGGCCCCTACAAGTTCGTCTCTTGGGAGCACAACAAGCTCATCAAGGTGCGCAAGTTCGACGGCTACAAGGGCCCGAACAAGGCGCAGAACGGCGGCATCGACTTCAAGAACTACACGACCGCCGACGCTGCCTACTCGGACCTGCGCTCGAACAACGTGGACTGGATCGAGCAGGTCCCGACCACCGCGCTGAAGACGTACAAGCAGGACCTCGGCAACCGCGCGATCGACCAGGCGTACTCCGCCGTCCAGTCGATCGTCCCGGCCTTCTACTCGAAGTCCTGGAAGGACGTCGACCCGAAGGTCATCCAGGGTCTGTCGCAGGCGATCGACCGTGACACGATCACCAAGACCGTCCTCCAGGGCACCCGCCAGCCGGCCGACTCTTACGTGGCCCCCGGCGTTCTCGGCTACAAGAAGGGCGCGCTTGGCGACATCACCAAGTACGACCCGGCCGCGGCCAAGAAGCTCATCAAGGAAGGCGGCGGCGTTCCGGGCAACAAGATCCAGATCCAGTACAACGCCGACCAGGACCACAAGCCCTGGGTCGACGCGGTCTGCAACTCGATCCGCCAGGCGACCGGTGTCGAGTGCACCGGCGACCCGAAGCCGACCTTCCAGGCCGACCTCGACGCCCGTGACGCGCACAAGGTCAAGTCCATGTACCGCGGTGGCTGGGTGCTCGACTACCCCGTGAACTCGAACTTCATGCGTGACCTCTACGGGTCCAAGGCCGCCGGTAACACCAGCGGTTACGCCAACAAGGAGTTCGACGCCCTCTCGACCGAGGCCGACAAGGCCGCGTCCGTCGACGAGACCGTGAAGAAGTACCAGGAGGCGGAGCAGCTGCTGGCGAAGGACATGCCGGCCATCCCGCTCTGGTTCTACAAGGTCAACAGCGGTCAGTCGACCAAGATCCTCGGCAAGATCCCGTACGGCCAGGACGGCGACCCGATCTTCGACCAGGTCAAGGTCAAGCAGAAGTAATTCCCCCCGACCGCAGGCCGGTGCCGTCCTCCTCGCCCACGAGGTGAGGAGCGGCACCGGCCCGTAGGCACAGGCCTCCACCTCACACCACCCCTCCTGCGGTAGAGAGATGTGCGCAGGCCTCGCCGACCCCTCACGGCATGGAGGCTCGACATGGGGCGTTACGCTGCACGGCGACTGCTCCAGATGATCCCGATTTTCATCGGGACGACTCTGTTGATTTTTCTCATGGTCCACATCCTTCCGGGCGATCCGGTTCGGGCCATGTACGGCGACAAGGCTCCTGACCCCGCGCAGATCGCGGCGATCAAGCACGAGTACGGCTTCGACAAGCCGGTGCTGGAGCAGTACGTCAGCTACATGTGGAAGCTCCTGCAGGGAGACTTCGGCAACAACCTCGCGGGACGCCCCGTCATCGATCTGATGACCGAGGCCTTCCCGGTGACGCTGCGGCTGACGCTGCTCGCCATCATCCTCGAGATCATCATCGGTGTGGGCCTCGGCGCCTGGGCCGGTCTCAAGGCCGGCAAGGCCGTCGACACCGGCGTGCTCATCTTCACGCTCGTCGTGATCTCGATCCCGGTCTTCGTGCTCGGCTTCATCGCGCGGTTCGTCTTCGCGGACGAACTCGGGTGGCTGCCGCCGAACGTCCAGGACTCCACGAATCTTGGGCAGTTGTTCCTGCCGGCCCTCGTGCTGGCGACGCTCTCCATGGCCTACGTGGCCCGGCTCACCCGGACGACCTTCGCCGAGAACCTGCGCGCGGACTACATGCGCACCGCTCTCGCCAAGGGCCTGCCCCGGCGGCGCATCGTCGGTGTCCACCTGCTGCGCAACTCGCTGATCCCCGTCGTCACCTTCATCGGTACCGACATCGGCGGCTTCATCGGCGGCGCGGTCATCACCGAGGGCATCTTCAACATTCAGGGCGTCGGCAACCTGCTCTACCGGGCGGTGCAGACGAGCGAGGGCTCCACGGTCACCGGTGTGGTGACGGTGATCGTCCTCGTGATCCTCCTGATCAACCTCCTCATCGACCTGCTGTACGCGGTCCTGGACCCGAGGATCCGGTATGCCTGACGTGACCAAGGACCAGATCACCGAGGCCGCCGAGCTGGACGCCCTGGCTCCGCCGGCCGTCGGCGCCGCCCCGAGCGGCGAGGTGACGAAGACCGACAAGCCCCGCTCGCTGTGGGGCGACGCCTGGTACGAGCTGCGCCACCGGCCGATGTTCTGGATCTCGTCGATCCTGCTCTTCGTGCTGATCGTGATCGCGATCTTCCCGGGCCTGTTCACCAGCGTCAGCCCGCGCGACGGCGACCTCGTGCACCACTACCTGAGCAAGCCGGAGTACACCCACTTCTTCCAGGCGGACTGGTTCGGCTACGACCAGCAGGGCCGCTCGCTCTACGCGCGCGTCATCTACGGCACCCGCGCGTCGATCATGGTCGGTGTGGGCGTGACCGCGGTCGTCACCCTCATCGGTGGACTGCTCGGTCTGCTCGCCGGCTACTTCGGCGGCTGGATCGACTCGATCATCTCCCGCGTCGTCGACATCTTCTTCGGCATCCCGTTCCTGCTCGGCACCATGGTCGTCCTGAACGCGTTCGTCGACCGCAAGGTGTACGTCGTGATCCTGGCCCTGGCCATGCTCGGCTGGACCTCGATCGCCCGCGTCATGCGCAGCTCCGTCATCACCGCCAAGCAGGCGGACTACGTGACGGCCGCGCGCGCCCTGGGTGCGGGAACCAACCGGATCCTGTTCCGCCACGTACTGCCGAACGCCATCGCGCCGACGATCGTCGTCGCCACCATCGCGCTCGGCGGCTACATCGGAGCGGAGGCCACCCTGTCGTTCCTGGGACTCGGCCTCAGCGACCCGACGATCTCGTGGGGCATCGACATCTCCGAAGGCAGCAAGGTGATCCGCGACGACCCGCACGCCCTGCTCTTCCCGGCGGGCATGCTCACCCTCACGGTCTTCGCGTTCATCATGCTCGGCGACGCGGTCCGCGACGCCCTCGACCCGAAGCTGCGCTGAGGAGGGCGTACGGTGACCAGCACCTCTCATCCCACGAACGTCCCCGAGCCCGGAGACGCCGTCGCTGACGGCACCCCGCTGCTCGAAGTCCGCGATCTGCACGTGGAGTTCCACACCCGCGACGGTGTCGCCAAGGCGGTCAACGGTGTGAACTACACCGTGAGCGCGGGCGAGACCCTGGCCGTGCTCGGTGAGTCCGGCTCGGGCAAGTCCGTCACGGCGCAGGCCATCATGGGCATCCTCGACATGCCGCCGGGCAAGATCCCGCAGGGCGAGATCCTCTTCCGCGGCCAGGACATGCTCACCATGTCGGGCGAGGAGCGCCGCAAGATCCGCGGCCGCAAGATCGCCATGATCTTCCAGGACGCGCTCTCCTCCCTGAACCCGGTGCTCTCCGTCGGCTACCAGCTCGGCGAGATGTTCCGGGTCCACCAGGGCCTGTCCAAGAAGGACGCGAAGCTCAAGGCCATCGAGCTGATGGAGCGGGTGCGCATCCCCGCCGCCAAGGAGCGGGTGGGCGACTACCCGCACCAGTTCTCCGGCGGTATGCGCCAGCGCATCATGATCGCCATGGCGCTCGCCCTGGAGCCCGACCTGATCATCGCGGACGAGCCCACCACGGCGCTCGACGTGACGGTCCAGGCCCAGATCATGGACCTGCTCTCCGAGCTGCAGACCGAGTTCAACATGGGTCTGATCCTGATCACCCACGACCTCGGTGTCGTCGCGGACGTCGCCGACAAGATCGCGGTGATGTACGCGGGCCGGATCGTCGAGACCGCCCCGGTCCACGAGATCTACAAGCGCCCGGCGCACCCCTACACCAAGGGTCTGCTCGAGTCGATCCCGCGGCTCGACCAGAAGGGGCAGGAGCTCTACGCGATCAAGGGTCTGCCGCCCAACCTCACCCGCATCCCGAGCGGTTGTGCGTTCAACCCGCGCTGCACGGCGGCCAAGGACATCTGCACCACGGACGTTCCCGTCCTGCACCAGGTGACCGAGCGCGACGGCGGTGACCTGGCGGGTCGCGGCAGCGCCTGCCACTTCTGGAAGGAGACGCTCCATGGCTGAGCTGAGCAAGAACGACGGCACGCCGACGGACGCCACTCCAAACGTCACCGAGGTGGAGACGGTCGACGCCGTCACCACCGACGAGGCCGTGGCCGCCATCGAGGCCCCGGTCGACCGCGGTGAGCCGATCCTCCAGGTCCGCAACCTGGTGAAGCACTTCCCGCTGACCCAGGGCATCCTGTTCAAGCGTCAGATCGGCGCGGTCAAGGCCGTCGACGGTGTCTCCTTCGACGTCTACCAGGGCGAGACCCTCGGCATCGTGGGCGAGTCCGGCTGTGGCAAGTCCACGGTCGCCAAGCTCCTGATGACGCTGGAGACGGCGACGGCCGGCGAGGTCTTCTACAAGGGCCAGGACATCACCAAGCTGTCCGGCCGTGCCCTGAAGGCCGTCCGCCGCAACATCCAGATGGTCTTCCAGGACCCGTACACGTCGCTCAACCCGCGTATGACGGTGGGCGACATCATCGGGGAGACCTTCGAGATCCACCCGGAGGTGGCGCCGAAGGGCGACCGTCGCCGCAGGGTCCAGGACCTCCTGGACGTGGTGGGCCTCAACCCGGAGTACATCAACCGGTACCCGCACCAGTTCTCCGGCGGTCAGCGCCAGCGCATCGGCATCGCGCGCGGTCTGGCCCTGAACCCCGAGATCATCATCTGCGACGAGCCGGTCTCGGCGCTCGACGTCTCGGTCCAGGCCCAGGTCATCAACCTGATGGAGAAGCTGCAGGACGAGTTCAACCTCTCCTACATCTTCATCGCGCACGACCTGTCGATCGTCCGGCACATCTCGGACCGGGTCGGGGTCATGTACCTCGGCAAGATGGCCGAGATCGGCACGGACGAGCAGATCTACGACCACCCGACGCACCCCTACACCCAGGCGCTGCTGTCGGCGGTCCCGGTGCCCGACCCCGAGGCCCGCGAGGGCCGGGAGCGCATCATCCTCACCGGTGATGTCCCCTCCCCGGCCAACCCGCCGTCGGGCTGCCGCTTCCGCACCCGCTGCTGGAAGGCGCAGGACAAGTGCGCGCAGGAGGTCCCCCTGCTCGCGATCCCCGAGCGCTTCCAGGGCTCGGACTCGCCGGCCGCGCACGAGTCGGCGTGCCACTTCGCGGAGGAGAAGGACGTGGTGCACGCGGCGTGAGCCGTGCTGCCCTGAGGGCCGGTCACCGGATATGTCCGGCGACCGGCCCTCGTCTGTCTTCGCCACCCGCTACTCGCTCCGGCCGCCCGCCCGCTCGTAGCGGCGGAAGTCACCGGTCTCCACGGCCCAGGGGCCGAGCGGCACCCGGTCGCCGTAGATGTACGACTCCTTGGAGCGGTAGCGGCCGTCACTGAGATCGGAGTGCGCGTCGATCGTGCCCGTGCGCGGGTCGACGATCAGGTAGTGCGCGATGCCCATGGCCGGGTAGTCGGCGAGCTTGTCGCGGTAGTCGTTGTCCGGGTTGGACGAGGAGACGATCTCGATGGCCGCGAGGGCCTGGGAGGCGTCGGCGGCGAACCGTCTCCCGTCGAACGCGTCATCGGGGACCACCACGGCGTCCGCGCACCGCAGGCGGCCCGTCGCCGGGTGTTCGACGCGCGGGCGCCTGACGCAGACGTGGCCCGGGAGGGAGGCGGGGAGCTGTTCGTTGAGCTGGCCGCGGATGCTCCGAACAGTCTCCTCATGCCGTTCGGGCAGGTGCACCATGGCGAGCACCGGCCCTGCCGGACCGATCTCGACGCTCCATGAGCCCTCCAGACGACGGGCGTACCGCGCCAGCTCCTCGGCGATCGCCCGCATCTTCGCGTACTCCACGTACTCAGCGTAGCCAGCACGGCGGACAGCGTGCCGCACGAGCCAGGAAGGCCCGTACCGACGGGATCGGTACGGGCCGTCTCCCCGGGACCGGGTGCGTTCCATGGCTCGGGTCAATGGGCCGAACGATCCGGTCCCTCGAGCACCGCCCGGCCGAGGAGGGGTGAGGCCGGGCGGCGCACGGGGTCTACAGGGCCTTGCGTGCCGCGGGCACCGTCAACTCGACCGGCTCCTCCGGGTGGTGGCAGGCCGTCAGGTGGCCCTCGCGGCTGCCCGCGATCCGGACCAGCGGCGGCGCCTCGCTCGCGCACACCTCCGTCGCCTTCCAGCAGCGGGTACGGAACCGGCAGCCCGAGGGCGGGTCCACCGGGGAGGGCACATCGCCGGTCAGCCGGATGCGCTCGCGGGCGGGCGTCTCGTCCGCCGTCGGCTCAGGCACCGCCGAGAGCAACGCCTTCGTGTAGGGGTGCCGCGGGCTGCCGTACAGATCCTCGCGGTCCGCGATCTCGACGATCTTGCCGAGGTACATGACGGCCACGCGCTGCGAGAAGTGCCGTACGACGGCGAGGTCGTGGGCGATGAAGACGAACGCGATGTCCAGCTCGCGCTGGAGTTCCTGGAGCAGGTTCACGACCTGCGCCTGGATGGAGACGTCCAGCGCCGACACCGGCTCGTCGGCGACGATCAGCTTCGGCTTCAGGGCCAACGCCCGTGCCACGCCGATGCGTTGGCGCTGGCCGCCGCTGAACTCGTGCGGGAAGCGGTTGTAGTGCTCGGGGTTGAGCCCGACCGTCTCCAGGAGCTCACGGACCCGCCGCTCGCGCCCACCGGCCGGCTCGATGCCGTTGACCTCCATCGGCGCCGAGACGATCTTGCCGACCGTCTGCCGCGGGTTCAGCGAGGCGTACGGGTCCTGGAAGATCATCTGGATCTCGGAGCGGACCGGCGCCAGCTGCTTGCGGGTGGCGTGCGTGATGTCCTGCCCGCGGTACTTGATGGAGCCCCCGGTCGGTTCGAGCAGCCGGGTGATCATGCGGCCCGTGGTCGACTTGCCGCAGCCCGACTCGCCGACCAGGCCCAGGCTCTCGCCCTCGGCGACCTGGAAGTCCAGACCGTCCACGGCCTGCACGGCCCCGACGGTGCGCCGGATCGGGAAGCCGCCCTTGATCGGGAAGTGCTTGGTCAGTCCGGCGACGTCCAGCAGGGGAGATGGTGTGCTCATGGGTGAAGTCCCTTGTCCTGTACGTCAGTGGGAGCTGGAGCTGGTGGCCAGCTCGGCGAAGAACCGGTCGCGCTGGCCCCGGGTCAGATGGCAGGCCGGGCTGCGCTCGGCCCCGGTCCCGCTGCCGAGCACCGGCACCTCGCTGCCGCACCGGCCGCCGGGCACCTGCTCCACGAACGTGCAGCGCGGGTGGAAGCGGCAGCCGGTCGGCGGGTTGAGCAGGCTCGGCGGGGTGCCGGGGATGGGGGAGAGCGGCACGTCCACCGGCGCCGTCAGGCTCGGCATCGAGCCCAGCAGGCCCCAGGTGTAAGGGTGTTGGGGCGCCCGCAGCACCTCCTGCTTCGTGCCCCGCTCCACGCACCGCCCGCCGTACATCACCAGCACGTCGTCCGCGATGTCGGCGATGACCCCGAGGTCGTGCGTGATGAAGACGATCGACGTGCCGAACTCCTGCTGCAGGTCCTTGAGCAGGTCCATGATCTGGGCCTGCACCGTCACGTCGAGCGCGGTCGTCGGCTCGTCCGCGATCAGCAGCGCCGGGTCGCAGACCAGGGCCATCGCGATCATCGCGCGCTGGCGCATACCGCCGGAGAACTGGTGCGGGTAGTCGTCCACGCGCAGGTCCGGCTGCGGGATGCCGACCTTGGTGAGCATCTCGATCGCCCGCGCCCGCGCCTCCTTCTTGGAGGCGCCGGTGTGCTTGCGGTACGTCTCGGCGATCTGCCGACCGACCGTGTGGTACGGCGAGAGGGAGGCGAGCGCGTCCTGGAAGATCATCGACATCTTGTTGCCGCGCAGCCGCTCCAGCTCCCGCTCCGTGGCGCTCAGCAGCTCCTGGCCGTCGAGGACGATCTCGCCGCCGAGGTCGGTGCGCTCGCGGTCGTGCAGGCCGAGGATCGCCATGTTGGTGACGGACTTGCCGGAGCCCGACTCGCCCACGATGCCGAGGGTGCGGCCGCGTTCGAGGTCGAAGGAGAGCCCGTCGACCGCCTTGACCGTGCCGTCCTCGGTGGAGAAGTGGACGTGCAGGTCACGTACGGCCAAGAAGGGGGAGAGGGGGTCGCTCATGATCTGTTTCCCGTTTCTCTCTAGGCCAGCCGCACGCGCGGGTCGATGGAGGCGTACACGGCGTCCACCACGATGTTGAAGAGGACGATGAAGGCGGCGGCCACCAGGACGACCCCGAGCAGCACCGGCAGGTCGTTGGTGGAGACGGCCTTCACGGAGAGCATGCCGAGGCCCTGGAGGCTGAAGGTCGACTCGGTGATGATCGCGCCGCCGAACAGCAGGCCGAGGTCCATGCCGAAGATGGTGACGATCGGGGCCATCGCGCCGCGCCAGGCGAACCGGAAGAACACCGTGCGCCCGGCGAGTCCCTTGGCGCGGGCGGTGCGGACGTAGTCCTCGCTGAGCTGCTCGACCATCTGGGAGCGGGTCATGCGCGTGTAGTTGGCGGTCCAGATGAGGGAGAGGACCAGCCAGGGCAGCAGCAGCCCCTTCGCCCACGTCAGCGGGTTCTGGGTGAGCGGCGTGTAGCTGGCGCGGTCGAGCAGGTGCCACTGGTCGACCAGCAGGTAGGTGGCGAGGACGCCGACCACGTAGATCTGCATGGAGGAGGCGATCAGCGAGGCGGAGCTGGCGACCTTGTCGAGCGCCTTGCCCTGCTTGGACGCGGCCAGCATGCCGGTGCCGACACCGAAGATCACGAAGACCACGGCGGAGCCGAGGGAGAGCGAGATGGTGGTCGGCAGGCGGTCGAGGATGGTGCCGAGGACCGGCTCGTGGTTCTGGAAGGAGAAGCCCAGGCAGGGCGCGGGGCAGTGCCCGAACGAGGAGTAGTCGCGGCCGACGAACACGCCCTGGAGCCAGTGCCAGTACTGCACCGGCAGCGGATCGGCGATCCCCAGGTTCTTCTTCACCAGCGCCAGCGTCTCGGGCGTACAGACCTTGCCGCAGGCGATTCGGGCGGGGTCGCGCGGGGCGGCGTAGAACAGGACGAACACGATGGCGCTGATGATCAGCAGGATCACCGCGGCGCCGACGACTCGTCGAAGGAGGAAGCGGAGCATGGCAGTTGGGTTTCCTGACGGATGCCGAAGGGCTGCCTGAGGCGGCCGGCGGAGGCGAGGAGGCGAGGAAGGGGGAGGCGGGGCGCCGTGGGGGTCGCGGCGCCCCGCCGTTACAGGGCCGTGCGTCAGGCCTTCACGTAGGTCTTGGTGAGCAGCGACGCCGAGAAGTTCGGGTCGAACTGCGTGCCGACCTTGGAGCCGTGGATGTACCAGCGGCGCTGGAAGGTCTCCGGGATGATCGGCGCGACCTCCTTCATGATCCGCTTGTCGAGCGCGGCCCAGGCCTTGCCTGCCTCCACCTGGTCGGTGATGGCCTCGTTCTTCTTGATGCCGTCGTTGATCCAGGAGATGTCGGTCTGCGAGACGTTGTTCTGGCCGTTGCCGATCGCACCGCCGTCGAACAGCGGCTGGATCATGGTGTAGGCGGTGGGCCAGTCCGGGGACCAGCCGAACCACATCACGTCGTAGCTGTTGTCGACCTGCTGGATCTGGTCGTAGTACGACGTCGAGTCGATCGGCTTCATGACCGGCGTGAAGCCGGCCTCCTTCAGCGCGTTCTCGATGACGACCTTGGTCTTGTCGTACGTCGGGTCCTGCTCGTACGCGTAGACGATCTTCATGCCCAGCTTGCCGGCCTTCTTCAGCAGGGCCTTGGCGCGCTTGGCGTCACCCGCCGGCTTCTTGAGCTTGCCGTACACGTCGGACTTCTCGTAGCCGACCATGTCCGGGCTCATGATGCTGGTCGCGTAGTCACCGGCCGAGGTGCCGCCGTAGATCTTGCGGATCTGCTCCAGCGGCCAGGCGATGTTGAGGGCCTGGCGCACCGCGAGGTCGGTGACCCGCTTGGTGTTGATGGCGTAGTAGTAGCTGCCGGTCAGCAGGCCGTTGAAGGTGCGGGCCTTGAGGTCCGGCGTGGTGAGCACCTTCTGCATGCGCTCGGCCGGGATGCCCTTGTAGATCGAGACCGCGAACTGGTCGTTGCCCTGGTCCGAGATGAGCCGGTCGGTGGAGTCCAGTCCCTCGACGCCGAAGGTGAACTCGAAGCCGTCCGGGTAGGCGTTGCGGATCGAGTCCGTCGAGGCGTCCCAGTGCTTGTTGCGCACGATCGTCATCGACTTGTCGGTGGTGTGCGCCTTGATCTTGTACGGGCCGCAGGAGCGCGGGGCCTTGTCGTACTTCTCCTTGGTGTCCAGCTTCACCGGCGCGGCCGCGTAGGTGTGCATGGCCAGCGTGAAGTTGAAGTCCGGGCGGGCCTCGACCAGGTTGAAGGTGATCGTCTTCTTCGCCTTGTCGACGACGATCGCGTCCAGGTGCTTGCCCTTGTACGGACCCTCGTACGCGTCACGCCACTTGCCGCCCTTGCCGGTCAGCGCCAGCTGCGCGTAGGTGGCGCCCTCGGTGATGAAGGGGGCCCAGCCGCGCTCGAAGCCGTGCCGGACGTCGTCGACGGTCAGCTCGCTGCCGTCGTCCCACTTGAGACCGTCCTTGAGCGTGAACGTCCAGGTCTTGTTGCCGTTCGAGGCCGTGCCGGTGTCGGTGGCGAGGTCGCCGACGAGCTTCTGGTGGCCGTTCGCGTCGATCTTGTAGCCGGTCAGGCAGCGCGCGTAGAGCAGCGCGACCGTGGAGTTGTACGAGTAGTAGATGCGCTGCGGGTCCAGGTGCGAGAAGTCGTCGGGCGAGTAGCCGTAGATCGTGCCGCCCTTCTTCGCTCCGTCGAGCTCCGGCGCGGGGCCCTTCGAGTCGGCGGCCGTGCCGATGGTGACCTTGGCGCCGGTGTAGGTGGTGGCGCCGCCCGAGCCGCCGTCCTTGCTGCCGCCGCCACCGGCGTTGCCGCTGCTGCACGCGGAGAGCACGGCGCTGCCGGCGACCGCGACCGAGGTCGCTATGACGAAGTTTCTACGCGAAAGGGACATGGCTTCCTGCCCTGGTACTGGTAGGGGAAGTGAGGTGGGGAGCTGGCGTCCGGGCCCCGTCGCCCGGTCGCCGGTGAGGAGTCGGCGAGCGGGAGGCTCAGCGCTTGGTCTTGGGGTCCATCGCGTCGCGCACGGAGTCGCCGAGCAGGTTGAAGGCGAGGACGAAGATCACCATGGTGAGGCCCGGGAAGAGCATGAAGGTGATGTCTTCCTGGTAGTTCTTCGCGCCGTTCTGGAGCATCACGCCCCAGTCGGGCGTGGGGTTGGTCAGCCCGACGCCCATGAAGGCGAGGCCCGCCTCGGTGGTGACGTACATGGGGAGCGCGAGGGTCGCCTGGATCAGGATCGGCGTCCACAGATTGGGGAGCAGCTCCTTGAAGATGATCCGGGCCGGGGAGGCGCCCGTGACCTTCGCCGCTTCCACGAACTCCCGTTCTCGCAGGGCGAGCACCTCACCGCGCAGCAGTCGCGCCACCGACGACCAGCCGAAGGCGGTCATCACGAGGATGAGGCTGACGACCGTGAGCCAGACCGGGGTGTTGTCCTCCGGCGACACGAAGATCGAGATGACGACCGGCCAGAAGGCGATGAAGAAGAGGGTCTGCGGGAAGGCCAGCAGGATGTCGATGACCCAGCCGACGAAGTAGTCGGTCTTGCCGCCCAGGTAACCGGCCGTCAGGCCGATGACGATGCCGAGCAGTGTCGTCAGGATCGTCGCGACGGCCGCGATGAGCAGCGAGTTGCGGATGGCGTACAGCAGGAACGAGAACACGTCGCGCCCGAGCTGCGGTTCGAGGCCGAACCAGAACTGTCCGCTGATCCCGCCGTTGGCCTTGACCGGGAAGCCGAAGTCGTTGAGCAGGCCCGGGACGTTCATTCCGTACGTGGTGTACGGGTTCTTGCCGTACAGCTTGGCGATGAGCGGCGCACAGATGGCGATCAGGAAGAAGAAAGCGACCACATAGGCCGAGATCACGCCGGTGCGGTCCCGCTTGAAACGCCGCCAGGCGAGCTTGCCCGGCGAGAGGCTCTCGTCGCCGCGGGGTGCGGGGGTGGGCGCCCCGGGCGCGGGCGCATCGTCCTGGACGACTTCGAGTGAGGTCGTGACAGGGGGAGTTGGGGTCGTCATGGTGCTCCAGGCCCTGAGGGGTCCATATGCGCTAACGGGTCTACCGGTGCGCTAAGCGGGACCTTTTCAGGGCATTTGATGCACGGTCAATGAATTCTGGATGTCTTGAGTTCACCTTTGAATCCTTGCCCTGGGCTTTGCGTTCGGTAGGGGCCGGGATTGCCGGTGCATGGGGCTACCCGAGGCATAACTGGGACAGCGGAGGACGTATGGGGCGGGCCGTCCGATATACGGATACTCGCGTCTCGCTATGCGTACGCTGTGCGCCCCGCCGTCGAAGGGGTGCCCCAGGGCTGACGCCGCCCGCGCCCACCATCTGGCCGATCCCGGAGTGCGCTGCGCGCGACATATGCCGATATTTGGGCGTACGTGTCACGTGACTGGCAAAGAGGAGGCACTCCATGCGTGGAGCCACGCACGCCAAGTGGGCCGCTGGTGCGGTGGCCGTAGCCCTCGCGGCGACGGCCTGTGGGGGCGGCGGCGACTCCGGAGGCGGCGGTGACGGTTCCGGGATCGTGCGCTCCTCCTGGGGTGACCCGCAGAACCCGCTGGAGCCCGCGAACACCAACGAGGTGCAGGGCGGCAAGGTCCTGGACATGATCTTCCGGGGCCTGAAGCGGTACAACCCGAAGTCGGGCAAGGCCGAGGACATGCTCGCCGAGAAGATCGACACGTCCGACTCGCAGAACTTCACGATCACCGTGAAGAAGGGCTGGACGTTCTCCAACGGCGAGAAGGTCACCGCGAAGTCCTTCGTCGACGCCTGGAACTACGGCGCGAGCCTGAAGAACAACCAGAAGAACGCCTACTTCTTCGGCCAGATCGACGGCTACGACAAGGTCCACCCGGACTCCGGCTCGCAGAGCGCCGACACCCTCTCCGGCCTCAAGGTCACCGGCGACAACACCTTCACGGTCAAGCTGAACCAGAAGTTCTCCACCTGGCCCGACACGCTCGGCTACGCGGCCTTCGCGCCGCTGCCCAAGGTGTTCTTCGACGACCACGACTCCTACGTGAGCAAGCCCATCGGCAACGGCCCGTACACCGTGGACTCGTACCAAAAGGGCAGCCAGATGTCCCTGCGCAAGTGGGACGAGTACCCCGGTGACGACAAGGCCCAGAACTCCGGCGTGGACCTCAAGGTCTACACGGACAACAACACGGCCTACACCGACCTGACGGCCGGCAACCTCGACCTCGTCGACGACGTGCCCGCCGCGCAGCTCAAGAACGTGAAGACGGACCTCGACGGCCGGTACATCAACACGCCCGCCGGCATCATCCAGACGCTCGCCTTCCCGTTCTACGACGCCGACTGGAACAAGGCGGACAGCGACAAGGTGCGCAAGGGCCTGTCGATGGCGATCAACCGCAAGCAGATCACCGACAGCATCTTCGAGAAGACCCGTACCCCGGCCACCGACTGGACCTCGCCGGTCCTCGGCGCGGACGGCGGCTACAAGGAGGGTCTGTGCGGTGAGTTCTGCGACTACAACCCGACCGAGGCCAAGAAGCTGGTCAAGGAGGGCGGCGGCATCCCCGGCGGCCAGGTGACGATCGGCTACAACGCCGACACCGGCAGCCACAAGGAGTGGGTCGACGCGGTCTGCAACTCCATCAACAACGCCCTCGGCAACGACAAGGCGTGCGTCGGCAGCCCCACCGGCACCTTCGCCGACTTCCGCAACAAGATCACCGACAAGAAGATGACGGGCCCGTTCCGCGCCGGCTGGCAGATGGACTACCCGCTCATCCAGAACTTCCTGCAGCCGCTGTACTACACCAACGCCTCGTCCAACGACGGCCACTGGTCCAACAAGGAGTTCGACTCCCTCGTGGACAAGGCCAACGCCGAGCCCGACCAGGCCAAGGCGGTCAAGACGTTCCAGCAGGCCCAGGAGGTCGTCCGGGACAACATGGCGGCCATTCCGCTCTGGTACCAGAACGGCAGCGCCGGCTACTCGGACAAGGTCTCGAACGTCGCGCTGAACCCGTTCAGCGTTCCGGTCTACAACGAGATCAAGGTCAACTGACGCCCGGGGAGCGGCGGTCCCGGCCGGTCTCCGGCCCACCGCCGCTCCCGCCGCCCCGCTGAATCGGAACCGGAGTCCTCATGGGACGTTATGTGATCCGGCGCCTGTTGCAGATGATCCCGGTCTTCATCGGCGCGACGCTGCTGATCTTCCTCATGGTCAACGTGATGGGCGACCCCATCGCCGGGTTGTGCGGCGACAAGGCCTGCGACCCCGCCACCAAGGCCCAGCTGTCGAAGGAGTTCGGCCTCGACAAGCCGGTGTGGCAGCAATACCTGACGTACATGGGGAACGTCTTCACCGGCGACTTCGGTACGGCGTTCAACGGCCAGAAGGTCACCGAGCTGATGGCGACCGCGTTCCCCGTCACCATCCGGCTGACCATCGTGGCGATCCTCTTCGAGATCGTCGTCGGCATCACGCTCGGCGTCATCACCGGCCTCAAGCGCGGGCGTCCCATCGACACGACAGTGCTGCTGCTGACCCTCGTCGTCATCTCCGTCCCGACGTTCGTCACCGGTCTGCTGCTGCAGCTGCTGCTCGGCGTCAAGTGGGGCTGGATCGAACCGGCGGTGTCCACGGAGGCGACCTTCAGCGAGCTGATCGTGCCCGGTCTGGTCCTCGCCTCGGTCTCCCTCGCGTACGTGACCCGGCTGACCCGGACGTCCATCGCGGAGAACAAGCGGGCCGACTACGTGCGCACCGCCGTCGCCAAGGGCCTGCCCCGGCGCCGCGTCATCACCCGGCACCTGCTGCGCAACTCGCTGATCCCCGTGGTCACCTTCATCGGCGCCGACGTCGGCGCCCTGATGGGCGGCGCGATCGTCACCGAGCGCATCTTCAACATCCACGGCGTCGGCTACCAGCTCTACCAGGGCATCCTGCGCCAGAACACCCAGACCGTGGTCGGCTTCGTGACGATCCTCGTGCTGGTCTTCCTCGCGGTGAACCTGATCGTCGACCTCCTGTACGCCGTACTCGACCCGAGGATCCGCTATGCCTGAACCGCACGCACCCGACGGGCGCACACCCGACGACGGTGCCATCGCCGCGACCGGCATGGGCGGCGCGATGGACCTCGCCACCAGCGAGGGCGCGACCGTGCAGGGCCGGCCGGGCGGCTCCGCGGGCGGCCCGGCGGGCAAGCCCCGCAGCCTGTGGTCCGACGCCTGGCGGGACCTGCGCCGCAACCCGATCTTCATCATCTCGGCCCTGGTCATCCTCTTCCTGGTGATCATCTCGATCTGGCCGCAGCTGATCGCGTCCGGCAACCCGCTCTCCTGCGACCTGTCCAAGCGTCAGCAGGGTTCCGAGTCGGGCCACCCCTTCGGCTTCGACGGCCAGGGCTGCGACGTCTACACCCGCACCGTGTACGGCGCCCGCAACTCCATCACCGTCGGCGTCTGCGCCACGGTCGGCGTCGCGCTCCTCGGCTCGGTCCTCGGCGGCCTCGCCGGGTTCTTCGGCGGGTTCTGGGACTCGATCCTGTCCCGCATCACCGACATCTTCTTCGCGATCCCCGTCGTCCTCGGCGGCCTGGTGCTCCTGTCGGTCGTCAGCAGCAACACCGTCTGGCCGGTCATCGGGTTCATGGTGCTGCTCGGCTGGCCGCAGATCTCCCGCATCGCGCGCGGCGCGGTCATCACCGCCAAACAGAACGACTACGTCCAGGCGGCGCGGGCGCTCGGTGCCTCCAACTCCCGGATGCTGCTGCGGCACATCACACCGAACGCGGTCGCACCGGTCATCGTCGTCGCGACGATCGCCCTCGGTACGTACATCGCCCTGGAGGCGACGCTCTCGTACCTCGGCGTCGGTCTGAAGCCGCCCGCCGTCAGCTGGGGCATCGACATCTCGTCGGCGTCCGCGAACATCCGCAACGCCCCGCACGCGCTGCTGTGGCCGTCCGGCGCCCTCGCGATCACGGTCCTGGCGTTCATCATGCTCGGCGACGCGGTGCGCGACGCCCTCGACCCGAAGCTGAGGTAGCGCCCATGCCGTTGCTCGAAGTACGCGACCTGAACGTCGAGTTCCGGACCCGGGACGGCATCGCCAAGGCGGTGAACGGCGTCAACTACACGGTCGACGAGGGCGAGACCCTGGCCGTCCTCGGCGAGTCAGGCTCCGGCAAGTCCGTCACCGCGCAGGCCATCATGGGCATCCTCGACATCCCGCCCGGGAAGATCACCGGGGGCGAGGTGCTCTTCCGCGGCCAGGACCTCCTCAAGCTCAAGGAGGAGGAGCGGCGCAAGATCCGCGGCGCGGAGATGGCGATGATCTTCCAGGACGCGCTCAGCTCCCTCAACCCGGTGCTGTCCGTGGGCGAGCAAATCGGCGAACTGTTCGTCGTCCACCAGGGCACGTCCCGCAAGGACGCGAAGGCCAAGGCCGTCGAGCTGATGGACCGGGTGCGCATCCCCGCCGCCAAGGAGCGCGTCGGCCAGTACCCGCACCAGTTCTCCGGCGGTATGCGCCAGCGCATCATGATCGCCATGGCGCTGGCCCTCGAACCCGCCCTGATCATCGCCGACGAGCCCACCACCGCCCTCGACGTCACCGTCCAGGCCCAGGTCATGGACCTGCTCGCCGAGTTGCAGCGCGAGCTCAACATGGGGCTCATCCTCATCACCCACGACCTCGGCGTGGTCGCCGACGTCGCCGACAAGATCGCCGTCATGTACGCGGGCCGCATCGTCGAACAGGCCCCCGTCCACGAGATCTACAAGGCGCCCGCCCACCCGTACACCAAGGGCCTGCTCGAATCGATCCCGCGCCTGGACCAGAAGGGGCAGGAGCTCTACGCGATCAAGGGCCTGCCGCCGAACCTGATGAACATCCCGCCCGGCTGCGCCTTCAACCCGCGCTGCCCGATGGCCCAGGACGTGTGCCGCACCGACGTCCCGCCGCTCGCCGAGGTCACGCCCGAGCGCCGCAGCGCCTGCCACTTCTGGAAGGAGACGCTCGATGCCACACGTTGAAGGCGGCGGACACGTCAGCAAGGACCACCTGAGGCGCGAGGGCGAGATCGCCGAGCACCTTCTCCACCAGTCGCAGGCCGAGTCCGCGTACGCGAGGAACGGCTCGGCGTCCGGCCACGAACCGATCCTGGAGGTGCGGGGGCTGGTCAAGCACTACCCCCTCACCCAGGGCATCCTGATCAAGAAGCAGGTCGGCGCGGTCAAGGCCGTCGACGGCGTCGACTTCGACCTCGGCCAGGGGGAGACGCTCGGCATCGTCGGCGAGTCCGGCTGCGGCAAGTCCACCGTCGCCAAGATGCTGGTGAACCTGGAGCGCCCGACCGCGGGCGCCATCAAGTACAAGGGCGAGGACATCACGACGCTGTCCGGCCGCGCCCTCAAGGCCGTCCGCCGCAACATCCAGATGGTCTTCCAGGACCCGTACACCTCGCTCAACCCCCGTATGACGGTGGGCGACATCATCGGCGAGCCGTACGAGATCCACCCCGAGGTGGCCCCCAAGGGCGACCGGCGCAAGCGGGTCCAGGAACTGCTCGACGTGGTCGGGCTCAACCCCGAGTACATCAACCGCTACCCGCACCAGTTCTCCGGCGGCCAGCGTCAACGCATCGGCATCGCACGGGGGTTGGCGCTGCGCCCCGAGATCATCGTCGCCGACGAACCGGTCTCCGCGCTCGACGTCTCGGTGCAGGCGCAGGTGGTCAACCTGCTGGACCGCCTGCAGAACGAGTTCAATCTGTCGTACGTGTTCATCGCCCACGACCTCTCGATCGTCCGGCACATCTCCGACCGGGTCGGCGTCATGTACCTGGGCCGCATCGTGGAGGTCGGCAGTGACGCCGAGATCTACGACCATCCGACGCATCCCTACACACAGGCGCTGCTCTCCGCCGTCCCGGTCCCGGACCCCGCGGCCCGCGAACACCGCGAGCGCATCCTGCTCGCCGGTGACGTCCCCTCGCCCGCGAACCCGCCCTCGGGCTGCCGCTTCCGCACCCGCTGCTGGAAGGCGCAGAAGCGGTGCGAGGAGGAGGTTCCGCTGCTCGCGGTCCCGGCGGTCTTCCGCGGTGACACGGGTCCCACGGCGCATCCGTCGGCGTGTCATTTCGCGGAGGAGAAGCAGGTCGTGCCGTCCGAGTAGTGCCGGTTTGATCCCGGTAACTCCTTTACACGCAGGCAACTTGACCGACCCGGCACCGATATACGGACGGGCCAAGGTATTCCACGTACGGCCGTGCGGGTGCCGTAGACCGGGGCTGGAGCGCGCCATGTCGCTCCAGCCCCGGTTGCCTATCCCAGCCCCAACGACCGCTTCAGGAAGTCCACCTGAAGCAGCAACAGGTTCTCCGCGACCTGCTCCTGCGGCGTCATGTGGGTCACCCCGGACAGCGGCAGCACCTCGTGCGGCCGCCCGTCCGCCAGCAGAGCCGAGCTCAACCGCAGCGCGTGCGCGACCACGACGTTGTCGTCCGCGAGCCCGTGCACGATCAGCATCGGCCGGTGCTGATCCGCCGGCTCCGACAGCCCGTCGTCCGTCACCAGCGAACTCTTCGCGTACGTCTCCGGGGTCGCCGCCGGATCGCCCAGGTAACGCTCCGTGTAGTGGGTGTCGTACAGCCGCCAGTCCGTCACCGGCGCCCCCGCGACGCCCGCGTGGAAGACGTCGGGCCGCCGCAGCACGGCGAGCGCCGACAGATAGCCGCCGTAGCTCCAGCCGCGCATCGCCACCTTGGACAGGTCGAGCGGGAAGCGGTCGGCCAGCGCGTGCAGCGCCGTGACCTGGTCGTCCAGCGTCACCGTGAAGTCGCCGCGGATCGACTTCTCCCGGCCGGGCGAGACGCCCGGGGTGCCGCGCCCGTCCGCGACGATCACCGCGAAGCCCTGGTCGGCGAACCACTGGGACGTCAGATACGGGTTGTGCGCCGCCATGACGCGCTGCCCGTGCGGGCCGCCGTACGGATCCATCAGGACCGGCAGCGGCCCGTCCCCCTCCGCGTACGAGGAGGGGAGCAGGACGGCGCACGGAATGCCGGCCGCCTCCGCCAGCGTCACCCGCGGGGTGAGCACGGGAGCCTGCGCGTGTGAGGAGATCTCGGCGACGTGCTTGCCCTCGCGCTCCACGCGCACCCGTGCGCCGGGGGAGTCGAGGGTTGCCGAGACGAGGACCGTGACATCGCCGGAGCGGATCGCGGAGTGCACGCCGGGTTCGCCGGTCAGGCGCTGCACGCCGAGCTCGTTGACGCGGTAGACGTGGATCTCGCCGGTCTCCGGCGCCTCCGCGTCCGCGCCCGCCGACGCCGAGATCAGCACGTCGCTCGCGCCGACGTCCAGGACGGCGCGGACGTGCAACTGCGGCCCGGTGAGCGGCCGTTCGCCTACCGCGAGGACCCGCGCGCCACCCTCGTCGGCGATCCGCACCAGCTGCCCGCTCGGCGACCAGCACGGCACGCCGGGCAGCAGCTCCAGCCACTGGTCGTCCTCGTCGGCGTGCACCATCCGGGTCGCGCCGGTGTCCGGGTCCACCGCCAGGTACAGCGCGCTGAGCTGGTCACGGGCCTGGACCAGGATCAGCGGGGCACCGTCCGCCGACCAGTGCACCCGGGCCAGGTACGGGTACGCGGCGCGGTTCCAGGTGATCTCTGCGCGGGTGCCGTCGAGCGCGTACGAGAAGAGGCGCACGTCCGCGTTGGGGGTGCCGGCCGCCGGGTAGGCGTTGCGGGCCGGCTCGCGGTCCGGGTGCGCCGGGTCGGCGATCCACCAGCGGCGCACGTCGGCGTCGTCGGCGCGGGCCACGAGCAGCCGGTCCGAGTCGGGCGACCACCAGTAGCCGCGGTAGCGGGACATCTCCTCGGCCGCGATGAACTCCGCCAGGCCGTAGGTGACGGTCTCCGACTCGGGGGTCGCGAGCGCCCGGTCGTCCCCGCCCTCCGCGCCGACGACCCGCAGCGCGCCCCGCGCGACGTACGCGATGTGCCGGCCGTCGGGGGAGGGGCGCGGGTCGATGACCGGCCCGGGAACGGCCAGTTCACGGGTGGTGCCCGCGCGCAGCTCGGCGGTGAACAGACGGCCCGAGAGGGCGAACGCCGCCAACTCCGCCGCCGCGTCCGTGGCGTAGCCGACGATGCCCGCGCCGCCCTCGCGGCTGCGCTCGCGCCGGGCCCGCTCCGCGGCCGACAGGTTCTCGGTCGCGCCGCCGAGCAGCGCCGCCGGGTCGGCCGCCGCGCGCTCCTGGCCGCTCGTCACATCGAGCACCCACAGGGCGTTCGCCCGGTCGGTGCCGGACGAGGAGCGCAGGAAGACGACGCGCTCGCCGTCCGGCGCCACCGTGAACGCGCGCGGCGCGCCCAGCGTGAAGCGTTGGGTGCGCGCGTGCTGACGCGGAAAGGACAACGGAGGGGCGGACGTCTCGGTCTCGGTGGTCATCCCCGAAGCGTAGGGCGCGCGTCGGGCATGCGCCCCCTCGTGCTTCCGGTGCCCCCTGGCGGCGACTCATGCGCGACGACGGATAGTTATGATTCGTAGCGCTCCGTGGGTACCAACCCATCGGCGACCTGTGGCGACCGGATCACCTTGGAGGAGGACCGCTGTGGCACTCTCGATCTCGGCCGTGGTGCTGTTCGCGATCATCGTCTTCATCCTGATCAAGAAGTCGGGGTTGAAGGCCGGACACGCGGTGGTCTGCGTGCTCCTCGGCTTCTACCTGGCGAGCTCCTCCATGGCTCCGACCATCAAGCAGCTCACCACGAACGTCGCGGACATGGTCGGCGGCATCAACTTCTAGGGGTGAAGTCCTAGGCTGGGGCACATGACCGAACTGCCCGGCCGGCGTCTGCTCCTCGTGCACGCGCACCCCGACGACGAGTCGATCAACAATGGCGCCACGATGGCCAAGTACGCCGCCGACGGAGCCCACGTCACGCTCGTGACCTGCACCCTCGGTGAAGAGGGTGAGGTCATTCCGGACGAACTGGCCCATCTCGCTCCAGACCGTGAGAATCTCCTCGGCCCGCACCGTATCGGTGAGTTGGCCGCCGCCATGAAGGAACTGGGCGTCACCGACCACCGCTTCCTCGGCGGCCCCGGCCGCTTCCGCGACTCCGGGATGATGGGCGTCGAGCAGAACGAGCGGGCGGGCGCCTTCTGGTCCACCGACCTGGACGAGGCCGCGGCCCAGCTGGTCGCCGTCGTCCGCGAGGTCCGGCCGCAGGTCCTCGTCACGTACGACCCGGACGGCGGCTACGGCCACCCCGACCACATCCAGGCGCACCGCGTCGCCATGCGCGCCGCCGAACTCGCCGCGGAGCCCGCCTTCCGGCGCGACCTCGGAGATCCGCACACGATCTCCAAGATCTACTGGAACCGGGTGCCCCGGACGGTCGTCGAAGAGAAGTTCCGGAGTGTCAGGGAGAGGTTCCGGCGGCTGGACCCCGCGCCCTTCGCCGCCGTCGCGGCCGTCG
Source organism: Streptomyces sp. HmicA12 (assembly GCF_000373565.1). Taxonomy (GTDB): domain Bacteria; phylum Actinomycetota; class Actinomycetes; order Streptomycetales; family Streptomycetaceae; genus Streptomyces. Next base: position 31,862 of record NZ_KB891816.1, on the reverse strand, counting down.
GCGACGTACCGGGAGTCGTCGACGACGAGCGGATCACCGCCGAGATCGACGGACGGCCGTACCTGGAGCGCAAGGCGGCCGCGATGCGTGCGCACGCCACCCAGGTGGACGTCGCGGACGGGGGCACGGTGTTCGCGCTGTCCAACGGGCTCGCCCAGCCGCTGTTCGACATCGAGTACTACGAGTTGGTGCGCGGCGAGCCCGGATCGGCGTACGAGAAGGACCTGTTCGAGGGCGTCGAGGGCGTCCAGGACATCGAAGGAGCGCGGGCCCGATGAGTAACGGCAAGACGCAGGCCCAGGGCAGCGCCCTCGCGCAGCCGATCGGTTTCAGCCTCGGCCGGACCGTCGTCCTCGTCGTCCTGTTCGTGCTCGGCGCCCTCGTCGGCGCCGCGGGCGCGCTGGTCCAAGGCGGCTGGTTCCCGGGCGGGTTGCTGCTCGCGCTGCTCGGCGCGGCCGGGGTCTTCCACGGCGGGGCGCGCCTCACCGGCGGCAGAGCCGGAGCCGTGGCGCCCGCGGGCGGCTGGCTCATCGCCGTCATGCTGCTCACCGCGAGCCGCCCCGAGGGTGACTTCCTGTTCGGCGCGGGACTCGGCTCCTACCTCTTCCTCCTCGGAGGGATGGCCGTCGCTGTGATGTGCGCCACCCTCGGGCTGCCGCGGCAACCACCCGCGCCCGCCGCCCGACTTGGGAAGTGACGTACCACTTCGGCGGACTTCCACGGACGCCGACACGGTGGCCATAGGGGATTCACCATCCGTCACACGGTGAGTTCCCGCGGCGGCCAGTATGGTGGTGCGCGCCGCCGAGCAGCCCGCGCGAGGTCGAGACGGGCGGCGGAGCCAACCGGGAGAACCTGCTTTGAGTCGTGAAACTGACAGTTCGTCCTCCGGACCCCAGGGGCGCGGCGGTGCCGCCTACCCGTCGGGGACGCCTCCGTACGGAACGTCCGCGCAGGGTGCGGCGTCCGGCGACGCCGATCCGATGGGGCAGGTGCCCCCGGGCGACCAGGACGGCCCCAAGACCGAGACGACGCTGACCACCCGGATCCGGATCAACATTCCGGGCTCCCGGCCGATCCCGCCGGTCGTGATGCGTACGCCCATGAGTGACGTCGACGCCGGTCCCGGCGACGGCGCCGGGCAGTCCGCTCCGCAGGCCGCCGCGGCACCGGCCCCCGAGAGCCGTCCCGCCGCGCCCTCCGGCGTCGGGTCCGACCCGACGCAGACGGGCCGGCACCCGCGTCCGGCGGAGCCCGCCGAGCCCCAGGCCCAGCGCGAGGAGAAGACCAGCGACTGGTTCGCCCCGCGCAAGGGTGCCGCCGCTCCGCCGCGCCCCGGCGCCGCGGGCGCCCCGGCTCCCGCGAACGGCGGTGCCCCGTCGGGCATTTCGGGCGGAATCCCCTCCGGGGGTGCGCCGAGCGGGCCGTCCGGTCCCTCGGGGCCCGCGGGCGGTTCGTCCGGCGGCTTCGACGTGTCCGGCGCGCTCGCCTCGGGACCGCTCGGCGGTGCCCCGCGCGCCGCGCAGGACCGCGGTGACCTGCCGTACTTCTCCGGGAGCGCCGACGGTGCGCCCGAGGGCGGCCAGGAGCCCGGCGCCCCGCGCCGCGGACCGGCCGGACCCGACGGCTCCGGCAGGCCGGCCGGCCCCGGCGGCCCCAACGGCCCCAAGGGTCCCGTCGGGCCCACCACGGGTCCGGTGAGCGGCGACGGCCCGATGGTGACGCCGAACGCGCCCAACCCGCCCGTCCCCGGAGCCGGTGCCCCGACGCCGCCCCGGATGAGCGACGACACCGCGATCCTCACGCCGCAGAAGCCGGCCCCGGAACCGTCCCCGCGCGGCGGGAACGTCTCGGGCGACACCCTCACCAGCGGCATCCCCGTCGTCCCGCAGGGCGGCCAGGGCGCGGGCCCCGGCTCGCCGTTCGCTCCGCAGGGCCAGGCGCCGACGCCGCACACCCCGCCGAAGCTGCCGGACCCGGTGCAGAGCACCCCGGCCGCCCCCGCCAAAAAGAAGAAGAAGGGCCGCAACAAGCTGGTCCTGCTCGGCGCGGGCGTCGTCGGCGTGGCCGGAGTCGCGTACGGCGCGGGCCTGCTGATGAACCACTCCGACGTCCCCAAGGGCACCACCGTCCTCGGCGTCGACATCGGCGGCGGCACCCGCGACGAGGCGGCCGCCAAGCTGGAGAACACCCTCGGCAAGCGCACCGACGACGCCCTGAAGCTCCAGGTCGACGGCAAGACGGTCGCGCTGAAGCCGGACCAGTCGGGCCTCTCCCTGGACAGCGCGGCCACCGTCTCCGCCGCCGCGGGCAGCGACTACAACCCGGTCTCCGTGATCGGCTCGCTGTTCGGCAACGGTCGGGTCGTCGAGCCGGTCATGCCGGTCGACGAGGAGAAGCTGCACGCGGCCCTGGAGAACGCGGCGGGCGGCGCGGCCGCCTCCGGCGACGGCACGATCAAGTTCGTCCCCGGCAAGGCCGTCGCGGTCTACGGCAAGTCCGGCAAGGGCATCGATGTCGACCAGTCGGCGTCCGCGGTCGCCGAGGCGTACCGCGCGCACGTCGAGACGGGCAAGGACGCCGCGGTCCAGGTGGCGACGACGACGCGTCAGCCGACGATCTCGAACGCGGAGGTCGACCGGAAGATGAAGCAGTTCGCCGAGCCCGCGATGTCCGCCAACGTCACGATCACGGCGGGCGGCAAGCAGATCGACTTCGGCCCGGCCATCTCGCTGCCGAAGGTGCTCGGCATGAAGGCGGTCGACGGCCAGCTCATCGAGACGTACGACCTCCCGGAGCTCAAGAAGCTCTACGGGAACACCTTCGACGGCGTCCTGATCACCCGCGGCACCGGCAAGAAGACCCCGGTCCAGCCGACCGACGTCGCCCAGGCGATGGGCCGGGCGCTGCTCGGCAAGACCAAGGCCGAGCGCACCGTGGACATCCCGACGAACGCGGGCTGACCCGGCCGTCAACCGTCCCGCATGACAGATGTCATGCGGGACGCGCGACACGAGGCACTGCCGCGCGCGACCGCTGACCGGCGACGATGTCCGGTATGAACTCAGACGCAGCGGTCACCTTCACCGGGGTGACGAAGACCTACGGCACGGTGAAGGCCGTCGACGGGCTCAGTCTCGCCCTGCACCCCGGCGAGACCGTCGCCCTGCTCGGCCCCAACGGCGCCGGCAAGTCCACCACCCTCGACCTCCTCCTCGGCCTGCGCCCCGCCGACACCGGCGACGTGCGGGTCTTCGGCCTGAGCCCGCGCGACGCGATCGTGCGCGGCCGGGTCGGCGCCATGCTGCAGAGCGGCGGCCTGATGGACGAGGTGACCGTGCGTGAGCTCGTCCAGCTCGCGGTGGCCCTGCACCCGAAGCCGTACCGGACCGACGACGTCCTGAGCCGGGCCGGCATCACCCAGATCGCCGACCGCAAGGTCAACAAGCTCTCCGGCGGCCAGGAGCAGCGGGTCCGCTTCGCCCTCGCCACGGCCGGCGACAGCGACCTGATCGTCCTCGACGAACCGACGACCGGCATGGACGTCACGGCCCGTCAGGCGTTCTGGGCCACCATGCGCGAACAGGCCGACCAGGGCCGCACCGTCCTGTTCGCCACGCACTACCTGGAGGAGGCCGACGCGATCGCCGACCGCGTCCTGGTCCTGCACCGCGGCCGCATCCTCGCCGACGGCACCGCCGCCGAGATCAAGGCCAAGGCGGGCGCCCGGAAGGTCTCCTTCGACCTGGAGGGCCCGATCGACACGGCCGCCATCGAGGCGCTGCCGTTCCTCACCGGCGTCGACATCTCGGGCCAGACGGTCCGCATCCAGTCCACCGACGCCGACGCGACCGTGCACGCCCTGTACGGGCTCGGCGTCTACCCCCGCAACCTCGAAGTCGCCGGGCTCGGCCTGGAGCAGGCCTTCGTCGCCATCACGACCGCGGAAGAAGCCGCCCAGGAGGCGAAGGCGTCATGAACAGCCTGATCAAGCTGGAGATCACCCGCGCCCTGCGCAACAAGAAGTTCCTGTTCTTCTCGGTGATCTACCCGTCGGTGCTCTTCCTGCTCATCGCGGGCAGCGCCGACTCCGCCGACCTCATCGACGGCATCGGCCTGAACCTGCCGGCCTTCATGATGGTCTCCATGGCCTCCTTCGGCGCGCTCACCGCGGTCCTCATGGGCAACAGCGAGCGCATCGCCAAGGAGCGGGAGAGCGGCTGGGTACGGCAGTTGAGACTCACCACCCTCCCCGGCCGCGGCTACGTCCTCGCCAAGACGGCCAGCGCGGCGGTGGTCTCCCTCCCGTCCATCGTGGTCGTCTTCGTCGTGGCCGCGGTCTTCAAGGACGTACGGTTCGACGCCTGGCAATGGCTCGCGCTGACCGGCGCGATCTGGGCGGGCAGCCTCTGCTTCGCCGCGCTCGGCGTCGCCATCGGCTACCTCGCGTCCGGGGACGCCGTCCGCCCGATCACGATGATCGTCTACTTCGGCCTGTCCATCCTGGGCGGCCTGTGGATGCCCACCACGACCTTCCCGCAATGGCTCCAGGACATCGCCAAGTGGCTGCCCACGCACGCCTACGCCGCCCTCGGCCAGGCCATCGAGCTGGGGGGCGCCCCGCACGCCAAGGACGTCGCGCTGATCGTCGTCTACTTCCTGCTCTTCGCGGGCGGCGCGGCATACCTGTACCGGAAGGACACGTTGAAGGCGTGAGCACCGAGACGGGCGGCTCCGGCCGCCTCCCGGGCGTCGCCCGGCCGCCGGAGACCCGCCGCGAGGTCTACGTGAAGCTCGTGTGGATCGCCATGTGGCTGGCCTTCCTCGGCAGCCCGGTCGCCGACCTGGCGCAGGGGAACCACAGCGTGCCCGGCACGGTCTTCGCGAGCCTCGGCCTGACCGTGTTCGCGGGCGCGTACGTGGGCCTGGTGATGCGGCAGACGGGCCGCCCGCTCGGCCGGCTCGGGGCCACCGTGTGCCTGGGCCTGCTGCCGGTCCTCGCCGTCGTCCTCTCCCTGACGCTCGGGGCCGAGTGGCTCGTCCTGTTCGTCTACGTCTCGGTGGCCTTCGGCGCGGTTCTCCCGCTGCACCGGTCCCGCCCCGCGATCGTCGGCACGACGGCCGTGATGGTCGGCGTGGGACTCCTGCTCGACACCGACCCGCAGTACTGGCTGATCGTCCCGGCCCTGCTCGGCGGCTTCTCGATGATCGGCGTACGCGAACTGGTCCGCACGACGCGGGAACTGCGCGAGGCACGGGCGCAGGTGGCCCAACTGGCGGCGAACGAGGAGCGGTTGCGGCTCGCCCGGGACCTGCACGACCTGCTCGGCCACTCCCTCTCCCTGATCACGCTGAAGAGCGAACTGGCGGGCCGGATGCTCCCCGACCATCCCGAGAAGGCGGCCGGCCAGGTCGCCGACATCGAGCAGGTCAGCCGCCAGGCCCTGGTCGACGTACGGGAGGCGGTCACCGGCTACCGGCGCCCCCGCCTGACCGCCGAACTCGCGGGTGCCCAGGCCGCGTTGAAGGCGGCCGGTATCGAGGCGACGATGCCCTCCGCGGTCCCGGAGCTGCCCGAGACACAGGAGTCGGCCCTCGCCTGGTCGCTGCGCGAGGCCGTCACCAACGTCGTGCGGCACAGCGGCGCCCGGCGCTGCTCCGTGGACGTCACGCGCCGCGAGACCCTGGAAGGACCCGTCGTCGAGCTGACGGTCGAGGACGACGGCGCAGGGCCCTCGGGGGCGTCGCCGGGCAACGGCCTGACCGGCCTCGCCGAACGCCTCGCCGCGGTCGGCGGCACCCTGGACACCGGCACGGCGGGCGGCCACGGGTTCCGCCTGGTGGCCCGGGTCCCGGCGGTCTCCGTAGGATCCGCCGCATGACGACGAAGATCAGGGTTCTCCTCGCCGAGGACCAGTCGATGGTGCGCGAGGCCCTCGCGGCACTGCTCGGCCTGGAACCGGACATCGACGTCGTCGCCCAGGTGGCGCGCGGCGACGAGGTCCTCGCGGCGGCCCGCGCGCACGACGTGGACGTGGCGCTCCTCGACATCGAGATGCCGGGCTGTACGGGCATCGAGGCGGCCGCGCAACTGCACGCCGAGCAGCCGGAGGTGAGGGTGGTCGTCCTCACGACCTTCGGCCGCCCCGGCTATCTGCGCGGCGCCATGGAGGCGGGCGCGCACGCGTTCCTGGTCAAGGACGCCCCCGCGGCCCAGCTCGCCGCGGCGATCCGCAAGGTCCTCGCCGGTGAACGCGTCATCGACCCCACGCTCGCCGCGGCGGCCCTGGCCGAGGGCGCGAACCCGCTGACGGACCGCGAACGCGAGGTGCTCCGCGCGGCGGCCGACGGCCGCACGAACGCCGAACTGGCCACGGCCCTGAACCTGTCGCAGGGCACGGTCCGCAACTACCTGTCGGTGGCGATCCAGAAGCTGACGGTACGCAACAAGGCGGAGGCGGTACGGGTCGCGAAGGAGAAGGGCTGGCTGTAGAGCCCCGTCAGGGGCGCGGGGAACTGCGCGAGCAACCACCGACAACTCGCACCCGGCAACCAACGGACCTGGGCAGACGAGAGTCCGAACCTCAGTTCAACATGGCCCGAGCAGCCCGGGCCTGCCCCAACACCCGCTCCCCAGCGGCGGCGTCCACCGCGCCGACCACCTCCGCGTACGCCTCCAACTCCACGGCCCCCATCACGAAATCCCCCCGCCGCACCAGCAACTGAGCCCGCTCGTACCGCAGCCGGGCCGGATGGGAGGGCAGCAGCAACGACAGCTCCACGGCCCAGAGCGACACGTCCGACCGCTCCGGCCGCGTCGCGGCCCACGCCCGCACGTTGTTGAGGATCCGCAGCACGACCTCCAGCGGATCGGCGGGCCGCAGCATCGAGGGATCCAGCGGCGCCCCCGTCGCCCCGGCCACCAGCAGCTCCGTGTCCGGCCCCGACAGCACCCGCCCGCCGTCGAACGGATCGGCCAGCACCTGATCCTCCGGGGGACCGAACCCGACGACGAAGTGCCCCGGCAGCGCCACCCCGTACACGGGAGCGCCGGCCCGCCTGGCCACCTCCATCCACACCACGGACAGCAGGATCGGCAGCCCGCGCCGTCGCCGCACGACCTCGTGCAGCAGCGACGACTCCAGGCGCTGGTAGTCGCCCGGCACCCCGTGGAAGCCGAGCCGCGCCCCGAGCAGTTCGGCGAGCGCCGTCGCCCAGGCCCGCGGCCCGCCCGGCCGGAACGGCAACCGCCCGGCCAGCTCGTCCAGTTCGATCTGCACGGCGTCCATGCCGGCCTCGTCGAGCGCACGGTCCGCCTCCGCGGCGAGCAGCAGACACAGCTGCGCCAGATCGGGCCGCTCGGCCCGGGCCTGCTCGGCGAACCGGCGCCGGAGTTCGGTGGAACGGGGTGACAAGTGGGGGGACATACGTGCCTCGTGCCCTCTCAGGCCGATCGATTAGCGGGCCCGGCGGTGGACAGAACCGCCGATGCCGTCCTGGTGCTCCGGTGCACGGTAGTAGTGGTAGGTGTGATGCGTGGCGAAACCCATGCGGTCGTACAGGGCGCGCGCCCCCTCGTTGTCCGCCTCCACCTGGAGCCAGGCCGCCGACGCCCCCTCGTCCAGGGCCTGCCGCGCGAGCGCCGTCATGATCTTCGTCGCGAGCCCGCGGCGCCGCTGTGCGGGGTCGACCTCCACGGCACCGAACCCGGCCCACCGTCCGTCGACCACGCACCTCCCGATGGCGGCGGGCACGCCACCCTCGCCCGGCACGCTCGCGAACCACACCGAGGGACCGGCGCACAGCACCTTCTGCGCGACCTCGCTCGCCCCTTTGCGCTGGTAGCGCGCGAGCCATTCCGCCGACGGCTGCCGCGCGAGCACGACCTCGGCGCCGGGATCGGGCTGGTCCCCGACGGGGGCGAGCGCCGCGATCCGCACCTCGGTCGGCGTCTCGTCCGTCCAGCCGCGGGCCGCCAGTTCGGCGCAGAGCAGCTCCTGCGTCCCCTCGGCGCCGGTCGAGGCCTGCGCGTAGACGGGCAGCCCACGAGCCGCGTACCAACGCCGTACGTGGTCCAGCGCGTCGGCGACGGGCATGCCCGGGTCGCCCACGGGCAGCACGGAATTGGCCCGCTTGGTGTAACCGTCGGCGGCCCGCAGCCGCCACTCGCCCAGCAGCTCGCACTCCAGCGGCTGCCAGGCGCGGGCGGAGACGTGCGCGAGCTCGGCGAAGGTCGCGGACGGGCCGCGGCGCCGCGCCGGCTCCGCGGGCACGACCTTCCCGGCGACCAGTGCGGACTCCTCGACGGCGACCCGCTCCCCAGTCCGCCGCGTGATGAGCAACACACCGTCGTTCCACGATGTGAGAACACCGACGGTGTCGGTGAACTTCCGACCCGCGGAGCCCTCCTCGCTCACCCGTCGTACAGACACGCGTTTTCCCACGTCATCGCCCGAGATGCGGACTTCGAGCCGTCCGCCAGCAGTGAATTCCACAGCTAGGCCCACCCCTCCTGTTCGGATCATGGCCGGGAACGGAGATACTAGGAGGCGGGCATCGACGACGCCGCGCTCCCGCGCGCCAGGCGGCGGAGCCTGTGGAGGCCCGCCAGCGCCCTATCGAGGAGGAACGACAGCGTGACCTACGTCATCGCGCAGCCTTGTGTCGACGTCAAGGACAAGGCGTGCATCGAGGAGTGCCCGGTCGACTGCATCTACGAGGGCTCCCGGTCCTTGTACATCCACCCGGACGAATGCGTCGACTGTGGTGCCTGTGAGCCGGTCTGTCCGGTCGAGGCCATCTTCTACGAGGACGACACTCCGGAGGAGTGGAAGGACTACTACAAGGCGAACGTCGAGTTCTTCGACGAGCTCGGCTCGCCCGGTGGTGCCTCGAAGATGGGCCTGATCGAGAAGGACCACGCCTTCATCGCCGCCCTGCCGCCGCAGAACCAGTAACCCTGCTTCAGCGGTACGCACAGGCGCTGCCCCGGTCCCGTACGGCTTCCACCGCCGTACGGGACCGCGGCATTTGTACCGACCCGTGTGTCCACCGACCCGTGAGAGAAGTGAGCTGACAGGTGTCCGCAGTCCCGGCCCCCATCGACCGCATCCCCACCTTCCCCTGGGACAAGCTGGAGCCGTACAAGAAGACGGCCGCCGCGCACCCGGACGGCATCGTCGACCTGTCCGTCGGCACGCCCGTCGACCCGGTGCCCGAGCTGATCCAGAAGGCCCTGATCGACGCGGCGAACTCGCCCGGCTACCCCACGGTCTGGGGTACCCCCGAGCTGCGTGACGCGCTCGTGTCCTGGTGCGAACGCAGGCTCGGCGCCCGCGGCCTCGGGCACGTGAACGTCCTGCCGATCGTCGGCTCCAAGGAGCTGGTGGCCTGGCTGCCGACACAGCTGGGCCTCGGCCCGGGCGACAAAGTGGCCTACCCGCGGCTCGCGTACCCGACGTACGAGGTCGGTGCCCGCCTCGCCCGCGCGGACTACGTCTCGTACGACGACCCGACCGAGCTCGACCCCACGGGCATCAAGCTCCTGTGGCTCAACTCCCCGTCGAACCCGACGGGCAAGGTGCTGAGCAAGGACGACCTCACCCGGATCGTGGCCTGGGCACGCGAGCACGACATCCTGATCTTCTCGGACGAGTGCTACCTCGAACTGGGCTGGGAGGCGGAGCCGGTCTCGGTGCTGCACCCGGACGTCAACGGCGGTTCCCACGAGGGCCTGGTCGCCGTCCACTCGCTCTCCAAGCGCTCGAACCTGGCGGGCTACCGGGCCGCGTTCCTGGCCGGCGACGCGGCGGTCCTCGATCCGCTGCTCCAGATCCGCAAGCACGGCGGCATGATGACGTCGGCTCCGACGCAGGCGGCGGTCGTCGCGGCCCTCGGCGACGACCAGCACGTCCAGGAGCAGCGCGCCCGCTACGCCGCCCGCCGCGAGCAGCTGCGCGAGGCCCTGCTGAAGCACGGCTTCCGCATCGAGCACAGCGAGGCGAGCCTGTACCTGTGGGCGACCCGCGACGAATCCTGCTGGGACACGGTGGCCCACCTCGCGGAACTCGGCATCCTGGTGGCCCCCGGCGACTTCTACGGCGAGGCGGGCGACCGCTTCGTACGGGTGGCCCTGACGGCCTCGGACGAGCGGGTGCGGGCAGCGGTCGCCCGACTGTCCTGACGCGGGCCGACTGCCGCATTCACGGCGAAAGCGGGGTGCCCGGGAGCTTTCGGCTCCCGGGCACCCCGCTTTCGGTACGCGGCGACTAGCCGAGCGGCAGGCCGCCACCGGCGACCGGCAGCCCGCCCAGGGAGTCGGTGGGCAGACCGCCACCGGCGACCGGAAGGCCGTCCTTGGTGGCCGACCCGGCCGTGTCGCCGAGCACCTCACCGGCGCTGCCGGCCAGGTCGCCCGCGGCCTTCTGCGCGGCGGGCGTCGCGGTCTTGGCGCCCTTGCCGACCGCCTTGCCCGCCGACGGCACGGCCTTCTTGACGGCCTTGCTGCCGGTGTCGCCCGCGACGCCGCTCACCTGCTGAGCCGCACCGTCGACGCTGCTTCCCAGGCCCGCACCGTCCAGAGCGGTCACACCGCCGAGGTCGGGGGCGGCCGGGAGGTCGACGGCGCTCGCGGAGCCGGCCGCACCGACCACGGAGGCTGCGCCGGCCGCTCCGAGGAGGGCGGCGCGGGCGATCCGGCGGGTCAGGGGGAGGGACATGATGCTCCTTAGACGGGAGAGAACGTTTGGCGTCCGTTCTCCGTGCGGCGCCTCGTGCCGCTCGGCGTTCGGACGCCGTGACAACAGCCCGACGCCCCGGGAAGGTTGCGGGTCGGCAACGTAAAGGGTTGGCAATGCGTCGCATAATCAGCTGCGGATAAAAGCGGGTAAACGCCGCGCTTCCAAGGTCGCGGAAAACCCGCTGAAGCCCTTTGTTCCCAAGGGATTTGAGCGCCGGGCAGGGATCCGCCCGCAAACGGACCCGTGGCGTCCATGAGACGTGATCCACGTGCCCCTATCGAGTGACCGACCGCACTACTGCCCAGTGACGATTCGCACCTCGTCGGCGGCCGACGAGGACCCTGAACCGGCCTTCGCGTCCCCCGTCGCCGAGGACGCCTTCGGCGCCTTTGGTGTCTTCGGTGCCTTGTGCCACTCATGCCCGGATTCTCCGGCGGTCCACTCCCGGCCCGCATAGGAGACGAGTTCGATGTGCAACGCGGACGAGTTGGCCACCGCCCACTGCGCCAGCTCCCAGCCGCGCTGCCGTTCCCCGCCCTCGGCGGAGTCGACGGTGGCGGGCACCGGAACCCGTACGGACCGCTTGTCCTTGCCCGCCGTCGGTGCCACGTCCCGCCCGAAGTCCCGTGTGAGCGCGGCCTTCACGTCCGCGGGACCGACGGCCCGCGCGCCGTCGGCGCCGCCCGGTGTGCCCTCGCACGTGAGCGAGGCCGCGGCCCGGCCGGTCAGCGAGGCGGCGAGCAGCGTCGCGTCCGGCTCGTGCTTCGCGTACGCCTGCGGATAGCCGCTGCGCTGCACGCGCTGCGCGGCCACGGTCAGCGGCAGCCGCGAATAGCCCGGGATCTTGTCCAGGTGCGCGTAGAACCGCTCCGCCGCGTAGGCCGGGTCCATGATCTGCTCCTCGGTGCCCCAGCCCTCGGAGGGGCGCTGCTGGAACAGTCCGAGCGAATCCCGGTCGCCATGGCGGATGTTGCGCAGGCCGGACTCCTGGAGCGCGGTCGCGAGCGCGATGGTGACGGCGCGCTCGGGCATGCCGCGGGAGGTGCCGACGGCGGAGATCGTCGCCGCGTTCACCGCCTGCTCGGCCGTGAACGCGTAGGACGCCCCGTCCCCGTTGGCCGAGACGACCGTGCATCTCGGGGTGGAGCGGCCTCCCGTGGCGTACTGCACGGCCACGTAGGTGGCCACGGCGAGCAGCACGACGACCGACGCGCCGATCCGCAGGAGACGGCCGCGCCTCATGAGGATGGAGGGCTCAGGCACGCGTCCAAGGTACTGGAGTCCACCGACAGGACGGACGGCGGCGGCGTGGGCCCGAAAGCTTAGGATCGGCGTCATGGACCGCACCGCGCTTGACCTCACCCAGGACGCCGCCCGCCTCACCGCCCAGCTGGTCGACTTCGCCTCGCCCAGCGGCAGTGAGAAAGAGCTCGCGGACGCCGTCGAGGAGGCCCTGCGCGCGCTGCCGCACCTGACGGTCGACCGCTACGGCAACAACGTGGTCGCGCGCACGAACCTCGGCCGCTCCGAGCGCATCATCCTGGCCGGGCACATCGACACGGTCCCGATCGCGGACAACGTCCCCTCGCGCCTCGACGAGGACGGCGTCACCCTGTGGGGCTGCGGCACGAGCGACATGAAGTCGGGCGTCGCGGTGCAGCTGCGCATCGCGCAGACGGTCACCGAGCCCAACCGCGACCTCACGTTCGTCTTCTACGACAACGAAGAGGTCGCCGCACACCTGAACGGCCTGGGCCATGTGGCCGACGCCCACCCCGACTGGCTGGAGGGCGACTTCGCGATCCTCCTGGAGGGCACCGAGGGCCTGGTCGAGGGCGGCTGCCAGGGCACGCTGCGCGTCATCCTGAAGGTGAAGGGCGAGCGGGCCCACTCCGCGCGCGCGTGGATGGGAAAGAACGCCATTCATGCCGCGTCCCCGATCCTGGAGAAGCTGGCCGCCTACGAGCCCCGCAAGCCGGTCGTCGACGGCCTGGAGTTCCACGAGGGCCTGAACGCCGTCCGCGTCGAGGGCTTCGTCGCCACGAACGTCATCCCGGACGCATGCGCCGTCACGGTCAACTTCCGTTACGCGCCGGACCGTTCGACGCAGGAGGCCGAGCAGTTCGTCCGCGACTTCTTCGCCGACTGCCCCGTCGAGGAGTTCATCGTCGACGACCACACGGGCGGCGCCCGGCCCGGCCTCACCCACCCCGCGGCGGCCGCCTTCCTGGCCGCGGTCGGCGGCGAGGCACGTCCCAAGTTCGGCTGGACCGACGTCTCCCGCTTCAGCGCGCTCGGCGTCCCCGCGGTGAACTACGGACCCGGCAACCCGATCTACGCCCACAAGATCGACGAGCGGGTCGACACCCGGCTCATCCTGGAGGCCGAGAAGGTCCTCGCCGCCTGGCTCACCGCTCCCTGATACGCCGAGGTCCCTCGCCTGTAACCCGCGTAGACCTACCCTTGCTCTACGTAAGTGCGTGATGACTGCGCAGGAAGGGAGCAGGCGATGAGCAACCCGGAGGGCACGCGACGTCCCAAGGAGCAGTTGACAGGTCCGGTGATCCGCCGCCGCGATCAGGTACAGCCGGGGACGAGCGACCAGCGTCTGCTCGACACGGAGGGCCCCTCGGGCTGGGTGCACACCGACCCCTGGCGGGTCCTGCGCATCCAGTCCGAGTTCATCGAGGGCTTCGGCACCCTCGCCGAACTGCCGCCCGCGATCAGCGTGTTCGGCTCCGCCCGCACGCCGGAGGACTCGCCGGACTACGCGGCGGGCGTCGCGATCGGCAAGGCCCTGGTCGAGGCCGGCTTCGCGGTGATCACGGGCGGCGGCCCGGGCGCCATGCAGGCCGCCAACCAGGGCGCCGTGGAGGCCAAGGGCATCTCGGTCGGCCTCGGCATCGAGCTCCCCTTCGAACAGGGGCTCAACCAGTACGTCGACCTCGGACTGAACTTCCGCTACTTCTTCGTGCGGAAGACGATGTTCGTGAAGTACGCGCAAGGCTTCGTGGTCCTGCCCGGCGGCCTCGGCACCCTGGACGAGCTCTTCGAGGCGCTCACCCTCGTACAGACGACGAAGGTGACGCGCTTCCCGATCGTCCTCTTCGGCACGCAGTACTGGAGCGGCCTCGTCGACTGGCTCAAGAACACGGTGATCGCCCAGGGCAAGGCCAGCGAGGCGGACCTCCTCCTGTTCCACGTCACGGACGACGTGGACGAGGCGATCACGCTGGTCACCAAGGAGACCGGGAAGTAGTTCCCTGCGGGGAGAGGGGTTACGCGAGTCCCCGGCGGGCCACCGCCGGGGGCCGGTGGCCCGCGATGGACGCCACCATGTCGAGCACCTGCCGGGTCTCGGCGACCTCGTGCACCCGGTAGACCTGCGCCCCGAGCCACGCCGACACGGCGGTCGTCGCGAGCGTTCCGATGACGCGCTCCTTGACGGGCTTGTCGAGGGTCTCGCCCACGAAGTCCTTGTTGGAGAGCGAGACGAGCACCGGCCACCCCGTCTCCACCATCTCCGGAAGACGTCGGGTCGCCTCCAGCGAGTGGCGCGTGTTCTTCCCGAAGTCGTGCCCCGGATCGATCAGCACGGACTCGCGCGCCACACCGAGGGACACCGCCCGCTCCGCGTAGGAGACGGTCACGTCCAGGATGTCCGCCATCACGTCGTCGTACGTGACCCGGTGCGGGCGCGTACGCGGCTCGGCGCCGCCCGCGTGCGTGCACACGATGCCCACCCCGTAGCGGCCCGCGACCTCCGCGAGCTTCGGGTCGACGCCGCCCCAGGCGTCGTTGAGGAGATCGGCGCCCGCCTCGCACACGGCCTCGCCGACCTCGTGCCGCCAGGTGTCGACGCTGATGATCACGTCGGGGAAGCGCCGCCGCACCTCCGCCACGAAACCGACGGTGCGCCGCGCCTCCTCCTCGGCGTCGACCTCCTCGCCGGGACCGGCCTTCACCCCGCCGATGTCGACGATCAGGGCGCCCTCGGCGACGGCCTGCTCGACCCGGGCGAGCGCGGGCTCGTCCTGGAACGTGGCGCCCTGGTCGTAGAAGGAGTCGGGGGTCCGGTTCACGATCGCCATGATCACCGGTTCGTGCGCGGCGAACTCGTGCCGGCCCAGCCTGAGCATCCCTGTGACTCTCCTCTGGATCCCACTGCAATCACGTATCAACGGTCGCCTGCGACCTTAACTGTCAGTGCGGCATGGCACGATCGGAGCCTGACGGTTTCGAGCCCAGGGGACAGCAGCGATGGTCATGTTCTTGTTTCTGGTCGCCGCGCTCGTCGTGGTGGTCGCGGCGGTGACGCTCGCGGTCCTCGGCGGCGGCGACGGCGGCACACTGCGCGACGAACCGTCCCAGTTCTACGCCGACCCGCTGCCGCAGGACCGTCCGGTGGCCCCCGCCGACGTGGACGCGCTGCGCCTGCCGACCGCCGTGCGCGGCTACCGCATGGCGGAGGTCGACGACGCGCTGAACCGGCTGGGCGCGGAGCTCGCCGAGCGCGACGCGCGCATCACTGAGCTGGAGTCGGCACTCGCCACCGCCCACGACGGGGCGCACCGGCGACAGGCCGACCGCGGGCCCGAGCAGGGCGGCTTCGCGCCGCCCGGCGGGTACCTGGGCGAGTCGGGGGAGGGCCTGCAGTGAGCGCCGAACCGACCGGCGCCGCGATCCCCGGACCCGACGGAAAGCTCCGCTGCCCCTGGGGCCTGTCGACCGAGGACTACGTCGCCTACCACGACACGGAGTGGGGCCGCCCGGTCCACGGCGACGACGCCCTCTTCGAGCGACTCTGCCTGGAGGCCTTCCAGTCGGGCCTGTCCTGGATCACGATCCTGCGCCGCCGCGAGACCTTCCGCGCCGCCTTCTCCGACTTCAAGATCGCGGACGTCGCGACGTTCACGGACACCGACCGCACCCGTCTGCTCGCCGACCCCGGCATCATCCGCAACAGAGCGAAGGTCGACGCCACGCTCGCCAACGCGCGGGTGCTCGCGGACTGGTCGCCGGGCGACCTCGACAAGCTGATCTGGTCCTTCGCCCCGGACGCCGCGAACCGCCCCGCGCCGCGCGCCCTGTCCGATGTACCGGCGATCACGGACGAGTCGAAGGCCCTGTCCAAGGAGCTGAAGAAGCGCGGCCTGCGCTTCGTCGGCCCGACCACGGCGTACGCGCTGATGCAGGCATGCGGGCTGGTCAACGACCACTTGGCCGACTGCACAGCCCGCACGAAGGCCGGCTAGCGGCCCAGGTACTTCGGCTTCTCCTTGGCGATGAAGGCCTGCACCGCGATGGCGTGGTCCTCCGACGCACCGGCCCGCGCCTGCAGTTCGTCCTCCTTGTCGAGGGCCTCGTCGAGGGAGTGGTCCGCGGCGTAGGCGACCGACTCCTTCAGCGCGGCGTACGCGACGGTCGGCCCGGCGGCGAGCAGCAGCGCGAGCTTGCGGGCGGTCTCCGCCAGCTCGTCGGCCGGCACGATCTTGTTGACGGCGCCGATCTCGAAGGCCTCCTGCGCCGTGATGGTGCGCGGGAACAGCAGCAGATCGGTGGCCCGGCCAGGACCGATGAGCCGCGGCAGGGTCCACGAGACACCCGAGTCGGCGGTCAGCGCGACACCCGCGAACGACGTGTTGAACGAAGCCGTGTCCGCGACGATCCGGTAGTCCGCGCAGAGCGCGAAACCGAAGCCCGCACCGGCCGCCACGCCGTTCACCGCCGCCACGACCGGCTTCGGCATCTGGGTCAGCGCCCGCACGATCGGGTTGTAGTGCTCCCGCACCGTGTTCATGGTGCGCCCCTGACCGTCCTTCCGGTCCGCCATCAGGGAGCCGATGTGTTCCTTCAGGTCCTGGCCCACACAGAACGCACGGTCGCCGGCCGCCGTGAGGAGCACCGCCCGCACGGCCTTGTCGTCGGCGGCGGCCTGCACCGCGTCGCGGAGGGCGACCTTGGCCTCGGTGTTCATCGCGTTCATCGCCTCGGGGCGGTTCAGCGTGATCGTCGCGAGCCCGTCGCTCACCTCGTAGAGCACGGTGTCGGCCATGACACTCCTCCTACTATGCGGTTGCTTAGTCGTCCGTGCTCAGCATGACGGAGATCACGGGCCGCGGAGCACCCTCTGCATGTGACCTGCGTCAAACAATTCCGTCACGGAAGAGGCGCGAGAGCGGCGCAGTATCGCAGCCACATCCCCGAATTGAGTGGTTTTGCTCAAGCGCGTTGCGCAAGCGATGCGGACCGATGTTGGTCATCGGGTCCTGCGATGCGGGATAATGGCCTAGAAGCAATGTGTTCGATGCCGGTGATGAGTGCCCGTTCAGGGGTTGCCGTCGGCGCTGACGTGAGCTGGTTTCAGGAAGGGGAACGAGCATGGCGGCCATGAAGCCGCGAACGGGTGACGGCCCGCTCGAGGTGACCAAGGAGGGGCGGGGCATCGTCATGCGGGTTCCGCTCGAAGGCGGCGGTCGACTCGTCGTGGAGCTGACGCCCGACGAGGCCGACGCCCTTGGCGACGCTCTGAAGAAGGTCGTCGGCTGACGCGGAAGCGACCATACCTTTTCGTCCGCCCCGGCACACATTCGGTGCCGGGGCGGACGTGCGTCCAGTGAAAACGCCGGGGAAGGGGCACCCCGAAGGGCGCGGTCCCGCGCCGATGTGCGGCCGGCGCCCGCCTACCGTTTGACGGCGCAGAGCAGCCCGTCGCCGACCGGCAGCAGCGACGGCAGCAACTCGGGAGACTCCCGTACGGCCCGCAGCAGCTCCCTGAGCCGCACGACCTCCACCGGCTGCGGCCCCGAGTCGACGGTCCGCCCGTCGGCGAAGACACCCTCGAAACAGACCAGCCCACCGGGTCGCAGCAGCCGCAACGATTCGGCGAGATAGTCGAGGGACTCCATCCGGTCGCCGTCGCAGAACACGAGGTCGTACCCGCTGTCGGCGAGCCGCGGCAGCACGTCGAGCGCCCGCCCCGGAATGAACCGGGCCCGGTTGCTGGCGAAGCCGGCCGCGCGGAACGCCTGCCGCGCGAACTGCTGCCGCTCCGGCTCCGGATCGACCGTGGTCAGCACGCCGTCGGGCCGCATCCCGTAGAGCAAATGGATGCCGGACACGCCCGTGCCCGTACCGATTTCGGCGACGGCCTTGGCCCCCACCGTGGCAGCGAGCAACCGCAGCGCGGCGCCCGCGCCGGGGGACACCGAGCGCAGCCCCGCGTCCCGGGCCCGGTCGCGGGCCCAGCGCAGTGCGTCGTCCTCGGCGACAAAGGCGTCGGCGAACGCCCAACTCGTCTGCCGGTTGCCGGTAATGGCCCTCTCCTGTCCCCGTGGTTGCCTGCGCGTGACTTTATCCGTTGGTGGCGGGAACTCGCAGATGGGACCGGGCGTTTAGGAGAGCAGGGGGAAAGACCAGGCTGAAGCGGGGGAGCGCGGGATGGGGACAGCGACGAAAGAGGTGTCGGACGAGGTGCTCGCGACGGCGGCCGGGACGGTGACCGACAGCCGACCGGCAAATCTGAGTAAAAACGCTTATCCGGAGCTAACGGGCGAGGTGGCTATGGTAGGGGCTCCACTGGACACCACCAGAGCCGACAGGGGAGGTGCGGCTGCGCCTGTGGATCGGGGAGGAGTGCTGAGGCGCTTTCTCAGGTCGGCGGGTGAGCCGAAATCTGTGACCAACACCGCTGACCGATTCCGCACCGCTGACTCCGCGCAGACCGCGACCTTTGCCGCTGATGCGGAATCGCAGGCGTGGACTCCGCCCACCTGGGAGGAGATCGTCAGCACGCACAGTGGCCGGGTCTACCGCCTCGCGTACCGCCTGACCGGCAATCAGCACGATGCCGAGGACCTCACGCAGGAGGTCTTCGTCCGTGTCTTCCGTTCGCTGTCGACGTACACGCCGGGCACCTTCGAGGGCTGGCTGCACCGCATCACGACGAACCTGTTCCTCGACATGGTCCGCCGCAAGCAGCGCATCCGCTTCGACGCCCTGGGCGACGACGCCGCCGAGCGGCTGCCCAGCCGCGAGCCGTCGCCGCAGCAGGTCTTCAACGACGCGCACTTCGACGCCGACGTTCAGCACGCCCTGGACACCCTCGCGCCCGAGTTCCGCGCCGCCGTGGTCCTCTGCGACATCGAGGGGCTCTCGTACGAGGAGATCGCCGCGACCCTGGGCGTGAAGCTGGGCACGGTCCGCAGCCGTATCCACCGTGGCCGCTCGCAGCTGCGCAAGGCGCTGCAGCACCGCTCGCCGGAGGCCCGCAAGGAGCGCCGCTCCTTCGCGACGACGGGGGCGATCCCTGTCCTCGGAGGAGGGGGCGCGACCGCGTGAGTGGATCACGTCTCAATCCTGCCGACCACCAACTCACCGCCGCTGACCAGCATTTGGGAGACCGGCTGGCCGCGTTCGTCGACGGCGAGCTGGACCACGACGCCCGCGAGCGCGTCCTTTCGCATCTGGCGACCTGTGCCCGGTGCAAGGCCGAGGCCGACGCGCAGCGCCGCCTCAAGAGCGTCTTCGCCGAGGTGGCCCCGCCGCCGCCCAGCGAGAGCTTCCTCGCCCGCCTGCAAGGCCTGCCCGCCGGGGGTGACTCGGACGACGACGGATCGCCGTTCGGGGGCACCGGCACCGGCTTCGGCGCGGGCCGGGCTTTCGGCAACGTCCGAGGATTCGGGAACGGCGTCTTCGACGTGGACCCCGAGCCGTTCGGCTACGCACCGTCCGGCGTGCTTCCCGGCCAGCGCGGCTTCCGGATCCACGAAGTGGGCCGCGACCGGCACGACAGCGACCGCGCCTCGCGCGGGCGCCGCTTCGCGTTCGCCGCGGCCGGAGCGGTCTCGCTCGCCGCGATCGCGCTCGGCGGGGTCACCACAGGCGTCCCCGCGGACACCACCGACGCGCGCGGCGCCGGTTCCGGCAACAACAGCAACGTGACACCTCTGCGCAGCCAG
This sequence comes from Streptomyces sp. HmicA12, assembly GCF_000373565.1. Classification (GTDB taxonomy): domain Bacteria; phylum Actinomycetota; class Actinomycetes; order Streptomycetales; family Streptomycetaceae; genus Streptomyces. The sequence continues at coordinate 12,163 of NZ_KB891816.1, read as the reverse complement.
GCGGTCGGCGCCGCGTCGACCCCGGAGGCCCAGCGCCGCAGGTCGCTCTCCCCGCTGCTCGGCCAGAGCGGCGGCGCCCTGACGGCACCGGTCTCCCCGACGGAGGCGAGCGCGCCCCTGTTGCCCGGCGGTGGCCATGCGGACAGCGCCGACTATCCGTTCTCGACCCCGATGCTCTCCGCGGCCGCCCGCATGACCCCCCTGATACGCCCCGCCGCCACCGTCCCCGCGGTCTCCATCGCCCTCGCCCCGGAAGCATCACCCGAGGCGACCGGCCTCGACGGACCCGCACAACCCTCCTTCGCCGCGGCGCCCGCGCCTTCGCCGACCGCGTCGTCCCGCCCGTCCTCCGCTCGCTGACGCCCCTGCGCCCGAGCCACTGAACCTGGTTGAATCCAGCTGAGGCCGCGCATCGGGTGCTGACCCGGGCGGCGCCGGTGGGAGCCCGCGGTGTGGTGCCGCGGGCCGGGTATGGGGAGAACGGCGAAGCATGGACGCGGACGAGGGCAAGCCCACAAAGGCCAAGTGGTGGAGCCGCCCCCGACCGAACGAGGGGCGCTCCGCGGCGGACGACGGCGACTGGCATCTGCCCGCCCCCGCGCCGGCCTCCGGCGGTGGACCGGACAGCCTTGCCGCGCCGCCCCCCGTCGACGACGGCACGGCCGCCCACGCGGCCACACCGCCCCCGGGCGAGCCCACTCCGACGAACAGCCGGCCCACCGGCACCGCGCAGGGCGCCTCGGGCAGCGGTCCGGGCGTGGACGCGGGGCCCGCTGACGCCGTAGCCACAGGTTCGTTCGCCTCGCCGACACAGCCGACACAGCCGACACAGCCGGCTGTCATCGCGGCGCCGGGGGCCGCGACCGGTGTTTCCGGGGAGACCGCGCCCGGTTTCCCGGCAGAGGCCGCAGCCCCGCGGAACGCGACGGTTCCCGGGGCGGTGGAAGGCAGGGCTGACGTCGACGTGGCCCGTCCCGTCCCCGGTGACGGGACGCGGCCCCCGCACGACCCCGACGCCTACAGCACGCCGCCTTACGGCGAGCCGGGGCCGTGGGCGGTCGCGCCGCCCGTGCAGCATCCGGGGGCGACCCCGGCGCACGGCACCGCGACAGTGCCGTACGAGGGAGGTCCGGGCGCGCAGCAACCCCCGTACCAGGGCACGCCCGTACCGCCGCCCGGGGGCCACTCGCCGGTCCCCGTCGGGCCCTGGCAGCAGTACGACCCCTGGGCCGGGCCCGTGTCGCTGTCGCAGAGCGGTGCGGCCGTCGGGGCGAAGCCACGGCGCGCGCGGCGCGGCCCGGTGCTCGGCGCCGTGCTGATCGCCCTCGTCTCCAGCGGGATCGGCGGCGCCATCGGCTCCTACCTGGAGCGCAACGGCGGGACGGACGTCGAACTCCCGCAGGCGGGCGCCGAGTCCACGCACCGGGCCCCCGGCAGCGTCGCCGGGATCGCCGCCAGCGCGCTGCCCGGCGTCGTCACCATCCACACCCAGGGCTCGTCCGAGCAGGGCACCGGCACCGGCTTCGTGCTCGACGACCGCGGCCACATCCTCACCAACAACCACGTCGTGGAACCCGCGGGCACGAGCGGCGAGATATCGGTCACGTTCGCCGGAGGCCAGAGCGCCGACGCCGAGGTCGTCGGGCACGACAGCGGCTACGACCTCGCCGTCATCAAGGTCGACGGCGTGCGCGGACTCAAGCCCCTGCCGCTCGGCAACTCGGAGAACGTGCAGGTCGGTGACCCGGTCGTGGCCATCGGCGCCCCCTTCGACCTCGCCAACACGGTCACCTCCGGCATCATCAGCGCCAAGGAGCGGCCCATCACGGCGGGCGGCGAGAAGGGCGACGGCAGCGACGTCAGCTACGTCGACGCCCTGCAGACCGACGCGCCCATAAACCCCGGCAACTCCGGCGGGCCGCTCGTCGACTCCAAGGCCCGCGTCATCGGCATCAACAGCGCCATCCGCTCCTCCGGCAGCGGCTCGGAGCTCGACGGCGGCCAGGCGGGATCCATCGGCCTCGGCTTCGCGATCCCGATCAACCAGGCCAAGCGCGTCGCCGAGGAACTCATCAACACCGGCAAGGCCACCCACCCGGTGATCGGCGTCACCCTGGACATGGATTACACGGGTGACGGCGCGCGCGTGGGCACCAAGGGCAACAGCGGCGGATCGGCCGTCAGCCCCGGCGGCCCCGGCGACCGGGCCGGCATAGAGCCACGTGACGTGATCACCGAGGTGGACGGCACCCGCGTCCACTCCGGCGAGGAGCTCATCGTCAAGATCCGCGCCCACCGCCCCAAGGACGAACTGGTCCTCACGGTCGAACGGGGCGGAAAGGAACAGAAGGTGACACTTGTCCTCGGCTCGGCCGACGGCAACTGAGGCGAACCCCGTCGAACCGGGGCGGCCGACCGGTCAAGGTCCGGCATAGGTGATCCTGGACGTAGCCCAGTGGCTACCAAACAGACAGGTACGCCGGGTACCGTGGACCGGTCCCCTGCCGGACCCTGCCGAAGACCTGCTACTGAAGACCGCCGCGGGCCGAGGACACGCTAGGAGTGCAAGGTGTTCAACGACATTGGCCTACCGGAGGTCATAGCGCTTGTTGTGCTGGCCGTGCTCGTGTTCGGCCCCGACAAGCTGCCGCAGGTCATCCAGGACGTCGCCCGCACCATCCGGAAGATCCGCGAGTTCTCGGACAGTGCGAAGCAGGACATCCGCAATGAACTGGGCCCGGAGTTCAAGGACTTCGAGTTCGAGGACCTGAACCCCAAGACGTTCATCCGCAAGCAGCTGGACAGCGACGAGCTGGGGCTCAAGGAGATCCGCAACGGCTTCGACCTGAAGAAGGAGATGGCCGAAGTCGGCGAGGCGGTGCACACCGTCGGTGACGTACGGGACGACGCGCCCTCCTCCTCCGGCGGCTCCTCCGGCGGTCGTATCGACATGACCAAGGGTCCTGACCTGGAGAAGCGTCCCGAGCAGTCGGAGCAGCCGGCCAAGGAGATCCCGCCGCCCTTCGACACCGACGCGACCTGAACCGTCTCCGAACGGCCTGAACCGCCCCGACGCGACCGGAACCACACCACTCGAAACCGGGCCCTCCAGGTGCGGTGTGGCATCCTGCCTTGTTGTTGCGCGGACCTGACGTGAGAACGCCCGAGGGGGGCGGGCCGCTCCGGTCCGTACGAGAGCGAGGAGGCGGCCGGGTACATGGAGACGACGAGTCGGGTGGGCGCGCAGGCGCCGGCCACCGAGGGGGCCGGTCAGGTTCCCACGGCCCGGCGCACGGTCGACGGCTACCTGCTGGCGCCCTTTCCGTGGTACGGCCTCGACGAGGCCTTCACGGGACCGCGTTGGCTGATGCAGGTCGGCACCACGGCGGACGGATCCGTCGAGCACGGTTCGATCGGGCACGGTGACGAGCCGTCCGTACGAAGCGAAGGTACGGAGGACACCGAGCGGTTCGCGGTCGTGGTGACCGTCGCCGCCAATCCGGTACGGCGCAGCTCCGACGGGACGGGTGTGCTGGAGGCGACCTCGGTCTCCTCGGCGGCCTGGCTCGCCGGGGTCGGGCTGCTCTCCTTCACCTGGCCGGGGCAGATGGACCACACGCTCCGGGACGACTGGCTGGACCAGCAGACCGAGACGGCGTGGGTCCTCGCGGACGACCTCCGGTCGGACGACTGGGCCACCTTGTCGCTGCCGGTGGACGGAGTGCCGACGGAGTTCCACTACCGGGAGTCCGAGTACGGGTGGGTGCTCGCCGGGTCCACGCAGGCCGGGGTGCACCTCGGGGCGTACGGGCGCGGCATGAGTGCGTACGGGCTGGGGTTCTCCGTGGTCAAGGACATCGCGGAGTACGCGGCGTAGCAGGTACGGGCCGCCTTCGGGCGGCCCGTGTTCCCCGTTCGAGTGCGGCTTTCGTCGTGGCGGGGCGCGCGGTTCCCCGCGCCCCTGAAAGGCCTGCGGCCCTCAGGGGCGCGATCCCCGCGACGCTCAGAACTTGTTGCGCGGCGTGATGCCCAGCGACATGCCCGACAGGCCGCGCTGGCGGCCGCCCAGCTTGTCCGCGATGGAGCGGAGCGCGGCGCCCGCGGGGGAGTCGGGGTCGGTCAGGACGACCGGCTTGCCCTCGTCGCCGCCCTCACGCAGCCGCACGTCGATCGGGATGGAGCCGAGGACCGGCACCTGGGCGCCCGTGGTCTTCGTGAGGCCGTCCGCGACCAGCTGACCGCCGCCCGTGCCGAACACGTCGACCATCTCGTCGCAGTGCGGGCACGGCAGGCCCGACATGTTCTCGACGACGCCGACGATCTTCTGGTGCGTCTGCACCGCGATGGAACCGGCCCGCTCGGCGACCTCGGCCGCGGCCTGCTGAGGCGTCGTCACGACGAGGATCTCGGCGTTCGGGACGAGCTGCGCCACCGAGATGGCGATGTCGCCCGTGCCCGGCGGGAGGTCGAGCAGGAGGACGTCGAGGTCGCCCCAGAAGACATCGGCCAGGAACTGCTGCAGCGCGCGGTGGAGCATCGGGCCGCGCCACACCACCGGCGCGTTGCCCGGGGTGAACATGCCGATCGAGATGACCTTCACGCCGTTCGCCGACGGCGGCATGATCATGTTCTCGACCTGAGTGGGCTTGCCGTCGGCGCCCAGCATGCGCGGCACCGAGTGGCCGTAGATGTCGGCGTCGACGACACCGACCTTCAGGCCGTCCGCTGCCATCGCGGCCGCCAGGTTCACGGTCACGGAGGACTTGCCGACGCCGCCCTTGCCGGAGGCGACCGCGTAGACGCGGGTCAGCGAGCCCGGCTTGGCGAACGGGACCTCGCGCTCGGCGGTGCCGCCGCGCAGCGCCGCGGCCAGCTCCTTGCGCTGTTCGTCACTCATCACGTCGAGGGTGACCTGGACGTCGGTGACGCCCTCGACGCGCAGGACGGCGTCCCGCACGTTGTTCTCGATCGTCGAGCGCATCGGGCAGCCCGAGACGGTCAGGTACACGGTGACCGCGACGACACCGTCCGCACCGATGTCCACCGATTTGACCATCCCCAGCTCGGTGATGGGTCGCTGGATCTCGGGGTCGTTCACTGTCGCGAGCGCCTCGCGCACCGCGTCTTCCGTAGCCATGCAACCGATAGTACGGCGCGGTAACCGGGGCACGGAAAGCCCCGTCAGCGGTCGTCTACGTCACGTCCGTGTTCGGTGTCCGCCGGGAATACCGCGGTGCGCTGCCGCTCCTCCAGTTCCTTGAGGAGGTCCTGCAGTTCGGAGCGGATCCAGTCGCGGGTGGCGACCTCGCCGAGACCGATCCGCAAGGAGGCCACCTCGCGGCTGAGGTACTCGGTGTCGGCGATGGACCGCTCGTTCTGCTTGCGGTCCTGTTCGAGGTTGACCCGGTCGCGGTCGTCCTGCCGGTTCTGCGCGAGGAGGATGAGCGGAGCGGCGTAGGACGCCTGGAGCGACAGCATCAGCGTCAGGAAGATGAACGGGTACTCGTCGAAGCGCAGGTCCTTCGGCCCGAAGATGTTCCACGCCACCCACGCGATGATGATCACCGTCATCCAGACGATGAACCGGCCCGTCCCGAGGAAGCGCGCGATGCGCTCCGAGATCCTGCCGAACGCCTCCGGGTCGTACTCGGGCAGCAGCTTGCGGCGCGGGGCGCGCGGCTGGTCCAGCCGGATGCGCGGGCGCCGCGGCGGCTCCCCCGGACGGTTCTCGTCACTCGCCATGGTTCACCTCGCCCGCGAGGTGGAACTCCTGCTCGCGCCAGTCGTCGGGGAGCATGTGGTCCAGGACGTCGTCCACGGTCACGGCGCCGAGCAGCGACCCGCTCTCGTCCACGACGGGCGCCGCCACCATGTCGTACGTCGCGAAGAACCCGGCGATCTCCGGCAGTTGGGCCCCCGGCGACAGCGCCTGCAGGTCCTCGTCCAGGATCGCGCTGACCAGCGTGTACGGGGGATCGCGCAGCAGCCGCTGGAAGTGGATGGTGCCGAGGTACTTGCCGGTCGGTGTCTCGTCCGGCGGCCGGCACACGTACACCTGCGCGGCGAGCGCGGGCGACAGGTCCGGGTTGCGTACGCGGGCGAGGGCGTCGGCGACGGTCGCGTCGGGCCGCAGCACGATCGGCTCGGTGGTCATCAGGCCACCCGCGGTCTTCTCCTCGTACGCCATCAGGCGTCGCACGTCGGCGGCGTCGGAGGGCCGCATCAGCGTGAGCAGCCGCTCCTTGTCCTCCTCCGGCAGCTCGCTGAGCAGGTCGGCCGCGTCGTCCGGGTCCATCTCCTCCAGGACGTCGGCGGCCCGCTCCTCCTTCAGCTGGCCGAGGATCTCGATCTGGTCGTCCTCGGGGAGCTCTTCGAGGACGTCGGCGAGGCGTTCGTTCGTCAGCGCGGCGGCGACCTCGACGCGGCGCTTGGGGGAGAGGTGGTGCAGCACGTTCGCCAGGTCGGCGGGGCGCAGCTGCTCGAAGGTCGCGAGGAGGTTCTCGGCGCCCTGCCCGTGCTCCTCCAGGGAGAACCCGTCGACGGCCGACCAGTCCACGGTCAGCGCCTCGCCCTTGCGCCGGAAGGTGCCGCCCTTCCCCTTGCGCACGAAGACCCGGTCGATCTCCCAGTCCCGGCGGGCCGGCAGCTGCTGCACGGACACGTCCAGGACGGTGACGACCTCCCCGGGCTCCCCGGAGTCCACGAGCCGCACCCGCCGGTCGAGCATCTCGCCGAGGACGAGGCGCTCGGTGGGGCGCTGCTCGAAGCGTCGTACGTTGAGCACGCCGGTGGTGATCACCTGGCCCGACTCGATGCCGGTGACCCGGGTCATGGGCAGGAAGATGCGGCGCCGCGTGGACAGTTCGACGACGAGGCCGAGGACGCGCGGCGGGCGCCGTCCCACCCGCAGCATGGCGACGAGGTCGCGCACGCGCCCGACCTGGTCACCGTTCGGGTCGAAGACGGGGACGCCCGCGAGGTGCGAGACGAAGACCCGGGGGGCGACTGCGGCCATCTGGTGCGCCCTCCTTCTCTCCGTGCCTTCGCGCTCTTGCATCCGTAAACGCCGGTGAATACGACCAATCCGTGGTTCAGGCTAGCCGGTCCCCGCCGGACACGCCCTTGCGCGGTGGACCGTCCGGACCCACACGGGTAACCGCAGATCGTCCCGGTACGCTGCCGTACTGCCGCCGAGCTTGTTGCCGTACGAGAGGTAGTACCGCCCGTGACCGCACTTCCCCTGGCCCGTCGTACCCGCAGGACGCTCTTGGTCGGCGTGATGTGCACGGGGCTCGCGGCCGGCCTTGCGGCGTGCGGCGACGATCCGGACGCGGGCACGAACGGCGTCGGCAAGCTGGAGCCCGCCAAGATCCAGTCCCGCACGGTCAAGGCGGCGCGGGGCGCGGACGCCGTGCACGTCGCCGGCACCGTGGTGAGCAGCGGCAGGACGTACAAGCTCGACATGCGGCTCAAGGACGAGGGCGGCTCGGGCTCGGTGACGACGGCCGGCAGCACCTTCCGGCTGCTGCGGGTCGGCGAGCACCTGTACCTGAAGGCGGACTCCGACTTCTGGACGCACTCCGACGACGACCAGGGCGCGCACGGCGAGGGCGACGCCGCCGGCAAGCTCGACGGCAAGTACGTGAAGGTTCCGGCCGGCGATCCCTCGTACAAGCGCCTGAGCACCTTCACCGACAAAGAGGTGCTGCTCGACGGGCTGCTGACGCTGCACGGCACCGTGGAGAAGGGGGACCGCCGGTCCTCCGGGGGCGTACGGACGATCGCGCTCACCGGGGACCAGGGCGCAGGCGGCACGCTCGACGTCTCCCTGGAGGGCACCGCGTACCCCATGCGCCTGGAGCGCGCCGGGGGCGCCGGGACGCTGCAACTGACCGAGTGGGGCCGGGACTTCGCGCTCCAGGAGCCGGAGTCGGGGGACACGGTGGATTACGGGAAAGCCCTGCCGGCGTCCTAGGCCGTCGTTCGCCGGTCTGCCGGTGGTGGGCTGGTCGCGCAGTTCCCCGCGCCCCTAGCGGGGCTTCCTCCGGGCCAGTAGCCGAGGAAGGCCCGCCGGGACCGGGTTCCGGGTGGTCGCCGACGACGGCAACGGCTGCGCGGCCAAAGACCCCTCCGCGACCGGAACCGACCCCGCACCCCGCACCGGCTCCAGGCGGAGCACCCGGCACTCGCGGGCCCACCGTTCGGTCATCGTCTCCGCGTCCGGGGCGTTCAGCCGCTTGCCCTTCAGTTCGGCGACGGCCGACTCCCACGCCTCGGTGCCCGCCGCCAGCTCCACGACCTTCGCCTGCCAGCCGACGAGCCGCCCGCCCTTGTCCTTGCTGCGCACGGTGACCGTGGCGGTGCCGCCGTCGACGAGGTCGGGCAGCGGCTGCTCACCGGGCCCGTCGCCGACGACGTGGGCCGCGCCCTCGTGCCACAGGTGCCACAGCGCCCGCTCGACACCCGCGGCGCCGCGCACCCAGATGAGCCCGGACTTCTTCGTGGCCTCCTCGACAAGGGCGACGTCGAGCAGTTCGGCAGCAGTCGTCATGCGGCAAGCGTAGCCACCGCCGTGCGGACCGTCGTAGCGGCTACAGCCAGCCGTTCCGCTTCAGGGTCCGGTGGATGGTGATGCACGCCGCGACGGTGACGGCGAGGACGAGCGGGTAGCCGAACCGCCAGTGCAGTTCGGGCATGTGGTCGAAGTTCATGCCGTACACACCGCACACCATGGTCGGCACGGCGACGATCGCGGCCCACGAGGTGATCTTGCGCATGTCCTCGTTCTGGGCGACGGACGCCTGCGCCAGGTTGGCCTGGAGGATCGAGTTGAGCAGTTCGTCGAAGCCGATGACCTGCTCCTGGACGCGCTCCAGGTGGTCGGCGACGTCACGGAAGTACTTCTGGATGTCCGGGTCGATCAGCCGCATCGGCCGCTCGCTCAGCAGCTGGAGGGGGCGGCGCAGCGGGGCGACCGCGCGCTTGAACTCCAGTACCTCGCGCTTGAGTTGGTAGATCCGGCCGGCGTCGGTGCCGCGCGGCCCGCCCTTGCCGGTCTGCGAGAAGACGTCGGTCTCGACCTCGTCGATGTCGTCCTGCATCGCGTCGGCCACCGCGAGGTACCCGTCGACGACGTGGTCGGCGATGGCGTGCAGCACCGAGCTCGGCCCCTTGGCGAGCAGCTCCGGCTCCTCCTGGAGGCGGCGGCGCAGGGCGCGCAGCGAACCCTGCCCGCCGTGCCGCACGGTGATGAAGAAGTCCCGGCCGGTGAAGCACATCACCTCGCCGGTCTCCACGACCTCGCTGGTGTCGGTGAGCTCGGTGTGCTCGACGTAGTGGATGGTCTTGAACACGGCGAAGAGCGTGTCGTCGTACGGCTCCAGCTTGGGCCGCTGGTGGGCGTGGACCGCGTCCTCGACGGCGAGCGGGTGCAGCCCGAACTCGGCCGCGATACCGGCGAACTCCTCCTCGGTCGGCTCGTGCAGACCGATCCAGGCGAAACCGCCGTCACGCTTCACCGCGTGCCGGGCCTCGCGCGGCGTGAGGCAGTCGCCGGACGTGACGCGCGCCCCGTCGCGGTAGACGGCGCAGTCCACGACGGCCGAGCAGGCCGACGGGTCGCGGGTGGAGTCGTACGAGGAGCGGGCCTCGTTCTCGTACGGGGCCACGCTCTTGCGCAGCGAGGGGCGGACGGCGGCTCGCAGATCGCGAATCATCGACATGGGCAGGCTCCTTCGCGGGCGGGAGCCACCACGGGGTGGTCGGAAGAATCGGAACTACCCGGAATGAGGACGTCCTGGCCAACCGGAAACCGGGACATGCTGCACGTCCACAAAGCGGGGAGCACCGCACCGACGTCGGGCGGCGGCTTCGCTTACTGATTCAGATCAGGAAGATCGGAAAGATCAGGCGGAAACGAAGTGCTCTTCCGGCATACGCGAACAGCCCGGTACACGGACGGCAAATGCTGCCGACTGCGCTGACTGCGGTGTGGGATGCGGGCCTAGCGGCCGGAAGAACGGGTGGTACTGCACGGTCGACTTCGATCCATGACAGCCCCACCTCCTCCGGCCGGTCCCCCGTGAGGGACGGTTCAATGGGTCGGGTTCCCCGAGGAGTGCCGAGGGCTCTTGAGGGCCTTCGGTGAGTGCGCTCTGCGCACCGTCCCGACCAGCGGCCAAGACTATCAGCCGACTGAAGACCCGGGGCTCGTCTTTACCCGTTCCAAACGAGTTCTATGCTCGCGGGATGGGAGATGTTCTTGAGCTTGTAGAGGCCAGGCTGCGCACGGCTCTGGGCGAGCCGGACGCGCGCGCCGCGGTCACGTTCCTCGGCACCGACCGCATCGAGGTGCTGCGTTTCAGCGACAGCGCTCAGAACGTCGTCCGTTACGCGACGCTCGGCATGTCGGCGGCCCCGATGGCCGACCCGACGGCGGCCCTCGCGGACCCGGTCAGGGGCCCGCGCGCGGAACTGGTCCTGACGGTCCGTGCCGGTCTCGCCGACACCGACAAGGTACTCCGCCCGCTCGCCGTACTGGCCGCCTCGCCGCAGGTGGAGGGTGTGATCGTGGCGCCGGGTGCCTCCCTCGACGTGGGGGAACCGCTGTGGCCCGACGCCCCGTTCACGTCCGTCCTCGTGGCGGAGCCGGGCGGGCTCGTGGAGGACCTCGATCTGGACGAGCCCCTGGACCCCGTACGGTTCCTGCCGCTTCTGCCCATGACGCAGAACGAGGCGGCGTGGAAGCGGGTGCACGGTGCGGCCGCGCTCCAGGAGAAGTGGCTGAACGGCGGAACGGACCTGCGCGATCCGCTGCGCAGGTCCGTGTCCCTCGACTGACGTCTAGGGCTTGCTCCGGCGGATCAGGTCGCATTCCGGGCGGCCCGCGCATTCCTGTGCCAGAGACCGCGCCCGCGACAAGATCCGCCGGACAGGCCCTAGTGCTGGATTCCTCAAAGGCGGTACTCAAAACGGCGCCGGAGGGTGCGGGTGGGTGGGGGTGGTCGGCCCCAGATCCAGGGTTTGGCGCGGGCGTTGAGCTGGGCGGTTGCCACGGCGGTGACCTCGGCGATGTCGTCAGGGCCGCAGAAGGAGCGTCCTGCCAGCGCGGCCTTGCGGAAGATGCGCCACCAGCCTTCCTGGAGGTTGAGCCAGCAGGCCCCCACCGGGATGAACGCGTGGAAGATCCTCGGGTGATCCTCGAGCCACTCGAGGGTGGACTTGCTGTTGTGAGAAGACAGGTTGTCGGTCACGATCCAGATCGGCCCAGCCGGGTTGGCGTCCTCGACCTTGTGGAGGAACTGCTGGTAGTTGACGCTATTGCGGGAGGAAGCGGTCGTGGTGATCTCGATGCCGTCGCGCACCCGCAGCCCTCCGTAGACCCAGGTCTTCTCCGGACCGCGGCTGTAGTCGAGCTCCGCCTTGATCCGGTGCCCGTCCGGTGACCAGCCGGGCGCGGGCGCAAAGGCGCGCGGGATGACCGGCCCGAGTTCGTCCGCGCAGATCACCGTGGCGTCCGATGGCGGGTCGGTGTAGAGGCCGACGATCCTCGTCCTTTTGGGGCGAACTCCGGGTCACGGCTGGTGGTCCAAGTGCGGGTACGGCGCCAGCGCACGCCCTCGGCCAGCAGGATCCGCCGGACCTGGGACCGTCCCACCTGAATGCCCTCGGCCTGGGCGGTGGCGGCCAGGGCGTCCAGGGTCCACTCCTCCGGCCCGGTCACGTCGGCCGCCCACAGCTCGTTAGACGGCTGGACCTCCAGCCGTCCGGGCGGGGCCAGCTTGACCAACGCGATGATGCGGGATCGTTCGTCCTCGGTGATCCGGCGCTTGCGCCCGCACCCGGGCCGGTCCCCGAGCCCGTCCAGGCCCTGAGCGTTGAACCGGCACAACCACTTGCGGACCGTCTTGTGATGGCAGCCCAGCCGGGCCGCGATCACCGGAACGCGCAGGCCATCCCAGCTCAGCGCGATGATCCTCGCCCGCAGGATCCAATCGGCCGGCGCGTGCCTCGCCCCGGCCAGCCTGCGGACCTTGATCTCCTCCGCCTCGTCCGAAGCCGGACGGGCCAACAGCAACTTCGGCACAGCAACTCGCCCCCGAGCAGCCCGAATCAGCACCCCTCATGACTACACCTACCCCGCCAAAGAGGAATCCAGCACTAG
>NZ_KB891815.1 GCF_000373565.1 Streptomyces sp. HmicA12 | reverse complement strand
TGAGCGCGGTCGGGTCCAGCGCGGACAACGCACTCGCCGAGTCCTTCAATGCGACCTTCAAACGCGAGGCCCTGCAAGGCCGAAAGAGCTGGCCAAGCGAGCGCGAGGCTCGACTCGATGCGTTCAGATGGCTCCACCGCTACAACACCCGGCGCCGACACTCCCGCCTCGGACAACGATCACCGATCGCCTTCGAGAACGCCTTCCACCTCACATCAACTACGCTGGCACCAGCCGCATAACCCGTGTTCAGGATTCAGGGTCAAGGCCCGTTGTCATACACCCACGAGGTTGGCTTCCTCAGGAAGAGCGCCAGGTCTGTGATATTCCACAGAGACTTGTCCACAGTGTTCGCCTCCGGTTCGGTTGACGTGGAGAAGAGAACGTTAGGGAGTAGGTACGGCCGCACCAAGTCGTGAATCTGGGCAGGGCTGAGCGGGAGGTCGGCGAACTGGAGGATTCTTCAGCACGGATCCAGCACCAGGGGCCCCAACGGACCGGAACGGGCGGCAGCGGAGGTCAGCACCGAGTCAGCACGGCGGGGATCGCTGCCAACGCGAGTGCGAAGGCAGGGATCCCCTGACCAGGACGTTTGTCAATTCCTCCCATGCCTGGTAAGTGATCTTCCGTCAGTTCATGGACATCACGTTCCGGTGCCGTGCGCAGAGTAACGAGGCCTGGGTCAACGACGACGAGTCGCTCGAGGTCGGCTGGTTCGCACTGGACGCGTTGCCGCCGCTGGACGAGCACGGCTCGTTCAGGATCAAGCAGGCCATGCAGGACGGGCCGGCTTGGTTCGAGGGCGGTTCGACCGCATCGGAGCGATGAGCGGTCTCGGCCGACTCAGATCAGGCAAGCCGCCTCGGTAACTCTCAGTGCTCTCGCGTGGGGGCGTGTGGATCAGCGGCGCGTCGGCATGGGCGAGGGCCCGCCGGAGTAAGGCTGCCGCTCGTGCCGCCGTTTCCGGGGCGTCGTGGCTGTCGCAGGACTCCAGAAGACGGAGCGCGATGCGCAGGGGCCATGTGCGGGTAGAGGGGGATCCCGGGACCCGGAGTCATGAGGCGGTCGGCTCGGGCGCGCCCGACGCGGCACGGATCGACCCGCCGTGTTCCGCGAGAGTCACGATGTGCTGGGCGCGGGTGCGGAGTTTCTCGTTGGTGGCCCGGAGGTCGACCATGAGATTCCCGTAGGTCTTGCCGAGCTTGATCATCGTGACCGTGGACGGGCGTCGACCACCAGCTTCTGTGCGGTGCCCGCCCTCAGACGGGTGGAGCCGGTGATGAGTTCGGGACCCACGACGATCTCGATGGCGATGTCCGCGGCGTCGCCCAGGGCAGAGTCCGGGCTGCAGGGAAGGCCGATCGGCGCGGCTCCGATCTCCCGGGCGTAGGTGACGCCCGCGACGGCGTACGGGGTTTGCCCGCTCGCGGCGATCCCGCAGACGACGTCCCCCGCGGTGAGTTCGATGGCGCGCAGCTGCTCGACCGCGGCGTTGCCGTCGTCCTCGGCGTTCTCCACCGGCAGCGTCACCGCTCGCGGACCGCCCGCGATCGGGCCGACGACCTGGCCGGGGTCGGTGTTGAAGGTGGGTACGCACTCGCTGGCGTCGAGGACGCCGATGCGGCCGGCGGTGCCGGCGCCGAGGTGGACGAGACGGCCGCCGGCGGCGAGCCGTTCGGCGATGACGTCGGCGGCGCGGGCGATGACGACGGATGCAGGAGGGCCGGGGCGCACGACCGGGCGGGTGTGTGCTGGGCGGATGGGGCGTCACGGGACTTGTGCGGCGGGGGCGAGGGCATCGCCTCCGCCCCCGCCGCACGGAGTCCTCGATGGTGCACAGGATCCGGGTCACCTCGATGCCGTCCTGGCCGGTGGCGAGGACCGCCTTGGCGAAGACGACCGTGTCCACGAAGTAGGCGATGGCCGGACCGCCCTGGCGGTCGCCCTCACGTCGCGCTGCGTTCGCTGGCCTCGCGGTACTCGCGTTCCGCGGCCTGCGCGTGCGGCTCCTCCGGTCGTCCTGTGCGGAGGAGTTCGCGCCATTGTTCGACGCTCCAGTCGCTGGGCGTGGTGGTGGCGATGAACTCCTCCAGAACCCGGATGAACCGCGCCGGGTCGGCATGGTGCGGGAAGTGCCCGGCGCCCGGGAAGATCTCCAGTCGGCTTCCGGGCATCGCCCGGTGCGCGATGTGGGCGTGCGCGATGGGCAGCACGCTGTCGCGGTCGCCCCAGACGAGGAGCGTGGGTACGCCCTGGGCCAGGTAGCAGCGGTCCAGCATGGTGACCACCTGACCCCGCCAGTCGACGACGGCCCGCAACGTGCGCGTGAAGGCATTGCGGGAGTTCTGGTCGGGCAGGGCGTCGACCAGGTTGACGAGGTCGACCGCGTCCAGACCGAGCCCGGTGTCCAGGAGTTGGAGGGCGCGGATGACCGCGGCGACCTGCAACCGCGCGCCGGGCACCTTCAGCAGGCCGAGCGCGAGCCCCGCGCCGGGCAGGGTCGCGGCGCGCAGTACCGGGGTGACCTGGCGTCCGACGCCGCCGGTGGAGATCAGGACGAGCCGGTCGACGCGCTCGGGGAACTGGTACGCGAACTGCATCGCGACGCCGCCGCCGAAGGAATGGCCGACGAGGGTGACGCGTTCGACGCCGAGTACGCCGAGGAGGTCGCGCAGCCCGTTCGCGTACGCGGCGACCGAGTAGTCGGCGCGCGGCTTGGCCGAGTCGCCGTGACCGAGCAGGTCGGGGGCGATGACGGTGTGCCGGCGCGCGAGGGTCTCGATGCAGTCCTCCCAGTGGGCGGAGGTCGCCCCGATGCCGTGGATGAGCAGCACGGCCGGGCCCTTGCCGGTGATCCGGTAGGCGCGGCGGTGGCCATGAACGGCGGAGAAGGCGAGCGTGCCTTCGGTGTCCGGCGCGCACACGGCACGTACGGCGGAGCCGCGGATCGGAATGATGTGCGCCATCGCCGTTCTCCCCGTGAGCAGTTGTCCGCCGGCGCCTGTGCGGGTTCCTGGTGTTCAGGACTGGTACGCCGAGTGTACGAAGCGAGACGCGGCCGAGGGTTTCGTGCCGGTTGCCGGAGGATTCCGTTCTCGGGGTCGCGCGTCGACGCGCCATCGTTCGTGCACGGGGAAGCAGATCTCGGAGACGCGTGGAGTTCTGGATGGGCCGCGATGCGCGATCGACCCCGTCCGCCCCTGGTCGGCCATGCCGTGATCGGCGAGGCTGGGAACATGTTGCTGCCCGTCACCCGTGCGAAGACCGAGATGATCGAGGTCATCCGCATCACGAACCCCGCACGGCACCTCACTTCGAAAGACCTGGTCGGCGACAGCGTCGAGATCTGGGTGGAGGACCAGGCCCGGCGGGCCCTGGACCTGATCACCGGTCTTCCCGGCGACGAGAAGTACCGGTGCTTCGTACCGGGCTGGGGAGTCCGGGCACACAGCTTCACCGAGCAGCTCTTCGAGATCGCCTTCTGTTTCAGCTGCCACGCCGCCCGGCTCTGGGGGCCGGACGTCCCGCTGGAACAGCAGCACCAGACATTCGACGCCGAGAGTCCCGCGGCCCGTGAACTCCTCGCCTGGTTCCGTGCCTGCCTGACGGAAGGTGAGGCACCCGGGGATTCAGGTGTGGACGAGGTCCAGCGCCTGCCTCAGGTTGTGCTCGGCGATGCCGGCCATGAACGCCCGGTCGGGGAAGTCCCCGTCGAGCAGCCGTAGCGGACCCGCCGTCAGCGAGAGCCGCTGCGCGAGCATGTAGAGCGCGAGCCGGTCCTCGTCCAGGCCGTCCACCTCCAGCGGCCGGTAGGCGTCGTGCAGGCGGATGCGCAGAAACACGTGCTCCCACTCGACGTCGAAGTACATCGATCCCTCGATGTCGATCGCGACGGGGCTCCCGTCCGTGTCCACGAGCACATGGTCGGGCCCCAGTTCGCCGTGCACGACCGCGTACTCCGCGCGTGGTCGCACCGCCGCCGCCAGGCTCAGCAGCCGTTCCTCCAGCCGGTCCCTGGTTCCCGCGATCCGCTGATCGCGCGAGGCCGCCTCGGTCAGGTCCCGCAGCGCACGGTCGAGAACGACCCCCTCGCACGACGTACCGCGCGACGTTCCTCCCGCGTCGACCACGGCCACCTTGCCGTACGCCGGTGCCCGGTGACCCCGCATCGCCTCCAGGGACTCCGCGAGCCGGGCCATGACCGGAGCCGCCGTACGGCGGTCACGCGCAAGGAGTTCTTCCAGGTTCTCGCCCTGGAGGTCCTCGACGATCACGAGGTCGGCCGGGCAGTGGGCGCCGTCGCGGTCGACGAGGCGGATCGCCGGCACGCGGACGCCGAGCGTGTCCAGACGCGCGTGCGCGGCCTGGAAGAGGTCGAGCCCGAGGCCGGGCGAGAACGGGTCGGTGAGGTCGTCGTCGCCCTCGGCCGCCGGCCAGTAGTTCTCGGCGTCGTCCCACAGATAGGCGATCGCCGTCGTCGCGTCGTCCATCACCAGGCGGTACACGCCCTTCTTGCTGCCGCCCGCGACTCGCTCGACCGCCTCCAGCCGCCGCCCGCCGCCCAGCGCGGCCCGCGCCGCACCCGCCAACTGCCCCCGCGTCACTGCTCTGCGTGCCACGATGCGAACCGCCTCTCCGCCACGACAACCCGCGAACCCTATGGGAACGTCGGCGAAGGGGCGATCGGTTTGCTCGGGATCCGAGCTCTCGCCCGTACCTCTATCCGTTCAAGACGCCCGCACGGCTCCTCTGGAGGACGAGATATGACGAGACCGATGGCGCTGCTCCTGGTCGCGCTGGGGAGCGTCCTTCTTCTGATCGGGTGCAGCCCGTCCGGGTCCGGCTCCGATGCGGTCAGCCTCTCCGTCAGTGGTGGTTACGCCGGGGTCCGGCACGGTGTGGAGGTCACGCCCGACGGCGATGTGTTCCTGGTCGACCGTGAAGGCGACCGCGCGCAGGCCAAGAGCCTCACGCCGGCAGAGGAGACGAAGCTCCGGTCCCTCATCGAGGCTGTGGACGCTACTGCCCTTCCACCGCGGAGTGTTGACGAGGACGCCCGCGATCTTTTCGAGTACCGACTGAAGTACGACGGCCGCACGCTCGTCACCGATGGTCAGCGGGACCTGGGCCCGGCCGGCGATCTGATCGGCCATCTGGAAGGCATCCTCGCGGCGCGACGCTGAAGCACGCGAATGATGTCTCTCCAGCCGTCGTGTCTCTCAAGTGGGTTATGGGGAGCGTGAGTTGAGGTCTGCTGGAGCGGCTGGCCTTCCGTGGCCGCCCGGCGAAACTCCCTCGCGCATCAAGGATCTGATCCGGCGCTCCCGCCCCTTGCCTCGCGCCTGGACTGCGCCATACCTTACTTCGGAGTAAGTTGACTCTCTAGTAAGGAGGTTGGGTTGGACGCCTACCGGATTGTCATGGTCGGTACGGACGGCTCGGAGTCCTCGTTCGCGGCGGTCGAGGCGGCGGCCCGGCTCGCCGCCGCCTGCGGGGCCGAACTCGTGATCGCCTGCGCGTATCTGCCGATGCGGGGACGCGAACTCGACCTCGCGAAGGACCAGTTGGGGGCCGAGGCGTATCAGGTGGTGGGCTCGGCGCCCGCCGAGGACACCCTGCGTACGGCCGGGGACCGGGCCCGCGCGCAGGGAGCGGCGAACGTACGGACGGTCGCCGTGCAGGACGAACCGGTCGCCGCGCTGTTGCAGGTCGCCCGGGAGTGCCCGGCCGATCTGCTCGTCGTCGGCAACCGCGGCCTGCGCTCGCTCGCCGGGCGCCTCCTCGGTTCCGTACCCGCGGACATCGCCAGGAAGGCGAACCTCGACGTGCTGATCGTGCACACCACATGAGCGCGGCGGGTGCGGCGGACGACGCGGTCACCGGTCCCGGCGTCGACGACCTGCGGCGCGCGGTCGAAGAGGCGCTGCTCGGGGGCGGTCCCACCTGGACGAGACGGGAGGTCGCCGAGCGGTCCGGTGTGGGGTCCGAGCGCACCGCGGAGATCTGGCGCGCACTTGGGTTCCCGACGGTCGACGACGACGCGAGGGTGTTCACCGACGCGGACATCGAGGCGCTGCGCGCGGACGAACGGCTCATCGCGGCCGGGCTCACCACCGAGGAGAGCGAGACGCTGATGGCCCGAGCCCTGGGCCATCACCTGTCCCGGCTCGCCGAGTGGCAGGTGCACACCCTCTGGGCCTGGATCAACCGTGACGCGGGCGTTCCGGGGGACGCGGTGGTGCTGGCGGAGCGGGCCGCGGCCCTGCTGCCGGAGATGGAACTGCTTCAGCGGCACGTGTGGCGCAGGCACCTCGCCGCGCACGCCGGGCGGGTGCTCGCCGAGACGCAGGAACAGGCCCTGCGCCGGCCCGGACAGCCGGAGTCGGGGAAACCGGAGCCAGGGAGAGACGAGCCGGTGCCGCCCGCCGACGGCACCGACGTCCGCGCCCGGGCCGTGGGCTTCACCGACATGGTCGGCTACACCCGCATGACCCGGGGACTCGACAACGTCGAACTCGGCCGAGTGCTCGACCGGTTCGAGAGCCTGACCGGGAATGTGGTCGCCGACGGAGGCGGGCGGGTGGTGAAGACCATCGGCGACGAGGTGCTCTTCCTCTGTGAGTCGGCGGCCGCGGCAGCCGACATCGCCCTGGAGCTGACCGCCCGGGCCGAGGCGGACCAGAGGCTGCCGCAGGTGCGGACCGGGCTGGCCCACGGCTCCGTCCTGAGCCGCTTCGGTGATGTCTACGGAGCGACGGTGAACGTGGCCGCCCGGCTCACCGCGGTGGCCCGCCCCGGCACCGTGCTGGCCAACACGACGTTCGCCGGCGAACTGGCGGGCTCGGCGGCGTACGAACTCAAGGTGCTCCGCCCCGTGTCCGTGCGCGGGTACAAGCGGCTGCGCCCGGTGCTGCTGCGGTCCGGACCCGGACCGCAGCACGCGGAGAAGGAGGATCACTGAATTCGGCGTCGCGGTGTTGCGGGGCGGGGCGGCGACCGGCGTGTTCATCCGCGGCGACGAAGCGGGCGTGACCGGCCGCCAACCCGCAGCTGCCCACCCAAGGGGCACTCCTGGGGCGCGGGCGATCAGCGGACTCGGTCGTACACGAGGGCCAGCGTGCCGTGTTCGCCCGCGGTCTCGCTGACGAGCGACCACTGTCCGGCCGGCAGGCCGTCGTCGAAGAGGCGCGGCCCGCCGCCCAGGAAGACCGGGAAGATGTTGAGCGCCAGCCGGTCGACCAGGTCGGCCGCCAGCAGTGCCTTGATGACACTCGCACTCGACAGGACGAGGATGTCGCCTCCCTCGGCCGCTTTGAGGTCGGCGACCACTTCGGCGGTCGGCTTGTCGACGACGGTCGTGCGCTCCCGCGGCGTCTTGTCCAGAGTGGAGGACAGGACCACCTTCTCGGTGTCCACAAGCCATTTCGCGAAGCCCTCGTCGCGAGGGTCGGCCCCTTCCATGCCGATGACGGTGGGCCAGAAGCCCAGGAAGCCCTCGGCGTTGACCCGCCCGAGCAGTGCGGTCGTCGCCGACGCCCACAGGCTCGACAAGTGGTCGCGGGCGGTGTCGGTGACGGCGTAGGGCATCACCCAGCTCATGTCCAGCGGGTCCGTGCCGGCGTAGTGGCCGTCGAGGGACAGGCTCATGTTCGTGACGACCCTGCGGTCGCCGCTCTGCTCGCTCATTTCGTGCTCCTTGTGTCGGTGCCGGTGTGATGCGAGTCCGCGGCGAGGGTCGCCGCGAGCTTGTCGAGGCTCTGTCCGAAGCCGAGCTCGATGCCTGCGATGAAGTCGGCCGATTCGATCGTGCTGTCGCTGATCCGGAACTGGACGTCGAGGTCCGTACCGGCATCGGTGGGCCGGAACTCGAAGGTGACATGGGAGGTGAACGCGGGACCGCCGTCGGGGAGCAGCGGGGAGAGCCGGTAGCCGAGGCGCTCGCCCGGGTGGACCTCTTCGACCAGGCCCTCCGCGCGGCCGACCACTACGTCGGAGCCGTCACGGTCGTCCGCGTCGCGGTACTCCTGAACGATCCGCCCGCCGGGTCGCGCCTCGAAGACGAGCTCGGAGACGCGAAGGTCGTCCGGCGTCCACCACTGTGCGAGCAAGGAGGCCTGCGTCAGGTGGGCCCAGAGCGCCGCGGTGTTCCCCGCGACCGAGCGGCGGAAGTGGAACGAGCGGCCGTCGGCCCACCCCTGGCTCCGGGCCGCGAGCCGCTCGGCCTCGACGCCGAGCCCGTACTCCTCGTGCGTCGCCGACGCGCCGTCGGCCTGCTCCACCGAGTCGGCGAGCCGGCTGAGCGCTTCCGCCAGCTCCCGCAGGGGGTCGGGGCGGAGCGTGTAGATGCGGCGCTGCCCCTCGCGCCGTGAACTGACGACCCCGGCGCGCTCCAGGGTCTGCAGGTGTTTGGTCGTCTGGGGCTGGCGCACTTCGGCGAGCTGGGCCAGGACGCCGACCGGGCGGGGGCGCTCGGACAGGAGGTTCACGAGCCGCCAGCGGGCCGGGTCGGCCAGCGCGGTGAGGAGTGCATCCATGACTCCTATATTCCCCTCACAGAATATTCGTGTCAAGGAATATCTCTGAGCGAGTGTTGCCGCACGACGAGTCGCCGCCGAAGACGAGTCGTCGCCGCTGCGGCGTCCCCGCTCACCTGCGGTCGAGGAAGATCCGGCCGACCTCCTCCGCCGTGTGTTCGATGTGGGTGATCAAGAGTGCGTGCTCGATGTCCGCGTCCGGCCGCCGTATCGGCACGTACCGGCGCAGCACGGTGGGGATCGGCGGGACCGCGGACGCGGCGGCATCGATCCTCTGACCTTGATGTTTACTGGTTCCGCCGGTACCTGTTGAATGATCTTCCGTCAGCTCTGGACGCGCCGTCGGCACGTCCCGCGCGAGTCACGGTGTCGGTATGTCGAGGAGGCAGCGGCGGCAATGAAGATTCGTTCCACGAGCGACCAGGACCTTCAGGTCTTCGTCGACACGATGCATGCCGCGTTCGGGCTCTTCCCGGAAACCCCGGTCGAGGACGGCGGCGGGCTGTGGTGGTCGGCGCTCGAAATGGACCGCGGCCTGCTCGCCGTGGCGGCGGACGGGCGGCCCGTCGGCACCGCGGCTTCGTACTCCTTCGAACTCACCCTGCCCGGTGGGGCCGTCGTCCCCGCCGCCGGGGTGACCGCCGTCGGTGTCCTGCCCTCGCACCGACGCCAGGGCGTCCTCAGCGCGATGATGCGGCATCAGCTCGCCGAGGTGCGGGCCCGAGGAGAGTTCCTGGCCGTGCTGCTGGCCTCCGAGGCCCCGATCTACGGCAGGTTCGGCTACGGCCCGGCGACCGGCACATCGCGGCTGACCGTGCAGCGTCACAAGGCCGCGCTCACCGCTCCCCGGGCGCGCGGCGCGGCAGACGCGGCGGTGACCGGCTCGGACGCCGGTTCGATCGAGGTGCTGCGTCGTGCCGACTGCGGCGAGCTTCTGGAAGAGGTCTACGACCGGTATCGCCGCGCCCAGCCCGGCGCGCTGTCCCGGCCGCACCGCTGGTGGGCGCGGCGCGCGGGGCAGCCCCCGATCTCACCGGCACCGCGCTACGTCGCCGTTCACCGGGACGCCGACGGTGTCCCGGACGGGTACGCCAGCTACTCGATCGGTGAGGCCCAGACCTTGACGGTCGACGAGACCATCGCCGCCGACGACACCGTGTTCCTGGCCCTCGCCCGCTTCGTCCTCGGACATGACCTGGTCTCCCAGATCGTGTTCAGGCACGTCCCGCCCGGGCACCCGCTGCGCTGGCGGCTCGCGGACCATCGGGCCGGTGAGGTGAGCGGCGACAGTGACTGGCTGTGGGTGCGCCTCCTCGACGTCCCGCGCGCGCTGACCGCGCGCGGCTGGTCCGTGGACGGCGAACTCGTCCTCGACGTCGACGACCCGTTCCTCGGCGAGGGCGGCCGCTACCTGCTGACCGTCCAGAACGGCAAGCCCGAGTGTGTCCCGACGGACCGGGAACCCGATCTCTCCATGGACGTACGCGATCTGGGCTCGGTCTACCTCGGCGGAACCGCTCCGAGCACGCTCGTGCGGGCCGGACACATCAGGGCCCACCACCCGGGCGCCGCCACCCTCGCCGACGCCCTCTTCCGCACCGAACGTCCCCCGCACTGCCTGCACTGGTTCTGACCGGGCGCGCACGTGCAGGCCCCGAAGGGGCCACGCGTGCGGCAGCGCTGCGCTAGGGGCGGCCGATGGTCACGGCACCGCGGAAGCGGTCCGCCGAGATGACCGACATCGTGTCGAGTGCGGCGTCGGGGACGGGCAGGGAGTGGGCGTCGACCCAGGTGTCCCCGGTCGCCGCGTTGGCCCACGGGTCGTCGACCACGACGGCGCCCGGTACGACGCCGTGGCAGAGCACCCAGTGCGGTACGTCGAACCCTTGCATCCCGGCGAGCGAGACCAGGAGCAGCACATGGTCCCGTCGGCCGATCGCGCTCCGGATCGCGGCGATGGACAGGGGGTACGGGTCGATCGGGACGCCGACGCGTCCGGCGTCCGCACGCGACATGCGCTGGAGGTCGGCGCGCCACTCCTGGTCGTGCTCGGGGAAGTGGTCGAGCAGGACCGGCCGTTCCGTGTCGAGGTGGACGGTGACGGAGGACGTCGGCCATGTTCGGCGCACGGCGACCCCCAGTCCCACGGGCTCGCACGAGGGGAAGTTGGTCGCCTCGCGCCACAGCGTCAGCTCCGCCCGACGGTCCAGCGCATCCTGCGACAGCACCCCCGCGTGCGCCTGCGCGATCAGCGCGGTGACGGCGCCACACGTGAAGTGCGTGGTCTGCCCGTAGTACGGGGGCTCGGTCGGCGCGTCGTCGGCCAGCCAGCGCACGTAACCGGCAGTGGGCCCTTCCGCGTCCTGCGCCCGCGGGAGGGGCGGAAGCAAGGAGACGAAATCGAGGGCAGCGGCGTCGTCCGGATTCGCCGTCCATCCTTCCCATTTGACCTGTACGAGTTCCTGGCGGCGTGCGTGGGCGACGACGGCCGTGACGGCGGCCGGCACATCGCCGACGGCATCGACGATCTTCAGATAGGCCGTGTGCGGGCGTGCCGTCACGAGCGCGGCAGCGCCCCAGTTCTCGCCGTCGTCATCGGGAACAGCCACGATGTGAGGGGCGTGGGCGGAGCGGTCGACCGCGTGCCAGCGCTCCAGCACGTCGTCGGGTGCGAGCCGCCTCAGCGGGGCCGGTGAGGAACCGGCCTCGAACGGGACGACGACGCTCTTCACGGACGTTTCCTGCGGGGACGGCATTCGGTGCTCCTGGTGGGTCGGACGGGCGAGGGGCGGGAGTGCGCCCGAAGAGGGATCGGGCCCCGGGCCGATCGGCGCGGGCGCGCGGTCTCTCGGTGTCATGCGCGGGACTTCCGCAGGACCCAGACGAAGTACGGCGCGCCGACCAGGGCGATCATGAGGCCGGCCGGCACCTGTGCGGGGGCGATGAGGGTGCGGCCGAGCGCGTCGGCGATGCACACCAGCAGCCCGCCGAGCAGCATCGAGACCGGGATCGCACGGCCGTGCCGGGTGCCTACCAACGACCGGGCGAGGTGCGGGGCGACGAGCCCCACGAAGCCGACGACGCCGACGGCGACCACACTGAGCGCCGCGAGCACCGCGGCGATCGCCAGCGCGGTGATGCGGGTGCGTTCCACCCTGACGCCGACGATGCGCGGGGTGTCCTCGTCGACGGCGAGCAGGTCGAGCCGACCGCGCATGGCGAGCAGCACGGGAAGCGCGAGCGCCAGGGCCACCGCGACCGGTACGACGTCGGGCAGCGTGCGGCCGTAGGTCGTACCGGAGAGCCAGGTGAAGATCCGGGGCGTGTTGTACGGGTCGGCGCGCAGCAGGAGGAAGGTGGTGACGGCGCTGAGGCCGTACCCGCAGCCGATGCCGATCAGCACGAACCGGTCGGGCAGGAAGCCGCCGCGCCAGGCCAGCAGGGCGATCAACGCGAACGTGGCGAGACCCGCCGCGACCGCGACCACGATGAGCATCGGCCGTCCGCCGCCCAGGCCCGACGTGACGACGCTCGCCGCGCCGAGGCCCGCGCCCGCGGTGATGCCGAGCACCCCCGGTTCGGCCAGCGGGTTGCGCACCGAGCCCTGTACGACACATCCGGCGAGGCCGAGCGCGGCGCCGGCGAGGACCGCGGAGAGCACCCGGGGGACCCGGTCGTCCAGCGCCTGGCCGATCAGGTCGGGTGCGGTGCCCTGGATCCAGAGCGCGATGTCCCCGGTCCGCAGCCAGAGGCTCCCCGCCATGACCGCCCCGAGGACCGCCCCGAGCAGGAGTGCCACCGCGCCGAGCACGACGAGCAGGTACCCGCGGCCGGACCGTACGGCGACCCGCACGCTCGGCGGTTGCCGGAGCTGCCCCGTGTCGCGAAGGCGCAGCGCGAGGACCACGATCACGACGGAGCCGAGCAGCGCGGTCGGCACACCCGTGGGAATGGCGGCGGCTCCGTCCGCGCCCTGCAACGCGCGCAGGGACGCGTCCGCGAGCAGGATGACCAGCGCGCCGACCAGCCCGGCCGCGGGCACCAGGAAGAGGTGGCTGCGCAGGGCCCTGACCCGCCCCGCGATCAGGCGGGCCAGGACGGGGGCGCCCAGGCCGACGAACGAGATCGGGCCCGCGAGGGTCACCGCCGTGCTGGTCAGAACCACCGCGCAGATCACGGCCGTCACGCGGGTGGCCCGGATCGGTACGCCGAGGGTGGACGCGGCGTCGTCGCCGAGGTTCAGCACGTCAAGGCGTCGGGACAGGGCCAGGGCGACGCACAGCACGACGGCCACCAGAGGGAAGGCACGTACCGACGCGTCGATGTTCAGCTGTGCGAGCGAACCGCTGCCCCAGGCGAAGAGACCGGTCGTGTTCTGCTTGAACAAGATGAGGAGCATTCCGGTCGCCGCGTCCAGGGCCATCGCCGTCGCCGATCCGGCGAGGATCAGGCGGGTGCCGGCGGTACCCGCGGCCCGGCCCGCGAGAAGCAGCACGAGCGCCGCCGCGACCACACCGCCGGCGAAGGCGACGGCCCCCGACGCCCACAGCGGAACGGTGAGACCGAAGGCCGCGACGAGCGTGAGCGTGAAGTAGGAGCCGGCCGTGACCGCCAGGGTGTCGGGGGAGGCGAGTGTGTTGTGCGTGACGGACTGGAGCAGCGTGCCGGCGCAGCCTAGGGCGAAGCCCACCGCCACGCCCGCGAACAGGCGCGGCAGGCGCGAGCCGGTGAAGATCTCGCCGACCGGCGCATCACCCGTGTTCTCCCGGTCCCCGGTGAGGTGGCGCAGCAGGTCACCGGCGCCCACACCCGACGTCCCCTGCGTCAGATGCCACAGGCCGACCAGGGCCGTCACGACGAGAAGGAGCGCCAGTACGGCCACCCCGGCGGGGCCGCCGCCGCGCTCCGTGCGCGGCAGCGACCCCCCTTCGGGCACCGATGTCCGTGGTGTCTTCACGTCCTGTGCTGTGCTCACTTCTGGTCGAGTACGTCGACGTACGCGTCGATCGCCTGCTCGTTGGACCGGGGACCGCCCGCGCCCCACACCCGCGCCGGGAACGCGTGGGCGCGGCCTTCCCTGACCGCCGGGATGGTCTTCCAGATCGGGTTCTTCCGCAGCGCCGCGACGTACCCGCCGGCACCCTCGTCGTTCGCGTAGAAGAGGTTGGCGTCGCCGACCGCGGTGAGTCCCTCGACGTCGGTCTGCGCGAGGCCGTAGGCGGGATCGACGCCGCCGTCCCCGTGGGCCTTGTCGATGGCCTTGGTCCAGGCGGGCTTCATGCCGAGTTCCTTGCCTATCTCGGTGAACAGCGCGCCGTCGCTGTAGGGGCGGACGGAGAGGTTGCCGCCTTCGAGCCATCCGTCGAAGAACAGGAAGTCCTTCGTCGGCAGATCGGCGTCGGCGACCTTCTGCTTCGCCGTCGCCAGGTGCTGGTCGAACTCCTCAAGCACCTGGTCGGCACGCTCGGTGCGTCCCGTCGCCTCGCCGATCATGCTGAACACCTCGCGCATGTTCCCGATCGGGTCCTTCGGGTTCGCACCCCGCGTGGCCATGACGGGGACACCTCTCTTCTCCAGCTTCTTGAGCGTCTCGTCCTTGGCGTCGAACGCCTCCACCACGATGAGGTCGGGCCTGGCCGCGTAGAGGGTGTCGAGGTCGGGCTCCTCACGAGTGCCGATGTCCGTCACCCCGCCGGGCAGCTTCTCCGCGCTGACCCACGTGCCGTATCCCTTCGCGTCGGACACCGCGGTGGGCGTGACACACAGGGTCAGCGCGTCTTCGACCTGCTGCCATTCCAGGACCGCGATCCGCTTGGCGGGCTTGTCCAGCTTCACCTGTCGGCCGACGCCGTCCTTGAAGGAGACCGGCTTCGTCGAGGTGGTCGTGGTGTCGTCCGCGCAGCTCTTCGACGCGGGCTTCGCGTCGGGGCTGCTGCCGGCCGTGGCCTTGTCGACGTCGGTCGTACCGCAGGCCGATGCGGCGAGAAGGGCGAGCCCGGTGGTGGCGGACGCCGCCAGACGGCGGGCACGGTTCATGACAAATCCTCTTTCTTGGGGTTCATCGGCTGTACGCAAAATGGCGCAGGTGAGAGGAGAAGGAGCGGTTGCCGCTTCAGGAGGCGTGACGCCCGACCGGGTCGATGCGGAGCCGGCCGGTGCGGGGGTCGACCTCGACCTCGACGCGGATGTCGTAGACCTCGCCGATGTTCTCGGCGGTGAGGACGTCGACGGGGGCACCCATCGCGTGCACGCGGCCGGAACGCATCAGGACCAGCGTGTCCGCGACACGGGATGCCTGGTCGAGGTCGTGCAGCACGATCCCCACCGCGATGCCGTGTTCCTCGACGAGATCGCGTACCAGGTCGAGCGTCTCGAACTGGTAGCGCAGGTCCAGGTGGTTGGTCGGTTCGTCCAGCAGCACGACGCCGGTGTCCTGGGCCAGACAGGCCGCGAGCCAGACACGCTGCATCTCGCCGCCGGACAGCTCTCCGACCGGTCTTGCGGCCATGTCCCGTACGCCGGTGACGCCCATGGCGCGATCGACGGCGGCCCGGTCCTCGGAGGTCGGTCCGGCGAAGCCGCGCCGGTGGGGATGGCGTCCGAACGCCACGACCTCCGCGACCGTCAGCCCCTGGGGTGCGGGCCTCGACTGGGAGAACAGCGTGACCTCGCGGGCGAATTGGCGAGGGCTGAGCAGGGCGGCGTCACGTTCGGGCCGTCCCTCGGCGGCGCCGAGCGTCACCCGGCCGTCGTCCACCCGATGCAGCCGGGAGAGCGCACGCAACAGCGTGGACTTCCCGCTGCCGTTCGGTCCCACCAGGGCGGTCGCGCGGCCGGGTTCCAGGGCGAGCGAGACGCCGTGGACGACCGGGACGCCGCCGTACCGCAGCACCAGGTCGTGCCCGTTGAGGGCGGCCACCGGTGCGGCGGGCGCCGCCACCGAACGGTCGGCGTGCCGGAAGGGGCTTGTGAACATGGAAGGGTCCGCATGGTCGGAGGGGCAGGGAGTACGGCACCCTCCGACCGGCCTGCACCGGCAGGTCCGCGAACGTTCCCACGCAGGAACAACGCCGTCCGCGGCAGGCAGCAACTAAGCTAAGGGTTACCTAACTTCGAGAAGGCTATATTCCGCTTGCCGCGTCGACAATCAGGAGTTCTGGACACCCGATACGGGATTCCGGACATCTACGGGGGTGTCTGCGCCCGCGTCGAAGAACGCGCCCGGAGTGGTTCCCATGATCCGCCGGAAGGCGGCGATGAACGTGCTGGCCTGGGCGTAGCCGAGCACCTCGGAGACGGTCAGCACGTCGAACCCCTCGGAGAGGAGCAGCAGCGCCCGGTGCACGCGCAGCATCTGCCGCCACTGCGCGAAGGTGAGACCTGTCGCCTGTCGGAACGCGCGGGTGATCGTGCGATCGCTGGTCCCCAGCCGCCGTGCCCACTCCTCCAGCGAGCGGCTGTCGCCGGGATCGTCCAGCAGCGCTTCGGCGATGGCGTCGATCCGCGCGTCGCCGGGCAGCCGCAGCGCGAACTGGCGCTCCGACGGCTGGATCACGTCGAACACGACCGCCTCGGCCCGTGCCCTGGCCGCCGTGTCGAGATCCGTGCGGGACAGGTGCGTCAGCAGCGACTCGAGCAACGGAGTCATCGCGATCGCCTTCGGTTCCCCGAACGCGAACGGTGTGCGGTCGGGAGCGAAGAACGCGTCATGGAACTTCGCCCCCGCCGTGGCCCGGCCTCCGTGCACCACGCCGGCGGGCATCCACAGCCCGTGCCCCTCGACCACGGTGAAGACGCGGTCGTCCACCCGGGAGGTCAGGGTTCCCCCGCGTACCCAGACGAGCTCGTGCAAGTCATGCGAATGTGGCGTCCACTCCGTGGGGACGCGGGGTATGTGAAACCCGGCGAGGATGGTGAAAGAGGCCGCTGACTCCTCCGAGAGCGGCACACCTTGCCGAACCGTGGTGCCGGACTCGCGCCGCCACATCCCGGGGGTCGCCTCACCGCGGGACGATCGAACCATGTGGATGAGTTTATCGGGGGCCCTATGGGGCGCGATGAACGGGCTAACGGTTTCATGACAAGTCCTGCTGTTCCAGCAGTCCGTCGCAGTTCGCGTAGAGATCCCGCACTCCCCAGATCTCTTCGGGCAGGCATGGTCAGCGGCCATGAGCGGGACACGAAGTATGGGTGCCGACCACATCGGGCGGCGTTGACCGACTGCCTAGGGTGCGGACCATGACCCCGCACACGCCTGACACCCCACCTCCCACGCCGCAGCTCACGCCGCTCGACCTCGGCGGACGCACGGCACTCGTCACCGGCGCCGCCAGCGGTATCGGCCGGGCCTGTGCGCTGCGCCTGGCCGCCGCGGGCGCCAAAGTGCGCGCGGTGGACCGGGACGCGGCCGGGCTCGACGCGCTGGCCGAAGCGGCCGTGGGCATCGAGCCGTACGTCCTGGACCTGACCGACCTCGACGCCGCCGAGTCCGCGGCGGCCGGCACCGACGTCCTCGTGAACAACGCCGGGATCCAGCTGGTGCGCCCGGTCGAGGAGTTCCCCACCGACGTGTTCCACACCGTGCTCACGGTGATGGTGGAGGCCCCGTTCCGGCTGATCCGCGGCGCGCTCCCGCACATGTACGGCCAGAACTGGGGCCGCATCGTGAACGTGTCGTCGGTGCACGGCCTGCGCGCCTCCGCCTTCAAGTCCGCGTACGTCACCGCCAAGCACGGGATCGAGGGCCTGTCGAAGACGGTCGCCCTGGAAGGCGCCCCGCACGGCGTCACCTCGAACTGCGTGAACCCCGGCTACGTCCGCACCCCGCTCGTCGAACGGCAGATCGCCGACCAGGCCGCCGCGCACGGCATCCCCGAGGAGCGGGTGCTCAGCGAGGTGCTGCTGCAGGACAGCGCCGTCAAGCGGCTCATCGAGCCGGACGAGGTCGCCGAGGCGGTAGCGTACCTGTGCACACCGCAGGCGTCGTTCATGACCGGGACGTCGATGGTCCTCGACGGCGGCTGGACCGCTCACTGAGCCACCGAGCTCTCCATCGCTGGTGGTTCGTCCATCTTTGTCGGGATCTGTGGTCGCTCGTCCGAGCGACCACAGTCTCGTGATCCTTCGAGTTGTCCACAGGGCTGGCGGGGCCGGCCGTACGGCGGGTAATCCTGTTGAGCATGTCGCACCACCATCCGCACACAGCCGCAGCCTCCGACCCGGTGGACACGGGGGACCCGCAGGCCCCGTTCCTGGAGCTGCTCGCCAGGGGCGCCTCCGCCGACGCGTACGAGAAGCCCGTGCTGCTCGCCCGCGCGGAGGGCGTGCCGCCCGCGCGGATAGCGGTCCTGGAAGCGGCCAAGCTGCTCGCGCTCGGGGTGCGCGAGGAGATGGAGGGCAGGCGGCGGCGCGAGGCGGAGCTGTCCGCCCTGTTCGAGACCGCCCACGACCTGGCGGGCCTGCGTGACCTCGACGCGGTCCTGCAGGCCATCGTGCAGCGCGCCCGCTCCCTGCTCGGCACGGACGTCGCGTACCTGACGCTGAACGACCCGGCCAGGGGCGACACGTACATGCGCGTCACCGAAGGATCCGTCGCCGCGCGCTTCCAGCAGTTGCGGCTGGGCATGGGGGAGGGCCTCGGCGGGCTCGTCGCCCAGACCGCACGGCCGTACGTGACCGACAACTACGGGCAGGACGTGCGCTTCCAGCACACCCGCACCATCGACGCCGGCGTCCACGACGAGGGGCTCGTGGCCATCCTCGGTGTGCCGCTGATGCTGGGCCCCCAGGTCATCGGCGTGCTCTTCGCGTCGGACCGTCGAGCCCGGGTCTTCGCGCGTGAGGAGATCGCGCTGCTCGGCTCCTTCGCCGCGCTCGCCGCCGCGGCCATCGACGCGGCGAACCTGCTCACGGAGACCCGCGAGGCGCTCGCCGGTCTCGAGCGGGCCAACGAGATCATCCGCGACCGCAGCGGCGTCATCGAGCGGGCGTCGGACGTGCACGACCGGCTCGCCGAGCTGGTACTGCGTGGTGGCGGCGTGCACGACGTGGCCGCCGCCGTGTCCCAAGTCCTGGACGGCACGGTGGAGTTCACCGACGCGGACACAGCACCCGCCGAAGCCCTCGAAGCCTCCCGCGCCGAAGGCCACGCGGTGCGCCGCGGCCAGGACTGGGTCGCGGCCGTCGCCGCCGGCGGCGAACTCCTCGGCGCCCTCGTGCTGCGCGGCCACCCCGGGCTCGACCCGGTCGACCAGCGCACCCTGGAGCGCGCCGCCATGGTCACGTCCCTGCTGCTGCTCGCCCGGCGCTCCGCCTCCGAGGCCGAACAGCGGGTACGCGGCGAGCTGTTGGACGATCTGCTCGACGCCCGCGACCGGGACCCGCGCCTTTTGCGTGAGCGGGCCGCCCGCCTCGACGCCGACCTGGACGCCACGCACGTGGTGCTCGCGGCCCGCCTGGAGACCGACGCGACCGACGCCGAGGAGGAGGCGGCCGCGCGCCGCCGTCTGGGCGCCGCCGCCGGGCATCTCGCCGCCACCCGGCACGGTCTGGCCGCCGCGCGTGACGGCGGGACGGTGCTGCTGCTCCCGCTCGGCGCGGAAGACACGGCCTCCGCGCTCGCGGGGCTCGTGGCCAAGCGGCTGTCCGCGGCGACCCACGAGTCGGTCACCGTCGGTGCCTCCGCGCCGGTCGCCTCGCTCGTCACCCGAGCGGAGACGGCGGCCGCGGCCTACGCGGAGGCGCGCCGCTGCCTCGACGCCCTGCGCGCGCTCGGCAGGACGGGCGAGGGAGCGGCCGCCGAAGCCTTCGGTTTCCTGGGGCTGCTGCTCGCCGACAGCCGGGACATCACCGGGTTCGTCGCCCGCACCATCGGTGAGGTCGTCACGTACGACGAGCGCAGAGGCACCGACCTCGTGCAGACCCTGGGCGCCTACTTTGCGTCCGGGATGAGCCCCGCCCGCACCAAGGACACGCTGCACGTCCACGTGAACACGGTCGCGCAGCGTCTGGAGCGGATCGGCAGCCTCCTCGGCCCCGACTGGCAGTCGCCCGAGCGAGCCCTGGAGATCCAACTCGCCCTGCGACTGCACCGGTTGGCGAGCCCGGACATACGCTGACCCCGCACGCGCGCGGCGTGCGGGGTCGGCGGACCTGCTGCGTCGTCAGACGCGGTGCGAGGCGTCGGCGGGCTGCTCCACCACGACCGCACCGGCGCCTTCGTCCTCCCTGTCGATGTCGGCCAGGTCGCGGTTCCGGGTCTCCTTGGCGACGGCGACGGCGATCAGCGTGATGACCGCGGCGGCGATCACGTAGAGCGAGATCAGCGTGGACTCGCCGGAGCTGTCGAGCAGCGCCGTGGCGATCAGCGGCGCCGGCGCACCGGCCGCGACGGAGGCGAACTGCGCGCCGATGGAGGCACCGGAGTACCGCATCCGCGTCGCGAACATCTCGGAGAAGAAGGCGGCCTGCGGGGCGTACATGGCGCCGTGCAGGACGAGGCCGACCGTGACGGCCAGGATCAGGTTGCCGAAGCTCGCCGTGTCGACGAGGGAGAAGAACGGGAACATCCACACGCCGACACCGGCGGCGCCGAGCAGATACACCGGACGGCGCCCGACCCGGTCCGACAGGGCACCCCAGGCCGGGATCACGGCGAAGTGGACGGCGGACGCGATGAGTACGGCGTTCAGCGCGGTCTGCTTGGAGACCTCGGCCGCCTGGACCGCGTAGACGAGGATGAAGGCGGTGATGACGTAGTAGCTGATGTTCTCGGCCATGCGGGCGCCGATGGCGACGAGGACGTCGCGCCAGTGGTGGCGCAGCACGGCGACGAGCGGCATCTTCTCCACCACGTCGCTGTCGGCCGCCTTGCGGGCCTCGGCGCGGGCCAACGCGGCCTTGAACACGGGCGA
Organism: Streptomyces sp. HmicA12; assembly: GCF_000373565.1. Lineage (GTDB taxonomy): Bacteria > Actinomycetota > Actinomycetes > Streptomycetales > Streptomycetaceae > Streptomyces. Next base: position 100,276 of record NZ_KB891815.1, on the reverse strand, counting down.
TTCATCGACGGACAGGCGCACCCACAGACCGACGATCACCAGCAGGCCGGACAGCAGGAACGGAATGCGCCAGCCCCACGCGGTGAACGTGGCGTCGGACATCAGCGCGGTGAGCGCCGACAGCACACCGGTGGCGAGGAGTTGCCCCGCGGGCGCTCCGGTCTGCGGCCAGGAGGCCCAGAAGCCCCGGCGCTCGGCGTCCCCGTGCTCGGAGACGAGCAGCACGGCTCCGCCCCATTCGCCGCCGAGGGCGAAGCCCTGGATCAGGCGCAACGACGTCAGCAGCACCGGCGCGGCCGAGCCGACCGTGGCGTGCGTGGGCAGCAGCCCGATGGCGAAGGTGGCGCCGCCCATCATCAACAGGCTGATCACCAGCAGCTTCTTGCGGCCGAGGCGGTCGCCGTAGTGGCCGAAGACCAACGCGCCCAGCGGACGGGCGGCGAACCCGACGGCGTACGTCAGGAAGGAGAGCAGGGTGCCGACGAGCGGGTCGGAGCCGGGGAAGAACAGCTTGTTGAAGACGAGCGCGGCGGCGGAGCCGTACAGGAAGAAGTCGTACCACTCGATCGTGGTGCCGATCAGGCTCGCCGCGACAATGCGCTTGAGGTGGCTCGGTGCTGTCGGAGTCGGCGGAGCGGATGCTGCGGAGGCCATGTGCACCACTTCCAGGCGGGGAGGGGGGACGTCTGCGTGCTGCCACAAGGTAGGAAGACGCAGGTCAGTGGCACATGTGGTGGGGCACCATACTTTGGCGCCTGAGTGTGGTTGCACGACGCTGCGAGGCGTCCCTGGCGCTCGTTCGGACAATCCCGCCCGACCCGGCGTGCTGTCCCTGGGCGGGCGAGGGTCAGCGGGCTGCTCATCGACGTCGACCTCGACGTCGACCCGCGCGCCAAGGCGGTCAAGCAGCCCGAAGGCCTTGGCGCAGAGGTGTCGGCAGCCCGCTGACCGCCGCGGTCAGCCGATCGGTACGGCCGTGAACGTGTGGGTCCCCTCGCCGAGGGACGTCACGGTGACCCGCCCGGCCTCGACACGGGCGGCACCGGAGGTCTCCCCACGCCCGTCCCACAGCACACGCCGTCCCTGCCGCACGAGCAGCCGCCCCGGCTCCCCGGGCAGGGCCACCGACCCCCGCGTCCCGCCGGGCACGCGCACCGTCAGGCTCAAGCCGGATCCGGAGGTGCGCCACTCCACGCCCAACGGGCCGTGCGGTGTGGGCAGTTGCCCCTGCGCCCAGTCCACGTCACCGGGGTTCGGCCGCACCTGCCAGGTGGCGTAGCCGGGAGAGAGGGGAAGGGCGCCGAGGAGCTGATGGGTGAGAGCGGGCAGCACGCCGGTCGACCAGCCGTGCGCCATGCTCGTGTACGCGTCCTCGTACAGGGAGCCGCCCGGACCGATGCCCTCCCAGTGCGTGATGCCGGGATCGTGCCGGTCCATCCAGCCGTACGTGCGCCGGATCTGGTCCAGCGCGGAGTCGACCCGCCCCGTCTCGAACCGGGCGACGATCTCCGGGTACGACGTGAAGGCGTACACCCGCTGCGAGGCGCCGTCGAAGATCGTGTCGTTGTCCATGAAGGCGTTGCCGTACGGCCGTCGGGTGGTGGCGTCGAGGTGGGCGAGGGCCGAGGCCGCCCGCTCGGCGTCCGCGACCTGCGAGGTGACGGCGATGGCGTTGCCGTCCTGGGCGTGCCGTACCGGACCCGTCGAGGAGTCGAGATAGGCGCCCGCCTTCTCGTCCCACAGGTGCGCGTTGACCGCGTCGGCGACCTGTCCGGCCCGCTTGTCCCAGCGGTCCGCGTCGTCCGCGTGCCCCAGCCAGCGCGCGAGGCGGGCGGAGTCCCGGAGCGCCTGGACGTAGTTGACGTTGTAGTACGTGATGCGCCCGGTGCGGTTCAGGAAGGCGTAGTCCCCGTACCCGCTCGTCCCGTTGAGCCCCTTGCTCAGCAGTCCCGCGTCGTCCGTCACGCTCGGGTACCAGGTGTCGAGCACCTTCACCAGGTTCGGGTAGTAGCGCGTGGCGTAGGCGCGGTCGCCGGTGTAGAGGACGTAGTCCCAGCTGCACGTCACCCACCACAGCGGATAGTCGAACAGCGGAAGTGTGTAGTTGTTGATCGAGGCCGGCGGGATCCAGCCGTCGGCGCGCTGGTGCTCGGCCAGGTCGGCGAGGACGTTGCGGGAGGCGGCCGCCGCGTCGTCGTGCGTGAGGTAGAGAGTGCGCGCCGACACCGCCAGGTCCCCGACGTAGGGGTCGCGGTCGCGCTTCGGGCCGTCGTGCAGGACGAGTTGGCCCTCCAGTGAGGCGCTCCAGGCATTGCGTGGATCGACGTCGTCGCGGCGGAAGGTGTCGGTGACGAGCTCATTGGTGTACGAGGCCCCGTACCAGTAGCGGTTGAGGTCGTCGTCGGAGCACAGGAACCAGCCGCGGTAGCTGCTCGGCGTGCCCAGGTACGCCGTGAACTCCAGGCTCACGGAGTCCACTTCGACCGTGCCCCAGGGCCGGGCGGCCGGCGCGTCCGACGCGAGCGCGTCCAGCGTGATCTTGAGGTAGCGGAAGCCGTGCAGCCCGTCCGCGAACACCTTGTCCCCGGCCTGGAAGCCCTTGTGGTCCAGCCAGTCGGCGCCGCGCGCGGGCACCGCGAACTGGTCGGTGCCCCGACTCGCCCCGCCCGCCTGGTCGTTGCGTGTGAAGTCGCTGCGGTCGGTGAGGAACTGCTCGGTCTCGGAGAACGCGACACGGACACCGGGGGAGTTGTCGGAGGCTCCGGCGAACCGGATGCGCGGGTGCCCGACGACGACCTTGCCGAAGTCGACGGTCACACTGGGCGGTTCGACGGCCTTGACGGCCTGCGGCCACACTTCATTGATGCGGGTGAACGCACCGCTCTGGGTGTCCTGCACCCCGGTCACGGTGATGCGGACCTTGGAGGCCGGGAACGCGGCGGTGAACGGCACCGCGCACTGGATGACATCGTTGTCGGAGCAGATGGCGGCCCGCTTCCACGCATCGTCGTGCCACACGTCGACCGTGAAGTCGGTCGGTACGCCGTCGCTGTTGGAGACGACGGTGATGCCGGTCAGCTCCTGCTCGGCGGGCAGTGTCACGGTGAGGGTGTCAGGAAAGGTGCCTTGCGTGTCGTCGTTCCAGAACGTGTCCGGGTCCCCGTCCACGGCATGGGAGGCGTCGTACGTACGGGGCTGCCCGTCGCCCCCGTTGTTGCCGGCATGCGTGGACGACGCCTCGGCCGTGGTCCCCTCGGGCCAGCGGGGAGCGGGTTCGGGCTCCGCCCTGCGCAGGACCGTCACGGGGCCACCCGGCTTCAGCAGCGCCTCGGGCCGGGACACGTCACCGGTGGAGGCGAGGGTGCGGACGGGGCGCACGGTGCGGGAGGCCGGCGCCTGGACGTAGCGCTGCCAGCCGGTTCCGACGCGCGGCGGTTCGGCGGCGGGGCGCGAGGGGGCGGCAGGTCCGCCCTTGCTCGCCGCGGACGCGGGATTCGCGCCGGCGAGCCCGGCCGCGGACAGTGCCACGGCTGCCGTGCCGGCGGCGAGGACGGTGCGTCTGGCGGGGCCGGGCTGGGGGACGTTCGCGTGCGGGTGGCTCGATGTCATGGCGGCTCACTCTTCGGCGGTGTCGGCAAGGGGTGACCAAGGGCTGAAGCAGTGTCTGAAACGATTCATTCCCGCTGGTCGGGGCGACGCTATCCCCAGGCAGCCCTCCGCGTACAGGGGTGAGAACACTCTTCGTGGGACCAGGCCTCGACTTTCGCCACGCCGCTCCAGCCGTTGAACGGACCGCTCCTGGCCGGTCTGCGGATACCGGTCGGCGATGTCGTCCGTAGCGTGGGACGGCTGCTCGCCGGCGCGGCGGCATTCCTTGCGGCCGCCAGGAACTGGCCGGTGGAGAAGGCGAGTTGGTGGGGTGCGATGGCGTCGCTCGCCGTCGCCGTCGTGGCTCTGGCCCTCGGGATCTCCTGCTCGCGCAGCCCCGGTGGGGGACCGCCGCAGGGGTTCGCGCGCGCCGGCGGAGCCACCCTGGCGTATACGTGGATCGGCTTCGGGCAGACCCTCGGCGTCGGCTCCGACGGCACCGTCAGTTGCTGTTTGTCGTCGGGCAACGGGTGCGTACGTACGAGGGATCCCTCGGGTCGAGTGGTCCCGCTTCCGCTCTACGGGGAGCGGGCCCCGCTCGCTGAAGACCTTCGCGGCGCCGATCGTGACGTTCGGGGCGCGGAGTGGCCGCAGTAGCCGGCCGGTAACGGTGGCGCCGCGACGATCTGGCCTGGCATTCGACGTGTGGTGACATCATCGCGGCAGGCGTCACAGCACCTCGGTCGCGCTCTCCTGCGCGGGGCACTTGGGCGCCGGGCGATCCGGACCGTCGGCCGGGGCGGCCGCCCGCAGCGCCGCTTCGACCCGGCGGTTGCTGGTCATGGACGCCGTGACGGCCGTCATGGCCAGCAGCAGGCCGGCGGCGGCGTACAGCGGGGTGCGGATGTCGTAGGTGGTGGCCAGCCAGCCACCGAGGAAGGCCCCGACGGGGGCGGCGCACATGGCCAGCATGCGGGAGGTGGAGGCGACCCGGCCCATCAGGTGGGCGGGGACGATCGCCTGTCGCAGGGAGGGCGCGAGCACCATGGTGGCGCCCATGCCGGCGCCGCACACGGCGAGCGCCAGCCCGGCCGCGTACGGGTTCGGGGCGGCGGCCAGGCCCAGGATGGCCAGCCCTTCGACGGCGGCCGTGCAGGTCAGCGCGGTGCCGGTGCCGAGTCGTCGGCCGAGGAAGGAGGCGATGCCCGCACCGAGCAGGCCGCCGGTGGCCTCCGCGGTGAGGAGCAGCCCGAAACCGTAGGTGTCGATGCCCAGGCGCTCGTGCGCGAAGAGGGCGAGGACGGTCTCCACGGCGAGGAAGGCGACGTTCCCGACCGCCGGGCGGAGCGCGAGCCCGAGCAGCACGCGGTCCCGGAAGACGTACGCGGCGCCGGCGCGTGCTTGCCGAAGCAGCGACTCGCGGACCTCCGGCACCGGCCGGGGCATGGCGGGCAGCGTACGGACGAGCAGCGAGGACAGCGCGAACGACACCGCGTCGGCGAGCAGCGGAACCGCCCGGCCGAGCGCGAGCAGCGCACTGCCCGCGGGCGGCCCCGCGAAGCCGGACATGGCGGTCTGGGCGCCGCGCAGGCGGGAGTTGGCGCGCTCCAGGAGTACGGGTTCGCGGCGGAGCAGATCCGGTAGATAGGCCGTGGCGGCCGTGTCGAAGAACAGCCCGCCGAGACCGAGCAGGAAGGCGACGGCCGCGAGCAGCGGAATGCTCAGCGCGTCGAGCACGGCTGCCGCCGCCGGTATCGCGAGCAGCACCGCACGCGCCGCGTCCGCGATCCACATCGTGCGCCGTCGGTCCCAGCGGTCCACCAGCGCACCGCCGAGCACCCCGAAGAGCAGCCACGGCAGCGTCCCGGCGGCCGTGACGACGGCGAGCGCCATCGGATCCCGTGTCAGCGTCAGCGCGAGCAGCGGCAGCGCGGCATGCGTGACTCCGTCACCGAGCGAGGAGATCGTCTGCGCGGTCCACAGCCGTCCGAACCCGGCCGGCAACCTTCTTATGTCTGCGGTCACTTGGTGTCCCCCTCGGTCTGCTCGGTCTGCTCGGTCTGCTCGGGCCGTGCCGGGTGGAACAGGGCGAAGACGAGTGACGTGTCCGGCAGCGACGGGTCGGACAGCTCCCGGTACTCGTCCGCCAGTGCCTGCAGCCGCGCCCCCAGCTGCGCGAACTGCTCCTCGGTGAGCCGCAGATGCGCCATCCGTACGTGGCGCTCGTCCACCGGCGACGCCTCCAGGTCCGCCACCGCGTGGCGCATCAGCACATCCGGGCCTCCCTCGCCCGGATCCGGCAGCGCGATCGACCGCGCGGCCATCGCGTAGTACCGCTCGGTGACCCCCCGCACCTTCCGCGTCCGTACCACCTTCACCAGGCCGGCCCGTTCCAGCAGTCGTACGTGGTAACTGGAACTCCCCTTCGCGAGGCCCACCCGCTGAGCGATCTGCGTGATGGTCGCCGGCTCGAAGCGCAGTACGGCCATGATCCGGTGACGCGTGAGGTTGGAGACGGCGCGCAGTTGCTCGGCCGTGGTGACGTGAAGCGTCTCGGGAAGGTCGTCGGTAGGCATGCGAGCAATGGTCAACGATTCTTGACCATTGGGCAAGGGGTTTCACGCGGACGCGCGGAATCCGGCGACCTTCGACCCGTCGGCGGAACCGCGCTACGGCAGCGTGGTCGGCCATGGCCGCGACCGGCCTGCTCAACGGCGCGCGCGCCAACGACGCCGAACTCCTCCAGCACGCGGCCAAGGACGGCTGGGCTTCGACGGGTTCGTCGTCACCGACTGGGACGGCGGCCGCAGCACGGTCCGCGCCGCGAACGCCGGGCTGGACCTGACCATGCCCGCCGCCGGGAACTTCGGGCAGGCACTGACCGACGCCGTACGGCAGGGCAAGGTCAGCACCGACGTCATCGACGACAAGGTCCTGCGCCTGCTCACCGAGGAGTTCGCCTACGGACTCTTCGAGCGCACCCCGGGCTCACCGGACGCCACCGCGACCAGCGCCGAGCATGTGAAGACGGCCCGGGACATCGCCGCCGAGGGCACCGCACTGATGACGAACGACGCACGTCACGGTGCGGCTCTGCTGCCGCCGCGCCGGCTCAAGGCGTTCAAGAAGGTCACCCTGCGTCCCGGCGAGGCCCTGCGGATCGACCTGACGGTGCCCGCGGACCAGCTGCGCATCTGGGACGGCGCGGCGCACGGATGGACGTCACCGGTGGGCACCGCACGAGTCGAGGTCGGCAACTCGGGGGCGAACCTGCCCCTCAAGCGCAGCTGGCGGATGGGACGTTCGCGCTGAACCGTGCGGCGCGTCGCGCATTCGCCGGTACGCCTGATCCGTCGATCGGTCAGGCGTACCGGCCGATGTCAGGCGGCCTTGCGCAGCGCCGCCAGTGCCCGGTCGGCGTGCGCGCTCATCCTGAACTCGCTGCGTACGACCTCGAGTACGCGACGGTCGGTCCCGATGACGAAGGTGGCCCGCTTGGTGGGCAGCGGCCCGAAACCGCGGGTCACACCGAAGAGCCCGCGCACCGCACCCTCCGGGTCGGACAGCAGCGGGAACCCGAGCGTGTGCAGGCCCGCGAACTCGCGCTGCCGGTCCACGGCGTCCGCGCTGATCCCCACCGGCCGGGCGCCGACCGCCGCGAACTCCGCCGCCAGGTCCCGGAAGTGGCAGGCCTCGGCGGTGCAGCCCGGCGTCATCGCGGCCGGATAGAAGAACACCACCACCGGGCCCTCGGCGAGCAGCGAGGACAGCGTCGTGGGGGTACCCGTCTCGTCGGGCAGGGTGAAGTCCTCCACGAGAGAACCGACTTGGATGCGGGGGGACGAGGACACGGAGGCTCCCGACGACGCTGGTACGGAGCGGAACAGGACCCGCAAGATCCTACTCGGCGGTAAGCCGCTCGTCCGGAGGCGGTACGTCGATGTCGGATTCCTGCCGGAACACCGCGGGGCACGGTGTTTGACTGCCTCCATGACCACCACCCAGCAGGGCAAGGCCCGCGCGTTCCGCAGCCTGCACACCGCCGCCCGCCCGCTCGCGCTCGCCAACGCCTGGGACGTCGCCAGTGCCCGGATCGTCGAGGCCGCCGGGGCGTCCGCCGTCGCCACGACCAGTGCGGGCGTCGCCTGGTCCCTGGGCCGCCCGGACGGTGACGCGCTGACCCGCGCGGAGGCCGTGGCCGCGATCGCGCGGATCGCCGCGGCCGTCACCGTGCCGGTCACCGCCGACATCGAGGCCGGCTACGGCGACGACGAAGCGGGCGTCGCGCAGACCGTGCGGGAAGTGCTGGCGGCCGGTGCGGTCGGCGTCAACATCGAGGACGGCACGCGGCCCCCGGCCGCACTCGCCGCGCGCCTCGCGACGGCCCGCGCCACCGCCGCGCACGAGGGCGTGGACCTCTTCCTCAACGCCCGTGTCGACACCTACCTCTTCGGGCTCGGCCCGGACCACGACCGGCTCGAGGACACGCTGGAGCGCGCCCGGGTCTACGTCGACGCCGGCGCCGACGGCGTCTTCGTCCCCGGTGTCGGAGACCTCGCCACCATCGAGGAGCTCGCGGCGGGGATCCCCGTACCGCTCAATGTGATGGCCGGACCCGGCGTCCCGTCCGTCGCCGAGCTGGGCGCGGTGGGCGTGGCCCGGGTCAGTCTCGGATCCGGTGTGGCGCAGGCGGCTTACGCCACAGCGCGGCGCGCCGCTGGGGAACTGCTGGCATCCGGCGGCTACGACGCCCTTGCGGACGGCCTGGACTTCGCCGACGTCAATTCCTTGTCGGCCCGCGGTTGAGTCCCGGGCGGGCCGGACGGGTCCGTACCGAGAGATGTTGGCGGGGTGCACTTGCGGGTAGGCGCGGACCTATGAACTCGCATGATCAGAACGTGGAGACGGCGGCGGCCGCGGCTGAGTTCCTGGCCGGACAGCGGGTCACCGAGAAGCAGTGCGGCGGCTGCGGCGCGGTCGTCGCCGGTGTCAACGGCCGCTACGCGTGCGGCGCCTGCGGCTGGATAAACCACTGGTCGGACGGGGACACCAGCCTCCCGGCGGCGAAGGACGACGTGCAGTGAGCCCTCGACCACTGGTGTAAATGTGGTGCGTCGATGATGCGTCCGTGGTCACTCCTGAGAGGTTCACACGACAGGAGGCCACACCATGGCAGGACATCCGGAACATCCGCCCAGCGAGCGCTTCTCGGTCACGCTCGTGCCGCCGGCCGTCGTCGCGGTCAACGAGCTGGCCGAGAACGGGCACGTGAGCAAGGCGGACGTCATCAACCGGGCCGTGCTGCTGGGCTTCGTGGAACGCGAACGCGCCAAGGGGCACGAGCTGATGATCCGTACGGAGGACGGTGAGCTGGAGCGGATCCACATCCTCTGACGCCCGCCGACGGCTGAGGCGCCTCCCGTCCGGGAGGCGCCTCAAGTTCACAGCTCCTTGACCGTGGGAGCCGCGCTCCCGTCGAGCGGCCGCACCGTCACCGCGCCGCTCCCGGAGTCCCGGGTCACCTCGTACGCGGCGGCCCGGCCGCCGTCGTGATCGGGGACGGTGACCGTGACGTCGTCCGCGCCGGGGGCCACGAGCAGGGTGAGGCCGTCGGGCCAGTCGCCGTCGGGCCGCTGGTCGTCCGCGCCGAACGGGATCACCGCGCCCTCACGCACGTACAGCGGGAGGCTGTCGAAGCCGTGGGTCTCGCGGCGCCAGGCCGGGCCCTGTACCCGCTCACCCGTGAGCAGATGCGTCCAGGTGCCCGCGGGCAGGTAGTACTCGACGTCGCCGTCGGCCGAGAACACCGGCGCCACGAGCAGGTCGGGGCCGAGCATGTACTGCCGGTCGAGCGCGCGGCACGTCGGGTCGCCGGGGAACTCCAGGAGCATCGGCCGCATCAGCGGCACGCCGTCCCGGTGGGCCTCGACGGCAGTCCCGTAGAGGTACGGCATCAGGCGGTGCTTGAGGAGGGTGAACTGCCGTGCCACGTCGACCGCTTCGTCACCGAACTCCCACGGCACCCGGTACGAGGACGAACCGTGCAGCCGGCTGTGCGAGGACAGCAGGCCGAAGGCGAGCCAGCGCTTGAAGACCGCCGGGTCGGGCGTGCCCTCGAAGCCGCCGATGTCGTGCGACCAGAAACCGAAGCCCGACAGGGACAGGGACAGGCCGCCGCGCAGGGACTCGGCCATCGCGCCGAACGACGACCAGCAGTCGCCGCCCCAGTGCACCGGGAACTGCTGACCGCCCGCCGTCGCCGACCGCGCGAACAGCACCGCCTCGCCCAACCCCCGCTCCTTCTGCAGGAGTTCGAAGACGACCTGGTTGTAGAGCTGCGTGTAGTAGTTGTGCATGCGCTCCGGGTCGGCGCCGTCGTGCCAGACGACGTCCGTCGGGATGCGCTCGCCGAAGTCCGTCTTGAAGCAGTCCACGCCCTGATCGAGGAGGACCTTCAGCTTCGACTGGAACCAGGTGCAGGCGTCGGGGTTGGTGAAGTCGACCAGGCCCATGCCCGCCTGCCACAGGTCCCACTGCCAGATGTCGCCCTCGGCCGTGGTCACCAGGTAGCCGCGCTCCGCGGCCTCGTCGAACAGGGCCGACTTCTGGGCGATGTACGGATTGATCCACACGGAGATCCGCAGCCCGCGCTCCTTGAGGCGGGCCAGCATGCCCTCCGGGTCCGGGAAGACGTCCGGGTCCCAGGTGAAGTCCGACCACTGGTACTCGCGCATCCAGAAGCAGTCGAAGTGGAATACGGAGAGCGGGATGTCGCGCTCGGCCATGCCGTCCACGAAGGACGTCACGGTCGCCTCGTCGTACTGCGTGGTGAACGACGTCGTCAGCCACAGGCCGAACGACCACGCGGGCGGCAGTGCGGGCCGGCCGGTCAGCGCGGTGTAGCGGCGCAGCACGTCCTTCGGGGTCGGGCCCGCGACGACGTAGTACTCCAGGGTCTGGTCCTCGACGCTGAACTGCATGTGGCCGACCGACTCGGAGCCGATCTCGTAGCCGACCCTGCCGGGGTGGTTCACGAAGACGCCGTACGCGCCCGCGGGGGAGAGGTGGAGGCTGAACGGGACGTTCTTGTACGCCTGTTCGCTGCTGGTACCGCCGTCGGCCTGCCACATGTCGACGACCTGGCCGTTCTTGGCGAACGGCGTGAAGCGCTCGCCCAGACCGTAGACCTGCTCGCCGACGCCGAGTTGCAACCGGCCCGCCATGTGGTGGGCGCCGTCGGCGGTGGTGAAGAACGCCGTGCCCTTGGGGCCCGCCGACGTCACCTCGCGGCCGTCGGCGTCGCGGAACGACAGGGTCCACGGCGCGTCGGTGTCGAGGCGGACCGTGAGGGCGCCGCTCGCCAGCTCGACGACACCGCCGTCCCGGCGGACCTCGCCGGCCGGGGCGTGCGCGCCGGGCAGCGCGAAGTCGGGGCCCGGGTGACGCCGGCCCGCCAGGTGCGTGACGCGGACGCCGATGACGCCCTCGGCGGGGGAGAAGCACTCGGTGGTCAGCAGAGGGGAGTTGAGGGTGTCGCCGCGGCGCTCGACGCGCTTGACGGCGGCGTACGCGGTGAAGCGGTCGGCGTCCGCTCGGACGTCGCGGACCTCGGTGGCGTACGAGGCCGTGACCCCGTCGCGCATCAGCCAGAAGCCGTCGGTGAACTTCATGATCTTCCCAGGGGTGCGGAGGTGGTTCAGGTCAGCAGGGCGGGTGTGGCCCGGTCGAGGACGTCGGTGAGCCGGTGCCAGGCCGCGTGGTCGCGGGGAGCGGCGGGCAGCAGGGTGCCGCGGCCGGTGTCCCAGCCGGTCGCGACGGCGACCGGGTCCCGGCCGGTGGCGGCGGCCTGCGCGAGGGCGGCGGCGCCGAGCGCGACCAGTTCGGTGGCCTCCGGTACCAGGACCGGGCGGCCGGACAGGCGGCGGACGGTCTCCACCCAGGTGCGGCCCTGCGCGCCGCCGCCGACGAGGCGCACCGGGCGGGCGGCGACCTCCGGGTCGTCCGGGTCGAGGCCGCAGGCGCGCGACAGCTCGTCGAGGGCCCGCAGCAGGGTGAACACGGCGCCTTCGTACGCTGCGCCGAGGATCTGCCGTCCGCTCGTGTCGTGCCGCAGACCGGTCAACAGGCCCGCGGCGTGCGGCAGATCGGGGGTGCGCTCGCCGTCGAGGTAGGGCAGCAGCACGGTTCCGTCGCCGGGCTCCGCGTCCTCCCGGTCCAGGCCGAGCAGGTCCGCGATCCGGTCGACGGCGAGGGTGCAGTTCAGCGTGCAGGCCAGTGGCAGGTACGTCCCGTCGGCGGCGGCGAAACCGGCCAGGGCGGGGGAGGCGGGCCGGGTGCGGGTCGCCGCGAACACCGTGCCGGACGTGCCGAGGCTGAGCACCGGGTGGTCGAGGAGTCCGGCGGCGCCGAGGCCGAGCCCCACCGCCGCGGCCATGTTGTCCCCGGTCCCGGCCGCCACCGCGATACCGGCGGGCAGACCGAGGAGCGCGGCGGCGCTCTCGGTGAGAGAGCCCGCCCGGGCGCCGCCGCCCGCGGCGACGGCGGGCAGCAGTTCGGGGGCGAGGCCGAGCAGATCGAGGATCTCGGCGTCGTAGGCGCCCGTCGCGGTGTTGTACCAGCAGGTGCCCGACGCGTCCCCGGGGTCGGTGACCGCGACGCCGCACAGCCGCTCGGTGAGGAAGTCGTGCGGCAGCCGGACCGCGGCCACCGGGCGGGCCGGTTCGTGCTCGCGCAGCCACTGCCACTTCGCCGCGGTCATCGACGCCACCGGCACGGAGCCGGTGCGCGCGAGCCAGGCGTCCGGTCCGCCGAGGCGCTCGGTGAGGGCGGCGGCCTGCGGCGCGGACCGGGTGTCGTTCCACAGCAGGGCGGGCCGCACCGGACGGCCCTGCGCGTCGAGGGCGACGAGGCCGTGCTGCTGTCCGGCGACCGCGATGCCGGTGACGCGCTCGGGCGGGACGTCGGCTTCCTTGAGGGCGAGCGTGACCGCGTCGCACAGGGCGGACCACCAGACGCCGGGTTCGCTCTCGCGGGCCCCCTGCCGACCGGTCACGAGGTGCGGGGCACGGCCCGTCCCGAGGGAGCGGCCGGTGGCGGCGTCCAGGACGACCGCCTTGGTGGACTGCGTCGAGCTGTCCACGCCGATCACGGCTGCGACCGGCGGTGATGACGGTGGCATGGCGCCCCTCAACTTACTTGCGATCTTGAAGGCAGACCTTGAAGACAAATGACCCGCCGACGCCATTTGATCGTACAGAAAACAAAAGAGCAAGAGTGGGTCGAGTGGAGGTCCGGTGAAGCGCTTCGATTCGCTTAACAGCAGGTGATGAGGGGTGTGCCCGGGGTGAGGTAGGTCGCTGGGTCTAGCGCTTCGACGCATCTTGGCGTATTAGTCATGTCAGAAAACAAACGCCTCGGTGGACGCCGAGGGTTCGCGCACCAGTAAGGGCCGCACCATGTCCGACCGCTTCACCCCCACCTTCGACGACAAGTTCACCTTCGGTCTGTGGACCGTCGGCTGGCGGGGAAACGACCCGTTCGGCGACGCCACCCGGCCCGCGCTGGACCCGGTCGAGTCCGTGCACCGCCTCGCCGAACTGGGGGCGCACGGTGTGACGTTCCACGACGACGACCTGATCCCCTTCGGTGCGTCGCAGAGCGAGCGCGACGCGATCGTCAAGCGGTTCCGCGCCGCCCTGGACGAGACGGGCCTCACCGTCCCGATGGCGACGACGAACCTGTTCACGCACCCGGTCTTCAAGGACGGCGGCTTCACCGCCAACGACCGTGACGTGCGCCGCTTCGCGCTGCGCAAGACCATCCGCAACATCGACCTCGCCGTCGAGCTCGGCGCGACGACCTACGTCGCCTGGGGCGGCCGCGAAGGCGCCGAGTCCGGCGGCGCCAAGGACGTGCGCGACGCCCTCGACCGCATGAAGGAGGCCTTCGACCTCCTCGGCGAGTACGTCGTCGAGCAGGGCTACGACCTGCGCTTCGCGATCGAGCCGAAGCCGAACGAGCCCCGCGGCGACATCCTCCTGCCGACCATCGGCCACGCCCTCGCGTTCATCGAGCGCCTGGAGCGCCCCGAGCTCGTGGGTGTGAACCCGGAGGTCGGCCACGAGCAGATGGCGGGCCTGAACTTCCCGCACGGCATCGCCCAGGCGCTGTGGGCGGGCAAGCTCTTCCACATCGACCTGAACGGTCAGACCGGCACCAAGTACGACCAGGACTTCCGGTTCGGCGCCGGCGACCTGCGCCAGGCGTTCTGGCTGGTCGACCTCCTGGAGGCGGCCGGATACGAGGGCCCGCGGCACTTCGACTTCAAGCCGGTGCGCACCGACGGCATCGACGGCGTGTGGGAGTCCGCGAAGAACTGCATGCGCAACTACCTGATCCTCAAGGAGCGTTCGGCCGCCTTCCGCGCCGACACGGAGGTGCAGGAGGCGCTGCGCGCGTCCCGGCTCGACGAGCTCGCGCAGTCCACGGCCGCCGACGGGCTCGCCGGACTCCTCGCGGACAAGGGCGCGTACGAGGACTTCGACGTGAACGGCGCCGCCGAGCGGTCGATGGCCTTCGAGCGCCTCGACCAGCTCGCCATGGAGCACCTGCTCGGCGTCCGCTGACGCCGCAGTCCCCTCGCGACGCGATCCGTACGGCGCAGACCGGAGCCGTACCGGGTCAGCAGCGAACACCCCGACGCGACACGGGCGTCGCGTCGGGGCCGGTCACCCCTCCCAGGCAAGGGCAACCACCGTGACAGCAGTAACTCCACCGGACGGGACGCGCGCCAGGCGCCGCCGTGCCGGCCGACGGGCCACGATCCCGCTCACCGTTGTCTCCGCACTCGTCGCCACCGCCGCCCTCGCGGGCTGTGGCCAGCAGCGCGACCCGGACGTGTACACCGTCCTCAACTCCTCGACCGACGACTCGTACCACGGCTGGGACGCCGCCACGCTCTCGCGCTGCAGCAAGCAGCTGGGCATCACCATCGAGCAGCAGAGCGTCCCCGCGTCGCAGGTCATGACGAAGTCGCTGCGAATGGCGTCGTCGAAGTCGCTGCCGGACGTCATCCAGTTCGACGCCTCCGAGGTGCCGACCTTCGCCGAGGCGGGCGGCCTGGTCGACCTGCGCACCCTGGGCCTGTCCACCAAGGACATCCCCAAGGGCATCGTCGACTTCGGCTCCTACAAGGGGACGTACTACGGCGCCGCGCGCACGGTGAACACCCTCGCCCTCTTCTACAACAAGGACATCCTGAAGAAGGCCGGTCTCGAAGTCCCCACCACCTGGGCCGAGATGCAGGAGACCGCCAAGAAGCTCACCCAGGGCAGGCAGTACGGCATCGCGCTGAGCGCGGGCGGCGCGGAGGACGGCGTCTTCCAGTTCACCCCGTTCATGTGGTCCAACGGCGGCGACGAGACGAACCTCGCCACCAAGAACGTCGCGGGCGCGCTCGACTACTGGAAGGGCCTCATCAAGGACGGCTCGCTGTCCAAGTCGACCGTCAACTGGACCCAGGCCGACGTCAACGACCAGTTCATGGCCGGCAACGCCGCGATGATGATCAACGGTCCGTGGCAGGTGGAGACCCTCAACACCAAGAAGAACCTGCACTGGGGCATCGCGCAGATCCCCGTTCCGAAGACGGGCGACAAGTCCGTGGGTCCGCTCGGCGGCGCCGTGCTGACCGTGCCCAAGACCGGTGACACCGCGCGCCAGAAGACCGCCGCGAAGATCATCGGCTGCATGGCGGGCGAGAAGGAACAGATCACCTACGCGCGCAACAGCTGGATGGTCCCGGCCAACGAGAAGGCCGCCGCGATCTGGCGCAAGGAAGTACCCGAACTCGACGCGCTCGCCGACCAGGTGGCCACCGCCCGCTCGCGCACCGCGAAGGTCGGGGCCCGCTGGTCGTCCGTGTCGCTGGCCCTGCAGAGCGCCTTCCAGTCCGCGCTCACCGGGCAGTCCAGCGAGGCCGCGCTGAAGAAGGCGCAGAGCCGCGCCACGAGCGGGAACTGAGGGGATCACCGAAATGTCGACCACCACGGCCCCGGCGCCCGCCGTCAAGCCCGCCGTCGCGAAGAAGAAGACCGACCCGCTGCGCGCCCGGCGCCGCCGCAGGCTCTCCCAGTGGGGCTTCATCGCGCCCGCCGTCGTCTTCATGCTGCTGTTCTTCGGCTACCCGCTCGTCCGCAACGTCGTGATGAGCTTCCAGGACTTCTCGCCGTCCACGTTCTTCGACGGCAAGTCCCCCTTCAACGGCACCGACAACTGGAGCAAGGTCTTCCACGACGACCTCTTCGGCAAGGCGCTGTGGCACACCATCGTCTTCACGATCGGCTCGCTGATCGGCCAGTTCGGCATCGGCCTCGCGCTCGCCGTCTTCTTCACCAAGCGCTTCCCGCTCAACGGGTTCCTGCGCTCGCTGATCCTGCTTCCCTGGCTCGTCCCGATGGTCGTCTCCGGCATCGTGTGGCGCCGCATCCTCGACCAGGACACCGGAGTCCTGAACTCCTTCGTCGACACCCTCGGGTTCGGCGGCCACACCCCCTGGCTGACCAGCCCCGGCATGGCCCTGTTCTCCGTGATCATGGTGAACATCTGGATCGGCATCCCGTTCAACATGGTGATCCTCTACGGCGGCCTCCAGGAGATCCCCAAGGAGCTGTACGAGGCCGCGTCCCTGGACGGCGCCTCCGCCTGGCGCACCTTCCGCTCCATCACGCTGCCGCTGCTCAAGCCCGTCATCACGGTCGTCCTGGTGCTCGGCTTCATGTCGACGGTCAAGATCCTCGACCTGATCCTGGCCCTGACCGACGGCGGCCCCGCCGACTCCACGCAGACGCTCGGCACGCTCACGTACCAGAACTCCTTCGTGCAGCTGGACTTCGGCGCGGGCGCCGTCGTCGGCAACGTCCTCATCCTCATCTCCGCCGTCTTCGCGGTGTTCTACCTGCGGGCCAACCGCTCCGAGGGGAAGTGACCGGCATGGCAATCGTCTCCGAGACCGCCACCAGGCCGAAGCGCCGCTGGGGCGCCACCGTCGCCGGCGTCGTCATCCTGTGCGTGATGCTGTTCCCGCTCTACTGGATGATCAACACGGCTCTGCAGCCCGAGTCCGGGCTGCTCGAAGTCTCGCCCGTACCGCACTCGCTGGACCTGTCCGGCTTCACCGACGCGATCAGCGAGCAGGGCGGCCACCTGCTGACCTCGCTCGCCGTCGCGCTCGGCGCCGTCGTCATCTGCCTCGCGATCGCCGCGCCCGCCGCGTACGGCCTCGCCCAGTTCCGGCTGCCCGGCACCAAGTCCATCGTCTTCGGCACGCTCATCACGCAGATGGTCCCGGGCATCGTCATCGCCAACGCCCTCTACAGCGCGTACGTCGATCTGGGCCTGGTCAACTCCTACTTCGGCCTGATGCTCGCCGACGCCTCGCTCGGCATCCCGTTCGCCATCGTCCTGATGCGCTCGTTCATGGTGGCCATCCCGAAGGAGGTCATCGAGGCGGCCGAGGTCGACGGCGCGAGCAAGGTGCGTACGTTCGTCCAGGTCGTCCTGCCGATGAGCCGCAACTCGCTGATCACGGCGGGCCTCTTCTCCTTCCTGTACGCGTGGAGCGACTTCATGTTCGCGCTCACGCTGAACACCACCGACGACGTCAAGCCGGTCACGCTCGGCATCTACCAGTACATCGGCGCCCACGTCGGCGACTGGGGCTCCGTCATGGCCGCGTCCGTCCTGTCGGCGATCCCGGCCGCCGTGCTGCTCGTCCTCGCCCAGAAGTACATTGCTGCCGGTATCACCGGCGGATCCGTCAAGTAAGGCTTTTCATGAGTGACTTGCCCGTTTTCCCCGAAGGCTTCGTGTTCGGCGCGGCCACTGCCTCGTACCAGATCGAGGGCGCCGCCACCGAGGACGGCCGCGGTCCCTCCATCTGGGACACCTACAGCCACACGCCCGGGCGCACGGACGGTGGCGACACCGGAGACGTGGCCTGCGACCACTACCACCGCTACCCCGAGGACGTGGCGCTGCTGCGTGACCTCGGCGTCGACTCGTACCGCTTCTCGATCGCCTGGCCGCGCATCCAGCCCACCGGAGAGGGCCCCGCGAACCAGAAGGGCCTCGACTTCTACTCCCGTCTGGTCGACGAGCTGCTCGAGGCGGGCATCGAACCGGCCGCCACCCTCTACCACTGGGACCTCCCGCAGGCCCTGGAGGACAAGGGCGGCTGGCGGGTGCGCGAGACCGCCGAGCGGTTCGGCGAGTACACGGCGATCGTCGCCGAACACCTCGCCGACCGGGTGCCGCGCTGGATCACCCTCAACGAGCCCTGGTGCAGCGCCTTCCTCGGCTACTCCGTGGGCCGGCACGCGCCCGGCGCCCAGGAGGGCACCGGCGCCCTGGCCGCCGCGCACCACCTGCTCGTCGGCCACGGCCTCGCCATGAAGGCGCTGCGCGCCGCCGGGGTGCGCGAGGCGGGCATCACCCTCAACCTCGACCGCAACGTCCCCGCCACCGACTCCGCCGCCGACCGCGCCGCCGTGCTGCGCGCCGACACCCAGCACAACCTGGTCTGGACGGAGCCGATCCTCGCCGGCCGCTACCCGGCCTCCGACGAGGACACGTGGGGCGAGCTGATCACCGACGCGGACTTCCGGCGCGACGGCGATCTCGAACTGATCGCCCAGCCGCTGGACTTCCTCGGCATCAACTATTACCGGCCGATCGTCGTCGCCGACGCCCCGCACCGCGAGGCGGACCCGGCGCGCCGCGTCGCCACCGACAACCGGTACGCGGAAGGGCAGTACCCGGACGTGCGGCGCACGGCGATGGGCTGGCCGGTCGTCCCCGAGTCCTTCACGGACCTGCTGACCGACCTGAAGGCCACCTACGGCGACGCGCTGCCGCCGGTCCACATCACGGAGAACGGCTCCGCCGAGCACGATTCCGTGGCCGAGGACGGCGCCGTCCACGACGCCGACCGGGTCTCCTACCTGCACGGACACCTCACGGCCCTGCGCGCGGCGATGGACGCGGGCGTCGACGTGCGCGGCTACTACGTGTGGTCGCTCCTGGACAACTTCGAGTGGGCCCTCGGCTACGCGAAGCGGTTCGGCATCGTCCGGGTCGACTACGACACCCTTGAGCGCACCCCGAAGGACAGCTACCACTGGTACCGGAAGCTGATCGCCGCGCACCGGGGGTGACGGGGCACCCCGGGGCTCTGCCTTCTGGGGGCCTGTCCGGCGGATCCGGTCGCGTCTCGGGTGGCCCGCGCCCTACTGCGCCGGCGAGCGGGGTCTGGTGCGCCGCAGGTCGGCGTGCCGGACCCCGCGTCCGCGACGAGGCCCGCCGGACACGACCTAGTCCGTCGCCCGCTCCGCGTACGCGGCCGGGTCCGTGAGGACCTCGCGGACGACGCGGGCGGCGGCGCCCCGGGCCGCGTCGGCCGACGAGGACGAGGCGCGCAGGCGGCCGTTGCCCGGGGTCCACAGGCCCGAGACCACGCGTGCCGTCAGCTCCTCGTCCGCGCCCGCCGCCAGCCACGGCATGAGGCCGCGGAGGACCCCGCCGAGCATCACGGCGTCCGGATCGACGAGGTTCACCGCGCCCGACAGGACCCGGCCCAGATGGCGGCCCGCGTCCGCGAGCGCGGTCAGGGTGCGGGGATCGCCCGCGCGGGCCCGGAGTTCGAGCTCGGCCACACCGGCCGCGCCCGCCGTCTCGTCGAGGCCCGCCGCGCGCAGCAGCGCCGCCTGCCCCGCGTACTGCTCCAGGCAGCCGTGCGCGCCGCACCGGCACTCGGGGCCGCCCGCCTCCACCACCACATGCCCGATCTCGCCCGCGAACCCGTGGGCGCCGCGCAGCAGTTGACCGTTCAGGACCAGCGCTCCGCCGATGCCGATCTCGCCGGTGAGGTAGATGAAGCTGGTGACGCGCTTGTCCCGGTCCACCGTGCCGCCGCAGCCGAACCAGAGCTCGGCCATCGCCGCGAGATTGGCCTCGTTGTCCGCGCTCACCGGCAGCGCGCGGTGCGCCGGACGCAGCGCCGTGAGGGCCTGCGCGAACAGTCCCTCGACCGGCACCCTGTTCCACCCGAGGTTCGGTGCCTGCCGCACCGCTCCGCCCGACACCAGTCCTGGCAGCGCCAACTCGGCGGAGACCGGGCGCAGTTCCTGCTCCGTCGCCGACTCCATGGCACGCGCCGCGATCCGCGCCGCCTGCGCGAGGACGGCGGCGGGCGCGGCGCCCCGGTTGTCCATCCGCTCGACCAGGCGGACCCGGTCGGTGCCCGCGAGATCGACCACGCACACGGTCACGTAGTCGATGTTGATCTCGACGCCGAGCCCCGCGGGACCGGTCCTGGCCACCTTCAGCGCCGTGCCAGGACGCCCCGCCTGCCCGCTGAACGTCTTGCCCCGCTCGGTGAGGAAGCCGTCGGTCAGCAACTGGTCGACGAGCGAGGAGACCGCCGCCCGGGTCAGCCCGACCTTCCCGGCGACCCCGGCCCGCGTCGCCTCGCCCTCGTCGTGGACGGTGCGCAGCACGAGGCTGAGGTTGTGCCTGCGCACCGTCGCCTTGTCGGCCTTGGGCGGGGTCGCGGACGGATCGGTGCTGTTCATCGTGGGTACGAGCCTATGCGACTACGGTCCGGTCGGCGGCGCGGGCCCGCGCCGGGACAGGTCCTGCGCGGCTGCCGGGGGCGCCCCTCGAACGCCCAATCGACCTGTCAACGGGCGTCGGCGCCCCGCACCGCTCCCGCGTCGTACGCGACCCTGCCGCCCACCACGGTCGCGCCCACCGTCAGCTCGGCGATGCGGTCCGGGGACACGGACAGGAGATCGTCGCTGAGGACGGTGAAGTCGGCGAGCATGCCGCGGGTGAGCGTGCCCCTGACGTGTTCCTCGTGCACGGCGTACGCGGAGCCGACGGTGTACGCGCGCAGCGCCTCCTCGGCCGTGAGTTCCTCGCCCGGCCCGATGGGAGCGCCGGCGGCGGTGCGGCGGTGTGGCGGTTGACCATTGGGAGCGCCGGCGGCGGTGCGGCGGTGTGGCGGTTGACCATGTCGTGGATGCTCAGCAGCGGCGAACCGGCCACCACGGGGGCGTCCGTGGAACCGGGCAGGACGACACCCGCGTCGCGGAACGACCGCATCCGGTACGCCAGCCGGGCGCGTTCGGGGCCGAGCGCCGCGAGCAGCCCGTCGCCGATCTCGGACAGGAAGCGGCCCTGGGGAACGGGCACGCGGCCCAGCCCGGCGTCCGGCTGACCTGCTCGTCGCTCGCCACGGCGGCGTGCTCGACCCGGTGGCGGACTTCCGCGCGCGGGTAGCGGCGCTGCGCCTCCTCGTACGCGTCGAGCACCACGTCCAGAGTGGCGTCACCGATGGCGTGCGTCGCGACCTGCCAGCCGCAGCGGTGCGCTTCGAGGATGTACGTGCGCAGTTGTACACGCTCGTACTGGAGCAGGCCGCTGTTGCCCGGGGTGTCGTGGTAGTCGCAGCGCATCGCGGCGCACCGTCCGATGAGCGAGCCGTCGGAGAGGATCTTCGTCGGGCCGATGCGCAGTCACCCGTCGCCGAATCCGGTGCGCAGGTCGAGGTCGAGCCGGGACCCCGGCCACTAAGCCCGCCCCGCGATCCACGGGACGGTCGAAGGGCTGCGCGACTACTGCACGGATCACCTCGCGCTGTTCCCGGGCCTGCGCCGGTAGACCGAGGGCGGTGCGCCCACCCTGCGGGCGAACAGGCGGCTGAAATAGGCCGGGTCGTCATAGCCGACCCGGCGGCCGACGGCTGCGACGGTGAGGTCGGTGGTGGTGAGCAGTGTCCTCGCGCGGGCCATCCGTCTGCGCAGCAGGTACTCGGTGGGGGTGCACCCGGTGGCCGTGCGGACCGCCGCCGTCAGGGCGTCGGGCGAGACGCCGAGCCGGCGGGCGAGGCGGGCCAGGCTGACGGGCCGTCCGTCGTGGTCGTCGAGCAGGGCGACGGCCTGCCGGGCCAGGGACGCCGGGCCGGCCGTCGCGGGCGGCGGCGGGGGAGCGGTCAGCGCGATCAGGCGGTGCAGCAGCGCGGCGGCGGTGACGTCCCGGGAGAGCGAGGCGGGCTCGCGGGCCAGTGTCGTCAACTCGCCGAACGCGTCGGCGAGTTCGGTGCTATCGCCCGGACGGGCGACGGGGCGCGCGGCGCCGAGGCAGCCGAGCTGCTCGTACGCGCGGGCCGCGTGCCCCTCGAAGAGGATCCACCGCTCGGACCAGGAGGCGCCGCCGAGCGGTCCGTAGCTGTGCGGGACGTCCGCGGGCAGGCAGAACAGGCTCCCGGTGCCCACCGGGAGCAGGGGTCCGCAGCCGAGGCGCAGGCTGCCCGTCCCCTCGGTGACGAGCACGGCGGCGTGGTGCGGCAGGACCCGGCCCTCGTGGCGCCGGTTCTGCCCCTCGATCCAGCCGGCGCCGGTGAGGGCGAGCCCGAGATCCGGCACACCGGGTGCCGGGGCCAGATACCAGGAGTGGGGTCGCGGACGCATCGGTGCGGGGTCCTTTCTCGGGGCCCGGTCCAGGGGCGGCGCAAGGATCCCTCAGTAGGTGGGCGCGCGTCCATGGTGCGGCGGGCGAGCCCGGACGCCGGGCAGAGTCCAACTCCCCGCGGGGCGGGTCCATGGCGAGCGGCCGGGGCGAGTGCGCAGCATCGTCGGCATGAACGACAGACCCCGGACGCCGCACACAAGCCAAACGTCCCCCACATCCCCCATATCCCTCACATCCCTCACATCCCTCACGTCCAACGGATACGGTCTCGACCCGGGGCCCGGCCGCCTGGGCCGGCTGGAACCGGTCGACCGCGCGGAACTGGGGGACCGGCAGGCGCTGCGCGCCCGGTACGCCCGCGACGGCTACCTCTTCCTGCGCGGCTTCTTCGCGGCGGAGACCGTCCGCGGCTTCCGGCGGCACTACTTCCGTGCCCTCGCCCCCAGTGGTCTGACGGCCCCCGGCACCGACCCCGCCGACGGCGTCGCGGCCGAACCGTACGACGTCGACCGCGCGCTGTTCCGCACCACGCTGTTCGGCGGGATCGTGCCAGGAGCTGCGTACGCCGAACTGTGCGCCCATCCACGGCTCGTCGCCTTCTACCGCTGGTTCTTCGGGGTGGACGAGGTGCATCTGCATCGACGGAAGATCATCCGGCACAACGTCCCGGGGGAGCAGGGCATCGGTTCGGCGACTCAGGCGCACTACGACCTGGTCTATCTGCGCGAGGGCACCGAGAACGTCCTCTCTTCCTGGATCCCGCTGGGCGACTGCCCCGTGGAGCGCGGCGGCCTGGTCTACCTGGAGGGCAGCCATCACCGCGTGAAGGAGGAGGAGCGCAGCGGCTCCACCCGCCGTCCCGCAGCCTCGCTCACCGCCGATCTGCCGGGTCTCGCCGAGGAGTTCGACTCCCGGTGGCTGATCGCGGACTACGCGGCAGGCGACATGGTCGTGCACTCCCCCTACCTCGTGCACGCGGCGCTCGACAACCGTGACCCGGGCCGTGTCATGCGGCTGTCCACCGACATCCGTTACCAGCCCGCTGCCGAACCCGTCGACGCGCGCTGGCAGCGGCACTGGCACGACCGGGACGGCCTGTGACTTTCGACGCTCGCCTCGACCTGTACGACAGGTGTCGACTGGGTGCTGACGCGCGCGATACCGGTCGGCCGAGCCCCGGGGAACGGACAACGGACGGGCCGGTTCGGCGCCGACGATGAAGGTGGGGGCAGGTGACGTGGCGCGACAGCTGCGGTTACGGTCGGGGGAGTGCTTGGGCAAGCAGGCACGGCGCGGAGCAGACCCGGCAGGGTCCATGGCGGGCGTCGCAGACGGCGAAGGAAGGACAACTGCGGCTCGTGTTCGGCGTGGCCGCACGTGTCTCTCACCCACTTCGCGAAGGGCGATTCCCCATGCACTCCGACAAACATCTGCATCCTCCGGTGCCTGCCCGTGCCGGTGACACCGCCGCACGGGACACGGCCGTGCCGGACGAGAACGCGGTGTGGCCGGCGCAGGAGTTCCTGGCGATCGAGCTGCGGTCGGTACGGGAACGGCTGCGGAGCCTGCACAAGCAGGAGCAGGCCCGTACCCGGGTGGCCCTGGCGCAGGGGCTGCTGATGGGGCGCTATCAGCTGCCCGACGCGGATGCCGCGTTCACGTTGATGCGCGAGGCGTCCCAGCGGTTCAACATCAAGCTTCATCAGATAGCGGCGGCCCTGACCACGGCGAGCGCGCCGCCGTCCGCCACCCGGCAGTGGTTCCCGGGCCGCGGCCAGGCCACGCCACCTTCCCTGCCGGGGCTCGGCGCGGGCCATCTCGACCCGAAGAACCAGGGCCAGGTCCTGAGCGCGGCCCTGGAGCGGGTGATGGATGTCGCCGGCGCCCAGTTCGGCAACGCCCAGCTGCGGGAGGCGGACGTCCTGCGGATGGAGAAGCACCGCGCGCATTCGCAGGCGTTCACCGATTACTTCGCGTTCGTCGAGGACGGCACCTCCTGCCACCGGGCCGCGGAGGCCGCCCGGCAGGTCACGGTGCGGGACGTCGCCGTCACCGAGGTCTTCGACGACGAGACGCGTCAGGTCATCCTGGACAGCGGCAGCCGCGCCGCTCACAGCGTGCCCCTCACCGGCGGTGACGGCATCGTGCGCGGGGTCATCTCCAGCCACCACGCGCGCCCGCTGACGGGTTTTCGGCCGGCACAGCTCGCCGAACTGGAACGGCTCCAGTACGTGGTCGGCGGCTGGCTTCAATGGCACAACCGGACCGTCGTCCTGGACGCCCTGGAGCACGTACATCAGAACGCCTCCCGCACCACCTGAAAGATGCCGAAACGCCCTTGGGGCGGCCCTCGTCGACGAGGGCCGCCCCAAGGGCGTCGGGTGGTGCGGGTCAGTGCTTGCCGATGTCCTTGGTCTTCTCCTTGGCCTGGCGGGCGTCGCCCTTCATCTGCTGGGCGCGACCCTCGGCGGTGAGGCGCTCGTTGCCCACCGTGCGTCCGGCGGCTTCCTTCGCGGCGCCGACGGTCTGCTCGGTCTTCGCCTTGGCCTTCTCGTTGGCGGTCATGTCCGCTCACGCTCCCTTGGCATCGACATCAGTTGCTCCCCCTTCGCGTGGCCCGACGAGCCGCCCGTAAACATGATCGCGTCGAATCGGGTGAAAGACGCGTGGCTCAGCGCGGCAGGAGCGGCCCCAGCGGGCCGAGGTCGATGTTCAGGTCCTCGGGGCGCAGGTCGTAGCGTTCGCGCAGCTCGGCCATCCGGTCCTCGAGCAGCATCAGGGTGAGGCCGACGCGCTCCTCCTGGTCCTCCGTCAGGTCGCCGGTGTCGAAGCGGCGTACGGCCTGGCGTTCCATGAGCTGGCGCAGCAGCTCGATGATGGTGAGGACGAGCTTCATCAGGTCGCGTTCCACGGTGTCGGGCTCGATCTGGATCTGCCCCCGGCGCCTTTCCGTGACGGTGGTCCGCGGCGCCGCACCGCACGCGGCGCACGACCGGTCTTCGTCGGGAGCCTCCGTCGCGTTCCGGTGGTCCGTGTGGTCCGTGTGGTCGTACGTGCTCACAGCAGGTCCTCCCAGGGCGAGGGGACGTTCTCGTTGATCGAACTGATCAGGGCGTTCAGATCGATCCGGACGAGGTCCACGTCCGCGATGCGCAGCGTGACGTCCCCCGCGAGGACGACGCCACCCGCGAGCAGTCGGTCCAGCAGGTCGACGAGTGCGATCTCCCGCCGCTCGACAACGGTCATCGGGCACCGTCCGCCGATGTCGCGTCGGTGCGTTCCTCGGGCGGTGCGCAGAAGGAGTACGCGGCCCAGGGGCCCGTCAGTTCCACCCGCAGGCCGGGCTGTTCGCCCTTGCGCGCGTCGACCATCTCCACGAAGGCCTCCGACGCCGAACGGGCCACCAGAAAGGCGGCGTTGAGGACGTTGCGGCCGGTGGACCGGGCCAGTTCGGAGTTCTGCGGCGGGTGGATGCGCGTGTCGTCGGCGTGCCGCGACAACTGGTCGTACAGGTCCTGGGCGAAGCCCTCCGCCTTGTGCAGGGTCTCCTCGCGTCCCGCCCGTTCGGCACGCCGGCGCCGTAGGTAGTCGCGGCCCGAGCCCGCCGCCAGGGAGCCGGCGGAGGCGCGGTCGGCGGACGCCGCACCGGAAGTGCCGGCCTGCTCCGCCGGGGACTCCTCCACGTAGACCTTCACGCCCCATTCGACGCGTTCGCGAAGCCGCGCCAGGGATGCCCGGAGGGAGTCGGCTTCCGCCTCCAGCATGGCGCGTACGCCGCTGTCGTCGTGGAACACCGTGGCCAGGCGCAGTGGCAGGGGGCTGGTCACCGAGGTCAGGGCGGCGATCACCGTCTGATGGGCGCGGGCGGTCTCGGAGAGCCAGTCGAGGTTCTCCAGGTTCCGGCGCAGGGTGCTCTCGGAGAACTCCCCGGCCGGGACGTGGCTCACGACCGCGGTCAGCCCCGCGTGCCGGATCAGCCGGGGGACGGCCCCCGCGACGCCCGTCGGCAGCTCCGGGAGCGGGGCGTCGAGGGGGCCGCAGACCGCGTAGACGTAACGCAGCTCAGTGGTCATGGCGCGGCTCTCTCTCGCGGGCCGTGTCGAGTGACTCGGGAACGCCTCTCGCTTCCAGGGCGGCGAGTCGCTCCTTCAACTCGGCGTTCTCCCGGGCGAGTTCCTTGCTCCGGGCGCCGGAGGACAGTGCCGGGTCGTGCTCCCACCAGTCAATGCCCATCTCCTTCGCCTTGTCGACCGAGGCGACGATCAGACGCAGTTTGATGGTGAGCAGTTCGATGTCGAGCAGGTTGATCTTGATGTCGCCGGCGATCACGATGCCCTTGTCGAGGACGCGCTCCAGGATGTCGGCGAGGTTGGCCCCCGAACTCCCGCCGCCGAGAGGGGAATCGGGAAAGCTGCTTGCGGTTCCCATCAGCGGCTCCTCGCGCCCGCGTGCGCCGACCGCTCACGCCGGTCAGCGGGGACGTCTTCGTCTTCGTACTCGTCCTCGTACTCGTCCTCGTGATCCGCAGGCGCTTCGTCGTCGTACTCGTCCTCGAACTCGTCGTCGGCGTACTCCTCGGCCGCGTCGTCTGCGCCGTCCTCATCGACGTCGTCGGCCGGAGCGTCCTCGTCGAGGTACTCGTCATCGAGGCCCTCTTCGTCCGCGAAGCCGTCCTCGGGGTCCTCCGGCTGGTTCCGGGGCTCCTCGTCCGTGTAGTCGTCGTCCTCGTCGAACGCCTCGCCGTCCGTCTCTCCGTCCGCCGTGCTCTCGGACGTCTGGTCGGCGTTCTCCGCTTCCTCCTCCTCGGCCACCGCGTCGTCGTGGCTGCGGACGACCTCGCCGTCGCGTATCTCGCCGCGCCAGCCATCACTCGCCTCGCCCTTGATGGAGAGGAAGCGCGCGAAGTGCTTGAGGTCGAGGCGGGCGCGACGGCCCTGGGCCCGCCAGATGTTGCCGGTCTTCTCGAAGAGCCCCTTGGGGTAGTACTCGATGATCAGCAGCACCCGGGTGAGGCGCTCGCCCAGCTCGTGGAAGGTGACGACACCCTTCGTGGTGCCCTTGGCGCCTTCGGAGGTCCAGCAGATGCGCTGGTCCGGGACCTGCTCGGTGGTGTGCGCCTTCCAGCTGCGGCTCGACCAGAAGATCTTCATCTGCCAGTCGGAGGTCACGTCGTCGGCACGGTTGGCGTTCTTGACGCCCCGCGCGAACGTGGAGAACTCCTGGTACTGAGTCCACTGGTCGTACGCGGTACGGACATCGACACCGACGTCGATGCTCTCCAGGATCACCGTCGGCTTCTGGCCGCTGCCCGACTTGGACTTGCCCTTGCCGGACTTCCCGCCCTTGCCGAAGAGGCCCTTGACCCCCTCGGTCAGGTTGTCCTTGAGGTGGCCGGCGCCCGCCTCGACGGCCGAGCGCACCGGCCCCTTGCCCTCGGCGAGCTTCCGGCCGCTCTCCAGAGCGAGCCGGGTGAAACCGGGGCTGTTGCCCTCGGCGATGTCGTTGAGCCTGCTGGTGGTCCGGCCCAGCTTGTGGCCCGCGCCGGTGAGCAGCCGGGTCGCCTGCGCGGTGAGGTAGTCCTGCGCCTCGGCCTTGAGCCGGTCGGCGGCCTCGCTCCTGGCCAGCTCCTTGAGCGGGTTGACCGCTGGTGTGTCAGCCATTGCCGCGAGCTCCCTTCGCGTCACCGCGCGGAGCGCGCCGCGCGGCTCCCGAGGACTTCTTCGCCGCGGACGACGACGTCTTCTCGGCCGTGCCCTGTGCGCGTTTGCGCGGCGCGGCCCCGCGCTCGCCCGACGCGGTGGACTTCCGTGCCGGGGCTCGCTTGCGCGGTGCCGGCCGGTCGGTGTCCTGCCCGCCGCCGTCGGCGTCCCGGCTGTCGTGGCTGCCCTCGTCCCGGTCGTCGCGGTCGTCCCGGGTGTCCCGGTCGTCCCCGTTCCGCGAGGTGCGTCCGGTGACCTTGCCGCTCCGTCCGCCCGTGGCCTTGTCCGCCGTCTCCTCTGCGTCCTCGGCGCCGGGCGCCACGCCCGCGATGCGGTCACGGACGCCGGCCGTGCTGTTGTGCAGCCGACCGGCCAGGCCCTCCATCTGCCGTTCGAGGATCGCCCCGGTGGCGGCCTTGCCCATCCCTCGGAAGTCCTGGCGCAGCTGGTCGCCGATCTCCTTGAACTGCGGGTTGTTCTCCAGCTGGGTGCGGGCCATGTCGAGGACCGCCGTAGGGCTCAGCTGCAGCTTCTTGCCGGCGACCATCGTGCCCACCGCGAAGGCGAGCTTCATCTTCTTGGTGCGCCCCAGGAGGTATCCGGCCCCTACGGCGAGGCCGAGTGCTGCTCGGTTCATGGTGTGCTGTCCGTTCCCGTGCGTCGTACGACGTCACGTGCCTGTCTGTCCGGTGGTGCCGGTCTGTCTGGTACGGGCGCCCTCCAGCCGGTCGAGGAGTTCGTCCTCGCGCCGGTCGAACGTCTCCTCGTCGATGTCGCCCGCTTCCAACTCCTTCTCCAGTGCGGCCAGTTGGGCCTGGATGGCCGACGGGTCGTAGTACTGGCGCTCCGCGTCCGCGACCACTTGGTCGAGGACCCAGATGGAACCCCGGACCGGAGCGAGCGGGAGCAGGAGGATCTCGCTCAGCAGCCCCATGGCGCGCTCATCCGGCGGCCGAGGCGGCCGGGGCGGGTTCCACGAAGCTGTAGGGCGGAAGGGGCCCGTTCACGCTGAAGACAACGTGCGGGTGTGCCTGCCGCAGCTCCTCGATCGCCTGCAAGAGGTGCTCGGACGTGCCGCGGTCCACCAGGAAGGACACGTTGGTGATCCAGCCGGTGCCGGCCGGGCCGGGGCTGACGTCTTGCGCGTGCGGTTCCAGGGCGCGGCGCACCATGTCGGCGTCCTGCGCCTCGCGGTGCTGCACGGCCGTCGCGACCGCTTCGCCGAGGCGCAGCTTGTCCTCGTGACTGCCGCCTCCCGCCGCGCGGTTGTGCTCCACCTGCGCGCGGACCTCGGGGCGCTCCGTCATCACCAGGCGCAGCACGGCGTCCTCGTCGTGCTGGACCTTGACGTTGTACTCGACGCGGTCGTGCAGGGCTTCCAGGCGTTCGAGGTAGTGGGCGGCGCGCTCCTCGAGGGCGGTCGCGACGGCCTGGTCGTCGTCGGCGACGCTGCCGAAGCGCATGGGCAGCACGGTGCCGCCGCCACCGGCCTCGGACAGAACGTTCTGGTGGGCGAGGAGATCCCGGCGCTTGGGCCGCAGGTTCTCGGGGGCGTCGCTGACGATCGCGGCGAGACCACCGCCCGTCACCGTGCGGACGGGGAGCGCGGGCTTCCCGACTCCCCCCATGCCGTCGGGCAGGCCGGGGTGACCGGCGTCGGCTATTCCGTAGACGTACGTGCTCATGCCTGCTACTCCTTCTCTTCCTTGCGGCTCGCCGAGGCGCGGCGCTGGCGCGGCCGGGACTCGCTCTTGCTCCCCTCGTCACGGGCCTGGCTGAAGGCGTCGGATATGGTCTCCGCCGCGCCGGACAGCGCCCCCTTGGTCTTGCCGCGCGCGCCGGACTCCATCGAGTCCCCGACGATGTCCGTCAGGTTGGACGGCTTCTTGCTGCCGGTCTCCAGGTCGAGACGGTTGCAGGCCTCGGCGAAGCGCAGATAGGTGTCCACGCTGGCGACGACGACGCGGACGTCGATCTTCAGGATCTCGATGCCGACCAGGGACACGCGGATGAAGGCGTCGATGACGAGTCCCCGGTCCAGGACCAGTTCCAGGACGTCGTAGAGGCCACTGGTGCCTCCACCGCCTCCACCGCCTGCACCGCCTTGTGTCGTTGCCACGGTCATGGGAGTTCCTTCCCTTCGTGCGCTGGGCGACCGCGGGCGTGCTCCGCTGGACGCGGTGCACTCGCGATCGGTGGGTCTTCGGGCGCCGGCATGCCTTGGCGAGCGGGCCGGTCAGCCGCGCTCGTCGGAGCGGCCGCGCTCGTAACGCCTGACTCTTCGGTAGTCGGTGAGCATGGCGTCGCTGTCGAGGGTGACCTCGTAGCTCGCCAGCAAACTCATGGTGTCGGGGACCCGGGAGAGTTCCAGGACCTCGACCTCCAGCCGCCATCCGCCGTCGTCGGTCGCGCTGAACGAGGACACCGCGTCGACCGTCCTGCCGGTGAGCTCGGCCAGTTGCTCGCGCCCTTCGCGGATCGCCTCGGCAGGGCGAAGCTTCTTCGGGCGCCGGGGCGTGGCCGCTTTCGTGTCTGGGTCGGCGCTCTTGCTCTGTTGGGGTGGCGCCTTTCGTGGGCGCCCGGAATGCGTGTCCGTCATGTGTACCTCCCGTGTGCCTCTCGCCCCATCTGCCCGTGAATTCGTCCCCAAACCTGAGACGTGACCGGTCGCTCGGCCCGGACGGCGTGTGTCGATGCCCACTGTTTGTCCACGTCTGCTGTGGTTACCGGGTGCGGCCGGGCCTTGATCCGACCGCGGGCCTCGGTACGGAGACCGGCGACGGACACCAGCTACGGAAAGGACATGCGTTGCGCGCGGTGGAGCGGGTTCACAACGGGAGAGCGTGGATGGCGCGGGCGTGGGGCACCCCGGGGCACGAGCGCCATGCGGTGCTTCTGATCGGCAAATCCGTGCTGGCGTCCACCCTCAGCTGGTGGATCGCCCACGCCGTGCTCGATGCCACGTCGCCCGCGTTCGCGCCCTTCTCCGCCGTACTGACGATGAACGCGACGATCTCGAAGTCGGTGTGGCAGACGCTGCGCTACATCACCGCGGTCATCGTCGGGGTGGCGGTGCAAGCGGCGATCAGCTTCGTCGCGGGCCCGGACCTGATCGCGTTCGTCCTGGTCGCCGTGATCGCCTTGAGTCTGGGCCAGTGGCAGGCGCTGGGGGAGCAGCGGTCGCAGGTCGCCACGGCCGCGTTCTTCGCCTTCTCCACCTACGCCGCCGCCACCTCGAATGCCGACCGGGTCACCCAGCTCGGTCAGATCGTCCTGCTGGTGCTCCTCGGCTGTGGCATCGGCCTGATCGTGAATCTCGGCCTCGCTCCTCCGCTGCGGTACCGCAGCGCCGAGCAGGGGCTGCACGTCCTGGCCGCGGAGATGGAGACGCTGCTGGACGACATGGCCGACGGCCTGTGCAGCGGAGACGTGAACGCCGAACGCGCCGACCGGTGGGTCGCGGCCGGTGAACGCGTGCAGGCCGCGGTCGGCCAGGCCCGGGCCGGGCTGGAGACGGCGGAGAACAGCCTGCCCTTCAACCCCCGCCGCCTGCTGCCCGTCCACCGCGGCCACCTCACCTTCGGCCGCTACCGGCAGACGCTGAGCGCCATGGAACGCGCGGTCTACCAGCTGGCGTCCCTCACCCGCAGTCTGGGCCGCTGGCGCGAGAGCGAGGACACCTACACGTACGGCCCGGCCCTGAAGTCCTACGCAGATTTCGCCGCCTGCCTGCGTGACATCGCGCACGTCCTCGCCGAGGTCGACAGCGACACCCTCGCGGACCAGGCCGAGGAGATGTGCAAGCTCGCCACCATCGCCCAGGAGGCGCTGCGGAAAGTACTGGACACCGCCGACGAGCACCGGCTGCCGCTGGCCGACGCCGGCCGCCCGTACGGCGTCCTGATCGTGGAGGCCACCCGCCTGATGGAGGAGTTCCAGAACACCTGCGATGTCCTCCAGGACACCGCGAGTCGATGAGCGGCCCCGCGACAGGTGTGCCTCGGCTGTCCCGCGCGGTTCCTCCGGTCCCGGCGTGAGGCTCGGGAGGTCGAGCAGCCGTCGGTCTCGCGCTGATCGCCGCACGCTCTCCACCGGTCCGCGACACGATCAGGCTCCTCTGCGTCGGCCACCTGATCCACCTGGGAGCACGGGCGGTACGCGCCGCTCGGCGGGCCGCCCGGGAGCGTGCGCCGGCTTCCTCGGTCTCCTGGACGTCCTGGCCGGGATCGTCTGTTGGTCCGCGCCGGCCGCGGTCGCCGCCCGGCGGCGCACCAGGTTCGCCCGTGCGCCGGGCCGTGCAACCGGGCCCCGTGCAGAGCGCCGTTCCGGGCCCCCTACACTCACTTGGTAGATACAAGCAATAAAAGGTGAGCGGAAGAGGGGGGCGGGCAATGGGCAAGGGGACGGTCCATGACCGCGAAGCGGTACAGAGCAGGGCGATAGCAGACAGCGGGGTCGCCAGTGCCGAGGAGGCCGGGGCAGGGCTGGGGAACCAGATCGTGCGCTTCACCCGGCTGGTCGCGGCACGCAGGCACCAGACCAAGCTGGAGCAGGGCGCCGGTGAGCGCGTCCTGCTGGCCCGGCTCGTACGGGACGGGGAACGGCGGGCGACCGATCTGGCCGCCGACACCTTCCTCGACCTGTCCACGGTCAGCCGTCAGGTGCGCTCCATGGTGGAGCGCGGCCTGATCGAGCGCCGGCCCGACCCGGAGGACCGGCGCGGCACGCTGCTGTACGCGACCGAGTCCGGCAGAGCGGTGTACGAGAAGTACCGGCAGCAGCGCGACGCGCAACTGGCGGAACTGCTCGGACCCTGGCCCCCCGAGGACCGTTATCAGCTGATCAGGCTGATGACACGCCTCAACGACGACCTCGTAGAGCATCAACACAACCGCCACGGCGAGGGAACTCACCCCGCGGCCGTGGCGCAGCAGGGAGCAAGCACGTATGAGTGAGGCCGTGTCGGCACCGCGCCGAGACACCGAGCCGCCCGCCGGGGAGACCACCCGGCGGACCCATAAGAAGACCACCGGGACGAGCGAGGCGATACCCGCCGCTCCGGGCGGTGGCGGCGGCCTGAGCCACCGTCAGATCCTGACCATCCTGAGCGGTCTGATGCTGGGCATGTTCCTGGCCGCCCTCGACCAGACGATCGTCTCCACCTCGATCCGCACCATCGCGGACGACCTCAACGGTCTGAGCCAGCAGGCATGGGCGACGACCGCGTACCTGATCACGTCGACGATCGCGACGCCGCTCTACGGCAAGCTGTCCGACCTGCACGGTCGCAAGCCCTACTTCCTGGGCGCGATCAGCATCTTCATCGCAGGTTCGGCGCTGTGCACGTTCTCGACGTCGATGACCGAACTGGCCGCCTTCCGCGCCGTGCAGGGCATCGGCGCCGGCGGTCTGATGTCCCTCGCGCTGGCGATCATCGGCGACATCGTGCCGCCCCGCGAACGGGCCCGCTACCAGGGCTACATGCTCGCCACCTTCGCGACCTCCAGCGTCGCGGGACCGCTCATCGGCGGGTTCCTCGCCGGGCAGGACAGCATCCTGGGCGTCGTCGGCTGGCGCTGGGTGTTCCTCGTGAACGTGCCGATCGGCATCATCGCCCTGTTCGTCGTCGCCAAGGTGCTCAACATCCCGCACACCCGCCGCGACCGCCGCATCGACTGGTGGGGCGCGTTCACCATCGCGCTCGGCGTCGTGCCGCTGCTCCTGGTGGCCGAGCAGGGCCGCGAGTGGGGCTGGGACTCCTCGAAGTCCCTCGCCTGCTACGGCATCGGCGTGGTCGGCATCATCGCCTGGATCCTCGTCGAGCGGCGGATGGGTGACGACGCGCTGATCCCGATGCGCCTGTTCCGCAACGCGACCTTCAGCAAGACCAGCCTGCTGTCCGTCCTCATCGGCGCGGGCATGTTCGGCGGGATGCTCATGATCCCGCAGTACCTGCAGATCGTGAAGGGCGCCAGCCCCACCAAGTCCGGCCTCGAGATGCTGCCGCTGATGCTCGGCATGATCATCGCGTCCATCGTCTCCGGCCAGATCACCGCGAAGACCGGCCGCTACAAGATCTTCCCGACCATCGGCACCGTCCTCATGGTCGCGGCGCTGCTGCTCTTCCACTTCAAGGTCCAGTGGGACACCCCGCTGTGGGAGAGCATGGTCTACATGCTCCTCTTCGGCCTCGGCCTCGGCGGCTGCATGCAGACCCTGGTGCTCGCCGTGCAGAACGCCGTGCCGCCGCAGGACATGGGTGTGGCGACCGCGTCGTCCACGTTCTTCCGGCAGATGGGCGCCACCGCCGGTACGGCCATCTTCCTGTCGGTGCTCTTCTCGAACGTCGGCGACAAGATCTCCTCGGCGTTCAGGTCGGCCGCCGGGACGCCCCAGTTCCAGGCCGCGCTGCACGACCCGTCGGTCCTGTCCGACCCGGCCAACAAGCCGGTCCTCGACATGGTCAAGAACCCGGGTGCGGGCGGCGGTGGCTCCGATGTCCTGAGCGACTCCTCCTTCATCCAGCAGCTCGACCCGCGCCTGTCGGAGCCCTTCAAGCAGGGCTTCGCCGACTCCATGCACGTGGTCTTCCTGATCGCGGCGGGCGTGATCGCGATCGCGTTCCTCATGGTCCTGTGGACCAAGGAGGTTCCGCTGCGCAAGGTGTCGGGGCTGGAGGCACGCGCCGCCGCGGAGGGGAACGGCACGGCCGCCGAGACTCCCGTGCCGGAGACCTCCGAGATCGTGGACACGGCGGAAGCGGTCGAGGCGGCCCCGGTCGCCTCGCTCACCACGGCCCTCGCGGAGGATCCCGCCGCGGGCGTCCGCGGCCACATCCGTGACGCCGCGGGTTCCGCGGTGGCCGGAGCCGTGGTCACCCTGATCGACCTGCGCGGCAGCCAGCTCGGCCGGACGACGACGGGGACGGACGGCCGGTACGCGGTCGCCGTGCCCGCCGAGGGAACGTACGTCCTGATCGCCTCCGGCGGCGCCCGTCAGCCGCAGGCGACCACCATCACGGTGGCCGGCGGGCCGGTCGACTTCGACCTGGTGCTCTCGGGCGCGGCCGGCCTGTCCGGCACCGTCCTGGCCGCCCCCGACGACCGGCCGCTGCCCGGCGCCCTGGTGATCGCCACGGACGTACGCGGCGAGGTCGTCGCCTCCGGAACCGCCGACCACGCGGGCGACTTCGGCTTCGCCGACCTCGTCCCCGGCGGCTACACCCTCGCGGTCAGCGCCACCGGGCACCGTCCGGCGGCCCTGCCGGTCGAGGTCGCGGGCGGCGCCGCCAACCGCTACGAGGTCCGCCTCGACCTCGGTGCCCACGTCCACGGCACCGTGCGCAACCGCGCGGGCGAGCCGGTGGCCGACGCCCGGGTCACGATCCTCGACACGGCGGGCAACACCGTGGCCACCACGGTCACCGGCGCGGACGGCGTCTACGGGTTCAACGACCTCGACTCCGGCGACTACACCGTCATCGCCAGCGGATACGCGCCCCACGCGATGCCGCTGCAGGTGTCGGGCGAGGGCAAGAGCGACGCGGACATGAACCTGGGCCACTGAGCCCTGGCCGGTCCTTCTGGAAGGGCGTGGCGCGGTACGCACGTACCGCGCCACGCCCTTTTTTGCGCGCCGGCAACCGTGGGCCTGGCCGGCACGCGCGACGGGTGGCTGTCACATGGGCCAGAACTGTGCCATGTACTGCCCGACGCCATGAGGCACACCCGACGCGGCCAGTTCGCGCACCCGGTCCCTGCCGCGTGCCAGGACCCGGACGCGCCACCTTCTGTCGGGCAAACCGAGATCGACTTCTCCCTCGGTCATGGCGGCATAGGTCCACAGCCGCAGCCTTCCGGAGGGGGGAGTCGATCCGGGTCTCCGCTCGTTCGTCCCACGGGTCGGTGGGCGGCGGTGGTTGCTCGGCCCACACTTCGGTGCGGAAGTCCGCCGTGTGGGTATGGCCCGCGCTGTGGATCACGATCCGTGCGCCGTCCGAGGTGCCGAAGGGCACATCAAGCGCGGGCTCGTCGTCGAACTCCGCCGCGACCATGCAGGGGGCGATCGGAGCCGCCTCCGCGACGCGCGCGACGCGGCCGGGTGGCGCAGGGATTTGTCGCTCTTCATGCAAAAGTCGGCCGGATGAAGCGAACCACCCGGATGAAGAGAACGGCCCGAACGTTGGGAACCGGGGGGACGGCACGTCGAGTCGGTGTGCTCGCGGCGGCCGCATCCGTGCTGCTGGCCTGTTCGGTGGTCACGGCGGGCCCGTCCGCCGCGGTGATCGGTGGAGAGCGGAGCGGCTACGGGCCGTGGGCCGTCCGCATGCTCGTCGACGGGAAGCCGGAGTGCACCGCGACGGCGGTCGCCCGGAAGTGGATCCTCAGCGCGTCCCACTGCTTCTTCGAACAGGGCGAGCCCGTCGCGGACCGCCGGATCGAGTTCCGCGTCGGCCATCTCGACATGCGCCAGGGAACCGTGGTGCGCCCGCTGCCCGGCGGGCGCGTGGGCAGCGCACGCGCCGACATGATGCTCGTCGAGGTGGCGCCGATGACGGTGCGCGTGGCGCGGCTGTCCGCCGCCCCGGCCCGGCCGGGCACGCTGGTGCGGCAGTTGGGCTGGGGTGCCACCTGCACCGGCGACGAGAACAGCTGCCAGTCACCGGTGCTGCGGCAGTCGACCCTGCGCGTGCTCGATCCGGACGATCCCCGGTGCGAGGGCTACACCGTTCAGGACGGCTCGGACTTCTGCATGCGCAAGGTCGTGGGCATCCCCGCCGGGGGCGATTCGGGCGGACCCGTGACGACCATCGGCCCCCGCGGCACGGAAACGCTGCTCGGCGTCTTCGACGGCTCCGACCGGGAGGAGATCGCCGGTGCCGGGGAGGTCTCGCGGCAACTCGCCTGGATCCGCTCGGTGATCCGGTACTGACCCCCGTGCACGCGGCGGCGGGCCGGACCCACGGCCCGCCGCCCCGGTCACCCCACCAACCGCAACCGCTCCCCGCACACCCCGACACGCACCGTCTGCCCCCAGGTCAGCGCGACCGCGTCCGCCTCCATGCCGTCCCCGAAAGCGACCAGACTCTCCGACTCCACGGTCAGGGACAGCCGGGCCGACGCCGTCAGTTCCCCCGCGCTCAGCCGCGTACCGGTGACCGGTGACGGCCACGCCTCGCGGACGAACCACAGCAGCCGGTCGTCCGTCGGGGCCGGCAGGCGCCCCGCGCCGCCCCGCTCCTGCCACACCGACCGGAGCCACCCGGTCGCCCCCGTTCCGGTACCGATCAGTACTCCGGAGGAGGCCTGGGCCTCGACGACAGCTCCATCGACGGAGGTGCTGTCGAGGCCCAGGCGGTATCGGGCGGTGCGGTGGCCGGCCGCACCGACGTAGATCTCGTTGAGCGCCACCAGGCGCTGTCCGTCGTCGGTGACCGCCTCCACCATGGTCAGTTCGTCGGTGCCGGCGGCCGTGCCCAGCAGCCGTGCGACGTCCGCCGGACGGTGGCGCACCAGCACGCCGGGATTGCGCCCCGGGTCCGCGTCGACCCCGACCACCGGCAGGGCGCCGACGTACTGGGCGACGTTCGCCACGAGCCCGTCCTGACCGACCACGATCACCACGTCCTGCGGCGCGAAGAGGAAACGGTCCAGATCCGCGCGCTCCACCGTCGCCCGCCGCCAGCTCAGCGGCACGGCGGCGGCCGCCTCGGTGAGCGCCCGCTGCGCCCGCCGGTGCCGCTCGGCGACCTCCGCGATGTCGCGGCCGCGGGACGAGAGGAAGAAGGCGGCCTGGCCGTGCGTGCCGTGCCGGGCCACCAACTCCTCGTACTCCGTGGTCCGGTGGACCAGGACGGCGCGGGGCGCGAGGCTCATTCCGGGCGCCCGCCGTCCGTCCCGAGGCGCGCGAGCAGGCCGGTCAGCACGTCGGGGGAGACCGTCACGCTCTCGATCCGCGGCAGGTTCTCGGCGAGCCGCGTGCCGGTCAGCGCGTGCAGCGTCGCCACGTCGGCCTCGCCGTGCACCCGCAGCCAGGCCGCCTGTGCCTGGGCCCGTGCCTCACCGACCTCGCGGGCGCCCTCCGCCTCCGCGCGGGCGAGGCTCACCTTGCGCTCGGCCTCGGCCTTGACGCGTACGGCGTCGGCGGCGGCGTTCTCCTCGGCCTCGCGGCGGCTGTTCGTGCCGCGTTGCTCGACCAACTGCTCCTCCCTGCGGGCCAGTTCGATCTGGCTCGCCAACTCGTTCTCCGCGATGGTGCGTTCACGCTCCACGGCCACGGCGCGCCGCTCGTACGTCGCCCGGTCGGCCTCCTGCTGGATGCGTTCCCGTGCCGGGGTGCGCAGGGCGCGCTCCACCTCGGGCTCGGGCCGCAGCGCCATCACCCGGACCGCGACCACCTCGATGCCGGTGGCGGGCAGCCGCGGCTCCTCGCCGAGCCCCGTCGCGACGGCGTCGCGGACGGCGGGCACCCCGTCGACGAGGGCCGACGCCAGAGCGGTGCGGGCGAGGACGTCCAGCGCGTGCTGCTGCGCGGTCTCGGTGAGGAGCGTCGCCAGCTGTTCCAGCGGAGCGCCGCGCCAGACACCCGAGTCCGGGTCGACGGAGAAGTCCAGGTGCTCGGCGGCGACCGCGGGATCACCGATCCGGTACGTCACCGTCGCCTGCACGGCCACGTCCTGGAAGTCCGCGGTGCGGGCATGGAAGGTCATCGCCAACTCCCGATCGTCGACCGGCACTTCGGAGATGGCGGCGCTCAGCGGGCGGAACCAGAAACTCAGCCCGGCGCCGTCGTGGGTGAGTCGCCCCGAACGGTGGTGGCGGATGTGGGCGGTGGGTGCGGCGCGCAGGTGGCGCCAGCCGAACCGTCGTGTGATGTCAGCCATGACGAAGCCCCCTCATTAGAGTCATCACGACTTTAAATGTGAGGGCCTGTTGTCGTCAAGCGGACGAGAAAGGGTGCTCGGGCGGCGTCAGGGGCGCACCTCCTCGCGAACGCCCAGTGTCGATTCGCGGGCCTCGAGCGCGTGCGGGGCCGT
Organism: Streptomyces sp. HmicA12; assembly: GCF_000373565.1. Lineage (GTDB taxonomy): Bacteria > Actinomycetota > Actinomycetes > Streptomycetales > Streptomycetaceae > Streptomyces. The sequence goes on along the minus strand of NZ_KB891815.1, from coordinate 61,426 downwards.
GTGGACCTCGAACGGGAGCGGCTCCTCCGCCTTGATGCGTGCGGCGAGACACCGGACGGACAGTGATGCGATGGCCGCCTTGTCCGGGACGACGGTGGTCAGCGACGGGGTGCTGTACAGCGCCTCCTGCGATCCGTCGACGCCGACCACGGCGATGTCGCCGGGGATGCTCAACCCGCTCTCGAACATGGCACGTTGGGCGCCGACGGCCAGCATGTCGCTGAAGCAGAAGACGGCGTCGGGGCGGTCGGCGGCCGGCAGTGCGAGCAGGGTGCGCATCGCGGCCAGGCCGCCCGGCCGGTCGAACTCGCCGATCGTGGGGGCCAGCCGGGGGTCGAAGGGCAGCCCGGCCGCGTGCAGCGCCGCGTGGTACCCCTCCAGGCGCTGGCGGCTGGTCGCGGACGCCTTGCGGTCGGCGCCGATCGCGGCGATCCGGGTGCGGCCCAGGCCGATCAGATGGGCCGTCGCGTCACGGGCGGCCCCGACGTTGTCGATCAGGACATGGTCGGCTCCGACACGGTCGCCCTCGTAACTGCGCTCGCCGAGCAGGACGAGCGGCAACTCGCTTGCAACGGGAGCCAGTTCGTCGGCCGAGACGTGCAGCGGCGACAGGATCACCCCGTCGAGCAGCGACGCGCTCACGCCGGTGGCGAGCCGCAGCTCCTCCGCCGGGTCCCCGAGGGTCTCCTCGATGAGGACGGTCAGGCCGAGCGCCGTCGCCTCGGTCCGCACGTGGTGGGCGAGTTCGGCGAAGTACGGCGTCGTCAGCTGCGGAACGGCCAGCGCGATCAGTCCGCTGCGCCCGGTCCGCAGCCGCCGGGCCGACGGATTCGGCCGGTAACCCAGCTCGCGGACGGCCCGCATCACCCGCTCCCGGGTGGCCGGAGCCACCTTCGGCGCCTCACGTACAACGTTGGAAGCCGTTTTGATGGACACCCCGGCGAGTTCCGCCACGTCCTTCAGCGTCACTGCTCCCACGATGAGGTCCCCTCCCTGGAGTTTTTCCAGATTATGCATGCTCAGAGGGGTGTTGTGAGGGTCGGGCGTTGGCTCGGAGTTCTTTTGCTCCGGAGGGTTGACCCTGCGGAGACGTGGCGGTTACAACGTTGGAACACATGCAAGGCAAGCGCTTGCTGCCGGCGTCGGTGGCCGCACCGCCGTGTCCATTCGCCTGTCCGACGAGAGGGACCGTCATGTCCTCGCAAGGTCCGAAGACTCCCCTGCGCACGGCCGTGGTCGGCGCCGGCGGGATCGCCCGCTCCAGCCACCTGCCCGCCCTGCGGACCCTCGCCGAGGAGGGCGAGACGGAGATCGTGGCCGCGGTCGATGTGAACGACGCGGCGGTGCGGGCCCTGGCGGAGGAGTTCGCGATCCCGTACGCGTCGACCGACCTCGACGCGATGCTCGCCGAAGTGCGCCCCGACCTCGTCGTGTTGTGCACCCCGCCGGCCGTGCACCGGGAACAGTCCGTGGCCGCGCTCAAGGCGGGCGCGTACGTGTGGTGCGAGAAGCCGCCGTGCCCCTCGCTGGCCGACTACGACGCCGTGGAGGCGGCCGAACCGGGCGACGACACCGCGCCGTACTCCTCCATCGTCTTCCAGCACCGCTTCGGCTCCGGCGCCCGGCACGTGCGGCGACTGCTGCGGGAAGGCGCCTTCGGACGGCAGTTGGTCGCGCACTGCCAGACCACCTGGTACCGGGACACCGCCTACTACGCCGTTCCCTGGCGCGGCCGTTGGGCGACCGAGGGCGGCGGCCCGGCCATGGGACACGGCATCCACCAGACCGATCTGCTGCTCGACCTGATGGGCCCGTGGTCCGAGGTGCGCGGCATGGCGGCCCGCCTGGTGCACGACGTGGAGACCGAGGACGTCTCCACCGCCCAGGTCCGCTTCGCCGACGGCGCCGTCGCCACGGTCGTCAACAGCGTGCTCAGCCCGGACGAGGTCAGCCGCATCCGCATCGACTGCGAGCGCGCGACCATCGAGCTCACCCACCTGTACGGCTACCGCAACGCGGACTGGCGCATCACCCCCGCCCCCGGCGTCCCCACCGAGGAGGCCGCCGCCTGGCAGGACTTCGGCGCCGACGAGCCCAGCTCGCACCTGGCCCAACTGCGCGCCCTGGTGGCCGACATCAACGCCGGGCGACGCCACCCGACCAGCGGCGAGGGCGGCCGCCGCACGCTCGAGTTCATCACCGCCCTCTACAAGTCCGCGTTCACCGACACCACGGTCCGCGCCGGGGACATCGGCCCCGGCGACCCCTACTACACCGCCCTGCACGGCGACGCCCCCGGCTGGGCGCCCGCCGACGCCCGTACGGAAGAGGCCCAGGCATGACGCTCGCACTCACCCACGCCCACGGCGACCGCATCACCGTGGTCCACGAGGCCACCGGCACCGAGCTGTTCGCCTACGTGTACCGCCCGGAGGCCGCGTGGGAGGCCCCCAAGCCCTACCTCCACCCGATCCGCACCCTGTCCGGTGCCGTCGTCACCGACTACCGCCCCAACGACCACCGTTGGCACAAGGGACTCCAGCTCACCGCCTCCCACCTCTCGGGCCAGAACCTGTGGGGCGGCAACACCTACGTGCACGGCGAGGGATATCTCCCGCTGCACGAGAGGATCGGCTCGATGGCGCACGTCGCCTTCGACGAGGTCTCCGCCACCGGCGACCGGGCCGTGATCGCCGAACGCCTCACCTGGCACCCGTACGACGGGGAGCTGTGGGCCGAGGAGGAGCGCCGCCTGGAGGTGTCGCACCTCGACACGGCGGCCGGCAGCTGGGCGCTGACCTGGACCTCGTCGGTGACCAACCGTCGCGCCGAGCCCCTGCACTTCGGCAGCCCCACCACCCACGGCCGCCCCGCCGCCGGATACACCGGACTGTTCTGGCGCGGCCCGCGCGCCTTCCGCGACGGCCGGGTGTTCAGCGCCGAGGCCGACAGCGGCGACCTGATGGGCACGCAGGCGCCGTGGCTGGCGTACGTCGGCGAGCACGACGAGCGCGACGGACACGCGACCCTGGTCTTCGAGCACGCGGCGGGCAACGACCACACGGGGGAGAAGGGGACGCACCCGGCGCACTGGTTCGTGCGCAGCGACCCGTTCGCCGCCGTCGCCCCGTCCTGGGCGTTCCACGACGAGCTGGTCCTCGCCCCCGGCGACACGCTCTCCCGCTCCTACCGGGTCACCGTCGCCGACGGCGCCTGGGACCGCGAGCAGGTCGCCGCGCAGGTCGAGGGGAACGCGTGGTGAGCGCGGCGTACGACGGTTTCCCCGGCGCGGTCGGCGTCTCCCGGCTGCGCGTCTACGACTGGCCCACCGTCGAGGGCCTGCCCGGCGGCGGCACCCCGCACCTGCACCTCGCGTGCAGCGAGGGGTACGTGGTGACCGCCGGGCGCGGCCGGGTGCAGACCCTGACCCTCTCCGGGTACGAGGAGACGGCCCTGGAGCCCGGCACCGTCGCCTGGTTCACGCCCGGCACGATCCACCGCCTGGTCAACGACGGCGCGTTGGAGATCACCGTCGTGATGCAGAACAGCGGCCTGCCCGAGGCGGGCGACGCGGTCCTCACCCTTCCGCAGGACCTGCTCGACGACCCCGACACGTACGCGGACGCCGTGCGCATCCCCGACGACGTGCCCGAGGCCGAGCAGGTGGAGATCGCCCGCGCCCGCAGGGACCTGGCCACGCGCCGCTTCCTGGAACTGCGCGCGGCCACCGAAGCGGGCGACCCGGCACCCCTGGAGGCGTTCCAGCAGGCCGCCGCCGCACTGATCCGCCCCCGCCTCGACGCCTGGGAACAGCGCTGGCGCGACGGCGCGCAGGCCGCCGCGTCGGCGACCGGGGCCCAGCTGCACGCCTTGCGCGGACAGCACACGGAGCACCTCGCGCACGCCCGGGTCGCGGCCACCGGACCCACCGCACGCGGCCGGTTCGGCATGTGCGGGCGGCTCGACGTCTATCCGGGCATCTGAGGCCCGCACCTGTCCTTCCACCTCCGCCACCCCTCAGGAGGGCAACCATGCCCGAACCCCCACGCCGTCGACGCCGCCTGCCCCGCCGGGCCGTCCTCGCCACGGCCGCCGTCGCCCTCAGCACCGCGCTGACCGGCACGCTCTCCGCCTGCTCCGGCGCGAGCGGCGAGGCGGCGCACGGCGTCACGATCACCTTCACCTGGTGGGGCAACGACGACCGCGCCACCCGCACGAAGAAGGCCGTAGAGCTCTTCGAGAAGGAACACCCCGGCGTCACCGTCCGCACATCGAACGCCGACTTCGGCGCGTACATGCAGAAGCTCGCCACCCAGGCGGCCGGCGGCGGCATCCCCGACGTCGCGCAGCTGGACTACCGGCAGATCTCGCAGTACTCCGACGGCAACGCGCTCCTGCCGCTCGACAAGGCGATCCGCGACAAAGCGATCCGCACGTCCGAGATGGACAAGGAACTCGTGCGCACCGGCACCTTCAAGGGCACGCAGTACGCCATGCCGATGGGCCGCGGGATCACCGGATACGCGTACGACACCAAGATCTACAGGAAGGCGGGCGTCCCCACGCCCGAACCCGACTGGACCTGGCGGGACTTCGCCGAGGCCAACAAGAAGATCGCGGCCCTGGGGTTGAAGGCCCCGGACGGGCGGGCCGTCGCCGGTTCCAACGACGGCGCCACGAACGAGGACGTCTTCGAGGACTGGCTGCGCAGCCGCGGCGGCAAGCTCTACGCGAGCCAGACCAGGCTCGGCTTCACCGAGGACGACCTCACCGCGTTCTGGACGTACTTCAACGATCAGCGCAAGCACGGCGCCGTCGCGAAGGCCGAGGACACCGTGCAGGCCGACAGCACCGAGTGGACACCCATCGGACGCGGGCTCGCCGCCGCCGACTACACCTGGGACGCCACCTTCCCCGGCTATCCGGCGCTCCTGGGCGACCAGGTGCGCATCGGGCCGGTCCCCACCACCGACGGCCGCGCCGGCAACTACTTCAAGCCGTCGATGCTGCTCGGCGTCGGGGCGCACACCCCCCACCCCAAGGAGGCGACCGAGTTGATCGACTTCCTCCTCAACGACAAGCGGGCCGGCGACATCCTCGGCTTCACCCGCTCCACCCCGCCCAACCGCGCGATCGCCACCCGCGTGGCCAAGACCCTCAAGGGCCCCGAGCTGGAGATCTACCGCTACGGACAGATGATGGAGAAGTACGGGGTCGACGCACCGCCCGCCGCGCCGCCCCGCGGCGACGTCGCGATCCAGACCGCCTTCAACCGCAACTACCAGCGCGTCATGTACGACCTCGCGTCGCCGCGGCAGGCGGCCCGTGAGTTCATCGACGAGGCGAACCGGGAGCTGAGGTCATGACGGCGCTGTCGACCCAGGCGCCCCCGCGCGCCGACCGCACGACGAAGCCCCGGCCGAAGAGCGCCCGGCGCCGCCGCCGTGAACAGCAGTGGCCCGCCTACGTGTTCCTGTCGCCCTGGATGATCGGCGCCGTGGTGCTGACCCTGGTGCCGATGGCGGTCTCGCTCTACCTGTCCTTCACGGACTACAACCTCTTCGACCCGCCGCACTGGGTGGGCCTGCGCAACTACACCGAGATGCTCACCGAGGACCCCCGCTACTGGCGCTCGGTCGGCACCACCCTCCTGTACGTCGTGATCGCCGTTCCGCTCAAGCTCGGCCTCGCGCTCGGCGCGGCGATGCTCCTGAAGAACCTCGGCCGCGGCCGCGCCTTCTACCGCTCCGCCTTCTACGCGCCGTCGCTGCTCGGCGCGAGCATGTCCATCGCGCTGGTGTGGCGTGCCCTGTACAACGACGGCGGCACGATCCCGAACCTGCTCGACTCGATCGGCATCCACACCGGCGGCTGGGTCGGCAACCCCGACCTCGCGATCTACGTCGTGGTCGCCCTGACGGCCTGGCAGTTCGGCGCCCCGATGGTCATCTTCCTGGCGGGGCTCCAGCAGATCTCGCCCGACCTGTACGAGGCGGCCGCCCTCGACGGCGCCGGCCGCTGGCGGCAGTTCGTCTCCATCACCGTGCCGATGCTGTCCCCGGTCGTCTTCTTCAACCTGGTCCTGGAGATGATCCAGTCCTTCCAGGTCTTCACCCCGGCCTTCGTGGTCAGCAACGGCAGCGGCCGGCCCGCCGACTCCATCAACTTCTACACCCTCTACCTGTACGAGCGCGGCTTCACCGCCTCCCACATGGGTTACGCGGCGGCGATGGCCTGGCTCCTGCTGATCGCCATCGGCGTCATCACCCTGATCCTGTTCCGGACCTCCCGGTCCTGGGTCTTCTACGCGGACGAGGAGGGGCGATGAGTCTCACCGCCAAGAACCTCACGGGCAGCGGCCCGGACCTCAAGCGCTGGCTGCCGCACACCGTCGCGCTCGTCTCCCTGCTGGTGCTGCTCTACCCGCTGGCCTGGCTGCTCGCCACGTCCCTGAAACCGGCCGACGAGGTCGTCACCAGCCTCGACCTGTGGCCCAGCCACCTGGAGTGGTCCAACTACACCACCGCCCTGGACGGCGTCTCCGGCGTCAGCGTGACCCGGCTGCTCGGCAACTCGCTGATGATCGCGGTCGGCGCGGTGATCGGGAACGTCCTGTCCTGCTCGCTGGCCGCCTACGCCTTCGCGCGGCTGCGGTTCCGGATGCGCGGCCCCATGTTCGGCTTCATGGTGGCGACGCTGATGCTGCCCCACCATGTCGTCCTGATTCCGCAGTACATCATCTTCAACCGCCTCGGCCTGGTGGACACCTACTGGCCGCTGATCCTGCCCAAGTTCCTCGCCACCGAGGCGTTCTTCGTCTTCCTCATCGTCCAGTTCATGCGCGGGCTGCCGCGCGAGCTGGAGGAGTCGGCGCGCATCGACGGCTGCGGAGCGTTCCGTACGTACTGGGCCATCACCCTGCCGCTGAGCCGTCCGGCACTGATCACCACGGCGATCTTCGCCTTCATCTGGACGTGGAACGACTTCTTCACGCAGATGATCTATCTGTTCGCGCCGGAGAAGTTCACCATCACCCTGGCGCTGCGCAGCTTCGTCGACCAGTCCAGCACCTCCGCGTACGGGCCCATGTTCGCCATGTCGGTGATCTCGGTCCTGCCCATCGTGCTCTTCTTCTTCGTCTTCCAGCGCTACCTGGTGCAGGGCATGGCGACCTCCGGACTGAAGGGCTGACCCCATGGCCACCGATCACATGACCGCCGCGCACCGGGTCAAGACGCCCGCCGCGGAGAGCCGCCGACGCCGTGAACCCGGCGAGGTCTTCGGCTCCGGGTTCACGATGTTCGCCGACATGCTCCTCGTGGGGCTGCTCACCAGCCTCGCCTGCCTGCCCGTCGTGACCGCGCCGGCCGCGTTCGCCGCCGCGTCGGGAACCCTGCGACAGGCCGCGGAGACCGGCACCCAGGCCGACGTGGGCGGGTTCGTCCGCCGCCTGCGCGCCCGCACCACCGCACGTTCCGTCGCCGCCGGGCTGCTGCTGCCGCTCGTCGCGGTGGCGGTGCTCGTCGACACCGCCCTGCTGCGCAGCGATCTGCCCGGCGCCGGGCTCGTGGCGCCCGCGCTCGTCCTGCTGACCGTCGGCGGCGCGGTCGTGGCGCTGCGCTGCACGGCCCTGCCGGGAGCCGACCAACTGTCTCTGCGCGCGGGCCTGTTGCGGACCTCGGCCGATCCGCGAGGGAGCGTCCTGCTGCTCGCCGCGGTGGTCCTCGCCGGACTGCTCATGTGGTCCACGCCGCTGCTGCTGCCGCTGCTCCCGGGACCGCTGGCCTTCGCCGCCACCGTCGTCGACCTGCGCACGGCCGGGCCCGACGCGCGCACCTGAACCACCGCACCCTGCACGAGATCACCGGAGTTCCACGATGCACCCCACCCATCTCGACGCCGCGGGCCATCCGCGCCCGCAGCTCGTCCGCGACCCGAACTGGCGCGACCTGAGCGGACCGTGGCGGTTCGCCCACGACGACGCGGACCTCGGCCGCCGGGCCCGCTGGCCGGACCCCGACGTCACCGCACCCTTCACCGCCACCATCACCGTGCCCTACCCGCCCGAGTCCCCGGCCTCCGGCATCCACGACACCGGCTTCCACCCGGTGGTCTGGTACCGCCGCAGCGTGGACCTGACCAGGCCCGCGGCAGGCCGCCGGCTGCTGCTGCACTTCGGTGCCGTGGACCACCGGGCCGAAGTGTGGCTCGACGGCCGGCCGGTCGGCCGGCACGAGGGCGGCCACACCGGATTCACCTGCGACCTCACCGACGCCGTCGACCGCGACGGCCCCCACGTGATCGTGGTGCGCGCCGAGGACCAGCCCCAGGACACGACCCAGCCGCGAGGCAAGCAGGACTGGCGGCGCGACCCGCACGTCATCTGGTACCACCGCACCACCGGCATCTGGCAGCCCGTGTGGCTCGAGGAGGTCCCCGACGAACACCTCGTGAGCCTGCACTGGACGCCGGACGTCACCCGGGCGCGCGTGCACTGCCAGGTGAGGCTCAGCCAGTGGCCGCGCGGGGAAAGGCAGTTGACGGTACGGCTCGCGCACGGGGAGCGGGTCCTGGCCGAACAGCGGATCCGCACCGACCAGCAGGAGACCGCGTTCGACATCACGGTCCCCGCCCTGCGCCACGGGCAGGATCTCGACGACCTGCTCTGGACGCCCGAGCATCCGCACCTGGTCGACGCGACCGTGACGCTCACGGACACCGACGACGCACCCCTCGACCGGGTCGCGTCCTATCTCGGGCTGCGCGACATCGACTGGAACGACGGCCTCTTCCTCCTCAACCACAAGCCGTACTTCCTGCGCTTCGCCCTGCAACAGGCCTACTGGCCCGACACCCACCTGGCTGCCCCGGGCGAGGCTCTGCGCCGCGACGCCGAACTCGCCAAGGAGATCGGCCTCAACGGGCTGCGGATCCACCAGAAGATCGAGGATCCGCGCTTCCTGTACTGGGCGGACCGGCTCGGGCTGCTGCTGTGGGAGGAGATGCCGTCCGCGTACGCCTTCGGGACGGCGACCGTCGAGCGTGTCACCCACGAGTGGACCGAGGCCGTCACACGCGACCTGAGCCACCCCTCGATCATGGCCTGGGTCCCGGTCAACGAGTCCTGGTCCGTGCCGAACCCCGCCCACGTCCCGGCCCAGCGCCACTTCATGGACGCGCTCTACCACCTGACCAAGGCCCTCGACCCCTCGCGGCCCGCGGTCTCGAACGACGGCTGGGAGATCTCCCGGGCCGACGTGTGGGGCGTGCACGACTACACGCAGGACGCCGCCACCCTGCGCCGCCGCTACGGGCACGACGCGCTGCGCCGAGGCGAACTGCGCGAACAGTGGCCCGGCGCCAAGCGACTCCTCCTCGACGGCGTCGAACACGACCAACAGCCCGTAGTCCTCAGCGAGTTCGGCGGCGCGACCTTCGAGCCGGCGGCGGGGGAGGAGTGGTTCGGCTACGACACCGTGGCCACCGGCAAGGACTTCGCCGAGCGGCTCTCCTCGCTCGTCGAGGCCGCCGTCGACTCCGGCCTCGCGGGCTTCTGCTACACGCAGTTCACCGACACGCTCCAGGAGACCAACGGCCTGCTCACCGCTGACCGGGAGCCCAAGATCCCCGTCGCCGAGCTGCGCGCCGTCCTCACCCGAACCCGTACGGCGTCCGGCTGACCAGGCGTCCTGTGCCCTCGCATCAATTCCGCCCCATGCGTTGACGTACGTCCCACGGACGCCGACTATGGGGCGGCCCCCCTGCTGACAACGTTGTCTCGCGTGAGAGGACCACCCGTGCCGCCCCTGAACGACCCGGTCGACCTGATCAACCGCAGGCGCCTGCTCCAACTCCTCGGCCTCACCGGTGCGGCAACCGTGCTGCCGGGCACACTCGGCGCGGCCGGGGCCCACGCGGCGGACGGCACCGCCACCGCATCCGCCGGAACCGGCACCCCGCCGGACGACGTCGCCGCCGTCTACCACCGCGTCCTGCTCCAGCACACCCGCTGGTCGGAGACGCAGTGGGACGAGGCCAAGGGGTACTACACGGCGAAGGACTTCGGCTTCGCCGTGGTGCTCGGCAACGCCCTCCTGCTCACCCACGGCACGTACGACGCGGACCTCGCCGGTGTCGCGCGCGACGAACTCGCCCGGCGCACGGTGGCCACCCTGCGCCACTTCGCCGCCTCGAACCGGCTCACCGGCGGCACCGAGTGGGGCCGCACCCTTTTCTTCGACACGACCTTCCAGCTGTACTTCGTCCTCGCCGCCCGGCTGCTCTGGGACGACCTCGACGCCGAGACCCGGGCGAACGTCGACAAGATCACCCGCGAGCAGGCCGCGTACACCACGGCCTTGGGCACGGGCGACGACCCCGCCTCCGGTTCCTGGACGCCGCACGGCCTGGCCGGCGGCCACGAGGGGGACACCAAGCTGGAGGAGATGGGCGTCTACGCGCAGTCGCTCGCCCCCGCCCTGGCCTGGGCGTCCGACGACGCGCGCGCCGCCGACTGGCGCGACGCGTACGGACTGTGGTCGCGCAACGAGACGGGCCTGCCGCCCGCAGACCTCGCCAACCCGGCCCTGGTCGACGGCGTGCCGGTCGCGCGCAACACCGCCCGCAATCTCTACGACACGTTCATCGTGGAGAACCACGGCTCGTTCGGCCCGCACTACCAGGAAGAGCTGTTCCGCACGTCGGGGCGGAACGCCGCCCACTTCCTGACCGCGGGCCGGCCGCTGCCCGAGGTCCTCACACACCAGCCGAACGGCACGGCGCTGTGGCGGACCCTGCTCGGCGTGATGAGCGACGCGGGCGAGCCGCTGATGCCGATGGTCAATGACCGCGAGCACCTCTACGGCCGGGACGTGATCCCCCTGGCGTTCCTGTCGCAGGTGCTGGGCGACCGGGCCGCGGCGCGCGCCGAACAGGAGCTGGCGCAGCGGCTGGAGGCGTACCAGAAGTATCCGCCGGAGTACCGGCTGGCGAAGTTCTCCGGGGAGCCGAAGTACGAGCCCGAGGCCCGGGCCGAGATCGCCATCAGCTATCTCCTGCACGTGTGGGCGGCGGCCGAGAAGCGCCAGGTGACCCCGTACTCGCGCGCCGAACTGTTCGCGCACGCCTCGGGGGTGACCGACTTCGGCACCGGACCCGGACTCGTCTCCCACCAGTCGCCCGCGGCCTGGGCGGGAGCCGTCTCCAAGCCCGGATTCGTGAAGTTCACCTGGCAGCCGGCGCACGACGACTGGCTGTTCCGGCTCAGCGGCGCCACCCCCATGTTCCTGCCCGCGACGAGCGGCAAGGTCGCCGGGCGCACGGTGCGTGTGTACGAGAAGGTCCGTGACGGCTTCGACGGCAGCGCGACCCTGCTGCGACTGGACGGCGGACACGCCGGATTCACCACTCTGCCCACCGGCTCCGTCGTCTACGCGAGCAGCGGGACGGCCGCGGGCGAGGGCCACCTGGAGATCCACAACCTCACGATGCCCGGAATCGAGGGGCTCGACGGCAACCGCACGTACCGCTTCGAGGAGGGACAGGTGTCGGTCCGCGCGGCCGACGCGTCCCCCGCGGCGAGCGCCGACGCGGGCGGGCGCGTGGACCGGCTGACGTTCCCGCGCGCGACGGTCCGCCACCTCCGCATGCTGGGCGTGCGCCCCGACCCGTCGTACGGCTACTCCCTGTACGCCCTTGAGGCGCGAGCCGACGCCGAGGGTCCCGACCTGGCGCGCGGCAAGGCGGCGACGGCGTCCTCCGCCGACACGGGCAAGGCGGCTGGGCTCGCGGTGGACGGCGAAGCCGCGACCCGCTGGGCCGTCTCCAAGGCCGATCGTCCGCGCGCCGACAGCTGGCTGGCCGTCGACCTCGGCATGGCCCAGGAGGTCGCCGAGGTCACCCTCAGCTGGGAGGCCGCGGCGGGCCGTGCGTACCGCGTCCAGGGCTCGGCGGACGGCACCGACTGGCAGGACCTGGTGGCCTGGCCGGTGCCCGAGGCGAGCAGCCGGGGCGGCTGGCTGGACGTCGACGGCCGGGCCGGACTCGTCGTGCGCGGCACGGATCATCCCCTGTCCGTCTACGGCGACACGATCGTGCTGTCCGACGGAGCAGCGGCGCCGCTCGTGGTCGAGGGCTTCGCCCAGGCGTCCGCGACGAAGCTGCGGGACCTCGCCCGCGAGAGCGGCCCGACCGCGGAGCACACCGCCGTGCGGGCGGCGCTGACCGACGGACACCTGAGCCTGTTCAACCTCTCCGGCGACCCCGTCGCGACGCCGGTCGCCGTCCCCCAGTCCCGTACGCGCGTCGTGGTCTTCGAGGGCACCCAGACCGTGACCGGGGACGGCACGACGTTCGAGGCCCGGCTCGACGCGGCCGCCGCGCGCCTGCTGCCGACCCGCTTCACGCTCACCCCGGCGAAGGGCGACTCCCTGCCGACGGGCCTGCGCGTACAGGTGGACAACGGCGCGCGGCTGCGCCTGTCCGGCGCGGACGCCCGGATACGGGTCGAGGGACAGGGGCGCACCGCCTCCGTCACCGTCCACGCCCGTCGGGAGACCGTGGTCGACCTGCGCGGTGCCGCCGCCTTCCCGCACCCGGACCTGGCTCTGGGGCGCGAGGTCTTCCCCAACAGCCCGCTGCCCGAGGAGATGTCGGACCCGAGCGCGGCGGTGGACGGCGACACCGCCACGTCGTGGCGGCCCGGCCGCGACGGCCGTCTGGTCGTGGACCTCGGCGCCGTCCAGCGGATCAGCGCCGTGGAGGCGCAGTGGACGACCGGCGCGGCGCCCACCGGGCGCGTGCAGTTCAGCGACGACGGCATCGACTACCGCGACGCGGGACGGACCAGCGGCCGCGGGTCCACTCGGCAGCTGTCCGCCGATGGTTCGGCCCGGTATGTCGCGTTCCAGGTGGAGGGTGAGCCGTCCGCGCGCACCCGGCTGGTCCGGCTCTCCGTGCGGTGAGCCGCTGACACCTGGCGGGCCGCCGCCCTCTGGCCTCCGGGCCGGGCGGCGGCCTTTTCGGTGCCTGATCCATGTCGACTCGAAGGGGGAGGTGTCACAGCAACGCACCTACGGTGAAGGCGAGTTGATGGCGGGGCGACTTTCTGGCCGAGTTTCCTCTTGCGGGTGATGCGACCGTCCCGCGGGACCCCCTCCCGGTCGGTGCTTAGGTTAGGCTAACCTTTGCCGCGTGCAAGCTGAAGAGACCAGCGTGGCCCCACGCCCCCAGGGTCATGAACTGTCCGCGACGGGCGTCACCGTGGCGTACGAGGGCGTCGACGTCGTCCACGACGCGGCGATGACCGTGCGGCCGGGCGAAGTGACGGTCCTGGTGGGGCCGAACGGCAGCGGCAAGTCCACGTTGCTGCGCACGCTCGCGCGGCTGCAACGGCCCAGGACGGCCACGCTCGTCCTCGACGGCGACACCGACGGCCTCACCCTCGGACCCCGCGAGTTCGCGCGCCGCGTCGCCCTGCTCACCCAAGGGCGGCCCACGCCCAGTGGCCTGACGGTGCGGGACGTCGTCGAGTTCGGCCGCTACCCGTACCGGGGGCGCTGGGGCAAGGCGGACCCGGGCGGGCGGGAGGCGGTCGACCACGCGCTCGCGCTGACCGGCGTCGCGGCGCTCGCGGACCGCGGCGCCGAGCACCTGTCCGGCGGCCAGCTCCAGCGCGTCTGGCTCGCCGGCTGCCTCGCCCAGCAGACCGGCGTGCTCCTGCTCGACGAGCCCACCACCTACCTCGATCTGCGTTACCAGGTCGAACTCCTCGACCTGATGCGGGACTTGGCGCAGGACCACGGCATCGCCGTCGGTGCCGTCCTGCACGACCTCGACCAGGCCGCGGCCGTGGCCGACCGCATCGTGCTCCTCGACTCGGGGCGCGTCGTCGCGGACGGCGCCCCCGAGGACGTACTGACCGCCGACCGGCTCTCCGCCACGTACGGCATCCGCATCGAGGTCGACACCGACCCCCTCACCGGCCGGCTGCGCACGCGCGCCCTCGGCCGTCATCACGAACGTACCGAAAGGCTGCGCACCACCTCATGAGACGCCTCCTGATCACCACGGCGGCCGCCACCGTCGCCGCTCTCGCCCTGACCGCGTGCGGCACCACCGAGCCCGCGGCGGACGCCGACACCAAGAAGAGCACCGAGAAGATCCAGCTCACCGACGCCACCGGCGCGAAGGTGAAGCTCGACGGCCCCGCCAAGAAGGTCGTCGGCACCGAGTGGAACGTCGTCGAGAGCCTGATATCCCTCGGTGTCGCCCCGGCGGGCGTCGCCGATGTCAAGGGGTACAAGACCTGGGACGCGGCCGCCCCGCTGACGAACGACGCCAAGGACATCGGCACGCGCGGTGAGCCGAGCATGGACACCGTCGCCGCCATCAAGCCCGACCTCGTCGTCGCGACGACCGACCTCCCCGCGGCCGCCGTCAAGCAGCTGCGCAAGATCGCCCCGGTGCTCACCGTCACGTCCGCCGACGCGTCCGACCCGGTCGGCCAGATGACGGAGAACCTCGACCTGATCGCCGAGGCCACCGGCACCACCGAGAAGTCCACGCAGCTGAAGAAGGACTTCGACGCGAAGCTCGCCGAGGGGAAGAAGGCGCTCGCCGACGCCGATCTGGCCGGTGCCGACATCGCCTTCGCCGACGGGTGGGTGGCGTCCAACCAGGTCTCCGTGCGGCCGTACACCAGCGGTTCGCTGATCGGCGGCGTCAACGAGAAGCTCGGTCTGAAGAACGCCTGGACGGTCAAGGGCGACAAGGCCTACGGCCTCGGTGCCACCGACGTCGAGGGGCTCACCAAGCTTCCCGACGACGTGCACTTCGCCTACATCGGCAACGACGACGACAAGAACGCCACCCCGTACGCCGGTGCCCTGACCAAGGACAAGGTCTGGACGTCGCTGCCGTTCGTCAAGAAGGGCCAGGTGCACCGACTGCCCGACGGCATCTGGATGTTCGGCGGCACCGAGTCGATGAGCAAGTACGTCGACTCCGTCGTCGAGGCGCTGACGAAGTAGCACCATGGCCGTCACCACCACCGCACCCACCACCCGTCCCCAGGTGGCCGCATCCCGTACGGGTGCGGCCGTGGTGACGACCGCGCTGCTCACCCTCGTCGCCGCCCTCGCGGCCGTCGACATCACCCAGGGCACGGCCGCCGTCGGCGCCCCCGAGGTCTGGAAGGCGCTCACCGGCCGGGCCGACACCGGTGACGCGTCCGTCGTCATCGCCTCCCGGCTGCCGAGGATGTGCGCAGGACTGCTCGTCGGCGCCCTCCTCGGCATGGCGGGCACCGCCCTGCAGAAGATCAGCCGCAACGTCATCGCCGCACCGGACACCCTTGCCGTCAACGCCGGTTCGTACCTCGCCCTCGGGCTCGCCGCCGTCACCGGGGCCTCGCTGCCGCTGGTCGCCTCGTCCGGTGTCGCCTTCGTCGGCGGGCTCGCGGCGGCGGCCGTCGTCCTCGGGCTCTCCGGCCTCGGCGCGGGCACCGTCCGCCTCGTCCTCGCGGGCAGCGCCCTCACCCTCGGCCTGGCCGCCGTCACCCAGGGGCTGATCCTGCTGTTCCCGCGGGAGACGGAGGGCCTGTACGCCTGGAACCAGGGCAGCATCGGGCAGAACGGCTTCGACGGCGTCCTGCAGATGGTGCCCGTCGGGCTCGTCGGCCTGCTCGGTCTGCTGCTGATCGCCCGCCGCGTCGACGCCCTGGCGCTCGGCGACGACGCGGCGCGTGGCGTCGGCGTCCCCGTCCGCTCCACCCGGATCATCGCCGTCGTCCTGTCCGCGCTGCTCTCCGCGGCCGCCGTCACCCTCGCGGGACCCATCGGGTTCGTCGGCCTGTGCGCGCCCGCCCTCGTACGCGCGCTCACCCGCAGGTTCCACGCGTTCACGAAGTCCCGTGCCGCGCTGGGGTTCGCGGGACTGACCGGCGCGGCCCTCGTCCTCGGCTCCGACGTCCTGCTGCGCGCCCTCGTCGCGGCGGACACCGCCGTCGCGGTGCCCACCGGCGTCGTCACCAGCCTGGTCGGCGCCGTCTTCCTCGTCGTCATGGCGGCCCGGGTCCGGGACACCGGCGGAGCCGCCGCCGTCGACCGGATCCGCCTGCGCAGCCGGACGACCTTCGTCATCACGACCACGGCTCTGGTGGCCGTGACCGTGGGTGTGGCGATCGCCGCGCTGTTGCTCGGAGACAGCAAGCTCCTGCTGGGTGACGTGGCCAACTGGGCGCAGGGCAGGGCCGGTCAGACCGTCTCCTTCGTCCTGGAGACCCGGCTGCCCCGGGTCGTCGCGGCCCTGCTCGCCGGCGCGGCGCTCGCCCTCGCCGGAACACTCATCCAGGCCGTGACCCGCAACCCCCTCGCCGAACCAGGGGTGTTGGGCGTCACCAACGGCGCGGCGGTGGGCGCGGTCCTGCTCGTCACGACGGTCCCGATGGCGGGGACGTGGAGCGTCGCCGGAGGAGCGTTCGCGGGCGCCGCGCTCAGCGCCGTGATCGTGTTCGGCCTCGCGGCGAAGGGCGGATTCCAGCAGAACCGCCTCGTCCTCGTCGGCTTCGGCGTCGCCACCGGGGCCGCGGCCCTGACCAGCCTCATGATCATCCTCACCGATCCGTTCAACGCGACGAAGGCCCTCACCTGGCTCGCCGGCTCCACGTACGGGCGGACCCTGGCCGACTCGGCGCCGCTGGCCATCGTCCTCGTCGCGGGCATCGCCGTGGCGGTGAGCCGGCGCGGCGAGCTGGACCTGGTCGCGCTTGACGAGGACACCCCGCGCCTGCTCGGCCTGCCGCTGAGCCGCGCGCGCCTGGGCTTCCTCGTCCTCAGTGTCCTGCTCAGCGCCACCGCGGTCGCCGCCGCGGGCACGATCGGCTTCGTCGGCCTCGTCGCCCCGCACGCCGCCCGGGCCCTGGTCGGCCGCCGCCACGTCCGCGTCCTCCCGGTCGCCCTGCTCCTCGGCGCGTCCCTGGTCTGCACGGCGGACCTCCTGGGCCGCACCGTGATCGCACCGGCGCAGCTGGGCGCGGGCCTGATGACGGCCGTGATCGGGACGCCGTACTTCCTGTATCTGCTGGCGCGGGGGAGGAGCGGCGGCCGCTGAGGCGGCACGTCGGAGGGCCCGGGAACGGGCCCTCGCGATCTTGACCGGGCCCCTTTCGAAGATGACCCGGTCACGAGATATCTTGATGTCGAGCAATATTGAGCAGACTGAGAAACACTGCCGACGATGGAAGACGTGGAGCGGAGCCCCCGGTGACTGACTCGACCATTATTTACACGCACACTGACGAGGCCCCGGCCCTCGCGACGTACTCCTTCCTGCCCGTCATCGAGGCCTACGCGTCCACCGCCGGTGTGCGCGTGGAGACCCGTGACATCTCGCTGGCCGGCCGCATCATCGCCGCCTTCCCCGAGCACCTCAACGAGGACCAGCGCATCGCCGACGCGCTGGCCGAGCTCGGCGAGCTGGCCAAGACGCCGCAGGCGAACATCATCAAGCTGCCGAACATCTCGGCGTCCATCCCGCAGCTCAAGGCCGCCGTCGCCGAGCTGCAGGAGCAGGGCTACGCGCTGCCCGCGTACCCGGACGAGCCGAAGACCGACGAGGAGCGCGAGATCCGCGCCCGCTACGACAAGATCAAGGGTTCCGCCGTGAACCCGGTCCTGCGTGAGGGCAACTCGGACCGCCGCGCCCCCGCCTCGGTGAAGAACTACGCCAAGGCGCACCCGCACCGCATGGGCGCCTGGACCGCCGAGTCCAAGACCAACGTCGCCACGATGGGCGAGAACGACTTCCGCTCCACCGAGAAGTCCGCCACCGTCGCCGCCGACGACGCCCTGCGCATCGAGCTGGTCGCCGACAACGGCACCACCACCGTGCTGCGCGAGTCCGTACCGGTCCTCGCCGGTGAGGTCGTCGACGCCTCCGTGCTGCGCGTCGCCGCCCTGCGCGAGTTCCTGACCGCCCAGGTCGCCCGCGCCAAGGAAGAGGGTGTGCTGTTCTCCGCGCACCTGAAGGCCACCATGATGAAGGTCTCCGACCCGATCATCTTCGGCCACGTCGTGCGCGCCTTCTTCCCGGAGACCTTCGCCCGCTTCGGCGGCGACCTGGCCGCCGCCGGCCTGACCCCGAACGACGGTCTGGGCGGCATCTACAAGGGCCTCGAGTCGCTCGCGAACGGCGCCGACATCAAGGCATCCTTCGAGGCCGAGCTGGCCGCGGGCCCGGAGCTCGCCATGGTCGACTCCGACCGCGGCATCACCAACCTGCACGTCCCGTCCGACGTCATCATCGACGCCTCCATGCCGGCGATGATCCGCACCTCGGGCCACATGTGGGACAAGGACGGCAACGAGGCCGACACCCTCGCCGTCATCCCGGACTCCTCCTACGCCGGCGTGTACCAGGCCGTCATCGAGGACTGCCGCGCCCACGGCGCCTACGACCCGTCGACCATGGGCTCCGTCCCGAACGTCGGCCTCATGGCGCAGAAGGCCGAGGAGTACGGCTCCCACGACAAGACCTTCGAGATCCCCTCCACCGGCACCGTCCGCCTGGTCAACAAGGCCGGCGACGTCGTCCTGGAGCAGGCCGTCTCCGAGGGCGACATCTTCCGCGCCTGCCAGACCAAGGACGCCCCGATCAAGGACTGGGTCAAGCTCGCCGTCACGCGCGCCCGCGCCACCGGCGACCCGGCCGTGTTCTGGCTGGACGAGGGCCGTGCCCACGACGCCCAGCTGATCAAGAAGGTCGAGGCGTACCTGCCGGAGTTCGACACCGAGGGCCTGGACATCCGGATCCTCGACCCGGAGGCCGCCACCAAGCTGTCGGTCGAGCGCATCCGCGAGGGCCTGAACACCATCTCGGTGACCGGCAACGTGCTGCGTGACTACCTGACCGACCTCTTCCCCATCCTGGAGCTGGGCACCAGCGCCAAGATGCTGTCGGTCGTCCCGCTGATGAACGGCGGCGGCCTCTTCGAGACGGGCGCCGGCGGCTCCGCCCCGAAGCACGTCCAGCAGCTGGTCAAGGAGAACTACCTGCGCTGGGACTCCCTCGGTGAGTTCCTCGCCCTGGCCGTCTCCTTCGAGCACCTCGCCACCACCACGGACAACGCCCGTGCCAAGGTCCTCGGCGAGACCCTCGACCGCGCCACCGGCACGTTCCTCAACGAGGACAAGTCGCCGACCCGTCGCCTCGGCGGCATCGACAACCGCGGCAGCCACTTCTACGTCGCCCTGTACTGGGCCCAGGAGCTGGCCAAGCAGACCGCGGACGCCGAGCTCGCGAAGGCCTTCGCGCCGCTCGCCGAGACGCTCGCCGGCAACGAGCAGAAGATCGTCGACGAGCTCATCGCGGTCCAGGGCTCGCCGGCCGACATCGGCGGCTACTTCCAGCCCGACCCGGCCAAGGCCGACAAGGTGATGCGCCCGTCGCAGACCCTGAACGAGGCCCTCGCCTCCCTCGCCTGATCCCACGCGGGCTCCACTGCCCCGGCCGGCCTCGCGCCGACCGGGGCAGTGTGCTGTTCGCGCAGCGCCGAAGCGGCCGCAATTGATGCTCTTCACATGCGCTGACCTGGGTAGGCTGCGTCGATGAGCACTCTGGATGACGCACGCGCGGGCATGGACCCGGCGATCCGACCGCAGGACGACCTCTTCGGCCACGTCAACGGCCACTGGCTGGCGACCGAGCCGATCCCCGACGACCGCTCCAGCTGGGGCCCCTTCGTGCAGCTCGTGGACGTCGCCGAGCAGCAGGTGAAGGAGATCATCCAGGACATCGCCGCGGGTGGCCCCACCAGCCTGGACGCGGACGAGGCGCGCAAGATCGCCGACCTGTACGCGTCGTTCATGGACGAGGAGGCCGTCGAGGCGCGCGGTCTCGACCCGGTGCGTCCGCTGCTCGCCGAGGTCGCGGCCCTCACCGACGTGCGGCAGCTGGCCGGCTTCATCGGCCGTTTCGAGCGCACCGGCGGCTCCGGCCTGTTCGGCTCGTACATCGACTCCGACGACCGCGACTCGGACCGTTACCTCTACAACATCCTCCAGGGCGGCCTCGGCCTGCCCGACGAGTCGTACTACCGCGACGAGAAGTTCGCCGAGACCCGCGAGAAGTACGAGACGTACCTCACCGAGCTGTTCCGGCTCGGCGAGCACGCCGACCCGGCCGCCGCCGCGCGCACCGTCCTCGCCCTGGAGACCCGGCTCGCCGAGGGCCACTGGGAGCGGGCCGAGACGCGGGACGTGCAGAAGACGTACAACCTCACGACCTTCGACGAACTCACCGCGCTGGCCCCGGCGTTCGACTGGCGCGCCTACGTCGACGCGCTCGGCGGCACCGACGCCACCCTCGCCCAGTCGTGCGTGCGTCAGCCCTCCTACCTCGCGCACCTGTCGACGGTCCTCGCCGAGACGCCGGTCGAGCAGTGGCGCGACTGGCTGCTCGCCCGCGTGCTGCGCGTCAGCGCCCCTTACCTGTCCTCCGCGTTCGTGAACAACAACTTCGAGTTCTACGGGCGCACCCTGAACGGCACCCCCGAACTGCGTGCCCGCTGGAAGCGTGCCGTCGCCTTCGTCGAGGGCGCCATGGGCGAGGCCGTCGGCAAGGAGTACGTGGCCCGGCACTTCCCGCCGGCCTCCAAGGCCCTGATGGACGAGCTGGTCGCCAACCTCCTGGAGGCCTACCGCCAGTCCATCGGCGCCCTCGACTGGATGACGGACGAGACGAAGGAGCGGGCGTACGAGAAGCTCGCCACGTTCCGCCCGAAGATCGGCTACCCGGACGCGTTCCGCGACTACTCCGCGCTGAGCGCCGTCCCCGACGACCTGCTCGCCAACGCCTACGCGGCCGACGCCTTCGAGCACGACCGGCAGATGGCGAAGATCGGCGCGCCGGTCGACCGCGACGAGTGGTTCATGCTGCCGCAGACCGTGAACGCGTACTACAACCCGGGAACGAACGAGATCTGCTTCCCGGCAGGCATCCTGCAGAAGCCGTTCTTCTCGCCGGAGGCGGACGCCGCCGAGAACTACGGCGGCATCGGATCCGTCATCGGCCACGAGATCGGCCACGGCTTCGACGACCAGGGCGCGCAGTACGACGGCCGGGGCAACCTGAACGACTGGTGGACCGCCGACGACAAGGCCGCCTTCGAGTCGAAGTCCAAGGCGCTCATCAAGCAGTACGACGCTTTCGAGCCGCGCAACCTGCCGGGCGAGCACGTCAACGGCTCGCTCACCGTCGGCGAGAACATCGGCGACCTCGGCGGTCTGACCATCGGCCACACCGCCTACCTGATCGCGCTCGCCGGGGCCGACGTGCCGGTCGACGACGAGGGTGTCAGCGGCTCGCAGCGGCTGTTCCTGAACTGGGCCTACTGCTGGCGCACCAAGCGGCGCAAGGAGCAGGAGCAGCAGTACCTGACGATCGACCCGCACTCGCCGCCGGAGTTCCGGGCCAACATCGTGCGGAACCTGGACGAGTTCCACGAGGCGTTCGCCACGGAGGCGGGGGACGGGCTGTGGCTCGACCCGGCCGAGCGGGTGCGGATCTGGTGATTTCGGTTCGGCGGGGTCGAGCGGCGCGCGCCGCTCGACCCCGCCGAACCGAAATCACCAGATCCGCACCCGCTCGGCCGGGTCGAGCCACAGCCCGTCCCCCGCCTCCGTGGCGAACGCCTCGTGGAACTCGTCCAGGTTCCGCACGATGTTGGCCCGGAACTCCGGCGGCGAGTGCGGGTCGATCGTCAGGTACTGCTGCTCCTGCTCCTTGCGCCGCTTGGTGCGCCAGCAGTAGGCCCAGTTCAGGAACAGCCGCTGCGAGCCGCTGACACCCTCGTCGTCGACCGGCACGTCGGCCCCGGCGAGCGCGATCAGGTAGGCGGTGTGGCCGATGGTCAGACCGCCGAGGTCGCCGATGTTCTCGCCGACGGTGAGCGAGCCGTTGACGTGCTCGCCCGGCAGGTTGCGCGGCTCGAAAGCGTCGTACTGCTTGATGAGCGCCTTGGACTTCGACTCGAAGGCGGCCTTGTCGTCGGCGGTCCACCAGTCGTTCAGGTTGCCCCGGCCGTCGTACTGCGCGCCCTGGTCGTCGAAGCCGTGGCCGATCTCGTGGCCGATGACGGATCCGATGCCGCCGTAGTTCTCGGCGGCGTCCGCCTCCGGCGAGAAGAACGGCTTCTGCAGGATGCCTGCCGGGAAGCAGATCTCGTTCGTTCCCGGGTTGTAGTACGCGTTCACGGTCTGCGGCAGCATGAACCACTCGTCGCGGTCGACCGGCGCGCCGATCTTCGCCATCTGCCGGTCGTGCTCGAAGGCGTCGGCCGCGTAGGCGTTGGCGAGCAGGTCGTCGGGGACGGCGCTCAGCGCGGAGTAGTCGCGGAACGCGTCCGGGTAGCCGATCTTCGGGCGGAACGTGGCGAGCTTCTCGTACGCCCGCTCCTTCGTCTCGTCCGTCATCCAGTCGAGGGCGCCGATGGACTGGCGGTAGGCCTCCAGGAGGTTGGCGACCAGCTCGTCCATCAGGGCCTTGGAGGCCGGCGGGAAGTGCCGGGCCACGTACTCCTTGCCGACGGCCTCGCCCATGGCGCCCTCGACGAAGGCGACGGCACGCTTCCAGCGGGCACGCAGTTCGGGGGTGCCGTTCAGGGTGCGCCCGTAGAACTCGAAGTTGTTGTTCACGAACGCGGAGGACAGGTAAGGGGCGCTGACGCGCAGCACGCGGGCGAGCAGCCAGTCGCGCCACTGCTCGACCGGCGTCTCGGCGAGGACCGTCGACAGGTGCGCGAGGTAGGAGGGCTGACGCACGCACGACTGGGCGAGGGTGGCGTCGGTGCCGCCGAGCGCGTCGACGTAGGCGCGCCAGTCGAACGCCGGGGCCAGCGCGGTGAGTTCGTCGAAGGTCGTGAGGTTGTACGTCTTCTGCACGTCCCGCGTCTCGGCCCGCTCCCAGTGGCCCTCGGCGAGCCGGGTCTCCAGGGCGAGGACGGTGCGCGCGGCGGCGGCCGGGTCGGCGTGCTCGCCGAGCCGGAACAGCTCGGTGAGGTACGTCTCGTACTTCTCGCGGGTCTCGGCGAACTTCTCGTCGCGGTAGTACGACTCGTCGGGCAGGCCGAGGCCGCCCTGGAGGATGTTGTAGAGGTAACGGTCCGAGTCGCGGTCGTCGGAGTCGATGTACGAGCCGAACAGGCCGGAGCCGCCGGTGCGCTCGAAACGGCCGATGAAGCCGGCCAGCTGCCGCACGTCGGTGAGGGCCGCGACCTCGGCGAGCAGCGGACGCACCGGGTCGAGACCGCGCGCCTCGACGGCCTCCTCGTCCATGAACGACGCGTACAGGTCGGCGATCTTGCGCGCCTCGTCCGCGTCCAGGCTGGTGGGGCCACCCGCGGCGATGTCCTGGATGATCTCCTTCACCTGCTGCTCGGCGACGTCCACGAGCTGCACGAAGGGGCCCCAGCTGGAGCGGTCGTCGGGGATCGGCTCGGTCGCCAGCCAGTGGCCGTTGACGTGGCCGAAGAGGTCGTCCTGCGGTCGGATCGCCGGGTCCATGCCCGCGCGTGCGTCATCCAGAGTGCTCATCGACGCAGCCTACCCAGGTCAGCGCATGTGAAGAGCATCAATTGCGGCCGCTTCGGCGCTGCGCGAACAGCACACTGCCCCGGTCGGCGCGAGGCCGGCCGGGGCAGTGGAGCCCGCGTGGGATCAGGCGAGGGAGGCGAGGGCCTCGTTCAGGGTCTGCGACGGGCGCATCACCTTGTCGGCCTTGGCCGGGTCGGGCTGGAAGTAGCCGCCGATGTCGGCCGGCGAGCCCTGGACCGCGATGAGCTCGTCGACGATCTTCTGCTCGTTGCCGGCGAGCGTCTCGGCGAGCGGCGCGAAGGCCTTCGCGAGCTCGGCGTCCGCGGTCTGCTTGGCCAGCTCCTGGGCCCAGTACAGGGCGACGTAGAAGTGGCTGCCGCGGTTGTCGATGCCGCCGAGGCGACGGGTCGGCGACTTGTCCTCGTTGAGGAACGTGCCGGTGGCGCGGTCGAGGGTCTCGCCGAGGACCTTGGCACGGGCGTTGTCCGTGGTGGTGGCGAGGTGCTCGAAGGAGACGGCCAGGGCGAGGAACTCACCGAGGGAGTCCCAGCGCAGGTAGTTCTCCTTGACCAGCTGCTGGACGTGCTTCGGGGCGGAGCCGCCGGCGCCCGTCTCGAAGAGGCCGCCGCCGTTCATCAGCGGGACGACCGACAGCATCTTGGCGCTGGTGCCCAGCTCCAGGATGGGGAAGAGGTCGGTCAGGTAGTCACGCAGCACGTTGCCGGTCACCGAGATGGTGTTCAGGCCCTCGCGGATGCGCTCGACCGACAGCTTGGTGGCGGCCTCCGGGTCGAGGATCCGGATGTCCAGGCCCTCGGTGTCGAACTCCGGCAGGTACGCCTCGACCTTCTTGATCAGCTGGGCGTCGTGGGCACGGCCCTCGTCCAGCCAGAACACGGCCGGGTCGCCGGTGGCGCGGGCGCGCGTGACGGCGAGCTTGACCCAGTCCTTGATCGGGGCGTCCTTGGTCTGGCAGGCGCGGAAGATGTCGCCCTCGGAGACGGCCTGCTCCAGGACGACGTCGCCGGCCTTGTTGACCAGGCGGACGGTGCCGGTGGAGGGGATCTCGAAGGTCTTGTCGTGGGAGCCGTACTCCTCGGCCTTCTGCGCCATGAGGCCGACGTTCGGGACGGAGCCCATGGTCGACGGGTCGTAGGCGCCGTGGGCGCGGCAGTCCTCGATGACGGCCTGGTACACGCCGGCGTAGGAGGAGTCCGGGATGACGGCGAGGGTGTCGGCCTCGTTGCCGTCCTTGTCCCACATGTGGCCCGAGGTGCGGATCATCGCCGGCATGGAGGCGTCGATGATGACGTCGGACGGGACGTGCAGGTTGGTGATGCCGCGGTCGGAGTCGACCATGGCGAGCTCCGGGCCCGCGGCCAGCTCGGCCTCGAAGGATGCCTTGATGTCGGCGCCGTTCGCGAGCGACTCGAGGCCCTTGTAGATGCCGCCCAGACCGTCGTTCGGGGTCAGGCCGGCGGCGGCCAGGTCGCCGCCGAAGCGGGCGAAGGTCTCCGGGAAGAAGGCGCGCACGACGTGGCCGAAGATGATCGGGTCGGAGACCTTCATCATGGTGGCCTTCAGGTGCGCGGAGAACAGCACACCCTCTTCCTTGGCGCGGGCGACCTGGGCGGTCAGGAACTCGCGCAGGGCGGCGACGCGCAGCACGGAGGCGTCGACGACCTCACCGGCGAGGACCGGTACGGACTCGCGCAGCACGGTGGTGGTGCCGTTGTCGGCGACCAGCTCGATGCGCAGGGCGTCGTCGGCGGCGACGGTGGCGGACTTCTCGGTGGAGCGGAAGTCGTTCTCGCCCATCGTGGCGACGTTGGTCTTGGACTCGGCGGTCCAGGCGCCCATGCGGTGCGGGTGCGCCTTGGCGTAGTTCTTCACCGAGGCGGGGGCGCGGCGGTCCGAGTTGCCCTCACGCAGGACCGGGTTCACGGCGGAACCCTTGATCTTGTCGTAGCGGGCGCGGATCTCGCGCTCCTCGTCGGTCTTCGGCTCGTCCGGGTACGCGGGCAGCGCGTAGCCCTGCTCCTGCAGCTCGGCGACGGCGGCCTTGAGCTGCGGGATGGACGCCGAGATGTTCGGCAGCTTGATGATGTTCGCCTGCGGCGTCTTGGCCAGCTCGCCGAGCTCGGCCAGCGCGTCGGCGATGCGCTGGTCCTCGTTGAGGTGCTCGGGGAAGGCGGCGATGATGCGGCCGGCCAGCGAGATGTCACGGGTCTCCACGCGCACACCGGCGGTGGACGCGTAGGCCTCGATGACGGGCAGGAAGGAGTACGTCGCGAGGGCCGGGGCCTCGTCAGTGTGCGTGTAAATAATGGTCGAGTCAGTCACCGGGGGCTCCGCTCCACGTCTTCCATCGTCGGCAGTGTTTCTCAGTCTGCTCAATATTGCTCGACATCAAGATATCTCGTGACCGGGTCATCTTCGAAAGGGGCCCGGTCAAGATCGCGAGGGCCCGTTCCCGGGCCCTCCGACGTGCCGCCTCAGCGGCCGCCGCTCCTCCCCCGCGCCAGCAGATACAGGAAGTACGGCGTCCCGATCACGGCCGTCATCAGGCCCGCGCCCAGCTGCGCCGGTGCGATCACGGTGCGGCCCAGGAGGTCCGCCGTGCAGACCAGGGACGCGCCGAGGAGCAGGGCGACCGGGAGGACGCGGACGTGGCGGCGGCCGACCAGGGCCCGGGCGGCGTGCGGGGCGACGAGGCCGACGAAGCCGATCGTGCCCGCGGCGGCGACCGCGGTGGCGCTGAGCAGGACACTGAGGACGAGGAAGCCCAGGCGCGCGCGGCTCAGCGGCAGGCCGAGCAGGCGCGGGGTGTCCTCGTCAAGCGCGACCAGGTCCAGCTCGCCGCGCCGGCTCACCGCCACGGCGATGCCCGCGACGAGGACGATGGCCAGCGGCGCCGAGTCGGCCAGGGTCCGCCCGTACGTGGAGCCGGCGAGCCAGGTGAGGGCCTTCGTCGCGTTGAACGGATCGGTGAGGATGATCATGAGGCTGGTCAGGGCCGCGGCCCCGGTGGCGACGCCGAAGCCGACGAGGACGAGGCGGTTCTGCTGGAATCCGCCCTTCGCCGCGAGGCCGAACACGATCACGGCGCTGAGCGCGGCGCCCGCGAACGCTCCTCCGGCGACGCTCCACGTCCCCGCCATCGGGACCGTCGTGACGAGCAGGACCGCGCCCACCGCCGCGCCGTTGGTGACGCCCAACACCCCTGGTTCGGCGAGGGGGTTGCGGGTCACGGCCTGGATGAGTGTTCCGGCGAGGGCGAGCGCCGCGCCGGCGAGCAGGGCCGCGACGACCCGGGGCAGCCGGGTCTCCAGGACGAAGGAGACGGTCTGACCGGCCCTGCCCTGCGCCCAGTTGGCCACGTCACCCAGCAGGAGCTTGCTGTCTCCGAGCAACAGCGCGGCGATCGCCACACCCACGGTCACGGCCACCAGAGCCGTGGTCGTGATGACGAAGGTCGTCCGGCTGCGCAGGCGGATCCGGTCGACGGCGGCGGCTCCGCCGGTGTCCCGGACCCGGGCCGCCATGACGACGAGGAAGACGGCGCCGACCAGGCTGGTGACGACGCCGGTGGGCACCGCGACGGCGGTGTCCGCCGCGACGAGGGCGCGCAGCAGGACGTCGGAGCCGAGGACGAGGGCCGCGCCGGTCAGTCCCGCGAACCCCAGCGCGGCACGGGACTTCGTGAACGCGTGGAACCTGCGGGTGAGCGCGCGTACGAGGGCGGGCGCGCACAGGCCGACGAACCCGATGGGTCCCGCGAGGGTGACGGCGGCCGCGGAGAGCAGCGCGGACAGGACGACGGCGATGATCCGGGTGGAGCGGACGGGGACGCCGACGCCACGCGCCGCGTCGTCGCCGAGCGCCAGGGCGTCGACGCGGCGGGCGATCAGCAGCAGACCGAGCAGGCCGACGAGCCCGACGGGCACCATCTGCAGGACGCCGTCGAAGCCGTTCTGCCCGATGCTGCCCTGGTTCCAGGCGTACAGGCCCTCCGTCTCCCGCGGGAACAGCAGGATCAGCCCCTGGGTGACGGCGGCCAGGCCGAGGGTGAGGGCGCTGCCCGCGAGGACGAGGCGGACGGTGCCCGCGCCGAGGCCGGAGAGCCCGAGGACGACGGCCGCCGCCGCGAGCCCGCCGACGAAGGCGACACCGGACGAGGCGACCAGCGGCAGCGAGGCCCCGGTGACGGCGGCGAGCCCGAGGGCGAGGTACGAACCGGCGTTGACGGCAAGGGTGTCCGGTGCGGCGATGACGTTGCGGCTGATCTTCTGCAGGGCGGTGCCCGCCATGCCGAGGAGGGCGCCGACGAGCAGTCCTGCGCACATCCTCGGCAGCCGGGAGGCGATGACGACGGACGCGTCACCGGTGTCGGCCCGGCCGGTGAGCGCCTTCCAGACCTCGGGGGCGCCGACGGCGGCCGTGCCCTGGGTGATGTCGACGGCCGCGAGGGCGGCGACGAGGGTGAGCAGCGCGGTCGTCACCACGGCCGCACCCGTACGGGATGCGGCCACCTGGGGACGGGTGGTGGGTGCGGTGGTGGTGACGGCCATGGTGCTACTTCGTCAGCGCCTCGACGACGGAGTCGACGTACTTGCTCATCGACTCGGTGCCGCCGAACATCCAGATGCCGTCGGGCAGTCGGTGCACCTGGCCCTTCTTGACGAACGGCAGCGACGTCCAGACCTTGTCCTTGGTCAGGGCACCGGCGTACGGGGTGGCGTTCTTGTCGTCGTCGTTGCCGATGTAGGCGAAGTGCACGTCGTCGGGAAGCTTGGTGAGCCCCTCGACGTCGGTGGCACCGAGGCCGTAGGCCTTGTCGCCCTTGACCGTCCAGGCGTTCTTCAGACCGAGCTTCTCGTTGACGCCGCCGATCAGCGAACCGCTGGTGTACGGCCGCACGGAGACCTGGTTGGACGCCACCCACCCGTCGGCGAAGGCGATGTCGGCACCGGCCAGATCGGCGTCGGCGAGCGCCTTCTTCCCCTCGGCGAGCTTCGCGTCGAAGTCCTTCTTCAGCTGCGTGGACTTCTCGGTGGTGCCGGTGGCCTCGGCGATCAGGTCGAGGTTCTCCGTCATCTGGCCGACCGGGTCGGACGCGTCGGCGGACGTGACGGTGAGCACCGGGGCGATCTTGCGCAGCTGCTTGACGGCGGCCGCGGGGAGGTCGGTCGTCGCGACGACGAGGTCGGGCTTGATGGCGGCGACGGTGTCCATGCTCGGCTCACCGCGCGTGCCGATGTCCTTGGCGTCGTTCGTCAGCGGGGCGGCCGCGTCCCAGGTCTTGTACCCCTTGACATCGGCGACGCCCGCCGGGGCGACACCGAGGGATATCAGGCTCTCGACGACGTTCCACTCGGTGCCGACGACCTTCTTGGCGGGGCCGTCGAGCTTCACCTTCGCGCCGGTGGCGTCGGTGAGCTGGATCTTCTCGGTGCTCTTCTTGGTGTCGGCGTCCGCCGCGGGCTCGGTGGTGCCGCACGCGGTCAGGGCGAGAGCGGCGACGGTGGCGGCCGCCGTGGTGATCAGGAGGCGTCTCATGAGGTGGTGCGCAGCCTTTCGGTACGTTCGTGATGACGGCCGAGGGCGCGCGTGCGCAGCCGGCCGGTGAGGGGGTCGGTGTCGACCTCGATGCGGATGCCGTACGTGGCGGAGAGCCGGTCGGCGGTCAGTACGTCCTCGGGGGCGCCGTCCGCGACGACGCGCCCCGAGTCGAGGAGCACGATGCGGTCGGCCACGGCCGCGGCCTGGTCGAGGTCGTGCAGGACGGCACCGACGGCGATGCCGTGGTCCTGCGCCAAGTCCCGCATCAGGTCGAGGAGTTCGACCTGGTAACGCAGATCGAGGTAGGTGGTGGGCTCGTCGAGCAGGAGCACGCCGGTCTGCTGGGCGAGGCAGCCGGCGAGCCAGACGCGCTGGAGCTGGCCGCCGGACAGGTGCTCGGCGCCGCGGTCCGCGAGCGCCGCGACGCCGGTCAGCGCGAGCGCGTGGTCGACCGCCTCCCGCCCGCCCGGGTCCGCCTTGCCCCAGCGCCCCCGGTACGGGTAGCGGCCGAACTCGACGACGTCCCGCACCGTCAGGCCACTGGGCGTGGGCCGCCCTTGGGTGAGCAGGGCGACGCGGCGCGCGAACTCGCGGGGTCCGAGGGTGAGGCCGTCGGTGTCGCCGTCGAGGACGAGCGTGGCCGTCCTGGGCCGTTGCAGCCGCGCGAGCGTGCGCAGCAACGTGGACTTGCCGCTGCCGTTCGGCCCCACCAGGACCGTCACTTCGCCCGGCCGCACGGTCATCGCCGCGTCGTGGACGACGTCGACGCCCTCGTACGCCACGGTGACGCCCGTCGCGGACAGTTCATGACCCTGGGGGCGTGGGGCCACGCTGGTCTCTTCAGCTTGCACGCGGCAAAGGTTAGCCTAACCTAAGCACCGACCGGGAGGGGGTCCCGCGGGACGGTCGCATCACCCGCAAGAGGAAACTCGGCCAGAAAGTCGCCCCGCCATCAACTCGCCTTCACCGTAGGTGCGTTGCTGTGACACCTCCCCCTTCGAGTCGACATGGATCAGGCACCGAAAAGGCCGCCGCCCGGCCCGGAGGCCAGAGGGCGGCGGCCCGCCAGGTGTCAGCGGCTCACCGCACGGAGAGCCGGACCAGCCGGGTGCGCGCGGACGGCTCACCCTCCACCTGGAACGCGACATACCGGGCCGAACCATCGGCGGACAGCTGCCGAGTGGACCCGCGGCCGCTGGTCCGTCCCGCGTCGCGGTAGTCGATGCCGTCGTCGCTGAACTGCACGCGCCCGGTGGGCGCCGCGCCGGTCGTCCACTGCGCCTCCACGGCGCTGATCCGCTGGACGGCGCCGAGGTCCACGACCAGACGGCCGTCGCGGCCGGGCCGCCACGACGTGGCGGTGTCGCCGTCCACCGCCGCGCTCGGGTCCGACATCTCCTCGGGCAGCGGGCTGTTGGGGAAGACCTCGCGCCCCAGAGCCAGGTCCGGGTGCGGGAAGGCGGCGGCACCGCGCAGGTCGACCACGGTCTCCCGACGGGCGTGGACGGTGACGGAGGCGGTGCGCCCCTGTCCCTCGACCCGTATCCGGGCGTCCGCGCCGGACAGGCGCAGCCGCGCGCCGTTGTCCACCTGTACGCGCAGGCCCGTCGGCAGGGAGTCGCCCTTCGCCGGGGTGAGCGTGAAGCGGGTCGGCAGCAGGCGCGCGGCGGCCGCGTCGAGCCGGGCCTCGAACGTCGTGCCGTCCCCGGTCACGGTCTGGGTGCCCTCGAAGACCACGACGCGCGTACGGGACTGGGGGACGGCGACCGGCGTCGCGACGGGGTCGCCGGAGAGGTTGAACAGGCTCAGGTGTCCGTCGGTCAGCGCCGCCCGCACGGCGGTGTGCTCCGCGGTCGGGCCGCTCTCGCGGGCGAGGTCCCGCAGCTTCGTCGCGGACGCCTGGGCGAAGCCCTCGACCACGAGCGGCGCCGCTGCTCCGTCGGACAGCACGATCGTGTCGCCGTAGACGGACAGGGGATGATCCGTGCCGCGCACGACGAGTCCGGCCCGGCCGTCGACGTCCAGCCAGCCGCCCCGGCTGCTCGCCTCGGGCACCGGCCAGGCCACCAGGTCCTGCCAGTCGGTGCCGTCCGCCGAGCCCTGGACGCGGTACGCACGGCCCGCCGCGGCCTCCCAGCTGAGGGTGACCTCGGCGACCTCCTGGGCCATGCCGAGGTCGACGGCCAGCCAGCTGTCGGCGCGCGGACGATCGGCCTTGGAGACGGCCCAGCGGGTCGCGGCTTCGCCGTCCACCGCGAGCCCAGCCGCCTTGCCCGTGTCGGCGGAGGACGCCGTCGCCGCCTTGCCGCGCGCCAGGTCGGGACCCTCGGCGTCGGCTCGCGCCTCAAGGGCGTACAGGGAGTAGCCGTACGACGGGTCGGGGCGCACGCCCAGCATGCGGAGGTGGCGGACCGTCGCGCGCGGGAACGTCAGCCGGTCCACGCGCCCGCCCGCGTCGGCGCTCGCCGCGGGGGACGCGTCGGCCGCGCGGACCGACACCTGTCCCTCCTCGAAGCGGTACGTGCGGTTGCCGTCGAGCCCCTCGATTCCGGGCATCGTGAGGTTGTGGATCTCCAGGTGGCCCTCGCCCGCGGCCGTCCCGCTGCTCGCGTAGACGACGGAGCCGGTGGGCAGAGTGGTGAATCCGGCGTGTCCGCCGTCCAGTCGCAGCAGGGTCGCGCTGCCGTCGAAGCCGTCACGGACCTTCTCGTACACACGCACCGTGCGCCCGGCGACCTTGCCGCTCGTCGCGGGCAGGAACATGGGGGTGGCGCCGCTGAGCCGGAACAGCCAGTCGTCGTGCGCCGGCTGCCAGGTGAACTTCACGAATCCGGGCTTGGAGACGGCTCCCGCCCAGGCCGCGGGCGACTGGTGGGAGACGAGTCCGGGTCCGGTGCCGAAGTCGGTCACCCCCGAGGCGTGCGCGAACAGTTCGGCGCGCGAGTACGGGGTCACCTGGCGCTTCTCGGCCGCCGCCCACACGTGCAGGAGATAGCTGATGGCGATCTCGGCCCGGGCCTCGGGCTCGTACTTCGGCTCCCCGGAGAACTTCGCCAGCCGGTACTCCGGCGGATACTTCTGGTACGCCTCCAGCCGCTGCGCCAGCTCCTGTTCGGCGCGCGCCGCGGCCCGGTCGCCCAGCACCTGCGACAGGAACGCCAGGGGGATCACGTCCCGGCCGTAGAGGTGCTCGCGGTCATTGACCATCGGCATCAGCGGCTCGCCCGCGTCGCTCATCACGCCGAGCAGGGTCCGCCACAGCGCCGTGCCGTTCGGCTGGTGTGTGAGGACCTCGGGCAGCGGCCGGCCCGCGGTCAGGAAGTGGGCGGCGTTCCGCCCCGACGTGCGGAACAGCTCTTCCTGGTAGTGCGGGCCGAACGAGCCGTGGTTCTCCACGATGAACGTGTCGTAGAGATTGCGGGCGGTGTTGCGCGCGACCGGCACGCCGTCGACCAGGGCCGGGTTGGCGAGGTCTGCGGGCGGCAGGCCCGTCTCGTTGCGCGACCACAGTCCGTACGCGTCGCGCCAGTCGGCGGCGCGCGCGTCGTCGGACGCCCAGGCCAGGGCGGGGGCGAGCGACTGCGCGTAGACGCCCATCTCCTCCAGCTTGGTGTCCCCCTCGTGGCCGCCGGCCAGGCCGTGCGGCGTCCAGGAACCGGAGGCGGGGTCGTCGCCCGTGCCCAAGGCCGTGGTGTACGCGGCCTGCTCGCGGGTGATCTTGTCGACGTTCGCCCGGGTCTCGGCGTCGAGGTCGTCCCAGAGCAGCCGGGCGGCGAGGACGAAGTACAGCTGGAAGGTCGTGTCGAAGAAAAGGGTGCGGCCCCACTCGGTGCCGCCGGTGAGCCGGTTCGAGGCGGCGAAGTGGCGCAGGGTGGCCACCGTGCGCCGGGCGAGTTCGTCGCGCGCGACACCGGCGAGGTCCGCGTCGTACGTGCCGTGGGTGAGCAGGAGGGCGTTGCCGAGCACCACGGCGAAGCCGAAGTCCTTCGCCGTGTAGTACCCCTTGGCCTCGTCCCACTGCGTCTCCGACCAGCGGGTGTGCTGGAGCAGGACGCGGTGGTAGACGGCGGCGACGTCGTCCGGCGGGGTGCCGGTTCCGGCGGATGCGGTGGCGGTGCCGTCCGCCGCGTGGGCCCCGGCCGCGCCGAGTGTGCCCGGCAGCACGGTTGCCGCACCGGTGAGGCCGAGGAGTTGGAGCAGGCGCCTGCGGTTGATCAGGTCGACCGGGTCGTTCAGGGGCGGCACGGGTGGTCCTCTCACGCGAGACAACGTTGTCAGCAGGGGGGCCGCCCCATAGTCGGCGTCCGTGGGACGTACGTCAACGCATGGGGCGGAATTGATGCGAGGGCACAGGACGCCTGGTCAGCCGGACGCCGTACGGGTTCGGGTGAGGACGGCGCGCAGCTCGGCGACGGGGATCTTGGGCTCCCGGTCAGCGGTGAGCAGGCCGTTGGTCTCCTGGAGCGTGTCGGTGAACTGCGTGTAGCAGAAGCCCGCGAGGCCGGAGTCGACGGCGGCCTCGACGAGCGAGGAGAGCCGCTCGGCGAAGTCCTTGCCGGTGGCCACGGTGTCGTAGCCGAACCACTCCTCCCCCGCCGCCGGCTCGAAGGTCGCGCCGCCGAACTCGCTGAGGACTACGGGCTGTTGGTCGTGTTCGACGCCGTCGAGGAGGAGTCGCTTGGCGCCGGGCCACTGTTCGCGCAGTTCGCCTCGGCGCAGCGCGTCGTGCCCGTAGCGGCGGCGCAGGGTGGCGGCGTCCTGCGTGTAGTCGTGCACGCCCCACACGTCGGCCCGGGAGATCTCCCAGCCGTCGTTCGAGACCGCGGGCCGCGAGGGGTCGAGGGCCTTGGTCAGGTGGTAGAGCGCGTCCATGAAGTGGCGCTGGGCCGGGACGTGGGCGGGGTTCGGCACGGACCAGGACTCGTTGACCGGGACCCAGGCCATGATCGAGGGGTGGCTCAGGTCGCGTGTGACGGCCTCGGTCCACTCGTGGGTGACACGCTCGACGGTCGCCGTCCCGAAGGCGTACGCGGACGGCATCTCCTCCCACAGCAGCAGCCCGAGCCGGTCCGCCCAGTACAGGAAGCGCGGATCCTCGATCTTCTGGTGGATCCGCAGCCCGTTGAGGCCGATCTCCTTGGCGAGTTCGGCGTCGCGGCGCAGAGCCTCGCCCGGGGCAGCCAGGTGGGTGTCGGGCCAGTAGGCCTGTTGCAGGGCGAAGCGCAGGAAGTACGGCTTGTGGTTGAGGAGGAAGAGGCCGTCGTTCCAGTCGATGTCGCGCAGCCCGAGATAGGACGCGACCCGGTCGAGGGGTGCGTCGTCGGTGTCCGTGAGCGTCACGGTCGCGTCGACCAGGTGCGGATGCTCGGGCGTCCAGAGCAGGTCGTCGAGATCCTGCCCGTGGCGCAGGGCGGGGACCGTGATGTCGAACGCGGTCTCCTGCTGGTCGGTGCGGATCCGCTGTTCGGCCAGGACCCGCTCCCCGTGCGCGAGCCGTACCGTCAACTGCCTTTCCCCGCGCGGCCACTGGCTGAGCCTCACCTGGCAGTGCACGCGCGCCCGGGTGACGTCCGGCGTCCAGTGCAGGCTCACGAGGTGTTCGTCGGGGACCTCCTCGAGCCACACGGGCTGCCAGATGCCGGTGGTGCGGTGGTACCAGATGACGTGCGGGTCGCGCCGCCAGTCCTGCTTGCCTCGCGGCTGGGTCGTGTCCTGGGGCTGGTCCTCGGCGCGCACCACGATCACGTGGGGGCCGTCGCGGTCGACGGCGTCGGTGAGGTCGCAGGTGAATCCGGTGTGGCCGCCCTCGTGCCGGCCGACCGGCCGGCCGTCGAGCCACACTTCGGCCCGGTGGTCCACGGCACCGAAGTGCAGCAGCAGCCGGCGGCCTGCCGCGGGCCTGGTCAGGTCCACGCTGCGGCGGTACCAGACCACCGGGTGGAAGCCGGTGTCGTGGATGCCGGAGGCCGGGGACTCGGGCGGGTAGGGCACGGTGATGGTGGCGGTGAAGGGTGCGGTGACGTCGGGGTCCGGCCAGCGGGCCCGGCGGCCGAGGTCCGCGTCGTCGTGGGCGAACCGCCACGGTCCGCTCAGGTCGCGCCAGTTCGGGTCGCGGACGAGCTGCGGGCGCGGATGGCCCGCGGCGTCGAGATGGGTGGGGTGCATCGTGGAACTCCGGTGATCTCGTGCAGGGTGCGGTGGTTCAGGTGCGCGCGTCGGGCCCGGCCGTGCGCAGGTCGACGACGGTGGCGGCGAAGGCCAGCGGTCCCGGGAGCAGCGGCAGCAGCAGCGGCGTGGACCACATGAGCAGTCCGGCGAGGACCACCGCGGCGAGCAGCAGGACGCTCCCTCGCGGATCGGCCGAGGTCCGCAACAGGCCCGCGCGCAGAGACAGTTGGTCGGCTCCCGGCAGGGCCGTGCAGCGCAGCGCCACGACCGCGCCGCCGACGGTCAGCAGGACGAGCGCGGGCGCCACGAGCCCGGCGCCGGGCAGATCGCTGCGCAGCAGGGCGGTGTCGACGAGCACCGCCACCGCGACGAGCGGCAGCAGCAGCCCGGCGGCGACGGAACGTGCGGTGGTGCGGGCGCGCAGGCGGCGGACGAACCCGCCCACGTCGGCCTGGGTGCCGGTCTCCGCGGCCTGTCGCAGGGTTCCCGACGCGGCGGCGAACGCGGCCGGCGCGGTCACGACGGGCAGGCAGGCGAGGCTGGTGAGCAGCCCCACGAGGAGCATGTCGGCGAACATCGTGAACCCGGAGCCGAAGACCTCGCCGGGTTCACGGCGTCGGCGGCTCTCCGCGGCGGGCGTCTTGACCCGGTGCGCGGCGGTCATGTGATCGGTGGCCATGGGGTCAGCCCTTCAGTCCGGAGGTCGCCATGCCCTGCACCAGGTAGCGCTGGAAGACGAAGAAGAAGAGCACGATGGGCAGGACCGAGATCACCGACATGGCGAACATGGGCCCGTACGCGGAGGTGCTGGACTGGTCGACGAAGCTGCGCAGCGCCAGGGTGATGGTGAACTTCTCCGGCGCGAACAGATAGATCATCTGCGTGAAGAAGTCGTTCCACGTCCAGATGAAGGCGAAGATCGCCGTGGTGATCAGTGCCGGACGGCTCAGCGGCAGGGTGATGGCCCAGTACGTACGGAACGCTCCGCAGCCGTCGATGCGCGCCGACTCCTCCAGCTCGCGCGGCAGCCCGCGCATGAACTGGACGATGAGGAAGACGAAGAACGCCTCGGTGGCGAGGAACTTGGGCAGGATCAGCGGCCAGTAGGTGTCCACCAGGCCGAGGCGGTTGAAGATGATGTACTGCGGAATCAGGACGACATGGTGGGGCAGCATCAGCGTCGCCACCATGAAGCCGAACATGGGGCCGCGCATCCGGAACCGCAGCCGCGCGAAGGCGTAGGCGGCCAGCGAGCAGGACAGGACGTTCCCGATCACCGCGCCGACCGCGATCATCAGCGAGTTGCCGAGCAGCCGGGTCACGCTGACGCCGGAGACGCCGTCCAGGGCGGTGGTGTAGTTGGACCACTCCAGGTGGCTGGGCCACAGGTCGAGGCTGGTGACGACCTCGTCGGCCGGTTTCAGGGACGTGGCGAGCAGCCAGGCCAGCGGGTAGAGCAGCACCAGCAGGGAGACGAGCGCGACGGTGTGCGGCAGCCAGCGCTTGAGGTCCGGGCCGCTGCCCGTGAGGTTCTTGGCGGTGAGACTCATCGCCCCTCCTCGTCCGCGTAGAAGACCCAGGACCGGGAGGTCCGGAACAGGATCAGGGTGATGACGCCGATGGCGATCAGCAGGAGCCAGGCCATCGCCGCCGCGTAACCCATGTGGGAGGCGGTGAAGCCGCGCTCGTACAGGTAGAGGGTGTAGAAGTTGATGGAGTCGGCGGGCCGGCCGCTGCCGTTGCTGACCACGAAGGCCGGGGTGAAGACCTGGAAGGACTGGATCATCTCCAGGACCAGGTTGAAGAAGACGACCGGGGACAGCATCGGCACGGTGATGGAGACGAACTGCCGCCAGCGGCCGGCGCCGTCGAGGGCGGCCGCCTCGTACAGGTCGGGCGAGATCTGCTGGAGCCCCGCCAGGAAGATGACCATCGGGGCGCCGAACTGCCAGGCCGTCAGGGCGACCACGACGTAGATCGCGAGGTCGGGGTTGCCGACCCAGCCGCCGGTGTGGATGCCGATCGAGTCGAGCAGGTTCGGGATCGTGCCGCCGTCGTTGTACAGGGCACGCCACACCAGCGCGATGGACATGCTCGCGCCGAGCAGCGACGGCGCGTAGAAGGCGGAGCGGTAGAAGGCGCGGCCGCGGCCGAGGTTCTTCAGGAGCATCGCCGCGCCGAGCGCGAGGCCGAGCTTGAGCGGAACGGCGATCACGACGTACAGGAGGGTGGTGCCGACCGAGCGCCAGTAGCGGGGGTCCTCGGTGAGCATCTCGGTGTAGTTGCGCAGGCCCACCCAGTGCGGCGGGTCGAAGAGGTTGTAGTCCGTGAAGGACAGGTAGAGCGAGACCGCCATCGGCACCAGGGTCAGCACCACGGCGCCGATCATCCAGGGCGACAGGAACACGTAGGCGGGCCACTGCTGTTCACGGCGGCGGCGCCGGGCGCTCTTCGGCCGGGGCTTCGTCGTGCGGTCGGCGCGCGGGGGCGCCTGGGTCGACAGCGCCGTCATGACCTCAGCTCCCGGTTCGCCTCGTCGATGAACTCACGGGCCGCCTGCCGCGGCGACGCGAGGTCGTACATGACGCGCTGGTAGTTGCGGTTGAAGGCGGTCTGGATCGCGACGTCGCCGCGGGGCGGCGCGGCGGGCGGTGCGTCGACCCCGTACTTCTCCATCATCTGTCCGTAGCGGTAGATCTCCAGCTCGGGGCCCTTGAGGGTCTTGGCCACGCGGGTGGCGATCGCGCGGTTGGGCGGGGTGGAGCGGGTGAAGCCGAGGATGTCGCCGGCCCGCTTGTCGTTGAGGAGGAAGTCGATCAACTCGGTCGCCTCCTTGGGGTGGGGGGTGTGCGCCCCGACGCCGAGCAGCATCGACGGCTTGAAGTAGTTGCCGGCGCGGCCGTCGGTGGTGGGGACCGGCCCGATGCGCACCTGGTCGCCCAGGAGCGCCGGATAGCCGGGGAAGGTGGCGTCCCAGGTGTAGTCGGCGGCGGCGAGCCCGCGTCCGATGGGTGTCCACTCGGTGCTGTCGGCCTGCACGGTGTCCTCGGCCTTCGCGACGGCGCCGTGCTTGCGCTGATCGTTGAAGTACGTCCAGAACGCGGTGAGGTCGTCCTCGGTGAAGCCGAGCCTGGTCTGGCTCGCGTAGAGCTTGCCGCCGCGGCTGCGCAGCCAGTCCTCGAAGACGTCCTCGTTCGTGGCGCCGTCGTTGGAACCGGCGACGGCCCGCCCGTCCGGGGCCTTCAACCCCAGGGCCGCGATCTTCTTGTTGGCCTCGGCGAAGTCCCGCCAGGTCCAGTCGGGTTCGGGCGTGGGGACGCCCGCCTTCCTGTAGATCTTGGTGTCGTACGCGTATCCGGTGATCCCGCGGCCCATCGGCATGGCGTACTGCGTGCCCTTGAAGGTGCCGGTGCGCACGAGTTCCTTGTCCATCTCGGACGTGCGGATCGCTTTGTCGCGGATCGCCTTGTCGAGCGGCAGGAGCGCGTTGCCGTCGGAGTACTGCGAGATCTGCCGGTAGTCCAGCTGCGCGACGTCGGGGATGCCGCCGCCGGCCGCCTGGGTGGCGAGCTTCTGCATGTACGCGCCGAAGTCGGCGTTCGATGTGCGGACGGTGACGCCGGGGTGTTCCTTCTCGAAGAGCTCTACGGCCTTCTTCGTGCGGGTGGCGCGGTCGTCGTTGCCCCACCAGGTGAAGGTGATCGTGACGCCGTGCGCCGCCTCGCCGCTCGCGCCGGAGCAGGCGGAGAGCGTGCCGGTCAGCGCGGTGCTGAGGGCGACGGCGGCCGTGGCGAGGACGGCCCGGCGGGGCAGGCGGCGTCGACGGCGTGGGGGTTCGGGCATGGTTGCCCTCCTGAGGGGTGGCGGAGGTGGAAGGACAGGTGCGGGCCTCAGATGCCCGGATAGACGTCGAGCCGCCCGCACATGCCGAACCGGCCGCGTGCGGTGGGTCCGGTGGCCGCGACCCGGGCGTGCGCGAGGTGCTCCGTGTGCTGTCCGCGCAAGGCGTGCAGCTGGGCCCCGGTCGCCGACGCGGCGGCCTGCGCGCCGTCGCGCCAGCGCTGTTCCCAGGCGTCGAGGCGGGGGCGGATCAGTGCGGCGGCGGCCTGCTGGAACGCCTCCAGGGGTGCCGGGTCGCCCGCTTCGGTGGCCGCGCGCAGTTCCAGGAAGCGGCGCGTGGCCAGGTCCCTGCGGGCGCGGGCGATCTCCACCTGCTCGGCCTCGGGCACGTCGTCGGGGATGCGCACGGCGTCCGCGTACGTGTCGGGGTCGTCGAGCAGGTCCTGCGGAAGGGTGAGGACCGCGTCGCCCGCCTCGGGCAGGCCGCTGTTCTGCATCACGACGGTGATCTCCAACGCGCCGTCGTTGACCAGGCGGTGGATCGTGCCGGGCGTGAACCAGGCGACGGTGCCGGGCTCCAGGGCCGTCTCCTCGTACCCGGAGAGGGTCAGGGTCTGCACCCGGCCGCGCCCGGCGGTCACCACGTACCCCTCGCTGCACGCGAGGTGCAGGTGCGGGGTGCCGCCGCCGGGCAGGCCCTCGACGGTGGGCCAGTCGTAGACGCGCAGCCGGGAGACGCCGACCGCGCCGGGGAAACCGTCGTACGCCGCGCTCACCACGCGTTCCCCTCGACCTGCGCGGCGACCTGCTCGCGGTCCCAGGCGCCGTCGGCGACGGTGACCCGGTAGGAGCGGGAGAGCGTGTCGCCGGGGGCGAGGACCAGCTCGTCGTGGAACGCCCAGGACGGGGCGACGGCGGCGAACGGGTCGCTGCGCACGAACCAGTGCGCCGGGTGCGTCCCCTTCTCCCCCGTGTGGTCGTTGCCCGCCGCGTGCTCGAAGACCAGGGTCGCGTGTCCGTCGCGCTCGTCGTGCTCGCCGACGTACGCCAGCCACGGCGCCTGCGTGCCCATCAGGTCGCCGCTGTCGGCCTCGGCGCTGAACACCCGGCCGTCGCGGAAGGCGCGCGGGCCGCGCCAGAACAGTCCGGTGTATCCGGCGGCGGGGCGGCCGTGGGTGGTGGGGCTGCCGAAGTGCAGGGGCTCGGCGCGACGGTTGGTCACCGACGAGGTCCAGGTCAGCGCCCAGCTGCCGGCCGCCGTGTCGAGGTGCGACACCTCCAGGCGGCGCTCCTCCTCGGCCCACAGCTCCCCGTCGTACGGGTGCCAGGTGAGGCGTTCGGCGATCACGGCCCGGTCGCCGGTGGCGGAGACCTCGTCGAAGGCGACGTGCGCCATCGAGCCGATCCTCTCGTGCAGCGGGAGATATCCCTCGCCGTGCACGTAGGTGTTGCCGCCCCACAGGTTCTGGCCCGAGAGGTGGGAGGCGGTGAGCTGGAGTCCCTTGTGCCAACGGTGGTCGTTGGGGCGGTAGTCGGTGACGACGGCACCGGACAGGGTGCGGATCGGGTGGAGGTAGGGCTTGGGGGCCTCCCACGCGGCCTCCGGGCGGTACACGTAGGCGAACAGCTCGGTGCCGGTGGCCTCGTGGACCACGGTGATGCGGTCGCCGTGGGCGTGGGTGAGTGCGAGCGTCATGCCTGGGCCTCTTCCGTACGGGCGTCGGCGGGCGCCCAGCCGGGGGCGTCGCCGTGCAGGGCGGTGTAGTAGGGGTCGCCGGGGCCGATGTCCCCGGCGCGGACCGTGGTGTCGGTGAACGCGGACTTGTAGAGGGCGGTGATGAACTCGAGCGTGCGGCGGCCGCCCTCGCCGCTGGTCGGGTGGCGTCGCCCGGCGTTGATGTCGGCCACCAGGGCGCGCAGTTGGGCCAGGTGCGAGCTGGGCTCGTCGGCGCCGAAGTCCTGCCAGGCGGCGGCCTCCTCGGTGGGGACGCCGGGGGCGGGGGTGATGCGCCAGTCCGCGTTGCGGTAGCCGTACAGGTGGGTGAGCTCGATGGTCGCGCGCTCGCAGTCGATGCGGATGCGGCTGACCTCGTCCGGGCTGAGCACGCTGTTGACGACCGTGGCGACGGCGCCGTCGGCGAAGCGGACCTGGGCGGTGGAGACGTCCTCGGTCTCCACGTCGTGCACCAGGCGGGCCGCCATGCCGCGCACCTCGGACCACGGGCCCATCAGGTCGAGCAGCAGATCGGTCTGGTGGATGCCGTGTCCCATGGCCGGGCCGCCGCCCTCGGTCGCCCAACGGCCGCGCCAGGGAACGGCGTAGTAGGCGGTGTCCCGGTACCAGGTGGTCTGGCAGTGCGCGACCAACTGCCGTCCGAAGGCGCCTTCCCGCAGCAGTCGCCGCACGTGCCGGGCGCCGGAGCCGAAGCGGTGCTGGAAGACGATGGAGGAGTACGGCGCGGTGTCGTCGCCCGGTTCGGCCGCCTCCACGGCGTCGTAGTCGGCCAGCGAGGGGCACGGCGGCTTCTCGCACCACACGTACGCGCCCGCCTTGAGCGCGGCCACGGACTGTTCCCGGTGCACGGCCGGCGGGGTGCACAACACGACGAGGTCGGGGCGCACTTCGGCGAGCATCGCGTCGAGGTCGGTC
Organism: Streptomyces sp. HmicA12; assembly: GCF_000373565.1. Taxonomy (GTDB): domain Bacteria; phylum Actinomycetota; class Actinomycetes; order Streptomycetales; family Streptomycetaceae; genus Streptomyces. The sequence goes on along the minus strand of NZ_KB891815.1, from coordinate 19,618 downwards.
GACGCGTACGGGATCGCGAACTCCTCCGCCAGGGCCCGCACCGCCGCGTCGTTCACATCGACCGCGGCCACGATCTCCGTCTCGCCCTCCTCGGCGAGGGTCCGCAGGGCGGGCAGGTGGCTGGAGCGGGCGATCCCGCCGGCGCCGACCACGGCCGTGCGCAGGGGAGTCTTCGGACCTTGCGAGGACATGACGGTCCCTCTCGTCGGACAGGCGAATGGACACGGCGGTGCGGCCACCGACGCCGGCAGCAAGCGCTTGCCTTGCATGTGTTCCAACGTTGTAACCGCCACGTCTCCGCAGGGTCAACCCTCCGGAGCAAAAGAACTCCGAGCCAACGCCCGACCCTCACAACACCCCTCTGAGCATGCATAATCTGGAAAAACTCCAGGGAGGGGACCTCATCGTGGGAGCAGTGACGCTGAAGGACGTGGCGGAACTCGCCGGGGTGTCCATCAAAACGGCTTCCAACGTTGTACGTGAGGCGCCGAAGGTGGCTCCGGCCACCCGGGAGCGGGTGATGCGGGCCGTCCGCGAGCTGGGTTACCGGCCGAATCCGTCGGCCCGGCGGCTGCGGACCGGGCGCAGCGGACTGATCGCGCTGGCCGTTCCGCAGCTGACGACGCCGTACTTCGCCGAACTCGCCCACCACGTGCGGACCGAGGCGACGGCGCTCGGCCTGACCGTCCTCATCGAGGAGACCCTCGGGGACCCGGCGGAGGAGCTGCGGCTCGCCACCGGCGTGAGCGCGTCGCTGCTCGACGGGGTGATCCTGTCGCCGCTGCACGTCTCGGCCGACGAACTGGCTCCCGTTGCAAGCGAGTTGCCGCTCGTCCTGCTCGGCGAGCGCAGTTACGAGGGCGACCGTGTCGGAGCCGACCATGTCCTGATCGACAACGTCGGGGCCGCCCGTGACGCGACGGCCCATCTGATCGGCCTGGGCCGCACCCGGATCGCCGCGATCGGCGCCGACCGCAAGGCGTCCGCGACCAGCCGCCAGCGCCTGGAGGGGTACCACGCGGCGCTGCACGCGGCCGGGCTGCCCTTCGACCCCCGGCTGGCCCCCACGATCGGCGAGTTCGACCGGCCGGGCGGCCTGGCCGCGATGCGCACCCTGCTCGCACTGCCGGCCGCCGACCGCCCCGACGCCGTCTTCTGCTTCAGCGACATGCTGGCCGTCGGCGCCCAACGTGCCATGTTCGAGAGCGGGTTGAGCATCCCCGGCGACATCGCCGTGGTCGGCGTCGACGGATCGCAGGAGGCGCTGTACAGCACCCCGTCGCTGACCACCGTCGTCCCGGACAAGGCGGCCATCGCATCACTGTCCGTCCGGTGTCTCGCCGCACGCATCAAGGCGGAGGAGCCGCTCCCGTTCGAGGTCCACACGGCCCCGCACGCGCTCGAGGCCCGCGAATCGACACTGGGCGTTCGCGAGGAGGTGCGCCCCTGACGCCGCCCGAGCACCCTTTCTCGTCCGCTTGACGACAACAGGCCCTCACATTTAAAGTCGTGATGACTCTAATGAGGGGGCTTCGTCATGGCTGACATCACACGACGGTTCGGCTGGCGCCACCTGCGCGCCGCACCCACCGCCCACATCCGCCACCACCGTTCGGGGCGACTCACCCACGACGGCGCCGGGCTGAGTTTCTGGTTCCGCCCGCTGAGCGCCGCCATCTCCGAAGTGCCGGTCGACGATCGGGAGTTGGCGATGACCTTCCATGCCCGCACCGCGGACTTCCAGGACGTGGCCGTGCAGGCGACGGTGACGTACCGGATCGGTGATCCCGCGGTCGCCGCCGAGCACCTGGACTTCTCCGTCGACCCGGACTCGGGTGTCTGGCGCGGCGCTCCGCTGGAACAGCTGGCGACGCTCCTCACCGAGACCGCGCAGCAGCACGCGCTGGACGTCCTCGCCCGCACCGCTCTGGCGTCGGCCCTCGTCGACGGGGTGCCCGCCGTCCGCGACGCCGTCGCGACGGGGCTCGGCGAGGAGCCGCGGCTGCCCGCCACCGGCATCGAGGTGGTCGCGGTCCGGGTGATGGCGCTGCGGCCCGAGCCCGAGGTGGAGCGCGCCCTGCGCACCCCGGCACGGGAACGCATCCAGCAGGAGGCCGACCGGGCGACGTACGAGCGGCGCGCCGTGGCCGTGGAGCGTGAACGCACCATCGCGGAGAACGAGTTGGCGAGCCAGATCGAACTGGCCCGCAGGGAGGAGCAGTTGGTCGAGCAACGCGGCACGAACAGCCGCCGCGAGGCCGAGGAGAACGCCGCCGCCGACGCCGTACGCGTCAAGGCCGAGGCCGAGCGCAAGGTGAGCCTCGCCCGCGCGGAGGCGGAGGGCGCCCGCGAGGTCGGTGAGGCACGGGCCCAGGCACAGGCGGCCTGGCTGCGGGTGCACGGCGAGGCCGACGTGGCGACGCTGCACGCGCTGACCGGCACGCGGCTCGCCGAGAACCTGCCGCGGATCGAGAGCGTGACGGTCTCCCCCGACGTGCTGACCGGCCTGCTCGCGCGCCTCGGGACGGACGGCGGGCGCCCGGAATGAGCCTCGCGCCCCGCGCCGTCCTGGTCCACCGGACCACGGAGTACGAGGAGTTGGTGGCCCGGCACGGCACGCACGGCCAGGCCGCCTTCTTCCTCTCGTCCCGCGGCCGCGACATCGCGGAGGTCGCCGAGCGGCACCGGCGGGCGCAGCGGGCGCTCACCGAGGCGGCCGCCGCCGTGCCGCTGAGCTGGCGGCGGGCGACGGTGGAGCGCGCGGATCTGGACCGTTTCCTCTTCGCGCCGCAGGACGTGGTGATCGTGGTCGGTCAGGACGGGCTCGTGGCGAACGTCGCCCAGTACGTCGGCGCCCTGCCGGTGGTCGGGGTCGACGCGGACCCGGGGCGCAATCCCGGCGTGCTGGTGCGCCACCGTCCGGCGGACGTCGCACGGCTGCTGGGCACGGCCGCCGGCACCGACGAACTGACCATGGTGGAGGCGGTCACCGACGACGGACAGCGCCTGGTGGCGCTCAACGAGATCTACGTCGGTGCGGCCGGCCACCGCACCGCCCGATACCGCCTGGGCCTCGACAGCACCTCCGTCGATGGAGCTGTCGTCGAGGCCCAGGCCTCCTCCGGAGTACTGATCGGTACCGGAACGGGGGCGACCGGGTGGCTCCGGTCGGTGTGGCAGGAGCGGGGCGGCGCGGGGCGCCTGCCGGCCCCGACGGACGACCGGCTGCTGTGGTTCGTCCGCGAGGCGTGGCCGTCACCGGTCACCGGTACGCGGCTGAGCGCGGGGGAACTGACGGCGTCGGCCCGGCTGTCCCTGACCGTGGAGTCGGAGAGTCTGGTCGCTTTCGGGGACGGCATGGAGGCGGACGCGGTCGCGCTGACCTGGGGGCAGACGGTGCGTGTCGGGGTGTGCGGGGAGCGGTTGCGGTTGGTGGGGTGACCGGGGCGGCGGGCCGTGGGTCCGGCCCGCCGCCGCGTGCACGGGGGTCAGTACCGGATCACCGAGCGGATCCAGGCGAGTTGCCGCGAGACCTCCCCGGCACCGGCGATCTCCTCCCGGTCGGAGCCGTCGAAGACGCCGAGCAGCGTTTCCGTGCCGCGGGGGCCGATGGTCGTCACGGGTCCGCCCGAATCGCCCCCGGCGGGGATGCCCACGACCTTGCGCATGCAGAAGTCCGAGCCGTCCTGAACGGTGTAGCCCTCGCACCGGGGATCGTCCGGATCGAGCACGCGCAGGGTCGACTGCCGCAGCACCGGTGACTGGCAGCTGTTCTCGTCGCCGGTGCAGGTGGCACCCCAGCCCAACTGCCGCACCAGCGTGCCCGGCCGGGCCGGGGCGGCGGACAGCCGCGCCACGCGCACCGTCATCGGCGCCACCTCGACGAGCATCATGTCGGCGCGTGCGCTGCCCACGCGCCCGCCGGGCAGCGGGCGCACCACGGTTCCCTGGCGCATGTCGAGATGGCCGACGCGGAACTCGATCCGGCGGTCCGCGACGGGCTCGCCCTGTTCGAAGAAGCAGTGGGACGCGCTGAGGATCCACTTCCGGGCGACCGCCGTCGCGGTGCACTCCGGCTTCCCGTCGACGAGCATGCGGACGGCCCACGGCCCGTAGCCGCTCCGCTCTCCACCGATCACCGCGGCGGACGGGCCCGCCGTGACCACCGAACAGGCCAGCAGCACGGATGCGGCCGCCGCGAGCACACCGACTCGACGTGCCGTCCCCCCGGTTCCCAACGTTCGGGCCGTTCTCTTCATCCGGGTGGTTCGCTTCATCCGGCCGACTTTTGCATGAAGAGCGACAAATCCCTGCGCCACCCGGCCGCGTCGCGCGCGTCGCGGAGGCGGCTCCGATCGCCCCCTGCATGGTCGCGGCGGAGTTCGACGACGAGCCCGCGCTTGATGTGCCCTTCGGCACCTCGGACGGCGCACGGATCGTGATCCACAGCGCGGGCCATACCCACACGGCGGACTTCCGCACCGAAGTGTGGGCCGAGCAACCACCGCCGCCCACCGACCCGTGGGACGAACGAGCGGAGACCCGGATCGACTCCCCCCTCCGGAAGGCTGCGGCTGTGGACCTATGCCGCCATGACCGAGGGAGAAGTCGATCTCGGTTTGCCCGACAGAAGGTGGCGCGTCCGGGTCCTGGCACGCGGCAGGGACCGGGTGCGCGAACTGGCCGCGTCGGGTGTGCCTCATGGCGTCGGGCAGTACATGGCACAGTTCTGGCCCATGTGACAGCCACCCGTCGCGCGTGCCGGCCAGGCCCACGGTTGCCGGCGCGCAAAAAAGGGCGTGGCGCGGTACGTGCGTACCGCGCCACGCCCTTCCAGAAGGACCGGCCAGGGCTCAGTGGCCCAGGTTCATGTCCGCGTCGCTCTTGCCCTCGCCCGACACCTGCAGCGGCATCGCGTGGGGCGCGTATCCGCTGGCGATGACGGTGTAGTCGCCGGAGTCGAGGTCGTTGAACCCGTAGACGCCGTCCGCGCCGGTGACCGTGGTGGCCACGGTGTTGCCCGCCGTGTCGAGGATCGTGACCCGGGCGTCGGCCACCGGCTCGCCCGCGCGGTTGCGCACGGTGCCGTGGACGTGGGCACCGAGGTCGAGGCGGACCTCGTAGCGGTTGGCGGCGCCGCCCGCGACCTCGACCGGCAGGGCCGCCGGACGGTGCCCGGTGGCGCTGACCGCGAGGGTGTAGCCGCCGGGGACGAGGTCGGCGAAGCCGAAGTCGCCCGCGTGGTCGGCGGTTCCGGAGGCGACGACCTCGCCGCGTACGTCCGTGGCGATCACCAGGGCGCCGGGCAGCGGCCGGTCGTCGGGGGCGGCCAGGACGGTGCCGGACAGGCCGGCCGCGCCCGAGAGCACCAGGTCGAAGTCGACCGGCCCGCCGGCCACCGTGATGGTGGTCGCCTGCGGCTGACGGGCGCCGCCGGAGGCGATCAGGACGTACGTTCCCTCGGCGGGCACGGCGACCGCGTACCGGCCGTCCGTCCCCGTCGTCGTCCGGCCGAGCTGGCTGCCGCGCAGGTCGATCAGGGTGACCACGGCTCCGGCCACCGCGGAACCCGCGGCGTCACGGATGTGGCCGCGGACGCCCGCGGCGGGATCCTCCGCGAGGGCCGTGGTGAGCGAGGCGACCGGGGCCGCCTCGACCGCTTCCGCCGTGTCCACGATCTCGGAGGTCTCCGGCACGGGAGTCTCGGCGGCCGTGCCGTTCCCCTCCGCGGCGGCGCGTGCCTCCAGCCCCGACACCTTGCGCAGCGGAACCTCCTTGGTCCACAGGACCATGAGGAACGCGATCGCGATCACGCCCGCCGCGATCAGGAAGACCACGTGCATGGAGTCGGCGAAGCCCTGCTTGAAGGGCTCCGACAGGCGCGGGTCGAGCTGCTGGATGAAGGAGGAGTCGCTCAGGACATCGGAGCCACCGCCGCCCGCACCCGGGTTCTTGACCATGTCGAGGACCGGCTTGTTGGCCGGGTCGGACAGGACCGACGGGTCGTGCAGCGCGGCCTGGAACTGGGGCGTCCCGGCGGCCGACCTGAACGCCGAGGAGATCTTGTCGCCGACGTTCGAGAAGAGCACCGACAGGAAGATGGCCGTACCGGCGGTGGCGCCCATCTGCCGGAAGAACGTGGACGACGCGGTCGCCACACCCATGTCCTGCGGCGGCACGGCGTTCTGCACGGCGAGCACCAGGGTCTGCATGCAGCCGCCGAGGCCGAGGCCGAAGAGGAGCATGTAGACCATGCTCTCCCACAGCGGGGTGTCCCACTGGACCTTGAAGTGGAAGAGCAGCAGCGCCGCGACCATGAGGACGGTGCCGATGGTCGGGAAGATCTTGTAGCGGCCGGTCTTCGCGGTGATCTGGCCGGAGACGATGGACGCGATGATCATGCCGAGCATCAGCGGCAGCATCTCGAGGCCGGACTTGGTGGGGCTGGCGCCCTTCACGATCTGCAGGTACTGCGGGATCATGAGCATCCCGCCGAACATGCCCGCGCCGATGAGGACGGACAGCAGGCTGGTCTTGCTGAAGGTCGCGTTGCGGAACAGGCGCATCGGGATCAGCGCGTCGTCACCCATCCGCCGCTCGACGAGGATCCAGGCGATGATGCCGACCACGCCGATGCCGTAGCAGGCGAGGGACTTCGAGGAGTCCCAGCCCCACTCGCGGCCCTGCTCGGCCACCAGGAGCAGCGGCACGACGCCGAGCGCGATGGTGAACGCGCCCCACCAGTCGATGCGGCGGTCGCGGCGGGTGTGCGGGATGTTGAGCACCTTGGCGACGACGAACAGGGCGATGATGCCGATCGGCACGTTCACGAGGAACACCCAGCGCCAGCCGACGACGCCCAGGATGCTGTCCTGCCCGGCGAGGAACCCGCCGATGAGCGGTCCCGCGACGCTGGAGGTCGCGAAGGTGGCGAGCATGTAGCCCTGGTAGCGGGCCCGTTCGCGGGGCGGCACGATGTCGCCGATGATCGCCAGCGCGAGGGACATCAGACCGCCGGCGCCGATGCCCTGCACGGCGCGGAAGGCGGCCAGTTCGGTCATCGACGTCGAGAACGTGCACAGCGCCGAACCTGCGATGAAGATGCTGATCGCGCCCAGGAAGTAGGGCTTGCGACCGTGCAGGTCGGACAGCTTGCCGTAGAGCGGCGTCGCGATCGTCGACGTGATCAGGTACGCGGTCGTCGCCCATGCCTGCTGGCTCAGACCGTTGAGGTCGTCCGCGATGGTGCGGATCGAGGTGGAGACGATCGTCTGGTCGAGGGCGGCCAGGAACATGCCCAGCATCAGACCGCTCAGGATGGTCAGGATCTGACGGTGGCTCAGGCCGCCGCCACCGCCCGGAGCGGCGGGTATCGCCTCGCTCGTCCCGGTGGTCTTCTTATGGGTCCGCCGGGTGGTCTCCCCGGCGGGCGGCTCGGTGTCTCGGCGCGGTGCCGACACGGCCTCACTCATACGTGCTTGCTCCCTGCTGCGCCACGGCCGCGGGGTGAGTTCCCTCGCCGTGGCGGTTGTGTTGATGCTCTACGAGGTCGTCGTTGAGGCGTGTCATCAGCCTGATCAGCTGATAACGGTCCTCGGGGGGCCAGGGTCCGAGCAGTTCCGCCAGTTGCGCGTCGCGCTGCTGCCGGTACTTCTCGTACACCGCTCTGCCGGACTCGGTCGCGTACAGCAGCGTGCCGCGCCGGTCCTCCGGGTCGGGCCGGCGCTCGATCAGGCCGCGCTCCACCATGGAGCGCACCTGACGGCTGACCGTGGACAGGTCGAGGAAGGTGTCGGCGGCCAGATCGGTCGCCCGCCGTTCCCCGTCCCGTACGAGCCGGGCCAGCAGGACGCGCTCACCGGCGCCCTGCTCCAGCTTGGTCTGGTGCCTGCGTGCCGCGACCAGCCGGGTGAAGCGCACGATCTGGTTCCCCAGCCCTGCCCCGGCCTCCTCGGCACTGGCGACCCCGCTGTCTGCTATCGCCCTGCTCTGTACCGCTTCGCGGTCATGGACCGTCCCCTTGCCCATTGCCCGCCCCCCTCTTCCGCTCACCTTTTATTGCTTGTATCTACCAAGTGAGTGTAGGGGGCCCGGAACGGCGCTCTGCACGGGGCCCGGTTGCACGGCCCGGCGCACGGGCGAACCTGGTGCGCCGCCGGGCGGCGACCGCGGCCGGCGCGGACCAACAGACGATCCCGGCCAGGACGTCCAGGAGACCGAGGAAGCCGGCGCACGCTCCCGGGCGGCCCGCCGAGCGGCGCGTACCGCCCGTGCTCCCAGGTGGATCAGGTGGCCGACGCAGAGGAGCCTGATCGTGTCGCGGACCGGTGGAGAGCGTGCGGCGATCAGCGCGAGACCGACGGCTGCTCGACCTCCCGAGCCTCACGCCGGGACCGGAGGAACCGCGCGGGACAGCCGAGGCACACCTGTCGCGGGGCCGCTCATCGACTCGCGGTGTCCTGGAGGACATCGCAGGTGTTCTGGAACTCCTCCATCAGGCGGGTGGCCTCCACGATCAGGACGCCGTACGGGCGGCCGGCGTCGGCCAGCGGCAGCCGGTGCTCGTCGGCGGTGTCCAGTACTTTCCGCAGCGCCTCCTGGGCGATGGTGGCGAGCTTGCACATCTCCTCGGCCTGGTCCGCGAGGGTGTCGCTGTCGACCTCGGCGAGGACGTGCGCGATGTCACGCAGGCAGGCGGCGAAATCTGCGTAGGACTTCAGGGCCGGGCCGTACGTGTAGGTGTCCTCGCTCTCGCGCCAGCGGCCCAGACTGCGGGTGAGGGACGCCAGCTGGTAGACCGCGCGTTCCATGGCGCTCAGCGTCTGCCGGTAGCGGCCGAAGGTGAGGTGGCCGCGGTGGACGGGCAGCAGGCGGCGGGGGTTGAAGGGCAGGCTGTTCTCCGCCGTCTCCAGCCCGGCCCGGGCCTGGCCGACCGCGGCCTGCACGCGTTCACCGGCCGCGACCCACCGGTCGGCGCGTTCGGCGTTCACGTCTCCGCTGCACAGGCCGTCGGCCATGTCGTCCAGCAGCGTCTCCATCTCCGCGGCCAGGACGTGCAGCCCCTGCTCGGCGCTGCGGTACCGCAGCGGAGGAGCGAGGCCGAGATTCACGATCAGGCCGATGCCACAGCCGAGGAGCACCAGCAGGACGATCTGACCGAGCTGGGTGACCCGGTCGGCATTCGAGGTGGCGGCGGCGTAGGTGGAGAAGGCGAAGAACGCGGCCGTGGCGACCTGCGACCGCTGCTCCCCCAGCGCCTGCCACTGGCCCAGACTCAAGGCGATCACGGCGACCAGGACGAACGCGATCAGGTCCGGGCCCGCGACGAAGCTGATCGCCGCTTGCACCGCCACCCCGACGATGACCGCGGTGATGTAGCGCAGCGTCTGCCACACCGACTTCGAGATCGTCGCGTTCATCGTCAGTACGGCGGAGAAGGGCGCGAACGCGGGCGACGTGGCATCGAGCACGGCGTGGGCGATCCACCAGCTGAGGGTGGACGCCAGCACGGATTTGCCGATCAGAAGCACCGCATGGCGCTCGTGCCCCGGGGTGCCCCACGCCCGCGCCATCCACGCTCTCCCGTTGTGAACCCGCTCCACCGCGCGCAACGCATGTCCTTTCCGTAGCTGGTGTCCGTCGCCGGTCTCCGTACCGAGGCCCGCGGTCGGATCAAGGCCCGGCCGCACCCGGTAACCACAGCAGACGTGGACAAACAGTGGGCATCGACACACGCCGTCCGGGCCGAGCGACCGGTCACGTCTCAGGTTTGGGGACGAATTCACGGGCAGATGGGGCGAGAGGCACACGGGAGGTACACATGACGGACACGCATTCCGGGCGCCCACGAAAGGCGCCACCCCAACAGAGCAAGAGCGCCGACCCAGACACGAAAGCGGCCACGCCCCGGCGCCCGAAGAAGCTTCGCCCTGCCGAGGCGATCCGCGAAGGGCGCGAGCAACTGGCCGAGCTCACCGGCAGGACGGTCGACGCGGTGTCCTCGTTCAGCGCGACCGACGACGGCGGATGGCGGCTGGAGGTCGAGGTCCTGGAACTCTCCCGGGTCCCCGACACCATGAGTTTGCTGGCGAGCTACGAGGTCACCCTCGACAGCGACGCCATGCTCACCGACTACCGAAGAGTCAGGCGTTACGAGCGCGGCCGCTCCGACGAGCGCGGCTGACCGGCCCGCTCGCCAAGGCATGCCGGCGCCCGAAGACCCACCGATCGCGAGTGCACCGCGTCCAGCGGAGCACGCCCGCGGTCGCCCAGCGCACGAAGGGAAGGAACTCCCATGACCGTGGCAACGACACAAGGCGGTGCAGGCGGTGGAGGCGGTGGAGGCACCAGTGGCCTCTACGACGTCCTGGAACTGGTCCTGGACCGGGGACTCGTCATCGACGCCTTCATCCGCGTGTCCCTGGTCGGCATCGAGATCCTGAAGATCGACGTCCGCGTCGTCGTCGCCAGCGTGGACACCTATCTGCGCTTCGCCGAGGCCTGCAACCGTCTCGACCTGGAGACCGGCAGCAAGAAGCCGTCCAACCTGACGGACATCGTCGGGGACTCGATGGAGTCCGGCGCGCGCGGCAAGACCAAGGGGGCGCTGTCCGGCGCGGCGGAGACCATATCCGACGCCTTCAGCCAGGCCCGTGACGAGGGGAGCAAGAGCGAGTCCCGGCCGCGCCAGCGCCGCGCCTCGGCGAGCCGCAAGGAAGAGAAGGAGTAGCAGGCATGAGCACGTACGTCTACGGAATAGCCGACGCCGGTCACCCCGGCCTGCCCGACGGCATGGGGGGAGTCGGGAAGCCCGCGCTCCCCGTCCGCACGGTGACGGGCGGTGGTCTCGCCGCGATCGTCAGCGACGCCCCCGAGAACCTGCGGCCCAAGCGCCGGGATCTCCTCGCCCACCAGAACGTTCTGTCCGAGGCCGGTGGCGGCGGCACCGTGCTGCCCATGCGCTTCGGCAGCGTCGCCGACGACGACCAGGCCGTCGCGACCGCCCTCGAGGAGCGCGCCGCCCACTACCTCGAACGCCTGGAAGCCCTGCACGACCGCGTCGAGTACAACGTCAAGGTCCAGCACGACGAGGACGCCGTGCTGCGCCTGGTGATGACGGAGCGCCCCGAGGTCCGCGCGCAGGTGGAGCACAACCGCGCGGCGGGAGGCGGCAGTCACGAGGACAAGCTGCGCCTCGGCGAAGCGGTCGCGACGGCCGTGCAGCACCGCGAGGCGCAGGACGCCGACATGGTGCGCCGCGCCCTGGAACCGCACGCGCAAGACGTCAGCCCCGGCCCGGCCGGCACCGGCTGGATCACCAACGTGTCCTTCCTGGTGGACCGCGGCACGTCCGAGCACCTCTTGCAGGCGATCGAGGAGCTGCGGCAGGCACACCCGCACGTTGTCTTCAGCGTGAACGGGCCCCTTCCGCCCTACAGCTTCGTGGAACCCGCCCCGGCCGCCTCGGCCGCCGGATGAGCGCGCCATGGGGCTGCTGAGCGAGATCCTCCTGCTCCCGCTCGCTCCGGTCCGGGGTTCCATCTGGGTCCTCGACCAAGTGGTCGCGGACGCGGAGCGCCAGTACTACGACCCGTCGGCCATCCAGGCCCAACTGGCCGCACTGGAGAAGGAGTTGGAAGCGGGCGACATCGACGAGGAGACGTTCGACCGGCGCGAGGACGAACTCCTCGACCGGCTGGAGGGCGCCCGTACCAGACAGACCGGCACCACCGGACAGACAGGCACGTGACGTCGTACGACGCACGGGAACGGACAGCACACCATGAACCGAGCAGCACTCGGCCTCGCCGTAGGGGCCGGATACCTCCTGGGGCGCACCAAGAAGATGAAGCTCGCCTTCGCGGTGGGCACGATGGTCGCCGGCAAGAAGCTGCAGCTGAGCCCTACGGCGGTCCTCGACATGGCCCGCACCCAGCTGGAGAACAACCCGCAGTTCAAGGAGATCGGCGACCAGCTGCGCCAGGACTTCCGAGGGATGGGCAAGGCCGCCACCGGGGCGATCCTCGAACGGCAGATGGAGGGCCTGGCCGGTCGGCTGCACAACAGCACGGCCGGCGTCCGTGACCGCATCGCGGGCGTGGCGCCCGGCGCCGAGGACGCAGAGGAGACGGCGGACAAGGCCACGGGCGGACGGAGCGGCAAGGTCACCGGACGCACCTCGCGGAACGGGGACGACCGGGACACCCGGGACGACCGCGACGACCGGGACGAGGGCAGCCACGACAGCCGGGACGCCGACGGCGGCGGGCAGGACACCGACCGGCCGGCACCGCGCAAGCGAGCCCCGGCACGGAAGTCCACCGCGTCGGGCGAGCGCGGGGCCGCGCCGCGCAAACGCGCACAGGGCACGGCCGAGAAGACGTCGTCGTCCGCGGCGAAGAAGTCCTCGGGAGCCGCGCGGCGCGCTCCGCGCGGTGACGCGAAGGGAGCTCGCGGCAATGGCTGACACACCAGCGGTCAACCCGCTCAAGGAGCTGGCCAGGAGCGAGGCCGCCGACCGGCTCAAGGCCGAGGCGCAGGACTACCTCACCGCGCAGGCGACCCGGCTGCTCACCGGCGCGGGCCACAAGCTGGGCCGGACCACCAGCAGGCTCAACGACATCGCCGAGGGCAACAGCCCCGGTTTCACCCGGCTCGCTCTGGAGAGCGGCCGGAAGCTCGCCGAGGGCAAGGGGCCGGTGCGCTCGGCCGTCGAGGCGGGCGCCGGCCACCTCAAGGACAACCTGACCGAGGGGGTCAAGGGCCTCTTCGGCAAGGGCGGGAAGTCCGGCAAGGGCAAGTCCAAGTCGGGCAGCGGCCAGAAGCCGACGGTGATCCTGGAGAGCATCGACGTCGGTGTCGATGTCCGTACCGCGTACGACCAGTGGACTCAGTACCAGGAGTTCTCCACGTTCGCGCGGGGCGTCAAGAACGCCAACCGTGCCGACGACGTGACCTCCGACTGGCAGATGAAGATCTTCTGGTCGAGCCGCAGCTGGAAGGCGCACACCACCGAGCAGGTCCCGGACCAGCGCATCTGCTGGACCTCCGAAGGCGCCAAGGGCACCACGAAGGGTGTCGTCACCTTCCACGAGCTGGGCGAGCGCCTCACCCGGGTGCTGCTGATCATCGAGTACTACCCCAAGGGGCTCTTCGAGAAGACCGGCAACATCTGGCGGGCCCAGGGCCGTCGCGCCCGCCTCGACCTCAAGCACTTCGCGCGCTTCCTCTCCATCAAGGGCGAGGCGAGTGATGGCTGGCGCGGCGAGATACGCGACGGCGAGGTCGTCCGCAGCCACGACGACGCGGTGGCCGAGGAGGAGGAAGCGGAGAACGCCGACCAGACGTCCGAGAGCACGGCGGACGGAGAGACGGACGGCGAGGCGTTCGACGAGGACGACGACTACACGGACGAGGAGCCCCGGAACCAGCCGGAGGACCCCGAGGACGGCTTCGCGGACGAAGAGGGCCTCGATGACGAGTACCTCGACGAGGACGCTCCGGCCGACGACGTCGATGAGGACGGCGCAGACGACGCGGCCGAGGAGTACGCCGACGACGAGTTCGAGGACGAGTACGACGACGAAGCGCCTGCGGATCACGAGGACGAGTACGAGGACGAGTACGAAGACGAAGACGTCCCCGCTGACCGGCGTGAGCGGTCGGCGCACGCGGGCGCGAGGAGCCGCTGATGGGAACCGCAAGCAGCTTTCCCGATTCCCCTCTCGGCGGCGGGAGTTCGGGGGCCAACCTCGCCGACATCCTGGAGCGCGTCCTCGACAAGGGCATCGTGATCGCCGGCGACATCAAGATCAACCTGCTCGACATCGAACTGCTCACCATCAAACTGCGTCTGATCGTCGCCTCGGTCGACAAGGCGAAGGAGATGGGCATTGACTGGTGGGAGCACGACCCGGCACTGTCCTCCGGCGCCCGGAGCAAGGAACTCGCCCGGGAGAACGCCGAGTTGAAGGAGCGACTCGCCGCCCTGGAAGCGAGAGGCGTTCCCGAGTCACTCGACACGGCCCGCGAGAGAGAGCCGCGCCATGACCACTGAGCTGCGTTACGTCTACGCGGTCTGCGGCCCCCTCGACGCCCCGCTCCCGGAGCTGCCGACGGGCGTCGCGGGGGCCGTCCCCCGGCTGATCCGGCACGCGGGGCTGACCGCGGTCGTGAGCCACGTCCCGGCCGGGGAGTTCTCCGAGAGCACCCTGCGCCGGAACCTGGAGAACCTCGACTGGCTCTCCGAGACCGCCCGCGCCCATCAGACGGTGATCGCCGCCCTGACCTCGGTGACCAGCCCCCTGCCACTGCGCCTGGCCACGGTGTTCCACGACGACAGCGGCGTACGCGCCATGCTGGAGGCGGAAGCCGACTCCCTCCGGGCATCCCTGGCGCGGCTTCGCGAACGCGTCGAATGGGGCGTGAAGGTCTACGTGGAGGAGTCCCCGGCGGAGCAGGCCGGCACTTCCGGTGCGGCGTCCGCCGACCGCGCCTCCGCCGGCTCCCTGGCGGCGGGCTCGGGCCGCGACTACCTACGGCGCCGGCGTGCCGAACGGGCGGGACGCGAGGAGACCCTGCACAAGGCGGAGGGCTTCGCCCAGGACCTGTACGACCAGTTGTCGCGGCACGCCGACGACACGCGCATCCACCCGCCGCAGAACTCCGAACTGGCCCGGTCCACCGGCCGCAACGTCCTCAACGCCGCCTTTCTGGTGGCCCGTTCGGCGTCGGAGGCCTTCGTGGAGATGGTCGACGCGCGCAAGGGCGAACAGCCCGGCCTGCGGGTGGAACTGACGGGCCCCTGGGCCGCGTACTCCTTCTGCGCACCGCCCGAGGAACGCACCGACGCGACATCGGCGGACGGTGCCCGATGACCGTTGTCGAGCGGCGGGAGATCGCACTCGTCGACCTGCTGGACCGACTGCTCGCGGGTGGCGTCGTCCTCGCGGGGGACGTCACGCTGCGCATCGCGGACGTGGACCTCGTCCGGATCGATCTGAACGCCCTGATCAGTTCGATCAACGAGAACGTCCCCTCGCCCTGGGAGGACCTGCTGTGAGCACGTACGACCACACGGACCACACGGACCACCGGAACGCGACGGAGGCTCCCGACGAAGACCGGTCGTGCGCCGCGTGCGGTGCGGCGCCGCGGACCACCGTCACGGAAAGGCGCCGGGGGCAGATCCAGATCGAGCCCGACACCGTGGAACGCGACCTGATGAAGCTCGTCCTCACCATCATCGAGCTGCTGCGCCAGCTCATGGAACGCCAGGCCGTACGCCGCTTCGACACCGGCGACCTGACGGAGGACCAGGAGGAGCGCGTCGGCCTCACCCTGATGCTGCTCGAGGACCGGATGGCCGAGCTGCGCGAACGCTACGACCTGCGCCCCGAGGACCTGAACATCGACCTCGGCCCGCTGGGGCCGCTCCTGCCGCGCTGAGCCACGCGTCTTTCACCCGATTCGACGCGATCATGTTTACGGGCGGCTCGTCGGGCCACGCGAAGGGGGAGCAACTGATGTCGATGCCAAGGGAGCGTGAGCGGACATGACCGCCAACGAGAAGGCCAAGGCGAAGACCGAGCAGACCGTCGGCGCCGCGAAGGAAGCCGCCGGACGCACGGTGGGCAACGAGCGCCTCACCGCCGAGGGTCGCGCCCAGCAGATGAAGGGCGACGCCCGCCAGGCCAAGGAGAAGACCAAGGACATCGGCAAGCACTGACCCGCACCACCCGACGCCCTTGGGGCGGCCCTCGTCGACGAGGGCCGCCCCAAGGGCGTTTCGGCATCTTTCAGGTGGTGCGGGAGGCGTTCTGATGTACGTGCTCCAGGGCGTCCAGGACGACGGTCCGGTTGTGCCATTGAAGCCAGCCGCCGACCACGTACTGGAGCCGTTCCAGTTCGGCGAGCTGTGCCGGCCGAAAACCCGTCAGCGGGCGCGCGTGGTGGCTGGAGATGACCCCGCGCACGATGCCGTCACCGCCGGTGAGGGGCACGCTGTGAGCGGCGCGGCTGCCGCTGTCCAGGATGACCTGACGCGTCTCGTCGTCGAAGACCTCGGTGACGGCGACGTCCCGCACCGTGACCTGCCGGGCGGCCTCCGCGGCCCGGTGGCAGGAGGTGCCGTCCTCGACGAACGCGAAGTAATCGGTGAACGCCTGCGAATGCGCGCGGTGCTTCTCCATCCGCAGGACGTCCGCCTCCCGCAGCTGGGCGTTGCCGAACTGGGCGCCGGCGACATCCATCACCCGCTCCAGGGCCGCGCTCAGGACCTGGCCCTGGTTCTTCGGGTCGAGATGGCCCGCGCCGAGCCCCGGCAGGGAAGGTGGCGTGGCCTGGCCGCGGCCCGGGAACCACTGCCGGGTGGCGGACGGCGGCGCGCTCGCCGTGGTCAGGGCCGCCGCTATCTGATGAAGCTTGATGTTGAACCGCTGGGACGCCTCGCGCATCAACGTGAACGCGGCATCCGCGTCGGGCAGCTGATAGCGCCCCATCAGCAGCCCCTGCGCCAGGGCCACCCGGGTACGGGCCTGCTCCTGCTTGTGCAGGCTCCGCAGCCGTTCCCGTACCGACCGCAGCTCGATCGCCAGGAACTCCTGCGCCGGCCACACCGCGTTCTCGTCCGGCACGGCCGTGTCCCGTGCGGCGGTGTCACCGGCACGGGCAGGCACCGGAGGATGCAGATGTTTGTCGGAGTGCATGGGGAATCGCCCTTCGCGAAGTGGGTGAGAGACACGTGCGGCCACGCCGAACACGAGCCGCAGTTGTCCTTCCTTCGCCGTCTGCGACGCCCGCCATGGACCCTGCCGGGTCTGCTCCGCGCCGTGCCTGCTTGCCCAAGCACTCCCCCGACCGTAACCGCAGCTGTCGCGCCACGTCACCTGCCCCCACCTTCATCGTCGGCGCCGAACCGGCCCGTCCGTTGTCCGTTCCCCGGGGCTCGGCCGACCGGTATCGCGCGCGTCAGCACCCAGTCGACACCTGTCGTACAGGTCGAGGCGAGCGTCGAAAGTCACAGGCCGTCCCGGTCGTGCCAGTGCCGCTGCCAGCGCGCGTCGACGGGTTCGGCAGCGGGCTGGTAACGGATGTCGGTGGACAGCCGCATGACACGGCCCGGGTCACGGTTGTCGAGCGCCGCGTGCACGAGGTAGGGGGAGTGCACGACCATGTCGCCTGCCGCGTAGTCCGCGATCAGCCACCGGGAGTCGAACTCCTCGGCGAGACCCGGCAGATCGGCGGTGAGCGAGGCTGCGGGACGGCGGGTGGAGCCGCTGCGCTCCTCCTCCTTCACGCGGTGATGGCTGCCCTCCAGGTAGACCAGGCCGCCGCGCTCCACGGGGCAGTCGCCCAGCGGGATCCAGGAAGAGAGGACGTTCTCGGTGCCCTCGCGCAGATAGACCAGGTCGTAGTGCGCCTGAGTCGCCGAACCGATGCCCTGCTCCCCCGGGACGTTGTGCCGGATGATCTTCCGTCGATGCAGATGCACCTCGTCCACCCCGAAGAACCAGCGGTAGAAGGCGACGAGCCGTGGATGGGCGCACAGTTCGGCGTACGCAGCTCCTGGCACGATCCCGCCGAACAGCGTGGTGCGGAACAGCGCGCGGTCGACGTCGTACGGTTCGGCCGCGACGCCGTCGGCGGGGTCGGTGCCGGGGGCCGTCAGACCACTGGGGGCGAGGGCACGGAAGTAGTGCCGCCGGAAGCCGCGGACGGTCTCCGCCGCGAAGAAGCCGCGCAGGAAGAGGTAGCCGTCGCGGGCGTACCGGGCGCGCAGCGCCTGCCGGTCCCCCAGTTCCGCGCGGTCGACCGGTTCCAGCCGGCCCAGGCGGCCGGGCCCCGGGTCGAGACCGTATCCGTTGGACGTGAGGGATGTGAGGGATGTGAGGGATATGGGGGATGTGGGGGACGTTTGGCTTGTGTGCGGCGTCCGGGGTCTGTCGTTCATGCCGACGATGCTGCGCACTCGCCCCGGCCGCTCGCCATGGACCCGCCCCGCGGGGAGTTGGACTCTGCCCGGCGTCCGGGCTCGCCCGCCGCACCATGGACGCGCGCCCACCTACTGAGGGATCCTTGCGCCGCCCCTGGACCGGGCCCCGAGAAAGGACCCCGCACCGATGCGTCCGCGACCCCACTCCTGGTATCTGGCCCCGGCACCCGGTGTGCCGGATCTCGGGCTCGCCCTCACCGGCGCCGGCTGGATCGAGGGGCAGAACCGGCGCCACGAGGGCCGGGTCCTGCCGCACCACGCCGCCGTGCTCGTCACCGAGGGGACGGGCAGCCTGCGCCTCGGCTGCGGACCCCTGCTCCCGGTGGGCACCGGGAGCCTGTTCTGCCTGCCCGCGGACGTCCCGCACAGCTACGGACCGCTCGGCGGCGCCTCCTGGTCCGAGCGGTGGATCCTCTTCGAGGGGCACGCGGCCCGCGCGTACGAGCAGCTCGGCTGCCTCGGCGCCGCGCGCCCCGTCGCCCGTCCGGGCGATAGCACCGAACTCGCCGACGCGTTCGGCGAGTTGACGACACTGGCCCGCGAGCCCGCCTCGCTCTCCCGGGACGTCACCGCCGCCGCGCTGCTGCACCGCCTGATCGCGCTGACCGCTCCCCCGCCGCCGCCCGCGACGGCCGGCCCGGCGTCCCTGGCCCGGCAGGCCGTCGCCCTGCTCGACGACCACGACGGACGGCCCGTCAGCCTGGCCCGCCTCGCCCGCCGGCTCGGCGTCTCGCCCGACGCCCTGACGGCGGCGGTCCGCACGGCCACCGGGTGCACCCCCACCGAGTACCTGCTGCGCAGACGGATGGCCCGCGCGAGGACACTGCTCACCACCACCGACCTCACCGTCGCAGCCGTCGGCCGCCGGGTCGGCTATGACGACCCGGCCTATTTCAGCCGCCTGTTCGCCCGCAGGGTGGGCGCACCGCCCTCGGTCTACCGGCGCAGGCCCGGGAACAGCGCGAGGTGATCCGTGCAGTAGTCGCGCAGCCCTTCGACCGTCCCGTGGATCGCGGGGCGGGCTTAGTGGCCGGGGTCCCGGCTCGACCTCGACCTGCGCACCGGATTCGGCGACGGGTGACTGCGCATCGGCCCGACGAAGATCCTCTCCGACGGCTCGCTCATCGGACGGTGCGCCGCGATGCGCTGCGACTACCACGACACCCCGGGCAACAGCGGCCTGCTCCAGTACGAGCGTGTACAACTGCGCACGTACATCCTCGAAGCGCACCGCTGCGGCTGGCAGGTCGCGACGCACGCCATCGGTGACGCCACTCTGGACGTGGTGCTCGACGCGTACGAGGAGGCGCAGCGCCGCTACCCGCGCGCGGAAGTCCGCCACCGGGTCGAGCACGCCGCCGTGGCGAGCGACGAGCAGGTCAGCCGGACGCCGGGCTGGGCCGCGTGCCCGTTCCCCAGGGCCGCTTCCTGTCCGAGATCGGCGACGGGCTGCTCGCGGCGCTCGGCCCCGAACGCGCCCGGCTGGCGTACCGGATGCGGTCGTTCCGCGACGCGGGTGTCGTCCTGCCCGGTTCCACGGACGCCCCCGTGGTGGCCGGTTCGCCGCTGCTGAGCATCCACGACATGGTCAACCGCCACACCGCCGCACCGCCGCCGGCGCTCCCA
>NZ_KB891814.1 GCF_000373565.1 Streptomyces sp. HmicA12 | reverse complement strand
GTCCTCAGTTGCTCGCGTCCACTGTGTTGGTTCTGAAACCACGAACAACCGTCGTAGTCATGGGCCACGACTCCGGTTGACAGTTTCATAGTGTTTCGGTGGTCATAGCGTGAGGGAAACGCCCGGTTACATTCCGAACCCGGAAGCTAAGCCTTACAGCGCCGATGGTACTGCAGGGGGGACCCTGTGGGAGAGTAGGACGCCGCCGAACAAATTTTATGGGAAACCCCCGTGCTTTTCAGCACGGGGGTTTTCTGCGTTCAGGCGAGCATGACGGGGCCCCCTCGCTCCCGCCGGCCGGGGCTGAGGGTAAAGTCAGGGGGCATCGTTGGCTTATTTACCCAGGAGGCCCCCGGGTGGAGGTCCAGGAGACCCGTGTCCAGACAGACCGGGTCCTCACCATCCCGAACATCCTCAGCATGGCGCGGCTCGTCGGCGTACCCCTGTTCCTGTGGCTGATCCTCAGGCCGGAGTTCGGCGGTCCCAAGAGTGATGGATGGGCGCTGCTCGTGCTCGCGCTGAGCGGTGTCAGTGACTATCTCGACGGGAAGCTCGCACGTCGCTGGAATCAGATCAGCAGCCTCGGCCGGCTGCTCGACCCAGCTGCCGACCGGCTCTACATTTTGTCCACCTTGGTCGGATTGACCTGGCGCGAGATCCTTCCCATTTGGTTGACCGCGGTACTGCTGGCGCGAGAACTGGTCCTTCTGGTGATGGTGGGGATCCTCAGGCGGCACGGCTATCCGCCGCCCCAGGTGAACTTCCTGGGCAAGGCGGCCACCTTCAACCTGATGTATGCCTTCCCCTTGTTGCTGCTCAGCGACGGAAGTGGCTGGATCCACGAACTCGCTGCTATTTTCGGATGGGCGTTCGCAGGATGGGGTACAACGCTGTATTGGTGGGCAGGGATCCTCTACGTGGTTCAGGTCCGCCGCCTTGTCAAGGCGGACTCCACGGCCGATTGAGCCCGCCATTGCGCGTTGGCTGAGGCCAGATCGCCCGCGCTGTGACAGCGGTGGGTGACTCAGGACGGGCGAAGTCGGCTGGACCGTCGTCTCTTCAAGGAGGACGCTTCCGACATGAAGGCCGTCGTGATGGCCGGAGGCGAAGGCACACGCCTTCGTCCCATGACCTCGAGTATGCCCAAGCCACTCCTGCCCGTGGCCAATCGGCCGATCATGGAGCACGTGCTGAGGCTGCTCAAGCGGCATGGGCTCAGCGAAACCGTGGTCACCGTGCAGTTCCTGGCTTCGCTCGTCAAGAATTACTTCGGTGACGGCGAAGAGCTCGGGATGGAGCTCACCTATGCCAATGAGGAGAAGCCACTCGGCACCGCCGGCAGCGTGAAGAACGCGGAGGAGGCGCTGAAGGATGACGCGTTCCTCGTGATCTCCGGTGATGCACTGACCGATTTCGACCTCACCGAACTCATCAATTTTCACAAGGAGAAGGGCGCGCTCGTCACGGTATGCCTGACGCGTGTGCCCAATCCCCTGGAATTCGGCATCACCATTGTCGACGAAGAAGGCAAGGTCGAGCGGTTCCTCGAGAAGCCGACGTGGGGCCAGGTCTTCTCCGACACCGTCAACACGGGCATCTACGTCATGGAGCCCGAGGTCTTCGACTACGTAGAAGCCGATGTGCCAGTGGACTGGTCCGGTGATGTCTTCCCGCAGCTGATGAAGGAAGGCAAGCCCGTCTACGGGTACGTGGCCGAGGGCTACTGGGAAGACGTCGGTACCCACGAGAGCTATGTGAAGGCCCAGGCCGACGTGCTCGAGGGGAAGGTCGACGTCGAGCTCGACGGGTTCGAGATCTCGCCCGGGGTCTGGGTCGCCGAGGGTGCCGAAGTGCACCCCGACGCCGTGCTGCGCGGACCGCTGTACATCGGCGACTACGCCAAGGTCGAAGCCGATGTGGAGATCCGCGAACACACGGTCGTCGGATCGAACGTCGTCGTGAAGAGCGGGGCCTTTCTGCACAAGGCCGTGGTCCACGACAACGTGTACATCGGGGAGCAGAGCAATCTGCGTGGATGCGTGGTCGGGAAGAACACCGACATCATGCGTGCCGCGCGGATCGAGGACGGTGCCGTCATCGGCGACGAGTGCCTCGTCGGTGAGGAATCGATCGTCCAGGGCAATGTGCGGGTCTACCCGTTCAAGACGGTCGAGGCCGGTGCCTTCGTCAATACGTCGGTGATCTGGGAGTCCCGTGGCCAGGCCCATCTCTTCGGGGCTCGCGGCGTCTCCGGCATCCTGAACGTCGAGATCACGCCGGAACTCGCGGTGCGGCTGGCCGGGGCGTACGCGACGACCCTGAAGAAGGGGTCGACCGTCACGACCGCCCGTGATCACTCACGTGGTGCGCGTGCCCTGAAGCGGGCGGTCATCTCCGCGCTGCAGGCCAGCGCCATCGACGTACGGGACCTGGAGAACGTGCCGTTGCCCGTGGCCCGGCAGCAGACGGCCAGGGGCAGTGCCGGCGGGATCATGATCCGTACGACGCCGGGGGTGCCGGACTCCGTCGACATCATGTTCTTCGACGAGCGTGGCGCCGATCTGTCGCAAGGGAGTCAGCGCAAGCTCGACCGTGTGTACGCGCGGCAGGAGTATCGGCGAGCGTTCCCCGGAGAGATCGGGGATCTGCACTTCCCGTCCAGCGTCTTCGACTCGTACACGGGGTCGTTGCTCAGGAACGTCGATACGACGGGAATCGCCGACGCCGGGCTGAAGGTCGTCGTCGACGCATCCAACGGCAGTGCCGGGCTCGTACTGCCCAGCCTGCTGGGACGGCTCGGGGTCGATGCGCTGACCATCAACCCGGGACTCGACGAGGCGCGGCCCACCGAGACCGCGGACGCTCGGCGGTCCGGACTCGTGCGACTCGGGGAGATCGTCGCGTCGGCGCGGGCCGACTTCGGAGTCCGGTTCGACCCGGTCGGTGAGCGGCTCTCGCTCGTCGACGAGAAGGGGCGGATCATCGAGGACGACCGTGCCCTCCTGGTGATGCTCGATCTCGTCGCCGCCGAGCGGCGGAGCGGGCGGGTCGCCCTGCCCGTGACGACCACCCGGATCGGTGAGCAGGTCGCCGCGTACCACGGGACCCAGGTGGAGTGGACGACGACGTCGCCGGACGATCTCACGCGGGTGGGGCGCGAGGACGGGACCATCTTCGGTGGTGACGGGCGCGGTGGCTTCATCGTGCCCGAGTTCAGCAGCGTGTTCGACGGTGCCGCGGCCTTCGTGCGGCTCATCGGACTGGTCGCGCGGACCCAGCTCACGCTGAGCCAGATCGATGCCCGGATCCCGCGGGCCCATGTGATCAAGCGCGACCTGGCGACCCCGTGGGCCGTCAAGGGGCTGGTCATGCGGCGCGTGGTCGAAGAGGCCGGTGACCGGTCCGTGGACACCACCGACGGGGTGCGGGTCGTCGAGAGCGACGGGCGCTGGGTCATGGTGCTGCCCGACCCGGCCGAGGCCGTCACCCATCTGTGGGCCGAGGGTCCCGACGACGCCTCCGCCCAGCAGCTGCTCGACGAGTGGGCGGCCGTCGTGGACAGCGCCGGTCGCTGAGCCCGGCTGCACGGCCGGTCGGTGCTCTCGTCGGGCGCTGACCGGCCTGCCGGTGGGGCCATTCGGAGGTAGCGGCGGCGACGTGCGACGATGTGCGGCATGCCGCAGCAGCCCCCCGTTCGGAGCACCCCCAAGCGCCCTGCGCGCCCCGATGCGTCCATGTCGCTGCTGACCAATGTGATGGACCACAGCCTGGACGACGGGTACGCGGAAGCCGCCGCCCGGAAGCAGGCACAGGGGCAGAGCGGGCTGCCGAAGACGCTGCGGGCGAAGCTGGGGCTCGCGGCGGGACTCGTGCTGGCCGCGCTCGTCGTCACCGTGGGCGCGGCACAGGCCCGCATCGCGGCACCGGTCGTGGCCAAGGAGCGCGAAGAGCTGATCGACCGTATCGACCAGGAGACCGCGTCCGCCGACAAGCTGGAGGGCCAGGTCGACTCGCTGCGCACCGACGTGGGGAACATGCAGCGCGAGGCGCTGAAGAAACACGGCGGTGACCAGGGCGAGTTGGTGGGGATCCTGTCGGGGGCCGTCGCCGTGCACGGACCGGGCGTCAAGCTCGTCGTCGACGATGCCAAGTCGGCGGAGACGGGCGGGGGCGGCGGACCGCGGGAGAGCGCGGACTTCTCCGACACCGGGCGGGTGCGCGACCGGGACATGCAGCGGGTCGTCAACGGGCTCTGGCAGTCCGGTGCCGAAGCCGTCAGCATCAACGGACAGCGGCTTACCGCCCTCTCCGCCATCCGGGCCGCGGGGGACGCGATACTGGTCGACAACAAGCCGCTGGTGCCGCCGTACACGGTGCTCGCGGTGGGGGACGGGCAACGCCTGAGCACCCGGTTCCAGAACAGTTCCGACGGGCTGTATCTGCACGCCCTGAAGGAGAACTTCGGGATCCGGAACAGCATTTCGGCGCAGGACGACGTCAGGATCCCCGCCGCACCCAGCGTGATCGTACGTACAGCACAGCCGAGAGCAGAGCAGAAGGGCACATCGTGATCGCCGTACTGGGCCTCGTCGTGGGAGTCGTGGTCGGGTTGTTCGTCCGGCCCGAGGTTCCGGCGGTGGTCGAGCCTTACCTTCCGATCGCCGTGGTCGCCGCGCTGGACGCGGTGTTCGGCGGGCTGCGCGCCATGCTGGACGGGATCTTCGACGACAAGGTGTTCGTCGTGTCGTTCCTGTCGAACGTCGTCGTGGCCGCGCTGATCGTCTTCCTGGGCGACAAGCTGGGCGTCGGCGCGCAGTTGTCTACCGGAGTCGTGGTCGTGCTCGGCATCCGCATCTTCTCCAACGCCGCAGCCATTCGGCGGCATGTGTTCCGGGCGTGAGGCCGATGACCCCCGATGAGAACGCGGCGAACGCGGCGAACGCGGCGAACGCGGCGAACGACGCGACCCCCGAGAGCCGTGAGAGTGCCGAGGCGGCGCAACATCGGCTGCGCAAGGAGTTGCCGGCCGAGGTCGCGCCCATGGCGGGAACGTCCGAGGCGGAGCCCGCGGCCGCACCTCAGCTGACCGGGCGTCAGCGGTTGGTGAAGGGGCTGTGGCCGCCGCGCGTGTCCCGTGCCCAACTCACCGTTGCCGTGCTGTTGTTCGTGCTGGGCCTCGGGCTGGCCATCCAGGTGCGGTCCAACAGCGACAACACGGCTCTGCGCGGTGCGCGGCAAGAAGATCTCGTACGCATCCTCGATGAACTCGACGACCGTACTCAGCGTCTAGAGGACGAGAAGCAAGGTCTCGAAGATCAGCGGACCGAGCTGGAGAACAGCTCGGACCAGGCTGAGGAGGCCCGCAAGCAGACGGTCGAGAAGGAACGTCAACTCGGCATTCTGGCGGGCACCGTGGCCGCGCAGGGCCCCGGGATCACGATGACGGTCACGGACCCGAAGGGGGCTGTCGAGGCGGACATGCTGCTCGACGCGATCCAGGAGTTGCGGGCGGCCGGCGCCGAGGCGATCCAGGTGAACGGTGTCCGCGTGGTGGCCAACACGTACCTGACGGACGGAACCGGAGGGAAGGGGGTCAGCGTGGATGGACACAAGATCAGTCAGCCGTACACCTTCAAGGTCATCGGCAAGCCGCAGGACCTCGAACCGGCCCTCAACATTCCGGGAGGTGTCGTGCAGACGCTGGAGAAGGAGCAGGCCACAGTGGGCGTAAGCCGTTCGGAGAAGATCGTTGTGGACGCCTTGCGAGCGGCGCAACGGCCTGATTACGCTCGGTCGTCCTCTCAGTGAGGTGAGTGCGCATGGGGGATGTTGTGCGAGGGCATGAGGTTGCGGGGGGTCGGCGCACCGTAGGCGGGGTGCGTGGTGGAAACTGTTTGGCGGATACGGACGTTGTGAGGATGTCCGTGTTCGTGACGTACGCCGATGTGTGCAGTCTGGGTTCGTCCTGCCCCACGGGCGGGTCTGTTTCGGTCAAGGGGAATCGCCCGTGAAGTTGTTTGCGAAGTTGTTCGGCAAGAGTGCACGTGAGGACAACCGTCATCGTGCGCCGCGCCAGGGAGACGTGCCGGAGACGCAGGTGGGCGAGCGCCCGCTGTTCCGGGACGAGGTTGGTGACAATTCGGGCGGACAGGGCGCGTCGTCTGTTGACCCCGCCGGTTCCGGCCGCATAGGTTTCGGAGAACCGTCAACCTCAAGTACGGGTGGAGGGTTTGGCCCCGGCCCGTATGCGTCCCAAGCCCCCGCGGGGCAGCCGCGGCAGGAGGATCCGTCCATGTCGGCTCTGGTGTGTCAGAGGTGCGGGAACCGGAACGGCGAGAACAGCCGGTTCTGCTCCAACTGCGGTGCGCCGCTGCGTGGCGGAGCGGCGGCCGAGGGGCCGTCGGAGACCACCTCCACGATCTCCATCTCCGGTCTTGAGTCCTACGACCCCGAGGCCACCGGCCAGACGCAGCTGCCCACCCTGTCGCCCGAGGCGCAGGCCGCGGTGGACGCGCTGCCGCTGGGCTCGGCGCTCCTGGTGGTGCGGCGCGGCCCGAACTCGGGCAGCCGCTTCCTCCTGGACGGCGAGCTGACCACGGCCGGTCGCCACCCGCAGA
This sequence comes from Streptomyces sp. HmicA12, assembly GCF_000373565.1. GTDB lineage: Bacteria > Actinomycetota > Actinomycetes > Streptomycetales > Streptomycetaceae > Streptomyces. The sequence continues at coordinate 119,365 of NZ_KB891814.1, read as the reverse complement.
GCGACATCTTCCTGGACGACGTGACCGTGTCGCGCCGCCACGTGGAGTTCCGCCGCCTGCAGGACGGCTCGTTCACCGTCTCCGACGTCGGCAGCCTCAACGGCACGTACGTGAACCGTGAGCGCATCGACTCGGTGACGCTGAACAACGGCGACGAGGTGCAGATCGGCAAGTACCGGCTGGTCTTCTACGCGAGCCAGCGAGGTATCTGACCCACCAGCGAACCGTCAGGAAGGTCCATGCTTCACACACCGAGGGGCGGTGCCGGCAGCGGCATCGCCACTGCGGACAGTCGGCTGATGAGCATCGGCACCGTGCTGAACATGCTGCGCGACGAGTTCCCCGAAGTCACGATCTCCAAGATTCGGTTCCTGGAGTCGGAGGGGCTCATCGAGCCGCAGCGGACGCCCTCGGGCTACCGCAAGTTCAGCCCGGACGACGTCGAGCGACTCGCCCACGTCCTGCGGATGCAGCGGGACCACTACCTGCCGCTGAAGGTCATCAAGGAACAGCTCGACGCCCTGGAGCGGGGCGAGTCCCTGCCCGTTCCCGCGCCGGGGCGGCCCGGCGACGCCGCGGTGGACGAGAGCGGTGACGCTCCGACCGCTGCCCGGGTGGGCCGGGACGAACTGCTCGCCGCGGCCGGGATCGACGAGGCGGAGCTCGCCGAGTGGGAGTCGTACGGGCTCATCGGCCCGTTGCCGGACGGGGGGTACGACGCGGCGGCCGTGCTCGTCGCCGAGCTCGTCGGCGAACTGGGCCGGTTCGGGATCGAGCCGCGGCACCTGCGTGTCATGCGGGCCGCCGCGGACCGTGAGGCCGGCCTCGTGGACTCCGTCGTGGCACCGTTGAAGGTGCACCGCAATCCGCAGACCAGGGCGCACGCGCAGGCACGTGCCACGGAGCTGGCGGGCCTCACGGTGCGCCTGCACGGGGCACTTGTGCAGACCGCTCTCGGCGTGCGTCTGCCCTGATCGCAGGGACGGGTGGGCGCCGCTGTCCCGGCATGCGGCGCATGCCCGACTACCCAAACCGGCCGGGCACGTCCTAGGGTTGCTGTGTGAACGAGCTCGACGTCGTAGGTGTCCGGGTCGAAATGCCCTCCAACCAACCGATCGTGCTCCTGCGTGAAGTGGGAGGCGACCGCTACCTCCCCATCTGGATCGGACCGGGGGAGGCGACGGCCATCGCCTTCGCTCAGCAGGGCATGGCCCCCGCGCGTCCGCTGACGCACGACCTCTTCAAGGACGTGCTGGAGGCGGTCGGACAGGAGCTGACGGAAGTACGCATCACGGACCTGCGGGAAGGCGTCTTCTACGCGGAGCTGGTGTTCGCGAGCGGCGTCGAGGTCAGCGCCCGCCCGTCCGACGCCATAGCGCTCGCGCTGCGGACCGGAACGCCGATCTTCGGCAGTGACGGGGTCCTGGACGACGCCGGGATCGCGATCCCGGACGAGCAGGAGGACGAGGTGGAGAAGTTCCGCGAGTTCCTCGACCAGATCTCGCCCGAAGATTTCGGGACGAACAGTCAGTGACCGGGAGATAGTGGCCCGACGGTTCTGAACAGAGGCGGTCGCCCGAGGGCGGCCGCCTCGGCGCATTCGGCTAGCCTTTCCCCGCGGTGGGATACGGGAAACCACTCTTAGGGTGATTATCACTCGGCGTGGCGAGTGTGGCGTTCGTTGACGCACCTCCGGTGACTGCCTACCGTCGAGAAGGCAGGTCATACGAGGAGGTCGGCGTGAGAAGCAGCGGCGACGGTACGGCGACGGGCGGTCCGTACTCGTTTCACGGCAGCGCGGCCGATCACACTCCGCAGCGTCCGCAGGCAGTGCCTGCGGCGGCACAGGCGGACGGCGACGCGACGTCCGAGCAGCTCGGATACCGGGGACCGACCGCGTGCGCGGCGGCCGGAATCACCTATCGGCAGCTCGACTACTGGGCCAGAACCGGCCTTGTGGAACCCAGCGTGCGCGCCGCGTACGGGTCGGGGACCCAGCGTCTGTACAGCTTCCGGGACGTCGTCGTCCTGAAGGTCGTGAAGCGGTTCCTGGACACGGGCGTCTCCCTGCAGAACATCCGGACCGCGGTGCAGCATCTGCGGGAGCGGGGCTTCAGGGACCTGGAGCGCATGACGCTGATGAGCGACGGCGCGACGGTGTACGAGTGCACGTCGCCGGACGAGGTGCACGATCTGCTGCAGGGCGGGCAGGGGATCTTCGGGATCGCCGTGGGCGTCGTCTGGCGGGACGTGGAGAGCGCCCTGTCGCAGTTGCACGGGGAGCGGGTGGACACCGGCGAGACCATCGTCAGGAACAACCCGGCGGACGAGCTCGCGAGGCGGCGCAACCGGGCCGTGTGACTGGCGTGCGGCCGCGTTGTCAGTGGCGTAGGGCAGCATCGGAGACGTGAGAGCCGCGCCGACGATCCTGCATCTCGACATGGATGCCTTCTACGCCTCTGCCGAGCAGGCGGCGAAGCCCAGCCTGCGCGGGAAAGCGGTCGTCGTCGGCGGGCTCGGGCCGCGTGGCGTCGTGGCCACGGCGTCGTACGAGGCGCGGCGGTTCGGGGTGCACTCGGCCATGCCGATGGGGCAGGCGCGGCGGCTCGCGCCCAATGCCGCGTACCTCGTGCCCCGGTTCCGGCTGTACCGCGAGGTCAGCGATCAGGTGATGGGTCTGCTGCGGGAGCTTTCGCCGCTGGTGGAGCCCCTGAGCCTGGACGAGGCGTTCGTCGATCTGGAGGCCGGTGAGACGGCTTGGGACGCGCCTTCCGCGGAGGCCGTGGGGCTGCGGCTGAGGGCCGACATTCGGCGGGTGACCGGATTGACCGGGTCCGTGGGGATCGCCGTCTCCAAGATGCTCGCGAAGATCGCCTCGGAGGAGGCCAAGCCGGACGGTCTGCTGCTGATACCGCCGGGGACCGAGCGGGCGATGCTCGGGCCGAAGTCCGTACGGATCCTGCCGGGGGTCGGGCCGGCCACCGGGGACCATCTGCGGCGGGCCGGGATCCAGACCGTGGAGGAGATCGCCGAGGCGGGCGAGGACGAGCTCGTGCGGCTGTTGGGCAAGGCGCACGGGACGCATCTGTACGCGATGGCGCTGGCGCGGGACGAGCGGCCCGTCGTGGCCGAGCGGGACTCCAAGTCCGTGTCGGTCGAGGACACCTACGACGTGGACATCCACGACCGGGTGCGGGTCCGGACGGAGGTTCAGCGGCTCGCCGACCGGTGTGTGGAGCGGCTGCGGGCGGCAGGCAGATCCGGGCGGACCGTGGTGCTCAAGGTGCGGCGGTACGACTTCTCGACCCTGACGCGGTCCGAGACGCTGCGCGGGCCGACCGACGACCCGGGAGTGGTGCGGGAGGCCGCCGCGCGGCTCCTGGAGGGCGTGGACACCACCGGGGGCGTGCGGCTGCTGGGGGTCGGTGTGAGCGGGCTCGCCGACTTCACTCAGGAGGACCTCTTCGCCCAGGCCGCGGCGGCTTCCGAGGAGGCCGCCGCGGTGGAGGAGGCCGAGGACGTGGTGGCGCCGGTCGAGGACGTCGTCGCCGAGCCCGTCGAGCGGAAGTGGATGGCCGGGCACGATGTCCGGCATGCCGAATTCGGGGCCGGGTGGGTCCAGGGAAGCGGGCTCGGGCGGGTGACGGTGCGGTTCGAGACGCCGTACTCGACTTCGCCGGGGCGGGTGCGGACGTTCGCCGTGGACGATCCGCTGCTGGAGCCCGCTGATCCTTTGCCGCTGGTCGAGGTGCCGGTGCGCTGAGGCATCGGCAGATCGACACAGCCCGTGCCCCCGGCCGCGACGCTCCCTAGGTCGGATCCTCCTCCGCGCCCGCGATGTGGCCGAAGGTCATGTCGGGGGACTGCGGGGCCGTCACGTCCAGGCCGTAGTGGTGGTACAGCTGGAGTTCCTGCTCGGGGGAGAGATGGCGGCCCACGCCGAAGTCGGGGGCGTCCTTGATCAGGGCGCGGTCGAAGGGGATGTGAAGGGTGCCGTCGACCAGGTCGCTCGGCTCCAGGGGGACGAAGGCGTCACGGCTGAACAGGCCCGTGCGTATCGCCGCCCATTCCGGAACGCCCGTGGCGTCGTCGAGGTAGACCTCGTCGACCGTGCCGATCTTTGTTCCGTTGCGGTCGAACGCCTTGCGGCCGATCAGATTGCGTGGATCGACATCGGTCTGCACGAGCCCTCCTGATGATCGCAACTCGTCTGTAAACACTACGAAAGAGCACATTGGGGAAGGCGGCCACTCGAGGGTTCGGGCCGAGTCGCCGCTGGTAGGCTGGCGAGTGGCTGCTGACCCTGTGCGGGAGAGTCCTCCGACGGTAGTCGGAGGCGCCGAAGGAGCAACTCCTCCCCGGAATCTCTCAGGCCCCTGTACCGCACGGACGAGGTCACTCTGGAAAGCAGGGCGGGGTGCAGGTTTCCGCTCTCACCGACGGTGAAAGCCGGTGTGTTCCGTGATCCTGCGGGCGGCCGGTGAAGCTCTCAGGTTGAGATGACAGAGGGGGAGGCCGTCCGGGCACCCGCGCCGTGGTGCCCCTCGCAGGTCGCAATGACCAGGAGGCCTCCGCAATGACCGTCCACCGTATTCCGCTCTCCCAGCTGGAGCAGGGAATCCCCTTCGAGCAGCGCCATATCGGTCCCGACGACGAGGCCCAGGCCAAGATGCTCGCGCAGGTCGGCTACGGCTCGCTCGACGAGCTGACGGCGGCCGCGGTGCCGGATGTGATCAAGAGCGCCGACGCCCTGGATCTGCCGGGTGCGCGTACCGAGGCCGAGGTGCTGGCCGAGCTCCGCTCCCTCGCCGACCGCAACCAGGTGCTCGGCTCCATGATCGGGCTCGGGTACTACGGGACCTTCACGCCGCCCGTCATCCTGCGCAACGTGATGGAGAACCCGTCCTGGTACACGGCCTACACGCCGTACCAGCCGGAGATCTCGCAGGGCCGGCTCGAGGCGCTGCTCAACTTCCAGACGATGGTCGCCGAGCTGACCGGGCTGCCGACCTCGGGCGCCTCACTGCTCGACGAGGGCACGGCCGCCGCCGAGGCGATGGCCCTTTCGCGGCGCATCGGCAAGGTCAAGAACGGCGTGTACGTGGTGGACGCCGACGCGCTGCCGCAGACCGTCGCCGTCATCGAGACGCGTGCCGAGCCGACCGGTGTGGAGATCGTCGTCGCCGAGCTGAGCGACGGGATTCCGGCCGAGGTCGCCGAGCGTGGCGTGGTCGGCGTGCTCGTGCAGTACCCGGGGGCCTCCGGCGCCGTACGGGACATCAAGCCCGTCATCGAGCAGGCCCACGAGCTGGGCGCCATCGTCACGGTCGCCGCTGATCTTCTTGCCCTCACGCTGCTGACCTCGCCCGGTGAGCTCGGCGCGGACATCGCCGTCGGTACGACGCAGCGGTTCGGTGTGCCGATGGGCTTCGGTGGCCCGCACGCCGGTTACATGGCCGTGCGCGAGAAGTTCGCGCGGTCGCTGCCGGGCCGGCTCGTGGGTGTCTCGGTGGACGCCGACGGGAACAAGGCGTACCGCCTCGCCCTGCAGACGCGGGAGCAGCACATCCGTCGCGAGAAGGCGACCAGCAACATCTGCACCGCACAGGTGCTGCTCGCGGTGATGGCCGGCATGTACGCCGTCTACCACGGGCCCGACGGACTCAGGTCCATCGCCCGGCGCACCCACCGGTACGCCAACCTGCTCGCCGCGGGTCTGACGGCGGGCGGTGTCGAGGTCGTGCACCAGGCCTACTTCGACACGCTGACCGTGCGGGTGCCGGGCAAGGCCGCCGACGCGGTGTCCGCCGCCCGCCAGGGTGGGGTCAATCTGCGGTTCGTCGACGCCGACCATGTGTCGATCGCCTGCGACGAGACGACCACGCGGGCCCAACTGGGCGTCGTATGGGGTGCGTTCGGGGTTCCGGACGCCGACCTCGACGCGCTGGACGCCGAGGTGGCGGAGGCGCTGCCGGGCACGCTGCTGCGCGACGACGAGTACCTGACCCACCCGGTGTTCCACCAGTACCGGTCCGAGACCGCGATGCTCCGGTACCTGCGCAGGCTCGCCGATCGTGACTACGCGCTCGACCGCGGCATGATCCCGCTGGGGTCCTGCACGATGAAGCTCAACGCGACGACGGAGATGGAGCCGGTCACCTGGCCCGAGTTCGGCCAGCTGCACCCCTTCGCGCCGGCCGAGCAGGCGCAGGGCTACCTCACGCTCATCCGCGAGCTGGAGGAGCGCCTCGCCGAGGTCACCGGGTACGACAAGGTGTCGCTGCAGCCGAACGCCGGGTCGCAGGGCGAGCTGGCCGGTCTGCTGGCGGTGCGCGGGTACCACCGGGCCAACGGCGACGAGCAGCGGACCGTGTGTCTCATCCCGTCGTCGGCGCACGGGACCAACGCCGCCAGCGCCGTGATGGCCGGGATGAAGGTCGTCGTCGTCAAGACCGCCGACGACGGTGAGATCGACGTCGAGGATCTGCGCGCCAAGATCGAGCAGTACGCCGACCAGTTGTCCGTGCTCATGATCACGTACCCGTCGACGCACGGTGTGTTCGAGGAGCACGTCGCCGACATCTGTGGTGCGGTGCACGACGCGGGTGGCCAGGTGTACGTCGACGGTGCCAACCTCAACGCCCTTGTGGGGCTTGCCAAGCCGGGCCACTTCGGCGGCGACGTCTCGCACCTGAACCTGCACAAGACCTTCTGCATCCCGCACGGCGGCGGCGGTCCCGGTGTCGGTCCGGTCGGGGTGCGCGAGCACCTCGCGCCGTACCTGCCGAACCACCCGCTGCAGCCGGGCGCCGGGCCCGAGACGGGTGTGGGTCCGATCTCCGCGGCGCCGTGGGGCTCCGCCGGGATCCTGCCGATCTCGTGGGCGTACGTACGTCTCATGGGTGGCGAGGGGCTGAAGCGGGCGACGCAGGTGGCCGTGCTCTCCGCCAACTACATCGCCAAGCGGCTCGAGCCGCACTACCCGGTGCTGTACACGGGCCCGGGCGGGCTGGTCGCGCACGAGTGCATCATCGACCTGCGGCCGCTCAGCAAGTCGACCGGTGTGAGCGTCGACGACATCGCCAAGCGGCTCATCGACTACGGGTTCCACGCGCCGACCATGTCGTTCCCCGTGGCCGGGACGCTGATGATCGAGCCGACCGAGAGCGAGGACATCGGGGAGCTGGACCGGTTCTGCGACGCGATGATCGCCATTCGGGGCGAGATCGAGCGGGTCGCTTCCGGTGAGTGGCCCGCCGAGGACAACCCGCTGCGGAACGCTCCGCACACGGCCGGGATGCTCGGTGCGGGCTGGGAGCACGCGTACAGCCGGGAAGAAGGTGTCTTCCCGGCCGGGGTGGTGCCTGCTGACAAGTACTGGCCGCCGGTGCGGCGGATCGACCAGGCTTTCGGCGACCGGAACCTGGTGTGTTCCTGCCCGCCTCTGGACGCCTACGAGGCGTGAGGGTTGGGGTGGCTGCGCGGCCGCCGGTTCGTTGCGGCCGGTCGCGCAGTTCCCCGCGCCCCTGACGGGCGCTGCTAGGCCGCCGTGACCACTGCGCCCAGTGGGCGGTGCGGGGCGATGATCGTGCCGTTGGGCAGCAGTTCGCCGGTGTCCTCGAAGAGCAGGACTCCATTGCACAGGAGGCTCCAGCCCTGCTCCGGATGATGGGCCACAGGGAACGCGGCCTCCCGGTCCGCGGACTCTGCTGTCGGGCACGAAGGCTGGTGCTGGCACATGGGTGGGATCTTTCGCTGCGTAGTGATGTCGATGACGGTGGCGTCGCTGTCCGTGCTGTCTGCGCTGCGGCTTGAAGACTCGTTCATGGCCGCCCCCCGTTTTCAGTCGGTCCGGAACCCAGTGTTGCCCTGTGGGCGTCAATCCGCAGGGATTTCGTAGCAGCGGTCCTCACAGGATGGAGACGCGTCACCCGTGCGGACGGTTCAGTTCAACTGCACTGTCCCTTCGGGTGGTTCGGGGTGACCGGATGGGGCTAGTCCGGTCGGGATGAGTGTGTATCGAGCACCTTGTATCGCGCGTACGGACAGGGCTGTGCCCCGCGACCGGACGGCGGACGGTGCGGGGCACAGGTCTTTTTCGCGGTGGTGCGGTGGTGCGGTCGTTTTCGGGTCCGGTCGCGTCAGGCGAGCAGGGTGGTCGCCCTGGCGGGCGTCAGGCGGTGGGTGAGGACCGGCAGCAGTTCGGCCACGCGGTGCGGCCGGTGGGCCGCGATGCCGGGCGGGGCCGGCGCGAGCGGTACCAGGATGTCGTCGGCCTCCGGGTGCCCGGTCGCGGCGTCGGCGGTGCAGTCGCCGTGCAGCCACAGGGTGAGCATGTAGAGCTCGGGTACCGAGAGCAGACGGGGCTGGTAGGGCTTGGTCAGGGTTTCCGCCTGGCGCAGGGCGCGCTCGGTGGACGCGACGTAGGGGCCCTCGAAGAAGTGCGAGAAGGCCCAGCCGTCGGGAGTGAGCATCGTGTCGGCGGCCGCCACCGCGCGTTCCCCGCAGCGGATCAGGAAGCGCCAGCCGGTGAGCCGGGCGCGGGAGGGGCCGGTGGTCTCGGTGATGTGGTCCAACACGTGGACGGGCAAAGGGAGTTCGGGGCTTGCCGGCCCTTGGGCGGCACGCAGTGACGGGGTGCGGGCCTCGCGGACGGCGGTGGGGGAACCGAGGGCCGTGAGGACGGTGCGCAGGGCGGGCGCGGGGGCCGGAGGGACATGCAGCGGCATGGTGGGTCGCCTCTCATTCGACAGGCACGTGGTGCTGGGGCGATGCGGGACGAGCGGACGGCGCTGTCTGCTGCGGGGGCACGTGAGTACACAAGGGATGCGCGACGGGCCAGAGGGGGCGGGGCCTCGGCCTCGAGTGCCAACTCTCTGTCTCGTTCGCGGAGTTTATACGACGTGTGTTCACACGGTGTTTCTGCTAGCAGTCCGAGATGTGACGGCAAGGCGTTATCCGGTCGTCGTTCCAGCGGTGTTTTGCGGGTGTCCTTCCCGATTTACCGGAGTCGCTCGTCCGTGACCTGCATGTCTTTAAGTCAAGCGGTCGGCTGAATCCAGTCGGTGTTTTTCACCAGGTGCTCGGTAGATAAATCTGCGAAGTGCCGCATGCCTAAGGAATGTGCCGCTGGGTAACTGCCTGGAGCGTACTGCTCCGCGGGCCCGCGCGGGGCGTTATCGATCACATTGCCTGGGCATCATCCACCGTGACATGCGGCCGGGTGGTCGGGTCGCCCGTGCGAGGAGGGACGCTTCCATGGGGGAGAAGGTCGTTGCCGGCAGGGTCGATCTGGCAGACAGGAGGCGCTACCGGGGCAAGCTCAAGGAGTGTCTGGAGGGGCTCCAGCGGTTGTTGGACGAGAAGCGGTTCGACCGGCCCAAGAATCTGATGGGGCTGGAGATCGAGTTGAATCTGGCCGGACCCGACGGCATGCCGAGAATGATGAATGCCGAAGTGCTGGAGCGCATCGCGAGCCGCGATTTCCAGACCGAACTCGCCATGTTCAATCTCGAAGTGAATATTGCCCCGCACCGGATCGGCGGGCGTGTTCTCGACCAGTTGGCGGAGGAGCTGCGGACCGGCCTCGGCTATGCGCACCGCAAGGCCAACGAGGTCGATGCGGGAATCGTGATGATCGGCATTCTGCCGACGCTCGGCGCGGAGGATCTCGTCTCCGCGAATCTGTCGGACGTCGACCGGTACACCTTGCTCAACGACCAGATCGTGGCCGCGCGCGGCGAGGAGTTCCAGCTCGACATCGACGGGGTCGAGCGGCTGACCTGCACGTCCTCGTCGATCGCGCCCGAAGCGGCGTGCACGTCCGTGCAGTTGCACCTCCAGGTGACGCCGGGGCGCTTCGCCGATGTGTGGAACGCGGCGCAGGCGGTCGCCGCCGTGCAGATTGCACTGGGTGCCAACGCGCCGTTCCTGTTCGGCCGCGAGCTGTGGCGGGAGTCGCGGCCCCCGCTGTTCCAGCAGTCGACGGACACCAGGCCGCCCGAACTCGCGGCGCAGGGGGTGCGGCCGCGGACCTGGTTCGGGGAGCGGTGGATCGATTCGGCGTACGACCTGTTCGAGGAGAATCTGCGGTACTTTCCGCCGCTGCTGCCCCTGATCGACGACGAGCGGCCGCTGGAGGTGCTCGACAAGGGCGGTGTGCCGAGCCTCGCCGAGCTGGTGCTGCACAACGGCACCGTGTACCGGTGGAACCGGCCGGTGTACGGAATAGCCGACGGAGTGCCTCATCTGCGGGTGGAGAACCGGGTGTTGCCCGCGGGGCCCACGGTCACCGACGTCATCGCCAACGCCGCCTTCTACTACGGCGTCGTACGCGCCCTGGCGGAGGACTCCCGGCCGGTGTGGTCGCGGCTCTCCTTCGACGCGGCGTCCCGGAACTTCGACACGGCGTGCCGGTACGGGATCGAGGCGCGCCTGGAGTGGCCGCGCCGGGGCCGGTTCGGTGGGACGGAACAGGTGCCGGCCGTGGCCCTCGTGCGGGACGAGTTGCTGCCGCTCGCCGCGGCCGGGCTCGACGCGTGGGGTGTCGAGCCCGCCGACCGCGACTTCTACCTGGGCGTGATCGAGGAGCGCTGCGCCCGGCGCACGAACGGGGCGCAGTGGCAGGCGGCGACGTACCACCGCGCCCGGGAGAGCGGCCTGGCCCGCGACGCGGCGCTGGCGGCGACCACGCGCCGGTACGCCGAGCTGATGCACCTGGGCGAACCGGTGCACACCTGGCCCGTCGGACTGCCGGAGCCGGCCGTGCCCCTGGGGTGATCAGTTGCTCTTGGCGCCGGCCTCGATGATGGCCTTGAGGATGACTTCCTGGATGTCGGCCGGGTCGCTGACCTTGTGACCCGAGCCGCCGGTGGCCTCGGCGATCTGCTCGATCTCGTCCTTGTCGGTGTCCGGGCCGACGGCGATGGCGATGAGCGGTACCGGGTGCTCGGGGTCCGTGAGCTCCTCCAACTGCTGGATCAGGCTGCTGCGGGAGATCGAGCCGGGGTCCTCGTTGACGCCGTCGGTCACCACGACGACGGCGTTGAACTTGCCCTTCTTGTACGTCGACGTGGCCTCCTTGTAGGCGGCGAGCGTCGTGTCGTACAGGCCCGTGGCACCGCCCGGCACCGGCTGCAGCGAGCGGAACGCGGACGACAGGCGGTCGCGCTGGGTGCCGGAGCCCTTGCGGTCGCCGAGGCGTGCCGTCGTGACGAGCTTCTTGTAGTCGCGGGTGCCGTCGAGGTGGGTCGAGAACTCCCACAGGCCGATGTCGTCCTCGTCGGTGAACGCCGTCGACAGGGCCGCCAGCATCGACGCCTTGGTCACCTCCATGCGGGACTCGCCGCGGCCCGGTACCAGGTTCGACATCGAGGCCGACGCGTCCACGACCGTGAGGACGCGGGCGCTCTGCACCGTGATCGTCCACATGCCGAGGGTCTGTTCCACCTGCTCGGCCGTGACCGGGTCCGAGGCGGGTGTGGCGTAGGGCTGCGGGGTGCGGGCGCCGGCGCCCTCGGCGACCGACTCCACCGCCGAGTCGTCCTCGTTGCGGAAGCCGTGCTTGCGCAGGATCTCGTGGCCCTCCGACGTGTTGAGCAGGGTCATGAACCGGACGGCCGCGCGGCTCTGCTCCGTGCTCAGCGAGGGCTCGTCGACCAGAGTGAAGGGGTAGGACAGCTCCGGCGAGCCGTCCTTCGGGTAGAAGAGGTCGAGGTCGCCCGAGTCGCCGACCTCGGCGTTGTGCGCGAAGGCGGCCTGCTCGGACAGGATCAGCGCCTGGTTGCGCTTCGGGTTGCCCTCTTCGGTGCCGGAGGAGTCGCGGGCCACCGTCTCCATCAACTGCGCGTCGCTGTCCGACGTGCGCTGCGAGAGGACCTTCGCCATGGCGGCGGCCTGGGTGCCGTCGCCGTCGCCCGCCTGCTTCGCGGAGGTGGCGAGCTTGGTGAGGGCGAGCAGCCCGGTGGCGCTGCGGGCCGGGTCGGCGGCGCCGAGGCGGAGCCGGTCGTCCTGCAGCGCGGCGCCCGCCAACTGCGTCCATCCGTACGTCTTCTTGGGCCAGCCGAACGACTTGGCCGCCGTCGGGACCATGCCCACGCCGATCGGGGACGTGGCGATGGTGCCCGTCGGTGTGACCTTGACGGCCTTGTCGTTCTGCCCGACCCGGTCGACCCAGAGGTCCGCGTCCGGCACCCAGACCTGGAAGTCCGGCTTGCCGGTCCCGGAGCGCAGCGTGTCGGCGACCTTGTACGAGTCGCGGGCGGAGACGGCCACGTCGATGCAGTTGCCGTCCGAGGTGAGGTCCTGCTTCCGGGCGCTGTCGGCGGCGGCGCGCAGCGCGGGAGCGATGTCCGGCGATGCGGCGACGGAGACGCGGACCGTGTTTCCGCAGGAGCCGCCGAGGCTGATGAGGTCGGTGCGGAGCGCCACGGCCGTGCCCGCCGCGACGACGAGGACGAGGGCGGTCGCGATGGCCACTGTGCGGCCGCGCGAGCGAGGTCGGTGGTCGGCCGTGGCCGTCCCGTACTCGTCGGGCGTGCTGCTGTGACGTCCCATGGCGGTGGTGCCCCTCCCTGAGCCATAAAGGCAGTTGCGATATAAGCGGTGAAGCAAGGGAGGGGAACGGTGCGCCGAACTGCGGCGCTCCGTCCCCCTCGGCCTGTCGCGCGCGATCTTCGTACTCGCATTCGAGACCATAGCGGGGTGGCGTGAGGGATGAGGCGCGATTACTGAAGTGGAGTCAGGTGTGCAGGTGGAGGCGGGGTCTGTGGCCGATTCTTTTCCCGAGGGAGGGCTTTCACGGCGATTTCTGCGGGACGAGACCTTGCTCGTTCTGGGGCTTTCGCTCGGTGCGAGTGGCGTGTCCGCGCTGATCAGCTTTGTCGGATCGGTCACCAAACCGGGGGGTCTGAAGGACCAGGCGGCGACCCTCAACGCCTCGGCGGCGCCGGGACGTCCGTGGCTGGATCTCGCGTGGCAGCTGTTCGGGATCGCGAGCGCGCTGGTGCCCGTCGCGCTCGTCGCACACTTCCTGCTGCGGGAGGGCGGGAGCCTGCGCACGCTCGGCTTCGACCGGACGCGGCCGTGGTTCGACTCGGCGCGCGGGGCCGCGATCGCGGCGGTGATCGGCAGCTGCGGCATCGCCTTCTATCTGGCCGCCCGGGGGCTGGGGTTCAACCTCACCGTGGTGCCGGAGGCGCTGCCCGACGTGTGGTGGAAATACCCGGTGCTGATCCTCTCCGCGGTGCAGAACGCCGTACTGGAGGAGGTCATCGTCGTCGGGTATCTGCTGCGCAGGCTGGGGCAGTTGGGGTGGACGCCGGGGACGGCGCTCGTCGCGTCGTCCGTGCTGCGCGGCTCGTACCACCTGTACCAGGGCATCGGCGGGTTCTTCGGCAACCTCGCGATGGGCATCGTCTTCGTCTATCTGTACCGGCGCTGGGGGCGGGTCGGGCCGCTGGTCGTGGCCCATTCCCTGTTGGACATCGGCGCGTTCGTCGGATACGCGCTGCTCGCGGGGAAGGTGGGCTGGCTGCCCACCGCGTGACCGGCACCCGCAGGGCACCGCACAGGAAGGGGTTTCATGATCGTGGAGGAGCGCGCGACGTCGGCCCGGGTGGTGGCCGCGGGGCGCATCGCGGCCGAGCTCGGGTTCGGGAAGAGCTGCATCCCTGAGGTGGGGCGACTGCTCGGGGCGGCCGCCGCTTCGAAGCCGGACGGGGTCGTCGCCGAGAGCGGTACCGGCTCGGGGGTCGGCACCGCCTGGCTGCACAGCGGGCTCGGGGCCGGGGCTCGCCTGGTCACCGTGGAGCGCGACGCGGAACTGGCCCGGCGGGCGGCCGGTGTCTTCGCGGACGACGCGCGGGTCGAGGTGCTGCACGGGGACTGGCGGCTCCTGGAGCGGCACGCGCCGTTCGACGTCTTCTTCTGCGACGGCGGGGGCAAGCGGGACGACGCCGAGCGGGTCGTCACACTGCTGGCTCCCGGCGGGCTGCTGATCATGGACGACTTCACCCCGTCGTCCGACTGGCCGCCCCGCTTCGAGGGCGAGGTCGACGCGTTGCGCCTGTTCTATCTCACGCACCCCGATCTCGCGGCGACCGAGGTGCTGACGACCCCCGCCAGTTCGGCGGTCGTGGCGACGCGCCGGTAGGGCCTGTCGCCGGTCCGCGCGCTCCCGTCGTCACCGGCGCGCCGAGTCGGCGTGCCTAGGGCCTGTCCGGCGGGTCAGGTCGCGTTCCGGGTGGCCCGCGTATTCCTGTGCTGGTGAGCGGTCTGTGGTGCGTGCGGCTGCAAGGCGGAGGAGGGCATCGACGCGGAGCGTTGGCGACCGACGACAACGCCGCAGCTGCGCGTGCCACAGACCGCGCCCGCGACAAGATCCGCCGGACAGGCCCTACTAGGGCTGTGCGTTCAGCTCGCCCTCGATCACCGTCACCGCGGTTCCGGTGAGCAGCGTGCGGTCGCCCTTCAGGGAGACGCGGACCAGGCCGGTGCGGGCGGAGGCCTGCAGGCCGGTGAGTTCGGTGCGGCCCAGGCGCTCGGCCCAGAACGGGGCGAGCGCCGTGTGCGCGCTGCCGGTCACCGGGTCCTCGTCGATGCCGACGTTCGGGAAGAAGCAGCGCGACACGAAGTCGTAGCCCCGGGCCGGGTCCTCGGCGGGGGCGGTGGCGATGACGCCGCGCGGGGAGTGCGCGGCGAGCGCCGTGAGGTCCGGAGTCAGGGCCAGGACCGTCTTCTCGTCGGGCAGCTCGACCAGCAGGTCGCCGACCGCGGGGCCGGTGTCGCGCACGGACAGAGGCCGCGCGCCGAGCGCCTCCGCGAGCTTGTCGGGCACCGGCTCCTCGGTGAGCGGGGCCGTCGGGAAGTCGAGGGTGAGCGAGCCGTCCGCGTTCGGCGTGGCCACGAGGACCCCGCTGCGCGTGGCGAACCGGACCGGGCCCCGCGTCGTCCCCGTGGAGTGCAGTACGTGGGCGGTCGCGAGGGTGGCGTGCCCGCACATGTTCACTTCGGTGGCAGGCGTGAACCAGCGCAGCGCCCAGTCCGCGGCGCCGCCCTCGGGGAGCGGGTGCGCGAAGGCCGTCTCGGCGTGGTTGACCTCCTTCGCGACGTCCTGCAGCCAGGTGTCGTCGGGGAAGGCGTCGAGGAGCAGCACGCCCGCCGGGTTGCCGGCGAAGGGGCGGTCGGTGAAGGCGTCGACGATACGAATACGCATGTCAGGAACGGTAGTTGAGCGCCGTCGGGCGCCACCAAGGCCAATTCGGCGCGGCTGGCATGGTTCCGCGCCCGCTGAGATGGCGTCGGGCGGCCCGGATCATGCCGGACGACCCCGTGATGGCCGCCTGACCTGCGCGGACGGGGAGAGTTCGGGGAGGTGTTGTCAAACGAACTGTTCCGATATATCGTTGAAGCATCGCGATCGGTCAACGATCGCGGCCAATGAAACCCCGATCGGTCACGAAAGGACTGATTCTCATGCGTACCCACGGACACGACCACGGACATGGACACTACGGACCCGGCCGCCGCGAAGGCCGGCCCGGTTTCGAGGGCGGCCCCGGATTCGAGGGGCGACGGGCGTTCGGACCCTTCGGGCCCGGCTTCGGCCCCGGCCCCGGCGGCCCCTGGGGCGGCCGAGGCGGTCGCGGTGGCGGCCCGCGCGGCCGGGCCCGGCGCGGCGATGTGCGCGCCTCGATCCTGGCGCTGCTCAAGGACCGCTCGATGCACGGCTACGAGATGATCCAGGAGATCGCCGAGCGCAGCGGCGGCGCGTGGAAGCCGAGCCCAGGCTCGGTCTACCCGACGCTGCAGCTGCTCGAGGACGAGGGCCTGATCGCCAGCGCGAGTGAAGGCGGCAAGAAGCTGTTCTCGCTCACCGACGCCGGGCGCACCGCCGCCGAAGAGGGGCCCGAGGCTCCTTGGGAGGAGGCCGGACGCGGCGTCGACTGGGAGGCCATGAACGAGATCCGGCAGGCCGGCTTCGGCCTGATGGAGGCGTTCGGCCAGGTCTGGAAGACCGGCAGCAAGGAGCAGCGCGAGAAGGCGCTCTCCGTCATCAACGACGCGCGCAAGAAGCTGTACCTGATCCTCGCCGACGAGGACTGAGCCCCGTGCGGGCCCAGGCAGAGGGCAGAGAAATGAAGAGGTGTCCCGTACTTCACGTACGGGGCGCCTCTTCGCGTGTGCGGCGGCACGGCGGGGTCAGGTGACCAGGCCGGCCAGCTTGCGCAGTGACTCGTTGAGCGCCGCCGTCGCCGAGTCCTTGAGCTTGCCCGCCATCAGGGAGACGGCCGCGCCCGTGAACTCGCCGTCGATGCGGACCGTCGTCGCGTCGCCGTCCGCCGTCACGGTGTACCGCGTGCCGACGTTCACGCCCATCGGCCCCTTGCCCCGGATCGCCAGCGTGCTGCCGTCCGTCAGGTCCTCGACGGTCCAGGTGACCTCGGCAGGGAAGCCCATCAGCTTCATGTTCTCCTCGAACTGACCGCCCACCTCCAGGGAGGTCGGAGCGCCCTTGGGGAAGCTGGTGTGGGTGGCGTTCCACTCTCCGTACGCGGAGAAGTCGGTGAGCTGGGCCCAGACCTTCTCGGCCGGTGCCTCGATGCGTGCTTCCGCGCTGACTTCGGCCATGCGGCCACCCCTTACGAGTAGTGAGCCATGACGGGCAGTGGTGCTGCGTCGTCGCGGAACGTAGCCGCATGGC
This sequence comes from Streptomyces sp. HmicA12, assembly GCF_000373565.1. Taxonomy (GTDB): domain Bacteria; phylum Actinomycetota; class Actinomycetes; order Streptomycetales; family Streptomycetaceae; genus Streptomyces. The sequence continues at coordinate 102,663 of NZ_KB891814.1, read as the reverse complement.
CTCGAACATTCAATACTGATGAACCGTCAGAAATGCGGGGCGGAGTGCCTTGACCGTGCGCTCAGCTCTGCAGGTGGATCTCCGCCGCGTCGAACACGTCGTACGCGCGCGGGTGCGGCCCCTCGTCGTGGCAGTGCCAGGCCTCCCAGAACAGGTCCGCGGGCAGCGCGTCCTTGGGGGCGTACACCCGGTACACGTAGAGCCTGCCGTCTGTCGCGGGCAGGGCCACGAGCCAGCACCTGCTCTCCATGACTGTGACGGACGAGGGGCGCGGGGGCTGTGGTTGCGTGCGGGGCGCGGGGAGAAGGGTGCGCGCCCCTGGGGGTAAAGCCGCGGGTTCTCATCCGTAAGGAGGAGAAGCCGCTCGCCCGTGCCCAACTTGTGTCGGACGCGAAGATGCTTCCCGGTGGCGATGTTCCTGTGTATCGGGCCTGATGAGGTGGGGTACGTGCAGAGCCCTATCCCGTCGGACGCCAGCGCGTGCGGCCTCACCGGAGCAGATCCTGAAGACGCCCCGCTCAGCGACGAGCTGGCCCTGGTCGTCGCCGGGGCCAAGCGGCGTGCCGTGCGGGACGGGGACCGGCAGGTCGACTCCGCGCACCTGCTGCACTCCCTGCTCGAGGCCGACCCGGACGTGCGCGCGGCCTTCGCCGACACCGGACAGGTCGCGCGGCTGCTCGGCTATCTCGTGCAGCGCAGCATCGGCTACGGGCTGCGGTGGCAGGGCGCCCTGGAGGACTCGGGTGCCGTGCCCGTGGTGCGGGGCGCCCCCGGCTGGTCGCCCGTCGCGGCCGCCGCGATGGAGGCGGGCGCCCGACGGGCCGCGTCTCGCGGCGACGAGCGGGCCCGCGGAGTCGACGTCCTCGCGGCGCTCGCGGCGCCCGACGCATCGGAGGAGAACCGGGCCGTGCAGGTGCTTCGCCGAGCCGGGGTCGACGTGGAGAGGCTGCGTCAGCGACTGAATTGAGCGGGTATCGGCGGGTCTTGACGTCCAGGCCGCGAGACAGGGGTCATCGGGGGTGACGGTCATGACCGGCCCTGTCATGATGTGCCGATGCACGGGTCACAGGGATCTCAGGGATCCGCGGGGATACAGGCGACGCAGGAGAGCCGGGGAACGGCCGGGCGGGGATTCGGGCTCGGCCTCGCCCTGGTCTCGGCGCTCGCCTTCGGCGGTTCGGGGGTCGCGGCCAAACCGCTGATCGAGGAGGGGCTCGACCCGCTGTACGTGGTGTGGTTGCGGGTCGCCGGTGCCGCGCTCGTCATGCTGCCGGTCGCCTGGCGCCACCGTTCGCTGGTGCGTGAACGTCCCGTCCTGCTCGCCGGGTTCGGCCTGCTCGCCGTCGCCGGTGTCCAGGCCTGCTACTTTGCGGCGATCTCCCGCATCCCCGTCGGCGTCGCCCTGCTCATCGAGTACCTGGCGCCCGCGCTGGTGCTCGGCTGGGTGCGGTTCGTGCAGCGCAAGCCCGTGACGCGGGCCGCCGCGCTGGGCGTCGTCCTCGCCGTCGGCGGGCTCGCCTGCGTCGTGGAGGTGTGGTCGGGGCTGAGCTTCGACGCGCTGGGGCTGCTGCTCGCGCTCGGCGCGGCCTGCTGCCAGGTCGGCTACTTCGTCCTGTCCGACCAGGGCAGCGATGCCGCCGAGCACGGGCGGGCCGCGCCCGATCCGCTCGGCGTGATCGCCTACGGGCTGCTCGTCGGCACCGCCCTGCTCACCGTCATCGCGCGGCCCTGGGGCATGGACTGGTCGATCCTCGCGGGCAGCGCCGACATGAACGGCACATCGGTGCCCGCCTGGCTCCTGCTCTGCTGGATCGTGCTGCTCGCCACCGTCGTCGCGTACGTCACCGGGGTGGTCTCCGTGCGGCGCCTGTCGCCGCAGGTGGCCGGGGTGGTGGCCTGCCTGGAGGCGGTCATCGCGACCGTGCTCGCCTGGATCCTGCTGGGGGAGCACCTGTCGGCGCCGCAGCTGTTCGGGGGCGCCGTCGTGCTCGTCGGGGCGTTCATCGCGCAGTCGTCGAAGACGGCCGCGCCACCGGCCGCCGTCGAGCCGGAAACCGTGTTGTCCTCCCCGAAGAGTCCTGTCTAGGGTGGCGATCATGCACTCGCACTGGCTCGTTCTTCCGCCGCCGGCCGCCTAGGGCCTGTCCAGCCGTAGCGCTGGACCCGGGCGTCCTCGGCGATCCCGCCTCCGTGACCGTCACCGTCAGGTGCCGGTCCGTACGGTGCTGCCTGATCGGCCGGAGCGTTCGTGGGCGGGTGCCCCCTGGTTCTGTCCGTCGCTGATCGCGGGTGTACGCGGGTGACGGGCGGGCGGGGCGGCCCGCCGGGCCCCGACGCGGGCGGAGCGTGTTCTTCGAAGAGACCTTCCGGGGTCACGGCTGCCCGCTGACGACGGTCCGTGTCCTTCGGCCCCGCGCGCTGCGCGCGGGGGCCTTCTCCGTGGAGAACTACGTGTCGCATGTTGCCTCAGCGGCCGGCTCTGCCGTGCCCGCTGGTTCCGATCTGCCCGAAACCGTCCGACTGCCGGTCGCGCGCGCCCTGTTGTATCTGATCGTCGCCGGTGTCGCCTGGGGCACCGCGGGCGCGGCCGCCTCGCTGGTGTTCCAGGTGAGCGACCTGGGGGCCGGCGCCCTGTCGTTCTGGCGGTGCGCCGGCGGGTTCGTCCTGCTGCTCGTGGCGCGCCTCCTGCGCGGCCCCGCGCGACGAGCGGCGGTGCGCGAGCCGAGGGGTCGCGCGGCTCTCCGGCTCGGTGTCCTCGGGGTGTCGCTCGCCGTCTTCCAGACCGCCTACTTCGCCGCCGTGGAGGTGACCGGGCTCGCCGTCGGGACCGTCGTCACGCTCGGGGCGGGGCCCGTCCTGATCGCGGTCGGGGCGCGCGTCACCCTGGGGGAGCGGCTCGGCAGGGGCGGGCTGCTCGCCGTCGCCGGCGCGCTCGGCGGGCTCGCCGTGCTGGTCCTCGGCGGCGGGGGAGCGACCGTGCGCCCCTCGGGTGTGCTGTGGGCGCTCGCGTCGGCGGCCGGGTACGCCGTGATGACGCTGCTCACCCGCTGGTTCGGGCGGGGCGGCGGGGGTGGCGCCGGGCGCGGCACCACGGTCGGCACCTTCGCGGTCGCCTCGCTCGTGCTGCTGCCGCTCGGGGCGGCGGAGGGGCTGGTCCCGCACACCGTCCAGCTCGGGCAGGTCGTCGGCCTGTTGGCGTACATGACCTCCGTGCCCACCGCGCTCGCCTACGGCCTGTACTTCGCGGGCGCGGCCGTCGTACGGTCCGCCACCGTGTCCGTGATCATGCTGCTCGAACCGGTGGGCGCGGCCGTCATCGCCGTGACCGTGCTCGGCGAGGAACTGACCGCGACGACGGTGGCCGGTACGGGGCTGATGCTCGTCGCGGTGGCGGGTCTCGCCGTGGGGGAGGCCCGCACAGCCCGCTGACCCCGCCCGCTGGCCCCGCCCGGTGATCCGCCCCGTCAGGCCTCCTGGCGCCGCCGTCGCTGCACCGTCAGCGCGGCGGCGTCACGGGGGTCGCCACGTTCTGCGAGACCCTGGGCGATCCGGTCCTGCACCTCTTCCGGCTTGTGGCCCGCGTACTTGAACTTGGCCCGCACGTCGGTGACTTCGAGCCTGAGGCCGCGGATCCCGGAGAGCAGTCGCCCGTACGGTGCCTCGCCGACGGCCGCGTCGGCCGACATACCGGGCGGCTGGAAGTGGCCCACCTGGCGGTTGAGGAGGGCGGCCTTCTCCTCCGGGTCGTCCACGACGTGGGCGGTGCAACGGAGTTGGACGGCGGTGTAGACGCTGGTCGGCGTGCCGTGCTCGGGCGGGGCGCCGGGCAGCGCCTGCCAGGGGCCCTGTACGAACGCGTAGTCGTCGACGACGCTGAGCAGCACCTCGGGGTTCGCGTCGAGCGCGGGCCACACCGGGTTGGGGCGGGCCAGGTGTCCGAGGACCTCCGCGCGTTCCACGTCGTACGCGAAGTGCATCGGCTGGACGAACGGGGGCTCACCCGGGAGGCCGTTGACCGCGAGCTGCCCGAAGTCGTGGGCGGCGAGCCACTGTTGCCACTCGCCGTCGGAGCGCGCCGCGTCCCAGGGGTGGATCAGCATCAGAACTCCCGCAGGTAGGACGGGACGTCGATGCCGTCGGCGAGGTCGGTGGACGGGATCAGGGGGTCGTATCCCTTCTGCAGCGGGACGACGCCGGCCCAGTGCGGCAGGTCCATGTCCTCGGGCTCGTCGTTCGGGCCGCCGATGCGCAGCTTCGCCGAGACCTCGGTCAGGTCGAGGCGCAGCACGGCGGTCGCGGCGAGCTCCTTGGCGTTCGCGGGGCGCGAGTCGGCGGCGCGGCCCGGTACGACGTGGTCGACGAGCGCGTCGAGAGCGAGCCGCTTCTCCTCCGGGTCCGTGACCTGCCGCGCGGTGCCGTGGATGACGACCGAGCGGTAGTTGATGGAGTGGTGGAAGGCGGAGCGGGCCAGGACCAGGCCGTCGACGTGGGTGACCGTCAGGCAGACCGTGAGCCCCGGGTCCTGCTGCCCCGCCATGCGCAGCGGGCGCGACCCGGTGGAGCCGTGGACATAGAGGTGGTCGTCGACCCGGCCGAAGAGCGTGGGCAGCACTACGGGGGCGCCGTCGCGCACGAAGCCGAGATGGCAGACGTACGCCTCGTCGAGTATCGAGTGCACCAGGGTGCGGTCGTACGAGGCGCGTTCCTTGGACCGCGTCGGGACGGTGCGGTCCGTGGGGGTGTACGCGCCCTGCGGCGACTGCGACTGCTGCTCGGCGGCGACGCTCATGTTGCGAACTCCATTGCACTAGTGCAAACTACGGTTTGTGCTAGGAGAGTATCCGATCAAAGGGCGTGGCGCAGCGGAGATTGCCGCGAGCGTCGAGCGTGCGGTGGCCGACGGCGGCCTGGAGCCGGGGCAACTGCTGCCGCCGATGCGGGAGTTGGCGCAGCGGCTCGGCGTGAATCCCAATACGGTCGCGGCCGCGTACCGGACGCTGCGTGAACGCGGGGTCATCGAGACGGCGGGGCGGCGTGGCAGCCGGGTGCGCCCGAAGCCCGCCACCACCGCGCGCGAGCACATCCGCGTGGAGGTGCCGCCGGGGGTGCGGGACGTGTCGGACGGGAACCCGGACACCGCGCTGTTGCCGTCGCTGGCGGAGGTGTTCGCCGCCGCTGCCGCGGTGGGCGACGCGGAGCCGGTGCTGTACGGGAGCGATTCCCTGGAGCCGGAACTGGTGCGCCGGGCGCGGGAAGGGTTCGACGCGGACGGGGTGCCCGGTGGGCCCGTCGCCGTGACGTCCGGGTCGCTCGACGCCATCGAGCGGGTGCTCGCCGTGCACCTCAAAGCCGGGGACGCGGTCGCCGTCGAGGACCCGGGGTGGGGCAGCATGCTCGATCTGGTGCCCGCGCTGGGGCTGCGCGTCGTACCGGTCGGCGTGGACGACGACGGGCCGCTGCCGGACGACGTGGAGCGGGCGGTGCGGGAGGGCGCGCGGGCTGTCGTCGTGACCTGCCGGGCGCAGAATCCGACGGGGGCGGCCGTGGGCGCGGGCCGGGCGAAGGCGCTGCGCGAGGTGCTCGCCGGGCATCCGGACGTGCTGCTCATCGAGGACGATCACGGGCATGCCATCGTCGATCTGCCGTTGTGTCCGCTCGCCGGGGCGACGCGGCACTGGGCGTTCGTGCGGTCGGTGGCCAAGGCGTACGGGCCCGATCTGCGGCTCGCGGTGCTGACCGGGGACGCCGGCACCGTCGACCGGGTGCGCGGGCGGCAGCGGCTCGGGCCCGGGTGGGTCAGTCGCATCACGCAGCGGGCGGTGGCCGGGCTGTGGGCGGCCGGTGCCGTGGACTCGCGGGCGGTCGCGGCCTCGTACGGGGAGCGGCGCGACGCGCTGATCGCGGCGCTGGCCGAGCGGGGGGTCGCGGCGCGGGGGCGCAGCGGGATGAACGTGTGGGTCCCGGTGCCGGACGAGACCGGGGCCGTGGCGCGGTTGCTGCACGCGGGGTGGGCGGTGGCGCCGGGGGCGCGGTTCCGGATCGGGGCCGGGCCGGGGGTGCGGGTGACGGTGTCGCGGCTGGACGGGTCCGACATCGCCGGGGTCGCGGATGCGGTGGCTGCGGCGGTGGGGCCGGGGCCGGGGCGGTATTACGCCTGAGCCGGGGTGTGGGTGGGGCTGGGCCAGGCTCGGCGGGGCGGGGATGCGGGCCGGTTGAGCGCTCGCACCGGGCTGAGGGTGTTGTGGTGGGCCGGGCTGGGGTGCGGGCCGGTTGAGCGCTCGTCCCGCGCCGGGGTGCCGCCTTGCCCACCCTGCCGCCCAATGGGGTCTCCCCTGCTCGAGCGAAGTTCGAGCAGGGGAAGGCGGATTGCCAAGGCTCCGGCGGCGCCTATGACCTTGCCCGCGACTGCGTAAGGGCCGCGCCCGCCAGGACGATCGCCGCGCCGATCGGGGTCGACCAGGTCAGGGATTCGCCGAGCAGGGCGACGCCCGCGGCGGTGGCGATGACCGGGATGAAGTAGGTGACCATCTGGGCCGTCGTCGGGCCGACCTCGGCGACCAGGCCGTACTGGAGCAGCACCGCGAGGCCGGTGCCGAGGGCGCCCAGGGCCACGACCGCGAGCAGCGGGACGAGCGCGAAGTGCTCGGGCCAGGTGGTGAACAGCGGAGTGATGACGGCCAGTTGGACCGTCGCGAGCAGGAGCTGGGCGCCGGTCATCGACAGGTGCGAGTGGCCGGTGTGCGCCAGGGTGCGGCGGACGTAGATCCAGCCGACCGGGTAGCTGAACGACGCGAGCAGGGCCAGGGCCGTGCCGGTCACGTCCAGGCCGTGGAAGCCCTGCCAGACGCCGAGGACGGTGAGCACGCCGAGGAAGCCGATGCCCAGGCCCGCCACCCTGCGCCGCGTCGGGCGGTCCTCCGAGAGCGCCACCAGGGACAGCGCCATGCCCCACAGCGGCGACGTCGCGTTGCAGATGCCGGCCAGGGTGGAGGGGATCGTCCGCTCGGCGAACGCGAAGAGGGAGAAGGGCAGCGCGTTCAAAAGGAACGCCGCCACCGCGAGGTGCCCCCAGGTGCGGGCGCCGCGCGGCAGCCGCTGCCGCTTCACGGCCATCGCCGCGCCCAGCACCGCCGTGCCGAACAGCAGCCGCCCGAAGGTGACCTGGAACGGGGCGTAGCCGTTCGTGCCCACCTTGATGAGCAGGAAGCTGAAGCCCCAGATGAGGGAGAGCGCGCCGAACCGGATGCGCCAGTCCACGGTGCGGCGGACCGGGCTGGGGAGGGTGGGGGTCTGAGGCGCCCGGGAGGACGCGGTGACGGTGCTCATGCAGTCAGAGTGGCCGCCCGCATCCTCGTAGCACAAGCGAGACTTATTGCGAGGTAAGCCTTAGCATCGCTTACATGTTGAACTTGGAGCGGCTGCGCGTCCTCGACGCGCTCGCCCGGTACGGATCGGTCAGCGGCGCCGCCGACGCGCTGCATGTCACGACCTCCGCCGTCTCGCAGCAGATGACCAAGCTGGAGCGCGAGGCGGGCCAGCAGCTGCTCGCCAAGCACGGGCGCGGAGTGCGTCTCACGGACGCGGGGCGGCTGCTCGCCGACCACGCGGCCCGCATCCTGTCCCAGGTCGAACTGGCCCAGTCCGATCTGGAGGCGCAGCGCGGGCAGGTCGTGGGCGAGCTGCGGATCTCGGCGTTCCCGACCGCGGCGCGCGGCCTGTTCCCGGGCGCGCTGGCCGCCCTGCGCGTCGCGCACCCGCAACTGCGCGTGCGGTCGAGGGAGTTGGAGCCGGAGGCCGGGGTCGCCGCGGTGATCCGCGGCGATCTCGATCTCGCCGTCGTGCTCGACTGGTACAACAAGCCGATGCCCATGCCGGACGGGCTGGTCAAGGCGAGCATCATGGACGATCCCGCCGATGTCGCCCTGCCCGTCGGGCATCCCCTCGCCGGCCGCGCCGAGGTGGGCCTGGAGGACTTCGCCGACGACGAGTGGATCACCTGGGGCGAGGGCGAGTTCTGCCACGAGTGGCTGCTGTTCACGCTGCGCGCCAAGGGCGTCGAGCCGCAGGTCGGGCATCGCGCCGCCGAGACCCACACCCAACTCGGACTGGTGGCGGCCGGGTTGGGCGTGTGCGTCGCGCCGCTGCTCGGTCGCGACCCGATGCCGGAGGGCGTGGTGACCGTACCCGTTCGGCAGCAGGTGCGGCGCCACGTGTACGTGGTGTGGCGCGCGGACGCGGACCGGCGGCCGTCCATCCGGGCGGCCGTCGAGGCGCTGCAGAAGGTCGGAGCGGATCTCGGACAGGCCGCCGACGGGATTCTGTAAGGGGCGGTGCGGCGGGCCTACAGTTCGGCGAGCTTGCGGAAGTCCCAGGAGGCGATCTTCTCCGGGGTGAGCCGGGCCCAGGCGTGCCGTCCGTCGTGCACCATCGTCGTCAGGCCGAAGTTCTTCTCGAAGAACTTGACCTCCACCGGGTCGAGTTCGGGGCACGGCTCACCGGTGCGCGGCGACTCGCCGACGAACTCGATGCGCCCCGACAGCTCGACACCGCGCAGCTCCCCGTACTCCTCGCCCGCGTCGACCACCACGGCCACCCGCCCGTCGGCGCGCAGATCGGCCCAACGGCGGCTGCGGTCGAGGGAGTACAGCCACAGCGACGTGCCGTCCCACCAGAACCAGAGCGGACTGACGTGCGGCGTGCCGTCGGCCGACACCGTGGCCACGCGGCAGGTGCGCTGCTCGGCGAGGAACGCGTCCCGCTCGTCCGGCGACATCATGATCCTGCGGCCTCTGCGCTGGGTGACGGTCATGGGTACTCCTCCGCACACTTGCTGACGGTTCGTCAGAAATGCAGCATGAGGGCTCTTCCGTCGGCGCGCAATGGTGGCTACTCTCCAGCAGCCCGGACCGGTCGACGTCCAGAACGTACAGGGAGAAGCATGCCGACACCTGAGCAACTGGCCGAACTGCTCGCCCCGGCGACGACCGTGCTGCTGACCGTCGAGTGCCAGCAGGGTGTCGTCGGCACCGACAGCGCCCTGCCCGAACTCGCCCAGGAGGCACGGAAGTCCGGGGCGCTCGCCCAGGTCGCACGGCTCGTGGCCGCCGCCCACGAGAGCGGGGCGCAGGTGCTGCACGCGGTCGCGGAACGGCGCCCGGACGGACGCGGCGCCAACCACAACGGCCGCCTCTTCCGTGCAGCCGAACGCCTCCCCGTCCAGCAGCTCACCGGCAGCAAGGCCGTGCGGATCGCGCCGCCCATCGAGGTCGCGGACGAGGACCTCGTCGTGCGCCGGCTGCACGGGCTCTCGCCGATCGCGGGCACGGACGTCGATCCGCTGCTGCGCAACTTCGGCTGCCGCACCCTCGTCGTCACCGGTGTCTCGGCGAACGTGGCGATACCGAACGCCGTCTTCGACGCGGTCAACCTCGGCTATCAGGTCGTCGTCCCGAAGGACGCCATCGCCGGGGTGCCCTCCGACTACACCCCGGCGATGATCCGCAACACGCTCGCCCTGGTCGCCACCGTCACGACGACGCAGGACGTCCTCGCCGCCTGGAAGCGGCCTAGGCGAGGCTGATCGAGTCGCCGCTGACCGTGATCTGCTCGGCGGGCAGCGGCTTCGTCGCCGGCGGGTTCTTCACGCTGCCGTCCTCGATGGAGAACTTGCTGCCGTGGCACGGGCAGTCGATGGTGCCCGCCTCGACCTTCGTGACCTTGCAGCCCGAGTGCGTACAGGTAGAGGTGAACGCTTTGAACTCGCCCTTCTTCGGCTGTGTCACCACGACCCCCTGGTCGGCGAAGATCTTGCCGCCGCCCTCCGGGATGTCCGAGGTCTTGCCCAGCTCCTGACCGCCGCCCGCCGCCGAGGCGTTGCCCGCGGGCTCGGACCCGCCGTCGTCCTCCGAGCCGCACGCGGTCAGGGCCGCGGCGAGCCCGACCGCGCCGACCGCCGCGACGACGGTCCGGCGGGACGGGGCCGCGCGGTCGGGGTGCACGGGGCCGGTCTCCTGCGCGACGGCCGTACTGCCGGTCTCCTGCGAAACGGTCATGCTGCCGGTTCCTTTCGGTCGAGCGGGCCTGGATCCGTGGGGGGATTTCTCTTCGGTACGTGCCGTGATCCCGGAGCGTTCAACGCCCCGTCGATCTCATAACCTGGCCTCATGCTCACCGAAGTCACGGCGACCCGCTATGTCACCCCATTGAGGGAGGGCGGATCGCTGCCCGGCCTGGTCGAGGCCGACGATCTCCTCCCGTACGTCATGAAGTTCACCGGCGCGGGACAGGGCCGCAAGACGCTCGTGGCGGAGGTGATCTGCGGGCAGCTGGCGCGCCGGCTCGGTTTCCGGGTGCCCGAGCTCGTCGCCCTCGACCTCGACCCGGTGATCGGCCTCGGCGAGCCCGACCCGGAGGTGCAGGGGCTGCTCAAGGGGAGCGGCGGGACCAATCTGGGGATGCGGTTCCTCCCGCGGGCCCTCGGCTTCGATCCGCTCGCCTACGCCGTCGACCCGGTCCAGGCGGGCCGCGTCGTCTGGTTCGACGCCCTCGTCAACAACGTCGACCGGTCCTGGCGCAACCCCAACATGCTGGTCCGTGACGGCGGGCTGTGGCTCATCGACCACGGCGCCAGCATGATCTGGCACCACAACTGGCGCGGCGCCGCCGCCTGGGCCACCAAGCCCTACGACGCCACCGACCACGCCCTGGCCCGGTTCGAGCCCGACGTCGCGGCCGCCGCGGCCGAGCTCGCGCCGCGCGTCACCGAGGAGCTGATCGCCGAGGCCGCCGCCGACGTCCCCGACGTGTGGCTCGCGGACGAGCCCGGGTTCGACACGCCGGACGCGGTGCGACGCGCGTACGTGGAGACGCTCCTGGAGCGCGCGACGGGCATTCACGAACGGATCGAGCTGCCGAAGGCCGCCCCGCGGGCCACGGCCCGGACCAGCGGCTGGATCATGTACGAGGGAGCGGGCCGATGAGCGAGCGCGACGTCTTCGAGTACGCCCTGCTGCGCGTGGTGCCGAGCGTCGAGCGCGGCGAGCAGATCAACGCCGGAGTGGTCGTCTACTGCCGCGCGAAGTCCTACGTCACCGCCCTCACCCACCTCGACGAGGCGCGGCTGCGCGCGCTCGACCCCGAGGCCGACGTGGTCGGCGTCCGGGCGCTGCTCGGTGCGATCGAGCGGCACTGCGCCGGGGGAGACGCCGCGGGTCAGGCGGGGGAGGACGATGCCGGACGGCGCTACCGCTGGCTCGTCGCGCCGCGCTCGACCGTGGTGCAGCCGGGGCCCGTGCACACCGGTCTGACCGCCGATCCGGCCGCCGAGGCCGAGCGGCTCCTCGCCCTGCTGGTGCGCTGAGTGATCAGGGGCACCCGGTGGGTACGTTGACACCGGGTGCCAGGGCTTCTAGCGTCACCTGCACAGGGTACTAAGCGGTTGCTCAGCCAGCTTCGTGGCGGAGCGGCCGACCTCTAGGGCGAGGAGACCGAAGAGCATGTCCACCACTGAGCAGCGCGTAGCTATCGTCACCGGGGCCGCGCGCGGCATCGGCGCCGCGACCGCGATCCGGCTGGCCGAAGAGGGCCGCGCCGTCGCCGTGATCGACCTCGACGAGGCCGCCTGCAAGGACACCGTCGAGAAGATCACCGCCGCCGGCGGCAAGGCCCTCGCCGTGGGCTGCGACGTCTCCGACGAGGCGCAGGTCGAGGCCGCCGTCGCGCGGATCGCCGAGGAGCTCGGCGCGCCCACCATCCTGGTGAACAACGCGGGCGTCCTCCGCGACAACCTGCTGTTCAAGATGAGCGCCCTGGACTGGGACACCGTCATGAACGTGCACCTGCGCGGCGCGTTCCTGATGTCGAAGGCCGTCCAGAAGCACATGGTGGACGCCAAGTTCGGCCGTGTCGTGAACCTGTCGTCGTCCTCGGCGCTCGGCAACCGCGGCCAGGTCAACTACTCCGCCGCCAAGGCCGGTCTGCAGGGCTTCACCAAGACCCTCGCCAAGGAGCTCGGCAAGTTCGGCGTCACCGCCAACGCCGTCGCCCCGGGCTTCATCGTCACCGAGATGACCGCGGCCACCGCCGAGCGCGTCGGCATGGGCTTCGAGGAGTTCCAGGCCGCCGCCGCCACCCAGATCCCGGTGCAGCGCGTGGGTCACCCCGAGGACATCGCCAACGCCATCGCCTTCTTCACGGGCGACGCGGCCGGCTTCGTCTCCGGCCAGGTCATGTACGTGGCCGGCGGACCGCTCAACTAAGGCTGGGGGTACCAGACATGACCGCAGAACTCTCGGGCAAGGTCGCCCTCGTCACGGGCGCCAGCCGCGGCATCGGCTACGGCATCGCCGAGGCGCTCGTCGCCCGCGGCGACCGCGTCTGCATCACCGGCCGCGGTGAGGACGCGCTCAAGGAGGCCGTGGAGAAGCTCGGCTCCGACCGCGTCATCTACGTAGCCGGGAAGGCGCACGACGAGGCGCACCAGGCCGCCGCCGTCGAGCGCACCATGGAGGCGTTCGGCCGCGTCGACTTCCTCGTCAACAACGCCGGTACGAACCCGGTGTTCGGGCCGATCGCCGAGCTCGACCTGAACGTGGCCAGGAAGGTCTTCGAGACCAACGTCGTCTCGGCGCTGGGCTTCGCGCAGCAGACCTGGAAGGCGTGGCAGAAGGACAACGGCGGCGCGATCGTCAACATCGCGTCCGTGGCCGGTGTCTCCGCCTCGCCGTTCATCGGCGCGTACGGCATGAGCAAGGCCGCCATGGTCAACCTCACCCTGCAGCTGGCGCACGAGTTCGCGCCCACGGTGCGGGTCAACTCGATCGCCCCGGCCGTCGTCAAGACCAAGTTCGCCCAGGCGCTGTACGAGGGCCGGGAGGCCGAGGCCGCGGCCGCCTACCCGCTGGGCCGGCTCGGCGTGCCGGAGGACATCGGAGGCGCCGCCGCCTTCCTCACCTCGGCCCAGTCGGACTGGATCACCGGGCAGACGCTCGTCGTGGACGGCGGCATCTTCCTCAACGCGGGCGTCGCCTGACACCCGTGACACCTGTGAGGCCCGTGTGAGATTCCGGGCGTCGGATGACAACGTCTGACATACGTCCTCGCGCTTGAAGTACCCCGTCGGATCAGGCAGTTGAACCGGCGGGGTACTGCGATATGGTCGGCCGAATTCTTGGCATGTCCGATCGAGGAGCGTGCGCGTGTTCTGGAAGGTCTCCCTTGCTCGTGCGGTCGAGCTCGGGGCTGGATTGCGTCGGTTCGGCCGGGGGCCCGGAGCGCGTCCCCCGGGCGCGGGCGCCGTACGGTCGCTCGCCCCCCGCGCGTTGGCGGCGACGGTGACCGTGTCCCTGCTCGCCGGCTGCGGCCTGGTCCAGGCGAGTGACTCCGGGGACGAGGAACCGATCGTGGTGGGGACCACGAGTGCGCCGAGCACGCTGGACCCTGCCGCTTCCTGGGACGGCTCGTGGGAGCTGTTCCGCAACGTGTACCAGACCCTCGTCGCCTTCCCTTCCGGCGCTGCCGAGCCGGCGGCCGACGCGGCCGGGTGCTCCTTCAAGGACACCGACAACCGCGTCTACCACTGCAAGCTGCGTGCGGACATGACGTTCTCCGACGGGGACGCCCTCGACGCCGCCGCCGTGAAGTACTCGATCGACCGAATACGGAACATCGGGGTCAAGGGTGGCCCCGAAGGACTGCTCGGCAGCCTCGACCGGGTCACGACACAGGGCGACCGTGAGGTGACGTTCCATCTGAAGAAGGCGGACGCCACCTTCCCGTTCGTGCTCGCCACCCCGGCCATGTCGATCGTGGACCCCGACGAGTACCCGGCCAAGTCCGTGCGCGACGACGGCAAGGTGTCCGGCTCGGGCCCCTACGCCCTCAAGTCCTACAAGGCGGGCGACCGGGCCGAGCTCGTCAAGAACGACTCCTACAAAGGCTTCGCGGACCGCAAGAACGGTGCCGTGACGATTCGATACTTCAAGTCGTCGTCCGACATGGTCTCCGCCCTGAAGGCGAAGAAGATCGACGTCACCTTCCGCGGTCTCGCCTCCGACGACGTGGTGCGGCTCCAGGACAAGAAGGGCGCCGAGGGCCTCGAACTCGTCGAGGGAGCGGGCATGGAGACCAGCTACCTGGTCTTCAACCCCAAGGACCCGTGGGCGGGCAAGAAGGCGGTGCGTCAGGCGGTCGCCCAGGTCGTCGACCGCGGCGCCATCGCGCACAAGGTCTACATGGACACCGTCGACCCGCTGTACGCCATGGTCCCCGCGGGCCTCGCGGGCCACACGACCGACTTCTTCGACGACTACGGAGAGCCGAGCCCCGCCAAGGCCGCGGAGATCCTCTCCAAGGCGGGCATCACCGCGCCCGTTCCGCTCACCCTCTGGTTCACCACGGACCGCTACGGTTCAGCGACGGCACCCGAGTTCGCCGAGCTGAAGCGGCAGTTGGAGGCCTCGAAGCTGTTCAAGGTGACCTTGAAGAGCCGCCCCTGGAACACGTACGAGGCGGGGTACCGCAAGGGCGAGTACCCGGTGTTCGGGCGCGGCTGGTTCCCGGACTTCCCGGACGCCGACAACTTCATCGCGCCCTTCGTGGGCGAGGAGAACGCGGTGAGCACGCCGTACCTCTCGAAGGAGATCACCGACACGCTGCTCCCGCAGTCGCGCCGGGAGAGCGACCGGGGCACCGTGGTGCGGCAGTTCGAGCGGGCCCAGCAGATCATGGCGCAGGACGTGCGGCTGCTGCCGCTGTGGCAGGGCAAGCAGTACATCGCGGCCAGCGAGGAGATCGCCGGTGGCGAGCGGGCCCTCGACCCGTCGACGATCATGTTGATGTGGGAGCTGCAGCGCAAGACGAGCTGGTGACGGCACCGGCGGTCCGCGTTGTCAGTGGCCGCCGGTAGGTTCTGGGGTGTCGATGCGGCCGCACCCGCTCGCGTGGGTGGGAGCGGCCGTGGAAGTGCCCGTACCCCGGAGGTTGTTGACGTGACCGACACCGCGATGCTGCCCGAGTCCTGGAGCGGCGTCCTCGGCGAGGAGCTGCAGAAGCCCTACTTCAAGGAGCTCACCGAGTTCGTCGAGGACGAGCGCGCCAAGGGTCCCGTCTACCCGCCGCGGGACCAGGTCTTCGCCGCGCTCGACGCGACGCCGTACGACAAGGTCAAGGTGCTGGTCCTCGGCCAGGACCCCTACCACGGCGAGGGGCAGGGGCACGGCCTGTGCTTCTCGGTGCGGCCCGGTGTGAAGACGCCGCCCTCGCTGCGCAACATCTACAAGGAGATGCAGGCCGAGCTCGGCACCCCGATCCCGGACAACGGCTACCTGATGCCGTGGGCCGAACAGGGCGTGCTGCTGCTGAACGCGGTGCTCACGGTGCGGGCCGGCGAGGCCAACTCGCACAAGGGCAAGGGCTGGGAGAAGTTCACGGACGCGGTCATCCGCTCGGTGGCGGACCGGCCCGACCCGGCGGTCTTCGTCCTGTGGGGCAACTACGCGCAGAAGAAGCTCCCCCTCATCGACACCGACCGGCACATCGTCGTGAAGGGGGCGCATCCCTCGCCGCTGTCCGCGAAGAAGTTCTTCGGCTCACAGCCGTTCACGCAGATCAACGAGGCGGTCGCGGCCCAGGGGCACGAGCCGATCGACTGGCGCATCCCGAATCTCGGCTGAGGCCGCGCCTGCCCTGGATCACCGCCGACGGCGGTTAGCGTCGGGAGCCGTGACCGGCGGGGGTGCCGGTTCCCGAGCTTGGAGGAGCCAGTGGCACAGCAGCGCGAGCAGGCGGCGGACGACGCCCTGATGACCCGCATCGGGCAGGTGGTCATGCTGCATCACGCCGGTGACAGCGAGGAGGCCAGGGACCGTTTCCTCGGCCTGTGGTCGGAGGTCGGCGAGGACGGGGATCCGCTGCACCGCTGCACGCTCGCGCACTATCTGGCCGACACGCAGGCCGACCCGTCCGACGAACTGGCCTGGGACCTGAGGGCATTGTCCGCCGCGGACTCCTGCACGGGGCAGCGCTCCACGGAGCTGAGGGCCCTGTACCCGTCCCTGCATCTGAATCTCGCGGCGGACTACGTGAAACTGGGCCGCCCCGGCGCGGCCCGCAGCCATCTGACGCGGGCCCGCACGGCGGCCGGCGCGCTCGGCGACGGTGCCGCGGCGGACGGGTACGCGGCCGGCGTGCGGGCCACCCTGACCCGGCTCGAACGGCAGGTGGCGGGGTTGTCGGGGGAAGGCGAGGACGAGGCCGGAGGCCGGCCCGGTGGGGAACCGCTCGGGCCGCCGCGCAGCGGCTCCTGAGGCCGGGACGCCACCGGCCCGAGGCGCTCAACTCCCGTACGTGTCCTGGCAGATGACCGACTGAGGACTGTCCGGGTCCCAGCCGCCGTACTGGCGGCCGAGCGCGCAGACATCGGTGTGCGGGGGCGCGGGTACCGGGGCGGCGGGACGCTCGGCCTTCGGCGCGGTGGTGCGCCGGGGCGCGGCGGGTTTCGGCGCGGCCGGTCTCGGTGCCGTACGAGGTGGCCGCGCGGCCTCGTGGGCGGGCGCGGGGGGTGCTTCGGGGTGTGCGGCGGGGGAGCGGTGCGGGGTGGAGCCGGTCCGCCGCAGGGCCTCACGGGCGGGCCCCTGGACGAGCGGCCGGTCGTCGGAGTGGCCGTCGGGGCGCGGCTCCGGAGCGCTGACGGACGGCGAGGGAACGGCCGGCGGGGCGGGCGCACGGACGCTGACGCATCCGGACACGGTGGCGGCGGTGACGGCTGCCGCCGCCGTCAGCAGAAGCGTGGCTGAGCTGGTGGTTCTGAGCACCCGGGCAACTCTGGTGGACCGGACCCCGGCGGGGAACCGCAATCGGCGATGATGCCCCGCACGGGTGACGCGGGGCGGTGCCGTGCTGCCGATGGTGTCGCCCTCGGCAGGCTTCAGGTGTCCGCGGGGGATCCCGTGCGTGGCCCGGGGAGCGGGTGCGCTGACCGGGCCGGTGGCTCGTGTCCCCCGTATGCTGCACGGACGCGACGGGGGTCGGAGAGCAAGGAGTACAGGATCGTGAAGGTCGGCTGCATCGGACTCGGGGACATCGCGCAGAAGGCCTATCTGCCGGTGCTCGCCGCACAGCCCGGGATCGAACTGCACCTGCAGACCCGGACTCCCGCGACCCTGGCCCGGATCGCCGAGCAGCACCGGATCCCGGACGCGCAGCGCCACACCGATCTGGACGGGCTGCTCGCGCAGGGCCTCGACGCGGCGTTCGTGCACGCGCCGACGGTCGTGCACCCCGAGATCGTGACCCGACTGCTCGAAGCCGGTGTGCCGACGTACGTCGACAAGCCGCTCGCCTACGAACTCGCCGAATCCGCACGGCTCGTGGAGCTCGCCGAGGAGCGCGGCGTCAGCCTGGCCGTCGGCTTCAACCGCAGGTACGCGCCCGCGTACGCGCAGTGCGTCGAGCACCCGCGCGAGCTGATCCTCATGCAGAAGAACCGGGTCGGACTGCCCGAGGAACCCCGCCCGATGATCCTCGACGACTTCATCCACGTCGTCGACACGCTGCGCTTCCTCGTGCCGGGCACCGTCGACGACGTGAGCGTGCGCGCCCGGGTCGAGGACGGTCTGCTGCACCACGTGGTGCTCCAGCTCGCGGGGGACGGCTTCACCGCGCTCGGTGTGATGAACCGGCTCAGCGGTTCGACGGAGGAGATCCTCGAGGTCTCCGGGCAGGACAGCAAGCGGCAGGTGCTCAACCTCGCCGACGTCGTCGACCACAAGGGGCAGCCGAGCCTGCGGCGCCGCGGGGACTGGGTGCCGGTCGCTCGCCAGCGGGGCATCGAGCAGGTGGTGCTCGCCTTCCTGGACGCGGTGCGCGCGGGCAAGGTGCTGAGCGCTCGGGACGCGCTCGCCACGCATGAGTTGTGCGAGCAGGTCGTGCGTGAGGTGGAGCGCCGCGGGGCGTGAGAACTCCCCGCGCCCCATCGGCAAGCTGCGCGAAGAGCATGCTTCAGGGGCGCGGGGAACTGCGCGAGAAGCCCCACCGGCCCGCAGCCGGCGATGAGACCGACCGGCGCCGCAGCCACCGTGAAGCCTCCGCCGCCGCGAGCACCAGCAGTACGGCGGCAGCCGCGTGCACCGGCCAGTCGCCGAAGCGGGCGTACAGCGTCGTGCCGTGGGCGGTCGGAGTCTCGTAGACGCGGGTCGCGCTCGCCGACGTACCGAGCCAGGGGCCGGCGCGGGAGCCGTCCGGGCCGTACACCGCCGAGACGCCGGTGAGGGTCGCGTGCACCATCGGGCGGCCGGTCTCCGCGGCCCGGACCGCCGCGAGCGACGCGTGCTGCTCGGGTGCCCAGCTGTGCTGGAACGACGAGGTCGCCGACTGCGCGAGCAGCACCTGCGCGCCGTCCCGTGTGAGCTTGCGGGTCATGTCGGGGAACGCCGACTCGAAGCAGACCAGCGGGCCGATACGGAGCGACGTGCTGTTGTCCTTCGGTACGTCCATGACGACCTGGCGGGTGCCGCGCATCCGGTCCTCGCCCGCCGCCTTGCCGACCGAGGTCGCCCAGCCGAGCAGTGAGCGCGCGGGCACGTACTCGCCGAAGGGGACGAGCCGCATCTTGTCGTAGCGTGCGCCGGTCGGTCCTTCGGGGCCGATGAGGACCGAGCTCTTGTAGATGCCGCGGGCCGCGTCACCGCCCGCGCCGGCCGGGCGGCGCGCGTCCACATTGACCAGGATGTCCGCGTCGACCGCGCGCGAGAGCGCGGCGAGCCGGCGGGCCAGGTCGGGGCGTTCGGTCAGGTCGAAACCGACGCTGCTCTCGCCCCAGACCACCAGGTCGACGTCCCGCCCCGCCAGTCGACGGGTGAGCGCCTCCTCGCGGTCGAAGCGGCGCGTGGGACTGCCGACGCCGTCGATCACGCCCGGCTGGACGACGGCGACACGCGCCGTGCCGTCGGTCTGCGGGCGCGGTGCCCAGGCCCACGCCGTGCCGGTGACGGAGGCGGCGACGACGAGTCCCGCCACCGCCGGCGTACGGGCGCCCCGCGCGACCACGAGCAGTGCGACCCCGGTGTTCACGGCCACCACGACCAGGCTCACCAGCCACACACCGCCCACCGAGGCGAGCCGCAGCGCGGGCGTCACCTGCCACTGGCTGGAACCGAGCAGCCCCCACGGGCCGCCCAACCCCTCCCAGGAACGGACCAGTTCCACCATCAGCCACGCGGACGGGACGGCCACCAGCGCGGCCGCGGCCTGCCGGGGCGACGGGGAGCCGTGCAGCAGCCGGTGCAGCAGCCACCCCCACGGCGTCCACAGCGCGCCGAGCAGCGCCGCGATGACGATCGTGAACACGTTCAGGCTGGGCAGCAGCCAGTGGTGCACCGCCAGCATGAAACCGAGGCCGCCCAGCCAGCCGTCCAGGGCCGCGCGGCGCGGTGTCGCCGCCGAGCGCGCGAGCAGCATCCAGGGGACGAGGGCCACGAACGCGCACCACCACCACGACGGCGCGGGGAACGCGAGCGCGGGCAGGGCTCCCGCGCCGATCGCCGCGGCGCCGCGCCACCAGGGCGACGTGTCGATCCGCCGCCGCCATCCCGCCATGCGCCGTGCCTCCCACCTCGTGCGACGTCCGCGTCCGCCCGTTGTCACATGCCCTTTCAGTGTGCGCGCCGGTGGCGATCAACGACAGGGGGCACTGGGCGAGACGGCGCAGTGATCACACCCCGGCGGTGGATCGTTCCGGGGTGCGCCGCCACTTCTCGTGGACGGTCACCCGGTGCATCCGCCAGCCACTGTGGGTGCGGACCAGACCGAAGGCGTACCGGCCGCCGCACACGAAGTCCGGAGCCCCTCCTTCGTCCGTCCCCGTGAACCGCATCGGGTTGATGTAGTCGGCCTGGACGCGGGCCGTGTCGCCGATGTCCCGGTCGAGCGGGCCGAAACTGAGGCGCCGGTTGACGATCAGGTGCTGGCGCATCGGGAACAGCCCCATGGTTCGGGTCAGCCATTGGGCGATCTCCTCGGCGCCGCCCTCCACACCGCCCGCCGCCCGGTAGTCGGCGCGGCCGTCCGGCGCGAACAGGGCGCGGTACGCGGCCCAGTCCCCGTCGTCCACGGCCACGGCGTAGTCGGTCACCAGCTCGTCGATGGCGAGTCGGTCGAGGACGGTCGCGAGTTCCACACGCTGCGTCATCGGCCCAGTTTCGAGCCCCCGGTGCGCCCCGCCAAGAGTCGTGCGCACTCCGGCTGCACGTCAGTAGCATGCGGCCACCCGGGAATCGCCGGATCCCGGGCGATCCTCTCAAGTCGGCTTCCCCTGGAGGTGGTTGGTGAAGAACTCCGTACGCGAGGACATCTATCTGAAGCAGACGGGCCGCAAAGGCCTGACGCCCCGTCAACGCCGTCGGCTCGCCAAGAAGTCGGGTCAGGGCAAGGTCTGAGCCGGGGCGGGGCCCGGCGCAGGGCCCGAAAATCCGCGGGGCGGCCGGACGGTCGCTGTTACGGTCGCCCCATGTCAGCAGAGTCGAACACATCATCGGCCGGCGGGCCGGGGCCGGTCACCGCCGACGACGTCGCGCACGCCGTCCACCTCGCCGTCGCCGCCCTGGCCCCCGTGGTCAAGGGCGACTGGAGCGTCCCGGCCGGATCGCTGGAGTGGACGTGCTGGGAGACCGGTGAGCACCTCGCCGACGATCTGTTCGCGTACGCGGCCAGGATCGGCTCCCTCGCACCCTCCACGGACGAGCAGGAGCCGTACGGCTTCAGCAGGCGCCGCCCCCAGGGTCCCGCCAACACCATCACCGCCGACCTCGACGTCGGCACGGCGGGGCTGCTGCAGGTGATCGAGTCGTGCGGCGGACTGCTCGTCGCCGTCGTGCGGGCGACGCCGGCGAGTGCCCGCGCCCACCACGTCTTCGGCGTGTCCGACCCCGAGGGTTTCGGCGCGATGGGCGTCGTCGAGACGCTGCTGCACGCGCACGACATGGCGCTCGGCCTCGGCGTCCCCTTCGACCCGCCCGCCGGGCTGTGCGCCCGCGTTCTGCACCGCCTCTTCCCGGACGCCCCGGGCGACAGCGCGCCGTGGCCGACGCTCCTGTGGCTCACGGGCCGCGGTGAACTGCCGGGCAGGGAGCGGGTCGGGAAGTGGCGCTGGTACGGTGCGCCTCGCGCCACATGATCACTGCCAGGAGGCTCACTTGACCCGCCCCATCACCCTCGTCACCGGCGGCAGCCGAGGCATCGGCGCCGCCACCTCGCTGCGGCTCGCGCAGGACGGCCACGACATCGCCCTGTCCTACGTCCAGGACAAGGACGCCGCCGTACGCACCGCCGAGGCCGTGATCGCGGCCGGTGCCCGCTGCGTCGTGCTGCGCGGCGACACGTCCCAAGAGGCCGACGTGGAGCGGCTGTTCGACGAGGCGCAGGCCCAACTCGGCCCGCTCACCGGCCTGGTGAACAATGCCGGTGTCACCGGACCGTTCGGTCCGCTCGTCGACGCGCGCACCGAGGACCTGCGGCGCGTCGTCGACGTCAACGTCCTCGGCGTCCTGCTGTGCTGCCGTCGCGCCGCCCGCGACATGGCCGCCTCCGGTGGCGGCGCCATCGTGAACCTGTCGTCGGCCGCCGCGACCCTGGGCAGCCCCGGCGACTACGTCCACTACGCCG
Source organism: Streptomyces sp. HmicA12 (assembly GCF_000373565.1). Lineage (GTDB taxonomy): Bacteria > Actinomycetota > Actinomycetes > Streptomycetales > Streptomycetaceae > Streptomyces. The sequence goes on along the minus strand of NZ_KB891814.1, from coordinate 81,006 downwards.
CGTCCAAGGGAGCCGTCGACACGCTCACCGTCGGCCTCTCCAAGGAGCTCGGTCCGGCCGGTATCCGCGTCAACGCGGTGGCGCCCGGCATCATCGACACCGAGATCCACGCCATGGGCGGCGACCCCGACCGGGCCGAGCGGATGGCCGGTGGTCTCCCGCTGCGCCGTGCGGGCACCGCGGAGGAGGTCGCCGCGGCGATCGCGTGGCTGCTCTCGGCGGACGCGGCGTACGCCACGGGCACCGTGGTGCGGATCGCCGGCGGCCGCTGAGCGAGGAGGAAGAGCTGTGGGGGAGACGGGGCCCGGTCAGGCCGCTTCGACGACCTGGGTGCGCATGGCCTGGGCCCATTCCGTCACCAGCAGCTCGTACACTGCGCGCTGTTCGGCCGTGAGGCGGCCGCCCGCGCGCAACCAGAGGCCGCGGATCTGCTCGTTCACTTCCTCGGCAGACCGCGGGGAGTCAGTCGTGACATGCGGCATGTGCCAAGGCTACGTGCGGCGTGACCGAATGTGAACCCTGGGCGAGCGGTCGACTGCGCCAAGTGATCGTCAGTGGCTGGAAGTTGATGATGGATCGAGCAGGTTCTTGCGGAGTCCGGCGGTCAACTCCAGGTCGGCGCCCAGGTGTTCGGACACGTATCCCTGGACGGAACCGAACCGTTCGGCCAGATCCGCGAGGAACAGCCGGATCACCGTCTCGGGTGCGCGGCCGTAACCGGGCCAGCCGGGCGTCCGGCCCGGATGGGCCGCCTTCCAGTCCGTGATCAGGCGCTCCGTGGCGAGTTCGGTGAGCGCGAAGTCGGCGGCGACGTCGTCCTCGTGGACGCCCAGGAGGGTCAGGACCAGCGCCGCGACCAGGCCGGTGCGGTCCTTGCCGGAGGCGCAGTGGAAGACCAGCGGCGCGTCCGTCGACGCGATGATCTCGAGCACCTGGCGGAGTTCGGCGGCCCCGTCGAGCGCGACCTCCATGTAGCGGTCGGCGAGATACCGCCACGGATCGAGGCCGGGATCGATCGCCGCCTGGTCGTACGGGCGGTGCTCCACGCTGAGATTGACGTACTCCTGGCCGGGAGCGTCCGGGACGCGGCCCTTCGCGTCGATCTCCCACGGATAGCGCAGATCGATCACGGTGCGTATGCCCAGGCCCATGTACCTTTCCCAGTCACCGTGTTCGTCGTGTTCGCCGTCCGCGGGGCTGAGCTTCGCCAGTGAGTCCGAGCGGTACAGGCGTCCCTGGCGGACCGTGCGGCCGTCGGCGGTGTGCCGGCCGCCCACGTCACGGAAGTTGTGCAGGCGGGCGAACGGGATGTGGCGTGTCATGCCCGTGAGGATACGAGCAGCTCCGGCACCACCCGCGTGGCCAGCAGGGCGAGGGCGTCCGCGTCCGGGGTGCCCGGCTCGGCCGTGTAGACCATGACCCGCAGATCGTCGCCCGCGACCGTGAGGATGTCGCAGTCCAGGGTGAGCGGGCCGACGTCCGGGTGGTCGACCGTCTTGCGGGCGGCCTCGTGCGGCTCCACCGTGCCGGACGCCCACAGCTCGGCGAACTCCGGGCTCTCGGCGCGCAGTTCGTCGATCAGGGCGTGCAGCACCGGGTCGGTCGGGTAGCGGCTCGCGGTCGCCCGCAGGTCGGCGGCGAGTGCCGCCTTCATCGCCCGCCGCTCCTCGGGGCTCTGCCGTACCCGGCCGTCCGGGCCGAGGAAGGTCCACCAGGCGCCGTTGCGCCCGTGCCCACGCCACCGCGGCCGCTCCCCGAGCAGCGCCGTGTACAGCGGGTTCGCGAGCAGCAGCGTCCAGGCCGCGTCGAAGACGGCGACCGGCGTCCCGGTGAGCCGCTCCAGGAGACGGTGCACACTCGGCGTGAGCGTGCCGGGCACCCGGTCGCGGCCCGGCGGCGCCAGGCCGGCCAGCCGGAACAGGTGCTCGCGCTCGGTGCCCGACAGGCGCAGGGCGCGGGCCAGCGCGTCGACGACCTGGTCCGAGGGGTGGCTCGCCCGGCCCTGTTCGAGCCGGGTCACGTAGTCGGCGGAGATCCCGGCCAGCAGGGCCAGCTCCTCGCGGCGCAGCCCGGCCGCGCGCCGCTGTCCGACGGCGGTGAGCCCGGCCGACTCGGGCGCGACCCGGTCCCGCCACCGGCGGACGGCATCCCCGAAGTCGTTGCTCATGCCCCTACTCTGCCCTCTCCGGTACGGATCTTCCTGGTACCGCGAGTCCCAGGAAGACGGGACGGCTGGCAGGCCGGGGCGGATCGCCGGACGCTGGGCGCATGACCACGACACTCATCACCGGGGCCAACAAGGGCCTCGGCCGCGAAACCGCCCGCCGCCTGATCGAGGCGGGTCACACCGTCTACGTCGGCAGCCGCGACCCCGGGAAGGGCCGCCGCGCCGCCGAGGAGCTCGGCGCCCGGCACGTCGTCATCGACGTCACCGACGAGGAGTCCGTCGCCGCAGCGGCCCGCACGATCGAGGCCGACGGCGGTCTCGACGTACTGATCAACAACGCCGGCATCGAGGGCCGCATCGCCGACAACGGCATCGTCGCCCCCGCCGACGAGACGGTGGACACGCTCCGCCCCCTCTTCGAGACGAACGTCTTCGGCACGCTCCGTGTCACCCACGCGTTCCTGCCGCTGCTGGAGCGCAGCGCGGCACCGGTCGTCGTGAACGTCGCGAGCGGCCTCGCGTCCCTCGCGGTGCTCAGCGACCCGGACTCGCCCGCGCACTTCTACCCGGGGATCGCCTACCCGGCGTCCAAGACCGCGGTGAACATGCTGACCGTCCAGTACGCGAAGGCGTTCCCGAAGATCCGGATCAACTCCGTCGAGCCGGGCTTCACCAAGACCGACCTCAACGGCAACTCGGGCGTCCAGACCGTCGAGGAGGGCGCCGAGATCATCGTCCGGATGGCCCAGGTCGGCCCCGACGGCCCGACCGGCGGATTCTTCGCCGCGTCCGGCCCCCTGCCCTGGTGACCGTCGAGCGGCGATCAGCAGGCGCGGCCGCGCCCCGACGAGCACGAGGTCGATCCGCGGATCGCGCGGGAGACGGGGCCGCCGGCGAGCTGGCGGCGGCGACGGGAATGGCCGGACTCCCCGGCCTGTTCGGCCAGTCATGACCACGGACCAGCGCACCCTCACCAACCCGGCCACGCTGCACGACCCGACCCCGTTCGGCTACAGCCATGCCGCGTCGGCCCCCGGCGAACTCGTCTTCATCGGCGGGCAGTACGCCTCCGACGCGACCGGCGCCCCGATCGACGCCGACTTCGCCTCTCAAGTGGACCTGGCCTTCGACCGGTTGAGGTCGGCCCTCGAAGGGGTCGGGCTCGCTTACGAGCACGTCGTCAGGCTCGGCACGTTCATCGTCGACCACGACCTCGGCAAGCTGGAGATCCTCGGCAAGGCCCTGCACGCCCGCTTCGGCGACTGCCTGCCCGCGCAGACCCTCAGCGGCGTCGCCTCGCTCGCGCTGCCGGGAATGCTGTTCGAGGTGGACGCGGTGGCCGTCCGCCCCTGACGCCGGGCCGGGGTCACGCCGTCGCGCGCAGGTACGTCTCCAGCTCGGCGGCCCCGGCCAGCATCGCGCGCCCGCGGGCCGACAGCCGCCCGTGCCAGTCGCGCAGCGTGGCCTCCAGCGGCTCGGGTCCCCCCGCCGCCCGTACGTGTGTGATCAGATCGGCGATCTGCTCCAACAGGTGGCCCCCGCGCCGGAGTTGGTGGGCCAGCCGGGCGTCCCGCACGTCGGCCTCGTCGTAGATCCGGTAGCCGGTCTGCCGGTCGCGGCGCGGCCGTACGATGCCGGCGCCCTCCCACTTGCGCAGTGTGGCGGGCCGCACACCGAGTTCCGCGGCCAGTGGCCCGATGAACCGGACGGCACGCCCCGACGCCTCCGCGACGGGCTCCAGCCCGCGCAGGGCGTGCTCGACCGACTGGAGGGTCCGGCGGTCGTCGAGCAGCTGGGCATGGCTCTCGTCGACCAGGCGCAGCGCCTCGTCGACGGTTCCCTCGTTCACCGCGCGCATGATCGCCGTCGCCGTCGCGTGACCGTGTCCGGGAACCAGGGCGAGGAACGCGCTCAGGGCGAGTGCGTGGCGCGGCGTGTAGGTGCGGTAGCCGTGCGGCGTGCGGGCCGCGGCCGGGAGGATGCCCGCCTCCTCGTAGTTCCTGACGGCCTGCGTGGACAGACCGTGCTCGCGCGCCAGATCGACCGGCCTGAGACGGTCTCTTCTTTGAAGCTTCGATGTCATGAATGCCTTGCCCTCAACGGTGAGTCCGCGAAAAGTTTCCACCGAAGGTTCAACGATAGCGTTGACGGCATGGCTGACACGAAGGCTCCGGACCTCACCGACATCACCCCCACCGTCCATGCCCTGGAGGCCGACACCGTGCTGGGGCTGCTGGCGTCCCGGCCCCGGCTCCTAGCCCTCGGCGAGCCGACCCACGGCGAGGACGCGCTGCTCGACGTCCGCGACGGTCTGTTCCGGCAGCTCGTCGAGGAGCACGGCTACCGCACGATCACGATCGAGAGCGACTGCCTGAAGGGCCTGATCGTGGACGACTACGTCACGTCCGGCACGGGCACCCTCGACGACGTCATGGCGCACGGCTTCAGCCACGGGTTCGGCGCCTCCGCGGCCAACCGGGAACTCGTGCGCTGGGCAAGGGAGTTCAACACCGGCCGGGCCGCCGCCGACCAGCTCCGCTTCGCCGGGTTCGACGGCCCGCTGGAGATCACCGGTGCCGAGAGTCCCCGCCAGGCCCTCACCGCGCTCCACGGCTACCTCGCGGACCACGTCGCCGCGGACCTGCTCCCGTGCACCGCGCGGACGCTCGACACTCTGCTCGGCGCCGACGACCGCTGGACCGAGCCCGCCGCGATGATGGATCCGGCCCGGTCCGTGGGGCGTTCGGCCGAGGCGTGCCGCCTTCGGCTGCTCGCCGACGACCTGGTGGCGCTGCTCGACGCACAGACCCCGCACCTGATCGAGGTCACCTCGCGGGGGGCGTGGGAGCGGGCCCGTCTGCACGGACGCAGCGCCGTCGGCCTGCTGCGCTACCACCACGGCATGGCCGACACCTCGCCGGGCCGGATGACCCGGCTCCTCGGCGTACGGGACTCGATGATGGCCGACAACCTCCTGGCCCTAGCCGACCGCGGCCCGACCCTGGTCTTCGCCCACAACTCCCACCTGCAGCGGCGCCGGAGCACGATGCGTATGTGGGACCACCCGCTGCTGGAGTGGTGGAGCGCGGGCGCACTCGTCGGCGCCCGCCTCGGCGCGGAGTACGCCTTCGTGGCCATGGCGCTCGGCACGATCCGGCATCAAGGCGTGGGCACTCCGCCGCCGGACACCCTCGAAGGACTCCTGTACGCGCTCCCGCAGGAGTGCGCCGTGATCGACGCCGGGCGCCTGGCCGCCGTTCTCGGCGAGACGCCGCCCGCGCTCCGCGAGTCGCCCTGGTTCGGCTACGCCTCGCTCGACCCGTCCCACCTGACGGACTGCGACGGGCTCGTGTTCGTCAAGGACGTCCCGCAGGTCCCGGGCGCCTGACGCACGTCCGGCTCGGGCGCCGGAAGCGCCTCACGAGCTTCTAGGCCGCCTCGTACCGATGGGCGTGCCCGCCCCGCCACTTCACCCAGGCCGGATCGTCGAGGAGCGCCCCCGCGTCGGCGAGCCCGGCGCGGCGCAGGAACTCCACCACCTCCGCGTCGGAGTGCGCGAGGCCGAGGATCTGCCCGTTCACGGTGACGCGGCGGCCGCCGGAGCCGAGCGGCGGGTGGACGACTATCGGGACGCTCGCCCCACGTCCAGGGCCGGCGTTCACCGGTTCCTGCGCGACTTCGAGAACCAGATGGCGGCGGCGACGATGACGACCAGGAGGATCAGTATCTTCATGGGTTCCTCGTGCCCAGGACGGGGCCGCTCATTCCGTCCGGACTCTCCGGCGACGCCCTCGGGCGTCACTCCCGGCCGTCCTGCGCGGGGGAGTCCCGACCGGACACGGCCTACCCGGCGGACTCGGCGGCGTGCGGGCTCAGGACACCGACGCTCACCAGCACGATCAGTGCGATGCCGAGCGCGATCCGGTAGTACACGAACGGCATGAAGCTCCGGGTCGAGATGAACTTCATCAGCCACGCGATGACCGCGTATCCCACCCCGAACGCGATCAGCGTCGCGAACACCGTCGGCCCCCACGACACGTGCCCGCCCTCCGTCGCGTCCTTCAACTCGAAGACGCCGGAGGCCAGTACGGCCGGGATGGCGAGCAGGAAGGAGTAACGGGCCGCCGATTCACGGGTGTAGCCGAGGAACAGGCCGCCGCTGATCGTCGCGCCGGACCGGGACACACCGGGGATCAGGGCCAGGGCCTGGCAGAGGCCGTAGATCAGGCCGTCCTTCACCGAGAGGTCCTTGAGCTCCTTGCGCGAGCGGGCGGCGCGGTGCTTGCCGCCCGTCTCGTCCCGGGCGGCCAGCCGGTCCGCGATGCCGAGCACGACGCCCATCACGATCAGGGTCGTCGCCGTCAGCCGCAGATCGCGGAACGGGCCCTCGATCTGGTCCTTGAACGTCACGCCCAGCACACCGATCGGGATCGAGCCGACGATGACGAGCCAGCCCATCTGGGCGTCGTGGTCGCCCCGCATCGTCTTGTCCGTCAGCGACCTGAACCACGCCGAGATGATCCGCGCGATGTCCTTGCGGAAGTAGATGACGACCGCGGTCTCGGTGCCGAGCTGGGTGATCGCGGTGAAGGCGGCGCCCGGGTCGCTCCAGCCCGCGAAGGCCGCGGTCAGGCGCAGGTGGGCGCTGGACGAGATCGGCAGGAACTCCGTGAGCCCCTGGACGAGTCCGAGAATGAATGATTCGAACCAAGACATGGAGGAGCACGCGATCCAGGGGCCGGGCGGGGACCGGCCGCGGGCGCGCGCCGGACATGCGGGGACGTGTGTGCCCCCGTCACGCGGGGCACTGTAGCGCCCGAAAGTGACGAACCTACGACGGGGCCGGGGGCGAGGCCGGGTCGGGGGCCCGGTCGTCCGTCTCCCGCTGGGCGTCGAGCAGGGTGTCCCCGGTCGCGGTGCGGAAGTACAGCACCGAGCGACCGGCCCGGCGGCGGCCGACGAGCCGGGCGTCGAGCAGCACCTTCAGATGGCGTCCCACCGAGCCGAGCCCCTGCCCGGTCAGGGCCACCAACTGGGTGGTCGTCAAAGGGCGTTCGAGCAGGACCAGCACCTGGGCGCGGGCCGTGCCGAGCAGGGTCGCGAGCGCGCCCGGTGGCGTCGACCGGTCCGCGTCGGCGAGCGCGCCCGCGCACGGGTACACCACCGCGTACCGGTCCGCCGGGGCGACCGACCCGGCCGGCGGCTCCGGCCAGGACACCCAGCCCTGCTGCGGTGTCACCGGAACGAACAGCAGCCGGGCCCCGGAGATGTCTCGTGGCGGATGGTCGTGGGCGTTGATCCGCAGCCGCCCGTCACCCAGCCAGCGCATCGTCGGCCGCATCGCGGCGAAGGCCGCCGCCCAGCCGCCGACCGTCAACTCCCTTGTACGGGCGACGACATCGGCCTCGATGACCCGTCGCCGCCGCGGCCACTCGGGCCGCACCGCCGTGCGCCACACCCACTCCAGGAGCGTCGCCGCGCGCTCCGCCAGGTCGTCGGCGCGGACGAGCGCGGAGGGCGGCGGGCCGGGGGACGAGACGGTGAGGTCGGCGCGTACGGCGTCCGCGGACGTGGCCCGGATCCGGCCGAGCCCCTCGTCGAGGTCCAGGTCCTGAACCCCGTACGGAGTGGGGGTGAGGAAGTCCGCGGTCCACGTCCTGCCGAGCGCGGCCCCGACGAGCGCGGCGGTCACCGGGTCCGCGGCGAGCCGGGCCCGGTAGGCGGGCAGATGGGTGTCGAGCCAGCGTCGTTCGCCGGGGTGCGCGGCCGTGGGGTCGGCGAGCTTCTTCAGGCTCGCCGTCGTCTCCGCGAGCGACGAGACGACGAACCGGCTGCCGGCGAGCGTGTCGGCGTCGACCTGCCAGATTCCCATGCCGCCTCCGTACCGGGATCGCTCGTTTCGCCGTGCCGCGAAACATTAACGCCCGGCCGCCGCGCCCCCGCAGCCTCCCCTCATGCGCACCTACCGGGACCTGTTCGCCGCGCCCCAATACTCGCCCTTCTTCGCCGCCTGCTCGCTCCAGGTCGCCGCCCAGACGGTCGGCGGCATCGCCCTCGGCTCGCTCGTCTACGCCTCGACCGGCTCGCCGCTGCTGTCCGCGCTCGCCATGTTCGGGCCGGCGCTCGCCCAGGTCGTCGGCGCGCTCACCCTGCTGTCGGCGGCGGACCGGCTGCCGCCCCGCGCGGCCCTCGCCGGACTCTCCCTGTTCCTGAGCCTCGCCACGCTGCTCCAGACCGTGCCGGGGCTGCCGACCGCGGCCGCGCTCGCCCTCGTCCTGCTCCAGGGCGTGCCCTCGGCGCTCGGCGGCGGGATCCGCTACGGCCTGCTCACCGACATCCTCGACAAGGACGGCTACCTGCTCGGCCGCTCCGTCCTCAACATGAGCACCGGCGTCTGCCAGATCCTCGGCTACGCCCTGGGCGGCATCCTGGTGACGGTGCTGTCCGCACGCGGCACGCTGCTGATCGCCGCCGGCCTGTACGTCCTGGCGGCGGCCGTGGCCCGGTTCGGCCTGACCGGCCGCCCGGCGCGGTCCGCGGGCCGACCGTCCCTGACCGCGACGATGCGCGGCAACGCCCGCCTGTGGTCCTCGGTCCCGCGCCGCTACGTCTATCTGGCGCTCTGGGTCCCCAACGGCCTGATCGTCGGCTGCGAGGCGCTCTTCGTCCCGTACGACACGGAACACGCGGGTCTGCTGCTCGCCGCCGCGGCCCTCGGCATGCTGGCCGGTGACATCCTCACGGGCCGTTTCCTTCCGCCGCGTTGGCGTGCCCGCCTCGCCGCCCCGCTCCGCCTCCTCCTCGCCGTCCCGTACCTGGTCTTCGCGGCCCGTCCACCGCTGCCGCTGGCCCTGTGCGCGGTGGCCCTCGCCTCCATCGGCTTCTCGGCGGGCCTGCTGCTCCAGGAACGCCTCGTGTCCCTGACCCCGGACGAACTCAGCGGCCACGCGCTGGGGTTGCACACGGCCGGCATGCTGACGATGCAGGGCGTGGGCGCCGTGCTGGCGGGCGCCCTGGCACAGGTCACCTCCCCGGCCGCGGCGATGGTGGTGTTCGCGGTGATGTCGGTGGGGGTGACATCGGTGCTCGGGCCGGGGCTGCGAGGGCCGGTGGCGGCGCGGCCCGCGGTCGGCGCGTGAGCCCAACTGCGTTGTCACAGGCCGCTGTTACGGTTCCGGGCGTGATGAACGACGACGGAATCTCATGGCTCGGCGAGCGCTGGCCGCACGACGACAAGGACCCGCTCCTCGGCACACAGGCCGGTCTCGTGTTCGCGGAGGGCATCGCGCCCCAGGACCTGGCGGTGATCTTCGGCGCCGTCCCCTGGGAGCTGCCGGAGCGGGTGGGCGACGAGGCCAAGGAGGTCTACGACCGCACGCATCCGCGGACACGGGTTCCGGACGACCCCGACGTCACCGCGTACGGAAAGGAGGGCGACTGGTCCTTCCTCGCCGGGAAGTTCGACTTCCTGCTCCACTTCCGGCCGGGATTCGCGTTCCCGCCCGGCACCGGCCGGGTCGTCCTCCTCTACAACATCCACGCGCGCGGCATGTACTGCATGGTCTATTTCGAGGACGGCCGACGCGTGTGGCAGGACGAGATCCAGGGCCGAGTCGACCCGGAGAGCGCCCTCGCCGGCGGAGGCGTCCTCGACCACGCGCCCGAGATGTCCTTCCTCGCCCCGGCGATGGAAGAGGCCGGGTGCCGTCCGGAGATCCGGTACGTCGACGGGGATCCGGTCGTCGTGGACGAGGGCTTCATCCCCGACTGGCGGGCGCGCCTGCTCAGAGGCCTGGAGATCGCGTTCGGCATGTCGGTGGACCGGGAGACCTTCGACGCGGGCGGGTACCCGCTGGCCGAGGTGTACACGACCTGACGGCGGGCCTCCGGGGACCCGCGGTGCGACCTCCGGTGCGATCCCCGTCCCGACCTCGGTGTTGACCCCCGGATCCTCGGCCGCTTAGTTTCGACGGCGAGGGGGAAAGCGCTTTCTCCCCTTCCTGTCCGACACCGCCCCACCGATGGAGTGCTGATCGCGCCCATGCGCAACGCCCCCGCACCGGATCGCTCCGGCCCCCGTACCCACCGCCTCAAGGCCGCCGTCATCGGCACCGGCGGGATCGCCCGGGGCAGCCATCTCCCCGCCCTTCAGCAGCTCGCCGCGGAAGGCGAGGTGGAGGTCGTCGCCGCCGTCGACATCGACGACGACGCCGTTCGCCGGTTCTGCGCCGACGGCGGTGTGCCGCATCCGTACACCGATCTCCGGCGGATGCTCGACGAGCAGCGGCCCGACCTCGTCACCATCTGCACCCCGCCGACCCTGCACCGCGAACAGACCGTCGCCGCGCTGAACTCCGGTGCCTGGGTGTGGTGCGAGAAGCCGCCGTGCCCGTCGCTGGAGGAGTTCGACGCGATCGAGTCGGCCGAGGGGAAGGACGGCGGACCGTACGCCGCCATCGTCTTCCAGCACCGGTTCGGGTCCGGCGCCCGGCACGTGCGCGAGCTGCTCGCCAAGGGGGAGGTCGGACGGCCGCTCGTCGCGCACTGCCAGACCACCTGGTACCGGGACACCGCCTACTACTCCGTTCCCTGGCGCGGCCGTTGGGCCACGGAGGGCGGCGGTCCCGCGATGGGGCACGGCATCCACCAGATGGACCTGCTGCTCGACATCCTCGGGCCGTGGACCGAAGTCCGGGCCATGGCGGGCCGGTTGGTGCACGACGTGGAGACCGAGGACGTGTCGACCGCCCTGGTGCGGTTCGAGAGCGGCGCGATGGCCACCGTCGTGAACAGCGTCCTCAGTCCCGACGAGGTCAGCCGCATCCGCATCGACTGCGAGCGCGCCACGCTCGAGCTGACGCACCTCTACGGATACGGGAACGAGGACTGGGTCGTCACCCCCGCACCCGGCGTGCCCGACGAACTCGCCGCCGCCTGGCGGGACTTCGGCACCGACGTGCCCAGCTCGCACCTCGCCCAGCTGCGCGATCTCGTCGCCTCGATGCGGGCGGGCGAGCGGCCGCGCAGCAGTGGACCCGACGGGCGCACCAGCCTGGAGCTGATCTCCGCCCTGTACAAGTCCGCGTTCACCGACGTCACCGTACGCGCCGGCGAGATCGGCGCGGGCGACCCGTACTACACCGCCCTGCACGGCGACGCCCCCGGCTGGGCACCCACCCCGGAGGCGACCCATGGCTGAGGCACTGCGCGTCGTCCACGCCCACGGCGACCGGATCACCGTCACCGAACCCACCACCGGCGTCGAGCTGTTCGCCTACGTCTACAAGCCGGAAGCGGCATGGGAGGCGCCCAAGCCGTACCTCCACCCGATCAGGACCCTCGCGGGGAACGCCGTCACCGACTACCGGCCGAACGACCACCGCTGGCACAAGGGCCTCCAGATGACCGCCTCGCACCTGTCGGGGCAGAACCTGTGGGGCGGCAACTCCTATGTCCACGGCGAGGGTTACCTCGCCCTGCCCGAGCGCGTCGGGTCCATGGCGCACGTCGCCTTCGACGAGGTGAGCGCCGACGGCGACGGCGGTTCGGTCATCGCCGAGCGCCTCACCTGGCACCCGCACGACGGCGAACTCTGGGCCGACGAGGCGCGCCGCATCGAGGTGCGCGACGTCGACCCGGTCGCCGGCTCCTGGACCCTGACCTGGACGAGCGCGATCACCAACCGCCGCACGGAGCCCCTGCGCTTCGGCAGCCCCACCACCCACGGCCGCGAACTCGCCGGCTACACAGGGCTGTTCTGGCGCGGGCCGCGCGCCTTCCGCGACGGCCGCGTACAGACCGCCGACGCCGAGGGCCCGCAGATCATGGGCACCCGGGCGCCCTGGCTCGCGTACAGCGGCGAGCACGACGGCGCCGACGGGCACGCCACGCTCGTGTTCCAACACGCCCCGGAGAACGACCACTCGGGGCAGAACGGCGCCCACCCCGCGCACTGGTTCGTGCGCAACGACCCGTTCGCCGCCGTGGCCCCCTCCCTCGCCTTCCACGACGAACTGGTCCTGGAGCCCGGCGACACCCTCACCCGGCGCTACCGCGTCGTCGTCGCCGACGGCGCGTGGGAGCGGGAGGAGATCGCCACGTACCTCGCGGAGCACCCGTGGTGAGCCCCGACGCGACCTACGCGGGCCTGCCGGGCGGCGTCGCCGTCTCCCACCTGTCCGTCTACGACTGGCCCGCCGCCGACGGGCTCTGCGGCGGCACCCCGCACCTGCACCTGACGTGCGGCGAGGGGTACGTCGTCACGGCCGGCCGCGGCGCCGTGCAGACGCTCACCGCGTCCGGGTTCAAGGAGACCGCGCTCGGCGGCGGCAGCGTCGCCTGGTTCACGCCGGGGACCATCCACCGCCTGGTGAACGAGGACGGCGGCCTGCGCATCGTCGTCCTCATGCAGAACAGCGGGCTCCCCGAGGCCGGCGACGCCGTGCTCACGCTGCCGCCCGCGTACCTGACCGACCCGGACACCTACGCGGCCGCCACCGCCATTCCCGCCGACGCCCCCGAGGCCGAGCAGGAGCGGGTGGCGCGGGCCCGCCGCGACCTCGCCGTCGAGGGGTACCTGCGGCTGCGCGGGCACCCGGAGGAACTCGCCGCCTTCCACGAGGCGGCGGCCGCCCTCGTGCGGCACCGGCTGGACGCCTGGCGCGAACGCTGGGAGCGCGGGGCAGCCGCCGCGTCCGCCGCGACCGGACGGCAGCTCGACCGGCTCGCCGCGGGGGACGCCGGGCATCTCAAGGACGCGGACGTGCGGTCCGAAGTACCTTCCGCGCGTGGCAAGTTCGGGATGTGCGGTCGGCTGGACGTGTACCGGACCGACTGAACCGCACGTGCTAAGCCGCGGCCTCCGGGCCCGACGTCGTCCAGCCCGGAGACTGGGGGTGCGCCCGGAGATCCTCGTGGCGCACCTCCTCGCCGCACGCCGCGCACCTCACCGAGGGCACCAGATCGTGCCCGCACCTGTGCTCGACCACCATGGGGCGGTCGCCGTCGCGCAGATGGCGGTCGCCCCAGGCCATGAGCGTCATCAGCACCGGTTCCAGTTCGAGTCCCGCCGCCGTCGGCCGGTACTCGAAGCGCTGCGGCCGCTCCTGATAGGCGACCTTCTCCAGGATTCCCGCGTCGACGAGCCGCCGCAGCCGGCCGGCCAGGATGTCGCGCGGCGCCCCGATGTTGCGCACCAGCCGGTCGAACCGGCCGTTGCCCAGGCACACCTCGCGCAGCACGAGCAGCGAGTACTTCTCGCCGATGACCGCCAGAGTGTCGGCGATCGAGCAGGGGCGGGGGTCCTTCGCGGCAGCAGGCATGCGCCCAGTGTAAGGACCGGGACCAGGGAGGGTTTGTTTTTCAAACGCACCGAGCTATGGTGAGTTCGAAATTCCTACTCGCACGTAACCTCCGCAACCCTCACCTGCCATGGAGGCCCGCGCCATGCGTGACGCAGTGATCGTCGAAGCCGTACGCACCCCCGTCGGCAAGGGCAAGGCGGCCGTCGGCGCCCTGTCCGGCACCCACCCCGTCTCCCTCCTCGCCCACACCCTGCGCACCCTCGTCGACCGGGCCGGAGTCGATCCCGCGCTCGTCGACGACGTCATCGGCGGCACCGTCGACCAGGTCGGCGAACAGGCCATGAACACCACCCGGTACGCGGTCCTTTCCGCCGGATTCCCCGAGTCCGTGCCCGCCACGACCGTCGACCGGCAGTGCGGCTCCTCCCAGCAGGCCGTGCACTTCGCCGCGCAGGGCGTCCTGTCCGGCGCGTACGACCTGGCCATCGCCTGCGGAGTCGAGTCGATGAGCCGGGTGCCGATGTGGTCCAACGTGCCGGCGGGCGCCGACCCGTTCGGCCCGGGGATCGCCGCGCGCTACCCGGAGGGCCTGGTCCCGCAGGGCATCAGCGCCGAACTCATCGCCGCGAAATGGTCGCTGTCGCGCGAGCGGATGGACGCGTACGCCGTCGAGTCCCACCGCAAGGCCGCCGCCGCGTGGGACGCCGGGCTCTTCGACGCGGAGGTCGCCCCGCTGGAGGGGCTGACACGGGACGAGTCGGTGCGGCCCGGGACGTCGCCGGAAGTCCTGGCCGGACTGAAGCCCGCGTACTACGACCCGGCCTTCGCCGAACGCTTCCCGCAGATCGAGTGGAACGTGACCGCGGGCAACGCCAGCCCGGTCAACGACGGCGCGTCCGCCGTGCTCGTCACGACGAGCGAGTACGCGGCCCGGCTCGGCCTGCGCCCGCTCGCCCGCCTGCACTCCTTCGCCGTGACCGGGTCCGATCCGCTGCTCATGCTGACCGGCGTGATCCCGGCGACCGAGAAGGTGCTGCGCAGGGCCGGGCTCGGCCTCGGCGACATCGACCTGTTCGAGGTCAACGAGGCGTTCGCGGCGGTGGTCCTCGCATGGCTGCGGGAGACCGGGGCGGATCCGGCCCGGCTGAACGTGCACGGTGGGGCGATCGCGCTCGGACATCCGCTCGGAGCCAGCGGCACGCGGCTGATGACGACGCTGGTGCACGCGCTGCGCGCGGGGGGCGGACGCTTCGCCCTGCAGACCATGTGCGAGGCCGGCGGCCTCGCCAACGCCACGGTGCTGGAAGCGCTCTAGCGCGGCGAGGAGGCGGACACCGGTTCCTGCGCCGCTGTGTCGTGGGTGCTCGCGTCGCCGGCCCGGCCCGTCAGCTTGTGCCGCTTGAACCAGGCGACCAGGACACCCGCCAGGCCCGTGATCGCGATGAAGCCCATCGCGATCAGGAACGCGGGGGACGTTGGCGTCGACGCCCTGGCGCCCGCGACCACGTACGCCGCCGTGTTCGGGATCGAGCCGAGCGCCGTGGCCAGCAGGAACGGGGCCCAGCGCATCCGGGAGATCGACGCGCAGTAGTTCGCCGCCCAGAACGGGACGCCGGGGAAGAGGCGGGCCGCCAGCATCGAGCGGAAGCCGTGTCTGCTCAGCTGGCCGTCCGCCGCCCGCAGCATGCGACCGCGCAGCAGTGGACGCAGCGCGTCCTGGCCGAGCATCCGGCCCAGACCGAACGCGACACCGGCGCCCACCACCGTGCCGCCGATCGCGCCGAGCAGGCCGAGCTGTGAGCCGAACAGGGCACCCGCCGCCAGATTGAGCAGGGGTCTCGGCACGAACGCCACCGTGCACAGGCCGTACGCCACCGCGAACGCGACGACGGCGAACGCCCCGGTCATCTGCTGCGGCCAGCCGTCCTCGAGCAGCCGCTGCGGCTCGAAGAGCAGCACGCACGTCGCACCCGCGGCCAGCAGCATCACCAGGAGCGACAGCCGTGACCAGGGGGAGACCAGCACCCTGGTGCAGCGTGCGGCGAGCCCGGCGGGACGGGCGGGGACGGTGTCGAGCATCCGGGGAGACTAACCGACACCTACGTAAGATCGCCGTAGGTTGTGTCTCACATTTCCGGCAGATCCGGTACTGCGCGCGGTTCCCGCAGCTCGCGGAGGAGAGAGGGGAAGCGATCGTGGCCGTCATCACGCCACCGCCCAGCGCCTACGCCGACACCGTCCTCGGCCGGTTGCCCGCCGTCTACGGCGCCGCGGCCGATCCGGAGCGGGCCGCGCAGATGCGTGCGTACATGAAGGACGTCGCCCCCTTCCTCGGGCTCACCTCACCCGTACGGAGGGGGCTGTCGCGCGAGGTACTGGAGGGAACCCCGCGGCCCGACGAGACCGACCTCACCGCCCTCGCGCTGCGCTGCTGGGCACTGCCCGAGCGCGAGTACGCCTACTTCGCCATCGACTGTCTGCGCCGCCACGTCCGTCTGCTGTCGTCGGGCTTCCTGCCGGTGGCCCGGCATCTGGTCACGACCGTGCCCTGGTGGGACACCGTCGACCACCTCGCCGCCCATGTGGTGGGCGGGCTCGTCGCCGCCGATCCGAAGCTGACGGCCGACATGGACGCGTGGATCGAGGACGACGACCTGTGGGTCGCCAGGACCGCTCTGCTCCACCAGCTCCGCCACAAGGAGGAGACGGACACGGAGCGGCTGTTCGCCTACTGCCTGCGGCAGGCCGGTCACGGCGACTTCTTCATCCGTAAGGCGATCGGCTGGGCGCTGCGCGAGTACGCGAAGACGGACGCGGACGCCGTACGGTCCTTCGTCGCCGCCCACCGCGACGTGCTCGCCCCGCTGTCGGTGCGGGAAGCCCTGAAGAACGTAGGGCCGTGACCGGCTGAGAGACGCCCGTGCCGGGCGCGGAAAATCGTTCGACGTGCGGCGCTCCGTGGGCGAAGATCTGCCTCATGTTCCGGCACGCCTTCCTCGCAGCTCCGTCCGCAGTCGCGGACGCAGCTCAGGCTGCCGCTTTCCTGGCCGCCGCAGCAGACGGCGCGCGAAGCTGACCCTCTCCGGACATTCCGGCGGACCCCGCAGGGGGAGGGTCGGTCCGGCTCAGGGGTCCCCGCCTCCCGCAGGAGGCCACCACTTTTCCTGAAGTTCCGGAAGGAACCAGTCAGCCATGCCCAAGACGGCATACGTGCGCACCAAGCCGCACCTGAACATCGGCACCATGGGCCACGTCGACCACGGCAAGACGACCCTGACCGCCGCCATCACCAAGGTCCTCGCCGAGCGCGGCGGGGGCACCTTCGCCACCTTCGTCCCATTCCACCGCATCGACAAGGCCCCCGAGGAGGCGCAGCGCGGCATCACCATCAACATCGCGCACGTCGAGTACGAGACCGACACCCGGCACTACGCGCACGTGGACATGCCGGGCCACGCCGACTACGTCAAGAACATGGTCACCGGCGCGGCCCAGCTCGACGGGGCGATCCTCGTCGTCTCCGCGCTCGACGGGATCATGCCGCAGACGGCGGAGCACGTGCTGCTCGCCCGGCAGGTCGGCGTCGACCACATCGTCGTGGCCATCAACAAGGCGGACGCCGGTGACGAGGAGCTCACCGACCTCGTCGAGCTGGAGGTGCGCGACCTGTTGTCCGCGCACGGGTACGGGGGCGACTCCGTCCCGGTGGTCCGGGTCTCCGGTCTGCGGGCGCTCGACGGGGACCCGCGGTGGACCGCGTCCATCGAGGCGCTGCTCGACGCGGTGGACACGTACGTGCCGATGCCGGAGCGGTACGTGGACGCGTCGTTCCTGCTGTCGGTCGAGAACGTCATGACCATCAGCGGGCGGGGGACCGTCGTGACCGGCGCGGTCGAGCGCGGGCGCGTGCGCGTCGGTGACCGGGTGCGGGTCTACGGCACGGCCGAGGACGTGGAGACCGTCGTCACCGGCGTCGAGACCTTCGGCAAGCCGATGGACGAGGCGCAGGCCGGCGACAACGTCGCGCTGCTGCTCCGTGGCGTCGCCCGTGACGCGGTCCGGCGCGGGCACGTCGTGGCCGAGCCCGGCAGCGTGCGGCCCGCGCGGCGCTTCACCGCGCAGGTCTACGTCCTGTCGGCGAAGGAGGGCGGCCGGTCGACGCCCGTCGCGACCGGCTACCGGCCGCAGTTCTACCTGCGCACCGCGGACGTCGTCGGCGACGTCGACCTCGGTGAGACGGCCGTCGCGCGGCCCGGCGACACCGTCACCATGACGGTCGAGCTGGGGCGTGACGTGCCGCTGGAGTCGGGGCTCGGCTTCGCGATCCGCGAGGGCGGGCGGACCGTCGGCGCGGGCACGGTGACCTCCGTCGAGTGAGGCGGGTCGGGCCCGGGACCTCCATGTCCCGGGCCCGCTCCCGTACGTCACACTGACCGCTGACAACGGGGCGGGAACGGACCGGCGGAGGTCGCGGTGGCGGGCAGGGCACTCGTACTCGGGGGCGGCGGGCTCGCCGGCATCGGCTGGATGTCCGGCGTGCTGTACGGGCTCGCCGAGGCGGGCACCGACCTGTGGGACGCCGACACCGTCGTCGGCACCTCGGCGGGCGCGGTCGTCGGCGCCCAGCTCACCTCGGGAAAGCTGACGCCTGCGACCCTGTACGAGCGTCAACTCGCATCCTCCGCAGGGGAGATGACGGGCCACCTCGGTTCCACGGCGATGTTCCGGTACGCCCGCGCGGCGCTCTCCTCCCGGAGCATCGAGTCGTACGGGCGCAAGCTCGGGCGGATGGCCCTGGCGGCCCGCACGCCCGGCGAGGCGGAGCGCCGCGCGGTGATCGCGGGCCGGCTGCTCTCGCACGACTGGCCCGGGCGTCGCCTCCTCGTCACCGCCGTGCGGGCGGACACCGGTGCGTTCCGGGTCTTCGACGCGGCCTGCGGGGTCGGCCTGGTGGACGCCGTCGCGGCGAGCTGCGCCGTGCCGGGCGTGTGGCCCCCGGTGACGATCGACGGCGACCGCTGGATCGACGGCGGCACCCGCTCCCCGGCCAACGCCCAGCTCGCCGAGGGGCACGACCGGGTCGTCGTCATCGCGCCCATCGCCGCGGGCGGCGGCGTCCTGCACGCGGCCCGCACCCAGGCCGCCCGGCTCGCCGACGCGGGCGCCCACGTCACCCTCATCACCCCGGACCGCGCGGCCCGCGCCGCCTTCGGCCGCAACGCCCTCGACCCGTCCCGCCGCGCACCGGCGGCCCGCGCGGGCCGCGAACAGGCCGCGGGGCACCATGCGGAGGTCGCCCGGACGTGGAGCGGCGGACCGTCGTCGGCCGGACCGGGCCTCGAGACCTAGGAGCGCGGGTGGGCAGGGGCGCGGCCCGGCGGGCCCCCGGCACAATGGGCGTGTGAACGCACCCGACCCCGAGCCGATACCCGTCACCCGCGCCGTCGACCACGGCACGGCCAAGCTGCTGCCCGACGTGGACCGGCGCCGGGCCTGGCTGCTCACGGTGGACGGGGCGCCGCAGTCGTACGTCGACCTCGACGACCCCGCGTACCTGGAGTTCGAGTACGCGCGGCGCCTCGGCCACGTACTCGACTGCGCCGGCGAGGAGGGGCGGCCGCTGGACGTGCTGCATCTCGGCGGCGGTGCCCTGACCCTGCCCCGGTACGTCGCCGCGACCCGGCCCGGCTCCCGGCAGGACGTCGTCGAGGCCGACCGGGGGCTGCGCGCCCTCGTCGCCGAGCATCTGCCGCTGCCGGACGACGGCGCGGGCATCGACGTGCACGGCGGGGACGCCCGCGCCTGGCTGGAGGCGGCTCCGACGGACAGCGCGGACGTGCTCGTCGCCGACGTCTTCGGCGGCTCCCGGGTGCCCGCCCACCTGACGACCGAGGCGTACGCGCGCGAGGCGGACCGGGTCCTGCGCCCCGGCGGCACCTACGCGGCGAACCTCGCGGACAGCGCGCCCTTCGCCTTCCTGCGCTCCCAACTGGCCACGTTCTCCGCGGTGTTCGCCCATGTCGCCCTGGTCGCCGAGCCCGCGGTGCTGCGCGGACGGCGGTTCGGCAACGCCGTGCTCGTCGCGTCCCGGACCGACTTCGACGTGGTCGAACTGGCCCACCGCACCGCACGCGACGCGTTCCCCGCCCGGGTCGAACACGGTGCGGCGCTACGCCGTTTCGTGGGCGACGCCCGACCGGTGACCGACGCGGACGCGGTGCCGTCGCCGGTGCCGCCGGGGGGATCGTTCAGCGTGGGGTGAGGTCGGGGCAGGGTCCGAGGCCGCCCCTGCTTGAACGTGTTCAAAAAATCTGGGAGGCTGGCTGCCCGGCGAACGGGACGGGGGCAGGCCATGGTGAGCGCGCTGTTGATGCCGCGGGGAAGAGTGCGCCGGGCGGGGCCCGACGAGTCCGAGGCGCTCGGGGGCACGGCGCCGACGCGGATTCTCGACCTGCACCATTCACCCGTGCGCGCCGCCGTGCGGAACATCGGCAGGGCGGGCCAGGACGGGGAGCGCGGCGCGGACACGGTGGCTGATCTGCGCCGGGCGCACCGGTGGATCTGCGCGGAGGTGCGGCCCGTGTACTCGGTCGAGGAGATCCGGCCGGTGTCCGCGATCCTGCGGCGCGGCCGGGGCTCCTGCAGTCAGCGGATGGCCGTCCTGGAAGCTGTCGCGCGCGTGTGGGGCGTGCCCACCCGAGTGCGTGGCCTCGTGGTGGACGGCTCCTTCTGGTACCCGCGCTTCCCTCGACTGCGTCGACTCGTCCCGCGCCACGTCGTCCTGGCCTGGCCGGAGTTCCGCGTCGACGGTCTGCCGGAGGACGGCCGTGCCGCCGCGCGCTGGCTGCCCGTGTCTGAACTGTTCGCGGAGGCAGGCACCTCGGCGGGCCACGTCGGTGGCGGCTTCACGAACGCCGGGCCGGAAACGCTCTTCGAGGCGCTGTCCAGGACCGCCGTCGACTGGGACGGAGCCGCGCCCTGCTCGGCCTCGGCCGGTGCGTGCGACCTCTCGGCCTACGTGCTCACGGATCTGGGGCACTTCGACTCGCGCGACGACCTCTTCGACCGCCATGGCCAGACGCTGTGCGCCACCGCCCGGCTCGTGGCCGAGCCGGTGCTCGGGCGGCGGGCGGCCGGGTTCTAGCGGGCGGGCCATGGAATCCGTCCTGGGCCAGGCGTCCGGTCTGGTCTTGGGGAAGCCGGCGCTCGGGCGACCGGTGGCCGTGCCCGGTGTTTCGGCCGGGGAGTGGCATTAGGCCCGGTGTCCGGCGCACGGCCGGGGTGTCGGCCCCGCCCGGAGGTGAAGGGCGAACGCCGCGATCACCTGCGCGACATGCCCGGCGTCAAGGTCGGGCGCGAGACGTCCTCAGCGCGGCGGTGTGGCGTCCCGGGTCGCGGCCGCTCCGATCTCGGCGCCCATCACCGAGTCGACCACGCCGACCACGTCCGCGCGGCCCGCGGCCGGGTCGCCCGTGATCGGGGTGGACTCGCGGCGTCGTAGACGGCGTACGTCCGGGACGAAGAGCACCGCCGTCGTCGCCACGACGACCAGCGCCGCGCAGCCCCACAGTGACGCGGACCGTCCGAACGCCGACTCCGCCGGACCCGCGAGCGCCGTCGCGATCGGCACCATCGCCACCGAGCCGAACCAGTCGTAGGCGGAGACCCGGGACAGCTTCTCCTCCGGGATCTCCTGGTGCAGTGCGGTGATCCAGGACACGCCGAAGATCTCGATGGTGACGCCGCTGACGAACATCACCGCCACCAGCGCGGGCAGCGGCACCGGGACGGCGAGCGCCGCCGACGGCAGGGCGAGGGAGAACACCGAGAGCGTCGCCGCGAACAGCAGGCGCTTCGGCTTCCAGCGCATCATCAGCAGCCCGCCGAGGATCGTGCCGACGCCGAACGCGCCCAGCGCGAACCCCCACGGCCCGGCCCCGCCGAGCTCGTCGCGCGCCACCAGCGGCCCGAACACCGCCTCGGCGGCGCCGACCACGGCGACCACCACCGAGAACTGGGCGACGATGCCCCACAGCCAGGGCCGCGAGACGAACTCCCGCCAGCCGTCGCGCATGTCGGAGAGCAGCCCGCCGCCCGGTTCCCGCGGCGCGATGTGGCTCACGTCGAGGAAGCAGCGCAGCGCGCCGGCCACCGCGAACGCAGCCGCGTCCACCGCGAGCACCCAGCCGGGACCGAACGCGGCCACCAGCGCACCGCCGAGCGCGGCACCGGCCACCGCGGCGCCCGACATCGCCATCCGGAACAGCGCGAACGCGCGGCTCGCCTGTTCACCGGTGACCGACGCCATCAGCATGCCCTCGGCCGCCGGGCTGAAGAACGCCTGCCCCATGCCGCCGAGCGCGCTGAGCACCATCATCTGCCACAGCTGCGGGTCGCCCATGAGAACGAGGAGCGCGAAGGCGCCCTGCGAGAAGAAGTTCAGGGCGTTGGCAGCGACCATCACGTGGTGGCGCGGCAGCCGGTCGGCGACGGCGCCGCCGACCAGCAGGAAGATCACCAGGAACAGGGTGCGGGCCGCGGCCACCAGACCCACGTCGCCGCCGTCGCCGCCCGACTCCAGGACGGCGAACGCGGACGCGATCAGCGCCCCGTTCGCCCCGAGGGCGGTGATGAACGCCGACGTGGCGAGCAGTGTGTAGTTCCGCCCGGCCCACGCGGGGCGGCGCGGGCTCTTCGACGGGGTCGACGGGGCGTCGGCTGAGGAGGTCACTGAGGGACTATCCCTGGTGAGCGCCCTTCCTGCCAACATTCGGGCGATCTCGGATGCCGGGGCCAGGGGGATGGCCAAGCTTGCTACTCGTGGGTAACCTTCGCGGTATGAGCGCAGACCAGATGTCCATCGGCGAGATGCTCGCCGCCACGGTGCCGATGGCCCGCACCCTGAACCTCGAGTTCCACGAGACCACCCCCGAGAAGGCCGTCGTCGCCCTGCCCGATCAGGGCGAGTTCCACAACCACGTGGGCGGTCCGCACGCCGGAGCGATGTTCACGCTCGGCGAGTCCGCGAGCGGCGCCATCGTGCTCGCCGCCTTCGGCGACCAACTGTCGCGCGCGGTGCCGCTGGCCGTCAGCGCCGACATCGCGTACAAGAAGCTGGCCATGGGCCCGGTCACCGCCACGGCGACGCTCGGCCGCCCGGCCGCGGACGTCGTCGCCGAACTGGACGCGGGCGAACGCCCCGAGTTCCCGGTCGCGATCGAGATCCGGCGCGAGGACGGCGCCGTGACCGGCGAGATGACCGTCGTCTGGACGCTGCGTCCCAACAACTGACCGGTCCGTGAACCGCACGAACCCCGGACGCCACGCGGCGTCCGGGGTTCGCCGCATCCGGGTTCCCGGCCGATTCGCAGCGCGCACCGATGCACCTTCCGAGGCTCGGTGGCGTCATAGGGAACAGGTAGGCTGCCCGGCGTGCGCGGCCAGACGGGGAACGCGCACGCCGAGCACACGGTTCGCATCAGGAGGCGGCGGCTTTGCACGTCCAGGAGTGGCTCGACACGATTCCGGCAGTCGCCATCTACGCCCTGGTGGCGGGGGTCATCGGGCTCGAGAGTCTCGGCATCCCGCTGCCCGGCGAGATCGTGCTCGTCTCCGCCGCGCTGCTGTCCTCGCAGCACGGCGACGTCAACCCGATCGTCCTCGGCGCCTGCGCCAGCGCGGGTGCCGTCATCGGTGACTCCATCGGGTACGCGATCGGGCGCAAGGGCGGACGGCCGCTGCTCGCCAAGCTCGGCGCCAAGTTCCCACGCCACTTCGGGCCCGCCCATGTCGCCACTGCCGAGCGCTCCTTCGAGAAGTGGGGCATGTGGGCCGTCTTCTTCGGGCGGTTCATCGCGCTGCTGCGCATCTTCGCCGGACCGCTCGCGGGCGTGCTGCACATGCCGTACTGGAAGTTCCTCATCGCGAACTTCCTCGGCGGCGTGGTCTGGGCCGGCGGCACCACCGCCGTCATCTACTACGTGGGCGTCGTCGCGGAAGACTGGCTGAAGCGGTTCTCGTACGTGGGTCTCGGCGCCGCGGTGCTGGTGGGGCTCGCGTCGATGCTCCTCGTGAAGCGGCGGGCCGCCAAGGCCGCGGCGGAGCACGAGGCGGCCGAGGCGGAGGCGGCGGTCGTCGCGGCCGAGTGAGGCCGCGGGGCGCGGGTGGTCGACCGCGCCCCGGCCCCGGTGGCTAGAGGGCGCGGTGCATCTTCGCCAGCTCCACGTAGTGCGTGCCGTTGAGGGTCACGCCCTCGCGCTCCTCCTGGGTCAGCTCGCGCTTCACCTTGGCCGGGACGCCCGCCACCAGGGAACCCGGCGGGACCACCATGCCCTGCGGGACCAGGGCCTGGGCCGCCACCAGGGAACCCGCGCCGATCACCGCGCCGTTGAGCACCGTCGCGCCCATACCGATCAAGCAGTCGTCCTCGATGGTGCAGCCGTGCAGCACCGCGTTGTGACCGACCGAGACGCGCTCGCCGACCGTCACCGGGAACCCGAGGTCGACGTGGACCGTGCAGTTGTCCTGGATGTTGCTGTCGGCGCCGAGCACGATCGGCTCGAACTCCGCACGCAGCACCGCGCCGTACCAGACGCTCGCGCCCGCGTGCAGGGTGACGTCGCCGATCAGCGCGGACGTCGGCGCCGCGAACGCGTCCTGGTCCAGCTTCGGTTCCTTGTCCCCGAACCCGGTGACGAGTGCCTCGTGGGCCATGGCTGCTCCTGACTGTCGAACTCTCGATGGTGGTGCGTCGCGCCTGAGCGAACCGTACCCGTGGACCCTTGGGGTGAAGATCACAGGGCGGTGAGGTGGGGGCGGACGGTACGGATGAGTAACGTAGCGGCGTGCCGATGAATGGGAACGTGTTCTCGTCCGAGGACGGGGTCAAAGGGCGGTCCAAGGGCGGGCTCGCCCACCGCGCCGTCCACGCGTGCTGGCGCTGGGCCCAGGGCAAGGGCGCTGTGACGGCCGCGCAGCCCGGCGGCCACCGGTTCGGCGCGATCGGCGCCGGCACGAGGCTCGCCTTCCCGCAGGGCACCCTGTTCGGCGAGCCGTGGATCCGGCTCGGCGAGCACTGCATCATCGGCGAACAGGTCACGCTGACGGCCGGAATGATGCCGGACCTGGACCTCGGCCCCGACCCGATCCTGACCATCGGCGACGGCGTCGTCATCGGGCGCGGCAGCCACGTCATCGCCGACACCACCGTGACCGTCGGGCGCGACGTCTACATGGGCCCGAACGTCTACATCACCTCGACCAATCACTCCTACGACGACCCGGACGAGCCCATCGGCAAGCAGTGGCCGCGGATGGAGCCGGTGGAGATCGGCCCCGGCTGCTGGATCGGGACCAACGCCGTGATCCTGCCCGGCGCCCGCATCGGCCGGAACGTCGTGGTCGCGGCGGGCGCCGTCGTGCGCGGCGAGATCCCGGACCACGCGGTGGTGGCGGGGGCACCGGCCCGCGTCGTGCGCACCTGGGACAAGGAGGCGGGCTGGCAGCCACCGCTGCGCACGCCCACGCCGCAGCCGATCCCCGCGCACGTGACGCCGGAGCAACTGCTGGCGCTGGCCGACCTGGAGGACACGCCCTAGGTCGTGTCCGGTTCGATAGGAACCGCAACGTACGTTCTTCTTGCCCTGGTTGGCGGCGCGGGCGTGCGACGTAGCGTCAAATGAGCATCACTGCACGTGAGTTGTGCATAAAGATTGCAGACGCGGCCGAGATTTTGCACGTCAAACTTTGAAATGGTCACAGGAAGGTTACTAAGGTCAGGGCTCGAACCTCCGCTCGGGCGATCATTCACATCAGGTGAGTGACGGTGGAGGGGCGCCGCCCATGCGTCTTTGTTCTGCGGGCGGTTGGAGGAAGAGGAGCTCGCCTTCGTGGCGTCCCACCGTCGACCCAAGCAGTCGAGCCGCACCCGCGTGACCGTGCTCACCGTGACCGCGGCCGCTGCCGTGGCCCTCACCTCGCAGGCCGCCAACGCGGCCCCGAAGCCCACGAAGAGCGAGGTCAAGGCGAAGGTCGACAAGCTCTACGAAGAGGCGGAGCGGGCCACCAACCAGTACGACGGGGCCAAGGAGAAGCAGAAGAAGCTGGAGAAGGAGATAGACCAGCTTCAGGACAAGGTCGCCCGCGAGCAGGACGAGCTCAACGAACTGCGGTCGGGCATCGGCGCGATGGCCAGTGAGCAGTACCGCTCCGGTGGCATCGACCCCTCGGTACAGCTCTTCCTCTCCGCGGACCCGGACGACTACCTCGACAAGGCGTCCACCCTCGACTCGCTGTCCGAGCAGCAGTTGGACTCGTTGAAGAAGGTCCAGGCGAAGCAGCGCACGCTCGCCCAGGAGCGCTCCGAGGCCTCCGAGAAGCTCAAGGACCTCGCCGACACGCGCACCGAGCTCGGCAAGCGGAAGGACGAGATCCAGGGCAAGCTCAGCAAGGCGCAGAAGCTGCTCAACTCCCTGACGGCGGCCGAGCGTCAGGAGATGGCCGACGAAGAGGCGCGTGCCAGCCGCTCCTCCGCGGGCCGCGTCGACCTCGGCAACGAGGCGGCCGCCTCCCGGTACGGTGCCGCCGCCCTGAGCGCGGCCGCCTCCCAGATCGGCAAGCCGTACGTCCGTGGCGGCACGGGCCCCAACTCCTACGACTGCTCGGGCCTCACGCAGTGGGCCTACGGCCAGGCCGGTCTCCAGATCTCACGGGTCACCTACACCCAGGTCAACGACGGCACGAGGATAGGCATGAGCCAGCTCAAGCCCGGTGACCTGGTCTTCTTCAACAACACCGAGCACGTGGGCCTGTACGCGGGCGGCGGCCAGGTGCTGCACGCGCCGTACCCGGGTGCCGTCGTCCGGTACGAGTCGATGAGCACGATCGGCAGCTTCCAGTTCGGCGTCCGCGTCGCGGGCTGAGCGGAGAGACTCTGCGCTCTAGGTCCGGCCGCGCAGCGCACCGCTCGCGGCCGTGGCCACCGCCTCCGCCACCACCGCGAGCGCGGGGGAGTCGAGTTTCCACTGCTGCCAGTAGAGCGG
Source organism: Streptomyces sp. HmicA12 (assembly GCF_000373565.1). Classification (GTDB taxonomy): domain Bacteria; phylum Actinomycetota; class Actinomycetes; order Streptomycetales; family Streptomycetaceae; genus Streptomyces. The sequence goes on along the minus strand of NZ_KB891814.1, from coordinate 54,493 downwards.
GACGTCGACCGGGCGCTCCGGCGCCAGTTGGATGAGACGGCCCGCCTCCAGCAGGGGCTGTGCCTGGATCTCGGGGAGCATGCCCCAGCCGAGACCGAGGGCGACGGCCTCGACGAAACCCTCCGACGTGGGCACCGCGTGCCGGACCGCGCTCGCCGCGCCGCGGCCCCGGCGCAGGGTGCGGACGAACGCGTCCTGGAGGTCGTCGCTGCGGTCGAAGGTCATGACCGGGGCGTGCGGGAGCGTGTCGCGCAGGGGGCCGTCGAGGTGGCGCCCGACGAAGTCCGGGGTCGCCGCCGCCAGATAGCGCATCCGCCCGAGAGGACGCACCGAGCAGCCCGTCACGGGTTCCGGCGACGAGGTCACCGCGGCCATCACCCGCCCCTCGCGCAGCAGTTCGGCGGTGTTGGTCTCGTCCTCGCGGTGCAGTTCGAAGCAGAGCAGCGGCGTCCGCTCCACCCGCGTCAGCGCGTCGAGGAACCAGGTGGCCAGCGAGTCCGCGTTCACCGCGACCGAGACCCGGCGCGGCTTCTCGTCCTCGGCGCCCAGGCCCAGTTCGGCGTACGCGTCCCGCTCCAGGCGGGCGAGCTGACGGGCGTACCGGACCACGACCGCGCCCGACTCGGTGGCCCGCACCGGTTTCGTCCGGACGAGCAGGACCCGTCCCGTGCGCTGCTCCAGGGCCTTCACGCGCTGGCTGACCGCGGACGGCGTCACATGCAGCGCGGCCGCCGCCGCGTCGAACGTGCCCTCGTCGATCACGGCGAGCAGGGTCCTGACCTGGTCGAGCGGCAGCTCCGGAGTCATCACGAGCGCTAATGTTACGTAAGAATCTTTAGCTGTACGTGCGGTGATCGCTTCCGTAGCTTCAGAGGCATGAACGCTTCGCTCGCCGCCGCGGCCGCAGGATTCGGCACCGGCCTCTCGCTCATCGTCGCCATCGGAGCCCAGAACGCCTTCGTGCTGCGCCAGGGTGTGCGACGGGACGCCGTGCTCGAGGTCGTCGGGATCTGCGCGGTGTCCGACGCCGTGCTCATCGCGCTGGGCGTGGGCGGCGTGGGAGCTCTGGTGGTCGCGTACCCGCAGGCGCTGACCGCGGTCGGCTGGATCGGCGGCCTGTTCCTGCTCGCCTACGGCGCGTTCGCCGCACGCCGGGTGATCAAGCCGGTCGGCGCCCTGCGGGCCGAGGGCGAGGCGCCCGGGTCGCGGCGGCGGGCGGTGCTCACCTGTCTCGCCATGACCTGGCTCAACCCGCACGTCTATCTCGACACCGTGTTCCTGCTCGGCTCCGTCGCAGCCGGCCAGGGTTCGCTGCGCTGGACCTTCGGGCTCGGCGCGGCCCTCGCCAGCCTGTGCTGGTTCGCCGCGCTCGGCTTCGGGTCCCGGCTGCTCGGCCGCTTCCTCGCCAGGCCCGCCGCCTGGCGGGTCCTCGACGGGCTGGTCGCCGCCACCATGGTCGCGATGGGGACCCTGCTGATCGCCGGAAGCTGAGACGCTGTTCCGGGGCTCGGCCGGTACTGCGATAGTGAACCCTGCAGCCGATAGATGTAGCGAGCAAGCAGGAAGTACGTGGACACGAGCGAGAGCAGTAGCACCAGCGGTTCCGGCACCGAATCCGAGCCGGAGCGACCCCAGGACCCGCAGGCGTCCGGCGAGGCGCGACGCGGCTGGCGCCGTTTCGCGATGGACACCCGGCCGCTGCGCATCCCCGCGTACCGCAGGCTGTGGACCTCGACCATCGTCACGGCCGTGGGCAGTCAGCTCACGGCCGTCGCCGTGCCGAAGCAGATCTACGACATCACCGGCTCCTCGGCATGGGTCGGCGCCGCGAGCCTCGCCGGGCTCGTGCCGCTGATCGTGTTCGCGCTGTGGGGCGGCGCGGTCGCCGACAGCGTGGACCGCAGGAAGCTGCTGCTGATCACCAACTGCGGCATCGCCGTCACCTCGGTGCTGTTCTGGCTGCAGGCCGCGAGCGGGCTCGACTCCGTCGCCGTACTGATGGTGCTGCTCGCGATGCAGCAGGCGTTCTGGGGTCTCAACGCCCCGGCGCGCAACGCCTCCATCGCCCGGCTCGTGCCCGAGGGGCAACTCCCCGCGGCCAACGCGCTCGGCTCGACCGTCATGCAGACCGGGCAGGTCGTCGGACCGCTGCTCGCCGGCGTCCTCATACCGGTCATCGGGCTGCCCGAGCTGTACCTCATCGACGCCCTCGCGCTGTGCGTCACCGTCTGGGCGGTCTACCGACTGCCCGCGCTGCCGCCGCTCGTCGCCGCGGCCAAGCGCCGCGCGGGCGTGCGCGAGATCGCCGAGGGCTTCCGCTACATCTCGGCGCACAAGGTGCTGCTGCTCTCGTTCCTGGCCGACATCATCGCCATGGTCTTCGGAATGCCGCGCGCCCTGTTCCCGCAGCTCGCCTCGGAGACGTACGGCTCGTACGGGGAAGGGCTCGCCCTGGGTCTGCTGTTCGCGGCGATCCCCATCGGGGCCGTCGTCGGCGGGCTCTTCTCCGGCACGTTCTCGCGGGCCCGACGGCACGGCTGGATGGTGATCGGCGCGGTCGTGGCGTGGGGCGCGGCGATCGCCGGGTTCGGGCTGAGCGGAAGTCTGTGGCTCGCCGTGGTCTTCCTCGCGGTGGCCGGGGTCGCCGACATGGTCTCGATGGTGTTCCGCGGGGCGATCCTGCTGTCCGCCGCCACCGACGAGATGCGCGGCCGCATGCAGGGCGTCTTCACCGTCGTCGTCGCGGGCGGCCCGCGGCTCGCCGACGTCCTGCACGGCGCGGCCGGCTCCGCGTTCGGCGCCCGCCAGGCCGTCGTCGGGGGCGGACTCCTCGTGGTCGTGGCCATGCTGGGGCTCGCGTTCACGGTGCCGGCGCTGCGCAAGTACCGGATCTGAGCGGGCGGTCGGGGCGGGCAGCCGGTTTCCGCCGCACCCGAGGGCCGTTGTCAGTGGCTGCCTCTACTCTCTCGCCATGGACGAGGAGCCCGGTCAGGACGGTGGACACCGCTACGCGTGGCGGGAGTTGCTGCAGCGGTGGAGCGACGAGTGGCTCGATCCCGTACTGCACGAGCAGGAGCGCGCCGAGCCGTTCCCCGAGGCGGTGCGCAGGGCGCGCTGGCTGGGCACCGCCGGTGTCACCGACGAGGAACTCGCCGCGCAGGAAAAGCGCTTGGGTGTGGCTCTGCCGCCGAGCTATCGGCAGTTCCTGCGGGCGAGCGACGGTTGGCTCGACACCACCGACAGCATCGACCGGCTCCTGTCGGCCCGGGAGGTGGGCTGGACCCGCGACCTGGAGCCGGATCTCGTCTCCGGCTGGGACGGGTACGTGCAGGTGGACGACGAGGAGTACTTCGTCTACGGCGAGGCCCAGGACCCGCTCTCGTTCCGCCCCGCATATCTGCCGGACACCTTGAAGATCAGCCACACCCCGAACGCCACGGACGTCTATCTCCTCAACCCCCACGTCGTCGGTGCGGACGGTGAGTGGGAGGCCTGGCACCTCGCCCACTGGCTGCCGGGCGCCGTTCGCCACCGGTCCTTCTGGGATCTGATGAACGACGAGTACAGAAGCTTCCGAGGCGAGGTGTGATCCTCCCGGGACACCCCGATGCCGCTCAGCCCGTCGCCAGCAGCAGCGTGCCGACCAGGGCGAGGCCCGCGCCCGCCGCCTGCACCCCGCGCAGCCGTTCCCGCAGGATGCCGCGGGCCGCGAGGGCGGTGATGACCGGGTAGAGGTAGGCCAGCACCGCGGCCACCGTCACCGGGCCGCGCTGCACCGCCAGTGAGTACGTTCCGTTGGCGGCCACGTCCGCCAGGCCGACGAAGGCGAGGGCGGGCAGGGACGCCCGGAGCAGGCGCAGGCCGCCGCCTTCGGGCAGCACCGGGGCCCCGCGCCGCGCCGAGGCGTACAGCGCGGCACCACCCGCCACCACGTTCGTCACCCGCTGCACCAACAGGGCGAGGAACAGGCCGGGCAGCGTCGTCGACGCCTCCGCGATCAGCGCCATCACCGCGCCGAAACCGAAGGCGGCGACCAGCGTGAGCAGCACCGTTTGCCGCTGCACCGGAGCGCCCCCGAACTGCGGGCCCCCGGCGAGCAGGACCCCCACGACCGCGACCAGGATGCCGGCGGCCTGCAGCAGCCCCGGCCGCTCACCGACCGCCAGCCCGACGCCCACCGGGACGGCGACACCGACCGTGCTGAGCGGGGAGACCACGCCCATCGGGCCGAGGGCGAGCGCCTTGTAGAAGGCGAGCATGGCGAGCGGGCCGACCAGGCCCGCGACGACGGCGAGCCACAGCCGCGGTTCCGCGGCGTGCCAACCGCCCGTGGCCACGACGATCACCGCGAGAACGGCCGCCGCGATGGACTGCGAGACGACCACCACGGTGAGGGCGGGGGTACGTCGTGTCAGCACCCCGCCGCCGAAGTCGGCCAGGCCGATGAGCAGGCTGGTGGCCAGGGCGAAGAGTGCTGTCATGGCGGGCCTCGCAGTACAGTTCGGTGAACGCTGAAGTGCACCACACCGTAGTTCAGTGAACTGTACGCTGTCATTCAAAATATTGGACTGCGACCTTTCTCGCTCGCTCACCCATGGACGGAACGTGTCGGACCTCGACCTGCTGACCCAGTCGCTCGCGCGCAACGTCAAACACTGGCGCTCCGAGCGCGGCTTCACCCTGGACGCGCTCGCCGCCCGGGCCGGTGTCAGCCGCGGCATGCTCATCCAGATCGAGCAGGCCCGCACCAACCCGAGCATCGGCACCGTCGTCAAGATCGGCGACGCGCTCGGCATCAGCATCACCACGCTGCTCGACTACGAGCAGGGGCCCAAGGTGCGGATCGTGCCCGCCGAGCAGGCCGTGCGCCTGTGGTCCACGGAGGCGGGCAGCTATCACCGGCTGCTCGCCGGAACCGAGGCGCCGGGCCCGCTGGAGATGTGGGACTGGCTGCTGCAGCCCGGCGAGGGCAGCGCCTCCGACCCGCACCCGCAGGGCACCGTCGAGCTCCTCCACGTCACCGAGGGCGAGTTGACGCTGGCCGTGGACGGCGTCCCGCACCGGGTGCCGCAGGGGGCGAGCGTCACCTTCGAGGCGGACGTACCGCACGAGTACCGCAACGACGGCGACGTCCCGGCCCGGATGGTGATGGCGGTCTCGGTGCCGTTCGAACGCTGAGACACCCGACTCCGGGGCGCGCGCTGGCTGTTAGCGTGCCGCCATGCGCGCACCCATCGGAGATTTCGACCACGTCCGCCCGGCTCCGGAAGCCCTCGACGTGCTCACCCGTCCCGTCGCCGACGCCGTCCGACACTGGCGCGGCACGGTGCCTGCGCAGGACCTGATCCACGTCGACACCGACCCGCAGTGGGCCGACACTGCCACGTTCGTCGAGCACTACGGCCCCGAGATCCTCGCGCGGTCCGCGAACTGCGTCGTCGTCGCGGGCAAGCGCGGCGGCGAGTCCACCCTGGCCGCGTGCGTCGTGCTGTCCACGACCAAGGTCGACGTGAACGGGGTCGTGCGTCGTCAACTCGGCGCCCGCAAGGCCAGGTTCGCGGACATGGACATCGCCGTCGGCGAGACCGGCATGGAGTACGGCGGCATCACCCCGATCGGGCTGCCCGCCGACTGGTCCGTCCTCGTCGACGCGGCCGTCGTCGACCTCCCGTACGTCCTGATCGGCAGCGGCACCCGCCGCGGCAAGCTGATCGTGCCCGGCAAGGCGCTCGCCGAGGTTCCGGGCGCCGTCGTCATCGAGGGGCTGGGCGTGGCGGGTTAGCCGCCCGACGCTGCCGGGCGGCTGCTCGCATCGCGGGCGCTCCTCGCGTCGTGGCTGGTCGCGCAGTTCCCCGCGCCCCTGGAGGTGCGCACTTCGTGCGCCGCCTCCTTCGGGGAAGGCGGCGCGGAGCGCATGCCTTCAGGGGCGCGGGGAACTGCGCGAGAAGCCCCAGGCACCCGCACCCGGCGACAAACACGCGCCCGCACCCGCACCCGCCGACAAACACGCACCCGCACCCGCCGACAAAACCGCCACGCACCCGACGCCGGGCCAGCCCGAGCCGAGTCAGCCCGGAGGGACAGGCGCCGGACCCGTGCTGTCCCGCACCACGAGCCGCGTCGGCACCAGCGTCGTGCCCCGCTCGGCCGCGCCCTGCCGCACCTGTCGCAGCGCGCTCTCCACGCACCGCCGGCCGACCTCGGCGAAGTCCTGGTGCACCGTGGTCAGCGGAGGCAGGAACGAGCCCGACTCCGGGATGTCGTCGAAGCCGATCACTGACACATCGTCAGGAACCTTGCGGCCGCGCTCGTTCAGCGCCCGCAGCAGACCGAGCGCCATCTGGTCGTTGGCCGCGAACACGGCGGTGCAGTTCGGGTCCGCGGCCAGTTCGAGCCCCGCGCGGTACCCCGACTCCGCCGACCAGTCACCCCGCGCCGGCACCGGAACCGCGCGGCCCGCGTCCTCAAGTGCCGTGCGCCAGGCATCCGTTCGGCGCTGGGCCGCGAACGAGTCCGAGGGCCCGGCCAGGTGCCAGACCGTCTCGTGGCCCAGGTCGAGCAGATGGCGTACCGCGTCGCGCGTGCCGCCCGCCTGGTCCGTGTCCACCACCGCGAAGCGGTCGCCCGCGTCCGAGTCGACGACCACGACCTGGACGTGCGGGGGCAGGGTGAGCCGGCCCGAGTCGAGCAGATGGACCTCCATGATGACGATCACGGCGTCCACGGCCAGTTCCCCGAGCCGCGAGAACGCGCCGCGCACCTCGTCCTGCGTCGGCACCGCGACCGGCATCAGCGTGACCGCGAAACCCTCCTGGGCCGCCGACGTCGCGATGCCCTCCAGGGTGCGGACGTTGCCCGTCGTCGAGAGCGTGAAGGTGATGACGCCGATGGTGTGGAACTTGCCGCGCTTCAGGGCCCGCGCCGCACTGTTGGGCCGGTAGTCCAGCTCCCGCATGGCGGTGAGGACGCGCTCGCGGGTCTCCTCGTTGACGCCGGAGAACCCGTTCGAGACGCGGGAGACCGTCTGCGAGGAGACCCCCGCGACCCGCGCGACGTCCGCCATCGAGGCGCCGCGCCCGCGTCGCCCGCCGCCCGGGGCGGGGACGTCGCCCGTTGTTGCTGTCACCGTGTGCCTCACCCGTCGCTGTATCCGTTCACCGGCCGACTCTTGACCGTCTCCCGTGGGCAGTGTAGACATTCCGCCACCGGATGTTTACGTAAACATAACAACACACGGGGCGCTCACGCCCAGCGATGTTTGCGTAAACATCGAGGGCCGCCCGCGAGGACGCACGAGCGAGGGACGCACGATGACGACGCTTCAACCGTCGGCCGCCGCAGGCCGGCGCCCGGCCGGGCCACCGGCACGCAAGGCGCGCCGCTCGTGGACGGGGTGGGGGTTCATCGGCCCCTTCGCCCTCGTCTTCGCGCTGGTCTTCCTGGCGCCGCTCGTGTACTCGATCTACCTGAGCCTGTTCCGTACCCAGCTGATCGGCGGGACGACGTTCGTCGGCCTCGACAACTACCAACAGGCCTTCCAGGACCCGAAGTTCTGGGACGGCGTGCTGCGGGTCGGGCTGTTCCTGCTGATCCAGGTGCCCATCATGCTGGGCCTCGCCCTCCTCGTCGCGCTCGCGCTCGACAGCGGACGGCTGTACGGCAAGGACTTCTTCCGGATATCCGTCTTCCTGCCCTACGCGGTCCCCGCCGTCGTCGCCTCCCTCATGTGGGGCTTCATCTACGGCACCCGCTTCGGCCTGGTCGGCGACATCAACGACGCCCTCGGCGTGAGCCTGCCGAACCCGCTCTCCCCGGACCTGATCCTCGCGTCCATCGGCAACATCGTGACCTGGGAGTTCGTCGGCTACAACATGCTGATCTTCTACGCGGCGCTGCGCGTCGTCCCGCACTCGCTCTACGAGGCGGCGATGATCGACGGCGCGGGCCAGTGGCGCGTCATCGCCTCGATCAAGCTGCCCGCGATCCGCGGCGCGCTCGTCATCGCCACGATCTTCTCGATCATCGGCAGCTTCCAGCTCTTCAACGAGCCGGCCATCCTGCAGAAGCTCGCGCCCAACGCGATCACGACCGACTACACCCCGAACTTCTACACGTACTCGCTGTCCTTCTCCGGCCAGCAGCAGAACTACTCCGCGACGGTCGCCATCGTCATGGGCGTGATCACGATGATCGTCGCCTACGTGGTCCAGCTGCGCGGCATGCGCAAGGGAGCGTGAGCGCGATGACTACCACCACCCCGCCGCGGCCGAAGGCACCGGCCGGTCCGGCCGTCCCGCGCCTGCGCACCCCGCGCCGCGCGCACAGCCCCGGCCGCCCGCGCCGCAGCGTCCTGCTCACCGTGCTCACCTTCGTCGTCCTCCTCTACAGCCTGCTGCCGCTGGTGTGGCTGGTGATCAGCGCGACCAAGTCCCAGGCAGGGCTGGCCCGTTCGTTCGGCCTGTGGTTCGACGGCGACTTCCAGCTCTGGCACAACATCACCGAGACCTTCACCTACCAGGACGGCGTCTTCGGCCGCTGGCTCCTCAACACCCTGCTGTACGTCGTGGTGGGCGCGGGCGGCGCCACGCTCCTCGCCGTTCTCGGCGGCTACGCGCTGGCCAAGTTCGACTTCCCCGGCAAGCGCGCCGTGTTCGCCGTCGTCATCGGCGCGGTCGCGGTGCCGACGACGGCGCTCGCCGTCCCCACGTTCCTCATGTTCAGCAAGATGGGCCTCACCGACACCCCGTGGGCCGTGATCCTGCCGTCGCTGATCTCCCCGTTCGGCCTGTACCTGATGTGGGTGTTCGCCGCGGAGGCCGTTCCCGTCGAGCTGTTGGAGGCCGCGCGCATCGACGGCGCGGGGGAGCTGCGCACCTTCTTCCGGGTCGCCCTGCCGCTGCTCGCCCCCGGCACCGTCACCGTCCTGCTCTTCACCACGGTCGCGACGTGGAACAACTACTTCCTGCCGCTGATCATGCTGAAGGACCCGGACTGGTACCCGCTCACCGTCGGCCTCGACGCCTGGAACAAGCAGGCCTACGCGGCCGGTGGCGAGGTCGTCTTCAACCTGGTCATCACCGGCTCGCTCATCACCATCGTGCCGCTGATCGCCGCGTTCCTCATGCTCCAGAAGTACTGGCAGTCCGGGCTCGCCGCCGGAAGCGTCAAGGAGTAGGCGCAGTACCGCAGTTCACCCTCCGCAGCACCGTCTCCCTTCACCACCCCCGTTCAACCACGACGAAGTGGAAGCATCCCCATGCCCAAGCACTCCCGCCGCCTGCTCGGCGGCATAGGCCTCGTCTGCGCCCTCGCCCTCGGAGCGACCGCCTGCGGCGGCTCCGACGACGACAGCTCCAGCGACAGGAAGGTCAGCTCGGCCGACATCCAGTCCGCCCTGAAGAAGGGCGGCACGGTGACCGTGTGGGCGTGGGAGCCCACCCTCAAGCAGGTCGTCGCCGACTTCGAGAAGAAGTACCCGAAGGTCGACATCAAGCTGGTCAACGCGGGCACCAACAACGACCAGTACAAGGCCCTGTCGAACGCCATCTCGGCGAAGAAGGGCGTCCCGGACGTCGCGCAGATCGAGTACTACGCGCTCGGCCAGTACTCCCTGACCAAGCAGGTCACGGACCTCACGCCCTACGGCGCCGAGAAGCTGGCCGACTCGTACTCGCCCGGCCCCTGGAACTCGGTCAAGGCGGGGGAGGGCGTGTACGGCCTGCCGATGGACTCCGGCCCGATGGCGCTGTTCTACAACAAGAAGGTCTTCGACAAGTACAAGATCGCCGTCCCGAAGACCTGGGACGAGTACGTCGAGGCCGCCCGCAAGCTGCACAAGGCGGACCCGAAGGCGTACATCACCAGCGACGTCGGCGACGCCGGGCTCACCACCAGCCTTCTGTGGCAGGCCGGTTCGCACCCGTACAAGGTGGACGGCACCAAGGTCGGCATCGACTTCACCGACGCGGGCGCCGAGAAGTACAGCGACACCTGGCAGAAGCTCATCGACGAGAAGCTGGTCTCGCCCGTCGCCGGCTGGAGCGACGACTGGTACAAGGGCCTCGGCGACGGCACCATCGCCACCCTGCCGATCGGCGCCTGGATGCCCGCCAACTTCGCCTCCGGCGTGAAGAACGCGTCCGGTGACTGGCGCGTGGCCCCGCTGCCGCAGTGGACCGCGGGCCAGACCGCGTCGGCCGAGAACGGCGGCAGCTCCCTCGCGCTGCCCGCCCTCGGCAAGAACAAGGAACTCGCCTACGCCTTCGTCGAGTACGCGAACTCCGGTGCGGGCGTGCAGACCCGGATCGAGAACGGCGCTTTCCCCGCGACGTCGAAGGACCTGAACTCGAAGTCCTTCCAGGACACCGCCTTCCCCTACTTCGGCGGCCAGAAGGCCAACAAGATCTTCGCCGAGTCCGCGAAGAACGTACCCACCGACTGGAAGTACCTGCCGTACCAGGTCTACGCGAACTCGATCTTCAACGACACCGTGGGCAAGGCGTACGTCTCGGGCACCAAGCTCTCCGCCGGTCTGAAGTCGTGGCAGGACGCCTCCGTCAAGTACGGCTCGGAGCAGGGCTTCACCGTCGAGAAGTAGCCCGCCCGCAGCATCACCCCGCACCAGTGGAAGGACCCCGATGACCTCCCCCGCCTCCCGTTTCCCGTACGCGAAGGGCTCCGACGGCTCCCGTCGCCTCGGCTACGGCGCCGACTACAACCCCGAGCAGTGGCCGCGGGAGGTGTGGGAGGAGGACGTCCGGCTGATGCGCGCGGCCGGGGTGAACGTCGTCTCCCTGGCGATCTTCTCCTGGGCCCGGCTCCAACCGACCGCCGACACCTGGGACTTCGGCTGGCTCGACGAGATAATGGACCTGCTGCACGCGAACGGCGTCGGCGTCGACCTGGCCACCGCCACCGCGTCGACGCCGCCGTGGCTGACCACCGCGCACCCGGAGATCCTGCCGGTGACGGCGTCCGGCGAGACGCTGTGGCCGGGCGCGCGCCAGCACTGGCGGCCCACCTCGCCCGTCTTCCGCGAGCACGCGCTGCGTCTCGTACGGGAGTTGGCGACGCGGTACGCCGATCACCCGGCCCTGGTCGCCTGGCACGTCAACAACGAGCTGGGCTGCCACAACGTCTACGACTACTCGGACGACGCCGCCCACGCGTTCCGTACGTGGCTGCGGCGCCGCTACACCACGCTCGACGCCCTCAACGACGCCTGGGGGACGGCGTTCTGGTCGCAGCACTACAGCGCCTGGGAGCAGATCCTGCCGCCGCGGCTCGCCGCCTCGCACCCCAACCCCACCCAGCAGCTCGACTTCAAGCGGTTCTCGTCGGACGCGCTCAAGGAGCACCTGGTCGCCGAGCGCGAACTGCTGCGCGAGCTCACCCCCGAGGTGCCCGTCACCACCAACTTCATGGTCATGGGCGGCACGAAGGGCATGGACTACGCGGACTGGGCGGGCGAGGTGGACTTCGTCGCCAATGACCACTACGTCATCCCCGGGCCGCAGGACCGCGACGAGCTGTCCTTCGCCGCCAACCTGACGAGCGGCATCTCGGGTCACCGCCCGTGGTTCCTGATGGAGCACTCCACGAGCGCGGTGAACTGGCAGCCCGTCAACCTGCCGAAGCTGCCGGGGGAGTTGGCGCGTGACTCGCTGCTGCACGTCGCGCACGGCGCCGACGCCGTCTGCTTCTTCCAGTGGCGGCAGTCCCGGGCGGGCGCCGAGAAGTACCACTCGGCGATGGTGCCGCACGCCGGCGAGGACAGCGAGCTGTTCCGGTCCGTCGTCGCGCTCGGCCACACCCTGGAGCGGCTCGCCCCGATCGCGGGCAGCGAACGCGAACCCGCCCGCGTGGCCGTCCTGTTCGACTGGGACTCCTGGTGGGCCGTCGAGCAGGACTCGCACCCCACCTCGCGCCTCGACTACCACCGCGAGGCCCTCGACTGGTACTCGGCGCTGCTCCGCCTCGGCATCCGCGCCGACATCGTGCCCGCCCGCACCACCGACCTGTCCCCGTACGACGTCGTCGTCGCGCCCGTCCTGCACGTGATGCCGCAGCCGCTCGCCAAGGAGCTCACCCGGTACGTCGAGGGCGGCGGCCACCTCGTCACGACGTACTGCTCCGCGATCGTCGACGAGAACGACCACATCCACCTCGGCGGCTATCCGGGCGCCCTGCGCGACCTGCTCGGCATCCGCGTCGAGGAGTTCGGGCCGCTGCTCGACGGCGTCGCGGTCGACCTCGACAACGCGACCACCGGCAGCCTGTGGACCGACCGGATCGACGTCGAGGGGCCGGACGTCGAGGTCGTCGCCCGCTACCGCACCGGCGCCTACGCCTCCCGCCCGGCGGTCACCCGCCGTACGACGGGCCGGGGATCGGCCGCGTACGTCTCGACCCGCCTCGGCGTCGAGGGGCTCACCACGCTGCTGCCCGAACTGCTCGCACCCTCCGGGGTGAGCAGTGAACTCCCGGCGCAGGCGCGGGGGTTGGTGGAGCGCGTCGTACGCAGGGACGCCGGGCACCGCTACGTCTTCCTGGTCAACCGCAGCGAGGAGTCCGTGACGCTGCCGGGAGTGACCGGTGACGTGCTCGTCGGCCCGGCGGTCACCGGCGACGGGATCGTGCTGCCGCCACGCGAGGTCGCGGTCCTGCGCACGCCCGCCGTCTGACCGTCGGCCGCCCCCTGCTGTTCCAACTCACCACCCACACGCAGAAGTTGGGAGAACACGTTGGCACGCCTCACCCGCAGAGGTTTCCTCGGTGTCGCCGCAGCCACGGCGATGGCCGCGGGGACCCAGCTGTCCCTCGTACGTCCGGCGGCCGCCGCCACCGCCACGGTCACGGTCACCCCCGACCCCTCCTACCAGCACGAGAAGTTCGAGGGCTGGGGCACCAGCCTGGTCTGGTTCGCGAACGCCACCGGCCACTACCCGGACGAGATCCGTGAGCGGATCGCCGATCTGGTCTTCGGCCGCGACGGGCTCGCCCTCAACATCGCCCGCTACAACGTCGGCGGCGGCAACGCCCCGGACGTTCGGGACTACTTGAGACCCGGCGGCGCCGTCGAGGGCTGGTGGAAGGCTCCCGAGGGCACCACCCGCACCGACACGGACTGGTGGGACCCGGCGAACCCGGACCACTGGAACGAGGACGCCGACGCGACCCAGCGCTGGTGGGTGGACCGGATCAAGAAGGACATCACCCACTGGGAGACGTTCTCCAACTCGGCGCCGTACTTCATGACGGTGAGCGGGTACGTGTCCGGCGGCTTCGACGCGTCGAAGGACAACCTCAAGGAGGACTCCGTCGAGGAGTTCGCCGCCTACCTCGCCGGAGCGACCAGGCGCCTGGAGCAGGCCCACGGGATCAGGGTCAGGACCGTCGATCCGTGCAACGAGCCCAACACCAGTTACTGGGGAACCCAGTTGGGCGCCGACGGCGAGCCGACCGGTGGACGGCAGGAAGGCTGCCACATCGGCCCCGGCCTGCAGCAGAAGATCGTGCCGGCGCTGCACGACGCGCTGCGGAAGGTGCGGACCGGTGCCGTCGTCTCGGCGATGGACGAGACCAACCCGACCACCTTCGCCACGAACTGGGCCACGTACCCGGACGCCGTGCGGGACGTCGTCGGGCAGATGAACGTCCACACGTACGGCACCGGCGGCCGCACCACCGTCCGCGACCTCGCCAAGGCGGCCGACAAGCCGCTGTGGATGAGCGAGGTCGAGGGCGACTGGGGCGACGGGCAGTCCTTCACCGACATGCGCCCGGGTCTCGGCCTCGCCCAACACATCGTCGACGACCTGCGTGAACTGGAGCCCACGGCCTGGGTGTTCTGGCAGCCGGTCGAGGACTACGACAACATGAAGCCGGGCGGCGAGTCGGGCAAGGGCGGCAACTGGGGAGAGATCCAGGTCTCGTTCAGCGCCGGGCCCGACGACACCCTGGAGACCTGCCCGGTCCACACGAACACGAAGTTCGACACCGCACGGAACTTCACCCACTACATCAGGCCGGGCGACCGGCTGATCAACGTCGACGACACGAGCAGCACCGCCGCCGTCACCCGGTCCGGGCAGGGCGCCACCGTCGTCCACGTCAACAGCGCCACCGACGCGCGCACGGTCACCCTCGACCTGTCCAAGTTCGCCGCCGTACGCGGCGACGCGACCGTCACCCCGGTCGTGACCAGCGCCGACGGCAAGCTCGACACGCGGCCCGCGATCCGGGTCAGCGGCCGACGGGCCACGTTCACGGTGCCGGCGCAGTCCGTGACCTCGTTCGTCATCAAGGGCGTCTCCGGGGTCGCCAAGGACGCGGCCACCCTGCGCAGGGGCCGCACCTACGAGCTGACCGGTGTGCAGAGCGGCAAGGACGTCACCGTCGCCGACGACGGCAGCGGGCTCGTCGTCAAGACCGGCGCGGGCACGGCCGGGCAGCGCTGGCAGGTCCTGGAGACCGGCTCCAACGGCCAGGACAACCGCAGGAGTTACGTGTTCGGCAGCGCGGCCGGCGGCAAGCGGCTCGCCGTCCGCGACGACGTACCGGTCGTCGAGGCGGACCACGGCCGGCGCGACGCGGCCACCCGGTGGATCGCGTCGACGACCGGCGACGGCACGTACACCTTCGTCAACGCCGCCACCGGCAGGCTGCTGGAGGTCGGCGGACAGGCCACCGCCGACGGATCGGCCGTCACCACCTGGCAGCCCAACTCCGGTGCCAACCAGCGGTGGAGGGTCACCGACGTGACCGCGTAGCAAGGTCACCGCACGGCAGGACGGTCCGGCTCCCGCGGCAAACTGCCGCGGGAGCCGGACCGTCCCGCCGTCACAGGTGCCGCGCCCTGCGCTCCCGCAGCAGCAGCCACGCCAGGTACAGGCCGCCCCCGACACCGGTCACGACCCCCACCGGCATCAGCGCGCGCCCCGGCCGCCCGCGCCGGGCTGCTGGACTCCATCGGCGACCTCATCGACCGCTCGTACGGCGGCACGGTCACCAAGCGCTACCTGACCGAGCTCCGGGTGGCCCGCCGCACGGCCTGAACAGACCCACCCCGCAGGAACAGATTCCGCGGGAGAGGAGTTGACGCCGCCATGAGTGAGAAGCTGACCGTGAGTGTCCTCGGCACCGGGATCATGGGCGCCGCGATGGCCAGGAACATCGCGCGGGCCGGGCACACCGTCCGCGCCTGGAACCGCAGCCGCGCCAAGGCCGAACCGCTGACCGCCGACGGCGTCCGCGTCACCGACACCCCGGCCGAGGCAGTGACCGGCGCGGACGTCGTCCTGACGATGCTGTACGACGGCCCGGCCGCCCTGGACGTGATGGAGCAGGCGGCGGGAGGGCTGCGCCCCGGCACGGCCTGGATCCAGTCCACGACGGCCGGCATCGACGCGATCGGCGACCTGGCCGCCTTCGCCGCGCGGCACGAGCTGACCTTCTTCGACGCGCCGGTGCTCGGCACCCGCCAGCCCGCGGAGGCCGGCCAGCTGCTGATCCTCGCGGCGGGCCCGAGCGAACGCCGGGACGCCGTGCACCCGGTCCTCGACGCGGTCGGCGCCCGCACCGTGTGGACCGGCGAGGACGGCGCGGCGGGCAGCGCCACCCGTCTCAAGCTGGTCGCCAACAGCTGGGTGCTCGCGGCGACGAACGCCGCGGGCGAGGTCCTGGCCCTCTCCGAAGCTCTCGGCGTCGACCCCCAGTCCTTCTTCGACGCCATCGCCGGCGGCGGCCTCGACATGCCCTACCTGCACCTCAAGGCGGGCCTGGTCCGCGACGGCAACCTCACCCCGGCCCAGTTCGCGGTCTCCACCGCCGCGAAGGACGCCCGCCTCATCGTGGAGGCGGGCCGCGCGCACGGCGTCCGCCTGGACGTGGCCGAGGCGAGCGCGGCCCGCCTGGCCCGCGCCGAGGAACAGGGTCACGGGGACGAGGACATGGCGGCCGCGTACTACGCGTCGTTCGACGAGGTGTGATCAGCCGAGGCGCGGGATCTCGATGGCCGGGCACTTGTCCATCACCATCGCGAGCCCAGCCTCCCGCGTCCGCTCCCACGCCTCGTCGTCGACCACGCCCAGCTGGAACCACACCGCCTTCGCGCCGATCGCCACGGCCTCTTCGGCGACCGGGCCCGCGAGGTCGCTGTTGACGAAGACGTCGACGACGTCGACGGGGAAGGGGATGTCGGCGAGCGAGGCGTAGCCCTGCTCGCCGTGGACGGTCTCCGCCTTCGGGTGGACCGGCACGATCCGCTTGCCGAAGCGCTGCAGGACCTCGGCGACGCCGTACGCGGCCCGCGCCCGGTTGGAGGAGAGGCCGACCACGGCCCAGGTGTCGCCGGACTCGGTGAGGATCGTGCGGACCGTGGACTGGTCGCCGTACATGGTCGCCTCCTGGAGACGGGAACGAAGACGGGAACGAGGGAACGCTCCCGATGACGTAACTCCCCGCGCCGCACGGGGATTCCGCGCGGGCGTGTCAGCCGACGTGCACCCGGGGCCGTCGGTCCGGGTCGGGCTCCGCGCGGCGCAGGACCTCGCGGGTCACCGGGGCCACCTCGCCGTCGCCGAAGACGAGGAAGCGGAGCAGGTGGCTGACGGGGTGGCCCTCGGTCCAGTTGAAGTAGGCGTGCGGGACCTCGCCGGTGCGGTCGCGGAGGTTCATCAGGACCGCGGCCACCGTGTTCGGGACGCCCGGGCCGTGCACGCGCAGGCGGCGCACGCCGTGCTTCTCGTCGCCGTGCACGGTCAGGTCCTCGGTGAAGTCGGAGGAGTCCTGGATGAAGACCTCCAGGAAGAGCAGGGCTCCGTCGTCGGGGATGTGCGTGTCCTCGCGCTGGCAGGACTCCTTGGCACGGTACTCGGCGGTGGTGTGCTCCTGCGGCTCGTTGGCGATGATCCGCAGCGGGCCGCGCGCCGCCGCCTCGTCGATCAGGCGGACGGCCGCCTCGTCGTACGTCACCGCGTTCGCGCGCAGTTCGAAGGCGCGGTGGACGCGGGACGCGAAGGAGGAGACCAGGATCGCCACGATGAAGATCAGGGCGATCTTGATGCCGTCGGGGCGTTCCACGACGTTCGTGACGAGCGTGTAGGCGAAGACCGCCGTGATCGCGCCGAAGCCGATCGCCGCCTTGCGGTGGCCGCGCCGGTGCACCGCGACCGTCGAGGCGAACGAGGCGGAGAGCATCAGGACGAGGACGCCGGTCGCGTACGCGCCGGACTGGTCGTCGACGTTCGCGTTGAACCAGACGGTGATCACGACGGCCGCCGCCATGAAGACCAGGACCAGCGGGCGCACCGCCCGCGTCCACTCGGGGGCCATGCCGTAGCGCGGCAGATAGCGGGGGACCAGGTTGAGCAGGCCCGCCATGGCGGAGGCGCCCGCGAACCACAGGATGGCGATGGTCGAGATGTCGTAGACCGTGCCGAAGCCCTCGCCGAGGTAGCCGTGCGCGAGGTACGCGAGCGCGCGGCCGTTCGCCGAGCCGCCCGCCTCGAACTCGTCCTGCGGGATCAGGATCGTCGTGGCCAGGCTGGACAGGAGCAGGAAACAGCTCATGATCAGCGCGGCCGTGGTGAGCAGCTTGCGGGTGTCGCGGATCCGGCCGGCAGGCTTCGCGTACGTGTCCGAGGAGTCGCCCCGCACCTGCGGCATCACCGCGACGCCGGTCTCGAAGCCGGACATGCCGAGGGCCAGCTTCGGGAAGACCAGCAGCGCTACGCCGATCATCATGAACGGCGAGGAGTGCTCGGCCGTCATCGCGTCCCACCAGTTGGTGATCTTGACCGGCTGGGTGAAGACGTGGGCCGCGGCCGTGATCAGGACGACCACGTTCATCGCGAGATAGGCGCCGACCAGGACGACGGCGACCCGGATCGCTTCCTGGAAGCCTTTCAGGAAGACCGCGCCGAGCGCCGCGAGCAGCACGAGCGTGATCCACAGGTTGGCGTCGTGCAGCCAGTGCGGCGCGAACGGGTTCTCCACGACGTGCGCCGCCGCGTCCGCCGCCGACAGCGTCATGGTGATCATGAAGTCGGTCGCGGCGAAGCCGAGGAGGACGAGGACGAACAGCTTCCCCGCCCACCAGGGCAGCAGCCGCTCCAGCATCGCGATCGAGCCCTCGCCGTGCGGCGACTCCTTGGCCACCCTGCGGTACACGGGCAGCGCGCCCAGCAGGGTGAGTGCGATCAGGACGAGGGTCGCGAGCGGCGACAGCAGACCGGCGGCGAGGGCCGCGATGCCCGGCTGGTAGCCGAGCGTGGAGAAGTAGTCCACACCCGTCAGGCACATCACGCGCCACCACTTGTGGCCCTTGTGCTCCTGCGGGGCATGCCCGTGCGGGCCCTGATGGCGGGCCGTCTGCTCGCTCAGGCCCTCCAGCAGCCAGGATCGCCAGCGGTGGGCGCGGGCGGGCGCGGCGGCCGGGGTCTCGGCCTGGGTGCCGGTCATGTGCGGCGACTTTCTGTCGGGCGGCTCGGTCTCGTCGCCGCGCGCGTACGGCCCCCTCATGATGCCGGTGGCGGCCGGACGCGTGTGCGACGACGTGCGAGTATCCACCACATCGTCACCTGCGCACCGGGCGGGGGCGACCGCTGCGCCACCTGCGAATACGCTGGCCGGATGCAGGACGAGTACCGCACGGTGTCCCGCGAGGGCGTGCACGAGACAGAGATCAACCGTTCCCGGTTCCTGTGCGCGCTCGCGCCCGCCGCGACCGAGGAGGAGGCGCAGGCCTTCGTCGCGCGCATCCGCAAGGAGCACCCGACGGCCTCGCACAACTGCTACGCGTACGTCATCGGCGCCGAAGCCTCGATCCAGAAGGCGAGCGACGACGGCGAGCCCGGCGGCACGGCAGGCGTGCCGATGCTCCAGATGCTCACGCGCCGCGAGATGCGGTACGTCGTCGCCGTCGTGACCCGCTACTACGGCGGAGTGAAGCTCGGCGCGGGCGGGCTCATCCGGGCGTACGGCGGCGCGGTGGGCGAGGCGCTGGACGCGCTCGGCACCGTCACGCGCCGCCGCTTCCGGCTCGCCACGGTGACCGTCGACCACGGCCGGGCCGGAAAGATGGAGAACGATCTGCGGGCGACCGGACGCGAGGTGCGCGACGTCCGCTACGCGGAGGCCGTGACCATCGAGATCGGTCTGCCCGAGGGGGACGTGGAGCGGTTCCGGGCGTGGCTGGCGGACGTCAGCGCGGGGACGGCGGGCTTCGAGCTGGGCGGAGAGGCGTACGGCTGAGCCGTCCACGGTGTGGGCGGCTCTCGACGGATGTACGTGGCACCTGATTCAATCGGCGCATGGACACAGGACGGCACGACCTCACGCGGCGACGTCACGTCGACCTCGCACGGGTCAACAGCACCTCCTGTCGCATCTCGCGCTGAGCCGGTCGCCGCGCCGCCCGGCCCGCATCTGACATCCGCCGCACTCAACTGCCGCTCCCTCGCGCCCTGTTCCGGGACGCGGATCACGCCTCTCGTCCGCCGGGTCGCTGTTTCGTCGGCGAGCGCGGGCCGGTAGGGCTTCTCGCGCGGTTCCCCACGCCCCTGAAGGGCTGCGGCTTCGCCGCTCGCCTTCATCGGGGAGATGCCGCCCGAAGGGCGTGCATCTCAGGGGCGCGGGGACCTGCCCGACAAGCCCCACCGGCCCGTACCCGGCAACGAACCCCCTTCCCGCGGCGATGCGTCCCAGCCGAACCCACCCCCGCAAAGGAGTCCTCGTGGCCCTCCTCCTCACCGTCACCGGCAGTGCCTCCGCTCCCGGCACCTCCCGCACCGCCCACCTCGTGCGCGACCTCGGTCGTCAACTCGCAGGCCACGAACACGAGATACGCCATCTCGACGTCCGCTCCCTGCCCGCCGAGGGACTGGTGTCCGCCGACACCGCGGATCCCGAAGTCGCCGCGGCCGTCGACCTCGTGGCCCGCGCCGACGCCCTGATCGTCGCCAGCCCCGTCTACAAGGCCGCGTACTCCGGTGTCCTGAAGGCGTTCCTCGACCTGCTGCCGCAGTACGCCCTGCGCGGCAAGCCCGTGCTGCCGCTGGCCACCGGCGGTTCGCCCGCGCACGTCCTCGCCGTCGACTACGCGCTGCGGCCCGTCCTCACCTCGCTCGGCGCCGACGTCGCGCAGGGCTGGTTCGTCCTCGACCGGCACATCACCGTCGGCGCGGACGGTGGCGTGACTCTCACCCCGGAGACACGGGAGGCGCTCGCCCCGGTCCTCGGCCGCTTCCGCGACGCGCTGCCCACCGCGTCCCGGCTCGCCGCCGCCTGAGCACTGGACCTGGACCCCGGCCCCGGCCCCGTCCCCGGACCCGTCCCTGTCCCGGAGAGGACCCAACATGTCCCTGACCTTCCACTGGTTCCTGCCCACCAACGGCGACAGCCGCTCGATCGTCGGCGGCGGCCACGGCGTGCCCACCGGCTCGGCCGGCGGCGACCGCCCCGCCTCGCTCGCCTACCTCGGCCAAGTGGCGCGCACCGCCGAGCAGTTGGGCTTCGAGGGAGCCCTCACCCCGACCGGCGCCTGGTGCGAGGACGCCTGGCTCACCACGGCGATGCTCGTGGAGCGGACCGAGCGGCTGAAGTTCCTCGTGGCGTTCCGTCCGGGATTGATCAGTCCCGCGCTCGCCGCGCAGATGGCCGCCACCTACCAGCGCCACTCCGGCGGCCGGCTGCTGCTCAACGTCGTCACCGGCGGCGAGGACCCCGAGCAGCGGGCGTACGGGGACTTCCTCGACAAGGAGGGCCGCTACGCCCGTACCGACGAGTTCCTGCACGTCGTCCGCGCCCTGTGGCGCGGGGAGACCCTCGACTTCCGAGGGGAGCACGAGCGGGTCGAACAGGCCCGCCTCACGCGGCTGCCGGACCCCGTGCCGCCCGTCTACTTCGGCGGCTCGTCCGCGGTGGCGGGGCCGGTCGCCGCCCGGCACAGCGACGTCTATCTGACCTGGGGCGAACCGCCCGCGCAGGTCGCCGAGAAGATCGACTGGATCCGTACGCTCGCCAAGGCCGAGGGGCGCGAGGTCCGCTTCGGGATCCGGCTGCACGTCATCGCGCGGGACACGGCGCAGGAGGCGTGGGCGCAGGCGGAGCGGCTGCTGGCCGGGATCGACCCGAAGGTCGTCGCCGGCGTCCAGGAGGGCCTGGCCCGTTCGGGCTCCGAAGGGCAGCGGCGGATGCTCGCCCTGCACGGCGGCAGCGCCGACAGCCTGGAGATCTACCCCAATCTGTGGGCCGGGGTCGGCCTCGTGCGCGGCGGCGCGGGCACCGCTCTCGTCGGCTCGCACACCGAGATCGCCGACCGGATCGCCGAGTATCACGCCCTGGGAATCGACGAGTTCGTGCTCTCCGGCTATCCGCACGTCGAGGAGGCGTACTGGTTCGGCGAGGGTGTGCTGCCGGTGCTCGCCGCGCGCGGACTGTGGCAGCACCCTTCTTAACACGCCTTGAATTAAGTACGGTTGAAGCCCCCGGTGCGCTGACCGGGGGCTTTGCTGTGTTCAAGTCCTTGTGGGCGTAGATCCGTTGATGGCCATCTTGGTTTCATCTCTTGACGGCCCTGGTGCAGACCTTTAGGTTCCCGTTCGCCACAGCTTCATGAATGCACCCGCTGTTCATCTCCATGAACACCCGCACCCCCCATCGACGGCCTCCCATGAAGGGCTGTGAACCCCCTATGTCCCCCCTGCCCAGACCCGCCCCTGCGCGCTCGACCGTGCTGCGCGGCGCGCTCGCCACCGCCATGCTCGCCGCGTCGGCGAGCGCCCTCGCCGTGACACCCGCCGCCGCGGCCACCGGCACCATCACCGGACTCGGCGGCAAGTGCCTCGACGTGGCGTCGGCGAGCTCCGCCAACGGCACGGCCGTACAGCTCTACGACTGCAACGGAACCGCCGCGCAGCAGTGGACCGTCGGCACCGACGGCACGATCCGCGCTCTCGGCAAGTGCCTTGACGTCACCGGCAATTCGACCGCCAACGGGGCCAGGCTCCAGCTGTGGGACTGCGCCGGCGGCACCAACCAGAAGTGGACCGTCTCCGCCGCCCGCGACCTCGTCGGCCAGCAGTCCGGCAAGTGTGCCGACGTCACCGGCAACACCTCGGCGAACGGCACCGCCGTCCAGATCTGGAGCTGTACGGGCGCCGCCAACCAGAAGTGGACCGTGCCCAGCGGCGGCGGCACGCCTCCGGTGTCGGCGCCGATGGCCGTCGCCCCGTACCTCTACAACGGCTGGGGCAACCCGCCCAGCCCGACCACGATCATGAACGCCACCGGCGTCAAGTGGTTCACCCTCGCCTTCGTCCTCAGCAACGGCACCTGCAACCCGCAGTGGGACGGCGGCCGCCCGCTCACCGGCGGCGTCGACCAGCAGACGATCAACACCGTGCGGGCGAACGGCGGCGACGTCGTCCCGTCGTTCGGCGGCTACAGCGGCAACAAGCTGGAGAGCTCCTGCACCAGCGCCGGTGCGCTGGCGGGCGCCTACCAGAAGGTCATCGACGCGTACGGGCTCAAAGCGATCGACATCGACCTGGAGGCCGACGCGTACAGCAACGGCACCGTGCAGCAGCGCACGGTGGACGCGCTGAAGACGGTCAAGGCCAACAACCCGGGCATCAAGGTGTACGTCACCATCGGCACCGGCCAGTCGGGACCGGACACCAGCCTGATCAACCGCGCCGCCAACTCCGGTCTCACGGTCGACAGTTGGACCATCATGCCGTTCGACTTCGGCGGCGCGGGACAGAACATGGGCACGCTGACCACGAAGGCGGCCGAGGGGCTCAAGAACGCCCTCAAGAGCGCCTACGGCTACAGCGACGACCAGGCGTACCGGGGCATGGGCATCTCGTCCATGAACGGGATCACCGACGACAACGAGACCGTCACCCCCGCCGACTTCCAGACCATCCTCGGCTACGCGCAGCAGCACCACCTCGCGCGCCTCACGTTCTGGTCCGCCAATCGCGACCGGCCCTGCTCCGGCGGCTACCCGAACGACGACACCTGCTCGGGCGTGTCCCAGAGCGCCTGGCAGTTCACCGGCATCTTCGCCAAGTACACCGGCTGACGGTCCCCCCACCCCTCCAGGACACAGGAGATCTCCGTGTTCAGATCCGTCCCCGGGTCCGTGCGAAGGCGCCGGATACCGAGAGTTCTCACCGCGGTCGCGCTCGTGGCGACGACCGTGACCGGAATCGAGATCGCGGCGCAGACGCCGGCGAGCGCGCAGACCGAGGCGGTCGCCGCGCTCCCGGCCGGCCCCACCACCGTGGTCAACAAGGGCAGCGGCAAGTGCGTCGACGCCCGCGCGGCGGCCAGTGCCGACGGCACCGCCGTCCAGCAGTACAGCTGCAACGCCAGCACCGCCCAGACCTGGCGACTCGTCGCCACCAGCGGCGGCTACTACCGGGTGAACAGCGGCCTCGACGCCACCAAGGCGTGGGACGTCACCGACGTGTCCACCGCCGACTCCGCCGCCGTCCAGCTCTGGACGTACTCCAGCGGTGCCAACCAGCAGTGGCTGCCCGTCGCCGAGGCCGACGGCGCGTACCACTTCGTGAACCGCAACAGCGGCAAGTGCCTGGACGTGCCCAGCGCCTCCACCGCGGACAGCGTGCAGCTCGCGCAGTACACCTGCAACGGCACCGCCGCGCAGTCCTTCACGCTCGGCGGTGGCACGACGAACCCGCCCGGCACCCCAGACTTCGGCCCGAACGTGACGGTGTTCGACCCGTCGATGTCCGCCTCCAGCATCCAGTCCAAGCTGGACACGGTCTTCGCGCAGCAGCAGACCAACCAGTTCGGCGCGGCCCGCCAGGCACTCCTGTTCAAGCCGGGTACGTACAGCGCCAACGCCAACGTCGGCTTCTACACCCAGGTCGCGGGGCTCGGCCTCTCCCCGGACGACGTGACCGTCAACGGCTCCGTGCACGCGGAGGCCGACTGGTTCCAGGGCAACGCCACGCAGAACTTCTGGCGCGACGCCGAGAACCTGTCGGTCAACCCGACCGGCGGCACGGACCGCTGGGCCGTCTCGCAGGCCGCCCCGTACCGGCGCATGCACGTGCGCGGCAACCTCGCGCTCGACGACGGCGGCTGGTCCAGCGGCGGCTTCATCTCCGACACGAAGGTCGACGGGCAGATCCGCTCCGGCTCGCAGCAGCAGTTCCTGACCCGCAACTCCCAGATGGGCAGCTGGTCGGGGTCCAACTGGAACATGGTCTTCGTCGGCGACCAGGGTGCACCCGCCCAGTCCTTCCCGACGTACACCAACGTGGTGAGCACCCCGACGATCCGCGAGAAGCCGTTCCTCTACGTGGACGGGGCGGGCGCCTACAAGGTGTTCGTGCCCGCGCTGCGGTCGAACGCCGTCGGCACCACGTGGAGCGGCAAGACCCCGGCCGGTACGTCCCTCCCGCTCGACCAGTTCTTCATCGTCAAGCCCGGCGCCACCGCGGCCGACATGAACGCGGCCCTCGCGGCGGGCAAGAACCTGCTGGTCACCCCGGGCGTCTACCACCTCAATCAGACGCTGAACATCACGCGCCCCGACACGGTCGTGCTCGGCATGGGCCTCGCCACCCTCGTGCCGGACGGCGGGATCACCGCGATCAGCACCGCCGACGTGGACGGCATCCAGCTGGCGGGCCTGCTGATAGACGCGGGCACCACCAACTCCCAGACGCTCGTACGGATCGGGCCGGACGGCTCCTCCGCCAACCACGCCGCCGACCCCATCCAGCTGTCCGACTTCTTCGTCCGGATCGGTGGCGCCACCGTCGGCAAGGCGACCAACTCCCTGGTCGTCAACAGCGCGAACACGGTCATCGACCACACCTGGATCTGGCGCGCCGACCACGGCAACGGCGGCACCGTCGGCTGGACCAGCAACACGGCCGACACCGGGCTCGTCGTCAACGGCGCCAACGTGACCGCGTACGGCCTCTTCGTCGAGCACTTCCAGAAGACCCAGGTCATCTGGAACGGCAACGGCGGCCGCACGTACTTCTTCCAGAACGAGATGCCCTACGACCCGCCGAACCAGGCCGCCTGGATGAACGGCAGCGGGAAGGGATATCCCGCCTACAAGGTCGCGAATTCCGTCACCAGCCATGAGGCATGGGGACTCGGCAGCTACTGCTACTTCAGCACCAACTCCAGCGTGGTCGCCGACCGCGCCTTCGAGGTGCCGAACGTCTCCGGGGTCAGGTTCCACGACATGGTGACCGTCTCGCTGGGCGGCACCGGCACCATCAGCCACGTCATCAACAACACCGGGGGACCGTCCAACTCCAGCTCCAACGTCGCGTACCTGACCAACTACCCGTAGACCGCAGGGAAAGGAACGACCGGCAGATGCACACCATCAGATCCGGATCCGCCCGCACGGCCCTGCGGATCCTCCTCCTGCTCGCCGCCCTGTTCGGGCTCGCGGCACCGCCCGCCGCACAAGCGAGCGCCACGGCGGCGGCCCCCTTCAAGGTGCTCGGCCTCTACAGCGGCACCTGGGACGCGGCGCACATCGACTTCGAGAAGGAGGCCAACGACTGGCTGCCGAAGCAGGCCGCCGCGAACGGCTTCACCTACACCGCCAGCAACGACTGGAACCTGCTCGCCAACGGCGGCGTCAACGCCTACCAGGTCGTCCTGTTCCTCGACGACCTGCCGCAGACCGCCGCCCAGCGCACCGGATTCGAGCAGTACATGCGCGGCGGAGGCGCCTGGATGGGCTTCCACGTCTCCGCGTTCACCACGGACGCGGCGAGCTGGTCCTGGTACCACAACCAGTTCCTGGGCAGCGGCACCTTCAAGTCCAACACCTGGGGCCCGACCTCCGCGACCCTCAAGGTCGAGGACCGCACGCACCCGTCCACCGTGAACCTGCCCGCCACGTTCACGTCGTCGGTCAGCGAGTGGTACAGCTGGTCCAACGACCTGCGGCAGAACCCGGACATCAAGATCCTCGCCTCGGTCGACCCCAGCAGCTTCCCGCTGGGCACGGACCCGAACCAGTCCTGGTACAGCGGCTACTACCCGATCCTGTGGACCAACACGAAGTACAAGATGCTGTACGCGAACTTCGGCCACAACGCGATGAACTACGACACGAACACCCGTACGTCGTCGACGTTCGCCAGCGCGACGCAGAACCGGTTCCTGCTCGACGGGCTGAAGTGGCTCGGCGGCGCCGGCGGCACGACCCCGCCGGACGACACGCTCTCCGAGACGGCCTGGTACTCCCTGAAGAACATCGGCAACGGCACCTGCGTCGACGCCCGCGCGGCCGCCACGGCCAATGGGACCGCGATCCAGCAGTACGCCTGCAACGGCACCCA
The DNA here is from genome assembly GCF_000373565.1 of Streptomyces sp. HmicA12. Taxonomy (GTDB): domain Bacteria; phylum Actinomycetota; class Actinomycetes; order Streptomycetales; family Streptomycetaceae; genus Streptomyces. Next base: position 28,136 of record NZ_KB891814.1, on the reverse strand, counting down.
GGCGCAGCAGTTCCGGCTCGCCGCGACGGACGGCGGATACCGGCGCGTCGGAGTGCGCCCGAATCCGCAGCAGGTCATCGACGTGACCGGCGTCTCGTCCGCCGACAACGCGCCGCTCCAGCTGTGGGCGTACACAGGCGGGCAGAACCAGCAGTGGCTCCCCGTCAAGGAGGCCGCCGGGAGGTATCACCTCACCGCCCGGCACAGCGGCAAGTGCCTCACCGCGGCGGCCGCCGCCACGAACAGCGCGCAGCTCACCCAGCGCGCCTGTGACGGCTCGGCCGCGCAGAGCTTCACGGCGACCACCGGCTGACGCGTGACGCACATCACGGTGCGGGGCGCCTGATGAGGGCGTTCCGCACGTGATGTCCGACCCAACGGTTAGCCTCGTGTGTCATGAAACTGCTGCACACGTCCGACTGGCACCTGGGGCGCGCGTTCCACCGAGTGAACATGCTCGGTGCCCAGGCCGCGTTCATCGGCCATCTCGTCGACACCGTGCGCGAGCACGACGTCGACGCGGTGGTCGTGTCGGGCGACGTGTACGACCGGGCGGTGCCGCCGCTCGCCGCCGTGGAGCTGTACGACGACGCGCTGCACCGCCTCGCCGACCTCGGCGTACCGACCGTGATGATCTCCGGGAACCACGACTCGGCGCGCCGCCTCGGCGTCGGCGCCGGACTGATCGGCCGCGCCGGGATCCACCTGCGGACCGAGCCGAGCAGGTGCGGCGACGCGGTCGTGTTGAGCGACTCCCACGGGGACGTCGCGTTCTACGGGCTGCCGTATCTCGAACCGGCCCTGGTGAAGGACGAGTTCGGGGTCGCCAAGGCCGGGCACGAGCAGGTGCTCGCCGCCGCCATGGACCGGGTCCGGGCGGACCTCGCCGAGCGCCCGGCCGGGACCCGCTCCGTCGTCCTCGCGCACGCCTTCGTGACCGGCGGCGCGCCCAGCGACAGCGAGCGCGACATCACGGTGGGCGGCGTCGCCGCGGTCCCGGCCGGGATCTTCGACGGCGTCGACTACGTGGCGCTCGGCCACCTGCACGGCAGCCAGCGCATCTCCGAGCGGGTCCGCTACTCGGGCTCCCCGCTCCCGTACTCGTTCTCCGAGGCCGACCACCGCAAGAGCATGTGGCTGATCGACCTGGACGGCGACGGCGCGGTGACCGCCGAGCGGATCGACTGCCCCGTGCCCCGGCCGCTCGCCCGGATCCGCGGCGACCTGGACGACCTGCTCGCCGACGCCTCGCTCGTCGGGCACGAGGAGTCCTGGGTCGAGGCGACCCTGACCGACGCGATCCGCCCCGACGACCCCATGGCGCGCCTGTGCGAGCGGTTCCCGCACACCCTCAGCCTGCTCTTCGACCCGCGCAGGACCGAGACCGAACCGGACGCCAGCTACGCCGAGCGCCTCAAGGGGCGCGACGACCACGAGATCGCGGAGGACTTCGTGACCCATGTCCGGGGCGCCGGGCCCGACGAGGACGAGCGGGTGGTGCTGCGCGCCGCGTTCGACGCCGTGCGCACGGACGATGTGGTTCGCGAGGTCGCCCGGTGAGGCTGCACACTCTCCACATCACGGCGTTCGGCCCCTTCGGCACGACCCAGGAGATCGACTTCGACGCGCTGTCGTCGGCCGGCCTCTTCCTGCTGCACGGCCAGACCGGCGCCGGGAAGACCTCCGTCCTCGACGCGGTCTGCTACGCCCTGTACGGGTCCGTGCCCGGCGCCCGGCAGAGCGCGGCCGGGCAGGGGCAGAGCCTGCGCAGCGATCACGCCGAGCCCGGCGTGCGCACCGAGGTCCGCCTCGACCTGACCGTCGCGGGGCGCCGCCTCGAACTGACCCGGCAGCCGCCGTTCGCCCGCCCCAAGAAGCGCGGCACGGGATTCACCACGGAGAAGGCGCAGAGCTGGCTGCGCGAGTACGACGCCGTGGCCAAGGAGTGGAAGGACCTCAGCCGCTCCCACCAGGAGATCGGCGAGGAGATCACCCAGCTGCTCGGCATGAGCAAGGAGCAGTTCTGCCAGGTCGTGCTCCTGCCGCAGGGAGACTTCGCCCGCTTCCTGCGCGCCGACGCCGAGGCCCGCGGCAAACTCCTGGGACGGCTCTTCGACACGCGCCGGTTCGCCGCCGTGGAGCAGCGGCTCGCCGAGGACCGGCGTGCCGCGGAGAAGCAAGTGACCTCCGGTGACGCCGAGCTGCTCGCCGACGCGCACCGGATGCAGCAGGCCGCGGGAGACCTGGTGGAGCTGGCGCCGGTCGACGCGGCACCCGGCGACCCCGGCGTGGCGGAGGCGGTCCTCGGCTGGGCCGCCGTCGCCCGCTCGACGGCACGCGAGTCCTACACGCACGCCCATCTCGCCCTGGGCGCCGCAGAGTCGGCGCGCGTGGCGGCACAGGGCGACCTGACCGACGCCCGCGAGACGGAGCGCCTGCAGCTCCGCTTCGCCCAGGCCGAGGCCAGGGCGGCCGCGCTCGCCGCGCAGGAGGACGAACTCGGCGCGGTCCGGGAGCGGATGGAGCGCGCACGGAAGGCCGAGACGGTGGCCCCCGCCCTCGACCTGCGCGAGGCCGCGCAGGCGGAGCACCGGGAGGCGCTGCGCGAGGAGACACGGGCGCGCGGCGAGCTGCGGGCGGAGAGCGGCGACGGCGCGGGGATGCTCGGAGGTCCGGGCCTGATCTCGGGTGCCGACGCCGAGCCGATGGCGGGGACGCTCGGGGACGTGAGGTCCGGGGTGCCGGGCGGGCCCGGAGACGCGGCGCCGGGCGACACAGGTGCCCCCGCGGCGGAGGCGAGCGCCGACCCGGCCCCCGGGGCGCCCGCCGAACCTCCGGCGGAGGCGCTCGCCGACGCCGGTCCCGGGGTTCTCGCCGAGGCCGCACGGCGTGTCGCGCAGGAGCTCGGGGGGCTCGACGCGGCGCGCCGGGCCGAGCGACGGCTGGCCGGGCTCGCCCAGGAGCGCGCGGGCGTCGACCGCGAGGAGCGCGCCGACACCGAGCTGATCGACGAGGCCGAGCAGTGGCTCGCCCAGTGGGACGGCCGCCGCACGGACCTGCAGGCCGGCGTCGACGGCGCCCAGGAAGCGGCGACCCGGGCCGAGCACCTCGCGGGACAGCTGGAACCCGCGCTGCGGCAGGCCCGCGCCGCACGCGAGCGCGACCGGCTCACCGAACAGGCCGGCACCGCACGGGCCGAGGCCCTGCGCACCCGGGAGGAATCGGCGCACGCCCACGAGCACTGGCTCGGCCTGAAGGAACAGCGGCTGCGCGGCATCGCCGCCGAACTCGCCGAGGACCTCCAGGACGGCGCTCCGTGCGTCGTGTGCGGAGCCACCGAACACCCGGCGCCCCAGCGGAAGTCGGCCGGCCACGTCGACCGCGCCGCGGAAGAAGCCGCGCTCGCCGCCTACCGCGCGGCGGAAGAACGCCACACCGACGCCGAGCGCCGCTCCGGTGTCGTCCGCGAGGAACTGGCAGCGGCGAAGGCCGCGGCCGGAGATGCCCCGGCCGGCCAACTCGCCGACGCGGCGAGCGCGTTGCAGGAGCGACACGCCGAGGCCCGCACCGAGGCGTCCACCCTGCACGCCGCCCGCGAGACACTCGCCCGCGCCGAGAGCGAGCACGAGCGCAGGCTCACCGCCCGCCAGGAAGCCGCCACCCGCGCCGCGGCCCGGAGCTCCCTGCGCGACGCGCTGGAGCGCGAACAAGCAGGCCTGCAGAGGGAGTTGGCGCAGGCGCGGGGCACGGCGGCCAGTGTCGAGGCGCGCGCCGTCCAGCTGGAGCGGCTCGCCGAGCTGCTCGGCACGGCGGCCGAGGCGGCCCGCGCCGTCGAGGACACGGCGCAGCGCCTGAAGGTCGCGGACGCGCGACTCGCCGACGCCGCGTTCCGGGCCGGCTTCGACACGCCGCAGGCCGCGGCCGCCGCCCAGCTCGACGACGTACGGTACCGGGAGCTCCAACACCGCCTGGACGCATGGCAGTCGGAGCGGGCGACGGTCCGCGCGGTCCTCGCCGAGGAGGACACCGCCGCGGCCGCCCGCGGGCCCGCCGCGGACGTCACCGCCGCGCACACCGCCGCCGAGGCCGCCGACGCGCGCGTCCGGGCCGCGGGCTCCGCGCGGGACGCGGCGCAGCGCCGCTGCGCCGAGCTCGACCGGCTGTCCCGGCGCGCCGCCACCGAGGCCCGCCGCCTCGGCCCGCTGCGCACCACGTACAACCGGGTGGCCCGCCTCGCCGCCCTCGCGGCGGGCACCTCCGCGGACAACGAACGCAAGATGCGTCTGGAGTCGTACGTACTCGCCGCGCGCCTCGAACAGGTGGCGGCCGCTGCGACCGCGCGCCTGCGCCGCATGTCGTCCGGGCGCTACACCCTCGTGCACTCCGACTCCCTCGCCGGGCGCGGCCGTTCCGGCCTCGGCCTGCACGTCGTCGACGCGTGGACGGGCCGCGAGCGGGACACGGCGACGCTCTCCGGCGGCGAGACGTTCTTCGCCTCCCTCGCCCTGGCCCTCGGCCTCGCCGACGTCGTCACGGACGAGGCGGGCGGTGTCCGCCTCGACACCCTTTTCATCGACGAGGGCTTCGGCAGCCTCGACGACCAGACCCTCGACGACGTCCTCGACGTCCTCGACTCCCTGCGCGAGCGGGACCGCAGCGTCGGCATCGTCAGCCACGTCGGGGACCTGCGCCGCCGCGTCCACGCGCAGCTGGAGGTCGTGAAGGGGCGGGACGGATCGGTGGTGCGACAGCGGGGGACGGGTGACGGGTGACGGCTGAGGGAGCGGGGGGCCGCTGATGTCCCCGGCCGGGGCCTCAGTGCCCGAGCGCCCGCCGGGGCAGCGGTGACGAATACACCACGCTCGTCGTCACCGAACCGAGCGTGCCGATCTTCCCGGACACCTGCTCCAGGTGACTCATCGACCGCGCAGCGACCTTGATGACGAAGCAGTCGTCACCGGTGACGTGATGGGCCTCCAGGATCTCCGGCGTCGCCTCGACGAGGTCGTGGAACGGCTTGTAGTTCCCGTTGGGGTACCTGAGGCGCACGAACGCCAGGATCGGCAGCCCCAGCCGCTCCGGCACGACCACGGCGGAGTACCCCGCGATCACCCCCGCCTCCTCGAGCCGGCGCACCCGCTCCGTCACGGCGCTCGCGGACATGGACACGGCCCGCGCCAGCTCGGCGTAACTGGCGCGGCCCTCGCGCTGGAGGACCTCCAGAATGCGCCAGTCCGTGGCATCGGGAACGTACGACGGTGACCCGGCAGGGGAATCGGCGGTCATGAGCGAGAGCTAACAGGGAAATCCCCGGCCGATCAAGAGGGACGCCGGGGATCGCCCCTTCAGGAAGGCGATCGACGACCGTAGATTTCTGGTCAGGGAGAGCGGGCCGGATCGCACCGGCACCGGAACCCGCCCGCCCCATCGCTCCAGGGAGGCCACCATGAGCACCACGACGACGATCACGACGACCACTACGGCTACGGCCGCCACGACGACCGCCGCCACGACGACCGCCGCCACGGCGACCGGCAACCCGGTCCTGCGCGTAGCCCCCGCGTCGCCCGCCGCCGCGGCCGCGTACTTCGGCGCCGGTCTCGCCTTCCACGCCGACGTGTCCGACGTCGCCGCCGCCCTCGCCGCCGACGGCGACCCGGGGTTCGTCGTCGTCGACTCGCGCTCCACCGCCTCCTGGGACCAGGGGCACGTCCCCGGCGCGATCCACCTGCCGACCGCGCTCATTCCCGAGCAGGCCGAGCGGCTCCTCGACCGGTCCGTGCCCGTCGTCACGTACTGCTGGGGACCGGGCTGCAACGGCGCGACCCGCGCCGCCCTCGCCCTCGCCGAACTCGGCTTCCAGGTCAAGGAGATGCTCGGCGGCTTCGAGTACTGGGCGCGCGAGGGCTTCGCGTACGAGACGTGGGAGGGGCCCGCACAGAAGACGGCGGACCCCCTCACGGCGCCGGTCGACGCGGACGACTGCGGCTGCTGAACCGGTGAGCTGCGGCTACAGCTTCGAGAGCTCGTCCACCAGGTCGTCGAGCCCCAGCGACCCCTGGGACAGCGCCGCCATGTGCCACGCCTTCGCGTCGAACGCGTCACCGTGCGCCGCCTGCGCGTTGGCACGGCCGAGCAGCCACGCCCGCTCGCCCAGCTTGTAGCCGATGGCCTGCCCGGGGATCGACAGGTAGCGGGTCAGCTCGCTCTCCACGAAGTCCGCGGGACGGCTGCTGTGCGCCCCGAAGAACTCCTGCGCCAGCTCCGGCGTCCACCGCTCACCCGGGTGGAACGGCGAGTCCGCCGGGATCTCCAGCTCCAGGTGCATGCCGATGTCGACGATGACCCGGCAGGCACGCATCATCTGCGCGTCGAGGTAACCGATCCGCGTCTCGGCGTCCGTGAGATAGCCCAGTTCGTCCATCAGACGCTCCGCGTACAGCGCCCAGCCCTCCGCGTTGGCCGAGACGATGCCGACCGTCGCCTGGTAGCGCGACAGGTCACCGGCGACGTGCGCCCACTGCGCGAGCTGAAGATGATGGCCGGGCACGCCCTCGTGGTACCAGGTCGACACCAGGTCGTAGACGGGGAAGCGGGTCTGCCCCATCGTGGGCAGCCAGGTGCGGCCCGGCCGCGAGAAGTCGACCGACGGCTCCGTGTAGTACGGCGCCGCGGGGCTGCCGGCGGGCGCGATGCACGACTCCACCTTCCGTACCCGCTCGGCGAGTTCGAAGTGGGTGCCGTCGAGCGCGTCGATCGCCTCGTCCATGAGGTCCTGCAGCCACTGCCGGACCTCCTCGACGCCCTCGATGTGCCGCCCGTGCTCGTCGAGATGCGCGAGCGCCACCCACGGCGTCCCGGCGCCCGGCAGGATCTTCTCCGCTTCCGTGCGCATCTCGGCGAGCAGCCGGTGGAACTCGCTCCAGCCGTACGCGTACGCCTCGTCCAGGTCGAGATCCGTACCGTTGTAGTAGCGCGACCAACGCGCGTAGCGCTCGCGGCCCACCACGTCCGGCGCGCCCTCGACCGCGGGCGCGTACACGTCCCGCATCCAGTCGCGCAGCTCCACGGTCGCGGCGTCCGCGGCGCCCGCCGCCTCGACGAGCGACCCGCGCAGCGCCTCGGGTCCCGCGGCCACGAACTCCCCGAACCAGCCCTCCCATTCGGCGAGCTGCCCGATGAACGTCCGCGTCGGCCGCGGCCCGCCGTGCAGCTTGCGGTCGAGGCCGAGCGCCAGCGTCTCCCGGTACCCGGCGAACGCCGCCGGGACCGCACGCAGCCGCTCGGCGACCGCCGCCCAGTCCTCCTGCGTCCCGGTCGGCGTGATCGTGAAGACGTCGCGTACGTGATGGACCGGCGACCCCAGGTTGGAGACGGCGCGCAGCGGCTCCTCGGCGTCGTGCACGGCGAGCTCGGCGGTCAGCCGCTCGCGCAGCAGCCGGGCGCAGCGCCGCTCGACGTCGCTGTCGGCGCCGGGCAGCCGCTCCGCCGCGTCGAGCCGCGCCAGCGTCTCCCGGGCCAGCGCCGCGAGCGCCTCCACGCCCGCGGGGGAGAGATCGGGCAGTTTGCTGTGGGAGGCGGGGACGCCGAGGTACGTGCCGGTGACCGGGTCGAGAGCGACCAGGGCGTCGACGTAGGCGTCGGCGACCTGCCGGGGCGTGTGCGAGATGTCTGACATGCGGACATCCTCGTACGGGTCAGGGGCCCGCGTCACCAGGGTGCGCCGGGGGAGTGCCGCCCGGCGGCAACAACGGGCCGCACTCCCACTGCTGGAAGATCAGCCGGGTCTCCACCCGCGCCACCTCGCGCCGTGACGTGAACGCGTCGAGGACGAGCCGCTGCAGATCCGCCATGTCATGGACGGCGACATGCACCAAGTAGTCGTCGGGGCCGGTGAGATGGAAAACGGTGCGCGCCTCGGGCAGCGCCCGGATCCGCTCCACGAACGGCCCGACCAGCTCCCGCCGGTGCGGCCGCACCTGCACGGAGAGCAGGGCCTGCAGCCCGCGACCCAGCTTCGCCGGGTCGACGCGCAGCGCATGCCCGAGGATCACACCGCACCGGCGCAGCCTGCTCACCCGGTCCAGACAGGTGGAGGGCGCGACACCGACCTGCGCGGCGAGATCCCGGTACGTCGTACGGGCGTCGTTCTGCAGCAGCCTCAGGATGTCGAGATCCACCGGATCGAGTACGACGGAATCGGTCATCCGCCGAACGTAGCACGGGAGTTGAACCGCATCCCCGGGCTGTTGTTCAGTCTGCTGCCCATGGAGCACACCATGGACCACGACGAGAACGTGTCGTACCCCCGCGCCCGGGCCCTCGCCACCGAAGCCGTGCACGCCGGCCGTGACGACCTCGCCGCCCTCGGCCTGCACGCCCCGCCCATCGATCTGTCGACCACCTATCCGTCCGCCGACAGCCGGGCCGAGGCGGCGCGCGTCGACGCGTTCGCCGCCGACGGTGTCCTCGACGGCGGCCCGCCCGTCTACGGCAGGCTCGGCAACCCCACCGTCGCCCGCTTCGAGACGGCGCTCGCGCGCCTCGAAGGCACGGACGCGGCGGTCGCGTTCGCCAGCGGCATGGCGGCCCTGACCGCGGTGCTTCTCGTACGCCGTGCAGCGGGCCTGGGCCATGTCGTCGCGGTCCGCCCGCTGTACGGGTGCAGCGACCATCTGCTCGACGCGGGCGTGCTCGGCACCGAGGTGACCTGGGTAGATCCGGCCGGGATCGCCGACGCGATCCGTCCCGACACCGGCCTCGTGCTGGTCGAGTCGCCCGCGAACCCGACACTCGCGGAGGTCGACCTGCGGGCCGTGGCCCACGCCTGCGCGGCCGTGCCGCTGCTGGTCGACAACACCTTCGCGACGCCCGTGCTGCAACGGCCCGTCGAGAGCGGGGCCCGGATCGTGCTGCACAGCGCGACGAAGTATCTGGGCGGGCACGGGGACGTCCTGGGCGGAGTCGTGGCCTGCGACGAGACCTTCGCGCGGCAGCTGCGCAAGATGAGGTTCGCGACGGGCGGCGTCCTGCATCCGCTCGCGGGCTACCTGCTGCTCCGCGGCCTGTCGACCCTGCCCGTACGGGTGCGGGCCGCCTCGGCGACCGCGGCGGAACTGGTGCGGCGCCTGACCGGCGACCCGCGCGTCACCCGCGTCCACTATCCGCGCGTCGGCGGCGCGATGGTCGCCTTCGAGGTCGCAGGGGATCCGCACGCGGTGACCGCCGGGGTCGAACTGATCACTCCGGCGGTCAGTCTCGGCAGCGTCGACTCGCTGATCCAGCACCCGGCGTCCATCAGCCATCGGGTGGTGGCCGAAGGTGATCGGCGCGCGGCCGGGGTGAGTGACCGGCTGCTGCGGCTCTCGGTCGGTCTGGAGGACGTGGAGGACCTGTGGGCGGACCTCGACCGGGCGCTGGGAGAGGCCGGGCCTCGTAGACTCGCCGTATGTTCAAGTCACGCAAAGCAGGACGAGACGATTCCTGGGACGGGGTCGTCGTCGACAAGTCCCGCGGGATGACCGACGGGTCGAACATGTACCACTACGTCGAGATCCGCTTCGCCGACGGTGCGTCCGACAAGGTCCGGATCGACCGCCAGCTGTGGAAGTCGGTCGAGGCCGGCGACCGGATCGTGAAGCGACCCGGCGCCGACCCCGTCAAGGAGTAGCTACGCCTGCGCGTCCTGCTCGTACGGCAGCCGGGACGCCACCGGTGTCGCGTCGAGCCGCGCCGTGATCACGAGGGTGCCCTCCTCGATCTGGTAGTCGAGCGGCAGGCCGAGGCCGCGCATCGCCGCGACCATCCCCGTGTTGGACGCCTGCGTCACCGCGTACACGCTCTCGCAGCCCGCCTCGACCGCCATCGCGACCAGGCGGCCGAGCAGTTCGGAGCCGACACCGCGGCGCTGCCAGCCGTCCTCGACGAGCAGCGCGATCTCGGTCTCGTCGCCGTCCCAGAGCAGGTGGCCGAGGGCGGCGATCCGGCCCGAGGCGGTCTGCGCCGCGAGCGTGCGGCCGAAGCGCGGGCTGAGCAGGTGGTTCAGGTAACGGTCCGCGTCGCCGACGGGACCGTGGTAGCGCATGCTCAGCGTGCGCTGCGAGCACCGCTCGTGCATCTCCTTGGCCGCCGCCACGTCGGAGGGGTCGGCGCGGCGCACCGTGATCTCGTTGCCCTCGGGGAGCGTCAGGACGTCCTGTCCGCGCGGGACCCGCGGGCCGAGCCGCGTGTCGAGTTCCACCAGGGCGCGGGCGCGCGCGAACTCGGTCGGGGTGAACGGCAGATACGGCCGCTCCACCGTGATGAGGCCGCCCTCCGGCGTGCGCAGGCGCAGCTCCGTGTCGTCGAAGCCGCCCTCGACCGGGGCGGCGCCCGCGGCCTTGGCGGGCAGCGACCTGATGGTGCAGCGGCCGAGCAACTGGCGCAGTGCCAGCGGGAGTTCGGCCGCGTCCAGCGCGGTGCGCGTGGCGAGGCCCAGGATGCGGGTCGGGGCGTCCACCAGATCGTGGGTGTCGGCCCGCTCGATCCAGGTGTCGCAGCCGCCGGCTCGTGCGATCGCCCGGGTCAGCTCGGCCGCGGTGGCTTCCTGCGGGGCGCGCAGCAGGAACTCGTCGACGGTGCCGTCGGCCAGCGGGTGCGTCTGCAGGCTGAGGATGTCGACCCGTCGGTGGGCCAGTGCCGTGCACAGTGCCGCGAGCGTGCCGGGCTCGTCGCGCACCGTCGTCCGCATCCGCCACAGCACGCTCTGCTCGGGGCGCAGCGGTGCCGCTTCCTGCCGCCCGGTCGCCGCCCCGTCCTCGTCGGGGCCGGTCGGCCGGGCGCCGGTATCCGCTGTCGGTGGAGCGTGCTCGTGGCGGCGTGGCCGCCACGAGGCGGCACGGGTGACGAGGCCCTTGATCCGGGCGCGGGCCGGGCGGTCGTGGTTCACGGGCGTCACATCAGACATGTCTGGACTCATGCATCCACTGTGAAGGAGTGGTGTTGCGTGATCACGAACGATGTGTGTCCGATGGGTAAAGACTACTTATGCCGGGTTTGTCGTCCGCTGACCTGGGAGGATCCAGGTGTTCTACTGCCCGACCCGGCCCGGCTGCAGCGTCTGCGTGAACAGAACGTTCCCGCCCTCCTGGCGCAGCCGCACCGTCAGCTCCCCGCTGCCGCCGTCGATCTCGACCTCGCCGAAGTACGGCGGCGTCTCCATGGGGGAGGTGTTCGCCCGCGACGGCGCCTTGATGAACACCTGCCGCGGACCGAACGTGCCGTCCAGCTTCGTCGCCTGGAACCCGCCCGCGGCCAGGGGTCCCGACACGAACTCCCAGAACGGCTCGAAGTCCTGGAACGCGGCCTTCGACGGCTCGTAGTGCTGCGCCGACGTGTAGTGCACGTCCGCCGTCAGCCACAGCGTGCCGGTGATCCGCCGGTGCTTGATGTGCCGCAGCAACTCGGCGATCTGCAGCTCGCGGCCGAGCGGCGCACCCGGGTCGCCCTGCGCGACCGCCTCGAAGTTCGTGGCGCCGTCCGCCACCACGAGCCCCAGCGGCATGTCCGATGCGATCACCTTCCAGGTCGCCCGCGACCGCGACAACTCCCGCTTCAGCCACGCCAGTTGCTCCGCGCCGAGGATGCCCGTCGTGTCGTCGGGCTGCCGGCCCGGCGAGTTCGCGTTGCGGTACGCGCGCATGTCGAGCACGAACACGTCGAGCAGCGGCCCCTGGTGCAGGACCCGGTACACCCTCCCCTCCGAGTCCCCGGGCGGCAGCGTCGAGACGGGGAAGTACTCGCTGAACGCGCGCAGGGAGCGTCCCGCGAGCACGTCCGCGTTCTTCTCCGTGTAGCGGTCGTCGGCGAGGATCTGGCCCGGGTACCAGTTGTTGTGCACCTCGTGGTCGTCCCACTGCGTGATGGTGGGGACCTGGGCGTTGAAACGGCGCAGGTTCTCGTCGAGGAGGTTGTAGCGGAACGCGCCGCGGAACTCCCCGAGCGTCTCGGCGACCTTGGACTTCTCCTCGGTCGTCACATTGCGCCACACCCGTCCGTCGGGCAGCGTCACGCTGGGCAGGATCGGACCGTCGGCGTAGATGTTGTCGCCGCTGCAGAGGAAGAAGTCGGGGTCGAGGGCGCGCATGTCCTCGTAGACCCGGTAGCCGCCCCGGTCCGGGTTGATGCCCCAGCCCTGGCCGGCGATGTCGCCCGACCACAGGAACCGCACCCCGCCGCGGCGCCCGGCGGGCGCGGTGCGGAACGTGCCCGGCACGGGCTCACCCGTGCGCCGAGGATCGTCCGGGTCGGCGAGCACCACCCGGTAGTGGACCTGCTCGCCCGGCGGCAGGCCGCGCAGCCGCGTCGTCCCCGTGAAGTCGGTGTCCGGGCCGACCAGCGGCCCACGCCATCTGGTCACCTTCTTGAACGACTCGGTGGCGGACGTCTCCACGACCATCCGCGCGGGCCGGTCCGCGCGCACCCACACGAGACCCGAGTGCGCGCCCACGTCACCGACCTGCACCCCCCAGCCGGCCTCAGGACGCCCCGACAGGGCGAACGCGGGCGCCGCGACGCCGCCGACCGCCGGCAGGGCGAGCCCCGCCGACGCGGCGAACGCGCCGCGCAGCACTCCTCGGCGGCCGGGCAGGGGACGTGACGGACGGTGCGACATGGACGCCTCCAGTGACGGCTTCGACGGCGGTGCGGTGCCATGGCCACACCTACGGTGACGTCACGACGCGCACACGAACCCCAAGTGAACAACTGCCCCCGCTGTCAGGGGAACCGGGCGCGCGCAACTGGGTCGGTGGTCCTGGGCCGCAAGGAGGATTCCGGCCGGGGCTGCCGCCCGATGCGCCGCGGATCACTGCCCTCTAGCGTCGGGCGCGACGACGAAAGGATCCCCGATGAGTGTCGTGACACCGCCCGCCTCCGCGCACCTCCGCATCGCCCGGCCGTCCCTCGATCTGGCCGCGGCCGAGGAGTTCTGGGCGCAAGGACTCGGCCTGGACGTGGTCTTCCGGGCGTCCGGGGCGCTTCCCGGGGAGCACGACCTGCTCATGCTCGGGTGGCCCGAGGCCTCGTGGCACCTCGAACTCGTTCATGCGCGTGAAGCTCCGGTCGTCCCGCGGCCGACGGAAGAGGATCTGCTCGTCGTCTATCTCGACGGGCCCGTCCCCGACGAGCTCGTCAGCCGCCTGGAACTACATGGTGGCAAGCGCGTCGAGTCCCCCAACCCGTACTGGAACGAGTGGGGCGTCACGGTCGAGGACCCCGACGGCTACCGCCTCGTGCTGTGCACGCGCGCGTGGTCCAACTCCTGAGCGGCCCGTGCCAGAAGACGTACGCCTTCGGTGATGCGGCCGGGGGAGAGGTGCGCGTAACCGAGGACCAGGGACACCCCCTCGCCGGTGGCGCTCCCGTAGTGGCCGAGCGGGCGCACGGCCACTCCGGTGGCGGCGCACCGTTCGACCAGCGCCTCCGGCGGGCCGTAGCGGTCCGGCAGCGTGGCGATGGCGTGCAGGCCCGCCGCGATCCCCGAGACCTCGGTCCCCGGCAGGTGGGCGCGCAGCGCGGCGACCAGCGCGTCCCGCCGCTCCTTGTAGGCACGCTGGCAGCGCCGCAACTGCCGGTCGTAGTCGCCGCGTTCGACGAGCCGGGCGAGCGTCGCCTGGTCGAGCGCCGGATTGCCCAGGTCCATGTACCGCTTGCGCGCCACGACCTCGTCGGCGAGAGCGTCGGGCACGACCATCCAGCCGAGGCGGAGCCCGGGCACCAGTGACTTGCTCACCGAGCCCGTGTAGGCGACGTGTTCGGGGTCGAGTCCCTGGAGCGCGCCGACAGGTGCTCGGTCATAGCGGAAATCGCCGTCATAGTCGTCCTCCACCACGAGCCCGCCCACCTCGCGCGCCCAGTCCAGGAGTTGCGCCCTGCGCGCGGCAGAGTAGGCGATACCGGACGGGAAGTGGTGCGAGGGCGTCGTGACCACGGCCCGCACGCCCGAGGCCCGCAGCGGCCCCAGGGCGAGCCCCTCCGCGTCCAGGGCGAGCCGCACGGCCGCCGGTCCCGCCGCCGCGAACAGCTCCTCGTACTGCGGGCTCCCGGGATCCTCCACGCCGATGCCCCGCTGCCCGCGCGCGTGGAGCACGAAGCCGAGCAGCGTCACCGCCTGGGTCACCCCGGAGCACACGATGATGCGCTCGGGGTCGGTCACCACGCCCCGGCGCCGGGCCAGCAGTTCGGCGAGGACGGTCCGCAGCCGGGGCAGCCCGCGCGGGTCCGGGTAGCCGAGCCCCTGGTGCGGCAGCGCGGACAGGACGTCGCGCTGTGCGGCCGCCCATGCCGTGCGCGGGAAGAGCGACAGATCGGGGCTGCCCGCCCGGAAGTCGACCCGGATCCCGTCGGCGGTGCGCGGCGCCAGATCGCGGGCCCCCGGCGCAGCGGCCCGCGCCGCCTCGCCCACCCAGGTGCCCGCGCCCCGGCCGCTGCGCAGATAGCCCTCGGCGGTCAACTGCTCGTAGGCCTCGGTGACCAGGCCCCGTGACACCCCGAGGTCCCGCGCGAGATCCCGGCTCGACGGCAGCCGCGTGCCCGGCGCGAGCCGCCCCGCACGCACCGCATCCCTGAGCGCGGACCGCAACGAACGGCCACGCGCGCGTGCCGGAGCGGCCGCGGCCGGCAGCAGTAACTCCCAGGCGGCGGACGGCGGAGGGGACTCGGACGTCATACGGGTGGACCCTAATGCGCGTACCCGCACCGACACCGATTGGTCCAGGAAGGAGCCCTTCAAGTGGTCCTCCTGCCGGTCCACTCCCGCTCCTAGCGTCGACGGCATGAACGCCACATCCCTTCGCGGCTCCTTGCTCGCCGCCTTCGCCTGCGTCCTGGTGGGCGGCTCCTTCACGGCCAACAGCGTCCTGGGCGCGTATCCGTACGCAGGCGGCCAGTTCCTGCGCTACGGCGCCGCGTGCCTGCTGCTCCTGCCCTGGGTGGGACGCGCGGGCGTGGCGCCCCTGCGCGTCCTGAAGCGGGGGCAATGGGGGCGTCTCGCCTTGCTCGCCGCCGTCGGGATGGTCGGCTTCAACCTCGCCGTGCTCGCCGCCGAACGCTCCGCCGAACCCGCGGTGCCCGGCGTCTTCGTGGGCTGTGCGCCCGTGGTCGTCGCCGTCCTGGTGCCGCTCCTGTCCGGACGGCGGCCCCGACGGGCGGTGTTCTACGGTGCGTTGCTCGTCGCCGCGGGCGCGTTCACGGTGCAGGGGTGGGGCCGCACGGATGTCCCCGGAATCGCTTTCTCCGTGGGCGCACTCGCCGGAGAGGTGGGCTTCGCGGTGCTCGCCGCGCCCGTGCTGCGGCCGCTCGGCCCGCGCCTGCTGTCGTGCGCCGTGTGCGGCATCGCGGCGCTGGAGTCCGCGGCCGTGGGCCTGTCGGTCGACGGCGCCTCCTGGTTGCGCGTCCCGGACGGCGCGGAGACCGCGGCACTGGTGTGGCAGGCGGCGATCGTCACGGTGATCGGCTTCGTGTGCTGGTACATGGGGATGCAGCGGATCGGCGCCGAACGCGCCACGCTGTTCTCCGGCCTCATCCCGGTCGCGGCCGCCTGCACGGCACCCCTGATCGGCACGGGGACGTACGGCGTCGCCCAGGGCGTCGGCAGCGCGCTCGTCGGCGCCGGCGTCGCCCTGGGCTCGGGGGTGCTGGGCGGGCGCCGGTCAGCGGCTCGTGTCGAGGACGACGCGCGCCACGAGCGCGGGGTCGTCGTTCATGGGGACGTGACCGCAGCCGGGCAGCTTCACGAGCCGCGCGCCCGGAAGGACGTGCTTGGCCCGGATCCCCTGGCGCCGCACGAGAAGCCGGTCACGGGTGCCCCAGGCGACCGTGACGGGGACCTCGGACACGTCGTCCCGGAACAGCACGCCGCGGCCCGCCTCGAGCGTCTGCCGGAACCCGGTCGCGTCCCGCAGCGCCAGCGTCTCGGCGACCACGGCCTCCGCTGAACGGCGCCCGGGGCGGGCGTAGATGGTGCTCGTCAGCGCGGCCCGCCCGGCCGCGGACCGGGACAGCCGCTCGATCATCGGCAACGGGAGTGCCCGCGCCCCCTGCCGCATCGCCAGCAGCGTGCCGAAGGCGTACCGGCGCTCGGCCTCCGTCCAGAACCCGGCCGGGGACAGCGCCGTGACCGACCGTACGAGCTTCTCGCGGCCCAGCTCCAGGGCGAGCAGCCCGCCCAGCGAGTTCCCGGCCACATGCGGCCGTTCGATCCCCAGGTGGCGGCAGAACGCGTCCAGGACGGGCACCACCCCCGACAGGTCGTACGCGATCCCTTCCGGCAGCGCGGGGGATGCGCCGAAGCCCGGCAGGTCCACGGCGATGACGTCACGCTCCGCGGCCAGGATCGGCAGCACCGGCTGCCAGGCCTGCCAGTGATGGCCTATCCCGTGCAGCAGGAGCAGGGGCTCACCGGCGCCCGCGCGCTCGTACGTGAGCGTCACCTCGCGTGGTCCGCCGGGGCTCTCGATGGTGAAGGACGCCTGTTCCGCCATGTCGCTCGCTCCCTGTCCCCGCCACGCCTCGACGGTTCCCTAGACTCCTTGTCAGCAACAATTACCGCTCAGTAGCGTCCAGTTCAAGGGGCTGTGCCGCTCGTGACCGGCATGCAGTCCTCGGATGCCCGCCCATTGCGCGGCGGACGTCCCGGTTCCGTCTGGACAGTGCCGGATCCGTCGGGTGGGATGGAGAGGTGGCCGCCGAGACGCAGACCGACGACTCCGTCGACGACTTCGAATTCGAGGAGCACCGTCCCGTGCTGATGGGGGTGGCCTACCGCATGCTGGGCCGGGTCGCCGACGCCGAGGACGTCGTCCAGGACACGTGGCTGCGCTGGTCCCAGGCCGACCGGACCGATGTCCGCCGGCCGCGCGCCTACTTGGTGCGCGTCACCACGCGCCTCGCTCTCGACCGGCTCCGCCAGGTGCAGGCGCGGCGCGAGTCCTACGTGGGCCCCTGGCTGCCCGAACCGCTCGTCACCGACTTCGGGCCCACCGTGCCCGACACCGCCGAGCAGGCCGTGCTCGCCGACTCCGTCTCGCTGGCCGTGCTCGTCGTCCTGGAGTCGCTCTCGCCGCTGGAACGCGCGGTGTTCGTGCTGCGCGAGGCGTTCGGGCTGCCCTTCGCGGAGATCGCCGCCACGCTGGAGCGCGGGGAGAGCGCGGTGCGCCAACTCGCGACCCGCGCGCGCAAGCATGTCGACGAGCGCCGCCCCCGGTTCGACGTCGACCCGGCCCAACAGCGCGATCTGACCGAGCGGTTCCTCGCCGCGGCCACCGGGGGCGACCTGGACGGCCTGATGGAACTGCTCGCTCCGGACGTGCGCCTCGTCGGCGACAGCGGGGGCAGGTCCAAGGCGCCCCTGCGGGTCATCGAGAGCGCCGACAAGGTGGGGCGGTTCATGCGCGGGGCCGCGGCGAAGGGCGAGGGCGTCGCGTTCGAGTTCCGCATCGCGGAGATCAACGGCGTGCTCGGCCTGCTCGCCTATGCGGAGGGCAAGCCCGACGCGGTCTTCCAACTCGGCATCTCCGAAGGGAAGATCCAGCACATCTATATCGTGCGGAACCCGGACAAGCTGCGGTCGCTCCTTTAGGCGACGCGTCACCCCTGGCTTCGCTCCCTCCGCGGGCTGTCCACGCGCTGTCCGCCCGCTGTCCGCGCCTCACGAACGCCGTGTGAACGCATTGCGGCGCTCCATGAACGCTGCGCTGCGGAGCCCTCCTGTGCGCCGCAACCGATCGATGATTGGTCTTGACCAAGTCCGGGGGCGGGCCTACGCTCGCAGAGATAGTGCAGGAACCTTTAATAAACAAGGGCGCTAAAAAGCCGCCAGGGCACGGCTGTTGCGGAGGACAGGGTGGGGACCACGCAGTTGGAAGCGGCACCGGAGCCGAAGTACTGGCACCTGAAGACCGTGCTCAGCGAGGCGCTCGACTCCGAGTTCGCCGTGGGGGAGATCCTGCCGAACGAGCGGGACCTCGCGGCTCGCTTCGGTGTCGCCCGCGCGACGCTCCGTCAGGCCCTGGAGCAGCTTGAGCTGGAAGGCCGCCTGCAGCGCCGTCGCGGCGTCGGCACCACGGTCGCGCCGCCCCGTATGGGCGTCGACGTCTCCGCCACCGGCCAGGACTGGCCGGGCGCGAGCGGCGACGCGTGGCAGGCCGTCGACTGCACTCTCGACGTGCCTCCGGCCGCCGTGGCCGACGCGCTGGAGACCGCGCCCGGCGAGACGGTGCACGTGCTGCGCCGTACGCGCGTCTCGCACGGGCAGCCGGTGGCCGCCGAGCTGCTCTACATTCCCGCGGCCTCGGTGCCCGACCTCACCGCCATAGACGCCCCGTCCGGCGCCGCCCGCGCGCGTGCCGTGCTGCGTGAACTGCAGCGACTGGGCCTCGACGGTCAGGACCGCGCGGTCGAACTGGGCTCGGCCCGAGCCGACGACGCCAAGGAACTGGACCGCCTCCCCGGCGCTCCCGTCCTCGTGGTGACGACCCGCTACTTCAGCGAGGGCCTCACCGCGGCGGTCTCCATGGCCACGTACCGAGCGGACACCTGCCGCCTGACCTTCGGCGACGCCCCGGACGTGGAGATCCACCACACACCCCACACCCAGGCTTCCTGAGCGCCTCGCGGAGAACGGCGCGAGCGACGCCTCGCGCCGGTGCGCCCTGAAGGGGCGCGGGGAACTGCGCGAGCAACCACGCGCGGCGGTCAGCCGCGAGGCGGCACTCGGGGTGGGCGCGCCCTGACGAGGCGCGGCAGCGTGGGTAACCACGCGTGGCGGTCAGCCGCGTGGCAGCACAAGGCGGCAGTCGGCCTGGGCGTGCCCTGAAGGGGCGCGGGGAACTGCGGGAGCAACCACGCGCGGCGGGCAGTCGCGAGGCGGCACTCGGGGTGGGCGCGCCCTGACGAGGCGCGGCAGCGTGGGTAACCACGCGTGGCGGTCAGCCGCGCCGCAGCACAAGGCGGCAGTCGGCCTGGGCGTGCCCTGAAGGGGCGCGGGGAACTGCGCGAGCAACCACGCGCGGCGGGCAGTCGCGAGGCGGCACTCGGGGCGGGCGCGCCCTGACGATGCGCGGAAGCGTGGGTAACCACGGCGCGGCGGTCAGCCGCGCCGCAGCACAAGGCGGCAGTCGGCCTGGGCGTGCCCTGAAGGGGCGCGGCAGCGTGGGCAACCACGGCGCGGCGGTCAGCCGCGTGGCGACATAGGCGGCAGTCAGCCTGGAGGTGCCCTGAAGGGGCGCGGCAGCGTGGGTAACCACGCGTGGCGGTCAGCCGCGCCGCAACCACAAGGCAGCGCCCGCGAAAGGCCGGTCCCAAGCGGCGCGGGGCGGCGCGTTCGGCCCCCACGACAGTCACCCGCCCGACGACCACGCGCGGCACGGGCAGCCAAGACTCAGCCGCGCCGACACACCGGCCCCTGGCACAGCCCCGCTCACCGTCGGGCCGTGACCGTCTCCTCCGTGGCGAACAGCTGCTCCTCCACGTGGTCCAGCGCCAGCCGCAGGGCCCCCGTGGCGACGGCGGCCTCACCGAGCAGGGACAGAGCCACCCGAGGCGGCCGCAGACAGTACCGCTCCAGCTCCCGCCGCAGCGGGTCCAGCACACCGTCGAGCCCCGCGGCCCAGCCCCCGACGACGACCAGTTCCGGGTCCAGCGCCAGCACCAGCGCCGCGACATCGTGCACGAGCCGCTGGATGAACCGCTCCATCGCGGCCCCGGCCTGCTCGTCACCGTCCCGCGCCAGCGCGAACACCTTCGCCACGGCCAGTTCGTCCAGCGGATGCAGCGGCTCGTCCGTCGTCGACAGGAGCGTCTCGGGCCGCACCTCGCGGCCCAGCAGATGCAGCGCCCCGATCTCGCCGGCGGCGCCCCCGTACCCCCGGTGCAGCCGCCCGCCGATCAGCGCCCCGGCCCCGGGGCTCAGCCCGGCCATGACGAACACCATGTCGTCCGAGTCGACCCCGGCACCCTTCCAGTGCTCGGCCACGGCCGCCGTGTTGGCGTCGTTCTCCACGATCACCGGGCACTTGAAGGAGCGCCTCAGCCGCTCGCCCAGCGGCAGCCCCGTCCACCCGGGCAGCGCCGTGCCGAGCCGTACCGTCCCGTCCGCCTCGACGATCCCGGGGCTGCCCACGCCGACCGCGCGCAGCGACCCGCGCGGCACCCCGGCCCGCCGCAGCAGATCGGCTACGGCGCCG
The DNA here is from genome assembly GCF_000373565.1 of Streptomyces sp. HmicA12. Classification (GTDB taxonomy): domain Bacteria; phylum Actinomycetota; class Actinomycetes; order Streptomycetales; family Streptomycetaceae; genus Streptomyces. The sequence continues at coordinate 7,914 of NZ_KB891814.1, read as the reverse complement.
CGCAACCGCTCGATGCGCTCCTCCGCCGGCGCGGCCTCGTCGACGTCCTTGGAGGCCGAGCCGAGGATCCTGCCGTCGAGCGCGGAGAGCACCGCGGCGACCCGGTGCGCCCCGATCTCCAGGCCCAGCAGATGCCCCGCCTCGGCCCGGAAGCGGAACTTCCGCGCGGGCCGTCCCTGACGCCGCGCACCCGGCTCCTCGACGGACGTCTCCACGACGAGTCCGCCCTCGATGAGCCCCTCGACCACGCCCTCGACGGTCGGCCGGGACAGGCCCGTCACCCGGGTGATCTCGGTGAGCGTCGCGAAATCCGTGGCACGCAGCGCGTGCAGCACCACCGCGGAATTGATCCGCCTGAGCAGAGAGGGATCCCCGCCGGTCAGCCGCCCCAACGTCAGTCCTCCCAGCTAGTGCGCGTGTTCGCCGGATCGTACTCGCCACAGCCGACAGCGGCGAGAGCCGGGTGCACTTCTGCGGCGGCGGCCGCTCACCCGGGCGGCAGGCGAAACAGACACAACGGACCTCAGCTCGGCGCGACGAAACCGGATTCGTACGCGGCGATCACCGCCTGGGTGCGATCGCGCGCCCCCAGCTTGGCCAGCACGGCGCTCACGTGCGACTTCACCGTCTCGGTGCCGACGACGAGATCCGCTGCGATCTCCGCGTTCGACAGGCCGCGCGCCATCAGCCGCAGCACCGCGGCCTCCCGCTCGGTGAGCGCCGCGCGCTCCATGGCGGCCCGCGCCGACGGATTGCCGTACTCCGCGGCCAGTTTGCGTACGGCGGACGGGAAGAGGAGCGACTCGCCGGCCGCGACGAGCCGCACGGCGTGCACGATCTCGGCGGGCCGCGCCCGCTTCAGCAGAAACCCGTCGGCGCCCGCGCGCAGCGCCCCGTACACGTACTCGTCGTTCTCGAAGGTCGTGATCACGAGGATCTTCGGCGGGTCCTGCACGGATCGCAGCACCGCGCGCGTGGCCTCGATCCCGTCGAGCAGCGGCATCCGTACGTCCATGGCGACCACGTCGGGTCGCAACTGCCGCACCAGCGGCACCACGGCCGCGCCGTCCGCCGCCTCGCCGACCACCGTGATGTCGGACTGTGCCTCCAGGACGGCGCGCAGACCCGCGCGGACCAGGGGTTCGTCGTCGACGAGGAGGACAGTGAGCGGCACGGCGCCAGCCTAGATCACGTCACGGGCAGCTCGACGTGAACCTGCCATTCCTCGCCGAGGGGGCCGGTGCGGGCCTGCCCGCCGAGCAGCGCCGCCCGCTCCCGTACGCCGCGCAGCCCGCTGCCCGTACCGCCGGGGCCCGACGCGTGGCCCGTGGGCAGCGGATTGCGCACCTCCAGGGTGAGCCGTTCGTCCGCTACCGCGAGGGCCACCGTCACCGGCACGGTTCCGCAGTGCCGGAGCACGTTCGTGAGCGCCTCCTGAAGGATGCGGTAGCCCTCGCGGGACACCGGCCCGGGCACCGTCTCCAGCGGCCCCGCCACCGTCACCTCGACCTTCGCGCCGGACGCCCGCGCCGAGTCGAGCAGCCGGTCCGCCTCCTGGAGCGTCGGCCGGCCGCTCACCGGCTGCTCCGCCTCCCGCAGCACCACGAGGACCCGCTCCAGGTCCTCCAGGGCGGCCCTGCCCGTCTCCTCGATGGCGTCGAGCGCCCGCTCCGTGAACGCCGGGTCGCCCGCCGCCCGCGCCGCTCCCGCCTGCACGACCGCGACCGTCAACGCGTGCCCGATCGAGTCGTGCAGCTCGCGCGCGATGCGATTGCGCTCCAGAAGCCGCTCGGTGCGCGCCTCCAGCGAGGCGAGCCGCTCGGCGGCCGACGGTCCGAGCAGCACCGGGGCGGCCCGCGCCATCAGCCACCCCGTGCCCACGACCATGAACAGCAGGGCGAGCAGCACGACCGGGATCAGCAGCGCGTTCGCCCGGCCCCAGTCCGGCAGGGGCACCGGGGACAGCGTCTCCACCGGCCGGCCGGCAGCGGCCCCGATCAACTCCAGGACCAGCGCCATCAGTTGCCCCGTCGCCAGCGCCACGGACAGCCCGAGGACCACCCGCAGCACCAGCCACAGCGCGGTCCGCCCCCGGTCCCGCCACGACGCGGACGGTGCGACGGAGACACGGTCCTCCTCGCCGCCGCCCGCCACGCGCGCGTGCCCACCCGGGAACAGCATCAGCCGCGCCTGCAACCCCTCCGCGCGCCGGGCCGCCGGCACCAGGGCGAACGCCACGAGGAACGGCAACGGCACCACGTAGACGAGCAGCCATTCCCGCACCGACGGCGAGGAAAGGCCGGGGTAGACCGCGCCGCACACGAACGCGAACGCCGCCGCGCTCAGCAGATGGAGCCAGCGGGTGTACGTGACCGTGCGCGCGAGCGGTCCCAGGAAGCGGGGCATGCCGCCATCGTGCCAGTGGGCCGGTGCCGGGCGGCTCCCCCGAGCGGGGGAGACGAACTCCACCGGCGGGGGAGGACCCCGGCCCCGGATCCCGCGAGGCTGGCGTCATGACCAGCATCGACGTCAAGGACCTCACCAAGGAGTACGGCGCGACCCGCGCCGTGGACCGGCTGACCTTCCGGGTCGAGCCCGGCCGCGTCACCGGATTCCTCGGCCCGAACGGCGCCGGAAAGTCCACCACCATGCGGCTCGCCCTCGGCCTCGACCGCCCCACGGCAGGGACCGCGCTCATCGGCGGCCGCCCGTACGCGGCGTACGGCGAACCGCTGCGCACCGTGGGCGCGCTGCTCGACCCGCAGGCCGCCCACGGCGCCCGCACCGCCCGCGACCACCTCTTGGCGCTCGCGGTCAGCAACCGCATCCCCGCGGGCCGCGTCGAGGAAGTGCTGGAGCAGACCGGTGTCGCCGCCGTGGCGAAGCGCAGGGTCAGGACCTTCTCGCTCGGCATGCGGCAGCGGCTCGGCATCGCGGCGGCCCTGCTCGGCGACCCCGAAGTGGTGCTGCTCGACGAGCCGTCGAACGGGCTCGACCCCGAAGGCATCATCTGGATCAGGGAGTTGCTGCGCGACCTCGCGCGCGCCGGCCGTACGGTGCTGGTCTCCAGCCACCTCATGAACGAGACCGCGACCTTCGCCGACCACCTCGTGATCCTCGGCCGCGGACGGCTCCTCGCCGACACCCCGATGCCGGACTTCATCGCCGCGCACAGCGCCCGCAGGGTGCGCGTCCGCACCACGGACCCGGCCCGGCTGCGCGCCACGCTCGCGCGCGCGGGCGTGACCGTCACGCCGGCCGACGACGGCCGCTGCACGGTGGACGGCGCCACCGCCGCCGAGGTCGGCGTCCTGGCCGCCGCCGACGGTGTCCCCGTCCTCGAACTCGCCGACGAACAGGCATCGTTGGAACAGGCCTATCTCGCCCTGACCGCGGACGCCGCCGAGTTCGCCGCCACACCCCTTCAGGAGGCCCGACCGTGACCGCCACGTCCACCACCGCCGTGCTGCACTCCGAGTGGATCAAGATCAGGTCGCTGCGCGGCAGCTTCGGGTCGCTCATCGCCGTGTTCGTGGCCACCGTGGCCGTCACGGTCCTCGTCTTCGCCACCATCGGCCGCTCCGAGGCCGAAAGCGGCGACGACCTCCTCCACGGCGCCTTCTACGCACTCAACTTCGGACAGATCGCGGCGCTCGCCTTCGGCGCCACGGCCGTCTCCTGCGAGTTCCTCGACGGGGCGCTGCGCGTCTCCCTGTCCGCCGTCCCGCGCCGCGGCCTCTTCTACGCGGCGAAGACCGCGGTCATCGGCGGCGGCGCGTTCGCCGTGGGCACGGGCACCACCTTCACCGCGTTCCTCGCCGGACAGGCGTTCATGGGGGCCGACGCGTTGAGTCTCGGCGATCGGGGAGCGGTGCGGGCCTGCGTCGGCGGCGGCGTCTATCTCGCCCTCATGGCACTGTTCGCGGCCGGCCTGACCGCCGTACTGCGCAGCGCGGTCGCCGTACTGAGCATCCTCGTGCCGTTCCTGCTGATCGTGTCGTTCGTCATCGGCGACGTGGCGGGCTCGGCCGCCGACTACCTGCCCGACCGGGCCGGTCAACAGGTGCTGCGCCAGGCCGCCGTGGGATCCCTGGGCCCTTGGACAGGGCTCGCTGTGACCGCGCTGTGGGCTGCGGCCGCCGTGCTCGCCGGGTGGTGGAGCGTGCGGCGCAGGGACGCCTGACGGGCAGTCGGCCCGTTGTCAGTGGCGGGCGCTTTACTGGATCCATGAACACCGCGGAGCAACTCGCGACGATCGACCAGTTGTGGTCCGGCCCCTTCCCGGCCGACCACGGCAGGTCCACCGCGGGATGGGGCGGGCCCGGATACGTGGTGGCGGAGCTGACGCGACGGCACGGCGTGCGCGAGGAGGCGGAGGACCAGGCGGAGGCGGACCGCGACGGCCTGTCGGTTCTCCTCGCCGTGCACTGGGGAGAGCCGTACCGGTTCAGTCTGTGGAGCGTGCACACCGCCGCCCTTGAGCACGGCGAGGCGATACCCGAGCCCTGGGACTGGCTCAGCGCCTGTGCCCAGGACCTGTACCTGTGGAGCGTCGGCGAGCGCTGGGTCGCCCTCGCCGTGGCGCACCAGGGCGACGACCAGCCGTACCAACTCCTCGCGATCGTCACGGATGTGGCGCCTCCGTAACGCGGGCGTTAGGACGCGTGTGCGGAACTCCCGTGCCACCATGGGATCTTGAGCATCAGCTGCACCCTCATCACCACCGCACGCGGCACCCCGCAGGAATGGAGAGCACATGAGCGACGACAGCGCGCAGCAGCCGGAGGCGGCCGAGGGGCGGATCGCCTCCCACATCGCGCACAACGCCCGTGTGTGGAACTACTGGCTCGGCGGCAAGGACCACTACGAGGTGGACGAGCAGGTCGGCGACATGGTCACGTCCATGTACCCGAGCATCGGCGAGGTCGCCCGCGCCGACCGCGCGTTCCTCGGCCGCGCCGTCACCTTCCTCGCCGGTGAGGCGGGCGTCCGCCAGTACCTCGACATCGGCACGGGCCTGCCGACCGTGGAGAACACGCACGAGGTCGCCCAGCGCATCGCCCCCGACTCCCGCGTCGTCTACGTGGACAACGACCCGATCGTGCTCACCCACGCGCGTGCGCTGCTCACCAGCTCCGCCCCGGGCGCCACCAGCTATGTCGACGCGGACGCGCACGACCCGCGGGCGATCGTCCAGGCCGCGTCGCGGACGCTCGACCTCGACAAGCCCGTCGCGATCATGCTCCTCGGCATCCTGAACTTCGTCCTGGACACCGACAAGGCCACGTCCATCGTGCGCGACCTCGTCGCCGCCGTCCCCTCCGGCAGCTACGTCGTCCTGACCCACCCCACTCTGGAGCTGGGCGGGGACGGCAACGAGGAGGCGATGAAGTTCTGGAACGAGAACGCGACGCCGCCCATCACCGCCCGCACCGGTGCCGAGGTGAAGGCGTTCCTGGACGGTCTGGAGATCCTGGAGCCGGGCCTCGTCTCCTGCGCGCGCTGGCGCACCGAAGGCACCGAAGAGGGGCCGCTGGTCGCACAGTTCGGGGTCGTGGCCCGCAAGCCGTAGAGACAGGCCTCCGGGCTCCGAGACCCTGTTGATCTATGGCTCTTGGACGGCGGCGGCGCGCAGCCGCGCGAACTCCTCCGCCATCGTCGCCGCCGTCCAATGCGCGTTCAGACCACTGGGATTGGGCAGCGCCCACACCCGGGCGCCGCCGACGGTCCGCTCCTGCGGCCCGATCTTCGCCTTGGGGTCGTGGAAAGCCGCCCGGTACGCGGTCACGCCCACGACCGCGAGCCACGCGGGCCGCAGCCGCGCGACCTTCTCCTCCAGGAGCCGGCCGCCCTCCCGGTACTCCTCGGCGCTCAGCTCGTCGGCGCGCGCCGTGGCCCGCGCGACGACGTTCGTGATGCCCAGCCCGTACGCGAGCAGTTCCTCCTGCTCGGACGGCGCGAGCTGCCGCGGCGTGAAGCCGGACAGGTGCAGCACCGGCCAGAACCGGTTGCCCGGCCGCGCGAAGTGATGCCCGGTCGCGGCCGTCATCAGCCCCGGATTGATCCCGCAGAAGAGAACCCGAAGGCCGCTCGCGACGACGTCCGGAACCAGACGGTCGCGAGCGGCCTCCAGGTCCGCTGCGGTGAGCCGCGTCAGAGGATCGCCCCCGGCGTGTAACCGGCGGCCTCCGGGTGCTGCTTCACGATCTCCTCGACCCGGGCGAGGACCTGGCCGACCTGACCGGCGGCGGCGCCCGTGAACGACAGCTTGTCCGCCATCAGCTCGTCGAGCTGCGCCCGGTCCAGCGGGATACGCGAGTCGGCGGCCAGCTTGTCGAGCAGCTCGTTGCGCTCCGCGCCCTGCTCGCGCATCGCGAGGGCGGAGGCGACGGCGTTCTCCTTGATGGCCTCGTGGGCCTCCTCGCGGCCGACGCCCGCGCGCACCGACGCCATGAGCACCTTGGTCGTGGCGAGGAACGGCAGGTAGCGGTCCAGCTCGCGGGCGACGACGGCGGGGAACGCGCCGAACTCGTCGAGCACCGTCAGGAACGTCTCCAGCAGACCGTCGAGCGCGAAGAACGCGTCCGGCAGCGCCACGCGACGCACCACGGAGCAGGACACGTCGCCCTCGTTCCACTGGTCGCCCGCGAGCTCGCCGGTCATCGACGCGTAGCCGCGCAGGATCACCATCAGGCCGTTGACGCGCTCGCAGGAGCGGGTGTTCATCTTGTGCGGCATCGCGGACGAGCCGACCTGGCCCGGCTTGAAGCCTTCGGTGACCAGCTCGTGCCCGGCCATCAGCCGGACCGTCTTGGCCAGAGAGGAGGGGGCCGCGGCGAGCTGCACCAGCGCGGTGACGACCTCGTAGTCGAGCGAGCGCGGGTAGACCTGGCCGACGGAGGTGAACGCCTGCGAGAAGCCGAGGTGCCCGGCGATCCGGTCCTCGAGCTCGGCCAGCTTGTCGGAGTCGCCGCCGAGCAGGTCGAGCATGTCCTGCGCGGTACCGACCGGGCCCTTGATGCCGCGCAGCGGGTAGCGGCCCAGCAGCTCCTCGACCCGGCCGTACGCGACGAGCAGCTCGTCGGTGGCGGTCGCGAAGCGCTTGCCGAGGGTGGTGGCCTGGGCGGCGACGTTGTGCGAGCGGCCCGCCATGACCAGCTCGGCGTACTCCCCGGACAGCTTCCCGAGGCGCGCGAGGACGGCGACGGAACGGTCCCGGACCAGCTCCAGCGAGAGCCGGATCTGCAGCTGCTCGACGTTCTCCGTCAGGTCGCGGGACGTCATGCCCTTGTGGACCTGCTCGTGCCCGGCGAGCGCGTTGAACTCCTCGATACGGGCCTTCACATCGTGCCGCGTGACCTTCTCGCGCTCGGCGATGGAGGCGAGGTCGACCTGGTCGAGGACGCGCTCGTAGTCGGCGATCGCGGTGTCCGGCACCTCGATCCCGAGATCCTTCTGCGCCTTGAGCACGGCGAGCCAGAGCCGACGCTCCAGCTTCACCTTCTCCTCGGGCGACCAGAGGGTGGCGAGTTCGGCGGAGGCATAGCGTCCGGCGAGAACGTTCGGGATACGGGGCTTTGCAGGCGCAGTCACGTGTACGAAGCTTACCGGGCGTCCATACAGGTTCCCAACCGTCCACCTGATGTAGGAACCTCCAGGTCAGAGGCTGCTGGATCACTCTTTTGTGTTCGGGACCAATCCATGTCGCGCCCCGTGCCGGATTACCGGCGCTGGGGGCAGAGGGCCCTCACGCATCCGATCGCTGAGGGATTGCCATGCAGACTCGAGTCCGTCGTGTTGCCGTTGTCGTCGCTGCCGCCGCCATGCTGCCGCTGGCCCTGACCGCCTGCTCCGACAGCGACTCCAAGGACAAGGCCTCCGACACCGCGTCGTCCGCCGCGTCGAAGGGGTCGG
>NZ_KB891813.1 GCF_000373565.1 Streptomyces sp. HmicA12 | reverse complement strand
GGCGCTGGACGGCTGGCTCGCCGAGTGGGACGCCGGGGAACGGGCCCGCGTGGGCGCAGAATATCCCGAACTGGCCGCTTTTCTGCCGTCGTTGGGTCGGGTACGCAGCGACGGCGGGCGCAGCCCCGAGGAGGAGCGGGACCGGCTGTTCCGGGCGGCGTCCGGACTGCTCGGCGAACTCGCCGCGACCCGCCCGGTGTTGGTCGTCCTCGACGATCTGCACGCCGCCGACGAGGGCTCGTACCAGCTCCTGAGTCACCTGGCCCGGCGGGTCGCGGCGGGCGGCACACCGCTGCGGTTCCTGGTGACGTACCGGGAGGAGGAAGTGCCGGAGGGCGACCCGCGCCGCTCGGCGCTCGCCCAGCTGCGGCGTGCGCGGCTGTGCGGGCGCGAGGACGTGGGACGGCTCGACCGGGACGCCTGCCTCGCCGTGGCGCGGGACGGCGGCGCCCCGGCCGAACGGCTCGACCGGGTCTGGGAACTCTCCCTCGGCAACCCCCTGTTCGCGCTCGAACTCGCCCGGGGACCCGTCGGCGACGAAGCACCCGACGGGGTGAGGCAGTTGGTGAGCGAGCGGCTCGGGCGACTCGGCCGGGACACTCGGCGGGTCGTGGAGGCCCTTGCCGTCGCGGGCGGCGAGACCGCGCTCTCCGAACTCCTCGACATCGCCGCGCACGGCCTGCGGCCCCCGGTCGACGCGGCGGCCGCCGCCGATGCCCTGGAGGATGCCATCGGCGCGGCCCTCGTCGAGGAACGGCAGGTCGTGGTGGCCGGACGGGCCGAGTCCGGGCTCGCGTTCCGCCACCCCCTGGTCCGCCTCACCTGCTACGAGCAGCTCAGCGGCGTACGCAGGCAGCAACTGCACGCCGCGTTCGCGCAGACCGTGCTGCGCCGCCGCCCCGACGCCGTCGACACCCTCGCCTCGCACTTCGCGCGCGCCGACGACCCGCGCGCGGCCGAGTATCTGCGCCGGGCCGCCGAGCGGGCCGCCGCCGTCTACGCCAACGACACCGCCGACCGCTACTACCGCGACCTCGTCGCCCGGCTCGACGTGGACGCCGCCCGCGCGCGGCTCGGGCACGCCCAAGTCCTGCGCCGTATGGGGCACTTCGCGCAGGCCGCCGATGTGCTGCGGCTCGCGCTCGCCGAGTTCGTGCGGCGCGGCGACCACGACGACACCGTGCTCGCGGCGGCCCGGCTCGCCGAGACGCTCGTCAAGGCCGAGAACCCTGCGGCGGGCCTCACGGTGCTGCACGCCCACCCGCCGGGCGAGGGCACCGGCCCCGAACCCACGGCCCAGCACCACCTCGCCCTCGGCGTAGCCCTGGGCGTGCAGGGCCGGTACGTGGACGGATACGAGGCCGCGCGGCAGGCCCTCACCGCCGCGCTGCGCGTGCCCGGCATCGACGGACAGGGGCTCCTCGCCCGCTGCCATGCCGGGCAGGCCACCAATCTGGCGCTCGCCGGACGCTTCCGGGAAGCCCGGGAGGCCGCCGGTCTGGCGCTTGCGCCCGCCGAGGCGTACGGGGACTCGGCGCTGCTCGGCGCGGTGCTCTCGGTACTGCGGGAGAACGCGCGGCGCGAGGGGCGGCTGCGGGAGGCCGTCGACACCGGGGAGCGGGCGCTCGGGCTCGCCGAGGAGTCGGGGGATCCGACGGCGGCCGCGTTCGAACGGGCCAATCTGGCCGAACTGTGGCTGCTTCTCGGGGAGTTCGAAGTGGCCCGGCAGGTCGCCGAGGCGGCCGTCGCCGGGGTCGACGCGGATGACGCCTGGTCGCTGCCGTACGCGCTGGCCGCGCTGGGGCGGGTGCTGATGCGGAACGGTTCGGCTTCGGCTTCGGCTTCGGCTTCGGCTTCGGCTTCGGCTTCAGCTTCGACCGAGGAGGCCGCGCCGCTGCTCGACCGGGCCGAGCGCTCGGCGGGGATGGACCAGCAGGCCCGGTTCGAGGTACGCACCGCCCGCGCCGAACTGGCGCTGCGCCAGGGGCGGCCCGAGCTGGTGGCCGGCCTGTTGCGGGACGGCGAAGCTCCGGTGCTCGCGGCGTGGGGTCATCTGCTCGGCGGGGAGCGGGAGTTGGCCCGGGGCATCGCCGCCGCGGAGGTCGAGCGGGCCCGGAGCACGGGTGAGCGGTTGGCGGAGGTGGATGCCGGGGTGGTGCATGCGGTGGCCCTGGGCGGGGCCGCGGGTGCGCGCGCTCTGGGTGCGGTCGAGGTGCTGGCTCTCCGGTTGCCCTACCCGGCCGGGGTGGGGCGGGTTGGTGTGGCTCGGGGGTTGCTGGGTTCGGGGTGATGCGCGTTCGCCCGCGGCGGAGCCCCTGATGGACACAGCCCCGCGCCCCCTGAGGCATGCGCTCCGCGCAGCCTCCCCTGGGCGAGCGAAGCTCGCTTCCAGGGGCGCGGGGAACTGCGCGACCAGCCCCCACCGGGCCGTCAGGTAGCAACGAACCCGCCCATGGGGCAGACGCAGATCCTTCAGGGGCGCGGGGAACTGCGCGAACAGCCACGACGCACGCGCACCCCGACCACAACCCCACCCGGCGGAGCCGACCGCACCCCCAAGCCGGAGGCGACCAGCAGCAATCCGCCCAGCATCACGAACGGCGCGGCCGTGCCCGCCACCCCTGCGACCAGCCCCGCCGACGCGGGAGCCGCCACCTGGCCCAGCCGGTTGCCGGTCAGGCGCAGCGCCAGCGCCGTGGAGCGGGCATCCGGTGGGGCCGCCTGCACGACCGTGGTCATCGACAGCGGCTGCCCCACGCCCAGACAGAACCCGAGCACCACCAGGATCACGCCAAGACCCCAGACCGGGACCGGAAGCGCGATCGCCGCACAGAGCAGCGCGGCGAGCAGGCAGGTCGCCGCGATCAGCGTCGCGCGGCCGAGCCAGTCGATGAGCGGCGTCATGACGAGCCGGCAGGCGATCGTCGCGCCCGCACGCAGGCTCAGGAGCACCCCGATCACGGACGGGGCGATGCCCCGGTGCTCACCGATCACCGGCAGGTACGCCGTGAGGATGTCCGTCGCGGACAGCACGGCGAGACTGATGAAGATGCCGCCGGGGACGCCCGGGGTGCGCAGGATGCGGTGCACCGGAACCCTGGGTGCCGCGTCCCGCGAAGCCGAACTCGTCGGCGTACGGCGGGATTCGATGCGCCACAGCGAGGTGCACGCGAACGCGCAGACCGCCGCCGAGATCAGCAGGGCCAGCGCGCTCGTACCGGCCATGTCGTCGCCGCCGATCACCGCGCCCGCCGCGATCGGACCGACGAGCTGGCCGAGGGAGGCGCCGATGGTGAAGTGGCCGAAGTTGCGGTCCTGTTCGTCGGGCGCCGACTGACGGGCCACGATGGACTGGGCGCCGATGACGAAGCACAGATGACCGAGGCCCATCACGCCGCTCCAGGCGGCCATCGCCACAAGGGAGTTGGCGAGTCCGCCGAGCGCGCAGCCGCCGGAGATGAGAACGACGCCGGCCGGCAGCAGCGGCGCGCACCGCCCGTGATCGGTCCGCCGCCCCAGCGGCACCGCGGCGAACAGCGGCAGCAGCGCGTAGACACCCGCGATGACACCCACCGCCCGCTCGTCGGCGCCGAGCGCGAGGGCCCGGTAGGAGACGGCGGGCCGCGCCATCGACACCGCCCCCTGCGCGAAGCTGAAGGCGATGACGAGGCGCAGCAACCACGTGCGGCTCATGCGTCGGTCACACGATCCCGATGAGGAGTCCGGCGACGAGGACGACCAGGGCCGTCGCCGCGGCCCACTTCACGGTGAACTTCGTGTGGTCGCCGAACTCGACCTTGGCCATGCCGACGAGGACGTAGACGGCCGGGACCAGTGGGCTCGACATGTGCAGCGGCTGGCCGACGAGGGAGGCGCGGGCGATCTCCAGGGTGGACACGCCGTGCGCGTTCCCCGCCTCGGCGAGGACCGGCACGATGCCGAAGTAGAAACCGTCGTTCGACATGAAGTACGTGAAGGGGATGGAGAGGACTCCGGTGACCAGGGCCATGTGCGGCCCCATCCAGTCGGGGATGCCGCCCACGACCCACTTGGCCATGTGGTCGACCATGCCGGTGCCCTGAAGGACGCCGGTGAAGACGGCGGCCGCGAAGACCATGCCGGAGACGTTGAGGACGTTCTCGGCGTGGGCGGCGATACGGGCCTTCTGGTCGGGCATGTGCGGGTAGTTGACCGTGAGGGCGAGCGCCGCGGCCAGGATGAACAGGACAGGGATCGGCAGCAACTCCATGATCATGGCGGTCAGGAGCACCACCGTGAGCAGGGCGTTGAACCAGTACAGCCTCGGCCGCAGGGTGGCCCGGTTCGGGTCGAGGCCGGTGAACGTCTCGCCGTCCTCATCGGCGTAGGACGGGGCGCCCTCGCCGGAGTGGTCGCCGCCGCCACCGGTACCTCCCGCCGAGACGCCCACGAGCACCTTCTCGTCGGCGGTCTCGGTGACGGTCTCGGTCACGTTCTCCAGGGACAGGTACCCGAGCCGCTTGCGCTCGCGGCGCCCGAGGACGTAGGCGAGCGCGAGGACGAAGAGCAGGCCGGCGCCGAGCGCCGGGATCATCGGCACGAAGATGTCGGACGCGTCGACCTTGAGGGCCGTGGCCGCGCGGGCCGTCGGACCGCCCCAGGGCAGGGTGTTCATGACGCCGTTGGCGGTCGCCGCGACACCGGTCATCACGACGAGGCTCATCTTCAGGCGCTTGTACAGCGGGTACATCGCCGAGACGGTGATCATGAAGGTGGTGGAGCCGTCGCCGTCCAGCGAGACGATCGCGGCGAGCACGGCGGTGCCGACGACGATGCGCACCGGGTCGGCCTTCGCGAACCGCAGGATGCCCCGCACGATCGGGTCGAAGAGACCGACGTCGATCATCACGCCGAAGTAGACGATCGCGAACATCAGCATGGCGGCGGTGGGCGCCAGGTCGCCGATGCCGGCGATGACGTAGTCGCCGAGGTGCGCGCCCTTGCCGACGAGCACGCAGAACAGTGCGGGGACGAGCACGAGCGCCGCGATCGGCGACACCTTTTTCATCATGATCAGCACCAGGAAGGTGGCGATCATGACGAATCCGAGGACCGTCAGCATGGGGTGGATTCCTATCGTCGTTCGCCGTTGAACTGCCGCCCGGGGGTCGGCGGTCAGCGAGACGCTAGGGCCGGTCATCGTGGGTTAACAAGACGTTGACACGTGAGCAATAAGCGCAAAACTCCAGGTCACAGCTTTACGTGGCGCAGGGCGCCGTCAGTCGAGCACGCGGGCGAGATACGCCCGCAGCAGCTCCCGCGTCTCCGTGATGATCTTTTCGTCCCCCGCCGGGTCGAGCCGGAACGCGAGCCGCACCAGCGCGTCGGCGGACTCGACCGCCACCAGGAACGTGCGGCGCAGACCGGCGTCGGCGGTGACGCCGAGGTGCGGGGCGAGCAGGTCGGTGAGGGTGTCGGCGACGCGGAGGTTGGGCGCGGAGTCGGGGTCGCCGACCGGGATCTGGGTGCCGAAGTCGACCAAGGAGAAGCCGGGCGCGGTGCGCTTCATGGCGAGGTACTCGTCGAGGATGGCGTCGATCGCGGCGCGCCAGTCGTCGGCCGGGACGTCGCCGAGCCGCTCGGTGACGCGCTCCGCGTACCGCTCCAGGTTGCGCTGGGCCAGGGCGTCGACCATGGCCCGCTTGTCGGTGAAGAAGCGGTAGACCGAGCCGATCGGGACCTCGGCGCGGCCCGCGACGGCCCGTGTGCTCAAGCGCTCGTAGCCGCCCTCGTCGAGGAGCGCGGCACAGGCGTCGAGGATCCGGCTCAGCCGCTCGGTGCTGCGCTGCTGAACGGGCGTGCGACGCAAGGAGGTCGGATGGGGCATGCCGGTCACCCTACGGCGGATGCGCGGGGGCCCGTCAGGGGGACGGCGTCGCCGTGTCGGCCCCGGACGCGGTGAGGTCGGCGGTGGCCTCGACCGGTTCGCCCTCGACGGCCCAGACCGTGTGGTCGTCGGCGTAGAGCCGGGCGGTGACCTTGTGGGTGCCGCGGCTGACGCGGGCGCCGGACAGCCGGTAGTCGACGACGTGCAGCCGGGCCAGGCGCTTCCCGTCCAGGTAGAGCCGCACGTAGCCGCGGCCGTGCACGGCGCGGACCGGGGTGCCCTCGGGGCTGAACCGGAAGTGCTCCACCCGGACCCGGATGTCCCAGCCGCCCTCGGGCCCCGGGTCCGGCTGCACGGTCAGTCCGACCTCGGGGGCGTCCTCGGCGGGGATCTGGCGGTAGTGGCGGCCCTCGCCGTCGCTCGTTTCGAGCACCTTGCCGACCTGACGCGGGCCCCCGTCGTCGTCACCGCACCCGGCGAGGCCCGTCAGCAGGGCGCACGCGAGAAGGGTGGCGGCGAGGTTACGGGCCGATGACGTCCAGGGCATGGTCGGGACAGTAGAGGAACGTTCACGTTCACGGATCCCTCTGGGGGAGGAATACCTGGGGCGGAGATCAAGTGCGGCCGAAGAACGTCTTGCGCGGGCCGACCTCGAATCCTACGGTTGAGCATAGGAATCATTGACGAGGGAGCGATGATGAGCGGGGACGCACGCAAGACGGCCGAGGGACTGGCCCATCTCTGCGGTTTCGGGAACGAACACAGCTCGGAGGCGGTGCCGGGCGCCCTGCCCCACGGACGCAACACACCGCAGCGCGCCCCGCTCGGCCTGTACGCGGAGCAGCTCAGCGGCACCGCGTTCACCGAGCCCCGCGCGCACAACCGCCGCTCGTGGCTGTACCGGATCCGCCCGTCGGCCGCGCACCCCGAGTTCACGCGTACGGACAACGGCGCGATCCGCACCGCCCCCTTCACCGAGACCGTCCCCGACCCCAACCGCCGCCGCTGGAACCCGCTGCCCGACCCGGCCCCCGGCACGGACTGGCTGGCGGGCCTGTGGACGCTGGGCGGCAACGGGGACGTGACGCAGCGCTCCGGCATGGCCGTGCACCTGTACCACGCCAACTCCTCCATGACGGACCGGGTGTTCAGCGACGCGGACGGCGAACTCCTCATCGTCCCGGAGCGCGGCGGCCTGCTGCTGCGCACCGAGTTCGGACTCCTGGCCGTCGGCCCCGGCGAGGTCGCGCTGATCCCGCGGGGCGTCCGCTTCCGCGTGGAGCTGCTCGACGAGAGCGCCCGCGGGTACGTCTGCGAGAACTACGGCGCGCCGTTCCAGCTCCCCGACCTCGGCCCGATCGGGGCCAATGGACTCGCGAACGCGCGGGACTTCAGGGCCCCCGTCGCCGCCTACGAGGACGACGAGCGCCCGGTGCAGGTCGTCAACAAGTTCTGCAGCAACCTCTGGACGGCGCTCTACGACCACTCGCCGCTGGACGTCGTCGCCTGGCACGGCAACCACGTCCCGTACGCGTACGACCTGCGCCTCTTCAACGTCATCGGCACGATCTCGTACGACCACCCGGACCCGTCGATCTTCACGGTCCTGACGTCCCCCTCGGACACCCCGGGCCTGGCCGGCGTCGACTTCGTGGTGTTCGCGCCGCGCTGGCTGGTGGGCGAGGACACCTTCCGTCCGCCGTACTTCCACCGGAACGTGATGAGCGAGTACATGGGCCTGATCGAGGGCGCGTACGACGCGAAGGCCTCCGGCTTCCTGCCGGGCGGTGGGTCGCTGCACAACATGATGTCGGCCCACGGTCCCGACCGGGAGACCTTCGACAGGGCGAGCGCGGCCGAGCTGAAGCCGCAGAAGGTGGACGACGGGCTGGCGTTCATGTTCGAGACGCGGTGGCCGGTGGTGGCGACGGAGCAGGCCGCGTCCGCCGGTCATCTGCAGCAGGGCTACGACGACGTGTGGCGCGGTCTGGAGCGGCACTTCAGGGTGTAGCCGCCTGTGTTCGGCTGCGGGCCGGTGGGGGAAGCTGCGCGCAGCGCATGCCTCAGGGGCGCGGGGAACCGCGCGAGAAGCCCCACCGGCCCGCGGACGAGAAGCAAACACATCCGCCCAGGCCACATTGCACATCACGCCCGCGACCGATACGGATAACCCCGTGACGTCATTCGCCCCGGACTCGATCGTCCTGAACCGCAAATTGCCGCTCTGGTATCAGGTGTCGCAGTCCCTGCGCGCCTCCATACTCGGCCGATCCCCGCAGGACCCCTTGCGCCTGCCCACCGAGGAGCAACTCGCGGCCCACTACGGAGTCTCGGTGCTCACGATGCGGCAGGCACTGAAGGAGCTGGAGGACGAGGGGCTCATCACCCGGCACCGGCGCCGCGGCACCTTCATCGAACCGGCGGCGCAACGCGGCACCCCCGTCCGGCTCCTGGGCTCCGTGGACGCCATCGTGGCGCAGCAGTCCGGCATGACGGCCGAGCTGCTCGACCACGGCACCGAGCCGGTCCCCGGCGCCCTGGCCGACTACTTCCCGGGGACGGACCGCGTCGCGACGTACCACCGGCTGCGCAGCGACGAGAAGACCGGCGAGCCGACGAACCACGCCCGCAACTACATCCGCCCCGAACTCGGCGAGCGGGTCGACGTCGCGGATCTGGAGCGCTGGCCGATGACGAAGGTGCTGCGGGACGTGGTCGGCGTGCGCATCACCCGGGTCACGGACTCGGTGGAGGCGCGCCTCGCGGACCCGGAGACGGCGCGGCTGCTCCAGGTGCCGCTGCTCAGCCCGATCCTGCACTACACCGGCATCACGTACGACGAGGCGGGCCGGGTCCTGGACGTGGCGGTGATCCACTACCGCGGGGACCGCTTCTCGTTCTCGGTGACGCTGGACGCGGACTGACCTCCGGTTCCGCCGGGGACGTACCATGCCGGGCGTGACGAACGACCGGCTCATCGACGCACCCGAGCTCTCGGACCTCATGCCGTGGTCCGTGGCGCCCCTGCGCCTGGGCCGCGGCTGGCCCGTCGCGCCGGACGCCGCGTCCCTGAAGGCCCGTTGGGACACCTTCGTCCGCGGTGACACGGCGGAGCGCGAGGCGCTGCTCGAACCCTCCCGCGGCCGCACGCTGCACACGGCCGCGGCCCAACTCCCCGGTCAGCGCACGGGAACCGGGCCGCTCGCCGACGCGAAGGGCCCGTGCCCCGAGCCGGTCCGCATCCTGCACGGGCCGTTCGACGAGCAGTGGCTCATCCCCGACCAGCGGTTGATCGACGCGGCCCGGCCCGAGCTGTGGCGGGTCGCGGACGAGCACCAGCTGTACCTCGTCGAGCAGGGGTACGTGCCCGACGCCGGCGGACCCGTCGTGCTCGCGTCCGCCGTGCTGCCCGAGGGCCGCTCCCCCGCCGGCCGCCCCGGCCGCATCCGCCCGCTCTTCCGCCGCCCCGGCGGCACCGAGCCGAACATCGCCCCGGGACTGCTCCAGCACCTCTCGGGCACGTACGACCACGAGGTCACGGCCACCGACCTGTTCGCCTGGATCCTCGCCGCGGCGGGACGCGGCACCAGGAAGGACTGCCGGGTGCCGCTGCCCGAGGACCCGGACGTGTGGCTGCGCGGGGTGGAACTCGGCCGCCGCGTCCTGTGGTTGGAGCGCCGCGGCGCCGGCACCGAACGCCCCAAACTCCCCGGCGGGCGCCGCCCCTACGTCCGCGCGCCGCTCCCCGCCCGCCCCGTCGAACTTCTCTACGACCGCGAGGAGGAGGCCCTCCTCGTCGGTGACGGGCGCATCTCCCCCGTCCCGGCGGCGGCCTGGGACTTCCACGTCGGCGGGGTCCGTGTCCTGGAGCAGTGGTTCGCGCGCCGGGCGGCCCGGGCGGAGCCGGGCACGCTGGCGGCGGTGGGCCCGGCGTCCTGGCCCCAGCCCTGGACGTCCGAACTCCTGGAGCTGGTCGCGGTGCTCGCCCTGCTGGCCGAACTCCGGCCGCCGCTCGACGCGTTGGCGGCAGACATCGGCGACCGCATCACCTCGGCCGAGCTGACCCGGGCCCGCGTCCTCCCCGTCCCCGACGGCTCCCGCCGCCCGGCCTCGGTCCTGGACCATCAGGAAGAGGGCCCGGGCGGCCAGTTCGCCATCCTGTAGACGTCACGGCGTCACGGCGTCACGGCGTCACGGGGCCGACGGAGCCGCGAACCCCTCCAGAGTCCGACGCAGCGCCCGCTCGAACACAGCCTCCAGGTCGATGGGACCCGCGTCCTCGGCGAACGCCGCGGCCAGCCGGGGATAGCGCCCCGACGCCACCTGCCCGCCGAGATAGGCGATCCGCACCGCCTGCTCCTGCTCCTCGCTCCACGGCAGGGACCGGGTCCGCTCGGCGGTGGCGATCTCGTTGGCGACGTACGTCGTCACCACGCTCGTCACGGAGGCGATGAGCTCCATCTTCGTGCCGTACGGAAGATCCAGCGGATCCAGGCAGGACAGGCAGTACTCCAGGTACCGCAGCGCGTTGGGGCTGAACCCGTACACCGGTGACATGAGCCGCGGCATCCAGGGGTGCCGGTGCATCAGCGCCCGCGCCTGCCGGGCGAGCCCGAGGACGTCGGTGCGCCAGTCGCCGCTCGGCTCGGCGTACTCGTACTCCGCGCTGACGGCGTCGACCATCAGCTCGTACAGGTCCTCCTTGCGCGGGACGTAGTTGTACAGCGACATCGTGCCCAGGCCGAGTTCACCGGCGATCCGGCGCATGGAGACCGCGTCGACGCCCTCCGCGTCGGCGACGCGCACGGCGGCCGCCGCGACGTCGGCGCGGCTGTGCGCGGGCCGTGGGCCACGTCCGGTGCGCTCGGGGCGCGCCCAGATCACTTCGGGTACGGCCGCTCGGCCCGCCATTGATCATCACCTCGCGAACCATCGTAGTTACGTACGGCGTACGTAGTGCGGTACGGTGGGGCCATGACTTCTACGTACGCTGTACTTAGTGAAGGTCTGGAGAAGCGCTTCGGCTCGGGGGACAAAGCCGTGCACGCCGTGCGGGGCCTGGATCTCGCCGTGCGTGAGGGAACGGTCTGCGGTCTGCTCGGGCCGAACGGGGCGGGCAAGACGACCGCCGTACGCCTGTTGACGACGCTGCTGCGGCCGGACGCCGGCACCGCGCGTGTCGCGGGCCACGACATCGCCACGGAGGCGCACGCGGTCCGCCGCCGGATCGGCGTCACGGGGCAGTACGCGTCCGTCGACGGCGACCTCACCGGCCGCGAGAACCTGCGCCTGTTCGCGCGGCTGCTGCGCGCGCCCCGCGCGCACGCCGACGAGCTGATCGAGCGGTTCGACCTGGCCGACGCCGCCGAGCGGCCCGCGCGCACCTACTCGGGCGGGATGCACCGCCGTCTCGACCTGGCGGCGAGCCTGCTCACCCGGCCCGCCGTGCTCTTCCTGGACGAGCCGACGACCGGCCTCGACCCGCACAGCAGGAACGAGATCTGGGACGCGGTCCGCGAGCTGGCCGGCGCGGGCACGACGGTACTGCTGACCACGCAGTACCTGGAGGAGGCCGACCAGCTGGCCGACGACATCGTGCTCATCGACGAGGGACGCGCGGCGCACCACGGCACGCCTGCCGAGCTGAAGGCGCAGATCGGTCACTACGCGGAGGTGGTCGTCCCGGACGACGCGGGCGAGCGGGCGCTGCACGCCGCTGCCGTCGTCCTCGATCAACTGACCGGCGCGCGGCCCGTGCTGGACCGCGAGCGGCGGACCGCGGGCGCCGTCGTCCTCGACCCTGCCGTGACCCTGCCCCGCGTCGTGCGCGAACTCGACGCCGCCGGGGTGCCGTTGATGGACGCGACGCTGCGCCCGCCCACGCTCGACGAGGTGTTCCTGCGCCTCACCGCCACCCGTGACACGACGGCCGAAGGAGTCGCCGCATGAGTTCCGCGATCCTGTACGACGGCACGGCCATGCTCGGCCGCCATCTCACGCGCGCCCGGAACGCCCCGGCGATCCTGATCATGACGCAGACGATGCCGATCGTGTTCCTGCTGTTCTTCGGCTACGTCTTCGGCAGCGCGCTCGCCATGCCGGGCGCCGACTACCGGGCCTTCCTGGTGCCGGGCATGCTGGTGGCGACGGCGGCCAACGGCATCATGACCGGGATGTTCACCGCCGCGCAGGACTCGCACCGCGGCGTGATGGACCGCTTCCGCACGATGCCGATGAGCCGGGCGGCCGTGCCGCTCGGGCAGGCGGTCGCGGATCTGGTGACGACGGCCGTCGGGCTGGTCCCCCTGGTGCTCGTGGGGCTCGCGATGGGCTGGCGGATCGAGGGCGGGCCCGGTGGCGCGCTCGCCGCTTTCGGGCTGCTGCTCCTGCTGCGGTTCGCGACGACGTGGGTGGGGATCCTGCTCGGGCTCGCCTCCCGGAGCGAGGAGGCGGCGGGTCAGTTGGGGAGCGCCACGTTCATGCTGCCGCTGCTCTCGAACGCGTACATCCCGACCGACGGGATGCCGGGCTGGGTGCGCACCCTCGCCGAGTGGAACCCGATCAGCGCCGTGGCCACGGCCACCCGCGATCTGTTCGGCAACGCCCCGGTGCCGCACGGCGCCGCCTGGCCGGTGACGCACCCGGTGGCCGGTTCGCTGGCCTGGTGCGCGGTGCTGCTCGCGCTGTGCGTACCGCTCGCCGTCCGCCGGTACGCGCGCGGCGGACGGTGAGCGGCCCGAACGGTTACGTCTGGGGCGCCAGTTCGGGGCCGAGCGAGGAGAACTTCTCCTGCGACACGACTCGCTGCGGCGGCCAGGTGATGTTGTTCGGCGGCCACTTCTGGCCGGTCTTCTTCAGGAACCAGGCCGGCGGCTCGTACATCGGCGGCTCATAGCCGTCCGGCAGGGCCGTCTTCCACTCGACGTCCTTGGTCCGTTTCTCGAACTCGTCCTTGAGGGCCTTGAGCCGGGCGGGCTGGGTGACGAGGTCCATCGCCGTCGCCGCCAGATACTTGGCCGCGGCCACCACCGCCGCCTGACCCGGCGCCGCGGCCGCGCAGGACGCGGTGGACCAGGTGTGCATCTTGGTGCCGATCGGGGCGAGCGCCGCGCCCATCGACACGGTCGGCACGTTCCAGCTGATGTCGGCGACATCGGTCGAACCGCCGCCCAGGAAGGCCGGGTTGGGCGGGGTCAGCTCGCCGATCTCGGCGTGCATGCCCTTCTGGGGAAGCCCGAGGGACTCCTGCAGCTCCTTCGCCAGCGTGTGGGCGGAGTCCGGGAAGTCGGGCGGGCCGATCTGCCGCATGTTCTCGTGCAGCAGTTCCGCGAAGGACTTGGACGGCAGCTGGTTCCAGCAGGCGGAGGTGACGCGGTGCCGCACCTTCGTCTGGGACGCCTTGGCGGCGGCCTCGGAGACGGCGATGACCTTGTCGAGCAGGACCTGCACACGGGCCGGGCTGCCTTCGCGTACGTAGTACGAGATCTCCGCGATCTCGGGGGTCACGTTCGGAATGTCGCCGCCGTTGTTGATGACCCAGTGCAGGCGGCCGGAGGGTGCGAGGTTCTCCTCCCTCAGGAACTCCGACATCGTCGCCATCATCACGGCGGCGTCGAGCGCAGACTTGTTGCCGAGCGGGGTGCCGCCGTGGCCCGCGACACCGAGGAAGGTGAAGGTCACGGCGGTCATGGCGGTCGTGGTGCCCCAGCCGGTGGCGTTGGCCGTGGAGGGGTGCCAGTCGAGGAACGCGTCGAGGCCCTCGTACACGCCCTTGCTCACCGCGTACGTCTTGCCGATCAGCGTCTCCTCGGCGGTCGAGCCGAAGAACTTCACCGTGACCGGCAGCTTGTGCTTCTTGGCCGCCTGCGCGACGGCGGCCGCCGCTGCCGCCGCGGCGGTGCCGAGCGCGCTGTGGCCGCAGCCGTGGCCCGGGCCGTAGCTCGGGGCGAACGGGTCGTGGACGTACTCGCGCGGATCGTGGTGACCGACGCCCTTGTTCTGGGAGAGGCCGGGCAGCGCGTCGTACTCGCCGCTGAAGCCGAGGACCGGGCCGCCACTGCCGTACGAGAAGGTCGCGGTGAAGGCGGTCGGGAAGCCGGCGGTGCCGAACTTGACCTTGAATCCGGCCTGTTCGAGGAAGTCGGCCTCGGCCATGGAGGAGTTCCACTCGCGCAGGGACAGCTCGGCGTTCTCCCAGATCTCGGCGTTCAGGCCGGTGATCCGGGAGGTGTTGCCCTTGATCCAGGCGAGGGCGGAGGCCTTGGCGGGGCTGTCCTCCGCGAGGCCCTCGGGCGCTTTGTATGCGGCGTCCGTCGCGTCGGCGGCATCGTCCGCCGCGGCCATCGCCGGGTCGGCCTCCGCGGTCGTCACGGCGGCGGTCACACCGGCCGCGCCCAGCAGCTGCATGATGCGGCGTCTGCTGAGCTGCGGTCCCGACGCCATCAGCGCCGAGGTGTGCTCGTGCTGGTCGTGCAGGTCACACACGCGTACCTCCGGGGGTGAGGTGGGGTGTAGCTGTATCGGCCATCGACGATCAAGCGACACCCTGGACCCCGGAAGTTGCTCCGTCAACATCCGTGCATGACAACGGTGTTACGGCACAACGGGACAGCAGGGACGAGAAAAGGCCCGCACCGACTCCCCCGCCGGGGCGCCCGCCGCATGCCGTGGGGATGACGGTCGCGGAGATGCGCAGCGGTACGCCGGACGGCGCGGAGGTCGGATGCGGGCCTGAGCCCTTGCTGGACGGGCGGCCGGCTAGTGGCCGCCGAACAGCGTGCGGCGCAGTCGCCGCAGGGGTGCGAAGAGCGAGACCCGTCGCACTCGTGCGCGGCTGGTGCTGCGCTCGTCGTGCGCGGCGTCACGCGCGGTCAGCTCACGCATCAGTGTCGTCGCCTCGGCCGTCTCGCGCTGCGGGACGGCAGGGCCGCCGAGCACCGAGAGATGGCGGTCGAGCCGCGAACTGGTCGCGCTGCTCCCGCAGGTGATCGCAGGCACGCGAGGCCTGCTGCGCACTGTTATCTGTTCCATGTCACTCCCCACCCGTACGAGGGCACTCAGCCCGGGCAGGTTAACCCTATCGCCCCAGCGCGACACTCGTGTATCCCGGTCGCAGGATTCACCTCCCCTGTAGGGAGGTTGACGCCCCCTTCATGACTACTCTCCGAATCCGACTGATTCCAGGGCGAGTTGGACAAGAGGGGCAGTTGTCGGCCGTTTCGAGCCGCCGTCCGGCTCGGTCGTTACAGCGAGTGAGGAAGCGTCCGGCGTCAAGCCGGTGGCCAGCATCGGCGTGTCGGAGCCCTGGTCGGGCAGCACACCGAGCGAACGCGGGGCGTCTTCGTCCGACATCACCCACAGTTGGTGGTCGTGTCCACGGGGCGGGGCGTCCAGATCCGTGACGGTGATCACGGCACTCCCCTGGGCGGCGGAGGCGACCACCGACATGCCGTCGTCACGCGCGGTGGCGGCGTCCGGTGCGGCGAGAACGTGGGCGATCTCACGCACCTCCGCCTGCCGTGCTTCGAGCCGGTCCTGAGTGCGGGTCAGCTCCACGCCGAGCAGCACCGCGGCCACGAGCGCGAGGACGGCGGCTCCCGCGGCCAGCGGGACGAGCAGCGGGCGGCGGGCCGGTGCGGTTCTCGGGTCGCGCACGGGCGCGGACGGCTCCTGCTCCAGGGTGCGGATGGCGGTCAGGACGCGGTCGCGCAGGCCCGGCGGGGCCGGCACCGCGGTGGCGCGGGCCAGCCGCAGCGTGTCGACGGTGTGGGCCCGCACCTCGGCGGCGCAGCGGTCGCAGCGGGCCAGGTGCCGTTCGAAGCGGGCGAGTTCGCGCGGGGCGAGGGCGTCGAGGGCGTAGGGGACGGCGAGGGAGTGTGCGTCGCGCGGGGGCCACCTCATGCGGAGACCCCGTCCAGGCAGGAGCGCAGGCGCAGCAGCCCGTCGCGCATCCGGGTCTTGACGGTGCCGAGGGGGACGGAGAGGCGGCGGGCGACCTCGCGGTAGGTGTAGCCGTCGTAGTAGGCGAGGGTGACGGCCTGGCGCTGGAGGTCGGTGAGGCGGCCGAGGCAGCGGCGCACCCACTCCCGCTCCAGGAGGGTCTCGACCTCCTCCACGACATGGTCGAAGGCCGGGGTGCCGGCCCGGCGCGCGGCGCGCTGTTCGCGCTCCCCGGCCGCGCGCACGCTGCGGACGCGGTCGACGGCCCTGCGGTGGGCGAGGGTGAGGATCCAGGAGAGGGCGGTGCCGCGGCCCGGGTCGAAGCGGGCGGCGCGGCGCCACACCTCGAGCAGGACCTCCTGGGCGACCTCCTCGGACTGCGCCGGGTCCCGCAGTACGCGCCGCACCAGGCCGTACACCGGGCCCGAGACCTGTCCGTACAACTCCTCGAAAGCCTGCTGATCGCCGCGTCCCACGCGGGTGAGCAGTGCGTCGGTGGTGTCCACGACATCCATACGGTCCCCCGTTCCGGCCCGCTCATCGCGCTGCCGTCAGGGGTTCGGAGACAGGGGTGCGCGCGGATGGGGGCGCGTCCCCGGAACCGACTGGAATCCCGGACCAATCCACCGCGCCCCGGGCCCCGAATGGCCGTCATGAGGCTCGCGCGGTGCGAGCACCGAGACCTGAACGAGTTCGTAAGGGACGGACGCGATGACAGCAACTGCCAGGACCCGCCCGGGAGTTCGCTCCCTGGCCGCGCTCATCACCGGCGCGCTGGCCACCGGGGGGCTCGCAGCCGCCGGTGCGACCGCGCTACAACCGCAGGAGGCACGCGCCTCCAGCCACCGGGAGGCCCCGCTGATCTCCGGGGACCCGCTCCACGACAACACGGACGTCTACGCGTTCGTCAGCCCCGACAAGCCCGACACGACGACGCTGATCGCGAACTGGATCCCGTTCGAGGAACCGGCCGGCGGACCGAACTTCTATCCGTTCGCCGAGGGCTCCCAGCACGACATCCACATCGACAGCGACGGCGACGGGCAGGGCGACCTGCTCTACCGCTGGACGTTCGACACCAGGACGAGGAGCGGCGACACCTTCCTCTACAACACCGGCCCCGTCAGCAGCCTCGACGACCCGGACCTCAATGTCACGCAGTCCTACGACATCGACCTGCTGAAGCTGAAGGACCAGAAGGTCGTCTCGACGACGAAGATCGCCAACGATCTGCCGGTCGCGCCTTCGAACGTCGGCAAGGCGTCGATGCCTGACTACAAGACCCTGCGCAAGCAGGCGATACGCCAGGTCGAAGGCAGCGGTCAGGCGTTCGCCGGGCAGGCCGACGACCCGTTCTTCCTCGACCTGCGCGTCTTCGACCTGCTGTACGGCGGCGACCTGTCGGAGGTCGGCCGGGACACGCTCGCCGGGTACAACACCAACACCATCGCGCTGCAGGTGCCGACCGCCTCCCTCCGGCAGTCGGCGAAGCAGCCGATCGTCGGCGTCTGGTCCACGACGCAGCGCAAGAACGCCGACGGCAAGTGGACCCAGGTCTCGCGGCTCGGCTCGCCACTGGTCAACGAGGTGGTCGTACCGCAGAAGGACAAGGACAGGTTCAACGCCTCGCACCCGTGGAACGACGCGGACTTCCTGCCGTACGTCACCGAGCCCGAGCTGCCGAAGCTCCTCGAGTCGATCTACAAGCTGCCCGCGCCGAAGGAGCCGCGCGACGACCTCGTGTCGGTGTTCCTGACCGGCGTGAAGGGGCTGACCCAGCCGCCGGACGTCCGGCCCGCGGAGATGCTGCGCCTCAACACATCCGTCAAGCCGACCGATGCACCGAAGCGGCTCGGCGTCCTCGACGGGGACAACGCGGGATTCCCGAACGGGCGGCGCCTGACGGACGACGTCGTCGACATCGAACTGCAGGCCGTCGAGGGTGAACTCCTCGGCAACAAGAACGACTTGGGCGACGCGGTGAACGCCAACGACGTGAAGTTCGGCGACACCTTCCCGTACGTGGCCCTGCCCGCGTCCGGTTCGCGCGGCCCGCTGACCGAGAAGCAGAGCGGTGACGACACCTCGAAGAGCGCCCTCGACGGCGGCGCGCTGAGCGGCAATGCGTCGTCCACCTCCGAGTCCGGGTCCGACGACACCCTGGTCATCGCCTCGGCCACGGCCGGCGTGGCGGGCGTGCTGCTCATCGGGCTCGGCCTGGCGTGGTGGCGCGGGCGGATGCGGCGCCGCGGGCAGCTGTAGCCGCCCCTCCGATCCGGCGCGGCCCGTGTGTCGCCTCCCCCACGGGCCGCGCCGACCCTCCTTCCCCCCTTCCCTCCCTCCCTCATGGAAAGGCCCTCTTCATGACTCCGCGCCTCTCAGGACGCACCGCCGTCGCCGCGTGCGCGCTGGCGCTCGCCCTCACCGGGGGCGCGGTCGTGGCCGGCGGGCACGGCGGCGACGGGCCGGATCCCGCGCCCACCGCCGTCGCCCCCGCCGCGCCGTCGCAGCGGCAGCTCACCACCGGCGGGATCGACCGCGCGGTCCGCACGCTGCAGGCCCATCTCCGGGCCCAGCCGAAGGACTTCGGCGCCTGGGCGACGCTCGGCACGGCGTATGTGGAACAGGCCCGCACGCTCGGCGACCCGTCCCGCTACCCGCAGGCCCAGCGCGCCCTGGCCCGCTCCCTGGAGCTCCGCCCCGACGGCAACGACGCCGCGCTCGCGGGCCGCGCCGCCCTCGCCGCGGCCCGGCACGACTTCCACGGGGCGCTGCGCGACGCCCGTCGCGCGCTCGCCATGAACCCTTACAGCCAGCGCGCCCTGTCCACCCGGATCGACGCCCTCGTCGAACTGGGCCGGTACGAGGACGCCGCGCGGGCCGCGGACCAGGCGGACGCGCGCCGGCCCGGCCTCCCCGTCTTCACCCGGCTGTCGTACGTGCGTGAGCTGCGCGGCGACGTCGCGGGCGCCCGGCGCGTCCTGAAGCAGGCGCTCGCCACGGCATCCGCACCCGCCGACGAGGCGTACGTGGCGACAGCCCTCGGTCAACTGGACTGGCGCCAGGGCGATTTCACCGCCGCGCTGCGGGGGTGCAGGCGGGCGCTGCGGGCCGACTCCGGGTACGTGCCCGCGCTGGAGTGCCGGGCACGGGCGCGGGCCGGGCGCGACGACACGGCCGGGGCGATCCGGGACCTGCGCGGCGTCGTGGCCCGGTACCCGCTGCCCGGTCCGCTCGTCGCGCTCGGTGAACTGTACGAGGCGCGGGGCGACTTGAGGGCCGCGCGCGAGCAGTACGGGCTGGTCTCGGCGTGGGTCTCGCTGGCCCGGGCCAACGGGGTCGACGTCGATCTGGACACCGCCCTCGCCGCGGCGGACCACGGCGACCGGGGGGCGGCGCTGCGGGCGGCGCGGGCCGAGTGGGCGCGGCGGCACACCGTGCACACGGCGGACGCGCTGGCGTGGGCCCTGCATGCCAACGGGCAGGACGCGAAGGCGCTCCGGTACGCGCGCTTCGCCACCCGGACCGGGTTCCGGGACGCGTCGTTCTTCTACCACCGGGGCGTCGTGGCCCGGGGGGCCGAGCGGCGGGAGTGGCTGGACAAGGCGCTGCGCCTCAACCCCGTTTTCTCGCCGCTGGGTTCGGCGTCGGCGCGATCTCTGCTGCGGGGTGCGTCATGAGTCAGCCTCACAGCCTTGAGTGGGCGGGCAGGGCGGCACCCGACGCCGGGCAACCCTGCGACGGGCCCGCACCACGACGCCCCAGGGCCCGCATCCGCTGGGCCGCGCTCGCCGCCCTGGCCGCGCTCGCCCTGCTCCTGATCCCGGTGGGCAAAGCCTCCGCCCACCCCCTCGGCAACTTCACCACCAACACCTACGACGGCCTCGTCACCACCCCCACCGCGCTCCGCGTCACCCACATCGAGGACCTCGCCGAGATCCCCGCCACCCAGGTCGAGCCCGCCATCAAGCGTGCGGGGACGGCGAGTTGGGCCGCAGAGCGGTGCCGCAGGGCCGCCCGGGACACCCGTCTCACCGTCGACGGCCGCCGCGTCCCGGTCGCCCCCGGCGCGAGCCGCGCCGAGCGCCGCCCCGGCCAGGCGGGCCTGGGCACCCTGCGCGTCCAGTGCCGGTTCACCGCACCGCTCCCCCGCGCCGACGCCGCCCTCGGCTTCCGCGCCCCCACCCGGCCGGGCCCGGGCTGGCACGAGATCACCGCGCGGGGCGACCGCACCACCCTCACCCGCAGCGATGTCCCCCGCACCTCCGCCTCCCGCCTCCTCTCCCGCTACCCGAAGCACCTGCTGTCCTCCCCGCCCGACGTCACCACGGCCGCCCTCCGCGTCACCCCCGGCGGCCCGGCCCTGACGCAGGAGCGCCCGGCGCCCCCCGGCTCCGGCGTGCTCCCGCGCGGGGCCGACCGCTGGACCAGCGCGCTGACCGGGCTCGTCGCCCGGCACGACCTCACCCCGGGCTTCGCCGCGCTCGCCCTGGGCACCGCGCTGCTCCTCGGCGCGCTGCACGCGCTCGCGCCCGGGCACGGCAAGACCCTGATGGCGGCGACGGCCGCCGCCCGCGGCCGGGCCCGGCCGCGCGACGTACTGCCGCTCGCGGCCTCGGTCACCGTCACGCACACGCTGGGCGTGGTCGCGCTCGGCGTCCTGGTGATCGGCGGCTCCGCGGCGGCGCCCTCGGTCGTGGCGTGGCTCGGCGTGGCCAGCGGTCTCCTGGTGACGGGCGCGGGCGTGCTGCTCGTACGCAAGGCCTGGCGGAGCCGACACCACGGGCATGGGCACGGGCACCCGCATCACCACGACCATGACCACAGCCATGACCACGGGCACGACCATCACCACAGCCACGATCACGGGCACGGTCACGACCACCCCCACCCCGGCGCCTCCCTCCGCGGCGCCCTCTTCCTCGGGTTCGCCGGTGGGCTCGTGCCCAGTCCGTCGGCCGTCGTCGTGCTGGTCGGCGCCGCCGCCCTGGGCCAGGCCTGGTTCGGCGTGCTGCTCGTGCTCGCGTACGGGGCCGGGCTCGCGGTCACACTCACGGCCGCCGGGTTCGTCGTCGTACGGGCGGGGGCGTTCGCGGCCCGCCGCGTCGCGCGGGCCCGCCTGCGGACGCGGCACCTCGCCGGACGCCTGGTTCCGCTCGGCTCGGCGTGTGTCGTCCTCGCCCTCGGGTGTGGATTGGTGTTCAAGGGGGCCGCAACGGTACTCGGTTGAGCTAGTTTTGTTGGGACTTGTCGTGTGTCGTGTGTCGTGACGAGTGGGGGCGGCGGCCGTGAGCACAGGGCCGGGCAGTGGTGGAAGCAGCGGGCGGGTCGTCGCGGGCCGGTACCGGCTGCAGGACCCGATCGGCGAAGGCGGCATGGGCACCGTGTGGCGGGCCCGCGACGACGTGCTCGGGCGCGAGGTCGCCGTGAAGGAGGTGCGGGCCCCGGCGGGCCTGCCGACCGCGGACCGCGACCGGATGTACCAGCGCCTGGAGCGCGAGGCGTGGGCGGCGGCGCGCATCGCGCACCGCAACGTGATCACGCTGTACGACGTGGCCACGGACGACGGACGCCCCTGGGTCGTCATGGAGCTGGTGCGCGGCGTCTCGCTCGCCGACCAGCTCGACGCGGAGGGCCCGATGTCCCCGCAGCGCGCCGCGCACATCGGCGCGGAGGTCCTGGCCGCACTGCGCGCCGCGCACGAGGCGGGCGTGCTGCACCGTGACGTGAAGCCGGGGAACGTCCTTTTGTCGAACGACGGCCGGGTCGTCCTCACCGACTTCGGCATCGCGATGGTCGAGGGGACGCAGGCGCTCACGATGACCGGCGAGGTGATCGGCTCGCCCGAATTCCTCGCCCCCGAAAGGGCGTTGGGGCGCACGCCGGGCCCGGAGTCCGATCTGTGGTCGCTCGGCGTGCTGCTGTACGCGACCGTGGAGGGGCATTCGCCGTTCCGGCAGGACACGCCGCTCAGCACCCTGCGCGCGGTCGTCGACGAGGAGTTGCCGCCGCCGCGCCGGGCGGGCCCGCTGACCCCCGTCATCGAGGGACTGCTGCGCAAGGACCCCGCCGAGCGGACGTCCGCGGGGGTCGCCGAGCGCGATCTGCGGATCGTGGGCGCGGGCGGCGCGCTGCGCGCGGACCCGACGCCGGCGTCGCCGATGTCGTCGATGCCGACGGTGACGTCGCGGCAGCAGCCGGCCACGCCCACCCCGCCGCTGCCCGGGCCGACCGCGTCCGCCGCGTCCCCTTCGTCGCCGGCCGGTACGACGACGACCGCCCCGGCCGACACCGGCCATCGCTCCGCCCGCCGCGCCTCGCTCGCCCTGATTGCGGGCATCGTCGCGCTGCTCCTGGCGATCGGCGGACTGACGTACGCGCTGCTCAACCGTGACGACGGCGGCGGGAGCAGCGGAGGAAACTCTTCCGGCGGCGGCAACGGTGGTGATTCCGGCGGTAGTTCGTCGGGGGGCGGCTCCGGCGGCAGCACCCCGACGGACGGCGGCGGCGACGGCCAGAGCTCGGGCGGAAGCGGCTCCGGGGGCAACAACGGGAACAGCGGCAGCGGCGGGAACAGCGGTCACACCACCACGCCCGCGCAGTCCGTCCGGGTCAGCGTCTCGGCGATCCGCGGCAGCTACACGGGCTCCTGCCCGCCGCCCGCCGCCTCGGCGCCGGCCTTCGCGGCCACGATCACGGTGGGGCGCACCCCGGCGACGGTCGAGTACCGGTGGGTGACCAGGAGCGGGGAGCCGTCGGATCCCGGCTGGAAGAGCATCGACTTCGGCTCGGGCGACGCGAGGAGCCGGACGGTCAACACGACGGAGACGCGGTACGAGGAGGGCGGCACGCTGCACAACCAGATCGGGGTGGAGGTCCGCAGCCCGGTCGCGGCGACCTCCAACTACGTGGCGTACACGGTGACGTGTGAGGTGGTGACCCCGTCGACGGGAGCCACCACCGGTTCACCCACGTACTGATGCACTCACGTACTGATGCGCGCACGCACTGCG
Organism: Streptomyces sp. HmicA12; assembly: GCF_000373565.1. Lineage (GTDB taxonomy): Bacteria > Actinomycetota > Actinomycetes > Streptomycetales > Streptomycetaceae > Streptomyces. The sequence goes on along the minus strand of NZ_KB891813.1, from coordinate 120,456 downwards.
GCAGTGCTCACGCGGCGGACGTGAACACGGGCAGATAGCCGCCCGACTGCCCTGCCGCGGTGGGGTGGTACGACTCGCCGATATTGGTCCAGTTGACGCTGTGCAGCCAAGGGGAACCCGAGCAGATCTCGTGCCCGGTGAACTTCGCGGCCACGTCACCGAAGGTGAAGCCGGCGTTGGCGGCGCGCTTGGCGGTGGTGGAGTTGAGGAGGTCGGCGGCGCCGTTGATGGCGGAGCGTTCGGTCTCGGACAGGCCCGCGATGCAGGAGCCGCCGAGCTGGTAGAAGCGGGGGTAGCCGAGCACGACCACATGGGCGGCCGGAGCCTTCGCCTTGATCGCCGCGTAGACCTGGTCGAGCTTGCCGGGCAGGGTCGACGTGGCGTATGCGCGGGCCTCGTTGACGCGGTTGACGCACGTCGACTCGGAGTAGAGGACACAGGTGGTCATGACGTCGGCGAAGCCCGCGTCGTTGCCGCCGATGCTGATGGAGACCAGGCCGGTGCCGGAGCCGAGCGGGCCGAGCTGGTTCGCGAGCACATCACCCGTACGGGCACCCGAGCACGCGGTGAAGTTGAAGCTCACGGATGAATGGGCGGCCGCCCACAGGGCCGGGTAGGCCTTGGAGGAGCGCTTGCAGTCGCCGCTCGCACTGTCGTAGCTGCCGGACCCGACTCCCGAGGAGTACGAGTCACCGAGCGCCACATAGCCGGTCGCCGCCGCCTGAGCGGACGTCGCACCGGTGAGGGCGACGGCCGCCGCGAAGAGGAACGAGGTCACGTATGCCGTAAGTCGGAAACGTCTCATGGAACCTCCCTTAGCAGGTTTTCTGCCACACCTGTGGTAGCACGCCTCACAGTTACTCGGAAGTACCTACGCCAGAGCTATTTCATGTACATGGCGAGGTTTCAACTGCCGTTCACCGCAAGGGAGTTCCCCTTGACGGCCCCCTGGCGGCTGCGCGACATTGAAGTCCGGCATCCGGCGCTTCAGGGGGCAAAGTCGCCAATGCAGACCATCGGCATCAAGCCGTCGTCATCCGGCGGTTCGGGGGACGGTCCGGCGGACACACCGGCGGACAGAGACACGTGGTACCTGCTCGCGGGTGCCGGCGTCGTCGCAGGTGGCGCGGGCCTCGTACTCGCGCTCGCGCACGCGGACTCTCCGCTGCGCGGACCTCTCGCACTCTTCTTCCTGCTGGCCGCGCCCGGATCCGCGTTCGCCGCGGCCCTGCGCGGCTTCGACCCATGGGCCCGCTTCCTCGTCTCGGCCGCCGGCGCGGTCTGCGTGGTGATGGGGGTCGCCCAGGGCATGCTCGCGACGCACCGCTGGTCGGTCGACGGCGGCGTGATCGCCGTAGGCGCGCTCAGCGCTCTCACCTTCCTGCTCCACCTGACCATCCGTAAAGGAAGGGGCAAACTTCGCCAGTGGTACGGGAGTTGAAGTAATGGACAGAACAACAAAAACGTGAGACTCGTTCCAGGTCTTGCCATAAGGTCTCAATAGTCAATACCGTCGTACATCTACCCGCATCGGTCCAGCACGCCATGCGATCTAGGGGAGGGCTCAAGATCGCGAAGGCCCGGCGCGGGGCGCGGTAGGGGGGTGCCGTGTTCGGTGAACCGCTCATTTCAGTGACCGCTCCAGCGCCAGTGACCGGGGCAGTCATGTGGGTCGCCGAGTCGCGGGCCGCGCGGCCGGTCCAACCAACCGGTGTGTATTGCCAGCTCACCCGGCCTGCACGGAGAGCATTCCGTCCTGTCCGTAAGTGAGAACCCCCCTTTCGAACCGGATACACAGCCGGACCGCCCGAGGGGCGGGCGGTCCACCGGACGAGAGGGACCAGACTCATGAGCAGTTCCGTTGTGCGCCCGGTGATCCCGGACGACGAGGGGACCACGACCGCACGCATACCCGCCCGGTACCGGGCGATCTCCACGCACCTGGCCATCGCGCCACGGGTCAGCGTGGTCATTCCCGCCATGAACGAGGCGGAGAACCTGCCCTACGTCTTCAAGACGCTCCCGGAGTGGATCCACGAGGTCGTCCTCGTGGACGGCAACTCCACCGACAACACCGTAGAGGTGGCAAGGGAGTTGTGGCCCGACGTGGTGGTCGTGCCGCAGAGCGGCAAGGGCAAGGGGGATGCCCTGATCACCGGGTTCCAGGCCTGCTCGGGCGACATCATCGTGATGGTCGACGCGGACGGCTCGGCGGACGGCCAGGAGATCGTCAGCTATGTGTCGGCGCTGGTGTCCGGCGCCGACTTCGCCAAGGGCTCGCGGTTCGCCAACGGCGGCGGCACGGACGACATGACCCCGGTCCGCAAGCTGGGCAACTGGGCGCTGTGCACGGCCGTGAACGCCAAGTTCGGGGCCCGCTACACCGACCTCTGCTACGGCTACAACGCGTTCTGGCGGCACTGCCTCGACGAGATCGAGCTCGACTGCACCGGCTTCGAGGTGGAGACCCTGATGAACATAAGGGTCGTCAAGGCGGGCCTGAAGGTCCAGGAGATCCCCAGCCACGAGTATCTGCGCATCCACGGGGCGAGCAATCTGCGCGCCGTGCGGGACGGGATCCGGGTCCTGAAGGTGATCCTCAGGGAGCGCTCGAACCGTCGGGCGCTGCGCAGCAGAAGGACCGTCCCGGCGAAGCCCGGTCTCGGACGGGGAGACGGATCTTGACGGAGTCTCAGCACGCGCGGATGACGACGTCGGTCGTCATCTGCGTGTACACCGAAGAGCGCTGGACCGACATCCTCGCGGCCGTCGACTCGGTCCGCGCGCAGTCGCGTCCGGCCCTGGAGACGCTGCTGGTCGTCGACCACAACCCGGCACTGCTCGACCGTCTCACCCGGGAGTACAAGGAGACGGACGGTGTGCGGGTCCTCGCCAACCGGGGGCCGCGCGGCCTGTCCGCGGGACGGAACACCGGGATCGCGGCCGCGCACGGCGAGATCCTCGCGTTCCTCGACGACGACGCGGTCGCGGAGCGGGACTGGCTGCGCTGGTTCGTGGCCGGGTACGCCGACCCGGACGTGATGGCGGTCGGCGGGCGCACCGAGCCGATCTGGGCGTCGGGCCGCCGGCCCGCCTGGTTCCCCGAGGAGTTCGACTGGGTGGTGGGCTGCACGTACAAGGGCCTGCCGCCGGGCAAGGTGCGGGTGCGCAACGTGCTGGGCGGCAACGCCTCGTTCCGGCGCACCGCCTTCGACGTGGCCGGGGGGTTCGCCACCGGTATCGGCCGGGACGGCGACAAGCGCCCGCTGGGCTGCGAGGAGACGGAGCTGTGCATCCGGCTGAGCCGGGCCAGACCGGACGCGGTGCTGCTCGTGGACGACCGGGCGGTGATCCATCACCGGGTCCCGGCCGGCCGGGAGCGGTTCGCCTACTTCCGTACGCGCACGTACGCGGAGGGACTCTCCAAGGCTCTGGTCGCCCGAAGTGTCGGCGCGGGCAAGGGACTTGAGAGCGAACGCGCCTATACGAGCAAGGTGCTTCCGGCCGGGGTGGCCCGCGGCGTGCGGGACTTCGTGCTCGCCAGGCCGGGTGGCGCGGGACGGGCCGGGGCCATCGTGGCCGGAGTGGCGGCGGCGGCCGGTGGGTACGTTCTCGGCAGTCTCCGGACCCGGGGCGGGAACGCCGCCACGTTCTCCGTCGTGGAGATCGACCGGGGTGACGCTTTGGGGGAAGCGGCATGAGCGATCCGGCACGGACGTCGGACGGGGTCCCCGTCCCGATCCTGATGTACCACTCGGTGGCCCACGCGCCGAACCGGGAGACGCGTCGACTCTCCGTGTCGCCCGGCGCGTTCGCCGAGCAGATGGAGCTGCTCGCCGATCTCCGGTGCACTCCGCTGACCACCGCGGAGCTCGCCGGTATCTGGCGCGGCGGCGGCCGGGCGCTGCCCGACCGGCCCGTCCTGATCACCTTCGACGACGGCTACGAGGGCGTGCACCGGCACGCCCTGCCCGTCCTCGCCAAGCACGGTTTCGCCGCCACCCTGTTCGTCTCGACGGGGTGGCTGCGGGGCGCGCACGACACCGGCCGCGGGCTCGACACGATGCTCGACTGGGACCAGGTGCGGGCGCTCGCCGGGCAGGGCGTGGAGATCGGCGGGCACAGCCACACGCATCCGCAGCTCGACCAACTCCCGGACGAAGACCTGGAGTTCGAGCTGCGGCACGGCAAGGAGATCGTCGAGGCCGAGCTGGGCGCCGTACCCGTCTCCTTCGCCTATCCGTACGGTCACTCCGACCGGCGGGTGCGCCGGGCCGTACGCGCGGCGGGCTTCGCCCAGTCGCTCGCCGTGGGCAACGGCCTCGCGAGGCGCCGGCAGGGTCCCTACGCCCTGCAGCGCGTCACCGTGCGCCGCTCCACCGGCGCCGCCGAGTTCGAACGGCTCGTCCAGGGCCGCGCGATCGGCCGCACCTTCGCCACGGACCGTGCCCTGACCAAGGGGTACGCCGTGGTCCGCAGAGCCCGACAGGCCCGCCGGAAGGCAGCTCGTACCCGTGTCTGACACGACGACCACCAGCGCCCAGGCCGCACCGGCCACGACCGCGCCCGGGACGGCGGCCCCAGGTCCGTCCGGCCGCAGACTCAGGCTGCCCGGCATGGGCCGCGGCAGGAAGGGCAAGACAGACGCCATGGGTCCGGGGGGCGGTAACCAGCTGTTCCGCAACGCCTACGCGCTGATGCTGAACACCGGCATCTCCGGCGTGCTCGGCGTCGGCTTCTGGCTCGCCGCGGCGCACTACTACACGGCCGACGCGGTCGGTCAGGGCTCCGCGGCGATCGCGGCGATGAAGTTCCTCGCGGGGCTCACCGCGGTGACGCTGACCGGGGCCCTCGCCCGCTTCATCCCCGTGGCCGGGCGCGCCACCGGACGCCTCATTTTCCGTACGTACGCGGGGAGTTCGGCGGCGGTCGCGTTCGCGGCGCTGATCTTCCTGCTGACGCTGGACGTCTGGGGCCCCTCGTACAGATTCCTGCACGGGACGCTGCACGGCCTAGGGTTCATCGCCGCCGTCGTCGCCTGGTCCCTGCTCACGCTCCAGGACGGGGTGCTGACCGGGCTGCGCAACGCGCTGTGGGTGCCGGTGGGCAACACGGTGTTCTCGCTGGTGAAGCTGGCGCTGCTGGTGGCGTTCGCGACGGCGCTCGCGACGACCGGTGTCTTCGTGTCGTGGGTCGTCGCGATCTCGTTCTCGGTGATCCCGCTGGGCTGGCTGGTCTTCCGCCGTCTGGTGCCGCGGCACATCGAGGCCACCGACGGCAAGGCGGATCCGCCGTCGCTGCGCGAGATGGGCCGGTTCCTCGCGGGCGACTACACGGGCTCGCTGTTCTCGCTCGTGGTCGTGTACCTCGTGCCCGTCATCATCGCCTCGCAGGTCAGCTCCGCCGACAACGCGTACTTCTACATCGCCACCACCATCGGCGGCACCGTCAACCTGCTGGCCATCAACATGGGCGCCTCGCTGACCGTGGAGGGCTCGCACGACCCGGCGCAGCTGGCCGCCAACACGCGGGCGGCGCTGCGCCGGATGGCCCGCATCATGATCCCGATCTGCGGGCTCCTGTTCCTCCTCGCGCCGGTCGTGCTGCACGTCTTCGGCGACGACTACGCGCACGCGGCGACGCCGCTGCTGCGCTGGTTCGCCGTCGGCGCGGCACTGCGCGTGGTCATGGAGACGTACTTCGCGGTGCTGCGCGCGCAGAGCCGCACCTCCGGACTCGCTTGGCTGCAGGGCCTGTTGTGCGTCCTCGTGCTCGGTCTGACGCTGCTTCTGCTGCCGCGGATGGGACTGACGGGCGCGGGGGTCGCGGAGATCTCCTCGCTGGCCGTGATCGTGGCGATCGCCGCGCCGAAGCTGTGGCGCGTCGTGCGCGCCGCACCTCCCGCGCGCCCCGTCGAGGACGCGGCCCCCGACGGCGACCTCGCCGACCTCGGGACGCCGAAGGTGACCGTGGGCGCGGCGGACAAGCAGGGGCCCAAGTGGGCGCTGCGCGACGCGATGGACTCGGACACGCTGCAACTCGCGGTGCAGCTCAACCTGGACCACCAGGAGCGGCGGCCCGACATGCGGCCGGGCCCGGTGACCCCGCCGCGCGGCACACCCTCGGCGCACCGGCCGACGTGGGCGCTCAAATCGCCGGTCGGGCAGCGTTCGGCCCCGGCCGCCGAACCGGACTCCGGGGCGTCGGCCTCGCAGGCGTCGAGCGAGGGGAACAGCGAGGGCGGCTCGGGGGTGTCCGTGTCCTCGGTGAAACCGGTGAACCCTGTGAAACCGGTGACCCCTGCGAACAATGGCGGGAAGGTCGCGGAGCAGGAGCCGGAGCAGGAGCTGAAGCCGGAGCAGGATCAGGGGAAGAAGCCCGGCGGCGACTCCGACGGCCGGATCCCGGGTGCGGGCGCGGGTGCCGTCACCGGCATCGCCTGGCCCGCGGCCGCGCAGGGCGGCGGGATCGACTTCGGGATCAACCCCGGTTCAGGCACCGACTCGGGCATCGACGAGGGGCAGCCCGAGTCCGGGGCCGAGCCCGAGCCCGACGAGGACGCCGACCTCGACCCCGATGCCCGGCGGCCCTCGGCCTCGCCGCCCGGCACCCCGGCCACCCGGCCGCCGCGGGCCCGCCTCACCCCGGCCGTGGCCGTGCTCGCGCTGCTGCTGGTCGCGGGCCTCGGCCTGTACTGGGGCCCGGTCCTCGGGATGAGCGACGCCGACCTGGACGACATGGGCGGGCTCGGCCTGATTGCGGTCCTGTCCCCCGTGACGCTGCTCGGCGCCGCCCTGCTCATCGGCGTCTTCGCGTCGCTGCTGTGGCTCGAACGCCCGCACAAATGGCTGCTGTTGGCCACGCTGCTCGCCACCGTCGTGTCGCTGCACGCGCTGCCGGCCGTCATCGAGGCGGAACCGCGGTTCGCGACGGCCTGGCAGCACCTGGGCTTCATGGACTACATCGACCGGACCGGTTCGGCGGTGCCGGACCTGGACGCCCGCTGGAGCTGGCCGGGCTTCTTCGCCGCGGCCGCCTTCGTCGCCGAGGCGTGCGGTGTCAGCGACCTCGGCGAGGTCATCCGCTGGTGGCCGACGGCGATCCAACTCCTCTACCTGGCACCGATGTTCCTGCTCCTGCGCTCGGTGCGGGCGAGCTGGAAGGCCAAGTGGAGCGGGCTGTGGATCTTCGTGCTGAGCGGCTGGGTGGGCCAGGACTACTTCTCGCCGCAGGGCTTCACGTACCTGCTGTATCTGATGTTCGTGGCGATCCTGCTGGTCTGGTTCAGGGCGCCGCGCGTGCTGTGGACCAAGCGCCGTCCGGGCGAGACGGAGGTCGAGCCGACGGACCGCCGTCAGCGCGCGGTGCTGCTCGTCGTCCTGATCGCGCTGTACGCGGCGACGGTCCCGGCCCACCAGCTGACCCCCTTCGTGATGCTGGGCGTGCTCACGGTCCTGGTCCTCGTCGGCCGCAGCGAGTTGCGGGGGCTGCCGCTCCTGCTCGGCGTGATGGTCGCCGTCTGGCTGGGGTTCCTCGCCGAGCCGTACTGGTCGGGGCACTTCAACGACCTGTTCGGCGGTGTCGGCGGCGTCGGCGGCAATGTCTCGTCCTCCGTCTCCGGCCGTATCCAGGACGGCAGTTCGACCCACAAGCTCGTCCTGTACACGCGCGTGCTGCTGGCCGGCGGTGTGCTGGCGTTCGCCTGCTACGGCTGGTGGCGCCGCCGCGACTGGAAGTACCGCGAGCGCTCGCTCGTCGTGCTGACCTTCGTGCCGTTCCTCGGCTTCGGCATGCAGTCGTACGGCGGTGAGATGGCGCTGCGGGTCTTCATGTTCGCGCTGCCCGGCGCCGCGCTCCTCGCGGGCCTCGCGCTCTTCCCGCGCACCGGCGTCACCGCGAAGGAACGCGACAAGGACCGCATCAGCCTCGCCCCGCTCGCCGCGCTCATGGCGGGCCTGCTGCTCGTGGGCGGCTTCCTGGTGGCGCGGTGGGGCAACGAGCCGTTCGAGCGGATCCGGCCCGGCGAGGTCGCGGCGATGGACTACGTCTACGCCCACGACAAGCCGACCGTGCGCCTGCTGTGGATGAGCGACGACCCGGTCGACAACGTCACGCCCGCGCTGCCGTGGGGCACCCGGGACATGGAGAAGGTCACCTACGTCCCGACGCTCGCCCCCGTCGACCCGGTCCTCGTCGGCGGCCTCGTCAAGGCGCTCAAGGACGCGGGCCCGCGCTCGTACCTGATGATCAACAAGAGTCAGGTGGTGTATCTGCAGCTCGACGTCGGCTACTCGAAGACGTGGTCCACGCGTCTCGTCGACAACCTCGACCGCCGTACGGAGCTGAAGAAGGTCTACGTCAATGAGGACGTGACCATGTACCAGCTGCGCAAGGAGCCATCGGGCGCCGTCGCGAAGGCGGACCCGGGGCCGATCGGTCCGCAGATCACCTGGACACCGTGGTCGGTGGTCGGCGCGCTGGCGGCCCTGGCGCTGCTCGTGCTGCTGACGACGCGCGAGGTGGTCCGGGTGGCGACCCGTCCGAGTGTGCGTCGGCTGCGGTGGCTGCAGAGCACGTTCTGGTTCTCGCTGCCGCTGCTCGCGGTGGTGGTGGCGTCGCTGATCCAGCGGTTCATCACGATGGGCCTGAACTGATGGGCCTGAACTGAGGCGTGGGCGGCAGTGCTCCGGGGTTGCGGGGGCGCTACCGCTTCAGCCACTTCACCTCGTACCCCTGCATCTCGAACCGCTTGCCGTCGACCTTCGCGCTGATCGACCGGTTCAGCGTGTTGACCACGAGCACGGCCTTGTCGTCGCCGAGCACCCGCACGTTCGGCCTGTCGTCGGCGGCGACCGACACCTTCCTGAACGTCGTCCCGGGCCCGAACTCCTCGTTGAACCGCGACACCAGGTCGTACATCGGCAGCGGGCCGCCGCCCGAGGACCGGTCCGTCGGCCGCCACAGGCAGCCGGGGCACGAGGTGCCCTTCTCGTCCTCCGGGTTCCAGTAGAACGCGGACGTCGTCCCGCCCCTGGCGAGGGCCATCATCCCGGCCGCCTGCACGGCGACCCGGTGCGGCTCGCTCCAGTCGTCGCGCTCGTCCTTGCTGTCGGCCGGCTCCACGTAGTACTCGGCCCACCACAGCGGCAGATCGCCGGTCCGCTCCTCGATCCACCTGCTCACCGCGGTGAACTTGTCGGTCGCGGCGAACTCGTCCGGCAGCATCTCGTCGTCGTTCGTGTAGCTCGACCCGTCGACGACGACGAAGTCCGCGCCGGTCTTGTGCTCGTTCCAGTACTCGAAGGCGTCGACGATCCTCTGGTCCATGCGCCCCCACGGTCCCGTGACGGCGTCCGACGTGCCCTCGGTCCGCTTCGGGTCGAGGCTGTCCATGACCAGGTACGGGCCGCCGACGTCGATGTCCTTGTCGATCTTCTTCAGCGCCTTGTAGACGAGGTTGTAGAGCTTCGTGTAGCCCTCGTAGTCCCAGCGGGACTCGCTGTCGTTCCAGAAGCCCTTGAACTCGTTCCAGACGATGAAGTGCCGTACGTACGGGTACCGCTTGGCGACCGTGGCGGCGAGGTTCGCGAAGTCCTGGTAGTGGTCGGGGTCCGGGGCCTTCTCCAGGTTCGACTGGCTCCAGTCCGTGTTGTCGACGCCGGGCTTGCCGCCCTTCATCCAGTCGGGCGCGCAGCACAGCGTGACCACCGGTGTGCCGCCGGACGCACGGATGAAGTCGATGCGGCGGTCCATCGCCTCGAAGTCGTAACCGCCCTTCACCGGCTCGGGGTTGTCCGCGCCCCAGCCCATGATCGCCTGGTTCTGTGGCATCGGCGTCTCGCCGAGCAGCTTCTTCGCGCGCTCGACGGCGGCCTTCGACCCCTCGTCCGCGGAGTGCTGGTTGTGGGTGAAGCCCCAGCCCACGGCGGGTCCTTGCTGCTCGGGAGGGTCGGCCGGGGTGCCGTGGACCTTGTCGCCGTCCGGCGTGGTGCCCGAGCTGAGGTCCTTGTTGTCAGGAAGCGTGCCGATCACGGTCAGCACCAGGGCCAGAGCGGCCATCCCCACGCCGAGCAGGGCGATGAGCCGCCATCGCCGAGCCCCCGATTTCCACCCATGACGTCCCATCAAGGTCAAGAGTAACCAGGGCAGTTGGCGGAGCGACAGGCTCCGTTGCCACAGCCTCGTAACGAGCCCCGGGGCGGGAGGAACGTCGTGCCGCCCGGGTGACGCGCTGCGGAAATCCCGTGCGGGCGGCCCCTGTGTGCCGGATCATGGCGGCATGTCTGCGAACCCATTCGACGCGCTGCCGGTACGGCTGGGCGTCGACGACAGCGACTCGCCCTCCGATGTCGTCGACGCGCTGTTCCTCGGCCGCTTCGCCACGGGCGAGCAGCCGCACTCGCACGCCGTGAACATCGACCGGGTCCGGTCCGGCGCCACGCTGCTGCCGCCTGACGCCCGCATCCTGCGCTCCGCCCGCGACGACGACCGCAGCGCGACACTCGCCGAGGGCGACGGGTGGACGCTGCTGATCTCCCGCTGGAACAGGGGCGCGGACGTCACGGTCACGGCGACCACCACCGAGCTGGCCGAGAAGGTCCTCAAGCTGGCCACGGACGGCGCCGCCGACGAGCCGGAGCCGCAACCGGAGAACGTGACGATGGGGTTCTGGTACGTGTCGCCGCGGCGCGGCCCGCACCGTACGACCCGGCAGATCTCGGCGGGTACGTGGGACGAGGTCCGCACCAACTACACGGCACCGGTCGCCGAGGCGATGGACAGCCTCATGAAGACGCGGCCCGACGACATCGCGGGCCGCCTGCTCCTGCTCCACGGTCCGCCCGGCACCGGCAAGACGTCGGCGCTGCGCACGCTGGCCCGCTCGTGGCGCGACTGGTGCCAGGTCGACTGCGTCCTCGACCCGGAGCGTCTCTTCTCCGACGTCGGCTATCTGATGGACATCGCGATCGGCGAGGACGACGGCACGGCGAAGGGCCGCTGGCGGCTGCTCCTCCTGGAGGACTGCGACGAGCTGATCCGCGGCGAGGCCAAGCACACGGCGGGCCAGGCGCTGTCGCGGCTGCTGAACCTGACGGACGGCCTGCTGGGCCAGGGCAGGAACGTTCTGGTGGGCGTCACCACGAACGAGGACCTGGAGCGCCTGCACCCCGCGGTGGTCCGGCCCGGCCGCTGTCTCGCCCGCATCGAGGTGGGGCCGCTGACCCGGCGCGAGGCGGTGACGTGGCTCGGCACGGAGGAGGGCCTGAACCGGGAGGGCGCGACGCTGGCGGAGCTGTACGCCCTGCGCCGCGGGGTGTCTCCGACGGCGGTACCGGATCAGCGGGGCGGGGGCGACGCGGGGTTGTATCTGTAGCCGGGGGTTCGTCGCCGGGTGCGGGTCGGTGGGGGCTGGTCGCGCAGTTCCCCGCGCCCCTTTCGCCTTCGCGTCTGCCGGGTCGCTGTTCGTCTCGCGGGTGCGGGTGGTGGTGGGTTGCTCGCGCAGTTCCCCGCGCCCCTGAAGGCCGCAGGCCTTTCAGGGGCGCGGGGAACTGCGCGGCCAGCCCCCACCGGAGCCGCACCCGACGAACTACGAATAAGCGGCCCGCACCGCGTCCCGGGCCGCCTCCAGCGCCGCCTCCTCGGAGAGACCGAGGCGCCGAACGCGCTCGGCGAAGACCTGCGCCGCGGTGGAGGCCTCCCGAGAAGCCGCGTCCCGAGCGGACGCGATGAACGTCCCGTTCCGCCCCCGCGTCTCGATCACCCCGTCCGACTCGAGCGCCCGGTACGCCTTGGCCACGGTGTTCGCCGCGAGCCCCAACTCCTCCGCGAGTCCGCGCACCGTGGGCAGCTTGTACCCGACGGGCAGCACCCCGCCCCGCGCCTGCTCGGAGATCTGCGCCCGCACCTGCTCGTAGGGGGCCGCGCTGTCGTCAATGCGGATCTTCAAGGTCACGGGGCGATTCTCCCGCAGGCCCGGAAAATGAGAGGCACCCGGGCGAGGTCGGCGCGTAGCGTGCGGCCACATGACCGTGATCGTCCGCCCGCTGCTCCCTGACTCCCCGGCCGAGACCGAGGGCTTCGCGCGGGTCCGCCGCGCCTGTCTGCCCGCGATGCTCGCGACCCCCGCCTCGGTCGCGCACGACGCGGCGCACGCCCACCCCGACGCGCACTACCGCCAGTTGATCGCGCTGACCGGCGACGGCACGCTGATCGGCACCGCGCAGGTCGGCCTCGCGTACGACAGTCCGGAGCCGGGCCAGGGCTACGCGAACGTCTATGTGCATCCGGACCACGAGGGCCGGGGCGCCGGCACCCAGCTGCTGCGCACCGCGGAGGAGCATCTCGCCCAGCACGGTGCGCGCGAGGTGTACAGCTGGGTGCTCGACGGCCCGCGGAACCTGGCGTGGGCCGCGGACCGTGGCTACCGAGGCAGCCGAAGCGCCCGCTTCCTCCGTCTCGACCTGACGCCGGACGCACTCCCGCCCCGCGAACTCCTCTCCCCCGGGGCCGAGTTGCGCACGGCGGCCGACTACGCGGACGATCCGCGCCCCCTGTTCGACCTGTTCGCGGCGACGGTGGCGGACGAGCCGGGCGACATCGCGTCCGAACTCACCGACCACGAGCAGTGGTTGGCGGACACCTGGCGCGATCCGCTGCTCTCCCACGAGCTGACGACGGTGGCGACGGTGGACGGCCGCCCCGCCGCGTTCTCCCTCGCCCAGACCGACGGTGAGTGCCGCTACTGGTCGGGGATGACCGGCACGGCCCGCGCCTTCCGGGGCCGGGGCCTGGCCAAGCTCGCCAAGAACGACTCGCTGCACCGCGCCCGGGAGGCCGGGATCACGGTGGCGTACACGGGCAACGACGCGGACAACGGGCCGATGCTCGCGATCAACAAGTGGTTCGGCTACGTACTCGACGCGACGGAGATCCGCCATGTCCGCACCCTCGGCACCCTCGGCACCCTCGGCACCTGACACCACGACCCTGCGCGTCCGCCTGGTCAAGGCCGGCCGCACCAAGATCGGTTACCCGGCCGTGCTGCTCGCCGACGACGGCACGCGCGTCACGGTCCGCGCCGACTGGGCGGGCGAGGGCGTCCGCGACTTCGGCTTCGTGCGGTTCGCGCCCGGCGACGTCTTCACCGAGCACTACTGGCGCGACCGCTGGTACGCGATCAAGGAGGTCCGCGCGGGCGACGGCACCCTGAAGGGCTGGTACTGCGACATCACCCGGCCCGCCGTCCGCGACACCGCGGGCGACATCCTCTCCGAGGACCTGGACCTCGACCTGTGGGTGTCGGCGGACGGCGCGCGGGTGATCCGCCTGGACGAGGACGAGTTCGCCGAGAGCGGCCTCGCCGAGCGGGACCCGGCCGCGGCACAGGCCGCGGAGCGGGCCCTCGACGAGCTCGAACTCCTCGCGCGTCAGGGCGAGTTCACCGCGCTGCTGCGATGACCGCGTAGCGCTCGTCGGACACCTGCTTCCCCCACAGCAGGGCGTCCTGCGACAGGGGCTCGTGCCGTACGTCGTCGAGGACGTCCCGGGCCAGCGCGACCAGCCGCTCCCCCGGCACCCCCGTGGGGCTCAGCTCACCCCACACGCCCTCGATCAGCACGAGCCTGCCTCCGGGCCGCAGCAGCGACACCCACCGGCGCAGCGCCGCCTCGGTGTCCGGCAGCGCCCACAGCACGTGCCGGGCGAGCACCACGTCGTACGCGCCCTGCTCGACCGGTGGTGCCGCGGCGTCCCCGAGCAGGAAGTCGGCGTCGTGCCCGGCGAGTTTGCGGCGGGCCCGCTCCAGCATGGCCGGGGCGAAGTCCACGCCGGTCACCCGGTGTCCGCGCTCGGCGGCGAGCAGCGAGAGGCTGCCGGTGCCGCAGCCCAGGTCGAGCAGGTCTCCGGGGCGCTCCGGCAGCCAGCCGTCGAGCCGCCGCCCCCATGCGGCCCGGACCGCGGGGTCACGCAGGCCGTGGTCCGGTTCGTCGTCGAAGTCCGCTGCCGCCGCGTCCCAGGTCGTGCTCCTGCTCGGACTCGTGCTCATGCCTGCTCCTGCCCTTCGATGTCAGCGGTGTCGGTACGTGCGGTGTCGGTACGTGCGGTGTCGATGTCCAGGTCGGCGACGAAGCCGGTGCGCCAGTGCGGGTCCTCGCGGGCCGGCAGGATCCAGGTCGCCGCCCGGCGGGCGGGCAGCTCGCGCAGTGCGCGCAAGGCCCGGACCGCGCTGTCACGGCGCTGCCACACCTCTCGGTCGTCCCAGGTGACCAGGTGTCGGCCCTCCTGCGCGGTGCTCGCCGCGAGCGTGGCCCGGAACTCGGCCGTCACGGTGCGCAGTCGCGCCCCGAGCGGGGAGTCGTCGTCGACGGGCCCCGTGTCGCCGCCCTCGGTGAGGGCGGCGACCACTTCCGGGTACCGGGCGAGGCCGGTCTCCTCCGCGAGCTGGGCAGCCTGGGCGGTGAGTGCCCGGCGCAGCCGCTCGGGGGCTTCCCGGTCGGCCCGGTCGAGGCGCTCGTCCAGGTGCGGCACGCCGCCGCTGTTCACGGGCAGCGGTTCGAGGAGGGGCAGCACGCGGGCGCTGGGCAGTGCGCCGCTCAGCGCGTCGGGCGGCAGTCGTATACCGAGCGTCGCGGTCAGGGCGGCGTACACCCGGCGCAGGACGTCGCGGTGGCCGGGGCCCTCGGGGCCCGGCCGCTCCGCCTCCCCGGGCAGCCCGGGGAACACGTCGTGGGGAGCGCGCTCGCCGTCGGGGCGGCCGATGCGCCGGGTGTCGTAGCGGGTGACGAGGCGGCCGTCCTCGTAGAGGGACAGCGCGGTGAAGCCGGAGAAGTGCAGGGACACCGCGCGCGTGCCCCGCGACAGGCGGCGCAGTACCGCCTCGCGGGCGCCCAGGGCGTGCCCCTGCTCGATCCCGAAGCCCCAGGTGCCCGCGCTCCCGGCGCGCACGGTCGGCAGGTAGCAGCTCGTCCAGCGGGTGCTGTCCTCGACGGCCTCGACGCGGGTGCGCGCGGCGGTGGTCCCGGGCAGCGCCCCGTACCGGTCGAGCAGCTCGGCGGGGTCGAGCCCTTCGGCGAAGGTGAGGCAGAAGTCGCCGTACTCCCCGGCCGGGCCGTCCTCGGCGCGCGGCCGGAACCGTGCCTCCAGAGGCTCGGCCGGAGCCGGGGCGGGCTCCCGGGCGGCGCGCTCGAACAGCGAGACCGGTTCGGCCGGGGCCGTGGTCGGAGGTGCCGGTTCCCACAGCAGTTCGCCGTCGAACGGGACGCCCACGTACGGCAGCGGCTCCCCCACGGGCGTCCCGTTCTCCAGTGCGTCGGCGACGTCGGCGAGGAACCGGGCGTACGAGGGCCACCGGTCGAAGCGCGCGCCGTCGCCGTTGAAGAAGTCCCCCACCGCCCCGTACGTGTCTCCGGGGCGGCAGTCGAGGACCAGGCCGTCCGCGGTGTTGGAGCGGGTGAACTGGACGAACTGCCGGTGCCAGTAGTCGCCGCCGAGGAAGAAGTCCGCGTCCTCGTCGTCCTCCCACAGATCGAGGCACATCCGGGCGTGGTCGAGGAGTTCCGCCAGCGAATGCGGCCGGTCGTTGCCGGGGAACGTGAAGGCGGCCGGGCCCGGGGTGACCCCGTCGTGGCGGGCGAGGACCGCCGTGAAGTCCGCGGGCAGCCGCAGTTCCAGGTCCCGCTCGACCGCGGCGACCCGGTCCGCCTCGACGGGCGGGCGCAGCGTCGCGTACGTCGACGGAGCGTGCTCGCGCAGCCACGCCTCGATGCGGTCCCACGACGCGTGCGCGGTTCTCTCGGAACTCTCGACTGTCTCGGTCATGGGCCGGATCAGATCACGCGGCACTGACAACGCGACCTGTCTCCCGCGGGCACAGCGGTTGAAGGACGTGACAACCGCCACTGACAATTGCGCTTCGATGAGCCACGCTCCGGGAACAGGTCTACAACGGCGACACGTTGGGACCCGTGTAGGTACAGGAGGCATCATGCGCCGAGTGACCATGCACAAGCCGACCGCGCGCAGCACCGTCTCGCGTCGGCTTCAGGAGGAAGCGGCGGAGCGGGTGCGCGAGCGCCCGGAAGTGCGCAAGGACGTCCGCAAGACGTGGTGGCCGGACGAGTAGGGCGGGAAGGGGCGCCGGCCCGATGAGACGTGACGGGACCAGCCGGGATCAGACCGGGTCCGGGCGCAGCCTCTTGCGGTAGTGGATGCGGTCGTAGGGGCCGTCGGTGCGGCGCTCCACGATCTCGTATCCGAACCGCGGGTAGATCTCCTGGTTCTCCCACATCAACGCGTTGGTGTAGAGCCTGACTTCGGGCAGGCCCAGGGCGCGCGCGTGCTCGTCGACGAAGCCGAGCAGGCGGCGGCCCACCCCTCGCCCGTGGGCGTCGGGGTGGACCGCGATGCTGTCCAGGAAGAGGTGGTCGGGACGGGCCTCGACCACCACGAGTCCGACGATGTCCGGGTCCCCGGTGACGTGCACCAGGCCCGCGGCCACGTTCGCGGCGTGGTCGGCCTCCATGGGCTGGGGGACGACGCCGATGCGGGCGATGTAGTGCCGGTACGCGGCGTCGGTGACGGCCCTGATCGCGGGGACGTCGGCGGCGACGGCCGGGCGTACCGCGAGCACCTCGGGTTCTTCGCTGTTCATGCCTCCTTGTCTACGGCACCGCCCCGCCCGCGCACCACCAGCTTCCTGACCAGCGGCCACGCCACGACGACGAGGACGATCGCGTAGACCGTCACGGAGAACGGTGTGTCGATCAGGCCGCCGACGCTGCCGTCGCTGATCTGCAGGGCGCGGCGCAGTTGCTGCTCGGCGTTCGGGCCGAGGATGACGCCGACGACGGCGGGCAGGACCGGCAGGCCGTAGCGGCGCATGCCGAAGCCGATGAGGCCGATGATCAGCAGGATCACGAGGTCGAGGGCCTCGCCGCCGACCGCGTACGCGCCGACCGCCGCGAAGAAGAGGATGCCCGCGTAGAGGTAGGGGCGCGGGATCCGCAGGAGCTTCGCCCAGACCGGGGCGAGCGGCAGGTTCAGGGCGAGCAGCAGGACCATGCCGACGAACAGCGACGCGATCAGGCCCCAGACAAGCTCCGGTTCGCGTTCGAAGAGGAGCGGGCCCGGCTGGATCCCGTACTGCTGGAAGGCGGCCAGCATCACGGCCGCCACCGCCGTCGTGGGCAGGCCGAGCGTGAGCATGGAGACGAGGGTGCCCGCCGCCGAGGCGGAGGACGCCGACTCGGGTCCGGCGACGCCCTCGATGGCGCCCTTGCCCCACTCGTCCTTGTGCTTCGACAGACGCTTCTCGGTGACGTACGAGAGGAACGTGGGGATCTCGGCGCCGCCCGCGGGGATCGCGCCGAACGGGAAGCCGATGAGCGGGCCGCGCAGCCAGGACTTCCAGGTGCGCTTCACGTCCGACCTGCCGAGCCAGGGGCGGCCGACCGGGATGGCCTCCCCGCTGGTGCGGCGCAGGTGCGCGGCCACCCACAGTGCCTCGCCGATGGCGAAGAGACCGACGGCGACGATGACGACGTCGACGCCGTCGGCGAGCTGCAACGAGCCGAAGGTGAGCCTCTGTTGGCCGGTCATCTGGTCCAGGCCGACCAGCCCGATGGTGAGGCCGATGAGCAGGGAGGCGAGGCCGCGGACGCGGGACGCGCCGAGGACCGACGTCACCGCGATGAACGCGAGCACCATGATGGCGAAGTAGTCGGGCGCGCCGATGTCGACGGCGAGCGAGGCGACCTTGGGCGCGAGGGCGACCAGCAGGATCGTGCCGATCATGCCGCCGGCGAAGTGCCCGATGGCGGCGGCCGCGAGGGCCTGGGCGCCGCGCCCGGACTTGGCCATGGGGTTGCCCTCCATGGCGGCGACCACGGCGGCGCTCTCCCCCGGGGTGTTCAGCAGGATCGAGGTCGTCGAGCCGCCGAACATGGCGCCGTAGTAGATGCCCGCGAACATGATGAACGCGCCGGTGGGTTCGAGTCCGTACGTCACCGGGAGGAGCAGGGCGACGGCCATGGCGGGGCCGATGCCGGGCAGGACGCCGATGGCCGTGCCGAGGAGGACGCCCACCGCCGCCCACAACAGGTTGATCGGGGTGAGGGCGGTACTGAAGCCGTCCATGAGGGAGTTGAGGGCATTCATGGCGTCACAGCACTCCCATCAGGGGCCCGCCCGGCAGGGGCACGCCGAGCAGGTTGTCGAAGACGACGTAGGTGAGCAGGGAGAGTCCGGCGGCGATCAGCGGGTCGCGTTGGAGGTGCCTGCTGCCGAGCGCGTAGGCGGCGCCCCAGAACAGCAGCGCGCCCGCGACCGGGAAGCCGAGCGGTTCGATGAGGACGGCGGTGGCGAGAAAGACACCGGCGAGGAGCAGCACCGTGCGCCAGTCGGCGGGTTCGGACAGGTCGACGTCCTCGCCGCTCTCGGCCTCTCCCCTGCCGCCGCGCAGCACGTCGACGGCGAGCAGCGCGGAGACGACGAGCAGTCCGACGCCGACGACGACGGGGACGGTCCTCGGCCCGACGGGGCCGCGCTGTGCGATGTCGACGTCCATGGTGAGCGCGTCGGTGAGGACGAGCACGCCGAGCGCCAACAGCAGGACACACACGCCGAGTTCGGAGTGGTCGCGCAGCCAGGAGCGCCGGTCGGTGGCGGCTTCCCGGTTCTCGGTGAGGGTCACAGGCCCAGCTCCTTCAGTACGGACACGACGTTCTTGTCCTGCGCGTCGAGGAAGTCGCCGAACTTGTCGCCGACGAGGAACGCGTCGTCCCAGCCGTTCTTCTTCAGCGACTGCTTCCATTCCTCGGACGCGTGCAACTTCCTTACGAGCGTGGTGAGTTTGTCGCGCTGGGTGTCGGTCAGGCCGGGTGGGGCGACGATGCCGCGCCAGTTGGTGAAGTTCACGTCGTAGCCGGACTCCTTGAGCGTGGGGCCGTCGAGGCCGGGGACGCGCGCGGGTCCGGTGACGGCGAGCAGGCGCAGCTCGCCGGACTTGATCTGGTCGAGGTACTCGCCGACGCCGGAGACGCCGAAGGCCACTTTGTCGCCGAGGATGGAGGCGAGGAGTTCGCCGCCGCCGTCGAAGGGCACGTAGTTGACCTTCTTCGGGGCGATCCCGGCGGCGCGCGCCATGAGCATGGGCGCGAGGTGGTCGGGGCCGCCCGGTGAGGAGCCGCCGCCGACCGGCAGCTTGCCCGGGTTCTTCTTCCAGGCGTCGACGAGCTGCCCGATGTCCTTGTACGGGGAGTCCTTCGCGACCACGACGACGTCCGGCTCCTCGGTGAGCCGGGCGATGGGGGTCGTGTCGGCGAGGGTCTTCGGCGCGTGGTTGGAGCGGGCGGCGCCGACGACGCCGAGGCCCATGGACATGGCGAGCTTGCCGTTGCCGTGCTCGCCGACGAGCCGGGTCAGGCCGACGGTGCCGCCGGCGCCGGGCAGGTTGAACACCTCGATGTTGTGCGTGAGTCCGGCGTCCTCGGCGTTCTTGGCGGCGGTGCGGGCCGTGATGTCGTAGCCGCCGCCCGGGGTGTTGGGGACCATGAGGCGCAGGCCGGGGATCTGGGTGCCGGTGTCGGCGCCGCTGCCCGTGGTGAGCAGCGGCGGCCCCACCAGGACGAGAGCCGCGGCCCCGAGCAGGGCGAGGGGTGTGCGCAGGCGCACGGGTGCCACCACCTAGTTCTCGGATTCAGTTCTCGGATTCAGTTCTCGGATTCTGTGAAGTGGCCCACATGTTGCCCACGCGTTAACGGCCTGTCTCTCTTTGGCACCTAAGGAACGTTGTGGTCGTTGCGGTCGCGCGCCTACCCTGCGCCCGTGACGAAGGTGCTGGTCGTGGACGACGACTTCATGGTCGCGAAGCTGCACAGCCGGTATGTGTCCGCGATGGACGGATTCACGGTGGCCGGTGTGGCGCACAGCGGCGCCGAGGCGCTGCGCGCGGCGGAGGCGATACGTCCCGATCTGGTGCTGCTCGATGTGTACTTGCCGGACATGGACGGCATCGACGTGCTGCGCGAACTGCGGGCGGCCGAGGAGCGCGACCCGTCCCGTACGCGGGTGGACGCGCTGTTCATCACGGCGGCGCGGGACGCCGAGATCGTGCGGGCCGCGCTGCGGGCCGGGGCCCTGCACTACCTCATCAAACCCTTCAACAGGGCCGCTCTGGCCGAGCAGTTGACGCATGTGGCGGCGCTGCGGGCCCGCCTCGACGACCTCGGCGAGGCCCGCCAGGAGGACGTCGACCAGATCTTCGGCGCCCGGCCGCCCGGCTCCAGGGAACTCCCGAAGGGTCTCGCGGCACACACGGCGGAGCTGGTGGAACGCACCCTGCGCGCCCATCCCGAGGGCCTGTCGGCGGCGGAGTGCGCCGAGCGGGCGGGCTCCTTGTCGCGGGTGAGCGCGCGCAGGTACCTGGAGTTCTTCACGGAGACGGGCCGGGCGCGGGTGTCCCTGCGGTACGGGGGCACGGGCCGCCCGGAACGCCAGTACCGGTGGACGTCCTGAAGGCGCCCCGGCCCGCCATTCTGATCTCCGTCTGAGCCGCACCTTAAGCGCGCCATAAAGATCGACCCAGCGCGCCCGCAAGGGCCGACCTGCGCGTTTTCCCGGGCTAACTTCCTTGGCACACCCCCACGTTCGACACGTTCAAGGAGCCCCCATGTCCGCACGCCGCAGCCTCGCCGTACTCTCCGCCTTCGCCGTCGCCGGAGGCCTCACCGCGCTCTCCGCGACCCCCGCGGCGGCGCACGGCACCCTCGGCGACCCCGCCAGCCGCGTCGCCGCCTGTTACGCGGAGGGCGCCGAGAACCCCACGTCCGCGGCGTGCAAGGCGGCCGTCGCGGCCGGCGGCTCGCAGGCCCTGTACGACTGGAACGGCATCCGCATCGGCGACGCCGGCGGCCGGCACCAGGAGAGGATCCCGGACGGCAAGCTGTGCTCGGCGAACTCCGACGAGTTCAAGGGCATGGACCTGGCGCGCGACGACTGGCCCGCGACGAAGGTCTCGGCGGGCTCGTACACCTTCAAGTACAAGGTGACCGCCCAGCACAAGGGCACCTTCAAGCTGTACCTGACGAAGCAGGGCTACGACGCGTCGAAGCCGCTGAAGTGGTCCGACCTGGATCTGGAGAACCCGGTCGCGACGAAGACGGACCCGGTGGCGGAGGGCGGCTACTACACGTTCTCCGGCTCGCTGCCCGAGCGCACGGGCCGCCAGCTGGTCTACGGCATCTGGCAGCGCTCGGACAGCCCGGAGGCGTTCTACTCCTGCTCGGACGTGACGTACGGCGGCAGCTCCGGCACGAGCGCGGCTGCGCCGGAGGCGTCCACCCCGTCCGAGGCGCAGATCGAGCAGGACGCCGACAAGACGACGGTCGACCACAGCGGCATGGACATGGGCGGCGACGCCGGTGACTCCGGTGACGACGCCGCCGCGCACGAGGCCCACGACACCGCGGGCGAGTCCGCGTCGCCGGCCGCCGCGGGCGACGCCAACACTCCTTCCGTCAACGGCAGTTCGGAGAACCTCGCCGAGACCGGCGGCGACTCCACCACCCCGTACATCGCGATGGGCGGCGCCGCCGCTCTGGCGATCGGCGCGGCGGGCATGTTCGCCTCGGTGCGCCGCCGCGCGGTGACGGGCGGCCGGCACAGCCGCTGACCCTCACCCGCCCTCGTACACCCAGGAGTACGCCCCGGTGCACGCCCCGGTGCACGCCCCGGTGCACGCCCCGGACCGACGGCTAGTTGAAGCAGTCGGTCCGGGTGGCGTGCGCCGGGTCGAGGGCGTTGGCGACCTCGTGGTACGCCACCAGGTCGACGGTGCCGATGGTCACGTGCTCGGACAGGTCGGCCGGGCACAGGTCCTGCACCACCACGTTGCGCACGTCGGGCCCGTCGAGGAACTGGGTCCGGTACGGGGTGACGACCTCGTCGTACTTCGTGGCGATGACGGTGTAGTGGACGCCGGGCACGGTGTCGCCGCCCGCGTTGAGCTTGCTGATGAAGGCGGACCCGGCTATCTGGTCGGCGAGGGACGGCGTGGCCAGCGTCAGCAGGTCCTTCACGCCGGGGAAGTACGGCAGCAGCTTCGTCAGTCCCGAGAGCGTGGTGCCGTGGTTGTCGGGCGCGATGCCGACGAGCGCGTTCACCTCGGCGGCGCCGCCGAGAAACTTGAGGTAGTAGCGCGGCATCATGCCGCCCTGCGAGTGGCCGACGAGGTCGACCTTCGCCGCACCGGTGGCCCCGCGCACCTTGTCCACGAAGGCGTCGAGCTGCCCGGCGGACTTCTCGATGGGCCCGAGCCCGTTGAAGAGCGGGACGCCCGGCAGCTGCCCGTAGTCCAGCGAGAAGACGCAGTAGCCGCGCTTGACCAGGTAGGGCGCGAGGACGAGCCAGTTGTCGACGGAGTTGCCGAACGTGCCGTGCACCAGGACGACGGGCCGCGGATGCGCGGCGGACGGCTTGCAGGAGTAGTCGTTCCAGCCGGAGCTCGACGCGGAGGCGGCCTGGGACGGGACGAGGACGGCGGCGAAGAGGGCCGCGGCGACGGTCGCGGCGCGCAGCGCCCGCCGCCGGCTGTTTCTGGACAGCCTGTTTCTGGGCAGCATCGTGAAACTCCTTGCGGCTCAAGGGAGTTGCAGGAGGTACGGGAGGTTGCCGTGCCCACGTCAAGTTACGCGCGAGTAGTAGAGACGTGAAGTTACGCGTCGGTAAAAACTTCCGGAGTCGCTTGCGTCAGGAATCCCTGACGTCATGTCACCAGATGGGCCGGATGGGCCCGTTGGGCGCGATGGCCAGCAACCGGGCGGCCAGGGCCCGGACTTCCGCCTCGCCGAACTCCTCCACCCAGGGCTCGACAGCATCGCCCGCGGCCTCCTCGGCGGCCCGGGTGCACGCCCACCCCCGCTCGGTGAGCACGAGCAGCCGGGCCCGCGCGTCGTGCGGATGCGGCTGCCGCTCCACGTACCCCTTGCGGACCATCTCGTCGACGAGCTGACTGGCGGCCTGCTTGGTCACGCCGAGGTGGCCGGCGAGTTCGGTGACGGTGGCGCCCCCGTGGGACAGCCGCGCGAACGCGAAGCCGTGCACGGGGCGCAGCCCCTCGAATCCCCTGGCCACGACGCCTTCGTGCAGGCGTTGCGTCAGCTCGCCCGCGGCGGCGAGCAGGGCGGAGGACAGGGCGAGGGCTTCGGATTTCTGCACGGGCACATTGAAACACCCTTGACGAGATGGTCAAGCGGCCTGACTATATGGTCAAGGAGCTTGACCAATTGGTCGGGCTCACCCGCCATCGTCATCGTCATCGTCATCGTCATCGTCATCGTCATCGTCAGGAGAAGTCATGCCCGTAGTCCGCTCGACAGAGGCCGTCGTCCACGAGATGCACGGCGCCCGCTTCGTCTCGTACGCCACTCCCCGCACCGGCAGCAAGCAGTTGGCGGCCTGGCGGGGCGAGATCCCCGGTGGCACCAAGGCGCCGGCCCACACGGTGACCCACGAGGAGATCCTGCACCTGCTCACGGGCACGCTGCGGCTGACCCTCGACGGCGAGACGCACACCCTCTCCCCCGGCGACACGGCGATCGTGAACGCGGGCACGACGCTCGCGGTCGAGAACCCGACGGAGGAGACGGCCACGATGTGGGTGACGACGTCGGTGGGCCTGGAGGCCGAGCTGGCGGACGGGACGCGGATCACTCCGCCGTGGGCGAGCTAGGTGTATTGCCCTGTGAGGTTGGGGGCGCGTCCGCAAACTCTCGTCCGCCCGGCGCGCTCAGGCCTGTCGCAGGTCCAGTTCGCCCACGAGCTGGTCGCCGCTGGTCTCCCCCGTCCGCCGGACGCCGAGGCCCAGGTAGAAGCCCTCGGGGCCGTTCGGGTCCGCGTCCCAGGTGACGTACAGGCGGTCGCCGCCGCGGCGGCGGATCTCCGCGGCCACGGCCTCGACGGCGAAGCGGCCGTAGCCACGCCCCTGTTCGCCGTCCGCGATGTTCAGGCGCCACAGGCCGGAGCGGATGTCGCTGCGGGAGCCGTCGGCCTTCCAGTCGATGTCGAAGAACGCCATCAGGAAGCCGACGGGCCGGTCCCCGTCGAGGATGAGCCGGGGCCAGGCCACGTCGCCGTGGACGTACGCCTCGGCCAGCGACTTCACCACCGGCGCCACCAGATGCTCCTGGTCCGGGCGGACCCGTACCGCGAGGGCGGCGTCGAGGTTGTCGGGGGTGATGGCGCACAGGCGCGGGGCGGTTGACATGCGGCGCACCTTAGGGGGCCCGTAATCCGAGGTCAACGGGGTTTTGAGGCCCGCCCCGACGCCTACGCGGCGAGGGTCGCCGGCACGAGCGCCCCCGGGCCGAACCGGGCACGGGCCCGGTCGGCCACCGCCTCAAGGGCCCGGGTCCGCTCGTCGACGGGGTCGAAGGTCAGCTGCCGCGACGCGTGCTCGGCGGGACCGAGCCCCTCCGCGCGCAGGGAGACGCCCCGCACCCGGGCCCGCTGCAGCCCGAGCGCCTCGTACATCCGGTACGCGGCCGAGGTGAGCGCCGCGGAGTGCGCGGTCGGCTCGGACAGGCGGCGGGTGCGGACGGTCGAGGAGCGGTCGGCGTAGCGGACGGTGAGGGTCAGGGAGCGGCACACCTGGCCTTCGTCCCGGATCCGGGCGCCCAGTTCGTCGGCGGCGGCGAGCAGGGCGCGGCGATGCCGGTAGGGGTCCAACTCGTCGCGCCCGAAGGCGCGTTCGGCGGCGAGGGAGCGGGCGGTGGCGTTCGGGACGACCCGGGTGCGGTCGAGGCCGCGCGCCTTCTCGTGGAGTTCGCGGCCGGTGCGGGCGGTGGTGAGGCGCTGGAGCGTGGACAGCGGGGCGGCGGCCACCCGGTCGACCGTGTCCAGGCCGTACTCGCACAGGGTGCGGGCGGTCGCCGCGCCGACCCCGGGCAGCGCGGCGACCGGCTGCCCGGCGAGGAAGGCGGTGACATCCGTGACGATCCGGGTGGTGCCGGCCTCGGCCTCCCGGACCGCCATCCGCGCGGCCATCGGCCCGGGTCCGGCGCCGATCACGCACTCCACCCCGTACAGGGCGACGGCCCGCACCCGCACGACGGAGGCGATCTGCCGGGTGTCCCAGCCGAAGTACCGTGCGGCGCCGCGCAGTTCCACCAGCGCGGAGTCGGGCGGCAGCGCCTCGACGACGGGGCTGAACTCGCCGAGCAGCTCCAGGAGCCGCGGCAGCTCGGCCTCCCGCTCCGGCGGCAGCAGGAACCGCACACAGAGCACATCGGTCGCTGAACTCGTCGAACTCATCGAACTCATCGGACTCACCCCGCGCTTCCCGGACTTCGGTGCCAGAACGTGCGTCCGCCGGGCGGTCCCGGCGGACCCGAGGGACCCGCGGGGCGCAGATCCGCCCACGGGTGCATCTCGTAACCGGTGGGCATGCGGATACGGCGGCCGCTGTCGGCCACCGCCCCCTCCGCGCCGGTCTCCTCCGCGCCTGCCTCCTCCGCGTCGTCGGACGGGGGCGGAGCCGCCATCCTGCGGGCCACCTCGTCGAGTCCCTTCTCCCGGTACACCTCCACCAACTCGGCCATGTTCCAGGCCGCTTGGCCCACCACGCTCAGGCTGCGCGGCCCGCGCCGCTGCACCTCTCCCCGTACCAGCAGCAGCCACGAGTGGAAGACGGTGTGCGCGCACGCCGCGTGCGCCTCGTCGAAGAAGGCGAGGTCGACCAGGCCCGTGCCGTCGTCGAGCGTGGTGAACACGACCCGTTTCCCGGACCGGATCGGCGGCGTCTGGGTGGCCGCCTTCGCCCCGGCCACGAGCACGGTCCGCCCGTGCTCGGCCTCCCTCAGCCGCCGGGCCGACACCACGCCCAACTCCCGCAGGAATTCCGCGTAGTCGTCCATGAGGTGCCGGGAGGCGTCCATCCCGAGGACGCCGAGCTCGGCGCTGAGCCGTTCCGTGTCGCCGAGGTCGGGCAGCCCGGCCGAGGCGGTGCGCCGTCCGCCGGCCAGCGGCAGTTGCTCCCCGCCCGGGCCGCCGGAGCCGCGCGTACCGCGCCCCGCCCGCTGAAGCTCCGTCAGATGCAGTTGCAGGTCACGGCGGTTGGCGCCGAACGCGTCCAGCGCGCCGACCTGCGCGAGCCGTCCCGCGAGCGGCCGGCTCGGCCGGGCCCGTTGCCAGAAGTCGAGCAGGGAGGCGTACGGCTGTCCGTCCTGGATCCGCGCGCTCTCCGCCTCGCTGATCCCGTACACGTCGGAGAGCGCGAGCCGTACGCCCCACACGTCCCCCGGCGCACCCTTGAAACCAGACACCAGTTCGATCCGGTGGGCGACCGCGGACCGGTTCACGTCCAGCGGCAGCACGGGCACTCCCCGGCGCCGCGCGTCCGCGAGCAGCAGCCGCTTCGGGTACATGCCGGGGTCGTGGGTGAGCAGCCCCGCGTAGAACGCCGCCGGGTGGTGCGCCTTCAGCCACGCCGACTGGTACGTGGGCACCGCGAAGGCCACGGCGTGCGCCTTGCAGAAGCCGTACGAACCGAACGCCTCGACGATCTCCCAGGTCCGGCCGATGGTGTCGGCGTCGTAGCCGCGCGCCGCCGCGGCCTGCGCGAACCAGAACCGGATGCGCCCCTGCGACGCGGGGTCGGACAGGCCCCGGCGCACCCGGTCGGCCTCGTCGCGGCCGCAGCCCGTCATGATGTCGACGATCTTGATGATCTGCTCGTGGAAGACGACGACGCCGTACGTCTCCTCCAGCGCCTCCGCGAGGTCCGGGTGCGGGTAGCGGACCGGCGCGCGTCCGTGCCGCGCCTCGATGAACGGCCGCACCATGTCGGCGGCGACGGGCCCGGGCCGGAACAGCGAGATGTCCACGACCAGATCGTGGAAGGTGGCCGGCTGGAGCCGCCCGACCAGGTCGCGCTGGCCCGGCGACTCGATCTGGAAGCAGCCGAGCGTCTCGGCGGACTTGATGAGTTGGTACGTCCTCGGGTCGCCCGGCGGCACCTGCGCGGGATCGTCGAGGTCGACGGAGTTCCCCGTCGCCCGCTCGATCTCGCCCACCGCGTGCGCCATCGCCGACTGCATCCGCACGCCGAGCACGTCCAGCTTGAGCAGCCCGAGGTCCTCCACGTCCTCCTTGTCGAACTGGGACATCGGGAAGCCCTCGCCGCTGGTCGGCACGACGGGGGTGCGGGCGAGCAGCGAGGCGTCCGAGAGCAGCACGCCGCACGGGTGCATGGCGACTCCGCGGGGCAGCGCGTCGAGCGCCTCGACCAGCTGCCACAGCCGCGCGCGGTCGCCGAACTCCCCGGCGATCTCCTTGAGTTCGGGAAGTTCCTCCATCGCGGAGCGGGCGTCACGGGCGCGGATGTGCGGGAACGCCTTGGCGATCCGGTCGATGTCGGCGGGGTCCATGGACAGGGCCGCGCCGACGTCGCGTATCGCGTGGCGCACCCGGTACGTCTCCGGCATCGCGACGGTGGCGACGCGCTCGGTGCCGAACCGGTCGAGGATCGCCCGGTAGACCTCCAGGCGGCGCGCGGACTCGACGTCGATGTCGATGTCGGGGAGCACGGAGCGGCGCTTGGAGAGGAAGCGCTCCATGAGCAGACCGTGCTCGACGGGGTCGGCGTTCGCGATCCCGATCAGGTAGTTGATCAGTGAGCCCGCGCCGGAGCCGCGGGCCGCGACCCGGATCCCCATCTCCTTCACGTCGTCGACGACCCGGGCGACCGTCAGGAAGTAGGAGGCGAAGTCGTAGTGGGCGACGATGTCCAGTTCGCGGTGCAGCCGCTCCCAGTACGCCCGGTCGCCCGCGTGCCCGAGACGGACCATGCCCGCCGTGGCGCGCGAGGCGAGGACGCGTTGTGCGGTGCGGCGGTCGGCGCCGACGAGCCGGGGTTCGGGGAAGCGGACGGAGCCGATACCGAGGTCCTCCTCGGGGTCGACGAGGCACTCGGCGGCGGTCGCCCGCGTCTGTTCGAGCAGCCGGTGGGCGGTGTCGCGGCGGAACCCCGCCGCCTCCACGATCCGCTCGGCCTCGTGCAGCATGGCGTCGGCGCCCTTGAGCCACCGCTCCCCGCCGTCGAGTTCCTTGGCCGGGTCGACGGGCACGAGGCGGCGCGCGGCGTCCAGCACGTCGGCGACGGGGCCGGCGCCCTGATCGGCGTACCGGACGTCATTGGTGAGGACGGGCCGCACCCCTTGTTCGGCGGCGAACCCGACCGTGCGGGCGGCGAGCCGCAGCGAGCCGGGCCCGGTCCCCTTCTTCCCGTGGTGGACGGCTTCGAGGCGCAGGGCGTCTCCGTAGATCTCGCGCCACGGCGTGAGCAGTCTGGCGGCCTTGTCGGGGCGGCCCGCGGCCAGCGCCCGGCCGACGTCCGAGCCGGGGCCGAGCAGCACGGTCAGCCCGTCCCCGTGGTTCTCCTCCCACGGCAGCCGTACGTCGCCGGGGCCGGATCCCGTGGCGTGCGCGGCGGTGATCATGCGGCACAGCTCGGCCCAGCCGTGCGCGCCGTCCCGGGCGAGGAAGGTGACCCGGGGTGTCGACTCGTCGATGAAGGCGCCGCCGCGCACGGGCGGCCGGCGCCGGTCGCCCCGCTCCGGGACGCCCACCGCGAGCTCGGCCCCGAACAGCGGCCGCACCCCGTGCTTGGCGCACGCCTTCGCGAACCGCACCGCCCCCGCGACCGTGTCCCGGTCGGTGAGGGCGAGGGCGTCCATGCCCCGCTCGGCGGCGCGCTCGGCGAGCCGCTCCGGGTGCGTGGCGCCGTAGCGCACGGAGAACCCGGACACGGTGTGCAGATGCGTGAAGCCCGGCACACGCACCTCCAGCACACCTCGAGCCAATCGGATCTCTCCTCCCCCACCTCCACCATAGACCAATTTCGAACGTGCGTACGAGTCGACGTTCGGGCCACTCGTTCGGCCCACCCCGACTGCATCGGCCCGGGGCCCGCCGGACGGTGGGGACATGAAATTCGCCGATGGATTCGCCCGTGAGTTCAAGGACGCCGTCACTCCCAGAGCCGCGCTGCTCGTCATCGGCGTGCTCGCCCTGCAGCTGCTGTTCATCGCCTCGTACGTGGGGGCGCTGCACAACCCGAAGCCGAAGGACGTGCCGTTCGGCGTGGTCGCGCCGGCGCCCGCGGCCGCGCGCCAGGCCGAGCAGCAGCTGTCGAAACTGCCGGGGTCCCCGCTGGACCCGCGGGTGGTCGCCGACGAGCGGACGGCGCGGCAGCAGATCATGGACCGGAAGATCGACGGCGCCCTCGTCCTGAACCCCCAGGGCACCACGGACACCCTGCTCGTCGCGTCCGGCGGCGGCACCGTCCTCGCGTCCGCCCTGGAGACCCTCGCCACCGAGGTCGACGGCGCGCAGCAGCGCACGGTGAAGACGGTCGACGTGGCCCCCGCCTCGCCCCAGGACTTCGACGGGCTCTCCGCGTTCTACCTGGTCGTCGGCTGGTGCGTGGGTGGATACCTCTGTGCCTCGATCATGTCGATCAGCGCCGGGTCCAAGCCCGCGAGCCCGCAGCGCGCGCTGATCCGGCTCGGCGCGATGGCGCTGGTCGCGATCGCGGGCGGCCTCGGCGGCTCGCTCATCATCGGCGACTCGATCCTGGGCGCGCTTCCCGGCTCCTTCTGGGCCCTGACCGGACTGGGCGCGCTCGTCACCTTCGCGGTCGGCGCGATCACCCTGGCCCTGGAGGAGCTGACCGGCGTCGTCGGCATCGGCCTGGCCGTGCTCCTCATCGTCGTCGCGGGCAACCCGAGCGCGGGCGGCGCCTTCCCGTTGCCGATGCTGCCGCCGTTCTGGCAGGCGATCGGGCCCTGGCTGCCGCCGGGCGCGGGCACCTGGGCGGCGCGTTCGATCGCGTACTTCGACGGCAACGACGTCACGAAGTCGCTGCTGGTCCTGTCGGCGTGGGCGGTGGCCGGTGTCGCGGTGACGCTGCTGGTGTCGTCCCTGCGCGAGAAGAAGCGCGGCGGCGGCACGCACCGCAGGCGCGAGGGCGGGGCCTCGCACGTCGGGGTGGCGTCATGAACCTTCCGCACCGCTCGGGCCCGGCCGCCCAGGCCAGCTCGGTCAAGCGCATGGAACCGACGGCTCAGGCCCAGCTCGGCCCGCTGGGCCTGACGGGCTTCATCGTCGTCACGATGATCGCCACCGGCATCGACGCGGGGATCTTCCCGGAGCGGCTGGCGGCGGCCGACGTCCCCGTGGTCGGCTTCTTCATCGGCGGCCTCGCCCAGCTCCTGGCCGGCCTGTTCCAGGCGCAGCGCGGCGACACCTGGCACGCCACCGTCTTCGGCGGCTTCGGCCTGTTCTGGATGGCGAAGGCGCTGATGCTGCTGTGGGTGCTGCCGTCCCTCGATCCCTCGCTGCGCGGCGACGCGATGGGCCTGTTCACGCTTCCCTGGGTCTTCGTCGTCTTCGTCCTGTGGCTGGCGAGCTGGCGCATCCATCTGGTCCTGCTGCTCACCTTCAGCTGCGTCCTGGTCGTCTTCATCGCGATGACCTGCAACGGCTTCACGGGCCTGGTCGGCTGGAACCGGGTCGCGGGCTGGTCCGGCCTGGCCGCCACGGCCGGGGCGCTGTATCTGCTCGCCGGGCAGGTGATGGCGTCGACGTGGGGCCGCCCGGTGCTGCCGATGGGCCGCTTCCTGGCCCCGCCGGAACCCGCGGAGGCGTGACCCGGTGATCACCACGCTGGCCGTCGAGAACTACCGCTCGCTGCGCCGCCTGGTCGTCCCGCTCGACCGGCTGAACGTGATCACCGGCGCGAACGGCACCGGCAAGTCCAGCCTGTACCGGGCGCTGCGGCTGCTGGCCGCGTCGGCGCGCGGCGGCGCCGTCCGGGCGCTGGCCCAGGAGGGCGGCCTGCCCTCGGTGCTCTGGGCGGGCGAGCGCGACACGGGACCGGTCGGCCTCCGGCTCGGCTTCGCGGGCGACGAGTTCGGCTACGCGGTCGACTTCGGGATGCCCCCGTCCAGCGGCGCGGGGCCGGGCGGCGCCGCCTCCATGTTCGCCCTCGACCCGGAGATCAAGCGCGAGTCCACCTGGGCGGGCCCGGTGCTGCGCCCCGCCGCCCTGCTCTGCGACCGCGCGGGCCCCTCCGTGCGCACCCGCACGGCCGACGGCGGCTGGCACCGCACCCAGGGCCTGCGCCTGTACGACAGCATGCTCAGCGAGGTGGCCGATCCTCAACTGGCCCCGGATCTGCTGCGGTTGAGGGAGCTGATCCGGTCGTGGCGGTTCTACGACCATGTCCGCACCGACGCCGATGCGCCCGCCCGCGCGGCTCGCATCGGGACCCGCACCCCGGTCCTCGCACACGACGGCTCCGACCTGGCCGCCGCGCTGCAGACCATCTACGAGATCGGGGACGACGCGGCGCTCGACGCGGCCGTCGCGGACGCGTTCCCCGGCAGCCGGGTGCGGATCGTCGACAGCGCGGGCGGCCGGTTCGAGATCCAGCTCACGCAGCGCGGCCTGAAGCGCCCGCTGGGCCCCGCCGAGCTCTCCGACGGCACCCTGCGCTATCTGCTGTGGACGGCCGCGCTGCTCACCCCGCGCCCGCCCGGACTCCTCGTCCTGAACGAGCCCGAGACCAGTCTGCACCCCGAACTCCTCGCCCCACTTGCCCACTTGGTGCTCGCCGCCGCGAACGCGTCGCAGGTCGTCGTGGTCACCCACGCCCGGCCGCTGGCCGACGCCCTGGCACGCGGCGCGCCCCGCCACCGGGTCGACGTGAACTCCATCGAACTGATCAAGGAGTCCGGCCGGACGACGGTGGCGGGGCGCGAGGGACTGCTGGACGAACCGCTCTGGTACTGGCCCAAACGCTGAGCCCCGGCGAGGCCTTACGCGGCCTTACGCGGCCTTACTCGGTCTTACTCGGCGGCGTTCCCGTAGTACGCCTGCCGCATCAGCCGCTGCATGTCGTCGATCATCGGCATCCGCGGGTTGGCGGGCGCGCACTGGTCGGCGTAGGCGTTCATGGCCTGCTGCGGCAGGGCCTCCAGGAAGGCGGTCTCGTCGACGCCCTCGGCCTGGAACGAGGCGGGGATCCCGCAGCGGTCCCGCAGCTCCTCGACCGCCTTCGCGTACGACTCCACGCCTTCCTGCGGGGTGGCGGCCGGCAGGCCCAGCATCTTCGCGATCTCCTGGATCCGCTCGGGCGCCCGGTACGTCTCGGCCTTCGGCCACGGGGTCGCCTTGTGGGACACCGTGCCGTTGTGCCGGATGACGTGCGGCAGGAGCAGCGCGTTGGTGCGGCCGTGCGCGACGTGGAAGGTGTTGCCGAGCGTGTGGGCCATGGCGTGCACCAGCCCGAGGAAGGCGTTGGCGAAGGCCATGCCCGCGATCGTCGACGCGTTGTGCATCTTCTCGCGCGCCTCGGGGGCCTTGGCGCCCTGCGTCACACACGCCTCCAGGTTCTCGAAGATGAGCCTGATGGCCTGGAGGCACTGGCCGTCGGTGAAGTCGTTCGCGTAGACGGAGACGTAGGCCTCGGTGGCGTGGGTCAGCGCGTCGAAGCCGGAGTCGGCCGTCACGGCCGGCGGCAGGTTCATCGGCAGCATCGGGTCGATGATCGCCACGTTCGGGGTGAGCGCGTAGTCGGCGAGGGGGTACTTCTGCGCGGCGGCCGGGTCGGAGATGACGGCGAACGGGGTGACCTCCGAGCCCGTGCCCGACGTCGTCGGGATCGCGACGAGCTTCGCCTTCTCCCCCAGCTGCGGGAACTTGTAGGCCCTCTTGCGGATGTCGAAGAACTTCTCCTTCGTGTCCGCGAACTCGATCTCCGGGTGCTCGTACATCAGCCACATGATCTTCGCGGCGTCCATCGGCGAACCGCCGCCGAGCGCGACGATCGTGTCGGGGCCGAACTCCCGCATCGCGGCCGCGCCCGCCTGCACGGTGGCCAACTCCGGGTTCGGCTCGACGTTGTCGATCACCTGCAGAGTGACGGGCTGCGGGCGGGAGTTGAGGATGTCGGTGACCTTCCGGACGAAGCCGATGGCGCCCATCGTCTTGTCCGTGACCAGCGTGACCCGGTGCACGCCCGCCATCTCGCCGAGGTACTTCACCGCGTTGCGCTCGAAGTAGATCTTCGGCGGGATCTTGTACCACTGCATGTTGGTGTTGCGCCGCCCGATCCGCTTGATGTTGACGAGGTTGACCGCCGAGACGTTGTTGGAGACGGAGTTGTGGCCGTAGGAGCCGCAGCCCAGGGTCAGTGAGGGGAGGAAGGCGTTGTAGACGTCGCCGATGCCGCCGAAGGTCGAGGGCGAGTTGACGATGACGCGGATCGCCTTGACCCGGCGCCCGAACTCCTCGGCGAGCTCCTCGCTCTCGGTGTGGATGGCGGCGGAGTGTCCGAGGCCGTTGAACTCGACCATCTGGGCGGCCAGTCGGAGCCCGTGCTCGGTGTCGCTCGCCTTCAGCGCGGCGAGGATCGGGGAGAGCTTCTCGCGGGTGAGCGGCTCGCCGGGGCCGACCTCGGCGCACTCGGCGACGAGGATCGAGGTGTCGGCCGGGACCTCGAATCCGGCCTGCTCGGCGATCCAGGTCGCCGGCTTGCCGACGACGGAGGCGTTGAGCTTCGCGCCCGCGCAGTCGCTCCCGTACGCGGTCGTCCCGAAGACGAACTCCTCCAGCTTGGTCTTCTCGGCGGCCGTCAGGACGTGGGCCTGCAGGCGCTTCAGCTCGGCGATGCCGTCCTCGTAGATCTCCGTGTCGAGGATGACGGCCTGCTCGGAGGCGCAGATCATGCCGTTGTCGAAGGCCTTGGACAGGACGATGTCGTGGATGGCGCGGCCCAGCTTCGCGTCCTTCGCGACGTACGCGGGGACGTTGCCCGCGCCGACGCCGAGGGCGGGCTTGCCGCACGAGTAGGCGGCCTTGACCATGGCGTTGCCGCCGGTGGCGAGGATGGTGGAGACGCCCTCGTGGTTCATGAGGAAGCCGGTGGCCTCCATGGAGGGCCGCTCGATCCACTGCACGCAGTTCTCGGGGGCGCCGGCCTCGATGGCGGCGTCGCGCACGATCCGGGCGGCCTCGGCCGAGCAGTTCTGGGCGCTGGGGTGGAAGGCGAAGACGATCGGGTTACGGGTCTTCAGGGCGATCAGCGCCTTGAAGATCGTGGTCGAGGTGGGGTTGGTGACCGGGGTCATCGCGCAGACGACGCCGACCGGCTCGGCGATCTCGGTGATGCCGTTGATCTCGTCCCGGGAGATCACGCCGGCGGTCTTCAGGCCGCGCATCGAGTTCACGACGTGCTCGCACGCGAAGAGGTTCTTGACCGCCTTGTCCTCGAACAGGCCGCGCCCGGTCTCCTCGACCGCGGCCTTGGCCAGTTCCCCGTGGTGGCCGAGCGCCGCGAGCGACGCCTTCTTGACGATGTGGTCGACCTGCTCCTGGTCGTAGGTCTCGAACCGCGCGAGCGCCTTCAGCGCCCCCTCGACCAGTTCGTCGACCATGCCCTTGGCTTCCGCACCCTTGGTGTCCACGGCAGGACTCCCTTTTTCGCACCCTTTTCGCTGATGCCTCAATTCCACACCTCCAGGCGTCTCCCGGCGGGCTGAAAAGGGCCTCAACCCTGGGGAACAAAGTCCCTGCGATCGTCGACCAGTACCTCCGAAACACCCTCCCGCCTGCAAGAACGTGGCGGGACCAAAGCCCCTTGCACCTTTGTGAAAGTTTTCACAAGAATTCCTGAAAAAGTCCCGCCCCCGCGAAACGGGGGCGGGACCCAAAGGCTGGAGTCAGCCGATTTCCGCGCCGAACGTGGACAGCGCTTCCGTGACCGGCTGGAAGAACGTCTCGCCGCCGGAGGTGCAGTCGCCGCTGCCGCCGGAGGTGAGACCGATCGCCGTGTCGCCGGAGAAGAGCGAGCCGCCGCTGTCGCCGGGCTCGGCGCAGACGTCGGTCTGGATCAGGCCGTTGACGATGTCGCCGTTGCCGTAGTTCACGGTGGCGTCGAGTCCGGTGACCGAACCGTCGTGGACCTGGGTGGTGGAGCCGGAGCGCGTGACCTGCATACCGACGGTCGCGTCACCGGCCTGGGTGATCTGCTGGGCGGAGCCGTTGTAGAGGTTCACCTCGCTGGGGTGCGGGACGTCCGCCGTGTACTTCACCAGACCGAAGTCGTTGTCCGGGAAGCTGGACTGCTCGTTGGCGCCGATCTCCTGGCCGCTGGAGTCGGACCAGGTGGAGATCGCCTCGGTGCAGTGGCCCGCCGTGATGAAGTACGGCTGTCCGTCCTTGACCACGTTGAAGCCGAGGGAACAGCGGCCACCGCCGCCGGAGATGGCGTCGCCGCCCGCGACGAAGGGCTTGAACTCACCCTGGGTGCGCTGGAGTTCGGCCTTGGCGCCGAGCCCGTCGACGACCTGGTTCAACTTCTGCCAGTCGGCGCCCTTGACCGTGCGGTCGGCGGTGACGACGACCTTGTTGGTGGCGGGGTCGGTGGCCCAGGAGGTCCCCGGGATCGTCGCGTCGCTCTTCAGGGTCGTACGGGCGCTCTTCAGCGCGGCCAGGGAGTTCTGTACGACTCTGGCCCGCGCGCCGGCCGCCTCGACGGCCTGCGCCACGTCCTCGCTCAGCACGTTGACGACCAGGTGCTTCGCCTTGGCGTCGTAGTAGCTGCCGGCCGTGTCCGCGCCGAGGTCCTTGTGCAGGGCCGAGGCGAGATTTCCGGCCTTCGCGACGGAGAGGTTCTTCAGCGCCACGTCCGGGGTCTCGGTGCTGGCGTTCGCAGTCTGGAAGGTGATGCCCGCGGCGACCAGAGCGGTGATCCCGGCTCCGACCACGGCGACACGCCGCTTGGGTATGCGTCGGTGCTTCAACTCACGTCCTCCTGTGGGGGGTAGGGAAACGGCCCGATGTGGGGGTGGACCGCATCCGTGAGGCTGACGCGCCCACTATCCCGACCGTCACAGGGGGCACACAAGGTCGACTTCAGGACGTGCGTGCGGCAACTCCGCCACGCCCCTCACCCCTTGAGCGCCGGGGCGCCGCCCCACGTCGATCCCATTGGCAAACACTCCGCGCGCGCGTCGTGCGCCAGAGGGTAAGGACTAGTCCTGTCCGGTAATCGCCGCTGTGGACGGCCGGTCCGCCCGGGGCGCGGAGCCGTCGTCGGCGGCCGGGGCCTCCTTGTCCAGCTCCGTCAGCTGCTGCACGGCCGCCTTCGCGGCGTGCGCCGCGTCCCCCGGGGTCGCCCGCTCCAGGAACCGCAGCAACTCCACGGGGAACGGCAGCACCAGCGTCGAGTTCTTCTCCGCCGCGACGGCCACCACGGTCTGCAGCAGGCGGAGTTGCAGCGCGGCCGGAGTGGCCTCCATCTGCTGCGCCGCCTCCGCGAGCTTTCTGGACGCCTGCAGCTCGGCGTCCGCGTTGATGACGCGGGCCCGCCGCTCGCGGTCGGCCTCGGCCTGCCGTGCCATCGACCGCTTCATGGTCTCGGGCAGCGACACGTCCTTGATCTCGACCCGGTCGATCTGCACGCCCCACCCGATGGCGGGGCTGTCGATCATCAACTCGAGTCCCTGGTTGAGCTTTTCGCGATTGGACAGCAGGTCGTCGAGATCGCTCTTGCCGATGATCGAGCGCAGTGACGTCTGCGCCATCTGCGAGACGGCGAACCGGTAGTCCTCCACCTGGACCACGGCCTCGGCCGCGTCGACCACCTTGAAGTAGATGACGGCGTCCACCCGCACCGTGACGTTGTCGCGCGTGATGCCGTCCTGCGCGGGCACCGGCATCGTCACGATCTGCATGTTGACCTTACGGATCCGGTCCACGAACGGCACGATCATCGTGAACCCGGGCCCGCGCACCGCCGACCTCAGCCGGCCGAGCCGGAACACCACCCCGCGCTCGTACTGTTTGACGACACGGGCCGCCGCCATCCCGTAGACCGCTCCGGCGCAGAAGACGGCGACTCCCGCCGCCACCAGTTCCTCGACCATCTCACGGCCCCCCAGGGTCCGAAGTGGGCGCAACAGGCGCGTGGTTCAGGCGCGTGCTTCGACGGTAACGCCACGAGGGACACAAGGGGAGAGCCCCCGCCCGGTGCAATACCGGACAGGGGCTCCCGCTGCTGGCTGCGGTTCACGAACGTACAAGGACGTGCGTTGGACGTACATGACACACATGGGGCATGAGCGCGGGGCTCAGTACACGTGCACCCCGTACGCGCTGAGCGCCTCGGTGACCGGCTGGAAGAAGGTCGTGCCACCGGACGTGCAGTCGCCGCTGCCGCCGGAGGTGAGGCCGTACGCGGTGGAACCGCCGTAGAGCGGGCCGCCGGAGTCGCCGGGCTCGGCACAGACCGTGGTGCGGATCAGGCCGGAGACGATGTCGCCGCCGCCGTAGTTCACGGTGGCGTTCAGCGCGGTGACGCTGCCGCTGTGAATGCCGGTGGTGGAGCCGCGCCGGGTGACCGTGGTGCCCACGGACGGCGTGGCGGCACGCGTGATGTCCACGCTGCCGACGGTGCCGGACTTGGTCACCGTGCTGTTGGTGTACTTGACGATCCCGTAGTCGTTCCCCGGGAAGCTGGACCCCGAGGTGGTGCCGAGGGTCGTGGTGTGCCCGGAGTTGGACCACCAGGTGCCCGCACCGTCGGTGCAGTGCCCGGCCGTCAGGAAGTAGTAGTTCCCGCTGTTGTCCTGGACGTTGAAACCCAGCGAGCAGCGCCAGCTACTCGCATAGATGGCGTCGCCGCCGGAGATGTAGCGCTGGAAGGTGCCGGACGTGCGCTCGATCTTGAGCGCTCCCGCGGTGCTGCCGGCCTCCTTCTTGATCTTGTTGATCTCGGCCTGCGAGACCGTGCTGTCGACGGTGAGAAGAACCTGCTTGGTCTTCGCGTCGACGGACCA
This sequence comes from Streptomyces sp. HmicA12, assembly GCF_000373565.1. GTDB lineage: Bacteria > Actinomycetota > Actinomycetes > Streptomycetales > Streptomycetaceae > Streptomyces. Next base: position 82,561 of record NZ_KB891813.1, on the reverse strand, counting down.
CGCGGTGCCGGCGACGTCGGCGCTGCGCACCGCGTCACTGGTCCGCGTGAGCTGGGTGGCACTGAACGTCTGGGTCTCCGCGGCGTGTGCGGAGGGGACGGCGAACGCTGCCGCGGCCAGGAAACCGGAACCTGCGGCGATCAGCCGAGTCCGTCTCGCTATGCCGCTGCGGGGGGTGGTGCGCTTGATCCTCACTGCTCGTTCCTCCCGAGGGGAAGTCGGGGGCCCGCGTGGGGTCGGGGCCCGTGAGGCGCGGTCAGGGACGAGGAGTGGTCCGGATTCCGGACACGCCGTGACCCTGACAAGCGCTGTTCGGGAGTATTCGGGCTCTCAACTACGCGGCACAAGAGCGCCTTTCGGACTTCCGCCAGATCTCCCCATACACGACGGCATGCCCCGACGGCTTCGTGGCTACGGTGCGTACGCCGCCGGGGCTGGACCGGTACGGAGTCAGACGGACGGGGCCGTCGCCAGGTTCCGCTCCCCCGCCTCGACGCCCACGGTCAGCGTGTTGCCAGGGGGCGGGAACGGGCAGACGAAGTGGTCGGCGAAGGCGCACGGCGGCAGCGTCGCCCGGTTGAGATCGACGGTGGTGCGGCCCTCGGCGTCGGGCGCCTGCGGGTACAGAAAGCGGAACCGGTAGCTGCTCCGCCCGCTGGTGGCGTCGGCGAACACGGCCCACAGCCGGCCGTCGGGCTGCTGCGCGACCTGCAGCGTGTGCTCCTGTCCGGCGAGCGTGAAGGCCAGTTCGCCGGCGAGCCCCAGCGCGCGCTTCCTGCCGTCGGCGTTCTCGACGCGGATGTCCGTGTGTCCCCCCTCGTACGGGGTGAACCGGCCCTCCACCGACCAGTCCGGGTCGTACGGAGTGGCGTCGATGCCCACGAAGGCGGTGCGGGCGGGCGAGGCCGGATCGAAGTCCCGTACGCCCCACAGCCCTTCGCGCACGATGACGACGAGCCGCCGCTCGCCGAGGGTGACGGTCGCGTCGGCGCCGAGCCGTGTCTCCTCGCCGTCCAGGGTGCGCACGACGGTGTCCCCGTCCACCCGCCAGGTGCCGGGGATGGCCGGAAGTCGGCCGTCCGGATGGTCGTCGATCCAGTGCGTGCCGGTGAGCGAGAGCGGTCCGTAGGGCGCGGAGACGGACGCTGTCCGCTCCTCCTGCCACTGCTCGAAGGCGTCGGCGGCGGGGACGTCGGTCGCGTCGGTCATGCGGTGAGGGTCCTTTCAGGCGTGCGGAGTCCCAGGTGAGAGCGCAAAGTGGCGCCTTCGTATTCCGTGCGGAAGGCACCCCGCTCCTGGAGCAGCGGGACGACCCGGTCGACGAACTCGTCGAGGCCGCCGGGGGTCAGATGCGGTACGAGGATGAAGCCGTCGGCGGCGCGTCCCTGCACGAAGGCGTCGAGCTCGGCGGCGACCGCGTCGGGCGTCCCGATGAACGACTGCCGGCCGGTCGTCTCGATCACGGTCTGCCGGATGGACAGGCCCTTGGCGCGGGACAGGGCCCGCCACTTCTCGGCGATCTCCAGGACGTCGCCGCGCCGGGTCCGGCCCTGGGAGAGGTTGGACTCGGGCACCGGGTCGATGTCGGGCAGCGGCCCGTCCGGGTCGTACGAGGAGAGGTCGACGCCCCACACCTGCTCCAGGGTGAGCAGCGCGGTCTGCGCGGAGACCTGCTGGCGCCGGATCCCGGCGGCCTTCTCCTGGGCCTCGGCGGCGGTGTCGCCGAGCACGACGGTGACCCCGGGCATGATCTTGAGGTCGTCCTCGTCGCGTCCGTACCGGGCGAGCCGCGCCTTCACGTCGGCGTAGAAGGCCTGCCCGGCCTCCAGGGTGCCGTGCCGGGTGCTGTGTCTTCCCGGGGGACGACCCCCGGACCCCCAGCCGGCAAAGACCACGTCGGCGGTGGAGGCGGCGAACTCGCGGCCCTCGGCGGAGTCCCCTGCCTGGATGACGACGGGGTGCCCCTGCGGCGGGCGCGGCACGGTGAAGTCGCCCTCGACGCTGAAGTGCCGCCCGTGGTGGCGGAACGGGCGCTCGGTGCCCGCGTCCCACAACTCCCGTGCAAGGTCGACGAATTCGGCGGCTCGGGTGTAGCGGTCCGCGCGATCGAGGTAACCGCCGCGGCGGAAGTTCTCGCCGGTGAAGGCGTCGGAGGAGGTGACCACGTTCCAGGCGGCCCGGCCGCCGCTGAGGTGGTCGAGGGAGGCGAAGCGGCGGGCGATCTCGTACGGCTCGTTGAAGGTGGCGTTGACGGTGGCGGCGAGCCCGAGCCGTTCGGTGACGGCGGCCAGCGCGTTCAGCACGGTGAGCGACTCGGGGCGTCCGACGACGTCCAGGTCGTGGATGCGGCCCTTCTGCTCACGCAGCCGGAGCCCTTCGGCGAGGAAGAAGAAGTCGAACAGGCCGCGCTCCGCGGTGCGGGCCAGATGCTCGAAGGAGGAGAAGTCGATCTGGGACTTCGAGCGGGGATCGGCCCAGAGGGTGGTGTTGTTGACGCCCGGGAAATGGGCGGCGAGGTGGACGTTGCGGGTCATGATCGCTCCCCGACGGTGGCGTACTGGCTGACGGGCCGGGCGAGCCCCAGGTGCTCCCTGAGCGTGCTGCCCGGATAGAACGTGCGGAACAGGCCCCGGTGCTGGAGCAGCGGCACGGTGCCGTTGACCAGGCGTTCCAGGTCGCGGCGCGGGTCGAGCGGGGTGAGGTGGAAGCCGTCGGCGGCGCCCGAGCGGTACCAGGCGGCGATCAGGTCGGCGAGGTCGACGGGCCCGCCCCGGTAGACCGGCCCCTCGCCGGTCGGCAGCGGCCCGCCCCCGTGCCCGGGCTGGGCGGCGTACTCGCCGGCGCCGAGGTCGACGCGCAGGGCGGCGAGCACCCTCAGTCCGTCCGGGTCCCGGCCGTGCTCGGCGGCGCGGCGCCGCAACCCGGCGCGGGCGGCGGCGAGTTGGGCGGGGTCGGGGACGCCGACGAGCGCGACGTCGGCGTGCCGGGCCGCGACGTCGTACGCGTACGGCTGGGTGGCGTCCACGACGACGACGGGGTTGCCCTGCGGGGGCCGCGGCACGATGGACGGGCCGCGCACCGAGAAGGTCCGCCCCGCGAAGTCGACGTGGTGCAGCTTCTCCCGGTCGACGAACCGCCCGCTGTCGACGTCCCTGATCTCGGCGTCGTCCTCCCAGCTGTCCCACAACTTCCGTGCCACGTCGGCGACTTCACCGGCCTCGTGCCACAGGTCGGCGGGGGTCGCGGCGTCCCTGCGTCCGAACAGCCGCGCCTCGTCGTCGCTCGGGGACACGTCGGGCCGCCACCCGGCCCGCCCGCGGCTCACCCAGTCGAGGGTGGCGACGGCGGCCTGGACGTGGAACGGCTCGGTGTGGGTGGTGGTGACGGTGGGCACGAGCCCGATCCGGGAGGTCCGCGGGGCGAGCCGCGACAGCACGGCGAGCGCGTCGGGCCCGGGCGCGGCGAAGGTGTCGTGCAGGGTGACGAAGTCGAGCGCACCGTGCTCGGCGAGCCGGGCGAGCTCCAGATAGGGCGCGGGTTCATAGGTGTCGACGAGATCGACGGCAGCGGAAAGATGAAGCACGGGAGAACCTTTCGGCAGGGGGGAGGCTGGGGCGCCCCGTAGGGGGCGCGGGGCTGTATCGATATGCGGCTCCGTCGCGCGGGCGCGAGCAACCACGACGAGACCCGCGCCCGAAGGACGGCAAGTCGCGACCCCCACCTACGTCTTGGGCAACCCTTCAGGGTTGATCACGGACTTCGGCACGGCCTCGCTGGACAGCCCCCACCGCTTCAGCACCCGCGCGTACGACCCGTCCGAGATCACCTGGTTCAGCGCGGCGGCATACGCGTCGACGAGCCCGCTCCCCTTCTTGGTGGTCGCCGCGATCTCCCCCTGGATCTGGTCACCACCGCCCGAGATGGTGCCGATGATCCGCGACTGCCCGGCGGACGCGACGTGGTAGGCGGCGGCCGGACTCGGGCCCAGGTAGGCGTCGATGCGCCCGGACTGGAGCGCCAGGTAGTAGTCCGTGTCCTTCTGGAAGTACTTGATGGTGACGGGCCCCCGCCCCGCCTTCTCGTTCCGCTTGCTCCAGTCGACGAGGATCTTCTCCTGGTTCGTCCCCGAGGAGACGGCGATGGTCTTCCCCGCGACGTCCGCGGGTCCCTTGACCCGCCAGCTCGTGCCTTTCTTCGCCTCGAAGGCGATGTTGTCGAGCCGGTAGGTGGCGAAGTCGTACTTCTCCTTGCGTTCCTCGGTGACCGTCACGTTGGAGAAGACGGCGTCGAACTTCCCGCTGTCGAGGCCGACGAAGAGGTTCTCCCAACTCACCAGCTCCTGCTGGACCTTGAGCCCGAGCGTGTCGGCGACGAGGGTGGCGATGTCGATCTCGGAGCCGATCCGGGTCTTGTCGTCGGTCGCGAAGAAGCCGAGCGGTGGCGAGGCGTCGGCGCTGCCGCCGAGCCGCAGCGTGCCGCGCTTGCGGACGGCCGCCGGCAGCAGAGCGGCGATCTTGTCGACCTTCTTGCCGCGGATGCGGTTCTGGTCGGGCCCTATGTTGATGTTGCCGACCTTCTTGGTGCCGCCGCCGTTCGTAGTCGTGGCGGCGTCGCTGTCACCCCCGCAGGCGGCGAGCAGCGGGGCGAGGGCGAGTGCGGCGACGGAGGCGGTCAGGGTGCGGCGGGACAGCATGTGCGTACTCCTCGAAGTGATGATGGGGAAGGGATGCCGAGAGGTCAGAGGACCTTCGAGAGGAACGTGCGGGTGCGTTCCTCGCGCGGCGCGTCCAGTACGTCGCCGGGGGCGCCCTGCTCGACGATGCGGCCCTCGTCCATGAAGACGACCGTGTCGGCGACCTCGCGCGCGAAGCCGATCTCGTGCGTGACGACGATCATCGTGGTGCCCTGGTGCGCCAGGTCCCGGATGACGTCGAGGACCTCGCCGACCAGTTCGGGGTCGAGCGCGGACGTCGGCTCGTCGAACAGCAGCAGCTTGGGTTCCAGGGCGAGGGCCCGGGCGATGGCGACGCGCTGCTGCTGGCCGCCGGAGAGCCGGCGCGGGTAGGTGTCGGCCTTGTCGGCGAGCCCGACCCGGTCGAGCAGCTTCCGTGCCGCTTCGAGGACTTGGGCGCGGGGGCGCTTCAGCGCGGAGAGGGGCGCCTCGACGACGTTCTCCAGGACCGTGAGGTGCGGGAAGAGGTGGAAGTTCTGGAAGACGAAGCCGATGCGGGTGCGCTGCTTGAGGATCTCGCGCTCGCGCAGCTCGTACAGCTTGTCCCCGGAGCGCCGGTAGCCGACGAGGGAGCCGTCGACGCTGATCCAGCCGCTGTCGACCTTCTCCAGGTGGTTGATGGTGCGCAGCAGCGTCGACTTGCCGGAGCCGGACGGGCCGAGGACGACGGTGACCTCGCCGGCACGCACCTCCAGGTCGATGCCGCGCAGCACCTCCAGCGAGCCGAAGCTCTTGTGCACGGACTTGATGTCGACCATGGGGGCGGCGACGGGGGCGGGGGCGCTCATCGGGTGGCACCTTTCGCGAAGTGGCGCTCCACGTAGTGCTGGAGTACGGAGAGCGCGCTGGTCAGGAGGACGTACCAGGCGGTGGCGACCATCAGCAGGGGCACCACGCGGCCGTTGCGGCCGTAGATGACCTGCACCTGGTAGAAGAGCTCGCCGATCGCCATGACGGAGACGATCGAGGTGCCTTTGAAGAGGGAGATGACCTCGTTGGCGGCGTTGGGCAGGATCGACCGCATCGCCTGTGGCAGCACGATGCGGCGGATCTGCCGCAGGCGCGGGATGCCGAGGGCCGCGGCCGCCTCCAACTGGCCGCCGTCGACGGCGAGCACGCCGCCGCGCACGATCTCTGCGGCGTACGCGGCCTGGTGCAGGGCGAGCCCGAGCACGGCCGCGCTCATGGCGCCGACGAGCCCCATCGTGTCGAAGGCGAAGAAGCCGGGCCCGAAGGGGATCCCGAAGGTCAACTCCTTGTACAGATAAGCCAGGTTGAACCAGAACAGCAGCTGCACGATCAGCGGGATCGAGCGGAACGCCCAGATGTAGCCGAACGCCACCGTCCGCAGGAACCTGCTGCTCGACAGGCGCATGAAGGCGAGGACGATGCCGAGCGCGAAGCCGAGTGCCGTGCCGTAGAAGGTGAGCTGGAGCGTGGTCCAGACGGCCTTGAGGATGACGTCCGCCGTGAAGAACTCGGCGAACACCTCCCATTCCCAGCCGGAGTTGGTGGCCAGGCCGTGGACGAACTGGGCGAGCAGCACGGCGGTCGCGACGATGGCGATCCAGCGCCAGGGGTGGCGTACGGGGACGACCTTCAGGTGCGTGTAGTCGTCGTCCGGCACCGGGGTGACGGTTTTGTCGCGGGGTGGATCGCTGGTCAGAGACATACGGGTCCTCATGAGGGAAGGGCGACGGGGAGGTACGGGGCGGCGACGGCTCAGGCGGCGGTGGCGCGACAGGAGAGGTCGCGCAGGAGCGCGAGGATCGCGCGGGCCGTGGCGTCGTTCTGCCGGAACGACGGGCTGTTGGTGCGCGGCCGGGTGAAGGCCCCGGCGCCGCGCGCGTCGGTGTGCGGGCCGAGGGCGAAGCGGCGCGGGTGCGTGGAGCCGTCGCGGTACAGAATCCGTCCGTCGGCGGAGTCGACGGCCAGGAGTCCGGCGGCAGTTGCCCGTGCGCCCTCCTCGTGCAGCTCGCGCAGGAGGACGTCCCGGGTGCGGGCGAGCGTGGGCTGCGGCAGGCGGGCCTCGACGAGCGCGCGGGCCTCGACGCGCGCACCCGGCACCGAGGCGCTGGTGGCGCGGAAGACTCCGTCGGCCGCCTCGACCCGCATGTCGGCGCCGACGAACTTCACGACGCCCGCGCGGGACAGGGCGCGCAGCTGGCGCAGGCGCGGTCCGGGCGGCCCGGACGCGAGGTAGCTGAAGAATCCGTGCCACCACGGGCCGACGTCGCCGAGCCGCGTGAGCTGTCCGTACACGGAGAGCAGCCCGAGGAAGACGGCCAGGTCAGGGCTGTGCGCGGGGTCGTGGCGGCGCTCCAGGTCGGCGGTGATGTAGCCGCGCAGCCCCTCCTGCAGCTCCTCGTACGAGGCGTGTCGCACCCCGTCGAGCGGGCGGTCGAGGGCGGCGAGGTCGAGCCGGTCGGCCGGGTCGGGCACGGCGGAGGCGACGAGGTCCCGCAGTTCGGCGCCGAGCGGCTGCGCGGCGGCGTACTTCTCCTCGAAGACCGCCCAGGAGAGGTTCGTCCGCTCGGGGTGGGCGGTGAAGAGCCGGTGGTAGTGGGCGTAGCCGAGCTCCTTGTCGATGAGCGGCCACACGTCGCGCCGGAAGTCGTCGGGGCCGAACCCGCCGTCCCGTGCGAGGAGTTCGTCGATCTGCGCGGGCCCGAGGAAGCGCGGCAGCGGTGGCCGCTCCCCCGCCTCGGCGTCCCAGTCGTAGCCGAGCTTCGAGTGGTACGGCACCCCGCGCCGCGAGCCGACGTGCAGCACGGGCTCCCGCCCGGACGGCAGGTACACCACCTCTCCCCGGGCGTCCTCCTCGTACCGTCCGCCGCGCCCCTCGGTCAGCAGCACCATCAGGTCGACGAAGGCGAGGCCGAAGCCGCGCACCAGCACGTCCTGGCCCGGCGCGAGCGCGCTCAGGTCGGTGTCGGCGGTGAAGTCCGGCGGCAGGTGCACCAGACCGTGCCGTACGGCGTACGCGCTCAACGCCTGCTGCTCGTCGTCGAGTTCGGCGTCGAGGTGCCCCTGCGCGAGGACGACGACATCGGCGAGCAGCGGCCGCGCCCGCCCCTCCAGCCACACCTGCTGGCGTCCGTGCCGGGGTCCGCCCACGCGCAGCGCGCGCCGCGCGTGGTGGTGGACGGCGACCCCCTCGGGCAGCCGGGCGACGGCCCGCTCGTACACCCACCGCAGATAGCCGCCCTGCCGGCGCCGGTCGGCGAAGGTCCGCCCGTCGATGCCGGCCCACTCGTGCAGCACGGGTCCCGGCACCACGGGACCGGCCACCTCCACCGTCTCGTCGGTGAACATGGTGACGTCCTGCGCCTGCGAGTTCATCCACAGCAGCGGCGACTGCTCCTGCCGCCAGATGCGCCCGCCGCCCGGCGGGTACGGATCGACGAGGTGCACGTCGAGCGCGAACTCACCTTCGCTGTCGAGGGAGTTGGCGGCGATGCGCTCCAGTATCCCGGTTCCCCGCGGCCCGGCCCCCACGATCACCAGGGACTGCCGTACGGGACTCATCGCTGCGTCCCGCGCGCGTAGTGCCGCTCGACGTAGTACTGCCCGACGCTGAGCAGCGAGGTCACCACGACGTACCAGATGGTGGCGACGAGCAGCAGCGGAATGACCTGGTACGTGCGGTGGTAGACGAGCTGCACCGAGTACAGCAGGTCCTGTACGGCGATGACGCTGACGATGGAGGTGCCCTTGAGGGTGCCGATGAGCATGTTCCCGGCCGGCGGCACGATGGCCCGCATCGCCTGCGGGAGCACGATCCGGCGCCACCGCCGGTAGCGGCTCAGGCCCAGCGCCTGGGCGGCCTCTATCTGCCCGCGGTCGACGGAGAGGATGCCGCCGCGCACCACTTCGGCGGCGTACGCGGCCTCGTGCAGGGTCAGCCCGATGATGGCGACGGTGACCGGCCCGAAGAGGTCGACGGTCTTCACCCCGAACAGGTGCGGGTACAGGGCGCCGATGTTGAACCAGAACAACAGCTGCACCAGGATGGGCATCGACCGGAACAGCCACACGTACCCCCAACTCACCGCGCGCAGCACGGGGTTGGCGGACAGCCGCATGACGGCGAGCAGGGTGCCGAGGGCGAAGCCGAGCGCCATGACGAGCGCGGTCAGCCACAGGGTGAGCCAGAGTCCGCGCAGCACGGAGGCGGTGGTGAAGTAGTCGGCGACGACGCCCCACTGGAACGCGTCGTTGCGCAGCACCGAGTTCACGGCGAGGCCGAGCAGGGCGAGCACGGCGGCCGCGGCGATCCACTGCCCGGTGCGGCGGCGCGGGACGACACGCGGCACGGCGCGGGGAGCGGTGGCGGGCGGCGCTTTGGCCGGGCTGCCTGAGGAGGCGAGGGTGTCCGATGACATGGGGAGGCTCCGTCGGCTGGAATCCCGTCCAGCACGGTTCTGCCTTCACACCTGATGTGGGCCGAGCCCCTCAGCAGCGGTCCCGCACCGAGAGTACGGGTCCTGTCACACCGCCTGTCAAGGCTGTCCAGAGTATGAGCCGTGCGTCTCAAGTGAGTTGACGCCGCACCGGATGCCTGTTCCACTAAGCCCCATGCATCCGCAGCAGTGGCTGGTCACGCGCTCCCACATCGACTTCGGTCGAGTGTGGTCCGCGTCCTGTTGATGCCCTTCCGACGCCTCTGAGCGCGTCGTCCCACGGCTGTTCGCCGCACTTTCCTCACTTCATCGCGTCCGCACACGGACGCGCCTTCACCCTGCTGCACCCTCCCCTCGCGTAGCCGGTTCCCTCTGTGTTGTCACCGAAGGGCAGAACTCCACGCCATGCGTTCCTCCACCCATGCCTCCGTACTCGCGTTGATCACTGTCGCCGCCCTGGGCCTGACCGCCTGCGGCTCCGGCGGCGGCGCGGACGACGCGGCGCCCGCCGCCGCGGCGAACGACAAGATTCCCACCCGGGACGTGGTGTCGTCCGTCGCGAAGGACCCCGCGTCGGCGAAGCTGCTGCCCGCCGACGTCCGCGAGAGCGGCCGGCTCAAGATCGCGGTCAGTGTCGGCGGCAACCCGCCGAACTCCACCTACCTGCCCGACGGGAAGACGGTCGTCGGCCAGGACGTCGACTTCGCGAACGCGGTCGCCAAGGTGCTCGGCATCAAGCTCGACCGGGAGGTCGCGAGCTTCGAGGCGATCCTGCCCGCGCTCGACAGCGGCAAGTACGACCTCGGTACCGGCAACTTCGGCGTCACCGACGAACGCCGCAGGACGATCGACTTCGTCACGTACATCAACGACGGTCAGGGCTTCGCCGTGCGCAAGGACAGCGACCTGAAGAAGGTCACCGACCTCAAGCAGTTGTGCGGCCTGAACGTGGCGACCGGCGCGGGCACCACCTTCGAGGCGACGCTGGAGGAGAACAAGAGCCAGTGCGAGGCCGCGGGCAAGAAGGCGTACGACGTGAAGACGTACGCGGAGCCGAGCGCGATCTGGTCCTCGCTCCAGCAGGGCCGCACCGACGTGGTGATGAGCACGATCAACGGCCTGCGCTACGGGGTCGCCCACCAGCAGGGCCTGCGCTTCCTCAACGAGTTCCACCGCCTGGACGTCGGCTTCGCCTTCAAGAAGGGCACGCCGCTCGCCCCCGCGTTCCGCTCCGCGGTGAACAGGTTGATCGCGGACGGCACGTACCGGAAGATCCTCGCCAAGTGGGGTACGACTCCGTCGGCGATCGGGAAGTCGCAGATCTCCCCGCCGGAGATCAAGGACTGAGTAGCTCGTCGTCCGCGGGCCGGTGGGGGCTTCTCGCGCAGTTCCCCGCGCCCCTGGGCGAGCGGAGCTCGCTTCAGGGCCGGTGGGAACTGCGCGAGAAGCCCCCACGCACCCGCACCCGCACCCGCACCCGCCCACGAAAGCGCACCCGTCACACGAACAGGCGCCCCCGACCCCGCCGGAGGAAGAAGCGGGGCCGGGGGCGACCCGGGTCAACGAGACATCGCCGGCACCCGCCGCCCCCGGGTCCGCACCCCGATGACCTGGTCCATGAGCGCCCCGAGCACATCCCGGACCGAAGCCCGCGCCCGCGCATCGCACTCGACGACCGGCACCCCGTCGCCGACCCCCAACGCCTCCCGGATCTCCTGGAGTTCGAACCGCTCCGACCCGTCGAACCGGTTCACGGCGAGCACGAACGGCGCACCGTGCGCCTCGAAGTAGTCGAGCGCGGGGAAGCAGTCCTCGATACGCCGCGTGTCGACGAGCACCACGGTGCCGAGCGCCCCTTCCACCAGGTCGTCCCAGAGGAACGAGAACCGGTCCTGCCCGGGCGTACCGAACAGGTACAGCGCGATCGTCGGATCGAGGGTGATCCGCCCGAAGTCGAGGGCGACCGTCGTGGTCGTCTTCCCCTCGACGCCGTCCAGCGAGTCGACGCCGACCGAGACTTGAGTGATCGCTGCCTCGGTGTCGAGCGGTTCGATCTCGGAGACGGCCCCGATGAAGGTGGTCTTGCCGACCCCGAGCCCACCGCTGATCACGATCTTCACGGCCAGCGGAGCAACGCGTTCAGAGCGCCCTGACATGGTCCCTGATCCTTTCGAGCGTATGGAGCGGCAGCTCGGCAGGCTGCGAGCAGGACAGCCGGCCGCCGACGACGAGGTCGGCGATGAGCACCTTGGCGACACCGAGCGGCACGCCGATGGCCTCGGCCACGTGGGCGACCGTGGTGGGTTCCCGACAGATCGTCACGATGCGCTGGTGCTCGAACGCGAGCGGCACCGCGCCGCCGTCCGGGACGCCCACCGCGACCACGAGGGTCTCCAGGCGCAGATCGGCCTGGGCGGGCAGCGCGCGCCCGCCGGTGATGATGAAGGGGCGTACGAACGCTTCCAAGGACTCACCGCTCTCACCGGGCCCGCCGGACCCGCTGGACTCGCTCATCGCGGCAGCGTCTCCCGCAGGTCGGCGATGAGCGCGGGCGTGAGCAGGTCCCCGGCGCGCTCGGCGAGCACGGCCATCTCGTAGCCCACGAGCCCGAGTTCACCGCTGCTGTCGGCGAGCACCCCGAGGCAGGAGCCGTCCCGGATCGCGGAGACGAGCAGGAAGCCGCGCCCCATCTCGATCATGATGAGCTTCACCCCGTCGAAGCTGTACCGCTTGGACGCGCTGCGCGCGAGGCTGGAGAGTCCGGAGACGATGGCGGCCAGATGGTCGGCCTCGGTCCGCCCGAGGCCCTCGGACACGGCGATGAGCAGCCCGTCCGACGACACGGCGACGGCGTCCCGCACTCCGTCGGTGTGGCGGACGAAGTTGGCGAGCAGCCAGTTGAAGGTCTGCGAGTCGCCCCGCATGTCGACGGTGGTCACTTGTCGCCCTGCCCTTCGCCGGTCTCCTGCTTGGCTCCTTCTTGGGCGGCCCGTTCCCGCTCCACGCTGATACCGCCGCGCATATGGGCACTGCGCAGCCCGGACAGCATTCCGGAGACGTCCTCGGGGCTCCGTTCCACGGCGGGCGCCTCGGGGGCGGGCCGGGTGGACGCACCGGTCTCGTTCACGGCCTTCGCGATGGAGCTGCGCTGCGGGCGCTTGACGAGCCCGTTGCGGGTGCGGGCGGCCGACGAGGCGGGCGCGGAGGAGGAAGCGGAGGAGGACGCGGACGCGGACCTGGCCGCGGGGGCGGCTCCGGTCGGCGCCAACTCCTTGCGCGGGGAGGGCAGCAGGGCATCGGCCGCGTCGGCAGCGGCTTCCTCCGCCATCGCCTTCGCGGCCGCCGCCTTCGGTGTCACCGTCTTCGGTGCCGACGCGTCCGACTCGGTGAGGAGCGTGGCGGGGATCAGCACCCGGGCCACCACACCGGCGGCGGGCGCCTCACCGAGCCGCACCTCGATGCCGCACTTGCGGGCGAGCGCGCCGACCACGAAGTGGCCGAGGAACCGGGTGGGTTCGGCCATGAAACTGGCGGTGCCGGAGAGCCGCACGTTGGCCTCGGCGAGGGCCTGGGTGTCCATGCCGAGCCCGTGGTCGACGATGGCGATGAGATAGCCGGCGCTGGTGCGCCGCCCCTCGATCTCCACGTCCGAGTCCGGCGGCGAGAAGCTCAGCGCGTTCTCCACCAACTCGGCCAGCAGGTGGGCGAGTTCGGCGACGACGGAGCCGGATACCTGCGTGGGCTCGACCCGGCGCAGGGTGACGCGGCGATACTCCTCCACCTCGGAGAGGGAGGCCCGCAGCACGTCCGTGACGGACAGCGGGGTCGCCCAGGTCCTGGGGCTCGACTCCCCGGCGAGCACGAGCAGCGATTCGGCGTTGCGGCGCATACGGGTGGCCAGGTGGTCGAGTTCGAACAGGTTGGCAAGGGTGTCCGGGTCGGCGTCCTCGTGCTCCAGCTTGTTGATGAAGCCGATCTGACGACGCACCAGGTTCTGGTTGCGCCGGCCGAGACTGACCAGCGACTCGGTGGCGTTCCTGCGCAGCACGGCCTGCTCGGTGGCCAGGTCGAAAGCGGCGCGCTGCACCTTGTCGAAGGCGTCGGCCACCTCGCGCACCTCGGCGCCGGCCCGGGCGTCGAGCCCGAGCGGCGCGGGCGGTGCGGGCGCCGCGCCGCCGGACGCGGCCTGCACATCGGCGACGGCCCGCGGCAGCCGGACCCCGGCGACCTCGCGGGCCTCCTGGGCGAGCCCGCTGAGCGGCGCGGAGACGGACCGTACACAGTCGTAGGCGAGGGCGCCGAGGGCGCCGATCACGGCGAGCGCGAGCAGCACGAAGAGCAGCAGGTCGCGCTGGGCCGCGCTCTCCAGTTCGGCGGCCCGCGCCTCGACGTCGGCACCGATCGAGATCTGCACGTCGCGCAGCCCGTTGATGGTCGACGTCATCGTGTCCCACCAGGCCATGGGCGGGACGTCACGGGCGGCGAGCCGGCCCGCGCCGCGCACGGCGGTCGACTCGTACACCAGGGCGCGCTCGGCGTCGGGGGTGGCGAAGGCGGCGGCGAGCCGGTGCCGCTGTGCCTCGGTCGCGGTGCGCGGGAAGGAGGTCAGCGCGGCGAGCCGGCCGGACCTGATCTCCATGAACCGGCTGTAGTCGGTACCGCGGAAGTGCCCGCCGGCCCGCACGGAGCCGAGCACGATGGCGCGCTCCTGGCCCATGAACTCCTTGGCGGTGCCCAGGACCTGGAGCGACTGGTAGGCGTCGCGCAGCCGCGCGTCGTCCACGTCGCCGAGGCCGCGGCCGGCCCTGACCAGCTCGGCGATGGTGTCGGTGAAGTAGTCGAAGGTGGCCTTGACCTGCCCCGTGCCGCCGTCCGCGCTCCTGCGGATCTTGGCGAGCCCGCCGAGCCGCCCGAGCGCGTCCTGCGCCTCGGCGGACCCGCCGTCCCGGGCGAGCGCGTCCTCCAGGGCGGTGCGGGCGGTGTCGGTGGCCTTGCGCTGGGCGGGCAGCTTGGCGCTGAACTGGCGGACGCCGCCGACGTATCCGGTGGTGAGTCCACGCTCCTTCTGCATCTCGTGGACGAGCCCCTGCAGGGTGATCTCCAGGCGTGCGTTGGCCGCGGTGGCGGAGGCGCCCCGGTAGCCGGAGATCTGCTCGGCGGCGAAGACCCCGAGGAGGGCGAGGAGCACGGCGAGCGCGAGTCCGAGGATGCGCAGCAGCCGCGTACGGATGGTCCTGTTGGTTCTGGGTTTGGACGGGGCTGTCCGGGACGAGGCCGTCCCGGACGAGACGGCCTTGAACCAGGCCGGCGATTGGAGATCCACTGAAGTGCCTTATGGAGAGGGCCAGTTGATGGGGCAGAAACGCTGCTTCTGCGCCCGGCCAACGACATCTCTCGCACTGCGGTCACCGGATCATGTGTTTGTTTTACGCCCCGGAAACAGCCTCATCGAAGGCACGCAGGTGACCCGGCCACCGGCGTTCGGCCCCCTCGGCCTCGTATACAGGGCCACTGCCTCACAGCCCGCAGTCGCAACACGAGCAGCACTCGCAACACGAACAGGCCTCGCAGCACGAACAGTCCGGGCAGTCGCAGTTGGTGCAGCAGCCTTCCCGCTTCTTGCGCGACCAGGGCCCCTCGAACTCGTCGGCGCAGCACACCTTGCAGGTGCAGCAGAGCCCGACGGCGACGGCGCACCCCGCGAGGAAGCCACGCTTGCCGGGCTTGGGCGGCTGGAAGGAGGGCCCGCCACCGAAGCCACCGGGGCCACCTGGCCCACCGGGACCGCCAGGCCCGCCGAACCCGCCGGGGCCGGGGCCGCCCGGGTTGCCGCCCCCGTAGGGATTGTTGGACTCGTACGCGCCCGATCCCGTCGGCACGTACGGACTCCCGGGCGCCCCGGTCGGCGCCCAGCCACCCTGCCCTCCGGAGTGCCCGCCGGCGTGCGCGCACGCCCCGGTCACCCCGAACACCCGGTCCACCGAGCGGCCCACCTCGTGCGCGAGCAGCAGATGCGCCAGCTTCGCGTCCACGAAGTCGACCTCGCGCAGCGCCAGCCGGATCCCGTGCACGGCGTCGTCGGCGAGCCGCCGCGCCTCGCCGAGGCCGGTGCCGGTGGCGGCCAGGGGGTTCCAGGCGCCCGACGCGGCGTCCTCGGTCAGATCCTCCACGGCGTCCAGGAGATGCGCGAGCCGCCCGAAGAGCCGGCCCGCCTCGGCGAGCGGTTCGGCGTTGTGCGGCCGTCCGGCGAGCACGGCCGTGTGCGCGAAGGCGGCGGCGGTCGCGGTCTCGGTCGGCTCGGTGATCGTCAGCAGGGACGTACCGGGTCCGGCGAGCGCCTCGATCCCGGCCTGCCGCTCGACGGCGTCGAGCAGCACCGCCGTGTCGAACCCGACGTCGGTTCCCGTCCGCGCCCCGGCCCGGCCCCAGCTCGCCGCGACCTTCCGGGCGGCGAGGGCGACCGGCCTGCGGGCGAACAGCCCGTCCCGGTCGTCGACGTGGTCGCGCACCTTCGCGGAGGCGAGCACGAGCGAGACGGCCGCCGCGAGCCGTGCCCCCTCGCCCTGCGCCACGGACGCGGTCCGCATGCCGCGCAGCGGGCAGGGTCCGGCCTGCCGCCGCCAGTCCCCGGCCGTCCCGGACCGCTCGGCCTGAGCCTCCGTCAGAACCGATACCAGCAAACCGTCGTAGTTCGTGACGACCCGGGCGAACTGCCCGTGGTCACCGCGCAGCGCCAGACAGAGGCCGCAGAGATGGGCCATCCACTGGGTCTTGAGATGTTCCCCGAGCCGATGGCTGCAGGGCCGGACGATCCCGAACAAGGCGACTCCCCCGTGCGCCGGATGACGAAGCGTCAACTCGGTGCGTCGACGGGACCGGCGGATCCCGTCGAGGCCCAAGTGACCGTGAACGACGGCATCGTATCGACCCGTCGTACGCTTCCTCGTTCACCCGTACGCACCGGAGGTCACCCATACGCCGCGAAGAATCATATTTCACTCACAGTCAGCAGCCGGAGCCCGTACAGCCCTTGGGAACGCCGGGGCAACACCGTGTTGACTCTGCACCAGTACCGTCACGAAAACCCCGCGCGGCGACTATCCACTTGGCGCGGTATCCGCATCATGGATGAACATTGGGATGCACAACATGCGGAACTCAGAGGAACCGCTGTGAGAGGAGGCGTCCATGGGATCGGTGCGCAAGGCGAGTGCTTGGCTTGGCCTCGTCGACGACAACGATGACGAGCGTTACTACGACGACGACTACGACGAGGGCCCCGAGCCCGCCGCAGGCGCTGCCGCCTGGGTGACGGACCCGCGCGTGAAGGTCGCCGAGGACAAGGCGGAGGAGACGGGCCGGCGCATCGGCACCGTGACCCCGGACAGCTTCAGGGACGCGCGCCGGATCGGGGAGATGTTCCGGGACGGCGTCCCGGTCATCATGAACCTCACGTCGATGGAGCCGGCCGACGCCAAGCGCGTCGTCGACTTCGCGGCGGGGCTCATCTTCGGCCTGCGCGGTTCGATCGACCGGGTCGCGACCCGGGTCTTCCTGCTGACCCCCGCGGACACGGAGATCGTGTCGGGCCGGGATGCCAAGGTTCAGCAGGACGGTTTCTTCAACCAGAGCTGACCGTCGGGTGGGCGGTCGCGGTCCCCGCCCACCCGACGGTCGGACGACCACCCACGACCAGGCGCCCACGCGCGCCCGGCCACCCGCCCACAACAGAACAGCCGGTCACGGCGGAACGACCGATCACCGCTGGACGGCCGACCACGGCCGGACGGGCAACCGCCGGTCGACCAGCCGCGACCAGGCAGGCACGGTCGTACGGGCACCACCGCGGGACGACCAACCGGTCGGACAGCCGCCCACGGCCGACCCACCACGGCCCGACGGCCGGCCCCGGCCCCGGCCGCACGACCGACCACCACGGGACGACCCACCGTGGGCCATCAGCCACGCATGGTCAGGCGCGGCCAGCCACGGTCGGACGGGCAACGACCACCAGGCAGCCAACCGCACGCGCACGCCCCACCCCCGCCGGACGCCCCACCACGATCGGGCAGGGTCGGCCTCGTCCGGCGAGCCCTTCCCGGACGCCCCGCCACGGCCGGACGCCCGCCATGGCCAGACAGCCGGCCCCGGTCGGACGGCAACCACCACCGGACAGCCCCACACGACCAGGCGGCCGACCGCAGGCGGAAGACCCGCCACTGTCGGACGGGCCCCTTGTCGGACGCCCCGCCACGGTCCAACAGCCGGCCCCGGCCGGACGGGCGGCCCCGGGCAATCAACCGGCCTCCGCCGGGCCCGCACCCCCGGTCAGACGACCGGCGACTCGGTGCGTGACGGCCTGCGCGGGGCGGTGACCTCTGCGGGCGGTGCTTCGCACTCCATCCGGCGGGGCAGTCGCAGCGCGGCCACCGCGCCGAGGAACAGCAGCACCGCACTGACGATCAGCGTCACGTGCAGGCCGTGCACGAAGGCGGCGCGCGCGGCGTCCCGCAGGGCGTGCCCCGTCGCGCCCCCGAGCCGCGCGGCGACCTGGTACGCCTCCCCCAGCGAGTTCCCCGCGGCGCCGCTCGCCGTCCCCGACACCCCGGTGACGTGGGAGAGGCCGGGCGCGTACGCGGCGTTCATCACCGATCCGAGCAGCGCGATGCCCATGCCCGCGCCGAGCTGGTACGAGGTCTCACCGATGGCGGCGGCGCCCCCTGCGTCGTCGGCCGGGGCTTCCGTGAGCATCGATTCGTAGGCCCCGAACAGCGTGGTCTGGAAGCCGAAGCCGAGCAGTATGAAGCCGAAGCTCAACAGCCACGGCCGGTCCTGCTCGCCCATCAGGCACAGCAGCAGCACCGCGCAGGCGGTGAGCGCGAAGCCGGACGAGACCATGCCGCGCGGCCCGAAGCGGCGCAGATTGGCGGAGCCGAGCACGCCCGCGATCATCGCGGCGAACGTCAGCGGCAGCATCCGCAGACCGGTCTCCAGCGGGCTGAGCCCGAGCACCAGCTGCAGGTACTGGACGGCGATCAGCTCGAGGCCCACCAGCGCCAGCATGGCGATGACGATGCAGCCGACGGACGTCGAGAACGCGGCGCGCGTGAAGAGGCGCATGTCGATCAGTGGGTGCTCGCGGCGCCGCTGCCGCCGTACGAACAGCATCAGGAGCACGATGCCCGCCAGGAACGGCAGCACCGCACCCGGCGCCAGCAGATCGCGCTCGATGCCCAACTCCTTGATGCCGTACACGACACCGAGCACACCGAGCGCGGCGAGCAGCGCGCCGAACAGGTCCCACGGCCCGTCCGCCCGCCCCTTGGACTCGGGCACGAGCACCCGGCACAGCGGCAGCATGACGGCCATCAGCGGGATGTTGATGAGGAAGACGGAGCCCCACCAGTAGTGCTCGACGAGGAAGCCGCCGAGCACGGGTCCGGTGGCGGCGCCGATCGCGGCGACCGCGGTCCACACGCCGATGGCGACGGCCCGCTCGTGCCGGTCGGGGAAGACGTCCCGCAGGATCGACAGCGTCGCGGGCATGATCATCGCGCCGCCGATGCCGAGCAGCGCGCGGGCCGCGATGAGCACCTGCGCGGTGTCGGAGAACACGGCGAGCGCGGAGGCCGCGCCGAACAGGGCGTACCCGAGCAGCAGGATCTTCCGGCGGCCGACTCTGTCGCCGAGCGTGCCGAAGAGGATCAGCAGCGAGGCGCACACCAGCGGGTACGCGTCACCGATCCACAGCAGCTCGACCGAGGTGGGCTTGAGGTCCTCGGTGACCGAGGGCAGAGCCACGTACAGGATGGTCGAGTCGAGTGCGACCAGGAGCAGGCTCGTGCACAGGACGACAAGGACGACCCAGCGATTGGTGCGGACGCCCGTGGCGGCCAGCCGCGCACGCAGCCGCCCGGCGGCCGTGCTCGTCCCGGACATGTGCGTACCTCCCAGTGGTCCTCGCGTTCGGCGGATCCGGGGGCTGGGGATGTCCCTCGGTCTCCGGTCGGGAGGAGCGTTCTCCCGGCCCCGCAGCGAAAGGCGAGTGAGCCGTCAGAGTACGCGAGTTCAGGCCACTGACACGTGGCAGAGCTCTCATGGAGCGGTGCGACCCGTGTGGCGTGCGCCACTCGCCGGAAGGGGGTGCCGCACGGAAGCCGAGCGGCGAGCGCCGATAATCGGGGCCGTGACGGACGTTGATCGACAAGACCGGCAAGAGGGGCCCACGCCGCGGCGGGCGGCCCCGGCCCTGCTCGGGTACGCGGGGGTGCGCGCGCTCGGCCTGCTCGCGCTAGCCCTGTGGAGCGCGGCCGAGGGCAAGAGCTGGCTGACGCTGCTGACCGCGCGCTGGGACTCCCTCTGGTACACCCGGGTCGCCGAGCACGGGTACGGCTGGTCGGTGACGCTGCCCGACGGCAGTGTCCACTCGAACCTCGCGTTCTTCCCGCTGCTGCCCTGGCTGGAGCGCCTGGTGTCGGAGCTCACCCCGCTCTCGTACGGCCAGGCGGGCATGGTGGTGAGCTGGCTCGCGTCGCTCGCGGCGGCGTGGGGGATCTTCGCCGTCGGCGACCACCTGTACGGACGCCGGACGGGGATCACGCTCGCGGTCCTGTGGGGAGCGCTGCCGGTCGGCATCGTGGCGTCGATGGCGTACAGCGAAGCGCTGTTCACGGCGCTCGCGGCGTGGGGACTGTACGCGACCTTGCGACGCCACTGGGTGACGGCCGGCCTGCTCGCCTCGCTCGCCGGGCTGACCCGGCCGGTCGGCGCGGCCGTGGTGGCCGCGGTCTGGGTGGCGGCCGCGCTGTGGGTGCGGCGCGAGCGTCGAGCGGGGTGGCGTCTCGTGGCCGGGGTGGTGCTCGCGCCGGCGGGCGCGGCCGCGTACGTCCTGTGGGTCGGGCACCGCACCGGGGACCTGCTCCTCGGCTATCTCGACGTGCAGGGGCAGTGGGGCAACGGCTTCGACGGCGGCGTGGCCTTCGCCCGGTTCGTCGCCGACAAGTTCACGTCACTTCCCGGGGCGCTCGCCGGGACCGGTCTGATCGTCGGGGTCGCGCTCGTCATCTGGCTGTACGTGATCGGGGTACGGCAGCGCCAGCCGGTGCCACTCCTCGTCTACACGGGCATCGTTCTCGCGCTTGCTCTGTGTTCCTCGGGGTACTTCGGATCGAAGCCGCGGCTGATGCTGCCCGCGTTCCCCCTGCTGCTGCCGCTCGCGGTGGCGCTGGCCCGGTGGCGTATCAGCAGGTCGGTGTGGGTGGTCGGCGGGCTCGCGCTGATCTCGGCGGGCTACGGGGCGTTCTGGCTGAACGGCTCGGGGCCGCCGTGATCGACCGCGCCCGCCCCCTGACCGGACGGAGAATTCCGTGCCAGCGAGCGGTGAACGGATTCATAAGCTGCATATAACGAGATCACGAGAACGATCTCTGAATTCACGGGAACGGCGCTCACCGATTATCGGTTTCCGGGGAATAAACCTCGTGCTGAGATCAATCCCACATCACATCGTCATCACAAAGCCTCTGATTCGGGCCGGCCCACCGCGCGGTCGCTGTAGCGTCGATTGGGTGCGTACCGAACGAAACCTGACCCGCCGAGTCGAGCGGGTCTTCGCCCGGCTCGACCGCGAGCCCGAACGGCCGACTCACGTGGGCATGCCCACGATGAGCCGGCACCGGGTCGTGCTCTTCGGGCTGACCCTGTCCTTCTACCTCACCATCGTGGTGGCCGTGCTCGCCACGTCCTGGCTGGTCGCGTTCGACTGGCAGGTCATGTTCTTCCGGCCCTACCAGCAGTGGCCGGAGATTCACGCGTTCCTGGACTACTGGGTGGTCCTCGGCCAGCGCGGCCCGACCGCGGTGATGGTGACGGCGTGGCTGGGCTGGCGCTCGTGGCGGCAGCACACACTGCGGCCGCTGCTGATGTTCGGCACCGCGCTGCTCCTGCTCAACGCGACGGTGGGCGCGGCCAAGTACGGCATGGGCCGGGCCGGACCGCACTACGCCACCCTGATCGGCTCGAACGAGATGTGGCAGGGCGGCGACATATTCCCTTCGGGCCACACCGCGAACGCTGTGGTGACCTGGGGCATCCTCGCCTACCTGGCCTCCACCCCGCGGGCCCGCCGCTGGCTCTCCGCGGTCTCCGCGGTGATCTCCCTCAGCGTCGGCCTGACCACCGTCTACCTCGGTACGCACTGGCTGAGCGACGTGCTTCTGGGCTGGGCCGCGGGCCTGCTGATCCTGCTCGCGCTGCCCTGGTGCGAGCCGCTGGTCGCCAAGATCGAGGCCCGGATCCTCGCGGTGCGCGACCGCGTGTGGAGCGGCCGCTCCCGCGCCGGTTCGCCCGCCACGCCCCTCCCGGCACCGGCCCCGGCACGTTCCCGGGAGCCGGTCGGCGCGACCCGCTCGACCGCCCGCCCCTCGGCGCTGCTGCCACAGGGCCCGCACACGCCACGCACACCCGTGTCACCGGCGGGCAGCAGGCGCCCCGAAGGGGCGCGGGCAACGGCGCGAGCCGCCGCGACGAACCCGCAGCGGGCGTAGCCGCACCACTCCCACTGCGGTGTCCCAAGAACAGCGGGGCCGGTACGCACAACCTCCCCGCACGACGAAGGCCCCCCGAGCCCAACGGCTCGGGGGGCCTTCGCACATGCTCGGACCGGAGGGAGCGTCACCCCTTCCAGCAGCGCGTCACCGTGCCGTCGCGGACCTCGAAGTTCAGCCGCCCCGCGCGGTACTCCATGGTGATGATCGCCCCCGGCGGCAGCTGCCGGACGGCCGACCAGCCCCGGCCGCGGGCCTGCCGCTCGGCGCTCTCCGCGTCGAGGCCGACGTAGGCGTCGGGGGTGTCCTGAGGTTCTGCGGGCGGGGGCTGTGATCCCGGTATGGGTGCCATACGGCCACCGTAGGCGGTGCGCTCGGGCGACGCCAGGTTCGCCCGCCCTACCCCCGCCGCAGGGTCCGACTGTCACACTTCCGTCACAAGATCACGACGAATCGCGACGCGTCGTTTCCCCGGAACTCCCTCACACGTTCGAGGGGTTCCTTACTTTCTGCTTACTTCTTACGCGGCCCCTTCCCGCCACCGAGGCGCCTCGGTACGCGGAATTCCGCATCGCCGCGCAATAACTGTCTCGAAGCCGCCCGGCCAATTCTCGCCACCGGCTCCGCGCATTCTCTCGCCATTCCGAATCGGGCGGCCGGGCAGGCGAGTTGAGGTCGTCCGGGAATTGCCTGTCCATGCCACAAAGAGGGGTACGCCCCCTGTCGCGGCGGGGTCGGCGCGAGCATCATGGCGGGAGTTCGAAGCAGGCCCGAGGCGCGCGCGGCGAGGGGGCAAGCGATGGGAACGACCGGGGTCGAGGCGGGACCGCACACCGCGGAACAGGTCCGGGAGCGGCGTCCTGGCCGCATCGTCGTCGACTGGCTGACCACCACCGACCACAAGAAGATCGGCCACCTCTACCTGATCACGGCCTTCGGCTTCTTCCTGGTCGGCGGGCTGATGGCCCTGCTGATGCGGGCCGAACTCGCCCGCCCCGGGCTGCAGGTGCTGAGCAACGAGGAGTACAACCAGCTCTTCACGATGCACGGCACGATCATGCTGCTGCTCTTCGCGACCCCGACGTTCGCCGGGTTCGCCAACGAGATCATGCCGCTGCAGATCGGCTCCCCCGACGTCGCGTTTCCCCGCCTGAACATGCTCTCGTACTGGCTGTTCCTCTTCGGCGGCCTGATCGTCCTCGGCTCGCTCGTCGTGCCGGGCGGGGCCGCCGACTTCGGCTGGTTCGCGTACGCGCCGCTCAACAGCCTGACCCGCTCCCCCGGTCTCGGCGCCGACCTGTGGATCATGGGGCTCGCGCTCTCCGGGTTCGGCACGATCCTCGGCTCGGTGAACTTCCTGACCACGATCATCGGGATGCGGGCGCCCGGCATGACGATGTTCCGGATGCCGATCTTCACGTGGAACACGCTGTTCACATCGATCCTCGTGCTGCTCGCGTTCCCGGTTCTCGCGGCCGCGCTGCTCTGTCTGGAGGCGGACCGCCGCTTCGGATCGGTCGTCTTCGAGGCCCAGTTCGGCGGCGCGCTGCTCTGGCAGCACCTGTTCTGGTTCTTCGGCCATCCCGAGGTCTACATCATCGCGCTGCCCTTCTTCGGCATCATCAGCGAGATCATCCCGGTCTTCAGCCGCAAGCCGATCTGGGGCTACACGATGCTGGTCGGCGCGACGATGGCGATCACGGGCCTGTCGGTGGTCGTGTGGGCGCACCACATGTTCGTGACGGGCGGGGTACTGCTCCCCTTCTTCTCGTTCATGTCGTTCCTGATCGCGGTGCCGACGGGCGTGAAGTTCTTCAACTGGACCGGCACGATGCTCAAGGGGTCGCTGTCCTTCGAGACCCCGATGCTGTGGTCGGTCGGCTTCCTGGTGACGTTCCTGTTCGGCGGCCTGACCGGCGTCATCCTGGCCTCGCCGCCGATGGACTTCCACGTCTCGGACACGTACTTCGTCGTGGCGCACTTCCACTACGTGGTCTTCGGCACGGTCGCCTTCGCGACGTTCGGCGGCTTCTACTTCTGGTGGCCGAAGCTGACGGGCAAGATGCTCGACGAACGCCTCGGCAAGATCCACTTCTGGACGCTCTTCGTCGGCTTCCACACCACGTTCCTGGTGCAGCACTGGCTGGGCGCGGAGGGCATGCCGCGCCGGTACGCGGACTACCTGGCGGCGGACGGCTTCACGGCCCTGAACACGATCTCGTCCCTGGGCGCCTTCGTCCTGGGACTGTCGACGCTGCCGTTCCTCTACAACATCTGGAAGACGGCCAAGTACGGCGAGAAGGTCGAGGTCGACGACCCCTGGGGTTACGGCCGTTCCCTGGAGTGGGCGACGTCCTGCCCGCCGCCCCGGCACAACTTCGTCACGCTGCCCCGGATCCGCTCGGAGTCCCCGGCGTTCGATCTGCACCATCCGGAGTTCGCGGCGTTCGAGGAGCATCCTCAGTCGTCGACGACCGCCGCAGTGCACGGTCCAGACGGTCCCGAACCGACCTGAGGGAGTCGGCGAGCCCGTCCGGCTCGACGACCTCGAACTCGTAGCCGACCGAGGCGATGTGCCACACCATCACGTCGAGGCTGACGGCTCCGGTGCGCAGCAGGCAGCTGTGCTCGCCGTCGGCCTCCAGGACCCCGGCGGTGGGCGAGATCCGCTGTCGCGCCTCCTCCACCGGCACCAGGAGCCGCACCACCGCCTCGGTCGCGTACGCGCGCGTGGAGACGCCACGGGAGACGTACGCGGCGAGGTCGTCGGCAGGGGGTGTACGCGGCTGAAAACGCGGCCCGTGCGGCGGCCTGGGCGTGATGCGGTCGGCGCGGAAGGTCCGCCAGTCGTCCCGCTCCACGTCCCACGCCACCAGGTACCAGCGCCGCTCGCTGCACACGAGCCGCAGCGGCTCCACGGTCCGCCGGCTCTCCTCGCCTCCGTGTCCCACGTACGCGAACCGCAGCCGCTCCATGTCCCGGCAGGCGGCGGCGAGTTCGCTGAGCACGCCGGGGTCGACGGCGGCGGCTCCGGCGCCGCGCAGCATGGGCACGGTGTAGGCGTTCAGGGCGCCCACCCGTCGCCGCAGCCGGTGCGGCAGCACCTGCTCCAGCTTGGCGAGGGCGCGTACGGAGGTCTCCCCGATCCCGGCGATCCCCTGCCCCGCGGCCGTCCGCAGCCCCACCGCGACGGCGACGGCCTCGTCGTCGTCGAGCAGCAGCGGCGGCAACTCGGCCCCCACGCCCAGCTGGTACCCGCCCCCGGTCCCCGGGCTGGCGTTCACCGGATAGCCGAGCTCCCGCAACCGCTCGACGTCCCGCCGCACGGTCCGCGCACTGACCCCGAGCCGCGAGGACAACTCGGGCCCGGACCACTCCCGGTGGGCCTGAAGAAGAGAGAGCAGTCGCAACAACCGGGCGGAGGTCTCAAGCATGCGCCGATTGTGCCCCGTCAGGGGCGCGGGGAACGGCGGGAGACGCCCCCGGCGACTAGGGCCTGTCCGGCGGATCCGCCGGACAGGCCCTAGTCCGTCACCGCACGCACCACAACGGAAAGATCGTTGTCCGCGGTGTAATACGGCTCGGCCCCCAGCTCCCGCCCCCCGACCTCAACCCGGGTCACCGGATAGGCGAAGATCGGCTTCTTGTCGGCGATGTCGTCGAGCAACCGAGCCACCCGCACCTCGGGCCCGTCCTCGCCGCCCGGCCGCACCCACAGATCCCAGCGCCCCTCGGAGAGCTCGTCGTACCGGATCCGCACCACGAACCCGGTCCCGGCCCCGGCGTCGACGGCCACGTCCAGCTCCCCGCGCAGCACGGTCCCGGCGGCGTCCCGCGCCCGTACCTCGGCGTACGCCTTGGGTGTGCACGGCGTGCCGTAGACCCGCCCGCACACGGTCAACTCCGCACCCGATATGAGCAGTTCACCGGCTTCGGCGTGCGGGGCGCGATGCCAGCTGCGTACCGAGAGGTTCCCGTGCTTCGTGGCGTACGGGATACGGACGGCGACGTAGCCGCGCGATCCGCTCGGCGCCCGGTCCACGAGCGAGCGCAGATCGTTCACCCCGGGTTCGAGGCGCACCGGCTCTCCCCCGTCGACCTGCGCGTACGCGTCCCAGCGTCCCTCGGGCAGCGCGACGCCGATCGGCAGCGAGGCACGCAGCCGTCCGTCGCCGACCGGGGCGAGCGGGAGGCGGACCTCCTGTTCCCTGCCGCGTTCCAGGAGCACGAGGTGGGCGGGGCCGGACGCACCGTGGTCGGTGACGTCGAAGGTGAGGCCGCCGGCGGAGTCGGCGATGCAGTCGGCGCGGGGTGCCATGAAGACGGTCCTGTCGTCAGACCCGAATGCGGAGGCGGGCGTGGCCAGCGGTGTCATGCGGTGCGCCCCTTTCCCGGTGACCTGAACATGGCGCGGCTCGCGTCGCGTACGGCGTAGGCGCCGCCGAGCAGGGAGCCGCGGGCCCGGTGCAGCAGGTTCACGGAACCGCCGCGCCCGGTGAGCGAGCCGAAGAGCGCCTCGTAGCGCTCGGCGATCCTGGCCGGGTCGAAGCGCTCGGAGCTGGTGAGGGCGCGCGCCGCCATCTCCTGGCGCCGCCGGTCGTCGTTGATGAGTTCGAGCAGGCCGCCGGCGATCGCGTCGACGTTGCCGACCTCGACGAGGCGTCCGTCGACTCCGTCGTCGATGATCTCGCCGGGGCCGTGCGGGCAGTCGGTGGCGACCACGGGCAGCCCGCAGCGCATCGCCTCGACGATCGTCATGCCGAACGACTCGAAGGTCGAGGTGACCGCGGCGACGGAACCTTTCGCCCACTCCGGTTCGATGGGGTTGGCGGGGCCCATGAGGAACACGTGGTTGTAGAGGCCGAGTTCGTCGATGAGGGTGCGCAGCTTGTCCTTCTGCTTGCCCGCTCCGTAGATGCGCAGGCGCCAGTCGGGCCGCTCGGCGCGCACCTTGTCGAAGGCCCTGATCAGCAGGTCGTAACGCTTCACCGGGGCGAGCCGCCCGGCGGCCACGACCCACTTCGCGTCGCCGTCGGCGGGCGTGATGCCCGGCGCGGGCACCGGGTTCGACATGGCCTCGACGCGGACGCCGGGCAGCCGCATCCCGTCGCGGTAGGCGCGGGCGTCCGCCTCGGTGGTCGTGGTGAGGGCGTCCAGGCGCGGATAGACGCTGCGCAGCCGGCGCCGCAGCCCCGGCGTGTGGGTGTCGAGCGTGAGGTGCTCCTGCCCGACGCGCAGCGGGCCGCGCCGGGTCTCCTTCGCCAGGTGCACGTTGAGCCCCGGCCGGGTGCCGACGACGACGTCCGCCTCGACGCTCGCGAGGTGCTCGGAGATGCGCCGGTCGGTGAGCGCGCTGTACTGGTCGTAGCGCCCCTCCTGCTGCGGGAAGACCGCGGACGCCTGCGTGAACGCGGGATCGTCGCCGTCGTAACCCCGCGAGTCCTTGCGGATGTCCACGAGGTGACGCACCCGGACGCGGCGGTCGGGCGTGAAGACGGGCTCGTCGCGGTGCCTGAAGACCGACACGACCTCCACGTCGTGCTGCTCGGCCAGGGTGTTGGCGAGGTTGTACGTGGTGCGGATCGTCCCTCCGATCCCATACGCATTGTGAATCAGGAAAGAAATCTGCATGCGTCCCCGTATCCCACCATTCCTCGCGGTCAGTCCGGAACCATCGATTCGGTCACTATCGGTCCCATGTCCTCCGCCTACCGGATGGTTAGACGGAGATGCCCGAGCGAGGGTTGTTCATCATCATCATCTTGTTCCAGAACGGTTGCCGTATTGGTAGGCAATATGGGGAACCGATTGGCCATTTTGTACATCAGAGAGGAGTCATGGCTGGTAGGCGAGTTGGGGAACGTCAAAGCACGTCTCCTTCATGTCACCGTTCTGGGTGACCCAGCCCCGTCCGTCCGTCCACCGCGCGACCGACAGACACGTCCTACGGTGCTTGGGCGGGGCGTCGAGTGCGCGGTACGTCACGGGCAGCAGCAGCCCGTCCGCCGTATACGGTGCGCCGCGCTCCATGAAACGGCCGACGCACACGCGCGTGACGGCCCCCTCGCAGGAGCGGGCCGCGTCCGTGAACCACATCGCGGCGGCCCAGCCCTCCAACTGCCACTGCGAGTGCGTCTCGAGGCCCTTGGTGGCGGCGCGAAAGGCCCGCACGGCCGGGTGCCCGGTGTCCTCGTAGTTGCGGCTCGCTCCGGTGGCCCACAGGGAGTCGCGGCAGTGCGGGGCGTCCTGGTAGTCGGCGGCCACGGACGACGTCCAGTTCTGCACGTTCGTGACCTTCGCGGTGACGCGGGCGCCGACCTGGTCCATGGCCTCGCACAGCTGGGCGTTGCCGTGCGCGTCGATGGCGTCGAAGACGAGGTCGGCGCCCTGGTCCTTCAGGTCGGCCGCGGCGGCGCGGAAGTTGGGCAGGGCGAAGTCGACCTGCTCGGTGATCACCTGATAGCCCTCGGCCTTCAGGCCGCGGGTCACGAGCCGGGCGTAGCCGGCCGAGGCGGCCTGGTTGTAGGAGACGACGGCCGCGGTGCGGGCGCCCTTCTCCTTCTTGAAGTAGCGGTAGACCTCGGTGCCGCCGTACAGCTCTCCGCCCCAGCCTGGGGTGCCGTCGCGGGGCGCGAGGCTCCCGTAGATGCCGTACAGGTGCGGGTAGGTGTCGTAGGCGGCGCCGATCGGCTGGCCGCCGATGTCGGGCACGCGCGCGCGGGACACGCGCGCCGCGCCCGCGTAGTCGAGGGTCGTGGTCGCGACCAGGGCGACGACCTTCTGTTCGTCGACGAGTTCGTGCACGCATTCGTTGTTGCCGACGCCGCTGCCTCCGTCGTCGCACAGGTGCACTTCCACGCGGCGCCCTTGAATGCCGCCTTTCGCGTTGAGGTTCCGGAAGTACGCCTGTGCGCCGTCGCGGGTGTCGGTGAAGGTCGCCCCGCCGACGGGGCTGGTGGCGCTGGTGAGGATGCCGACGCGGATCGGGTCCGCCGCGGCGGCCGCCGACGGTGTACGGGGCGACCGCCCGCTCCCGAAGTCGCTCTCCGGCAGCCGCGAGCCGCAGCCCGCGACCGCCGTCAGCGCCAGGATCGCGGCCAGGGCCTCAGCAGCCCGGGCCCGGCGACGCATTGCCGCTCAGCTGCACCAGCGCGCACAGCGTCTTGACGGACACCTTCCAGACGCCGTCCTCCTCGACCGAGGTGCCTTTGGCGTCGGGCAGCACGGTGGCGCCCTTGAGGGCGAGCGAGTACGTCACGTTCGCCGCGGTCGCCGAGGTGAAGGTGATCTTGTCGACCTCGGCCTGCACCTGGCCGCCGCGCTTGTCCCCGTTGAAGCTCTCCAGGACCTTCTGCATCTTCGAGCCGTTCTGCAGGAGCTCCGCCTTCTCCTTCAGCGGCACGTCCGGGTCGAAGAACTTCTTCCAGTTCGCCCGGATCTGCTTCTCGGCGGCGGCCTCGTCCGCGGGCCCGGTCGCGGTCGGCTCCTCCGAGGTCGGCGACGGCTCCCGCGAGCTGGGCATCGGCGGGTTGCTGTCCTCGCCGCCGCTGTCGTCGCCGCACGCCACGAGGGCCGGTCCGAGGGCGAGGGCCGCGGCGAGGGCGAGGGCCGCGCCCCGCCCGCGTCGACCCGCCGTGATGCTGTTCCCGCACACCATCTGGCTCACCACCGGATGTCGGTCCGGGCCCCAACCGCGCCCGGAGCTTTCAGGGTTGGCCTCCAGGAGGCATAGTGCAAGCGATCGGTCGACAAAGCCATACATGGTCGGCGCGGCCGCATCGACTCCGGCCAACACACGACGTGGGGAGCCACCCATGCGGACCGCCCGGCCTCGGATATCTGCGCTGCACCCCGTCCTGTGGGCGGGTCTCGCCGCACTCGCCGCCGGCGCCGTGCTGTGCGTCGTCGGCTGGTACGGGATGTCCGGCGAGCGCTTCGCCGAGCGCCAGCTGCCCTATCTGGCCTCGTGCACGGTGCCGGGCTCGGCCCTGATCATCACGGGCGCGGTCCTCCTCACGTACGGCAGGAGCACCCTGGCGACCTCGCGCGTGGAGGAGCTGTACGAGCTGCTCGTCGCGGTCGAGCCCGTGCAGCCGGAACGGACCGCGGCCCCGCTCGCCTCCAGCGGGCAACTGCTGCGGGTGCCCGGCGGCACGCTGTGGCACCGCGCCGACTGCCCGCTCGTCGAGGGCAAGCCGGAGGCCGTGCCAGCCGACGCCCGCGCCGTCACCGTCGGCGGCCTCGGTCCGTGCCCCGTCTGCGAGCCGCACGCCGGGAGTTGAGGCGTGGCATCGCTGACGTACGACCTCACGCTCGCCGGGCTCTCCGTGGGCGCGGCGGCCGCGCTGTCCGGGATCGGCCTGATCGTGACGCACCGCGCGACGGGCGTGCTGAACTTCGCGCACGGTGCGATCGCGATGCTCTGCGCCTTTCTGCTGCGGCAGTTGGCGGTGGTGTGGGACTGGCCGCTGTGGGCGGCGGCGGTGCTGGTGCTCCTCGGCGTGGCCCCGGCGATCGGACTGGCCCTGGAACGCTGGGTGTTCCGGCCGCTCGCGACCTCCGGCAACGATCCGGCACAGACCCTGGTGGCGTCGATCGGTGTCTTCGTCCTCCTGGTCGGGGCGGCGGCGATGCTGTGGGGCACGGGCGCGCAGGAGGACGCGCCGACGCTCATCCCGGCTGATCCGTGGGGGCAGTTGGCCGTGGCCGGGGCGATCGCGCCGACGGTGTGGGCGGTGACGCGCTGGACCCGGTTCGGCGGGGAGCTGCGGGCGGTCGTCGACAACCGTCCGCTGGCGGTGCTCGGCGGCATCGACGCGGACCGGGTCGCGGCGGCGGGCTGGGCCTTCGGCGCGTTCACGGCGGGCCTGACGGGTGCGCTGCTCGCCCCGTACGTCCGCCTCGACCCGTACGGACTGCCGCTGCTGGTGATGGAGGTCATGGCGGTCGCGGTCGCGGCGCGCCTGCGGCTCCTCTCGGTGGCGGTGGTGACGGCGCTCGGAATCGGGGTGGCCCAGAGCCAGTTGACGCGGGTGCATCCGAGCGGCTGGGCCGAACCGCTCCTCCAGGCGGTCGGCGCGAACCTGTTCGTGGTGGCGCTGCTGGTCGCGGCGCTCGCGCTGCCGGGGATCGGCGGGAAGGGCGAGCTGCCGCGTGCGGTGACACGGCGTGCGCTGCCGACGCCGCCGGCCGCGTGGCTGGTGGCGGCGGTGCTGTTCCTGCTGCCCCTGGGCTTCGCCGGCTCGGATCTGCAGACGTCGGTCCAGGTACCGGCGCTGGCGATCGTGCTGCTGTCCCTGGTGGTAGTGACAGGCCGTGCCGGTCAACTGGCCCTGGGGCAGGCCGCGTTCGCGGGCCTCGGGGCACTGTTCGCGTCGCTGCTCGCGATGGGCCGCTTCCCGGGCCTGCCGCAACTCCCGCCCTCAGGCGCTCTGTTGCTGTCCGTGATCCTGGTCGCGCCACTGGGCCTGCTCACGGCCGTGCCCGCGATCGGCCGCCACGGTCTGGCCCTGGCGCTCGCCACGTTCGCGGTGGGCGTGGGGGCGAGCAGGTTCGTGTTCGCGCAGCCGTACGCGGCGTCGGGGCTCACCCCGGAACGCCCCGCGGGCTTCGGCTCCGACCGCGCGTACTACACCCTCGAACTGCTCCTGCTGACAGGCGTGTTGATCCTGGTGACGACATTGCGCCGGGGCCGGTCCGGACGGGCCCTGGCCGCGCTGCGGGACCATGAGGCGGGCGCATCGGCGGCCGGGGTTCCGGTGCCCGCGCTGAAAGTGGCGGCGTTCGTGGCGGGTGCGGGGATCGCGGCGCTCGGCGGCGGCCTGCTGGCGTTGGGGACGGGATCGTTCGACCCCGCCGCGTTCGACCCGGTACGCGGGCTGCTGTGGTTCGCGGCAGTCGTGGTCCTCGGCGCGGACAGCCCGCTCGGGGCACTGGCCGGAGCAGCCCTCCTGGTGGGCCTCGACGCGGGGACACGGGGCGGGATGGCCGCGCTCGTGATCGGAACCCTGGCGGTACTGATCGGCCGCTTCCCCACGGGCCCTCAGGCACGGGTCCGGGCAGCAGTCGTACGAGGGTGGGGGCGGCGCCGGTTGACGGTGCGAGGGGCGCGGGTGCGGGAGGGACTGCGAGGGGGCGCGGCCAGGGCGGGCGCGGGGGGTCGGCCGGGACGGAGCGGCGGCCGGCACGAGGCGATGCCCGCGACGGGGAGCCTCCCTTGCCCGAGCGAGACTACGGAGCTCGGGGAAGGCAGTTCGCCCAACGCCGGGGCGGCGGGGACGGAGGCGGCAACGGACCGGGGTGGGCTGCCGGAGGCTCGGGGTGCGGAGGTGGAGGCGGGCGGCCCACCCAGAGCCCGAACGACAAAAGGGGCCACAGTCCGGCCGCCCGAGGGATCCGCGCGCGCATTGCCGCAGGCCCCGACCCAGGAAGCCGACACGGACGGGCCCAGCGGCCCTGCGGTGAAAACCGACGCGGACGAGCCGCCCAACGGCCCCACGGCCGAGACAGACGCGGACGGGCCGCCCCAGGGTCCGAAGGCCTCGCCGGATGCCCATGCGGGCGCGGGCGGACCGCCCCCGGCCCAGACACCGGATTCCGCCCCGGACAGACCACCCGGAGCTCAGCGGGCCGCCACAGCCGAGGCCCGCGCCGCCGCAGCAGTCGGCGACTCGTCCGTGGTCCCGGCCGTGCCCGTTCTCTCCGCGCGGCATCTCACCGTCGCCTTCGACGGGCGACCGGTGCTCGACGGCGTCGACATGGCCGTGCCGGCCGGGCAGATCACCGCTGTCGTCGGGCCCAACGGGGCGGGGAAGAGCACCCTGTTCCACTGCCTGGCCGGGACGCTGCGGCCCGGCTCGGGGCATGTGCTGTTCGGGGAGCGGGACATCACGCGGCTGCCGGCCCACGCCCGCACCCGGCTCGGCGTCGCCCGGACCTTCCAGCAGCTCGTGGTCTTCCCCTCGCTGACCGTGGCCGAGAACCTGCGCATCGGCGCCGAGCAAGGCCGCGTACGCGACCCGGACGCCACCCGGCGGATGCTCGCGCTGTTCGGCCTGCGGGGCGACCGAGGCACGGCCGACCTGCCGACCGGCACACTGCGCCACGTCGAACTGGGCCGCGCCCTCGCGGGACGCCCGCACGTACTGCTGCTCGACGAGCCCGCCGCGGGACTGGACGACTCCGAGGTCGCCGACCTGGCCGTCCTGTTGAGGGCACTGGCGGCGGACGGTACGGCCCTGCTCGTCGTCGAGCACGACCTGGACCTGGTGGCGCGCCTGGCCGACACGGTGCACCTGATGACAGCCGGCCGCATCACCGCTTCAGGTCCGGCGGCCCTGGCCCTGAACCTGGATCTCGGCCGTCCGTCTCCAGGCGCGGCGTCCCCGGCGGTCCCCCGCCCCCACTGCCCGGAGAGGCGCACATGACCCACGGCATCCAACTCCGCGCCGCCCACGCCCACTACGGCCCCCTCGAAGCCCTGCACGGCATCACCGTCGCCGCTCCCGCCCGCACCGTCACCGTTTTGCTCGGCCGCAACGGCTCGGGCCGCACCACCGCCCTGCGCGCCCTTGCGGGCACCCTCCCCCTCACCTCCGGCTCCGTCGTCTGGGACGGCGCCGACGTCACCCGGCACCCGGCCCACGCCCGCGCCGCCGCGGGCCTGTGCTTCATCCCCGACCGACAGGCCGTCTTCGCCGGACTCACCGTCGCCGAGAACCTCCAACTGGCCTCCCCTGTCAGGGATTTCGCTCCGGCCCTCGACACGTACCCGGAGCTGCGCCCGCTCCTGGACCGCCGCGCCGCCACCCTCTCCGGTGGCGAACAGCGCATGCTGGCCCTGAGCCGCGCCCCGCTCTCCCGCGCCCGCGTCGTCCTGGTCGACGAACCGGCCCAGGGCATGTCACCCCAAGTCGCCGCCCGCACCTACGCGTTGCTGCGCACCCTCGACGCCTGCGTGGTCGTCGCCGAACAGCGGCTGCCGCCCGGTCTGCGCACGGGGGCGACCGACGGTGCGGCAGTCATGGTGTACGAACTCGGGCGCGGAACTGTGGTGTTCAGCGGAGAGGCGACCGAACGGCCGCCTCCGACGCCCCGCCCTTCGGAACCTTCACCTTGGGAGTCTTCGCCTCCGGAGGCGGCGTCACCAGAGGCTTCGTCTTCGGCGGCTTCGTCTTCGGCGGCCGTGTCGTCGGAGGCTGCGTCGTCGCAGGTTTCGCCTTCGGGGCCTTCACCTTCGCAGACCCCGCCTTCGAGGCCTTCGCCTTAGCCGGCTTCACCTTCGGAGTCTTCGTCTTCGGAGTCTTCGTCTTCGGCGCCTTCGTCTTCGAAGTCTTCTTCGCGGCCTCCGGAATGAGCAGCATCGTGCCCACGTTCAACCGGTCCGGGTGCGGCCCGATCATGTCCCGGTTCGCCTTGTACAGCGCCTGCCAGCCGCCCTTGACCTTGAACCGGCGTGCGATCGAGCCCAGCGTCTCCCCGCGCTGCACCACATGGATCCGCCCGTCGAGCCGGAAGGCCTTCGAGCAGGAGGGCCACGCCTTCCAGCCCTGCCTGCGCAGCACCTCCTCGGCGACCTTGATCTGTTCGGCACGGGTGGCGAGGTCGGCGCGCGGCGCGTAGGCGAGGCCGCCGTGCTCCTCCCAGGTCGGCTGCCAGAACTGGAGACCGCCGTAGTAGGAGTTGCCGGTGTTCGCGTGCCAGCGGCCGCTGCTCTCGCACTGGGCGAGACAGTCCCACGGCCACTGGGTCCTGGCGCAGTCGTAGGGCTTGATGCCGACGACCGAGCGGCCTCCCGGGGCGGGCGGCGGTGCCGCGGCACCCGCCCCGGCGACCGGCGCGAGGACCGCGGCGAGCAGCGCGGCCACGAAGGCCGCGGAGATCTTGGACGTGAGGCGCATCGCGTCACGCTAAGCAGCGGGCCCGGGCCGCCACCGATGCCGCGCCGCACCGGCCGCGGCCCCACCCGGTCGGCGGACCGAGCGGACGGGACCACGGCGCACCCTCCCTCGCGGCCTCCGCGCTACCGGATCAGCAGCCGCTGCCCCGGCACGATCAGATCGGGATCGCCGCCGACCACCGCCTTGTTGACGGTGTACAGGCGCTGCCAGGTGCTGCCGTGGGCCGCCGCGATGCCACCGAGGGTGTCGCCGCCGCGGACGACGTATCCGCCCCGCCGGGTGGTGCCGCGGGTGGCATGCTCCGAAGCACGCTTCACCTTGTCGTACTTGGGCGCCGCCTTCTTCGGCGTCGCCTTCTGCGGGGTCACCGACGGCGCGCTGCCGTAGGCCCCGGCCCGCGCGGAACAGGTGGGCCAGGCGCCCCAGCCCTGTGCGCGCTGCACCTTGGTGGCGACGGCTATCTGCTGGGACCTGCTGGCCCGGTCGGCCGTCGACGCGTAGGCCCCTCCGCCGTACGCGCGCCAGGTTCCGGCGGAGAACTGGAGTCCTCCGTAGTAGCCGTTGCCGGTGTTGATGTGCCAGTTGCCGCCGCTCTCGCAGCGGGCGATGCGGTCCCAGACGCCGGAGCCCGCCGCGTGGGCGGAGCCGGCCGTCGCCAGAAGACCTAACGGGGCGAGCAGGGCCGCCCCGGCCATAACCGCTGTCGTTCGAGCCGTACGAATCGGCACGGACATGAGTAATCCCTCTCGTGGACCTCTAGTGGGTCTCTTGTGGACTGCTCGTTGCAGACGGCGGTGGAATCTAGGGAGCTCAAGGGGGCGACATCAACCAACGCCCCGTCACGCCAGGCCAGTTGACCGTTACCAGAAGTAGCGACGAGTTCAAGCCACCCACTTAATTCCCTTATTTCATGATTTGTCGACCTGGCGCCTCGTCGATCTGTGACTCACCTCACCTCTTCAACTTGCTTGGAATTCCTACAAGTTGGCATGGAGTGACAGATTCCGGGTGGGCTCTCACGGTCTGCGTCGGATGGGTGGATTCCGTTCGGTTCCGGGCGTGACTCCGGCCACAGATCGTCCGTTGTCCCTTTATCAGCCCAAGACCGATCCTGAGGAGCCACCCGTGCCGCGCTTGCTCGACGTCAGCACCGACGTACGCGCCGAGATCGGCGACGAAGAAGCCGACCGGCTGCTCGCCGGGGACAACGCCCCGGGCAGCTACGACTGCACGTCCTGCCGCACCCCCGGGGACTCCGGGCAGGACCGCACCAGCACGGTTCTCTTCGTCGGCGACGAGACCGCCGTACTCGCCTTCGCCCACGCCACCTGCCTGCCCTCGCAGGTCGTCCAGGTCGCCGAGGACCAACTGCAGGGTGCCGTCCGCTCCCTCACCGGTGCCGACGCTCCCGCCGCCCCCGAGGCAGCCGAGATCCCCGGCGCCGCCCCGGCCCAGGCCGTGCTCGGGGTGACCAGCGGCCTCGTCCTGATCGCGGGCGAGCTGCACCCCGCGCTCGTCGTGGAGC
Source organism: Streptomyces sp. HmicA12 (assembly GCF_000373565.1). Taxonomy (GTDB): domain Bacteria; phylum Actinomycetota; class Actinomycetes; order Streptomycetales; family Streptomycetaceae; genus Streptomyces. The sequence continues at coordinate 46,457 of NZ_KB891813.1, read as the reverse complement.
CGACCGGGCCCATCTCCCGGCCCGGCACCGAGTCCGGCGGCGACGACTTCCTGCCGCTCCTGATCGAGCAGGGCTTCATGCCGGTCACCGGGCTGAACGAGGCCCCCCGCGCCCTCGACGGCTGGTCGGTGCTGCTCGCCATGGGCCAGCTGCACGCCGTGCTGCAGCCCGGCACCGGCGGCGCGCCCTCACAGGTCGCCTGGTGGCAGGCGCACCAGCCGCTGCTCGTCACCGAGAGCTGGCGGGCCGCCGCCAACAAGACGCACACCGTGCTCGTCTTCGCCGCCCCGGCCGGCTCGATCGGCCGGCAGGCCCGTGAGGACCTGCTGCGCGACGCCCTCGACAAGGCCGCGGCGAACGGCCGACTGGTGGCCGCGGCGATGCCGCTGGCGGGCACCTGAGCCGTCCCGCACCGGGTGGAGACAGCAACCCGGACCCCCACGAATGCGCCGGTCACACTGCTGACAGCAGGGAAAAGCCGAGGCCAAGGGCGCATCCGTCGGGGGTCCGGGTCGTTGGCACATACGTGCACCCATACGACCCCACCTCGTCAGTGCGGCGTCAGCCGTACCAGAACCACATCCCGTCGATGCGCCCCGCGGAGGACCACTCGGGCGCCCACTCGGGCGGCTCTTCGCCCACGCCCATCTATGACGCCCTGTACTCGGAGTACCGCCGGTCCTTCCGGGCGCTTCCGGGCGATCGCAGCGGCGAGGAGGATCTCGGGTTCACCGCCTTCGGCACGGGTCCCTACGGCGCACGCCACCACACCCCGCACTACTCGTCGGCACTCCAGCACCAGCACTGGCAGCCGCAGCAGAACGGGCGGCACCACGGCCACCAGGGAGGTCACCTCCCGGCCGCGCTGCCGCCCGCACCGCGCCGCGAGCGCTGAGCCCGCGACGCGCCGACTGCCGTAACAGCCGGGCTACTTCTTCTTGCCGGGCTACTTCTTCTTGCCGCGCTTCTCCCGCACCCGCACGGAGATGTGGATCGGGGTCCCCTCGAAGCCGAACTCCTCGCGCAGACGGCGCTCCACGAAGCGGCGGTAGCCGTGCTCGATGAAGCCGGAGGCGAAGAGCACGAACCGCGGCGGCTTGGTACCGGCCTGCGTCCCGAAGAGGATGCGGGGCTGCTTGCCGCCGCGGATCGGGTGCGGGTGGGCGGCGACGAGCTCGCCTAGGAAGGCGTTCAGGCGGCCCGTGGGAACACGGGTCTCCCAGCCCTCCAGCGCCGTCTCGATCGCGGGGACCAGCTTCTCCATGTGGCGGCCGGTGCGCGCCGACACGTTCACCCGGGGCGCCCACGCGATCTGACCGAGCTCGGTCTCGATCTCGCGCTCCAGGTAGTAGCGGCGCTCCTCGTCGAGGGTGTCCCACTTGTTGAAGGCGACGACGATCGCGCGGCCGGCCTCGACCGCCATCGTCACGATCCGCTGGTCCTGGATCGAGATCGACTCGGAGGCGTCGATCAGGATGACCGCGACCTCCGCCTTCTCGACGGCGGCGGCGGTGCGCAGCGAGGCGTAGTAGTCGGCGCCCTGCTGGAGGTGGACGCGCTTGCGGATGCCCGCCGTGTCGACGAACTTCCAGGTGACGCCGCCGAGCTCGATCAGCTCGTCGACCGGGTCGCGGGTGGTGCCCGCCAGCTCGTTGACGACGACGCGGTCCTCGTTGGCCACCTTGTTCAGGAGCGAGGACTTGCCGACGTTCGGGCGGCCGATCAGGGCGATGCGGCGCGGGCCGCCGACGGCTGTGCCGAAGGTCTGCGGGGGCGCCTCGGGCAGCGCCTCGATGACCGCGTCCAGCATGTCGCCGGTGCCACGGCCGTGCAGCGAGGAGACCGGGTGCGGCTCGCCGATGCCGAGCGACCACAGGGCGGTGGCGTCGGCCTCGCCGGACGGGCCGTCGACCTTGTTGGCGCAGAGCACGACGGGCTTGCCGGCCTTGCGCAGCAGGCGCACGACGGCCTCGTCCGTGTCGGTGACGCCGACCGTGGAGTCGACGACGAAGACGACGGCGTCGGCGGTCTCGATCGCGTACTCGGCCTGCGCGGCCACCGACGCGTCGATGCCGAGCACGTCCTGCTCCCAGCCGCCGGTGTCGACGACCTTGAAGCGGCGGCCCGCCCACTCGGCCTCGTAGGTGACGCGGTCGCGGGTGACGCCCGGCTTGTCCTCGACGACGGCCTCGCGGCGGCCGATGATGCGGTTCACGAGCGTCGACTTGCCGACGTTCGGGCGGCCGACGACGGCGAGGACGGGCAGCGGACCGTGGCCCGCCTCCTCGATCGCGCCCTCGACGTCCTCGACGTCGAAGCCCTCTTCGGCGGCGAGCTCCATGAACTCCGCGTACTCGGCATCGCCAAGCGCCCCGTGCTCGTACTCGGCCGAGCCCTCCGGCTGGATCTGGTCGTTCATGAAGTCCGTACCTCGTCGTTCATTCGTGGTGATCGGTGCACGTACCCCTCCAAGGATGCGCGCACTACTGAAAGTCTCGCTCAGCGCCCGGTCAGGCGCCTGGCGTTCTCCAGATGGGCGGTGAGCCGCTCCTGGATGCGCACGGTCGCCTCGTCCAGCGCCTTGCGCGTCCGCCGTCCGCTGCCGTCGCCCGCGTCGAACGGGTCGCCGAAGACGACGTCGACCCGGCTGCGCAGCGGCGGCAGCCCCTTTATCAACCGTCCGCGCTTCTCCGTGCTTCCCAGGACGGCGACCGGGACGATCGGCGCCCCGCTGCGCACCGCGAAGTACGAGAGTCCGGCGCGCAGCGACGCGAAGTCGCCGTCGCCCCGGGTGCCCTCGGGGAAGATGCCGAGCACGCCGCCCTCGGTGAGGACGTCGAGGGCCCGGGTGATGGCCTTGCGGTCCGCGGTGGTCCGGTCGACCTTCAGCTGCCCGATGCCTTCGAGGAAGGTGCCGAGCGGCCCGATGAACGCCTCCTGCTTGATCAGGAAGTGGGTCGGGCGCGGGGCGACACCCATGACCATGGGGCCGTCGACGTTGTGGGAGTGGTTGACGGCGAGGATCACCGGGCCGGTGGCGGGCACCCGCCACGACCCGAGCACGCGCGGCTTCCACAGCCCGTACATCAGGCCGACGCCGATGCGCCGCCCCACCTCGGCGCCTCGCACGGAGGGCGCATCGGTCACTTGGCGGCCCGCTTCTCCTCGACCAGCGTCACGACACACTCGATGACCTGCTGGAGCGTGAGCTCGGTGGTGTCCACCTCGACGGCGTCGCCGGCCTTGGCCAGCGGCGACGTCTTGCGGCTGGAGTCCGCCTTGTCGCGGGCGACCAGCGCCTCCTGGGTCGCCTTGACGTCGGCGCCCTTCAGCTCGCCGGAGCGACGGGCGGCGCGGGCCTCGGGCGAGGCGGTGAGGAAGATCTTGAGGTCGGCGTCGGGCAGCACGGTCGTACCGATGTCACGGCCCTCGACGACGATGCCGAGCTCGGCGCCCTTGGCGATGGTGCGCTGCAGCTCGGTGATCCGGGCGCGCACCTCGGGGACGGCGCTCACGGCGCTGACCTTCGAGGTGACCTCGGTGGTGCGGATCGGGCCCGCGACGTCCGTGCCGTCCACCGTGATGGTGGGCGCGGCCGGGTCGGTGCCGGAGACGATGTCGGCCTTGCCGGCGACCGCGGCGATGGCGGACGGGTCGGTCAGGTCGATGCCGTGGTGCACCATCCACCAGGTGATCGCCCGGTACTGGGCGCCGGTGTCCAGGTAGCTCAGGCCGAGCTGCGCGGCGACGGCCTTCGACGTGCTGGACTTGCCCGTGCCGGAGGGTCCGTCGATGGCGACGATGACAGCTGCCGGGGTTTCCATGGGTGACGGACACCTTTCTCAGTGCACGGGGGCATGCGTACGGGGCGCGGACACGCCCCGCACAAGGTTACTGGCTCTGGCAGGCACGTTTTACTGGTGCCCGGTCCGGCTGCCTACTGGCGCATGGCCCAGCCCCGCTCGCGCAGGGCGGCGGCCAGCTTGGGCGCCGCCGCGGGCTGCACCATCAGCTGCACGAAACCGGCCTGCTGCCCGGTCGCGTGCTCGATCCGCACGTCCTCGACGTTGACGCCGGCGGCGCCCGCGTCGGCGAAGATGCGGGCCAGCTCGCCGGGCTGGTCGGAGATGAGGACGGCCACGATCTCGTACGCCGCCGGGGCCGCGCCGTGCTTGCCGGGGACCCGGGACTGCCCGGCGTTCCCGCGCCGCAGCATCGTCTCGACGCCCTGGGCGCCCGCGCGGCGCTTGGCGTCGTCGGCGGACTGGAGGGAGCGCAGGGACTGCACGGTCTCCTCCAGGTCACCGGCGACCGCCGAGAGCAGGTCGGCGACCGGGCCCGGGTTCGCGGAGAGGATGTCGATCCACATCTGCGGGTCGGAGGCCGCGATCCGGGTCACGTCGCGGATGCCCTGGCCACAGAGGCGTACGGCACTCTCCTCGGCGCTCTCCAGGCGGGCCGCGACCATGCTGGAGACCAGGTGCGGCATGTGCGAGACGAGCGCGACGGCCCGGTCGTGGGCGTCGGCGTCCATGACGACCGGCACGGCCCGGCACAGGGCCACCAGCTCCAGGGCGAGGTTGAGCACCTCGGTGTCGGTGTCCCGGGTCGGGGTGAGGACCCAGGGCCGCCCCTCGAAGAGGTCGGCGGTCGCGGCGAGCGGGCCGCTGCGCTCCCGGCCGCTCATGGGGTGCGTACCGATGTAGGGGGTGAGGTCGAGCCCCAGCGCCTCCAGCTCGCGGCGCGGGCCGCCCTTCACGCTGGCGACGTCGATGTAGGCGCGGGCGATCCCCCGGCCCATGGCGTCGGCCAGCGACGCGGCGACGTGCGCGGGCGGCACGGCGACCACGCACAGGTCGACCACGCCCTCGGGCACCTCGTCCGTGCCGGCGCCGAGCGCGGCGGCGGTGCGGGCCTGCGCCTGGTCGTGGTCGGCGAGGTGCACGGTGACCCCGCGCGAGGCCAGGGCGAGGGCGGCGGACGTGCCGATCAGGCCGGTGCCGATGACGAGTGCGGTTCTCACTGGGTGATGTCCTTGCGGAGGGCGGCCGCGGCACCGAGGTACACGTGCGCGATCTCGGACTTGGGCAGGTCGGTCTCTATGTGCGCGAGGAGCCGGACGACGCGCGGCATGGCGCCCTCGATGTCGAGTTCCTGGGCGCAGAGCAGCGGCACGTCGGCCAGGCCGCCGATGCCGGTCTTGCGGGCGGCGGCCGCCGGGAAGTCGGCGTGCAGGTCGGGCGTGGCCGTGAACCAGAGGGAGATCAGGTCGTCGGCGGTCAGTCCGTTCCGCTCCAGCACCGTGGTGAGCAGCTCGCCGACCTGCTCGTCCATGTGCCCGGCCTCGTCCCGCTCCAGCTGGACGGCGCCCCGGACCGCTCGTACCGCCACGACGGTGCTCCTCACTCCTGTACGTACGTCTTCGTGCACCCTCCAGCCTAGAGGGGCCCACACAGGCGGGTGCGCGGCGCCCGTCTGCCGAGACAGGGGGCCGCGCACCCGGAAACGCACGAAGACGTACAGGTCAGAGGTTCTGCTCCTTGGCCAGGTCCTCCAGGGACGTGGTCGGCACCTGTCCGTCGGGGGTGATCCTGTCGACGAACTGCGGCAGCTGCTCGGCCACCTGGTCCGCGACCTGGTCCCGGCTCAGCCCCGTGTCCGCGGCGACCTTGTCGAGGTCCGCGTCGGGGATGGCCTCCTTGACCTGGTCGGGGCTGAGCGGCTGGTTGCTGCCCTTGCCGACCCACGAGTCCAGCTGTTCCTGGTTGACCAGGCCGGACTTCGTGATCATGTCCATCAGGCCGCCGAGCGGGTTGGACCCACCGCCGGCTCCGCCACCGCCCGACTTGTTGCTCAGGACGGTGTTCAGGAGCTGGCCGAGGATGTTGTTGCCGCCGGACGAACCGCCCTGGCCGCCTCCACCGAGGAGACCGCCGAGCAGACTGCCGAGATCGTTGCCCGCCATGGTCATACGCCTTTCGGTGCGCACACCCCGCACGTTCGAGGCCGTTCGGGCCGCTCAGGGCGTACGCGAAGCTCGGAAACGCGAACCACCTCAATGTCACCCGAAGCGCACCAGGGCGCCACTCGGCCGGAGGAGGGCCGGTCGTCCTCTGGACGCGGCGCCACGCATCCGCTCTCATGAAGAGTCGGCCGCACGCCGCGCCTCGGGGGAGGCTCGCAGATGAAGCGCTCAGGACCCCTCTACACGCTTTTCGCCGGTCTGGTTCTCGGCCTGTTCATGCTGTCGCTGAACGCGACGACGGGCGAGGCCGGCGCACCGTACAAGGGCGCGCCCGTCGCGTCCCCGTCCACCGTGAGCCCCAGTACCGGCGCCAGTACCAGTACCAGTCCCGGTACCGGCGCGAGCCCGTCGCAGCAGCCGAGCCCGAGTCCCTCCCAGTCGGCCCGCGGCAAGACCAGTTACGCGGGCCGCACCACCGACGACGCGGCCGCCGTCTCGGTCTCCGTGAACGGCGACAAGGCCATCGCGTACTACTGCGACGGCCGCACCCAGGAGTCCTGGCTGAAGGGGAACGTCGAGGACGACGGCTCCATGAAGCTCAGCGGCAGCCACGGCGCGAAGCTGGAGGGCACGCTCAAGGACGAGCGGATCCGCGGCACCGTCGAGGTCGGCGACCGGCCCTCCGCCTTCACGGCGAAGAAGGCCGTGAAGCCGTCCGGCCTGTACCGGGCCACCACCGAGGTGCGCGGCGCGAAGGTCGACGGCGGCTGGATCGTGCTGCCCGACGGCCGCCAGGTCGGCATCGTCAAGCGCGACGACAAGCCCTCGACGGCGCCGCCCATCGACCCGGAGTCCGGCGCCGTCACGGTCGACGGCGAGCAGCTGACCGCGCGCCCCGTCGTCCCCTGACCCCTGCTGACCCCCGCTGGAGGCGCAGCATGACCGCCGACCCGAACGCCCCCACCCAGAGCTTCCCGAGCCCCGACCACCGCCGACCCGGCCCGGCCCGCTACCTGGTGCCCGCGGTCGTGGCGGCCGCGGTGGCCGTGGCCCTCGGCGCGTACGGGAAGGTCCACGACCCGGAGGGCACGGCGTTCAACCTGGCCGGGTTCTCCAGCACGAGCGCGGTGAAGTCGTGGCTGGCGACGGTGGCGTTCGGCTTCGCGCTCGTCCAGGTCGTCTCCGCCTTCATGGTCTACGGGAAGCTGCGCGGCCCTTCCTGGGCGCCGGCCCTGCACCGCTGGTCGGGCCGGATCGCGTTCCTGGTGGCCGTCCCCGTGGCGGTGCACTGCCTCTACGCGCTCGGCTATCAGTCGTACTCGACCCGGGTGATGTGGCACTCGTTCCTGGGCTGCTTCTTCTTCGGGGCGTTCAGCGCCAAGATGCTGCTGCTCAGGGCGGAACGGCTGCCGGGCTGGCTGCTCCCGGTGGTCGGCGGCCTCGCCTTCGCCGTCCTCACGCTGCTGTGGCTGACGTCGGCGCTGTGGTTCTTCCGGACGGTGGGGGTGACGGCATGAGCCGGAGCGACGACAGGAACCGTGGGGCCGCCGCCTCCCGCAGGAGTGTCCTCGTCGCGGGCGCGGCGGCGCTCGCGGCCGGATGCAGCAAGTACGGCGACGAGGGCGGGGGCGGCGACGACACCAGTCGGCCGGCGTCGTCCGGGGCCCCGCCGTCGACGGCGGGCACGGCATCGGGCACAGGATCGGGCGCGGCGTCTCCCCCGCCGCCCGCGGCGGACGAGTTGGCGAAGACCTCGGACATCCCGGTCGGCGGCGGCAAGATCTTCGCCGACGAGAAGGTCGTGGTCACGCAGCCCAAGCAGGGCGACTTCAAGGCGTTCTCGGCGGTCTGCACCCACCAGGGCTGCACGGTGAACGCCGTCGCGGGCGGCACCATCAACTGTCCCTGCCACGGCTCGAAGTACAAGATCGAGGACGCCTCGGTGGTGGGCGGTCCGGCGCCGCGCCCGCTGGAGCCGCGCCAGATCGAGGTCACCGGAAATTCGATCACGCTCGCCTGACCCGGCACCTACGCTCGGGGCATGCAGCCCGAAACCCTGGTGCGCGACCACACGATCTACGCCTGCGTCATGGGCTCGCGCGCCTTCGGCCTGGCCACGGAGACGAGCGACACGGACCGCCGCGGCGTGTACCTGGCGCCGACCCCGCTGTTCTGGGGCTTCACCAAGCCGCCGACGCACGTCGAGGGCCCGGCCGACGAACAGTTCTCGTGGGAACTGGAACGCTTCTGCGCACTGGCTCTGCGGGCCAACCCCAACATCCTGGAGTGCCTCCACTCCCCGCTGGTCGAGCACGTCACCCCGCTCGGCGAGGAACTCCGCTCCCTGCGCGGGGCGTTCCTCTCGCGGCAGGCGCACGAGACGTTCACCCGGTACGCGGCGGGCCAGCACAAGAAGCTGGAGGCCGACGTCCGTGTCCACGGCGCCCCGCGCTGGAAGCACGCGATGCACCTGCTGCGCCTGCTGATGTCCTGCCGCGACCTGCTCCGCACGGGCGAGCTGACGATCGACGTGGGCGAGGCCCGCGACTCGCTGCTGGCGGTGAAGCGCGGCGAGGTGCCGTGGCCGGAGGTGGACCGCCGGATGACGCTGCTGGCGGAGGAGGCGGAGAAGGCGCTCCTCCACACCCCGCTCCCGGCGGAACCGGACCGGGACCGGATCGAGTCCTTCCTGATCACCGCCCGCCGCACGTCGGCCCTGACTGCCTGTTGAGTGTCCCCCGCCTCGGGCCATCTGCCGCCGGGGGCGGCAGGGTGGGCGCGCGAGGTGGCATCCCGGCGCGGGGCGAGCGCTCAACCGGCCCCCGCCCCGTCCGCCGTCACACCCCCGCGTCCCACCCGCCCCCGAGGCCGACCAACGCGTCCCGGTGCTCGACCCGCTCGACCCACGCCTCGGGCCAGGCATCGCCGCCCAGATGAGCCCCGGCGAACGCCCCGGCCAACGCCGCGATCGAGTCCGAGTCCCCCGACGTGCAGGCGGCCCGCCGCAGCGCGAGCACCGGCTCGTCGACGAACATCAGGAAGCACGACAGCCCGGTGGCGAACGCTTCCTCGGCGACCCACCCCGCCCCGGTGGCGAGGCACGGATCGACCTCGGGGTTGGCGTCGCGCAGCGCCGCCTCCAGCCGCTCCAGCACGCCGAGGCAGTCGTCCCACCCGCGCGCGATGAAGTGTTCGGGCCCCGGATCCTGCGAGCGCCGCCACAGATCCCCGAGCCAGCGCTCGTGGTACCGGGTGCGGTTCTCGAGCGCGTACGACCGCAGCCGCCCCACGAGCCCGGTGGGCTCGACCCCCTGTGCGAGCAGGTGCACGGCGCGCGCGGTCAGGTCGCTCGCGGCGAGACCGGTCGGATGCCCGTGCGTCAGCGCGGCCTGCAGCTGGGCGGCCCCGGCCCGCTGCTCGTCGTCGAGCCCCGGCAGGAGCCCGAGCGGCGAGACCCGCATGTTGGCGCCGCACCCCTTGGAGTGGATCTGGCTGGCGTCGCGCCAGTCGCGGCGCGGGTCCTCCAGAAGCTCGCAGGCGCGCAGGCAGGTGTTGCCGGGCGCGCGGTTGTTGTCGGGCGACCGGTTCCAGGCGATGAACTCGCGCCGCAGCTCGTCGGCGTACCGCGCCGGGGAACCGGGAGTCCCGGCCCGCGCCACGGCCAGCGCCATCTGTGTGTCGTCGGTGATCCAGGCGACGGGACCGGGCAGCTCCATCTCCCGCCACGGCCCGCACTTCGCCAGGATCGCCGGTACGTCGTTGAACTCGGTCGGGAACCCGAGCGCGTCCCCGAGGGCGAGGCCGAGCAGGGATCCGGTCGCGGCACGCTTGATCATGAGGAGACACCCTTCTTCGCGTCGGGCACGGGCTCCGGCGAAGGCCGCAGCAACGGCGGATGGAGCGTTCCGGCGCCACCGGCCCGGTAGAGCGCTGCGGGCTTGCCGCGGCCGCCGGTGAGGCGCGAGGCGCCGGGGATCTGCTCGACGAACCCGGGGGTGGCGAGCACCTTGCGCCGGAAGTTCGCAGGGTCGAGCTCGGTCCCCCACACCACCTCGTAGACCTGCCGCAGCTCGCCGAGCGTGAACTCGGGCGGGCAGAACGCGGTGGCCAGGCAGGTGTACTCCAGCTTGCCGCCGATCCGCTCGTGGGCGTCGGCGAGGATCCGGTCGTGGTCGAAGGCGAGCGGCCCGTACGCGCCGCCGGCCCCCTCCTCGTACGGCAGCCAGGCGGCGCGCGCCGCGTCTCCCCCGCCCCGGGCCTGCGGCGCGTCCGGCACGAGCGCGGCGAAGGCGACGGAGACGACCCGCATCCGGGGGTCGCGGTCCGGCTCGCTGTAGGTGCGCAGCTGCTCCAGGTGCAGCCCGGCGACGTCGTCCAGGCCGGTCTCCTCGGCGAGCTCGCGCCGCGCCGCGTCCTCGGCGGCCTCGTCGGGCTCCAGGAACCCGCCGGGCAGCGCCCAGCGCCCCGCGTACGGCTCCTGGCCGCGCTCGACGAGCAGGATGTGCAGCCGTCCGGACCTCAGCGTGAAGACGGCGAGATCGACGGTGACGGCGAACGGTTCGTAGGCGTACTTGTCGTAGCCCTGCACGGACATGCGACAGCCCCCTCCCTTATTGGTCTCACCGACTCTAAAGGGAGGGGGCCGCACACGACAAGCGATTCAGCGGATCTCCGGGCCCACCGGCCCGGGATCTCCTGAGCTACCGGCCTAGAGGTCGACTTCCTTCATCAGCATGCCGACCTCGGTGTTCGACAGGCGTCGCAGCCAGCCGGACTTCTGGTCGCCGAGCGTGATCGGCCCGAAGGCCACCCGCACCAGCTTGTCGACCGGGAACCCGGCCTCGGCCAGCATCCGCCGCACGATGTGCTTGCGGCCCTCGTGCAGGGTCACCTCGACCAGGTAGTTCTTGCCGGTCTGCTCGACGACGCGGAAGTGGTCCGCCTTCGCGTACCCGTCCTCCAACTGGATGCCGTCCTTGAGCTGCTTGCCCAGGTCACGCGGGATCGGACCCACGATGTGCGCGAGGTAGACCTTCTTCACGCCGTACTTGGGGTGCGTGAGGCGGTGCGCCAGCTCGCCGTGGTTGGTGAGCAGGATGACGCCCTCGGTCTCGGTGTCGAGCCGGCCCACGTGGAACAGCCGCGTCTCACGGTTGTTCGTGTAGTCCCCGAGGCACTGCCGGCCCTCGTTGTCCTCCATGGTGGAGACGACACCGGCCGGCTTGTTCAGGACGAAGAACTGGTACGACTGCGTGGCCACGGTCAGACCGTCGACCTTGATGACGTCCTTCTCCGTGTCGACGCGCAGGCCCTGCTCGAGCACGATCTCGCCGTTGACCTCGACACGGGCCTCGTCGACCAGCTCCTCGCACGCACGGCGCGAGCCGTAACCGGCCCGGGCCAGCACCTTCTGCAGCCGCTCGCCCTCCTGCTCGGCGCCGGGGAAGGTCTTGGGGAGGTTCACCTTCGGCTTGCCCGCATACCGCTCGCGGTTGCGCTCCTCGGCCCGCGCCTCGTACTCGCGCGAGGTCGCCGGGACCCAGCGCCCACGGCCAGGCGCGGACTGCTGCCCGCGCTTGGGGCCGCCCTTGGCACCGCCACGCGCCGAGGCGCCACGGCCCGACTTGGGGCCGTCCTGCGTGCCGCCGGGGCCCACGTCGTAACGCCGCTCCTCCGGACGCGGCTTCTTCGGGCGGCTGCCGGCCGGCTTGTCGTCACGCCGGTCGTCACGCCGGTCGTCACGCCGGTCGTCACGCCGGTCGTCACGCCTGTCATCGCGGTTGTTGCCGGCGCCGCGGTAGTTACCGCGGCCGCCGCCACTCCCGCCGCGGCCGCCGCTGTTGCCACCACGGCTCCCGCCGTTGTTTCCGCTGCTGTTCCTGCCGCTGCTGCTTCGCATCAAATTTCCGTTAGTCGGCTGTGTGCTCGGTGTACTCGGCACCCGGCGCATCGGGCGCGTCCGGGTCGAACGACGGAACCCCTTCCAACGTGTCCGCCTCGATCGCGTCCGCCTCGGGGAGGAAGGGCGCGAGTTCCGGCAGCTCGTCCAGGCCGCGCAGGCCCATCCGCTCCAGAAAGTAGTTCGTCGTCCTGTACAGGATCGCACCTGTTTCGGGTTCCGCGCCCGCCTCCTCCACCAGCCCCCGCTGCAACAGGGTCCGCATGACCCCGTCACAGTTCACTCCGCGCACGGCGGAGACCCGGGAACGGCTGACCGGCTGGCGGTACGCGACCACGGCGAGCGTCTCCAGAGCGGCCTGCGTCAACCGGGCGACCTGCCCGTCGAGCACGAAGCCCTCCACGGCGGCGGCGTACTCGGGCCGCGTGTAGAACCGCCACCCGCCGGCCACGAGCCGCAGCTCGAAGCCGCGCCCCTGCACCGCGTACTCGTCGGCCAGCTCGCGCAGAGCGTCGGCGACGGCCCGCCGGGGGCGCTGCAGGATCTTGGCGAGGTGCTCCTCGGTGGCCGGCTCGTCGACGACCATGAGCACGGCTTCGAGGGCGGGCTTGAGGTCCAGCGCCGCGACCTCGCTCTCGGTCTGCACGCTCATCGCGCTCTCTCCTTGTCGTCGGCGTCGGCGTCGGTGCTCACGGATCCATCGGCCACGGGTATGTCGGCCAAGGATCGGTCGGCGACGGGCTCGTCGGTCACGGGCTCGGGGGCCCGGTCGAACTCATCGGTCACCACGGGCTCGCCCCCGCCCTCGCCGCCGGTCCACCGCACGAGCAGCTCCCCCAGCGCGGTCTCCTGATCCAGCGCGACGGCCTTCTCGCGGTACAGCTCAAGCAGCGCGAGGAACCGCGCGACGACGGTGAGCGTGTCCTCCGTGTCGGCGATCAGCTCCCGGAAACTGGCCTCGCCCACCTCGCGCAGCCGCGCGACGACCACACCCGCCTGTTCCTGCACGCTGACCAGCGGCGCGTGGATGTGCTCGATGTACACCTGCGGCTTGGGCCTGGGCTGCATCGCCTTCACCGCGAGCTTGGCGAACCCCTCCGCGCCGATGCTGATGACGACGTCGGGCAGCAGCTCGGCGTAGTGCGGTTCGAGTCCCACGGTCCGCGGATACCGCCGCGCCTCGTCCTCGAGCCGCCGGCTGAAGATGTCGGCGATCTGCTTGTACGCGCGATACTGCAGCAGCCGCGCGAACAGCAGGTCCCGCGCCTCCAGGAGCGCGAGATCGGCCTCGTCCTCCACCTCGGCGGCGGGCAACAGCCGGGCGGCCTTCAGATCGAGCAGGGTGGCGGCGACGACGAGGAACTCGGTCGTCTGGTCCAGGTCCCAGTCGGGCCCCATGGCGCGGATGTACGCCATGAACTCATCGGTGACCTTGGACAGCGCGACCTCGGTGACATCGAGCTTGTGCTTCGAGATCAGCTGCAGCAGCAGATCGAAGGGCCCTTCGAAGTTGGCCAGCCGAACCCTGAACCTGCCGTCATCGGCTTCCTCGACGGGCTCACCGCCCCCGGCCTCCGCCTCAGGCAGTCCACCGTCACCGGCCCCGTCGCCATCGGACCCCACCGCTTCGAACGATCCGCCACCACCGGCTCCAACACCGCCTGCGTCGCCATCGGACCCCACCGCCTGGGGCAATCCGCCGCCTGGGGCGGCAGGGTGGGCAAGGCGGCCCCCGTCGCCGGGCGCCTGCTCATCGGGGTCGGGGGAAGACTCCGGCTCCGGCGGAGCGGCAAGCGCCCCGCGACCCAGCACACGCCGACGACCGCCCCGGTCAGGCGAAAGGGAGGAGGCATCGTTCACAGGCACAATGCCGGAGGCTACCGCCCGCGCAGCCTGCGAACGAGAATGCTCGCGTCGCCGCGCGACTCCAGGTCGGCCAGGACCACGGCGACGGCCTCCCGCACGATCCGCCCCCGGTCCACGGCGAGCCCGTGCTCCCCGCGGAGCACCAGACGCGCGTGCTCCAGGTCCATCAGCTCCTCGGCGGAGACGTACACGGTGATCTTCTCGTCGTGCCGCTCACGCCCGCTGGGCCGCCGGTTGGCGGCGCGGGCACGCCGGCGCGCGGGAGCCGTGCCACGGCCACCACCGCTGCCAGAACCTTCCTGCGCACCACTCGAAGAGCGCCGCGCGGTCTTCTCGGCCGCCTCCGTGGCGGCGGCCCGGCCGCGCGACCCGGAGTCCGACTCCGCGTCCGCGGCGGCGTGTTCGGCCGACGGGGCCTCGCCCTCGCCCTCCTCGGTCGTGACGGCGGCGGACGACACGGCGGCCGCCTCGTCGCTCTCACCCGCGGGCCCGGGGACCCGTGCCTCACCGTTCGCCGCGCGCCTGGGCGACGACGCCTGCAGTGCCATTCCCCCGGTCGTGCGGAACAGTTCGTCGGCCCCCGGCAGACTCACTCGGCGTGACACCGGGCGAGCACCTCCCTGGCGAGCTGGCGATAGGCGGCGGCACCCACGGAGTTGGACGCGTACGTGGTGATCGGCTCGCCCGCGACCGTGGTCTCCGGGAAGCGGACGGTCCGGCCGATCACCGTGTGGTAGACGTGATCGTCGAACGCCTCGACCACGCGCGCGAGCACCTCACGGCTGTGCACCGTGCGCGAGTCGTACATCGTGGCGAGGATGCCGTCGAGCTCCAGCTCCGGGTTGAGCCGCTCCTGGACCTTCTCGATGGTCTCGGTCAGCAGGGCCACACCACGCAGCGCGAAGAACTCGCACTCCAGCGGGACGATGACCTTGTGAGCGGCCGTCAGGGCGTTCACGGTCAGCAGACCGAGCGAGGGCTGACAGTCGATGACGATGTAGTCGTAGTCGTCCATCAGCGGCTTGAGCGCCCGCTGCAGCGTGGACTCGCGCGCGACCTCGCTCACCAACTGCACTTCGGCAGCGGAGAGGTCGATGTTGCTGGGCAGCAGGTCCATGTTCGGAACAGCCGTCTTCAGCAGCACCTCGTCCGCGGACATCCCCCGCTCCATGAGCAGGTTGTAGACCGTGAGGTCGAGTTCCATGGGGTTCACGCCGAGTCCGACCGACAGGGCACCCTGCGGGTCGAAGTCGACGAGCAGGACCCGGCGACCGTATTCGGCGAGCGCGGCACCCAGGTTGATGGTCGACGTCGTCTTGCCGACGCCGCCCTTCTGGTTGCACATCGCGATGATCTTCGCCGGACCGTGGTCGGTCAGCGGTCCTGGGATCGGGAAGTACGGGAGCGGACGTCCGGTCGGACCGACGCGCTCGCGGCGCTGCCGTGCAGCGTCGGGGGCGAGCGTGGCCGCGTACTCGGGGTCGGGCTCGTACTCGGCGTCTGGGTCGTAGAAGTGTCCCTCGGGGGACAGTTCGTCGTAGTCGGCGAAGTGGCTGTGTGTGTCGCCGCTTCGGTCGCCGGCCATGGCGTTCACGTGATGGCCATCCATGCTCTGGTGTGCTGTCTGCGTCGGCGTCTGCTGGGGGCTCCGGGAGGTGCCCTGGTAGCCGCTCTGGCGGGCCGCGAAGGTACGTACAGCGACGGAGCCGACAGCTTGAAGCCCCGCGGGTCCTTGTCCGCCTGGCTGGCCACCTCCGGGAGTAAATGTCGACTCATTCACAAGTCGTCTTACCTCCTTGGATGTGACCAGGAACATTTATCGATAGGTCAGCGTGGCACCATGCCGACGGTTGGCGACTCTATGGCGTGTCACCACTCCGCAGCAACACAATCCGCCGGACCCGGCACGTTGTGTCGGCACTTCAGCGACAAAGGAACACCCTCATGTCAAGGGCGTGCGGCGGTTCTTCGGCTGGTTTCGCGGGGGCGCGAATCGGTTAAAGGGTTACGTTCAAGGCGAGTTGACCATGTCCGGACCCATGCCACGCGAATACACGTACGGCCGGACCCCTCACAAGGTCCGGCCGCAGGCGTGAGATTGACGACTTTCGTTGACGAAGTCGACTTGGCGTCAGCCGAGCAGGGTCTCCAGCTCGAGGTGCTCCAGGCCGTGCGCCTCGGCGACTTCCTTGTAAACGACCTTGCCGTCATGGGTGTTGAGACCCAGGGCGAGCGCCGGGTCGCGGCGCAGGGCCTCGACCCAGCCGCGGTTGGCGAGTTCGACGATGTACGGCAGCGTCGCGTTGGTCAGCGCGTACGTCGACGTGTTGGGCACGGCGCCGGGCATGTTGGCGACGCAGTAGAAGACCGAGTTGTGGACCGGGAAGGTCGGCTCGGCGTGCGTGGTCGGGTGCGAGTCCTCGAAGCAGCCGCCCTGGTCGATCGCGATGTCGACAAGGACACTTCCGGGCTTCATGCGCGACACGAGCTCGTTGGTGACCAGCTTCGGAGCCTTGGCGCCGGGGATCAGGACGGCACCGATGACGAGGTCGGCGTCGAGGCACGCCTTCTCGAGCTCGAAGGCGTTGGAGACGACGGTCTGGATCTTCGTGCCGAAGATCTTGTCGGCTTCCTTGAGCTTGTTGATGTCCTTGTCGAGCAGGGTCACGTGGAAGCCCATGCCGATGGCGATCTGCGCGGCGTTCCAGCCGGAGACGCCGCCGCCGATGACGACGGCCTTGCCGGCGGCCACGCCCGGGACACCGCCCGGCAGCACGCCGCGGCCGCCGTTGGCGGCCATCAGCTGGTAGGCGCCGACCTGCGGGGCGAGCCGGCCCGCGACCTCGGACATCGGGGCGAGCAGCGGCAGCGCGCGGTTCGCGGTCTCGACCGTCTCGTACGCGATGGCGGTCGTGCCCGACTCCAGGAGCGCGTCGGTGCACTCCTTGGAGGCCGCGAGGTGCAGGTAGGTGAAGAGCGTCTGGTCCTTGCGGAGGCGGTGGTACTCCTCGGCGATCGGCTCCTTGACCTTCAGGAGCAGGTCGGCGGTGGCCCAGACCTCGTCGGCGGTGCCGAGGATCTGCGCACCGGCGGAGACGTACTCGGCGTCCGTGATCGACGAACCCACGCCGGCGTTCTGCTCGACGAAGACCTGGTGGCCGTGGCGCACGAGCTCGTGCACACCGGCGGGGGTGATGGCCACCCGGAACTCGTTGTTCTTGACCTCGCGGGGGATGCCGACCTTCATCGTCGATCACGGTCCTTGGCTCAGGGGATATCTCGGGCAATGCACTACATACCAGTGCGCAGACAGGCGCACCGGGAGACGCCACGGAAGGACGCGGCGGAGCCAGTCTAATGAAGGTTTTCTTGCTGTCTAGCCTTTCGATGCATCAATCTTCTGCGGATGCACTACGGATTTCGCAGGTGTTAGCGGCTTGTTCCGAAGGTTTTGCTTCCGCGGGCCCGCCAGAGCCGCCACCAGGCATCTCCTCTCCCAGCATGCGCTCGGCGGCACCCCTGTGCAGCTTGGCCGCGGCGGGGTCGCCGAGCCGCTCCAGGGTGTCCGCGAGCCGCAGCTGGAGCGCCGCCTGCAGCCGTACGTCCTTGGCCTGACGCGCCCACTCGACGGCCTCCTGACAGGTGTACAGCGAGTCCTCGGGCCGTCCGGCGTACTCCTGCACCCGTGCCAGCTCACTCAACGCCCTTGCCTGCGCCGGGACATCGCCCTCCTTGCGGTACCCGGCGACGGCGGAGCGCCAGCCGCGCAGCGCGTCGCCGTAGCGGCCCGCGTACGTGTGCGCCGTGGCGATACGTCCATGGAGGCGCGCGACGTCCGCCCGCTCGCCCCGGGTGAGCCGCTGGGCGAGGGCGCGGCCGTACCAGTCGACGGCCCGCTGCCAGTCCCCCAGCTCCTGGTAGGCGCCGCCTACGGATTCCATCGCGCGACCGGTCGCATACGGGTCACCGGCCGCCCGTCCGGCGTCCAGCGCGGCCCGGTAGCGGGCGAGAGCGTCGTGCGTCCGTCCGGTACGCGCGTCCAGATCGGCGAGATTGAGCAGCGCGGCGGCCTTCTCGCGCGGCAGGTCGCGCCGCTCGGCGACGTCGAGGACGAGCCGGTGGATGCCGTAGAGCTCGGCGGCGGCGTCCTCGGGCCCGCGATGAGCGACGAGCGCGCGCACCAGAGCGGCCATCAACCGCCGCGCCAGGGTGTCCAACTCCCCGTCCGCCACGGCCAGCCGGGCCGCGGCGAGCAGCGCGGGCTGCCGTACGCCCAGCCACTCCGCGGCCGCCTCCGGGTCCGCGAACCGCAGGGCGCTGGGCAGCCCCGCGAGCTTCTTGCGGGCCGGGGAGCCGTCCGGCTCGGTGACCGCGCGGCAGGACGTGAGCAGCCGCACGGTCCGCTCCAGCATGCGGGCGCGGGCCAGCTGCACCTCGGCGGGCCGGTCCAGGGTCTCGGTGAGCCCGCGCAGCAGCGGCGTCAGACAGCCCGGCACCTCGTACTGCGGCAGCTCCGAGTCGACGCCCCGCACGAGCCCGAGCGTCACGAAGTCGTCGAGGGTGGTGCGGGCGGCGGAGACGGAGCAGCCCGCGAGCGCGGAGGCGGTGTGCGGGTCGACGTACCCCTCGGGGGCGAGGCTCAGGTATCGCAGTATCCGGGCGGCCGGTGCCGGCAAGGACGCGTAGGCGTGCTGGAAGACCCGGGCGAGGGCGGGCCCCTCCCGCTCCAGGGCGTGCAGCTGCTTGGCCAGATCGGCCACCGACTCCTTGGGCCGTACGGCGAGCCAGCCGCCCGCGATCTCCAGTGCGGCGGGTTCGGCGCCGCACTCCTCCACCAGCGACTCGGCGGAACGTGGATCGCAGGTGATGCGGACCGACCCGGTGTGCCGGGTCAGCAGCTCGACCGCGGACTTGGTGTCGAGCCCGCCGAGCGTGCAGGGCCGTACGTCCGGGATGCCGGTCAGCGGGCCCTCGGCGACGGCGACGACCAGGCAGTCCGGGGTCTGCGGCAGCAGCTCGTCCACCTGCTCGGCGCTCTTGGCGTCGTCGAGCAGCAGCACGACCCGGCGCACGGAGAGCCCTTCGCGCAGCCGCTCCGCGAGATCGTCGGCCGACTCGCCCGGCGGTGCGGGCAGTTCGAGGTCGTTCAGCAGGTCACGGGCGACGCGTTCGGTCGGCACCGGGGTCCGGTCGGGCGCGGTGAGTCGGGCCCGCAGCACCCCGTCCGGGTACTGGTCGGCGACCTGGTCGAGCAGTTCCTCGGCGAGTGCGGTGCGGCCGGTGCCGGGGCGGCCCGCGATGAGCAGCACTCTGGCCCTGGGCGCCTTCTTCCCCGACAGGGTGTCGAGTCCCGCGCGCTCGATGTCGGCGCGCAGGTCCTTCAACTCGCGCCTGCGCCCGAGAAACTGAGTGGCTGTCATTTCCTGGCCACGGCGGGTGCGGCGCCGCTTGCGGGTCCGCCCCGAGGACTCCTCGACCGCCTGATTCGTCACGGGCCACGCTCCGTCTCACCGATCCCCTCCGGGGGTCGGCAGGGGCGATCCCGAGCCTAGTTCAGGGGGTACGTCCCCCCTGGGCGAGCAGCGCGGCCAGGTCCCCCGATCGGATCAGCGGATGGTCTGACCGGGGCCGCATTCGTGTGTCGCGGTCGCGCCCCTGAAGCTGCGCGCAGCGCGTGCTTCAGGGGCGCGGGGAACCGCGCGAGAAGCCCCACCGGGCCGCACCCGCGAACGAAAGGGCAACCAGCAACGGCGCCTAGGCCTCGAACGGCCGAGCCGGCCACGGCGCCTCGGCAGGACGCAGCGCCTCGACCCCGCCGGAGGCAAGCGCCGCGCTCAGCGACAGCACACCGACCACGAGGCAGTTGTTGTGCAGCTCACCGGCGAGCACACCCCGCACCAGCTCCGCGAGAGGCACCCGCGCGAACTCCATGTCCGCCTCTTCGTCCTCCACCTCGAACCGCTCACCGTCGGCCTCGGACAGATCACGGGCCAAAAAGATCCGCACGGCCTCGGAGCAGCCGCCCGGCGTCGTGTACACATCGGTCAGCACGCGCCAGTCCTCGGCCTTGACGTGCGCCTCCTCGTACAGCTCCCGCTGCGCCGCGTGCAGCGGGTTCTCGCCGGGGATATCGAGGAGCCCGGCCGGGATCTCCCAGAGCTTCATGCCGACGGGGTGCCGGTACTGCTTCAGGAGCAGCACCCGCCCCTGGTCGTCGAGGGCGACCACGGCCACGGAACCGGGGTGCACCTGGTAGTCGCGCCGCACGACCGTACCGTCCGGCATGACGACGTCGTCCGTACGCACCGAGGTCTTGTTCCCGACGAACGGGGTCTCGGTCGCCCGGACCTCCCACTCCTCGGCAGTGTCCTTGATCGTCGTCATGTCGAGACGTCCTCCCACGCGCGCGCTGAGCACAAAAGAAACCGGGGCACGTGCCGCATTTGGCACGCACCCCGGTAACCGTACATCGCTTGTGTTACAAGCCTTACTTGGCCTTCTTGCCCTCGGCAGGGGCCGCGGCTGCGGCGACCTTGCGCTCGACGGCGGCCTTCAC
Source organism: Streptomyces sp. HmicA12 (assembly GCF_000373565.1). Taxonomy (GTDB): domain Bacteria; phylum Actinomycetota; class Actinomycetes; order Streptomycetales; family Streptomycetaceae; genus Streptomyces. The sequence continues at coordinate 26,171 of NZ_KB891813.1, read as the reverse complement.
CAGACCGGCGAAGAGCGGGTGCGGACGCGTCGGGCGCGAGCGCAGCTCCGGGTGGGCCTGGGTGGCGACCAGGTACGGGTGGATCTCGCGCGGGTACTCGACGTACTCGACGAGCTTGCCGTCCGGGGAGAGGCCGGAGAACTGCAGACCGGCCTTCTTCTCGAGCTCGGCGCGGTACGCGTTGTTCACCTCGTAGCGGTGACGGTGGCGCTCCTCGACGTACTCCTTGCCGTCGTACACCTCGCGCACGATGGAGCCCTCGCCGAGCTTGGCCGGGTACATGCCCAGGCGCATGGTGCCGCCCATGTCGCCCTCACCGGCGACGATGTCGAGCTGCTCGGCCATGGTGGAGATGACCGGGTGGGCGGTGCCGGCGTCGAACTCGGTGGAGTTGGCGTCCGGGATGCCGGCCAGGTTCCGCGCGGCCTCGATCACCGTGCACTGCAGGCCCAGGCAGAGGCCGAGCAGCGGGATCTTGTTCTCACGGGCGAACTGGATCGCGCCGACCTTGCCGGACACACCGCGGTCGCCGAAGCCGCCGGGGATGCAGATCGCGTCGGCGTCGCCGAGCTGCTTCTTGGCGCCGGCCGGCGTCTTGCAGTCGTCCGACGTGACCCACTTGATCTTGACGCGGGCCTTGTTGGCGAAGCCGCCGGCGCGCAGCGCCTCGGTCACCGACAGGTAGGCGTCGGGCAGGTCGATGTACTTGCCGACCAGGGCCATGACGATCTCGTGGTCGGGGTTGTGGACGCGGTCGAGCAGGTCGTCCCAGGTCGTCCAGTCCACGTCGCGGAACGGCAGGTCCAGCTTGCGGACGACATACGCGTCCAGGCCCTCGCTGTGCACGACCTTCGGGATGTCGTAGATCGAGCGCGCGTCGGGGCAGGCCACGACGGCGTCCTCGTCCACGTCGCACATCAGGCTGATCTTGCGCTTGATGGCGGTCGGGACCTCGCGGTCGCAGCGCAGCACGATGGCGTCCGGCTGAATGCCGATGTTGCGCAGGGCGGCAACGGAGTGCTGGGTGGGCTTGGTCTTCAGCTCGCCGGAGGGGCCGATGTAGGGCAGCAGAGAGATGTGGACCACGAACACGTTGTCGCGGCCGACCTCGTGGCGGACCTGGCGGACGGTCTCCAGGAACGGCAGGGACTCGATGTCGCCGACGGTGCCGCCGACCTCGGTGATGACAACGTCCACCTCGTCCGTCGCCATACGGCGGATGCGGTGCTTGATCTCGTTCGTGATGTGCGGGATGACCTGGACGGTGTCGCCGAGGTACTCGCCGCGCCGCTCCTTGGCGATGACCTGCGAGTAGACCTGGCCGGTCGTGACGTTGGCCGAGCCGTCGAGGTCGACGTCGAGGAAACGCTCGTAGTGGCCGATGTCCAGGTCGGTCTCGGCGCCGTCGTTCGTGACGAACACCTCACCGTGCTGGAAGGGGTTCATCGTGCCGGGGTCGACGTTCAGGTACGGGTCGAGCTTCTGCATGACGACCCGGAGGCCCCGTGCCTTGAGCAGCATCCCGAGGCTGGAGGCGGTGAGGCCCTTGCCGAGGGAGGAGGCGACACCCCCGGTGACGAAGATGTGCTTGGTCGTCGTGGATTTGGGCGTCATGGCCAAGAGGGGGCTCCCGTGGTCGCGGTCTGGGGTGCGTACCGGCGTGCTCTCCAGAGTCCTTGCGGGTCTTTCCGGGGAGGCGCCGTCGCTGCGGTTCGGGGGTTCTAGGACCACCGGCTCACGGGCTACCAGGGTATCAGCGCATCGGGGAGGCTGCTTCCGGCCACGCTCCGCACACGCGTCGCCACAGGGGTGGACGGAAGCATTCCGCCATCACCCCCTGCTCACCCGTTCGGCCCAGACGCGTTGTCGTGAGCGGCACGCAGATCACTTGAGCGCGTCGTATCCTGCTCGGACACTCGGCTGGCGAGTCACCCAGGAAAACGGCACCACAACGGCAACACCCCCGTCCGTTCGCGACCGTTCACCGGAACACGAAGTCCGTTCGCCGGTGCCTCCACCGGAACAACCGGCTCGTCAGTTCGTTTGACAACGACGTATCAGGACGACGTATCAAGGCGTTTCGTTGACCATCGCTTGACGTTGTTGACGATTGTTAGTTGACCGTGAAGACCGCAGAGCGCATGCCCCTCGCAGCACTGTCGCACCGCAGGGGTGTACGTGGCCGTTCGACTGGAGATGCACGTGGCCGGGCGCATCGAGGATTACGCACTCATCGGGGACATGCAGACCGCCGCACTGGTCTGCCGGGACGGCACAGTGGACTGGCTGTGCCTGCCCCGCTTCGACTCGCATGCCATTTTCGCCGGGCTGCTCGGCACCGAGGACCATGGGTTCTGGCGCCTGGGGCCCGCGCATGCGGCCGACGCCGAACCACCGGCGGCGACGCGGCGCACGTACCGCGGTGACTCGCTCATCCTCGAGTCGGAGTGGGAGACGCCGCGCGGCACGGTCCGGGTCACGGACTTCATGCCGCCGCGCGACGGCGCACCCCAGCTGACCCGGATCGTGGAGGGCGTCAGCGGGCGCGTCCCGATGCGCTCGGTGCTGCGGATGCGCTTCTCGTACGGGCGGATCACCCCGTGGGTCCACAAGGTGGACGGACGTACCGTCGCGGTGGCCGGGCCGGACTCGGTCTGGCTGGATTCCGACGCCGAGACGTACGGCAAGAACCTGACGACGTACTCGGACTTCACCGTGGCCCCCGGTGACCGCATCGCCTTCACCATCCAGTGGCAGCCCTCGCACAAGGAGCAGCCGCCCCTGCCGGATCCCGAGGGGTCCCTGGTGGCGACGGAGCAGTTCTGGCGGGAGTGGGTGGAGCACTGTACGTACCACGGGCCCTACCGGGAGGCCGTGGTCCGCTCCCTGATCACGCTGAAGGCGCTGACGTACGCGCCGACCGGCGGCATCGTGGCGGCGCCCACCACCTCGCTGCCGGAGGAGATCGGCGGCGTACGGAACTGGGACTACCGCTACACCTGGCTGCGGGACGCGGCCATCACCCTGTCGTCGCTGCTGCGCACCGGGTACCGGGAAGAGGCGCGGGCCTGGCGCGAGTGGCTGCTGCGGGCCGTGGCGGGAGACCCGGAGAACCTGCAGATCATGTACGGCATCGCGGGTGAGCGGGAGTTGGGCGAGGCCGAGCTCGACTGGCTTCCGGGGTACGAGAATTCGGCCCCGGTCCGGGTAGGGAACGGCGCGGCGCACCAGCTTCAGCTCGACGTGTACGGCGAGGTGACGGAGGCCCTGCACCTGGCGCACATGACCGGCCTCGCGCGGAACGACTACGCGTCGCTGCTCCAGCTCAAGCTCATCCGCTACCTCGAGGGCCACTGGGACGAGCCGGACGAGGGCATCTGGGAGGTGCGCGGTCCGCGCCGGCACTTCGTGCACTCGAAGGTCATGGCGTGGGTCGCGGTCGACCGGACCATCAAGCTCATCGAGTCGGGCGACGCGGACGGTCCGTTGGAGAAGTGGCGCGAGCTGCGCGACGACATCCACCGGGACGTGTGCGAGCGGGGATACGACAAGGAACGCAACACCTTCACGCAGTCGTACGGCAGCAAGGAGCTGGACGCCTCGCTGCTGCTGATCCCCCAGATGGGGTTCCTGCCGCCGGACGACAAGCGCGTCATCGGGACCATCGAGGCGATCCAGCGGGAACTGTCGACCTCGGACGGCTTCATCCTGCGCTACCCGACCGACGGCGACAACGCCGGCGTGGACGGCCTCCCCGGTGACGAAGGGGCGTTCCTCGCCTGCTCGTTCTGGATGGCGGACGACCTCGCGATGATCGGCCGGGTCGACGAGGCCCGCAAGCTCTTCGAGAAGCTGCTGGCGCTGCGCAACGACCTCGGGCTGCTCGCCGAGGAGTGGGACCCGCGGTTGCAGCGCCAGGTGGGCAACTTCCCGCAGGCGTTCAGCCACGTCCCCTTGATCGACACGGCCCTGCGGCTGACCTCTTCGGGGGCGTACGGGGGCTGATGGAGGCTGCCCGCCGCGGTGCCGTCCTGCGGCTCCTGCTCGACCGCGCCGAATCCGACGGCGCGGTCACCGGGGCCGCGCTCACGGGGTCGGGGGCCACGGGCGCGGACGACCGCTGGTCCGACATCGACCTGGTGCTCGGGGTACGGGAAGCGGCTCTCCCGGACGTCAGGGAGCGCTGGACTCTGTGGCTGTACGAGGAGTTCGGCGCCCTGCACCACTGGGATCTGGGCGCCACCGTCCGGGTCTTCCTGCTGCCCGGACCGCTGGAGGTGGACCTCACCTTCGCCCCGGAGTCTCAGTTCGGTCCGCGCGGGCCGCAGTGGCGCACCGTCTTCGGCACGGCCGCCGACCTGCCGCCGTTCGCGGAGCCCGATCCGAACGTACTGGCCGGGCTCGGCTGGCACCATGCCCTGCACGCCCGGGTCTGTGTCGAGCGCGGGCGGTGGTGGCAGGCCGAGCACTGGATCGGCGCCCTGCGCGAGCACCTGATCACGCTGGCCTGCCTCCGGCTCGGCCTGCCCACCGCGTACACCAAGGGCGCGCATCTGCTGCCCGACGCGATCACCGGCCCGCTGGAGGCGACGCTCGTACGGTCGCTGACCGAGGACGAGTTGCGGCGGGCCCTCGCGGTGGCCCGCGGGCTGTTCCTGGCCGAGTTGGAACGTGGAGATCCCGGGCCGGCGGCTCGGCTCCGTCCGGCACTCACCCCGCCCGGGCGACGACCTCCTGCTGGGCCTCCGTGCGCTCCGCCGAGTCCTCCAGCACGATCCGGCCGATGACCTCGTAGCGGTGCGGGTGGCGGCGTTTGACGTACAGGCCGAGGGCCAGGCCGCCGAAGAAGACGAGGCCCACGGTCCACGGGATCGCCTTGAAGAAGAGGGAGTCGGCGGCCGTGCCCGCGGCCGTGTCCATGTTCAGGACCAGCAGGACGACCACGGCGATCATGCCGATGCCGCCGAGGAGCGGGGCGACCAGGGTCCTGAACCAGTGCCGGTCCTCGGGGTGGTGGTGGCGGAAGTAGCCGATGACCGCGAACGAGCACAGGGTCTGGACGATGAGGATCGCCATCGTGCCGAGGATCGCGAGCAGCGTGTACAGGTGGATGTACGGGTCCTGGCCGGTGAGCCAGAACGCGGCCACGATGGCGACCGCGATCGCCGACTGGGCGAAGGACGCGATGTACGGGGAGCCGTGCCGCGGGTGCGTGCGGCCGAGCGCCGGGGAGAGGAAGCCCTCGCGGCCGATCGCGTAGAGGTAGCGGGACGCGCACTGGTGGAAGGCCATGCCGCACGCGAACGACCCCGTGATCAGCAGCCATTGGAAGGCGTCGACCGCCCAGGCGCCGATGAACGTGTGCGCCGGGTCGAAGAAGAGGTCCAGCGGGCTGGTGCCGGAGGAGACCTTCACCGAGCCGGCGAGGCCGTTGCCCGCGATCGTCATCCAGGAGACGTAGATGTAGAAGAGGCCGACGCCGACCACCGAGATCAGTGTGGCGCGCGGGATGACGCGCTTGGGGTCGCGGGACTCCTCCCCGTACATGGCCGTCGACTCGAATCCGACCCAGGACCAGAACGCGAAGAAGAGGCCGAGGCCGGCGGACGTGCCCGTGAAGGCGTTCTTCGGGTTGATGGGTTCCACGGGGATGCCGTCCGGGCCGCCGCCGTGGATCAGGACCGCCGTCGCCACCGCGAACAGCACCGCTATCTCGGCGATCAGCATGACGCCGAGCGCCTTCGCGGTGAGGTTGATGTCGAAGTAGGAGAGGACCGCGGTGACGGTGAGCATCAGCGCCGCGTAGACGACCCAGGGGATGTCCCGGCCGAGCTGGTCGTGGACCGTGGTCTGCGCGAAGTAGGAGAAGACGCCGACGATGGACGCCTCGAAGACGACGTAGGCGAGGACGGCGAGCAGGCCGGAGGCGAGTCCCGCGATGCGGCCGAGGCCGTGCGAGATGTAGCCGTAGAAGGCGCCGGCCGCCGTGATGCGCTTGGCCATCGCGACGTAGCCGACGGAGAAGACGGTCAGGACGAGCGTCGCGAAGAGGTAGCCGGCGGGCGCGCCGGTGCCGTTGCCGAAGCCGACCGCGATGGGCAGGTTGCCGGTCATGGCGGTGATCGGGGCGGCCGTGGCGACGGCCATGAAGACCACGCCGACGAGCCCGACCGAGTTCGCTTTGAGGCGCTGCACCTGAGGTGCACCCGCCGTGCCCTGCTCCACTTTCTCTGACATTTCCGTGCCTCTCTGGGGGCCGTCGCTACGAAATCCGTAGATCAGTAGGGGTGGTGCGTGCGAAAGCGTCAGTCTGGCCGGATGGTGACGTACGCCACAACAGACACGCGGTCGTGCAATTGCGGGCCCGGCGCGACGAGTTGTCGGGGCATCGGGGCCGGTGGTCCCTCCCGTAACCGGCCGGAGATGTTCCCGGAACCCGCACGCCGGTACCGTCCGCATCATGGACAGCACCTCCCCCGAGTCCCCCTCCCCGTACTCCTCTCCTTCCTCGCCCAGCGGCATCACCGTGCAGCGCGCGCTGGAGCTGCCCGGGCTGCGCAGCGGGCTGCCCGAGGTGATCGCGGGCGGGGACCGGCTGCAGCGGACGGTGCGCTGGGTGCACGCGGGCGAGGTGCCGAACATCGCGTCGCTGCTCAAGGGCGGCGAGCTGCTGCTGACCACCGGGTTCGGGCTCGGCACACGCCCCGCCGAACAGCGGGCGTTCGTGCGCAAGCTGGCCGAGCGGGGCATCGCGGCGCTGGTGATCGAGCTGGGGCAGCGGTTCGCGCGGCTGCCCGCGGCGCTGGTGGAGACGGCGCGGGCGGCGGGCCTGCCCCTGGTGCAGCTGCACCGCGAGGTCCCCTTCGTGACCGTGACCGAGGAGATCCACACCGAGATCGTCAACGGGCACTACGCCTTGCTGCAGCGCGCCGAGGAGGTCCACAGACGCTGCACGAACGCACTGCTCGGCGGCGGCGGAGTCCCCCAGGTCCTGCGCATCCTGGCCGAGTTCAGCGGCAACCCGGTGTTCCTGGAGACCGTCGACGGACAGCTGTTGTACGCGGCCGGGGCCGAAGCCGACATCACCGATCCGCTCCAGGTGTGGGAGGGCATGCGCGGCACGCACAAGGACGAGCCGCCGGGCGGCGCCGTGCTGGTGGACGTGCCGGGCGGCGGGCCCGGGGCGGGGTCCGTGCGGGCCCGCCTGGTGATCCTGCCGGTGTCCTCGGCGCTCGCCCCCGTGCACCGGATCGCCGCCGAGCGGGCCGCCGGGTCGCTCGCCGTCGTCCTCATGCAGGCGCGGCAGGAGGAGGAGCTGGCGGCGCGCGGGCGCGGCGACTTCCTCACGGATCTCGCCGAGGGGCGGATCGCGCCGGACGACGCCCCGGCGCAGGCCCGCGTCCTGGGCTTCAGACCGGCCGGGCAGGGGCCGCTGCTGCCCGTGGTGATGCGGCTGCCGGAGACCTCCATGAGCCTGTCGCCGGGCGGCGGCTGGGCGGTACTCGCGCGGGCCGTGTCGGAGGAGCTGGCGTCGGTCGGCGTGCCCGTGCTGCTGGGCGTGCGCCCGGTCGAGGGCCGGGTTCCCCTTCTGCTCGGCCTGCGCTCGGAGCCGGAGCGCACGGCGGTCGCGGACCGGGTCGCGGCGGCGCTGCGGGCGGGCGTGGAGCGGGCCGGGATGCAGCGCGCGGGCGCGCGGCCGCCGGTGGTCGTGGTCGGCGGCGCGGGCGGCTGGGCGGCGGCCGCCGCGGGGCTGCGGCACGCCGCGGAGACGGCGACGGCAGCGCAGGGCCTGGACGACCGCCCGTGGTTCGACGCGCGGCGCCTCGACATCGACCTGCTGCTGTGGCGGCTGCGCGAGCATCCGGACCTGGCGGCGTTCGTGGAGCGGGCGATCGGCCCGCTCCAGGACCACGACAAGCGCTCCAAGCCGCCGCTGCTGCCCACGCTCCAGACGTACCTGGCGCACGCGGGCCGCAAGGCGGAGACGGCCCGCGAGCTGCACCTGAACCGGCAGACGCTCTACAACCGCCTCGCCCGGATAGGGGAGTTGCTGGGCACCGATCTGGACGACCCGCAGACGGTCCTGGCGCTCAGCCTGGCCCTGCGGGCACGGCGGCACGTGCCGTGACGGTTCAGAGGTTCAGAACGTGCCCGTCAACTCGTCGTACACACTGAGGACTTGAGCCACGGTCGCGTCCTCGGTCGGCCAGGACGCGGCCTGCGCGGCGCCCGCCTCGGCGAGTTCGCTTCGCCGCGCCGGGTCGTCGAGGAGCCGCTCGATCGCGTGGGCCAGCGCGGGCGCGTCCCCGTACGGCACCAACTCGGCCGCTTCGCCCACGAGTTCGGGGATGCCGCCGACGTCCGTCGCCACGAGCGGTACGCGGGCGTGCAGCGCCTCCTGGGCGAGCAGGGAGCGGGACTCCCAACTACTGGGCAGGACCGCGATGTCGGCGGCGTGCAGCAGGTCGGCGACGTCGTCGCGGCGGCCCGCGAGGCGGACCGGCAGCCCCTCGTTCTCGATGCGGCGCTGCAGCGCGGCCCGCTGCGGCCCCTCCCCCGCGACGACGAGCAGCGGCACGGGGTCCAGGTCCAGCCAGGCGTGCGCGGCGTCGAGCAGTACGTCGTAGCCGCGGTGCCGCTCCAGGGTGCCGACGGCCATCAGCAACGGCCGCCCCACGGCGCCGAGTTCGGCCCGCGTCTTGTTGCGGGCCCGGTCGGCGTCCTCCTCGCCGACGTCCACGCGGCGCGGCGGCGGGAAGGAGACGGCGGCCAGCCGGGCGTCCCTGGCCCCGCGGGAGCGGGCCCGGTCGACCAGGTCGGAGGACGTGCCGAGGACGACGGACGCGGCCCGGGCCACCCGGCGCTCCAGGATCCGCAGCAGATGGGCACGGGCCCCTTCCGCGTACGACCGGGTGTGCCAGGTGACGACGAGCGGGACGCGGCGGCCGCTGAGCGCGAGGGAGGCGCGTAGCGCGGCGTGCAGTCCGTGCGCGTGCACCAGGTCGGCGTCGGCGCAGGCCACGCGGAGCGCGGCGACGGACGCCGGGTCGCTGCTGCGCGGCACCGGCAGATGGTGGGCGCCGACCTCGCTGAACCCGTACGCGCGCTCGGCCTCGGACGGTGCGCAGACCGTGACGCGCACCCCGCGGGCCACCAAGCCGGCGGTCAGGGAACGGACATGGGCGCTGCTGCCCGCACTGCCGCCGCCCAGCACTTGCACGGTGCGCAGCGGCGACTGTCCGTGCGCGGTGTGGCTGCTCACGTGGCTCACGTGGCCGGGCTCCTGGTCGATAGGTCGTGCGGGGTTCGGTCCGTGCGACGGGCGCGGTGGGCCCGTGGGTACAGGTATCTCGTGTCTCGTAGGTAACAGGTATACGGAGGGTGCGGGTCTGGGGTACGTATGCCGTCGGGGCCAAGGATGCCAGCCCGCACGGACGTTCCGGCACCGGTCACCGTCCCCCACCGCGCGGCCACGGGCAACACGACGCACCGGATCACTCACACGGGTGACGTGACCGGCGTCCGTGTTGCCGCGGCGAGGGCGCTGACCCGGTCCCCGTACGCGGCCGCGGCGACGAGCCCCGCGGCGTGCGCGACCAGGCCCGCGCGCCCGTTCCCCGCGACGATCGCGACGCCGATCGCGGCCCCCAGGGCGTGCGCCCCGCTGTCGCCGAGCATGCCGTGTTCCCCGAGGTCGTCGGGGAGCACGGCGGCCGCGGCGCCCATCGGCGCGGCGGCGAGCGCACCGCGCAGCAGGCCGGGAGCGCCGAGGGCGAGGGCGACCTGGGCCGCGCGTCCGGGGCGTACGTCCACGAGGTTGAGGAAGTGCGCCGTGCCCGCGACGACGACGCCCCCGAGCAGCTTGTCGACGGGGCGCTTCTTGAGCAGCGCGCTCGCGGCGAGCCCGGCGGCCGAGATACCGAACAACTTCACGGCGCCGCTGGTGAGTTCGCCGTCCCGCAGCGCCCCCAGGTGCGCCCGGAATCCTCGCCGCGGGTCACCCTTTCCCGCCACGTCGTCGTACGCGCCGCAGGCACCGGCGGCGAGCGTGGCGATCAGCGCGGGCCCGCGCGTGCCGGGCCCCGCGGTCAGCGCGCCGGCCGCGGCGCCGAGCGTGGCGGCGGGCCCCGGGCTCAGGTCGACGGTCCGTCCCGCGTAGTTCTTCCGGTCCCAGAGCCCGGCGCCGCCCGGCTTCGTACGGCGGAGAAAACCGCAGGCGGCACCGGTGACTCCGGCGGCGAGGACCGCGGAGCGAACGGCGCGGGTCGGATCGATCATGGGTTCAGCCCAGACACGCCCTTCAGGGGCGCGGGGCTGTGGCAGCAGCCCCGCGTGGAGAACCCGGCGCAGCGCTCACCCATCGGCCCGGGCCGCCGCGAGAAGCTCCTCGGCGTGCGCCCGCGCCGTCTCCGAGTCCTCCTGCCCGGCGAGCATCCGCGACAACTCCCGTACGCGGTCCTCCCCTTCGAGCACCGTGACGCCGGACCGGGTCACGGACCCGTCGTTCGTCTTCTCCACGAGCAGTTGCCGGTCGGCGAACGCCGCGACCTGCGGCAGGTGCGTGACGACCACGACCTGAGCCGACTTGGCGAGCTTGGCGAGGCGCCGGCCGATCTCGACGGCCGCCTTGCCGCCGACTCCGGCGTCGACCTCGTCGAAGAGGTAGGTCGGCACGGGATCGGTCCCGGCGAAGACGACCTCCACCGCGAGCATCACGCGGGAGAGTTCACCGCCGGACGCGCCCTTGGCGATGGGCCGCGGCGGCGCGCCCGGATGCGGCGCGAGCAGCAGCTCGACCTCGTCGACGCCGCTCGGCCCGCACACGACGGTGCGACCGTCGACCTCGACGCCGTCGGCGGTGTCGGTCTCGGTCTGCCGGATGTCGAAGGAGATCCGCGCGTGCGGCATGGCGAGCGAGGCCAGCTCCTCGGTGACGGCGGCGGCGAACCGCGCGGCCGCCTCGACCCGGGCGTGCGTCAACTCCTGGGCGAGCTGCCCGAGTTCACCGCCGAGCGACGCGCGCTCCGCGGCCAGTTCGTCGATCCGCTCGTCGTCGCCGTCGAGTTCGAGGAGGCGGGCGGAACTCTGCTCTGACCACGCGAGCACACCGGCGACGTCCTCGCCGTACTTGCGCGTCAGCGCGGTCAGCGCGGCCCTGCGCTCCTCCACGGCCGCGAGCCGCAGCGGGTCCGCGTCCAAGTCGTCGGCATACCCGGCGAGTTCGGCGGCCACGTCGGTGAGCAGGATCTGCACCTCGCCGATCCGCTCGGCGAGGGTGCCGAGGGCGGGATCGTGCGACCGCACCGCCTCCAGGGCCCGGTGGGCGCCACCGACCAGCGTCTGCGCGTCGACTCCCTCCGGGTCCTCGGGGTTTCCGGCGAGCGCGGCGTGCGCTACGGCCGCGGCGGACGCGAGCGCCTCCGCGTGCCCGAGCCGCGACGCCTCCTCGGCCAGCTCCACGTCCTCCCCGGCCCGGGGCTCCACCGCGGCGATCTCGTCGAGCCCGAACCGCAGCAGATCCGCCTCCTGCGCCCGCTCGCGCGCCCGTGTGGTGATCTCTTCGAGTTCGGCGCTGACGGCCTTCAGCCGCCGGTACACGGAGGTGTACTTGGCGAGCGGCTTCGCGACGGCGTCCCCGGCGTACCGGTCGAGCGCCTGCCGCTGCCGCCCGAGCTTGAGCAGCCCCTGCTGATCGGTCTGCCCGTGCACGGCGACGAGTTCGTCGGCGAGTTCGGCGAGCACGCCCACGGGCACCGAACGCCCGCCCAGATGGGCCCGCGAGCGCCCCTCGGCGGAAACGGTACGGCTGACGAGCAGCACCCCGTCCTCCAGCTCGGCACCGGCCTCCTCCGCGCGCGCGGCCGCGGCGGAGTTCGCGGGCACGCTGATGCGCCCCTCGACCACCGCGTTCTTCGCCCCGATCCGCACCAGGGCAGGATCGGACCGCCCACCGAGCAGCAGTCCGAGACTGGTGACGACCATGGTCTTGCCCGCGCCGGTCTCACCGGTCACCGCGGTGAAACCGGGCGACAGCTCGACCGCCGCGTCGTCGATGACTCCGAGCGACCGTATCCGCATCTCCTCCAACACGGACACGACCTTACGAGGTCGGGGGCCGCCTGTGCGACGGGCCCTCGTCCACCGGGCCGAACGAGCAGGTGGCACAGGGCTCGGATCACCCGCGCGAGTGGAGGGTGGGGCTGTCCCCAGGGCAGACTCGCGGGGCCGCCTCATGGCCCGGCCGCCGCCGTCCCGCGCACGCTGGATCCCATGAGTACGGTACTGGCGCACGCTGCCCTCAGGGCCCATCGTCCGGCGTTCGTGGGGACGGCGGTGGCGGCGCTCTTCGCGGCCACGGTGGTGAGCGCGTCCACCATGGTCCTCACCTCGACGAACACGCACGCCGTCTCTCCATCGGCCCGTCACCGCATCACGACGAACGGAGTCGGCGACATCGCGGCCGTGCTCCTGATCGGTTCGATCTACATGTCGATTTTCGTCGTGGTCGCCACGATGGGCACGGCCGTCGCCCAGCAGCACCGCGAGCTCGCTCTCGTCCGCGCCATCGGCGCCCGTCCCCGCCAGGTCCGCCGCGCGGTCGTGCTGCAGGCCCTCGCCGCCTCCGTGCCGGCCGCCCTGCTCGGTTTCGTGCTGGGCGGCACGGTCCTGGCCCCCATGTGGTTCCACGGCATGGTGACGCACGGCCTGGTCCCCGCCTCCGTCCCGTACCGCTTCTCCTGGCTCGCGCTCCCGGTCTGCCTGGCGGTGGCGACGGTGACGTCCGCGCTCGCCGCGCTGCTGGCCTCGCTCCGCTTCTCCGTTCTCCGGCCCGCCCACGCCCTGGCGGAGGCCGCGGCGGGCCGGCGCCGTCTCGGTGCGCTCCGTGCTCCCCTGGGCGCTGTGGCGATCGCGGCCGCGGCCTTCCTCTCCGTACTCCTGTCGAGGCAGTCCCCGCAGGAGGCGAACGCGGGGGCCTTCCTGGTCCTGCTTCTCTTCTGTGCGGGGGTGGGTCTGCTCGGGCCGCGGCTCATCGGGCCGGCGGCCCGGCTGGTCTCGGCCCTGCTCGGCCGCTGCGGCCCGAGCGCGCGCCTGGCGATGCGCAATGTCCGCTCGGAGCCCCGCCGGTTCGGCGCCGCGGTGATCCCGCTGGTCCTCGTCGTGGGTTTCGGCCTCACGAAGATCGCCCTGCGCACGACGGCCGCGCACGTGACGGGGTCGGCGGGCAGCCGGGGCGAGATCTGGCTCGACTACCTGGGCACTTCGCTGTACGTGGGCTTCGCGGCGATCGCCTCGGCCAACACCCTCGCCATGATCTCCCTGGAACGCCGCCGCGACCTGGCCCTGCTCCGTGTGGTCGGCTCGCAGCGCGGGCAGATCAGGGCGATGGCGTGCTGGGAGGCCCTGGTGGTGGCCGGCACGGCTCTGCTCCTGGGCACGATCATCGCGCTGGCGACCCTGGCCCCGATCCTGAGCACCACGTTCGGCTCCCCGCTGCCGTACGTCCCGTGGGCGGTGGCGGCGGCGATCGCGCTGGGCACGGTGGTGCTGACGGTGACGTCGACGGGGGTGCCGGTACAGGCGGGGCTGCGAGGGCGCCCGATCGACGTCGTACGGACGTGAAGGCGCCGGAGACCAGGCCGGTCGCCCCGCCCCTCCTCAGCCGACCAGGCGGCGCCGCCAGTCCAGCGGGGTGAGGTGCACGGCGCTGCCCGGGTCACCGTCCCAGACCGTGGGCAGACCGACGGCGTCCAGCGCGGCGACCACCTCACGGCCGACCGCCGCGGTGGTCGCGGCCGAGTCGTCGAAGCCGCCGTACAGGAGCATCAGGCCCTGCCCGGCCGCGGCGGAATCGGTGCACTGGGTGTGGAAGTAGACGAAGCCACGGGTGCCGGGGGCCGTCTCGGCGCCGATCTCCGCGTCCCCGCAGTTGCGGCAGCACGCGAAGTTCTCCCGGGCGACGATGCCGGCGGCCCCCAGGGCGGCGAAGGCGCGGGTGAGTCGCTCGGGGTCGGTCTCGCCCCGCCATCCGGCCTGTTCGGCGACGCGCTCCAGCCACAACCGGTCGGCGAGCGCCCGTGCCTGCGCCGGTGAGACGGGTCGCCGGTCCTCGGTGACCAGGTGCTCCTCGGCGATCTCGGCCAGCTCGGCGCGGGTCGCGTAGCCCCCGTGCAGCGTTTCGCGGACCTGCCGTTCCAGCTCCGCGCGCTCGTCGTCGGCGAGGTCCAGCGGCGGGACGTCCGGTGCGGTCCCCATGTCGAGGAGCGACCAGTCGTGCCCCGCGTCCCAGCCGGGCTCCTGGCGGGCCCAGCCGGTCAGCGCCGCGATGACCGCCTCGGGCTCAGCGACCTCGGTCCCGAAGTGGCGGTCGGCGCCGCCCGCACGGTGCTCAAGGGTGTAGTCACCGCCGGTCTTGTGCCAGACCTGCGCGAACACGTCGGGCAGGTCCGGTATCCGCTGGAGCACGAGGAACCGGTCGCCCTCGTCCCCGATCCGCCGGACGAGCGCGCCCAACTCCTCGGGGGAGACGGTCACATGCCGCTCCCAGTTCTCCGTCCGCACCACGATCTCAAGCATGCTCAGACTCTGGCACACGGCACTGACAACGGCCCCTGACGCCTCAGCTCGGTGCGGTCAGTGCGGCGCCCCGCGCCAGCCCGCCACCGGCAGCGCGAACTTGGCCACGAGCCGGTCCGTGAAGACCGCGTGGTGCAGCCGGGCGAGCCGCACCGGCACGGCGCCGCGCCGCACCTCCACACGCGCGCCCGCGGGCAGTTCGACGGTGCGCCGCCCGTCGCACCAGAGCACCCCGTGCGGCGTGTGCTGCTGCACCTCGACGGCGAGCACCGAGTTCGGCGACGTCACCAGCGGCTTGGCGAACAGCGCGTGCGCGCTGATCGGCACCATCAGCAGCGCCTCGACCTCGGGCCACACCACGGGCCCGCCCGCCGAGAAGGCGTACGCGGTCGACCCGGTCGGGGTGGCGCACACGATGCCGTCGCAGCCGAACCCGGTGACCGGCCGCCCGTCGATCTCCAGGACGACCTCCAGCATCCGCTCGGGCTCGACCTTCTGGACCGCCGCCTCGTTCAGCGCCCAGTCCTCGTGCACGATGTCGCCGTTGCGGTGCACGACGACGTCGATCGTCATGCGCTCCTCGACGTCGTACTCCTTGGTGACGACCCGGTCGACGACCTTGTCGAGGTCGTCGCGCTCGGCCTCCGCGAGGAAGCCGACCCGCCCCAGGTTCACCCCGAGCATCGGCACTCCGGAGGCCCGGGCGAACTCGGCGCCGCGCAGCAGCGTCCCGTCGCCGCCGAGCACGATCAGCAGCTCACACCCGTCGAGACAGGCGGGCGTGGCCTCCTTCACCAGCTCGACGGAGTCCGGCAACGGCAGATCGGACGCCTCGGACTCGAGGACCCGCACCCCGATGCCGCTGCGCAGCAGGCCCTCGACGACGCGTTCGGCACTGCGGATGGCCGCGGGCCGCCCGGTGTGCGCGAGCAGGAAAACAGTACGAGCTCGGGTCTGTGTCAACGCGGCCCCTCCGCCACTGCACGGTCAACGTCGGCCGGGTCCAGTTCGGGCGCCCCGGCTCGCAGCCACAGAAAGTACTCGACATTCCCGGAAGGGCCGGGCAACGGACTCGCGGTCACGCCACGCACCCCGAGGCCGAGCTTCCAGGCCTGCGCGGCGACCCCGCGCACGGTCTCGGCCCGCAGTTCGGGGCTGCGCACGACGCCGCCGCTGCCGAGGCGCTCCTTGCCGATCTCGAACTGCGGCTTGACCATCAGCACGAGGTCGGCGTCCGGCGCCGCACACCGCGCCAGGGCGGGCAGCACGAGCCCGAGCGGGATGAAGGACAGGTCACCGACCACGATGTCCACGGGCACCTCATCGATCGCCTCCAGCGTCAACTCGCGTACGTTCGTACGGTCCTTGACGGTGACGCGTTCATCGCTCTGCAGCGACCAGGCGAGTTGCCCGTACCCGACGTCGACGGCGACCACGTGCGCGACCCCGGCCCGCAGCAGCACATCGGTGAAGCCTCCGGTGGAGGCGCCGGCGTCCAGCGCCCGGCGTCCCTCCACCACGAGCCCCTGCGGAACGAACGCCTCCAGCGCGCCCGCGAGCTTGTGCCCGCCGCGCGAGACGTAGTCGGGATCGCCGTCGTCCTGCTGGACGACGATGGCCGCGGCCGTCTCCACCTGCGTCGCGGGCTTGGTCGCGACGGTCTTGCCGACGGTGACCCGCCCCGCGGCGATCAGCTGGCTGGCGTGCTCGCGCGAGCGGGCCAGCTTGCGGCGGACGAGTTCGGCGTCGAGGCGGCGACGTGCCACACCTGCCACGGTCGGTTCAGCTCCTGTGCTCATACGGGGACGAGGGCTGGGGCCGCGCGTCCAGCGCCGTCAGCGCCGCTCGCAGCCCCTGGTGTACATCCTCGTACACCTCGACGTGCCCGTCCGCCGCGAGGTGGTCCACATCGGCGAGACGCCCGAGCTGCGCGTCCACCTCTGCGTTGCCGGTGGGGGTGCGCTCGATGCCGAGCGGGGCCGGGGCGGCGGGGTCGTACGAGGGCTCCTGCGGAGCCTCGGGCTCCGGTTCCACTTCGGGGAAAGAGTCGCTCATGCCCAGACGCTACCTCGAAGCGCCGGTGTACCGTCGATCACGATGGCGACGATGGAGGAGTGCCGGGCGGCGCTCGAGAAACTCTCGGACAACATGGCGGGCGCCGACGGCGACGCCCGCGCGGCGATGGCGCTCGACCGCTCGCTGAGCTGCCACATCAGGGATCTGGACGTGACGTTTTCCGGCCGTCTCGAGGACGGCCGGATCACGGTGCTCGACACCCGCCCCGGGCCACCCGGGCAGAAGGCGCAGATCCGCCTCGCGATGACCGGGGACGACCTGGTGGCGATGGTGAACGGGCAGCTGAACTTCGCGAAGGCCTGGGCCGCCGGCCGTGTGAAGCTGGAGGCCTCGTTCCGCGATCTGCTGCGCCTCAGGACGCTGCTTTAGCCACTTCCGGCGCGGGCGGGAGCGTCGGTGCCTTGCGCCGGGACTGCCGGGCCGCGGGCACCACCAGCGGCGTCCCCGTCTCCGGGTCGTCGATGACCTGGCACTTCATCCCGAAGAGCCGCTCGACGAGCTCGGCGGTGACGATGTCGCCGGGCGCACCCTCCGCGATCACCTCGCCGTCGCGCAGCGCGATGAGGTGGGTCGCGTACCGGGCGGCGTGGTTGAGGTCGTGGAGCACGGCGACGAGCGTGCGCCCCTGCTCCTCGTGCAGCTCGGCACAGAGGTCGAGCACGTCGATCTGGTGCTGGATGTCCAGGTACGTCGTCGGCTCGTCGAGCAGCAGCAGCGGCGTCTGCTGGGCGAGCGCCATGGCGATCCACACGCGCTGGCGCTGACCGCCGGAGAGCTCGTCCACGTACCGGTCGGCGAGCTCGGCGACGCCGGTGGACTCCATCGACTCCCGGACGACCTTCTCGTCCTCCGGCGACCACTGGCGCAGCAGGCCCTGGTGCGGGTAGCGGCCGCGGGCGACGAGGTCGCCGACGGTGATGCCGTCGGGCGCGACGGACGACTGCGGCAGCAGGCCGAGCGTCCTGGCGACCTTCTTCGCGGGCATCGACTGGATGACGCTGCCGTCGAGCAGGACCCGGCCGGTACTCGGCTTGAGCATGCGGGACAGGGCGCGCAGGAGCGTGGACTTGCCGCAGGCGTTGGGGCCGACGATCACCGTGAACGAGTTGTCGGGGATCTCGACGGACAGCTTCTCGGCGATGACACGCTGGTCGTATCCGAGGGTCACGTCGTCGGCCATCAGCCTGTTCACGGCGGTGCTCCTTTGGTTCGTACGAATACCGGGGTTCATATCCGCCCCGCCTTGCGCTCGGTGACGAGCAGCCACAGCAGATAGGCGCCGCCGACGGTGCCCGTGACCACGCCCACGGGCAGTTGGTCGGCGCCGAACGCCCGCTGCGAGACCAGGTCGGCGACGATCAGCAGGGTCGCGCCGAGGACCGTGGACGCCAGCAGGTTGGGCCCGGGGGACCTGGTCAGGCGGCGCGCGATCTGCGGGGCGGTGAGCGCCACGAAGGTCACGGGGCCCGCGGCGGCGGTCGCGGCCGCGGTCAGGACCACGGAGGCGGCGAGCAGCAGCAGCCGCGTCCGCTCGACCGGCACGCCCAGGGCACCGGCCGCGTCGTCGCCCATCTCCAGCATCCGCAGCGCCCGGCCGTACCAGGCGACGAGCGGCACGACGACGACGAACAGGAGCAGCAGCGGCCAGACCTGGGTCCAGTCGCGGCCGTTGAGCGAGCCGGTCATCCAGACGGTGGCGCGGGCGGCGTCGACGAAGTCGGCCTTGGTGAGCAGATAGCCGTTGATGGCGGTGACGAACGCGGAGACGCCGATGCCGACCAGCACGAGCCGGTAGCCGTGCACACCCCGTTTCCAGGCCAGTACGTAGATGGCGAGACCGGTGACGAGGCCGCCCACCAGCGCACCGAAGGCGACCTGCGCCGCGCTGCCGCCGAAGATCACGATCATCACGAGGGCGCCGGCGGTCGCTCCCTGGCCGAGACCGAGCACGTCCGGGCTGCCCAGCGGGTTGCGCGAGATGGACTGGAACAGCGCGCCGGAGAGGCCGAGCGCGCCGCCCACGAGCAGTCCGACGAGAACCCGCGGAAGCCGCAGGTCGTTGATGATGAACTCCTGCCCGGCGTTCCCGTTGCCCGCGAGGGTGCGCAGGACGTCCATGGCCGGGATCGGGAAGTCGCCGGTGCCGATGAGCACGACGCTCGCGGCGAGCACGACGACGACGAGGACCGCCACGACGACGGCCGCTCGTATGTCGAGCCGTACGGAGAGTCCGCCCGGAGTGCGGACCGCCTTGGTCGTCTTCACAGCTGGGCCATCCTCCGGCGTCGTACGAGAACAATGAAGACGGGCGCACCGATGACGGCGGTGACGATGCCGACCTGAAGTTCGGAGGGCCGGGCCACGACGCGGCCTATCACGTCGGCGCCGAGCAGCAGCACCGGCGACAGGACCGCCGAGTACGGCAGGATCCAGCGCTGGTCGGGCCCGGTGAAGGAGCGCACCATGTGCGGCACCATCAGGCCGACGAAGGCGATGGGCCCGCAGGCCGCGGTGGCCGCGCCGCACAGCAGGGTGGCGGAGAGCATGCCGAGCGCGCGGGTCCGCCCGAGGTGGGCGCCGAGCGCGCGGGCGGTGTCGTCGCCCATGGCCATGGCGTTGAGCGGCCGGGCGAGCCCGAGCGCGAGCACGGCGCCGACGGCGATGAACGGCCACACCTGCTGAACGGTGTGCATGGTGGCGGTGGCCAGCGAGCCGACCTGCCAGAACCGCATCCGGTTGAGCGCCATGTCGTCGGTGATCATCACCGCGTAGAGATAGCCGGAGAGGGCGGCGCTGATGGCCGTCCCGGCGAGGGCGAGCCGCACCGGCGTCGCGTTCCGGGTCCCCCCGAGCACGTACACGAGCACGCCCACGACGGCCGCGCCCACGAAGGCGAACCACACGTACCCGCTGAGCGAGGTCACCCCGAAGAAGCTGATGCCGGTGACGACGGCGGCCGACGCGCCCATGTTGATGCCGAGGATTCCGGGGTCGGCCAGCGGATTGCGGGTCAGCGCCTGGAGGACGGCGCCGGCGAGGCCGAGCGCGAGCCCGGCGAGAAGACCGAGGACGGTGCGCGATATTCGCTCCCCGACGACCACGTCCGCGTAGGTCCCGGTGTCGTGGAACAGCCCGTGCCAGACCTGGTCGAGCGAGAGCGACTTGGCTCCCACCGCGATGCTCGCCACGACGACGACCACCAGCACGAGGAGCGACGCGAGCAGCCCGGCGGTGCGTATCGCCGCACGACGGCCGGGGGGCGCGGGAGCGGTCTCCGCGCTTGTTTCTGGGGGACTGTCGACCAACACGAGGTTAGGTTAGCCTACCCTCCAATTCAGCCACATCCCGCTGTGCCGAGAGAAGGATCTCGTATGCCTTCCCCAGCCCTTCCCACGGCCCCCGCCCCGACCCGCCGCACCCTGCTCGCGACCGGCGGAGCACCCGGCCTCACCACACTGCTGACCACCTGCGGCGGCGACAAACCCACGGTGTCCACATCCGGGGACGGCAGCGACACGAAGAAGGCCCCATGACCACCCCTGCCGCCTCCCCCGCCACCTCCCCGTTCCGCTTCTTCGACCTCCACGTCGTACGTGCCACCGCGCTCACGCCCTCCATGATCCGGGTGGTCTTCGGCGGCGACGACGTGTCCCGGATGGCTTCGGCCGGCCGCGACCAGCGCATCAAGCTGTTCCTGCCGTCGCCGGGCCACGACGCGCCGGCCGTCCCGCGCGACGTCGCCGACCCCGACCGGTACACGGCCTGGCGGTCCCTGGACCCGTCGACCCGCGGTGTGATGCGCACCTACACGATCCGTGAACTGCGCACCTCTCCGGCCGAGTTGACCGTCGACTTCGCGGTGCACGGCGACGAGGGCCCCGCCTCCCGCTGGGCCCTGCGCGCGACCGTCGGCGACCGGGTGGGCGTCCTGGCCCCGGTGGTCGAGGACAACGTGGCGTACGAGTTCCGCCCGCCCGTCGACACCGACTGGGTGCTGCTCACCGCCGACGCGTCGGCGCTCCCGGCCGTGGCGGGCATCCTGGGCCACCTGCCCCCGACGATGCCGGTGCGCGCCTGGATCGAGGTCCCCACCCCGGCCGACCACCAGCCGCTCCCCGCCGGCCTGGACTCGGCCATCACCTGGCTCACGACGCCGGCCACCACCACCGAGGCGATCCGGGCCGCCGCGCTCCCCGCGGGCGTCCCCTACGCCTGGGTGGCCGGTGAATCCTCGACGGTGAAGTCGGTCCGCCGCCATCTGGTCCGGGACCGGGGCATCCCGCGCACCCGGGTCCAGTTCTCGGGCTACTGGCGCAACGGCACATCGGAGGACCACCTCATGCAGACAGAGGAAGCGGCCTGAAGGAGGCGCGGCGAAGCCCCAGGAACGGGACGAGGAGGAGGGGCGCTCCTACAAACCCCAGCCCCCCACCCCACACAGTCCTCACCCGCGCCTACAGCCCCAGCCGGTCCAGCGCCTTCCCCGAGTCCAGCTCACAGACCCCGTCCCCGGCGGAGCCCCACGCGGCCCCGCACAACGCCCGCAGCCCGTCGATGACGTCCCCGTCCCCCGAAAGCTCCAACCGCCCGTCCTTCACCGACGCGACC
This sequence comes from Streptomyces sp. HmicA12, assembly GCF_000373565.1. Taxonomy (GTDB): domain Bacteria; phylum Actinomycetota; class Actinomycetes; order Streptomycetales; family Streptomycetaceae; genus Streptomyces. The sequence continues at coordinate 4,913 of NZ_KB891813.1, read as the reverse complement.
CACTCACCGCAGCGAACGCCCCCGTCCGCCTCCACGACCTCCGGCTGCTCCCGCAACATCCCCCGGAGGTCCCGGTCCACATAGGTCGGCCGGTGCTGCGGCGGCGCGGCCAGCAGCTGCGCGCCGTCGGTCACCCCGGTCAGGACGAGCAGCGAATCCACTCCCCCGTTGAACGCCCCCTCGATGTCCGTGTCGAGCCGGTCGCCGACCACCAGCGGCGTCTCGGCCCCGGTCCGCAGAATGGTCTCCCGGTGCATCGGCGGCAGCGGCTTCCCCGCGACCTGCGGCTCGGCCCCCGTCGCGATCCGGACGACCTCGACCGCCGCGCCGTTCCCCGGCGCGATGCCCCGTCCGCTCGGAATGGTCAGGTCCGTGTTGGACGCGAACCACGGCACGCCCCGGGCCACCGCGTAACTCGCCTCGGCGAACCGTCCCCACGGCAGATCGGGCCCGCCGAACCCCTGCACCACGGCGGCGGGGTCGTCATCGGCGGACTCCACCGGCTCGAGCCCCCGCTCCCGCAGCGCGACCCGCAGCCCTTCGCCCCCGATCACCAACACCCGCGCCCCTGCGGGCACTTGCTCACTGATGAGCCGGGCGACGGCCTGGGCGGAGGTGATGACGTCGTCGGCCACCGTCGGAATCCCCAGCTCGCTCAGGTGCGCGGCGACCGCGTCGGGCGTCCGCAACGCGTTGTTGGTGACGTACGCGAGCCCCATCCCCCCGTCCCGCGCGACGGCCAGCGACTCCACCGCGTGATCGATGGCCCGCCCGCCCGCGTACACGACCCCGTCCAGATCGAGCAGAGCGGTGTCATACGCCTCGCTCAACGCTCGCGCACTGCCCGCGGGCCGCACCCGAAGCCCGCCGTCGGGCACCCCGTGCTCACTCTGGCTCATTACGTATCGCTCCTCGTTCGATCCGACTCCCCCGATCATCCCCCACGCCACCGACACTCGTACGATGCACGAATGAACACTGCAGGTCGCACGGCGCAGACGGGAAACCACGGCCTGGACCTGATCCCCTTCAGGGGCGTGCGCTACGTCCCCGAGCGGATCGGCAGCCTCGCCGCCGTGACGTCACCCCCGTACGACGTCGTCGTCCGCCCCGACGGCCTGCTCCACCTGGAGAGCGCGGACCCGTACAACATCGTCCGGCTGATCCTTCCGCAGGCGACCGAGCCGGACGCCCGCAACGCCCAGGCGGCCTCGACGCTCCACCGCTGGCTGACCGAGGGCGTCCTCGCCCCGGACCCGGAACCGGCGCTCTACGTCTACGAGCAGCGCAACGGCGACATGCTGCAGCGCGGCATCATCGGCGCCCTCCACCTCTCCGAGGCCGCCGAGGGAATCGTCCTCCCCCACGAGGGCGTCATGCCGCACGTCGTCGAGGACCGCGCCGGCGTCATGCGCGCCACGGAAGCGAACCTCGAACCGCTCCTGCTCACCTACCGGGGCAACGGCGAGGCGACCGGCGCCACGGCCGTCATCGAACGCACCGTGCAGAGCCCGCCGCTCCTCTCCACGACCACGGAGGACGGCTACAGCCACCGTCTGTGGGCCCTCACGGACCCGTCGGACGTCGGCCGGATCCATGACGACCTGGCCGCACGCCAGGCCCTGATCGCCGACGGCCACCACCGCTGGGCGACCTACCTGCGCCTGCGCACGGAACACACCGCACCCACGCCTTCCCCCTGGGACTACGGCCTGGTCCTCCTGGTCGACACGGCCCGCTATCCCCTCCGGGTCCGTGCCATCCACCGCCTCCTCAACCGCCTCCCGCTCGATCGGGCCCTGGCGATGATCGACGGCTCCTTCCGGGTACGGGAGATCGCAGGACCCCTCCCGCACGCCATGGACGCCCTCGCGGAGGCGGCGGCCCGGGGCAACGCCTTCCTGCTGGCCGGTGCCGGCTCCAGCGACACGTACCACCTGCTGGACCGCCCGGATCCGGCCCTTCTCGCCCGCACGATCCGCACCGACCGCCCCGAGCCCTGGCGCACCCTGGACGCGACGGTCCTGCACGCGACGCTGCTCGGTCACGTCTGGCGGATTCCGGAGGACTCCCCGGCCGACGTCGCGTACATCCACGACACGGAGGCCACGGTCGACAAAGCGCGCCGCGACGACGGCACGGCGGTCCTGATGCACCCGGTGCGCGAGGACGTCGTCCGCGAGCTGGCGCAACAGGGCGTGACGATGCCCCGCAAGTCGACCTCGTTCGGCCCGAAGCCGGCGACGGGCCTGGTCCTGCGCACGCTCACCGACGACTGACGGGCGGGCCCCCGAGGGAACCCGCCCGCCACTACTCACCGGCTCGACTACTGCTCGTCGCGCTGCACCTCGTCCGCGGCCTCAGCCTCGGCCTCGGGGGCGGCCTCGGGGGCGGCCTCGGCGACCGGCGCGGCAGCGTCCTCCGCGGTCTCGTCCTCGTCCTCGTCGAAGGCGTCCACGAACTCGACACCGTCCAGCTCGGCCAGCCGGTCCGACGCGTCCGTGCTGCCGTCCTTGTCGGACTCGACGGCCTTGGCGAACCACTCCCGCGCCTCGCCCTCGCGCTCGGCGGCGAGCAGGGCGTCGGCGTACGCGTACCGCAGTCGAGCGGTCCACGGCTGTACGGAGTTCGAGGCGAGCTCAGGGCTCTGCAGCGTGACGATGGCGGCGTCCAGCTGCCCCATGTCCCGCCGCGCCCCGGCCGCGACGAGCCGCATCTCGACCTGCCCGGCCTTGTCCAGCTTCTGCACCTCGGGCGCCCCGGCCATGTCGAGCGCCTTCTCCGGCCGCCCGAGCCCACGCTCGCAGTCGGCCATCACGGGCCACAGCTCGACGTTGCCGGTCATGCGCCGCGCGGCCCGGAACTCGGCCAGCGCCTCGCTGTACTTCTGATTCGCGTACGCGGCAAAGCCTGCGGCCTCCCGCACGGCAGCGACGCGCGAGGCCAGCCGCAGAGCGACCCTCGAGTACCCGTAGGCACCCTCGGGGTCCTCGTCGATCAGCCGGGCGACCATCACCAGGTTCTTGGCGACGTCCTCAGCAAGCCCCTTCGGCAGGGACTGCAGCTCCTGCTGTACGTCCTTGTCGATCTCGAACCCGGAAACGTCCTCGGGAATCGGCAGCCGCTTGATCGGCTCACGGTCCCGATCCCGCTCGTCGCGGAACCGGCCACCACCGCGCCGGTCGTCACCACGTCGGTCATCACGCCCACGGAAACCCCCGGGCCGCCCACCACGGTCATCACGCCCGCGGTAGCCACCGCCGCCACCGCCACGGTTGTCATCACGACGATCACCGCGGTACCCGCCACCACCACGGTTGTCGTCACGGCGGAAGCCACCGCCGCCACCGCGGTTGTCATCACGGCGGTCGTCGCGGCGGTCGTCCCGGCGGTCGTCGCGGCGGAAGGGGGGACGGTCACCGTCACGACGCGGTCCACGGTCCCGGTCACGGTCGCCGTAGGACGGACGATCATCACGCCCACGGAAACCACCACCGCCACCACCGCGATTGTCATCGCGACGGATGCCACTGTTGCCACCACGGTTGTCATCGCGACGGAAGCCACCGCCGCCACCACGGTTGTCGTCACGGCGGAAGCCACCGCCGCCACCGCGATTGTCATCACGGCGGTCGTCGCGGCGGTCGTCGCGGCGGAAGGGGGGACGGTCTCCATCGCGACGCGGTCCACGGTCCCGGTCACGGTCGCCGTAGGACGGACGATCATCACGCCCACGGAAACCACTGTTGCCACCACGGTTGTCATCGCGACGGAAGCCACCGCCGCCACCACGGTTGTCGTCACGGCGGAAGCCACCGCCGCCACCGCGATTGTCATCACGGCGGTCGTCGCGGCGGTCGTCGCGGCGGAAGGGGGGACGGTCTCCATCGCGACGCGGTCCACGGTCCCGGTCACGGTCGCCGTAGGACGGACGATCATCACGCCCACGGAAACCACTGTTGCCACCACGGTTGTCATCGCGACGGAAGCCACCGCCGCCACCACGGTTGTCGTCACGGCGGAAGCCACCGCCGCCACCGCGATTGTCATCACGGCGGTCGTCGCGGCGGTCGTCGCGGCGGAAGGGGGGACGGTCACCATCGCGACGCGGTCCACGGTCCCGGTCACGGTCGCCGTAGGACGGACGATCATCACGCCCACGGAAACCACCACCGCCACCACGGTTGTCATCACGACGATCACCGCGATACCCGCCACCACCACGGTTGTCGTCACGACGGAAGCCACTGTTGCCACCACGGTTGTCGTCACGGCGGAAGCCACCGCCACCGCCACGGTTGTCGTCACGGCGGTCGTCACGCCGGTCGTCGCGGCGGTCGTCGCGGCGGAAGGGGGGACGGTCACCGTCACGACGCGGTCCACGGTCCCGGTCACGGTCGCCGTAGGACGGACGATCATCGCGCCGGTCGCGGCGCGGACCGTCACTGCCGCGGTATCCGCCGCGGTCACCACTGTCCCGGCGGCGCTGGTCGCGCTCGGGTCGCTCGTCGGGAGAGTTGGTGGGCATCGGGTGACTCCTGTCTTCGGTACCGCAGTCATTCTCGCGCAGCCGGGGTGCCGGCGCGCTCCGAGAAGAGCTCTGGAAATACAAAAAGGACCCTTGGTCCCAGCATGTGTGCCGGGACCAAGGGTCCTCTCAATAATAGTTCGGCGGCGTCCTACTCTCCCACAGGGTCCCCCCTGCAGTACCATCGGCGCTGTAAGGCTTAGCTTCCGGGTTCGGAATGTAACCGGGCGTTTCCCTCACGCTATGACCACCGAAACCCTTTCAGACATCTCTCAAAGAGAGACGTATGAACAGGGCGGCGAACTAGCACACTCTTCAATTGATAAGTGAAACTGTTCTGCCAGCACAACCTGTTCGTTGTCTGGGAACAACACAGTGGACGCGA
>NZ_KB891812.1 GCF_000373565.1 Streptomyces sp. HmicA12 | reverse complement strand
CCGACCCCTTCGACGCGGCGGACGACGCGGTGTCGGAGGCCTTGTCCTTGGAGTCGCTGTCGGAGCAGGCGGTCAGGGCCAGCGGCAGCATGGCGGCGGCAGCGACGACAACGGCAACACGACGGACTCGAGTCTGCATGACAATCCCTCAGCGATCAGAACTGTGAAGGCCATCTGCCTCCATCGCCGGGAATCCGGTACGAGGCGCCGTGCGGATTGGTCCTGAACACGAATGAGTGAACCAGGACCATTCCGCTTCCGTTGATGGGCGCTCTCGGGACGAGGCAGCGGAACGCCTCAGCTCTCGTGCCGGGAGCGCCAGTACGGGTTGTCGTGGGGGAGGCCTCCGCTGACACGTCCGTACATGCCGCCGGTCATGAGGAGGAGTCCGACGGCGAAGCTGAACAGGACGTTCTGCATGCGGAAGTTGAGAAAGTTGTAGCTGCTGTCGAGGGCGAACAGGAACGCGAAGCCGGCCAGCAGGAAGGCGATTCCGAGCACCATGTTCACGGTGGAGGCGGTGTTGCCGCCCCGGACCGCGGCGGCCAGCAGGATCGCCCCCACGACGACGGACAGGACGCTCAGCGCTCCGTTGGTGTTCAGGCCCAGCGCGGTGTTGGCGCCGGTGTCGAAGAAGCCGATCCGGTGGATGAGTCCCAGGACGCCGAAGGCCAGCAGGAAGATTCCCATGACGGCGGCGCTCAGACGGTAGACCCGGCCGAGACGGTGATCGAGGGGGAGATGGTCGTCAAGCGTCACGTGGCGCGGACGAGCATGAACAGTGGCCATGACGGTGTCTCCTTCGCCCCCCTGAAGCATGAGTGACGGTGGGGGTCAGCAGCTCGCCGTTTGCCAGGCGGTGGGCCGGACGTGGGCGGCGCTGATCCAGCCGTGCGCGTCGTTGTCGAAGTACCAGGTCGACGTGCCGTCGGTGCGTTCGCCGGTGGTCTCGCAAAAGAGCCGGATGTGGGCCCCGGGCGGCAGCGTGGCGGTGGCCTTCGCGTGGGTGGTCGGGGCGTCGCGGACGTAGACCTCGGTCCGTGCGGTCACCACGGCCGGTGCGGCGTGGTCGTGATCGGTGTCTCCGTACGGGGACGAGCTGGGCTCCCAGGGCTCCCAGCTCTCCTGCCAGGACTGTGGGCTCCCCTCCGATGCCTGGGCGCCGCCGGCTGCCGCGCCGGTGGCGGCGCAGGCCCCCGTCAGGACCACGGCACAGATTCCGGCACGGGCCTTCATGCGGATCATCGCGGGCTCCTTCTCCTCGCCCCCTGTCCCCTGCATCCCGGTTGTCGACGGTCAACGGTGTGTGTCGATGCCACGGCGGTCGAGCCGCGCCCCTCACCGGGAATCCGGCACAGGGTCCGCCTCGGATTGCCGTAATGAGAAGAAAAGTGCGATATAGACCAATCTCGACCGGTAGCGGCTGCGAATTCCCTACTGAAGGGCGTGCAGCAGACCCACCGATCCGGTGGTCCGCGTCCCTCACCGGCCTTCAAGGGCCGCTCGGGGTCCTGGCGGGCAACGGTGCCCGCCGTCGGAGGGTTCATCATGAACACACATCGCATCGGCACCCGCACCCTGGTCGGGACGGCGGCTCTCGCACTCCCGTTCTCGCTGGCGGTGCTGGCGCCGACGGCCTCGGCCGATGACATGACCGAACCGTTCGGGTCCGCGTGCTCGTCGGTGCCCAAGGACGGAGCGGGCTCGTTCGACGGCATGGCCAAGGACCCGGTGGCCACGGCCGCCTCCCACAACCCGGACCTGTCGACACTGGTCACCGCGGTGAAGAAGGCCGGTCTGGTGGACACGCTGAACAACGCGAAGGACGTCACGGTCTTCGCGCCGACCAACGAGGCGTTCGCGAAGATCCCGAAGGCCGACCTGGACAAGGTCCTGGGTGACAAGGCCCAGCTGACGAAGATCCTCACCTATCACGTGGTGGGCGAGAAGGTCACGAAGGACAAACTGGCCGACGGCGACTTCAAGTCGCTGGAGGGCAGCACGCTCAGCACGTCCGGCTCCGGCGACAAGTACAAGGTCAACGACAGCGCGAACATCGTCTGCGGCGACGTGCAGACCTCGAACGCCACCGTTCACATCATCGACACCGTCCTCATGCCCAAGAGCTGACCCGCATCACGAAGGACTGCTGGGGTTGCACGGCAGCGGCCGGGCAACCCCAGCACCCGTGCGGCGAAGCCGCCGCACCGGAGCGAATGTCAGCGCTGGGCGGATCCAGGACGATCGCTCTGCCTCTCAGTCGACGGTGACGACCACCGAGTGCCAGCCGGAGGCGCCGTCGGGGATGGTCGGGGTGCGCTTCTCGGTCTGGGTCTCGCCCGTGCCGTCGGTGGCCCGGACCGTGAGGGTGTGGCCGCCCTTGGTGGCCTGCCAGGGGTACGACCACTGACGCCAGGTGTCCCGTGTGTCCTGGGTGGCGAGACGGGCCTCTTCCCACGGCCCGTCGTCGACGCGCACCTCGACCTTCTTGATCCCGCGGTGCTGGGCCCAGGCGACTCCGGCGACCATCACGGTGCCGGCCTTCGGGCGGCCGAAGGGCTTGGGGGTGTCGATGCGGGACTCGGTCTTGATGGGGGCCTTCTGCGCCCAGTCGCGCTTGACCCAGTAGGTGTCGTAGGCGTCGAACGTGGTGAGCTCGATGTCCTGGATCCACTTGCAGGCCGATACGTAGCCGTACAGGCCGGGCACCACCATGCGGACGGGGAAGCCGTGCTCGAAGGGCAGCGGCCGGCCGTTCATCCCGACGGCGAGCATGGCGTCGCGGCCGTCCATGACGTCCTCGACGGGGCTGCCGATGGTCATCCCGTCGACCGACCGGGCGACGAGTTGGTCGGCGGGGCCACCCTGCGACGGGGGCTTGACGCCGCACTGCTTGAGCAGGTCGGCGAGGCGGACGCCGATCCAGCGGGCGTTGCCGACGTAGGGGCCGCCGACTTCGTTGGAGACGCAGGTCAGGGTGATGTTCCGCTCGATGAGCGGCATCTTCAGCAAGTCGTCGAAGGAGAGGGTCAGTTCGCGGTCGACGCCCTGGCCGTGGATGCGGAGTTTCCAGGTGGTGGCGTCGACCTTGGGCACGACCAACGCGGTGTCGACGCGGTAGAAGTCGCTGTTCGGAGTCATGAACGGGCTGATGCCCTTGATCCGCAGGGCGGCGCCGCGCGGTACGGGTGCCGCGGCGGACGACGCTGCGGGCAGGACCACGTCGCTGCGGGAGGCGACGGCGCTCTGGCCTTGTGAGCCGTTCAGTGCCCGGCCCGCGAGACCCGCACCGGTCGATGCCGCGGCGGCGGCGGTGGCGGCGAGGATGAATCCGCGCCGGTCCCAGCCCGACGCACCCGAGCCCGACCCACCCGACTCGCCCGAACCGGCTGTGCCGGACGCCGTCGCCGGCTCGGACTCGGGAGTGTCGACCCCCGTGTCCGTGACTGCCGGGTCGGCGTCGGCATCCGTGGGGGCGGCTGTTGACGCGGCGGAGTGTCCGAGGCGTCCGATGAGCCAGTACAGCAGGCCCGCGCCGACGACGGCGCCGACGACGGAGGGCAGCGCGTCGGAGACGCTGGTGGAGTCGGGCCGACCGGTGGCGGCCAGTGCTCCGACCACGCCGAAGGCCAGCACGCCGAGCGAACCGATCAGACGCCAGCGCGTGGCCAGCATCCCCAGGACCAGGGCGAGCACGGTGAGAACGGCGAGAATGCCGAGCTGCAGCACGAGCTTGTCGTTCGTGCCGAACTGCCGGATCGCCCAGTCCTTGACGGCGGGCGGGGTCCGGTCGATGGCGGCCCCGCCGACCGCGATGACCGGACCGGATTCGGGCCGCACGGCGGCGGACACCAGCTCGGCCACCGCGATGGCCGCGTATCCGGCCAGGAGACCGCTCAGGGCACCCAGGGACAGGCGTTTGATGCCGCGCAGCGGCGTGGGGGTTGCGTTGTCGTCCATGTTCGGGAATCCGTCCTTGCGCCGCGTTCGGATTGGTCGTTCACGCCATCGGGGTACGAGATACCGCTGGCAGCACTACCAACCCGCCTCGCGCCGCACCGTGCGGCAGGGCCGTACGTCCCCCGCCCGTTCCTCTGATCGGCGGCGCCCGCACGGACGGATACGTGCGATGGAGTGAGAACACGCACGACGACCAAGCCCCACGGGACAGGTCAACGGATTACCGGCGACACCGGCGGGCGCCGCAACCAGCCCTCGCCGTCAACGACAGGTCCTCGGCCGAGAATTGGGGGAGTGCGGTGAGGCCACGCGATGTGCTCCGCTCCGCTGGCAGCTGGCTACCACGGTGGTGCACCGTGAACGCGACGCGACAGACACCTGGCCGGCGCCACATCTGTGGCAAGGCACCCGACCGGCACATAGGGCTGAAGCCCGCTGCGTACCGGGACACCGACGGCCGCCCGCAGGAGGTGGCGCCTTCGGCCGCCCTGCGCGACGCCGTACTGGCCGCGATCCGGGACGTCCCCCAGGACCGTCCCCGCCCACCGGACAGTGGGAGCTCCCCTCCGTGAGCGGGCGCTGAGCCGGCAGGAACCGAAGGACCCGGGGGCCCACCTGCCGGCCACGGAATCCGTGCCGGAAATCGTTTGGCCGTCCACCGCCACCACTGCTACGTTTTCGCAGGCCGTGCGAGAGAACGAGGAGGTGGTACCCGTGAACGCAGTATCGACATGGGTGCTCTCCTCCGGAGTCACGGTCGGGCGATAGGTCGTCCGGGAGCGCCGTTCATGGGCACTCCCGAAAGGCACGACCATGCACTTCACTTCTGAACAGCGTCTCGACGACGGTGTCCTCGAACGCGAATTCACCCTCGGTGAGATCCCCGGCATCCTGTGGACGCCCGCGCCCGCATCCGCGCCGGCGCCACTGATCCTGATCGGCCACCCGCCGCTCGGACTGCGCAAGATGTACCCCCGGCTGGCGGGGCGGGCCCGGTACTACGCCGCGGAGTACGGCTTCGCCGCGGCCACCATCGAGCTCCCCGGGAGCGGTGACCGGCCCCGTTGGCCCGCCGCCGAGCAGGCCCGCGCCGACCTGCGGCGGGCGATGCAGGCCGGCGATCCGGTCGGTGGCGACCTCATCGACGCTCTCATCCTCCCGCTCGTCGACAAAGCGGTCCCGGAATGGCAGGCCGCCCTCGACGACCTCCAGTCGCTGCCCGAGATCGGGGGCCCGGTCGGCTACGAGGGAGGAGTGATCTCCATCGGCGTCCGCCTCGCGGCCGTCGAGCCGCGCATCGTGGCCGCCGGATTCTTCGCAGGGAGTCTCGTGCCCGCCGCCATGTTCGAGGAGGCCCGCCAGGTCACCATTCCGCTGCACGTCCTGCTGCAGTGGGACGACGAAGGCAACGACCGGCAGGCGTCCCTGAACCTGTTCGACGCCTTCGGCTCCAAGGAGAAGACCCTGCACGCCAACCTCGGCGGCCACACCGGCGTTCCGCAGTTCGAGCTGGAGACAGGGGCGCGCTTCTTCGCCCGGCACCTCAAGTGAGGTTGAGCCGGAGCGTGTTCCGAAAGTCGAGGTAGCCGGTTGGCCAGTGGTCGGTGACGGCGATGCGATGCGTGGGCGACGGACTTGAACCTCGACAGGACGCCCATCGGGATCGCGCGCTGTCACCGACCCCTGAGTGGGCAGTGTCTCGATTTCACCGACCGGCCACCCAGCGCCCATCCCGCCCGCCGTCCGGCATCGGCCCCTCCGGCCCGCCCGCCGTCCGGCATCGGCCCCTCCGGCTCGTCGCCTACTGCACGGAGTGACTCGGGATGACACGCGCCGGGCACCCGAATGAGCGCCGCCACGGCCGACCGGGGCGACGCTCGCACCCCCCGCCACACCGTCACCGCCCCGCGTCCTCCGCGAGCCGTCGTGACACCGCGCGTGCCGTCGCCCGGACCGCCGGCCCGTACCCGGCGTCCGGGAAGCCGGTGCTGGGTGCCACCACCGACAGGGCCGCGACCACGTCATGGCCGTCGCGGACCGGGGCGGCCACGGTGCTCAGCCGCCACGGCTCGCTCTGCGCTCCCGTGGCGTAGTCCCTTCGGCGCACATCCGCGAGGAAGCGCCGCAGGTCGTCGGGGGAGTCGAGGCCGTCGGCGCCCTGCTCGGAACGGAAGGCGGCGATGGTCTCCTCCTGCACCCCGGCCGGGGCGAAGGCGAGCAGCACCAGGCCGACGCCGGTCGAGGTCAGGGGCACCCGGCCGCCCACCCGGTAGCTGACCGGGCTCGCGTCGAGCGCCGAGAGCCGTTCGACCAGCAGCGCCTCGCCCTCGTCGCGGACCGCGAGCAGCACATGCTGGCGGGTCACGTGGAACAGATCCTCCATGAACGGCATCGCCACCGCCCGCAGCCCGTGCCCGCGCGGCGCGAGCGACGCCGTCTCCAGGAGGCGCAGCCCCACGACGAACCGGCCGTCCTCCAGCCGCTCCAGCGCACCCGCCCGCATCAGCGACCGCGCGAGCCGCAACGCGGAACTGCGCGGGACACCGCCACGCCGCGCGAGCTCGGCGAGAGTCTGCGCACGGTGCTCGTGGTCGAACGTGCCGAGCAGCGCGAACGCCCGGTCGATCACCGGCTGGCCCTCGGCGGGACGGCCACCACGACGGGCCGCGCCGCCACCGTCGGAAACCGCTGTTCCATTCATCGGCATCACCAGTGCCAGCCTACGGCCGTCTTCCTACGGTGGCAGATGTACCCGGCATCCACAGGCACCCGCACCGCCGTCCACCAGCAGGGAGACCGCATGAGCAGCACCGGACTCGTCGACGTCCACGCCCACTTCGTCACCGACGGCTACATCGCCGCGGCCCGCGCCGCGGGCATCGACCACCCCGACGGCATGCCGGGCTGGCCCGACTGGAGCGTCGAGCGGCAGCTCGACCTCATGGAGCGCACCGGCATCACGAAGGCCGTTCTCTCCGTGTCGTCCCCCGGCGTCCACTTCGGCGACGACCAGGCCGCCCGCGCCCTCGCCCGCGAGGTGAACACGTTCGGCGCGCACGTCCGGGCCACTCACCCCGACCGGTTCGGCCACTTCGCGTCCCTCCCGCTGCCCGACGTCGACGGCGCCCTCGCGGAGGCGGCGTACGCGCTCGACGAACTCGGCGCCGACGGCGTCGCCGTCGAGACCAACCACCACGGCCGCTACCTGGGCGACGCGTCGTTCGCCCCGCTGTGGGCGGAGCTCGACCGGCGCCGCGCCATCGTCTTCGTCCACCCCACCTCGCCCCCGCACGCCGACGACGTGAGCCTGGGCCGCCCCCGCCCGATGCTGGAGTTCCTCTTCGACACGGCCCGCGCCGCGAGCGACCTCCTGCTGAGCGGCGTCCTCGCCCGCCACCCGGACATCCGCTGGATCCTCACCCACGGCGGCGGCGCACTCCCGCTGCTCGCCGACCGCATCGAGCTGTTCCGCCCGCTGCTCGGCGGTGCGGCGATCGGCGGCGCGGCCACGGACGGGCCGAGCACCGTCGAACAGCTCGGCCGCCTCTGGTACGACATGGCCGGCACCCCCTTCCCCCGCCAGGTCCCCGCGCTCGACGCGGCGTTCGGCACCGAGCGCCTGCTGTACGGCAGCGACTACTGCTGGACGCCTGCCGAGGCCGTCCTCGCCCAGGTCGACTCCGTGGACAAGGCCGTGCGGCCCGCCGGCGGTGAGACCTGGCGCGACCTCACCACGCGCAACGCCGACCGTCTGTTCACGCCCCCGGCGTCCTGAGTCCGCGGCCGAGGAACACGAAAGGGAACCTGATGCCCACCCGCCCCGCACCGCTCCTCCTGCGCTCCGCGACCGTCGTCGACACCCGCGACGGCACCCGCAGCCCCGGAACCGACGTCCTGGTCCAGGACGGCACGATCACGGCCGTCGGCCGCGGCCTCGGCGCCCCCGACGGGACCACGACGGTCGACGCCCACGACCACTACGTCGTCCCCGGCTACAACGACATGCACGCCCACCCCCTGGGACGCGGCGAGCCGAGCGCCACCCTCGAACTCATGCTGGCCCACGGCATCACCGGCTTCCGCCAGATGCACGGCGACCTCGACCTGCTGCGCGCCCGCGCCGCCGGCACCCTCGCCCTGCCCGAGGCGTCCCCGGCACTGCTCGCGCTGCCCGGCCCCCTCCTGACGATGCTGAACACGGCCACGGCCGACGAGGCCGCCGCGACCGTACGCGAACAGGCCGCCGCGGGCGCCGACTTCGTCAAGTCCGCCGCGATGACCAAGGAGCGCTTCTTCGACGCACAGGCCGAGGCGCTGCGCCTCGGCATCCCCATCGTCGGCCACCTGCCCGGCGGCATCGACGTGCTGAAGGCCTCCCGCATCGGCATGAAGTCGATCGAGCACTTCGGCTCCGGACTCGGCGTCCTGGCCTGCTGCTCCACCGAGGAACACGCGATCCAGGAGGCCGCGGGCGCCCGGCAGCGGCTGAACCTGCCGAAGGTCAGACTGCCGTTCATGGACCGGGTCGTGGACAAGGCCGTCGAGGCCGTCATGAAACGGGTCGTGCTCAACCCCGTCGCCCTCAACAAGCCCGAGGACATCGCCCTCGTGGACCAGGCCGTACGCACGTACGCGCAGGAGCGCACCCGCGCCCTCGCCGACCGGTTCGCCCAGGACGGCACCTGGCACGTCCCCACCCTGATCCGCCAGAAGACCAGCAAACTCTGCGACGTCCCCGGCTTCGCCGCCGACCCGGACCTGCGTTTCATGGCCCCGGCCACCCGCAAGACCTGGCACGGCGCGGCCAGGCGGTTCACCAAGCGGTTCACGCCCGAACAGCGCGCCGTCCTCGCCGCGTCCCATCGCCACGAGTACGAGATGGCCCGGGTGTTCGACGCCGCGGGCGTGCGGATGCTGGTCGGCACCGACTCCTCCGGAGCGGTCTGGGTCGTCCCCGGCGCGGCCCTCCACGACGAGATCGACCTGCTGGCCGAGGCGGGCCTCGCACCGCTGCGCCTGCTGCGGATGCTCACCCTGGACGCCGCCGAGTTCCTGGGCACGACGGACACGATGGGCACGGTCGAGCCGGGACGCGCCGCCGACCTGGTCCTCCTCGCCGCCGACCCGGTGACGGACGCGGCGCACCTGCACTCCGTGGCCGGTGTGGTCCGCGCGGGCCGCCACTACCCCGCCCCCGAACTGACCCGCATGAAAGACCGCCTGGCCACGGCCGGGACCGTCCACTGAAGCAGGGAGCACCACGATGACGACGGACATCGACCTCGTCACCCAGACCGTGCTGCGCGAGCGGCGGGGCCGCGACCGCGGCTGGTGGGACCGGATGCGCGACTGCTACCGGCCCGACTCGACCGTGACCCTGAGCTGGTACCGGGGCGACGGCCCGGGCTTCGTCGCCGCATCCGAGGCGATGGCGGGCCGCGGCGACGCGAGCGTGCACCGGCTCTCCCCGCCCACCGTGCACATCGCCGGGGACCGCGCCTTCGCCGAGACACCGGCGGGCATCGAGATCCGCACCGTCGTCGACGGAGTCACCGTCGACCTGACCGGACACAGGCGTTCTACGCCGACACGCTGAAGTGGCTCCACGGCTGACCCGGGGCAGGCCGGTGGAAACCAGGTGGTCCCGCGCCCGGTGACCTTGCGATGATCGGCCCGGGCGCCGGATCGAGGGGTGGACATGCCGCAGGACGTTGTGGACGGGGCGCAGGCCGCTGTGCGGCTAGCGGGAGGGGCGCCGCTCGACAGCGTGCTCGCCGTCGCGGAGCCGGGCGACTGGCTCGCGCTGGACGAAGGTGTGCGGGAGCGGTTCTGGTACGCCGCGCGGTACCTGACGAGGTGGGAGCGACTCGCCCCGTTGCCCGCCGCGCTGGGGCAGGCCGATGAGGCCCGGCTCGCGCTGGCCCTGTGCCATCGCGACGGCCGCATCCGGCAGGAAGCACTGGAGTGGGCGGTCGGGCATCCCGCTCTCCTTCCGCTGATCGTGATCCGTTGTGCCGACTGGGCCGCTCCGGTGCGGGAGCGGGCGCGGTCGCTGCTGCGCGGGGTGCTGGGACCGGAGGCGGCAGTCCGCCTCACGCCGTTGGCCCTGCAGGTCGGGCGCCGCGACCGGGGTGGCTTCGGTGTCGAGACGATCGAGGCATCGCTGCGCGGGGCGTCGCGCGACGACCTCGCTCCGCTGCTCGCCGCCCCGGACCGTTCGGTGCGGCGCTTCGCCCACCGGTTCGCTGTCGACCGTGGGCTGTTGAGCCTCGCCGAACTGGCGCAGACTGCCGCTCACGACACGGATCCCGCGGTCCAGGACGTGTGCGCGACGGCGGCGCTCGCCGCTCTGCGGCACGACAGGTCGTTCGATGTCGTGCTCCCGCTGCTCCTGTCCGCACGCAACCCGCGCACCCGCGCGGCCGGTGTCACGGCCCTGCGGTCGGCGGGACGGACCCAGCAGGCCGTCGGGTACCTCGGCGACCGCTCCGGGCTGGTGCGCGCCTGCGCCCGGTACGTCCTGCGCACGGACGGAATCGACCCGGTGCGCTGGTACCGGCAGCAGGTGGCGGCGCCGGACGATGCCGCGCTGCGGCCCGGTGCGGTCATCGGCCTCGCCGAGTGCGGCGACCGCGCGGATGCCGCGCTGCTCCGGCCCCTGCTCGTCCACCCCGCAGCCGGAGTGCGGGCCCGCGCCGTGGCAGGCCTTCGGGAACTGGAGTGCGCGACCACCCAGCTGCTGAGACCGCTGCTCGACGACCCGGCCTCCGCCGTGGTGCGGGAGACGGTGATCGCTCTGCTGCCGTCGGCGCGGGCACTGCCCGCCGACTGGCTGCTGGAACACCTCGACGCCGAACGCGCACGGCACATCAGGCTCGGCGCGTTCCGCCTCCTCGACGCACGCGGCGGAACCGAAGCCCTGCGCGCCGCAGCCGAGTTGCTCCACGACCCGGACCCGAAGCTGCGCTTCTGGGCCGGTCAGTGCGTACGGCGCTGGCGCCCGACGGCAGACGCACCGCGCGGTGACGCGGAGGTCGAGGAGCTGCTCGAGCGGACCCGGCATCTGTTCGGCCCCGAAGCGCTGCGACGCGTCAAGTGGGAGGCGGGGATAGCTGGTTGAGGCCCGAGGCTCCCCGGTTCGGAGCCGCCGGTCCGCAGCCGTCTCGTCCCGTCGGCCGAGAGCCTGACCCACCCCGCCCCAGCTGCGAAAAATTAGTCAGCTATTAGCCATTCACGGTGTCTTGACGGTCCGGTCGCGGCGGCCGCAGAGTGCTTGCTAATCCGCATTAGCCCCTGAGCCGTACGTGCCTCTCTCCGGCTAATGCGTATTAGCGAGGGAGATCGCGCATGGCTGGAAATCAACCTGTACGGGCCCGTCGTGGCCGCCCGCGCCAGGCCGAGGTGGCCCGGCTGGCCGGGGTGTCGCAGACGACGGTGTCGTTGGTGCTCGGCGGGAACAAGCAGGGCATCGCGCTGCACGAGGACACTCGTCGCCGGGTACTGCAGGCTGCCCGGGAACTCGGTTACGTCCCGGACCCGGCCGCCAGCCGACTCGCCTCCGCGCGCAACAACCTGCTCGGCGTCTACAGCTTCACCAAGACCTTCCCCACCGCCGTCGAGCACTCCTACTATCCGTTCCTCGTCGGCATCGAACAGGAGGCCGCCGCCCAGGGCTACGACCTGGTCCTCTTCACCGGCTCCAGCGCCGGCCGCCGGGCCGCCGAACCCGGCGCGCTCGACCGGGTCCGGCTCGCCGACGGCTGCCTGTTTCTCGGCCGCCACATCCCCGCCGACGAACTGCGCAAGCTCGTCGAACACGGCTACCCGGCGGTGCACCTAGGCCGCCGCGACGAACTGGCCGAACTCGCCTGGGTCGGCGCCGACTACGTGGCCGCGGCAGCCGACGTGGTGCACCACCTGACCGGCCTGGGCCACCGCCGCATCGCCTACGTCCGCGAGAACGACACCGCCCCCGCGTCCACCGACCGCGAACAGGGTTTCCGCGAGGCGGCCGCGGCGGCGGGCGTCCACGGCGGCGTCCTGCGCAGCTCCCACCCGGCCACGGACATCACCGCCGACTGGGTGCGGGCCCGGCGCTCCGAGGGCGTCACCGCCTTCGTCGCCGAGGAGACCGACACCGGCGCCGCCTGGCGCGCCCTCGACGCGGCGGTGGCGGCCGCCGGACTGACCGCGCCCCGCGACCTCTCGCTCGCCCTGCTCGGCTCACCTCCCGCCGATCTGACCGGACCCGGCCGACAGGAACCCACCGGATTCGCCGTGCCGGGCGCCGAACTCGGCGCCGCCGCCGTCCGCCTGCTCACCTCCCTGCTCAGCGAACGGCACGGCGCGGAGCCCCTGGTCGCCTGTGCCTTCCGGCCGGGCGAAACCGCGGGACCGCCGCCCGCACACACCTGACCCCGCGCGGCGCACCCCAGGCCGCCCGCAGCCCGATCCGCAGCACGCCTTCCTCCCCGTACGAGACGTACCACCGCACAAGGAGTCATGCCCGTATGCCCATTTCCCCTGCCCTTCCGGCCGAGACCGACGTCCTCATCGTGGGCGGCGGGCTGGGCGGCGTGGCCGCCGCCCTCGCCGCCTGCCGGGCCGGCCGAAGCGCCGTGCTCACCGAGGAGACCGACTGGATCGGCGGTCAGCTCACCTCCCAGGCGGTGCCGCCGGACGAGCACCCGTGGGTGGAGCAGTTCGGCACCACCGCCACCTACCGGGCCCTGCGCGAGGGAATCCGCGCCTACTACCGCCAGTGGTATCCGCTGCGCGCCGAGGCCCTCGCCCTGCCGCAGCTCAACCCCGGCGCCGGCCGGGTCAGCAAGCTCTGCCACGAGCCGCGCGTCGCCCTCGCCGTCCTGGAGGCGATGCTCGCCCCGCACCGCGCCGCCGGCCGCCTCACCGTCCTGACCGAACGGCGGCCGGTCGCCGCCGACACCGACGGCGACCTCGTGCGGGCCGTGACCGTGGAGGACGTACGCGACGGAGCCCGGCACACCATCGCCGCCCGCTACGTCATCGACGCCACCGAGACCGGGGAACTGCTGGAACTCGCGGGCGTGGAGCACACGCTCGGCGCCGAGGCCCGCAGCACCCACGACGAGCCGCACGCCCCCGAGACCGCCGACCCGCTCAACCAACAAGGCATCACGGTCTGCTTCGCGCTCTCCCACCACGAGGGCGAGAACCACACCATCGACCGGCCCGCCGACTACGACTTCTGGCGCTCCTACCGGCCGGACTTCTGGCCCGGCCCGCTCCTCGGCTTCATGGCCCCCGACCCGCGCTCCCTCGAAGCCGTGCCGCGCACCTTCGAACCCAACCCGGCCGTCGACCCGCTCGACGTCAGCGCCGACCAGAGCGCGGACGCCGGCGACAAGGAACTGTTCGGCTTCCGCCGCATCCTGGCCCGCAAGCTGCACCGGCCCGGCGCCTTCGACTCCGACATCACCCTCGTCAACTGGCCGCTGAACGACTACTGGCTCAAGCCCCTGATCGGCGCGGGCGAGGAGACGGCCGCGCAGGCCGTCGCCGAGGCCAGGCAGCTGTCGCTGTCCGTCCTGTACTGGCTGCAGACCGAGGCCCCGCGCCCCGACGGCGACACCGGCTTCCCCGGCCTGAAGCTGCGCCCCGACGTCACCGGCACCGACGACGGCCTCGCCAAGGCGCCCTACGTCCGCGAGGCCCGGCGCATCCAGGCCGTCACCACCGTCACCGAGCACGACGTGGCCATCGACCTCGTCGGCCCGTACGGAGGCACCAAGCACCGCGACTCCGTCGGCGTCGGCAACTACCGCATCGACCTGCATCCCTCCACCGGCGGCGACAACTACATCGACATCGGCTCGGTGCCGTTCGAGATCCCCCTCGGCGCACTCGTCCCACGCCGCGTGCGCAACCTGCTGCCCGCAGGCAAGAACCTCGGCACCACCCACATCACCAACGGCTGCTTCCGGCTGCACCCCGTGGAGTGGAACGCCGGCGAGGTGGCCGGCGCACTCGCCGCGCACTGCCTGGAGGAGGGCGTGCAGCCGCACCAGGTCCAGGCCGAGGACAAGCGACTCGAGGAGTTCACCCGGGTCCTGGACCGGGCCGGCGTACAGCGGCACTGGCCCGACGTCCGCGGCTACTGAACAGCACCGCCCCGTACCTCTCGTACCTCTCAGCTCTGCCTACGACACAAGGAGGTGTCCTGAGCAATGACCACACAGAGAGCAACGAAGGAGCACCGCATCCGCGTCGGCATCGACGTCGGCGGGACGTTCACCGATGCCGTCGCCGTCGACTCCGCCACCCTGGAGCTCGTCGGCCAGGTCAAGGTGCCCACCAGCCACCACCACGAGGACGGTGTCGCGTACGGCATCGTGACCGCGCTGGACCGCCTCCTGAAGGAGACCGGCTGCGCCGCCGAGGACGTCGCCTTCCTCGCCCATGGCACCACCCAGGCGACCAACGCCCTGCTGGAGGGCGACGTCGCCACGGTCGGCCTGCTCGGCATCGGCACCGGCCCCGGCGCGGTCCCCACCCGCCGCCTCGCGGGCCTGGCACACCTGGAACTCACCCCCGGCAAGCGGCTGCCGCTGCACTACGCCCACATAGCCGACCCGGACGACACGGCCGCGGTACGCACGGCGGTGGAACAGGTGCGGGCGCAGGGCGCCGAAGTACTGGTCGCCAGCGAGCCGTTCAGCGTGGACATGCCCGAGGGCGAGGAGGCCGTCCTCGCGGTCGCCGCCGACTCCGGCCTGCCGCTGACCGCCGCGCACCGGATCACCTCGCTGTACGGGCTGCGCAAGCGCACCCGTACCGCCGTCGTCAACGCCGCCATCCTGCCGAAGATGCTGGCCACCGCCGACCTCGTCGACTCCAGCATCGCCGCCGCAGGGGTCACCGCGCCGCTGATGGTGATGCGCTGCGACGGCGGCGTGATGTCCCTCGACGAGATGCGCCGTCGCCCGCTCCTGACCGTGCTCTCCGGGCCCGCGGCCGGAGTGGCAGGCGCGCTCATGCGCGAACGCGTCAGCGAGGGCGTGTTCCTGGAGACCGGCGGCACCTCCACCGACATCAGTGTCATCCGTCGCGGCAAGGTCGCCGTCCGGCACGCCACCATCCTCGGCAAGCCGTCGTACCTCTCCGCGCTGGACGTGCGCACCGTGGGCGTCGGCGGCGGCTCCATGGTGCGCGTCGACGCCGGCAAGGTCACCGCGGCCGGACCGCGCAGCGCCCACATCGCCGGGCTGCCGTACGCCTGTTACGCGACCCCGGACGAACTGGCCGACGCGAAGCTCATCACCGTCAGCCCGCTGCACGGCGACCCGGCCGACTACGCCGTTCTCGACACCCCCGGTGGCCGCTACGCGGTGACGATGACCTGCGCGGCCAACGCCCTCGGCCGCGTCCCGGAAGGCGACTTCGCCGCCTGCGACCCCACCTCGGCACGCCTGGCGCTGCAGCCCCTCGCCGACGCACTCGGCACGGACGTCGCGGGCGCGGCCGCCCAGGTCCTCGACGCGGGCGTCGCCGAGGTGCGCAAGACCGTCGACGCCATGATCGGCGACTACCGGCTCGACACCGACGCCACCGTCCTCATCGGCGGAGGCGGCGGCGCGGCCGCGGTCACCCCGCACCTGGCCGCGGTGACGGGCCTGACCGGCCGCATCGCCGCCAACGCCGAGGTGATCAGCCCGATCGGTGTCGCCCTCGCGCTCGTCCGCGAGCAGATCGAGCGGATCATCCCGGGCGCCACGCAGGAACAGATCCTCGGTGTACGCAACGAGGCCGAGGCCGCCGTCGTCCACCAGGGCGCCTCACCCGCCGCCGTCGAGGTCGAGGTGACGGTCGACCCGCAGACCAACACCGTGCGCGCCATCGCCACCGGCGCCACCGAACTGCGCACCCAGGACCGGGCGCACCGCACCGACGACGCCGAACGCCTCGCCGCGGCCGCCGCCAGCCTCAAGGCACCCCAGTCCGCGGTCGAGATACTCGCGGCCACACCCGCGCACACCGTGTACGGGACCGAACGCCGCCGCCGCTTCCGTAAACCCCTGCACCCGGTGCGGGTGCTGGACACCGACGGGGTGGTCCGGCTGCACGCGACCGACGCGAAGGTCGCCACCACCACCGTCTCCCAGGCACCCGAGCTGCTCTCCCGACTCGTGGCGCAGTCCACGTCCTACGGCGACGGCGGCGTCCGCGCCCCCGCCCTGCGCCTCCTGCTCGGCTCGCGGATCGCGGACCTGTCCGGCGTGCTCGAGGCCGAACCGCTCCTTGCCCTGGCGCGCAGCGAACTGCGCTCGCGAGCGGCGGACGAACCGGTGGTGGCGGTCGTGGAGGTACGGGCATGAGAGCCGTCGCCCGGACGGGCCCCCTCGACCGGCTCGACGCAGCACAGCGGTCCGAACTGCGCTCCAAGGGCGCGGAGTTGGCCGACCTCGACCTTCTCGACTTCGGCGTACGGCTGCTGGCGAACACACCGACGCACGAGGGACGCGATCCGGCGGTGCTGCGCCGCTGGGCCGCGGCCGCCACCGGCTTCGGCACGGACATGGCCGTCGCGCTCGGGCCGGTCAGGGATGCGAGGGACGTGGTGGTGCGTGAGCGCACGGGCGGCCTCGACCCCGATCGGCTTCTCCTCGCCCGCTACCTCAGCCGCCCCGTCCCCACCGTGGAACTGTTCACCGACACCCTCGCCCTCGCCGAGGACGTCGTCCAACTCCTCGGCTGGCAGGCGTGGTTCCCGCCCGGCACCGCCCGGTCCGCGGCGATCGCGCACGAGGAGGCGCACGATTCTCTGCACCACGACCGGGCGCTGCGCACCGAACTGAAGAAGCGCGTCGGCCACACCGTGCTGCGTCGGCCCGCCCACGTCGCCGGCGCCGAGGAAGTGGCCGCGCACGCCGCCGCCCAGGCCGTGCTCGGCCTGCCCCGCACCCCCTTGCTGCTTACCGCCGCGGTGGCCTGCGCCGCCGGGCTCCGACAAGAGAACTGAGGCCCGTTCCATGGGAATCGTGATCCTCCTGCTCATGCTGGCCGGGGTCGGCCTCATCCTCACCCGCAAACTGCCCACGGCCTTCGCGCTCGTCCTCGTCGGAGTGGCCATCGCGGCGGTCACCGGCGCTCCGTTCACCGGCAAGAACAGCATCGTCGACACCGTGCTCCAGGAGGGGTCGGTGATGCTCGCGGCCACCATGCTCGCGGTGCTGATGGGCTCCTGGCTCGGCAAGCTCCTGGAGGAGACCGGCATCGCCGGCACCCTGGTCCGCAAGATCGTCGAATTCGGCGGCGACCGGCCGACGATCGTGGCCCTCGGCGTCCTCGCCGTCTCCGCACTGGTCGGCACCGTCACCGGCTCCGCGCCCGCCGCGATGCTGGCCGGCATCATCGGCATCCCCGCGATGATCGCGGTCGGCGTACCGAAGGTGACGGCGGCCGGGACCATCCTCATGGGCATCTCCGTGGGCGTGCCGTTCGAGCTGCCGATCTGGCAGTTCTTCTCGACCGCGCTCGACCTGCCGATCGACACGGTGAAGGGCTTCATGCTGAAGCTGTTCCCGTTCGCGCTGGTGGCGGCCGTGGCGTACGTACTGATCGAGACCCGCAGAAAGGGAGTCGAACACGCCTGGTCGCTGACATCGGCCGCGGAACCGAAGGCGAAGCCCAAGCGGTCCGTGCGGCTCGGCGACGCGCCCTGGTACGCCCTCCTCGCCCCCGCGGTGCCCCTGATCCTGGCGCTGGGCTTCGAGTTGGCCATCATTCCGTCGCTGCTCGCCGGCGTGCTCTTCGCGCTCGTCACCACGACGAAGCCACGCGAGATGAACAAGCGGATGCTGCGCACGCTGTACGCGGCGTTCGAGGTGGCGGCGCCGCCGATCGTGCTCTTCGTCGCGATCGGCATCCTGCTCGCGGCGGTGAAACTGCCCGAATCCGTCAGCGCCCTGGAGCCGCTGGTGAAGGCGGTCACCCCGCACCACCCGGTCGTCTTCGTCCTGGTCTTCACCCTGCTGGCGCCGCTGTGCCTGTACCGCGGCCCGCTGAACGTCTACGGCCTGGGCGCCGGCATCGCCGGCGTACTGATCGCCGCCGGCATCTACCCGGCGGTCGCGGTCCTCGGCCTGACCACCTCGTACAACCAGGTCTTCGGCGTCGCCGACCCGACGAGCACCCAGACGGTGTGGGCGGCGCAGTACTCGGGCGTGAGCCCGCAGCAGGTGATGCTGCGGACGATGCCCTACGTCTGGGCGGTGTGCCTGGGCGGCATGTGCGTCACGGCCGCGAACCACCTCTGACCACCCCTCACGTGAAGGAGTCACCCGCATGGCCATCGATCGTCGCACTCTGCTGCGGACCGCGACCGTCTCCGGAGCCCTGCTCGCCCTGGGCGGACCCGGCGCGGCCGCCGGGACCGCCGTCGCGGCGGCGCCGGGCGGCTTCCCGGACTACACGTACCGGGGCACCCTCCTGCGCCCGCAGGACCTGAAGTACAACCCCACGGACGAGATCATCTTCCCGTGCGTCCGAGGGGTCTACGACAAGCTGGCCGACCCGCTGGGCCGCTACTACCTCTACTACGCGCCCCACGACGCACCCGGCGGCATCTGCCTGGCCTACGGGGACTCGCTGGAGGGCCCGTTCACCGAGTACCCGGACAACCCGATCGTGTCGAACACCTGGTCCCCGCACTACTCGGTGAGCCATGTGTCGTCGCCGCACGTGATGTGGCACGAGGAGAAGCGGGAGTTCTGGCTCTACTTCCACGGGGAGAACACGACGACGAGGCTGGCCCGCTCCCGCGACGGCGTCCGGTTCACCTACGACACAGAGGTGTTGACCACGGCGATGCTGCCGGCGGGCGCCACGGAGACGTCGTACGCCCGGGTCTTCCGCCACGACCTGCCGGCCCGCGGCGCGAAGTACGTGATCGTCTTCATGCGCAACAACACGACGAACCACCGCGACATCTGCTGGGGCTGGTCGCCGGACGGCAGAACGTGGGAAGTGGATCCGAAGCCGCTGATCGACCACGCGGCGGTGGGCGCCGTGAACGTCGGCGGCCCGCACCTGCTCAGCCGCGACGGCACCACGTACGTGGTCTACAACACCGACAAGGAGAGCGGCGGCAACATCCTGATCACGGAGGTCGGCAACGACTTCTCCCGCCGCGATCACCTGGGTGTCTTCTACGACTCCCGCAGCACAGCCCCCGAGAACGGCCGAGCGGCCTCCCCGAGCTTCGGCACCGACGGCGGGGTCCCGTACATGGTGTTCGAAGCGGGGGAGAGGCTGTCGGGGGCCATCGCCGTGGCGCGGGGCTGAGCCCCGAACCCGAAGGCGCCGCCGCTGACCGCGTTCAGCGGCGGCGCAGCCGCCCGATCCACGCGCGGGCCTTGGCCCGGTTGCGCGGGTCCGCGGCCGTGCGGCGTGCCGTCGCTATGGTGCGCCGGCCCTGCGGGCTGCGGCTGTACTGCTTGATCCGGTCGAGAATGCCGGCCATGACGCCTCCACGATGTCGTTCGGTGACTGCCGCCTCATCGCGGCGCCGTTCGCATCGCGTCTACCCGGAGAGCCGTACGGAACACAAAAGAGGGCACTCGGACGAGGACAACCACCTCAACAACCAGCGGGAGTCCCCATGTTCGCGATAGCCGCCGCCGTTCTGTTCTTCGTGGCGTTCCTGATCAACGCCGCCGACATCTCGACGAACGACGTCTTCTCCTCCGTGAACGTCATGCTGCTCGGCCTCACCGCGCT
The DNA here is from genome assembly GCF_000373565.1 of Streptomyces sp. HmicA12. Classification (GTDB taxonomy): domain Bacteria; phylum Actinomycetota; class Actinomycetes; order Streptomycetales; family Streptomycetaceae; genus Streptomyces. The sequence goes on along the minus strand of NZ_KB891812.1, from coordinate 126,638 downwards.
GGCCCTTCATCTGGCGGGCGCCGGCGGCTGGACGCGTACCCGGACGTCGCGCCGACGCTGAACCGTCCCTGCGGACGCGGCCTGAAAGGGGGAGGCGGGCCGTGTCACCGCTCCGCCGCGGCTTCGGTCCTGCCGAGTTCCGCGGTGAACTGCGCGCCGGTGAGCAGCGCGAGGTTGGACAGCCACAGCCAGATGAGGAACACGATGGTGCCGGCGAGCGATCCGTACAGGCGGCTGTAGGAGCTGAGTACGGAGGTGTAGAGGGTGAAGCCGCCCGTGGCGACCAGCCACAATACGGCGGCGAGCACCCCACCGGGCAGCGTGCGGTGCCGCGCGGACGCGCCAGCGGGACCGTTGCGGAAGACCGTGGACACGAGCAGGACGACGAGGGTGAGGAGCAGCGGCCAGCGCGCCACCGACCAGGCCAGGGCGACGGTCGCATCGAGATGGAGGGCGCGCCCGATGCCCTCCGCGAAGGGGCGGCTGAGGACGAGGACCAGCGCGGTCAGCAGGAGAAGGGTGAGCAGGGCGAACGCGGTCAGCACCGTGCTGTGGGCCCGGGACAGGGGCGTACGACGGTCGGGTACCCGGTGCATGCGGTGCAGGGCGCGGCGGCAGACCGCGAGATAGCTGCAGGACGACCAGATCGCGCTCGCCAGCCCCGTGGCGATGATGGTCCAGGCGCTGGAGTTCTCCCGGAGCATGCGGGTGAGCAGGTCGTGCAGTTGGTTGCCCGCCTGGCCCGGTGCGTACGCGGTCACGTCCTCGATGAGGGACTGCGCGGTGCCGGGGCTGATCAGGCCGAACGCGGCGACGGTGACGAGAAGTCCGGGCAGGACCGCGAGGGTCGCGTAGTAGGTGAGCGCCGCGGCGTAGTCGGTGATGTCGTCGTTCCACAGCGACAGCGGAGTACGGCGCAGGGCGGGCCACCAGGTACGCGGCAGCAGCCCGGCCCGGTGGCGTGCCGCGGGCCCGGCGGGCACCCTCATCGGATCAGTGGACATGGGGGGCTCGATGGGCGGTCGAGCGGACGCGGACCTGAACGGTGAGGGTATGGGGCGCAACTGCGTTCCGGGCTTCTGTGATGACGTCGGACAAGGAGCGCAGGACCGCGCGCGGGCTGCTGCCGGGCTCGATCCGGACGTGCTGGGCGATGTGGATCCGGCCTCGGTGCCGTGCCATGCGGACACGGCAGCGCGCCACACCGTCGACCGTCTCCGTCCGCCGTCGCAGGGTGTCCGCGAGGGCGGCGCCGCGCAGATGGCTGTCCGGGGCGGCCAGGGCGAGCCGGGACGGACGCCGCACGGACAGCTGAGCGAGCAGGCCCAGGACGAGGGCCGTCGTGAGGACCGCGGTGAGCGTCAGCACGGCAGGTGTCCACCAGGCATGGTCGCGCAGTTCGCCCAGGCGACTGCGGTCGAGCAGGGCACCCCGGGGGACCGGCCACCACGACGGCAGGTGACCGGACAGCCGGCCCGCCGCACCGCACAGCCAGACTCCCGCGGCGAGAAGGACCAGGCCGCTCGTGCCGAGGAACCAGCGGTTCACCGCGCTGCGCGGCTGCCGGCTCATGCCGCTGCCTCCGCGGGCGCCGGCGCTGTGTCCCGGGGTGCGGGTGGCTGCCAGACGGCGGCGGGCCGCAAGGTGATCCGCAGGCGCGGCGGTCGGTGCAGACCGCAGTCGGCCAGCGTCCTCGCTGCGGTCTCCCGCGCCTGGGCACGCGCCCCCTCGCAGTCGCCGAAGGCGATCTCACCGCGGACGGTGACCCGCCGACGGCCGGCGCGGACCCTGACGTTCTGGGTGCCGGGCACGTCGTGCACCGCGTCACGCAGCAGCGAGGCCACGGCGGAACGGTCGATCGCCGCGCTCCAGTCCTGGCTGCCCGCGGCGAGTGTCAGCTGCCGACGGCGGCCGGGGGTCAGGGCGAGCACGAACAGCCAGAGGCCGCACAGCGCGCAGCCGGTCCCGGCGAGGGTCACGGAGAGGTCGCCCGGCCCGTGGTCGGAGAGCCAGTCGACGGTGGAGCGCCGCCAGGCCGCGGGCCGCGCCCCGGCCAGATGCACGCGGAAGACATCGACGGTGACCGCCAGAGCGATGCCCGCTGCCAGGGCGAGCACGAGGCCGGTCGGACGACGACGTTGCGACCACCAACGGCGCGGACCGGCCGCGTGCGCCTCCGCCGATGGCGCGGGGTCGACGGGTGCGGCCGTCTGGGTCAAGCGGGTCACCGCCACCCGCACCGTGGACATCTGCAACCCCGTCAACGTACGGGCACGTTCAAGCACATGCTCCCGCAGGCGACGGGTCTCGTCCGACAGGTGCGCGGGATAGGGCAACGGCACCCGTACGTCCGCCGTCACGCGTCGCCCGGCGACCGCCGCGGACGCGCCGACGGCACGGGCGGGCTCATCGACGGCCTCGGCGGCGGCCCGCTGGACCACCTTGCGCACAGCCTTTTCGGAGATGACGGTGGTGCCCCGCGCGGGGGAGGGAACGGTCACCGCCTGCCCCGCGAGAACAGGACGGGCACCTCGTCCAGGCCGCCGCCGCTCTCCAGCCAGACGCCGACGGCGCAGCCGATGGCGCCGAGTGCGGCGACGAGCAGGAACGCTCCGAACCCGCCGAACCAGCCGGCGAAAGCCAGCGCCATGCCGGCCACCATCCCTTGAAACGCAAGACTCACCTGCGCACCTCCACTCCTGGGCCCACCGCGGGCCTGCGTGCTCGGGCGAACGGCCCGACCGTCACGTCTCGTCAGGCGACGCGGGACTCGGTACCGGCACCGGCACCGGCTTCGTCGTCATCGGGCAGGTACACGTCGTTGACGGTGATGTTGACCTCCACCACCTCGAGACCGCTGATCCGCTCGACCGCCGACACGACGTTCTCGCGGACGTCCGCGGTCACCTCCATGATCGGAACGCCGTACTCGACGATGAGGTCGATGTCGATGGCGGTCTGCCGCTCTCCCACCTCGACCTTCACCCCGCGACCCACGTTGGCCCTGCCACCGGGAATGCGCTCGCGCACCGCGCCGATGGTGCGCGACAGGCCGCCGCCCATGTCGTGCACGCCCGGGATCTCACGAGCGGCCATCCCCGCGATCTTCACCACGACCACGTCCGCGATGGAGGTCTTGCCCCGCGTCGAAGCCGGCTCGTCCACACCCGAACGCCCCTGGCTCACCTCGGTCGTCGCCCCGGGAAGCTTGGACGTCACGGGGGACGAGGTCGGCTGGGACGGTGCTACCTGCTGGGTCGTCATATCGACATCTCCTGGATTCGGCGCCGTTGAAGCACGGCGCGTCGACGCATCTGGTCAGTTGGACCCCACCGAGCGGCGGTTGTTACGCACCTTTCCCGGACCGATTCGGCGACCCGGGCGAGGCGGGGCCTTTCCCACCGAAGTGCCCTGAACAGCGGCACATAGGCGGATGAAATCTCTCGGACCGGGGCGCGAGCGCGATCACTCCGCCGAGCACGCCGAAGACGCCTGCCGCCGGAGCGTCCACCCACACCCCCGCACCCGGCAGCGCCATCCCGGCGACGAACAGCCCCAGAGGGGCACCGACCATGCCCGGCCAGAGTTGCCGAGTCCTGGTGCTGATCCCGCACGTTCGCCTGCTGGTCGCCATGAACCTCTCCGTGGATGTGCCCGGTGCCGTGCCCTCGCTCGCTTCGACACACGACCGCCACCGTTGTGACGCCCCTCGTTCGAGGTGATCGGATTTGCGCGGGCAGGGGACACGCCTGCACACTCGGCCCTCCGCTCAGTGGAAGTGCCCATGTCGAGGGAAGGAGCTGTACGTGGCTGACAGCCCCGCCACCCCGGCCGTGGCCGCCAGTGCTCTGGGCAGGCACGACGACGATCAGCTGACAGTGCGCGCCAAAGAGGGCGACGAAGAGGCGTTCGCCGAACTGGTCGCGCGCCACGCACCCGCGCTCCTGCGTCTGGCCGTACGCCTGCTGGACGACCGCGCCGACGCAGAGGACGCCGTCCAGGAAGCGTTCATCAGCGCATGGCGACGGCTGCCGGAATTCCGTGGTGAAGCGGGCTTCGGCACCTGGATGTACCGAATCGTGACGAACCGCTGCCTGAACGTTCTGCGGTCGCGCAAACCGCAGGCATCCCTGGACGTCGCACCCGAGGCGGCGGCTCCCGACCACACGGTGGCTCCCGACCGCCTCGCCGAAGGCCACTTCGCCATGCGTGACCTGCAACAGGCCCTGTCCCGGCTGTCCGCCGAGCAACGCGCCTGCTGGATACTCCGAGAACTCGACGGACGCTCCTACGAGTTCATCGCGGAGACGATCGGCATCACCGAGCAAGCAGTACGGGCCCGCGTCTTCAGGGCCCGTCGATCCCTGACCACCGCATTGGGGGCCTGGCGATGAGCAGCCGCACCGATCCGTTCACACCCGAGCCGGACGACCGCGACGACGAGCTTCTGCCCTGCGGCCGTACGCTCTCCCAGGTCTGGGAGGCGTGGGAGGACGAGACGACCGACGCACACCAACGCGCCTGCCCGCACTGCCGCCGTGCGGTCGACGAACTCCAGGACCTCGGGAACGCGGTGCGCGGTCTCACGGACCAGGAGCAACAGCGACAGGAAGCCGACCACGCGACGGACACGGAAGCGTTCACGCAGCGGGTGATGAACGTCGTCCGCCTCGAACTGCGCCCCGGACGCCCCTTGCCGCTGACGGCGCCGCCGCAACAGATGTGGATCATGGAGTCGGTCGCGGCGCGCACGGTGCGGGCCGCGGCCGAACGGATCCCCGGCGTGCGCGCCGGCTCCTGCAAGCTGACGCGGACCGCGCAAGAAGGCAGCGGTATCCGGGTACGCCTGGAGATCGCGGTGCCGGTGACCACACCGGATCTGCAACAACTCGCCGACCAGGTACGCGGCGCAGTCGAACAGGCCACCGATGCCCGCATCGGGTTCGACCTCGCCGAAGTGGACATCCGCATCACCGACCTCATCGGTACAGCCGGTACCGCGGACGAAGGCACAGAATGACCTCACAGCCGAGCATGGCGGCACAACTCGCCACAGTGATCGAACAGGTCCCGGGCGTCGCCTTCCTCAAACCGGATCTCACCACCCGCCTGCGCAGCGCTCTGAACACCGCACGACCGACTCGTCCGCGCGGCGGTCTGGACGTCCGCCGTGCCGACGACGGCACCTGGACCGTGCGCGCCGACATCGTCATCCACGCGCACGCCCGCGCGGTCGACACCACCCGCGACACCCACGATGCCATCGCCCGCGAGCTGGCCCAGCTGATGCCGGACCAGCCCTGTGACATCACCGTCACCGTGACCGGCGCGGTCTGACGGTGCCGGCCACGACGGGCTGATCCGGGCACACGGCGTCCCGCCCGTCAGTCCACGTCGGAGCGGGCGGTGCCCATGGACAGGCCGGCCACCCAGTTGATGGAGGCGGTGCTGTCGTCGGTGCCGAAGTAGGTGCCCCAACGAGGCTTGTTGCCCAGGTCGTCCCAGGTACGGGCCCCGCTCCTGGAGGCGAATTCGGTGCCGTCCTTGTACACGGACAGCGTTCCCGTGCCGCCGGCGTCGGTGGTGATCCCGAGTTGGACGGAGTGCCACTCCCCGGCCGTCCAGGGGGTGGTGCCGATGGAGATCCAGGTCTCGCCGGGCGCCACGTACCAGGCCTTGAGCTGATCGTCCTCGACCTTCAGCAGGACGGGGTAGTTCTGGCTGTTCTGGTCGTTGGTGCCATTGGACTTCCACTGGAAGACGGTCTGCGCGTTGCCTGTCTTGGTCATGGAGTCCCAGCCGAACCAGTACGTGCTGTCGTCCTTGAAGGTGTACTCGCCCGAGCCGGTGCGGACGCTGTGCGCTTCGCAACGTGGCGATCCGATGGGCTTGTTGAACTTGAAGAAGGTTCCGTGACCGTCGTTCCAGTTCCCCGTGGTGACCTCTCCCGGGCTGTCGCAGAGCGTGGTCACGAAGACGCCGACGCCTTGTGCGGCGTCCGCGTCCCAGATCACGGACGCCTGCGCGGGGGAGGCGGCGAGGACGGTGGCGCAGGCGGTGGCGGCGGCTGTGCAGAGCCAGGCACGCAGTGGGGTGCGGTGCATGGGGTCACCTCTTCGATCGGTCGGCCGGTATGCGTCGGGGGCCGGTCCGTGGGGAGCCGGCTCGCGCCCTGTTCTAGCGGGATCAATCGAAACGCTCAATATTTCTTACCGAGTTGATCGTATTGATCGTTCGGGTGAGGTCGACGTGTCTGCTTGGGCGCTGGGCGCTGGACCCGGGGCGAGAGTCACCTGCCGGTCGGGACCTAAGTCGCTATTTGTGCCACTTCAGGGCACTGTGAGGCTCTTGTTACATTTCCGACGGATGGTGCACACAGCCGCTCCGTAGCTTCATGAGTGCCGCAAGGACATTCCACTCATCACGGAGCAAAGGGATAACCGATATGTCGATCTCTCGTCGTGTACTGCAGACCGCCGCCGTCTCCGGCCTCGTCGTCGGCCTCGTCGTCCCGGCCGGCGTCGCTTTCGCCGACTCGGCTCCCTCGCCGTCCGATCGGCAGACCTCTGCCTCCGCGCCCCAGACCCAGGAGCAGGACTACAAGCTGAGCAACGGCGCGCAGGCCCACGTGTTCACCCTGCCGAACGGCTCGTACATGGCCTGGATCACGGTCAAGGGGCAGCGCGTGGCGAACCTGAGCTCCGACAGCGCGAGCAGCACGGTGAACGGCTACCGGTACGTGCTGAACGAGGCCAACGGCTTCGTCGGTGTCGTCCACCCCAACGGCTGGCACAGCGAGCAGGACAAGCCGAACCCGGCCGACACGTCCCGCCACCAGCACCAGCACCAGCAGCACCACGAGAACCGCCAGGGCACCCCCCAGAAGCACGCCGTCCACGGCTCCGGCACGACTTCGTCGCGCGACACCGGCACGGGTGCGTCGGCCGTCGTGCAGGGCGGCAGTGACACCCGGCTGCCGCAAGGCGGTGTGAAGGCGGGCGCCGAGGGCGTCGCCTCGCACGGCTCCGAGACTCCGCTGATGCTGGCGGCCGGCGGAGGCCTCGCTCTCGCCGGAGCGGGCATCGCGTACCTGGGAGTGCGGCGCGGCCGCCGCGGCGAGTCCTGAGCCCGGCACACCCGCCCCGCAAAGAGTTCTCGTGACCACGACAACCGTGCCCGGCGCAGAGAGCCGTGCACTCGAATCCGCCCAGGGCGCCGTCGGCGGACCGCGCCGCCGAGCACCGCGTCGGACGGCACGCCACGGCGTGGCTCTCGCGCTCGGCCTGACGGTCGGCCTCACCGGTCTGACCGCCTGTTCGACGGGCCATGCCCCCGCCGGTGACGTACAGGTGACGAACCGTTCCGTCCACCAGGCCGACCGTGACACGGCCGCGCTGCCGAGGTCGCGCCCCGTCGGCCTGCGTATTCCGTCGGCCGGGGTCGACACCTCCTCCATGCTGGACCTGACGCTCGGTCCCGGCCGGCAGCTGGAGGTCCCGCCGGTCGACCGGGCCGGGCAACCCGGCTGGTGGAGCGGTTCGGTGACGCCCGGTCAGAGGGGCGTGGCCGTGATCGTCGCGCACTACGACACGAAGAACGGCCCCGCGCTCATGAAGAACGTGGCCCGGATCAAGATCGGCGACAAGATCGCCGTACCCCGCGCCGACGGCCGTACCGCCACCTTCCGGGTCCGGGAGATCCAGCAGGTCGCCAAGGAGAACTTTCCGACGCGGAAGGTGTACGGCGCGACCGGCGGGCCGCAACTGCGGCTGATCACGTGCGGCGGGCCGATCGTCGACGGCCACCGCGCGGACAACATCATCCTGTACGCCGACCTCACGTCCTGACGCTCCCGGCCCGGCCGCATCCGGCGGACCCGACGGTGTGCCCGCGGACGGCTCGGCCGGCCATGCCCACCAGACAAGGCGCCGCCCACAGGCGCGAGCCCGGCGCCGGAGAAACAGAAGGAACCCCCATGTCCCTGCGCACCAACACCCGCCTCCGCGCTCGGCGGACCACCGTCGCCGCGCTGCTGCTGACCGGAACGGTCACCGCGACCCTCGCCGTCGCGGGCTCGGCGTCGGCGGCTTCCGGCGACGACCACGCGGGCCCCCGTTCCGGCGCCGCATACGTCGGTGGCTACGACGGCGACTACGGGAAGGGCTGGACCGACAACTACCGCTACGACAAGGACTACGGGAAGCCCTGGGGCGGCGGCGCCTCGGACAAGCAGCGGCTCGCGGACGTGGCGGTGACCGCGTCCGGCCCCCGGCACCTCGACCACAACCAGGAGCAGCGCTGGGTCGTCGAGTTCACCAACAAGGGCTCGGCCACGGCCAAGAACGTCCGGTCCAGCACCACGATGCCGGCCGGCATCACCTATCTGGCGCACCGCATCAGCCAGGGACACGCGTCCGAGACGCTGACCAGTGACGGCCGCATCGTGCTCGCCATCGGCGACCTGGCCCCCGGCCGGACCGTCCGTCTCGAGGTAGCAGGCCGCGCGCCGTCGTACGGAGGCGGCACGGTGCACCTGTCCAACTCGGTCACCACGAGCAGTCAGGAGCGCGGTACCGGCAACAACTCGGCGGTCGTGCACACGTGCATCGCCTGAGCCCCACAGCGCCGTGGGGCACAGGGCCCGGCCCATCGAGGGCCGGGCCCGTCCCGCGTTTCGCTCGCCCCCGCCGCCGTTGCGGACCCGTCAGGGTGGCGGGCCGCATGAATGCACCGCACCTGCATCGTGTTGGCCGGGTGAAAACTGAGCATGCCTCTGCGAGCCATGAGCGCTGACTCCCTGGCACGTAGTGTCCTGGCGCCTATGTATGAAGACCGCACACCTCGGGTCAGCGCCGGAGCGCAGACCTGTGTCACTGTCGCTGCAGGTCTCACCCTCTCCGCAGCCATCCTGGGTTCCACCGTGCTGCCTGCCGCGGGTGCGCCCGGCCAGAGTCCACCGCGCCCCCTCGCCACAGCCTCCCAGGACGTGACGGCAAGCGCCCCGTCGGCAGGCGATCCTTCGGGATACGCGGACCCGGGATACGGGGAGGAGTCGGGGTACGGAGAACAGCCGGGCGGGTACGGCGACACCGAGACGCCCCCTACCTCGCCACCCGGGTCGACGCCGCCATCCGTGTCGACGCCTCCGGCGGCTCCGCCGTCCTCGCCTCCGCCGACGACCTCGCCACCGGTCGCGACCACTCCGCCGCCCTCGTCCCGGACTTCGACGCCTCCTCCGTCCTCGCCTCCGCCCACCTCACCGCCGGTCTCGACGTCTCCGCCCGCGCCGTCCCCGCCGCGACCCACCCGCCCGCCCCACCTGGCCGAGACCGGTGACGACAACGGGGCGCTCGTGCTCGGAGGGATCGCCGCCGGTCTCGTAGCCGCCGGAGCGGGTGCCGTAGCCCTGAGTCGCAGCAGACAGCACTGAGAAACGTGGAACGTCGGGAGTCCGGCCGACGAACGGGCACTCTGATCCGATCAGGGTGCCCCGTCGGTGTGCCGGTCGCTCGGTGCGTCATTCGCGCATGGGGAGCCGCCCCCGGGATCGCGCGGCATCGCGATGATGCGGACCGCGTAGTCCGGCGGATTCGTCTCGTCGAGGCTGCCCCGCTCGTGGTCGCCCGCCATCCTGACGACCATGAGCGTGAGATGCGACGCGGCCGCGTTCCACAGCGCGTCCTTCCCGCTGCGCTCGGCCATCGCGGCCTCCAGCAGACCCTGTTCACGGTGCAGGACGTCCCACACCCGCGCGCAGCCGGCGGACCTCGGTCCTGCGCTCCGGGCTGACGTCCAGGGTCGCGTGAACGGTCCAGCCGAGCGACACCGTCACGTCCTCGTCCGGGGGCCCGGAACCGACGGGCGTCGCGACGACCCGCACTCGCTCGACGAAGTCGCCGACGAGTACGCCGGATTCCCCCTCAAGATCGTGCGCTCCCTGCCGTTCGGGAACCGGAGTTCAGATGTGCTGCGATGCGCGTGATCGTCCCGGCGTTGTCCTGGAAGAGATGCGCCTGCATGCCCGCCGCCCGGGCGGCCTCGACGTTCACCCCGTGGTCGTCGATGAACAGACAGCTCTCCGGCCGCACGCGCAGAGCTGTGCAGGCCGCGTCGTAGGCGCGTGGGTCCGGCTTCTCGATGCCGAGCTCGTGCGAGTACACGATCTGCTCCACCAGTACGTCGAACCGGTACAGGGACGTCTCGCGTTCCCGAGCGCCGACGAAGCTGTTGCTCAGGATGCCCAGCCTGCAGCTTCCCCGCAGCCCTCGCACGTAGTCGATCAGCTCCTCGTTCGGCGTTCCCAGGTACTCGGCCCAGAGATCCGCCATGAAGGCGTCGACCTGGGGTGCGTCGAGCCCCAGACGTGCCGCCACCTGATCGTGAACCTCTTGCTCCTGGACGCGACCGACGCTCCCTGCTCGCCACACGTCACGCATCCGCTCGTGCACGGTGCCCGACGGCAACTCCAGTCGCTCCTCCCATCGACGCACCCACCCCGTCTCCGGGGTGAACTCCAGTACGCCACCGATATCGAGAATCACGCAGGCAGCAGACACGCGAACTCCTTTCCTTGCCCCGCCTGTTCGGCGGGGCGGACTGTGCGGCGATCCAGGGCGGGACCCCGCCGCAACGTACCGGTCGAAGAGTCCGCGCGGCGTACGGGCGCGGTCGCTTTGGATCAAGCTCCAAGATCTGCGGGGAAGTTGACCTTGGGTCTTTCGCGCAGGCCGACGCTGGCGATAGTAAAGACGCGCGGAAGTTGTTTTCCGCTATGCAGAATTTCGCCCATGTAGGAGTGCCCGTGCCGCACGCCAACGGAAGCCTTGTCCACCGCGCAGGACGTCTCCTGCGCACCAGTCTCTTCGCTCAAGTCCTGCTCGCCCTGCTGCTCGGGGTCCTCGTCGGACGTCTCTGGCCCCAGGTCGGATCCTCGCTCCAGCCGCTCGGCGACGGCTTCGTACGCCTCATCAAGGCGATGATCGCCCCCTTGGTCTTCTGCGTCGTCGTCGCCGGCATCACCAAGGCCGGTGACCTCAAGGCGTTCGGCCGGATCGGCGTGAAGGCGCTGATCTGGTTCGAGGTCGCCACCAGCGTCGCCCTGGTCGTGGGGCTGCTCGCCGGCAATGTGTTCGCGCCCGGTGCCGGTATGAACGTCGACCCGGCCACGCTCCGGCAGGGAGCGGTGGACGACGCGACGGGCGGCGGGCACCTGCCCTCCACCGCGCAGTTCGTCCTGGAGTCCCTGCCGGACAGCGCGGTCGGCGCGTTCGCGGAGAACTCACTGCTCCAAGTCCTCGTCCTGGCCTGCCTGGTGGGGGCCGCCCTGCTGCATCTCGGCCAGAGCAAGGTGCCCCAGATCCTGCCGTTCATCGAGCAGGCCCAGGACGTCGTGTTCACCATCGTCGGCTACCTCATGAAGCTCGCCCCGCTCGCGGTCTTCGGAGCCACCGCACACCTCGTCGGCGAGTACGGGCTGGGCGCGATGTCCACCTACGGCAAGCTGATCGCCGTCTGCTACGGCGTAGCCCTCGTCTTCCTGGTGCTGCTCGGCTGTGCGTTGAAGGCCGTCACCGGGCTGAGCCTGTGGAAGTTCGTCCGCTACACCCGCGAGGAGCTGCTGCTCGCCCTCGGTACCGGGTCCAGCGAGACGGTCATGCCGCGCATGATGCAGAAACTGCGCGCGGCCGGCTGCCGTGACGACGCCGTCGGCCTGGTCCTGCCGACCGGCTACTCCTTCAACCTCGACGGCGCCTCGATCTACCTCTCGATCGGTACGCTCTTCATCGCGCAGGCGATCGGGGTCGACCTGTCACTCGGCCAACAGATCACCGTGGTCCTGGTGTTGATGCTCACCAGCAAGGGCATGGCGGGCGTACCGGGCTCTGCCTTCCTCGCCCTGTCGGCGACAGCCTCCGCCCTCGGAGTGATCCCCGCCTCGGCCGTCGCGCTGCTCCTCGGCGTCGACCGGATCATGGACTCGATGCGCGTGGCCACCAACCTCCTCGGCAACTGTGTCGCGGTCTTCGCGGTCTCCCGCTGGGAAGGCGCCCTGGACCGCGTCACCGCCAAGCAGGTCATGAACGGCGAGGGATCGAGCACCACGGTGGTACGCGCCGACGACGACACCGGTGAACGGGAATCCGCCCCCGCGACCGCGCCGACGCGCGGCGACAGCGACACCTGATCCGGGCGCTGCGGCAGACCGTGGCGCAGGGCCTGGAAGCCAGTGGGACGTGCCCTGGGGATCCCGACGCACGATGCGGAGGATAGAGTCACCAACGGCCGGGTGTAGCGCAGAGGTTGACGCGCGCGGTCTCCAAAACCGCGAGGACGCCGGTTCGAATCCGGTCACCCGGCCCACTCGATGTCGCACACCGCGGCGACGCCCGCGTCAGCGCGCCGCAATCGGCCTGACAGGAGCGGGAGTTCGCTTCACGGAACGGCTGACGATGGCCGTCTCCACGTGAGTGATGCCCAGGCCGCTCAGATCGTGGGCGAGGAAGCCGTAGAGAGCGGTCAGGTCGGTGAAGTACGCGGCCGCGTGCAGATTCGACGGTCCCGAGGTGGCGAACGCACCGTGCACCGAGAGATGGTCGGCCAGTGCCTGTCCGGCCGTGGCCAGGTGATCGGGAGGCACGCGCAACAGCAGCTTGGCCTCGATGGGTAGCCCGAGCCTGCGCGGGTCCACCACGACCTGAGTGATCAGACGTTCCTGGCCGACCAGTTGGGCCAGGCGGCGCCGCACCGTGCTCTCCGGATGGCCCGTGCGTTCGGCCAAAGCGGCAGCGGCCAGACGCGCGTCGGAGGCGAGGGCATCGATGAGCGACTGCTCCACGCCGTCCGCGTCGACGCCGTACAAGCCTCCGGCACCGGACCTGTCGGCTGTACCGTTCGGCGCCGGCGGACGGAGCGCCGCGCACTCGGCGCCGGTCAGCACCCGATGACGCCACTCGGACGTGAGCCGGAACACGTGGAGGATGGTGGCGCCCTCCAGCGCCGTCACCGCCTGCGTGGAGGGCAGTTGGCGAAAGACCAGCGGATCGCGCGACCCGGGCTCGGTCCGGGCGATGGCGAAGATCTCATCGCCCGCGGTGGTCACATCGATGAACGGAATGTCGTCCCGCGCCGCCAGCGCGGCCACGATCGTGTCCAGCTTGCCCCGCAGGACCCGGATGCGCAGAAACAGCGCCCCGGCCGAGCCGCCGCCCCGCGGCCGGGCGACAGGGGAGACGACCACGCGCACGGTGCCGTCGGCGGTGAGCGCGTGCAGGCGCCGACGCACCGTGGCGGGGCTGAGTCCCAGTACCTGCGCTGCTCGCTCCGCGGTGACGCGTCCGTCCCACTGCAGGGCGGCGACCAGCCGCTGATCGGTGAGGCTCAGTGCGGAATCCGCCGAATCGCGCGCCATGAAGGCAAGTTTCGCTCACCATGCGGCCGATCGGTACGAGTCCTGCGCGTGAGGTGCCGAGCATGGGTGTCCGCGGACCTCGAACAGCATCGCCGTGCGGGCCCGCGAGGCGCAGAGCGCGCCGCTCCAGACAGGGACGGACGACGGAGGTCCACGTGCCCACCTTCAAGCAACGGGAGAAGATCCGCTTCGACAGCGGAGGCAGCTCATGCGCGGCTTGGCACTACCCGGGAACCAACGGCAGCTGCGTCGTCATGGCCGGCGGAACCGCGGTGACGAAGGAACCCGCCTCGGACCTGTTCGCCGCGCGCTTCCACGACGCGGGCTTCTCGGTCCTGGCCTTCGACCACCGCCGGTTCGGAGAGAGCGAAGGAACGCCCCGGCAGATCGTCCGCATCGGCGAACAGATCGCCGACTGGCGGGCCGCGATCGCGTGCGCGGCCGAACTGCCCGAGGCCGACCCCGACAAGATCGCTCTCTGGGGCTTCTCACTGGCCGGCGGCCACATCTTCCGGGTCGCGGCCGACCAACCGCGACCGGCCTGTGCCGTCGCGCAGACCCCCATGGTCGACGGCCGGGCCCTCGCGCCCCACGCGCTGCGGTCCATGACGCCCCTCGCGGCCCTGCGGCTGATCGGCCGAGGCGTCCGGGACGCACTCGGGGCGCTCGTCGGACGCCCGCCGCTCCTGATCCCCACCGCCGGACCGCGCGGTGCGGTCGCCGCGCTCACTACGGACGACGCCCTGGACGGCGACCAGGCCCTGGATCCCCACCGTCGCCACACGAACTGGGAGCAGACGGTCGCCGCACGCATCGCCCTGCGACTGGGCTGGTACCGGCCCGGCCGTCACGCCCCGCACGTCCGGTGCCCGCTGCTGGTCGTCGTCTGCGACCAGGACCGGAGCGTGCTGACCCGGCCGGCGATCAGGGCGGCCGCGAGGGCGCCGCACGTGGAGGTCGTACACCTGACGGGCCGTCACTACGCGCCGTTCCTCGCCGCGCACGAACAAGCCGTGCTGGCGGAGATCGCTTTCCTGCGGCGGCACATGGGGTTCCGCGATCAGGGATGACCAGGAACCCGGGGGAGCGAGGGTGCCCGGCCGGAGGTCACCGGCCGGGCACCCTCGTACGCCATGGCGTCACGGGTAGTACGGCGTGTACGTGATCGAGGAGACCTTGAGGTAGCGCGCACCGTCCGCGGTGGCCCAGGTCGAGGCGTCGGGATTGCCCGGCCAGTCACCGCCGACCGCGGTGTTGACGATGAAGCGCATGCCGACACCCGGTGCGGTGGTGTACCACTTCGTGCCGGTGATGGTGCCGTCCACGGCGAAGTCGATGTGATCGGGCCACCAGGAGAACGAATACGTGTGGAACGCGTTCGTCCAGCCCGAGGAGTTCGACTTCGAGAACTGCGTCTGGGCGTTGTTCGGGTCGTGGAAGGTCTGGTACACGGTGTTCGGGTTCTGGCCGACGATCTCCGCGGCGTCGAACTCGGGCAGCCACGGGTTCAGGTACGCGGCCCACACGGCGGGGAGCAGCCCCTGCCCGTTGGGCATGTTCGCGGTGAAGCTGTAGGTGCCGTAGCCGTAGAGCTGCTTCGACTCGACCCGGCCCGAGTAGTACGTCCCGTCGGCGGCCCGGTAGGTCTTGATCATCAACGTGCCGCCGTCGTACCAGACGCAGTTGGGCGTGTAGGTCTCCAGTTCGTTGTTGGCGGTCCACCTTCCGTTGATGACGTTCCACGAATTGACGGTCTGCCGCGCGCCCCAGGTGCCCGCGTGGGCTCTCGGCTGGCTCAGGAGGAGCAGGGAGAGTGCTGCCAGGGTGACGGTGATCAGTCGCACCGGTCGAAGAAGTGCACATGACATCGCGGCTCCGTTGCTCGGATGACACAGATCGTGGGAGCGGTTCCACGGTCACTTCAGAAGCGGACTGTAGGAGTTCGTTCAGTACCTGACAAGACCTGGGGCGCGGGTCAATCGCCGGCTTTGTTAGTTGAAGGCGGGCGGCCGGTGGGTCAGCCGCCGATTCCCGAGTTCCGCGCGTCGGTGACGATGGCCGTCGCGTCCTCCGGCAGCAGGTATCCCGCATCGACGGACGTCTGCGCTGCCGCGCCCACCTTGGCCACATAGTCGGCGTGCGTCGGGTAGAGGCGGCTGAGCACCGGTTCCGCGGTAGCGGGGAAGGCGGGGTCGGACGGGTCGCCGTCGTCGTGCCGGTCCCAGGCGTCGGCGTCTGCGTTCCACGGGTCGCGTGCCCCGTACAGGCCGCAGAAGACGCCGCTGTCCGTGGTGTCGCGGGACCCGGTGAGCGTACGGGTGGGCACCGTGACGTCCGGCAGCCGGACCCCTCCGGTGGCCAGGCCGGTGGCCGGATCACGCAGGACGGTGCTCAGCGGCCGACCGCTCGGCGGCCGTGCCCCGCCCCGCGCCCAGGAGGCGAGGTGGCGCAGCGCCGCGTTCA
Source organism: Streptomyces sp. HmicA12 (assembly GCF_000373565.1). Classification (GTDB taxonomy): domain Bacteria; phylum Actinomycetota; class Actinomycetes; order Streptomycetales; family Streptomycetaceae; genus Streptomyces. The sequence goes on along the minus strand of NZ_KB891812.1, from coordinate 110,767 downwards.
TCGACCAGTGGCCCGGGCCGTCGTTGAAGGGGGCCGAACCGGCGGCGCAGTCGGCCGACGGCGCGGCGTCGCCCGCCGACTTCCGTACGGTGTCGTCGCCGAGGTCGTAGGCCCACTGGTCGCCGTGCGCGGTGCCGGCCAACTCCCAGTGCACGACGCTGTTGGTGTCCGGCTGCCGTGCGGTCGCGGCGCCCGGCACGTCGGTCTCGGTGAGGACGACGAAGGTCGGCACCGGCAGGTCGGTTCTGATCCGGGACGGGTTGGGCATCAGCAGCGTGTCGGCCAGCACTCCGCTGATCGGCGAGGCGATCGCGCTGTTGCTGTGCACCATGAAGCCGTCGTAGACCTCGGAGACCGGCTGGACGGCGTTGGCGTACGTCGTCATGAAGCCCGCCGACTGCGACTCGCCGTCGGCGAGCAGCGTGCGGACCGTCAGACCGCCGAGCGGGTTCGGCCCGTTCGGTGTGCGCAGCGCCTGGCCCGCCTGGGAGAAGATGTCGTAGGCGAAGGCGTCGCCGGGGTGGACCAGGCTGCCGTACCGTGCCGGGTCCCAGCCCTTGAGGCCCTTGATGTCGCCCAGCCCGCCGTTGACCCCGACGGCCTGTGCCGAGACGCCGACCCAGGCGTAGCCCTCGCGCAGCAGCTCGTCGCGCTGGAACCAGTAGTCCGGGGAGAGTTTGAGTTGGCCGCTGACGTTGAGCCACTCCACGACCACCGTGCCGTTGAACTTCGCCGGGTCGGCGGGGCGGCGCACCAGCAGACGGCTCTTGTAGGCGGCGGTGCCGGACGCGCGGACGTTCCAGCGGCCGTCCGACGTCCACAGGCCGGACTTGGCGTACGACGTGGCGGTGCCCGAGACGAAGTACTCGCTCTCGGTGTACCCGAACGAGCCGAGGTCCTCCGCCGCGGCAAGGAACGGGAAGCCGTGACTTCCGGTGGGCGGCACGGTGACCGTCGGGCTCGCGGCCGCGGCGGGGGCCGCCGTGGGGGCCGGGGTGGCCGGTGGGGCGGCGAAGAAGGCGCCGCAGAGCAGCGCCCCCAGTGCGGTGGCGGTGACGGACCGCCGGGATAACCGAGCAAGCACGCGCATGGAGTGCCTCCGTGAATGCGTGTCCCAATGGGTTGAGACCGCAGTGTCGACGGACCGCGCCGGCTTGCCATCGGCGATTCCACCGGTGTTCCAGGAGCGGTGCGCGGCGACCGATGCCCGACTCGGCGCCGCGCACCGCAAAGGGGCCTTGGCGGCGCGGGGGAGCGGGCTCAGGTCGCGGCACCGACCTGGGCGACGACGTCGCGTACGGCCGCGAGGGTCTCGTCGGGACGGTCGAGGTGAACGCTGTGCGTCGCTCCGGGCCGGCACACGACGGGTGCGCCCAGGGCCGTGGCGAGTCGGGTGTGAGCGCGGCGGACCGAGTGGTCCTCCTTGCGGTCGGCAGTGACCACCACGGCCGGAATGCGGGGCAGTTCGCTCTCCCGGAAGTCGCGGGACAAGGCGCCCAGGCCGTGGACCGCTCGGGCGAGATTCGGGATGTCGAGACGGGCGGTTCTCTTGAGTGCGGCCGCGCAGTCGGGCCGCAGCGGCCTTCGGTTCGCGGTCCGCGTGACGCCGGCCCTCAGCACGGCGGAGAGGAGGCGGCGCGGCCCGGAAGGGCGGTGAGCCTTCCCAGTACGCGCATCGTACGTTCCAGGCGCTCGCACGTGGCCGGGTCGTTGACGGGGGTCGGGTCGAGCAGGACGAGCCCCGCGACGTTCTCGGGGTGGTCCCTGGCGAGGAGCACGGCCACGGCGCCGCCGGGACTCTGTCCGACCACGACGACCGGCCCGTTGCCCAGGCGGTCGATCAGCGCGTCCAGGTGGGATGTTCGCCCTGCCCGAACCGAGGGACCAGGGCATGCGCCCCGGCTCCGACGGAACCCGTCTCACCCTGACGCCGTCCGCGAGCCGTCGACTTCTCCCACGCCCCAGGCGCGCAGCCACTCGCCCCACGATCTGAGCCAACCGGCCCGGGCGCGATGCGAGCCGGCGAAGAACGATGCCTCTCCATGGGCATGTGCTGTTCAGAGCTGGGCACACGGGTGAAGCACCACAACGGACCGGCAGTGGCCGAGCGTGGTCCGCCGCATCCGCGGCTGATCAGCGACACGGGACTGTCGGGCAAGAGGCACCGCGGGCTTGGCGGAAACACGTCAGCACGTGTCGAAGAGGAAAACCGGAAGATCGGATTCGTGATGATTGTCGTTGGGCTGATTCTGCTGATCATTGGCCTTCTGGTGGGCCTGTCCCTGCTGACCACGATAGGCGGGATACTCATCCTGGTCGGGGCGATCCTCTGGATCCTCGGGGCCACCGGACGCGCCGTCGGCGGACGCAAACACTACTTCTAGATCCGCATCCCGCCGATAGCCGACGCACTGTGCCAGATCGGGGCCCCACGGAGGAGATCCTCCGTGGGGCCCCGATGGCGTGTCCCTCGTTCGAACAGTCGCAGTGCCCCCTGCCTTGAACAGGGCGGAGGGCGCGCCGAGTCGCGGGCAGGGTAGAAAAGTGCCATGGCCAGGAAAGCGGCTCCGGCGGAGCGCATGGACGATGTGGACGCGGTGACCCGTGCGGTGCTCACGGCGTCGCGGGTATTGGTGGCGGTGTCCGCACGCTCGCTCGCCGAGGTCGAGGACCGGGTGACGCTGCCGCAGTTCCGCATGCTGGTGGTGCTGTCCTCGCGCGGGGCGACGAAGCTCGTGGCCCTTGCTGAACTGCTGGGGGTCGCCCCGTCGACGGCGATGCGTATGGTCGACCGGCTGATCGCGGCCGGGCTCGCCGACCGGCAGATCAATCCCGACAATCGCCGTGAGACCCTCCTACGGCTCACTGACGAGGGCCGTCGCACGGTGGAGGACGTCACCGCGCGGCGCCGTCAGGAGATCGCGTCGATGGTCCAGCGGCTGTCCCCGCAGCAGCGCACGGCGCTCATCGACGCGCTGACCGACTTCAACCAGGTGGGCGGCGAACCCCTGGCCCCGTCCCCGGACGAAGGCACGGACCTTCATCCACTGGGCTGGGGCGAATCACCGACGGCGGGCTGACCGGCAGGGGCCCGCGCCCTTCTGCTCGAGGCAGGGCCCTGGTCGGGCCATCGCGCGTCCGGCTCCTCGGGTGCGCTGCCTCGACGGGGGAGCGGATGGACACCGACCACCCTGTCCGTGGGCGGTGTCGCGCGCACCCTCCGGTCAGCCGGGAGCGCGGCTGCTACGAGGGCAGCAGCTCGGTGGCGCGGGTTTCCTTGGGGGAGTGCAGCGCCCGCAGTGTCCCTTGGTGGCTCAACCAGCCGACCGGTCGGCCGTTCTCGGGGTTCAGGACCGGCAGGCCCGTGCCGGAGGCGGACAGCAAGACGTGCAGGGCAGTGGCGAGTTGCTGGTCCGCGGTGACACGGGGCGCAGTCTCGGTGAGGTCACCCGTCACGGTCGGCGCGCCGTCGGGCTGCTCGGCGAGTGCCTCCGCCACCGCACGCGCGGTGATGATTCCCACGTAGAGGTCCGACGGGTCGTGGACGGGCAGGGCGCCGTGCCCGGACCGGCTCAACCGGTCGGCGGCTGCGGTCAGTTCGAGGGTGGTGGTCAGTGGCGCGGGCAGGGGTTCCATGACGGAGGTGACCCTCTGGGTGCCGATGCTCGCACCCTGGGCCGGGCCCTCCAGATCGATGCCGCGGCGGCGGAGCTTCAGTGTGTAGACGGTGTCGCGGGTCAGGGCCCGGCTGGTGACGGTGGCCAGCACGATCGCCAGCATCAACGGCAGAATGATGGAGTACTCGCCGGTCAGCTCGAAGAGGATCACGACGGCGGTGATCGGGGCACGTGAGGCGCCGGCGAAGACGGCGCCCATCCCGACGAGTGCGTACGCGCCCACGGCCCCGGCCGTGCCGGGCAGCAGGTCGTGCGCGCCCGCGCCGAAAGCGGCACCCAGCATCGCCCCGATGAACAGGCTCGGCGCGAACACGCCGCCCGAACCGCCGATGCCGATGGTCAGGCTCGTGGCGATCATCTTGCCGACGAGCAGCACCAGCAGGAACCCGATCGCGTACTTCCCCTCCGTGGCGCCCTCCAGGACCGGGTAGCCCACCCCGTACATCTCGGGCAGGGCCAGCAGCACCAGGCCCAGCGCCAGGCCGCCGACCGCGGGGCGCAGCCATTCGGGCCCGCGCCAGGCCCAGTCGCAGGCGTCCTCGATCGCGTACAGGACCCGCGAGAAACCGACCCCGACCGCACCGGCGACGACACCGAGCACGGCGAACAGGCCGTACTGGGCCAGGTGCTGGACATGGAAGTCGGGCAGGCTGAGGAAGGCCACGTCGCCGAAGGCGGCACGGCCGATGACGCTCGCCGTGACGCTGGCCAGCACGGTCGCGCCGAACGCCTCGATGCTGAAGGCGGCCAGGATCAGCTCCATGGCGAAGATGACGCCCGCGAGCGGGGCGTTGAAGGTGGCCGCGATGCCGCCCGCCGCGCCGCAGGCGACCAGCAGCTTCATCCGGTCCTCGGTCAGCCGGCTCAGGCGGCCGAGGGTGGAGCCGAGCGCGGAGCCGATCTGCACGATCGGCCCCTCACGGCCCACCGATCCACCGGAGCCGATGGTCAGCGCCGAGGCCAGGGTCTTGACCACGGCCACCTTGGGGCTGATCCGCCCGCCCCGCTGGGCTACCGCGAGCATCACCTCCGGCACGCCGTGTCCGCGCGCTTCCTTCGCGAACCGGTTGACCAGCGGCCCGTACAGCAGCCCGCCGACGACCGGCACGACGAGGACGAAGAACGGGCCCAACCATGGGACGTGCGGGTTGTCGCTCCCGGGCGCGGCCGCGTAGTCGTCGTGCCCGGAGAACAGCCGGGTGAAGGTCTGGATGCACCAGCGGAAGACGATCGAGCCGACCCCCGCCCCCGCGCCGACCAGCACGGCCAGCACCATCATCGAACCGCGACCGCCCGGCGCGGGGCCTCTGGCCCGTCGATCACTGCGTATCTCGTTCACTATTTCCCCTTCCTTACTTTTGCATTATGCAAAATGCGTCAAGGGTGGGGTGAGGCAGGGGGTTCGCGAGCCGGCGGACGGGTGGACGACGAGGGCAGGCCCTGGGCGGACTGCTGCCTTCTTCGCGCATGGGGGAGAGCGGCGGTGAGCCCGTTCGGCGCAGTCGCGTCCGCTTCACCCAACCGCGCCACACGTGTGGCTGTGAGCTGCGCACTTTTGGCGACCAGCGTGGCGAGGTGTCGGAGAGGCGGCGTATCCGGCCCTGCGCGGGGGGACCGTTCGGGTTTGTGTCAGGGGCAACGGCGGTTCTTCTGACGGCGCCCCCTGTGCCGTAGCCGCTCCGCTTCTTGGAGGAAGCCCTGATGCGTTCGCTGAAGATAGCCACCGGCACGGTTCTGGCCAGCACCGCGATCCTGTTCGCGGCGCCGATGGCTTCTGCGTCCGACACCCAGTGCGACCCGGCCACCGCGGCGGCGTTGGAAGCGGAGTCCGCCTACAAGGCGGCCCTCTCCGACTACCAGAAGGAAATCGACGCCGGCGGGCACCCGGGCCAGGCCGAGCAGGACAACGTCGACCAGCTCGAACAGAAGGCCAACGCCGCCGCCTCCGAGGCCCAGCGCATCTGTGGCGACACGGTGATGAACCCGACAGCGCCGGCGTCCCGGAAGCCCTCCGGTGCCATGCACACCGGCAGTGGCTCCACCAGCACTGACCCCGCCAACGTCCCGGCACTCGCTGTCGCGGGCGGCCTCGCCGTCGCGGCCGCCGCCGGGTTCGCCCTGCGTCGTCGCGCGCTGCACAACCGTCAGCACTGACGCCCCGATCCCGTACGCCGCCCTGCCGAGGAGAACAGTCCGGCAGGGCGGCGTACGGCAGGTTCGAGCACAGGTCGGTTGCGGCGAGCGGGATGAACTGAGGTCAACACATGCACCGTTGGGGCAGCGAGGACAGTCCCGCCCCGGGGCGGCAGGAACGCGGAGGGCGGACCGCCGGCGGACCGGCGAGTACGGGGCGCCCTCCGGTCAGGTGGCGGTTCCCCTGGGAACTGTGTCTGCTCCTCTCGGCGATCGCGGTCCTGGCCTTCACGGCCGTCGGCCGCGCGCCCGACGGGCCGCCCCAGCCCGCCGGTCCGCACGCGAACGGCACCGTCGAGCAGGGCGCACGCAGTGAACCCCCGGCTGACCCGCTCCCGGCCTCTCGGCCGTTGAGCGTGTCCGTGCCGGCCATCCACGTGGATGGCCCGCTCATGGATCTCGCGCTTCAGGACGACGGGCGGCTTGCCGCCCCGCCCGAGAACGACCGGAACCTGGCCGGATGGTGGGCCGGCGGGCCGACCCCAGGTGCGAAGGGCACGGCCATCATCGCCGGCCACGTCGACATCCCCAGCGGGCCCGCCGTCTTCTACAACCTCGGCGCCCTCAAACCGGGCATGACGATCGACGTCGCCCGCGCCGATCAGCGGACCGCGCACTTCACCATCGACACCATCGACGTCTACGACGCCGACAACTTCCCCGACGACAAGGTGTATGGCGACACCGGCCGTCCCGAGCTTCGGTTGATCACCTGCGGCGGCGGCTTCGACAAGCAGCTCCAGCGCTACCAGGGCAACGTGGTCGTCACCGCTCACCTGACGCAGGGCTGACGGTCTGCCGTGCGCTGCCGCGGATGTTGTCAGCGGCCGTGGAGCACTTGACGTGGATGATCACCGACCTGCCGGGCATGTCCACACCGACCAGTGAGCCTATTTGTCCTATATTGCGTCAATCCAACTGTCGACTGGATTGACGAAAGGCTCTCTGTGCATCCTCTTCTGACCCGCGCCGCCGGTGTGGGCACCGGACTGCTGCTCTGCGTCGCGCCGCTGGCCACCACGTCGGCCGCGGCCGCGCCCAACTCCGCCGCTGCCGCCACGGCTTCAGCCCTCGCGCCCGCGGCGCAGACCGCGCCGCGCCCCACGCTGTCGGCAAAGGCCACGGCCAAGTCCGCCAGGGCATGGCAGGAGTTCCGCGTCTACGGTGCTTCGACCCGCCTCAAGGCCGGCACCCGGGTGACTCTGCAGCAACTGCAGAGGAAGGGCTGGGTCAGCCTGCCCATCCACATGAACACCACGCGCAGCCATACCTACAACCTGCGGGTCAAGCTCGGCATCAAGGGCAACAACAAGATCCGCATCGTCGGTGGCGGCGCTGTGTCCAACACCGTCCAGATCGCCATTCGCTAGCACGGCGACGTTCGTCCGCTGGACCGCGTGCCCGCCCCGACGGCCGCCCCACCACGGCGAAGTGGCGGGGGTGGGCGGCGCGGCGTCCCGGGTCGGTGCTCATCACCGCCCGGGGCGAACGGCGAAGCCGCTGGACCCATCGTGCTCATGCCTTGGAACTGGCCCGCGGCCCGCATGTCCAGCGGAAACCTGCCCGGGGCCCGATGCCGAACCAGCGGTCGAGCCCCTCAGTAGAGTGCGCCCATGATCAGCAGTTACGTCGACGGGGTTCCCACGCTTCGGATTCCCGCGCCCGGGCCTGTCCGCGCCTGTCTGCGCTTCGGTGTCGGCGCCCGCGACGAGACGTACTCCACGCTCGGTGTCGGCCGCGCGGTCGCCGCGCTGGCGACGATCGGCTGCCCGACGGGCCAGGTCGCGCCCGACATATCCGCCGGTCTGGACGAGACCAGGTTCTCCGTCTCAGGCAGCCTTGAAGACGTGGGCGCCTGCTTGAAGAACCTCTGCCTGGCGCTGTCCGGCCTGCCGGTCGACCGGTTCGGCGAGGCAACGGACGAGCCGGATTTCGGTGGCGCAGGCACCTTCGACCCGCGCGTCGCCGCAGCGCTCAACGCACGATACGGATCACAGGCCGAAGGTCTGCCGGGTCATGTGGACGTCTTGCTGCGTCCGCCGGCCGCAGAGTCGGTGCTCAGGCACGCAGCGACCTGGTTCACGCGGACCAACGCGGTCCTGACCTGGATCGGGCCTGAGCCGGCGGGCCTGCGGCTTCCCCTGCCCCAGGGCCCGACTCCGCACCGGACTGCGCCACAGGCCCGCCATTCTCGTGCCTCGTGGACTCATCGGAACATCAACGGGGTGGCCCTGTCCGTCGAGATGCCGGCCCAGTCCGCGGCCGCTTCCGCGGCCCACCGCATCCTTCGCGCCCGGGTGGCCGCGGCCCTGCCCGCCGGGCAGTCGGGCCCGGCCGAGACAGAGTCCGTCACCACGGTGCACGACTCCGCGACACTCGTCCGCCTCCTTCTCGCTCCTGCCTCGGCGGCCGACGCCCACAACGTGGCCGCCACCCTGTGGTCCCAGGCCCTCTTTCTCGCGGACAAGGAGCCCACGTCGGCCGAAGTGGCCCACCACGGCGCCCCGACGCGCGAGAGCGCACAGCCGACGCTCGCCACTTTCGACGCGGCAGCCCGAGCAGTCCTGTTCGACACTCCCCATCCCCGCAACGCCCTCAACAGCGAACCCGACGGGCCCCGCCCGGCGCCGGAAGCTGTCACCCCCGCCCACGTCCGTGCCGCCTGGCGTCAGGCACTGCAGGGCGCCCAACTCGTAGTCCCACCGGGCCTGCTCCTCGACTTCGCCGCTCCGGACGGCCGCCGACTGTGGTGCACCTCGTGCTGGACCTGGGACGAAAGCGCCCCATGGGGACGGACGTTCCGCGAGCCGCCCCTCAAACGTGCCGTACGGCGCTCGGCGAGGACCCAGTGGGCCGTTCTCACGGACGAGTCCCTGGTGTCGTGCCGCCCAGGCGCGCACCACGAACTCCGCTTCGACGACGTCCTCGCCCTCGAACGACACGGCTCCGACCGCGCCCTGATCGGCATCTGCGGCTGCACCATAGGCATCTCCCCGTCCTGGTACCGAGGCGGGCAGCAACTCGTCCGCGCCATCGACAACGCGGTATCCGCAGACCTGACCTTCGACTGCGCCGACTAGCCGACTTTGTCGGGCGGTGCCGTAGAGCTGTGCCCGGGTGCGAGCTGCTGGTAGGTCGCCCACGGCAACCCCGGGAAACGGGCGGCAGCGGCACGGCCTGCTGACCCGGATCACCGGCCGCGAGCTCACAAGGTCAACTCAGTTCGCACCGGAGTCAGTCAATTGCTGGGGCTCGGAAAGGCGTTCGGATAGGGTGCCAGGATGGCTTCTCGGCGTGCCCTGCTGCCGCGCTCGACACCGGCCGCCTCGGGGGTGTCGTCCCGTGCGATCGCCGCTCTGCTGGATCGGCTCGAAGCGCGATCCGTGGAGTGTCACTCCCTCATGGTCGTACGCCACGGTCACGTCGTCGCCGAAGGCTGGTGGGCGCCGTACTCGGCCGAACGCCCGCACCTTCTCTACTCGCTGACCAAGTCGTTCACCTCGGTCGCCGTGGGGTTCGCGATCGCCGACGGGCTGCTCTCACTGGACGATCGGGTGGTGGACGTGTTGCCCGACCACGTCCCGGCCGACATCTCGGAGCAGGGGAGCCGTGTCACCGTTCACCACCTGCTCTCCATGACAGTCGGCCACCACTCGGACAGCCTTGCCGAGGCCTGGGAGCGGGAGCCCGGCGACCTGGTGAAGGGCTTCCTGGGTCTGCCGTTCGCCACGGTGGAGGGGACGCGGCACACGTACGACAACTCGACGACCTTCGTCCTGGCCCGGATGGTGGAACGGGTCACGGGTCGCGGGCTCCCGGAGTTCCTCGACGAGCGCCTCTTCAAGCCGATGGGCATCGACCATGCCGAGTGGGACCGGGTGGCCGGCGGTGCCGCCTTCGGGTTCCACGGTCTGCACCTCACGACCGAGGCCGTCGCCGCCTTCGGCGAACTGCTGCTGCGCGGAGGCATGTGGGGCGAGCGGCGGCTCGTCCCGCGTGAGTGGGTGGAGTTGGCCACCGGTCGGCAGGTCGATTGCGTACCGTTCAAGGACGGCACGAACGACGCCGATTTCTCCTGCGGCTATGGCTACCAGTTCTGGATGTCGCGGCACGGCTACCACGGTCATGGCTCCTTCGGGCAGCAGTGCGTGGTGGTTCCGTCGCACGATCTGGTGGTGGCCGTGACCGCCCAAGGCGAGTCTCAGGAGGTGTTCGACGCTCTGTGGGAGTGCCTGCTGCCCGGCCTGGACGAGACGGGATGCGCCCGGGACGACGAGGTCCTCGCCGACCGGTTGCAGCGGCTTTCACTGGCGCCGGTGCAGGGTTCGGCCGGCCCGGAGGGGGCGGTGGAGGCGAAGCTCGACGCGTCCGCCGAGGGTTCTGCTCTGCCCGACGGGACGACGGTGGTCGTCGATCCCGTCGACGGCGGATGGCTCGTCCGCTTCGGGTCGCTCCTCGACGTCGAGATCGGCCACGGCGACTGGAGGGAAAGCTCCCCGCTCGGCCGGCCTGTCGTCGCTGCCGGAGCCTGGCAGGGCAGCACGTTCGTCGCCGATCTCTACGTCATCACGACCCCGCACCGGGTTCGGCTGGTCGTCGACGCGGAGGCGGGTACCGCGGTGGCGACTTGGAGCACCGTGCCCCTGACCGGCCCCAGCCTGGAGTTGCATGTGCGGTCACCACTCATGACACGGCCCGACGTCGCGTAGCTGGCATGTCAGACCTGCCTGGGATGCTCCGAGCATGGAGATGACAGTGCAGCTGACGATCGACTGCTCCGATCCGCAAAGAATGGTGGCCTTCTGGGCCGAGGCCCTGAGCTACGTGCCGGAGCCTCCGCCGGACGGGCACGCCACGTGGCGTGCGTACTGGGCGTCGATCGGGGTGCCCGAGGAAGAGTTGCCGGCCGGTGCCGGAGACATTCCCGAGTCGATCGTCGATCCTGCGGAGCGCGGACCGAGAGTGTGGTTCCAGCAGGTTCCGGAGCCGAAGACCGCCAAGAACCGGTGGCACTTCGACCTGAAGGTCGGTGGGGGCCGTGACGTCCCCCTGGACGTCCGTACGCAGCGGGTCAATGCTGCGGTGGAACGCCTGGTCAAAGCCGGCGCCACCGTGCTGCGGATCAAGGATGAGCCGGACATGGGGTTCTACGCCGCCGCCATGCAGGACCCCGAGGGCAACGAATTCGACATCGTCTGAGGGGCGTCGCGACGGTGCTGGTCGCAGCCACTCGTTCACGGCTGCGACCAGCACCCGGTCTCGAATCGAGCGCCGAGCGCAGTCTGCGGCCCGCAGCGATGGCCGGTTGTCCGCTGATGCGTGCCCGCCGTGGTTGCGGCGGAGCCGACGCGGACGCGGATGGTCTCCAGGATGCCGGCGATGAGTTTGCGGCCGGGGGCCGGTCGTATCCGGTAGAGGAGACTACGACTGAAGGGACAGTTCGATGGCAGATCTCATGGTCGACTTCATCATCTCGCTCGACGGATACGCCTCCGCGGAAGGCTGGCCCGGCTTCTGGGGCATGGAAGGGCCGGAATACCTTGCCTGGCTCGACAGCGACGCGGAGAAGCAGCATGCCGGCCTGATGGGTGCCACGACCTACCGGTTGATGTCCGGGTTCGCCGCACAGGCGGCCGACGACCCAGGTTTCGCTGTCCTGGCGGCGATGCCCAAAATGGTCTTCTCGTCGACTCTGCAGGCGCCCCTTTCCTGGGACAACACGGAACTGGTCAGCGGTGACGCAGTCGAGGCCGTCCGTGACCTGAAGAAGAACTCCGCGCGACCCCTGCGGACCCTTGGCAGCCTCACCCTGTGCCGGTCGCTGCTCGCAGCGGGCCTCGTCGACCGTTTCCGTATCGTCGTGTTTCCCGTCATCACCGGTGCCACGGGGAAGGAGCGGATCTTCGACGAGTATCCGGACGTCACCCTCGCGTTGGTTGAGAGCCGTACGTTCGACGGGCGGCTCCAGCTCCTGGAGTACGTCCCGACCGTCCTGGACGGCCCTCCGGGTGCCGACGACTAGACGGTCACCTGCACCGCTGCAGGCGGTAGACCTGCCCCGACCGCATCGGGTCGACCTGTCGCTGCACCACACCGGGTACCAGGCGAATGTCTGTGCATGCCATGCTCTCTACTCGTCAGTAGCTACGTGTTTCCGTCGCGGGAGGAACCGTCGGTGAGCCGGGTATTCACGGTCAGCAGGAGCATCGAGGTCGAGGAGTCGCCGCAGGTCGTCTATGCGGCGGTGAGTCGGCCTGAAGACATGGGGCGTTGGAGTCCGGAGAACCGCGGCACGATGGGTGATGTTCCGGTGGGACCTGCGGAACGGGGGACCACTTTCGTCGGGCGCAACAAGCGGGGACGGTTCCGGTGGGTCACCCTGTGTACCGTCACCGCAGCCGATCCCGGTCGCCGCTTTGCGTTCCGAGTGCACAGGATCGGTGTGCGCCGACCTCGCCTGCGAGGTCCGATCGCCACGTGGGAGTACCGCTTCGAGCCGACGGGCAACGGCACACGAGTGACGGAGACCTGGACCGACGACCGGCGTGCCTGGCCCGCCCTCGCCGCGCAGGTCTTCGACCGGATCGTCACCCCGGGCCAGACGTTCGCCGACTTCCAGACCCGGAACATCGAGCGGACGCTGCAGAACCTCAAGAACGCTTTGGAGAGCACCGAGCGCAACGAGAGCACCTGATGCCGCTACGTCGCAGCGTCGTGCGCGCACCTTGGCGGCGCGTCCGTCCGGCCTGTGGCAGCGCGATCGACCGGGCGTGCACCGCGTGCACTGATGATCCGCCCGGCTGACTGGCCTGGCTGTTCGATGGATGCTCCAGACAGGTGAACTCAGGCGCAGGGGCCAATCTGCAGCGCAATGAGCTCCGGATTGCGGGTGAGGAGCGAGCAGCTCCTTGTCCCTGACCCGATCGGGCGGGGGCTCTGAAGCGAGTGAAGGAAGTTTCATGTCTCGTGTGCTGAAGAGCGCGGCGATCGCGGTGGCTGTCGGCGGTGCGGTGCTGGCCGGTGCGGGTGCCGCGTCCGCGGACGCCGACGCCCAGGGCGCCGCGTGGGGTTCGCCGGGCGTGCTGTCCGGCAACGTCGTCCAGGTCCCGGTGCACGTCCCGGTCAACGCCTGTGGCAACACCGTCAACGTCATCGGTCTGCTCAACCCGGCCTTCGGCAACAGCTGTTCCAACGGCTCGGGCAACGAGGGAGGCCACGCCTGGGACGAGGGCCACATGGGCCGGCACGGTTCCATGAACCACGGTGGTGACATGGGCTACGGCGACGACATGGGTATGTGGAAGTAGGTATCCACTCCACGCCCTGCCGGGCATCAGCTGATGCCGCAGAGTGAACGAAGCCCTGGTGGCGGCCGCGCGGGCGGTGGTCACCAGGGCTTTTCGCTCCGCCCTGCGAGTGTGACCGGACCGCCGTACCGGGCCGGCCTGGAGCGAAGATGAGTACGACGACTCACGCGCGGCCCATCACGCCCGCCGACAATGAAGATCGACATCGCCGAGACCGGGGGACTGCTCATGCTCAGCCGTATCGCCGACCTTCTGGTGCCCGCGGTGGGCCGCCTGTCGGTGACCACCGATCCGAGTGCCGACCTCGCGCCGGGCAGCATCGTCGCCGCGAACCACACCTCGCTCGCCGATCCCGCCATCGTGGTCAGCGCCTTGCGCCGCCTCGGTGCCGAGCCGGTCATCATGGCGGCCGCCGGACTGTGGCGTGTCCCGGTGCTCGGCCGTGCCCTCGCCCGTGAAGGCCACATCCCCGTCGTGCGCGGCGGCCGGCGCGCCGCGGACGCGCTGGACGCGGCCGCCGACGCTCTGGAGCAGGGACGGCTGGTCCTCATCTACGCCGAGGGCGGGTTGCCGCGCTCCAGGAACGCGGCCGAGGCGGCGCCCGGGACGTTCCGCAGCGGCCTGGCCCGGCTCGTCGAGCGCACGGGGGCTCCCATCGTCCCCGTGGGCCAGGCCGGTGCCCGCCGGGTCACATCGGGCAGCACCCTCAAGCAGCTCGCGGGCCTCGCCACCGCACCCCTGCGCCGGCCGGCCCTGCATGTCCATGTGGGGGCGCCAGTGGTGCTGACCGGTGACCGCATCGTAGGGACGGCGCGGGCCCGGACCGCGGTGACCACGGCATGGCGGACGGCGGCCGCCCACCTCGGCGAGCCGGCAGCGCTCGCCGCGTAGCGGCACCGCCGTCCCCGCAGCCCAGATTTCTGCCGGGCGCCACCGGCAGGCGGTCGGGAGCGGCGTGGGCACACGCTCGGCTATTCGCCGGTGACGCCGTCGATGGCCTCGCGGAGGAGATCCGCATGGCCGACATGGCGGGCGTACTCCTCGATCACGTGCTCAAGGATGAACCGCACGTCGGTGTCGCCGAATTCAGGGTTCGGCACGATGCGCGCGATGTCGACGGTCACCTGCGCGAAGACCTGCCGTGACTCCTCGCACGCCTTGAGGTAGTCCGCGTAGACGTCACCGGCCGACGTCGGGTCGGACTCGTCGTACCACTCGTCACCGTCCGCGGTGACATAGGTCCGATAGGGGAAGAAGCGAGGCGTCGTGCCGGCCAAGGTCCGCTGGAACCAGGCGCGTTCCACACCCTGCAGATGGCGCATCAGCCCCAGCAGGGTCAACGCCGACGACCGTACAGGCCGTAGCCGCAGTTGTGCGTCCGTGAGCCCTTCGCACTTCCACAAGAAAGTCGCTCGGTGGTAGTCGAGATTCGAGGCGATCACCTCCAGCCACGGGCCTGATGCCGCGCGCTCAGGCCGGACGAACTTCTGGACCACGATGTCGCTCACGCTGGAGCCTCCTACCGGTCGTCAACCTGTGCCGAGTTCCTACGCGCCCACGAGTCGAAGGTTGTGCGGTGCCTCAACTGACGCCTCACGAGCACGCCCGACCAGGAAGACCCCCCTTTCGATCAGAACTCATCGCTCGAAGTCGCCGTGCGCGTAGCCATCCACGCTTGCGCGTCACAGGCGACCTGATCGCAACCCGGAGAACCGGCGCTGTGACAGCACTACCGAGATTGGGTGGGTGATGTCGGCGCCGTTTGACTTCGAGGAGCAGCCGGGCTGTCAGAAGGGCTTCGCCCGGCCCCGCGAACAGGCCCGTCACCTTCAGCCACGATCCACCCTCCGGCCCCCCTTGTTTCAGGGGCACCAAGGAACTCGACGCTCTCGGTCACTTCGGCACGCTGAATCCCCTATCGAACTGGAGTTTAGTTCTCATCCGAGGTGAGTGGACGGGTGCCCGGGAATCGGTTCCCAGGAACAATGGAGGACCACTACCTTCAGCGTGCACGGCGTAGTACCTTCATATGAACTGGGGGTAATGGCAGGTGGACGGGGGCCCGCCTTATGGTGTCGGCAATCGGCGTCGGGGTAGATCTATCCCGCACGGAACAGGCATTGGAAAATGCCCTGTCTTTTATGCGGAACCGATTTAGGCCAGGGCAGGGGACCGGCGCCGGCGGGTGGTACCACCAATTGGACGCTGCCGTTCCCGGCCCCACGGCCACAGCGGTCGGCGTCGACATGTTCCAGCGTGTGGGAGCCCCCTTCGACCACTTCGCCGAGTGCCTGGGCTTTCTGCGCGAGCGTCAGGCCCGGTCGGCGGACACCCGGGTCAACGGCGGATGGTCGACCAACACCAGTCTCGGGCACCCCGTCATGGAAGCCACCGGCTGGGTCGCCTACGTGATCGGAACGGCCCGCACCGGCCTGGTCGGCAACGGGCCGGACGCCCGAGCGGCGTACGAGTGGCTGGTGAACAATCAGAACACCGACGGCGGTTGGGGTTCACTGGTCGGATGCCCGTCACGTGTGTGGCTGACGTGTCTGGGACTGCGGGCGCTCCACCAGCTCAACCCGTATGCCGAGGCGATCACCACGGGCCTCGAGTGGCTGATGGCCGCGCGTGGTGAGCCGGGTGGCTGGGGCGAGATACCCGGGCGGCCTCCCACCGTGACGCACACCTCGTTCGCCCTCGTGACGATTCTCGAACTCCGTCCGCAATGGAACGACACCCGCACGCTTCCCGCCTTCGAATGGCTCACCGCCCATCTCGACCCCACCAGGCTGGACGACGGGGACGCGCGGGTGGAGAGCTACAACACCTCATTCCTGGATTCGAACGGCGCGTCAGTGGTGTGGCAGACGGTCATGCCGCACTACGGGCTCGCATTCGCCGCGTCCGCCCTGCTTCGGCATCCCAAAGGAGCGCCTGCCGAACTGATCGCCGACGCATTCAAGACCATCACGTCCGGGCAGCTACCGAGCGGCGCCTGGCCCAACGTGCACGGTGGGTCGGGGGAGTCGATCTGGTCCGTCGCGCCCTTCGTCAACGCACTGGCCGACCTGCGGCGCGTCTCGCCGGCGATGGCGTCCGACCACATTCTCTGGTCGCCCTCCCTGGTCGTGATCCAGCGAGCCGACGCCGGCGACCAACCGCTGACCGCGATCATCCGGGCGCAGCGCCGGGCTCGGTTCGTACGCGCCTTCGGTCGGCACTGGTCCGTGGGCCTGCTCTCCCTGTCCGCGCTCCTCGGCACCCTCTTCGTGGGCCTGGGCAGATTCTCCTGGCAGGATTTCACGCTCGGCCTCATTCTCCCCCTGGGGCTGTTCGCCACTGAGCAGTACAGAAACCGCCGCACTACCTGAGGGGGATTTCATTGGATGATTTAGAGTGCACGTTCTGCCAGGTGATCGCCACAGGATCACCCACGCCGGAATATGTGGAGCTGGCGCGTTGCACCACGTTCCGGCCCGTCCGACAGCACTGGCTCGTCGACGGCCATCTCCTGCTGGCCGAAGTGGCTCCGTTGAGCGCCGGGCACGTCCTGGTCATTCCGGGACTGCACATTCTCGCCACCGCCCGCCTGCCCTCCACAGAAACGATCCGATTCCGCCAGATCTGCCGCAAGGTGGGGTTACGGCTGACGGAACGCTTCAGTCGGGACTCTTACCTGACCTTCGAGCACGGAACGGGCCGAACCGGTGCAGCGCTACCCCAGCGAGTGAAATGCGCGCCCACCGAACACGCCCACGTGCACGTCCTGCCGAACTTGATCGGATCCGAAGTTCTGGATCTGCTGGACGGGTACACGAGAGCGGACGGATATGCCGGAAGCCAATTTGATCCGGCGGACTGGGCGAGCCGCAGGGCAGCGCTGGAGGCACACGGTTCCTCCTATCACTCCTTCACGCTCGGAACGCGCGACGGGGAACGTGGAATGCTCTTTCAGCCACCGGGCGGCGCCCTGCCTTCGCAGTATTTTCGGCGATTTGTCGCGCAGTGCGCACAGGGCTCGTCCGAGGAATTCTCGTTGCGCTGCGACTGGCGCGACGAGGTCGTCTTCGCCGACGACGCGGTGCTGCACGACATCGCGGCGACAGCGCTGTTCCTGGAGGCGGGCGAGTGGCAGGAGAGGCCGAGTTCCCTCGGGAGCCACGATGCCGCACGGCAGAGCGAGAAGAATCGCACAAGTACTCTGACGCCCACTCACGGGCATGAATGACCGCAATGGCGCGGCGATCATCGAGCGATGTTGCTACGCTGCAACAGCAGATCAATGGGGGAGGGGTGATCACGATATTTTCCGCCAACTTATTGGAGGAAGATCAGGAGGCGGATCAGTTCTATAGCGGAACGATCGCCTCCTATGATCGCTGTGCTGCCCGATATGCGGCGCAGAATGACTCGATCGACGAAGTCAAGGATCTTCTCACGTTCTTCAACGAGAGAATCCCCTGCACTGCGTCTCTGCTCGATGTTGGATGCGGACATGGTCGCGACGTCGAATATCTGAGCTCACTCGGACACATCGTGTGCGGGGTCGACCGATCAGAAAAGCTCCTGCACATGGCGCGTGAGCGCGTGCCCAAGTCGCACTTCTTGGAAGGCGACGTTCGTGCGCTCCCCTTCAAGGACCGCTCGTTCGACGGCCTCTGGATGAATGCAGTCCTGCATCACCTGATCCCGCAGCACATGCCCCAGTCATTGGCCGAATGCCACCGTGTGCTGAAACCCTCGGGCCTGCTGTTCGTCAGCGTTCATCTCGACGACTCATCCGGCTGGCAGGCCAAGGGGCCGGACTTCGTGCGCTACTACGCTCGTATTTCGGGTGCCATGCTCACGGAACTCCTTCAGGACGCGAAGTTGACCCCGGTCCGGATCACCTCTCGTAGCGCGGAGTCCCGCTGGTTGCACTGCTTCGCCCGACCGCACGCCAACTGACCCCTGTACCCGCCCCACAGGCGCGCGCCGCAAAGGTTGTGGCCGCGGCTCGTCGACGAGGAGCGGCCGAGCAACGCGCCGCCATAGCCGCCGGGTGCGCCCCACCGACGGGCTTGCCCCCTCCCGCACGGGCGAAGTAGCTTGCGGCACGCGCTGTCCCCGAGGCAGGAGGAACACGTGCCGTTGGACCGACCGATATCGGGGTTCGGCTCGGCCCCGCTGGTGGGGCGCGCAGGGCCGCTGCGGCTGCTTCTCGACGTGCTCGACCACGCGCCCTCGGTCGCCCTGGTGGAGGGCGAGGCAGGAGTGGGGAAGACCCGGCTGATCCGGGAGGCACTCGACGCGCGGGCCGAGCGTGGGGACGCCGGTGCCTCCACCGTGCTGCTCGGCGCCTGTCCGCCGCTGCGCGAACCCTTCCCCTACGGACCGGTGTTCGACACGCTCCGCACGATCGGCGCACGGGTTCCGTCCGGCCTGAACCCCGTGTGCGGGGTACTGCGCCCGTACCTTCCGGAGCTGGCCGACCGCCTGCCGCCGCAGCCCGAGCCGCTGGCGGACCCCGGCGCGGCCGCCCACCGACTCTTCCGTGCCGTACGCGCACTGCTCGACGCCCTCGGCCCGGTCGTCTGGATCGTCGAGGATCTGCACCGCGCCGACGACGGCACCCGCGACCTCGTACGTTTCCTGGTGGACGATCCGCCGACTGGGCTGTGCACCGTACTGAGCTACCGGCGCGAGGACATACCAGGGGCAGGGCTCCCGCTCGGGCGCGCCTACCGGCATCCGCCGGCCGTCACCTCGGTGATCATCCCGTTGGCGCCGTTGGAGGTGTCCGACGTACGTGCCCTGGCCGGGGCCATCACCGGCCGGGACGTGTCCGCCGAACTGGCGGGCCGGCTGCACGAGCGCACGGCCGGGATTCCCTTCGTCATCGAGGAGTTCGTCCGATGTCTCGGCGGGGACGAGGACACGCTCGACTCCGTGACCGTGCCCGTCCTGTTCCAGGAGGCCATGGCGGACCGCCTGTTGGACCTGGACCCGGACACCGTCGGCCTGGTGCACGCCGCCGCCGTACTGAGGGTGCCGGCGAGCGCGGCACTGATCTCGTCGGTCGCCGGCCTCTCGGACATCGCCGCCACCGCGGGCCTCAAGCAAGCGTTGAAGGCGGGCGTGCTGCACGAAGTGGCGGACGACCTGTACGGGTTTCGGCACGGGCTGGCGCAACAGGCCGTCTACGACAGTTTGCTGCGGCTCGATCAGCGGCGCCTGCACGCCGCCGCGGTCGACGCGCTGTCCGGGAGCGAGGGCCTCTCGCTGGTCCAACTCGCCCATCACGCCCGCGGATGCGGCGACACCCCGGCGTGGCGCGCTTTCACCGAGAAGGCCGCCGAGTCCGCCCACGCGGTCGGGGACACCGCGCTCGCCGTCGAACTCCTCGAAGGACTGCTCGCCGACACCGACCTGCCGGCCCCCGACCGGGCGCGCCTCGCCGTGCGGCTCAGTCGTATCGCGGTCATCGGCCTGGCCCACAGCCGCTCGACCCGTCTGCTGCGGCGCAGCGTCGAGGATCCGTCGCTGCCCGAGGCCGTACGCGGTGAGATCCGCCTCAATCTCGGCCTGCTCCTCAACAACCAGGCGGGCAATCACATCGAGGGCCGCGCCGACACCGAGCGAGCCGTCGCCGAGCTGCGCGAACGGCCCGAACTCGCCGCCCGCGCCATGGCCGGTCTCGCCATGCCCATCTGGGGCGAGGAGGCGGCGGCCGTCCACCAGGCATGGATCGACCGGGCCGAGGAACAGGCGCGTCGGCACGACAGCAGAGTCCTGCACCTCGCGGTGCGGGGCAACCACCTGGCGCTGCGGATGACCCTGGGCGATGCGACGGTGGCCGCGGAGGCCGACGCGCTCCTCACGCTCGGCGGCACCACGGAGGGGACCGCGGAACTCGCCCGCATGTGTGCCAACCTCGCCGACTCCGCGGCATGGCTGGGCCGCGACACGGAAGCCGTCCACTTCGCGAGACAGGGCGCCCGGCTCGCCCGCAGCTGCGGCGCGCCGTTCCTGCACGCGATCGTCGAGGGCACCCGGCTGCGCCTGGACTGGACCCAGGGCCGTCGGCAGGGACTCGGCGAGCGGGCGCGCCGGCTCCTCGGCGCCGCTCCGGGTGTGTCCGGCGTCGAGGCCGAGGCCCACCTCGTGCTCGGCCTGCTGGCCATGACCCGGGGGGAGTGGGACAGCGCCGGTGCCCGGCTCGCCGAGGCGGCGCTGGCCGACCCGGTGAACACCTCGGCACCCCTGCTGGCGGCGGCTTCCGCGGCCATGATCTGGATCCATCTGTACCGCGGCGACGACGCCGTGGCCTGCGCGGAGGCCGACCGCGCCGTGCCGCGGATACGGCGCAAGGAGGTGTGGGGGTGGGCCGGCGATCTGCTGCCGGCCGCGGTACTCGCCTGGGCCCGGGCCGGCCGCTTCGTGGAGGCCCGCGCGCTGGTCGCCGAGTTCGAGAGCGCCGTCGAGGGACGCCACTGGCCACTCGCCGCCGCCGCACTGCTCGCGTGCCACGGCACCCTGGCGCGCGCCGCCGGTGACCACGCCCGGGCGGTCGACTGCTACGAGCGGGCCGCGGCGAGCTACGCCGCACTCCCGGCTCCCTACGCCGCCGCCCGATGTACCGAGGCCGCCGCCGAGTGCGCCGCCACGGATGCGGAACGGCCCCTGTCCGCCGAGGAGCTGACGACCCTCAGCGCCCGTTACGAAGCGTTGGAGGCTCCGCGCGATGCCGCGCGCTGTCGCCGCGCCCTGCGTGCGGACGGGCACTTCGCCGGACCGCGCCGCGGCCGCCGCGGGTACGGCACCGAACTGTCCCCGCGCGAGAGGGAAGTGGCACGCCTCCTGTCCTCCGGGCTCACCAACCGGGAGATCGCACAGGCGCTGTTCCTGTCACCCCGGACGGTCGAGCAGCACGTCGCCAAGGTGCTGCGGAAACTGCACGTCACCTCCCGCGCCGATGTGGCCGCGGCGGCCCTGCGACAGGGCGACACGCCGGAGCCCGACTGAGCCCCGCGCGCCTTGTCCCGTACGACTCCGCTTCGGGTCAGCGTCGTTATACGTACCCCTACCTAACGCGGTACGGATTGTTCCGCTCAGACCCGCCTCGCAGGGTGGTGTCCGACGCCGCGCGGCCTTCGACCCCCATGCCGGGGCCGCGCGGCGCCCCTCGCGCCTCCCCTTCCGCCCGCGTGCGGGCACCCCTCACCACGAGGAGAAGCAGACGATGCCAGCAGGCCAGAGACAGCTAGCGGCCCTGTGTGCCGGGACTCTCGCCGCGGCGGCGCTCGCCGTCGGCGGCGCCGCCACCGCAGCACACGCCGCGCCGCAGCACCGCGTACTCGGTGCCGACCGCCAGGACACCGTGGCCGGGCGCTACATCGTGGCCCTCGACGGAACCGCGTCGGTGTCCGTCGCCACCGCGGACGTCGCGGCCCGCGCCGACGCCCTCGTGGACGAGAACGGCGGCTCCGTCAGCCGCGTGTTCTCCGCCGCGCTGCGCGGCTTCGCCCTCGAGGCGACGCCCGCGCAGGCCCAACGCCTCGCCGACGCACCCGGCGTCAAGTACGTCCAGGCCGAGACCCGCTTCCGGGTGAGCGGCACCCAGCCCAACCCGCCGTCGTGGGGACTCGACAGGATCGACGGTGCCAAGGACAACACGTACACCTACCCGGGCGACGGGTCCGGTGTGACGGCCTACATCGTCGACACCGGCCTCTACCGCCAGCACACGAACTTCGAGGGCCGCGCCTCCTCCGGCTACGACTTCATCGACAATGACACGGACTCCTCGGACTGTCATGGGCATGGCACGCACGTGGCCGGCACCGTGGGGAGCAAGGACTACGGAGTCGCCAAGGCCGTCAAGCTGGTCGGCGTCCGGGTGCTCAACTGCCAGGGATCGGGAACGACTTCGCAGATCGTCGCGGGCATGGACTGGGTCGCGAAGAACGCGAAGAAGCCTGCCGTCGCCAACATGTCCCTCGGCGGCAGCAGTGACCAGGCCATGGACGACGCAGTCCAGGGCGCGATCAACGCGGGCGTGCAGGTGGCGGTGGCCGCCGGCAACGACAGCAAGGACGCCTGCGGCACCAGCCCGGCGCGCCTGCCCGCGGCCATCACGCTCGGCTCCACCGACAGCAACGACGCGCGCTCCAGCTTCTCCAACTACGGTCGCTGTCTCGACCTGTTCGCGCCCGGCGGCTCCATCACCTCCACCAAGAACGGCGGCGGGACGGCCGTCATGAGCGGAACGTCGATGGCGACCCCGCACGCCGCCGGCGCGGCGGCGCTCTACCTGTCGGCGCATTCCGACGCCACCCCGCAGCAGGTACGCGACGCGCTCGTCGACAACGCGCAGTCCGGCGTCGTGACCAGCCCGGGCACCTCCTCCCCGAACAAGCTGCTCGACGTCACCGCCCTCGGCTCCGCACCGGGCGAACCGAGCCGTCCCACGGCGTCGTTCACCGCGCAGTGCTCGGCCTCGGCGCTCGACTGCGCCTTCGACGCCGGCGCCTCCTCCGACCCGGACGGCAGCATCGCCTCGTACGCCTGGGACTTCGGCGACGGCACCACCGGCACCGGAGCCAAGCCCGCTCACACGTACGCGAAGGCGGGCACCTACACCGTCAAGCTCACCGTCACCGACGACGACGGCCTGACGGGCGCCACGACGAAGCAGGTCACCGCGGGCTCGGCAGAGCCGCCCGCCGGGAACGCGCCGACGGCGTCCTTCACGGTGTCCTGCTGGTACCGCGACTGCTCCTTCGACGCCTCGGGCAGCAGCGACCCGGACGGCGACATCGCCTCGTACGCCTGGAACTTCGGCGACAACGCGAACGCCACGGGAGTCGAGGCATCGCACCAGTACCCGACGGGCCAGCGCACTTACACCGCGCAGGTGACGGTGACGGACAAGGGCGGCCGCACGGCGAAGACGTCGAAGCAGATCACCTGCTACGACTTCGGAGCCGGGAACGCGCTCTGCTTCGCCGGCTGATCCACCGGAGACGTGCGGGCCGCTCCCTCGGCCCGCACCCAGGCGCCGCGTGTGCGCACGGCACGGCCATGCGGGCCGGGCGCACGAGGCCGGGGTGAACGCGGCGCCCTGACCGCTGTGGGGTCCGAGGCAGGCTCGCCTCCTCGGACCCCACAGCCACGTCCACGGTCGGCGGCCCCGATGGACGGCGGCCGTTTGCACGAAGCTCAGAACCGGAAGCTCAGAACAGGAAACTCAGAACCCGTCCGTGAACCCTTCGCCGGGTCGGCTCACCAGGGCCCGGTGACGGGCTTCGCGGATGATGCGATCGGCGGATTCCTCGGCTGTGAGGGCCGAGGTGTCGAACCACCAGCCCACTCCGCCCAGTTCGCGTTGCATGGCGGCATCGAGATCGTCGTAGCCGTCGAAGTCGAACCGTTCTCGTGGGTCACGGAGCCGGTTGCGGTGCCGGCACGTCTCGATGCCCGGCGTGAGAACGACGAACAGAACCCGCCGGGCCGACAGAAGCGAGACGAAGAAGTCCAGCTGCGCACGGTCCGGGATCACCCAGTCGATCACGGGCGTGAAACCCGCGGCGGAGACATTGTTCGCCAGCGTGCACAGGTTGCGGTTGCACAGCTCCACCTGCCGGGCCGCCTCGTCGGCAGGATGACCAAGAGCCGACACACGACCGCCGACGACCAACCTGCTGACGACATCACCGTCCAGCCGGGCCGACCGCGGCAGGAGCCCGGCGACATGCCTGGTGACCGTCGACTTCCCTGCCCCGGGCATCCCGGTCACGATCAGGCAGTCCAGCTCCGCAGCGATCACATCCGCAAGCGTGCCAGCGCGCCTGAGCGAGCGGCCATCGCATTTCCCAGGCGCCTTACGGGCGAGGCGCAGCGCAGCCGGCCCGGGATCTTGCAGGAGGCGGCCCCTGTGGGCGGGAATGCAGGCCCCCGTACGACCGGTTACTTCATGGGCTGTAACAATGCACGCTCACATACCAACCGGTTAACCCTGCATCCTCCGAGGAGTCCGTGTGACCACCACGACGCCCGCCTCCCGCGCGGCTCGCCTCCTGTCCCGCCCGATCGCGCTGGGCGGGCTCACCGTTCCGAACCGGATCGTGATGGCCCCGATGACGCGCATGTTCTCGCCCGGTGGCGTTCCCGGCGAGGACGTGCGCTCCTACTACGCCCGGCGGGCGGCCGCCGGGGTCGGCCTCATCGTCACCGAGGGAACGTACGTCGGTCACGACTCGGCCGGACAGAGTGACCGCGTCCCCCGGTTCCACGGCGAGGAGCAGCTGGCCGGATGGGCGAAGGTCGCCCAGGACGTGCACGCGGCGGGCGGCACCATCGTTCCGCAGCTGTGGCACATCGGCATGGTGCGTCAGCAGGGCGAGGCTCCGTACCCCGAAGCTCCCGCCGTCGGCCCCTCCGGTCTGGTCACCGCAGGTGCCGAGCCCACGGGCAAGGCCATGACGCAGCAGGACCTGGACGACGTCGTGGCCGCCTTCGCGCAGGCCGCCGCGGACGCCGAGCGCATCGGCTTCGACGGCGTGGAGCTGCACGGCGCCCACGGCTACCTCCTGGACCAGTTCCTGTGGGAGGGCACGAACCGGCGCACCGACGGCTACGGCGGCGATCCGGTGGCGCGGACGAAGTTCGCCGAGGAGATCGTCGCGGCGGTCCGCGCGAAGGTCTCCCCGGACTTCCCGATCCTGTTCCGCTACTCGCAGTGGAAGCAGCAGGACTACAAGGCCCGCCTCGCCGAGACCCCGCAGGAGCTGGAGGCCATCCTGTCGCCGCTCGCCGCGGCCGGCGTCGACGTGTTCCACGCCTCCACCCGCCGCTACTGGCTGCCCGAGTTCGACGACTCGGGCCTGAACCTGGCCGGCTGGACGAAGAAGATCACGGGCAAGCAGGTCATCAGCGTCGGCTCGGTCGGGCTCGACGGCGACTTCGTGAAGGCCTTCCAGGGCCAGGGCTCGCCGGTCAAGGGCATCGACAACCTCCTCGACCGCATGGAGGCCGAGGAGTTCGACATGGTCGCGGTCGGCCGCGCGCTGCTCCAGGACCCCGAGTGGGCGGCCAAGGTGCTCGCCGACCGTTTCGACGAACTCAAGCCGTACGACGCCGACGCGCTGAAGACCCTCAGCTGAGCGTTCGGTCGTCGAGGCGCGCGGTTGCGTGACATCCAGCCGCGCGCCGGTCGGTGCGTAGCTGGGTCAGGGGAGCGGCGGGTGAGGCGGAGGGCCGGGATCAGTACGCGGCCTCCGTTCGGGTTCGACCGGATCCCGGCGGGCAGTACTTCATCCGTACGCCACTTCGTCCATGACGAGGCGGCTTACCCCAACGCGCCATTCAGGGCACTGTCTCAAGCGTTGGGCCGCCCAGATGAAGATCCGTATCGTCGGCCTTCCGGGCCCGGCCCGCGGCGTTGACGACCGTGTCGGCCCCGGCGTCGGCGACGAGCGCCGCGATCCGCTCCGATCCTGCTGTCGCAGATCGAAGCCCGCGGGGCTGCCCGGACGACGCCGACCTCGGGCCGGGAGCAGCCCTGGCTCACCGCCGTACGTACCCGTGGACCGGAGGGGGCAGGACCGTCGTGCATCACCCCCGTAACGAAATGATCCGCTTCCTTGTGCGGGCCGCGCCCACGCCCGTGAAGTGGGCTGATGTACTTTCCGACAGCAGGCGGTCCGTTCTTCCGCCACGTGCGCGTGTGGCACGCCGTGGCGGCCTCCCTCGTGGTGGTGGCGGTGGTGGCGTTTCTCGTCCTTCGGCCGTCCGGCGGCGTGCGTGCGGTGCCCAACAGTCCCTGCCGGGCGGTCGATTCGGCGCGCGAGGCCACGCCCGCGACCCCCGACCTCGACGGGGACGGCTTCGTCGATCTGGTGCACGAGATCTCCGAGACGGAGAACTTCGACCTGTTCGTCGTGCCCGGCTCCGAGCACGGTCCTGACCCCGACCGCACGACCGTCTTCGCCCACGACGACCTCGGTGTGCCGGACGATGTCCAGACGGGCGACGACCCGTTGCAGCCCACGGTCGCCGACCTGGATGAGGACGGCCACGCCGACCTCGTCGTGAGCGGCGCCGCCCAGGTCCTGTGGGGAGGCCCCAACGGTCCGCGGGTCGGCGGAGCGCACGGGCGCGTGCCACTGCGGGGAAGCGGATACCACACCGCGCCGGTCGCCGGCGACTTCGACGGGGACGGCCATACCGACCTCGCTGTGTTCAGGGACTGGAACGAGACTCGGGAACTGGTCGTCCTCAAGGGGCCGTTCAAGCGCTCCGGGGCTCCGGTCGGGACCGTGAAGATCCCCAGCCCGGTCGACGAGGGCGCGTCACCCGTACTGGTCGCAGGGGACGCGAACGACGACCGCGCCACCGATCTCGCGCTCTACGGCTCTCCGTGGGACCCGCCCCTGCTGTACACCGGCGGCGCTCGTACCGCCGCCGGCCTGAGCAGGGAGCCCGAGCGGCTGCCGGAGGGCGAGAACATCGTCTTCGGCGACTTCGACGGCGACGGGCGCCAGGACATCGCCATCGGTCGCAGTTTCGTCGACAGCTACGACGAGGTGGACACACCTCACCGGCGCGGCCAGGTCAGCGTCCGCTACGGGGCGGAGGCGAAGAAGTGGGTCACCATCGAAGGCGGCGACTTCAAGGAGGGCTTCGGCGCCGGGCTCGCCGTCGGGGACTTCAACGGCGACGGCTGCGACGACCTGGCCGTACAGCTCACCAAGAAGAAGGAGGAGGGGGACGCACGGATCGAGGTGCTGCGGGGCGGCTCCGAGCACGGGCTCGGATCGAAACCCTGGCACTCCATCAAGCGGTCCGTGCCGGGTGACGACGGCCCCACCGACGGCACCCTCTTCGCCGTCCAGGACTGGGACGGCGACGGCCGCGCGGAACTGGCCCTTCTGGGCGGGGACAGGTGGTGGATCACCGACCGCACGGGCCGCGACAAGGCATCCTTCCCGGTCGTCCCCAGCAAGGATCAAGGTTCGTAGGTACATGCTTGCTGTCCCGGGCACGTGCTCCTGGGCTCCGTAACGGGTGAGCGCCAGAGCTCGCTGATGAACTCGACGGTGGCCGTTCGGGGAGTGGACGGTGGCCCCCTCGCGCACCGCTTGGCGCGCGGAGCCGAACCCGCCGCGCCGCCCCTCGCCTATGGGCGGAAGCCGTCGATCGCGAGATCCATGAGACGGGCGGCCTGGGCGGAGCCCTCCGGGCTGTCCTGCGTACGCACAGGCAGCTGAGCAGCATGATGACGTCGACGGGGTCGATGTCGGGGCGCATCTCGCCGGCCTCCACACAAGCGTCGATGAGGCGTTGGACGGCCGCGGTGACGGGTGGCCAGGAGGCGCTGATGATGTCCTTGGCGGCGGCGGAGTTCAGTGCTCCGCCGAGGCCGTGCTTGAAGCGCACGTCGCCGCTCAGGGTGCGGAGTTCAGTGCCTCGTCGAGGCCGTGCTTGAAGCGCACGTAGCCGCTCAGGGTGGTGAACCAGCTGCGCAGCGCCTCCAGCGGAGGCTGGGTGGCAAGGCCTTCGGTCACGGCGTCGGTGAGTCGGTCGATGCCGTGCTGGTGGACTTCGAGGAGCAGTGCTTCGCGGGTGGGGAAGTGCCGGTAGAGCGTGCCGGGACCGACGCCCGCCCGCTTGGCGATCGAGTTGAGCGAGGCGTCGGGGGACTCGGTGAGCGCGTCGCTGGCGACTTGGAGGATCACCTCCCGGTTCTTGAGTGCGTCGGCGTGCTGCCGTGCGGCCTCGGGTAAGGGTCCTCCTGCTGGTGATGCGGCGGTGATGCTGCAGTGACGCGGTGGTGAGGTCAGGGGAGAGCTGCCCCGTTTGTGATACGGAGAGTTCTCCGTTACCGTCGAAGAGTCAGGCGGAGAGTTCTCCGCTTGTCTCGATCTCCATCGTAGGAGCCTTCTGATGCGTTACATCAAGCTCGGCCGGACCGGCCTCGACGTGTCACCCGTGGCCATCGGTGCCATGACCTACGGCGATCCGGAGCGTGGTCACCCTGTCTGGTCCCTGGACGAGGAGTCCAGCCGGCCTTTGATCAAGCACGCGCTGGACGCGGGCATCAACTTCTTCGACACGGCGAACATGTACTCCTACGGCTCGTCGGAGGAGATCCTGGGCCGGGCGCTGAAGGACTACGCGGACCGCGACGATGTCGTCATCACGACCAAGGTCCGCCACGCCATGCGTCCGGGTCGTCCGAACGGGGGAGGCCTGTCCCGCAAGGCGATCACGTCCGAGATCGATGCCAGCCTGCGCCGCCTGGGCACCGACTACGTCGACGTCTACATGATCCACCGGTTCGACAACGAGACGCCGCTGGAGGAGACCCTCGAGGCCCTCAACGACGTGGTGAAGGCCGGCAAGGCCCGCTACCTCGGCGCGTCCTCGATGCACGCCTGGCAGTTCGCCAAGGCCCTCCACCTCCAGGAGCGCCATGGCTGGGCCCGCTTCGTGACCATGCAGGACCACTACAACCTCCTCGCCCGCGAGGAGGAGCGCGAGATGCTGCCGCTGTGCGCCGACGAGGGTGTGGCCACCATGGTGTGGAGCCCGCTGGCCCGCGGCCGCCTCGCCCGCCCCTTCGACGAGGCGAACGCCGGTGCCCGCGCGGCCACCGACGGCGGCTTCGCCGACATGCTGTACAAGGCGAACGCCGACAGCGACCGTCTGATCATCGACGAGCTCGGTGCCGTCGCCGACGCCCGGGGCGTCAGCCGCGCCCAGATCGCCCTCGCCTGGCTGCGCCGCAACCCCGTCGTCGCAGCCCCCCTGGTCGGCGCCCGCACCATCCAGCAGATCGACGACGCCGTCGCCTCCCTCGACCTCGACCTCACCGACGACGAGGCCCGTCGCCTGGAGCTCCCGTACACGCCCCGCCACGACTTCCAGGGCGTCTCCGACGAACGCGAACTCGAGCGCATCAAGGCCTCCATCCCCGGCTACGCCAACGTCTGACGGCGCCGCCAGGCGGCTCCGCGCCCCCTGCCGCCAATGAGGAGCTGACATGACCGAACCCGTAGGCCGCCTGGGATCCGCATCCTTGAAGTTCGCCTCGGGCTACGTGGACGTACGCGACGTGGCCGACCTGCATCTGCGGGCCATGACCGATCCGGCGGCGGCAGGGCAGCGATTCACCGCGATGTCAGGGCGGAGCCTGTGGATCCGTGAGGTCGCCGAGATTCTCCACCAACGCCTCGGGGCGCGCACAGAGCGTGCCCACGCGGGAAATGCCGGTCTGGGCCGCCCGCGGTCTCTCCCTGGCCAAACCGGAACTGCGCCCGCTGCGCGCGCTCCTCGGCAAGAACCTCGACGCCACCTCGGAGAAGGTCCAGCGCCTGCTCGTCTGGAAGCCGCGTCCTGTCGAGGACACCATCACCGAGACCGCCGAAAGTCTCCTTGCCCTTGTCGCTGCCGAAGCAGGGCACTCCACCGCCTGATCGGATCGTCCTGCCATGGCCGTCAAGTGATCGCCCTTGAGCCGTGGTCACGGTTCCGCGCAGAGCTCCGTCACCCAGTGCTGGAACAGCCGTCGTACGCCTCGAAATAGGCTGCGCCACACGGAGACTCGTCGCTCGCATGGTTAGGGAGCGGGGCCCCGGCCCGCCCTACGGTTCCGCCTGCAGACTCGAACAGCAACTCGCCGATGTCCGCAGTGAATTGGACGAGCGCACCGACGAGCTCGACGTGGCGTGAGGCGCGAACCGCGGGCTGACCCGAGCGCTGAGCGAGCCTCATCCACCCTGACCGCCCGGGATGCCGGGCAGGTCGGTGTTCACCTGCGGGTTCGTGATCACGCGCGTGAGTGTCGACAGACGGTCGTTCGCCGACACTCAGGAGGTGGCCCTCGGCTTACGCCACGGCGCTCCGAATACCGAAGGCGATGAGGACCGCTGACGTGGCCTTGGCGGCAGTTTGCTTGAAGCGGGGCGTGCGCAGGGCGTGTGAGGCACGCAGGATGAGGAACGTCCAGGCGGCGAGCCAGAGTGCGATCAGCATCGCGTGGGCGGTGGCCAATGTGAGGATCTGGCCGCCGAAGGGCTGGCGGGGTGCGATGAACTGGGGGACCAGGGTCAGGTAGATAGCTGCCGCCTTCGGGTTGAGGACGTTGGCGAGCAACGCTTGGGCGTAGACAGAACGCGCCTCCTTCGGCCGGCGTTGGCGGTCGGGGACGGGTGCCGCGTTCCGTGCGGCGGAATGCCATGTCCATATGCCCAGGCCGATGAGGTAGACGGCACCGATGAGCTTGACGGCGGTGAAGGCCAGGCTGGAGTGCATGACCAGGGCTGACAGGCCGGCTATGGCGAGAGTGGCGTGGATGTACAGGCCGGTGACTGTGCCGAGGATGACGGGAAGAGCCTGACGGCGTCCGCTGTCGGTGACGTGTTGGACCAGCAAAGCCAGGCTGGCTCCAGGGGTGGCGATCAGGGGAAGGACCGCCACGAGGAACCCGGCGACGGCGTAGGGATGGACCACGATGCCTCCGGATCGTGCGAACGGGGATCAGAGCACGACGCGGTAGTGGGTGGTCAGGCGCCGGTCGTCGGACAGGATGTGGAACGCGAGGCCGGGCGGCTGCTCGCGGTCCGCGGCCTTGTCGCCCTCCCAGGGCATGCGCAGGGTCCAGGTGATGGCCGGTCCGACGATCAGCGGCCGCGCGGCGAAGGTAGAGGCGGCCGCGGTGTGGGCGTGGCCCGTAAGGACGGCGGCGACCTGCGGGTGTGCGTCAAGCAAGTCGGCCAGTTGTCCGGGCTCTTCGAGCATGCCGGAGTCAGGCAGGGGGTGATGGAGTTCGACCGGCGGCTGGTGGAAGGCGATCAATGCCGTGGCGTCCTGCGGCAGCGCGGTGAGGGTGGTGTCGATCCAGGCGAGTGTTTGCGCGTCGAGCCGTCCCTCGTCGCGGCCCGGGATGGTGGAGTCGCACATCAGGATGGTGGTGCCGGCGATGTGGTGGGCCTGATTGATGGGGCCGCGCTCGGGTGCCTCTCCGAGCAGGGCCTTGCGGTAGGCCGGTCGCACGTCGTGGTTTCCGGGGCAGGTGAGCACGGGGAAGGACGCGGTCAGGATCTGAGCTGCTTCCTCGTACTCGGTCTCCTCACCGTGATCGGCGATGTCCCCGGTGACGAGGAGCGCGTCAACCGGGTGGGGCATGGCTCGCAAGTAGTCCATGACGCGGGTGGCACGTCGGGTCGCCCTCTCGCTGCCGTCCAGATGCAGGTCGCTGATTTGTGCAAGCAGCGTCATTCCGCAGTCGCCTCCAGTGGCGGGCTCAGCCGCCGTCCCATACGAGGGCAGGTGTCTCCACCCGCTCCCTCACCTAACGGAAGTTTTCCATTTACCGTTAGGGACCTTAGGGTGTGCGGAGGGATGTGAACAAGTGGCTGATGACCGGACACCGAGAGGGAAGGGGACGCCTCGTGGGGCGCTGGTTGGCATTGGAACTGGCAAGCACGATTCGCCATGACGGAGATGGCGGCGTCGCCGATGACCTCGCCACCGTCCAGGGAACAACGCACTGGATCCAAGAGCAGGGGGACCTGCTGGCCGGCCACATTCCGGCTGGAGAACTCGCAGCAGATGAAGACCTCAGGCTCGGGATCATCGAGCTCCGGCAGGCCATCCGGGCCCTGTTCGCCCGAGTGGTCAGTCCCGCTCCCCCCAGCCCGGCGGACGCCCATCGCCTGATGACTGCCGACCGGGCAATCGCCCACCTCAACATGGCTGCCGCGCGGGAACCGGTCGCCCCGCAGATCGACTGGCCCGACGAAGGAATCCCTGCCGCCCGACTGCTGTCAGCGGAAAGCGATCCGTACGTTCGGCTTGTCGCGGCCCTGGCCCGAGCGGCCATCGACTTTCTCAGCGGCCCGCAGCGCACGCAGTTGCGATCCTGCACCGCGCCCCGCTGCGTGCGCTACTTCGTCAAGAGCCACGGGCGGCAGGAGTGGTGCAAGCCGTCATGCGGAAACCGCGCCCGAGCGGCTCGCCACTACAGGCGTCAGCGCACGGCAGCTGATGGCGGTTCTGCCCCGTCCTGATCGCTCAGGGGGAAACCCCAGGGCCGTGCCGACGCGGCCGCGCCAGGGCAGGTACCACGCGTCCTGCAGTCGTGACGACGGCCCGCGCCCGCTGATCGGGCGTCGTCGGGAGTCCCCTTGGACACGGACGACGTCATACCTCTGGGCGCGTCAGGCTCGTACGTACGGTCTTGAGGATCTCGTCGGACAGTGGTGTGCCCCGCGTCGCCCGGGCCAGCACCAGCGCGCCCACCATGGTGCTCAGCCGGGTCAGTCCGTCGTCGTCTCCGTCCTCGTCGGCGAGCCGGCCGGCGTAGGCCTCGGCCCCTCGCGCGTACGTGTGGTGGGCGTCGCGGTCGGCCGGGGTGCGTGCCATGTCGGTGGCGAGTCCGGCGATCGGGCAGCCTTCTGCCGGATTGTCCCGGTGTTCGGGGGACAGGTACGCGTCGATCAGGTCGCGACGGGCAACGGCCCGTGCGTCGGCGCCTGGCGCATCCGGCCCTGATGCGCCCGCGTAACGCGCGGCGTCCTCCTCGTACTGCC
The DNA here is from genome assembly GCF_000373565.1 of Streptomyces sp. HmicA12. Classification (GTDB taxonomy): domain Bacteria; phylum Actinomycetota; class Actinomycetes; order Streptomycetales; family Streptomycetaceae; genus Streptomyces. The sequence goes on along the minus strand of NZ_KB891812.1, from coordinate 78,016 downwards.
GGGCGCGCTCGGCGAAAGCGTGCGCGGTGGCCTCGTCTACCAGGGCTTCCTTGGAGGCGAACTGCTTGTAGAACCCGCCATGGGTCAGCCCCGCCGCCTGCATCAGGTCGGCGACGCTCACGTCGACGCCCTGTTCCCGGAACAGCCGCGAGGCGGTCTCCACGACCCGCTGACGGTTCTCCCGCGCTTGCGCCTGCGACACCCGGCCCATGCCCGCCTCCACGCTGCTCTCGATTTGAATGACGCTTGACATCTATCGTAGTCCAGAGGTTGGATTACATCCATAATCTATTGAGCGCGGTCGACCGTACCCGCGCCGCACCCTTGGAGGACCCGTGGAACTCAAGAACGCGACCGCCCTGGTCACCGGTGCCAACCGAGGCCTCGGCAGGCACCTCGCGAGCCAGCTCGTCGCGCAGGGGGCGAAGGTGTACGCGGCGGCCCGCCGCCAGGAGTCGGTGGACCTCCCCGGTGCCGTTCCCGTACGCCTGGACGTCACCGACCCGGAGTCCGTGCGGCAGGCGGCACGCATCGCGGCGGACACCACCCTCCTGGTCAACAACGCCGGTCTGTCCACCGGAACATCGCTCTTCACCGGCGACCTCGACGCCCTGCGGGCCGAGATGGAAACGAACTTCTACGGCCCCCTCGCGCTGACCCGCGCCTTCGCCCCCGTGATCGAGGCCAACGGCGGCGGCGCCGTGCTCAACGTCCTCTCCGTGTTGTCGTGGGCGCACCCGGCTGCCCTCGGCTCCTATGCCGCGACCAAGGCCGCCGCCTGGGCGCTGACCGACGCGTCCCGAGAGGAACTGGCGCCCCGCGGCATCACGGTCTCGGCCCTGCACGTCGGCTACATGGACACCGATATGGCCGCCCACGTACCGGCCGACCAGAAGTCCGACCCCGCCGAGGTCGCCGCACTGGCTCTGCGAGGGATCGGCGCCGGACTGCCGGAGATCCTCGCCGACGACATCACCCGCCAGGTCAAGCAGGGCCTGGCCGCGACCCCGGGCGCAGCGTGAGGCTGTCTGTCGAGCGGTGACGGCGAGGTGTCGCGGCCGCTCGATCGAAGGCGCCACAGGTCTCAATGGCGTGGGGGTGCTGTCGTGCAGGCCGCACTCATTCACGCTCGCACGAGGAGCACCCGAACCCGCCTCGCCCGCCCCTCTCGTGCGAGCCGCGGGAAGTGAGTGCGGCCGTGGCCCGGCCGCCAGCGCCGAGACATAGCGAACTATTGCGCCAGTCTTCTCTCCTTTTTGCGGGATGATGCCTCTCTCTTGCGCCCGCATGTCCACATCAATACGCTCTCCTCGCATCCACCCCGCCGCTACCCATGCCTGGGTCAACACCCTTTCCCGGCAGTGGAGTTGGCGATCAACCGGAGGAGATCCAGATGGCTGTCACGCGTCGCGCACTCCTGCAGGCCGCGACCACGGCAGGGGTCGCCGGAGCGGTCGGACTCGGCCAGACCCTGTTCGCGGGCGCAGCCGCCGCGGCGAGCCCGCCCGGCGACGTGGTCGGCAAGGTGACCGTGGGATATCAGGGCTGGTTCGCGTGCGCCGGGGACGGCGCCCCGATCGACGGCTGGTGGCACTGGGCCCAGAACTGGGGCCAGACACCGTCCCCGTCCAACAAGGCCATCGTGGCCTGGCCCGACGTCCGCGACTACCCGACCGGCTACCGCACCGGGTTCGCCGACCTCGGCAACGGGCTACCCGCCACGCTGTTCTCCTCCTACGACCAGTCGACCGTCGACGTCCACTTCCGCTGGATGAAGCAGTACGGCATCGACACCGCCGCACTCCAGCGCTTCAACCCCACCGGCGGCGAGGGACCGACCCGCGACGCCATGGCCGGCAAGGTGCGCCAGGCGGCCGAATCGGCGGGCGTCAAGTTCTACGTGATGTACGACGTCTCGGACTGGACGTCCATGAGGACGGACATCAAGGCGGACTGGACCGACAAGATGCGCGCCCACACCATGTCCCCCGCCTACGCACGGCAGAACGGCAAGCCGGTGGTGTGCGTCTGGGGCTTCGGATTCGACGACAACCAGCGGCCGTTCACCCCGGACGCCTGCCTGGACGTCGTCAACTGGTTCAAGGCGCAAGGCTGTTACGTGATCGGAGGCGTGCCGACCTGGTGGCGTACCGGCGACCGGGACTCCCGGCCGGGCTTCTCCGCCGTCTACCACGCTTTCGACATGCTCTCCCCGTGGATGGTCGGCCGGATCGGCAACGTAGGGGACGCCGACAACTTCTACAACGTCGCGACCGTGCCCGACCTCGCCGAGTGCACCGCGCACGGCATCGACTACCAGCCGTGCGTCCTGCCCGGGGGAGTGGGCGACCGACAGCGCGCCCACGGCGACTTCATGTGGCGGCAGTTCTACAACATGGCCCGGGCCGGAGTGCCCAGTGCCTACATCTCGATGTTCGACGAGTACAACGAAGGCAACCAGATCGCCAAGACCGCCGAGTCCCAGGCCTGGGTGCCGACCGGGTCGGGCTTCCTCGCCCTCGACGAGGACGGGACAGCCTGCTCGTCCGACTACTATCTGCGCCTGACCGGCGACGGCGGCCGGATGTTCAAGGGCCAGATCGCCGTCACCGCCGTCCGGCCGACCCGGCCGGTGATGGGCAACGGCGACACCGTTCCGCCGACCGCCCCCGGAAACCTGCGGGTCACCGCCGTGACCGACACCACCGTGACGCTGTCCTGGACCGCGGCCACGGACAACGTCGGCGTGACGGGCTACCGCATCCGGAGAATCACCGGCAGCACCGTCACTCCGGTCGTCACCACTGCCGCCAACGCCACCACGTTCACCGTGACCGGGCTCGCCCCGTCGACACCCTGCACGTTCGACGCGCAGGCACTCGACGCGGCGGGCACCGCCTCCGAACCGTCCAACCGCGTCACCGCGACCACCACCGGCGGCCCCACCAACGGCAACCTGGCCCTGAACCGGCCGACCACCGAGAGCAGCCACACCCAGAGCTACGGCTCGCAGAACACCGTGGACGGCAACGCGAACACGTACTGGGAGAGCGCCAACAGCGCCTTCCCGCAATGGCTCCAGGTCGACCTGGGCACCGCCACCGCCGTCTCCCGCGTCGTCCTCACCCTGCCCCCGGCCACCGCCTGGGCCACCCGTACCCAGACCGTCGCTGTCCAGGGCAGCACCGACGGCACCACGTTCAGCTCCCTGCGCGGCGCCACGGCCTGCACCTTCGATCCTGCCACCGGCAACACGGCCACCCTGTCGCTGCCCACCGGTAGGACCGCGCGCCACGTGCGACTGCTCTTCACGGCAAACTCCGGCTGGCCGGCCGGCCAGGTCTCCGAGTTCCGCGTGTACGGGACATGACGGGCAGCGCCCCCTGGTCCTCCACCGGGCGGAGCGGCCGACCGGTCTGTGGGCCCGGTGGAGGACCAGGTTCTGATGCAGGGGTGCGTGAGGAGGCGAGTCACTTCTCGGTGCTGAGGCCCTTCTTCACCAGGCTCTCGGCAGCGGCGATGACGGCTTCCTCCGGATCGCGTGGCGTCCACTGAAGGATGCGGCGCGCCTTCTCGTTCGAGGTCTTCTTCGAGCAACCGAGGTCGGGGACGATGGCCCGCAGCTGGGGGTCGAACTTCGCTGCGGCGCGCACGGTGATGTTCGGCAGTGCCCGGCGGGTGGGTACGTCGCTCGCATCGGCGGCGAGCCGGGCCCTGATCATGGCGCCGATCTCCTTCAGTTCGATCGCCGGGCCGTTCGAGATGAGAAGTCGTTGCTCGGCGGCACCGTCGGTGAGGTTCCGGGTGCCGTCCGGGTGATCCGTGGTCGGGCCGCGTGACCTGGGCTGTAGGTCGGGGTGTTGAGCGGATCATGCGAATGGTGATCAAGTCCGCCCTGGCGGCGGCCGCTGCGGTGATGGTGGTGACTCCGTCGTCGTCGGCGACGGTGCCGGCGGAGACGCACGGTGGGTATGGCGGTGTGCATATCGATGTGTGGGGAGAGAGTACGCACGTCAAATCGGTGCGGGCGTGGGCGAAGGGCCCGGTCAAGGGCGAGCGGTTCCGCGCGTACGTGATCCACGCGCACAGCGAGACGCGAGAGAACCTCTCCGGCTGGCGGCTGGCGAAGCGTCATGGCGGTATGCACTCGGTGACTTGGTCGCCTCACACGGACTACCGACACGGGTCGCTGCTGTGTGTCGAGTCGAACAAGAAGCGCGCCAAGCCGTGCGCTGACATCTGGAAGTAGCCCGCTGACCGGGCGTTGACGCAGTTGTGTTGAGTGTCCAGCGGGGCGATGGCCGCCGGTGACCCGATGGGGTGATCTGGCGGCCGTTGTCGTATCCGGTCCTGCGGGCGCCGGGTTGAGCGGATCATGCGAAAGATGATCAGTGCGAGTGTTGTCGGCGTCCTCCTTGCCGGAGGAGCGCTCTTTGGTGCGGCTCCGGCGTCCGCGGACTGCGGGTACTACGTGACGGACACGGTGAATCTGCGGAGCGGTCCGGGGACGGGGTACGCCTCGTACGGGCTGCTGCGCAAGGACGATCATGTGGCTGTGCTGGGCAAGAAGGGGCAGTGGCGGAAGGTCACGCCGATGGACGACCCCAAGTCCGGCCTGTCCATCAATGCGAAGGGCTGGGTGCGCGGCGACTTCCTGGAAAAGGCGACGTGCATGCAGCTCGACTGAGTGCGGGCCGGTATGCGTAGGTCAGGGCCCGACGAGCAGGAAGACCACTTCGACTTCGCCGGGCTCGCCGGAGTCGGCGGTCGCTTCGGTGGAGCGCTGGCGGAACTCGGCGAGCCTCGGTCGGAGGACCCCGCCGCTGCGTCCGTCGGCGCGAAGCGTCCCTTCTGACGCCCGGGCAACTCGATGTGCCCGAGGCCGAGCAACAGGCCGCCCGCATTGAATCCCACCGCGAGCGCCGTCTGGACGAGGACGGAGCCCCCGCTCCCTGGACCGGTGAACGCCTAAAGCCCGATTCCCACCTCGGCGAGCCCGACCACCCAAGGCCGACATGCTGACGCCTGCCGCTCTCGCCAAGACCTGCATTCCGGTCGCCTCGGCGACGCGATGGAGCACGCCCGCATCCTCCTCCGCTCAGCCTGCTTGTCCGACGTTCCGGCCCACCCTTGTCGGCGCGTCGAGCAGTCAAGGGGGCATACGCCACGTCAGCCACACCGAAGACATCTCGGCTCGTCGGCGGTTTCGGGACAGCCTTTCCGTGCTGGCCCGCTAGGCGATGCCCGAGCTCGCGGGCGTGGATCTGGACGCCTCCTGAGCACGACTGTCCCGCCCGTACAGCTTCACCTTCAGCTTCAGATTCAGGTCCTGAAGGGTGTGAGGGGACACCGTGACGGCGAACGCCCCCGAGGCAGGGGCTCGGAGGCGTTCGGCGCAGGGACGGTGATGTCGGTCGGGTGTGGGCGCTATGCGGTGGCGTGGTCCAGGTCGGGCAGTTCGATGCGCTTGATCTCGCGGACGATGACGAGATAACAGGCCACGGCCATGGCGGCGCAGGCGCTGACGAAGGCGAGGGCGAGGTCGAAGGAGCCGGTGGCGTCGAGGATGTAGCCGATGACGAGCGGGGTGACGATCCCTGCGACGGCGCCGAAGGTGTTGAACAGGCCCCCGGCCAGACCGGCGATCTGCTTGGGGGCGACGTCCGACATGACGGCCCAGCCGAGCGCGCCCATGCCCTTGCCGAAGAAGGCGAGCGACATGATCGTGACCACCAGCCAGGAGGCGTTCACGTAGTTGCAGATGATGATGCTGGTGGACAGCAGAAGTCCCGTGACGATGGGGATTTTGCGGGCCGCGGTGAGGCTGATGCCGCTGCGGGCCAGTCGGTCGGAGAGCCAGCCGCCCAGGACGCCTCCGATGAAGCCGCACAGAGCGGGCAGTGAGGAGACGAATCCTGCCTCGAGGATGCTCATGTCCCGCTCCTGCACCAGGTAGACCGGGAACCAGGTCAGGAAGAACCACGTGATGGTGTTGATGAAGTACTGGCCGATGAAGACACCCAGGGTGATGCGGTTCTTCAGCAGCGCCTTCATGTGGTGCAGGTTCTGCTTGCCGGAGGTGGCCTGCTTGGCCTGCATCTCCTGATCGGCCGTGGGCGCGTCCATGTCGATGAGGGCGCCGCCGGCGGCGATGTGGTCGAGTTCGGCCCGCTGCACGCGCGGGTGGCTGCGGGGAGCGTGGATGACCTTGAACCAGATGAGGGCGAGGATCACGCCGACGCCGCCGATGACGGTGAAGACGTGCTCCCAGCCCATGGCGGTGACCAGCCAGCCCATCAGGGGAGCGAACGCCACGGTGGCGAAGTACTGCGCGGAGTTGAACAGCGCCGAGGCGAATCCGCGCTCCCGGGTGGGAAACCAGGCGGCGACCAGGCGCGAGTTGCCCGGGAAGGAAGGCGCTTCCGCGAAGCCGACGGCGAAGCGGAGAATGAACAGCAGGACCACCGCTGCGCCCGCGAAGAAGCCGATCGCTCCCTGCAGCATGGTGAACACGGACCACAGGAAGATCGCCAGCCCGTAGACCTTCTTCGAGCCGAAGCGGTCCAGCAGCCAGCCGCCGGGTATCTGGGCGACGAGGTAGGACCAGGAGAACGCGGAGAACAGCACGCCGAGTTCGCCCGAGCTGATGTGCAGGTCGGCCTGCATCGAGTCGCCCGCGATCGAGAGTGTGGAGCGGTCCGCGTAGTTGATCGTGGTGACGACGAAGAGCATGGCCAGAATCAGGTACCTGATTCGCCCTGCTTTGCCGGAGGTGTCCGCAGAGGCGGCGGTCGTCGGTTCGTCCTGCCGGTGGAGAGCGGGCATGGTCGGGGTCTCCTAGACCTAGGGGGAACGGCGGCGCTGCCGCATGTGGTCCGAGCCACAGAACCGGTGGCTGAGTTGACCGTAGGGACCCTGGTGATTCACGTCTATGTCGAATTTTGTAGCTTGCGATAGCGAGCTTGTATCAGTCCTTCGTGGTGCGGGTGTCACGACGGGGTGTCGCCGCGATGTCACCACCATGTCGCGGCCGTGTCCGTGGCCTATCAGGCCTGGATTCACAGGAGTTCGAGCAGCGCGGTCAGTGCGGGGTTGTCGTTGTCTTTGCGCCATACGAAGTCCAGCTCGACCGGGTGGGGATCGTCCGGCAGGTGCAGCGGGCGGTAGACGATTCCGGCGTAGCGCATGCTCGCCGCGGCCTCCGGGACGAGCGCCACTCCCCAGCCGTAGTTGACCAGGGCGAGGATGCTGTGGACCTGGCTGAGGTACTGGACGAAGACGGGGCGCACGCCCGCCGAGTGGAACGTGGTCAGCAACAGCTCATGGAAGTAGCGGGCTTCCACGGAGGAGTACATGAGGAACTCCTGGCCCTGGAAGGCGGCCAGTTCGAGGGGACCGTCGCCGCCGGTCGCCAGTGGGTGATCGGCGGGAAGAGCCGCGACCAGGCCCTCGCGGACGGCGGTGCGCGAGGTCAGGTCGGCGCCGATGGCGGTCGGTCTGATGAGGCCGAGGTCGAGTGAGCCCTCCCCGAGCGCCTCCATCTGATCGCGGCTGACCAGTTCGTGCAGCAGTATCTCCACCCCCGGCAGCGCGGAGCGCGAAGTGGCCAGCAGGGCGCCGAGCGCGGAGTAGGCGCTGGCCGCGGTGAAACCGATGGCGATCGACCCGGACTCTCCCGTGGACACCTGCCGCACGGAGAGGGCGGCGTGTTCGGCCTGGCGCACGATGCGGCGCGCTTCTCCCAGAAATGACCGGCCGGCCGGAGTGAGACGCACCGTCCGGTTGGTGCGGTCCAGGAGGCGGACCCCCAACTCGTGCTCGAGCAACTGGATCTGACGGCTCAGCGGCGGCTGCGTCATGCTCAGCCGCGCCGCAGCCCGTGTGAAGTGCAGTTCTTCCGCCACGGCCAGGAAACACGTCAGCTGGGTCAGGGTGAACAATCACGTACTCCTTCACGACCACTGTCATGCGCATCTCGCATCGTGACATCTAAAACTTATGTTGGACGTAAATCAATGGCGGACCTAGCGTCAGGAGGGTCCGGCAGGGGCGGCGCGATCCGGCCGCGGTTTTCCGGACACAGTGACGGCTCCGGCCCGTTGCGGCGGACCAGGTCCGTTCCCCCTCATGCCGACTCAGGGACACGAAGTGGTGACCACGACGAACACGACCCCCCGCAGCTTCCAGACGGCGGGCGACGCCACACTGGACCGCATCGCCTGGCTGCGACTGTCCTCGGTGACACTGCCGCTGGCGACGCCCATCAGCGACGCGAAGGTCTTCACCGGCCGTCAGAAGCCCATGACCGAGGTGGCCTTCCTCTTCGTCGAGATCGCCACCGAACAGGGGCACGAAGGCGTCGGCTTCAGCTACTCCAAGCGCGCCGGCGGCCCCGGTCAGTTCGCCCATGCCAAGGAGATCGCCGACCACCTGATCGGCGAGGACCCCAGCGACATCGGCCGCATATGGACCAAGCTCGTGTGGGCCGGAGCCTCGGTCGGACGCAGCGGTCTGGCCACCCAGGCCGTCGCCGCCTTCGACGTCGCTCTGTGGGACCTGAAGGCCAAGCGAGCCGGTCTGCCACTGGCCAAACTCCTGGGCGCCCACCGCGACTCGGTGCGCTGCTACAACACCTCCGGCGGCTTCCTGCACACCCCCACCGAGCAGGTCCTCGACAACGCCACCGCCTCCCTGGCCAGCGGCATCGGCGGCATCAAGATCAAGGTCGGGCACCCCGACGGCACGTACGACCTCGCCCGCCTGAGCGCGGTGCGCGAGCATGTCGGCGACGACGTCCCGCTCATGGTCGACGCCAACCAGCAGTGGGACCGCCCCACCGCCCAGCGCATGGGCCGCGCGCTGGAGAAGTTCAACCTCGTCTGGATCGAGGAGCCGCTCGACGCCTATGACGCCAAGGGGCACGCGGCGCTCGCCGCCTCCCTCGACACACCCGTCGCCACCGGCGAGATGCTCGCGTCCGTCGCCGAACACGTGGAACTGATCCGGCACGACGCCGCCGACATCATCCAGCCCGACGCCCCTCGCATCGGCGGCATCACCCAGTTCCTCAAGCTCGCCGCTCTCGCCGAACACCACCAGCTGCAGCTCGCCCCGCACTTCGCGATGGAGATCCACCTCCACCTCGCCGCCGCGTACCCGATCGAGCCCTGGGTGGAGCACTTCGACTGGCTGGAGCCCCTGTTCAACGAGCGCCTGGAGATCAGCGACGGCCGGATGCACATCTCCTCCCGCCCCGGACTCGGCTTCACCCTCAGCGACCAGGCCCGCGCCTGGACGGTGGCAGACCACGAGGTCGGCACCCGCCCCTGACACCAGTCCGGCACCCAGCCCGCGAAATCCTCCACTTCCCGATCGACGTTTCGCCGTGAGCAGTCGAAGACGTACGCGGCCCTTTTACGTTCTCGCGCAGGATCTCCGCGCCCCAGTGACCCAGGAGAAGTACCCCATGACGCGCTTCACCCCGGCCGAACTCGGCCGCCGCATCGGCTCCGGCCTGCTGTCCTTCCCGGTGACGCACTTTGCCGCCGATCTGTCCTTCGACGAGGACGCGTACCGCGAGAACATCGTCCGTCTGGGCAAGTACGATGCCGCCGGCCTGTTCGCCGCCGGCGGCACCGGGGAGTTCTTCTCCCTGACCCCCACCGAAGTGGAGCGCGTCGTCACCGCCGCCGTCGCCAGCGCCCCCGATGACACGCCCATCCTGGCGCCGGCGGGCTACGGTACCGCCACCGCCGCCGAGTTCGCCGCCGCCGCGGAGCGCGCCGGCGCCGACGGCATCCTGCTCTTCCCTCCCTACCTGACCGAAGCCGGGCAGGAGGGCCTTGCCCGGCATGTGGAGGCCGTCTGCCGCACCACCTCCCTCGGCGTCGTCATCTACAGCCGTGCCAACGCCGTCTACTCCGCCGACACGGTGGCCCGCCTCGCCGACTCCTGCCCCAACCTCATCGGCTACAAGGACGGCGTCGGCGACATCGACACCGTCACCCGCATTCACGCCCGGCTCGGCGACCGCCTCACCTACATCGGCGGGCTGCCCACCGCGGAGACTTACGCCCTGCCCTACCTGCAGCTCGGCGTGACGACCTACTCCTCGGCGATCTTCAACTTCCTGCCGGAGTTCGCCCTCGACTTCTACAGGGCGGTCCGCGAGCTGCGGCAGGCCGACGTCACTCGCATGCTCACGGACTTCGTCCTGCCTTACACCGAGATCCGCAACCGGCAGGCCGGTTACGCGGTCAGCATCGTCAAGGCCGGCATGACGGCCACCGGCCACCCGGCCGGCCCGGTCCGCCCCCCGCTCACCGACCTGTCCCCGCAGGATCTCGACGAGCTCACGGCCCTGATCGACAAGGTCCACCCCTCTGGTATCTGAGCCCCCGCTCCAGCCGCTTCTCGCGCGCACCGTCCCCGTACCCTTGAGGACCTTGCACGTGCGCTCCGCAGCTCCGGCGCGTCAGTCCCCTTGTCCGTCGGCCGCCGAGCTGACCGGCGAAGTGGCCTGCACCATAGGCCAGTTGTCCATGGTTGCCGACGCAGTCAGTGCTTGGTGGCCAACCGGTAGCCGGGAGGCGGGGCAGGTCAAGATGCCACCTGATCGTGCAGCAGATCCGCATTCGAGGAGGGCAGCTGCTCGGGGCAGCTGCCGTTCGGTGTCCTGGTATTGCTGTCCCTCAGCCGGTCAGCGATACGTGTGAGCCCCCGACTGTCAGCTGCAGGCCGGAGGCGAGCGGCTCGGCGTCCTTGAGGCTGATGCCGCCGGGCAGCCGTGTGAGGGTCTGCTGAATGTTCGTCGCGGAGCGGATCTGGTCCGCGGAGACTCCGGAAATCTGTGGCTCGCCCTGGGCGTGCAGACGCAGCGTGTCGCCCTCGACAGAGACCGAGCCGTACAGGGTGTGCCGGCCGCCGTCGGCGGTCTGGAGGGCAATCTTGACGCGGTTCTTGCCGCCGTCGGACAGTGAGGTGACCTTGACCTGGTCGCTGTTGGGGGCGGCGTGCAGCAGCTCGGCGTAGGGGACGAGCGCGGTGCCGGTCGCGTCGCGGGCCACGGCGGTTCTGTAGCTGTTGCTGAACTGGACTCCGTGGAGCCGCAGTTCGAGGTCCTCGACCCGCCCGGTGCCTCCGCCGGGCAGGGCTGATTCGTAGTGGTCGACGTGAGCGTCAAGCTCGTCGAGATCGTTCGCCGCGATCTGGGTCAGGAAAGGGAAGCCCGTGATGGACACCGAGGTGGACTCGCCGAACCCGGCCGAGGCACGCAGCTGGTCCTCGGCCCGTCCTTCGGCGATGCGGACGGCGAGTCGATCGGCACCCGTCAGAACGGCCGCGAGAATGACAGCTGCGATCAGAAGTCTTCGAAAAATGCGCATGAGCACACCCCAGCAAGGTATGTACCAGGACGCTGTGGTGGGCGTCACACTCAGGGCAACGGTCGGGTCACGGTAGCGGGGGAAACACGGCGTCCGGCTCGAAGTCCGCCGTGTACTGCGCGGAGTTGGCCTGTCTGTGCTGCCCGATCGAGGACTTGGCGACGGCGCGCTCAAGCGGTTTGCGCACCGTCTGTTCGCTGGTTGTCCGCGCATGGCCGCTGCGGCTCGCCCTGCGCGCCGAACGGGGCGCAGCCCTCGATCGATAGGCGAAGACACGAGGTTCATCGTGGAGGGGGCATCGTGTCCGTCGCCAGCGGCTCGATGGGCAATGGTCCATGCGCGTCGATCAGTTGAGCTCACGCATTCTGGGGCGTGCTGATGGCGACCAGTTCGACCTCGAAGCCGTCGGCGTTCTCCAGGTAGGCCGCGTAGTGCTGCTTGCCGTCGGCGTAAGGGTGAAGCTCGGGGAACATCAGGCTCCAGCCCCTGTGGGTCGCGTCGACGGTCAGCTTTTCGACGGTAGTGGCGTCCTCGACGTGAAAGGCCAGGTGGTTCAGCCCGGGCCTACGCCGGTCATACAGGTCGGAAGTGAGGGCCGGAGACTGCTCCAGGACCAAGTAGGTCGGCCCGAGAAGCCAGCTGCGGCCGGAGTCCCAGGTCTGCGAAACGGCGTAACCCAGCGTCTGCAGCAGCCAGCCGAGGGAGGCGGCGGCGCGATCGAGATCGGGAACCCAGATCTCTACGTGGTGCAGTGCCCCGTGTGTCGGCCGGTTCACGCCGCTTCTGCCTCCGCGCGCTCGACGAAGACGCCCCTCTTCTCGAACGTGCCGCGGGCCAGAGCGGCGAACCGGGTACTACGGGTGTCCCGTTGCCCATGGGGACGGGCAGACTCGACGATTGCCAGGACCATGGAGAGGGCGACTGTCGGACTGTCGGCGCCCTGCGTGAACTTGGCCCGGAGCCTGACTGCGGAGAAGGCCGACTTGCCTTCGCGGACGATCTCGCCGCTGAAAGCAGTACCGGTAGCGGTGGAGCCGTGGTCGTTCTCTACGCGGAGCACGTGCGTGCCTTCCCGACCCGCGCAGCCAGGCGGGCCTCCTCGATGGCCATCAGCCGGTCACTCGGGAACGTACCCCTTCACACCTCTGGATCGACATCGGGTGGGAACGCGAACCGAGGGACCGCGAGCCAACGGCCGGAGCACCTCCCCCCGCCCCCGTCTGTGGCGCGAAGCGGGCGGCAGCATGCCGACGATGCCTCCTGCCGAGAGGTGGAGTCCCTGCGCTGTGCTTCTGATGTGTCGTCGGCTGAGTCGGAGTGGCAGTTTCGTTTGCTGCCGCTCAGTCGCTGTCGAAGCCGCCCGAGTCCACGTCGACAGCGTCCCCGCTGCTCTCGCTGTCTGCCCAGTCGGACTCACCTGGCGGCCCGGCCGCCTCACGGCGCCGCGTTCGCGCCTTGTCGGAGAGGAAGACCCCGGTGATCAGGCCCGCTACGCACGCCAGCATGAGGGCGGTCCCGGAGAAGAACAGGGCCGACCAGTGCGGGCTGTCGGTGTCCACGTCGAGGGCGATGAAGAGGCCCAGGACCGGGAACACCCCGAAGATCCACGAACCACAGACGTTGAGCAGGGTCAGGCCCTCGTGGAGATCGGCGTAACCGTCGACGTCCCGTGGGGTCGCCGACCGCCCCGGCCGTGCGACCGGAAGCAGGGCGACCGACTGGAAGACCAGGCAGGCGAGTTGGATGACGGCATACTGCGCGAGCGAAGGAGGGCGCGACCAGCAGTACACCACCCCGGTCACCGCACTGACCCACGAGCCCGCGTTGCCCACGACCACCCACACCGAGCGGGACCGCACGAAGTCGGACACCGCATCGAGGAAGTCCTCCCAGAACCATGCCTGGGTGAACCTTCTCCGGCGGTGGTTGCTCCTGAAGCTGTCGAACATGCGCCGCCCCCTGTGCCGGTGCCCTGCCCCTGTCGTGCATCATGCCCACGCCCGCGAAGACGTCAACAGGTGAGGCTCAGATTCCGTCTGTGGGCCGACGCGTCGACGATTCGGCGGTGGTGTCGTGGTGAATGGCCCGGTCCAGGGCCGGCGGGCGGCGCCTTCACAGGGTGGTGACCGCGTCCTTCAGGAGCAGTACGGCGAGCGCGGCGAACGTCGTGCCGGCCGCGATGTTGACCGCGAGGGCCGCCCTGCGTCCCTGCATCAGGCCCTGGCCCAGGCGGCCGGCGCACAGCCCGATAGTGCTGTCCCAGACGAGGCCCATGGCGAGAAAGATCAGTCCCAGTATGAGGAGTTGCAGCCACAGCGGCCCGCTCTGCGGGTTGGTGAACCGGGGGAGGAACGCGGCGAAGAAGAGGACGGTCTTCGGGTTGAGCAGGTTGGTGACGACCGCGCGGCGCAGGATCTCGCGCTCGGGCGGCGGCGCCGACTCGGCCGGAGGCGTGGTCGTCGAGCGCAGGGTGGTCACGGCGAGCCGTGCGAGGTAGAGCCCGCCCGCCAGTTCCACGACCGTGAGCGCCACGGGGGTCGATTGCAGCAGGACGGCGAGACCGAGCGCGGCAGCCGTGACGTGGACGACCATGCCGAGCGCCATGCCTGTCGCGGAGAGCAGGCCCGCTCGTGGCCCGCGTTCCACGGCCACCGCGACGATGTACGCGGCGTCAGGCCCGGGCGCGATCGTGACCAGGGCGACAGCCGCCAGGTAGGCGGGGAGAAGAGTGAGATCCAGCATGCCGTCCTCCGGGGGTCCCTCGACCGCAGCCGCGTAACGCATTTATCTCTCTGAATACGTTACGCAGGGCAAGGGTGGAGCGCAACGGCATAAGTCCTCTCAACGCGTTACGCTGATGCCATGGCGATCACCATCTCACCACTCCCGCTGGGCGCTTTGACCCACCTGGTCAACGGGTGGGGGACCCGGCCGCGCCAGGAAGGCGGCCGCACGCAGGAGCCGCTGCCGTCGGTGGACACCCTCACGGACCTGGGCCTTCCCGATGACGTACGGAACGGGCTGACCGGCCAGGCGCTGGTCGCCGCGGCGGACGCGCTGCACCCGGTGTTCGCCGCCACCGACGCTGCCACCTGCGCCCGGCGGCTGACCCGGCTGCTGTCCACCGGCGGCACGCGCCCGGTCCTCGACGCCGTGGACGACGACCGGCTCGACGCCGTCTGGAGCGTGGGCAGCGCCGACCGTGCACTCGTCGCGGCGGCGGCACTCGCTCTGCGGCAGTACCTCGGGGAACAGGGCTTCGCCCGCGTCGGCGTGTGCACGGGCGGTCGCTGCGCCGATGTCTACGTCGACCAGTCGCCGGGTGGTCGCCGCCGCTTCTGCTCGGTCACGTGCCAGAACCGCGCGCGGGTGGCCGCCTTCCGCAGCCGGAAGGCGGCCACCGCTGCCGAGTGAGCGCGTCGCCTCTGCCGGGGTGCCCGCGTGACGGTCTGTCAGGCCGGACCGGCCGTGGGGGCGGTTCGGCCGGTTGGCGGGGGTGAGTGTCCGGGAGTTCGGACGAGTGGTCGGGTCCGTGGGGCGTGCAAGCCGTGGCGTGGAGGGGCGGGCCGGAAGTGGTAGGCCGGTCCTCCTGGTCCGCCCGGTGGATCGGAGCCGGAGACCGCCCACATTGGTTGACGCTCAATGGATTGATGACTGTCATTGTTTTGACAATGGTCCTCAAATTAAGCAGAATATGCTTGTGTCGAATCCGGGTGACGAGCGGGAACTTACTGAAGCGGTGGTGGCGTTGAGGGCTGCCGAGGAGCGGGTCGCTGCCGCGCTGCGCGTGTTCTTGGCCCGCGATCCCATCACGGGCCGACCGGTTCACGGCCGGATCGGGCGGGCGGCGGACATCACCGGGTGGGGGCAGCAGCGCGTGAAGGAGACGGTCACCCCGGCGCTGGCCGAGCGTCGCCGGTCCCAGCGGGGCGACTCGAAGGAGGGGGGCCGCCGATGAGCGACTTCGACGCGATCGACTCCCTGCTCGCCTCCGTTGCGCCGGAGGCCGAGCTGCCTGATGCGCAGGCCCGGCGGGAACTGCGTGAGCAGGCCGGACTGTCGATGGCGCAGGTGGCGCGGGCTCTGGGTGTGAGTCCCTCCACCGTGGGCGGCTGGGAGACGGGGCGCCGCGCCCCGTCCGGCGAGGTGCGGACCAGGTACGCCTACCTTCTGGACGGCCTGACCGCGAAACTCGCGCCGTCGCCGTCGCCGTCGCCCTCGGGCGGCGAGCCGGCGGCCGACGCCCCCGTGCTACCCGGATCCCCGGAAGCGGGCGGCCCGCCTCCTTCCGGCCCGTCATGGACCGACGGCGATGCGCGGAACGCGGCCCGCACGGAGGGTGGCGGAGACGCGGACGATGCCGAGGACGTCGAAGTGCTGGGGGCTCCGGAGCCGTGCGTGTTGTGCGGGAATCCGGCGGGGCAGCGGGTGGCGGGCTTTCCGCAGCACCTCGACCCGGCCGACTGCAGCAGCGTGACACCGCAGCCCGAGGACGCTGCACCGCCCGCCCCTCAACCGGAACCTGCCCGGCCGGCGAGCCGTCGACCCACCCGCCGCGCCTTCCAGCCCTCCGGCGAAGCGGTGGACCTGATCGGCCAGGCCGTGCAGGCCGCGCTCGCCCAGCATCAGGGCGACGTGGAGGCCGCGACGGCGGCGCTGGTGAAGAAGGCGATCCCGGACGCGATGGCTCTCCTTGACACCACCCGCAAGGGCGGCCGCTACGACGTGGTCGCGCATCCGTGGATGCCGGACGTTCTGAAGAAGCAGTCCTCGCGCGGCGCCGACCAGGTGTGGGAGGCTCGCCCCAAGTGGACCCGGCACGAACTGCCGCCCGGTGAGCACGAGGTGACCGCCCTCGACATCAACGGCGCCTATCTGTCCGCCCTCAAAACCCATTTGCCGCTGGGGCAGCTGGAGCACTCCGCGGGCGGCGTCGGTCACGACCGCCGCCGGGCCGGCATCCACCTGATCACCCCGCCGCACTGGGACCACGAGGCTGTCCTGCCGAACCCGGTCGGGCAGCGCGACGAGCCCGGCCCGCTGTGGGTGACCGAGCCGACGCTGCGCCTGCTGCTCCGCCTGTCGGGTCCGAAGTACGGCCTCTGCGAACCCCCGGTGATCCACGAGTCCTACACCTCCGGGGCGACCGAGGGCCTGCTGGAGAAGTTCCGGATCGCGCTGAAGGACGCCCGCGACACGGCAATCGCCGACGGCGACGAGGTGACGCTGGAATACGTGAAAGCGATGTACTCCAAGTTCGTCTCCACGATGGGGGAGTCGAACTACAACCGGGAACTGTACCGGCCGGACTGGATGCACCTCATCCGCTCGCAGGCCTTCGCCAACCTGTGGATGAAGGCTTTGAAGGCCCACGAAGAGGGCCTGAGCGTGGTCCGCGCGATGGGCACCGACGAACTCCACGTCATCGGTGACTGGCGCCGTGTCTTCGCCGAGGGCCGCGGCGTTACCGAGGTCAAGGTCAAGGACCGCTACACGGCCGGCACCAGCACCGACCAGACCCCGCACCCCGGGGAGGGGGAGTAAATGCCCGACAGGAATCTGGAGTTCGGCAAGTTCGGCGCCCGCGGCATCAAGGGCTACGAGGCCGCGGCCCGCCAGCTCGATGCCCTCGCCGGCTTCATCGCCACTCCCGTCACCCAGCGCCGCGGCATGCTGGCCCGCCTGCACTACCTCACCCGCACCGCTCACGCCAAGGCAGCCGCCCGCGCCGCCGGCCTCACGGTCACCGACCGCACCCTCAAGCGCTGGGCCGAGGGCAAAGCGACACCGTCGAAGAAGAGCCTGGCCCAGCTGGACGCCGTCTACCTTCGCGTACGCCGTCAGAACATCGCCCGCCACCTCCTGCAGCGCCTCAACCGGCAAGGACGCGGCACCCGGGTCGAGTTCCACCCGCTCAACCAGTCACAGGTCTCCCGCCCCCTCCAGCGCGACGTCTCCTTCCGCACCCTGAACGTAAGGAACTGGGACCGGATGGTTCAGGCATGGGTGGCCGACGACGACGCGACCATGGACGAGGCCTGGTTCGGCGACATCACCGCCGACCTCGGCTCCGACTACGGCGCTTACGAATACGTCATGAACATCGGCTTCGCCGCCTGACCAAGCCCACCTGCGCGTCGCAACCAGACCGACCCGCGCCCGCGCCTGCGGGATGGACAGCTGCCGTGGGGACGAGGTTTGTGACGGTTCTTGTGAGTCCCCGTCGTATTTGAGAGGGATACCCGCGCTGCTCTGCCAGCGGCAGAACAGCGGCCGGACCGTGCTCGACGATCACTACAGTCCGGTCCCATGACGACGATGACGACGCGCACGGTCGAGTATCCGGCCGACGGTCTGACGATGATCGGCCACCTCGCGCTCCCGGCCGGTGCCGACCGCCGGCCCGCGGTGCTGCTCGGGCCAGAGGGCACGGGGCTCAGCGACGTGGAGCGCCGCCGGGCCGATGCTCTCGCCGAGCTGGGATACATAGCGCTGGCCTTCGACCTCCACGGCGGGCGCTATTTGAGCGACCCCGAGGAGATGCTGGCCCGTTGCATGCCACTGCTCGCTGATCCCTACCGGATGCGGGGCATCGGCCATGCGGCGCTCGACGTGTTGCGCGCCGAACCGCGGACCGATTCCGACCGGATCGCCGCCGTCGGCTACGGCACCGGGGGCGCCGTCGGGCTGGAACTCGGGCGCGACGGCGTCAACCTGCGCGCGATCGCGACAGTCAACGCACTGACCACGGGCCGACCGGGCGAGGCGACGCGCATTCGCTGCCCGGTGTGGGCCGGAGTCGGGTCGGAAGACCCGATCATGCCGCCCGCGCAACGGGACGCATTCACTGCCGAGATGCAGGCCGCGGGCGTCGACTGGCGCCTCGCGGTCTACGGCGGCGCCTTGCACGCCTTCCACCACCCAACGGTCGACCACCCCACGGTCCCCGGCGTCGGCTACCACCCACAGCACGCGCAGCGAGCCTGGCGCGACGTCGTCGACCTCCTCGCCGAGTGCCTGCCCGTGACAGAGAATCTGGGGGCATGACCCAGGCAAACATGCTGGCACCTGGCTTGGCCGACGTCATCCCTGGGACGCCTCAAGCAGCGTGGACGGGTCGGCAGATCGGGGCATGGATGATGCGTTGGGCGGTCTTGACCGGCAGGTGGAGGAAGGACTTGGCACGGGCAACAAAGGTGCCCGCGTAGGCCAAGTCGGCCCAGACGATGGCGATTTCGGGGCGCATCAGCCGGAGCCGGAAGAGGGCTTTTCGGGCGGCGAAGCCGTCGTCCGGCGTCACAGCTGGTCGCGTATGAGGATGAAGACGCCCGCAGTGGGCCGGCGCGTGAAGAACCCGAACACCGTCTTGAAGGGCGGGTAATCCTGCGGCAGCGCGGCCCATGTGCTGCCGGTGTCGACGAGATGGCGCAGGGCGTCGACGATCTCCCGACGTGGGCGGGCCTCCGGCCTGTCGCCGCCGGGGGGTATCGCAAGCCGGCACCGGCAACAACGCAACGGCTCGATCAGGGCCCGTTCCAGGTCCGTCGTGTCCGAGGGGTGTCAACGCCGGCGCATGACGTCCGCCTCCCGCTTCTACGCGCACGCGGGCCACCTCGTAGGTCTCCAGCTCGTTCGGATCCGCATCTCCCCGGTGCCGTGACCAGGGGCCCCTCGTCGACGTCGACCTGCCCGGTGTCCACTGCGTCGAGAAACCACTCGCAGGTGGCACGGACCGGGTCGACGATGCGGTGCACGGTCGGATCGCACGGCTCCTCGGTTCCTTCGAACTGCTGCTCGTGGGCCTCAAGCAGCTTGCGGGACTGCTCGACGCGCGGTCCGACACGCTTGACACACGTATGCCCGTGCCGGATTGTTATCACCTGTCAATACAGTGACGTACTAACACGTGTGCAGTACGTCCTCGTGAAGGTGAGGCAAGCTGTGATCAGCAGGCGCGGGGTGACGCAGGCCATGGCGACGATGGCGGGGGCGGTCGGACTTTTCGGGGTGGGGCAGAGTTCGGCCCGCGCCCAGGGCGTGGCGTCGGGGTCCGTGCAGGGCGGGCCGGGTTCGTGGGCGGGGCGAGGACTCGGTCCCGTGCGCCACGTGCGTACCGGCGTCCTGGACATCGCCTACCACGACGTCGGCCCTGCCGGCGGTGTGCCGGTGATCCTCCTGCACGGCTGGCCCTTCAGCCCGGCGGGTTCCTACGCGGAAGTGGCACCGGCGCTCGCCGCGCGGGGCTATCGCTGCTACATCCCCTATCTGCGCGGCCACGGGGAGACTTCCTTCCTCCGTGACGACACGTTCCGGTCCGGTGAACAGGCCGCGCTGGGTGCGGACCTGATCGATTTCATGGACGCCCTGCACATCCGCAGGGCGCTGTACGCCGGATACGACTGGGGTGGCCGGGCCGGCGACGTGGCCGCGGCACTCTGGCCGGAGCGCTGCTCGGGGTTGGTGTCCGTGAACGGTTACCTCATCCAGAACCTCGCGGTCGCCGAGGAGCCGTTGGCGCCTTCCGTCGAATCCGGCTACTGGTACTTCTTCTACTTCCTCACCGAGCGGGGGAGGAAGGGGCTGCTGCGGAACAGGGAAGCCTTGGCTCGTGTCGTCTGGCAGCGCAACTCGCCCGAATGGCAGTTCACCGAGGCGGAGTTCGCGCAGGCTGCGCAGTTGTGGACCAACCCCGACTACGTCGACGTCGTGATCCACGGCTACCGTCACCGGCTGGGCGCCACTCCCGGTGATCCGCGCTACGCGGAACTGGAGAAACGGCTGCTGGACCAGCCGAAGATCGCCCCTCCCACCGTCACCCTGGACGGCAAGGCGGATGGCGTCACGCCATGGACCGACGGGAGCGGTTATGCGCCGCACTTCTCGGGTCCCTGGGTGCACCACGTGGTTCCGGGCGCCGGTCACAACCTCCCGCAGGAACGCCCAGAAGCGTTCATCTCCGCGGTCCAGGAGGCTCACGCGATGCGTTGATCCTCTGCGCCGGACGGCGTTCGGTGCAGGGTTCGGGCCGCCGCGGCGTCATGCCGCGGCGGCCCTTTCGTCTGACGTGTGGGCGAGGCGCACCTGTTACGAGCTGAGAACGTGATGGGCTTGCCCGTTATTGCGTCACCTGTCAGAGTGGTTACTCGCAGGGTGGGGCTAACTGGTTCCGCCCGCTCGACGATCCACGACATGCGCCATACAGGCCGTGCGGGATCACGGTCAGGGAGGCGGCGCCATGCGCAGCAGCAATCCGATCTTCACCCGAAGAGGCTTCCGACGTGGCGACGGGACCGCCGCGTCCGCCGCCGAACGGTCCCGGCCGGTGGGCGCCGTAGCCGGCGCCGATCTGTCCGGCGGAGTGCCGACCAACCCCTACGCCCAGTCGACCATCGAGCTCTCCGCGCCCGACGTGCGGGCCGAGGGCGCGGCGATGACGATCGACGACGTCGTGGTCCGCACCGCGGCCACGCTCGGCACGGTCGTGCTGACGGCCGCGCTGTCGTGGCTCCTGCTGCCCGTCGGTGACGCCGGCGCGGGACGCGCCCTCGGCATCGGCGCGGTCGCCGCCCTCGTCGCGTTCGCCCTGTCCATGGTCCAGACGTTCCGGCGCACACCCTCCCCGGCGCTGATCCTGGGCTACGCCGCCTTCGAGGGGGTCTTCCTCGGAGTCACCTCCGATGCCACGTCGACGTACATCGCACCGGGTGTCGTCGTTCAGGCGGTCCTGGGCACGATGGCCGTGTTCGCCGGCGTGCTGATCGCCTACAAGCGGCGCTGGATACGCGTCACCCGACGCTTCTACGGGTTCGTGCTCGGCGCGGCCCTCGGCTTCCTGCTGCTGATGGTGGCCGACCTGCTGTTCTCCGCCTTCGGCGCCAGCGGCGGTCTCGGCTTCGACAGCGGGGCCACGGGTGTGCTGTTCGGTGTCATCGGCATCGTCCTGGGCGCGTGCTTCCTCGCCCTGGACTTCAAGCAGGTCGAGGACGGCATCGCCTACGGCGCCCCGCGGGACGAAGCCTGGTTCGCGGCCTTCGGCCTCACCGTCACCCTGGTCTGGATCTACCTCGAAGCGCTCCGGCTGCTGTCGATCCTGCGGGGCAACGACTGACGACCGGCCGGCGCGCCGGCCGCCGACGACACGTATGAACACGACGTGGACGGTGTGGCGGAGTGAACGAGCGGAAGGGGAGGGCGTGAACACCGTGGTGACGGAAGTCGAACGCGCCGAGGACGCAGTGCTGACCCTGGCGGCACAGGGAGGCGATGTGGCCGCTCTCGCGCAGCTGCTGGAGCGTCACCGCCCGGGCATGCGAGCCGTCGCGGTGAGCCTACTGGGGCCCGGCCCTGACGCGGACGACGTGATGCAGGAGGCTGCACTGGTGGCGCTGCGCCGCATCGGTGACGTACGGAATCCGGCAGCCGTGGGCCCGTGGCTGCGGATGGTGGTGCGCAACGCCGGACGGGCGGTGCTGCGCGACGCGCGGCGGATCGAACCGGTCGCGGACGTACCGACGCCGTCCCTGTCGATCACACCCGAGCAGGTACTCGACCGGCACACCATGCGGGACTGGATCTGGGAGGCCGTGGAGGCACTGTCCCCAGCCTTGCAACTGCCCGTCGTCCTGCGCTACTTCTCCTTGCGGCTCACCTCCTACCAGCAGATAGCCCGAGCCTGCGGGATACCGGTCGGCACGGTCCGCAGCCGGCTCAGCCAGGCGCGGACACGCCTCGCCCGGACGCTGGAGGCCACGGCCGAGGGCGCACACTCGGAGGCTCGCGCATGGACCGGAGCGGCATGGGCGGAGGCGCGGGCGACGCTGGTCGCCGCGGAGCGCGGCGAGTTCGCGACCGTGGTCGCGGACCGCTATGCATGGGATGTGTCGCTGCATGCCGGGGGCGAGCTTCTCGGCGGGACGGGGCTGCTGCTCGCGGGCATGGACAGCGACCTGTCCGCCGGGGTTCGCCAGCGCCCCGTCCATGTCATCGCCGGGCGCTCCCTGATGGTGTGGGAGATGGACCTCATCAGCCCGCCCGACGCGCCGGACCACTGTCCGCCCGGAGTCGCCTGGATCATGACCCTGCGCCAGGGCCGCGTCGACAGGCTGACCCTGTGTCACACACCGCGCCCCCGCTCCGGCGACGAGGGTGTCGCCGGGTGAGACATGTCCCGGCAGCCGTGGCTGATTTGCTGCTTACGCCTCGTTGAAACGTAAAGCACAGTGGCTCGGGAAGTATCTGTGTTCCACTCCCTTCCTCCATGCGACACATGTCGCACCCGAGCTCCGAGGTGAGATACATGACGTACCGATATGTGAGAAGCGCCGCGCTCGCAGCCGCCGCGGCGGCCCTGTGTGCCGCGGGAACCGCCCAGGCGCACGCGGCCGCCCCCGGTGGTGTCACCTTCTACACCGGGAGCAACCAGAGCGGGACCGCTGTGACGGCGGATCTCAGTAAGGACGGGCTCTGCCGGGAACTGCCGGCCCCTGCGCGCTCGTTCCTCGCCGTCTCGGACAAGGATGTCGACGTCTTCTTCAACTCCGAATGCCGGTCGGGTGCTCCTGGCCAGGAGGGGGACCTCTACTACCGGACCGGGACGCTCGGGCAGGGCAACTTTCCCTACGCCGCCGTCAGTTACCGCGTGCGCCCGGCCGGGTGAAGCGTGGGGCGTCCGGGCTGTGCACACCCGGACGCCCCAAACTGCGACTCTCTAGCGTAACCGTCTTGACTGGTTACTCGGGAGGGTGGAGACTGGTGGCAGTCCGGGTGACAAGCGGACGGGATCCACGAAGTGGAGGACGGTCATGAACAAGGAAGCCACCATCGACACCGCCGCGGCGGCGCGGCACGCACGCTTCGGGAAGCTCCCCGAGCGCGTCCGTGTCGAGGACACGACGCAGAGCGTGGACACCGGGCTGGCTGCCAGGGTCAACGGCACGTACAACCCTGAGGGGCAGTGGCAGTACTACTCCTGCCTGGCCCTCGATCTGGGCCTGTAGCAGCGACAGGCGACAGGTGTAACAGGCGACAGGTGTAAGCCACCGACTGGAGCGGTGATGCAGTGCCGGAGCGGCCCACAAGTGCTCACATGTAGTCTCGGATTCATGAGTGCCGTCGCAGATGCCACCGCCATCGCAAACCTGATCGTCAAGTATGCCGAGCTGGTCGACACCGGAGACCTGGCCGGGGTGGGTGAGATGTTCGCGGACGCCGTGTTCATCGGAAGTTCCGGACCGGTCCAGGGTCGGGACGGAGGCGTGGAGAAGATGCTCCGGGACAGCGTGATCCTCTACGAGGACGGCACACCGCGCACCCACCACGTCACGAGCAACATCGAGGTCGACGTCGACGAGCAGGCGGAGACCGCCACCGCTCGTTCCTACGTCACGGTGTTCCAGGCGGCTCCCGGCTTTCCGCTGCAGCCGGTGGCCGCGGGCCGCTATCGCGACCGCTTCACGCGCCGGGGCGGGCAGTGGCGATTCGTGGAGCGTCAGGTCGCTATCCATCTGGTGGGCGACGTGAGCCGCCACCTGCGCGCCTAGGTCGTGTCCGCAAAGTCCCTCCTGCCTCGCGACGCCTGGCACGCTTCCCCAAGCTCTCCGACAGGCTCCGAGCAGGGGAGACCCCATTCGCCGCACCGGGCACAAGGCCAAGTACACCCGGTCCCTCGTGGGTGTCGTGCGCCCGGCACGCCGAGAGCACGCTTCCCCAAGCTCTCAACTCCGTTCGAGCAGGGGAGACCCCATCGACGCCGCGGGGCCCGCCCTCCGGGCGGACGGAGGGTCTTTGCGGACACGACCTAGGAGCCGACCGGACCTCGCCACGTCCGCCGAGAGGTTCGGCGGGCGTAGCGGGCAAGTGGCTGAGCCCGGGTAAGGCGTGTAGGTCCCGTTCGGCGGGACCTACACGCCGGCCTCCGTCTCTGACACGAAGCGGAACACCGCCTGGTCGAACCGCTCGGGTTCCTCGACGTGACCGAAGTGGCCACTGTGCTCCAGGATCACCAGCCGCGAGTCCGGGATCAGGTCGTGCAACTCCTCGCTCCAGCGCACACCGCAGATCACGTCGTGCCGGCCCACGACGATCAGTGCGGGCACGTCCAGCGTTTTCAGAGCCATGCGATCGTCGATGAGATCGGGGGAGAGGTCCTCGTCCAGACCGGAGATGAAGACCGCACGCACCGCGTCGCGAAAGGGCGTCCAGCGCTCCTGGTCGCCCCAGTAGTCGGCGAAGTAGGAAGGCAGGACGCCGCGCGCCACCGTCGTGGTCTCCTCGTCGTCGGAGATGTTCGACATCGCCCCGAAGGCAGCGAGCACGTCCGCGAGACCGGGGTGTCCCGCGTGATCGGCGGCGAACTTCTCCACCATGCGCCCGGCCTCCGCGCCGTGCTCGGGACCGGTGAGCGGCGCGCCTTCGTACAGCACGACACCGGCGAGCCGTTCCGCCCGGTGAATTGCGTGATAAGCCGCGACGAAGGCGCCGTGCGAGTGCCCCAGCAGGTACACCTCGGGGACGCCCAGCCGGTTGATCAAGAGCTCCAGGAAGCGGCTGTACCGCTCCCGCGTGTAGCCGTGCGGGTGGGAGGGCAGCCGGCTTTCGGCACCGGTCCCGATCGGTTCCACGTAGACCATGGTCAGGTGCTGTTCCAGCAGCGGCATGCGCAGGTAGTCCCAGAGGATGCCGGGCCCGCCGGAGTGGACCAGACACACCGGACCGGTGCCGTGGACGTGATAGCGCTGAGTGATGCCGCCGACGGTGACGGCGTGCGGGCCGGGGGACAGGGGGCCGGACGCGGCGTCCGAACTCTTCGATGCCCCGGCGGTGTTCGCGGTGACGCTCATGGTGGCTCCGTTCGAGCGGAAGACAGCTGATGACACCGACACGATGCGGTGGCGGCGCCGAAGTTCGGCGCTGGTGCTGTGATCCGCGCCACGTCCGAAGGCGGGTCGTCGGGTCGTCACGTCATCCGTGGTGGCCTCGCCGCCACCCGGGAGCGCCCGATTGGATTGGCGCACATTTGCCCGCTATCGGGAGGTGAGGTCGTCCAAGGCGTTGCATATTCAGTAGTCACCCGTCAGTATGGTTACGTGAATCATGCCTTCCCCTGTGGGACGCTCCCACTCGACTTCGTCGGCACCCTGCGCGCGCGACGCAACGAGGCGCCGACCGAGAAGCTCGCCACGCCCGCACTGCTCGACGACTGGTTTGTCGAGTCTCAGATGCTTGATACACCGCCCCATGCCGACGAGGTCGACGTGGATACGGCGATCGACCTGCGCGAAGCGATCTACTCGCTGGTGGCGGCCCGTCTCGCCGGTGAGCCGCTGCCCGCCGCCGATGTCGCCGAGGTCAACCGGTGCGCCGCCGGCCTGCCGGTGAAGGTGCAGCTCGGCCCCGACGGAGTGCGGCACACCGGGTCCGTCTCCCAGGGGCTCTCGACCCTCGCTCGCGCGACGGTCGAGATTCTCGGCGGTGACGAAGGCGCTCTGCTGCGGGAGTGCGCACGCCCGGAGTGCACCCAGGTCTACCTCGACCGCTCGCGCGGCCACCGGCGCGAATGGTGCGCCATGCGGACCTGCGGAAACAGGGTCAAGGCCGCTGCCTACCGCGCACGCAAGAGCACCGCCGCGGGCTGACGGAAGACCGGTC
Organism: Streptomyces sp. HmicA12; assembly: GCF_000373565.1. Lineage (GTDB taxonomy): Bacteria > Actinomycetota > Actinomycetes > Streptomycetales > Streptomycetaceae > Streptomyces. The sequence continues at coordinate 51,986 of NZ_KB891812.1, read as the reverse complement.
GGCGGCCCGCTGCCCACGACGGGCCGGCCGCCACCAGGCGACGCGTCACGAGGTCTGCTCGCGCAGCCGGTGCGGGTGTGCCGGGTAGACGCCGAGAACGCGGACCTCGGACGAGAAGAAGTGCAGTTCCTGCAGGGCGAGGGCGACCCGGTTCTCGTCGGGATGGCCCTCGATCTCGACGTAGAAGCAGCTGGGGTTGAGGCCCGCACCCATCTGATAGCTCTCGATCTTGGTCAGGTTCACGGTGTTGCTGGCGAAGCCGCCCAGCGCTTTGTAGAGGGCGCTGGGGATGTTCCGCACGGCGAAGAACAGGCTCGTCATCGTCGGCTCGTCCGTGAGCGGGGCGAAGTCCGCGTGGCGGGACAGGACGACGAAGCGCGTCGTGTTGTCCGGGTCGTCCTCGACGCCCGCCCGCAGCACGTCCAGGCCGTGGTGCCGGGCCGCGGCGGGCGGGGCGAGAGCCGCGTGCCGCGGGTCACCCAGCTCCGCCACCTCCCGTGCCGCGCCCGCCGTGTCATCGGTGATCAGCGTCCGCCAGCCGCCCTCGCGCAGCACCTTGCGGCACTGTCCGAGCGCGTGCACATGGGAGCGGACCTGCTCCACCTGGGCGAGCGACGTCCCGGGGACGCCCACGAGGTCGAATCGGATGGCGAGGAAGTACTCGCCGACCACGAACAGGCCCGATTCCGGCAGCAGGTGGTGCACGTCGGCCACGCGCCCGGCGGCGGAGTTGTCGACCGGGATCACCGCCACGTCGGCGGCGCCGAGCGTCACCGCGTCCAGGGCCTGTTCGAAGCTCGTGCAGGGCAGTTCCGCGCATCCGGGAAAGAGCCTCTGGGCGGCGGTCGCGGAATTGGAAGCGTATTCGCCCTGGTAAGCAACGCTCGTCACGGTACGTGTCTTTCGCTCGGAGAGCCGGCGCCTTCGGTCGGCAGGAGAGCAACCGTAGACCGAAGACGACGGAGCGCCGCGATGCTGTCCACGAGGAGAGACTCCCGCGTGCGCCGCCTGCCGTGGATCCGGTCCCGCAGGCGTCCGTGGGAAGGGGAGGTGCGAACCGCCGCAGCAGTCGGGGCGCCTGCGGACTGCGCCGCGTGCCGGGTGATCAGTCCTACGGGGCCGTGGGGCCCTGGAGCAGGTCTGCCGTCGCCGAGTCCCAGTCCATCTCGGAGAGTTCGGCACCGGCGGGAACGAGTTCATAGGTGTGCTCCAGCCACTCCGCCAGCGGCGACACGGGCAGTTCGAACAAGGCCGCCATGTCCCCGGAGGCCAACCGCAGCCGGGCGGTGGCCACGTCCGCCTCCGGGTGCGCCGGCCACATCTGGACGTCACCGAGACCACTCACCGAGTGCAGCCCCTGCTGGAGCAGATCGCGGCCGATCCGCCACAGGACGCGGGGGCCGCCCGCGACGAGAAACTCCACGCAGACGATCAGGGGAGACCCGGGATCGAACCGGAACTCCGCCTTGACGGCCTGCCGCGCCGAGATGCCCAGCACACGCTCGATGTCCAGGATCAGCTCAGGGCCGCAGTCGTACGGCGCTGTCCGGGGAGCCCGGACGCCGAGGTGGTCGCCGTTCATGACGGGAGGGCCCTTCTCTGGGGCGGAAGCTGACCCGACCCACTCTCGTCACCGCGGGACCTTCGTACATAAGTAAGTTGACCGTCGGGATGCACCGACTTTCACGGTGAGCTCGGTGGACGACGCCCGACAAACGGGCCACTGTCCGACTTTGTGCCCCCGTCTTGATGCCGCGCCCAACGACACGTCAGCCCTCTCCCGGGCCTGTGCGGCGCCGACATTAAGTCATTCGACTGTCGCCCCTGACCTGTGCCTGAACGATCCTGGAACCGTCGCCCGCGTGCCGGAGCCGAATGAAGGTCGTCATGCTCGGAGGAGCCAACCGTGAACCGTACGCCCGTCGTCTTCATCCATGGTGAGTGGCTGCACGCGCTTTCCTGGGAGTCATGGGCCGAGCGTTTCGCCGGCCGGGGGTTCCGCACCTTCACCCCGGGATGGCCGGGAGAGGAAGCCACCGCCCGGCAGATGCGCCGGTCGCCCGAGCCCTTCCACGGCATCGGCCTCGCCGAGTTGACGGATCACTACGCGGGAATCGTGCGCTCCTTCGACAAAGCGCCGGTCATCATCGGGCACTCGGTCGGCGGGCTCATCGCCCAGCACCTCATCGGCGTCAACATCGGCCGGGCCGCGGTGGCCATCGCGGCAGCCCCCATCAACGACATCCCGCTGCCCGCTCCCCGGCCCGGACTGTGGACCCCGGACCAGGACAGCACCGAACCCGTGGTGTCGCTGTCCCCGGAGCAGTTCCGCAAGGTGTTCGCGAACACCCTCGACGTGGCGGAGGCCGAGCGGCTCTTCGAACGGTACGTGGTGCCCGCGCCCCGCCGTCTCCTCGCGGACCTGGGCTGCGCGGGCGCCGTACGCAGCCCGTACGCCGTGGCGGACCTCGGCAACACCGGCAGGGGACCGCTGCTGCTGATCTCCGGCCAGGAGGACCTGCTCGTACCGGACTCGGTGACCCGGGCCGCGTACAAGGCCTACGGCGACTCCACGGCCGCCACGGACCTCAAGCAGTTCGCGGACCGTGCCCACTCCCTCGTCGTGGACAACGGATGGCGCTTCGTCGCCGACCATGTGCTCGGCTGGCTCGACGGGCGGGGCATAGGCCCACATCCGGGGGAGGGCTGAACGCTGCGCGGTCACACGTTCTGGTCACCGGGAGACTTCGCGAGGGCGTCGCGCAGTGCGGCGCGCGAGGCGATGCCGAGTTTGGGGAAGACGCGATACAGGTGTGAGCTGACGGTGCGGGGCGAGAGGTGCATCCGCTGGCCGATCTCCTTGTTGGTCAGCCCGCTCGCCGCGAGCTCCGCGATCCTGCGCTCCTGCCAGGTCAGGGCGGCGAGATGCGCCGAGGGCGCGAGCGCGGATGCGCCCGCGGCCCGGAGTTCGGCACGGGCCCGCTCGGTCCAGGTGGGTGCGCCGAGACGTTCGAAGGTCTCCGCGGCGAGAGTGAGGGGGAGGCGTGCGGCTTTACGTCCCTGGGTGTGCCGGAGCCGGATGCCGTGCGCGAGATGAATGCGGGCGAGTTCGAAGGGGTGGTTGGCGCCGTCGGGGTGGGTTTCGGCGCGCTCGTACATGGCCGCGGCCTCGGTGGGGTCGGTGGCCGTCATGGCGAGGGCACCGTAGGTGAGGAGGGCGAGGCGCGGGGATATGTCGGGGAGGCCGGCCTGCCGGGCCGCGAGGGCATGGGCTCGGGCCTGTTCGGCGCGCCCGGTGTGGAGGGCGGCTTCGACCAGATCGAGGAGGGTGCGGGAGGCCTGGTGGGCGTAGGGCTCGAACGTTCCGGGGGGTGTGATCCCGATGGCGTGGAGGTAGGCGGCCTCGTAGTCGCCCTCGGCAAGGGCGGCGGTGGTGCCGATGGCATCGGTGATCTGGGTGAGGAAGCCGACGCCGCGGGGCCGGGCCCAGGTGTCGACCATGGCCTGCAGTTCACGGGCCTGCTCGACCTCGCCGCGCAGCGCGGCCACCTGCCCCAGGTAGGCGTGGGTGTGATGCGTGAACAGATCGTGCTGGTGGGCTGTGGTCAGCTCCAGGCAGTGCTCTCCGGTGCGCCGGGCCTCGGACCACTCGCCGACCGCGATCTGGTCGAGCATGATCAGATGCAGCATCGTCATCGCGTCGGCCAGTGCCCCCGTCTCCACCTCGCGGTCCACGGTGCGCTGCAGATGCGGCCGGTACTGGCTGAGGGTGTCCACGTGGTACGCGGAGACTCCCAGCCGGGTGACGTCCCACGGTTCCAGGTCGGCGAGGCGGACGAAGACGCGCTCCACCCGCTCGTGCACACCGGCCCCCCGGCGTACCACGTCGCCCCACGCGTCCTGGTAGATGCGCGACTGCGAGGACACCAAGTCGCCCAGGCTGTCCAGCAGTTGGTGGGTGCGCTCCCACGCGGCCTCGTCACTCGCGTACTGGCTGATCGCCAGCAGCAGGTCGACGAGGCGGGTGAGAATCTGGTCCGGCTCCCGTACCCCCGTGTCGCGGATGCTCTCGATCGCCGCGAAGACCTGGCGGTGCGAGGACCGTACGTCCCCGTCCTCGAAGAGCGCGACATAGCCCGAAGTGACCACCGAGCTCGGCGAATCGCCCGTACCGGACCCGGAGCCCGAGCGGATCAGCTGCCGGGCCTGGTCCAACTGGCCGGAATGCCCGGCGATGTACGCCGCACTGCCCAGCCGCCGCGCCCGTTCCTCGTGGCTCTCGCTCAGTTCCGCGGCCCGGGTCAGCCAGGCCACGGCGGCCAGGGCGCCGCCCTGCACCGTCGCGGAGTCCGCGGCTGCCTCCAGCACGGCCGCGACCTCGTCGTCGGGGTCGATGGTCGAGGCCGCCAGATGTGTGGCGCGGCGTTCCAGATCGTCCCGGTGCACCTGCGCGAGCATGGCGTGTGCCGCCCGCCGCTCATTGGGTGTCGCCGTCTGTACGACGGTCGAACGCACCAGGGGGTGCCGGAAGACGAAGTCTCCGGTGAACGGATCGACGTCCAGCAGGCCGCAGTCCACGGCCTCGTCGACCTCGGACATGCGGTAACGCGTGCCTCTCGGACTGCCGGCCGTCGCGCCGGCACCGTCCAGCGCGCCGCGCAGCAGCTCTGTGCGCACGCCGTCGCCGAGGGCCTCGATCCGGGCGCCGTACACCTGCTGCAGGCGCACGGGGAGCGGGATGCCGGTGTACCCGAGCGGTTCCCCGGAGGCGCGGCCCGCTCGTCGGACATGCGGCGGCAGTTCGAGCAGAGCCAGCGGATTGCCCTGGGCCACTTCCAGGACCAGGCGGCGGATGCGGGGGGCCAGCCCCGGGTGCCGTGCGTCCAGCAGTTGTTCGGAGGCCTTCTCCGACAGCGTGGTCACCGGCAGTTCGGGCAGCGCGGCGGTGTCGAAGCCCGAGGACAGGTCGGAGCGGAGTACGACGACGAGCTTCACCGAACTGCCGGTCAGCCGTCGTCCCACGAAACCGCACACCTCGGTACTCGAGGCATCCATCCACTGGCCGTCATCGAGCACGAGGAGCAGGGGCTCCTGTGACGCCGCGAGGGAGAGCAGATCGAGCACGGCGATGCCGAGGGTCATGACGGAGGGAGGTGTCCCCTCACTCCGTCCGAAGACGACGTCGAACACCTTGCGGTGCATGTCGTCCAGCCGGTCGATGTGGGACAACAGCGGATACAGGAACTGGTGCAGCCCGGCGAACGGCAGCTCCGACTCCGCCTCGACCCCGGCAGCGCGGATGATCCGGTACGCGTGGGTCGCCGCGACGTCGACGACATGTTCCAGCAGCGCGCTCTTGCCCACGCCTGTGTCGCCTCGCAGCACGAGGGACCGGCCCCCGGTGTCGGCCACGAACGCCGACAGCACTTCCTGCTCGCTCTCGCGGCCGATCATTGTCCCCACGCCCGAATCCACGATCCCCCACTCCCTTCGCCGCTGAACAAGCCCCCGCCCAGGCGTCTTTGTGTCCTTACGGATCACCCCGGGCACCATGACATGTTCGCGGTCCGCCTCACCTAAAGCAGCAGAGTAGATGCCGCCGGAAACTTCGTCACCTCGTATGGCCGAAAAGGCTCTTGTTGCGCGATTGGTCCGTCACATGTATGTGGCGGTGGGTCGGGCAGACACGTATGACGCAGGGTGTGCGGGTCAGGGCGCTCCGAGGCCGTGCAGCAGGGTGTCGACGACGATGTCCGCCGCCTGCGCGGGGCTCAGTTCCGGGCGTTCCCTGGAGACGAGGTGCATCAGCTGGGGCAGCAGGGCACTCGCCCAGCCCTCCGGCAGGCCCGGCCGCAGCAGGCCCTCGTCGGTGGCACGCTCCAGGAAGGCGTCGGTCTCGTGCACGGACGCGTCACGGCGGGTCCGGAAAGTGTCGTCGGCGAGCATGTGGGTGAGGTCGACGGGCCAGGTGCGGTTGACGGCGATGATGTTCTCGACGTAGCGGTGCAGGGCCACGGCGACGGGTGCTTCGCGCAGTCGTGCGTCCTCGATGGCCCGCTCGATGGCTTCCAGGCGGGATGTGTAGATGGCGGCGAGGAGTTCCTCGCGGGAGGCGAAGCGCCGGTAGACGGTGCGCCGGTCCACACCCGCCTCGGTCGCGATGCTCGCGATGCTCGTACCGGGGTCGGCGGCGAGCATGCGTGCCCCGGTGGTCAGTACTGCTTCCAGATTGCGTGCTGCGTCGGCTCTCACCGGACCGAGTGTAGTGGCGGAATGTGAAGCATGGGTTCTCTAGCGCCTCTCATGAGTAGCCTCACGAGCGGTAAGTGCTACAGTGTAGTGACAGATATTAATTTTAGTGCCAGCCCCATGGGGCTCATTGTGGGGTTCGGTCGGCACGCCACCCCTGTGCATCACTTCCGGAAAGGCACGTCCTGATGTCGAAGACACAGCAGTCCGCAGCACCTGCGGCAGGTGGTGTGGCCGCGGCCATGAGCGCGCTCGTCCTCGCGGTCCTCCTGGCCGCCCTGGACCAGACGATCGTGTCCACCGCGTTGCCCCGGATAGCGGAGGACCTGAACGGGTTCGACGACATCGCCTGGGTCAGCGCCGCCTATCTGCTCGCCTCCACGGCGGTGACGCCGCTGTGGGGAAAGCTCGGCGACATGTTCGGCCGCAAGCGGCTCTATCTGGCGTCCACCTCGATCTTCCTGCTCGCTTCCGTCGCCTGTGGCCTGGCGCAGAACCTGCCCGAGCTGATCGGCGCCCGCGTACTCCAGGGCGTTGGCGGGGGCGGCATGATCGTGCTGACCTTCGCCCTCGTCGGTGACATCGTCGCCCCGAGCCAACGCGGCCGCTATCAGGGCATGTTCGGGTCGGTCTACGGCGTCGCCAGCATCGTCGGTCCCCTGCTCGGCGGCATCTTCACCGACCAGCTGTCCTGGCGGTGGGCCTTCCTGATCAATCTGCCCGTCGGCCTCGTCGCCCTGGCCGTCGCCGCCCGTGCGCTGCCCGCCGGCGCCCGGGGCGCGAAGGCCCGTATCGACTACCTGGGTGCCACTGTCCTGGCCGCCATCGCCACCGGACTGGTCCTCATCACGTCCTTCGGCGAGCGTTGGGGCTGGGGTTCGCCGGCCATCGTCGGCCTGATCGTCGCCACCGTCGCCCTCGGCGCAGTGCTGGTCCCCGTCGAGCGCCGCGCCGCCGCCCCGGTCCTTCCGCCCGCCATGCTCGGCTCCCGGACCGTGGTCTTCTCCTCGCTGATCGGCTTCTTCGCCAACGCCGCGATGTTCGCCGTCCTGGTCTACCTGCCGACCTACCTCCAGATCGTCCACGGAGTCTCGGCCACCCTGTCCGGGATCTACATGCTGCCGCTGGTCGCCGGTCTGGTCGTCAGCCAGTCCCTGGCCGGACGCCGGGCCGCACACGTCGAACGGCTGCGGGTGATCCTTCTCGCCGGGCTCGCCGCCAACCTCGTCGGGCTGATCCTGCTCGGCACCATCGGCGCCGCCACCAACACTCTCGTGCTGAGCGTCTACTTCCTGATCACCGGCGTCGGGATCGGCATGGTCCCCATGGTCGTGCTGACCACCGTCCAGAACAGCGTGCCCGCCGCCGACCTGGGCGCCGCCAGCGCCGTCGTCACCTTCTCCCGGTCCATCGGCGCGGCCTTCGGAGTCGCCGTCCTCGGTACCCTGCTCAACACCGGTTTCGCCGAACGCGTCCAGGGCCTCACGACCGCCCGAGGATTCGACGCCGCCCGCCCCGACACCATCGGCCAACTCCCCTCCGCCCTGCGCGACACCGCACTGGACGCCTTCGCCGACGCCACGGCAATGGCCTATCTCTGGATCGCACCCACCCTCGCCGTCGGAATCGTTCTCGCCCTCTTCCTCAAGCCGGCCCGCACGACCGATGACAGGACCGATGCCGCCGACTCCACCTGCGCCGACGCCGAGGAAGCAGTCCCGGCCCGCTGACGTGTCGCCTCCGCCCTCCGCGCGACACACCTCACCGTCATGTGACTGATGCGCGACGGTTGTCGGGACGGACACGCTGGGGACGGCCGACACCTTCGACTCGGAGAAGAGGACCTGGCGTGACACCGGTCGAACAGCAGCGTTCGCTGACCAGCAGCAACCCCGTGCTCTCCCGGCCGCAGTTCAGGCGGCGCGGCGGACCGAAGACGGCGGCCAGGGACCCACGGCCGGGGATCGCCGTGGCACCGGGCCGTTCCACGGGCGGCCAGGATCCGTTCCGCGAGGATGCCCCGGGATCGCTGCCGCACCCCGTCGCCGACCTGATGACGATGGACGGCGTCGTCTCCCGTGCCGCGGCGGGGCTCGCGGCGAGCACCCTCGCGGCCGTGCTCTCCTGGACGTCGCTGGCACACGCCCCGGTCTCCACGGCTGCGGCCTACGGCATCGCCGTCGGCGCCGGACTGGCCGCAACGGCACTCGTGGTGATCCAGCGCCGCAAGAATGTGTTGTCGTCGGCCCTGACGCTGACGTTCGCCGCGGTTCAGGGCGTGTTTCTCGCGGTGCTCTCCACCTCTGTCTCCAGCCATCTGTCACCAGGTGTCCTCGCACAGATGGTGCTGGGCACGATGGCCGGCTGCGCCGGAGGCCTCCTCGCCCGGGCCCTGCACTGGATGCGGGCCGACCGCCGTTTCCGCCCGCTCGCCGGAGCAGGACTGCTCGGGCTGGGGGTGCTCGCTCTCGCCGACCTGGCCCTGTTCCCAGTGCTGGGCGCCGACGGCCTGGGACTGCGTATCGCGGTTCTGGGAGTCTTCACGGGCGTCGTAGGTGTCGTCCTCGCGGCGTCCTTTCTGCCCCTGCACCTCAGGAAGGTGGAGGACGGCATCACGTGCGGCGCGTCCCGCGATCTGTCCTGGACGGCCGCGTTCGGGCTCACGCTGACCCTGACCTGGCTGTATGTGGAGACCATTCGGTTGTTCACCTTGTACCCGGCCGAGGAGCTCTACTGACCGCCCGACGCACCGGCGTGGGCAGTCAGATGACCGATGTGCCGGACTCCCGCTCGCGGAAGACTCGACGCCACGCAGCTCAGACACCGCCATGGAGAGGAAAGAGATGGAGAGGAACGAACATGACGACGTACGACACGCCGCACCGGCCGCGCCGTGACCGCTCGCCGGTCGGCTCGGCGTCAACCGGGAGGTGGCGCAGGGGAGGAGACAAGGCGGGTCGGCCCCTTCTCGCTCTGGTACCGGGTTCCGCGGCCGACCGGGCGCCCGTCGAGCTGTCCGCGCTGACGCGGGCACCGATGCCGGCCGATGTCCGCGGTGCGGTCGTGACGCCCGTGCGCGGCCGGCTCATGGCGACATGGCTGCCGCTGAGCGAACCGTCCCGCATACCGCAGGGCCGCGTCCTGCTGTCCTGGACGCCCGCGAACGCGGACCGTACGGACGTCACGGCCCGGCTGGGCCTCGCGGGCGCCGAGACGCTGCTGGCGGTCTGGCCCCGCTTGCGCGGCGAGTGGTCCGCTGTCGTGCGCCCCACCGTCGCGGAGGTGACGGAGCTGCATGCCGCACTTCGCCTCGCCACCAAGGTCTTGGACCGGCTGGCCGAATGAGCGGGCGGACCGCCGACATGCGAACGGACCGGCCTCTGCGAAGAGGCCGGTCCGTTCGCATGTCGGCGGAGTCTCGTGGGCGGTGGGGACGGCGTCCGGGCCGATCGGCTCAGGGCGTCATGGGGTTCGGGGCTTCGTCGGTTCCGCGCCCGCCTGATCCGCGGTCCAGGAGGAGAGGATGCGCAGGGCGTCGTGTGAAGCGCTGCCGGTCTCGGCGGTCAGCACCATCAGACGCTGACCGGAGTCGTCGGATCCGGACCAGGTGTCGCAATCCAGGGTGAGGTCGCCGACCAGGGGGTGGCGGTAGTGCTTGGTGCCGTACGTCGCGCTGTTGACGCGGTGTTCGGCCCACCAGGTGCTGAAGTCGGCGTCCTGCAGGGTCAGGTCACCGACCAGCCGCGCGAGTTCGGGGTCGTCGGGGTCCGCCCCCGCCTCCATGCGTACCGCGGCGACCGCGTCGCGGGCATCGTGTTCCCACTCCCGGTGCAGGCCCCGGATCGCGGGGTGGGTGAACACCAGGCGCAGGTAGTTGCGTCGGGCCGCCGGGATCGCGGCGAAGTCGGTGTACAGCGCGACGGCGGACCGGTTCCACGCGAGGATGTCCAGGCGCCGGCCGAGGACGAGCGCGGGCGTCTCGGTGAGTTGGGCCAGCAGCCGGCGCATGGCGGGGCGTACCTGTTGGACGGACCGGCGTGTCCGGCGCGGCAGGTCGTCCGTCCGCCCGGCCACCTCGTAGAGGTAGCTCTGCTGGTCCTCGTCGAGGCGCAGAGCGCGGGTCAGGGTGTCGAGGACGGCCGCCGAGGCGCGTACGCGGCCCTGCTCGAGCCGTGTGTAGTAGTCCACGCTGATCGCGGCGAGCAGGGCGACCTCCTCGCGGCGCAGGCCTGCGACCCGGCGGGAGTCCGTCGTGGGCAGGCCGCACTCGCGCGGGGTCAGCGCGGCCCGGCGGGCCTTGAGGAACTCGCCGAGTCTGTGGGTGTCGGAGTGTGAGTTCATGACGTTCGTTCTCCCGCCTTCCGTGATCCGCACACCCGTCAGGGTGCCGGGCGATGTCTTCAGACGATGCGCGAGGGCGGCGGGGCGGTGCGCCCCGCCGCCCTTTCGAGGGTCAGCCGATCGTCGACGGTCAGCGGACGGTGGCGTGGGCGGCTCGTTCGATCACGCCGGCCACCAGGCGGGGGTGGGAGACGGCCACCGAGTGGGAAGCGGCGACCTCGGTGGTGTGTGCGTGGGCGCGCTCGGTCATGAAGCGCTGCACCGCGACGGGGATATTGAGGTCCTTGGTGGTGACGACGGCCCAGCTGGGCTTGGACTTCCAGGCCGCCGTGGTGGCCTTCTCCTCCAGAGCGGCCTGGGCGATCGGCCGCTGTCCTGCGGCCATCAGCGCCGCCTGCTTCGCGGGCACGTCGGCGGCGAACTGGTGGCGGAACTTGTCCTGCTGGATGTAGAGGTCGGTCGCGGTGGAGCCGTCGGCCTGCTGATAGGTGACCGGGTCGAGGGCGTCGGGGAGCGTGGAGCCCGGGTACTTGTTGGTGAGCTGCAGGGCGCTCTCGCCGGGGGCGGGCAGGAAGGCCGCGACGTAGACCAGGGCCTTGACCTGGGGGTCGTCGGTCGCTGCCTGGGTGATGACGTTGCCGCCGTAGGAGTGGCCGACGAGGATCTTCGGGCCCTTGACGTGGTCGAGGACCGTGCGCAGGGCGGCCGCGTCGGAGGCCGGTCCGCGCAGCGGGTTGGCGGCGGCGACGACCGGGTAGCCGTCGGCGCGCAGGTCGGCGATGACCCCGTTCCAGCTGGAGGCGTCGGCGAAGGCGCCGTGCTCCAGGACGACGGTCGGCTTGGTCTGCCGGGCCGCGTCGGAGGTCGCGGCGGCTCCGGTCGCGCCGTTGGCGGTGCCGCTGAGGGCGATCGCGCCGAGCGCGAGCCCCGCCGCGGCCATCGCGACCGCACCGGTGGTCAGCCGCTTGCGGCCACCCTTGTTGCTCACCATGGGAAATCCCTTTCGGATACTTCGGTACTGGGGCGGACCGGCCATGCCGGGCCGCCACTCTTTTAACCGGTGATTGAATGTGTCATGCGGTACGTCACCCGTCAAGACGGTGACGTTTGTGGGTGCTACTTGGCCCAGGGGTCCCGCACGATGATGTCCGCCAACGCGGCAGCGCAGCCGGCGAGCATCCGCTCGCCCTTCTCCGCACTCGCCGCCCGGGCGTCGCCCGCGACGCCGGTCGCCGTGATCCGGTCGAAGGGCACGGCCATGTACACCGGGTCGGTGGACTCCGCCGGCAGCGTGATGCGCGGTCCGTGCGCCTCGGGCAGATGCTCGTCGCGGATCAGGCCGGGGTGGGCCGCCATCATCATGGACGTCTCGCCCTCGCACGCGTGCATGAGGCCGTCCTGGGTCTCCAGGGTGTCCCGCACCACCGCCCGCCCGGCGCCGAAGTAACTGGCGACCGCGATCGGCGTCGCCAACTCCACGGTCAGCTCGGTCGTGAGGACGTTGAGGGCGGTCATGTTCCCGCCGTGTCCGTTGACGATCAGGATGCGGGAGAAGCCCGCCCGGATCACGGACCGGCAGATGTCACGCAGCAACGCGTGCAGCGTCGGCAGGCTGAGCGTGAGGGTGCCACCGAAGGCCATGTGGTGCTCCGACAGACCCGTGGGGATCGAAGGGGTGACCACCACACCGGTGTGCTCGGCGGCCAGCGCCGCCGCCCGATGGCACACCTCCGTGGCGAGGAAGTCGTCGACGCCGGTGGCCAGATGAGGCCCGTGCTGCTCGGTGGCCCCGGTGGGGATCACCACCGCCGCGTCCCGCGCCGCGAGGGCGCACAGTTCGGCGGCGGTCAGGCGGTTCCACTGGACTTCGCGCATCTAGGACTCCTCCTGGACGGGGCCGGCACGGTGCGCGGCACCGGGCCGGTGGCGGGTGCGGGATCTCAGAGGTAGTCGGCGTCGACCACGGCCTGGGCGAAGACGGTGGGCGCCTCTTGCGGCAGGTTGTGCCCGATGTTCGCGATCGTGCGGTGCAGGTACGGGCCGGTGAAGTGGGTGCGGTAGGTGGAACCGTCGCCGGCCGGGGTGAAGGGGTCGAGGGCCGCGTCCAGGGTGACCGTCGGTACGTGGATGTCGGGCTGGGCGGCGAGCTGCTTCTCGTAGCGGTCGTAGCGGGGCTCACCCTCGATGAGGCCGATGCGCCAGCGGTAGTTGAAGAGCACGATGGCGGCGTAGTCGGGGTTCTTGAAGGCCTCGGCCGTGCGGTCGAAGACGTCGTCGGAGAAGTCCCAGTTCGGGGAGACCAGCGTCCACACGTAGCGGCACAGCGCGATGCGCTCCTTCTCGTTCTCCATCGCCTTCTTGCCGCGCTCGCTGGCGAAGTACCACTGGTACCACCAGTTGTGCTCGACGGCCGGGAGGGCGGGCTCCAGCTGTGCCTTGACGTTGGTGATCAGGTAACCGCTGGTGGAGACCATGGACGTGACCCGCTCGGGCCACAGGGCGGCGATGATGTCCGCGGTGCGCGAGCCCCAGTCGAAGCCCGCGAGGGTCGCCTTCGGGATCTTCAGAGCGTCCATGAACGCGATGATGTCGAGCGCGATGGCGGACTGCTCGGCCGTGCGCGGGGTGCGGCGGGACAGGAAACGGGTGCCGCCGTGGCCGCGCAGGTAGGGAACGAGGACCCGGTAACCCTGGTCGGCCAGGAGCGGCGCGACATCGACGAAGCTGTGGATGTCGTACGGCCAGCCGTGCAGCAGAAGGACGACGGGGCCGTGGGCCGGCCCGAGCTCCGCGTAACTGATCTCCAGGACACCCGCCTTGACGTGCTTGAGCGTCCCGAAATCGGTGTGCGTGCCGGGGGTGAGGGTGGGCACGACGGGAGCGGTGGAGCCGGCCGGACCACGTGATGCGGTCGCGGCGGACGCGTTGCCCTGCAGGCCGGCCAGCGAGACCGCGGCCGCGCCGGAGCCCAGGCCGACGGCCTTGCTGAAGGTGCGCCTGTTGATCATGTCAAACCCTCTCGTGTGTTTACGGTGAGCGGTGGGCCGGGTCCGCGAGGCGGTCGGCCGATGACACACACTCTCGCTCGACACGAAACCGGATACATCAGTCAGATGACGGTGGAACGCGGCCGGTGACATCGCGCAGTCATTCGACTGAGTGAAAAACATGTCTCGTGACGCGACAGTGGGTGTGTCGGGGAGGTGTCGACCTTGGTGAGGTAGGTGTCCCGATGCCGGCACTCACCGTCTTAATGTCCTTCCGGTGTGCAGCTCATCTAAGTAAGTGCTACATTGAAGTGACAGTTAGAGATGATGCCCGACAGACCGATCAGCACGGGAAGAGAGAAAGCGCATGATCACGTACGACCGACTTTTCATCGGTGGTTCCTGGGCCGAGCCGAGCGACCCCGCGCCGCTCGACATCGCCTCGCCGCACGACCAGTCGCTGATCGGCCGGGCGGCCCAGGCGAGGCCGGCGGACATCGACCGGGCGGTGGCCGCGGCCCGCGCCTCGTTCGACAAGGGGGAGTGGCGGCTGACCTCGCCGGCCGAGCGGATCGCGCTGCTGCGCCGGTTCAACGAGCTGCGCGAGGAGAACGCGGAGAAGGCCGCCCACCTGATCTCGCTGGAGAACGGCTCGGCGGGCTGGTTCACCCGGGCCGGGCAGCCCGGCCTGACCCGGCAGGCGAACGCCTACCTGAAGGCGGCCGAGGAGTTCGGCTGGGAGGAGACGCTCGCCCCCTCGGATCCGTCCTCCCCGGTGCGGAGCGTGATGCGCCGTGAAGCGGTCGGCGTCGTGGCTGCGGTGATCCCGTGGAACTCCCCGTTCTCCTCGGCCACTTCGAAGATCATCCCCGCGCTGCTCGCGGGCAACTCCGTGGTCCTCAAGGTGTCCCCGGAGAACTCGCTGAGCATGGGCTTCCTGGCCGAACTGCTGGAGCGGGCGGGTCTGCCCGAAGGGGTGATCAGCGTGCTGCCCGCGGACCGGGAGACCAGTGAGTACCTGGTGTCGCACCCGGACGTCGACAAGATCGCCTTCACCGGCTCGACGCGTGCCGGCCGCCGTATCGCCTCGATCGCGGGCGAACAGCTCAAGCGGGTCAGCCTGGAACTCGGCGGCAAGTCGGCGGCCGTCATCCTCCCCGACGCCGACATCGAGAAGGCCGTCGCAGGCCTGAAGTTCGCCTCCCTGCTCAACAACGGCGAGTCCTGCATCGCCCAGACCCGCATCCTGGCCCCGCGTGAGAAGTACGAAGAGGTCGTGACCGCGCTGAAGGACCTGGTCGGATCGCTGAAGGTCGGCGACCCGGGCGACCCCGACACCTTCATCGGCCCGATGATCCGCCCCGACCAGCAGGAGCGGGTGCGCACCTACATCCAGCTCGGCATCGAGGAGGGCGCCCGCCTGGTCGTCGGCGGCCCGCAGATCCCCGAGGGCCTGGAGAAGGGCAACTACGTGACGCCCACCGTCTTCGCCGACGTCGACAACTCCATGCGGATCGCGCAGGAGGAGATCTTCGGCCCGGTCCTGGTCGTCATCGCGTACGAGGACGAGGACGACGCCGTCCGTATCGCCAACGACTCCGAGTACGGCCTGTCCGGCGGCGTCTGGTCCTCCGACGAGGAGCACGCCCTCGCCGTCGCCCGCCGTATCCGCACCGGCACCGTCACGGTCAACGGAGCCTCCGTAGCCTTCGACGGCCCGTTCGGCGGCTTCAAGGCCAGCGGCATCGGCCGCGAGTACGGGGCGGTCGGCCTCGGCACGTACACCGAGTACAAGACCATCACTGTCTGAACCGGTGTACGTGACGGAACCCCACGTACACGATGAACCGCCGACGGCGGCAGACGGTTGGACCGTCTGCCGCCGTCGGCGATGCTCCGTCGCGCGGGTCAGAGCACCGCGTTGTCGGCGGCCCCCGGGAAGTCGGTGCTGAACGCCAGCTCCCGGCCGGCCTCAGAAGCCGTTGACGACGGCGGCCGGCGCACCGGTTCCCGACAACCAGAACTCCCTCACGTCCGGCCCGCGCGGCCCGATGCTCCTGCAGGATGTGTGGTTCCTGGAGAAGCTCGCCCATGTCGACCGCGAAGTCATCCCCGAGCGGCGCATGCCAAAGGCTCGGGCGCGTTCGGCACGTTCACCGTCACCCACGACATCACGCGGTACACGAGCGCGAGTCTCTTCTCCGAAGTCGGCCTGCAGACACAGCTGTTCGCCCGGTTCTCCACGGTCGCGGGCGAGTGCGGAGCCGCGGACGCCGAGCGCGACATCCGCGGGTTCGCCCTCAAGTTCTACACCGACGAGGGCAACTGGGACCTGGTCGGCAACAACACCCCGGTGTTCTTCCTGTGCGATCCGCTGAGGTTCCCCGACCTCAACCACGCGGTGAAGCGCGACCCGCGCACCAACCTGCGCGACGCGGAGAACAACTGGGACTTCTGGACCAGCCTCCCCGAGGCCCTGCACCAGGTCACGATCGTGATGTCCGAGCGCGGCATTCCTGCCTCGTACCGGCACATGCACGGTTTCGGATCCCATACCTACAGCCTGGTCAACGCCGGCGGCGAGCAGTTCTGGGTCAAGTTCCACCACCGCACCCAGCAGGGCATCAAGAACCTCACCGACGCCGAGGCCGAAGCCCTCGTCGGCAAGGACCGCGAGTCCCACCAGTGCGACCTCTTCGACGCCATCGAGGGCGGCGACTTCCCGAAGTGGAAGCTGTTCATCCAGGTCATGCCGGAGGCCGACGCGGAGAACTACCGCTTCCACCCCTTCGACCTCACCAAGGTCCGGTCGAAGAAGGACTACCCGCTGATCGAGGTCGGCGAGTGGGAGCTCAACCGCAATCCCGACAACTACTTCGCGGACGTCGAGCAGGTGGCGTTCACCCCGGCGAACATCGTGCCTGGCATCGGTTTCTCACCCGACAAGATGCTTCAGGGCCGCCTCTTCTCCTACGGCGACGCCCAGCGCTACCGGCTCGGCGTGAACCACCATCAGATCCCGGTCAACGCCCCGAAGAACCCGGTGAACTCGTACCACCGCGACGGCGCCCTGCGCGTCGACGGCAACCAGGGCGCCACCCCGGGCATCGAGCCCGACTCCTACGGCCGCTGGCAGGAACAGCCCGCCTACCGCGAGCCCGGCCAGGCCGTCGGCGCGGTCGCGGACCGCTTCGACCACCGCGCGGACGACGACAACTACTTCGAACAGCCCGGCAACCTGTTCCGCCTGATGAGCCCCGAGCAGCAGCAGGTCCTCTTCGAGAACACGGCGCGCGCGATCGACGGCGCGTCCCAGCGGACCGTCGAGCGGCACATCGCCAATTGCACCCAGGCCGACCCGGCCTATGGCGAAGGCGTCCGCAAAGCCATCGAGGCTCTGGCCTCCGATGTCTCGGCACACCAGAAGTAACTGTCTTGACAGGTGACGTACAGTGTTGCCATGATTGCGTCACCGCCTCAACCGGTTACCCCATCGATGTTGGTGGGGTGGCAGACAACTTTCGATCCAGATGGAGAGCAGTAGCCATGGCTGTCAGCTACACCGCAGTTGTCGACGTCGACGGAGAAGGCCGGAACGGGGGGCACGTCCGCTCGTCCGACGGGCTGCTGGACACCAGCCTCGCCCTCCCCAAGGAGCTCGGTGGCGCGGGCGGTGCCACCAACCCCGAGCAACTCCTCGCCGCCGGCTGGGCCGCCTGCTTCCTCGGCGCCCTCCGCCGCGCCGCCACCTCCCGCAAGATACGGCTGACCAGCACCACCATCACCGCTCAGATCACCCTCACCCACGGCGACGACGGCGAGTTCTCGCTCTCCGCGGTCCTCAACCCCGTCCTCGGCGGTGTCGACCGGGCCACAGCCCAGGAGCTCGCCCAGGCCGCCCACCAGATCTGCCCGTACTCCAAGGCCCTGCGGGACAACATCCCCGTCACCGTCAACGCCGACGCCGCGGCCTCCTGACCCACCCCCACCCCCTGACCGGCGGGTCCCGTGTTTCCCCCCAACCCCCGCACGGGGCCCGCCACCCATTTCTCCAGCACCACCCATCCCGCAGACCGAAGAGCGAGGGCAGGGCATGGCCACTCAGGCGCACTCATACGCACGGACCGCCAGGCGCGGTCGCCCCACGGCGAAAGATGCCACCGCGAAGGCTCTGCCCCGGCCCGTGACGAAGCCCGAGCAACATGCCTGGCCGACGGACGTGCAGGTGTGGAACTGGGCGGAGAGCGCGGTGCTCTTCGGGTACGGCCCGGCGGCCTCGAACTTCTTCTGAACCTCTCCTGACAGGCACCCGATGGGCGCCTGTGGCAGAGCCCTTTTGCCCGGCCCTACTTGACGACGGTGTACATGACGGAGCGCTGTTGCTTGTGCCGCTGGATACGTCCCTTGGCGACGAGCGACTCGAGAGTGTTCCGCACGACCTGCGGTGTGGGATTGCGGTCGGGGTGCTTCTTCAGGAGCTCGTCCCGCAGTTCCTTGGCCAGGCGCGGCTCGTCGGACTTGGCGAGCAGCTTCATGAGCAGGTCACCGAGCAGTGCCGGACGTGGCTTCCCCTCCGCGGCTGCCTTCGCCGGGGTGCCCGCCGATGCGGTCTTCGTCGGTGCGGTGCGCCGCGAAGTGGTTCCGGCCGCAGCCCGCTTCGACTTCGGCTTCGCGGCGACGGGCTCGTCCTGCGTCTGCTCGGGCAGGCGGGACGCGTCGGTGAAACCCTCGTACCGCTCGGCGAGGCTGATGATGTCCTGCAGGAGCGCTTCCTCCTGCTTCAACATCGAGATCCGCTCCTTCAGCTCCTGCTGCAGGCGGCGGTTCTCCTCCAGGTCCGATGCGGCTTGTTCGACGTACCGCGACCGGAGCGCGGCGGCGGACTGGCTGGTCACAACCGGTTCACTCCCTCGATATGGATGACGTTGCGCATGGTACCCATGTCAAGGGCTCCGCGCAGATAAGTGTCGACGCCGGATGGTTCCTCTGGCATGTGCGCTCTTCACGATAGGCGCTGATGTGCCTGTGCACGCGGGGAAGGTTGACTCTTCTCGTACGTACCGAGGTTCGACTGCTCATGACATCGAAGTGCGAGCGCATCGCCGGGCGGCAAGCGCCGCGCAGGGACATGTCGATCGCGTAGAAACATGCTCATAGGCTGCACACAATGATGTTGTTCCCACATGTTTGTGTATGTGGCGGAGAGACACCATGACTGACTGGCGGCCTTCGTCCCGGACGTGGACGAGCCCATGTACGCACCGCTCGGCGCCCCGGAACCCGAGGCAGTGGAAGGAGTGTTCCCGATCGGCGCCGACCCGCGGGCGCAGCTCTACGCGGACGTCCCCGAAGCGATCGCCGAACCGGCCGTCAGCGGGCTCGTCGACCAGCGTCACCAGTCGTTCGCCGATCGCGTGACCCGGGCGGCGTGGCGCACCGTGCCATCGGTGTACGTCATCACCGAGCGTCGTCACCCCTGTAACGGGTGACTGAATCATATGCAGGTCATGCGCGAACAAGACCGTCACCACCTCAAGGGGGTACAGACCATGGCTGAAAGGCCGAAGCCGGATGACGCCGAAGGCGCGCCTGCAGGCCGGCGCGCGATGCTGAGCGTGCTCGCCGCCGGGGCCGCGGGGCTCGCCGCCGCGCCCTATCTGCAGCGCGGCTGGGAGGGGTTCCTCGGCGCCGCCTCCCAGCTCGACCCGACCGGCGCCACCGGGCTGCTGCCCAATCCCGGTGGCTTCCGGTACTACAGCGTCGTCGGCTCGGTACCGCACAAGGGCGAGGCGAGCTACCAGTTGCGGGTCACCGGGCTGGTCGACCGGCCCAGGAGCTACACCCTCGACCAGTTGCGTGCGATGCCGCAGAGCCGGGTCGTGCACGACGTCGTGTGCACCGACGGATGGCGCGTGGAGAAGACACCTTTCGACGGTGTGCGACTGGCCGACATCCTCGACGATGCCGGCGTGCGCTCTCCGGGCGCGGCGATCCGGTTCACCTGCTTCGACGGCGCCTACAGCGAGAGCCTCACCCTGGAACAGGCCCGCCGCTCGGACGTCCTGGTCGCGCTGAACATGCAGGACAAACCCATCACCCACGAGCACGGCGGCCCCGTCCGCCTCTACGTGGCCCCCATGTACTTCTACAAGTCGGCCAAGTGGCTGTCCGGCATCTCGGTCACCGACAAGGTCGTCCCCGGCTACTGGGAGGAGCGCGGTTATGCGGTCGACGGCTGGCTCGACGACGCCGACCGGCACAGCGACGCGGCCTGAACCGTCCGCCAGGATCCGGCGGTTCAGCACCGCTGAGCGCTGGATCCACCGGACCACCGGCTACCTGATGCTGGTGTGCCTGGTCACCGCCGCCTGCCTGTATCTCGCTCCGCTGGCTCAACTCGTGGGGCGCCGGCACCTGATGGTCACCCTTCACGAGTGGTCCGGCATCTCCCTGCCTCTGCCCTTTCTCCTGGGGCTCTTCTCCCGCGAATTCCGCGCGGACCTGCGCAGGATCAACCGCTTCGCGGTGTACGACCGGCAGTGGTTGCGCGCCGTCCGCAGGCGCCGCACCTCGCCCGAGGCGCGGCCCGCCGGCAAGTTCAACGCGGGGCAGAAGCTTTACGCGGGCTGGATCGCCGGCGCCGTACTGGTGATGATCTTCACGGGCCTGCTGATGTGGTTCATGGGGCTGTTGCCGTTCATCTCCCGCACCAGCGCGATCTTCGTCCATGACCTGCTGGCCTGGGCGATCACCCTCGTCGTGCTCGGACACATGCGCAAGGCCCTCCAGGACCCGGAGGCCCTGCTCGGGATGCGTACCGGGTATGTCAGCAGAACCTGGGTGCAGCGGTACCACGCGAAGTGGCTGCGAGAAGAGCACACGTCGTCGTCCACGAGTGCCGACGACCGTCGAATGACCTAGGTGCCACTTCCCGTGCGTGGACCGTCAATTGACGGTAGTGCCGCTGTCGGCCCACGGGCAGAGTGATACCCGGCCGGGGCGTCGGGCTCGTCCTGACACCTGATGCCCACCCCGAACCTGATGTCACTGTTCTGACCAGTGGCATGTTCTGAATCAGATCTCCGGATGCCGTGCTACATGCACATGTGCAGCCGTATTGGGCGCACACCTACCTCTTGGATGGGAAAGCAATGAAGAAGGCTCTGACAGTATTCGCAGTTGGTGTGCCGCTGGTCGCGGCGGCGGTGTATCTGCCGACCGCCTCGGCGGAGGGGACCCGTGACACCGCCGCCACCGGCGCCTGTGCGGCGCCGTCCGTGAAGGCCCCGGCCGGCACCGAGGTGGAGTCCGTGACGGCGGTCCGCCAGGCCGGCGGCACCATCCACGGCACCGGGATCCTCGGCGGCGACGTGTCCGGCGTTCCGGCCTTCTGCCAGGTGACGGTCACGCTCGCCCACCCGGGGGAGGGGGATCACGCCAAGGTGCAGACCTGGCTGCCCCTGGAGAGGTGGAACGGCCGTTTCCAGGCGATCGGCGGCAGCGCCTACAGCGCCGGGGACAACGGTGTCGGCCTGGGCGCCGCGGTCAAGAACGGCTACGCGGTGACGACCACGGACGCCGGAGTAGGTGACGTCCTGGACACCAGCTGGGTCCTCAACAGCGAGAACCAGGTCAACAGCACGCCGCTGAAGAACTTCGCCTCCCGCTCCCAGCACGAGGCCGCGGCCGTCGGCAAGGCGGTCGTGGACGGCGTCTACGGCAGGCGCGCCGCCTACTCCTACTTCACCGGCTGCTCCACCGGCGGACGCCAGGGCTACATGGAGGCCCAGGCCTACCCCGACGACTACGACGGCATCCTCGCGGACGCTCCCGCCATCAACTGGGACGAGTACGAGGTCGCCACCCTGTGGCCGCAGGTCGTCCTGAACAACGAGAAGACCTACCCGACCGACTGTGAGCTCAACGCCTTCACCGACGCCGCGGTCAAGGCCTGCGACAAGCTCGACGGTGTCAGGGACGGCCTGGTCAACGACGCGTCCCGCTGCGACTTCGACCCGCGCCGGCTGATCGGTACCAAGGTCAACTGCGAGGGCAAGGAACTGACCATCACGGCGGCCGACGCGGCCGTGGTCCGCAAGATCTGGGACGGCCCCCGCACCACCTCGGGACAGAAGCTGTGGCCCGGCGTCCCGGTCGGGGCCGACCTGACCGGCCTGGCGCACTCCGCGGCGGACACCGACGGCACCGTCAAGGGCCAGCCCTTCCAGGTTCCCGCCCTGTGGGTCCAGCTCTTCCTGAGGAAGAACCCGGACTTCGACCTCACGAAGATCACCTACAGCGACTTCACGAAGCTGTTCCGGCAGTCCCAGGCCGAGTACGACAAGGTCATCGGCACCGACGACCCGGACCTGTCGGACTTCCGCAAGTCCGGTGGCAAGCTGCTGACCTGGCACGGCGCCGCCGACCAGTTCATCCCCACCCAGGGCACCGTGGAGTACCACAAGCAGGTCGAGCGGGAGATGGGCGGCTCCAAGCGGGTCGACGACTTCTACCGGCTCTTTCTCGCCCCGGGCACCAACCACTGCGGTCTCAACGGTACCGACGGCTCGGCCGACGGCCTCTCGGCACTGACCGCCTGGGTCGAGCACGGCACGGCGCCCGCGACCCTGCCCGCCACCCTGATCAACGCCAAGGGCGAGAAGGTCGACCGCGACCTGTGCGCCTACCCCGAGGTCTCCCGCTACAAGGGCCACGGTGACCCGGCCCTCGCCGCCAGCTTCCGCTGCGTGTCCCCCTCCTCCCGGCACTGACCGGGTCGGCGACGCCCCCTGACCTGAGAAAGGCCGAACCGACATGAGCACCCGAACAGCGACCGTGACCGCACCGACGGCAACGGACGAACGTTCCTCGCTGCTGAAGCTGTACGTGAGCCGCGGCATCCTCGCCGTGGTGTGGGCCCTGGTGTTCGCCGAAGCCCACAAGGACGTCGACGCGGTGGCCATCACGCTGCTGGTCGTCTACCCGTTGATCGACGCGGTGTCCTCGCTGATCGACCACCGCGCCACCCCCGAGGGCGCCGAGCGCCGGGTCACCGCGTTCAACGGGGTGCTCAGCGTGCTGGCCGCCGTCGCGATCGGCGTCGCGGGCGCCGGCGGCGAGGCGCCGGTGCTCCATGTGTTCGGCTGCTGGGCCGTCGTCTCCGGTCTCGCCCAGGTCGTCGTAGGACTGCGGCGGCGTGGCCCCGAGTTCGGCAAGCAGTGGCCGACCCTGATCTCGGGCGGGTTGTCCTTCCTCGTCGGCATCACCTACAACATCCGGGCCGCGGGCGACGACCCCTCGCTCGACGTGCTCTCGGTTTACGCCACCGGCGGCGGGGTGTGGTTCATCCTCCAGGCCCTGCTGCTGGGCTGGAAGTCCCGCCAGCTGGGCGCCCGGACCGCCTGACATCCCGCACCTCTCCCGAAACGCTCCGGCCCGCGTCTCATGGCGCGGGCCGAAGCGCGCCACGGTGGTGAAGTCACCGTCTTGACGGGTTACTTGAGTCCATGCAAATCTATCGTCACCATTCAGACCAGTTACATCTTGAGTGAGGGAATCCCATGACAGTCGTTCGCGTACAGCTCCGCTCCCAGCTCGACCCCAAGGGCGTACTGGAGGTGCTGACCGACTTCAGCCCGTCCCGCGCGCAGTCCTGGCCCACCATCGACGCCGACCACTTCGAGGTCCACGACCTCGGGGACACCTGGGCCGAGGTCACCGAGGGCACCGCCGCTGCCTGGGAGCGGGCGCGCTACGCATGGGAGCCGGCCGGTGACACGGTCACCATCACCACCTTGGACTCCAAGCTCTTCGGCGCCGGCGGTGGCTGGGTGTTCAAGATGACCCCGGAGGGTGCCGGCACCCGGATCGACGTCGAGCTGACGCGGCTGCCGAGCACGTTCAAGGGCAAGGTGCTCGCCTCGCT
This sequence comes from Streptomyces sp. HmicA12, assembly GCF_000373565.1. Taxonomy (GTDB): domain Bacteria; phylum Actinomycetota; class Actinomycetes; order Streptomycetales; family Streptomycetaceae; genus Streptomyces. Next base: position 28,484 of record NZ_KB891812.1, on the reverse strand, counting down.
TCTGCCGCTGGTCGCCCCCAAGTCCCTGCGCAAGTCGTTCGCGGGCCCCCTGCGGGCCGAGTGAGCGGACCAGAACCCGAGGGCCGCCGAACCAGCGTCACTACAAAAGGAATTGAGGAACGTCATGAGCAAGACCTGGCTGATCACCGGAAGTGCCCGTGGACTGGGCCGCGCCATCTCCGAAGCCGTACTGGAGGCGGGCGACAACCTGGTCGCCACCGCGCGTCGCACCGAGGCCCTGAACGACCTCGCCGAGCAGTACGGCGACCAGGTCCGCCTGATCACCCTGGATGTCACCGACGCCGAGGCGGCGCGGCGCGCCGTGCGGTCCGCCGCGGAAGCCTTCGGCAGCCTTGACGTCGTCGTCAACAACGCCGGCTACGCCGACATGGCCGCTATCGAGGACATGTCCGACCAGACGTTCCGCGACCAGATCGAAGCCAACCTCTTCGGTGTCGTCAACGTATCCCGGGCCGCCCTCCCCGTCCTGCGCGAGCAGAGGAGCGGGCACATCATCCAGGTCTCGTCCGTCGGCGGACGCGTCGGAGTCCCGGGCCTGGGCGCTTACCAGGCGGCCAAGTGGGCTGTCGGCGGTTTCTCCGAGGTCCTGGCCCAGGAAGTGGCACCCCTGGGCATCAGGGTCACCGTCCTCGAACCGGGCGGTATGCGCACCGAGTGGGCCGGCTCCTCCATGGCCACCCCGCCGGTCAGCGCCCCCTACGAGGCCGTTGTCGGCGGCGCCGTCGGAAACATCAGGGGCGCGCACGGCCGGCAGCCCGGCGATCCCGCCCGCATCGCCCGCGTCCTGCTCGACATCACGGAGGCCGATCAGCCGCCCCTTCGCCTTCTTCTGGGCAAGGACGCCGTCGCCGCCGCCGAGAACATGGCCGAACGGCTCGCCGCCCAGGACTCCGAGTGGCGTGCGGTCAGCGAATCCGTATGACCACCGACTGGCGACACCCCACCCGTGTCCCGTCGGCGCAGCGGCGTTCTCGCCGCACTGCGTGATGACGTAAGTCAGCCGCGTCGGGCCGGAGTTGGGTGACGCCGACACTGCGGACACCCCGGTACCGCGCCCGCAGTCATTCGACGGATGTGTGCGCGAGGTCGGCCGACAAGACCGGTCAGGTGCTCGTCGATCAAGGCGAGCCCCTGTGCCGACGGCCTCCGTCCGTGTGGTGCGTTCTCCCCGCGCACCGGCCGCGTGAGTCCTTCTCGCTCCGCACCGGCCGCGCTCACGACCGACGAAAGGCCACACGTATGCCCACACGTATGCCCACCTTCGCCGAACACGTCATCGCCTCGCTCAAAGCCTCCGGGGTACGCCGTCTGTACGGCCTCCCCGGTGATTCGCTCAACGGCCTGACGGACGCCATCCGCCGGGACGACGATGTCGACTGGGTCCACGTACGACACGAGGAGAGCGCAGCCCTCGCGGCGGCGGCCGAGGCCGGGCTGACCGGAGAGTTCAACGTCTGCGTCGGCAGCTGCGGCCCGGGCAACCTGCACCTCATCAACGGGCTCTTCGACGCTCAGCGCAGCCGTGTGCCGGTGCTCGCCATCGCCGCCCAGATCCCGGGCAGCGAGATCGGCTCCGGCTACTTCCAGGAGACCCGCCCCCAGGAGCATGCCCGCGGCCGCCGCCTGCTCGACGCCGGCTTCCAGCAGTTCGGACTTCCCCGAACCGGCGGCCCCCCGCAACGACGCGTGTCGCACCGTGCGTCACTGCCTCCCGCACGAACCCACGCAGGTCTCGCAGTTCGGAGTCGCGTCCGACAAGCCTGCCGTCGGCGACCGGCCGGCGGGCGTGGATGTCCCTCTCCGGGGCGGAGAAGCCGGAGACCTCGATCTGCGTGTTCATGGGTGCCCCCTGTTCCGGGACATCGACTCCTCATGTCCCCTCCCCATCCCACCCGATGCGGGTCTGCGGAAACAGGCAGTTCGCATGCAGCTTGTTCGCGCGGCAGGCGCTTCCCGCCCGGAACGCCCAAGGGGGGAAGGACCTTGCCCAGGCAGAAACCTGTCTCTTTTCGCCCCGCTGATCTGGGGTGATCGTTGAAATGTCGCCGATACGGGGCAGTCAGTGGCCCCGTCGTCACCCCACCATCGAGGAGCCTTCCATGGCCAAGAGCAACGTCACCTTCGAGAGCGCCGGCATCCGGATCGCCGCGCACCTGTACACCCCCGACACCCCGGCGGCGGGACCGCACCCGGCACTGGTCGTCGGTCACCCGGGCACCAGCGTGAAGGAGCAGACGTCCGGCACGTATGCCCGGCGGATGGCGGAGCGAGGCTTCGTGACCCTCGCCTTCGACGCCGCGTACCAGGGGGAGTCCGGCGGGCTGCCGCGCGGTCTGGAGGACCCCGCGCAGCGAGTGGAGGACTTCAAGGCCGCCGTCTCCTACCTGACCACCCGCGACGACGTCGACGCCGCCCGCATCGGCCTGCTGGGCGTCTGCGCGTCGGGCGGCTACTCGCTGTCCGCCGCCGGCGGCGACCACCGGGTCCGGGCCGTGGCCACGGTCAGCGGTGTCGACGTCGCCCGTCAGTTCCGGCTGGGCGCCGACGGTACCCAGGACCCGGCCGTCTTCCAGAGCCTGCTCGACGCTGCCGCTCAGGCCCGCACGGCAGCGGCCCGTGGCGAGGACCCCGGTGTGATGCCCATGTTCCCCGAGACCGCCGAACAGGCCGGTGCGCTCGGCGGCGAGCACGGCATCGAGGGCTTCGAGTACTACTGCACCGCGCGCGGCGAGCACGACCGTTCGGCGAAGTTCCTCGCCTGGGAGAGCGTCGACAAGCTCGCTTTCTTCGACGCCTTCCACGCCGTCCCGCTGATCGGCCCCCGCCCCCTGCTGCAGATCGTCGGAACCCGAGCCGTCACCTCCTGGATGGCCGTCGACGTCCACCAGCGGGCCACCGGCCCGAAGGAACTCCACTGGATCGAGGGCGCCAGTCACGTCGACCTCTACGACAAGAAGGAGGCCGTCGACCCCGCCGTCGACAAGCTCACCGACTTCTTCAACTCCGTTCTCCAGAACGCAAGGTGAGACAGCGCCGCGGCTCGCCCTCGCGATGAGCCGCGGTCGCACGCTCGGACGGCTGCCGGCCCCACATATGCTCCTGTGCATGAATGCTGCGCAGCCTGCCCGTAAGCGTGACGGAGCCGCGACGCGCGAGGCGATCCTCGCCGCGGCCGTGGTGGAGTTCACGGAGCACGGTTATGCGAGGGCCGGGCTCCGGCAGATCGCGGAGCGGGCAGGCGTGACGGCGATGATGATCAACCGCTACTTCGGGTCGAAGGAGCTCCTGTTCGCCCAGGCGGTGGACCGGGCTTTCGGGCCGCCCGCAGTGATCGGTGACGACCGCCACGGTCTGGCGCATGCGGTGGCGCACACGCTCGCCGAGCGCACCGCGCGTGGTGCCGAGGAGCTCAATCCGTTCCTGCTGTTGCTTCGTTCCGCGCAGGACCCCGAGGCGACGGACGCTCTTCGCCGCGGGATCGAGGCGCACGTGGGTGCCCGTCTGGCGGGGCTGTTGGAGGGTCCCGAGGCGGAGGTGCGCGCCCAGCTCGGGCTCGCGCTGGTCGCGGGGACCTGGTTGCTGCGCACCGTCGTGGGTACGTCCGCCCTGGCCGAGGCCGACAACGAGGGCCTCGCGGATATTCTGGCGGGCATGCTCGAACCGCTCATCGGGGAGGCCGATACCGGGGCTTCGTAGCCCGGGTGCGGGCGGCGGCCCGCGGCGCGGGACGTGCCGCGCGCCGCGTGTCGCGTTCAGAAGGCGGAGCGGATGAGACCGCCGTCGACGCGGAGGGTGGCGCCGCTGACGTACTGGGCGTAGTCGCTGCACAGATACGCCACCGCTGCCGCGATCTCGTCCGGCTCGCCGAAGCGCTCCTGGTCGTTGGGGATGAGCGCGTCGACGGCGTTGGGCCGGATCTCCTCCCACGTGGCACCCCATCCGCGTGCGGGGCCGATCTCGGTGACGAGTTCCTTGGTGGCCTCGACGAGGATGGCTCCGGGCGACACCACGTTGGAGGTGACGCCGGTGCCCTTCAGGTCACGGGCCAGGGACACGGCGAGGTTGTGCCGGGCCGCCAGGGTCGCGTTGTACTGGGGGTGGGTGTTCATCGGCTGGGAGGCCAGACCGCCGCCGATCGTGACGACCCGGCCCCAGCTGCGCTCACGCATCGCCGGGACCAGGTGCTGGATCATCCGAACACCCGAGACCACGTTGACGTTGTAGGTGTCACGCCACTCGTCGGGGGGACGCTTCCGCCCACGACAGATGCCGGTAGAAGCCGGCGTTGTTGACGAGGATGTCGACGGGGCCGTCCTCGGTGGCTGCCCGTGCGACCTCGGCGGCCGCCGCGTCGTCCGCCAGGTCACCCAGCACCGTGCTCGCGGTCCCGCCGGCCTCGCGAATCTCCCGTGCGACCTTCTCCGTACGTTCCTTGTCCCGGCCGTGGACCACGATCGCGGCCCCTTCGGCCGCCAGCAGCTTCGCGGTGGCCTCCCCGAGTCCGACGCTCGACCCGGTGACGAGCGCGCGCTTTCCGGTCAGATTCAGGTCCATCCTGTGTGCCTCTCTTGAGCTCCCTGTGCCGTGAGGGCGGGGAGAATGACTCTCGAAAGAGAAGTATACAGCTGTAGACGTTTTGCGTGTCGGGGGTCGTGTCTCGGGCGTGGGGCGTTCGGTCGCGGGCGTTCAGGATCGTGGAGCGCATCGGCGGGGCGGGGGTTTGGCCGGCGGACGCGCGCTGGGTCGGCGATCGCTGTCAGGGGCTATCGCCGGGCTCGGAAGAGGATGGCGGGGGATTGGAGCGCGGCCAGGTGGACCTGCGCGACAGTCAGATGCTCTCGCGGTGCGGCACCGGGCGGGCTCGTCGGAGGCAGGTGTCGAGGTCATGGCCGCTTCAAGTTCTTGTTCCTGCTCTTCGCCGAGTGCGTCGCGTGTCGCCCCACTCTCGAGGTGCTCCATCAACCCGGCAGTGAGATCGGTTAGTTCACACGGTTCGCTTCGCGTCTTGCGTGAGGGGCCACGGCCGAGGTGGCGACGAAACCGACCGTGCCCTCGATATCGAGGTGAGGGCCGAACAGCGCACGCAGGACGGCGCACCGTAACCGTCGCCCGGTCGGCGTCCTTCCAGCGCGCTGACCGGGCGATGGTTGCGCAGCTCCCGGGTAATTCGCCGGGTCCCAACCACACCTGCTGCTCCGGGATGCGGAGTGCTGCCTGTATACGGACGCCGGTGTGGACGAGGGCAGGGTGAGCAAGGCCTGAGCGGGTGGTGACAAGAATCCGGGTGTCCTAACTTGGGTGTCCTAGTGTGATCCGACGGGTAGCCCGGCCGGAGCCGGTCCAACCTGGCTGCCCGTTCGAGGCGTTCCCGCTCGGCACGGTCGCCGTGCTGCTGCTCGGCGGCGCCGCCGGGGAGGCGGCCGCGCACCGGGCACGGCCGCGGTGACCGTACCGGGACGGCGAGCGTCGCTCAGCGGCGCCCGCCGCCACCTCCGCCACCCGTACGGGAGCCGTCGGTCGTGGAGGGGACACAACCCGAGCAGGACCCGGTGCCCTGCCGCAGATACCGGTGCTGGTTCGCCAGGTCGACCGCCGGCGTGAGCGACGTGTCCGCGGCGGGGGCGCCGAAACCGAAGCGGCCGTAGAAGGCGAGCAGACCGGCATCGGCGCGGGCGACAGCCGCCCGGGTGCGCTCGTAGGCGACGGCGGTCAGGCGACGGACGTCGATGCGCACCAGCCGGTCGCCGTCGGGCGGCTCCTGGCCGACTCGCTCGCCCCACCGCAGGAACACCTTCTTGACCGGTCCGTCCTCCACCATCCCGCCGAGATACTCCTTGACCAGCGCGACGACCTGGTTCTCGCCCAGGTCCATAGCGTCGAACGTGCGGGTGATCGCGAGGGAGGCGAGCTCGGCGAACCGGTCGGTCCGCTGCTCCCGTTCCGCGGCACTGCGCTGGGCCTCGTCGAGCTGGTCGAGCCGGCCGTCGAGTCCGTCGGCGGCTTCCGGTTCCGGTTCCGGCTCTGGCTGCTGCGCGGACGGTGCCGGGACGGGGGCGTCGGGCGTGATCGTGGCGCCCTGGAAACGGCCGACCTGCCGCGCGATGTCCAACGCCGTCCCGTTCACGGGCTCCCCGCGCCGCGACGGAGCGGCCCGCTGTACGGCCAGGACCACGTCCCTGAGACGGGCGGCGTCCCGTGGATGTGCCATGACGTGCCGATGGATCTCCTCGTACGCGGCAGCTGAGCCTTCGGCGTACTGCCGGCGCTGCACCTCCAGCGCGTACCTCTCGGCCACGGGATGCTTCCACACCCCCTCGGACACCGGAGCAAGGACGACGAGGAACAGCAGGGCGACCATGATGCCGACGTTGATCCCGGACAGGGACCGTCGACCGAAGTTGGCGGTGAGGCCCAGCGGCAGCCGCGCCCCGGCGAACCGGGCCGGACGCAGCCGGCTTCGGATCCGCGCGATGCGCTCCGGCGAGCGAAGGACGACATAACTGCCCACCGCCAGCAGCGTGTACGCCGCCAGCCAGTACAGCCAGTCCACCTCCGTCAGACCCTGGATCCGCTCCACCAAGGCGCGTACGACGGTGACTTGGGGTGGGGTGAACGACAGCATGTTGGCCAGCCACACCAGGAACACGGCGAGCACGAGGCCGAGTTCCACGGACACGACGATGTCGGCCGCGGCCTGCACCGCCGACCGCGGCGAGTCCTTCAGCCCGCGCCAGCCGCGCCAGGAGAGCCAGACGGCGAGCGGGAAGAAGAGCCCGGCCGCCGGCGCGGTGGTCAGCACGTCGCCGGAAACGAGTTGCTCGACGGCGAGGGCGACCAGGAACACCCCGGGAAGATCGGGAAGGTGCCGCACCACCGCGCGCTCGGCGGGGAGGCACCGCCGCACTGCGAGCAGCAGGGTCCAGCCGCCGAAGAAGAGCAGCACCACCAGCGGGACCAGACGGGAGGGGAAGGCGCGGAACAGCACGAACAGCAGGGCCACCGGCGGAGCGAGCACGCAGAACGCGAGGACGGCCGCGGCGAGATACCGGCCGTGGCGGAGCCAGCGGATCAGCGGTTCGAGGAGGAACGTACCCCCGGCTTGCGGCACGGCCATGGCCGCTGCGGAGAGCCCGAGGCCGAAGACCGCTCCGACGGCCGCACCCGGCACAGCCCTGAGAGCGGCGAGGAGCACGGATCCAACGCCGTCGATATCCGACCCGCTGCCGAGGCGCCAGGCCGCCCACAGGCCCACGCCGCAGGTGACTTACCAGGCAAGCTGCTCGGACACCTCGCTGTCCGCGTCCTGGTCGGCGCGGACGCCCGCCGCCGGGACGGTGACGGGCCGTGGTCCGCTGGCGCGCAGAGAGCCGACGGCGCCGAGGAAGACGTCCAGATCGGGCACCTGGTACTGCCGTCCCATGAACAGCGTCGGGAAGTCGCTGCCGCGAGAGGAGATCAGGAGGCCGCCGTCGTCCGTGGCGTCGAACGAGTCGATGTCCTCCCAGGCAGTGAAGTCGTCCCGACCGTGCCTGCGCCGCACGGCCAGCCCTGCCTGGCTCAACACGAAGTGTCCGAAGGCGACTTCGGCGCCGCCGAGAACCCTCTCGACGACTGCTGACGGTGGCTGGGCGCTCCTCACCCCCTGCACGATCGCCGGGCCCCACTCCTCCTCCCGCGGGAGCTGAGCGCCTCTGATCACCGTACGGGTGCGTACGCCCCGTATCCTCTCCCCGCCGAGCATGGGGCGACGGTCCGCAGCTCCGAGCGTGATGAGCTTCCCCTCGGGGTTGCACAACTTGTAGTGGTGCGCTCCGTTCGTGAACACGGTGGCCGATGCCCAGCGATAGACCGTCTCGCTGCCGTCCGCCGCGATCGCGGCGAGGCCGCGCTCGTACAGACGGAACTCCACGCGCGCGTGGCGCCGGTACCACTGCGCCCGGACGGCGAACGGCACCAACAGCGCAAGGCCGCCGACCACTTGGGCCGGGGTGGCGCCGCCCCGGCCCAAGAGCGCACCGAGGAGGAGCGTCAGGAGGTAGGCCAGCCCGGCGAACGGGATCAGGGCCAGCATGAGCCGGACGTACGCGGCGGGCCCTCTGTGCTGCGGGCGGTAGGCGCCGCGACGGCTCCCCAGCTCCGGATGCTCTTCCTCGGCCTCCGCATCCATGACCTCGTTCGTCCCGGGATCGCTCGGCACAACACCCCTTGGGAGATGGTCAGTTGATGTTGCGCCGCACGGTAGCACTGCCGCGGACCGGGAACTGCGGGCCACTTCGCTCCGGTGATCCGTCCGCGCAGTAGGGCTGATGAGCGTTTTGCCTCGGCAGGGGTGCTTGGCGTCGCCGGGTTGATCGAGGGGTTCCGCCGGCGCGACGGTGCCGGGTCTGGCGACGGTCGATGTCAGCGTCGGGTGAGAGGAGCACAGGATGCCTCTGCCTCAGCCTGCTGATCTGACCTCGCTGGTCATGCGTACTGACTGGGGTGCGGTTCCTTTGAAGGGATGACCGGTTCGATCTCGCGAACCGCCGAAATCAGTGGCCGTTATGAGGCGTCGGCGTAGGCCGGCCGAACTCCTCCGAGTACGCGAGAAACCGAGCGTGGTGCTGAATCCTCGGAAGGGAGCCCTCCGCGCAGATCGATCATTAGTGTCCGTCACATGACAATCATGAGGAAGTTTCAGGCGCGCCGGATGACAGTGGCACTGGTCGGCGCGGCGGCCGCGATGGTGCTGGGTGTGGGCGGGGCGATCGCCGTGACGGACCAAGGGGGAGCGGCCTCCGGCCGTACCACTGCGTCCGTGGATCCGTCCGACGGAGGAGGAAACGTCGGCGTCGACACCGGCGGCGGTGACGGCGGCTCCGATGGTGTGTCGGGCGGAACCGTCGGCGCTGACTCCGGCGGCGGTGACAGCGGCGTGGCCGGTGGCGTCTCGGGCGGCACGGATGCGGGAGGCTCAGGCGGTACCGACCCGACCTCGGAGCCGTCCGACCCCCCGGCCCCCACGGACGTGCCCACCACGCATCCCACGGCCCCCGCGGACCTCGACGAACTGGCGAAGCGCATCGACAGGCTGGAGAAGAAGGTGGATGAACTGCCCACCAAGAAGGAATTGGCCGATGCCCTCCGCGCCTTAGCCGACGCGCTGGAGCAGCAGGGCTGAGCCACCCGGGGCGCCGCGCGCCGCGGAACCGTCGCCTCCGGGAGACGGGCCGCGGCGGCGAGTGCCGGAACTGTGGTGTGTGTGAGGAATCCTCGAACGCGATCACGAGCTGGGTCAACTCGGTGCCGCCGCACAGCAAGCGGCGCGCGGCGCCGGTCGCTGGTACGTGTCTCCGGCGAGGTCGGAGCGGGGTGATCGCGGTGGCGGCGCGGGCGGCCAGGCTGTGCAAGATGGTGGTGGGGCGGGCGGTGACCCACGCTTCGGCGACGGCGGCGCCGGGCAGGTGGAAGGCGTGCGCTGCGGTCCAGATGTACTCGTTGATGTCGAGCAGGACATGCGCGGTGACGTGATGTCCCGGCGGTCGGCTTCGGCGTGGATCAGCTCGCGAGCGCCTGCGCCAGCGGCTACAGGGACGTCGACGCAGGAGAAGCCATGGGCCACCCCACCGACTTCGGCCTGTCCTTCCGGACCGCACAGGTGCCCCGCCGACGCAAACTCCCGCCCTCGGTGGGGCGCCTCACGTCACTGTCACGGTCAGGCGGGGTGCGGAAGCGGCTGGGACTGTCACAGGTCGGCCACATGAGCGCACATTCCCCCAGGCTTCACAGATGCTGATTCCTCAGATCCACATCTCAGGGGGAACATGCGCACCCGAAGCGTTATCGTCCTGGCCACAACCGGCCTATTCCTCGGCGCTGTCACGGCCTGCAGCAGCGACACGGCGAAGACTGCCCCCGAGGTCCGGGTGAGCGAGAAGTCCACGGCCTCAACTGCCGCGCAGGACAGCCCCAGCAGGCCTCTTGACCTCGGCACGGGCGCGCACTGGAGTGATACCGACTACGACGGCAGTCACATCAGCGGCACCACCACCGCGCTCGTCTACACGCAGCCCGTCAACGTCGAACTGCCCGATGAAGCCGCCGACTTCGAGAATCCCACATGGGCGGTACTCGAAGTAAAGGTCTGCGCGGACGCCAGGAGCACCACGGTCCTCGTGGCGCAGGATCCGTGGGCCCTCGGCTTCCCCGATGACACTCGTCTCAACGCCCCGCTGCTGTCCGGTGGCGGCGTGCCCAAGCCCGAATACCCCACCGGCGACGGTGGCCGCGTCACGGCCGGCACCTGTCTGCGAGGAAAGATCACCTTCTCGCTGGAACACGGTAAGCGCCCCGACACGATCATTTACGCGCCCGAAGGCCGCGACCCAGTGGAGTGGGTAGTCCCCAAGACGTGACGCGGCCGCCATGGCGCACAACCCGCGCAGCGAGCGGCTCGACCGCTACATGAGTGCCCTCGACCTGTGGGGCGGAGTTTGTGCGTCCCGAGCGGGGCAGGCTCGCTCCGGCACGCCAGGCGTCGTGTCCGGACGACAGCGCGGGCCCAGCGTGTTCGGCCGGGCCCGCACGTAGCTACTTCGCTCAGTGGCGCGGCCCGTTGCGGCCGAACTTGCCCTCGCCGGGCATGCCGTCGTCCTTCGGGCCGTCGAACTCGATCTTTTCCTTGCGGACGGTGCCGGAGACTTCCTTCGTTTCCGTGACCTTCTGGGTCTCCAGGCGAACACGCTCGACGGGAACGGTTTCCTTGCGGACGACCGGGCGCTCCGCGTGCAGCGTCACCTCGGTCTCCGCCTCGCTGATCGAAGCCTTTTGGACGTCGCCCTCCCGAATCGGTTCGCGTACGACACGGACCTCTTCGTGGGAGACGGGCACCGACGTGGTGACGTTCTCCGTCTCCACCACCTTGCGCAGGTGGGCACGGCCGACTTCCTGTTCCTCAACGCCGACGCGCAGACGTTCCTCGGAGCGGATGAGCTCGTCGGCCTTGCTGTCGCCGCCGACGCCCGGCCCGGACCGCAGGGCCGGCTCCCGTGCGGCGGCACCCGCGTGCCGCCCGGTCTCCGGCTGCGTCGCGGCGGCGGCACCCATGGCGCCCGCCGCGCCCACGCGGCCTGCGTCGGCCTGGGGCGGCCGCTGCGGTCGGGTGTCGGCGGTGCCCGCCGAGGCGCGCGACAGGCCGTAGTGCGCGTACAGCTCGTGCTTCTCGGACTCCTCGAGGTGCCCGTCCGCGTCGACCCGCGGCGCGTCCTTGACCGCTTCCTTCGTGTAGCCCACGTTGAGCCGCTCGTCGTCGTGCGTGGCGCCCCTCAGAGGCACGAAGGTTTCCTTCATGCCGAAGAGGCCAGTCTTGACCGTCACCCAGTCAGCCCTGCCGGTCCTGTCATCGAGGTAGACCCGCTCGACGCTGCCGATCTTTTCCCCGGTGCGGTCGTAGGCGGTGAGCCCGGCGAGGGAATCGGGGTTGTTGATCTCGCTCTGCGTCATGCGTGATCACTCCCTTCGGGACATGGAGGCGGCTGGTGGCCGCCGCTGGGTCCATGTGCCTCGTCTCCATCGCGCGGCGAACAAGGGGAGGCCGCAACAAGGAGCATCACTCGGCGTAGCCATAACGCCTGTTCGGAGGGCGTTTGCCGCCTCGTTCCGGACCGCGGGACGTGGTTGATCCGGGCATGTTGAGCACAGCCATACGGGTGAATGGTTGGCGTTTGCCACTCCGGCGGCCGAGCGCATTGCGTACACGGGTTCAGAGTGTCTTGACGGTGCCCCCGTCGATGACGTGGTCGGCGCCGGTGATGTTGCCGGCGACGTCGGAGAGGAGGAACACGATCAGCGCAGCCACCTCTTCGGGTTCGGTGATCCGTCTGGTGGTGATGTTGAAGGCTTCCGGGATCTGCCGGAGGAATGCGGCGTGTTCCGCTCCGGCTCCGGCCGCCACCTTGCCGCCGAATCCGTCGGGGTCCTCCCATATGGCGGTGCGGACCGCTCCAGGGGAGACGGTGTTCACGCGCACCCCGTGAGGTCCGAATTCCTCGGCCAGGGATTTGCCGAGCGCGGCGAGGGCGGCCTTGGCCGCGCTGTAGGCGACCGGGCCGGCTGCGGGCATCCGGGAGTTGATGGACGAGACGTTGACGATCGATCCACGGCGCTCGATCAGGCTGGGCAGCGCCGCGCGGGTGGCGCGGACGGCGCTGAAAAGGTTGAGGTCGAGAACGCGGGTCCACCGGGAGTCGTCGGTGTCGAGGAAGCCGACAGGCTCCACGTCGTCTCCGGCTCCGACGTTGTTCACCAGCAGATCGATGCCGCCCAGTTCGGTCAGGGCACTGTCCATGAGGGTGGCGACGCCGTCGGCGGTGCTCAGGTCGGCCGAGACCGTGTGTGCGCCGGTTTCCTTCAATTCGGGCGTGATGGCGCGGGCGGCGCCGACGACGCGGACGCCTTCGGCCGTGAGCGTTCGGACGGTGGCGAGCCCGATGCCCCGGCTTGCGCCGGTGACGACGGCTGTCTTGGCGGTGAGGTTGAGGTGCACGGCACTCCAGTTCTTGAACTTCAGGTACAAAAAGTGGACGGAATTCGCTCCGCGTGGAGCGCGTGCTGCAGTTGGGGTTGGTTCAGGTCACAAGGAATCGACCGTCGCGTCGATCACCCGGATCAGCCGATCAGGGCTTTCGGTGACGCGTGCCATGAGTCGCAGACCCACGACCGTGTTCAGCAACAGGCTCCCCCAGGCGGCAGGATCACATTCCGGCGCGATCTCCCCGGAGCGCTGCCCCTCTTCGATCAGCACGCGGAAGGCGCCCTCGGTCCGGGCGAACATGCGCTGGACGAGTTCGGTTGCCACCCGGTCCGTTCCGGCGAGCTCTGCTGCCGTGTTCACGGCCATGCAACCCCGGCGGTCCGGGTCGGCGAGGTCCATCTCGGCAAGGGACTTCAGTGCCTTGCGCAGGCGCTCCTTGACCGGGCCCGGCTCCTCGAGCATCTCGATGAGAGCAACGGCCTGACTGTCGCGGTAGCGGCGAAGTGCCCGCTCGAACAAGGCGTGCTTGCTGCCGAAGGTGTTGTACAGGCTGCCCTTGCCGATGCCGATCGCGTCGACGAGGTCCTGCGGCGTGGTGGCGGCATACCCCTTCCGCCAGAACACGTCCATGGCGTGCTCGACGGCGACATCTGGATCGAACTGCTTGGGCCTTCCCATGATCAGAACACTAGCATCGTTCTTGACCTTTAAGTCAAGAACTGGGATCCGGAAGACCTTCTCGGATCACGGAGATGCGATGTAGGTGTGCGTGCGGGCGCAGGGGGGGGGCAAAGCCCATGGCCCTACGCGGCGTTGGGCGAGGCCGTATTGCAGACCACCGCGGCAGCAACGAGTTTCTGCCAGCGGGCGGGTGACCGGCCCACCGGCGAACAACTGCTGTTCCGCCCTCTGCACGACTTGAGGAAGGAACACCTCGTATGAGTACCTTGAAAGTCCTGATCGCGGGCATGGGCTACCCCGGATCACGCTTCCTCAGCGCCCTGCGCACCCTCGACCATGTTCCGGGCTCCGACGTCTAGATCGCCTGCCACTCCCGGCGCCGCACCCGCGACGATCTCCCTTGCTACAGCTCCCTCAAAGAGGCAGTCGTCGACTTCGCTCCTGATCTGGTCATCGTCGCGGTCACCGACTCCGCCCACGCCGAGATCCTCACTGGACTGGACGGCTACACAGTGTTCGTTCTCACCGAGAAGTCGCTCACCTCCCGTCACGACGGTCTCGACGCGGTGACCGCTGCCCTGCGCCACACGTCCGGGTCCGCCATGTACCTGGTGGAGCGATACGCCGATGTCACCGTCGCTCCGCGCCAGTATCTGCGCGCATGATCGGACGCTCGTGCGCGCACAGGCGACGTGGGGCAAGGACCGCAGCAACGACCATCGGCCACGCTTTTACGCCAAGGGCTCTTGCGGGCGGTGCGTGCGGCCCGAGCGGGCAAGTTCTCACAACGGAAACTGGGACGACTGGACAGCGCCTCCGGGCCACGGGCCGGAACGTCTGACCACACCGCGTACAGGCCACCGCACCTCCGGTGCGCCGGTTCGCCTGAACTCGCGTGCCACTGCAGAGCGTTTCACCGCGCTCCGCGCCGGGGTATGGGCGTGAGCGAAGGAGCCTCGGGAGCGCAGCCCGGGGTGCTGGCGTGAGGGAGTCTGACCGTCATGGGCATACGCGGACTGGTTCGCACCGTCCGGCGCGTGGTCGTCGTCGACCGCGACGAGCAGCGGCTGGCGGCGATGCGGCGGCACCCCGCAGGCAAGGGTCTTCGTCCCGGGCCCTGATCCGGCACGGCCGCGGAACGCGCGCGGGTGCAGGGCCCGCAGCACTACGTGGTCGGGGTCCGCCGGCGCGGCTCCGCGGGGCGTCTGCGAAGGGATCTGGGCCGCAGGCGGCTTTCGGGCCGGGCGCGCTGCTGCGGAAGTATTCAGGCTGCATCAGTACGCAGCCTCTGCTGCGCCATCCGCTGGCCGGTGTCCGGTCACGCTCCTGAGCAGGCCAGGCGTCCGGCGCTGACGATGTGTGCGCTTCATCGTGGGCAGGCGCGGGACGGCCCGAGCTTCGAGGGGAAGGCTTGGGCCGCCGGTCGGTTGTGCCCAGCGCCTGCCTGACAGGCCGTGTCAAGTCAGGATCGCCGTCAGGGCACTCGTGGTCCGGGCGGGAGGCCCGGGTGGAGTTCGGTGGAGTGGGTCTGGTCCGCGGGACGCCCGTTGCCGACCGCAAGTGTGCGTGCAGGGCGTTCAGCCCGATACCGGGCGGCAACGGTGCCTACGGCCTGATCGAGGACCACTCGACTGTGCGGAGCAGACTCCAACTGACCCGCCGGAGTCCGGCTGACGTTGCCACTACGGTGCTGCTCGAGGTGGGGTGACGCGTGTTCCTTGCATTGGGCGCGTCACCTCACCTCATCTGAACTCACGACGATGGGCGCTGTTTCTGCGTGAGCGCCAAGAACGCTTCCACCGTTTCGGTGGGTGCCGCGAAGGGCTTCACTTCGGACATGAGCTCCTGCAGCGCCTGCTGATAGGAGCCGAGCATCCGCGCTTGCTGCAGATCGGGGCGATCGGGGTTCGCTGATGCGGCCACGTCCTCGGCGGAGTTGAGGCACTGCTCCGCGCGACGGACTGCGATCCCCAATGCCATATGGCTCGCAAGGATCCGGTTCTCGGCCTTGGGCGAGGGGGCCTCGTCCAGGCCGTCGTCCGAGGTGGTCACTTTTTCGGCGGTGTTCATGCGGTGGTCAACGAGCCCGCGGACCGGGGAGTTACTCCATACGGGCCATCTGACGATCGTGGTGACGCTGTACGGGCTCCCGAGCGGGGGTTTGTCGTGAGAGCTGCGTGACTGGCCGAACTGGGCCCTGTGCCTGGAAGAGGTCAACATTCATGGCAGTTGTCCACAGGTTCTGGGCATCTCGTGCCAAGCACGGAAAAGGCTCCTTCTGCTGTGCGGTGGCGATCGATGGAATGAACCTGTTCGCGCAGCGGGACGACGGCACTGCAGTGGAACGCTTCGCTGTCCCGCAGGCCGTCCAAGACGATGAACACGTTCGGCGACGTCCATCAGGTCGGCCCGGACCTGGCAACCCTGCTGGAGTTTGTGACAGCGGGGAGACTTCGCCAGAGGCCGATCGGCGCGGTTCCTGGGAACGTGTTGCCGAGGCCGCCCAACCACTGCTGGACCGGCGCACCGCAGGCAAGGCGGTCCTGGATGTACAGCCATGGGCGGCCGACTGACCGACCGGAACCGGGCGGCGTGCCCAAGAGGACATGCCGCCCGGCTGGTCACCGCCGCCAGTGTCACCCTGCTGTCCCGGATCGCCGCCGCCCACCCGCACGTCCGCAGGGCCTGGGGGGACGCCGGCTGTCATACCACCGCCATCAACCACGGGGCTCGCCCGGCGCCCGCGGGTTCACGATCATTCCGCGGCGGTGGTCCATTGAGGCAGCATCGGTCGGGTCATGCACCACCGCACTGGAGCGGAACCTGACCCGGGGCCGCACTCCAACCCACGGCCGAACACTCGGTGAGCGCGCGGCAGCCGGCGGCGAGGGCGGTACTGGTGCGGAGTCAGATGCCGCAGGAGGAGGCGGACCAGTAGCGCGAGCTCTGGCTGCCGAGGTGCGCGTGGTCGCTGTGGCCGGGGTAGCCCGGGCCGAGGATCTCGTTGAAGCCGTGGTTGCGGGCCTGTTTGACGATCTCGCAGAACGACGGGGAGCCCACGAGGTCGATGCCGCGGCCGGAGAGATGGTTGCTGCCCGAGGCGCCGCCGACCGCGCTGTTGCAGGAGTAGGAGCGGAAGCCGCTGCTGGTGGTCAGGGCGCGGTCGCCGAGGGCGTGGCGCAGGGCCTCCAGCTTCCACATCTGC
Organism: Streptomyces sp. HmicA12; assembly: GCF_000373565.1. GTDB lineage: Bacteria > Actinomycetota > Actinomycetes > Streptomycetales > Streptomycetaceae > Streptomyces. Next base: position 12,066 of record NZ_KB891812.1, on the reverse strand, counting down.
TGCAGGGCGTTGGCCTTCGCGGCCGCGGCGGACACGGCGCCGCCGGACCAGTCGGAGTTGCAGCGGTTCATCTCGCCGTACGTGAAGTGGATCGGTGTGCAGTCGCCGTCCTGCAGGGCGTAGATCTTGCTGAAGGTCTGAGAGCCAGCGATGCCGTCGGCGGACAGCCCGTACGCCTGCTGGAACCGGGTGACTGCGGCCTTGGTGCCCGGACCGAACTCCCCGTCGATGGCGAGCACCCCGCCGTATCCCGGGTATCCGGCGACCCGGATCTGCAATTGCCGTACGTCCTCGCCGCTGGCGCCCTGGCTGAGGGTCCGGTTCCAGGTGTAGCAGGTGTCGGCGTGGGCGGTACCCGTGGTCACCGCCGAGCCGAGCGTTGTTAGTGATGCGAGCATGACAAGCGTGAGCAAGGCGCGTACATGACGTCTGAGCACGGTGCCTCCTGATGGGAGGAAAGAGTGGGACACCGACAGTGTCCGACCAGTGCTACGCGCGTCAATAGGGCCTGTGGGGAACACTCGTGGTCTTCGGGGTGACGTGCCGACCGCCTTCCCCTCGCTGCCCGGTGCGGCGAACCTGCGCGCTCTGGGGTAAGGCGGCTGATGGTCAGCGTGGTGTTCTCGCTGAGTGTTTGGTCCGTTGGTTGGTGTTTGGTCCCTGGTTAGGTTCCGCGCCAGTTGGGGGTGGCCTCGCCGGTGAGTCTGCGGGCCATGAGGTCGATCATCGCGAGGTGGATCATGGCTTCGGAGCGGTGTGGATGGGTCTCGTAGTCACGGGTGAGTCTGCGGTGGTGCATGAGCCAGCCGATGCTGCGTTCGATGGTCCAGCGTCGCGGGATGATCGTGAATCCCTTGGTTCCTGGCGGCCGTTGGACGGGGTGGACGTCGATGCCCAGGCGGGCGCCGTGGTTGATGGCGGTGGTGCGGTAACCGGCGTCCACCCAGGCCTTGCGGATGTGGGGGTGGGCGGCGGCGATGCGGGACAGCAGCGTCACGCCGGCCGCGGTGTCGGACACGCTGGCGGCGGTGACCAGCACGGTCAGCAGCAGGCCGAGGGTGTCGCAGCCCAGGTGCCGCTTGCGGCCGATGATGCGTTTGCCGGCGTCGGTGCCCTGGTCCGCCAGGTGCACGTTGGCGGAGGTCTTGATGGTCTGGGAGTCCAGCACGCAGGCCGACGGCTCCGCGTGGCGGCCCTCGGCCTCGCGGAGCAGGCGGCGCAGCAGGCCGGTGAGCTGCTCGAACACGCCGTCGGTCTGCCACTTGGCGAAGTAGCCGTACACCGTGGCCCAGGGGGCGAAGTCGTGGGGCAGGTAGCGCCAGGGGATGCCGGTGCGGTCCACGTACAGGATGGCGTTCATGATCTGCCGCAGGTCGTGTTCGGGCGGGCGGCCGATGTCCAGGGCGTCGCGGCGGCGCCGAGTCCGCCAGGCGGTGAGGACCGGTTCGATCAACAGCCAGCGTTCGTCGGACAGGTCGCTGGGATACCCGTCGCGCGGGGTCATGTGTCCGATGTACCGCGCGGCGAACGGCCCGACCAGGGGGGCAAAGGCCAGGGACACGGGGCGAGTTGGGGTGAGACGGGAGGTGCTGGAATGAAACAGCCCTCTACCGCCACATCGCAGCCCCTCCCCTCGCTGGCCCCTCCAGCCTCAACCTGGCCGGGCCATCAAACCGCAATCTATCGCCGTGAAACAGCACCAAACACTCAGTCAGTACGTGTGTGACATCGCAGAGAGGTGCGTCAGCGCAGTGCGGCACGTTCATCGACGTGGTGAGTCGGTGTGCCCAGGAAGTGATCGGTCGGTGCCGGGCCGTTGGCGAGGTTGAGTGTGTCGAGGCGGTAGGTCCACCCGTGCGTCCCTGCGAAGCGGTAGTTGACCTGCCAACGGAGCCATTCGCCGCGGGCGAGGCGGACTGCCGGGGGACGGCGCCACCTGCGCGGCATCCCGAACGGCGTGACAGTCAGCTGAACGCGGAGCAGGCCGTCTGACTCCCGGAGAAGGACGCCAGCGTCTGAGCTGGCATCGGGTAGGCCCGCAAGTACTTCGCATCGGGGCTGGAAGTCGTCGGTTTCGCGCATGAGCACGTTGTGTACGAATGGCGGTGTCGTGAGAGGCAGGGGAAAGGCTGTGGGGGCCTTGTTTCGATGCGCGGCCGCGAGCCCGCCGCGGGACTGTTTGGTCCATGACGTGCGGACCCACTGCACCACTATTTCCGTGACGCCGATCCTCCGACACGACTGTGACCTGCCGCTACTTTGTTTGTCTGGGTCCGCCTCGGCGGGCGAGTTCGCGTCGGAGGTCGAGGTTCTCGCCGTGGGCTTGTTCGAGGGCGTCTCGCAGTGCCTGTACTTCCTATCGGTGTTGCTTGTTCAGGCGGGTGATCTGGCCGGTCAGGGCGAGGACGAGGGCGCTCTGCTCGTCGGCCGGAGGTGCCGGTGCGGGAACCGGCCGGGCCTGAGCCCGCAGCCGTTCGACGCGTCCTCGCAGGTGAGGGTGGTTGTAGAGGAACGCGTGAGAGACGCCGGCCTCGCGCTGGACGGCCTGGAAGGTGATCGGATCACCACGTTTGACCAGAGTGCGGATCGCCTTCTCGGCCGCGGCGGTGTTGGCCTGGGACTTGGCCTTCGCGGCGGTGGTGAGGGTCAGTGTGCCCGTGACCACCGACAACACTGGGTACGGGCGGGCAACGATCGCATCGCGGACGGTTTGCAGCGGTCGGTACGACTGCTGTGCCGGTGCCTGTTGGCAGACCGTCCTCGTAGCATCCGCTCGTGAACCTCGAACCCTTTCTGTCCCGCGGCATATCCCTGCCGCCTGGACGCGTGATCACCTCGGATGAAGGCGACGGTGACCTGCAGCCCCTGTGGCTGACCGACAGCCCCGCATCTCCCGACCTGTGGGCGCAGCTGCGCGCCGAACATGCCGCCTCCGGGCTGTGGCCGTTGTTGCTCGACTCCCTGGACCCACGCGGCGCAGACTTCCGGCCCTGGGGCTGCGGTGAACTGTCTCCCGAGCGCATGTCTTCCCCCGACGACCACGATGCCGAGGAACTTCTCGCCCGCTGGTGGCAGGACTACACCGCCACGGACGAAGACGACGACCTGCTCACCGCCGAGGAACGCATGGCCGTCACCGCTCCCTTCGGCCGGACCTGGCCTGGCACCGCGCCCGGCCGCGCGATCTCCGCGAACCCCGATGGAATGGCCGAGCAGTACGCGCGAGCCTTCCTGGCCCAGAACCCGCACGCACGTCTCGGCCTCGTCTCGGCACCCCGCGGAGCCGACGCTCTCTCCGCCGTCGGGTGGGACGGACCTGCCAACTACGAGAACGACACAGCCACCTTCTCTTCCGTCGTCCGCGGCTGGGAGGACCGCTTCGGTGCGCGAGTTGTCGGCATCGGTTTCAGCACCCTCCACCTCAGCGTTGCCGCACCACCCAGCGGACTCGAGGAGGCCCTGGCCATTGCCGCCGAGCACTTCGCCTTCTGCCCCGACAACATCTGGCAAGGCGCGCACCGCGACGTGGTCGCGTATGCCGAGCACCTCATCGATCTGAACTGCTGGGAGTTCTGGTGGGACTGACCATGGACAACGACCGCTTCTGGCAGCTGATCGACCAAGCCCGCCGCCTCGCCGCCGACCCGGCCGATGCCGGGGCCGTCGCCACCCACGCCACCACCCTCCTCGCCGACCACCAACCGGCTCAGATCCTCCAAGCGGAGCAGATCCTGTGGGACCTGATGGCCGCCTCCTACCTCGCCCCGCTGTGGGCCGCCGCGTACCAGATCAACGGTGGCTGTTCCGACGACGGCTTCGACTACTTCCGAGGCTGGCTCATCGCACAGGGACGCGCCACCTTCGAGCAGGTCATCAACGATCCGGACAGCCTGGCCGACCTTCCTGCCGTCAAACAGGCGGCTGCAAAGGGCTGGGACCTCGAGGGAGAAGCGATCCTCCCCATCGTCTGGAACGCCTACCGGGCCGCCACGGGAAGCGAGCCACCAGCCGATAACTTCACAATCCGCTATCCCGAGCTCGACCCGGAATGGGACTTCGACTTCGGCGACCACGAACGCATCGCCCGACTCCTGCCCCGTACCGCGGCCCTGTACCCCGCCTGAGCCGGGGGCGACGATCACACTCGCGACCGGCAGCGTCATCGCCGAAGCCCGCCGTCTGACAACTCACTCCAGCCCACCTGCCGAATCGGCAACCCATCGTCCGAGGAACAAGCACCAATCGAACCGGTAAAGATCCTCCATCGGCAGGTCGCCCGGCAGCTGCAGGGGCGGGAAACGAGCGCGGCCGCTGCCCGGCAGGAGCGGCTGCGTGAGCAGACGGCGGCCGCGGCCGCCGCAGCGGCGTACCGGGCCCTGCCGTGCCGGACCTGCGCCACGCCCCAGCACCGACAGATCCCTGCGGGAGTCGGTTGGTGCCGTCGCTGCCCACACTGCGCGCACCGGGGAAGAGGTCGTGATCCCTCTGCGCCGCGCAACCTGAGCAAACTCCACAGCCATAGCCATGTATGTGAGGTCGATGAGCACCGCTTCTGAGAACGGCGCTCATCAACCTCACGTACATGATTCGACCACTGAGCACGGCAGGGGCGGGCCTTTGTGCCGGGACCGGACGGGCATTTCACACTGCGGATCACCGAGACAGGGGAGTGGGGGCTGGTGGCAGCGCGACGGCGCCGGCGGCTGCGGAAGCGGAAGCGGACGCGCAGGCAGTTACAGGGCTGGGGGCTCGTGGCGGCGACGGTCGTTGCGGTGTGGATGGCGGGGAACTGGGCGACGGTGTGGCCCGTGCTCCTGGCCGTGCTCGCCATCCTGATGGCTGGCGGGGTCGGGTGGGGCCTCGTGCGGGCACACCGGTCCGCGGTCGATGGAGCCCGGCAGTGACGCCAGCAGGAGGAGGCGAAGGCGCGGGAACTGTCCATGGCCGAGGTCGATGCCCTGACCTGGCAGGATTTCGAGAAGTACATCGCTGACCTGTGCCGTCGGGACGGCTGCACCGACGTGGTCGTCAGCGGCAAGAGCGGCGACCTGGGCGCCGACGTCGTCGGCTACCTAGCCGACGGCCGCAAACTCGTCGTCCAGGTCAAGAAGTACGCGCCCGAACGCAGCGTGCCCTCACCGGACATGCAGAAATTCGTCGGCACCGCCCGCCCCGAGCACGGCGCGGACGTCGCCCTGTTCGTCACCACGTGCCACGCGTTCACGAAGGCCGCGCTCGGCCTGGCCATGCGCCAGGACGTCGTGGCCCTGCACCGCGACCTGCTGGGAGCCTGGGTCAAAGGCGCCCATCTGGAGACACTGATCCCGTTGAACGGGAGCGGCGGCGGTACGCGGCGCCCGCCCGCCTGACCGGACGGCACGCTGCTCCTGTGCGCGACACAGGGTGAACGCCCTCGTCAACGCAGGCCCGGCCACCCTCGCCATCCTGGGCGCCAGTCTCTGCCTGCTCAGTCTGATCATCGGCGTCGCCTGGACCGCCAACGGCATCGTGCAGGCTCAGAACCGCACCCATATTCCGGCCTGCATCCGAGCCCTCGGCGACCTCGTGCGCGCCTTCCGCTGATAGAGCTTCCAGCCCCCGCCACGTGAGCCCGTCCATGAACAGGCGCACTGAACCGTCCAATCGCCGGACAGTGTGGATCCACGCGCCCCCTGTGCACCGGCAGGGTGGGTAAGAGCACGCTTCCGCTCAACGAAACCCTGGGTAAATGGACTTCACGGCAACATGCCGAGGCCCCCGGTGCAGGACTACCGGCTTCCCAACCTGCCCGCACCGGGGGCCACCCCACCAGAACCCTGGAAGGAGAAGTACGTGACCGTACCTCAGTGTGCATGCCCCCGACAGCGGGCGAACACACGGCGCGAACGAGTGGCACGTCATCGTCATCACCGTCACCATCACCGTGATCGTGCTCGCGTGCGCCGGAGTGAGCCCCGACTGGATCGCCGCCGCAGCAGCGGTCCTCGGCGCCCTCGCCCGCAAGTAGCGACACAGCGCCCCGGCCCACGGGGCCGGGGCGCACCTACTCCCGCGATGGCACCCGGGCGGCCAGGCTAAGGCCCCAGGACCCGCCGGCCAGGACCTAGTGGGAGGTCGCCCGGTGCCAGGTCCGAACGGTCTGTTCGGTCGCGGGCTGCGGGGTGGTTTCGGTGACCTGGCCGTGCATGCCGTGCGGGTCGGCGAAGGAGAAGGTGGCGAACACGTAGGAGTGCCCGGCTTTGAGCTCGGTGCTGCTGTTTTCCACGGCGACCTGGAGGTCGCCGCGCACGGTGCCCTTGTGGGTGGTGTCGACGCGCACCGGATAGACGTCCCAGTCGAAACCGTCGATCCGGCGATGGTCCTCGGCGCCGAGTACGGTCGCGGTGAAGACATCGTCGGCGGTCTGGGAGACCTCTGCCGGATCGTCCGGGTCGTAGGTGGTGAGCGACTCCGTCTCGATGGGGGTGGCGGCCCATTGCTGGTAGCCCAGCCAGCCTGCGCCGGTCAGGATCGTGGCCACGGCGAGCGCGCCGGCCAGGGCGGCGATTCGGGTACGGGTCATCCGTTCATCCCCAGAGCTTGTGGTAGTTGCTGCGGTCCTTGTCGGCGGGCAGAGCGTTGGTGGGGACGTCCTCGAGATCCTTGGCCATCAACGTGGGATACCAGCTGGGGCTCTTGTGACAGAAGCCGAGCGCGTGTCCCAGCTCGTGGGCGGCCACCATCCGCCGGTACATGTCGTCGCCGTACCTCTTGCCGCTGTCGAGGTAGGCGCGGTTGAGGTAGAGAGTGTCGGCTCCCGGGCCCGAGGCGTACTGGCCCAGAACGTTCTTCCACTTCTCCCGCGTCGAGTTGACGTCCTGCCACTGCAGGTCGGCGATCGAGGAGGCGTCGTCGGGTCTGAGTTTGACCTGCGTCAGACCGTGCGTACTCCACGCCTTGTTCGCATGCCGGAAAGCGTTGTTGAACTTGGTCTCGTCCTCCCAGCGCACTTCGTGGCCGTCCACGGCCGAACGGCCGCGAGAGTCCTTCTGCCCGCCCACGCACCTGGCCGGAGCGGCCGCCACCGCGACAGAGGGCGGCTGCGGCAGGGCAAACAGGGAGGCAGCCACCACGGCAACGCCCCACCCGAGTTCGGTCGTCATGAATCTCCCAGACGGCAAAGGCGGACAGCGGACGGTTTGCTGCTCGTACCCTCGATCGGGCGAGCGCGTGCAGCGCGCAAGGGCCTCTCCCGGGGGCGGTCGCGTGCCAAGAGCGCGCCGAGGAGCCACCGATCGAAGCCCGGCCCGGGCGGCGCACGGCAAAGTCGCCCCTCACGCGCAGAGGCAGCGTGACCTTCGTAGCCCGACCGAGGCTGCCGCGTCCCTGGAACACCAGCAGCGTTCACCCGACAGAGGTGTTAGTCAGCCGGTCACACAAGGCCCGCACAGCGCATCCGGCGACGCCCGACGGGGGAGCCCGTTTCCGCTCCCCATCGGCCCGCACTACCGCGGTCTCGAAACGCGCGGAGTTGCGCGGGCCCGACACGGCCGACCCCGCGGTTACGCGGCGGATTTCGCGCCCAGGGGAGTGAACGTCCCGCAGGGGAAACCGGCTTGGCACCGGCATCGCCAATACGAAGAGCAGGTCCTCCCGGCTCTTTTCGGAACGGACCCATGCGCCTCCTCCTCTCCGCCGCCCTCACCGGTGGCGTTCTTGCCGCCCTACTAGATCCCGCCGCCCAGGTGGCGCCGACCGGCCCAAAGCCTCTGGGGCAGCCCGGCGACATCCTGACGATGCCGGTCACGGACGCGCTGAAAGTCCTCCCTGCGGAGTCGGAGCGCCGTAGCGGCTACGAGCGATCCCACTTCCATATCGCCGAAGCCGAGCGTGCTGATGTCGTCGCCCCACAGGCCTCCTCCGGGCAACCAGTTGATGTAGCGAGTGCCGTCGCTGTCCAACGGTTGGTCGGGAGCAGCGTCGCGGCGATCACGGTTAGGAGGCATGCGGCCAGCAGGAGCTGTGCGAGGACCGGGACGGCGTGGTCTCAGCCGGCCCCACCCCGAGCTGCTGACCAACGCCTCAAGAGCGCGGCCTGACCAGTGGACGGTGCTCCGGGCAGGGACGTTGCGGGGCCCTGCCCAGTGGAGGACGCTGGCCCCGATACGAGGAGGCCGTCATGGGCTGGGTCGACCGCGAACACATTCCCGCCCTTGAGCAGGACTGGCGGTACGCGCGACTCCTCAACCTCACCAAACGCCTCCTGGAGGCCGAGGTGCCCAAGTGCGGCAACTGCCAGGGCGGCAGCATCACCGTGCGGGACGCAGACGGGAACGAGACCACCGTGCCCTGCGGGCAGTGCGACGGAACCGGAGAGACCGGCAACCCAGCCGACAACGAGGACAATGGAGAGGCCGGAGAACGGCAGTAGTGCTGCGCGCGGGCCAGACTTCGACGTACGCGACCAGAACCACGGTGCCCAGCGCGGTCGGCACATAGACGACGCGCACCTGATCGTGCACGAACTCACAGTGAAGAAGGACGGCTTCGCCTCGACGGAGAAGCGCGGGCGGGCCACCATCCCCGGCACCCAGAACAGCGGCGCCTTCCATACCTCCCCGGCCCCCGCATGGCGCATGCTGGACAACGACCCGTTCTACCTCAGCAACCCCGGCTTTGAGCACTGCACTTCTACCAGTACCACCTGCACCTGGCAGAAGATCGGCTAGCGGCCTGTGACGTGTGGGGACGGATAGCCGTCCCCACACGGTTCATCCAACAACCGGCTGCCACAGGGCTTGTCCATCCGCATCGTTGGGCGGGCCCCACACGAGCGCACCTTCTATCAGCCCGGGCTTGCCCCCCATGGCCAAAGAAGGCGTCTCCAGCACATCGGCCATCTCTTCCAAGTAGTCCGTGAGCGAGTCGAATTCGACCTGCCGCTCTGCGAACTCACTCCAGGACCAGAGCCTTCCTGTCTCGGCCTCCAGGCACAGGCCATACACATAGTCCTCTGCCCCGAACGAGAAGACGGGGATCCATGCGGCTCGCCACAACGCGACCCCTTCGCCGTCGCCTCGCCGCCGGCTCAAGTCCAGGGCGCGCTGCTGCAACAGCATCTGCTCCTGGTACACGGCAACGACCGCGTCGAATCTCATCGGCGCCCGCTCCTTCAGCATGAAACTCGCGGCGGGGACAGGACGCGTCCCAGCGCACCGTCGCCAGAACGTTCTCAGTCCCACGGGAATGCGTACGCCAAGTTCCCGCTCAAGGGCATCGATCTCCTCTTCCGACGCACCGGGCAACAACATGTCCACCGTCGCGGGAGCATGCAGCCGCAGCCATGTCTCGATGCGCTGCCACGCATCATCGACCTGCCGCTCCTCGATGCTCTGCACACGCTCCATGTGATCACTCACGGCCGCCACGCTATCGCTCGTACATCCCTGCAGGCCCGCCGCGAAACAACACGCACCGCATACCGTGCTCTGGCCCCCCGCCGCCTTCGGACTGAGAGCGGGTTGGCTCTCAATGGAGCCTTCAGCAGACCCGTCGCCGGACCGCTACGCCGTCGTCAACACGATGTCCTACCTTGCCCGGCGACTCCTGCGACCGAGAAGCACCGGCGCTGGTGGGCCTCGGCTGGGCGTTCAACCAGCTTCGTCCTGCGACTACGGATGGCGTACGGCGGCCGTCACCGCCATCTCCAGCTCGTGCGGAACTGCCGAGTACTTCGCGAACGCCGCGTCCCGCCAGGTCACCTGGGCTCGTGCCACTGCGCATGCTGCTCTTCACTCCAGCCGTCACCCTGGGGCGGGCGCCCGAATCGTTCCTCCAGCTCGCGGACTTGCTGGTACGCCGCAACGGCGGCCTGCAGCAGTTGGATCATCTCCGGGTGGCGTTCCCCGTGCTACCACGCGGTGCCGGCTGGTTCTACGAGCCGAAGTTCGACGGTTCTCCAGACACATGAAGTTGTCTCATCCGAGCGACACCACGGCATCTCCCAGCGCACCTTCGCCCCGCGCCGGAAGCCTGCACAGGGCCTGGGCGGAAACTCATATCTGGAGGCACGTGAAGTTGCCCAGGCTGTCTTTGAGGGCGACCACACTCAACCGGCAAGCCCGTTGAGTAGGCGTACTCAGGCGCATGGTGGGGGTGCCGCATACCGTCGCAGGATGGCCATGAAATCGATGCGGCAGGCTGCCAGCTCGAAGGCAAAGCGTGGCGGCTACGTGGCGGGTAACGCGCTGTTCCGCGTGTGGCTCGTCCTCACGTACCCCCTACCGGAGTCGGCTCGCTGGTTCCCTCTCTGGTTTGGGGCCGTGATTTGGAACGGAAAGAACGGCAACGGCGGCGTCAGCCGCCTACTTCGCCTGCGCAGCTCAACGAGGTAGTGGGTGAGTTTGTAGCCGCGATACCTCGCTGCTGCGATCGCGCACGCGCCTTTCTCGGCGAGGACCTGTCTCATCTCTCAAGCCGCTCTCCGGAGCCGCCTCGTCCGTACTCGCGACGGCCCATGAGACACGTCAAAGTCTGGAGAACGACGGGGACCGGTCGGTGCTGCACCGGACGGCGGAGACCGTGCGGATCCATGCCCGGTCGGGGCAAGAGACCACGCTGTGCAGTGGACAGGTGCCCGTGGACGAGGGTGGGCAGGGCGCGCAGCAGGCTGATCGGTTCCGGGCCCCACTCGCGGGCCTGCGCGGTGTCGGTGAGAACGTGCGTACGCTGGCCAGCGGCCACTCAGCAGGGGCCGACGCCCGTCCTGACAGCCCCGCGTGCCCGAGACAGCGGGCGAAGGCAGGGCGGAGCGGCTGCTGCTTCTGGCATGTCCGGTGAGTCACAGACGCCAGCTGCGGATCTTTTCGGCGCAGGCGAACACGTCGGCCCCTGCGCGTACCTCGCGGGCGAGGTCGATGAAGCCGCCGTACGGCTCGGCAAGCTCTTCGCCGGAGGCCTGCATGTAGGAGACGTACGTACCCGAAGGTCAGGGCAAGGTGCCCTGGCACCGGTTCAGCGACTTCGCGATCACCGACGCGCTGACCGGGCACGTCGACTTCTCGACCGGCAACCTGATGCTGACGGCCACCGACTTCTCGATCGCGGGCGTCGGCCAGAACCTCACCCTGGCGCGCACCTACAACTCCCTCGACGCGCCGTGGGGCAAGGTGTCGCAGCGGTGGTGGCAGCAGTACGAGCGCTACCTCCAGATCTCCGACAGTGAGGTCGTCCTGTATGACGCCTCGGGTGACAGTCTGGGCTTTGCCCCGCTACGTGGACATCTGTGACCTATGCGGCCAGATTCAGGCTACTTGATGCGATCGTTTGCCGTTCGAACTCGACCGGGCTGAGATGGCCGAGGGCAGAGTGACGGCGCCGGTTGTTGTACCAGGCAAGCCCGGAGAACACGCCATGCGGGCCTCGGAATTCTGCAGCCAGCGTTCCCCGTGAAGTAGTTCTCGTTTGATGCTGGCGAAGAAGGATTCCGCCAGCGCATTGTCGTAGCTGGAGCCAACTCGCCCCATGGAACGGCGAATTCCATGCCTTCTGCATGCCACGGCGAGGGCAGCCGACGTATATTGCGTGCCGCGATCCGAGTGGAACACCACGCCGTCGACGGATCCGCCACGGATCGCGACAGCGGCCTCGATGGCATTGATGACCAGTTCGGCCCGCATGTGCTCGGCCATGGACCAGCCGACTGCCCGCCGCGAATGCATGTCGATGACGGTGGCGAGATACATCCAGTCGTTCCCGACCGGCAGATACGTAATGTCTCCGCACCAGCGCACATCCGTTCTGGGCGCGGTGAAGTCACGCCCCACCAGGTCCGGGGCCTTGGGTGCTCGCGCGTCTTGGACCGTGGTCCGCTTGCCCTTGCGCAAGTGACGGCCGGTCATGCCGGCGGCCCGCATCAATCGCGCGACCCGCTTGTGATTCACCACCGGACCTGATTCCCGCAGCTCACGCGTGATCCGGGGAACGCCGTAGGCGCCCTTGGTGGCGGTGTGAATGCTGCGGATCTGCTCGGTCAGCGCCGCCTCGGTCGCTGCTCGGGCCACCCGGGCGGGCTCGGCGGCCCGCCAG
>NZ_KB891811.1 GCF_000373565.1 Streptomyces sp. HmicA12 | reverse complement strand
ACCGGCACCAAGGTCACCGGGCGCACCCCGCGCGAGTCCACCGGCCGTCCGGAGCTGACCGAGGCCGCGATCGTGGTCTCCGGCGGCCGCGGCGTCAACGGCGCCGACAACTTCGCGGTCATCGAGGCCCTCGCCGACTCCCTGGGCGCGGCCGTGGGCGCCTCCCGGGCCGCGGTCGACGCCGGCTGGTACCCGCACTCCAACCAGGTCGGCCAGACCGGCAAGAGCGTCTCGCCGCAGTTGTACATCGCCAACGGCATCTCCGGCGCGATCCAGCACCGGGCCGGCATGCAGACCTCCAAGACCATCGTCGCGGTCAACAAGGACGCCGAAGCCCCCATCTTCGACCTCGTCGACTACGGCGTCGTCGGCGACCTCTTCGACGTCGTCCCCCAACTCACCGAAGAGGTCAACACCCGCAAGGGCTGAGCCTGTTCAGTTGTTCTGTGGTGCCGACGGGGCCGCGTGGTGATCTTCACCGCGCGGCCCCGTCCGCGTGACGGACCTCGGAAGATGACCATTGACCTGGCTCACGCCGACGGATAACTTCGCTATACGGATTGTTGATTCCGTGAAGTGGAAACATTGAGCGTATGGAGGGTGCACGAATGGGTCAGCAGGAGAAGGTGTCGACGAGCCTCGCGGGCGCGGTCAGCGAGGGCATCAGCGCCTCACTCGCCCCGGTCGACGCGGAGCTCGCGCGCCGGTACCCGGGAGACCCCGGCACCCGTCAGCCGGTCCACACGGTGTACGTCCCCGGTGACGCCTTCGACGCGGGCACCCTCCGCTCCTGGGGCGACCAGGCCCTCGCGCAGCTCGACGAGCACGCCCCGGACGCCGCCTCGTTCGCCGCGGTCCTCGGCCTCTCCGACGCACTCGCCGGGCCCGTCTACGACCGCGTACGCGCGAAGCTGGAGCGCGAGCCCGTCGAGGACCTGCGGGTCGACTTCGAGGACGGCTACCGGCCCGCCTCCTTTGCCGACGAGGACGAGACGGCCGCGCGGGCCGCGCGCGTCATCGCCGACGCCTACAGGAACGGCACCGCTGCCCCGTACATGGGCATCCGCATGAAGTGCATGGAGGAGGCCGTCCGCGACCGCGGCATCCGCACGCTCGACATCTTCCTGACCGGGCTCATGGAGCACGGCGGCCTGCCGGAAGGGCTCGTGCTGACCCTGCCCAAGGTGACGTACCCGGAGCAGGTCACGGCCATGGTCCGGCTCCTGGAGGCGTTCGAGAAGCAGCACGGGCTCGACGCCGGGCGGCTCGGGTTCGAGATCCAGATCGAGACCAGCCAGTCCATCCTCGCCGCCGACGGCACCGCCGCCGTGGCCCGCATGATCGACGCCGCCGAGGGCCGCGCGACCGGTCTGCACTACGGCACCTTCGACTACAGCGCCTGCCTCGGCGTGTCCGCCGCGTACCAGGCGAGCGACCACCCGGCCGCCGACTACGCGAAGGCCGTCATGCAGGTCGCCGCCGCCGGCACGGGAGTCCGCGTCTCCGACGGTTCCACGAACGTGCTGCCCGTCGGGTCGACCGCCAAGGTCCACGACGCCTGGCGCCTGCACTACGGCCTCACGCGCCGTGCTCTGGCCCGCGCCTACTACCAGGGCTGGGACATGCACCCGGGCCACATCCCGACCCGCTACGCGGCCGTCTTCGCCTTCTACCGCGAGGGCTTCGAGCAGGCCGCCGCCCGCCTCGCCGCCTACGCGCGCCGGTCCACCGGCGACATCGCCGACGAGCCCGCCACCGCGAAGGCCCTCGCCGGGTACCTGCTGCGCGGCCTGGACTGCGGCGCGCTCGACAACGGCGAGGTCGCCCGGCTCGCCGGTCTGACCCGCGCCGACCTGGAGGGCTACGCGTCGCCGCGCCGCGGCGACCTGACGGCCACCGCCGAGTAGGTCGCACACGAACCACCACTGCCCCTTCCCGGGGACGGCCGGGAAGGGGCAGCGGTGTGTCGGTGTCGCTTGTAGGGGGGTGAGGGTCCGTTGCATCGGCCCCGGCCCGGCTCGGGGCGGCGCCACCGCCGAGCGGGTCCGGGCGCCGATCCCCGGCGACCCTGAACTCCTATTCGGAGGGCGGCAGTTCCCCCGACCCCCGGCGGATCAGCCGCGTCGGCAGCTCGATGCGCTCCGGGAGCAGCGTCGCCCCGTCCAGCTGGCGGAACAGGCGCTCGGCGGCGGTGCGGCCCAGCTGTGCGGCGTCCTGCGCGACCACCGTCACGCCCGGCTGCAGCAGGTCGCCCAGCTCGATGTCGTCGAAGCCCACCAGGGCCACGGAGCGGTCGAGTTCGGCCAGGACGCGTACGACGGTCACCGTCACTCGGTTGTTGCCCGCGAAGATCGCCGTGACCGGCTCGGGGCCCTTCAGCATCTCCTCCGCGGCCCGCCGCACCCGCTCGGGATCGGTGACGCCCAGCGACATCCAGCGGTCCGCGACCGATATCCCGGCGTCCTCCATCGCCGCCCGGTAGCCGCGCAGACGCTCGGCGGCCGTGTGGATGCGGGGCTGGTCGCCGATGAAGCCGATCCGGTGGTGGCCACCCGCGATGAGGTGCGCGACGCCGTCGCGGGCGCCGCCGAAGCTGTCGGAGAGGACGACGTCCGCGTCGATCTTCCCCGCCGGGCGGTCGACGAAGACGGTCGCGACCCCGGCGGCGATCTCCGGCTCCAGATAGCGGTGGTCGTCCCCGGCCGGGATCACCACGAGCCCGTCGACCCGGCGCGCGCACAGGGCGAGCACCAACTCCTGCTCGCGGTCCGGGTCCTCGGCACTGGAGCCGTTGATGAGCAGCGCGCCGTGCGCCCGCGCGACCTCCTCCACGGCCCGGCTGAGCGGACCGTAGAACGGGTCGGCCAGATCCTCCAGGACCAGGCCGATGCTGGCCGTACGTCCCTTGCGGAGCACCCGCGCGCTGTCATTGCGCCGGAAGCCGAGCGCCGCGATCGCCTCCTGCACGCGCCGCTCGGTGTCGGGGGTGACTCCGGGCTCGCCGTTGACGACGCGGGACACCGTCTTGAGACCGACTCCGGCACGCGCGGCGACGTCCTTCATGGTCGGGCGGTTGCCGTAGCGGTTCTCGGTGCGGCGGGCGGTGCGGTCCACTATGCGCTGTCCTGTCCTGTCGTCGCTGCCGTCAAGGCGGTTGCCCGGAACGGGTGCGGGCGACCGTTCGTCGGGGTTCATCATGCTGTACGGGCAGCCGTCGGGGCATGTGGCGTCGAGCATAGGGCCTGGACAACGTTGTCAGATGCGGGAGAGACTGTCCACCACTTTCCTGCGCCTTCCTAGAGTTGGCTTCTCGGGGCTGCCCCCTCCCCACCTTTCCACCAGGAGACCTGACACTGATGCACATGGACCTCGTCGCCGCTCTCGACATCGGCGGCACCAAGATCGCCGGCGCCCTGGTGGACGACCGGGGCCGCATCCTCGCGCGGACGCAGCGGCCGACCCCCGCGCAGGAGGACGGCGAGACGGTGATGGGAGCCGTCGAGGCGGTCCTCGCCGAGCTGACGGAGTCCGACCTGTGGCCGCGGGCCGGGGCCGTGGGCATCGGCAGCGCGGGCCCCGTGGACCGCTCGGCCGGCACGGTCAGCCCGGTCAACGTGCCCGGCTGGCGCGAGTTCCCCCTTGTCGAGCGCGTCCGCTCCGCCACGGGCGGCCTGCCGGTCGAACTCGTCGGCGACGGTGTGGCGATGACGGCGGCCGAGCATTGGCAGGGCGCGGCGCGCGGCCACGACAACGCGCTGTGCATGGTCGTGTCGACGGGTGTCGGCGGCGGCCTGATCCTGAACGGCCGGCTCCACCCCGGCCCCACCGGAAACGCGGGCCACATCGGGCACATCAGCGTCGACCTCGACGGCGACCCCTGCCCCTGCGGCGCGCGCGGCTGTGTCGAGCGCATCGCCTCCGGACCCAACATCGCCCGGCGGGCCCTGGCCGACGGCTGGAAGCCCGGCCCGGACGGCGACACCACGGCCGCGGCGGTGGCCGCCGCCGCCCGCGCGGGAGACCCGATCGCGGTGGCTTCCTTCGAGCGCGCGGCCAAGGCCCTCGCGGCCGGCATCGCCGCGACCGCGACGCTGGTCGAGATCGACATCGCGGTGATCGGCGGGGGAGTGGCGAAGGCGGGCGACGTCCTCTTCGTCCCGCTGCGCCGCGCCCTGCGCGACTACGCCACGCTCTCCTTCGTCCAGCGCCTCACGGTGGCGCCGGCGTCGACCGGCACGGACGCGGGGCTCGTGGGCGCCGCTGCCGCGGCCCTGAGGAGCGGCTCCGCCGTGAACGGGGTGCGCCGGCAGGCCGTTTGAGCGTGCCGGGAGGGGCCGTACCCCTCCATCGAGTCCCCGCTGGTCCATCGCGAACGGTGCGGACCGCCTGCGCCCGGCAGCCGGTCCGCGCCGCGGTGAACGCTCAGCAGTTCAGCGCCGCGTCCGCCCAGTCCGCGTGATCCGAGTCGACGCCGTCACCCCCGTCCGTGACCACGAGGCGCACCACCTGGGCCCCTGTCACATCGGCCGAAATGGCGTGTGCCGCATCGGAGTTGGTGAGGACGCCCGTCTCGGCCACCTTGTGGTCGTCGGCCCAGATCTCGAACGCCACCGTGCCCTTGGTGCCCTTCTCGTCGTCGACGCCCACCTGCGCGGTGACACGTTCGCACGCACGGGCCGTGTAGTAGGAGACCTCGCTCTGCGCGTGCACGCCGAGCCCCTTGGCGTACACGACGCCGCCGATGGTGAGCGGGTGGCCGTCACCCGCCGCGTCCTCGCCGTTGCTCGTGTCGCGCTCGACCGGCCCGTAGCCGTTGGAGGTCGCGAGCCAGGGCAGATCACCGAGCGAGGACGCCCCGGAGGGCGGCGCCGTCACGACGTGCGCCGTCACCGGGGCCGTCGTCGTGACCCGCGCGCCCTGGGGCGAGCGGTAGGCGGCGCGCAGGGTGAGGTCGTACGTCCCTGTGGCCGTGCCCGCGGGGGCGGTCACCTGCCACGGTGTGGTCAGCGCCTTGCCGGTCGCGAGCGAGGGGGCCTTCGTCGGGCCGCCCGCCGTGATCTTCCAACTCGTTCCCGACGGCGCGCTCAGCGAGACGGAGACGTCGCGGGCCGTGCTGCGGCCGAGGTTCGTGAACGTACTGGAGACCTTCGCCGTCGCGCCCGGCTCGACGAACACGCCCTCGCTCGGGGCGAGTTCGGCCGCCGGCGGGTACGCGGACCACTTCCCGCCCGCCGTCACGCGCAGCAGCACCGTGCCGTGCGCGGGGACGGTCGCCGCGAGGGTGCCCGCGGTGTTGTAGTCCTTGTGCTGCCACAGGTCGCGCGAGACATAGGCGTCGGCCCGCGGCAGCCCGACCGCCTCCGCCGTCGTCGCGACGCGCTGCGCGCTGCCGCTCTCGTTGAAGAGGGCGACGGCGCGGCTGCCGTCCGCCATCTCCTTGGCCACCACCCAGCGGCCGCCCTGCGACGACACCACGGTGCCCTGCTTGCCCAGCGGGTCCTGGTCGACGGCGATCACGTCGCGGTTGGAGAGGATCTCGTACGTCTCGTCCGACGCCGTGCGCAGATCGGTGCCGATCAGCAGGGGCGACGCCATGACCGACCACATCGAGAAGTGGGTGCGGTACTCGGTGTCCGTCATGCCGCCGTTGCCGACCTCCAGCATGTCGGGGTCGTTCCAGTGGCCGGGACCGGCGTACGGGGCGAGCGGCAGATTCTGCTTCATGATCGACAGCATCGAGCCCCAGCTGTCGCTGATGTCACCGGTGGTGCGCCACAACTGGCCGAGCTCGCCGGCCCACTCCCATGGCTTGTTCTGCCCCCACTCGCAGATGCTGTAGACGATGGGGCGGCCGGTGGCGCGCAGCGCGTCGCGCATCGTCGTGTAGCGCTCCTTCGCGTCCACGCCCTGGTTGTTGCAGTTGTCGTACTTGAGATAGTCGACGCCCCAGTCGGCGAACTGCCGTGCGTCGCTGTACTCGTGGCCGAGGGCGCCCGGAAGCCCGATGTCGCTGCATGTCTTCGTCCCGGCGCTCGTATAGATCCCGAGCTTGAGGCCCTTGGCATGGACGTAGTCCGCAACTGCCTTGATCCCGTTGGGGAATCGGGCCGGGTCCGGCACCAGCTTGCCGTCCGCGTCGCGCTCCGAGAGGGCCCAGCAGTCGTCCAGGTTCACGTACTGGTACCCGGCGTCCTTGAGGCCCTTCTCCACGAAGATGTCGGCGATGCCTTTGACCATGGCCTCGTTGAAGTCCGCGCGGCAGTGCGTGGAGTTCCAGTTGTTGAAGCCCATGGGAGGCGTGCGGGCCAGTTCGTCGTCGAGGCGGGACGAGGGCTGCGCGGCAGCGGTAGCGGCCGTGGCGGGGGCGGGCAGGGCCGCAAGGCCACCGGCGGACAGGACTCCGGCGGCCAGCGCTCCGACGACTCTTCGCCGGACGGACCCGGCTCGGCGGGTGGGAAGGCGACGCATCGTGACGCTCCTCCGTACTTCCGAAGACAGTGGATTACGGCATGTACGTGTCAGTGGTGCGCGTTGACGGTAGGCCGTGTTGGAGTCTGTTGGAAGAGGTGGGGTGCGATGCGGTGAAAGTTGTTCGATAGTGCGTCAGGGGCCGCGTATGGCGGGCGTATCGAAAACCGAATACGCCGCAGCAACGGCCCACCGACTCTCCTGGGGTCATGAACGACGACACGTCCGCCGGGAGGTCTTCCCCGGCGGACGCCATGTCGCGCTCACCCGCCTACAGTTCGCCGTCCGTGAAGTCCGCGTCGCCGCCGAGGGCGGGGCCGCCGGCGCCGAGGAACTGCGAACGGGCCTGGGACGACAACGCCGACCCGCTCACCAACGCCGTTGCGACCCCCACCGGACCCTTCCGGCGCGGAACGGACCGCGTACGCACCGACGAACATGCCGGGGCCGGCCTCGGCTTCCGGGTGCGCCGTAGTCCTCACCCGCGCACCGTCCTTACTGCAAGGCCTCCTCCACTGTCGTCGACGGGGCCAACATCTCGGTCAGGCCCGCCAGTTCGATGAGCCGCAGTGTGAGGCGGTGCCGGCAGACGACGGTGACGCGGCCGCCGCGGTCCGTGGCCCTGCGGTGTGCGCGGACCAGGAGTGTGAGGCCCGAGCAGTCGAAGAACGTGGCCTCGGTGAGGTCGACGACCACGACGCGGTACGGTCCCGCCGCCACCACGTCCATCAGTGGCGCGTGCCGGTGGAAGGCCAAGAGGTCGATGTCACCGCCGAGTTCGACGACGACACAGTCGCCGGTCGTGCGCACCACGGGTGCGGTGACGGCGTCTTCGAAGTCTGTCATGCCTTCGATGGCGTCGAAGTTCCGAAAGAGGCCGCGGCCCTCGGAATCTCCGAAATCGTCGTAGGCGTAGTCCTGTTGGTTGCCTTGTCGCATCGGTCCCCCCGGCCCGAGCACCTGTCCGCCTCCGAAGGGAAAGCGGAGCGAGCTGGCGCGAACGAATCATCGGTGTGCGAAAGAATCACGAGGTCACCGGGGGCTGGGGCGCCTGAGCGGTCACGGTATCGGGAGTGGCGGGGCTACGTCGTGCCGTAACGATTCCCGACGCCTTCGCGTCACTTGAACGGGTGAATTAAATGCAATTGGCTTGACATGCTGGAGGTCTGTTCCGGGAAAAGCGGTCGACAGTGGGGCCCCGGTGCCGTGTGAGGGTCCGCGGCGTCGTGAGGGACCTTTCCAGGGAGCGGCAGTCTTGGCGAGAGAGCTACCCGCAATCGACACGCAGTTGGTGCGTGACCTCGTCGACCTCCAGTTCCCGGGGTGGTCCCGACTGCCGCTCACCCCGGTCGATCCCGCCGGGTCCGACCATGTCATCCACCGGCTCGGCGACGAGCTCTCGGTGCGGTTGCCCAGGCATGAGGGCGCCATCGAGCAGGCGGAGAAGGAGCGTGACTGGCTGCCCGGTCTCGCCCCGCTGCTGCCGCTCGCCGTGCCCGTCCCGGTGGCGGTGGGGCGGCCCGCGCTCGGCTACCCGTGGCCGTGGGCGGTGACCCGCTGGCTGGACGGCGAGGTCGCGACCGTGGAAGGGCTGTCCGACTCCACGCGGGCGGCGCATGAACTGGCCGCGTTCCTAAGGGCGTTGCAGGCGGTGGCGCCGGACTCCGCCGCGCCGGTCGAGGTCCGCGAGACGCTGGCCGACCGGGACGCGGCGACCCGCACCGCCATCGCGCGGGCCGCCGACGCCTTCGATGCCACCGCGATGACCGAGCTGTGGGACGCGGCCCTGGCCGCCCCCGCCCGCCAGGGGCCGCCCGTGCTGTGCCACGGCGACTTCCACACCGGCAACCTGCTCACCGTCGACGGACGCCTCAGCTCGGTGATCGACTTCGGCAGCCTGGGGCCGGGGGACCCCGCGGTCGACCTGATGATCGCCTTCACGCTGCTGTCGCCGGGCAGTGCCGCGGTGTTCCGCGCCGCGCTCGACGTGGACGACGCGACGTGGCTGCGAGGGCGCGGCTGGGCGCTGACCACCGGGCTCAGCGCCTACACGGCGTACGCCGCCGACAGTCCGCGGATCGCGGCGGCCACCACCCGACAGATCCGGGCGGCGCTGGCCGCCCCCGGCGACGGACTCGCTCAGGGGGAGGGTGTGCGCACCGCGCACCCCGTGTGAACGGCGCGCCGCTACAGCGTGCCCGCACACGGCTGTGCCGTCCGCCCGACTGCGCTTGACTGCGTACTCAGGGAACGCGGGAGGCCGGACGAGGGCCGGGCGTCGACCGTCGGGCAGCGGTGGACGGCACGGCCCCCGGTCCTCCCGCGAGCGTCTCCGGGATCATCCCCCGAGGCCCGGTGACGTACGGGCGGCGCCGTCAGGTCGCGCCCGCCCGGTCCGGACGGCCCGCCTGCCGCGCAATCTCCCAGAACCCCGAGGTGGCAGGCGGGTGCCGTTCGCATTCCCCAACTCCCTTTGGAACATGGCTGGTTCTCTTGGGGGGGCGATGGCCTGGGCCGGACGGCTGTGGGCGGCTTGGTGCGCGGCGATCGCCGGCCGTGCTGCTGCCCCGAGGGCCGTTGCTCGTCGGCTACGTCGGCCTGGTCACGCTGCTGTGGGCGGCGGCGGAATGATCGCCCCGGGCCTCTTCGGCGTGCTGTACGGCGTGGGCCGGGTGCTGCCGTGGGTGGCCGTGGGTTGCCCGCCCCTGACGGCGAGCACGGTGATCCGGCCGCTGGAACGGCGACCGACGCGCGACGCGGCAACGGGCGGCCGGGTGAATCGGATCGCCAACTAGACTTCGTACGACAGAAGCTGATGATTCCTCACACCTGCTGATCCACGGGCACCGGTGTTCCTGCCCGACGCGCGGCGACCGCCATCACCGCGACCGACGTCAGGGCGATTCCGGCCCCCACGTACAGCGGCGCCCGGTAGCCGTACCCCGCGCTGATGGCGAGGCCGCCGAGCCAGGCGCCCAGCGCGTTGCCGACGTTGGACGCGGACACGTTGGCACTGGCGGCCAGCGCCGCGCCGTGGGCGGCGTCGGTGACCCGCGTGATCATGCCGGGGACGCTCGCGAAACCGGTCACCCCCAGCAGGAACGCCAGCACCACCGACGCCGCGGCGCTGTCGGCGAGGAGGCCGAACACGGCCAGGGTGACGGTGAGTCCGAGGAGGGCGAGCAGCAGGGTGCGGTCCCGGTCGCGGTCGGCCGCGCGTCCGCCGACGATGTTCCCGACGACGAGGCCGACGCCGTACACCATCAGCAGCCAGGAGACGTCGCCCGACGAGAAGCCGCCGACCTCGGTGAACGTATAGGCGATGTAGCTGAACGCGCCGAACATGCCGCCGTAGCCGAGCGCGGTGGCGGCCAGCGTCAGCCAGACCTGCCCCGAGCGGAACTCCCGGAGCTGGGCGCGCAGCCGGGTGGGAGAGGCCGACCCGTCCGGCGCCACCCCCGCCCGGCCGGGCACCAGGGCGGCGATGCCGGCCAGCGCCAGTACGCCGATCGCGGTGACCGCCCAGAACGCGGCCCGCCAGCCCCAGCGTTCGCCGATCAGCGCGCCGAACGGCACCCCCAGGACGTTCGCGACGGTGAGCCCGGCGAACATCACCGCCACCGCGCGGGACTTCCGCTCCGGCGGGACCAGGCTGCGCGCGACCAGGGAGCCGATGCCGAAGAAGGAGCCGTGGCACAGCGCCGCGACGATCCGGCCGAGCAGCATCACCCCGTAACCGGTGGCGATCGCGGACAACAGGTTGCCGACGACGAACAGCGCCACCAGACCGATGAGGACCGCCTTGCGGGACAGCCGCGCCGTCGCCGCGGTCAGGGCGATCGCACCGACGGCGACACTGAGCGCGTACCCGGAGATCAGCCGGCCCGCGGCCGCCTCGGACACCGTGAAGTCGGCTGCCACCTGCGGCAGCAGCCCGGCGATGAGGAACTCGGTCAGGCCGATGCCGAATCCGCCGAGCGCCAGCGCGATGAGTCCGGTCGGCATCAGGCGTCTCCTAACACGGCGCGGATCGGGGGGAGTTGGCGCGCCGGGCTCGCCGAACCCCGTGTCGGAACGGCGGCGGTGCGCCACTGTGCCACCACGGTTGCCTGGCCTCCACATGTTTTTGCGGTGGGGGAGTTACGCACGGGAGGCGGGGGAGTATGACAGCTGACGCGGAAGAGCCGCACGGTCGGATTCTGCGGATACTTCGTCGTCCTCGCGGGGTGCTCGTCCTGGTGGCCGTCTTCCTCGTCCTGGTGGCCGGTGCGGCTCTGATCCTGATCCGGCAGTCGGGCCGGACGGCGCTCGCTCCCCAGGCAGGGAGCCGGCAGGGGTTCCAGCAGTCCATCATCGCGGCGCGCGGCGCGCTGCTCCACGGACGGCTCGTCCACACGGACGCGAAGACGCTGCCCCTGGCCCCGGACGGGCAGCCGGATTTCTTCGACGCCGAGGTCAGCGGCACCTGGCGGGCGGGCGCACCGCATGACTCCCACGACAAGTCCCTGCCCGTCGCGACGGGCGCCACGATCGGGGCACACCTGGAATGCGCCGGCGAGGGCGTGTGGTGCGTACCGCTCGGCTCGGAGCGCAAGCCCGTGATCACGAAGTCGGACCGGGGGCACCGGTCATGGGAGGTGAGCGCCAGGAAACCGGGGAAGGCCAGCATCACCCTCACCGTGACGACGTACTTCGAGGACCGGAACATCGTGCTCCACGAGACCGCCCCGCTGAGGGCGGACGTCTTCGTGCAGGTCCCCGACCCCACCTTCGCCTCGCGCCCCACGAACGCATGGCACTGGCTGACCGCCGCCGTCACGAACGTGGCCGTGCTCGCGGCAGGCGTGCCCACCATCGCCGCCGCGGTCGCCGGCGCCCTGGCCCGGCACCGGCGGCGCGCCCGGAGCGGCCAAGCACGCCGCCGCCCCCGCCCCCGCCTGCGCCGTGGGACGGGCACGCCGCACACCGCCCGGACCCGCACCCGGCGCCCGGACCCGCACTCGGCGCCCGGACCCGCACCCGGCGCTCGCCCCGCACCCGGCGCTCGCCCCGCACGTGACACCGCGGCACCTCGCCCGATATTCGGTGCCGGCGCACGCGACGGCGGTGCACACTCGCCCCATGGGAGACGTGTGGGCGTTCAGGGACGCGGTCGGGCACTGGGCGGCCGGTGGCCCGGGGGAGCCGGCGCACGAGCTGGCCCGGCAGCTTGAGCTGCGGACCGCGGTGCTGGTCGAGGGGGCGAGCGACCTCGCCGCCGTCGAGACGCTGGCCGCCCGGCGCGGCAGGGACCTGGCCGTCGACGGCGTGTGCGTGGTGCCCATGGGCGGGGCGATGAGCGTCGGCCGCTATGCCACGCTCCTCGGACCATCCGGCCTCGGCCTGCGCCTGACCGGACTGTGCGACGAGCGGGAGCAGGGCTACTACGCGCGCGGATGGGAGCGCGCAGGGGCGCCGCACCAGGACATCTTCGTGTGCGCCGCCGACCTGGAGGACGAGCTGATCCGGGCACTCGGTACGGCGCGGGTCGAGGAGGTCGTCGCGGCCGAGGGCGATCTGCGGGCCTGGCAGACCTTCCTCCAGCAGCCCGCCCAGCTCGGCCGCCCACGGGGGCAGCAGCTGCGGCGCTTCCTCGGCACGAAGAAGGGCCGCAAGATCCGCTACGGAACTTTGCTGGTGGAGGCGCTCGACCCGGCACGGGTCCCGGTACCGCTGGACGACCTGCTCACGAGCCTGTGACCGGCGCCCGGGCACAGCCCGCCACCCCGCCGCCGGGTCCCCGCGGGGCGACCCGCTCATCAGCGCCGGGTTTCCCCGACAGGGTGTTGCGGGCAAGCCTCAGAGGGCCGACCGAAGAGGGGGAACCGTGATCGTCTGGGTCAACGGGGCGTCCGGCGCGGGCAAGACCACCGCAGCGCGGGAGTTGATCGACCTGATCCCGAACTGCACGCTCTTCGACCCCGAGGTGATCGAGGGCGAGCTGGAGCGGCTGCTGCCGCCCAAGCGCCTCGCCGAGGTCAGCGACCGTCAGGACCTGCCGATCTGGCGACGGCTCGTCGTCGACACGGCCGCGGCGCTGCTCGCCGAACTCGGCGGAGTCCTCGTGGTGCCGATGGGGCTGCTGCGCCAGGAGTACCGCGACGAGATCTTCGGGGGTCTCGCCGCGCGTCGGATCTCTGTGTGCCATGTGCTCCTTGCTCCAGGGGAAACGATCCTGCGAAGCCGTGACCCGGGCGGCGAGGCTCCCGCCGACATCGAGCCCTACCGCGCCGCGCTCGCGGGCTGGCTCGCGGCCGACGCCTATCTCGTCGACAATGGCGCCCTGTCCCCGCGCGAGACCGCCGTGCGCATCGCCGCCGCCGTGCGCACCGGTGAGGCCGCCCCCTGCGACATCGTGCAGACGGCCGAACCGACCGCCGAGACGGTCGCCGCGGGCGTGCTCCTCTTCGACGAGCAGGACCGGGTGCTGCTCGTCGACCCCACGTACAAGCCGGGCTGGGAGTTCCCCGGTGGTGTCGTCGAGCAGGGCGAGGCGCCCGCGCAGGCCGGTGTGCGCGAGGTCGCCGAGGAGACCGGCATCCGGCTCGTCGACGTGCCTCGGCTGCTGGTGGTCGACTGGGAGCGTCCCGCGCCGCCCGGATTCGGTGGCCTCCGGCTGCTCTTCGACGGGGGTCTCCTCGACAGCGTGACGGCCCGTCATGTACTTCTTCCCGGACCCGAGTTGCGGGGCTGGCGGTTCGTCGGCGAAGCCGAGGCCGAGGGGCTGCTGCCGCCCGTGCGGTACGAGCGGCTGCGCTGGGCCCTGCGGGCGCGCGAGCGGGGCGCCGCGTACTACCTGGAGGCCGGTGTACCGGTCGGCTGAGGCACGCGTGGACGCGGACCGCCGCTTTGCCAACTGCCGTGATTTCCAAGGGGAAATCTAAGCCGGAACGTCATCTTTCTGGTACTGCGCGGCAGGCCTACGAAGCGACGCGACGGACTTACCGTGAAGGCGCAGCTCACCTCTTGCGGTTCACAGCCGCCTCACTGAGCCGGACCGTCTGCCGGCTGAACGGAGGGACATGCGTGCGCCTTCATCGACCGTCGCGAAAGGCCTGACGCTCGCCGCCGGACTCACCCTCGTCCTCACGGCGTGCAGCGGCTCGAGCGGGGACGGCGACAACGACAGCAACGGCGGCTCTGCGGGGCTGAGTTCGTGCAGTTCCCAGGGCAAGGCCAACACGTGCAATTCCGGGGAGCGCAAGTCCGGAGGAACGTTCACCTACACCATCGAGAAGAACATCCAGGCCTGGAACATCGAGGACTCGAACGGCAACACCTTCGAGAACAGCGAGGCCATGACCGCCGTGCTGCCGCAGGTCTTCGTGCCGCAGCCGGACTTCGGGCTCAAGCTCAACACGGACTTCGTCACCTCCGCCGAGCAGACCGGCGCGAGCCCGCAGACGTTCGTCTACAAGATCAACCCGAAGGCGTCCTGGAACGACGGAACGCCGATGACGGCCGACGACTTCATCTTCCTGTGGCGCACCATGAACGGGAAGGACTGCCCGCCGCCGCCCGCGAGCGACGAGAGCCAGACCAAGGGCTGTCTGCCGTGGTCCACCTCGGGCTGGGACCGCATCAAGTCGATGACCGGCTCCGACGGCGGCAAGACCGTGACCGTCGTGATGGACAAGCCGTACTCGGACTGGAAGTCCTTCTTCGGCGGCGGCTACGGCCTCTACCCGGCGCACGTCGCGGAGAAGGCCGCCGGTGTGGCGGCCGGCGGCGCCGACAAGCTGACGGCCACTCAACTCACGCAGGGCTGGCAGTACTTCATGAAGACGCCGCCCAGCGAGTACGCGACCGGTGGCCCGTACAGGATGACGGAGTGGAAGGACAACGACCACGCCACCTTCGAGCCCGACCCCAAGTGGTACGGGAAGTCGAAGCCGACCCTCGACCGGCTGATCTACAAGGTGATCTCGGACGCCACGCAGGAGCCGACCGCCCTGAAGAACAACGAGGTCCAGGCCATCTACCCGCAGCCCCAGGTGGACCTCGTCAACCAGATCAAGGACATCCCGAACGTCTCGTACACCATCGGTTCCGGTCTGCAGTGGGAGCACTTCGATCTCAACCTGCACAACCCGGTGATCGGCAAGTACAAGGCGCTGCGGCAGGCGATGTTCACGTCGGTCAGCGTGAAGGACATGATCGACAAGACGGTCGGCCAGTTCGACAAGGACGTCAAGCAGCTCGGCAGTCACATGCTGATGCCCGGCCAGCTCGGCTACGAGGACGCCGTCACTCCGACCGGACAGGGCTCGGGTGACGTGGCGAAGGCGAAGAAGCTCCTGACCGACGCCAGGTTCACCGGGGTCGGCTCCGCGCTGAAGACACCGGACGGCAAGGCCGTCGGACCGTTCAACTGCCGCTACACCACCGGGAACGCGATCCGGCAGAGCGAGTGCCAGATCCTGCAGTCCGCCCTCGGTGACCTCGGCATCAAGATGACGATCAAGCCGATCGGCGCGGCCGACCTCGGCACGGTGCTCACCGGGCACCAGTACGACATCATCGTCTTCGCCTGGGTGCAGGGCCCGACGCCGACGTCCAACGCCCAGGGCACCTGGTCGACCGGCCAGGCCAGCAACTACGGCGGCTACAGCAACAAGCGGGTCGACAAGCTGCTGAACGACTCGGTCGGGCAGACCGACAACGCCAAGGCCATGACGTTGCTCGCCGACGCGGACATGATCATGACGGACGACGCTTACGTGCTGCCGCTGTACCAGAAGCCGACGTTCCTCGCGGTGCAGGACCGCTTCGTCGGGATACGGAACAACCCGACCATCATCGGCCCGCCGTACAACGTGGCCGAGTGGGGCCTCAGGAAGTAACTCCCGACGGAAAGGGAGCAGTTCGGCCCCGGCGGTACGCCGTCGGGGCCGTCCACCGCCACTCGAGGAGTCCTGCATGTTCGCCTACGCGGTGCGACGCGTCCTCGTCTCGATCCCCGTCCTGATCGCGTCGACGTTCATCGTGTTCCTCGTCGTCGTGAACGCGGGCGATCCCGTCGCCAACTTCGCCACCTCCCGCAATCCGGCTCCCAGCAAGGCCGCCGTCGCCTCCTTCGCCCGGCACATCCACGCCGACCAGCCGATCGCGCAGCGCTACTGGAACTGGATCGTGGGCGTCCTGCACGGCGACTGGGGCCCGTCCGTCGACCCCAACCTGAACATCGGGCACGATCTGTTCACCCGCTTCGGCGTCACCGTGATCCTGGTGATCTCCTCGATGCTGGTGGCCCTCGTCCTGGCCATCGCCTTCGGGGTGTACAGCGCGGTACGGCAGTACTCGCCCTCCGACTACGTCATCACCTTCGTCGGGTTCCTCTTCCTCGCGATGCCCGTCTTCTGGTTCGCGGTCCTGCTCAAGCAGGCCGGCATCTGGTTCAACGACGGGACCGGCTCGGCCTTCCTCGGCACCATCGGGGACCGGTCCGCGTACCTGGAGGTCGACACCTTCGGCAATCAACTCAGCGACCGCGTAGGTCACTTGGTGCTTCCCGTCGTCACGCTGGCCCTCGTCTCGTTCGCCTCGTGGACCCGCTACACCCGCGCCTCGATGCTCGAGGTCCTCGACTCCGACTACGTACGCCTGGCCCGCGCCAAGGGCATCCGCCGCCGCAAGGTCCTCACCCACCACGCGCTGCGCACCGCGCTCATCCCGCTCACCACCGTCACCGCCCTCGACATCGCGCAGCTGCTCGGCGGCGTCGTCATCACCGAGACCATCTTCCAGTGGCACGGCATGGGCGAGATGCTGGTCGACGCGGTGAGCAAGGTCGACGTCTACCGCACCATGGCCTGGCTGCTGCTCTCCGCGGTGATCGTCATCGTGTTCAATCTCGTCGCCGACCTGCTCTATGCCGTACTCGACCCGAGGATCCGGTATGACTGACACCACTCAGGCAGCGGGCGCCACGGGCGGCGGACTCCCGCGCGTCGACCGCGAGTTCACGGTCAAGGAGCGTACGCAGACCCAGCTGGTGCTGCGCCGCTTCGTACGGCACCGGGCGGCGATGGCCAGCCTCCTGATCTTCGTGCTCATCGTGCTGTGGGCCTTCATCGGGCCGCACCTGTGGCACTACTCGTACGAGAAGTACACGCCCGACAACTCCCAACCGCCCTCCGCCAAGCATCCGTTCGGCACCAACTCCTCCGGGTACGACGCCTACGCCCAGGTCATGCGCGGCACCCAGACCTCCCTGAAGATCGCCATCATGATCGCGGTCGGCTCGACGGTCGTCGGCGCGGTCTGGGGCGCCGTCGCCGGGTTCTACCGAGGCGCCGTCGACGCGGTCATGATGCGCGTCTCCGACCTCGTCCTGACACTGCCCCTGCTCGCCATCGCGCTGGTCATCTCCTCGAGAAGCGGCGGCAGCTGGTACTGGATCGCCGCTGTCGTCGCCGGACTCACCTGGGCGTACGTCTCCCGCGTCGTGCGCTCCACGGTCCTGTCGCTGCGGGAGAAGGAGTTCGTGGAGGCGGCCCGGGCGCTCGGCGCCTCGGACGCCCGGATCATCTTCCGGCACCTGCTGCCCAACTCGCTCGGCCCGATCATCGTCAACGCCACCATCCTCGTCGCCACCGGCATCCTCACCGAGACGGCCCTGTCCTTCCTCGGCTTCGGCGTGCAACCCCCAGACACCTCGCTCGGGCTGCTCGTCTCCCAGGCGCAGACGGCCGTCGACACCCGGCCGTGGCTGTTCTACATCCCCGGCGCGTTCATCATCACGATCGCGCTGACCATCAACTTCATCGGCGACGGGTTGCGCGACGCGTTCGACCCACGACAGCAGAGGGTGCGCCAATGACCGTCCGTGGCAAGGCTGTCGGCAGCGGCCCCGAGCTCGCGCTGCCCACCGAGGAAACGGTCCTCGAAGTCGAGGAGCTGCGCGTGGGATTCCCCACCGAGGACGGTCTCGTACGGGCCGTGCGCGGCGTCACCTACCGGCTGGAGCGCGGCGAGTCCCTCGGTATCGTCGGCGAGTCCGGGTCCGGCAAGTCCGTGACCGCGCTCGCCGTGATGGGGCTGCTGCCGAAGACGGCCAAGGTGGCGGGCTCCGTGCGCTTCCAGGGCACCGAGCTGCTCGGCCTCGGCGACAACGCGCTCTCCGACGTCCGCGGCAGCGGCATCGCCATGATCTTCCAGGACCCCATGACGTCCCTCAACCCCGTGTACACCGTGGGCCACCAGATCGAGGAAGGCCTGCTCCGGCACAACCCGGGCCTGTCCCGACAGGGGGCGCGCACCCGGGCCGTCGACCTCCTCGGCACCGTCGGCATCCCGCACCCCGCCCGGCGCGTCGACGACTACCCGCACGAACTCTCCGGCGGCATGCGCCAGCGCGTCGTCATCGCCATCGGCATGTCCAACGACCCGGCCGTGATCATCGCCGACGAGCCCACCACCGCCCTCGACGTCACCGTGCAGGCACAGATCCTCGACGCGCTGGAGACCGCGCGGGCCGAGACCGGCGCGGCGTTCGTCCTCATCACCCATGACCTCGGCGTGGTCGCCGGCCACACGGACCGGGTCGCCGTCATGTACGCGGGGCGCGTCGTCGAGACCGGCTCGGTCGAGGACATCTTCTACACACCCCGGATGCCCTACACCCTGGGCCTGCTGGGATCGCAGCCCCGCATGGACCGCGAGGAGGAGCGGCTCACGCCGATCGCGGGCGCGCCGCCGTCTTTGCTGAACCTGCCACCGGGCTGCCCGTTCGCGCCGCGCTGCCCGATGCGCGAGGACGTGTGCGACCGCGACGAACCGGAGCTGCGCGCCACCGGAAGAGCCGGACACCGCAGCGCCTGCCACTTCACCGAACGGCTCGTGGACACCGCGGCGGACGAGGTGTTCGAGACGGCGGGCGCCGACACCGCGGCCCTCGCGCGGCTTGCCGGTGACGACGAGCCCGACGGCGTGGACACCCCCGAGGACAGTGCGGGGAAGGACCTCGCATGAGCACGGTCGAGGAGCAGCCTGTCCTCCGGGTCCGCGACCTGGTCAAGCACTTCCCCGTCCGCTCCCGCGGCCTCGTGCGCCGCACCATCGGCGACGTGCACGCCGTGTGCGGGGTCTCCTTCGACCTCCACGCCAACGAAACCCTGGGCCTCGTCGGTGAGTCGGGCTCCGGCAAGACGACCACGGCCCGGACCCTGCTGAACCTGGAGCGGGCCACCTCCGGCAGCGTCACGTACCGGAATCACGAGCTGACCGAGCTGAGCCGCCGTCAGATGCGGCCGCTGCGCGCCGACCTGCAGATCGTCTTCCAGGACCCGTACGCCTCCCTCGACCCGCGTGTCTCCGTCCACGAGATCGTCGCCGAACCGCTCCGCATCCACGGCCGGTACGACGAGGCGGGGCGCGCCGACGTCCGCGAGCTGCTGCGCTTGGTGGGCCTCAACCCGGAGCACGGCAACCGCTTCGCCCACGAGTTCTCCGGCGGTCAACGCCAACGCATCGGCATCGCAAGGGCGTTGGCGCTGCGCCCCAAGGTCGTCGTCCTCGACGAGCCGGTCTCCGCCCTGGATGTGTCCATCCAGGCGGGCGTGCTCAACCTGTTGATGGACCTCCAGTCCGAACTCGGTCTCTCCTTCCTGTTCGTGGCGCACGATCTGTCGGTGATGCGGCACGTCGCCCACCGCGTCGCCGTCATGTATCTCGGCCGGATCGTCGAACTCGCCCCGACCCGCGAGCTGTTCGCCCGCCCCTCGCACCCCTACACCCAGGCCCTGATCTCGGCGATCCCGCTGCCCGATCCACGCAAGGAGCGGGCCCGCCGGCGCATCACCGTGCAGGGTGACGTGCCGAGCCCGATCCGCCCGCCGAGCGGCTGCCGCTTCCGCACGCGCTGCCCCAAGTTCGCGCAGCAGCTCAGCGAGGAGGAGCGGACGGCGTGCGTGGAACGCACCCCCGAGCTGACCGACCGCGGAACCGGCAACCCGGTCGCCTGCCACTACGCCCAGCCACTCGAACTGCTGTGACGATCAGTTGACTTGGTATGCGGACACCGCCTCCCTGAGGATTTGCCCGGCCTGTCCGACGACCGGGTCCCCGTGCCCGAAGCACGCCACCTCGCTCTCCAGCGCGGCGAGCCGGGCGAAGGAGGCGACGGCCCGCTCCCGGTCGAGGTTCAGCACGCCGAGAATGACCTGCCCGTCCACCGGCGACGCGGCGACGGCGTCACCCGTGAACAGCACCCCGTGCCGCGGCAGGTGCAACGCGATGGAACCCTCCGTGTGCCCGGGCGCGCCGACCACGCGCGCCCCGCCGCCGAAGTCCAGCGTGTCCCCGTCGTTCAACTCCCTCACGAAGGACGGCAGATCGGGCTCGGGAACCGGCGGCGGCAGCTGGGCCAGGGCCTGGGCGTGCAGCGGCCGCTCCCAGTCCTCGTAGACGGGATCCGGGCCCGCCGCCTCGCCGCGCACGTACGGCGCGTCGAGCCGGTGCGCGTACACCTCGGCACCGCTGATCCCGGCGAACTCGGCGGCCCCGCCCACGTGGTCCTCGTGGAAGTGGGTGAGCACGATGCGCCGTACGTCCTCGGGGGCGTGTCCCCATGCGCGTACGGCATCGGCGATCGGCCGCCCCGCGCCGCGCGCGCCCGCGTCGATCAGGGTGAGTTCGGCGCCGTCCCGCCAGAGATAGGCCTGCCCGACCGGGAAGCGCAGCAGTCGCAGCCGGGGTGTGACGTCGATCGTGTCGACGAGGTCGTAGGTCTTCATGCCGCGACCGTACGAGCGGCCGGGGGCCGACGGCGTACGACTTGGCCCTGGGCAGAGCGGGCCCTTGATCGTCGCGGGCGGGCGGCGAAGGATGGGCCGATGAACTCCGAGCACCCCGCGCCCCACGAGCGCACTCCCCACGGCCGCCCGCGTGCCCGCGCCCTCGGCATCCCGTTCGACGGCACACCGGGGGAGTGGAACGCGATCACCGACGTCCCCGGCGTCGAGGTCGGCCACGTCACCCTCGTCGAGGGCGACGCCGTGCGCACCGGGGTCACCGCCCTGCTGCCGCGCGGCAAGGACGGCGTCGGCTCTGCCTGCGCGGCCGGCTGGTACTCCCTCAACGGCAACGGCGAGATGACCGGCACGACCTGGATCGAGGAGTCGGGGGCGCTCAGCCTCCCCGTCGCCCTCACCAACACCCACGCCGTCGGCACCGTCCACCGGGGCGTCATCGACTGGATCGCCGCACACCATCCGGGAGTGGCCGCCGAGTGGCTGCTGCCCGTCGTCGCCGAGACCTGGGACGGCTACCTCAACGACATCAACGGCCCGCACGTACGCACCGGGCACGCGGTCGAAGCCCTCGACGCGGCGGCGTCGGGACCGCTCGACGAAGGCTGCGTCGGCGGCGGCACCGGCATGAACTGCTATGGATTCAAAGGCGGTTCGGGCACCGCGTCGCGGATCGTCGCACACGGCCCCGACCGCTACACCGTAGGGGCCCTCGTCCAGGCCAACTTCGGCGAGCGCCGCGAACTCACCGTCGCGGGCGTGCCGATGGGCCGTGCTCTGGCCGACGACAATCCGATGCGGGACGGGGCACGCATGCCCGGCGGCGCCGGATCCGTCATCGTCGTCATCGCCACCGACGCACCGCTGCTGCCCGGTCAGTGCAAGGCGCTGGCCCGCCGCGTCCCGATCGGCCTCGGCCGCACCGGCACCACCGGCGGACACTTCTCCGGCGACATCTTCCTGGCGTTCTCCACCGCCAACGAAGGCGCGTTGAACAGCACCTTCCCGAAGGGCGAGCCGACCGCCGACACGTACGACAGCCTGCGATGCGTGCCGTGGGGGCGCATCGACCCGTTCTACGAGGCCGTCGTGCAGGCAGTCGAGGAGGCCGTCCTCAACGCGCTGTGCGCCGCCGAGGAGATGACGGGACGCAAGGGGCACCGGACGCCGGGGCTGCCGCACGAGAAGGTGCGGCAGCTCCTCAGGCGCTGAGGCCGGCCGGGACTTTAACGGCTACTTGGCGGCGGCGTACTTCTGCAGGAACAGTGCCTCCGCCACGGACAGGCGCTCCAACTCCTGAGGAGACACCGACTCGTTGACCGCGTGGATCTGCGCCTCCGGCTCGCTCAGCCCGATGAGGAGGATCTCCGCCTCGGGGTAGAGCGAGGCGAGGGTGTTGCACAGCGGGATCGAGCCGCCCTGGCCCGCGTAACTCATCTCCTGGCCGTCGTACGCCTCGGCCATCGCGTCCGCCAGCGCGGCGTACGCGGGGCTCGCGGTGTTCGCGCGGAACGGCTGACCCTGGCCGACCTGCTCGACCGAGACACGGGCGCCCCACGGGGTGTGTGCCTCGATGTGCGACATCAGCAGCTTCGTCGCCTCGGCCGCGTCCACACCCGGCGGCACCCGCAGACTGACCAGCGCGCGGGCGCCCGCCTGCACGGACGGCGTCGCGCCGACGACCGGCGGGCAGTCGATGCCGAGGACGGTGACGGCCGGCCGCGCCCAGATCCGGTCGGCGACCGTGCCCGCCCCGATCAGCTCCACGCCGTCGAGCACCTTGGCGTCGGAACGGAAAGCGTCCTCCTCGTACTGCAGACCGTCCCACGCCTCGGAGGCGTCCAGCCCGTCGACCGTCGTCGAACCGTCCTCGGCCCGCAGCGAGTCCAGTACGCGGACCAGCGCGGCGAGCGCGTCGGGCGCGGCCCCGCCGAACTGACCGGAGTGCAGATTGCCTTCAAGCGTGTCGATCTGGACCCGGACCAGCGTCATGCCGCGCAGCGTCGCCGTCGCGGTCGGCAGACCGCACTGGAAGTTGCCCGCGTCGCCGATGACGATCGTGTCGGCGGTCAGCAGCTCCGGGTGCTGCTCGGCGTAGCGCTCCAGGCCGCCGGTGCCCATCTCCTCCGAACCCTCGGCGATCACCTTGACGTTGACCGGCACCCCGCCGTTCGCCTTCAGCGCGCGGATCGCCAGCAGGTGCAGCAGCACGCCGCCCTTGCAGTCGGCGGAGCCGCGTCCGTACCAGCGGCCGTCCTCCCGCTCGGTGAGTTCGAACGGAGGCGTCACCCACGCCTCCTCGTCCAGCGGCGGCTGCACGTCGTAGTGCGCGTACAGCAGGACGGTGGGAGCGCCCTGCGGACCGGGCAGGAAGCCGTAGACCGACTGCGTGCCGTCCGGGGTGTCGAGCAGCGCCACGTCCTGGAATCCCTCGGCGCGCAGTGCGTCGGCGACCCAGTTGGCGGCGCCTTCGCTCTCGCTCTTCGGGTACTGGTCGAAGTCCGCCACCGACTTGAAGGCCACCAGTTCGGCCAGCTCCGCCTTGGCGCGGGGCAGCAGGGAGGCGACGGTTCCGGCGATCGGATGCGGCGACATGGGCACGCTCCTCGTGGGTGCGACGTTGTGCAGAGTGTGCCGACGATCATCCCACAGAGGTTCTCGACGTCGCCCGCCGTAGGATGCCTGGGGAACAGGCGGCAGGCGGCTGGATACGGAGCAGAAGACCATCGTGAGCAGCGGGAACCCCGAGAGCACAGTGGGCGGCAACGAGATGGGCGACGAGCAGGACGTGAACGTGTGGGACGTCGTGGTCGTGGGCGCGGGCCCGGCCGGGGCGTCCGCCGCCTACGCGGCCGCGGTCGCCGGGCGTCGGGTGCTGTTGCTGGAGAAGGCGGAACTGCCCCGCTACAAGACATGCGGCGGTGGCATCATCGGCCCGTCGCGTGATTCCCTGCCACCGGGATTCGACCTGCCGTTCAAGGACCGGATCAACGCGGTCACGTTCTCCCTGAACGGCAAGTACGTGCGCACGCGCCGCTCGCGCACCATGCTGTTCGGGCTGATCAACCGCCCCGAGTTCGACGCCCAGCTCGTCGAGCACGCGCAGAAGGCGGGCGCCGAACTGCGCACCGGCGTCACCGTGTCGAGGGTCGAGCAGCACGGCCCCGACGTGCCCGACCGGCGGACGGTCGCGGTGGTGCTCCAGGACGGCGAGACGGTCCTCGCGCGGGCCGTGGTCGGCGCCGACGGCAGCGCCAGCCGGATAGGAGCACACGTCGGGGTCAAGCTCGACCAGGTCGACCTCGGCCTGGAGGCGGAGATCCCGGTGCCCGAGACGGTCGCCGACGACTGGCGCGGCCGCGTCCTCATCGACTGGGGCCCCATGCCCGGAAGTTACGGCTGGGTCTTCCCGAAGGACGACACCCTGACCGTCGGCGTCATCTCGGCGCGCGGCGAAGGAGCCGCCACCAAGCGGTACTTGGAGGACTTCATCGCGCGGCTCGGCCTCGCCGGATTCGAGCCCTCCATCTCCTCCGGGCACCTCACGCGCTGCCGCGCGGACGACTCACCGCTGTCGCGGGGCCGCGTGCTGGTCTGCGGCGACGCGGCGGGCCTGCTGGAGCCGTGGACCCGGGAAGGCATCTCGTTCGCGCTGCGTTCGGGCCGTCTCGCGGGGGAGTGGGCGGTGCGCGTCGCCGAGTCCCACGATGCCGTCGACGCCCGCCGCCAGGCGCTGAACTACGCGTTCGCCATCAAGGCGGGCCTGGGCGTCGAGATGGCCGTCGGCAAGCGCATGATGACCGTCTTCGAGCGCAAGCCGGCCCTGCTGCACACGGCGCTGACCGGGTTCCGCCCGGCGTGGAACGCGTTCGCGAGGATCACCCGCGGCTCGACGACCCTGGGCGAGCTGGTGCGGTCGCATCCGATGGCGGGGCGGGTGCTGTCGCGCTTCGAGCGCTGAGGTCCGGTCGTGGTGCCCGTCCCGCCGATCAGGCGGCGGCGGGCACCGATGGATGCGCCAGGTAGCGGACCCCGGACGGTTTTCCTACGTTGAGTGATGGTCAAGCGACACGCTGTCACGACGGAGGAAAATCATGCGTCTGAGATCGGTCCTGCTCGTGCCCACGGTGGCCGGAGCCGCCCTCGTCCCGACGGCCGGGGTGGCCCACGCCGCCGACAAGGACTGCGCGGACTTCTCGTCCCAGGCCCAGGCCCAGGCCTGGTTCGACACCCACCCGGGCGATCCGGACCGGCTCGACCGCGACCGGGACGGCCAGGCCTGCGAGGACTACACCGGCTACCCGTCGACCTCGGACTCGTCCTCCACGTCGTCCTCGGACACGGCGAGCATGCCGCAGGGCGGGGTGCGGACGGGCTCCGGTGGTCTCGCCGAGCCCGAGGAGGGTTCCGCGGCCGGCCTTCCGATCGGCTTCGGCGCCGCGGCCGTCCTCGCCGCGGGCGCTGCCGTCGCGCTGCGCCGTGGCGCCCGGCGGGACGGCTGAGAACGGCGGGACCCGCGGGCCATGACCGATGCGACGCCTCCCGGCCGCGACAAGCGCCGCGATCTGCCCTGGATCGGGGCCGCCGTGCTGTGTGGCCTGCTCGCCGTGTGCTCCGTGCTGACCTGGTTCGACGCGTCGGGCTCCGGGGCGGGTCCCGGGGCGGCCGACCCCGGTCGGCCGGTGACCGGTTCGGTGCGGGGCGACGTGCCCGGCGACGCTGCCGCCGCCCTGTCCGACCGCCCCGGCGGGCGGGCGGCTCCACCCCAGGCCGAGGCCCCCGACCCGATCCGCCTGCGCATTCCGTCGATCGGCGTCGACACCGCCGTCGGACCTCTGTCCCTGGATTCCGAAGGCCGGCTTCCCGCTCCGGGCGGCTACGCCGATGTCGGATGGTGGCGTGAGGGAGTCGCGCCGGGGGAGTCGGGCCCTGCCGTGATCGCCGGACATCTGGACACGCCCACCGGCCCCGCCGTCTTCGCGAACCTGGCGGAACTCCGGCCCGGCGACCGGATGGAGATCACCCGCGCCGACCTCACCACGGCCGTCTTCGAAGTGCTCGGCACGATGGAGTTCCCGCAGGACGCCTTCCCCACCGAAGTCGTCTACGGCCGCACGCCCGACGCCCAGTTGCGGCTGATCACCTGCGGCGGCGCGTACGACCGTACGGCCGGCCGCTATCTCGCGAACACGGTCGTGTACGCGGCCATGGTGACCGCGTGACCCGGTGACTCGTGGCTGCGTGACCGCCGGGCCGCGGGCGGCGCGGGCTCAGGAGACGGTGATGCGGAAGACCGGGTGGTCGGGGCAGGCGGCGGCGAGTTCCTCGTCCGTCGACTTGGCCGTGACGCCCTGGAAGTAGTCGTTGACCTGCCAGCCCCAGCGCTCCAGATAGCTGCGCAGCACATCGCGCTTGAGGTCGTCGTCGGCGATCTCGACGGCCTCGAACGTGCGCACCTTGCGCCCCACCCGCAACTCGCCGCCGCCCGCGGCGTGCATGTTCTTCACCCACTGCGAGTGGCCGCGAGCCGAGATCAGGTACTGCTCACCCTCGTGCGTGTGCGGGTTCACGGGAATGCGCTGCAACTGCCCGCTCTTACGGCCGCGTACCGAGAGTTCGGCGGAGCCCGCGAGGCTGAGGCCGCGGCGGGCCAGCCAGCCGACGGCCTTGTTGAAGCGGATGGTGGTCGGGCTGCCCTTGAGGTAGTAGGGCTCGGACTGTGCGCTCATGGTGACTCCCAGGTGAGTGTGAGCACTGCTCTCGCTTAAGAGCAGTGTGCACGAGATTGGTGTTCAATGACAAGAGCAGTGCTCTCTTTTTTGTGCACCGATCCGAATCGTGTGCACCGATCCAAGTCCGTGGAACACTGTGCCCATGAGTACGAGCCGCAGCACATCCCCGCAGCAGGCCGCCTCGCGCACCACCCAAGGGGTCCGCGCTCGCGCCCGGCTGGAGATCACCGCCGCCATCAAGGACGAGGCGCGCAGACAGCTCGCCGCCGACGGCGCCGCCAAGCTCTCGCTGCGCGCCGTCGCCCGCGAACTCGGCATGGTCTCGTCGGCCCTGTACCGCTACTTCCCGAGCCGGGACGACCTGCTGACCGCGCTCATCATCGACGCGTACGACTCGCTGGGCGAAGCCGCCGAACGCGCCGACGCCGACCGCGAGAGCGGGCTGTCCGCCGCCGAGCGATGGGTCGTCGTGTGCCGGGCGGTACGGGATTGGGCACTGGCGCACCCGCACGAGTACGCCCTCATCTACGGCTCCCCGGTGCCCGGATACACCGCGCCGACCACCACGGTCAGGGCGGCGGCCCGGGTCGGCCTGCTGCTCATCGGCCTGGTGCGGGAGGCGTACGAGGGCAAGGGGGTGGCCCTGCCGAAGCTGCCGGCCCCACTGCGTCCCGAGGCCGAGCGGATGGCCGCCGATCTCGCGCCGGACCTGCCGCCCGCGGCCGTGGCCGCACTGGTCGCCGCGTGGGCGCAGCTGTACGGGCTCGTCGGCTTCGAGCTGTTCGGGCAGTTCAACCGGGTCGTCGAGGATCGCGCCACCTTCTTCGACCATGCCGTGGCGCAGCTCGCCCACGGGGTCGGGCTCGTGAAGTAGCGGCGCGGACGTGGCTCAGGCGGCCGCCGTGTCGGTGAGCAGCTCCGGGTCCTGGCGCAGGATGCGCCCGTGCAGGGCGCGCAGTGCCGGGCCCGGATCGGCGCCGACCGCGTCGGCGATCCGGCGCCGTGCGTCCTCGTAGGCGAGCAGTGCGTCGGAGGAGCGGCCGCTCCGATAGAGCGCGGTCATCAGGAGCTCCACCGGGCGTTCCCGCAGGGGGTGCCGGGCGACGAGCCTGATGAGTTCGTGGACGTACTCGAAGGACCGGCCGAGTTCCAGTTCCCCGGCGATCCTGGCTTCCAGGACACTGAGTCGCTTCTCCGCCCAGCGCAGTCGCTCGGCCGCCAGGTACGGGGCGTCGAGGCCCTCGGCGAAGTCGCCGCGCCACAACTCCTCGGCGCGCCCGGCCAGTTCGGACGCGGTGGCCAGGTCGCCCGCGTCCCGGGCTGCCATCGCCGCGTCCATCAGGGCACGCCGCTCGCGCAGATCGGCGGGGTGCGCTCCGGTCAGGCGGTAGGCGGTGCCGGTCCAGTCGAGTGACACGGTCGGGCACCCCGCGAGTGCCCGGCGCAGACCGGAGACGTACTTCTGCACGAGATTGCGCACCTGCGCGGGGGGCGTGCTGCCCCACACCGCTTCGACGAGTCCGCCGTACGACATCGTGCGCCCCTCCTGGAGGAGGAGCACGGCGAGGACGGCACGCTGCTTCGGCGGACCGAGTGGGACTTCTGCCGCGTCGTGCAACACCCTGACAGGGCCGAGGAGTTCGAAGCGCACGTCAGTCATGCAGCGAGAGTAACGCGGGCCCGGAAGAGCGTGCGATCGACCGTCCGGTGGGCGGTTCGCGGAAGTTCCGCCGGAGAGTCGGTGAATCGGCCGGTGGATCTTCCGGCGGACGGTCAGCGAATCTTCCGGCGGTTCTTCCAGCGGACGGTCAGAGGAACTTCCAGGGCATGGTCAGTGCCCGGTCAGTGACCGGTCAGCGGTTGGTCAGCGGGGGTGTGGAGTGTGGGAGCCGGACCCGTTCCACCCGGACACGTCCTGTCCGAACCCGTTCCCGCGGCTGCCGTCCTGGAGTGCCGCCTCGACATGAAAGCAGGGCCCACCATGCTCACTCGGCAGGCCCGTTGGGCGGTGCGGCACAGCCGCGCCGTGCTGATCGGCGCTCTCCTGGTCCTCCTCGGCCTCGCCGCGTACGGCGCGGGCGCGCAGCAGGATCTCCGTCTCGCCCGCTGGTCGTCGCCCGGCACGGAATCGGTGCGCGCCGCCGACGTGCTGCGCGAGGAGTTCGGTACCGGCAATCCGAACCTCGCGCTCCTGGTGACCGCGCGCGACGGCGACATAGACGCGCCTCGCACCGTGGCCGCGGCGAAGGCGCTGGAGGCCGAGGTCGCGCGCACCCGCCACGTCACGGACGTCACTTCCTACTGGGACCGGCGCAGCCCCGCCCTGCGGGGCGTCGAGGGCGACCGTGCGCTGATCCTCGTACGGCTGGAAGGCGACGCGACGGACACGCGTGAGCAGCTGGCGACGCTCTCGCCGGAACTGGCCCGCCGGACGGACCGGTTGACCGTGTCCGTCGGAGGCCAGGAGGAAATATCCCGGCAGGTCGGCGAGCAGGCCCGCACCGACTTCCTGCGCGCCGAGCTCTTCGCCCTGCCCGCCGTGCTGCTGCTCCTGATCCTGGTCTACCGGCGCACAATGGCGGCCCTGCTGACCGTCGGCGTCGGACTGCTCTCGGTCCTCGGCACCCTCGCGGGGCTGCGGCTGCTCGCGCAGGTCACCGAGGTGTCGACGTTCGCGGCGAACCTGGCGCTCGTCCTCGGACTCGGACTGGGCGTGGACTACAGCCTGTTCCTCATCGACCGTTACCGGGAGGAGCGCACGGCCGGGCACGCCCAGCGGGACGCGGTGGTGCGGGCCACGGCCGCGGCCGGGCGGACGGTGATCTTCAGCGGCGTGACGGTCGCGGTGTCGCTGTGCGCTTTGCTGGTGTTCCCGTTCTTCTTCCTCAGCTCCTTCGCGTACGCCGGTGTCCTCGTGGTCCTCACCGCGGTGGCCGGCGCGGTGCTCGTGCTGCCGGCGGCGCTCGCTCGCTGGGGGCATCGCGTGGAGCGGCCCCGGCAGGCCGCGTCCGGGCTGTGGCACCGCACCGCGCTTGCCGCCATGCGCCGGCCGCTGCTCGCCGGGGCCGCGGTCGTCGGCGTGCTCCTGCTCGCGGCGTCCCCCGTACTCGGCCTGCGGTTCGGGCTGCCGGACGAGCGGACGCTGCCCGAGGGGACGTCGTCGCGGACGACATCGGAGACAGTCCACACCACGTTCGCCGCCGAACCCACGGACACGATCCAGATCGTCCTCGACATCCCGGGTAACTCCACGCAGCTGAGCGGGAGTTACGCGTCCCGACTGTCGCGAATCCCCGGTGTGTACCAGGTGGACGCGCCGTCCGGCGCCTACCGCGAGGGACAGCGCACCGGACCGGCCGGACAGGCGAAACTCACCTCGCACGACGGCACCCGCACCCGCATCGCCGTCATACCGACCCAGAAGGCGATGCGCGGGGACGTGCCCGCGCTCGTCGACCGGATCCGCCGCACCGAGGCGCCCGCGGCGGCCCTGGTCGGTGGCTACCCGGGTGAGACGACCGACTTCCGCGCCACGCTCCTGGACCGGCTGCCGCTCACCGCCGGCCTCGTCCTCGCGGCCACGTACGTGATCCTCTTTCTGATGACCGGCAGCGTCCTGCTGCCCCTGAAGGCCACCGTCCTCAATCTGCTCAGCCTGGCCGTGATGTTCGGCTGCCTGGTGTGGGTGTTCCAGGAGGGCCGGCTCTCCGGACTCCTCGGATTCACCGCGACCGGGTCGATCGAGCCAAGCATCCCGGTGCTGATGTTCTGCGTCGCCTACGGACTCTCCATGGACTACGAGGTGTTCCTGCTGGCCCGGATCAAGGAGGAGCACGAGCGGACGGGGGACACCCGGGCGGCCGTGGCCGAGGGCATACGCCGCAGTGCCCCGCTGATCACCGCGGCGGCCGGGATCCTCGCGTTCTCGTTCCTGTCGTACGTCACCGGGGGAGTGGTCTTCCTCAAGGAACTCGGCCTCGGCACGGCGCTGACGATCCTCGTCGACGCCACGCTCATCCGGACCGTGCTGCTCCCGGTGACGATGCGACTCGCGGGGCGTGCCAACTGGTGGGCGCCGGTCTTCCTGCGCCGACTGCGGATACGGGAGCCGGCCACGCCCGAGGAGCCCGTACTCCGCGGGGAGTACGTGTGATCACCTCGCCCGGCTGACGCCCGTCGCGGCCTGTGGCCCTTAGCGTGGCGACATGGACGAGCAGCGTGAACGGGCCGGCGGCCCGGCCCGGGCCCCGGGCGGGCCACCGTGGCGGCAGCGACCGCTGTGGTCGGGCGAACGCCCCGGGTGGTGGCGGGGAG
The DNA here is from genome assembly GCF_000373565.1 of Streptomyces sp. HmicA12. Lineage (GTDB taxonomy): Bacteria > Actinomycetota > Actinomycetes > Streptomycetales > Streptomycetaceae > Streptomyces. Next base: position 131,493 of record NZ_KB891811.1, on the reverse strand, counting down.
CCTCCGGGGGCCGGTGGCCGTGGCGGTCCACGGTGCTGGTCACCGCGTTCGTGCTGATCGGCTCCCACTTCGCCGCGCACGGGCAGGTCGACCGCGCCGACCTCGACGTGTTCGCTCGGTTGTTGCTGCTCGCGTCCGGGGTGCAGCTGCTGTGGCGGCAGCGGTACCCGGTCGCGGTCGCCTTCGGCACGGCGCTGTGCGCGATGGTGTACGTGGGCGCCGGCTATCCGTACGGGCCGATCTTCGTCGCCGTGGCGCTGGGGTGCTTCTCGGCGATCGTCGCGGGACACCGCCGCGCCGCATGGGGAGCCGTCGGCGTGTTCTGGGTGGGGCACGCGGTGGTGGGGCACTGGCTGTACCGCTATCTGCCGCCGTCCGGTGACGGGCCCGCGCCCTGGGGGCAGGAGGGGATCGTCGCGGCGTGGGTGCTCGCCGTCGTCGCCGTCGCCGAGCTCGCCAGGGTGCGGCGCGAGCAGTGGGCACAGGCGAGGGCCGAGCGGGAGCAGGCGGCGCGCAGGCGGGCCGACGAGGAGCGGCTGCGGATCGCCCGCGAGCTGCACGACGTGCTCGCCCACTCCATCTCCGTGATCAATGTGCAGGCAGGTGTCGGGCTCGCCCTGCTCGACTCCGATCCGGAGCAGGCGCGTACGGCCCTCACCACGATCAAGGCCGCGAGCAAGGAGGCGCTCGGGGAGGTGCGACAGGTGCTCGACACCCTGCGGGCGCCCGGGGACGCGCCGCGCGCTCCGGCGCCGGGTCTCGACCGGTTGCCCGAACTGGTCGAGCAGGCGGCGGGCGCCGGGCTCACCGTCGACGTCGTCACGGGCGGGGAGCGGGCGGCGCTGCCGCCGGGCGCGGATCTCGCCGCGTTCCGCATCGTGCAGGAGGCGCTGACGAATGTCGTACGGCACTCGGAGTCCCGGCGCGCCGGGGTTCAACTCCGTTACGGTAAGGCGGTGTTGACGGTGACCGTCGACGACGACGGGCCCGCGAGCCACGCCGAGGCGGGCGGCAGTGGGAACGGGCTCGCGGGAATGCGCGAGCGCGCCGCCGCCCTGGGTGGCACGATCGAGGCGGGACCACGCCCCGACGGCGGCTTCCGGGTCGTCGCCGAACTGCCGCTCGGCCCGTCGGCGGCGCCCCCCGCCCCGCCCGGCCGGCCTTCGGAGGACCCCCGGTGATCCGCGTACTTCTCGCCGACGACCAGTCGCTGGTCCGCGCCGGCTTCAAGGCACTCCTCGACGCGCAGAGCGACATCGAGGTCGCCGGCGAGGCCGCCGACGGGGAGGAAGCGGTGCGCCAGGTGCGCGAACTGCGTCCCGACGTCGTCCTGATGGACATCCGGATGCCCCTCCTCGACGGGCTCGCCGCGACCCGCCGGATCGGCGAGGACCCGGAGCTCAGGGCGGTGAAGGTCGTCATGCTCACCACCTTCGAGCTGGACGAGTACGTCTTCGAGGCGATCCGCTCCGGCGCCTCCGGCTTCCTGGTCAAGGACACCGAGCCGGAGGAACTCCTGCGTGCGGTGCGGGCCGTGGTGCACGGAGACGCGTTGCTGTCGCCGGGGGTGACGCGGCGGCTCATCGCCGAGTTCGCAGCGCGTTCCAAGGAGCCCGCGGAGGTCGCGTCGCTGGCCGAGCTGACCGAGCGGGAGCGGGAGGTGATGGCGCTCGTCGGGATCGGTCTGTCGAACGAGGAGATCGCCCGGCGCCTCGTCGTCAGCCCGCTCACGGCGAAGACCCATGTGAGCCGCACGATGGTCAAGCTGGGCGCCCGCGACCGGGCCCAACTCGTCGTCCTCGCCTACGAGTCGGGGCTCGTGCGGCCGGGCTGGCTCGGCTGAGGGCGGGGGCGGGGGCGGGGCGGGAGCGCGCGCCGTCCCGGTCGGTCAGGTGGCTTCCAGCGCGTCGGCCCGGCGCGTCAGGTCGGCCGCGATGTCGTCCCAGTCCGGGCCGTGCAGCCACAGGTTGTCCGCGGCCCTGCGCAGCAGCGCCGGGTCGTCGGGTCGTTGCAGCAGCGCCAGTCGGTAGGCCAGATTCCGGATCCAGACGGGGAGGTTGCCGTCGACCACGTGCGGGCACAGCTCCTGCATCATGCCGATGAGAGCGTCCGCGTCGGCGAAGGTGAGCTCCTCGACGAAGTGGCGCTCGTCGTGGTCGAGCTCGCACTCCGGGGTGGGGCGGAACTCGTCGTCGTAGAGGCAGCGCGCGTGGGTGATCAGTGAGCTGTGCACGGCCGGGAGCTCTTCCACGGCGGCGGCGTGCCGGTCGAACCGTGACAGCACCCGTACCACCCGGACGACGAACGCCACCGCACCCGCCGTCCCGGCCGCCGCGACGAGCCCGCTCCGCGCGCCGCCCGAGACGGCGCCGACAAGTGCCGGCAGGGCCAGCAGGGCGAACACGGCGCCGCCCAGCAGCGCTGCGGTGAACAGGGCGAAGCCGATCTCGACGGTCATCGCGTCCCGCTGGGCCTGTGTCCTGCGTGGTCGTGCAGTGTCCATGGCTGAGCCCCCCGTGTGCGCCATGCGGACGATTGTCGCAAACGCGGGCCCCATGGGCGACAGGTGCGACCGTCGACCATGGGGCCCGTCCCCCGCGGAAGGTGAGCCGGTGTCAGTCGCGCAGGACGAGGTGCTCCGCGTCCGCCTCGGCCGGCACCGACGCGGCGACCACGAGCGTCTTGCGCGTCCGGCGCGGGCGCAGCCCGGTCAGGGTGATCAGCAGCCCCGCCACGGCGACCGCCGTGACCACCACGAGACCGGGACGGAAACTGTCCAGGACGGCTTGCGGCGAGGACCCCGCGGGCGTGTTCGCGGTGACGACGGCCGTCACCACCGCGAGGAAGATCGCGCCGCCGACCTGCACGGACGTGTTGAGCAGGCCCGAGACCATGCCCTGCTCGTCGTCGTGCACCCCGTTCGTGGCCTGGATGTTGAGGGAGGGGAAGACGAGGGCGCAGGCCGCGCCGATGAGCAGCATCGTGGGCAGGATGACGGCCGCGTAGACCGGGTCGAGGCTGATGCGCAGGAAGAGCGCGTAGCCGACGACCATGAAGGTGAAGCCGACGGCGATGACGCGGGGCGTGCCGAAGCGGTCCACGATCGAGCCGACCTTCGTCGACGACAGGGCGACGAGCGCGCCCGCCGGGAGGAACGCGAGCGCCATGCTCAGCGCCGACCAGCCGAGCAGCGACTGCAGGTACAGCGTGGCCAGGAACTGGAAGCTGACGTAACTGCCGAAGAACGTCATCGCGCCGAGCTGGGCCCGCACCTGTGAACCCGAGCGCAGCACGCCGAGCCGGATCAGTGGCGAGGGCGAGCGCCGTTCGATGCGGACGAAGGCGACGAGGAGCACGGCCACGGCGAGGAAGGAGAGCAGCGTGCGCGGTGAGCCCCAGCCGGCCTCCGGTGCCTGCACCACCGTGAAGACGAGGAGCAGCATCGACAGGGTGCCGGTGACGGCGCCGGGGATGTCGTAGCCGCGGTGGTTCTCCTCCTTGGAGCTGTGCGGGATCAGCTTCAGGCCGAGCAGCAGCGCGATCACCGCGATCGGCGCGGGCAGCAGCATGGTCAGGCGCCAGCTGGCCTGTGTCAGGAGGCCGGAGAGGACGAGGCCCATGGAGAAGCCGGTGGCGGCGCAGGTGGTGTAGATGGACAGGGCGCGGTTGCGGACCGGGCCCTCGGCGAACGTCGTCGTGATGATGGACAGGCCGGCCGGTGCCGTGAACGCGGCGCTCAGACCCTTGATGAAGCGGCTCGCGATGAGCAGCGGGCCGGAGTCGACGAGCCCGCCGAGCAGCGAGGCGAGCGCGAAGACGCCGAGCGCGATCAGGAAGACGCGGCGCCGCCCGAGCAGGTCGGCCGCACGGCCGCCGAGCAGCAACAGTCCTCCGTAGCCGAGGATGTAGCCGCTGACGACCCACTGGAGGGTCGCCGTCGACAGGCCGAGCTCGGAGCCGATGGACGGCAGCGCGACACCGACCATCGAGACGTCGAGCGCGTCCAGGAACATCGCGGCGCACAGCACGAGCAGTGTCCCCCACAGGCGAGGGGACCAGCGCTCCGGGGAAGCATCCGGGACGGGCGGAGCGGTGGTGAGCGGAGAAGTCATGCCGAGGAGACTACATGCACATGCATTGACTGCAAGTGCATTTAATTCCGATGCAACAAAAGGTGGCTTTTCTGCTACGGTGCCGTCATGGCGGCAGGAAAAGTGGAGGCCGGGACGTCGGCCGACCTCGTGGAACGGTGGCGGGGCATCCTCTCGCTGCACGCGCGCACCTTGTGCGAGCTCGACCGGGAGCTGCATCAGCACGGTCTGGGCGCAAGCGACTTCGAGGTCCTCGACGTGCTCGCGGAGGGCACCGCGGAGGACGGCACGGCGGCCTACCGCGTGCAGGAGATCGCCGGCCAGGTGCACCTGAGCCAGAGCGCGCTGTCCCGTCTCATCGGGCGTCTGGAGAAGGACGGGCTGGTGGAGCGCGGCATGTGCAGCGAGGACCGGCGCGGGGTGCGGGTCTGCATCACGGCCAAGGGGCGCGCCCTGCACACCGAGGTGCGACCGCTGCAGCGGGCCGTGCTGCGCCGGATGCTGGAGTCCGACGCCGCGGTGTGACGGCCCGCCGGGCGATCGGCGGGTCAGACGCCCGACCGCTCCCGCCACAGCGCGGCGAGCGAGGCGTCCCCGCTCACGTTTGGGAACGGCAGCCGGTTCCACAACGACAGGTAGAGCCGCGCGGCCGGTCCCGACACCTCGCACTCGGCGTCCGCGGAGGCGCCGCGTTCGGTCATGGGCGGGTCCTGGGTGATCCGCACGGTCCAGGTGACGTCGGCATCGGTGGCCCGTAGGCGCAGCACGCGTGGCGCGTCCGAGCGCACTCGGCTGCGGCCGCGCGCGTGGAAGCCGCGGAGCAGCTCGTCGATCCCGTCGACCGCGAACTCCTCGGTGATCCGGCCGGGTTCATCCCGGGGCGCTTGGGGCAGGGCCGACACGGCGTCCAACCGGTGCACCGTCGTCTCGTGCGCCTGCCGCCGTGCCCAGAACGCCAGGGGCGACGGAGCAGGCAGGAAGGCGAAGCACTCCACGTCGGGCCGTGCGTTCGTCAACGTATCGACAAGTCGTCGATGACCCTCGCGGAACCAGGCGAAGAGGGCGTCCCCGTCCAGGCCGGGCGGTACGTCGGGCATGGGGCGGGGGTCGGTCGCGCCCTCGGCGACGAACGCGGTGGCCCAGCGGTGCACCGCGCCCTGATGGCGCACCAGGTCGCGGACCTGCCAGTCCGGACAGGTCGCGACCTTGGCGTCGGCCCCCGCCCGCTCGGCCGCGTCGGCCAGCAACTGGCCCTCCGCGTGCACGACTTGAATGTGTTCGGCAATCTCCATGGGGGCGAGTCTGCCTCCTGGCGCGTGCTCCGGCTCAGATTTTCGGGGCTGGGGGCACGGCCGCGCGTCGCGTGGTGAAGCCGATCGTCGCCGCCACCGCCGCGAGCACTGCCACGCTGGTCAGGGCCAGCGGCAGCGAGAACCAGTCCGCCATGAAGCCGATCGCGGGCGGTCCGAGCAGCATGCCCCCGTACCCGAGCGTGGAGGCGGCGGCGACCCCGGTCGGGCCCGCGAGCGCCCCGGCCCGCTCGATGGCGACCGGGAAGAGATTGGCGAGACCGAGCCCCGTGACGGCGAATCCGACGAGGGCGAGCCACACCGAGGGGGCCAGCGCACCGAACAGCATGCCGACGGCGCCGATCGCGCCGCCGAAGACCACCGTCCGGGTCCTGCCGAGCCGTTCCAGCAGGGTCGTGCCGGTGAGCCGGCCGATCGTCATGGCGAACGCGAAGCACGAATAACTGGCCGCCGCGACGCCCGGATGCGCGTGCAGGTCCTGCTCCATGTGCAGTGCGCTCCAGTCGGCGAGGGCCCCTTCTCCGTACGCCGTGCACAGGGCGATCAGGCCGAGGACGAGGACGAGCACACGGGTGCCGCGGTCCAGGCGGCGGGACGGTTCCGACTCGGGTGTCCGTATACGTTCCTGGAGGCGCGGGGGCCGGTGGCGCAGCAGCGTCGGACCGGCCGCGGCCGTGACCACGAGGCCGAACACCGCGATGACCAGCAGATGCCGGGTCGGCGAAAGATGCGCCGCGACCAGTCCGCCCAGCCCCGAACCGACCATGCCGCCGAGACTGAACGCGGCGTGGAAGCTCGGCATGACCGGTCGGCCGAGCTCGGCGACGAGATCGACCGCCGCGCTGTTCATCGCCACGTTGATGCCGCCGTACGCCGCCCCGAACACCAGCAGGACGAGTCCGAGGGTGAGGGGCGAGTGGGTCAGCGGCGGCAGGACCACCGTCAGGGGGAGCAGGACCCCCAGGGCGACCGTCACCTGGTGGCTGCCGAAGCGGCGGCACAGCCGTCCGGTCAGCATCATCGTGATGACGGCGCCGGCCGACACCCCGAGGAGCGCGAGCCCGAGCGTGCTCGCCGACGCCCCGGTCTGCGCCTTGATGGCGGGGATGCGGACCACCCAGCCCGCGAAGACGAATCCGTCCAGGGCGAAGAAGACCGTGATGGCGATGCGCAGTCGGGTCAGGGAGGGGCTGCGGGGACTGTCGGCGCTGACGATCCCGAGTTTGTTTAGTAGCGGCACAAAGTCAGATTAGAGGGGGAGTCGCTTTCGGGACAAGAGGGTTCCGGGTGTGTGCCGGGACAGGGCATGCGAAAGGCGCGCGACGCGGATGCGTCGCGCGCCCCAAGGCCGGCGAAGTAGCTGAGATGAGGGTCAGACGGCGACGACCTGGACGCCCGCCTCCTCGAACCGCTCCCGCGTCGCCTTGTCCGCCGACTCGTCCGTCACCAGGACGTCGACCTGTGTGGCGTCGCAGATCCGGGCGAAGGCGCGGTGACCGAGCTTGCTGGCGTCCGCCGCGACGATCACGCGCTCGGCGCGCTCGCACAGCAGTCGGTTGATCGCGGCCTCCGCCTCGTCGTGCGCGGAGGCGCCGTGCGTGACGTCGAGGCCGACGACGCCGAGCACCGCCGTGTCCAGGGTGATCTGTCCAAGCACGCCGTCGGCGAGTGGGCCGATCAACTCGTACGACTGCGGGCGCGCCACCCCGCCTGTCAGCACGATCTTGAACTGCGGGCGCACGGCCAGCTCGTTCGCGATGTTCAGGGCGTTCGTGACGATCGTCAGGGCGGGCGTGCCGGAGGCGAGTTCCGGGCGGACCGCGAGCGCCCGCGCGACCTCGGTCGTCGTCGTGCCGCCGGTCAGGCCCACCGCCTCGCCGGGCGTGAGGAGTTCGGCGACGGCCTTCGCGATGCGCTGCTTCTCCGAGGCGTTGCGCGCGGTCTTGTAGCGCAGCGGCAGCTCGTAGCTGACTCCGTGCACCACGGCGCCGCCGCGCGTGCGGACCAGCATCTGCTGCTCGGCGAGCTGGTCGAAGTCGCGGCGGATCGTCGCGGCGGAGACGCCGAGTTCACCCGCCGCGTCCTCCACGTCGAGGCGGCCGCGCTCGACGAGCAGTTCCAGGAGGGACTTCCAGCGGGCGTCGCGGGACATCCGCGGCCTCCAATCGTCGATCGACTCGGTTGCGGGAAACCCTAGCTGTTGTGCGTGCGATTGCTTGATTGTGCTTGAAAGCTCGCGATATCTTGCAGGAACAAGCATGACTGCAGCAGTGTGACTGCAACGGGCCGTTGGAGCCCGTCCATACGTGGCGTACGGGACGTACGCGATGCACCGGGGAGTGGGGCACGGGATGAGCCATGTCGAGAACGAGCTGAACAGCCAGCCGGAGTGCTGGACGCGTGCCGCCGGCCTGGCGGCGGAGCACGGGGCGGCGCTGCCGGCCGCGGGGGAGAGGGTCGCGATCGTCGGCTGCGGCACCTCGTGGTTCATGGCGCAGGCGGCGGCCGTGCTGCGCGAGCAGTCGGGACAGGGGGAGACCGACGCGTTCGCGGCGTCGGAGTTCCCGGCCGGGCGGAGCTACGACCGGGTGATCGCCCTCACCCGCTCCGGCACCACCACCGAGGTCCTCGACCTCCTCGCCGCCCTCAAGGGGACCGTCCGCACCACGGCGATCACCGGCGATCCCGACACGCCGATCAGGACGGCGGCGGACGACCTGGTGGTGCTCGACTTCGCCGACGAGAAGTCCGTGGTGCAGACCCGGTTCGCCACCACCGCGCTGACCCTGCTCCGCGCCCACCTCGGCCTGCACACCGAACAGGCCGTCGCCGACGCGCGCACCGCGCTCGCCGAGCCGCTGCCCGAAGGTCTCGTGGAATGCGGCCAGTTCACGTTCCTGGGGCGCGGCTGGACCGTCGGCCTCGCCAACGAGGCCGCGCTGAAGATGCGCGAGGCGTCCCTGTCGTGGACCGAGGCGTACCCGGCGATGGAGTACCGCCACGGCCCGATCAGCGTCACCACCTCCGGCACCGCCACCTGGATGCTCGGTGAGGCGCCCGAGGGGCTCGCCGAGCAGGTCGCCGGCACCGGCGCGCTCTGGGTCGAGGGGCGCCTGGACCCGCTGGCCGAACTCGTCCGCGCCCAGCGCCTCGCGGTGGCCGTCGCCGCGCGCCAGGAGCTCGACCCCGACCAGCCGCGCCATCTCACCCGCTCCGTGATCCTCGACGCCAACTGACCTCGACCGTAACGGACTTGAGAAGGGAGGGGCAGTGCCCCTCGCAACAACAGGGACGCTGGTGGGCGAGGCCGCGGCCCGGGGCGGCGCCGTCGCCGCGTTCAACGTCATCACCCTCGAACACGTCGAGGCCGTCGTCGCGGGCGCCGAAGCCGTCGACGCCCCGGTCGTCCTGCAGATCAGCGAGAACGCCGTCCGCTACCGTTACGGGCGCCTCCTGCCGCTGGCCAGGGCGGCCGTGGCTGTCGCCGAGCAGGCCCGGACCGATGTCGCCCTCCACCTGGACCACGTACAGAGCGACGACCTGTTGCGGCAGGCCGCCGACGCCGGTTTCAGCTCGGTGATGTACGACGCCGCGCGCCTGCCCTACGACGAGAACCTCGCCGCGACCCGGGCCGCCGCCGACTGGGGTCATGCCAACGGGCTGTGGGTGGAGGCCGAGTTGGGGGAGGTCGGCGGCAAGGACGGGGCCGCCCCGCTGGACGCGCACGCGCCCGGCGCCCGCACCGATCCCGGTGAGGCGCGCTCCTACGTCTCCGACTCCGGCGTCGACGCGCTCGCCGTCGCGGTCGGCTCCTCGCACGCCATGACATCGCGGACGGCGGCGCTCGACCACGAGCTGCTCAAGCGGCTCGCCGAGGGCCTGGAGGTGCCGCTGGTCCTGCACGGGTCGTCGGGCGTGCCCGACGCGGAGCTGGCGGCGGCCGTGCGCGGCGGCATCGCCAAGGTCAATGTGGGCACGGCGCTCAACATCGCGATGACCGGTGCCATCCGGGAGTTCCTCGCGGCGCACCCCGACGCCGTCGACTCGCGCAAGTATCTGAAGGTGGGCCGGGAGGCGATGGTGCGCACCGTGGGCCGGTTCATCACGGTGCTGCGGGGCTGATCGGCGGGGAGCGGCCGGTCCCGCCGAGCGGTCTTCGGCGGGACCGATTGTCCCGTGATGCGCCGGTGCGGTCGGATGCCGGTCGGCTCCGGCCCGCTCCAGGGAACCGCGGGGACACTGGGCCGCATGCCTCTGACGCTGCACCACATCGTGATCGACGCCCACGATCTGCCCTCTTTGGCCCGGTTCTGGGCCGCGGCGCTGCGGTGGCGGATCCTGTCCGAGCGGGAGCGGGAGATCGTGGTCGGGCCGGACGGGGCCGCGCCCGTGGGGATCTGCTTCATGCCGGTGACGGACCGCAAGACCGTCAAGAACCGGCTGCACCTGGACCTGACGTCCGACGCGGCGGACCGCGACGACGAGATCGAGCGGCTCCTCGCGCTCGGCGCCCACCGGGCGGACGTCGGACAGCGCGGCGACGAGTCGTGGACGGTGCTCGCCGACCCGGAGGGGAACGAGTTCTGCGTGGTCAGGCCGAAGGCGACACTCATCGGCTGAGGGGGCAGGGAATACGGGCCGCTCAGTCCCGGCGGTCCGGGCCCGCCGCCGTCGAGCCACGCACCACCAGCTCCGGCATGAACACGAACTCGGTGTGCGGCGCCGGTGTCCCGCCGATCTCCTCCAGGACCGCGCGCACCGCGGCCTGGCCCATCGCCTGCACCGGCTGACGGATCGTCGTCAGCGGCGGATCGGTGAACGCGATCAGCGGGGAGTCGTCGAACCCGACCACCGACACGTCCTGCGGGACCCGGTGGCCGGCCTGGCGGGCGGCGCGGATCGCACCGAGTGCCATCATGTCGCTGGCGCAGACGATCGCCGTGCAACCTTGCGCAAGAAGCGTCGTGGCCGCCGCCTGGCCGCCCTCCATCGTGTAGAGGGAGTGCTGGACGAGCGCCTCGCTCTGCTCCTCGGTGAGGCCCAACTGCTCGGCCATGCCCGACTGGAAGCCCTCGATCTTGCGCTGCACCGGCACGAAGCGGCGCGGGCCGACCGCGAGGCCGATCCGGGTGTGGCCGAGCGAGGCGAGATGCTGCACGGCGAGCCGGGTCGCGGCCCGGTCGTCGGTCGACACGAACGGCGCCTTGATCTGGGCCGAGAAGCCGTTGACGAGGACGAACGGGATGCCCTGGCCGCGCAGTTGGTCGTAGCGCTGGGTGTCGGCGGTGGTGTCGGCGTGCAGCCCGGAGACGTAGATGATGCCGGAGACGCTGCGCTCCACCAGCATCTCGGTGAGCTCGTCCTCCGTGGAGCCGCCGGGCGTCTGCGTGGCGAGCACCGGTGTGTATCCCTGCCGCGTCAGCGCCTGGCCGATGACCTGCGCGAGCGCCGGGAAGATGGGGTTGTCGAGCTCCGGGGTGATCAGGCCGACCAGGCCCGCGCTACGGGTGCGCAGGCGCTGCGGCCGCTCGTAGCCGAGCACGTCGAGCGCGGCCATGACGGATTCACGGGTGCCCGAGGCCACACCCGGCTTGCCGTTGAGCACGCGGCTGACTGTGGCTTCACTGACCCCCGCCTGGGCTGCAATGTCGGAGAGCCGCGCGGTCATGGCATTGGACTGTACCGGTTACCTGGGGGAATGCCCACCGACGGGGAGAAACCGCTGTCCGCACCTTTCTTGGAAGGTGTTGCAGTGCGATGCGCGGCCGGGAACCGACCGGCCTGATGGCTGAACTCGGCGTCTTGCGACGGTAGTTGCGGTCATTTCGCCACTCTATGTCCCTGTCTGTCGGCGGCCGGCGCGCGAGCGTCCCGCAATCTTCAGGACACGGCGATGTAACGATGGCTGCGTCTTGCAGAAATTTCGCGCAAGGTCTTTCTTCGCGCTTTCCACGCTGTTACGTTCACGTCGCCCGGCGGCCGCAGCGGCGCAGCCGGCAAGTAGGTCAGGGGAACGGTCGGGACCGTGTCCCCGCCCACTCACGGGCTTTCACCCTCTAGGAGATCTCATGCGGCGTGGCATAGCGGCCACCGCGGTGGTGGCGTCCCTCGCACTCGCGGCGACGGCCTGCGGCGGTAGCGACGACGACGGCGGCAAGGCGTCAGGGCCGGTCACCATCCAGTGGTGGGACACGTCGAACGCCACGAACGAGGCGCCCACGTACAAGGCCCTGATCAAGGACTTCGAGAAGGCCAACCCCGACATCAAGGTCAAGTACGTCAACGTGCCGTTCGACCAGGCACAGAACAAGTTCGACACCGCGGCCGGCGCCAGCGGCGCCCCGGACGTGCTGCGTGCCGAGGTCGGCTGGACGCCCGCCTTCGCGAAGAAGAGCTTCCTGCTGCCGCTGGACGGCACCGAGGCCCTCGCGGACCAGGACAAGTTCCAGCCGAACCTGCTCAAGCAGGCCCAGTACGAGGGCAAGACGTACGGCGTCCCGCTGGTCACCGACACCCTCGCGCTCGTCTACAACAAGGCCCTGTTCAAGAAGGCCGGCATCACCGAGGCGCCCAAGAACTGGGACGAGCTGAAGAAGGACGCCGCCACCATCAAGGCGAAGACCGGCGTCGACGGCTTCTTCGGCTCCGAGAAGGGCTACTACCTGGAGCCGTTCCTGTTCGGCGAGGGCACCGACACCGTCGACGCCTCCGCGAAGAAGATCACCCTGGGCTCGGCCGAGGCCCAGAAGGCCACCAAGACCTGGCTGAGCCTGTTCAACGGCAAGGGCCTGCACAAGGCCGACGTCACGGCGGACTCCTACGCGCACCGCCAGGACGCCTTCGTCAACGGCAAGGCCGCCATGACGATCGAGGGCCCGTGGGAGGTCACGAACTTCTACAAGGGTTCGGCGTTCAAGGACAAGGCCAACCTCGGTGTCGCCACCGTCCCCGCCGGCTCGACCGGCAAGGCGGGCGCCCCGACCGGCGGCCACAACCTGTCCGTCTACGCCGGCTCGGACAAGGCGCACCAGGCCGCGTCCCTGAAGTTCGTCCAGTGGATGACGTCGGCGAAGACCCAGACGCAGATCGCGCTGAAGAACGCCACGCTGCCCACCCGCGACGACGCGTACACCGCCGAGGTCACCGCGGACCCGGGCCTGGCCGGCTACCAGAAGGTGCTCGCCGCCGCCCAGCCGCGCCCCGCTCTGCCGGAGTACAGCTCGCTGTGGGGCCCGCTCGACACCGAGCTGCCCAAGGCCGCCAGCGGCAAGGAGAGCCTCGACAAGGTGATCTCCTCCGTCACGACCCAGTACGGCAAGCTCCTGCCGGACGGCTTCACCAAGTAGTCCCCTGATCAGGTGCCGCGGTCCCGCTCCTTCAGCCCGCCCCGCGCGCGGGACCGCGGCACCCGTACTCCCCGTGAACCGCCCCGAAGCCGTGAACCACCCGCAGACCAGAAGGTGTTACCCATGACTGTCGCCGTCGAGCGCCCGGCCGCCTCCAGCGGAGGTGACCGCGACCGGCGTCCGGGCCTCACAACCCGGCTCAAGAACGGTTACCAGAAGCACTGGTACGCATACGCCATGATCGCCCCGGTGGTGGTCGTGCTCGCCGTCATCGTGCTGTACCCGCTGGTCCGCGGCTTCTATCTGACGCTCACCGACGCCAACAGCCTCAACTCGGCCCGCACCATCGGCGTCAACCACATCGACGCCACCTACAAGTTCATCGGCCTCGACAACTACGCCGACATCCTGTGGGGCCCCACCTCGTACGACCGTTTCTGGTCGCACTTCATCTGGACCATCGTGTGGACGGCGTCCTGCGTCGCCCTGCACTACTTCATCGGGCTCGGCCTCGCGCTGCTGCTCAACCAGAAGGGGCTGCGCGGCCGCACCGCCTACCGGCTGATGCTGATCCTGCCGTGGGCGGTCCCGACGTTCGTCACCGTCTTCGCCTGGCGGTTCATGCTCGCCGACTCCGGCGTCATCAACACCACGCTCGACGCGATGGGTCTGCCCTCACCGTCGTGGCTGGAGGACCCGCTCTTCCAGCAGATCGCCGCGATCATGGTCAACACGTGGTGCGGTGTGCCGTTCATGATGGTCTCGCTCCTCGGCGGACTGCAGTCGATCGACTCCACGCTCTACGAGGCCGCAGAGATGGACGGCGCGAGCACCTGGCAGCAGTTCCGCAACGTGACCCTGCCCGGCCTCAGGTCGGTCAGTTCGACCGTCGTCCTGCTCGGCATCATCTGGACGTTCAACCAGTTCGCGATCATCTTCCTGCTGTTCGGCAACACCGCTCCGGACGCGCAGATCCTCGTCACCTGGTCCTATTACCTCGGCTTCGGCCAGACGCCGCGCGACTTCGCCCAGTCCGCCACGTACGGCGTCCTGCTCCTGTCCCTCCTCATCGCCTTCACCTCGGTCTACCGCCGCTGGCTGAACCGCAATGACGTATCAGCCGCCATCTGACGCCGCAGGAGCAGCCACCGCCATGAGCACCGAGACCCTGACGAAGACCCCCGTCCCCGAAACCGCCGCGGTCACCGCGCGTGTCAACGCGCCCCAGCGCGGCCGGCGCAGCCGCAAGGCTTCGGTGGCCAGCCATACCGTCCTGATCGTCGCGAGCCTCGTCGCGCTGTTCCCGATCGGCTGGCTGGTGTTCCTGTCGCTCGGCCCCGACAAGGACGACTACCTGCACCCGTCGCGGATCCTGGACACCGCGACGCTGAGCAACTACTCGTTCGTCCTCGAGGACACCAACTTCCTCAAGTGGCTGGGCAATACGCTCATCGTGTCCCTCGGCACCACCGTGATCGGCGTGCTCGTCGCCGCGACCAGCGGCTACGCGGTCTCGCGGATGCGGTTCCCCGGCTACAAGAAGTTCATGTGGGTCCTGCTGGTCACGCAGATGTTCCCCGTCGCGGTCCTCATGGTCCCGATGTACGTGATCCTCTCGGACCTGGGCCTCATCGACACCTACGCCGGTCTCATCGTCGTCTATCTGACGACCGCCGTGCCGTACTGCGCCTGGCTGATGAAGGGCTACTTCGACACGATCCCCGTCGAGATCGACGAGGCGGGCCGGGTCGACGGGCTCTCGCCGTTCGGTACGTTCTTCCGCCTCATCCTGCCGCTGGCCCGGCCGGGCCTCGCCGTCGCCGCGTTCTACACGATGATCACCGCGTGGAGCGAGGTCGCCTTCGCGAACACCTTCATGCTCGACGACCAGAAATACACCCTCGCGGTAGGTCTGCAGAGCTTCATCAGCGAGCATGACGCGCAACGCCAGTACATGGCCGCAACAGCCGTACTGATCGCCGTCCCGATCTCCGCCGTGTTCTACCTCGTCCAGAAGAACCTGGTCACCGGTCTCACGGCCGGTGGCACCAAGGGCTGAACCGCCCCGAACCACCGACCAGTCGTCCAGCCCCTCACGTCTCCCAAGGACACCATGAGCCAGCACTCCACGGACCAGTCACCCGTGTTCGCCACCACGACCCGAGAGGCCGCCGACTGGTGGCGGGACGCGGTCATCTACCAGGTGTACCCGCGCAGCTTCGCCGACAGCGACGCCGACGGCACCGGAGACCTGGAAGGCATCCGGCGCCGGCTGCCGTACCTCAAGGAGCTGGGCGTCGACGCGGTCTGGCTGTCCCCGTTCTACGCCTCGCCGCAGGCCGACGGCGGCTACGACGTCGCGGACTACCGGGCCGTCGATCCGATGTACGGCACGCTGCTCGACGCGGACGCGGTGATCCGCGACGCGCACGCGCTCGGTCTGCGGATCATCGTGGACCTGGTGCCGAACCACTCCTCGGACCAGCACGAGTGGTTCAAGCGGGCGGTCGCGGACGGCCCCGGGTCGCCGCTGCGCGAGCGCTACCACTTCCGTCCCGGCAAGGGCGAGAACGGTGAACTGCCGCCCAACGACTGGGAGTCCATCTTCGGCGGCCCGGCCTGGACCCGACTCCCCGACGGGGACTGGTACCTGCACCTGTTCGCGCCCGAGCAGCCGGACCTGAACTGGGAACACCCGGCGGTCGCCGACGAGTTCCGCTCGATCCTGCGGTTCTGGCTGGACATGGGCGTGGACGGCTTCCGTATCGACGTCGCGCACGGCCTGGTCAAGGCGGAAGGCCTGCCGGACCTGGGTGGCGGCGACCAGTTGAAGCTCCTCGGCAACGATGTCATGCCGTTCTTCGACCAGGACGGTGTGCACGCGATCTACCGCTCCTGGCGCACGATTCTGGACGAGTACGACGGAGAGCGCATCTTCGTCGCGGAGGCGTGGACGCCGACCGTCGAGCGCACCGCCAACTACGTCCGCCCCGACGAGCTGCACCAGGCCTTCAACTTCCAGTACCTGGGCGCCCCTTGGGCCGCCGACGAACTGCGGAAGATCATCGACACGTCGCTGGACGCGATGCGTCCGGTGGGCGCGCCGGCGACCTGGGTGCTGTCCAACCATGACGTGACGCGGCACGCGACGCGGTACGCGAACCCGCCCGGTCTGGGTACGCAGATCCGCACGGCCGGCGATCGTGAACTGGGGTTGCGGCGGGCCCGCGCGGCCACGCTGCTGATGCTGGCGCTGCCCGGATCCGCGTACATCTACCAGGGCGAGGAACTGGGGCTGCCGGATGTGACGGACCTGCCGGACGAGGTGCGCCAGGACCCGTCGTTCTTCCGCGCGCAGGGGCAGGACGGGTTCCGTGACGGCTGCCGGGTGCCGATCCCCTGGACCCGGACCGGTGCCTCGTACGGTTTCGGTGACGGCGGTAGCTGGTTGCCGCAGCCTTCCAGCTGGGGCGAGTTGAGCGTCGAGGCGCAGACCGGCGCCCCGGACTCGACGCTGGAGCTCTACCGCGCCGCGCTCGCCGTGCGCCGCGAGCGGCCCGGCCTCGGCGCGGGCGCCGAGGTGACGTGGCGCGAGGACGCGCCGGCCGGTGTGCTGCACTTCGAGCGGCCCGGCTTCGCCTGCACGGTCAACACCACCGGCGTGCCGGTCCGCATCGCCGCGCCCGGCACGGTGCTGCTGTCCTCCAGCCCCGTCACCGTCGAGGACGGCGAGCTCGACCTGCCCGCGGACTCCACCGTCTGGTGGGCCGCGTGACGATTTCGACGCCGCGGGGTGCCGCCGAGACCGGCGGCACCCCGCGGCTCCACGACATCGCGGGGCAGGCCCGGGTCAGCGAGGCCACCGTCAGCCGGGTCCTGAACGGCAAGCCCGGCGTCGCGGCGGCCACCCGGCAGAAGGTGCTCGCCGCGCTCGACGTGCTCGGCTACGAACGCCCGGTCCGGCTGCGACGCCGCAGCGCCGGGCTCATCGGGCTCGTCATCCCCGAGCTCACCAACCCGATCTTCCCAGCGTTCGCGCAGGTCATCGAGCAGGTCCTCGCCGGATACGGATACACGCCCGTGCTCTGCACACAGATGCCGGGCGGCGCCACCGAGGACGAACTCGTCGAGCAGCTGGAGGAGCGCGGCGTCAACGGCATCGTGTTCCTGTCCGGGCTGCACGCCGACACCACGGCGGACGCGGCGCGCTACGCCCGGCTCGCCGAGCGGAAGGTGCCGTTCGTCCTCATCAACGGCTTCAACGAGCACATCAACGCGCCGTTCGTGTCGCCCGACGACCGGTCGGCGGCGCGGATGGCCGTGCGCCACCTCGTCGACCTCGGGCACGAGCGCATCGGCCTGGCCATCGGTCCGACCCGGTTCGTGCCCTCCCGACGCAAGGCCGAAGGATTCGTCGCCGCCCAGCACACCCTGCTCGGCCTGGACCGCGACGAGGCCGAGCGGCTCATCCAGCAGACCCTGTTCACGGTCGAGGGCGGCCACGCCGCCGGCGGCGCCCTGCTCGACCTCGGCTGCACCGGCATCGTCTGCGGCAGCGACCCCATGGCGCTCGGCGTCATCAGGGCGGTGCGCGAACGTGGCCTCGACGTGCCGCGGGACATCTCCGTCACCGGCTTCGACGACTCGCCGCTGATCCCGTTCACCGACCCGCCGCTGACCACGGTGCGCCAGCCCGTACAGGCCATGGCGACCGCCGCGGTGGGAGCGCTCCTGGAGGAGATCGGCGGAACTCCCGTACAGCGCACGGAATTCGTCTTCCAGCCCGAGCTGGTGGTACGCGGGTCGACCGCGCAGCGGGCCCGGCGCGCACCGGTCGCCGCGCTCTGAGGGTGCCGCCGGTCCGGACGCCGGGCGCGTGGGGCCCGGCCGGGCCGGCCCCCCGGCGCCGGACCGGAAGCGTGGTTGAACGTAACACCGCTGGAACTCTTGCGTAAGTCCTTGCAGTCAGAATTGGCAGTTTTCCTCTGAGGGTTGAGAAGGGTGTGCCCAAAGGGTTGACCGTGCTGCCGGTGACTCATACGGTCGCCCCGCAATCACTTGCAGCAAGATTCAACCGATCCCCCCTCAACAGCCGTACGGGCATGGCGCGTTGCCCTTCGCATCAGGAGGAACCATGGCCAGAAAGTCCGTGGCTGCCGCGCTCGCCGTCCTGGCGGGGGCCGCTGCCGCCGTCACGGTCCCGGCCCCGGCGCAGGCCGCGCCGCCCGGTGAGAAGGACGTCACCGCGGTGTTGTTCGAGTGGAACTTCGCCTCCGTCGCCAAGGAGTGCACCAGCACGCTCGGCCCCGCCGGATACGGCTACGTCCAGGTCTCGCCGCCGCAGGAGCACATCCAGGGCTCCCAGTGGTGGACCTCGTACCAGCCCGTCAGCTACAAGATCGCCGGCCGGCTCGGTGACCGGGCCGCCTTCAAGAACATGGTCGACACCTGCCACGCGGCGGGCGTGAAGGTCGTCGCGGACAGCGTCATCAACCACATGGCGGCCGGATCCGGCACGGGCACCGGCGGCTCCTCGTACACCAAGTACGCCTACCCCGGCCTCTACTCGTCCGCCGACCTGGACAACTGCACGGCCACGATCAGCAACTACCAGGACCGCACCAACGTCCAGGAGTGCGAACTGGTCGGCCTCGCGGACCTCGACACCGGCGAGGAGTACGTGCGTGCCACGATCGCCGGGTACCTGAACGACCTGCTCTCCCTCGGCGTCGACGGCTTCCGGATCGACGCCGCCAAGCACATGGCGGCGGCCGACCTCGCGAACATCAAGTCGCGGCTGACCAACCCGAACGCCTACTGGAAGCAGGAGGCCATCTACGGCGCGGGCGAAGCCGTCTCGCCCAGCGAGTACCTCGGCAACGGCGACGTCCAGGAGTTCCGCTACGCCCGCGACCTGAAGCGCGTCTTCACCGGCGGGAACCTCGCCGAACTGAAGAACTTCGGCACGGCCTGGGGCTACATGGCCTCCGACAAGTCGGCCGTCTTCGTCGACAATCACGACACCGAGCGCGGCGGCGACACCCTCACCTACAAGGACGGCGCCACCTACACCCTGGCCGACGTCTTCATGCTGGCGTGGCCGTACGGCTCGCCGGACGTGCACTCCGGCTACGAGTGGACCGACAAGGACGCGGGCCCGCCCAACTCCGGTTCTGTCAGCGCCTGTTACACCGACGGCTGGAAGTGCCAGCACGCCTGGCGCGAGGTGTCGAGCATGGTCGCCTGGCGCAACACCGCGCGCGGCGAGGCCGTCACCGACTGGTGGGACAACGGCGGCGACCAGATCGCGTTCGGCCGCGGCGCCAAGGCGTACGTCGTCCTCAACCACGAGAACGCGTCGCTCACCCGCACCTTCCAGACGTCACTGCCCGCCGGCGACTACTGCGACGTGCAGAGCGGCAAGGGCGTCACGGTGGACTCCTCCGGCCGGTTCACGGCGACCCTCGGCGCCAACACCGCGCTCGCGATCCAGGCCGGCGCGAAGACCTGCGGCAGCGGGAGCACGACCGACCCGACCCCGGCCGCCGGCGCCTCGTTCAGCGTGAACGCCACCACCAGCTGGGGCGAGAACATCTACGTCACCGGCGACAAGAACCAGCTCGGCAACTGGAACACCGCCGACGCCCTGAAGCTGGACCCGGCCGCCTACCCCGTCTGGAAGCTCGACGTGGCCCTGCCCGCAGGCACCTCCTTCGAGTACAAGTACGTGCGCAAGGACGCGAACGGCAACGTCACCTGGGAGAGCGGCGCCAACCGCACCGCGACCGTCTCCTCCTTCGGCGCCGTCGCGCTGACCGACACCTGGCGCAGCTGACCCGCACCCTCCTCCGGCCGCCCGGTGTCCCGCCTCCCCGCAGGCACCGGGCGGCCCCGGCTCCGCCCCCAGCACGAGCGACAGCTCCCGCACCGTCCCCGAAAGGCCCGACAAGGTGAACCGAAGAAGCGGCGCGCACGGCGCGTCACGGAGGCGAGCGGCGGCCGCCGCGGCCGTCGCCGCACTGCTCGCCACGACGCTGCACACCGCGGCGTCGGCGGCGCCCGCCCCGCCGAAACCGCCGTCCGACGCGCGCCTGGCCGCCGAGCCCGCCCGCCACGACGCGACGCGCGAGCAGTTCTACTTCGTGCTGCCCGACCGGTTCGCCAACGGCGATCCGTCCAACGACAAGGGCGGCCTCACCGGCAGCCGCACCTCGACCGGGTTCGACCCGACCGACAAGGGCTTCTACCAGGGCGGCGACCTCAAGGGCCTGACCCGCAAGCTCGACTACATCAAGGACCTCGGCACCACCGCGATATGGATGGCGCCGATCTTCAAGAACAAGCCGGTCCAGGGCGAGGGCGCCGACGCCTCGGCCGGCTACCACGGCTACTGGATCACCGACTTCACCCAGGTCGACCCGCACTTCGGGACCAACGCCGACCTGAAGACCCTCATCTCCAAGGCACACGCCAAGGGCATGAAGGTGTTCTTCGACGTCATCACGAACCACACCGCCGACACCGTCGACTACGCGGAGAAGAAGTACGGCTACCGCCCCAAGGGCGCCTACCCCTACCTCGACACCCAGGGCCGCCCCTTCGACGACAGCGAGAACGGCACCGCGAAGGTCGACACCGACTCCTTCCCGTACACGCCGTCCAACACCGGCGAGATGGTTCCGTCCTGGCTCAACGACCCGACGCTCTACCACAACCGAGGCGACTCCACCTGGGAGGGCGAGTCGACCACGTACGGCGACTTCAACGGCCTCGACGACCTGTGGACGGAACGCCCCGAGGTCGTCAAGGGCATGGAGGACATCTACGAGAAGTGGGTGCGTGACTTCGACGTCGACGGGTTCCGGATCGACACCGTCAAACACGTCGACCTCGCGTTCTGGACGCAGTGGGCCACCGCCCTCGACCAATACGCCGCCCGGCACGGCCGCGACGACTTCTTCATGTTCGGCGAGGTCTACTCCGCCGACACCGACGTCACCTCGCCCTACGTCACCCAGGGCCGCCTCGACGCCACCCTCGACTTCCCCTTCCAGGACGCGGCCCGCGCCTACGCCTCGCAGGGCGCCGACGCCGACCGGCTCGCGAAGGTCTTCGCCGACGACTACAAGTACGCCACCGACAAGGCGAACGCGTACGAGCAGGTCACCTTCCTCGGCAACCACGACATGGGCCGCATCGGTACGTTCCTGAAGTCCGACCTGCCGAAGGCGTCCGACGCCGAACTCCTGCGCCGCGACGAACTGGCCAACGAGCTGATGTTCCTGTCCCGCGGCAACCCCGTCGTCTACTACGGCGACGAACAGGGCTTCACCGGCGCCGGCGGCGACAAGGACGCCCGCCAGACCCTCTTCGCCTCCAAGGTCGCCGACTACCTCGACGACGACGAGCTCGGCACCGACCGCACCCACGCCGACGACGCGTACGACACCACGCACCCCCTGTACAAGACGATCGCGGCGCTCTCCAAGCTCCGCAGGGACAACCCCGCACTCGCCGACGGCACGCAGAAGGAGCTGTACGCGAAGGACTCGGTCTACGCCTTCTCGCGCACCGGCGACGACCGCGAGTACACCGTCGCCGTGAACAACGCGACCGAGGCGAAGACGGTGGAGCTGCCCGTCGAGTCCTCGAAGTTCCACACCCTGTACGGCGGTTCGGGCGTCGTCACGGCGTCCGGCGGCACGGTGAAGGTCACGGTGCCCGCGCTGTCCTCGCTGGTGCTGCGCGCCGAGCACAGGCTCCCGGCGCCGAAGACCGGGCCCACGCTCGCGCTGAAGGCCCCGGCCGTCGGAGCCACCGGCACGGTGACCCTGTCGGCCGACCCGGGCGACACCGCGTCCGCCCGCATCGTCTTCGCCGCGCAGGTGGGCAACGGCGCATGGCGCACCCTCGGCAGCGTCGACCACGCCCCGTACAAGATCACTCAGGCGATCCCGGGACAGGTGGCGGCCGGAACGGCGCTGCGGTACAAGGCAGTTGTTGTGGACCGCGCGGGACGGACCGTGAGCGCCCTCGCCGAGACGACGGCGGGGAAGGCCCCCGCGGCCGAGAAACCCCTCGCCGTGGACCGCGACCAAGCGGTCGTCCACTACAAGCGCGCGGACGGCGACTACGACGGCATCACCCTCAAGTCCGGTGACCGGACAAGCAAGTTCGTGGGGCGTGACGCGTACGGAGCGTTCGCCTGGGTGAAGGTCCCCGACGGCGCGAGCTCGCTCAGCTACACCGTCGAGAAGGACGGCACCGCGGACGGCGCCGCGCGCACGATCGACCTCGCCAGGACCGGAGAGGTCTGGATCGAGCAGGGCAAGGACGACCAGGCGTCGACCCGGCCCGACGGGGTCTACCCCGAGCAGGACAAGACCAAGGCGATCATTCACGTCCACCGCGCCGACGGCGACTACGACGGCTGGGGCCTGCACACCTGGACCGGCGCCGCCACCCCGACCGACTGGTCGAAGCCGCTGCAGCCCACGGGCGAGGACGCCTACGGTCTCACCTTCGAGGTGCCGCTCGCGGACAGTGCGACCTCGCTCAGCTACATCCTCCACAAGGGCGACGAGAAGGACATCCCCACCGACCGCTCGCTCGACCTGACCACGTACGGGCACGAGGTGTGGCTGAACGCGGGGGACAGCACCTACCTGCTGCCGTCCGTGGGCTCCGCCCCCGAACTGGACCTGACCAAGGCGCGGGCGCAGTGGATCGACACCGACACCGTCGTCCTGCCCAAGGACGTCGCGAGCGGCTCCGCGCTCACCACCCAGCTGGTGTACGACCGCACGGGCTCGATCACCGTCGAGGACGGGGCGCTGAGCAGCGAGGGCCGGTGGCTGCGGCTGCGGGCCTCGGAGCTGACCGACACGCAGAAGAAGAAGTTCCCGCACCTGAAGGAGTACACGGCGTTCACCGTCGACCCGCGCGACCGTGACCGCGTCCGCGAGGCGCTGGACGGGCAGGTCGTCCTCACCCAGCGCATCGGCAACGGCGCCCTGGTGACGGGGACGGGTGTGCAGACACAGGGTGTCCTCGACGACCTGTACGGCGCGAAGGCCCAACAGGCCGAGCTGGGACCGGTGTTCAAGGGGAGCAAGGTCACCCTGTCCGTGTGGGCGCCGACCGCGCAGGGCGTGTCCCTCGACCTCGCCGGCAAGAAGCTGCCGATGCGGCGCGACGACGCGACCGGCGTCTGGTCCGTCACCGGCTCGGCGGACGCCTGGCGCGGCAAGGAGTACCGCTACACCGTGAAGGTGTGGGCCCCCAGCGTCCAGAAGGTCGTCACCAACGAGGTCACCGACCCCTACTCGGTCGCCCTCACCGCGAACTCCGAGCGCAGCCTCGTCGTCGACCTCGGCGCCACGTCCCTCGCCCCCAAGGGCTGGTCGGGCCTGCGCAAGCCGAAGGCCGTCGCCATGAAGGACGCGCAGATCCAGGAAATGCACATCCGCGACTTCTCCGTCGAGGACAGCACGACGCCGGCGAAGGACCGCGGTACGTACCTCGCCTTCACCGACAGGAACAGCGACGGCTCCAAGCACCTGCGGGAACTGGCGAGGTCCGGCACGTCGTACGTGCATCTGCTGCCCGCCTTCGACATCGCCACCATCCCCGAGAAGAAGTCCCAACAGGCTTCACCCGAATGTGATTTGACCACGTTCGCGGCCGACAGCGACCAGCAGCAGGAGTGCGTGGCGAAGACCGCCGCCAAGGACGCGTACAACTGGGGCTACGACCCGTACCACTACACCGTCCCCGAAGGCTCCTACGCCACCGACCCGGACGGCACGGCCCGCACCGTCCAGTTCCGGCAGATGGTCAAGTCCCTCAACGAGGACGGCCTGCGCGTCGTCATGGACGTCGTCTACAACCACACCGCCGCCGGCGGTCAGGACACGACGTCCGTGCTCGACAGGATCGTGCCCGGCTACTACCAGCGGCTGATGGCCGACGGCTCGGTCGCCAACTCCACCTGCTGCGCCAACACGGCGCCCGAGAACACGATGATGGGCAAGCTCGTCGTCGACTCCGTCGTCACCTGGGCCAAGGAGTACAAGGTCGACGGCTTCCGCTTCGACCTCATGGGCCATCACCCCAAGGCCAATATCCTGGCGGTCAGGAAGGCCCTCGACGCGCTCACCCTCGCCAAGGACGGCGTCGACGGCAAGAAGATCATCCTCTACGGGGAGGGCTGGAACTTCGGCGAGGTCGCCGACGACGCCCGCTTCGAGCAGGCCACCCAGAAGAACATGGCGGGCACCGGCATCGCCACGTTCAACGACCGGTCCCGCGACGCCGTGCGCGGCGGATCCCCGTTCGACGAGGACCCGGGCGTCCAGGGCTTCGCCACCGGCCTGTACACCGATCCCAACTCCAGCAAGGCGAACGGCACGTCGGCCGAGCAGAAGGCCCGCCTCCTGCACTACCAGGACCTCATCAAGGTCGGCCTCTCCGGAAACCTCGCCGGATACGAGTTCACCGACACCGACGGGAAGCAGGTGAAGGGCTCCGACGTCGACTACAACGGCGCGGCCGCCGGCTACGCGGACGCACCCGGCGACGCCCTCGCCTACGCGGACGCGCACGACAACGAATCCCTGTACGACGCCCTCACCTACAAGCTGCCCGCCACGACCGGCACCGCCGACCGCTCCCGCATGCAGGTCCTGGCGATGGCGACGGCCGCCCTCTCGCAGGGCCCGGCGCTCTCCCAGGCCGGCACCGACCTGCTGCGCTCCAAGTCCCTGGACCGCAACTCGTTCGACAGCGGGGACTGGTTCAACGCCGTCCACTGGGACTGCCGGGACGGCAACGGATACGGACGCGGACTGCCTCCGGCCGCCGACAACAAGGACAAGTGGCCCTACGCCAAACCCTTGTTGACCTCGGTACCCGTGCCGGGCTGCGCGGCGATCCAGGGGACGTCGGCCGCGTACCAGGACCTGCTGAGGATCCGCACGGCCGAGCCCGCGTTCCACCTCTCCACGGCAGCACAGGTCCAGAAGGAGCTCTCCTTCCCGCTCTCCGGCAAGGACGAGACCCCGGGCGTCATCACCATGCGCCTCGGCGACCTCGTGGTCGTCCTCAACGCCACGCCGACGACGCAGCGGCAGACCGTGAAGGACCTAGCGGGGAAGGGCTACCGGCTGCACCCCACGCAGGCCAAGGGCTCCGACCCGGTCGTCAAGTCGGCCACCTACGCAGCGAGTTCGGGCACCTTCACCGTGCCCGCCCGCACGGTCGCGGTATTCACCCGCTGACATCCGTTCCGCTCTGTCCGGTCGTCCCCTCGAGGCGCGCGAGGGGACGACCGCCCCACCCATCGGCCGCACCGTCGCGGCCCGGACCGAGGAGTCCTCGTGCACCTCCCCGCACGCTCCCCGCACAGACGTACGCGCCACAGAAACCTGGTGGGCGCGCTGCTCGCGGCCCTCCTGGTGACCCTGCTGCCCGGCATGCCGCTCGGCACCACCACGGCGCGCGCCGCCGACACGAACACCGCCACCGTCTACTACTCCACGACCGCCACCAACTGGTCAGCCTACAAACTGCATTGGGCGCCGACCGGCGGCACCTGGACGACCGTTCCCGGCGTCGCCATGGAGGCGGCGTGCACGGGCTGGGTGAAGAAGACGGTCGACCTGGGGTCGGCGTCGACGTGGCAGGCCACCTTCACCGACGGAAGCGGCACCTGGGACAACAACGGCGGCACCAACTACCAGTTGGGCACCGGCCTGATCACCGTCAAGGGCGGTGTCGTCGCCCACAGCGACCCGTGCGCGGACACCGAACCGGCCGAAGGCGCCTCCGCCACGGTCTACTACAACGCCGCGACCACCAACTGGGCGGTCACCAACCTTCATTGGGCCCCGACCGGCGGCAGCTGGACGACCGCACCCGGCGTCGGCATGGAGGCGGCGTGCACGGGCTGGGTGAAGAAGACGGTCGACCTGGGGTCGGCGTCGACCTGGCAGGCCACCTTCAACAGCGGCAACGGCACCTGGGACAACAACAACGGCGGCAACTACCAGCTCGGCGCGGGCCTCAACACCGTGAAGGGCGGCACCGCCACCAAGAGCGCCAAGGACCCCTGCGCGGCCGCCGAACCCGACACCACGGCCCCCACCGCGCCCAAGAACGTGAAGGCCACCGCCACCGGCACCTCCGTCGTCCTCACCTGGGACGCGGCGAGCGACGACACGGGCGTCACCGGTTACCAGATCACCCGCACCGGCGGCACGAAGGGCACCTCCGTCATCTCCGCCACCTCAACCGTGTACTCCGACACGGGACTTGAGGCGAGGACCGCGTACACATACACGGTGAAGGCGCTGGACGCCGCCGGGAACGTATCGGCCGCGAGCGCGTCGGCTGATGCCACCACCGGCGAGAAGGCCGCCCAGGTCACGGGCACCCCGCTCGGCGGCGACCCCCGCAAGGACCCCATCTACTTCGTGCTCACCGCCCGCTTCTACGACGGCGACAGCACCAACAATCGCGGCGGCAACCAGCACAAGAAGACCGGCAACGAAGCGAACAACGACCCCATGTTCCGCGGGGACTTCAAGGGCCTCGTCGAGAAGCTCGACTACATCAAAGGCCTCGGCATGTCCGCCGTCTGGATCACCCCGGTCGTCCTCAACCGCTCCGACTACGACTATCACGGGTACCACGGGTACGACTTCTACAAGGTCGACCCGCGCCTCGAATCCGCCGGCGCCTCCTACCAGGACCTGATCGACGCGGCCCACGCCAAGGGCATGAAGATCTATCAGGACGTCGTCTACAACCACTCCTCGCGCTGGGGCGCCAAGGGCCTGTTCACCCCGACCGTCTACGGCGTCCGCGACAGCCAGTGGAGCTGGTACTACGACGAGAAGCAGGAAGGCTTCGAGTACGACGGCCTGACCGTGGAGCCCGTCTCCGGCAAGTCGTACTACAACGGCGACCTGTGGTCGACGGCCGAGCCGTCCGGGAACACCTGCCTCAACTGGGGCAAGCCCACCGGCGCCAAGAGCCCCGAGGGCTACACCCTCTACAACTGCCAGTGGCCCAGCCCCACTTCGGGCATGTTCCCCAAGTCGCTCTACCACACCTGCTGGCTCGGCAACTGGGAGGGTGAGGACTCCCGCTCCTGCTGGCTGCACGAGGACCTCGCTGACTTCAACACCGAGAACACCCAGGTGCAGAACTACCTGATCGGCGCCTACGACAAGTACATCGACATGGGCGTCGACGGCTTCCGCGTCGACACGGCCGTGCACATCCCGCGCGTCACCTGGAACCGCCGCTTCCTGCCCGCCATCCAGGAGCGCGTGGCCCAGCAGTTCGGCACCGAGAAGGCGAAAGACTTCTTCGTCTTCGGTGAGGTCGGCGCGTTCGTCAACGACAAGTGGAACCGCGGGTCCGTGAACCACTCGGCGCAGTTCTACACGTGGAAGGAGCGCAAGGAGTACTCCGCCGACGACGAGAAGGCCGCCCTCGAACAGTACGACTACGAGGAGCAGTTGGGCACCGGCAACCAGCCGACGTCCACCAACGCCTTCCTCGACGGGAACACGTACCACACCCCCGACCGCAGCAAGTTCTCCGGCATGAACATCATCGACATGCGCATGCACATGAACTTCGGCGACGCCTCCAACGCCTACAACAACGGCAAGGACTCCGACGACTCGACCAATGACGCCACGTACAACGTCGTCTACGTCGACAGCCACGACTACGGCCCGAACAAGAGCGGCGAACGCTACGCCGGAGGGACCGACGCCTGGGCCGAGAACATGTCGCTGATGTGGACGTTCCGCGGCATCCCGACGCTCTACTACGGCTCGGAGACCGAGTTCCAGAAGGGCAAGAAGATCGACTGCGGCACGACCTGCCCGCTCGCGGACACCGGCCGCGCCTACTACGGCGACAAGATCGCGGGCAGCGTCACCGCCTCCGGCTTCGGTACGGTCTCCAGCGCGTCCGGCGCCGTCGCCACCACGCTCGACCAGCCCCTCGTCAAGCACGTCCAGCGGCTCAACCAGATCCGCCGGGCGATCCCCGCCCTGCAGACGGGCCAGTACTCCACGGCCGACATCTCCGGCAACATGGCGTACAAGCGGCGCTACACCGACGCGGCCACGGGCGTGGACAGTTTCGCCCTGGTGAACGTCACCGACGGCGCCACGTATCGGAACATCCCGAACGGGACGTACAAGGACGCCGTCACCGGCGACGTGAAGACCGTCACCGACGGCACCCTCACCTCGGCCGCACCCGGCAAGGGAAACCTGCGGGTGTACGTTCTGGACCTGGGCGGCAAGAACGCGGCGCCCGGCAAGGTCGGAACGGCGGGCCCGTATCTGAAGTAGACAGGCACCAGGCAGGTGAACGTGGAAGGCGGACTGTTTCCCCGCGAACGGCGGGAGATCGCACCAGGGGCCCTCCACGTCCCCGACTGGCTGGACCCGGCCGAACAGCGACGCCTGGTCACCGCCTGCCGCGCATGGGCACGGCCCCCGGCCGGACTGCGCACCGTACGCACACCCGGCGGCGGGGAGATGACCGCACGGCAGTTCTGCCTCGGCTGGCACTGGTATCCGTACGGGTACGCGCGCACCGCCGTCGACGGCGACGGACAGCCGGTCAAGCCGATGCCGCCGGAGCTCGCCGAACTGGGACGGCGCGCGGTGGCCGCGGCCTACGGCCCGGCCACCGTGACCGAGCCGTACGACATCGCGCTGATCAACCATTACGGCGGGGGCGCCCGCATGGGCATGCACCAGGACCGCGACGAGCAGTCGTCCGCGCCCGTCGTCTCGCTCAGCCTCGGCGACACCTGCGCCTTCCGCTTCGGGAACACCGAGACACGGACCAAGCCGTACACGGACGTGGAGCTGCGCAGCGGGGACCTGTTCGTGTTCGGCGGGCCCGCGAGATTCGCGTACCACGGCGTGCCGCGCACCGAGGAGGGCACCGCGCCGCCGGACCTGGGCCTGAGCGGACGCCTCAACATCACGCTGCGGGTCAGCGGACTGTGACCGTGCGGAGTGGCCGGCCGGTGTTCACCGGCTACCATTCCAGACCGTGATCAGGGCGAGGAGTTGCTGATGGGCGGCAGGGCGGCCTCCGGAACCGGAAGCCATACGGCGGGCGGGGGTGCCGCGCGGCCACCGCGCCTGGAGCGGGGCCGCAGCGCGCTCGGTCCCGCACTCGAACTCGTCCACACGGGACGCGCGCCGACCCGCGCCGTCCTCACCGCGGAACTCGGCGTGACCCGGGCCACGGCGGGCGCGGTCGCCGCCGAACTGGAGGCCCTCGGCCTGATCAGGATCGACGCCAGGCCGAGCGCCGCCGCCGGATCCCAGGGCCGCCCTTCGCACCGGCTCTCCGTCGCCGAGGACGGACCGGTCGCGCTCGCCGCTCAGGTCCACTCGGACGGCTATCGCGCGGCACTGGTCGGGCTCGGCGGCCGCATCGTCGCCACCGCGCCCGGCTGCGAGATCATCGACCCGGACCCGGCCGACGTGCTGCGTTCCGTCGTGGAGGCGGGAGTTCGGCTCCTGGACGAGACGGGCCTGCGCTGCGTCGGCGCCGGTCTCGCCGTCCCCTCCGCCGTCGCCGAACCGGACGGCACGGCCCTCAACCCGCTCCACCTGGCCTGGCCCGTGGGCTCCCCGGTCCGCCAGATCTTCGCCGACTGCGTGCGCGGGGCGGGCCTGGGCATCCCGGCGTTCGCCGCGAACGACGTCAACCTCGGCGCGCTCGCCGAGCACCGGCACGGCGCCGGGCGCGGCGCCCGCGACCTGCTGTGCGTCGCCACCGGGCACCGCGGGGTCGGCGGCGCCCTCGTCCTCGACGGCCACCTGCACACCGGCAGCTCCGGCCTCGCCCTGGAGGTCGGCCACCTCACCGTCAACCCGGAGGGCCGGCCCTGCCACTGCGGCAGCCGCGGCTGCCTGGACGTCGAGACCGACCCGCTGGCCTTCCTCACCGCGGCGGGCCGCACCCCCGACGCCGACGGCTCGCTCCTGTCGCAGGCGCTGGGCCTCCTGGAGAACGAGCCCGGCGACCCGGGTGTCCGCGCGGCCACCAAGGCGCTCGTCGACCGGCTCGGCCTCGGACTCGCGGGCCTGGTCAACATCCTCAACCCGGACCGCATCATCCTCGGCGGCCTGCACCGCACGCTCCTCGACGCCGAGCCCGAGCGCCTGCGGGCCGTCGTGGCCGACCGCAGCCTGTGGGGGCGCAGCGGAGGCGTCCCCATCCTGGCCTGCACGCTCGACCACAACAGCTTGGTCGGAGCGGCGGAACTTGCCTGGCAGCCGGTCCTCGACGACCCGCTCGGGGCGCTTACCGCGAGCTGACCGGCAGGGGGCGGCGGAACGCTGTCCGGGACGGCGCGGCGCGCGTTCCCGCGCTCCGTCAGGTCCGGTACGAGCGTGGCGATCCCGGCGATCGCGAGCGCCGGGCCGAGCCAGAGCGGCGCCCGCAGCCCGTACGTGTCGATGACCCCACCGCCCACCGACGTCGTGATGACGATGCCGAAGGTGATGAACGACGTGTGCACGGAGTTGACCAGCGCGCCCGCGTTCGCCCGCCGCTGCACCCGCACGGCCATCGCCGGATTCATCGTGACGCCCACCAGGCCGATGCCCAGCATGCACACCACCGCCGCGGCGCTCAGCTCCGCGAAGAGCGCGAAGCCCAGCAGGAAGTGGGAGTTGAGGCCGAGGCCGACGAGCAGCACGGTCAGCGTGTGCCGGTCCGCGAGCCGCCCCACGACCATGTTGCCGACGACGGTCGCCGCCCCGTACGCCACGAGCAGCAGCGGCACCGCGCCCGCGCCGAACCCGGTGATCTCGGTGAGGATCGGGTTGAGGTAGCTGAACGCGGCGAACGTGGCGCCGATGACGAGCGTGCTGGTGGACAGCGTCAGCCACAGCCGCGCCGACCTGAACACCCCGAACTGCGAACGCAGTCGACCCGCCCCCTCGGTCCGGTCCACGTCCGGAACCCCGACGAGGGTCTCCGCGGCGGCCAGCACGGCGAGCGCCGAGATCACCCAGAACGCGGCACGCCGGCCCAGGTGTGCACCGACGAACGTGGCGAGCGGCAGCCCGAGCAGCGTGCCCAGCATCAGCCCGTTCAGCGCCACCGACACGGCGCGGCCGCGCACTTCGGGCCGGGTCAGCTGCGCGCACAGCGACAGCGCGACGCCGAAGAACGCCTGCGAGGCGATGCCGGTGACGATGCGCGCGGTCATCATCACGGGGTACGTCGACGCGGTCGCGGCGAGTACGTTGCCGGCCAGGAAGACGGCGAACAGGACGTTGAGCGCTGCCTTTTGACGCATCCTCAGCAGGGCGACCGTCAGGAACGGGCCGCCGAAGGCCATCGCCATGGCGAACGCGGTGATGAGATAGCCGATCTGCGGGATCGTCGCGCCCAGGCCGCCCGCCATCTGCGGCATCAGGCGCGCGACCACGAACTCGCTGGTGACCATGGCGAAGATGCCGAGGGCCAGGACGTATACGGCGCGTGGCCTGGGTGGTCCTCCGGGGAACCTGGTTCTGGACAGAGGTTTGGATAGATCAGTTCAAAATCAAGGCATGACGGAACCCTGCGTGGCGCCGGGTGCGGCGCCGCGAGGTTGGGGGAGGGGTCAAGGGGTCAGGGAGTGAGGGCGTCCAGTGCGATCCGTGCCGTGGACTCCAGGACGCCGCGATCGGCGCCGCCCTGCCCGGAGACACGCATGCCGCCGATCACGGCGTTGAGGAAGCGTGCCAGGTCGTCCGGGGAGCGTCGCGACGTCACCGTGCCGTCCCGCTGCCCCGCCGCGATCGTCGCCGCGAGGGCGGTGAGCCGGATCCGCAGATCCCGCTCCAGGATGCTCGCCGTCTCGGGGTCGCGCCCGGCCAGCTCGACCGTGGAGTTGACCGTCAGGCAACCGCGGCTGCGGCCGTCCTTGCGGGTCTCGATCTCCGTGTCGATGATCACCGCGAACATCGCGCGGATCCGGTCGAGCGGCGGCAGCCCGGCGTCCTCGAGCAGGGCCACCTGGTCCGCGGTCTTCTGCTCGGTGTAGCGGTGCAGGGAGCGCGTGAACAGGTCGTGCTTGCTGGCGAACGTGTTGTAGATGCTGCTGCGGCCCAGTCCGGTGGCGGTGCACAGGTCCTGGGTGGAAGTGGCCTCGTAGCCGTTCTCCCAGAAAGCGTGCATCGCCGCGTCCAGGGCTCGCTCCTCGTCGAACGTCCTCGGTCGGGCCATGAGGGAACCATAGTCATTGTGGAACGGTCGGTGCACTATCTGTTCGGGATCACTCGGCCCGGTCGAGCCGCTCCTCGGGAACGCCGGCCGAACGCCCGTACTCCCGTGCGCGCTCACGTCCCGCCGCGTCGCGATCCCGCGCCTCGAAGTCGATGAGCGTCCGGTCCGCGGGCTGCCATGATCCCGCCCGTGCGCCTCAGCGCCACTCCACGGCGAACGCCTCCGCCGGATTGCGGACGAGGACCTGCTCCACCACGTCCTTGCCGAGCGCCTCCTCGAGACGCGGCCGGACCCGGCGCAGCAGATACGGCATGCCGGGCCCGCCGTTCACCGACCGCGCCCCGGCGGTCGTCGTGTCGCCGCCGAGCAGCAGCCGGTGGGCGTGTCCGGCGTCGGCGAGCGCCGCCATCGCGTCCGGCATCCGCCAGTCCGTCGCGTGGTTGGCCCGCGACGGCCCGTCGAAGGCCAGGTACGCGCCCGAGCGCGCGGCCTCCCGCTGCGTCACGAAGTCGGGGGAGCGGTTCAGGTGGCCGAGCAGGATGCGGTGCGCCGGCACCTCCAACTCCTCGCAGAGCAGGTCGAGCACGTCCAGCGCGCCCGTGCCCAGCTCGTGGTGGACGGCGATCGGTGCCCCCGTCGCGTGATGCGCCTCGGCGGCGGCGCGCATGGTCCGGCGGGCGTGCGCGTCGAGCCCGTGGAAGCCGCCCGCCACCTTGATCAGTCCGGCCCGCACACCACTGCCCGCGATGCCCTCCGTCAGCTCGCGCACGAACACCTCGGCAAGATCGTCCTTGCGCGCCGCGAGCAACTCCGGTGCGTAGTGGGCGGCTTGGTGCATGCCCGTCGCCGCGACGATCCGCACGCCGGTCGCCTCCGCGAGCGCGGGCAGCCCGGCGGCCCGCCGCCCGAGACCGTACGGCGTCCACTGCACGACGGTTCCGCCGCCGACCGCGGCGTACGCGGCGAGCTCCTGCCGGGCGAGGTCGACGTCGTCCAGTTCCTGGCCCGCCAGGAGCGGACTGCGGAAGAAGAGGTGGTCGTGGGCGTCGACGATGCCCAACCGGCCGGGTTCCAGGTCGCCTTGGACACTGCGGACGGTCGGCGCGGCGTCGGTCACCACTGCTGTCCCTTCGGGAGTCGGTCACGCTCGGGTTCGGAAAGGTGCAGGACCTGGTAGACGTCGCCGGGCGCCTTGGGCGCCTCGTGCTCCCAGACGGAGAACGTCACCCGTTCCCAGGTGCGCGGGTCCACCCCCGACGCCGCGTACAACACGCCGTCCTCCGCGGCCAGTTCGGCCACCTCGCGCGCCGCGTCCGCGACCAGATCGGGGAGGTGCGCGGCGGCCTCGATCGGTGTCCGCTCACGCACCGCGGTCCTGGCCGTCGCGCCGGTCGCGGCTCCTTCCCCGTACGCGACACCCGCCCAGTGCTGCACGACCGGCCGCCCGAAGTCGCGGGCGAGGCCCTGAAAACCAGGGCCCCAGAGGAAGGAGTTCATGCCCTGCGGCGTGGTCCAGAGGTAGAAGGGCGCGTACTGGTTCACGGGTGAACCGTGCACACCGCGCTCGCGCATCAGATACGCCTTGGCGCCGAGCCCGGGGAAGTCGTCGAGCAAGTGCCCCTTGGTGGCGACCCGTTCACGGATCACGTCCATGTCGTAGTCGGCGGGCAGTGTGATCTCGTACTGCATCACATGCATGGTCCTGTGCCTCTCAACTCACCGCGTCGGCGTGCGCGTCCTCGACGTGCGCGCCCCAACAGGTGGTCGTCCCGTCCTCGGTCGCCTCGACGGCCGCCAGGTGCGTCATGAACGTCCGCGGCCCGGCGCCGTGCCAGTGCCACTCGTCCGGCTCGATCCGGACCGTGTCGCCCGCCCGGATCACCTCGACCGCGCCGCCCCTGCGCTGCACCCGTCCCTCGCCCTCCAGGACGTGCAGGACCTGACCGTGCGGGTGGGTGTGCCAGGCGGTGTGCGCGCCGGGCGCGAAGTGCACGTGGAACATCCGTAGCCGGGCGGTCGGGTGAGGCCCCGCGATCTCGTCCAGCCAGACCGTGCCGGTGAAGTTCTCGGCGGGGCCCTGTCGCGTGTCGGGGCGGTTGCGCGTGATGTGCATGGAGGTGTCCTCAGGCAGTCGGGGCGGGGGAGGGGGCCAGGAGCGCGAGCAGGCCGCGCACCCCCGTGTCGAAGGCGTCCGTGTCGCCCGAGGCGCGCGCGAGGACGTAGCCGCCCTGCACGGTCGCGACGACCGCCGCCGCGATCTCGCGGGGCACCAGGCGGGACGCGAACTCGCCGCTGTCCACGCCCTCTTGGACGACATCGGCGAGCCGGCTCTTCACGTACGAGATCGTCTCGTCGACCGGAGCGCGCAGCTCCTCGCTGGCGATCACGTCCGGGTCCATCGTCAGCCGCCCGACGGGGCAGCCGCGCATCACGTCGCGCTCGCGCAGCAGGTACGCCTCGACGCGCTCGTACGCCGAACCGCCCGCGCCGAGCAGTCGGTCGACGGTGGCCCGCATCTCCTCCCCGGTGCGCCGGATCGCGGCGAGCGCGAGATCCTGCTTGCCGGTGAAGTGGTGGTACATGCTGCCCTGGCCGACGCCCGCACCCTGCAGGATCGCCTTCGGGCTGGTGCCCACGTAGCCGCGCTCCCACAGGAGCTCGCGGGTCGTCTCGATCAGTCGCTCCTGAGTGCTCATGAGCACACCGTACATACTAGTAGTTACAGAAGGCAATGCCCGGCACATGTCCGGCGCGAACCCGGCGGGAGCAGCCCAGGACAGCCCGCGTACTCCCGGAGTGGTACGCGCACTGCCGCTGGCCGTACGACGACCGGGACCCCCTCGCGGCGCGACGCTCGACTCATCGCGAACAAGCGCGACCGACTTGTTGGAGATGAGCCAGATGCAGACCCTCGCGCACTTCGGCCCCGGTGACGGCCCCGGCCCGTGGATCCTGCTCCTCCCGCTGATCTGGGCGGCCGTCGTGGTCGGCGTCGTCACGCTGCTGCGCCGCACCGTGTGGCGCGGACGCCGCGGCCCCTGGCGGCCGGGACCCCGCGTCGACGAGCACTCGCCGATCGCCGTCCTCGGCCGCCGGTTCGCCGCCGGCGAGATCGACGAGGACGAGTACTGGCGCCGCCTGTCCGTCCTGAACGAGGAGTTCGGACTGCGCGGCGGCGCGGGCAAGGACGGTGCGGCATGAGCACCGTGACGCTCACCGCCGCCGCGGCCCGCGTCGAGCACGCCGTCAAGGTGTACGGCTCCGGCGACACCGCCGTCCGTGCCCTCGACGGCGTCAGCGTCGCCTTCCACGCCGGACGGTTCACCGCGATCATGGGGCCTTCGGGCTCCGGCAAGTCGACCCTGATGCACTGCGCGGCCGGGCTCGACACCCTCACCGAAGGCTCCGCCCACATCGGCGACACCGACCTGAGCGCCCTCGACGACAAGCGCCTCACCCTGCTGCGGCGCGACCGGATCGGCTTCGTCTTCCAGGCCTTCAACCTCGTACCGACACTCACCGTCGCCGAGAACATCACGCTGCCGCTCGACCTCGCGGGCGCCCGGCCGGACCGCGAGTGGCTCGACGCGCTCGTCGACACCGTCGGGCTCCGTGACCGGCTGCACCACCGGCCCGCCGAACTCTCCGGCGGACAGCAGCAACGCGTCGCCGTGGCCCGGGCGTTCGCGGGCCGCCCCGATGTCGTCTTCGCCGACGAACCGACCGGGAACCTCGACTCGCGCTCCGGCGAGGAGGTCCTCGGCCTCCTCGGCGACACCGTGCGCCGCACGTCCCGCACCGTCGTCATGGTCACCCACGACCCGGTCGCCGCGGCCCACGCCGACGAGGTCGTCTTCCTCGCGGACGGCCGCCTCGTGGACCGCATGACACAGCCCACGGCCGACAAGGTCCTCGACCGGATGAAGGCCTTCGACGGCGGACAGGGGGCCCGGTCGTCATGAACGCCTCGACCCGCCTCAGCCTCAAGTCGCTCGTCGCGCACAAGCGGCGCTTCGCGGGCACCTTCACCGCGGTGCTGCTCGGCGTCGCCTTCCTCGCGGGCACCCTCGTCATGGGCGACACCCTGCGCGCGAGCTTCGACACGATGTTCGCGGGCGCCACCAGCGGCACGGACGCCGTGGTGCGCGGCGCGAACGTCATCACGACGCCCGGCGAGAGCCAGGGCACCCGGCAGCCGGTGGACGCCGCCCTCGCCGACGACCTCGCGAGGCGGCCCGGCGTCGCCGCGGCCGTGCCCAGCATCCAGGGCGCGGGCCAGCTCATCGGCGCGAACGGCGATCCCATCGGCGGCCAGGGCCCGCCCACCCTCGCCGGCAACTGGATCGCCGACCCGAAGCTGAACCCGTACCGGCTCGCCGAGGGGCGCGCCCCCGAGAAGAGTGGCGAGGTCGTCGTCAACCGGGGCGCCGCGAAGAAGGGCGACCTCAAGATCGGCGACACGACCACGCTGCGGACGCCCGACCCGGTCCGGGTGACCGTGGTCGGCCTCGCGACCTTCGGCGGCGAGGACGGCATGGCCCAGGTGACCTTCACCGGCATGACCCGCGCCGACGCCGAGAAGTACCTCACGCCGAAGGCGGGGGAGGCCTCCTCCATCCAGGTGCGGGCCGGCCCCGGCGTCGGTCAGCAGGAGCTGGTGGACTCGCTGACTCCGCACCTTCCCAAGGGAGTCGAGGCCATTTCCGGCCAGGAGTCGGCCCAGGAGAACACCGACATGATCTCCGGCCAGTTCCTGACCCTGTTCACCACCTTCCTCCTCGTCTTCTCCGGGATCGCGCTGCTCGTCGCGACGTTCTCGATCCACAACACCTTCGCGATCGTCGTCGCCCAACGCACCCGCGAGAACGCCCTGTTGCGGGCCATCGGCGCCTCCCGCCGGCAGGTCACCGCGTCGACCCTCGTCGAGGCGAGCGTCGTCGCCGTCCTCGCCTCGGCCGCCGGACTCGCGGGCGGCATCGGCATCGCGGCCGGACTCCAGGCGCTCTTCCCGGCCATCGGATTCCCTTTCCCCGAAGGGGAGTTGGTGATCAGCGCCCTGTCCATGCTGCTGCCCCTCGCCGTCGGCGTCGCGGTGTGCCTGGGCTCGGCCCTGCTGCCCGCCCTGCGCGCCGGACGCACCGCGCCCCTCGCGGCGCTGCGCGAGACCGCCGTCGACGACTCGGGAGCCTCGCGCCGCCGCGCCGTCGTCGGCGGCACCCTGGGCGCGGCCGCGCTCGCCGCCACCCTCGTCGGCGTCCTCGTGTCCCCGTCGCTGCTGCTCGCGGGCATCGGAGCCGTCCTGGCCCTCGCCTCGTTCGTGGTGCTCGGGCCGGTCGCCTCGTCGTCGGCCGTACGCGTTCTCGGCGGCCCGCTCGACAGGCTCCGCGGCGTCACCGGCGGGCTCGCCCGGCGCAACGCGCTGCGCAGCCCGAAGCGCACCGCCGCCACGGCGAGCGCGCTCATGATCGGCGTGGCCGTGGTCTCGCTCTTCACCGTCTTCGGCGCCTCGCTCAAGGCCACCATGAACCAGACCGTCGACCGTTCCTTCGCGGGCGACCTCGCCGTCTCCACGCCGTCCTTCGGCGCGGGCGGCAGCGGCCTCAGCCCCGAGCTGGCCCCGGCCATCGGCCAGCGGCCCGAGGTGGACACGGCGGTCGGACTCGGCAGGGGCGTCGCGGACGTCGGCGGCGAGGGGCGCGCCCTCACCGTCACCGACCCGGCCGCGCTGTCCCGGGCCTTCGACCTCGGCACGGTCCAGGGAACCCTGACGGACCTCGGCACCGACGGCATCGCGCTGACCCGCGCCGAGGCCGACGCGCAGCACCTCCGGGTCGGCGACACGGCCCGGCTCGCCTTCACCGACGGCAAGACCGAACCCTTCACCGTCCGCGCCGTCTACGGGCGGTCCGAACTCGCCGGCGACTACGTCATCACGCGCGAGGCATGGGCCCCGCACCGGAGCCAGGACTCCGACACGCTGATCTCCGTCACCTTCAAGGACGGCGTCACGGCGGCCGACGGCAAGGCGGCGGTCGAGAAGGTCGCGGCCGCGTACGGCGACCCGGAGGTCCAGACCCGCGACGAGTACGCGCAGTCCTCCGCGAGCGGCATCGACATGATGCTCACCCTCGTCTACGCGCTGCTGGCCCTGGCCGTCCTGATCGCACTGCTCGGCATCGCCAACACGCTCACCCTCGCCGTGCACGAACGCACCCGCGAGCTGGGCCTGCTGCGCGCCGTCGGCCAGACCCGGCCGCAACTGCGGGCCATGGTCCGCTGGGAGTCCGTGCTCGTCGCCGCGTTCGGCACCGCGGGCGGGCTCGTGCTCGGCGGATTCCTCGGCTGGGTCCTGGTCGAGGCCTCCGACGGGGCGAGCGACAGCACCTTCGCGTTCGCGCTGCCGCCGGTGCAACTGCTGGTCGTGGCGCTGGTCGGGCTCGGCGCGGGTGCCCTCGCGGGACTCAGGCCGGCCCGCAGGGCGGCACGCCTGGACGTCCTGCGCGCCATCGCCACCGAGTGACGTACGCCCGGTGGGACCGAGCGACGTAGGCCCGGTGAACCGAGCCGCGTACACCCGGTCCGGCCGAGCGACGTACGCCCCGGTACAACCGAATGACGTACGCCCCGCTGGAAAAGATCACCGCCCGGTCAGCCTGCGACGGCCGACCGGGCGGGAGCATGCTGGGGCGCTTCGGTACGGAGCGCGTCGGACTTCCCGTACAGCGGAGGCAGCGCGGGCAGTGCCACCGCGGGGGACGGCACCGGGAGCGCGAACCAGACGACCTTGCCGCCGTCGATGTGCGGCCGTACTCCCCAGCTCTCGCTCACCGAGGCGACCATCGCGAGCCCGCGGCCGCATGTGGCGAGCGGTTCCGCGTCCCGTACCTCGGGAAGCCGCGGGTCGTGGTCGTGCACCGACACCGTGAGGGATCGCCGGTACAGCTCGATCTCCACGGTGCACAGCTTGTCCGGCTCGGCGTGCCGGTGGACGTTGGTGAGCAGCTCGGTGACTCCGAGCGCGGCAAGGTCGATCAACGGATCGAGATGCCAGTAACGCAATTGCGCCGATACGATTCTGCGGACCTGTCCGATCCGCGACGGCAGGGCTTGGAGCTCCACCGTGCAATGCCTGTTCGGCTGGCTGATCACGGCTGCGACTCCCCGAATTGAGTCCGGAAGAAGACGAGAACGGATCGAGCGGAGCGGCCGCGCTGTGACAGGACCGCCCGCTGCTTGTGTCCGGCGGGCTGGTTCGCAGCGTCATCGCCGGTAAACCCTGAGTAGTGATGTGTGACCAGAGTGACCCAGGGGGTACGGGCATGCAACTTCGGCGGTCGCTCCTCATGCTGGGGTGAGCGCTGGGGGACGCCGCGTGCGGTGCGAGGGCTCTACGTCGTGCGCGCCGCGGCCCGGCGCACGGCGTCGATGAACCGGCGGGCCGCGGGCGGCCCCGCGTCACCGCCCTGGCCACCGCCGAGTCGCAGCAGGTAGCGCCTGCCGTCGACCTCGGCCGTGGCGCGGTCCTCGGAGCCGAACCAGGGCTTGCCCGCGCGGACTTCGTCGAGCGGGGCGCTGTCGATCTCGCTGCCGTAACTCGTCAGCAGTTCCAGCCTGCCGCCCGTGATCCGGACCTGGCCGGCCCGGGTCAGCGAGCGCAGCCGCCGCCCGATCCGCACGCCCGTCGCCGTGAACTCCGGCTCCGCCATGCCGCTTCGCCCCCTCGAGTGCCTGTGTGCGGTGCAGTCTGCACGCACCTGGCCAGGAGCACCAGTGGGCATGTGGACGCGGTGTGAAGAAGTGGGCGCATACGGAATGCGCGCCCCCTTCGCACGCGCGTTCCCGGATGTCGACCGGTGTTCGCCAGGTGTGCCTTTGAGGTGCTCAAAGGTGCGTTTATGCAGGTGAGAAGCGTGCGGAACGTGTCTATGATCGAGGCGTGAGGTCATGTTCGACCGATCCCGCACCGGTCCGTACCCCGTCCCCGTCCTGGGGATCTCGTCCGGGCCGATGCTCGGAACGACACGAAGGAGCCGCGCGGTGAGCACCACGGAACAAGGCCGCCCCGTGGGCGGCGGCGCGGCCCCGGAGCCGATGCCGACGCTCGATGTCGACCACACCGACCCCGACTATCGAACCTGGCTCAAAGAAGCCGTCCGCAAGGTCCAGGCCGACAGCAACCGCTCGGCCGACACCCACCTGCTGCGCTTCCCCCTCCCTGAGCACTGGGGCATCGACCTCTACCTGAAGGACGAGTCGACGCACCCCACGGGAAGCCTCAAGCACCGGCTCGCCCGCTCGCTCTTCCTCTACGGACTGTGCAACGGCTGGATCCGGCCGGGCCGACCGGTGATCGAGGCGTCCAGTGGGTCGACTGCCGTCTCCGAGGCCTACTTCGCGAAGCTGATCGGCGTCCCCTTCATCGCGGTGATGCCCCGTACGACGAGCGCAGAGAAGTGCCGACTGATCGAATTCCACGGCGGGCAGTGCCACTTCGTCGACGACCCCCGGATGATGTACGAGGAGTCGGCGGCCCTCGCCGTGCGCACCGGCGGCCACTACATGGACCAGTTCACCTACGCGGAGCGGGCCACGGACTGGCGCGGCAACAACAACATCGCCGAGTCGATCTACCGGCAGATGGAGCTGGAGCGTTACCCCTGTCCGACCTGGATCGTGGCCACGGCCGGCACCGGCGGCACCTCCGCGACCCTCGCCCGCTACGTCCACTACATGCAGCACGACACCCGCATCTGCGTCGCGGACCCGGAGAACTCCTGTTTCTTCGAGGGCTGGACGACGCAGAACCCCGGTGCCACGAGCGACTGCGGATCCCGCATCGAGGGCATCGGGCGCCCGCGGATGGAGCCGAGCTTCGTGCCCGGCGCCATCGACCGCATGATGAAGGTCCCCGACGCGGCGAGCGTGGCCGCGGTGCGCGCCCTGGAGGCCACCATCGGCCGCAAGGCGGGCGGCTCGACGGGCACGGGCCTGTGGAGCGCCTTGAAGATCGTCGCGGAGATGGTGGCGGAGGGCCGCAAGGGCAGCGTGGTCACGCTGCTGTGCGACCCGGGCGACCGCTACCTGGACAAGTACTACTCGGATCAGTGGCTGGCCGAACAGGGCCTGGACATAAGGGTGTACGCGGAGGCGATCACGCGGCTGCTCGAGACGGGCGAGTGGTCCGACTGACCGGAGCGGCCTGCCCCGTCAGGCCGGAGCGGCGGCCAGCCGCCGCTCGAGGGACCCCACCGCATCCCGGAACGCCCGCCCGAGCCCGGCCCTGCCCACCTTCAGCCCCACGCGGAACGGGGCGACCCCGTCGGCGGCGAAGGTCCACTGCACCCGCGCCCCGCCGCTCGCCGTCGGAGAGATCCGCCACTCCTCCAACAGGGCTCGCATTCCAGGGGCGTTGGCCTCGTCGACCCGGTACGCGTACACCGCGTCCGGTTCGGCGGCCACGATCGTCTCCAGGAACCGGGTCCCGCCCTTGAGCCGTATCTCCCGCCGCGGCCCGTCGGCACCGTCCTCGACCGGCCGCGCCAGCGTCACCGCCGAGAACCACTGCGACCAGCCCTCGACGTCCTCGGCGAGCGCCCGGTACACGGCGCCGGGCGACGCCGACACCTCACGCGCGAACACCAGCCGCAGGGGCGCCGTTTCGACGAAGTCGAGGCCGACGGGGAGAAGGTGACGTGCCATGAGTGCTCAGCCCCCAAACAGGACGCGATCCAACCGTCAGGCCGGCCCAACGGGCAGTGGATGCAGGCCGGTTGACCGGGCACGGTCACCATAGCTGGCGCTCCGTCAGATGTCTGTACCGCTGGTCCGTACCGCTCGTCCTGGGGTCGGACTCCCGCTAGATGTCCGCGGCGTCCGAACCGGAATCGGGCTCACCGGCGACGAGGAGCCGCATGTGCTCGGAGATCTCCGTACGGGCCTCGACCGGCAGCCCCGCGTCCGTCACGAGCGTGTCCACCTGATCGAGCGCGGCGAACGAACTCAGGCCCACCGTGCCCCACTTGGTGTGGTCGGCGACCACGACCACCCGGCGCGCGGACTGCACCAGACGCCTGTTGGTCTCCGCCTCCGCCAGGTTCGGCGTCGACAGACCGGCCTCCGGGCTTATCCCGTGCACCCCGAGGAACAGCACGTCGAAGTGGAGAGCGGCGATGGCCTGGTCGGCGACCGGGCCCACCAGCGAATCGGAGGGTGTGCGCACGCCGCCCGTCAGCACGACCGTCGCCGCGCCCTGCCGGTTGGCCGCGGTGCGCTGCGCGGCGTGGAACACATCGGCCACCCGCACCGAGTTGGTCACCACCGTCAGGTCCGGCACGTCGAGCAGCTGCTGCGCCAGCGCGTACGTCGTCGTCCCTCCGGAGAGGGCGATCGCCGTGCCCGGCGCGGCCAGCGGCGCCGCCGCCCGCGCGATGTCCTCCTTGGCGGTCAGCTCCAGGCCCGACTTGGCCTCGAAACCCGGCTCGTGGCTGCTCGCCTCGACGACGGGGACCGCACCGCCGTGCACCTTCTCGAGCACGCCCTGCCTGGCCAGCGCGTCCAGATCGCGCCGGACGGTCATGTCGGAGACGCCGAGCTTCCTGGTCAGTTCGTTGACACGGACACCGCCCCGGCGCCGGACCTCGTCGAGGATCAGGGCGCGGCGCTGCTCCGCGAGGAGGTTCTGATTCTCGCTCACGTCCCGTGGGGTCCCTTCGACTCGTCACATCCGCCACACGGCCTGCCGGCCACTGTCTTCGTCATCCTCGCACGCGACACCGACCCCCGTACCACCGCCCGCACAACACGCCACCTGGGAGGGAGCGGCGAATCGTCCGGGTGACGTCGGGGGAGATTCCGTGACGAGGGATGCGCGAGGGGGCGGTGAGCCGGGATCCTGGTGAGCGTCAGGAACGGGGGACACACATGGACACAGCACGCGCAGAACAGCGTGAGGGTGTGGCGGCGGCCGACGAGACCGCCCTGGAACTACTCGTCCACGGAGTCGGCGGCACCACACCGCAGGAGATGCTCGACGACCCGAGCACGGTGCGGGTGTCGGGCGACGGGACGGCGGCCGTCTTCCGTCGCGGTGAGGACGTCGACGCGGAAGAACGGCCCGAGGACTACCGGGGCAAACCCGTCCCGGAGGCGTACGTGTGGTGCAACCTCACGTCGGGCAACGGCTCACGGGCGCTGTGGCTGTTGTTGCTGCCCTTCATGGTGGTGAACCTCGCCCACTGGATGCGCCCCAACGCCCGCCGCAGGTCCCGCAACGTCCGTCTGTACGGCCTCCTCGTCCGCATCGCGGGGCTCACGCTCACGGTGCTGTTCGTGGCGGGCGCGTGCGAGGTCGCGCTCGATCTGACGGCCTGGCAGTGCGCGGGCACCCCGGCGTGCGCCGCGCGACGGACCTGGCTCGGCTTCCTCGCCGACGGCTGGTGGAGCCAGCCCGGACGCCGCCTGGCGCTCGCCGCGCTCGTGCCGACCGCGCTGACCGTCCTGCTCTGGTACCTCTCGCACCGCACCTGGAGCGCCTACGAGTCGCAGCGCCC
This sequence comes from Streptomyces sp. HmicA12, assembly GCF_000373565.1. Taxonomy (GTDB): domain Bacteria; phylum Actinomycetota; class Actinomycetes; order Streptomycetales; family Streptomycetaceae; genus Streptomyces. Next base: position 87,922 of record NZ_KB891811.1, on the reverse strand, counting down.
GCTGACCCACCGGCCGGACCCCGACGGCGCCGACGGCTCGGCGAGCAACGCGCTGGCCAGGCCCGGCTTCTGGTACGGGCGGCGGCTCGTCTCGCGGCTGCGCGCCGCCCACACCGCGGCGGGAATGCTCACCGTGGCCGCGGCCGTCGGCACCCCGGCGGCCCGGTACGACCGGCAGGCCGGTGGCCCCGCGCTCCTCGACACCCTGGGCTGGATCCTCGTCGGCGCCCTGATCGCGAGCACCCTCGCCGTCATCGGGGTGGTCGTCCGCCGCGGCCGCAGCGAGAACAAGCTCGACCTGGCCCTCGACCACGTCCTGGTGCGCGTCCTGCCGCACGGCACGCTCGTCCTGCTCGCCCTGACCATGCTCTACGCGGGCTGGTCCCGCCCGCACTGGCACTCCTCGGGAAGGCTGCCGGGCGACATGATGTTCGGTGGGATCGTGCTCGCCCAGGTCGCCCTGGTCGTCGCCCTCGCCGTGGTGGCGAAGGCCATCTACCGCACGGCCGTCGACCGGCGCACCGCCCTGCGCGGCCTCGGCGGACCCGCCACCGCGATGCTGGCCTGCGGGCTGGGCGGCGTGATGACCGGCGGCATCGCGCAGCGCGTCGCCGACTGGCTCGACGGCACCACCGGCCTCATCACGGGCCCGCCGGTGCTGCTGTCGTGGCAGGCCTCCGTCATCCCGCCCCTGCTGGTCGTCCTCGCCGTGGTGTGCGCCGTGTTCGCGGTGCGCACGGCCCGCAGGAAGAAGGCGGAGACCGTACAGGTCGTCGCCGACTACCACCTGGATGAGCACGCCGAGGCCGTGGGGGAGCGCCCGGACCCCGCCCGTACGTCGCGCATCGCGAGCACGCGCGCGCGTGCCGCTCTCACCGACCAGGCCCCCGTGATCATCGGTGTGGTGTCGTCCGTGTCGCTGCTCCTCGGCGCGCTGGCCGTGGCCGGGGCCTGGGCCACCGGGAAAGTCCCCGGAGCAGCCGCCGAGGGTACGTTCCCGCTCCTCGAAGGCGCCGCGGACACCGCGCAGGCGCTCGGCTCCTGGTTGATCGGCGCCGGCTTCATACTGTTCGTCACCTGGGGCCGCCGCGCGTACAAGGACCCCTCGGCCCGGCGCACCATCGGCATCCTGTGGGACGTGGGCACCTTCTGGCCGCGCGCCGCGCACCCCTTCGCGCCGCCCTGCTACGCCGAGCGCGCCGTGCCCGACCTGACCTGGCGCATGGTCACCTGGACGCGTACGACCGGAGGCCGGCTGATCCTCTCCGGCCACTCACAGGGCAGCGTCCTCGCGGCAGCCGCCGCCTGGCAACTGCCACCCTCAGTAAGGCGGCGCGTCGGACTGCTCACCTACGGGTCGCCTCTTGAGCGCCTGTACGGGCGCTGGTTCCCGGCCCAGTTCGGACCCTCGGCCCTCACGACGCTGCACCGCCAGGTCGACTGCTGGCGCAATCTGCACCGCAGGACCGACCCCATCGGCGGCCCGATCGACCTGCCCGGCGAATGCGGCCCGCAGGTCGATCACACGGCCCTCCTGGACCCGCTCGCCTACGGCCGCACCGAGGAACACCCGCTGCCCGCACCGATCCTGGGCCACAGTGACTACCAGGCCGACCCGGTCTTCGCCGAGGAGCGGGCCCGGCTCCTCGCCCGGCTCCGGCACGGGGTGCCCGCTCAGGGCAGCTCGGGCAGGTCGTCCACGTAGAGGAGCGTCAGGTCGTCCGTGCTCGGCTCGCTGACCTGGGCGACCCGGCCCGCGTGCCGCTCCACCATCGACTCGAACGTCTGCCGTGCCGTGCGGCCGTTGCCGAACGCCGGGCCCTTCGGGATCGCCGTGAAGTACTTCAGGAGTGCTTCCGAGGTCCCGGAGCCGAGCCGGTACTCGTGCTCGTCCGCCTGCTGCTCCACGATCCGCAGCAGCTCTTCGGGAACGTAGTCGGAGAAGGTGATGGTCCGTGAGAACCGTGACGCCACACCGGGGTTGACCGACAGGAACCGCTCCATCTCCGCCGTGTACCCGGCGACGATCACGACGACGGCGTCCCGCTGGTCCTCCATCAGCTTCACCAGCGTGTCGATCGCCTCACGGCCGAAGTCTCGGCCCGAGTCCTCGGGGGAGAGGGCGTACGCCTCGTCGATGAACAGGACGCCGCCATGAGCCCGTTGGAAGGCTTCTTGGGTGCGGATCGCGGTGGAGCCGATGTGCTCGCCGACCAGGTCGACGCGGGACACCTCCACGAGGTGTCCCTTCTCCAGGACACCGAGGGAGGCCAGGATCTCGCCGTACAGGCGGGCCACCGTCGTCTTGCCGGTGCCGGGGGAGCCCGTGAACACCAGGTGCCGTCGCACGGAGGCCGCCTTGAGGCCCGCCTCCTGCCGCCTGCGGCCCACCTCGATCATGTCGGTGAGCGCCCGCACCTCGCGCTTGACGCTCTCCAGGCCCACCAGGGTGTCGAGTTCACCGAGCACGGCGGTCGACGTGCGTGACGGCGGCTCGGGGGCCTCCTGCGCCTGCTGGACCGGCTGGTCGGGGACGCGGCTCAGCAGGCCCACCGTCTGCGGCGCGGTCTGCGTCTGAACGACCGGCTGCGGGGTGGACGTCGCTCCCGGCCTTATCCCACCGCTCTCGTCGCTCGTGCACTCCTCGACGATCGGGCCGTCCTCGGCGAACTCGTAGCCGCCGCGCGAACACCGTTCCGTACGGCACTTCTTGAGGGTCGTGCGGCAGCCGTCGATCACATGGAAGCCGTAGCCGTCGCTGCCCGTCACCCGGCAGCCGTGAAAGCTGCCCCGGCCGCCCGCCGAGACGTAGAAGCCCGCTTCCGCGGGCGCGGTGACCGTGCAGCGCTCGATGGTCGGGTCGGCGCCCTTAGTGACGATGACGCCGGTCTGGATCGCGTCGACCGTGCAGTTGGCGAGGGTGCCGCCGCTGCCGTGGTCGCGGAACCAGGCTCCGGTCGCGGCCTCCCGGATCCGGCAGTCGTCCAGCTGCGCCGTGGCTCCGTCGCTCACCGACACCGCCGTGTTGCGCACCTGGGACAGATCGCTGTCGACGACGTCGACGCGCGAGCCGCGGTCGAGCACGAACAGCGCGTCCGGCACGTCGTGCACCCGGCAGGCGTCGAGCACCGCGGTCGCGCCGTCGCTGACCCAGACCGCCGGATAGTCGCCCGTGCTGTCGTGGATCTCGCACTGATTGGCGTCCACGCGCGTGCCCGGGTCCCACACCGACAGTCCGTTGCGCCCGAACTGCCGCACCGTGGAACGGGTCAGCGTGAGGACGGAACGCGACCGCAGGTCCACCGCGTTCTCCGGGATGTCGTGGATGCGGCAGTCCGCGAGGGTGAGCACGGCGTCGGTGTCGAGCGTGACCCCGTCGGCCGTGGTGCGGTGCACGTCGCAGTCGGTCAGGTGCGCGGTGGCCCGGCCGGTGATCTGCACACCGGAGCCCTTGATCTCGTAGACCTCGCAGCCCACGGCCTCCAGGCCGCTGTGCTCGCCGGTCGCCGAGATCCCGGAACCCGAGGCGTGGTGCACCCGGCAGCGCTCCAGGCGCGGGTGCGCGCCGCCGCGCACCGCCACCCCGGCCTGCCCGGCCGCGACGACCTCGCACTCCTCGAAGACACCGCCCCCGCCGTCCAGGACGGCGATGCCGATGCCTCCGGGGTTGTCGACCGTGCAGCGCCGCACCGTCGGCCGGGCCCCGCCGCGCACCTCGATGCCGGACGCGGACCGGGTCACGACCCGTACGTCGATCAGCTCCGGCGCGCCCTCCTCGACCAGGAGCGCGGGAGCCGCCGAGTCCTGGCCCTCCACGTGCAGGTCCTGCACGGTCGCCGAGGCCCGGACGGTCAGCGGCACCCCGTCGACGGGCGCGATGCGCACCGAACCGGGGGAGCCCTCGGGGCCGCGCAATGTCACCGCGCGCATCACCACCAGATTTTCCCGGTACGTGCCCGGGGCGACGGTCAGCACGTCGCCGTCACCGGCCGCTTCCAGGGCGGCGGCCAACGACGCGTACTCACCTGTGCGGCGCCGCCACCGTGATGTGCCGGTGTGCGTCACCTGGACCGTGCCCTGTGCCATAGCGGTGCTGTGCCCCCACCTCGTCGTACGCGGGTCGTACTCGCGCCCCGACGGGCGCTGTTCCTGCGAAAGGTGGGTCCACCGTAGCGCGCGCGGGGCACGGCAGTTGACCGGAGTGGAGACCCCGTCAGCTGCCCGTGCCGGTCCTGCCCCAATCGGGGCCCGCGATGTCCCAGGCGTGGTCCCAGCGCGCGTACCTGCGACGGACCATGCGCCAGACCATCAGCCTGCGGGTGCCCTCGATGAGCCCGCCGGCGGCGACGGCCGCGCCGAAACCGGCGAGCACCGCGTGCGTCGTCGCCGTGGCCCGGTCGAGCGGGCGGCCCACCACGCGGCCCCGCTCGTCGGTCCACAGCGGGAACGTGTCGCCGGTGTGCGGGGCCTTGAGCGCGGCGATGACCCGGTCCCGGTGCGCCGTGCCGTCGGGCGCCGTCCAGGTCGCGACGACGCGGCTGTGCGCGTCCCGCGCGGTGGAGGTCTCCGGGTCGGGGTCGAGGGGCGGCTGCGCCATTTTGTGGACTACCGTCGCGGTGACGGCGTGGCGGTGACTGCGCTGCTCGTCCACCGTGCTGTACAGCGCGTCGCGGGAGAGGGACCCCGCCACCACACCGATCAACGGCGCGGCCACGACGATGAGGACCAGCGCGACCAGTGCGACCCAGGCCTCCGCCAGGTCGGTGCCGCGGCGCAGTGGATTGTGCCGCCAGCGCCAGAGTCCGGTGATCGCCCGCACGGCCTGCACCCCCTTCCGCGTCCGTCATAGCCCCGAACAGCAGTGCCCATGCGCGAGTGGGGCGAAGAGAGAGCGATATCACCCCGCTCGACCCGCTTGCCGGTGGTTCCGGCACTGCCATTGTCTCTCAACGAGCAGGCCGGGCTGCCGGGTTCCCTCACCGGGGGACGGTTATTCGACGATCGTCAGCGGATCCCCGGTGCGGACGGAGCCGGGGGTCTCGGGCACCAGGTTCGTGCCGAAGCACAGCTGGTCGCCGAAGCGGCGGTGGTGGGCCAGCGTGCGCAGCGGCTCCTTGCCGCGCTCGGCGGTCTCCTGATCGGTGGTCGTCACCACGCAGCGGCCGCACTTCTTGGTGATACGGAACGTGACCTCGCCGATCGTGATGCGCGACCAGTCGTCCTCGGCCCAGGGCGCGGTGCCGGAGACGACCACATTCGGCCGGAAACGGTTCATCGGCAGCGGGCCCTCGTCCGCGTGGTCACCCTGCGCGATCAGGGAGTTGAGGGCGTCGAGCGAGGAGAGCGTGGTGAGCAGGAGCGGATAACCGTCGGCAAAGCTCACCGTCTCGCCGGGCCGCGCGTATTCCGGGTCGATCGGGCGCCGGCGGGCCGGGTCGTCGAGGTGCATCATGCGGACCTCGGACTCCAGGTAGGCGCTCCACCAGGCGTGCGCGGCGTCAGCGGCGGGAACGGCCTCCACCTTGTCGCCCCACACCTGGACGGTGGCCGTCCGGTCGGGCCGGGGCACCTCGACGGTCAGCGGCCGCGCACCGGGTGCGGACAGCCGGACGGCGCCGCCGGGCAGCAGCTCGGCGGCGGCCAACGCCATGCGCGGATGCGGGCGTTGCGTGACGATCTTGCCCGTGGCGTCGACCAGTACCCAGCGGCGGTCCCCCGCGAGCCCCCACGGTTCCACGACCGCCTCGCGCGGTGCGTGCCCCCGAACCGCCTTCAGCGGGTAGACATGAATCGAACTGAGCACCGGGTTCTGCGACATGGGGCCATCCTGCCAGGGGGCACCGACACCCCCATGTCCGGGCCGGGCGAGGGCCGTGACGGTGGCCCTTGGGGTCAGTAACCCCGGTACTGCTGACGGTTGTACGGATCCTCGTACGGCGCGGGGGCGGGCGCGGGCCGCGGCGCGGCCGGACGCATCGCCTCGTAGCCGGTGCCGGCGGCCGGACGCTGCTGCTGGGCCTGGGGAGCCTGCTGGGCCGGGTAGCCGCGCGGAGCGCTCGTCTGCTGCGGGATGTAGGCGGTCGGGGCGGCCTGCATCGGGGCCTGGTGCGGGGCGTTGTAGCCGTACTGCGGAGAGGGTGCGGAGGGACCCGACGGCAGCGCGGGCAACGCGGCCGGGAGGGCAGGAAGATGACTGCCGGTGTCGTACGCGGAGGGCACCCGGATCGGGGCGATCTGGGGCGTGCCCCGCTCAGCCACGAGGGAGTCGTAGATCGGTGTGTCCGGGAAGGACGGCGCGGAGTAGTAACCGCCGCCATAGGTGGAGCGGGGGGAGGTCATGGCACATAAGTTAAGCCCACGATGTGGTCGTTGGGGTAGCCCGATAAGAGGGTTCTTTTGCGCGCCGTGTGTGACGGCGCGTCCTCAATCCGAGCGAACTCGGGAAAAACGGTCGCCGCGCGGCGTTGGGATCATGTAAAGGCAGAGTTCTGAGTGGGTTACCGCGGGTTGGCCAGTGATCTTCGAACGCGGTTCCGGGGTCCGGTCGGGGCGGAGAATAGGTTGAGCGAGAAGCCGGTGCCGAGTGTTTGGGGGCAGACATGACAATGGCCAAAGGGGCGAATGTCGCGGTGCCGGCTGCGGCCGTGCGCGTCGAATTGGGGTGGCGTACCGGTCCCGGCGTACCCGACGCCGATGCCTCGGCGCTCCTTCTCGTCTCCGGAAAGGTCCGCACCGACGCGGATTTCGTGTTCTACAACCAGCCCGCGCACACCTCCGGAGCGGTACGCCACGAAGGCAAGGCGACCACGGGCGGCGCGGTGACGGACACGCTCCGTGTCGACCTCGCGCGCGTGGAACCGGCCATCGAACGGGTCGTGCTCGCCGCGTCGGCGGACGGCGGAGCGTTCGGCCGGGTGCCCGGGCTGTACATCCGTGTCCTCGACGCCGCCTCCGGCACCGAACTCGCCCGCTACGACAGCACGGACGCCACGGTGGAGACCGCCTTCGTGCTGGGCGAGCTGTACCGGCGGCAGGGCGCCTGGAAGTTCCGCGCGATCGGCCAGGGCTACGACAGCGGCCTCGAGGGGCTCGCGACGGACTACGGGATCACGGTCGACGAACCCCAGCGGGCGGCCGCCCCGACGCGGGCCGCGACGCCCCCGCCGATGCCCACCGCACCGCCGTCCGCCCCCGGACCCGTGCATCTGACCAAAGTCACGCTCACCAAGTCCGCGCCCTCGGTGTCGCTGGCGAAGCAGGGAGGCACCTCCGGCGCCATGCGCGTGAACCTCAACTGGGAGGTGCGCAAACAGTTCAGCGGCTGGGGCAGCAAGCGCGGCAGGGCGACCGCGGGGCACCGCGATCTCGATCTCGACCTGTGCGCCCTGTACGAACTGGCCGACGGCCGCAAAGGAGTCGTGCAGGCCCTGGGCAATGCGTTCGGAGCGTTGCACCAGCCCCCGTACATCCACCTCGACGGCGACGACCGCAGCGGAAGCGTCGCCACCGGCGAGAACCTCACCATCAATCTCGACCACAAGGACGCGTTCCGCCGCATCCTCGTCTTCGTGACGATCTATGAAGGCGCGCGGAGTTTCGCCGACCTCCACGCCACGGTCACGCTGCAGCCCTTGAAGGGCGCCCCGATCGACTTCTCCCTGGACGAGTGCACCGTCCCCTCCACGGTGTGCGCTCTCGCCCTGCTCACCAACGACGGCGGCGACCTGACCGTGCGGCGCGAGGCCCGCTACCTGGTGCCCGACCGGGGCGTCAGCCCGCAGCGGACCCTGGACCGTGCCTACGGATGGGGCATGAACTGGACCCCGGGTCGCAAATAGTCGCGAGCGGCCGCCGACGACGGTCAGGGCGTGGCATCGGGCCGGGCGTACGTCCGGCCCTTCCACGCCGCGCCCCGCCCCCGGTAGTGCTGCACCGCCGAATCCACCGTCATCAGCAGGTACAGCAGCGCGGTGAACGGCAGCAGGGGCGCCAGCCACAGGGTCTGCCGGTAGTAGCGCAGCATCGGGACGTACGTCGCCGCCATCACCGCCCAGGCGAGGCCGCCCAGCAGCGCCGTGCCGGTGTTGTCCGCGGCCAGACCGACGAACAGCGCGATGGGCGGCACCAGGTACACGAGCACGAGACCGAGCACCGTGCCGAGCAGGACCAGCGGGTTGTGCCGCAACTGCGCGTACGCGCTGCGCGACACCATGCGCCACAGGTCCGCCAGACGCGGGTACGGGCGCACGCTGTCGACGTGCTCGGCCAGACCGAGCCAGATGTGGCCGCCCGAGCGCTTCACGGCCCGCGCGAGCGACACGTCGTCGATGACCGCCTGCCGGATGGAGTCCGGGATCCCGGCCCGCTCTGCCGCCTCCGTACGCAGCAGGACGCAGCCGCCCGCCGCCGCGGCCGTGCGCGAGCCCGCCCTTGCGATGCGCCGGAACGGATACAGCTGCGCGAAGAAGTACACGAACGCCGGGACGACGAGCCGCTCCCACACGCTCACCACGCGCAGGCGCGCCATCTGTGACACCAGGTCGAAGCCGCCCGCGCGGGCGGCCGCCACCAACTCCCGCAGGCTGTCCGGCTCATGGGCGATGTCCGCGTCGGTGAGCAGCAGGAACTCCGGGCCACGCGCGCGTGCCAGTGAGATGCCGTGCCGCACCGCCCACAGCTTCCCGGTCCAGCCCGCGGGCGGCTCGCCGGGGGAACCCACCGTCAAGGGAAGGCCGCCGTGCCGTTCCGACAGGGCGCGGGCCAGTTCACCGGTGCCGTCCGAGCTGCCGTCGTCCACGAGGAAGATCTCAGCGCGCCCGGGATACACCTGCGCGAGCAGCGACGGCAGGCTCTCCGGCAGCACCTCCGCCTCGTCGCGCGCCGGGACCACCACACAGACGTCCGGCCACTCGCGCGGTTCCGCGCGCGGCGGCAGCCGCAGATCGGTGCGCCAGAAGAAGCCCTGGCAGAGGAGCAGCCACAGCCATGCGGCGAGCGAGGCCGCGGTGATCCACACAACGACGTACATCCGCCGCAGTCTGCCCCACCAGCGCGGTCCCGTCGGACCGATCGTCTATGGTTTCCGGGTGAAGATCGCGCTCATGGACTCGGGAATCGGACTGCTCGCGGCCGCCGCCGCGGTACGGCACCTGCGGCCCGACGCCGATCTCGTACTCTCCTCCGACCCGGACGGCATGCCGTGGGGACCGCGCACCCCCGAGGACCTCACCGAGCGGGCCCTGGCCGTCTGCGAGGCAGCGGCTGCGCACCGACCCGACGCGCTGATCATCGCCTGCAACACGGCTTCCGTGCACGCCCTGCCCGCGGTCCGTGCCCTCCTCGAGCCGGAGATCCCCGTCATCGGTACCGTGCCGGCGATCAAGCCCGCCGCGGCCGGCGGTGGACCCGTGGCGATCTGGGCCACCCCTGCCACGACCGGCAGTCCGTACCAGCGCGGCCTGATCCGAGACTTCGCCGCCGGTGTGGACGTCACCGAGGTGCCCTGCCCCGGCCTCGCCGACGCCGTGCAGTGGGCCGACGAGGACGCCATCGACCGGGCCGTCGCGGCCGCCGCCGCGCTCACCCCCCGTGATGTACGCGCCGTCGTCCTCGGCTGCACCCACTACGAACTGGTGGCGGAGCGTATCCGCGCGGCGGTCCGGCAGCCCGGCGCCGAGCCGCCGGTGCTGCACGGCAGCGCGGGCGCCGTCGCCGCGCAGGCGCTGCGCAGGACCGGCGAGCGCGCGCAGGCCGCCGCGGGAGGCCGCGGCAGCCTCACCGTGCTCCTCAGTGGCCGGGAGGAAACGCTTCCGCAGGCGGCACTCACGTACGCCGAGGGCCGCGAGCTGCAGGCCGTCAGCCACGCCGGGTGATCGTCGCCACCGGTCCGGAGCAGTCACTCTCCGCGAGGCGATGCCTTCGCAGCTGAACATGAGTAGGCTCGTTTACATGAGGGAAGACGCCCCCGACGCGCACCCCGGGCGACGCGACTCCGCCCAGGTGACCGAGATCTGGATCGGCCGCGCACACAACCGTGTGCAGTGGCTGCTCGCGCTGGGCGGCTTCGCCTGCCTGGCGCTGGGCATCGAGCTCGCCGTGGACAATTCGTGGGCCACCGGCATCGCCGCGCTCGCCATGTCCGTGGTCGGCCTGATCGCCGTCGGCCTGCTCGTCCTGTTCGGCACCCTCGCGTTCCTGCACGTCGCCGTGAAGGTCGACAAGGACCACCTCGAGGTGCGCTGCGGTCACGTCGGGCTGCCGCGCCGTCGCATTCCCCTCGCCCATGTCGTCGACGCCGACTTCGCGCCGCGCGTCACACCCCGCCAGTGGGGCGGCTGGGGATACCGCTGGCGCCCCGACATCGGCACGGCCGTGGTCGTCCGGCGCGGTGAGGGTGTGGTCCTCAGCCTCGGTGACGGCCGGAAGTTCACCGTGACGGTCGACGACGCGGAGAGCGCGGTGCGCCACATCCGCGACCGGCTCAAGCCCACGGCCGCAGGACCGGTGGTCTGACCCCACCCAAGGACTCAGCCGCGGCCGCCCCGGACATCGACCGGGGCGGCCGCGGCGTCGTCGGGCGGCTCGTCGGTGAGCGGTTCGGCGGTGGCGATGCCCGCGAGCAGGCCCACGCCGACCGTCACGGTCGTGAAGCTCAGCGGGTTCCCCACCGTCGCGAGCACGGCCACCGCCGTCAGGGCCGCGCCGGCCGCCAGCACCACCTGCGTCGACCGCGCCGAGCGCCACAGGACGTACAGCAGCCAGCAGTACGCCGCCGCCAGCAGGGCGAGGCCGACGACACCCTGCTCGGCGAGGACCTGCAGGACCGCGGAGTGCGGTCTGCCGTCCGGCAGCGCGGGCTGGGGCGGCACGCCGGTGAAGTCCTCGAACCGGCCGGGGCCCGCGCCGAGCAAGGGATCCGACGCGGCCAGGTCCAGGGCCTGGTGCCACAGCAGCATCCGGCGCTCGGGCAGCTGAGCCGCGAGCGAGGAGGCCAGACCGGACGGCAGTGCGCCCTGCGCGAGCGCGACGCCGAGCCCGGCCACCGCCGCGGTGGCCAGTCCCAGCCCCGCGAGCCCGATCGCCCGGCGCCGCAGCCGGGCCGACGCGAGCGAGCACAGCACCACGCCCGCGCACGCCGCCGCCCCGGCCCCGGAGCCGACCACGGCGGCCACGACGACGGTCGCGGCGGCCGGCACGTGCAGCGCGACCCGCAGCCCGCGCGCCCGGGACGCCCAGGCCGCGCAGCACAGTGCCCCCGCCGACAGCGCGAACAGCGCGGCCGTCGCACCGGCGCCGCCCAGCGTCGTCGCGGTGTTCGGCGCGGGCATCGCCGGTGGGGACGCGCAGGCCAGGCAGAGGCCCCCGGCCGCGACCAGGCAGGACGTGGCGACCGGCACGAGCGCGCCGCCGATCCGCCCGCCCGCGTACCCCGCGGCGACGGCGAGCACGGCGAGGAGCATTCCCTCGGGACGGCCCGCGTGAGCGGTCGCCGTGATCAGGGACCAGGCCGCGCAGCCGCCGAGCACGGCGATGCCCGCGGCGTCCGAGCGCCCGCGCCGCCGCCGGGCCGTGCCCGGCCCGGTTCTTGTGGACCACCCCGTCGAACCCACCCCGTCGCCCCCCGACTGTGACGGGCCCCGGACGTGGTGGCCGGATCGGGCCGTACGTCGGGGACTCGGGCACACGGTAACGGCTGGTGCGGCGGTTTGGGCCGGAGTTGCGCAGGAACGTTCCTGGCCGGGTCCCGCGGGTCTTCCGCCGCGGTTCGGCGGTGCCGTGAGGGCGCGCTCAGCGGGTGTCGCGGTGGAGCAGCAGATTCATCGCGGTGAGGGTGAGCACGGTCTCGTCGTGCTGGTTGAGAACCCGCACGTCGGTGTGGACGAGACCGCGGTCCGGCTTGGAACGCGAGAGGCGTGCCGAGCGGACCGTCGCGAGCAGGGACAGGCTGTCGCCCGGGCGGACCGGGCGGGGCCAGCGCAGTTCGTCGATGCCGGGCGAGGCCAGACTGGCGACCTTGCTGACGTAGTGGTCGGCGTAGAGCCGCATCATCACCGAGGCGGTGTGCCAGCCGCTGGCGATCAGCCCGCCGAACGGACCGGTCGCGGCCGCGGCGGGATCGGCGTGGATGCTCTGCGGGTCGAACTCGGCCGCGAACCGAAGGATGTCCTCCTCGGTCACGGCGATGCTTCCGTACGTGTAGCTCGTACCGGGGACGTAGTCCTCGAAGTACCGCTTCTCGACAGGGGTGTTGAAGTCCGGACCGATGGCGGAGGTCGATGGCGTCGTCGTCATCCGCGCACGGTAGCCGACGGGGACCGGACATCTGGGCGAGGGTACCGGGCAGGGGCACCGGTTCCGGCACTGCCGGAACCGGTGCCCTGGCGGACTTCTGAGGAGAGCGGATCACCCGGTCCAGGACCAGGCGGCGATCTCGGGCAGATCGGTGCCGTGGGCGCGGATCCAGGCGTGGTGCCGGGTCCGCGCGTCGGTCATCGCCTGGCGGACGGCGGCGGCCCGGACGGCGAGACCGGGCACCCGGTCGATGACGTCCATGACGAGGCGGAAGCGGTCGAGGTCGTTGCGGACGACCATGTCGAACGGCGTGGTCGTGGTCCCCGACTCCTTGTAGCCGCGCACATGGAGGTGGTCGTGGCCGGTGCGCCGGTAGGCGAGCCGGTGCACCAGCCACGGGTAGCCGTGGTAGGCGAAGATCACCGGCCGGTCGGCGGTGAACAGCGCGTCGTACGCGAAGTCGGCCATGCCGTGCGGGTGTTCGTCGCGCGGCATGAGGCGTGTCATGTCGACGACGTTGACGACCCGGACCGCCAGCTCCGGCAGGTACTGGCGCAACAGGCCCGCGGCGGCGAGGACTTCCTGCGTGGGGACGTCGCCCGCGCAGGCGAGCACCACGTCCGGTTCCCCGGAGCCGTTCTCCGTGCCTGCCCACTCCCAGATGCCGGCGCCGCGTGCGCAGTGCGCGCGGGCCTCGTCCAGGGACAGCCAGTCGAAGCAGGGCTGCTTCCCGGCCACGACGACATTGACGTAATCGCGACTGTGCAGGACGTGTTCGGCCACGGACAGCAGGGTGTTGGTGTCCGGCGGCAGGTACACGCGGACGACGTCGTGACTCTTGTTGAGGACGTGGTCGACGAAGCCGGGGTCCTGGTGCGAGAAGCCGTTGTGGTCCTGGCGCCACACGTGCGAGGTGAGCAGGTAGTTGAGGGACGGGACAGGCGCCCGCCAGGCCAGTCGGCGTGCCGTCTGCAGCCATTTGATGTGCTGGTTGACCATCGAGTCGACGATGTGGACGAACGCCTCGTAGCACGAGAACAGGCCGTGCCGTCCGGTGAGGAGGTAGCCCTCCAGCCAGCCCTGGCAGAGGTGTTCGGACAGTACTTCCATGACGCGGCCGTCGCGCGCCAGGTGTTCGTCGGTGGCCGTCGTCCGTTCCTGCCATGCCTTTCCGGTGGCGTCGAAGAGGGCTTGCAGCCGGTTCGACGCGGTCTCGTCGGGACCGACCACGCGGAAGTCACGGCGCTCCGCGGTGTCCCGCATGACCTGGCCGAGCAACTCGCCCAGGACGCGGGTGGGTTCGTGGAGCGTGGCGCCCGGCTTGTCGACGGGGACGGCGAAGCGCTCCAGCGGCGCGGTCGGCAACGGACGGGTGCGCAGACCGCCGTTGGCGTGCGAACTCGCGCCCAGGCGGCGTGTGCCCTCGGGGACGTGGGCCAACACCCTTTCCGTGGGCCGTCCTTGAGTGTCGAAGAGTTCCTCGGGGCGGTAGGAACGCAGCCACTTCTCCAGCTGCGCCAGGTGCTCGGGGTTCTCGCGGACCGACGGCAGCGGGACCTGGTGCGCGCGCCAGGTCCCCTCGACCGGCTCGCCGTCCACCGTCCGCGGCCCCGTCCAGCCCTTCGGTGTACGCAGCACGATCATCGGCCAGCGTGCGCGGGCGCTGCCGCCCGAGGCGCGGGCCTCGTGCTGGATGCGGGCGATGCGGTCCAGGCAGCGGTCGAACGCCCGCGCCAACTCCCGGTGCACGCGCGCCGGTTCCGAACCGGAGACGTGGACGGGGTCGTGGCCCAGGCCGCGCAGCAGTTCGTCGAGCTCGGCCTCGGGGATGCGGGCCAGGACCGTCGGGTTGGCGATCTTGTATCCGTTGAGGTGCAGGATCGGCAGCACCGCGCCGTCGTGCACCGGGTCGAGGAACTTGTTGGAGTGCCAGGAGGCCGCGAGGGGGCCCGTCTCCGCCTCGCCGTCGCCGATCACGCAGGTGACGAGCAGGTCCGGGTTGTCGAGCGCGGCGCCGTAGGCGTGGGCGAGGGAGTAGCCGAGCTCGCCGCCCTCGTGGATCGAACCGGGCGTTTCTGGAGCGACGTGGCTGGGCACGCCGCCGGGGAACGAGAACTGCCGGAACAGCCGGGCCATCCCGGCCGTGTCCCGGGTGACGTCCGGGTACGTCCGCGTGTAGCTGCCGTCCAGCCAGGAGTTGGCCAGGACCGCGGGCCCGCCGTGGCCGGGGCCCCAGACGCACAGGGCGTCGAGGTCACGCTCCTTGACGACCCGGTTCAGGTGGGTGTGCACGAGGTTGAGGCCGGGTGACGTGCCCCAGTGGCCCAGCAGCCGGGGCTTGACGTGCTCGGGCGTCAGCGGCTCGGCCAGGAGCGGGTTGTCGAGCAGGTAGATCTGGCCCACAGCCAGGTAGTTGGCGGCGCGCCAGTGCGCGTCGAGCGCGGCCAGCTGGTGCTTCGACAGGTCCTTCGCCATCGGGCGTCTCCAAGCGGGGAGTCGGGTGTACGAGGACGGGGCGCGGGTTGCCCGTCGGGGCCGGGCCGGTGCTGCGGGACCCCGGGGCGGCGTCCGCCCGCCCACGCTGGCACCGGGAGCGGGCGCGGTGGAGGGGCGAACAGGCCCTGTCGCAGGGGTGGTTCGGCCCTTTCGAGGGGCCGGAACGCGACGGGGGAGGGGACGGTCCGTCGGGGACGGACGTGCGGGCGTGTCCTGCTGGGGCGCGGGCCGTCGGCCGGTGACGGTGAACACGGCGCACCACCTTCAAGGGGCCGGACGGCCCTGCTCGGGTGCCCGGGCGGCCCCTGACGGCCGGTGGGCGTCTGCCGGGACGCTGAGGAGAGGGCCGGACCCGCAGGACGGAAGGAGCAGCCGTCGTGCGGGACACCATCGGGGCGATCCGCACGGCCCGCGCACCGCTCCCCGACGACGCCGCTTTGGCCGCTTCCGCCGACGCGGTCTCGTTGCCCTGGCCCCGCAACAGCCTCCGCGGCGACCGGCGACGCACTCGTCCGTTTCCTCTCCCGTGCCCCCGGACGAGGTCGCACCCGAACGGTTGCCGCGGTCCCTCTCGAACGACTTCCGTCGGCACCGCGACGCACCGGACGAACCAGCGGGGCGCGGCGTCACCGGGGGCCGGCTGCGCAGACTCCGACCCGCCCGCGCCCGTCCGGAGGAGGCCGACGCCATGGACGACCGCAAGGAGCACCGGGTGCCCTTCGCCCACGGATCGACGTACGGTCCCATCGCCGAGATCGCCGAGATCGCCGAGATCGCCAAGCACGTCGCCCACGACGTCGTCTCGGCCGGCGAGGAGTGACGGCATGCGCGTCGGTGGGCCGTTGCGCCGGTGTCTGCGCAGGAACCCGCTGCGGCGCCGTTCCGACGTCGTCGAGGGGTGGACCGTGCTGTGCCTGACCGGGGTCGTCCTCGTCGGCGCGCCCGTCGCCGGCGTCGCCGCGGGTGCCCCGGCTCTCGCCGCCGCGCGGGCCGAGTCCCGCGCGGCGCACGCGGAGAGCCACTCCGTGCGCGCCGAACTCCTCGACGACGCACCGCCGTTGGCCACGTGGGCCGGTGCGTACGGGTCGGCGCCCTCGCGTTACCGGGTGCCCGTGAGGTGGACGACGGACGGTGGTGTCACCCGGACCGGCTCCGCCCGCGTGTCGGCCGGTACGCGCCGCGGCGAGCACACCGAACTCTGGCTCGACCGCCGTGGCCGCCCGACGCGACCGCCACCCGAAGCCTCGGACGTCTGGCTGCGGTCCGTGACGGTGGGCATGGGTGCCGCCTCCGGCGTGACCGCCGTCGCGGTCCTCACGGGCTGGTCGGTGCGCCGCCGCCTCGACCGTGGGCGGCTCGCCGCGTGGGAGCGGGAGTGGGCCTCATGGGCGTAGCCGATCGAGCGCACGGGCCCGACCGGACGGGCCGACCGGCGCGTCGCGGGCCCACCGGGCCCTGGGCACCGGCCCCGGACAGGCGCACGCTGGAGACGTACGACGGAGCCTTCCGTGAGGGAGGTCCGGGGTGGCCGGAACGTCGGACCGGGACCCGCACAGGCAGACGCTCCACCCGGCACGCCGAGGAGGTAAGGCGATGATCGCGACGACCACCCCGCGGATGGGGCAGGCGCTGCCCGCCGCGCACCGGGGACTGCTGATGAGCGTCTCCCGGCAGGTCATCTTCCATGACGGCGTGCGGCTGTTCGAGGAAGGCGGCCGAGCCGACCGGTTCTGGATCGTCCGCACCGGCACGGTCGCCCTCGACATGCACGTGCCGGGGCGCCGCCCCGCGGTCATCGAGACCCTCGGATTCGGTGAACTCGTGGGCTGGTCCTGGCTGTTCGATCCGTATGTGTGGCAGCTCGGCGCGGAGACCGTGAGCCCGGTGCGGGCCTACGAGTTCGACGCGGCGCGGGTGCGGGAGATGTGCCGGGACGACGCCGACATGGGGCGACAGGTCGGCCACTGGGTCGGACAGGTGCTCGCCCACCGGCTGCTAGCGGCCCGTATCCGCCTCCTCGACCTGTACGCGCCGCAGGGCAGCGGACTGCCCAGGTGACGGTACGGACCGACGGGAAAGCGGTACCGGTATCAGTCGACACTCCCGGCGCCCGGGTGGCCGCGCGGCGGGCTCGTCGCCCTCGCGGACGATGCACGGGGTCAGGTTGCGGGCGGCGAAGAGCTGGCCGGCGCTGCCAGTGCCCGGGCCGCGACATCACGAACGGCTCCTCCCGCACGTCCTCCATCCCGGCTCGTGGTGCAGATGAACGCTGTCCGGGCCGTCGCCCGATATCGGCTGCGACGCCCCGCGCAGGTCGACGTCCCGGGCGTGCACCGCGCGGTGCACGCCGGCGGCAGCCATCTGGTGGAGCTGTACGTCGATGTCGGGGTGGGCCCGCCTGAAGGCGGCCAGCGGGTCCGTGACGGTCAGGAACGTCTCCGAGGCGAGCCGCACGCTGCCGATCCCGTCCCGCGCGGCGGGCGCGGACCCCCGCCCCCGACGCCGGGCTCAAGGACACCGTCTCGCTGCGGCCCGGCGAATCGGCGGAGATCATCACCCGCTTCGACGGCAACCGGGGCCGCTACCTCTTCCACTGCCACCACGCGGAGCACGAGGACATGGGCACGATGGCCAACCTCCGGATCACCTGATGCCCGGGGTGGTGGCTGTGACGACCGCCCTGCCGCCCTGACAGGGGTGCGCCGTACACTCCCCGGGTGACCGCCACCGCACCTCCTGTCGCCCCGTCGGACGAGCCCGACGCGCAGCCCGCGCGCCGCTCCTACCTGCGGCGGTTCGCGCCAGTCGTCCTCGCGGCGATCGCCGGACTCCTCCTGTACGTCACCTTCCCGCCGCGGGAACTGCCGTGGCTCGCGCCGCTGTCGCTCGCGCTGTTCGGCATCGCCGTGCACGGGCGGCGGCTGCGCGCGGGCTTCGGCCTCGGGCTCGTCTTCGCGCTGGCGTACCTGGTGCCGCTGCTGTCGTGGACGGGCGTGGACGTCGGACCGCTGCCGTGGCTGGCGCTCGCGGCCGCCGAGGCACTGATCCTCGCCTTCGCGGGGATGGGCATCGCCTACGTGTCGAAGCTTCCGCTGTGGCCGTTGTGGGCGAGCGGTGTGTGGATCGCGGACGAGGCACTGCGCGCCCGCTTCCCGTTCGGCGGCTTCCCCTGGGGCAAGGTCGCCTTCGGCCAGCCCAGTGGTGTCTTCCTGCCGCTCGCCTCGCTGGGCGGCACCCCGCTGCTCGGCTTCGCGGTGGTGCTGTGCGGCTTCGGCCTCGCGGCTCTGGCGTTGCGCGTCAAGAAGGTGCGCGCCTCCGGTGACGTACGCGTACTGCGCGACCGGGGAGTCGCCGCCGCGGCCGCCTTCACCGTCGCACCCATGATCGCCGGAGCGGCCGCCATGCCGCTCGTGGCGACCGGGGCCGAGGCGGGCACCGCGCGCGTGGCGCTCATCCAGGGCAACGTGCCGCGCATGGGTCTCGACTTCAACGCCCAGCGCCGGGCCGTGCTCGACTACCACGTGCGCGAGACCATGAAGCTCGCCGCGAAGATCAAGGCGGGCACGGTGAAGAAGCCCGACCTCGTGCTGTGGCCGGAGAACTCCTCGGACATCGACCCGTACGTGAACATGGACGCCTACGAGGAGATCCAGAAGGCCGCCGAGGCCGTCGACGCACCGATCTCGGTGGGCGCCGTCGTCACGGACAAGAACGGCGACGCGCGCAACCAACTCATCCTGTGGGACCCGAAGACGGGCCCCGGCGCCACGTACAACAAGCGGCACCTCCAGCCCTTCGGCGAGTACATGCCGTACCGCAGTTTCTTCCGCATCTTCAGCAAGGACGTGGACCGGGCGGGCAGCTTCGTCCCCGGCAAGAAGGCCGTCGTCTTCGACATGGCGGGCACGAAGATCGGCAACGTCACCTGTTACGAGGCCGCTTTCGACGACGTCGTACGGGATCAGGTGGACGAGGGCGCGCAGATCCTCTCCGTGCCCAGCAACAACGCCACCTTCGAGCGCAGCCAGATGACCTACCAGCAGCTCGCCATGGACCGGGTGCGCGCCGTCGAGCACGGGCGCGCCGTGATGGTTCCCGTCACCAGCGGCGTCAGTGCCGTGATCCGTCCCGACGGCTCCATCGCGCAGAAGACCGGCATGTTCGAGGCCGACACCCTCGTCGCCGACGTCCCCAAGCGCACCACCAAGACGCTCGCCACCCGCGCGGGTGTGTGGCCCGAGGCGCTGCTCGTCGCCCTCGGCGTCGGCGGTCTGGCCTGGGCCGTCGTCCGGTCCCGCAGGGGACGCGGGAGGGCGGCCTGACCTGCCGGTTCGACCGGGCGAACAGTTAGGGTCGCGCCCATGGCTACTCCTGAATACATCCGCGCCATCCGCGCCACCGCGGGCCACCAACTGCTGTATCTGCCCGGCGTCACCGCCGTCGTCTTCGACGACGCGGGCCGGGTCCTGCTCGGGCGCCGCGCCGACACGGGCCGGTGGGCCGTTCCCGCGGGCATCGCCGAGCCGGGGGAGCAGCCCGCCGACGTCGCCACGCGCGAGGTGTTCGAGGAGACGGGCGTGCAGTGCGTCGCCGAACGCGTCGTCCTCGTGCAGGCCCTGAAGGAGGCGATCACCTACCCCAACGGTGATCAGTGCCAGTTCATGGACATCACGTTCCGGTGCCGTGCGCTGAGTAACGAAGCCTGGGTCAACGACGACGAATCGCTGGAAGTCGGCTGGTTCGAACTGGACGCGTTGCCACCGCTGGATGAGCACGGCTCGTTCAGGATCAAGCAGGCCATGCAGGATGGACCGGCTTGGTTCGAGGGCGGTTCGACGGCTTGAGGGGCTACCTCGGTCGGCTCAGAGTAGGAAGGCCGCCTCGTAACCCTCGGTGACAGCGGGAGGGGGCCGCCTGCCTAGGTCAGCACGGAGTCAGCACGGGTTTGTTGTGTGTCCCGGCGCGTACGGCCCGTAGGCCGCGCTCAAGATCTGTTGACAGCGTTCCCAGCCGTCCTGCGTGAGGTGGCCGTAGGTCGCTGCCGTCACGCTGATCGCGGTGTGTCCCATCCACCGTGCGGTTTCGTGGAGCGAAGCCCCTTGGGTCAGCACGACGGTTGCCCATTTATGCCGAAGGTCATGCGGCTTGTACCGCGGCATGTCGAGTCGCTCGATGGCGCGGTACCAAGATTTTCGCACGAGACCGCCGTGGGGTATTCCTCCGTGCTCGTTGAGAATGGGCAGTCGATGGGTGAACTCATCGAGGAATGACGGAATCGGAACGTCTCGCCACTGCCCTTCTCGCCTGTGTTTGAGAGGTGCATAGACGGCGGAGTACTTCCCTGATTCCTCACGAATGCGAACTACTTGACGCCGTACGCGGAGTACACCGTCCTGGATGTCCTCGGGAAAGACGCCGAGTGACTCGCTGATGCGGAGCCCGGCACACGCCATGAGCCAGACTGCGGGTTCCAGCCGCTCTCCGATCGATTTTGCCAGAGCGGCGATCTCCTCAGTAGACGGCAATTGGCGCTCGTCCACGGGCGTGATCGAGGTGAGAGGCTTCTTTGCATCCTTCACCGGGCTGTGAGAGATGCGCTTATGCCGCACCGCGTGGGCGAACATGGCTGCGAGAGGGATTGCACGGTTGGTCACGGTCATCGGTGCCGCGCCACCGCGTCGCCAGGCCGCATAGAGGGCTTCGATGTCCGACGCTGTCACCTGGGACATCGTCTTGTCGCCGAGGTGTGGGAGGACATGGCACCGAAAGATGCTCTCGTAGGCTGCTTGTGTGCTGGGAGCCCTACCGTCCAGGGTCAACCACTGAGCGGTGTAGCTGCGGACAGAAGTGCGCCCGGCTGTCGGGTCGACGTAGGTGTGCTCGCGCTTGTCGTTCTCCACCTTGGTGGCAAAGTCGACGGCGTCCTTCTTGCGAGCGAAGGATTTCTGACGCTGCCGACCAGTGCGCCCTCCCGGCTCACGGTAGCGAACCAGCCATCGATTTCCGGCTGCTGAAGCGCCAGTGTCAGTGATTGTTGCCATGCGGCATACCCTTCCCATCGGCAGGGCTCAGAGCCCGTGCTCACGGTTTACGTGAGCTGTTGTAGCTCTGATTTCCGGCAGCACCAAATGGTGGCGTTTAGGGTCCAACTGCTGCCGACCGCGAAGCCAGTCCGAGTGGTACTCGTTAAGTGGGAGTTTGATTCTTGTTGGGCTGCGTTAAGTACCGTTTGGTACGGGCGGGTTGGCGTCGGGAGCAGAACACGGCTGGCGTCACAAGCCCGGTCGGCGGAGTAGGTGCACCTGACGGCGTCCGGAGTGCGGGCAGAGCGTGGCCCCTGAACAGCGCGAAGATCAGCCCGCGATGTTGCATAGCGGAGCCGGTTACGGCGGCTCTCCGCCCGGGTGCCGGAGTCGGCACCCGGGCGGAGACGGGTCACAGACCGATCAGCAGGCTCAGCCGACCTCGAAGGCGCCGAGGTCCGGCGCATCGCCCTTGTACGACAGTCCGACGTCGGTTCCCTGGTCGATCAGGTCGCCCGTCGTCGCAGGGCGCAGGTTCGGCAGGGACGGGAGGCTCCCGTCCGACTGCCGGGAGGCGTCCCACCCAGTGGTCGACGTGCTCTGGAACTGTCCGTCGGACAGCGGTGTTCCGAGGTCCCACGTGTTGTGGGACGAGTCGGTGCCGGTCATGTTCGAGGTCAGGGTGCCCCCGTAGGCGATATTGTTGCGGAGGGTGCCCAGACCGATGGCCTCTCCGGTGGGCGAGACGCCGAGCATGTTGAAGTCGGGGTGGTTTTTGTATCCGGTGTTGTTGAAGAAGTCGCTCGCCACGGTGTGGTGGTTCGCGTAGAAGCCCGCGGCCTCGTTGTTGAAGGCGACGGACTGGCGCACCGTGTGCTTGACCCC
The DNA here is from genome assembly GCF_000373565.1 of Streptomyces sp. HmicA12. GTDB lineage: Bacteria > Actinomycetota > Actinomycetes > Streptomycetales > Streptomycetaceae > Streptomyces. The sequence goes on along the minus strand of NZ_KB891811.1, from coordinate 66,227 downwards.
GTAGTCGACGTACTCGCCGCCGTAGCCGCCCGCCTTGAAACCGTTGCCGTCCCCGGCGCGTGTGCTGGTTCCTGGGACGTATCCGCTGGACCACGCCCACGACGACTCGATGGTCACCGAGGAGCGGGCGCTGATGAGGTCGAACCCGTCGTCGGAGTTGTTCCAGGCCCGGTCGCCCCGGAAGACGTTGCCGGGATTGTCCGCAGGGATGTGCGCGCCGAAGCCGTCGGCGTTGGTACCTGCGCCGCTGGAGCTCTTCGCATCGTAGTTGTCGTGCGAGTCCGTGTTGAGGACGAGGTTGCCGCCGCCGTCCTGTAGGAACAGGCCCGGGCCTGCGATGTCGTGGATGTCGAGGCGCTCGTAGGTGTTGTTGCTTCCGGAGTTCCAGACGCCCCAGGACTCGTGGTTGAGGGTGTTGTTCTGCGGAACCCCGGAGATTTCCAGGCCCTTGAGGTGGATCCAGCTGCCGGTGACGTCGAGGCCCTTGATCCGGCAGTCGTCGGTGATGCCCGAGAAGTCGAGGACCGGCTTCTCCCCGGGGTACGCCCAGTAACGGATCGGACTGCCCGAGGTGCCGCTCTTGTTTAGCGTGACGGCGTCGACCCGGGCGGTCTGGCTCGCGCAACTGGCGTTCGCGTGCGTGTAGTTGTACGTGCCGCCGCGGAAGTAGACGGTGTCGCCCGGCTGGGCCACGGCCTGGGCATGAGCGAACGAGGCCCAGGGAGCGTCTTTCGTGCCGGTCGCGCTGTCGCTTCCGCCAGGTGCGACGTAGTAAACGCCGCCGGCCAGCGGATGCGGTTGGTCAGCCGTTGCGCCTTGCGCCGTCGCCGAGTTGGTGACCACCGCGAGGACACTCACGATCGCGGCCGAGCTCAGCAGAGCTTGCGTGGCGCGCTTGGATGTTGTCATTCGCTCACTCCAAATCGTACGGACGTACGGGTGACTTGCGGGTGCGAGGGGCTAGGGAACGCGGTGTTCACCGCATCCGGTGGCCATCAGGCTGCGCACTTGCACGGATGGCCGTGTGATCAGCCGCGCCTGGTTTCGGCCCAGGTGTCGATCGGCGTCGGGGGCCGGCCTGCGTCGGAGTTCACCGCGTGCCATGTTCCGGCCCCCGACGCCTCGGTCACTGCTCGTCTGCCGTCGGTGGCGCTATGAGGAAGCCAGCCGCCGGCAGGTGAGCACGGGCGGCCTCCCGTGCCACGAGGCCGGCCAGTGCGGTGGCGCCTGAGGCATTGAAGTGGGTCTGGCTGCGACCGGCCGGCAGTTCGGCGTACAACTGCCAGGAAGCGTCGGGGCCGAGCTGTTCCATGAGCGCTGTGCTGTCGGCCGTCAGGTCCAGCAGCGGTACATCGTGCTGCTGCGCGACATCACGCATGACCGCAGGAAGGTCCACACCGAGGCTGTTGACGATCCGCCCGGTGCTAGTGATCTTTCCGTTGGCGTCGAACAGGTGGCGGACCGGCGGCGTGACCAGGACGGGCCGACCGCCCCTGGAGCGCACGCCGTCGAGGAGGCTGAGGAGGTTGGCGCGGTAGGTGTCCTCGGGGGTGGTCTTGTCGTTATGTGCGAGCTGGATGAGTACCGCATCGCCCCGATGGATCTGGGGCTTGAGTGCTGCGAACAGAGCGGGGTTCTGCAGCCATGAGACGGTACTGGAGCCGGAGACACCCCAGTTGGCGACGGCGAGGCCGGGGCCGACGTGCTGCGGAAGCTCCTGCGCCCAGCCGCGCTGGACGGTGTTCAGCCAGTCGCATGCCGTCGAATCGCTGACCACGAACAGCCGCGGAGCGTGCGGGTGAGGGGTGACCCGCAGACCGGCGAGGGCGGGCGCCGAACCGGTGAGCTTGAGCTGCAGGCCCGGGGTCCCGTCGCCCTCCTGACCGTCGGGCATGCTCTCCGGGGTGCGCACATCGACGGTGACGGACCGTACGACGGTGTGGCCGGCCCGGGTGGTCACCGGGGTGAGCGCGGTGCGGTTCGCTTCGACCTCAAGCCCTGTGTTCGCGGCGGAGGTGCGACTGCCCAGGGCCACGCGCACGTCGTAGACACCGGGCGGGACGTCGAATGAGCAGGTCAGGTCAGTGTTGTCGGCACTGGCGGTGCAGTGGCGGTGCATCTGGTCGCCGGGCAGCGGAGCACCGGCTGCTGCCACAGCGCTACCCGGCACCGTGACTGCGGCGGCTGTGGTGACTGCCAGCGCGCCCAGCAAGCGGCTGAATCTCTTCACGAGCACTCCCGTTCTTTGGATGGGGCGAGATACAGGTGAGGGGGAGATGGGCCGATGGACCGTCACGGGGCCTGGTCCGGGGCGACGGCGAGCAGGGCGATGGTCGCCAGGATGTTCTGGGCGACGCCGTTGGTGCCGAAGTCGGCCTGGGGCAGCTCGTCGACCTGGCTGAATACCGCCGACCCGTCGATGTGTACGGGGTCGGGCCAGGCCTTGCCCCCGCCGTCGTTGCGGAACGTGTCCCAACCGCGCTGCTGCACGGCCGGTTCCTTGGTCTGCTCGCCCGCCCAGGCCGTCATCCGCGAGTAGAAGACGCCAGGAGCGCCAGTGCTGAACTTGAAGCCGAAATGGTCGGTGATCTCTGCGGCCGGTGCCTGCACGTAGCGGCAGAACTCCACCAGCTTCGCCCGGAACTCGGGTATGTCGATCAAGTCGATGGTCTCCCACAGGATCTGCTCGCCGCAGAAGACCATCGACAGGTTCACCTTGCCCCAGTCGCCGCCGAGCTTGAGGTCGCTGATGTGGCCGGTGGCGGGGTCGTAGCCGACGGCGCCCCCTTGCTGACCGGTGAACAGGCCGGCCGGGAGCTTGGCGATGTCCCGCATGCCGGTGACGATGCGGTCGCGCCACTTGCTGTCGCCGGTGCGCTCCCATTCGGTGAGCCAGTTGCTGACGAGCGCGTACCAGTCGGGGCCGAGGCGGATCACGGTCGGAACACCTGCGGGAGCGTCGAGGTAGTCGCGCAGCGGCGGGTACTTCAGCAGGGTGGAGTCCAGCTGCAACGGAACGCGCATGGCGTCGCCGATGAACTCGTCGGCCGTCAGGTAGTACATGAAGCGCTTGGTGTAGGCCTCGGAGACGCGGGGTTCCTTGCCGCCGTCGGCGAAGTGCTGCACGTCGTGGCGTGAACCGAGCCCGGCGAACGGTCCGGCGTGGATGGTGTCCGTCTCGGTCACGTGCCGGGTCATCGCCCGGGCGAGGTGAAAGGTCTGCGGGTCTCCCGTGCGCAGGAACTGGTACCACAGCGCCGCGTCCGAGCCGAGTTCCGCGTTGTCCCAGGCGAAGCCGCCGACGTCGTAGCGCCACGTGTGCCGGTCGCTGTCGTAGGTGTGCATGATGTCGCCGTAGTCCCAGAACCCGTACCACTGGCGCTGCTTGACCTGTTCCGCGTAGAAGGCGACGCTGTCGGCGATCGAGTCCTCGAGTTGCTTACGGGCCGGGGTAGCGCGGTCGGGCAGGCTCCACCGGCCGAACACGTCGACACCGTGGTACGTCTTCGGGTCGGCGACCAACTGGGGGCGGGCGAGGGTGGCGGCGAGGGTGGCCACACCGTCGCGGGACGGCGTGGCGTCGAGTGCCCACAGCTGCATGTCCGTGGAGCGGGCCATGCCGGTGGACATGCCGAAGCCGTAGCGGTCGTCCTCGTAGGCGAGATCGAGGCCATGGCTGGCCTCGTCGTAGGCACGAAGGTCCATCGGCTCGGCGTGCGGCGACCAGGACCACAGGGTGACCGTCGCCGTGTCCTTGGTCGCGTCACGGATGTCGAAGGCGCGCGGAAACTGCTGCCAGAAGTCCCGCAGCCCGACGCCAAGACCGCCGCTGACCCCACCGACGTACCCGAACCCGGGTGCGCGGTCGGCGAACCCGGCGTGCTTCAGCCAGGCGGCCTTCTGCGATGTGCGCTTCCACACCGCACACTGCGCGGCCGAGTGCTGCACCAGGCTGAAGTCCCCCCACTGCGGAAGGTCCTTCCAGCCCGCCTGCACCGTCGACGCCCATTCCGACTCCGGCGGTGTCGCGGTACCGGCGATCTGGGCCGCCCGCACCGCCGCACCCGGGTCGCGTCGCAGCCCGGTCAGCCCGACGACCGACTCGCCCCACACGCCCTTGTCCGGCCCGGCGAAGCGGATGTGCCGGTTGTAGGGCTGGTCACTCATCGGCACGGACAGCTGCAGCCCCAGCCCCCGGATGAAGTCGCTCGACGCCTTGCCGTCCCAGACGAACTGGTGCATCACCCGCAGCGACTCGTCCCCGGCACCCAGGTACACGCGCATCGTCCAGGGAAGGATCCCCCGGCTGCCTCTGCCATGGCGTGAAGACGAGTCCTGCCGGTACCGGCCGGTCAGTTTGACCACGGCACGCACCGGCCCTGACTGCTCGATCTCGGCCTTCTCGACGACTCCGCTCCACGAGGTGTGCCGTGGGTTCGCCGTGTCCTCGGGCCCGTCCTGCAGCATCAGTATCAAGCGGCCGTCGTGCGCCGTGGTCCGGCCGCCGCGGGCTATCGACCGGATCGCCACGGGACCGCTGCGTGCGATACGTATGTCCACGACGCCGTTGGCCAGCCGGATCTCATCCCCGCTGCGCTTCGCCGTCACCGGCTGCTTCGGGTCGGACGGCGTCCCCGGGGCCAGGTGGTAGCCGTCGGCGAGGGTGGTGGAGGACATGGCGTGGCCGGTCCACTTCAGCGTCCCGTCCGGCCAGTAGGCCAGCGGCCAGGACTGCACCGGCACCTGGTCGTCGTCGTGGTCCCGCAGCGCGAACGTCGTGTCGGCGGCGACCTTGCCCTGAGGCCAGGGCACACCCCAGGCGGTGCCGGTGGTGGCGGCGGGCCGGCCGTCCAGCCAGTGCAGGTCCACCCCCTGAGCGGCATCGGTCGACGATGCGGCTGTTGCGGCACGGGGCGTGTCGGCGGCCGACGCCCGGCCGCCCGGCCCGAGGGCGAGAGCGGCCGCGGCGATCGATGCGCCGCTGAGGAAGGTGCGGCGGTTGAGCGGGGATCCCTCGGACATGGGCAGCCTCCGGTTGGTTCAGAAGTACGTAGGTGAGAGCGGGGGAGCGAACGGCGAGAGCCGGGATGCGCGCATGCCGACAGGAGGCTCCGGCGAAGAAGGCGGAGCCGGCCGAGTGTCGGACGAAGCGCGGTCAGGGAATCGTTGTCAGGGTGTCCCGCTTACGCGGGCGGCGCGTTGCCGCCCTCGGACAGGGTGAGCAGATCCGCTGAGACATGGCGGCGAGCGCCGTCGGGAAACGTCAGCACCAGTTCCTGACCCTTTCCGATCTCGGCGCGTGCTCCGTGGTGGAGAGCTTGCGCGTCGTGCCGGATGTTGGGATCACGGGTGAGGACGACCAGCGTGACCAGCATCCGTACGCCCACTGCGGACGTGGTGAGCAGCGGGACGGCCGAGTGCTGCCCGAAGGCGTTGAGCCCCTCGTCGCGGACGACGCGTGCCGCACCCAGGTGTTCCGTGCTCTCCCAGCCCAACAGCCCGGCGACGACGGTGGTCAGGCCGTCTGGGCGGCGGGCCAGCGCCCATCCGTCACCAGTCTCACCGGCCACCATGGGTTGCTCGTCGGCCACCGCCCATCCGCTCTCGCGGATGGTGACGGCGTCCTCGGTCTCGACGCGGTGGACACGTATCTCCCAGGGGCCATGGACCACGCTCATCGTGCTGATGACCGCGTCGGTGTGATCGGCGAGCGTGGAGGCGCTGTGCCACGAGGCGGCCCGATCGCCCTGGCAGTACAGCGGGTGGATCCGTCCGCGGCGCGTCGCGATGTCGGCGGCTGCCTCGGCCCAGATGTGGTTGTCCGCGACCGCGGGAACATCGTCGGGCGGAGTCTGCGGGGCGGTGGCGCTGGAGTAGGCGAACCGTGTGTAGTGAGGGCTTTCTGGGAGTGTCGAAGGAGGTGGCGGCTGCCGGTCGCTGCCGTGGTTGACCAGGCGGACGATTCCGTCGCCGGCAGTGGACTGCAGCAGCCAGCCGGGTGCGGGCAGCGACACCACTTGGTCGCTGCGGTCGACCGGCGCCGGTTCCTCCTTCGCTGTCCACACCGGATGGTCGGCATCCAGCAGCAGCCCCAGGAACGCCTTGCTCGCCCAGTACGGGGACGCAGGACCCGAGTAGGCCTGCGTGACGGGCAGATAGGGCCGGTACCAGCCCAACGTGAGCACGCCGTCCTCGCCCGGGACCCCGCGGTCGGCGAAGTGCTTGAGCGCCCCGGACGCCAGACGTCGGGTACGGCCGGGAGACAGGGGATTGGCATCGGCCAGGGCCGCCACCCACAAGGGCGCCGCGGTGGCATAGCGGTACGTGAGGGACCTGCCCTGGTGGACCGGCGCACCGTCGGAGCCGAAGAAGTGCTGGTGTACGTCGACGAACGCGCGCAGACGCTCACGGTGCACGGCCACCAGCCCAGCATCCGCGCGCGGTCCGGCGATGCGCGCCCACAGAGCCGGATACAGGTGCAGGGCCAGGGCGTTGTAGTAGTCGAACTTCTGGCCGTCGCCGTCCGTGTACCAGCCGTCTCCTCGGTACCAGTCGTCCAGGCGCGCCAGCCCGGCGTCGATCTCGGCTCGGCTGTGCGGGGCATCGATCGAGGCGAGGAACTCCTCCACGATTACTTGGAAGAGGCGCCAGTTGGAGTCATTAGTCGTGGCGCCGACGAAACCGCCCAGCCATATCGCGGTGTTGTGCCGCACCCGTTCGTCGAGGTGTTCCCACAACCACTGCCGCGTCTCGTGCAGCGCGACGGCGATGGACGCGGCCTCGACCATGGACTGCGAGCGGTCGGTGATCGGCGGCCAGTGCTCCGGGTGTGCCGGGTCTGTTCCGGCAGCCAGTCCGGCCGCGTACCGCTCGATCAACCCCGAGATCATGTTGCTGCCGGCGGCGTCCTGTCCCTTGGCTCCCGCGATGCGGAAGGCCGCCAGCATGAAAGACCGCGCGTAACCCTCCAGGCCGTCGGACCACGCCCCGGCATACCCGGTCCGCCCGGGAAGGCGGTACTGGGCCCATCCCGGCGAGGCGTGGGGGACAAGCCCCGCGAGGAGACGGTCGGCCGCCGACTCCCAGTGCCCGCGCGTGTAGCCGGTGTAGGGGGACAGGCCGTGGTTCGGTGTGGGCGCGGCAGAGGTGACGTCGATGCCGTGTTGCGGCGCGGTCATGCTGGTATGTCCCCTTCGCTGGTGAGTAGCGCGCTGGGCGGGAGTTGCTGCTGGTCGTCCGCTGCCCGGCTGGGGTGAACGCGGCGCGGGGACACGCTGTCGCGCAGGATCACGCTGGTGGGAAGCATGAGAGCGGGAGCCGTGGGATCGATCGCGAGTTGTACGGCGGCGCGTCCGAGGTCTTCCGTAGGTGTGTGGACCGTGGTCAGGGCGGGGCTGAGGTCCTGGGCGAGCGGGATGTCGTCGAATCCGACCACGGAGATGTCATGGGGAACCCGCAGCCCGTGGTCTGTGACGGCTCGTACGGCACCGGCAGCGCCCAGGTCGTCACCCGCGACCACCGCAGTGAAGTCCGGTTGTCGGGCCAGACGTTCACTGATCGCCAGATACCCCTGCGTACGCCCCCCACCACAGTTGATGACCGAAGCAGTGTCCGGAGGCAGCCCATGGGCTGCGAGCGCGGCTCGATACCCGGCCACCCGGGCATCGAGCACCGTGTTCCCAGGGACTCCACCGCAGAAGACAATGCGTTCGTGACCGGCGGAGAGCAGATGGCCGGTGATGGCGCGGGTGCCTCCTGCGTTGTCGTACTCGACCACGGAGACAGGCAATTCCGGGTCGGGGGACGGGCGTCCGCACAGCACCAGCCGGGAGCCGATGGACTGCAGGGCGTGAGCGTAGTGAGCGATGCGCCTTCTGTAGGCGTGATCGTCCGTGGCACCTCCGACCAGGATCACGGCTTGCGCGCCCTCTTCTCGCATCAGCCGTATGAAGTCGGCCTCCCGGCGGGGGTTGCCGTCGGTGCTGGCGATCAGACACAGCCGGCCGTGGCGAGCCGCCTCGGCCTCCGCCGCCTCGGCCACCTGGGCGCTGAAGGGGTGCGTGACGTGGCGCAGGACCACTCCGACACTTCCCCGGCCCACGCCCACCAGGGCGCGAGCATGGGTGTTGGCCACGTAGTCCAAGGCGTGAGCTGCCTCAAGTACGCGTGCACGGGTGGTGGGCGGCACGGGGTGGTTGCCGCTGAGTACCCGTGAGACCGTGGCCGGAGACATCTGTGCTCGCGCTGCCACGTCACGGATGGTGATCCGGCCGCTGGCCGTCATTCCCGCGATCCCTTCTCGCGTCGGTATGCGTGGTCTGCCGCGTCAGCTGTTGGCGGCGTGTTCCTTCGCCAGCTCCTGGGCGATCTTGTCGCCGCCGCGCGAACGCCACTTCTTCACCGCGGCGTCCAGGTCGGACATGGAGGAGCGGCCCGCGATCACCGCGGTGATGGTGTCGTCCATCAGCGCACGCAGTGTGGCGCCCTGCGCGACGTCGGTACGCGAGACGAGACCGAACGCGGCGTTGCGGATGGTCACCGGCACGACCTTCTCCTGCCAGGCGTGCAGGGCGCGCACGGCTTCGGGGCGACCCGGCACGAACAACACCTGCGGGCCTTCGGCCAGGTAACGGAACGGCAGGTTGGTGATGTTCTCCACCTCGCCCAGCTTGGTGCGCTCCGGGGTACCGTCCTTCGCGCGGTCGAAGTGCACGCCCTCGACGCCGAACTGAAGCAGCTCCCACTCCTTCGTGCCGAAGGGGGACGCCAGGTAGTCGAGAACGCGGAGCAGCATGTGGATGCGCTCCTTCTTGGCCTTCTTGAGGATCGTGTAACCGAATGAGCGGCGTGCCGCGACCTGGCCGCCGGGCGTGCCGTCCACGGCGTACGGCAACGCGGGGGTCGGCGTCAGAAGCCCCTTCGAATCCGGGTACAGCGTGGTGTACGCGCCGAAGCCGTTCTGCATGGAGGCCACGGTGCCGTTCAGGAACAGCGTGTTGAGGTCGGGCGAAGAGAGCGAGGTCGCGTCGGGGTGGTACAGGCCCGCCTTGCGCAGTTGTGCCTGGTACGCGATGGCCTGCCGGAACCGCTCGTCGGTGTAGGTGGACTGGAAGTCACCACTCTTGTCGGCGGCCCAGCCCTGCGGGGCGTTGTGCGCGGCGGAGTGGACCGCGTTGCAGAAGTTCGAGCCGATCGCGGCGCCCAGCGCGTACTTCTTGCCGCTCGTGGCCTTCTTGGCCACGGCGGCGAAGTCGTCGGACGTCCAGCCCGCCTTCATCCCGGCGTCGGTGAAGACACCCTGATTGACCCAGAGAGTCGAGCCGGTCAGCGGACGCTCCAGCGGGACGCCGTAGATCTCGCCCCCGATCCGCCCCATGTCGCGCCAGGCATGGGTGGGGATGCCCGCCAGGTTCGGGTAGTCGTGAATCGCGTCGCCGGACAGATAGGGGGTGAGATCCTGCGCCCGCTTCTGCACGAACTGCGCTTCGCGGGGCAGGACGTAGCCGGAGAACATGTTGATGATGTCCGGCAGCGCGTCGGGCTCGCCGGCCATGACCGTGGCCATCTTCTTCTGGTAGTCGGCCTGCGGGATGACCGTGTACTCGATCTTCACGCCGAGAGCCTTCTCGACGGCCTTCCAGTACTGGTTCTGGGCAGCCGCCTTCGGCGGGGTGCCGAAGGTGACGGACATGACCTTGATGGTGCTGCCGTCACCGGGGGTGCGCTTGACCGCCGTGGCCAGGTCGGACGGGTAGCGGGTGTAGGCGGCCTGGACACCCGCCTCCGTCGGGGCGAGGTCGGGCTTGGCGCCGGTCGGGGCCTTGTAGGCGGGCCAAGAGGCCTGCTTCTTCCCCGCGTTGGAGACGTCACCGCCGCCGGAGGAGTCGGAGCAGGCGGCGAGCAGGGGCGAGGCGGCCGCGGCGACTCCCGCGACGGCCGCGCTGCGCAGAACGGTTCTCCGCGATATTCCGGGCATGACTGATCGACCTTTCGGTGCGGCTCGTACAGAGGAAGGAGAGGTTCAGCTCTTGATGGCGCCGGTGAGCACGCCCTTGGTGAAGTACTTCTGCAGGAACGGGTAGACGAGCAGGATCGGTACGGTGGCGATCACCAGGACCGCCATCTGCACCGTCTGCGGCGCGGTGACGTTGCCCTCGCCGGTGGTGGTGTCGGTCAGGCCCTCGCCTGCGACCACATAGGTCCGCAACACCTGCTGGAGCGGCCAGTGGCCGTTCTCCATGTACAGGGAGGCATAGAACCAGGAGTTCCAGTAGGCCACCGCGTAGAACAGACCGACGACGGCGAGGGCGGCCTTCGACAGCGGGAGCACGATCGAGAACAGGACGCGCAGATCACTGGCGCCGTCGAGCCGGGCGGCTTCGTACAGCTCCTCTGGGATGCCCTGGAAGAAGCCGCGCAGGACCACCAGATTGAAGACGTTGACCAGCACGGGCAGTACCAGCGAGGCGTAACTGTCCAGCAGGCCCAGTTCCTTGACGACGAGGAAGCTGGGGATCATGCCCGGCGGGAACAGGAACGTGAACAGGACCAACAACAGCACGGGCTTGCGACCGTATACCTGCGGCCGCGACAGCGCGTAGGCCAGGAACACCGTGCACGCGAGGCTGAGCAGGGTGCCGATGAGGGTGACGCCGACGCTCACGCCCAGGGCATGCGTGACGATTCCGCCGTCGAGGATGTCGCGGTACGCGTCCAGAGTGGGGTGCTGTGGCCACAGCACCCAGCCGCCGTTGGCCACCACCTCTTTCGAGGACGCGAGCGAGGTCGCCACGATGGTCAGGAACGGGACGCACACCAGCGCGACCACGACGACGAGGGCGATCACCTTGCCCACCTGAGTGACCGGCTTGGGCTTCTCCATCCAGCCGGGGCGTGCCTGCGTGCTCATCTGTAGACCCCCTGCTCCCCGAGACGGTGAGCCACCTTGTTGGCCGCATAGACGAGCGCGGCGCCTATGAGGCCCTTGAACAGGCCGGCCGCCGCGGCGTATCCGTAGTCGCCGCCGACGATGCCCTGGTAATAGACGAACGTGTCGATGATCTCGGCCGCCTGCGGACCGACCGCGTCACGCTGCAGCAGCATCTGCTCGAAGCCGACCGAGAGGATGTCTCCGAGCCGCATGATCAGCAGAAGTACGACCACTGGACGGATCGAAGGCAGGGTCACGTGCCAGAAGCGGCGCCACGGCCCGGCGCCGTCGATGGCGGCGGCCTCGTACTGCTGCTCGTCGACCTGGGAGAGTGCGGCGAGGAAGATGATCGTGCCCCAGCCCGCGTCCTTCCAGATGACCTCGGCGACCACGAGCGGTTTGAAGGCATCAGGGTTGCCGACGATGTCGACGGTGTGCAGGCCGGCGTCGCCCAGGAAGCCGTTCACCATGCCGGTGTCGCCCAGGACCTGCTGGAACAGGGCGACGACGATCACCCATGAGACGAAGTGCGGCAGGTAGGCGATCGATTGCACGAACCGGCGGACGGTGCCCCAGGTGAGGCTGTGCAGCAGCAGTGCGAGTGCCAGCGGCACCGGGAAGTAGAAGACGAGTTGCAGCACGGCGATCACCACGGTGTTGATCACCGCGTGCCAGAAGTCGCCGTCCTCGAGCATGCGTTGGAAGTTGCCGAGGCCCACCCAGGGGCTGCCCCAGATGCCGTCGAACGGCACGTAGTCCTTGAAGGCGATGACATTGCCGACCAGGGCTCCGTAGTGGAAGACCAGGAAGTAGGTGAAACTGCCGAACATGAGCAGGGACAGCGCCAGGCTGCGCCTGCTGCGAGGGCGGTGTCGCTTGTTTCGAGCGCCGGACGGTGGCGGGGAAGGACGACCGTGTGCCGTTCTTCCGGGGCGCTCACGCAGCAGATCTGCCACGGAGCCTCCTCGGCTGTGAAGGGATGGTGGACAGGAGGTGGATCGGTGTCAGTGAGACCGTGGGGGTGTGGGGAGATCTGAGACGTCAGGCGCGTAGGAGCAGGGCGTGCGAAGAGACAGCGTGCAGGGGATCAGATCCGGCACTGATGCGGCGCAGTTCAGCGATCACCAACTGCCCCATGCCGCGCCGCTCGTCGCCGACCGTTCCGGCGACGTGGCCGGTGAGCATCACGTTGGGCAGCGCGTACAGACTCGAGGAGGCGGGGAGCGGCTCGCGGGTGGTCACGTCGAGCACGGCATACAGGTCGGGCCGCTCCTGCAGCACACGTATGAGTCCATCCTCGTCGACCACCGCGCCGCGAGCTGTGTTGATCAATGTGGCGTTCTGCGGCAACCGGCGCAGCAGCTCTTCGGTGATCAGCCCTTCTGTCTGGCCCGGGATCAACGGGGTATGAACGCTCAGGACCTGGGATCGGGCGAACAGCTCGTCGATGCTCGTCGCCCGTTCCACGTGCAGTTGACCGAAGGTCTCCTCGGGGGCGAACGGGTCCCAGGCGATGACGTTGGTCTCCAGCCGCCGCAGCAGAGCGGCCGCCTTGCGGGCGATGGACCCGAAGGAGACCAGCCCGACGGTCTGCCGGTAGATACCCGGGATGTGCTCCAGTGACGGCAGCCCGGTCTCGGACTTGATGCGGTGTGCGCGCCGGTGCACGTTCTTGAGAGCGAGAACGGTCTGAGCGTAGACGTACTCGGCCACTGGTTCGTTGTTGGCCTCGGCCGCCGAGACGACAAGGATCCCGCGGGCCCACACCGCATCGCTGACGAGCTTGCGGACGGATCCTGCGGCATGAACGACCACTCGCAACGCAGGTAGTTCACACAGGAGTTGTTCGGTCAGACGAGGCATGCCCCAGGACGTGATGAGAACGTCCACCTCACCGCGCCGCGGGTGCAGGGCCAGGGCCCGGCTGTCCTGGCAGTCGGCCACGATGTCGACCAGGCCGGCCAACTCTTCCCACTGGACCGGGCCGAACACTTCGTTCCTGAGCGCGGAGCTCAGGACGACAGCGGCCCGAAGACGCGTGGACAAGCGGTGCTCCTTCGAATGATGGGGCGTCCCTCGGCCCGTGCTGCTGGCTGAGAGAGGCCAAGAAGTCCCGGCGGGCCGGGCTGTGCCAAGGGGCGACTTCACGACACGCCGGCCAGCGCCAGCCAGGCTTCGAACGCCGCGGCGGAGGTGGGGTCATCGCGGTCGAAACGGCGCCACGTGTCGTTCACCCCGACCAGCACCGACACCACATCCGGTTGCAGCGCAAGGCTGTCCTCCTGCCAGCGCTGGGCCAGATCCGCGGCGCGGCTGCCGCTGATGCCGCGATTGGCGACGCGCAGGTTCGGATGGGTACCGGCCAAGGCGTGGGCCATGCGGCTGACAAAGCCTTGCCCCGGATCGGAGCTGCCATCGAGGTCGCGTTTGGCGGCCGTGATGCTGTCGCCCTGAAACAACAGGCAACCGTCCGTGGGCAGTTGGAGGGCCATACCCCCTCCTCTCATCGCGCAGGTGTGCTCCGGGCCGCATGCCTGCGGATCGGCCGGAAGACAGTGGAAAAACGATTCAAGAGCCGCTGACGCCGCGGCGATACGCATTGTGCACGGGGAGTGGAGCTTGGACAATATTCTTCACACAGAATCATGTTGATTCATTGCGGGCGGACGAGGTGGCGACCGTGCTTCCCGGACCGCATGGGCTTATGAACTGCAAGAACGGTAGTGCTGCGCAGGCGTCGTGTGCTGTACGTCCGTGCAGACGGCTGATTCACCGCAGCACCCGAGGTCAAAGCGAACGCATCGAACGCACTTTGCGTCAGATCTGGTCCAACTGATGCGCGTGGTGTAAGCATGTCCGTCGGCAGCGCATCGGCGTCTCCCACAACAGCCCGTCGCGCCAAGCCACTTCATGCTGCGCGGAGATGTCATCCCTCGCGCGCCGTTCGATATGCGCGCCTTCGGATGACTTTTCACGATCACTGCGTCCACCGGCAGTTCCGGCGGTGACGACCTGCCCATGCCTGCACGGCCGGAGTTGGGCGCCTTCAACGCACCTTCTCGCCTCACCGCTTGGCACCGACGTGACACCGTCACAAGGGAGTTGAACACCGTGGTTCAGATCAGCCGACGCTCCATGCTTGCCTCCGCCGCGGCAGGCGGAGCCGCTGCCCTCCTCGCTCCGTCCGCGACGGCGCGCGCCGATCAGATGCGCGATGGAGGCGCGAGTACCCCGCTCAGAGCGGAAGGCCACGCCCCCGTCACGCTGCACTGGCTGGAGAAGGAGACGCCCGCCGAACTGACCGGGGGCACCACGTGGGGAGTCCCATGGCCTGCGGGTGCCTTCGGCCCGGACCAGGAGTTCTCCCTCGCCACCGCGTCAGGCAAGCAGGTGCCGGTGCAGACCTGGCCGACGGGCTGGTGGCCGGACGGTTCGGTCAAGTGGACGGCCCATGCCATCAGCTCCACGGCCGAGCGCAGCGACACCTACACGCTGGCCGCGGGAGAACCGGCCGAGCCGGACAGCGCGGTCACCGTGCACACCGGCCGCGACCAGTACACCGTGAGCACAGGCGTCATCGATGTGGTGTTCCCGCGCAAGGGAGACCGCCTCATCTCCTCGATCCGCCGCGGCGACACGGTGATCGCCAAGGACGGCCGTCTGGTGGCCTCCCGCCAGGACCGGCCCGACACCGACGGCGCCACGGTGATCAGATCGGAGCCCTTCGCGGGCTTCGTGAGCTCCGTCAAGGTGGAGCAGGAAGGACCGGTACGCGCGGTGGTCAAGGTAGAGGGCAAGCACCAGAAGGGACGCCGCGCCTGGCTGCCCTTCAGCGTGCGGTTCTACCTCCACGCCGGCTCCGACGCGATCCGCACCGTGCACACCTTCGTCTTCGACGGCAACGAGAACAAGGACTTCCTGAACGGGCTCGGCATCCGCTTCTCCGTACCGATGCGCGGTGAACTGCACGACCGGCACGTCCGCTTCGCCGGCCAGGACAAGGGCGTGCTCTCCGAAGCGGTGCGTGGCATCACCGGCCTGCGCCGCGACCCCGGCGCCGCGGTCCGCACTGCGCAGCACGAGGGCAAGGCCACCCCGGCGACCAGCACCTGGGACAGCCGGGTCACGTCCCGCCTGCAGTACATCCCCGCGTTCGGCGACTACAGCCTCAGCCAGCTCAACGCGCATGGCTTCGAACTGTGCAAGCGGACCAAGCGAGGCCACTCCTGGGTCCGGGTCGACGGCGGCAGGCGGGCCGAGGGCCTGGCCTACGTAGGTTCCCCGAGCGGCGGGTTCGCCTTTGGCATGCGCAACTTCTGGCAGCTGCACCCCACCGAGCTACAGATCGAGGGCGCCGCCGGCGAAGAGGCACAGACGACCGTATGGATGTGGTCGCCGCGAGCCGGCGCGATGGACCTGCGCTTTTACCACGACGGCATGGGCCAGGACACGTATCCGGAGCAGCTGGAGGGCCTGGAGATCACGTACGAGGACTACGAGCCCGGCTTCGGCACTCCCTACGGCGTGGCCCGCACCACCGAGATGACCTTCTGGGCGCTGGGAGCGACGCCGACCGCGGAGCGCTTCTCCCAACTCGCGGCCGCCACTGCCACACCCCCACTGCTGGCCAGCAGCCCACAACACAACCACTCAGCCGCGGTGTTCGGCTCCTGGACCCCGGTCGACCGGTCGGTGCCGGCCAAGGCGGAGTTCGAGGACAGACTGCAAGCCGTGCACGACTACCACCGCGGCCAGGTGGACCAGCGCTCCTGGTACGGGTTCTGGGACTACGGCGACATCATGCACAGCTACGACGGGGACCGGCACACCTGGTCGTACGACGTCGGCGGCTACGCCTGGGACAACTCCGAGCTCTCCACCGACCTGTGGCTCTGGTACCACTACCTGCGCACCGGCGACGCCGAGGCGTTCCGCTTCGTCGAGGCCATGTGCCGTCACACCAGCGAAGTGGACATGTACCACATCGGCAAGTACCAGGGCCTGGGCACTCGGCACGGCGTCATGCACTGGGGCGACAGCGCCAAGCAGGTCCGCATCAGCAACGCCGGCTACAAGCGCTTCCACTACTTCCTCACCGCCGACGAACGCGTCGGCGACATCCTGCATGAACTCGTCGACGCCGACCGGAGCTTCCTGGTCCTCGACCCCGGCCGCAAGATCCGGGAGGGCGACCCGTTCGAGCCCGACCCCAAGGCGATGCCGGTCAGCATCACGACCGACTGGGGATCGCTCGCCATGGCCTGGCTCGCCGAGTGGGAGCGAAACGGCAACCCCATCGCCAAGAGGAAGCTTCTCAATGGCGCGCAGACCATCGCGGCCCTGCCCAACGGCTGGGTACAGAGCGGCGACATCACCTACAACCTCGCCGACGGGAGGTTCACCGGGCCCAGCGAGCCGAGTGTGTCCGTGGGCTCACTCAGCTCGGTCTTCGGACTCATCGAGGTCATGACCGAAGTCATCGCCCTCACCGACGACGATGCGGTGAAGAAGCAGTGGGTGACCTTCTGCCGCCTCTACAACGCGACGAAGGCCGAGCAGAAAGCGGCCACGGGCACGGACTGGGGGAACCTCAACCTTCGACAGGCCTACGCGCGGGCCACCGCCTACGCCGCCGACCAGCTCGACGACACCACCCTGGCCAAGCGCGCCTGGCAGGAACTGCGTACGGGCCATGCCGGCTACCCGGATGACCACGACTTCTCCGCCCACCGCGTCGAGGGCCCTGACGTGCTCAACCCGGTAGACGAGGCCGGCATGTCCGCCAACGCCAGCGCCCAGTTCGGCCTCGCGACCATCCAGTGCCTGGCCCTCGTGGGAGACGAAATCTGACATCGGAGGCAAGCCGTCGCCGGCACGCCCAGCTCGGAGCATGATCGAGCAGCTTCCTCTACGATCGTTTAGAACTGTTCACCAGAGGGGGCCCAATGACTGACATGCTCGTCGCTCAGCGGCGTGAGCAACTGCTCAACGAGCTGCAGGCGTCCGGCGGCCTCAAGGTCATCGATCTCGCAGCACGCCTGGGTGTCTCCCGTGCGACCGTCCGGCGTGACCTTCTCGACCTGGAGAACGAGGGCAAGCTGAGCCGCGTACGAGGTGGTGCCATGCTGGCCACCAGGCACGACAGCGCAGCACCCGCGCAGGCTGCCGTGCCCGCACCCCGCTCGGCTCCTGCGCAGGGCGGGCCGACCGTGGGCCTGATCGTGCCGTCGGCGACGTACTACTACCCGCGGGTCGTCGCCGGGGTGCAGGCCGTCGCGGCCGAACGGGGAGCCCGGGTGGTCATCACGCTTTCCGACTACAGCGGACACAGTGACGCGCAACGCATCGAGGAGCTCGCCGTCTCCGGTGCCTCCGGACTGCTTGTGGCCTCGCCCGGTGGCCACGAGCTGCCCGAGAAGAACCTGCACCAGCTCGAGGACCTGGGCCTGCCGTTCGTCCTGCTTGAGCGGCAGCCCCGAGACCCCTTCACCACCTGCGAGTTCGTCGCCTCCGACCACCGCCAGGGGGCTTTCGCGGCTGTGCGTCATCTGGCGCAGCTCGGACACCACAAGGTGGCACTGTTCACCAACGGGAGCCCCACTGCGGCGCTGCTGCAGGCCGGGCACAAGGCGGCGCTGGAGATTCTCGACCTCGACGCCGAAGTCCCCGTCGTGGACAGCGGTCGCCCGACCCTGGGATCCGACGAGGCCACGCAGTGCTACGACCGGTTCATCAGCGCCTGTCAGGAGGGCCAGGTCCGGGCCGCGCTCGTCCACTCCGACCATGACGCCATCGAGCTGATGCGCAGAATGCGGACCCAGGGCCTCAAGGCCCCGGAGGATCTCGCGCTCATCGCGTACGACGACGAGATCGCCTCGCTCGCCGACGTACCGCTGACGGCCGTGGCCCCGCCCAAGCGCACGATCGGCGAGTACGCGGCACGCCTGCTCCTGGACCGGCTGGCCGCCCCGGACCCGGACTCCATCCCCATCCGTCAGATGCTCCTCCAACCCCGCTTGACGATCCGATCGTCCTGCGGCACTCCCTGACCGGCGGTCTCCTACCGGAAGCGTCGCGATGGTCGAAGGCCATCCCCAGTACACGGCACGTGTGGTGTCCCGGGCGGGCCTCTGCCCGGGACACCACACGTGCCCGCCTTCAGCCGGTCACCGTACGAGCCGCCCCGGAACCAGTCCCTGCGCCGTCAACCCGTCCAGCACCAGGCGTGCGAAACGCGTCGCGCCGTACTCGGACGTGTGGGTGTTGTCGCCGTTGACGTTCGTCAGGTAGAGATCAGCGGAACCATCGGGGCCGAGCCCCTCCACCAGTTCCTTCGACATCGCCGTCAGATCCACCAGCGGGACGTCCAACTCCTTTGCCACCGACCGCATTTCGACCGGCAGGTTCGCCGTCATGACGTGAAGCGCCACGGAGTTGAGCGTGCCGTCGCTGTTGAAGCGCCGACGCACGATCGGGGTGACGAAGACCGGCTCTCCGCCGCGGGCGATGACACGCTTGGCCATCGCCGTCAGATTGGCCCGGTACACGTCGGCGGTCGTTGTCTTGTCGTTGTGCGCGAACTGGATGAGAACCAGGTCGCCTCGGCGAATCCGCGACTCGAGCGCGTCGAAGAGCACCGGGTTGTCGAGGAAGGACTGTGAGGACTCACCCGAATCGGCATAGTTGGCCACGGAGACATCGCTCCGCAGGAATTGCGGAAGCTCCTGGCCCCAGCCGGTGTAAGGCCACAGACTCTGGTCGCAGACGGTGGAGTCGCCGGCGAGCAGGATCTGCGGGGCTTGCCTGGCCGGGGTGACGTGCAGCGCGGACACCTGTGGCGCCGTTCCCTCGAAGCGCAGGTCGAGCCCGGGGCTTCCGGACGGTCCGGTGGGTTCGCCCTCGGGCTCGCGTACGTCAACCGTGAAGCTGCGCCGCACCGGGTGGCCGGCCGTGGTCGCGGTCTCGGCGAGCATGTTGCGCCGTGTCTCCGCGGACACGCTCGTGCTGCCGGCCTCTCTGCCGCCCAGCAGGGCGGAGACGGTGTACGTGCCCGGAGGGACGTCGAAGTGGCAGACGACGGGGGACGTGCCCGAGCATCCGTCCGGCAAGGCGCGGACCCTTCCGTCGCCGGATGCCGCGTGGGCGGGGCCGGTGAGGACGGCGGACAGTCCCACGACAGCGGTGACCAAGGCCGTGGCGTGAATGCCTCGGCGGATTGACGGTAGTGCGGGCATGGCTGATCCCTTCGGTTGCTTGAGGTGGTTCAAGTGGCCTGCAGGCATGCGGCGTTCACGTGCGCCGCGTGCTCGGCGGATCGCGCGGGACACGGGACTGCGCGGAGGAGCACTACGTGTCCGGGTGGAGACGGGAGCCACTGTGATGGTGAAGGAAGGGCTCCTCCACCCAGCGCATGCACTTTGGTTCAGTACTGAGCAGTCGTCAATGCATCTGTTCAAATTGACTCAGTGAGTCGCAGAAGTCGTGCCGCATCGGTTGACGCCCACCCACCTCGGACGACCCCGTGCCCGGAAGGGAGGCGGGCGCGGGCGTGACCGACCTGAGCCGCAGGAGTCAGCTGCGTGTCGCCCGGCCGGCCGGGCGACGCCCGTCACTGACCGGGTGCGGGAGCGCGGCGGGTGACCTGATCGAGGTCCTGGACGGCCTTCGCCAGGAGGTCGAGCATGGCGAGTTCGGCCCGGGCCGGGTCCTGGTCACGGACGGCGTCCAGAACGGCGCCATGGCTGGGGACCGGGTCATCGACGTGGTGGGAGTGCACGACGCGGTCGCGTTCACGCAGTCCGGGTTCCAGAAGCAGGTCCATACGGGCAAGCAGTTCGTTGCCGGTGGCATTGAGGAGGGCCCGGTGGAACGCCGTGTCGGCACCGGCCGCGTCCGCAGGGGAGTGCGCGTGAGCCTCGGCCATCGCGTCGAGTGCGGCTTGAAGGGCGACGAGGTCGTCGTCGGTGCGATGCAGCGCCGCCCGATGGGCCGCGGCGGGCTCGACGATGGAGCGAACATCGGCGAGGTCGCCCATGAGCCGGTGACCGGCGTCGCTGTTGACCTGCCACCGGATGATGTCCGCGTCGAGAAGGTTCCAGAGCCTGCGTTCCGTCACGAACGTTCCGCGCTTCTGTCGTGCGTCTATGAGCCCCTTGCCGGCGAGGACCTTCATGGACTCACGCATGACGGTGAGGCTGACATCGAGTTCTTCGCCCAGGGCGCGCAGGTCCAGAGTGGAGCCTTCGGGAAGGTCGCCGCCCACGATGCGGGAACCGAGGGCGTGGACGACCTGTCCGTGCACTCCTCTGCCGGTGTAGGACGCCATGGAAGTTCTCCTCGGGATGGGCGACGAAGGTGCCGGGCTGGCCACTTTAGCGGCAGGTATTAATTATCAATACATCTTGACAGGGTTTCCGGCCCCACCCACGATGAACGCACTTCATCGAGCCGCACCGCAGGAGCCGCCTGTCATGTTGTCTCTGCATGCCCAAAAACCGCCTGTGACCTTGGCGGGGCACTTGCCCATGGGGAGTTCGGACGCTGCGGCGCCCTCGTTGACGGTCGACAGCCAGAGCCTGATCAGGGACGGATGCCCGTGGATTCCGGTGATGGGGGAGTTCCATTTCAGCCGGTACCCGGCCGGGGAGTGGCGCGAGGAACTGCTCAAGATCAAGGCCGGCGGCGTCGACCTGCTGGCCACCTATCTGTTCTGGAATCAGCACGAGAACGAGCGGGGCACGTTCCGCTTCGACGGTGACCTGGACGTGCGTCGCTTCGTGAAACTGTGCGGCGAGGTCGGTCTTGCCGTCGCGATGCGGATCGGTCCTTGGTCGCACGGGGAGTGCCGCAACGGAGGGTTTCCGGACTGGCTGGACGGCACGGACTGCACGCCCCGTACCAACGATCCGGCCTACCTCGCGCTGGTCGAGGCCTACTACCTTCGTATCTCCAATGAATTGCGCGGTCTCTTCCACGGCGACGGCGGGCCGATCGTGGCGGTCCAGGTGGAGAACGAACTCTACGATCAGCCCACACACCTGGCGACCCTGAGGCGCATGGCCGAAGTCGCCGGGATGCAAGCTCCGTTGTGGACGGCGACCGGCTGGGGCGCGGCTGATCTGCCGCGCGATGTGCTGCTGCCCCTGTACGGCGGCTACCCGGAAGCGTTCTGGGAAGAAGCGTCTGACGGGTGGACCCGGGAGATGCGGCGCCACTACTTCTTCACGCCGATCCGCGACGATCACGCGATCGGCGCGGACCTGCGCTCCTCGGCGCCGACCGGCAGCGGCCCGGACGATCGCCGCTATCCCTACGCCACCTGCGAAGTCGGCGGAGGCATGGCCATCGCGTACCACCGCAGGCCGATTGTGCCCAGCGCCGACGTCACCTCGTTGGCGCTGGCCAAGCTCGGCAGCGGATCGGTCTGGCAGGGCTACTACCTGTACCACGGCTCCTCACAGCGCCTGGACCTCAGGGAACCCAATCAGGAGAGCCACGACACCGGTTATCCCAACGACCTGCCGACGGTGACCTATGACTTCCAGGCGCCGCTCGGAGAGTACGGGCAGGTCCGACCTGCCTTCCACGCGCTGCGCATGCAGCATCTGCTGCTGCATGCGTACGGACAGGACTTGGCGCGGATGCCGCTGTCGCTTCCCGACACGGAACCCGCCTCGCTCGACGACCGCACCACACTCCGATGGTCAGTCCGCTCGGCAGGCGACAAGGGATTCCTCTTCGTCAACAACCACCAGCCGCACGAGACGCTGCCCGAGCACGAAGGCGTCCAATTCCGGGTCCACTTGGACGGCGGCCGTACCGTCACGCTGCCGGAGCAGCCGATCCGAATACCCTCCGGCGCGCACTTCGTGTGGCCGATCGGCCTGGACCTCGGAGCCGGGCTGAGCCTGGACTGGGCCACTGCCCAGCCTGTGACCCGCCTGGACGTGGACGGCACCACACTCACCGTGCTGGCGGCCATCGACGGGATCCCGGCCTCCATCGCTCTGCCCGCGGACGTCGAGGTGGCAGGGCCGGCTGGAGTCAGCCACGGCACGGACGCCACGCTCATCACCGTTGAGGAGCCGGGTACTGGTGCCCTGCTGAACCTGACCGGGCCGGACGGAAACGCACAGGTCCTGGTGCTGTCCCAGGGCGACGCGCTCCGGCTGAACCGGCTGCACGTCTTCGGCCGGGACCGGCTGGTGCTCAGCGACGATCTGGTGATCGCCGACGGAAACGAACTGCGCCTGCACATCCACTCCGCAGCCCCCTCCGTCGCCCTGCTTCCTGCGTCAACCAGCCTGCAAGGCACGGGTGTTGGTGCATCGGCCGACGACGGGGTCTTCACGCGATGGCTGTTGAGCCCTGCACCGCAACTTCCGCAGCCCAGGCTTGAAGCCACCCAGACTCAGGCGGCCACCCCGCCGGCCCGCACCGGAGGCTCTCATCACCGAGCCTCCGCGCCGCGAGACGAGGACTTCGAGAAGGCAGGCGTCCACCACATCACCATGCCGCCCTCCGCTTTGGACGGGGACGGCGAAGTCCTCCTGCGCCTTCGCTACACCGGGGACGCGGCCCGCGCCTACATCGACGGACAGCTCGTCGCCGACCACTTCTGGTACGGGCCGGACTGGGAGATCGGGTTGCGGCGCTTCGCCGACGCCGCACTGCGGCACGGTGTGGAGATCCGAGTCCTTCCGCTGGACCCCGCAGCCCGCATCTACGTCGACGGTTCAGTACGTGAAGGTCTCACTGCCGCGCACAGCCACGCCACGGTGGAATCCGCCGAGCTGGTGGCCGTACCTCGCACCACCCTGCGACAGCAGGAGAACGGACATGCCTGAGCTAAGTCGCAGGAGCCTGCTGCGTGCCGCAGGCGGTGTGGGAATCGGGCTGCTTGCCGCGCCTGCTCTAGCGGCATGCGGCACTTCATCAGCCACTCCGATGCGTTCGGGAAGAGCGCAGATCAAGTTCTGGACTCACGACCCCGACTACATCAAGACCTTTCAGACCGCCGTCAAGGACGACAGTCTGATGCGGGGGAGCCGCTTCGACTTCGGCTTGGATGTCACCAGTTCGGCACCCGCCGACATCCTCACGCGGCTGATCGCCCAGGCCGTCGCGGACGGCAACACCCCGGATCTCGTGGGCCTGAACGTCGACCAGTTCCCCCGTGTGATGCACGCGTCCATCGCGCAGAACCTCTTCGTGGACCTCACGGAGACGGTCCGCCCGTTCGGCGACGACTTGTCCAAGCTGGATCCGTACACCGTTGATGGTGTGCCCTACGGCCTGGAATCTGGCGCCGCGATCACAGTCCTCTACTACCGGCAGGACTTGTTCGAGAAGTACCGCGTTCCTGAGAAGGTCGACACATGGGAGGAGTTCCTCGAGCACGGCGAGAGGCTGAACACCGATCACAAGGTGAGCGTCGGCATGATCTCCACCGGCGACAACGGCGCGATCGTCAACGGATTCCTGCAGTTCCTGCTGCAACGCGGCGGAGGCCTCTTCAACGCCGAAGGCGACCTGACCCTGGACTCGCCCGAGGCCCTCGATGTCCTTGAGTTCATGACCCGCGGAGCGCGCTCCGGAGCCCTTCTGGCCCTGCCGGACCCCTACGGCAGTGCGTGCGCCGCCGCCCTCAAGTCCGGGCGGCTCGCAGCCACCGCCATGCCCGACTGGTACAAAGCGGCGGGGTTGCAGACCAACGTCCCGGAACAGAAGGGGCGTTGGCGGATCAGAACCCTGCCCCGATTCGCCGGCGGCGGGCACATAGCCTCCACCATGGGCGGCACCGGCTTCGCCGTACTGAAGAACAAGTCCAACAGTGTCGCCGCGCTGGAACTTCTGCGTCGCGTCTACCTGAGCCGGGAGGGGCAGATCCTCCGCTACCGCGTGGGCGGCTACCTCCCCACACTCAAGCCGCTGTACAAGGACCCCGAACTCATCGCCTCCAAGGACGAATATCTCGGCGGGCAGCGGACGTTCGACGTCTTCGGCCCCGCAGCCGCCGACCTCCCCGTCTTCCACCAGGCCGCAGACATGCAGACTCTCACCGATGTGCTGGGCGGTCCCATTCTGGATGCGCTGAAGGGGCGTACCACGCCCTCCGCAGCCCTCCGGGACGGTCTGAAGGCCTATCGACAGCAGGTGAAGCGATGACCGCACCGCCCGAGACCCGGTCCGCGCCCCGCGGAACAACCCGTCCCGTGGAGCCGTCGAACGGCGGCACGAAGCGTCAGTCGTGGTGGATGCGTCATCAACGCGCCCTGGCTCCCTACGTGTTCATCTCGCCCTTCTACCTGCTGTACGGGCTGTTCCTCCTGGTACCGGTCCTGGTGGGCCTGTATCTCAGCTGTACCGAGTGGGCAGGCTTGGGCACACCCCACTGGGTGGGCCTGCGCAACTATCAGGACCTGCTGGGCGACCACAGTTTCTGGACGGCCGTCGGCAACACGTCCATGTACGTGGTCTTCACCATGTGCGTCGTGATGCCCGGGGCGCTGCTCATCGCCCAAGCCCTGAACGCTCGCGGCCTGCGCGGCCGGGATCTGTTCCGGCTGACGTACTTCATGCCCGTGGTCATCTCGCCGATCGTCATCACCTTGGTGTTCGGCCTGTTCTTCGACAACGAGTTCGGCCTCCTGAACGCGGTGGGGAAGTCCGTGTTCGGCTTCGGGGGAATCGACTGGCTGGGTACGCCGGGCTGGGCCAGGGTCACCGTCGTGATCCTCGTACTGTGGCGCTGGACCGGCTACCTGACCATCTTCTTCCTGGCTGGACTGCAGAACGTCCCGAGAGAGCTGTACGAGGCCGCGGCCATAGACGGCGCCGGGCCGGTCAGCCGATTCCGTAACGTCACTCTGCCGTGCCTGCGCCCCGTCACCGCCTTCGTGGCGGTCACCGTGCTCGTCAGCTCCGTGCAGATCTTCGAGGAGCCGTTCCTGCTCACTCAGGGCGGGCCGGGTGAATCCACCTTGTCCGTGGCCCAGTTCATCTTCCGTGCTGGATTCCAGCGCCAGCAGCTCGGCTACGCGGCGGCGGCCGGTGTGCTGCTCTTCGTCGCCGTGTTCACCCTCGGTCAGTTGGCCATGCGCCTGCTGGGGGTCGGAAGGGATGACCGATGACCATACGTGAAATCGCGGCCGGCGACCGGCGCATACGCGGTGCCCGTGAAGGCCGCCGAAGGGCGAGCCGGGCTCTGCTCTACGCGTTCCTGATCACTCTGCTGTTGGTGTTCGCCCTCCCGCTGTTGTGGGCCCTGTCCTCCTCGTTCAAGTCCCGCGGTGACATCTTCGGCTATCCGCCCGACCTGCTGCCGTCGCCCGGCACCCTTGCCAACTACCGGGGGCTGCTCGGCGCCCATCCCTTCTGGAGCTGGCTGATGACCAGCACGGTGGTGGCCGGCATCTCCACCCTCGCGGCCGTACTGCTGTGCGCACTTGCGGGGTTCGCCTTCGCCAAGTACCGCTTCCGCGGCAAGAACGCGCTGTTCAACATCATGTTCAGCTCGTTGGCTGTGCCGTTCGCGGTGATCGTCGTTCCGCTGTTCGTCATGATCGCCAAAGCCCATCTGACCACGCCCTACTTCGCACTGGTCGTGCCCTGGGTCGCACCCGCGTTCGGCATCTTCATGATGCGGCAGTTCACTGAACAGTCCATCCCCGACGCCTTGTTGGACGCGGCCCGGGTCGACGGCTGCACCGAGTTCGGCCTGTTCCGCCGCATCGTGCTACCGCTGCTCCGCCCGGCCCTCGGCGCCTTGGGCGTGTGGTCCTTCCTCAACAGCTACAACAGCCTCATCTGGCCGCTGGTCGTCGTGAGCGACCCGGGCGACTACACCCTTCCGCTGGGCATCCAGGCCCTGTTCGGCGCGACCAATCGCCAGTACGACCTGGTACTGGCCGGCTCGATCCTCGCCGCCGTCCCCAGCCTCCTGGTCTTCTTCCTGCTGCGCAAGCAGCTCCTGGAAGGCCTGGCGGCGGGTGCGGTCAAGAGCTGACTCGCCTCAAGAGCCGAGCTTGAGCCGCCACGACGGCATATCCCTGATTCAAGTCGATCCACCTTCCTGACGGAATTGTCTGGACTACGGGACGGAATCAATGCATCCCATGCGAAAGCTCGTTCATGCGGTGGCTGGATTCGCGATCGCCGCGACAGCGCTCGTCGCGGTAGTACCCGGCAGCTCGGCTTCGGTCTCGCCGGCCACCGCAACGGCCCCGAAGGTGTCGCGTCACGCTCCGACGATCCAGAACGACTCTTTCTGGAAGGACACCGACGGGAACCTGATTGCTTCCCAGGGTGGCGGGGTGTTCAAGTTCGGGGACACCTACTACTGGTACGGCGTTCAGTACCAGGAGGCAGGCCCGTACGCGGCGTCCCCCACCCGGAAGTACCCGAAGTCGACCTTCGCCTCGATCAAGGTCTACACCTCCAAGGGCCTGGTGAACTGGGACTTCAAGAACGAAGTAGTCAACCGGTCCACGGGACTGAGCATCCCTCCGTCCAAGGACGTCAAGGGCGACGCCTTTTCGCGGATGCGCTCCCTCGACGACGCTGGCTGGGTCGGCCGCATGGGGGTCGTGTACAACGAGGCCACACGTAAGTACGTACTCGTGACGCAGATGTCCACCTCCTTCGACACGGACGGAAAGACGAACGGGGGACTTCTCTTCCTCGAGAGCGATTCGCCGACGGGGGAATTCACTTACGCCAACCTTCAGACACAGATTCCCGGCGTGCTCTACCAGGGGACAGGCGACCAGACCGTCTTCACCGACGACGACGGCAGCGACTACCTCGTCTACTCCAACCAGAGCGGCCGTGCTCACACCTACGTGTCGCGCATCGACCCCTCCGATTCACTGAGTGTCGAGCCCGCTGTCGAGGTGGCGCACAACGAGGCCGGCCGAGAGGGCAACGCGATGTTCAAGGCCAACGGCCTTTACTACATCGCCAGTTCTGACCTGCACGGATGGAACGCGTCAGCGACACACGTCATCAAATCCGTCGGAGACGATCCGCAAGGCCCTTACGAGCCGGAGACCGTCATGAAGGGTACGGAGGCGGACTACAGTCACGTCTCGCAGTCCGGGTTCTTCTTCACTGTGCACGGCACGAAGACCGACACGGTGGTGTACGCGGGTGACCGTTGGGCCGAGTTCGCGTGGAACGGAACAGGATACAACCAGTGGGTCCCGCTGTCCTTCGACGAGGACGCCCCGGTCTTCAACTCCCTCAGCTCCTGGCGACTTGACGCCCGCTCCGGTCGCTGGGCCACGGGCATCGACAACAACTTCGTCCTGAACCCGGAGTTCGAGGCCGATCGCGTACCGGTGACCACCGTCACCGGATGGAACACGACCGTGGACGACGACTCGCCCTCGACCCGGTTCGTGTCCAATCCGACGCCGGCCGGCAACGGCACACGTCACGCACTGACGCTCGGCGACCCCGCGGGTTTCGCCGGAGGTGTCTTCCAGGAGAACACCGTTCCCCGCGGTACCTACACGTTGTCGCTGTCGGCGAAGACGACGACCGGGCTGGAGAAAGCCCGCGTGCGTATCACGGACTCGCGTGGACGGGAGAAGACGCTCGATCTTCGTGACGTCGGCTCCAGCTGGACGAAGACCTCGTTGGAGGGGATCAAACTTCCGTCGGGAACCGCCACGATCACGATCGAGGCGGCGGCAGCAGCGGGCGGCGGAACCGTGGCGGTGGACGGCCTTGCCCTCACGCGCGCGTAGCGACCTCCCTCGACCCTAGATCCCGACCGACGACCGCGCCGACACGGGACACTCGCGGCGCCAACACTATTGGAAGGAGGGCGAGATGGCCTACACCCCCGTTCCTCCGCCCCCGCATCTACCCGAACGACTCACCATCACTTTGTGGGATTTCACCTGGTACACGCGCACCGGGCCGGGCGAGCCCTTCGAGGACCTCGACCGGGCCTTCACCGAAGCGGTCGACCGCGGATACAACACCATCCGGATCTGTGCCATGCCGTTCCTGATCTTCGGCTCCGGACTGTCCGGTGAGATGGAGTTCGGCCCGCTCGGCGGGGAGTACGGCCAGCGCACGCGGTGGTACGACGTGAAGCACCGGACCCGACTCGACCCCAGGCAACATCTGCTGGACCTCCTGCGAGCTGCCCGACGCCACGGCGTCGTAGTGATCCTCTCCAGCTGGGAGTACCAGCAGAGCAGCTCGTTCGCGGGAGACCGGCAGTGGTTCGACGCGTTGCTGGCGGTGGACCCCGAGGAGCGTCCGACCCGCCTGGCCGAGGCACTCGCCGATTGCTGCGACCTCGCCGAAGCCGAGGGCCTGGCGGAGGTCATCGCGTTCGTCGAGCTGCACAACGAGGTCCAAGGCGGCTACCTGACCGAAGGCCTGCCAGGTCGCGAGCCGGCGGTGGTGGAGCTCCGCGAGCGGCTCGAACGCGGTCTCGCCCGCTTCCACGAGCGCTGCCCCACCATCCCCGTCACGGTGAACTACGCGCACGTCCCGTTGGAGGCGTTCCGCGGCATCCCCCAGAACATCGACGTCGGAATCTTCCACCCCTACGTCTATGGGGTGCTCGACGAGATCGTGGTCGGATACGGCCTGCGCTCCACCGACGGAGGTTTTGACGAGCAGCGTGCCCGAACTGATCTGCTCCGACCCGGTGCTCCGTCGTTCGACGAATGGAGACCGCCGGTCAGTGATCGATGGCGTCAGGAAGCCACGATCGTCGGTAAGCCGGAGATCTACGTGCACGACTGGTGCGACGCCGAAGCTTGGGACCGGCGACTGTACGAAAGGTTCGGCGCGCACCGCATCGCCATGGTGCGGACCTTGGACACGTGGACCGCAGCGGCAGCCGACTTGTGCGCCGGGCGCGGTATTCCGCTCGTGTTCGGCGAGGGCTGGATCGGATACACACCCTTGAACGGCTCCTTCGAGGAAGGGCCCATCGGTGCGGAGTTCTGCCGGTATGCCGTCAGGCGCAGCTCGGAGGTGGGAGCCTGGGGCACCCTCGTCTGCTCCAATGCTGCCCCTCACCACCCGATGTGGAACGACATCGCGCTCCAGCGCGAGTGCAACGCACTCTTCATGACCGAGAGAGCGGGTCATGGCTGACAACTGTGTGCGGGCCCGGCATCGGCGAGTGAGTGGACACACCGTCATCGACGTCGAGAGCGATCGGTTGGCGATGGTGCTGGCTCCGCAATTGGGCGGGCGCATCCTGTCCCTCCGATTGGACGGCGTCGAGTTCCTGTACCGCTCCGACGAGTTGCTGGACGAGGAGTGCGGTGCGCGGGATGTTGCTGCCGTCGGGCCGCATCAAGGAGAGATGGCCGACTGGCGCAACTGGGGTGGCGACAAGACGTGGCCCGCTCCGCAGGGGTGGTCCGGCCCGGCGGAGTGGGCCGGACCACCCGACCCCGTGCTGGACTCCGGCAGATACGAAGCGCACATCCACCAGGACGCGGACGGGCAGGGCGCGTGCGTCACCCTCACCAGCGGGCACGACCCGCGCACCGGGCTTCAGTTGCGTCGGGAAGTGTCTCTCGCCGCAGGCCGCACCGACGTCCGGCTGCGTCTGATCGGCACCAACACGTCCGCGATGCCGGTTCGGTGGGCGCTGTGGAACATCACGCAACTGCCCGGCCAGCCGGCCGAACGGCACGGTGACGGCGTGTGGATCGGACTCGCCGATTCGGGACTGCGGGGCACAACGGCAGACCCGTCGACCGTGACGCAACTCGTCGCGGGTACCGGCAACCCGCGGGTCGAGCAGCACGGGCCGCAGCTCGCGCACGTGCCCGCGCAGTCTGTCGTGGGGAAGGCCGGATTTCCTACCGCCCTCGGCTGGATCGCCCACGTCGGGCGTGCCGGCACTTGGGTCCAGCGGTTCGCGGTGGACCCAAGTGCCCTGTATCCCGATGCAGGATCACGTGCCGAGGTCTGGCTGGAGCATCCGCTGGACACACCCCTGGCGCATCTGGGTGGGCTGCGGCCGACCCATTGGATCGTCGAGTGTGAAGTCCTCGGACCCTACGTCGAGTTGCAGCCCGGCGACTCGATGCACCTCGACACCACGGTCGTCCTCGGGCCGCACGGCGGCCCGGTGACCGAGGTGGGAGCGTGGGGCTGGTGGAACCGGCCTCTGCGCGTCGAGGCGATGCCCGCAGGGGCGGGGCTCCGGCTCAGCGGGCAGATGGTGCCGTGTTCAGATGCCGCTACTGGGCTCGCGGTTCGGGTCACCGGGAACGGACGGTTCGACTCGTGGACGCACCGCACGGGCATCCGTCTTCGCGCAGGGGAGCCCGTGGATCTCGACCGGCTCCCGCTCCTGTCCGGGGCTCCGGGTGACGTGGTCGAAGTGCTTCTCGGCGAGAAGGACGACGCACTGGTCGTCGGTCGCTCGAACACCTCTTGACCGCCGGTGGCCGGGTCGTCGACCAACAGCTCCGACCCGGCCACCGGCACTGCCCAACAGCAGCGACTGGCGTCATCCTGACTGCGTCAGTACGGCTCGCGGCGTCGGCACCGGCGGTGCCGTGCACGGGATGTCCAGCACCGCGCCGTCCAACGGGCCGGGATGGGCCAGTCCGACGGTGGCCGAAGTGACCAGCAGCCGCTGCCCAGTCAGACAGACGCTGGTGGGCTGCGCGGCCGGCACCGGAACGCTGGCGAGCACCGTCGCGTCGGGTGCGAAGCACCGCACCTCGAAGCCTCCCCACAGCGCACACCAGAGGCGGCCAAGGGCGTCGATGACCATGCCGTCCGGACTACCTTCGTCGGGCGACAGACGTGCGAACGGTCGTCGTCCGAACGGGTTTCCGGTGTGCGGGTCCACGTCGAAGACATCGATCTCGCCCCGCGCACTGTCCGCGAGGTACATCGTGGTGCCGTCGGCCGTGAAAGCAGGACCATTGGGAACGGTCAGACCGGTCACGACTTCGGTGACCGTGCCGTCCAGGTCCACGCGGAACAGGCAGCCCGCGCCTTCGGTGTTGTCGTACGCCATGCTGCCACCCCACATGCGCCCCGAAGGATCACACACCGCGTCGTTCATGCGACGCCGTGGCCCTGTGCCTGCTGCGGGGTGCGCCAACCACGTCAGAGCACCGCCGGCGCCGGAACCAGCATCGGTGGTGAGGCGTGCGAAGCCTGTACCGACGGCGGCCAGCCACTGTCCGGCGTCGGGCGGGCCGAGAGGGGCAACGGCACCCAGCGGCTCCCGCAGGCGAGTGATCAGTTCCAACGGGTGATCGGGCTGGGCTTGTGGCGCCAGTCGGAGCAGATGCCCGGCCAGGATGTCGACGAGCACTACGGTCCCGTCGTCCAGCAGGCGCAGACCTTCGCCGAGTTCGAGTCGATCGGACGCCACCGCCCGGACCGCGTCGGCGTCCAAGGTCGGTGACATGCCGTGCGGCGGCGACTCAGGTTTCATTGAGGTGCCCTCCATTGGCGGAATGTCGCATGGGTAGCGGGCGCTGATCACCATTCGGCGAACGAGCCATCGTTGTGTCGCCACACAGGGCTGTGCCAGTCGGACGTGCTGTTGTCGGCACGGCGCACTGCCTGCTCATCGACGGTGATGCCAAGGCCCGGGCCGAGGGGGCGGCGGATATGCCCCTCGTCGAACCGGAACACCTCGCGGTCCACTACGTAGTCCAGGACTTCGGCTCCGTTGTTGTAGTGGATGCCGATGCTCTGTTCCTGGATGAGGAAGTTGGGCGTACTGAAGGCCACCTGCAGGCTTGCGGCCAGAGAGATCGGGCCGAGTGGGCAGTGGGGCGCCAGCAGTACGTCGTAGGTCTCCGCCAGGGACGCGAGGCGCCGTACTTCGGAGATGCCTCCTGCGTGTGAGAGGTCCGGCTGAAGGACGGCGATGCCGGCCTGGAGTGCGGGCAGGGCCTCGGTGCGCGAGTAGATGCGCTCGCCGGTGGCGATCGGGACGGTCGAGGCGGCGACCACCTCGGGGAGACGATGGGCGTATTCGGGCAGTACCGGCTCTTCGACGAACAGGGGATGCAGGTCCGCGAGGTGAGGCAGGACCCGGCGTGCGTTGGCCGCGTTGAAGCGCCCGTGGAAGTCCACTGCGAAGTCCCGGTCGGGCCCCAGTACATCGCGGGCCGTGGCGGCGCGTTCGACGACGGAGGTTATGTCCGCTGCGGTGGCCAACTTGTCCATGCGCCCGCAGGCGTTCATCTTGACGGCTGTGAACCCCGCGTCCACCTGCGCCTTGACGGCGTCGGCGATCTCTGCGGGATCGTCACCGCCCACCCAGCTGTAGGCGCGCACCCGTTCGCGCACGGGCCCACCGAGGAGCACATGCACCGGTACGCCCAGAGCCCGGCCCTGGATGTCCCAGAGCGCCTGGTCGAGACCCGCGACGGCACTCGACAGTATGGGACCGCCGCGATAGAACGAACCCTTCGTCATGACCTGCCAGTGATCCTCGATGCGCATCGGATCCTGACCGACCAGGTACTCGGCGAGTTCGTGGACGGCGGTGCGCACCGTGGCAGCCCGGCCTTCCACCACAGGCTCACCCCACCCCACGATGCCGTCATCGGTCTCAATCCGGCAGAACAGCCAGCGGGGCGGGACGGCGAAGGTTTCAACCCGAGTGATCTTCAAAGGTGTTGCTCCAAAGGGAAGTTGCGGGCGGGACTGGGGCGAGCGCCGACAAGAAGGCTCACGAGGAGTTCTTCATCACGCTCCAGCCGCCGTCGACGACGAGTGAGGCACCGGTCACGAACGAAGCGTCGTCACTGGCCAGAAAGGCAACGGCCGACGCGACTTCCTCCGGGCGGCCGAGGCGTCGCGAGGCGGTCTCCCGTGCGGTGGCCCGCCGGTCCTCTTCACCGATGTCGTCCCAGGCCCGTGTCAGAACCGGCCCGGGCAGTACGCTGTTCACGCGGACCTGCCCGCCGTACTCGACCGCCAACTGCCGTGCCAGACCGGTGAGTCCGGCCTTCGCCGCCGCGTATGCCGGTCGGCCCGGAAGCCCCACCAGGGCGTGGACCGAAGAGACGAGCACCACGTTGCCGCCCGTCGACACCAGGTCGTCCAGGCAGGCTCGTACGCCGAGAAAGGACCCACTCAGGCTCACAGCCAGCTGCTGGTTCCAGTCTGCGGCACTGGTCTCATGGGCGGCCGCGACGTGAACCGCGTAAGCATTGCTCACGAGTACGTGCACAGGACCGAAGGCCTCATGTGCGGCCTGCACCGCCTCGATCCAGGACGACTCGTCCGAGACGTCACACCACTGGAAGTGTGCGTCTCCGCCGGCATCGCGGATGTCCGCGACAACCGAGGTACCTGGCTTCTCGTCGATGTCGGCCACGAGTACGCGGGCGCCTTCGGCGGCAAGCCGGTGAGCCGTGGCGGCCCCGATACCGGATGCCGCGCCGGTGACCAGCACGCATCGGCCGGCGAAGCGGTCTGTGGTGAAGACGGGTCCGGGATGCACAGGGAGCTCCTGAGGGGAGAGTCGCGAGCAGGTCGAGCTGAGAGGACGGGGGAGGGAGCGCATCAATGCAGTGATGCGGCTGGCTCGGGTCGGTGGACGCCGCGGGGCCGATACCCCAGCGCCTCGGAAATGCCCGCGAGGTCGGACAGGTACCAGATGATGGACAACCACATCTCGGTGCCTTGCAGGCCCGGTCGGGATTCCCGGGCGCTTCTGGTCGTAGGGTGCGGTGCCTTGAAGGCGAATCCCTGGCCGTCGACCCAATTGCCGAGCGCGTCGGTCAGTAGGCGCCTGGCCAGAGCGACGGTTTCGTCGGCGCGGTAGCCGGTGGCGCGTGTCAGCCACAGCGGATGGGCGATGTCGAGGATGTTGCAGGCAGTCTGACGATCCGGGCGCGTGTAGCGCACATCGCGCGCATGTTCCAGAACGGAGTCGATGACGCGCTCCGGGTAGGGCACAGGAAGACCGAACTGGGCGAGGGTGCCCCGGCTTCCACGGTAGAAGCCGTTGACCGGAAGGAGGAGGCCGTCGACCGCGTTCGGCTGGGCCCACAGACCGGTGCGGGAGTCGGCCAGTGTGAGCAGCCGACCGAGCAGCGCCTCAAGGGCTCCGCTCCGTCCTCGGCGGCCGTGGCCGCGGTTCCACAGGAAGGCGGTGCCCAGCGAATCGATCCAAGCGCCGCAGTACCACGGGTCTTCACGCCAGGGGAGTGTGTCGAGCGCGGCGATGACGTCGGCAGCATCCATCGTGTCGACACCACGAATCGGATGCGGGAAGGCACTGCCCAAGAGGTCGAGAGCGTAGCCCACGCACAAGATGTGGTACTCCGCGTCACCACTGAAAGGCCCGTCCACGACGGGGAGCGGGACCTGCCGACCGTCGGGTCCCAGCGAAGCGACCAGGCCGGTGTCCGGGTCCTGCCACGACCGCAGCCGTTCGAGTTGGCTCTCGGCGGGGAGCGGAGCGGGCGCGCGTCCCAGCAGGAGGTCCGCGATCTCGATCGCGTCGCACTGAGCGCGCACGGTGGGGCCGCCGCCTGGTGCGTCGACGAAGAGGCCACCCTCTAGCTCAGGTATGAAGCAACGGTTGAGGACATCTTCGGTCTGGGCGCGAGCTGTGCCGGCGAAGGCCGCCACTGCTTCGGCAAGATCCGTACGCCGCCCAGCCGTTGTCGCCGCTGAGCTCGTTCCACGCCATCGCAGGACCCGTGCGGGGTTACCTCCGACGACGGCAGCCGGAGGCACGTCCTTGGTCACGACGCTGCCGGCGCCGATCACCGCTCCGTCACCGACGGTGATCCCGTCCAGGACGACCACGTGCGAGCCGATCCACACGTCGTTACCGATCCGGATGCCCTGCGAAGTGATCGGCTGACGAAACACCTCGGTGTGGAGGTCCTCGAATCCGTGATTGAACGCGAGGAGCGAAGTGTGCGCGCCGATGCGGACCGCGTCGCCGAGTTCGATGGCCCCCCGCACTGTCGTGTAGGGGTTGATCGTGCAGTCTCGACCGGTGTTCAGAGTTCCGGTGAGATAGGCGCCGGCAGCGATGTAACTGTGCGCGCCAAGAACCAAGTGCTCGTTCTGTACCGCCGCCAGTGGGGAGACGAAGGTGTTCTCGCCGAACTGGTAGGACTCGTTGTCCTTCTTCAGCGCCTGCTGCACCCGGCGTTGTTGGTCGCGGTCGTGGTCGTCGGCGTCGGTCCAGTAGTTCCAGGGCGTGTAGTCGAACACGTGGTGGCCCGGCTGGGGCGCGTCGGCGTGTGCTGGTTCGCTCATCGCATCCGTCCAAGTAGTGGTGCTGCGCCGCAACGACAGTGCGATCTGCCAGAGGGACTGATCCAGGGTGGTTCGGTGCGGGCCGCTTCCGGCGCACACGTGTCGTGAACGCCGCCGTCTCCTTTGTGGCTCGCGGCCCTATGGCTCGAGGGCTCTATGCGGCTCGCTGCAGAGTCGCGCGGTCCACCGCGTGGGCCAACGGCGCTCCTGTACGCAGACGCCGCAACTCCTCGACAACCACCACGCCCAGGCGCGCTACCTCGTTGCCCTGAGCTCCGGCGAGGTGCGGGGTGAGATACACGTTCGGCAGATCGTAGAGCGGAGAGTCGGCAGGGAGAGGCTCGGGTTCGGTCACATCCAGGACTGCGGCGATGCGCTGAGCCAGCACCGCCTCGGTGAGGGCTTCCGTGTCCACCAGACTGCCGCGCGCCGTGTTGATCAGAACGGAGCCGTCGGGCATCTGAGCAAGCTCCTGACGCCCGACGAGATGCCGGGTCTCGGGGACCGCCGGGGCATGCACGGTGACGACATCACTGGTGGCGAACAAGCCGTCCTGGCCGTGCAGTTCACGGAGCCGGACACCGAGGGCCGCAGCCTCGGCCTCGCCCACATACGGGTCGGCGACGGACACCTCGAAGTCGAACGGGCGCAGCAGATCGATGACGCGGCGTCCGATGTGTGAGGCGCCGATGACGCCGATACGACGCCTATGGTTGCCGATCCCCTCGACAATCACGTCGTTCTGGAAGGTACGGGTCGCCCGGTACGTGTTGCTCCGGGTGAGCAGACCCTTCCCGGTCAGCAGGATCATTCCGAGGGTGTACTCGGCGACGGGAAGCGCATTCGCCGCCGCGGCGGAGGAGATCCAGATGCCCCGGTCCCAGCATGCGTCTGTCATCAGGGGTTTCACGGAGCCGGCCGCATGCAGGATGCCACGCAACCGGGGTGCCGCCGCGAGCGCGCCGGCGTCAACGGGCGGGCAGCCCCAGCCGGTGACGAGGATCTCGGTCTCCGCCAGGGCCTCCCGTATCCGAGGATCGTGGAAACTCTCGGCCACGAGATCGGGGGCAACGTCCGCGACATTCCGCAGGCGGTCCATCACGTCGGGCGGGAAGGCATGTGGCAGTGTCGCGGCGCTCATGGCGAACAGGGCCCGAGGCCGGACGCAGGTGGTACCTCCGGACAAGAGGGTCAATCCTTCGCGTCAGTGGATAACAGGCGAGACGCATCGCAGCGTCCCCAGAGTGGCTCGACCGGCGTCCCGGCGACGCTTCCCGGCGGGACTGGCCCGGGAGAGAGGCGCGGTAGGCGTCCAGGTATGCGACGGCAACATGGCAGGTGGTTTCTGCGTAGGCGGCTCAACGACTTGTTCATAGTCGGCGTCGGCACTCAGCCCGTCAAGATGTATTCGTAATTAATGCAGTGCTGGCGCTGCGTTCCGGGCCCTGGTCGAAGGTCTGTTTGTCGTCGAGGCCATCTGCGACAGAGGCGCCGTCGGATTGAGGACGCCCGACTGGTCAAGGTGAAGCGGCGTCTTGTGTGTCAGGCGTCACTCGAAAACGGTCGGGCTTTCTGTGACAGCTGCTCTTCGGGTCGGTCTCCCAATCGTCAGGCGCTCAACCAGGAGGCGATGCAGAGGTCTTGCGTGGCCGCGCAGCGCTTCCGTGTCACAGCAACAGGAGTATCTCGTGCACCCCAAGCACCGACGTCGCAGGATCGGCTGGTGGGTCACAGGCGTTGGCTCGACCGCAATGGTCCTGTCCGCGGCCCTGCTGACCGACTTCTCCCCGCTGGGTATGGCCGCCCAGGACCCTTCCTCCGTGGATGGTGACACCGAGCCCGAGACGGCGCGGCCGATGGAGAAGCTCGGCCGGGGAGTCGTGGCCGTACGCAGCAGTTCGACCGACGTTCTTGTCTCCTGGCGATTGCTGGGACTGGATCCCGAAGGCATCGGCTTCAATGTCTACCGGTCCACCGGCGACAGTGGCGCGTACGTCAAGCTCAACTCACAGGTGCTCACCAAGGGAACCAACTTCTCGGACACCACGGCCGATCTGACGCGGAGCAACGGCTACCGGGTCCGTCCGGTCGTCGATGGCGAGGAGCAGGAACCCAGCGGCGCTTTCGAGCTCTCCGCCGACCATGCTCAGGAGCCGGCGGTCCGGATACCTCTGCGCGACGGCGCCCCGATCAAGTTCACGTGGGCCGGGGACCTGGACGGCGACGGAGAGTACGACTACATCGTGGACCGGCAGACCGCCCCGCGCACCATCGAGGCTTACCGCAGTGACGGCACCTACCTGTGGTCCATGGACATGGGGCCGAACGGGGCGAACGTCAACAACATCGAAGGAGGGGCATCGAGCATAGACACCGGCAATTGGGACGGGGTCACCGTCTACGACTTCGACGGTGACGGCAAGGCGGAGGTGGCGGCGCGCATTGCCGGAGGCGTGACGTTCGGCGACGGCACGAAGTTCACCTGGGCCAAAGGCGACCACCAAGCCATCGCCATGCTCGACGGCCTGACCGGAGCTCCTCGGGCCACGGCCCCCGTCCCCGACGACTACATCGCCGACGGGCCGTTGGCGGCACGCTTCGCGGTGGGGTATCTCGACGGCCACACCCCCAGCCTGGTGTCCTTCATGAAGAACCGTGTGGGCAAGGGTGGTTTCAACCTCATGATCGGCGCGTGGACATTCGACGGCAGCAAGGTCGAGCAGAAGTGGAAGTGGCTGCGCGGCAAACAGGCGGCCGCGGACGGGCACAACACACGTGTCATAGATGTCGACGGCGACGGCAAGGACGAGGTCGCCGAGATCGGGTTCGTCCTCAACGGTGACGGAACCCTGCGCTACTCGCTGGCGGACCAGGGGATCGGCCATGGGGACCGCTGGTACATCGGAAAGATGGACCCTGAACGCCGCGGACTCCAGGGCTACGGAATCCAGCAGGACAACACCAACGGTCTGCGCGAGTACTACTACGACGCGACCGACGGCACCATCATCTGGAAACACAGTGCCAAGGGCATCGTCGACGTCGGACGTGGCCTGGTCGGCGACATCGACCCCGACGAGCCCGGAATGGAGGCGTGGTCCTTCTCGGGCCTCTACAACGCCAAGTCCAACAAACTGCTGGCGAAGGACACCGCACTGCAGCCCTGGCCGGCGCTGGGGCTGTGGTGGGACGGCGACCCCGGCATGGAACTGCTCAACGACGGCAAGATCGAGAAGTGGAACCCAGCCTCTCCGAGCACGGCCAGGAGCGTCCCCCGCCTGGAAACCCTCTGGAAGCTCGGCGCGACGGGCTTCGGATCCACCGAGAACCCCACCTTGATCGGCGATCTGTTCGGGGACTGGCGCGAAGAGGCCGTCTTCACCAATGCCGACAACAACGAACTGGTGATCCTCTCCACCGACCAGGCGACGGACACCCGCCTGTACACGCTGGCGCACAACCCCGCATACCGCAATGACATGACGGTCAAGGGCTACATGCAGTCGCACGAGGTGGACTACTACCTCGGCAACGGAATGTCCGTGCCGCCCCGGCCTGCCATCAGTTACGTGGGGGAGCCTGCCGACTAGGAAGCTCCCACCGTAGGGGCGGCGGGTGCGGGCTCGGCGATCCAAGCTGGGCCCGCACCCGCCTGCGCGGAGTTCGCAGCGGTCGGCCACGCCCTCGCGGTATCGAGTGAGCTTCGTCGGCATGACACGTGGTTTCGCACCGAGTCTTTCAAAATAGCTTTATAAAGCTATACGTTGAGCTCCATGCCGCCCGTAGGCGTCGCATGCCGTTCGGCGCTCAGCCGATCGCGGTCGAAGAAGCCGTCGCTCCTGACGCGAACCATGTGCCGCTGCCCACCCCGACATGAGGAGTTCACCGTGAACAGCGTGCGTGGCGTCATCGACGTCGACCTTGCGGGCCCGCACATCAACCGGCATATATACGGCCACTTCGCCGAGCACCTCGGTCGCTGCATATACGGCGGATTCTTCGTCGGCGAGAACTCCGAGATACCCAACGAGGGTGGCATCCGTCTCGACGTGGTGGAGGCGCTACGAACGCTCGGCATCCCCAACCTGCGCTGGCCCGGGGGCTGCTTCGCCGATGAGTATCACTGGCGCGACGGTATCGGCCCTCGCGAGCACCGCCCGAGAATGGTGAACAGCCACTGGGGCGACGTCGTCGAGGACAACAGTTTTGGCGTCCACGAATTCATGGCCTTGTGCGAGATGCTGGGCGCTGCACCGTACATTTCCGTCAACGTCGGCAGCGGCACCGTGCGAGAAGCCAGTGAGTGGGCCGAGTACCTCACTCGCGATGACGACAGTCCGATGGCGGCACTGCGGCGGGCCAACGGGCGGGACGCCCCATGGTCGGTCCGGTTCTGGGGATTGGGCAATGAGCCGTGGGGATGCGGCGGCGGCATGGGGCCCGAAAGGTACGCGGATCTCGCCCGCACCTTCGGTACTTACAGTCGCGATCACAACGGCAACGCCCTGTACCGCGTTGCGGCGGGTGCGTCCAGCGACAACTACCGATGGACCGAAGTGCTGATGAAGGCGCTCGGTCGTGAACTCGGCACGGGGAAGACCGTGGTGGAGGGTGCCGGCACCTTCCAGGCGATCTCCTTTCACCACTACACCGTCCCCGGCACTTGGGAGCACAAGGGAAGCGCTACCGAGTTCGACGCCGAGGAGTACTACTGGACGATGGCCAAGGCGGCCCAGATCGAGGAGATACTCGCCGGCCACTCCCGCGTCATGGACGTGTACGACCCGGACAAGGCGATCGGCCTTGTCCTGGACGAGTGGGGCACGTGGTTCGACGTCGAGCCAGGTACGAACCCGGGCTTCCTGTTCCAACAGAACACCCTGCGCGACGCGCTCGTCGCCTGCCTGCACTTCGACGCCTTCCACCGGCACGCCGACAGACTCGTCATGGCCAACATCGCCCAGACGGTCAACGTACTGCAAGCCATGCTGCTCACGGATGGCAAGGACCTCGTACTGACGCCCAGCTACCACGTGTTCGCGATGAACAAGGAGCATCAGGACGCTCACGCGCTAGCCGTTCGTCTGACGACAGCAGTACCGGCACGCCAGGTGGCGCACACCGAGCTGGAAACCTTCTCAGCCACCGCCAGCCGCAAGGATGGACAGTTGTTGATCTCGATGACCAACCTTGATGCTGAGGAGGGCCTCGATGTCACTCTCGACCTGCGCGGTGGAAGTCTCGGGACCCCCACGGCAACCGTGCTCGGCGCAGCCGGACTCAACGCTCACAACACCCCGGACCACCCTGATGTGGTGCGGCCTCGGCAACTCGACCACGTCAGGCTCGATGGCACGGACCTTCGCGTGCAGATGCCGGCGCACTCCTTTGTCACCGTGTCGATCCCTTGCGCGTCAGCTGCTCGGTGAGGAAACGGGCGGTTACCGCGAGCCGGAGGAGCGAACAGGCAGGCGGTACGATGACCCGGAAATCGAGCCTGAAACCAGCGGTGGTCATGCATACTCCCAGAGTCACGATTGCGCAGGTCGCCGCAGCGGCAGGTGTATCGGCCATGACCGTTTCCAACGTCCTCAACTCCCGCCCGGGCGCGTCCGACGCCACTCGCCAACGCGTGTTGGACGTAGCCGACAGGCTCGGTTACACGCCGCCTACAGCCCGTACCAGTAAACGTGGTCGGACGGGGGCCATCGGAGTCCTGACGCTCGATCTGGTCTCCGGGTACAGCGGAGAGATCGTCCGCGGTATCGCTCAAGAAGCTGCGGACGACGAGCGGGAACTGTTCCTGAACGCCTCGCTCGACGCCATCCGCGAACGAGAACGCATCGCCTTCTTCGCCAAGGGGCTCGTCGACGGACTGGTGCTCATCGCGCCCGTTCTCGAAGACGAGACGATTCGTGAGATTCAGGACGGCACGTTGCCTGTCGTGGTCGTCGATCCGCGACGCCTCGACGTCGAATTGCCCCGGGTCGTGGTCGATAACTACGACGGTGTGCGCATCGGCACGCAGCACCTGCTCGACCTCGGACACCGCCGCATTGCCTACATCAGAGGCGAGGACGACCACGAGAGCACCGAAAGGCGCTACCGCGGATACGCCGACGCCATGGCTCTGGCCGGCATGGCCGCTGATCCGACGCTGGTCGTCTCCTCCAGTTTCAGCGTGGCCGGTGGCCTTCAGGCGGCTACCGGTCTGCTGACCGCTCAACGTCCCACTGCCATCGTCACGGGCGCGGACCCCATCGCGATCGGAGCCCTCGACGCAGCCCGCGCTCTGGATCTCAGGGTGCCCGAAGACGTGTCGATCGTAGGGTTCGACGACCTGCCCGAAGCTGCGCACACTGCACCTCCTTTGACGACGGTCCGGCAGCCGCTGCACGACATGGGCCGCGCTGCGACTCGCGCGCTGTCGTCCCTCATCGCGGGGCAACCGCTTGCGACCGACGACATCCGCCTGGCAACCTCACTCGTCATCCGTGCCACGACAGCACCGCCGCGTGACGATGCGATCGCCTGAGACCGCTGTACCTCATCTTCTCCGTTCCTTTCAGCCGACTTGCTCGAGCCTCAGCTGACACAGCGGACGTGGGCGCCGTCGAGCGGACGATGGCTGGTGATGCCGTCGTTGTAACTGACGAACCAGCGCTGAGAGGGCTCCGGTGCGAAGACGCTGGCGGACCAGTACGCGCCGGTTCCGGGAGTGTCCGGGAAAGCGGTGCGGTCGATGGCCGGGCTGACCCGGCCGTCGTCGACGAGCGTGGCGAGCTCTTTCACCGTGGGCAGGCGCCAGGCGCGCCCACCGAGGGTGAGTCCTGTGCAGTAGGCGTCGGCGGCATGGGGGGTCAGGGTGCCGGGCGCGGTAGCTCGCTGCCAGGTGAGGCCCGTCGCGGGATCGGTGACCTGGCCGCTCACGGTTCGGTAGGCCGGGCGGCCGGAACCGCTGTCACCGCGGACACACCTCACCTGGTACGACCCCGATTGATCAACGGCGTTGCTGGTGAGGCCCTCGTAGAAGTTGACGATCCAAGCCCGCAGCGGTGTCTTTGTCACGGCCCAGGGCGATGAGGTCCAGAAGAACTGTGCCGGTGTTCCGGGGAAGGCGGCGGTGTCGATGGCGGGGCCCGACCTGGTGGTGTCCACCAAGGACATCACCTCGATCCGTGAGGGCAAGCGCCAGCCGTCGCCGGCCAGGTTCAGACGCGCACAGTAGGCCTGCGCGTCGGTGAACGTGTGGCGTCGAGGTGCGGGCGCGCGCTGCCAGAGCAGGCAGGTCACGTTGTCCCGCACAGTGCCGTTGCCTTGGTCGGTATAGCTCGCCTGATGAGGCAGTCCTCCGGCCTTCGCGTTGGGCATGGGCCAGTTGGCCCACTGCGGTGCGAGGGCGCCACCGCACTCAGTGGACGGTCGGGTTCGTGGGGACGCGGAGGCTGTAGAAGGCATGGACGAAGCCCTCGTCTCCGCCTTCTCGCTGGACCGAGCCGTCTCGGAGGCTCTGGCCGGTGAGGAAGTGCCGGCGGCGCTTCTGGAAACGGAGGATGAAGACGGCCTCGACGTGGCCATGGCGACGGCCGCCCGTTCCTGAGAATCGGAGTCCTGATCTGGGGCCGTCGTGTGTACGACACCGATGGCGACGATCAGTACCGCACATGCGACGCTCACGGCGATCGAAAACCTTCGTTTTGCCGGTGTTCCCCGGCAGCGCAGAGGCTTCTTGCCCTGTTGGGCGGTTCGCAACGCCGCGGTGACGGAGTCCGTGAGGTGCTCGGGCACCGGTACGAGGGCATGCTCGGCGAACAGCAGTTCCGGGGCGATGCGTTCATGCGGGGGAGCGGCGCAAACGACGCACCGTCGGACGTGGTCGGCGATGCGCTCACGCCATAGGGCTTCGGGCCATCCGTCCCAGCCCGCTGTGAGCCGGCTCAGCCCCTCGCACCGTGGGGTGGCCAGCGCACTGACCACCGTCCGGGCCGTGGCCAGTTGACCGAGCATGTAAGAGATACGGGCGTCTGCGTCAGCCGGGGAGTCGGCCAGGGCTCCGGCGATGTCCGCCCGCGTCATCTCGCCCGCCGCTTCCAACCACCACAGTGCCAGGACGATCCGGTTGTCCCCGTCCAGCCAGCGACTGGCATGAACCACTTCCAGGCGTTGCCCTGAGAGCCGCAGACGCAGGACCACCGAATCGTCGAAGTCCACCGACGGTTTCCGTGCCCCTGGACGTACGACGGTTCGCCCAGTTGCCTCCCGCACGGCGACCTGGGCTATTGGTGCCCGGAGCCCAGTCGCTCCGTCTATCGCGCAGACGTCGTGGACCACCTGCAACGTGGCCTCCTGGACGACGTGCTCGATGTCCGGCCGACGGCTCAGAGCGCGTCCCAGGAGGTTGTACATCAATAGAAGAACACGGCGTACCAGTGTGCCTTGCGCTTCGTGGTCGCCCCGCTGAGCCGCGGCAACCAGATCCTTCTCCTCCGTGCCTGACCCGGTCATGCGGATGGCACCTCGGCATCGTCGCTTCCGGAGAATCCGCACCTTGACGCGGACGGACAACGGAGGTCCAGCGGGGACAATCCGGCGCGACGAGCCTCGGACGCGGCGGTGGGCGAACCTATGCCGACGGGCCACCGGGCTTTGCCGCGAAGACGGCGCTTGCACCGCACGTGGGAACCTCCTGTGTCTGTCACTCGTGAACCGGCGGTGCGGGCTGCTCCAGACAGCCGCCACAGCACCTCGGATCTGTGCCTTACGTGTAGGTGACTGGCGGGCAGGCTCGATGTCTCAAAAAGCTCGCGATTCTTTCGGTGTGACGCCCGTCACTTTGAAGGTGAGGGGCCTCGGCCTGGTCGGGCGAGGGGCTGCGGCTTGGGCGAGGCCCTATGCCGTCAGCAGGCGAACACCGGTCCGGCGTCCCGCGGTTGCGTCGCTGCCCGTTGGCGATGGCACACTGTCGCAGCGTGACGGCGGCTTCGGGCCGGGCGGCCCCGGGCTGCCCACGTCACCGCACACATGGTGAGA
Organism: Streptomyces sp. HmicA12; assembly: GCF_000373565.1. Lineage (GTDB taxonomy): Bacteria > Actinomycetota > Actinomycetes > Streptomycetales > Streptomycetaceae > Streptomyces. The sequence continues at coordinate 22,015 of NZ_KB891811.1, read as the reverse complement.
CGTGAGGGGACGGTGGCGCACGTGCGCTCGCGCGAGGCAGAGCCGGAGGCCGCCCGGGTAACGGCAGCCGCCGAGGGAGACCGTCAAGCCCTCGAGGCTCTGCTGGCGGACTATCTGCCACTGATCTACAACATCGTGGGGCGGGCCATGGACGGCCACCCCGACGTTGACGATGTTGTGCAGGAGACCATGCTCCGCGCGGTCAAGGGTCTCCCCGCGCTGCGCGAGCCGGAACGTTTCCGTTCCTGGCTCGTCGCCATCGCGGTGCGTCAAGTGCGCGACTCGTGGCAGGCCCGGCAGGCCCGGCCACGCGCTGGGCTGCCCGAGGACACCGTCGCTCAGGCTGATCCTCAGGCGGACTTCGCCGACCTCACGATCCTCCGGCTGGATCTCTCCGGGCAGCGCCGCGAGGCCGTGGAGGCCACACGGTGGTTGGAGGAGACGGACCGGGAGACCTTGTCCCTGTGGTGGATGGAGGCCGCAGGGCAGCTGAGCCGCGGCGACTGGGCGGCCGCTGACGGGCTCGACCCCCATCAGGCGGCGGTGCGGGTGGCGCGAGTCAAAGAGCGCCTGGAGGCGGCCCGGTCCGTGCTGCGCGCCTTGGCCGCCTCGCCCCGTTGCGCTGAGCTGACGAGCCTCTTGCCCTCCTGGGACGGACGTCCCAGCGCCTTGTGGCGTAAGCGGCTGAATCGGCATGTTCGTGACTGCCCATACTGCATGAGTGCCCGCGGCTCGCTCATGCCGGCGGAGGGGCTGCTGGGCCAGCTGGCTCTGGTCCCGTTGCCCTTGGCGATCGGTGCCCATCTGATCACAGCAGCACTCACGGGTGGGCAGGAAGGCGCTGCGGTCACTGAGGCGCAGTCGCTGTCGTCTGGTCCTGGCCAGGTCGTCAAGGCGGCCGGGCGGGCCCATGGATCCGCGGTGGTGGTGGCATCGGGCGTCCTGGCATTGGCTGGTGTGGGCCTTTGGTACGGGCTCACCGTGCATTCGGGGGCCGAGGGGTCTCCTGAACCCCGGCCCCGGCCGGCGCCGGATTCCGTCTCCGCACCGGCATCCGTTCCGGCGGATTCTCCGCGCCCGAGCACCCCGTCGCCCACCCACTCCCCAACGCCATCCGCGAGCCCCACCGTCACGTCCACCTCTACTCCGGTGTCGGGAATACTCGGTCCGCACGCCTTGGAAGCGGCGGCCACCCCTGGTCGATATGTCGCTGGACTGGATGGTCAGGCAGTGATGAAAACCGCGCGAGAGGGTGCGTCGCTCGCTTCCCAGGGGCTGATCTTCACCGTCACGCCAGGCCTTATGGGTACAGGTTGCTACTCGTTCCGGGATGCCGGCGGCACCTATCTGCGCCACACCGGCTACCACGAGGGAAAGGTGGAACTGGGCACGAACGACGGAAGTGCCCGCTTCCGGGCCGACGCCACCTACTGCGTCCGCAGGGGAGCGATGGAGGGCTCAAAATCCCTGTTCGCCTTCAACAGCCCGCTCTCGCACCTGCGTTACCGCGACGACGGCGAGCTGTGGCTCGAACCTCAGAAGGGGGCCGACGCCGGGTACGGGCGCGCCACCTCTTTCAACGTGACGACCCCTTGAGGCATTGGTGGAGAGCTGCATCGCCGTTCACCCCATGCGCCTCGTGCCTTCCGGTGTAAGTCCGGGTGTAGCGAAGGTACTTGCCATCTGCTGACGGGTGTGGGTCGAACTGTCGACCTGAATTCCAAGGGCTCCCTTCCTTGGGTGAAGTGGCCTGCCGCATGGGGTCTGGGCACCGATTCTGTTGGTGAGCCCGGTTGGAGCGCGGCTCGATGAACGACGCGTCGGAGACGTGGAGTTGAGAACTGATCAGTTGGCGGCCAGACGCCGATGCGTCGAGGGCGGCTGCTGCGGGGCCTGAGCCGACGGGTCGTTGGTTGCTGGGCTCCCTCTCCGAGGGAGGCGCCCCGCGACGTAGGCCGACGTGGCGATACGCGGGCGAGAAGCTCAACGTACAGATTTATAAAGTCAGTCGAAACCCTTGACGCGAAACTTTAGGGCGAGCACCGTAACCGCTGTCGCCTCCGGGACATGGCCGTGAAACGGATCGTTTGCCATGACCTGGGCAGGCCCTGTGCCGCGCAACGCGGTCTCTGACACGGCTGTTCCTCCAGTCTCCAGCACCGGCACATCCTCGGCCGGACCGCAATCCGCCTGAACGAGAAGGACCCCGCCTCATGTCGCACCCCACCCCATCCGCGCAGTTGAGCCGCCGCGGGTTCCTCGGCTCGACGCTTCTGACCGCCGGTGCCATCGGCGTGCCGTCACTTCTGACCGGCTGCACCGCGGGGGGCTCCGGCTCGGTGTCCACCAAGTCGGTGACAGTGATGTACGCCAGCAACGAGTTCACGAAGGCGCACATCGCGCAGTTCGAGAAGCGCAATCCCGGGATGAGGATCGAGTTCATCGAGTACGACCAGACCCGGCTCAACGCCATGCTGGCCGCCGGCAATCCACCCGACTTCGTGCGCGGCGCCATGGAGCCGAACGACATCCTCCGCGGCCTGGTCACCCCGCTCGATGACTACATCGACGCCAGTACGGTGATCAAGAGGGACGACCTCCTGGCGATCAACAACGGCCGCCGGTGGGACGGGAAGCGGATCGGCAAGGGCAAGTACTACGCGCTGGTCAAGGACTGGAGCCCGGACGCGTCACTCTGGCAGAACACGTCGCTTCTCGAGAAGGCCGGGGTGCCTCCGCTCAGTACCACAGAGCCCATGTCCTGGGACGAGCTTCTGAAGGTGGCCGAGAAGCTCACCGTGCGTCGTGGCGGTAAGACGACGCAGTTCGGCCTCGGCATGGAGTGGGCCTGGGGCGTCAAATCCCCGATCCTGCTCATGGTCGCCCAGCAGTCCACCGACCTGTACAACGCCGACTTGACGGAGATCGACTTCACCAGCGCAGCCGCCCGACGTGCGATGCAGTGGTACACCGACTTCGGCCGCTCGGGTGTGGGGCCGACCGTGCTCAACCCACTGCCCGACAACTCTGATCAGTCGACGTTCGCGGCGGGCAAGATGGCGATCAGTATGGACGGTTACTGGTTCGGCGCCAACTTCATCAAGAGCGATCCGGCCTTGCAGGAGGCCGTACGGATGACGCCGGCGCCGACGTTCGGCAAGAGGTTGAACAGCAGTTTCAACGGTGGGATGGGCGCGTACATACCCGCCAAGGCCAAGAACAAGGACGGCGCGTGGAAGGTCATGGAGTTCTTCATGGCTGGGCCGCCCGCGGTCGAACGAGCGAAGAGCGGCTGGGGCCTGCCTTCGCTCGAATCGCTCTGGCACCACTTGCCGCAGAAGTACGAGTACCAGAAGCAAGCGATGAAGACGGCCCGTGCCGAGCTCGAGCACCTTGCCACCACCACCTCGTCGCCCTACATCAGCACCCCCCAGTTGACGGCTGCTGTCGAGGGCCAGATGCCGGATCTCCTCAAGGGCAAGACCACGGTGGACCAGGCGTGCGAGCGGATCCAGAGCCAGCTCAACAAGCAGCTCAAGCAGGGCAAGGAACAGCTCGGATGAGCGACACGACGCATCGTGCGGTGAGGTCGAGGAGAAAGAGTGCGGGACAACCGCGAGTGCGCCGGTGGCGCCGGTACCCCGCTGCCACCTTCTACCTCTTCGCTTCGCCTTGGATCTTCGGGTTCGTGGCACTGACCGCTGTGCCGCTGGCAGCCGCCTTCCTCATGAGCCTGACGAACTTTGACGGCGTCTCGTCGATCTGGCGGTACGTCGGGCTGGACAACTACGTCGAGCTCTTCACTGACTATCCGGCAGCACTTCACAGCTTGGGCCGCACGCTTCTCTACACCGTGATCGTCGTGCCGCTCAGCGCCGCGGGTGGGCTCGGCCTGGCGATCCTCGTCAATCGCAGGATGCGGGCAGTCGGCCTGGTCCGGGCAATCTTCTTCCTGCCGTCGGTGGTGCCGGTCGTGGCGACGGCGATCATGTGGCGGCTGGTGTTCAACCGGGATGCCGGCCTGCTCAACGGCCTGTTGAGCCTGGCAAATCTGCCGTCGATCGGATGGCTCATCGACCCGTACGCCTTCTACGCCCTGCTGATGGTGTCCCTATGGGGCGTGGGCGGCGGGATGGTCATCAGTCTGGCCGCCCTGCAGGACGTACCGGTGGAGCTCATGGAAGCGGCGCGCCTCGATGGCGCCAACTCCTGGCAGGTCGTCCGCAACGTGACGATTCCGATGATCTCCCCGGTGCTGTACTTCCAGGTCGTCACCGGTGTCATCGCGTCATTGCAGGTACTCGTCGAGCCCATGCTGCTCGCGCAGACCAGCACCATCGCGACCGCGAGCAACGTGCCCCCGAGCACCCATGTCTACATGGTGCAGGTCTATCAGGAGTACTTCACCAACGGCCGCTTCGGCTTCGGGTCCGCGATGTTGTGGGTGTTCTTCGTGGTGATCCTTCTGTTCACCCTCGTCCTGCAACGCAGCAGTCGGCGTTGGGTGCACTACCAGGTTTCGACCGACCAGGACTGAGAGGCGAGATTCCGGTGACGATCACGAATATCCACCATCCTCCGGCCGCCGCGCCGACCAGCTCGTCGACGCCCGGGCCCAGGGCCTCCAGGGAACGGCGGCACCGACAATCCGCATTCGTCTACATCGCCGTCATCTGCTGCGTTGCCGTGTTCGGCGTCCCGTTCCTGTGGATCGGTCTGACGGCAATCGCTTCTCCAGGGCAACTCGCCGACGGTGCCGGCGCGCTGCTGCACGTGCGTCCGCAGTGGCACAACTTCGTCGAGAGCGTCACCAGGGTCGACCTGGGGGCCTACTTCGGCAACTCGCTCTTCCTTGCCACCATGACCGCAGTCCTCACCACCGCGTCGAGTGCGACCGTCGGTTTCGCGTTCGCCCGGATTCGGTCGCGTGGCAGCAAGACCCTGTTCAACATCGTGCTCGCCACGATGATGATCCCCGCGATCGCCACGCTCATCCCCGCCTACATCGTCTTCTCCCGTCTCGGGCTGGTCGGAACGTTCTGGCCCTGGCTGCTGTGGGGAATCGGCGGCTCGCCCTACCTGATCTTCCTCTTCCGGCAGTTCTTCGCTGCCATCCCTCTGGAAATGGAAGACGCGGCCATCATCGACGGCTGCGGCTGGCTGCGTACCTACATCCAGATCTTCCTGCCCCTGTCACGTCCCATCATCATGACCTCATTGCTGCTGTCCTTCACCTGGGCGTGGGGTGACTACCTGGCTCCGTCCCTGCTGCTGAACCAGGACAACACCACCCTCGCCGTGGCCGTCACCGCGGCATACCGCGACCCGCACGGTGACGGCATCCCCACCCTGCAGGCGGCCGCGTCGATCCTCTACATCGCGCCTGTCCTGCTGATATTCCTGTTCGCGCAGCGCCACTTCATCAGCTCTGCCCTCGGTTCAGGCGTCAAGGGCTGAGCCGACAGGCAGCAACAGGAAGGCCGCGAGGCTCATACGCCGGGCCACCGCCTTCCCGCCCTCCCCTGCTCCGGCCCACATTTCGGCCGGTAGACACATCTCGTTCTCCAAGGAGCCGCCCCATGAGTCCGACCGAAAGCACACCCGCCCGCCACATGTCCCGCCGCACCCTGCTGACCGGCACGGCCGCTGCCGCTGCCGCCGTCACCCTCAGCAGCCAGCTTGGTGCGGGAACAGCTCACGGTGCCACTCCCTTCATCAAGGGCGCTGACATCAGCTGGGCGGCACAGATGGAGGACAACGGCTATACCTGGCGCAACAAGGACGGCGTGGAGCAGGACCTGCTCACCATCCTGAAGGCCTACGGAATCACCGCGATCCGGCTGCGTACCTTCGTGAATCCGTCGGACGACCCGCACGACGGTCACTGCTCCATCGAAGAGACCGCCGCGATGGCGCTGCGCGTGAAGAACGCCGGCATGCAGGTGATGATCAGCTATATCTTCGGCGACACATGGAACTCCGTCGGTAAGCAGATACCGCCCGCCGCCTGGGCGTCGATGACGTACAGCCAGATGCGCGAGGCCATGGCCGAGTACGTCTACCACTCCATGAACGTCCTGAAGTACTACCGGGTCAGCCCGACCTGGGTGGCGATCGGGAACGAGACCAACTCGGGCCTGTGTAAACCCACAGGCAGTGTGAGTGCACCGGCACAGATGACCGGCCTGCTGATGGCAGCGCACGAGCAAGTCAAGTACGTGTTCCCGAGTGCACTGACCCTGGTCCACCTGGGGCAGCCGCAGAACCTGTCGAACGTGCAGAACTTCCTCAACGCCTACCAGGACAACGGCGGAGAGTGGGACATCACCGGACTGTCCTCGTATGCACAGGGCGGCAACGTGCCGACGGTGCTGAGCAACATGGAGACCATCCAGTCCACCTACGGCAAGCCGGTGATGCAGGTCGAATACGGCGGTCCGTTGGGCAAGCCGACACAGGTGCGCGATTCGCTGAGCGCCTTTGTCACTGGTCTCAAGGGCTTCGGCGGGCTGGGCACCTTCTTCTGGGAACCGGAAGGCTACGCACCGTTCATCGGGGACTACAACAGCTGCGCTTGGGATCCCACCACGCGGCGCCCCACCGCCGCCTTGGACGGTTTCCTCAACACATAGGGCAGCAGGGCTGAATCGTACGGCCCCATCTGTGGAGAGACCCATGTCACACAAGGGTTCACCGGGCTTTCTGTGATCCGAGGGGCCGCGCGCAAGTCCCCCATGTGTAAGGGACCGGATCTATGAGACGTGGGTGTGCCGGACGGCATCCGGCACACCCACGTCCCCCCACACGCACATACGACTGCAAGGAATCTGAATCATGCGACACAGCACGCGCCGACACAGGAGTCGGCGCAAGAGCGTCTCACTCGCAGCGGCGAGCGTCTCGACGCTTGTTGTTGCGGCGTGGGCGATAGGAGTGCAGGGCAACGCATTTGGTACCGAAGGGACGGCATCTGCTTCAGGAGGGACCGCCGCTGAGGAGGCGTCGCCGTCTCCGGCTGCGGAGAAGTCACAGGAGTGCGGTGCGGGCGACTACCAGGCGGAGGTCGCCAAGTCGGGAGACACCTGGACGGCCCGTCATGGCGACACCGTCGTCTATACGGGGGACGACATGTTCGCCGCCATGAACGCCGGCCTGAGCAGCCTGACTCCCAACCGCACGGCCAAGGAGCGCCTGGTCGTCCGCGGCTCCGGGACGATCAGCGCGTCGGAACGGCTGAAGCTGCCCAGCTAGACCGTCCTGGATGTCTGCGGCACTATCAACGCGACCGGGGCCGTGGCCACCGATACTGGGCCCATCTACTCCAGGGACACGCACGACGTCGAGGTGCAGCACGCGAAGATCACTGGTGCGCCGATGTACGGGATGTTCTTCCGTAGCGTCAGCAACCTCATCCTGGGGCAGATCGACATGCGCCTCAGCGGCGGCCTGGGTATCCGGATCGACAACGGTGGCAAGACGGCACCCGCGACCAACACTCGGATCGACAACGTATATGTCTCGGGTGCCAGCTCCCATGCGGTTGAGACCGCCGGCCTGGACGGCGTCACCATCGGCACGGTGACAGCACGAGACGTGGGCGAGGCGGGGCTGCTCCTCAACACCACCACGAATGCCGAGGTGGGCACCGTGGACGCCGACAACGTCGGAGCCGGAACCGGCTACGCCGCCTTCCGGATGGCCAACCGGAACGGCCGGATCGGCGACAGCTACGAGGCCAACATCCACGTGAAGCAGGTCATCGCACGAGGAGGAGGCCGTGGCATCTTCTGCGTCTCCGAGAGCGGGGGCGCGGTCATCGATCGCGTCGACATCGCTGACACCGGCAACAACACCATCCTGATAGAGAACTGCTACAACGTCACCATTGCGACGGAGAGCGGCACTGTGTCAGGACCTGGAAGCATCCGCATCGCGGCCCGCGACGAGTTCGCGAATACGAGCGACGTCACGCTGGAGAATCTGAGCGTGACCGACTCTTCCATCTTGGAGAGCCCGTGCGCCGAGAACACGGTCATCAAGAATGTCGAGCTGGTGAACACCACGAAGGACGTCTGCTGACCCTTGACGGGAGGTAGGCAGCGGCGGGTCCGGCCCGTGGGCCGGACCCGCCACACCTCAGACCACGCTCCGAGTCGTAGGGCTCGGCCGAGCAAGGGCTCTTTCACGCGGACTCGCGCCACAGCGGTTGTGGCGTGACGGTGCGGACGATGGACTCGTGAGGCCCGGCATCCTGTGTCTCCAGGAGCGTGTCGACGATGCCCGCAGCAGTCTTTGCCAAGGCCAGGCGGTCGATGGACAGCGTGGACAGTGAGGGTGTCGTGACGCTGCCGAGGGAGAGCCCGTCGATCCCCACAATGCGCACATCATCCGGTATTGACACACCGAGGGCCTGGGCGCCGTGCACGGCGCCCATCGCCATGAGGTCGTTGAACACGAGTACCGCATCGAGCCCGGGGGAGTCGTTCCACAACCGCTGGAAGCCGTCGGCGCCGCCGCGCATCGACTCCTCGGCCAGGACGATCGAGTCGAGGGAACCGGGGCCTGCGAGCTTCTCGTAAGCGCGTCGCCGCTCTGTGGGCTGATAGGGGCCGGGTTCGGTCGCGGTGTCGGATTCGATAAGGCCGAAGCGGGAGGCGCCGCGGTTTCTGAGTTCGGTCAGCAGCGCCTCGATCCCGTGCTCGAAGTCGAGGTCGACCGAGTGCAGTCCGGGCACCGCGGCAGTTCGCTCGAACATCACCACGGGGACCCCACGGGCGGCGGATGCGAGGGAGGCCTGCTCGGGAGCGACGAAGTAGCCGAGAATTGCGTCGACTTGGCCCGCCAGTGTGGAGATCAGTTCCAGATCGGTGCCCTGCTCGCGGGAGCATACGACCACTTGCCAGCCGCGTGCCGTCGCGATGTCCAGGACCTCTGCGGCCAGTTCCGTGTAGTACGGGTTGCGGAACGACGCGATCACCAGTCCGATGGCATGACTTCGCTGGCTGGAAGCGAGGTTGCTGGCGAACCGGCTCGGCCTGTACCCCAGCTCTTCCGCCGCATCCAGCACACGCTGCCGGGTTGCGGGGCTGATCTCCGCCATGTCCTTCATCGCGCGGGTGACGGTCTGGCGTGAGACTCCGGCCGCCCGGGCGACGTCCTCGATCGTGATCCGCTGTCTGGCCATGGTCTCTCCCCGTTGGTGGACGACGCTCATTATGCAGGCGCTCAGAAGGTCAACTCCCCATCCGAGCATCAAGTATTGACGCTGCCGACGCACGGACGTAACGTCTCCGCGAGCCTACCGTGAACGTTCACGTGAACGCTCACGGGTCGGAGAACTCGCCTGCGAGTCGCACGAGGCCTCCGCTCATCCGATCGATTCACCGCCGAATCATTAAGGGACACCCATGAGAGGTCGCACCCCGCGTCGGGGCCGTTGGACTGTGCTGGCCGCAGCCGCTTTCACCCTTGCCGGAAGCCTCACCGCATGCTCGACGTCCTCCAGCGACGTCAGCAGCGACAGCAAGCAGACGATCCGCTTCGTCTGGTGGGGCAACGAGGACCGGGCCCAAGTCACCGAGAAGGTGGTGGCCCGGTTCGAGAAGGCACACCCCAATATCAAGGTCCAGACCGAATTCAGCGGTTACCCCGCCTACGTACAGAAGCTGACCACGCAGATCGCCGGTGGCAACGCGCCCGATCTGCTGCAACTGGACCGCCCGACCTTCGGCGAGTATCAGCAGAAGAATCAGCTCGCCGACCTGACCCCGTACGTCGGTAAGGATCTGAAGACCGAGGGGATCTCCGACAATCTTCTCGCGGGTGGTAAGGCGGCCGGCAAACAGTACGCGATGCCCGCAGGCCTGACGACGCAGCTGCTTGCCTACGACAAGGACCTGTTCAAGAAGGCGGGGGTGACCGTCCCCGAAGACGGTTGGACCTGGAAGCAGTTCGCCTCCGACATGGCCAAGGTCGAGGCCAAGAGCGGCAGGGCGGGGACCACGGACTTCGGTTGGGCCATCGACTGGTTCGAGAGCTGGCTGCACCAGCACGGCAAGCAGCTCTACACCAGCGACCGCAAGCTCGGCTTCACCGAGAAGGATCTCGCGCAGTACTGGAACATGCTGGCGGCGATGCGCAAGGAGAAGGGTGTCACCGGGGCCCAGGACACCACCAAGATGGATGGCTCGGCGCAGAACTCGGCCCTCGTCGCGAAGCGGTCGGGTTCCGAGATCGCCTACGACTCCAGCGTGACCAGCTACGTGTCGACCTACTCGGGAACGCTTGGTTACGCACCGCTGCCGAGCGACAGCAAGACGGAAACCGGCATGGCCGCCCTGCCCCCCGTCTACTACGGCATCGCCAAGACCTCTTCTCACAAGGACGCCGCCGCGCTGCTGCTCAACTTCATCCTCAATGACCCCGAATCGGGCAAGGTGCTCGGCACCACCCGTGGCACGCCGCCCAACTCCAAGGTCGCGGCCAGTGTCTGCGCCAAGGCCACCGGAGCTGACAAGCAGGTCTGCGACTTCCAGTCCAAGGTGTCGGACAAGCTCAGCCCCTCCGACACCTGGCTCTGGCCCAGCGGGAGTTCGGCCGTCAAGACGGACTTCCAGCGGGTCTACGACGACGTGATCTTCGGCAAGACCAGCGTGTCCGCAGGTGCCGCCAAGGTCGTGGCCAATGCCAAGCAGTCCCTCGGACAGTAAGAAGTGCGCCCTCCCCGCGGTCAGTCGCGACCGCGGGGCGCAGAAAGGATCACGCGATGCCCACCATCGCACGGGCTCGCTCAACGGGAGAGCGAGTCAAGCCACCCGTGTCCAAAGAGGCAGCTAGTCCACGCCGGCGGGCGCAGCGGAGCGGAGCGGCTTACGTCTTCTTGTCTCCCTGGCTCATCGGCGCCTCGCTGCTGACCATCGGCCCCATGCTGGCCTCGCTTTACCTGGCCTTCACCAACTACGACCTCTTCAACACGCCGCAGTGGGTCGGCCTGCAGAACTTCGAGCGCATGTTCACTCAGGACGACCGCTACTGGAATTCCGTCGCGGTCACGGTGAAATTCGCGCTCGTCTCTGTCCCGCTCAAGCTCGCCGTAGCCCTGGGCATCGCGCTGCTCCTCAACAAGCAGCGCCGCGGAACCGGCTTCTACCGCTCCGCCTTCTATGCGCCGTCCCTGCTGGGCGCCAGCGTCAGCGTGGCCCTCGTCTGGCGCTCCCTGTTCGGATCCAACGGCTTCGTCGACCGGTTTCTCGGCATCTTCGGCATCCACGTCGGCAGCATGGTCGACCAGCCCCGCTACGCGCTGCTCACCGTGATCGCACTGGCCGTCTGGCAGTTCGGCGCACCGATGGTGATCTTCCTCGCCGGGCTGAAGCAGGTGCCCAAGGAGCTGTACGAGGCGGCGTCTCTGGATGGCGCCGGACCGGTCCGGCGCTTCTTCGCCGTCACTTTGCCCATGATCACGCCGGTGCTGCTGTTCAACCTCGTCCTGGAGATCATCCAGGCGTTCCAGTCCTTCACCGGAGCCTTCGTCATCGGCAGCGGACGCGGAGGACCCAGCGACTCCGCGCTCCTGTACACCCTGTACCTCTACCAGCGCGGCTTCAACAACTTCGAGATGGGCTACGCGTCGGCCATGGCCTGGGTGCTGCTGATCGTGATCGCGGTCATCACCGTCCTACTGTTCCGCAGCTCGCGGAAGTGGGTCTTCTACGCCGGGGAGGGCAACCGATGAGCGTCCAGGCCACTACCCTCGCACCCTCCACGACGACGACCGGACGACGCGGACTCACCGTACGCACCGTGCTGTGGCACCTGGCTGTCATCGCCCTGGTCCTGGTGCTGATGTACCCCGTCGTGTGGCTCGTCTCCAGTTCGTTCAAGCCCGCGAGCGAGGTCTTGACCAACCTCTCGCTGCTCCCGAAGCACGCGACAGGCTCGAACTACAGTCAGGTGTTCGGCGGCGTCGCCGGTTACAGCGTCTGGCAGTACTTCGGGAACTCGCTGGCCGTCTCCGGCCTCGCGGTGATCGGCAACGTCCTGTCTTGTGCGCTGGCCGGATACGTCTTCGGCCGACTGCAGTTCCGCGGGCGCGGACCGCTCTTCGCCTTCATGATCTCCACGATCATGCTGCCGCACCATGTGGTCCTGATCCCGCAGTACATCATCTTCCAGAAGCTCGACATGGTGAACACCTTCTGGCCGCTCGTGCTGCCCAAGTTCTTCGCCACGGACGCCTTCTTCGTCTTCCTGATGGTGCAGTTCGTCCGCGGGCTTCCCCGAGAGCTGGACGAGAGCGCCACCATCGACGGCTGCGGCCCCTTCCGCACCTTCTGGTACGTGATCCTCCCGCTGCTCAGGCCGGCCGTCATCACGACGTCGATCTTCACCTTCATCTGGACCTGGAACGACTTCTTCAGCCAGCTGATCTACCTCAACGATCCGTCGAAGTTCACGCTCCCGCTGGCACTGCAGATCTACGTCGACCAGACCAGCCAGTCGTCGTTCGGGCCGATGTTCGCCATGTCGGTCCTGGCCCTCGTACCCATCGGACTCTTCTTCGTCGCGTTCCAGCGCTTCCTCGTCGATGGTGTCTCCACCTCGGGGCTGAAGGGCTGATCATGCAAATGACTGCACCACCAGCTGCCGGCCGCGAGCCGCGCACCGGCCTGCTGCGCTATCTGGAACTGCCCTCCGAAGTCCTGCTCATCGGCCTACTGGTGACCATCGCTTCCCTGCCTGTAGTGACCTCCCTCGCCGCGGCAGGCGCCGGCGCGACTTTGCTGCGGGAAATGACCGAGACGGAGCGGACCCCCACCGTGCGACGCTTCGTCGCCCTGCTGGGCACGTCCCTTCGGCAGCCGATCGTCCTGCTCACCCCCCTGGCCGTGGTCGCGGTGGCTGGCACGGATCTGTTGGCGCTGGCCGCCGGTGTGCCTGGAGGACGGCCCATCGGCCTCCTGACCGGCCTGGCCCTGATATTCGTAGTGATCATCGGCGTTCGCAGTTCCGCCAAGTGGCGCCCGGGCGCGACCTGGAGAGCCACCTTGGCGCGTGCCGCCGAGTCCGTGCCGGGCGACTGGCGGGGGAGCCTGATGCTGGTCGGTGCCGTCGTGGTACTCGGCGTCGTGGTCTTCGAGGTCCCCGCCTTCGCGCCGATCCTCCCCGGCCTGCTCGTGCTGGCTGCCGTCGCTGTGGAAGGACGGAGGACCAAGTGACCCGGACGGTCGTGCTCGCAGGGGCATCGGGATATGGGAGCACGTACCTGCGTGAGATCGCAGAGCTGGAAGCGCAGGGAGCCGTTCGTCTCCTGGGTGTGTGTGATCTGCGGCCGCTGGACGCGTACGCGGACCGGCAGTTCGGTGACCGGCCTTTCGATACCCGCCTAGACCGCCTGTTGGCGACAACCCACCCGGACCTGGCCATCGTCGCCACACCCATCCACACCCACCTGCCTTTGGGCCGACAAGTACTGGACGCCGACTGCCACCTGCTTCTGGAAAAGCCCCCCGTCCCGAGCGCCGCCGAGTGGCGTGAGCTCGTGACGCTCGCCCGCCACAAGGGACTGAGCTGCCAAGTCGGCTTCCAGAGCCTCGGTTCCGGGGCGTATGTGCGGCTCGCCGAGCTGATGGCCGCCGGGGAACTCGGAGAGATCCGTGGCATCGGATGCTACGGCGCATGGTCGCGCGATGCCACGTACTACCAGCGCGCTGACTGGGCCGGCCGACGGGAGCTCCATGGCGTCCCGGTCGCAGACGGCGCGCTGACCAATCCCTTCGCCCATGCTGTGGTCACGGCCCTGGCCCTGGACCGCAGCACCGGATGGGACGACATCACCACGATGGAAGCGGAACTCCTTCGAGTCCGCGACATCCAAGTCGACGACACCTCATGCCTGCGACTGAGGACCGGACGCGACACCGTGATCACCATCGCTGTGACCCTCGCCGCCGGGACGCCCACGGAACCGGTCATCGTTGTCCACGGCACTCGACGCAGGGCCGAGTTGCACTACACACGTGACCTCCTGGTGGTGGACGGGCAGCCCGAACACCACAGTCGTACCTCCCCGTTGGAGAACCTCCTCGCGCACCTGGACGACGGGGTGCCGCTCCAGTGCGACATCACGGCGTGCGGTGCGTTCACACGTGTACTCGAACACGTCAACGCCACGTCCGCCCCCCGGCTGATCAGCGAACGATGGCTCACGAACGACGGCGACGGGCCCCAGGGCCGCATCCGTATCCCGGGTGTGGAGCAAGCCGTGCGTGCGTCCGCCGAGCAACTGGCGACGTTCGCGGAACTCGCCGAACCGTGGGCGGTCTGAGCCCGGACGCACCCGCGCCGCGGGATCCTGCAGGTTCACGCCTCCGCTTGTCGTGAGGACTGCCGAATCAGCACGGCACCCCGCCCACGACGGCGACCTCGGACGAGAGGCCCGTCCGGGCGCCCCTCACCACTTGCACCACCGGGCGCTCCCCATCCAGTCATGCGCCGGCTGGCTGTGCGCGCCGTCCTTCATTGCAGCAACGACGCTCGAAGGGAACCATCCATGTCTTCTCCGATCGCCCGACGCACAGTCCTCGGCATCATGGGCGCGGCGGCGCTGTCGCTTCCGCAGGCCACTGCCGCTGTCGCCTCGGGATCCGCGTCGCCCACAGCCGGGCCCGACGTCACGCTCGTGGACAACGGCAGTTCCGTCACCCTGTCGAACGGCCTCATCCAGTTCACCGTCGTCAAGAGCACCGCGCGAATCACCGATCTGCGCCTGCTCTCCGGGCCCCAGGCGGACAGCAGCACCAACCTTTTCGCCGGTGCCCACGGCAACGGCTACACGGAGTTCAACTACTCCGGCGCGCCGAAGGCCGTGACCCTCACCAACGCAGTCTTCAGCGTCATCTCCCAGACGTCCGACCGGGTCGAGATCTCCATGCTCTCCGACGATCCCGCGCGCCTGGGCTTCTACGTGGACATCCGGATGGCCATCGAGCGCGGCCGGCCCGGCATCTACAACTACTGGATCGTCAAGTACCCCGAGGACATGCCGGACGGCCTCACCCTCACGCAACTCCGCTACGCCTACGCCGCGGACACGCCGGCCTTCCGCTGGTTCGTCGTGGACGACGAGCGCGGCATCCAGCAACGCCCGACCGCGGCCGAACTCCAGGATTCAGTCACTCTCCAGGACTCCACCAACGTCCTCCCCAACGGCACCCTCTACTCCAAGTACCAGAACAAGTCGAACCTCGAAGGCGACAACCACGTCTTCATGATCTCCAACGGCAAGGTCGGACTGTCGCTCGTACAGGCCAGCAAGGAGTCCTTCGGCAGCCCCACGCGCCAGGAACTGACCTGCCACGACTACTACGACGGCATGATCCTTCTGTGGCACCCGATCGCGAGCCACTACACGGCGAACGTCGAGGTCTCCAAGGGCTGGGCGAAGGTCTACGGCCCCTCCTACCTCCACGTCAGCGGGGCCGAGGCCGGAGACGAGAGGGCGAACGTCGAAGCCCTCTGGAAGGATGCCAAGCAGGCGGCCACACGTGAGCAGGCGGAATGGCCGTACAGGTGGATCAGCGACCCGACCTACGCAGCAGCCGAGCGGTCCACCGTCACCGGCAAGCTGGCCGTCGCGTCGATGGGCACGGTCGAAAAGGGCTGGGCCCTGCTCTACCAGCCCGAGCCCGACCGCCAGTACCAGGACATCACCCTCGACGGAAGCGACTGGCAGTACACCGGCCGTGGCTACGTCTACGCCGCCAAGATCGCCCCCAACGGCAAGTTCACCATCCCCGCCGTCCGGCCCGGAACGTACACCCTCGCAGCATTTGTGAAGGGCGCCATGGGCGAGTACCGGCGCTCGGACATCAAGGTCCCGGCCGCAGCCGCTGTCAACGTGGGCACCCATGTCTGGAAGCCGTTCAGCCACGGCAAGACCCTCTGGCAGATCGGCACGCCGGACCGCACGTCCCAGGAATTCCACATCCATGGGGGCGACAACGGCTACTTCAAGTCCCTCACCTGGCTCGAGTACCCATACGAATTCCCCAACGGAGTCGACTTCAAGGTCGGTGTCGATGACCCGGCCACCGACTGGAACTACTTCCATCCCGCCGTCAGGACCCCGGGAACCCCCACCCAACTGCAGTGGCGCGGCACCACCCCGGACAGCACGCTCGAAGCCTGGAAGATCCGCTTCGACTCCCGCCGTTACCGGCGCGGCACCGGCTACCTCGACATCTCTCTGGCGGCATCGGTCTTCAGCACCTTGGCCGTGACTCTCAACGGAAACAAGATCGCCTCCTTCACTCCCGTCCCTGGAGTGCGGGGTGACGGCAGTTCGTACCGTCTCGCCGCTCGCGCGGCACACCGCCAGCTTCCCACCATCACGTTCCCCGCCAGCCTCATTCACGACGGAGAGAACGTCCTGACCCTCTCGCCCGTGAGCCCGGCCGAGGCGCCGACAGCCGACGACTGGATGCAGCCCATGTCCGGCGTCATGTACGACGCGATCAGGCTGCAGGTCGACCGGGCCTGACGACCCCGACCGCTGCCGTCCGGGGTGCTACCGGCACCCCGAACGGCAGCGGTCGGTCGCCCTCGCCGCCACGGGAAGCGCCGCTCGTGACAAACGCAATGAAAGAGCAGTGAATGTACGACTCCATCCGCCCGGGTCAGACCTGGCTGGACACCAACGGCAACCGCATCCACGCACACGCGGGTTCGTTGCTCTACGAGAACGACACCTATTACTGGTACGGGGAGAACAAGGAGCAGTCGAAACCGGACAACGACGTCTGGACGTGGGGGATCCGCTGCTACTCGTCGACTGACCTGTACAACTGGACGGATCTCGGACTCATCATCCCTCCGAATCTCGACGACCCGGAATCTCCGCTGCACCCTTCGCAGTTGATTGACCGCCCGCACATCGTCCGCAACCCGCGGACCGGTAAATACGTGTGCTGGCTCAAGATCATGGGGGAGGGCGAGCAACAGCTCTGCACCGTTCTCACGGCCGACTCCCTGCTGGGTCCCTACGAGATCGTGCGCACCGGATTCAGCCCGTTGGGGATGTACGCCGGCGACTTCGATCTCGTCGTCGACCCGGTCGACGGCAAGGGCTACTACTACTTCGAGCGGGTACACAGCGAGCTGATCTGCGCTGACCTCACCGACGACTTCACCGACGTCACCGGGTACTACTCGACGCACTTCCCCCAGCCCCACCCGCCGCTGGTACGCGAGGCACCCGCGTACTTCCGGCGGAATGGCAAGCACTACCTGATCACCTCCGGTACGACGTGGTACTTCCCGAACCCTTCGGAGGTGGCCGTGGCGGACTCCTACCACGGGCCGTACACCGTCATCGGAGATCCTCACCCGCAGGCAGTCACCCGCACTTCCTATCGGTCCCAGATCAGCTCGGTCTTCAAGCACCCGACTCAAGAAGACCTCTACATCGCCCTCGCGGACCGATGGCTCCCGCAACTGTCGGAAGACGAGTCGGACCAGAGCGCCCTCTTCTCCGAGCACTACTCCGCGAAGGTCGCGGGCAGGAGCGTCGAGCCACTGCCGTATCCGCAGGCCGACATCTCGGTCGCCGACTACGTGTGGCTGCCCATCCGCTTCGAGGGGGAGGCGCCGGTGATCGAATGGCAGGACGAATGGCGGATCGAGGACATCAAGCCGGGGTGACCGTCGGAGCGAACTCGGCGAGGTTTCAACCGCATTGAATCGCTCGTGTGCGGGACAGCGTTCCAGCGGCAGAAGTCGCCTATCGGAGCGACGACGGACCAGTACTCGGTGGTCGGCCTGCTTCATGGCCGGCCACCAAGCACGACTGCACGCTCGTCCCCCACCTGCCCGAGTCCGAGAGTCAAAACGAGGTCCGACGCTGAGGGACGGCGTGCGACTGATATGAGCTGACGAGCAGTGAGGATTACGTCAGGATGAAACCACGTGTGGGTATCGCGGACGTCGCCCGAGAAGCCGGCGTATCCATGGGCACGGTCTCCAACGTGTTCAACAGACCCGAGGTCGTCGCGGTGCGCACACGGAGTCGTGTGCTGTCAGCCGTAGAGCGCCTTGGATACGTACGCAGCGAAAGCGCCCGAGTCCTGCGTGGACAGCTCTCCCGCATCATTGCCGTCGTCGTCCACGACCTCGCAAACCCCTTCTGCATGACCCTCGTCCAAGGAGCGGAGGAAGAAGCGCGCAGAGCGGGGCTTGCTGTCATGGTGTACACGAGTCCTCGGGACGCCGTCGACGAAGCACGCTGTCTGGGCAGCCTGACAGAGCACGAGGTCCGAGGCGTGCTGATCACGCCGACGGACAATTCCGATTCCTTCACGGCGGCTCTTGAGCGAGCCGGCATCCCGTTCGTTCTGATGGATTGCGACCCGCGGCATGGGCATCCGCAGGCGTGTTCCGTCGCCGTCGACGACGTCACCGGCGGACGGCTGGCCGTCCAGCATCTCTTGGACGGCGGCCACCGCACCGTGTGCTTTATCGGCGGCCCCCAGCATCTTGCGCAGGTCGAACAACGTCGGGCAGGTGCGCGTGAAGCTTTGGCTCAGGTCGGCCAACCCGCCAGTGCTCTGAGGGAACTGGTCTGCCCAGCCATGACCGTCGCCGAGGGACGGGAGGCGGGCAGGCGCCTACTCGCACTTCCGGACAGGCCAACTGCCTTGTTCTGCACCGATGATCTGCTCGCTCTGGGAGTGCTGCAGGAGCTGAGTGAAGCGGGTCTGCGAGTACCGGACGATATGGCGTTGGTCAGCTGCGGCGACATCGATTACGCGTCCGCGGCAAGCGTCCCCCTCACATCGCTGATGCGTCCAGGCAGGATGCTGGGTTCCACAGCCGTTCAGTTGTTGGAGGCGGCTCCCCTTCTCCTTGAGGGTGAGCATGACCCCCGTCAGGTCGTCCTGACGCCCCAACTGACAGTGAGACGTTCCAGTTTGCGAGGCCTGCACGCCTCCGCAATCGGTTACTAAGCTGACCGCGACCGGGTCACCGATGGCTAGAGATCATTAATGGCGGGGGTTACGTGGGTGTGAGGTCGAGTCCGGTCTTGGCGACGTAGCCGTCGATGAGGCCGGGCCGGTACTGCATCTTCTTGAGCCGGGTCTTGATCAGAACGGCCAGCTGGTCGATACCCCGCTTGGCCAGGTTCGCCAGGGATCTCTTCAGGTGGGACCACACGGCTTCGACCGGGTTGAGTTCGGGCGCGTAGGGCGGGAGTTGGACGACCGTCAGCCAGTGACGGGCCGCAATGAGCTCCTTCATCCTGGCGCTGACGTGGGTGTTGAGATTGTCTCAAACGATCACAATCGGGCCACCGAGCTGCTGGTGAGCGGCGTCGAACAGGCGGGCATAGTCGGCCTCGGTGAAGCCCTTTCGTCGATGCCGACTGGGGCCGCGGTCGACGTGGATGCGGTAGATCAGACGGGCCCGGCGGCCCGGTTTGGTGCAGATCAGCGCGGCCATCGAGACGCGTTTGGTGCCCGCGGCCGTCACTTTCACGATGGGTGTTGTCCCTCGGCGGCCCCAGGTGCGTCCCCTGGGTGGCCTCAGTCCTTGGCCGGCCTCGTCCTCGAAGCAGACCCAGGCGCCCAGGTCTGCCGCCGTCCTTTTACGACGGGCCACTGCTCGTCCTTCCACTGAGCGATCTTCGCCTCGTCCCGCTCGGCCGCCCGGCGGGTGGGCACCTGCACGCTCCAGCCGATCCGGTGCAGCAGCAGATCCACGCCGGGCAGCGTGTAGTGCACCCCGAACCGGCGCCGGATCACCTCCGCGATCCGCGCCAGCGTCCAGCACTGATCCTCGTCCCAGCCATGAACGGCCGGACCGGCATCCAACTCAGCCTCCAGTACCCGCAGTTGTGCCGGGTTGAGTTTGCAGCGAGCGCCGCCCGCCCCCTTGGAGGCCAGAGCCTGCCGGCCGCCCGCGGTCAGGGCCCGGCGCCAGCGATTCACCGACATCCGGGTCACCCTGAAACGCCGGGCCACCTCCTGGTCGCCGACTCCAGCCTCGATCAACTCCGCTGCAGCAAAACGTACTTGTTCACGGCGGGTCCGCTCCTCAGCCGTCAGCCCACCGCCGTCGGGATACCTCATACCTCCGGCATAGCGAAGAACCCGCTACACGTCACCAGGCCGCGAACCCCCACCATTAATGATCTCTAGCGTCCGTCGGCGCGCTTCCGGGTGGCGATCACGGTGACGGCCGTGCCCGCCGTTCCGTACAGCGTGTACAGCAGGCCCTGGCCCAGGAGGTCGCCGCGCTTCACCTCCTGGGCGTACTTGAGCTGGTTGTACGTGGCCGTGCCGGTCGAATCGCCGCCGTGGACGTTGTAGTCGAGCGCGCAGGTATAGCCGTGCCGCATGGGGCCGGGGTGGTCCTCACCGTCCTCGCCCAGCTGGAGCCCCGGGCAGTCCGGGACGCCGTGGGCCGCTCCGGCCCTCAACAGGGTGATCACCCCCCACGCCAGCGGGACCAGGAAAAATGCGATGAACACTCCGCGCAACCTCACAGCGGCACCCTAGTGCCGCGAGCTTCTCGGCGAACTTTTCCGGTCACGGCACTAGTAGGACTCCGTTAGGTCTTCCGAATGGTCCTGATCAGGAGCATGTTGGATGGGTGGACGCACATGAAGTGAAGCGTGTCCGGGCGACGTTGGCGCTGTTCGTGGCGGATGTGTTTGCGTCGGTGTCGCGCAAGGACCAGCGGGCCAAGGGCGACTGCTATCTGCGGGGTCTGATGCTGGACGGGCGCCGCAAGTCGATCCAGGCGATGGCCTCGCGGCTGCCGGACGGTAACGAGCAGAACCTGCAGCAGTTCGTGAACCAGTCGACCTGGGATCCGGTGCCGGTGCAGCGGCGGATCAATGAACGTCTGCTGCCGCTGGTCAATCCGGTGGCCTGGGTGATCGACGATGTGTCGGTGCCCAAGGACGGCCGGATGTCGGTGGCCGTGGCCCCGCAGTACTGCGGGGCCCTGGGCAAACGCGCCAACTGCCAGGTCGCTGTCAGTGTCCACGCGGCGAGTGACACCGCCTCGTGCCCGCTGCAATGGCGACTGTTCCTGCCCGCCGAATGGGACTCGGACGACGACCGCCGGGCCAGAACCCTCATTCCGCCGGACGTCACGCACCGGGAGAAGTGGCGGCTGGCCCTGGAGATGCTCGATACCCTCGCCGAGTGGGGCATGTCGCCGCCGGCGGTGGTGGCCGACGCCGCTTACGGCACCAACGCCCACCTGAGGGCCGCCCTGCACAACCGCCACCTCGCCTACGTACTGGCCATCCGCGCCGATGTGACGGCCCATCCGTTCGACGCTGAGCCCGAGGCCCCGGCCCGCAAGGGGATGGTCGGCTGTTGGCCGCAGCCCCGCTACCGCCACCGGGCACCCTCCGTGGGAACCCTCGCCGCCGGGCTTGGGCGCCTGGCCTTCACCCCGCTCACCTGGCGCCAGGGCTCACGAGGCGAGTTGCGTTCCCGCTTCGCCGCCGTGCGGGTCCGGCCGGCCGGCACAGCCGTCGAGCGCCCGCTCAAATCCACCGCCTCGGCCGAGCAGGGCTGGTGGGACGGGATTCTGCCGGACTGCTGGCTGCTGGTCGAATGGCCCGCAGACGCGGAGACACCCACCGAGTACTGGCTGTCCAACCTGCCGGCCGACACTCCGGTCGCCGACCTGGTCACTCTGGCCAAAGTCCGCTGGCGCATCGAGCACGACTACCGCGAACTCAAACACGGCCTGGGACTTGACCACTTCGAAGGCCGGTCCTGGCCCGGCTGGCATCACCACGTCACCCTGGTGACCGCCGCCCAAGCCTTCCTCACCGAACAGCGCCTGTCCCCAAAAGTCCCCGCACCGGACTCACCCTCTACCAAGTCCTCGACGCCCTTCAGAACACGCTGAGGTGTTGGACCGGTATCTGCACCACCTGCCACCAGCCCCTACCGAGCCGACCTCCGAGAGCAAGACAGATCTAACGGAGTCCTACTAG